>CAVYWO010000013.1:0-556756 GCA_963772295.1 uncultured Alphaproteobacteria bacterium
CCGATCGGGCCCCGGGCCATGCCCCCCACGAGGCGCATCGGGTGTGATCTCGGATCGATGTAGAACCTCGGCCAAAGTCAAGCTCACGGCGGTCATGGCCGTGTGCCGGTCCGCTTGTCCGTCGCGGGCCGGCGACGGAAACCCTGCCCGGTGGACTCGTCAGATGGTCAGGCCGCCATCGATGGTCAGGCTGGCCCCGGTCACGAAGCCGGATTCGGAGCTCGCGAGATATGCCACGAAACCCGCGACCTCCTCGGCCGTGCCGTATCGCTTCAGCGGGATCATGCTTCTCAGCCTATCGGCGGACGGCCCATCCGCGGGATTCATGTCCGTCTTGGTCGGTCCGGGCTGGATGTTGTTCACGGTGATGCCGCGCGGGGCCAGGTCGATCGCGAACCCGCGCGTCATCGACGCCACCGCCGTCTTGGTCATCCCGTAGAACGCCGCGCCCGGGAACCCGGTCCGGTCGGCCACCATGCTCCCGATGTTGACGACGCGGCCTCCCTCGCCCATGTGCTTCGACGCTTCCTGCACCGCCGCGAAGATTGCCCGGACGTTCACGGCGACGATCCTGTCGAAGTCCTCGAGCGAGAAGTCGTCGACGGACCCCAACAGGAGGATGCCCGCGTTGTTGACGAGCACGTCAAGGCGGCCGAAATGCTCGACCGTCTCGGCAACCGCGGCCTTGACCGCCGACGCGTCGGCGCCATCGGCCTTGATCGCGAGAGCCTTGCCGCCTCCCGCCTCGATCTCCCGGACGACCTCGTTCGCCTTCTCCGGCGAGGTATTGTAGGTGACGGCGACGGCCGCCGTGTCGCTTGCGAGCCGCCGGGCGATGGCCGCCCCGATCCGCGCGACCCGCCCGTCACCAGGGCAACCTTCCCGGCCAGCCCCTGCGTCATGTTCGCCATGCTCTCCCCGCTCCTCTCGTGTTGGTTTTGGACAGATCAGTCTAGAAACCCGCAAAAAAAAATGCCGTTCAGCGCGGCTTCAGCCTCGAGATCGCCAACGCGGCGATCCCGCGAAGGTCATCGGGAGGGACCCCGGCCTTGGCGCTCACGCGCAATCCGCGAATCGTATTGAGCAGAAAGTTCGCGGCGACCCGTTCATGGACCGAGGGATCCACCTCGCCGCGACGCTTCGCCTCCTTCAGGATGACTTCAAATGCGGCGACGCATCGAGAACCGCTGGTGCGGACCATCGCCCCGACGTCCGGGTCCGAGGAAGCCAGCTCGGTCGTCGCATTGACGTGGAAGCATCCCCGCGACAGGTCGAGGGGCGAGCCCTCGGCGACCGAGAGGACATGGTCGCACAGCGCGGCAAATGGCGAAGACGCCCTCGTGAACCGAGCGAACAGCTCCGACCCGGTCTCCGTCTCGTACAGCTGCAGGGCCTCCAAGTAGAGCCGGTGCTTGTCGCCGAAGGCGTCGTACATGCTCTGGCGCCCGATGCCCATCGCGCGGAGGAGGTCGTCCGTCGAGGTGGCCTCGTACCCGTGCTCCCAGAACACGTGCATCGCTCGCCTCAAGGCCCGGTCGCGGTCGAATTCCCTCGGTCGTGCCATGGCGTCATTGTAGGATTTCTGACTGATTAGTCAAGAACTCCTCCGGGCTGTCCATTCGCTCTGACATCATCGCGGGACCGCGCGATGTCCGGCCGATGTCGGTCCAGCCGAGTATCACTGAGCCGATCGTCCACGGGGTAGCCCATCCGCCCGGCGTGCAATGAGAAGAACTCGCCGCGGTGATCATGGAACGCGATTCCCTGGAGCGCTCGCTCTTGTAAGTGTTATGAAGAACCGCCGGTCCCGGCGAAGGGGAAGATAGGCCCATTTCGAGCTAGTCGAACGAAACTGAGCGCTCTTCGGCTTCATCGGCATCAAGAATAGGCCGTCGCCGGATATTGGCCGGGAGTTCCGGTGGCGATGCCCGCGAATCGGGACGAGAATCGAGTCAGCGCCGGTCTAAGGATAGCGACTCAAGTTGTTCTTTGTGAGGTGCTTACCATCAACATTGGCAGCTTGGGATTTTCAAGGCGGCGGGTTACTTACCCGCGTCCGTTGCAAGCAGCGAGCTGTATCAGCCCGCTGTCGAGCATCGCGGCCAGGGCGGCGAAACCGCCCGGCTCGTCCCGCGACAGCCATGCCGCTTTGGTCAACACCGGCCATCAGCATTCGAGCCTCTGGCGCAACGGACGGACTTTTTTCGGGCTTTCGTCGTTTCGGGTTTTCGTGATCGCAACACGCGGGCCTATTTCGATGCCACGAAACCTGTCATCAAACGATCTGTGCGCTATGAATCGCGAAAACCCGAAAGATTCGAAAGCCCGAAATGGACCCCACGACGTCGCTCAGTGCTCGTTCGTGGCTCACTTGCGTCAATAATACTCCACCAAGCGACTCAGGTCCCTTTCGACCTTCCGCATGAACTCTTCCGAGTGCCGTTGGTGCTCCGCCCTCGATCGCTCTTGTCTGTCACGGATTGCCTGCAGCTCGTTCGAGAATTGCTGGCTCTCGAACGACTCCCGAGCCCGCTGAGGGATTCGGGCGGCCGCGCGTGCTTCCGCCGCCGCTCGCCATTCGAAGTACTTTCCCGGCGGGGTAACTGCAGAACGCGGCGATGACGACGGCCAACATCATCGAATTCAGTCTCGGCTTGAACATGGCTCGGAGTTCCTTGACCGCCTTGAAAACACAGAGCTCAGGGCGGGGACCTGAACGTTGAATCCGACAAATCAAAACCTGAGCGCGGATTCTAGCGAGGTATCCACCCGATCGACAGCCCGGATTCCGCCCCGCCGCACGCGCACGCGCCGGTGGTGGTCGAATCGCCTTCTTTTCCACTCGCCGCGCCGTATAATTCGCCCGGAGGCTCGTCCAAACCCTTTGACACGGCCATGCGTTGGCTTATCGATGGCTATAATGTGATGCATGCAGGCGGCCTGCTCGGACCGAAGCTGGGCCGGGAGGGTTTTCGCCGCGCGCGGCGGCGATTCCTCGACGAGCTTGTCGGCCGCTCTCGGTCCGGAAGCCGCCGGGCAAACCACCGTCGTCTTCGACGCGTCGGTGCATCCGGGCGACTTCGGCCTCGAGACCAGCTATCGTGGTCTCGGTGTCGTCTTTCGCCCTGGGCGATGAAAACGCCGACGCGCGGATCGAGCGCCTGATCGCTGCCGACGCCAACCCCAAGGCGCTCGCGGTGGTCTCGTCGGACCGCCGGATTCGCCAGGCGGCCGCTCGCCGGCGGGCCCAGGCGGTGACCGCCGGCGAATACTGGGACTTGATCGACGATCTCAAGGAACGCCAGAGCCGCCGGACCCGTCACGACGCGGGCACTCGCCCCGCACTGCACCTCGAACGTCCTGTTCCACTGCCTGGCGACGACGACGAGTCGGCCCGGTGGCTGGCGATCTTCGGCGATATCGCCGAGGAAGAGGATGTCAAGCAAGCCCTCATTCCGCTCAAGTCGCTCTTGACCGACGCCGAGATCGCCGAGCTCGAGCGCGAGGTCGAACGCGGAATGACGCTGCAATCGGCCGCCGTCGTGGCTGGCATCCCCGTGGCTGCGCAGAATCGGCGCGACCGTGGTACAACCGTGTCTGAATTCGTTCCTTCGACCGCCGGCGCTTGCGGCGGAGTGGACTCCCACCTCGTTTTACAGGGTCTCCTGCGCGATGAAGGTTCACGAATACCAGGCGAAAGAGCTGCTCAAGAAGGCCGGGGTCGCGGTTCCGGAAGGGATCGTCGTGACCGAGCCCGCGGAGGCGGCCAAGGCGTACGATGCGCTCGGCGGCGGGCTTGATCGTCGTCAAGGCCCAGGTCCACGCCGGCGGACGGGGCAAGGGGGTGGCGATCGGGCCCGGCGACGACCGCGCCGTGGCACTCGAGATCGCCAGCGGACGAGAAGCCGCGGCCCGAGTCGATGGCCAAGGGCGTGCAGCTCGTCAAGTCGGCCCAGGAGGCCGAGCGCGCCGCCGCCAGCCTGCTCGGCAAGACGCTGGTGACCTACCAGACCGGGCCTGCAGGGAAGCCCGATCTCCAAGGTGCTGGTGACGGTCGGGCACGACATCGCCCGCGAGCTCTACCTCGGGCATGGCCGTCGACCGCGGCCTGCAGTGCCCGGTGCTGATGGCCTCGACCGAAGGGGGCGTCGAGATCGAGACCGTCGCCCACAAGACCCCCGAGAAGATCCTCCGCGAGCCGATCGACGTCGGGCTCGGCCTGGCCGACTTCCAGGCGCGGAAGATCTGCAAGGCGCTCGGCCTGACCGGCGAGATCGGCCAAGAAAGGGCGCGACGTTCTTCAAGAACTTCGTCAAGCTGTTCATCGACACCGACGCCTCGCTCGCCGAGATCAACCCGCTGATCGTCACGGCCCGGGCGACGTGCTGGCGCTCGACTGCAAGCTCAACTTCGACGACAACGCGCTGTTCCGCCACCCCGACATCGCCGCGATGCTCGACGAGGCCGAGGAAGACCCGGCCGAGCTCCGCGCCGGCCGAGAGCGGCTCTGAGCTACGTCAGCCTGGACGGCGACATCGCCTGCCTGGTCAACGGCGCCGGGCTGGCCATGAGCACGATGGACCTGATCAAGTACCACGGCGGCGAGCCGGCCAATTTCCTCGACGTCGGCGGCGGCGCCAACAAGGACCAGGTGCTCGAAGGCTTCCGCATCCTGCTCGGCTCGAGCCGCGGGTCAAGGCGGTGCTGGTCAACATCTTCGGCGGCATCATGAAGTGCGACACGATCGCCGCGGCCCTCCTGGCGGCCTACGACGAGCTCGATTTCCGCGTGCCGCTGGTCGTCCGGCTCGAAGGGACCAACGTCGAGCTGGGCAAGAAGCTCATCAAGGAGAGCGGCCGCAAGATCGTCACCGCCGACGGCCTGACCGACGCCGCCCAGAAGGTCGTCGCCGCGGCCAAGGGGGCGGCGTGAACGTACACGGCATTCAGCCTGACGGCGGGCGAGCCCCTGATCGATGTACTGATGCCCCGCACGATTTCACCGTGCCCTGCGCGATGAGGCCCTGAATCTGTTGGACCGGCGTGGATCGATCCTGGAGCTGGCACGAGAGACTCTCACGAATCGATGCGCCGTGCGCAAGATTACCGGCGTCGTCATCGGAGGTATCGCCGTCGTCTTGCACGGGCACATGCGGTCGACCACGGACATCGACGTATTTCTCGACCAGCCGCTGGAGCTGATCGCTAGAGCACTTGCTCTGCAGCCAGGGTTTCGCGTACGACGAGACGAGCCGCGAATTCATGTCGCGGCGGCGTGCCTCGTTCATCTGGTCACGCGCGAACAGATCGCCAAGCCGCCACGAGAAACAATCGAGATCGAGGGCGATCACGACGGTCAGTCTCGCTGATCTGATCGAAATGAAACTGGCCAGCGGCAGCAAGAACATGTTGCGTGCTCAGGACCTGGCCGACGTCATCGGCCTGATCCGGCAGAACGACCTCACGCGGAGAATTCGCCAAGCACCTCGACAAATCGCTACGACCGGCGTTTCGAAACTCGTCAAAGCAATCGAACAGGAAGGACGTGGCCGAAGTGCGAAGCCACAGGATCGAGATCCCACTGATTGCCGAGGACATCAGCATGAGCATTCTGGTCGACAAGAACACGCGGCTGATCTGTCAGGGCATCACCGGCAAGGCCGGGGCGTTTCACTCCGAGCAGTGCCAGGCCTACGGCACGAACCTGGTCGGGGGCATCACGCCCGGCCGGGGGGGCACGACCACGCTGGGCGTCCCGGTCTTCGACACGTGCGCCGAGGCCGTGCAAGGCGACCGGGGCCAACGCCACGATGATCTTCGTGCCGCCGCCGTTCGCCGCCGACGCGATCATGGAGGCCGCCGATGCGGGCATCGCGGTGATCGTCGCGATCACCGAGGGGATTCCCGTGCTCGACATGGCCCGCGCGGTCGCTTATCTCAAGGCCCATCATCCGGCGGCCCGGCTGATCGGCCCGAACTGCCCGGGAATCATCACGCCCGGCGCAGTGCAAGATCGGCATCATGCCGGGCTATATCCACAAGCCGGGCCGGGTCGGCGTCGTGAGCCGCTCGGGCACGCTCACGTATGAAGGCGTCTGGCAGCTCACGAGCCTGGGGATCGGCCAGAGCACCTGCATCGGCATCGGCGGCGACCCGGTCAACGGCACCAGCTTCGTCGATGCGCTCGACGCTCTTCGAGGCCGACCCCGACACCGACGCCGTGCTGATGATGGGCGAGATCGGCGGCAACGCCGAGGAGCAGGCCGCCGCGCTCAAGGCGGCGGGCAAGTTCACCAAGCCGCTGGCCGCCTTCATCGCCGGCCAGACCGCCCCGCCGGGCAAGCGGATGGGCCACGCCGGCGCGATCATCTCGGGCGGGTCGGGCAAGGCGTCCGACAAGATCGCCGCCCTCGAGGCCGCCGGCATCACGCGTCGCCAAGAGCCCCGCCGACATGGGCGTCACCCTCCAGGCCGCCCTCAAGGGATGACCGATCCGGATGACATCCGCCCGAACATCCTCGGCCCGGACCTCGATCGCTCGAATCCCTGGACGACCCTGTCCAGCTCGCCGATCTACGAGAACCCCTGGATCGCGCGTCCGCGAGGACCAGGTGCTCCGGCCCGACGGCTCGCCGGGCATCTACGGCGTCGTCCACTTCAAGAACCGCGCCGTCGGGCGTCCTGCCCGTCGATGACGAGGGCGCGGTCTGGCTCGTCGGCCAGTATCGATATCCCCTGGACGCTTATTCCTGGGAGATCCCCGAGGGCGGCAGTCCCGAGAACGAGTCGCCCGAAGAGACGGCCCGCCGCGAGCTGCGCGAGGAGACCGGCCTCACCGCCGGCCGGCTCGAGCTGGTCGCCACCGCCACCTGTCCAACTCCGTCAGCGACGAGGCTCGGCTATCGTCTTCCGCGCCACCGAGCTCACCGCCCCTGCCAATGCAGGACCATCTGGATGATGCCGCCTTCGATGCGCACAACGATCTCGTGCAGTGCCGCGCGCAAGATCCTCTTGCGTGTCGCTGCTGTCGCAGCCGGATGCGACCAGGCGAGTTCGAGATCGGCGCCGAGCCGCAACAAGTGCCGTCGCTCCTCCTCGCCCAAGGGCGCCGGCTTTCTCGCTTCCAGTGCGGCGATCTCGCCTTCGATCCGGTGCACCACCTGCAATGCCTCGTTCCAGCGCCGCTCCAGCTCGCCAGCCACCAAGCGATTGGCGGGATCGACAGCATCGTATTGCCGACGGGCATGCGCCGCCGAGAAGCGCGCCTGCTGCAGCGCCAGCTCGAGTTGCCTCTGGGTGGCTGACGTCTCGCTCGTCTGAGCCTCGAGCGCTCTCACTGCGGCAGTGAGGCCGAGCGGCTTGAGGACCCGGAGGTGCCAACAGCGTGATCGGTACGCAAGCCGCCGAACGAGATGCACCGCTCCGTGCCGTGGTTCACAAGAGCGCCCTGGCAGTAATAGCGTCCTGCCTTGCCGCCATAGCCCACGTACAGCTTGCGGCCGCAATGGCCACAGCGCAGGAGGCCAGCAAGAAGCAGCTCACCGCGCCGCACCGCACCTCTAACCGCGGCACTGCCCTTACCGGTCGCATTGTCGGCGATCACCTGTTGGTTCCTTTCGAATTCGCTCCAGGAGATATAGCCCTCGTGCTGATCCTTGAGCAGCACATCCCATTCGGCCAATGGGCGCCGCAGGCCGCGATTGACGCGCTTGCGGCCGTCCTCGACACTGACCTTGCTCATCGTGCGGCCAAAGGCGTAGGCGCCGGCATAGACCGGGTTGGTCAGGATGTTGTGGACCGTATTGTAGAGCGGCAGCCTCCAGGCGATGCTGCGCCCCTCGGCCGCCCTGGAGCATGCGACGGGTAAAGCGATGCCCTCGTCCCGCAACCACATGTGCACCTGTCGCACGCTTTGCAGCTCGGTGAACTTGGCGAAGACCAGCCTGAGGGCGTCCTGCACCCGCTGATCCGGATCCATCTCGATCCGATCATGCCCGACCCGCACATAGCCGGCCGCGACACCGAGGAACAGAGCGCCGCGGCGCGCTTTCTGCTTCAGCGCCTCGTGTGAGCGCTGGCGAAAGAGCGACAGCTCCAGCTCGCTCATGGTGCCCTTCATACCGAGCAACAGGCGATCATTGGGATGCCGCGGATCATAGATGCCGTCCTCGTCGACGATGATCGTCCCGACAAGTCCACAGAACTCAATCAACGTATGCCAGTCGCGACCGTTGCGGGCCAGCCACGACGCCTCGATGGCAAATACGGCGCCAACCCGCCCCTCACAGATCGCAGCCAGCAGGCGCTCGAAGCCCGGCCGATTGATGCCGCCTCCTGAGCGGCCAAGATCATCGTCGACGACCTTGACCGAGGTCCAGCCGAGCTGCCGAGCACGATCGGCGAGCCCGTACTGACGGTGGCGGCTCTCCGGATTATGTAGAAGCTGGTCGGCCGTCGACTGGCGGATGTAGATGAAAGCGCTGCGGCCGAGGTGGTCAGCCGTGATCTTGGTCATCGCCGACCTCCCCGCTTGCCAGCGCCGCCGCGATCTCGAACAGCAGGGCTTCGACCATCCCCGGTGCGGCGAGACCGTGCCCATCGTCTTGCGCTTCATTGTTGGCGTTCTCCATCCTTGATTCGGATTGGAGAAAGCCTAGAAGCGCATCGGTGTTGAGCTGGTCGTTATTCCGCAGCCCGACGGATCGACCGCCTGCATACCGGCGTGGATGACGCACGAATTGGCGGCGCATCACCAGCTTCGTCCCGAGCCGCGGCTGTCGCTCGATATTCTGCGATCTCTGTGCGTCGAGATCGTCAGGCAATATGCCTACCGTGGGAGCTGGCGCGCACTCGTATGCTGCCTGCGGTAGCCGGGAGACAACCAGGGCTGACCAGGAGACATCCATACCCTTCTTGCGCGCGACGCGCCACCATTCGCGCAATATCTCGAGAAGGTTGGGCGAGAGAATGACATACCGATCCTTCTTGCCCCCCGCCTTCGCGGGGGCAGGCTCTTGCCCTGTTCGACCCGGATGACCATCCGGTCACGGTCGATGTCGGTGAGCTTGAGCGATACGACCTCCGAGGCTCGCAGGCCGGTGGCGTAAGCCAGGCTCAAGAGCGCCTTGTGCTTGATGTTTCTCGCCGAGGCGAGCAGCCGACCAACCTCTTCCGGGCTCAGAACAACGGGCAGGCGGCGAGGCTCGCGGGTCGAGACGACCTCCTGGGCAAGATCGTGGCGCTTCAACGTGACCTTGAAGAAGAACCGCAGGGCAGTGGCACTGACGTTGACGGTCGGTACCGTCGTCCCGATCGATGCCAGCCACAACTGATAGCGATGGACATCCTCGGTGGTAGCCTTGTCGGCAGACCGAGCCAGAAAATCGGCAAACCTTTTGACGTGGCGGATATAGTGGAGCTGAGTCTTGGGGCTAAGCCGGCGGATCGTCATGTCCTCGATCAGTCGCCGGCGTAACGGACTGATGGCCTTGTCGGTCATTGGGGGCTCCTGTCTTGGGTGAGGTTTTAGGCCCCTCAATCTCAAGACAGGACGCCCGCGTCGCGCTACTCCCCGGACCTCTCCTGTCGCCACAAATTACCGCGGCAGTGGTTTAGTCCCTCGGCGCATAGAGACCGTTGACCCTGCGGCGCTTTGCACCTCATCCTGGACGAAGCGCTTCTCCGCTTGATCGGGCAGCAAAAATTGTGGAGGGAAGCGCGCCCCCGGGTCCGCGTTTCGCGCGGCCCGAGGATAAACTCGGCGCGCGGGTGAGGGCCGCCGGGGCTGACCGGGCCCTGCCGTTCCGATTCTCGTTGCCCCGAGGGGGCGAAAGGGCGGAAATACGCCCGCAAAAGCGTCGGGATCGATCCGGCGGTAAAAGACGGGGAGGCGTGGCAGATGATACCGGCGCCGTTTGCCTACCATCGGGCCCGGTCGTTGCCGGAGGCAATCGGGCTGTTGGCGCAATACGGCGAAGGCGCGCGCGTCGTCGCGGGCGGCCACAGCCTGATCCCGATGATGAAGCTGCGCCTGGCAAGGCCGGAGCACCTGATTGACCTCCAGGATCTCGGCGAATTGCGCGGCATCGCCGGCGAGCCTGGGACGCTGGTCATCGGGGCGCTGACGACGCAGCACGAGCTGATCGAATTCGGAGCTTCTCGCGGCCCGATGCCCGATCCTGCGCGAGGCGGCGCTCGCGATCGCCGACCCGCAGGTCCGCTATTGCGGAACCCTTGGCGGCAACCTCGCGAACGGCGACCCCGGCAACGACATGCCGGCGGTCATGCTGGCGCTCGGCGCCGCCTACCGGGTCAGCGGCCCGGATGGCGAGCGCGATATCGCGGCGCGCGATTTCTATCGCGGGATCTATGCGACGGCATTGCGGGACGGCGAAATCCTGACCGCGATCCGTATTCCGGCGCCGCCCGCCCGGCACGGCTGGGCCTACGAGAAGCAGAAGCGCAAGACCGGCGATTATGCGACGGCGGCCGCCGCCGTGCTGCTGAGCATGGCCGACGGCGCCTGCCGCTCGGCCGCGATCGCCTTGACGAACCTCGGCGACACGCCGCTGTTGGCGGAGGATGCCGGCGCGGCGCTCATCGGCAGCGGCGTCTCCGAGCCGGCGATCGCCGAGGCCGCCCGCCGGGCGCAACAAATCGCGCGCCCGTCGGCCGACGGGCGCGGGCCGGTCGCGTTCCGACTCCACATCGCCGGCGTCATGGTGCGCCGCGCCATTGCCCGCGCGAAACAGCGCGCGGGCTGAGACGGGAGGCGAGCTTGGCGAAAACGCACATCAACCTGAAGATCGACGGTCGCGACGTCGAAACCCTCGTCGAGCCGCGCCTCTTGTTGATCCACCTGCTGCGCGAGGAGCTCGGCATTACCGGGCCGCATATCGGCTGCGACACCAGCCATTGCGGCGCCTGCACGGTCGACATGAACGGCAAATCGGTGAAATCCTGCACGCACTTCGCGGTGCAGGCCGACGGCGCCGAGATCCTCACGGTCGAGGGCCTCGCCGGGCCCGACGGCGGCCTGCACCCGCTGCAGGAGGCGTTCCGCGAACATCACGGGCTGCAGTGCGGCTATTGCACGCCGGGCATGATCGTCCGCGCCTGGCGCCTCCTGCAGGAGAACCCGAACCCGAGCGATGCCGAGATCCGGCTCGGCATCTCCGGGAATTTGTGCCGCTGTACCGGCTATCAGAACATCGTCAAGGCGATACGCGCCGCGGCTGACGTGCTGCGCGACGCCAAGGAGGCCGCCCAATGAGCGCCGAACCGGCAACCGCAGTCGAAACCCCGGCCGCCCGCACGCAGCAGCTCGAAGGCCTCGGCACCCGCAGAAAGCGCGTCGAGGACGTGCGCTTCACCCAGGGCAAGGGCCGCTATGTCGACGACATCAAGCTCGCCGGCATGCTGTTCGGCGATTTCGTCCGCTCGCCGCACGGCCATGCGCGGATCAAGTCGATCGACAAAGAGGCGGCGCTGGCGCTGCCGGGCGTCAAGGCGGTGCTGACCGCCGAGGATCTAAAGCCGCTCAAGCTGCACTGGATGCCGACATTGGCCGGCGACGTCCAGGCCGTGCTAGCCGACGAAAAGGTGCTGTTCCAGGGCCAGGAGGTCGCCTTCGTCGTCGCCGAGGACCGCTATGTCGCGGCCGATGCCGTCGATCTCGTCGAGGTCGAATACGAGGCCTTGCCGGCGCTCGTCGATCCGGACAAGGCGCTCGCCGCCGACGCGCCGGTGCTGCGCGAGGACCTAAAGGACAAAGCGAGCGGCGCGCACGGTCCGCGCAAGCATCACAATCACATCTTCACCTGGGAAATCGGCGATGCCGAGCGGACGGCGCGGGCAATCGCGACGGCTGCGGTCGTCGCGCGCGAGCGGATCGTCTACCAGCGCGTTCACCCGTGCCCGCTCGAAACCTGCGGCTGCGTCGCGTCGATGGACAAGGTGAACGGCCAGCTGACGGTCTGGGGCACGTTCCAGGCGCCGCATGCGGTGCGCACCGTCGCCTCGCTGATCTCCCAAATCCCCGAGCACAAAATCCGCATCGTCTCGCCGGACATCGGCGGCGGCTTCGGCAACAAAGTCGGCGTTTATCCCGGCTATGTTTGCGCGATCGTCGCCTCGATCGTGCTCGGCGTACCGGTCAAATGGGTCGAGGACCGGATGGAGAACCTGCAGGCGACCGCCTTCGCCCGCGACTACCACATGGACGGCGAAATCGCTGCCACCACGGAAGGCCGCATCACCGCGTTGCGCTGCCATGTGCTTGCCGACCACGGCGCGTTCGATGCCTGCGCCGACCCGACCAAATACCCGGCCGGCTTTTTCAGCATCTGCACCGGCTCCTACGACATCCCGACGGCGCATGTCACGGTCGACGGCGTCTACACCAACAAGGCGCCGGGCGGCGTCGCCTATCGCTGCTCCTTCCGGGTCACCGAGGCCTCGTATCTCATCGAACGCATGATCGACGTCCTGGCGCGCAAGCTCGGGGTCGACCCGGCGGAAATCCGGCGCCGCAACCTCGTCAAGAAGGAGCAGTTTCCGTACCGCTCGGCGCTCGGCTGGGAATACGACAGCGGCGACTACCTGACGGCGCTCGACAAGGCCCTCGACGCGGTTGGCTACGCTGCGCTGCGCGACGAGCAGCGGCGCAATCGGGAAGCCTTCGGCCGCGGCGAGACGCGCAGGCTGATGGGCATCGGGGTCAGCTTCTTCACCGAGATCGTCGGCGCCGGGCCGATCAAGAACTGCGACATCCTGGGCCTCGGCATGTTCGATTCCTGCGAGATCCGCGTCCACCCGACCGGCAGTGCGATCGCGCGGCTCGGCACGATCAGCCAGGGTCAGGGCCACGCGACGACCTTCGCCCAGATCCTGGCGAGCGAGATCGGCATCCCGGCGGCCAACATCACGATCGAAGAGGGCGACACCGACACGGCACCCTATGGGCTCGGCACCTACGGCTCGCGCTCGACCCCGGTCGCCGGTGCGGCGGCGGCGATGGCCGGACGCAAGATCCGGGCGAAGGCGCAGATGATCGCCGCCCATCTGCTCGAAGTTCACGACGATGACCTCGAATGGGACGTCGATCGTTTCCGCGTCAAGGGCGTGCCGGAGCTGTCGAAGACAATGAAGGAGCTCGCCTTTGCCGCCTACAACAACGTGCCGCCGGGCATGGAGCCGGGGCTCGAGGCGGTCAGCTATTACGACCCGCCGAACATGACCTACCCGTTCGGCGCCTATGTCTGCGTCGTCGATGTCGATGTCGATACCGGGGTCACCGAGATCCGCCGGTTCTACGCGCTCGACGATTGCGGCACGCGCATCAATCCGATGATCGTCGAGGGGCAGGTGCATGGCGGGCTGACCGAGGCGCTCGCGATCGCGATGGCGCAGGAAATGGACTACGACGAATTCGGCAATCTCAGGAATGCGAGCCTCCTCGACTTCTTTCTGCCGACCGCGGTCGAGACGCCGCATTGGGAGACCGACTACACGACGACGCCGTCGCCGCACCATCCGATCGGCGCCAAGGGCGTCGGCGAGTCGCCGAACGTCGGCGGCGTCTCCGCCTTTTCGAATGCGGTCAACGACGCCTTCGCGCATCTCGGCGTGACCCACATGCCGATGCCGCACGATCACTGGCGGGTGTGGCAGACCGCGGAGCGCCTCGGGCTCACCGCGGGCTGAACTGGGGGAGCCCCGGACGGTTCGGCTGCATCCGGGACGCGGTTGCACCGGGGACCGCTATCGGCGCGGAGGAGACGGGGCGATCGCGACTGATCTCTCCGTCTCGGTCCGGAGACTCTCGGGTGGCCCGGTGTATTCTTTTCCTCTCGATGGAACCGAGGGTTTGAGAGGGGTGAGCGCCCTCAGCGCGGATCGACGGAAACAACGAAGGCGGTCGCCGACGCCGATCACGGCATCGCCGATCAGGCGGCTTTCCGGGGGATCACCGCGGCCGTGACCTCACAGGGGCCCGAGCAGGCCCTCGCTCTGTGAATACCGTGGACTGCCCCGGGGGTGTGCGGCGCGACCGTGCCGGAGAGCAGCAAAGTATGATCAGGAAGTCGGCGTGGGCCGTCTTCCATACCTCGAAGGGATGCGCGTCGGCGTGCTCGACGATACGAAGTGGAACGCCAACCGCCTGTTGCGCAAGACCGCGGCCCGACAGCCCGGCTCGGCGCGCAGGTCGCGCCGAGTTCCGACACTATGCGATCAACCGGACCCCGGCGGCGCCAACGTTTCCTAGGCTCGCCCGCGATTAGAGTTCATCGCCGTCGCCGGTGGCAGCGCCCCGGACGGGCTGGTGTGTTTAGGCCGCTTCCACCTCGCGTTGAACGATCGCGCCGAGCTCCTGCCTGGCAATCGCAAGGTCATAGTTCGCCTGCAGGTTCATCCAGAACTGCGCACTTGTGCCGAAATAGCGTCCAAGCCGCAAAGCAGTTTCCGGCGATATCGCGCGACGGCCACGCACGATGTCAGACACGCGGTTTGCGGGCACCCGTAGCTTGAGAGCGAGCGCATTCGCGGTCAGAGAACGCGCTCCAAGCTCCGCAGCGAGGGTCCGGCCTGGGTGTACCGGCGGCACCTCCATGCCGCCGGGGAATTCGAAGATCTCGGTATTCATCGCCAACTTCATCGGTGCGTGTCGGTGATTTCCACCTCATAGGCGTCGCCATCACGAAACTTGAAGATGATCCGCCATCTACCGTTCACGTCGACGGACCAGAAATCTCGGAGCGGTCCTTTGAGCTTGTGAAGCCCGACACTGTTTAGCTTGCCAAGGTCATCCAGCGATGTCGTCGCGTGCAGTTCGGCGATCCGCTGTTTCGCTAAGTCCTCGTCAAGCCCAGGAAATTTCGATTTACTCTGCTGTATAAATTGCACTGTGGCAGAGTTTGACACCGACTTTATCACGTCGTCGTCTCCTAAGGGGGAAGCGCCAGCACATAGGACTTTCCTTTCCAGAACGATTACGAAGATTATGACGCACACGGGTCAAGGCCAGCTCATCGCATCGGATGATCCTCCTCCCGAACATGCAAGACATAATACGCGCCACGTAATTTGTCAAGCGTATACGTCGGTGGCTCAGGTGTGTCACCGTGGCAAAAGGTTCATCGCCGTCGCCGGTGCCTCGGTGCAGCACCCGCTGTAAGGGGCGGTAGGGGTGAGGGTCGCGGTTGCGACGGTTCCAGCTTCGCCAGGAAGGCGAGCGCTGGTACGCCGGACGAGGAGCGGCGCGTACGCCTGCGAGAAGGAAGCCGAGGAAGCCGGTGACCGCGCCACTCGAAACGGCCGGTAACAACTCCACCGCTCGGTTTTGGGAGCCCGAACACATGACGAAAACGTCCTGAGACGAGCCCCCCGCCGTCATCGACCATCCGCTCGGCACCTCGAGCGACGCGAAAAGCGATCGCGCGCCGAACAGGCCATACCCCCATGTCTGCGGATCTGGCTCGGGTCGTGAGCGGCCGAGGTGCGCGCGCGATTGCTATTGACGCAATGCCATATTCCGTATATATAGACACGCAATACGCAACGACACGAAGCAACTCGATGAGCGACGAGATTGCGCCGCGGCCGCCGGCGCGCGGGCGCAGGCGGCCGTTCCAGCCGGGGCAGTCAGGCAATCCCGCGGGCCGGCGGCGGGGCTCCCGAAACAAGGCGACGCTCGCCGCGGCGACTTTGCTCGATGGCGAAGCCCTAGGGTTGATGCGCAGAGCCGGGGTGTAAAAACCCTGGGCGGCGCTCGCAGGCGACATCTCTCTGCCGTCGCTCGCGGCCATCGGCAACGGCGAAATTGACGAACCGTCGCCGCAGAACCTGTCGCCAGCGATGAATGCGGTCACGACAGCGCTCGCGTGCGGCGAGATCACGCCGGGCGAGGCGGCGACGATCGCCGGGGTCTACGAGACCTTCGTGCGAACGGCCGGCACTGTCAGGGAGAAGATCGCCCGCGGCAATCTGCTGCAGATCTTGACGGCCGGCGACGATGTCCGAAAACGAGGACGAGGACATCGGCGATGCCGAAGCCATCGACGATTGCGACCCGTAGACGGCGCCGGCCGCCGGCTGCCGGCTGCCGGCTGCCGGCGAGACAATTCGTCGAAGGGTCCTTATTCAACCCAAAGGAAAAATCCTCCTGTAGATTTTCTGCAGATGCAGGAAGCAGAAATCGCGCCGTGCAATTCGTGGTTGATGGTTCGAAAAGCGGCGCCGGGATGGCCAATGGCGCGGCGGCGACGCGCCGCGCGAACCGCCCCCTGGTCGGCCGCCTCGTCCGCGAGGTTCAGCGCCACAAATGTGTTGCGTCACCATGGTCCTCGATCCGCTGTCGATTGACTCCCGTTTTCGAAACTACGCGATCGCAAACCGCATACCGCCAGGCCCGGCCGCCCCACCAGCCCCAGCCCCCTTGCTCCGCCGTCGCCGCTGGGCGATATCAACCGGCGCACATGCCGATCCTGTTCCTCATCGTCTTTATCGACCTCGTCGGGTTCGGCCTCGTCATCCCGCTGCTGCCCTTCTATGGGGTGCGTTTTGGTGCGACCGCACCCGAGGTGACCTGGCTGCTCGCCACCTATTCGCTGTGTCAGCTGTTGACCGCGCCGTTTTGGGGCCGGCTCAGCGACCGGGTCGGCAGGCGCCCGGTGCTGATGGCGAGCATGACCGCCTCGGCCTGCGCCTATTTATGGCTCGGCGCCGCCGACGCGCTGTGGATGCTGTTTGCGGCGCGAGCGCTGGCCGGCGCCTGCGCCGGCAACATCGCGGCGGCGCAGGCCTATATCGCCGACATCACGCCGCCGGAAGAGCGCGCCCACGGCATGGGGATGATCGGCGCCGCGTTTGGTCTCGGTTTTATTTTCGGGCCGGCGCTCGGCGGCTTTCTCGCCGGGAACGATCCGGCGACCGCCAATCTCGAGGTCCCGGCTTGGGCCGCCGCCGGGTTGTCGCTCGCCGCGCTCGCGGGCGTGCTCCTCTTGTTGCGCGAGAGCCATGCCCTCGACCGGCGCGGGCTCGCGCCGCCATCGCGCCGCGTCGGCGCGATCCTGGAGGCGCTGCGCCGGCCGGTTCTGTCGCGGCTGATCGTGATCTTTTTCCTGGTGATTCTCGCCTTTGCCGCGATGGAGAGCATCTTTGCGCTCTGGGCGTTGCGGCAGCTCGATTGGGGGCCGGAGCGGGTCGGCTATGCCTTCGCCTATCTCGGTCTCGTCTCGGCGGTCATGCAGGGCGGGCTGACCGGCCGGCTGACCAAGCGCCATGGCGAGAAGCGGCTGCTGCTGTGCGGCCTCGTCCTGCTCGCGATCGGCCTGGTGATCCTGCCGTTCTGCCGCAGTCTCGCGGTTCTCGTCGGCACCTTCGCGGTGTTGGCGATCGGGCTCGGGCTGACCCAGCCGGCGCTGAACAGCCTGATCTCGCGCCGCGCCGGCGCCGGCGAACAGGGTCAAGTGCTGGGCGTCACGCAATCGGTCGGCAGCCTGGCACGGGTGATCGGGCCGCCCTTGGCCGGGTATCTGTTTGCCGATCTCGGTCAGGCGAGCCCGTTTCTGTGGGGGGCCGCGACCGTGACCATCGCCTTTTTCTTGGCGCTCAATCGCTATGGCGGGTTCGGAGCGGCGCCGGTTGTCGAATCCGAGCCGCCGCTCGGTCGGGCGCAGTGAACCCCCTTCGCCGCCTGCCGGTGCCCGACTCGCCGCCGCGGCGACCGGGCCGGTTCAAAGCCGAGCTGCGCGCGCTGCGCGTCCTCGCTCCCTATCTGTGGCCGCGGCAGGCCGCGGGGCTGCGGCTGCGGGTCGTGCTCGCCATCCTGTTCCTGGTCGCCGGCCGCTTCATCAACATCGCCGTGCCGTTTCTCTACCGCCATGCGGTCGACGCTCTCGCCCCGACCAAGCCGGCGCTGGCGGGCGGTGCGCTCGCAATTCCGGCCGCGGCGATCGTCGCCTACGGTTTCGCCCGGGTCATGTCGCAGGGTTTCACCGAGCTGCGCAACGCGGTGTTCGCCAAGGTCGGCCAGCGTGCGGTGCGCCATTTGGCGCTCGCGGCCTTCCGCCATGTCCACACCCTGTCGCTGCGCTTTCATCTCGAGCGGCGCACCGGCGGGCTGTCGCGCGCCATCGAGCGCGGCACCGCCGGCATCGATTTTCTGCTGACCTTTCTGTTGTTCAACATCGTGCCGACGCTGATCGAAATGCTGCTCGTTTGCGTCATCCTGTGGCGGCTCTTCGGCTGGCTCTATGCCGCGGTGACGCTGTCGACGATCCTTGGCTTTGCCGCCTTCACCTTCGCCGTCACCGACTGGCGGGTGCGCTTTCGCCGCGACATGAACGAGGCCAACAGCGAGGCCAACACCAGGGCCGTCGACGGCATGCTGAATTTCGAGACGGTCAAATATTTTGCCAACGAAGAGCATCAGGCGCTGCGCTACGACGCGGCACTGCGCGTCTACGAGCGGGCCGCGGTCAAAAGCGAGACCACGCTCGCTTTGCTCAATCTCGGCCAGGGCGCGATCGCCGCCGCCGGCCTTGCCGCGCTGATGCTGATGGCGGCGCATGCCGTCGCCGCGGCGCGGATGACGATCGGCGATTTCGTGATGATCAATGCCTATCTGATCCAGCTCTCGGTGCCGCTCAACTTCCTCGGGGCCGTCTACCGCAACATCAAGCAATCCCTGACCGATCTCGAGCAGATGATGGCTCTCCTGGCGATCGAGCCCGAGATCTCCGACCGGCCGCGGGCGCCGGCGCTGCGGGTCGGGCGCGGTCGCCTCGCTTTTCGCCGCGTCGATTTCGCTTACGACCGGCGCCGGCCGCTCCTCCGCGATGTCGATTTCACGGTGCCGGCCGGGGGGACGGTGGCGCTCGTCGGACCATCGGGCGCCGGCAAATCGACGATCGCCCGGCTGATCTTCCGGTTCTGGGATGTCGACGCCGGCGCGATCGAGATCGACGGCCAGGACATCCGCGGCGTCACCCAGGACAGCCTGCGCCGGGCAATCGGCGTGGTGCCGCAGGACACCGTGCTGTTCAACGACACGATCGCCTATAACATCGGCTACGGCCGGCCCGGCGCCGCGCGCTCCGAGATCGAAGCCGCGGCTCGGCTCGCGCGGATCGATGATTTCATCGCCTCGTTGCCGCACGGCTACGATACGACCGTCGGCGAGCGCGGTCTCAAGCTCTCCGGCGGCGAGCGGCAGCGCGTTGCCATCGCCCGGGTGATCTTGAAGGCGCCGCAGATCCTGATCTGCGACGAGGCGACCTCGGCGCTCGACACCAAGACCGAGCGCCAAATCCAGGCGAGCCTCGCCGAGGTCGCGGCCGGCCGCACCACCCTGGTCATCGCCCATCGTCTTTCGACGATCGTCGATGCCGACCAGATTCTGGTGCTCGAAAGCGGGCGGATCGTCGAGCGCGGCGGCCACGAAGAGTTGCTGCGGCGGCGCGGCGTCTATGCCGCGATGTGGGCGCGCCAGCAGGAAGCGGCGCGGCACGAGGCGACGCTTGCCGCCGGCTGAGGTTGCCGCCGAGCAGGTTGTCGGACGCGCCGAGGAGGCGGCTCTCGCCGCGGCGCTGCGGCGGGGCGAGCGGCGGGCACTGGCGCGCGCGATCACGCTTGTCGAGTTCGACCCGGTCCGAGCATCGCGCCGCCGCCGAGCGTCTCGTCGAGGCGATCCTGCCGGAGAGCGGCGGCGCCGTCCGTCTCGGCATTTCGGGCCCGCCCGGCGCGGGCAAATCGACGTTCATCGAGCGTTTCGGCCTCGCCGGCATCGCCGCCGGCCGGCGCGTCGCGGTACTCGCCGTCGATCCGGCGGGCAAGCGCGGCGGCGGCGCGATCCTCGGCGACAAGACGCGGATGGTCGAGCTCGGCCGTGCGCCACAGGCCTTCATCCGCCCGTCCTCGGCCGGAGCGCGGTCGGGCGGTGTCGCCCGCGGCACGCGCGAGGCGATCCTGCTGTGCGCGGCGGCCGGCTTCGACGCGGTCATCGTCGAGACGGTCGGCGCCGGGCAGGGCGAGACCGCGGTCGCCGACCTCGTCGACATGTTTGTGCTGATCCTGCCGCCCTTGGCCGGAGACGAATTGCAGGGGTTGAAGCGCGGCAGCCTCGAACTCGCCGCTCTCGTCCTCGTCAACAAGGCGGACGGCGCGCTCCGCCCCGCGGCGCAGCAGACGGTCGCCGATTACGCGAGTGCGTTGCGCCTGCTGCGGCCATTCCTGCCCGAATGGCCAGCGCAAGTGCGCGCCGTCTCGGCGCTCACCGGCGCCGGCGTTGCCGAGACATGGGACGATGTCGAGGCGTTCCGCGCGGCGCTCGAAGCCTCGGGCAGCTGGTCATGGCGGCGCCGCGAGCAGGCGCGCACCGCCCTGTGGGCCGAGATCGGCGACCGCCTCCTCGACCGGTTTCGCGGCGCCCCGGCGATCGCCCGCCATCTCGCCGCCGTCGAGAGCGAGGTCATGGCCGGCACCCGCCTTCCTGCCGCCGCGGCCCGAACGCTGCTCGCCGAATTCTTCGGCGCGGGGTAATCCCGACCATAGCCGCGCCTTCGGGGCGCTCCATCCCTAGGCATGCCATCGTAACCGACCCGCCTTACGGCATCTTGGAATACCAAGACAAGGACCACGAGAAGCTCCGCGCCGGCCGGGGCGGCATTTGGCCCATTCCGCCGTCTTTTGACGGGACGAGACGCAAGCCCTTGCCCCGCTTTACGATCCTCTCGCAAGGCGACCTCGCGGTTCTGCATGGTTTCTTCAGCGCGTTTGCCCGCCACGCCCTAACAGCATTGGTGCCCGGTGGCCATGTTTTCATTGCCTCGAACCCGCTGGTCTCATCGCTCGCGTTTCATGCATTTCAGAACGCGGGCTTCGAGAAGCGCGGCGAAATAATTCGGTTGGTCCGAACGCTTCGCGGCGGTTACAAGCCAAAGGGCTCCGAAACGGACTTTCCTGAAGTATCGGTAATGCCAAGGTCATGCTGGGAACTGTGGGGGATTTTTCGCAAACCGTTCGATGGCACGGTCGCGCAAAATCTGCGCCGTTGGGGTGCCGGCGGGTTGCGGCGACTTGCGGGCGGCGAGCCACTGAAGGATGTGGTGGCGTGCTCGCCGACGCGCGGCCGGGAGAAGACGATCGCCCCGCATCCCTCAATCAAGCCCCAACGCTTCCTTCGACAGATCGTCCGGGCGTCTCTGCCTTTGGGCCTTGGGGTCATCTACGATCCCTTCGCCGGCAGTGCCTCGACCTTGGCCGCGGCTGGAGCTCTCGGGTATCACGCCATCGGGACCGATCGCGATCTCGAATATCTTGAAATGGGCTGCAAAGCGTTCGCCGCGTTGATGGCAATGCCCTTCGACAGATGACGCCCGAAGAAATATACGCAGAGTTCGTAGCGGGCTTTCCGGTCCGTAAATTCTCCGCTGGGCTCCTGGCATCATTCATCGATTTACTCGTGCATCTCCGAGTACCCGGCTCCGGTATGCGAAGCCTGTCGGACAAGCGCCGGAAGGCGTGGCGATCGGGGCGCAGGCTGTCGGCCTGGACATGGGCGTCCCGGCGATCATCCTTGGCGCCGGCGAGGGTGAAGCGATCGCGGAACCGATCAAGCTGCTTGGGATTGATCGCATACACCTGGAAAGCGCGTTCCAGCAGCGTTTCGACGATCGGGCCGTGCGGCACCTCGATCGCCACGGCGATCGTCGCCGGCTCGGCTCCGGTGTTCGACAGCAACCAGGCGCAGAGCTCGGCCAACCCGGCGCCGTCATGGGCAAAGGCGCGCTCGCCGACAATCTTGCCGCCGGCATCGATCAGGCAGACTTGGTGCGCCTGGCTGGCCCAATCGATGCCGGCGAACCATTCGAATGCTTCCGTCATGACCCCATCCTCCTCTCGCAGCCGGACCGCCGCGACGACCGTCAGTCCCTGTACTGGCGCTCGAGGCGCAACCTCCCACAGGACTTCCGTCGCGGCCAACCTGCCGGGGTGCGGGTCCCCACCAGGCGGTCGAGCCACAGGGTGAGATCGGCTACTCCCGGCAAGTCGGCCCGGTCCGACCAGTCTGAGAACAGACCGTGCACGACCGCTTTGAGGGTACAGGGTGATCCATCAAACGGTTACGCGCTGCCCGAGCCATTGCGCGACAGCGCCACGGATCACGGTCAGGCCGCGCGCAGCATCGCGAGTGGGCGGTAGACCCAAGCGGCATTGCGCTTGGACGTCACCCGCGCGAGGTGGGAGCCGGATGCCCGAATGGGGCACGTCCGGTTCCATTCTCCGGCTTCCAGGCGGTCAGCATCGCCCCGACGGGTGTCTTCGGCAACGGCAAATCCCGATGTCGTGCGCTCCAAGCTTTCTTGCGCTGCGCGATGCTATCCGACAACCTTGGTCGAACCCGTCGCCCTCCAGCGAGCGCGCCATGCCCGATCCAACCCCGACCACCACCGACCTGTTCGAGATCATGCGGACTACCCGGTCGATGCGACGGCTGAAACCCGACCCGGTGCCGAATGTGCTGATCCGAAAGATCCTGGAGGCGGGCGTCTGTGCGCCGAGCGGTGGGAACATGCAGCGCTGGCGGTTCCTCGTGATCAAAGATCCTGCGATCAAGCAGACGGTGGGGGCCCTTTACAAGCGCGCCTTTGACGAACAGATCGGCCAACGGTATCGGGCCGGGGAGCCGGCCCCGGGCATGAGCCGGGAGCAATTTCTGCGGCTGCTCGACGCGGCGGAATATCTGGCGGCGCACATCGCCGAGGCCCCGGTGTGGATTGTCCCTTGCTGGGAAGGCGATACCCCGACCCGCACGTCGGGTTCGTCGATCTTTCCGGCGGTGCAGAACATGCTGTTGGCGGCGCGGGCGCTCGGTCTCGGCGCGACATTGACGACGGTGTACTTGCACTTCGAGAAAGAGGCGGAGGCGGCTCTGGGCCTGCCGCCGAACGTCCACTCCTACGCGCTGCTGCCGATCGGATACCCAATGGGGAGATTTGGGTCGGTGCGCCGTGTCCCGCTCGCCGATGTCGTTTACGAGGATCGTTGGGGCCAGCGTTACCGCGATTAAGCTTCGCCGAGATGGGGTGGCCTGCGGCGCACCGCGGCGGCCAACTTGTCTTCGCGTTCGCCGAGATAGACGACATGCCGCAGCAGACCGTCAGGGGTCCATTCGACATAGCTGACCTCGACGACCATTTCCGGGCGCACCCAATGGACCCGCGAGAGCACGAGCGGTGAACCGAAACGGGCACCGCGCGGCGGCGGTAGCGCAAGCGGCATCCGGTCAGCCGCCAAGGACCGAAGACGCTGCCACAGGCGCTCCAACTCGGCGACCGGCCCCCGTGCCTGCCCGGCCAGCGTAAATGAGCTTTCCGTCCGGTGTGTAGTAGCCCAGGAGCAGCGACCCGATGCGATGGCGGCTGCCCTCGGGGTCGCTCCATCCGACGACGACAAACTCTTCCCGGTTGAGGCACTTGATCTTGAGCCAGGTGCGCCGGCCGGGCTCATAGCGGCCATTCGTGCGCTTCGAGACGATGCCCTCCAGACCGTGTTTGCACGCCAGCCGGTGGAACTCCGGACCATGCCCAATCTGGTGATCGCTGTATCGCAGCGAGTTGGGCATACCATTCAGCAGCGACGCCAACCGGGTCTTGCGCTCCACCAGCGGCAGAGCCGTCAGATTCTCGCCGTCCAGAAACAAGAGGTCGAAGAGGAAGAACACCAGCGATCCCTCGCCGGTATCGGTCGCATTCTGGATGAGGTTGAAGGCCGTCCTGCCATCGGGCAGCACCCCGCAAAGTTCGCCGTCAAGATAGGCGTTGTGCGCCGGAAGCGCGGCTATAGATTTGGCAATGGCCGGGTATTTCTCGGTCCAGTCGTTGCCGCGGCGGGTCAGGATTTGCACTCTCCGGGCGTCGAACCGGGCGTGCATTCGGTATCCATCGAGTTTGATTTCGTGCAGCCAGTCGTGGCCTTCCGGTGCCCTCTCCACGAGCTTGGAAAGTTGCGGCTTGATCCGTTCTTGCACCTGAACGGACATCTACGTCCTCGCACCTGCCGCTCGCGCAGTCGCCGATAGAGGCTTATTCATGAATTGCCTGCCGGAGCGCTTGCAACCCGTCGGTGAGCGCGGCGGGGCCCGGCTGCAGGATCAGCGGCGACTTGATCTCGCGGAGAGCACCATTCACTACTGCCGGAACCTGCGCGAAACCTGGCCGGGCGGCGATCTTCTGCGGTCGGAATTTCTTGCCGCACCACGAGCCGATGATGACCTCGGGCGCACGTGCGATCACCTCGGCGGTGACGAGCCGCTCCTTCGCGGACTTGCCGGCCGCGCGATCGGCAAAGATATCGTCGCCGCCCGCCGCTTCGATCAGCTCCGAGATCCAGGCGATACCCGAGATCATCGGATCGTCCCATTCCTCGAAATACACTCTGGGCCGGCGCGACGAACGCGCGGTGCCTCGACGTACCGCGTCGAGACCGGCGGCGAGTTCGCTGGCCAGACGCTCGGCCGCGGCCGACGCGCCGACCATCGCCCCCAGCATCCGGATCATCGCGAGAATCTCGGCGACGCTGCGCTGGTTAAAGGCGTGGACCTCGACGCCCTCGCGGATCAGCGTCGCGGCGATGTCGGCCTGCAGGTCGGAGAAGAGGAGGACCAGGTCGGGTTTCAGCCGCAGGATCTTCGGGATATCCGCCGAGGTGAAGGCCGAAACGCGCGACTTTTCGCGCCGCGCCTCGGGCGGGCGCACGCAATAGCCGGAAATGCCGACGATCCGGTGCTGCTCGCCGAGGAGATAGAGCGTCTCGACGGTCTCCTCCGTCAGACAGACGATCCGCTCGGGCGGAAACACGCTCGTCAGCCCCGATCGGTTTCGGACGGCCGCGCCACGTGCCGAGAACTCATGCGGACCGGCTCACGCACCGCGTGGCACGGCCCAGGCGGCGGGGCAGGTCGCCGCGAACTCCGGCCGCGCCTCGCAGCGCGCCGACAGCGCGTCGAGCGCCGGATACCGATCGGGCGGCATCAGGTCGGGGTCGGCCAGCTGCACGTAGCGGATCATGCAGGCGGTGGTGATCTGCGCCTGGTCGAGCCGATCGGCCGGCGGCCAGGGCTCGGCGGCGAGCGCCTCGATTGCGCCCGCCGCCTGGAGGCGGCAGCGCCCGATCCATTCCGGCCAGCGATAGGCCGAAGGCCGAATAAGCCGCTCGGCGGCGGCCGCGCCCGCCTTGTCGATGGCTCCCGTGGCCAGCGCGACGCGGCGCAGAACCCTCCGACGCTCGGTCCCCGCGGGCCCGCTCGGGCCCGACGAACTGATCGAGCCAGTCTAGAATTGCCGCGGAATCGAGCAGGATCTCGCCGTCGTCGAGGATCAGCGACGGGATGCGGCCGAGCGGGTTGATCCGGCGCATCGCGTCGAAGTCCGCAAAAACCGAGCGCGTGTCGTGCTCATAAGCGAACCCGAGGACGCGCAACGACACGCCCACGCGGCGGACGAACGGCGAGTTGTATTGGCCGACCAGCATCATGCCGAGGCTCCATTGACGCGGTCGTTGCCGGGATACCACCGGTCTTGCGCGCGCGCTCGAGACCCGCAGCGACAACCAAGGACCGCAAAATCTAGCCGCCGGGCCACTTCGCCTCAAGCGGCCAGCCCGCCCTCGGGGGCTTGCCTGATGACGAGCGCCGGTCGGCGGCGGCTCTGATATCGTGCCTTTACAACACGGGGGCTCGCCCATGGAACTCCGCCGCTTCGGCAAAACGGATCTTATCGTGTCGGTCATTGGTCTGGGCTGTTACGGCATGTCGGGCGCCTATGGGCCGGCCGACGATGCCGAGTCGGTCGCCACGATTCGCCGCGCGCTCGATCTCGGCGTCAATCTGCTCGACACGTCGGCGAGCTACGGCCACGGCCACAATCATCGCCTGATCGGGCAGGCGATCCGCGGCCGCCGGCATGAGGTCGTCGTTCACTCGAAGAGCGGCAGCCCGCGCGACGGCAGCGGCGACGGCGGGCGCGGCGGCGGCGATCCGCGCTATCTCCGTCAAACCTGCGAGGCGAGCCTGAAAGCTCTATGCATCGAAACGCTCGACGTCTTTTGCCTGTCGCGCGTCGATCCGCAGGTGCCGGTCGAGGACAGCGTCGGCGGCATGGCCGAACTCGTCAGGGAGGGTAAGACCCGCTTCATCGCGCTCTCCGAATGCTCGGCCAAATCGCTGCGGCGCGGCAGCGTCGTGCACCCGCTCGCTTCTCTGCAGATGGAGTATTCGCTGTTCTCGCGCGATGCGGAGCAACAGGGCCAGATCGAGGCTTGCAGGGAGCTGGGCATGGCGATGATGGCCTATGCCGTGCTCGGCCGCGGGATGCTGAGCGCCGAGCCGCCCAACCCTAGCAGCCTGTCGGACTTAGCCAAAAATCCGCCAATTTTG
Source organism: uncultured Alphaproteobacteria bacterium (assembly GCA_963772295.1). Lineage (GTDB taxonomy): Bacteria > Pseudomonadota > Alphaproteobacteria > ATCC43930 > CGMCC-115725 > AP-15. The sequence continues at coordinate 26,437 of CAVYWO010000013.1, forward strand.
GGATTTTATGTCTCGTGACGGCTGTAACAAGCAATAAACCATGTGAGTTGTCGGCATGATGTTACCGATAATTGCGCGAAATGGTTAAGTCCGACAGGCTGCTAGGGAATTCGGAGCCGACGACGTTCGCGCGCGGCTGCCCCGCTTCGAGAGCGCCAATCTCGAGACAAATCTCCGGCTCCGCTCGACGCTCGAGGCCGTCGCGAGCCGCAAGAACGCCACGCTCGCCCAGCTCGCCATCGCCTGGCCGATGGCCCGGGGCGCGCCGGGAGGAACCTTCATCGTGCCGATACCGGGCGCCAAATCGCGCAAGCACATCGAGGAGAACGTGCGCGCCGCGGACATTGTGCTCGCGGCGGACGATTTCGCGGAAATCGATCGTGTCGCGCCGCCGGGTGCCGCGTCCGGCACACGCTACCAGACAGGGCAAATGGACCGGCTCAATCGGTGAGGCGGCGCCTGCTGTGCTGCGAATGAGGCGTGGTCGCCGGGCCGGTGTGACATCTATGCGCTTCCCTTTTTCGCGGGAGTCACGGCGGGGCTCGCTGCCTTTCATGGCGGTATCGGCGCGCTCGGCGCTCTCGCGGTCGGGCCCGTTTTCGGAAGGCCATCCGGTCTATCGGGTTCGGCCGTTTGCTGGGGAATGGGAGGTGCGTGAACCCGAGCCGATCAGACCTCCGAGGTCGCGTTACGCCCCCTCGCGGGCGTATCCGGTGCTGTGTTGGAAGACGTTTGGCTTGCGGTAGATCGCGAGGATGATCGCTCCCTCGTCGGAATGTGTTTCGTGGAACGATCCGACCCGTCGCCAGACGAATTCGCCGGCGCGGCAGATCCCGTCGTGGTCATAGAACGAACCCTCGACGACGTAGGTCTGCTCGATCTCGGGGTGCTGGTGCATGGGCAGGGTTGCCCCCGGTTCCCACTTCAGAAGACAGGTCATCTCGCTCTTCGCCTTGTCTTCGTAGAGCACCTTGATCGAGATGCCTGCGAATTGCGTTGGCTCCCAAGCGATTTCCTGCGGCTTAACGTAGACCGAGCCGCCGATCGTGGGCTGCGCCGCTCGCTGCCGGGCTGGTGCCGTCGCTTCCTTGATCGTGCGGTCCATGCGGGTTTGCTTTCGGTTGCGGCGGCCGTTCAGTCGTCCGATTTTGGCTTTGGAGGATCGCGACGGGGAATTCTGCGGATCGGAGCCGACATCTTTCCACGGATGTCATAACCGCGCCGCTCAAGCACCCCGAGAGCCTTCGATGCGGCCTTCCCGGCCAGGCGCGCGAGCTTTTCAATCCTGGTCTCGTCCATGTCTGGAATATGGCCTGGCCAACGCCGATCTGAAACCATCGACCGTTTGGGCGAAGAGCCGCTTCACCGCGAGCGTATGAGATTGAGATGGACAGGTCCAAGAACACCGGTTTTGCCGACCGCCTGAGCGCAGCCGCAGAGGCGAAGAAGGCCCAACTGGAGCGCGCAGTCCGAGCGAAGTCTGCGGCCGAGAGTCCCGCTGCCGTCGAGCGGCGGACGGCACGAGAGGCAGTCAGGGTGGCTCGCGATGCCCGTACCGCTGAACGAAAAGCCGCGAAATTGGCCGATGAAGCTCGTCAGGCTGCTGCCCTAGCCGCTGCTCAAGCCGCCGACAACGCCGCTCATGAAGCCGCCCTGAAAGCGGAGCAAGAGACCCGCGATGCGGAATTCGCTGAGCAAACCGCACGGGAAGCCGCCGTGGAAGCCGAGCGGCAGGCCGCTCGCGACGCCCGCTATGCCGCCCGCAAAGCTCGGAAGCGAAAAGGCAGATAGGGTCATCGGTCGACAGCGGGCAGAGGATAGCCCACCTGACCTACCGTGCCGAAACAACGCGTGACGAGTTGGTCCCATCCGCGACAGTATCGCTGCGGGGAAGTCCGCTGAGCAAGGAGGGAGACAATGGCCGTTCAGGCTCACGAAGGGACCCGTGTGGACGAGATCTCAGATGGCATTTTCCGCATCAGCACACCGGTGGCGAGCATCGTCGCCGGCGGCGGAATCACCTACAACCAGTACCTGCTCGTCGATGACGAACCGTTGCTCTTTCACACAGGAAAACGCCGGATGTTTCCGCAGGTGCAGGAGGCCGTGGCCCGCATCCTGCCGCTGGAACGCCTGCGCTGGATCTCTTTCTCGCATTTTGAGGCCGACGAGTGTGGGGCCTTGAATGAGTTCCTCGCCGCCGCTCCGCACGCACTCCCGTTATGCGGTCGCCTTCTGGCGATGCTGTCAGTGAACGACATCGCTGATCGTGAGGCCCGCATCCTGGGTGACGGCGAGATTCTGCAAACCGGCAGATTTCGAATAGAGTGGCTCGACACGCCGAATTTGCCGCATGGCTGGGAAGCGGGCCTGATCATGGAGCAGGCGACCAGGACCTTGCTGTGCAGCGATCTTTTTGCCGATGGCGGCACCGACCACCCCCCGCTTTTCGAGGGCGACATTTTCGGGCCGAGTGAGGCTTTTCGCCGGAAGTTGGATTTCTACACCCATACCAAGGAGACGCGAGAGGCGCTGGGGCGGCTCGCGAGTCTGAAACCAACCACGCTCGCTCGAATGCACGGCAGCGCCTGGCATGGCGATGGCGCGAGATTGCTGCTGGCGCTCGCGGACTCCCTTGAGACCAACGACTAACGCGCCCGCCCGGCACTACCGTTTCGCCCATGAGCCGGTGCAGCGGTCACTCCGCCACCCCGGCCGACATCACGATTACCAATTTCCGAACGAAATGGCACCCCTGCGGCGCTCGGGGAATAGATGGTCGCCGGGTGAAGCTCTTCCCCTGGCAGCCCTCCGCGACAAATCGCGTGGCAAGTCGGCTGAGTTGGTTCGAGGAGAAACCCGGCGTGCGATCGCTTCTCGCCGGTCGGCAACGCCGGAGGAAGACAACAAGGCATCGAACAGCTTTGGACCGAAAAACCTATGCAACCACCACCGCGACGCTGTTTCTCGTCGTGGCGATAATGCATCTGCTGCGGATCATCTTTGGATGGCAGGTGGAGATCGGCGGCCTGAGCATTCCGTTCTGGGTGAGTTGGCTGGGCGTTCTCGTGGCCGGTACCCTCGCATACTTCGGCTTTGCCCAGAGGCGGTAGTTCCATGCGAGTTAGGTCTCGATCGCCTCTCGCGGCAAACCGATCGTTACAGAGATTGAGCTAGATCACGCCGCCAATCACTCGCGGGCAGCCATCTCCATGATTCGTTGAAGCTCGCCCAACCCTGCGGTCAACGCTGCCGGACCCGGTTGCAGGATCAACGGCGATTTGATCTCGTGGACTGCGCCGTTCCGCACGGCGGGCATCCGATTGAAACCGGGCCGTACGGCAACTTTCTCGGGCCGGAATTTCTTGCCGCACCAGGAGCCGATGATGATGTCGGGCATGCGCTCGACGACCTCTGATGCGGTCACGACCCGCTCTTGCGCGGATTTGCCGACGGCCCGATCGGCGAAAACGTCGGTGCCTCCGGCGGCTTCGATCAACTCGGACACCCACGCGATGCCGGAGATCATCGCGTCATCTCATTCCTCGAAATGCACTCGGGGCCGTCGCCGCAACCGTGTAGCATAATCGCTTGCTTCGGCAACTCCGGCGGCAAGCTCATTGGCAAGCCTGTCGGCGCGATCAGGCGCGCCGACCATCGCTCCAAGCCGGCGGATCATGTCGAAGATCTCGGCGATACTCCGCTGGTTGAAGGCATGAACGGCAACACCCCGCCTGATCAACGCCGCGACGATCTCGGCCTGGAGGTCGATCGAGAAGCGATGCTGCTTATAAAGGCCAATATTGCAACGGAGGCACCGGAATTGATAAGTAATGTTATCTTAATTGCCCTGTGCGTCCTTGGTTGACGCCTCCATTAAGCTCTTTCCGAGATCATTATTCAGATCGCGCTGTCTCTCGGCTGCACGCTGATTCTGATTATGTGTATTTTGATCTGACATTCCTGTCTATTCCCACATGGAATTGATCGGGGCTTCAAGTGAATTCGTAATGGCAAAATCTCAGCACAATGTCGGTTTGGCCCAGCGTAAAGCTCCCGCTTACACTGGTTTTGAGTTGCGCCACCCACGCAGATGCCGACCCTCAAAGGTGCCCCTCGAACACATCCCGTCCATAGTTCCAACGCCCGCGTGATCGACCAGTCTAGTCTGCGCCCGTCCGGGAACCCAATCAAAATAGAGGGACATGGCCAGCCCCTAGCGTCGGCACACCTTACCCGAACGGCTTGAGAACATTAACGGAACATGATACCTTCGCCCCACGAAGGAGGTCGTCATGTTTTTCACATTCCCCGAGGACGCCCGGTGGAACCCCGAACGGCCCGCCGTCGAATTCGGCATCGGCGTCGGCGAATATCAAGGAATGGTGCGTGTCGGCCGGCGCGTATTCCAAAGGCTGCTCGATCAACCCCCGACGCCGGAACGCTGCCTCGAAGCCTATCATCTGCACCGGACGCGGCTCGAAATGATCGCGGAACGGAAGGTTCGTCGCCGGCAGTTGACGGATGACGCCAACATCGAGATCACCGGCCGGGATTTGCGCGAGCGGGATTCCCGACCGCCGGGACACCCTGGTGCGTTCGGCGGGCTTGCTTGATGAGGACCGGTCAACAAGCGACCCGCGACGCCGAGCGGCGATTCCCCGTGCGGATCAGGATCGGCGTTCCACCCGGAGGACTCGGCAGCCGTCTCGGTCAGATGAAGGCTTGGTTGGACGCGAATTGTGGTGCTGACGGCTGGGCGATGACGCCTTCGGGGACTAGCGGCACCGTCAACGATGCGGTGGCGGTCTACTTCGCCGATCCGACAATCGCCAGCCCATTCGTGGCGCGCTGGTGCTCGGCACAGAAGGTCGAGATCGTGGATCGGGTATTCCGGGTCCGCGATGACGAGCCGACGCCCCGGACCGGTGCGGCACTGCACAAGACGCCCTAATCCCACGAAGGCCCGGTTTTGCTGCCGCCCGAAATCAGCCAGCAGGGCGAACGACTGGTGGCGCTTGCCTAAAAGTGGCCGAGATCGTGCGCGAAGGCGATCCAGGGATGCCGAGATTCCTCCCAGACTGATCGCGTCGGCGCGGGGAAAGACGGATCAGCGAATGCGCCGAGGGCGACACCGCTAAATTGATCTGCCACCCTCGTAGTCTTCGGTCCAGAACGGCTCCCCCGTGTAGGGAGGCCGAACGGGAGAGGGGTATTGGTGACCCCTCTCGGGCACCAACAGCGGAGGTCCGAACATGCCGGAAGAAAGCCGCCCGCGCCGATTGGCAATCCTCATCGATGCTGACAACACATCGCCACGGATCGCCGCCGGACTTTTTGAGGAGGTCGCGAAGTTCGGTGAGGCGAGTGTCCGGCGGATCTATGGTGATTTCTCGGGTCAACGCTTGAAGTCGTGGGTGGACATCCTCCAAAAATACGCGATCGACCCCTATCAGCAGTTTGCCTACACGACTGGAAAGAACGCGTCCGACATTGCCTTGGTGATCGACGCCATGGATCTTTTACACAGCGGCCGGTTCGACGGTTTCTGTCTCGTCTCTTCGGACAGCGACTTCACGCGCCTTGCGTCTCGTCTCCGGGAACAGGGTGCCGATGTCTTCGGTTTCGGCGAGCAGAAGACTCCCGAGAGTTTCCGGCAGGCGTGCTGGAAGTTCATTTACACCGAGAACTTGTTGCCCGAGGCCCAGGCTTCGACCGCCGAAGAGGGACCTTCCACCAAAGCCCTGCAACCGCCTAGCGCGGCCATTCCTATCTTGAACAAGGCCATGATGCAGATCGAGACGGAAGACGGCTGGGTCGGCTTGGGCGCGGTGGGGCAACGCCTCGCGAACATCGCCTCCGACTTCGACCCCCGCACTTATGGCTATCGGAAACTAAGCGATCTGGTCCGAAAGACCGGAGCGTTTGATATTGATCAGCCGGAGGGCCGCGCGATGCGGATCAGGGCGAAACCGAAGCCACCACCCAAGACCCGCGCCAAAGCGACAGCCGCCCCGTGAGGCTGCCCTTCGCTCACGAATATAGCCGACGTAGCCCAATCCCTTCACTCGGCGCGCAATGCGTGGCCGCTATTCGCTCAAGTGGCTCGGATCGCTCACGATGATCTCTGGCTTCCCGCGATAATTGCGGACCTGCCCGGTGACGCAGACGCGCTTCCCCTGAAACGTCGTCTCGGGCGTCCCGAATTTCGCTCGATCACTGCCGAAGATGACGGCGGTGAAGACCTCATTCGGGTAGGGCTTCTCGAAATCGAGGAACGTCGGCTGCGAACGCAAGTGCGCATCGAATTTCGTCGTGGCGACCACGCCGCAGACCGTGGCAGATTTCCCGACATGGTTCGCTGCCGCCGAGGGCCTCAGAAAGCGTAGCCCGACTGCTTCCTCAGGGGGTTATGGACGCGGCGTTGCTTGAGACAGCCCACAGGCCGAACGCCATTGACCCGACGAGTAGCCTTGCCGTGTTCATTGCATCTCCTCTCTGATGCAGCCAGCTTACCGCCGCTCAATTCCGCTCACGACTGTCGGCTTGACCAAGCCACCCTGCGCACTCGCCGAGGGCGAGGGTGCGGAGCATGCCCGCATCACAAACCTCGGAGGAGAGGACGAGAGTGGTCGAAGTTCCGCAGAGGTAGAGTCGGAATGTGGCGCGGTGGCCTTAGGTCAGGCATGCGTGTTGCCGCCTCTTTCGTTTGGCGGTGCCTTAGTGGCTCGACCATAGCTCCGTTTCCACATCCCGCTCATCGAACCGGACATGCGGATTTCCCTGCATCCGGCTCTCGGACAAGACCTCACGCCTTCGTCCACGGCACGTCGTGCCCAAGCCGGGTCAGACGCACGAGCCCGAGGGTCTCGTAGAGGTGCGAGAGGGGATAGCTGCCGCCCTTACATCGTCTGGTCTTGTGCTTGAAGCGCAACCACCGACGCAACCGCACAGCCGTGTAGTTGTCGAGCGCCCGATACGCCGGATTGACGGTGCCTACCGAGAAGTTAGTTCGCCCATCCGCGAAGGGGGTGCGGTTCAACTTACCCACCAGCTCTGTGGTTTCTTGCCAGGTATGTGCTCGGACGGTCAGCGCATGGACCTTGTCGACCACACGCTTGATGCTCTTCTTCGATGGCCGCTGTCCCAGGCGAGCCTGGCCGGTTCTCGGAGAATACATCCGCCCGAACGTATAACCCAGGAAGTCAAACTCCCCGTCCGGAACCTTGCAGATCCGTGTCTTCTCCTCGTTCACTGTCAGCTTCAGCTTGCCCATGATCGCGCGCAGGTGATGCAGCGCAGTCTCCGCGCTGCCCCTTCGGCACAGGATCACAAGGTCGTCCGCATAGGTGACGAGGCGAGTGCCGAGGCTTCGCTCAAGGCCGAGCTTCTTCCAGCCCAACACGAACCGGCGCATGTAGAGGTTCGCCAGTAGTGGTGAGAGGGGCGAGCCCTGCGGAATGCCGCGCCGGTGGTCTCGCGCCTCGGTCGTGCGTGTTGTCCGGCCCCGTTGGTCGGTTTCTTCCACGGGGCAGTCCAGCCACATCTTGATCAGATGCAGCACGCGCCGGTCAACGATCCGGCGCGCCACCGACTTTAGGAGGTCGGTATGCGGAATGCTCCCGAAGTAGTCCGCGAGGTCGGCGTCGACGACTTCCGGGTGGCCACGGAACAGCCGCTCCTCCACCTCGACGACTGCCTGCTGGTCGTTGCGCCCAGCGCGATAGGCGTAGATTTCCGGCGGAAGATCGGCTTCGAAGATCGGCTCCAGCACCAGCATCGCTGCGGTCATGCAGACCCGATCCCGCACCGTCGAGATGCCCAGCGGCCTGAGTTTGCCGTTGGCCTTCGGTATAAACACTCGTCTGATTGGCTCCGGCCGGTAGCTCTCCTGCCTGAGCGCAAGCGCCAGTTCAGCCAGCCACCGTTCGACCCCATAGGCCTCGATGTCCGCAAAGTCCTGACCGTCTATTCCCGGCGCCCCCTTGTTGGCGCGGCACTGGGCATAGGCATGCGCCAGAATGTCGTCGCGGCTGATCTTGTCGTACAGGGCATAGAAGCGATAGCCGGCTTCTGCCTTCGCTTTCGCGTGTGACGCCCTCTGCAGCTTCTGAACACTCTTCGGAGTTGATAGGTTGCCCAATCTCCAGGTCCCTCACTACTTCCTGCGTCTGTCTTGAACCAAGGCCCCTTCCCTCCACCGGCATTACCCGGCTTCACCGGTACTACGGGCCTCTCCGCCACCCCATTGCGCCCGGCCTGTCCCTCGCGGGCGTCCGGTTGATCATCCCTGATCACGCATTGGGGCTTCCCGTGTTGCGCACGCTTTCCTTGTGTACATGCTGCCGCCACTACCCCGGTGCAGCAGATGGGCCTACTCCTCGCTCAAACTCGCCCATCCGTATCAGCCTTCCCCGAAACCACTATCGGGTCGGCCTGCACATCGACCTTTTCGAGGATTGCTCGGCGTTTACTCACGTTGCGGCCTGCACACTCGCGCGGTCACCAAAACCGTGACCGTTATCCGAAGGCTTCAGACATTTCGTCTCCTCCATGCCTGCTCCGGCTGCTTCCGGCTGGAGCGGTCGCCGGGCGGGGCTTGCACCCGCTGGAAAAGCGCCGCCTTGTCACGGCGCACGTGGATTCCGGTCTTTCGCCGCAACCACCGCCAACGGCGAGGTCGCGCCGATTCCGGCCATTCGGCTGAGGCAGATCGAATTGGTCAAACCGACCCTTTGCGGACATTCCGGGCAGCAGTCTCATGAGCATTCGTGACGCTGCGTGCCACGTGAAGGGCAGGCCGCGGCGTGGGCTGGCGATGAGATGAGACGCCGAGGCGGTGCGCGATTTACGTCACGCAGATGTCGGGATTGGCGAGCATTGTCCTTGGCGGCCTCAAGTCGTTATCCGGGGGTTTCGGCGTACGGCCTCCTGTGCGGCCGGCGCACCGTGCGGCGAAAGCCGCAAATCGTTGCCTTCCGGCTCGGGCCTAGATATCAGGCCGCGCGAAACGCCGACCCCTGGGCGGGACGACGATAACTATTTCAGGTTGACGACGGCCGCAGGCTTCGGCGCCGCTAGATCGATCTGGTTGCGTCCGTAGGTGAACACCAGTCGGCCCCCGCTCACCGACCGATCACCGAGCGTGGGAAACCCATAGGGATAAGGTTTTTCGGAGGAAATCAAGACCGATGGAGAACCGGGCGGTTGAAAGAAGATGCTCTGGTTATTGGTCGCATCAGTGGCTACGAACCCTAGTCTTACTGCGTCAAGAATTGGGAATCGTTGGCCTTTTGCGGATTGGCGCATTGCAGCAAGGGCATCTCGGGAGGGTCCTGGCGAGGCCGACGATGATCCGTCGGCGGATGGTTGCGATCGAGTTGGGAACGTGTCGTTCGGGTCGGATCGGCGGCGCCTCTGGGTCGGTAACCCTCGGGAAGGCCAGATCCCGAGAAGAGCGTGGCGGAAGTCGGTCCTGAGGGGGGAAGGGCGCCGCGTTCGGCGATCAAGAAGCCGTAGGCGGCGATACAAAGTGTGGCGTGGTGGTGGAAGCCGCGCCACCCGCGCCCTTCGTAGTCACCAAAGCCAAGCTCCTGTTTGAGTTCCTGATAATCGCGCTCAATCCGCCAGCGCAACTTTGCGATGTCGACCAGCTGATCAAAGGCGACATCCTCGGGCAAGGTGGCAAACCAATATTTCGTCGGCTCGGTTTCGCCTTGCGGCCACTCGATCAGCAGCCACTCTTCGGCGCGCGGTTCGCTTAGCTTGGTATCGCGATGCGCTGGCCGCACCCTCTGCCGTGCGAAGCGTGAAGTGAGCCAATCGGCGCTGCCCTCGCGCCAGGTAATGGTCTGCCACGCTTGTGCCGGCAGACCCAGAGCGAGCGCCTTTACCGAGACCGGCTGATGCTCGTCGTCGCGCCGCAGCAACTTGGGTGGTCGACCGCTCCCGCGGCCACGTTGCGGTCGTAACGGCTCAATTCCCGGCGGCCAGACCGAGGTATTGGGATGCTTCGCGGCAACCGCCGCCGGAGCCGTCACCGCCGCCAGCGGCTCCACGCTCTTCCGTGCCAGCGGCATCATCAGCCCCAAGCAATAATCGCGCATCGGTTCCTGCCGGTCGGCATGGCCAAGTACCTGACCAAGGGCCTCGACATAGGCCACAAATCGCGCTTCACTCCCCTCACACTCGGTGCCGTCCATTCCGATCCCCCAATCGGTCAAGAACTGGGCTTATATACCATATCGTGTTCCTCCAACCTACAACAATACAGCATAGAAGATTTTGTGACTCAGTAAGACTAGGCCGGTACTGTCGAACGAAAAGCCGAAAAAGCACGAACTCGGGTTCGGGGTTCCGGGCGGGTTGCAGCTGGCAAACGTATCCTTGGTTCCCGGAACCCGTTCGGTCGAGCTGACTAGGCGTTTGGCTATGCGGCTGATGCCACCCGATGGCTCGAAGATGCCGTAATAGAAACCGTCCCAGGCTTCGATCGCTACGTCTGAATTTTCGACGGCCGCGGAGAAGCCGCCGATCTCGGTATGGCCAAGCCCTGCCGGGTCGTCGCCAAGCGGGGTCAGGTTGTCGGCCACGCCGGGATAACCGTTGCCAACTCTCGTGAAGATTTCGTTCGGGTAAGTCGAAGGATTGCCGACGCCGGTGGCATAGAATGTAACCTGACTCTTGCCGATTTGCGGCGTGCTGTAATAATTATAATAGCCCTTGCCGTGGCCGTAGCCGCGGGCACCGAGATGCGTGTCGATGTCGATGACCGTCGTGAGGCCCGTGCCGTCAAGATTAGCCTCATAGATGCCGGCAATGCCCGATGTCATGCCATAAAAAACAATTTTTGTTCCATTGAGCCGGGCCTGGGTGAAATAGGTAAAAGCCTCGTGATCGTCGGGGGCCAAGGTCGCGGTCGTGACGACGCGGCTGATCTTGCCACCCTTCTCCGAAACCGTGTAGAGGCCGTGCACGCCGTCCGCGTCGGCACCATAAAAAGCGGCATACCCGCCACCTACCGTCGGGCTCGGGTTGTCATCGGCGAAAAATAAGCCAAAGCCGGTGAAGTCGCCGGTGCCGTGCGGCACCGGGGTCGACAATCCGGCAAGCTTCGTCGGCGTCATCGTCCTGGTATCAAAGGACCAGATCGCATCCAGTATGCCCTGGAGGTTTAAAGTCATGAACAGGACGTAGTTGCCGTCGAGGGCGGGCGTACCATTCGTAGACCACGGGATATTCCCGTCAGGCCGGGTTTCGGTGTAGTCGACCAGGGTGGTTATCGTGTAGCTCCCCCCCGCGGCCACGGCGGCGACCGAAGCCACCGTGATCAGGCTCAATGCAAACAGACCGTGACGAATGTGCAATCCCATTGCAGCCCCTGACAAAAGGTTAACAATTTTACCTACGTCAAAAAAAGAGGTACGATGGCTATCCTCGTTTTGCAATAAAAAGAATCTTAACCATAAATGAACCACGCGTGTCGGTGTATAGCGACCCAAGCCATTGCAACGCAAACGCAGAACGATCGTCTGCCGGAGGGAGGTGACCGGCACGCCGGTCCTGCCCTGGCAGACTTACCGCCGCTTCTGGCGCCCTTCTCTTTCCATAACGCTTTTCGCAACCTGGAACGCGCGTCGATGGCCCTTGCGGACGCCGCCAAGGCCGGCTACGGCTGGTAGCAGGCGGAGCTGTGCGGTTGCGTGGCAACTTATTTCTGAGAGATGTGCGTCAGGACGACGGAGAAGCCGAGCGCGTTTATCGTCGGGCGATTGCCGAAGCCCAGGGCAGAGCCAACCAAGGCAGCCTTCCGTTCCATCGAAGCGTCGGCGGTGACCGGTGCAGGGTTGCATCGGCACAGCCGATCGGCGGCCCATACCCGCTAGAGCCGACCCTTATAGAACCCGAGGATGGCCGAGTAGGGTCGAACTCGCGGTTCGATAGCGGTCCCCCGAACGGCCAGAATCGGCGCGACCGATGCAGGCCAGCATGGCACCCTCTGGAGCAGACAGGCGTCGGCGACGCGAATGAAAGTACAGCGGCTCCGCCATTCAGACCCGAATCAAGTACAGCGGCCCGCCGCGACCCTTGGTAACGGCGGCGGCGGAGCGGGTCTAGGCTCGGGCGCGGGATGCTGAGCGCTGCGCCGCCCAACCCGCAGGAATTCGGTGCCGACGACGTTCGCGTGCGGCTGCCCCGCTTCGAGAGCGCCAATCTCGTAACAAATCTCCGGCTTCGCTCCACGCTCGAGGCCGTCGCGCGCCGCAAGAACGCCACGCTCGCCCAGCTCGCCATCGCCTGGCCGATGGCCCAGGGCGCGCAGGCAGGAACCTTGATCGCGCCGATACCGGGCGCCAAATCGCGCAAGCACCTCGAGGAGAACGTGCGCGCCGCGGAGATTGTGCTCACGGCGGACGATTTCGCGGAAATCGATCGTGTCGTGCCGCCGGGTGCCGCGTCCGGCACACGCTACCAGACAGGGCAAATGGACCGGCTCAATCGGTGAGGCGGCGCCTGCGAATGACGCGTCGTCGCCGGGCCGGGGTGAAGATCGGCCCCGGCTATATCGACGCGCTCGGCGCCCTCGCTCGGGGATGCATGGGCTTGAGCACCTCGGCCGAGGTCGTGCTCGCGAACGCACGCCGGTTGGCACTGGCGTCGCCGCGCTCTCGTTCATAAACTTCGATCGGCGCAACGCGCGGTGGGGGCATGGTCGCCCGGGTTCGAACCGTCGCCTTTCACGGCGTCGAGGTCATCGAGGTCGAGACCCAGGTGACGATCGCCTCGGGTCTGCCGGCCTTCACCGTCGTCGGGCTGCCCGACAAGGCGGTTGCCGAGTTGCGCGAGCGGGTCCGCGCCGCCCTCGCCTCGCTCGGCCTCGCCCTGCCGTCGAAGCGGATCACGGTCAATCTGGCGCCGGCCGATGTCGTCAAGGAAGGCAGCCATTTCGACCTGCCGATCGCGCTGGCGCTGCTGGTGGCGATGGAGGTGCTGCCAAAGGATGAGCTCGGCGGCTATACGGCCCTCGGCGAGTTGTCGCTCGACGGCGCGGTGACGAGCGTTGCCGGGGTGCTGCTCGCAGGCCTTGCCGCGGCCGTGCGCGAGGGCGGCATCATCTGCCCCTTCGAGTGCGGCGGCGAGGCCGCCTGGGCCGGCCGCATCGAGATCATCGCGGCGCCGAGCCTGCTGGCGATCGTCAACCATTTCAAAGGCACCCAGCTCTTGCCGCCGCCCGAGCCGCGGCTCGCCGCCGCCCGCGCCGCCGTGCTCGACTTCAAGGACGTCAAGGGGCAGGAGAGCGCCAAACGCGCCATCGAAATTGCCGCCGCGGGCGCCCACAATCTGCTGATGGTCGGGCCGCCCGGCTCGGGCAAGTCGATGCTCGCGGCCCGTCTGCCCGGGTTGCTGCCGCCGCTCGAACCGGCCGAGGCGCTGGAGCTCGGCATGATCCAGTCGGTTGCCGGCGGCCTGCGCGCCGGCGGTCTGTCGCAGGAGCGGCCGTTTCGCGACCCGCACCATTCGGCCTCGCTGCCGGCGCTGGTCGGCGGCGGGACGCGGCCGCGCCCGGGCGAGATCTCGCTCGCCCATCACGGCGTCCTGTTTCTCGACGAGCTGCCCGAGTTCAACCGGGCCGCATTGGAGGCGCTGCGGCAACCGCTCGAGACCGGCCGGATCTCGGTCGCGCGCGCCAGCGGACACGTCACCTACCCGGCGCGGTTTCAACTGATCGCGGCGATGAACCCGTGCCGCTGCGGGCGTCTCCTCGAAGCCGCCTGCGGCCGCGCGCCGCGCTGCGCCGAAGAGTATCGATCGAGGCTTTCGGGTCCGCTGCTGGATCGCATCGACCTTTATATCGAGGTACCGGCGGTACCCCCGTCCGATCTCGACCTGCCGCCGCCGGCCGAAAACAGCGCCGCCGTCGCCCGGCGGGTCGCCGCGGCACGCAAAAGGCAGGTGCTGCGCTATCAGGCCTTGCCCGACGACGGCCAGCGCATCCGCACCAACGCCGAAGCCGATGGCGCGTTGCTCGACGCGGTGGCGACGCCGGAACCGGCCGGGCGCGCGCTGCTCGCCCGCGCCGCCGAACGGCTCAATCTCTCCGCGCGCGGCTATCACCGGGTGCTGCGCGTCGCCCGAACGCTCGCCGACCTCGAAGGCGCGGCGAACGTCGCGCGCCGGCACGTCGCCGAGGCGCTCAGCTACCGCCGGATCGCGACGCCCGCGGAAGCCGGGCGCGCCGCCGACAATCGATGAGCGCGCCGCGGCCTATATCTGGTCGGGAACAAGCGGCGGTGGCCCGCCGCCGACCTCGTCCCAGATCCGGATCTTGTGCGTCGGCCCGCGGATGTAGGCGAGGCTGACGACGACGCCCACCGCGGCGACCGCCATCGGATAGAACAGCGCGCCGAGTGCGATCCCGGTCGCCTGCGCGATCGCGGTACCGATAAACGGCACGCCGCCGCCAAACCAGCCATTGCCGATGTGATAGGGCATCGACATCGAGCTGTAGCGGATCCGGGCCGGAAACAGCTCGACCAGAAAGGCGGCGATCGGCCCGTACGCCATGGTGACGAGGATCACAAGGTAGAACACCAGGATGGTCAGCATGACCGGGTTGTGGCGGTACGTGCCGAGCCAAGTGAAGACCGGCCAGTAGGTCACCACCGCCAAGGCGAAACCCAAGGTCATGATGTTGCGCCGGCCGATATGGTCCGACAGCCAGCCGAAAAATACAAAGAACAGAGAGCCCAGCGTCAGCGCGATCATCAGGACGGTGTATACGGTGACGTAATTGAGCTTCAGCACAGCCGTCATATAGATCAGCGCGTAGAACTGGCCGGTGTACCAGACGACGCCTTCGGGTGCGGTGGCGCCGAACAACGCGATCGCCATCAACCCCCAATTGCGGCGACTGGTGTAGGTATCTTTGACCGGATTGGCAGAGGATTTGCCTTCTTCCTTGAGCCGCGCGTAGAGCGGCGATTCCTCGAGTCGAAGCCGGATATACCCCGACAGCAGGACGAGAATTGCCGAGAGCAGGAACGGGATGCGCCAGCCCCAATCGCGGAACGCCGCATCTCCCATCGACTGCCGGCAGATCAGAACGACCAGCAAGGCGAGGACGATCCCCATCGTCGCCGTGGTTTGGATCCAGCTCGTGTAAAGACCGCGCTTGCCGTCCGGCGCGTGCTCGGCGATGTAGGTCGCGGCACCGCCATATTCGCCGCCGAGCGCCAAGCCTTGCAGCGCCCGCATCAGCAGGATGAGGATCGGGGCGGCGATCCCTATGGTGCGATAGCTCGGGATGCAGCCGACCAGGAAGGTCGCGAGTTCCATCATGCCGAGGGTCAGCATGAAGGTGAATTTCCGCCCGATCAGGTCGCCCAGATGGCCGAAAAAGAGAGCGCCGAATGGGCGCAGGATAAAGCCGAACCAGAACACCGCCAGGCTCGCCAGCAGCGCCAAATTCTCGTTGCCCGGCGGAAAGAAATATTTGGCAAAGAAGACCGCCAGCGTTCCATAGAGATAAAAATCATACCATTCTATCAGCGTCCCGACCGACGAGGCGCCGATGATCCACGGCAGACTCAATGTACCCGCGGGAGCGCCTCCACCCATGGTTTGCGCGGAAACCGTCATGGCTCTCTCCCTTGCGTTTGCTCCCCCAGCCTGACTACACGCAAAGGGCAGGAACTTTCAAGCGTGTCGGAGAATCACGTCCGGCCCGCCGGCGATCGATTGAGAGATCGTTGGGCCGGCTCTTCAGCAACGCGGGCGGTGCGGTTATCCTGAGAGCGAGGAGGATCGGATGTCGGCACTCGCCAAACCCGCGCTGCCGCGCATGACGGTCGCCGAGTTCATCGCCTGGCGCGGCGACGGCAGCGGGCTCAAGCATCAGCTGATCGACGGCGAAGTTCAGGCGATGGCGCCGGCGAGCACAACCCATGGTCGAATTCAGGCGGCGCTCGCGAGGTTACTGGGGAACCACCTTGTCGGGACCGGCTGCTCGGTCGTGATCGAGCCGGGCGTCGTTCCTCGGATCCGTGCCGAGTTCAATATGCGGGTCCCCGATATTGCCGTTACTTGCACCGCCGATGATCCGGCGAGCCACGCGCTGTCCGACCCGATCCTGCTGGTCGAGGTGCTCTCGCCAAGCAACGAAGCCGAAACCCGCGCCAAGGTATGGGCCTTTGCGACGATCCCGTCGGTGCGCGAGATCCTGCTGGTACGCTCGACCCACATTGCCGCCGAGCTGATCCGGCGAGAGCCGGACGGCGGCTGGCCCGCAAACCCGTCGCCGCTCGGCGAAGAGGATCGGCTCGTTCTCGAGAGCATCGGCTTCGAGAGTCCACTTCCGGCGATCTACGAAGGCACGCGGTTCGCCGCCGCCCGACGCTAGCGCATTTTCCAACACCGCAATTTCAATGAACGCGTCATTCCGGGGCGGCTCGCCAAAGCCGAGCCTGGAAACCAAGAACTCCGGCTTTGGCAAGGCAGGCGAGGGCCTGTGGTCATGGATTCCGGGCTTGCGGGCTGCGCCCGTTTTCATCCCAGATGGCGCACGCCCCGCGTGCTGAGGGTCTCACCTACTTCTCAACCCTCTCCCCCCAATTCGGCCCCCGATTGGGGGAGAGGGTTCTGAAGCCCCGGGCCTACGGCCCGAACCGGCCGCGCAGATCCGCCATGCGCTGGCGCCAGCGCTCGCTCGCCAGCAGCGCCTGGTTGACCACGAGGCGCGGCTCGCGCCCGTGCTGGACGTCGATCACCGCCTTGACGTCGGCGGCGCCGATCCCGGCAAAGCACTGATCGGTCCAACAGAGGGCGTGCGGTGTCAGGATGACATTGTCGAGTTTGAGGATCGGGTCGTCGGGGTCGGGCGGCTCCCGATCGAGGACATCGAGCCCGGCGCCGGCGATACGGCGCTGCTGCAGCACCCTCGTCAGGGCCGCCTGGTCGACGATCGGCCCGCGCGCCGTGTTGATGAGGTAAGCGGTCGGCTTCATCAGCGCGAGCCGCTCGGCATTGACGAGATGCTGCGTCGCCTCATTCAACGGACAGGCGACGGCAACGACGTCGGCGCGGCGAAAGACGTCCTCCAAGCCGACAGGCTCGACGCCGAGCGCCGCAAAGTGCTTGGCGTCGACATAGGGATCGTGCGCAATGAAGCGCATGTCGAAGGGCCGGGCCAGCCGGAACAGTTCCGAGCCGATATTGCCGATGCCGATCGAGCCGAGCGTCCGTCCGACGAGCCCGAAACCCATGTGCTCGCCGCGGCGGTTGAAACCGGCCGCCGCCTCGCGGGTCAGCCGGTCCTTGGCCATCAGCCGGCCGGTCAGGGCGAGCATCAGTGTGATGATCGCGACCGCCACCGGCCGGCGCACGCCGTCGGGGGTAGTCACCACGGCGATCCCCGCGTTGGTGCAGGCGTCGATCTCGACGGTGTCGAAGCCGACCCCGAACCGCGCGACCACGGCCAGCCGGCCGTTCGGATGGATGCTCTGCCCGTTAAAGCGCGGTGCCAGCAGGATCAAGGCGTCGAAATTGGCGATCTGTTCGGCCCGGATCGGATCGGACGGCTCAAGGAACTCGACCTCGACGCCAGCGGCGTTCCGGAGCGGGGCGAGGTCGAAATCGGGATAGATCGGAGAGCCGTCGGGCTTGCGAAAATCGCCCGACAGCGCCACCCGGAACGGCGCGGTCATGGCTTCGTCCCTCCCTGGCAGGCGGCGCGCAACCGCGTCAGCGCCTCGGCCAGCGCGTCGTGCAGCACCCAGACGTCGCCGGAATAACAGATGAAGTCGAAGCCCTTGGCGTAGAGCTCGACCCCCTGCTCGACGGTCGCTACGAGACGCCCGAGCGATTTCTCATGCTTCTTGGCGGCGGCGACCACGCGGTCGATCGCGTCATTGAAGGTCTTGCTGTCGAACTGCCCGGGGACGCCCAAGGACACCGACAGGTCGAAATGGCCGACCCAGAGGCAGTCGACGCCGGGAAGGGCGGCGATCGCCTCGGCGTTGTCCACCCCCTCCGCGGTCTCGATCTGGCAGAAGACCGTCGTCCGGCGGTTGGCGGCGTTGAACTTGTCGGCAACCGTGCCCGGCCGATAACGGTCGTGCGCCACCTGCAAGGCCACGCCCCGCCTGCCGTCGGGCGTGTACTTGATCGAATCGACGATGCGATGGGCTTCGGCCGCCGACCCGACCATCGGCAGCATGAGACCCTCGGCTCCCATGTCGCAGGCGCGGGCGATATGGTGATACTCCTTCGACGGGACGCGCACGATCATCGGCAGATCGGCCGCCTCGAAGTAGCGCACCGCGCTCTTTACCGTCTCGAAGCCGAAACCCGTATGTTCGAGATCGAACAGAACGTAGTCGCAACCCGCCGATTTCAGGATGTGGCCGATCCCCGGCGTCGCGAACTCGACGATGAAGTGGCCGAATTTCGCCGCCCTGGTGCCGGCAAGCTGTTTGAGCCCTTTTCCCGCCATTCTTTCCTCCGGTCGTCGTTCAATCGGCGGCCGTGATCCGCGCCACCGCATAAGGGCCGAGGGCGAGGCTGTCGCCGGCCAGCGCCCGGCCGATCGTATCGAGAGCCTCGGGGTCGGTCGTCGCGCGCTCGAAGCTCTCGCTGTCGATGACCGCGGCCCGCACCCCGTTCCCCGGCAACCCTGCCAAATTCACCGCGACGGTCTCCGCCGTAAGGTTGGCGAGCCACACGACCCGGTGGCCATCGGCGCGATATGCCAACGCCTCGACGGTTCCCGGCCGGGAGGATCGCGCCTCGATCATCGGTCGGCCGGAACCGCGCGCCAGCCCGGCGACGATGTGAAAGGCGGGATAGACGGCGGCACCCTGAAGGGCGTCGAAATAGGGCTGCGGATAGCCGGTCCGCCGGTAGATGAACCCGAAAGGCCCGGTAGGCGCGCCCAAGGCGACGGCCTCGACGCCGCCGCAGGCGAAGGCGGCGACATAGCCGAGCGTCCAGGCCGCGCCGAAGAGCCCGCGCTGGCGCGGGTCGACGCCGGCCAGGCAGACGCGACCGCCGCGGGGATTGTCCTGCACGTCCTTGCCGTAGGGGTTCTGGCGGCAACCGATGGCGCTCGGCCCGACGCGATAAGCGGCGGCGCCGGAGAACGCCCGGGTCGAGGCGATGATCGCCGGCAGCGCCTCGAGCGTCTCCATGACAGAACGATCGTCGGCGGCATGCACGATCGGACACGTCGTGTGGGTGACGAAATCGAGCAACTCGGCCGGCGGCCGTTTGCGGTTGAGCTCGGTGAAGTACGAAAAAACCCCGCCGCCCAGCCGCGCGCCGGGGAAGGCCGCGCGCGCCGCGGCACAGATCGCCGCGGCGGGCGGCACGCTCAATTCCTCTTCGCCCGGCTGATGCGAGACGAGGTCCGAGGCCGGCGACACGGCAACGACGGCGGGCGCGAGGCCGGCCGCGGCGACGGCTTCGGCGATCGGCCGCAGCTCGGCAACGGGGGCTCTCGCCCCGGCGATGACGATCTCAAGCCCGAGTTCGGCGCCGGTCGCCCGGGCGATGTCGCGAAAAGCCGAGAGCGTGGCCGGGTCGAGCGGTTGGCGCGCGTCGATATGGCAGACGAGAAACCGCGGCCCGAGGCGACGCAAGAGAGCGACGGCGCCGAGCGTATGAACCGCCTCCTCGGCGGGGACGCCGACCCCGATGGCCGGCATCCTGTGGCCGCTCTCGCCGCCGAGCATCACCGCGACGGCGGCCTCGCCATCGGCTGGCGCGGCCGCCGCGGTCCCGCCGCGAATGTGCAGGCGCACCGCCTTGCCCTGCCGGCTCCCTTGCTCGAGCAGATAGGGCCAGGGTTTGCCGAGCGGCCGCACATAGGTCTTGTACGAGGCGTCGCTCCAGTTGCGCTGATCCTCCATCTCGAACGGATCGTCGCCTTCCATCGTGCAGGTCGCCCAGACGCCGGGGGCGATTGCGTGCGCGAGCGAGCGAATGTCGAAGATCGGTTGCGAGGGCTTGATCAGCTCGGGGAACCGATCCGTTACAACGCGCCCATCGGTATGGACGACGCGCACCGGCCGGCCGGCGACGCCGGCCAGGGGATGCAGAACGACGAAGCCGACGCGATTGGTCAAGACGTCGGTCTCGGCGACGGCGACGACCTCGAATGCCAGCGAGCCGTCGCTGCGGCCGCTGATCCTGGCTTCATAGGTCAGCCGTCGTTGCGCATCGGCGCAGCAACCATGGTAAGACGCCGTGAACGCGTCGGGATCTTCCGTGATCGCGAGGTCGGCGATCGACGCGGCCAACGTGCCCCAGTTCTCGTCCCGCACCAGGTACGCGATGCCGCGCAGCACTTCGGCGCCGCCAAACCGAATATGCCGCAGATTGCCGTTCTCCAGCTCGACCGAGAGCGGGCCCGCATGCAGCACCCGGCCGGGGACATCGGGCTCCTCGGTGCCGCAGAGCTTGATCGCTGGCGAAATTCCGATGCCCATCCTTCCTCGCCTCTACTCGCCGCCCCGGACCCGGTCAGTTCACCACCGCCGTCGCCGACCCGCCAGGGATAAAACCGCGCCGCCATACAAGGGCGGAAAAGCGGAGCGCATTCCGCCCGCGGTCATTGCGAGGCGCCCCCGGCCGGAGCCTGTCCTCGGGCCGGCCAAAGGCCGGACCCGGGGACCGGGGCAGGCTCAGCGCCGCGGCAATTCTCGTCGTTGCGGTGTCTCCGGCATCGAGATTGCTTCCCCCCGGAACGGCCCGTCAGGGCCGGCCGTCCGGGGTCGCAATGACAACAGGCGTCGGCTGGCGCGGTCCCATAGCCCGGTTTCTTGTTTTTAGTTCGCCACCGGTCTTCGGCCGACCCACCCTGAATGAAACTTTTGGCGTTGCGGCGCCTCGGATATTTTAGCGCAGCCGTCGGCAAAGAGGTCGGTTTTTCTATGGTGCGGAAGAGCCCGTTTTTTAGTTGGACCCGGGGCGCCTCGATCACCCCCACTGGAGCCAAGGGGCAGCGATGCCCCCGGAGCACGCTTGTTAGACTTCGATTTGGTGAGGTCCCCACGCCGGCGCTGAGGGTGGAGGGGAAGCGATGGAAGTAATGCACGAGCGTGTTGCCGGTCTTGACGTTCACAAGGCGATGATCGTGGCGTGTGTGCGCATCGTGGCCGGTGGCAAGATCGGCCGGGAGTGCCGGACATTCGATACGTCGACGACGGGCCTTCGGGCTTTGTTGGCTTGGTTGGTGGCGTCGGGATGCACCCACGTGGCGATGGAGGCGACGGGGGTCTACCGGAAGCCGGTGTGGAACATCCTGAGCGACGGCGAATTCGAGCTGATCGTGGCCAATGCCGCGCACATCAAGAACGTTCCGGGCCGCAAGACGGACGTCAACGACGCGACCTGGATCGCCGATCTGATGGCCTGTGGTCTGATTCGGGCGAGCTTTGTTCCGCAACAGGAAATTCAGGAGTTGCGCTCGTTCTTGCGGGCACGCAAGCAGCTCATCCGCCAGCAAAGCAGCCATATCCTGCGGAGGCAAAAGACGCTCGAAGAGGCCAACATCAAGTTGGATTCGGTGATCACCGATATCATGGGGCTGTCGGGCCGCAGGATGATCGAGGCGATCATCGCCGGCGAGACTGATCCAACACGGCTCGCGGCATTGGCGCATCGACGGATCAAAGCGCCACGGGATCTGTTGGTCGAAGCGCTCCGTGGCCGGGTGACGGACTACCATCGCTTCATGCTTCAGCTGTATCTGGAGCAATGCGATGCCTTGGCGGCAGCGGTCGCAAAGATCGATCAGGCGGTCGACGCGGCTATTGCTCGAATGGACGAGGAGGTCGAGGCCGGCCGGGCCACCTTTCTATCTCTGATCATTCTTCTGTGCTCGATCCCCGGCGTCAGCATCTTGTCCGCGACCACGATCCTCGCGGAAATCGGCACTGACCCCGGCCTTCGCCGGGGCAGGCTATGAGCCGCTTCCCGACGGCCGGACACCTTCTTGCCTGGGCCGGTATGTGTCCAGCTCAGAATGAGAGCCCCACGGGTCAAGCCCGTGGGCTGAAGGCCCACGGCAAGCGCAAGTCCTCGCGCCTGCGAAAGGGCGCCCCGTGGCTCAAGACCATGCTGGTCCAATGCGCCTGGGCGGCCAGCCGCAACAAGGACAGCTACTACAAGGCCCAGTTCAACCGGTTGCGCAGCAGGCGCGGCCCGAAGAAAGCCATTTGCGCCGTCGCCGCCTCGATGCTAACCGCGATCTACCACATGCTGAAGGACGGCACCTTCCACCAGGACCTAGGGGCCGACCACTTCGACCGCCGGTCGACCGAGGTCAAAGCCAAACGTCTTGTCGCGCAGCTCACAAAGCTTGGCTACCAAGTCGCGCTTCAGCCCCTCCCACAGGCGGCATGATGTCCTTAGCTTACCCTCGACCTCGGAGTCTTGCCTGACCGCCGGATTCATGCGCCGCCAGACGGCGGCCCGGGTCGAGGCGGCCGCCTCGACCCGGTGGTTTCTTTTTAGCGGGACGCTGGGTGCTGTTCGGCTCGGTTCTGACAGCCTAGGAGACCGGCAGGCCGACGAGACGCGCGCTCTCCTCCCACAGGCGGCGGGCGAGGGCGCCGTCGCGTGCCGCCGGATCGGGCTGCACTAGGGCCTTGCGGATCAGATACCCGCCGTGAAACGGCGCCGGGTCGGGCACCGTCGCCAGGAACAGCGCGGTCTCCGCCCCCCGTTCGGGGCTCAGCATGAAGGGTTTCATCAGTCGCCAGCCCAGCTCGAAAAGGCCGCCCTTCTGGCCGATCCCGGTGGCGACGACGCCGGGATGCAAAGAGGCCGCGACCACGCCCGAGCCCGCCAGGCGGAGGGCCAGCTCGCGGGCAAAAATGATGTTGCATAGCTTGGAGCGGCCATAGGCGCGCATCCCCGATCGATCGGGAGGATGCGCCAAGAGCGCCGGATCGAGGCGCTGGCCGCGATGCGCTTCCGAGGCGATAGTGACGATCCGCGCAGGCGCCGAGGCCCGCAGCCGATCGAGCAGCAGATTGGTCAACAGGAACGGGGCGAGATGATTGACCGCAAAGGTCAGCTCGAACCCGTCGGCCGAAACCCGAGGTCCGGGAGAGAACAGCCCGGCGTTGTTGACGAGGACACCGATCCGGTCATGGGCCGCGAGGATTTCGTCCGCGAGGCGGCGCACTTGGGCGAGTGCCGCGAAATCGGCGAGCGCCACCTCGACCGGCGCGCCCGGCGACCGTGCCAAGACGAACCGGCGCGCCGCCTCGGCGCGGGCAGGGTCGCGGCCGACCATGACGACCCGCATTCCGGCGCGGGCGAGGCCGAGTGCCGTGTAGAGCCCGATCCCCGAGCTGGCGCCGGTGACGACCGCCGTCGGCTCGGCCGTGCCACCCGCCATCGGCGCCCCTTCAGATGCCGTCGACGCCCAGCGCCCAGCGCCGCGCGATCTGATGGCCGATCGCCAGCGGCGGCGGCAAGGTCGCGACCCCCGGTATCGGGCGGTCGGATTGCGAGCGCGCGACCATCCGGCGCACCTCGTCGCGCTCGAACCAGCAGGCTTCGGCCAGCTCCTCGGGATCGACCGTGATCGCCTCGCTCAGCGCCTCGGCGAGCATGCCGACCATCAAGGTCGACGGGAATGGCCAGGGCTGCGAGGCGAGGTAGCGCACCCGCCCGACCCGGATTCCCGATTCCTCGAAGACTTCGCGGCGCACCGCCTCTTCCAGGGTCTCCCCCGGCTCGACAAAGCCGGCAAGACACGAATAGCGGGTGCCGACGCGGCGCCGGTTGCGGCCCAAGAGACACCGTTCGCCGTTGACCGCGAGCATGATCACGACCGGATCGACGCGCGGATGATGCTGCGCCCGGCAATGCGGGCAGTGCCGGACCCAGCCGCCCGACGCGAGGTTGCTGGCGGTGCCGCATTGGGCGCAGTAGCGATGCCGGGCATGCCAGTCGATCACCGCCCGCGCCTCGGCGAGGATCGCCGCCTCGCCGCCGGCGATCGACGCCGCGAGGGTACGGACATCGACCGTCGCCGCGTCCGCCTCCGGCTCTCCCTCGCCGGCGCCGGCGTCGAGCGCGAAATGGGCGCGCCCGTCGCCGATGCCGAGCAGGACGAGGGTGGCGCCGTCATCGATCAGCCGCCGCCAGCTGGCCACCGGCTGCCAGTCGAGCGCCGTCGCCGGACCGTTGCGCACGCGCGGCTTCAGCTCGTGCAACGGCAGCACCCGGGTGGCGGGATCCTGCAACAGCGACCGGATCCAATCGGCGTCGGTTCGACGCTGGGCGGCGCGGTCGAGAGGGTTTCCGGCAAAAGTGTAGATTTCTTCCATTGCCGTCGGCTTCGGCCCGCCGCTAGCGCTGCGGATCGTCCGGCGACGGCGGATCGCGGCCGAGCGCCTCGGCGAGGCGCTTCTCGTCGACCCGGATCTCGACGCCGGCACGCTCCTCTTGCAGCAGCATCGGCGAGCGCGAGTTGCGCTCGCCCCAGCCCCGGTTGAGCGCCTCGGAAAGCTCGGCCAGCGCCAGATTGGCGATCCGCATCGGCACGTTGAAGTCGCGCCCGAGCTGGGTCACCAGGCTCATATCCTTGTGGGCAAGCCGCAGCGCGAAGGCGGCCGGCTCGAATTTGCCGGGCAGAAACTGGTCGATCAGCCCGTCGAAGCTCCGCCGGCGGCCGCCGGCGCCGTCGCGCACCGCTTCCCACAGCAGCAGCGGCTCGACCCCGGCCTTGACGCCGACGGTGAACATCTCGGCGAGGGCCGTCTGGATGCAGTAGCCGGCGCCGTTGTGCACGAGCTTGGCGACCGAGCCCGCGCCGATCGGGCCGACATAGCGCGCCTTGTCGCCGATCGCGTCGAGCACGCTTTTGTGGCGGTTGAAGATCTGCTCGTCGCCCCCGACCCAGAGGGCGAGCTTGCCGGTGCGCGCGCCGCGTGGTCCGCCGCTGACCGGCGCATCGAGCATGTAGGCATGGCGCTCGGCGAAGGCGGCGCTGATCTTGCGCACCAGGGTCGGCGAGTTGGTCGACAGATCGAAATAGGCCTTGCCGCGGCTGATGCCGGAGAGGAGCCCGTTGTCGCCGAGCGCCACCGCTTCGACCTCGGGCGGCCCCGGGAGCGAGGTGAACACCAGCTCGGCGGCCTCGGCGACCGCGCGCGGCGTCTCGGCCCACAAGGCGCCCTTGCCGAGACAGGGTTCGGCCGCGGCGCGGCGCAGATCGTGCACGACGAGTTCATGGCCCGCCTTCTGCAGGTTGGCGGCCATCCCGGAACCCATCATCCCCAAGCCGATGAACCCGATCTTCATCGCGCCCTCCTCTCTGGTCTCGGTATCGGGTGGCTCTTAGAGCACGTCCTTGGCGACGAGTGCCGCGGTCATCGCCGCCGGCCAGCCGGCATAGAAGGCGAGGTGGGTGATGATCTCGCCGATCTCGTCCTTGGTGACGCCGTTGTCGAGGGCCCGCTGCAGATGGCCGACCAGCTGCTTTTCGCGGCCGAGCGCGATCAGGGTCGCGCAGGTGATCAGGCTGCGGTCGCGCTTGGACAGTTGGGGGCGCTCCCAGACATCGCCGAACAACACCTTCTCGCTCAGATCGATGAGTTTTGGCACGACGTGGCGGACCTGCTCGCGGGCGGTGGAGGGTTGCGATTGCGCCATGGCTTTCTCCTTATCGATGGTTGCGCGGCCTTGCGAGAAGCATCCAAACCTAGCACGCGGCCCGGGCCGGCAACCAGATTTCGCGCGGCGACGGGCATGCGTCGGCGCGATGTCGGCAATGCGGGGCGGCAGCACTGCCGCGGTTTGACAGGGGACCGGCTCTCTCCTAGGGTTTCGGCCGATCTGCCTGAGGAGAACAAGATGAGCGCCCATCGACCCGAAGAGGTCCATAAAAAGCTCGGCCATCCGGTCATCGACGGCGACGGGCATTGGCTCGAATACGCGCCGGTCTTCGCCGAAAAGATCCGCAAGGCGGTCGGCGACAGAGGGGCGAACGGGTTTCTCGCGGCCCAGCGGCGCATTCCCGAGTCGCTGTCGTTGAGCGCCGCCGAGCGCCAACGCCGCGGGATCGCGATGGAGGGCAATTGGGGGCGGCAATCGACCAATACCCGCGACCGCGCGACGGCGATGCTGCCAAGGATGCTCTACGACCGGCTCGACGAGCTCGGCATCGATTTCGGCGTGATCTACCCGACCGCCGGGCTCAGCCTCCCGCGCATCGCCGATGACGAGACCCGGCGGGCCGTCATCCGCGGTTTCAACAGCGTCACCGCCGATTATTTCCGCGGGCTCGAAGACCGGCTGACCCCGGCCGCGGTGATCCCGATGCACACGCCCGGGGAGGCGATCGTCGAGCTCGAATTCGTCACCCGCGAACTCGGCGCCAAGGTCTGCATGTTCGGCAGCGGCATTCGCCGCCCCCTGCCGGTCGATCCCGATGACGCGCCTCCGCGCCGGCTCGATCAGCTCGGCATCGACAGCGAACACGATTACAACCCGGTCTGGGAGAGCTGTCGCAAGCTCAAGGTCGCCCCGACCTTTCATACCGGCGGGCGCAGCTATGGCGAGCGCAACTCGCCGTCGAACTTCACCTTCAACCATATCGGCCACTTCGCGGCGGCCGGCCACAACGTCGCCAAAGCGTTGTTCCTGGGCGGCGTCACCCGGCGTTTTCCCGATCTGCGCTTCGCCTTCCTCGAGGGCGGCGTCGGCTGGGGCTGCCAGCTCTTCTGCGACCTCGTCGAGCATTGGGCGCGGCGCGGCGCCAAGGGGCTCGCCTATATGGACCCGAGCAAGCTCGACCGGCCGCTCTTGCGCCGCTATGTCGACCAATACGGATATGCCGACGTCGCCGCCGAATTGGACAGGCGCGATGGCTGGCCGTCGCGCGAGGAGGACGAGCTGACGGGCGGCGTCCCGCTCGACGATTATGCGCCGTGCCGGATCGAAAAGAAGCGGGACTGGATCGATCTCTACGCCAAGCCCTATTATTTCGGCTGCGAGGCGGACGACCGGATGAATGCGGTTGCGTTCGGCAGGGCGATGCCGTTCGGGGCCCGGATCAATGCGATCTTCAGCTCGGATATCGGGCATTTCGACGTGCCCGACATGCTGATGCCATTGCCCGAGGCCTATGAGCTGGTCGAGGACGGGCTGATCGGCGCCGCCGATTTCCGCGACTTCGCCTTTGCCAACGCGGTCCGGCTGTGGGGCACGCAGAACCCCGATTTCTTTGCCGGTACGCGCATTGCCAAGGAGGCGGCCGCGGTCTTGGCCGAGCCGCAGCCGGAGCTGCAGGCCGCGGCGGAGTAATCGGGCAAGATCGCCACCGGCCGGCGTCCAACATCCCCTTGCCCGGCCTTGTGCCGGGCATCCACGCCTTGTTGCCGCGAGCCAGGCGCTCGATCACACTCGTCGCGATGGGCGGCTGGGTCTACATCATGACAAACCGACGTAACGGTACGCTTTACGTCGGAGCCACCGCCGATCTCGCCCGGCGAGTGTCGGAGCATCGAGCCGAGGTCGCAGACGGCTTCACTGAGCGCTACGGGCTGAAGCGGGTCGTCCATGTCGAGCAATACGATGACATTCTTGCCGCAAAGCAACGCGAACACAATATGAAGCATTGGCCGCGGGCGTGGAAGGTCCGGCTCATTCACCGAGAGAACCCGGATTGGGACGATTTATTCGATCGCCTGCTTTGAAGACGTGGATGGCCGGGACGAGCCCGGCCAAGGGGCTTCTCATTAGCCTCGCGGTCAAAGATGGTCTCCGCTATGCTCGGCGCCTGTTAACGAATGGGAGGACGAAATGGCCGGATTGCTCGACGGAAAAGCGGCGCTGATCACTGGTGCTGGCGGCGCGATCGGGCGCGCCACGGCGCTCGCCTTCGCCCGCGAAGGCGGCCGGGTCGCCGCCGCCGACCTCGCGGCGGACGCGGCGCGGGAAACGGTGGCGCTGATCAATGCCAAGGGCGGACAGGCGTTGGCACTCTCCGGCGAAGTGGCGAGCGACGCCGCGGTCAAGGCAATGGTCGCCGCTGCGGTCGCCGCCTTCGGCCGGCTCGATTGCGCCTTCAACAATGCCGGGATTGCCGGCTGGCAGGTCGAGGCCGCGGGCCAGAAGACCGCCGAGTGGTCGGAAGCGGCGTTCGACCGGATGATCGCGGTCAATCTCAAGGGCGTGTGGCTGTGCATGAAGCACGAGATCGTGCAGATGCTGGCCCAGGGCGGCGGCGCCATCGTCAATACCGCCTCGATCGCCGGCCTCGCCGGCCTGCCGACCTCGTCCGCCTATGTCGCCGCCAAGCACGGCGTCGTCGGACTGACCAGGACCGCCGCGATCGAATATGCCGAGGCCGGCATCCGGGTCAACGCGGTCTGCCCCGGTTTCATCCGGACCCCGATGACCGCGCCGATGTCGGCGCAGCGCACCGAGGCGGTGATGGCGCAGACCCCGGCCGGGAGAAAGGGCGAGCCCGAGGAGATCGCCGAGATGGTCGTCTGGCTCCTTTCCGCGCGCGCAAGCTATGTCAGCGGTGCCGCCTACAATGTCGACGGCGGCTGGATGGCGGGGTGAGGCACTCCCCTCCCGGGGGGAGCGGGTGGGGGTGGGGTGATGGGCGAATTCGCGCTGGGCCAGCCGGTACCGCGCTTCGAGGACCCGCGCCTGTTGCGCGGCGGCGGCCGCTATGTCGACGACATGGTCTTGCCGCGCATGGTCTGGGGCCATGTGCTGCGCTCGCCCTATGCGCATGCCCGGATCCGCGGCCTCGACACCAGGGCGGCGAGGGCTTCGCCGGGGGTGCTGGCGGTCCTGACCGGCGCCGATTGGCAGGCCTCCGGCTGGGGCGACCTGCCGGTGCCGAAGGGGCTCCGGCTGCGCGACGGCCGGCCCGCGCCGCACCCGCGCTTTCCGGCGCTGGTCGCGGACCGGGTGCGCTGGGTCGGCGATTACGTCGCCTTTGTCGTGGCGCTCACCCGCGAAGCGGCGGCCGATGCGGCCGAGCGGATCGCGGTCGATTACGAGCCGCTGCCGGCGATCGCTTCGACCGCGGGCGCGGTCGAGCCGGGGGCCGCCCGCGTCTGGGACGAATGCCCTGACAATATCGCATTCTTTCACGCCGAGGGCGACGCCGAGGCGGTCGAGGCCGCGATCTCGCGCGCCGCGCATGTCGTGCGCCGCCGCCTCGCCGTCAACCGGGTGACGGCGGCGGCGATGGAGCCGCGCGGCGCCATCGGCGACTACAATGCGGCGGAGGACCGCTGGACGATCTACACGACCCTGCAGCGCACCCACGGCTACCGCGCCGAGCTGGCGGGCCAAGTCTTGCGCGTGCCGGAAAGCCGGGTGCGCGTCGTCGCCGGCGACATCGGCGGTAGTTTCGGCATGAAATCGGCGCTCTACAACGAGGTCGCCCTGGTCCTCTTGGCCGCGAAGACGGTCGGGCGTCCGGTCAAATGGACCAGCACCCGCAGCGAAGCGTTCCTGAGCGACGCGCAAGCGCGCGACCACGTCTGCGACGCCGAGCTGGCGCCCGATGCCGACGGCCGTTTCCTCGGCTTGCGGGTGCGCACGATCTCGGCGGTCGGCGCCTATCCGCAGACGGGCTCAAACATGTTCGTGATGAACCTCGGCACCTTGGCCGGCGTCTACCGCACCCCGGCGGTGCGCGCCGAGGTGACCGCGGTCTACACCCACACCAACCCGATGCGGCCCTATCGCGGCAACGGCCGGCCCGAATTCGCCTACGTCATCGAGCGGATGGTCGACGAGGCGGCGCGCGAGCTCGGCATCGACGCGATCGAATTGCGCCGCCGCAATCTGATCCCGCCCGAGGCGATGCCGTTCAAATCGGGGCTGACCTTTACCTATGATTGCGGCGAATTCGAGAAGAACCTCGACCTGGCGTTGCGGCTCGCCGATGCCGCCGGTTTCGCAGAGCGCCGCGCGGTCTCGCTGGGCCGCGGCAGGCTGCGCGGGCTCGGCCTCTCGAACACGATCGAGCGCGCGGCGGCGGGGGGCTTCGAGGCGGCCGAGATCCGTTTCGACCGCACCGGCACGGCGACCCTGCTCTCCGGCTCGGTCAGCCAGGGCCAGGGCCACGAGACGGTCTACAAGCAGCTCTTGTGCGACCGCCTCGGCATCGACCCCCAACTCGTCCATTACCTGCAGGGCGATACCGACAAGGTCGCGATCGGCGAGGGCACCGGCGGCTCGCGCTCGGCCGCACTCGGCGGCTCCGCCGTCCATCTCGCCACCGAGCGGATCCTCGGCAAGGCGCGGACGATCGCCGCCCACCTCCTCGGCAGCACCGCCGAAGAGGTCAAATTCGCCGACGGGCTGTTCACCGCACCCCGCTCCAATCGGGCCCTGACGATCGGCGAGGTCGCGGCCCAATCCTGCGACCCGGAGAACCTGCCCGACGGCATCGAGCCGGGCCTGATCGCCGGCGCCGTCTTTACCGCGAAGGAGCAGAACTTCCCGAACGGCGTGCACGTCTGCGAGCTGGAGATCGACCCCGAAACCGGCGCCGTCGAGATTTTGCGCTACAGCGTCGTCGACGATGTCGGCACGGTGCTGAACCCGCTCCTGCTCGAAGGCCAGATCCTGGGCGGCATCGCCCAGGGCCTCGGCCAGGTGCTGTTGGAGGACATCCGCTTCGACGCTTCCGGCCAGCTCTTGACCGGCTCGTTCATGGATTACGCGATGCCGCGCGCCGATCTCTTCTCGCCCTTCGCCTGCGCCAACAACCCGGTGCCGACCAAGACCAACCCGCTCGGCGTCAAGGGTGCGGGCGAAGCGGGTGCCGTCGGCGCCATGCCGGCGGTCGGCAACGCGCTCGTCGACGCGCTCGCCCCGCTCGGCGTCCGCGACATCGCGATGCCGGCGACGCCGGAGCGGCTCTGGCGCGCGATCCGCGCCGCGCGGAATACTTAACGGACCAACCATGATTTAACTCGGGATCGGTAGAAGGATCCTTAAGGGCCTGAGCGCTCGCCGTCGGCAGCACGCGCTGCCTCGGCAAATCCTTCGAGGTAGAAGTTCAACGGATCGGGACTGATTTTGGCGCCGATCGCAGCCGCTAACCTACGCGCTTGCAAGTCGTCAAGCCGGTAGCACAGAACCGCTTGGGGATCGTCGGCGCCGACGCTAGCAACTCGTTTCGCGTGTTCGAGCAAGCGATCGGGGATGTCGTATTCAACGGCTACGTGCCCGCTTGTGCGATCGTATCCGACGAGCCGATGAGTAATGCGATCGGTCATGGCTCAGTCCGTCGTGTTCGATCAGGTCGGGTTCTGCGCGCACCGGTCGTAGGATCGAACTCACCAAGATGACGACCGCGGCGTGACACTACCCCTGTTTCCCTTTGCGTAAAGCCGCCCCGCAAACCGTTCACCCGCGCCCCCGGACGGCCGGCCCTGCAGGCCGGCGGAAATTGCGCTGGCGCCTCGCCCAACCGGCACAATTTCCCTGCCCGCAGGCAAAAAACAGCGAAGGGCGGCATTTGCGGCCGGCGCGGCACCTGGCAAGTCATTGCTTTCTCTGCATGGTTCCCGGCAGATTCCCTGACCGCGGAACAGGGAAATAATTCGGCGAAGCAACGAGCGGAATTTTCTCGAACAGCGAAATAACAGGCAAATCATCGGCGCCCTCGACTGTCGTGTAACCTTCGCTACTATAGCAATTATTATATTGACAATCAAGCACGAATTTGCTATCGCTTTTCGATGGCACGAAAGAGAGCGAGGGCGGCCGCGCCGGCGATTACGCGGTCGGCTACGGCCGGCCGCCGCTGCACACGCGCTTCAAACCGGGGCAGTCCGGCAACCCGCGCGGCCGGCCGAAGGGCCCCAAGACCATCTTGAGGCTGCTGATCGAAGCGCTCGAGGAACGCACCGCGGTCACGACCGAGGACGGCAAGCGCCGCAGGATTGCCAAGCGCAAGCTCGGCTTGCGTCGGCTGGCCGACAAATTCGCCGGGGGCGATCCGAACGCGACCCGGATCGTGCTCGATCTCCTCTCTCAAGTCGAGCGGCGCACCCCGCCCGAGCCGGCCGCGCCGCCGCCGCTCACGGCCGCCGACAAGCTGGTCATCGACAATCTGCTGGCCCGGCTGCGGGCGCCCTGAGGGCGATGCCGGAGGCGCCGCCGGACCGCCTACCCGGCTCCCTTGGGGGCGCCGAGTACGAGGCACTCTTGCGCGGCGATTTCGCCGCCTTCGCGCAGCGCGCGTTTCACGAACTCTATCCGCAGGGCCAATTCCAGACGAATTGGCACCTGCAGGTGATCGCGGCCCGGCTCGCGGCGGTGCGCCTGGGCCATATCCGGCGGCTCTTGATCAATCTGCCGCCGCGCCACCTGAAATCGCTCTTGGCCTCTGTCGCCTTTCCGGCCTGGACGCTCGGGCACGAGCCGAGCGCCGAGATCCTATGCGTCAGCTATGCCCAGGATTTGGCCGACAAATGGTCGCGCGATTGCCGGCGCATCGTCGCGAGCGAGTGGTACCGCTGGCTGTTCCCGACGCGCTTGGCACCGATGCGGCAGGCGATGGCCGAATTCGAGACGACCGCGCGAGGCTGCCGCATCGCCACCTCGACGGGCGGCGTCCTGACCGGGCGGGGCGCCGACCTGATCGTCATCGACGACCCGCTGAAGGCCGAGGAGGCGGTGAGCGATGCGCGTCGGCAGAGCGCCAACGAGTGGTACGACCACACCCTCTATAGCCGGCTCAACGACAAGGCGCGGAGTGCGATCGTGCTGGTCATGCACCGGCTGCACGAGGACGATCTCGCGGGCCACGTGCTGGCCCAGGAAGACTGGGAGGTCGTGCGTTTTCCGGCGATCGCCGAGGCCGACGAGACGCATCGAATCGACACCGTGGCGGGGCCGAGGGTGTTTTCGCGCCCTCGCGGCGAGGCGCTGCACCCCTCGCGCGAGCCGTTGCCGATGCTCGACGCGATCCGGCGCACGATCGGCGAATATAATTTCGCCGGCCAGTATCAGCAGGCGCCGGCGCCCCAGGGCGGCGGCCTCGTCAAACCGGCCTGGTTCAGGCGCTATCTGCCGCCGGAATTGCCGGCGGCCTTCGACCGCCTCGCGCAGAGCTGGGACACCGCCAGCAAGGCGAGCGAGCTTGCCGATTTCAGCGTCTGCACCAGCTGGGGTATCAAGGAGAGGAACCTTTATCTCCTCGACGTGCTGCGCCTGCGCCTCGACTACCCGGATCTGAAGCGCGCCGTGCGCGAGGCGCATCACCGGCTCAAGCCCGAAATCGTCCTGATCGAGGACAAGGCCTCGGGCACCCAGCTGATCCAGGAGCTCGTTGCCGAGGGCCTCCACGCCGTCACCCGCTATCGGCCGCAGGGCGACAAGGTGATGCGCATGCACGCGCAGACCGCGGTCCCCGGGCTCGACCCGGGGATCGAGAACGGCTTTGTCCATCTGCCGCAGGCCGCCCCCTGGCTCGCCGCATATCTGCACGAGCTCGCGGTCTTCCCGAACGGGCGCTTCGACGACCAGGTCGATTCGACGGCGCAGTTCCTCGACTGGTTCAAGACATCGGCGCGCGAGGACGGCATCTACGCCTATTACCGCATGCTCGCCGAAGAGCGCCGCCGCAAAGCCGGCCCGGCGCCGACGTGACCACGGGCGACGCCCCACCGTCGCGGCGGCCCGGCGCCGCCCGCGGACGGTGCTCGGACGCGGCGCTAATGGATGCGATGGTAGACGCGGGTCCGAGCCTTGACCGCTGCAATCTCGGCGCACATGCTCGGGGCCAGGAACCAGTGTCCGCAGCCCGTGTTGAATATTAACGATTACAGGCGAGGATGGCGCGCCCGGTTCATCCGGACAAGGACATCGAGGCTGCCGTGAGCTTCGCCGAGTTGCAAGGATGGCGCTACATCGCCCCGGGGAACAGCGCGCACGCTTGGGGTCGGCTGTTCTGCCCCGGCGGCCGGCGCGGAGATTGCAAGCTGTCGGTCTATTCGACGCCGCGCGACCCTCACGCCCACGCCCGCAGCATCCGTCGGCGCGTCGGCGCGTCGGCGCGTGCCCTCACAAACGGAGCGGCCCATGAACCACGTCTTCGCGCTGGAAGTGTCGGGCATCGATCCGACCCGGGACGGCTATGAGGACGCGCTGTTCGACGCCGGCTGTGATGACGCGCTGATTGCGGTCATCGACAGCACGCTCTACCTCGATTTCGACCGGGACGCGCCCTCGTTCGAGGCCGCGGTGGAGTTGGCGAAGCGGGACGTGGAGCGCGCCGGCGGCCATGTCGTGCGCGTGACGCCCGCCCCGGAATAGGCGGCGTCGCAGCTCGGCTTTTCCGGCAGGCGCCAGCGCCGGCGCCGCAGGGCGGCGGCCTCGTCAAACCGGCCTGGTTCAGGCGCTACCTGCCGCCGGAATTGCCCGGTGCCCTTCGACCGCCTCGCGCAGAGCTGGGACACCGCCAGCAAGCCTGCCCCGTGGGCCTTCAGCCCACGGACTTGATCCGTGGGGAAGGCCGGGGGCGAGCGAGCTTACCGATTTCAGCGTCTGGACCAGCTGGGGCATCAAGGAGAGGAACCTTTATCTCCTCGACGTGCTGCGCCGGCGCCTCGACTACCCGGATCTGAAGCGCGCCGTGCGCGAGGCGCATCGCCGGCTCAAGCCCGAAATAGTCCTGATCGAGGACAAGGCCTCGGGCACCCAGCTGATCCAGGAGCTCGTCGCCGAGGACCTCCACGCCGTCACCCGCTATCGGCCGCAGGGCGACAAGGTGATGCGCATGCACGCGCAGACCGCGGTCCCCGGGCTCGAACCGGGGATCGAGAACGGCTTCGTCCATCTGCCGCAGGCCGCCCCCTGGCTCGCCGCATATTTGCACGAGCTTTCGGTCTTCCCGAACGGGCGCTTCGACGACCAGGTCGCCCCGGACACTTCGTTCCGGGGGCGACGGCGCAGTTCCTCGACTGGTTCAAGACATCGGCGCGCGAGGACGGCATCTACGCCTATTACCGCATGCTCACCGAAGAGCGCCGCCGCAAGGCGGGCCCGGCGCCGACCTTGACCCGAGCTGATTGACACTGAGCCAGCGCCTGATGGACGGACCAGGGCAGTCCCGTGACAATCGTGGCACTCAAAACAAAGAAGCCGCGGCTATAAGCCGGGCTCGGGATTGGCGGCCCGCAGATGCGCCGCCAGCGCCTCGATGACGTCGAGCGCGCGGCGGAGTTCGTCTTCGTCCGGCGGAGGCTTTCTGCCGCCTCGCTCGCCCGGATAGCGGAATTCGAACGCCCAATCGCTCCAAGCCTTCGCGGCCGCGGCGAGATCGGTAATTTCGGGGAAACTTGCCGCCGCCGTCGTACCGAGCCGCGTCAGCGAATGGGTCTTGCCGCCGCGCTTGTCGGCGAGCGTCAGAAAGCCCTTGAACAGCTTTTCGACCGCCTGCTGGCAGTGGAAGGCGACAACCCCAGCCAATGCGGGGCCTGCAGGGATGCACATCTCGGCGGCTTTGCGATCCGCATCCGCCGCATCGAGCCACCCCTCGACCGCTTCCCAGCGCGCTCGCGGGTCGGCGCGTTTCATCGACGATCCTTTCGCTGAACCATAAACGACGACGCCATCGATGTCGGCCTCCGAAGCGAGCGTATTCGCCACGCCGCGGTCGCGCTCGAAGTCGGCGGCGCGCATTGGCAACACGTCGGCGGCGCGGCTCGACCGATGCGCCTCGTTCCCCGCTTTCCACGTCAGCTTTTCGGGCGGCGTGTCGTTGTCGACGATCACCAAAAGATCGATGTCGCTGTTACGCGTGGCCTCGCCGCGTGCCCGCGAACCGAACAGGATCACCCGCTGCGGGTGGAAATACTCGACCACCGGATCGAGGAGATCGCGAGGGATGCGCGGCTTTGTCATGCTGCAATCTTAAATCTCTTGGGCCCGCGCTTGCATTCGGGTCACGCGGTAATGAACGACGAAAGAGAGCGAGAGGCCGGCACCGGCGATTACGGGGTCGGGTACGGCCGGCCGCCGGTGCCCATGCGCTTCAAGCCGGGCGCAAGCGCCGCCGGGTCGCCAAGCGCGCGGCTCGAAAGCGGCCGGGTCAAGCCGTCGACCCGTACGCTCGAGTGCGCGCGACGCGGGCCGGCGACGGCCGCGCTTCGCCACCCTTTTGGGTTGACAGGGTTGCGCGTTACGGTATCCGGCGAAGGCGCGATCCGGGAGGAGTGCGTTGCGCAGCATCATCAAAAGCTGCCGGCCGCGGGACGGTGTCCTGCAGGGCACGTTCAACCCCGAGATCTTCACCGCAAGCCTGTCGCAGGTCATCTCGCACTATCGCGGTCAGAGCGGGCATATCGACAACCTTTACACCGATGCGGTGCCGTTCTTTCGCGACGGGACGGCCCCGACCGAGGGGCTCAAATTCGTGCTGCGCGAGGCGCTGCTCCGCCTCTCCGGCGACAACTCGACGCCGGCCATCTACCGGCTCGAGACGGCCTTCGGCGGCGGCAAGACCCATACGCTGATCGCGCTGACGCATTTGGCCCTGCGCGGCAACGAACTCGGCTAGGTCGCCGCACCTCTCTTCGACGGCACGCCGCTGCCCGCGCGCGGCGAATGCGCCGTCGCCGGGGTGGCCGGCGACGAACTGCCGGTGCACCGGCCCCAGGGACCGGAGCTGATCCCCTACACCCTCTGGGGCGAGATCGCGTTCCAGATCGGCGGCGCGGCGCTCTACCAGGCGATCGGCCAAGACGCGACCGCGACGGCAGCACCCGGCTCGGCTTATTTCGAGACCGTTTTCAAGGGCCGCAAGGCGCTCGTCCTGCTCGACGAGCTGGCGCAATATGCGGCCCGGCTCGAAGCCGCTCGCCCCAACGGGGCGGAACAGCTCGCCGCCTTCCTGCTCGCGCTGCACGGCTATGCCCGCACCCATAGCGGGCTCGTCGTCGTCGTGAGCTTGGCCAGTGCTTCGGACGCGTTTGCCCGGCAGACCCAGCGCATTGTCGAGCTGTTGTCGCAGGTGCGCGGCGCACCGGTCGGCGCGGCCGAGGCCGAAGCGATCGCGCAGCGCGCCGCCCGCGACCCGCAGAGTGTGGCCGCCCGCGATGCGACGCCGGTAGTGCCGGTCCAGGCGGCCGAGCTCTCGCGCGTCCTGGCGAAACGGTTGTTCGCATCGATGGACGCGGACGCAGCGCACGCGACCGCCCGTTCCTATGGCGAGCTGTACGCGCGCAGCTCGGCGGCCCTGCCCGACGAGGCGGTGCGGCCCGATTACCGCGACCGCATCGTCTCGCACTACCCGTTCCATCCGACGTTTCTGCAGTTTCTCAACGGCAAGCTCGCGACGGTCGAAACCTTCCAGGGAACGCGCGGGGTTCTGCGCCTCCTGGCGCTCATCGTCCGGAACCTCTGGTCGAAGCGGCACGGCGTCCCGATGGTGCACACCGCGCATGTCGATCTGCGCGATTCGCGGATCGTCGACGAAATTCTCGGCCGCACCCGCTCGGGCGAATTGAAGACCGTGCTCGACACCGATGTCGGCGGCCCCGATACCGGGATGCTGGCACCCGGCCGCAGCCGGGCCGAGATCGCCGACGGTCGCAATCCCCACCCCGCCGGCCTGCCGCTGCACGAGCTGGCGTGGCGCACCGTGTTCCTGCACAGTCTCGTCGGCCGGGCCGCCGGTTTCGGCTCCAATCTGTTCGGCATCACCGAACGCGCCGCGATGTTCGAGACGGCCTTTCCCGGCCTCGCGCCGCCGCAGGTCGAAGCCGCGTTGCAGGAGATCGAGAACGGCGCCTTCTATCTCCGGTTCGAGCGCGAGCACGGCCGCTATTTCGCCAGCCTCGAACCGTCGATCAACCGCGCCCTCGCCGAGATCCGCGAGGGGTTGCGGGCCGAGCCGGTCGGGCAATTGCTCGCGGCAACGGCCCGCCGGGTGGTCGCGCGCGAGGCCGGACCGTTCCGCGTCGTGACCGACATCGCCGCACCCGAGCACGTCCTGGACAATGTCGGCAGGCCGGTGCTCGGCATTGTCGCGCTCGAGGTCGATCGAACTCGATCCGACCGCGATCGTCGAGACCAAGGGGCCGCGCGAAACCCGCCTTCGGCAGAACATCGTTTTTCTGCTGGCGCCGGAAACGGTGTTCCTCGAAGGCGACACCTGGTCGGAGGATCGCGTCCGGAAGGCCGCCGAGGCGCGCAACCGCATCGCCGATCTGGCGCGCATGGTTCTGGCGCTGCGCCGGCTCAACGACAAACCCGGGGATTACGGGCTGCGCCCCGAGCAGCTGGCGCGCGACGATTTCGATGCCCGCCGGCGCGAGCGCGAACTCGCGCTGCAGACCGCGGTGACGGGTCTCTATCGCTTCCTCTGCTTTCCGTCGGCTTCGTCGGGCGTCGTCACCCCAAGGGAAATCAGCCCGGCCGCCGGCGAAGGCGGGGCGGCGGTGCTCGCCGAAATCGAACGGCTCTTGAAGGGCGAAGGCGAGATGGTGGCGAGCGACCGCGCCGCCACCAACGAGGTCCTCAGCGGGCTCGCGACGCTGTTCTTCGACCTCGGCCGGACCCCGGCGCTCGCCAAATTGAGGGAGGGCTTTCTCTGCAACCGGCGCTGGCCGGTGCGGGAGCAATCCGCGCTCTTCGAGGAGATCGTGCGCGAAGGAGCATCGAAAGGGCACTGGTGTCTGTTCGATATGGGCGGGAGCGAGCGGGTCGCACCCGAGCGCTTTCACAGCCGCGAGACCGGCGAGGTGTCGTTCGACGCCGATCTCAACGCGCCGGGCTGGTCGCTGATCGGCCCGCAGGGCGCAAAGCAGCGGGGCTGGGGCGCCCCCGAGCGCATCGACCTATCGAAGGTCGTGCCTTGGGTTGACGCGGCGCTCGGCGATGCCGGCGCCGCCACCGCCGCGGCGGTCGCCGCTCAGGTCGCTGAACGGCACCGGCGAGGTGCCGGCGCCCGTCGTCTTCCAGGCCCTCGATCAGCTGCTCCGAGAGGGCCGGGCGATGACCTATATCGGCGCGCCGGCGCAGGCGGCCAAACCCGAGAGATTGGTCCACGGCTCCTCCGCGATCCTGCATCAGGTGCGGCCCGATGATGCGGTGATCGTGCCGGCCGAGGCCGCCAAGCGCGGCTGGGTGCAGCCGGGGGCGACGGGTTACACGCTGTCCGGCGCCGAGGCCTCGCGCCGGCTGCTGCCGCTCCTCGGCCAGCTCGGCAGCCTTTACAACAAAGGCGCCAAGACGACGATCGGCGCTCTCGATGTCGCCGGCCTCGAGATCGACCAGGGCGGGCGCCTGCGGATTTCGGTCGAGGAGGCGACGCCGGCGGCGATGAAGCGGCTCGGCGAGTTGTTCGAGGTGCTGGCCGCGGTCGCAAAGCCCGGCAAGGACACGACGGTCGACTTCGAGGTTGCGCTACCCGACGAGGCGTGCCTCTTGATCAAGGCCCTCAAGGCGGGGAGGACGCGCTGAATGCCCGCGGCGCTGAAACGCGAACCCCTCGACGATCTCCATCGCCGCCGTCTTTCGGGGCTCGTCAAGGCGGCGCCGCTCGTGCTGCGGATCACGCGTTGGCGCGAGGTGACGGGGCCGGTGCTGGTGGTCAAGGAGCGGCTGCCGGGCACGCAGCCGGCGGCCGCCGAGGGCGGTGTCGTCCGGCCGCTGCGGCCGGCCGCGACCGCCCGTCTCGTCGCGCGCGGCCACATTGCCGGGGCGCCGCAGCGGCGGGTGCTGCCGGTGCTGAAATCGATGCTGGGCCGGGTCCGCGACGGGAACGGCGTGCCGCTCCAGCTCGAACGCTCGATGACCGTCGAGGGTCTGCGCCATAGCGCAACCCTGCCGCTCGACGAGGAGGCGGGGGCCAAGCTCGCGCTGATCTTCCGGCTGCACGATCGCATCGCCGATCTCGACCGCGTCGAATTGATCGCCCGCCGGGTCGAGCGGCTGACCCGCGAAGAGGCGAGCTATCTGTTGTCGCGCATCACCGCTTCGGCCCGGCGGCGAACCGCTGGGCCGTCGCCGGCTTGAGGATCATGCTCGGCGGCCAGGCGCAGGACCCGGCGGTGAAGGACATGCTCGACCGGCTGCGCGGGGTTTGAGGATCCCGGAAATGGACACATTGATGCCGGTCGCCGGTCCGCGGCTGATCGAACGCGGCTTCCCCTGTCATCAGGTCGGCGCCGAGACGCAGCGCGAGCTGGACACCGGACAAGCGCCGCCGACCCATCGTCTCCACGTCTGGTGGGCAAGGCGCCCGTTGACGGTAAGTCGCGCGGCGATCCTTGCCTCGCTCTCCCCGCCCGACCTTTCGCCGAGCGATTTCCTGCGCCGGCTCGGGATCGAGCAGAGGGTCGTCGAGATCGGCAGCGAGACCTGGGTTCTGACGGAGGATCTCATCGGACGCATCCACCGCAACGAGGATGGAAGCGAGGTCTTGCCGGTCGACGCCTTCGTGCTTCGACGGTTCGAAAAAGAGCAGCAGCGCCGCGTCACCGATTTAGCACTGGCGGTTGAACTCGAACGCAAGAATCCGACGCTTGCAAGCGATCCCATTGTGCAGCGCTGGAAACGCGAAAGCCGTTCGCTCCCCTCGCGATGGGTTGATGATGGAAGAGGGTTGACGGTGCTCTCGCGCGCTGCCGATCCCCGCTTTGCTGCGCTGCGCATTCAATTGGAGACGGCGCACGATATCCGAACAACCGGAAACATTTATGGTTATGAGCGGGCCTTCCGGGCCGCCCCGGTTCTGCCGACCGCGGCAGGTGTTGTCCTGGATCCGACAGCCGGCGGCGGTTCAATCCCGATCGAGGCCTTGCGGCTCGGCTACTCTGTGATTGCCAACGAACTGAACCCGGTTGCCGCAGTCATCCTATACGCGACGTGCGACTACCCGGTGCGGTTCGGACCCTCGCTAGCAACGGAGATCCGAAA
Organism: uncultured Alphaproteobacteria bacterium; assembly: GCA_963772295.1. Taxonomy (GTDB): domain Bacteria; phylum Pseudomonadota; class Alphaproteobacteria; order ATCC43930; family CGMCC-115725; genus AP-15. The sequence goes on from CAVYWO010000013.1 coordinate 67,366, forward strand.
ATACGGCGCATCGCTCCTCGAAAAGACGCGGCGAGAGCTTCTCGATTTATTTCCAACGAGCGCCATTCCTTCGGCAGAGCGCGCAAAGCTCGCGGACTCGATCCCAAGAGCAATACTCGAACAATACCTGTACGAACGGGCGGACGATTTCCTCTTCTGCCGCAAAGTCAGGTGTCCCTCATGCGGCGGCGAAGCGCCGCTTCTGACTTCCTGCTGGGTGGCAAAGGATGACGAGGAGGCCTGGGCCGTGCGCATCGTCACCGATGGGCGAGAGCGCGGCGGCAAGGCCTGGTTCGAGACCTACCGCGTGGTCGACAGTCGCGGACCTGATGGCGAAGACCCCAATCTCGCGACCGTCGCCGACGGTGTCGGAACCTGCCTGCATTGCCACCAAGCGATCCAGGAGGGCGAAATCAAGGACCAGGCGAACGGGCGGTCGGAGCATGGTCGGTGGGCCGATCGGCTGTTTTGCGTCGTCGCGGTGCGCTTCGAACCCAGGCTCGACGCGAATGGTTGCCCCGAGCGCTACCGGAGCGGCGCGCGCAGGGGCGAGATCAAGACGCGGAAGGTCCGCTTTTTCCGCCCGCCGAACGAACGCGATCTCGCAGCGCTCGCCGCAGCCGAAAAGCGGCTTGCCGAGAAATGGCCGGAATGGGAAGCCGCCGGCCTGATCCCGACCGAGAAGATCCCGGAAGACATCAACGATCCGCGACCGATTCGCTACGGCATGCCGCGCTGGTGCGATCTCTTCACGCCGCGTCAGCTTCTCGGATATTTGCTGCTTGTCGAAGAATTGCGGCGAATGACGCCGGGGATCATTACAGCACTCGGGTCGGAGCGAGGCCGCGCTGTCGTCACCTACCTGCAATTCGCGATTGACAAAGCGACCGATTACAATTCGAAGCAGACATATTGGCATTCTGGTCGGTGTGTGCTGACCGGAACATTTGCGCAGCATAACTTCGCACTCAAGTGGGCATTCGGAGAAATGAATTTTACGGGACCTAGCTCGGGTGCCGCTTGGGCGCTCGAGCAGGTTATCGATGCCTATAAAGGGATCAGCAAACTTGTGGAACCCGTGTATCGACGCGTCGCGGCCGGTGCCGAGCCGCCGGTCAGGATCCTGCACGGCACTGCCGCCCATCTCGACGGAATTGTCGACAATTCCGTCGACCTCGTCTGTATCGACCCGCCCTATTACAACAATGTGCAATATGGCGAGCTGTCCGATTTCTATTACGTCCGGCAGCGCCGTACGCTTCGGGACCTCTATCCGGAGGTCTACGCGCGGCGCCTCGTCAACCGCCGGGACGAGGCGGTTGCCAATCCGGCGCGCGACGGTTCGAAGGACGCCGCGGATGCCGCCTACGAGCGCCTTATGGGCGAAATCTTCGCCGAATGCCGCCGCGTGCTGAAGCCCGACGGGATCATGACGGTCATGTTCACCCATGTCGATCGGGACGCCTGGGAGGCACTGACGCGGTCCTTGATCGGATCCGGATGGCAGATAAGCGCTACCTTCCCCGTCGAATCGGAGTTGACCGCGCTTAAAGCAAACACCGGGAACGTCCTCAGCTCCATCTTTATGACCTGCCGCAAGCGCGAAGAGCATGCCGCCGTGCCGGCGGCCTGGACCGGGATCGGCGGCAGCGGCGTGCAGCAGCGCGTCCGTCGTGCCGTCGAGGAGGGCTTGCGCGGCTTCGCGCCGCTCCGTCTCAATCCGGTCGACGAGATGGTCGCCTGCTACGGCCGCGCGCTGCAGGTGCTGTCCGAGCACTGGCCGGTCATCGACGGGAACGAGCCGGTCAGCCCGCTGCGGGCGATGAACGAGGCGTCGAGCGTCGTCGCCGCGAGCCAGATCGCGCGCCTCACCAAGGGGCATATCGCCGTCGCCGAGCTCGACGGCGAAACGCGGATGGCGCTGACGATGTTCGGCATTTTCGGCCTCGGCGAATTTGCCTGGGATGAGGCGCTCAACCTGTCGCGCTCGCTCGGCATCGCGCTGCACGCCGCTTCCGGCGGCTACGAGGTCGACCGCCAGCGCATCGGCGTCAATACCGATGCCGGGGGACGCGCCCGGCGCGCCCGCGGCGCCGAGGCCGAGGCGCTGGGCTATGCAGCGCCGCTGGTGCGGCGCGGGTCGAAGCTGCGCCTCGTGCTGCCCGAGGAGCGCGACCCGCGGCGGCTCGCGGCACCGCAGACCGATTGGGATCGGTTGCAAGGATTGATCCTGGAATTCCGCCGCGGCGACGCGCCGGTCGCGCGCGCCTATCTCGGCCGCACCGCCGCCGATCGCGAGGCTCGCATTCTCGACCTCATCGAGGTCTGGGCCGCCGAGCTTGCCGATCCGGCGCTCAAGCGCGAGGCGGCGCTGATCCGCTTCGGCCTGCGCCCCGCCGCCTAGCCCGGAATATGCACCAGCGGAGGCACCGGGAACGGCAGGAACCCGGGCAAACGCGCAGGTACTGGGCCGGAATGCCAGGCGTCGACGCTCGACCCCGTTCGGCAAAAGTCGGCTCGACCGGCAACTTGAGAAAGCGGCGTTGCATTGCGTTCTAGTATCGTTCCTCTATTATCTCCGCCCGGGTTTCAAAGCGTGTGCCACCATGTCCATCAAAATCGATCTTCGGAACCAGATCCGGCAGACGAATTTGCCAAAGTGGAAACCGCTTCTGCCGTTGTTCGAAGCGGTAATCAACTCTTTTCAGGCGATCAAGGATGTGAATTGGACGGGGAAGGGCAACATCACGATCGACATCGAGCGCGAGGAGTCGCTCTTTCCGGAAGAGAACCCGACGGTGATCGGGTTCCGAATCGCCGATGATGGAATCGGCCTCACCGACGACAATTCCGATTCTTTCAACACGGCATTCTCGCCCCAAAAGATTAGGATTGGCGGCAAGGGCCTCGGACGCTTTACTTGGCTGAAAGCGTTCCATCGGGCGGAGATCACAAGCATTTTCGCCGACGACGCCGCACGCGGGCTCCTCCTTCGCCGTGCATTCGTGTTCGACGAAAACTATGATCTCGACGAACGTGGGCTACCCACACCGGTGACCGCCGGGGCGGCTGGTACCGTCATTCGGCTCGTGAACTACCGCGAGCCTTACAAGACCGAATGCCCGCGCCGGGCCGAAGTTATCGTTGAGAAGCTTGTAGAACATTTCATCCTCGTACTTTTGGAACCGAATTGCTCACATCTTATGATTCGTGATCACGACCGCAGGTATGACATCAACGACATTTTCGAGAAAGATTACAGGGCCGGGGCGTCAGCACACACCTTCTCGGTAAGCGACGTACTATTTACGATGCGCGGCTTCCGTCTGCCAACCTCCCGTACAACGAAGCATAAACTCGTGTACGCTGCCGCTCAGCGAGCAGTTACTAGCGACAATCTGGAAGATTATCTGCCGAACCTAACCTCACGCCTGTTCGATGAGGACGCAGAGGGTTTCTTTTATCTTGGTGTTATACAAAGCCCGTATTTGAGCGAGCACGTCGCACCTGGCCGGACTGACTTTGATTTTGGCCCTGTCGACGATGCTGATATTGAAATTTCGGATCTGCTCGCACCGACAGCGATCCGTCGTTCCGACATTCGTAACAACGCGCTTCCGCTTATTCAGCATGACCTCTCCTCGATCATCGAGACGATAAATGCGGCTAAGCTGGAGCGCATCAAGCACTTCGTTCACAGGGACGCGCCGCAGTACCGAATCCTGCTAAAATATTCGAGTGAGTTCATCGATAAGTTGCCTCCACTACCTTCGCGCGTCGAGATCGAGACTACGCTCCACCGCGAACTCTACCAGCGCGAAGTGAGGATGAAGCAAGAAGGCTCCCGGATCATTCGAGAAGCTGAAAAAGTCGACGATTATGACGAGTACTCGCGGCGGTTTTCGAAATTCATGGAGCAATACAACGAGCTCGGTGCCTCAGCGCTCGCCCAGTACGTCGCACACCGCAAAATCATCCTGGAGTTCGTCGAACGAGCGATAACGATTCCGGAGGGGGTCGGAAATACCCGCTTGAACGCGTCGTCCATCAGCTCGTGTTCCCCATGCGTCACACGTCCGAGGACACGCCATACCCTCAGCAGAACCTCTGGATGATCGATGAGCGGCTCACATTTCACTCGTTCATAAGCTCGGACAATCCCTTAAGTAAACACCCGATGATTGAGACTGCGTCGGAGAAGCGCGGTGACATCGTTATATTCGACGAAAAGATAATCTTCAGCGACGTACGCACCGAGGAGAACCCCATTAATTCAATTACGACGATAGAATTTAAGCGTCCGGGACGCAACGACTACGACGATCGGGAAAATCCAGTTCGGCAGGCATTTCGGCTCATCAACGACATTCGGTCTGGCGTATTCAAGTTTCATGGGCGTCCAATATCAGTCGCAAACGACAGAATTCCTGCGACAGCATACTGCATTTGTGACATTACCCCCACCCTGGTGGCGAGCCTCGCGGACATGGATGCCTTGAGAACGCCGGACAATCAGGGGTACTATGGCTTCAATAAAACCTACAACGTGTATTTTGAGGTAATTGACTACAACAAGATGCTTCGAGACGCTATGAAGCGCAATAGAATTTTCTTTGATAAGCTTAATCTTTGTTAAATGCGCCTAAATAAATCAGCGGCTCTCGCGTCTGGTATACCTACGTTTCATCAACCGATCTGCCCTTCCTCCAAATCAGGCCTAAACCGTTTTCCGGTGGACACAATCTTAGAAGCCAGGAGGCCCTGAAGACGTAATAGAAAAAATTTAGCGAAATCGATTAACCGTCCCGAATTTCGCTCGCGCTCTATGATCGTCCGTCCGCGTTCCTTAACCGATCTGCCTTATAGACCATTGGATGACCCGCCAGCTCTGGAAGTCCATTGCTGTTCAACAGCAATGGGCGATTTTGGAGAATAGAGTTCGTCTGAAAGCGTTGGGGCAGGCCCGCGCTCGGAACGGTCGCTGACAAAACCGAACTCGCCCACCCCCTTTCAACCTTCAGACGCCTACCCGATCGCAACCGAATAATCCCGCATTCCCCCGGATGGTACCGCATTTTGCGGTGCAATAGTCGTGAATATCATATAGGATACAACATGTTGCGTAACATCGGATGGAGCAATCATGGCGGACCCGGCGGGTGAAGCGGACAAGGCGCGCTGAGGCTCGATTTCGACTGGCGTCTGATGCTCCGGTTCCCGCCATCAAGTTCGCGATACAATCCGCCATCGGAGGGATCGACGTCGTTCACATCCTCGTACTCGGCCAGCCGGCCGAATACCGACTGCCGCAGCAACCCGGTCTTCTTGCGACGCTCGCTCCGACTGTTATAGGATTGCTGATTCTGGAAGCCGGGAAGGCCCATTTCGATGTACAAAATAGATACGGCATCAAATTCGCTCATGCCGCTTACCGTCCGCACTTTCCGTGACCTTGGCTTTAAGGAGCGTCCCAACCTTCAGGAATGGATTGCTAAGGAACCATCGTGTCTTGGTGAAGAACTTCTTGTCATCCAAAAAGAATTTTCCGGGTTTGCGGATACTACGGAGCGGCTTGATCTGCTTGCTCTCGATAAGCGCGGCTATCTAGTCCTTATCGAAAATAAGCTCGATGATACAGGCCGCGATGTTACATGGCAGGCTCTAAAATATGCTTCATATTGCTCTACGCTGTCTAAGGAAGACGTCCGTAGCATCTATCAGCAATTCCTCGACAAGACCAATCCACGCGCCGACGCCAGAACATCTATTGCGGATTTCTTTGCCGACGTATATGAGGATGTTACGATCAACGAAGGGTTAAATCCACGCATTATCCTCGTAGCTGCTAATTTTCGTAAAGAAGTGACATCGACAGTGCTTTGGCTCCTGAATTTTAATCTGCGGGTTCAGTGTATTCGCGTCGTCCCTTATTCGATGGGTGATGAGCACTTTCTTAATATTGAACAGATTATTCCCACGAAGGACGCCGAAGAGTACATCATCCGGCTTGCTGCTAAAGCGAAGGAGGAAAATGAGGGAGCAAGCAAGCCATTGAACTATGTGCCTCCGAAATTGGACTATGAGGGCATAATTCGGAAGTGCGAGGAGAAGGGTAGCAAGATCGAAGTCGGGTTTTTACATGGCATTAAAAAGCTTGGATCGACCCCGCTGGAGAGCCTTCGGCAGAAGCTGTACAAATGGGATTCGATAGACACTCCCGCGGCTGGAAAGAAAATCTCCGAGAACTGGATAAAAGGAGATGTCTTCTTGCATGAATGCCGACTGAAGGAAGCGTCCCAGCCAGAATCAGCAATCCTATAACAGTCGGAGCGAGCGTACGTCCGGCCGGCCCGAGGACAAGCTCCAGGCGCCGCCGCCAGCGCGTCGCGGCGACCCGCGATGCGCTGGCCGAGGCCGAAAGCCCCGACGAGACGGAGCGCGAAGACGAGATCTCAGGCGATGCAGAGGACGACGAGACAGCGGTCGGCAGACAGCTGCGCGACCGCACTCCCGACGACCTCGCCTGGGAGCTCGCCGAACTCGACAAGCTCGTCGACAGGGTCTCGCAGCTTACGGCGATGCCGTCGAAGCTGCGGCCATTGCTGCGCGTGCTGGAAAATCGCCGCGCCGCCGGCAACCGCGTGCGACAGATCGTCGTGTTCACCCGGTTCAAGGACACCCTCGACGATGTCGTGCGCCGCCTGCGCGAGATCGACTATGGCCTCCTGATCGGCACCTATTCGGGGCAGGGCGGGCGCTATGTCGATCCGGATTCGCGTGATTGGGTCGGCGTCGAGCGGGATGAGGTCAAGCACCGGTTCCTGCGCCGCGCGATCGACATCCTGGTCTGCACCGATGCCGCGACCGAGGGCCGCAATCTGCAAAGCGCCGATCTTTTGATCAATTACGATCCGCCGTGGAACCCGATGAAGGTCGAGCAGCGCATCGGCCGGATCGACCGCATCGGACAGCAGCACGAGAAGGTCTACGTCCTCAACCTCTGCTACGCCGGTTCGGCGGAGGACATCGTCTACGGGCGTCTGTTGGCCCGCGCAGCACAGGCGCGCCGACGGAGCATGGAGATCCCGCCGCAGGACCTCTGCGAGATCTACGAACGCCTGGATGCGCGAGCCGAGGCGAACCCGCCGCCGGTGACGCTCGACGACATCTGGCTGGCGATCGGCAATTCGCCTTACCTGCGCTCCCTCGGATGCCGCGTCCTGCCGGACGAAACCGCTCGCGCCGCCGAGTTGAAGCACATCCCGGGTGCTCCCGAAGGTTGCGTATTGACCGCCTCGCGCGATGTTTACGAGCGCGGCTTGCCCGGCATCGATTGTCTGCGCTTTGCCAGCTACGGCGATCCGGCCTTTGAGGGCATTCTCGGCTTGACCGCTGCCGGGGGCCTGCCGCCCGGCATTCAACGGGTCGGCGTGCCGATCCCGGCGACCGACGGCGCCGAGCTTGTCGGCTATGTCGTGATGCGGCGCGATCAACACGGCGTGGTGGCGCCCTATGTGATTTTGAGCTTCAGGGCGATCGAGGGGATCGACATCGACGCCGAGGCGCCGGTACCGGCGGCGGCTGTCGAAAGCCTCACGGCCGGGCTTGCCGCTCGCGCCAGAGAAGAATTCCGGGTGCTTGCCGCGGCGAGGACCATCGAAGAGTTAAACGAGAAGGCGGCCCATGCCCAACGGAGACCGACCTATCTCGTCGCGAAAAGTTTCGTCTTGTCGGTCCAGCGCGCGCATCGCGGCGAGGCGAATTTTGCCCGCCAGCTCGCTGTCCTTGACGAGATTGTCGAAAGGAGTGCGGAGCAGCGGCTGGCGCGGCTGCCGGTCGACCAGCTCCTTTCGGTCAAAGGCGTCCCGTTCCAGATCCAGTTGCCGGCAGCGGGCAGCGAGACGCATTACGACGCCCCGCGACCGCTGCTTAGGGCCGCCGTCGATCTCGCGGCCGGCGAGGCCGACGCACTGCACCGACGCCCCGCGGAAGTGACGACCGAGCAGGTCCTTGCCCGGCTGTAGCGCATGGCTTCGTCCGTAAATTGTGGTAGATGTCGGTAATCGAAAGGATCGACGGGTCGCCGGGATCGACGTCTCGGCTGCGCTGGATCACGGTGCCGAGATCGAGAGGGATCTGCCGATCGTCATTGTTCCGCACCAAGCTCTGGATCAAGAAAATCGCAGCAAGGCGCATACCGCGCGTGACTGGCTGCGCGTGGTGCAGCCTCGATGCGGGGTAAATGACCATATCCCCCGCAGGCAGCTTGATCTGCTGGCCGCCGCGGACCGCCTCCGGGAGTGAAGAATGAACAAGCAGTTGCTGAACCGGCGTGAATTCAATGGACTTAGCGCGGCGCTCGGCGCGTCGTTCTGTTCCGTCGGCTCGATGATTGCGGCGCTATCGAGTGCATCGGCTCGCGCTGCAACCCCTATGGTGAAGTTTCATGATGGAACAATGGTCCCGGCGCTCGGTCAGGGCTCGGCAAATCTCGGGCTGGGCAGACGTCCGGAAGCCGCCGAGGAAGAAGCGCTGCGCACCGGCCTTGCGCTCGGGATGACAGTGATCGACACGGCGGAGATTTACGGCTACGGCGGATCCGAGGAATTGATCGGCCGCGTGATTGCCGGTCAGCGCGACCGCGTATTCCTGGTCTCCAAAGTGTGGCCCAATCACGTGATGGGAAACGGCATCGCGCGGGCTTGCGACGCGAGCCTCGGCCGTCTCGGCACCGATCATCTCGATCTCTACCTGCTGCACTGGCCCAGTCGGTACGCCGGACTCTCCAGCATTGTGGCGGGGTTCGAAAGTCTGCGCGCGGCGGGGAAGATTCACGCCTGGGGCGTGTCCAACTTCAAGGTCAGTGACATGGAAGACCTCTTCCGTGTTGCACACGGCGATCGCTGCGCGACCAATCAGGTCCTTTATAACCTCGGCAATCGCGGCATCGAGCATGACCTGCTGCCATGGTGCGCGCAGCACGGCATGCCGATGATGGCCTATTCGCCGCTCGGCGGCGCCGGCGCCAGCCTGCTGCGTGATCCCACGCTTGCACGTATCGGCGCCGCACATGGTTGCTCGGCAGCCGCCGTCGCTCTCGCCTGGACCATCCGCAATGGCAATGTCATTGCAATTCCCAAATCCGGCTCGGCCGAGCATGTACGGGAGAACGCCGCAGCGCTCTCGCTTACCCTGACCCCGGACGACCTTCATGCACTGGATGCAGCGCATCCGCCGCCCAGCCGCTAACAAGAAACAAACCGGCAGGACCGCGTCGGCCGACCCTCGCTGTCATTGCGAGCGCAGCGAAGCAATCTCGACGCCGCAAACTCCGCGACGCCGAGATTGCCGCGGCGCCTATCGGCGCCTCGCAATGACAGCGGTGAAGTTTCATTCCCTGCGGGTCGGCGCCGCTGGTGGGCGACTAACAAGAAACACCGAGTGGTCGTCCCGACCGCGCCCGCCTTACCCCTATGGTCATTGCGAGGAGCGGAGCGGTTCCGGCCCCCGGGTCCGGCCTTCGGCCGGCCCGAGGACAGGCTCCGGCCGGGGGCGCCTTGCGATGACAGCCGGTGAGTTTCATGCTCGGCGCGTTTCCATCCTTATCGGGCCGGAACGCCAATCAGGCGCCGCCAATGAATTGCACGACGCAGCGGCTGCCGGCCCAGGCTGCGGTGCGGCGGCGATCGACGTGACGTCAATCGCCGCGTCTGCCGCGCCTGAGCATTTCCTCGATCCAGCGCGCACGTTTCTTCTCGTCGGCAAACGTGAGCCCATAAAGGCTCTCGCGGATCGGTTTGATCCCGGCGAAGCCCAACATGCTGCGCTCGAAACTGCGCAGTCCGTAAGCGCCAAAATACCAGCGATAGAGCAGCACCGGCATCCCCATCGTCACGACAAGGCGCGCCGAACGGCCGGCCAGCAGCCGTTTCGGAAACCCTTCCTTCCTGTATTCCAGGGCAAAGCCGGGCCGGAAGATGTGTTCGAGAAATCCCTTCAGAAGGGCCGGCATGGTTCCGTGCCAGAGCGGGAATAGAAACACCCAGTGCTGCGCCCAGCGCATGTCGTCCCGCGATTGCACGAGAGTGGCAGGCAACACCCCCGTCTCGAATTCCGCCTGGGTGCGCAACAGCGGGAATTCGAGCTGTGCGACCTCGATGCGGCGCACTTCATGCCCCGCCGCTATTGCGCCTTCCGCATAGGCATCGGCCAGCGCGTGCAGCAGGTGATGGCCCGCGGGATCGGGGTGGCCCTGAATGATTGCGACGCGTTTTGTCATGCTTTGCTATTGGTCTCCGGTAGCGGCGGGAGCGCGCCTCGGACCACATCGTCGTCTGAGCGGGGGCCGCCCTCAGGTTCAACCGGCTGCGGGGGGCGTAGTCGGTTCGCGCCAAAGGGCGGCGCGGCGTAAGGCAGCCCTTCGAACGCGGCCACGCCATCCGAGAGACCGCCTCGCAGCTTACCGGAACTGGTCTCGACGACCCCGTACATGTGCGCGTCTCCTGAGGGCGTCGCATGAGACTCCGAGCGGCAACCGAAGCGCAGCAATGATCTCGGTCAAGTTTGCGTAAAAAACGCCGCGTCGCAATCATCCAAGCATGCCCGGGATCCAAACCGGCATCGTCTCGTTTGAGTGAAATCAACGCCTCTAGGGTTGGAACGGTGAAAAATTTCGGATCTTGCAGCGAGGATCTTCCCATGCGGCGACGACAACGTGTTCTCCTCGCCGGGCTCTTTGTCGCGAGCGCCGGTTTGGTGTTTTCCGGTCCGTTCCGATCGGCTCCCGCCACTCGGCGTGAGTCTCCAACGGCTATTCCTCGGCGGGTTGCTCCCCAGCAGAGCCCGCTTCCGCTTCACCGGCACCGACAACGGTAGCTCAATCCCGCTCCAGCCGGACAATCAAACGCGCTGCGGAAACTCAACGCCAAGGGCGGAGCCGAGGCCTCCGTCATCCATGCTGGCCAATACCGTCCCGGCGCTCGGAGGTCAAATCACAAGCTATTGATTCGCCCTGTGAAGAAGCAGGTGCCGCCCGAGTGACAAGCGGCGGCGCGAACAGCTCGCGTCGCTGGGCAAGCCCACGCAGCCGGTGATAGCCGAGCGAGATCAGCGGTCTCCCATAGACGCGCGCAAAATCGTCGCTCAGCACGATTGCGGTGTTGAGGGTTTTCGCCTTCGCTTCGAGCCGACTGACCAGATTTACTGCGGGCCCGATTACGGTAAAAATCGAGTCGTTGGGCGGCCCCAATGTTCCCGTAAATCACTTTACCGACGTGCAGCGCCACGACGATCTCAAGCGGCGATTCGTCCGCCATTGACGGCTCGCCGTTGAGGCGACGAACGGCCGCAAGCGCTTCCTGTGCCGCCTCGAGTGCATTTGTTGCGGCTCGGCTGGCCGTGGCGCCATCCTCGATCGGGAAGATCGCGAGCAGACCGTCGCCGATGAATTTCAAGATCTCGCCATCATGGTCGTGTATAGCCTGCGCCTGCGCGTCGAACAGCGCATTGAGGATTGCGATCATTCGATTGCCCGGCAGCCGGTCCGAACGCTCGGTGAACCCGCGCAAGTCCGAGGACCAAAGCACAACCGTCATTTCCTCTCCGGCGCCGCGCCGGATCTGACCGGCCAGGACCCTCGGACCGGTCTTCGGGCCGAGATAGGCGTTGAGCACATTGATGGCAACCCACCGCAGACCTTGTATGTCGCACACAACCGCGAGGCGCTGGGAGACTCGCGTTATGTCGGCAATCTCGTCCGCCGTGAACCCACCGGGTCGGTCGGTCACGTAGGTGACCATGTAATAGTGGTTGCGGCCGTGGACGCTGCGGATCGGCAGGGCGAGATAGTGGGTCGCACGCTGAGCTTTCAGCTCCCGAAGCACCGGGAAATCGAGCGTCTCGTCGGGAACATCGAGACGTCGCCGCAGCGTTTCGCCGCCAGTGATCACGCGCTGCACTGGGTTGAAATGAATCGAGTCGGTTATCTCGTGGGCGATGAGAATTTGCTCGGTTTGTCCGCTCGTGCGCCACCAGATGAAGGTGCCTCCAAGGAATTGCGGGTGCAGCGCCCCGACATGGAGCGTCACCCGCAGCAGTGGCAGGCCGGTCGCCAACATCCGCCAAGCGAATTCATCAAAGGCGTGTAGGCCCGATGGAATCTCACGTGCTGCTGCTCCGACCAGCCATTCGGCGACGGCGTCCAGGCTCTGGTTGGTCGGCCGCTCGGCAACCGGGCGTTCGACCACTCCCGCGGTTACGACATAGCGCCGGTCGCGACGAGCCGCCGAATGGGCGATGGTTCTGGTATCCCACCTCCGAAACACTGGATCTTCCATAGGCGCGTTCTCCGTTGATGCTGTCGAGCAGCACCCACTTCCGCTTCACCGGCCACCAACAATCGTAGCTCACTCCCGCTCCAGCGGGAGAATCAAATGCGCTGCCCAAGCTCAACGCCAAGGATGCAGCCGAGGCCTCCGTCACCCATGCAGAGCCAATTCCGGCTGTCGTTCGGCACCCCCGGCTTTGGCGATGATCCGCGGTCGCGCTGGTCCCCTCTTGCCAGCCGGTGTGTCATCTCTACTTTGCACGCCGGATGACATTTCTATCTTGCGCTGACAAGCGCTCGCGCTGTTGCAATCGGCGCTTAACGTAAGGAGCCGCGGGTCGTAGGTTGCGAACGGATCTTTTGGAGACGACGATGCGCTCGCCCCCGGACGGTACCCTCGTCATCAAAAACGGCATGCTGATCGACGGCACCGGCGGCAGGCCGCGGCCAAACGGCCGGATCGTAATCCGCGGCGGGAAGATCGCCGAGGTTGGCCCCGAAGCGCCCTTCGATCAGGGTGGCGGGGCCGGAGTTATCGACGCCTTCGGCAGGTTCATCCTCCCCGGGCTCATCGACGGACATGTCCATCTGTCGATGTTCCAAGGGGCGCCACCGGGGATTGGCTTTCCGACCAGCGCCGAATTCTGCACGCTGCGCGCAGCCCAGAACCTGATGCCGATCCTGCGCGCGGGGTTCACCAGCGTCTCGGTCCCCGGTGGCAAGTGGTTCGTCGACGCGACGCTGCGCGACGCGGTCAACACCGGGATGCTGCAAGGCCCGCGGATATTCTGCGCGGGGCGGGCGCTAACGCCGCCCGGCGGCATCTTCGACAACCGGCCCTCGGCCGATGACGAGCTACCGGACGATGCAACCGGGGTGCTGTGCCGCACCGTCGAAGACTTTGTCAGCGAGACGCGTCGACAATGCGCGCACGGGGTCGACATGATCAAGATCGCCAACTCGCGCTGGGGCGACGCGCAGACATTGTCGCGGGCAGCGATCGCCGCGGTGGTCGAAGAGGCGCATCGGCACGGCGCCAAGGTCTCGATCCACTCGCGTGGCTCGGGCTCGACGCGCGACTCGGCGCTGGCCGGCGTCGATTGGATGTTCCACGCCGACCTCGCTACCGAGGCTGATCTCGACACGGTGGCAGCGGCTGGCATCCCGATCATGCCGGCTTTCACCCAGGGCGAAATCTGGGCCGAGCGGGGGATCGGCGTGGCGCCGGCGATGCGCGACCGGCTCAAGACGCAGCTCGAGGTAAACGTCGCGGCGATGGTGGCGGCGAAGGCGCGCGGCATCAGGCTGCTGCTCGGCACCGACAGCGGCAATGCCGCGGTGATGACGCCGGGTAAATGGCACGGCTACGAGGCGGCGCTTTTCGTAAAGCATCTCGGCTACACGCCGCTGCAGGCGATCGTGCTGCAAACGCGGGAAAACGCGCTGGCGATGGGGCTTCGGGGCAAGCTCGGAACGATCGAGCCGGGAATGATCGCCGATATCGTCATCCTCGATGCCGATCCCTGCGAAAACATCGCGGTGCTGGGCGACCCGACGCATGTTGCAGCGGTGATCAAGGACGGCAAACCGATCGACCTGACGATGTAGCGCCGCCGGTCGGAATCTCGGGTGGGAGTTGGGTGCAGCCACGACCCGATAATTCATCGGCGCGCGCGGTCACCAAGTGCGCGTTGGAGTAAGCACGAGGTCCCTAAAGATGGCTGAACTCCCATGGCAGTCGCATTCGCGCGCCGCGCCCGAGCGCGATTACGTCGCGTTGCTCTCGTATTTGCCGCTCAACAGCGGTTGGAGCATTCCCCGGCTCCTGCTTTACAGCGCCCGAATCCGGCGCCAGCTGCGCACAAGTCCCGGCCTGGTCGGCTACTCTTTGCGGGCACGGCTCGCCGCCAAGCGGTTCTGGACGCTCTCGGTATGGGAGGACGAGACGGCGCTGCGGGCGTTCGTCGCGGCGCCGCCGCATGCCGCCGTCATGCAGGCGCTGGCCCCGCATATGGGCGCGTCGCGCTTCACGCGCTGGAGCGTGAAGGGTTCCGACCTGCCCCCGCAGTGGGACGACGCGCTGAAGCGCGGCGATCCCGCCACCTAGCGCGATCCGCCCTCGCGTCAGCAAGCGGATGCCGCGACCGTAGCGCCGCGGCGTGATCCGGAAATCTTGATCGAGGCGAAGGACCGCTCGCCACCCGCGTGGAGGAACTCGCAGAATTGCTCAATGACGGCTTCGGGGCATGCCCCCTTTTCGAGCGTGGTGGCGACGAACACGGAGCGGTCCACGGCGCGAGGTCCACGGACCTGCGACGGCGTCGGCCATATAGCAAATCCTTCTGTTAACGTTGGAGCATTCGAAACGGTCAGGTGGACGGCCGCATCGCAAGGTCCAGCCGGGCGGTCCCGCTCCGGCCGCACACTGAGCGCGGATGCTCACCTATCGAATTATTACCAAGATCGTTTTGCGGCTGGATGAAGGACCCAGAAGGCCCGTCGGCTGCGCCGAACGCGAGGGCCAACATCAACGCGGGCGGCCGCCCCGTGGGCAAACCGCGGCCCTCGTCGAAGATCTGACGAGGCGAGGGCAGCCAGGTTCTCCCGTCTGGCGAGTTCAGCGAATATTCCGCCATGGCGGTGCGCACGGTGCGCGGCCCCGTCGCGGGGATCGTCGATACTATAATACTTCACTTCGACGGCAAGGCATTCGGAGTACCGGATCAGCGCCGTCTTGCTGGTCACATGGGTCGAGAAATGAGGCAACTCCTGGCGCCGCCCCCACTCGCGATATTGATGGTCGGGCCAGATTTCCGAAACGATCGAGGCGCCGGTGACCCATTCCGAGCCGATCCCGATCCCCACGAGAAACCGCAGGATCGCGAAGGACTGCCAGTTCCAGGCGGCGGCGCTGAGCGCCGTCGTCAACGAATAGGCAAGGATCGCCAGCATCATCGTCCGCTTGCGGCCGATATAATCGGCGATGATGCCGCCGAGGACGCCGCCCGTCGCCCAGCCGAACACCGTCGTCGCCAGGACATAGCCCACATAGCGCGGGATCGCCTGATACTGCGTCGGAACGAGCAGCTGATGGAGCGCGAAGCCGACGGTCAGAAACAGCGCATAGATTTCGAAGCCGTCGAACAGCCAGCCGAGGTTCGAGGCGACGAGCACCCGCCACTGCTCGCGGCCGAGGGTGCGGTACCACGGCAAACGCTTTCCAGCGACGTCTGACGGCATGACCCTTTCCGGCTCCGAGGCCGGGTTCCGGCCGCTTTTTGCGAGCCGACCCTAGTCGCGGGCGGGCATGCTGTCAAACCGG
This sequence comes from uncultured Alphaproteobacteria bacterium, assembly GCA_963772295.1. Classification (GTDB taxonomy): domain Bacteria; phylum Pseudomonadota; class Alphaproteobacteria; order ATCC43930; family CGMCC-115725; genus AP-15. The sequence goes on from CAVYWO010000013.1 coordinate 83,013, forward strand.
CGCAATCCCCGCCCCTTCGCAAAGCGCGGCCGCCCCACCATATCTGGTGCGGAGGCGAGCATGCGCCCGATCGCGATCCTGGCCATGGTTTTGGCTGGTGCCGGCTGTACCCCGGTGACCCCGCCGACCGCCGGCACGCCGACAGCCGCCCAATCGGGAGCCGCGGCACCGGTCGCGGCGCCCGCGCTCGCGTGCCAAACGACGACCGTGCCGGTGACGGTGGGCGGCCGGCCCGAGCAGGCGACGATCGAGGCCTGCCCGCAGCCCGACGGCAGCTGGCGGATCACCCAGACGACACCGGGATTGCCGCCGCAGGTGTATCTGATGCCGGCGCCGCCGGGGGAACTCTATCCCTCCGCCTATCCCGATTACGAGGGCTACTTCGACTACTGGCCCTATTGGGATTGGGCGGCGGGGCCGTGGTTCTGGGGGATCGGGCCGACCGTGGTCATCGTCCAGCATTTCCACCATTTTCATGTCCGTCCCGGCTTCGGTCACGCGATGGCGCAGGGTTTCGGCCATCCCATGGGGGCCGCCCCGGCCGCCGTCGGGATGCGCCGCTGATCGGCCGGTCATGCGCCGGATCGCGCTCCTCGCCCTGCTATTGGGACTCGCGGTTTGCCGTCACGGCGCGTCCGCCGCGACGTTGGCCGACTGCCGCCCCGCCGCGGCCGCCGACGCGACGGCCGACCATCCGGCCGGCCCCGCTTGCGGCGACGCCAACCTCACGCCGCGCCGGCCGGGCTTTTGGACCCTGGAGGATGCCCCCGGCCGGAATGGAGCCGATCTGCAACCGACGGTGCTGCGCGGCGGCGATCCGACATCGTCGCCCGGCGCTGCCGCTTGCACCCGCTACCCGCTGCCGGCGATGATCGTGGCCTGCCCGCAAGCCGACGGCAGCTGGCAATTTACCCAATATACGCCGGGACTGCCGCCACAGGTCTATTGGGGGCCGGCGCCGCCGGAGGCGGCCGCTTCTGCCGACGACTACGGCTACCCCGAGAGTTACCCGGATTTTGCGGATTGGCCGTGGTTCTCTGGTTTCGCGCCGGCGATCACCAGTGCGCGAAAATTTCACCGCTTCCGCCCCCCGTTCGACCATCGTTTCAACGCTGCTTTCGAGCAGCGATTGGCGCATGGCTTCGGCCACGGTGTGATGCCCGGCTTCGGCCGCGGCGGCGGCGTCGCCGCCGGGATGCACCGCTAGTGTACTGCTGCCGAAATAACTAGACATTTGGCTCGCCTTGTGGCCTACTCAGCGGGTGAGCAGGAATTGGGTAGCCACTCTGGAGCTGAGAGCCGAACAGCAGGAACTGCTGCAAGGATGGGTTCGGGCGCATGGCACGCCGCAGCAGGTGGTGAAGCGCTGCCGGATTGTTTTGCTGGCGCATGAGGGATACGCCGACGTGGCAATTGCGCAGGAGCTTGGATTGAATCGGCACACCTGTCGGCTGTGGCGGGAGCGCTTCGTCGCCGCGGGGGCGCAGAGCTTGTGGGCGGTGGCCGAAGGACGCGGACGCAAACCCCAGCCGGGCCTGGCCGAACGCATTGTGAAGGCCACGCTGAGCAGCAAACCGCCTGGGCAGACGCACTGGAGCACTCGGGCGATGGCCAGGGCCCAAGGCGTGGACGCGAGCACGGTGTGCCGCATCTGGCAGGAGCACGGCTTGCAGCCGCACCGGCAGGAGACGTTCAAACTCTCGCGCGACCCGCAATTCGTGCCGAAGCTGCTGGATGTGGTGGGCGTGTACTTGCATCCGCCGCAGAACGCGGTGGTGCTGTGCGTGGATGAAAAAAGTCAGATCCAGGCCTTGGATCGCACGCAGCCTGGGCTGCCGATGAAGCGGGGACGTTGCGGCACCTGGACGCACGACTATGTGCGCCATGGCACCACGACACTTTTTGCCGCGCTGAACGTGGCGGCCGGAACGGTCAGCGGGCGGTGTTTTCCGCGCCATCGGCATCAGGAGTTCTTGCGCTTTCTGCGCCAGATCGATGCCGAGTACGCGCCGGAGTTGGATTTGCATCTGGTGTTGGACAACTACGGCACACACAAAACCGCACAGGTCCAACGCTGGTTGAAGCGCCATCCGCGCTTCACGGTACACTTCATTCCGACCAGCTCCAGCTGGCTGAATTTGGTGGAACGCTGGTTCGGCGATCTGACCGGCAAAGCCGTGCGCCGTGGCAGCTTTGCCAGTGTCCCGGACTTGGTGGCCGCGATCGAGGACTTCATTGCGGCTTGGAATCGCGATCCCAAGCCCTTTATCTGGCGGGCGCAAGCCGAAGATATCCTCGCCAAGATCGAGCGCTGTCGGCGGCGGCTGGAAGAGATTCAGCCCGGCTGCACCGTGCGTCGTACGCGAAAGAAGGCAGCGTGACATGTGTATAGTTATTTGCGCATCATAACACTAGGATCATGTCTCCGAAGTTCTTTTCAATACAGGACAGCCTCAATATTCTCGTTATACCGGCGAAAGCCGGTATCTATCGCTGAAATGGGTCCCGGCTGGAGCCTGTCCTCGGGCCGCGCCCCCCGGGCCGCGCTCCGCGCGGCCCGGGGATGAACTCCGCGCGGACCCGTCGGCCGGGACGACAAGAAGGAATGCAAGCGAATCTCGGAGCACTATATCGGTCCGAACTTTACACGAGCAAAGTACGTCCACGTCTTCTTACCCGGCCACGATCATCAGCAGCGAAACCGACGATCATCCGGGCTGGCAAGCTGGGGGCGCGCCGCCGGCGCCGGAGCGCCGAGTTCTTCCAGCAGCGCCTTGGCGTCCTTCAGATCCTTCGTCTCGAAACCCTCGGTGCCCGGCGGACGTATCCAGGTTGACGGCAGAACCGCGACACGGCACCAACAAGCGTCCCGGATCAGGCGGCGGCCGGGGTGATTTCCTCGGCGATCTTGGGTGCGAGTTCGGCTTCGGCGCGGGCGAGATCGTAAGCCACCTGAAGGCGCAGCCAGATCGCGGCCGAGCCGCCAAAGTAGCGGGCGAGCCGCAACGCGGTTTCCGGCGTGATCGCCCGGCGGCCGCGGACGATCTGGCCGATGCGGGAGGCCGGCAGGCGCAGCGCAATCGCCAATGCGTGAGCGGAAAGGCCGCGTGCCTCCAGTTCGTCCTTCAGCACCTCGCCGGGGTGCGGTACGGGTCCGGCCAGCGGCCTGGTGCGGGCGATTGCCATGATGCGATCCTCGTCAATGATAATCCACGATGGTGATCAAATCATGGGCCAACTGGCCGACACAGCGATTTGCCGAGGAGGGGAAAGGCCGCTTTTCCGGTCTCGATGAAGCACTGGCGCGGCGGCGTCTGCGGTTGCTCGACGAGGCCGAACGCCTCGAGGCTTTGCCCTGAGTTCCTTGGCGGCGGCCCTATTGCGTCGCGGCCCCACTCGGCTGCGCCCGGCTCTTGGTCTCGGGCATCGCACCCCAGGCCAGCCCGGCTGCCGCCAGCCCCGCCGCGGCGAGACCGGCAAAGGCGGCCGGTTGCCCCCAGCGGTCGGCGACCGACCCGGCGAGGCCGGTGCTCACCGTGGCACCAATCCCGATCGCCAGACCGACGAAGCCCAGCGCCAGGTTGAAATGCCGCGACCGCCCGGCGACGTCGCTGGTGACCAGCGGCACCAGGACGCCGAAGCTCGCGCCGGCGACGCCGTCCAATATCTGGACCAGCACGATGACGACCGGATCGTTTGCCACCGCGAACAGGCCGCCGCGGATCGGCAAGGTGCAAATGCCAAGAAGCAAAACCAACCGCCGGCCCTGCTTCTCGGCAAGGCGGCCGACCGCCGGCGAGATCAGGGCCACGACCAATTGCGGTAGGACAATTGAAGCGGCAATGACGAGGCTCGCCGCGCCGCCGACCGTTCGGGTCAGGTTGCTGCCGATGAGCGGCAGCATCGCCGCGTTGCCGAGGTTGAACAGCATGGCGCAGGCGGCGAAGGTCAGGAGCGCCCGGTCGGTCAGCACCCGGTGCGCCGCACTGCCCGGCCGGGGTTCGGCCGCGCCGGGACGAGCGCGCGGCCGGGTCGAGCGGGCCAGCCGGCTCAGCGACGGCAGGGCCAAGAGGGTCGGCAAGGCGAGCGCCGACGTCAAAAAGAACACGCTGCGTTCCGAGACGTAATAGCCGAAAGCGCCCATCAACGCGGCGCCGATCCCGTTGCCGATCGAAGCGAACCGGGCGTTGCGGCCAAATCGCGGACCCTGCATCGCCGGCGCCGCTACCATGAGGGTCAGGGCGGCGATCGCCGGCGCCAGCGTGCAGCTCGAAAAGCTGTGGAGCATTTCCGCCACGTAAACCGCCAGCGGCACCGGGTTGACGGCGAACAGCAGAGCGCTGACGCCAAAGGCGAGGATGCTGAACAGCACGACCGCGGCTTTGTCGGCGATGCGGTCGACGAGCGCTCCCGCCGGCACTTGGCTCGCCATCGCGGTGATCGTTCCGAAGCTGAGCGCCAAGCCGATCGAGGTTGTGGTCCAGCTCTGGGTCGTCAGATAGACCGCGACGAACGGCCCGAAGCCCGTTTGAATGTTGCCCACGAAAAGGTTGAGCCAGTCGAGCCCGAACTCGCTTGAGAACCCCGCCGGCCAGCCGCCGTTCCACCTCGGTGTCCCGGCCGTGCGCCCGCTCATTTGCCGGAAGGCGGCGATAGCGGGCCGAGCCATGGCGGTCCGACCATCTCGTCCGAGGCGCCGCCTGGCCGGTATTCCGGCGCTCCCTGAATTTCGGCCCGATCGAGACTGAGCCATATCCGGCCGGGGGCGAAGTTCACCAGCCGCCAATCGACCGCAATCTTGCGGCTGCCGACGCCGAGAAATCCGCCAAAATCGATGACGGCAGCGCGCGGCGACCGGTCAGCACCGACGATGACATCGACGAGCAGGCCCAGATCCTTGCCGTCGGCATCTGTCACCTTCTTGCCGAGGATGCCGGTGTATTGAGCGGGCGGCAGCGGCTCGAGATTTTTGGGTGCCGGCGGACCGGATTTTGGCGCCGTGGGCTTGGCGGCGGCGCCGACTTTCGGCGGCTCCCGCACCCCGCCAAAGGCGGCGCCCGGTACGCCAAGCGCGAGCAGCGCGCCGGCAGTCGCCAAGAAGGCGCGCCGCCGTTGGAACGGCGCCGGGATCACGGCTCTCCGACCGGCCCTCGCTGCCAGGCGTCCATGCGGCGAAAAAGGCCCGGTCGCCGCCGCAGCTCCGCCAGCGAGCCGTCTTCGACGATGCGGCCGCGCTCGAGAACGACGATCCGGTCGAATGCGTCGAGGGTCGACAGCCGGTGCGCCACCGCGATCAAGGTGCGCCCGGCAACGAGCCGGGAAAGCGCCTCCTGCACCAGCCGTTCCGATTCGGTATCGAGGGCCGAGGTCGCCTCGTCGAGCAGGATGATCGGTGCGTCGCAGAGGAAGGCGCGAGCGATCGCCAACCGCTGGCGCTGGCCGCCCGACAGCTTCAGCCCGCGCTCGCCAATCACGGTGTCGAAACCCTGCGGCATCCGAGCGATGAATTCCGTACAATACGCCGCATCGGCGGCGCGGCGCACTTCCTCATCGCTCGCGCCCGGCTTGCCGTACCGCAAATTTTCGATGACAGAGCGGTGGAACAGCGCGATGTCCTGGTGCACGACCGCGATCGACCGGCGCAGGCTGTCTTGCGTCACCTCGGCGATGTTCTGCTCGTCGATCAGTACATGGCCCCGTTCGGGGTCGTAGAGCCGCTGCAGCAAGGCGAGGACCGTGGATTTCCCGGCGCCCGAGCGGCCGACGAGCCCGATCTTTTGGCCGGCCGGGACATGCAGCGTGAAATCCTGCAAGGTCCGAGTGCCGTTGGGGTAGCTGAAGCAGACATTGAGGAACGAAACCGAACCGCCGAGATTGATCAGTGGCCGCGCACTTGGCGCATCCCGCATCTCATGCGGCAGACACAGGACCCGAACCGCTTCGCCGAGTTTGGCAAAGTGCTGGACCAGGTCGACCATCGCCATCGCCAGATCGCGCGAGGCGTGCAGCACCGTGAAACCTAAGGTTGTGGTGAGGACCACGTCGCCGGTCGTGATGCGGCCCGCACGCCGCAGCAGGACCGCCCATACGAGGACCCCGGCCGACACCGCAAACACGCAGGTCGCGTGAAACAGGCGCAACCGTTCGAGCGAGCGCACACTTTCGCATTGCGCCGACATTTCCTCGGCGATGCGGTCCGACAAGCGTTGCCGCTCGCGGGCAGCGGCGCCAAAGGCACGGACGAGCCCGATATTGGCGATCACGTCGGTGAGATCGCCGCTGACGCCGGCTGCCCGTGTGGCAAAGCGGTCGTGTAGATGGCTGCTTCGCGCCGCCAACCAGCAGATCGCGGCGCCGATGACGATCGCCACCACCGAGAGCGCCGAAGTCATGCCCCAATTGACGGTGCCGAGCACGGCGATGCTGAGGGCCACCGCCGCGCCTGGCGGGATCGTGCGCCAGGTCAACTCGTTTACGAGGGTGTATGCCGCGTTTGCCGCCGTCGTGATGCGGCCGGCGAGGGCGCCTTGAAAGCGGTCGGCGAAATAGCCCGAACCGTGGCCCGAGAGATGCTCGAAGAGATCGATGCGCAAATCGCCGGCGACCCCGACAAAGGCGCTGGCCGCGACCCAGCCGGCCAGTCGCCACAGCAGATTGTCGCCGGCGACGAGCGCCAGCAGCAGGCCGACCGCCGACCATAACCCGGCATCGGCCGAGCCGTGGAGGGCGTCGACCAGGTTCTTGACGCCGTATTGCGAACCGATGGCGCAGCCCACCGCCGCAAGCACCGCCGACATCACGACGAGGTGGCTGCCGAGTTGGCGGCGGACGTATTTCAACAGGAATCTGCCGGGCTTCTGGTCGGAAACGGTCGCACTCGACATCAGCAAATCCTTGCGGCAGAGCCGAATCCGCGGCGACATCGCCTCGCCGCGAAGGTCTCCCGATCAGCCGGTCAGAACGATCTCGACTGGGCCGTCGCGACGGATGACGCTGACGGCAACGTTGTCGCGGCGGCGTCGCAGCACGAGGTCGGCCGAAGCCTCGCCGAGGCGCAGGTTCGACAGGAGGACTTCGCCGAGCCACGGGGGCAAGGTCGGCCGCGTGAAACGGATCTGACATTCATCCGGCGCGAACGAAATGCCGAGCGCCGCGCCGAGCACGCCAAATGCCGCGGCCGCCGACCATGCCTGCGGCGCGCAGGCGACCGGGTAAGCGGTCGGGGCCGTTCGGCTAGTCCGGACAAAGCCGCAAAACAGTTCCGGCAGACGCTTTAGCTCGAACAGCGAAGCAGCGTCGAACAGCCCGGACAACACGGCGAGCAGCGGCGGCTGCTGACCATAACGGGCGAAGCCAAGTGCGATCAGCGCATTGTCGTGCGGCCAGACCGAACCGTTGTGGTATGAAATCGGACTGTAGCGGGCTTCGCTCTCGGCAACGGTGCGGATGCCCCAGCCGCAAAACGAGCTCGGCGACATCAGGGTTTCGGCGACACGCGCCGCCCGGTCGGGCGAGGCAAGCCCGGCCATCAACACATGTCCGGCATTCGAGGTCCGCACCCGGCAGGGCCGTTTGGCGCCGTCGAGCGCCAGCGCATAACTGCCGAGATCGTCAAGCCAGAATGCCGCTTCGAAACGGTCCTTCAACCGCTCCGCCGCAGTGTCGAACTCGCGGGCGCGGTGCGGCATCGCCAATGCCCGCGCCAGTTTGGCGGCGCCGCGATAGGCGGCATAGACATAGGCCTGGACCTCGACGAGGGCGATCGGCGCTGCCGCGAGCGAGCCGTCGGCGTGGAAGATCGGATCGTCGCTATCCTTCCATCCCTGATTGACGAGCCCTTTTCCGCCCCGGTGCTGATATTCGACAAAGCCGTCGCCGTCCTGGTCGCCGAACCGGCTGATCCAAAGCAGAGCGGCCTCGATGTGGGGCCATAGCTTGCGGGCGAGGGCCAGATCGCCGGTGCGCGCGTGATAGGCGGCGGCCAGCAAAACGAAGAGCGGCGTTGCGTCGACGCTCCCGTAATAGCGACCAAACGGCACCTCGCCCAGCGCCGCCATCTCGCCTTGGCGGGTCTCGTGCAAAATCTTCCCCGGCTCGGCTTCGGCTGCGGGGTCGACGGTCTGCGCCTGATGCGCGGCAAGAAAGCGCAAGGTGCCGGCGGCAAGAGCGGGGTCGAGCCACAGGCATTGGAGGGCGGTGATCAGACCGTCGCGGCCGAATATGGTCGAGAACCACGGAATGCCGGCATAGGGGTAGAGCCCGTGCGGCGTCTCGGTCGCCAGCATGTCGAGGTCGGCGCGCGAGGCGCGGAGCCACTCGTTGAACCCGGCATGGTCCGTCGAAATGTGCGCCGTCTCCGCCCGACGCTTGGCGCGCCATCCGGCTAGCGCCGCCAGCGCCGCCTCGCGCCCGGCGCGGGCCGTCGAACGGCCGTCGTGCTCGCAATGGATCGCGATGTTCAAGAGACGCTTCTCGCCGGGGGCGATCCTCAGGTCCCAGATCGCGCCCGTCGGCGTTACCGTATTCGGCGGCGGGTCGACCACGATGCGCGTTCGCCGCGACACGCCGTCGAGCCCGCGATAGGCGAGGACCGGCCCCTCGGGCAGAATTTGCGCCGGCAGCGTTGTCCCCCGCCGCGAGCGGCGGCTGCCGCGCACTTCAAAGACATCGGCAAAATCCGCCGCGGCCTCGAAGGCATAGGCAAAGCGCGCCTCGGCTCTGCCGAAATTGCTTATGTCAAGCGTCTCGAACAATGCGCCCTCACCGAGTACGATCTCGCGCGAAATGTGCAGGGTTGTCCGTGGCAGCCGCAGGTACGTGCCATCGAAAAGGTCCGGATTGGCGAGGTCGACCGATAGCGTATCGTTCCCTTCGATGACCGACGAGGACAGCAGCACCGGCCTCAGACCGCCAACCGAGTTGAGCAGCCGGGACAGATAACGGGTGTCCTCGAAAAACAATCCCTCGGCGGCAGGTCCGTCGGCCTGCACGTTGCCGAGCGCATCGAGCACGGCAAAGCAGTCGCCATGTTTCAACACCCGCCGGCCCTGGCTCGATACGACAGCGGCTGGGACACGAAACGGCGACAGTGGCGGCGGCGAGCCTGCCGAGCTTCCGTCGCCGCGCATGCCCGCTCAAACCGCCTCTTGCAGCGGTCGGTGACGCCCGATCAGCTCGCGATAGATCTTCAGATAATCCTCGGCCATCCGACGCGCCGTGAAGCGCCGTTCGAAGACGGCTCGGATGCGGGCCCGGTCGAGGCTTTTGAGACGTTGCGTGGCCGCGACCGCTTCGTCCTCGTCGCCGACGATAAAGCCGGTCACGCCGTCATCGACGACCTCCGGAACCGAACCGTTGCGAAACGCGATCACCGGCGTGCCGCAAGCCATCGCCTCGATCATCGAGAGGCCGAAGGGCTCGCGCCAGGCGATCGGAAACAGCAATGCCGCCGCATGGCCGAGGAATTCGGCCTTCTGCTCCTCATTGATCTCGCCGATGAACTCGACATGCGGCAGGGCAAGCAACGGTTCGATGCGTTCGGCGAAATAGGCCTCGTCGACCCGGTCGACCTTGGCCGCGATCCTGATCGGCATCCCGGCCCGCGCGGCGATGCGGATTGCCGCGTCCGGCGCTTTCTCCGGCGAAATCCTGCCGAGAAAGGCGAGGTAGCCGGCGTGGCCGAAACCCGGGAGCAGCAGCCTTTCGGGGATACCGTGCAGAATGGTCCCGACGTAGTTCGCCTGCGGCAGCGGCTCGCGCTGCGCATCGGAGATCGACACCACCGGCGCGTCGGCGAAAGTCTCATAGACGGCGCGCAGTTCCGGCAGGTCCAGCCGGCCGTGCAAGGTCGTGACGGACGGCACGTCGCAGCGGCGCAGGGTCGGGTAGCCGAGATAATCGATGTGCAGATGCACGATGTCGAACGCCGCGGCGCGCTGCGCCACTAGCTCGAGCATGACGATGTGGGGTGCCAGATAATCCCGCATTCCCGGGTCGAGGCGCAGCGAGCAGGGCCAGACCGGCACGAGCCGCGCCCTGGTCACGCTGTCGCCGGAAGCGAACAGCGTGACCTCGTGGCCGAGTGCCGCAAGTTCGTCGCAGAGATAGGCGACGACCCGCTCGGTGCCGCCATAGAGCTTGGGCGGCACTGCCTCCATCAGGGGTGAGACGCAGGCGATCCTCATGACCTCGATCCGGTATCCGCAGGGTGGTTGGCCGGAGGGGCGGCAAGACGTTTTCCGCGCGGCACAACAACGGTCCGGAAATTAACGCTATTCCGCGACCACGGGTTCCGTGCCGAGCGGGCGGAATTACGAGATACCGCAGCGGTCGCGATGATAAACCTGTAGTTGTACGATCACCGCCTGCTCAAATAACCGACAAACCCTATCGAGATCCGGCGCCGCAGGTCGCGGCGTTAGGCGGCGAAGCGGCCGCGGCCGAAGAGGCGATCCATCGCTTCGGCGCCGGCCTTGTCGAACGGGGTCGTCTTGACACGCACGTCCTCGACCGCCGCCAAAGCCCGCGCTACCGCCGCCCGGCCGGTGATCGTTGCGACCCAAGCCATCAGCTTCGGATAGTCCGCCTCCGCCTCGCTGCCGAGGAAGGTGCCGACATTGCGCACCCAAGGATAGGTCGCGATGTCGGCGATCGAATAGCTCTGGCCGCCCAGGAACGGTACCGCGGCGAGCCGCTTCTCCAAGGCTTCGAGAGCGCGACGCACCTGGGTCCGGTAGCGATCGAGCGCGTAGTCGTCGCCCTTGGGGGCAAAGCGCATGAAATGCACGTACTGGCCGAACATCGGCCCGACCAGGGTCATTTGCACCATCATCCACTCAATCGCATCAAACCGCGCAACCGGGTCTTTCGGCAGAAACCGACCCGTCTTCTCGGCGAGATAGAGGAGGATCGCGCCCGATTCGAACAAGGTGTACGGCTTTCCGCCCGGTCCCTCGTGATCGGTAATAACCGGAACCTTGGCCAGCGGATTGAGCCGCAGGAACTCGGGCTTGAACTGCTCTCCGCCGAACACGTCGACAGGATGCACCGTATACGGCAGCCCCATTTCTTCGAGGGCAATATAGATCTTGACGACATTCGGGCTGCCCATCGCGTAGAGGTCGATCATCGCCAACTCCAAATTTGTGCGTCGAGGAGATAACCGCGATCGCGGGTCATGGTTCCGGGCGGCCCTCGATCAGCGTTCCGATCAGGCGCAGGAGCGCCTGATGTTCGGGATTCCTCTCGCCTCGGCTGAGGAATGCGCCGATCTCGATATCGCTCGGCCGACCGCCTGACAGGGCATTGGGTTCGTGCCTGACGAACACCTCCCCGGTGGCCGGATCGTGGCCGAGGAACCAGCTGTCTCCGTTGGGGCTGCTGTAAAGCTCTCGCGTCTCGATCGCCATCCGTCGCTCCCGATGTTTGCGGCGCACGACATGCGAACGGACGGCGCGCCCGATTAGTGCCCGTGAAGATGCTGCCGCGTCAGCTCTTGGCGGGACCGACGACCGCGCGGCAGCGCCGTTTCGCTTGCCTCTAGCAGCCGGCCTCATGCAAGTTGTCCGGCAGGGATGACGGTTCTTTCGACCGCGCTCGACACGCGCTCCGATGCATTTCGCGCCCACGACGCGGCGATGCGCGCGCTGGTCGCCGAGCTGCGCGACCGGGTGGCACTGGTGCGGCAGGGCGGCGGCGACCGGGCGCGGCGCCGCCATCTCGCACGCGGCAAACTGTTGCCGCGCGAGCGGGTCCGGGTCCTCCTCGATCCGGGCTCGCCGTTTCTCGAACTCTCGCCGCTCGCCGCCTGGGGCCTCTACGACGGCGAGGTGCCGGCGGCCGGGATCATCACCGGCATCGGCCGCATCATGGGGCGGGAATGCGTCGTCGTCGCCAACGACGCGACGGTCAAGGGCGGCACCTATTTTCCGATCACCGTCAAGAAGCATCTGCGCGCCCAGGAGATCGCCGCGGAAAACCGGCTGCCCTGCGTCTATCTCGTCGATTCGGGCGGCGCCTATCTGCCGGCGCAGGACGAGGTGTTTCCCGACCGCGAGCATTTCGGCCGGATCTTCTACAATCAGGCGCGGCTGTCGGCAGCCGGCATCCCGCAGATCGCCGTCGTCATGGGCTCGTGCACCGCGGGCGGCGCCTATGTGCCGGCAATGTCGGACGAGAGCATCATCGTCAAAGGTGAAGGTACGATCTTTCTCGGCGGCCCGCCGCTGGTGCGGGCCGCCACCGGCGAGACCGTCAGCGCCGAGGAACTGGGCGGCGCCGAGCTGCACAGCCGGGTCTCCGGCGTCACCGACCATTTCGCGCTCGACGACCATCATGCGCTCGGCATCGCCCGCCGGATCGTCGCCGATCTGAACCGCGCAAAGCGCGTCCCGCTGGCCATCGCACCGTCCGAGGAGCCCGCCTACCCGGCCGCGGAGATCTACGGCATCCTCCCCCCCGACACCCGCCAGCCCTACGAGGTGCGCGAGATCCTGGCGCGCCTCGTCGACGGCAGCGAATTCGACGAGTTCAAGCGGCTCTACGGCCCGACCCTCGTCTGCGGCTTTGCCCGGATCTGGGGCTATCCGGTCGGCGTCCTCGCCAATAACGGCATCCTGTTTTCCGAAAGCGCCTTGAAGGGCACCCATTTCATCGAATTGTGCGGGCAGCGCGGCATCCCGCTCGTCTTCCTGCAGAACATCGCCGGGTTCATGGTCGGGCGCAAATACGAGGCCGGCGGGATCGCCAAGGACGGCGCCAAGATGGTGACCGCGGTCGCGACCGTCGAGGTGCCGAAATTCACCGTGATCATCGGCGGCAGCTTTGGCGCCGGCAATTACGGCATGTGCGGGCGCGCCTATGGTCCCCGCTTTCTGTGGATGTGGCCCAATGCCCGGATCTCGGTGATGGGCGGCGAGCAGGCTGCCTCGGTGCTGGCGCAGCTGCGCGGCGACGCCAAAAGGGCGGGGGGCGAGGCGTGGAGTGCCGCCGAAGAGGAAGCGTTCAAGGCGCCGATCCGCGCCCAGTACGAGAGCCAGGGCCATCCCTACCACGCCAGCGCCCGGCTGTGGGACGACGGCATCATCGACCCGGTCGAGACGCGGATGGTGCTCGCACTGGCGATCTCCGCCAGCCTCAACGCCCCGATCGAACCGACGCGCTTTGGCGTGTTCCGGATGTAACTCACCACGGAGACACGGAGTACACAGAGGTTCTTCGCCGTGAATAGAGGATTGAACATCATGGATAAAAGCGTTGGGAAACCAGGCGCAATCTTGTTGCCCCATACTGGGGATATCGCCTTCCAGCTTGTGATCTTGTTGCGGCGCACGACCCGCCCATTTCGTCCCGCCGATGCTCGGAAAGCGGTCCGATCAACCGAAGCCGGCCGAGCGGAAGCAGAAATAATAGCACGCATCCAAGCGACCTGAGAGACGACTGTTGCGCAAGAGCTTTTCTCATTCACCTCCGTGTCTCCGTGGTGAATCTTGTTTTCGAAGATCCTGATCGCCAACCGCGGCGAGATCGCGTGCCGGGTGATCGGCACGGCGCGCCGGCTGGGGATCGCCACCGCCGCCGTCTATTCCGCGGCCGATCGCGGCGCGCTGCACGTGGCACTCGCCGACGAGGCCCATTTCATCGGCCCGCCGCCGGCGCTGGAAAGCTATCTGAACGGCGAAGCGATCGTCGCCGCGGCGCGGAAGAGCGGCGCCGAAGCGGTGCACCCCGGTTACGGCTTTCTCGCGGAAAACGCCGAATTCGCCGAAGCCTGCGCCGCCGCCGGACTGGTCTTTATCGGACCGCCCGCCGCGGCGCTTCGCCTGATGGGGTCGAAGGCCGCGGCCAAGACCTTGATGGCCGGGCACGGGGTGCCGGTCGTGCCCGGCTATCACGGCGCCGATCAGGATCCCTCGCGGCTTTTGGCCGACGCCGAACGGATCGGCTTTCCGGTGCTGATCAAGGCCGCGGCGGGCGGCGGTGGGCGCGGCATGCGGATTGTCGGCGGCGGCCCCGATTTTGCCGCAGCGCTCGACAGTGCCCGGCGGGAAGCGGCCGCCGCGTTCGGCGACGATCGGCTGCTGATCGAGAAATATCTGGCCGGGGCGCGGCACATCGAAATCCAGATCTTCGCCGACCGGCACGGCAACGCGATCCACTTGTTCGAGCGCGACTGTTCGATCCAGCGCCGCCATCAGAAGGTGATCGAAGAGGCGCCGGCGCCCCGGCTCGACGCGGCGCGGCGGCGGGCGATGAGCAAGGCGGCGATCGCCGCGGCGCGGGCGGTCGACTATGCCGGCGCCGGCACCGTCGAATTCGTGGCGGCGGAAGAAAGCTTTTATTTCATCGAGATGAATGCGCGGCTGCAGGTCGAGCATCCGGTGACCGAGGCGGTGACCGGGCTCGATCTCGTCGAATGGCAGATCCGCATCGCCGCCGGCGAGACGCTGCCGCTGCGCCAAGACGAGGTCAGGACAAAGGGTCATGCGATCGAGGCGCGGCTCTACGCCGAGGATCCCGAGCGCGGCTTTCTGCCGCAGACCGGGACCTTGCACCGGCTCAAATTTCCGCCCGCCGCGCTCGCCCGAATCGACGTCGGGGTGCGGCAGGGCGACGCCGTGACGCCGTTCTACGACCCGCTCATCGCCAAGATCATCGTCTGGGGCGAGGACCGGGCGGCGGCCGTCGACCGGCTGCGCCGCGCTCTCGCCGAAACCGCGATCCTCGGCGTTTCGACCAATCTCGGTTTTCTGGCGCGGCTCGCAGCGCATCCGGCTTTTGCCGCCGCCAAGGCCGATACCGGCTTTATCGAGCGCCATCAGCAGGCGCTCTTGCCGGCGCATCGGCCGGCCGACGACGTGCCGCTCGCGGCCGCGGCGCTCGTGCGGCTCGAAGCGCGTCGCTCGGCCGCGGCGGCGACGGCGGCCCAATCCGAAGACCGCCACTCGCCCTGGGCGCGCAGCGACGGCTGGAGCCCGAGCGGCGCCATCCCTCAGACCCTCGTCTTCCGCGATGGCGCGGCGGAGCGGATCGTGACCGCCCGCCCGGGCGCCGCCGGCTGGCTGCTGCAGCTCGGCGATCGCGAAGCCGTCGCCAGCGGCGAGCCGCTCGAAAACGGGATTCTGGCTATCGATCTCGACGGCGTGCGGCGGCGCGTCACGGTGCTCGAGCACGGCCGCGAAATCATGGTTGTTGTCGGCGGCGACCGATGGCGGCTCGTCGAGTTCGATCCACTGGCAGCGCGGGCCGACGAGGATCCCGCCGCGGGCCGGTTGACAGCGCCGATGCCGGGACGGGTGATCCGCCTCTTGGTCGAGGCCGGCAGCAAGGTGCGGCGCGGCGAGCCGCTGTTGACGATGGAGGCGATGAAGATGGAGCATACGATCGCAGCACCCGCCGACGGCGTCGTCGCCGCGGTCGGGTGCAGCGTCGGCGATCTCGTCGAGGAGGGCGCGGCGCTGATCGCGTTGGCGCCGCCGGAGGATGATCGACCCGCCGGCGATCGGCGCTGAGGGGGCCGCCGGGTGCCGTTGCATCTCGTCAAGCTCGCCGTCGGCATCGACGACCTCGAGCATCTGCGCCAGGTCAGGGCGGCGCGCGCGGCCGCGCGCGGCGGCAGCTGGATATTGACCAGGAACCGGCCGCGGCGTGCCGCCGAGCTGCTCGACGGCGGCTCGCTCTATTGGGTAATCCGCGGCCAAATCCGGGTGCGCCAGCGCCTCCTCGAATTTCGCGGCGGGCACGACGCGGACGGAAGGCGCCACTGCGTGATCGAGGTGGACCCGGCGCTGGTGCCGACCCTGGCGCGCAGCTGCCGGCCGTTCCAGGGCTGGCGCTATCTGAATTCCGATGCGGCGCCAGCCGACCGGTTCGCGGCCGAATTCCCGGCGCCGCCCGACCGGATGCTCGCCGAATTGCGCGAATTGGGCCTGATCGGACCAACCGGCTGAGCGGCGTCGAGCGGTGAGGCGGCGGTCGGCGACGCGATCGCATGGCTGTTCTTCACCGCCGGCCTGTGGATGGCGCTGACGATCGCGCTGGCCGCCGGCAGCGTCGCCGGGACGGGAGGGGGAACGGAGTTGGCTGTGCGCATGGTCGTCCCCGAGCCGACCCTCGCCACCCCAGCGCCGGTGGCCGTCGACCGGCTGGGACAGCCTGCTCGCAAAGGGCGCAACGAGCGGTCATTCTCCGTCCTCCCAAGGATTGGATTGATCTGCTCCGAAGCAGATGGTCAGCGACCCGGTTTACCTTCGAGACTGGCCGCCGGCTTAGGGCGACGGACTGGTGGCGCGTGCGAGTTCGGCTGCGACGGCGGTGATGAAGCTATGACCCGCCGGACGACCGGCGATCGGCGAGGACGGTTGTCTTAGCGATACCGCATGGTCATATCTCGCCGGAAAGACCGGATCGGAAGGAACGACGGAATGATGCGCCTTGACGAAGTTGCCTCCCGCGACCCCGATATTCTTAACGGGACGCCGGTCTTCCTCGGTACGCGGGTACCAATTCAATCGTGATTCGACTATCTGGAGGGCGGCGAGACGCTCGACGAGTTTCTGCGTCAATGCCCGTCGGTTCGGCGCGCGCAGGCCGTCGCAGTGCTTGACCTCGCATGCCGATCAGTCCCAGCCGATGCGCGTGCCGCTTGACGAGCAGCTCCCATTGGACCTTTCCGTGAAGCTTCGAGCTTGACTGGTCGGGACCACACCGCTGCGCAAACCAGGGGGCCACGTTATGACGTTCAAAGTCCAGGTCGGACCACCGCAGATCTCCATCCACCAAGGCCAGACGGTCCTGATCAGCGGGCAGGATGGACAGATCAATTGGCCGAGTGAAAAGGGGCTCTACTTCTTCGACACGCGGGTTGTCAGCAGTTGGGCCATTTATGCTAACGGCGAGCCTTGGGAGCTGCTAAATGGTGGCCCGATCAATTACTATGCCGCTCGCATCTTCCTCACCAATCGGACCCTGCTCACTGAGGACGGGACGGTTCCCCCACGTACCCTTGGTTTGACCATCAGCCGATCGATAAGCGGCGGCATGCACGAAGACCTCGACGTTACCAACAACAGCATGAAGTCGGTGAGATTCCAGTTCGAGATCGTGCCCCGCTGCGACTTCGCAGATATCTTCGAGGTGAAGTCGGGGCACATTGTGAGACGGGGCCGGATCACCACAGATTGGTCTGAACCGCATCAGCGATTGCGCACCACTTATCGCAACCGCGACTTCAGCCGTGCGCTGACGATTTCGCCAGCGCGGACGCCGACCAGGGCGGTATATGCGAACGGCCGGCTCAGCTTCGAGGTAACCCTAGAACCTGGCAAGGCCTGGCATTGCTGCCTCCGCTATAGCCTGGCCGACGGCGACCGGGATTTTGCTGCGCCGACCGCGTGCATCTCGGATAGCCGAATGTCGCACCACGCCGAGACGATGGCGGACTGGCTGCAAAATGTTGTCAAGATCCAGACCAGCAATGAAGAATTTTATCGGCTATTTCGCCAGGCGCTCGAGGACATGGCCGCGCTCCGTCTGCCCATTGCCGGCACGGATCACATGGTCTTCCTGCCGGCCGCCGGTCTTCCTTGGTTCGTCGCCCCGTTCGGACGCGACAGCCTCATCGTCTCGCTGCAGAACACCCTGATCTATCCGGAGTTTGCGCGTGGAGCTTTGGAGATCCTCGGCTCCCTCCAGGCGAAGGAAGTCGACGCCAACCGTGATGCCGAACCCGGCAAAATACTGCATGAAATGCGCTATGGCGAACTTGCGCATTTCAAACTGATCCCACACACGCCCTATTACGGTACAGCAGATGCCACGCCGCTTTACCTGATCACTTTGCACTCTGCTTGGCGGGCGACCGGCGACCGGGGGCTGCTGGAGCGGCATCTCGAGACCGCAGAAGGATGCCTGTCCTGGATCGACGCGTACGGCGACCGCGACGGCGATGGGTTCCAGGAATACGAGACGCGCTCGCCGGTCGGTTATGAAAACATGGGCTGGAAAGATTCCGGTGACTCGGTCGTCTATCCGGATGGCACGTTGGTCAAAGGGCCAAAAGCACTCTGCGAGCTGCAAGGCTATGTCTACAGTGCCTGGGTGCGCATGGCCGAGGTGTTCGATGCGCTCGGCAAGCCCGACCGCGCCCAGGCGCTGCGCGCCAAAGCCGGAGCCCTGTTCGACCGCTTCAACCAAGCCTTCTGGGACGAAGAGTTTGGCTTCTATGCCTATGCGCTAGACGGCGAGAAGAGAAAAGTGCTGAGCGTCGCATCAAACGCGGGACACTGTCTTTGGTCGGGCATCGTGCCCCCCGAGCGCGCCGCGAAGGTCGTGAAACGACTGATGGCGCCGGACATGTGGACCGGATGGGGCATTCGCACGCTTTCCGCCGATCATCCTGCGTTCAATCCGTACAACTATCAGACGGGTTCGGTCTGGCCGCACGACAACGCGATCATCGCTATGGGGTTCAAATTCTACGGCTTCGGTGCGGAGGTGGCGCGGATCGCGCACGACATCAGCCTTGCAGCAAGCCATTTCCTGCTCAACCAATTGCCGGAGCTCTATACTGCATTCGAGCGTGACGAGAGTACCTTCCCTGTCCAGTACATCGGCGCGAATGTCCCACAAGCTTGGGCCGCCGGATCGGCTTTTATGCTGACTCAGGCATTGCTGGGGTTCCTGCCGGATGCGCCTCGCAACAAGCTGTACGTCGACCCGTCGCTTCCGCGATGGCTGCCCGACCTTACCGTGCAAGACCTCCACGTCGGCAAGCACAAGCTCGACATCCGATTTTGGCGTGAGGGCGACCGGACCGCCTTCGAGGTGATAAAGGGTGACCCCACGCTGGTCGAGCGTTGCGATATCGGGTCTAAGGTCGCGCAACTGAGAGCAGCCTCCGATCCGTTTTGCCCGGATGTTCGCTGAGTAATCAGAAAGGCAAGGGTGTTCGGGGTCAACGGACGCCGGGTCTTTGTGGAAGTGCCGAGGGCTTCGTCTCCGGCATGAACGCCCAAAGAATTGCGACGGCTACAAGACCTACTATGGCCACGCTCAAAAAGCCGGCTTTATGGCCAAATCGCTCGACAACGAGACCCGATATTGAAGTGCTGAGCGAAGCGCCGATCCCGGAAAGTGTACCGACGAGTCCCTGGGTCAGGTTAAATCGGCCGGTCCCCTTGGTGAGGTCGGCGACGACCAGCGTCGTCAGCACGCCGAGGGTAGCTCCGGTGAGGCCATCCAGAACCTGGATTGCGATGAGCAGCTCCGGGGCCGCGGCGAAAGCAAAAAAACCAGCACGAATCGGTACCATACCGAGTCCGAGGAGGAGAAGTGGTCGACGTCCCCAGGTCTCGGCGGTCCGGCCTGCCCATGGCGCCAACAACGCAACAATGATCTGTGGGGCCACGATCAACGCTGACGTGACGAGCGAGGACCAACGTTTTTCGGTGTGCACGATCGTTTCCGCGACCAGCGGCAGGATAGAGGCGTTCGCGACTTGGAACAGAAATAGACAGACGGCGAAGGTGAGAAGGCGACGATCTGTCAGGAGCGAGGCCCGGCGGGCTCTCTGAGGGTTTGTACCGTGGTGATCGGGAACCCCACAAGACCGGCCAAAGTGAATATCTGCGGCGCGTATCCGGTGGAGCGCCCAAAGCACGGGGAACCCTAATGCGGCGGCGACGAGGAGGATATTTTGGGTGGACAGGACGTAGCCCACGACACCCATGATCCCGGCCGCCGTAAGACCGCCGATAGCGGCGAAGCGCTGATTGCGACCGAGCCGCTGAGCGAGCGCCTCGTGCCCAACTAGGCCCAGACTGATAGCGGCTACCCCCGGCCCGAGGACGCTTCCGGCCGTGCCCTGTACGATCGCCGCAGCGAAGACGGCTGGAAAATCGGGCCGTAGTCGCAAAGTCAACACCACCAAAATGACAGCAGCAGTTCCCATTCCTACTACCGCCCGCTTTGCTCTAACGATGTCGATGAGTTCGCCGGCGGGAACCTGGGTTAATAATCCAGCGAGTCCGCTTGCAGTCAGGACAAGTCCGATGGTCTCAGCAACCCACCCGCGATCTGTTAGATAAACCGCAACAAATGGTCCGAAGCCCATCAGCAACGCCGCAAGGAAAAAATTTAGCCAATCCAGCGCATGGAGGCTTTGAGCGGGGAGTAGAGCATCGCGACTGTTGAGTGATCGGATGGTCATCGCATGGCCGGCCGAACGCGGATGAGTTGCGGTCGAGGAGCTCAGCCCTTCGGCTTTCGCCCTTCACAGATCCGGGCGTGCGGTTTCCCGCACCCGGCTCTTCCCGAACGTAACCGCCTCACGCCGGATGCGCCACCCAAGGGTGAGTGATCCGGGGCGAAAGGGACCAACTACGACGGCCGCTTTCGGCGCGAACTCAAGGATCGGGCCCGTCTCGGCGAGGGACCGCTCACCACGTGCGCCGTGACAAGGCGGCGCTTTTCCAGCGGGTGCAAGCCCCGCCCGGCGACCGCTCCAGCCGGAAGCAGCCGGAGCAGGCATGGAGGAGACGAAATGTCTGAAGCCTTCGGATAACGGTCACGGTTTTGGTGACCGCGCGAGTGTGCAGGCCGCAACGTGAGTAAACGCCGAGCAATCCTCGAAAAGGTCGATGTGCAGGCCGACCCGATAGTGGTTTCGGGGAAGGCTGATACGGATGGGCGAGTTTGAGCGAGGAGTAGGCCCATCTGCTGCACCGGGGTAGTGGCGGCAGCATGTACACAAGGAAAGCGTGCGCAACACGGGAAGCCCCAATGCGTGATCAGGGATGATCAACCGGACGCCCGCGAGGGACAGGCCGGGCGCAATGGGGTGGCGGAGAGGCCCGTAGTACCGGTGAAGCCGGGTAATGCCGGTGGAGGGAAGGGGCCTTGGTTCAAGACAGACGCAGGAAGTAGTGAGGGACCTGGAGATTGGGCAACCTATCAACTCCGAAGAGTGTTCAGAAGCTGCAGAGGGCGTCACACGCGAAAGCGAAGGCAGAAGCCGGCTATCGCTTCTATGTTGTACGACAAGATCAGCCGCGACGACATTCTGGCGCATGCCTATGCCCAGTGCCGCGCCAACAAGGGGGCGCCGGGAATAGACGGTCAGGACTTTGCGGACATCGAGGCCTATGGGGTCGAACGGTGGCTGGCTGAACTGGCGCTTGCGCTCAGGCAGGAGAGCTACCGGCCGGAGCCAATCAGACGAGTGTTTATACCGAAGGCCAACGGCAAACTCAGGCCGCTGGGCATCTCGACGGTGCGGGATCGGGTCTGCATGACCGCAGCGATGCTGGTGCTGGAGCCGATCTTCGAAGCCGATCTTCCGCCGGAAATCTACGCCTATCGCGCTGGGCGCAACGCCCAGCAGGCAGTCGTCGAGGTGGAGGAGCGGCTGTTCCGTGGCCACCCGGAAGTCGTCGACGCCGACCTCGCGGACTACTTCGGGAGCATTCCGCATACCGACCTCCTAAAGTCGGTGGCGCGCCGGATCGTTGACCGGCGCGTGCTGCATCTGATCAAGATGTGGCTGGACTGCCCCGTGGAAGAAACCGACCAACGGGGCCGGACAACACGCACGACCGAGGCGCGAGACCACCGGCGCGGCATTCCGCAGGGCTCGCCCCTCTCACCACTACTGGCGAACCTCTACATGCGCCGGTTCGTGTTGGGCTGGAAGAAGTTCGGCCTTGAGCGAAGCCTCGGCACTCGCCTCGTCACCTATGCGGACGACCTTGTGATCCTGTGCCGAAGGGGCAGCGCGGAGACTGCGCTGCATCACCTGCGCGCGATCATGGGCAAGCTGAAGCTGACAGTGAACGAGGAGAAGACACGGATCTGCAAGGTTCCGGACGGGGAGTTTGACTTCCTGGGTTATACGTTCGGGCGGATGTATTCTCCGAGAACCGGCCAGGCTCGCCTGGGACAGCGGCCATCGAAGAAGAGCATCAAGCGTGTGGTCGACAAGGTCCATGCGCTGACCGTCCGAGCACATACCTGGCAAGAAACCACAGAGCTGGTGGGTAAGTTGAACCGCACCCTTCGCGGATGGGCGAACTACTTCTCGGTAGGCACCGTCAATCCGGCGTATCGGGCGCTCGACAACTACACGGCTGTGCGGTTGCGTCGGTGGTTGCGCTTCAAGCACAAGACCAGACGATGTAAGGGCGGCAGCTATCCCCTCTCGCACCTCTACGAGACCCTCGGGCTCGTGCGTCTGACCCGGCTTGGGCACGACGTGCCGTGGACGAAGGCGTGAGGTCTTGTCCGAGAGCCGGATGCAGGGAAATCCGCATGTCCGGTTCGATGAGCGGGATGTGGAAACGGAGCTATGGTCGAGCCACTAAGGCACCGCCAAACGAAAGAGGCGGCACCACGCATGCCTGACCTAAGGCCACCGCGCCACATTCCGACTCTACCCAACCTCGCCGTTCCCCGATCGCGCCGGCAAGGTCTCTAAAGGGGCAGGACCCGGCATCGGCGTCGAGATGGCCGGCAGGCCCTTGGGTCGATGCGTCGGCCGGCGGCGCTACCGCGCGCGCCGCACCGTCGGCACCGCGCCGCGCACGATCAGGCGGCAGCCGGTCGCCGCGCCGACTTCGTCGACCGTGACGCCGGGGGCTATCTCCTTGAGTTCGAGGCCCTCGGGCGTCACCGCGAACAGTCCGAAATTGGTCGCGACGAGCTTGACGACGCCGCGCGCCGTCAGCGGCAGCGTACAGCGCTCGACGAGCCGCGGCCGGCCGTCCCGCGTCTGGTGCTCCATCGCGACAAAAACGCGCTTGGCGCAGGCCGCGAGATCCATCGCCCCGCCGATGCCGCCGCCCTCTTGCCCGGCTATCTTCCAATTGGCGAAATCGCCGTTCTCGGCGACCTCATAGGCGCCGAGAACGGTAACATCGATCCGGCCGCTGCGAATGAGCGCGAACGAATTGGCGTGATGCACGACCGCGGCACCGGGCCGCAAGGTCACATGCTGGCCGCCGGCATTGACGAGGTGCAGATCCTCGCGGCCCGGTGCGGCGAGCGGGCCGTAGCCGATCACCCCGTTCTCGGACTGAAAAATGATCTCCTTGTCGCCGAAGTCGAAGTTCGAGCACAGGGTCGGGATGCCGACGCCGAGATTGACGATCCAGCCGTCGCCGAATTCCATCGCCAGCCGGTCGCACATCTGCTGCCGGTTGAGCCCCTTTGCCCGTTCGCTCATGGCGCGGCGCTCGCCGGCAATTGCGGCCACCATCCCTCGGGCGGCGGCGGGATCTTGACGAGGCGGTGGACGAAGATCCCCGGCGTGTGCACGTCGTCGGGGTCGATTGCCCCCACCGGCAGAATGTCCTCCTCTACCTCGACGATCGTCACCCGCGCCGCCATTGCCATGACAGGGTTGAAATTGCGCTGCGAACGGCGGAACCGCAGGTTGCCCTCGGCATCCGCCTGATAGGCGCGGATCATGGCGTAGTCGAGGGGCAGGGCTTCTTCCAGCAGGTATTCGCGGCCGTCGAAGAACCGCGTCTCGCGCCCCTGCGCCAACTCGGTGCCGACGGCCGCCGGCGTGTAGAAGGCCGGAATGCCGGCGCCGGCGGCGCGCATCCGCTCGGCCAAGGTGCCCTGCGGCACCAATTCGGCCTCGATCAACCCTTTCGCGACATATTCGGTGAGCATGAGCCGCTGCGAGGCGCGGGTCGGGGCGGTGAAGGCGCAGATCACCTTCTTCACCTGCCCGTTCCGGATCATCCAGCCCATATCGGGCGCCGCCGCCGGCAGGGTGTCGCCGCCGCGCGTCGTATTCGACACGCAGGTCAGATTCGTTGCCCCCTGCGCCGCGACCGCACCGTAGAGGTTGATCGGCATGCCGACCACCGCAAACCCGCCGAAACCGATCGTGGCGCCGTCCGGAAGATCGCGCACCGCCTCGGCAAAGCTCGCGAAAATCTTGCTTTTCATGACGTTCGCGCTCCGCGTTCCCGGGCCCCTGCGGCGATCATAGCGCAAACGCCGGCCGCACTCGGGAATGCCTTGACGTTTTTTCGATTCGGGATGAGCGGTGTAAACCCGCCTATAAACCTAAAAAGCGCAGTTCGCGCGGCTCGGTAAGAAGGAGAGATTTGATATAATTGGGCATGTCGAATGAGAATCTGCCTCAGACTGTCCACCCGGCGGGTGAGCTACCTATGGTTGCGGGGGAATTTGCCGACGGCCCGGTGGTGGTCGACACATACGCGGGACCGGTGCGGGTTGAGTGGGATGCAGATGCTGCGGTAACGCCGCTCGGCCACTTGGCTTTTTTTGCCGAATACTTGAAGCTGAGCGGGCGGTTTGAGGCGCTGCTGGCGGATTGTCCGCTGGTCTACACGAGCGGCAACGCGCCGGCGGTGCGCGACGTGATCGGCACGGCGGTGCTGGGCATCCTGGCCGGGCATTGGCGCTACGCGCATCTGACGGCGCTGCGGGGCGATTTGGTCAGTGCGGCCCTGTTGGGGATGAGCCGAGTGGTCAGCGAGGACGCGGTGCGTCGCGGCTTTGCCAAGATCGATGCGGCGGCGGGCGAGGCTTGGCTGCATCGGCATCTGAAGGACACGGTGGAGCCGCTGCTCAGCACGCCGTGGATCCTGGATTGCGACACCACGGTCAAGCCGCTCTACGGGCATCAGGAGGGGGCGGTTGTGGGCTACAACCCGCACAAGCCGGGGCGCCCGTCGCACGCCTATCACGCGTTCCAGATCTGTGGGGCTCGTCTGGCGCTGGACGTGGTGGTAAGGCCGGGAAACGAGCACACCTCCAAGCATTCCGAGCCGCATCTGTGGGGGCTGCTGGAGCCGCTGCCGCGGGGGTGCTGGCCCGATTTTGTGCGCGGCGACAAGAACTGGGGCAACGAGCGCAACATGGCGCGGTGCGAGCAGGAAGGCATGCCTTATCTGTTCAAGCTGCGCCTGACGAGCGGGGTCAAGCGCGGCATCGAAAAGATGATGGGGCGCGGCGGCTGGGTGGATGCCGGGCAAGGCTGGCAAGGTCATGAAGCGCAACTGCGCCTGCAGGGCTGGGGTCGCTCGCGGCGCGTCGTCATGCTGCGCCGGCGCTTGCCGCAGAGCTTGGCGGTGACGGTTTCGCGCGACAACGACCAAGCCGATCTGTTCTGGACCGGCACCAAGTCGGGCGCCGAGATCTGGGAGTTTGCCGTGCTGGTCACCTCGGTGGATTTGGAAATTCGCGCGCTCGCCCAACTCTATCGCGACCGCGCCGACAGCGAGAACCCGTTCGACGAGTTGAAGAACCAGTGGGGCTGGGCGGGGTTCACGACGTCGGACCTGACGCGCTGCCAGATCATGGCTCGGCTGATCGCCCTGGTCTACAATTGGTGGACGCTGTACGTGCGTCTGTCCGACCCCGATCATCACCACGAAGCGCTGACCACCCGTTCCCTGCTGCTCAACGCGGTGGCGCGACAGACCCGGCATGCCGGCCAGACCCGCCTGACGGTGACCTCCAGCCACGGTCGCCGCGAGCATGCGAGAATGGCTCTGCTAAGGATTGCCAGGTTCTTCGCTACGCTTCGGAAAACTGCGGAGCAGTTGACCGATGCCCAAAGATGGGCCTGTATCCTCAGGGAAGCCCTGCAAAAGTATCTTCGCGGCCAAAAACCACGGCCGCCGCCAGTTTTACTGCCGGCCTGAGACTACCACCCAAGGTTGAGCAGCGATGACGCGGCGGCTGGTGAGCCGCCCGCAACAGCCGGATTTAGGATAAAATGCCGCGGGTGGCAATTCCGGATCGAGGGGTCCCGATGAGGCCGACAGCAACGAAACTCCTGGTCGGCGCCGCGCTGGTGGCGGCGATCGCGGCAGCCCGCCCGGCCATGGCCTGGGGCGGCGGCGGCGAATTCCGCGGGCACAACGCTTGGCCTGCGCAGGGCGGCGCTCGGCGCGGGGGCGGGTGGCACGGCGGCAATATCTGGCGCGAGCATGGCGCTCGGGCCGAGGGCGTCGGCTGGCGCGGAAAAGCAGCTTGGCATGATCATGGCGGCTGGCGCGGCGTTGCGACCGCTCGCGGTTTTCCCGCCGCCCACCGCTTCGGCTGGTTCCACGCCTGGGGCTCGGGCCGGTGGGGCTGGGGCGGCGGTTGGCGCGCCGGCCCGTGGCCGTGGGGCGGCTTGGCGCTCGGCGCCTCGTTCGGGGTCATCGTCGCGCCGCCGCTGATCGTCGCACCGCCGCTCGTTTACGCCGCACCGCCGCCGGTCGTCGCGGCCCTTCCGGCGATCGCTCCGCCACCGATCGCCGCCGCACCGTCGCCGGCGGTGGCCGCGGGCCCGCCCCCGCCGGGCCGCTGATCGGCGCGGCAACGCCGCCGCCGATCGTTGTGTTGCCGCCGCCCGCGATCGTCGCCGCCGTCGCCGCCCCGCCGGTGATCTTCGCGCCGCCGGCGTTCTCCTTGGTGATCGCCCCGCCGGCTTTGGCCTTTGTCCCTATTGGACCGGGGTTCTTCGCGCACGGCTTCATCGCCGGCCGGGCCTTTGCGATACGCGAGGGACTGGCGGTCGTTCGCGGCGAGCGAAGCGCGACGGGTGCGGTCGCGCGGCGCGCCCCTTTCCGCGCCTCGTCTCCGGAACGCGGCCGCGAAGCGATCGGCAGGTTCGGACATTGGCAGGCGGGCTGGCGTGGCCGCGAGTTTGTCGGCAGGCGGGTGGATTGGGGCGGCGCCGGCGGCGGCTGGCGCGAGGCGCGGCAGGGCGGCGCCGGCGGCTGGCGCCGAGCGTGGCGCTGAGCCCAAGTAGCGGAGGAAGAATGCGATGTCGGGCCGAGCCTTCGGCTGTGCGGCCGCGGTTGCGGCGCTGATCTTCGCCGCCGCGGCGGCAACCGGCCAGATGGCGTCGCCGCCCGCTGCCGGCCCGGCGTCGCCGCCGGCACTCGGCACCGCGGTGCCGGCGGCCGTCGACGAACGGATCGGCCAACTGCAGGCACAACTCGGGATCACCCCGGAGCAGGCGCCGCAATGGTCCGCCTTCGCCGCGGCGATGCGCGACAATGCGGCGGCGACCGACGCCCTGTTCGCCCGGCGCGCCGGCGCCGTGGCGATGATGAGCGCCGTTGAAAACATGCATTCCTACGCCGAGATCGCGCGTGCCTATGCCGACAACACCGAGCGTTTGGCGACCGCCTTCGATCGCCTCAATGCGAGCCTTTCGGACACCCAGAAGCAGGCCGCCGATGCCTTGTTCCGCGCCGCAAGACCGCAATCGCGACGCTGACGCCGACCGCTGCTGGTAATCGCCGCCGCCCTCGGCGATGATCGGCACGGCTGGTTGGAGGCAACAATGGCAAAAGGAATCCTGATCGCGGCGATGGATTTCTCGGCCGCGCCCGAGGACGAGTTCCACGACTGGTACGATCTCGAACACGTCCCGGAGCGCCTGCGCGTGCCGGGTTTTCTCAACGCCGAGCGCTGGATCGGCAGCGACAATCCGAAGACCTCGGTCGCGACCTACGATCTCGACGATGTCGCGGTATTGCACAGCCCGCCCTATCTCGCGGTCGGCGGCGACAACGCCTCGCCCTGGACCAAGCGGACCGCCAAATTCCGCAAAATGATCCTGCGCTACGAGGGTGAGCAGCTTGTTCCCGGCGAGCGGACGGCGCCGCCCGAGGCCGCGGCGCTGTTGTTGGTCGGCCTCAACGTCGCCGCCGAGCACGAGCACGAATTCAACGAATGGTACAACAGCGAGCATCTTCCGGCGCTGGCCGCGGTACCGGGCGTCCTTTGCGCCCGCCGCTATCGCGGCACCGTGGGCCTTCAGCCCACGGGCTCGTCCCGTGGGGCGACGCAGCGCTACGTCGCCCTCTACCACCTGCGGGCACCGGAGGTGAGCCGCTCGGCCGCGTGGCGCAAGGCGGCGGATACGCCGTGGACGCAAAAGTTGCGGCCGCATTTCCGCGACCTGTTGCGCATCGACTGCCGGCGCTACGCCCGCGCCGGGTAGCCCGCGCCGGCCTTGGGCGAGAATCGTGCCGGCACCGACGGCACCGTGCCAGGGCGATTGCCGTTGACGCAATTAGCAAATTGTGTATATGGTAATGTGAGCGTCGATCGGACAAAGGAGGCGACGATACGCTGCTCGTTCGCGGTCACAACCATTGCGATAGATTTTGCTGTAGATTTCTTGCAGATGCAGCAACAGCAGCAAACGGATACAAGTTATGGTTGACGATCCGGGAAACCCGCGGCCCCGCCTCGGATGGCATCTGCGGCGCGCGAGCATTGCCGGGCTGGCAATCTCACACCGTGCCAGGGAGGAGGAACCCATGCGAAATACGTTATGCGCGTTGGCCCAGCGGACTTGGGTCGTCGCCGTGGCTGTCGCGCTCATCACGGCGGCGGATCCGAGAGTTGCGCGAAGCGCCGAGACAGAGAATTGGATCGGGACCTGGGCAGCCAGCCCGCAACCGACCTGGGCCGCTGACTTCGCTCTTCCGCTCAACATTCCCGCTCACTTCTGGAACCAAACGGTGCGGCAAATCGCCCATGTGAGCATCGGCGGCAGCCGAGTGCGCGTCGTGCTGTCGAACGAGTATGGAACTCGCCCGCTGACGATCGGCGCGGCACATATCGCTGCGGCCGGCGGCGGTTCGTCGATCGCTGCCGGTTCCGATCGTCCGTTGACGTTCGGCGGCCGTGCTGCATTCACCATTCCGCCCGGTGCCCCGGCAGTGAGCGATCCGATTGACTTCTCCGTGAGCCCCCTGACCAATCTTGCGATCAGCCTGTTTCTGCCGGACATCACGCCACTCACGACCTTCCACTGGGAAGGGGTGCAGACGGCCTATATCGGCGCCGGCAACCAGACCGCGGAAAACGAGATCAAGGGAGCCGACAAGACCAAGGCGCGCGTGTTGCTGAGCGAGATCCAGGTCAACGCGCCCGCCGATGCTCGCGCGATTGTGACTTTCGGCGATTCGATCACCGATGGGAACAGCTCGACACCGGATGCCAACCACCGCTGGCCCGATTTCCTGGCCGAGCGGTTGCAACGGGCCGGCCAGACCCACGTTGCGGTGCTGAACGAAGGTATTTCAGGCGCCCGGCTGCTGCACGACCGCATGGGCGTCAACGCGCTCGCCCGTTTCGACCGCGACGTGCTCGCTCAGCCGCGCGCCGACACGCTCGTGCTGTTGATCGGCATCAACGACATTGCCTGGCCAGGATTGATCGGGGTTTCCAAGGACGAGGGGGCGCCGTCGGCCGATGACGTCATCGCGGGGTACCGGCAGCTGATCGCCCGGGCGCATGCTCGCGGCATGCGCATCATCGGCGCAACGCTCACCCCATTCGAGGATGCGCTCCCCGGCACCCCGTTCGCTAACTACTACGATGAGGACAAGGAAAAGAAACGCCAGGCGATCAATGCCTGGATCCGCAGCAGCGGCGCCTTTGATGGCGTGATCGATTTCGATGCGGCCACGCGCGATCCGAGCAACCCCAAGCACATCCTGGCGAAATACGACTCGGGCGATCACCTGCACCCGCAGGATGTCGGATACAAAGCGATGGCGGATTCGCTCAATGAAAGCGAGCGTGGCCTCGGCGCAGCGCTCGGCGTGGCTCGCCGCGACGTGGTAGGAATCGCCGGACAGCACCGTCGGTCGTGATCACCAGGGTCGGGCAGCGGATCTTCGGCAGATCGGCGCGGATATCGGCGCAGGCGATCGTCTGCATGAAGCCGATCTGGGTCGAGACCGCGGTGCGGCCCATGAATTCGATCCACCAGGCGACCCCTTCCGGCGGAAACTCACCGCCGAGCCGGCCAGCCATCGTGGCGCGCGCCCAGGGCTCGACACCATCCTTCTCGAACGCCGCATTGAGCGCGGGGACGCGTTCGGCGGCGCCGACCCGCAGCGGCGGCGGGGTGCCGACGACGGTCAGGCTCAGGACTTCCCGGGGGCGGCGGGCAGCAAAGGCGCGGGCGATCGTGCCGCCGATCTTGGCGCCGACCAGATGAAACCGGTCGACGCCCAAATGGTTCATCAACCCGACGAAATCATCGATCAGGAGATCGAGGGTCCAGAGAAAGTCGCGCGCCATCGGCGTCGAGGCGCCAAAGCCGCGCATGTCCGGGCGCACCATCCGGTATCGGCGCGCCAGGATCGGCACCCAGCCATACCAGGCGCGGCCGCTTTCGGCGTTGCCGTGCAACAACAAAACCGTCTGCGGCCGGCGCCAGGGATCGGTGAAGTCGTCGACCTCGTAATGCATCTCGAGATCGGCGGTCGGCCGGAATGTCGGCATCGGGGCTCACCTCAATAGAATGCTCTTTTTCGCGGCGAGCGCCTGCGCGGCGGCCGGAGCAACCCACCAGGTATCGAGCCCGAGCGCGTATTTCGGCGAGACCTTGGGCCGCCCGAACTTGTCCCAATAGGCGACCCGAAAGAATGACAAATGGAAATTCGGGATCACGTAATAGCCGTATTGCAGCACCCGGTCGAGGGCGCGGGTACGGGCGACGAGGCTCGCCCGGTCCTGGGCCTGCACCAACTCCTCGATCAGCGCGTCGATCACCGGGCTCTTGATACCGAGCAGGTTGCGGCTGCCCGGCTGGTCCGCCGCCCGCGATCCCCAAAACTCGCGCTGCTCGTTGCCGGGCGAAAGCGACTGCGGAAACACGACCACCGTCATGTCGTAGTCGAAGGTTTCCATCCGCCGCTCGTATTGTGCGGTATCGACGGTGCGCACCCGGGCGGTGATGCCGAGCCGTTTGAGATTTTCGACCACCGGCAGAACGATCCGCTCGAATTGCGGATTTTCGAGCAGGATCTCGAATTCGAAGGGCTGGCCGGTCTTGGCATTGACGAGCTGTCGGCCCTTGAAGGTCCAGCCGGCCGCCTCGAGCAGTTTCAGCGCCTTGAGCAGCCCTTCGCGGATGTCGCCGGAGCCGTCGTAGCGGGGCGTGTCGTATTCCCTGGTGAACACGGCGTCGGGGATCTGGCTGCGAAACCGGTCGAGGATCTTCAGCTCCTCGCCGCTCGGCACACCGCTCGCGGCCAGCTCGGAATTGTCGAAATAGCTGCGCGTGCGCTGATAGGCGCCGTAGAACAAATTCTTGTTCGACCATTCGAAATCGAAAGCGTAGCCGAGCGCTTCGCGGACCCGCGGGTCCTGAAAGATCGGTCGGCGCAGGTTGAAGCCGAACCCCTGCATGCCGGTCGGCAACCCGTTCGGGATCATGACCTTCTTGATCAGGCCGGCGCGCAGGGCCGGGCAATCGTAGCCGGTGGCCCAGTCCTTCGACGAATTTTCGACCCGCAAATCATATTGCCCGGCCTTGAACGCCTCCAGCGCCACGGTCGCATCGCGATAGTAATCAAAGCGGATCGTATCGAAATTATAGCGGCCCTTGTTGACCGGCAGATCCGCCCCCCAGTAATCGGCGACCCGGCGATAGACGATCGAACGCCCGGCGTCGAGTTTGGCAATCTCGTAAGGGCCGCTGCCGGGCGGCGGGTCCAATGTCGTCTTCGAGAAATCGCGGCCGGACCAATAGGCCTTCGAGAGCACCGGCATTTCGCCGAGGATCTGCGGCAGCTCGCGATTGGCCGCGGATTTGAAACGGAAGCGGACGCCGCGCTCGCCCTCGGCTTCGACCTTGCTGACGTCGCGGTAATAGGCGCTGTACATCGGGTGCCCTTGCGCCAGCAAGGTCTCGAAGGTCCAGACCACGTCGGCCGGAGTGATCGGCGTGCCGTCGTGAAATCGCGCCTTCTTGCGGATCGTATAGAGTACCGAAAGCCGGTCGGGGGCGAGCGCGATGCCTTCGGCGACGAGCCCGTACTGGCTGCCCGGCTCGTCTTCCGCGGGGACGGTCAGGGTATCGAAGATCCGGCTCAAGCCGTCGGCCGGCACCCCCTTTATGACGAACGGGTTGAGCGTGTCGAAGGTGCCGATCGCCGGGAGCGAGAGACTGCCGCCCTTTGGCGCGCCCGGGTCGGCGTAGTCGAAATGGGTGAAGTCCGGGCCGTATTTCAGACTGCCGAACAGCGACAAACCGTAACTGCCGACGGCCGGCGCCGCGATGCCAATCGCCAGCGGCAGGGTCAAGCCCGCCGCGAGGATGGCCGCGAATTTCCGCATCATTGGGCGCCTCCCGCGCGCAGAGTTCAGCCGCCGAGCAGGGCGAGTGCCGCCCGGTGCGCCCGGCGGTCGCCGGCGACCAGCACCCGGCCATCGGAGCCGAGGTCGAGCGGGCGGCCCCGCCAGTCGCTCGCGACCCCGCCGGCGCCCGCGACGATCGGCGCCATCGCGCAGAAATCATAGGGTTTGAGGCCCGCTTCGACAACGAGGTCGACAAAGCCCGCCGCGACCAGCCCATAGGCGTAGCAGTCGAGGCCGAAGCGGACCAGCTTGGCCGCCGCCGACACGCGGGCGAAGGCCGCGGCGTCCTCGCCGTTGAACATCTGCGGCGTGGTCGCAAACAAGGTCGCGGCGGTGACGCCGGGGCAG
Source organism: uncultured Alphaproteobacteria bacterium (assembly GCA_963772295.1). Taxonomy (GTDB): domain Bacteria; phylum Pseudomonadota; class Alphaproteobacteria; order ATCC43930; family CGMCC-115725; genus AP-15. The sequence goes on from CAVYWO010000013.1 coordinate 115,503, forward strand.
GCCCGGCAGTGGATCGGCGCCCCGTTCAACGTGGTCTCCCGCCCGATCGCGCCAACCCAGCGCTCGCCCGAGATCGGCTGGTCGATCAGGCCAAGCAGCGCCCGGCCGCCTTGCATCAGCGCGATCAACGTGCCGAACACAGGCACGCCGCTGATAAAGGACTTGGTGCCGTCGATCGGGTCGAGCACCCAGACGAACTCGGCCGCCTCGCGCAGGGCACCGAACTCCTCGCCGACGATGCCATGATCGGGAAATCGCGCTTCGATCAGCCGCCGCATCGCGGCTTCGGCAGCGCGGTCGACGGCGGTTACCGGACTCGAATCCGGCTTGTCGTCGACGGCGAGCGCGGTGCGGAAGGCCGGCCGGATCGCCGCCCCGGCGGCGTCGGCGAGTGCGGCGGCGACTGCCAGAAACCCGGCGAGCGCCGCCGGCGATACGGTCTTACTTGAGCGATTCGAGATATTTGATGACATCGGCGCGGTTTTGCGCGGCGGGGAAGCCGGCGAAGCTCATCTTGGTCCCCGGCGCGAAATTCTGCGGGTTGTCGAGCCATTTGTTGAGATTGTCCGGAGTTCCACTTCTCGACCTTGTGCTTTTCGAGCGCGTCCGAGAACGAATAACCGCCGCGGCCTTCGCCGATCGGCTCGCCGACGACGTCCCACAGATTGGGGCCGATCTTGTTCGGCCCGCCCTTGTCGAAGCTGTGGCACACTTGGCAGATCTTGGTCAGTCCTTGCCCCTTTGCTGCATCGGCTTTGGCCAAAAGCGGCCCGATCGCGGCGAGCGCCGCGGCGGCGGGTTGCGCCGCGGGCGCGTTCGGCGGCGGCGCCCCGGCGACGAGAAAGACCGGCTTTTCGAGCTCCGCCGGCCGCATGATTTGGTCCGCCAAGAGCCGGCCCAGCATCATGACGATCAATGCCGTGAGCACCGAGGCGATGATCTTGTTCCACTCTATCGTCGGCATCGGTCACCTTTCGGGCGGTGTCGGGCGGGTCGGGCGGGTCGGGCGGGTCGGGCGGGTCGGGCGGGTCGGGCGGTCCGAAAAAGCATTTCGCCGCGGCCGGCACAACCGGATTTTGATACTTTCGGCGATTGGACGAACCGGGCATGTTGTCGCGTTCGGACGGCCCCCCTCATGCTCGTAGACGCCTTGACCCGTTCCCCGCCGACCAACCCGATCGTCATGATCCCGGCCCGGCTCGCCGCCACCCGGCTGCCCGGCAAACCGCTCGCCGAGATCGGCGGCACGCCGATGATCGTTCATGTCTGGCGGCGGGCGGTCGCCGCCGCGATCGGGCCGGTCGTCGTCGCCTGCGGCGATCAGGCCATCGCCGACGCGGTCGAAGCCGAGGGCGGCCGGGCGCTGCTGACCGATCCCGGATTGCCGACCGGGTCCGATCGCATCCACGCCGCGATCTCGGCTCTCGATCCTGGGCGGACCCATGACGCGGTCATCAACGTGCAGGGCGACATGCCGATGCTCGATCCGGAGGTGATCCGGCTTGCCTTCGAAGCGTTGGCCGACCCGGAAACCGACATCGCAACGCTTGCCGCGGTGATCGACGACCCGGCGGCGCTGGCTCGAGAGCACGTCAACAAGGTCGTCGCCGGCTTTGCCGATCCGGCTCTGCCGGCGCGCGCCCTCTATTTCAGCAGGCTGCCGGTACCATGGGGCGAAGGGCCGCATTACGAGCATGTCGGCCTCTACGCCTATCGGCGCGAGGCACTCGAACGCTTCGTCGGCTTGCCGCAGGGCGTGCTCGAACGGCGCGAGCGTCTCGAACAATTGCGCGCGCTCGAAGCCGGGATGCGCATATCGGTCCGGCTGATCGGCGCCGATCGGCACGGCGGGCAGGTCGACACCGCCGCCGATCTCGAACGGGCGCGGCAACTTTATCGAGATCGAAAGTTGCGGTACCCACGGCGAAATCTTGAGCGCGAAGCCGGCCCGGGCGACCGAGATCGAAAATGTCGAATAAACGCCTTGACGGCATCAAGTCCGCCGAGACGAAGGTCGCCCAATATGGGCCTGCCGAGCTCGACCGGGCTGGTAAACAAGCTGCCTGGACCAAACTGCACCCGCACGAACCTAAAGGCGACAATCCCTTCCTGAGGGCAAAAATTTACACTCCGTCGGAGTTAGAACGTGCGAAGCAATTCGACGCATGGAAGCGCCAAAACCGAGGCAGAGCCAACTCCGAAAACCCACACTGCTGGAGACCATCATGAGGAATTGCTCTTCGGTTCTTGCGCCCGCAATACCTTCACGTTTAAGACAATGACAACCGCCGATATCGAACTCGAATTGGATTTTGCCGACGCGGCGCAGACGATCGCGTTTCAGGGCGCCTTCGGCGCCTATTCCGACCTCGTCTGCCGCCGCGTCTTTCCCGACTGGGCGACCTTGCCTTGCGCCCAGTTTGAGGATGCCTTCGCGGCGGTGCGCGAAGACCGCGCCGCGCTGGCGATGATCCCGATCGAAAATTCGGTCGCGGGCCGCGTCGCCGATATCCATCATCTGATGCCGGGTTCGGCCCTCTACATCATCGGCGAGCAGTTCGAGCGGGTAAATCATCACCTGCTCGCGGTCCCCGGCGCCAGCCTGCAGCAGATCCGCACGGTGAAGAGCCACGTCCACGCGCTCTCGCAGTGCCGCAACCTAATTCGCGCGCTCGGGGTTGAGGCGGTGGTGACGGCCGATACGGCAGGTGCAGCGGCCGAAATCGCCGCCCTTCGCGACCCGAGCGTCGCGGCGATCGCCTCGGAACTCGCCGGGCGGATTTACGGGCTCGTCTCGCTCAAGGCGAATATCGAGGACGCCGAGCACAACACGACCCGCTTTCTGATCATGTCGCGCGAGCCGCGCCGCCCGCTGCCGGCGACGCCGAGCGTTACCACGTTTCTGTTCCGCGTGCGCAATGTGCCGGCGGCGCTGTACAAGGCGCTGGGCGGCTTTGCCACAAACGGCATCAACATGACCAAGCTCGAAAGCTACATGGTCGACGGAGCGTTCACGGCGACCCAGTTCTACGCCGATGTCGAAGCGCATCCGCTGGACCGCCGCTTGGCGTTGGCGCTCGAGGAGCTCGCTTTCTTCTCGCGCGAGGTCAAGATCCTCGGCGTCTACCCGGCGCACCCGCTGCGCCTCGCCGCGCTGGCCGGCGAGCAATGCTGATCCGTCCGGCCGAGCGAGCGGGCGGAGTAAATCTTTTGTTACCGGTCCTCTGGACAGGCCGGCTCGGCGTCCCTATCTTTGAACGCCTGCGCGGCCTGACGATCGGCGCGCTGACGCTGATTGAAATTGTGGAGCGAGGAAGGGATGCGCGGGCGGCGGCGCGGGTTGCCGGACGTTCGCGCAAGGTGCGGACGTTTGAGCAGCCCTTGACCGTTTTCCGGGGTGGCGGCTTTGGTCGCGGCCCTGGGGGACGGGGATGAACTTGAGAGTTTGATCCTGGCTCAGAACGAACGCTGGCGGCATGCCTAACACATGCAAGTCGAACGCTTTGCGGGTTTCGGCCCGCGGGGAGTGGCGCACGGGTGAGTAGCGCGTGGGAACCTGTCCCTTTGTGGGGGATAACCGAGGGAAACTTCGGCTAATACCGCATGCGCCCCCGGGGTGACCCGGGGGGAAAGATTGATCGCAGAGGGAGGGGCCCGCGTCGGATTAGGTTGTTGGTGGGGTAACGGCCTACCAAGCCGATGATCCGTAGCTGGTCTGAGAGGATGATCAGCCACACTGGGACTGAGACACGGCCCAGACTCCTACGGGAGGCAGCAGTGGGGAATCTTGGACAATGGGCGCAAGCCTGATCCAGCAATGCCGCGTGAGTGATGAAGGCCTTCGGGTTGTAAAGCTCTTTGGGCGGGGACGATGATGACGGTACCCGCAGAACAAGCCCCGGCTAACTTCGTGCCAGCAGCCGCGGTAATACGAAGGGGGCGAGCGTTGTTCGGAATTACTGGGCGTAAAGGGCGCGTAGGCGGCGATCCACGTCAGGCGTGAAAGCCCCGGGCTCAACCTGGGAATGGCGCTTGGGACTGGATGGCTGGAGTTCGGGAGAGGAGCGTGGAATTCCCAGTGTAGAGGTGAAATTCGTAGATATTGGGAAGAACACCGGTGGCGAAGGCGGCGCTCTGGACCGATACTGACGCTGAGGCGCGAAAGCGTGGGGAGCAAACAGGATTAGATACCCTGGTAGTCCACGCGGTAAACGATGTGTGCTAGACGTTGGGGAGCCTAGCTCTTCGGTGTCGCAGCTAACGCGGTAAGCACACCGCCTGGGGAGTACGGCCGCAAGGTTAAAACTCAAAGGAATTGACGGGGGCCCGCACAAGCGGTGGAGCATGTGGTTTAATTCGACGCAACGCGAAGAACCTTACCAGCCCTTGACATGCCTCGTGTGGGCGGGAGAGATCCCGTTCTTCGGTTCGGCCGGCGGGGACACAGGTGCTGCATGGCTGTCGTCAGCTCGTGTCGTGAGATGTTGGGTTAAGTCCCGCAACGAGCGCAACCCTCATCTTCAGTTGCCAGCGGTTCGGCCGGGCACTCTGGAGAAACTGCCGGTGACAAGCCGGAGGAAGGCGGGGATGACGTCAAGTCCTCATGGCCCTTATGGGCTGGGCTACACACGTGCTACAATGGCGGTGACAGCGGGCGGCGACGGGGCAACCCCGAGCCAATCTCGAAAAGCCGTCTCAGTTCGGATTGCTCTCTGCAACTCGAGAGCATGAAGTCGGAATCGCTAGTAATCGCGGATCAGCATGCCGCGGTGAATACGTTCCCGGGCCTTGTACACACCGCCCGTCACACCATGGGAGTTGGCTTTACCCGAAGGCGGTGCACCAACCCCCGGAGCTTCCGGGGGCGGAAGCCGACCACGGTAGGGTCAGCGACTGGGGTGAAGTCGTAACAAGGTAGCCGTAGGGGAACCTGCGGCTGGATCACCTCCTTTCTGGATGCCAGAAGACAGAGGGCAGAAATCAGATATCAGAGATGGTGTCTGGCCCGCCTCTTCCGGCTTTCCACAAGCGTCAGAGCGGCAGGAATTCTGATCTCTGGTATCTGGTTTCTGACCTCTGGCGAGCCGCCGCCTGCGCATCCCTTCTGCCGCCCGCCATCGCCCGCGGCGGGGCTAGTAGCTCAGCCGGTTAGAGCGCGCGCTTGATAAGCGTGAGGTCGGAGGTTCAAATCCTCCCTGGCCCACCAGGGCGGCGGAGAGCCCGGCGGGGGTGTAGCTCAGTCGGCAGAGCGCCTGCTTTGCAAGCAGGAGGTCACCGGTTCGAACCCGGTCACCTCCACCAGGCGGGCGCGCGGCCGAGGGTGTTGATTGACGGGGTGAAGAGGGAGTTGAGTGACCGAGGCGGGAGCCCGGGCGCCGGTGGCGCCGGGGGTCCCGGGTGTCTTCATGGGCGCCGGCATGGGGCTGGTTTGCGGATCGCGGATCCGGGGCTGGCCGCTGTGTGCGGCGGTTTGTGGAAGCGCAAGCAAAGGGCATCTGGTGGATGCCTTGGCACTGAGAGGCGAGGAAGGACGCGGCACGCTGCGAAAAGCCCGGGGGAGATGCGAGCGATCGGTGATCCCGGGATCTCCGAATGGGGCAACCCACCCAAAGGGGGCGACCCCTTGGGGTATCCCGCACCGAATTCGATAGGGGCGGGAGGCGAACCCGGCGAACTGAAACATCTCAGTAGCCGGAGGAACAGACATCAACCGGGGCGGCGCGAGCCGCCCTTGAGATTCCGTCAGTAGTGGCGAGCGAACGCGGAACAGGCCAGCGGTCAGGGTTGTTGGTACCGGAAGCGTCTGGAACGGCGGGCCGCAGCGGGTGAGAGCCCCGTACGGGAAACCGCGACCCTGGTCCACGAGTAGGGCGGGACACGTGCAATCCTGTCCGAAGATGGGGGGACCACCCTCCAAGCCTAAATACTCCTCAGTGACCGATAGTGCACCAGTACCGTGAGGGAAAGGTGAAAAGCACCCCGACGAGGGGAGTGAAAGAGTTCCTGAAACCGGATGCCTACAAGCAGTCGGAGCACGGCGCCGGGAGCGATCCCGGGGCCGGTGACGGCGTACCTTTTGTATAATGGGTCAGCGAGTTGGTCTTGGCAGCAAGCTTAAGCCGTTAGGTGTAGGCGCAGCGAAAGCGAGTCTGAAAGGGGCGTCTGAGTTGCCGGGATCAGACCCGAAACCGGGTGATCTAGCCATGGGCAGGTTGAAGGTGCGGTAACACGCACTGGAGGACCGAACCCACTGCTGTTGCAAAAGCAGGGGATGACCTGTGGCTAGGGGTGAAAGGCCAATCAAACCCGGAAATAGCTGGTTCTCCGCGAAATCTATTGAGGTAGAGCGTCGATTGCTCGCCGCCGGGGGTAGAGCACTGGATGGGCTAGGGGGGCGCGAGCCTTACCAAACCTAACCAAACTCCGAATACCGGCGAGCGGAGATCGGCAGCCAGACGGCGGGTGCTAAGGTCCGTCGTCGAGAGGGAAACAGCCCAGACCGCCAGCTAAGGTCCCCCAGTCGCGGCTAAGTGGGAAAGGATGTGGGACGGCCAAGACAACCAGGAGGTTGGCTTAGAAGCAGCCATCCTTTAAAGAAAGCGTAATAGCTCACTGGTCGAACAGCCGTCCGGCGCCGAAAATGTACCGGGGCTCAAGCCGCGCACCGAAGCTGCGGATGCCAGAAGACAGGGATCAGTAATCAGGTATCAGAAATGCGTGAATGGGCACGGCGGTTCGAGGATCTCGAAGTGTTCCGGCGGGCGCATGCGCTGTCGCTGGAGGTGCATAAACGAAGCCTCGAGTTTCCGCGGATCGAGCAATGGGCGCTGGCCGACCAAGTGCGGCGGGCGTCGAAGTCGATCCGTGCCAACATTGCCGAGGGGTTCGGCAAGCAGCGTCAGTCGCGTACCGAGTTCCATCGATTTCTGTTGATGGCCATCGGTTCGGCCGACGAGATGCAGGTGTGGACGATGTATTGCCGGGATCTCGGTTATGTGACCGCCGATGTCGCCGAGCGGTGGCGGGGCGAATATCGAGAACTCGCCCGCATGCTGCAGGGCCTGCATCGCGGCGCTTCTGATCCCTGATGCCTGATTCCTGTCCTCTGGCGTGGTAGCGGAGCGTTCCGTAGGCCGGCGAAGGCGGCGCGCGAGCGGCGCTGGAGGCATCGGAAGTGCGAATGCTGACATGAGTAGCGTCAATGCGGGTGAGAAACCCGCACGCCGCAAGTCCAAGGGTTCCTGCGCAAGGTTGATCCGCGCAGGGTTAGCCGGGCCCCTAAGGCGAGGGCGAAGGCCGTAGCCGATGGGAAGGGGGTTAACATTCCTCCGCCTGCCGGGGCGTGACGAAGGCCAACCGTCGTTTCCGCTGATTGGATTGCGGGGGCGGCCGCAGGGCTTCCGGGAAACAGCGCCGGCACAAAGACCGTACCCGAAACCGACACTGGTGGACTGGTAGAGCATACCAAGGCGTGTGAGCGAACGGTGTTGAAGGAACTCGGCAAAATGCCCCCGTAACTTCGGGAGAAGGGGGCCCCGCCCGGGGGCAACCCGGGGCGGGGGGCACAGAAGAGGGGGTGGCGACTGTTTACTAAAAACACAGGGCTCTGCGAAGTCGCAAGACGACGTATAGGGTCTGACGCCTGCCCGGTGCCGGAAGGTTAAGAGGAGGGGTGCGAGCTCCGAATCGAAGCCCCGGTAAACGGCGGCCGTAACTATAACGGTCCTAAGGTAGCGAAATTCCTTGTCGGGTAAGTTCCGACCTGCACGAATGGCGTAACGACTTCCCCACTGTCTCCAACACCGGCTCAGCGAAATTGAATTCTCCGTGAAGATGCGGAGTACCCGCGGTCAGACGGAAAGACCCCGTGCACCTTTACTACAGCTTTGCAGTGGTGTTAGCGATCGCATGTGTAGGATAGGCGGGAGCCGGTGAAGCCCTGGCGCCAGTTGGGGTGGAGGCAGCCTTGAAATACCGCTCTTGCGGCCACTGGCATCTAACCGCGGCCCGTGACCCGGGTCCGGGACCCTGCATGGCGGGTAGTTTGACTGGGGCGGTCGCCTCCCAAAGAGTAACGGAGGCGCGCGATGGTGGGCTCAGGCTGGTCGGAAATCAGCTGTCGAGTGCAATGGCACAAGCCCGCCTGACTGCGAGAGCGACGGCTCGAGCAGAGACGAAAGTCGGCCATAGTGATCCGGTGGTCCCACGTGGACGGGCCATCGCTCAACGGATAAAAGGTACGCCGGGGATAACAGGCTAATGACGCCCAAGAGTCCATATCGACGGCGTCGTTTGGCACCTCGATGTCGGCTCATCGCATCCTGGGGCTGGAGCAGGTCCCAAGGGTATGGCTGTTCGCCATTTAAAGCGGTACGTGAGCTGGGTTTAGAACGTCGTGAGACAGTTCGGTCCCTATCTGCCGTGGGTGTTCGAGACTTGCGAGGCGCTCTCCCCAGTACGAGAGGACCGGGAGGGACGCACCTCTGGTGTACCGGTTGTGGCGCCCGCCGCAATGCCGGGTAGCTAAGTGCGGACGGGATAACCGCTGAACGCATCTAAGCGGGAAGCCCCCCTCAAAACCAGGTCTCGTCGAGAGCCGTGGAAGACCACCACGTCGATAGGCCGGGGGTGGAAGCCGAGCAATCGGTGCAGCCGACCGGTACTAATCGCTCGAACGCGCATTCCACCCCCCGGCCGCAGGGCCGGGGGCCGCCCGCACCCAGCGGCCAGCCCCGGCCGCCACACCCCGGTCACCCGCTCCCGGTCACCCGCTGCGGGCTCGCCCGGCCTGGTGGCCATAGCGGGGGGCAACGCACCCGATCCCATCCCGAACTCGGCCGTGAAAACCCCCAGCGCCAATGGTACTGCGCCAGATAGGCGCGGAAGAGTAGGTCGCCGCCAGGCCCGGCCAACCCGCAGCCAACTCCCAACCCGTTGTGAGACCCGGCGAACGAAGGGAGCCGGTGGTCGAACAACGCCCCCGCGAAAGCGGGGGCCCAGACACGAATACCCCCGCGGGGTGGAGCAGCCCGGTACCCCCGGACAACCGCCCGCCGGGGCGGGCGTTCCGGGGGTCATAACCGTTGCGAGACCCGGCGACCCCGGACATGATCCGGGGGAGACGGTGGTCGAACAACGCCCCCGGTCCCCGGACCATCCCCGGACTTGATCCGGGGACCGGGGATGGTCCGGGGGCCCAACTACAGCTCAAGCGCGGGGTGGAGCAGCCCGGTAGCTCGTCAGGCTCATAACCTGAAGGTCGCAGGTTCAAATCCTGCCCCCGCAACCAGTTCTTACTCTTGACCGTCGCCGTCGGCGAGCCGGCGGCACGAATTTAACAGTCCGGTAGTAATGCCGCATCGGCCGGTGATGAGGGAATTCTGATCGTGACCCGGGTTCCGCGCCCGATCGCGCTGTCGATGCTCACGGCACCGCCATGCAGGGTGGCGACGGTCTTCACAATCGCGAGGCCGAGACCGACATTGCCACCGGCGGCAGACCGGGTTCGGTCGACCCGATAGAAGCGATCGAACACATGCGGGAGGTGCTCGGCCGCGATCCCGCATCCGGTGTCGGCGACTTCGACGACGACCGCCTGACCGTCCCGCCGAGCCAAGATCCGGACCGTGCCGCCCGACGCGGTGTGCTCCAATCCGTTGGCCACGAGATTGCTGACCGCTCGCTGCAAGAGTGTCCGATCGACCGCCGCGGCGAGATGGGGCTCGGCCTCCACCTCGATGCGCACTCCGGCTTCGCTCGCCATGGCGTCGTAGAATTCCCGGATCAGGCCAAGCTCGTGTGCGATATCCACGGTCTCGCGCGCGATCCGCATTGCCGGGCTCTCGGAGCGCGCCAGGAACAGCAGGCTTTGCACGGTCCGCGACATGGCGCTGGCATCCTCGACAATGGACTCCAGGGCTTCACGGTATTCGGGGGCCGGCCGGGCCTGACCCAGCGTCACCTCCGCCGCGCCGAGAATGCTGCCAATCGGGGTGCGCAGCTCGTGCGCGATGTCGTCGCTGAACTGCCGAAGCGACGCGAACGCCTCCTCCAGGCGGTCGAGCATCCGGTTGAAGGTGAGCCCGAGTTCGTAGAGCTCGGCGGGAAGGCCGGCCAGAACTACCCGCTCGGTCAGCGTCGAGGTCCCGATGCTGCCGGTCGTCGCAATGATCCGTTGCAACGGCCGCAGCCCGGCGCGGGCCATCTGATAGCCGGCCGCCGCCGAAACGCCGAGACCGGCGACGAGCACGAGGGCCAGCCACTGACGATACCGGACAAGCAGTTTCTCGTCGCTGGTCGCGTCCATCGCGACCTCGATCACGACCGGCCGGCCATTGTCACCGCGGCGCGCGGCGAGCGCCGCAGCGGCGCGAAAAGGTTTGCCCGATCGCGCGCGTATTAACGCGCCTGCGCCGATGCGATCTGCCAGTCCCAAGGGTTTCGGAAACAGGGCAGCGCCGAGTTCGCTTGCCATCCCCGGTGCCTCGTAAAGGCTCCCGTCGCCGGCCGCCAGGACGCGGACATAGGTCTGCTGTGGTCCGTTGACGTCCTCACCGACCTCCTGCGTGATGGTGCGCTCGTCGTTCGGCGCCGCCTTCAACAGGGCGCGAAGCACGTGGATCTTGTTCCACAGGAACTGATCGTCCTGATAGGCGATCCCCACGGACAAGGTCCAATAGAGGAAGGCCGTCGCGCCGAGCACGATGCCGAACGACAGGGCGGTGTACCAGATCGTCAACCGCGCGGCGAGCGACCAATGCCCGGCGCGGACCCCCCGGTCAGCGGAGAACATAGCCGAGCCCGCGGACCGTGTGAATCAGTTTGCGCTCGAACGGATCATCGACCTTGGCGCGCAGCCGGCGGATATGGACGTCGACGACATTCGTATCGCTGTCGAAGCTCATGTCCCAGACCTGTTCGGCGATCAGCATGCGCGACAGCACCTCGCCTTCGCGCTCGACCAGAAGCGAGAGCAACAGGAACTCCTTGGGCGTGAGATCGATCGTCTGCCCGGCCCGCGTGACGCGGTGCCGTCGAATGTCGATCGCGAGGTCGGCGACCGAGAGGACCTCGGGGCGCCGCGCCGGCGTCCGCCGCAGCAGCGTCCGCAAGCGGGCGAGAAGTTCGGAGAAGGCAAACGGCTTGACGAGATAGTCGTCGGCGCCGAGATCGAGACCTCTGACCCGGTCGGGGACGGCGTCGCGCGCCGTCAGGATCAGAACCGGCGTGTCGCGGCCGGCGCGACGCAACTCCGCGAGGACGGTCCAGCCGTCCAGCTGCGGCAGCATGATGTCGAGGATGATGGCGGCATAACCGGTCGTGAGCGCGTGGTGGAGGCCGTCCTCGCCGCCGCCGCAGACATCCACGACGAAGCCCTGCTCGATCAGGCCACGGCTCAGATATGTCGCAGTCTTTGCTTCGTCTTCGACGAGCAGGATCTTCATCGAGGGTCACCCGCGGCGGGGTGTCGTGCCGGAGTCCACCATATCAGTCACCGCCGTCGCCCGCCGCCGGAGCAAGTTCCGCTGCGAGCTCGTTGGGCGCGGTCTCGAAGCGGCCGTAGCGAACCGCCAGCGTCGGCAGGAGAAGGAGATTGAGCGCCATTGAGGACATCAGGCCGCCCAGGATGACCACCGCCATCGGCCCCTCGATCTCCAGCCCGGGGTCGCCCGTGCCGATCGCCAGCGGCAGCACGCCAAGCCCGGTCACAATCGAGGTCATGAGGATTGGCGCGAGCCGATCCGCGGCGCCGCGAAGGGCGGTATCCAACCCCCAAGGCGATCCCTCGACCGCGACCAGATGTTCGTAGCGGGCGATCATCAGGATCGAGTTGCGCAACGTGATGCCGAACAGCGTAACAAAGCCGACCATGCCGCCGAGCGACAGCACCCCACCCGTCGCGAACACGGCGAGCACGCCGCCGACCAGTGCGAACGGGAGGTTCGCCAGGATCAAAAGCAGGTTCCGCCAGTTGCGGGTGACGGCCGACAGCAAGAGCACGATGCCGACGGCCGCGAGCAGCGAGTTTATGATCAGGTCGTGCCGCGACTGCGACTGCGCCTCCGCGGTACCGGCGAACTCGATATAGGTCCCGGCCGGTAGCCGCACCTTGGCGGCGATGGCGGCTTTCGCCGTCCGGACGAACGACGCGATGTCGGTACCGGCGACGTTCGCGGTCACCGTCTGCAGCCGTCGCGCGCCGTCATGGAGCACCTGGTAGCGTCCGGCCGCCTCGTAGATGTCGGCGATCTGCTTGAGCCTGATGTAGGCGCCCCCGGGGCTGCGCAACGGCAAGTCGCCGACCTTCAGGATGTTGTCCCGGCTTGCCTCGTCGAGGATGGTGATCACGTTGAACACCTGGTTCCCGTCGTAGGTCTGGCCGACGATATCGCCCTGGAAGGCCGCCCGAAATCAGCTCGAGCACCTCGACCGCATCGAAACCCCAGCGCTCGAGGTCGGGTTTGCGCAGACGGATCGTGAGCTGCGGCAGGCCGGGCGGCGACTGAACCAGGACCTCGGTCGCACCCGGGACTTCGCCCAGGACCCGAGCGATTTCCTGCGCCTTTGCGTCGAGGAGGTCGAGATCATTGCCGAAGATGTTGACCACCACCGGCGCGGTGTAGCCCGAGAGCGTCTCTTCGATGCGCTCGGCAAGAAACGTCATGACCGAGGAGTTCACGCCGACGAAGCCGGCGAAGGTTCTGCGGATGTCCGCCTGGGCGGCTGCGGTCTCGTCCCCCGAGAGGCCCGGCTTCAGGGCGACCTCGAACTCGCTGTAATGGGTGCCCCAGGTGTCTTCCGACTCCTCCGCGCGCCCCGCCCGTTGGGCAACCGAGCGCACGGCCGGCACCCGTCGCAAGGCATCGGCGATGCGCGCCCCGATGCGCAGCGATTCGTCGAGCGAGGTACCGGGCACCGCCGAGACGTGAACGACGAAATGCCCTTCCTTGAGCTCGGGGATGAAGGCGCCGCCAAAGAAGGGCAGCGCGGCACAACCGGCTATCGTAAAGAAGGCCGCTGCGACGATCAGCGTCCGCGGCCGGCGCGCGACTTTTCGGAGCAGGCTCTCGTAGCCCGCTCGTGACCACCGCAAGACAGGCGGATCCCGTTCCGGCACCTTTCGCCCGGCCAGGAGCGCCATTGATAGCGCCGGCGTCACCGTGAGCGCGACGAGCAGCGACGCCAGCACGGCCATCGCGTAGGCGAGCCCGAGCGGCCCAAAGAGGCGGCCCGCAATGCCGGGGAGCGACATGATCGGGAGGACCACCAGGATGACCACGAAAGTGGCGTAGACAACCGCCCCGCGGACCTCGAAGCAGGCGTCGAGCACCACCCGACCGATCGCTCGCGGTTGCGCTCGCCGGCCCATCTCCTGCAGCCGCCGCCGGATGTTCTCGACCCCGATTACCGCATCATCGACCACCTCGCCGATCGCGATCGCGAGGCCGCCCAAGGTCATCGTGTTGAAGGTCGCGCCCAGCCGCTCGAGCACGATCGTCGCCGCGAGCAGCGACAAAGGGATTGCGATACAGGAGATCGCCGCGGTGCGCAGGTCGAACAGAAAGAGGAACAGGACCACGACGACCAGGATGCCTCCGAGAATGAGCGACCACCGCATGTTGGTGGTCGCCGTGACGATGAAGTTCGCCGGTCGGAACAGATCTGCGTGGAGACTGATCCCCTGAGCTTCCAGGCCCGGTCGCAGACTTTCCAGGGCCGCCTCCGCCTTTTTCGTGACCTCGAGCGTATCGGCGCCGTACTGTTCGGCGATATTGAGGATCACGCCCAGCTCGCCTTGAATGGTGGCGCCGCCGATCGGCGGCTCGGGCGCTACGATCACCCGCGCCACGTTCCCCAGCACGACGCTCGTCGCGCCGTGGATCAGCACCACCGTGTGCGCGATGTCGTCGGGTGTGAGGGACTGCCCCTCGCTCTGGAAGACGATCCGTTGGTTCTTCGTGTCGATGAACCCGGCGCCGCGCATGCCCGTGGCCCGGCGCGCCGCGGCCAGGACATCGTCGAGTGTCAGGTCGTAGCGGATCAACTCGTCGGGGTGGACCTGGATTTGGATCGAGCGCCGATCGCCGCCGAACACCGTGACGCTGGCGACGCCCGGCACGGCAAGCAGGCGCAAGCGCACCGTCCAGTCGGCGGCGGCGCGCAGGTCCATCAGCGAGCGCGTCTTCGAGGTCAGGCCGACGACGAGCATCCGGCTGGCCGACGAGGTGAGCGGCGTTACCGCCGGCGGCTGGACCCCTTGGGGAAGCTGCTGGGCCGCGGCGGCCAGCCGCTCGGCGACGACCTGCCGGTCGCGGTAGATGTCGCTCGCGGGGTCGAAAAACACGGTAACGACGGAGACGCCCTGGATCGACGAGGAGCGCACCGTCTGCACGCCGGGCACGCCGTTGATCGCCGACTCGATCGGCCGGGTGACGAGGATCTCGACCTGTTCGGGGGTCAACCCGACCGCTTCGGTCTGGATCGAGACCTGGGGCGGCGCGAATTCCGGAAGCACGTCATACCGAGCGCGGCCGAGCGTGTAGACGCCGTAGGCGAGCAACAGGCAGGCGATGGCGATGACGATGCCGCGGAAGCGGATCGCGAAGCCGATGACCGCGGCCTGGGGTCCCGAGGGAAGCCGATGCCGCATCCGCTTAATCCTCGCCGACCTCGATCTGCGCGCGAAACTCCTCGGACAACAGCGATTGCGCGCCGCGCGTCACGAGCTCGGCGTTCTTCGGCAGATCTTTGACGACAAAACCGCCGCCGGGTGCCGGCAGCTCGGTCGGGATGATCATGCGCATGAAGGTCTCGGGCCCGGTGCGGCGATAGACCCAGGCGCGGTCCTGCCACCAGACGATCGCGCTTGCCGGCACCGTGACACCCTCGACCCTCGGGCCCGACGGCAGGAGCGCGAGGAGGTTCATGCCGGGCAACACGCCGCTTGCCGCCGCGGCCAGATAGAAGAAGCTGACACCCTGGATCTTCGGGTCGGTGCGCGTTGCCGGCGAGACGAAGGCAATCGCGGCGCGAGAGCTCTTGCCGGTCTCGATCGCCGCGGTCGCCGGCGGCGCCGGCAGCACGACGCCCGGCGGCAGCGTCACCTGCAGCAGGAAATCCCGGCGGTCGATCAGCCGACCGAGCATCGCCGATCCTTCGACGAGCGACCTACCGAGGACCGGTCCCCATTCCTGTTGTGCGGTTGCGGCGAGGGTGCGTGCCTGCGACGCTGCCGCAGCGAGGTTCGCCTGGTCGGCGCGAAAGGTCGCCTCGGCGGCCTGAAGCTGGGCCTGGGAGACGTTTTGCTGGTCCCGGTACAGCTTTTGGGCGCGCTCGAACGCGGTTTTCGAAGCGGCGAGCCTGGCCTGCGCGGTCGCCAGCTGCGCCTGTGCGTTCGCGTAACTGTTGCTGAGATCGGTCAGTCGGGCCAGGTCGAGGACGGTCGCATAGGCCCGAACCTGCTCGAAATAGGACGCCGGCGCCGGCATCGTCGTCTCGATCCCGTTGCGGCGCTGGGTGGCGGCGTCGAGCGTGATCACCGGCGCGCCGTTCTCGGTCGAGACCCGCAGCGGCTCCTTCACCGGACGCTCGCGTTCCGCGTTGCGCTGGGCTTCACTGCGGCCCTCGACGAAGCCCCGGACCAGAATCCCACCCACAGCACAAAGGATGATCGCGGCAACAGCGAACCGCAGGACCGGGCGGAGGCCAGGTCGGCCTTCCCTCACGCCCCCGGCTCCCTGCTCCGAAGCGTTTGTTCGGGGACCACAAACCTTTGCTCCGGATCGAACAACGGCTGCTGGAGAGCGTCCTCCAAGGCGCCGATCGCCTGCCGCTGCTGCACCACCGCGTCGAACCTGGCGAGGCCGGTCGCCGCGACTTCGAGCTCGGTCGTCACCAGGGTCGGCCGGTCGACCTCGCCGGCAAGGAATGAGCTGGCGACTTGACGTTCGCGGCGCTTTTCGTCGGCAAGGAGCCCATCGCCGGTCGATACGCTCCGGGTCGCCGCCCGGTAGGCCGTCGCCGCCTGATCGATGGCGCCGATGATCTGCGCTTGAAGCGCGCCGAAGCGGGCGACCGCCTGATCCCGACCGGCCATCGCCTCGGCGATCGGGCCCTGATTTTGATGCAATATCGGCAAGTCTACCCCAAGCCCGAGGAGGTATTCGTTGACGCCGAAATCGTAGTTGTAGCCGGGGCTCAAGATCACATTGGGATACTGGTTCGCCACCGCGAGTTGCAGCGCCGACTCGGCCGCCTCGTACTCCTGAAGGCTCGCCAGCACGTCGGTTCGCGCGGTCAGAGCCTTTCGGCGCAGCTCGCCGATGTCGAGGTTCGCGGTCATCGGCGGCGGGCGATCGAAGGCGTCGTGCGATACCTCCACCCGTTCGAGGGCCTGAACCGGAATGCCGATCGCCGTGGCCAGCTCAACCCGAGCATCGGCCGCGGCGCGCTCGAGATCGCGGATCGCCAGCGCGATCTGAGCCCGGTTGATCCGCTCTCGCGCGACATCGAGAGACGATGCTTCGCCGGCGGCGAAGCGCCGTTCGAGCAGCCCGACCAACGCCTCCTCGAGAGCGAGCCGCCGGCGGCTCAGGATCAGTCGCCGCTGCGCGGCCCAAAGGCTGAGGAGCGCGGTCCGCACCCGGCCGCGCACTTGCCAGCCCGCGGTCGCGAGATCCCAGCGCGCAGCATCCGCCCGGTGCTGAGCTTGCGCCGTGCGATACTCGCGCTTGCCGAAGGTTTCGAGCACGAAATCGATAACCGGACCCACGGTGATCGGCGCCGCCCCCGGCACCGCGGCAGCCGGCACCGCGGCCCGGTCGACGAAGTTCGTCAGGCGGAGCACGGGGTTCGGGCGCTGACGCGCGGTGATCACGCCGGCTTCGGCGCCGGCCAGCCTGGCGTGCGCGATGTCGAGATCGGGGTGATAATAGAGCGCGGCGAGCGTCAGCGTGGTGACGTCCCAGGGCCGCGCGGCGCCTGCGGGGTAAGCGGGAGCCGTTTTTGCGATAAATTCGCGCAGGCGCGGCGCCTCCAGCGTCCGCAACTCGAACGCCGCAGCCGCCGTCGCGGGCAGGAGAGGCTTTGGCGCGTAGCTCGCACAGCCCCCCAAGAGCGCGGCGGTCCCGGCCAAAAGCAAGAGCTCACGCCACAAGGGTTGGTTCCTCGGCGTCTGCAAGGCGAACGCGCGCCGCTCGGCGCCAAACTATTTGCCGGAATTATACGCAACATGACGAGGAGGTGACGATTTCGTCATGTCAGCGTCACACAACAGGCGCGGGGACACTCCGGTGATGGGATCGGCAAGCCCTGCTTATGGGCGCGGCGCCGCCGGCCCGTTAGCCGGAGGTCTCGCGCGCGAGCCGATGCGCCGGCTCACGTCAAACCGGACCGCGCGTCCTATTGGTGGGACTGGAAGAGGCTCTTTGCCGTGAACCCGGCCCTCGTTCGATCGGCGAGCCGAGTTTGGCGCGGCGGACGATCGCCGGCGGCCCTCCCCTGACCCGCAGGAGAGGGCCTGAAAACGGCGGCCGGCGTCAGCCGGGATAGGCGCCTTGGGTGTTGACGTAGCACGCGTAGAGCGAGGTCGAGCCGCAGATATACAAGCGGTTCCGCAATGTCCCGCCGAACGCGAGATTCGCGACCGTTTCCGGGGTGTGGATCTTGCCGAGCAGCGTGCCGTCGGCGTGGTAGCAGCGCACGCCGTCTTCTTTCGGATCGCCCCAGCCGATGCTCATCCAGACGTTGCCGTCGACGTCGCAGCGCATGCCGTCGGTGCTAGACGGTTTCCAGCCCCCGGCGAACTCCTTGTCGTTGGCGACCTTGCCGGTCTCGACATCGACATCGAACACACGGATATGGTTCGGATTTTCGGGACCCTCCGAGCTGCCCGTGTCGATGATGTAGAGCTTCTTTTCGTCGGGAGAGAGCAGGATCCCGTTCGGCTGCACGAAATCATCGACGACTACCTTGATTTCGCCGGTCTTGCCGTCGACCCGAAAGACGTTGTGCTTTTCCTGCTCGATGTCGCCGTGCAGCCCTTCATACCAGCCCCGGACGCCGTATGTCGGGTCGGTAAACCAGATCGAGCCGTTGCGGGCGCACACCACGTCGTTCGGCGAATTGAGCTTCTTGCCGTTGTATTTGTCGGCGATCACCGTGATCGTGCCGTCACGCTCGGTGCGCGTCACGCGCCGGCCGGTATGCTCGCAGGTGACGAGACGGCACTCGTAATCGACCGTGTTGCCGTTCGAGTTCAGCGAGGGGTAGCGGAACACGCTCATGTGCCCGTCGTCCTCCAAGAACCGGATCATCCGGTTGTTGGGGATGTCGCTGAACACGAGATAGCGACCCGCGGCAAAGTAGGCCGGCCCCTCCGCCCAGCGGAAGCCGGTGGCGACGCGTTCGACGCCGCCGGTACCCGGACTGCCTTTGAACCGCTTGTCGAGGCTCTCGATATGCTTGTCGGGATAGCGGGTGTCCAGCAGCGGACCGAGCGGCAGCGCCTCCGGAGCCGCGTTCGCGACTCCGGTCTCGCCGAAGGGGGGCAGGTCGAAGGCGGCTGCGGTTTTGAGCGTAGCCGCGGTCGCGGCCGCTGCGGATCCGGCCAGAAAAGCGCGTCTGTCCATGGTTTCCTCTCGATCGATGAAGGCAGCCCGATGTTGACCTCGGGGACGCGGATGATAGCCGGGCCCAAAGGGACGGTCACCTGCAATCGGCGACGCCGGCTCTGCTCAGCACCGCGACTGTTCGTTGAGCCGGCGCACGCGGCAGCCGAATTCGGCGAATTCGATCGTGCTGATCGAGGCAAGGTCGATCTCGATCCGGGCATAGAGGTCGAGCGGCATGCCGAGCGCAAACAGCAAGGCAGCGCGGATCACGTCGCCGTGGCTGACGACGACGACGGCGCCGCGCTCGTGGGTGCGGTGCAGTTCGGCGAGGGCATCGATGGTTCGCCGCTGCGCCTCGCGCATGCTCTCGCCGCCCGGCAGCGCCGCCAGGCTGCGGCAGCCGCGCCAGGCTTCCCAGCGCCGGTCTTGCCGCACCTCGTCAAAGGTCAAACCGGTCCATTCGCCGAAATCGAGTTCAATCAGGTCGTCACGGCATTGCACCGGGAGGGCGAGCCGGGCGGCGAGGATATCGGCGCTCTCGCGGGTGCGTTGCAGCGGGCTCGCATAGAGTGCGGCGATCTCCTCGCCGGCCAGACGCTCGCCGACCGCCGCCATTTGCGCCCGACCCGCCGCTGTCAGGCCGACGCCGGCGCTGCGCCCGGCGATGATCCCGCGGCCGCGCCAGACATGCTCGCCGTGCCGCACCAGGTGAAAAACCGTCACCACGTCCCCGCTCGGTCGCGCACGACGATTTTGCGGCTGGCCCCGTCCGCAGTGCCCTTGAACCGCTCACCCGCGCCCCCGGAACGGCCCGCCAGGGCCGGCCGTCCGGGGGTGGCCCGCGGGTCCATGGATGGCCGGGCCCGACCCGCGGGCCGCTCCGCGCCCGCGGGCTGAAGGCCACCCTGCCATGAACGGCGGGGAAATGGCTCGATCCGAGGGGAAAATGCCCTAGCGAAGCGCATGATAGAGGCGCTCGTCGTAGAGCGCGCCTTCGAGCGGCGTCAGCCTGCGCCGGAAATCCCTGGTCGGCGCCGCCGCCAGACTGGCATCGAAGGCCGCCCGGTCGCGCCAGCCGGAGAACAAGGTGAAATGGTTCGGATGGCCGTCGACCTGCACCACGTCGAACAGCAGGTTGGCGGGCATCTTTCGACCGGCTTCGGCGAGTGCCTTGACGAGAGCGGCGGCCTCTTCCTTGCTGCCCGGAAAGACGTCGACATGGGTCAAAACATAGACCGCAGCCGCGTCGCCGGCCTGCGACGGCGCCATCGAGAAGCCGGCGAAAGTGCGGGTTTCGAAGGGGCCGACCAGCATCGGCCCGAGCTTGTCGCGAAACGCGGCGGTGGTCGCGGCGGCGCGGTGGACATCGGCCGCCGCGCTGTTTTGCCACGCCGAGAAGATCGCAAGGCGGCTCGGCCGACCGATCTCCTGAAACGCCCCACAGCCGGCATTGCCGGGTTCATTTCTGGTCGCGGCAGCGAAGCCGCGCGCGAGTTGAGCCGTCGCCGCGATATCAGCGACCGCCGCCTCGAAATAGCTGACCTCATAGACCGCGCCGGCCACGGGGTTCTCCGCCTGCGCTGGCCGCTGCGCCGCCAGCGCCAGGATAACGGCAGCCGGAATGAAATGGAAAACACGCATGGCGCTCCCTCCCTTTGAAGCTGCTTGTAATGCCAATTCACTCTTCGGACGCCCAGCGAGCCGTGATCGATTATCACTCCCGGTTCGCGGCGATGCCGTGAGCAAAGGACCTCGCGCGTTTGCATTCCTTCTTCGTCGTCCCGGCGGAAGCCGGCACTCGCCATGCACCATAGATACCGGCTTTCTCGGGTATAATGATACGGCATTTCGCCTCGATCGCTGCCGCACTCTCCCGGGCAGCGGCAATGGCGCCTCAAAGCGGCCGAGGCGCGCCACGTGCCCCGAGAGCGCGTCGGCCTCCTGCCAGAGCGGCGACCCGACCGCCGCACCGCTCGCCTCCAGGCGCCTTCGGCCGCCGCCTGGGGCGACATGCCGAGCCGGCCGGCCAATTCAGCGATCGCCTCGGCCGTAGGCGGCGGGGTCTCGCTGGCCGATCTCGAGCTGGCCAAGCGCTATCATCCCGACCGCAACCCGGATGGGGCTGAGTTGATGGCGACCATCAATGGTGCCAGGGCGACTATCGTCAACTCTCCGAGGGCGATTCCGCGCGATGCGCGCTCGGCGGCGTTGTTTGAGAGGCAGATGCGGCCGTCTTCAAGGAAGCGCGTGAAGGCCGCCAGCATCCGAGCCTGTATCCATCGCCTTGGCGAGATCGTTGCTGCGCCACGGGTTGGGCCGCTGCTCGCGCACCCGCCTTTCCAGGTCGGCGACCAACGGCGGGCTCGGTTCCCGCCGGATGGCGCGGCGCCGCTCGGCGCTTTGGCGATTGAAGCTGGCCTTCGAGGGCTTCGGGAGTTCGGCCAGCGAGGACAAAATCGCCGCCGAGCGCGCTCAGCCAAGACCACGGTCGGTGCTGGGCCGCGTCGATTTCGCAAGCAATCGGCGAGCTGAGACGCGCATCCGGCATTCGGGAGACGCGTTCGCTCGCGCTCGGGCTTCCCCCGCCGCTACTCTAACGTTACAACTGCGGACGCGGCGGCATCCCGACGCGAGAATTCCGAGAAAACGAGGAGAACCGGCATGCCAACCTTCACCTGGCGACATTTCGCACGGACACAGAAGCCGCCGGCGCGGCTTCCGCTTCGCGCCACGATCGGATGTGCTGCGGCGGCAGCGCTGGCCCTCGCCATCCCGGCGGCGCAGGCCGATACCCTCAGTAATATGTACAGATTCGAGGACATCATCAACAACAACGATGTCACCTTCAATCAGGAACTCGGCATCAACAACGCCGGCGTCATCGCCGGCTACTTCGGCAGCGGTGCGGCTGGTCATCCCAACAAAGGCTACCTTGTGATTAATACCATCAAGCCGATTGTTCAGACCAATTTCATCAACGAGAACTTTCCGAATTCCGTGCAGACGCAGGTGACTGGCCTCAACAACCTCGGCATTACCGTCGGCTTCTGGTCCAATCAAAACAACACAGTCAACAATAATTTCGGATTTATGAACATCGGCGGCCAATCCGGCTTGTTCATCGACATCAACAACCCGATGACTGGCACCATCAGCAAAGTCAAGACAAACCAATTGCTGGGTGTTAACGACTTCAATACGGCAGTCGGTTTCTATATCGACACGGCAGGAGCAACGCACGGTTACAAATACTCTCCTACCGTCAATTTTTTCTCACTCAACATCGACGATCCGAATGGCATGGGCACGACCACGGCTGCTGCGATCAACAATCTCGGACAGGTGGTCGGATTTTTCGTCGACAAGAGCAACGTAACCCACGGTTTCTTGCGCAACCATGGCGTGTTCACAACGATAGACGGGCCGATGGCGACCTCGACCATGCTGACCGGCCTCAACAATTTCGGCGTCGCCGTC
Source organism: uncultured Alphaproteobacteria bacterium (assembly GCA_963772295.1). Taxonomy (GTDB): domain Bacteria; phylum Pseudomonadota; class Alphaproteobacteria; order ATCC43930; family CGMCC-115725; genus AP-15. The sequence continues at coordinate 137,591 of CAVYWO010000013.1, forward strand.
GGCGTCGAAGTCGACAGGAGGGGCAAGATGCACGGCCTCATCTGCACCGTCAAGACCGCGGTCTGCAAGACGCGCGACGACCCGCAGGGGATCGGCACGACGACGTTCAACGGCATCAACGATGTGGGGCAGATCGTCGGCTTCTACACCAAGGGCTTAAACACCATCGGCCTCCTCGCCAACCCGGTGTCCTTCCCCTAACAGCGGGGCTGGACCCTGAGGCGAGCGCCGTTGTTATCCAGGCGCGCTCGCCCAATGAGATTGGGCGACAGCCGCGGTCGGCGAGCCCCGCAGATGGCAGGCGACATGGTGGCCGGGGAAGACCTCGCGCATCTCCGGCTCCGCCGCCCGGCACTGCGCGACGGCGTAGCGGCAGCGGGTGTGAAAGCGGCAGCCCGACGGCGGGTCGATCGGGCTCGGCACGTCCCCCTTCAGGATGATCCGCTCTTTGGCAGCCGCCGGGTCGGGGACCGGGACGGCCGACAGCAAGGCCTCGGTGTAGGGGTGCTGCGGCCGGGTGAAGAGATCGGCCTTGTCGGCGAGTTCGACGATCTTGCCGAGATACATGACCGCGATGCGACGGCTGATGTGCTCGACCACGGCGAGATCATGCGCGATGAACAGATATGAAATCCCGAATTCGCGCTGTAGATCGCCGAGAAGGTTGATCACCTGCGCCTGCACCGAGACGTCGAGCGCCGAGACGGGTTCGTCGCAGACGATCAGGCTGGGGTTGAGGGCGAGCGCCCGGGCGATGCCGATGCGCTGTCGCTGGCCGCCCGAAAATTCATGTGGAAAGCGGTCGAGCGCGTCCTCGCGCAGACCGACCTTGAGCGCGAGTTCGGCGGCCCGGTCGGCGCGCTCGCGACGGCGCAAGACGGCGAAATTGACGAGCGGCTCGGTGATGATGTCGCGCACGCGCAAGCGCGGGTTCAATGACGAATAGGGGTCCTGGAACACCACCTGCAGCCGGCGCCGCCACGACCGCATCGCGCGGCGCGACAGATGGTCGATGCGCGCGCCGTCGACGCGGACCTCGCCGGCCGTCGGCTCGATCAGCTTGAGGATCGCCTTGCCGGCGGTCGACTTGCCGCAACCCGACTTGCCGACGAGGCCCAGGGTCTCGCCTCGGGCGATGTCGAACGAGATGCCGTCGACGGCGTGGACCTGTCCGACGGTGCGTTGCAAGAAGCCTTTTTTGACCGGGAAATGCTTGACCAGCCCGCGCACCGACAGCAACGGAACCGACAACGAGGGGGCCGAAGACGGCGGCGGCTCAGCGACGGTCACGAAAGGGCCAGCCGGTCGGCGTGGAAGCAGGCGGCGAAATGGCCGGGGAGCTTTTCCTCGAGCCCCGGCGTCTCGCGCCGGCACAGTTCGGTCGCGAAAGGGCAGCGCGGCGCAAAGCAGCAACCCTGTATTTCCTCGAGCAGCGACGGCACGGTGCCGGGGATCTCGGCCAGCCGCGGGGCGGCGGGTCCGGCGAGCGAGGCGCCAAGCCGCGGCATCGAGGCGAGGAGCCCGCGCGTATAGGGGTGGAGCGGCCGGCCGAACAGCGCCGCGACCGCGGCCTCCTCGACCTTTCTGCCGGCATACATGACGACAACGCGCTGCGCCATTTCGGCCACGACCCCGAGATCGTGCGTAATCAGCACGATCGCCGCCCCGATCTTCGCCTGCAACTCGCGCATCAGATCAAGGATCTGCGCCTGGATCGTCACATCGAGCGCCGTCGTCGGCTCGTCGGCGATCAGCACCTTGGGGTTGCAGGCAAGCGCCATCGCGATCATCACCCGCTGGCGCATGCCGCCCGACAACTGGTGCGGGTATTCGCCAAGCCGCCGCCGCACCTCGGCAATATGCACCACCCGCAGCATCTCACCGGCGCGGTCGAGCGCCGCGGCGCGGCCCAGCCCCTGATGCAAGGTCAGCGTTTCGGCGATCTGCCGGCCGATCGTCAGCACCGGGTTGAGCGAGGTCATCGGCTCCTGAAAGACCATCGACATCTCGTTGCCGCGGACCCTGCGCATCGCCGCTTCGCCGAGTTCAAGCAGCTCGCGGCCGGCAAAGCGGATGGCGCCGCCGACGATGCGTCCGGGCGGCGACGGGATCAACCGCAAGATCGACAGCGCCGTCACACTCTTGCCGCAACCGCTCTCGCCGACGATGGCGAGGGTCTCGCCGGGCGGCACCGCAAACGAAACGCCGTCGACCGCGCGCACCACCCCGTCGCGGGTGAAGAACCAGGTCCGCAGATCGGCGATTTCGAGGATCGGCGCCGGCCGCGGCTTTGGCGCAATGACGACGCCGGCGGCGGGCTCGGCCATCGCCTACATGCGCCGCGCGAGGCGCGGGTCGAGCGCATCGCGCAGCCCGTCGCCGAGAAGGTTGATCGCCAACACGGTCGCCGACAGAAAGACACCCGGAAACAGCACGATGTAATAGGCCACCTGAAACAGGCTGCGCCCCTCCGCCATGATGTTTCCCCAGCTCGGAATATTGGGCGGCGTGCCGGCGCCGAGAAAGGACAGAATCGCCTCGACGATCATCGCCGAGGCGGCGGTGAAGGTCCCCTGCACCAAGAGCGGCGGTAGCGTATTCGGCAAGATGTGGCGCAGCAGAATGCGGCACATGCCGGTGCCGCCGGCGATCGCCGCCTCGACAAAAGGCTGCTCGCGCAGCCCGAGCACGACGCTGCGCACCAGCCGCGAGACGCGCGGCATCTCACCGACCGTGATGGCGAAGATGACGTTGCCGAGGCTGGCCCGGGTCAACGCCATCAGCGCGATCGCGATCAGCACCGAGGGGATCGACATCAGCCCGTCCATGATGCGCATGACGACCGCGTCCGTCCACCGGCTGAAGCCGGCGACCAGGCCGACGGCGAGCCCGATCCCGCAACTCGCCAACGCCACGCCGATCCCGATGGTCAGCGAGACGCGCGCGCCAAAGACGGTGCGGCTCCACACGTCGCGGCCGAGCATGTCGGTGCCGAACCAGTGTTGCGAAGAGGGCCAATGCAGGCGCCGGGCCGGAGCCAGCGCCTGCGGGTCGGTCGTGCCGAGATAAGGCGCAAGCACCGCCATCAGCGCCATCGCGATCAGCAGCCCGGCCCCGATGGCGATCGTCGGATGCCGGCGGACATGGGCAATGGCGCCGCCGCGGCGCCGGGCGCGGACGGCGGGCAAGGCGAATTCGGCCGGCGTCGGCGTCATTTCGGCCCGGTCAATAGCGGATGCGCGGATCGAGGAACGTATAGCTGAGATCGACGAGGAGATTGATCAGCACATGGGCGGCCGAGAACACGAGGATGATGCCCTGGATGATCGGGTAGTCGCGGCGCAGGATCGCGTCGACCGTCAGCCGCCCGAGGCCGGGGATCGCAAACACCGTCTCGGTGACGACGACGCCGGCGATCAGCGAGGCGAAGGCGGTGCCAATGATCGTCACGATCGGCACCGCCGCATTCTTCAGCGCGTGGCCGAGCAAGACCTTGCCGTCGGCCAGGCCTTTTGCCCGGGCGGTGCGGATATAGTCCTGCGCCAACACGTCGAGCATGCTGGCCCGCGTCATCCGCGCAATCAGCGCGGTGAACACCGCGGCGAGCGCCAGGCTCGGCATCGCGATGTGCGACAGGAACGGCCGCAGCCCCTGATCGATGCCGACAAAACCCTGAACCGGCAACAGATCGGCGCGGATCGCGAACACGTAGATCAGGACATAGGCGAGGACGAAGACCGGTACCGAAAACCCGATCACGGCAAAGATCATGACCGCCCGATCGACCCACGACCCCGCCATCCAGGCCGCGACGACGCCCATCGGGATCGCCGCCAGGACCGAGATCAGCAGGGTCGAGACGGTCAGCACGATGGTCGGCTCGACCCGCTGGAGGATCAGCTGCGACACCGGCAGATTGGTAAAGATCGAGACGCCGAGGTCGCCGTGCAGCAAATGCCAGACCCATCGCCCGAACTGCAGATAGAGCGGCTGGTCGAGCCCGAGCGCCTGATGAATGCGGGCGATGTCGGCCGTGGTCGCGGTGTCGCCGGCGATGATCGCCGCCGGGTCGCCGGGGCTCAGATGCAACAGCGCAAAGACAAACAGCGCCACGACCGCCATGACCGGGACGGTCGCGAGAATGCGCCGAATGAGATAGGCGTACAATTTGCCGGTCTCAATCCTTCTCGACGTTCCACATGAAGACGACGGGGGCGATGATGATGCCGTGCAGAACGCGGCGATAGGCGGTCGGCATCACAAACTGGCCGGTCGGAACATAGGGGAGGCTCTGATAGGCCTCGGTCTGGATCGCCACGGCGAGCCGCTGCCGCCCGGCGGGATCGGGCGCCCTGAACCATTCGCCGATCAGCCCTTCGAGCTTCGGATCTTCCGGCCAGCCGAACCAGGCCTTGCCGTCGTTGGCGCGCAACGGCGCGTTGACCGCCGGCGAAATGAAGTCGGTGGCGGAAAACCAGGTGTGAAAGATGTTCCAGCCGCCCGCTCCGATCGGCGCCTTGGAGGCGCGCCGAGTGATCAGGGTACCCCAATCCATCGCCTGCAGTTCGACCTCGAGCCCGGCGGCGCGCAGCGCCGCCAAGCTCACCAGCGCCTGGCCGTAAATCACCGGCTGGTCGGTGGGGTCGAGCAGCACGATCTTTTCGCCCTTGTAGCCCGCTTGTGCGATCAGCGCCTTCGCCTTGGCGAGGTTCGGCCCGTGCAACAGCGGGTCGGCGCCGGCCTCGGTTTCGAACGGTCCGCCGCAGCCGAACAGGGCAACGCAAGTCTTCCAGTATTGCGGGTCGCCGGCGGCGGCCCGCATATAGTCCTTCTGATCGATGAGGTTCAGCACCGCCTGGCGCAGCAGGACATTGTCGAATGGCGGCAGAATGTGATTGAAGCGCAGGATGCCCTGGTTGCCGAGCGGATCGACGGTGGCGACGACGACGTCCTTGTTGGCGGAGAAGACCGGCAGGATGTCGGGCGGCGGCTGCTCGTACCAGTCGACCTCGCCGCTGTTGAGCGCCGCCGCGGCGGTCGTGGTGTCCGGGATATAGAGCCACTCGACGCGGTCGACCTTGGCGGTTTTACCGCCCGCGGCAAAGCTCGGCGGCTCCCGCCGCGGCAGGTATTCGGGGTTCTTGACGAACACCGCCTTGCTGCCGGGGACCCATTCCGACCGGATGAATTTGAACGGCCCGGAGCCGATTGCTTCCGGGATCTGCTGGTACGGATCGGTCTTGGCGAGCCGCTCCGGCATCATGAACGGTACGTTGCTCGACAGCTTGCCGAGTGCCGCAAGCAGCAGCGGAAACGGCGATTTGAGTTCGATCGCAAACGTCTTGTCGTCGACCGCCTTGATCGCGCCGACCGCCTCCAGCAATTTCTGCCCGAACAAGTCGCGCCGGCCCCAACGCTCGATCGAGGCGACACAGTCGGCCGCGCGCACCGGCCGCCCATCATGCCATTTGAGGCCGTCGCGCAATGTAAAGGTGTAGCTGAGCTGGTCGGGGCCCTCCGTCCAGCGGTCGACCATCTGCGGCTGCGGCTTGAATTCCTTGTCGAGCGCGAACAGCGTGTCGAAGACGAGGTAGCCGAAATTGCGTGTGATGTAGGCCGTCGTCCAGATCGGATCGATGCTGCGCAGGTCGGCCTGCGGGACGAAGCGCAGGGTCTTCGCCGGCGATTGCGCCCAGGCCGGCAACGCCGCCGTGCCCAGCACGAAGAGCCCGGCAACCGCCGCCCCTTGCAGCACCCGGCGAAGCAACATGATGGCCACCCCTGCTCGTGCTTTTCGCTGCTCGGCAAGCTTACTCGACCCCGCCCCGCGGTAACACAGCAAAAGCCGGGCCCCCGCGCGGCGAGCCGCTTTCCTTCGCCGCAAGCCTCGGCGCCGGGTCGGCTGCGGGTGCTCCAGGCACCGGCACGACCCCGACCACGCCTGACCTGACCGACCTGGGGCGTGATCTCAGCCAGGCGCGTCGCATCACACGAGGATCGCCGCCGTCGCCAGTCACGCTTTGGATCGTGACCCTGCCTTCGCAATTATTGCGGAGCTGCAGCAGGTTTCACAGTTTGTGTGCCATAACCTGAGAACGGAGGAAGTGGAAGAACGAAGTTTACGCCTGCGCCCGCCCCGCCACCGGTCTGCACTTGTGGCAACTGCCCATTCCAGTTCAATGCCGCCTTCGCCTTCAAATATTCGATATATTTGTCCGCGCTGCCAAACGGCTTTATTTGATCCTCGAGGTTGGTCTCTTGACCAGCGCCGGTTAGGACAAGTCTTTGTTTTTCCGCCTGTGCGTTCAAGAGCACCGATTGAGCTTGCCCTCTCGCCGCTTCGATAGCCGCATCAGCCGCACCTTTAGCCGTAGCCGCCACTTGCTGAGCTTCGAACTGCTTGGTACGCAGCTGATTTTCTGCGGCTATCGCGCCATTTTTCGCCATCGTCGCTTCATCAATTGAACGCATGAAGGCGTCGGATGGCTTAATGGCCGTAATCTGCAAGCTATGAGCTGTAATCTCAAACAGGCTCTCAACCGAAGTGGTTATGCTTTTCTCTACCTGATCTTGAATAAATTCACGGTTGGCATTCACAGTGACCATATTTTGCGCTGCAAAATACGGGCAGTACGGTCATGCGCCACCGGAATAACCTGACTATCAATATCAATATTACCGGATTGTCCCACCTCATACATGAGATGATACACTTGATTTTTTGGAATCGTATAATTAAAGTTTTCCTCGATGGTGACTTTTTGATTGTCAACCGTAAGAACGTCAAAGGGTGGAATTTTCAAGGTCTGCAGAGTAACTTGGATTTTGTCGACGGTGTCGATAAAAGGTGCTTTGAGGTGCAGGCCCGGACCGACGGGTTTATCCTTGGGATAAAGGACTGTGCCAAAACGCCGCACATTTCCCAACTCTGTTTGATCGATAGTGAACCACGAGGCGTTTAGAGCAAGCAGAGCGACAGCGCCAACTCCGGCGCGGAGGCCCCACGTTCTAACAGCGCCACCAACGGAGTCTCGCACCAATTCTGTCCCTCTGCCGTAAGACGTAATTATATTGGTACGCATGGTCAGTCGCACCTGCTATATAATCGGGCTGATATTGTGTGAGTACTGTTTGCCCGTTCAAGGCTATCTTACGCCCGAAGCGTCCTTGTTTCAATGAAAACCGGATATTTGTAACTTTCGCACTATAGTGTCGCATCACGCGCCGATCGCGCAACTCCACCGCGCGGCGACGGCCGGTCTGAGCTGGACAGGGAGCCACCTTTCGCGTCACCGTGCCGAAATACCCGAGCCAGGATCCAAATTATCGCATCCTGGCCCACCAGCGCAGCCGCTTCACGCACTACTATTTCTACATCCGCGATAAGGTTCTCGGACCGATGGTGATGCGGGTGGCCTCGTTCTTCCCGTTCCAGACCACCTATTACCTCAACGGCCACAGTTTCATCGAACAGGAGCTGAACCGCGCGCAGATCGGCTTCCGCAAGAACGACAATGCCTTTCTTGCGGTTGACGACGTCGCCGCGCTGCAGCTCGCCGCCGACCGCCTGAGCCCGCAAATCATCCGCAAACAGCTCGATTGCTGGACCTTCATCCTGGGGCCCAAGTTCTCTGCCTAGGAGCGCTGGCAACTCGATCTGTCACGGTTTTACGCGATCGCCCAGATCGAATATTACCGCAACTTCATCTTCAAGCGGAATTTTCCCATCCACAACCCCCGGGCTGTGACCCGGGGGGCAGCTGCGCGCTCGGCCTCTGCCGGCTGACCGCCGACAAGATCGCCGAGATCTTCGGCACGCGGTTGAACCGCAAGATGCGCGGCAAGCTCGCCACGGTCATCGATCGTATCGAGCATGGCCATCACGTCTTCCGCGCCTACTTCAAGAACGCCTTCCTGAAACAGTACGAGAAGTTCTCTACCATCCTGCGCAACGAACTGGTCTCCAACAACCTTGCCGACTTCCGCCTCAAAAAGGGACTGGACCATCTCGATGCCGTCCGCGAGCGCTTTCAAACCATCACCAGCCGCTTCGCCGGCTTCCACGCGCAATGGCTCAACGTCCACGTCGACTTCCCGCTGCTGCAGCGCCTCGCCCTGCCGATCACCGTTGGTGCGGTTCGCTACCCCGGCATCAACCTTCACGACCCCAGCATCATCCGCCTTCTCGAGGTCCTCCTGCATGGCGGCGGTCATCTCGGCGGCTGGACAGCCAAGCAGATCCAGCAGGCCGTCCTCACCACCTTTCACCTCTCCGACACCGCTTATGCCTGAACTAACTGCGCTACGACCTGCGCAGGCTCAACGGCCACGCGCTGCTCCAGCGTGACGAAGCTCGTTACGCCTACCGCCTGACCGCGAAAGGCGTCCAGGTCGCCTGCTCTTCCTGTTCTTCGACAAGCGACTCTGTGTGCCACTCGCTAACGCTAACAGCCGCTTCCACCACCGCCCGGCCAGCCATCACCAGCCGGCCAGCAAACTCGAAGCCGCCTACCGCGACAAAAGCCATTCAACAGATCGTCGACCTGCTCGCCGCCTGACCCCGTCGGTATTGTTCAATTCTTTTTATCTACGATTCACTCTTTTTATCTACGATTTACGGAGCTCAGAATTTAACGCCAAATCAACGTCTTGGGCCACACCCGCTTATCCTCACGCATAATCCGAACTGATTTTTCGTTGACACAGCGCGGTATTCGGCGCGTAATGCATTGTTACGAGCAGCACTTTCTGAATAGGATTCTCGATGTCGTCGGCACCACCGGTGATCCGCCGTCGGGAAATACTCCCAGATGATATCGATCGTATCGTATCCCTGCTTACGGACGGCTTTCAAGGGCGGAAGCGCTCGTTCTGGGAGTGGGTGATGACACTCATGTCGGCGCATCCAACGCCGCCAGGATATCCAAAATATGGGTACTTATTGGAGTGCAACGGAACACCGGTTGGCGTCACTCTGATGATTTACTCAACTATAGTTGTTGATGGGAGGCCAAGTATCAGATGCAGCATGTCCAGCTGGTATGTCATACCTGCTTTTAGAACCTTTGCCGCACAAATAACTTCGTATGTATTCCGGCAAAAAGAGGCGACCTTCTTCAATGTTACGCCGATGCGCGATACGCTGCCGGTGTTAGAGGCGAGAGGGTACAAGCAGTATTGCAGCGGCCGGTTTGTGGCTCTCCCAGCTCTCTCTGCATGGCAATACGGCGTCAGCACGCAAAGGATCGGAGCCGACCTATCGCCCGGCAATGATCTGTCTGCATTTGAGGTTCAACTACTTTTAGATCATCAAACTTACGGTTGCATCAGCATCACGTGCAGCTTGACGAATGGCCGCTATCCGTTCGTCTTTCAGCCTCGTCGCAAGGCTTGCCTGCGCTACGCATTACTCGCTTATTGCCGCCATCTGGAAGACTTCGTCCGGCTGGCCGGACCATTGGGACGGTTTCTCGCCTTGCATGGGATTCCTCTGGTTGTCGTAGACGCGAATGGTCCCATTGCGGGGCTCGTGGGGAGATATTACGGTGGGTTTCCGAAGTACTTTCGTGGACCAGATCAACCGCGGCTGGGAGATCTGGCATACTCGGAAAAAATTATGTTCGGGTTTTGATAAAGTATGGTAGACTGTCCCGGCCCTCGAGAGGGTCTTCAGGATGACCCTGGACTTTAGGCGGTTCGACGCGTCTCCGTGCGGAACAACCCAGCTGGTCCAGCGCTTAGCAGCCGTGCCAGAACTGGGAACGTACCAGCGGCCGCGCCACACTTGGTGGCAACAGGCTAAGACCGAGATTATCGTTTCGCCGCTTCTTAGATTTTTGAATTGAGGAGGATCAGAAAAATGTCTTTGTTGATTCGACCGGCAGAGCCGTCCCACTCAGACTTCTTTGGAGAAGTCGACGGCATTGACCTCTGTCAGCCGGTGGATCGCCAGACGGTCGCCACTATCGAAGCAGGAATGGACCGCTTCGCCGTCCTCGTCTTTCACGACCAGCGGATCGACGACGCCCAACAATCGGCGTTCGGTCGTAATTTCGGAACGCTCGAACTGCCCGACGACAGCACCAGGTCGCCTTTGACTCTGCGTCGCATGACCGCGTTCGCGATCCGCACGGTGCGCAATAATCTCCGGCGTCTGCGCCAGCGGCCAGGGGCCCGCAAGCCGCAGAGGCGCCGGCTTGAGGGCGAGATCGCGGACATCTCCAACCTCGACCGTTATAGCCAAATCAGGGGAAGGAACGATCCTCGCCGCCTGTTGCTCCTTCGCAACATGCTCTGGCACTCCGACAGCTCCTTCAAACCGACGCCGGCGAAATACTCACTGCTGCACGCGCGGGTAATCCCGTCCTCGGGCGGCAACACGGAATTCGCTGATATGCGCGCCGCCTACGACGCGCTCGACGACGGCATCAAGGCGATGATCCAGGATCTGGTCTGCGAGCACAGCCAGTTGTATTCGTGGAGCGCGCTGGGCTTGACCGATTTCGGCGATCAGGACCGATGGGCCCCAGTGCCGCAGCGGCTGGTGCGTCGTCACCCGGTGACCGGTCACAAATCACTGTTTCTATCGTCACATGCCGGCAGTGTTATCGGCTGGCCGATGCCCGACGCGCGCCTGCTGCTGCGCGATCTGACCGAGCATGCGACCCAGCGTGAATTTGTGCACATCCATAAATGGCGGCCGTACGATCTCGTAATGTGGGACAATCGCGTGGTGATGCACCGCGGGCGCCGGTACGACGACACCAATGAGGTGCGCGAATTGCACCGGGTGACGGTCGCGGACGTTGCGCCCAGCCTGCAACAGGCGGCGTAGGCGAGGAGTTGCGTCAGCCCGGTTGGCGCCCCGTCTCGCTAATCCGCTTGCATTTGCGCGGCATGAACGCGATGACGGGCTATCATGTTCGTCGACCCGGTCAGCACAAAGATCCGGCTGCAGCAATCAATCGGCGACGCAAAGCCCGCATCGGGACGACCCGCGCGAAGGGACTTCCCAGAGCGCTCGGCAGCCCAGCGATCCCCCAAGCAGGGTGCGCAGAAGGATCCGCAGGCCGCTTCTCGCACCGGTTCTGTCCCTCTGCCGTAAAAGTCGTAAATATGCTGGTACGCATGGTTAGTCTCGCCTGTATATAATCGGGCTGATATTGTGTGGGTACTGTTTGCCCGTTCAAGGCTATCTTACACCCGAAGAGTCCATGTTTCAATGAAAACCGGATATTCGTAACTTTCACACTATAGTGTCGCATCACGGGCCGATCGCGCGAACGGTTGCCGGCATTCGCGGCTGGCGCATCGCCTACGGCCCGACCCTCGGCCATGCACGCCGCGGCGGTGCGGCAGTTCGAGGCGCTGGGCCGTCGTAGACGAGGCCACGCCGCGGCGAGCCGCTCCCCCTCGCCGCGACCTCGCGCAACGGCCTTCGGCGGCGGGCGGCGCCACCGCCCCTCAGGGGTCAGCGCAACTCGCCGCGTAATGCCTTTGCCTCTTTGAGATCGGACGTGGCAAAGCCCTAGGTGAACCAGTCGTAGACCGGCGCCACAAGGTCGCGGGCTTCGGTGCGGGGCCCCGGTCGCGGCGGAGGCGGGCGAGGCTCGCCGCGGCGCGCAGTTCCCAGAGCCTCGCCTCCTGCTCCTCGGCGATGCTCGAGGCTTGGCGATACAGTTCCTGGGCGGCCTCGGAATGCCCTTGCCGGAGAAGCAGCCGGCCTGGTGTGCGCGTTCCCTCCCCCGCGTACGGCGAGGGACAGGGTAGGGGTCCAACTTGCCGGCGGCGGCAATTGTGCGGCAGGATTGTCAGGCAGGCGACTTGAGGGTCGGAGATGCGAGGCGGCGCTTCGATGATCGGACGGGCTCGCGGTTGGCGCCGCCAAATGACGCTGGCCGAATGGGCGGCTTGGGAAGGCTTGCGCCACGATCGGTTCGGTTGGCGTTTCAGACGTCAGCGTCCGACCCCGCCTTACATGGTCGATTTCGCTTGCGTCGAGGGGCGCCTCGTCGCCGCGGCCGACGGCGGAAAGCGCAGCCGCGACTTTGTTGATGGCATTAAGAAAAACCTCGTCACGAGGAAGCCGCCCCCGGGTCCGCGCGGGGTTTACCCTCGGGCCGCGCAGAGCGCGGACCCGGGGGCGCGGCTCGAGGATAACCTCGGCGGCCGTCTCGAAGGACGCATCGTGGTGGTCCCGGCTGCCCGGCCAAAGGTTCACCAGCTCTGAGCGAAGGAGGTGGCATGCCCGGTGATCTCGATGTCGCCTATGCCTCGGCGGCGGGGCTCGGCGAACGGTATCGCGCCAGGGCGCTGTCGCCCGTCGAGGTAGCGCGGCTCTTGTTCGAGCGGCTCGACGCGCTGCAGCCAAAGATCAACGCCTTCTGCCTCGTCGACCGCGACGGTGCGATGGCGGCGGCGCAGGCATCGGAAGTGCGCTGGATGCGCGGCGAACCCAGGGGGCCGCTCGACGGCGTACCGGCGACGATCAAGGACCTGATGCCGATGCGCGGCTTTCCGACCTTGCGCGGCTCCCTGCTTGTCGAGCGCGACCAGGACTGGTCGGAGGACGCGCCGGCGGTGGCGCGGCTGCGCGAGGCGGGGGCGGTGATTCTCGGCAAAACGACGACCCCGGAATTCGGCTGGAAGGCGCTTGGGGACAGTCCATTGACCGGGATCACGCGCAACCCGTGGGACCTCGGGCGCACACCGGGCGGCAGCAGCGCCGGCGCCGCCGCCGCCGCCGCCGCCGGGATCGCGCCCTTGCATCTCGGCAGCGACGGCGCGGGCTCGATCCGCATTCCGGCCGCCTTCACCGGCATCTTCGGGTTGAAGCCGAGCTTTGGCCGGGTTCCGGCCCATCCCCCTTCACCGATGGGGCAACTCTCGCATCACGGACCGATCGCGCGCACGGCCAGCGATGCGGCCCTGATGCTCTCGGTGCTGAGCCGGCCCGATTATCGCGATCCCTACGCCCTGCCCGCCGAAGACAAGGATTATCGCGACGGGCTCGAAGCCGGCGTCCGCGGTTGGCGGATCGCCTACAGCGCGACCCTCGGCTATGCCCGGGTCGATCCCGAGATCGCCGCCGCGGCCGCTGCGGCGGCGCGGCAATTCGAGGCGCTGGGGGCCGCCGTCGACGAGGTCGAGGCGATTTTCGCCTCGCCGCGCAAGACGTTGCTGACGCTGTGGGCGGCGGGTGCGGCGCGCGTCGTCGGCGGCTTCCCGGTGGAACGGCGGGCGCTCTTGGACCCCGGCCTTGCCGCGATTGCTGCCGCGGGCGAGGCGATCCGCGCGGTCGACTATCTCGCCGCCGATTTCGCGCGCACCGCACTCGGCCGCGAGATGGCGGCGTTCCACCAGAAATACGATCTCCTCCTGACCCCGATGATGCCGATCCCGGCGCTGCCGGTCGGGCAGGAACTCAACGACCCGGCGCGCGAGACGGCGTGGATCGACTGGTCGCCGTTCAGCTATCCGTTCAACCTGACCCGCCAGCCGGCGGCGAGCATCCCCTGCGGGCTGACCACTGCCGGATTGCCGATCGGCCTGCAGATCGTCGGCCCGCTTTATGCCGATGCGCGGGTGCTGTGCGCGGCCCGCGCCTTCGAGACGACGCAGCCGGTCCGCCGCCCGCCGCTCGCCTGAGCGCGCGCCCAACGACCGGGCCGCGGTCGCCACGAAAACCTGCTCAAGGTGCGCAGGCTCGGATTGCTGCCTCGAACTTTTCCTTGGCTTCCGGCCCGCGCGCGAATGGGCTTAGGATCGGCACGTCGATCCCGGATCGGCGGTATGCTTCAACCCGCTCGCGGCACCGCTGCGGCGTCCCGGCGATGCTGGTGGCATCGATCAGTGCATCGCTGACCGCAAGCTCGGCAGCGTCCCGATCGCCGTGCGCCCAGGCCGCCGCTATCACTGCCGCCTCCGCGGTGAAGCCGTGTTCGGCAATCAGGCGGTTGTAGCGGGGAAAGAAGCCCGCATAGAAGGCCAAGCCGGGACGCAGCGTAGCAAGCGCCTGCTGGCGGGTTTCACCGACGGCGGTGGGCAGGAGCGACGTCAGGGTCACCTCGCTCGGCTCCCGGCCGGCCCGCAACGCCCCCTCGGCCAGGTGTCTTCTGATCCCGGCGGCGGTGGCGAGGGTGCTGCGGGTCAGGATGACGCCGTCCGCGATCTCGCCGCAGAGCGCCGCCATTTTCGGGAACACGGCCGACACATAGATCGGGAACGCGCGGCGCCGGGGGGTGAACCACAGGTCGAAATTCTCGACGCGCACCGTCTCCCCATGAAAGCGGACCCGGCCGTCCCGCGCCAGCCGGCGGATCAGCGCCACCGTTTCCCGCACCCGGGTCAATGGCTTGGCGTAGGGCACCCCGTGCTCGCCTTCGACCTGTACCTTGTGACTGGACCCGACGCCCAGAATGAAACGGCCACCCGACAAATCGTCGACGGTCAGGGCCGCCATCGCGATGGTCGGGGCGGTGCGGACGAAGACGCTGGTGATGCTCGTTCCGAGAAGAATGCGCGACGTCTGCGCCGCGCAGGAAGCAAGCACGGCGAACTGATCCCCGCCATGCCCTTCGGCTACCCATGCCGAACTCGTAACCCAGGCTTTCGGCGAGTCTCACACAGTCGACGATCTGGGACGGGCTGGCGCCCCCCGAAAATGCTATGCCGATCCTTCGCGAATCAACCATTGCGCAGGCATCTGCCAGATCCACGGCGGTTTCGAGCTCAGGATCGCGCCTTTGCCCGGGCTGGGCAATGTCAAATCGCGCGCACACCGGCTTGGCGCTGCACAAGGTGCGGTTCGGATCGGTCGGCGCCGACGACGCTCTATGGTTCGATGGCGTCAAGGGCTTTGCCGCCGGCAGTCCAACGCCGAACCGGCGGCCGGCGCTGCCCTCTTGTCCGATCGGACCGGGCGCGGTATTCCTCGTTGCGCCGAAAATAGGAGACCAGCATGGCAGACGCGTCGATTGCGGCTCCGGCCGAGGCGGTGAGCCCGTCGGGGATCAATCATTTGGTGCTGAATGTCCGCGACATCGAGGAGTCGCACAAATTCTGGACCGAGATCGTCGGCTTCAAGCAGGTCGCCGCGCTGCGCCCGCGCCCCGAGCGGCCAAATCTGCCGAAGATGCGATTCTACAGCGCCGTCAACGACGGCAAGCTAACCCACCATACGGTTGCCCTGGTCGAGAGCCCGAACCTGCCGCCGCCCGCCGAGTGGGGTCTGGTCGACAGCGCGGTGGCGATCAACCACGTCGCCCTGATGATGCCGAACCGCGAGGCGTGGCTGAAGCAGCTCGCCTTTCTGCAGAGCCGCGGGGTCAAGTTCAACTGGCGGGTCAATCATGGCGTGACGCACAGCGTCTACGTCAACGACCCGAACGGCTACGGCGTCGAGTTCCTCTATGAATTGCCGCGCGAGGACTGGGAGAACGACATCGACGGCGCGGTCAACTGGCTCGAAAACCTGCCGAGCGAAGGGCCCGAGGCGCTCGTCGACCGCACCGACACGCCGCGTTTTGGCGTCGGGGAACCGGTGCCCGCCGAATAGCGGCCCCCCCTCCTCTCCCGCGGCAGCGGGAATGAATCGGCGAACAGCGCGAAAGCGTGTCCGCGAGGGTGCGGCTTGGACCCTTTGAAGGCTGTCATAAAGCTGTAACATAACTTTCATAAAATCTTGCCGCTGTCAATTTTACACCGGGTCTAGGTCCGGCGGCAGGAGCGCAGGGTGAAAACCGATCGCTTGTATTGGTTCGGGGCGATTTCCGCGCTGGCGTTCGGCTTTGCCGCACGAGCGGCCGACATCTCCGGCGCCGGCGCCACCTTTCCCTATCCGATATACGCCAAATGGGCCGCGGCTTATGCCGAGAAGACCGGCGTGAAATTGAACTATCAGTCGATCGGTTCGGGCGGCGGGATCGCCCAGATCAATGCCAGGACCGTCGATTTCGGCGCCTCCGACATGCCCTTGAAACCGGAGGTGCTGGAGAAGGCCGGGCTGACCCAATTCCCGCCGGTGATCGGCGGCGAGGTCATGGTGGTGAACCTGCCCGGCATCCGGCCAGGCCAAATGACCCTCGACGGCCCGACGATCGCCGCCATCTATCTCGGCACGATCACCAAATGGGATGACCCGCCGATCGCCAAGCTCAATCCGGGTCTGAAGCTGCCGTCGACCGCAATCGCCGTCGTTCACCGCTCCGACGGCTCCGGCACGACTTTTATCTTCACCGATTTTCTGTCGAAGGTGAGCCCGGAATGGCGGGACAAGGTCGGCGAGGGCACCTCGGTGCAATGGCCGGTTGGCCTCGGCGGCAAGGGCAATGAAGGGGTCGCGGCGCTGACGTCGCGAACGCTGGGCGGGATCGGCTATGTCGAATACGCCTATGCGCTGCAGAACAAGATGGTTCACACCAAGCTGATCAATGGCAAAGGTGTCGCCCTGGAGCCGAGCATCGCCGTGTTCCAGGCCGCTGCAGCGCATGCCGATTGGCGGGCGGCACCCGGCTTTTATCTGATCCTGACCAATCAGCCCGGCAAGGACACCTGGCCGATTACCGGGGCGACCTTCATCCTGATGCACAAAAAGCAGGACCGACCCGAGCGCGCAACGGAGGTGCTGAAGTTTTTCGACTGGGCCTACAGGAACGGCGCTGAAATGGCGAAATCGTTGAGCTATGTTCCGATGCCGCAGAGCGCGGTCGCGATTTTTCAAGAAAGCTGGAAGAAGAACATCCTGGGACCCGACGGCCAGCCGGTGTGGCCCGGGCATGCGTCCTGACTCCATTGTGCAAATGGGATCTGCCGCGGCACCGGAGATTGTTCT
Organism: uncultured Alphaproteobacteria bacterium; assembly: GCA_963772295.1. Taxonomy (GTDB): domain Bacteria; phylum Pseudomonadota; class Alphaproteobacteria; order ATCC43930; family CGMCC-115725; genus AP-15. The sequence goes on from CAVYWO010000013.1 coordinate 154,422, forward strand.
AGATCGGGCAGCGGAGGAGGTCGATCGTGGCGGTTGAGACCGCGGGCGTCGCACGAATTAGCGTCGACAAGGCGCGAGCGGGTGCGATCGGCGACGCGGTATTCCGGGCGTTGACCTTTCTGTTCGCCTTGCTCGTCCTGCTCATTCTCGGCGGGGTCATCGTCGCATTGGTCGACGGGGCGTGGCCGGCCGTGCGGACCTTCGGCTTTCGGTTCGTCGTCACCCAGGTCTGGAACCCGGTCACGCACCAATTCGGAGCGCTCGCCGCAATCTACGGCACTTTGGTCACATCTGCGATTGCCATGCTGGTCGGCATCCCGGTCGCGTTCGGGATTGCGGTGTTCATTACCGAGATTTGCCCGATCTGGCTCAAGCGGCCGCTCGCGACGATGATCGAATTGCTGGCGGCGATCCCCAGCATCATTTACGGCATCTGGGGCCTGTTCGTCTTCGCCCCTTTCGTCCAGCAATACATCGAGCCGGCCATCATCAATACTTTCGGACAGATTCCCGGGATCGGCATGGTGTTCGCCGGGCCGCCGCTTGGCATCGGCGTGCTGACTGCCGGCATAATCCTCGCAGTCATGGTGCTGCCCTTCATCTCGTCGATCATGCGCGAGGTCTTCGAAACGGTACCGGCGATGTTGAAGGAGAGCGCCTACGGCCTCGGCGCCACGAGGGGCGAAGTAGTCCGGTCGGTGGTCCTCCCCTATACCCGCATTGGCGTCGTCGGCGGCATCATGCTCGGCCTTGGCCGCGCTCTCGGCGAGACCATGGCCGTCACCTTCGTCATCGGCAATGCGCACAACATCAGCGCCTCGATCTTGCAGCCCGGAACCACGATCTCGGCGGCGCTGGCAAACGAGTTCACCGAGGCCGACAGTGAGATTTACCTGTCGTCTCTCATCGCATTGGGCTGCATTCTGTTCATCATCACCTTCATCGTGCTCGCCATCGCCAAGGTCATGCTGCTGCGGCTGCAAAAGCAGGCCGGAGGCTAAGTCGATGGGCATATATGCCCGGCGTCGATTCGCCAACGCGTTGGTGATGGGGCTGTCGGTCGCGGCGACGGGCTTCGGCCTCTTGTGGCTCGTGTTGGTCCTGTGGACTTTGCTGGTCGAAGGCATCTCGGCGATCACTCCGGCCCTGTTCAGCCAAATGACGCCGCCGCCCGGCAGCGCCGGCGGGCTGTTGAATCCAATTTTCGGCAGCGTGGTCATGACCGTGATTGCAACCTTGATCGGAACGCCGACCGGGATTCTCGCCGGCACGTTTCTCGCCGAATACAGCCGGGGCGGCCGTTTTGGCGAGATCGTGCGCTTCGTCAACGACATCCTGTTGAGCGCGCCCTCGATCATCGTCGGGCTGTTCGTCTACGAGCTCATGGTCGTCCCTATGGGCCATTTCTCGGCTTGGGCCGGCGCCGTGGCTTTGGCGATCATCGTCATCCCGGTCGTCGTGCGGACGACCGAGGACATGCTGAACCTGGTGCCGACCGCGTTGCGCGAGGCCGCAGCGGCCCTGGGCTCGCCCAAATGGAAGGTGATCGTCATGGTCTCCTACCGCGCCGCGGTCCAGGGGATGGTGACGGGTGTGTTGCTCGCTGTCGCGCGCATCGCCGGCGAGACCGCGCCGCTGCTCTTCACCGCGCTCAATAATCAGTTCTGGAGCAGCAATTTGAATGCCCCGATGGCCAATCTGCCGGTCGTCATCTTCCAGTTTGCGATGAGCCCCTACGCCGATTGGCAGGTGCTGGCCTGGGGCGGTGCCCTGTTGATCACGGTGACGGTTCTCTTTCTCAACATCGGCGCGCACCTGCTCGCCTCCTGGAGCACTCTCAAGTGATGAGCCCTGCCTTGGCGGCGCCGGCCGCACCGGCCGGAGACCCGTCGCGCGCCGCCGCGGCCGGACGGCAGAAGGTGTCGATTCGCAGCCTCGATTTCTTTTACAATGATTACCAGGCGTTGAAGCGGATCAGCGTGCCGCTCTACGACAAGCGGGTGACCGCGTTCATCGGACCGTCCGGTTGCGGCAAGTCGACCCTGTTACGGGTGCTCAATCGCATCTACGAGCTGTATCCCGGCCAGCGCGCGACCGGCGAGGTGTTGGTCGACGGCGAGAACATCCTCGATCCGGGGCGCGATCTCAATCTCTTGCGCGCCAAAATCGGCATGGTGTTTCAAAAGCCGACGCCGTTTCCGATGTCGATCCGCGACAACATCGCCTTCGGTATCCGCCTTTACGAAAGGCTGCCGCAAGCCGAACTCGACGACCGGATCGAGGCGGTGTTGCGGCGCGCCGCCCTGTGGGACGAGGTCAGGGACAAGCTGAAGCAGAGCGGCCTCGGCTTATCGGGCGGCCAGCAGCAGCGACTGTGCATTGCCCGGGCGATCGCGGTGCAACCGGAGATCCTGCTGCTCGACGAACCGGCATCGGCGCTCGATCCGATCTCGACGCAACGCATCGAGGAACTGATTGCCGAGCTGAAGGGCGATTATTGCATCGCGATCGTCACCCACAACATGCAGCAGGCGGCCCGCAGCTCCGATTTTACGGCCTTTATGTATCTGGGGGAGCTGGTCGAGTTCGACGCGACCGAAACCATCTTTACCCATCCGAAAGAGCGGCGGACCGAAGACTACATCACCGGCCGCTTCGGCTGAGCCGGCGAAGGCGGTGCCAATGACGTCGGAACATGTGGTCAAAAGCTACGATGAGGAGCTGCACAAGCTCAAGAACACGATTACCGAGATGGGCGGGCTGGCCGAGAGCCAGCTCGGCGCCGCGATCGAGGCGGTGGTCGAGCGCGACAGCGAGCTCGCCGCCAGCGTGGTCGAAGGCGACGTCAAGGTCGACCAGTTACAGCGCGATCTCGACAATCTGGGGCTGCGGCTGTTGGCGCTGCGCCAGCCGGTGGCGCGCGATTTGCGCGAGATCTTCGCGGCATTGAAGATCGGCAGCGACCTCGAACGCATCTGCGACTATGCGGCGAATGTCGCCAAGCGATCGATTGCGCTCGACCAGTCGCCGCCGGTGCAGCCGGTTTATTCGTTGCCGCGGATGGCGCGGCTGGCGCAGCTCCTGGTCAAGGACGTAATCGACGCCTATGTCGCCGGCGACGCCGACAAAGCCTATGCCGTCTGGATGCGCGACGAGGAGCTTGACGCGATGTATGCGAGCCTGTTCCGCGAACTGCTAACCTACATGATGGAAGACCCGCGCAATATCGGTCCATGCAGCCACCTGTTGTTCATGGCGAAAAACATCGAAAGGATCGGCGATCATGCGACCAATATCGCCGAGGATCTTTATTATCTGGTGCATGGGACGCCGCTGACGCAGCAGCGCCCGAAAGCCGACCAATCGAGCCTCGCCGTCATTGCTTCCCAGCGGAGCAGCGAATGACGAAGCCGCTGGTCCTGATCGTCGAAGACGAGGCGCCGCTCGTCACCTTGTTGCGCTACAATCTCGAAAAGGAGGGCTTTGAGGTCTGCTCGGCCGGCGACGGCGAAGAGGCGCTGGTGCAGATCGCCGAGCGCAAGCCGGATATCCTGCTGCTCGACTGGATGCTGCCGCACGTCTCCGGGATCGAAGTCTGCCGCCAGATCCGGCGGGCGCCGCAAACTCGTGCCTTGCCGGTCATCATGCTGACGGCGCGCGGCGAGGAACTCGATCGCGTGCGCGGGCTGAACAGCGGCGCCGACGATTACATCACGAAGCCCTTCAGCCTGGCCGAGTTGACCGCGCGGCTGCGATCGGTGATTCGCCGTGCGCAACCGCATTCGGCCGACGAGACGCTGCAATTCGCTGAGGTTGCAATCGATGTGGGCGCGCACCGGGTGACCCGCGCCGGCAAGCCGATCCACCTCGGCCCGACGGAATTTCGGCTGCTTCTCTATCTGATGCGGCATCCGGGCCGGGTGTTTTCGCGCGAGCAGCTGCTGGACGCGGTGTGGGGCCACGACGTCTACGTCGAACCCCGCACCGTCGATGTCCATATCCGTCGCCTGCGCAAAGCGATCAATGCCGATGGCGGCGAGGACATCGTGCGCACGGTACGCTCGGCCGGCTATTCGCTGGACCGGGCGGAGCGCTGACCGCAGGCGGGGCCTTCAAGTATCGCTGCGGGCGCTGGATTGAGACCGTGGGTCCTTCGACTGCGCGCTTCGCGCGCGCTCAGGATCAGGGATGTTTAGGAATGCCATCTACCTCCCATCATAGGCTTACCTCCCATCATAGGCTTACCTCATGGTGAGGGCGCCCCGGCGCAGCCGGGGCGTGTCTCGAACCACGCACGGCGCCGATGCAGCGCAATTCTTGAACAGCGCGAAGCGCGCATTCCGCCGATCGGCTGGAACTGGCGCCGTCAATCGATAACGATGCGGACCAGCCGGTCCGTCGAGCGGCGCCCGGCGGTTTCGTCGAGCGCCGCGCGAAACACCGCGGCGGTGGCTTCATCGGGCGCTTTGACGGACACCGCGACGCCCGAGGCGCAGGCGCGCACCGCCGCCGGGCCGACACGGTCGATCGCCAGAACCGCGAGCGATACCGGGTCCGGGCCAAATGCGGGCTCATTAGCACACCCCGATGACCCTTTTGCGACAGTGATGACAAAATATGGTGGTCGAAAAAGTGTAACATACTCCGCCTAGAATGAGCGCGGGGGTTATGCCGGACCGGGGGGTATCCGTGGCCGGGGATTTCACGGTTTTCTTTGGACTTTGGCTGCAAAACCCGATGCGCATTGCCGCCGCCAATCCGAGCGGCGCGCATCTCGCCGACACGGTCGCGCGCTATGTCGATTTGTCGCGGCCGGGACCGGTGCTCGAACTCGGCGCCGGCACCGGGAGCCTGACTCGCGGGTTGATCCGCGCCGGCTGTCCGCCGCAGCGAATCATTGCGCTCGAGCGCGAGCCGCGCCTCGCAGCGGTGCTGCGCCGCGATTTTCCCGCGATGACGGTCATCGAGGATGACGCGACCCGAATTGGCGACCATCTCGCGACACTGGCAAATCGGCTCTGCGCCGCGATCTCGAGCCTGCCGATCAAGTGGTTTTCGCCGCAACAGCAGCAGGCCGTGGTCGGGCCTTGCCTCGACCGCCTGGGACCGGGCGGCATCTTCTTGCAGACGACAAATGCGTTCACGTCGCCTCTGGCAGCCGGCGAGCTCGGCCTTGCCGGAAGCGAGATCGCCCGGGTCTGGCGCAACCTGTTGCCGGCGCAGCTCTGGTCCTACGCGCGGCGCCCGCAGCCGCCGCTCGGCCAATGACCGCGATACCGGCGTTGCCGAAGCGGCTCAAATACCGCACGATCTGGATTTCCGACCTGCATCTCGGCACCCGCGGCTGTAAGGCCGAAGTTCTTCTCGACTTCCTGCGCCGCACTGAGGCCGACACGATCTATCTCGTCGGTGACATCATCGATGGCTGGCGGCTGAAGAAATCCTGGTACTGGCCGCAGACCCACAACGACGTCGTCCAGAAGGTGCTGCGCAAGGTGCGCAAAGGCACGCGGGTCGTCTATGTCCCGGGCAACCACGACGAATGGTTACGCGACTACACTCGGCTGCAGTTTGGCGGGGTCGAGGTGGTCAGCGAGGCGATCCATGTGACCGCGGACGGCAGACGGCTCCTGGTGCTGCACGGCGACGAGTTTGACGCCGTGGTCAAGCACGCTCGCTGGCTCGCCATGCTCGGCGACGGCGCCTATGACGCGGCGCTCTGGCTCAACCGCCATTTCAACACCGCGCGGCGGCGGCTCGGCTACCAGTACTGGTCGCTCTCCGCCTATCTCAAGCGGCGGGTCAAGAACGCCATGCAATACATCGGCTCCTTCGCCGATGCGGTCGTCGAAGAGGCGCACCGGCGCGGCGTCGACGGCGTCGTTTGCGGTCATATCCACCACGCCGAGATGCGCGAGCTGGGCGGGATTCTCTATTGCAATGACGGCGACTGGGTCGAGAGCTGTACCGCCCTCGTCGAGCATCGCGACGGACGGATCGAGCTGATCCACTGGGTCAACGAGTGGGCCCGCGAGCCGTTCAGCCTGGCGATTTCCGACCCAACCGAAGCTGCGATCGACGAGGCGGCGGAGATACCGGCGCTGCTCGACCTGGGTCCGTGAGGATGATGAGGAATCGAGGATGTCCGACAATCCGGCAATCAGCTTCGTAGTGCCCGCCTACAACGAGGAAGCTTTGCTCGCCTCGTGCCTCTCGGCCATCCAAGCAGAGATCGCACGAACCCGATGCCGCGCCGAGATCATCGTCGTGAACAACGGCAGTACCGATGGCACGCGGCAAATTGCAAAATCAAGTCCAGAGGTAATCATCATCGACGAGCCGCAGCGAGGGCTCGTTCCGGCACGCCGGGCCGGCTGCCTTGCGGCGCGCGGCCAATTGATCGCCAATATCGGCGCCGACACGATTCTGACCGAGGGCTGGTTAGGCACCGCGCTGCGAGAGTTTGAGCGCACGCCAAATCTGGCGGCGTTGAGCGGGCCGTTCATCCACTATGACCTGCCGAGATCCGCGCGGTGGGTGGCAGCAGCCTATTATCGAGTGGGCTTCGTCATCGACCTGGCAATGAAATTTGTGGTGAGAACGGGCAGGATGATGCAGGGCGGAAACTTCATCGTGTCGAGGAAGGCGCTCGACGCGGCCGGCGGGTTCAACCCCGACTTCCGCTTTTACGGCGAGGATACCGAGCTTGCCGGTCGCATGGGCAAGGTCGGAGCGGTCAAGTTCTCCTTCGCTCTGCCGGCTTTCTCGTCCGGGCGGCGGTTCGCTGCGGAGGGGCTTTTCAGAGTGGGCTTGCGTTATGCCGCAAACCACCTGTGGACCATCTTTTTCGGCGTCGGTACTCGCCCACCTGGTTGGATTTTCGTCACGCAACCCTGCCAAACGGCCGCCTGACGCCGCCCGACGCCACTCCGCTCCGCGCCGAGCCCCCGCTTCGTAGCCGCTCGGGTCGCGGCAAGGCTCGGGCGCGGCTCGCTCGGCTGTGGTGAGACTAGGGCTCGTCACCGACGCGTGGCAGCCGCAGGTCAACGCTCAGACCCGGCGCGGCGCCTTTGTCTCTTCCCAGCGCGCGAGGATGTCATGCGCTCGCGACCGGGCGGGGTCCACCAGCTCGCCCTGCCTGCCTGTCGGCGTCGTCAGTTCGATGACGTAGCCGTTCGGATCGCGGAAATAGATCGAGCGGATGAAGCCGTGATCGATCGGGCCGCGCACCTCGCGCCCCTCGGCCTTGCCCTTGTCGAGCATCGCTTCGAGCTCCGCCGGCTCGACCGCGAGCGCGATGTGCAGGTCGAAATCGTGCTGCGGCTTGAACTCGAACGGCGTGTCGGGCACATCGAAGAAGGCGAGGAAGGAGCCGTCCCCCATCCGAAAGAAGGTGTGCAGCACGCGAGTCTGACGCCCGGTCTTGGTCTCGTTGATTTCCAAGGCTCCCGCTAGCGGCAGACCGAGAAAATCCTCGTAAAACGCCCTCGTCTCCGCCGAAATCGCGACAACGATAGGCGTTGTGGTGCAGCCCTTTGATCATCGCCCTGCTCCGCGCTCCGCCAGATCCGGCGAGGATAGCACGATCGGCGCCGCGGCACCTAGCCAAAGCACCTCGAGCCGGAGCGAGGTCACCCGACGCCGGCCGCATCCCGCGCCTCGCGCTGCAGCTCCTGGCGGCGCAAGGCGCGGCCGGGACGTTCGCCGGTGGGTCGACCGCCGCTCCAGACCGGGCGGCCGTTGACAAAGACATGCTCGATGCCGGCGGCCGGCCGGGTCGGCGCCGCGAAGGTGGCGCGGTCGAGAACCGTCGCCGGGTCGAAGACCACGATGTCGGCATAGGCCCCGGCGGTGATCGCACCGCGGCGCGAAAGGCCGAACCGGCGGGCCGGCAAGCCCGTCATCCGGCGCACCGCCTCCTCGAGGCCGAAGAGCCCGAGTTCGCGGCAGTAATGGCCGAGAACGCGCGGGAAGGTGCCCCAGAGCCGCGGGTGCGGGTGGGCGTCGTGCGGCAAACCATCCGAGCCGATCATCGTGTGCGCGAAGCGCAAGACGCGCTGCACATCGGCCTCGTCCATCGTCCAATAGATGGCGCCCGCCGGCTGCAGCCGGTCGATCGCCTCGCGTTCGCCGATGCCCCACTTGCGGGCGATCGCCGACAATTCGCGCCCGGCCATCTCGGGGGCGCGCTTCGACCAGGTGACCAGCACCTTGGTCGCCTGTCGGGCCTGAGCCGCGCTCAGCACCGTCGACGAGGCGACGTAAGGATAGGCGTCGAGCCCGATCTCCTGTCGCGCCAATGCCGCCGCGATCCGCGGCAGGGTCAGCGCGGTGCGCCCGAAATTCTCGACCCCGACCGTCTTGTGGTGCGAGATCACGACCGGCACGCCGGCGGCGCGTCCGGCGGCGAAGCTCTCGTCGAGGCTGTCGAGAACTGCGTTCCCTTCGTTGCGCATATGGGTCGTGTAGACCGCCCCGGCCGGACGCAACAGGGCGGCGAGCGCGGTGAGCTCGGCGGGTGGCGCCGCCGCCGCCGGAGCGTAGGCAAGCCCGCTCGACAGGCCAATGGCGCCGGCGTCGAGCGCCTCCTCCAGCCGCCCGGCCATGTGCGACAATTCGGCGGCTTCGGCCGGCCGGTCGAGGGCCGCCATGGCGCCGACGCGCAGCGTCGAATGGCCAACGAGGCAGGCGGCGTTGAGCGCCGCCGGCGTCCGGTCGAGGGCGGCGAGATAATCGGCGAAACGGGCATGGCGGTAGTCGGCGGCGGCGCCGATCAGATCCAGGGGCGGCGGCGGCTCTTCGTCGAGGACGAGCGGCGCCAGGCTGATCCCGCAATTGCCGGTAATGACCGTGGTGACGCCCTGGCTCGCCTTTGCCGCCATCTCGGGCGTGGCGAACAACGCGCGGTCGTCATGGGTATGCACGTCGATGAAGCCGGGGGCGACGATCCGATCCGAAACGTCGATCTCGCGGGCGCCCACGGCCTTGCCGACGGCGCCGACCGCGGCGATCCGGTCGCCCTCGACCGCGACATCGGCGCGAAACCGCGCAGCACCGCTGCCGTCGATCACCTCGCCCCCGCGCAGAATGCAGTCAGTCATGTTCGCTCCTCGGCCCCGGGGTGTTCCGACCTCCCATTTTCCGGCAAAACGGGGGCTGCGGCGAGATATCTTCCGCGCCGCGCACCCGGCGTCGACGCGCCTCGCCCACGTCCACGCGGTCGCCGACCTCAGCCATCGTCGAGCGGCGGCAGCCCGGGCGGGGGACGGCGCTCCCGGGTCGCTTGCTCGAAGGCATAGGCAAAGCGCAGCAGCGTCGCCTCGCTCCAGGCGCGGCCGGTAAAGGTGACCCCGAACGGATATTGCGGGATCTCGTCGCCGCCGACAAAGCCGGCCGGAACCTGGACGCTCGGAAACCCGGCCTTGGCGGCGATCGAAGCGCCGGCGGCACCCGGGAACAGCACCGCGTCAAGCCGGTAGCGGTCCATATGGGCGTCGAGCCCCAAGCCGCGTGCGGCAAGAAGATCGATCCGCCGGGCCGCGTGGTATTCCGGCTCGATGAGATCGCCGCGCGTCGCCTCGGCAGCGAGAAAGATGTCCTGGCCGAAGCGCAGCGCGCGCGCCGGACGCGACGCATTGAACGCGACGATGTCGGCGAGGCTCTTCAGATTGGTTTCGGTGGCCCAATCGCGCAAATAAAGGTCGAGATCGTGCTTTAGCTCGTAAACGAGAACGATCGACCGGCGCGCCGGCCGGTCGCGGCCGGGGCTCTCGGGGTTGCGATTGAGGATCGACATCTCGCTGCCGCCATCGCCGATCCAGCTCGCGGTCGCGATATTGGCGCGCACAATCTCGGCTCCCAGCGCCGCGATCGCGGCAATCGCCCTGCCCATCACGGCGGCGGCCGCCGCTGGCAACGGGCCGTAATAAAGGTCGTTCGCCGGGTCGGCGGGATCGCTCGGCACGCCGATCCGCGCGCCCCTGAGGCCGTCCCGGTCGAGGGCGGTCGCGTAGTCGGCCGGGCGCCTGATATGCCGCGTCGCCGGATCGCGAGGATCGTGGGCCGCAAGCACGTTCAGCAGGATCGCCGCGTCGCGCACGGTTCGCGTCAAGGGACCCGCCGTATCCTGGCTGTGCGCGATCGGCAGGATGCCGGCGCGGCTCACGAGCCCGGTTGTCGGCTTCACCGCGACGAGACCGTTCTGGCTCGCCGGCGACAGGAGCGAGCCCGAAGTCTCGGTGCCGATCGCGGCCGCGCAGAGCCCCGCCGCCACCGCCACCGCCGATCCCGCGCTCGAGCCGCCCGGAGAAACGATCGGGATGCCAAGCCCATCGACCGCCGGGGCGTAGGGGTTGCGCACCTGGCCGCCGAGCGAGCTGTAGCCTGCCGGCATGTCGATCGCCAGCATATTGGCGAATTCGGTCAGATTGGCCTTGCCGAGGATGTTGGCGCCGGCCAGGCGCAATTGTCTGACGATGGTCGCGTCGCGGGCCGCGCGGGCCCCGGAGAGCGCAAGCGAGCCGGCCGTCGTATGCTGCGCGTCGCCGGTGGCGATGTTGTCCTTGAGCAGGATCGGAACGCCGTCGAGCGGCCGGTTCTGCGCGCCGCTGCGCCGCCGCGCATCGAGCCGAGCCGCGATGTCGCGCGCGTTCGGGTTGACCGCACGGACCGCGCCGAGGCCCGGCAGGCCGCGGTCATACGCCTCGATCCGGGCCAGATAGTCGCGGACCATGGCCGCGGCACTGAGCCCGCCGGCGGCGAATGCGTCCTGCAATTCGGCGACCGTTGCGGTCGCGGCATCGAATATAGCCATCGCCGCAGGCTATTATCCTCGCGCCGGGCTGCGGCGTTGCCGGTCGACGCCGTCGCAGCGGGGACGTGTGCGCCGTCCTAACGGAGTATCCAAGATGGACTATCGGGAGAAGCTTGTGGTCGAGCCCGGCTCGCCGGTTCGGTTGTCGGAGATCGATGCTTTATATACGGGCAAGCAAGAGAGCCAGGAACAGGCTCTCCCCGAAATCCAGGCCCATGTCAAACGCATGGGCGAGCCGCAATACCTGCTCTACGCCGACAACGACCAATCCCTTCTGGTGGTGCTGCGGGGGCTTGACGCGGCGGGCAAAGACGGGGTCATTCGCCATGTGTTCAGCGGGATGAACCCGGAAGGAACATTCGTTATCGCTTTCAAAGAGCCGAGCAAGGCGGCGGCTGCCCACGACTTCCTCTGGCGGGCGCACCGGCGCACGCCCGGCAAAGGTGAAGTGGTAATCTTCAACCGCCCCTATTAAGAGGACGTGCTGGTCGTGCGGGTGCACAAGCTTGTGCCCGATTCGGTATGGTCGAAGCGTTACGACCTGATCACGACGGACCTCGATGAGCCTCTCACCTATTCCTCTTTGGTGCTTTCCATCGGCAGTGATCTCAGGGTCGAACGAGTTGTCCCGACATGCCGCGACTTCGACATTGTCACGACCCTCAACGATCAACTGCGTTACAAATTCTCGAGCCGATTTCGGACGCTTACGGAGAACTCGCCTGCCTCGGATGGCCACACCGCTGTCTGACGGGAGGAGGGACAGGTATCCAGAAGCGCGGTGCTCCGCTTGCAGGAACAAACGCCCGCTCACTTTGTCCCGGCGCCGTGGATGGGGGCGCAAGGCAACACGCGTCGGAGCAAACTCGACTGGGGTGGACGAGTGACTGCTTTGGGGCAATCCTTGCCATTCAAACGGGCCTCCGCGTCGGGTCGGAATTGCCCTTGAGCAGGGTGCTCCGATCAGGGCGCGCGTCAATCGGCGTCTTTCCCGCCGCCTTCTTCCTTGAGTTCCTCCGCGTGATACTTGCGGCGAATGCCGGCGAGATCGACGCGCGTCGGCGGCAATTTCAAGCCCATCTCGTCCATGGCAGCGGCGATGGTCTGCGACACGGCCAGGTTGCGGAACTACTTGTGATTCGCCGGGATGATGTACCACGGGGCATGCCTCGTGCTCGTCAACGCCATGGCGTCCTCGTATGCCTCGACATATTGCGGCCATAGCTCGCGCTCGGAATAGTCGCTGTCTGTGATCTTCCAATGCCGCGCCGGATCGTCGAGGCGCTCTTTGAAACCCGCCAGCTGCTCTTCCGGGCTGATCAGGAGGAAAAACTCGAGAATGGTGGTGCGGTTTTGCGACAGCATTGTTTCGAAGGGTTGGCGCTCCCGATAGTGCTGTAGGTTTACTAACAGGATCAAATGGCGGCTGAGTGCGGATAGTAGTTCGGAGAGGAAGGTTCGCTCACATTGTAGCGCCGAGCCAGATTCGTATGTCTCTCGGTCATCATTTCTTCCCCACGCTAAAGATCGGAAGACAGCCCGTTGCGCAGGGTCGCGCCATATGTCGGCCCATGGCTGATCGGCACCTAGTTTAAAGCCCCTAATGATGCGCTTAGAGGGCCGCGCACGCTGTACCGCTTCATGGCAGCCGTCGGGATCGTACTTGTCGACCGTAAGCTCGACCCGGGTGTCTGTTATCCATGCTTCGACTGGGAGCATGTCGGGATGGTCGCGGCGGTAGTCCTCATCCTCTTCACCGTAGTCTTCGAGTGTGGGCAACCAAAGGTGGCCAGGCGGCGCAGTGGCGAGTGCCCGAGCGGCCACGTTGGCGTCTCCAGTTGGAACCAGAACAGATGAGGCGGTCACGCGCACGCCATCGGGCGAGGACCATGCACCGTCAATGGTCAGGAACGCGTCGATGTTTGCGTCTGTAACTCCGACTAACGCTGCGAGGAGCACCCGATCGTCAGATGGCCGTTCCCTCCCCGACTCTTCGCTTTTAAGTTCGTGCAGGGTAAAGTCCGGGCACGAAACGGTCCCGTCGGCCAGCCAAAGACCGTCCTTGCGGGTTGGCGAGTAACGCGAGAGCCACTCACCCCAATCCACGTGCGTATAGCGCGATTTACTCAGCGGGGTCGTGAGCAACAGCCTGCCAGCTTCGGTCGCCAATGCATGCCGCGCCAAATAGGCGCCATATGACTGGAATCCTTCTCCCATACCTGTCTGGTCCGTCGAATATCTGCCCGGGCGACCGCGGCCGCCGAAATCGTACATGTGTTCAATCCTTTGATCACTCTTTCTAATCCATGTGATGCAGCCGTCTCCGACCCTCCACTGTGGCAGACCGAAGATGTTCGCGACGCGGGATAGATCATGTTTTTCGAAGTCGTAGCCGAAGTAGAATGGCGGTTCAGGTTTTGGCACGCCCTCGGGGCGGCTAGAGAAGCGAGCCGGTGAATCGTTGCCGTGCGCATCGACAGGCACGAACTTGGAGACATGAATCTCGTTGAGACGGCGCTTTAGCGCACCGGCCGCCTTAGAAGTCTTCCCGGTCAGACAGGTTAGCAGGGCGCGGCGAGCAGCCTCACGCAAAGCTACGTGCGGGAATCCTTCGTCGAATGCGATCGCCTCCAGCTCCTTCGCGTGCCGACCAACCTCCGCTGGGAAGTCGAGGGCGATCCTGGCGATGGCCAGCAAGAAATATTCCCGGGCGTGTAGTACGAAGAACGGGAGGCGCCGATCCTGGAACGCGCCTGCTTCAGCGCCATCGAAACGGTCGAACAATGCGTCGATTACGCGCCAACGCCGAAAGCGTGCAAGGGTTCTTACAGCGTGTGCCGCTCTCCATCGTTCGGCGGCCAGTGGTGAACCAAGGCAGAACCAAACCAATCCCGCGACAAGCGCGCTGGGGTCGCTATCGGCTTCCATTGAGGGACTCCAAGGGCCGTCGCCGACACGGTCTGCGAGTCGCGCCGCCCCGCTGTTTAGAAGACGTTCTAAAGCGTCCCTCGGAACGTTTGGATTAGCCCGGGTTACAAGAATAGAGGCCAAATTGAGCCAGGTAGCGGCGGCTGTATCCAATTCACGCGCGGTCGCTGTCCCGATCGCTTCAACAGCAAGATCATCGCGGGGGGCGCCGGTAAGGTTCGAGAGTTCGGTCAGCTCCGATGAAAAGCCCCACTCCTTGCGCACAAGATCGGGAGCGTACTGCCGGACCAATTCGTGGCCAGTTTTCTTCAAAATCTCAAGTTGCGAGGGTGAACTAGCCAGCCAGTCGTTCTTGATACCGTCGAGAAAGCGGACCTTGCCGTGGAACCCGATGTTGCGCACGGAGATGACCGCCTCGATGTGGCTGCTCCGATCGGCATAGGCAACTTTATCGCGCAATCTTCTGAACGTCTCGAACTTCACATCCGCTGCTCTGGCGGGCTCGTTCAGCTTAGCGACCAGCGCCTCGATCGAGGCCGTGCTCAAGGGATCCGTGTTTTCGATGGCTGCGTCAATTTGCTGCTGCTTTTCCTCAGATGGCTTCCCTTCAGCTTCTGGACCGGATTCGCCGAGTCCGAGACCTCCGCTCCCGCTTTCGCTATTGATTCGGCACGGCTGCGATGCCCTCGCCTCAAGTCGCTCTAACCGAGATTTGACCGCGCTCAGCGCCGCGGCATTTTTCTCAAGGACATTGCGCATCTTTTCCAAGCGCCAGCCTGGCGGTTGCCGCGGGTAAGCGAGCTCGAATTGATTGAAGAACTCGTCGAGCAGCGTCGAGATGTCGGCTGGCCCGACTTCGATCAAGGACTCGATCAAATCGTCCCAGCCCCAGTCCCAAAATTCCACAGGATCGACCAGCCGAAGCAGCGCCACCGCGTCTTCGCAAGCCAGCAATCGATCGCGAACCAAAAAAGAGAGTGCAGACGGCAAGGTCAGTTCTAGATTGACCTTCCCTCTATCGTGCCATCGGGCAATCTGAGCCAGATACGATCCGCCCCAAATACGGGAAAACGCGGCCGCGACGATAGGCCAGTGAAACTTCCGGGAATCATAGACGTTCAGCTCACAGACTTGCGCGAGCCGGTGAGCGGCCGCCGGACAGAATGGTCGCACTTCAAGCGAACTGGCGAATGTTAGAAGTTCGTTCGTGAACGACAGATCACCGGATCCGATTGCATCGAGGCCTGCTAGACCACGCGCAAAGAGCACCGCGGCCTCCTGGCGATTCGCTGGGAGCAAGGCTCGAGCCAATTGCGCCGTAAGATCGGACCGAAGTTGCACCTCGTCCTCAGCTTCGATCAGCTTCAGTGTTTCTGAGGCCATTCGGCCCGCTAACACAGCGGTTTCTTGCTGCGCCGCGAAATACCTCACCAGGCCGAGACAAAGTTCTATCTGAACGGAACCAGACCGTTGGATCCAG
Source organism: uncultured Alphaproteobacteria bacterium (assembly GCA_963772295.1). Lineage (GTDB taxonomy): Bacteria > Pseudomonadota > Alphaproteobacteria > ATCC43930 > CGMCC-115725 > AP-15. The sequence continues at coordinate 169,643 of CAVYWO010000013.1, forward strand.
TCCAGTAGAACAGAGCCCACCAGCGAAGCAAACAGATCGAGAGCGATCAGCGCATGCAGTGCGCAGCTGCTGTAGAGATCATCCAAATACCGACGCGTTTCCGCCCGGTAGTACGCGTCCGTGTCACAAGCCGCGAGCGCGCCCGTCCAGCTTTCAAAAAACGCGGCGAGCGACGCTCGGCGGTCGCTCTCGCTCTGCGCGCGTACCATCGCAGTGAGCCGACGTGCGAGCACGACAATCCTAAGAATGCGTGACGGGAGCCGCTCCAGCGCTTGGCGGCGATCAGATTCGGACATAAACCGTTTCTTCAGGGTGTCTTCTTTGACGGGTCTTTCCGGTTTTTCACGGAGCTTTGTTTCCAGCAGGGCTCTTTGTTCGTCATCTGAATTGGGCGCTGGCTGCCCCGCAACGAGATCCCAAAGCTCCGCGGGTAAACACTCGAATAGTGTTGGCTCCCTATCCTCCACCGCTGCACGCACCACGACAGAGATTGTCCATGGTAGCAAGTATCGTGTCGAACGATCTTCGAGGGCCCAGAGATCGTGTCTTTTTGCGGCTACGAATGCAGTGATCGACATGGCTTCAGCACCTAGGCCGAGGTGTGCGGCTCGGAGCGAGCAGCGCTGAAGACCAAAGCTGTACGAGTCCCATTTTCCGTATTCAGGGAAGGGATTGGTCAGCTGACGTCTGCCTGGCAAAGATCTCGCCAGGCGCCGCAGCAGCCGCGAGCCGGTCGCCTCATCGAACTCGGGGAACGCGCTTAGTAGTGCGGCGATGACCGCGGGGGGCAGCTTGTGGCAACGCGCGGCAGACCGCTGCACTTCGCGCAGCTTCGGCATCTTTCCAAGTGCGTCCGAGACCCTGCAAATCTCGAACAGCCTCGAACCCACTTCGTAGCTGTGGAGGTCGTGGAAAAAGCTGAGATATCGAGCCGCGATTGTCGTTCTACCGCTCGCGACGAGGTAGGCGGCGATCCCAACAAGGTCTTCCGTTTGCATTTGTATTTGAGGATAGTTCCGTTCCGGCTGGCGGCTTGCCCATATTCGCCATTCGTCCGCCCGTTTAGCGTGGGTAAATGCCTCAGGTAGGTCTCCATCGGACGCATATGCCGTTGCGAGGCGGGCGTGCCGAGTGCCAGGCCAGGCGGGCTTCGATTTCGAACAGCCGACGAAGCGCTTCGGAATCGCCGAGCCCGACGACGAGATCGGGATGGGCCAGGAGGTAGTCCTCACCGCGCTCGTCAACCGCCGCTACCGACGCAAGCTCGACGAGCAGATCGACCGTAGCGTCATAGTTCCGCGCACGAGCCGCTGCCCCGAGCGCCGTTCGCAGACGGTTGAGGCGGATGGTGCGTTTGCCGACATCGCTGTTAAGCGCTGGCGGAAATCGCGCGTCGAGAGCAAGTTTCCGCAAGTCGTCGACCCGGCCGATCACGAACAGAAGTCCAGGAAGAGATCGCGCGGCGTAGACCGAGGATGCCTGAGCCACAGTAAGGCGTTCGACAACGCTGGTCAGCAGATGCGATCGCGACCCGTACTCTTGCTCGACGAGCGTTTCGGTTGGCTCGTCCCTGAAAATTATTCCATGCCGCGTTCGGTCCAATAGCGACGAGAGATCAGCGGCAAAGCTCTCGACCTCGGCAGAGGATATTCCGAAGGCGATGGCCATCTCGTCGATGGGCACCGGTGGCGGCAGAACAGACAAGGCGCAGAGGAAGGCGGCTATAGAATCGGCGTCCGCGCCTTTCTCACGCGCTAACTTCACGGCACGATCAATCCGTTGCTGGATAAGGCTGTCTAATGCGACCTTGGCGTCGCTTCTCGTTTCGCCTCCGAAGTCCCCATGCGATTCGAGTAGGTTCTCGATAACACGGGGGTTGCCATCGGCGCGCCGGTGAAAGGAACGGATCTCCATGGGGGAAATATCCGGCCGACGGGTGGAAATGTACGCCTCGCTTTCGACGAGTGTAAATGGCTCGAGGGGAAGCGGCTTGCATTCAGCTTCTCCGATCGCGCTCTCGCGGCGCTCGGTTCTGGCGGTCACGATTACGATGAGTCCGTCGATCACGGCTTGAGCAGAGAGGCTCTCCAGTAGCTCGCGCGGAAACGACGGCTGCCCCCGCCGTGCCGCCTCCAGAGCGGCATTGTCCGCTGCGTCGATAAGGACGAAGAGGCGGCCTCCCGGTTTCGTGCGCCGCAAAACATCAATCGCCTGTCGAAAGCGATGAATGCTGCGGCGGACGACTTCCGCAGCATCACTGGTCCCCGGCAGTATTGGATCGCAAAGCCCTCGGCAGGCTAACTCGTTCACGATATGCAGTAGGCCGCGTTCCGGCTTGTGTCGGCCGTCCGCGACGGCCCGATAGGCACCGCCGCCGAAGCAATCGAACAGGATGACCTCGCCCTGAGCACTCAATTCATTGGCCACGCTCTTTAAAAAAACGGTCTTGCCGATTCCTCCGGCGGCATGGACGATCCAGCGCGGCGAACTCGCGACGCCCCTAATGAAATCCGCGAGCTGGACGCGCTCTACGATTTCGCCGATCTCGGGGAATGCTTGCGGCGTTGGCAGAAGGTCTGCCTCTTCGCTCACATGGAGCGCCGCCAGAACGTCGACTTGCCTGATCAGATTGTTGCGTTGTCCTGCCGAGCCCGCTTTGTCGCGTACAAGCTGTCTGAGATCGCCGAGCCGGGCGTTCGCTAAAACGTCGTTAGACGCCGACCAATCGGCTATTGTACGCGCGTTGCCGCGTTCAATTTCGTGGAGCTTCTGCATTCGGCCGACCAAGACAACCCGCGACGCAAAGCTTCTAAGCTGATCGTCTCTGAGTGGGACAGCGGCTAGCAACTGTTCTAACTGCGCCTCGGCGTCCGTATACGCAGGTGCGTCGCCGATCGCCGCCGCGCTAAGCGCTTGCAGCATGCCGTCCGAGATAGGCCGGTTGGTGTAGAGCCAATACGTTAGCTTTGCAGCGACCATCAGCCGGCTGTGTTTATTGGTAAAATCGGCCTCCGCCGCGGCAAATTTCGCTAGCGTTTTGCGCGCATCCGATACGCGCAATGCGCTATCCCGATTCGTAACCGAATATTTGAACTGCGCTATCTCCATGCGTGAGCAGCATTCGAGTGAAGCGCCGTCCCCGAAATAGAATGTTGCATCGGCGACCTCGACCGAAGCGCCGGAAACGCCTTCCTCGTCTTCCTCAGCAAAACCCTCGACCGCGATGGCGTGCAGCCCGTGTCGCGAAAGCAGTAAGGCGAGGGCACACCGCGCTACCCAGGCCTCATGGAATTGATGGCCATCCCTGGAGGCGCGCACCGCGTCAACAAGTACTTCTGCCATGTGCGTCAACGAATCTCCCAACGGTCAAATCATAGCACGGTAAATCACGGGCGTCGGCCGCGGGGAGGGACAGCGGCTAAGCGACCCTTTGGGCCGAGCGGGGCAAGCTCCACCAATTCGTGACCGTGGGCCGAAAGACTCTTTCTGCGTGATTATGTCGCTGTCGGGTAGGGTTTCCGGGCCGGTCGACGGCAACCGGCCGCGAGGGCGGTGGGGTTCGGCATCGGAGACGATACCATGAGGACCGAAAACCCCGCCACCTCTCGGCAACGCGACCCTTGTAACAAGGGGCGCCTCATCGGCCAGAAGCGCCCGTTGAAGCCGAAGGATGTCTGGACCATTCGTGTTCGGCTGCAACTGGAGGGGCGCAAGCGTGATCTTGCTATGTTCAATCTGGCGATTGATAGCAAGCTCAGAGCTTGTGACCTCGTCCGGTTGAAAATCGATGGCGTGTGCGTCGACGCAAGGGTTCGAGATCGGGCGACGGTAACACAGAAGAAGACTGGCAGGCCGGTCCGATTCGAGATTACCGAGCGCACCGCAGCGCTGTCCGCGAATGGCTGGCCCAGCTCGGAAGCGGCAGAGGCCGATATTTGTTCCCGAGCCGTTCGCGCGAACACCCACACGTGTCGACACGGCAATACGCGCGCATCGTCCACCGGTGGGTCGAGCGGGCCGGTCTCGAGAGCTCGACGTATGGCACGCACTCGATTCGCCGCACGAAGGCGGCGCAGATCTACAGGAAGACCGGGAATCTCCGGGCCGTGTAGTCGCTGCTCGGCAATACGAAGCTCGAGAGTGCCCTGCTACGACCGGTCACCGGAACTGGGCCCCTTGCCTTTCTCAGCCTCTCGGCCAGGCCTTCAAAGCGCCCCCGAACAACATCCGCCCGCGTTTTACAATTGCCTCATTGTCCCAGGTATCCACATTTTGAAAGAAGCGGTTCAGCGAAAGCGCGGATTGTTCGATAATAGCCTTGCGCTTGTCCGGAAACGGGCCGTTACTTACAGTCGCATTTAGGCTGTGAGTTAGAAGGGTTAGGTTTCCAAAAGTGTCAACGACGATTTGCCTTCGGGCCGCCTCAGCACTGCGTTGATCAAGATGTAGTCCCAACTGCTGCTTTGTCTTGGCTTCATCCGCGAATTCCTGAGATACCAAAACATCATCTGAAAGCGGCCAGGTGGTGTACCATTTCCTCGGCATGACGTGCTCGATAGAGAGAGCCGAGTTTGTTGTAATGTCCTCTGTCAGAGACGTAAGTTGTGCTCTTTCGATGCATTGCAGAATGTACCTGAGTTTGGGGGCAGAAATCTTACCGTATGCCGGTTCAACCAACCATTTGTTTTGAAACTCCTCGTCGGTAGGCCAATCGGATCCTTCCGCTGTCTGATGTGCAAGGTGCTCTCGCAGCGCTGCCGCCGAGAATTTCTTAGGACGCAATTCTTTAATGACGCCCAAGAAGAAACGAGTGTAGTTCTTAGTGCCTCGGCCGCAAATCAGCCGACGGACGGTAAACGATTTTAAATCAGAGATTATCTGTCCTCGCTCGGCCTCTTGCTGCGGGCCTTCGGTCCAGACTGCCATCACAAGCGGGAAGATCGTCGTCACGTCGAAGGCTGCCAGCAGTCGGGCAAAGTTACCCAACAGTGATTTTTCGTGACCATCAGCGAGCGTACGGTAGACCCTCGCGAGGTTTTCGAAGTCTTGGAGTTCCTGTTCGACAGACATCAGATGCGCATTGGCGCTAATCCACGCCAGATATTCCTGATAGATTTTGTTTAGTTGTACCTCAGATGCGGTCCTACCGGCCAAAACATTTGTCATAAGAAACTCAAGGCGGGGTTTAGTAATCCTTCCTTGTTTTTGCTCTACGGTCCAAAATGGCTGTTCAAACTGAGACCAATAGCTCTCGTACAATTCATCCACGTTCTCTTTGTTCTGTTCGGCTCGGAGGAAGATGTAATTCCTCATCAAGTCCGAGGCCAAGAGCGGAGTCCCGCGGGAGTTGAGCGTCTCAAATATGATCTGTGCGTCGTCCGAGCTATCCAGAATAATTATTACACTTCTGAAGAACGATGTAAACGCATCCAAGATCATGGAAATGATTTCGTCGGGCTCGTATGTCGCGGACCCAAAAATCTCTTCTTGATTTGTTATACTACGCATGATTTGATCGTAAAAGTAAAGATATGCTCCGATAATTTTCGGTGGAGTGGCTCTCGAACGCCCGACCGCGGGCAGATACTTCTGCACTATTTTTTGCCGATCGCCTTGAGTTATGACATCGTGAAAGGCTTCCGCGTCATATCGTGTCGGGCGAAGTTTGTATTGGTCGGACGCGGGATCTTCTTGCTCCGTGAAATTTTGGTTAATGAGAAAATGCGTCGCTGTCTGTAATGGTGCTTTGATTTCTCTGACTCGAGAAACATCGCGGATTGCCGCCAGGACTATCTGGAAAGTTGTCAGACGCTGTTGGCCGTCAATAACGAGAAACCGAGGCAGTTCGTTGACTGCCTGCTGTTTCTTCTGATCTATGACAATGGCGCCACAAAAATGAGGTCTGGGTGCTTGACCTTGTAGGCGAACACGCGCTTGAGCCACCAAATCTTCCCAGAGCGCCTCCCACTGATTTTCGCGATCCCATACATAGTGGCGCTGGAAGACGGGAATCATATATTGGCAAGGTACCCTGAAGACCTCACCGATCGATTGAGGGTTTGCAAACATACCTCGTCCTCATTTAGCCTAACGTGCGTTCTCTTGGGGTCCGGCGGTTTGTAACTCGACCCGTCTGATTAGCTTATAATGATATCGTCTGTACATTGATCCAATCAAGTTGCGTTTTTCACTTCCGTCGTACGTCGGTTCGGCTCGCGTGAGTGGCCGCAATCGGCGCAAAGGAGACGGGGCGATCGCGACTGATTTCTCCGTCTTGGTCCGGACCTCTTGGGTGGCCCAGTTTGGCCGGTGTGTTCTTCTCCTCTCGATGGAACCGTGGGTTTGAGAGGGGTGAGCGCCGTCAGCGCGGATCGACGGAAACAAGGAAGGCGGTCGCTGACGCCGATCACGGCATCGCCGATCAGGCGGTATTCCGGGGCATCACCGCCCCCGCACCCTCAAAGAGGCCCGAGCGGGCCCTCGCTCGGTGAACACCGTGGACTGCCCCGGGGTGTGAGGCGAGACCGTGCCGGAGAGGAGGAAGGATGATCACGAAGTCGGCGTGGGCCGTCTTCGATCCGCGCGGCGTCGCCGGCGCCGAACGCTTGCTGGTGCCGCGCATTCCGGACCTCGAAGGGATGCGCACCTCGGCGTGCTCGACGATACGAAGTGGGGCGCCAACCGCCTGTTGCGCATGACCGCGGCACGGCAGCCCGGCTCGGCGCGCAGGTCGCGCTCCCGAGTTCCGCCATGAAGCCCTGATCCAGCGTGACGCGTTCGGCATGCCCGATCTCGTCCCCGTCGTCATCGACCATCCGCTCAGCACCTTGAGCGACGCGAAAAGCGATCGGCGCGCCGAACAGGCCATACCACCTATGCCTGCGGATCTGGCTTGGGTCATGAGGCCGAGGGCGCGCGATTGCTGTTGACGCAATGCCATATTCCGTATATATAAACACGAAATACGCAACGGCGCGAAAGCAATTCGATGAGCGACCAGATTGGCCCCGGTTGGAACAGCCGCCGTCGCCGGCGCGCGGGCGACGGCGGCACCAGTCAGGCAATCCCGCGGGCCGGCGGCGGGGCTCCCGAAACAAGGCGACGCTCGCCGCGGCGACTTTGCTCGATGGCGAGGCCCTAGGGTTGACGCGCAGAGCCATCGAGGCGGCGCTCGCACGCGACATGTTGGCGATGAAGCTTTGTCTCGAACGGGTGCTGCCGCGGTGCCGTGAACGCCCGGTCTCTCGCGGCCGTCGGCAACGGCGAAACTGACGAACCGTCGCCGCAGAACGTGTCGCGAGCGATGAATGCGGTCACGACAGCGCTCGCCTGTGGCGAGATCACGCCGGGCGAGGCGGCAATGATCGCCGAGGTCTACGAGACCTTCGTGCGAACGGCCGGCACTGGCAGGGAGAAGGTCGCCCGCGGCAATCTGCTGCAGATCTTGACCGCCGGCGACGATGATACCGAAGCCAGCGACGATCGCGAGCCGTAGACGGCGCCGGCCGACGGCTGCTGGCGAGACAATTTGCCGAGGGGTCCTTATTCAACCTAGAGGAAAAGATTTTCCTGTAGATTTTCTGCAGATGCAGGAAGCGGAAATCGCGTTGTGCAATTCGTGGTTGATGGTTCGAAAAGCGCCGCGGGGATCGCCAACGGCGCGGCGGCAATCGGCCAACCGCCGAAGAGGGGCTTTCGAGGATGGCCCAGCCCATGCGTCGGTACTCCGACATGCGCGTCGGCCTCGCCGGCGCGCAGCTGCGCCGTGACCGGCGGCGACAAGCCGCGCGAACCGCGCGCTGGTCGGCCGCCTCGCGCCACAAATGAATTGGAGCAGTTTGAGTTCCACCGGACCGTTGCCGGCTGGATCACGGCGATCCTTGCCTCAGACCGTCAGCGTGCACGGCGGCGAGTTCGGCGACGCCTGCGAAGAGCGGGAAGGTGCGCCCATGACAGGACTTCCCGGAACGATAGTGTTTGTTCCGGGTAGACCAGGTTGTCGTCCGGTTTCGGCGCCTTGCAGTAACTTTGCGACGGGCAGACCGACTGCCGGACGAGGCGTTCCAGCGCAGCGTGCGATCCGTCGAGCTGTCAGCCGACTGCCCTCACGCGATGACGGCGTGATCTCCCCCGCCTTGGGTCTTTGCCCGGTGGCGCCCGGGCCGCCGAGGCATTACATAGCCGCAGGCAAGCCCGCGAGCTGGAGCGGGCTTTTGTTGGTCGGATGGTTTTGATGGACGCTGCGTCAGCCGCCACGCTCCCCGCCTCGGTCGACGACACGCTGGCGATGCTGGGCAGCGCCGACTATGTCGCCGACCGCAGCCTCGCGACGGCGGTGCATCTGGCGCTACACTTGAAGCGGCCGCTGTTTCTCGAAGGCGAGGCCGGGGTCGGCAAAACCGAGATCGCCAAGGTGCTGGCGACGGCGTTGCGGCGCCGGCTGATCCGGCTGCAATGCTATGAGGGGCTCGACGTCGCCTCGGCGGTCTACGAATGGGATTACGCGCGGCAGATGATCGAGATCCGGCTCGCCGAGGCGGCAGAGGAAGACCGCGGCGAAATCGAGAGCACGATCTTCTCCGACCGCTTTCTGATCAAGCGGCCGCTGCTGCAGGCATTGGAACCGGGGATCGACGGCGCGCCGGTCCTGTTGATCGACGAGCTCGACCGCACCGACGAGCCGTTCGAGGCCTATCTTTTGGAGCTGCTTTCCGATTTTCAGGTGACGATCCCCGAGATCGGGACGATCCGCGCGACCGCGCCGCCGATTGTCGTCATCACCTCGAACCGCACGCGCGAAATCCACGACGCGCTGAAGCGGCGCTGCTTTTACTACTGGGTCGATTACCCGAGCGCGGCGCGCGAGCTGGAGATCTTGCGGCGCAAGGCGCCGTGCGCCGGCCAGCATCTCTCGCGCGAGGTGGTCGGCTTTGTCCAGAAGCTGCGGACGATGGACCTCTTCAAATTGCCTGGGATCGCCGAGACGATCGACTGGACCGGGGCGCTGATGCAATTGGATGTCTTGGAGCTGACGCCGCAGGCGATCAACGACACCCTCGGCGTGCTGCTCAAATACCAGGACGACATCGCCCGCATCCAGGGCAGCGAAGCGGCCCGCCTGTTGGAGCAGGTCAAGGCCGAGACGGCCGCCGCGGCATGACGGATAGAGGCGGGGCGCTGGTCGCCAATCTGATGCATTTCGGCCGCACCTTGCGCGCCGCCGGGCTGCCGGTCGGGCCGGGCAAGATCGTCGCCGCGGTCGAAGCCGTCCGCTGCGTCGGCATCACCGACCGGCGCGACTTCTACTGGACCTTGCACGCGGTATTGGTCAACCGGCCGGAGCAGCGGCTGATCTTCGACCAGGCCTTTCACATCTTCTGGCGCAACCCCGAGCTTTTGAAAAAAATGATGGGGCTGGTGCTGCCGGAACTGCGCGTCGAGGGCGAACAGGACCGCGGCGCCGAGTTGGCGCGCCGCCTCGCCGAGGCCTTGCATCCGCACCGCGACGAGGCGGCCGGTGAGACCGAGGAGGCCGAGACCGAGATCGATGCGGTGATGACGTTTTCCGACCGCGAGCAGTTGCGCCACCTGGATTTCGAGAAGATGTCCCTGGAGGAACTCGCCCGCGCCAAGGCGGCGATCGCCCGGCTGCGGCTGCCGGTCGAGGAAGTCCCAACCCGCCGCTTCGCCCCCGACCGGCACGGCCGGCGCGCCGATCTGCGGGCGACGTTGCGCGCGGCGGCGCGCGCCGGCGGCCTGATCGAATTGAAACGCAAGAGCCCGCGCCGCCGCCCGCCGCCGCTCGTCGTGCTCTGCGACATTTCCGGCTCGATGAGCCGCTACAGCCGCATCTTTCTGCATTTCATGCATACCGTCACCAACGACCGCGACCGGGTCCATACCTTCGTCTTCGGCACCAGACTGACCAACATCACCCGCCATCTGCGCCACCGCGACGTCGATCTCGCCTTGGAGCGGGTCGGCGCGGCGGTCGCCGACTGGTCGGGTGGAACCCGCATCGGCCACTCGATCGCCGAGTTCAACCGGCTGTGGTCGCGCCGCCTCTTGAGCCAGGGTGCGATCGTCTTGCTGATCACCGACGGTCTCGACCGCGACGCCGGTGCCGGGCTGGCGCGCGAGATCGATCGATTGCATCGTTCGTGCCGGCGGCTCATTTGGCTTAACCCGCTGCTGCGCTACGCCGGCTTCGAGCCAAAATCGCTCGGGATGCGGGCGATGCTGCCCCATGTCGACGAGTTCCGGCCGGTGCACGATCTCGCCAGCCTCGAAACCTTGATCGCGGTGCTGAGCGCCCCGGCGACCGGTCGCGGTGAAATCAATCCGGCCTGGCGGCCGCACGAGCGGAGAGCGGCATGAGCACTGCACGCCCGGCGGCACACCGGATATGAAGCTTGTCGCAGAGATCGTGTGTGTATCTTACCTTGGTCTTACTTTTAGGAGCTGCCGATGGCGGTTTCGAAGGGACTGACTACGACCGTGTCAACCAAGGGGCAAGTCATTCTACCTAAGTCTATTCGGCAGCGGCGCCAATGGGGGCCGGGAACCCGCTTGACCGTAGAGGACGGCCCCGACGGGGTCTTGTTGCGGCGGGCTCTGTTGTTTGAGCCGGCTCGATCTCAAGACGTTTTCGGCTGCCTCGCGTATTCCGGGCCGGCAAAGACGATCGAGGAAATGGACGCGGCGGTCTCTGCTGAAGCAAAACGGCGCCATGCTCGCAATCGATACTAATCTGATCGTCCGCTATCTAACAGCCGACCACCCGGAGCAATCGGCGCAAGCCAAAGCGCTGATCGACAGCAGCGACGTATTCGTTTGCACGACGGTATTGTTGGAAACGGAATGGGTTCTGCGCGGCGCCTACGGTTTCGCTGCCAGCCGAGTTGTTCCAGCAATGCGTAGCTTCGCCGGATTGCCGCACGTCGCTCTGGAGGACCCGGCTCTGAGTGCTAGAGCCTTGGACTGGATGGAGCGCGGAATGGATTTTGCCGACGCGCTGCACCTGGCGAAGGCTGCCGAGTGCGAGGCCTTTATCAGCTTCGACCGGCGCCTTGCCGCAGCTGGCAATCGCCTCAGCGGAATACCGGTGCGGGCTCCGTAGACCGGCCCTCGAACCGAAGCGGCGTTCTAGCGGTGTTGAAATATTTGCTGGTGGACGCCCCGCGACGTTCAGTACGGGCCGCAATTGTGCCCGGAGCGCAAACATGACAGGGAACGCGAAGAGAAATCGTTCGGAGTGGACCGCTCTGTTTCTGGTTGCGGCAGAATTGGTACGACGAGATTGCCTCGTGTCGTTCACAATGGGCAATAGAACGTCTATAGCGGACTTAATGGTGGCTCACTTGGCGACGGACACCGAATTTTTAGTGGATGTAAAGGTCAATCATCTCGCAATTCGTGGATAATCGGTATAAAACCAGACACCCCGTTGTTGTTCTATGTCTTAGTTCTGGTCGGAGCCGATCGCAACAAAGATTGCTTCTACGTTATGCGACAGGACGAAGCGAAGCGCCTTATTCAAGAATTTGCCGAAGCCCACCCTGATCAGAAACCGCTCAACCCGAAAGGGTTCTCTGGCTTCAGTTTTGGCGCGGCGACGCCATTCAAGGATCGTTGGGACAAGCTGCCGTCCTTCTCATGAAAGTAGGAGACCAACTCGAAGAGTGCCGGTTGGCGCAGGCGCGGCCGACGCACTACATTGACGGACGCCGCGGCGGACCCGGCGCGGCGGCACAACGAGGGTCAAAGGGCATGAGCGATACTGCGGAAATCCTCGAACAGGCGGCGCGCTGGCGCGAGGCGGGTTCGGGCGTGGCCTTGGCGACGGTGGTCACAACCTGGGGTTCGGCACCCCGGCCGGTCGGCGCCAAGCTCGCGGTCGACGACAGGGGCGCGATGGTCGGCTCGGTCTCGGGCGGCTGCGTCGAGGGTGCGGTTGTCGAGGAGGCGCTCAAAACGATCCGCGACGGCAAGCCCCGGCTCCTCGATTTCGGCGTCACCAACGAGGAGGCGTGGGAGGTCGGCCTCGCCTGCGGCGGCAAGATCGAGATCTTTGTCGAGCGCGTCGAATGAAGCGCGGGATCCTCGACAGACTGGTCGAAGCCGGACGCGGGCACCGCTCGGTGGCACTCGCCACCGAGCTTGCCACCGGCCGCCAGTTGCTGCTCGACGGCGACCGCTGCGAGGGCGATCTGGTGCTCGACGAGGAGGCGCTCGGCGCCCTGCGGGAGGTGTGGCGGGCCGACCGCAACCGAACGGTCGCGACCGCGGCGGGCCGTGTCTTCGTCGAGGTGCTGAGCCCGCCGCGGCGCTGCTTTGTCGTCGGTGCGGTGCACATCGCGCAGGCGCTGGTGAAGATCCTGGCGCTCGCCGATTACGCCGTGACCGTGATCGACCCGCGCGAAGCCTTTGCCACCGAAGTGCGCTTTCCGGGCCTCGAAATGACCTCGGAATGGCCGGACGAGGCGCTCGAACGGCTGCGGCCTGACCGTGGCTCGGCGGTCGTCACCTTGACCCATGATCCAAAGCTCGACGACCCGGCATTGGCCGCCGCCTTGCGTTCGGACTGCTTTTACATCGGCGCGCTCGGCTCGCGCCGCACCCACGCCGCGCGCTGCGCCCGATTGAAGGGAATGGGCTTCACCGACAGCGATCTCGCGCGCATCCACGGGCCGGTCGGGCTGGCGATCGGTGCGGTCTCGCCGGCCGAGGTCGCGGTCTCGATCGTCGCCCAGATGACCCAGGTTTTACGCCGCGGCGAAGACAAATCGAAGACCGAAACCGCATGATCCCTTCGAACGTATTTAGAGCCATCGCAATTTCGAAGGGCTTTCACGAGGACTTGGCGACTGACGCCCTTTCCATAACAGGTGGCGACGTGATTGATCGAGCGACAGGGGTGGTACATGCGGCGCCGTGTGAGGGCTGGAAGCCCTCCCCCTCGATGGGGGAGGGTTGGGTGGGGGTGATGACTCCGGACCTTGAAAATGAGGAAATATTCAATCGACGGCGCCCGCGATCGGGCCCGTGCCTTGCGACTAGAGATGACCGAAGCCGAGCGGTGCATTTGGAGAATATTACGATCGCGCCAAATCGACGGCTACCGATTCCGCCGCCAAGTGCCGCTCGGGCGCTACATTGCCGATTTCGCCTGTCATGAAGCGCGCCTGATTATCGAAGTCGATGGCGGCCAACATGATACCACATCGCCGCCGGAAGCCGAACGCAGCCGCTTCTTGGAAGGCGAAGGCTATCGAGTTCTGCGGTTCTGGAACCATGAGGTCTTGGCAGATCCGGACGGCGTGCACGCAACGATCAGTGAACATTTGCGGTGTCAACACCCCCACCCAACCCTCCCCCATCGAGGGGGAGGGCTTTAACTTGCGTCGAGGCGGCCTCATACCATGAAATTCGGCGAGGTGCCGCTCGCCGAGGCGCAAGGAGCGATCCTCGCGCACAGCCTCAAGCTCGGCGCGACCGCGCTCAAAAAGGCGCGCGTCCTGTCGGCGGCCGACCTCGAGCTGATCGCCGCCGCCGGTGTTTCGCGAGTCGTCGTCGCTCGGCTCGAAGCCGGCGATGTCGGCGAGAACGCGGCGGCCGAGCGGGTCGCCGCCGCGGCCGCGGGTCCAGGGATAGTCGCCGCCGCGCCCTTCACCGGCCGCGCCAACCTTCATGCCGAAGCGCGCGGCTTGCTGGTGTTCGACCCGCAGCGCGTCGACCGGCTCAACCTCGTCGACGAGGCGATCACCCTCGGCACGCTGCCGCCGTTCGCGACCGTAGCCCCCCGGCAGATGGTGGCCACCGTCAAGATCATCCCGTTCGCGGCACCCGAACGGGCGGTCGAGGAATGCGCCGCCGCTGCCAGAAGCGGCGGCCCGCTGTTACGGGTGGCGCCGTTCCGGCCGCGCTCGGTCGGACTGCTGCAGACCCGGCTGCCGGGGCTCAAGGAAGGGATCCTCGACAAGACCCGCGAGGTAACCGAGGCGAGGCTGTCGGCTCTCGGCTGCAAGCTCGTCTGCGAGGCGCGCTGCGCGCACGAGACCGCGGCGTTGGCGGCCCTGATCGGCGAGGCGTTCGGCAATGACATCGGCCTCTTGTTGATCCACGGCGCCTCGGCGATCCTCGACCGGCGCGACGTGATCCCGGCCGCGATCGAGGCCGCCGGCGGCCGGGTCGACCATTTCGGCATGCCGGTCGACCCCGGCAATCTGTTGCTGCTCGGGCAGGTCGGCGGGCGGCCGGTGCTGGGCCTGCCGGGCTGCGCCCGCTCGCCCAAGATCAACGGCTTCGACTGGGTCTTGGAGCGGCTCGTCGCCCAATTGCCGCTCGGCGCCGCGGAGATCATGCGGATGGGCAGCGGCGGCCTGTTGGCCGAGATTCCGTCGCGGCCATTGCCGCGCGCCGAAGCAAAGCCGCCGGCGGCAACGGCAAAGCCGCCGGGACCGCGGATCGGCGCCGTGCTGTTGGCCGCCGGCCAGTCGCGGCGGATGGGCGGACCCAACAAACTCTTGGCCGAGATCCCCGGGTCAAGCCCGGGGGCCGGCACGCCGATGGTGGCCCGGGTCGCGCAGCGCCTGCTGGCGTCGCGCGCCCGGCCGATCATTGCCGTTCTCGGCGGCCGCGCCGACGAGGTCGACGCCGCCCTCGGCCGGTTGCCGGTCGAGCGCGTCCGCAACCCCGACTTCGCCCACGGCCTCTCGACCTCGCTGAAGCGCGGCCTCGCGGCGTTGCCCGGCGATCTCGACGGCGCCCTCGTCTGCCTCGGCGACATGCCGCTCGTCGCCGGGCGGCACATCGACCGGCTGATCGCCGCCTTCAGCCCGCTCGAAGGCCGCGCAATCATCGTCCCGACCCGGCGCGGCAAGCGCGGCAACCCGGTGCTGTGGGCGAGCCGTTTCTTCCCCGAGATGGCGCAGCTTCAGGGCGATGTCGGAGCAAAGCACCTGATCGGCGAGCACGCCGAGCTGGTCGCCGAGGTCGAGATGGATGACGACGCGGTCCTCGTCGATATCGACACCCCCGAAGCGCTTGCGGCGCTGCGGCAAAGAGGCGACCCGGCGACGGCCGGCTAGTGCTAGTGGGCGATGCCGGCGGGTGCGGCGGGCGGCGAATTTCAGCGCAGCGCGCTGTGGATCAGATAATCGGCGAAATCGGCGAGCTTCAATTTGATTTCGGCGCGATCGCTGTCGCCGGCCAGGGCGCGGGTCACGATCATGTGGTTCTCGACCCGGGCCTGGGTCAGCCGGAACACCCCGGCGGCACCCTTGAGCTTTGGGTAAAGCTTCGGATCGATCATCTTCTCCTTTCGCGCCAGCCGCCCGATCGCCTGCTCCTCGGTGAGACCGTCGATCGGCCGGTGGCGCAGGATCACCCAGTCGGTCTCGCCGGCCCAGCCCGCCGCGGCGAGCGGCTTCGGATCGCCGTCGGCGACCCCGATTTTGAAGACATGCTTGCCGAGCCCGACATCCGACGCCCAGCGGGCGAGCTTGGCGCTCCTGGCGACAAAAATCACCGACATCGTCCGCCGCCTCCCACCGTCAGGAATAGCCGCCGGATCCGATCCGTTTCACCTTTTGCTAACCCTCTTGTTGGACCCCCAATGCTATTCTTGATCGGCGCGGCGACCGCCGCCACCACCCTCCTGAGCATGGCCTTCGGCCAGATTTCGACCGGCTTTGAGGCGCTCGGCGTGCTGCTCGCCGCCGGCGTCCTGATGACCTGGCGGGAAGCCTGAGCCGGCGGGGCCGGCGCGCCGGTCACTGCCAATAGCTGCCGCCGCTGGCGGCGGCGATCGTGAGCAGGCCGAGCACCAGATTGATGGTCACGATCATCCGAATCTGGCCGAGCTGACGCCCGCCCTCGACCCAGTCGCGCCGCGCCACGGCCGCGCGAAAACGCCGCCACGGCGCAAAGTAAAGGTGCAGGAACAACAGCATCATGACGATGCCGAGGCCCATCATCAGCTGCACATAGAAGGCGATGTGAGCGAACCCGCCGAAGATCGAGAACACCATCGCGAAGCCGGTCGCCAGCAACAGCACGATCGCGGCGATGACCCAAAGAAAAAACCGGCCGAGCACCCCCGACCAAAGTTCGAGGCGGGGCGGCGCTTCCAGCGCCATCGCCGACGGCCGCAGCACCTGATGCGCGAAGAACATGCCGCCGACCCAGACGACGCCCGCCAAGACGTGCACGATCAGGAAGATGCCGGTGATCGTCGCGGTCAAAGACATCGCTCACCCGCCATAAGCCGGGCTGTTGCGGGCGAAGCCGCCAAAGGCGTCGAGCATCCGGCCGCGCCACGCCGCGATCGGATCGTCTCTTGCCAACAGCTCGAAATCGCTGATCGCGCGGGCCCATTGGAACGCGCCGAAAACGACGTAATCGGCATAGGCCGGCGCCTCGCCGGCGAGAAATTGCTGGCGTTCGACGGTGCGGCGCAGCGGCGCCAGGCTGTCGCGAAACGCCGCCAGCCGGGCCGTGCGGTCGGCGACGACATCTTCCAGGCTGGCGCCGAACCGCTCCTCGCGCGATCGCCGAAAATAGGCCCGGTCCTCGGGTCCGAGGTGCCGCCAGATGTCGAGCACGACAAAGCGGACGATGCCGGGCTGGACGACGGCCTCGGTCCAGTCCTGCACGAATCGGGTCAACGCCCGCGCCGCTTCGTCGCCGAACAGCGAGGCCCGATCGGCATATCGGGCTTCGAGATAATCGGCGATCACCGCCGAATCGTGCACGACGCGCCCGTCGTCGACGATGACCGGCACCCGACCGGCGTTGGGTTGCGGCAGCTTGTCTTTCTCGGTGAACCGCCACGGCACGGTCTCGACGGCGAGACCCTTATGGGCGAGCGCCATTTTCGTGCGCCAGCAGAACGGGCTGAACCGGCGCGCAGCATCGCTGCCGGCAAGATCGTAGAGGGTGGTAGCCATCTTCAGCTCCCTCGAGGCTCGGCGGTGGCGCCACTATGCCGGGCTAGTGGCCCATCGGAAAGCCTCGCGCCCGGCTTTGCCGCGATGTCGCCGGCACCGCCCAACCGGGTCGTTATTGCCGGCGGCCCAGCTATGCTATAAGCGGGAGCCACCGCTTTGGGGTGCCGGCGTGCCGACCGTCTTTGTTCTGAACGGCCCCAACCTCAATCTGCTCGGGGTGCGCGACCCGGCGGTCTACGGCCTCGACACGCTCTCCGATATCGAGGCCCGCTGCCAAGCGCGGGCCGCCGATCTCGAGCTGCAGATTGAATTTCGCCAGAGCAACCACGAGGGCCAGCTCGTCGACTGGATCCATGAGGCGCGCGAATCGGCGCACGGCATCGTGCTCAATGCCGGGGCTTTGACCCATACCTCGGTGGCGATCCTGGACGCGCTGCTCGCCAGCGAGTTGCCGGTGATCGAGGTGCACCTGTCAAATATCTTCCGGCGCGAGCGGTTCCGCCATCATTCCTATGTCAGCCTTGCCGCAACAGGGGTGATTTGCGGCCTCGGCGCGCAAGGTTACGAGCTGGCGCTCGACGCGATCGCCACGCTGATCGAGGGCGCGCCGGGCGAGGCCGCCCGGTGAGGTTCGGCGGCGGCCGCCCGCCTCCGCCGCCCGACCCCGATCTGATCCGCGCCCTTGCCCGGCTCCTGGCCGAGACCGGGCTCGGCGAGATCGAGTACACGGTCGGCCGCCATCGCTTGCGGGTCGCCCGCGCTGCCGCCGCGGTCGGGGCCCTGCCGCCGGTGGTCGCCGCGGTGCCCGGCACCGCGCCCGAGACGGCCGCGAATGCGGCTCCCGAAGCGGTGACCGCCGACCATCCCGGGGCGCTGACGGCGCCGATGGTCGGCATGATCTATCTGGCGCCGGAGCCCGGTGCCGCCCCCTTTGTGCGGGTCGGCGACACCGTCGTCATCGGCCAGACCTTGCTGATCATCGAGGCGATGAAGGTCATGAACGAGATCCGCAGCCGCCGGCCCGGCCGGGTCGTGCGCATCTTCGCCGCCGATGCGCAGCCCGTCGAATACGGCGCTGTTCTGATGCTGATCGAGTAGCGGCTCAGCCGGCGCAAAGCGCGGCGATTTTACCGCAACAGCCATGACAACAGGAGGGCCAGCGCCAACAGCGCCGCGACCCCCTGCCAGACCCGCAGCGGGGCCCGTTCGTAAAGCGTGCGCGGCCGCTGCACGGTCGCTGCGGAGCGGGCCGGGCCGGCCTCGAGCTCGAGCGCGAACTCGGTCAAGTCGCGAAAGCGACGCGCCGGATCGATCGCGATCGCGCGCGTCAGCGCGGTTTGGAGCCAGGCGGGCAGATCTGGTCGGAGCGTGGAGAAGTCAGCCGGCCGGTTCCGGCGCGGCGGGCTGGTGGCGTCGGGATTGCCGTAAGGATAGTGGCCCGTGAAGGCGCGGAACATCGTGACGCCCAGCGCATAGAGATCGGTGGCCTCGTTGCCGGCTTCGCCCTCGGCCATTTCGGGCGCCATATAGGCCGCAGTACCGGGAATGTATTCGGGCGGAAACTCCTCGAAGCCCGGAACCCGAACCACGCCGAGATCGATCAGCTTCAAGGATCCGTCGCCTTCGAGGATCACGTTGTCCGGCTTGATGTCGCGGTGAATGATGCCGGCGCGGTGCAGCGCCGCCACCCCTCGGGCCAGTCTGACGGCGATGTTCCGCCCTTCCTCCAGTCCCACCGCCGGACGGCGCGCGAGCCGCGTTTCCAGAAGCTCGCCCTGATAAAGGGGCATCACCGTGTAGAGACGGGTCTGCCGTCCTGGCGGCAGCTCGATGATGCGCCCAATCCAGGGGTTGTGCACCCGCGCGCCGACCCAGGCCTCGCGCGCGAACGCCGCGCGATAGGCCTCGATGCTGGCGAATTGCGGCTTGGGAAACTTCATCGCGACCGGGCCGCCCTCGATCTCGTCTTCGGCAGCAAACAGTCGCGTATATCGGCCATCGGAAATCAGCGCCCTCAACACGAAGCCGTCGATCGTCTCGCCGCCCTGCGGCACCGGTGCCACCGGCAGCCGCAGCATGGCGGCGCTGATGTCGGCAGATCCCGCCGTGGGCAGCGCGACCACATCGAGAACCAAGGCGGTGCAGTTGTCGGTGCCGCCGGATTGCAGCGCGGCGGCGACCAATGCGCCGGCGGTATCCTCAGGAGCGGAGCGGTCGCGCAGGATTTCGGCGATGCCGTCGTCCGTCAGAAACCCGTGCACGCCATCGCTGCACAATAGGAAGCGGTCGTGCAACGCCACCGGTTGGGTAGCGTAGTCGAGGCGCACTTCCGCTTCGACGCCGAGCGCTCGGTTAAGGGTGTGCGAGCGACCCGGGCCGCCGCGGCGCACATGATCGGTCGTAAGACAGGTGAGGCGATCCCTGCTCAACCTGTACGCGCGCGTATCCCCGACATGCAGCAGGTGGGCGACGCGGCCGCGCAGCACCAGCGCTGTGAAGGTGCAGCCAAATCCGGCGAGGTCGGGGTCTTGCCGGCCCATAGAATGGATCCAGGCGTTGAGCGCACCGAGGATCCGGGCCCCCACTTGTTGCACCTCCACGGTCTCGGGCAGATCGCAAAAGCCGTCAAGGAACCCGCGCACCGCGGTTTCGGCGGCGATGCGGCCGCCCTTTGCACCACCGATCCCGTCGGCGATCGCCGCCACCACCTCCTGGCGCGGCTCGGGCAACTCCGCGCCATAGAGCGCCCCGGCGAAATCCTCGTTGTCGTGGCGCGGCCCGGTCTTCGAGGCGAAGCCGACGCGGGCCTGAACCCCGACCTCGACCGTCGCGTCGGGCCGTATGACCTTCTCAGGACTCATCAAATGGATGCTTTCGACCATGTCTCATGAACGCTCCGGTTAGTTTTTCAGCATCTCTTGCTCAGTTTTTAGGCAGCCGATGACCCCGGGCGAATGCGAACCGAGCCGCCCTTCTGCTATTCCGAGCGGCACGTGTAATGGAGGAAATAGCCGCCGGTGCTCGACGCGTTGCGCAGTTGGAGCTTGCCCGTAGCGCGTTCGAGGTCAAAAAATCCGCGCTCCGGATCATGCCAACTGATCCACTTGAGGGTGATCGTCGCGGCCAGCGAATCGACCTGACCGCGATCGAGATCGACGACGATCGGCCAGCTTGTCCCGCTGAAGGGGTTGGTACAGCGCAGGCGAAGGATGCCCGCCGCCGCGGCGGGGCCGCCGCCGGCCGTGGCGACGAGAAGGGCAGCAGCCGCAATCCCTGAAGCTGGGGATCGCCGAGCCGCGGCGCGCGTCTGCGAGGTTCTTGGGTGCGGTAACCCCGATCGATCGAACACCATCGAACGCGCCTCGTCTGCTGCCGTGTTTTCGATTTAGGCATGGAACTTGCCTCAACGCAATTCGGAGCGGATGCCCGTGCCGCATTCGCCGAGAAGGAGCGCGGTTTCGTACGCTCGGGGTCAGACAGCAACCGCAAGAGGCAACAGATGTTACTTCCAACGCCAAAATGGCTCGATACCGGCTCCAACGCTTGGCAAATGGCGGCCGCGACCTTTGTCGGTCTGCAAAGCGTGCCCGGGCTGACGATCCTTTACGGCGGGATCGTCAAACGGAAATGGGCGGTCAACTCGGCCTTCATGGCGCTTTACGCCTTTGCCGCGGTGATGGTGGTCTGGGTGCTATGGGCTTACAACATGGCGTTCGGCCCGCAGATGTTCCCGTTCTGGGGGGTGCCGAAATCCGCCCTGTCCGCCGCCTTCCTGGAGGGGCAGGCGACGATCCCGGCGGCCGCGTCGGGAATGCCGCCGCTCGGCTTCCCGATGGCGACGATGATGTTCTTCCAGTTCGTTTTCGCCGCGATCACCGTGATCATCCTTGCCGGTTCGCTGATCGGGCGGATGAGTTTCCGCGCGTGGATCATCTTTGTCCCGCTGTGGATGACTTTCGTCTACACGGTCGGCGCCTTCAGCCTCTGGGGCGGCGGCTGGCTGGCCCAGCTCGGCGCCCTCGATTTCTCGGGCGGCTACGTCATCCATCTCGCCGCCGGCGTCTCGGGGTTTGTCGCAGCGGCGGTGATTGGCCCGCGCATCCAGCAGGATCGCGACCATTTCCCGCCGAATAGTCTCTTGATGGCGCTGGCCGGCGCCGGCATTCTGTGGCTCGGCTGGAACGGCTTCAACGGCGGCGACCCCTACTTCGCCAACGCCGACGCCTCGGCCGCGCTGCTTAATACCAATCTTACCACCTCCGTCGCGCTGCTGGTCTGGACGGTCATGGACTCGTGGGCCTATGGCAAGCCGTCGGTCGTCGGCGCGATCAACGGCATGATCGCCGGCCTGGTCGGCATCACCCCGGCGGCCGGCTACGTCAACGGCTGGGGCGCCATCATCATCGGCATTTGCGCCGGGATCATTCCGTGGTTCTTCATGAACAAGGTGCAGAAGACGGCGCTGTTTGCCAGGGTCGACGATACGCTCAGCGTGCTGTCGACGCACGGCGTTGCCGGCTTGATGGGAGGCCTGCTGACCGGGATCCTTGCCAACCCGGACATGATCGAATACATCGGGACCGAGAAGGACGCGCCTGGCGTGAACGGAACCGGTTGGGTTTACGGCAACTTCCACCAGTTCATGTTGCAGATCTACGCGGCGGCGTTCATCATCGTGCTCAACATCGTCGCCACCTTCGTCATCCTCAAGGTGATCTCGATCTTTGTGGCGCTGCGGATGGATGAGGCGACATTGCGCATCGGCGACGATGCCGTCCACGGCGAGACCGCTTACAACTTCGGCGATGGAGAGGAGATCCCCGCGGTTGCCGATTGAGCACAAGCACTCTCCCCCGGCGGTCGCGCGCCGCCCTTCGGCAACGACCGCCGGGACTGGGTACGAACAGTGACGCGATGAAGAAAATAGAAGCGATCATCAAGCCGTTTAAGCTTGACGACGTCAAGAATGCGCTGCACGAGGTTGGCGTCACCGGCATGACCGTTACCGAAGTCAAAGGCTTCGGACGGCAAAAGGGGCATGCCGAAATCTATCGCGGAGCCGAATACGTCATCGACTTTCTACCCAAGGTCAAAGTCGAAGTGGTGCTCGACGATATCCTGGTCGAGCGTGCCATCCAGGCAATTCAGGACGCAGCGCGCACCGACCAGATCGGCGACGGCAAGATCTTTGTCGTGCCGATCGAGCAGGCGATCCGCATCCGGACCGGCGAGCAAGGCGCCGATGCGGTCTGAGCTGCGGCCGGCCTGACCCGCCTGCCCGCAGCCCGATCGCGCCGCTACTGGTCGATCGCTGCGTCCGGTTCGCCACCCGCCACCGACCCTTGCTCAGCGATCGGAGCGGCCGCCGACTGCTCGCCGGGTCGGAAGTCGAGGGCGAGGCCATTCATGCAATAGCGCTGCCCCGTCGGTTGCGGTCCGTCGTCGAAGACGTGACCGAGATGACCGCCGCAACGGCTGCAATGGACCTCGGTCCGGGTCATCAGAAAGCTGCGGTCGATCTCGGTTTCGACCGCACCGTCGAGCGGCGCCCAGAAACTCGGCCACCCGGTCCCGCTGTCGAACTTGGCCTCGGCGCTGAAGAGCGGCTGGCCGCAGCCGGCGCAGCGATAGGTGCCGTCGCCGGATTCCTTGTCGAGCGGGCTCGAACCGGCGCGCTCGGTGCCGTGTTCGCGTAGCACCCGACAGCGGGCCGGGGGCAGCGCACGCCGCCACTCCTCCTCGCTCCTCGACACGGGAAACGATCTTACCGCTG
This sequence comes from uncultured Alphaproteobacteria bacterium, assembly GCA_963772295.1. Taxonomy (GTDB): domain Bacteria; phylum Pseudomonadota; class Alphaproteobacteria; order ATCC43930; family CGMCC-115725; genus AP-15. The sequence continues at coordinate 192,365 of CAVYWO010000013.1, forward strand.
CTTTTCCGCGGCCGGCGCGACCGCCGAACAGACCTTCCGCCATCACCCATCCTCTTACGCTCGATAGCATCCGCAGGATATCGGGACGGCCGCCCGGCGCGTTAAGAGGTCCGGCGCAAAACCGTCAATGAATGCGTTCGTCCTGTTTCGGCATCGGCCGGAGCAGTTCCGCCGCCGACCGCGCGATCCAGCACCAGACGACACAGGTCAGCTCGTCGCCGCTGCTGCGCAAACGCCGCGCCTCGCGCTCCGCAATCTCCGGAGCCTCGGCGCCGTGTCGGCGAACCAGCATCAGCGCCGCCTCCCAGATCTTGCGCTCGTTGGTCATCATCGAGCTGCTGCCCGAACCCGCGGCCCGAGGTCCCCCCGGGCCGGCCGATGACGGCGAAACGCCCGAGCCGTCGGCAAAGGCTCGCTTCGCCCGATGCAATATCTAGTCCCTCCCGACCAAGTTACACACCGAATGCTGCTTGCACGCGGGCTGCGGTCTCTTATATTCGGGCGATGCCCGATCTCTTCGACCAGCCGCCGGCGAAATTTTCCGACAGCTACTCGGCGAAGGACATCGAGGTCCTCGAAGGGCTGGAGCCGGTCCGTCGCCGTCCCGGGATGTATGTCGGCGGCACCGACGAGCGCGGCCTGCACCATCTTGCCGCCGAGGTGCTCGACAATGCGATGGACGAGGCGGTCGCGGGTCATGCCAACAGGATCGAGATCGAGCTTGCCGCCGACAATTGGCTCACGATCCGCGACAACGGTCGCGGCATCCCGGTCGATCCACATCCGCGCTTCCCGGACAAATCGGCGCTCGAGGTCATCCTGACAACCTTGCACTCCGGCGGCAAGTTCGGTGGCGATGCCTATCGAACCGCAGGCGGCCTGCACGGCGTCGGGGTGTCGGTTGTCAATGCGTTGTCCGATGCGCTGGAGGTCGAGGTGGCCCGCGATCGGCGTCTTTGGCGCCAATCCTACGGCCGCGGCCGGCCCCGTACCGCGCTCTTGGAAGCCGGTCCGGTGCATAATCGCCGCGGCACCAGCCTGCGCTTTCATCCGGACCCGGAGATCTTCGGCGGCGAGCGGTTTCGCCCGGCCGTTCTCTACAGCATGGCGCGCTCCAAGGCCTATTTGTTCGGCGGTCTGGAGATCCGCTGGAGCTGCGACCCGTCGCTGCCACGCCCGAACCAGATTCCAGCCGAGACTCGCCTTCGCTTTCCCGGCGGGCTCGCCGAGTTCCTGGCGGCAAGCCTCGAGGGCCGGGCGATGCTGACGCCGCGGCAGTTTCTCGGCCGGGTAGAATTTGCCGCCGGCGGTCGCGTTGAATGGGCGGTAGCCTGGCCGCAAGACGAAGAGGACGCGTTCAGCCATTCCTATTGCAACACGGTGCCAACCCCCGAAGGCGGCACCCACGAAGTCGGGCTGCGCAGCGCGCTCGTGCGCGGCGTAAAAAGTTACGCCGAACTCGTCGGCAACCGCCGGGTGCTGCAGGCGACCGGCGAGGACATCGCTGCCGGTGCGGCGATGATCCTGTCGCTGTTCATGCGCGAGCCGCAGTTTCAGGGGCAGACCAAAGAGCGGCTCACCTCGGCCGAGGCGACGCGGCTCGTCGAAAGCGCGGTCAAGGATCATTTCGACCACTGGCTCGGCGCCGATCCGGCGGTCGCCCGCCTGCTGCTCGACCGCATCGCCGAGCGCGCCGAAGAGCGGCAGCGGCGGCGTCAGGAACGCGCGCTCGCGCGCAAGACCGCAACCCGCAAATTGCGGCTGCCCGGCAAACTCACCGATTGCACGCGGGACAGTGCCGCCGGGACCGAGATCTTTCTCGTCGAGGGCGACAGCGCCGGCGGCTCGGCCAAGCAGGCCCGCGACCGCGAGACCCAGGCGATCCTGCCGTTGCGCGGCAAGATCCTCAACGTCGCCAGCGCCTCCGCCGACAAGCTGCGCGCCAACCAGGAGCTCTCTGACATCGTCCTGGCGCTCGGTGCCGGGTCCGGCGGGCGTTACCGCGACGAAGCGCTGCGCTACGAGCGCGTGATCATCATGACCGATGCCGATGTCGACGGCGCCCATATCGCGGCGCTGTTGATGACCTTCTTCTTTCGCGAGATGCCGCTGTTGGTCGAGAATGGGCACCTCCATCTCGCATTGCCGCCGCTTTACCGCCTCACCGTGGGCGAGACGACCCGCTATGCCCGCGACGACGCGCACCGTGACGCGCTCTTGGCCGAGGTCTTTGCCGGCCGCGGCAAGGTCGAGATCAGCCGCTTCAAGGGCCTCGGCGAGATGCCGGCGCGCTATCTGAAGGCGACGACGATGGATCCCGCGCACCGCACCCTGTTGCGCGTCAACCTGCCGCCCCGGGGGGAGGCGGACGGGCCGGCCGAGGCGTTCGCGCGCGCGTGCGATCTGGTCGACACGCTGATGGGGCGGCGTCCCGAACTGCGCTTCGACTACATCCAGAAAAATGCCCGTTTCGTCCACGACCTTGACGTCTAGTTACGGGCAAGAGCCGCGCCACCGCCTAAAAAAGATTTCTTGCGCCCGGCATCGACGCGGCCTACCTAAGGCCCGTCGACCCGTCAGGGTTCGGCGTTCCGGCACTGCGTTCGTCTGCGATCGCCGACCGTTTTCTCCGAGCCAATCGACGTCCGATGCGTCGCGCCTTGGCGCGGCGGTCACTCTCTGAGTTGGAGTTTCTGCCGATGTCGACCGGTACGGTCAAATGGTTCAATGCGCAAAAGGGCTATGGCTTCATCCAGCCCGAGAGCGGCGGCGCCGACGTTTTCGTGCACATTTCGGCCGTCGAGCGGGCCGGAATGGACAATCTGCGCGAAGGCCAAAGGGTCAGCTACGAGCTCGAGCAAGGCCAGCGCGGCCGGGTTTCCGCGGTGAATTTGCGCGCCGTCTGACGGACGACGAGGTTCGATCTGGGGGCCGCCGTGCCCCCTTTTCTTAGTGGAGGAGGTGTTTGGCAAAGGAAGATCCGATCGAATTCGAGGGGACCGTGCTCGAGTTGTTGCCCGATGCCCGATTTCGGGTGCGGCTTGACAACGGGCACGAGACCCTCGCCTATTCGTCAGGGAGAATGAAGAAAAATCGCATCCGCATCCTGGCCGGCGATCGGGTTACCGTCGAAATGACTCCCTATGACTTGACCAAGGGACGGATCAATTTTCGTCACAAGGACGAGCGTGCGGCGTCGCCGATGGCTCCTCGCCCGCAATACCGGCGCCGTTGACCTGCGCCCGCAACGCCGGTCCGGCCAGCTTTGTGCGCACAGCTCGGCCTAAAAAAATCGTTTGACATCGATCGCGACAGTCACGATCTAACCGGGCAACGCGACACACAAAATCATGACAACAAGGTTACGATATTTCGATGGAGTTTGCTGAATTAGGTCTGTCGCCCGAAGTTCTTCGGGCGGTTTCCCAAGCCGGCTACACCAGCCCTACGCCAATCCAGGAACAAGCGATCCCCCACGTCCAACGCGGTCGGGATGTGCTTGCCTCCGCCCAGACGGGCACAGGCAAGACCGCGAGCTTTGTCCTGCCGATGGTCGACAGGCTGGCAGCCGGACGCAGCCGGGCACGCATGCCGCGTTCGCTGATCCTCGAGCCGACACGAGAACTGGCGACCCAAGTTGCCGAGTACTTCGACCTCTACGGCCAGCATCACCGGCTGAGCATGGCCTTGTTGATCGGCGGCGAGAGCTTTGTCGACCAGGAGCGCCGGCTCGACCGCGGCGTCGATGTGCTGATCGCCACCCCCGGACGGCTTCTCGATCTATACGAGCGCGGCAAGATCCTGCTCTCGGACGCGCAAATCTTGGTGATCGACGAAGCCGATCGGATGCTCGATATGGGGTTCATCCCGGATGTCGAGCGGATCGTCTCGCTGCTGCCGGAGCCGCGGCAGACATTAATGTTCTCGGCGACGATGCCGCCGGAAATCCGCCGGCTTGCCGATGCGTTCCTGCGTAATCCGGTGGAGATTGCGGTGGCCCCGCCGGCCTCGCCGGCGGCAACCGTGGTGCAGTCGCTGACCGTGGTCGACGCCCATGACAAGCGTGAAGCGTTGCGCCGCTTGCTCCGCTCCGAGGACGTCAAGAACGCGTTGATCTTCTGCAACCGCAAACGCGATGTCGATATCTTGTACAAGTCCTTGGCGCAGCACGGTTTCGATGCGGCGGCGCTGCACGGCGACATGGCCCAGCCGAAGCGCACCGAGACCCTCGAGCGTTTCCGCCGCGGCGAAATCCGCCTGCTGGTCGCCAGCGATGTCGCGGCGCGTGGCCTCGACATCAAGGGAATGAGCCACGTCTTCTGCTTCGACGTGCCGGTCCACGCCGAGGATTACGTCCACCGTATTGGCCGTACCGGGCGCGCCGGGCAATCCGGACGCTCTTTTATGCTCGCCGCGCCCGACGACGGCAGGGCGATCGCAGCCATCGTCAAGTTGATCGGCAGGGAGATCGCGCCGGCGGCCATCGACGGGATTGCCCCGGCCGAACTCGTCTATGACGAGGGGGAAAGGCGACGGTCGCGGCGCTCCTCGCGCGCCGCTCAGCCGCCGCGCAACGGCCATGGCGACGTCGCCCGCTCGAAACTTCCGGCGGCGCGCCGTGCCGTCGGCCCGCTTGTCCGCGCGGCTCCGACCAAAAACGGCATCAATCTGACGCCCGCTGCGGCTGCGGCCGCCGCGCGGCCGACTCGGCCGCTCGAGCAGATGCCGAGCGAGGATGTTCGGCAGACCGTCGGGTTCGGCGACCATCTGCCGGCCTTTCTCGCCCGACCGCCGCGGATCGTCGCGCGTCCCTGAGAGACGCGTCGATGAAGACGATATTCGTCATGGTCAAATGCGACCTCGGCCAGGCCTACGCGGTCGCGGACGCGGCGGTCGGCGGCATCGAAGAGGTCTCGGAGGTCTATTCGACTTCGGGCCAGTACGATCTCTTGCTGAAGGTGTATCTGCCCGACGCCGCCGATATCGGGCATTTCGTTACCGCGCGGTTGCAGACCCTGCCTGGCGTCAAGGACACGTTCACGATCATTGCGTTCAAGGCGTTCTCCGCGGATCGCACCTAGAGCGCGGATTTCTATCGGGTCGCCCCATCTCCCCGGTCATCCAGGGGCCCGCGGGCCCCCCCGGAACGCCCGCCCTGGCGGGCGGCCGTCCGGGGGCGCCGGTGAACGGTGGAAGAGATGGCTGTAGCTTGATGCAAAAATCCAAGCTTGCAGAAGGCTTGGCTTGCATTCCCCGGCGCCCGATGCGATCCCGGATTTGGCGATCCGGAAAGGTGAACGATGAGCACTGACGAAGGCGGCTGGGTGCGCGCCGCGGCGCGCCGGGAGTTATCGGCGGGTGAGGTCATCGGGGTCGAAGTCGGTGGACGATCGATCGCGATCTACGACAGCGACGGCAATCTCTTCGCCACCGACAATGTCTGCACCCATGCCTACGCCCGCCTCTCGGATGGGTGGCTCGACGGTGAGACGATCGAATGCCCGCTGCACGCCGCGCGGTTCGACATCCGCACCGGTAGGGTGCTCGACCCGCCCGCCACCGAAGACCTGAAGACCTACCCGGTTCGCGTGGTCGACGACGACATCCAAGTAAGGCTCGACTGAGAGACTGGCGCCGCCTCAACCGTAGACCCGGCGGTAGAGTTCGATGATCTCGTCGCCGGTCGGCACCCGCGGGTTGTTGGCCGGCGAGCCCGAGGCCAGCGCCTGACGCGCCATGATCGGCAGCAATTCCTCGTAGCGGCCGGCGTCGATGCCCCAGGCGCGCGGGGTCGGGACCTGCAAGTCCCGGCTCAGCCGGCGCAGTTCGTCGATGAGCCTGGCGGCCGCCGCCTGGCTCCCCTCCCCTTCCTCGGCCACCCCCATCGCCCGCGCGCAATCGGCATAGCGGTCGAGTGCGGCCGGCACCGAAAAGGCGGTGATCTCGGGCAACAGCATGGCGTTCGACAGGCCGTGCGGAACATGGAAAAAGGCGCCGATCGGCCGGCTCATGCCGTGGACGAGGGCGACGCTCGCATTCGAGAACGCCATGCCGGCGGTCATCGCACCGAGCATCATCGCTTCGCGCGCCGACCGGTTCCCGGGCTCGGCGCAGGCGGTGCGGATGTGGCGCGCGATCAGACCCATCGCCCGCTTGGCGAGCCCATCGGTGTAGGGGCTGGCGCGGCGGCTGACATAGGCCTCGATCGCATGGGTCAGGCTGTCGAGCCCGGTATCTGCGGTCAACCGCAACGGCATCGACAAGGTCAGCTCATAATCGACGATCGCCGCGAGCGGACAGCAGGCGAGGCCGGCAATCAGCATCTTCTCGTCGGTTTCCGAATCGGTGATGACGGTGAACCGGGTCACCTCCGAGCCCGTGCCGGCGGTTGTCGGGATCGCCACCACCGGCAGCCCGATTTGCAGAATGGCGGCCGGGACCTTCCAGTCGGCCATTTTGCCGCCATTGGCGGCAAGCACGCTCATCGCCTTGGCGGTGTCGATCGAGCTGCCGCCGCCGACCGCGATCAGGCTGTCGTAATCGCGTTCGCCGAGCCGGCGCACGCCCTCGGCGACGACCGCGGTCGTCGGGTCCGGGACCGTATCGGCAAACACCGACCAGCCGATCGGCACCCGGTCGAGCAATGCCGTAACCCGATCGAAGATCCCGCAATCTCGGATATAGGGGTCGGTGACGACCAGCGGCCGAACAAGCCCGAGGCTTTGCAGAATGCCCGGTAATTCGCCGAGCGCGCCGCCGCCGACCGAGATCAGCCGCGGCGTCGTGATCATCGCCGACATATCGCCCCCTTCAGCCCGGCTTCTTCAAGCGAAAGCGCAGGATGCCGCCAGGCATTTCGGTCGCTGCCAAGAGCTCGCAGCCGGTGGTCCGGCAGAAATGCTCGAAATCCCTGACCGCACCCGGGTCGGTCGCCAGCACTTCGAGCACCCCGCCCGGGGCGAGCGGCTTCAGCGCACGCCGCGCCTTCAGCACCGGCAGCGGGCACAAGAGGCCGGTCGTATCGAGGGTCGCCTCGGCCGGCGCGGCGTCGCTCATTGAGGCTCGCTCCACAGGACACTCGGTCACGGCGTTTTGCGGCGCTGCCGTCTATGCCATGATTGGCCGGCAATGCAAGCCTCCGGCGATATTCGGCTGGCGATCGACCGGGACGGGATCGCCGCAACCGAGCCCTTGATCCGCCGCTATCTCCGGCATACGCCGACGATCACCGTCGACGCCGCCGATTTCGGCCTCACTGCGGCGCCGCTGGTGTTCAAGCTCGAATTCCTGCAGCACACGGGTTCGTTCAAGCCGCGCGGCGCGTTTGCCAATTTATTGACCCGAACGGCGCCGCGGTCGCCTATGCGGCGATGCGGCTCGGCATCAGCGCGGCGATCTTTGTGCCGGAGGTGACTTCGGCAGCAAAACGCGAGCGCATCCGTTCCTCTGGCGCCGAACTGGTGGTGAGCGGCGCATCCTATGCCGAGGCGCTCGCCGCGAGCGAAGAGCGCGCGGCGGAGAGCGGCGCGCTGCCAATTCACGCTCACGACCAGCCCGAGACGCTGTTGGGCCAGGGCACCGTCGGGCTCGAGCTGGAGGCCGACCGGCCCGAGATCGACACGCTCTTGGTCGCCGGCGGCGGGCTGATCGTCGGCGACGACGCGATCCGCGCGGCGCAGCGGCGGCTCTGGGAGGTGTTGCGGATTGCGGCCGAGCCGGGCGGCGCCGAGGCCCTTGCCGCGCTGCTCGCCCGCCGCTACCGGCCGCGGCCCGGCGAGCGCGTCGCCGTCCTCCTCTGCGGCGCCAACACATCAGCCGTCGATTTCGGCCGGCTTCGCGCGATGGATTCTGGGTCGCCGCGAACCGCTCGCTGAGCCCTCAGCGGTGGGGCAGATAGCGGATTGCCGCGAGGACGACACCGGTCGGCACCACAATGACGCTGGCAAAGCGCAGCGTTAGCCGATGCTCGAGCTCGGCGAAGCACAGCAGCATTCGTTGCTCCAGATCGGAGATGGCGTGTTGCAGGTCGGAGACGGCGTGTTGCAGGTCATGCTTTGTGGCTACGTTGTCGTGGATCGCGTCAAAGATCTCAGTGGCGATGCGCTCGGCCTTCTGGCGCTCGATATTGGCGTCCGTCAGGGCATTGGTCAGGGAGAGCCGGTCGGTCATTGGGCGGCCCGGAGCAAGTTGACCATCGCGCTCACCTCGTGACAGGCCGACAGGCCCGGGGTCAGTTTACTCTCTCAGCCCGGGATCGGGAAGGCGCGCCGGCTGTTTTGCCCTCCGGCGCGCAGCGCGTGATCCCGACTTTATCTGTTGGCTACTTGGCTAAGGAGTACTCGAACTGCTGCGTGCAGGCATACTGAGCTTTGTCGTTCAAGGTCGTGCACTGGAACGCGCCCTTCCCCTGGATGCCCGCGTACTTGCCGGTGCCGCCGGTGATCTGGTGCGCGCCGGACACCGCGCCGGAGGCGGCAATTGTACCGGTGTAATTGGTAAAGAACTTGTCGCCGCCGCTATCGCTCCAGGCGCATGGCCCTCCAAATGGACCGGTTCCATTCACGAGCTCGAGTTCATAGGCGCAGAAGACGGCGCCGTTGTGGAGCGGACCGCTGCCGGCATCGTTGAAGGTCACGCCATAAAAATGGCCGGCGCCAAAGACGTGGTCCTTCTCGACCTGAACGACTTCGCCGACGCCCTTCCAGCCGCTGTGGAGCTTGAAGCTGCCGGATTGCGGCAGATCAGCCGCGATTGCGGGGGAGCCAAAGGCCAGGGCGGCAGTCAACCCGATGGCTGTGGCCGACAGGGTGCGTAAGTGCGAGTGCATTGAGCGTTCCTCCCATTGTTCGCGCCGACGTGTGCCGCCGTCAGGCGGGCCGGCGTCGCTCCGATTGTATTCGGGCGGTAGACCACCTACAAACACGTTTCGCGTTTCCGCGGCCGGCTTTAAGCCCCGAATTTGTTCGAGCGCGGGAAGCCGGTGGGGACCGCGCGGCCGGCGGCGCCGCGCGAACCGCGCCACCGGGCGAGGTTGGTCTCGGTCCGGGTGCGCCCCTCGCCCTGTCGCCAACTCAGCCCGTCGGCGAGGCGGAAGGCCTTGGCGTCGGCCAGCCCGCCCGCTTTGTAGCGCTGCAGGATCACGCCGCGGCCGCGGCTCATCACCGGGATTGCCGCACGCTCGACCACCAGCATCCGGCGATTGTCGCCGACGAGCGCCACCGCGTCGCCGCCTTCGAGCGGAATGCAGATCCGTGCGGCGGAACCTTCGGCGGGCGTCAACACCTGCTTGCCGGCGCGGGTCTGCGCCAGCGCTTCCTCGCCGTCGACGACAAAGCCGCGGCCGTCGCTCGCCGCAACCAAGAGCTGCACGCCCGGCCGATAAGCAAACATGGCGACGATGTCATGCTCGTTCGGCAGATCGATCATCAGCCGCAACGGTTCGCCATGCCCGCGTCCCCCCGGCAGCCGATCGACCCCGATCGTGTAAAAGCGGCCGTTGGTTGCGAACACGATCAGCCGGTCGGTGGTGGACGCGGCGACAGCGAAGCGCGGTCCGTCGCCCTCCTTGTATTTTTGCTCGGCCGCTGCGCCATTGTGTCCTTTGACCGCGCGGATCCAGCCCTTCTCCGAGCACAGCACGGTCACCGGCTCGCGCTCGATCAGAGCTTCGGCCGGAATGTCGACCGGCCCCGGGGCGGCGGCGAGTGTCGTGCGCCGGCGGCCATGCGGGCGTGTCGCCCCCGAACTCGGCGGCGGTGGCGCGGAGCTCCTCGGCGATCGCGCGCCATTGCCGCCGATCGCTCGCCAACAGGGCCGCGAGATTTTTCTCTTGGGCGGCGAGCGCATCGAGCTCCTTGCGGATCGCGATCTCTTCCAGCCGGCGCAGCGCCCGCAGCCGCATGTTGAGGATGGCCTCGGCCTGCACCTCGGCGAGATCCCAGCGGCGCATCAACTCGGCCCTGGGGTCGTCGGCCTCGCGGATGATGCGGATCACGTCATCGAGGTTGAGATAGACGATGATCTGGCCGCGTAGGATCTCGATGCGCCGGGCGACCGCGGCGAGGCGATAGCGGCTGCGGCGCTGCAGCACCTCGCGGCGATGGTCGAGAAAGGCTTGCAGCGCCTCCTTCAGGCTCATCACCCGCGGCACGCTCGACGGGTCGAGGACATTGAGGTTGAGCGGCACCCGGATCTCGAGCTCGGTCAGGCGGAAGAGCTGCTCCATCAGCAGCTCTGCATCGACATTGCGGGTCTTCGGTTCGATGACGAGGCGCAGGTCGTCGGTCAATTCGTCGCGGATGTCGCCCAAGAGCGGCAGCTTTTTTTCTTCCAGGAGCGTCGCAATCCGCTCGACGAGCCGGCCCTTCGGGACGCCAAAGGGGATTTCGGTTACGACGATCCGATAGGCGCCGTGGCCGAGCGCCTCCGTCGCCCAGCGGCCGCGCAGCCGGAAGCTGCCGCGGCCCGTCTCGTAAGCCAGGCGAATGTTTTCCGCCGGCTCGACAAGGATGCCGCCGGTCGGGAAGTCCGGTCCCGGCAAATGCGCCAGAAGCGCGCCCACGGTGCAGGCCGGATCCTCGACCTGGTGCAGCAAGGCCGCGCACAGCTCGCCCGCGTTGTGCGGCGGTATGCTGGTCGCCATGCCGACGGCGATGCCGCTGGCGCCGTTGGCCAAGAGATTGGGAAAGCGGGCCGGCAGGACGAGCGGCTCGCGGTCCTCGCCATCATAGGTCGCTCGGAAATCGACGGCGTCCTCGTCGATCCCGTCGAGCAAGGCATGCGCCACCGCCGACAGCCGGCTTTCGGTGTAGCGCATCGCCGCGGCATTGTCGCCGTCGATATTGCCGAAATTGCCCTGGCCGTCGACGAGCGGATAGCGTTGCGCGAAATCCTGCGCGAGGCGGACCAGCGCGTCATAGACGGCGAGCTCGCCATGCGGATGAAACTTGCCGATCACGTCGCCGACGACGCGGGCGCATTTTTTGTAGCCCGCGGTCGGGTCAAGGCGAAGCTGGCGCATGGCGTATAGGATGCGGCGATGCACCGGCTTGAGCCCGTCGCGCACATCGGGCAGCGAGCGCGACATGATCGTCGACAGCGCGTAGGAGAGATAACGCTCGCCGAGCGCGTCGGCGAAGTCGACCTCGCGGATGGCGCCGGGCGGCGCTGTCATAGACATCGGGCGCAACACCTCAAACGCTCGATCCGCCGATCGTAGCAGCCGCCGCCTGTTGCCGCATTCGGGCCGCAAGCCGGGCGCGCGCCGGCGGCAAGGGCCGGCCCTGCGGCAGCAGCAGGTGATGCTTCAGAAAGTGCTCGGTCAGCGCCAGCCCGCGGTCGATGTCGACCGCCGCGGCCGGCGTTTGGAGCCACAAAAATTCGGGCAGCGGCAAGAGCTTGTCATGATATGGGCGGCCCGCTGTGCGAGACACGGCACGCCCGCTCCGGGGCGAGACATAGGCGAGGTCGCCCTCCGCCCCGGTCACGGCACAGCGCGTCAGATCGAGCCCGAAGCCGAGTGCGGCGAGCAGGCCGCACTCCCAGCCGACATAGCGAGCCGGCCAGTCGGCTGCCGAATCGAGGTCATCGAGCAGATGGGCAAAGGCGGCAAAGACATCGGCATGCGGCTCGCGCTCGGGCAGGCTGGCGGCGAGCAGCGCCGTCGCCGAGGCGAGCGCCGCCAGCCGGTCCGGATCGTCGAGGAAGCGGGCGGCGTGGGCCCGCAGCAATTCGCAGGCGATCGTGCCGAGATGCTCGGACAAGCGGCCGCGCCACGTCGCAGCGACCAGGTTGCCCGGTTGCAGCACCGACCGCCGCCTCGGCGACTGCCCGCCGCGGACCAGACCGAGATGGCGGCCGTGCTCGCGGGTCAAGAGCTCGACGATCAGCCCGCTCTCGCCGTGCCGGCGAGCGGCCACGACAAAGCCCGCGTCAGCCCACTCCATCAGGCGTCGTAATCGAGCCCAAGGGCGGTGAACCGCTCGCGATCGTCGATCCAGTTCTGTCGCACCTTGACGAACAGAAACAGGTGTACCCGCCGCCCCAAGAGGCGTTCAAGCTCAGCCCGGGCCCGGATCCCGATCGCCTTGATCCGCTCGCCGCCGGCGCCGAGCGCGATCGCGCGCTGTCCCGGCCGCTGAACATAGATCACCTGCTCGATCCGGGCGCTGCCGTCGGCTCTGTCCTGCCAGCGCTCGGTCTCGACCGTGGCGGCGTAGGGCAACTCGTCATGCAGCTGCAAGAAGACCTGCTCGCGGGTGATTTCGGCGGCCAAGAGCCGCTCCGGAGCGTCCGACATCTGGTCTGCCGGAAAGAGCCACGGCCCGGGCGGCAAGACGGCCGCAAGATGCCGCTTCAGGTCGTCGACGCCGTCCCCGGTGAGGCCCGAGAGCATGAAAACCGGATCGAAATCGCCTTCCTTCAGCAGGCTCGCGGCGAGGCCCAGGAGGCCCTGGCGGCGCACCAGATCGATCTTGTTCAAGGCGAGGATCGGTTTGCCGTCGAGCTCGCCCAAGCGATCGAGAATGCGGCGGGTATCGGCGTCGACGCCGCGTGCCGCATCGACCAAGAGGACGATCCGGTCAGCATCCCGGGCGCAAGACCAGGCACACCCCACCATCGCCCGGTCGAGCCGTCGGCGCGGCGCGAAGATGCCGGGCGTGTCGACATAGACGATTTGCGTCCGGCCTTCGATCGCGATGCCCAGAAGCCGGCTGCGGGTGGTCTGGGCCTTTGCCGTGACGATCGCCAGCTTGCGGCCGATCAGCCGATTGAGCAGGGTCGATTTGCCGGTATTGGGCGCGCCGACCAGGGCGACATAGCCGCATCGGGTGGAGATCTTCGGGGCGAACTCGGGCATGGATCAGGCTACCGTGCCCTCTCCGCCCGCCGTCCGGGGGGAGGTGGGCAACGCTTCGGTCCGCGGCAAGGGGTCCCCCACCTTACCCCGACCCTCGCCGCCCCCTGGGGCGGAGAGGGAGGTTACCCTGCCCACTCGGCAATCGGCTGCTTCCCGTCGGCACTCTTGAGCGAAAGCTGCGCGACCCGCCGCCGCGCTCAAGCCGCGTGGCGCTTCGCCCAGTCGACCACCTCGGCATGGGTCCCGAACCAGACGCCCTGATGCGCCTTGGCGTGGCGGATGATCTCGTCGAGAATCCAGATGCGCGAGCGATAGCCGATGACGTGTGGGTGCATTGTCAGCTGAAACAGACCGCACTCGTCATAGGCGGCGTCAAACTCGCGGCGAAAGATATCGAAGACATCCGGCGGCGGCGTGTACGGCCGCAACGACTGAAACCGGTTCATCATGAAATAGGGGGCATCGTCGCGGATCCATTCGACCGGCAGCTCGACCAGCCCGGTCGGCGCGCCGTCGAGCAAGAGCTCATAGCAATCCTCGTCGGCCATCAGCGACGAGTCATAGGCAAGCCCCAGTTCTTGCTCGATCGCCAAAGTGTGCCGGCTGAAATCCCACGACGGCGTGCGCAGGCCGACCGGCCGCACCCCGGCGATTTTTTCGAGGGTGTCGGCCGAGCGCTGCATCAGATCGCGTTCGGCGGCGGCGGGCAAAACCGAGTTCAGCTCGTGAATCCAGCCGTGGATGCCGATTTCGTGGCCTTCCGCCACGACGCTCCGCTGCTCGTCGGGGTAAAGGAGTGCGGTCACCGCCGGCACAAAAAAGCTGGCCCTGACCGCGTGTTTTGCAAGCACCGCGAGAATTCTCGGCACCCCCACGCGATTACCGTATTGACCCCAGGCGAGGCGGCCGATCGAGTTGCCGCCGTCGCGCAGATCGCTCGTGTCGTGGTCGCTGTCGAAGGACAGCGCCACCGCGCAACGCGCACCGCCCGGCCATTCCGTCGGCCGCAGCCGGCGCCCGGCGCGGACCCGATCGACGCGCCGGCGCCACTCTTGTTCGGGCCACTGCCAGGGTTCGAGATCGGGTTTGCCAGCGCTCATCGCGTCTTCCCCAGCGGCGAGAGAGGCGGGATTGGTCGGAGCGGTGAGATTCGAACTCACGACCCTCAGCACCCCATGCTGATGCGCTACCAGGCTGCGCTACGCTCCGACCGGGGGGTCCCGCCTAAATCGGCATAATAGGTTGCCGCCCCCGGACGCGCAACCGGCCGCGGCCCGCGGCGTCGCGGCGTCAACGGCCGATCAGCGCGTCGAGCAGCGCCCGGATCGCCGAAAGCTCGCGGCGAACATCGTCGAGCGCCGCGCGCAGAGCCTCCGGTGAGGGCTTGGGATCGGCGGCTTCGCCGCAGACTGCGGACGAGACGAACAGAGTTGGCGGCCTTTCCTCCGGGGCCGCCTGCCCCCGCTCGCGGCGGCGGATCTCGCCCGCGCGCAGCAGCCTTTGCACGCCGCGGATCGTATAACCTTCCTGGTAGAGGCATTGGCGGATTCGCCGCAGCAGATCGATGTCCTCCGGCCGGTAATACCGCCGCCCGCCGCCGCGTTTTACTGGTTTTATCTGTGGGAATTTGGATTCCCAAAAGCGCAATACATGCGCCGGCAGATCGAGTTCGTCGGCTGCCTCACCCGTGGTGCGAAACGCCGCGGCCGATTTGTTGGTCCGCCGTCCTGATCCCGTCTCGTCTGCCGGCGCCACCTCACGCCGACGGCCCTTTAGCCGCCGCCGTCGCCAGCCGGTTCGCCGTCGCGCCGTCGCCCGCATCGGCCAGACCGTGATTGATCTGATCCTTCAGCGCGTGCGAGGCGCGAAACACCAGAACGCGGCGCGGGCTGATCGGCACTTCCTGACCGGTCTTCGGGTTGCGGCCGATGCGCTGCCCTTTGTGGCGGACCGCAAAGCTGCCGAAGGATGAGATCTTGACCATCTCGCCGCGCTCTAGCGCACCCGAGATTTCGGCGATGACCAATTCGACCAATTCCGCCGATTCGTTCCGCGACAATCCGACCTCGTGATAGACCGCTTCGCTGAGCTGCGCGCGAGTCACCGTATGCCCGGCCATGGAGCTCTCCCGCGTTTGCCGGAGGTTAACCGCCCGGCAACGCTTCGTCAAATTCCCGAACGCCGGCCAGCCAATTCAACCAACGCGCCTACCAGCGCAACAGGCTCGCACCCCAGCTCAAGCCGCCGCCCAGCGCTTCGATCAGCACGAGATCGCCGCGCTTGATCCGCCCGTCGGCAACCGCCTCGTCGAGGGCCAGCGGGATCGAGGCGGCGGAGGTGTTGGCGTGGCGGTCGATGGTCAGGACGACCTTCTCCGGCGGCAGTCCCAGCTTGCGCCCGACGCCGTCGATGATCCGGCTGTTGGCCTGATGCGGCACCAGCCAATCGATATCCGCGGCGGTGAGGTTGTTCGCCGCCAAGGCTTCGTCGACGACGTCGCTCAGATGCTGGACCGCCCGGCGGAATACTTCGCGGCCCTCCATCCGCAACAGACCGGTGCGTTGCGACGAGGACGGGCCGCCATCGACATAGAGGATGTCGTATTGCGCGCCGTCCGAATGCAGATGGTTCGAGAGGATGTATCGACCGCCGGCCTCGGCGGCCGCAACCGACCGCAGCACCAGGGCGCCGGCGCCGTCGCCGAACAGGACACAGGTACCGCGATCATCCCAATCGAGGATCCGCGAAAACGTCTCGGCTCCGACCACAAGGGCGGTGCGGGCCTGGCCGCAGCGCAAGGCATTGTCGGCGATCGCCAGCGCAAAGATGAACCCGGCGCACACCGCCTGAACGTCGAAGGCGGCACCGCGCGCCATTGCCAGCCGGGCCTGTACCCGCGCCGCAGTCGCCGGAAAGGTATGGTCGGGAGTGGCGGTGGCGAGCACGAGCAGATCGACATCCTCGCCGCGCATGCCGGCTCGGTCGAGCGCACGCGCGGCGGCGTGAACCGCAAGGTCGGAGGTCAGCTCCGAGGCGGCGGCGATCCGCCGCTCGCCGATGCCGGTGCGCTGCCGAATCCATTGGTCGGAGGTGTCGAGCCGGGCGGCCAGCTCGTCATTGGTGACGATCCGCTCCGGCAGGTAGGAACCGCAGCCGGCGATTTGCGATCGCAACCCGGCCATCGGCGATCACAGCGCCGCCGGCTGCAGCGCCGCAGATGCCTGCTCGAGACGCGCCAGATCGTTGCGGATCTTGTCGAGAAAGCCGTTTGTCATCATGTCGACGGCGACGCCGATCGCGTTGGCAAAGCCGAGCGCGTCGGCCGAGCCGTGGCTCTTTACCACGATCCCGTTCAACCCGAGAAAGATGGCGCCATTGTAGCGGCGCGGATCGACGCGCATTCGCAACTTCTCGAGCGCGCCGCGCGCGAAAAGATAACCGATCCGCGCCGGCAGCGAATGGCGAAACGCTTCGTCGAGGAATTCGCTAAACAGCTTTACCGTGCCCTCGGCGGTCTTGAGCGCGATATTGCCGGTGAAGCCGTCGGTAACGACGACATCGACCGTGCCCGCCGCGATGTCGTCGCCTTCGACAAAGCCGTGAAATCGTATCGGAGTCATCGCCCCGCGCAATCTGGCGCTGGCCCGGCGCACGACCTCGTTACCTTTGAGATCCTCCGATCCGACATTGAGCAGGCCCACGACCGGCTCGACAAGACCGAGCACGGTGCGGGCAAAGACATCGCCCATCACCGCGAATTGCACCAGGTTGTCGGGATCGCAGTCGACATTGGCGCCAAGGTCCAGCATCACGCTTTCGCCGCGCCGCGTCGGGAAAAACGACGCGATTGCGGGGCGGTCGATACCAGGCAAGGTCTTCAGCACGAACTTGGCCAAGGCCATCAATGCCCCGGTATTGCCGGCGGAGACCACGCCGTCGGCCCGGCCTTCCGCCACGCCGTCGATCGCCAGCCGCATGCTCGAGCGTCGGCCGGCCCGCAACGCCAGCGACGGCTTGGAATCGGCCGAAATTATCTCGCTCGTGTGGTGCACCGTCGCCACCGCCGCGAGGTCCGGCAGCCGTTCCAGCAACGGGCCGATCGCGTTCTCCGCCCCGAATATCAGAAACCGCAGACCGGGCGCCCGCGTGAGCGCCAGATCGGCGCCTTGCAGCACAATCGCCGGGGCCCGGTCACCACCCATCGCATCGAGCGCGATCCTGATCTCTTGGCTCACCTTGCGCGGCCTCCGCGCCGACGCCCCGGCTCAGGCCGTGTCGGAGCGGGGTGCGGCGACCTCGCGGCCGTCGTAATATCCGCACGCCCGGCAAAGATGATGCGGACGCTTCAATTCCCCGCAATTCGGACATTCGCCATAGGCCGCCGGCTTCAGCGCGTGATGCGAACGCCGCATGTCGCGGCGTGACGGCGAGGTTTTCTTTTTGGGAACGGCCATCGTGAACCCGTAATGCGCGCCGCCCTTGTCGGGGGCGCCGCTATTAACCCCAAATCGAGGTCGACGGCAACAAGGAACAGGGCGCGACCGGCGGGCTCAACCCGGCTTCCGGCGGCACCACTCGGCAAGCGCCGCAAGCGCCGCCGGCGGGTCCGTGTCGGCGGCGACCTCGATCGCGGTCTCGGCGAGGCGCGGAAACGGCGGCAGCTGCAAAGACAGCTCCTGCGCTACCGCCTCGCCGATATCGATATCGTCACCCGCCAACGGCTCGAACGCCGGCTCTTCCGCCGCCGGTGCGATGTCCGCTGCCGGTTCCGCCCCGGGCGGACCGTAGCGCAAGACGAAGCGCTCCGAGATCGTACCGCGAACAGGTTCGAGGGTGACGACGCAGCTTTGCACGAAGGCGGCCTCGAACGCCGCGTCGAGCAAAACAACGCCGTCCGCTTGACGGCGCAATACGACGTCGGCGGCGAGGCGGTCGAGGGCGACGAGGTCGAAGCGCGCGGCGAGCGCCTCGCATTCGGCGGGCTCGGCCGCGATCTGGTGACGATGGCCGCCCGACGTCAGGCGGGCAAGCGGCACGAGGCGGGAGAATTCGGCAGCCGGATCGGTCATCGGCGGCGCACCGCCGGCGGCGCGCCGAGGAGCCTTGGGGAACCGAACCGGACGCGGCCGCCAAGCAACTCGGCGGCACTTTGACCGCGCAGATCTTCGACCGCACGGCGGACATAGCGGATCATCGCCTCGCGCCGGGCCGAGGGCACCTCGACCGTGCCGAAGAGGTTGCGGGCGAGGGCGGCGCCGAGCACCGAATCATCCGCCGCGACCCCGTTCTCATAGGCGCGAATTCTGCCGTAGAAGCCTTGCGCCATCCGCTTCACCTCTCTGCCGACGCGCAAATCGCCGGTGCCCAGCTCGCGCAGCGCCCGGTCGAGGTCGCCGAACATCGTATCAAAAAACGCTTGGGCCAACGCCTTGGTGCGGGGCCGTTCCGATTTGAGGCGGTGCAGATAGAGAAAGGCGTGCAGACAGAGCAGCTCGAACCGCCCGTCGAGGGTGTCGGGCACACCGCATTCGGCAAAGAACACCGGTTGCCGCGCCTGCTCGACGACCCGTTGGTAAGCGCTTTCGGCAGCATCGCGGATCGACTTGCGCCGAGTGAACGAGATCATCGCCGTGCCGCGGCCGAAAAGGTTGACAAGCTGCGCCCGGCAGCCCAAGCTCGCGCCGTGAAATCGGCTTGGGGGTCGCCGGTTTTGACCAAGGACGGGTATACCGCATCATTCGGCCGGCGCGCGCGGCGCGGCGCGCATCCTTGTTGCGTGGCCGCGGCGCTTCTCGCGATCGCCGGTTGCGCGCCCGAGGTCGCACAGCGCGGCCACCTGCCGACCTCGGAAGCGATCGCGCAGATCCAACCCGGCAAGACGACGAAGGATCAGGTCGTCAAGATCCTCGGATCGCCGTCTAGCGTCGGCGTCTTTGATGGCAATGCCTGGTACTACATCAGCAAGCGCACCAGCCAGAGCGCCTTCTTTCTGCCGACGACGACCGACCAGCAGGTCTATATCGTCGACTTCACCAAGGATGGCGTGGTCTCCGCCGTCGATCACAAGGGGCTCAAGGACGCAGAGAATATCACGCCGGCGCCGGGCGCCACCCCGGCTCCGGGCCGCGAGCTGAGTTTCCTTGAGCAAATCATCGGCAATTTGGGCCGGTTCAGCGGCGCCGGTGGTGGTGGTGGTGAGACCACCGGCGGCGGTACGAATGGCCCGAGCCCCAACGGGCAACCCCACCCAGGTTATCCAGGCGGCTAGTTTAGCGCGCAGCCGGGTCAGCTGACCCACCGCGCCAGGATCGCCAGCAGCAGGATCGCCACGATGTTGGTGATCTTGATCATTGGGTTGACCGCCGGGCCGGCCGTGTCCTTGTAAGGATCGCCGACGGTGTCGCCGGTCACCGCGGCCTTGTGCGGCTCCGATCCTTTGCCGCCGTGATGGCCCTCCTCGATGTATTTCTTGGCGTTGTCCCAGGCGCCGCCGCCCGAGGTCATCGAGATCGCGACGAAGATGCCGGTGACGATCGTGCCGAGCAGCATCGCGCCCAGCGCGCTGAACGCCGCCGCCCGCCCGGCGATCAGCGCGATGACGAAGTAGAGAGCCACCGGCGCCACCACCGGCAACAGCGACGGCACGATCATCTCGCGAATCGCCGCCCGCGTCAGCAGGTCGACTGCGAGACCGTAATCGGGTTTGGCCTTGCCCTGCATGATTCCGGGGATCTCGCGGAACTGGCGGCGCACCTCGACGACGACCGAGCCCGCGGCGCGGCCGACCGCGGTCATGCCGAGCGACCCGAACAGATAGGGCAACAGCCCGCCGATAAATAACCCGATGACGACAAACGGGTCCTGCAGCCCGAAATGGACGTCGAGACGCGGGAAATAGTGCTTGAGATCCTCGGTGTAGGCGGCGAACAGGACGAGCGAGGCAAGCCCGGCCGAGCCGATCGCGTAGCCCTTGGTCACCGCCTTGGTGGTGTTGCCGACGGCATCGAGCGCATCGGTCGTGCGCCGCACCTCGCGCGGCAGATCGGCCATCTCGGCAATGCCGCCGGCATTGTCGGTGACCGGCCCGTAGGCGTCGAGCGCCACGATCATGCCGGCGAGCGCCAGCATCGTCGTCGCCGCGACGGCGATCCCGAACAACCCCGCGACCAGATACGAAACGACGATGCCGACGCAGATCACGAGGACCGGCAGCGCCGTCGCCTCCATCGAGACCGCGAGGCCCTGGATGACATTTGTCCCGTGGCCGGTGGTCGAGCTCTGGGCGATGCTGCGCACCGGCCGATAGCTGGTCGCGGTGTAATATTCGGTGATCCAGACGATGCAGCCGGTAACCGCGAGGCCGACGAGGGCGCACCACCACAATCCGAGACCGGTGACCGAAATCCCCGAACTCATCGGCAACGGCGTCGACCAGCCGACGAGCCACTCGATGATCAGCGCGATCGCCACCACCGACAGCGCCCCGGCCGCAATGAGCCCCTTATAGAGGGCCCGCATGATCCCCTTGTCGGCGCCGAGCCGGACAAAGAAGGTGCCGATGATCGAGGTCACGATGCACACGGCACCGATGCCGAGCGGCAACAGCAACAGCTTGTCGCGCAGCGGCGGCGCGAAAAAGCTCGCCGCGAGCAGCATCGTCGCGACGATCGTCACCGCATAGGTCTCGAACAGATCGGCGGCCATCCCGGCGCAGTCGCCGACATTGTCGCCGACATTGTCGGCGATCACGGCAGGGTTGCGCGGGTCGTCTTCGGGGATGCCGGCCTCGACCTTGCCCACCAGATCGGCGCCGACATCGGCCCCCTTGGTAAAGATGCCGCCGCCGAGCCGGGCAAAAATCGAAATCAAGGATGCGCCGAACGAGAGTGCCACCATCGCTTCGAGCACCGGCCGCAAATCCGCTCCCGGGGTCAAGGCGCGCAGCGCGAAATAATAGAGGCCGACCCCCAAGAGGCCGAGCCCGACGACAAGGAGACCGGTCACGGCGCCGGCCTTGAACGCGATCGCCAGCCCGGCTTCGAGACCGCTGCGCGCCGCCTGGGCGGTCCGCACATTGGCGCGCACCGACACGTTCATCCCGACATAGCCGGCCGTGGCCGAGAGCACCGCGCCGATCAGATAGCCGATCGCGACGCGCAATCCGAGGGTGGCGCCGAGCACGATCAGGATGACGCCGCCGACCACCGCGATGGTGCGGTATTGACGGTTCAGATAGGCTTGGGCGCCGAGCTGGACCGCGCCCGAGATCTCCTGCATCCGGGCACTGCCGGCATCGGCGGTAAGCACCCGCCGGCTGGTGAACCAGCCGTAAAGCAAGGCCAGCACGCCGCAGACGATCACCAAATAATATACCGGAAGCATTGAATATATTTCCCTTGCGACGACCCGCAGAAAAACCCCGCCCACGGCATGCGCGGCGGGTCGGGGCCCGATATTGATGCCAGAAGATCAACCTAGAGGCAACCGCGGCGCCGGCTCCCGGATTGGACCGGGGTCAAGCCGGGTTTGGGGCCGGGGTCGCCTTGACGGGGTGCGCCGGAGGGCGACACTATGCTTTCCTCCTTGGGTCGGGCGCGGCCGGAAAGAAGCAAGCGAGCGATGGTCGAGATTCGGATAATGGCCGACGGCCTCAGGTTTCCGGAAGGTCCGGTGGCGATGGCCGACGGCTCGGTCATCCTTGGCGAGATCGCCGGTGCGGCCGTCACCCGGATCGCCGGCGCCGGCAGCAAATCGCCGATCGGCCGGGCGGGCGGCGGGCCGAACGGGCTCGCCACCGGGCCGGACGGCGCGCTCTATGTCTGCAACAACGGCGGCAACGAATACGCCCAGGGCGGATTTCTCTCGACCGGACCAGCCAGGGATTACCGCGGCGGCTACATCCAGCGCCTCGACCCGAAGAGCGGTGCCGCGCGGGTGCTCTACAGCGAATGCAACGGCCATCGCCTGTCGGCGCCGAACGACCTCGTGTTCGACCGGCAAGGTGGCTTCTATTTCACCGATCTCGGCAAGCGGCGGGCGCGCGATCGCGATCATGGCGGGATCTATTACGCGCTGCCCGACGGCTCGCGCGTCGTCGAGCTCGTCTACCCGATCCTGAGCCCGAACGGCGTAGGCCTCTCGCCGGACGAGAAGACCCTTTACGTCGCCGACACCGAAGCGTCGCGGCTCTTCGCCTATGACATCGAGGCGCCCGGACGGCTGCGCCTCGAGCCGTTCCCCGCGCCCTTCGGCGGCCGGCTCGTCTGCGGCCTGCCCGGCTTTCAGCGCTTCGACAGCCTCGCCGTCGAAGCCTCGGGCAACATCGCCGTGGCCACCCTGGTCACCGGGCGGATCACGGTCATCGCCCCGGATGGCCGGGTCGTGCGCGAGGTAGCGACGCCGGATGTCTACCCGACCAACATCTGCTTTGGCGGCGCCGACTTGAAGACCGCCTTTGTCACGCTCTCCGCCACCGGGCGGCTGGCGGCGATGGACTGGCCGGAACCGGGCCTGCGCCTCAACTTCACGGCTTGAGCCGACGCGCCGAAAGAGAGGAGACCGCCGATGAAAGCCGCCGTATTCCACGCCGCGAACCAGCCGCTGACGATCGAGGAGGTGGCGATCAACCAGCCCGGGCCGCGCGAGGTGCTGCTGCGCACCGCCTTTGCCGGGCTCTGCCACAGCGACCTGCACTTTATCGAGGGGCTCTATCCGATCGCGACCCCGGTCGTGCTCGGCCATGAATCCTCGGCCGTCGTCGAGGCGGTCGGCGACGGCGTCACCTACGTCAAGCCGGGCGACCACGTCATCACCTGTCTCTCGGTGTTTTGCGGCGCCTGCCCGCAATGCCTGACCGGCCACCCGAATTTGTGCGAGAACACCGAGGTCAAATTGCCGCCCGGCGCCGCGCGCCGCATGACCTGGAACGGCGCGCTCTTGAACCAGGCCTTCAACCTGTCCTCGTTCGCCGAACAGATGCTGGTGCACGAGAATGCCACGGTGAAGATTGGCGACGACATCCCGCTCGACCGCGCCGCCTTGGTCGGTTGCGGCGTGATGACCGGGGTCGGCGCGGTGTTCAACGCCGCCAAGGTCGAGCCCGGAGCCACGGTTGCGGTGATCGGCTGCGGCGGTGTCGGGCTGTCGGCGGTGAACGGTGCCGCCCTCGCCGGAGCCGAGCGGATCATCGCGATCGACACGCTCGCCTCGAAGCTCGAACTGGCGCGCGAACTCGGCGCCACCGACACGCTCAACGCCAGCAACCTCGACCCGGTGGCGGCGATCCGCGAGATGACCGGCGGCGGCGTCCATTATTCGTTCGAGGCGCTCGGCACCAAGGCGACGGCCGAACAGGCCTTCCAGATGCTGCGCCCGGGCGGCACCGCGACGATCATCGGTATGGTGCCGTATGGCGTGAACATCGAGCTGCACGGCTTCGACTTTCTGCGCGACCGGAAGCTGCAGGGCACCTCGATGGGCGGCAACCGCTTTCGGGTCGACATGCCGCGGCTGCTGTCGCTGTGGCGCCAGGGCCGGCTGAAGCTCGACCATTTGATCTCCGGCAAGCTGAAGCTTGCCGAGATCAACGACGGCTTCGCGGCATTGAAATCGGGTGCGCCGGTGCGCCAGCTGATCGACTTTGCCGCCGCCTGACCTCGCGCCGCTCGAACCCGACGAACGGCGACACCGGCGCGTCTCGGACCGCGGCGGCACTGCCGCCGGTCGCCGTTGCCTATCTCGCGGTAATGATCGTGACCTGGGCCGGCAACTGGCCCTTGATGAAGATCGCGCTCGGCCAGCTGCCGCCGCTGATCTTCGCGCTCTTGCGCCTGGTCGGCAGCCTGATCCTGATCGCACCGGCGTTGGTCGCGACGCGCCAGCCGCTGTTGCCGGCGCGCGGCGAGCGGCTGATCCTGTTCTGGGTCGGCGAGCTGCAAGTCGCCGGGTTCCTGATCTGCAGCATGATCGGCCTGAAGCTCGTGCCCGCCGGACGGGCGATCGTGCTCGCCTATACGATGCCGCTCTGGGCGGTGCCGATCGGATTGTTTTTGTGG
Source organism: uncultured Alphaproteobacteria bacterium (assembly GCA_963772295.1). Classification (GTDB taxonomy): domain Bacteria; phylum Pseudomonadota; class Alphaproteobacteria; order ATCC43930; family CGMCC-115725; genus AP-15. The sequence continues at coordinate 216,278 of CAVYWO010000013.1, forward strand.
CCGGAGCCGCTCGCCGCGACGCAGCTCGTCGGGGTGGCGCTTGGCTTTGCCGGCCTCGTGCTGTTGATGAACCCCGGCCTTCTCGATTGGACCGACGGACGCGTTCTGGCCGGGAATGCGCTATTGCTGCTCGCAGCGATCGTCTGGGCGCTGGGATCCTGTCTCTACCGCCGGTACTCGTGGCGTTCGTCATTGTGGGCGCAGACTCTCTGGCAGCTCGCGGTCAGCGTCATTCCGGTCGCGATGCTGGTGCCGACCGGGCTTGGCGGCGGGCCGGTGCGCTGGTCGCCCGAACTGGTCGCGATCCTCGCCTACAACTGCATCGTCGCCACGGCACTCGGATATTTTCTCTGGAGCAAGGTTTTGACGATGATGCCGGCGGCGACCGCAGGACAAGTGCTGACCTTGACCCCGATCGGCGGCTTCGTTCTGTCGATGCTGATCTTCGGCGGCACGCCGAGCGCCGGTGTCGTCGCCAGCATCGCCTTGATCGCCGGAGGCATTTTCGTGACCCTGCGCCGCTGACCATCCGGTCTTCCGCCGCATCCCGCGCCTCTGCGACTGCAAACCCGGCCAGGTATCACGTCTGCTAAGTTCTTTTCAGCATAGGCAAGCCCCAATAAAGTCGTCATACCGGCGCAAGCCGGTATCTACGGCGGAAGTGGGTCCCGGCGTCCGCCGGGACGACGAAGAAAGAACGCAAAGGGTTTCACACACGCCACACTGGGGCGTGTCGTCAATTAGCAGCGCTGGCTCACATATATCAACGCTTTGGCCGGGCTCGGCCCGTGGGCCTTCAGCCCACGGACTTGATCCGTGGGCATCCACGAGAAACGGCACAGGCCTTCGCGGGCTCCCGTGGATGCCCGGCCCAAGGCCGGGCAAGACGGTAATCGGATGTAATCGAACGGGGCGGTCCGCTCAATTGACGACAGGCCCTAGGACTAGGCTCGGGGCATGCGCCGCCTCGCCTCTTCGAGATCATGCGCCGTCTGCAAGTTGAGCCAGAACTCGGCCGACGTTCCGAACCACTCGCTGAGCAGGATCGCGGTTTCAGCGGTGACGGCGCGCTCGCCGGCGACAGTCTCGGTGATGCGATTGGACGGCACGCCGAGCTCACCGGCCAGCGCACGTCCGGACAGGCCGAGGGGCACCATGAATTCCGCACGCAAGACTTCGCCGGGGGTCACCGGCCCGATGCGCTCGCCGCCGGCGACATCCGAAAGGTCCAGCTCGGCGGCGTGTCGGTACGGATCCTCGCCTTCCTTCCTCCTAATGGTAATCGGCGATCTCGACATCGTAAGCGTCGCTGTCTCGCCGGACGAAACACAGGCGCCATTGACCCGGTATCGCTCGCATTCGAGATCATCGAGAGTGTAAGGCTCGCTTACGTCGTACGCTTTCAGAAAGTCATCGAGCTTGATGCGCGTGCCGCCGCCGAGCAGCCGGCGCAGCTCCGGCTTTGTCCGATCCAGCCCGCACGCGCTGGCCGCAGCGCACGATCCGAGCGGGATGCATCATTCCCGTATCCGCACGCCGCGCCGGGTACCGACCCCGGGCACCTGCAGGCGCTTCAGCGCCGGTCACCAAGGCCGCGGTCGTTCGTCGGACGCCCCGCGGCGAACCTGTGGCCCGATGGCGGCGCCGGGTCGGTGCGAAGAGGCGGTGCTCGGCGACGTCCGGGCCCTGGCCGAAGCGGTGCGTGGGGTGTGCCGCACCGGGCAGCCGCCCCTCGCGGCGGGACCGCCGGCTTCCTCAACCACGAATTGCCTTCTTTGGTGCCGGCTGCTGCATCTGCAACAACTCTACACCAAATCTCTCCCTCTTTGGTTGAAAAAATGATCGGGCAGCGGCTGAGTTCGGCTCCTACCGGCATTTGACCCGGCATGGACCTGCCGCGCGCGAGCGCGGCCGTTCATCGCCCGAGCGTCACCTCGCTGCGGCAGGTTATGATATAAGCAATTGCATGATTGTGTCAATAGCAATATCGATCGCGGCCCTTGCCGCGAGATCCGCTTGACCGCGGATGCCGCCGCGACCGGCTCTTCGGCGGCGTTATGGCGCGTAGATCCCCAACCGCCGAGACCGCTGCAGCCAACAAACGCTCGGCTCTGAGACTGTGCGTGTCCGCCGCTCCTATGATTTCAAGGGGTTAGATTTGCCGAAAGATATGGTCGAAACTGATCCCGAAAAACGCCTTCTCGGCTATGCCCGCGTCAGCACTCACGGGCAGACCCTTGCCGCGCAGCTTGAGCAGTTGCGCGCCGCCGGATGCAGCAGCCGGAACATCATCCACCGGGCTGACCAAGCCGCCTTCCATCACCCCGGACTTGAGAAACGCCCGAATGAGCTTGAGCACACGTTTATCGGGCACCCGTGCGGCGACCCGCGCCATCAGGCTGTCATGATTGACTCGATCGAAAAATTTTTCGAGATCAAGGTCCACCACGACACTGTAGCCTTCGGCAACGTATCGTTGCGCTTGCGCCACCGCCTGACGGGCGGAGCGTCCCGGTCGGAAGCCGTAACTATGCTCGGAAAACGTCGGGTCCCACCGCTCCTGGAGCACCTGCAGCAAGGCTTGCTGGATCAGTCTGTCGACGACGCAAGGGACGCCGAGCTTTCTGATCCCGCCGTCCGGCTTGGGGATCTCGACCCGCTTGACCGGCTGCGGCTGGTAGGTTCCATCGAGCAATTGACACCGAATGCTTGGCCAGTGCTCACGCAGGTAGTCCTTAGCGTCGTCGATAGTCATCCCATCCACGCCAGGACCGCCCTTATTCCGTCGAACGCGTTTCCACGCTCTTACGAGATTCCCTCGGTCGCACACCTCCTCCATTAATTGTTCCGTCATAGCCGGGCTTTCGGGTGCTGGCTTCGCCACGAATGGTTCGGCCCCTTGGTGACCGCTGACCCGGGCTTCACCCCGATCATCCGGTTCCAGGGCCAGTGAGTACTGGATCTTCTGCCGCGTTCCACTCATGAGTCGCCAATCCTACTTGCCACTCCCAATCGTTCGGGCCTTCGGCCATCGTTTCCGGCTCGGCCTATCTGTTGCTCCGCCTTTCGGCCTTGGAGTGCCTCACTAGCCTTGCCGACGGCTTGACCTACTGTGCCGTCTGCTGACTCCTGCGCCGCGATCAGGTCACCTCGCGGTTCCCTCAGTTCCGAGATCGGAACACGCCGCAGGCCTCCCCAGGTAAGTTCGATCGCCTTCCCCGCACCCCCGCCGGATCTACAGCCCTGGTCCTTGATGGATATGGACTTCGTGATTAGTCGCCCACTCGTCCGGCCAGGGATGCCTGATATCCGCTTTCTGTTCGTCAGGTCGCGTTTTGCTCCGCACTGCCTTCAGACGCCACCTCGCGATGACGCCCTTGTGCTTCGCTAATCCTTCACCTCCATCAGGTTGGATAGGGGACTTCCACCCCCAAGCTATCGAACATGCTGGGCACACGACTAAACCGCTTCGCGGTAGGGAGCAGTGTCAACGAGAGAGGGTCGATAGAGGCGTCGTTCCGCTCGTCGGCTGAGAGTTCGTGCCCCTGAGAGGCTCCATTTGCGAGAGCCTGGGGTGGCTGCATGTGCAGCCCATTCCACCTCGCACAGGAGCTTTCGATGACACCCCTTCGGCAACGCATGATCGAGGATATGCAGGTGCGGAACTTGGCGCCGCACACCCAGGCGACGTATATTTTGCATGTCTCCCTGTTCGCCTGCCATTTTCGTAAATCGCCGGAACCTGGAGACCGGCAACTTCCAGCTTGTCGGCATCGGCGCGCGGGAATTCGAGATCGCGGTCGATGCCTACACCCAATACGGCAGAGGCCGTCACGCTGCGGCGCTGAACATCTCGCAACCGGTCGACGCTGGCCCGAAGGCGCGCATCGCTCTCCGCCAATCCGCCGATGCCCTGGCGAATTCCGGCGAGTCCGATCTCCACCGCGGTGAGGCAGTCCCGAACCGCGCGCAATCCCGCGGCAAAGCCGTCGACCTTGGCGTCGATGCGGCGCAGATAAATCAGCGTCAGATTTTCAAACTCATCGACCACGTCATGCTTCCGGCTCGGCGCCTTACCACGATCCAATGCGGCGCCCGCAATAACCGGCGCTCAACCCGCCGCCATCGCGCCCGCCACCGCGACCAGAGCCGTGTCGCTGCCGGGACCGCCGACGACCGAGAGACCGATCGGCAGGCCGTCGGTCGTGGCGCCCGGCAGGCTGACCTGCGGCATGCCGGCGAGCCCGCCGTGGGCGCAGAGGCAGAGGATGCGGTCGCGCTGCGCGCTCGCGACCGATAGCGGCTCGCCGCGCTTCGGCGCCGGGAACGGGGTCGTCGGCAGACAGAGGATGGTGCCAGGCGCCAACAACCGGCGCAGCCGACCGCGCGCCTCGTGCCGCACGAGCAGTGCCCATTGCCGCTCGCTCTCGGCGATCTGCGAGCCGGTATAGAGGTTGCGCGCGACATTGTAGGCAAGCCGCGGATTGTCCCGCTCGATCCAGTCGCGAAAGGTGAGCCAGGCTTCGGCCGGCTGCAGCGTGCGCTGCGCCCGCCCCCAGGAGACGATGCCGCCCGGCGCCATGATCTCCTCGCGGCTGTCGCCGAGGAGGGCCGCGAGCCTGTTGACGAGAGGCTGCAACGCAGCGCCGACCTCGGGCTCGGCAAAGGCGAAGGCGTCGCTCGCCACGATCAGCCGCTCCGGCAATGCCGCCGGGATCTCCTCGCCGAAGATGACCGCCGAGACCCGGGCAAAGGTCAGGGCGTCGCGGGCGAACCAGCCGGTCGTGTCGGAGCTCGGCGCCTGCGGCAGCATGCCGCCGACCGGGATCCGACCATGCGTCGGGCGGATGCCGTAGAGGCCGCAAAAGCTTGCCGGCACCCGGACCGAGCCGCCGGTATCGGTGCCGAGTGCCGTGTCGCAAAGCCCGCCGGCGACCGCCGCGGCCGAGCCCGAGGACGAGCCGCCCGGCACCCGCCCCGGCGCGCGCGGGTTCGCGGGCGTGCCGTAGAACGCGTTTTCGCCGACGATGCCGAGCGACACCTCGTCGGTGATCGTCTTGCCGATCAGCGTCGCGCCGGCGTCGAGCAGGCGCGCGACCGCCCAGGCGTGCCGCGTCGGCACCGGGTTGTGCGCGGCCCAATCGGGATTGCCGCCGCCGGTCGGATGGCCGGCGACATCGAACAGGTCCTTCGCCGCGAAGGTGAGCCCGGAGAGCGGCCCGCCGGGGCGCCCCTCGATATGCACCCGCGGGCCGGGAACAAAGGCGCCCAGTTCATCGTCGCTCATCAGGACCTCTCCTCCGGAAAACATGCGCCGTATCGCCCGTCGACGTCGAGCCGCAGCGGGCGCGACATCAACGTACCATCGAAGCAGGTGAACGCAGCTTTGCAGCGGCGGAGGCGCGCCGCTACCGTGTCGGCGGCACGGGCTCGACCGAGGAGAGGGGCATGAAACGCAGCACCGATCGCATTCTGACCTCGCACGCCGGCAGCCTGCCGCGCCCGGACGCGCTGATCGAGGTCAACCAGGCGAAGCTCGCCGGCAGCGGGTTCGACGAGAAGGTTTATGAGGAGCGGCTAGGCGCTGCGGTCGGCGAGGTCTGCCGCATGCAGGCCGCCCTCGGCATCGATGTCGTCAATGACGGCGAGTTCGGCAAGGCGACGCGCGGCGTCATCGATTACGGGGCCTGGTCGAGCTATGCCTGGGCCCGGCTCAGCGGCTGGGAGCAGGGCGAGGCCGGCCCGCTGCCGGCCCTGGCCAATCGCCGCGACCGGCAGAAATTCGCCGAATTCTATCGCGAGCTCGATGCGACGAGTTTTCTTTCTTCGAGCTCGATGGGCGGTCGGCCGCCCGTCTTCACCGGACCGATCGCCTATATCGGGCAGCGCGCGGTGGCGCGGGACCTCGAGAATTTCACGGCGGCGCTCGGTCGGGTGAAGGCCGAGGAGGGGTTCATCAGCGCCGTCGCTCCCGGCAGCTTCGCGCGCCGGCAGAACCGGTATTACCGGAGCGACGAGGAATTTCTGTTCGCGCTCGGCGAGGCGATGCGCGAAGAATACAAGGCGATAGTCGATGCCGGGCTCGTCCTCCAGCTCGACGATCCGGGGCTGCCGGACAGCTGGGACATGGCGAACCCGGAGCCCGCCATCGACGAATACCGAAAGTTCGCCGCCCTGCGCGTCGGAGCGCTCAATCATGCGCTGCGCGGCCTCCCCGAGGACCGGATCCGCTACCACATCTGCTGGGGCAGCTGGCATGGCCCGCACAGCACCGATCTGCCGCTCGCCAGCATCGTCGACGTAATGCTGCAGGTAAAGGCGGGTGCCTTCTCGATCGAAGCCGGCAATGTGCGGCACGAGCACGAATGGAAGGTGTGGCGCGAGGTGAAGCTGCCCGACGGCAAGATCCTGATCCCCGGGGTCGTCAGCCACGCGACCAACGTGCTCGAACATCGCGAGCTGGTGGCCGACCGCATCCTGCGCTTTGCCGGGGTCGTCGGCCGCGACAACGTGATCGCCGGCACCGATTGCGGCCTCGGCGGCCGGATCCATCCGCAACTCGCCTGGGCGAAGCTCGAGGCGCTGGCGCAAGGTGCAGCCCTCGCCAGCCAAGAGCTGTGGGGCTAGCCGCCATTGCCGGTGCAAATCTATGAGGTCCAGACCCCGGAAGAAGCGGTCGCGCTGGCGCGGCTCGGGGTCGACCATATCGGCGTGCTGGTCGGCGACGGCGCCCTTCCGCGCGAACTGCCGGCGGCGCGGGCCAGGGCCATCCTCGCCGCCGCGCCGCCGCCCGCCAAGCGTTTGGTGTTGTCGCTATCAGCGAACTTGGTGGAGGTCGTCGCGGCGAAACTCACCACGTGAAGACGGTAACGCCAGTGCTGCTGCGAACAGCAGCGGCGCGCGCCGCGCCACCCGCCGCCCTCAGAGCGATTTCAGCAGCGTCTCGGCGCTCGACACGGCGTATTGGCCGGGCGCTTCGATGTTGAGCGCCTTGACGACGCCGTCCTCGATCAGCATCGAATAGCGCTGCGAGCGCATGCCCATGCCTTCCTTGACGCGGTCGAGTTCAAGCCCGATCGCCCGCGTGAACTCGTCGCTGCCGTCGCCGAGCATCGTGATCTTGCCGTCGGCGTGGTTCTCCTTGCCCCAGGCGGCCATGACGAACGGGTCGTTGACCGCGATGCAGGCGATCAGATCGACGCCCTTGGCCTTGAGTTCGGCGGCGTGGGCGACATAGCTCGGCAGATGGCGTTCGGAGCAGGTGCGGGTATAGGCGCCGGGCAGCCCGAACAAGGCGATCTTCTTGCCGGCGAAGAACTCCTCGGCCGGCACCGCCTTGAGCCCGTCCGGCGCCAGATAGCGCAACGTCACCGCCGGTACCTTGTCGCCGATCTTGATCGTCATCCTTTGGTCTCCCGAAGAGATGGCAAAGCGATCGCCATCCCAGCACAGCCCGGCCGCGGCGGCAACCGCGGCGCGCTCAGGCCAGCCGCGGCAACACCCGGTCGGTCAACAGCATGAAGGATTCGTGGCTCAGCGGCGCGCAGAGCAGGTAATCGAGCCCGATCTCGCCCTCGAGCCGCAGAAGCTCTTCGACCACAGCCTCGGGCGTGCCGTGCAGGATCACCTCGTCGAGGTAGCGGGCAACGGGATCGACGCCCTCGGGGGTAAAGCTGTGCTCGATCACCGGCCGGTGTTGCGCGCCGAGATACGAGTTGAGGATCCAGAGGGCACCGCTCCTCGCCACCGCCGCGGCCCTGCCGGCATCCTCGGCGATCGCCACGAGCCGCGCCATCGGGATGTCGCGTCCGGTTTCGGCAAAGCCGGCGGCGGCGAGCCGCGCGGCGTAGAGGCGCCGCTTGCGGCCGAGTTCGGCGGCCGAGGAATGCGGGTCCATCAGGATCGAGAAGCCCTGCGCCGCGGCCCATTCGATCGCCGGCTCCGACGAGGCGGCGAGCCAAACCGGCGGATGCGGTTGCTGCAGCGGCTTGGGCAGGACCTCGACATCGTCGAAGCGGAAATGCCGGCCGGCGAAAGTGAGCCGCTCCTCGGTCCAGGCCCGCAGCACGATCTCGACGGTCTCGCGGAAGCGCGACGCGCTCTCCTCGGGCGGCACGCCGAAGGCTTCGAACTCGACGCGGGCAAAGCCGCGCCCGGCGCCCCAATTGACCCGCCCGCCCGACACTTGGTCGAGCAGCGCCACCTCTTCGGCGAGCCGCAGCGGGTGATAGAGCGGGGCCAGCGACACCGCGGTGCCGATGCGCAGCCGGTGGGTGCGGGCCGCTGCCAGGGTGCCCACCATATGCACCGAGGGGCAGACGCTGAAGCTCGAAAAATGGTGCTCGGCGAGCCACACCGCGTCATAGCCGGCACCGTCCATGATCGCGATCCGGTCGAGCGCGCGGGCATAGACCGTGGCCAGGTCGACCCGCCGCTCCGGCCAGCTGAAGAATTGCAGCACGCCGAATTTCACGGCCGCGTCTCCTCGGTTATGGCGCCGGCCGCCGCTTTCGCCAGCCGGCGATCCAAGGTCACCAGTTCGGCGCCGAGCTGCCGGGACAGCCAAAGATAGCTCGCATCATAGGCGGTGAGGCCGGTGTCGACTGCGAGATCGATCGCCCCTTGGTGATCCACGGCAACCTCCTCAACCCGGAGCCGGGCGCGAAGCCGGAAGGCTTGCCTGAGCGCCGGCTCCTGCTGCGGGTGCCGCCGGCACTTCAACAGGCAGACATTGGCCAGCTCGAAGCCGAGCAGGGCCGGCCCGACGAGGCGGGCGTTGCCGAGCCGTTCGGCGATCCCTTCGGCCTCCGCTTCACCAAACAGCAGCGCGGCCAGCGCCGAAGCATCGACCACCTCAACGGCCATCGCGATCGGCGCGGATCAGAGCGGCGGCCTCGCTTGGCGTATTGAGCCCGAGCCGACGCACCTCGGCAAGAATCTCGATCGCGGTCGCCGGGCCCTCCTCTTCGGCGGCGGCCTGGATGATGGCAAGCAGCTCGCCCTGGAGCGAACGGTGATGCCGCTCGGCGCGCTCGCGCAGTCGCTGCACGACCCGGTCCGGCGCATTCTTGATCGAGAGGTTGACGGGCATGGTTCCGATATTGCTCCGTGATGGAGCCATCCTAGCGCAAGCCGGGGCCAGGCGCACCAACGGATTGCCCGTCCTAAAGCCAACGCACGCTCGCTGAGCGGATGGGGCAAGGCGGGTGCTTCAATCGCTATTGCGCTATTGGCGCACTTCGCCGATGCAGTCACGCAATAGCGTCGTCATTCATCGCGCGGCCTCACGTTCTTCCCGGCGCTCGCCATCGGCCCGCTCGCCGAGCACCTCGCGATGCGGGCCGGCATCACCTGCTGAGACCGCGTTACGTCGCGCCCGGTCTCCGTTTTATACATCCTTTATGGGCCCTGCGGGAAATCGGCATCGCATCTTTATCAGCGCCGGTGTTAGCCTCGCCTCTCGTTTCAATTCGCGGGCAATGCCAATGCACACCGCAGTCAAGCCGGATCTTCGCTGGGATCGGCAAGCGCTGAAGACCCAAGACGATCCGGCCCTCGCGATCGCGTACTGCATCGCCGAGGTGGTGATGGACGTCGCCGGACCGTTGTTTTGGGCCGTACTCTTGCTCGCCTTTATCACCGGCGCGCTCGGGATCGGCCCGTTTCACTGATTACGGCGGACGAGGCGGCCCGGCAACCATCAGAGGGGGCGACCACGTGTCTCGCGGACTGCGGACCAGTCGGCCGAGACCGATTGCCGGGCCGTTCTCGAGCCTATTTTTATGGCCCATTAACAGGTTGAGACAAATATTACTCTCGAAATCTTATCCGTCGATGGTCTTTTCTAAGCTGGTTCGCGCAAAGCGAATGCGGGGCGCGGAGGACCGATTGTGAACACCCTCAGGTTTCCTGAATGGCACGCCGACCGGCCGGTTGGGCGAGCGCGCGCGGATGTCGACGGGGCTGGTCGGGGCGCTCGGCGCGCCTCCAGCAGAATTGGTGTGGTGTTGGATGTCGCCTGGACGCTGCTGGTGCTGCTCTTCGTCGGGGCAGGGATCGTGGTACTTCGGTTGCTGCTGGGTTTGGCGCATGGGGTGATCGGGCATTAGCCGCCGCAGGCTCTCGCGCCGAGTACGATGACGCTTCTTCTTCAAATCGTCCGCGAGCCGACAGGAAGCTGGACCGTTCGCGGCTTGGCGAACCGGCCTGTCGCCTTCCTGCCGAGCCTTGCGGCAAGCGTCGACTATGCGCGTCGGGAATGCGCCGAGGAACCCGCGACGATCGAGTTCATCATCGATGGCTTATACGCCGTGGCTCATCAGCGGGATGGCTGGCCACGCCAGCTCGTTGGTCCACAACCGATGGAGCCGACAAAAAAGGCCCTCCCCCCTTCCCGCGATGGTGCGGCCGCGCGGCGAGAGTGATCGGTGCTCTATTGCGATGCCGCTTCAGCCGTCCGAATGTCGTCGTCCCAATTCATCGCGCTTCGGGTCTGCGCAATGCGATTGATAATCGCCGCCGCTTCCGGGTTCGTCGCCATAAAGCGCTCGAAATCGCCGCTGCGCAGGACGAGCAGTCGGCAATAGGTTAGAGCCACCACATCCGCCTGCCGCCGCTGTCCGGTCAGCAGCGCCATCTCGCCAAAAAACTCGCCGCTGCCGAGCCGCACGCGGCGCACCGGCAGCCTTACCTCGACGGCGCCCGACGCGATAAGATAGACGGCGTCGCCTCGGCTTCCCCGGCTGATGACCCGCTCGTTCGGCACGGTGAAGCGCGGCCGAAGCAGTTTGGCGATGCGGTCGAGTTGTCGATCGTCAAGGGTGGCGAGAATGTCGAGCCGGCGGATCAGTCGATGCGTGTCGAGGCCAATGTCAAAGCGCGGCCGCGGCTCGGCAGCGCGTGCGGCGGCAACGCTGCGTCGCAGCTCCTCATAAAGTTCCTGCGGGATCAGCCCTTCCTCGAACAAAGCCTGGTATCGCCCCATTTCCTGCCGCACGGCCGATTGACGCAGCCACCTCACCTCGAGCGCCGCGACATAATCCGGGTACTGCCGGCGCAAGGCGTCGAAAGCACCCTCTCCCGCCTCGCGGCGCTGGGCAATGATCTCCGCCGTGATTTCGGCAATGCGCTCTCCGAAAACCATGTGCAGCCGCTTGGCGTTGAAACGCTCAAGTCCCTCCACGAGGAACCGCATCACCGACAGCAGCTCGACCCGGTCGGCGAGGCGGTCGGCAACAAAGCGCCGAATGCCGAAATGCCGGTAGACGAAATACGCCGCACGGAACCCCAGTGGAAACAACAACGCTGCGTCGGCGGCGCGGCGATAGCCGAGGCGGCCCTCGGCGCGGGCGCCCTCGACGAGAACGTCGGCATTGCGCAGCAATATTTGAACAGTGGCCGATGACGCGATCCGATCGGCGCGCGTTTCGAGGATCAGGACGCGCTCCTGGTTGGCCAGCGCAACCAGCGCGATGGCCAGTCGGTCTCGGTCCGTCGGGTGCTCTGCCGCGTCGCGCGCGTCCGCCGCCGCGATCCAAGCCTCGTACGGTTCGACGATCTGCTCGACGGCGTTTTGGCCGAGGCCATGCTCCGCCGCCAGGCCGCGCACCAAATCGCAGACCTCGGCGTAAGACAGCGCGAGGATGCGGTCGCGCAGGACCTGGTCGCGCGGCGACAGACGATCGAGCCCGAGAAGGGTGATCACCAGGCGCAACGTGGTGCCGTTGACGAACAACGTGAACAGCACGAGGCCGGTGGCCAGCACCGCGACGAAGCGCTGCGTCGGTATCGCGATCCCGACGTTCTCGGTGACTGCCAGCGCCAGGACCAGGGTCAGCGCGCCGCGCAATCCGCCCCAGGTCATCGCCAGCTTGTAGGCGGCGCTGATCGGTTGCGTCAGCCGGAAGTATTCGAGCGGCGGCAGCAGCACGAACAACACAAGCATTCGCGCCGCGAATGCCGCCGCCACCAGGATCGCCAGCAGCATCAGATCGTGCAGCCCGACATCGCCGAGCAGCCGCGGAACGAGAATCGAGGCTAGAACAAAGACCAGCGAGCGCGCCCAGAATGCAATCTGGTCCCAAAGATCGGCGAGAAACGACCAGTTGTAAGGGGCGATCCGGGAACGGCCGAGTGCACTGACGGTCAATCCGGACCCGAGCACCGCGACCACACCCGATACGTGCAACAAGCGATCGGCGACGATGAACGCGCCATAGGCGAGCGCCAAAGTCAGCGTGCCCTCGGCGAGGCGATCGTCGCCAAGCCAGGGAACCAGCCAAAGTAACGTCCGGCCTGCCGCCACTCCCAGGAGCCCGCCGCCGACGAACGACAGGAAGAATTCGCGCAGACCGGCGCCGATGTCCGGCTCGCGCGCGGCAACGATCATGCCCAGCAGGACCGCAAACAACGCGATCGCCGCCGCGTCGTTGAGGAGCGCCTCGCCCTCGACCAGCCGGGTAAGGCGCCGCGGGGCGCCGACATCGCGAAAGATCGCGATGACGGCGGCCGGGTCGGTTGTCGCCACCGCGGCGCCAAGCAGCAGGCAGACGACGAGCGGGACCCCGGCGAGCGGCCACAAGGCCACACCGATCACCGCGCTCGTGATCAACGTCGCGATGATGGCGAGGAGCAGGATCGGCGCCGCGTCGTCGATCATGCGCCGCACCTCGGTGGCGATGCCGGCCTCGAACACCAAAGGCGGCAGAAAGACATAAATGAAAGTGGCCGAGTTGACCGGCAGTTTGGCCGAAGCGTCCGCGAATATGTCCGAGCCGCCGGGCCAGCCAAATGCGGACGTGATCATCGGCACGCCGCCGAGCGCCACTCCGACCACGCCGAGCAGCACCGGCGGCGGGAGTTTCAGGTAGGCGGCAAGCGGCTGGCAGACCCCGACAACCGCCAGCAACATGGCAACGACGAGCAGGATGAAGGCGGTGTCGAACATCGCGATCGAGATTTGCCGAAACCAGGAGCGCCGGCCGAAGCGAATGCTGCGCTCTTCGCCGAAACTTACCGCGGATGGATCGGCGGAGACACCGATATCGGAAAGCCGCGACGCCGGCTCAGCCGCCGCTTCGGAGCTACCGCCTGCGGCAGCGCCGCCGAAGCAGACCGTCCTGAAGGGGCCGAGCTAACGAGCCGCGACCGTGGCGGGAGAGGTCGTTCGAGCAACCCCCGGCCGCAGCCGCTTTTCTCCAAGAAACAGCAAAATCGGCGAGGCGATGAAGATCGACGATGAGGTGCCGACAATAATCCCGAAGAGGAGCGCCAGCGCAAAGCCGCGCATGATCTCGCCGCCGATCACGGCCAGCGGCAGGATCGACAACAGGACCGTCAGCGATGTGGCCACGGTACGGCCAAGCGTCTGATTGATGCTGAGATCGATCAGCGGGCGGAGCGGCATCGTCTTGTATTTACTCAAATTTTCTCTGATGCGGTCATACACGACCACCTTGTCGGTGACCGAATAGCCGATCAGCGTCAGCAACGCCGCCACCGAGTTGAGATCGAACTGGATCTGGGTGACCGCGAAGAACCCGATGGTCTTGGTGGCGTCGAGGATCAGCGTCGCCACGACCCCTACCCCGAATTGCCATTCGAAGCGAAACCAGATGTAGATCAGAACCGCAACCAGGGCGAGGCCGGTGGCGAGCATCCCGTTGCGGAACAGCTCGCTGCTCACGGTTGCGCCGACGACGTCGATCCGCCGGATCTGCACACCGGGCAAAGCCTTCGCCACCCGCGCAGCGACCGCTTGCTGCGCATTTTGGGTCTCGGTCTTGTTCTCGAAACGCACCAGAACATCCTGCGGCGAGCCGAATTCCTGGGCCCTGAGATCGCCGTAACCGAGCGGCGCGAACGCCGAGCGGATCACATCGGTGTCGAGCGCTTGCGGGCCGCGCAGCTCGACCAGGATCCCGCCGCGAAAGTCGACCCCGAAGTTGAGGCCGGGATAGAAATAGAGGACGACGGAGATCGTGCTCAGAATCGCGGAGACGATCAAACCCGCGAACCGGCCCCGCATGAACGGGATGGCGGTGCCGTCGGGGACGAGGCGCAATGGGCGCAATCACGGCTCCTGTGAAGAAAGTGGCAAAGCGGAACTAAGAAGACCGACCGAGGCGCCAATTCATCGCCTCTCTCCTGCTCCCGACCCGGCGACGCACAATATTGATTTTCATCAAAAAATATGGGAACACGACAAACACCATGGCAGCAATGTAAAGCCAGCCGATCGCCTCCTGGTCCACCCACGAATAGCCTTGATGGCACCACGAAACCGTTTCGCCCCGCAACAAATGGCGTTGGATGGCTTCTGCCTCGCCGATGTTGCGGGCCTCTCTCAACAAGCTTGGATCGACGGCCCAACCGCGCAGGGCAGAGGTCGGCCCGGAGATCGCGAAATTCGGATCCGGCGGACCGTAATCACCGTGAAAGAGGCACAGCATCGAGCACCAATGGGACGCGGCATGACGCACCCGCTTATCGCCGGCTGCACATAAAATTTCGAGAGGCCCTCGCGGCACGCCGGATGAAGAATCCATAAAGGCGCTGCGGCCCCACGGGACCAGCGGCGTCGACGATCGCATTTCCCGGAATGGGCTAAAACAGGATGCCGGTTTCGAGCATCACCCGGGTCTGCGAATTGCCGTCGAGGTTTGGGCCGAGGCCGAGCCCGGGGACGACGCTGTTCGCCTTCACCCAGGAAAACTCGGCGCGGGCAAAGAAATATTTCCACTGATAGGCCGGGGTGAGGGTGAACGAAAAGGCGCCGCTGCCCGGGCCGTAGAGCAGGTTCGGCGCCGTCGCTGTGCTGCCGGTCGAGCCGATGTATTCGAGCCGGCCGCCGAGATTGAAGCCGCCGCCGATATCGTAATTGGTCAGGAGGGCAAAGCCGAAGGTCGACCCCGGGGTGTACCAGCCGAGGCTGGGGTAGGCGGGGACGTGGGTCGCCTGAAAATACGGCTGAACGATCCACGGGTCATTGTTGTAGGTGTAGATCAGATCGAAAAGATACGAGTTGCTCTGCGGCAGCGGCGTGCGCAAAGTCGAAATATTGGTTTTCCCGAGATTGCCGCCGACGACGAGCTCTAACGAGTTGGCGCTGTTGATGGTCCAGGTGGCGGCGCCGGTGACCCAATTGTAGACCCCCAAATCGAAACCGTCATTGAACGACAGCGACAAGGCGACCGGTCCGAGCGTGAGGTTGGCCTGGCCGCCCTTGCTGATCGCCGGTTCCTGGTTCCACAACAGGCCGCGTTCGATATTGATGTTCTGCAAAGAAAACGTGTATTCGGCGCCGATCAGGGTCGGCAATTTGCCGCCTTCGATCGAGAAGTTGTCGGTCGGCGCGATCTTGGCGTAGCCCTCCGGGAACCACCCCCACAAATTGCCATTGGCCGGGACGCCGCCGTAGCCGAAGGTGGCCTGGGCCGCCGAGATGTACGGGACGCCCAAAGCCGCGATCGCATAGGCGCCGAATTGCGTATAGAATTGAAGGATCCCGTCGGTCTTCTGCAGGAAGAATTGGCCGTTCGACAGATCGGCCTGCGTCGCGCGGTTCCCCGCGAACGGGTTGTTCTGCCATTGGAACAGGCCGCTACCGATGCCGTCGAAATAGACGTCGCCGATCAGCGGCAGGGTATATCTGGGCGGCGGCAGCTGGATCGTCAGCGGGCCGGTGATCGACGGCCCGATCAGCGGCGAAGCCGGCGCCGCCGGGGCGGCCGCGGCCGGGGCTCCCGGCGCCGCCGCTGCTCCGGCTGGAGGCGGCGCCCCCGGGGCGGCCGGCGGCGGCGGAGGTGCCTGGGCGACGGTCTCGTCGGCGCGCCCCGATGCCGCGGCAAATCCCAGCATTGCGCTGACGACCGCAGCCCCGGTGATGATGTTTTTGCTCTTGCGCATAACGGCACAGCCTTTCGCAGCGAGGTGACCCCGCGGTCGGGCGTGAGGCCCATACCGGGAACCTCTGCGGTATGGGGAAGCCAAGGACGGATCAGAGCCCCGCCCGGGGCGATGAGTGCACGCGCCGGGCCGCGAATTCCCGTCTAAAGGCCGGCCGCGGCAGGCCGATCTCTCTATAGATCGGCGAGCGTCGAGCCCGCCGGTGGCAATCCGCCGACCAGGTTCGAGCGCACCGCGAGGTCGCTGTGCGTTACGCCGCCCGCTTTCCTCGGGTCCGGGCCACCGTCCCAAATCGGTTCGACCCAAACCCGCACCCGGTTCGCGAAACCCTGCTGGCGCCAATAGGCGGCAATGCGCTCGGCGAGACGCGCGGCGCCCGCCGCGGTTGTATGATCCGGAACATCGTGGAGCACGATAGTCCCCCATCCGCGGTCAGGCAGCCGGCTTCAGGCACGGCTGCGGCGGCGGCTGGTTGCCTGGCGCGATTTCGAGGATGCGGGCGGAAACGCCCCAATCGCTCAAACACGCGATCGCGATCTCCGCCTCCTCGCGCGGTATCTGGCGGATCCGCGTGCCGGCGGTCACGCTGCGCTCGACCTTGAGGCCCAAGGCTTCGGCTGCCGCCTGCGCATTGGCAGGAAGGGCGATGTCGACGAGATCGGCCATGGATCCCTCGGTCTCCTTTCGTCTCGACAAATCAGGCGCTCGCAGCGACCGCAACAAACATCGTCGCCGGTGGTCGCCCGCGCGATATATCGAGACGGCGCATAAAAAATCCATGTGGATCGGAAGCCCTTTCGGGAAAGCCGGCGGGCCCGCCGCAGTCACGGCGCCGGATGGCCGAGGGCGGCATCCGCTTTTTCTGTGTCGGCGAGCCGGCGACCGCCAGCAGCGGGATCGGGCAGGTCAATGGCGATCACTTGGTATCGCGCCTTGCAGGCCCATATCTGCCAACAAGAAACAGGGTCACACCGGCTAAGTCTCATCGTCATGACGAGCGCAGCGAAGCCATCCCGACCCTCGCAATTCCGCGACGATGAGATCGCCACGGCGCCTGTCGGCCTTCGCCGGCCGTCCATACATGACAGCCGGTGAGTTTCATGCTCGGCGGGTCGGCGCAGCCGGTGGGGGACCAGAGTGCAGCGACGGCGACTGCAAACTCATCGAGATCGGGGCGTCGATGCCGATCTGGGGCGTATCTTTGTCGCGCCAGAGATCGATGCCAAGCGGCAGCCGGTCTTCGGGTATGGCTAAACCGCTGACGGTTCTCGTCGTCGACGACGAGCCGCCGATCCGGCGGTTTCTGCGCACCACCCTCGTTGCCGCCGAATACCGGGTCATCGAAGCCAATGCCGCCGCCGAAGCCTTGCGGTTGTTGGCCCGCGACAAGCCCGATCTCTTGATCCTCGATCTTGGCCTGCCGGACCGGAGCGGGCTCGAGCTGATCGCGGAAATTCGCAAAACGTCGACTATTCCGATTGTGGTGCTGTCTGCGCTCCATGACGAGCGCTCGAAGGTCGAAGCCCTCGACCTCGGCGCCGACGACTATGTCGCCAAGCCGTTCGGCTCGGCCGAGCTTATGGCACGGCTGCGGGCCGCACTCCGCCACGCCTTTCAAGCGCAGGGCGAGTTGCCGGTCTTCGTCTCGGGCGATCTCTCTGTCGATCTGGTGCGCCGGCAGGTCAGCCGAGGCGGTCATGAAATAAAGCTGTCGCCAAAGGAGTTCGAACTCTTGCGTCTTCTCGTGATGCATGCCGGCAAGGTGATAACCCACCGTCAATTGCTGCGCGACGTCTGGGGACCCGCCCAGGTCGAGGAAGTGCAATACCTGCGGGTCTTCATTCGCGGGTTGCGCCACAAGCTCGAACCCGATCCGGCTCGGCCAACCCACATTCTAACCGAAACAGGTGTCGGCTATCGCCTGCAGCTGCCGCCGGAACAACGCGCTTAGCGCCGCTCGGGCCGCTATGGCGCCCCCAAGCGCAAGATTGATCCAGGTCAAGGACGCGAGGCTGCGCAGGCGCTAAGGGGGGGGTGCAATGAAATTTTTATGGTTTCCTTATGCCGGGACGCCTCGATACGCCTCGAATCTTAACGACATGGCGTGCATTTGATGCGGCCAATGCGGTCCCGCCTCGGGCTCGTCGCGAGAGGCGCGGCCGGAGGCGGGTAACCGCATCGGTAGGTGAGTTGGGATCGGCGTTTTGGGTCGGGTTGGGCGGCTGCCGCAGGATCGCCGATGGTCCCCAAGAGTCCGCACCGTGCGCAGCTACAAGGGTCGTCGTCATGCTCGATTTTTGGATGATCGCTAGCGGCGTGGGCTTTTTCGTCGTCGCGATCCTTTATGTCGTCGCCTGCGAGAAGATGTGAGGCGAAGATGATGCTCGATTATGTGCTCGGCGGGACCGTGACGGTCGTGATCATGGTCTATCTCGTCTATGCGCTGATCAACCCCGAGCGGTTTTAGGGTCAGGAGAACCGGGATGACCGGCAACGGATGGATCCAGATCGCGCTCTTCAGCGTGATCGTGATTGCCGTCACGCGGCCGCTCGGCGGCTACATGACCCGGGTCTTTGCCGGCGAAAGGACATTTCTGTGGCCGGTGCTGCGCCCGGTCGAGCGCGCCGTCTATTGGTGCTGCGGCGTCGACGAGAAAGAAGACCAGCATTGGCTGACCTATGCCGTCGCGATGCTGTTGTTCAGTGTTGTCGGCTTCGTGACGTTGTACGCGCTGCAGCGGCTGCAATGGTACCTGCCGTTCAACCCGCAGGGCCAGACGGCGGTCGAGCAGAGTTCGGCCCTCAACACCTCGGTCAGCTTTCTTACCAACACCAACTGGCAGTCCTACGTGCCGGAAACCACGATGAGCTACCTGACCCAGATGGCGGGGCTCGCCGTGCACAATTTCCTCTCGGCGGCGACCGGCATCGCCCTGGCGCTGGCGCTGATCCGAGGCTTCGTGCGGCGCGAGGCCAAGGCGATCGGCAATTTCTGGGTCGATCTGACCCGCTGCACGCTCTACCTCCTGCTGCCGATTTCGGTCGTGATCGCGCTCTTCTACGTGTGGCAGGGCATACCGCAAAATCTGGGCGCTTATGTCGAAGCGACGACGCTCGAAGGGGCGAAGCAAGTGATCGCGCAGGGCCCGGTCGCCTCGCAGGAGGTGATCAAGATCCTCGGCACGAATGGCGGCGGGTTCCTGAACGCCAATTCGGCGCATCCCTATGAGAACCCGAACGCGCTGACCAATCTGGTTCAGCTGGTCTCGATCTTCTCGATCGGCGCGGCGCTGACCAATGTGCTCGGCCGCATGGTCCATGACGAGCGCCAAGGCTGGGCCCTATTTGCCGTAATGGGTCTGCTGTTCCTGGCCGGGGTGACCGTCTGCTACAACTCGGAGGCGCACGGCAACCCGGCCTTTGTCCAATACGACGTCAACTCGGCGCCGGGCCCCGCGCAGGCCGGCGGCAATATGGAAGGCAAGGAGGTACGGTTCGGCCCGGCGTTGTCGGCCCTCTATGCGACGGTGACCACCGACACCTCGTGCGGCGCCGTCAACTCGATGCATGACAGCTACCTCCCGGTAGGCGGCATGGTGCCGATGGTCAATATGCAGCTCGGCGAGGTCATTTTCGGCGGCGTCGGATCCGGCCTCTACGGCATCCTCGCCTTCGCGATCGTCGCGATGTTCGTCGCCGGGCTGATGGTCGGGCGCACACCCGAATATCTCGGCAAGAAGCTCGAGGCGAAGGAGGTCAAAATGACGATCCTTGCGCTCTTGAGCCTGCCGCTGTCGATCCTCGGCTGGACCGCGCTGGCGACCGTTCTTCCCGCCGGGCTCGCCGGCATCGCCAATGCCGGGCCGCACGGTTTCAGCGAGATCCTCTACGCCTATACCGAGGGCACCGGCAATAACGGCAGCGCCTTTGCCGGAATTTCGGCCAATACCCTCTTTTACAACATGACGATTGCCGCGGCGATGCTGATGGGACGGTTCATCTTCGTCATCCCGCTGTTGGCGGTGGCGGGATCGCTGGCACGAAAGAAACTGCTGGCACCCTCGGCCGGCACCTTCCCGACCCACAGCCCGCAATTTGTCGGGCTGTTGGTCGGCGTGATCCTGATCATCGGTGGCCTGACCTATTTCCCGGCGGTATCGCTGGGCCCGGTGACGGAGCAGGTCGCGATGAACCAGGGCAAGCTGTTCGCCGGGCCGTAAGCGCTCCAAGTCTTCCGAGGAATATCCGAAATGACCGACATCACCCCGATCATCGGCCTGCCGCCGACCGAGCTCGTCAGGCGTCATGTGCGGCCGCTGGCGATCCTCGATCGCTCGCTGATCGTGCCGGCCATCTGGGCCTCGTTCAAAAAGCTCGATCCGCGCACCCTCGTCAAGAACCCGGTGATGTTCTGCGTCGAGATCGTCTCGGTGCTGACGACGGTATTCTTCCTGCGCGACCTCGTTGTCGGCACCGGCAAGGTGGTCGGCAGCAACGCGCTGTTTTCCGGGCAGATCACGGCGTGGCTGTGGTTCACGGTGCTGTTCGCCAATTTCGCCGAAGCGGTCGCCGAGGGCCGCGGCAAGGCGCAGGCCGACGCGTTGCGCCGGACCCGGACCGAGACCAAGGCCAAGCGCCTCGAAGGGGCGGCCTCGCGCGAATTCGACTTTGTCGATGCGGCGGCGCTGAGGCAGGGCGACCTCGTGCTGGTCGAGGCCGGCGATCTGATCCCGAGCGACGGCGAAGTTATCGAAGGGGTGGCCTCGGTCGACGAATCGGCAATCACCGGCGAGTCGGCGCCGGTGATCCGCGAAAGCGGCGGCGACCGTTCGGCCGTCACCGGCGGCACGCGGGTGACCTCGGACTGGCTCAAGGTGAAGATCACCGCGGCGCAGGGTTCGACCTTTCTCGATCGCATGATTGCGCTCGTCGAGGGTGCGGTGCGGCAGAAGACGCCGAACGAGATCGCGCTCAACATCCTGCTCGCCGGCATGACTCTGATCTTTGTCTTCGCCACGGTGACGATCCCGAGCTTCGCCTCCTACGCCGGCGGCGCGGTTTCGGTCGTCGTGCTGATCGCCCTGTTCGTCTGCTTGATCCCGACGACGATCGGCGCCCTGTTGTCGGCGATCGGCATCGCCGGCATGGACCGGCTGGTGCGCTTCAACGTGCTGGCGATGTCGGGCCGCGCGGTCGAGGCGGCGGGCGATGTCGACACCCTGCTGCTCGACAAGACCGGCACAATCACGTTGGGCAACCGCCAGGCCACCGAATTCATCGCCCTCCCCGGCGTCGACGCCACCGAACTCGCCGATGCGGCGCAGATCGCATCGCTCTCGGACGAGACCCCCGAAGGCCGGTCGATCGTCGTCCTCGCCAAGGAGAAATACGGGTTGCGCGGGCGCGAAATGGCGCCGCTCGACGCCAGGTTCGTGCCGTTTTCGGCGCAGACTCGGATGAGCGGGATCGATGCCGGCGGCGTCTCGATCCGCAAGGGTGCGGTCGATGCGGTGATCGCCTTTGCCGAAGGGGGCACGACCGGCCCGATCTGGCGCGGCGCCGCGGCGGGAGCGCAGGCGGCATTGCGCGCCGCGCCGATCTCCGACGCCGTCCGTCAGGTTACGGCCATCGCCGAGCGGATCGGCAAGGAGGGCGGCACGCCGCTCGCCGTCGCCAAGGAGGCCCGGCTGCTCGGCATCGTCCACCTCAAGGACATCGTCAAGGGCGGCATCCGCGAGCGCTTCGCCGAACTGCGCCAGATCGGCATCCGCACGGTCATGATCACCGGCGACAACCCGCTGACCGCGGCGGCGATCGCCGCCGAGTCGGGGGTCGACGACTTCCTCGCCCAGGCAAAACCCGAGGACAAGCTGGCGCTGATCCGCGAGGAGCAGGCCAAGGGCAAGCTCGTCGCGATGTGCGGCGACGGCACCAACGACGCCCCGGCGCTGGCGCAGTCGGATGTCGGCGTCGCGATGAATACCGGCACGATGGCGGCGCGCGAAGCCGGCAACATGGTCGATCTCGACAGCGACCCGACAAAGCTGATCGAGATCGTCGAGATCGGCAAGCAGCTCCTGATCACCCGCGGTGCCTTGACCACGTTTTCGATTGCGAATGACGTCGCCAAATATTTCGCGATCATTCCGGCAATGTTTGCCGCGTTCTATCCGCAGCTCGGCGTGATCAACATCATGCGGCTGCACAGCCCGGAAAGCGCCATTCTGTCGGCGATCATCTTTAACGCACTGATCATCATCGCGCTGATCCCGCTGGCGCTGCGCGGGGTCAAATTCCGGCCGATCGGCGCGGCCGCGATCTTGCGCCGCAACCTCCTGATCTATGGCGTCGGCGGGATCATCGTGCCGTTCGTCGGCATCAAGCTGATCGACCTTGCCGTCGCCGCCATCGGCCTTGCCTGAGGATACCTCCCATGCTTCGGCAAATCCGCCCGGCAATCGTGATGATCGTCGTCATGACCGTCATCACCGGCCTTGTCTACCCGCTTGGCATGACCGGGCTCGCGCAACTTTTCTTTCCGCATCAGGCCAACGGCAGCCTGATCGAGCGCGACGGCAAAGTGATCGGCTCGAGCCTGATCGGCCAGAACTTCACCTCCGACAAATATTTTCACGGGCGCCCATCGGCGACGACCGAGCCCGACCCGAAGGATCCCTCGAAGACGATCCCGGTGCCCTACGCCGCCGACAATTCGAGCGGCTCGAACCTCGGGCCGACCAACAAGGCGCTGATCGACCGGGTCAAGGCCGACGCCGCCAAGTTCGCCAAGGAAAATCCCGGGATGCCGATCCCGGTCGATCTGGTGACCACCTCGGCGAGCGGCCTCGACCCCGACATCACCCCGGCCGCGGCCCTGTTCCAGGTACCGCGCGTCGCGAAGGCGCGCCACATCGACGCGGCCACGCTACGGGACCTCGTCGATCGGCAAACCGAGCGCCGTTTTCTCGGTGTTCTCGGCGAAAAGCGGGTCAATGTCCTCGAAGTCAACCTCGCGCTCGACCGATTGCACTGAGAGACTCCGCCCGGTCGGTCTATCCGGTTTCCGATCGAGTCGAATCATTCACCTTCTTCGGTCATGCCCGCCCCCGGACGGCCGCCCGCCAGAGGCGGGCGTTCCGGGGGTTGTGCCGGGCATCCACGGTAGATGGCCGGGCCCGACCCGCGGGCCGCTTTGCGCCCGCGGGCTAAGGGCCAACTGGCCATGACCGCGGGAGATGTTGCGACCTGAAAGAAAACCTCGATTAGCCTCCCGCGACAGCTCCTGCACGGCGGCGCCAATCTCGGCAACTTCTACCGCGATCTGATCCGGTTCACGACCCGTGTGCTGCTGCCGCTGAGCCTGGTGCTGGCTCTCCTCATGGTCTGGCAGGGAGCGCCGCAGACCGCTCGCCGACGACGTCACTGCGCAACCGCTCGAGGGCGACAGCCAAACCATCGCCCTCGGCCCGGTGGCCGCGCTCGAGACGATCAAGCACCTCGGCATCGGCTCGACCCTGATCGACCAGAACTTCACCTCGGACAAATACTTTCACGGCCGTCCCTCGGCGACGATCGAGCCCGACCCGAAGGATCCGGCAAAGACGATCCCGGCACCCTACGCCGCCGACAATTCGGGCGGCTCGAACCTCGGGCCGATCAGCAAGGCGCTGAACGATCGGGTCGAGGCCGACGCCGCAAAGCTTGCCAGGGAAAACCCGGGGACGCCGATCCCGGTCGACCTGGTGACGAGTTCGGCAAGCGGCCTCGATCCCAACATCACTCCGGCTGCAGCGCTGTTCCAGGTGCCGCGGTCGCCAAGGCGCGCCATATCGACCCGGCAAGGCTTGGGGCGCTCGTCGCGGCGCAAACCTGCGGCCGGTTTCTCGGCATTCTCGGCGAAGAGCGGGTCAACGTCCTCGAATTGAACCTCGCGCTCGAAGAGCTTCATTGAAACCGCTTGGCCTTGCGCGGAGGTTCGGGAGCCAAATGAACGTTGGTCACGCGCCCGACATGGTGGAGCGGGAAGGACCGATCTCCGGATGTCCGGCAATGCTTGCGGGTTGGCGACGCAAACAGCAGGCGTTCGGCGATCGCGCGACGGGCGCGATGGTGCTACCCTCGTAACGATCTCGAAGTGGACGATCCGCCGGCCTGACGCCATGTAATAAAGCCCATGGACGATCGATACGAACGCGACACCCGCCCATCGCCCGAGGCCCTGCTGCAGGAGTGCCGGCAGGAATCGAGAGGGCGTCTCAAAATATTCCTCGGCGCGGCACCGGGCGTCGGCAAGACCTATGCGATGCTCGAGACCGCCCAGGCGAAGCGCCTGGAGGGCGTCGATCTCGTCGTCGGGGTAACCGAGACCCACGGTCGCAAGGAGACCGAGGCGCTTCTCAAAGGTCTCGAAATCATCCCCCGGCGGCGGATCGAGTACAAGGGACATTGGCTCGAGGAAATGGACCTCGATGCCATCTTGAGGCGGCGGCCAAAGCTTGTCCTCGTCGACGAGCTTGCCCACAGCAACGCCCCCGGCAGCCGGCACCCCAAACGTTACATGGATGTCGAAGAGCTGCTCGCGGCCGGCATCGACGTCTACACGACGCTCAACATCCAGCACGTCGAGAGCCTCAACGACGTTGTCGCGAAAATCACCCGCATTCGCGTGCGCGAGCAGGTTCCGGATTCGATCGTCGATCAGGCGGACAACATCGAGCTCGTCGATCTCACGCCGGAAGACCTGATCCAGCGCCTCGCGGAAGGCAAGGTCTATGTCCCCCTGCAGGCGCAGCGCGCCGTCCGCAACTACTTCCGGCCCGGCAACCTGACCGCATTGCGCGAGCTCGCTTTGCGCCGCACGGCGCAGCGCGTCGACGAGCAGATGGTCACCTATATGCAGGCGCACGCGATCCCCGGCCCTTGGGCGGCGAACGAGCGCGTGCTGGTCTGCATCAGCGAAAATCCAAGCTGCGCCGCGGTGGTGCGGCATGCGCGGCGGCTTGCCGATCGGCTGCGTGCGCCGTGGACGGCAATCCACCTCGATACCGCGCGCACGCAGCGGCTCGGCGAGCGGGCAAGGGATCGCATCGCCGACTGCCTGCGGCTGGCGCAACGCCTGGGCGGCGAGGCGGTCACGGTGCCCGGCACGAACATCGCCACCGACATCGTCGAATACGCGCGGGCCAATAACTTCACGCATATCATCGTCGCCAAATCCCGCCGTCCCCGCTGGTCCCTGTGGTGGGGTGGGTCGGTGACCCACCAGCTCATCTGCCGCGCGGGCGACATCGGCGTTCACGTGATCGACGGCGAGGACGAGCAAACGGAACCGGGCGACGAAACGGTTAAGACCGCGGCGCCGCGCGGTTCCGCGCTTGAATTCAACAGCTATGCCGGCACCGTCGGGATCGTTGCCGCAGCCCTCGGTGTCGGGCTGATTCTCCAGCAATTTCTGGCGATTTCCAACATCTCCCTGGTATTCCTGACGGCGATTTTGGTGACCGCCGTCGCCTATGGCTTGTGGCCGTCATTGTTCGCCTGTCTCCTCAGTGTGCTTACCTACAATTTTTTCTTTCTCCCTCCACTCTACACCTTCACGATTGCCGATCCGGAGAATGTCGTCGCCTTATTCTTTTTCGCACTCGTGGCGGTGATTGCCGGCAATCTCGCTTCGCGCGTGCGCGGACAAGCGATCACCGCTCGCCAGCGTGCCAAGACGACCGCAGAGCTCTACCAGTTCGCCCGCAAGCTGGCCGGCGCCATTACCCTCGACGACTTGCTGTGGGCCATCGCCTATCAGATAGCGTCGATGTTGAAGGTCAGAGTAGTCCTGCTCTTGCCGGAAGCCGACACGATTGCGGTGCGGGCCGGCTATCCGCCCGAGGACATCCTCGACGAGGCTGACCTCGCCGCCGCGAAATGGTCTTGGCAACACGGCCGCCCGGCGGGCCGAGGCGCGGATACGCTGCCGGGCGCAAAGCGGCTGTTCCTTCCGATCCGCGCCGGGGGCGGCGCGGTCGCCGTCGTCGGCCTCGACGCCGATCGGCCGGGCCCGTTTTTTACGCCGGACCAGCGGCGACTGCTCGATGCGTTGACCGACTTGGCCGCACTCGCGATCGAGCGGGTCGGCTTGGCGCAGGATGTCGGCCGCGCGCGTCTCGAGGCCGAGACGGAGCGGCTCCGCTCCGCCCTCCTGACCTCGATCTCGCACGACCTGCGCACACCGCTGGCGTCGATACTCGGGGCTGCGACCAGCCTCAAGAATTATCGCAAACAGCTCGACGAGGCAGCACTCGACGAGCTGATCGGCACGATCCAGGAGGAATCCGAGCGGCTCAACCGTTTTATCGCCAATCTTCTGGATATGACCCGGCTCGAATCGGGCCCGCTGGCGCCCCATCTCGAGCCGGTCGATCTGGGCGACATCGTCGGCAGCGCCTTGGAGCGGGCAAAGAAATTCCTCGCCGCCCACAAGGTCGAAATCGATGTCGAGGGACGTTTGCCGATGCTGCGGCTCGATCCGGTTCTGTTCGAGCAGGTCCTGTTCAACCTTCTCGACAATGCAGCGAAGTATGCGCC
Source organism: uncultured Alphaproteobacteria bacterium (assembly GCA_963772295.1). Classification (GTDB taxonomy): domain Bacteria; phylum Pseudomonadota; class Alphaproteobacteria; order ATCC43930; family CGMCC-115725; genus AP-15. The sequence continues at coordinate 242,762 of CAVYWO010000013.1, forward strand.
GGCGGGATCTCTGATCCGGGTGCGGGCCCGGCAGAAGGGGACCGTCGTGCGCTTGCAGGTCATCGACGAGGGGCCAGGCATCCCACCCTCTGATCTCGATCGCATCTTTGACAAGTTTTACCGGACGCGCGTGGCCGACCGGCAGCTGGCCGGCACCGGCCTCGGCCTCGCCGTCTGCCGCGGCTTCGTCGAGGCGATCGGCGGCAGCATCGTCGCCGGCAACCGGCAGGAGGGGCACGGGGCGGTGTTTTCGATCACCTTGCCGGTTGCCGCCGATGCACTATCGGCCGAGGAAACGGTGAAGTGACGACGCCGCCATCAAGCGTGGATCAGGCGCTTCCTCCGGTGGCGACCTAATCTAAAACGAAACCGGCCGGCGGCACCTCCTCGTTGTCATTGCGAGCGCAGCGAAGCAATCTCGACGCCGCAAACTCCGCAACCACGAGATTGCCACGGCGCCTGCCGGCGCCTCGCAATGACACCGAGCGAAGTTTCATCTCCTGAGGGTCGGCAACGCCGGTGTGGGACTACGCTAACTGATCGGTTTGGGCGACGGGTACGGCAGCTGCCGCCGCGGCATGTTCGGCCGGGCCGTCGCGCGCCGCATCGTGCGGCGGCGCACCCGGGATGTTTACGGTAAAGCGTGATCCTTTGCCTTCCGCGCTGTCCACTGAAATACCGCCGCCATGGAGATCGATCACGGTCTTCGCGAGGTATAGCCCGATCCCGCTGCCGACGATGCCCGCCACGTTGCTGCCGCGATAATATCGCTCGAACAGGCGCTCGCGATCGGCTTCGGGAATGCCGACACCGCGATCCTCGACCGTCACTACGACTTGACCATTGTCGACGTCGGCATCGACGGTAACAAAGGCGGTTTCCGGTGAATACTTGAGCGCATTAGAGATTATATTGTGAAACACCAGAAATAACAGCTTTTGATCGCCAAAAATTTTTATCGGGCGCACCTTCAGCCGCTCGGAGATTTGTGCTGTCGGCGTCAGCTCCCGGTGCGAATGGCAGATTTCGTGCAAGAGCGCGGCGAGATCGAATTCGCTCGGATCAAAGTAGAGTTCGGCCTGACCGTCGATGAGGCGGGAGGACTCGATCATATTGTCGATCACGTTCGTCATCCGCGTGACGGCAACGCGCATCTTGCGGGCGCGCTGGGCGATATCGTCGGCGCTAAGACGGGTTCCGGCGTTGATCAGGCGTTGCGCTTGGCCGTCGATAATTGTCAGCGGCGTGCGGAACTCATGCGAGGCCATCGACACAAAATTCCGCTGAAGCTCGGCAAGCTGCTGCTCGTAAGCCAGCTTTTCGCTGAGCATCGATGCCTGCTGCGCGAGCGTCTGCTGGCTGGCGGCCAACTCGACGGCGTTGTTTCGAAACACCATGACGGCGCGCGCCATCTCGCCGACTTCATCGCGGCGCTCGGTGCCGTTGATCTCGACGCCGGTTTCGTTGCCGGAGAGCCGGCGCATCCGCTTTGCCAGTTCAAGGATCGGGCGCAGGACCGTGCGCCTGATATAAACCAGCCCGCCGACCACGATCAACCCGGCGACCACGACGGCGAAGGCGGTGAGATATCGCGCCTCCGTGTAGGCGGCAGCGGCGCGCTGACTGCTCTCGGCGGCGGCGTTTCGATTGCGCTCGGTCAACACGCCCAGTGCATCGCTCGCCGCGTCGTAAGCCAAACGGGAACTCGTCCGATAGATCTCGATACCCTCCGGCCGACGGTCGGCGCTCGACAGCGCGAGCACCCGATCGGCAAGCACCCGATAGCGGCGCCACTTCGCCACAAAGTCCGCATAGAGGCCATTTACGGCGGCGTCATTGCGAATTTGCTCGAAGCTTTGCTCGGCAAGCGCGATCAGGCGATCGAGCTCTTCGACCTCTCTTTTGTTTTCTTCGACCTCGGCTCGGGTCGAGGCCAGCAGCGCTGCGGCCTCGGCCGCGCGAAAATCGGACGTGGAATTGTTGAGATCTCCGAGAAATTGAGTGTTCTGCAAATAGCGTTCGCGGATTTCGCCGACGATGATCTGATAATCGTCAAGACGCCACAGGCTGAAAACACCAAACAGAACAATCAGCAGCAAAACAAGAACAGCGACCGAGAAGGCGCGCGCCTGGATCGACAGGGTTCGTAGCATGCTGGCCCCGAGCGTCTCGTCCCACCGGGGGAGTGACAAGCAACCCGCATTTATCACAGTTTTGTCGCCGGCAAACCACGGTTTACGCTACCCCGCGATGGTCGCACGCCGGACATCGCCCGGAGCGGCCCGATCAGCGGACTTCACGCATGGCCGAAGCAAAGGCGCGAATTCTCCTCATCGAAGACGACCGCGAAACGGCGGCGCTGATCGCGGAGGACCTCGTCGACCGTGGTTTTCAGATCAGCATCGCCTATAGCGGGCAGGATGGTCTCGCGGCGGTCCTGCGCGACAGGCCTGACCTCGTCCTCTCGGATGTCAGCATGCCGGGCATGTCCGGCTTCGAGGTGCTGGAACGCCTGACCAGATTGGCGCCGCGCTTCGAAAACATGCCGTTCATTTATGTCACCGCGCTCGCCGGTCGCGACAACGAGCTTCGCGGCCGGCGCCTCGGGGCCGATGATTACGTGACCAAACCCATCGATTTCGATCTGCTCGAGATGATCATCCGGAGCCGGCTCGCGCGCGGCAGGCGCGGTGCGATCTGGCCGAGCGAGGTCAGCCTCAGCGAGCGCGAGGTTGAAACGCTGACCTGGGCCGCACGCGGCAAGACCTCGGCCGAGATCGCCGCGATTCTCGGCCTCACCAAGCGCACCGTCGACTTTCACATCGACAATGCGCGCGAGAAGCTTGGCGTCTCGACCCGCGTTCAAGCCGCCGTCAAAGCCGTGACCGGCCGTCTGATCGAACCCTAGGCCGCGCGCTCCTCACGGTCCGCTCACGACGCGCCATCCCTGCGCCGCGTGCCGGGCGGCACAGGCATAGGTCTGCGACCAGGGGTCGAGGCCGCCGAGCGACTGGGCGCAGGCAACCGAGGCACCACTGCGCGGATCCTTGAGCACGATGTCGTTCGCGCAGCCCGCAAACAGGGCGGCGGCAAGGATCAGAGCGAGGTAGCGCAAGATAAATTCCCCGCTGCTCACGGCTTGCGATGCATTGCGGCACCATCGAGGACGGCGCCGTGTTTCGCATCGTAGAGTGCGGCGCCGCCGAGGACCGCCGGCTTCGCCGATTGCCCGCCATGCGGATATGGCGGCGGGTTCGTCACCGCGGCCTTTATCGAGGCCGGGTTCGGAACCGGACCCTGGCGGTGCGGCGGGGCCGAAGGGGCCTCTCTCATGGTCGTGGGGTTCGCCGCCGCCGGCGCCGGGTGATCGGCTCGCTGCCGGCGGCGCAGGTCGAGCAGCCTTTCGAGCGTCGCCTTCTTCACCGCCGCGTCGATGTCCTTGAGCCTCTCTTCGTATGCGGCACGCAGCCTGCGGTCGTCGCGCTCCTGTTCGGCCAGTTTGCCTTCGGGGCGGCCTCGGACCGAGCGGTCGCCGCGGTCCCGATGGTCATCGGCGTGAACCTGCGCGTTACCGGCGGCAGCGCCGCCGGCGGCCGCGGCCGGTGGCTGCGCGACCGCGCCGATCGACACAAAACTGCCGAGCGCGGCGAGGAGCAGGCACGATGCCGACAAACCCCTGGCGACCATGCTCATCCCTCCGTGGAGCCGGCCTTCGGCGCCGGCGGCTCGCCATCGTCGGTGCCGCCCAAGACCAGCATTTGCAGTGCGGGAACGACGATCAGCAGCATGATCGGGGCGATCAGCATGCCGCCGACGACCACGGTGGCGAGCGGGCGCTGCACCTGGCTGCCGATGCCGGTCGAGAACGCGGCGGGCAGCAACCCGAGGCAGGCGGAGAACGCGGTCATCAACATCGGCCGCATCCGCTGCTCGGCCGCATGGAACATCGCGCGGCCGGCGGCCATCCCTTGCGAGCGCACCTGGTTGTAGTAGGTGATGATCAGAATCCCGTTCATCACCGCGACGCCGAACAGCGAGACGAAGCCCACCGCCGCCGAGACGCTGAAATTGAGCCCGCTCAGATAAAGCGCCAACACCCCTCCGGCGATGGCGAACGGAATGCCGGACAGCGCCAAGAGGCTATCGCGCAGCGAATTGAACAGCCCGAACAGCAGCACCAGGATCAGCGCGAGGCTGATCGGCACGATCGTCTCGAGCCGCTCTTTCGCCAGCTCCCAATCCTCGAACTCGCCGGCCCAGATCAGCCGGTATCCCGACGGCAGCTCGACGTTCTTGGCGATCCGCGCCTCCGCGTCGGCGACGGTGCTGCCGAGGTCGCGGCCGCGAACGCTGAACTTGATCGGAATGAAGCGCTGCGTCTGCTCGTGATAGATGTAGGAGGCGCCGGTATCGAGACTGATTTTCGCGAGTTCGCGCAGCGGGATATAGGCGTTGGTTCCGGCCGGCGTCGGATATCCGACCTTGATGGCGCCGATCGCCTCGAAGCTGTCGCGGAATTGCGGCGCGAGCCGCACCGCCAGGTTCCACGAGCGGTCGCCCTCGAGCACCGTGGTCGCCACCGCGCCGCCCATCGCCGCCTGGATGACCGTGTTGACGTCGCCGGTATTGAGCCCGTAGCGCGCCGCTCGTTCGCGGTCGATCGTGATATTCAGATTGGGCTGGGCATAGACATGGAAGATGCCGAGATCGGCCATGCCCTCGACTTGCTCCATCTGATGGAGGGCCTCATCGGCGAGCTTCTCCAGCACTTTGAGATTGGGGCCGACGATTTTGAGCGAATTCGCGCCTTTGACCCCGGAGATCGCCTCCTCGACGTTGTCCTGGATGTATTGTGAGAAGTTCAAGGTGACGCCGGGCAGCTCGGCCTCGAACTCCTGTTGCAATTGCGCGGTCAGCTTGTCCTTGGTCAAGCCCGACGGCCAGGTGTCGTACGGCTTCAACGGCGCGAACAACTCGACGTTCGAGAGCGGCGCGGCATCGCTGCCATTGTCCGGCCGGCCGTGTTGCGACACCACGGTGACGACCTCGGGGTGCCGCAGCAGAATTTCGCGCATCTTGCGCACCGCCTCGGTGCCGGCGTCGAGCGACATCGTCTGCGGCATCGAGGCGCGGATCCAGTAATTGCCCTCCTCGAGCGCCGGGAGAAACTCGCTGCCGAGGCGCGGGATCAGGAGGCCGGCGCCGGCGAGGAAGGCGGCGCCGAGCAACAGGACGAGGCTGCGGTTGCCGAGGGCGAACCGCAGCACCGGCGTATAGATCGCCCGGATGCCGCGCACGATCAGCGTCTCGACCTCGCGCACCTGTGCCGGCAGCAGATAGGACGTCAACACCGGGGTGATCGTGAAGGTCGCCAGCAATGCCCCGACGAGCGCATAGCCGTAGGTCCGCGCCATCGGACCAAAGATCTGGCCTTCGACCCCCTGCATCGCAAACAGCGGGACAAAAGCGGCGACCGTGATCGCTCCCGAATAGAGGATCGCCTTGTCCACCTGCATGGCGCTGATCAGAATGAGGCGCAGGCGGTCCGTCCACACGCGTCTTTCGGTCGGATCCCTCGTCGTCGTCGGATCGGGGCCCATCCGCCCCTCGGCGAGGCGGTGCAACAGCTGCTCGCGATCCGCCGCTTTCGCCTGAAAATTGCGGAAGACGTTTTCGACGAGGATCACAGCCGAATCGACGATGATCCCGAAATCGACCGCGCCCACCGAGAGCAGGTTCGCGTCTTCGCCCCGCAACACCAGAAGGATCGTCGCAAACGCCAAGGCAAACGGGATATTGGCCGCGACGACGATCGCGCTGCGCAGATTCCCGAGGAAGATCCACTGGATCAGGAATACCAGGAGGCAGCCGAACAGCAGGTTGTGCAGCACCGTGTGCGTCGTCAGCGAAACCAGCGAGCCGCGGTCGTAATACGACACGAGCTTGACCCCGGGCGGCAGCGAGCCGTCCTTGTTCACCTGGGTGACCTTGGCCTTGATCGCCGGCAGCACATCGTTGGTGTGGTAGGTCCGGTTCATCACGACGATCGACGCGGCGATGTCGTCATCGTTGTCGCGCCCGGCGATGCCGAGCCGCGGCACGTAGCCCACGTCGACCTTGGCGATGTCCCGGATCTGAACCGGGACGCCGTTCACCTGGCTGAGGACGATATTATTGATGTCGCCGACCTTGTAGCCCTTGGTCAAATCGTCGGCGCCGCCGTCGTCGATCAACCCGACGCCGCGGATGTTGACCGATTGCTGGCCGACCGTAATTTCGCGGCCGCCGACGTTGAGGTTGGCGCTGCCCAGCGCGGTGATCACCTGCGGGATCGTCAGGCCGTAGCCTTCGAGCTTGTTCAGATCGACATCGACATTGAACTGCTTGGTCGTGCCGCCCCAGCTGTTGACCTGGACGACCCCGGGCACGGTGAACAGGCGGCGCAGCGCGATCCAATCCTGCACCGTGCGCAGATTGGTCAGTCCGAAATGCGGCGGCCCGACGACCTGGTAGCGATAGATCTCACCAACGAGGCTCGACTGCTGAATGCTCGGCACCTGGTTCCCCGGCAGCGACACATTCTGCTGCAGGCTCAGGGCCGCTTGCGTGTACGCAAAGTAATAATCGACGCCATATTTGAAAGTGACGCGTACGAACGCCAGCCCATAGAAAGACGTCGAACGAATATTATCGATCCCCGGCGTCGGATAAAGCCCGACCTCCATCGGTATCGTGTAGTAGCGCTCCATTTCCTCGGCCGACAGGCCGGCAGCCTGGGCGGTGATTTCGAGGATGACCGGGGCGGGATTGGGATAGGCCTCGATGTTCAGCTTGGTGTAGGCGATCACGCCGCTGCCGGCGACGACCAGCAGGCCGAGGAGGACAATCGGGCGCCGCGTCAGGCAGAACGCGAGAAGTGCCTTGAACAAGCGTCACCCATCAATCGAGGACTGCGCGCCGCCGGCGCGCTCAGCCGGACGCGGCGGTCGCGTACATAGCGTCGAGCAGGATCGCGCCATCGGTCGCAGCCCGTTCCCCCTGCTTCACGCCGTCGGTGATCTGGTCGTAGCCGCCATGCTGCATGCCGAGCGCGACGATGCGCTGGGTGAAATGCCGTTTGTCGGTGGTGACCCACACGGTCATCGTGCCGTCTGGCTCGCGCACGACGGCATTGACCGGGACCGCCGTCGCGCGCACCGGATCGCCGGTCCGGATGACGAAGGTCGCCAGCATGTTCGGCCGCAATTCGTGCCTCGGATCCTCGATCGCCGCCCGCAGCATCATGCGATGGGTGTTGGGGTCGACCGTCGTGCCGAGCGTCGTGATCTTGCCTTCGAACACCCGGTCCCGATAGGCCAGCACCGATACCTTGACTTCCTGGCCGAGGTGGTAGAGCGCGCTGTCGCTCTCGGGCACGAAGGCGAGCATCCAGATCGTCGACAAATCGGCCATCGCATAGGGCGCCGGCGGTGTGCCCGGCTGCACCATATCGCCGGGCGCCGCATTGCGGGCGGTGATGCGGCCGGAAAGCGGCGCCGGCACGACCAGGGCCGGGTCGATCCGCCGCCTCTTGACGATCCAATCGATCTCCGCTTCGCTCTTGCCGAAGACGTGGACCGCGTCGCGCGAGGCCCTGAGGTTGCCTTCCGCGGTTTGCTGGTCGGAGACCGCCTGCTCGAGATCTTTCTGGGCGATGCCTTGGACGGAGTACAGCACCCGCGCCCGCGACAGCGCGCGTGAGGTCAAATCGAGGACGCCCGCCGCGGCGATCAACGTCGAACTCGGCCTGGATCAGGTCCGGGCTCTGGATCGTGAACAGGGTCTGACCCGCGCGGACATCGTCGCCGACTTTCGCGAACAGCTGGAGGACCAGTCCCTGGTAGGGCGGGTAGACCTGTACCGACCGGTCCTCGTTGAAATCGATGTTGCCGACCGCCTGCTTCTCGCGCGGGAACAGATGATCGCCGACCGTTTCGACCTTGACCGCCTTGGTCTGGGTTGCCGACAGCAGCAAGCTCGGCGGCTCCCGCGATTTGCCGGCATTGCCCGCCGTCGGCTTCTCGTCTCCGTTGGCGGCGGCCGCGTCGACCGGTCCGAGGCGGCTCCAGCCGAGGGCAAGCCCGATCGCGACCAAGATCGCACCGGCGATCCCGGCCACCAGCACGACCGCCTTCTTCTTGAGCCGCACCACAACCACAACGTCTGGCACATCCTCTGGCATAGCCGACCCGTACGAACCTCTCTTGCGCGACGCGGAAGATGGCCCCACGCGCTTGACGAAGACACTGGGACAAATCGCAGTTGAGATTTGCCCCGGTTCCGTGCCTGCTCGCCGACAGCGCGGAATTTGCCTTGGCGGAACGGTGCTGCGGCTGTCTCGGACGTTGCGGGCTCTGACCTTGCCACACGTCAGGCGCCTACCCGCGTGCGCCGGGGTGGCGCTTGTCGCCCTCGTCGCCGTCGCCTGTTCGGTCGGCCCGAATTTCTTGCGGCCGGCGGCGCCCGAGCATGCCGGCTACACGCCAAATCCGTTGCCCCTGACCACTGTTTCGGCGGCGGTCCATGGCGGTGAGCCGCAGCGCTTCGCAACCGGTCGGGACATCCCTTTCGAATGGTGGGAGCTGTTCCGGTCTCCGCCGCTCGACGCGCTGGTAAAGCGGGCGTTTGCGGCGAACCCGACGCTGCCCGCGGCCGAGGCGGCGCTGCGCCAAGCCGAGGAAGAGGTCTATGCCCAGCAGGGTTTCTTTTATCCGACCGTCCAGGGAGGGTTTAGCGCAAGTCGTAATAAGACCGGCGCAACCCTGGCGCCGATACCGGCCAACAACCTCCTCTATTACGATCTCTATTCCGCTCAGCTGAACGTCTCCTACACGCCCGACGTGTTCGGCAGCAATCGCCGGCAGGTCGAGTCGCTCGAGGCGCAAGCCGCCATTCAGCGCTTTCAGGTGGAGGCCGCCTACCTCACCCTCGCCACCAATGTCGTGTCGGCAGCCATCGCCGACGCATCGCTGCGGGGACAGATCGCCGCGACCAAGGAGATCATCGACGCGGAGGCGAAGGCGCTGCGCATCCTGAGGGATCAGTTCCGGCTCGGCTACGCGATGGCCATCGACGTCGCCGCCCAGGAGGCCGCCCTGGCGCAGGAGCAGGCGACCCTGCCGCCGCTCGAAAAAGCGTTCGAGCTGAACCGCGACTTGCTCCGCGTCCTGGTCGGCAACCTGCCCAATGAAGACGTGGCCGAGACCTTCGAGCTCGACACGATCCAACTGCCGCAGGCGCTGCCGCTCAGCCTGCCCTCGAAGATCGTCGACCAGCGGCCGGATGTCCGCGCCGCCGAGGAGGCGCTCCGCTCCGCCAATGCGCAGGTCGGCGTCGCGATCGCCAACCGCCTGCCGCAATTCTCGATCACCGCTACCTACGGCAATACCGCAACTCAATGGAGTCAGCTGTTCGTCCCCGGCGGGGTGGTGTGGAGCATTATCGGCGGGGTGACGCAACCGCTGTTCACGGGCGGCACCCTGTTGCACCGGCAGCGCGCGGCTGAAGAGGCATTGACGCAGGCTGCGTACCAGTATCGCGACACGGTGCTCGCCGCCTACCAGAACGTCGCCGATACGCTTCACGCGGTGCTCTCCGATGCCGACGCGTTGAAGGCCAACCTGGCCTCGGAGCGTGCCGCCAAGGTCACCCTCGACCTGACCCTGCGGCAGATGCAGGTCGGCTACGTCAACTACCTGACCTTGATACAGGCAGAGCTGGCGTATCAGATGGCCCGGTTGGCCCTGGTTCAGGCTCAGGCCGCCCGCTTCGGCGACACCGCGGCGCTGTTCCAAGCGCTCGGGGGCGGATGGTGGAATCGCAAGCTGGTTGCGATCAACGAGAAATAACGCCGCTACCCGGATGGTCCACCGGGCATGGCCGCGGCGTCCTCGGCGGTCCGCTGCAGTGCCGGTTCGCACGATTTGTCGAGCAGCGCCTTGGCTTCCTTCAGGTCCTTGGTGTCGAAGCCTTCGGTGAACCAGCCGTAGACCGGCGCGAGCAGATCGTAGGCTTCCCGCACCCGCCCCTGCTCGCGCATGAGCCGCGCGTAGCTGGTCGCGGTGCGCAGCTCCCAGGACTTCGCCTGCTGCCGCCGGGCAATCGCGAGCGCGGCGGTGAAATACGACGCCGCCCGCGCGGCGTCCGGCACCGGCGAGCGGAGCGCAATCTCGCCCGCAACCCGGTGAATTTCCGCTTCCGCCCACTTTTCCTTCGTTTGATTCAACTCGCGCCATCGCTTCGCCGATCCAATGCCGAGCCTCGTCGAATTGACCGAGATCGGCATGCGCTCCCGCCAGGTAACCGAAGATCAACGGCCGCCATAGGGTTGTTCCGGCAGCGCGATTAGCGGCGAGACCGGACGTGATGGCGTGGATGGCCTCCACCGCACCGCCTCTCAGGGCCAATACACAGCCCAGACCGGCGACTCCCATTCCCTTCCACTGCGAGCTGCCAGTCTGCTCCGCCAGCGCAATGCCTTCTCGCGACAAGCCCTCAGCCGCGACGTCGTTGCCGGTCCAGGCATAGGGCCACGAGCACTGGACCAGCGCGAACATCAGCGTCGCCGCCTGGCCGAAGTCGCGCGCTTCTTCGACCGCCCGATCGACATCGGCAAGCGCGGCTTGCGGATAGCCGAGCAGCCAAAGCGCCCAGGATCGATAGCACAAGGACGCGACGCGCGCGTCCACGCCGAACCGTGTGGTCAGCGCGCGATGGACAGTCGGGTCGTAAAGGGCGACCGCCCGATCGAGGTGCGCTCGGCCGGTCGCAATCTCGCCGCCGATCAGCGAGGAAATACCGATGATTCGGCGCGCGATCAGGCGCGGGGCGATGGCGTCCTGCTTCTCGGCGAGCGAGAGAAACTGCTCGGCGAGCTGGCGTGCCATGTCGCAATCGAACGCCACCAAATACGTCACAAAGATCCCGTGCAGAGCGGCAAACGGCAGAAGCGGATCGTCGGGGGCCTCGCCGAGCGTCAGCGCCCGCTCGATCAGCAGCCTTGCCTGCTCGGCCGCCGCCCTGGTTTCCGGAGAGCCGAACCCCTTGACGATACCGAGAGGGTTGATCAGCGTGACCTGCAGCCCGAGCTGTTCGCGACGCAGCGCGGTCGTCGCCGGCAGCGCCGCGATCAGGGCGAGTGCCCGCGACATCTGCTCGATGGCTTCGACCAGCGCCGAGCGCTCCAGCGATTGCTGCCCCGCTTTTCCCCACAGATGCGCGGCCTGCTCGATCAGGCCCGCCTCGGCATAATGCCGCGCCAGCAGCTCCGGCTGGCGTTCGGCGATCTCCGCGAACCGGCGCTCGAGGATGTCGGCGATGCGCGCATGCAGCGCCCGCCGCCCGTCGCGCAGCAGCGTGCCATAGGCGGCGTCCTGCACCAGGGCGTGCTTGAAGAGGTAAGTCGCATGCGGCGGAACGCCCTGGCGGAACAGCAACCCCGCCGCGACGAGCCGGTCCAACGCGGCGCCAAGCTCCGCTTCCGGCTGGCCGACAACCGCGGCCACGAGGGCGTGCGAAAAATCCCGCCCGATCGCCGCGCCGATCTGCGCGACGCGCTTCGCCGGACCGAGCCGGTCGAGCCGCGCCATCAGCGAGGCATGCAGGCTGGCGGGAACCGCGACAGCTGCAAACGGCACCGCCGCCAGGTCGCGGGCGGCGCGTTCGCTCCCCGCCTCCAAGACCGCCTTGGTCATTTCCTCGACGAACAGCGGTATGCCGTCGGTACGCTCGATGATGTCCCGGCGCACCCCGGCGGGCAGCGCGTGATTGCCGGCGATCCGATCGATCAATGTGCCGGCCTCGCCTACCGCCAGCCGGTTGATGGTCAGCATCGTCACCTGCGGCTGCCCGATCCAGGGCGGCGCGTATTCCGGCCGAAACGTCATGACCAGCAGGACGCGAAGGTTTGCGATCCGGTCGATCGTTCGTCCGAGCGCCTCCAGGCTCGTCGGGTCGCTCCAATGCGCGTCCTCGAAGATCATCAGCACCGGACATTGCCGGGCGAGCGCCTCGACTTGTGCGATCAGTGCAGCGAGTGTTCTCGCACGGCGCTGTTCCGGCGGCAGCGCCAGGACCGGATACCGCCCGTCATTGCCGAGCGCGAGCATCTCGGCGAGCAGCCCGGCGTCCTCGGGCGAGGTCGAGCCTTGCGCGAGCAGCGCATCGAGCTTGTCGAGTTTCGCGCGTGGCGTGTCGTCATGCGCCAGTCCGGCGGCCCGTTCCATCTGGCCGATGATCGGGTAAAGCGCGCTGTCGGTGTGCTGAGGCGAGCAGAAATACCGCAATCGCGTATGCGGCTCTGCGGCAACGCGCTCCATCAGCGCCGCGGCGAGCCGCGATTTGCCGATCCCGGCCTCGCCGGCGAGCAGCACCACCTGGCCCTCGCCGCGTTTAGCCCTGGTCCACCGCCGCAATAGCAGCTCGATCTCCTCTTCGCGGCCGACCAATGGCGTTGCGCCGGAGCGCAGCGCCTCGAACCGGCCGAGCGCCCGGTTCTCCGCCAACGCGCGCCAGGCGCGCTGCGGCCCGGCAAACCCCTTCAGCGACAGCGGCCCGAGATCGGCAAGCTCGAATAACGCGCCGATCAGCCGCCGCGTACTCTCGGCGATAACGATGGCGTTCGGCTCCGCCAATGCCTGCAGCCGCGCCGCGAGATTGGGGGTTTCGCCGACGATCGCCGGTTCCTGTGCCGAGCCGGCGCCGATCAGATCGCCGACCACGACCAGCCCGGTGGCAATGCCGATCCGCAGCTGCAACGGTCCCGGCGCCTCCAGTTCGCCGACGGCATTCACCAGCGCCAAGCCGGCTCGGACCGCCTGCTCCGCGTCGTCCTCGTGCGCCTGCGGGTAGCCGAAGTAGACGAGCACGCCATCGCCCATGTATTTCGCGACGAAGCCGTCGAAGCGGCTTGCCGTCTTAGCGACGCAGGCGTGATAGCGGCCGATGACCGCGCGCAGGTCCTCGGGATCGAGCCGCGCCGACAGAGCGGTCGAGCCGACGAGATCGCAGAACATCACGGTGACCTGCCGCCGTTCCGCCTCCGACCGAGCCGCGGGCTCGGGTCCGGAACCCACCGGGACACCAGCGTCCGCGGGTCGCAGGGCGGCGATCGCCTCCAGCAGCCGACGGCGGTGGCCGAGCGAGGCAATGCCGATTTCCTTCAATTCCTCGGCCGTCAGGCTCGGCAGCAGCTCGGGTCCAATGTCATTCTGGGCAAAGGCCGGCGCATATTGCTCCAATCCGAGGCCGCGCAGCCATGCCGCAATGTCCATGCCTCGGCTCCACCGCTACCCGGACGGTCTGCCGGGCGCGGCCGCAGCGGGCTCGTGCAGTGCCGGTTCGCCCAGTTCGTTCAGCAGCGCCTTGGCCTCCCTCAGGTCCTTGGTGCCGAAGCCTTCGGTGAACCAGCCATAGACCGGCGCGAGCAAGTCGTAGGCCTCGCGCACCCGCCCCTGCTCGCGCATCAGCCGCGCGAAGCTGGTCGCGGTGCGCAGCTCCCAGGATTTCGCCTGCTGGTGCCGTGCCCAATCCAGCGAGGCTTGATAGTTGCGCTCCGCGCCTTCCAGGTCGCCCTTGAGCGAGAGTAGCCAGCCCTTGATGCGGAGGATCTCCGCATAGGAACAACGCTCCTCCCAACCCGGCCGCTCGACCTGCGCGACGCTCTCGTTGACCAGATCGAGCGCGCCGTCGATATCGCCGAGCCGGGCCTTGGCCTCGGCCAGGACCGCCTTCCAGTGGGGAACGTTGATTCTCGAACCGGCCCGCTCCCAGGCGGCAAGCGCCGCCTTGCTCAGTGATAGTCCTTCCGCGATTTGCCCCCTGTGAATTAGCTAGACTAGCAGGGTGCAGAAAAACTCGGCCGTTATTCCGGGACGGCCCGTCAGGGCCGGGCCCGGCCCCCGGGTTACGCTGGCGACGGTTCGTCGGTGCTAAGCCCGGGGGCAAGAACACGGGCCAAGCCATTGATTTCACCGCCCCGTGTTCATGGATTCCGGATTCGCGGGCAAAGCCCGCGCTCCGGAATGACAATCTTCTAGCGTTTTTCCGCATCCTGCTAATTCCCGACCTGCCGCATCAGCCCGGCGATCCGGTCGAGGATCGGCAGGATCGCCTCGCTCGGTTCGGACATCAGCGGAAAGTTGACGCGGGCCACGCCGAGGTCGCGAAAGCGCTTGATCCGGTCCGGGTCTTCGGGTGTGCCGCCCAACGTCACCGGCAGCGCGTCGGGATCGCGCCCCGCCTCCTGCGCCATCCGGCGGAATTTCGGCAGATACTCCTCGGGGTTGCCGCTCATGGCGTTCGGGTACCAGCCGTCGCCGTAGCGAATGGCACGGCGCGCCGCCCATGGAAAGGCACCGCCAAGGATGATCGGCGGGTATGGCTTCTGCGCCGGCTTCGGCCAGGTCATCATCGTCGTGAAGGCGACGAGATCGCCGTGGTATTCGGCCTTGCCCTTGGTCCAGATCTCCTTCATCGCCGCGATCTGCTCGCGCATCTTCTTCATGCGCGTGGCGAACGGGGTCCCGTGATTTTCGATCTCCTCGGCGTTCCAGCCGCCGCCGATGCCGAACAGAAACCGCCCGCCGGAGACCTGGTCGATCGAGGCGACGAGCTTTGCCGTCTGGATCGTGTCGCGCTGAATGACGAGGCAGATGCCGGTCGCCACTTTGAGCTTCTTGGTAGCGGCGGCGGCGGCGGTCAAGGTGACGAACGGATCCATGACGTCGTAATAGCGTTTGGCAAGTTCACCGCCGCCCGGGGCCGGCGTCCGCCGCGGCACCGGAATGTGCGAATGCTCGGCCGCCCAGAGCGAGTCGAAGCCGCGCTCCTCCATCGCGGGCGCCAGGGCGGCGGGGGTGATCGAATAATCGGTGAAGAAGATCGAAGCGCCGAATTCCATGACCCTTTGCCCCTTTCGCTGCGGTTGCCGATCGCGATCCTAAATTAGCGGATCCGCCAGGTGAAGATCGACGAGATCGCGTAGTTCCACACGGCACCAACGAGCGCCCCGGTGATCCCGGCCAGCCACCAGGAGCGATCGGCCTGGAACACGTAGGCGGCAATCCCGACATTGGCGACCGCACCGACGCTGCATACGGCATAGAACGAGAGCAGGCCGTAAACGAGCTTCAGCCCGCGCAGCCGGCGATCGCGGTAGGTCAGGATATTGTTCAGGAGAAAATTCCCGGTCATTGCCGCGAGCGTGGCGATGCCTTGCCCGGCGGCGAACCCGACCCCGAGAAGCTTGAGCGCCGCGGCGAGCACCGCGAGATGGACGAAGAGGCCGAGACCGCCGATCGCGCCAAACAAGATGAAGCGCACCGGAACCACCCGACCGATCAGCTTGTCGAGGAGCAGCTGCAGATATTCGAGCGCGATCAGCGTATCGAGCTTGCTTTCGCCATAGAGCCGCGGACGGAACGTGAAGGCCAGCTCCTTGAAGGCGAGCGGGCCGGGCGAGGAGGCAAAGATGTCGACCAAGAGTTTGTAGCCTTGCGCCGAAAGGCCGCGCAGCGCGGCGTCGAACACCGGGCGCCGCAGCATGAAAAAGCCGCTCATCGGGTCGGTGAGCTCGGTCTTGACCACGAGCAGCGCCAGGCGGTTGCCCAACGCGCTGATCCTCTGCCGAGGCTTCGGCATTGCGGCAAAACTGCCGCCGTCGGCAAAGCGGCTGCCGATCACGATATCGAGCCCTTCGCCGCGCAGCGCCGCCAGCATTATCGGCAAGAGCGCCTCGTCATGCTGGAGATCGGCATCCATCACCGCAATGTAGGGTGCGGCACTCGACAGGACGCCTTCGACACAGGCCGAAGCGAGGCCGCGCCGGCCGATCCGCTGCAGGCAGCGCACATGCGGGTGGCGGCGCGCCAACCCCCGCACGACATCGGCGGTGCCGTCCGCCGAATCGTCGTCGACGAACACCACCTCCCAGGCGATCCCGTCGAGCGCCGCGCCCAATCGCTCCACCAGGAGCGCGATATTGTCGCGCTCGTTCAGGGTCGGGATGACGAGCGTCAGCTCGGCCGGCGCCGGCGGCGTCGAGCGCGCCGGCGCGCTCGTTGCCCGATCGGTCAGATCGAGGACCGGCTCTTCAGCAGTGATCGAAACCAGGCGCTTCACTCCGTTCCGGTCCGCCCGGCGGCAAGCCTATCGAGGCTTGCGCCCGCTGTTCAGCAATGCGCGCACGCTGGCGAAAACCAGCCCCTTGCGGCGCCGCACCGGCCCGCCGCCGAACTCGCCGCGTTCGGCGGCGAGCCGCTGCATCAGCCGGAAGCGCGGGCTCTGCGTGGCGCGGCCGCTGACGCCGTGCTTGCGGCTGCCGATCCCGCCCCGGCCCTGCTGCACGCTCGCTCCGCCGGCGCCGAGGGTGCCCGGGATCAGACGTTGTCGAGCTTGGCGACACCCGGGGTGCCGATCATCGCCAACACCTCGCGCCGGCTCGACGGGTCGTCGCGAAAGACGCCGAGCATGCGGCTCGTCACCATCGTCACCCCGGGCTTGTGGACGCCGCGGGTGGTCATGCATTGGTGCGCCGCCTCGATGACCACCGCCACCCCTTTGGGCTGCAGGATCTCGTCCACGGTATTGGCGATCTGCGAGGTCATCTTTTCCTGGATCTGCAAGCGCTTGGCGTAAACGTCGACGAGCCGCGCCAGCTTCGAGATGCCGACCACTCGGTTGTTCGGCAGATAGGCGATATGCACCTTGCCGATGAACGGCGCCAGATGGTGCTCGCAATGCGATTCGAAGCGGATGTCCTTGAGGACGACGATCTCGTCATAGCCGTCGATCGACTCGAAAGTGCGCTGCAGCAGCTCGACCGGGTCGTCGTCATAACCGCTGAAATACTCGCGGTAGGCGCGGGCGATGCGTGCCGGAGTGCCGGCAAGGCCCTCGCGCTCCGGATCGTCCCCGGCCCAGCGGATCAGGACGCGCACCGCCTGCTCGACCTCGGCCTGGCTCGGCCGCTCGGGGAAGGGCGGTATGGCGCTGCGCGGCTCGGCCGCGGACAAGGTCGGTGGTGCGAAGATGCGCGACATCGGTGCTCTTTCTTTAATGACGGAGGTCGGCGCGTCGCGCCGGCCGCGGACGCCGACGTGCCCAGGGAGCGGGCCGTGACGCGGTCAGTTGAGTCGAACCGGCTGGTGCGGGCTGTCGAGCGAAAATGCGGGGATGCGGACCAAAAAACTCTCGCCGGCCGGCGTCTCCATCTCGTAGCTGCCGACCATGATCCCCGACGGGGTCGGCAACGGCGTGCCGCTCGTATATTCGAAGCTCTCACCTGGACCCAATACCGGCTGCTCGCCGACCACGCCGGGGCCCCGCACCTCCTGTACCTGCCCGCGGCTATCGGTGATCTGCCAGTGCCGGTTGCGCAGCTGGACGGTTTCGCGGCCCCGGTTTTCGATGCGCACGTGGTAGGCCCAAACATAGCGGCCTTCGTCCGGCTCCGATTGGTCTTCGAGGTAGAACGGTTGGACCGTGACGTTGATCAACCGGGTGGTCTCCGTATACATCGCCCGCAGCCCTTCTCAATCGATCCGCTGGATCGGCCGCCGCGCCGACCTGCCGCCGTCGCCCATGAATGTCGGACCGGCGCCCGAACCCGTCAAGATCGGCGGCCCGGCGCCAGGAGCTCGAGCAGGCGGTCGTCGCCGACTTCCCGCGAACCCTGCGGGCCGATCGGTTGGATGCAGACATGGTCGGCGCCGGCGTCCCAATGCTGCCGGATGCGCTCGCGGATCGCGGCTTCGCCGCCCCAGGCGACGATCGCGTCGAGGAACCGGTTCGACCCGCCGCCGGCCAGATCGTCGTCGCCAAAACCCTGGCGACGCCAGGCATTGACGTAATTCTCGAGCTGCAGGTAGCGCGACAACGCGTCGCGGGCGGCGGCGCGCGCCTTCTGCGGATCGGTCTCCAGCAAGACCCAGACCTCGGGACAGAGAAGCTTGCCGGGGCCGAGAATGCGGCGCGCCTCGGCGGTATGCTCCGGCGTCGTGTTGTAGGGATGGGCGCCGTCGGCCATCTCGGCCGCGAGCGCCATCATCCGCGGGCCCAGCGCCGCCAGGATCGTGAGCGGCGGTTCGGGCGGCGGCGGCGCCGGATAGGGGGTGTCGCGCATCGCGCGCAGGTAGGCGCGCATCGTCGGCACCGGCTTGCCGTAAGGGTGACCGCGCAGCCCTTCGACCATCGGCCGGTGCGACACGCCGAGGCCGAGCAGAAACCGCCCGCCGGACTGCTCGGCCAATCCGCGTTGGCCATTCGCCATCGCCATCGGGTCGCGGGCGTAGACATTGGCGATGCCGGTCGCGACGATCAGCGTGTCGGTGTTGGCGAGGAGCCAGGCGGAGTGCACGAGCGCATTGCGGCCGCGGCTCTCCGGCAGCCACAGCGCCCGATAGCCCCAGGCCTCGACGCGCTTGGCGAAAGCCGCCCCTGCCGCCGCGGTCATGCCGTCCATCGCGGTCCAGACGCCGAGCCTCTCCAATTGCATCCCTCGTCACTCCCTTTCGCTCATCTGCCGCCGCGGTCAGGCGACGATCTTGGGCACCAGAATAAACAGGTCGGTGTCGCCGGTCGCCTCGCCGGCGGCGGTCAGAAGCGCGTGGGCCTGGCCGCGGTGATGCGTCTGGTGGTTGAAGAAATGCGTCACCAGCAACCGCTTCGGGGCGCGCACTTCGCGGTTCACGGCGCCGCTGAACCACGCCATGTCGTCGTCGAGCCAAGCCTCGTCGACCGCTTCGGCCCAGCGGGCGATACCGGCATCCGCTGCTTCGCGCGCCGCCGCGAGTTCGCCGAAGCCGTCGATCATCCGCGCGCTGTCCCGGATCGCGGCCGCCGGCCGCGGCCAGTCGGCAAAGCGCGACATCCACTGCCGGTCGCCCCACAGGATATGGCAGAGGGTCCCATGGATCGAACCCCAGAAGGCGCCGCGCGGCGTGCGGCGCTCGGCTTCCGAGAGCCTGCCAGCGGCGGCATAAAGGCGCCGGTTCATCTCGGCGTTGTAGGCGGCCATGGTCCGAACATAGGCGGCGGTGATCATCGGGGCTCCCGATCCGACTTCGGCGGTCGCTGCCGGACCGGAAACATAGCGCCGGCGGCGGCAATTCCCAACTGGCTGTTAACTGGCTGTTCTGCGCTCGGTTCACCCAAAACCCGACCGCGCCCGCCTTACCCCTATGGTCATTGCGAGGAGCGGAGCGGTCCCGGCGCAGGCCGGGAAGCAATCCCGACCCTCGTGACTCCGCGACGACGAGATCGCCCCGGCGCCGAGCCTGCCCCGGCCCCCGGGTCCGGCCTTCGGCCGGCCCGAGGACAGGCTCCGGCCGGGGGCGCCGCGCGATGACAGCGGCTGAGTCTCATGCCTGGCGGGTCGGCGCCAGCCGGCGGGAACCACTCTTCATGCCCCATTCGGAGCTTGGCCGGCGTCACCCGGATCGGAGTAGAGCGATAGAGAGCGGTCATTCCGAATACCTGCGCTGCGCGCAACCCCACACCGAGCCGACAGGTGTTCAGCCCATTGTGTCGTTGCGTGCAGCAGCGGCCAGGATTGGGTTGGGTGCTGCAGGTCGTGGCGTCCCTCGGTAGCCGCGCGGAATCTCATGCAGCTGGTTCGCGACGCGGCTCGATCGCGAATTGTCGGGCCGCATTGCCGCCCATCATGCGGGCGATCAACGGCTCCGGGACATTGGCGCCGCGTAGGCGGGTCAGTGCGTCCCAGGCGCTCGTCGCATCGTGATGCGGATAGCGCGACCCCCAAACCACTTTGCCGGCAAAGTCCTGCGGTAGCTTCTGGATCATCCGCTCCTCGGCATCGAAGCCGAGCAACACGTTGCCGTGCTCCCACATCTCTTCCGGCTCGGTGCTGACCGGATAGTGATGCAGCAGCGGGATGACACGGGTCGAGGCCTCCATTTTTTCCAGCACCTCCTGCATCCAGGAGGCTTTGCCATGGGCGACGACAACCTTCATTGCCGGGTAGCGCTCCATCACCGTGAAGCCGATCAAGGTCGAGGCGACGAACATGTGGTTGTCGAGCCAATTGGCCAGAATCGGCGCCAGTGGATGACCAAGCGGTGTGGCACCGATGAAGGTGATCGACTGACCGGCGCCGCCGCTGCCGCCGGCGAATGGGCCACCGCCGCCACCGGGAACCGGCGGCTGCGCCAAGCGGTCTTTGACCTTTTCGACAAACGGGCCGTGCGAGGTCCATTCCGGGCTCCAGAGCCCCGGCGTTGGATGCACCGCCGCGGTGAGCCCGCATCGCTCTAGTGCCGCCCACAGTGGGTCGTAATAAGGGTGATTGAGGTAGCGGTCTTCAAGAAACATCGGCCGAATGAAGACAGCGCGGACCGATGCAATGCCGGCCGCTCGAGTCAGCTCCTCGAGCGCGAAATCCATATTCTGCAGCGGCAGGATCGCGGCGGCGAAGAGCCGCTCCGGTGCCGCTTTGCAGAAGTCGATGACCCAATCATTGTAGGCGCGCGCGAGCGCGTAGGCGACGTCCGGGTCGCGGACCTGGAAGAAGCCTTCGGCGAACCAGGTCGGATAAAGCAGTGCGCGGTCGACCCCCATCGCGTCCATATCGGAAAGCCGGGCCTGCGGGTCCGAGGCGCCTTCGGTGGCCGAATGCCTCGTGTGCGGATCGAGCTCCCCGATCGCTTCCCAGGTCATGCCGGGACGCCACAACGCATGGCGCGGCAGGTTGGGGTTCGAGCGATCGCGGAAAATCTCGCCGTTGACCTTGAGGTAGGCGCCGGTGGGACCTTCATGTCGCCATAGCGCATGCCTGGCGAGCGTTCGATACTCGGGGTCGACATATTTCTCCCATAGCTCGGGCGGCTCGACGACATGGCTGTCGCTGTCGAACACGATGAAGTCCTTGGTCGGCATTGCTCCACCCTCGATCCGTCATGGCCGCCCCGGGGGCGGCCGGCAACTGCGGGCCGCTCCGGGGTATCTCGATCATCCACCCTGACCGGCACGGTCTTGCTTCGGTGATGCCCGGATCCCCCGGATCAAGTCCGCAGCCGGGCATGACGAGCTAGTAGCGAGTTACCGCGGCTTCCGGGCGCAGCGCGGCGCGGACTTCCTCCTCGGTCGGCCACCAGTCCGGGCGCTCGATCTCGGTGACTCGCTCTCGGATGATGTTGGCCGGGGCCTGCACCTTGTAGAGTCGCCGTGCGTTGGCGCCGAGGAACTTTGCCTGATCCTCCTTCGGCAGCCCGTATTTCTGCATCGTCTCGATCGCGCGCCAGGCGTCGTCGCCGTCATGGTGGTAGACGTCGGACGACCAGCACAGGATGTCGCCGTAGAACTCCGGGAGCCGAGCCGGCGGCGCTTCGTCGCCCTCGAAGCCGGTCATGCAATGCTCGAAAAAGGTCTCGCTCGGCAGCCGCTTCAGCGCCGGCAACCGCCGCTCGTTGCGGTAGAGCTTATAGGCCTTGTCGCATTCGTCGATCAGGAAGCTCAGCCAGGTCGACGAGGCCTCAAACACCGCGGCATTGATCTTCGGGTGCTTCTCCAAAAAGCCCGACATCAGCACGATTGTGACCCAGAGTGCGGCCTCGGCCTGGAAATTTTGCACGTTCGTCAGGAAGGTGTGCGGCAGGCCGGCATTGGCGATGGTCTTGCGGATCAGTTCGGCGCCGGAATATTGCTCGCTGTAGCCGGACGGTTTCGAGCTGCCGAAGGCCGGGAACGGGTGCATGCCGTATATCATACCGGTCTCTTCGAGCGCGTCCCATACCGGCTCGTATTTCGGCTGCAGCGGGTAGTTGCCCATCGCATCCATCGGCCGGACGAGAGCGACGCGGCAACCGAGCGCCGCTACCCGCCGGATCTCCTGGACCGCATAGTCGGGGTGTTGCATCGGAACAAGGGCGGCAAAGAACAGGCGATCGGGGTTTTCCAGCGTGTACTCGTACGCCCATTCGTTGTAGGCGCGGCAGAACGCCTTGGCGCCAAGCGCGTCCTCGAGCCAGGGATAGATATCAATCTCGGTCGGAATGACCATGACCTGATCGATACCCTGGATATCCATGTCTTTCAGACGTGGCTTCGGTTCGTACGAGCCGGCATGATCGAGATAGGCGACCTGCTCCTGCGTCAGCGCCGTCTTCGGGTTAAGGTTGCGCACATTGAGGGCGCGCTGGATATCGTGCTTGACGCCCCGGGCCGGCATTGGTGATGACCCGCATCGTGCCGGGGATGCCGCCCTTGCGCGGCGAGCCGAGGCCGATCCCGGCGCGGCCATTAACGATCAACAGGCGGCCGTCGGCGTCCCACCAGATCGTGCGCTTCAGCGCATCGAGTTCGTCGCGGGTGAGGAACTCCTGGGCGCGCTCCCAGATCAGCGGAGGCTCGGTGACATGCGCGTCGCAATCGAAGGTCGCGAAATCCTTGGTCATCGGCGCAAAGCGTTGAACCGGCATGAGGCTCCTCCTCGCCAAGGGTGGTGATGTTGTGTGCTAATCTTCCAGCCAACCGGGCGGCACGGTCACCGCACCGTTACGCGCCAGGATCGCGTCGATCTCTTCCCTATCGGCTCTGCTGGCCTCCCAGCCGAGGGCGCCGAGGTTTTCGGACACCTCGGCCGGCGTACGGAAACCCACCAGCGCGGTGCCGACGACCGGATTGCTCAGCGTCCAGCGCAGCGCGAACTGCGGCAGGCTGTTGCCGTATTTGCTGGCAAGACGCTTCAACTCCTCGACCGCGGCTAGGTTGCGCGCGAAATGCTCGGGCCCGAACAGCGTGCGGAACAGGTTCAGGTTGCCGAGATCGCCGCTTTTCGAGCGCCAGTCATTTTCGCCGAATGACATCCCGGAATAGAACGTGCCGCTCAGCATGCCGTATGCGAGCGATCCGTAAGCCATCACAGCGACTTGATTAGCCCTGCAGTAAGGGAAAATATCCGCCTGCATGCGGCGATCGAACATGTTCCAGGCATATTGTACGACATCGATGCGGCGCGTGCGCATCGCCTCTTCGATCTGTGGCAGGCGGAAGTTCGACACGCCGACATAACGCACCTTGCCCTGGCGCACGACGTCGTCGAGCGCCGCCATCGTCTCGTCGAGCGGCGTATTGGGATCGGGCCAATGCACCAGATAGATGTCGACATGATCGGTGCGCAGCCGCTGCAGACTCTTGTCGATCGAGGCGAGCACCCGTACCCGGCTGCTGTCGCGGCGGTTCGGCATCTCCTCGTAGCCCACGCCGAATTTGGTTGCGATCACAACATCGTTGCGGCGTAGCCCAAGCGCCCGCGCCAGCGCCTCTTCCGAGACGCCCATGCCATAAGCTTCCGCCGTGTCGAAACAGGTGATGCCCCCGTCAATCGCCCGCGCAACGGCGCGCCGAAATTCTCCCTCGTCGATGCGGCCGTAGGTGCCGCCGATTTCCCAGCAGCCAAAGCCGATCGCCGAAAATTTTAGGTTGGTGCGGCCGAATTGCCGGTATTCCATCGCGTCCTTTCCCCTACTTTGCCGCAATTGCGGAAGGCCGCGCCGCAACCTCGATCGCCGAGCTGTCGGGAACCGCCGCGTCGGCCCACCGCACCGTCTCGCCGGCGCCAATGTCGCGCCGCAGCGGCACGTTGCGGGCGAGGCCGATCGGCAACGCGCCTTCGGCAAGGCTGGGCCCGGCCGGCACCAGCTTGCCCCAGACCGTGTAGCCGCCCTCGCCGTCGAGTGTCTCGCCAGCGCCCAGGCTCCGCTTGGCGACCGCTACAACATCGCCGCGCCAACCCTGGGGCTGCCCGGTCGGCTCGCCGCGCAATGCCGCAGACAGGATCGGGACGCCAAGTGCCAACCCGATCAGGTGAAAGGGCTTGTACATCGCGGCATAGCAGCCGCTCGCGTCGGTCTTGAGGCCGTATTCTTCAAAGCAGGTCCGGCCGTACTCGCTCGGTGCCTTCAAGGTTACGTAAACGCCCCAGCGCAAATCGCGGAACACCCGGCGGCCGTCGCGCTCTACGAAGCCGCAGGCGCGTGCCCAATCGACCAGTTCGCAGGTCAATGCCGGCTGGTCGCCATAAGCAAGAGAATAGACAACGCCGCGCGCCCGAGCCTCCTCGGCCAGCAGCGGTCCGGCGAGCACGTCGGCTTCGACATTGACCATCACGATATGCCGGCCGGCGGCGATTGCCGCGCGGGCATGCGCGATGCCCCGCCGGCGAGCCGGTCGCTTCGACGATGATTTCGATCTCGGGGTGGGCGCACAGCTCGGCACCCGAGGCCACGAACAACGTGTGCGCGACGCGTCGGGTGTCCCAGCCAACCTTGCGGCAAGCGGCCCGCGCCCGCTCGGGTCGAGATCGGCAATAACCGACACCTCCAGCCCGTCCATCGCCGGTACCTGGTTTAGAAACATCGAGCCGAACTTGCCGGCGCCGATCAAGCCGACGCGGACCGGCTTTCCGGCGGCGGCGCGCTGTTGCAGCAGGCGATTGAGGTTCATGGCCTATTCCGCCGTCAGCTTGCTCGCCGCGGCGCGGGTATAATTCATCAGTGCGTCGTCGGCGACCGGTTCGATCGGCGTGAAGTCGCGATGCGCGATCCATTCCGGGCGGGTCGGGGTGCGGATGTAGTTCGAGACCGCGCACAAGGTCAGATAGACGATGCGGCGTGGGTAGGGCGTGATGTTCGGGGCCGAGGCGTGCACCAGATTGCCGTGGAACATCAGCACCGAGCCGGGCTTGCCGGTGGGTGCGACGATGCCACCCTCGTTCACGAGACGGGTCACGGTCTCGTTGTCGAGCGTCCACAGCGGATAAGAGGTCGTCCGCTCGTCATGCCCGGCTGTCAACACGCCGTGCTTGTGGCTGCGCGGAACCAGCATCAGCGGGCCATTGATCGGCATGACCTCGTCCATAAACACCGCGATGTTCATCGCCCTAGGCTCGGGCATGCCGTCGTCGCGCGCCCAGGTGCCGTAATCCTGGTGCCATTGCCAGACATCGCCCTCGAAGGCAGCTTTGGCGTTGATCTTGTATTGGTGCATGTACAGTTTTTCGCCGAACACCTGCTCGACCGGGCCGATCAGCCGGGGATGGTGGCCCAACAGGCGGAATGCCTCGTTGTAGGTGTGCGCGGCAAAGGCGGTACGCGGCGCGCCGGTGCTCTCGCGCCACACCTCCTGGCGGTTGGTGGCGTAGATCGCCTCGGCCTCGTCGCGCAGGATGGCGACCTCTTCCTCCGAAAAGCAGCCGGGCAGGAACAGGTAGCCTTCTTCAGCGAACTGCTGCATCTGCTGTGGCGTCAGCGGCATCGCGGTTTCCTCACGTTGGAAATGACGATCGGCTCAGCCGGCGCGCCGTCTCAGCGCCGGCGCGGTCGGTGTGGCCGCGGGCTGAGCGCTCGGCGCCTGCGGGGTCCCCGGCGAGGACGCAGCGCAGAATTTCACGGTGCTCGGCCCACACCAGCGGGCGCTGCTCGGGATCGTCGAGCACCGCCGCCATCGAGCGTTTCAGATGCGGCCATTGCGCCGCTACGGTGTCCTCGATCGCCCGGTTGCCGGACAGGCGATAGAGCGCCGTGTGAAACGCGACGTCGGCCTGGATGAACGCCAGCACCGGGGCATCCAACGGCAGCGCCAGGCCCGCGGCCAGTGCGTGCTCCGCCGCTTGCTGCTGCGGCGCGGCAATCGCCCGCCGCGCGGCACGCTCGGCGGCGAGTCGTGCGGCCAGCGCGTCAAGCGCGCTGCGGACCTGGTAAAGTTCACGAACTCTGGCGGCGTCGATCTCGGAGACGATCAGCCCGCGCCGGCCATTCTCCGCCACCAGCTTCTGCTGCTTGAGCAATTGCAGCGCGTGGCTGATCGGCTGCCGCGACACCCCGAGCGCACGGCCGAGTTCTTCCTGGCGGATGCGCTGCCCGGGGGCGAGCGTGCCGTCGGCGATCGCCGCGACCAGCCGCTCGTAGGCCCGGTCGATCAACGCCGGCTGAGGATCAAGAGGCTGCAACGGCCCACCCCATTCTGAATTCGGAATTCCATAGTGCCGGCCCGATCGGCGTGAGTAAAGGGTCTAAGAGCGCAGCTTCCATCCGGTAGGGGCTGCGTGTGGGGGCAGTTCTTGATCGTGGAGGAGGCCGAATTGGCGAGAGCTTCACATCGAGTAGCGAAGCACTTATGCTGTCGTTGCTGCGTTTGACAGCTGAGGTTCGTTATGGCGACGCTCACAGTTCGCAACCTGGATGAGGATGTCGTTCGCCGCCTGCGTATTCGGGCCGCCGAGCATGGGCGCTCGGCGGAGGCGGAGCATCGAGAAATTCTTCGTCTTGCCCTGATCGGGGATAACGACCGGGGGGCAGACCGGCAACGCGTCGCCGAGCGCTTGGGCGAATTCCGGCGGCGGACCGCAGGTCGCGGCTCGCCGGCCGCGGCCCAGCTCCTTCGTGAAGCGCGCGCCGAACGGATTAAGGCACTGGCAGGACCGGACAAGAGCGACTGACCGTGGCGCTCGTTGTCGATGCGTCGGTCGGTCTGAAATGGGTGCTCGAGGAGCCCGACAGCGAGCTGGCTGAGGCCCTCGCCCGGATCGAGCCGGATTTGTTGGTCCCCGACTTCTGGCTGAACGAGGCGACGAACGTCCTTTGGTTGCAGGTGCGGCGAAAATTGTTCACGCCGGAAGAAGCTCGCGAGGGGCTGGCCCTCCTGCAGGCGCAGGTCGAACCGACGCCGACCGCCCACATGCGTCTCCATGAGGTGGCGCTGGATATCGGCATCGCGACCGGCCATTCGACCTACGATACGCTATATTTGGCGTTCGCCGTCGCCATGGGCGCAAGCGCAGTCGTGACGGCAGACGGGTCCTTTGTTCGGTCGATACAGTCCCACCCGGATGCGAGGCTGGCCGCCATGGTGCTGCCGCTGGACTTCTGGGCGAAGTCGCGAGGTGCCGTCGAGCCCTGACAGTTGGCGGTCGGGGAGGGCACGGCAAGAGATCAATTTCGACTAGCTCCTGATGACTGACACCCACGAATTCAAACACAATCATTTCGTTCCGGAATGGTATCAGCGGCGATCTATGCTGCCGGGTCAAAAAACGTATTGGTATCTCGATCTAAAGCCCGATCCGATCTTCCGAGACGGAAAGGTAATAGCGCACCGTCGCGATTTGCTGCCGTAGGGACCCACGAAATGTTTCACCGAGGACGACCTTTACACAACCCGGTGGGGCGCTGAGGAAAATCGGGATATCGAGAAATTTTTCTTCGGGCGTGTCGATAGCGAAGGGAAGTCGGCGGTCGAGATCTACTCAGATTTCCAATTTGACACGTCGGGCTTGCACGAGGGGTTTCGTCGCCTCGTCGGCTATATGAGCGTTCAAAAGCTACGAACACCCAAGGGTCTTGGCTGGCTGAGCGGGCTGCCCGGCGGTCGAGACCGAAATATGCGCCTCATGCTGCTCCAGCAATACCAGCGGATTTATTGTGCAATGTGGTCAGATTGCGTGTGGCAAATCGCCGACGCCACGGCGTCACCGACCAAGTTCATCATCTCGGATCACCCGGTTACGGTTTATAACCGCGGCTGCTTTCCTGTCTCTCAATGGTGCACCGGGTTCAATGACCCAGACATCCGTTGGGTGGGAATGCACAGCTACTTCCCGTTGTCGATCGACAAGATCCTGATCATGACGAACCTGTCATGGGTTCGGAACCCGTATCAGGACGCGCGGAAAGAACACCCTAATCAGGACTTCGTCCACAGCACGATATTCAAGCTCACGGACATCCAGACTTGCCGAAGCCTTAGCGAGCATGCCGTTCAACTGCTGCAGGTCGCCATAGAGCGGAAAGACACTCGGCATCGGTCGGTTCAACAACACCAACTTTGTGGGACCACCGAAGACGTGGCGAATTGAAAGGCTTGTTACGAACGCCGCGCACAACGAAGCAATCTTGGATGGAACAACCAAGCATTTGGCCGATGCTCTCATTCAGACACATTCAGACGAGGCAGCGGATTCATGCTGGTCGGATGATCGAGCATTACGCCGGCCCGGTGCCCAACCTACGCCCAGAAGAAGCCAAGGAAGAGAGCGCATCCGCTCACAGGTCCTTGCGAGAGCCCGCCGTCCTCGCCCCGGCCGCCGGTCGAGTTCACCTCCAAGATCGAATTCTTGATTGGTTCTGAACGAGGTGGAGGGCGACGGTCTACCGCCGGGCGAAGGCGCGGATGAAGGTGTCGGCGGCGGCGGCCGCGGCCTCGGCGATTTCGCGATCGCCGGGTTCAGGGTCGAGGCGGAGCAGTTGCCGCAGGTGGATATCGCCGCGGACCAGGCTGACGAATTGTTCGGCACCCTGCCGCGGGTCGACCAGCGACAAGGCGCCGGCGGCGACCGCGCTCCTCAGAAAACCCTCGATCTGCGCGCGCTCGCGCTCGGGTCCGGCCTGCCAGAAGACCTGGCCGAGCGCCGGAAAGCGGCTGACCTCGGCAACGATGATGCGATGCAGCGCGATCGCATCCGGCGACAGCACGAGGTCGAGAAAACGGCGGCCGAGCACCGCGAGGGAGCCGCGGACATCGTGCGGATCGAGTTCGCCCGCCGAGAAGCGGCCAAAATAGCGCTCGCACTCGCGCCCGATCACCGCCCCGAACAATTCCTCCTTGCCGGCGAAATGGGCGTAGACCGTCGCCTTCGACACGCCCGCCTCGCGCGCGATCATGTCCATGCTGGCGGCGCCGTAGCCGTTTGCCAGAAATGCCCGTTTGGCGGCGGCGAGGACGGTTTCGGCCTTGCCGCCGCGCGGCGCCGCGCCGGGCTTGCCGAGTTCGATCATGCTGGCCATGCGTTTGCATCCGATGTCGCAGGCTTGACAATTATGAGGGACGGCATAGCTTCGACGCAAGAGTGAACTGAACGGTTTAGTTCAGTGAGGATGCGCACGCTGATCGTTGTCGCGGCCGTGATGCTGGCGCTGGGCGGCGGCGCCTATGGCGGGGCCTATTGGTGGACCGTGCTGCGCTTTCAGGAGTTGACCGACGACGCCTATGTCGCCAGCGATGTCTCCGTCATCAGCCCGAAGGTCGAGGGCTACATAAAAGAGGTGCGGGTCCGCGAGAACCAGGCCGTCGACAAAGGCGCGGTGCTGTTCGTGATCGACGACAGCGACTTCGCGGCGCGCGTCGCGCAGGCCGAGGCGGCGGCGGCGACCGAGGCGGCGGCGGTCGAGACCTTTCGCAGCCGGCTCGAGTTCCAGCAGGCGATGATCGCGCAGGCGCAGGCGGAGGTGACCGCGACCGAGGCCGATGCGGCGCGGGCGGAGCTGGACTTCAAGCGCTACGGCTCGCTCCTCAGCACCGATTTCGCCAGCCGGCAGCGCTATGAGCAGGCCCAGGCCGATGCGCGCAAGACCGCGGCGGATGTGCTCAAGAGCCGCGCCGCCCGCGCCGCGGCGCAGAGCCAGCTCGGCGTCTTGAAATCGCAGGAGCGCGAGGCGAAAGCCCGGCGGCAGCAGGCGCGCGCCAGTCTCGTCCTGGCGCAAAACGATCTCGCCAACACGGTGATCCGGGCGCCCTTCGCCGGGGTGGCCGGCAAGCGCGCCGGACAGGTCGGCCAATACGTCAAGTCCGGCGCCGAGCTGGTGACGCTGGTGCCGTTGCCGCGGGTCTACGTCACTGCCAATTTCAAAGAGACGCAATTGACGCGGATGCGCCCCGGGCAGCGGGCCGAGGTCTCGGTCGACGCCTATCCGGATCGCCCGCTCGAGGGTTGGGTCGAAAGCTTCGCGCCCGGCAGCGGCGCCGAATTCAGCCTGCTGCCGCCCGAAAACGCCACCGGCAACTTCACCAAGATCGTGCAGCGGGTGCCGGTGCGCATCGCCTTGCCGAAAGACGGGGCGATCGCACCTTTGCTGCGGCCGGGCCTGTCGGTCGTCGTTACCGTCGACACCCGCGACAGCGGCAGCGCCTTGGCCGGCGACGGCATCGTCGGCGCCGCCGAGGCCCGGCCGGCGGCGGCGGACAAGACCGCGCTGCCGTGACCTCGACCCCGGTCGCGCTGCGCCGCGACCGCGCGCGGCGCGCGCCTGTGCCGGCGCCGCCGAAACCGGCGCCGGCGATCGCCGCAGCAGCGGCAATGCCGGAGGCGCCGCCGACCCTGCGCGATTGGGTCGGCGTCCTGGCCATGGTCTTCGGCATGTTCATGGCGATCATGGACGTGCAGATCGTGACCAGCTCGCTGACCCAGATCCAGGGTGGGCTGTCGGCCGGCCCCGACGAGATCAGCTGGGTGCAGACCGCCTATCTGATCGCCGATGTGGTCATGGTGCCGCTTTCCGGCATGCTGTCGCGGCTGTTGTCGACGCGCGTCCTGTTTGTCGGCGCGGCCCTCGGCTTCACCGCGGCGAGCGCCTTGTGCGCCACGGCGACGAGCCTCGGCCAGATGATCTTCTTCCGGGCGCTGCAAGGGTTCAGCGGCGGCGCCATCACGCCGACCGTATTTCCGGTCGTCTACACCAAGTTTCGCGGTGCGGTGTTGGCGCGGATCATGGTGCTGATCTCGCTGATCCTCAACCTGTCCTCAACCCTGGGGCCGACGATCGGCGGCTATCTCACCGACACTTTCTCGTGGCATTGGCTGTTTCTCGTCAACATCGTGCCGGGGATCGCGGTGGCCGCCGTCGTCTGGCTGACGATCGATATCGACAGGCCCAATTTCTCGCTGTTGCGCTATTTCGACATCGCCGGGCTGCTGCTGATGGCCGTGTTCCTCGGCTGTCTCCAATACGCGCTCGAAGAAGGGCCGCGCTGGGACTGGCTGCAGGACGGCACAATCCGGGCGACGGCGATTGCGTCGGGCACGGCCGGCGTGTTCTTTTTCTTGCGGGTGCTGACCTACCATCAGCCGATCGTCGATCTGCGGGCGTTCCTCAACCGCAATTTCGCAATCGGCTCGTTCTATACGTTCGTCATCGGCGCCGGTCTTTATGGAGCGACGTATCTGATCCCGCTGTTCCTGGCGCAGGTGCGCGGCTACAGCAGCCTGCAGATCGGCGAGACGGTCGTCGTCACCGGGCTCGCACAAATGGCGCTGTCGCCGCTTGCGAGCTATGTCGCGCGCAAGCTCGATCTGCGCGTCATGCTGGCGATCGGGATCGGAACTTTCGCGGTAGCGATGTATTTTACCGCGGGCCTGACCAACGAGGCGAGCTTCGTCGAGCTGTTCTGGCCGCAGGTATTGCGCGGGTTCGCGCTGATGTTTTGCTTTCTGCCGGCCAATCTCCTGGCGCTCGGCACATTGCGGCCCGACCAGCTGAGGAACGCCGCCGGGCTCTACAGCCTGACCCGCGACCTCGGCGGCGCGATCGGGCTCGCCGTGCTCGGCACCGTGCTCACCACCCGCCAGCAGTTCCATTGGAATCGGCTGATCGAAAGCATCAATCCGGCGCGTCGGGTGGTCTGGCATTTTCTCGAGCTGCAGGAGGGCCGGCTCGGCGACCTCGGCAACGCTGATCCGCACCACGCGGCGGTCAAGCTGCTGGCAGGAATGGTTCAGCGCGAGGCGCTGGTGATGAGCTTCAACGACGCATTGCTGCTCTTGGGCGGGATTTTTGCCGTGGCTCTGGTCCTGATGCCGCTGGTCAAGACGCCGCGCAGCGCGCTCGACGCCGATCGTCACTGACCGCCTGGCCGCGCGCTCAGCGCGGGGTGGTCTCGGCCGGGTGGGTGGCGAGGGGGTCCATCGCGCCGAGTTCGGCGAGGAGCGATTTCGCCGCCCTGAGATCGGCGGTGTCGAAGCCTTCGGTGAACCAGTCGTAGACCGGGGCGAGCAGGCCGCGCGGTTCCTCGCGCCTCCCCTGGCGCGCCAACAGCCGGGCGAGGCTCGTCGCGGCTCGACGTTCTCATGACTTCGCCTGCTGCGCGCCGGCGATCGCGATCGCCTTGCGAAACGAGGCTTCCGCCCCGCTTTCGTCGGGCTCCTCGCAGCCGAGAAGGAGTTCGCCTTCGAGCCGGTTGAGCTCCGCCTCGTACCAGCGCACCTCGGTCTCGGCGAGCGCTTCGCGCACGCCCGCGGGGCCTTCCTCGATCCGTCCGGCCTCGAGGCACGCCTCGGCCAGAGGAGCGAGCCAATCTGGCCGACGAAGTTTGGCGCCGGTGGCGCGATCGGCGTCGAGCGCCGCACGCATACGGGCAAGCCCTTCTTCTGTCCGACCTTTTTTGGCGAGAGCCCAGCCGGAGGGGACCATAGCGTAGGTGGCCCGAAACGGAGCCATCTGCTCGGTCGAAAGGGCAAGGCGGCCTCCGCCTGCTCCAGGCAGAGCGCCACCTCGCCGCGAGTTGGTGCATCAGGGCCGCGACGCAGAGGGACAAGTCCTCGCCGAGCGCAGCGGCGGCGCGCAGCATCCGCTTGCGGTGCCCGAGCAGAAC
Source organism: uncultured Alphaproteobacteria bacterium (assembly GCA_963772295.1). Taxonomy (GTDB): domain Bacteria; phylum Pseudomonadota; class Alphaproteobacteria; order ATCC43930; family CGMCC-115725; genus AP-15. The sequence continues at coordinate 275,177 of CAVYWO010000013.1, forward strand.
ACCAGGCTTTTCGAGATCCGGCTCGATCAGTTCAGGCAGGATTTCAAGGTCGATCGCATTCTCGCCAAAACGGCTTGATACTGCGAGAGACCAAGGTCGCGCAACCAGTCGGCGATATCCACGGGATCTCACCGCGCCTAGCACAGGTCGCGTCGCAAGCCTACTCCGTTTTCCTCTCCCTCACGAGCCAGAAAGAGAGACCGGCAGCGGGCATGCCGCGACCGTGGCGATCCCCGCCGGAGGCTGGCGGTGAATGTGTCGGCAATGCGGAGGTCCACGCTCCCCGGGATCCTAGCCCGGCATCTCTGCGATGTGCTCGACGAACTGCTCGGCCGTGTCGATCGCGGCGCTCGCACGCTCGACCGCCACCGCGGTGGCTCCCAACTCGTAATCCGCGATGTCCTTCAAATTATAGGCCTGGGAGAGAAACCGCGAGAAATCGCGAAGTCCCGGGTCCCTCTTCGCCAGTTGGGAGAACAGCCGATGCACGCCCCGATGCGTCTTCACCACCTTGCCGGAGCGCGCGAGGATCAGCGCCTGCGCCGCATGAAATGCCGCAAGATAAGCATCGCGTCCGGCGTCCTCGCCGACCCCGGCGCCGAGGATGATCTTGGCACGCCGCAGGCATTCCCGCGCCTTGTCGAGATGCTCCCCGATCTCCGGCGTCACAGATCGATGCCCTCGTGGCGGATCTCCCGCATCAAGGTCGTGCGATCGCGGTAAGCGCCCGCGGGATAGGGCTTGGCGTCGATGAAGACGTCCTCATCTTCGAGAAAGTCGGCTCGAAGCTCGGCCAACCGATCGAGCTCGCGCCAGCGATCGGTCAGGTCTCTCAGAAACACTGCCACGTCGTAATCGGAATTCTCGCCGGCGTCCCCGCGAGCGCGGGAGCCGAACAGCACCACCCGCTCGATCCGCTCGCCGTACAAATCATCGAGCGCCCGACGGAGGCGCTGCAAAATCGGGTCGTCAGAGGCGGTGATCATGGCGCATCGCCGGGCACAGAGGACAATCAGTGTGGGGTCCGCATGTTTCGTTTTGGAATATGGGTTAGCCGCGTCAATCTTACCGTGCCGACAATTCCACCAGGCCACAAGAGCCGCCCGCTTCCGTTCCTCTGGGTCCTTGGTTTCGGCAGCCTTTCGACCGGCGCTGCGCTGACGGCTGAAGAACGCCGCCGGGCTCTATAGCCTGACCCGCGACCTCGGCGGCGCGATCGGGCTCGCCGTGCTCGGCACCTGCTCACCACCCGCCAGCAGTTCCATTGGAATCGGCTGATCGAAAGCATCAATCCGGCGCGTCGGGCGGTCCGGCATTTTCTCGAGCTGCAGGAGGGCCGGCTCGGCGACCTCGGCAACACTGATCCGCACCACGCGGCAGTAAAGCTGCTGGCAGGAATGGTTCAGCGCGAGGCGCTGGTGATGAGCTTCAACGACGCATTGCTGCTCTTGGGCGGGATTTTTGCCGTGGCTCTTGTCCTGATGCCGCTGGTCAAGACGCCGCGCAGCGCGCTCGACGCCGATCGTCACTGACCGCCCCGATCGAAGGTGCAGCGCGCCGCGGTTTCGACATCGCCGGAAAGCCAGTCCTCGACCAGCCGGGCGATCGGATCCCAAGCGCGGCATGCGAAACCCGTCGTTGGCTTGATCCACCGATAGCCGGCCGCGGGCGACTGGAGCGTCGGGCTGGCGCACCTTGCCCGCGCTTCGACGATACGCCCTTCTTGCCGCAAATGTTGCACGCGGCTCCGCGGCCGATACAAATTTTTACGGAATGAAAGGATCGGCTCGGGGGTTTACCAAAGGAGCTGTGCATCAGGAGGGGAGCTTCGTTATGCTCAAGTCAGCAACGACTCAGTCGAACAGGGTGAGGGCAGTGTTCCAGGATGCCACGATGCGCGCCTTCGACTTGAGTGGCGACACCACCGTCGGTCAATTGGCCGAGCAGATCGCCAATCTGGCACAGGGCCACGGCGGCCTGTTCCTGCCCGTACTTGTACGGTTGACGCCAAACCGACGCATCGCTCCTGCCCGTTGAGCGCCTCCGCGGTGCGAAGGGTGATGCCCGACCGATCAAAGGTTCAGCGCGCCGCGGTCTCGATCGCGCCGGACAGCCAGTCCTCGATCAGCCGCCGGGCGATCGAATCGCGGCGCGGCATCCGGAAACTGTCGTCGTCCTGATGCGCCAATAGCCAGCTGCGCCCGACCCAGCGCGCGTCCTCGATTTCGCCGAAATCAATCGTGATCTCGCGGTCGAGCGCCTCGGCATAGAACCCGAGCATGATGTTGGCCGGAAACGGCCAGGGCTGCGACGAGTGATAATGAACGGCGCCGACCCTGATGCCGCTCTCCTCGCGCACCTCGCGCGCCACCGCATCCTCGAGGCTCTCGCCCGGTTCGACAAAGCCGGCCAGGGTCGAATACATGCCCGGCGGAAAGTGGGGTGAGCGGCCCAACAGCGCCTCGTCGCCATGGGTCACCAGCATGATGACGGCCGGGTCGGTGCGCGGGAAATGCATCGCGTTGCAGGCCGGATCGGTGCAGCGCCGGAGATAGCCGGCCTCCTCGCTCCGCGTCGGGTTGCCGCAGACCCCGCAATAGCGGTGGCGCGCGTGCCAGTAGAGCATCGCGCGGGCCTGCGCCAACAGCGCCGCCTCGCGCCCGTCGAGCCGCCCCGCCAATTGCCGCAGATCGGCAAAGCGCACAATTGCCGCCGCGTGGCCGCACGCCGCCCGCGCCGGCGCGTGGAGCAGGTCGAGCGGGGCGTCGAGCGGCGACAGATCGAGCGCGAAATGGGCGCGCGCCGCGACGATCCCAAGAAAGACGGCCTCGCCGCGGCCGAGCCGCTGTTCGGCGGCGAGGTCATGGCCGAGGAGCGGACCGAGCCCGGCCCAGTCGAGCGTCACGGCGCGCGGCTCGGCGCCATCGGGCTCGATGACAAGATTGCGGTCGCGCCAGACCGGCACAAAGAGGCTCGCCGGATCGGCGAAGCGTTCGCCGATCCAGGCGCTCTCGCGGCGGCGCAGCCCGGCCCGCTCGAAGCCCGGCGCCGCATAATAATTGTGCGCTCGCACGGCGGCGACACTGGCACATGCGGGCGCGCCGCGGCAAGCGCGGACGACACCGAGGGGTCGCAAGAGAAGGGCCGCCCCTTACAGCGCGGCGAGGCGGCGTTCGAGATGGGCCCGCTCGACCGCATTGGCGGTCAGCGCGCGGGCGCGGCGATAGGCAGCCGCCGCCTCGGCCTTGGCGCCGAGCCGCCGCAGCAGATCGGCGCGGGCCGCGTGATAGAGATAATAATTGTCGAGCCCGCCGAGCGTCTCGATCAGGGCGAGCCCACGCTCGGCGCCGTCGCCCATGCCGATGGCGACGGCGTGGTTCAAGAGCACGATCGGGCTCGGATCGATGCGGGCGAGGAGGCCGTAGAGGGCGGCGATCTGCGGCCAATCGGTCTCGTCCGCCGCCGCTGCCTCGGCATGCACGGCGGCGATCGCCGCCTGCAACTGGTAGGGGCCGACCCGGCCGCGGCGCAAGGCGCGGTCGACAAGACGCAGACCGTCGCAGATCGCATCCTTGTCCCACAGCGCCCGGTCCTGCTCATCGAGCGTGACCAGCCGGCCCGCCGCGTCGACGCGCGCGCGGCGGCGCGAATCGTGCAGCAGCATCAGCGCCAGGAGACCCGGATTCTCGGGCTCGGCCGGGTCGATCTCGCACAGCATCCGGGCGAGATGGATGGCTTCGGCGCACAGCTCGCGGCGGCAGAGCGCCTCGCCTCCGGTCGCGAGATAGCCTTCGTTGAAGATCAGATAGAGGACGGCCTGCACCGCGGCGCGGCGCTCGGGCAGGGCCGCGGCTTCCGGCACCGCGTAGGGAATGCCGGCGTCGCGGATCTTGCGTTTCGCCCGCAACAGCCGTTGCGCCATCGTCGCCTCCGGCACCAGAAAGGCGCGGGCGATCTCGCCGGTCGCCAACCCGCCCAGGGTGCGCAAGGTCAGGGCGATCTGCGCCTCGCGGTTGAGCGCCGGGTGACAGCAGGTGAACATCAGGCTGAGGCGGTCGTCGGACAGGGCCGACAGCGCCGCATCGGGCAGAGCCGGATCCTGGCTCGCCATCGCCATCTCCTGTTCGAGCTCGCCGTGTTTGGCGCGCCGGGTTTGCTCGCGGCGCCTCGCGTCGATCAGCTTGCGGTAGGCGGCGGCGGTGATCCATGCCGCCGGGTTGTCGGGGATGCCGCGTACGGTCCAGGCGGCGAGGGCGGCGGCGAAGGCTTCCTGGATCGCCTCTTCGGCGCGGTCGAACGAGCCGCTCAATCGGATCAGACTGGCGGTGATGAGGCCGTGCTCGCGGCGGAACACGGCCTCCGCCGCGGCCCGGACGTCCGAGGTTTGCGACATGCGCTCGGCCGCCATCCGCCTCAGCGCGGCGGCAGAGGGGCGATCGGCCGGATCTCGACGCAGCCTTCGCCACCCCTGCATGAGGTCGGGATGCGGGTGGCCCAGGCGATCGCCTCGTCGAGATCCCTGCAGTCGAGGATGTAATAACCGGCGAGCTGTTCCTTGGTCTCGGCAAAGGGCCCGTCGAGGACCGACGGCCGGCCGCCCTCGATGCGGATCGTTGTTGCCGTCGCGGTCGGCTGCAACGGCTCGGCTGCATGCAGGATCCCGCGCTCGCGGGCCTCATCCATCACCGCCCAGTGCGCCGCCTTCACCCGCTCCCAGTCGTCGGATGAGCCTTCTGCCATCGCCGCCTCGCGGCCGTAGATCAAGAACATGTAACGCATGAGCCGACGTCCTGGTTCACGCCTGACGGCCGGGGACCGGCGGCGGGGTGGCTTCTTGGGCGCTCGGCCGCGCCCAATGGCGCCGGTAATAGGCGTCGAGGTTGGTCGCGCGCGCCAGCATGGCGCCGCTCTCCGGCATCTTGTTCATGTAGAAAAGGATCGGCAGCAGATTGATGTCGGCGAGGGTGAAGCTGTCGCCGACGAGGCAGCCGGTGCGGGCGACGGCCCGATCGAGGAGCGCGAACTGCTCCTCCATCTTAGGCAGCGCCGCATCGATCGCCGCGCGGTCGGGGCTGCCGTCGGGCGTATTCGGGAACAAATGGGCGCGGATTAGATACTGCCGCACCAGCAGCGGGTCGATATGGGTGTTGACGAGCGAGATCCACTCTTCGGCCCGCGCCCCGAGGACGGGGTCGCGCGGCACCAGCGGCGGGCCGGCGAAAGCGTGATCGATGTAATAGCAGATCGCGCGCAACTCGCTCAGCGTCACGTCGCCGTGACGCATGACCGGGATCTTGCCGAACGGATGGATCGCATCGACCTCGGGGCTGTGCGGTCGCGCCGGAACGAGGGTGTAGGGCACGCCCTTTTCGCGGCAGGCGATGCGGGTGACGCAGACATAATTGCTCTGCGGCGCGCCGATGATTTGCAGCTCGGCCATCTGTTCCCTCCTCGTCAGACGACGTCGATCTGGCGGATTTCGATACGTCCGCCGTAACGCAGATGCGGGCAGCTCTCGGCCACCTGGCAGGCCTCGTCATAGTCCTTCGCCGACACGACGAAAAACCCGCCGAGCAGCTCCTTGCTCTCGGCGTAGGGGCCATCGGTGACGACGACCCGCCCGCCGGCCGCGGTCCGCATGTTGCGCCCGGCATCGTTGGTCAGCTTCTGGCCGGCCTTGAGCCGGCCCTCGCCGCGCAGCCGCTCGCCCCAGCCGCCATACTCCTTGACCGCCGTCGCCATCGCCTCCGGCGGCACGGGCGGGCCCGGGAGTTGGTGCAGGAGCAGGATGAAATCGGGCATGGCTTGTCTCCTCAAGAAGCGGGGCACCATCGCCGCCGCCCGAAGAGACGACGATCGAGGCCCGACGAAATCGACATCGCCCCGGCAAAAAGCGCGCCGGCATTGCTGCGGCGTTATCCGCAGCCGATATAATGCGCCGGGAGCCCGGAGGCGGACAGGCCTCTCGCCAACCCGGTCAGGTCCGGAAGGAAGCAGCCGTAACGAGCTCCGGCCTGGGTCGCCGTTCCGGTCTCCCACCCCTCGATCGGTGCCGCGCATGAGCGATCCGGCGAACGCCTATCGTGATCGGCGCCGCCGTCACGGTCAGCGGGTTGCCGCGGGCGAGATTGCGGAACAATTCAAGCCCGAAGCGGGAACCCGCGCGGCTTTGACCGCGGCTGAGATGGGTAGAAGAGGCGGCAAAGCACGTGCCCGAACTCCAACCGCGGAGCAACTTATAGCGATCGCCAAAGAGGCCGCACGCAAGCGGTGGGGGAAGATGTGGGCGCAGGAAGCCCACCAGTCCGACCTACCATCTTAACAGGTAGAATCTATCCTCCTAGATAGATAGCCCATGGTCGCGAAAATCGTACCTATTGGGCAACCGAAGGCGAAACCGCCGACACTCGCGGAGCTGGTCGAGCGGGTTCACGAACTGGCGAAGGCGGATACGGAGAACATGGTCCTCCCTCATCCCCACGTGCAGGAGTGGATGGCCCAGCGCGGCAAGACAATGCGCGACATTTTGGAAACAGTGCGCAAAGGAGAAGGCGTGTCCGGCCCGGTGGTCGACAAATACGGCGATTGGCGAATTCGGATGAGGAGGTTAGTGGCCGGTCGCCGCGTTCAGGTTGTCGTCGCAGTACGCGAAAGGGACTTCTCCGTGGTGACTGTTATCTGATGGAGGGAATAGGACACGATCAAGGAGGGAGCCATGACTGATCAGATGTACCACTACACTGAGAGCGGGTTAGACCACGTCTATCTCGCCAATGGCTATGAATTCGTCGAGGCTCCTGGGGGGAGGGCGGTACGGATTTCGGATATCGACGGCCTACATGAAGCGATTGGCCGAACCCTGATTACCGACAAGAAGAACTTGTCAGGGAAAGAGATCCGGTTTTTGCGGCATGAAATGCTGATGTCGCAAGCGAAGCTCGCTAAGCTGTTAGAGGTTGGCGAGCAGACGGTCCACCGTTGGGAGAAGGGTAAGGCGGAGATTCCGAAGCCGGCCGAAGCCCTCATTCGGCTGCTCTATCGCGAGCATATCAAGGAGAAAGGCGCATCGGGCATTCGCCGCTGCTTGGAGCGGCTCGCCGATCTGGAAGACGTGCTCGACAGGATCAGCCTTCGCCAATCAAACAAGAGGTGGCAATCGGCCACGGTGCGCCAAGCGGCTTGAGGAAGCGGGGCGGCTACACGCCGCGTCGGCGATACCGAAAAGTCGGTGTGCTTGCTGTGGCATCGCCGGCTGCTGATATAATGGGCCGGGAGCCCGGAGGCGGACAGGCCTCTCGCCAACCCGGTCAGGTCCGGAAGGAAGCAGCCGTAACGAGCTCCGGCCTGGGTCGCCGTTCCGGTCTCCCACCCCTTGATCGGTGCCGCGCATGAGCGATCCGGCGAACGCCTATCGCGTCCTCGCCCGCAAATACCGGCCGCAGACCTTCGCCGAGCTGATCGGGCAGGAGGCGGTGGTGCGCACCCTGACGAATGCGATCGCGCAGGGCCGGATCGCGCATGCCTTCATGCTGACCGGGGTGCGCGGCGTCGGCAAGACGACCACCGCGCGGATCATCGCCCGGGCCTTGAATTGCATCGGTCCCGACGGCACCGGCGGGCCGACCGCAGCACCCTGCGGCGAATGCCCGCATTGCCGTGCGATCGCCGAGGACCGCGACGTCGACGTGATCGAGATGGATGCGGCCTCGCGCACCGGCGTCGACGACATCCGGGAGCTGACCGAAGGGGTGCGCTACCGACCGGTGTCGGCGCGCTACAAGGTCTACATTATCGACGAAGTCCACATGCTCTCGAAGAACGCCTTCAACGCCTTGCTGAAGACGCTCGAAGAGCCGCCCCCCGCCGTCGTCTTTGTGTTCGCCACGACCGAGATCCAGAAGGTGCCGGTGACCGTGCTGTCGCGCTGCCAGCGCTTTGCGCTGCGCCGGGTGCCGGTCGACCTGCTGATCGCGCATTACCGCCGGGTCGCCGAGGCGGAGCAAATTGCGGCCGATGACGAGGCATTGGCGCTGATTGCGCGCGCCGCCGACGGCTCGGTGCGCGACGGGCTGTCCTTGGTCGACCAGGCGATTTCGCTTGGGCGCGGCAAGGTCGAGGCGGCGGCCGTACGCGACATGCTGGGTGTCGCCGATCGTGGTGCGGTTTTTGATCTGCTCGAAAGCGTTCTCAAGGGCGATGCCGCCACAGCGCTGGCGCGCCTCGACCGGCTCTACGAGGAGGGTGCCGATCCGCTCGTCGTGCTGCAGGATCTGCTCGATCTCGGGCATTTTCTGACCCGGCTCAAAGTCGCCCCCGAGGCCGGGGTCGGCGACCCGATCGCCGAAGGCGACCGCGATCGCGGCCGGCCGCTCGCCGACCGGGCGTCGATGCCGGTCCTGGCGCGTCTCTGGCAGATGCTGTTGAAGGGGTTGGCCGAGCTGCAAGCAGCACCAAACCCGGTGCAGGCGATGGAGATGATCCTGATCCGTCTCGCCTATGCCGCCGATCTGCCGGCGCCGGCCGACCTCGTGCGCGCCCTCGAGCCGGCCCCGGCCCCCGGGTTCGCGCCCTCGAGCCGCGCGGAGCGCGGACCCGGGGACGCGGCCCGAGGACAGCCCCCGGACTTGATCCGGGGGCCGGCCGGGGGGGCGTCCGCGGCGGCGGCCCCGGCACTCGCACCGCTGCCGCAGAGCTTTGCCGAAGTCGTGGCGCTGTTCGACGAACGACGGGAGGCGCTGCTCTCGGCGCAGCTCAAGGAATACGCGCATCCGGTATCGTTCGAGCCGGGCCGGATCGAGTTCCGCCCGGCTGCCGGAGCGCCCACCGATCTCGCCAACCGGCTCGGCCGGCTGCTGGGGGAGTTGACCGGGACACGCTGGCTCGTCGCCGTCTCCGAGGCGGCGGGCGAACCGACCCTGCGCCAACAGCAGGAACGCCGCGAGCGGGAACAGCGCGACGCCATCGGCAGCCATCCCCTGGTCCGGGCGGTGTTCGAGACCTTTCCCGGTGCTGCGATCGCCGCGGTGCGCGAACACTTTGCCGCCGACCGTCCGCCACGGGATAATGCCGAGGGCGACGAGGCCGGCAGCGACGAGGATATGCCATGAAGAATATCGGCCAGCTGATGAAGCAGGCGCAGGCGATGCAGGAGAAGATTGCCGAGATCGAAGCCGCGCTCGATGCCGTCGAGATGACCGGCCTTGCCGGCGGCGGCGTGATCGCCGTGACCCTGAATGGCAAGGGCGACCTCAAGGCGGTCAAAATCGACAAGTCGCTTCTCGACCCCGAGGAGGTCGAGGTGCTCGAAGATCTCATCGTTGCCGCGTTCGCCGACGCCAGGCGCAAGGTCAAGGCCCATGCCGAACAGGAGATGCAAAAGCTGACCGGCGGCCTACAGTTGCCCGGCGGCCTCAAACTGCCGTTCTGAGCTTTTGTCCGAACTCGAGACACTGATCCAGCTGCTCGCCAGATTGCCGGGCCTCGGACCCCGCTCGGCGCGGCGCGCGGCGCTCTATCTGATCAAGCGGCGCGAGAGCCTGCTCGAACCCCTGGCCGCGGCGATGGCGAAGGCGGCCGCTGCGATCCGTCCGTGCCCGGTCTGCGGCAATCTCGACACGGCGGCACCCTGCGCCATCTGCCGCGACCCGGAGCGCGACGGGCGGATGATCTGCGTCGTCGAAGATCTCGCCGATCTCTGGGCGATCGAGCGCAGCGGCGCCTTTCGCGGCCGCTATCACGTGCTCGGCGGGACGCTCTCGGCGCTCGACGGGGTCGGCCCCGAGGATTTGACGATCGATCGTCTGGTCGCCCGCGTCGAGCCCGGTCAGGAATTGATCCTGGCGCTGAATGCGACGGTCGAGGGCCAGACCACGGCGCATTACCTCGCCGACCGCCTCGCCGGCTGCGGGGTGAGCCTGTCGCGCTTGGCGCAAGGGGTGCCGATCGGCGGCGAGCTCGACTATCTCGATGACGGCACTCTGCGCGCCGCGCTCAACGCGCGCCGCGCCTGGTAGCGGCGATGCGGCGGCGCCGATGAGCGGCGTCTACGAGGCGCGGTTGCGGGTGCAGACCTACGACATCGATTTCGCCGGGATTGTCAGCAACATCGCTTTCATCCGCTGGCTCGAGGATCTGCGCCTCGGCCTGATGGATCTGGCCTACCCGCTGCTCCAAGCGCTCGCCGAGGACGTGGCGCCGATCCTCTTGGCGACCCGGATCAGCTACCGGCGGCCGGTGACGATCGCCGATCCGCTGGTCGGGCGGATCCTGGTCGCGGCCTTGCGCCGGGTCCGCTGGCGGCTCGCCGCCGAGTTTGCGGTCGGAACCAGGATCCATGCCGAGGCCGAGCAGGAGGGGCTGTTCATGCGGCTCTCGACCCGGCGGCCGATCCCGATCCCGGAGCCGATCCGGCGCTGGCACGGCGGATGACCGCAACCCCGGCGCCGATGGCGCTCGCCCTCGCCGAGGCGGAGAAGGCCGCAGCACTGGGCGAGGTGCCGGTCGGCGCGGTGCTGGTCGATGCCGAGGGGGAGATCCTCGCCGCCGCCGGCAATCGGGTCGAGACCTGGCGCGACCCGACGGCCCATGCCGAAATGCTGGTGCTGCGCGCCGCCGCCAAGAGCCGCGGCACCAAATATCTTGCCGACTGCGATCTGTGGATAACGCTCGAACCTTGCGCCATGTGCGCCGCCGCGATCGGCCTCGCCCGGCTGCGCCGGCTGTTTTTCGGCGCCTATGACCCAAAAGGCGGCGCGGTCGAGCACGGCGCGCGGCTCTTCGACCGCAGCGCGGTCAATCACCGCCCGGAAATCTATGGCGGGATCGCCGAGCTGAGCGCCGCGCGGCTCCTACGCGAATTCTTCGGCGCGAGGCGCTAGAATGTGCTGGCGCCGGGGCGGCTTGCCGCATCGGCGCCGGCTTCCGCGCTGGGCAGGATGCCGCCACCGGTTCGTGGAGGTCCATCAGGACGCGCAGCCGGGCGCGGGCGCGCGACAGGCGCGATCGGACGGTGCCGACCGGAACCCTCAACGTCGCGGCGATCTCTTCGTAACGCTTGCCCTCGCGGCCGGCGAGCAGGACCACCACCCGCTGGTCGCGGGGCAGACCGGCGATCGCCTGCTCGAGGTCGTGCAGTTCCAGCGAGACCCCGGCCGATGGTGCTGCGGCGAGGTGCGGTGTCACGTCCTCGACCGAGACGACGATGCCTTCGCGCACCCGACGGCGAACGTCGTTGACATGTTGGTTGTGCAGGATCGTGAAGAGCCAGGCTCTGATGTCGGTGCCGGGCTGCCAGAGATGCTCCTTGGTGAGCGCGCGGACGAGGCAGCTCTGCACCAGATCGTCGGCGCGCGAGAGGTCCTGGGTCAGGCTGCGGGCATAGCGCTGCAGCCGCGGGATCTGCGGCTCGAGGAGCGGTGCAATGGTGCTCATCGCGTTGCCTCCGATCGGTTCCGGCCGCGGTTCGCGCCGCGGTCGCTCGGTCATTTCTATATAGGAAGACAATGTGACGCCGAGGTGAAACTCGGTAACCGGGGAGTAATTTTCGGTTATCTTGCGTAACGGGCGCCGCCCAATTCGATCGGGCAGGCCGGTCGGCAAAACGACCGCAACATCGGCTGTGTTGCGGGGCTGTTGATGCTTGCCACTCCGCGCAACCCGACTGCACGGGCAGCGATACCCGCCGTCGATTATGGTTACATTACGTCATTTTAGCGTCCGCACGTTGCCGGCGGCACCGGCGCCACACGGGTCCGTAACGATCCTTGCCAGTCTGGCATGATGGCCCGTAAGCTCTCGGCAAGCCGCGCAGCGGGACGCCGGTCGGGGAGGCTTTCATGACGCGAAGGGGACTTTTGCGGCTCGCCTGTTGGTTGTTGGCGACGGCTTCGTTTCTCGCAACGCCGGAAACCCGCGCCGACGAACCCACCAAGACGATCAAGATCGGCGTGGTCTACGATCTGACCGGTCCGTTTGCCGGCGGCGGCTCCGAACTCCAGTACCTCGGCGCCAAGATCGTCATCGATTGGTTTAACCAGCATGGGGGCATCGCCGGCTACAAGGTCGACCCCATCTACGCCGACGCGCAGAGCAAGCCCGATGTTGCGATCAACGAGGCGGTCCGCCTGATCGAGCAGGCGAAGGCGGACATGCTGCTCGGCTTCTATTCTTCGGCCGAGTGCGTTCCGGCGGCGGCGCGCGTCGAGCAGTTCAAGAAGTTCATGTGGATCACCACCTGCATCGCTTCGCCGGTGCTGGAGGGGCGCAATCTGCAATACGTGTTCCGGCCCCAGCCCTACGGCCGGCAATGGGGCCTGGCATCGACCGCGATGGTCGACGCCTATGCGAAGGCGCAGCTCGGCAAGGACCCGAAGGACCTCAAGATCGCCATCATTCACGAAGACGGTCCCTATGGCACCGACGTGCCGCGGGCGATCACCAAATACGGCGGCATCACCTCCGATGATTTGCGCCAGGCGGCGCTCGACACCGATCTGCCCGACGGCCGCACGATGCTCGGGTTCGGCGTCAAGTTCGAGACCCCGGGGATGCCGATGGCCGGCCAGAACGAGCGCGCCTACCCGGTCATCGTCCAGTACATCGACGACCAGAGCTATGTCGTCTGGCCGAAGGCCCAGCAGCAGCGCGAACCGGTGCTGAAACTGCCGCCGAGTTCGCCCTACGCGCAGAAATAGCGACTACGGTGCTGGAGGTCAGGGGTCTCTTAAAACGCTTCGGCGGCTTCACGGCGGTCGACAATGTCTCGTTCAACGTCCTTCAGGGCGAAATTCTCGGGCTGATCGGGCCGAACGGCTCGGGTAAGAGCACGATCTTCAACCTCTTATCCGGCACCTTGGCGCCGACCGCCGGCTCGATCCGTTTTCACGGGCGCGAGATCGCGGGCCATCCGCCGCACCGCATCATCAACCAGGGGATCGGGCGCACCTTCCAGATCCCGCGGCCGTTCCGCCGCTTGTCGCTGTTCGACAACGTTGTGCTCGCCGGCTTTTACGGACAAGGCCGGCACTCGCGCGCCCGCGCCTTTACCGCCGCCGAGCGGGCGCTCGAGCTGGTCGGCCTGCCGGCCGACCGCGATATGCTGGTGGCTGGATTGGGCGCCGCCGGGCTCAAGAAGCTCGAGCTGGCCAAGGCGCTGGCGACCGGGCCGAGCCTCTTGCTGGCCGATGAAAGCCTGGGCGGGCTCGACCGCGCGGAGATGGATCAGGCGGCAGCGATGCTGCAGCGCATCCGTACCGAACTCGGCATCACCATCATCTGGGTCGAACATATCATGGGGGTGCTGATGCGCGTCGTCGACCGCGTCATGGTGCTCGACCACGGCGAAAAGATCGCCGAGGGGCCGCCGGCGAAGGTCGCAGCCGACCCGCGGGTGATCGAGGTTTACCTCGGAACCGACGCCGAAATCGTGCCGGCGGCGACGATCCGCAACTGACGTTGCACCGGATGCTCGAACTCGCCTCGGTCGATGCGGGCTATGGCGGCTTTCGCGCCCTTCTCGACGTGTCGCTGGCGATCAAGAGCGGCGAGGCGGTGGCGGTGATCGGCCCCAACGGCGCCGGCAAGACGACCCTGATGCGGGTGATCTCGGGCCTGATCAGGCCGATGCGCGGGGCGATCACGATGGAGGGCGCCGATCTCTTGGCCGCCCCGGCGCATCGCATCGTCGAGCGGGGCATTGCGCACGTCCCGGAAAACCGCCGACTGTTCCCGCGCATGACGGTCGAGGACAACTTGCGGATGGGTTCCTTTATCGCCGCCGCCAGGCCAAAATTCCGCCAGAACCTCGATTTTGTCTTCGGTCTCTTCCCCCGTCTCGAAGAGCGACGCCGCCAGTTCGCCGGCACGTTGTCGGGCGGCGAGCAGCAGATGTGCGCGATCGGCCGCGCCCTGATGTCGATGCCCAAGCTCCTGTTGCTCGACGAACCATCTGCCGGTCTGGCGCCGGTGATCGTGCAGCAGGTTTTCGCGCTGGTCGAACGCCTGCGAGCGACCGGGCTTACCGTGCTGATCGTCGAGCAGAACGTCCGGCAGGTGCTGCGCGTCGTCGATCGCGCGTATCTGCTCGAGGCCGGCACGATCCGGTCGAGCGGCACCGCCGCCGAGCTGCTCGGCAGCGCCGTTATCCGCGAAGCCTATCTCGGCGTCTGACCGGGGAGAACGGGGCGATGTTCAGGATCTTCGACATCTACCTTGTCGAAGCGGTGCTCGACGGGTTTCTGCTCGGCGGCGTGTTCGCCCTGCTGGCGCTCGGGCTCAACCTCGTATTCGGCGTCATCGACGTGGTGTGGATCTGCTACGCCGAGTTGATCATGATGGGCATGTACGGGATGTATTTCCTCTATGTCTCGTACCATGTGCCGTTCTTGCTCGCGGCGCTGATCTCGATCGCCGGTGTCGGGCTCCTCGGCGTGCTGCTGCACGTGCTGGTCATCGCGCCGCTCCTCGGCACGCCGCCGATCAATCAGCTGCTGGCCACCGGCGGCGTATTGTTCCTGTTGCAGAGCGCCGCGACCGTAATGTTCGGCATCGACTTCCGCAATCTCGGCATCCGCCTGCCGGTGCTCGAAGTCGCCGGCATGTATATCAGCTTTGCGCGGCTCCTGGCCTGTGCCGCGGCATTGGCCGGAATGGTGGTGCTCTACCTGTTTCTTGCCAAGAGCTATATCGGCACGGCGATCCGCGCCATCGCGCAGGATCGCGAGGTGATGCCGCTGATCGGGGTCGATGCGCGGCGGATCTACATCGTCACCTCGCTGATCGGCGGCGCATTGGCCGGGCTCGCCGCCTGCCTCCTGGTTCTGCAATACGACGTCCAGCCGTTCGTCGGCCTGACCTTTGCGCCGATCACCTTCCTGATCGTTGTGCTGGGCGGTCTCGGCAACACGATCGGCGGCTTTGTCGCCGCGTTTCTGTTCGCCGAGATCTTTTCGGTGTCCGGTCTTTATCTTGATCAGGAGTGGGGCTACGTCTTCGCGTTCGCAATCTTTGTCGTACTGATGTTCGTCCGGCCGCAGGGCCTCTTGGCGCGCCGGTCATGAGCCGTCCGTTGCCATGGATCGCTGCAGCGGCACTCGTCGTTTTGCCGTTCGTCTACCATCAGGCCTACCCGCTCCACATCCTCGTCCTGATCCTGATCTGGTCGTTCGCCTACACCTCATGGTCGGTGATGGGCCGCTTCGGACTGGTCTCGCTCGGGCATGGCGGGTTCCTCGGCATCGGCGCCTACGTCACGGCATTGCTTTGGAATTATTGGCATGTGAGCCCCTGGCTCGAGATTCCGCTGGCGGTGCTGGCGACGGCGGCGGTGGCGGCCCTGGTCGGCTATCCGTGTTTCCGGTTTCGCATCACCGGGCATTACTTTGCGCTCTTGACCCTGGCGTTGAGCGCCATCGTGCTGCAGGTCGTCACCGCAACGCGCGATGTGACCGGCGGGTCGCTTGGCTATACGCCGGAGCGCTATCAGGGCGGCAGCTCGATCTACGCCGTCCAGTTTGTCGGCAAGGAGACCTGGTACCTGATCGCGCTCGGCGTCTGGGCATTCGGGCTGTTGATCCGCTGGCGCGTCGACCGCAGCATGCTGCGCTATGCGTTGGAGGCGATCGCCGAGGACGAGGACGCGGCGGCCGCGGCGGGCGTGCACGTGACCCTTGAGAAGCTGAAGATTACGCTGCTGAGTGCGGTCATGACCGGCTTTGCCGGGGCGATCTATTGCCAATACCAGATGTTCATCTCGCCCGACACGGTCAGCGGCATCGCGGTGTCGTTGCAGATGGTGTTCGCCGCGGTCGTCGGCGGGCTCTACGTGCCGCTCGGGCCGACCGTCGGCGCCCTGGTCACGATCCTTTTGACCGAGACCTTGCGCATTTGGTTCGGCACCGGCGCCGTCGGCTGGGACAACCTCGTCTACGGCACTTTGCTGGTCGTATTCATCATTTTTCTGCCGCAGGGCCTCCTCGGTTCGCTCCAGGCGCGGCTGGCGCCGCGGCGGAGCCGGGCCATTTGACCGCGGCAGGCGCGGCGCCGCCCACGCGCAGGCCTTATTGTTCCCCCACCGGCTGTCGTCGACCTGCCGGAGATAAATCGTTCGAACCAGCTACCCGGCGTCATTGCGAGGCGCCGCCAGGCGCCGCGGCAATCTCGTCGCTGCGGATTCTGCGACGTCGAGATTGCTTCGCTGCGCTCGCAATGACAACAACCGTGAGCCGGCGCTCACCCGTCGGCCAACCTCCTTTTATCTATTTCGCTGCCGAAAAGCCCGTCGGCTGCAGGATGTAGTTCTCGACCCGGGCGACGATGGCGCCGTTCCTCTCGGTTTCGGCGCGCTTCGTTTGCCATTCGGGATCGGCCATGAACGCGCTCCATTTCGTCTCGCGCTCGGCGAGCGACTGCCATTTGAGAAAATAATGCAGGGTCTGGCTCAACTCGCCGATCCCGGTGGTCCAGAACCCGGCCTGCTCGATGCCGTGCCGCTTCCAGATCCCGAGCGTGATCGTGTCGAAACGCCGCAGAAGATCCGGCAGGCGGCCCGGCAGGCAATGATAGATGCGCAGCTCGTAGAGCATGTCGGCGCCTCCTATTTCACCGCCGAAAAGGCGGTCGGCAGCAGGATCGTGTTGCTGATCGAGGCGACGATCGGGCCGTTGGCCTCGGTCGCCGCGCGCTTTTCCTGCCATTCGGGGTCGGCCTGGAACGCGGCGAATTTCTGCGCGCGCTCGTCGAGCAACTCCCATTGCAGCAGGTAATAGAGATCCTGGTTCGACGGCCCGATCGCCACGGTCCAGAACCCGGCCTGGCGGATGCGATGCCGTTCCCACAACGGCAGGGTGATCGTGTCGAACCGCTTCAAGAGGTCCGGCAGCCGGCCAGGCACGCAATGGTAGATCCGCAATTCGTAGATCATCTCATCTCCTCCTTGATCCGAGCGCGGAGAATGCGGCGGCGCGCGGTGCCCGGCAAGGGCTGAGCCGAGGCGGTTGCGTCTCGTCGTGCGCAGGTTAAATTCGCGCCGATCGCCAGCCGGGAGAAAGCGCCGATGCCGTCGATGTTCGTCGCCCGTGACGCGGCCAATTACGAGCGGCTGATGGGGCGCTGGAGCCGGCGCCTGGCGCCGCTCTTTATCGCCCATGCCGGGATCGCCGCCGGCGAGCGGCTGCTCGAAATCGGCTGCGGCACCGGCAGCCTGACCTTCGCACTGCCGCAAGCGGCCGATATCGCGAGCCTCGTCGCGATCGATTATTCCGAGATCTATCTCGCCGCGGCCCGCGCGAAAAACCACGACCCGCGCATCCGGATCGAGCACGGCGACGGCACCGCGCTGGGCTTTGCCGACGCCAGCTTCGATCGGGCGCTCTCGATGCTGGTGTTGCCCGCGGTCTTGCCGCGACCCGAGGCGGCGGTCGCCGAGATGCGCCGCGTCACCCGGCCGGGCGGGGTGGTCTGCGCCGCGTTCTGGGACTCGCCGGGAGGTGCCGTTGCCAACCGCATGTTCTGGGACACCGCCGCCGCACTCGACGAAGCCGCCGCCACGGCCCGCGACCGCACATTGGGCCGGCCGATCTACGCGCCGGGCGCGCTGCAGCGGGTCTGGGCCGATGCCGGTCTCGTCGAGATCGACGAGCGGACCTTGACGATCCGCATGGATTTTGCCGATTTCGCCGATTATTGGGAACCCTATGCGAGCGGCGAAGGCATGCTCGGCGCCTATGTCGTGAGCCTCGACGAAGGCCGGCGCGACCGGCTCGTCCGCCATTTGCGCAGCGCTTATCTGACCGGCCGGCCGGACGGCCCGCGCTCGTTCGCGGCGCTCGCGCTCTCCTGCCGCGGCGTCGTCCCCGGCTGATTGCCGGCGATCCCGTCCCGTTCGCCGTCGGCCCGCCCGCCATCCAAACGGTGCGCTAATGTTAATCGTAAAATTGCCTTGATCGCATCGTACCCTGCTATCCTTGCCGGGCATCGAAGGGGCCGCAGCCAAGGCGGTGCCGATGCGGATTTTCAACCATTACGAGGAATTTTGCTGCAAACGGCCTGCAGGTGCAGCGGCGGGCGTGTCGTCCATTTGCGGCGTCGAACTTGGAGCGGGCGCCGGTCTGGCAGAAGCGAAATTTGGCCTGGGGTGGGCTGAGATTTCTCGCCGCCACACTGGCCCACGGGTCCGCGCTCTGAGGCTGGGCAAGAATTGCGCTGCATCTGCGCCGTACGTGGTTCGAGACGCGTCCGTCCCCGGACGGCCGCCCGCCCAGAGCCTGCCCCAGGCCCGCCCGCCCTGGCGGGCGGGCGGAGGGGGCGGGCGTTCCGGGGATCGCCGGGACGGCGGGCCCGGCAGGGATTGGTCCCAAATGGAACCGATCGAGGAATGGCTGCAGACGCTCGGTCTGCCCCAGTACGCCCCAACATTCGTCGAGGCCGATATCGATCCCTCGGTATTGCCCGACCTGACCGAGGCGGACCTGGAACGGCTCGGGGTCACGCTCGGCCACCGCAAGAAGCTGCTGCGCGCCATCGCCGCCCGGTCCGAGGGCGCGACCAAAGCGCCGCCCGCACCCGCGGCTGCGGCCGTCCGGGAGGCCGAACGGCGCCAGGTCACCGTCATGTTCTGCGACCTGGTGGGGTCGACGGCCCTGTCGGTGCGGCTCGATCCCGAGGACCTGCGCGAGGTGATCGGCGCCTACCACCGCGGCGTTGCCGAAGCGGTGCGCCGGTTCGACGGCTTCGTGGCGAAATACATGGGCGATGGCGTGCTGGTCTACTTCGGCTACCCGGCCGCCCACGAGGACGACGCCGAGCGCGCGGTGCGCGCCGGGCTTGCCCTGACCGACGCGGTGCCCGGGCTGGCGGCTCCCGAGCCGCTGCAGGTCCGCATCGGCAATCGCGACCGGCCTCGCGGTGGTCGGCGACCTCGTCGGCGAGGGCGAGGCCCAGGAGCGCGGGATCGTCGGCGAGACGCCGAACCTCGCTGCCCGCCTTCAGGGGTTGGCCGAACCCGGCACGGTGGCGATCGCCGCCGGCACGCGCCGGCTGCTCGGCGATCGTTTCAACCTGCGTGTGCTCGGCCGGCACGAGCTCAAGGGCTTTGCCGAGCCGGTCGAGGCCTGGGCGGTCGAGGGCGTCTCGGGTGTCGAGAGCCGGTTCGAAATCGGAGCGCAGCGGCGGGCTGACCGGCTTCGTCGGCCGCGAGCACGAACTCGGCCTGCTGATGGAGCGCTGGCGCCTGGCGCGGGACGGCGAGGGGCAGGTGGTGCTGCTCTCCGGCGAGCCCGGCATCGGCAAGAGCCGCATCCTGAGCGAGCTGCGGGCGCGGCTGGAGCAGGGCGGCGCCAGAAGCCTGCGGTTCCACTGCTCGCCGTACTACGTCGACAGCGCGTTCTACCCGATCATCGACAATTTCGAGCGCGCCTTGCGGTTCGCGCGCTACGAGACGCGGAACAAAAGCTCGACGCGCTGGAGGCGCTGGTGGTCGGCCAATACGGGCGGCCCAGCGAGGACGTGCGCTTCATCGCGTCGCTGCTCTCCATCGCGTGTGACGAACGGTACGGCGCGCTCGCGATGACGCCGCAGAAATTCAAGGACGAGACATTGCGCGCGCTGGTCGACACGACGGAGGCCATCGCCCGCCGGCAGCCGACGGTAATGCTGTTCGAGGACATGCATTGGGCCGATCCCACCACCCTCGAAGTGATGGATCTGCTGATCCATCGCGTGCGGAACATGCCGCTGCTGGTGGTGATCACGCATAGGCCCGAGTTTTCCGCCCGCTGGCCGCACCACGGCCACGTCATAGCGCTGTCGCTTTCCCAAGCTTACGCGGGGGCAGAGCGCGGCGATGGTGTCGCGGCTGGCCCTTGGCAAGGCGCTGCCCGCGGACTTGCTGGAACAGATCCTCGCCAAGACCGACGGCGTGCCGCTTTTCGTCGAAGAGCTGACCAAGTCGATATTGGAATCTGCGGCGCTCCGCGATGTCGGTGACCGCTGGGAGTATGCCGTATCCGCGGGGACACTGGCGATCCCGCCAACCTTGCGCGATTCGCTGATGGCGCGGCTGGATCGCTTCGCCCCGGTGAAGGAGATCGCGCAGATCGGTGCCGCAATCGGGCGCGAGTTTTCGTACGAGCTGCTCGCCGCGGTGGCGGCGCATGCCCAACCGGATCTCGATCGGGCATTGGCGCAACTGATCGAATTGGGGCTGGCGTTCCAGCGGGGCACGCCGCCCGACGCGGATTACACCTTCAAGCACGCGCTGGTGCAGGACGCGGCCTATGATTTATTGCTCAGGCGGCGCCGGCAGAAGTTGCACGGCAAGATCGCCAGAGTAATCGAAGAGCGTTTTCCAAACATCGAGGCGACCGAGCCCGAGCTCTTGGCGCATCACTACACGGAAGCCAAACAGCCCGAGAGGGCGATCCCGCTCTGGCAGAAGGCGGGCAGTCTGGCGCTCAAGCGCATGGCGCTTGCCGAAGCGATCGCGCATCTGAACAAGGGGCTGCAGCTGGTCGCCGCGCTGCCGCCCTCGGCGGAGCGCGACGGCAGCGAACTGGATTTGCGCACTTCGTTGGGGACCGCCTGGATGGCGCTCAAGGGTTGGCCGGCGCAGGAGGTGTGGGACAGCCTGCATCCCGCACTCGCGCTGGCAGACTCGCTCCGCCGGCGCGATTCATTGGTGCGGATCCTGGGGGGACTCTGCGCCAATGTGTTGGTGAGGGGACGGCAGGCCGAGTTGCTCCATTGGGTCGCGGAGATACAAAAAGCCGCCGCTGCTTACCAGGACCCCGATCTGCTGATCATCGGGCACCTCCGCGCCGCGATCTCCTATTTTTGGCTCGGCGAGCTGACCAAATCCCGCGAGCACGCCGACCAGGTGCTGGCGCTCTACAGCGAAGAGCGGCACGACCATTTGGTCGGCGTCCTCAACACGGATCCAAAAACAAATAGCTTAGTTTACGCAGCGCTGCTGACCTGGATGGTCGGATACCCCGACCAAGCCGTGAAGATCAGCGATGAAAGAGACGCCTTCGCACGCCGACTTGGGCATCCTTTCGACCTCGGTTTTGCGCTGACGCTAGGTGCATGGCTCTTCGACTTTCGCGGCGAGCCGGATGAGCTGCTAAAGCGCCTCGACGAGGCCGATCGGCTGGGCCGCCAAAACAGCCTGCCCTTTTTGACCAATGTGCATGTACCGTGCTTTTCGCCAAGGGTGCTAATCTTACTGAGTTACAAAATCTTCTATGCTGTATTGTTGTAGGTTGGAGGAACACGATATGGTATATAAGCCCAGTTCTTGACCGATTGGGGGATCGGAATGGACGGCACCGAGTGTGAGGGGAGTGAAGCGCGATTTGTGGCCTATGTCGAGGCCCTTGGTCAGGTACTTGGCCATGCCGACCGGCAGGAACCGATGCGCGATTATTGCTTGGGGCTGATGATGCCGCTGGCACGGAAGAGCGTGGAGCCGCTGGCGGCGGTGACGGCTCCGGCGGCGGTTGCCGCGAAGCATCAGTCCTTGCTTCATTTTGTCGGCAACGCGCCGTGGTCGGACGCAGCGATGCTGGACAAGGTGGGAGAACTGGTGCTGCCGGCGGTCACGCGCAGCGGTCCGGTCGAGGCGTGGATCATCGACGATACGGGCTTTCCCAAGAAGGGACAGCACTCGGTCGGGGTGACGCGGCAATATTGCGGCCAGCTCGGCAAGCAGGACAACTGCCAGGTCGCGGTGAGCTTGTCTCTGGCCAACCACGACGCCAGCTTGCCGGTCGCTTATCGGCTCTATCTGCCGGAGGACTGGGCCCAGGACCAAGCGCGTCGGGACAAGGCCAAAGTGCCGGCGACGGTTGCTTTCCAAACCAAGCCTGAGATCGCCTTGGGGCAGATCAAAGCGGCTCGGGCGGCGGCGCTGCCCGAGGGCGTGGTGCTGATGGATGCCGGCTACGGCAACGACACCGGGCTGCGAACTGAGATCACAGCGCTCGGCTTGCGCTACGCGGCGGGTATCGGTCCCAATACCTCGGTCTGGCCGCCGGGAATTGAGCCGTTACGACCGCAACGTGGCCGCGGGAGCGGTCGACCACCCAAGTTGCTGCGGCGCGACGACGAGCATCAGCCGGTCTCGGTAAAGGCGCTCGCTCTGGGTCTGCCGGCACAAGCGTGGCAGACCATTACCTGGCGCGAGGGCAGCGCCGATTGGCTCACTTCACGCTTCGCACGGCAGAGGGTGCGGCCAGCGCATCGCGATACCAAGCTAAGCGAACCGCGCGCCGAAGAGTGGCTGCTGATCGAGTGGCCGCAAGGCGAAACCGAGCCGACGAAATATTGGTTTGCCACCTTGCCCGAGGATGTCGCCTTTGATCAGCTGGTCGACATCGCAAAGTTGCGCTGGCGGATTGAGCGCGATTATCAGGAACTCAAACAGGAGCTTGGCTTTGGTGACTACGAAGGGCGCGGGTGGCGCGGCTTCCACCACCACGCCACACTTTGTATCGCCGCCTACGGCTTCTTGATCGCCGAACGCGGCGCCCTTCCCCCCTCAGGACCGACTTCCGCCACGCTCTTCTCGGGATCTGGCCTTCCCGAGGGTTACCGACCCAGAGGCGCCGCCGATCCGACCCGAACGACACGTTCCCAACTCGATCGCAACCATCCGCCGACGGATCATCGTCGGCCTCGCCAGGACCCTCCCGAGATGCCCTTGCTGCAATGCGCCAATCCGCAAAAGGCCAACGATCCCCGATTCTTGACGCAGTAAGACTAGCTGCGTGCGCCGGCCTCGGCCGCCGGCGTCTGCGGCAGGGTCTGACCCAACTCACCGAGGCAGGCCTTCTATTCTGCAACGGTCAGCCGCCCGATGCCAGCTATACCTTCATGCACGCGCTGGTGCGCGACGTTGCTTACAACTCCCTGCTGCTGAGCCGGCGGGCGGCGCTGCATGCCGAGATTGCTCGCACACTGGAAGCCGAATTCACCGAGGCGGTGAACATGCAGCCGGAGGTTCTGGCTTACCACTACACCGAGGCAGGGTTGATCGAGCAGGCAATTCCATGGTGGCAGCGGGCCGGCGATCGGGCCCTCAGCCAATCGGCGCATGTCGAAGCGACCAGCCACATCCAGACCGCGCTAGCGCTTCTCGAAAAGCGGCCCCAGCGGCCGGAGCGAGACCACCTCGAGGGCGAATTGCGGTTCCGCCTGATCGCGCCACTGGTCGTCACGACCGGGTTCGCCTCCCCGCAATCGGAGGAAAACTACGCCAGAATCGCCCAACTGAAAGAACAAGTGGGTTCAACGGTCGAGGCGCTGCGTGTTCTCTGGGGTCAGGCCGCGCTGGCCTTGGTCAGATCGGATTTGAGCAAGGCCGAGTTACTGGGTGACAAACTGATTCAGCGCGCCACTCAGGCCAACTCCAGGAATGCGGCCAGCCTCGGCCACTCGATCCTGGCCTATAGCTCGCTGGTCCGCGGCGACATTCGCCGAGCCCGCGAATGCTCCGATGTGGCGATGAAAGAGTTTAGCCCTGAAGGGTCGAGGTTCGTATTCGACGACTGGCCCCACGATTTCCCCGCTGCACTGATGTCTCGAAGAATGCTCGTTCTGCAGCAGCAGGGCTGTTTGGACCAGGCCACACGGGGAGCCGAGGAGGCGCTGGCCGAGGCGCGGCGAATCGGCTCGCAGGAGACGGAAGGCTACGTGCTGATGCACATCGCCTTGGCGAATTTGATCGCCGGTGACGTCCACGGCGCCAACCTTGCCGCCACTGCCTTGCGTCGATTGGCTGACGAAGCCGATATTCGGTATTACCGCTGGCACGAGGAGGTGGTGCTCGGCTGGGTAGAGGCCAAGTCCGCGGCCTTGGATCAAGGCATCGCGCGGATCCGGTACGGGCTCGAGCTGCGGCACAAGCGCATGGCCAATCTCTGGGTGCCGGTTTACGTACTGAGTTTGGCGGAACTGCTGGTGGCGCACGGTCGGCATCAGGAGGCATTCCCGATCTTCAGCGAATGCGAGAAGCTTTGCCGAGAGTCGCAACAGCGCTACATCGAGCCGGAGCTGCACCGGCTGCGCGGCGTCGCCTTCGAGGCCACGGGCGGCGCCGGATCGACGATCGCGGCCGCGTTCGATCTGGCGCGGCAAACGGCAAGGGACCGAGGCGCCAAGCTCTTCGAGTTGCGGGCCGCGACGAGCCAAGCGCGCTTCTGGCGCCGGGCCGGACGGAGCGATGCGGCCCGGGCCTTGCTCGCACCCGTCCTCGCCGAGTTCACGGAGGGCTTCGAGAGCACCGATGTCCGACGAGCCAAGGCCGTTTTCGCCGAGATGGCAGGCATCGCGCCTCGGAAATTGTCTTCAGCGTAGGACCGCCCCGCCATCCCGTTTGCGAGACGCCAAACTAGGAGGAACTTTACTCCTCCAGGATGACGTATTATCGGCAGCATAGAGAAACCTCGTCTTGAGGATGCCGCTAGACGGCTTGTCGCGATAGACGCACGACGCTGTTCCCTTGGTCTTCGCGCCGAGTACTTCATGTGGTAAATGAAAGGCACCGAGGGGCAAACGGCTCGGCGCCCGGGAGGGCCGCAGCGACGGGCTCGCGATCTTCGCCAATACCTTCGATCTGACCGATAGCTGCGCGCGGGTCGAGTCCCTATGGACCGGCGATCGGCTGCTCCCGCCCAAACGCCAGTGGCTCGACAAGGCACTCTGTCAGTCGAGTCAGATCATCTTGTTCGATGACGCGGCCTGGGCGGCGGCGTTAAAGCGGGCATGTGCACCCCATGTGAGCCGCTTCCAACACGCATCGAAATTGGGGAAAGGGATATAGGCTCCCGCTTCACACGAGCCGACTTTTTCGCTCGCGCCAATAGCGGTCGCGCAGCAAGCGTTTGTAAAGCTTGCCGGTCGGCAGCCGTGGCAATTCCTCTTCGAAGTCGACCGATCGCGGGCATTTGATGTGGGCGGGATGCTGCCTGCAGAAGGCGATGAGCTCCTCAGCAAGTTGGGTACGCCGAACACCGCAGCGTCAGCTACCTTGGGATGCGTCATCAGCAAGTTCTCGCATTCTTGCGGGTAGATGTTCACGCCGCCGGAGATGATCATAAAGGTCCGCCGGTCCGTCAGTTAGACGTAGCCGTCCTCATCGACATAGCCGACATCGCCAACCGTGCTCATCGTGCCGTCGGGCGAGCGCGCCTCCGCGGTCTTCTCCGGGTCCTTGAAGTATTCGAACGCGTTCGCCGTCTTGAACCACAAGGTACCGGGCGTGCCAGTTGCCACCGGTTGCATGTCCTCGTCGAGCACATGCAATTCGCCGAGCAATACGCGGCCAACCGTGCCGCGGTGGGCGAGCCACTCGGCAGTGTCGCAAGCGGTAAAACCGTAGCCTTCAGTGGCAGCGTAATATTCGAAGATGATGGGACCCCACCACTCGATCATCTGCTCCTTTACCGGCACCGGACAAGGCGCCGCCGCGTGGATCGCGATCTCCAACGAAGAGACGTCGTATCGGCGGCGCACTTCGTCGGGCAGTTTGAGCATCCGTGAAAACATCGTCGGGACTAGCTGAGTGTGCGTCACCCGATAGCGCTCGACGAGCGCCAGGAACTGCTCAGGGTCGAAGCGCTCCATAATGATTGCGGTGCCGCCCACGCGGATCGTCAGCGCGACCCCAAGCAGCGGCGCCGTGTGAAACAGCGGTGCCGGGGACAGATATAACGGGCCGTCGCGGAAACGCCACAACTCCGCGATAAAGTCGAAGACTGGCAATTGCAGGGCGGGCGGATTTTCCGGTAGCGGCCTCAAGATACCCTTCGGCCGTCCGGTAGTGCCGGAGGAGTAGAGCATGGCGGCGCCGAGGAATTCGTCTGCGATCGGCGCATCGGGAAATCCCTCTACCGCTGCGTCGAGATTGACCACCTTGGGGTCGTCGCCAGGGCCGTCGACAACGAGGCAGCGCTCGATCCGCGGGCATTGCACCATCGCCTGAAGCGCAACACCGCGCCTTTCGGTCGACGTGATCAGGACCTTCAACTCGCAGTTCTCCAGGATGTATGCCAGCTCGTCCGGCGTCAGATACGGGTTAATACAGGTATAATAAAGGCCCGCCCGTTCGCCCGCACTACAGCATTCGACGTAGCGGGCGTTGTTCTCCATAAAGACCGCGTAGTGGTCGAGCCGGCCGAGTCCCGCTGCTCGCAGAAAATGAGCAAGCCGGTTGCTGCGCCGCTCCAATTCAGCATAAGTCACAATCTCGCCGCTCTGCGCCAAGATGACGGCCGGCCGCTGAGGTCTGATCCTGGCCTGCAAACCCGGATACATCGTGCGTCCCTGTGCCGCTTATCCCGCAACATCGCTGTTCTGCAGCTTCGTTATTCGCATCAGAGGACAAAACGCGTTCTGGCTGTCAACGCAAGATCCGATCTTTCGGCTTTGGTGCGGTCGATAGATGGGGCCGAACGACTGCTTTCCGCGTGCGCCGTGACAAGGCGGCGCTTTTCCAGCGGGTGCAAGCCCCGCCCGGCGACCGCTCCAGCCGGAAGCAGCCGGAGCAGGCATGGAGGAGACGAAATGTCTGAAGCCTTCGGATAACGGTCACGGTTTTGGTGACCGCGCGAGTGTGCAGGCCGCAACGTGAGTAAACGCCGAGCAATCCTCGAAAAGGTCGATGTGCAGGCCGACCCGATAGTGGTTTCGGGGAAGGCTGATACGGATGGGCGAGTTTGAGCGAGGAGTAGGCCCATCTGCTGCACCGGGGTAGTGGCGGCAGCATGTACACAAGGAAAGCGTGCGCAACACGGGAAGCCCCAATGCGTGATCAGGGATGATCAACCGGACGCCCGCGAGGGACAGGCCGGGCGCAATGGGGTGGCGGAGAGGCCCGTAGTACCGGTGAAGCCGGGTAATGCCGGTGGAGGGAAGGGGCCTTGGTTCAAGACAGACGCAGGAAGTAGTGAGGGACCTGGAGATTGGGCAACCTATCAACTCCGAAGAGTGTTCAGAAGCTGCAGAGGGCGTCACACGCGAAAGCGAAGGCAGAAGCCGGCTATCGCTTCTATGCCCTGTACGACAAGATCAGCCGCGACGACATTCTGGCGCATGCCTATGCCCAGTGCCGCGCCAACAAGGGGGCGCCGGGAATAGACGGTCAGGACTTTGCGGACATCGAGGCCTATGGGGTCGAACGGTGGCTGGCTGAACTGGCGCTTGCGCTCAGGCAGGAGAGCTACCGGCCGGAGCCAATCAGACGAGTGTTTATACCGAAGGCCAACGGCAAACTCAGGCCGCTGGGCATCTCGACGGTGCGGGATCGGGTCTGCATGACCGCAGCGATGCTGGTGCTGGAGCCGATCTTCGAAGCCGATCTTCCGCCGGAAATCTACGCCTATCGCGCTGGGCGCAACGCCCAGCAGGCAGTCGTCGAGGTGGAGGAGCGGCTGTTCCGTGGCCACCCGGAAGTCGTCGACGCCGACCTCGCGGACTACTTCGGGAGCATTCCGCATACCGACCTCCTAAAGTCGGTGGCGCGCCGGATCGTTGACCGGCGCGTGCTGCATCTGATCAAGATGTGGCTGGACTGCCCCGTGGAAGAAACCGACCAACGGGGCCGGACAACACGCACGACCGAGGCGCGAGACCACCGGCGCGGCAGTCCGCAGGGCTCGCCCCTCTCACCACTACTGGCGAACCTCTACATGCGCCGGTTCGTGTTGGGCTGGAAGAAGTTCGGCCTTGAGCGAAGCCTCGGCACTCGCCTCGTCACCTATGCGGACGACCTTGTGATCCTGTGCCGAAGGGGCAGCGCGGAGACTGCGCTGCATCACCTGCGCGCGATCATGGGCAAGCTGAAGCTGACAGTGAACGAGGAGAAGACACGGATCTGCAAGGTTCCGGACGGGGAGTTTGACTTCCTGGGTTATACGTTCGGGCGGATGTATTCTCCGAGAACCGGCCAGGCTCGCCTGGGACAGCGGCCATCGAAGA
Organism: uncultured Alphaproteobacteria bacterium; assembly: GCA_963772295.1. GTDB lineage: Bacteria > Pseudomonadota > Alphaproteobacteria > ATCC43930 > CGMCC-115725 > AP-15. Next base: position 303,146 of record CAVYWO010000013.1, read on the forward strand.
AGAGCATCAAGCGTGTGGTCGACAAGGTCCATGCGCTGACCGTCCGAGCACATACCTGGCAAGAAACCACAGAGCTGGTGGGTAAGTTGAACCGCACCCTTCGCGGATGGGCGAACTACTTCTCGGTAGGCACCGTCAATCCGGCGTATCGGGCGCTCGACAACTACACGGCTGTGCGGTTGCGTCGGTGGTTGCGCTTCAAGCACAAGACCAGACGATGTAAGGGCGGCAGCTATCCCCTCTCGCACCTCTACGAGACCCTCGGGCTCGTGCGTCTGACCCGGCTTGGGCACGACGTGCCGTGGACGAAGGCGTGAGGTCTTGTCCGAGAGCCGGATGCAGGGAAATCCGCATGTCCGGTTCGATGAGCGGGATGTGGAAACGGAGCTATGGTCGAGCCACTAAGGCACCGCCAAACGAAAGAGGCGGCAACACGCATGCCTGACCTAAGGCCACCGCGCCACATTCCGACTCTACCCGGTGGAGCCATTCGCGGTCCGTCGAGACCATTGACCCCCCTCGATCCCGAGCCAACGGCTCAAGCCGACCCTCAAGAGACATTCGTGCCGCGCCAGCGGATGGTCGGACCGGCCAGAAAGCGGTCGTTCGTGCCAGACCGCCGGCCATGCTTACGACAGGATCACGTCAGTTCTTCGAGCAGCGCCTTTGCGTCTTTCAGGTCGGCGGTGTCGAAGCCCTCGGTGAACCAGTCGTAGACCGGGGCGAGGATCTCGCGGGCTTCAGCGCGGCGGCCCTCACCGCGCCAAAGCCGGGCGAGGCTCGCGGTGGCGCGCAATTCGAACAGCTTCGCGCCCTGCGTCCGGGCGAGTTCGATCGCGTTGCGATAGCTCGACTCGGCGGCAGTGCGATCCCCGGTGATAAGCAACAAGTTGCCCCGCAGCCGAAGTGTTTCGGCTTGCAGCCATCTGGCGTGCGTAGCTTCGGCAAGCTGCTCGGCTTCGGCGACATGTGAGAGCGCAACCATGGGTTGATCGGCAATTCTGTAGGCATCCGCGAACAGGGTGAGAACATATGGCACGTGGAGCTTCGCGCTAGCCCGGACCTCAGCTAACCCAGCGTCAAGCAACGGGACGCCCTGGTCCGGCCGACCTAAAGCTGCCAAACACCATCCACGAATTGCAAGGCCATGGGCACGCCACATCACATAGGAGCGCTCGTCGGAAAGGGTCAAGAGTTCGTCAGCCAGCAATAATAATGCTGCCGGCTCCGATCGAGCGCACTGGCGCTCCACCCAGCTCCAGTGAAGTGCAAAAACGAGCGAGTGCGCGTGCGAGAGACTGCGGGCATACGCAAGCACTGAATTGGAGCACGACCGCGCTCGACCGAAATGCCCGGAGCAGACGAGCGCCACTGACAAGTATGACTGAAAAAAGATAAGTGGATCTGTTGTCGCATAAACTGAAACATAAGAGGGTCGCTGGGCTATGTCGTAACGCGCAAGACCGTCCTCAAGGCAAGCGCGTGCGGTTGTGAAGTCACCTAGAAATAAATGCGTGAGCCCACTCGCGCGACAGCTCATCACGTGCGCGACATTGTCACCTTGCAACTCGCTAAAGTGTCGTATTTCCGCGGCGAGTTTGCTTGCCAATCCCAGATCGGTCACTGAGTGATGCGCCCATTGGCCGTAGAGGATTGACAATAATTTGTCCAAAGAACCTAGCTCTTCACAGAGCTGGCGCGCTCGGGCGCAGGCCTCGCCCACCGCCGGATCGGCAAAGCCCTGCGTTGGGATCAGGGCTTGACTGAAAGCGATTTGCAGATCGAGTTCGCGTTCCTGGCGCCCGATGCCTTCGGGCAGGCTGGGCGCGAGCGCCAGGCCTCGGCGCAGCAGCGCAGCAGCTTCCGCCATTGCCGAGCCCTGCAATGCCCGCCGCCCGGCTTCCATCAGATATTGTATCGCGCGCTCCGCGAGCCCCGCCTCGGCGAAATGATGAGCCAATAGCTCGGGCTTTGTCGCGATGGTGTCTGAGAAGTTTGCCTCCAGTGTTGCCGCGACGCGCGCGTGCAATTCCTGCCGTCGCCCGCGCAACAGCGTCGAGTAGGCAGCATCCTGCACCAGCGCATGCTTGAAGAGGTAGGAGGCGTGCGGAGCGGTACCGCGGCAAAACAGGAGCCCGGCATCGCCGAGCTGATCCAACGCGGCTTGCAGCTCTCTCTTGGGACGCTGCGCCACCGGCTCGATCAGTTCATAGGCAAACTCGCGGCCGAGCACCGCACCGATCTGCGCGATCTCCTTGGGCGTCGGGCCGAGCCGGTCGAGCCGCGCCATCAGCGAGGCGTGCAAGGTTGCCGGCACCGACAGCGCGGCAAGCGATGCCGTTCCGAGCACCGCGGCAACCCGGCCTCCCCGCACGGCGCTTTCCAGCACCGCCTTGGTCAGCTCCTCGACAAAGAGCGGCACCCCGTCGGTGCGCTCGACGATCTCGACGACGATATTCGGGGTGAGCGCCGTATTGCCGGCGAGCTTCTGTACCAGCGCCTCGCCGTCGCGTTCGCCGAGCCGATTGAGCGCCAAACTCGTGACATGGGAGCGGCCGACCCAGGGCGGCTGGAATTCCGGTCGAAAGGTGATCGCCAGCAGCACCGGCAGATGCCGCACCCGGTCGACGGTCAGATCCAGCAGCTCGCGCGAGGTCGGGTCGATCCAGTGCGCGTCCTCGAACACCATCAGCACCGGCCGGCGCCGCGCCTCGGCTTCGAGCTGGCCGAGCAGTGCCTCGAACAATTTCTCCCGTTTGCGTTGCGGGCTGAGGGTGAGGCCCGCGGCGGAACTCGGCAACGATAAGAGCTCGCTCAACAGCGCGATATCGCCGTCATCCCGCGCGCCCAACGCAAGCAGTGCCCGCAGCTTGCCGAGCCTGGCTTCGACCGTGTCGTCGCGGGCGAACCTGGCGGCGCGTTCGAGCTGCGCAATGAACGGATAGAGCGCGCTGTCCTGGTGGTACGGGGAGCAGAAATAGCGCAAGCGCGTATGCGGCTCGTTTCCGATGTGCTCGGAAATTGCCGCGGCGAGCCGCGACTTGCCGATGCCGGGCTCGCCGGAGATCAGCACCACCCGTCCTTCGCCGCTCTTCGTCTGGTGCCAGCGGCGCAAGAGCAGCTCGACTTCCTCGTCACGCCCGACGAGCGGCGTCGCCCCCGAGCGCAACGCCTCAAACCGGCTCAACATCCCGCTCTCGCCAATGACCCGCCATGCCGGTTGCGGCTCGGCAAACCCAGTAAGAGCTTGCGGTCCGAGATCGGCGAGGTCGAACAGCCCGCCGACCTGCCGGCGGGTCGCTTCGCCGATGATCAGCGTGTTCGGCGCGGCCAAACCCTGCAGCCGGGCGGCGAGGTTCGGCGTCTCGCCGACGACGCCGCGCTCCTGTGCGGCACCCTCGCCGATCAGATCGCCGACCACGGCGAGCCCGGTGGCGATGCCGAGCCGCACGCTCAGATGCTGTCGCGCGGGCAATCGGCCGACCGCCTCGATTACCGCCAGCCCCGCCCGCACCGCTCGCTCGGCATCGTCCTCATGCGCCTGCGGGTAGCCGAAATAGATCAGCACCCCGTCGCCCATATATTTGGCAACAAACCCCTCGAAGCGGCCGACCGTCTCGGTAACGGCGCGCTGATAGTCCCCGATCAGCTCCCGCAAATCCTCCGGGTCATGACGGGTCGAGAGTGCCGTCGAGCCGACCAGGTCGCAGAACATCACCGTCAACTGTCGGCGTTCGGCCTCCGCTGCTGCCGGCGTATCGCGGGGTGCGGCGGGTACCCCGGCGCCGAGCGCGGCGATCGCGTCGAGAAGTCGCCGGCGATGCCCGATCGACGCAACCCCGAGTTCGCGCAGATCCTGGGTCGTTAGCCGCAGCAACACCTCGGCGTCGACATCGTTGTCGCGGAAGGCCGGCGCATAGCGCTCAAGGCCCAAACCCTGTAGCCACGCCGCTACGTCCATGCGGTACCTCGCCTCCGAGGAGCGGCAGCCCCCTTATGAACGAGGATATTCCTCTGCCCTTCTGCCTGCCAACGGTGTCCCGGCTTCAGGCCCCGAATGGCCGCTTTCAAGCCTGGGGCATCACATTCCGGGCAAATCGGGAACGACGGCTACCCACCCGGTGAAGCCGTTCCCGGCCCGTCGAGTTCATCGACCGCCCTCGACCCCGAGCCAACGGCTCAAACCGACCCTAATGCACAGAACCCACTTATGCACAGTTTTTGCCTCGGCCCCAGTGCCGGTGAGGACTGGGGCCGTTGGCACTCTGCATAATTACAGCGCCTGCAGAAACTGCATCAATGCATCAGGCGGGTGGTAGCGGCGCATCTTCGTGTCGGGTTCCTGAAGTCTGGCCAATGCTTTATCTTTCATTTCCAGATTGGCCTCGACGTATCGGTGCGTCGTGGTCGTACTCTCGTGTCCGAGCCAGAGAGCGATCACGCTGAAAGCCACGTCGGACTGAAGCAGATGCATTGCTGTCGAGTGGCGGATCGTGTGGGGCGAGATGCTTCGTTTGGCGAGACTGGTATCCACCTCGGCGGCACGTGCGACGGCGATGTCCAGACGTTGCGTGACGTTGGAGCGTGTCATCGCGTGGCCGTCGCGGTTCGGCAGCAAGGCGGCATCCGCACCCAGCTTTGGGTTGCACCGCAGCCAGGCCCGGATTTCCTGAACTGTGGTCTTCCACAGGGGTGTCGAGCGTTGCTTGCGGCCCTTGCCGCGAAGGTGAACACAAGGCGCACCGTCCAGAACCACATCTGCCACCCGGACGCCGATGATCTCCGAGACCCTTGCTCCGGTGTTGTACAGCATGGCCAGCAGCAGATGGTCGCGCTGAGAGGTCCAGGTGTCGCCAGGCTGGCCGATCACCGTCAACATCTCCTCGCGCGACAGGAAGCCGAGGATCGGCCGCTCGAAGCGCTTTGTCGGCACGCCGAGTGCTCGCTCGATGACGTGCAACGACGATACGTCGCGCCGCGCCGCGAACTTGAGGAACGCCCGCAGCGCCGCCAGCCTCAGGTTGCGGCTCTGCACCGAGTTCTGCCGGTGCTGCTCTAGGTGATCGAGGAACGCCAGCACCAAGTCGGGTTCGATGTCGGCCAGGCACAGCGCCGTGGGCAGTTTGCCCAGTCGGTTGTGCGCGAAGTCCAGGAACAGCATCCAGGAGTTGCGGTAAGACGCGATGGTGCGGGAGCTCAAAGCACGCTGGGTGACCAGATATTCAGTGAAGAACTGCTGGACCAGCGATGGGAACGAAGGTGGCGGCGGAGCGGTAGCGTCACGCATGGGGCACCTCCGGCGACGGCATGAACGGCTCGAATTTGGACGCCGCCACCGCCATCAACTCGGGCACGCCGGTGAGGTACCAATAGGTGTTGGTCACCATCGCGTGGCCCACATAGGTCGACAGCGCCAGCATCGCCTGATCGACGTCCACGCCTTGGGAATGCCAGAGCATCACGCGACGGACGATGAATGTGTGCCTCAACTGGTGGATTCGCGGGCCATCTGGAACGCCGCGGTTGCGCCACCCCATTTGATCGCGCAAGCCGAAAAAGACCCGATGCACCTGACGCAGGCTCAGTCCATATCCCCGGCGCCGGCCCCGCGTGCTCACGAAAAATGGCGATTCGTTGGTGATCTCGACATGGTGATTGCGGAGCGAGCGATAGCGCCTCAAGGCATCCGTCGTGCTCGGGTGAACGGGCACTTGGCGCGATTTGGCGAACTTGGTCCGCCGTATGGTCATCATGCCCGACTTCAGGTCGACATCGGCATCCTGCAGATGCACCGCTTCGGAGACCCGCAGACCGGTCGACGCGATCAGGCCGAACAGGGCCTCGTAGGTCGCCCCGCGTAAGCCTCGCACGGGGCCGAGGCGGCGCGCTGCCGCCAGCAGGTCGACGATCTCCTGGTCGCTGTATATGTGCGGGGCGAGTCGTTGGCCGATTTTGCCAAAGATGGTGTCGTCTGGCACCTCGGTGTTCGGGTCGAACTGCTGCAGGTATCGGGCAAACGAGCGAAGCTTGTACAGGCGCCGCGCCCAAGTCGCAGGCTTGTTGCTGTTACCTTTGTCACACCGGGCCCAGTCGGCCATGACCTCGACGGTCAGCAACTCGTGATCGCCAAGTTCATCGATGTAACGTGCAAAGCTCCTTATCGCGTAATCTGCGTTGCGCAAGGAAAATCCAAGTTGGCGGCGCCCGCTCAGATAGTTCTCGGCGTGCGATTGCATCGTGATCGTGTTCATGCTGTGCACCCCGGCCAAGGCAGCGCGACTGCCGCAAGATTATTGCTGTCGAGTTTGGCGTAGATCAGCGTCGTGTTCAGCGAGCGGTGCCGCAAGACATCGGCCACCTCCTTGAGCGAACTCCCACCTTCCAGCAAGCGGCTGGCCATGGTGTGGCGCAGAATGTGGGCCCTGGTGTACGGCAGTCCGGCCCGGGCATAGGCTTGGCGGATCACCTTGCGGACGAGATCGGGGCCAATCGGTTGGTTGCGTGGTGCAACGTGACGCACGAACACCGACCGGTTGATCGTCTTCGGACGTCCGAACTTCAGGTAGTCTGCAATGGCGCGACCAGTCGCTTCCGGCAAAGGCAGAACATCTTCACGTCGGCTCTTGGTTCTTCGCAGCGTGACGGTGCCGGCACGCCAGTCGATGTCGTCGAGGCCGAGCTTGGCGACTTCACTGCTCCGCAAGCCAAGGTCCAGCGCGCAGCGCACGATGGCCTCGGCACGGCGTCCCGATGGGCCGCCGTGGCCAAGCGATCCCAGCAGGCGCTCGACCTCGGCAGGGCTCAATGCCTTCGGCAGGGACGCCAATTGCCAGTTGGCCGGATAGGACACCACGCCGATCAGGCCATGCACCTGATCGCCACAGGTGGCGCGGAAGCGGAAATAGCCGCGCAAAGCCGAGGCCAGCGCACCGGAGCTGGCCGGCGTGCTGTACCGTACCTGGCAGGCTGCGATGAACCTGCGTACGTCGTCTGGCTTGATCGCCGAGAAGACGACAGCAGGAGGCGCACTGGATGTAGAGCCATCCTGCGCGTCTTCGGCGCGAGCCCACGAACATCCTTCATATGGTCGTCGAAGCGGCGCAACTCCTTGTCGACCGGGGTCATTCCGGGAAGGTGTTCAGCGATGACGGAGTTGGTGCGCAGCACGACGAGCAGATGTCCGAGCGCCGCACGCAGATGGTGGTGCGTCCTTTGGACCGGCCGCGCACAGTTGCAGTGCGGCAAGTGGTCGTCGAGAAATCGTCGGACCAGGTCTTCGTCGATCCCATGGATGTCCAACCGGCACCGGCTCGTCCAACGCGCAAAGTGCGCGATGCATGCCAAGTAATTGCCAACGGTGTGGGATGAGTACCCGCGCTCGCTCAAATGATGCGTGAAAGCATCAACGTAGGGCGCCAGTTGGCTCTCAAAAATCCGGTCCGTCCAAGTGCAGTGAAGTTCTCTGGTCGAGTTCATTGCGGTCTCCTGAACTGGGGAGACCACTTCCGAACACCGACGAAATTATGTCGAGTTCAGCCGTCGCCCACTTGGCCAAAACCCGAGCAAAACCGCCGTGCACAGACGCCTAGAACCTGTGCAATGTGCATAAGTGGGTTCTGTGCATTAGGGTCGTTATGGAAAGCTTTCCATAACGACCCAATGCGGACCTTCAGTAGACACACAGTTTTAGAAGGTCTACGGATGACGTGCAATGAAAAGATCTCGTATAACTCGCGATTAACTCGTACGAAATAACGGCTTTAGGTAGAGATGGCCGTTTTGAATTCAAAATAACGGGTCACATCGCTAAATCGGTCAAGAACACAATCGGGTTCGGTTCCCCAAGATCTTTCCTTGAGAATTGCTTCTCGTTTAACATCTGCCTCAGTCCAATGAGTAACGCGCACCAATTTAGGCCAAAGCGCCTTATCATACAACGTACCAAATTTTGCCCAGGCTGAGTGGAGACCCGCACGCTTTGCCATGTAAATATCGCGAACAAGACTGTCGCCGACATAGAGCGCGTCGGACGGGATAACATCGTACTGCGAACAAATATCAATGAGCGTTTGAGGGTTTGGTTTTCTATCGCATGGCGGGAGTACCCGGACGAAGTCATCATTCAGAGTCGAACTCATCCAACTCTTTGGTCAAATGGCCAGGTGCATACAAGCGCGAGATCAAATGCTTAATCCCAAGACGGTCCAATCGAAAAAGACAGTTGATGACGCGCGCATCAGTATAAGCCGCAACTGGCACATGAAGTAGCGCAAATTGTTCTAGAGTTTCATAGACACCCGCATATAGTGTCAAATTCTTCTTTCTCACACGGTTGAACGCGTGAAACGTAGGATCTAGCAATGTAGCAATTTCCCTTTGTGATTTTTGGCAAAATTTCCTCTGAACGGCGCGCGTTTCGAGAAGCGCAAACGGATGTTCGGAATCGCCATGTTTACGATGAACAAATTGTAAGTCATCTAGAAGATCTTCCTCGTCCACACCGATCAAAGGCGCTGCCTCGCGTACCATTGCATAAAATGCAGGAACAAAGGCAGACAACCAATCGTAAATTGTATTGTCTAAATCAGTGATGACTAACGCAATTAGAGGACGAGGCATCGCTTAACGCACCTTATTCCAATCAGACAGCTTGAGGCCTTCTGATTCCTTAGACAAGCACAATTCCGCATCCCACTCTTGAATTATGCCGAATGCGCCTCGGTGCTGCGACCGGTAGATATCTAGCCTGAGCCTGCCTGACTTGACCCCAATCACGTTGAAATAGTTCGATGATCCCTCTGTCTCTGTTGAACCAGCGCTACCTCCGCCAACAATAGATAATTCACCTAAGCGATATTGAGGTCGTGTATATTCGGGCAGTTCGTAGACCGTCGATCGCCAAATAAATGATCGGTGCTTGTGCCCGTGTAATGCAAGATGAACACCGTTCTGAGCCGCCATCCGTTGAATACGTACGGCATCCACGGCGAGCCCGTAACCTTTACCGTACCCTTCGGCAGGTTCTAAATCTTCCGTCAAAGCGAGATGATGATGGATGACCAACAACCTCAATGCCAATGTCTGGGTGTTCGCCCACCCAAGTTGCTGTGCGACTTCTACAAATGCCCCTTCATCGATACGTCCCATTCCGGCCAGGAAGTGTTTTCCGGTTTCGAGCGAGCTAGAATTTATACCACAGACTTCGATTGTTAGACCGCATGGCAGCGCAAAACGCCTCCCCATGGAAAGGTGACGGTTTGGCTCGTGTCTTAACAGCCGGCGATAGAACTCCTCATAGTGGCGCTTTGCTGCCTGAGGCGCTTGCACGACCTCGCTATTGTGATCGTACACTGCGTCCGTTGTCCATTGAATATCGTGATTGCCGGGGATGATTACGAGATGATCTGCACTGAGGTCGAGGATTCCCAACAAATGCGAGATTGCCGTTCTCGCTTCGTTGAATTCAGCGGGATCACCAATAAACGTGAAATCACCGCTGATGATCACTAATCCGATTTTGCGCTGCTGCCCTAACGCAGACGTGATCGCCTCAACCATCGTGTGGCGGGTTTCGTCCTCGCGGTCATAGCGCCAAATATGCTGGTTACGATTCCCGCCGACTGCGAAATGCATGTCAGTTAAATGGAGGATCTCATCACTCTTGCATCGAACGACCTCCGCAGAGATTGCCTCTGTGATAGCTTGTACGCTTAGTAGGATTTGCTCGGACGGATCGGCAGCCGTCGACGGCCGTATCCGCCAGATTGTAGTATCCATACCTCGGAGCTCTTCAGCGCTTGCGATTTTTTTGTTCGCAAAGCGACGGAGCGTCGAAATTGTATAGTTGGGCAACTTTGGCGCTTCCGCGAACGAATAGTAACCAAAAAACTCGATTGGTTCGGGATCAATTTGGATGATTTTAATCCAAGCGCGGCTAAATGGGCTGTCTCGGTAATATGACGGCACATGGTCAGCTTCTTGCCTTGGAACCTTGATCGTATTTTCGGCATTGCGGCTATCTACGGGCTTTATGATGCCGGTCACGAGGGCGCGATGAACAGTACCTAATCCAGAATCAAACAGCCCAACTTCCACGGCTAGTCCCGTGGTGGTTTGCTTCGCAAGATCATCCCAGATATCGCTCCGGCTGTCTTCTGATGGCCGCTTCCACCAGCCCCACCAGCACCAACCGCGTTCCGTGATAACGCGTTGATGCTCTTCAATTGTGGCAGCTACCAAATCGCGATATCGGAAAAGGAAGCAAATCTCCGGCATGTCGCGCTCCTCAGGTTCCGACCGGTGGGTCAGCGCCCATGACGCGGCGGTATATTTCCATGGTTTCCCCCTTAATGGGTAGAGTTTCGGGGAAATGGCTCAGGAAAACGACCCAGCCGGCAGCGCCAGAGGTCCGCTTCCCACCCAACCCGGCCATTCGCGCTGGGGCCGTCATCAACGCCGGCCGACGAAAACCCCGATCATCCCAACCCCCGAGAAATTTGCATCAGCACCACGGGCCAGCAAGGTGGCAATGTCAGGTCGCTCGCTCCCGGACAGATCCGACCCGGCACCCACCGGTAGGATCAGCCCGCCCCCGCTCCAGGCTATCCCAATTGCCGCTCGCAACTGCTCGCTCCAAGCCGGCGGGTGGTAAAATTTGTCGCTGTTTCGGAGCCCCGGACAGCCCGCGGGGCCTCACTTGTGCCCAAGCCTTCCCCGACAAATCGACCGCCCTTTCTCATGATCCGGCAGGAGCCCCGACTGCTGCGGCACGAGGTGGTAAAATCTGTCGCTCGTTTTGGAGATCGCTTTATCCTCCCCTTTGATGGGCCTTTGATGGGGGAGGCCGCGACCCCCGGATCGCAGTCCGGGGGGAGCAGGGTGTGCCGGGTCATCGGCCGTCTAGATAGTCGCGGCCGATCGGCATCAGTCGTGGGCCCTGCGTCCACAACAGCGCGCAGCAAACCTCGCGATCGGGGTAGATCTGCGCGAGCGCGGCGCGGTAGCTTGCCAACTGGCTCAGGTAGATCGGCGGCACCTCGTCGGCGGTCGCCGGCGGCGCTCGCAACGTCTTGAAGTCGACGATCAGCACCCGGTCTGCGGCGACGACCAGACGGTCGATCTGCCCCGAGAGCGCGCGGCCGCCGACGATCCCGACGATGGGTACCTCGGCAAGGGAGCCCGGGGCGAACAGCGGAGCGAAATCGGGGTGGTCGAGAACCGCCAGGGTCTCGCGCCGGATCTCGTCCCGTTCATCGGCGGCGAGCGCGTGCACCGGCAAGGCGAGAAACCGCCTCGCCGCCGCCTCGCGCTCGGTCTGCGGCAAGTCGGGCAGGCTCTGCAACAGGCTGTGGACGAGCAACCCGCGCTTCAGCCGGTTTTTTCCCGACGCTGTCACCGGCGACGGTGCGGCAGGCTCGGCGGCCGCGGGCCGCGACGGGACGAGCGGCCGCGGCGGCTCGGGCTCGACCGGCGCCGACCGCCACACCCAGTCGGGGAGGCCGGCCGGAAGCGGCGCGGTGACAAGAACCGGCTCCGGCCTCGGCGGCGCCGTTTGCCGGCTTTCGAAGCGCAGGCCTTCGCCCGACCAGCCGTCGGCGCCGATCAGCGGCGTCGAGTCGAAAGCAAAGGGTTGGGCGTGCCCGGCGAGACCGGCGCGGCACAGCATATGCCAGCAATTCGGCGGCGGCGCTTTCTTCGTCTGCCAGCCGCAGATGTAGAGACGGTCCTGGGCGCGGGTCAGGGCGACATACAAAAGGCGCCGATATTCCTGCATCTGACGCAGGTACCACTTCGCCTTTTCGACGGCATAGCGCGGCGCGACAACATCGCCCGGCGGCTTCCACAGCGGCAATTCGCCCGGATCGGTCCAGATGAGCGCGGTTTTCTGATCGGGCACCGCCATGGTATCGGGCAGAAACACGACCGGCGCCTCGAGTCCCTTGGCGCCGTGCACGGTCAGAATGCGAACCTCGTCGCGAGGATGCGCGGCGAAGTCCCGCTTGACTTCGGTTTCGCCGGTGGCGAGCCAGTGCAAAAATCCCTGCAGCGACGGCGCATGCTCGCGTTCGTAGGCGATCGCCAAGCCGAGGAATTCCTCGACCGGGTCCAGGGCCTCGGGACCGAGGCGGTGAAAGAGCGCCCGACGCCCATCCTCGGCGCCGAGAATTTCGGCGTAGAGCGCATAGGGCGGGACAAAATCGGCGCGGCCGAGCCAGCGGGAGAGCCGGTCCGCGGCCCGCTGCAGTTTCGGGTTCTCATTGGCGCAGGCGCGCAGGCGATCCCACAAGCTTTCGTTGCGGCGCCGATGACAGAGTGCGAACAGCGTCTCTTCATCGATGTCGAAGAGCGGGCTCTTCAATACCGCGGCCAGTGTTAGATCGTCTTCGGGCAACAGCAGAAACCGGCCCACCGCGGTCAAGTCCTGCACCGCCAGCTGCTCCGTCAAAATCAGCCGATCGGCGCCGGCCACCGGGATGCCGCGCTGTTTGAGCGCGCGCAGCAACTCGCCGACAAAGGCGTTGCGCCGCCGTACCAGCACCATGATGTCGCCAGGCCTGATCGGCCGATGGCGCGCGGCGAGCGGCTCGCCGCGGCCGAGCCACCGGCCGATGGTGGCGGCGATGGCGCGGGCCAGCCGGGCATGGGTTTCGGCGGTGCGGTTGCGGGTCACCGGCAGCTCTTCGCCGCCGTTTGCGCTCGCGCACGGCGGCGCAACGGGCGGCCAGAGCTCGACCAAGCCGGCCTGACCGGCGCGGTGGGCGACGTGCCGGATGGCATGGCCATCGAGCGCTACCCCGTCGCCCGCTGGCGCGCGGTCGAAGATCATGTCGACGGCCTGCAGCACCGCCTCGGTCGAACGGAACGAGACGGCGAGCGGAACGACTTGCCAGGTTTGATGGGCGGCGTTGACCCGCGCTTCGAAATGCGCCCGCATGGCCAGGAAGGCTCGGGGATCGGCGCGCTGAAAACTGAAAATCGACTGCTTTACGTCGCCGACCGCAAAGACGGTCCGGAGCGCGGCGCGCGCCCCTTCGCCGCTGAAAAACTCCTCGGCCAAGGCGGCGACGATCTGCCATTGCTCGGGATTGGTGTCCTGCGCCTCGTCGATCAGGATATGGTCGAGCCCGCCATCGAGTTTGAACAACACCCAAGGCGCTACCCCCGGCCGGCGCAAAAGCGCGAGGGCGCTCGACACCAAATCATCGAAATCGAGCACGCCCCGCAGCCGCTTGGCGGCGTCGTATTCGCGCAACAGGGCGCCGCCGAGCCGCGCCAGCGCCGAGGTTAAATCGCGCAGGATGCCGGCGGCCCGCGCCTGCCGCAGTCGCAAGACCCGCTCGGCCTCGACCCCGAGGATCAGGACGACGTCGCAGGCGGCGCCGCGGGCCGCCGCGGCGCTGATCAGCCGCTCGCGGATCTCGCCGCTCTGCTTGAGGAAGACGGCCTCATACCTTGCCAGCAAATCGCGGCGGTCCCGCGGCCGATCGGCACACCATCCGGCAATGATCGCACCTTGGCAGCGGTCGGCCGGCGATCCGGCGGCCAGCGCCTCAGCCGCGGCGCGCAGCCTGCGCTCGTCGGCGGCATCCGCGGCACAGAATTCGTCGACCAAAAACTCGATCGTGGCGCTTTCCGGCAGATCGAGGGCTGCGGACAATCGCCGCCGCAGAGCGCCGTCGCCCGCGGACAACGCCCGGCTGAGCTTGCCGCGTTCCTGGGCGAGCGCCCGCATCAGCTCGCCGAAACGTTCCTCGGCCGTCTGATCGGCGACCATGGCGAGCGCCTCGGCGAGTTCGGGCGCGCCGCCCCGGCGCGCAGCGATGATCACCCGTTGCGCCGCTTCGGCGAGCAACTCTTCGGCGGCGCGCTCCTCGATCACCGAGAATTCCGGCGCGACGCCGGCCTCCAGCGGAAAACGACGCAACAGCGTCTGACAGAAGGCGTGGATCGTCGAAATCTTGATCCCGCCCGGCGTGTCGAGGACCAGCGCGAAGAGTTGCCGGGCGCGGGCAATCAGCGCCGCGTCGGCAAACCGTCCGGTCAGACCCCGAAGGGTCTCGGCCAGCGCATTGTCGGACTGCGTCGCCCAATCGACGAGTACCGCGGCGAGCCGGTTCGCCATCTCGGCGGCGGCGGCACGGGTAAAAGTCAGGCACAGGATATGCCCGGGATCGGTGCCGTCGAGCATCAACCGCAGCAATCGCTCGGTCAGCACCGTGGTCTTGCCGGTGCCGGCCGAAGCCGCAACCCAAACGGAAGAGCGCGGATCGGCGGCCGCTGATCCGAGACTTGCGGAAATCATTCCTCGACCCCGCTGCGCCCCAGCCGTTCGAGATGCTCGTAATCGGAAAAGCGCGGCCGCCGGTCCGGCTCCGGCACCGCCAGATAGGGTGTGGCGGGATCGTCGAAGCGGGCGACCAAGGCGCGCAATTTGGCGAGCGCCCGTTCGATCAGCACCGCGGGATCGCCATCGTCGATCGGACAGCGCTGTCCGGCCGGAAGCCGACCGCCGAGCTTCCAATATTCGAGCCCCGCCGGGGTCCCGCGCACCGTGCCAAAGGTGCCGTCGCGCAGGATTGCCGCTTCCAGCGGCAATTGCGGCGCGAACCCCGCTTGCAGCGCTCTCCGGGTCGGCACGGCGCCGGTCTTGTAATCGATCAGCAAAAAGCCGCCGGATCGCATGCGGTCGATGCGATCCGCCGTTGCCGTCACTTCGAATGGCCCGCCCGGGAAGCCGGGCAAAATCAGGCTGCCCGAGCACTCGCCGAAGCTCTCGATGGTCGCGCGGCGATGCGCCCGCTCCTCGCCGACGAGCCAGCGGACGATGCGCTCGAAGCGCGGCCACCAGAAGACCCAGGCCCCGGGACGCGACAGCAGCGAGCCGAAATGCCGCCGCCCGATCGCCAGGAGCTCGGCTTCGGCATCGGCCGGCAATTGACGCGGAAAGCGGCGGACAAACTCGGCCAGCGTCTCGTGAATGCGGCTGCCGAGATCGGCGCGGCCAGGATCGGCGTCGAGCGCCGGCAATGCCTTGAGGCCGAGGATATGCCGGGCATAGACGGCGTAGGGGTCGGCCAGCCAAGTCTCGATCTGGGTGACCGACAGCTTGCGCGGTCGCGCCGACAGCGGCGGGTAGGCTTCGGCCGGCGGCAAAGGCTCGTAGCTCGCTGCGTCGAGTTGCTGGACCGCGCTCAGGATCGCCGGGTCTGCCATCGGCACCTGCTCAAGGCCCACCGCGCGCAGCACGGCGTCGAGCCGCAACAGCCAACGCGACGGCACCGTCGGCGCCCCTTCGCTGCGGGTCGCGCGGGTCAGCGCGACTTCCGGCGCCGAGCAGGCCTCGGCAAAGTCATGGGCCGCGATCCCGATCGCGCGCTCGGGCACGGCAAGCCCAAATTCGCGCCGCATCTGGCGGGACATCCAAGCATCATGGACGGCCAGCGCCGGCCAGCTCCCTTCATTGAGCCCGCCGAGGATGACGAGGTCGGCCTGTTGCAGGCGCGCCTCGACCAGACCCCAGATCGCCACCCGCGGATGCCGGCCGTAGACCGGGCGGACGACGGTGCCGACCGCCAGGGCCTCGAACAATGCCGGATAATGGCCGCCGGGCAGCGGCGGAAACGCCGCCGCCGCGTCGATCAGCTCCTGCGAGAAACGGGCGGCGGCTTCACCCGCCGCGTCGCCCCAGAGCCGCTCGCCGCCCATCTCCTCGTCGGTCGCCGCCAGTCGCTCGGCCGCCTCGAGATGCGCGGTTGCGAGCCGGGAGAGCGGCACTCCGTCCGCGGTCAGCAATTCGGGCAAGGCGCCGAGGCAAGCCTCGAGCCGATCGACAAAGCGGCGCAAGCGCGGCTCGCAGCCGTCGAGCGCCTCTTTGAGACCGGCAAAGCCGGGGGCCGGGCGCGGCCCGCGGATCGCCGCTTCGAGCCGCCGGGTCAGGGCCCGGAAGCTCGCCGGCTCGATCCCACCGGCGGCCAGCGGGTGTTTCAGCGCCGCCAACAAAGGCACCGGTGCGAGCCCGCTTGCGGCGAGGTCCAGCACCAGGCGCAAGAAGACGCCCGGCGGCGTCAGGTTCAGCGGCGTGCCGGCGGAATCGTCGATGGCGATGCCCCAGCGCTGCAGTTCGGCCGCGACCCGCCGCGCCAGTTCGCGATCGGCGGTGACGAGTGCGGCCGTCGCCCCCGGCGTTTCGAGCTTGCGCCGCAAGAGGAGCGCGATCGCCAAGCCCTCCTCATGGGCGCCGGCGCATTCGTAGCGGCTGAGGCCGGCGAGCGCATCGGCCGAGAATCGCGGCAAATCGCGCCAGCTGTCGGTCGTCGAAGCCGGGCGCATCGCCTCACCGATCAACCGCAGCCGCTGGGCGCGCGAAGGGACCGGGCGATCGGTCGAGAGTGCCGCATCCTCGGGCCATTCCCGGACTTCGGCCGGCGACAGCTCGAGCGCCTTCAACAGGCTCGCGAGCAGGTATTGCGAATGCGCTTCGTCCCGTTCGATCGCCGGCCATTCCGCCGGATCCCGATCGCGATCGAGACCGTGCAGGATCACCGTGCCGTTTTCCAGGGACGCGATTACCCCGATCAATTCGGTCAAGGCCGGAATGCCGCCGGTCAGTCCGGCGGCAATGACCGGATCTTTTGGCGGCGATTTCCGCCATTGGCCGGCAAGGCGGCGGATCAGGCGATTGCGGCGGTCGGCGGGGTCGATCACGCCCTCGGCGGCGAGGACGCTCGGCCAGTGCCGCGGCAGGATTTCGAGAAATCGGTGCACGATCTGCCAATGCTCGGCCAGTTCCTCGGGAACGAGATCGCCGAGACGCGCGAAACTCGCCTCCGCCGTCGCCACTTCGTCGAGCAGCCGCGCCAGGGTCGCGGCCAGGGCCGCCGCCTGACCCGGCAGCAGCCTGTGGTGGCCGCGGCCCTCGCTCCAACGCAGCACCAGCCGGGTCAGCAGCAGACGGCGTCGCAACTCGGAAATCGCCGGCGGCACGTCAAGAGGGTCGCCGCCGCCGGTGCCGTCCAACGGTGACGGCTCGTCAAATTCGAGGTCGCCAATCGGCCGCATCCGCGGCAGCAACAGCGCCTTCCCGGCTTCGCCGCGATCGGGCACCGTGCGCAGGAAGGCCTCGCGCAGGGCGCGCGCGGCGCGCCGGGTCGGGAGCAGCACGCTCATCCGCGGCAAGGCCAGGGGGTCGGCGCCGCCGATCGCGGCAAGCCCATTGGCCAGCGTCGTCAGAAACGGGCGGTCGGCGGCAATCGCGTAGAGTTTTGGCCGCACGGTTCTAGTGTCCCGAACCATAAGTTCGCTTCATAATCACCGGAATTGTCATTGCGAGGCGGCCGGAGGCCGACGAAGCAATCTCTGCCGCATTCGGTCATTTGTGGCACGAGATTGCTTCGCTTCGCTCGCAATGACGGCACTCGTATTATGAAGCGAATTTCTGAAAAACCACACCAGACTAGCGCTCGACGGCGTGCGCGGAGACCCGCGCGCGGGTCGCGGCAAGGCCGGCCGGCGTGCCGATGTGATACCATTCGCCGTCGTGCACGATCGCATAGAGACGGCCCGCCGCCTCGGCGCGATCATAGAGGCGGATCAGCGAAAAGATCCGCTGCGACACCTGGTCGAACAGGCGGCGATGCAGCAGTTGGATGCCGGCGTACACGAACGGCGCGATCTCGCCGTCGCGTCGCCGCCGCGGCTGGCCGGTCGGTGCCAGAAAATAGTCGCCATCGCCTTCGTAACCGACCGCGGTCGCGGCCGGCTGCAACAGCAGCATGGCGTCCATGCGGGCGGGGTCGAACGCGCGGGCCAGCCGCAACAGCCCCGCCCCCCTGCCTTCGAGCCAAAAGATATCGGC
This sequence comes from uncultured Alphaproteobacteria bacterium, assembly GCA_963772295.1. Taxonomy (GTDB): domain Bacteria; phylum Pseudomonadota; class Alphaproteobacteria; order ATCC43930; family CGMCC-115725; genus AP-15. The sequence goes on from CAVYWO010000013.1 coordinate 321,000, forward strand.
ATTGACGACAAAAAAGGCGTCGTCGAGCAAGGGCAGAGCGTGCGCCACGCCGCCGCCGGTATCGAGCAATTCGGCTTCGTGCGAAATCTCGATCTGCGGCCGATCGCGGCGGGCCAGTTGCTCGGCGACCATCGCCGCCTGGTAATGGGTGTTGACGACGATCCGCTCGACACCGGCGAGCATCAGCCGATCGACCACGTGATCGAGCAGAGTGCGGCCGTTGACCTGGACGAGCGGTTTGGGCAGGGTCGCGGTCACCGGACGCAGTCGCGTGCCGAGGCCCGCCGCCAGAACCATCGCCGAGCGCGGCACCAGGGTCACGAGGCGGACCGCAAATCCGGCACGCGTCGGGCGTCGGACGGCAGATGCCGGTCGAGCCACTGCCTGATCGGCGCCAGGCCCGGCTGGCGAAGCTCGCGCTCGACCAGTCGCCACAGCCGCGGAATATGGATCAAATAGCCGGGCTTGCGGTCGCGCCGCCAGAGCCGGGTAAAAATGCCGATGACCTTGCAGTTGCGCTGGGCGGCGAATACCGCGGCGGAACCGAGAAAGGCCGAACGGTCGAATTGCGGGAACCCGGCGAGGTAACGCGCGGTCATCGCCGCGGCCAGCGGCTCGGGAACGTCGCGCCTGGCATCCGCCGTGAGCGAGACGAGATCGTAGCTGGGCGGCCCGCAAACCGCATCCTGAAAATCGAGCAGCCCGCACCGCCGCACCCCGGCGCGTCGGCGCAGGAAAACGAGGTTGTCGATGTGAAAGTCGCGCAGTACCAGCGTCGGCTTGAACGGCGCCAGAGCCTGCGCCAGCAGCGGCCGCCACAATGCCAGATACTCCGCCCGCAGTCGCCCGTCGAGCGGCGCCCCGAGCACTGCCGGCAGGTACCAATCGACGAGCAGCACCGCTTCGGCAAGCAGCAGCGCTTCGTCATAGGCCGGCAGGTCGGGGAGCGCGCCGGCCGCGACCGCACGCTGCAATGCGACCAGCGCGTCAACCGCCAGAGCATAGAGCGCGTGCTCGTCGGCACCGCCGGCGAGCAGCCTCGCGTAGGTCTCGTCGCCAAAATCCTCGAGCAGCAAAAAGCCGCGCACCCGGTCCTCGCCCAATACCCGCGGGGCGCTGAGACCGAGATTGCGCAACACCCTCGAGACCGCGGCGAAGGCGGCGACGTCTTCTTGCGGCGGCGGCGCGTCCATGACGACGGCGCGCCGGCGACCGCGGCGCGCCCGATAGTAGGAGCGGAAGGAGGCGTCGGCGGCGAGCGGCACCGGCGGCTGACCGCCCCAGCCGCAGCTGCCGAGAAAGGCCGCAAGCGCCGCCGTCCGCGATGCGACGACGGGATCGGGGGCGGCCGCGAGCGAACCGAGGGCGCCGCCGGGCTCGGAGCGCCAATCAGACATCGGCCGCGATCAGGACCAACCGGGCCTGCCATTCGCTGCCGCCGGCGAGAACGGCGCGGCGCGCATTCGGCCGGCAGCCAAAGACCAAGTCGATCTCGAGCCGGCGATCGGGCAGCAGCGGGCCGAGCCGTTCCGGCCACTCGATCAGCGAAATGCCATCGTCGAAAGCATCTTCGATCCCGAGTTCCCAGGCTTCTTCGGGAGATTTCAGCCGATAGAGGTCGAAATGCCAGATCGTCGCCGCACCGGTGTCGTACACCTGCACGAGGCTGAAGGAGGGGCTCGGAACCTCGTCGCCGGCGCCGCGAGCGTCGATAAAAGCGCGGGCAAAGGTCGTCTTGCCGGCGCCGAGTTCGCCTTTCAGTGCGATCACATCTCCGGGCTCCGCCATTGCGGCGACGACCGCGGCCAGACCCCGGGTCGCCGCTTCATCGGGCAAGTCGACGGTTCTCGTCACCTCAGCCTTGTAGAGCCTGTGGCTGATTGCCCGCAATACCCGGTTGCGTGCTACGCGATCTCCGGCCTTTCTCCAATCGTCATCGAATCGGCCGCCGGTGGCGACCCCACCGGTTCCAAGGCATCGGGCTTGCTCTCCCGATCGGCATTGCGCCGCGGGCGCCGGCGCCGGCTGGCCCGCCCGCCCGGCAGCCGGCAGCAAACCCGGGTGCCGAGCCCTGCCGGCGAATCGATCTCGACCGCGCCGCCGTGCAGTTCGATCAGCTTTTTGACCAGCGCCAGACCGAGCTCGGCCCCCGACTGGCGGGCGCCGAGTGCGGGTCTCTCCCCGATTCGAGCCTGATCCGCCGGCTCGATCGCGATTCCGGTATCGGCGACGCTGAGCAGCAAGTCGCCGCCGCGACGTTCGGCTTCGATGCTGACGGCACCCCCCGGCGGGGTAAACTTGATCGCGTTCGAAACCAGATTGAAGAGCGCCTGCTTCAGTCGCCGCTCATCGGCTTCGATCGTGCCGACCTCGGGCGAGCAGTAAAGCTTGAACTCCAGACCTCGGCTTCGCGCCCGCCCCTCGGTGAGGGCCGCCACCGCCGTCAGCATGCGGGGGACGTCGACGCGATTTTGCTCCAGCACCAGGTATCCGGCCTCGATCGTCGCGAGATCGAGAATGTCGTTGATCAGGTCCATCAAATGCTGTGCGCTGTCGAGAATGCTGCGGGCATAATCGAGCTGGCGTGCGTTGAGCGTCCCGAAATACTGGTTGATGAGAATTTCGGTAAATCCTATGAGTACGTTGAGCGGCGTGCGCAGCTCATACGACACGTTGGCAATGAATTCGCTTTTCAGGCGGTCGGCGGTCTGCAATGCCTCGTTCTTCTCACGCAGTGCTTGTTCGACGCGAGCCGTGTCACTGACATCGAGATAGGTCAACAGGACTTCACCATCGGGCAGCGGCACCGTTGCCGCCTGCAGCAGCGAGCCGTCGCGCCGGTTGAGGATGCCTGTTGTCGGGGTCTGCGCCGTGATCTTGTCGATGATTGCCTGTTTCGTCGCCGGCCAGTCGCCGCCGTCGTCGAGCAGCGATCTCACCTTCTCGACGAGCTGCCCGACGTGCGGTTCGCCGGCGACATCCTTTTCGGACAGCTCCCAAATCGTCCGATACGCGGGATTGTGCAGCTTCAGTCGGCCGTCGGCGCCGAATACGGCAATCCCCTCGAACAAATGGTCGAGCGTCGCACGCTGCACTTGCGCCAAGGTGTTCAGCGAACGCTCGAGCGCCAGATGATCGCTCACATCCTCATGGACAAAAATGAGCCCGCCCAACGGATGCGGCGAAACCGAACAGCGCAAGGTGCGCCCGTCCGGCAGGTGCATCATCTCTTGCCGCGGCTCGATCAGTGCGGTGAACATCTCGAGGCGCTCGCGCTTGTAGGCGCGAAAATCGGTACGCTCCGGGATCCGGCGGCGTTCGCGCAGCCATTCCAGAACCTCGCCCAGCGTCGGTTCGCCCGCGAGCCAATCCTCGGCGATCCCCCACAGCGCGGCGAAAGCGCCATTGAAGTATCTGAGCCGCTGGTCGGCGCCATAGATCGCCACCCCGGCATGAATGCTCTCCAGCACCTCGCTCTGGGCATTGATGTGCCGCCACAACTCGTTCTGCGCCGAATCCACGTCGGTGCGATCGACCGCATAACCGATCGCGCCGCCAGCGCCGCGCGGCACCTCGGCGATCGCGAGCAGGCGGCGCTTGCCGCCGATCACCACATGGCCGAGCCATTGCCGGTCGGGCGCCGCCGCCGCTGCTGCCGCACCCGGAGCGCAATGCCGAGACAAGAGTGCCGGCAAATCCAGCGGCGGGGCGTCGGGCGCGGCGCAGGCGCGATTGCGTTCGACGATCGCGCCGCCGGCGTCGCGGCGCCAGACCGGCATCGGGATCGCATCGATCATCTCGCGCAGCCCCGCCGCCGTTTCTGCCAACGAATGGCACTCCCGACGGGCGGTTGCCGCCGCGTCATCGAGCAGCCAGAGGACAGTCTTGCCGCTTGCGGCATGGCGACCTTCGATCGTGAAGGCGCTCCCCTCGGAACCGGTCGCCGAGACCGAAAACCCGGCGCCGCCCCGGCTCAACGCGAGCCGCGCCGCCTCCAGTCGCGCCGCGTCGTCGGCGGCGAGCCGGGCGAGAAAATCGGCATAGCGGTCGGTGATTGCATCCCCGGCAAAGCGGAACGAGGCGATCGGTACGGTGTCGAGCAAGGCGGCCAGATCCGCCCGGTCACGCGCGATCGCGGCGCGTTCCGCCCTGAATGCGTGCGCCATCCTGCGTGACCGCCACCAGAGAGCGGCAAACGTCACCGCAGCGACGAGCAGACAGAACGTGCTGATCTGGCCGATCACCGGCGGACCCCGTGCCGTGCACCACAGCGGGTACCGGCGGTCGCCGGCATCCACGCATTAATTTATACGGGATGTTACACGTGTAAAGGAATCTCATCAAGATACAACTTTCGTAAAAGTTGTCCTATCTAGCCCAACTTCCGCACTTTGGCGACAAGAATACTGGTATATCAACGGCGTAGGCGAGGATTTCTGCGGGTTTCGAGCCAGCGTAACCCCCGTAACCCCCGTAACCCCGTTTCCCATAGAGTCCCCGGCGAGGGGGGACGAGGCGGAAAAAAGATAAGGCACAGCTCCGCGATCCGCCGTAATCCCCCTCGGGCAGGCGTTGTCCCTCATCGTCCTCCCGGTCGGTGTAGACCCGCCATCCGCCGCCACCCCCGTCGCGCTGAATATAGATCGTCGGCAGCAACCGCCCCTTGGGATCAGAGCCATCCGCCATGAAGGCGCCAATTCGCCCTTATCGCCGCCACGCACGAGGTAGGCCTCAGGGAACCACGCCAGGCCCTGTCGCAATATCCCGGCTTATGTCGCGGTGATTGAGCAAAACCTAGCCCGCGCTCGCGCCATACCTCCATAGCCCTGTTGCGAAAATTAAGGATTTTGCACCGCTGACCGCGATCCGAGAATTCAACGGTCTAGCCGGTGTGGAATTCCGGTGCGAATGTCCGCAAAGGGTCGAAGGACGAAACCGCTGTCGCGGTAATTTGTGGCGACGGCAAGCGTTTGGGAGCTAGCGGGAGGCAGGCGTCCTGTCTTGAGATTGAGGGGCCAAGAACCTCACCCAAGACAGGAGCCCCCAATGACCGACAAGGCCATCAGCCCGTTACGCCAGCGGCTGATCGAGGACATGACAATCCGCCGGCTTGGTCCCAAGACCAAGCACGACTATATCCGCCACGTCAAAAGGTTTGCCGATTTTCTGGGCCGGTCTGCCGACAAGGCTACCGCCGAGGATGTCCATCGCTATCAGTTGTGGCTGGCGTCGATCGGGGCGACGGTACCGACCGTCAACGTCAGTGCCACTGCCCTGCGGTTCTTCTTCAACGTCACGTTGAAGCGCCACGATCTTGCCCAGGAGGTCGTCTCGACCCGCGAGCCACGCCGCCTGCCCGTTGTTCTGAGCCCGGAAGAGGTCGGTCGGCTGCTCGCCGCGGCGAGAAACATCAAGCACAACGCGCTGTTGAGCCTGGCTTACGCCACCGGCCTGCGAGCCTCGGAGGTCGTATCGCTCAGGCTCACCGACATCGACCGTGACCGGATGGTCATCCGGGTCGAACAGGGCAAGGGTAAGAAGGATCGGTATGTCATTCTCTCGCCCAAGCTTCTCGAGATATTGCGCGAATGGTGGCGCGTCGCGCGCAAGAAGGGATGGATGTCTCCCGGTCAGCCCTGGTTGTTTCCCGGCTACCGCGGCCAGCATACGAGTGCGCGCCAGCTCCACCGGATCGTTCGCCTGGCGGCGGGGCGTGCCGGCATTACCAAACGTGTCGGCGTTCACACGCTGCGGCACAGCTTTGCCACCCATCTCTTGGAGCAGAAAACCGATATCCGGGTCATCCAGGTTCTGCTCGGGCACAAGAAGCTCGACACGACGGCGCTCTACACCCGCGTCGCGATCAGCGCGCTCGGCCAGGTGACAAGCCCGCTCGACTTCCTGCTGAAGATGCCCGGCTGACGCGCGGCCGTTGTCGCGACCGATGGTCGAGGTGGCGGATATTTTCCGCCACCGCGGGCCGGCTTGGCGTGCGTCCCATGCCGGCCATGTGAGCCTCGGCCAACTGAAGGTCATGTCGGCGATCGAGCGCTGCCGAACGGCGGCGTTGGGCGGCCATGTCGAATGCTGCGAGGACTGCGCGCACCTGCGCATCTCCTACAACTCCTGCCGTAACCGGCACTGCCCGAAGTGCCAAGCCGTGGCGGCCAAGGAGTGGCTGGCCGACCGCCAGGCCGAGCTGCTGCCCGTGCCCCCGGCCTTCGCCGGGGCAGGCTCTATTTCCATGTCGTCTTCACCCTGCCGCGGCCGATCGCCGACATCGCCTATCAGAACCAGGCGGTCGTCTACGACCTGTTGCTGAAAACCGCCGCCGAGACCCTGATCACCATCGCCCCCACGGGACAAGCCCGTGGGCTGAAGGCCCACGACCCCAAGCACCTCGGCGCCCGCATCGGGCTCACCGCTGTACTCCACACCTGGGGATCGGCGCTCACCCACCATCCGCACGCCCATATCATCGTTCCCGGCGGCGGCTTTTCGCCCGACCGCCAGCGCTGGATCACCTGCCGGCCCAGCTTCTTTCTCTCCGTCCGGGTGCTCTCACGCCTCTTCCGTCGCCTGTTCCTGGAAAGCCTGACCGCCGCGTACCAAGCCGGGCGGCTGGAGTTCTTCGCCGACCAGGCCGCCCTCGCCAACCCGGCAGCCTTCCAAACCTTCCTCGCCGCACTGCGCAAGGTCGAATGGAGGGTCTATACCAAGCGACCTTTTGGCGGACCCGACGCTGTCCTCGCCTACCTGTCCCGCTACACGCATCGGATCGCTATCGCCAACAGCCGGCTCGTCGCCTTCGACGGCGAGCGCGTAACTTTCAAATGGAAGGATTACCGGGACAAGCGCGACGCCCGCTACAAGCTCATGACGCTCGACGCCGACGAGTTCATCCGCCGCTTCCTGATCCACGTCCTGCCCGACGGGTTCCACCGCATCCGTCATTACGGCCTCTTCGCCAATGCCAACCGGGCCGGCAATATCGCATTGGCCCGCCGACTGCTCGGCGTACCCGACCCGCCGCCGTCAAGCGGGGACAGCGACGGCACCGAAAATCCCCACGAAGGCAGCGAGTGGAACGCTTGTCCCTGCTGCGGCGGGCGTATGATCATCATCGAAACCTTCGAACCCGGCTGCCAGCCGCTGTGGCCTATCCCATCGATCGGGCTCGACAGCTCATGACCAACACGCTGTCGCCATCCCCCATTACCGCTTCCGTCCGACGCCTCTATCTCACCGGCACCGGCCACGCTTTGCCGACAGCACCCGTCAGCGCAGCCTTCGGCCGGCAAAACCTGAAGCATCGAATCCCAGATCACCCGGTCAACCGCATCCAGGGCGGCCAAAACCAGCGCCCCACTGGTCACTCAACCGTCGTCCTGTCCGGAACCGACAAATCAGATCAAGCAGCGGCGGCAAATTCCCCATAGATCGACACCAGCGTCGGTGCGAACTCCCCCGCGGTTTCCTCCTTCGAGGCTTTTCGGACGCCTGCCGCCGCGCCCTCCATCACGCCCGTGCCCGGCAGGCGTCCGAAAACCCTTAACGCGAGCGGCCGTTCCCGGTAAAATTTGTTATCAAGAATAAACTCCCAAGCAAGCAAGCCGCTGTCTATGACCGCACACAACGGGTCGCAGCACCTCAGGCGCGGTCAATTGCTGCCTCTACGGCTCAGGCGCTGCGCGATTGCTGTTGCCGAGGAAGCCCAAAGGAGCGACCGTGATCTTGAGACGGCCCGGAATCGGGGAATGTCGGCCAATATATTCCGCAATTCCCCGCGTGGCGCCACAAAGGGGGGTTGACGGAATACGGAATTAGAGATATATATGCAATGCCATATACGCTGAGCATGGTCCCTGTGGATGCGCCTCAAATCACCGCCGAGTTCGTCGCCCTGCTTAACGATCCGAATCCAGTAGTCGGCAACGACGCCGCTGACTTAGGGGCGTATCTGAAAGCGATGGCCAAACATACAAACTCGACGCCGACGACCGGTACACCGCCGTACTGGTGTGTTTACCCTATGGGTGGCACATGCGCCGCGTACTACGCCTATGAATCGAATAACAGAACCCGCATATTCATTTTAGGGTTTTGTTTGACAGTGAATAGCTCAAATTTTCGACCTATGGCCGTAAATCGGCTCAGTCGCGTGCCGTGAGAGGTGAATGATGGACGAGACTACAGGAGTGAGCTTTCCCATAGAGGAGCTGATCAGAAAAGCCCCGGATAGCGCGCGCGAGGCTTTTGTCGAACGGTCAGCCGCTTTCGAGGCGGGCGATCTAGTTCGCACGATGCGCGAGAAAGCACATCTTACGCAAAAACAACTGGCACAAAAAATCTCTACCAGCCAATCTCATTTAAGCGAAGTAGAGCGTGGCAATGGGCTTCAGGGTCCAACCTTTTCGATGTTGCGCAAAGTCTCGGATGCCTGTGCGATAGATCTAAAAATAGATCTTTCCCCCTCGGTGACTCTTTCAAGACTTAACGATATCACTGAAGAGCAGAGAAACGCTTTGGCCGAGGGTTTGGGTGTAGCTCAGGACCACGTGGGTCAGGCTTTAATTGCTGCTCGCGACAAGGCTCTAACAATCCTCAGTGCGACCTTCCTAGAGCAGATCCTAGAAGGTCGGGCGGAAATGGCGTACGAATACGGAAGGTGGCTAAGCGGCACTCGGTCCTTCTGATACAGCAGCTATGACCCGAGCAGTGCTGCTGCTCAGTTATGGCAGAGACGGGCTGGGGGTGTTAGGCACTATCCTGGTGACAATCCCATTTTTTAGAGAATGGGGTCTAAAGAGGAGAATATCACAAGCGGAAGACCCAAGCGGCACGGACGAGTTGTCGCGAAAGATATTTGATGCGATTTCCGCAAAACTGCGACGCGAATTCTTCTCGCCAGATAAATATGATTTTTGGTTAATTTTCATCGGGCTAATTTTACTGATAATATCGTTCGTGATTTCTCTTATAGATACCTTGCTCATCTAGCAAAATCTTACCGCATCCCCGCTGGCGATTCCCTAGGCGGGTCGCTGTGACTGCGTCAGCCGGATTTAAGTTAGCTGGCTAGCTCATCCTGCCGCCGGACACCTGCGCCATCGTCATTTCCGGCGCGTGGAATCGCTCCATTTCCGCGCGTCTGATTATGCAGTACGGCGAGCAATTCCGCGCGGCGCACCGCCGCATGCAAGGTCGGCAGCCGCCGAAGTCCCCTCCCCTGCTGTGACCGGCTGACGTTCATCAGCGTCGGCTGCGTCGGCCAAATAGCGCGACGGCCGCAACGGCAAGCGCCGCGCCGGCGAGGACGCCGATCAGGGCGATGCGCGCGACGTCCCGTCGCGTCGGCAACCGGGCGAGTTGTTGGTGGATGATTTCGAGTTCGTCGTGGATGCATACAGATCGGCGCGGGACTGGTCGGCTTGGCGCAAGCTGAGCCGTTCGGACGATCCCTCGGGCGTGGGTTTGTCGGGCGCATAACCGCGCATAAGGCGTCATTAACGCTCTTCATTCTGGAAACTTGGCGCTCAAGTCGCATCTGGACTAATACAGTAAGCGATTATTGCATTGTCGATGACTTTTGTCCGGCTGGTACGCCACGTCTTGTCCTTGTTCTCAATCTCAACGTAGGCGCTGACTGGTACCGAGCGGGCAATTCGCGCGCACTCCACGAAAATTTCACGGAACAGATAGTTATAAGATGCGAGTTTAATTGCGCGGCCTTGAACGGACAATTGTCGTCGAAATATTGTAGATATTTTTCAAAATTTGGGGTGATCCTCTGAATTTTTTCCTCCAGTCTGGCCTTACGCTGCGCCGATGGATATGCCGACGCCGTAGCTCCGGGCGAGTTCGTTTAGCTGAGTACCGGGGGTCGGCCCATCTGCTGCCCTTGGGCCTTGGCGCGGCTCCTGCCCTCGGCGGTGCGGGTGCGGATAAGGTCGCGTTCCACGTCGGCCAAGCCGCCGAGTACCGCCAGCATCAAGCGCCCGGTACTGGTGCCGGTGTCGGCCCACGGCTCGGCCAATGAGCGGAATTGCGCCTTCGCGTCCACGATCTGCTTGACGATGCCGAATAGATCGTAAGGTACTGCGCGCGAGGCGGTCGACGCGCGTCACCGTCACCACGTCGCCGGGGCCGAGCTTGCCGAGCATCCGGAGAAGCTCGCGCCGGTCGGGCCGCGCGCCTGTCACCTTCTCGCGGTAGATGTTCCGGCTGCCGCATCCGGCAGCGCGAAGCTGCTCAAGCTGGCGTCGAGGGTCTGCCCGTAGGTGCTCACACGGGCATAGCCGATGAGCTGTTTTTGTGGATGAGTTCCGGTCATATCTTACGGTAAATGCAACCCGTTGATTTCACAAGGGCGTTAACTTTTGCCGTAAATCTTTAATTTATCAAATATAGGCTCGAAGGGCCGCGAGCCATGAAACTCACCCGCTGTCGCGAGGCGCCCCCGGCCTTCGCCGGGGCAGGCTCAGGCGCCCTGGCGATCTCATCGTCGCGGAGTCGAGAGGGTCGGGATGGCTTCCCCCGGAACGGCCCGCCAGGGCCGGCCGTCCGGGGGTCGCCAGACGATGAGACTAAGCCGGTGTCGCCCTGTCACTTTTTGGCGACCGTCAGTAGCGATAGTGCTCCGGCTTGAAGGGACCCGAACCGGCGAGGCCGAGATAAGCGGCCTGCGCCGCGGTCAGCCTGGTCAGCTTGACCCCGAGCTTGTCGAGGTGCAGCGCCGCCACTTTCTCGTCGAGATGCTTGGGGAGCACATACACCTTTTTGGCGTAATTGCCGTGGTTGGTCCACAACTCGATCTGGGCGAGCACCTGGTTGGTGAACGAAGCGCTCATGACGAAGCTCGGATGGCCGGTGGCGCAGCCGAGATTGACGAGCCGCCCTTTGGCGAGAACGATCAGCCGCTTGCCGTCCGGAAATATGACCTCGTCGACCTGCGGTTTGACCTCCTCCCAGGGATAGTTCCGCAAGGCGTCGATCTGGATCTCGCTGTCGAAGTGACCGATGTTGCAGACGATGGCGCGGTCCTTCATCTGCCGCATATGGTCGATCGTGATGACGTCGATGTCGCCGGTCGCGGTCACGAAGATGTCGGCGATCGGCGCCGCCGTTTCCATCGTCGTCACCTCGTAACCCTCCATCGCCGCTTGCAGCGCGCAGATCGGATCGATCTCGGTGACGATGACGCGGGCGCCCTGGCTCCTGAGGCTCGCCGCGGACCCCTTGCCGACGTTGCCAAAACCGCACACCACGGCGAGCTTGCCGGCCAGCATCACATCGGTCGCCCGTTTGAGGCCGTCGACGAGGCTCTCGCGACAGCCGTAGAGGTTGTCGAATTTCGACTTGGTCACGCTGTCGTTGACATTGATCGCCGGCGCCTTGAGCGTCCCCTGCCGCATCATCTCATAGAGCCGGTTGACCCCGGTCGTCGTCTCCTCGGAAATGCCGCGGATGCCGCGCATCAGGTGGGGGTGTTTGTCATGCAGGATCTTGGTCGCGTCGCCACCGTCGTCGAGGACCAGATTCGGCGTCCAGCCGCCCGGACCGCGCAAGGTCTGCTCGATGCACCACTCGTATTGCTCCTCGGTCTCGCCTTTCCAAGCAAACACCGGGATCCGGCGTGCGGCGATCGCCGCGGCGGCATGATCCTGGGTCGAGAAGATGTTGCAGGAACTCCAGCGCACGGTGGCGCCAAGCTCGATCAGGGTCTCGATCAGCACCGCGGTTTGGATCGTCATATGCAGGCAGCCGACGATGCGCGCCCCGGCGAGTGGTTTGGCCGCGCCGAATTCGTCGCGCAACGCCATCAACCCCGGCATTTCGGTCTCGGCGATCGCGATTTCGCGCCGCCCCCAATCGGCGAGACCCATGTCGGCCACCTTGCAGTCGGTAAAGTCGGGCATCAACAGCTCTCCTCGGGGGCGCCATGACAGCGGCCGGCATATAGCAGCGAGGTAATCGCCGCGACAAGGCGAACCACATGGGAGGAGGAGCGATGTCCGGGAATGCCCCAAGTTTTTTGCGGCCGAACGCGATCGAGCGGCTCTTTGGCCGGATCCTCGCTGCCCTCGTCCGCATTGGTGTCGTCCGCGGCCATTTCCATGTTCTCGAAGTGCGCGGGCGGAAGAGCGGCAGGACGATCTCGCTGCCGATCGATCCGATCGAGTGCGACGGACGCCGCTATCTGGTCTGCGCCCGCGGCAATTCCAATTGGGTGCGCAACGTCGGCGCGGCCGGCGAAATCGTGCTGATCCAGGCCCGACGTCGCCGCCGCTATGCTGTCCGCGAGCTGCCGCCCGGCCTGCGTGCTCCGGTTCTCAAAGCCTATCTCGACAGCTATGCGCGCGAGGTGCAGCGCTTTTTCCCGGTGCCGAAAGGGTCGCCGGTCACCGCCTTTGAGGGGCTGGCGCCGCGCTTCCCGGTCTTCGAGCTGGAGCCGATCGACGGCGCCGCAACCGGGGCCGGGGCGGCGGCACCCGGAGATCGATAAACGCCGTTCAGCAGCCGAGCCGCGATGCGAGATCGGTAAAGCCGTCGGCGACCACGTCGAAATCGTGCGCGGCGGCGACCTCGGGGGTCCGGCTCGGTCCGTGCTCCAGGGGCCGGCCGACGAAGGCGGTGCGAAAACCGCGGCCGCGCGCGGCCAGAAGATCGGCGCTATGGGCGGCGACCATCAGGCATTGCGACGGCGGCAGATCGAGAAGCGCGGCGGTGCGGTCATAGGCCAGGGGCAAGGGCTTGTAGGCCTGCGCCAGTTCCGCGCCGAGGATCGCATCCCACGGCAGGCCGCCATATTTCGCCATGTTGACCATCAGCGCGACATTGCCGTTCGAAAGGGTCGCGATGATGTATTTGCGCTTCAGCCGGGTCAGGCCCTCGACGCTGTCGGGCCAGGGGTCGAGGCGATGCCAGGCGCGGTTGAGGTGGTCGAGCTCCGCCTCGCTCAGGCCGACGACGCCGAGCTCCGGCAGCAATGCGACGAGGTTCTCGCGATGCAGGTCGTCGAGCTTGACCCAGGGGCGCTCGCCGCTGCGCACCTTGGCCATCGCCGGCTGATAGCGCGCCCGCCAGCGGTCGGCAAAATCGTGCCAATCGAGGGCGTAACCCTTCGCCGCAAGCGCCGCCTTCGCCTCACGGGCGATGCTGTCGCGCCAGTTCACCACGGTACCGAACACGTCGAAGGTCAGCGCTTTGACTTCGGCAATCGCCATCTTCCGCCTTCCTCTGTCGCCCTGGTCTTGCGGCCGCATCTCGCGCGCCGCCGCGGCTCCCGTCAACCGCGGCGTAAAGGCGGGGCGGCCGTCGCCGCGATCTCGAGCGTTCGCCCCCTCAGAGGCCGTGAAGAAATGGCCCTTGAGCGGAAACTGCGCTGCAATAACGCCGTACGTGCTTCGAGACGCGCCCGGAGCCTGTCCTCGGGCCGCGCCCCCGGGTCCGCGCTCTGCGCGGCCCGAGGGTAAACTCCGCGCGGACCCGGGGGGCGCTCCTCAGCATGAGGTAAGCCTATGATGGCATTGAAAAATGTCCCTCATCCTGAGGTCCCTCGCGCAGCGAGGCCGCGCCCTTCGAGACGCCGCCGCAGGCGGCGGCTCCCTCAGGAGACGCACCGCGCCTATCCAGCCATGTTGCTATTGCTTCACAAACTCTCAGCCGAGCTCGGGGAAATCCTCTTCCCAAAACTCCCCCGGCGCTCGCGCCGCATCGGCGGCGCGGCGGGCAGCTTCGGCGGCGCGCAGCTCGACGCGGCGGATCTTGCCGGAGATGGTCTTCGGCAGCTCGGCGAATTCGAGCCGGCGGATGCGCTTGTAGGGCGCCAGTTGCGCGCGCACGTGGCGGAAGATCGCCAGTGCGGTGTCGCGGTCCGGCGGCCGATCCTCGGCCAATGCAACAAAGGCCTTGGGCACGGCGAGGCGCAGCGGGTCGGGCGACGGCACGATCGCCGCTTCGGCAACCGCCGGGTGCTCGATCAAGGCACTTTCCAGCTCGAACGGGCTGATCCGGTAATCCGAGGCTTTGAACAGATCGTCGGCGCGGCCGACATAGGTGAAATAGTCGTCGGCGTCGCGCATCGCCACATCGCCGGTGCGGTAAATCCGGCCGGCGAGCGGCTGCACCGCGCCGTCGTCGCCCTGGTAGCCCCGCATCAAGCCCAAGGGCGGCGGGTCGAGCGTGAGGCACAGCTCGGCTTCGCTTTGCTCGGCGCCGTCGGCGTCGGCGAGCTGCACGCGATAGCCTGGCGCCGGCCGGCCCATCGCCCCCGGTTTGATCGGCTGGCCGGGGAAATTGCCGATCTGCAGCGTCGTCTCGGTCTGGCCGTAGCCGTCGCGGACGGTAATGCGCCAGGCGGCCTTGACCTGCTCGATAACCTCGGGGTTGAGCGGCTCACCGGCGCCAAGGGCCTCGCGCAGGCGGACCGGCCACGCCGCCAGATTCTGCTGGATCAGCATGCGCCAGACGGTCGGCGGGGCACAAAACGTCGTCACCCCACAGCGCACCATCGCGTCGAGCAACCGCTTCGGCTCGAACCGCGGCTGGTTCAGCATGAACACCGTGGCGCCGGCGTTCCACGGCGCGAAGAAGGAGCTATAAGCGTGCTTGGCCCAGCCCGGCGACGAGATGTTGAGGTGAATATCCCCGGGCCGCACGCCGAGCCAGTACATCGTCGCGAGATGCCCGACCGGGTAGGACTGGTGGCTGTGCAGGACGAGCTTTGGCTGCGCCGTGGTGCCCGAGGTGAAGTAGAGCAGCAGCGGGTCGTCGGCGCCGGTTTCGCCATCGGCGACAAACGCCGCGGGCGCGCCATAAGCCGCCTCCCACCGGGCCCAGCCCGGCACCGTTCCGCCGACGGCAATCCGGCTCCAACGGCCGGGGAGACCAGCGAATTTGTCGGCCTCGCCGGCGCCGGCGACGACGTGGCGGACGCGACCGCGGGCAAAGCGGTCGACGAGATCGTCGCGGCTCAGCAACGTCGTCGCCGGAATGATCACCGCGCCCAATTTCATCGCCGCCAGCATGCATTCCCACAGCGGCGCGACATTCCCGAGCATCAACAGCAGGCGGTCGCCGCGGCGCACGCCCTGCGCGCGCAGGTGGTTGGCGACCCGGTTCGAGCGCTCGGCCAATTCGGCAAAAGAGAGCCGGGTTTCGCCGCCGCCCTCATCGACGATCCACAGCGCCGTCCGGCGATTGGCCTCGGCCATCGCATCGAAATAGTCGAGCGCCCAGTTGAACCGGTCGAGAGCCGGCCAGCGGAAATCGCGATAGGCGCGGTCGTAATCGTCGCGATGCGCCAAGAGGAAATCCCGCGCCTCGAGAAAAGCCGCCGCCGACATGTCCGCTCGCTCCCGCGATGTTGGTCTCCGACGGCCGTCAACATAGCACGGCGCCGGCCATCGGACCGGCGATGCGGACCGGTTTTCCCGCCGGCGGCAGGCAATAGCTGTTAGTCCCACACCGGCGTTGCCGACCCGCAGGAGATGAAACTTCATTCGGTGTCATTGCGAGGCGCCGGCAGGCGCCGTGGCAATCTCGTGGTTGCGGAGTCTGCGGCGTCGAGATTGCTTCGCTGCGCTCGCAATGACAACGAGGGGGTGCCGCCGGCCGGTTTCCTGTTAGACTGGCGGGGCGCCGCTGCCGCCGGCCGCGAGCCGACGGTGCGGCCGAGGCGCCCTCCTTGGGAGGCTTGGCCCTATGCGGGTGCTGGTGGTGGGCTCGGGAGGGCGCGAGCATGCGCTGGCCTGGGCGATAGCGGCCTCGCCACTGGTCGACAGGCTGTTTTGCGCGCCGGGCAATGCCGGGATCGCGGAAGAAGCCGAATGCGTGCCGATCCGGGCGACCGACGTCGGCGGCTTGGTCGCGTTCTGCCGGCGCGAGCGCGTCGAATTCGTTGTCGTCGGGCCGGAGATGCCGCTCGTTCTGGGGCTCGTCGATGCGCTCGAGGCCGAAGGCATCGCCGCGTTCGGGCCGGCCGCGGCGGCGGCCGCGCTCGAAGCGTCGAAGGGTTTTGCCAAGGAGCTCTGTGCGCGTGCCGGCGTTCCGACCGCGGCCTGGCGCCGCTTCCGCGACCCGGTCGCCGCCAAGGCCTTTATCAGCCGCCATGGCGCACCGATCGTGGTCAAGGCCGACGGCCTGGCCGCGGGTAAGGGCGTCGTCGTTGCCTCCGACCTCGACGCCGCCTACCGGGCGGTCGACGCCGCGCTGGTCGAGCAAGTCTTTGGCCCAGCCGGGGCCGAGATCGTGGTCGAGGACTTTCTGGAGGGCGAGGAGGCGAGCTTTTTCGCGCTGGTCGACGGCAAGGATGCGCTGCCGCTCGCCACCGCGCAGGACCACAAGCGGGCCGGCGACGGCGACACCGGGCCGAATACCGGCGGCATGGGCGCTTATTCGCCGGCGCTCTCGCTCCCCGCGGCGCTCGAAGGCCAGGTGATGGACCGCATCATCCTGCCGACGGTTGCGGCGATGCGCGGCGAAGGGCGGGTGTTCAAGGGCCTCCTCTATGCCGGGCTGATGCTGACCGAAGCGGGGCCGAGGGTGCTCGAATTCAACGTGCGCTTCGGCGACCCGGAGGCGCAGGTGCTGATGGTCCGGCTGAAGAGCGATCTGCTGCCGGCCTTGATCGCGGCGCATGACGGGGTGTTGGGCCGGGTCGATCTGCGCTGGCGTGCCGATCCGGCGCTGTGCGTCGTGATCGCCGCCAAGGGCTACCCCGATGCGCCGCAATCGGGCGGTGAGATCCGCGGCCTCGCGGCCGCGGCGGGCGATCCCGACGTCAAGATCTTTCATGCCGGCACGCGGCGCGACGGCGACCGGCTCCTGGCCGCCGGCGGCCGGGTGCTCGGCGTCACGGCGATCGGTCGCGGTCTCGCCGAGGCGCGCCGCCGCGCCTATGCCGCGATCGATCGGATCGACTGGCCGGACGGGTTCTGCCGCCGCGACATCGGCGAGCGCGCGATCGGCGGCTGAAGGGTAGAGCCGCGCGGCGAACATCGGTTGGCAGGCCGATCCGTGACCTCTGGGATATTCCGTTGACATATCCCCGTCCGGTCGGGATATATGAACCGTGTATCCAATGGGTGCTTTATGGCGCGAACCACCTTGTTTCGGAGCAATCGCTCGCAGGCGGTACGCCTGCCGAAGGAAGTTGCCTTTCCGGCGGGGGTGCGAGAGGTGACAATTCTGCGCGAGGGTTCGCGGCGGGTCATTGTTCCGGCGAACGCGGTTTGGGACGACTTTTTCGCGGCCCCCGGCGTCGATCTCGGAGAGCGCGACCAGCCGCAGACGCAGCCGCGCGAGGCGTTGTAGGTGCTGCGCTACATGCTCGACACCAATCTGTGCATCCGGGTTTTGCGGGATCGTCCGCAAGGGTTGCGGGCGCGGTTCAATGCCGAGGCGGATGCGCTGTGCATCTCGACCGTCGTTTTGACCGAGCTCTTGTACGGGGCCGGAAAATCGACGAAGCCGATCGACAACCGGCACGAGGTCGAGCGCTTTGCCGCCCGGCTCGAGGTTCTGCCGTTCGATACCGATGCCGCGGCGCATGCGGCGGAGAGCCGGGTGGCGCTGGAGCGACGCGGTCAGATGATCGGCGCCGATGATCTGCTGATTGCCGGGCATGCGCGCAGCCGCGGCCTGGTGGTGGTGACCGCGAACCTCGGGGAGTTCAGCCGCGTCGACGGGTTGCGCTGCGAAGACTGGCTGGCGGAGGCCGGGTGCGCCTAATTTAACAGGTGCGGTCCTCGCCGATCGACCCATAGATACTAAGACCCTGCGTCGCCGCGCCAACGAGCCGAGGTCGTCATGGATACGCGCCCGCCGCTGCCCCCGTTCACCCGCGAATCGGCCGTGGTCAAGGTGCGCACGGCCGAAGACGCCTGGAACACGCGCGACCCCGACCGCGTGTCGCTCGCCTACACGCGCGACAGCCGCTGGCGCAACCGGGCCGAGTTCTTCTCGGGGCGGGAGGCGATCGTCGCCTTTCTCAAACGGAAATGGGCGCGCGAACTCGACTATCGGCTGATCAAGGAGCTGTGGGCGTTCACCGGGGATCGGATCGCGGTGCGTTTCGTCTATGAGTGGCGAGACGACAGCGGCCACTGGTACCGCAGCCACGGCAACGAGCAATGGGAGTTCGACGGGGCCGGCCTGATGCGCCGGCGCGAGGCCTCGATCAACGACGTGCCGATCGCCGAAGAGGAGCGGAAGTTCCGCTGGACGGATGGACCGCGACCGGCCGACCATGCGGGATTGACCGAACTGGGGCTCTGAGCCTCGGCGCGCGCAGGAGGGGCAGATGAAGGCGGTGTTGCTGATCGGCCATGGCGGACCCGAGATGCTGCGCTATGGCGAGGCACCCGACCCGGTGGCTGGACCGGGCGAAGTCCTCGTCGATGTTCATGCGGCGAGCATCAACGCCGCCGACTACAAGGTGCGGCTCGGCCCCGGCAGCCTCAAATTCCCTTACATCCTCGGACGCGACTTCTCGGGCGTCGTCACGGCGCGCGGCCCAGGAGTGACCGATCTCGAGATCGGCGATGCGATATTCGGGGTGACCGATCAAGGGATCGAGGGCTGCTATGCCGAGAAGCTCGCGATCAAGGCGGCGATCGTCGCCAAGAAGCCGGCCCGCCTGAGCCACGCCGAGGCGGCGGCGATGGCGCTGACGAGCCTGACTGCGCTGTGGGCCTTGGAGGACACGGCGAAGCTCAAAGCCGGCGAGACCATCCTCATTCACGGCGGCGCCGGCGGGGTCGCGGGCTTTGCCATTCAGCTCTCAAAGCATCTTGGTGCCTCGGTGTTGACGACCGCGAGTGCCGGCAACCACGACTATGTCAAAAGCCTCGGCGCCGACCGGGCGATCGACTACAACACGGAAGATTTTACCAAAACCGCCGCCGGTGTGGACGTCGTCTTCGACACCGTCGGCGGCGCGGTGCAGGTCCGTTCCTACGATGTCTTGAAGCCGGGCGGCAGGCTGGTTTGGATCGCCGCAGCACCGCCCGGGTTCGAGGCGAGCCGCCGCGACGTGCAAGTGCTCCGCCCGAACGTCGCCCGCGACCGCGCCCATCTCGAGCGGATGACGGTACTCTACGCCGCGGGTGCCGTCTGGCCGCCGGCGATCACCCGCTATAAGCTCGCCGATGCGGCGGCGGCACACCGGATGAGCGAGGGCCGTCATTTGCGCGGCAAGCTGGTGCTCGAAGTGCGTTGAACGGATCGGTTCTTCGAGGAGGAAACAGAGATGGCAGGGAACGGGCAATTGGTCATCGACCTCGACCGGCAGCGCATGGAGGCGATGGCGCGAAAGGATCTTGCGGCGCTCGACGCGCTGATCTCGGCGGATCTCGTCTACACCCATTCGACGGCGCGGCTCGACACCAAGCAGAGCCTGTTGGGGGCGATGAAATCGGGGGCGACGGTCTATACCGCGGTGGTACCGTCCGAGGTCAAGGCACAGGACCTCGGCGATGCCGTGGTCCTGACCGGAAGGGCCCAGATCGGCGTCATGTCGCAAGGGCGCCCCAACAGCTTTTCCGTCCGCTTTACCGATGTCTGGTCGAACCTGGCCGGACGCTGGCAAATGGTAGCCTGGCAGTCTACCCGGTTGCCGGAGTAAGTGGTCGGGGCCGTTGCTGCGGCGCGCCTTGCCGTTCGTCGGCATCATGCTCTGCGCCGGTGCGGGGGTGCCGGCGCAGACCCCGCCCGGCGCCGAGCCGCCGTCAACGGCGAGGGTCTTTTGCCAGCAGAGCGTCGACTTCCGATTGGCCGACCGGGCAACGGTCTCCGAGAGGTTTCGGCGTTTTCTCGGGGTGTGGAGCGACGCCGCCTGGGACCTGCGGACCTGCGCCGCGCTGATCGTCGCCGACATCAAACCGGACGGCACGGCGTCGATCTTCTATGTCTACGGCCCGCTCGATACGGGTCCTCCTGCACGCGGGGGGGTGCTCCACGGCACCGGCGTCGTCCGCGACGGCGAACTCAGATTTCAGAATTCCGACGGCACGCAATTCGCGTTCCGGCCGGGGCTTGCCGATCTCCAAGGCCGGTTGACGACGCCGCACGGGCAGACCTTCTCGGCAACCTTCAAGCGGACGCCGTGACCGCGCCCGCGGCTTGGCTCGCGCGCGCGGTCGACCGCTTGGCTAAACTGGGCCGGGTGACCACATTATCCGCCTGTGAAGCCGTGCGGCCGGTTCCGGTCATCGAGCAACGGGCCCGGCCGGCGCGGCGTGTTGCTGCAACATTGGCATGTCTGCACCTGCAATCGCCGCATCGCCGATCCTTGAGCTGAATGAGCGCAGCCGCGAGATCTTCCGGCTGATCGTCGACAGCTACGTCGCCACCGGCGAGCCGATCGGCTCGCGCACCTTGTCGCGCCGGCTCGCTCAGAACCTGTCGCCGGCGACGATCCGCAATGTGATGGCGGATCTCGAAGAGGCGGGGCTGCTCTATGCGCCGCACACCTCGGCCGGCCGGCTGCCGACCGAGGCGGGGCTGCGCTTCTTCGTCCATGGGCTGCTCGAAATCGGGGGGCTCCCCGAGGAGGAGCGCCGCAGCATCGAAAGCCTGTGCGCCGCCCGCGGCAAGAGCCTGCCGCAGGCGCTCGAGGAGGCGACGAGTGCGCTCTCGGGGTTGTCGCATTGTGCCGGAATTGTCATCGTCCCCAAGCAGGAGCGCCCGCTCAAGCATATCGAATTTGTCCATCTCGGCCCCGGCCGCGCCCTCGTCGTGCTGGTCACCGAGGACGGCCTCGTCGAAAACCGCGTCATCCCGGTGCCGCTCGGCTTGCCGCCGGCGGCGCTGGTCGCGGCCGGCTATTATCTGAACGCCCGGCTGATCGGCCGCACCATCGAGGAGGCGCGGGTCGGGATCCAGCAAGAGATCGACACCAACCAGGCGAAGCTCGACGAGCTGACGGCGAAGCTCGTCTCGGCCGGGATGGCGAGCTGGGCCGGCGCCGACAAGGGCAGCGCCTTGATCGTGCGCGGCCAGGCCAATCTGCTCGAGGACGTGACCGCGGTCGCCGATCTCGAACGGCTGCGCGCGCTGTTCGAGATGCTGGAAACCCGCGAGACCATGCTGCGCCTCTTGGATGCCAGCATGCAGGGCGAAGGCGTGCAGATCTTCATTGGCGCCGAGAGCCACCTGTTCGGAGTGGCCGGCTGCTCGATGGTAATTGCTCCCTATCAGAACAGCCGCGAGCAGATCGTCGGCGCGATTGGGGTCATCGGACCCACTCGGATCAACTATGCCCGGATCATCCCGATGGTCGACTATACGGCCAAGGTGATCGGGCGTCTGTTGGGGTGACAAGGATTGGGGTGACAAGGACGAGCGATGAACGATATCGGAAACGAGCATGAGGCGGTGCCGCCCGCCGACGAAACCGCGGCAAACAACAATTTGGGCGAGGCGGAGCTGCCGGCCGAGGCCCGGGTCGCGGCGCTCGAGGCCGAGCTCGCCGAGCAGAAGGACCGCCTGTTGCGCGCCCTCGCCGAGACCGAGAACACCCGCCGCCGGGCCCAGCGCGAGCGCGAGGACGTGGCGAAATACGCCATGTCCGGCTTTGCCAAGGACCTGCTCTCGGCCGCCGACAATCTGCGGCGGGCGCTCGACAGCCTGCCCGAGGCGATGGCCGCAGACGAGCGCACCCGCAACCTGCTGGCCGGGGTCGCGGCCACCGAGCGCGAGTTGCTGGCCGCCTTCGAGCGCCACGGGATCCGGCGCATCGATCCGTGCGGCGAGCCCTTTGACCACAATCTTCACCAGGCGATTTACGAAGCGGAGCGGAGCGAAGCGCCGCCCGGCACGATCATCGAGGTTTTACAGCCCGGCTATCTGATCCACGACCGGCTGTTGCGCCCGGCAATGGTCGGGGTCGCCAAGAAGGCGGCAGGACCCGCCGAGCCGGCGGGCCCGCAATGAGCGCCGCGGCGCGGCGGCGGCGCCCGGCCGCAACCCTCGAACCGGCGCCAGGCGGGCAGCGCCGGCCGGTTGTAGGGGCTGGCCCCGTCGCATATATAACCTGCACAGTCAGGCAGCGGCTGAACAATCACCCGCGGGGGGATCGGGACGGTGCTTCTCCGGGCCGCCCGGTCCTGCTTTTGAAGTGAGGTGTCCATGAGCAAGGTCATCGGTATCGATCTCGGCACCACCAATTCCTGCGTCGCCGTGATGGAGGGCAGGAACGCCAAGGTGATCGAGAACACGGAGGGCATGCGCACCACGCCCTCGATGGTGGCGTTCACCGAATTGGGCGAACGGCTGGTCGGTCAGGCGGCAAAACGCCAGGCGGTGACCAACCCCGAGAACACGTTCTTTGCGATCAAGCGCCTGATCGGCCGACGCTTCACCGATCCGATGGTGAGCAAGGACATGGATCTTGTCCCGTACAAGATCATGGCCGGCGAGAACGGCGATGCCTGGGTCGAGAGCCGCGGCAAGCATTATGCGCCGTCGCAGATCAGCGCCTTCATCCTGCAGAAGATGAAGGAGACCGCCGAGGCCTATCTCGGCGAGACGGTCAGCGAGGCGGTGATCACGGTTCCGGCTTATTTCAACGACAGCCAGCGCCAGGCGACCAAGGATGCCGGCAAGATCGCCGGGCTCGAGGTGCTGCGCATCATCAACGAGCCGACCGCCGCCGCCCTCGCCTATGGGATGGAAAAGAAGGGCAGCGGCACGATCGCGGTCTATGACCTCGGCGGCGGCACCTTCGACATTTCGATCCTCGAAATCGGCGACGGCGTGTTCGAGGTGAAGTCGACCAACGGCGATACGTTCCTCGGCGGCGAAGACTTCGACAAGAACATCATCGACTACCTGGCCGACGAGTTCAAAAAGGAGCAGGGCATCGACCTGCGCAGCGACCGGCTCGCCCTGCAGCGGCTGAAAGAGGCGGCGGAGAAGGCCAAGATCGAACTGTCATCGTCGATGCAGACCGACGTCAACCTGCCGTTCATCACCGCCGATCAGCACGGACCCAAGCACCTCAACATCAAGCTGTCGCGGGCCAAGCTCGAGGCGCTGGTCGACGATCTGATCCAGCGCACCGTCGGCCCGTGCCGCAATGCGCTGCGCGATGCCGGCTTGAAGGCGAGCGAGATCAACGAGGTGATCCTGGTCGGCGGGATGACCCGCATGCCCAAGGTCATCGAGACGGTCAAGCAGTTCTTCGGCAGGGAGCCGAACCGCGGCGTCAACCCGGACGAGGTGGTGGCGGTCGGGGCGGCGATCCAGGCGGGGGTGCTGAAGGGCGAGGTCAAGGACGTGCTGCTCCTCGACGTGACCCCGCTGTCGCTCGGCATCGAGACCTTGGGCGGCGTGTTCACCCGGCTGATCGACCGCAACACGACGATCCCGACCAAGAAGAGCCAGATCTTCTCGACCGCCGAGGACAATCAAACGGCGGTGACGATCCGCGTGTTTCAGGGCGAACGCGAGATGGCGGCCGACAACAAGCTGTTGGGCCAATTCGATCTGGTCGGCATCCCGTCGGCGCCGCGCGGCATGCCGCAGGTCGAGGTGACCTTCGACATCGACGCCAACGGCATCGTCCAGGTTTCGGCCAAGGACAAGGCGACCGGCAAGGAGCAGCAAATCCGCATCCAGGCCTCGGGCGGGTTGTCCGAGGCGGATATCGAGCGCATGGTCAAGGACGCCGAAGCCCATGCCGAGGAGGATAAGCGCCGCCGTGAACTGGTCGAGGCCAGGAACAACGCCGACGCGCTGATCCACACCACCGAGCGCACGCTGAAGGAGCAAGCCGAGAAGCTCCCGCAAGGCGAACAGGATGCGGCAACGCGAGCGGTCTCGGACCTGAAGGAGGTGCTCGGCACGGACGATGTCGGGCAGATCCGGGCCAAGACCGAGGCGCTGGCGCAGGCTTCGATGAAGCTTGGCGAAGCGCTCTATAAGGCGCAGCAGGCTGCCCCCGGTGGCGGCGGGCCGCCGCCGGGCGGCGGCCCGCCGCCACCGGGGGGCGGGCCACCGCCGGGTGGCGGCGAGGCGCGCGGCTCGGCCGCCGGCGGCGACAAGGTCGTCGACGCCGATTTCGAAGAGGTCGACGATCAGAAAAAGCGCGGCTCGGGCTGATCGGTGTCGCCCGCAGCTGATGCGGGTTGCATCGCCCCGACCTCGGGTCGGGGCGATGGGTGGCGGCAAACCCTCTGCGCGAACCCCGGTTGATCATGGCCAAAAAGGATTTTTACGAGGTCCTCGGGGTCGCCAAATCGGCCGGTGTCGACGAACTCAAAAAGGCCTATCGCAAGCTCGCGATGCAGTATCACCCGGATCGCAATTCCGGGGACAAGGGCGCCGAGCAGAAGTTCAAGGACATCAGCGAAGCCTACGACGTCCTGAAGGACGATCAGAAGCGGGCGGCCTATGACCGCTTCGGCCACGCCGCCTTTGAGCAGACGGGCGGGCGCGGGCCCGGCGATTTCGGGTTTTCCGGCGGGTTTGCCGACATCTTCGACGAGATGTTCGGCGAGTTCATGGGCGGCAGCCGGCGCGGCCAGGCGGGTCCGAGCCGCGGCAGCGATCTGCGCTACAATCTCGAGATCAGCCTCGAAGACAGCTTCCGCGGCAAGCAGACGACGATCCGCGTCGCGACCCTCGTCGCCTGCGACGCCTGCCGCGGCAGCGGCGCCGAAGCCGGCGCCAAGCCGGTGACCTGCGGCACCTGCCACGGCCGCGGGCGGGTCCGGGCGCAGCAGGGCTTCTTTACGGTCGAGCGCACCTGCACCAGCTGCCAGGGGGCGGGGCGGGTCATCGAGAAGCCATGCCGCAGCTGCGCCGGCCAGGGCCGGACCCGCCGGGAGAAAACCCTGTCGGTCAACATCCCGTCCGGCGTCGAGGACGGCACCCGCATCAGGCTCGCCGGCGAAGGCGAGGTCGGCGTCCGCGGCGCCTCGCCGGGCGACCTCTACATCTTTGTCAGCGTCGCGCCGCACCGGATCTTTCAGCGTGACGGGGCCAACATCTATTGCCGGGTGCCGCTGCCGATCACCACCGCCGCACTCGGCGGAGCGATCGAGGTCCCGACCGTCGACGGCGGCCGAGCCCGGATCACGGTGCCGGCCGGGACCCAGTCCGGCCACCAGTTCCGCCTCAAAGCAAAAGGGATGACGGTGCTGCGCTCGACCGCGCGCGGCGACATGTTCATCGAGGCGGTCGTCGAGACCCCGGTAAACTTGACCAAGCGACAACAGGAATTGCTGCGCGAATTCGAGAAAGAGGGCGCCGGCCGCCACCACCCGCAGAGCGAGGGCTTCTTCACCAGGGTCAAGGAATTCTTCGAGGATCTGCGCGAATAGCGGCCGCCCCCACCCTTCCCTCCCCCGCGAGCGGGGGAGCCCCCGGACGGCCGCCCGCCAGGGCGGGCGTTCCGGGGGTAGGGAGGGGGCAAAGCGGGGAGAGGGAGGGACCCGCGGATCCCCGGATCAAGTCCGGGGAGGAGGGTGAGGGGCAGTCCGGGGCCGGGAGGAAGACCATGAAACACAGCACCGATCGGTTTCTGAGCACCCATGTCGGCAGCCTGCCGCGGCCGCCCGACCTCCTGGCGATGATCTTCGCAAAGGAAACGGGCGCCGCCGTCGACCCGGACGCCTACGCCCGGCGCGTCGCCAGCGCCGTCTCGGACGCGGTGCGCCGGCAGGCCAAATGCGGCATCGACATCGTCGCCGACGGCGAGATGGGCCGGTTCGGCTTCATCCCCTATGTCAACGAGCGGCTCGCCGGGATCACGCCGCGCCGGAGCGAGCGCCGCGCCGGCAATTGGGCCGATTTGCGCGAATACCGGGCGTTTCCCGAATATTACGAATGGTGGTCGCAAATGCCCGGAGCGGCCGGCGGGGCGCCGCCGACGCAATATGTCTGCACCGGCCCCGTTTCCTACAGGGGACACGCTGCGCTCGCGCGCGACATCGAGAACCTGAAGGCGGCGCTTGCCGGGACCGGCGTTGAGGAGGCCTTCATGCCGGCGGTGTCGCCGACGCAGATCGCCAATTGGAACCGGAACGAGTACTACAGGACCGACGAGGAATACCGGGTGGCGTTGGCCGACGCCTTGCACGACGAATACAAGGCGGTCGTCGATGCCGGCCTCGTCCTGCAGATCGACGACCCGCAATTCGCCACCCATTGGGTCATGCACCCGGAGATCGATTTGGGCCAATGCCGGGAATGGGCCGGCAAGAGCGTCGAACTCTTGAACCACGCGCTCGCCGGCATCCCGGCCGATCGGGTGCGCTACCACACCTGCTACAGCATCAATGTCGGCCCGCGGGTCCACGACATCGAATTGAAGCACCTCGTCGACATCATGCTGCGGGTGAACGCCGGCGGCTATTCGTTCGAGGCCGCCAACCCGCGGCACGAGCACGAGTGGCGGGTGTGGGAAACCGCCAAATTGCCGGCCGACAAGATCCTCATCCCCGGCGTCATCACCCATGCCTCGAACCTCGTCGAGCATCCGGAGGCGGTGGCGCAGCGCATCCTGCGCTTTGCCGGCGTCGTCGGGCGGGAGCGGGTGATCGCCGGCGCCGATTGCGGCTTTGCCAGCTCGTCGACGACCTGCGAGGTCCACCCGACCGTCGTCTGGGCCAAGTTCGAGGCACTCGCCGAAGGTGCCCGCATCGCGACGCAGGAAGCGTGGAAGTAGCGCGATGCGGTTCGGCTATTTCACGCTGAGCGACAACCACTACGCAGGCAATCCGAGAAGCGCCAACCGCTTCGTCGCCGACATCATCGACGAGGCGGTCTATGCCGAAACGGTCGGCCTCCATTCGGCCTGGATCGGCGAGCACCATTTCAGCACCCTGGGCGTGCTCTCCTGTCCCGATCTGGTGCTCGCCCATGTCGCGGCGCGGACGACGCGGCTGCGGCTGGCGCCGGCGGTGACGGTGCTGCCGCTGCATCACCCGATCCGCGTCGCCGAGCAATGGGCCACCCTCGACCTCTTGAGCGGCGGGCGCGTCGACTTCGCCGCCGGACGCGGCTACGACCGGCGCGAATACGGGCCCTTCGGGGTGTCGTTCGAGGACAACCAGGAGATTTTCGAGGAAGGCATGGGCGTCGTCCGCCGCCTGTGGTCGAGCGAGGGACCGGTCACCCATCAAGGCCGCCATTACCGGTTTGCCGATGTCGCGATCACGCCGCAACCGGTGCAGCGCCCGCTCCCCGCCTACGTCGCCTCGTTCTCGCAGCCCTCGATCGAGCTCGCCGGCCGGCTCGGCTGCGGCCTGATCGTCGCCCCGTTCGCGGCGGCGATGAGTTTCGGCGGGCTGCGCGAGGTGGCCCTTCGCTACCACGACGCCTGCGCCCGCCACGCGCGGCCGCCCGGGCGGCTCTTGTGCAGCTATTTCATCCATTTTGCCGACGACGAGGCGGAGGAAGCGGCGGCGCGCGCCCGCCAGATCCGCTATTACCGGGAATGCGTGATCGCCGCGTTTCCGGGCGACCCGCGGACGGCCCCGCCCTCCTATCGCTATTTTGTCGGCATGGTCGAGCGGCTGCGCAAGCTGGGTCCGTCCGACCTGACCGAAAATTCGGTCCTGCTCGGCAGGCCGGCGCAGATTACCGAGACCCTGAAGAAGGTCGAGGCCGCCGGGTTTGCCGAGGTCATCCTCTATTTCAATGTCGGGCTGAAGCCGCACGCCCAGGTCAAGGACGAGATGGCGCGCTTTGCCGCCGAAATCATGCCGGCCTTCGCCGCCCGGTAAAAGCCCCACGGCCGGTTGTTTGGGGTGACCTTACGGCAATGCCGGTAGCAACTGAGCCGGCGCGCCTGACCAGATCGGCATCGAATGTGACAAAGGCGTTTGCCGACGACCGGGCCGAGGCAAGATGCGGCGCGTCCGCGAAATCGAGCCCACGCGTCGCCCATTCGAGTGCAGCGACGACCGCTGCTTCGTCTTCGCAGCGAGCATTCGGCAACGCGACCAACGCCGTTAGCGCCGCCTGATGAATCGCGGAACAGCGGTGTGCGATGACATCGTCCTTCTTCGCGCACCCGGCGATTACGTGTCCGTCACTTCGCGAATTGTTGCGGCCGATTAACTTACTCGATTTCAGGATCAGGTTGCCACCGACCGCCGGCCCAGCAGCCACGCCACGATCACGCCAGCCACCATGCCGATTACCGCACCCGGGAACGCGAACGCGTACACCACAACATAGCCCGACAGCCCCTCGAACGAGCTGACGTGGGCGGCGGTCACGTAGGCCGAGCCGATGGCAAAGCCCCCGACGACGCCAACGACGCCCCCCAGTACAAAGCCCAGGAGAACATAGATGACGCGACGGAACCGTATTTTCCCCAGCGGTGTTGCTCGGGCGTCCCAAAGACGGCGAAGCAGGAAGCCGGCTGAGCACCAGGCGAGCGGAGCGACCACCATCAGCGGCCTTGCTGCCCAGCCGACCTTCGCGCCGGGCGGAAGCCCTTTCAACAGGATGATCGCAAACCACGCGAGCGCGATCAGGATCGCCGCCGCGACGACCTGCCACCAACGGCGCGCGAACCAGCCGAGCGCAATCGCCGGCACAAAAATCGTAGGCCTCATGAGGCTGCTCAGGACGGAAAGGACGACTGCTTCGGGGACGTTCACGGCCGCTGCCCTCAATGAACGGTCAGAGGGACAGGGTGAGCGGAAAATTCCGCAAGGAAAATGGCTTAAACGTCTCTCGAAACGCATTAATGATTTCGACCTCGCGAAAGGTAAAAAGCGGTTGAGTTTCGAGAAGGTTCATGACGATAAACGGACAAAGACCGGTCACACAGCCGCGCGGGCGAAGCGGCGACTTCGGCCGGCCGCGCCGAAGGTCGCTTGAGCGCGATCATCCGACGCCGGCGAAATCACGCCGAAACCGATGCTGATCGGCTATGCCCGTGTTTCCACCGCAGACCAGAACCTTGCCTTGCAGCGCGACGCACTGACCGAAGCAGGGTGCGCAAAGATTTTCACCGAGCAGATGTCGGGTGCTGTTACAGAGCGCCCGGCTTTACCTGACGCGCTCGAATTCGCGCGCAGCGGCGACACGCTCATCGTGTGGAAGCTAGACCGCCTGGGTGAGGGGTATCGGGTTGCGCAGCCTGACCGAAGCCCTCGACACCACGACCGCGCAGGGGCGGCTGGTTTTTCACAGGTTTGGCGCGGTGGCGGATGTGTGAGCGCAGCCTGATCCGGGAGCGCACACAGGCGGGTCTTGCCGCCGCGCGGCGCGTTGGCCGCACGGGAGGCCGACCGCCGAAACTCAGGGATGACGACATCGAGGCCGCCAAGGCGATGCTGGCCAATCCCGACATCGGCGTGACCCAAATCGCGCCCCGCCTCGGCGTGTCCCCGGCGACGCTCTATCGGTACATCCCGGCCGCACGAACCGCGAATACCCCGGGCGTTTGACAACGGCCGCCTTATCCCAAAGACGGGACGCTCCAGGAGGGTTTCAGCCTGGCGGGCGGGCGGCGGCAGTGCGCCGTTTTCGGCCGATCGGCGGGTGGCAGGGGACCCGTTAGGTCCGGACCGTTGCCAATGGTTACGACCGCCGGTCGCCCCTGCGATTGGACCCGGAGGCAGGCGCACCATGCAATCGATCGGCCGTGGCGCAGATACTTACGTTGTCATGCGCGACACTGGCTCGCTGCAGGCGCACGGCAGACTTCAGTTCGTTAGATAGGCTCTGGCCTCGGCCAACTCGGGGCGCGCGGGACCGGCGGGTTTGCTCAGCGCCACAAGCTTCCGGTAGGCGTCGTGAGCGGCCGCGGTATCGCCCGTCTGCTTCGCCGCGCGGGCCTCGCCAAGAAGGCTGCGGAAGCGATTGGGATCGGTGCTCAGCATTGCCCGGTACTCGATCAAGGCCGCCGCCGGCTGGTTGAGTTCGAGCAACAGATCGGCCAAGAGCTCGCGCGCCGGCAGCACTGACGACGGCGTGACCGGGTGCTTGTCCATCGTGGCGCCGAGATCGGCCGCGGCCCGCACCAGCGCGACGGCCTTTTTGTCGTCGCCTCGGACATGGGCAAGGATGCCGGCGGCTGCCAAACGCTGGACCTCGACCTGGTTGGCCCAATAGGTGTCCTTGCTCCTCACCTTGTCTTCAAGAGATTGCAGCCGGCCGATCTCCGCCTCGGCGCCGGCAATGTTGCCGGTGCGCGCGTTGCCCAGCGCGCGGGCATAGGCGATCATCGCGTCTGCCCAGGGAAAGCGCTCAAGCGGGAAGCCGATCGCCGGCTCGCTCAGCGCAGCGGCGGCCGGCCAGTCGCGGCGCTCGAGCGCATAGCGCACCGGGATCGCGGCGACAGCGTAAGCCGCGGGCAGGTTCGCACCCGCGCTCTGGCGGAAGCCGATAAGTTCGTCGACCACCGCTTTGGCCGGGCCATCCTGCGCGATCTGCAGATAGGCGTATTCGAGATAGTCCATCGTATGGAGCGTTTCCCCGTCATAGCTCCCCGGCCCCAGGCTCCTATGCACATAATCGAGGGCGGCGGCGTGAGCGGCGCGGTTCGAGTCGATCGATTGCTGCCACATGCCTAGCCGGGTGAAGATGTGCGACGGCATATGCAGCGCGTGCGGCACGTCGGGCGCGATCTTGGCATAGCAGATCGCAGCGTTTAGCCCCGCCGCGGCAAGTTGCGGCGAGTTGTCGCTGTGGATCAGGTAATGCACGACGCCGGGGTGGTTCGGCTCCTCCTTCCAGATCTTGTTGAGGATCTCGGCCGCCTTCTTCTGGTTGGCAAGGGTTTTATCGGTCTTAAGCGCGCTCGCGTTCAACGCCAGCGTATAGAACACCGCGGCTTCGCGGTCGTCCGGGTAGCGCTGATAGACCTGCTCCATCGCCTTTTCGTAGGCGACTGCGCGGGTCTGATGGTCGAGCTTGTCGTTGTCGCGGTAGAAGGCGGCGATCGCCGCGATGTAATCCGCCTCGCGCGGCGTCTTGGTCGGGGCCGCCATCGCCTTGGCGACCGCTTCGGAGCCGGCTTTGAGCTCGGCCGGCGGCGGGAGGTACCACAGCGGGTACCAATGACTCATCGCGATGCCCCAATAGGCCATCGCACAGCCGGGCTCGGCCGCGGCGATCGCGGTGAACTCCTTCAACGCCTCGCGGTACCAGAAGGAATGCAGGGTCCAGACCGCGTGCTTGAACGCTTTTTGCGATGTCGGCCCACAGGAGATTGCGAAATCGACTTCCTCGATGACCTTGGGCGCGGTGTCCGCCGGCACCCCCTGGAACGGCAACGCCAGCAGCGCGGCAGTCACGAAACCCATTGAAACGCGATGATATCCCATAGCGATGTCCTCCCCGAGGCCGCTGCCCGGCCGCGCTCGACCCTAGGGGCTTGATCGGCCCGCAGGTGTGAACCAGCTCACACTCGATAGATTATTATCGACCCGGCCCTGCGTCCGCCAGTTTTGCCGCAGGTCATAATACGCACATCTGTGCTTTCATGTCATGGATGCATCCTTGGCTCGCGGCATTTAGCTGCCTGCGGACGTCCAGCGGAACAGATTATCACGACGCACACCATTCTTAAGAGCCGTTTTCGCTGGTTAACGAAGAGCGCTTTCGAGGCTGCCGCATTGGCAGCAACAGCGTTGCGTCAGCACGCGCCTACCGGAGGAAAAGCCTGCGGCTCGTCTTCCGGGGAGACGAGTGACTGCTGTCGGGCAAGGGCCGACCAAAAGCCCGATCGTCTGCCCTGTCAGATAGCCAAAAAACTTGTGTCTTGCCGATCAAGGGGTTATGGTTGCCGTAAGATACGGTCGGAACTCACCCGCAAAACCGCCGCCTCGGCTATGCCCGCATCAGCACCTACGGGCAGACGCTCGACGCCCAGCTTGAACAGCTTCGCGCCGGAGGCTGCACCAAGATTTACCGCGAGAACGTAACGGGCGCGCACAACGACCGGCGCGAGCTTCTCAAAATGCTCGACGCCCTGGCGCCCGGCGACGTGGTGACGGTCACGCGCATCGACCGCTTGGCGCGCAGCACCTTCGACCTGTTCGCCATCGTCAAGCAGATCGTGGACGCCGAGGCGCAATTCCGTTCGCTCGCCGAGCCGTGGGCCGACACCGGCACCGGGCGGCTGATGATCGCCGTACTCGGAGGCCTCGCGGACGTAGAACGCGATCTTATCCGCACCCGCACCGCCGAGGGCAGAAGCCGGGCGCAGAAGCGCGGGCAGCACATGGGCCGACCGCCGCGATTGACCGACGCCCAGAAGGCCGAGCCAAAGCACGATTTCCCGGCTCTAGATTTTGTGTGCGCCGCGCATCAAGCAAACCGTGCGCGACAAAGTATTTCGGAGCGCTAGGCCGACCCCGCCCGCAGGGCTAAAAACCGCGCCCCGCCGTGGTTCCACTTGCCGACCCCCGACCCCAACGACAGTGACATTTCTAAATGGCAGAGACGGTGACATCTCTATCTTGCGCCGACACGACGAAGCACGGCGGGCGCGCAACGACTACAAGATATAGATTTTGCGAGCGGAAGCCCTCTCGTTACAACGGCCACGCACGGTTCAGCAGATTTAAAGCGCAGGCGGCGAAACCGTCCCCCGCTAACGCGGGAACAGCTAAGGTTCCTCTCCGGGAAGTTTGTTCGCCGCGATCAGCAGGTTCACCATGGCTTTCGTGCGGCCCTCAATCATTACGGCCGACCACGTGGTGGCGGTGGCCAACGCAAGTGTATTGTCGCCGATCTGGAAAGGCAGATTGTTAAGGGCTAAGCCGTTGCGATAACCGATGTTGATTTTGTGCCCGAGAAAAGTCCTGTCTCTCGCGAGTTGTTGTTTTTTCTCAAAGGAGGACGTAGCCAAGTCTGAGTTGTAGCCGCTTAGCGTAAGATTGCCGAGACGGTTCACGAATTCTTCCTGCACTGTGGCGGCTTTGTCCGGGTCGCCAGACGCGATCATTTGAATCCAATGAGATGGGAGCTTTTCCGACTGAGGGAGAACATGCTCGATAGTCCAGACGAACCGTCCTTTTTCGTCCCGCGCCCACAATTCGGGCTGGTATTCGCGAGTATGATGCATGAGGTCAAGCTGGATAAGGAGGTAGCGGGCCATACCAGTGTTCTCGTAGATGGGACCTTCCAGAGCGGATCGTAGCTGTTGCAATGAGGCTGGCTGTCCGCGCCCACTTAAGAGCAGGTGCGTGAAGGTCTCCAGTTTGAGGTGTCCTGTTGCCGCGATCTCTTCTGCGCAGCCTTCGATCAACTCAATCGCAGCCGGATCAAGTTCTCGGGTCGCGGGGATATCGGTAATGTTGCGGCGGACATGGTAGCGACAGAGAAGGCTTGTGGCATGGCCCAGGAAATCCTCGCCCTGAAGTTGTTCTGCGGGCAACGAAAACAGCAATAAGAGAATCTGATAAGCTGACGCTGCTCCAATGCGTTGCAGCTCCTCAAGGTCGCGGGCCAGTGGCGCGGGAAGATGCTCGGGTGGCCGCAGAAGTGTCTCGTAAAGCGCTGCCTTTTCGGTCAGTTCCTTGAAGGCGATCAGGGCATCACGTTGGATGAGCGATTCATAAATACGGATTATTTGTGATTTGGTCGCGCGTGTTATACCTTCCACGCGAATTCGCTGAAGATGCTTAAAGGCATTGTAGAAATGTCGTAAAAAGCGTTCTTGTTCGGCTACATCGGGCAAGGCGTTTATGATCCCCTGCCATCGCTCGAAGGAGTCGTCAATATCCACGTGATGTTGGCGATCCATCTCCGCCAGCAGCTTGTTTTTGATGATGTCGATTGCGGACAGGGGAATGCCGCGGTTGTTCAATGATTCAAAAAGTGTGAAGGCGTCCGACTGACTCCCCACGGTGATTTGAACAAAAATTAGCTGGTTGATCTTCGTTACGAGATCACAGAGGTCCGATACTTTCGTGGGTGCGCGGTCTGAGAAATACGCGAAAGCTTGGTACGTACGACGATTCCCACAGTACGGCGGTTTTGGTTGACCCTCTAGCAGCCCGACTTCGCACAGCACGTAGCGATAATCCTCCAAGTTGTGATTCTGCGCGCTTGGTTGGACACGTAGAAAATAAACGTTCTTACCCACAGAAATACCGCCCCGTTCGCCCGGATTGGGTTCTCTTTTCCGCTTTAGCAACTTGGCTCGCAAGCTTCCGAGGGCTGCCTGCGTATCCTCCTTCTCTTCAACATCTTCGAAGCTATGACCGTCTAACGTCTTCGTAAGCTTGGCATAGAGTGCCATGAGCAACAGGGACAGAGTTGTAAGCCTCTGCTGACCGTCCACCACTTCGTAAATAAGCTCGCACCCCGGCGCAGGATCGGAACCATCCTTCACGCAAATGAGTGAGCCCATGAAATAGCCCGAGTCGTTTTCTTCGATATCAAGTAAAAGCTGTTCCCACTCTTTGCGCCCCCACATGTATTCGCGTTGATACTTCGGGACGTGGAAGTGGTCGCGGGCACCTTAGTCAACATCGATAACTTTTGAAAACGGCATGCTATAGGCTTGCATGGATCACCACTCGCTTCCTGACGATCCCAAAACCATCTGGGGGAGCAATGCAAGGGACGAATCTCCGAATCTACCACAGTGGGCCAAGGCAGTCGACTTTCTGTAAGACGATTTTTCAGGATCTTCATTTCGCGCGATTTTGAACCGCCTCGTTCTCGAACATTCTTCGGGCTTTGGTCGCTTGGTCGCGGTCGTCCCCGGTCAACAGCCGGATCACGACATCAGTATCGACCGCGATGTCGGCGCGCCTCGATCTCGGCATCGATGGCCGCCTCCATGTCCGCGATGGTCGCGGCGGGACGAGGCCTGCGCAGACAGCCCGCAACCTCGTCGAGCCGCGTAGGCCGAAGCGACTTCACCGGGCGCAGCAGCACCCCTTCCTCGATGCTCTCGACCAGGAACTCGGCGCCGGCGCGCCAATGACGCGCCTCGCGCACAGATTTCGGCAGGATCACCTGCTCCTTGGACGACAGCCGCGTCGTTTCCACCACACCCCTGCCGCTCGTAAGAGCGAGTAAGATAGGCTCGCCGGACCGCGACGGACAAGGCTGCACCGGCCAGTTCCGGAAGCGCCTTTTGCACGCATCTCGTCGGCTCCGCGCGAGGGTGTGGTACGCGGCACTCGCCCGCCTTGGGGAGGCTCGCCCGTCATGCCCTATATTGGCACCAGGCGAGCTTCCGGGCTTTCCCGATGCTCGCCGGGTCGAACCGAAGAACCGTACGATCGCCGCGGTCGTCATCTTGGAGTTTGATCCCGCGACTGGTGTGCGCAGAACGGGACCCGATCGAACACGGCGGACAGAGCCATGACCGAAATCATTACTCATCGGCTCGTCGGATATGATCGCGCAAGCGGGCGTGTAGCCGTCGAACACAATGTCCCCGATCGCTTGCTCGAACTTGCGAAACGAGTTGCTAAAAATTGGCGCTGACGATCCCGAAGCCGTTCTCTGCTACCGGTCAGATCGAAATCCTGCCGAACCATCCGCTCGAAATAGTCCGCCTTCGAGACCAGCGGCAGGGCCGAGCGGATCACCGCGACCGCCTGGTTGCCGAGAGCGCGGATGAACGCGACCGGCGCGTCATCCGCCGCGGCGGAACGCGGCGCCACCGATAGGCCCGCGATCCACCGCTGCGGCGAGAGCAAGGCCCTTTGCCAACCGCCCAAAGGCGGCGCCGACGCGCGACCGTCTCCCCCGCCGATCGGGCAGCGGCACGCCCGTCGAACCACCCGGAAGATCTTGCATTGCGTTGGCCATTGCCTGCTCCTCGTCCGCACCAGGCCGGTTGTCGCTAATGTGCTCACTCGACGAGGATCGAGGTGTGAGCTTGATCACACGTGATCAGCGCAAATCCGCGAAAGCAGATTTGTAATCGGCCATTCCCTGTGAATAGGGCGGGCGCGGCGCAGACGCCGCCCACACCCGGTGATCGACTGAGATCGATCTCGGCCGGGCCGGCGCAGCACCAAAGAAGCTATATTTTCAAGCCATCTGTCCGGAACACATTCCGAGGGAAACAGAACAGATCCGGAGTGGGGTCACTGTTTTATGGGTATTATAGAAATATGTATAAAGCTAAAAGGGAGTGTATAAGCAATATATTTCACACAATCCGCCAATCCGTTCCCCGTCGACATCGCCTTTGGCTTTTGCCAATGGTCACGACGCGGTCCTCACCGGCGTCGCGAATGACTTACTCAGCACCCTGCTAGGGAACGGGTTCCAGCGAGACGTCATCGAGGCCATTGAGAGTATCGTTTACTGGATCGTCGTTGAGAAAAGTTATAGTAGTCTCCGACGTCTTCGCCTTGAACTTCACCGCGAATCCGCGCCAAACTTGAATATCCGTGCCCTTCCCGGCGGTGTTTAATGCCGTCGCCAAGAGGAGCCCGTCGACATACACATGGATCCTGCTGCTCGTCCCGAATATACCGCCAGGATCATAAACGTTGCCGACCCAGAAATTCAACTGGTAAACATGGCCTGGGACGGTGAGGACCCTTTGCTCGACGCCAGTTGGGGTGTTACTGGTGCCGGTAAGATCAAGCCATTGTTCGCCGCCATGAGCCAAGAAGCGGAAACCGTTTTGGGTGAAGGATCCACTGACTATCGCTACATTACCCTGCTTGCCGACCACTACCCAATTAGAAAACGTCTGGCCGAGATTGAAAAGGGTGTACGAGCCAGATGGGACGACCGGCGACTCAAACCCACCGTCCACAACCAGGTTTGTCGCTTGCGCCGCCCCTGCGGCCCCGCCCAAAAGAGCGCACGCCAGAATAAGCCAGGTTGCGACTTTCATGTTCTCCTCCCCCGATGCCCCGGTCCGGTTTCCAGCGAATGGCGGCTGGTCTACACTGCTTTCCCGGTTCCAGCAAGACAAACGAGGTTGTCGGTTGACAAACGAGGCCGTCGGCAGCCTAGCCTCTGAGGCCTTGGGCGTTCGAGGCCGGCCCCGCGTCACCGCTTGTCTCCGCTCGCTGCCGCACAGGCGCCGCGGCGCCGCAATGCGACAACGGCTCTTGCAGTCCATTGGCCGGCCGGACGGCAGCGACGTTGCCCCGGCCCCGGCATTGGCATCAGCATTGCCCGACGGCACCGCAGCGCCGCATCACCCTTGCCTCGCCCGGCCACAGTGAATTTGCACCTGTTTGTCAACAATGCGGGCGTGCATGGCCGGATCGGCTCCTTTGCGCAGAGCGAGGTCGGCGATTGGTGGCGCACGCTCGAAGTCAACCCTGCGCGCCCACCGCATGCCGCCTGGAATGATCGGACGCCGCCGCGGCCGGGTCGCGTGGCCGGGGCGGCGGCCTGCTGCAAGCGGGCGCCGGCATCGGCAGCTTCCTCGCCTCGGCCGTCTGGCTCCTGATCGGCGGGCTCGGGCCCAATGCCTGGCGCTGGATGTACCTGGTCGGGGTTCTGCCGGCGCTCCTCGTGCTCTATATCCGGCGCGGCATGCCGGAATCGGCGCGCTGGGCGGAGGCGAACGAGCGCCGCCGCGCTGTGCGGGCGCAGCGGCGCAGCGGGGTCGCGCTCGAGGGCGTCGACGCGGCGCTGACCCGTTTCACGGTCGCCGACATGTTCCTCGACCGGAGCGTCCGGCCGCGGCTCGTCGCGGCGTTTCTGATGATGCTGTCGGTGACCTTCGGCTTCTGGGGGGTGGCCACCTTCGTCCCGACCTATGTCGGCACGGTCGCCGCCAAGGCCGGGCTGTCGGCGCCCTATTATGCCGGCTTGGCCGGGCTGCTCGGCACCGGGGTGGCGATCTGCGGCTTCATCACCTTGGGCTTTCTCGCCGACGCGATCGGCCGCAAGCCGACGGCGATGCTCTATTATGCGATGTGTCTCTTCCTGACCCCGGTCGTTTATCTCTGGGCCCAAGGCATCGGCGCGCTGCTGGTCGCGGTCGCGGTGTTCGGCTTCTTTACCGGCGGGATCTGGTCCTGGGCGCCGATCTGGCTGCCGGAGCTGTTTCCGACGCGGATGCGCGGCACCGCCATTGCCTTCTGTTTCAACGCGCCGCGCTGGATCTCCTGCATCGGCCCGCTGATCGCCGGCACGCTGATCGTCGCGCTGGGTGGCTATGGCAAGGCGGCGACGATCGTCGGCCTGTTCTTCATCGTCGGGGTGATCGCCGCGCCGTTCCTGCCCGAGACCAGGGGCAAGCCGCTGCCGCACGCTTTGTGGCGAGACCCCGCGGCCGCATCCGAAGGGCGCGGCTCCACTTGAGGAGGAAGCCACGATGGCCGCTTACGTCATTGCCGATGTCCGGATCACCGACCCCGCCGGCTATGAACCATACAGGCCGCTCGCCGCGGCCAGCATCGCCCGCTTTGGCGGGCGCTTTCTCGCCCGCGGCGGCAAGGCGGTGCTGCTCGAAGGCGCGCCGGCGCCGGAGCGGATCGTGGTCATCGAGTTCCCCGATGCCGCCGCCGCGCAGCGCTGGTACGATTCGGCGGAGTATCAGGCGGCGCTGAAGATCCGGCAGGCCAATTCCGAGGGCCGCTTGATCCTGGTCGAAGGCGCGGGCTAGCCGCCGCCGTCGAGCAGCCGGGTCGGAAACCCGGCTTCGTTCAACGCCTCGATCAGGGTCTCGACGTGCCGCCGGTTCTGGGTCTCGACCACGACGTCGAGCTCGGCGCGGCGCACCGAGATATCGTGAAAGAGCCGCTGGTGGTGCACCTCGACAATGTTGCCGGCGTGCTTGCCGATGATCCCCGAGACCGCGGCCAAGGCACCGGGCATGTCGGGCAATACGGCGCGCAGCCACACCAGCCGGCCATCGCGCACCAGGCCGCGCATCAGGATCGAGGCGAGGAGCCGGGCGTCGATATTGCCGCCGGAGATGACGATCGCGATCCGGCGGCCGGCAAACCGCGCGGGCGACGCGAGCACGGCGGCGAGGCCGGCCGCACCGGCACCCTCGACGACGAGCCGCTGCCGTTCGAGCAGGGCTTCGACCGCGTTTTCCAGCGTCGCCTCGTCGACCAGCAGGATGTCCGCGACCAGCGCCGCGACAATTTGGCGGGTCAGCAGCCCCGGCTCCTTGACCGCGATCCCTTCGGCCAAGGTCACGGGCGCGGCCGGCTCACCCGGCGTCTCGCCGTGCAGCAGGCGGCGCATCGACGGGTAGAGCGTCGACTGGACGCCGACGATCTCGATCGCCGGCCTTAGCGTCTTGGCGGCGACCGCGATCCCGGAAATGAGCCCGCCGCCGCCGACCGGCACGACGATCGTGTCGAGCTCGGGCCGGTCGGCCAGAAGTTCGAACGCGATCGTCCCCTGACCGGCGATGACCGCCGGATCGTCGTAAGGGTGGATCAGGGCGAGGCCGCGCTCGCCGGCGATGGCCTCGGCGGCCTCGCGCGCCGCGGCGAGACCGTCGCCCTTCAGCAGCACCACGGCGCCGAGCGCCTCGGTACGGTCGATCTTGGTGAACGGGGTGCCTTCCGGCATCACGATCGTCGCCGGGATGCCGAGTCTCCCGGCGTGATAAGCGACGCCTTGCGCATGGTTGCCGGCCGACACCGCGATCACCCCGGCGCGCCGCGCCGCCGCATCGAGCGAGAGGAGCTTGTTGAGTGCGCCGCGTTCCTTGAACGAGCCGGTGCGCTGTAGGCTCTCGAGCTTCAGGCAGATCTCGGTCCCGGCGCGCTCCGACAAGGCCGGCGCATCGATCGTCGGGGTGCGCAGAACGGCACCCTGGATGTCCGCGGCGGCGCGGCGGATGTCGGCGATCCCAATCGGCAGGTCGGGCATGGTTCAGCAGCCAAGGTACATGGCCGAAGGCGGGGCACCCGACGGCCGGCAGTGCGTCTGCCGGCCGGCACACGGCGCCGCGGCGTCGCGTCGCGCCCGGCGATGATCTACGCGCCAGGCCAGCGTGGAAGCAACCTTGTTCAGAGCGATTTTCCCATTTTACATATAGGCATTATGCGTTATGAATTGGTCCGCCGAACGGTGTCGACCGAAGCACCAAGGGAGTTGGGGAACCCTGGTCCCGAAAAATTGCAATCAGAGCGAGGCGTGATCCTCGAACTCGACGCGTCGCGCGGCGGCGGCCGGGCCAGTTACTGGCATACCGACGTCACGTTCGTCGCCGCCTACCCGCACGCGTCGGTTCTCAGGGCAGTAGTGGTGCCATCGCATGGCGGTGACACGATCTGGGCGAACACGGTCGCCGCTTATAACGATTTGCCGGCCGATCTGCGGGATCTGGCGGACCGGTTGTGGGGCGTTCACACCAACGACTATGACTATGGCGCGATCCGTCCGCAAGCCGGCGAGGCAGACCAGCGGCATCACCGGGAGGTGTTTACCTCCACGGTCTACGAAACCGAGCACCCGATCGTCCGCGTCCACCCGGACACCGGGGAGCGGGCGCTGGTCCTCGGCGGGTTCTTGCAAAAACTGGTCGGCTATTCGCAAACCGACTCGGCGCATTTGATTGCGCTGTTGCAGGCTCATGTGACGCGGCCCGAAAATACTGTGCGGTGGCGCTGGTCGGCCGGCGACGTGGCGATCTGGGACAATCGCGCGACCCAGCACTATGCGATCGACGACTACGGTAACCAGCCTCGGATCGTGCGGCGCGTGACCGTCGCCGGCGATGTTCCGATCGCCGTCGACGGGCGGCGAAGCGTGACCCGGCGGCGCCCACAATCGGCTGCGACCCCGGTCACGGCGCCGCGGCTTGAGGCGGGGTGAATCGTCGGGTTTCCGAGTTCGGGATGCCGCGAGCGGAATGCGACCACTTCTCTTTCCGGAAGGAGCAATTGATCATGAGCGCGATTGTCGAGGAAGTCCTCGCCGCCAACGCCGTCTATACAAGGTCCTTCGGTGACAAAGGTTTGCTCGCGTTGCCGCCGGCGCGGCGGTTTGCCATTCTGACGTGCATGGATGCGCGGCTCGATCCGGCAAAGTTTGCGGGGTTGGCAGAAGGGGACGCCCATGTCATTCGCAACGCCGGCGGACGGGCCAGTGACGACGCGATCCGCTCCCTGGTCATTTCCTATAAGCTTTTGGGAACTCGGGAATGGTTCGTTGTGCATCACACGAATTGCGGTATGGAGTTGTTCACCGACGAGGTAATCGGCGGTCTCCTGGAGCGCAGCCTCGAGACCGCCGAATTGCACGATCATGACTGGCGTGACGTCGGCGCCGGGCCCGGTTCGATCGAGGGCCGATACCTCAAATGGCTCAGCTTTTCCGACCTCGAGGCGAGCGTCGTCGAGGACGTCGGACGGATCCGGGCTCACCCGCTCGTCCCTCGCCGCATTCCGATCTACGGCTACGTCTATGACGTTCGGTCGGGTCGGCTTGTCGAAGTGCCGGGCGCGATCAGTGCCGGACGGCCGGGCTAGAAAGAAACAACGAGTGGTCGTCCCGACCGCGCCCGCCTTACCCCTATGGTCATTGCGAGGAGCGGAGCGACGAAGCAATCTCGACGCCGCAGACTCCGCAACCACGAGATTGCCACGGCGCCTGCCGGCGCCTCGCAATGACAGCGGGGTGAGTTTCATGCCTGGCGGGTCGGCAACGCCCGGTGGCGGACTAACAAGAGACAGACGGCACATTCCCACTCGAAACTGCGCCCGCGGGCTTGTCCCGCGGGTCCATGGAACAAGAAACAAAGCCTGGATCATGCCGCCAAAGGTGTGATCTGGACGGCGTAGCCGAGATTTTGCAGACGCGTGACGAGGCGGCGGGTCTGCGCCCCTTTGGCCCTGCTGTCGAAGTGATCGGGGCCGAGATCGTGATAGAGCTCACCGCTGATCAGCATGTGGTAGATCGCGGTCAGGATCGAGGCGGCGAGTGCGCCGATGGCCTTTTTGGCGCCGCGCCGGGCGCGCAGGCGGTGGAACTGCGCCTGGAAATAGCTGGCCTTCCTGCGAGAGGCGGCCCAGGCACATTGGACGAGGGTGGTCTTGAGCCAAGGGGCTCCTTTCCGCATCCGGGTGGAGCGCCGCTTGCCGTGGGCCTTCAGCCCACGGGCTTGACCCGTGGGGCTCTCGTCGTTCTTCGGGCACAGGCCGGCCCAGGAGATCAGGTGTCCGGCGGTCGGGAAGCGGCTCATGTCGAGGCCGATTTCGGCGAGGATGATTTCGGCGCTGAGGACGCTGACGCCGGGAATGGTAATCAAGAGCGCAATCGCGGCGCGAAAGGGCTCGAGATCGGCATCGACCTCCTGATCGATCTGATCGATCGCCGCGTCGATCGCGTCGATCTGCTGCAGGTGCAGTTGCAACAGGAAGCGGTGACGCCGGGTGACGCGGCCGCGCAACGCTTCACGCAGCGTCTCGGGCGGCGCCTTGATGCGGCGGTGGGCGAGCTGGGCCAGGCGATCGGGATCGCTTTCGCCGGCGATCAAGGCTTCGACCATCGCCCGACCGGACAGACCCATGACGTCGGAGATCACCGAGTTGAGCTTGATGTTGGCGTCCTCCAGCGTCTTTTGCAGGCGCTGGACGTGACTGCTGCGCTCGCGCACCAGCTGCTTGCGGGTGCGCAACAGGTTGCGCATCTCCTGGGTTTGCTCGTCCGGCACGAAGCTGCCGCGGATCAGGCCGTGCGCCAGAAGATCGGCCAGCCAAGTGGCGTCGTTCACGTCGGTCTTGCATCCCGGCACGTTTTTGACATGCGCCGCGTTCGCCAGCACCAGGGCGAAATCGCCGTCGCTCAAGACATGCCACACCGGCTTCCAATAAACGCCGGTCGCCTCCATCGCGACATGGGTGCAGCCCTCGCCGGCAAGCCAGTCCGACAAGGCGAGCAGCTCCTTGGTCGTGGTCTTGAAGGTGCGCACCGCGTGCGTCACCGAACCGTTCGCCCCCGGCCTACGCCGGGGCAGGCTATGTGCCGAACGCAGGCCACAACCGTATCCTTGTGCACGTCCAGACCGGCGCAATGCGGATATAGAACTTCCATGTTCCCTCCTGCCGCTGCGCCGTCGGCGTGGAACCCCTGTCAAGGAAATCTAACAAGCGTGCTCCGGGGCCGTTGCCGGCCCGTGGCGACAATCTGGGGTGCTCAGGGGCTCCGGGTCCGACTAAAACACGGGCTCATCCGCACCAAGCAAAAACCGACCTCTGTGCCGACGACGGTGCGCACCCTAACCCCGACTCGCCCCCGTTTCATCTCCTGCGGGTCGGCACCGCCGGTGGGCGACTAAAACGAAACCGGCCGGCCGTCTCCCCGAAATTCATCCTTGACAGCACGCAGCGCAGGGCATAATCCTATCGATTAGATAGATAAAATGGGGATACGGCCATGGACTCGAAACCCTGCCTGTCTTTCCCCTTGAGCCAATCCGTAGCGAACGGCGAAGCCCCGGCGCATTCTTGGTCGAAACGCATATGGCGTCGTCTCGTCGATCCGCTGCGGGAAGAACTCGACGCCCGACACCGACGATATCGTCCAAGATCGAGGAAGCCGTCACGCTGGCGGATAAGATTGTCGTGCTAGGCGCTGGGCGCGACGCGATCAAGGCGCGTGATCCCGGTGACCCTGCCGCGCCCGCGGGACCGTAGCCGCCATGAATTCGGGGAGGTCCGGGGAGAGCTGCTGCGAGAATTCCATCTGATCTCAAGCTGAACCTTTGTCGAAGCACGGACCGTCGATCGGCCAATATGCCGGTTCACCTGGAGAAGCAACTGGAGGTACGCTCGATGTCGTTTACAGATCTCGTCCACGCGACCAAAACAGCCCTCGCCTCGGACCCGACAAAGGCGCGCGCCACGTTCGAGGCGCACCACGACTTGGTCGGACCTTGTCAGGTCACCGTCAAAGTCGGATCTGGACACAAGTTTACGGTTGACGAGCCCGAGGCGCTCGGGGGCGCGAATGCGGCGGCGAACCCCGTGGAGTACGCCTTGGCGGCGCTGGGTTCGTGTCAGGCGATTACGTATCGGGTCTGGGCCGCTCAGCTTGGGGTCAAGCTCGACAAGGTCGAGATCAGCATCGACGGTGATATAGACTTGCGCGGCTTCTTCGGCATCGACGAACGGGTCCGGGCGGGCTTCGACAGGGTTCGCATCAATGTCAGCCTGGGCGGGCCCGAGCCGGCTGCTCGCTACGAGGAACTGGCGGCGGCGGTCGACGCGCACTGCCCTGTTCTCGATCTCTTTCGCAATCCGGTTCCGGTCGAACGAAAATTGGTGCGCACCGCCTGACCAGCGACCGCCCGAGACGAGGCCGCGGCGAGGCGCCGCGCTCGCGGCCTTCGGATCGAGGTTCACAAGACTGTCATCAACCGCAGGTATCGTCCCAACAAGAAACAAGGTCACACCGGCTTAGTCTCATCGTCATGGCGAGCGCAGCGAAGCTGTTGCCGAGGCTGCGATACGCCTACGGCACGCTCGGCGGCTTTCTCGCCGGGCAGGCGAACTCGAATTTCCGCGACTCCGATGCTGAGGCCGAAATCCTGGCTCTCGACGGCTCGCCCGGCCAGGCCGGGACGCAGCGCATGCCCCAGGTGCGCTACACCATTAACGGACCCTGGGGCAGCGCCTGGGCGATGGCGCTGGAGACGCCGGAGACCGACGTGCTGACGCCGGCCGGCAAGGTTACCTCGGACCAGAGCGCTTCGTTTGCGGTCAAGAACTCGACGCCGGACGGCGTCGCCTGCGAAGCGAACGCGGAATCGATCCCCGGCACCACGTCCTGCGCCCTCGCCAACGATCCGGCGATGAGCAAAGCGCCCGACCTCACCGTCTCCTCGTACTGGGCGCAGCCCTGGGGGC
The DNA here is from genome assembly GCA_963772295.1 of uncultured Alphaproteobacteria bacterium. GTDB lineage: Bacteria > Pseudomonadota > Alphaproteobacteria > ATCC43930 > CGMCC-115725 > AP-15. Next base: position 365,732 of record CAVYWO010000013.1, read on the forward strand.
ATGTCGATTTCCGGCTGGTCCTGCGCGATCTGACCTGGGACGACGGCCAGTTCGTCGACCGCTCGCTCCTGGGCTATGCCGGCGGCATCTCCGGCAATCTCCTCCCCGGCTGGTTCGGCCGGGCGAGGGACAACATCGTGTGGCAGATCAACGCCGGCAACGACATGGGGCGCTATCTGCAGGACACCTCCAATGCCGGGCTGGCGACCAACTACGTCGTGCCGCCGGGCTGCGCAACCCCGACCCCCGGCTGCGCGCTCGCCGCATCGAGCATCACCGTGACCAGGATCCAAGCGATCGGCGGCGTCGTCGGCTACCAGCATTTCTGGTCGGCCACCCTGCGGTCGACTGTCGCCTACGGCATCGCCCGCTACGAGGTTCCCTCGATACTGGTCGGGCCGATCGAGCAGACGGTGGCCAACAAGCAGCTGCAGTCGGCCTCGGTCAACGTTGTTTGGACCTGGTCGGGCACATCGATATCGGGGCCGAATATTTCTGGGGCCAGCGCCAGGTCGTGGCCGGCCTCGTCGGCAACGAGCAGGTCCTGATCGGCAAGTTCCGCGTCAAGTACTGACCGGGCGTCGCCGCCGATCGGCGAAACCGCCGGAGACCGGGTTGCCGGACTGGCCGGGCGCCACGATGAGGGTCTTGCGGCGGCGGCAGGCGACGCCGAGTGCGGCGCGCAGCGGGCCGCCGCCGGGCATCGGCGGTCGCCGCAGCGGATTTCCGATGGCTCATGGGATTTGGACAACCGATCCTATATATGTGGGAGTTTCCGATGACGCAGGTCGCGGCCGCCGATGCTTTCGCAAAAAGCAAAATACGCACTTCGCGCTCTCCTGGTGTTGGCGACGCGCGCCGACAATGAGCCGGTTCACATCGCCGACATCGCCGCATCGCAAAACATTTCGCGCAAATTTCTCGAAGCGACCCTGCTTGAACTGCGCAAGCACGGGCTTCTCGCCAGCCGGCGCGGGCAACGCGGGGGTTATCGTCTGGCGCGTCCGGCGAACGAGATCCGCTTTGGCGAGGTGATCCGGATCATCGACGGACCGCTCGCGCCGGTTCCCTGTGCCAGCGTCACCGCGTTCCAGCTGTGCTCGGATTGCCCGGATCCGCACAGCTGTTCGATCCGTTGGCTGATGCAGAAGGTCCGCGACGCGACGGCCGGGGTGCTGGACGAGTGCACGCTCGCCGACGCCCTCGGACAACGGCCGGCGGCATACCAGGCGCGCGACCGTCGCAAGGCGGCGGCGACAAAGGTCCCTGTTGCCGGGCGGGCGCCGACCTACGCCGAATAGCCGCTAGCGAACCCCGACCTGCGCAACCCGCCTGGTCGGTTCAACGATTGAGCGCCTTTGGACCGCTGACGCAGGGATTGCCGCGGGCATAAAAGCGCAACGGGCGGTTCCGCTCGCGGCTAACGCCGATCCTGATGCTCGCTGCGATTTCGCCGGGTTCGAGATCATCGCGTCCCAGCCATAGCGGGCCTCTGCGGCACAGATCGAGCCCATCGAGGCGGCGATCAACCCGGAAGCCCGCCGCGAGGCGTCCTGGTCCCCGCGCCAGGTCGCGGCAGCGCACGGCACCGCGATTTCGCCGAACGATCGGTATGCCGTCGAGCGGTTCGAGCGCCCTGATCAGAACGCCGGCTCCGATCCCGGGCATCTCGCTCGAGACGTTCAGCAGGTATGAGCGGCCATAAGCGAGATACACATAGGCATGCCCGCGCTCGAGAAAGAGCGACCAATTCCGCCGCGTCATCCCGCGGTAGGCGTGCCCGGCGGCGTCGCCGACGACATAGGCTTCGGTCTCGACGATGCGGCCGCTGGCGACACCCTCGGCCAGTTCTCGCACCAGGATCTTGCCGAGGAGATAACGGGCGAGCGAGACGGTGTCTACCGGTAGCTCGGAACGAGCGAGCGGCGAATAACCGCCCCGATACCGCCGGCCTTCAGCGCATCGGCTCGACCCATCGAGCGCGGGAAGGCCCCGGCTCGAACGGATCGCCGAAATACTGGGTCTCGCGGGCCACCTTCCCATAAATGAACTCCATGATGCTCACCGTGTATGACGGCCGACCGTCGTAGGTGAGAACATATTCGGTGACCCAGAGGTCCCCCGCGCCGATTATCCGCCGCACCGCGAACCGTTTACGGCTCGGCTGAGCGACCCGAGACGCCTGAATGTTGCGCCGGCTGCGAATGCGCTCGCCCGACTGCGGATATTCGAGGACCGCGTCGTCGCGGTAGATTTGGTGCTCCGCCTCGAAGTCGTTCGCGTCGGAAGCAGCCCAGTGCAGAGCGAGAGCCGCTCGGATCTCTTGGTCGCCCATCTCGATCTTCCCTCTTCAAGGCCGGGGCCGGCAAGCGGCGCCGGCGACCTCGGATCACAGCGCCTTCAGTTCGCCCAGCATTGTCGGAATCAGCTCCGAAACGGTGGGATGAATGTGCATTGCGCGCTGCAGGACGGGGTACGGCGCCCCGGCTTGCATCACGTCGAGGATGCAGTGGATCGCCTCGTCACCGCCGGGGCCGAGGATCGCGGCGCCCAGGATCTCTTTGCTCGCCGCGTCGACCAGGATCTTCATGAAGCCCTGCGTCTCGCTCTTTTCGACCGCGCGCGCTACCTGCGTCATTGGCCGCTTGCCGATCAGTGCGGGTCGGCCTCGCTTTCGGACCGCGGCCTCGGTCGAGCCGACGCGTCCCAACGGCGGATCGATGTACAGTGCGTAGGCCTCGATGCGGTCGTCGACGCGGCGCGCATCATGGTCGAGGAGGTTCGCGGCAACGATCTCAAAGTCATTGAAGGCGGTGTGGGTGAAGGCCCCGCGGCCATTGCAATCCCCGAGCGCCCAGATTCCCGGTACGTTGGTGCGGAGCTGCTCGTCGACAATGATGTAGCCACGCGGGTCGACCAGAACCCCGGCTCGTTCCAACCCCAGGTCATCGGTATTGGGCCGGCGCCCCGCGGCAAGCAGCAGGTGGGTTGCGCGCCCCTGCGGCGGCCCGTATGCACAGTCGAGATCTACGCTGATCTCGTGGTGATGCTTCTCGACCGCAATGCACCTTGCGTTGAGCCGCACCCGGACACCTTCGTTCTCGATGGTGCCGAGAACGGCCGCGGAAACGTCTTCGTCCTCATGCGGGATCAGCCGCGGCGCCATCTCGACCACGGTCACTTCGCTGCCGAAGCGTCTATACATCTGCGCGAATTCGAGCCCGATATAGCTGCCGCCGACGATCAGCAGGTGCGGCGGCAGGAAATCGATGTCCAGCATTTAGACGTTGCCCTCCATTGTTCACGCGGACTTGCGGCCAGCTGCCGATCGGTAGTCTCCCGCCCGCGTATGGAAAGCCACGTTAAAGCGGTTCCAACCGTTGATCGCCACGACCGCCAGTGTGAGTTGGCACAGTTCGGCCTCGCCGAACTCCTGGCGTGCCATGTCGTACACGCTATCGGGAACTTGCTGACGCTCCAGTTTCGTCACCGCCGCGGCCCATGCCAACGCGGCGCGCTCGCGCTCGGTATAGAGATGCGGGTGCTTCGCGCCAGGCGCTAATCATGTAGAGACGCTGCTCGGTCTCGCCCCGCGCCCGGAGATCCTTGGAGTGCATATCCAGGCAATAGGCGCACTCATTCAGTTGCGAAACCCGATAATTGACCAGATCGATCCGTTGCGGGGGTAACCCGGTTCTGGCAACGGCCGCGCTCAAGGCCACCATGGCCTTGTACGCTTCGGGATAGGCTTTGGGGTATTCCAGGCGCGTCTGCATCGCGAGCTCCTGTCGATGTTGCCTCGAGGGCGGTGCGGCCGAACCGCACGAGACATTATCATCTCGATCGGCGGACCGCCTGCGCCATATCTCGGCGCATCGTTCATCGGCGACAATCGTCGCGAACCGGGTGTTCGCGCCAGGCTGCCGCAGATTTCGGCCAGCGCCAGTACCGGCGGCGGTTCCCGGGTCAGATGACGGTCGATAGCACGCCGGGGGATTGGGCCAGGGTGTTGGCGACGAGGCGCAGCGCCTCGCCGAGCCGATGAGTGTCGGTCGCTGCGCCGAGCGAGATCCGTACGGCATTCGGCGCCCCCGAGTTCGATCGCGAATGCGTCGCTCGCCACCGCGGCGACGCCGCGCGGTCGGACGTAGCCGACGAATTCTGCCCGGTTCCAATCCGGGGGCAAGGTCAGCCATAGGTGGTGGCCTTCGGCATGGGCGGCGAATTCCAGGCCGGACAAGAGGTCGCGCGCCAAACGCTGACGCATCGTCGCCTCTTGCCGGATTGCCCGCACCATGTCTTCGGCGCTGCCATCGCCGATCCATTGGCTCACGAGACTGCTCATCAGCGGCGGCGCCATCAGCGACGTGGCGCGGATCGCCGCGGCGAGACGGGCGGCGCTGCCCGCATCCGGCGCGACGCAATAGGCAATGCGCAATCCCGGCAACAGGCATTTCGCCAGGCTGACGATGCAATAGGTGAGTTCGGGCAGGATCGCGGCAATCGGCGGCGGTGCATGTTTCGGCAGCCGCCCATAGATGTCGTCCTCGAAGATCACCAGGCTGTGCCGGCGGGCGATCGCTGCGACTTCCAGCCGGCGGGTCTTCGACATGGTCGCGGTCGTGGGGTTTTGGATCGTCGGCGCGCAGTAAAGAGCCTTTGCCTTGACCCGGTCGCATGCTTCGTCGAGCGCTTCGGGCAAAATCCCTTCGCCATCGGTCGGCAGCGGGTAGAGCGGCACGCCGCAATGCGCCGCCAGAGCGCGGAACCCGGGATAGGTAAGCCTTTCGGTGAGAACGATGTCGCCGGCCCGCGCAAAGGCGGTGAGGAGCGCGGTCATCGCCGCCTGTGCGCCCGCGCACACGAGGACGCGATCAAGCGAGATCTCGCCGAGACGCGGCCGTAACCACTGGGCTCCGGCAGCCCGATCCTCCTCGCTGCCCGCGCTTTGCCGGTAACTCAACAGCCTCAACAGGTCCGGCCGCCGCTGCACGGCAGCAAGCCCCGCCGCGATCCGCTCCCGGAGCTTGGCCGCCGCCGGCTGCGGCGGGAGGTTCATTGTCATATCCACCAACGATTGGCGCTCGCGCTCGTTGCGCAGGACGCCCGGTGATCCGCCGGTCACGAAGGTGCCGCGTCCGGCAACCGCCGCGATCAGCCCGCGATCCCGCGCCTCGCCGTAGGCTCGTGTCACCGTTGTCAGATCAACGCCGAGCGCGTCCGCAAGTGTCCGTTGCGGCGGCAGGCGTTGACCGGGACGGAGCCGGCCGGACCCGATATCGGCCTCGATAGCGGCCGCGAGCGCCAGATAGATCGGCCCGGTCTGGCCCTCGAGCTGCGGCGCCCACGGGGCTCGGCGTGCGGACATGTTCATGCTTAACTCCACTCAAATGTCCCATACATAATCCATACGCATCGCCCATACACTATGGGTACGCACGACCGAAGTTGCCAGCGCCTTTTCGGCAACCCGATGCCTCTTTCGTCGATCGGCGACGCCTTGACGTGCGGGTGGAGGAAGCCATCAGACGGAGATCGCTTCGCACACCGGACCAGTTCGGTCGCAACGGGAGCAACGCAATGACAAAATTGATCGCGGCGGTCGCGGTCGCGGTAACGCTGGCGGTGGTCGGCGTTCTCGCCTACACCTGGGTATCGTTGCGCGACGTCGCGATGTCCGCAAACGGGTACATCGCGCTGGTCGCCGGCAGCGTGCTGACTTTGGCGGTCGGGGCCGGGTTGATCTTTTTAATGTATTACAGCGACCGGGAGGGTTTCGACGACCAGCCCCAGGTGCGGACCGGCAATGCCGAGCATGGGCAACAGCGCCCGCCTGGAAACGCTTAGTTTATCGTTTGCTGTTCGCGACCCGACCAATCGAAGTTCCGGAAGGCCCGCGTCGCTGCCGTCGAGATCACGCAGGCCGAAGACGACGGCAGCCGCCGCTTCAGCCCGCGGCCGGCGCTGTGATCCGATCCTGCGGGCGGCGCAGCCCGCGGCTCGTGAATCTCCTTGTCGAAGAAACCCGAAAGCCGGATAAGGGCAGAATAGGCGCATAAATGAGCCGACGCCGCCAAGCGCGACGCCAAATCCTGAGGTTTTCTTTGAGGCGCACCACCGCCCGCAGCGTCTGGGCTGACGGGATTTTCGGGTGCGCAGACGCGCCGGTGTGAGGCCGTGATGCTTTCTTTGACAACGGTTTTGACAAGCCTCAAATGAAATTGATATAGTGGCAATTGACGCCTAGGTGCTTGAACTTTCTCTGTAGGCGCCGGATATATCGCGTCGCTGGAGGCGCCGCGATTGCGATTTTGATGGCGGCGCCGGCTCAGAAATTTTGAGAAGGAGCCGCACATGGCACGCATCAACTTCACCCAGGCTACGATCGACCGGCTGCCGCCGCCGACCGACGGGAAGCCGTCGCTGACCTTCTGGGACCTGAATTTGCCGGGCTTCGGCATCAGGGTCTCGAAGTTCAGGAAGACCTGGATCGCCGCCTATACCGTCAACGGCGGCAAGCCGGTGATGGAGAGCCTCGGGACGACGAACCTCGTGCCCAAGCTGTCCGATGCCCGCGAACTTGCCAGGGGCTCGATCCTGCGCGCCCATGCCGGGATCAACCCGGTCGAGGAGCGGCGGCAGCAGATGGCCGAGGTGAAGGCCGAGGTCGTGGCGCGCTCGATGACGTTTCGCGCGCTCGCCGCCACCTATATCGAGCGCTATGCCGAGCCAAATACGAAACCGAGGACCTTGTGCGAGACCCGCCGCCAACTCGACAAGGCGGCGGCATATTTTGGCGATCGGCCGGTGCGCGATCTCGGCGAGGCCGATGTCGCCGCGCTGATCGAGATGCGGACCAGGAAGGCGCTGCGCTCGAAGACGCAGGGCCGCTCCGAAGCCGACAATTGTCTGCTCATCGTCCGCCGTTGCCTCAGATGGGCGAAGCGGACGGTCAACCCCGAGACCCGGCAGCGCTACGTTGTCGCCGACATCTCGGCCGATATACAACGCCCACTGGCCAAATATCGCGGGGGCGACCGGGTCCTCAACGACCACGAGGTAGCCCAGCTATGGCGTGGCTGCAGCGCCGTCGGCTATCCATTGGGGCCGCTCATCAAGCTGCTCTTGTTGACCGGTCAACGGCGATCGGAGGTCGCCGGCATGACCTGGGGCGAACTCGATATCGAGCGGCGCGTCTGGTAGCCGGATTTCATGTTCACGACGACGAGGTGTGGGCCGGTGTCGGGCTTTGCCGCACCCTTGTCAAGCAGCACCACCTCGACAGATGGGTCGGCGGGTCCGATTGGGTCATACACGATCTGCGCAGGACCGTGGCCTCGAACATGGCGCGGCTGGGCGTGCGGATCGAAGTTGCGGACAAGGTGTTGAACCATGTCTCGGGAAAGCTCGGCGGCGTTGCCGGGGTCTACCAGAAATACGAGTTTGCACCCCGAGAGGGCGGAGGCGCTGGACAAACGTCAGAGCTGTGCTTCACCTCCACGTCTCAAATGGGTTCGTCATACCCCTCCCCGGCCTTGGAAGCAGGAGCCCCTCCCTTGAGGTGAAGACCGTCACGCCGAGAGTTAGGGATGTATTGCGGGCAGAGTATGGTGGTAAAGACACAACGTATGCGCGTCCTGTGCTGCGACGAAATTGGACCACGCTCATTGGTGGCGCGGAGAATGTTGTATCAGGCAAGATCGCCAAGGCACACGCCGGCGGCAAGGTGGCGCATCGGCGCGATCTGGCCAAGATCCGGCGCGGCGCCGCGGCGACGATCGACGCCGCCGCCGAGCGCTCCGACCACGTCGTCGAGCGGGCCGAGGTCAAATTGACGCCTGGGCTCGCGGTGTTCGATTTCTCGCCCGAGCTAGTGGCCGAGAGCGTCGACAACTTCCTGGCGGTCTATGACGTGGACGACGCCGTGCCGCGGTTCATCGAGGCATTATTGCCGCACCTGCCGCGGCCGGTGATCGGGCGGCTGCGCAAGTTCATTGCCACTCTATAGGAGATCCTCGACCAATGACTGACGATACGCCAGTGCCAATACCTACGCGTGAGGAAGCGCCTGAAATATACGTCGCCTGGGAAGCCGGCGACCACTTCCTCGCTTGCCTGCTTATGGCCATCCGAAGGAGGGGGGGTTCCGCCAAGCATGCCATGGGCTGAAAAAATTACAAAAATGAGCCTCGGTGCGGCCCCCCTGTGTGAAGCAGTTCACACTTGGGGGATCTTGCGGCGGTGTAAACTCGCCTAAGGCACTAGCCACATTCCTGAAACCTGGGAGTGGGAGAATGCCGAAGCTGAAGTACATAGGAGGGGAAATTCGATGTCTGATATCGGTTTTCCTGGGTTACGGGGCTTTATCGACGCGCCGCGGGCCAGGATGGTCCGCCAGTGGTATCGCGGCGGCGCCACCCTGCGCGGCCTGACCGGCCACGCCTTCGCCGCCTGGCCAGAGGACATGGCACGGATCGCCGGTCCCGACAATAACGGCAATCAGATCCTCGGCGAGGAATTGTGCAAGGTGGCGGCCGAAGTGCTGCACGAAGCATCGTTTATCTAACTCATTGAGCCTCGGCCAGGACCGTACTTGCGACAGGCGCGAACCGCGTCGAGGCCGGCGTAGGCTCCGGCTGCTGAGCCTACCCGGCCGGCGACAAGCGGCTGATGACGCAGGACCCCGCGACCATCCATACAATGGCATGCGCAGGGCATAGAGATCAAGGCGATCAAAGATGGGCTGAATTATGGGTTAGCCACGCCGGCCGGCGATCAGGTGCCGATCTCATTGACCTATTGCCGGCAATATGGCGGAAGGTGTTCCGCCCTATTGGGCCGGCAGGGGTCCGGCAACGAATTGGCAACCCGAGGTCAAAGAGGCTTTTTAGCCAGCACAGCGATCATCGCTTCGAGGCGCTCCTCCAGCTGCGCCCGCTCGCGACGCTTGTGTTCCACCCATTGCTCCGCCTGCTCAATGGTCAACTCGGCCAGGGCGCGCATCGCGGGCGGCACATCGGCCGATGAGGCCAGCAACCCAAGTCGTTTCAGAACGCCGCTGTGACGCCGCCCGGCAGCCGCCCGGCAGCCGCAAGGATTAAGCATCATCCGGCCGTCGGTTGGCCTGACGAAAGGCTACGAATTATTAAGCGTCGAATCACATGATTCGGTCAGGCAGCGGCGGGGAGGCTGCGCCCTTCGGCCGCGGAACTGGAAGAGTTCCGTGCGGGCCTTCCACCTGAGCAGCAGGTCTATGCCGCGGCAATCTGGACCCACGAATTGCGGGAGCGCCAGCCCGAGGCCTGTGTGATCCCTTATTCGCGGTTCGTCTATCCCAGCGATTGGGCGAGGTATGGCGTCACGGATTATGCGGGCTATCTAGCGAGCGATCTTTGGCGCGAAATCAGCAACCAAGTCTTGTCGACGGCGAATCATCGATGCGCGGCACGGGATTGCCCAGTATCGGCCGCTCAGGTGCATCATCGAAGTTTCGATCACGCTACATTGGCCGGGCGTTACGACGAATATTTGGTAGCGATTTGCGAGAGCCATCATCGGCTGGTCCATTGGACAGCGCATGAGAGATACCGAGACCTACATGGCATATTCACCGATTTCGTGCCCCCCAGGCCGGTTTTCGGCCATATTCACAACTGTGAAAACGGTCAAAAAGCGGCTCATTCAAGGCAGTTGAACATCCGCGTTATGCGCGGCCAGGTCGCTGAGTGCTCTTCGCCAATCCTCCACGAACTTGTCAAGGCTAAAGCCGACCCGTTCGGCCAGCGGTTCGGAGCGCTGCAATCTGGGACATCACCGCGGCGGAAACATACCCGCGGCCAGCTTGTATGATCTCCTCGCCGACGACCACGCACGAGCGCAGGTTCCGCCACGCCTCGTCGAGGCGATCAAGGAATTGGGCGAACTCATTTGAGGCGATCAGGAAGTCGGCGCCGGCCTCGTTGACCTCGTGCTGCCGGCGAGCGATGCGCCGTTCCGCGCCGCTCAATTCGCCGCTACAGGCCGCCTCGATCTCGCCCCAATGCTTGATTGAGCGCTCGGCGGCCTCGACCACGCTAGGCGGAGGCGCCATCCGCGATTTACGATTTCCAGAAACTGGGCTTATTTAGTTTACGATGCTTCATTAATTCCTTGGCGAGGTTGGCTAAGCCCAGCAGAATGCTCTTCCAATCGCCTTGCAGGCCGTTGAACCATTAAGCTTAGTCGAGAACGACGGTGCCGGCTATGGCTCCGGGACCAAGACGATTGGGTTTATTGGGTTTTTGATCATTTGAGGTTTGCTACTTGGGGCGCCACAAGCGAATCTCGTCGCTGCGAGCACGCAGAGGGTGTCGCCATGGAAAGCGACTCGACAAGCGCCATCCTGGAGCGCCCGTTTCTGTGGGCGCGGGGCATCGCCGCCCGCGAGACCCTGCGCTACCTGGACAAAAACGGGATCGATGCCGAGCCGCTTTTATCGAAGACCGCTGTCCCGCGCTCAGTTGTCTCAAGAACGCGACGGTATATCCGTCGCTTCCCAATGTCGGTTTCTCAATCTCGCCGCGATCGAGACGGATGATTCACTCCTCGGGCTGCACGTTGCAGCCGAGATGGATGTGCGGGACAGCGGGATCCTTTTCTACCTGATGGCCTCGTCGCGAACGGTCGCCGCCGCGCTCGAAAACTTGGCGCGATATGTCGGAACTACAAATGAGGCGGTTCACATCGACATTTCGCGGGGAAACCCCGAGACAGTACTGAACGCGCGCTTTGCGTTCGATGAGCCTCGCCGCCAGTCTTCCGAGTTCAGCACCCTGGCGGCGCTGAGGATTCTCGGCAGGGCGACTAACCGCGATTTCGCCCCGGCGCGCATAACGTTTGCGCACGGGCGGAACTCCGAACTGCGGGAGGTCCATCGCATGCTGAGATGCCCGGTCGAGTTCTCGCACCCCGCCGACAGCTGGTTGATGCCGCAGAGCGTCATGGAGCTGCCGATCGTTTCGAGCGACAGCCGCCTGTTGGGGATCTTGGAGACGCACGCCGACCATCTGGTGGCTGAAAGGCGCAAGGTGGCCGGACTAAAGGGAGTGGTGGAAAACCAGCTGCTCAGTTCTCTCCCGAGAGGCAGAGTGCAGGCAGCGGCGGTCGCTCTGCACCTCGGTATGAGCGTGCGGTCTTTTACCCGACGCCTCGCGGCGGAGGGAACGAGCTTTGGCGAAATCCTCGACCGCCTGCGCAACCGCCTCGCCCTCCGCTACCTCGAAGACGAGCGCATCTCGCTTCAGCAGATCGCGTGGCTGCTGGGTTATTCGGAGTCGGCTGCATTCACCCACGCATTCAAGCGATGGTTCGGTACCTCGCCAAGCAGGGCGAGACTTCAGCCGGCCTTGCCTGGGTCTGCCTGACGCAGGAATACGTAAGGCCTCGTCCGGCAGGAAGGCCGATCGGCAGAGCCGAGCAACCGTCCACCCGACAATCCGCGTCGCGCACAAGGTGTGCTGCGACCCGCCAGCCGCGACAGGTTTTGCCGCCGCGGACCTTTCGATGATGCCACCGGGCGGTCCGGATACCGGCATATCAAGTTTTTGGCCGGAGTGATCAAGCGGTGGTGCCCGACAGCGCCCCACCTTCCCCAGCATGAAACGCAACCATGGGCTCGCCTAAGCCCCATTCCCTTCCCATCCCGGCGCTCGAACGCCGGCTCAAACCGAGGAGTAGTCGAGATGAAAAACACACTGTATGCGGCACTGGTCATGAACAAGCCGCTTGTTTCCGCGCTCGCCCTGGCGACCGCATTTGCCGTTGCCCAGCCTGCCCACGCTCAATCGATGTTCGACCAAGGGCTGCAGGATCGCACCGCCTGGGAGCAATGGTTCAACGGCCTGCAGGGCGACTATAAGACCGGCGCGTTCTTCTGGGCCGGTCAGCGATCCCTGCCGCACCCCGGCTCCTGCCAGCAAATGAGCGCGCCTTTTTACGCCGGCTGCACGCAGGCAAAGGTCAAGCTCTCGTCTTCCGACGCCCTGCGCAAATCCGAGCCGGATTACAAAGCCGGCTGGAACGCGTGGACGCCGAGCGAGCCCAATGCGGCGCTCCCGTCGACGCATACCATTCCGCCGATCTCCCAGGCCAAGGCCGAAGCGGCAGCCTGCTTGACAACCGAATATTGGGCTGGCTCGCTCCAAGCCGAGGCGATGGACAATTGCTTCAACAAGACGTTCCAGTGGCGCACCGCTTGCTCGCATGACGGCGCCGCCCCAGCAACGTGCGGGGGCGGATTAGAACTGCGCGAGATGGTACGTGGGATCTTCCGCCCGGCCCAGACCGCAACGGTCGAGCCGCCTAAGCCAGCCGCCGAGGCGAAGCCGGCCGCGCCACCAGCCAGCGAGGCGAAGCCGGCCGCGCCGACAACGGTCGTGGTCAACGTCAGCGTGCCGGCCGCGCCGGCCCCGGCTCCGGTCGCGCAGTACGAGCCCGTCGCGATACCGCCGGTCACGCCTCATAAGACCACCGCGATGCCGGCGCCAGCAGCGCCGCCCGCACCAGTGCCCGAGCCCAATTTCGAGGTCACGCACAACGACGGCGTTCAGGTTGCGGCGCCGGAGCCGCCCACGCCGGTCGCTACCAGGCCGGTCGAGCCGGCCGCACATCCGGCGCCCGCTTCGGTCGCTCCGGTCGCTGCGCCGGTCACGACCGACGACACCGAGCAGGCGTTCATCAAGGCCGTTAAGGAGGCCCGCGACGAATACAGTTCCGGCGGCAACGAGATGGCCAAGGGCGCCGCGCGCGTGCACCGGGCCGAGACGGTGTGCCGGGCCCTCCACGCCGTGCACCTCCAGGCGGACGGCACCTTCGTCCCCCTGACCACCGTTCACGCGTGGACGGGAAGCGTCGCGAAGCTCAGCTCCAACAGCGATGGCAAGGGCGTTCTCGCCATCACGATTGCGCCGGATGTCACGATCGAGACCACGAACAACAGCTTCTCCGATATGTTCGAGCACACCCTAATCGAGCCGACGAGCCCGGTGTACCGGCAAGCCGTTGCCCTTCACGAAGGCCAGAAAGTGACGTTCAGCGGCACTTTCTTCACCACTGAAGCGGACTGCGCCCACGAGGAGAGCCTGACCCAAGAGGGCTCGATGACCGAACCGGAGTACATATTCAAGTTCTCCGACGTCACCCCGGGCTGACCTCGGCGCTTATGTCACGGCCCTGTTGCTCGCCCTCGCCGCGGCAATCGCGGTCGCCGCCACGGCGCGCGCCGTGGCGGCGCCGCAGTCGTGCAAGACGATTGACTGTGCGGCTCAGGAGTTGTGCAAGAAGACTGGGTGCGTCCCGGCGTACCAAGTTTTGTGCAACACGATAGCATGCCGCTAGATCGCCGAGCTTGCCGCGAAGCAGGCATTTGATGTCTGCATTGCCGGCCCATGGCAGCGATCGGAGTGCGTTGAACAGGTGCTCGCCGCTTGGGAAGCCACCGGCGTGCCCTATCCCTATGCCCGCCCATGCAACGGGCCGCCGAGTGAACCCAGGGACTATCTCGACCGGTGCGGTGCGTCTCCCACTCGCAGCGTTTGGCTTCTCTTTACAGCAACTCGCAACCATTTCGATATCGCTTGGTTCCCCTCTGAAACCACCTGTCAGTTTACCGGCGCGGCAGTAGCTCAAGGCGTCGGCAGTAGTGAAAACTTCTGTTTTCAAGTCCTGCCCTCAACCAAGAAGCTCTATGTCGGCGGCCAGTGGCTCACACCGCCAGACGATATGCCGCATACCCCGCCGGCCAGTGGTGGTTTGGAGGTCCGCGATGATCTATCGTTTCTATATCACGGCCCTTTTGCTCGCCCTCGCGGTAGCAATCGCGGTCGCCGTAGCGCCGCGCGCCAAGCCGCAGCCTCATAACTGCCCCGCGACCAACTCGTCGCTTCCTGCCGGGAAGAGTTCAGCCATTCGCGCGTCGGCTAGATTTTCGTAGTCAGCGGACACCGCCCACAGCTTTCCTTTCACCTTGATCACCAGGGCCTGACGATCGGCCGGGTCGGCGGCCTCGATCGCCTCGACCGACCATCTGAGTTCGGTGCAGGCAGTTCTGGCGTTCTTCAGCTTGCGTTGCAGTTCGCCGATGATGGTATCGTCTTGCTCGGCCATGGCGTCATGCTGTCCCGGGGTTGGAGGCTGCCGGACACTATAAAAGTAATTTCGTTTGCGAGAAGCCCCTCGATAAGGGCAGGCAGCCGAATTGAACTTTCCCTGAGAGCAGCCGAAATATCGCGAGCACTAGACGAAAATCTTGATCTAGTATATGACGTGTGAGACGGCGCTCCGGTCCCTCGGAAGCGCCGCCTCTGACCAGGATCGATGAAAAAGGATCGAGCCATGGCTGACATCAATCGTACCACGCCCACAGACCGCGAGACCGTCATCAAATTCGATGACGAGGCCAACCAGCAGCTATTCGATGCCGGCGAAGCCGCATGGGACTGATCAGTAGAGACGGCAGCTTCGAGGCCTGGGTGAAAACCGGCTTGGCCCTACCGGCGCGAGCTGTCGGATAGGCGGTTGCGGGGGTCTCTCATTGGGCGCACCGGCGAGGGTATCCTCCCGGTTCCACCGTGCCTCGCCGCGCCTCACCGACGCCTCTAATGTCAGCAGAAACTTGAGAAGCACGAATGATGAGAACATCGCCAGCACTTCTGGTACTGCACCACGATTATACGCGTCGCGAAATCCATGATGTCTTTAACCCAGAGAGCCAATTCACACCGCAAGCGGGAACCTGGGGTCTTCATGGATATATCGAACTCCCCGACCGCCCAGGAGACCGCTGCGGTGTTCGCGTGCGGCGGCGTGGTCGGCGCCGCCCTGGTCAATCTGTGGCGGTGTTAAAACGGAAACCTTGATCTGCCTGAATTCAACGAAGCCGAGATGCTCGCTCGCATGCGCCAGGCTGATACGCGAGACGTGCTGACCAGAGCCCAGATCTACCGCGAAGTGCGGCAGATTACCGGCTGGTCTCCCAGTATTCTACAGCAAAAGATGAACCTCATCGACCCGCAACGGCCGCTGAGCCCGCGTACGCGGTGGGAAGCCGACTGGTTATATCGGGTGAGCGACGTTCTGGATGAGGGGAGCCGAGCGGCGATCGGCGACGGCTCATTCCCACTCGTCGGCGCGTATCAACTCACGCGGCTCCCGGTGTCGGATCGGCCGACAGTGATCGAGGCCGTGCGCAGTGGCGCGGTGCCCCCGAGACTCTGGCGCATCCAGAAAGCGGTGAGCCGGATGCTGACCGTCAACAAAGTGGCCGACGACGACGATGATGACGAGGATGCGGGCGAGGGCGACGAGCCGATTGGCGGCTCTCAGCTGGTCGACACGTCAGACGTGCTGCGCATCGGGTCCGGGTCCGGCACGGTCTATGCTTGGTGCCATTCTTACTACCACGGGGTCAATCGGCCGGCGCTGAAGATCGGCCGCACCGACGGCACTGCTGAGGAGCGGATCGCAAAGCAGATTGGGATCGGGCCAGTCGGCAAGCCGATGCTGGTGCTCGAAATCAAGACCGATCGCTGCCAACGATTGGAGCGGCTTATACACGCTCTTTTCGATTGGCGCGGCAAGCGGATAGGCCGCGGCGGTGGCGCGGAATGGTTCGCCGTCACGCGCGAGGAAATAGTCGCGCTCTATGAAACCCTTCAAGACGGCCGTTGAGCATGAGAATGGACCTGAACCTATGAACAGAGAAGGCCGATGGATATTGACAACCTGACATGGGTCTTCGCCAAGACGATGCCCGAGACGCCGCACTGGTACGTCGTCCGCTCACCCGCCAATGAAGAGACTTATCTGGAACTGTTCCGCACGATCGAGCGCGAGGGCATCTGGGAGCAGTTCGAAGGCTATCCATATCGCTATTATTGGTACCGCGGTGACGGTTACAGATATTGGGCAATGACCCGCGACGAGAGCAAGAGCCGGGTCATCAACCGCGAAAAAGTCAATCCAACTGAAGCCAATATGAAACGAGGAGAACCATGACAATAAAAGCCGGCCAAGCTGCGAAATATACGCGCAATCTGAACATCTATCAGAAACCCGGAACCGACGCCGCGGCGCGACAGAGCGCGATCCGCCAAATGGCCGAGGTGATCACTGACGCGCCGTCGTTCAAACTGGGCGAGCGCGACGTTACGCAAGGGCAAGAGGTACCCGACGAGGTCCGCCAATATATAGCCGAAGGGCGACCACTCCGGTAGCGGGCGGCGAAACCCCGCTCTCTGTCGCCGCCCGGTAGCGGTGCATTGCGCTCTCATGTTATGAGTGTCTTAGCGTCAAGGCTGGCAGCGCAGCCCATTATAAAGATCGATATATGAATACCCTCAGAGATGCGATCCCGGCAACGCCGCGAACCCTTATATTTCCGGTATATATGCCCCCTTTGACGAGGAGTACGGGGAACCTCGCGCCGCGCAGCGGGAGGCCCGATTGATGGCGCGCTCGGCGGCAAAGCGCGAAGCGAATGGGCGGCGGCCCGCGTCGAGCGGCGCCCGGTCATCCACCGATGTCGAAGCCCGGCTCCAGGCGCTCGCCGAGGAGCTTGAGGCGGAGCGTCGAGAGCGGCGGGCCATCGCCGAGATCCTGGAGGTCATCAACCGCTCCGCGGGCAATCCACAGCCGGTCCTCGAGGCGATCCTCGAAAAGGCGCACAGCATTTGCGGCGCCGCATTCGGGGGCCTCTTGATCCGCGACGGGGAGCAGTTTCGCACCGGTGCCATGCACGGCGCGCCGGAGGCGTTCGCGGAAATCGTGCGCCGGCCATGGCGACCCGGACGCAACAGCGCTCTGGGACGGCTGATGGCCGGGGAGCGCTTTTCGCATATCGCCGATCTGGTGGAGCTCGCGCCGCGAGTGGCGGACGACCCTGTACCGCGAGCGGCCGTGGAGCTCGCCGGCGTCCGCACGCTGCTGATGGTGCCGCTGCGCAAGGACGGGGCGCTGGTCGGTGCGATCCTCGCCTACCGGCAGGAGGTGCGGCCGTTTTCCGAGAAGCAGATCGAGCTCCTGGAAAATTTCGCGGCGCAGGCGGTGATCGCCTTGGAAAATGCGCGGCTCCTCAACGAAACGCGCGAGGCGCTCGAAAAGCAGACCGCTACGGCGGAGATCCTGCGCGTCATATCGAGCTCGCCGACCGACGTGCAGCCGACGTTCGACGCGATCGCCGCCAACGCGATGAGGATCTGCGGTGCCGCCAATGGCACCGTGATGCGGTTCGACGGTTCGCTGATCCATCTCGGCGGATTTTACAGCGACCGGCCGGGCGATATCGACGCCCTTCGCAGCGTCTTCCCGATCCCGCCGAGCCGCGCCAGCGCGGCCGCCCGCGCGATCCTGACGCGGGAAATCGTCCATATTCTCGATCCCGCCGCCGATCCTGAATACGCCTATGCCGCCCTGGTCCGGTTCGGCACGCTCTTATCGGTGCCGATGCTGAAGGACGGCAATCCGCTCGGCGCGATCACCGTGGCGCGCAACCGGGTCGAAGCATTCTCCGAATCGCAGATCGAGCTGCTCAAGACCTTCGCCGACCAGGCCGTCATCGCCATCGAGAATGTCCGCCTGTTCAACGAACTGAGCGAGCGCACGCGCGATCTTCAGGAGTCGCTCGAATACCAGACCGCAACCAGCGACGTGCTCAAGGTCATCAGCCGCTCGACCTTCGACCTGCAGCCGGTCCTCGATACCGTCGCCGAAACGGCAGCCCGGTTGTGCGATGCGGGTTATGGCGCGATCTACCGCCGCGACGGCGAGGTGTACCGCATTGCTGCCGCCGTTGCCTTCTCGCCGGATACGATCGAGGCCACCCGCCGGTTTCGGGAGTTCATCGAAGATCATCCGCTCGTGGCAGACCGTGGATCGATAACCGGCCGCGTTGTCGCTCGAGGGCCAAGCGGTGCATGTCGCGGACACGGCTACCGACCCCGAATACAGGCTCGGCGAAGCGACGACGCTCGGGAATTTGCACACCCACCTCGGCGTGCCCTTGCTGCGCGAGGGAGAACCGATCGGCGTCATCGTATTGGCGCGGCACCGGGTCGAGCCGTTCACCGAGCGGCAGATCGAACTGGTGTGCACATTCGCCGACCAGGCCGTCATTGCGATCGAGAACACGCGGCTCCTCAACGAGACGCGCGAGGCCCTGGAGCAGCAGACCGCGACCGCCGAGGTGTTGAAGGTCATCAACTCCTCGCCCGGCGATCTCACCCCGGTGTTCGGTGCGATGCTCGAGAAGGCGCTGCAACTATGCGGAGCCGCTATCGGCGTCCTGTGGACCTATGACGGCGAGCGCATTCACGCCGAGGCACACCGAGGTTTCCCGCCGGCTCTCGCGGCGTTCGTGACGCGAGCGCCGCATCCGGTCGGCCAGGACAACGCGCACGGCCGGCTCCTGCGCGGCGAGCCTATCGTTCATGTCGCAGATATCAGGGACGATGAGGCCTACAGGTCCGGCGACCCGATACGCCGTGCCCTGGTCGAGTTGGGCGGCGGCCGCACCATGCTTGCGGTGCCGCTGCGCAAGGATGACGCGTTTCTCGGCGACATCGTCATTCACCGCCAGGAGGTCCGTCCCTTTACCGAGCGGCAGATCGAGCTCGTCCGCACCTTCGCCGACCAGGCCGTGATCGCGATGGAGAATGCGCGGCTTCTGGGCGAATTGCGCGAGCGCACGCGCGACCTCGAAGAGTCGCTCGAATACCAGACCGCGACGAGCGACCTGCTCAAGGTTATCGCGGGCGCGCCGGCGGACGTAGAGCCGGTCTTCCAAGGGATCGCCGACAGCGCCGTGAGGTTGTGCAACGCTCTCAACTCGAGCGTCTATCGCTTCGACGGCGAGCTGATCCACTTCCTCGCCGAAAGCAATTTCTCACCCGAAGCAGCCGAGATGACGAGGCGGATGTTCCCCGCCCGCCCCAGCCGCGGCAGTGCCACCCAGCGAGCCCTGTTCGACGCCGCGGTCGTCCATATTCCCGACGCCTATGCGGATCCGGAATACCGGGCCTACGAATGGGTGAAGGCGATCGGAAACCGCAGCTCGCTGTCGGTGCCGATGCTGCGCGACGGCCGGCCGATCGGGACGATCACGGTCAACCGCGCGGCGGCCGGACCGTTCCCTGGGCGATACATCGAACTGCTCAAGACCTTCGCCGACCAGGCCGTGATCGCGGTCGAGAACGCCCGGCTTCTCGGCGAATTGCAGCAGCGCACGCGCGATCTCGAAGAATCGCTCGAATATCAGACGGCGACGAGCGACGTGCTCAAAGTCATCAGCCGCTCGACCTTCGACCTTCAGCCGGTCCTCGACACGCTCGTTACAACGGCAGCACGGCTGTGCGCCGCGGAGATGGCGTTCATTGCCAACCGCGAAGACGACGTTTGTCGGGTGGCGGCGTCTCTGGGCTTTCCGCCCGAGTTCATCGCGTTTCTCGAAACCCACCCGATCAGGCCGGGCCGTGGCTCGATCACCGGCAGGGTCGCGCTGCAGCGTTGCGCGGTCCAAATTGCCGACGTAGCTGCCGACCCGGAATACACGTTGACCGAAGCGACGAAGCGGGCGGACCAGCGCACCGCTCTCGGGGTGCCGCTGTTGCGCGCCGACGAGTTGATTGGTGTCATCGTGCTTGCCCGCCGGCGGGTCGACCCCTTCACGGATCGGCAGATCGAGCTCGTCGGCACTTTCGCCGACCAGGCCGTTATCGCAATCGAGAATGTCCGGCTGTTCAACGAGCTGAACCGGCGCACGCGCGATCTCGAAGAATCGCTCGAATATCAGACGGCGACGAGCGACGTGCTCAAAGTCATCAGCCGCTCGACCTTCGACCTGCAGCCGGTGCTCGATACCCTAGTCGAGACGGCAGCACGGCTGTGCGCCGCGGAGATGGCGTTCATCTGGCGCCGCGACGGCGATCTCTACCGCATGGCGGCGTCGGTCGGTTTCTCGACGGAGACCATCGCGGTCGTCCTGGCCAATCCGGTCGTGCCCGGCCGCGGCACGATCACCGGCCGGGCGGCGCTGACCCGCAGCGTCGTCCATATCACCGATGCACGCGAGGACCCGGATTACACCTGGGGTGCTTTCCTCGATGCCGCATCGACGCCGACAATGTTGAGCGTGCCGCTGCTCCGCCGGGGCGAGCCGATTGGCGTCATAACCCTGGCGCGCCAGCGGGTCGAGCCGTTCACCGAGCGGCAGATCGAGCTCGTCCGCACCTTCGCCGACCAGGCCGTCATCGCCATCGAGAATGCGCGGCTGCTCGGCGAATTGCAGCAGCGCACGCGCGATCTCGAGGAATCGCTCGAGTACCAGACCGCGACGAGCGACGTGCTCAAAGTCATCAGCCGCTCGACCTTCGACCTGCAGCCGGTGCTCGATACGCTGCTTGAAACGGCGGCGCGGCTCTGCGGTGGAGGGATGGGGCTAATTGCGAACCGCGAGGGCAACGTGGTGGCGACCTTCGCGTTTTCGCCCGAATGGGACGCGATGGTGCGCAACATCACCTTCGAACCCAGCCGCGGCTCGGTCACCGGGCGCGCTTTGCTCGAACGTCGGGCTGTTCACATCGCCGACCTCACGGCCGATCCCGAATACGCCCACCCCGAGGTGATCACGGTCGGTCAGATGCGCACCGCTCTTGGCGTGCCGTTGTTGCGCGAAGGCGAGCCGCTCGGCGTTATCTACCTGGCGCGCCAGCGGGTCGAGCCGTTCACCGAGCGGCAGATCGAGCTCGTGCGCACCTTCGCCGACCAGGCCGTGATCGCGATCGAGAACGCGCGGCTGCTCACAGAGCTGAGCGAGCGGACCGAAGAGCTGGCCCGGCGCGAGGCTGAACTGAGGGTGACCTTCGACAACATGGCCGACGGGGTCGTCATGTTCGACCGCGACCTGCGGCTCGCCGCCTGGAACCGCAATTTCCAGGAGATCCTCGATCTGCCCGACGAATTCTTCGCCGCGCCCAAGACCTACACCGATTACATCCGCACCCTCGCCGCGCGCGGCGAGTTCGGGGCGGTCGACGTCGAGGCGCAGGTTGATCTCCGTCTCGGCAACATCGAGCGCGAGGAGCGGTTCGAACGGACCGCCCCCACGGCCGGGTCATCGAGGTGCGCCGCAATCCGGTGCCGGGCGGCGGCTCGGTCCTCATCTACGCCGACATCACCGAGCGCAAGCGCGCCGAAGAGGCGGTCCGCGCCGCGCGCGACGCGGCCGAGAAGGCGCTCGGCGAACTGCAAGCCGCGCAGAGAAGCCTGCTTCACGCCGAAAAAATGGCCTCGCTCGGGCAATTGACCGCCGGGATCGCCCATGAAATCAAGAACCCGTTGAATTTCGTCAACAACTTCGCCGCGCTTTCGAACGAGTTGCTGACCGAGTTGCAAGAGGCGGCGGCGCCGGCGCTGGCCGCGCTCGACGAGGCAACACGCGCCGAGATCGACGAGACGATGGGAATGCTGACCCAGAACCTGGAAAAGATCGCCGAGCACGGCCGCCGCGCCGACGGCATCGTCAGGAGCATGCTGCTGCACTCGCGAGGAGGCAGCGGCGACTGGCAGTCGGCCGACCTCAATGCGCTCGTCGAGGAGGCGCTCAACCTCGCCTATCACGGTGCCCGCGCTCAGGACCAGAGCTTCAACATCACGATGGCGCGCGAGCTCGAGCGCGGTCTGAAACCGATCGAGGTCGTTCCGCAAGACGTGACGCGGGTGTTCTTGAACCTCTTTGTCAACGGCTTCTACGCCGCCACCAAAAGGAGCCGGCAGTCGGCTGACGGCGGCTTTCGCCCGACCCTCACGGTCGCAACCCGCGAGCTCGGCGGCGCCGTCGAGGTGCGCATCCGGGACAACGGCACCGGCATTATGCCCGAGCATCGCGACCGGCTGTTCCAACCTTTCTTCACGACGAAACCGACCGGCGAGGGAACCGGGCTCGGCCTTTCGATCAGCTATGATATTGTCACCCAGCAGCACGGCGGCACGATCAGCGTCGACAGCGAGGTCGGGGAATTCACCGAGTTTCTGATCCGCCTGCCGCGGAAGAGCCGTCAAGCGGAGAGGGCCGAATGAGCGTCAGCATCCTCGTCGTCGATGACGAAGCCGACGTCGCCACCCTCTTTCGCCAACAATTTCGCCGTGAGGCGCGGCAGGGGACCTACGTTCTCCATTTCGCGCACTCGGGCGAAGACGCGCTCGAAAGGCTCGCCGAGGGGATCAGACCGCAGCTCGTCGTCATCCTCTCCGACATCAACATGCCGGGGATGGACGGGCTCTCTCTGCTTCGCGAGGTCAGGGATCGGTGGCCGCAATTACCGGTCATGATGGTGACCGCCTATGGCGACGACGAACGCCGCCGCAGGGCGACCGAATACGGCGCCGCCGAGTTCATCACCAAGCCGGTCGATTTCGCGTTTCTGAAGGCGCAGCTGCGGCATCTCCCGGCTCACTCACCGTGAACGAGCGCCGCAGAAAGGGGTTGCGAGCGCCTGGCGCCCGTTGTGCGGGCCTCGCGTTCTCGGCCGTGAGACGTCTCCAATGAGCCCCGCGAAAATCCTCGCCGTCGATGACGAGGCCGATTTCGAGCTGCTGCTCCGCCAGCGCTTCCGCCGCCAGATCCGCGACGGGGAGTACGCCTTCCGCTTCGCGCGTCACGGCGAGGAGGCGCTCGCGGTCCTCGCCGCAGAGCCCGATATCGAGCTTCTTCTCCTCGACATCAACATGCCGGTCATGGACGGGCTGACGCTTCTCGCAAGGCTGCACGAGCAGGAGGCCGAGGTGCGGGCGGTCATCGTCTCCGCCTATGGCGACATGACCAACATCAGGACGGCGATGAACCGCGGTGCCTTTGATTTCGTCACGAAGCCGGTCGACATGCGTGACCTCGAAATCACGATCCGCAAAACCCTCACGGACATCGCCCGCCTCAAGGACCTCGAGCGCCGGCGCGCCGCCGCCGAGCGCGCCCGCGCCAATCTTTCCCGGTATTTCTCGCCGAACCTCGTGCCGCTGCTCGCCGAACGCGACGAGCCTTTGGGCCCGGTGCGGCGCGAGACGGTCGCCGTTCTCTTCGCCGACATCGTCGGGTTCACCCGCATGGCCGAGCGCATGGCCCCCGAGGCGGTGGTCACGATGCTGCGGGAGTTTCACGAGAGGATGACGGCAGAGATCTTCGCTTGCGTCGGCACGGTCGAGAAATACATCGGCGACGCGATCCTTGCCATCTTTGGACTGCCGCAAGCGAGTGCCGAGGATCCGGGAAACGCGCTGCTGTGCGCCGATCGCATGCTCGCCGCGCTCGCTGACTGGAACCGCGAACGCGAAAGCTGGGGCGAACCCCCGCTCGCCATTGGCATCGGCCTCAATTACGGGCCCGCGGTTGTCGGCGATGTCGGCAGCGAGAGGAGCCTTTCGTTCGCCGTCATCGGCGACACCGTCAATACCGCAAGCCGGTTGGAAGCCCTGACGCGCAGCCTCAAATGCGCCCTCGTGGTCGGCAATTCGGTGGTCGAGGCGGTCCGTTCGGCGCCGTCACCGGCGACGACGGCACTCCTCGCCCGGCTCGAAGACAAGGGTGAACAGCCCCTGCGCGGACGCAGCGAGCCGGTCCGTATCTGGATCGGCCCGGAACGCGCGAGCGCCGGCGCCGCCGCGGCGGGATAAGACCACCAGGGAACTCACGCACGATCGGGTTCTTGAGAGTTCCAATGCGGGCTATCTCGATCTCGCAATGGTCACCGTGTTTCAGCTGTTCCGCGGCACCTACGTGCCCAACGCCGCGTCGACCGAGCGGCCAAGCGCGGCGGCGAGCGCGGCCGCATGAACGGTAACCGGTCCTCGCCGATTCGGGAATTGGCGACGACAATTACCGTGTCCACCCCCCTCCCGGAACGCCCGCCCTGGCGGGCGGCCATCCGGGGGCTCCCCCATCAAGGGACCCATCAAGGGGGAGGGAGTTGGCAACGCGTTGAAATTGCGCCCCCGCCCCTCGATGGGGGCTGGGGTGGGGTGAGGCAATGGGCGATCGGCCAATCCGCGAAGTCGGGCTAATCGCCGTGATCTCGTCGCCCGGCACGGGTCACCACCTGCAACCCGCCGACCGATCCGCGCCAAACCGATGTCGGGTCCTCCGGGGAGCCGGGCGGGGGTATCTGCAGCTTGAAGAACACGACCTCGCCGTCGTAACGGACCGCATGCGGTCGAAATGGGGTACGTATGGTATCTTCGAGCACGGCATTGCCGAGGTGCCGGCCGATTACCGCGACGAAATTGGATTTTTCGAATTGCCGGCGGCGGCGCATGCCGCCCATCTGCTGTTCGATTTTGAGTGCAGCGAGCAGGAGCTCAAGCCGCCGGAGATCGAGCGGCGGCGCACCACTATCGGCATGGCGGACCGGAAGATTTGATCCGGCGAATTTGCGGGGATGCCCTTGTCGTCATCCCTGAAGGCGGCCGTGCGAAATTTTGCGGAAGCAGGCGGCGATCGACACAGAGCCGGTCGTCGCGGCGAACAAATGCATAAATGTGACGGGAGCGGCAGAGCGGCAGGGACTTTCGTCGCCGGATTAGCCGCCCTGCACTCTCGGCCCGAAAACGTGGGCCGCAGTGCGCGCGTTAACCAAGGAACGGGCAATGGAACATCCATTTTTCATGCGGACGATCACCGAGGCGTGGGATTGGCTCATCCACGTTCCGGTCCTGGGGTTCGTCGCTTTCATTCTTGTGAGCGTCAAACTCATTACCGAGGCAACTTGGAGCGCAAAGCTGGCGCTTCTAGATTAGGTGATTAGGTATCCCGCGACTTTTTGGCGACGCGATCCAGTCAATCCGTGTCGAAGTCCAACTCGATATCGGCGGGTAGCGTAGCGAGGGCAGTTCGTACATCTTCCGGGATTGGTGGTGGCTCGGCACCATGCGCTCCATACCAGAAGCAGCTTACATGCGCGCACGCGTGCTCGCGGCCCATGACATCGCGTAGCCGGTTGACACGATCGGTGTTGCCGGGCTCCGGGTACAACAGCCTCACGATGCGAGCCAGGTGTTCGCTTAGGTCGTGGCCCGCTACGTCTCTGGTGTCGAAATACCAAATCCCGGTGCGGCCCGTGAGATAACCTGACCGCGCACCAGCGAAGAACTTCTCTCCCTTACGATGTGCCCGCTTTGGTTCGACAGGGAGGATTTCAGAGATGTGTGCGGGATCGAGTTCATCGCCCGCGAACCGCAGGGTCGCGTAGGTGGATGGCAGGGCGTCAGTCTTCGTCATGAAGATTGCCGATCTCGTCGCCGCGATCGTTCCTCACCGTACCGTCCTCTTCGATGCTAACACGATCGGCCGAGTCCCCGCCGCCTGTTTGATCTTGTGTAGCCTATTGCCGAGAGTGCGGCGCGCCATCCCAAGTTGCCCAGCCACCGAGTGCGGCGGATTATCTGGGCTGCTCCATATCGTACGGGCCATGCGAAGACGCCATTCAGTCCGACGACGGTATTGAACACAGAGCTCTCTTCGCGCGGTATTGACGTTGCGCATGAGGTGTTCCGCCATGGACAAGTTAGCCACAATCGGATGAGACGGGAAATGGCGGAGGCATTCGATCTGCTCGCGCAGCTCGGGAAATTCGGAGCTGACCAGAAGATATCACCTTGTGATCCGACGGCCGCCCGCGCCTTCATCGATCATATGAGCGATGCCGTAAACCGCGCGCTTGCCGTCCCGATCTTGATCCACGGCCAGCGAGCGCAGGCCATGTTCGAGGCGCTGCTCGTTAGCTTCGGAACGAGAGCCGCGAGGTCGTGCAGCTCCATGCGCCGCCGCGCCCGGATTGGTTTGCGCCTCTGGTACGATGCCGTGGCAGCGATGCGCTTCCGCTATGGTGTATACCCAGCGGCCGAATTTCGAACATTAGTTTGACGACGATCGGCGCCGTCGGAGCGTGCGTGACCGGGTTTTGTGGCTTTCTGTTTTGACCGGGCATGCGATAATGAAGTGTCGCTGCCGACGTAGCTGAACGCAGTGACGCGCAATCTGCACGCGAACACGGGGTCTCCCGCTCAGTCGGGCGGCCTACGGAATAGAACACCCCTCGAAAGGGTGCCCGGTCGCTCCCGGCATCTGGGAAATACGTGGGGCGTGCGTTCCCGTGTTCGCGCGTAGCTTATCGCCCGGCGGCAGCCGGACAAGCCAGCTGCGGGAGAAGACGCACCGGACATTGTTGACCCCAACACCAAAGATGTCCTGACCGCCAAGCACGGAGTCGGGCATGGGTATGCACAGCGTTCAGTCGCAACGAGTTGGGACCCGGGGGCCCTCCTTCGGGGCGAGGAATTGCGGACGATACAAAGAACGTCCCGCGGCCGGGCGGGGGCGATAATGAGCGAGGGCTGCGCAAACGCAAAGCCGATCTTCTGGGTTAGCACGCGCTTGCCTAAAGTAATCCCGGACCCCTATACCGTGGGGCGGATCGGGCCGTGGCCTCGGATGCAACCGGGTTCCGATCTTATGATGGGCACATAACTGCGGGCCTACCATGCCGATCGAGACGGTGAGCCGACTTTGTACGCCGAACGCGATCGTTACGAGCGATAGCCTGGTCGAACAAGTGGCGCAAATCGAGGACCTTGCGCATGGCAGGGTCGACGGCCGCGAGTTCTTCCGCCGCAACCATTTCACCGAGGGGCTACAGCGGCTGGTTGAACGGTTGAACGAGGCTTCGAACGGCTGGCTGGGCGGTCGGACGACGGTGCCTTCTATCTGACCCAGGCGATGGGTGGAGGCAAGACCCATAGCCTCATAGCGTTCGGACTCCTCGCGGGCAACCCTGACTTGCGCCGCGAGGTCGTTCCGAGAATTCGGGCCGGAGCCGAGTTCGGCGTCGCGAAAGTTGTCATCTTCAACGGCCACCAAAATCCGGAAAACCTTCTTTGGGGGTTCGTCGGCGAGCAGCTAGGCCAAGGCGAAGTGATGGCTCCGTTCTGGCGCAACGGCGCCCGGACACCCGGCGTCGATGAGTGGGTTGCGACGCTCGGCGGCGAGCCGGCGCTGATCCTTCTCGACGAGCTGCCGAGCTATCTGCAAATGGCCCAGGGCGAGCCGGTCGGCAATTCTACCCTTGGAGGCCTTACGATCGGAGCGCTCGAAAGGCTGTTCAACGCGCTACCGCGTTGCCCCCGCGCCTGCGTTGTCGTCACGAACCTGAAGGACGATGTCTATCTCGACGGATCGGGCCAGCTGCGAACGCTGATCGAAAACCTTTCCAAGCATTATGACCGAAACGCGCAGGCGATTACACCCGTCCAGAAGAATAGCGGCGAGGTCTACGAAATTGTCCGCAAGCGGCTGTTCGATGGATTGCCATTGACGGAGCGCATCGATGAGGTCGCACAGGCCTATGTTTCGGCGTTACAGAAGGCGAAGCGCGTCGATACGATCCCGACAACTCCAGAAATCTTCATAGCCGGTGCAGGGCGTGAACGGACCGTATGAATTGCAGAAGGTGGGCTTACCCGACGGCTCGACCGGGGTTTTCGACCCGGGATGGGATACCAGCCTCGGGACACAATACGATGGCCCGACGCATACGCTGAAACGGTACCTTGCGAGTAATGGGCTCGGCTCGCCGTTCATCGAGGATGCCAAGCTGTGCGCCGCATTGGGCAGCTACTGGCCGGCGGCTGCCCCGGATGCAACGCGGGAATACGAGCCGAACAAGCCGCTGAGCGGAATCCTGTATCCCTGGCCAAGCATCGTACCGCTGACCGACACCGAGATCGGCATGGTTCCGACCGCGGATGGCACATTCCTGTCCTGGGATGGCGTGCGCGGTCCGCAGCGGCGAACGATCGGCGATCGCATCGTGGTCGCTTACCGCAACGTCCTCTACGTCGATTATATCGACATGCCCGGGACCATGACCGCGGTGCTGACCGCGCGCATCGATGCCGCGGAGTACAAATCCCGCATCCTCGCCCTAGCGGCAGTGTACTGGAGCCTCGGGATCCGCCCTGGTCCGGGCAAGACGGTGAACGACCTGTTGCGGGAGAAATCTGCCTGGGCCGTCCTGTCGTTTCGCCATCTCGCGCCGCAGGACGCGGCGTTCAAGGCCGCTGCCGCAGCCTCGCAGGGAAGCCTGAAGGGTCCGCGCCGCTACGCCGTAGAATCTATCGCTGGGGCGCACAGGCTCCGGACCCGGCCGACTTCAAGATCATCCTTGTCGACGTGTTGGAGGAGGTGCATGCGTTTACGGACGGCCGGGCCGTCATTCTGGATCGCCGCGGCAGGTGGCACCTGGACAACTTGATACCGACGTAATCATCGCGGGCGGCGGGCCGGCGGGCGCCGCGACGGCGATCGCATGCGCCCAGCGCGGCTTGTGCGTCCGCCTGTTGGAGCGGGCTGTGTTCACGGAGCGCCGTGCGGGCGAGACATTGCATCCGGGCATCGAGCCCCTGCTGCGCCAGCTCGGCTTGGCTGACCGATTTCTGGCCACGGTCCGCGCGCGCCATTCGGGCATTCGGCTCAGCTGGGGTGGCCGGACGCAGTTCCAGCCCTACGGCACCGACCAGAACGGCGCGTGGCGCGGGTTTCTGGTCTCACGGACCGCGTTCGATACGCTCCTGCTCGATTATGCAAAGGAGCAAGGCGCCGAGCTGCACCGGCCCTGCGCGGTCGATCGGGTGCAACTGGTGAAGGAGGACGAGATTCGCGTGCTGACCGGCGCCGGTGCGTTCTCCGCCCGCATCTTCGTCGACGCTACAGGACGAGCAAGCTGGCTTTCGCGCCGGCTCGGTATTGCGAGGGGTGCGCGGTCGCCGCGGCTGATTGCACGATACGGCTATGCCGAAGGGTTTTGTTCCGAGCTCGATGAAGCGCCGGAACTCGTCGGGGATTCGAAAGGCTGGATCTGGACCCCCATGGTACAGCCGGGACTGTACCACTGGACGCGTGTCGCAGCGGATGGATCTCGGCCTCACCCGAATTGGGTGCCGGCCGATTTGCGCCGGCTGACGCCGGTCGGGCCATCAAGGGGTGCTGACGTCAGTTGGGGTATCGCGGCGCGCCTCGCGCATCCGGCCTGGTTCATCGTCGGAGATGCGGCCTGCCTGCTCGACCCGCTGTCGTCGAAGGGCGTGCTTCGCGCAATGATGAGTGGCATAGCTGCCGGCCATCTGATTGCCAACGTCCTGGACGGCCGCATTGCCGCTGCGGCTGCGGCGAACGTCTATCAGCACTGGTTGTCCGAGTGGTTTGCGCGGGAGGCCACGCGTCTCGCGGCATTCTATCGGCAGCTCGGAATTGCCGGCTTCGCGTGACGGGCCGGGGTGACTCCAAAAGAGGGCGGCACCCTGGGTCGGGCGCAGAGAAGGCCAAGGCCTGGTCGCTATGCCGCTCCTGCTGATTATAGCAACCGGCTTCGAATGGAACGCTTATGTAGCACGCGTCAAATGCGGCGTTGCGAGGATCAAATCCCGGACGGCCTCGAAATAGCGCACATAACCCGTACAGCGGCAGATATGGCTTTCCAGTGCCGCTGCCACCGTTTCCTCAACCTTCTCGCGCGGGACGGGTTGACGCTGCAATTGCTCCAGCAGCACGGTCGCGGCATTGACGAAACCGGGGGTGCAATAGCCGCATTGGAAGGCGAAATGATCGAGAAAGACCTGCTGCACCGGCGACGGTGCGACGATCTCGCCTTCCGCGTTGCGCTGGGCTATGCCCTCGATGGTGCGAATGCGCTTGCCATCGAAGAAGTGCGCCTCGGTGATGCAGCTCGGCATCTCCGCGCTCGTGTGATCATCCTTGTCCCAGATCACCACGCAGGCATGGCAGATGCCTTCGCCGCAGCCGAGGCGCGAGCCGGTAAGGCCCAGCATCTCGTGCAGCACGTCGATCATCATCATGCCGACCGGCACGTCCAAAGGACCATGCGTCGTGCCGTTCACGGTAACCGACAGGGGGCGGCTCGGAATGCTCATGACAGCACCTTTCGAATGTTCTCGGCCGTCACCGGCGTCTCGCGGAAGCGGTGCCCGGTCGCATGGGCAATTGCGTTGACGAGGGCGGGAATGATCGGGATCATTGTCACCTCGGCCATGCCTTTCGGCGGATCGGTTTCCGATAGCGCCGGCAGCACTTCGGCAGTCTGCCGCCACACTGATACGTCGCCGGCGCGCGGTAAGTAATAACGGTCAAAGTTCCACCTGCCGTTGCCGGGCCCGTCCTCGTAGAGCGGCAGATACTCGTAGAGCGCGTGGCCGATGCCCATGGCTGCGCCGCCCTGGATCTGGCCGGAGACGAGTTCAGGCACGAGCTGGTTGCCGCACTCCACGATCGTGTGGTGCGTGAGCAGGTTCACCTTACCGCTTGCTTTGTCGACGACGATTTCCGCCAGCGCGCATGCGGCGCTGTAATAGGTAACCATCGCATTGCTGCGCCGCACCGATGGGTAAAAGATTTCAGTACGGTCCAGCATCCGATACCCGCCAGGTGTCGTCGCCTGGCTCCCGGTGCCAAGCCGGATGGATAGCCCGTCGATCGGCGCGCGCTCGGTCTTGTCGTTGATCAGGAAACTCGCTTCGGCCCATTGCCAGCGGTTGAAAGTGTGAACCACCGCGCCGGTGACCAGCCCGCGCGCATGGGCTTCTTTTGTCAGCTCGGCCAACGGAAGAGGCTGCAACCCGCCCGCAGTCAGATGTCCATCCACCCAGCGCGCATCGGCTTCGCGGACGACCAGCGGGGCGGCCTGACCACCGCCGATACCACGCTGCCAGATCGCCAGCGCCGCCGGCCATAGCCCATGGCGGAACACAATCCGTGCCGCCTCCCGTGTCGCGTGCGCGAAGTAGTAGGCCGAGTTGCTGGCACTGGACTGAGAGGCGTAGTTGGGACTCCAGCGCGGATTCCTGGCCAGCCGGTCCTGTTCCGTCTGTTCCATCGTGTAGGGATCACCGCTGGTTTCCACGACGAGGTCGGGCCAGTCGGTGACCGGCATCTGCAGTTTATCCGCCGGACGGCCGAGCCAGAGGACCACCGCGACGGCCTGGCCCGAAGATGCTCCGGTACCGATCTCGGTGCCGCTATGAGCAAGGGTGATGCGGCCCTCTGCCGAGAGTTCGACCTTGGCCAGCGCGGCTTCGTCGCCATGGCCGAAATCCTTCTGCACGCACCCGAAGCCAACGCCGTAATATTGTCCGGGATGGGCGGCGTCGTACGCGTTCTTGCGCGCGGCGCGACCGGTCCAAAGCGGATGCGCGCGTGCCCGCTCGAGTATCTCGTCGGCGCGGACGGCACCGGCTGGCACCGCACCCTGGGTGTTCTTCATGCCCGATTTCAACACGTTGCGCAGGCGGAACTCGATCGGGTCGAGACCGAGCATTTCGGCGATCTCGTCCACCATCATCTCGGTCGCCGCCATGGACTGCTGCGTGCCGTAGCCACGGGCGGAGCCAGCAACGACAGCGGGTGAGGCGATGGCAGTCGCAGCCAGATCGCTTTTCGGCAGATAGTAGATCGACTGCGCCGCCGTGGCACCTACCATGGCAACGGAGGCAGAAAAGTTCGCACGGCCGCCGCCGTTGGCGACCATGTTCGCGCGGAGAGTTCTGTATCTTCCCGCTCGTGCGGTCGACCGTCATCGTGTAGCGCATCCGAAACTCATGCCGCTTAAGGCTGGTCTGGAACTGCTCAAAACGGTCGTTCGCCAGCCGTACAGGGAGCCCGCCTCCGTAAGCAGCGGCGACCAGAGCGTAGTACGGCATGTCGTAGTGGTCCTTGGAGCCGTAGCCCACGGTATAGAACGGGTGCAAGAACAGCCGCTTCAGGCCAAGCCTGCTCTTTGCGAGCATGCTTGCCGTGTTCTGCGCCACCTCCATCGGCGACTGGGTCGGAACCACAAGGTGCATCTCGTGCTTCGCCGCGTCATACCAGCCGTTGGCGTTGTCAGGCTCCAGCGCCGCGGTGTCGGTGTATTGCGAGACATAGTCGCGCGTCAGCACCAGCCAGTCGGCGGGAGGGTTTGCCAGTTCCTTGCTGATAGCGTCGGCATAGAACATGCCCTCGGCCCCGATATCACCGCTCGGTTGCCCCTGCGGCCAGGCCGGCTCGTGTTTTTTGAAGGCGGGAAAGATTATCCCCTGCGTCATCGGCGAGAAGACATCGTCGTCATACGGCGTCTTGCCACCGACCCGGACGAATCGGGAGCTACCCCACGGGTCACGCTGCAAAGGACCGGTGACAGTACCGTAGCGAATCACCGAAGCGCTGAACTGCAGCTTCGATTTCGCAAAGCGAAACCGGGTGAAATCATGGAAGATCAGGATCACCACAGCCTGGCCTAGATAGGCTGGCGTCCTCCCCTCCGGCAGCAGCATGTCGGTGCCGTAGAACTCGGGTAAGGCGAGACCATCGCGGGTCAGATCTGCGGCTGTGATCACGCGATCGGGCTTCAGCTCAGTGCCGAGCGTGGAGATATCGAAGCCGGTGTAGAGCCGGTCGGCCTTGGTGACACGCAAGACCAGGGCATGCGCCTGAGCGGGCGGCCAGTGCGGCATGTCGCGCGCCCTGATGTCCCGCGCGAAGATCTTCTGCCCCGTCACCTTTGCGAGCCCATCAACCCGGTATCGCAGCGTGCCGCTGGTGCCGTTCCACGCCGGTGGCGTCAGCAGCTTCTCGTCGAACAGAGCGGCGTAGGCAGGGCTGCTGAGTGGCGCGAGAAAGACGCTGACACCGGCAATGACGCCGGCACGCAGCACCTCGCGCCGCGAGGGATCGAGTGCGCGCGAGCTTCGGTCTGCTATACGCATCGAATCCACCCCTTCCTCAGCCGCGTCCCAAAGTGCACTCGATCTGGCCATGCGGCGCCTCGGCCGGAAGGAAAATGATGTTGGGGGTTGTCATGTGTATGACGCCCTTCTGACCCCTTTCGCCAATTGTTATGTGAAGCACTCGATGAAAGCCATCGGCGCATAATCCAACAAATCCGAGCAGTACGCCTCGCCATAGGTCGCCTCACCCTCCGGCGACAGCAGCCGCCGGTACCAGCGGATATCGCGAAACCCGGCTGCTCGCAATGCGGCTTCATGCGCCGCGACATCAAGAAAATAGCTCTCGATGTCGAAAGGGCCAGCCTCCAGGTGATCGGGGCCTGTTCGTACAGCAGGCCCCGACTAAGGCTTGAAATCCATTTTGCGATATGAAGGAGCCGAGGGAAAATCGCACGCCGGATTGCTGTTCACGGTCACGAACCGCCCACCCGGCTTCAGGCAGCGCGCAGCTCTGTTGCACATCGCTTCCAGCGCCGCGCGATCGTGCGCGTAGTTCAGAAAATAGGCGGCGACCGCGAGATCGTAGTCCGCCGCGAGCCCGAGCTTCCGCCCGTCGCCGACAATATAGTCGATCCTCAGCCGATGTTCGGCTTCGGTTCCCCGTGCCAACTCGATCATTTTCTCGGACAATCGACAGCGGTGACTCTTGCCGCGCCGCGCTGGCGGATCATTCGGGTGCAGAAGCCCTGCCCGCAGGCGACGTCGATCATCGTCTTGCCCGACGGATCGCCGATCCACCGCATCAGGGTGAAAGCCTCGACATGCGCGCGCCAACGCTGCTGCTTCGAGCGTTTACTCGCGATGGGATCGTAGTTCGTCGTCATGCTCGTCGGTGCCCCTATGCACCGGATTCTTCGGATACGCACTCCATTCGCCGGCCCCGGCGAGTGCCATGCCCGATCAGGCAGCAACCTGAATATGGATTCTGGTTGCTATAAGCATCACCAATCAACATCTGCCTTCGCCCGCAACAATCCGAGAGGCGGAGAATCCCCTCGTAGCTGCCCCCCTCCCACCTCAGAGCCGGATGGGACATTGGGCCTGCCGACGCTTTGCGCCGCTTGTCGGCACTTCTGAGACGAGCTATCGTCTCCCGGAAAAGGTTGCCGTCCCGCGATGCGCGGGCATCAATGATGGAGGGGGGAAGATTGAGCACATGGCGACGAGCCGTAAGCGGCAACGCGTTCTCAAAGATAGCTTTCGGCCTGGGTACCATGCTCCTCTTATTTGCGCCGCCGACAGCGCGATCCGGCCGAGCTGCGGAGGTTTACGATTTCCAGATTTGCCACGGCTATTTCGCGCTGTGCGCCGCCTCGACCTGCAAGCCGACGGGAGGGCAGATCACGGTCAGAACCGCAACCGGCGGCACTGCTACGTTCCCGGAGGCGGATTGTACGTGTCCGGTCCTTCTCGGTCCGTCGATAGCCAACTTGGCCGGGGGCAACATGCAAGGCTCCTGCGAGCCGCCGGGACCGGGTCAAATCTGGTCGACTTACCAGCCCAGGCCGAACATTCTGCAGGCGCTCACCAACTGGGTCCCGACCCTGCCGGAGGCCGCAGCGCCGCCGCTTTTTTGCCCGAAGTTCCCCCCGCTTGGCCATCGGTTGGTCAACTGCTTCAGCTTTCTCTGCGATTCGCAGCGTTATATCGATAATGTACCGGTAGTCACCTGTCACTGTCCGATCGGAGAGTCGCTGGCGGGGCACTCCAGTCCCACCGCGTACCGCATTTTTGACCCAGGCCGGTCAGGGCGACCCGGCGTACTGCGCCAAATACCCCGTCTCCGGACCGATTTCGCTACCCTAGCCGCGTTTAGGCGCGGGCTGGGCACGGATTGCCAGCCGGGCAATCCGTAAATCGCAAACGACTGGGGTAAAACCTCCAAGGATATTTGCCATGAAGGGCAAAGCACTTCAAGTTTTCGGCTATCTCAGCCGACTTTGTTTGGCATCTGCGCTTGCCGCCGGTCTCGCAATGACCGCAGGCGTCCCCCCGGGCCCGGCGCAAACGGTTGTAGATCCTGACGCAATCGCTGGGAACTCAGAAATCGTCTCGCAACTGAGCGCGTTCAATACAACCGTGGCATATGTCGTTCAATTCTACCCATTGTGGTTCACGTACTATCAGTCGAAGTTAGCGGGTCGCGCCGTCAACCACCTAGTCGGACCTGACCGGATTTCTCCGATTTACCACTATGTGGTGGCCATCAACGTTGATACGCTCTACGCGAGCAGCTACCTCGATCTTACCCTGCAGCCGGTGATCCTGACCATCCCCGCGACGCCCCCGTTCCCGTCCAAGTCGTATTCGATACTGATGCTGGACCCCTACGGCGATCTCCTCCCCGCGAGCGCGAGCATCCCGAAGGCGCGGGGAAGCTATGCCCTCATCGGACCAGGAGGATTTACAGGCACGCTTTGCAGACGCGTCACTTGCATCGTGTTGCCTCTCGACTTTTCGGCTTTGATCTTCAGGGCAGACAAATTCTCCCCAACTGGCGAGAAGCAGATCAAGGAAGCCGACGCGTTCCGCGGGTCACTCAAGAAGTCAGACCCTTAGCGACTATCTCAAAAATCCCCGCGGGGGCGCGACTAAGATCCTGCCGGAGATCCTCTTCTCCGTGCCCTTCAAGACGACGGCCGACGACCTGATCGCGCATGACCCGATTGCATTCCTCAGGCAGCTTCAAAGGGCAGTGGCATCCGACCATACTCCGACCTTGTCTCCGTACGAAGAGGCGCTATCGAACCGGTTCGACAGCTTGTTCGCCAACCGGAATGTGAACAGGTCCGAGTTCAGTGACGGCGCTCAGGCAGCCCATGAGTTGATCTTGGACCGCTACCTTACGCATACGCATTGGGCGGCACACACCCCGACAAACTGGATCCACTTCACCAATATCGGTGACTGGGGCAATCAGGTCGTCGAACGATCGTCGATCACCGAATTCATCCAGTACGCCAACGGCATCAAGGCGGCGGCATATTATCACGTATTCAAGGATGCCAATGGCCGGCCGCTCGACGGGAGCAACCCGCGGGGCTATGTCCTAACCTTTCCGCCGGGGCAGCTTCCCGAGGCAATGCGCTTCTGGTCCCTGACCGCGTATACGCCGGAGGCGATAGAACTGGTCGCTAACCCTGCCCATAAATACGCGGTCGCCAGCTACACGGAAGGCCTGCAACCCAACAGGGACGGTTCGCTCTCGGTTTACATGGCCCGGCAGCTGCCGGCGGGCGTGCCGATGGCCAATTGGCTGCCGATACCGGCCGGCGCGTTCAACATAATGCTTCGCGTCTACGGTCCGGAGGGATCGGTCGAGGACAACACCTATGTCCCGCCGGGCATCCAAAAGCGTTAGTCTCCGGCGAGACCCTGCGTGACGGATGCTTCGCGCTTCTGTTCCACCCGAATGTCGGTCGGCGAAAGAACCGCCGTGAGACGGACCCTATGCCCGGTCCGCGGGAAGGGGCGATGCCGCGCGGCGTCCCTCTATCCCGATCCAGGGTCAAACAACCGAACTGGGGCGATGTCTCCGAAGCGCCGCTCTCCGCGGATTGTGGCGCGTCGACCGGCTTCGATGCAATGACCGGAATGGGGCATGAAGAGCGGTTCCCGCCGCCGAGGCTGTACGACCATTGTCGGTTTCAGAAAGCCGTCCTTTGCTGCTGATGATCAGGCCACGTAAGCGTTTGGGTCAGGCTCTTAGATCAGGTTGGCGGTGAAATAAAAAGGGCGGAGATCGCCGGTAAAATCGGCCGGGCTAGGGCCTGCCGTCAATTGAGCCAGTGGCGTCATTGGTGGTGCAAGACCCCTTGACGTCGTCGTCCCGAAGAAGCTGGGGATTTATTTCAGCCGTAGATGCCGGCCCTTCGCCGGTATGACGGCGAGAGATCCCAGCCCGCCTTGGCCGCTCTTTGAGCCTCGAGATCGATGCCCACCGGGAGCGGCCAGCGAAGCATTCGATAGCTGCGGCCGTGGTGGATCGATCCTCGCTACTTCGACGAAGAGCCGTCACGACAGCCGCACCGGTCAAGCGAAATTCGTAGCAGGAGACCGCGCGAGATTGCTGTTGACGCAATTGCGCAATTGCGCGTACTATAACTCCGGTCGGACGAACGAGGTGACGATGAGCGACGGAGAGCCGCCCGCCATCGGTGCTCGCGTGCGACGGGTCACGCCGGGTCAACAGCGGCGGGGGTGGCCGTTCGTTGGCGGATTGCGAAGCGGGCGATGATGAAGTTGCCGGCGATGATGGCGACACCGACGCAGCCGAGACCGGTCGCGCTGGGTTTCAACCAGAGCGGGAGGGATTATCTGTAGATTCTCTGCAGGTGCAGCAGGCGGTGGTAAAGAGGGCAATTCTTGGTTGAGAAAACCGGCGGCCCCGCCGCGAAGGGGGGCTGCCCGGCGCGGCGGGCGGCGCCGACCCCTCGGCCACAGCCCGGACATCGCCAAGGATCGAACACCCGAGCCTCGTTTTTCTCCCGGAGGTTTTCTTGCCCGGCGCCGACGCAACGAACAGTCTTGAAAAGGCCCCAATTCGGTTGTTGGAATAGGACGAGGGCAGAGCTCGGAGCGGGCGGCAGATGCGATGCGGGTCTCTGGCGCGGCTCGCCGGCTGGATCGTCTGGTTGGCCGCCGCCCCGGCCCTGGCGCAGACGGCGCCGGCCGCCGCGACGCTCGATAAGAGCCAGCTCCCGACCGCCGGCGAGCATGCGACACTGTTGCGGGTGACCGGGGCCGGACGGTTCGCGATCAAGGCCGCGAGCCCGACCGGCACCGCGCTGCAGCTGGTCGACATGCTGACCGGCCCCTCCGATCTCGCCGGCGAGGCGGGCGCCGTCGACGGACGCCTCGACCAGCTGCTCGATGCCGGCACCTACAAGCTGCGGTTGTTCGGCGCCGCCAAGGCGCAGGGCGAGACGCGGCTCTCGCTGGTCCCGTTCCGCGAGCAGGGGCCGCCCGAGCCGGAGCCGCGACCGGGCATGGTCGCGACCGGCGAACTTCGGGACCTCGAGCAGCGCGCCTTCCGGCTGACCGTGCCGCCGCCGGGCCGGGTTTTGATTGAGGCGGCCGGGCGCAGCCTTGCCGACCTTCGCCTCTGGCGCAACGGCACCGAGCTGGTGCCGATCGCCCCCGCGGCGCGCAGCATCGAGCCGCGCCGCGGCCACCCGCTGACCGATCTCGTGCTCGAGGGCACGGTCGAGGCCGGGGCCTATCTCGTCACCTGTTACGGCGGGCCGGCGCTCGCTTGGGCCGACGGTTCGGGCGGCGCGCCGCTCCATCTGCGCATCGGCAGCCCGCCCGATCTGGCCGACGGCTGGGCGCATGGCCGGATCGGCCCGTTCGGCAGCGAGATCTACGAGGTCGGGGTGCACGAGACGAGCTTCCGGCTCGACCTCGCCGCGCCGGCGCCGGTGCAGCTGAAGGTCAGCGCCGAGAACGGGGTGTTGGCGGAGGCGGCGATTGCCAAGAACAGCCGCGAACCCAATGCGACGGTCACTCTCGCCGCCGGCAAACGCGGCACGCGGCTGGTCGAGGTCGTCGGCGCCGAAGGGCAGGAATTCTCGCTGCGCGCGTTTGCTCCGACCGGATCGCGCAGCCTCGCGAAGCCGGGCGACTGGTGGGTGGCGGCCGAGACCATCGGCTTCGGCGGCGACGAACTGCCGGCGACGGCGCTGCTGTTGCTGCGCCCCGACCCGAAAGGCAGCCTCACCCCGATCGCGAGTTCGGCGCCGCGGGTCGGCCCGGGCCAGGCCTGGCGCCGGCGGTTCAACCTGCGGGGGCCGAGTTCGCTTTTGATCGAGGTGACGGAAGCCGGGCCGATCGCGGTGCGCGCCACGGGCCTCGCCGTGCAGCCGGCGATCGGCGGCATCGGCGGCGAGAGTTTCGCCGGTCGCGCCGACGGCCCGGCCGCGTGGCGGTGGGACCTCGACACCGGCTGGTACGTGCTGCGGCTGAACCCGGTCGGCGGCGCCTCGGGCCCGCTCGACCTGACCGTCGGCCCGCCGGGGCTGATGCCGGATCGGCCGGGCGCGAACCAGCCGGGGGCGCCGGTGCTCGCCCTCGGCCGCCAGCAGCTGGCACCGGGGCAATCCCTGACCCTGCTCGGCGGCTCCGGCCCCGGGGCGGCGATCGATCTCCTGGCGCGGGCACTGCCGGCGGCGCTCGAAGCGGCGCCGCTGACCGTCACCGTGGCGGCGGGCGAGACATTGCAACTGCCGGTGCGGCTGCCGGCGGCCGGCAGTCTCGCCGCCACCGTCATCGGCGAGGGCGGCGCCGCCGCCGAATTGCGCGACCAGCATGACGAGGGAGCGACCCGGGTCGGCACCGCCACCGTCGCCGCCGCCGACCATGCGCGCACGGTGATCCTCGCCTGGCACCCGCCGGAAGCGGCGGCAAGCCCGGCGCCGCCGGCGGCCGCGGCCCCGCCGCCGACACCGCTCGCGGCGGGAAGGCCGCAGTTTTTCGACCTCGCCAGGGACGAAGAGCGCAGCTTCGGGTTCGAGCTCGCAGAGGGCGGGCTCTACCGGGTCGAGACGCTCGGCCGGCTCGAGACCGAGGGCTGGATCGGGACCCCATTCGACCCCGCGATCGCGCACGAGGCGGCGAACGGCCACGGCCACAACATGCTGCTGCAAAGCTATCTGCGCGCGGGCCGCTAT
The DNA here is from genome assembly GCA_963772295.1 of uncultured Alphaproteobacteria bacterium. Classification (GTDB taxonomy): domain Bacteria; phylum Pseudomonadota; class Alphaproteobacteria; order ATCC43930; family CGMCC-115725; genus AP-15. The sequence continues at coordinate 405,250 of CAVYWO010000013.1, forward strand.
CGGGTGACCGTCGCCGCCCGCGATTCCGCCGGTCGCGCCGGGATCCTCGCCAATCCGGCGCCGCTGCGCGACGGCGGCACCCTGCTGCCGGGCGGCAGCGTGCGGGCGACGATGCCCGCCGGATCAGGCGTCGCCTTTCCGATCGAGATCGACGCCGCCGGCAGATACCATCTCGACCTCGTCGGGCTCGGGCGCAAGTTCACGGCGCGGCTCGAAGACGCCGAGGGCTGGCCGATCCTGCGCGCGGGCGATCTGTCGAGCCTCGACCGGGCGCTGGCGCCCGGTCGTTACCGCGTGCTGGTGCTGCCGCAGGCGGTCGATGCCAGGGTCGTCGGCCGGCTGACCCTGGTCGAGCCGGAAGCGCCATTGCAGGGGCACGGGCCGCATCCGCTCCGGTTCGACGCCGAGCAGCATTTCCAGTGGCGCGAGCCCTTGGGTCGGGACGACCCGAGGGTGCCCGACCAATGGGATTTCGATCTCTTCGGGCCGGCGCATGTGACGATCGAGATCAGCGACGGCATGGCCGCCGAGCTGCGGCGCGCCGACGCCGCCGGCGGGCCCGTCCTTGCCAGGCTCCTGTACAAGAGCGGTTTTGCCGGCGAACTGCCCGCCGGCCGCTTCCGTATCGCCGCGACCAGCCTCGGGCGCAACGACCGGCTCGACTACAGCCTTTCGCTGCGCAGCGAGGAGTTGCAGCCCGGGCGCCCGCGCTCGGTCGCCTTGCCGGCGACGGTGCCGTTCGCGATTGCCGGCGACCGGGTCGTCAGCCTGACAAGCTTTGGCGACGTCGACGTCAAAGCCGTGCTGCGCGACGCTGACGGCCGCGTCCTCGGCCGTTACGACGACCGCGTCGACGACTGGAATATCGCCGTCTCGCGCTATCTGCCGGCCGGGCGCTATGCGCTCGAGCTGTCGCAGGTGGCGCCGCCGCCGGCCACCCCGGCGGCGAAGGCGGGCAACTCGGGGGACGCTTCGGCACCCGACCAGCCGGCCGCGGAGTCCGACGAAACGGAGAAGGAAGGCGGGACCGAGGAGACCCCCGCAGCCGAACCGACCGGCAGCCGGGTCGAGCTGCGGCTGGCTCTGCCGCGCGAGGCCGAAATGATCGCGGCGCCGGCCGCCGGCGCGGTGACCTTGCCGGGAGCCGAAGTGCACCGGCTGGCCTTGCCGCAAACAGCGCCGGGCGAACTGATCGTCGCCGCCGCCGCGTCGAGGGCCGAGCTGGTGCTGTCGCTCGAACGCCGCGACCCGCACCTGAATTGGCGCAGCGAAGCGCTCGATCAGGGCCGGGCTTCGGCGGTCGCAATCCCCGCCGACGGCGATGCCTCGCGGCCGTGGCGGGTCTCGGTGTGGACGGTCGATGGCGGTCCCGAACCGGTGCGATTCGCGGTCGGCAGCATCGTCGCGGCGGCGCAGCCGGTCGGCGCCGTCACGCTGGCGCCGCTGGCGCTCGACGGCATGCCCGGCGGCTTGCGCGCCGCCCTCGTCGCGGTGCCCGCGTCCGGTCTGGTCCGGCTCGAGGCCGATCCCGCCGGCGTCCTCGCCGGGTCGGTGCCGGGGCAGCCGCTGCGCCCGGTCGAGGGTCGGATCATCGTGCCGCAACAAGGGCGGGTGTGGCTCTTGGCGCGCGATCGCGATGCGTCGACGCTGCCGCTTGCGGCGCTGGCGCCGGAAACCTTCGAGCCGATTGCGCTGACCTTGCCGGCCGGCGCGACGGCAACGCTCCCCGCCGGTCCCACCGGCGACGGCCGGCTCCGGTTCTGGCTCGCGAAATCCGGTCTGGGCCAGCCGGGGATCGCGGCCGGGCACGGCATGGGCGTGGCGCCCGGCAGCGCCTTCGCGCTCGCCGGCCCGGCGCCTCTCAAAGCCTGGAACGCCGGCGACGGCGACTCGCTCCGCCTGCGCCTCGAGCGGTTCGATCTGCGGCTCCTGCCCGAGCGCCAGGCGGAGCCGGCGGTGACCGCGACCTTGCCGGCAGCGAGCGCGCTGCCGCTGCGGCTGCCGGCGGGCGGCAAGCGGCTGCGGATCGATCTCCCGGCCGGCGCCGCCGCGGTCGCGGGCTGGCATGACGCCGAGGCGGTGACCGCCTGGACCGGCGGGACATCGTCGAGCTGGCTGCTCGAAGGCCGCTGGGACGACGCGCTGCTGGTCAACCCGTCGGGGAGCCCGCTGCCGGCGACCGTGTCCGTGACGCCGTTGGCGGCCGCCCCGGCGCTGCTGCAGCCCGGCGCCGCCCAAAAACGCTTTTTCGGAGCCGCGGGGGTCCTCTCCCTGCCGTTCGCGGCGCGCCCCGGGCAGCGGCTCGTGGTTGCCGGCGCCGCGGCCACGGTGCTTGCCGCCGATGGCCGCATTCGTCGCGGCAGGGTGATCCCGCTTTCCGGTTCGGGGCGGGTGCTGCTGCACCATCCGCCGGGGCTGCTCGCCGCGTGGATCGAGGGCGACGGGAGCTCGCCCTGGCCGCCGACGCCGGCCCGGGCCGTGACCCTGCCGGCCGAGATGGCCCTCGCCGGCGAGACGATGATTTTGTCGCTGACCGTCCCGGGTCCGGCGCTGCTGCACGCACGCACCACCGCGCCGGTAATCGCGATCCTGGTTCGCGCCGGCCGGGCCGAGGCACCGGTGATGTTCCCGATGGGTGCCGAATTCCACCGCTACCTCGACGTCGGTACGGCCGAGTTGCGGCTCGTCTCGCCTGCTGACGGGCCGCTCGCCGGCTCGCTCGAACTCGACACCACACCGGCGATCCCGGCGGGCGAAGGGCTCGGCGCTGCGGTCGCGGTGGCACCCGGGGGGAGCGCGCTGTTCGCCTTCGACGTCGCCGCCGACGGACCCGTCGGGGTCGGGATCCGCGCCGATCCCGACCGCGCCGCGGTCCGCCTCCTCGACCAGGACGGTCGCGTCGCCGGCACCGGGATCGCGATGCTGCAGCGGCTGCGCAAGGGACATTACCTGATCGAAGCCCGGCTGCCGCCCGATGCGCCGACGGCGCTGGTTCGGCCGGCGGTGGTCGGCATCACGCCGCGCCCGAGCGGCCCGCCGGCCGCGGTGGCGCGGCGCTATCTCGAACTGGTCGGCATGGTGCCGGCCGCGGCGCGCTGAGGCGCCATGCCTGCTTCGAGACGGCGTGCTGCGCGGATCGGGACAGCGCAAGAAGAAGCACGCATTACCGCGGTAAATTCTCGGATTGTTTGGTGTGGGTATATTGTTGCGTTGAGGCGAAGGATGCGAACCGGAGTTATCTCTCTCGCCGTTTTGGCGGCGCTGTTCCTGGCCCCGCCGGCGGGCCGCGCCGAGATGGCGCCGACGGCGGTTCCGGCGGCGCTCGACCGGCTGCAGCGCGCCGACGGCGTGACCATCGTGCCGGAGCGGTTGCTGCGCCGGTGGGATCCGGTGACCGTGTTTCTCGATCGCGATGCCGGCCCCGCCGGCGGCGGGCCGGAGGACGTGCCCGAGCGCTACGCCCTGCTGACGCCGGCGCAACCCGGTGCCTGGCAATGGCTCGGACCGCGCGTCCTGCAGTTCCGCCCGGCCGAGCCGTGGCAGCCGCTGCGTCGCGTCACCGTCACCGCCTTTGGTCATGCCGCGACCCTGGTGCCGCTGCTGCCGGCCCCGGTCGAGACTTCGCCAGCCGACGAGCCCGACGGCATCGTCGATCTCGACGCGTTCCGGCTGACCTTTGTCGACCCGGTCGATAAAGCGGCGCTGGCGCGGCTGCTGACGATCGAGCTGCGGCCGCAGCCGGGCTTCGCCGGCGAGCGGGCGCAACTGCTGACGGAAGCGGACTTCACGATCAAGGCGCTCGAACGCGCCGCACCGGGCGATCGTCAGACCTACGCCGTCGCCCTCAATCGCCCGGTGCCCGACGGCACGGTCGCGATCCTCAGATTGCGGCTGTCGGACGAGCCCGGCCTCGACGATCCGAGCTTCGAGTTGCGCCTGCGCAGCGCCACGCCTTTCACCGTGACCGACATCTCGTGCGGCGGCCGTTTTACGCACGACACCCAGGACGGCGTCCTGCGCTGCACCCCGCCGGAACCCGAGGACCGCAAGTTCCGCCCGGGGGGCCCGCGCGAATTGCGGCTGCGTTTTTCGGCCAAACCCGAAGCGCTCGACATCGTGCATGCGCGCAATGCGCTGCGGATCACCCCGCCGGTCGACGACCTGGCGGTCGATGCCGAGAACGGCAACGCCTACCGGATCACCGGCCGCTTTCTCCCCGACACCGTCTATGAATTGCGGTTGGCACCCGGCGCCCTCAAGGACCGGCGCGGACGGGCATTGTCGGGCGGCGTCGCCTCGAGCCGTTTCGCCTTTCTCGCCGATCGCCCGGCCTTGCGCTGGGATGCGGCGCAGGGCATCGCCGAGCGGTTCGGCCCGCAGATGGTGCCGCTGCGCGGCCGCGGCTACGACCGGGCCGATATCCGCATCCACGCAATCGACCCCTCGGGCCGCGATTTCTGGCCGTTCCCGCGTGACGGGATCGAGACCGCCGACGACACGCCGCCGCCCTTGGCGGGAGACGAACCGGCCCCGTGGAGCGGTCCCGAGGCGATTCACCGCCGGGCCATCGCCGCCCGCATCCGGGCGCTCGGCTCCCCCGCCATTTCCGAGCTGGTGGCGCTGCCGATCGCGCGCGGCGGGGTCGAGGCCAGGTTCGGCCTCGATTTGAAGCCGCTGCTGCAGAAGATCGCCGGGCCCGGAGAGCCCGGGGCCTACCTCGTCGGCTTGCGGCCGCTCGACGGCGACAAGCGAAATTGGCTGCGGGTGCAGGTCACCGACCTGGCGCTGAGCACCGTCGAGGAAGCCGATCGCGTCCGCTTCACGGTCACCTCGCTCAACACCGCCAAGCCGGTCGAGGGCGCGGAGGTGCGCCTCGAAGGCCGGCGCGACGACGCGTTCGTCACCCTCGCCCAAGGCAGCACCGGCGCCGATGGCGGGTTCGACTGGACGGCGCAGCAATTGCCGCACGCGCTGTTGCGCCGGATCGTCGTGACCAAGGGCACCGACGTGCTGGTGCTCGACCCCGAGCGCGGCCCGCCCGAATACGCGGACGAGAACTGGACCGAGCCCGAGGCGCCGTGGCTCGGCTGGGTCTTCGGCAAGCTCGGCGAACGCCGGGAGCGGCCGCAGATCCTCTGCCACGTCTTTACCGAACGCCCGATCTACCGGCCGGAAGAGCCGGTCGAGATCAGCGGCTTCGTGCGCCGGTACCAAGCCGGGGGACTGGCCTACGCGGCGGGGACCGGCACGATCGTGATCACCGCCCCCGGCAATCAGGAATGGCGCCTGCCGGTCACCCTCGACGCCGTCGGCGGCTTCTACCGGCGCTTCGACGAGAAGACCGTGGCGACCGGCGACTACGCGCTGCATTTCGAGCCCAAGGACGGCGACAGCTGCGGCGAGATCTCGTTCAAGAAGGAGGCCTACCGGCTGCCGACCTTCGAGGTCCTGCTGAATGGGCCAACGCAGGTGCCGCTCGACGGGCAATTCTCGGTCGGCCTTCTGGCGCGCTACTTCGCCGGCGGCCTGGTGGCCGATCGGCCGATCAAATGGCGGGTCACGCAGTTCCCCTACGACTGGTCGCCCCCGGGGCGCGAAGGGTTTCTGTTTTCGAGCGACGCGCGCTTCTCGGGCGAGCAGAATTTCCGCTCGACCCCGGTCCTCGAGCGCGATGCGCGCACCGACGCCGGCGGCTCGGCCCAGATCACCCTCGATCCGACCATCGAACCGACGGCGCAGCCGCGCCGCTACGTCATCGAAGCCACCGTCACCGGCGACGACGACGCGCAGATCCGCAGCATCCAGCACGTCGTCGCGGTGCCACCCTTCGTCCTCGGCATGAAGGTGCCGCGCTACCTGCCGCATGTCGGTGCGATCGACCCCGACATCGTGGCCGCCGATGCCGACGGCAAGCCGATCGCCGGCATCGCGATGACCGTGCGCCTGATCCGGCGCAACTGGAATTCGCTGCTGCAGGCGAGCGACTTCAGCCAGGGCTCGGCGAAATACGTGACGCAGGTCATCGACGAGACCGTCGAGGAGCGGCACATCGCCAGTACGGCGGATGTCCAGCACCTCCATTTCGACGCGCGCGCGGCCGGGGTCTACATCGTCGAACTCGAAGCCGCCGATCGGATCGGGCGCAAAGAGACCCTGCGCGTCGATCTGTTCATGGCGGGCGAGACGCCGACGACCTGGTCGCAACCTCCCGGCCGCACCGTCAAGGTGGCCGCCGACAAGGACGCCTACGCCCCCGGCGAGACGGCCACCCTGCTGATCGAGAGCCCGTTTCAGACGGCGCGGGCGCTGGCCGTCGTCGAGGAGCCGGAAGGCCGGTTCCGCTATGACTGGGTCGACATCGAGAACGGCTTCGGCCGCTATCTGGTCCCGATCCGCAAGCCGCAGATGCCGCGCCTCGCCGTGCATTTCCTGCTGCTGCGCGGCCGACTGCCGGGCTCGCCGCCGGCCCCGGCCGCACCCTTCGACCAGGGCAAGCCGGTCACCGTCGCGGCGACGAAATGGGTCACGGTCACGCCGGTCCAGCACCGCGTCACGGTGTCGTTCGACAACCCGCAGAGCGCCCGTCCCGGCCAGGAGATCGAGGTGGTCCTGCGGCTCGCCGACGTGGGAAAGCACCCGGTCGCCGGCGAGGCCGTGTTCTGGATGGTCGACCAGGCGGTGCTGTCGCTGGCCAAGGAGCAGCCGCTCGACCCGCTGCCGCAATTCATCGTCGATCGCCCGACCCGGATGGCCGCGCGCGACACCCGCAACATGGCGTTCGGCTCGATCCCGCTGCAGGAGGCGCCGGGCGGCGAGAAGCCGAGCGAGGAATGGGGGGTCGAGAACATCTCGGTGCGCCGCAACTTTACCCCGGTGCCGATCTATCTGCCTCATTTCGCGGTCGGCAGTGACGGGATCGCCCACATCCGGGTCAAGCTGCCGGACACCTTGACCGTCTACAAGCTGCGCGCCAAGGCGATCAGCGGCCCGGATCGCTTCGGTTTTGGCGCCGGCGAGATGCGGGTGCGCCAGCCGGTCGTGGCGCAGCCGGCATTGCCCCGTTTCGTGCGCCCCGGTGACGCGTTCGACGCCGGCCTGATCGCGAGGATCGTCGAAGGCCCGGGCGGCGCCGGCCGCGCCCTCCTCAGCGTCGACAACCTGACCGTTGCGGGCGCCAAGGAACAGAGCTTTGCCTGGGCGGAGAAGCGGCCGGCGCGGATCGATTTTCGCGTCGCCGTCCCGCCGCCGAAGCCGGGGAGCGAAACGGCGAAGCTGCGCCTCTTGGTCCAGCGCAACGCCGACAAGGCCGGCGATGCGGTCGAGATCGCGCTGCCGATCCGGCCCGATCGGCCGCCGGTGCGAACGCACCGGGTCGCCGATCTGATGCCGGGACAGACGCTCGAACTGCCGGCGCCCGCGGCACCGGCCCGGCCGCAATCCTTCTCGGCCGCGGTGACCTTGGCGACCGATCCGGCGCTGGTCCGGCTGATCGGCGGCCTCGATTACCTGTTCGAATACCCTTATGGCTGCACCGAGCAGCGGATCGATCTCGCCGGTGCCGAACTGGCGATGCGGCCGTTCGCGCCGGTTCTGGCGACGACAGGCGTCGCCGAGCGGGTGGCGGCGGACGTCAAGTCGACGATCCGCTCGATCGAAGAGACCACCGACGAGGACGGGCTCGTCGCCTTCTGGCCGCATGGCAGGGGCTCGGTCTCGCTGACCGCCTGGGCCTACCGCTTCCTCGTCGCGGCCCAAAGGGCCGGTCAGCCGGTCGACAAGGCGCTGGAGAAGCGGCTCGCGACCGTATTGCAGCAGGCGTTGCGCTCCGATTACCCGCGGCTCATGGCCGGCGAAGAGTTGCGCGAGCGGGTGGCGGCGCTGACGGCACTGGCCGACGGCGGCGATATCGCCGACGCCTATGTCGCCGAACTCGCCCGCCGCGCCGCGCTGATGCCGGTCGAGAGCGTGGCCCAGGCGGTCCAAGTGGTGGCCAAATCGCGCGGGCCGAACCAGTCGCTGGCGGGCCCGCTGCTCGAGGCGTTGTGGGGGCGGGTGCGCACACTGTCGCGCGGCGGCCGGCCCATCTATGCCGGGCTCGCCGATACCGGCGGCAACCCGCTGATCCTGCCCTCCGAGACCCGCAGCCTCGCCGAGGTAACGATGGCGGTGGCGATCAGCAGCCTCGACGAGCCGCGCCTCGAGATGCTGCGCGACGGATTGATCGGGCTCGGCGCCGGCGACGGCTGGGGCAGCACCAATGCCAACGCGGCGGCGTTGCGGGCATTGGCCGCGTCCTGGGCGCCGCCGGCGCAAGCGGTGCCGGCGCAAGCGGTGCCGGTCGCGGTCGCCTTCGGCGGCGAGCCGCAGACCGCGACGCTCGACCACGATCGGCCGCTGCGGCGCTGGACCGCGGACCGGGCGCTGCCGGTGCGCCTGGAGAACCGGGGTGCGACGCCGATCGCAGCACTTTCCGACCAGAGCTATGTGCCGGCCGAGCCGGGCTCGGCGGCGGCGCCGGTCGAGCATGGTCTGCTGCTGTCGCGGCAATTGTTCCGGGTCCCGGCGCAGGGGCCGATGCAGCGCCTCGAAGCCGGGCATGACGCAGCGATCGGGCTCGCGATCGGCGACGTGGTCGAGGAGACGGCGGAGTTGGTGAACCCGCAACCGCGGACGCATGTGGCGCTGCGGCTGCCGCTTGCCGCCGGCCTCGAACCCTTGAACCCGAACCTCGCCACCGCACCGGCCGAGGCGGCACCCTCGGCGCCGCCGACCCTGGCGCCGAGCTTCGCCTCGTTCGGCGACGACGAGGTCCGGTATTTCTACGACGAGCTGCCGGCCGGGACCTATCGGCTGCGTTTCCGGATGCGCGCCACCGTGGCCGGGACCTTCACCTACCCGCCGGGCGAAGCCGAGACGATGTATCGGAACGACGTCTATGGCGCGAGCGCCGGACAGCGGGTCGCCATCGCCCGCTGACCCGCCGTGGTTCGAGACGGCGTGCGGAGTTTATCCTCGGGCCGCGCGAAGCGCGGACCCGGGGGCACGCCTCCTCGCCATGAGGGTTCCGTTCCTCGTCCTGAGGTGCCCCCGGACGGCCGGCCCTGCGGGCCGTTCCGGGGGCCTCGAAGGACGGTGGCGGCGGGCACTGCGCGCCGGTCTGGTTCTCGGTCTCGGCGGGATCGCCGGGCTGTTCGCGGTCGAGGTGGCGTTGCGCGCGCATTTGGCGGCGCCGGCGCCGACGCCGATCCTCTACGACCGCCACGGCGCCTTCCTCGCCCAGATCGGGCACGAGGCGTTCGCACCCGACGGCGGGCGGCGGGTGGCCTACGGATATTGGGTCGTCGCCCCGCCGCCGCCGCGCATCGTCCGCGCCACCTTGGCGCTCGAAGACCGGCGGTTCTGGCACCACCCCGGGGTCGATCTGCTGGCCGTCGCGCGGGCGCTGCGGCAGGACCTTAGAGGCGGCCATCGGCGCTCCGGCGCCTCGACGATCGCGATGCAGGTGGCGCGCATGCAGCACCCGGCGCCGCGCAATGTGTGGACGAAAGCGGTCGAGGCGGCGACCGCCCTGGTGCTGACCGCGCGCTACGGGCGCGCGGCGGTGCTCGCCCAATATCTGCGGCTGGCGCCTTACGGCAACGGCAGCCACGGCATTGCGCATGCCGCCCGCTGGTATTTCGACAAGCCGGTCGCCGATCTGAGCTGGGCCGAGATCGCGCTGTTGTCGGCGATCCCGCAGGCGCCGGGTGCCGCGAACCCGCTGAGCGCAAGCGGCCGGGCGCGGGCGATCGGCCGCGGCCGGCGGGTGCTCGAAGCGCTCGCCCGCCAGCAGGTGATCGACGGCGCGGAATATGCCGGGGCCGCGGCGGAACTCGAACAGATCCGCCTGCCGCCGCGCCCGCGCCGGCCGGAGGCGCTGCACGCGATCCTGCGGATCGCGGGCATGCTGGCGTCGGCGCCGGATGCGGTCGACCCGGCCGATCCACGGCTCTTCACGACGCTCGATCTCGAGGTCCAGGAAGCGGCGTCCCGGCTTGCGCGGCGGCAGTTGCACGCCTGGCAGCCGGCGGGACCGCAACAGATCGCCGTCATGGTGCTGCGCCGCGACAGCCGCGAGGTACTGGCCGCGGTCGGCTCCGCCGGATACGGCAAGGGGCCGGGAGGTGCGATCGACTTCACCCGGGCCAGCCGCTCGCCCGGCAGCACGCTGAAGCCGTTCATCTTCGCGCTGGCGCTGGAACGCGGGCGGCTCGGCCCGGCCGAGATCATGGACGATCTGCCGGAGGGCACGGCCGGGATCAGCAACGCCGACCGCAACTTTCTCGGGCCGCTCCTGCCGCGCCAGGCGCTCGCCAATTCGCGCAACGTCCCCGCCGCCAATCTGTTGCGCAAGGTCGGGCTCGACGGCGCCTTCGAATTCTTTCGCGAACTCGGGCTGCACCGGCTCGACGCGCCGGCGCAGGATTTTGGCCTGTCGATGGCGATCGGATCGCTGCCGACGAGCCTCGACCGCCTGCTGCGCGCCTATGGCGTCCTCGCCGAGGAGGGCATGCTGCGCGACCTCTTGTGGTTCGAGCGGCAGCCTTTGACGCCGCCGCGCCGGCTGCTGCCGGCCGATGTGGCACGGCAGGTGACCTTGTTCCTCTCCGACCCGATGGCGCGGCTGCCGAGCTTTCCGCGCTACGGCACGAGCGAGTTCCCGTTTGCCGCGGCGGTCAAGACCGGCACGTCGCAAGGCTATCGCGACGCCTGGACCATCGCCTGGTCGGAGCGCTACCTGGTCGGCGTCTGGCTCGGCCGCGCCGATGACGGGACGATGCGCGATGTTACCGGCGCCGCCGCCGCCGCCGGGCTGGCGAAGGCGTTGCTGCTGCGGCTGCACGGCGCGCGGTCCGGCGATCTCGGCGACACCGGTTTCGCGCCGCCGGCGAACCATGTGCCGGTCGAACTCTGCGTCTTCACCGGCCGGACGAGCCCGAGCGGGTGCAGCGAGACCTTGGTCGAATGGCTGCCGGCGAAGGCGGTGCCGGCGCCGCTGCCGGCAACCGGCGCCGGCGAGAGAATGACCCTCGCCGTCGGTTCGGCCGAGCGCGCCTGGGCCAAGAGGAACGGCTTTCCGCTCGCCGAGACGCCGAGCGACGCCGGCCAAAGGGTCCGCCTGTCGATCGCCGAGCCGCAGCAGGACGCCCATCTCTGGCGCAACCCCGAGGTCCCGGCGGCGCTCAACCGCCTGGCGCTGCGCGCCGTCGCCGACCCCCATGTGGCCCAGATCGTCTGGTACGTCGACAACGAGCCGTTCGCCGTGGCCGATCCGGACGAGACCCTTTACTGGCCGATGGTCGCCGGCATTCACCGCTTCCGGATCGGCCGGCCGTTTGACGCGGCGCTCTCAAAGCCGGTGCGCATCGCCGTCGAATAACTCCGTCGGGCGTGAGCGATTCATCATCCGCACCGGCCAAGCGGAGGACAACAATGCGCGATGCCGTCTTGCGCCTCCGGTGGGAGGGTTCGCGCGGCTTCGAGCGCTCGATCGAGAAGTTTTGTCATAGGCGGCACCCAATGATCTGCGCGATGCAAAGGTTAGCGTCCCGATCGAGAAATTGGTGGGATCTGCTTGACCCACTCTTGCTCGTCATCCCGGCCCCCGGGTCCGCGCCGCGCGCGGCCCGAGGACAGGCACCTTTGGCGCTCAGGTCTTGGATTATCTCCGCGAGCCCGACGAGTGGCTGAAGCGCCTCGAAGAGGGCGATCGACTGGGTCGCGACAACAGCGATCCGGAAGGGCCAAACCGCCGAAGGCATCGCTTTGCTCGAGAAGGGCCTCGCCGTCTGGGAGGCGGGCGGTGGTCGAAGCGGCAGTCTCTATTGGCGATCCGTGCTCGCCGAGGGCATGGGCCAACTCGGCAATCTCGACGGTGCGCTGCATCTTATCGACGAGGTCATCGCGGAAATCGAGAGGCCGGACCGGCAGGAGCGCCACTATTACGCCGAAGCGCTCCGCATCAAGGGCTGGCTGCTCGCGTTGAAGGGCGATGCGGCAGGCGCCGAGCGCAGCTACATCGCCTCGCTCGACTGGGCGCGAATGCAGCGGGCGAAATCCTGGGAGCTGCGCACCGCGACCAGCTATGCCCGGCTGCTGCGGGAGCAAGGGAGTGTCGGGGAGGCGCACGAACTTCTCGCGCCGGTCTATGGCTGGTTCAGCGAAGGCTTCACGACGAAGGACCTGAAGGAGGCCAAGGCACTGCTCGGCGAGTTGCGCGATTGTCTAGGCGCCGGTGTCGGCGCGCATGGTCATAGGCGGCGTTGATCGATTTCACGGCTTGCTCGGGGTAGCCGAGCATCCAGGCAGCCTGCGCCCCAAAGCATAACGCCATCGTTTTTGGGTCGTTGTTCATAATGCGCACCAAATGGCCGTGCTGCTCTTCGCTGTAGAGCGAGAGTATTTGGTCCGCGTGCTCCCGGGCTTTGATCGGATCGCCGAGCCAAAAGCAGGAGAGCTCGGCGCAGTGTTGCTCGAGGATCGAGAGATCCGGGTCGCGGTATTCCTCGGCAGCGTCCGATATCTGCGCGACCCAACGAAGCAACTCGGCCATCCGTCCCAGACACAATACGTGGCACCAGAGTCCGAATAGTATCGGCAGCAGGGCGTCGCTGCGGCGAAGCGACGTGGCCGGCGCCAGCGCCGGATGCAGCGTGTCCCAGACCTCCTGCACCTGCCAGCCTTTGAGCCAGATCCAGGCGGTGCCCAATGAAACGCGGAGATCCACCTCCTTGCTGTCGCGCTCCGGTGAGGGCGGCAATGAGATGACCAGCTCCAGGCCCTTGTTCAAATGCGCGACCGCTTCGGGGAGGGCCAGGCGTCCCAACGCCAGGCCGCCCGCCTGCTGCCAGAGCGGGATCGCCTTCGCGGGCTGTTTCGCCTCGGTGTAGTGGTATGCCAATAGCTCGGGCTCGCCCGCCACAACGTGCGGCCAGCGCTCCTCGATCACCCTGGCGATCCGGCCGTGCAATTCCTGCCGCCGGCGTCTCAGCAGCGAATCGTAGGCGGCGTCCTGCACCAAAGCGTGCTTGAAGGTGTAGACCGCATCGGGCGGCCCGCCCTGCTGGAACGCCAGCCCCGATTGGGTGAGCTGCGCCAGCGCCTGGTCCAGCGCTGGCTTTGCGTGCGGGGCGACGGCGGCGATCAGCTCGTAGGAAAACTCGCGCCCGATCGCCGCGCCGATCTGCGCGATCTCCTTCACCGGCGTAAAGCGATCGAGCCGCGCCATCAGCGAATCGCGCAGGGTCAGCGGGATCGTCAACGTGCCGGCGCGCCCGGCATATTCCCAGCGGTCGCCGGCATCCCGGAGGTCGGCGGATTCGAGGATCGACCTCGTCAATTCCTCGACGAACAGCGGCACGCCGTCGGTCTTGCCGAGAATTTGTTCGAGCAGATCCGCGGGCAGCGCCTTGCCGCCAGCCAGCCGCGATACCATCGCCGCGGTCTGCGGTCGGGTCAGCTTCGCAAGCGTCAGCGCCGTGACGTGACCGTAATGCGCCCAGCGCGAGGAAAACTCCGACCGGTGGGTCAGCACGACCAATAGCGGAATGCTCCTGACCCGGTGGATCAAGAGGTCGATGACTTCGAGGGTGGTCGGATCGGCCCAGTGGATGTCCTCGAACAGCTCCACCGTCGGCTGAAGGCGGGCGATCGCCTCGGTCGTGTCGATGAGCGCGCGCAACGTCTCGTCCTTGAATTTCTGCGGCGTCATCGCGACCGCGCCGTAACGCTCCTCGTAGGGGATCGAGAGCATCGCGGCGATGAACCGCAGGTCGGCGCGCGGCCTGCCGTACTGGCCGACGACCAGCGCTTCGAGCTTGTCGAGCTTCTCTTCCGTCGTGTCGTCGCGCGCGAAGCGCAGGGCCCGCTCGAAGTTGTCGACGATCGGGTAGAACGCGCTGTTGACGAAGTAGGGCGAGCAATGAAGGCGCAGGCTCGTCGCATTATCGGCCTCTAGACGGCTGCGCAATTCGCTGAGGATGCGGCTCTTGCCGATCCCCGGCTCGCCGGACAGCAGCACCACCTGGCCTTCGCCGTCCTGCGCCAGGTTCCAGCGCTCGAGCAGCAGGCCGAGCTCGTGCTCGCGGCCGACAAAACCGGTCAACCGGCCGCGGCTCGCCGCTTCGAAGCGACCCTCGGATGCCGACACCCCCGCGACCGCCCAGGCCTCGACCGGCTCGGAGAGGCCCTTGATCTCGTGCCGGCCGAGCCCGCGCAGCCGGAACAGATCGCCGATGAGCCGGCGCGTCGCCGTGGCGATGACCACTGAGCCCGGTTCGGCCAGCCCCTGCAATCGCGCGGCCAGGTTCGGCGTCTCGCCAACGACCCCGCGCTCTTGCGCCTCGCCTTCGCCAATCAGATCGCCTACGACTACCAGCCCGGTGGCGATGCCGATGCGCACCTGGAGTTTGCCGACAGCCGGCAAGTCGAGCCCCCCGACCGCGGCGACGATGTCGAGGCCGGCGCGGACCGCCCGCTCGGCATCGTCTTCGTGGGCGCGCGGAAAGCCGAAATAGGCCAGCACGCCGTCGCCCATGTACTTGGCGACGAAGCCGTCGAAACGGCGCACCGCCGCCGCCGCGCAGCGCTGATAGGCGCCGATCACCTCGCGCAGCTCCTCGGGATCGAGCCGCGCCGACAACGCCGTCGAGCCCACGAGGTCGCAGAACATCACCGTCAGCTGCCGCCGCTCCGCATCGGAGGGTGGCGGCGCCGCGGCAGGCGGTTCGGCCGCGGGCGGCGGCGCGCCGCCCTCGCGCAACGCCGCGATCGCTTCGAGGAGCTTGCGACGATCGCCGACCGTGGCGACGCCGATCTCCCTGAGATCCTCCCCGGTCAGCTTGGGCAGGATCTCGGCGTCGACGCGGTTATCGCGAAACGCCGGCTCGTATTCCTCCAGCCCCAGACCGCGAAGCCACGCCGCAATGTCCATCGGGCCCTCCCCGCATCGCGCCGCTTTCGTGCCCGTTGGTTTAGTTTACCACCGAACCCCGCGCGCAGCGTGCGGTTTCGTCGTCTCGTCCGGCGTCTCGGAAGGTGTGCTAGGCACAGCAGGAAAAATCGCCATCGCGCTCTCGCTGATGCGAAACGCGCCAGACTACCGCCATTCCGTGTCCCCGCCGTGTCGTGCTGCTATCGGTTTTGTATCGTCGGTATCGCTGTGCCGAGAAATCGCTCGTCAAGCAGCCCGCAGCACGCCGACGCCAAGGCGCTCGGCGGCATCGCACAAATCGACATCCTTGGAGGCGAGTGGAAGGCCGAGCCGCATCGCCAGCTCCAGATAGGCGGCATCATAGGCCGTCAGCCGTTCCTCCCGCGCGAGATCGAGCACACGGCTGAAAGCGCGTACCGACGTCTCCCCGTCGACGACGATCTCGAGCATCTCCAGCAGAGCGATGAGTTCCGCGCTTTCGGCGGGGGTAATGCGTCCACGGCGTTCAGCCAGCGCGAGTACATTGGCGACTTCCAGGTGCCAGAGGTTCGGTACCGCGGCGGCATCAGTCTGAGCCCGCTCCAGTAGGCTGGCTGTGGCTTCGGTCCGTTGGTCCCGGAAGCACCAAGCCAGGGCGACGGAAGCATCAATCACGAGTTCCATCACCGCCGGCCTTCGCTGATCAGCTGTTTGACAGGAACGTCCAGGGTGTGGCCGTCGGCAAACGCCTTGAGCCGCTCGACCGCTTCGCGCCGGCGATCGGGGGCTGTGCGCTCGACCGGCACGAGGCGCGCGATCGGACGCCCATGCTTGGTGATCGTAAATCGTTCGCCCCGGGCCACGCGCTCGAGCAAAGCGGGCAGATGGGTCTTAGCCTCGTAGGCGCCAATTTCTCCGGGCATTTCCGTTTCGACTGGTCTAATACCAGTCTGAATATGGTGCGAGCCTCGCCCCGATGCCAACGCATGCGGCTTCGCCAATTCGCGGTAGCACATCATGGTGACCTCGGCCGCCGACACTGTGGACAGCGTCGTCGGGCGCGAGACCGGCGCCGATGACTACATCACCAAGCCTTTCGAGCCGCGCGAGCTGCCGGCGCGGATCAGGAGCGTGCTGCGCCGCGGCGCGCCCGATCGCGAGGTCGCCCCGGCGCGCCGGATCGCCGCCATACTGGCTGCTGACGTTGCCGGGTTCAGCCGGCTGGTGGGCGACGACGAGGACGGCACTCTGTTGCGGCTGCGCGCCTTGCGGAGAGAGCTGATCGACCCGGAAATCGCCGCCCATCGCGGCCGCATCGTCCGGATCAGCGGCGACGGCACGTACTGGCCGATGCCGACGACATTTTGGGCGACAACGTTAATATCGCGGCGCGGCTCGAAGCCATCGCCGAGCCGGGGGGCATCTGCCTCTCGGCCGCCGCCTACGAACAGGTGCGCGGCAAGCTCGACATCGCCGTCGCCGACATCGGCGAGCCGGAATTGAAGAACATCGCTCGCCCGGTACGCGCGTATCGCGTGCTGCTGTTGGCGATGGACCCGCGGCCCTTCATTGCCGTCGTCGAGGACGAAGCAGTCCAGCGCGAGCTGCTCGTCGACTACCTCGCGCGGCAGAATTTCCGGGTCGCAGCGTTGGCCGACGGCGCCGCTTTACGCCGGCTTGTCGCGAAGGAGCTGCCGGCGTTCGTCATGCTCGATGTCGGCCTGCCGGGGGAGGACGGGTTTGCGCTGGCGCGCTGGCTGCGCGAGAAGAGCGGCCGCGTCGGCGTCATCATGGTCACCGCCGCCGCCGACACCGTCGATCGCGTGGTCGGGCTCGAAAGCGGCGCCGACGACTACATCGCCAAGCCGTTCGAGCCGCGTGAGCTGCTGGCGCGGGTCAAGAGCGTATTGCGACGCGCGGCCGGGATGCCGGCCGAGGGACCGCGCGTGCGCATCGGCCGCCGCGTGCTCGATCTCGAGCGGCGCGTCCTGATCGATCCGGCAAACGACAGCGAGGAGGGCCTGGCGGCAAGCGAGTTCGACCCGTTGAAGATCTCTGCCGAGAACCCGAACCGGCCGTTGATGCGCAGCTGGCTGTTGGAGGTCACCGCCCATCGCGGGGCCGAGGCGTTCGATCGTGCGATCGATCTGCGCATCACCCGGCTGCGCCGCAAGGTCGAGAGACCGACCCGGCCCACCCCGAGGCGATCCGGACGGTGCGCGGCGCAGGCTACATGTTCGTCCCGCCAAAAAACTGATCGGCTAGCTCAACCGTGAGATCGGGCCCCGAACGGCAGCTTTGGGGCAACTTCGGCTGCTCGAAACGAGGTGGTGACGGGGAAGGTTGGGCCCCGAAATTCGACGTAGTGGATAACGAAAAAGGGGCTTGACGCCAGCCGTCCGATTACCCAAGCGCTGATTGCCGCGCGCCGATGGCCGATTGGCGCCGCGGTTGATCCGCTTGCGGTCCGGGAACACGTGATTTTCGAGGATCGGGCTGTAGGGGATCGGCGCCTGCCTCGGTGGCGAGTGCGGCCACCTCGGCCGAGAAGCCGGCCGTCGGCCCGGCTTCGTCGGCAATCACGAGCCGGCCCGTCTTCCGCACCGAGGCGCGGATCGCGTCCCTGTCCAGAGGTACCAGCGTGCGCGGATCGACGACCTCGACCGAGATCCCCTCCGGCTCGAGCTCTTCGGCCGCGGCCAGCGCCTCGTGCACCAGCCAGGCGAGGGCGACGACGGTCACGTCGCGCCCCTCGCGCTTGGTTTGGACACCTCACCCGCGGCATGTTCGGCGGAACTATACTCCGAGTCCCGACGCCTTGTGCTAGGGCCTGTCGTCAATTGAGCGGACACCCCGTTCCGATTACATCCGATTACCGTCTTGCCCGGCCTTGGGCCGGGCATCCACGGGAGCCCGCGAAGGCCTGTGCCGTTTCTCGTGGATGCCCACGGATCAAGTCCGTGGGCTGAAGGCCCACGGGCCGGGCCCGGCCAAAGCGTTGATATATGTGAGCCAGCGCTGCTAATTGACGACACGACCTAGTGCGGATGCGGATACAGCCGCCTCGCAAACCCGGACTATCCATGCGTTTAGTGAGACGCCCGCAGAGGCTGCAGCCATCGCCGCGCGCCGATGGAGTTCAGGCGGCATGCGAATGTTCAACGACCCCTTGTAAGGCTTGTCCGGTGCCCGGCCTGTCTCTTCGCAGGTCGCTAAGTAATCTTCGACGAGTTCGTGAAAGGCCACCTCGGCTTGGCCGGCAGAATCACAAGTCGTGGTGATGAAGTCGTCGATATGCAGAAGCTGGATAATGAGCTGTCCGTCTTCGTATTCGATAGACCCTTGGTAACTTTTGTAGTACAGTATCGTCACAGGAACCCGCATCGGATCAGATCGTCGCGGAGCCGCGTTACCATGCCCGGTCGCATCGAACCATTATGAGGTTCGTCAAGGAAAATCCTCATCCCTGTCCGCCTATGCTCAAACTTGCGCCTGCTCCCGCTCGTTCTCCCGGCCTTTAGTCCCTGACCCAAAATAAATCCATTTATTTCAGACGCTTATATCGTCATTCCCGCGCAAGCGGGAATCTAGGGTCGAAGTCCCGTCGCTTGCACTGGACCCCCGCTTTCGCGGGGGTGACGAGTAAGTTGTTGATCCAACGTGTGTGATTTTCGGTCGGGCTCTTAGTTTAGTTAGCGGCGAAAATCCCAAAGCAGTGAGCAAAGCGACAAATCGCCTAAAGGGGAAGGTGCTGGTGCAATTCCGAAACTCCTCCTTGAGCTTGTCCGACCGGGTCACTACGTGCCCGCGTGTGCGATGCACCTACTTTCCAGGTGCACACACCATGGGTGTTGCGAGTCGCATGACAAGAGGGCTAGGTCCCTGTGATCAAGGAAATATTTTACGACACCAATTGGAAGACGTATTAAGGCGCACGCGACAGTAGACATTCTGCCAGGAACCGCAAGCGCACGTGTAAGAGACAAAGACCGCATGGGCCGCCTCGCGGGCCGGAATCGACGGGCGAGCGACGTGGGCGCGCCCGAAGATCGGAGTTCAGCTTCAGCGCCCGGCGATCAATCGCCGCGATACGTCGATAGACCTGTGACGATTGCGGTAGGTCGAGCCGTACTAATCTTACTCCGACGGCAATTCTCTTCGCATCTACTCCCCACCGTCGTTGCCGCCCTCACGCCGCCGCGGCCGGCCGTCTCCCGTCGAGCACCGCGCGGATCCCGGCGATGATCCGCTTGCGATCCGGGAACACGTGATTTTCGAGGACCGGGCTGTAGGGGATCGGCACCTGCAAGGCGCAGACCCGCCTTACCGGGGCTTCGAGCCGCGCGAAGGTCGCCGGGTCCTCGGTGGCGAGTGCCGCCACCTCGGCCGAGAAGCCGGCCGTCGGCCCGGCTTCGTCGGCAATCACGAGCCGGCCCGTCTTGCGCACCGAGGCGCGGATCGCGTCCGTGTCCAGAGGTACCAGCGTGCGCGGATCGACGACCTCGACCGAGATCCCCTCCGGCTCGAGCTCTTCGGCCGCGGCCAGCGCCTCGTGCACCAGCCAGGCGAGGGCGACGACGGTCACGTCGCGCCCCTCGCGCTTGATGTCGGCCTGGCCGAACGGGATCGCGTAGTCCGCCTCCGGCACCGGACCCTTCCGCGCCAGCAGCCGGCTCGATTCGAACGAGATCACCGGGTTGTTGTCGCGGATCGCCGTCTTTATGAGCCCCTTGATGTCGTGCGGCGTCGACGCCAGGAACATCTTCAACCCGGCGACATTCATGAACATCGAATAGGGCGACTGCGAATGCTGCGCCGCGACCTGGCCGCCGCCGCCGACGGCCGCCCGGTAGAGGATCGGAAAGGTCACCTGGCCGCCGAACATGTAGTGGATCTTCGCCGCCTGGTTGACGATCTGGTCCATCGCGACAAAGCAGAACGTCACCTGCCGCCAGTCGACGATCGGGCGGAAGCCGCAGCCGGCAGCACCGATCGCCATGCCGGTCAGCGCCGCTTCGGTGATCGGCGTCGCCCTGATCCGCTCGGGGCCGAACTCCTCGAGGAGCGGCAGGATCGCGTCGGTCGACATGTAGAAGATCTTGGGGTCGCGCCGCATCTCCTCGGCGACGGCTTCGACGGCGGCCTCGTTATAGGTCAGCTCTCGCATCGTCGCCTCCTCGGGTCAGGCCGAAAACACATCCTCGGTCGCCTGCTCGGGCGAGGGGAAAGGGCTCGCCTCGGCGAAGGCGACCGCGTGCTCGAGTGCCGTCATGATCTCGCGCGCCATGACCTCGAGCCCGCCGTCGTCGAGGTCACCCTCTTCCCGCAGCTGCCGCTCGAGCCGGGCGATCGGATCCCTCCCTTTCCAGATCTCGATCTCCGCCTCCTCGCGCAGATCGACCTGGGTCGGACGCTCGGTATGGCGGCGCAAGCGGTAGGTCTTGCACTCGATCAAGCTGGGGCCGGCGCCGGAACGCGCCCGGTCGACGGCGCGGTTGGCGGCCTGATAAACCGCGAAGATGTCGTTGCCGTCGACGACGACGCCGGGGATGCCGTAGCCGGCGGCGCGTGCCGCGACGTCGCTCAAGGCGTGGGTCGAAGCGGCCGATGTCTGCGCGGCGTAGAGGTTGTTCTCGCAGACATAGATCACCGGCAGCTTCCAGGTCGCGGCGATGTTGAGGCATTCATGGAACGGGCCGGCATTCGCCGCGCCATCCCCGAAAAACGAGACCGCGACCCCGCCCTTGCCCTCCATCTGCGCCGCCAAGCCGGCGCCGGTCACGATCGCGATCCCGCCGGCGACGATGCCGTTGGCGCCGAGCATGCCGATGCCGAAATCGGCGATGTGCATCGAACCGCCCTTGCCCTTGCAATAGCCGGTCTGCCGCCCGTAGAGCTCGGCCATCATGCGGTCGAGATCGGCGCCCTTGGCGATGCAATGGCCGTGGCCGCGATGCGTCGAGATGATCCGGTCGCCGCGATCGAGCGCCGCGCAGACGCCGACCGCGACCGCCTCCTCGCCGATATAGCAGTGCACGACGCCGTAGATCTTGCCGGCAAGGTAGTCGGCCGAGGCGCGTTCTTCGAAGCGGCGGATGGTCAGCATCTGGCGCAGCATCTGGCGCTGCTTGTCGGGCGGCAGGTTCGGCGCGAGGCTCA
This sequence comes from uncultured Alphaproteobacteria bacterium, assembly GCA_963772295.1. Classification (GTDB taxonomy): domain Bacteria; phylum Pseudomonadota; class Alphaproteobacteria; order ATCC43930; family CGMCC-115725; genus AP-15. The sequence continues at coordinate 426,359 of CAVYWO010000013.1, forward strand.
TGGATGTGATCCGACTGAGAGAGCCGTTGATGATGGGCCAGGGCTCGCCCGGTGGCAATCGGAACCTCGGCATCGCCGGCTCGCCTCACCCGCTCGGCGGGTCTATATCGCTGCACGGCACTGCGGGAGCGAACGCCGGGGCCAAGTTATCTTCCGTTTCCCTTGCTGAGCCCCGCCCGGACGGGGGAAGCTCGACCGGACCAGCAAGGAGAGCCCAGATGAGCCGCGCCCTCGACGGCATTCGCGTGATCGACTTCACCCACGACCAGGCCGGTCCGTCCTGTACCCAGATACTGGCCTGGCTCGGCGCCGACGTGATCAAGATCGAGCGGCCGCCTTATGGCGACCGGGCGCGGCGCTTGTGGAACAGCGACAACCCGAATGTCGACAGCTACTTCTTTCTGCTGCTCAACAGCGGCAAGCGCAGCACCGTGCTCGACCTCAAGGCCGAGGAAGGCAAGGAGATAGCCCGGCGGCTCGTCAAGGAGGCCGATGTCGTCGCGGAGAATCTGGGCCCCGGCGTCATGGAGCGGCTGGGGCTCGGCTATGCAGCGGTAAAGGCGCTCAACCCGCGCGCCGTCTATGCCTCGGTCAAGGGCTTCGGCTCCTACGGCCCTTACAGCGGGTTCAAATGCTTTGAGCCGGTGGCGCAGGCGACCTCGGGGGCGATGAGCGTCACCGGCGAAGCGGACGGGCCGCCGTTGGTCAACGGCGCCAATGTCGGCGATTCCGGCACCGGCATGCATCTCGCCATCGCCATCCTCGCGGCGCTCGTGCAGCGCGGCCGGACCGGCCGGGGTCAGTTGGTCGAGGTCGCGATGCAGGAGGCGGTGCTGAACCTGACGCGGGTCAAGTTCACCCATACGCTCGCCACCGGAAAGCCGCTCGGCCGCAGCGGCAACCGATCGGCGACCGGCGGCTACTCGGATTTGATCCGCTGCCGGGGCGGCGGCGCCAACGACGGCGTCTATCTGATCATCCCGCCCGACAACCAGGAGATGTTCGCGGCCTTGGCCGAGGTCATCGGCCGCCCCGACCTCGTGACCGACGAACGCTTTGGCAGGCCTTCGGCGCGAGCGCAGAACGCGGCGGCATTGACCGGGATCATCGAGGGCTGGACCGGCGGTCGGGACAAGCACGCGGTCATGCGGGCCTTCGCCGAGAGAGGCATCCCTTGCGGCGCGGTCCTCGACACTGCCGAGGTGCTGGCCAACCCGCATCTGCGCGAACGCGGCACCGTGTTCGAGCTCGACCATCCGACGCGCGGCCGCCATGCGATGATCGGCTGCCCGCTGCGCCTGTCGGATTCACCCTTCGCAGCGTCGCCGGCGCCGCTCCTGGGCGAGCATACCGAGGCGGTATTGACGTCGCTGGCCGGCTACAGCGTCCAGGAGGTTCGCCAGCTGCGCGACCAGGGCATCGTCTAGCCCCGGATTCTTTCGGACCGGGTTGGTTCGTCGGGGTGGCACCCCGCCGCGCGCCAGAAGGGATGTCTGCGGGCTCCGCTAGATGTCGATCTGCCAGACCGGCCGCACTTCGACGGAGCCCCCGGCCTCCAAAATCGGACAGCCTTTGCTGATTTCGACCGCCTGCTCGAGATCCTTGGCCTCGATCAGGCTGAAGCCGCCGACAAGATCCTTGGCCTCGGCGTATGGACCGTCGGTGACGATCTTCCGGTTTCCTTTGACGACCATGCCGGCGCGCTCGAGCGGATGTCCGCGTTCTTTCAGGTGGCCGTTCGCGCCGAGTTCTTTGAACCACGCGAACCATTTCTGCATGGTCTGCTGGATTTCTTCGGGGGACGCCGATCGCTCCGCGCCGCGATACAGAAACGTAAATTCACTCATGATACCACCCCCGTCGTTCGTGGTGTCGGAACACCCCGACGACGTTTGACGGTCGCTGCGGCCGACAATTTTTTCGCATTCATCCATTCGAAGCCTTGCCCCGAGCCAGGTAGGCAAAGGCATTGTCGCGGGCCGCCTGGCGGTTGATCGCCATGTGGATCCACAGCATGGCAAAGGGCTCCAAAAGGCGCGCGGTGCGCAGCCCGCCGGCATCCACCGCGTGAAAGCCGAGATCCGACACGAGACCCATCACCACAGGTTTGCGCGCCGGATCGTCGCCGGCCACGAACATCACCGGCGGCGCAACGTAGCCGGCGCTGTTCGCCATCACTTCGAACCCGACCTGGTTCAATGTCTTGAATACCGCCGCACCGGGCGCCAGCGACGCCACCTGTTCACCGCCCGAACGGTCGAACCCGATCGACAGCTCCAACCCGGCCTACGCAGCGGATTGGTCACGTCGACCAGCAGGCGGCCGGCGAGATCGCCCGCGGCCCCAAGCGCGTCGCCCACAGCGTCGAAGGGCACCGCGAGCACGATCGCGTCGGCCCCTTGCACGGCGCGCGGCACCGAGAACAGACCGGCGCCTCCCGCCGCCTCCGCCGTCGCGCGGTGCTTCGCCGCCGACGGGTCGGGAACGCCAAAGGCAATTGCATGCCCCGCGCGTGCCCAGCCCTTGCCGAGCACGCCACCGACATTGCCAGCCCCGATTATCGCGATCTGCATTTCCGGCTCCCGATCTTGTCTCCAGGATTGTGATGTCTCCGAAATATGGCGGTCCTATGCCTCAGACCCTGACCCAAAATGAATCGATTTATTTCAGACGCTTATATCGTCATTCCCGCGCCAGCGGGAATCCAGGGTCGAAGTCCCGTCGCTTGCCCTGGACCCCCGCTTTCGCGGGGGTGACGAGTAAGTTGTTGATCCAACGTGTGTCATTTTCGGTCGGGCTCTCAGCGCTGAGATTTGGCTATCGAGGCTGCCTGTTGCGTTGCCGGTGGACGCCTTGCGCCGCGGCGCTCCAAGCGCCGCCAGGGAATTGCACAGCGGGCTTCGCATGGGGCGAGGTTACGTCGAAAGCCGTGCATGCCATAAGATTCGAATGGCCGCTCGCGCTGTGAAGCGGGCCTATGACGACGCGCTCCGCCCGGTCGGCCTTCGCGTCACCCAACTTGCCGTCCTGGCCGTCCTGGTCGCCGTCGGAACGAGGCTGATCGAGGCGGAGCATGACGGCGCGGCCGGGCTGAACCGTGCAAACTTCCAGCAAACTTCCAATTGACAATCCGCCTTATCTAGATGCTAAACGCCTTCGTTTAATGTTTCGGGGCCCCGCATTGAGCCATCTCGGGGAGGATGCATTGAGCCACGCGCTGGCGGCGGTCGCGCATCCGGTCAGGCGTGATCTGTTGACCCGCGTGCGCGAGCGGCCGGTGCGGGTGACGGAGTTGGCCGCCGGTTTCGACATTTCCCTGCCGGCCGTCTCGCGCCATCTGAAGGTGCTGGAGAGTGCCAGCCTGATCACGCGCCGCATCGTCGGGCGCGACCACTTCATCACCGCCAGCGAACCGGGCTGGCGCAGCCTCGCCCAATGGGTAGAGCGCAAGTCGGTCGCATGGGAGCGCCGGCTTCGGGCGCTGAAGACGATGCTGGAGGCGAGCGATGGCGGCGCCTAGCCTCTACCGCGCCACCGCCGCGATCACCATCCGCACGCCCCCAGAGGCTGCCTTCGACGCCTGGCTCGACCCGCGCCAAGCCGCGCGTTTCCTCGCCCCTCATCCGACGACGGTCGGCGAATTCACCAACGATCCGCGCGAGGGCGGCGCGTTCCGGCTGGTCATGGAGGGCGCCGGCGAGCGCTTCGAGCACAGCGGCCGCTACGTCGTGATCGAGCGGCCGCAGCGACTGGTGTTTACCTGGATATCGGCCGACACCGACCACCACCTGTCGCTCGTGACCCTCGTCTTCACCCCGTCGAGCGGGGGTGTGCGCATCGACCTCGAACACGAAGGCATCCCCGACGCCGAACGCGCACTGCGGCACGAACGCGGCTGGGGATCGATCCTGGGCAAGCTCGCAGCCCTCCAACACGGCACCGAGAGATAGGAAGTCCGGCCATGCCAGGAGCGACCATGCACGACATCCGGTTTCCGAACGAGAGCCCGCAATATCCGCGGCCCGCGACAGGCTGCTGGCGAGCGAGATGGCGCTGCGCCGGCAGATCGAGGCCGTGGCCGCCGAGCGCCGCGCTCTGCCGCCCGGTGGCCGGGTCGCTGAAGATTACGTGTTCGAGGAAGGCGACGGCGCCCGCCGGGTCAAGATGTCCGAGCTGTTTGGCGACAAGCCGGTGCTGCTGCTCTACAGCTATATGTACGGGCCGGCGATGGCCGCACCCTGTCCGTCGTGCACCTCGATCCTCGACGGTCTCGACGGCCAGGTGCGTCACATCGAGCAGCGCGCCGCCGTCGCGGCGGTCGCCCGCTCGCCGATCGCCCGGTTGCGCGCGATCGTGCAACAACGCGGGTGGCGGCGGCTGCGGCTGTTGTCGTCGTCCGGCAACAGCTACCACCGGGATTACCACGGCGAGGATGCCGAGGGTAACCAAAGGCCGATTCTCAACGCCTTTGTCCGCGCCGCGGACGGTTCGATCCGTCACGCCTATGCCACCGAGCTGATGTTTGCACCGACGGAACCCGGCCAGAACTCGCGCCATGTCGACGCGATCTGGCCGCTGTGGGGCATGCTCGATTTCTCGCCCGAGGGCCGCGGCCCCGACACGCGGCCGAAGCTCAGCTACGACTGAGAAGGCTTCCAAAACGCGGCCGAAGCTCGGCAGCGATTGAAGTAGACGGGCCTCTGCCGACGCTCGCTGGCGTCGGAAGCCAAAATTCGTACCAGGACCCAACCTCACCGCTATATCCGGAGTCGACGTCAGGATTGAAGCGCGATAGGGTTGCCTTCGAGTTTAGCGGGGGGAGCAACACTCGCTGACGTCTCGTGACGATCCCGCCCGGCAGATCGCGGCGGCCGGCGCTCGGCGTTTTGGCCGCGCGGATCGAAGGGTGGCCCATCTGGGGATGCCTCGGTTTCAATTTCGGAGGGGGCGAGGACGTTGAAGCTTGCAAGACTGGCGCCGCTTTTTGCGGCGCTGATCCTGGCGGCATGCTCCGCCGTACCGCCCCCGCCGCCGCCGACGCCAGCCGTCGCGTCACCGAAGTGGGGGCAGGGGATCGACCTTGCGACCGATGCCAGCGACGTGCTGAGCGAGCTCAAGAGCAATCACGTCGAGTTTGTCGCCCGCTATTATCGCAACCCCAATTCGCGGTGGCCGGCGCTTTCGCCGAGCGAGGCGCAACGGCTCTCGTCCTCGGGCATCAACATCGTCGCCGTTTGGGAAGCGCATTCGCGGGATCCGGCGTATTTTTCGTATTCCCAGGGCTTTAGTGACGCAACGATTGCCTACGGGGAGGCGAGAGCGATCGGTCAGCCTGCCGGCAGCGCCATCTACTTCGCCGTCGACTTCAATGCGCAGTGGCTCTTTCCGATCGACCAATATTTTCACGGCATTGCCGCGGGCCTCGACGCGGCGAACGGCGGACATGCCGGTTACGCGGTCGGCGTCTACGGCTCCGGCCTGGTTTGCGATGCGCTGAAACGATCGGGCCTCGCCCGCTACTGCTGGCTGTCGAACGCCTTCGCGTGGGACGGTTCGACCGAATACGAGGAGTGGAACATCAGGCAAGGCGCCCCGTCGCCCGAGCTGTCGTTCAACCAGGATGCGGACGAAGCCCGAGACGAATACGGCGCCTTCCAGGTCGCCGCAGCGGGCGTCACCACGCCCTCGGCTGTCGGCGACCTCACTGCATCCCGAGCCCCCCAGGAGGGGCAGGCGCCGCCCTCCGCCGCGATCCCGTTGCGCTATGCGGAAGCCGGCATTCCCGCCCCGGCGGCGCCCTCCGGCGCGAGCGAGCTCGCACCCCGAGCCCCGGAGGAGGCGCCGCCGCCGACCTCCCCGGCCATCCTTTCACGCTATGCGGAAGCCAGCATCCCGACCGACGCGGTGCGCCCGGATGCGAGCGAGCACGCGCATCGAGCCCGGCGGCACGCGCCGGCGCTGTTGCGCTATGCGGAAGCCAGGATCCCGGCGGAACGGCCGCGCTATTTGCGCGTCCAGTATGCGTCCGCGGCCGGAAAGACGGTACGGCACCGGATCGCCTCGGCGGCGCCGTCGAGCGTGTCGGCGGCGGCGCGCCACAAGGCAAAGTGCGGCGTCGCGCGATGCGCCTCGAGCGCCGCCTCGTCCCGGTAGACTTCGTAAAAATAATAAACGTTCTGGTCCTGACCGTCCTGCAGCACGTTGAAGCGCATGCAGCCCGGCTCGTCCCGCTCGGACCCCAGGGCATCGGCCTCGATCGCCGCCAAAAAGCGCTCGCGCGCCTCGGGCTTGACCCGGACCTTGACCCAAATCGCCAGCATGCGATCCTCCTTTTGCGACGGCCAGCATTCGCCGGCAGAGTTTAGGGCGGGGCCGGGCCCGCGTCACCCGGCATCGGCCGCCCCGGCCGCTATTGCGCCGTGATCCCGCCGTCGACGACGAGGCCGGCGCCGGTCATGAAGCCGGCATCGTCCGAGGCGAGAAAAAGGATGCCCTTGGCGATGTCGGTCACCGTCCCGATGCGGCCGATCGGCGCCCGCGCCAAGAGCTGCCGGCGCGCTTCGGCGAGATCGTTGGTGCCGAGGTTCCGCGCCCACATCGCCAGCACCTGGTCGCCCATCGCGGTTTCGGTGTTTCCGGGATGGATCGAATTCACGCGTACCCGGTAACCTTTTCGGGCGAATTCCAGCGCTGCCGATTTGGTGAACAGGGCGACCCCGCCCTTGCTCATCGAATAGAGCGGGTCGCCCGTCGAGCCGACGAGCCCCGCAACCGAGGAAAGATTGACGATGGCGCTGCCGTGCGGGCTGCTCGCGCCGCGCTCGCGCAACGCCGGCAGCGCGAGCTTGGTGCCGAGAAAGACGCCGGTCAGATTGACCGCGCAGAGGCGATGCCAATCGGCGAGGCTCGCCTCCTCGAGGCCTTTGGCGAGAAGGACGGCGGCATTGTTGACGAGAATGTCGAGGCCGCCGAACCGTTGGGTGACCGCCGTGACCGCCGCCGTCCAATCGGCTTCGCTGGCGACGTCGAGATGGATGAAGAGCGCCTCGCCGCCGATCGCCGCGGCAGTCTGTCGACCGGCCGCGTCGAGCACGTCGCCGATTGCGACCTTGGCGCCGGCCTCGATCATCAGCCGTGCCGTCTCCGCGCCGATCCCGCGCGCCGCTCCGGTCACCAGCGCCACTTTGCCGTCCAGCCGGTTCATCGCCACCCCCCCGGTCGCTTCATCCCGTCCTACTCCTTGGTTGCGAACGCCGTCCAGCACCCCGTCGGCGATGCCGTGCAGAGCCGGTCGGGGATGCGGTGTTGTCGGGCGGCGGCTCGGCGATGCATCATCGCCGTCCGTCGGGCTTTCCGGAGCGCCTTCTGATGCCCATAGACCGGAGGGAGGCAGCATGGTGAGATCCGGACACGTCGTTTTCGGCCGGATGGAAGGGGTGAGGTTCGGCGTGCCCGCGGCCGAAGCGGTCGCCCTGGAAACCGAGCGGCTCGCGGCCGAGCGAGTCTTTCTGATGGTCAGCGGCACCCTCGCAGGCACCACCGACGAGATCGACAAGGTGCGCGAGGCGCTCGGCAACCGCTGCACCGGCGTCTTCGACCGAATGCCGCCGCATACGCCGCGGCGGGCCGTGATCGAGGCTGCGGCGGCGGCGCGAGCGGCCGGCGCCGATCTGATCGCCACCATCGGCGGCGGTTCGGTGACCGACGGCGCCAAAGCGGTGCAGCTCTGCCTTGCCAACGATATCCGCACGGCGGAGGCGCTCGACGGCTATCGCCCGGCCGGCGGCGCGCTGGCGCCGCCCGGCAAGGCGCCTTCGGTGCGGCAGATCAGCGTGCCGACGACGCTTTCCGGCGGCGAATTCAGCGCCATTGCCGGCGTCACCGACGAGCGCCGCCGGATCAAGGAGATGTTCCGCCATCCGGAGATCATCCCGCGCGCGGTGATCCTCGACCCCGCGATCACCCTCCATACCCCGGCCTGGCTGTGGCTTTCGACCGGTATCCGCGCCGTCGACCATTGCGTCGAGGGCATCTGCTCCGGCGAGGCCAATCCTTACGCCGATGCCCATGCCCTGCACGGGCTCTCGTTGCTGGCGCGCGGGCTGCCGCGGGTGAGGAGCGACCCCGCCGATCTCGAGGCGCGCCTCGATTGCCAGATCGGAACCTGGTTGTCGATGGGCCCGCTGGCCTGCGGCGTGCCGATGGGGGCGAGCCACGGCATCGGCTATGTGCTCGGCGCCGCCTTCGACATCCCGCACGGGCACACCTCATGCATCATGCTGCCGGCGGTGATGCGCTGGAACAAGCCGGTCAATGCCGCGCGGCAGGCGCTGGTGGCGGCGGCCATGGGCCACCAAGGGGAGGATGCCGGCGAGGTGCTCGATGCCTTTATCGCCGGTCTCGGCATGCCGCGCAGCCTGGGCGCCGTCGGGATCGGGCCCGAGGACTTCGACCGGATCGCCGAAGCGGCGATGCACACGCCCTGGGTCCCGTGCAACCCACGGTCGATCGCCGGGCCGGCAGAGGTCCGCGAGATCCTCGAACTCGCGGCATAAGGAGCCGCGGGCTCCGGCGCGATGGCGGTGAACCGGGAAGATCGCCAGGCCGCCGATCATCACCAGGCCCGACGCTCGGCGACGCACCCGCCGCCGAGCGCGCCGACCGAGGTGCTGGCCGGCGTCGTCGACCGGGTAACGTTTCACAATGCCGAGAACGGCTTTTGCGTGCTGCGCGTCAACGCTCGCGGGCGGCGTGATCCGGTCACCGTCGTCGGCCATGCCGCGACAATCTCGGCCGGCGAGTTTGTCCAGGCGAGCGGGGCCTGGATCAACGACCGCACCCACGGCGTCCAATTCCGGGCTTCGTTCCTCAAGGCGACCGCACCGACGACGATCGAAGGGATCGAGAAATATCTCGCCTCGGGCATGATCCGGGGCATCGGGCCGGTCTATGCGCGGCGGCTGGTGCGCGCCTTCGGCGCCGCGGTGTTCGAGGTCATCGCACGGGCGCCGGCGCGCCTGCGCGAGGTCAAGGGGATCGGGCCGCATCGAGCCCAGCGGATCACGGCTCTTTGGGCCGAGCACCAAACCATCCGCGAGATCATGCTGTTTCTGCACCAGAACGGGGTCGGCACCGCGCGGGCGGTGCGCATCTACAAGACCTATGGCGCCGACGCGCTGCAACGGATCTCGGAAAACCCGTATCGCCTCGCGCGCGACATCCGCGGCATCGGTTTCCGCAGCGCCGACCGGATCGCCGAGCGGCTCGGCATCGAAAGGACCGCTCAGATCCGGGTGCGCGCCGGCATCTCCTTTGCCCTCACCCAGGCGATGGAGGAGGGTCATTGCGGTCTCCCCGGCGAAGAGCTCGCCGCCCTCACCCGGCAGCTGCTTGAAGTGCCGGCGGCGCTGGTCGACGCCGCGCTCGGCCTCGAACTCGAGGACGGCACCGTGGTCACCGACGCGATCCGCGGCCGGCGCTGCGTCTTCCCGGCCGGTCTCTACCGGGCCGAACGCGAGATTGCCTCGAAGCTGCACGTGCTCGGCACCGGCAGGCCGCCCTGGCCGATGATCGATGCCGAGAAGGCGATTCCTTGGGTCGAAAAGCGGACCGGGCTCGCCCTCGCCGACCGCCAGAAGGAAGCGATCGGCAGCGCGCTTGCCGCGAAGGTGCTGGTGATCACCGGCGGCCCGGGGGTCGGCAAGACGACCCTCGTCAACGCGCTGCTCGCGATCCTGCGCGCGAAGGCGGTGGCGATCTTGCTCTGCGCACCGACCGGTCGCGCCGCCAAGCGCCTCGCCGAGACGACCGGGTTCGAGGCGAAGACGATCCACCGGCTGCTCGAAACCGATCCCGGAACCGGCGCCTTCCGGCGGACCGCCGAGCGGCCGCTCGAGTGCGATCTGCTCGTCGTCGACGAAACCTCGATGGTCGACGTGCCGCTGATGCGGGCGCTGATGCGCGCCCTGCCGAACCAGGCGGCGCTGATCCTGGTCGGCGACGTCGACCAGTTGCCCTCGGTCGGGCCGGGGCAGGTGCTGGCCGACATCATCGCCTCGGGCGCCGTGCCGGTGGTCCGCCTGACCGAGGTCTTCCGCCAGGCCGTGGCGAGCCGGATCATCGTCAATGCGCACCGCATCAACGAGGGCGCGATGCCCGAGCTCGACCCGGTCGAGAGCGGCGACTTCCACTTCGTCGACGCGGCCGACGCGCAAGCAGCGGTGCGCAAGCTCCTGGCGCTGGTGCGGGAACGCATCCCGAAGCGCTTCGGCCTCGACCCGATCCGCGACATCCAGGTGCTCTGTCCGATGAACCGGGGCGGGCTCGGCGCCCGCGCCCTCAATCTCGAGCTGCAGAACGCGCTGAACCCGCCCGGCGATCGTCGGGTCGAGCGGTTCGGCTGGACCTTTGGTCAGGGGGACAAGGTCATGCAGGTCGAGAACGACTACGACCGGGACGTCTACAATGGCGACCTCGGCATCGTCTCGCATGTCGGCGTCGAGGAGGGCGAACTCGCCGTCGACTTCGACGGCCGCCGCGTCACCTACGGTTTTGGCGAACTCGACGCGCTGGTTCTCGCCTATGCGACGACGATCCACAAGAGCCAGGGTTCGGAATACCCGGCCGTAGTCATTCCGCTTACGACCCAGCACTATCCGATGCTGCAGCGCAACCTCGTCTATACCGGCGTCACCCGCGGCAAGCGCCTGGTGGTGCTGGTCGGGCAGCGCCAGGCGCTGGCGATCGCCGTCAAGGGCGGGCAGACGCGCCAGCGCTGGTCGAAATTGGGCGAATGGCTGGCTGTCGACCGCTGAGCGGGCCGCGCGCTCGGTTCAGTTCCAGCGGGGGCGGGCGCCGCCGGTCATCCCGCCGTCGATCACCAGTTCCGCGCCCGTCATGTAGCTCGAGGCGTCGGAGGCAAGGAAGAGCACGCCGTTGGCGATGTCGGCCGCTTGCCCGGCGCGGCCCAGCGGCACCCCGGACTTGGCCACCTCGTTCGGATCGATCGGTTGGTTGGTGCCGGGCGAAGGCGGCATTTTGGTCCAGATCGGCGTGTCGATGACGCCGGGATGGACCGTGTTGATCCGGATTCCGTCGCCGGCCGCCGCGCATTCCATGGCCACCGCCTTGGCGAAGAGCCGGACCCCGCCCTTGGTGGCGCAATAGCCGGCGAGGCCCGCCGATCCTCTGAGACCGGCAACCGAGGACATGATGACGATCGAGCCGCCCCCGCTCCGGCGCATCGCCGGCACCGTGTATTTTACCGACAGGAACACGCCGTCGAGATTGACCGCGGTCTGCCGCCGCCACTCGGCGAGCGACATCTCGATCGCAGGACAGAGGATGCCGATGCCGGCGTTCGCCACCATCACGTCGAGACGGCCAAAGCGCCGCAGCGCCGCGTCGATGATCGCCGGCCAGGTGTCCTCGAGGCTCACGTCCTGGTGGAGGAAGATCGCCTCGCCGCCGGCGCCGCCGATTTGCTCCACTACCCGCCGGCCGCCCGCATCATCGAGATCGGTGACTACCACCTTGGCGCCTTCGCGCGCCAGGGTCGTGGCACAGGCGGCGCCGATCCCTGATGCGCCGCCGGTCACGATCGCGACCTTGCCGTCCACCTGGCCCATGGCGTCTCTCCCTCGCTCGCCCCTCGGCGCCGCGCCATTATAGCGACCCCGATCGTCCGATTGCCGAATTCGTTGTAGAGCGGAGCGAATGCGATGAACCCCGACGGCGAAGGCTACGACACCGTCTATCTGGTGCTGAGCGGCACGACGACGGCGGCGCGCGGCCCCGAGTTGGCGCGCGGGCTGGTCGCGCTCGGCTTTGCCAACGTCATCGCGATCCCGACGCCGAACGCTGCGCGCGTCCTGGCGCCCTTCGACCTCGCCGAAGTCGCTGGGGTCCAGGTCGTCGAATCCTATTTCGATAGGGCAATCCGCCCGCGGCCGCCGCGCGGCGTCGTCCTGTTCGCGCCCTGCAGCTTCAACTCGCTCAACAAGCTCGCCCACGGCATCGCCGACAACCTGGCGCTCTCGGTCGTCGCCGAAGCGATCGGGCGGAAGACGCCGGTAATCGTCGGCCCATCGCTGAACGCGCCGCTTCTCGATCACCCGGAGGCCCGGGCATCGCTCGACAAGCTGGGGCGCTGGGGGGTTGCGATCGTGCCGCCGGTCGACGCCGGCGAGGGGCCGCGGCTCGCCCCGTCCGCCGCCCTCTTCGACGCCGTTCGCCGGCATCTCCGCCGCCGTTGACGGGCTCGCGATCGCCCGCAACCGAAGCGTCTTTGGCATCCGTTGCGGTGAACGCTTGGGCGCCGATCAGTATTGCAGTTGCAGTTGCAGGGCGCAGCCGCCCAATCCGACGGGGTCGTCGGGCCGCCCCAGCCGTCCTTGGTCCGATAGCTGCGTGTGCTGCCGTATAGCTCGCGAACCGCTATCCCCGCTTGGCGCCGGCAAATGGCGTAGGCTCAATCTTGTTGTTTAACGCGGCAAGAGGGCTAGGGCGAGGGGGGAGGCCAGGGAGCCACTGTTAACGACCCCACCGATCCGTCCCCACGGCACAGTCCCGAAGAGTTCAGGGTGATGAATACAGCCCCGCCCCCTCCGCTTGTTGGATCCCCCTGCGCTATAAGTTCGGCCAGCCTGTTCATTGCCTCTATCTCGGCCGTTCTATTGATCGAGAGTGGCGCATCTGTACTGTAAGGTACTCTTATTGTCATCTCAGGACATTTCCTGCCATCCTTACCAGTGTTAGCAAGGGCGGCGGCAGGGATATTGGCAGGTTCAGGAGTCACTATTAACGTCCACTCCGATCCGTCGCGACGGCATGGTCCAGAAAAATTTTGGGTGACCACGATACCCCCGTGCCTCGCGCTCTTTTTTGGATCCACATCCTCCCGCATAAGTTGGGCTAGATCGTACATCGCCTTGCCCTGTTCCTGCCTATTGGTGTAGAGCGGTGGATCTATATCGGGAGGCACTATCATTGTTATCCTGGGACATTTCTTGCCAGCAGTATCTGCAAGGGCGGCGCCAGAGGTGAAGGCGAGAAGAATAGCCGGCGCAGTACATAAAGCTATGCGCGCGGCTCTTTTCCGACCTAATGGCTTCATCATCATATATCTCCTTTCACCTGCTCTATCACGCCTATGCGACACCTGGCGAGGCAGGCGCGGACACGACGTTGATGTGCATTTGCCTCTTGTGCGCGCTCGCCGGCGGCGGCGACGAGCGCCGGCAAGTTCCCTGACGGGATGGAGAGCGAGGTCGTCACGACCCGGGTCCGAAGCTTGTGAACAGCTCGAGGGAAAGCAACGTCTTGGGCGAACCCGGTTGAGCTGCAAATAATGCCTTCCACTCCGGATTTGCGGTTTCAAAGGCGGTACGCGCGCCATATGCGGCCATCGGCGTCGAAGGCGTGCCGGAGCCCGAAACTGTAGGCAAGCGCCGCAGTGCCCAAGAGAACAGAAGATTATGAAATGCGGCAATCCCCCAGATCCACGCAGCGATATTACCGACGAACGAGAAGAATATAAATCCCTATCACCTAACAGCTCTCCGGCGATTATCGCCACCGCGAATACCATCGCCCACACCATCGGCGTCAACCGATCGGCCCATGTGTCGGCGGGCGATCGGAACGCCGCGTTGCGGTCGGCTTCGGCGCGGCATCGCCGCATCAATCGCCGCGTTTCTGTTGACGCGGCTCGGTGTTCGCGACATCTGCAGAAAAGTCCGCTCCCAGGCCAACGCGCGGGGATCGGACTCGGCGCGAGAAGCTCTCCAGGAATTTGTCGTAATCCGTTGTTGATTTAAGCTCGGCGATCATCTGGCGAAGCCGGTCGCCAATCGATTGCCTGAGAGCTTGAACTTCGGCAAACCCCGGCGGCAGCGCGCGGCGAAAACTCCGGTTTTGCTTACTCGACTGAGCCCATTCGGTAAGTAGTTCGACCCAGGTATAGACCGTGATCCCGAGCGTGACATGCACCGAGGAGCGGCCCGAGGTCGTTGTCGTGTGCACAAAACCCCGCGGCAGGTAGAGAAGATCGCCGGGCACGAGATCGAGTTCGAAAAGCGGGCCAGATGGCGCGTAGCTGCGGGGATCGAAGGGCTGGCTGAGGTGCGGCAGCGGGAAAGGCGGTTGGTGGATACGCCAATGCTTGCTACCGGCGATCTGAAGCACAAAAACCTCGTGCGTGTCGTAGTGGGGATGGAAACCGATCGCGTTCGCCGGTGTGACATAGACGTTCGTGTGCACCGGATGGTCGAACTCCGCCTCGATCGCGGCGGCCAATTCGCCAAGCGGCTTCCAAGCCCGGTGGAACCCTGGCAGCGTAATCGTCGCGCCGGATCGATACTCGGCCCGGATGCGTTCGAGGTCGGGTACGCCGGTGAAAACGTCACCCCCCGAACGGATGTTCCTGGTGAAGGCCTCGGGCGGAAAGAATCCGCCGTCTCTGGCGAGTTGGATCGCGGGATACCTGAGACCTCCCGATGATATCGCTGCCTCGACGTCGCGATTGGTCAAGAGCTGGGCGTAGTAGTCGCTCTGTGAACGCTGGACGTGCAGCGGCTGGCTCTCCCAATACTGCTTGAAGAACATCTCCGGCCGAGCAGGAGCCAAGAGATCGGCGAACGAGGAGAGGCGACCCGTCATGAATACCTCGCTTCAGCTCCCGGCCTCACTCTTGGTTAGAAGAGCTTGGTGATCGAAATCCGGGCCATCAACGGCTCGAGGGGATGCTCGTGGATATCGGCGCGCCCATCCGGATAGGCGGCAATCTCGGATTGTAACCGGTCGACGTACCAGAACTCGGCCGCCGGTGCGTGCGTGTTTAGGATGTTGTAAAGGCCGAGAGAGGCTATCCAGCCCTTCGGGAACGTATAATGCAGCTCGAGATTCAACTGCCGGTACCCCTTCCCCCAGACCTCACCGGGCATCGTCGGGGCATTGGCGCAGGATGTCGCGACGCCCGGGAAATCATGCACCGCCGCGGAATTGACGCAGGGTCCGGACGACAGCGGATAATTCCCTAGATAGCGATACGTCAGACCGCCGCTCCACGGGCCGAGATCGTGCAGATACAATGCGAGCGAGCCGGCGGCGACCGGCGCATCCTGGATGAATGTGCCGAGATGTCCGGTCCCATCATCGAACGGCTCGGTGTAGCGCGCGTGATTCGCCGAGAAGTTGCCGTACAGCTCGAGGTATTTGGTGATCTCATATGTCAGGTTGATCTCGAAACCGTAGCGTTCACTGGCCGGGCCGGCTACGTCCATGCCGATGTCCGGGTCGATGATCGTTTCCGACCGTTGCCACAGGTTATAGAGGGCAAAGGTAAAAGTGAATTTCTTCTGAAATGCGGTGGTGCGCAGACCGACTTCTTCGCCCCATTGCGGCGCGAGCAGTGGTGAAACAGGGATGTCCAGAGCCGGGTATCTCGATTGATTGACTCCGCGCAGATCCGCACTGTGAAAGCCTTCGCCCGCAGACAGGTACAATTCGAGATTATCCTGTGGTCTGAAGATCAGGCTGGCCTTGGGCTGCGGCAGGTTTTGGCCTATCGCGCCGGCATTGGTGTAGCCGGCCGTCTCATGGAGCGCCGCCAACAAGTCCTGGTCGACTCCATGCTGATAGTCGTCGCGAAGTCCCAGCACAGTGCGAAACCATGGTGTCCAATGGGTGGTCGCCTGTACGTACAGCGCGCCGGCGAACAAGTTCACTTTATCGTGATTGGAAAAGGATGGGGGATCACCAACGGTTTCCTCAGGGCTCAGCGGCTCTTGATCTTCGCTGGGCAGGCGTCCGACGTTCAAAATATCGTAACGCGTCAATCCGCCGACCTCGATCTCGTTGCGAACCCCGCCCACCGAGAGCGGCAGCGTGTAACTCGCCGCATTGCCGATCACATTACGGGTCTCAAACTGATCTTCCTGGTCGCCGTGCACCGGATCGACGAGAAAATGCGTGAAGTCATTGAACAGATTCAATTTGTTGTAGATGTAGTAGGCACTGGCCCAAAATTGCCCGGGACCGAGGGTGGCGTCGTATTGCGCCGACAGGCTGGCGCGCGCGGCGTGACCCCCGTCGGTCGGGTTCAGCGTTCCGAAATAGTTGGGAACCACGCCTTCCGCTATCGCGCGAAGCGGAATGTCCGTCGTGTTGGTCCAATCCTGGTGATAGATCATGCCGGTCAGCGAAAAGCCGTTGTTATTGTCGCCCTGGCTATAGCGCAGGACCGCATTCTCCTTGCGCGCGTCATCGGGGTTTACAAATGGGCCGTCGTAGTGCTGCAGCTCCATGGCCTCGAGTAACTGCCCCTGGCCGAACGGCTGCGTTACCGCGCCAAGGAACCGCTCGTAGCCGTACATCCCGACGGTCGCGGTATACTGATTCGGGATCGAGTTCCCGGTAGCTGATTCTGTCCGAACCGACGGCGCCGAAATCGCCGACATTGGCGTAGTATGGCCCCTTGGTATAGGCGATTTGGTCGGCGAGCTCGGGGATCATGAAATTGAGATCGGTATAGCCCTGACCGTGGGCGTGGGTCGGTTGGTTGATCGGCATCGCGTCAACGTAGGTTTCGAGGTCGGTTCCGTGATCCAGGTTGTAGCCGCGCAAGAGATACTGATTAGCCTTGCCTTCGCCGCTATGCGCCGTCACGGTCAAACCCGGGACCGTTTCCAGGATCTGTCCCGGACGATAGATCGGGGTGAGTTGTATTTCTTCGTCGTTAACGACCCCCTGGCTTGCGGTCGTAGCCGTTCCAAGCAGATTTACGCGCGGCGCGGTAACCTCGACTTCCTCCAACTCCAAGGCGTTGTCGGGAGCCGGGGTTGACTGGCTGTTGCCGGTGCTCGGGGTCGCCGCCGGTGTGACCGCCGGCGTCTGCGCGCCCGCTGCCGTCGCGAGTGCCGCGAGCGGCAATGCGCTGGTCGCGAGACGGCGTATCATCGGACAGGACACCGCAGCACCCGGGGGGAAAGGATCGATGGTATGATGTTTATGACGATATGTCATACTAGCGCAAAGGTGCTGTGATGCAACGAGTAACCGTCACGATCGACGACGAATTGCTGGCGGCGATCGACAAGGTGATCGCCGGGTGCGGCTATCAAAACCGCTCCGAGGCAATCCGCGACCTGGTGCGCGCGGGCATGGCCGAGTTTGAAGAGCGCTCGCCCGGCGATCGCCAGGGCGTCGCCGCGCTGCTTTATGTCTACGATCATGAGGGCCGTGAACTGGCCAAACGGCTCACCCGCGCGTCCCACGACCACCACGATCTGTCGTTGGCGACGATGCATGTGCATCTCGATCACGATAGCTGCCTGGAGGTCGCGGTACTGCGCGGCGCGATGAGCGAGATCCGTCGCTTTGGCGAGCGCGTCATCGCCGAGCGGGGGGTGCGCCACGGCAAGCTGGTCGCGGTGCCGGTCAACTTCGAGACGGCGCGCCACGCGCACGGCGGACGTGGTCAGCGGCATCTGCACACGCATATTCGCGAGCCGGGCTAGTCTAGCTAGTGGGCCGTTTAGGTAGAGCGCGCCGATGCGGGCGAACGGTGAACTAGACTAAGTAGTATTTCGCGTGCTTTATAGCAGGGCATCTTGCGGCTACGGCGAAATGCGAGGTCGGCGATCGCCGCCCTATTTCCGTCCAGATCGACCGCTATGATATCGGTCAGTATGGGGATGGTATTGGCACTTTGCGCAGGGGGCCGGCCGGGTCCGCGGTTTTCTGTTATTTCCCTGATCCGCCGATTCAATCCCCTGTTCCGGCGAATTATTTCCCTGTTTTCTGCCTAGGGAATTGGTCCGGCAAGTGCTTGACCGAAAATGATATGTTTCATCGCGTTCGAGCCGCAACCGGGCCTTTTCGCTGAATTTTCCCGTCGAACAGGGAATCTGAGGGCTGCCGGTGAAGCGTGGGGAACCATCCTTTCGACCGGACCGCATGCTAGCGGTCGCGCAGAGGAAGGGAGAGGCTCTCCTCTTGTATCCTTTGCGCAACTTGGCGTCTTAGTATTGCAGGTGCAGCTGTAAGGTGAAAATCGAGACCGGGCCGCGCTCGGTGGCGTAGGCCGGATTCTTGATGAACTGATAGTCGAAGTCGAACTGGGCGAAGCTCGTCACCGCGACGCGGTAGTAGGTCTCGAGGATCTGCTCGGGTCCGGCACTCGGCAATTGGCCGTCGCCGATGATCCCGCCGAGACCGCCGGCGGCGAGATAGAGCTTGCCCTGGTGCGAGATCCGGTTGATCACCCCGCCCCAGGCGACGGTGTCGTCGGGCCGTCCCCACCGCGCGCCGGCCAAGGAGAGCCCGGCCGACACCGACTGGTTGATTTCGGTGAAATCGACTTCCTCGACGGTACCCTGCGAAATGCCGGCGCGGGCGAAGAGCCCGAGATCGGCGGTGAGCTGCTGTTCGAGATTGAGCCCCCACCCATCCTTGGTCCGAAAGCTGCGGACAGCGCCGGTCGACGGAATCGTGTCGGTGGCCGCGCCGAGGCTGATCGCGTCGAGATAGGTGCCGAGGTTGCCGCGGGTCAGCCAATAGAGAAGCTTGAACTTGCCGGGCTGGTCCCACAGCTGATGCCGCTCCTCCAGCTCGGCCACAAACTGTCCCTGCTGGAAGCCGTGCGAAAGCGCCTTGCTGTTTGGCTCGGCCGACAGATCGAAGACGCCGGCCCGCGCCGCCCACCAGTCCTGGTACCATTCGGCGGCGCCGCCATAGGTGAAGCCCCAGGAATTCGCCGCGTAGTCGAAGGCGCCCTGATCGATGATCGACCAGTTGAGAAAATCGTGGCGCGGGTCGTGCGCGTATCGGTTGGTGTCGAAAATGTCGACGATCGAGTATTTGCCGATCGTAAACACCAGGCGGTTGGCGGTCTGCGTGCCGCCGAGCTGGTTCAAATCGGGTTCGAGCTTTTCTGTCTCGCCGCCCAAATTTACGGTCTGGCGCAGAAAGCCGCGCTGCACCAGAAAATAAGGGTCGTTGTTGCCGATCTTGTAGGCCTCGCCGCTCGGATAGCCGGCGACGCCAAAGGTGTTGCTGAGCCCGAACCCCTGGTCGACCTCGGGATTGATCCAGACTTCGCTGCCCGGCCACAACCGCGCCCCGGCATAGAGCGTCGCGTCGAAGGTTTCCCGGCCGTTGGCGTAGGGGAGCAGGCTCTGCGCTCCCTGATAGGGCGAGCGGAAGGCCGGCTGCAGGTACCAGGTAAAGGTCGACTGGCCGTGAATTGCCCAGTTCTGCGGCGTGACCGCGGCAGCCTGTTCCGGGGTGACCGGTATGCCCGGCGGTTGCGGCGTCGGGCCGACCATTTGCGCGGCGCCGCTCATCGGCCAGCCGAGACAGCCGATCGCCGCGAGGATCGAGACAGCGCGCGGGCGAAAACGGTCAGCCGGGCGAAAGCGCGCCCCGAACCGTCGGGCGGTTTGGGGCGCCATCGATCAGCCTGCGCTGCTCCCGATCCCCGCCGCCAGCAATGCCGTGCCGAAGCCTGTGCCGACGCGAAGGGTCCGTCCGCATCGGCGTGTCCAAGTGTTCTCGACGCTTCCGTACCAATAGGGGTATGTAACGTCGATACGCGTTCTCACCAAGAACTTGTGAAGGTTTTGTTGCATAATCGCCAAGGAACACAATGAGGGCCCCGAGATACCCCGGTCCCTGTAATTCGACAAGTGAGCGGAGGATGACGGTCCGATAGCGAGGCGATGCGCGACAAGCGGCGCTCCCGCGCAACCACCCTTTCCCGACCCCCGGCGGCTCTGGTCGCTGGTGTTGCCGGCGCTTGCGGCGGCGCTGCCGGGCCTGCCGGCAGCGGCATCGGCGCTCGTGAGCGATAGGAACTGTCGCCGCAATTTGGATCGTGGCGCGGGTCGTAAGCGCTGGCGAGCTTCTCGACCGGATTACATTCGAGATCCGACGACGAAGCCTCGCGGGCTGCGGCGCAGCTCACACATTGGCTGCACGTACAGCGAGGGGACGATCGATCGCCGAGAAAAGATTCGTATTCAAGTGTCCGCGTCTCGGCATCTACAGGACCGCACACAGTCAAGGCGCAGACTTACAGCGTCCCACATAGCGAATACTGCGGGTTAACTGGTCAAGAATACTGGCTCTTGCTGATCCTGTCACCGCCTGTGGTGCGCGCTCGACGATTGTATATCCAAATCGACAAATCTGGTGTTCGGCAATGTATTCTTTAAGCCAAATCATTC
Source organism: uncultured Alphaproteobacteria bacterium (assembly GCA_963772295.1). Classification (GTDB taxonomy): domain Bacteria; phylum Pseudomonadota; class Alphaproteobacteria; order ATCC43930; family CGMCC-115725; genus AP-15. Next base: position 446,584 of record CAVYWO010000013.1, read on the forward strand.
TCTCTGCTTCTCCTTGTGTCGTATTCGCGGGATAGATCCAGTTGCCGCTGGCGACGAACTCAAATTGCCCCCGGACCAGTAATCTTGAAGGATGAGGGAAATGGAGCGCCCTCTGGCGCGCACCCGGACAGCAAGAGCGACGTGATCATCCATATCGGCCGCAACGCTGATTTCATTAGCCGGGATGGCGATGTTGCAACCGAGCCTCGGTCATATCTCGCCGCTGCCAGAGCCTCGAATCGTAACCGGTCGCTATCGAAGCCCATGGCGGGGCGATCCCACTCTTAGGCTAGGCTAAGGTCTGTATTCGTCGCCTGCGAATTCCGAAGGACGGTGATCGGAGCCAGATGCTGATTTGCCAGCGCTGCGGCACGGCCGTCGAGACCGAGGACACCCGGGTCGTCGAGATAGCTGAAAATCTCGGGGCGGCTCGGCTTTGCGCGCGACCGAGGTGCTTTGGAACCTGGTCTCTGTCCCTGCTGCCCGGGCTGAAGCGCCGCGCCCCGCGGCCGAGGGCTTTTTAATCACTCCGCATTTTGATATGTTATATCGCTTCGAAGTCAATCGATTTTGGCCTCGGTCGGATGCCGTTGCCGCCCGCTCCTGCCGGTGATGCGCGATCCCCCCGATCCGTCCCGGCCGTGCGAGCGGCGGTCGCGGCGAGCGCCGCTGCTCTAAATCTAACCAAAAATATTTGAAATTTTTCGATCAAGCGATTTGGCTGAGCTTCTCGGTGGGGTAACCGAGGATGGTGGCCACTCGGCCGGTATCCCGATCCGAGTAAACGAATGCCGGTCCGTCGATGCGATAGCGGCCCTTCCAACCGATCGCGAAGGTGGTATCGGTTTCTTCGATGTGGATCGGTTCGCTCTCGCCGTCTCGAGCCAGCCTTGCTGCGAGTCGATCGGCGGGGTCGAGCAGCCAGGCATCACCGGTTTCGGTAGAGAACAGGACCAGCTGACCAATACTGACGATGCGGCTGTCGTAGTCTGCTGCCCGGCGCTGAATATACCGCACCTCATCGGCCAGGCGAAAACTCCTGCCCTCGACCATCCGCGTGCCCGATCCACGCCTGATGGGTTTTCGACCCCGAGCGAGCCTCGCGGAGTTTGCCATGGAATTGTTCACCGAGCTGTTTGGCGATCTTCTGGCATTCGTCTACCACTGTTTCGACCGCATTGTCATTTACGGTTACCTCAGCGGCCTGTCGCGGCCCGAGCAGGTGGTTCACTTCTTCCGTCAAATCGTTGGCGTCCCGGCGGTCGACAAGGAGATCCTGAGCCAACGCACCACCGACTACCAGGCCTGGGTGGAAGCCTTCGCCCGCAATCATCGCCTGCCGATCGAATGGGCTGAAAAGGGGGTGCGCAAGGAAGACCATGTCCTGCCCTGGCAACGCCGCATGGCAAGGGCCGACGCCTACGGCGTCTACTTCATCTTCAAGAGCATGGAGCAGGGAGCCACCTTTCGCGTCACCGTGCCGAAATACCCGAGCCAGGATCCAAATTATCGCATCCTGGCCCACCAGCGCAGCCGCTTCACGCACTACTATTTCTACATCCGCGATAAGGTTCTCGGCCCGATGGTGATGCGGGTGGCCTCGTTCTTCCCGTTCCAGACCACCTATTACCTCAACGGCCACAGTTTCATCGAACAGGAGCTGAACCGCGCGCAGATCGGCTTCCGCAAGAACGACAATGCCTTTCTCGCGGTTGACGACGTCGCCGCGCTGCAGGCCGCGGCCGACAGGCTGAGCCCGCAAATCATCCGCAAACAGCTCGATTACTGGACCTTCATCCTGGGGCCCAAGTTCTCTGCCAAGGAGCGCCGGCAACTCAATCTGTCACGGTTTTACGCGATCGCCCAGATCGAGTATTGCCGCAACTTCATCTTCAAGCGGAACTTTCCCATCCACAACCCCCGGGCTGTGACCCGGGGGGCAGCTGCGAGCTCGGCCTGTGGCGGCTGACCGCTGACAAAATCGCCGAGATCTTCGGCACGCGGCTGAACCGCAAGATGCGCGGCAAGCTCGCCACGGTCATCGACCGTATCGAGCATGGCCATCACGTCTTCCGCGCCTACTTCAAGAACGCCTTCCTCAAGCAGTATGAAAAGTAACGAACTGGTCTCCAACAACCTTGCCGACTTCCGCCTCAAAAAAGGACTCGACCATCTCGATGCCGTCCGCGAGCGCTTCCAAACCATCACCGGCCGCTTCGCCGGGTTCCAGGCGCAATGGCTCAACGTCCACGTCGACTTCCCGCTGCTGCAGCGCCTCGCCCTGCCGATCACCGTTGGTACGGTTCGCTACCCCGGCATCAAGATTTATGACCCCCGCATCATCCGCCTTCTCGAGGTCCTCTTACACGGCGGCGGTCATGTCGGCGGCTGGACAGCCAAGCAGATCCATCAGGCCGTCCTCACCACCTTTCACCTCTCCGACGCCACCTATCGCCTGAACCAACTGCGCTACGACCTGCGCCGGCTCAAGGGCCACGCTCTGCTCCAGCGTGAGCAAGCTCGTTACGCCTATCGCCTCACCCCCAAAGGCGTCCACGTGTTGCGCTGCTCTTCCTCTTCTTCCACAAGCGACTCTGCGGGCCGCTCGCCAACAGCCGCTTCCACCACCGCCCCGACACCCGACACCAGCCGGCCAGCAAACTCGAAACCGCCTACCACCGCGCCGACAAAGCCATTCAACAAATCGTCGATCTGCTTGCCGCCTGACCTCCCCGTCGCGATTTGTTCGACTCTTTCTGTCTGCGATTTACGGAACTAGAATTTAGGGAGTGGGTAAACCGGTAACCGGAAGGAAGCCGGAACCGACCGCTTCCGGGGCCACGTCGCGGCGGTTCCACCAGCCGCCGCCCAGCGCCTGAAACAACGCCGCGGTGTCGGCATAGCGGCTCGCCTGCGCCTGGACCAGGTTCAACAGCGCCGCATAATAGGCCTGCTGGGCGGCCAGCAATGTCAGATAGCCGACGGCGCCGTCGCGCCATTGCCGTCCGGCGATGTCGAGGCTCTTTTTCGCCGCCGCTTCGGCCGCGACCGCCGCCTTCAGCGCCTCGGCGTCGGACTGGAGCGCACGCAGGCTGTCGGCGACGTTCTGGAAGGCGGCGAGCACGGTGCTGCGGTATTGCGCCTTGGCCGCCTCGAAAGCGGCCTCGGCGGCGCGCTGTTTGTGCAAGAGCGTGCCGAAGTCGAAGATCGTTTGGGTGACGTTGCCGCCGATCGTCCAGAAGACATTGCCCGGCGCGCCGAGGCTGGCGAGGGTCAAGGCCGTGGTGCCGGCATTGCCGGTCAGCGTGAATTGCGGCAGCCGCGCCGCGATGGCGACGCCGACATCGGCGCTCGCCTGGTGCAGTTGGGCCTCGGCCGCGCGCACGTCCGGGCGCTGCTCGACGAGCTTCGACGGCAGGCTGACCGGCAAATCGACGGGCAAGGTCAGCGCGGCGAGGTCGAAGGTCTGTTCCGGCTCCGCGGCCGGCAGCCGCCCGATCAGCGCCGTGGTCAGGTCGCGCTCCTGCGCCAGCGCCTTCTGCAACGGCGGCAGGCTCGCCTCGGCCGATGCCAATGCCGCCTGCTGCACCGCGACATCGGCGCCCGCCACCTGGCCCAGCGCCTGCTGTCGCAGCAGGATTTGCAGCGCATCGGCGGCGATGCGGATGGTTTCCCTGGTCGCCGCCAGCTGGCCGCGCAGCGAGGCTTCGGTGATCGCCGCGGCGACGACGTTGGCGGTCAATGTCAGATAGGCCGCTTCCAGCTCGAAGCGCTGCGCTTCCGCCGCGGCGGCGGTCGACTTCGACCTGCCGCCGGGTGCCGCCGAAGACGTCGGGCGTATAGGAAACCGAGACATTGGGCGTGAAGAGGCTGTAGAAGAGGGTGGTAGTCGAGGTCACCGGCGACAGGCCCGCCGAGGATTTGTTGCGGCTGGCCGAAAAGCCCGCCTGTACGGTCGGGAAGAAGGCGCCCTGCGCGGCGTAGACGGCTTCCGCGGCCTGGCGCAGGCTCGCCTGTGCCGCGGCCAGGCTCGGGTTCGCCTTCAGCGCCTCCGCCACCAGCTGGTTCAAGGCCTTCGAGCGGAACAAGGTCCACCACTCGCCGGGGATGTCGCGGCCCTCGACAAAGTGCTGCGCGGCACCGCCCGCGACATCGGCCGACCCGGTCGCCGCCGGCAGCTTGTCGCGGGTGTAGCCGCTCGTCGCCGGTGCCGCCGGCCGGATGAAATCGGGCCCGACCGCGCAGCCGTTCAGCGCGCCGCCGATGAGCAGGCCGAGCCCTGTCGACAGCGGCAAAACCTTGCCGGCCACCGCCCCTTACTCGCCTGGGGCGGGTTGTGCTGCCGGCTCCGGCTGTGGTTGCGTGTGGCGCGAGAACATGTCGATCAGCACCGGCAGCACGATCAGGATCAGCACCGGTGCCAACAGGATCCCGCCGACGACGACGACGGCGAGCGGCTTCTGCACCTGGCTGCCGATCCCGGTCGACAGCGCCGCCGGCAACAGGCCGACGCAGGCGACGATGCAGGTCATCAGCACCGGGCGCATTTGTACCTCGCAGGCGCGCATCACCGCCGCGGACCGGGCCATCCCGGCATCGATCAGCCGGTTGAAGTAGGCGATGACGATGATCCCGTCCATCGTCGAGATGCCGAACAGCGCGACAAAGCCGATCGCCGCCGAGACGCTGAAGGGAATGCCGGTGAGCCACAGCGCAAAGACGCCGCCGATCAAGGCCATCGGCATGACGCTGGCGGCGAGCGCCATGTCGATGAGCGAACCGAAATTGAGGAACAAGAGCACGCAAATCAGGGCGAGGCTGAGCGGCACGACGATCGCCAGTCGGCCAAGCGCCGCCTCCAATTCGCCGAACTCGCCGGCCCATTCGAGCCGCGACCCGGGCGGCAGTTTGACTGCCTTGGCAATCTTTTCTTGCGCCTCGAGCACGGCGCCGCCGAGATCGCGGCCGCGCACGCTGAACTTGATCGGAATAAAGCGCTGCTGGTCTTCGCGATAGATGAAGGACGGGCCGGAGACGAGCTTGACCGTGGCGACGTCGGTGAGCGGGATCGGTACGATGCCCGTCCCGCCCGGGCTCGGCGCTCCGATCGTGATGCGGCGGATCGCGTCGAGGCGGTCGCGGTACTTGGGAGCCAGGCGGACGACGATCGGGAAATTGCGGTCGCTGCCGTATTCATAGAGGTTGCCGGCGGCGGTGCCGCCGACCGCCGCCTGGATCGTCGTGTTGATGTCGCCGGGCGCGAGGCCGTAGCGGGCGGCGCGGGCGCGGTCGATGTCGATGTCGACGGTCGGCTGGCCGACCGACTCGAAGACCGAGAGGTCGGTGATGCCCGGCACCATCTTCAGCACGTCCTTGATCCGGTAGGCCGTCTCCTGGATCGCCTCGAGGTCGTTGCCAAACAGCTTGATCGCGTTCTCGCCCTTGATGCCGGAAGCGGCCTCCTCGACATTGTCCTCGATATATTGCGAGAAGTTGAAATCGACGCCGGGGAATTGGGCGGCCAGTGCCGCATTGATCTGCTCGGTCAGCCGTTCCTTGTCGACGCCCGATGGCCAAGTGTCGAACGGCTTCAGCGGCACATTGAATTCGGCGTTGAAGAACCCGGTCGTATCGGTGCCGTCGTCGGGCCGCCCCAGCTGCGAGATGACGGTCACCACCTCGGGAAAACCGCCGATGATGTGCCGCATGCGGTTGACATAGGGCTCGGCCTCCTCGAGCGAGATCGTCGGCGGCATGGTGGCGCGGATCCACAGATTGCCTTCCTCGAGATGCGGCAGAAATTCGAGGCCGAGCTTTCCCACCGCGAGGATCGCCAGCAGCGTGATCGCCGCCATGCCGAGCAATGTCGGAGCGCGTTTGCGGGTTGCGAATTCGAGAATCGGCCGGTAGACGCGGCGCGAGCCGCGCACGACCAAGGTCTCTGTCTCCTCCATCCCATCGGGCAGCAACAGCGAACTCAAGGCCGGCGAGACGGTGAAGGTGGCAATGAGCCCGCCGAGGATGGCATAGGCATAGGTCTTGGCCATCGGGCCGAAAATGTGACCTTCGACGCCGGACAGGGTGAACAGCGGGACAAAGGCGGCAATGATGATCGCCGCGGCGAAGAAGATCGCCGAATTGACCTCGGCCGCCGCGCGCAGGATCGTGCGCGATTTGCCTGCTAGCCCGAAATGCCGGGCAATGCCGAGCGGGGCGAGTTGCTGTGCCGCCGTGCCCGCAGCGAGGTGACGGCAGACATTCTCGACCAGGATCACCGTCGCATCGACGACCAGGCCGAAATCGATCGCCCCGACCGACAGCAAATTTGCCGATTCGCCGCGCCAGACCAGGATTGAGACCGCAAAAAAAAGGGCGAACGGGAGCGTCGCGGCGACGACGACGGCGCTGCGCAGATCGCCAAGAAACAGCCATTGGACGAAGAAAATCAGCACGATCCCGAACACCATGTTGTGCAACACGGTGCGCGTCGTGACGTTGATCAGCTCGCGGCGGTCGTAGATCTTGACGAGCCGGACGCCGGGCGGCAGCACGCCCCCGTTGTTGATCGTTTCGACCTCGGCTTCGACGCGGCGGATCGTTGGCAGGCTCTGCTCGCCGCGGCGCATCAGCACGATGCCCTGGACGATGTCGTTGTCCGCGTTCTGACCGACGATGCCGAGCCGCGGCTGGTGGCCGACTTCGACGCTCGCGACGTCCTTGACGGTGATCGGCACCCCGTTGTTCACGGTCAGCATCGTGTGGCGCAGATCGTCCATCGTGTGGACGAGACCGACGCCGCGCACGATCGCCGCCTGCGGCCCGAGATTGATCGTCTGGCCGCCGACGTTGACGTTGCTGTTGTTGAGCGACTGCAACATCCCGGGGAGGGTCAGGCCGTTCGCCAGCAGCTTGTCGAGGTCGACGGTGACCGCGTAGGTCTTGGTCTTGCCGGCCCAGCCGCTGACATCGATGACGCCGGGTACCGCCTTGAACCGGCGCTCGAGTACCCAGTCCTGGAGCGTCTTGAGGTCGGTCACCGAATAGCCGGGCGGCCCTTCGATGCGATAGCGATAGATCTCGCCGATCGGGCTTGTCGGAGAGATCTGCGGCGATGCCCCGTTCGGCAGAGGCGACATTTGCGAAAGCCGGTTGATCACCCATTGCTCGGCTTGTTCATAGGTAAAATTGTAGTTGAAGAAGATGCGCACATCCGACAGCCCGAAGAGCGAAATCGTGCGGATGGCGGTAACGTTGGGAATGCCCTCCATCTGGATCTCGAGCGGGATCGTGAAATAGCGCTCGATTTCCTCGGCCGCCTGGCCCGGCGCCTGGGTGATGACCTCGACCAGCGGCGGCACCGGATCCGGATAGGCCTCGATGTTGAGCCTGGTAAAGCTGACGCCGCCGGCCGCCAAGGCGAACAGGAACAGCCCGACCATTAGGACGCGCTGCTTGAGCGCAAACGCGACGGCGCCGTTCATCGCCGCGACGCGCGGTTCAGCCGGTGCCGCCGGCGCGGTCGATGAAGATCGTGCCGTGGGTCACGACCCGCTCGCCGACGGCAAGGCCGGAGAGAACCTCGACCATGTCGTCGCGGGTCTGGCCGGGGCGGATCAATCGCAGCGCCAGCGTGCCGTCCTTGCCCGCCACCCACACCCGTGCCCGGTCGCCCTCGTAGACGATCGCCCCCGGCGGCACCGCCGGGGCCCGCCGCACCGCTCCGGTGACGATCGTAAAGGTCGCAAACATCATCGGCTTCAACGCGTCCCCCGGGTTCTCGACATCGGCGCGCACCGGCAGCCGGTGCGTGTTGGGGTCGATCGCCGGCGCCACCCAGGACAGCCTGGCCTTGAAAACCTGGCCGGGATAGGCGAGCACCCGCACCTCGACCGGCGCGCCGACATGCATGGCACCGGCATCTTCTTCGCGGACATTGGCGATCAGGTACACGGTCGACAGGTCGGCGATCGTATACACCGGGGTGGTGGCGCCGGTTTGCACAGATTGGATGTTCTGGCCGAGCCCGACCTGCCGCTGGGTGACGGTGCCGGCGATCGGCGCCGCCACGATCGCGATCGGGTTGATCCGCTGCGTCGGCGCGCTTTCGAGAGTGGCGACCTCGGCCTCGCTCTTGCCGAGGATGCGCAGCCGGTTGCGGACCGCGGCGAGTGCGATCTCGCCGGCACGCACATTGCTCTGGGCGGTGACGAGATCGGCTTGGCTCTGCTGCCAATCCTTGAGTGCCGCACCATTGGAGAGATAGAGGGCGTGCTGCCGCTTCTCGGTCATCTGCGCGAGGTTAAGCTGCGAGTGCGCGGTGGCCAAAGTCGCCATCGCGGCGACCAGGTCGTTCTGCGCCTGCACGAATTCGGCGGCCTCGACCGCCAACAGCGGCGCGCCTTTCTCGAGATGCGCGCCGAGCTCGGCGATCAGCCTGATCACTCGCCCGGAATAGGGCGAGAAGACCGGCGTCGTCAAAGCGTCGTCGAGCGCGATATTGCCCTCGGCAGTGACCTCAGGACGAAAGCTCCGTTCGACGACGGGTCCGGTTTCGAGCCCGGCCCATTCCTCCTTGGTCGGGGTGAAGCCGCCGACGGCGGGCGCGGGGCTCGGCGGCGCGGCGGCGGGCCCCTCGTTTGCCGAGAGGGCCACGAAAACGAGAAGCAAGAGGAGCGCGCCGCCGGCGGCGATCGTCAGCGGAATTGGGCGCGCAAAACGAGCGGGCATGACGACCCCCCAGGAGCGCCGCCGGCGCGGCGGCCCGGCACCTTGGGAGCCGCCGCCTTTCCGGCGACTTTCCGGCGCATTACCATTCGGCAATAGTCGCGGCGCGCCGGTTTTCAGGCCGCGGTTCCGAGCCTCAGCCGCTCGCCGAGACCCGGCTCTGGCGCGGCTGTCGCGTCGCTTTTTGGCAGCTCGATGCGGGCGCGCAGACCCGGGATCGCGTCCTCCAGGTGCAGCGCCCCGCCATGCAGTTGCGCAATCGCGGCGACGATCGAAAGGCCGAGCCCGTTTCCCGGCAGATGGCGGCTCGCATCGAGACGGAAAAACCGCTCCACGACCCGTGGCCGGTCGGCGGCGGGAATGCCCGGACCGTCATCCTCGACGACGATTTCGACGGCGTCGTTTCGGCGCCGGCTGCGCACCCGAACCGTCGCCCCCGGCCCGGCATATTTGAGCGCGTTGTCGACGAGGTTGGCGACGGCGCTCGCCAGGAGGTTGCAGTCGCCCAATGTCGCCGCCGCCGGATCGATCTCGCGCAGCAGCGCGCTGCCGCGTTCCTCGGCCGCCGCATCGTACAACTCGACCACATCGGCAATGACGGGGTCGAGCAGGACCGGCGCAAAAGACTGCCGCCGGGTGCCGGATTCGGCCTCGGCGATCTGCAGCAGGCGGTCGAAGACGCGGATCAGTTCGTCGATCTCGGCGATCGCCACGCGCGCCGCCGCGGCCAGCGATGCGCCCCGCTGGCCGCGCCGCAGCGCCTCGTCGAGGGCGCCGCGGATCCGCCCGAGCGGGGTGCGCAGGTCGTGCGCGATCGCGTTCGAGACCTGGCGGACGCCGTCCATCAAATGCTCGATCCGGTCGAGCATGTTGTTGATGTCGCCGACGAGCCGGCTGAATTCGTCCTCGACGCCGCGCACCGGGATGCGCCGCGAGAGATCGCCGGCCTCGATCTCGCGCGCGGTGCGGCGGATCGTGGCAACCCGCGCTTCCAGCAGACGGCGGAAGACGAGCGCGCCGGCGGCTGCGAGCAAGAGCGCGACGACGAGCCCGATCCCCAGCGCACGCCACACGAGCTGCTCGATCTCGCGCCGGTCGCGCATGTCGCGGCCGACGACCAGCATCCCGCCATCGGCGAGGCGCTGCGTCAACAGGCGGCTCACCGAAGGCCGGCCGTCGCGGATCACGCCGCGGTCCTCGAGCGCGCCGGCCGCGACCGGGTTCGGCGCCCAGCCGGCGAGGTTGCCGGCGAGCTTGCGGCCGTCGGGTCCGGTCAGCAGATAGACCTCGGTATCCTGATCGACGCCGTCGGCGAGCAGCCGATCGATCTCATAGCGCAGCGCCGCGGCGCCGGCGCTGCGAAAATGCCCGCTCAGCCGGTTCGCGATCAGCTCCAGCTTCGCGTCGGTGCCGTGCTCGAGCACCCCGACCGTGCCGAAATACAGCACCGCCGAGATCACCGATATCGAAGAGATGACGAGAATCCCGTAGCCGAGCGCCAGGCGAAAGGCGACGCTCGTCCAGAGCCTAGTCATCACCGGCGATCATATAGCCGACGCCGCGCACCGTGCGCAGCAGCCGCGGCGCGAAATCCTTGTCGATCTTGCCGCGCAGCCGGCTGATCTGCACGTCGATGACGTTGGTCTGCGGATCGAAGTAATAATCCCACACCGCTTCGAGCAGCATCGTGCGCGTGACCACCTGCCCCTGATGCCGCACCAGGTATTCGAGCAGGCGGAACTCGCGCGGCTGCAAGGCGATCGGCTGGCCGGCGCGCTCCGCCCGTCGCGTCCGCAGGTCGAGCTTGAGATCGGCGACCGACAATTCGCGCAGTTCCTCGCGCGGTGCCCCGCGCCGCGACAGCGCCTCGATCCGCGCCAAAAGCTCGGAAAAGGCAAAGGGCTTGGTCAAATAGTCGTCGCCGCCGGAGCGCAGACCGCGGACGCGCTCGTCGAGGCTGGCGAGCGCGCTGAGGATCAAGACCGGGGTGGGCTTGCCGAGCCCGCGCAAGGTGGTGACGAGCGACAACCCGTCGACGCCGCCGGGCAGCATGCGATCGAGGATCACGACATCCCAATCCTCGTGGGTGGCGAGGTCGAGCCCCTCGATGCCGTCGCGGCACAGCGTCGCCGTGTGACCGGCCTCGGCGAGACCGGTGGCGATATAGCGGGCCGTTTCGGCCTCATCCTCGATGACGAGACAGCGCATCACCCGCGTCAGATGGCGTCGGGCAGCGGCGCCGGCTAGTGCTGGTAGGCGCCGATATCGACCTTGCCGCCGGTGACCCGCGGGTTGCCGGCAAAATCGACCGTGCCCAGCACCATGGGGCCGAGGTCGATCCCCGCACCTTCGGCCGGCGAGCCGGGCATCAGGTTGAAATCGGGCGGTATGCCGGTCGAGACGAAGCCCGGATCGGCGAACGGGGAATGGTGATCGAGCCCGGTCGCCGCCCGATACTTCGCATAGCCGACATAAAGGACCCGGTCCCATTGCCACATGCTCTGCGCCGCGCCGATCGGGGAATCATAAAGATTGTAGTCGACGGCGGCAGGTTTCGCCTCCGAGTTCGTAAAGTTGTTGATCATCAGCGCCTGTTCCGTGGCATAGGCGATGTTGTTGGCGAAGAGATTGTTGGTGGCATAGAACTGGATCTGAAACTCGCCGCTGCCGGTGTTCTTGGTGTCGTCGCCGAAGAGCGTGTTGTTGACGATCGTGCAGTGGTCGGTGCCGCCGACCCCAGCGCTATAACCGCCGATCGAGATGCCGTTGCTGTTGTCGGCATAGATCACATTGTTGCGCGCCGTGACAAAGCTGGTGACGTGGCCGAGGTGCTCGCTCGCCAATTCGATGCCGAGATCGACATGGTGCACCAAATTCTGCTCGATCGTGATCCGCGTGCCGCCATCGACATAGATGCCGTCGGCGGCATATTGCCGGCCGTAATCGGGATTGCCGAACGAGGTGATGTTGTAGACGGTGTTGCCGCGAATCTCGCCGTCGCGCGCCTGGTCAAAGGCCGGGTCGGGCGAGACGCCCTCAAAGCCGATGGCGCCGATGCCGATGTTGTCGTCGTCGTGGACGAGGTTGCTGGTGATGGCGAAGTGTTCGACATTGCCGTCGACCGACAGGGTCTCGCTGCAGCCGGTCTTCACATGGTCGATCTCGTTGCCGCTGACGACGAGGGCGTCGATGGCGGCGGGCGCCCCGGTGCCGTAGACCGTGATGCCGAAGGCGTCCGAGCCGCATTGTTTCGGGTTGGTCGGCGCCCGCGTGACGATGTCGTGCACATGGTTGTTGATGAGCTGGATGTTGCTGCCGGCGCCCTGCACGTAGATGCCGATCGGCACCTGGCTGCGCAGGTTGGTCGCATAGTTGCGGAGCTCGAAGCCTTCGACGATCAGATATCCCTGGTTTGTTATCGTGAAGAGGCCGGCTTGCCCGCCCGGGATCGGCAGCTCGGTCCCGTCGACCGTTGCGGTTTCGCCGTGATAGCTTTCAAAGGTGATGAACCCGTCCGCCGCGTTGCCGGAGGCCGGCGGGCCGACCAGCTCTCGGTAGACGCCCTGGCGGACCAGCACCGTGTCGCCAGCCCGCGCCAGCTTCGCCGCAGTCTGGATATGACGCAACGGGGCGCCCTTGGTACCGGGGTTCCCATCGCTGCCGTTCGCGGCCACGAAATAGGTCCGGCCGGCCGGCGGCCGGGCGAGGAGCGTGATGGTCGCGGTCGCCGACACCGCGGGATCGGCCGCCGCTACCGCAGTGACGGCGGCGCTCTGCGGCACCGGCAGCGCGGCGGGGGCGGTGTAGACGCCGGCGGGCGTGATGGTGCCAGCGGCGCTGCTGCCCCCGGTCGCATTGTCGACTTGCCAGATGACGCCGGTATTGGCGCTGCCGGTGACCGTGGCGGTAAACCGAGACGTCTGGCCGACGACGATCTGGGCATAGGCCGGGCTCACGGCGACGCTGACCGCCGGCGGCGCCGCGGCGGCGCCGGCCGCGCGGCCGGCGGCGAGGGCAACGGCGATTGCCGCCGTTGCGCCGAGCCCCCGGAGGAAACCCTCCGCCCGCCGCATCGGCGGCTCTACTGGTATTCGTAGGGCGGCGGCTGGGCGCCGCCCGGATGCGCGCGCGCCTGCCGCCAGGCGCGCAGCTGCGCTTGGGTGATGACGCCGCTATGGTTCACGTCGATCTGGTCGAACACGGCGCCGGCCCGCTGGGCCGCGCGCTGCGGATCGCGATTGATGGCGGCGGCGCGCTGCATCGCGCGCTGGATGTACTGGTCGCGGGTGATCCAGCCCGCCGGAGCCGGCGCTCCACCGTAGCCTTGCGGAGCCGGGCCGTAGGCCGGCGGGGCGCCGCCGTAGCCCGGCGGGGCGGCATAGGTCTCCGGCGCTCCGCCGTAGCCTTGCGGAGCCGGGCCGTAAGCCGGCGGGGCGGCATAGGTCTGCGGCGCTCCGCCGTAGCCTTGCGGAGCCGGGCCGTAGGCCGGCGGGGCGGCATAGGTCTGCGGCGCGCCGCCACCATAGCCTTGCGGCGCCGGTTCGCCGTAGGGCGGCGGATAGGCGGAGGTCAATCCGGTGTTCGGGTCGTAATAGCAACCACACAACAGGCCGGCCGCGGCCAAAATCAGCGGCATCGCCTGCCGCGCTCGACGACATCGCATCGCGCTACCTCGCAAAGTTCTCGGGTGTCAGCCCGTCAGCACCGCGGCAGATGATAGCACCATCCGAGACCATCGGGGCCGGCGCAGCATCGAACCCTCACGGGAAGGCGAGCCCGATCAGCGGGTGCAATTCGATCCCGTTCGGCGCCGTGCCCGGCTCACTGCGCCGAACGGAAAAATAGGCGATGCCGGTCGCGGTCACCGGAAGATCGGGCGTCAACCGCGAAAATGTCCCGAACTTGCGCTCGATCGCGTCGCGGACGGCGGCGATGTTGTCGGCAAACCGGCTGCCCGCGGCGCAGGCCGGATCGGGGGTCACCGCGACAATCGCGGTTTGCGGCCGCTCCCGATCGGCGATGACGAGCCGAATGTCGCCATCCGCCGTCTTGTCGATCGCCAGCAGGGTCCCGGAGACCGTGTAGACGGTGAATTCGGCGGGCGCGAACCGCGCGCTCGGCCGGGTGGCGGGCGCCCGCGGGGCGGCGATCGCGGCGAGTTCGGCGATGCCGGCAGTGCGCGCGAAATCGGCGATCTCTACCGCATTTTGATCGGCCGCGACCTGCACCGGCCGCCGCTCGCCGCCGCAGGCGGCGGCGAGCGAGAATGACGAGAGCAGCACCACCGTCCCGACGAAGAAACCGAGCGCTTTCTGCATCTGAACCCGGCGTTCCCAAGCAAGCCGATCGAGCCTGCAATTCAGTCCAGGCGCTTGTCGTCGAGCGATCTCTCCGCCCGCTCGCGATCGCGCCGGTCGTTGGCGCGCGCGGCCTTGTCGCGTCCAGAGCGGAGCCGGTTTTCAGCGGCCCGGCGCTCGCTTTCGGCACGCTCGCGCCGTTTGCGGAACTTGTTGAGATTGACGATCGTCGTCATTGCCGATCCTTTTGGCGCCGAGTTCATAGCGCAAAACCGGGTCGCCGGCGAGCCGCTTCGAGCGGCTGCGGCGCCGTCAAAAGTGGGGAGTGCGATTGTCGTTGTCGACGTTGGGCCCGACGCCGGCCGAGTAGGGAGCAAAAAAAGTGTAGGGGAAAGGATAGGCCGGCGGCGCCCAGGGGTAGTAAGGGGGCGAGCGCCAATATGCCGGATAACCGGGATAGCCATAGGCCGGATAGGGACGGCCGTAGGCCGGATAGGGATAGCCATATCCGGGATATGGCGGATAATGCGGCTGGGCTTTCGCCGTCGCCAACGTCGCGGCGGCGATGATGATCCCAGCCAGGCCCGCTCGCAGCATTCTCATGGGCAACGTCATCCTTCAGTGCCGGTCGATCTTTATACGACCGAGTGCCGGCTGCCGTTCCCGAGGCCCACCGGGATCGCCGGTGCGCTGCCGGGCGCTGGTTGCAACGGTGACGTTCAGCTTCGCCGCCGGATCGAATTATCCTCGCCGCTTTTGTCGGCCCCTCCAGCATCGGCAAGGGGCGCGACATCTTGCAGAGACACGGTACCGCAACCGCCGGCCGCGGTCAGGCCAGGTGCCGCGCGCGCCATGACCCGCACCAGAAAGAGGCACATCGACAAGCTGCCGAGCCACCATTCCTGCCAGATGCCGTAGGCGCCGAGGCAGGCGACCAGAGCCGCGGCGAGGCTGCCGCCCGCCGCGGCGGCGAACGGGCGCGGCCAGCGCGCGGCGGCGAGCGCGCGCCACAGCTGCGCCGCCACGAGCGCCCCGATGACCGCCCCCGGCGCGCCCAGTTCGAGCCAGAGCTGCAAGGGCGCGTTGTGCGGATGGAGCGGCAGCCAGGTCTCGCCGTGCCGGATCGGCTCGCTGCCGCCCGGGATCGCACGCGCGGCGTCGAGCCCCCAGCCCTGCAACGGCCGCTCCGCGATCCGGTCGCCGACAAATGACCAGATCAACAGGCGATGCCCGGCCGATTGCTTAAGCGCTTCGGCAAATTCGGCGAGACGCGGCAGCCGTTCGAGCCGGGCGAAGGTCAGCGGTGCAGTGACGATGACGAGAACGGACAGGATCGCGGCGAGGCGGGCGACGCGGGCACCGCCGAGAGCGAAGAGCGCCGCTGTCGCCAGCCCGGCGCCGAGCGCCACCTTGGCCGCCGATCCGACGAGCGCCAACACCGTTGCCACGGCGGCGAGGGCGAAGGCGAGCGCCGCCATCCGCCGGCCGCGGCCGGCGAGGGCGGCGGCGCAGGGCAGGACGAGGATGGCGAAGCCGTTTGCCGCCTGGTTGAGCCAGGCCGGCCGGTAGGGCCGCGTCGAAAACGGCTCGGTCAGCCAGCCGTGGCTGGCGAAATCAACCGCCGCCATCGCCAGCGCGACGACAAAGCCGGCGATGAGGCAGCGGGACAGCCGGGCCGGGGCCGCGATGCCAGGGGCCGCTGCGGCGAGCACCAGCGCGGCGGCGAAGAGCCCGAAGAGCCGCGCCGAGAACGCGAGGCTGCGGCCGGGCTGCGGCGCCCAGAGGGCAGATACCGCACCCCAGATGAGGAGGGCGACGAAGAGGGCCGCCGGCGCCGCGAGCCCGCGCCAGGACAGCGCCGCGCGGTCCGCCAAAGCCAGGCCGCCGGCGCAAAGGCCAGCGCCGGCAACGAGAACCGCGGCGGCACGCGGCGCCGCGACCAGGAGCGGCAGGAAGGCGACAGCCGCCAGATCAAGGCCCGCCTCCAACCAGAAGGCCGGCCGGCGCAGGCGGACCGAGTGTGGCACCCGATAAATCGCAGCCACCGACGGCGCCCCGGCGGATTAGGGGCAGATCTCGATCGCGGCGAAGAAAAACGTGATCTCGGCCGCCGCGGTCTCGTGGCTGTCGGAGCCGTGCACCGAATTCCGTTCGATCGATTCGCCGAAATCCTTTCGGATTGTGCCGGGCGCCGCCGCCGTCGGATCGGTGGCGCCCATCACGGCACGGGCGCGCGCCACCGCGTCCGGCCCCTCCAATACCTGAACGACGACCGGGCCCGAAGTCATGAATTCGACGAGGCTGCGGTAGAACGGACGCGCCGCGTGCACGCGGTAGAATGCCTCGGCCTGGGCACGCGCAAGCAAGAGCCGCTTCTGGGCGACGACGCGCAGCCCGTGCCGTTCGAAGCGGTCGTTGATCGCCCCCGTCAGGTCGCGCCGGGTCGCATCCGGCTTGATGATCGACAGGGTCCGTTCACTAACCATCACCCGCTTTCCGATCGGCGCGCCGCCGACGAATCCCGCGGCTTCAATCCGGCAGGCTTATATCGCTCGGCGCGCGCCGGTTCAATCGGCGGCACCGGCCGAGGCGCCCGCGGGAGGCTTACGCCTTGCGCTCCCAGCCCGCGGCGCCCTGTCGCCAATAGTTGAGCGCATGGCCGGCGGCGCGGGCCCGGCGCCAGCGCTCTCGCGCCCGGGCCACGGCATCGGCATCGTTGCCGTCGAACAGGTCGGCGCCGCGGGCAAAGCCCTGCCAATCGTCGGCCTCGACCCCGTCGACCAGCACCAGCATCGTGGCACCATTGGGATTTTCGTCACGATCGGTCAGCCAAATCGGCTGCGCCGCGGGGTTGCCGTCGCGGGCGCTGCCGTGCGGCAAAAAGCTTGCCTCGTCATAGCGCCACAAGAGCGCGTCGAGATCGCGGACGCGCGCCTCGGAAGCGGCGCGGACGACGATCCGATGGCCGGCGGCGCGGGCCCTTTCGAGCAACCGCGGCAAGGCCCGGTCGAGCGGCATCGCGGTGAGGTGGTAGAAGCCGATCTCGGTCATCTCGAGCCGCACCCCGGCGCCTAACCTAACGCGGCTCGCAATATTGCCCGACAAACCGGTCGAGCAGCCTGAGGCCGAAGGCGGTAGCGCCCTTCGGCACGGTCGGCGCGTCCTTCGTCGACCAGGCCATCCCGGCGATGTCGAGATGGGCCCATGGCGTCTTGTCGACAAAGCGCTGCAGGAACTGGGCGGCGAGGACGCTGCCGGCGGCGCGGCCGGTGCCGATGTTCTTGACGTCGGCGGCGTCGCTGTCGAGCTCGCGGTCGTACTCGTCATCGAGCGGCAAGCGCCAGAGTTCCTCACGCACCTGATGGCCAGCCTCGACGAGCTGTTTTGCGAGCATATCGTCATTGGCGAAGAGCCCGCCCTTCTGGTGGCCGAGGGCGACGATGACGGCGCCGGTCAGGGTGGCAAGGTCGATCAAGAGCCGGGGCTTGAAGCGCTGTTGGCAATACCACAGCGCATCGGCCAGGACGAGCCGCCCTTCGGCATCGGTGTTGAGAACCTCGATGGTTTGGCCCGACATCGACCGCACTATGTCGCCGGGCCGTTGCGCGGTGCCCGACGGCATATTCTCGACGAGGCCGACGACGCCGACCGCATCGACCCTCGCCCGGCGGGCGGCGAGCAGCCGGAGGAGGCCGATGACCACGGCCGAGCCGGCCATGTCCCATTTCATGTCGCCCATGCCGGCCGCCGGCTTGATCGAGATGCCGCCGGTGTCGAAGGTGACGCCCTTGCCGACAAAGGCGAGCGGCGCGCTGGCTTCGGCGGCCGCGGGTGCGCCGCGCCACTCCATGACGACGAGCCGCGGCGGCCGAGCGCTGCCCTGGGCCACGCCCAAAAGTGCGTTCATGCCGAGTTTCTTTATCGCCTGCTCGTCGAGGATCTCCACGGCGACGCCTAACTCGGCGAGCTGCAGGGCCTGTGCCGCCAGCGTCTCGGGATAGATCACATTGGCCGGTTCGGAGACGAGATCGCGGACGAGGAACACCGCCTGTGCGGTCTCTTCGAGCGGCTCGAAGGCGCGTTGGGCGGCGGTCGCCGCCGCCGTCGCCACCGCCAAGCGGTCGAGCGAGGCCTGCTGGTCCCGCTTCTGCCTGGTCTTGTAGCGGTCGAAGCGGTAGCTTCTGAGGCGGGCGCCGAGGGCGAGATGGGCGGCCGCCGCGGCCGCGCCGACCGGCGCCGCCGGGGCGACATCGATCGCCACCCAAGCGGCGGTTTCGCCGGCGCCGTTCAGGTGCGGCACGAGGGCGCCGCCTAGCTCCTCGTATAACCTGGTATCGGCGGCCTCGGGTTTGCCCAGGCCGCAGAGCACGATCCGGCTTAGCGGCAGCTCCGCGGGCGCCAGGATCGGCAACAGCTCGGCCTTCTTGCCGGCAAACCGCGGGGCGGCGGCGAGCGCCCGCCGGACGGCGCCGCGCGCCGCCTCGTCAAGCCGCTCGGCCGCGGGCGTGAGCCGGCATTCCTCCCAGATTCCCGCTGCCACGGCACCCCCGCCGGGTAGCTCCGGCGCGACGAAACTGATCTGCATGAGAAGGGCCTCGAAACCGCTCGGGTTGCCCGGCGCCGGGACCGGCCGGCGCCGCTGCAGCGAACGGCCGACTAGATACAACAGCGGAAGGCGGCGGCGCCAGCGCCGCAACATCGGGCGACGACGACGACGCGCGCGCCCGGGTGCTGGTGTCGGCGGGGCCGGGTTTCTATGATCCGAGCCCGATGAAGACGCTCGACCGCTATATCCGCCGCCAGAGCCTCGGGGTCATGGTCTTTGTCACGGCGGCGCTCAGCATCGCGGTCTGGATCGCGCAATCGCTTCGCCTCATCGATCTGATCGTCAATCGCGGTCTGTCGATCGATCTGTTCCTCTATCTCGCGGTGCTGATCCTGCCGCGATTTCTCGACGTCGTGCTGCCGATCGGGGTCTTCATCGCGGTGCTGTTCACGTTCAATCGGCTCGCCGTCGAAAGCGAACTGGTGGTAATGCGCTCGGCCGGATTGTCGCCGTTGGCGCTGGCCCGACCGGTGCTGGCGCTGGCCGGGATCGCCTTTTTCGTTCTGATGAGCCTATCGGCCTATTTTCTGCCGGTGGCGAACCGCGCCTTCAAGGATCTGGAGTTCGAGATCCGCACCCGGTTCGTGTCGAGCCTCATCCAGTCCGGAACCTTCACGACGATCGCCGACAAGATCACTTTTTATGCGCGCAGCCGCGACGATCGCGGCGAGGTTGCCGGATTGATGATCAACGACGACCGCGACCCGCGGCGTCCGGTCGCGATCCTGGCCGAGCGCGCCCTCTTTGTCGACACCCCGTCGGGGCAGCGCATCGTCATGCTGAAGGGAAGCCGCCAGCAATTCGACACCGAGGCGAAGAAGCTGTCGATTCTGACTTTCGACCGCTACACGCTCGATCTGGGTACGTTGCGCGATGCCCCGATCGATCGCTATCGCGAGGTTCAGGAACGCTTTCTTCCCGACTTGTTCTTCCCCCCCGCGGGGCTCGATCCGGCGCTGCGTCGCAGTTTTGTCGCCGAGGCCCATCGGCGCATTCTGATCCCGCTTTCGGTCTTCAGCTTCGCGCTCATTCCGCTCGCCTGCTTGTTGCCGGGGGAGCTCAATCGCCGCGGCTATGGGCGGCGCGTCGGGCTCGCCGCCGGGGCCGCCTTTCTGTTCGAGCTGCTCGACCTCGGCGTCGACGATTTGGCGAGCCGTTTTGTCGCCGCGATCCCGCTGATGTACGTCGTCGATCTCTTGCCCTTTGGGCTCGGGCTCGGGGTTCTGCTGCACGGCGGGATCCGGGCCGGCTTCCGCTGGCCCGGCCTGGCCGCGCGCGGCCCCGCCTGACGGCCGCTCCGGAAGGGTGGCGATGCAGCTTGCCAGGACCCTGTCGGCCTACATCGCCCGCCAATTCTTCGGCTGGTTCTGCGGCGTCTTCGCAGCGATGGCGGTGGTCACTTTTCTCATCGACTATATCGAACTGGTGCGCCGCGGCGGCGCCAGAGCCGAGGCCACGCTGTGGCTGCTGTTCAAGATGGCCGGCCTGCAACTGCCGCAGACGGCGCAGGAAGCGCTGCCGTTTGCGATCCTGTTCGGCACGATGCTGGCGTTCTGGCGACTGACGCGCAGCAACGAGCTGATCGTTGCCCGCGCCGCCGGCATCTCGGTCTGGCAGTTTCTGACCCCGGCGGTGATCGTGGCGCTGCTTGTCGGCGTCTTTGCGGTGACGATTTTCAACCCGGTCGCCTCGCTCGCCGAGGCCCGCTTCGAGCAGCTGAAGGCGCATGTTTTGAACGAGAGTGGGGAGGATTTGCTGCTGTCGAACTCCGGGTTGTGGCTGCGGCAGAGCGACGCGCGCCGCAACCAGGCGATCATCCATGCCGAAAAGCGCAGCGCCGCGGGCTTTGTCCTCGACGGCGTCACCGCTTTTCTGTTCGACGGACCAACCCGTTATGCGGCGCGCATCGACGCCCGCACCGCGACCCTCGAAGCCGGCGAGTGGCTGATCGCCGACGGCATCCGCTGGGTGCCCGACCAGCCGCCGCAGCCCTTCGCGCTGTTGCGCCTGCCGACCCAGCTGACGCCGGGCAAGATCGAGGAGAGTTTTGCCTCGCCTGAAACGATGTCTTTCTGGGAGCTGCCCGGCTTTATCGAGCTTCTGGAAGAATTGGGTTTTCCGTCGCAGCGCCATCGCCTGCATTTCGACGTGCTGCTGGCCCGCCCGTTTCTGCTGAGCGCGATGGTGCTGGTGGCGGCGACGTTCAGCCTGCGCACGCAGCGGGCCGGCCGGGTCCTGGCGATGATCGTCGCCGGGGTGGTCAGCGGGTTCGCACTCTACGTGCTTTCCGATATCGTCTTCGCCCTCGGGCTCGCCGGCAGGGTTCCGGTGGCGCTCGCTGCCTGGACCCCGACCGGGATCTGCCTGATCTTTGGCGTATCGATGCTGCTCCATCTGGAAGACGGCTGATGCGGCGGCGCACAGGGCTCGCCCTCGCCTGGCTTGCCCTGTGGGCGGGGCTCGGCCTCACCGCGCCGCCGGCTGCCGCCCAACTGTTCCAGCGGCCGAGTACGCAGCAGAACCCCAACGCCCCGATCGTGTTCCGCGCCGACGAGATCGAGTACGCCGACCAGCTGGCGCTGATCGTTGCCCGCGGCAATGTCGAAATCAGCCAAAACGGCCAGACCCTGCTCGCCGACACCGTCACCTACAACCAGCGCACCGACACGGTCACGGCGTCGGGCCATGTCAGCCTGTCGCAGCCGACCGGCGAAATCCTGTTCGCCGATTATCTCGAGCTGCGCGACGCGATGAACGAGGGTTTCGCCAAAAACGTGCGCATGCTGCTCAGCGATCGCTCGCGGCTAGCAGCCAATACGGCGCGGCGCACCCGCGGCTCGCATACCGAGCTGACCCGCGCCGTCTATTCGCCGTGCGATCTATGCCCGCGCGATCCGAGCGCGTCGCCGGCCTGGCAACTCGAGGCGCGGACGATCATCCACGACGCGGATTTGAAGCTGGTCGAATTGCGCGACATGACGATGGAGATCGACGGCTGGCCGGTTTTCTATTCCCCCTACATGTCGTTTCCCGACCCCACCGTCAAACGCGCCACCGGCTTCCTCGCCCCGACCTTCGGCGGCTCCAGCACGATCGGGGCGCATGCGTCGATCCCCTATTTCCTGGTGCTCGGACCGGACAAGGACCTGACGATCGATCCGCGCTTCACCGCCAGGGCGGGTCCGCTGCTCGACCTCGACTATCGCGAAAGTTTCAGCAACGGAATGATCGACGCCCAAGCCAGCATCAACTACAGCAACCCCGAATCGACGACGAGCAGCACCGGCAATATGGTGCGCGGTAACATCAATGCCACCAGTCAATTCGACTTGAACGACACCTGGCGCACCGGCCTCGACATCCAGCGCGTCACCGATCAGAGCTATCTATTGGAATTCGGCTATGGCAATCCGCTGTTGAATGCCGAGATCTCGCACGGCTACCTCGAAGGCTTCGAGCCGCGCGGCTTGACCAGCGTCGACACTTACGCGTTTCAGCCGCTGTTGCCCGGCATTGGCAATTCGACGCAACCGATCGTGCTGCCGGTGATCAATCAAAACTGGCAGAGCCAACCCGATGCGCTCGGCGGCCGCTGGAACCTCAACGCCAATCTGCTCGACATCATCCGCGAGGTCGGGACGCAGACGCGGCGGCTGTCGCTCGGCCCGCAGTGGGAGCGCGACTTCGAGGACGGGATTGGCGGGCAGTACAAGTTCACCGCCAGCCTGCGCGGCGACGGCTACTGGGTCAACAATCTGAGTGCGTCTTCGAACCCCGACCTGCCGTCGGGGTTCTTCTCGCAGAACGGGTTGCCGCCGCTCTCCCCGACCGCGACCAATTTTGTCACCGGCCGCGCCTTCCCGCAGGTTGGGCTGCAATGGAGCTATCCGCTGATCCACCCCGGCAGCAGCTTGACCCCGCTGATCGAGCCGATCGCCGCCGTCTATGCCGCGCCCAACGGCGGCAATCAGCGCCAGATCCCGGACGAGGACAGCCTGTCGTTCGAATTTGACGATACCGACCTGTTCCGGCCCGACCGGCTCGCCGGCTACGACATTCTCGATACCGGCCAGCGGGTCGATTACGGCCTCAAGCTCGGCCTCTACGACAATTCCGGCGGCAGCTGGCGGGCGCTCGTCGGGCAGAGCTACCGGGCCGAAACCAACCCGTTCCTGCCGCCGGGCTCGGGCGCCGAGCAGCGGCTCTCCGACATCGTCGGCCGGGTCGTCCTGTCGCCCAACTCCTATCTCGATCTAATCTATCGCTTTCGCCTCGACGGCAACACTTTCGCCAATCGCGGCCAGCAGGCCTCGATCAGCGCCGGTCCGGCCAATCTGCGCCTCAGCGCTAACTTTCTCGAGGTGCCGCCGGAGCTGCCGAGCGAGGTCGCGTTCAACCCCGCGACCGGGACAACCGTGCTTTACGGCAAGCAGGAGCAGCTCAGCTTCACGGCCACCGCCAAGCTCACCCGCTACTGGTCGCTGCAAGGCAGCGAGACGCTCAACCTGATCAACAGCACCAATCTGATCAACGCCGTGCCGATGGTGGAATTGAAAAACGCCAGCCTCTACGCCACCCTGGCGGCGGTCTACCAGGATGAGTGCATGGCCTTTGTCGGCCAGCTGACGCAATCGGGCATCACCAACGGCGCGGTGACGCCAGGCATCTCGGTGCTGTTCAGCGTCGTGTTCAAGAATCTCGGCGAGGTCGGCGGCACCGTCGCGTCGATTTCCGGCGGTGTCCTTCCCTAGCCGCCCGGGGTCGGCGCGGTCGAGGCGACAGCAGCCGCGCAACGATGTAGAATTGAGCCACGGCTGAGACACGGAGTTGAGTCGATGGTCGCCGTTCGTTGGTTCGTCGTTGCCTTTACCTGTCTTTGCGCGGTCGCGGCGGCGGCGCGCAACCCGGCGGTCCGGCAGCCCGCCTCGCCGCCCGCTGCCGGGCCGTATCCATCGGACGGGATCGCCGCCGTTGTCGATGACCAGGTGATCTCGGTCGACGACCTCACGTCGCGGATGAAGATGGTAATGCTGTCGACGAATATCGGCGATTCGCCGGAAAGCCGCGCCCGGCTCGCCAATCAGGTGCTGCGCGCGATGATCGACGAAAAACTCGAGCTTGAGGAGGCCAAACGGCAGAACGTCACGACCACCGACGCCGAGGTCGACAAGGCGGTCGCCTCGATCGCCAAGCAAAATAACCTGACCGCGGCCCAGCTCGACGATGTCCTCAAATCGCACGGCGTCGATCGCAGCGCCCTCATCGATCAGCTGAAGGCCTCGATTCTATGGGCGAAGTTGGTGCGGCAGCGGGCCGAGGATACCAGCCCGATCTCCGAAGAGGAAATCGACGACGCGCTGAAGCGGCTGAAGGACGCCGAGCACCAGCCGCGGACCCGGGTCGCCGAAATCCTGCTCGTCGTCGACAATCCGCAACAGGACGAAAGGGTCCGGCAGACCGCGCTGCGGCTGATCGATGAAATGAAGCGGGGGGCGCGCTTCTCCGCGATCGCCCAGCAATTCTCGCAATCGCCGACCGCCGCGGTCGGCGGCGATCTCGGCTGGATCAGTCCGCAGCAATTGGCTCCCGAGCTGGCCAAGGCGGTGCTGCAGATGCGGCCCGGAGAGTTGTCGCCGCCAGTCCGCACCCCGGCCGGCTACTACCTCTTGTTGGTGCTCGATCGGCGCAGCGGCGACAGCGCGGCCGATGCCGAGGATACCACGCTGCATCTCGTTCAGGTCGTCTTTCCGCTGCCGCCGCAGGCGAGCGAGGCGGCGCGCCAGTCCGCCTTCGCCCAAGCGACAAGCGTCCGCCAAGCGGCGAAAAACTGCGAGGACATGCTGCGGATCGGCAAGGAGAGGGCGCCGCAGCTGTCGAGCGAGGGCGATCTTCGCCTCGGCCAGATCGCGCCGTCGATGCGCAGCTTTGTGCTTGGCCTGGGGATCGGCAAGCCGTCGCAGCCGATCCTGCAGAAGAACGGGGTCGGGGTGATCATGGTCTGCGGCAAATCGGCGCCGGCGGCCGTCGCCCCGCTGACCCGCGAGGAAGTTGAGAACACGTTGACGCACCAGCGCCTCGACATCCTGGCGCGGCGCTACCTGCGCGATCTGCGGCAGGCCGCCTTTGTCGATGTCCGGGTGTGAAGCGGGTGGTCTTGCCGCTTGCCGTGACGATGGGGGAACCGGCCGGGATCGGCGGCGAAATTGCGCTCGCGGCCTGGCGCGCCCGCGGCAGCGGCATCCCGCCCTTTTACCTGATCGACGATCCGCCCCGGCTGGCGGCGCTCGCCGACCGGCTCGGCTGGCCGGTCCCGGTCCGGCCGATCCGCACCCCATTGGAGGCGCCGGAGGTCTTCGCTGAGGGGCTTCCGGTGGCGCCGATCGGACGGGCGTTGCGCGGCCGGCCAGGGCGCCCGGACGAGGCCGATGCGGCGGCGGTGATCGGTGCGATTGAGACCGCGGTCGACGATGTTCGGGGCGGGCGCGCACTCGCGGTCGTGACCAATCCGATCCACAAGGCGAGCCTCTACCGCGCCGGCTTCGCCTATCCCGGACACACCGAGTTCCTCGCGGCACTCGGCGGGGTTGCCGAGCCGCCGGTGATGATGCTCGCCGGCGGCGGCCTGCGGGTCGTGCCGGTCACGGTCCATCTGCCGCTGCGGCGGGCGGTCGAAGGCCTGGATCGGCAAGCGATCGTCCACGCCGGCCGGGTCGCCGCCGCCGCATTGCGGCGGGATTTCGGCATTGCCGCCCCGGTTCTCGCCGTTGCCGGGCTCAATCCGCATGGCGGCGAAGAAGGCGCCCTCGGGCGCGAGGAGCGCGAAATCATCGAGCCTGCGGTGGCGGCCCTGCGCGCCGCCGGCGTCGCCGTCGAGGGGCCGCTGGCGGCCGATACGATGTTTCACCCCGAGGCCCGCGCAGGCTATGACGCCGCGCTCTGCATGTATCACGATCAGGCATTGATCCCGGTCAAGACCATCGATTTCTACGGCGCTGTCAACGTCACCCTGGGGCTGCCCTTCGTGCGCACCTCGCCCGACCATGGCACCGCCTTGGCGCTCGCCGGGTCGGGCAGGGCACGGCCGGACAGCCTCTGCGCCGCGCTCGTCCTGGCAGCCGAGATGGCGGCGCGGCGGCAGGCGGCGGTCTGACCGCTGTGCCCACCCCGGTCGCGACCGCGCTGCCGCCGCTGCGCGCAGTCGCCCGCCATTACGGCATCGCCGCCAGCCGACGGTTCGGTCAGCACTTTCTGTTCGATCTCAACCTGACGCGAAAGATCGCGCGCGCCGCCGGCCGGCTCGACCATACGAACGTGGTGGAGATCGGCCCCGGGCCCGGAGGCCTCACCCGAGAGCTGTTGGCGGCGGGCGCGCGGCACGTCGTTGCGGTCGAGTGCGACCGGCGCTGTCTTGCCGCCCTTGATGACCTCGCCCGCCTTTGCCCGGGGCGGCTGACGGTCGTCGCCGACGACGCGCTCACGGTCGATCCCTGCGCCCTCGTCGGCTCGCCGCGCAAGATCGTCGCCAACCTGCCCTACAATATCGCCACGACGCTGCTCCTGGGCTGGCTCGACCGGATCCGGGAATTCGAAAGCCTGACCCTGATGTTTCAGCGCGAGGTGGCGCTGCGCCTCGTCGCCGCTCCGGGCAGCAAGGCCTATGGGCGTCTGGGCGTCATGGTGCAATGGCTCGCCGAGGCGAAGATCCTGTTCGACGTGCCGGCCGCCGCCTTCGTGCCGCCGCCCAAGGTCACATCGAGCCTTGTCGCGATCGTACCGCGCGTCGAGCCGCTCGCCTCGGCCGACAAAGCCGTGCTCGAACGGGTCGCCGGCGCCGCCTTCGGCCGGCGCCGCAAAATGCTGCGCTCGAGCCTCGAACCGCTCGGGGTTGCGGTCGGGCAGCTGCTCGAAGCCGCCGGGATCGCGCCGACGGCGCGCGCCGAAGAGCTGTCGGTCGCCCAATTTTGCGACCTCGCCCGCGCCCTGGCAATGGCCGGCGATGCGTCCCTTCCGTCATCTGACTGCAATCCAACCGCCGCCCTCCTGTAACATGACGCGACTAGCGTCCCCGCGGCAACCACGGCGAGGGAGCGGATCATGCGCGGATTATTGGGGAGCACCATCCTGGCGACGGCACTGTCGGCGGCCGCGGCCGGGCCCGCGGCCGCCACGCCGATCAAGCACGTCCTCCTGATAAGTATCGACGGCATGCACGCCCTGGATTTCATCAACTGCACAGCCGGGATCACCGGCGTCAACGGCGGCGCGCCCTATTGCCCGAATCTGCAGAAACTCGCGGAGACGGGGCTGAATTATCTGGAAGCCACCACGTCGGAGCCGTCCGATTCATTCCCCGGGTTGATGGCATTGGTGAGCGGGGGCTCGCCGCGCAGCGTCGGCGCATTCTACGACGTCGCCTACGACCGGTCGCTCGATCCACCCGCGAAGACGACCGGCAACGGCGTTCACGGAGCGCCAAGCCTGTGCAAGGTCGGGGCAGCGCCGACCGGCACGACCACGGAATTCGACGAGGGGATCGATATCAACAAGACTCTCCTGAACGGGGGTGCACCAACCGGCGACGGCGGCATCGCGTCCATCGATCCGACACGGCTCGAGCGCGATCCCGCGAAAAACTGTGCCCCGGTCTACCCGTGGAACTTCGTTCGCACCAACACGATTTTCGGCGTGGCGCATGCGCACGGCCTCTATACCGCATGGTCGGACAAGCATCCGTCCTACTCGTCAGTGTCGGGCCCCGGCGACGGGAAGAACCTCGACGACTACTACTCGCCCGAGATCAATTCAGTACCGGTGGCCCTGCCGCAGGTGAAATTGTTGAAATGTGACCCGCTGCCGGACCAGACCGCGGTTTCGAGCAGCAACGCCTGGACCGACAGCTTCGCGAACATTCAGTGCTACGACAGTCTCAAGGTGCAGGCGATCCTCAACGAGATCAACGGACTGACGCACGACGGCAAAAAGGCGCAGACGCCCAATCTGTTCGGGATGAACTTCCAGGTGGTCAGCGTCGGCGAGAAGCTCATTGAAAAGTCGGTGCATATGACCGGCGGCTATCTCGACGGCGAAGGCGCGCCGACCCCTGCGCTGCTGGGGGAGATCAAATTTGCCGACTTAATGATCGGAAAGATGCACTCAAGACAGGCGGTTTGTCGGATTCGACGCTGATCGTCATCTCGGCCAAGCACGGCCAAAGCCCGATCGACTCGGCGCGATATCTCGGCATATCGACCAAGCCCGGCGACCCGATAACGACGTCGCCGGCGACGATCCTGGAGAACCTGCTGCCGTTCTCCGAGTCCCCGGCAAACCGGACCGGGATCGGGCCCACCGAAGACGACATCTCGCTGCTTTGGCTGAAGCATGCGAGAGACACCACGAAGGCCGTGGTGATGCCCGAAAGTCAGTCGCCGACGACGAAAAACATTGCTGGAATTGGCGAGATCTTCTGGGGATCGGCGATCGGCCAGATGTTTAACCTGCCGGGACTGCCGCCGAGCGGCGACCCGCGCACGCCGGACATCATCGTCACGCCGAATATCGGCGTCACCTACTCGGGCAGCACCAAGAAACTCGCCGAGCACGGCGGCTTCTCGCACGACGACACGAACGTGATGATGTTGCTGTCAAATCCGAGTTTTTCTGCGGGGAAGGTGACCAGCCCGGTGGAGACCATGCAGATCGCCCCAACGATTCTGCTGGCGCTGGGCCTCAATCCGGAGGCGCTCCAATCCGTGCAACAGAAAGGCACGCAGGCGTTGCCGGAAGTTCCCTTTTGAACCGGAGAACCGATAAGGAAGCGGCCGCGTCGGACGCTCTAGCGGGCTGTTGAAAAGGGGTCAGTCTTCGCTCCGGCCGGAATGACGGTTTGAGGAGCCGGCGGGATTCTTTTCCTCATCCTTGCTAGGGCTGCGCTAACGGCAGCGCGCGGCCGCGGTCGACCGCATTGACCGTCGACTCTCGATCCGAGAGTATCGGTCAATGAAAAGAGAGATCATCACCATTGCCGGATCGCCCGGTTCGGGCAAATCCTCCACCGCAAAGGCGGTCGCGACCGCGCTCGGATTTCGCCATTTCTCATCCGGCGACCGGTTCCGGCAGCTCGCGGCCGAGCGCGGCCAATCGATCGAGGCGATCAACATCTCCGCCGAAGTGCAGCGGGAGATCGATCTCGAAGTCGATCAATTGCTTCAAGAGATGTATCGCAGCGAACAGCGGCTCGTCATCGATTCGCGCATGGCGTGGCACTGGATGCCGGGTTCCTTCAAAGTGTTTCTCGTACTCGACCCGGACGCCGCCGCGCAGCGCATTTTCGGGCATCTGCAGAAGGAGGGGCGCATCGGCGAGGAGGCGCAATCCGTGCCGGAAGTGCGGCGGAGCATCGAGCGGCGGTCCGCCAGCGAGAAAAGAAGATATGGCGCGCTCTACGGCGTCGATGTCACCAACCCGCTGAATTTCGACATCGTCATCAACACGAAATGCAATGACCTGCCAACCGTGACCGCGATCCTCCGCGCCGCGTTTGCGGCCTGGCGAGACGCCACCGGCTGACCGGGAAAAATGGCGCCGCGAGCATCAGGGCAGGACCGCGGCGAACGCGGTCTGCGGCGCGGCGGATGGGTTGTTGAGGTATTGCGGCTGGGCAAGAATTGCGCTGCACCTGCCAGGTACGTGGTTCGAGACGCGTCCGTCCCCGGACGGCCGCCCGCCAAGGGCGGACGTTCCGGGGATCGCCGGGACGCTCCTCACCATGAGGTAAAGCTTTGATGGCATTGTTCAAAGTGCCTCATCCTGAGCGCGGGCGAAGCGCGCAGTCGAAGGACGTACAGCGTCGATCCAGCAGGGGCGCTGCGGGGTTTGCCGGAGACGGCGCGCCGGATCGCTACCCCTGCCGCGCCGTCGCGGCACCACTCATTCGACGTTCTGCACCTGCTCGCGGAACTGCTCGACCGCCGCCTTCAGCGAAATCCCGATGCGGGTCAGCTCGATATCGGCGGATTTGGCGCACAGCGTATTGGCTTCGCGGTTGAGTTCCTGGCACAGGAAGTCGAGGCGGCGGCCGACCGCGACGGTCTCGCGCAACAGCTCGCTGGCCTGTGCGAGATGGGCGGAGAGCCGTTCGAGCTCCTCGCGGATGTCCGATCGCACCGCCAGCAGCGCGGCTTCCTGAGCGATCCGCTCTTCCGGCACCGCCGGTAGCGAGACGGCGAGGTCGGCGAGCGCCGCTTGCAGCCGCGACCGGATCGCCGCCGGCTGCGCCGCGGCGCATTCGGCCGCCGCCGCAACCAGGCGCCTCATCGCATCGAGCTGATCCGAGAGCAGCACCTCGAGCCGGGCCCCCTCCTCGGCTCGCGCAGCGGCCAGCCGATCGACCGCCTCGGCCCAGCCGCGGCGAACCGCCTGCCGCCGATCCCCGACGACCTCCTCCTGATCGTCCTCGACGGTCTCGACAACGCCTTTCAGGGCCAACAGCCCGTCGAGGCGGGGCGGGGCGGCCGCGACCGATCCGGCCAGCTCGTCGACGAGTGCCATGAGCTGAGCCAACAGCCGACGATCGATGCGCAGTGCCGCCGGCGCGGTGCGGGTGACGCTCAAGCCCGCGGCGAAGCTGCCGCGGCGGAAGCGGCGCGCCAGTTCGCCGCGCAGCTCCGGCTCCAACGAATCGTAGCCTGGCGGGAGGCGTAGACGCAGATCGAGCGAGCGGCCGTTGACGCTCTTGATCTCCCACACCCAGGAAATGCCGCAGCCTTCGCCCTCGGCGCGGGCAAATCCGGTCATGCTGGCGAGCGCCAAGAGGGTGGTGCTCCTCTGACGGCGTTATAGCCGGCCCGGCCACCGCCGCGGGCGCCGCGTCACGGTGCGAGGCCGTCGAGCGGCTGCGACCGCAGACCGGCGCCGGCAGCCGGGTGCAACGCCGCCGCCTGGCGGTATAATGCGACGTTGCGGTTGTGTTCGGCGAGCGTCTTGGCAAAGAGATGCCCGCCCGCACCGTCGGCGACGAAATAGAGGTCGTCGGTCGGCGCCGGCCGGGCCGCGGCGCGCAAGGCAGCGGCCCCGGGATTGTCGATCGGACCCGGCGGCAGGCCCTTCATGCGGTAGGTGTTGTAGGGGGAGGCAATGGCCAGGTCGGCATGCGTCAGCCGCCGGTCGAGCCTGCCGGTACCGTCCTCGCTCAGCGCGTAAAGCACGCTCGGATCGGACTGCAGCGGCATGCCTAGCCGCAGCCGGTTGACGAACACTGCGGCGATGCGGCGGCGTTCGTCCGCGCGGGCCGCTTCGCGCTCGACGAGCGAAGCCAGAATCAGCATCTGTTCCGGATCGGCGAGCGGCAGATCCGGCCGGCGTACGGACCAGGCCTGGGTCAGAGCGCGCGCCATGGCTTGTTGCATCCGTTCGAGCATCGCCCGGCGCGTCTCTCCGTAACTGTAGATATAGGTCTCCGGCAGCAGCGCGCCTTCGGGCGGCGGGGCTCCGGGAGTGCCGTCGAGCGCCGGCGCCCGCTGCACCAGCGCCACGATCGCCGGGCTCGTCAATCCCTCGGGCACGGTCAGGCGGTGCCGGACGGTCTTGCCGCCGGCAATCAACGCGACCGCCTGCAGCGGGCTGACGCCCGCCGGGAATTCGTATTCGCCGGCCAACAGCGCCGCCCCCTGACCAGCGATCGCGGCCGCGGCTTCGAACGCCAGCCGATGTCGGATCACACCGTTTTCGACCAACAATGCGGCAATTTCGGCAACCCCCGAGTGTGGCGGGATGACGAGCGTTCGCGCCTCTCTCAGGGGACCGCTTCCGCTGGCATCGGCCCACAGCGCATAGCCGATCGCGCCCAGTGCCGCGACAAACAACGCGACCGTCAACAGGGCCCAGGCGCAGAGCTGAACAAACCCGCGCAGCGGCGGCGCCGGGCGGCGGGCTCGGGCGCGCCCGCTCAAGGCGGGCCGGTGAAGATAAGGGAGGCGTTGGTCCCGCCAAAGCCGAAGGAGTTGGACAGCGCGTACCGCACCTTGCGCTGCTTTGCTCGCAGCGGCACCAGATCGATGTCGCACGACGGCGACGGGTGGTCAAGGTTCAAAGTCGGCGGCACAAGGCCGTCGCGGATTACCAGGATCGAAAAGATCGCCTCGACGCTGCCGGCGGCACCCAGGAGATGGCCGATCGCCGATTTTGTCGACGACATCGACAATTCGTAGGCGTGCTTGCCGAAAAGCCGCTTCACGGCACCGAGCTCGACCTCGTCGCCGAGCGGTGTCGAGGTACCGTGGGCGTTGATGTAGTCGATCGCTTCCGGCTCGATACGGGCGCGCCGCAGGGCGTTGCGCATCGAGCGAACGGCGCCGTCGCCGTTTTCCGCCGGTGCGGTGAGGTGAAAGGCGTCGCTCGACAGGCCGTAACCGATAACTTCGGCGTAGATCTTGGCGCCGCGTCTGCGGGCGTGCTGGTATTCCTCGAGCACGAGAATTCCCGCGCCTTCACCCATGACAAAACCGTCGCGATCACGGTCCCACGGCCGCGAGGCCCGCGGCGGGTCATCGTTGAACGCGGTCGACAATGCCCGGGCGGCGGCAAAGCCGGCCAACCCCAGCCGGCAGATCGCCGCCTCTGTGCCGCCGCAAATCATAACGTCCGCATCATCGAGCATGATCAAGCGCGCCGCGTCGCCGATCGCATGCGCACCCGATGAGCAGGCCGTCACCACCGCATGGTTCGGTCCGGTGAAGCCGTAGCGGATCGAGACATGCCCCGAGGCGAGATTGATCAGGTTGGCGGGAATAAAAAACGGCGACAATCGGCGCGGACCGCGCTCGTGCAGGGTCAGCGCCCCCTCGGTGATCCCCGAAAGGCCGCCGATCCCGGAGCCGATCATTACCCCGGTGCGTTCGCGCGCCTCGTCGCTGGGGGAGCTCCAACCCGCATCCTCGACCGCTTGGGCCGCGGCGGCCAGCGCGAAGATGATAAAGCCGTCCATCTTGCGCTGGTCCTTGGGCTCGACCCAGTCGTCGGCGTTGAACAGCCCGGCACCGGTATCGCCGCGCGGCACCTGTGCCGCGATTTTGGCCGGCAGATCCGAAACCTCGAAGCTTTGGATCGGGCGGATCCCCGATCGGCCCGAGATCAGACTGCGCCAGTTCCGCTCGAGGCCGATGCCGAGCGGCGTCACCAAGCCGATGCCGGTTACGACGACGCGGCGCATGTCATCAACTCGTTTGGGCGCCAAAACCGGCGCCGCAGCGACCGGTCAACCGTGCGATTCGATAAAACTGATGGCATCCTTGACGGTCACGATCTTCTCGGCCGCGTCATCCGGGATCTCGCAGCCGAACTCCTCTTCGAAGGCCATCACGAGTTCGACCGTGTCCAGACTGTCGGCGCCCAGATCGTCAATAAAGCTCGCGTTTTCGGTCACTTTCGACTCGTCGACGCCCAGATGTTCGACGACGATTTTCCTGACCCGCTCGGCGACGTCACTCATCCGTAGTTCCCTTCAGTGGCTTGGTCGAAAGTCGCGTCGGTCCTGGGTTTGCGGGCGCCACCCGCCGTGATGCTGCAGCTGTCGGGTACCGCGGTCAAGGCGGGTCGGAATCGCATCGTTGCCCCGGCAGCGCCAGTTCGGCCCCGCGGTAGCCGGACACCGGCACCCTATATCATGGCTAAGCCGCCGTTGACGTGCAAGGTGTGACCGGTGACATAAGCGGCCTCGGAACTCGCCAGATAGACGACGGCGGCGGCGACATCTTCGGGGCCGCCGAATCGTCCAACGGGGATGGCGCCGGCCAGCCGGGCCTGTTGCTCGGCGGTCAGACGCTCGGTCATCGTTGTTACAATATAGCCTGGAGCAATGCAATTCACGGTTATGCCGCGGCGCGCTACCTCTGCGGCGATCGATTTCGACATCCCGATCATCGCCGCCTTCGCCGCGGCGTAGTTCGCCTGGCCGGGGTTGCCGGCGACGGCGACCACAGAGCTGATCGCAATGACCCGCCCGTGCCGGCGCCGCACCATGCCGCGCAGCACCGAGCGGGTGAGCCGAAAGGCGGCGGTGAGGTCGACGTCGATCACCGTTTGCCAATCCGCGTCGGTCATCCGCAGCGCCAATGCATCGCGGTTGAGGCCGGCATTGTTGACCAGGATGTCGATCCGCCCCATCGCAGCCTCGGCCTCCTGCACCAGGCGTTCGGGGGCCGCCGGGTCGTCGAGAGCGGCCACCGCGACATGGACCCGGTCGCCGAGCCGCCTGGCGAGCGCGCGCAGCGCCTCTTCCCGCCGGCCGGCGAGCATCACCGCGGCGCCGCGGTCGTGCAGGGCGCCAGCGATCGCCCCGCCGATGCCGCCCGAGGCTCCGGTGATCAGGGCGGTTCGGCCGGACAGATCGA
This sequence comes from uncultured Alphaproteobacteria bacterium, assembly GCA_963772295.1. Lineage (GTDB taxonomy): Bacteria > Pseudomonadota > Alphaproteobacteria > ATCC43930 > CGMCC-115725 > AP-15. The sequence continues at coordinate 480,600 of CAVYWO010000013.1, forward strand.
ACATCGCCGACGGCCGGATCAGAAGTCGCTGAGAAAGGCATCGACCTCAGCGGCGGTGCCTACCGACCGCGCCTTGAGATCGGGGACAATTCGCCTTGAAAGTCCGGCGAGCACACGCCCTGCGCCGGTTTCGACGACTTCCTCGACCCCGTCCTCCGCGAGAAACAACATGCTTTCCCGCCACCGCACCATCGCCGTCACCTGCTCGACCAAGAGGCGCTTGATTTCGCCGGGTTCGCAGATCGGTTCTGCGGAGACGTTGGCGACCAGCGGGACGAGCGGCGGGCGCAGTTCGACCGCCTCGAGCGCCTCGCGCATTTCCGCCGCGGCCGGCGCCATCAGCGGCGAATGAAACGGCGCGCTGACCGGCAGGACGACGGATCGGCGTCCGCCATAGGCTCGTGCGATGGCGATTGCGCGCTCGACCGCGTCGCGATCGCCGCTGACGACCACTTGACCCGGGGCGTTGTCGTTGGCCACGGTGCAGATCCGCGCCGCTCCGGCAACCGGGCGCGAGGCCTCGGCGGCGACTTGGCGCGCGGTATCGACATCGAGGCCGATCAGCGCCGCCATCGCGCCGCGGCCGGGCGGCACCGCCCGCTGCATCGCCTGTCCGCGCAGCCGGAGGAGCCGTGCCGCATCGCCGACAGGGAGCGCTCCAGCCGCCGCCAATGCCGAATATTCGCCGAGCGAATGGCCTGCCACATAGGCGACGTGGCGGGAGAGGACAAAGCCGCCTTCCGCTTGCAGCACCCTGAGCACGGCGAGACTCGCCGCCAACAGCGCCGGCTGAGCGTTTTCGGTCAGCGTGAGAGTGCACTCGGGCCCGTCGAACATCAAACCCGACAGGCGCTCGCCGAGCGCGTCATCGACCTCCTCGTAGAGCCGCCGCGCCGCCGGGAACCCCTCGGCAAGGCTCCTCCCCATGCCGAGCGCTTGCGAGCCCTGGCCCGGAAACAACATCGCGCGTTTCACCGCGAACGCGTCCCCAATCCCCGATCGTCCCCAGCCCGACCAGATCGAGCTGCCGGGTTCATAGCGATGCCGTCGCCGGTGTCAAGGATGGCGCGCCTTTGCCCTTCTTGTGTCCCGCTGCAATCGCGATATAGTGCCGCCAGCGCGACCGGGGAACCGGCTCGGCAGCCGGACATGGTTCGATCGAAAAGCGGGTAAGACGCGGCATGCCTCTGTATGAAACCGTCTTTATCGCGCGCCAAGACATCTCGGGCGCGCAAGTCGACAGCCTCGCCGAGGGTTTCAGCCAGCTGATCGCCGAAAATGGCGGCGAGGTTAAAAAGCGCGAATACTGGGGGTTGCGCAACCTCGCCTATCGCATGAAGAAAAATCGCAAGGGGCATTACGTACTGTTGCAGGTGGCGGCGCCGGCGGCGGCGGTGACCGAGCTCGAGCGCACGATGCGCATAAACGAAGACGTGCTGCGATATTTAACGATCCGGGTGGATGCCTTCGACGAGGGGCCGTCGGCGATGATGTTGAGCCGCGGCAGCCGCGACGACCGCGCGCGGCGCGGTTCCGGCGATCGCGATCGCTGGGCCGAACCGCGCGAGGGCGCGACGGAGCGACCGGCCGAGGGCGAACGCGCCGCCGCCGCCGCCGCCGCGGAGGCGTGAAATGGAGAGCCAATCGGACATCCGACCGATGCGCGCGGCGGCAGCACGGCGGCCGTTTTTCCGCCGGCGCAAATCTTGCCCATTCTCGGGGCCGAATGCGCCAAAGATCGATTACAAGGACGTCAAGCTCTTGCAGCGCTTTATTTCGGAGCGCGGCAAGATCGTGCCGAGCCGGATCACCGCGGTTTCGGCCAAACGACAGCGCGAGTTGGCACAGGCAATCAAGCGGGCGCGCTTTCTCGGCCTGCTGCCGTACATGGTCAAATAGGGAACGCCGCCGAGGCGAGCGAAAGGGCCGCGATGAGCCGGTTCGGGGCGGTCGCGCCGGCGGCGCTGTGCGGCGCCGCCGGCGCCGCCTGCTATCTTTTCGTACTGACCGGCTCGGCCGGGGCGGCGATCTTCGTCTCTCTGACACCGCTGCCGCTGTTCATCGCCGGATTGTGGCTCGGCACCGCCGCGGCGGCGATCGCCGGGCTGACCGCGACCACGGTCTTGCTGGCAGCGGCCCGCGACATCGTGGTGGCGGCGCTATTTGCCTCGGTTTATGCGGCGCCGGCGGTTCTCCTGGTGCGCCAGGCGCTGCTGGCGCGGACCGGCGACGACGGCGCGCTCGAATGGTATCCGCCCGGAGCGCTGGCGGCATGGCTGACCGGGCTTGCGCTCGGGGCCTTCGTCATCGTCCTCTTTTGGCTCGGCGGCCCGCAGGCCGTCCAATCGATGCTGCGTCAGGCGCTGGTTCCCGCACTCGCGGAACTGACCGATGCCACCACCGCCCGGACCGACATCCTGGCCGATACCTTCGCCGCCATCGGGCCCGGCACCCTCGCCGCCTCGTGGATGATGCTGATGATCGGTAACGGTGTCCTGGCCCAGAGCCTGCTGGTTCGATTCGGTGCGAACTGGCGGCCGTCACCCGATATGGAGGCGCTGACCCTGCCGTTCTGGATGACGGGGCTGCTCGGCACCGCCGCCCTCTTGATCTTGCTCGGCCCGCCGGCGCGCTTTCTCGGCGGCAACGCGATGATCGTGCTCGGCGTCCCGTTTTGCCTTGCCGGACTGGCCGTGGTGCACGCCTTTGCCCGCCGGCTGGCGCGCCCGGCGATGCCGCTTGCCGCGTTCTATGTGCTGATCGGGCTGTTCGGCTGGCCACTGCTGCTCTTGGCACTCTTGGGCCTGCTCGACGGGCTGCTCGGTCTGCGCCGGCGCCTCGGCGGGCGGTAATCCCTCGGAGGGAAGATCGATGGTTGAACTCATCCTGCTCGAACGGGTCGAAAAACTCGGCCAGATGGGCCAGGTCGTCAAAGTGAAGCCCGGCTTTGCCCGCAACTATCTCTTGCCGCAGAAGAAAGCGCTGCGTTCAACCAAGGAGAACCGGGCCTATTTCGAGAGCCGGCGGGTCCAGCTGGAAGCGGTCAATCTCGAGCGTCGGACCGAGGCGGCCGAGATCGGCGGCAAGCTCGAAGGGTTGCAGCTCGTGATCGTCCGCCAGGCCGGCGAGAGCGGACAGCTCTACGGCTCGGTCTCGGCCCGCGATATCGCTGAAGCCGTCACTGCCGCCGGGTTTACGATCGGAAAGCGGCAGGTCGTCCTCGATCGTCCCATCAAGAGCACCGGGCTGCATTCGCTGCGAATCGTGCTGCACCCTGAGGTCTCGGTCACGGTCACCGCCAATGTTGCCCAATCCGCCGAGGAAGCTCAGCTGCGGGCCAAAGGCATCGATCCGATGCGGCTGCGCGACATGGACGAGGCCGAAGGCGAGGCAGCCGCGCCGCCGGCAGCCGGGTAGCCGGGGCTGCGGTACCGGGTTCGAACTGCCGCCAGCGAAGGGGTACGCGGCTTGGGTGGCGGTTGGGAGTGTAACACTGCTGACGCCGGTCACCGACGACCATCCCTCAGGGCGTCGCAACCGCTATGCCGAGAGTCCGGGCGCCGGCGGCCATGCTTTGGTCGAAAGTGACGAGTGTCGCCGCCAATCGCCGAGAGATCGCGATGTGGATCGCATCCGGAGCACGAAGGTTAACATCAAGACGCCGGAAAATCCGATTTGCTGCGTCGATATCGGCGGTCGTGATCTCCTCCCGGTATACGGATCGTGCGACCCATATACCGAAATTGGAGAATGCAAGCTGCCCGTCTTCCCGCGCGAGGTCGCGCGTCCGCACTCGCCGCCCGACGGCGGACGAGAACTCGGCGACGCCCAAATCACTGACGACGACAATCTCCGGGTGTGTCGACAAAAAGGCCCCGGCGCGAGCGCTCGACGGGTCGACGACAAACAGTGTGACGACAACGGCTTCGGCAATCGGACGCGGCACCGGTCGCACCGGCTTCAGCTCGACGACCGGCTGGCCGCGGCGGGTGATGACGATCCCCTCGCCCCTCAAAGCGCGGTCGATCAGTTTGGAGAGCTGGTTCTTCGCGTCGGCGACAGGATGAGTGCTCGTGGTCGGAAGATAGCTATCGCATGGCCATCTGGCTAATTTTGCTGCCTTTCACGACCGCACCAAGGCGGCGTCGAGGGCGGCGGGGTTTTCGAGTTCATCGAGCAGCGTGCGGGCGGCCCGCAGGTCGGCGGTGTCGAAGCCTTCTTGGAACCAGCCGAGGACCGGCAGCGCGACCGCCTCTTACGGCCTGCCCTGCTGTCGTCGGAGTGCGCCTTCCGGATCGATGATGCCGCCGTGTGCCCTTGCGCGGAAGTGATCAGCCATCTATGGCTAGATAGAGATGGCCAATGGACATAACGTAATGACCAACCATAGGTACGTTGCCGCAGCGGACTTCAAGGCCAACTGTCTGCGCCTGATGGACGAGGTGGCGCGTCAGCGCCGGCCGATCATCATCACAAAGCGGGGCAAGCCGGTCGCCAAGCTGGTCCCGGTGGAAAAGAAGGCGATCGATCTCTTTGGTCGCATGGCCGGGAGCATCAAGATATGTGGCGACATCATCAACCCGATCGAGGATGCGGGGTGGACTGGTGATGCCGAGAACGTCTGATCCGGGCTTGGTCTTGCTCGACACTCATGTGTGGCTTTGGCTCGTCGCCGGCAGTGCCGATCTTTCAACGGAAGCGCGTCTCACGATCGACGAGGCCGCTGCGGCGGGTACCCTTCGGATCGCCGCGATCTCGCTTTGGGAGATTGCATTGCTGGCCTCGCGCGGCCGTATCGTCCTGGGCAAGTCCATCGGCTTGTGGCTTGAGGAAGCGCTGGCCGATCCCGGCCCCGCCATCGATCCGCTCAATCCGCAAATCGCGACCGAAAGCTACGCTCTACCAGACGTATTTCATCGCGACCCGGCTGACCGGCTGATCGTCGCCACCGCACGGGTGGCGAATGCCACACTGATGACCCGCGACCAGCGCATTCTCGACTACGCCGCCCGCGGGCACCTGACGGCGATCGCCGCTTGAGGGCCTGCGCTGCCGCCCTCTGCTGCTCAGTCGAGCCGCTTTCTTGTTGATGACGTTGTCGCGGATCGGTTTGCCGGAGCACCTCGTCCCGGTAGCGAGAAATGATCGGCTCCAGTACTCCGCGCCGGCCGTCAGCCGAGCGTGGCGTCGAGGGGCGGCCCGGAAGCGGACCGAGACGGCTGGAAATGGGCGCCGGCCCGATCCGAACGGTGCGCCAGACGCAAAAGAGCCGGCCGGCTACGCGCGGGCAACGGCCGCGGGATCGGGATCTTCGACAAGGCCGGCCACCGCGAAGACGCGGACCTCGCGCCGGATACCCTTGGCGGCGATGCTGCCGCGTTCCTCGGCGCACACGATGTCGCGGACCAGCGCATAGGTCGGATAGGAGATCAAGATGCCGCCCGGATCGGCGGCCGCTTCGATCCGCGCCGCTAGGTTCACCTCGGCGCCGATGATCGTGTAATCCATCCGGTCTTCCGAGCCGAAATTGCCGACGTTGCAATACCCCGTATTGATGCCGACCCGCATCTCGAAGGGTTGCTCGAAACCGCGCGCGCGCCATTCCTGCTGCAGCTCGACCATCTGCCGCTGCATGGCGACGGCCATCCGCACGCAGGCCCGCGCATCCTCTTCGACGCCTCTGGTTTCCGGATCGCCGAAAAACATCAGCATCGCGTCGCCGATGAATTTGTCGATATGCGCGCCATGAGCCAGGGCGATCCTCGACATTGCGGTGAAATATCGGTTCAGCATCGCCGTCAAATCTTCCGGCTGCATGTCGGCCGTGGTCGCGGTGAAATCCTTGATGTCGCTGAAGAACACCGTCAGTCGCTTGCGTTCGGTGGCCAGCTTCACGTCGCGCGAGCCGGCGAAGATCGACGCATAGACCTGCGGCGAGAGGTATTTGGAGAGCTTGACCGACAAGCTCTCCAGCATCCTGGTCTTTTCGTCGAGGGCGGCGTTCCGCTCCTCGATCTGCTTCAACGTATCGCGCAACAGCAGGTGGGTGTGCACGCGCGCCCGCACGACGGTGGGGTTGAACGGCTTGTGAATGTAATCGACCGAGCCGAGCTGGAACCCCTTCGCCTCATCCTCGGCTTCGGTCCGGGCGGTCAGAAAGACCACCGGAATGGCGGCGGTGCCCGGATCGGCCTTGAGCCGCGCGCAGACCTCGTAGCCGTCCATTTCGGGCATCGTCACATCGAGCAGAATGAGGTCCGGCTTGTCGGCCGCGCCGGCATGTTCGAGCGCCTTGGCGCCGCTGGTCGCAACCTTGGTGCGATATTGATCCTTGAGGATGGCGAGTGCCGCGGCAATGTTGGCCGGCGTGTCGTCGACGATCAGGATGGTCTTGTCCGGCATGGGTGCTCATTCCCCGGCGAGCGCCGGCCCGAGCCGGGCGCCGAGGTTGCGCACCCGGATCAAGGCGGCGTCGAAGTCGAAATTGCCGACCTCGCGGAGCAGCGCGCCGGCCTCTTGCGCGCCCAAGGCGCTCTCCAGCAGCTCCTGGGCCGCCAGCGCGCAATCGAGCGCCTCGCCGTCGCCGTCGGCCAGCATGGTTTCCAGCCGCTGCAAGGCTGTGCCCAGAGCGGCGCCGTCACTGCCGGCGGTCGCCTCGCCAATGCGGGCGATAATCTCGCGCAACTGCACCAGCGCCGCATCGAAGGCGAAGTTCTGAACCTCTCGCGTCAGCCCGGCGAACTCCTCGGCGCTCAGCGCCCGGGCCAGCGCCTCCTGCGCCTCCAGCACGCAATCGAGGGCGGCGCCGTCGCTGTCGACCAACAACTCCTCCAGCCGTCCGAGCAGCGGGAGGACGACCGCCAGATCGGCCGATTGCGGTGCCGCGGCGGGCGCCGCCGGCATCAGCGCCGTCCGGATGCCGGCGATCACGGCCTCGGTCGCCTGCTCCAATGCCATCAGATCGCCTTCGATCCCCTGCAGCCTCCCGTGCCGGATGCGGTCTTCGACGACGGCCGCCGCTTCGCCTGCGGGTTTGATGCCGAGGGTGGCGGAGACGCCTTTGTGCGTGTGCGCCAGCCGTTCGGCCGTGTTCGCGTCGCCGCCGGCAAGTGCCGCGCGCAGTGCCTTCGGCGCGCCGGCCTGGTCTTCGGCATATTGCTGCAGCATGGCGCGGTACAGACGCAAATTGCCGCCCACCCGGTGCAGGCCGTCGGCGGCATCGACCCCGGCAATCGCCGTCGGCTCGGCGGACGCTGTCGCGGTCGCCGACGGATCGGGCGGCGCCTCGCTCGCGGCGCCGGCGCGGGGCACGACGCGCTGTCCGGCGAACGCCAGCACGGTCCGGTACAGGAGATCCGGGTCGATCGGCTTGGTGATGTGGTCGTTCATGCCTTCGGAGAGACATTGATCGCGCTCCACGGCCATCGCCTGCGCGGTCATCGCGATAATCGGCAAGCTGTCGTAGCGCGGATCCGACCTGATCTCCCGGGTGGCCTCGTGGCCGTCCATCACCGGCATCTGCATGTCCATCAGCACGATGTCGTAGGGCGGCGGCTGCACCGCGCCGGTGATCGCGGCCAGCGCCTCGCGGCCGTTATTGGCGACGGTCACCGCGGCACCCGCGCGCGTCAGCAATTCGACCGCGATCTGCTGATTGACTACATTGTCCTCGGCCAGCAGCACGCGGATGCCGGTCAGGTTCGGCGCCGCCGCCTCCGGCAGCGCAGACCGGGCCTTGCCGCCGCCGGCGAAGGTCTCGACCAGCATGTCGTAAAGCGACGACAGCGTGATCGGCTTGGTCAGGAACCCTGCCGCCCCGGCGGCTTCGGCCGCCTGGCGCACCGCTTCGGTGGCGAAGCCCGTCACCATGATGATCCGCGGCGGCGTCCCGCCCGCCTTGTCGCTCAGGATCGCCCGCGTCGCTTCGGCGCCATCGATTTCCGGCATCCAGTGATCCATGAAGACCACCCGATAAGGGTCCTCGGCCGCCGCCCGGTCGAGCGCCATATAGGCCTCGCGCGCCGACCCGACGCTGTCCGCGCGCATCTGCAGAGCCTGCAGGCTGCGGGTCAAAATCTCGGCCGCCAGCGGATTGTCGTCGACCACCAGCGCCCGCATCCCGGCGATCGCGACCGGCATCGCCTGCCGCGGCCGTTGCCGTTCGGTGACGCCGAGCCACACGGTGACACGGAAGGTGCTGCCGATCCCGGCCCGGCTTTCGACGCCGACGTCGCCGTCCATCATCTCGGCCAGCCGCTTGACGATGGTCAGGCCCAGCCCGGTGCCGCCATATCGGCGGGTGGTCGAACCGTCGGCCTGGCTGAATGCCGAGAACAGCCTGGCGCTTTGCTCCGGCGTCATGCCGATGCCGGTGTCGGCGACGGCGATCTCGAGGCACACCCGGCCGTCCCTCTCGTCAAGCCGGGTGATCGATACCTGGATGTGCCCCCGTTCGGTGAACTTGACCGCGTTGCCGATCAGGTTGGTCAGGATCTGGCTCACCCGCAGCGGGTCGCCCAACAGCCCCTGCGGCACGTCGCCCGCCACGCTGAACACCAGCTCCAGCTGCTTCTCGCTGGCCCTCTGCCCGATCAGCGTATTGACGTTGCCGAGCACGTCGTCGACCCAGAACGGGATGGTTTCGATCGTCAGCGCGCCGGCCTCGATCTTCGAAAAATCGAGAATGTCGTTGATGATGCCGAGCAGCGACACACCGGCGGTGTGGATCTTCGAAAGATAGTCGCGCTGCTTGAAGTCGGGCGCGTTCATCAGGGCGAGGTTGGACAACCCGATGATGGCGTTCATCGGCGTCCGGATCTCGTGGCTCATATTGGCGAGGAACATCGACTTGGCCTGCGTCGCTTCCTCGGCGACGTCCCTGGCGTGGGCGAGATCGGCCTGTGCCGCCTCCAATTCGTGCAGCGCGGTCTCGGCGGCGGCGCGCGCGCGGCGCGCTTCCACGCCGCGGGCGCCGAGTTCCTGGAACAGCCGCGCGTTCTCGATCGCGAGCACGGCCTGTCCGGCAAAGGTCTGCAGCAGGGTCGGGATGGTCGCCGCGAAGCCGCCGACCGTGCGCCGGCGGATCACCAGCCCGCCGACGACCTTGTCCTCGCGCAACAGCGGCACGGCAAGTACGGCATGGATGCCTTCCAGCAATCCACCGATGACGTCGGGGATCATCGTCGGATCCTGCTGGACGTCCTCGACATGCACCGGCGCGCGCTCGACCGCGGCGCGGCCGAGAAGGGTCTCGCCGAGCCTGATCCGCCGTTCGCGCAGCCCCTCCACCCGCTCGGCACTCATGCCGAAGGCGGATTTGGGTACGAAGACTTCTTCGGTCTCCTCGAATTCGTAAATGGTACCTTCGTCGGCCTGCGAGAGTTGCGCCGCCCGGCTGATGATGGTGGCCAGCACGGTATCGAGGTCGAGCGAGGAATTCACCGCGCGCAGCACTTCCTCGAGCGCCCGCAGTTCGGCGACCGAGCGGGTCAGCTCGTCGGTGCGCTGCTGCAATTCGCCGAGCAGCCGGGCATTCTCCAGCGCGATCACCGCCTGGTCGGCGAAGGTGCGGACGAGCTCGATCTGCCTGTCTGTAAACGGCTGCACCCGTTCCCGCCCGACAGCAATCACGCCGACAACGACCCGCTCGCGCAGCAGCGGGACGCCGAGCAGGGTTCCAGTGTTCCAGATCGTAACCGCCTCGGACAAGGTGTATTCCGGGTCGGAGGCAACGTCGTGGACATGGACGACCTGACCCTCAAGCGCGGTCCGTCCAACTATGGACCCACGGTTCACCGGCAGTAGCCGACCTCGAAAAAACGTGTCCCACCCGGGTGCCGCGGCGAAGGTTGCCGCCACCCGATAACCTTCAGCCTCGCGGTTAGCGATGTTCGCCAGATTGGCACCGCAAAGCCGCGCGGCGGTCTCGACGATCGTTTCGAACACCGGCTGGATAGCGAAGGTAGACCCGCTGATCACCTTGAGCACATCGCTGGTCGCGGTCTGGTATTCGAGCGCCGACGCCAGTTCCCGGTTGCGCCCTTCGAGCTGATCCGCGGCTTCCCGGCGGTAGATCTCCATCACGACGTAGAGCAGCGACTTCAGGAACTTGGCCAGCGTCACCAGGGCCACGGTCTGCTGATCCGGGCTGGGGAATAGCTGCAGGATCACCCCGGTGAGGACCGACTCCAGCTTGGTCGAGGCTTGGAAGATGTCGGTGTTGCGCACGCCCTCGCGCAGCGCGACGAGGGCCATCCGCTCCACCTCGCCGTACAATTCCTCGACGCGGTCGCCGGTGAGAAGTCGTCCCAGGAACGAGCTCATCTTGTCGGCCAGCGCCGTGACCTGGTCCGGCGCAAGCTGCAATGCCTCAAACCAGGGCAGGGCCTCGACTTCGGCCCGCCACTGCGCGACGATCCACTCCTGGATCTCGGGCGTCAGCGTCTCCTCGACCGATCGGAGATAGGCCAGATCCGCCGGTTCGATGTCGAATTCGGCGAAGACTTGCCGCTCGGCCGAGGGTAGAGGGGCGTCGAGCACGGTCACCGGTAGGGGCTCTTTTCCACGGCCGCGGCATAGGCCTCGGGGAAAACCTCGATCAACCGATCCAGCGCTGCGGCCGGTGTGCGAAGAGAAAAACTGATCCGGATTGCGCCCTGGTTGTGCAGGCTGGCGATGCCCATGGCGCGCAAGACCCGCGACTCGTCAAGCGCGGAGGCGCAGGCCGCGCCGCTGCCGACATGGACGCCGCGGCAGGACAGCGCCTCGATCAAATCCTCCTGCAACAGGCCCGGAAGACAGACACAGCAGGTGGTCCACAGGCGCGGCACCGACCTGCCCGCCACCAGGCAATGCGGAACCTGTCCCACGAGAAAGGCTTCGAGCCGGTCGCGCAGGCGCGGGCCAGGCGGAGGGCTCGCCGCTGCCTCCTCGAACGCGACCGCCGCCGCGGCGATCGCCGGCACGTTGACGGTGCCGCTGCGGATGCCGCCCTCCTGGCCGCCGCCCGGCAAGACCGATGCCAGCCGAAAACCCGGACTGAGCAGCGCGATGGCGCCGACCCCGAGCGGGCCGTGAAACTTGTGCGCCGACAGGGTCAGCGCGTCGGCGCGCGCGACAACTTCATCGAGCGGCAGCTTGCCGGCCGATTGCGCCGCATCGACATGCAGCAGCCCGCCGTGGTGATGCGTCAACGCTGCGATTTCGGCCACCGGAAAGATTACGCCGGTCTCGTTGTTGACATGCATCATCGACACCAGCGTGCGGCGGCCGGCGATCAGGTCATGCAGGTGGTCGAGATCCGGGGTTCCGTCCGACCGCGCCCGGCACACTGCCACCGGCCGCTCCAGCGGCAGCTCGGTGAGGTCGTAGACCGAGGCATGCTCCAATTCGCTGACCACCAGCTGCTCGCAGCGGTTTTCGGGGTGGCGCAAGGCCCCGAGCAGGCACAAGGCATTGGCCTCGGTGGCGCCGGAGGTGAACAGCACCTCCGCGGCGCCGCCAATCCGGCGCACAAAGGAGGCACGGGCCTCTTCGAGCGCGTCGCGGGCGGCCGTTCCGAGGCCGTGCAGCGAAGCGGGGTTCCCGGGCGGCCCGGCGAGTAATTCGACCATGCGTTTGCGGGCGGCCGGCGACATCGCCGTCGTCGCATTATTGTCCAGGTAGGCGGAGGTTCCGTCGGCCGGATCGGTCACATCAGGCGCGCCAATATCGCCTCCTGCGCCGCCCGGGTCGCCTCCAGCCTTGTGTCGCGCAGATAGGTGATCGTGACATAATCGAGCCCGAGGGCGCCGTTGATCAGAAAGCGGCCGTCCCGCGGCCGGACCTGGAACGTGACGCGGGATTGCGGCAACAGATGCCTGGCGTCATAGACCAGGACCTCGAACGCGCTGGTGTCGGCGTATTGCGCGAGCAGGTGATCGTCGACCGCCGCGCCCAGCATATAGCGGTACCGTTCCCGGTGAAGGCAGTCGTAGACCTTTTCGGCCGCCTTGATCATCCGACGAGCGGTCGGGCCTCAGGCCGAGAGGCTCGCGCCTTCCAGCCGATGTCCACCCTGCGCCGGTTCGGCAAGCTCGGCACGGATCTCGGTATAGGAGTTGCCCATCGCCTGGCAGGCCGTCATGCGCGCCTGGAACGCTCGTCCGCGCTTGAACAGCCGGTCGTAAAACTCCGGCGTCAGATCGGGCTTCTCCTGGATGTTGCCCAGATAAATCAGGTTCATCATGCCGGCGAAAGCGCCTATATGCAAATAGCAGACGCCATGGTCGGCGGTGCCGTACATGCGGCGGTAGCCGACCGATTCGTAATCGTTGTACATGCGGGCGGTCAGCTGGGTCGGGGAGACGTCGAGCACCTTCCAGACGCCCTTCCCGCCCCCGTTCGACCAAGCGATCGTGCCGTGCACCCAATCCTCGCGGGTCTTCAGCATCGGCCCGACCAGCGCGTCCCATTCCGGCGAGGTCATGATGCCGCCCCACGTAAAGAAGGCGCAAACGTGCCCGGCCTCGATGAACAGGTTGGCGGCGGCCTCGACGCCCTGGCGGCCGGCAAGAGCCGTCATCTCCCGCTCGAAGGCAAAGCTGATGCGGTTGTAGTAGTCGGCGTACAGGCGGGTGAGGTAGAGGCCGAAGACGGCAATCAGCCCCTCTGAATTGAACGGCAACGGCATCCCCGCGACGGCGCGGGCGATGGCCTCGCGGTCCACCGCGGTCGCGGGCTCGATATCGTTCCCGACCGGGATCAGAACCGGGCTCTGCCGCGGCGGGAAAATCGTAAAGTTCGCCGGGCCGCGGCTCAGCACGAACACATCCTCCTCCGCCCCGGTGCTGCGGCAGGCGGTCTGGCGCGCCTGCACGTCGGAGGGCGGGAGGCCGTAGATCGCGGCCAGCGCTCCCGCGAGGAAGCCGGTCGAGAAGAACGCGACCGGGGTCCGCGAGGAGCCGAACTTTTCGATCCATCCGATTGAGTAATGGCTCGAGCGGGTCCGCACCTCGCCGCCCCGATCTGTCAGTGCGCTCAGATCGATCAGACCGAGGCCGCAGGCGCGGTAGAGCGCCTCCACGGTCGCCTTGCGCGCCGCAATATCCGGCGTTCGCGACAGGAGTTTGGTCAATTGCGCGAAGACCACCTCCACGGCGGCCCCGACCAGGATCGGCGCGCTGTCGATGTACTCGGCGTCCTGGATCGAGCGCTGCAGGAAGCAATTGTAGTGGTGGCAGTGGAGGATCATCGGCTCGCCGCCCACCACCAGCCGATTGTTCGCGAAGTCGTGGCCGAATTCGGCGAAGTCAAACATTCGACGCCTCCGTTGCCAGCAGGAAGTCCGGCACCGGCTTCCCGACCACCTCCCCCGCAGCGCGGACGATGGCCGCGACCAGCTCTTCCGGAAGGGCCATGCGGGTTTCCATCTTCTCGATCGTAGCGGCGGTCAACGTGATCTTATTTCTAATGAGCAGGAGCATCACCTTGATCAAGATGCGGTCGACGGCTTTGACTTCGCCGTTGTCTTTTGCCCAATCGAAGACCCGTTTGATGTCGAACATGCTCCTCCCTCACCCTATCGATTTTTCCGGCCCTTGCCCCGGCGCCGATCGGACCAGGAGGATAACCCTCGGCCCACCCGGCACCAAGCGCTAAAAGCCCGGCGCGTTTGCCGCAGCTCGCCGAGAAGGCGCGCTTTCTCCATGGCGAGGACCCTCTGGCGCAGCGAAAATTCTCGAACAGGGCGATCTCTTTTCGGCCCGCGGTGGCGGGCAGCGGGCGCAGCCGCACCTTCCGCCGATCGAAATCGACCGGCTTGAAGAGGGCCTCGGCGGCGCCGAGTTCGCCGGCGCGGTGGCGCGGCTCGTCATCGCCATAGGCGGTCACCATCATCACCCGGGGATCGGGGAAGCGCCGCTTGATCTCGCCCAGCAAGCAACCGGAGGCCGTCCATGCCCGGCCTGTTGATGTCCGACCGGATGACGATGACACCGGGCTCGATTTCGCCGTTCAGCAGCTCCAGCGCCTCCTCGCCCGAGGCGGCGAAGGGCAGCACATAGGTACCCTGCCGCGCTTCGCGGCGAAATTGCTGGCGGAACAACGCGGCGACGTCGGGCGTGTCGTCGACGATCAGGATGGTCTTGTCCGGCATCGGTGCTCATTCCCCGGCGAGCGCCGGCCCGAGCCGGGCGCCGAGGTTGCGCACCCGGATCAAGGCGGCGTGGAAGTCGAAATTGCCGACCTCGCGGAGCAGCGCGCCGGCCTCCGGCGCGCCCAAGGCGCGCTCCAGCAGCTCCTGAGCCGCCAGCGCGCAATCGAGCGCCTCGTCGTCGCCGTCGGCCAGCACGGTTTCCAGCCGCTGCAGGGCTGTGCCCAGAGCGGCGCCGTCACCACCGGCGGTCGCCTCCCCAATGCGGGCGATAATCTCGCGCAACTGCGCCAGCGCCGCATCGAAGGCGAAGTTCTGAACCTCCCGGCTCAGCTCGGCGAACTCCTCGGCGCTCAGCGCCCCGGCCAGCGCCTCCTGCGCCTCCAGCACGCAATCGAGGGCGGTGCCGTCGCTGTTGACCAGCAGTTCCTCCAGCCGTCCGAGCAGCGGGATGACGACCGCCAGATCGGCCGATTGCGGCGCCGCGGCGGGGGTCATGGCCAATGACCGCTTTCAGCGCACGGGCATCGCAGGCCGGGAAATCGGGAACGGCGCCTTTCCACCCTCCGGCGACCTTGGCTGCGCCGTCGACGCAGAAGTCAAGCTTTGTGCACAACCGATCGGCCGCTCCCGGGTCGCTCGCGGCGCCTGGCGGTCGCCCTTGTCTTGCCGCGGCAGGCTGGCGGATAGTGGGCCGTCGGGGCAAGGTTTGCGGTCGGACGATGCTGCTGGCACGGCTGTTCGAGCGGATCGTGACCATCGGTCGGCTCCGGGTCGTCGACGCCGGCGGAACCGCGCACAGCTTCGCCGGCGGACCCGGGCCCGAGGTCACGATCCGGCTGCGCGATCCGGCGCTCCACTGGAAGTTGCTCTGTCGACCGCGCCTCTATCTGCCCGAGGCTTTCGTCGACGGGACGCTGACGATCGAGGAGGGTACGCTTTACGATCTGGTCGACCTCCTGACACGCAACCTTGAGGCGTTGCCGCAAGGTCTGCTGGCCCGTCTGTTGGACGGCTCGCGCGGCTGGCTGCGTCGGGCGCATCAATACAATCCGCTCGCCCGAGCCCGCAAAAACGCGGCCCATCATTACGACCTGTCGGACGAGCTCTACGAATTGTTCCTCGACCGCGACCAGCAATATTCCTGTGCCTATTTCCGTGGCGGCGAACCCGATCTCGATGCCGCCCAGCGCGCCAAGAAAGCGCACATCGCCGCCAAATTGCTGCTGCGGCCCGGCCTGAGGGTGCTCGATATCGGCTCGGGTTGGGGTGGGTTGGCGCTGTATCTTGCCCAGGAGTGCGGTGCCGAAGTGACCGGCCTGACCTTATCGGTCGAGCAATTGAAGGCGGCGACGCGGCGCGCGGCGGCGGCCGGGCTCGGCGAGCGGGTCAGGTTTCATCTGCGCGACTACCGCGAGGAACGCGGCCACTATGACCGGATCGTCTCTGTCGGCATGTTCGAGCATGTCGGGATCAACCACCACCAGGCGTTCTTCGCGCAGTTGAAGGCACTGTTGGCGCCGGACGGCGTGGCGCTCTTGCATTCGATCGGGCGCATGGACGGGCCCGGTTCGACCAGCCCGTGGATTTCGCAAATACATCTTCCCCGGCGGTTATGTACCGGCGCTGTCGGAAGTCCTGCCGGTGGTCGAGCGCCTGCGCCTTTGGGTCACCGACATCGAAATCCTGCGGCTGCATTACGCCGAGACATTGCGCCTGTGGCGGCAACGCTTTGCGCTCAACCGGGAAAGAGTTCGGGGGATTTACGACGAGCGTTTTTGCCGGATGTGGGAAATGTACCTTGTCGGCTCCGAGATTGCCTTTCGCCGCGGCAACCATCTCGTCTTTCAGATGCAGCTCGCGCGCGCCGTCGACGCGGTGCCGCTGACCCGCGACTACATGCTCGATTTGGAGCGCGGCCAAAGCGCCGCTGCCGACCAGGCCGCCTGAAGAGCAGCCCCCGAGGCTGTGATCGGCGATCCCCGGCTTCCACAGGATGGGGATCAATTTCGACGCGGCGGCGCCCGCGGGGGGTGCTAGCTTTCGCTGGATGGAAACGACGACGACATCGCGGATCACGCCGCTGCGCGAATCCGAACTGCAGCCGCTGCGCATCCCGCCCTACAACACCGATGCCGAGCAGGCGTTGCTCGGCGCGCTCCTGATCAGCAATGCCGCCCATAGCCGGGTGTCCGAGTTCCTCGAGCCCGAGCATTTTGGCAATGCCGTGCACGGGCGGATATATAGTGCCATCGGTAAGCTCATAGAGCGCGGTCAAATCGCCAACCCGGTGACCTTGAAGAACCTGTTTGATCAAGACGGCGCGCTTGCTGAAATCGGCGGTGCGCAATACCTTTTTCAGCTCGCCGAAGCGGCGGTGACGATTATCAATGCTGAGGATTACGGCCGCCACATCCATGATCTCTATCTGCGCCGTCAGCTAATCGCGGTCGGCGAGGATGTCGTCAACGACGCTTTTCGCCAGGACCTCGACGACCCGGCAACGCAGCAGATCGAGAGAGCGGAGCAAAAGCTCTTCGATCTCGCCACCGCCGGCCGGGCTGAGACTGGGTTTCTGCCCTTCAAGGATGCGCTCAAGAAAGCCGTGCACCAAGCCGAGGCCGCCTATAAGCGCGAAGGCAGGCTGGTCGGGGTCGGCACCGGATTTGTCGATCTCGACGACAAGCTCGGCGGCCTGCACCCGTCCGACCTCGTCATCCTCGCCGGCCGTCCGTCGATGGGCAAGACCGCGCTCGCCACCAACATCGCCTTCAACGCCGCCAAGGCGTACAAGCCGCCGCGGGCGCCCGACGGACGCCCGGAGGACGGCGCGGTGGTCGGGTTCTTTTCGTTGGAAATGTCGGCCGAGCAGCTCGCCGCAAGAACTCCTCGCCGAAGAGTCGGGGGTCTCCTCCGATCGGATCCGGCGGGGCCAAGTCAATCAGGCGAATTTCGACAGGTTCGTCCAAGCGAGCCAGCACTTTGCGACCGCGCGCCTGTTCATCGACGATACCCCGGCCCTGTCGATCTCGGGCCTGCGCAGCCGGGCCCGGCGCTTGCTGCGCCAGCAAGGGCTCGGGCTCGTCGTCGTCGATTATCTGCAGCTCCTGCGCCCGTCGGTGCCGGTGCGTACATTGGAGAACCGGGTTCAGGAAATCGCCGACATCACCCGCGGTCTGAAGACCCTAGCCAAGGAATTGAACGTTCCGGTGCTCGCCCTCTCGCAGCTGTCGCGCGCCGTCGAACAGCGCGACGACAAGCGGCCGATGCTCGCCGATCTGCGCGAATCGGGCTCGATCGAGCAGGACGCCGATGTCGTGATGTTTATTTTTCGAGAAGAGTACTACATGCGCGAGCCGACCCGCCGCAGCGACCAGACAGAAGAGCAGTACGACAAACGCTATGCCGAGTTTCAAAAGCAATGGGCAAGCGCGCACGGGCTGAGCGAGATCATCATTGCTAAGCAACGACACGGCCCGACCGGCACCGTTAAGCTGCACTTCGATGCCGAAACGACGAAATTCGATAATTATGTCGATCCCGACCATCTGCCGGCGATCGCTTGATCGGGCGCCCTTCCAAGAGTGCGCGTCGTCGGCGACAACCCGCTGAGGCTCGCGAGGTGGCCAACGATCTGGCGAACCGAACCGGGGCGCTGCTCGAGATCGATCTCGCCGGCATCGCCGCGAATTGGCGTCTCTTGCGCGACAAAGCGGCGCCCGCGGGCTGTGCCGCGGTGGTCAAGGCCGACGCCTATGGTCTCGGTGCGCCACGGGTCGGCTCGGCGCTCGCGGTTGCCGGCTGCCGGCGGTTTTTTGTCGCCACCCTGGCCGAAGCGATCGCGTTGCGCGCAGCCCTCCCCGAAACCTGCGAGATCGCGGTCCTCAACGGCCCGGTCAGGGGTTCGGAAGAGGAGTTCGCCGAGCATCGACTGGTGCCGGTGCTGAACGATCCCGGGCAGATCGCCGACTGGCAGGCGCTCGGCGGCAAATGCGGCACCTGTCCGGGGATGTTGCAGATCGATACCGGGATGGCGCGGCTCGGTCTGACACCGCGCGAATTCGACCGGTTTGTCGAGGCCGGGGCGAAGAACGGAGCGATCGGCTGGCGGGCCCTGTTGAGCCACCTCGCTTGTGCCGATACGCGCGACCATCCGCTAAACGAAACGCAGCGAAACCGCTTTGCCGCCGCCCGTTCAAGGCTCGCCGGCTGGCCGGCAAGTCTCGCGGCCTCTTCCGGAATTTTTCTCGACTGCTCGTATCACTTCGATTTCGTTCGTCCGGGCGCGGCGCTCTATGGCGTCAACCCCCAGCCCGGCACCCCGAACCCGATGCGGCAGGTCGTCCGCCTTAATGCCAGAATCCTGCAAATCCGGGAGGTTGACTCGGGTCAGCCGGTTGGCTACGGTGCCGCGCATGTGATGGCGGCGGCGGGACGGTTGGCCACCGTCGCGGTCGGCTATGCCGATGGGTGGCTGCGTTCGTCGAGCCATCGCGGCGCCGGCGTCATCGGCGGCAGGCGGGTGCCGTTGGTTGGCCGGGTTTCGATGGATCTTGCCGTATTTGATGTCACCGGGATCGATCCGGAGCTGGCTCGGCCGGGCGGCTTTATCGAACTTCTGAACGAGGCGCACGGCGTCGATGCCGCCGCCGCCGAAGCCGGCACGATCGGCTACGAGGTGCTGACCGCGCTCGGCCGGCGCTATCACCGGGTTTATCGCGGCGGGCCGCCGGAGTGTTAACCTTCCTTGCCTCGATCGGCGCGGCGGTGCTGGGCTTTCTTGGTACGGCCGGACGGCTCGCGTTGTTTGCCGGCCGGGCGATGGCGAGCGCCGCGACGCCGCCTTTCTACCCTGGCGCGGTACTGCGCCAGATGCTCGATATCGGCTATTTTTCGCTGCCGGTCGTCGGCTTGACCGCGCTTTTCACCGGCATGGTGCTGGCGCTGCAATCCTATACCGGGTTCAGCCGGTTCTCGGCCGAAGGTGCGGTGGCGACCGTGGTCGTGCTGTCGATGACGCGGGAATTGGGGCCCGTCATCGCCGCATTGATGGTCGCCGGCCGGGTCGGTGCGGCGATGGCGGCGGAAATCGGCACGATGCGCGTCACCGACCAGATCGACGCGCTGACCACGCTCTCGACCGATCCGCTGAGCTATCTTGTTCTGCCTCGGCTCCTGGCTGGCCTCGTAACCATGCCGATGCTGGTCATCGTCGCCGACATCATCGGCGTCTTTGGCGGATATCTGGTCGGCGTCTACCGGTTCGACTTCAACCCCGCGGCGTATCTGACCAACACCGAACAATATCTCGAAACCAGGGATGTGGTGTCGGGTCTTGTCAAAGCCGGCATTTTTGGGGTGATTGTGACGCTGATGGGCTGCTATCACGGCTATTACTCGGAGGGCGGAGCGCAAGGGGTGGGTCAGGCGACGACCTATGCGGTGGTTTCCGCCTCGGTCATGATCCTCGTCTCCGATTACATGCTCACCGCCGCGTTCTTTGGCCGATGAGCGCCGCGCTGCCGAAGATTTCGGTCAAGGGGCTGACGAAGTCGTTCGGCGACAAATGCGTGCTCGACGGCCTCGACCTCGACTGCGCGGCGGGCCACAGCCTCGTCGTCATTGGCGGTTCGGGCGCCGGCAAATCCGTGCTCGTCAAATGCATTCTTGGGATAATAGAGCCCGACGCCGGCTCGATCCGTATCGACGGGGCGCAGATCGTGCGCCAGCGGCGCCAAGCCCGCGATCGCTTGATGCGCAAAATCGGCATGCTGTTCCAGGGCGGTGCCTTGTTCGATTCGCTGCGCGTGTGGGAGAATGTCGCGTTCGGGTTGGTGCAGGGACGCGGCATGGAGCGGCGCGCGGCAAAGCAGGTCGCGATCGCCAAGCTGGCTGCCGTCGGGCTCGGGCCGGAGATCGGCGAACTGCGGCCGGCCGAGCTTTCCGGTGGCATGCAAAAGCGGGTTGCGCTGGCGCGGGCGATCGCGGCCGAGCCGGAAATCATCTTTTTCGACGAGCCCACGACCGGGCTCGACCCAATCATGGCGGATGTGATCAACGAGCTGATCATCAAATGCGTGCGCGATCTAGGCGCCACGGCAGTGTCGATCACGCATGACCTGACGAGTGCCCGCAAGATCGCCGATCGCATCGCCATGCTCTATGCCGGACGAATCGTCTGGCACGGGCCGCGATCCGAGATCGATCGGTCCGGCAACCCGTTGGTGCACCAGTTCATCAGCGGCAGCGCCGAGGGTCCGATTCGGATGGAGGTTCGCGGCCGATGATCGCAGGATGAGGGGATGGCCCGGCCCCAGCCTCGCTATGCCTGTCGGGCGTGCGGTACCGTTCACGCCAAATGGACCGGGCGCTGCGACGGGTGCGGCGCCTGGAATAGCCTGATCGAAGAGCTGCCACGCGAGGCGCCGCCCGGCAGCGCCAAGCGGGCCGGCCACCCGATCGGCTTTGTCGGCCTCGCGGGCCCGAGCCTATTGCCGCCACGCCGCCGCAGCGGCATCGCCGAGCTTGACCGGGTATGCGGCGGCGGTTTCGTCGCCGGCTCAGCGATCCTGGTCGGCGGCGATCCCGGAATCGGGAAATCGACGCTTTTGTTGCAGGCGGCGGCAGCGATCGCCGCGCCCGGCCCCAACCCCGCGGCCAGTGCAGTCTACATCACCGGCGAGGAGGCGATCGACCAGATCCGATTGCGCGCCGAGCGCCTCGGCGTCGCCGCCAGCCCGATGTTGCTCGCCGGCAGCGGCGATGTGCGCGACATCCTCGCCTCGCTCGACCGGGTCGGCGCGCCGGATTTCGTCGTCGTCGATTCGATCCAGACGATGTATCTCGATACGCTCGACAGCGCCCCCGGCAGCGTCAGCCAGGTGCGCTGTGCGGCGCAGGAGCTGATCCGGCTGGCCAAGCGGCGCGGCTTCGTCCTGGTCCTCGTCGGCCATGTCACCAAGGAAGGAGCGATCGCCGGGCCGATGGTGCTCGAGCACATGGTCGACACCGTGCTCTACTTCGAGGGCGAGCGCGGCCATCAGTTCCGAATACTGCGCGCCGTCAAGAACCGCTTTGGCGCCACCGACGAGATCGGGGTGTTCGAGATGAGCGACCGTGGCCTCGTCGAAGTCCCGAACCCGTCGGCCCTCTTCCTCGCCGGCCGTTCGGCCGGCAGCGGGGCGAGCGGCTCTGGTCCCGGACCGGTGAGCGGCTCTGCCGTGTTTGCCGGCATCGAGGGCACTCGGCCGGTGCTGGTCGAGGTTCAGGCGCTGGTCGCTCGGGCGGCGCTCGGCCCGCCGCGGCGCGCGGTCGTCGGCTGGGATGGCGCGCGGCTGGCGATGATCGTTGCCGTGCTCGACGCGCGCTGCGGGCTCTCGCTGGGTGCCAGCGACATCTACCTCAATATCGCCGGCGGTTTGCGCGTCGTCGAGCCGGCCGCGGATTTGGCGGTCGCGGCGGCGCTGGTCTCGGCGTTCGGCGAGACGCCGGTGCCGACCGATGCCGTCGTCTTCGGCGAGATCGCGCTATCGGGCGAGGTACGACCGGTCGGCCATTGCGAAGCGCGGCTCAAGGAGGCGGCAAAGCTGGGATTTGTCGCCGCCTGGACGCCACCCTACCGGGGCGGCCGCGGCGAAACCGCGCAGGGCGGCCTCGAGATCGCGACCATCGGCCATCTGAGCGAACTCGCGGCCCGTCTCGAAACTCCACCCGGGCGCCTGCGGCGCGGGCGGATCGGCGTGCCGCGATGAACGGGCTCGACTTCGCCGTGATTGCGGTGATCGGCTTGTCTGGGGTGTTCGCCTTCGCCCGCGGTTTCGTCCGCGAAACCCTCTCGATCGTCGCCTGGATCGGTGCCGCGGCGGCGACGCTCTACGCGTTTGACGCCGTCTACCACGGGATCTCGAAGTTCGTGACTGCGCCGCTCCTCGCCGAGCTCGCCGCCGGCGCCGGCTTGTTCCTGGTGAGCCTGATCGTGTTGACAATTCTGACCGGATATGCCGCGCGCTTGGTCCAGGCGAGCGCCGCTTCGCCGATTGACCGAACGCTCGGCTTGATCTTCGGCATCGGCCGCGGCGCGGCGCTCGTCTCGCTCGCGTATCTGCTCCTCGATATCGGTCTACCGCCCAGCGATCGCCCGAACTGGATTAGGGAGGCCAAGTGCGAGCCCTATTTAGCCGAGGGCGCCAATTGGCTGCGCACGTTCATACCGGCCGGCTGGCAGTTGAAAGCTTCGTCGACAGCCGAGGCGACGCACCGCAGCTTCGACCGGGCGGGCGAAGCCGAGCGGGCGATGCGGGCGTTGGAGAACCCGGCGCCGCCGCCGGACCAGCCCGCCGTGCCGCGCTACCAGCCGGCCGAGCGGCGCGACCTGGACCGGCTGATCGAGAATGCGCGCTAGCCGGCGGCCGATCGATATTGCATCGCCCTCGCATTTCGTCACAAACGTAACCATCTTCTTGGCAGTAGGATAGGCATCGCCGGTGGCCACGACCGATCGAGTGGACGCGGATCGTTTCTACGAGGAGTGCGGCGTGTTCGGGGTCTATGGCCACCCCGAAGCCGCCGCCCTCGTCGCCCTCGGCCTGCACGCCTTGCAGCATCGCGGCCAGGAAGCCGCCGGCATCGTCGCCTATGACGGCGAGCAGTTCAGCACCCATCGCGGCACCGGCCAGGTCAGCGACAATTTCAGCTCGAAGGAGGTCATCGGGCGGCTGCGCGGGCGGTCTGCCGTCGGCCATGTCCGCTACGCCACCACCGGTGAGGTGGCGTTGCGCAACGTACAGCCTCTGTTCGCCGATTTCGAATTCGGCGGGCTCGCCATCTGCCACAACGGCAATCTGACCAACTCCTACCAGCTGCGCCGCCGGCTGGTGCATCGCGGCAGCCTGTTCCAGTCGACGAGCGACACCGAGGTCATCATTCACCTGATCGCGACGAGCCTCAAAGACACGGTCGTCGATCGGTTGACCGACGCACTGCGCCAAGTGCAGGGCGCCTATTCGCTGGTCTCCTTGTCACAGGAGGAACTGATCGGCGTGCGCGACCCGTTGGGCGTGCGCCCGCTGGTGCTGGGCCGGCTCGCCGGCGCCTGGATCATCGCTTCCGAGACATGCGCGCTCGACATCATCGGCGCCGATTTCGTGCGCGATGTCGCCGCCGGCGAGATCGTCATCATCGGCCGCCGCGGGGTCGAGAGCCTGACGCCGTTCGGCCATCGCGACAGCCGGTTCTGCGTCTTCGAGCACATCTATTTCGCGCGTCCGGACAGCATCGTCGAGGGCCGCAGCGTCTACGAGGCGCGCAAGCGGATCGGACGCGAGCTCGCGCGCGAAACCCATGTCGATGCCGACATCGTCGTCCCAGTGCCCGATTCGGGCGTGCCGGCGGCCCTCGGCTACGCCCAGGAAGCGCGGCTGCCCTTCGAATTGGGGATCATCCGCAACCACTATGTCGGCCGCACCTTCATCGAGCCGACCGAACAGATCCGCCACCTGGGCGTACGCCTCAAGCACAATGCGAGCCGCGCCAACCTCGCCGGCCGACGCGTCGTTTTGGTCGATGATTCGATCGTCCGGGGCACGACCTCGATCAAGATCGTCGACATGGTCCGACGCGCCGGCGCGCGCGAGGTGCATATGCGCATCTCGAGCCCGCCGACGAAGTCATCCCTGTTATTACGGCATCGCCACGCCGGAGCGCGACCAGTTGCTCGCGGCGCGCCTCGACATCAAGGGAATGGCCGAGCTGATCGGGGTCGACAGCCTCGCCTTTCTTTCGATTGACGGGCTCTATCGGGCAATGGGCGAAGCGGGGCGCGACCCGCGCGCCCCCAGGTTTTGCGACGCCTGTTTTACCGGAGACTATCCGATCCCGCCGATCGACGCCGAAGACGGCAAGATTTCGCTCCAGCTCTCGCTCTTGGTCGAGCCCACCTGAGGCCGCCCAATAAGTTCCCCCGCGCTAGAGATCGCGGCGGGGTTGCGACGCCGGCCCAAGCTGCCGGGCAGCGCGTCGGCGATCGTTATTGGTTGGTGCTGCCGCTCGGGCTGGTGCCGGTGCTCGCCGGCTTGGAGGTGCTGCTGCTCGTCGTCGCGCGGCGGCGGGACTGGCGCATCCCGGCGCTCTGCGCATCCTTCTGGCACATGTACGCGCCACGCGTGCTCCTGCCGTAGGTGCGATCGCCGCTCAGGTGATAGACCCTGGCCCGGCTCGATGCGACCCAGACGACGGTGTCGTCCGGGCAATGCGTTTTGGCCGCCGCCTCGGTGGTGAACCGAGTGCTCGACGGGCTGGGGCTGGGGCTCGGCGCGCCGGCGCTCGGGCTCGGCGGGCTGGCGGTTGGGCTCGGCGCCGTCGCCGGCGGCTGGGTCGCGGCGGCTTGGGCGAGAGCCGGGCCCGCCGCCGTCAGGAACAGAAAGAGAGAGATCACCAAATTTCGCATTGCCGACCTCCACGGGGTTCGAAGCGTCTGTGGCGCAGAGAGGGCCGCGCGAACCGGGCAGCGACCCGATCGCCGGAAACTAATCCAAGCCCGCCCAGCCCGCAACCACGGCGTCAAATTCGAGGGGATCTTTGCACCGTTGCGGAATCCGGCGCCCGGCGCTACGGTTACCGCATGCTGTCGGCTCGCCCGGTCGGGATCGAAGGCATTCTTGGGGGGTGGCATTGCCCAGTACCGGCGCATGGCTCGTCTGGCAGCCGCGCATGCTCAGCATTCTGCGGATAGTCGTCGGTCTGCTCTACCTGGAGCATGGACTGAACAAGCTCTTCGACTTTCCGCCGACGCCGACCCATGTGCCCTATCACGTGGCGAGCCTCGTTCCGGGCTTGGCCGGCCCGCTCGAAGCGGTGGGCGGCCTCCTCGTCGCCCTCGGTCTCTTCACCCGGCCGGCGGCATTTATCCTGTCCGGGCAGATGGCTGTCGCCTATTTTCTGGCGCATGCGCCGCACAGCAATTTTCCGCTACTCAACGGCGGCGAGGCGGCCATCCTCTATTGCTTCATATTCTTCTATTTTTTTGTCGCGGGCGGCGGCGCCTGGAGCCTCGACCGGCTGCGCGCCGCGGGGTCCTGAGCCCGGCCCGCAAGGATCGGGTTCGTCACGGTCCGCCCTTCCCGTTCGAGTTATCGAGAGACAGAGTATAGTTCTGGCACTGTGCGCGCATCGCGACGAGCATGCCGGGAACCGCCGGCGTCGTCTGTTCGAGCTGGCGGACATAGGGCGTGGCGCAGAGCTGGCTGGCGAGCAGCGGGTTGATCGCGCCGTCGAAATTGTTGAACGCGGCAAATTCCGGCGGAATGTTGGCGGTCGGCAGCAGGGCGCTGGTGCCGAAGTCGGGTTTCACCGGGATCTCCGGGGTGCACCCGCCGAGCAGAGCCGGAAGCAGCGCAAAGGCGAGATGGGACCGCATCTCCGTCCATCGCGGTTGACGCGCCGAGTGTGCCGGGGGCGGCCGCGGAACGCAACCCGTTTGCTGCCGGCAATTCGGTTCGCGCGGCGGTCAATCGGCCGAGGGCACCCCGGCCGCCGCCAGCGCCGATTTTTGCCGCGCCGCTAGTGCCGCTTCGTCGAAATCGTCGATCAGCGCGTGAAACAGCCGGTGCCAGTTGAGCTCGGCCTTGAGATGCAGGAAGACCGAGCCGAGGCCGATGGCGGCCCGATCCATGAAAACAAATTCGCGCGGCGGCCGCACCCCGCCCAAGCGGCGGATGTCGCGGTGCACGCTGTCGACCACGGCGGCGCCGTCGTCGCCGCGCCGGCGCCGCTCCTGGATCGGCCGAGCGCGATCCTCGAGCAGCGGACCGTAAACGAACCGAGCCCAGCGGTTCAGCACCTCGATCATCTCGTGCGACAGATTGCCGAAGCCCCAGCTCGCATAGGCGTGGACCGCGAGCGCGCGGTCGTTCCGCGCCAGCGCGTGATAGAGGTCGATCACGCCGCGCACAAACGACGCGCGGAACACCCGCACGCAGCCGAAATCCAGGAGATTGACGGTCCCGTCCGGCGCCACCGTGTAATTGCCCAGATGCGGGTCGCCGTGAATGACGCCGTAATGATAAAACGGTACGTACCAGGCGCGGAACATTTTGACCGCGACTTCGTTGCGGCGCGCGCTCGGCGCGGTGGTTGTGTCGAGGATCGGCGCCCCGTCGAGCCAGGTCATCGTCAACAGCCGCCCGGTCGACAGCTCCGACCGCGGCACCGGCACATGAACGCCGGGCTCGCGACGCAAGATCTCGCCGTAGAGCCGCATATGCGCGGCCTCGCGCCGGTAATCGAGTTCCTCGCGCAGCCGGTCGGCGATCTCGGCGTGGATCTCGGCGGTGGTGACGGCCCGGTCATAGCGCTCGTAAAGCCCCAGGACCAGCCTCAGCTGCCGCAGATCGGCTTCGACCGCGGCAGCCATATCGGGGTACTGCAATTTGCAGGCGAGTGCGACCCCGTCCCTCGCCGTCGCCCGGTGCACCTGGCCGAGTGAAGCGGCGCGCGCCGCGGTCTTTTCGAAATCGCGAAAGCGGCTCTGCCAATCGGCCCCGAGCTCGCCGGCCATGCGGCGCCGCACGAAGGGCCAGCCCATCGCCGGCGCATCGGCCTGGAGCTGAACCAGTTCCTCGACATATTCCCGGGGCAGGGCGTCGGGGATCGTGGCGAGCAGCTGCGCCACTTTCATCAGCGGCCCCTTGATGCCGCCGAGGGCCGCCCTCAATTCGGCAGCATGCCGGCCGCGGTCGAGCTTGAGGCCGAGATAGCGTTCGCCGGCAAGCCGCGCCGCGAGCCCGCCCACCGCGGTCGAGACCTGGGCGTAGCGCCTGACCCGCCCGGTCAAGGAATTCTCGTCGGTCAAGGGGATCGGCTCATAACCCAGCGGCGCCGGCGGGTCCACACTTCATTCGGGCGAGCCGGCCCCCGAAAAAAATGCCGCATCGCGCATTCCGGCGCAGGTGTTTTCCCCGATCCCTGTGCTATCGTCGCCGCTCGACCGAAGCCGAGTGGGAGGGACGCAATGATCAAGCAAGTCGTGATCGCCGCAGCCGCGGCGCTGTTGCCGCTTTGGGCACAGGCGCAAACCACCGACGAACTCGTCAAAAGCGCCGGCGACACGCAAAACGTGTTGACCCAGGGCATGGGCTACAGTCTGCAGCGCTTCAGCACGCTCAACCAGATCAACAAAGACACTGTCAAAGACCTGGTCCCGGTGTGGAACTACAGCTACGACGACAATCGCGCCGAGCAATCACAGCCGCTGGTTTATAACGGCGTCCTGTACGTGACGACGAACAGCGCCACGATGGCCATCGAGGCCAAGACCGGCAAGGAGATCTGGAAGACCAAGGTCGGATATCCGCCGGAGGTGCCGCGCATCGTCTGCTGCGGCATCATCAACCGCGGTGCTGCCCTTTATGACGGCAAGGTTTACCGCACCGCGCTCGACGCCAATGTCATCGCGCTCGATGCCAAGACCGGCAAGCAGCTGTGGAAGTCGCATGTCATCGATTTCAAAAACGGATATTCGATGACCTCAGCGCCGCTCGTTGCCGACGGCGTGGTCATCACCGGCCTCTCCGGCGCCGAGTACGGGACGCGCCTGTTCCTCGACGGCTGGGATCCGCAGACCGGGGCGCATCTCTGGCGCACCTACACGATCCCCGGACCGGGCGAGCCCGGGCATGACACCTGGGAAGGCGACAGCTGGGTCCACGGCGGCGGCTCGACCTGGATCACCGGTTCGTTCGATCCCGAGCTGCATACCGTCTATTGGGGCATCGGCAATCCCGGGCCCTTCAACGCCTCGGTACGCAAGGGCGACAACCTCTACACCGACTCGATCCTGGCGCTCGATCCAAAGACCGGCAAGATCAAATGGCACTTCCAGTTCACCCCCAACGACCCGTTCGACTACGACAGCGTCGCCGAGATGATCCTCGCCGACATGAATGTCGAAGGCCGGCCGACCAAGGTGGTGATGGACGCCAACCGCAACGGGTTCTTCTACGTCCTCGATCGCACCGACGGCAAGTTGTTGGCCGCCAATCAATATGCCCACATCAATTGGGCGTCGAAGGTCGACCTCGAGACTGGCAGACCCGTCGAGACCGATGCGACAAAGAGGGCGCGCGCAGGCGAGAAGGTGACGATCTACCCCCACTTCGTCGGCACCAAGAATTGGGAGCCGGCGTCGTTCAATCCGCAGACCGGGATCGCTTTTGCGAACACGCTCGATATGGGCATGCACTACAAGGCAATTCCGGTAACGTATAAGGCCGGCGAGATATACATCGGCGTCGACGTCCCCTCGGATTTTTTGGATGTTCCCAACGGGGGGGCCGGCCCTCGCGGCTATCTGAAGGCGATCGATCCGCTGACCGGCAAGGCCAAATGGGAGGCGCCGAGCGATATCCCGCGCTGGTGTGGCGTGTTGTCGACGGCCGGCGGCGTCGTGTTCAGCGGCCAGCTCACCGGCGAGTTCGAGGCGTTCGACGCGGACACCGGGAAGAAACTGTGGTCGTTCAAGACCGGGTCGGGGATCGAAGGCCAGCCGATCACCTGGGAGCAGGACGGCGTTCAATATGTCGCCGTATCGAGCGGCATCGGCGGCGTCTACTCGATCTACTTCGGCGACGAGCGGCTGAAGCGCGTCCCGGCAGGCGGATCGCTTTGGGTCTTCGCCTTGCACGGTAAATGACCGGGCGAGGTGCGGGGAGATTGGCGGCGCTGACCATCGTCGTGGCATTGGCGGCCGGATGGTCGGCGAGGGCCGATGATATTTCAAAGGCAGCGGGCGGCGGCCATGCGGACGCCGCCCGCGTCGCCGAGGGCAAGGCGCTTTACGACAACCATTGCTCGCATTGCCATGGGTTCGGCATGGTCAACGCAGGCAATGTGGTCCCCGATCTGCGCGAGTTCGACGGCGACGAGGAGCGCTTTGTCGACACCGTGACGCACGGCAAGAACAACCGGATGCCGCCCTGGGGCGACGTGCTGTCGCCCGCCGAGATCAAGCAGCTGTGGGCCTATATCCAGACGAAAGGAAAGCCGTGACCCGCGGAGCAGCGGCGGCCGTGCTCGCGCTCGCGCTGTCGGTATTTGCGGCAAGCGCGCCGGCGGCGAACGCCGAGGAGGCGCTAAGCGTGTGCCTCGATGCGAAGGTTCCGCCTTGGTCGTTCCATAACGCCAGTCAAAGCGGCGGCTTTGATGCGGCGGTCGCGAATGCCGTCGCCAAGCGGCTTGGCCGGAAGCTGACCCTGCGGTGGTTCGAAACCAATCTGGACAGCAGCACGACTCTCGCGGCAAATGCGCTGCTTTCCGATCGCGTGTGCCAGCTGGTCGGCGGCTACCCGCTGTTCGCGAGCGCCCTGGGCGAACCGGGGACGAAATCCGCCCGATTGCCGGACTATGAGGGCATCAAGCCAAGCGATCGCCGCCGCTCGATCGCGCTCGGAATTCTGGTGCCGAGCCGCGGCTATCAGTTCGCGGCGCAGACGATCGTTCTCGGCCCCACTGCGGCGTCGGCGCGGATCGCCGACCTGTCGGATCTGAAAGGCCTCAGGCTCGGCGTCGAGAGCGGCACGCTCGCCAACGCGGTGCTGATGCTGTTCGGCGACGGCCGCTTCGCCGATCAGATCACCCATCTCGTCCCGGGACGCGACGAGCTCCTGCCAAGACTGGAGAAAGGCGACTACGACGCGACCTTGATCTCGCTGCGCCGCTTCGACGCCTATCGCGCCGAGCATCCGGAAACGAAACTGGTCCCGTCAGGCTATTATCTGCCGATCGGCTTCAACATGGGATTTGTCGGGTTGTCGACCGACCGCGACCTGATCGAGAAGGTCAATCGGTCGATCGCCGAGATGTTGAATAGCGGCGAGCTCAGCGCCCTCGCCCGGGCCGCCGGCGTGACCTACCTCCCGCCGCGCGAGCCAAACGTGTCGGCCGACCTCAAGCTGAGCGACCTGCGGCGGAACTGACGCCACCGCCTCTCCGGCGCGACTTGTCTTGTCTGCCGCAATATTTCTGTCGCAGTCGGTCGCTAGACATTGAAGCCGGGTGCAATTGATCGGGAATTTCGACCGGTGCGAAATCAGAAACGCCAGCTCCTTTCCTCGGCGCTCGCGCTTGCCGCCATGGCCATGGCGCTGCCGGCCGCAGCCGCGGACCCGCCGCACAATGTCGTGCTGTTCGTGCCCGACGGACTTCGCGCCTTGATGGTCTCGGCGACGACGGCACCGGCAATGGCCGCGATCCGGCACAAGGGCGTCGATTTCAAGAATCCCCATTCTCTGTTCCCGACCTTCACGACGCCGAATGCATCGGCGATGGCGACCGGTCATTACTTGGGCGACACCGGCGATTTCAGCAACTTCATCTATACCGGCTTTCCCGTGCCGGGCGCCGGCGGCAGCGTGACGCCGTTTCTCGAGAGCGATCCGGTGCTCGGGGATGTGGACGAGCATTTCGCCGGCGACTACCTCGACGAAGCGACCCTGCTCAAGGCGGCCCGCGACGCCGGTTTCGGCACGGCCACGATCGGAAAGCTCGGCCCCGCGCTGATCTTTGACCACACCGACCGCACCGGCGCCCCGACGATCGTCATCGACGACGCTACCGGCAGCCGGCGCGG
The DNA here is from genome assembly GCA_963772295.1 of uncultured Alphaproteobacteria bacterium. GTDB lineage: Bacteria > Pseudomonadota > Alphaproteobacteria > ATCC43930 > CGMCC-115725 > AP-15. The sequence continues at coordinate 511,352 of CAVYWO010000013.1, forward strand.
CATACCCTTGTCGCAAGAGGTTCGGGCGGCGCTGACCGCCGCCGGCATTGCGCCGGTCGCGCCGTCGCGCGGCGACAACGGTAGAGCCGGCACCGCCGCCGTACCCGGCACGAAAGTCGCCAATGTCGTGCAGCAAGAGTGGTTTACCGATGTCGCGACGAAGGTCGTGCTGCCCCTCTTCAAGGCGCGCCGTCGTCCCTTTGTCCTGGTGTTTTGGTCGCGCGACCCGGATGGAACGCAGCACAATCAGGGCGACAGCCTCAACCGGCTCACCCCCGGCATCAACGGCCCAACCTCGCTCGCGTCGATCAAGAACGCCGACCGCGATCTGAGCCGCATCGAACAGGCGCTCGCGGATCTCGGACTGGCGGACGCCACCGATATCTTCGTGACCGCCGATCACGGCTTCGCCACCATCTCCAAGGAGAGCAAGACGAGCCCGGCGGCGCGGGCATCTTATTCGGATGTTCCGGCCGGCTTTCTGCCGCCCGGTTTCCTCGCCATCGACATCGCGACCGCGCTCGCCATGCCGCTCCATGATCCGGACGCCAAGAACGCCCTGGTCGCCCGCAACAGCCATCCGCGCCTGAGCAATGGCGTGATCGGGTCCGACCCGAACAAACCCGCCGTCGTGGTCGCGGCCAATGGCGGCTCCGACCTCGTCTATCTGCCGCAGCCGGACAAGAGCCTCGCGGCCGGCGTCGTCTCGGCGCTGCTGGCGCAGGATTATGTGAGCGGTCTCTTCGTCGATGATTTACTCGGCCGGTTTCCCGGCACGCTGCCGCTGACCGCCATCAACCTGAAGGGTTCGGCCCTGACCCCGATGCCGGCGATCGCGGTGAATTTCCGCACCTTCTCGACCGGCTGCGGCCAGCCCCTGCTGTGCACCGTGGAGATCGCCGACACCGGCCTGCAGCAAGGCCAGGGCATGCACGGCAGCTTCAGTCGGGCGGACACGATGAACTTCATGGCGGCGATCGGGCCGGATTTCAAATCGGGCTTCGCCGACGAGGCGCCGGCAAGCAACGCCGATGTCGGCAAAACGCTCGCCCACATGCTCGGGCTGAAGATCAAGGACAAGGGTCAGCTGATCGGCCGGGTCCTGACCGAGGCCATGCCCCGAGGCGCAACGCCGAGCTACACCGCAAGGGTCATGCTGTCCGATCCCGTTTCGGGTGGCCTGAGAACGATACTCAACTATCAGTTAGTGGGGAATACCCGGTATTTCGACGCCGCGGGCTTTCCCGGACGAACCGTCGGTTTGAACGCCGTCGCCGTCGCCGGAACAATCGTTCGTTCGCCCTGATCCGGCTGACCAGCAGCGCGGTCAAGGCGGAGGGCAGCCTGCGGCAACCCCCGCGACGCTTTCGATGCCGCCCAATAGATGCAGGCGAAACAGCGGCTCGGCGTAGGATTCCTTGGTGTGGCCCATTGCCGTGTACCAGCTGCGGCCGCCGTCCACATTGCGACACCAGGCGATCGGGTGATCGGTGCCCATCCTACCGCCGGAATAGCTCGCTTCGTCGAGCCTCGCCAGGACGTGGACGGCGCCGCGCGGGTTGCCGACGAAATTGTACCACTCGTCGGTGCGCTCCCAATTCCGCGGCAGACCCTTGGTCGAAGGATGGTTGGGGTCCTCGATGCGGACCGTTGCGCGCTGGACGCGGGAGTGGTTCTGGAACCAAGTGCCGAGGAGCCTCCCATACCACGGCCAATGATGCTCGGTGTCGCTGGCCGAGTGGATGCCGACAAATCCCCCGCCGCCTCTGACATATCGTTCGAGGGCGGCCTTTTGTGCCGTATCGAGGACATCCCCGGTGGTGAGGAGGAAGACCACGACCTTGTATCGCGCCAGTGTTGCATCGGTGAAGCGCACGGCATCCTCGGTGGCGTCAACGGCAAAACCGTGCTCGGCGCCGAGCGCGCGGATCGCGGCAATCCCGTCAGGGATCGAGTCATGGCGAAACTCGGCCGTCTTGGAAAAGACGAGCACGGCAAAGGAAGCGGCGGGCGTCTGCGCCGCGGCGCCGCCGAGCGCCAGGCAGAGAATGGCCAGCGCGCCCAGCAGCCACCCGACCGCAACCGGCGGTCGCGGCGGCCGCGCGTCGACAGGCCTTGCTGCGGGCCGGAACTCTCGGCCGGCCCCGGGCTTGAGGCCGGCCCCCTTCATGAGGGCAATTGCGGTGGGGATCGCGATCAATGCCGAACCCTGCGCTGAGCTAAAATAAATCCTCCCCGGCGCCGGCGCCAGCCGGGACAGCGGAAGAAAACTCGATCCCTCAGGTTCTGACGCCCGGAGTTCCGAGGAATTGTCCCAATGGCTGACCTCTGGGCCACGCTCGGCACGGCGACCTTCGCGCACATCGTCGCACTTTCCCTGACGGTTAGCGTATCCGCGACCGGGATTGCCGCATTCGTCGGCTTGCCGTGCGGGGCGGCATTGGCCATCTGCCGGTTCCGGGGTCGCGGGGTGCTCATCCTGCTTGCAAATGCGCTCCTTGGCTTGCCGCCGGTCGTGGTCGGGCTCGGACTTTACCTGACGCTGTCGCGCTCGGGGCCGTTCGGGGCACTCGGACTCCTTTTCACGCCCGGCGCGATGGTGCTGGCACAAGCGGTTTTGGCCGCGCCGATCATCACGGCCCTGGTGCATCGGGCGGTCGGCGAGCCGTGGCGCCAATATGGCGGCGCCTTGCGCGTCGATGGAGCGGGCCCGCTACGGTCGATAGGGGTGCTGCTGGCGATCGCACGGCAGCCGGTTCTGACTGCGGTCCTGGCCGGCTTCGGCCGCACGATATCCGAAGTCGGGGCAGTGTTGATCGTCGGCGGCAATATCGCCGGCTACACAAGGACGATGACGACCACGATCGTGCTAAAGACCAGCGAAGGCGAGTTTGGCTTGGCACTCGGGCTGGGTTTGATCCTGATCGGGATCAGCATCGCCGTGAGCGCCGGCGCCTTTGTACTTTGGGGAAAGGGATGAAACCTCAACAATTTTTCACCGCAGCCTTCATCGCGTTGCTTTGCCCTGCGAGCATCGCGGCCGGGCAGGATGCATCCCAATCCATTATTCTCGCCTCGACCACCTCGGTCGAGAATTCCGGACTGCTGGCGCATATCCTGCCGACCTTCGCCAAGGAGACCGGAATCACAGTGCATGTCCTGGCCCAAGGAACGGGACAGGCGCTGCAGACGGCCGCGCGCGGCGACGCCGATTTGGTGTTGGTGCATGACCCGGAAGCGGAGCAGAAATTCATCGCGGCAGGCGACGGCATCGATCGCCGACAGATTGCCTGGAACGAGTTCATCGTGGTCGGTCCCCGCTCCGACCCGGCGCATATCGCCGGCGACCGCGACGCCGTTGCGGCGTTGCGGGCGATCGCCGCCGCGCGCGCCCCCTTTGTTTCGCGCGGCGACCGTAGCGGGACCGACGCACTCGAGCATCGTCTGTGGCATATCGCGGCGATCGACCCCGCCAGAGCCGGCGGCGGCTCATGGTACCGCGATATCGGCGGCGGCATGGGAGCAGCGCTCAACACCGCCCGGGCCATGGACGCCTACACGATCAGCGATCGCGGCACCTGGTTGAGCTTTGGCAGCAAGGGGGAACTCGCGGCGCTGGTCGAAGGCGATCCGCGCCTCGTAAACCGCTACGACGTGATCCTGCTCAATCCGGCAAAACACCCTGCGCCAAAACAGGCTCTCGCCCGCCGCTTCGCCGAATGGCTGTCGTCACGCCGGGGACAAGCGGCCATCGGCGCCTATAAGGTCGACGGCGAGCAGCTATTTCATCCCTCGGCCGCCGCCCCAAGATGATCTCGGACTCGATCCGGCTCAGTGCAGAGTTTCGGCGAAGGCGACCATCTTTCGCCGCTGCGCCGCGTCGGGGAGGCGCCCCCGGCCGGCGGCAAGATTGTCCGCCATATGCTCGGGGTTGCGGGTTCCGGGGATCACCGCGGTGACCGCTTCGTTGCCGAGGAGATATTTGAGGAAGAACTGCGCCCAGCTTGCCGCGTCGAAATCGCGGGCCCATTCCGGCGGCTGCCGCCCCTTGACCTTGCGGAACAGCTCATAACGAGTAAACGGCAGATCGACCAAGACCGCCGCGCCGACCTCGGCCGCGGTCGGGATCACGCGCTCTTCCGCGGCACGATCGATGAGCGAGTAATTGACCTGCAGAAAGTCCGGTTTCTGGCGCCGCAGCACGGCCTCGACGGCGGCGAAATCGGGCGTGTAGGAGGTGGTGACGCCGAAATACCGGCAAAAACCCTGCGCCTTCCATTCGCGCAGGATGGCCAGATCCTGATGCGGGTCGGCGAGGTTGTGGAGCTGCATCAAATCGACCCGGCGGCTGCGCAGCCGCCGCAGCGACAACTGCAACTGCGCCGCGGCACTGTCGCGGTTGTAGTCCTCGAGCTTGGTCGCGAGAAAAACCCGGCTTTGCAGCCCGGTTGCGGCAAGGAGATCACCGACAACGCGCTCCGAGGTTGCGTAGGAGGGTGCCGTGTCGATCACGCTGCCGCCGCCCGCCACCAACGTCTTCAAGGTTTCGGCGCACGCCTTCCGGCGCATCGGATCGTCGCCGACGTTGAAGACCTCGTAGGTGCCGAGCCCGACCACCGGCAAGGTCTCGCCCGAATTCGGGATCGGCCGCATGATCATCCCCGATGCGCTGGTTTTCGCTTCGCCCGGAGCCGGCAGCCAGGCCGTTGCGCCGAGCCCCGCCGAGAGCGCCAGCAGCCGGCGCCGCGACGGCAACAGGCGAAGGTGATCAATCCTCTGATCGGACATTCGCGGGACCCCGGTTTGTTGACGCCCCCGATGCTCAGTCTCCGGCGGGCACCGGGACGATTTCCGTCAACTCGCTTTGCGCCGCCAGAAGCTCTTGCCTGCGCCCGAGCCACAGCGCATCGACGAGCCACAGCGCGGCGAGCGGCACGGCAAAGAGAGCCACCTCGGTGCCGCCAAAACCCAATCCGCGTAGCAGGGCGACCGCCCAGGCGCCGATCTGATCTCCGGTCCGGTAGACGACGGTGTCGATGAAGCTCTTGGCCTTGAAGCGGTCTTCGCGCGAAAGCACGATGAACAGAGCCTCGCGGGTCGGCCGGGTGATCGCAAAGTCGCCGGCGCTCCGCAGCGCCTGAAACACGGCGACGGCGGTGATCGTCGGCATCAGCGCCAGCGCGCCAAAGCCGATCATGGTCAGGGCCGGCAACAGGCCGAGGGTCAGCGCCATGCCCAGGACGGCGACGAGGCGCCCGGTCAGAAACAGCTGGATCAGAAGCGTCAGGATGTTGACGCACAGGTCGATCGTCGCGAAGAACGCGGTCTGCGCTCCGCCTCCGCCGATGCCGCGGCTGACGATCCCGAGCTTCTGAATATAAAGGAACGTCGAGGTGGTCGTGTACAGCAGAATGAAGAGGCTGACATTGGCCAGGTAGCGCGAGCCGAAGACGTGGGTGATGCCGGCAAAGACGCTGCCGCCGATGGGCGCCTCCTCCGTGGCTTGCGACGCCGCGCCATGATGCAGCGCCGGCGACAGACGCGACAATCGGCCGGCGCTGAAAATGCCGATTTCCAGCAGGCAGGCCGCACCGAGCAACAGCCCGGTCGTCGGGACATGCCGGGCGAGGCCGGCGGTCGTGCTCGAGCCGAAGATGGCGCCCAAGGACTGCCCTACTGCGATCAGACCGAACAGCCGCTTGCCCTGCGCGGGGCTGAACAGGTCGACGTTCATCTGCCAGAACAACGAGACGCCGAACAGACCGTACACGGAGAGCCATACGAAAAAGATTCGCCCGATCCAGATCGTCTGTTGCGCATTCGCCCAATGCAGCAGAACGGCGAACAGCACGATATTGCCGGCGACGAATTGATAGGTGATCGGGACGAAGCGGCGGCGGGGGAGGGTCTTGACGAGATAGGCGAACGAGATGTTCACCAGCAGCATGCCGAGGAAAGTGGCGGTGATCAGCCATTGCACATTGTTGACGCCGCCCGCGGCCCCGGCCGTGTCGCGGATCGGGCGCATGATGTAGTACGACGACATAACCGCGAAACTAAAAAGCCAGCACCAGCCGACGGCCGCAACCTCTTCGCGCCGGATCTCGACGACCCGGCGCAATGCGCGAAAGAGCCCGTCGCCCAACTGCGCCTCACTGGAGCCCGGCGGCGATCTTGCGGATCTCGTCGGGCGTGTGCTCGCCGCCGAGCGGCGTTCCGGGAACCAGATATTTGCCCATCGCCAGCCCGCCGACCAGCACCGGCTCAAACCCCATCTGGAGAATGAGGTCGGCGACGATCACGATCGCCTCCCGGTTGTTGCCGGCGATCGGCACCCCGACCGGCTCGCCGCTGCGGTGGGCATCGGCCGGTAGCTTCAGATAGCTGATCGCGTTGAAGGCGCGCACGATGCGCGCACGCGGCAGCATTCTCTCGGTGGCGAGGCCGGCGCCTCCCTGCTCGGCCACCGATTTCACGAGTTCGGCCCCATCGCGCCGGGCGATCGGGTTGCTGACGTCGATGACCGCCGCCTTCTTTACCAGGGCGCGGCCGTAGTCGCGTGCGATCTGCTCGATCGCCGTGTAGGGGACGACGATCATCACGACATCGCCGAAATCGATGGCCTGCGCGACGGTGCCGACCGAGGCCAGCGGGCCGAGACCAGCGACGAGACCCGTCAGCGCCTCCGGATGGCGCGAAGAGAACATGACCGGATGTCCTGCCTTGACCAGCAAGGTGCCGAGCGCACTGCCCTCCCGCCCGGCCCCGATAATGCCGACCTTTAATGGCGTGCCGCCGGCGGCTTGCTCGGCCGCCGCGGCCGGCACCAAGGCGACGCCGAGCACCGCCGGCACGGATGCGCTCATCCACAAAAACATCCGACGATCGGGATTGGTTGCTGCCATCTTCGCTCCCTGGGGCAGAATGCGGCGGCTTACAGCCCGCCGCGCCGATTGTGGCGCCGAGCGCCGGCTGCTTCAAGCCCGGCATCGGAAGGGGGTTCTCGGTCCGGAACAGCGCGGAAGGCTGCGCCTTCGAACAAGCTCGGGGGTAGCGATCGGATGTACCAGAACGCCGCGATCCTCGCTGCCTTTCTGTTGATCTACAGCGCGATCGCCGGCCGCGTCGAGCGATCGTGGGTGAGCGGCCGATCGCGTTTACGGCGGCAGGCCTGGCTCTCGGGCCGTACGGCCTCGGGGTGGTTCGGCTCAACCTCGGCGCCGCCGGGCTGCGCACCCTGGCCGAGCTGACCCTCGCTATGGTGCTGTTCACCGACGCCGCCAACGCCGATTTCGACAATCGTCAGGCGAAGCATCGGTATCCCCGAACGGCTGCTGCTGATCGGGCTGCCGCTCACGATCGTTCTCGGTTTCCTCGTCGCCATGGTCTTGTTTCCGGCGATCGCCCCGCTCGAAATGGCGCTGCTGGCGACGATACTGGCGCCGACCGATGCGGCGCTCGGCAAGCCGGTCGTGACCAACCCCGATGTCCCGGCGGCGCTGCGCGAGGGGCTCAACATTGAGAGCGGCCTCAACGACGGCATCTGCGTGCCGATCGTGGTGCTGCTGCTCGGGCTCGCGGTCGGCACCCAGATCGAGCACGGAACGCTGATCCATGCCGTGCGGGTGGTCGTCGAAGAGCTGGGCGTCGGCGCCGCGGTCGGCCTCGGGCTGACCTGGCTCACGACGCTGCTGCTGCGCTTTGCCGAACGCCAGGGCTGGATCGGCGAGCACTGGGAGGAAGTGCCGATCGTGGCGCTGGCGGCGGCGTGCTTTGCCGCGGCCCAGGCGATGGGCGGCAGCGGCTTCATCGCCTGTTTTGTCGGCGGGCTGCTGTTGAGCGGGCTGCGCCGGCGCCACCAGCAGGCGCTGCTGGGCGGTGCGGTCGCCACCGGGGAGGCGATGGCGCTCCCGACCTGGATCGCGTTTGGCGTCGGCGCCGCGGCGCAAATCATCGGCCGGCTGAGCTTGGCGGCGATTGTCTATGCGGTGCTGAGCCTGACCGTGATCAGAATGGTTCCGGTGCTGCTGTGCCTCGCTGGAACCGGGATGCGCATCGCCGACAAGCTATTCCTCGGCTGGGTTCGGCCCGCGCGGCCTCGCCACCTTGGTGTTCGGGGTGATCGTCTTCAACGAGAAGCTGCCCGGCAACGACACGATCGTGACCGTGGCCGGGGCCACGGTGCTGTTGAGCGTCATCGCCCACGGGGTGAGCGCGAACCCGCTGGTCAAGGCGATCGCCGAACGCTCATCCACCGCGCCGCAGGCGGTCAGGCACCCGCCAATTTAGCTGCCCAAACGGACCAGCATGCCGTCGGCGCCGAGGCTCAACGCCATCCCCTGGCGCTGAGCATGCTCCAGATAGACGCCGTTGCCGTTCTGCAGCCACACATGGCTGGGCCATCCTCCGATAGCCCCTCTTCGGCGGTTGGGCGATTGCCGCCGCGCCGTCGGCGATCCCGGCGCCGCTTTTCGAACTATCAACCACGAATTGCGCAGCGCGATTCCCCTTCCTGCATCTGCAGAAAATCTACAAGAGGATTTTTCCTTTGGGTTGAATAAGGACCCTTCGACGAATTGTCACGCCGGCCGCCGTCGGCCGGCGTGATCTCGCCGCACGCAAGCGCCGTCGTGACCGCATTCATCCAGCCGCCTGCGCCGCGCGCCGGCGGCCGCGGCACAATCTCGTCGCTCATCAAGTTGCTTTCGCGTCGTTGCGTATTTCGCGTCTATATATATAAAATATGGCGTTGCGTCAATAGCAATCGCGCCTCGGCCGCTCATGACCCGAGCCAGATCCGCCCCACACCTCCGGGCAGTCCACAGGACAGTCCACGGTATTCACAGAGCGAGAGCGCGCTCGGGCCCGTTTGCGGTCGCGGCGGCGGTGATGCCCCGGAAAATCGCCTGATCGGCGATGCCGTAATCGGCATCAGCGATCCCCGTCGATCCGCGCCGACGGCGCTAACTCTCTCAAACCCTCGGTTCCATCGAGAAGAAAAGAATACACCGGCAAACTGGGTCACCCAAGAGCTCCGGACCGAGACGGAGAAATCAGCCCCGATCGCCCGTCTCTTTCGCGCCGAAAGCAGTCGCTTGAGGGTCGGTGACATTAAGTGTTCAGACCGAAAAAATACTAAGACAATTAAGTCTTGCGGAAAAACGAACAGTTTTTATACTATAATGTTCTGGTTAACAGCCTGAGCCGCTCCGCGCTGCCCTGGTTGTTCTTCAGCTCCTCGCGGCGAAACAGACCAACAGCCTCTATAGCTGTCGCCCAGGAGTGTTGTAACCTCGTTACCTGAAGCTCGATCCTTCGGCCGGTGAACACCAAATTGTGATCGCGCCCCTTATACGTTAGAATGATGTGGTGGCTACGGTAGCCGTCGTGCTTCGGAATGACGATATAGTTATCCTCTACGCGAATTTCATGACGGATCCGGTTTCTGATTGTCTCAGTCAGTCGCTGAACGTCAGCGATGGTGGGCAGAATGACGCGGCACCCGCCTAGGTCTTGAAGCCTCTCCAGTGTGTAGCTGAAGCGCATTCAAGGCGCAGCCATAAGCGGCGCCATCCTTGCGAACGATGCGCGTAGCGCGTAGCTATGGGGGACATGGAGTTCGAATGGGATCCCGCCAAGCACGAGAAGAATCTCCGCACGGGCGGTATCGGCTTTGATGAGGCGGCGCAGATCTTCGAGGCAGAGGTGATCATGTGGCCAGACGCACGCGCGGACTACAGGGAGCTTCGGATCAACGCGATCGGCGAAGCCAATGGCAAGATCCTGCGCGTGATCTACACGATGCGCGGTGAGGTGGTACGGATCATCACGGCTTGGCGGGCAAGCCGGAAGGATCGGGAGAGATGGCAGACGAGAAGCTGACCCGAATGACGGCGGAGGAGATCAAAGCGCAGCTTGCGCGGCGGGCGCCACAAGCCACCGCCGAGGCACGGAAGCGCTACGACGAGACGACGGAGGAGGACATCCGGCGCCACATGCGGGAAGAAGGGTACGACCCGGACGCAGAGACCCCGGCAGACGCACGGCTCAATGTGCCGGTCCAGCTCGTGCGTGAGAAGCTTGGGATGACGCAGGCCGAGCTAGCGGCGCTGCTCCATATCCCAGTCGGCACGCTGCGTAACTGGGAGCAGAACCGCTTCGGCATCGATCCAGCGGTGCAGGCGCTGCTGCTGGTACTCTATCGTGAACCCGAAGCCGCCTTGCGCGCCTTGCGCCCCGCCGCCTGACGCGGCCGGCCCGGAGTTTAGCCGAGGATGTGGTACCCGCAGTCGATATAGATCGTGTCGCCGGTCATCGCCGTGGCGTAAGGGCTGGCGAGGAAGACGCAGGCGGCGCCGACTTCCTCGATCGTCACCAGCCGGCGCGCCGGTGCGCGCTCCGCCACGCGCTGCATCAACGCGTCGAAATCGGGGATGCCGGAGGCGGCCCGGGTCGCGAGCGGGCCGGGGCTGAGGGCGGGCACGCGAATACCGGCGGGTCCGAGTTCGGCCGCCAGATAGCGCACGGCCGCTTCCAGCGCCGCCTTGACCGGACCCATAATCCCGTAATTCTCGATCACCTCGTGGGCGCCGTGATAGCTCATCGTGACGATCGTGCCGCCCGAGGACATCAGCTTCTCGGCCCGGCGGCTGAGGTCGAGCAGCGACCAGCACGACAAGTCCATCGCGCTCAAAAAGCCCTCACGCGGGCAGTCGGTGACCCGGCCCGCGAGCGCCTCGCGCGGCGCGAACGCGATCGAATGCACGAGAATGTCGAGGCGGCCCCATTGCACCGCGATCGCCTCGAACAGCGCCCCGACCTGCGCCGGATCGCGGACCTCCAGCGGCAGCAGCAGCGCCGCGCCGACCGCCTGCGCCAATGGCTCGACATGGGGTCGCGCTTTGTCGTTCGGATAGGTCAGCGCGATCTGGGCGCCGGCCGCGGCACGACACTCGTCCCGCTCATCGGATCGCTGCCGCAGCGTCGCGGCGGCGGGCCGCGGCCACCAGGCTCGCGACGGCGCAAGAGGCGAGCCGCGCGGTCACCGAATCGGCGCGGCTCGTCAGGATGATCGGCACCCGCGCGCCGAGCACGATCCCGGCGGCATCGGCGCCGGCGAGGAAGGAAAGGCTCTTCGCCAGCATGTTGCCGGCTTCGAGATCGGGCACCACCAGCACGTTTGCCCGCCCGGCGACCGGCGAGACGATGTGTTTGATCGCCGCCGCCTCGGCGCTGATCGCATTGTCGAGCGCCAGCGGACCATCGAGGATGCCGCCGGTGATCTGACCGCGATCGGCCATCTTGCACAACGCCGCCGCCTCGATCGTCGACGGAACTTTGGGATTGACCGTCTCCATCGCCGAGAGGATCGCTACCCGCACCTCGCGGAACTGCAGCGCCCGCCCGAGATCGATCGCATTCTGCACGATGTCGACCTTGTCGGCGAGATCGGGGGCGATGTTGACGGCGGCGTCGGTGACGATCAGCGGTTCGTTGTGGCCCGGGACATCCATCACGAAGCAGTGGCTGATGCGCCGCGCCGTGCGGATGCCGGTGTCGCGCGCGACCACGGCGGCCATCAGCTCGTCGGTGTGCAGACTGCCCTTCATCAAGGCTTCGGCCTTGCCTTCGCGAACCAGAGCGACCGCCTTTGCCGCCGAATCATGGCTGTGCGCCGATTGCACCAGCGCAAAGCCCGAGATGTCGAGCCCAGCCGCTCTCGCGACGTCGCCGATCCGAGCCGGCGGCGCCACCAGGATCGGCGCGATCAGGCCAAGAGCGGCCGCCTGGGCCACGCCTTCGAGCGAGACCTCATCACAAGGATGGGCGACCGCCGTCGCGACCGGAGGTAGGCCCCTTGCTGCCTCCAGCAGCCTCTGGTAGTGTTCACGCCCTTCCCTATTCATCGGCTATCGCATCCTCGCGCTCGGCGCCTGCCGGCGCCGGAGGGCTGGAGAACAGCGCCTCGATCCGCGTCAGCCGCCGGCTCCCTTCCGCCGGCAGGTGCAAGTGGCGGGCCAATGCGGCACCCGCTTCGGTAACCCCGGCGCTCACCGCCGGGCCGAGAAACATGCGATAAAGGCTCTGATTGATTTCCGCAACCCGGGCGGCGCGGCAAAGGCCAGGTCATCGGCCGGGGTGTTGCCGCCGAGCGCGCGGATGTCGCCGAGCCCGCGCCGCTCGAGGCTGAACAGATAGTCGCCCTGCACCAGCCCCGGGTTTTCGACGCTTTCGTCGCAGCCGCTGATCACCGCTTCGTAGAGTCCCGGCGGCAGCAGGTCGATCAGCTCCATCGATTGCGCAAACTCGCCGTGCTCCTTGGCCGCCACCTTGCCCGAAACAAAGATGCCGAGATGACCGATGCTCTGGTGCAGGCAATTGACGATCGTCTGGCCGGCGGCGACGATGTCGCCGTCGTCGTCATAGAGATCGAGGATCCAGTGCAAGGCCTGCTGCGGCGGGGTGATATCGTCGCCCACGAGCAGAATACGATGATCGGCGATTTGATATTGCGCAGGTCGATGCGGACGCCGGCGGCGTCGCGCAGTTCGCCGCGGCCGAGCCTGTTGCCAACAAAAAGCTGATCGGCGATCGCTTGCATTTCGGCGGCGTTCAGCAGCACCGGGCTGCCCCACCATTTCTCGAATTCGAGAAAGCGCGGCGCCTCGGTATCGATGTGCGAATAGAGGTTGTAGAGTTTTTTCCAATAGGTCGGGTGGCAGCGGCCGCGGACCTTCGAGGAAGATCAGCGGCGCCGGTCCTGCAGTTGAAGCGCGACCAGGCGCGCCACCGTAATGGCAAGATAGAGTTGGCCCGTGACCGATTTTAAATTCGCTAAGCCGCGGGCGAATGGTTCGACCGGCACGATGTCGCCGTAGCCGGTCGTCGTCAGAGTCGTGAGGCTGAAGTACATCATCGTCGCACTTTCGCCCGGGGCGCCCATCGCGGCCGGGAGGCCGGCAAAAGCCGCGGGGCTCAGCTCCCAGATCAGGCCGAAGGCCGAGGCAAAGATCATCGCAAAGTTCAGATACACCACGATGGCGCCCTGAAGGCGGTGAAACGTGATGCGCCCCGGAGCATAGACCGCATGCGCCACCACCCAGGTTACCGCCGAGAAGGCGAGCATGTCGCCGCCGCGGTCGAGCACCCTCGCCGCGACCGGCCCGAACAGCCGGCCCGCGAACGTGGCCACCAAGCCGAGCGCGATCGCCAGGATCGCGCCGCGTCGCTGCGACAGCAGGACGACGACCGCCACCATCGCCAGCAGCAGCACTTCGACGACGCGCTGGGCCAGCGGCAGACCCTTCGCCGCCAGCGGCCCGGCGAAAAACACCAGGGAAAGCTCGAGCGCCAGCAGCCCCGTCAGGCTCGGGTCCCTGATCCGATCCTGCCAGGCGCGGATCAATGTTCGGCGGTCGCCGAGGGCACCCGAGAGGCCAAGACGGCGTGGCGTGACGGCGGTTTTTTTCACCGGGGCCATTCTTCGGCCGAAGGGCTGAGCGCCAACCGCCGTCGCGATCCGATCCGCAAAACGAGGTAGCCGGAAATCGCCGAAATCAGCGAAGAGAGCAGCACGGCGACGCGGATATCCGTGTCGTAGGCTTCGGCGGGAAAGGCGAGCGTGCCGATGAACAGGCTCATCGTGAAGCCGATGCCGGTCAACAGAGCCACTCCATAAAGCTGGATCCAGTCGGCCCCCTCGGGCAGCTTGGCGAGCCCGATCCGGGTTGCCAGCCAGATCGATCCGATGACCCCTGCTTGCTTGCCGACGAGCAGCCCCAATTCGGTCCCGATCTGGACGGGTTGCAGCAGGCCGGAGAGCGCGATTCCGGCCAGCCCGACGCCGGCGTTGGCGAAGGCGAAGACCGGCAGCACGCCAAAGGCGACCCAAGGATGCAGGTCGTGCTCGAAGTCGCGGGCCGGTGAGGAGCCGTCTGCCGTGCGCAGCGGCACCGCCAGACCGGTGACGACCCCGGCAAGCGTGGCATGAATACCGGACTTCAAGACGCAGACCCAGACGAATATCCCGAGCAGCGCATAGCCCGCTCTGCGGGACACCCCGCAAAGATTGAGCAGAACCAGGGCGGCGATGCCGGCGGCGGCCGCGAGCAGTGCGAAGAGCGACAGCTGGGCGGTGTAAAACGCGGCGATTATGATGATCGCCCCGAGGTCGTCGATGATCGCCAAGGCCAACAAGAAGATTTTCAACGAAGCGGGCACGCGCGGCCCGAGCAAAGCCAACACGGCGAGGGCAAAGGCGATGTCGGTGGCGGTCGGGATCGCCCAGCCCCGCAGCGCCGCTGGGTCGCCCCAGTTGCAGGCGAGGTAGACGAGCGCCGGACCCGCCATCCCGCCCAGCGCCGCAATCGCCGGCAGCGCCGCGCTCGACCGGCGCGAGAGCTCCCCCTCGACAACCTCGCGCTTGAGCTCGAGCCCGATGAGCATGAAGAAAACCGCCATCAGGCCGTCGTTTACCCACAACAGCAACGGCTTCTCGATGACGAGGCCGCCGACCCGGACGGCGATAGGAAGATCGAGCAGCCGAGCATAGAGGGCCGCGAGCGGCGAGTTCGCCAGAACGAGCGCGACCGCGGCAGCCAGGCACAGGGCAATGCCGCCGGCCGATTCCAGCTTCAGGAACTTCTGAATGCTGCTCAGCGGCAACACTCCTCCCAACGAGACCCGCTCACTCGATCCTCCTGCCCCAGCCGCTGAGGGAGGGCGTCGACGTGGCGGGAAGGAGCCGGGATGGGCGGCTATTAGCCGACATTCCCGGGATTGGCAACGGCGGCGCAGTTTCAGGGAGTTGCACCGGCGGCGGCAGAGGCTCGAAAGAGCCCGCTGAGCCGACGTGACAGAGATTCACAACTCTCAATTTGGCTGGCCGCTGGGGTCCGCGCATCGTTCCGGTGCGATCGGAAGCGGCAGGAGACCGGCTGTCGGGTATTCGATGCGGCCGTGCGAAGGCGGCTGACGCCCGCACGTGATCTGAATTTGGGAGAGAATCTTGGCGTTGGACGATTATGCCGCTAATCGAACGGGGCTGCTGCTCGTCGATACCTACAACGACCTGTTGAGCGAAGGTGGCAAGTTGTGGCCGAAAGCCAAGGCGGTCGCCGACGCCGTCAACCTGTGGCCGCATCTGCGCGCGCTCGTCGACGCGGCGCGCCGCGCGGGTGTTCCACGTACCGCACCGGAAGTGGCGCGAGGGCGATTACGACGGGTGGCGTCATCCTGGCCCGTACCAGACCTTGACCGATCGCGAAGCCATTTTCGGCGAAGGCATGTGGGGGGCGATTGGCATCCGGATCTCGTGCCGCGGCCGGGCGGCGGCGTCGTCCGGCAGCATTGGGGCCAGAGCGGATTTGCCGGCACCGATTTCGACCTTCAGCTGAAGCAGCGAGCCATCGAAAAGATCATCGTCGCGGGAATGCCGGCGAACACCTGCGTCGAGGCGACCGCCCGCAGCGGCGCCGAACTCGGCTACCACGTGACGCTGGTGCGGGATACGGCGGCGGCGTTCAGCCCCGAACCGATGCGTGCGGCGCACGAGATCAACCGATGCGTGCGGCGCACGAGATCAACGGCCCGACCTTCGCGCATGCCATTTTGACCGCGGATGCGGTGATTGCCCCACTGGTCAAGGCGTAAGCCGCGGCCCGTCCGCTCTACGCCATTTGCTCCAACAGGCTCTTCGCGTCTGTGAGGTCTGCGGTCGCGAAACCTTCGCTAAAGCGCGCCAAAACCGAGCTCAGCAACGCGCGGCCCTGCGCGGCTCGATCCCGGTCTCGCAAAAGCCGGGCGAGGCTGGCAGCCGCTCGGAGCTCCCAGGAGAGGGTGCTCTGTCGCTGCGCCCAGTCAAGCGCGCGCAAGAAGCATCCCTCGGCCGAGGCGGCAGCATGGGCTTCACCCCGCAATAAGATCAGCTCTCCCTTGATGAGCCGCAGTTCGGCGAAGTACCAGCGCTCATCGTTGCGCTCGGATCGCGCGAGCGTCGCGTCGACCGTTTCGAGGCCGTGCAAAACGTCTCCGGACCGCCCGAGACACATCGCCAGCTCGCCCAGCAAAAAGAGATACCGCGGCAAGCCTTTGCTGTCGCCGGCCTGAGACAGCTCATGGCGCAGATCGCGGAGCCCCGGTGCCGATATCGCTCCGTTTGAAGAGCACTGTAGCAGCGGGCCCATGCGCCCCACAGGCGCAGCCCGTGCCGGTCCGAATGATCGGCAAGCATCGTTCCAAAGCGGACGGCCGCTTCGAAGTTGCCGGTGAACAGCGCAATCGGGCAGGCTCCCTGTCCGAGCACGCTGCCGAAGGACAGCGCGTCGCCGATCGACCGGGCGTCGTCGATATTGCTCTCGGCGATGCGCATTGCCCGATCGCCAAAGCCCTGAAGCCACAGAATCCGCGCCTGAAAATAATGCGCCGTTATCCGCTGATCGTCGCCAGCATCCGATCGGCCATCATCAGATCGATGGCATCCGAAGAGTTTGTCACGATCGCGGCGAACTCTTGGGCCAATTCGAGCGCCGTCCGGAATTTGCCGTTGTTGAGATGATAATCGTCAAGCTGCGCGGCCAATTCCGCGACGCCGAAAACATCGATGCGCGCTGCCGCCAATTCGAGCGCACAAATCTCCGAAACCGCCGCCGCGTTGGCATCATCGATCGAGAATCGGTCAACCGCGGCCATCGCTCGCTCGTTGAACAGCCGAACCGCCGAATATTCGAGAGCTTCGGCAGCCGAGAGGCCGACCGAATGCGGCGGAAATTCCAGCGAAGGCAAACGGTGCAGCCATTCGCCTTCGGCCCGTAACGGCTCGCGGCTGGTGGCCAGAATGCGCACGCCCGGTGCCAGCTTCAGGATCGCTTCCGCCAGCGCCGCCGTCGCGTCGACGACGTGCTCGCAGCTGTCGAGGAGGATCAGCATCTCTCTGTCCCGCAGCGACGCGGCCAAGCTCGAAACCGGGTTGGCGCCCGACACCAAGACCCCGACCGCGCTGCCGACAGCGTTCGGCACCAACGCGGCGTCCGGCAATGACGCGAGGGCAACGAACCGTGCGCCATCGGCGCAGGAAGGACGCACCGCCTCGGCGACCGCAAACGCCACCGTGGTTTTCCCGATCCCGCCCGGACCGACGATGCTCAACAAACGGTGCCGGGCGAGTTGCGCGGTCAGCGCGGCAATGGTGTCGTCGCGACCGACGACGGTCGTGAGCGGCAGCTGCAGATCGGTGGTGTCCGCCACCGCCGGCGCGGCAGGTGTTCGATGCGCGCGCTGGCGCCTCACCGGTGACCGGCGAATACTTGCCCGGAAGTTGGGTCGCGCCGATCCCTCTACGCGCAAATCGCAACAGATGCAGTCCGTTGCACAATTTCACAATCATTAACGCGACCGGCGCGCCGACCCGCGGCAAATTGCCGGCGACAAGCCAGAAACGGGGCGCTGATGATGACGAAGGATGCAAGCGCCGACCCGGCCTGCCATCGGCAGACGACATCACCGCCCAACGCATACCGCAGTGCCATTCCGGTTGCTCACGGGCCGCTTCGCGGGCTCTCTCACGTCGCGAAATCCTCGGTAATCGAGCCGCGAGCCCAGCTGCCGCCGATGCCGAAGCTCGGTCCGTCGACGGGAGGTGGTCATTCGCGCCTGCTCGTATTCGGCCGCTACCGTTTGCTGCCGCGAGAACGGCAATTGTTCGCCGACGGCGTGCCGGTAGAGCTGGGGACGCGCGCCTTCGAACTTCTTCTGGTCCTGCTCGAAGGTGACGGATCATTGGTCACCAAAGACGAGCTCTTGCGGCGTGTCTGGCCGGGCGTCGTCGTCGCCGAAGAAAACCTGAAAGTTCAGATCTACAAATTGCGCAGGGCCCTAGGCGAAGACCGCGACTTTATCCGCACGGAATTCGGCCGCGGCTATCGGTTCACTGCTGCATGCCGCTCGACGATCGCGGGGAACTCTTGCAAACGGAGACGGTGGCGGCGGCGCTGGCTGCGTCAACGGCGGTCGCGACGATGCCGAAGGAATTCGATAATAACCTGCCAGTAGAAAAGGAGAAAACGTGATGAAGCGATCTTTTCCGGGGATCTTCCACCGATGCCCTCGCCGGAACGGCCTGACTTGTCGGTTTCAAGTCCATCACCGGCCCATCCGGCCGGTTTTCTGCGGCAATTAGCGAAAGAAGCTCGAGGTTTGCCGCGAGATCGCGGGGTTTCGCGACGGTTTAACGAGAATTAACCGGGTTAATTATTTCCAGCTCGTGGAATGGTCTAACTTTGCCGACCGTTGAGACTCGGCGGGCGTGCTCGATCCAGGGGGAGAGGCTGCGGCATGGCCAAGACCGTCGCTGATCAGTTTGCGGAAACCCTGGCTGCGGCCGGCGTAAAGCGCACCTATGGCATCGTCGGCGACAGCTTGAACGGCCTCACCGACGCGATTCGCCGGCAGGGCCGGATCGAGTGGGTGCATGTCCGGCACGAGGAGGTCGCCGCCTTTGCGGCCGGCGCCGAGGCGCATCTGACCGGCGAATTGGCGGTTTGCGCCGGCAGCTGCGGGCCGGGCAACCTGCACCTGATCAACGGCCTCTTCGACTGCCATCGCTCGCGCGTGCCGGTGCTTGCCATTGCCGCACACATTCCGTCGGCCGAGATCGGCGCCGGCTATTTTCAGGAAACCCATCCGCAACATCTCTTCCGCGAGTGCAGCCACTATTGCGAATTGATCTCGGGCGCCAACCAGATGCCGCGGGCGCTCGAAATCGCGATCCGCGAAGCGGTCGGTAAGCGCGGCGTGGCCGCGGTCGTGATCCCGGGCGATGTCGCCCTGCAGGCGGCCGTCGGCGCGCCATCGCCAAAAATCGCCAACCTGCTGCCGCCGCGGCCGGTCGTACTTGCCCGCGAGCAAGGATCTCGAGCCGCTCGCGGCGCTGCTGAACGGCGCCAGGCGGGTGACGATCCTCTGCGGCTCGGGCTGTGCCGGCGCCCATGACGAGCTCTTGTCGCTCGCCGAGCGGCTGAAGGCGCCGATCGTGCATGCGCTGCGCGGCAAGGAACATGTCGAATGGGACAATCCCTACGATGTCGGCATGACCGGGCTGATCGGCTTTGCGTCCGGCTACTACGCGATGCTCGACTGCGACGTCCTGCTGATGCTCGGCACCGATTTTCCATATCGCCAGTTCTATCCCCAGGGCGACGGTGTACGCATCGCCCAGGTCGATCTGCGCGCCGAGCAGATCGGGCGGCGTTCGGCGGTCGATCTCGGGGTCATCGGTGACGTGAAGGCGACGCTCACGGCGCTCTTGCCGCTGCTGCGGCAGAACGCCGACGCGGCGCATCTCGCGCAGGCGCGCGAGCACTACGCGCAGACGCGCAAGGCGCTCGACGAACTGGCCGTGGGTAGGCCCGGCCGCAAGCCGATCCACCCGCAGCAGATCGCCAAGACGATCAGCGACCAGGCAGCCGCGGACGCCGTCTTCACCTGCGATGTCGGGCTGCCGACGGTGTGGGCGGCGCGCTATCTGGCGATGAACGGCAGACGCCGCCTCTTGGGCTCGTTTTGGCACGGATCGATGGCCAATGCGATGGCGCAGGCGATCGGCGCGCAGTCGGCGTTCCCCGGCCGCCAGGTCATCTCGCTGTCGGGCGACGGCGGCTTTTCCATGCTGATGGGGGATTTCCTCAGTCTCGCCCAGCTTGGCCTGCCGGTGAAAGTCGTCGTCTTTAACAACAGCGCTCTCGGCTTTATCGAGCTCGAGCAGAAATCCACCGGCTTTCTCCCGTTCGGCACCGATTTCAAGAACCCGAACTTCGCCGCGATGGCCGAAGCTATCGGCATCCGCGGCTTCCGGCTCGAGGACCCGGGCGAGGTTGGCGACGGCATCGCCGCGGCGCTCGCCCATGACGGCCCGGCCCTCGTCGATGCCGTCGTGAACCGCAGCGAACTCGCAATGCCGCCCGCGATCACGCTGGAAATGGCAAAGGGCTTCACCCTCTACATGGTCCGGGCGGTGATGAGCGGGCGCGGCGACGAACTGATCGATCTCGCGCGAACGAATTTGTGGCGCTAGTCCCGGCCCCCACCCAACCCTCCTCCGCCGAGCGGGGGAGCCCCCGGACGGCCGCCCGCCAGAGCGGGCGTTCCGGGGGTAGGGAGGGGCGGCGATGTACTGAGGGGATCCATATGAGCGACGAGCCTTCCGTCCCTCCCTCACCGGCCGACGTCACTGCCAATGAGCCGGCCGGCATGCCCGCGTTTGCACCCTATAATCCGCCAGCCGGCGGCTGGGGTGCGTTGCGGGCGACTGCGAGAGCGCTGCGCGAGCAGAGCGTCGAGCTCAAAGGCTCCAGGGCACTGCTGTCTATGAACCAGCCACAAGGCTTTGATTGCCCCGGTTGCGCCTGGCCCGATCCGCGTCACACCAGCTCTTTCGAGTTTTGCGAGAATGGCGCCAAGGCGGTCACCTGGGAGCTGACCAAGCGTCGTGTGACGCGCGAATTCTTTGCGGCCCACGCTGTCCGCCAGCTCGAGCAAGAAAGCGACTACTGGCTGGAGGAGCAGGGGCGTCTGACCGAGCCGATGCGCTACGATCCCGCGACGGACCATTATGTGCCGGTCGGTTGGGATGAGGCGTTCGCATTGATCGGCCGTGAGCTCAACACCCTCGACAATCCGAACGAGGCCGAGTTCTACACTTCGGGACGCACCTCGAACGAGGCCGCGTTCATGTACCAGCTGTTCGCACGCCGCTTCGGCACGAACAACTTCCCGGATTGCTCATTTTTCTCATTTTGACGGCGGATTGCCTCAGTTCCGGCTTATATAGGGCACGTCATATAGAAAATATCTAGATGAGATTTTTCCGCCCGAACCGGTCGCCGAAAAAAATTTGAACCGGTCGCCCGGCCGATCGCCGTCACCCGCGTATGTGTAGAGCAGGTGATTGCAGCGGGAACCGGGATGAAGCACGCATTGATCCGACCGGCCGATCTATGCAGGCAACTCGGCATCGATAAGTCGACGCTCTACAGATGGCGGCGAGCCGGCGAATTCCCGCAGGCCGTCCTGTTGTCGCCGCCCGGTGTCCATCATCGAAGGATCGCCTTCGTCGTCGCCGAGGTCGAGGCCTGGGTCGAGGCGCGCGACCGCGGCACCGCACCGGCACCGCCGCCGAGTGCGCTGGCCACCCGCAAGCGCAAGGCAGCCGAGCGCGCGGCGAAGGGCAAGGCGCCGTTTCTACGAAGGCCGGAAAAGTGAAAGCCCATCAACGCCGCCGTCGCGAGGAATTGATCGGCGCCGATGTCCTCGCCGGTGTCTGGCACGGCATCGAGCGCGATATCGCCGCGGCCGAGGTGCGGCCGATCTCGTATGCCGAGGCGCTCGATGCGTCTTCTGGAAAAATCGCGCTTTTGCCGCGGCCCTTTAAATTATTCGCTGGCCCTAGCCGGAGTTTCGAACCAAGATCCATGAAGTAGACCGGCCTCAAAACGAGGTCGGCGGGCGGCGGGTTAGACCTCTCACCGCCCAACCAAAAGGGAGGAAGGGTTCGATGCAAGCACACAAGCTAACATTGACAGCATTCTCACTGGGTGCGGCCCTCGCTTTGGGAACTCCGGCGAAGGCGGCTGATCTGCCGCAATCGGGCACAATTAAGATCCACGGCGCCCACAAAGGCACCTTCCAGGCAGTCCAAGTCGGTGAAAAGCACTCAATGGGAGCCGGCAATAATTGGGGTGTTACGTACAACGAGTTTGGCAGCGGCCCCCTCCACATGGGCGCTGCGATGTGCACATTCGCGTTCAATGATGTGAACGGCGCGCAGACCTACGTGGGCGATTGCGCTTTCGGCGATGCCGGCGGGGCGGATAAAATCTTTGTCGCGTATTCTGGGAAAGGGGAAGGCGCTGGGACCGCCTGGTCCGGCCAAGGCGGTGGGCCCATAACCGGGGGGATTGGTAAGTACGCCGGTATTGCGGGCAAATGGGCGTGGCAATGCAAAAACGTCGAGGACTCGCAGGGCCTAATTGCTTGCACGCAGCAATTCGACTATCAGCTAAAATGATCTTCTTCGGCTCAAGGTGAGCGAACCAGCGGAACGCCGGAACGGCGACCGGGCGGTCGCGAAAGGGATGGCGGCCCGGCCCTGACCGGGCCGTCTCTTTTTGACCTATATTCCGCGGCTCAATCGCCCTCATAATCGAGTATGGTGGAGACCGCATCCGCCATAGAGAGCCGTCGACGCTGCTTGACCTGATCGTCGTCGCTCATTCGGGGAGGATACCATGCCTGACGATCCTGCGGATATTGCTGCTTTCAAAGCCTACGCCAGAGGCAATCCGACCTCTGACGACCTGCCGCGTCTAGAGAATGAGATTTACATATCCAACGACCGTGCATGTGCGGTCATGCTCGGCTCAGTCACAGAAACCTCTCTCACGATCTTCCTCCGCGCAAAAACTCGCCCCGGATTGAAGTCAGATGATCGCCGCTCGCTGTTTGATTTCAATGGACCTTGTGGGACATTTTCTGCAAAGACATTAACGGCGTTTAGCTTCAATTTTATTGGGCCAGAAACGCGCAATGATCTTGATGTAATTAGAACGATAAGGAATGAATTCGCGCACTCTAGAAAACCGTTCGATTTTTCATTGGACGTTTTAAAGCCAGTTTGCGATAGGTTGTTATCACCAGACTGGCCAGGGGCATTCATTCCACATGGATACCTCAATAACGTGAAGCTAGACGTGGCGATTGTCGGCGACAAAACGCACCCAAAGACGAGGTACGTTTCAGCGTGTCATGTGATATCTGAACGCTTGCTCGATCACAGCGATATTGTTGGCGCTACGAGGACGAAAGACCTTCGTTAATACGCGCTCTTATCCAGGCGAGTGGATTGTGTCAGCTATCTATCGGGCGATGGGCATATGCCTCTCGCCCCGCATCGACCATGGCGGGCGTGATCTCTATCTCGTCGGTTGAATTATCCGTAGACTTCCGAAGCATCCCTAAATTTACCTCAAGTTGGACGGCGACCCGCAACCAGAGACATAGCCGCAAAGCGCGCCGGCTTTAGTCGTAAAACGCCGCCAATATGATGGACTGAATGATGGGTCGGGCATTCCGGCCCATCATTGATTGACTAGATGCTATTGGCCGGTTTCAAAATCCGTTGAGGCGCGCGGCCCTATCGGTCAAATGCCCTACGTTGTCCGAGCGCTTTGGCTCAATTGGCCAACGGCACATCACCTCGAAAACCTGACCGCAGCCGAGCCCTCGCAAACGCCGCTGGACAGGCCAAGCTCGACCGGGCTACGCCAAGGACCGGCGCCGCGCCTTTCGCGCGCCCAGCGGCTTCCTTGCGGCCCTGGCGGGCGTCAAAGCAGACCGGGAGAAACAACCATGCTGCTGTCGCCAAGGCAACAATACCGAGCAGCGTTCCATGAAGCCGGGCATGCCTGCACGCTCCTCGCGGGCGGACACACCTTCGACGCGGTCAAGATCTACCGCCGACCGACCGCCGAGGATCGGATCGGCCGCACCTGGGTCGAGCGGCACATCCCCAACCCGAAGCAGCGGATTGTCGCCGCATTGAGCGGCGCGGTGGCCGAGCACTATGCCACCGGCATACCGATCGATGAACTGTTGGACGGCGCCCGCAGCGATTTCGCTATTGCCCAGGATGCTTGGCGTGAATTGCCGCAATGGGACAAGCCATCATTGAATGATATGCTCGCCCGCACCGCGCGGATCGTCAATCTGGACTGGCCGAAAATCGAGGTGCTCGCGAGCGGTGTTGCGCGCCTCCGAGCCGAGCGACCCTCACGCGGGCGCGCGCAATCATGTTTGTC
Organism: uncultured Alphaproteobacteria bacterium; assembly: GCA_963772295.1. GTDB lineage: Bacteria > Pseudomonadota > Alphaproteobacteria > ATCC43930 > CGMCC-115725 > AP-15. The sequence goes on from CAVYWO010000013.1 coordinate 535,201, forward strand.
ATGAGAAGGAGGAGAAAACCGTATCCCTCGCGCGCAATCATGTTTGTCATGCTTCGGAGCATGACAAACATGACACCGTTCGTCCGTCCGAAGGGGATGATGCCTCCGTCCATCAGGAAATATCGAGCGCCCGTGCCGAGCGTCAGGAAATCTCTATGACACCCCCCGACCTTGCCCGCTCCATCTGCCTCAGAACCCGGAACGCCCTCGACAGCCTAGTCAATAGAGGAAGCCCGGCGCATGCCGGGCACAACGGCGCGGCCAAGAGCGTCGTCGCCGAATTGCACATAGACCCGTGGATTGATCAGCCAGGAAGCCTTGGCCCGGCGGCCGGGGCCGCCGTCCTCCGGTTCGAGCCATTTGCCGGCGACTAATGGGTCGACCATCCGCTGGATCTCGTCGACGCCCTTGCCGCGGCAGATGCGCACATCGTTGGTCAGATGGTGCAGCAGCAGCCGGTTGGTTCTCGGCTGCCGGGCGAGAATATAGCTGGCGATCTGCTTCATATGCTCGCCCGCTCCGCTCCCCAGCCACAAATGGAACTGTGTGATATGATCCAGCACGTGTTCGAAGATCAATGTCTCGGCCAGTTCCGCCGGGCCGGCATCGATGAAATCGCACCGTGGCTTCAGGATATGCCCGAGCGTCAGAACGAGGCTGCCCCACATGCGGGTCAGCCGGCCCACATGACTGGAATAGGCGTCGCCCAGATAGTCGTTCTTGCTCAATTGCAGAACCCGGTCGTCGACCCGCTCGGCGATACGCTGTGCGTCGCTGCTCAATCTGACGATATGGCGCCGCCGCAACCCGGTCGCCTCGTCGACGGCGCCGCCGGGAACCTGTGCGAGGTGCTTGATCAACTCCTCGTAGACCGCGACCTCGCGCCCGATCGGTCCCCGGCGGCCTTTTTGCCGCGGCTGCAGAATGATCGGGATGAACCGCTGCAGATAGCCGTCGTCGGTCAGATCGAGCTTGTCGATCAGCTTGCGCAGCTTCGAGGGCTGAACGCCGCCGCTGTGGACGACGTGGTTCTCTTTGATGCGCCCGACATAGCCGCCCTTCTCGCGGCCGCCGCTGCCGACCCGGTCGATCGTATAAGGCCCGCCGTCGTAGCTCTGCAGCATGAAGGCGCGGGCGCTCAAGCCGCTGTCGCCTGAATAGGCGTACATCATGCCGATGGTGCCGACCAATTCATCGTTGGCCATCATCACCCCGCGATCCTGGCCGGTCAGGATCAGTTGCAGGGCCTCGGGGCTGGCGCCCTGGGCGATATAGCGGGTGGCCTTCGGCTTTGGTGTCTTCTCCTCCTGGTTCCGCTCCCAGTCTTTGACCCGCTTCTCATTTCTGGCGAACTCCTCGTTCTGCACCATTTCGAGCGGCGCCAAAACGGCGCGGAATATCCCCGACTTGGCGGTAGTGGACGACCTGCCGATCAGCATCGACCAGATCCCAGGCGGCACGGTGTGGTAGGGGTCGTCTTCGTTGATTTGCAGCCGGCGCGATGCATCTATGGCCGCCGACGCCGTCGACATCGCACCCCAGAAGAACCCGGTTCGATCGAGCCCCGTCTTTTCCGACCGCTCCCTGACAAAATTCTTCACCTCGTGCAATTCCCGCGGCAACATATCGAGGTCGAGCGGCGGCGCCTGCAGCCCGACCCAGGGGTCGAACAGATCTTCGGCCGGCAGTTCGACATTGACGCTGGCCCAGCATCGGCGGGCCTCGTCGAGATTGCCCTCGGTCAAAAAGTCGCTGATCTCGTTGACCGCCGCATGCAGCCGCTGGATCTGCAAGAACCTGTCCAGTTCCTGCAAAACGAATTCTTCGTTGAGTTCACCGGCGAGCCGCTGCTCCATCTCGTCGAGGATCTCGTCCATGAATTTGCCGTCTGAGCCGCGCCGAATGTCGTCCTCCAGCCGATCGCGGATATGGACGCGGCCGGGTCTGTGATGGCGTTGCAAAAAATCGAGCGCCGTTTCGGCGATCTTCCGGTAGGTCGCCGTCGAGAAGTCGGCGACCGTGACCTTCGCCGCGATCTGCGGCGCCAATGTTTCGGACCAGCAAATGGCGGTCAGAACATTGTCTTCGAGCGAGGCGGCGAGTGGCATGATCAAGCCCTCCCCGCTGGTGTTGCGGGAACAGGCTTGCGGATCGTGAAACGGCGGTTTATATGAAACATCACCTGCTCCTTTGCGTGGGGTGGGTTGGCACTACTCCATTGCCAATGGTGGTGGTGTGCTCGGGACGGTCGCTGGGGAGCTAGCCGTCCAAATTATTCGGCCCCGGTGTTGAAAAACGCACCGGGGCCGATTTTCTATGTTGGTCGTTTCAGCACGATCCGCTCCTTTCGAGTGGTTTCCGGCGGAATGACCTTGCCGTCGACGACGCGCGCGCCGCGCATGCGGCCAGCGCCGGTCGGGTGATACTGATGCCGCGGGTCCTTGGTCGAGGTCATCTGACGCTGCATGAGCCAGTCTAAGACCGAGGCTCGGTGGTAGCGGATGACGCCGGGCGAGATCTGCACGAATGGGGGCCCGTCGCCCCGCATGCGGGCGTTGTCCAGTATCCCGCGCGCGGTGCCGAACCACGTCGCTAACTCCTGCACGGTCAGCAGATCATCGCCGCCGACCTCGGCTTTGCCCGGCGCGATCGGCTTCGCCCGGCCGTCGGGAAGCCGTCGCGTCTTTGGCGGCGGGCGTGATGCGCCATTCATCGCCATCGATTTTCTCCTCGTCGTTGCTGGTTTTCCTCCTTGGCGTCTTTGCGCCGGAGCGATCCTAAGCGGCTGTCGGGGCGGCTTGTCAAGACCAGACTTGCGTCTCGGCAAAAGAACGACAGGCGAATGTGGATATTCTGTCTGCGTTTCCCCTGGCGAAGTCTCAATGACCGCCGGCCCTATATTGGTCCGTCTCAATGCACTCTTGTTGCCGGTGCCATGTATATTTCTTGTGGGAGGACCGCAAATGACGACGCTTGCGCATCTCATATGAGCCCGTCGGCGGCCCCTATGGCTGACCGCGTATATTTATATTGGATATGAGGGGAGGATACCAAAATGAGAACCCGAATGCTGCTGATCTGCCAGTCGATGGTCCCGAACAGCCGGAGGTCCAATGCCGCAACCAAATGGCACGCGGCCTGCGAGATCAATGGCCATGAATATTTCGTCGAGAGCCGCGAGGGCGCGCCCTTTGAACTCGCCCGGAAACTGGTCGCCGCCGGCATCCCGGATCAGCCGGTCGAGGTCGTAGCACTCTGCGAGCCGCTCAGCGACGACATCAATACGAAAGAAAACCGCGTCGAGATCTGGGTAAGCTACGAGAGCTTGCACCAGATGGCGACGCTGACCCAGGCCGTCGCCGATACGGCGCTTCGCTAAGGCGTCGCCGCTGGCGGCCACCAGAGCATGGTCTCGCCGCCCGGCACCGGCCGGGCGGCTTCACCCTCTAGAAACGCCTCCTGGCGCGCCCCAGGCGGCATGATCGAGCGACCTGAGCTTGCACTCGCCGATCAATCCGGCTTTCGATGACTACCATGCCTCGCTACATGCACCGACAACTAGCCATCGCCGACGCGCTGCTGCCGCACGAGGCGGCGGATATGTGCGGCATGCCCGAAACCGAGCTATGGTCGTTGGTGCGCGCCCGCCGGTTCCCGCTGCCGAGCTTGATCTGCAGCACGAGCCGCGTCGCCCGGCTGCCGTGCTGGAGCCGCGACGAGGTCGAGGACTGGCTCAGGTCGCGCGCCACAAGGCTGCAACGGCCGCAATAATGAACCTCTGGTCCTGCGCCGTCCATGAAAGCGGCCATGCCACTATGTGCCAATTGCTCGGCGGCACGGTGAAGGGCATCGAGGTCTTCGATCGGCCGACCCTCGACCCATATGGCCGCAGGATCAGCGGCCGATGCCGCATCGTCGCGCCCAAGGAGCCATTGACCTGGGCGATGATCTATGTCGGCGGGCCGCTCAGCGAGCGCATGGTCGTCTCTCCGGTTGCCGCTGCGGGTGGCGTCAAAACTTCCTCTGCCGTTGAACGATGAGGTATTGCGCCGGGTCGGATCTTGATCGCCGCCGCCGTTCAATTCGCCCCCATTGGGCGGGTTGTTGTTATATTCGGATCGGATCAGTTCCGCGATGATTTGCCTAAATTGACTATGGGCGACCGGGTCATGCTGCAGCCGCGCCATCATCAACTGCAGAAACCGTGCCGCCATGCCATGCCGGGGTCAAACTGCGGCTCGCCGCCGTTCTCTTCGCCGCCGTTTTCTTCTTCCTGATCGTTGATCGGACGCCGGATCGGCGACGGGCCGCCCGAGATGCCGCCCGTGTATCGGCTCACTTGAGAGGATTGATCGGCGCGCGGACCCGACGACAACCCCGAGCGAAACGAGGCGGCCGAGGACATCGGCGTCGGCGGCGGCGGTGCCCGCCCGGTGCTCGTCATCTGATCGCGGCCGTTGCTCGTGTATCGATCGATGCCGCGACGCGCAGGCTGCGGCTGCATTTGATCGTTGATGCTGCCGCGGCGTCGATCGCCGAGGTCAGTATAATAGCCACCGCCTTGCGGGTCCATCGAGCCGCCTCGCGGGTTCATCGAGCCATTGCCGTTGCTGAGATTGTAGGCCATCGCGTCCATCGCAAAATCTGAGGGCTGATCATTGACGACCCAATCGAGGGCCTCGTGCATGCCTCCGACGGTGTCATAGGCGGCCACCGGGTGGCGCAGTTCGCGCCGCGCCGCTTCGCGCATTTCCCTGTCTACGGCATTCATGTCGACCTCCTGAGGTGAAGGGTTTCGACGATGCGGCGCAGCCGAGGGCAAAGCCCATTCGTCCGGCGTCGAAGCGAAGCAGCTCGAACTCGCCGTCATCCGCTCGATCCCGCGCACACCGCCATTGCCCAGCCGGCCGGATTTCATTTTCACCACCACGAGGTGCGGGCCGGTGTCCGGCTTTGCGCTCGTCAAGCAGCACCACCTCGACCGATGGCTCGGCACGTCGGACTGGGTCATTCACGACCTGCGCCGCACCGTGGCCAGCAATATGGCGCGGCTCGGGGTGCGCATCGAGGTCGCCGACAAGATATTGAACCATGTATCGGGCAAGCTCGGCGGGATCGTCGGGGTCTATCAGAAATATGAATTCCTGCCCGAGCGGCAGGCGGCGCTCGACCAATGGGCGGCGTTTGTCGAGGGCCTAATCCAGAAGGCGCCGCGCCAGCGCATTGTTCGGCCACAGGAGCAACTGGCCGCGGAGTAGCCGATCGCTTTGGAACACGGTATAATGGGCCGGCCAGACGCCGGTGCTTAGAGAACATGACATTCGGGCGAGATAGCAATGTCGGACACGAACATCAAAGTTGATAGGCGCGCAGTTCGTGAAATGGTCGAAGACCTTTATAGATTCCACGCGTTATTCGAGCAGCACTATGCCGATACGCATGGACACCACTACAATATCAAGGAATTTGAGGATGCCGGATCTGAGCATGCTCAGCGGTGGGCGGACCAAATCGAGGCCACTGCGGCATTGATGGCACCAGAGCAGGCAAAAATATTTGAAGAGATGGTGCTCGAAGAAAACGAGCTTCTTAGCGAGGAAATGAAACGTAACCCCAAGGCTCTTTTTAAGCGCCTCGGTGTCGTCGCTAGACCTGTGGCACAACCTGTTCATCGCCGCCAAGGGATAGGCGAGCTTGCGGTTAGGACGGCGGTTCGTGCCACCATATGGGAATTGATCTGGTCTCTTTTTCGACGATAATAGCCCCGCAATGGCGGCAAGCACCGCCTTAACCGCGATAACAGGAGAGCGTGACCTGATGCTCCACGGCCGGCCGTGGAGCAGGTATCGTCATGTGACGAAACCCTGCAATCGATTGGCGGATTTGCGCCGGCTACGGGTTCAACGATGACAATCACCGGCTGGCCGCGGTGATTGTCATTGACGGGGCTGCGTTCCGCCAATTGGTGCGCGGCGAGGAAGTGGCTGGCGCTGCCGCTGCGGCTGCTGCTGTGGCTGTCAATGAGAAAGCTAATACAGTTCCTGCTCATGCTCCCTGCAGATTGCCGCCAACTGTAGAAATCTTCAGTTGACCTCGGTTTCATAGAGGCGGCAGCATGATCAAACACAGTGGCCGCTATTGTTCATTGAGGCTAATAGAATGTGCTCGGCTGGCTGCTCGGTCTCTGTCCCAACCTCTGCCCAAGCCGTGCCGTACGACAGGCTCGTGCTCATGCCCAGTGGCTGCAGCAGACCTTCCAGGCCAGATGCAGCCCAGGCGTTTGCTGGCTCGGTCGCAATCATCTCCTCTCGTCTTGAACAAGCTAAGAAGTGGCGTGGGCGAGGCGGGTCAGTGCCCGATGGGCGGCGGCAATGAAGTTGCCAATGGCAACATAGAGATGCTCAATAGAAGCATAGAGATCCTCAATAACAACGGCTCAGAGGATGAGTAGCCGGTTACTATGTTCATTGAGCGGGGACGTTGGTGCAATTGAACACCTACCCGATGACGTATAGGCGCAGTGGGGCCTGGGCTCCCGGCGAACCCGAGGTCGACCCGGCGCTGATGCTTGATGGTGCTCACGACGTATCCGGGATTTCACCCCAGGCCGTGCGGCCGATGCGCCATTCGAAGCCGGGGCGGCCAAACCACTGGCGCGCATAGTGGCTATAATGGATGGATGTGCGGGTCCAGCCACTGGGCAGTGATGTATTAGGCCGGTATCCTCTATGCTTCACGAACGACGGGTCGATGATCCAATTGCTGCTCGCCGAGTAGCGGTTGAGGTTGCCGAATTTGTGCGGCGAAATATATTTCGCGGCTTGGCGGCGATCGTCGCGGCTGGCGACGCCGCGGATGTCAACCCCTGGCGATCCGATAAGCTCGACCATGGTGTCGCGCAGCCATTGCTGCGGGATGAACGGGCACCGCGCATAGATGTGGAGATGCGGCTCGCCCCGGAGATTCGCTTCGAACACGTCTAGATACTCGTAGGCATTCCTGCCGTAGAGACGGCGGATAAGTCTGATGAGCTTGGCGTGGGCGGCCTTGAGCAGGCGGGCGCGGTCCTCGGGGGATCGGCCGATATCGGGCCTGATCGTTAGGGTGATGAAGTGAGTGAACCAGCCGGCGAGGATCAGAGCAATTAGCTCGCGCAGGCGCCGCGGGTAGCATCTCTCGCAGTACCAAGACTCACAGTGGAGGCTGACGGCGACGCGGATTTCTAGAGATGCGCCTATTGTATACGGCCGAACAAGGCCATACGGCGGAGACCGGCTCCGCCATGCGGCGCGCGACAACGGCGAATCGGGCGCAATTATGATCGTCTCCGCGCCGCAGTCCCGAAATGGGCGGCGGTCGCGCGCGACGACATGCTTAATGTTGGCAGGGTGCCGAACGCACCAGCCCGTAAACATATTGACTTTGGCGAATAACGATGATCGTATTTTCGACCCGAAAATCGCGACGCATCAACGATCTAACGCACGGGCGTCGTAAAGAGCAGGGCATCTGACGTAAGGGTGGAGGGTTGGATGAAAACGGAACGCCTCATTGTAGCAGCGATCATCGGTGGCAGTATTGGATGGGGGGCCGCACCGGCTTTTGCTCAAGCGGACCCGCATGCGGTCAAAGTATCGGTTGGCTACGCCGATACGCTTCGTTCGCCCGCTTTCACTCCCACCCCATGGCAGGGAACCCCGGGCGTCATATTTATCGGGAGCGGCCCTCCGTGGGACGCCGGCGCAATCATGCTTAATAACCCGTCGGCCAACGCGCTCACGGTCGACGACAGTCAGAGTCGATCTCGGCGCCCCATTCGGCACCGTCGACATTTGGGGCCCCTACCCGATCACAATACCCGGGAAGGCTACCGCGGTCTTGACTCAGACTACGCAATATAACTTTGATACCTCGGACGAGAGCGCAGGCACCTGCTCCGTGCCGAGCACCTTCAAACCCGTTGTGCACGTGACCGTGGGCGCCAGACACCCGCTTACGAAGAACTTCATCGACGCAGACCAGGTGCTGACCACCGGTGGCAGCGACCTTCAGTCTTGCACGGGCGCCGACGAGGGCCAGCCGTTCCAGAAGATACACGAAGGCCAAGGCAGCTGACGTTCGATCGCTGGGCCGAGTTGCTGACCGCGCAGCTGACCGCGATTCGCCCTTTTGGCCGGAACTTCCGGAGGGGTACAGTACCGGGGCGGGCCAACTCACGCATCGAGGCAACGCGCGCGGTGGGCTGCGGCGATTCCGAAGATCGGCAATGGTCAGTCGGCCGGTGGCGAGCGCGGCGGAGACATGTTTGCCGTCCGGCGGCATCGAGAGCGCGCCGAGCCGGAGCCGGAGCCGGAAGAGCCGCTCGCCTCGCCGGTGCGCGCCAGCATCTTGCGAAACCCTGCCGCGGTCATTGGCCCGCCGCGCGGGCCGCTGATCGGCGCGCATGACGGCCAAATGCGCCCCGCGGGTTTGGGCGCGCTTGTAAGCGCCAAACCCGCCGGGCTGGGCGTCATGGATGCAGTCTCGCGCCGGATTGACCTGCGGGATTGGCCGCATTTCCGCAGGGTGCGGGATTGATGAATTCTGCATAGTGCAACCTTCAATCCCGCACCCCGGATTTTGCGGGATTGATCTGCGGGATTGACACTCATTTCCGCATCCTTTAGCGCGCGTTGGAGCCTGGTCGTTTCGCGGGATTGGCCAAGGGCCCGCGGCACTCTTTGCGCTCGACCGGGTCGTGATATTCGCCGGTCATAAGGACGCCGTTATCGAGCCAGGTCTTGATGACTTGGCGCCCTTGCGTTTCGGAAAGGGATGGCACCCGTCGCAGTACGACCGGCCACGCGGCGCGCTCTTTGGCGGCACTCGCTGCGCTGTAGCGCCGGCCGTCGCCGAGCCCCGGCATCGATCTCGTCCAGGATCTGATTAGCGACGCCGGACGGGATGGCCGACCACATGTCCTGTGCCTGCCAGGGCACTGGGGCCGCCACGGTCTCGCCGTTGGCGAGCGTATGGGCGACGGCCTCGTACCACGCCGCGTCATCGAGGCTGGCGTAGTTCTGCTTTGCTGGGTCGAGCCGGACATAGCGGCAGCGGCTCTTGCGGTCGGTCGGCATGCCGAAAATCTTGGCGTCGTCCTCAGGCATCGCGACGAGCGTCATTACGATCCGGGCCGCACCGATTACTGAGGATGCGCCGCGGATGGCGTCGAGATTGCCGGGCGTGACGATCCCCTTGCGGTAGTGGTGCCCTAGGACCACCGCTAGGTTGAACCCGACCGCCACCGCGCGGAACTCGGCGATGACGCGGCGTAGCGCCGTATTGTCTACCTCGTCTTCGTCGTGCAGCTCGGCCAGCGGATCGGCCGGCGGCGGTATGAACGCCGAACGCCGCAAGCGCCTCCGGGAGGCGATCAACAACATCGGACAGGCCAAGGCCATGATCGACGCGCTGGCGGGCGAGGAGCGCAAAGCCTTCGAGAACCTCGCCGAGGGCCTCCGGAAAAGCGAGCGCGGCCGAAAGCTCGACGCGACCGCCCTGGACCTTGAGGAGGCGGTGGAGGACCTCGAAGTGGTTCTCTGGAACAATGACAGAAGGAGCGAACATGAAAGAGCACGCCCGTATGGACGCCCGGCCCTGACTCGGAGCCGGAGAGCGGCGCCGCCGACCTTATGGACCGGCGCGCGGCTGCCCGTCGATGAGCAGATCGCCAGCGACTTTCGCGACGGGGTCGAGAGCGTCACGAAGGCGATGGGTGAAATCGACGATGCCGAGGTGAGCCTTGCCACGGCCCTCGACGAAGTGGCCTCGGTGTTTACCGAGGACGACGCCGAGGAGCGCCAGCGGAACCGCGACACCGGCAGCGGCGTCCCGCTGCCCGAAGGTGTGGCCGAGGTGCATTTTGCCGCGGGTGCGCGAGCCGAACTGACCGGACACATCGCCGAGATCCGCACCGCGGCCGAGGCGCTGCGCCCGCATCTCGAAGCGCTGCGCGGCGCCGTCGCCGGCTTCCAGGCCGCGGTCGAGAAATTGCAGTCCTAGGTTGACGGGCGCGCCGGCCGGAGTGAGCAGCTCACTTCCCGCAAATTTACGCGAACTCCAGGCGCCCGGCTGCCCTCATGCCGGCCTTTTGAGACGCTCGCGCTGCGGCTTGCGCTGCAGCTCGTGGGGGAAAGGCACTACAGTTTCGTCCTGTGAGATGGCCAAACTTTGGCCATCCAACAGGCTTTTCGTGTAGTCTGCGATGCATTGTTTGATGCTCGACCGGCTGCGCTTGATGTACTGGGCCGCCCAGTTCACCCAGGTCCAGGGGCGGTCGAACTCATCCTTGCCGGCCTGCTGGGTGTCGACGATCTCTTGCATCGCCAGATAGATCCGCCCGAGTTCGATGCGGCTGCGCTTTTCGAGGGATGCAAGCTCGGCGAGCAGCCGGCGAAGCTCGGTGTTGTCCGGCCCGGCTGCTACCCTCTCCATCGCGGCCTTGCGGGCCGCCATCCTGGCCGCCCGTTCTGCCGCCCTTGCCGCCTCCCTGGCCGCCGCTGCCTTGGCATTGGCCCTCCGCTCCCTCGCCTGTTCGCGCTTCCTGGCGGGCGCCTCCGCTTTTTCGCGCTCCGCCTTCTCGCGCCGGGCTTTCTCACCGCTCAACTCGTCGAGATCCTCGCGTTGATCCGAGGTCAGAGTGCTCCAAAACGTCTCGCAGACCGCTTCGATGCCGATCGAGTTCTTCACCTGGGCATCGTTGATCCTCTTCTCGTCGATCGCCTCATACACTTCATCCAATATCCCGCCAAGCATCCCGCTGCGCCCGCCGCCGAAGGGGTTGAGACGGGCTTTCTTGATCAGCCATTTGTTGAAGGTCCAGTCGGGGCCGTAGCGACCGTCGGCGAATTTCTTGCCGACGGCGATGTATTGCCTGATGAACGTGCGAAAAAGATTGATCATCTTGCCGAAGGTGACGCGCAACTGATGCGCGTCGTCGTCGAGTTCGGCGATGTCGCAGAATTTTGGGGCATCATCCGGCTCAGTCACAGGCTCGTCGATGTTACGATCCGGTTCAGCCACGGTTCCCCCCGCCAGCCTGCGGCCGTACCGCGACGGCCGCAGCCACAATAAGCGTCCTCGCCGCCCGTGTCCAAAGCCGCTGGACGCGCTGAGAGGTGCTGCGCCGTCGCGTTGGCGGGTCCGGTCGCCGAGCACTACGTTTCCGGCAGACCGATCGACGAACTGCTCGACGGCAGCCACACCGATCAGGCGCCGCGCGGAATCCTAGCCGAGCCGCTCGTGCCGGATCGGACTGTTGGCCAAGACCTCGATCTTTCGCCATTCCTCGTCGACGAGGCGCGCCGTCCTCAACCAGCGCATCGTTGAGGGTTGGGCGATCCCCACTGCGGCAGTTCGCGCCATGCCGCCTGGGCGGCGGCGAAATCGGGCGCCGCGCCTTCCGTGCGCCTAGCGGCGCATGGTGAAGCCCTGGCGTTTCACCCGCAAGCGACATCCAAGGCGACGCGCGCTATGCCCTCACGGCGCGGCTCGCGTACTGGGGCTGCAAGCACGCCCTTTCCGGCGTCGGCACGATTTTCGCCGCCCCCGCGACGATCGCCGCCGCCCTCGGCTGCCGATCCGGCGATGTCGAGCTTCACGAAGACGAGCTTGTCCGGTGCCGGCTCTGGGGATCGGAATTCGTCGCCGATTTCGGCCGGCGCGGGCGCCGGATCTACTATCCCGAGCCACGCTCCCCGTTCGACGAGAAGGTGAGCGTCGCGACTACGAGCGTTGGCTGCTCCGCGCGCTCGGCTGCCGCTGGCTCGATCTGGCGTTCAGGGTCTTGTGGGCCTTCACCGAGCGCGTCTATCGCGGGGAACGCTTCACCGTCACGCTCGAACCGGAGGTCCTGCTGGAGGTGCTGCAGACCGATCCCCGCAGCCTCGCCCGTGCGATCGAGATCAACGAGGCGCACGAGCGGCTCGTGCGGTTGGGCGGCGACCGCTACGAGGTGCTGGCGGGCGATCCGCATTGGTTTGCCCGCGGTCGTCGTGATTTCTGGAAAAGCCGACTTAACGAAAGCGGCCCCGATGCAGTACACCGGGGCCGCGATTGCGATCTGAGCGGACGGCTAGCTGCCCAGCGACCCCGTCCACGCAATGGAAGCACCGCAATGCCTAACCCCACACAGGAGAGGCGCGAGGAGTAGGCGATGCTTCCCTTACACAGCCCCGTCACGATCGGCAAGCCCTCCCTCGCAGCAGCGGGGCGTGCCGCACCTCGCCGCCCGTTCTGTCGCACGCGCAACAACCTCGAACGCCGCGGCGTCGGCTTTGCCGAGCGCATCTCGATGCCCTGCCACCGCTGGGGCTGCCCGTACTGCCAGCCGGGACTTCAGCAAGCCCTGATCGCCCAGACGGTCGAGGCTCAGTTTCAGCGGATCATCGGCTTCACCGACCGGAACGGGGACCCCGACACTGTGGCCGAGCGCCATGCCAACTTCGCCGAGGACATCCGCCGCGACAAGGGTCCGAACGCCTACGAATATCATCTGTTCAAGCACCGGCATAAAGACGGCTCGCATCATTTCCACGTGGCGCACCGAGGCTGCTACCTCGATTGGGCATACCTCAAAGCAAAGGCCCGGAAGCACGGCTTCTCGTCGGTCGACATCCGGGCTGTCGCGCCCGAAGACCGCGAGCGGCGCGCCACCTATCTCGTCAAGGGCTTGTGTCAATTCGGCACCGCCAAGCGGCATTGGCACAGCAAGAACTGGCTGCGACCGGGGCCAAAGGATCGTTGCCGCGGTGCCGCCCGCGCCGCGCGGCGCCGGCATGATGGCGGCGGGTGGAAACCCGTCCCCCAGTCCCTCACCGGCTTTGTCCGCGCATCCGAACGGCGACCGGGTTTCGTGCGCCGCCGCACCTACGCCGCCTGGGGCGTCCCGCCATCGCGCCGGCAATGGTTCCCACGCCGCCGCCTGCCGTCATTGCCGCCCGATGATTGGACCGCCGCCGACAGTCTACGGGCGTGGAACATCCCCGACACGTCCTGATCATCTAAACCGACACTGTGATCAATATAGCCGGGTTCGGCGCCAGTGCGCCGAGCCAAGGCGGACTGCGTCCTCAGAGCGGCGCAGTGATGTTCAATTGCCCATTGCCCTTGCCCTTCAAATGATCAATCTGCCACCAATAGAAATCTATTGATCGTCCAGTGCGCCACAGCGACCTCGAAGGCTTCGTTCAATTGACCGTCCAGTGTCCGTTCAATGTCATCCAGAGCACTCTCGACACCGCTTCTTCACTTGTTCATCATGACAGATAGAACATCTCCCTTCGTCAGCTGCATCAACACCTTACCTCATATGAAGGCCTGTTGCCAGGAGTTACTGCGCCTGCGCATCTCGTACGGCATGGGTTGGGGTTTGTATGAAACGATGAACTGCTGATATAGGACTGGGCATGCATCGCGGCTTCAATTGAAGTGCCGGTCCGACAATCATATGGATTGCTCGGTTTCAAATAGTGCTGCTGCCCGTCATCAGGCGACACTGCCGCCGTCTAGCTCACATGACGCCACCGGGAAAAATATTGAGCGCCCCGGCGGCGAATGCCGCGGGCGGCGTATAAGTATGATGGAGCCTATGAAAGGGGAGGAACCCAGATATGGCCGGCAGGATCATCAAGGCCGCACGTGAAGGCGGCACCTCTAGAAGCAGGAGCAGAAAACCGGATATCAGCGGGATCGAGCACAGATTGACCTCGACAGTCCATCTTCCCGACGATTTCCACCCCCGCGTGCCGCTGCTCATCCTGTCGCTGGAGTACATGATCCTGCCCACGCGTTCCCAGTCACTGCTGGAACGGGCATTGACGAAATACCTCGCCGACGGCGAGTTCGACCCGGGGCAGCGCGAGCGCGAGGACATGGAACAGCTGTTACACCTGCTGAAGGGCTGGAACCTCTATTGGCCATGTGACGGGTGGGACAAGGAATCCGATCCCAATCGAGATCATGAGGACGCAACATAAGCGAGGAGGAAAACAATGGGATTTTTCTATGACGAACGCGCCACCGACGGCATCCACCTGCCATTTGGCAAATATCGACACGAACCGGTCGCAATATTGGCCTATGATTTGCCATATGCAAAGTGGCTGCTGGCCCAGGAATTCTTTCCCGCCAACTATCGCGCCCTGGCGCACCTTACCGCCAATATAGTCAGAGAGCAGGAGCGCCGCATCGTCGCCCGCGAGCATGACAAAGCCGAGACCGTGAAGGAGCGCGTCGAGGAGGTCATGCTCCTTGTCCGTTCAAATGCCGGTCCCGGTCTATGCACCGCCTTCATCCGCTTGCAGCTTTGGCTCGATGACGCCAACGCCGGTCCATAGATCTGCCCGCATTGTGGTTTAGAAGCTAAGAGTTTGACCCAAAAGGTTGTGGCATCGCGCCAAACGGCATGACTCGCCGACTACAGGGCTGATGGTTATGGCGAACAGCGATGTGGACGATGGAGGACCGTCGGATTTATCGGCGGGAAGGCAACGGCTATCCGAGCGATCTAAAGGATGCAGAGTGGGCGCGGCTGGAGCCGCTGATCCCTGAGGCTTCGCCAGGCGGCCGACCATGCAAGACCGACATGCGGGCGGCGATGAACGCCATTCTCTATTTGTTGCGCACCGGCTGCCCATGACGTTACTTGCCGCGTGACAGCTTTCCGCCACGCTCGACTGTCTACAACATCTTTCGCAAGTTCCAGCGTGATGGTGTCTGGGAGGCGATCTGGGCCGAGCTGCACATGGCCTTGCGCGGGCGGCTAGGCCGCGAGGCGAGCCCCTCGGCGGCGGTTCTCGACAGCCAATCGCTCAAATCAGCAGAAAAGGGGGCGGTAAATGACAAGCAGGTCGGTTACGACGCCGGCAAGCAGGTCAAGGGCCGCAAAATCCGCGCCCTGGTCGACAGCGAAGGGCTGCCGATGCGGGTCGTCGTCCATTCCGCCGCGATCCAGGACCGCGACGGAGCCGGTTTGGTGCTCGACAAGGTACGCCGACGCTTCCCGTGGCTCGAACTGATCTGGGCCGATGGCGGCTACAACGCCTGGCAGGTTGACGCTGCCGTGGCAAAGGTGCCGCGGCTGCGCCTGGCGATCGTCAAGCGGAGCGACGACATGAAGGGCTTCGTCGTCCTGCCACGCCGTTGGGTAGTCGAGCGCACCTTTTCCTGGTTCGGGCGCAACCGGCGCCTCGCCAAGGACTTCGAGAACCTAGCGGAAACCTTGGTCACCCTCGTCACCCTCGCCTCCATCCAGCTGGCGATCAGGCGGCTTGCCAGGGCGTAGATCTCCAACTCACCAAACCGCCGGTTTGCATCGCACGATGGCGAAGGTCTGCAAATCGGATTGTGAGGGGACCGTCGCCGGAACGCGCGGCAACGGCGAAGTTGCGCCGAGAGCCGCTGTTCGGGCCGCCCCACCGATCCATAATCCTGAGCCGAATGTGCTGCCCCGCCTTTCGCGGGGGCGACGTTTTTCTGGTTGGCGGTCCGACCCGAGCCGGTGGCGTTGCCGGCGCGATGTCTACGGCAGCCGCCACTCACCCTTCCACGCAACTAGGCCGGCCCCCGCTTTGCCCCACGAGGCATAGCTGAAAGTGTTGTTTCCCTGAAGCCCAGAATACTTCCCGATGCCACCGATCCACTTGAAGGTGCCTCCCCCGCCGGTTGAAGGCGCCGCGGCGTCTTCTCCCTCCCAAACAAGGAAAGCCTTATCGCCGTCCTTGTCGGTGATGATGCAGTACCCGTGAGAATTGGTCAAACGTCCATCAACAATATCTGTGGCTCGTGGGCATTTGACTTCGCTTTGATCGATGAAACCGCCGGCAACGTCATTGAGGAATACGCCGGGGATCATATCGAGAAGGAACACGTGACCTTTTTCAAGCTCGTAGGTCTGCCCTCCCGCTGGGTGGAGGGCGGCTTTACCCGTGTACTTGCCACTCTTCGCCAGCTGCTCGGCCGCGGCTGGCGTTGCCAGCAAGAAAATGGCAGATAGGGCCGATATCAGCTTGTAGCCTGCTCTCATCTGTCCCTCCCGCTTGGAACCGGCTCTCGGAAACGGCCGGTTGATTAGGAATGTAGACCTTGTCGGAGAAGTCATGCAAGCCTTCCCAACGGTCACGCCGCCGCCCGCCGGCGCCGACAGGCGTAGGGTCGAGCCGACCTTCGAGCGGCAGGTATGGGGCAAGAAGACTAGTTCCTGTCGCTAACGCTGAACGGCCGGTATCGGATTCGAAAGCAGTCTCTTGCAGTCGAGGATCGCGACCGAGACTTTTGAGGCAGGCTCTAATCCGGGAAGCCTGCACCGTTGGCACTTCGACGATTGTCAGCCAAACCCTTGAAGAAGTTTCCGGCAGAAGCACAGGCGCAGGCAACGCAGCCCGCCCCGTGCCGCACGGCGCAGCCGCGCCGTCGGGCCTTATGGCATGCGCCGGGACAGAATCTATGCCATGACAAGGCCCCTTCGCCCGGAACGCCTTTTGATAAACAATCAATTCGGGAGGTGTGGATGGCGTCACCATCAACGGGGGTAGGCCGGGGTAACGGCAGCGGCGGGAAGCGCCCGGGTGCCGGTCGACCGTTAGGCTCGCGCAACAAAAGGACGCGTGCGCTGATCATCGAGGCTGAGCGCACCAGGCAAATGCTGCCGCTCGCCTTTTTGCTCACCGTCACGCGCAACGACGAATTACCGCTCCGCGATCGCACCGCTGCGGCGGTCGCGGCCGCGCCCTACATGCACGCCCGCCTCACCGCGCTGCGGGTCATCCCCGACCCCGCTACGCTCGATGACGCCACGCTCGTGGCCCAGGTCGCGCGCCTCGAACAGTACGTCGCCGCGCTGCCGGAAGGCGACCGCGCCGCATCGATCACGGCTCAGTTCGAGGGTATGCTCGAAGACATCCCGGGGCTGTCAGTCGGACGTCAGGAGGCGTTCTTTCACAAGCAGCGCGAGGCCAGCGAGACCGGGCTGCAGCGCCTCAATGCGCCAGACCGGCCGGGCGCTGTTATCCCGCGTTCCGCGCCTCGGCGAGCGCCGGAGGCGGTGCCGAGGTACCATGACCCGCACCATGACCCCGGACCGCCTCATGAGCGCGTGCTGCAATACGATCCCGGCACGCGGCGGCTGAAGCGATGATCAAGGTGCTTTTGCCGGACGGCGGGATCGCAACCTTCCCCGATGCCACGCCGGAGGATGAGATCGCGCAGGCGATCGGGGATTATCTCGACGCAGCAGCGCCGTCTCCGACCGCTACCGAATCCGTCGGTACCGAATCCGCCGCTACCGAGGTCGAATGCAGCCCGGCATTCAACCTCGCTACCGCATCATCCTCTCCCGAATTCGACAGCTGTTGATCATGCCGGTCGGCATTATCAACCTCCCAAACCTTCCGCTCCCGAACCCGAGCCGCTCGTCGTTGCGCCCATCCCCCGCTTCCGCATCGAGCCTTATAAAGCCGATGAGGACGGCGAACTCGGCGATCTCATCACGCGATTGCCCGTGCAAGCTCCGGCCTAGTACCTCTGCACAGAGGTTTTGACGGATTGCGTGCGGCCTGGCTGCCCAGCCCTAATGCCGGTGGGTTCGGGTCCCCTCGGATGGACGGCAATGGGTGGACAGCCGACCTTCGCCGAAGCCAAGGTAAGTGGCAAGGTTGCGCCGTTTTCGGCCATTCCCGTGGCCGATCATCTGCCACCGAGTAGGGTGCTAAGGATAGCGGGGACAGCGGCGAATCGTTGCGGAAGCCAAATAAACGACGGTTCGAAGAGCGACATCGATCTACGCTAACCTCGCGAGATGGAGAGGCGAAGGCCAAGCGCCCTATTTCTCTAGTTCGCTGATAGGCGCCGCCAGCAGCCTTCCCCACGGCCCCCTTCGGATCAAACACTTTCGAAGACTGGCCACGCGATACGAAAAGGACGCCGCAAACTTCCTCGCCATGCTCAAACTAGCCGCTACCAACCTCTGGCTAGGCCATACTGAGTCCGTGACCTAACCCCCGAAATCAGGAGGAAGCAGATGAAGGCGCATATCGTCGGTGGCGGCTTCGGCGGACTGGCGGCAGCCGCGCTTCTCATACGGAATGCTGACGTGCCCGGAGCCGACATCACGATCTACGAGGCGGACGATGTGCTGGGCGGCGGATTCTTTCTCGGCGGCAGCGCCGCGGGCGGCTACAACCTACCTGGCTCCGTCTTTGACAAGGAATTCCGCTGCACGTTCGATCTGCTGAAGTCGATCCCTTCCGCACGCAACCCGTCAATTTCCGTCACGGAGGACTTTTTCGCCTTCAATACGGGCGAGCCGTACCAAGACAAGGCGCACATCCTCGATCGCGACGGCCGCATCGTGCATGGTCCGCGTTTCGGCCTTAGCCTGGGCGACGGCCTCAGCCTCGCGCGGGTCGTGCTGACGCCCGAAGCGATGCTGGACGGGCGGCGGATCGAGGCAATTTTTCTTGACCGAATTCTGGTACCTCTGGTCGACGCTCATGGGATCGCTCCCCCAGCACAGCGTGATCGAGTTTCGACGCTACATAAATCGCTTCCTGTACTTGTTCCCGGACCTGTCAGACATGAGGGGAGTGATGCGCACGCCCGTCAACCAGCACCAATTTTTTATAGAACCGCTGGTCGCGTGGCTGCGCCCACGCGGCGTGAACTTCCTCACCGACACCTTCGTGCGGGACATCGGCTTCGCGGCGGCGCCCGCCCGCACCACCGTCAATCGGCTCGACTATGAACGGCGCGGCACCGCGACGTCGGTTGAAGTCGCGCTGGAGGACCTCGTGCTCGTGACCACCGGATCGCAAGCGGCTGATCTTTCCACGGGGTCGATGACCGAAGTGCCTAGCCCACGGCCGAGCGGGCGCTCGTGGGCGCTATGGGAACGCCTTGCGCAGGGGCGCAGGGATTTCGGCAATCCCGACGTTTTCTTCGGTACGGCCCGGATACCCAACTCGCTGTGGGTAACGTTCACGGTCACCGACACAGGGCCCGAATTCGTCAATCAAATCGCTGAGTTGACCGGAAGCGAGGCGGGACTAGGCGGAACTCGTGACGTTGAAGGACTCGGGCTGGGTGCTGTCGCTGTCCGTCTTTCACCAACCAGAAATTATCGGCCAGCCCAAGGGCACGAGCGTCTGGTGGGGCTACGGTCTGTATCCCGAGCGCAACGGCGATTTTGTGCGCAAACCGATGACGGCGTGCACCGGCACGGAAATCCTGGAGGAGACCCTGCAGCAACTGCGGTTCGACAGGCAATTGGCCGCTATCAAGGCGTCATCGATTTGCGTGCCTTGCTACATGCCCTACGTCAACAACATCTGGCTTCCTCGGAGCCGCGGCGACACGCCTCCGCCGGTTCTGGAGGGGGCCGCCAATCTCGAACTCATCGGTCAGTACGTCGAGGTTCCTAAGGAAATTGCCTTCACCATCGAATGCTCCGTCCGCACGGCCTGGGAAGCGATTTACCGCCTGCTCGATCGTGGCCCCGCGCCCCCACCCGTCTATCAGGGCCAGTACGATCCGAGAGCGTTATTCGCCGCGCTGAAGGTGTTTGTCAGTCGGTGACGCCATCGATTGTTTGCCTATTCCCGGGCGGTGGCTGAGGCATGAAGCATGCGATGAGGTGGGGCGGGTGGAAGGCGACCGGAACGCCCTTGCCGCCTCGCACCCGCTCGCCTTCCCGCTTGGCCGTCCCTGCGCCCAGCGGGGCGCGGCCGGGCCAGCAGATGGGGAGTGCCGGTCGAGCACCTGGTCAACCGTGTCTCAATCGTGCAGTGCGAGGCGGTCGAGCGGGTCACGTACTTCCACGTCGAACTCGACAGCCACAATGTGATTGTGGCCGAGGGAGCCACGGCCGAGACCTTTGTCGATTGCGACAGCCGGCGGATGTTCCACAACGCCGTCGAGTTCGCCGTTCTCTATCCCGGCGAGGATGCGCAACGCTGGGCCTTCTGCGCGCCGCGCCTCGACGACGACCCGAAGGTCGAGGCGGTGTGGCGGCGGCTCGCCCTGCGCGCCGGCATCACGGTCGCGACTGGCCCGCTGCAAGGCTGGCTCGACACTGCGGAGGCAGGGCTGGTCCGAGGCTGGGTCCGCGATGCCGCGAATTCGGACATGCCGGTGCCGGTCGAGGTCGTCGTCGACGGCGTCGTGCTTGGGTCCACGCTCGCCAACCGCTACCGCGCCGATCTCGCAACCGTCGCTATGGCCACGGCCGGCACGGCTTCGAATTCCGTTTTCCCGCGCCACTCGCCTCTGACCGGCCGCATATGCTCGTTACTCGGCGCGCAACCGATCGCGCCCCGCTCACCGGCGCGCCGCGACTGTTGCCGAGCGCCGCAGCCCAAGTCCGCGGTGCAGCTTAAGGTCGGCTCATCGCGCAACAAGGAATGACGGCTACGGGGCATGGGCCGTGGTCGCCGTTGACGGAAACGAAGGTCGGCAATGGGTCGACTTGAGCCGTTGGCTCTGTTCGAGCGCTGTCGATAATCTCGACGGGCCGCGAATGGCTTCACCGGGTGGACTGCCGACCTTCGCCAATCCGGTGGCGAACGGCTAGGTCGCGCCGACTGCGGACCTTCGCCCTACGTTCCGGTCGTCCGGAGCAAATTTATGGGCAAACAGCAGCGCTTTGGCCCTGGACGACCGGCTATGTTGGGGGGGAGACGCAGGAGTTTGGGAAGAAGGGGGGTGATAACCCATTCGCGGAGGCACTAAATACATCGTTCGGGATCTCTATAACTGTTTCCGACGTTTCGTTTTCGCTGCCCAGACCTACAATCTCGCCGGTCTCGTCTTCGAACATTGGGCTGTCATACTTTACACTGGTGAGGCAGGCCATCAATCCCTGCCCCCTACATCCTTGAACTGCCAACCCCGGTGGCGCAAGGTCTAGGGTGCTGGTGATCTGCCCGTTGCTCGGCGTAATGGTTGCCGAGGTGGACGATTGTGAAGCCTCTGCGCTGGGTAGGTTGTTCTGCCCTGGCGGTGCGTTACCACTCCTTGTAAAGCAACCAGTACTGGAGAACGCTAGGTAGACACCAAAGTCGTAGGTTATCGGCGTATTCCCCAGCCCCGTTTCTGTCCAGCTGACGACAAGGTCACCGGTCTTCCCATCGATCGAGACGGTAGGTCCGGTCACGAACGTCCACGCAATTACCGGTTGTGCGGAAAGAGTTGCGACAATTACGATCCCGGCTGCAGCAAGGTAGCGCATTTGTCCCCCATTTCCGGCGCAGCCACGGCTGAAAAAGACAAGCCGTCTGCAACGGTCAATAACCATCATTTCTTGGGCAGGGTCAACATCGATTATCAGCCTCCCACACAAACATGGTTGACCTTGGCCCATGCTGTTGGATGCACTTATATAGTATAGTTAATTTTGGGGCGACCGGTCGATCCGATCCGGTGGATGGGGCGCGCGAACCGGCCAATTGAGGTTCAGTCGAACGCTTCTCACATATCTGAACCGTTTCCTGAGCCGGTCGCGGACGGCTGCTTCGGGGCATCGGCC
>CAVYWO010000014.1:0-262399 GCA_963772295.1 uncultured Alphaproteobacteria bacterium
TGCTCAATCAATTTGGCGAACGGTCTGTCGTCTTCTCGGCGATCAAGCCAGACGACGTACGCAGGTTCATCGCAGCCTGCCAGGTACGGTACAGCACGCCGGCCAGCTCCGGTGCGCTGGCCTCGGCTTTGCGCGGCGATTTCCGCTTCCGCGCCACCTGTGGCGATCAGGTGCATGGCCTGATCGGCGTGGTGTCCTATCCGGCCAACTGGCAATTGGCGTCCCTGCCGAAGGCATTGAGCCCTGCCGAGGTCGAGCGCCTGCTGGGATCGCTTGGCCACGGCGGCCCATCGGGACGCCGTGCCGAGGCCATCGTGCGCTGCGCGCTGGACCTTGGCTTGCGGAGCAGTGAAGTCGCCAAGCTCGGCCTCGACGACATCGACTGGCGTGCCGGCACCGTCACGCTGCGAAGAACCAAGAGCCGACGTGAAGATGTTCTGCCTTTGCCGGAAGCGACTGGTCGCGCCATTGCAGACTACCTGAAGTTCGGACGTCCGAAGACGATCAACCGGTCGGTGTTCGTGCGTCACGTTGCACCACGCAACCAACCGATTGGCCCCGATCTCGTCCGCAAGGTGATCCGCCAAGCCTATGCCCGGGCCGGACTGCCGTACACCAGGGCCCACATTCTGCGCCACACCATGGCCAGCCGCTTGCTGGAAGGTGGGAGTTCGCTCAAGGAGGTGGCCGATGTCTTGCGGCACCGCTCGCTGAACACGACGCTGATCTACGCCAAACTCGACAGCAATAATCTTGCGGCAGTCGCGCTGCCTTGGCCGGGGTGCACAGCATGAACACGATCACGATGCAATCGCACGCCGAGAACTATCTGAGCGGGCGCCGCCAACTTGGATTTTCCTTGCGCAACGCAGATTACGCGATAAGGAGCTTTGCACGTTACATCGATGAACTTGGCGATCACGAGTCGCTGACCGTCGAGGTCATGGCCGACTGGGCCCGGTGTGACAAAGGTAACAGCAACAAGCCTGCGACTTGGGCGCGGCGCCTGTACAAGCTTCGCTCGTTTGCCCGATACCTGCAGCAGTTCGACCCGAACACCGAGGTGCCAGACGACACCATCTTTGGCAAAATCGGCCAACAACTCGCCCCGCACATATACAGCGACCAGGAGATCGTCGACCTGCTGGCGGCAGCGCGCCGCCTCGGCCCCGTGCGAGGCTTACGCGGGGCGACCTACGAGGCCCTGTTCGGCCTGATCGCGTCGACCGGTCTGCGGGTCTCCGAAGCGGTGCATCTGCAGGATGCCGATGTCGACCTGAAGTCGGGCATGATGACCATACGGCGGACCAAGTTCGCCAAATCGCGCCAAGTGCCCGTTCACCCGAGCACGACGGATGCCTTGAGGCGCTATCGCTCGCTCCGCAATCACCATGTCGAGATCACCAACGAATCGCCATTTTTCGTGAGCACGCGGGGCCGGCGCCGGGGATATGGACTGAGCCTGCGTCAGGTGCATCGGGTCTTTTTCGGCTTGCGCGATCAAATGGGGTGGCGCAACCGCGGCGTTCCAGATGGCCCGCGAATCCACCAGTTGAGGCACACATTCATCGTCCGTCGCGTGATGCTCTGGCATTCCCAAGGCGTGGACGTCGATCAGGCGATGCTGGCGCTGTCGACCTATGTGGGCCACGCGATGGTGACCAACACCTATTGGTACCTCACCGGCGTGCCCGAGTTGATGGCGGTGGCGGCGTCCAAATTCGAGCCGTTCATGCCGTCGCCGGAGGTGCCCCATGCGTGACGCTACCGCTCCGCCGCCACCTTCGTTCCCATCGCTGGTCCAGCAGTTCTTCACTGAATATCTGGTCACCCAGCGTGCTTTGAGCTCCCGCACCATCGCGTCTTACCGCGACTTCTGGATGCTGTTCCTGGACTTCGCGCACAACCGACTGGGCAAACTGCCCACGGCGCTGTGCCTGGCCGACATCGAACCCGACTTGGTGCTGGCGTTCCTCGATCACCTAGAGCAGCACCGGCAGAACTCGGTGCAGAGCCGCAACCTGAGGCTGGCGGCGCTGCGGGCGTTCCTCAAGTTCGCGGCGCGGCGCGACGTATCGTCGTTGCACGTCATCGAGCGAGCACTCGGCGTGCCGACAAAGCGCTTCGAGCGGCCGATCCTCGGCTTCCTGTCGCGCGAGGAGATGTTGACGGTGATCGGCCAGCCTGGCGACACCTGGACCTCTCAGCGCGACCATCTGCTGCTGGCCATGCTGTACAACACCGGAGCAAGGGTCTCGGAGATCATCGGCGTCCGGGTGGCAGATGTGGTTCTGGACGGTGCGCCTTGTGTTCACCTTCGCGGCAAGGGCCGCAAGCAACGCTCGACACCCCTGTGGAAGACCACAGTTCAGGAAATCCGGGCCTGGCTGCGGTGCAACCCAAAGCTGGGTGCGGATGCCGCCTTGCTGCCGAACCGCGACGGCCACGCGATGACACGCTCCAACGTCACGCAACGTCTGGACATCGCCGTCGCACGTGCCGCCGAGGTGGATACCAGTCTCGCCAAACGAAGCATCTCGCCCCACACGATCCGCCACTCGACAGCAATGCATCTGCTTCAGTCCGACGTGGCTTTCAGCGTGATCGCTCTCTGGCTCGGACACGAGAGTACGACCACGACGCACCGATACGTCGAGGCCAATCTGGAAATGAAAGATAAAGCATTGGCCAGACTTCAGGAACCCGACACGAAGATGCGCCGCTACCACCCGCCTGATGCATTGATGCAGTTTCTGCAGGCGCTGTAATTATGCAGAGTGCCAACGGCCCCAGTCCTCACCGGCACTGGGGCCGAGGCAAAAACTGTGCATAAGTGGGTTCTGTGCATTAGGGGCAATATGGGTCATTCTCATCGATCAGGATCGGCACCGCTCATCCCTGCTTGGCCGTGTGTTTGCGCGCGTTCGCCAGGCAGGGGTAGGGGTGTCCAAACTTTTTCGGCGATGGCGCGTAGATCGCGATCCCGCGAGATTTTTCCGCCGGCGAAATTGGGTCTTGCGGAAAATGAGGTTACGCGAGCGCGCGGTGGCGCCCCCGGCCCCGGAAGCGGCGAAATTCCGGTATCGCGCGTGAGTTTCGCGGCGATTATTCTCGGGCAAGGATCTGCGCCGGAGCCCCAACCGATGAAAGGCCGTCCGCCGAAACCGACCGCACTGCACAAGTTGCATGGCACACTGCACGCGCGGCACAAGCGAAGCCGCGCCGACGAGGCGATCCCCGAGGGCGATCTCGACCGCACGCCGCAGTCTGGGCGGATGCGCCGCCCGCGTCAGCGGGCTTCTACGAGGGCGACAGGGCCGGCCGTTAAGCCGCCGGCGGCTTGCCGCCGGGGATCAGCCGCAGCATGGCCCACGGATTTGCCGGATCGGCCGCCGCGGGCTGGGGCGGCGCCTTGACCCGTGTCCGGCTCGCCGGCGAGAAACCCAATTCCTGCACCGCCCGCAGCAGCGTCTTCGCCGTCTTGTTCGAGAATGTCGTTGTAGGGCGACGGTGCCAGCCCCGCCGGTGTCCGGATCAGGAGTTTCAGCGACGCGTCTTGATCGAGCTTGGCCTGCATCTCCATCGCGATCCGGTGGCGGTCCTCGGCCTCGACCCAGACCTCCCGACCGGCCGGCCCTGCGGCCGTTCAGAAATCCCATGGGGATATCAGCTCAAGGCCTGTCGTCGCGAAGTGCGGAAGGTTTCGCGTCGCCAAGCGTCCGCCATTGATGCGCGCGATGGCCGCGATCATTCCGTCGGGCGCGGTCATGGGCCGGCCCTGTCGGAGCGCTGCACTCATGATGTTGCCGTAGGCGAGCGCGGCGGCTTCCGTCAGGGGGAAGATCCGGTCGGCAAAACGATGGCGCCAGGAGGCCAAGCCTTGCTCCAAGCGCGCGGCCCGCTCGTCGGGGCGAGTCTTCCCGATGCCGAAGGCGATCTCAGCAATGCTTACCGTCGGCAACGCGAGCTCCGCGTCGTTGCGCACGAGCCAGGCGATCACAGCGGGGTTGGGCGTCTTGCGCAGCGTCTCCGAGATGACGCTGGTGTCCAAAAAGATCAAAGCTCCGGTCCCGGATTGACCTCCCGGTTCTGGCGGATGACGGCCTCCAGATCGAGGTGGCTGCCATAGTCATTCGCCAGGCGCGCGTAGAACGCGGATGCCGGTTCTCGGCCCGCTTCGCGAATTTCATAAGCTTCTAGAGCGCGCTCCACGATGTCGGCGATGGATCGGTGCTCTCGGCGCGCCAGGCGGCGCGCCAGGGACCGGCGTAAGGGGCGGCCGGCGTCCGAAAGCCTCCGAAGACCAAACCCGCGGGGAAAGCGGGAAGCGGTTGGCCGCCTATGGGGGTTTTGATCGTCAGCCGACTGGGCGCATCGTCCGCGTACGAGGGTCACGCACGCGCCCGGCGAAAGGCGTAACGCATTCGACTGAACGGCGATCATTGGCAGGAGCAGCCAGACATCCGAATTTGAACCGGCCCTCGCGGCGACGCGAAGCGTCCGGCTCTCAGCCGCGGCGGGCCTCGGCCGCAACTAGCCGATATGCCATGCTGCGGCGGCTCGGCGAGATCGCGCTGTACGGCTTCGGCGGCCTTGTCCTCGTTTCTCTTGTGCTCGTCGCGTTTTATCGCGCGGCGCCGCCGCCCGTCACGCCGTTGATGCTGATTCGCCTCGTCAGCGGTCACGGCATTCACAAGAGCTGGCGTTCGCTCGACCATATCTCCGCGTATTTGGTTCGCGCCATAATGGCCAGCGAGGGACGCTCGCTTCTGCCGCCACCACGGGTTCGATTGGAACGCGATCGAGATCGCCTGGGATCAGTACCAAGGCAGACATGGCCGCTTGCTGGGCGCCAGCACCATCTCCATGCAGACCGCGAAAAATGTCTTCCTGTGGCCCGGCCGCGATTGGCCGCGAAAAGCGCTCGAAGCCTATTTCACGGTGCTCATCGAGCTTGCCTGGGGCAAGCGGCGGATCATTGAAATCTATCTCAACGTAGTCGAATGGGGCCCGGGCATCTACGGCGCCGAGGCCGCCGCCCGGCATTATTTTGAGAAGCCGGCGGCCGCCCTGACCGAAGGCGAGTCGGTCCGTCTCGCAGCGATGCTTCCCGACCCGCTCAAATGGTCACCCCGCAGGCCCAGCCAGCACGTGGTCGCCCGCAGCGCCTGGCTATCTATCTTCCGGATTCAGTCGGCCTCATCCTGCTCCGCACGGCAGGGGTGGTGTGATGGGGAGAGCCGACATATTGGACTGGATCCAGCAAGACGCCGCGGTCGCTCATCTTCAAGACTCCCGCGGGCATGTGCGCGACGGCATAGCGCCAGCCGTCCGCCTGCGACGGCGTCAGCGCTCTGTCGGACAGGATCGTAGTACCGGTGAAGCCGGGTAATGCCGGTGGAGGGAAGGGTCCTGACTTCTGGTGCGCTTTGATTGGCGAAGAGCCTGGAACCGCGGGCAAAGCTCCGGAGCCTGCAGAGGAAGCTGTATGGCAAGGCGAAGGCGGCGCCTGACTACCGGTTCTACCTGCTCTACGACAAGATCGATCGGCCGGACGTCCTGGCCCATGCCTACGCGCTTGCCCGTCGCAAGGACGGGGCGTCCGGAGTGGACGGCGAAACGTTCGATCGGATCGAGGCGGTCGACCGCGTCGATCGCACTGCGATCCGGCCGATAGCCGTAGCCGTCGGTTCCAGGTCCGCCTCGGGGAAACCGACGACGACGGGAGAAAGCGGCAGACGGGAGTAAGCGCAATCGGAAGCGGACGCCGCAGCCGGGCGACGAGATTTTGCAGGATCGCCGCGTCGCAGCGGCCGCCTCGGGCGGCGGCGCCACCTTCCTTTCGATGTCCGGCCCTTCCGGAAGCGGGTGTGCAGCGGCGGCTTGCCGCGGCCGACCCGGTATTCGCCCTTCTCCTGCGCCATGACCCATTCGCCGGCTTGTCCCGCCGCCAAGCCGGGCCTATATACCGGGTCCGGGCGATTTTATCAATTATAGTATTAGATATGCTCATATCGCAACGACCGATCGGCTTCCCTGCCGCTTCCCTGCCGGCTGCCGCGGCAGCGAAAAAAACTTCCCTGCCGGCCGCCGCCAAACCGCCGCAAGCCATTGGTGCGACGAGATTCTCGGCCGCCGCCGGCGATTTTTACCCTGCCGGAGGCCGCCGGCAGGGAAAAACGGCGCTAACGGATCCCGTCCCGCTCGTCGAAGGCGCGGCGCCGCCGCTCGACCGAGAACCCGGGCGATCGCGCCGCGTCGATCCTGGCAACAGTGCCCGCGGTGCGCGATGATGCCGGGGCTCGCGTTCCTGCTGATCGCAGCGGCGGCCCGGATCCTCGCCCCCGATCTCTTGGGTCGGCTGTCGCTGATCGCCTTCGATTTCTATCAGCGCATGGCGCCGCGAGCGCCGACGAATTCGCCGGTCGCGATCGTCGATATCGACGACAAAAGCCTCGCCGCGATCGGGCAGTGGCCATGGCCGCGGACGATCATCGCCCAGCTTGTCGAAAAGCTCGCCAAGGCCGGCGCCGCGGTCGTCGCCTTCGACATCGATTTTGCCGAGCCCGACCGGACCTCGCCGAGGATGCTGCTGCCGCTGTTGGTGCGCAACGGCGCCGGCGGGCGAAGACGTGGTCATCGCCAATCGCGGCGCGCCGGCGGTCCGGCTGGTGCCGGTCGCGACCTCGGCCGCCGCGGGAGCGGATCTGGGAAGCGCCCGATGCATTCTCGACTGGCTCGAACGCCACGAGCTTCCGAGCTATGCGCAGCGTTCGGCGCGGGAAATCGACGCCGCCGTCGGGGCCGAGGGGCGCGTATGGGACCGATCTATCTCAACGCCTGCCTCTTGATTTATCTGGTCGAGCGTCGTCCACGCTGGGGCGAGCCGGTCGCCAGCGCCATGGCGGAGGCGCCGGAGGCTCGTTTCGGCATCTTGCCGCTCGTCAAATGCGAATGCCTAGTCGAGGTGCTGAGGCGGGGCGACCCGGTCCTCGAACGCGCCTACTTCGAATTGTTCGAGCGGTTTGCGCCATTGGCGATGGCCGAGCCGGTTTATTTGCAGGCGGTGCGGTTGCGCGCGCATTTCGGTCTGAGGACACCCGACGCTTTGCACCTTGCCTGCGCGCAGCACCATCGCTGCGATGCGCTGTGGACGAATGACGACCGCCTACGGGCTGGCGAACAATATCCTCAGATGAGCGCGAGCCTCGCGGCCGGGGCGGCGCGCCGCCGGCTAACGATGCGCGGCGTTGAAGCGGGCGAGGGCCTCGGGGCCGGGGCAGAGCTCGGCCTCGCCAAGCTCGTTGAGCGGCGCGTCGACGGTATCGAGGAAGGCGTGCATGTCGCTGGCATCGGGCTCGACGAAGAGGAGGCCGGTGACGATCTCGCCCTCGGCATCGTGCCGCTGCAGATAGGTCAGTGCCGAGATCCGGTCGTGCGGGTCGTAGTCGAGGGCGAGCTTCCTCAGCCGCAGGATCGAGCCGTCGTGCTGGCATACGGTCTCGACCGTGCCCGGCGCGTAGTCGGCGAGGATCTCGTCGCGTTCGGGGATCAGGTCGAGCCGGTTGACCGCCTCGTTATGGGCGCGGACATAGTCGTAGCTCTTGGTCAATTCCGGGTTATTGTTGAAGGCGACGCAGGGCGAGATCACGTCGATGAAGGCGGCGCCCTTGTGCTCGATCGCGGCCTTGATCAGCGGCACCAGCTGCGCCTTGTCGCCGGAAAAGCTGCGCGCGACGAAAGACGCGCCGAACTGCAGCGCGAGGGTCACGAGGTCGATCGGCGAATCGGTGTTGACCGCACCGCGGCGCGCCTTCGACCCCTTGTCCGCGGTCGCCGAAAACTGGCCCTTGGTCAGCCCGTAGACGCCGTTGTTCTCGACGATATAGACCATGTCGACGGCGCGGCGGATGCAATGGGCGAACTGGCCGAGGCCGATCGAGGCCGAATCGCCGTCGCCCGAGATGCCGAGATAAATCAGCTCGCGATTGGCGAGGTTGGCGCCGGTCAGGACCGACGGCATGCGGCCGTGCACGCTGTTGAAGCCGTGCGACTTGCCGAGGAAATAGGTCGGCGTCTTCGACGAGCAGCCGATGCCGGAGAGCTTGGCGATCCGGTGCGGCGGCAGGCTCAGCTCAAAGCAGGCCTGGATGATCGCGGCGCTGATCGAATCGTGGCCGCAGCCGGCGCACAGGGTCGAGACCGCGCCCTCGTAGTCGCGCCGGGTGTAGCCGAGCGCGTTGGCCGGCAGCTGCGGATGATGCAGGCGGGGCTTGCTGATGTAGGTCACGGGAGCGCCTTCTTGAGGGGGGCGAGGGTGACGACGGCGAGCATGTCGCCGATCGCCTTGGCGATGAAGCGCGCGGTGATCGGCGTGCCGTCGTAATGCAGGATCGGCACCAGCCGCGCCGGGTCGATCTCGCCTTCGTTCATCAGCAACGTGCGCAATTGCGCGTCGCGGTTTTGCTCGACGACGAAGACGCGCTCGTGGCCGGCGATGAAATCGAGCACCTCGTCGTGGAACGGGTAGGCGCGAACGCGCATCGTGTCGAGATCGATGCCGCGCGCCTCCAGCGCTTCGAGCGCCTCGGTCATCGGCAGCGAGGTCGAGCCGAAATAGAGGGCGCCAAGGCGGCTTGGACGGCGCGCCATGCGCCTGATGGGGCCCGGCACCAGGCGCTTGGCGGTCTCGAACTTGTGCAAGAGGCGCTGCATGTTGTCGACGTAGTCCGGGCCCTCCTCCGAATACCGGGCATAGCGGTCCTTGGTGGTGCCGCGGGTGAAGAAAGCGCCGCGGGTCGGATGCGTGCCGGGGAGGGTGCGGTAGGGGATGCCGTCGCCGTCGACGTCAAGATAGCGGCCGAATTCGACGCCGCGGTCGAGCTCTGCCGCGGTCATCACCTTGCCGCGGTCGTAGCGCCGGCTTTCATCCCAGGCGAGCGGCCGAACCAGCCATTCGTTCATGCCGATATCGAGGTCGAGCATGACGAAGACCGGGGTCTGCAGCCGGTCGGCGAGGTCGAAGGCCTGGGCGGCGAAGGCGAAGCTTTCCTTCGGGTCCTCGGGGAACAGCAGCACATGCTTGGTGTCGCCGTGCGAGGCATGGGCGCAGCAGAGGATGTCGGCCTGCTGGGTGCGGGTCGGCATGCCGGTCGACGGGCTGCCGCGCTGCACGTCGAAGATCACCGCCGGCACCTCGGCAAAATAGGCGAGCCCGATGAATTCCTGCATCAGCGAAATGCCGGGCCCCGAGGTGGCGGTAAAGGCGCGGGCGCCATTCCAGGCGGCACCGACGACCATGCCGATCGAGGCCAGCTCGTCCTCCGCCTGCAGGATCGCATAGCGCCGCTTCTTGCTCTCTGGATCGGTCCGATAGCGGCGGCAATGACCGGCGAAGGCTTCGGCGAGCGAGGAGGAGGGGGTGATCGGGTACCAGGCGGCGACGGTCGCCCCGCCATAGACGGCACCCAATGCCGCGGCCTCGTTGCCGGTGATGAAGATCCGGTCGCCGACCGCGTCGGCACGCCTCAGCCGCAGCCCGATCGGGCAGTCACATTCGGCGAGCGCCCACTCTCGGCCGAGTTTGAGCGCGTGCAGGTTCGGCCGGATCAGGCTCTCCTTGCCGCGAAACTGCTCGCCGATCAGCGTCTCGATCACCGCCGCATCGATGTCGAGTAAGGCCGACAGCGCCCCCAGATAGATGATGTTCTTGAACAGCTGGCGCTGCCGCATGTCGTCATAGGTGCGGTTGCAGATCTCGGTCAGCGGCGCCCCGATCACGGTGACGTCGCCGCGAAATTTCGCCGGCGGCAGCGGCTTCGTCGAATCGTAGAACAGATAGCCGCCGGGCTCGATCTCGGCGACGTCCTCGTCCCAGGTCTGCGGGTTCATTGCGACCATCATGTCGACGCCGCCGCGGCGGCCGAGATGGCCGGCCTCGCTGATCCGCACCTCGTACCAGGTCGGCAGCCCCTGAATGTTCGACGGGAAGATGTTGCGCGAGCTCGCCGGTACGCCCATGCGCAGCACCGATTTCGCGAACAGCCCATTGGCGCTGGCCGAGCCCGAGCCGTTGACGTTGGCGAATTTCACGACGAAGTCGTTGACGCTTTTGATGCTCGGTCGGCTCGATCCGTCCACGTTCATACCCCTGGGAGAATTCTTTATTGACGCCGGGGACAGGTGGGTTGGTCAGCGGGGGTGGCAGGCGGCGCCCGCCGGCGTCGGCTCGAAGAGGAACTTGCGCATGTCCCAGGCGCCGGTCGGGCAGCGCTCGGCACACAACCCGCAATGCAGGCAGACGTCTTCGTCCTTGACCATGATCCGCCCGGTCTTCAGCCGGTCGCCGATATAGAGGTCCTGGGCGCGGTTCAGGGCCGGCGCCGTCAGCCGGCCGCGCAACTCGTCCTCGCTGCCGTCGTCGGTGAAGGTGATGCAGTCCATCGGGCAGATGTCGACGCAGGCGTCGCATTCGATGCAGAGCTGGCCGGTGAAAACGGTCTGCACGTCGCAATTGAGGCAGCGTTCGGCCTCGAGGAAGCCGAGCTTCTCGTCGTAGCCGAGCTCGACTTCGACGCGAATGTCGGCGAGCGCGACCGCGGTATCGCGCAGCGGCACCCGGAACCGCAGATCGTTGGAGATGTCGTTGTCGTAGCTCCACTCGTGGATGCCCATCTTCTGGCTGAGCAGGGTCACGCCGGGCGGCGGCCGTAGGGCGACATCCTCGCCGTGACACAATTTGTCGATCGAGATCGCGGCATCGCGGCCGTGGGCGACGGCCCAGATGATGTTTTTCGGGCCGAAGGCGGCGTCGCCGCCGAAAAACACGCGCGGCAAGCTCGACTGCATGGTCCGCGGGTCGACCTTCGGCATGTCCCAGCGGTCGAACTCGATGCCGATGTCGCGCTCGATCCACGGAAACGCGTTCTCCTGCCCGACCGCGATCAGGACGTCGTCGCAGGCGATATGGGTGTCGGGGGCGCCGGTCGGGACCAGAGTGCGGCGGCCCTGCGCATCATTGTCGGCTTTGACGGGTTCGAAGCGGACCCCGGTCAAACGGCCGCGTTCGTGGGTGAATTCCTTCGGCACCAGCCAGTTGAGGATCGGGATGCCCTCGTGCATCGCGTCCTCCTTCTCCCAGGACGAGGCCTTCATCTCGTCGAAGCCGCTGCGCACGATCACGGTGACCTCCTCGCCGCCGAGCCGGCGCGAGGAGCGGCAGCAATCCATCGCCGTATTGCCGCCGCCGAGGATGACGACGCGGCGGCCGATCCGGTCGATATGACCGAACGAGACGCTCGCCAGCCAGTCGATGCCGATCTGGATATGGGCGGCGGCCTCGCGGCGGCCGGGAAGGTCGAGATCGCGGCCGCGCGGCGCGCCGCAACCGACGAAAACCGCGTCCCAACCCTCTTCGAGGAGCGCCTTGAGGCTGTCCACAGGGTGACCGAAGCGGGTCTCGACCCCCATCGCGAGGATCCGATCGACCTCCTCGTCGGTCACCGTTTCGGGCAGCCGGAAGCGCGGGATCTGGGTGCGCATCATGCCGCCGCCCTTGGCATCGCCGTCGAACATCACGCATCGGTAGCCGAGCGGCAGCAAATCGCGGGCGACCGTCAAAGAAGCCGGACCGGCGCCGACGAGCGCCACCCGCCGGCCGTTTTTCTCGCGCGGGATCTGCGGCAGGTAGCGCGTGATGTCGCCCTTGTTGTCGGCGGCGACGCGCTTCAATCGGCAAATCGCCACCGGTTCCTTCTCGACCCGGCCGCGCCGGCAAGCCGGCTCGCACGGACGGTCGCAGGTGCGCCCGAGGATGCCCGGAAAAACGTTGGTTTGCCAATTGATCGCCCAGGCGTCGGCGTAGCGGCGCGCGGCGATCAGCCGAATATATTCCGGCACCGGCGTATGCGCGGGACAGGCCCACTGGCAATCGACGACTTTATGAAAGTAGTCGGGGACGCTGATATCGGTCGGCTGCACTAGGGGTCCTCCTGGCGGACGGGCCGGGAGCCCGATCCATTCTTGGTTCCCAAATCCCCGCTCAGCTGCGCTTTCCGCTCAACGGCCGCCTGCGGCCTAATATAGGGGAATTCGGCGCCGCCGTCACCGTTGCTCTCGACCGCGGACGGCAAAGCGCCGGCACGCCCTTAGTCGCGCGCCTCGGCGGCGAGCAGAACCAGCGCCGCGCGCAGGGCGGCACCGCGCACCGCGGCGCGATCGCCGGCAAAGACATGCCGCTCGGTTAAGCAGCCGCCGTCGCGCCGGGCCAGGCCCAGAAAGACGAGGCCGACCGGCTTGGTCGCGGTCCCGCCGCGGGGACCGGCGATGCCGGTGACCGCGACCGCGAGATCGGCCGGGGTCCGGCCGATCGCACCCCGCGCCATTGCCGCCGTGGTCTCGGCGCTGACCGCACCGTGCGCCGCGATCGTCGCCGGCGGCACACCGAGCAGTTCCGCCTTCGCTTCGTTCGAATAGGTGACAAAGCCGCGTTCGACGACGTCGGACGAGCCGGCGATCGCGGTGAGCGCCGCAACGACGAGCCCGCCGGTGCACAATTCGGCGGTCGCCAGGTGCCAGCCGCGCGCCCGGCAGGAATCGAGCACCCCTTGCGCGAGAGACAGGATTTCCGCCGAGAACACGCCGATCTGCCGATGCCCGCAAAACCGGGCCAGAGCCTAGGACGTGTCTTCCATTATCGCAAGTCCGTATATAATACAAGTCGAAATTTGGTAAACACCTAAATATTCCTCACCATCGCGAGCCGCTATGACAAAACCGCAAGAAATTCCTCGCCGCGATCGATCTCGCCGCCCTCGACAAGTCGCTGCCGGCGCCCAGGACGATCGGTCACGACCAGACCAACGTGACCGTCGCCACGACCAGCCCGGGGGGCTTCCCCTGATGGCACCGATGGCTTAAGTGAGGCTCTGTGACAAGGGAGTTGCCATGCCTGTGGTTGAGCGCACGAAACTTCCCGATCTCTTGCAACCGGCGTACCGCCATCTCGCCGCCGGTGAGATCGAAGCGGCGCGGTCTTTGCTCGAACAAGGCGTACAGCAATATCCCGAGGCCGGTCTGCTGCGCCTTCTGGCGGCACGGATCGCCGACAGAGAAGGGCGAACAGGTGAAGCCGCCTCGCTTTTTCATCAGGCGGCGGCCGCGTTGCGCGGCGAGGCCGAGCGGTTCCCGAAAAATCCCGGACTGGCCCTGGCTCTTGCCCAAGCGTTGTCGAAATGCGGCGAAACGAACGCGGCGGCGGCCGCATTGGCCTCGGCGAGAGATCGCGGCGCCGCCCCTGCCGACGCCCTGCGCATCGAGCGAATATTGGCCTGGAACGCCAAGGACTGGCAATGGCTGCGTCGGGCAGCCGAGGAGGTGATCGCGGTCGAGGCCAACCCGACCGCGCAGGACTTCATGATGCTCGCTGTCGCATGCCGCAATTTGGACGATCCCGATGGCGTCACGACCGCCGCCGCGCGCGCCCGCGAAATTGACCCGCGAGGCATCGAGGCCGCGACCCTGCTGGCCTGGGCGGCAGCGCAGCGAGGCGATCTGGAAACCGCGATCTCGCGCTATCGCGATTTGGCCCGGCTGGCGCCTGGTAACCCCAGATGGGCGCTGGAAACCATCAGGCTGATGGTCTTTTCAGGTCAGGTCAAAGAGGCTTCGGACCGGCTCGACGCCTCGCTCACGCAGTGGCCGAATGACCCGTCGCTCAGGGCTTTCGCCCTGCTCTGCGGGTTCCGCACGCCGCAGCAGATCGAGCCGCCGGCCGAGGCGCAGGAACCCATGAACATCGGCGCCCTGCGCGAGCGCGAGTTGCGCCGCGTCTTGGCAAAATCCCCCAAAGATACGGAATTGCTGCGGCCGGCGATGGTCGACGACAAGGCGAGCGACGTTATATTGGCCGAAGCGCCGGGAGCAGAAACGGCGATCCTCGTCTTTACCGCACTCAATGATGTGCTGTCGATGCCGCTGCCGATGTTCGATCGCTATCTCGCGGCGTTCGGCGCCACCGCAATCTACCTCAAAGACTTTCGCCGGCTTTCCTATCTGCGCGGAATTGCGTCATTGGGCGAGGATTACGCCGCGACGCTGCGCGCCTTGCGAAGCCTCCGCGACCGTCTGCCGACGAAGCGCTGGTGCACGATCGGATATTTCGCCGGCGGTTCGGCGGCGATCCGTTACGGCATCGAGATCGGCGCCGATCGCGTGGTGAGCTTTGCCGGCGAAACCCACCGGGCACGCGGTCCCGTCGCCCAGCTCGAAGGGGGATTTCGCTTGCTCAGCGGGCGTTTGCAGGCCGTCTCGGATGAGGAGATGGACCTCAGACGGTTCTTGATGGCCAGACGGTACGCCTCGAGCATCGAGATCGTCTATGCCCAGTCGGCTGCTCGCGAGCGGGCTCATGCCGAGTATCTGTCGGGGGCTGCGGGGGTGAACCTTCACCCCGTGGCGGGCTGCGACGATCACGAGCTGCTCCGGTGGCTGGCGCTCCACGAGGATTTGCGCGCGATGCTGGCGGGGTTGCTCGCCCTCGGACCGCGATAATGAGACAAGGCATTGCCCCTGGATCCGCAGGTGTCGGGCGATATGGCAAATGAAGGCTCCCGCATTCTGCGTCGGCACCTCGCCCTACCCCAGGCTTACGCGGCACCGCGCACCACCACCGAGCAGCGCCTTGCGGCAATATGGTGTGCAGCGCTCAATATGGACTGCACGGTGTCGACGACGACTATAGCCATCTCAGCGGCGATTCTTACGCGGCGACGGTCATCTTTGCCTTGATCGAGGAGGCGTTCGGGGTGCATTTGCCGGTTGCGCGTTTGATCGGAGCGCCGACGATCGCCGCGCTTGCCCGCGAGTTGAGCGAGGTGCCGCGGTCCTCGACCGACGCCAGCCCTTCCAAGCAAAACGACAGGTGATCCTCGCGCGCCGGCATCGGGATCGAGAAGCGCTGGAGCGCCGCCCCGGAAATCCTTTCAGCCGCGCCATTCCTCACCTGTCATGGTGCGGTTTCGCCATGGGAATGGGGCGTCCGGCACGTCTCGACCGAGAAACGCGCAGAGTTCACGCCAACCGTTACCGGCAAAGATGTCGAACTTCAGAAATCGCTCTTTCGGCTTGTCTGCAAAAAACCGTCGCACGCGCCGATCGTAGGTGTGAAACGCTTCGGCATAATTTTCATGATTCAGGAACAGCCCCATGTTTTGACTGATGAACGCCCTGCCATGACGAAAAGCGCCTTCTTTCATTCTCGTTCGGTGTTCCCCGAAGCTGGATACGGAATAGACCGACTTCACATGCCCGGTGAAGGATTTTTCCCAATCGACCGGATCGCGGGTCGTATAGATGAACTTCGCGTTAGGAAACAAATAGTAATTCCGTTCGAAAGTAAGACAGGATGGCGTGTCGGTAAAAGCATCGAACAGATATAGATCGTCATCGCTCATCAACTCGCAAGTCAATGGGTTGGTCCAATCGACCGTCGCGAAGTCAAGGATCGTCAACGCGGTGGATAGCGAGGTGGTGCCCGTCCGCGCCAGACCGATGCCGAAGACTTTCGGGCTTGTATGGTCTGGAAAAATCGGGCCACGGAGGGCCGCGGCAACCGCCAGCAGATGCGCTCGATGGGCCCCAAGATGCCGTGGATCCCGCACGCGGTCGAGGCCGGCGAGGAACCGGTCATAATCCCGCAACGCGAGCAACACCCGGAGCTTCAGCACGCAGAGCGTCAGGTTCTCTCGGGGATTCCGGCGCCTCTCCAAGCGGTCGATCCGCTCGAGCAGCGTCAGCCAGGTTGCGGTACGCGACCAACCGTCGAAGAGCTCTGCGGTGAACTCGAACAGCGTGGCCAGGATCGCGGGTTCCCCGGTGCGATCGAGCACCCGCGCGAAGTCGATCCGCGCTTCCGGCAGACGCTGGAGCACCAACTGGGTGAAAAGGCGACGGCCCAGAAGGCCGGCCGAGGCGTCCGGACACAGGCTGCACCGCTCGATCGTCCGCAAGGCCTCCTCTGGGCGTCCGGTCCGCAACAGGAGCCGCGAGAGTGAGACGACGGCTCCGACCTCCACCGGGCCGACGCTGCTCAACCGGCGGAGCTCCGCTTCGGCCGCCTCGACATGCCCCAGCTCGAACAGCACCATCGCCCGCGACAGCTCGACATCCGACTTCATCGCGGTCGGCGACGCCGCAAGCACCGCCTCGAACCCGCCCAACGCGCCGCGCCAGTCTTGGCGCCGGACGGAAATTCGCGCACGGGCGACAGAGTGGGATGTCGAAGCCGTGGACGTGTCTGGCACCGCATCGATGATTTTTTCGGCTTCGTCGACGCAGCCGAGCTCGCGCAGAACCGTCGCCGTATCAATCAACCAAGATGGGTCAGCCTTGTCGCCGACGTCTCGGAGCAGCGTCTCCCAGCGCCGCAGGGCATCCGCCCACCAACGGCGGCGCATGGCCAGCCGCGCCAGCGCGACGAGGACGGCTGCACGCGCCCTCGAGCCCTCGAGCAGAGCGCTGGTTGTCGCTTCGACCTCGTCCCACCGCCCCAATTCGGCCAGCAAAACCGCGCGCGCGGTGTGCCAGTGAGGATCGGCCCGACCCCCCAAGCGCTCTATCGCGCAATCCCAATGAGCGACGGCATCCTCCCTGTTATTGCGGCGCGCCGCGGTTCGCGCCAGCCCGACATGGCCGGCCGGGTTCGCCCAAACGAATTCGGCGAGCGCGCGGAACAGCTGCTCGGCCTCGTCGAGCGCGCCGGCCTCGATGAGAGCATGACCGCAGGCGACGACCTCGCCGAGGCGCAGCGGCTCCTCGGCCGCAAGCCGCGACTGCTGCCCTGCCAGCGCGGGCCTCGTTTCCTCCAGGCGCGACGCGATCGCGCGCAGAACGGGACGAATGTCGGCTTGCCAACCGGCATTCCGGCCGGCGCCGTAAGGCGCGGCCGAGGGAGAGGGTTGCGGGTTTGGCTCCACCACGTTGCTTGCAGCCATGCTGGCCCTTTCAGCAGATCGGCCGGCGACGGCGACCCCGGGGGACCGCGACGCGGCGCGCTTCGGCGACCACCGGATACTGCAACGTCAGGAGACGCCGTATTAAATCGGATGCGATAACCTGCGACATGCCCGCGAACTCCCTCAGCCACGGCATGCAGTTTGGCGTGCCGTACATCGGATCCCACGGTTTGGGCCCGGCGAGAAAGTGAACGACCGTCGATTCGCCGGGAAGGTTCTCGACAACATTCTGCGGCTTGACCAATCGATTGAAGCGCTCTGGTAGGGCCGAGAACTTGCCCCGGAACGCCAGGTTGAGCGCACACTGGTCGACAAAGCTGAGCCGGTCCGGTTCGCTCAGAGATATCCCTATGGCCCGCTCCAGCAACGCGCGAAGATCGGGGTGATGCAGATCGAACAGCAGCACCCCGGAATTGAAATACCGCTCGGGGTCCAGACCCAGCAGCCTGGCGGCCCGACGGACCAGGGGGGCGCCCGCGTCTTCGGGGCACGCACCGAGCGGCTGTCCGGCGAGGTCGAACGCGATCAGTTGATCGAGCCCGGAATACACGCAGGTATCCGCGTCGAGGTAGAGCGCTCGGTCCATCACGCCTTCGTCGATCAATTGCCGGGCGGCATAGATCCGATAATACGCCGCCTGCGACAGCGCGCGACTAGGAGTGAAAAAGCCCCATTCCGTCCGCAGTTCGGTCTCCTTCAA
Organism: uncultured Alphaproteobacteria bacterium; assembly: GCA_963772295.1. Taxonomy (GTDB): domain Bacteria; phylum Pseudomonadota; class Alphaproteobacteria; order ATCC43930; family CGMCC-115725; genus AP-15. Next base: position 17,713 of record CAVYWO010000014.1, read on the forward strand.
GAAGAGGGCGCTCGAGGCGCGTATTTCGATCGAGGTGGCGAAGGCGGCGCCGAGTGCACCGAAGAGGTCGGCGCCGAGATCCAGCACCTCATCGGCGCAAAACACCATGAGGTGCCAATCGCGCAGGCTCTCCATATTGTGCTTCATCAGCGAAAACAGGCTGACGCCGGCCCCGAGCAGGTAGGCGGCGTCGGTGCATGCAAATATTTCCGCGTGCGGCCGCGCGGGCTGACGCCTTTGCAGCACGCGCGCGAACAATTCGGCACGGCCTGCTCGGAACGGGTCCGCGATCGGCTGGCGGAGCATTGGTTCGCTCGATGATCGAGGCGATTCGAGCAATCGCAGCAGCCGCATTTCCTCTACGATCTGGTCGCGCCAACCGCAGCCTGTCGCTGGAGGAGGCGTCAGGCAGGCGATCGAGAAGCTGGCAAACCTCGGCATAGCGTCCCGTTGCCCGCGCCGCGCGCGCCAGCGGCTCGATCATCCGGTGATAAGGTCCCGCCCATCCGCCCTCGATGACGCGCTCGCGAAAGAAGGCCAGAACATCGGACCACCGCCGGAGGGCCGCGTAGAGTTCCGCAGCCAGCTCGATCGCACCCGCGGGCACTTCGCGGTGGTTCTTCCAGGCGCGAAGCCGTTTCTCGGCCTCGGACAGCTGCAGGGTCAGACAGCAATGCTCGAACTGGCGCACCTCCAGTTCGGCGTCGTCTCCCACGGCGGATTTCGCCAGTCTTGCAAGGATTGCTCCCGCTTCCTCGAACCGGCCCAGGCGGCGCAGCGTATCCACGATGAGAAAGCTCGCCTTGCGCTTCTCGGGCGCTTGCGCCGCCGCCGCCTCGAACAGTGAGAGCGCGGCGTCGTGATTGCCGCGCTTGTGCGCGACAATGCCAAGCCCGATGAGGGCCGGAGCCTTACCCGGGGACGCTTGCAGCACCGATCGGTAGGCGGTCTCAGCCTCGTCGAAGCGGCCGAGGTCCCGGAGCGCTCCGGCCATCCCAAGTTGCGCCGCCACACTTCCGGGATTGGCCCCGGCGGCCCGCTCATAAAGGGCGAGCGCGACGGCCGGTTCGCCGCGCTGGCGGGCGATCTCCGCCAGATGGGTCAGCGCGCCGGCGTGGTCCGGCGCACGCTCAACCACGCGCCGCAACCAGAGTTCCGCCTCGTCGTCGCGGCCAAGAGAGCGCAGCGTGCGAGCAACCTGCATCGACAACGTCAGTTTGTCCGGATGGACGTCGGCAGCTTTTGTGTGCCACTCGAGCGCCGCGGGCGGGTCACCGCGCCGTTGCGCGAGTTTGGCGAGCCCGTTGAGCGCGGGCAAATGGTCGGGGGCTCGATCGAGCACCTCGCGATACCGCGCATCGGCATCGTCCAGCAGGTCGAGGTCACGCAGCGTCGTCGCAATTTCCACCGCGGCGACCAGATTACTTGGGGCGATACTGGCCGCAGTCTCGAAATATCGGCGGGCCGCCGCATGCTCCCCCTGCTTGCGACTTGACCGGCCGCGGCGGATTAATTCAGACGCATCTGGTGATGATCCCGAGGCGGCAACGTTTTCCGAGGTCTCCACTCTATCTCTGCCCGAGACGGCGGACGAAAGCTATTGCCCCCGATACTATTCGGAACCGAGCCGCCCCGCATCCGGGAAAACGGGAAAACACCGGGCGTTGCCGCTCAACGGGTCGCCGCCGGTTGTCCATCCGAGTGGACGCAAGGCTGCGGATACCCATGGCGCTCGCAGAATTCGACGAGCGGATCGGCAAGATCGGCCGGCAGCCGGCGATAGTCTTCCGCGGTGACCTCCGGCTTTCCGACCGCAGACTTGTCGATCGCCTGGTTCAGATCATTCGGCACCGAGGCGGCCGCGTCTCGCTGCGTCCAGTCCAATTCGATGCCGGCGTCGACGAATAGGGCGGCTTGCTCAGAAAGCTCTGCGAGCAAGCGCTCGATCCGCAGGGTCACGGCCGGCCTCTCCTCGTCGACGATCCGCATCCACAACAGGTAAGAGGCAATCGCGCGTTCCAAGGCAGATCGGCGCTGCGCGATGTCGATCCCGAGGCGCCGCGCGATGTGGAACCGCCGGAAGTCAAACGATGCACCGAGGCAGTTTTCCAGCATGATCGACGGGATCGCGGATGCCGGATCGCGAACATAGGCGAGGGTGGTGCGGAACGCCGGCGCCGGAACCGGTGCCGTCGCAAGTGGCAGGTTGAGGTCGTGGACGGCGTGAACCCAACCGCAAAACCCATCGCCGCTCGGCCGCTCGTGTCCGAGATCGAGGCCGAGGCGGTTCAGCACTCGGGCAACGTACCGGGCACCGCAGCGCGGATGCCCGATCAGGCGAAGCGGATAGAACGCCGGCGCCGCGCGAGGGTCCTCGAACAACCGGCCGAAGCGGCCGGTCAGGTTCAGGCGCCGCGTGCGGTCCGATCGACAGGGCTCGGCTGGTGAAATATCGAGCGGCGCGAAGCGATCGCGAATTGGTTGTGCCTCGATCAGCGAGCTTGCAATGTCAAAGCTGAGATCGCCGCCTGTCACCCATCGCGTCGCATGGCCCATCCACAAATCTGCGACGCAGCCGATGTCGATACCGATCCCGCCGCGCTCGCGAACCCGATCGCAGATCAACTTTCCGAGAAAGCCGGCGGCGACCAGGAACAGCTCGCCGGGCAATGGCGCAACCGCGGCCATGATCCGTTCGAATGCGACCGGATAGAACGGCGCGTCAACGGGGCTGCCGGCATCGTCGAACATGCGAGCGTATTTGTGCTCGGGCGCGATGCGATGCCACCGTCGAACGGCGACGCCGAACCGCTCCCCCAGGGTTTGCTCCAGATCGTGGCAGGAGACGACCGAAACCGAGGATCCCGCCGAGAGGATCTGACGATAGAGATCCCACTGCTCCAAGTCGGTATGGATATGCGACGACATCACGATCTTCTGTCGCTGCGTCTCGGGCGGCAAAAGTTTCATGAAGGTGAGGACGCTGGTCAGGCCGCGCGCCGTATGCCTGACGGTAGACACCCCAAGGTGGGCGATCAGCCATCTCGGCGTCGGAATGCCGATCGCGTCGGCGCGGGATATGGCGGCGGTATGCTCCTCTGCCAGGCGATCGCCGGCCGGACCGACGATCCGTTCCTCGCCCCACCAGATTTGTTGAAAGGTCCGCCGGTCGGCGTTCTGGAACTCCCGATGTATCCGCGGATACGGCAGAAAGACCCCCTCGCCGTCGTTCAGCCGGACGACCGAGGTCGGTTCCGCCCGGCGCACGCGGCCCGACAACCAAGTGACGAACGAGACCGCGTCGGCATAGGAATCCGCAGAATACATCCAGGCAGCCTTGGCGGTCTGCCCGATCCGTCGCACCCTTGCCAAGGCTTCGGCGAGCAGCTGCGGCATCCTGCCGGCTGCAGGCCCGGCGAGCAAAGCATCGACATCTTGCCGGATCGCGGCCGCGGCCCGCTGAAACTCGAGCCAGCGATATCCGCCGAGATTCGCCGTCGCAATCCACCGCCGATCCGCGATCGACGACAGCACCGACCGGGCCAGAAACCGAGCCGTGAGATCACCGTCCGAGCCGATCCGATCCCCAACATAGGCGAGGATCTCCGGATCGCCGCGCCAGGCGATGTGCAGCAGCGCATGTGTCTTCAGGACCGAACCCGACGGTTTCGTCAGGCGGTCGTCGATGACCCTTTTCGCCTCCGCGACCGACAGCCACGGGGGCGGCAGACCGCTCAGCACCTCGGCCGCGTCTTGGTTCCCGAGCGGTGCCAACAGCCGATGCTTTTCTTGTTCGAAGACCTCTCGCCCGCCGACGTGGCAAAGGGCGAGGAGGTAGTGTCCGATGAAGATCGGACCGTCCGGGAAGCGTGCCAGCATTCGCCGTGAGAAACCGAGAAGTTGCTCGTATCTGATCGCGTAATGAAGGAACCTCCCGATGGCGGCGGCGGAGGGCTGGTCAAGCCGCGCCTCGTCGAGCCCGGCGATCAAGGTCAGCCCCGCATCGATATTTGCGCGCAGCGTTAAATAGCTCAGGCTTACACGGCAGAGAAAGCCGGTGGTGTTCGTGATCTCCGCGGGCGCCGTCGCCATCAGTTGTTCGGCGGTGGCGGCATCGCCCAGCTGGAGGGCCGCATCCATGGCGCGCTGGTAATATTCGATCTCCTTCGGGCGAAGCTCGATGCACCGCAAATAGCGCGCCAGCGCGGTTCGGCTGTCGCCGCTGGATGCGGCGACCCGCGCGTGCAGGTGAAGCGCCGATACATTGTCTGGGCTGCTCTCCAGCCCCGCGGCGATCAGCCTCTCGACAGCTTCGGTGGGGCCGCGCCATGCGAACAGCGAACGGGCGCGCTCGATCTGGAGTTGCAGGTCGTCGCCCGCTTCCGCCGCCAACTCTTCCCAGGCATGGTAGGCCGCCTCCCACGCCTCGAGCGTCGCCAACGTCTTTGCCCGCGACGTGAGCCACGAGATGCGGCTCGGATGTCGAGGAAAACGCTCGAGGCACGCCTCCCAGTGGTGGACCGCCCGGCGCCGGTCGCCTCGCGACTGCGCCACTCGTGCCAGCCCGGCGTAGCCCAGCGCAAGTTCCGGATATTCTCGCTGCAGAGCAAAAAACACCGCCGCCGCTTCGGCTGCGCGACCCAATTCCAATAGCGCCGTGCCGCGCGAGGAGTGCCACCCGGACGCAGTCGGACTGGCGGGAAACGCCCGCAAACACGCCTCCCAGCGTTCGACCGCTTCCGCCCAACGCCGGCGCTGGTGCGCCAGCTTGGCGAGGCCGACGAACCCGGGTTGCAGGTCCGGCCGATCTCGCACCAACGCCTTGAAAACAGCTTCGGCCTCCGCGAAGCGGCCAAGGGAGACCAGAGCATCCGCCCGGGCGGCCCTCCAGCCAGCAGCGGCGGCGGCGCCGGGACGGGCCCTAATCGATTTCTCCCAGCACTCGAGCGCCGTTGCCCAGTCTCCCCGCTGAACCGCCTCTCTCGCCAAGCGCGGTAAATCCACTGGGCCCCAAAGCGGAGGAGTCTCACCCATCAAAATACCCGCGGTTGGTCTTTGAAAGATACCACCAGTTGCTGTTTGGTCGCAATACAACGCAAATTGGCCAAATCGATTGGAAACTCGACGGTCCTTGACAGCAATTACCAGGGCGTTGCAGGCTCGCAGGAAAACACGGTGAGGATCGAGGCGGATGTGGCGGTCTCGGCAGTTGTGCGGCACGGCCGGCGTGATCCCGGCGCACGCCGAGTACGGGTTCGGCGCAGGCGGTTGACCTGTCGTTGGCCTGCGCCCGGGCCCATCAAATGCTGCTTTCTGACGAGGTCTAAATGGCAATTTTCGTCATAGGACGGCAGCGCTCCGGGACCACGGTGTTTCGATATTATCTTTCGTCAAACCCGCGTTTTGTCGATGTCGGTGAGATATTGCACAACAGGTTCCTCAAAGGGCAGGTGCGCGATACGGAGGAGCGATTTTACCGGTACCTTCATGACCTTGTGCTGACCAATCCCGAAGTTATCTATCCCGGTCACCATGGTCGATTGCTCGGCGATTTCCTTCAGGATGTAGAGTTGCGGCACGCCGGCCGATACGTGGTGATCGATGTCAAATATAACTTATTATTCATGATAACACAAAATCGCATGTATCACAACGATCGGCCGGCTCTGTTCGATATACTTTGGCGGAGGAAGGATCTGACCGTACATATCATCAGGCGTAATAAGTTACGCTTGCTGGTGTCGGAGAGGATGGCAAATGCGACCGGGCAATGGTCGCTTGACGCCAAAGCCGCGACCGCACCGATCAAGGCGAAGATTGAACTCGACCCCGATACAGTCGTGCACTTGATACAGCAAGAGCTCGAAGTTGAAACCGACATTACTAATTTATTGCAAAAATTGCATCATATAAGAACACTGTACTATGAAGACCTGTTCGACGCGCAGGGGCTCTTCAAAGGAATAATTGAAGAAAAAGTCGGGAAATTTCTGGGAGATAGTTTCAGATTTTCGCGGGAGCCAAGAATTGTCAAGCAGAACCCGGAAAATTTAAGCGACATCATCGCCAATCACGGCGCAGTCCTGGCCCAACTTGAGAAATCTCCTTTCGAATGGATGTGGTATGCGCCGTAGTTCCAGAGCGGCACGACGCGCCGTCCGCGATTGTCGGATGAGTGTCGACCGCGTTGCGTCGGTGCGCGTAGGCCGGGCCGAGCTCACGTCCAAACGGCGAAGCCGAGGCCGGTGCCCGACCCGGCCGGGGTCCGGTAGCCGGGCACATAATGCGACCAGCCGCACTCGAGATGCTGCGCGGCACCGGCGGCGCAGATCCACAGTCGGATCTCGGAGCTGCCGGAATTGAGTTTTTCGCGCGGCAGGGCCTGCAACGCGGCGCCATCCTTGCGCCGGATCGCGGCGATGACGCCGCGGTCGAGCGCCTCGTCAACGACGAAATGGCTGAGCCCGCCCGACCCCACAATGCCGATCCGCGCGTCGCCCGGATAGCTTTCGACGGCGGCGCGGATCGCCTCGCCGAATTTCCAGCAGCGCCGCGGCGTCGGCTGGTTCGGCGGAAAATAGGTGTTGATCAGCACCGGCACCGTCGGAAGGGTCTGGTCGGGCATCAGCCGCTTGCGGACGAAGGCGAAGGCGTGGCCCTCGCCTTTGCCTTCGGGCAGCGCGTCCGAGGCGACCGGATCGAATTCGCGCTCGACCAATTCGCCGATCAAGTGCCGCGCGAGCCCGCTCTCGACCGGGTATTCGCGCGCCTCGCGCTCTTCGTAATAGCGAGCCGTGGCCCGGCGCGCCCAATCGGGCCCTTCGAAGCCCGCGAGGGGCAGATTGCGGATGGTCCTGCCGTGATAGACGACCAGCGCCGGCAAATTGTCGTCGTGGTAGAGTTCCTTGTGGTCGTCGCCAACGACGATCAGCGCGTCGAGTTCGGCCCGGCCGATGGTGGCTCTGAGATGCTCGACCCCCCGTTGCGCCGCCGCATGGCGCGCGGCAAACCGTTCCGGCGTCAATTCGGCGGCGACGGCGGGCTCGGCGCGGGCCAGCAACTCGTCATAGGTGGCGGGTCTGCCGTCCTTGTCGATAAAGTCGCGCCCAGCGTCGCGGTCGATAAAGCGCGGCCAGTCTGCAGCCGGGGCGTTCGGCATCGGCGTGTGCGACGTGGCGATCCCGAGAACGATCTTGGCCATTTGAGCCGCTCCCAACCGCGACCGAGGCAAAGCGCGAAGCTAGGGTCGAGTGCGGCACCGCGTCAACGCCGCATCACCAGGCGGCGACCGACGAGGCGGAGCCGCGCGCGCTCGGGGGTTCGGTCAATCCACAGGGTGACCGGCCCTGCACCACGCGACGCTACCACAACCTGGTCCGGTCGCGAGACCCTGTCGCAAACCCTGCGCCTGCCCTATCGTCTCGTTCGATCCAGGGCGGCGGCTTTCGGCCACTCCCGGCGAGAAAGGCGGCACGCTCGGAACGATGGTTCACGCGATTGCGTATTCGACGCTGATCCCGCCGAACCTGTTCATTCTGGCGGCGCTGATCGGGACGCTCCTGGCTTGGCGGTCGTGGCGCTTTGGCCTGTGGCTGGCGACGGCGGCGATCGGCTGCCTCTATCTCTTATCGACGCCGATCGTGGCGCATTGGCTGATGCGCGCGACCGATGCGCTCGCCGGCGCCATGCCGAGGGTTGCCACCAAGGCTTCGCCGGGGGCGATCATCGTCCTCGGCGGCGACATCGGGCGGGGCGGTGCTCCCGGCGAGCCCGATCCGATCGGCCCGGTCACGCTCGAGCGGCTGGCGAAGGCGGCGCAATTGCAGCAGCACCTCGGCTTACCGATTCTGGTCAGCGGCGGTGTGCCCGAAAACGCCTTCGATTCGCTGGCGGCAGCGATGAGCCGGGCGCTCGAAAACGATTTCCGGGTCCCGGTGCGCTGGCGCGAGGACGGCTCGCGCAACACCTACGAGAACGCGCTGTTTTCGGCAGCGATCCTGCGCCGGGCGGGGATCCCGGCGGCGCTCGTCGTCACCCAGCCCTGGCATATGGCGCGAGCCTTGTGGTCGTTTGCCAAAGTCGGCTATCCGGTGATCCCGGCCCCGACGCCCTATGTCCAAAACTTCCGCGCGTCGGCGGCGATCCTGTTACCGGAAATCCCATCGCTGTTCGACAGTTACCATGCGCTGCATGAGATAATTGGGCTCGCATGGTATCTCGGCCGCTATCGCAACGGCTGAACCCGCGCCGTAATCCGCCCATTCCGCCATTGTCCGCGGCGACCGGCCAGGCGATATCTAGTGTTATGAATTTCGAGCTGTCGGACGAGCAGCGGGCGTTTCAGGAGACGGCGCGGGCCTTTGCCCGCGAGGATTGGCTGCCCGACGCCCCGCACTGGGACGAGCGCCGGGAGTTTCCGGTCGCGGCGCTGCGCCGGGCGGCCGGGCTCGGTTTGGCCGCGATCTGTGTCGGCGAGGAATTCGGCGGCAGCCGGCTGGGCCGCGTCGAAGCGGCGATCGTCTTCGAGGAATTGGCGGCCGCCTGCCCCTCGACCGCCGCCTATTTGTCGATCCACAACATGGTCGCGTGGATGATTGACCGCTTTGGCAGCCGCGAGCAGCGGGCGCGGCTGCTGCCGGGTCTCGCGGCCATGCAGCAGTTCGCCAGTTATTGCCTGACCGAGCCGGGCAGCGGCTCGGATGCGGCGGCATTGACGAGCCGCGCCCGCCGCGACGGCGCCGGTTATGTGCTGAACGGCACCAAGGCTTTCATCTCGGGCGGCGGTCAGAGCGACGTCTACCTCGTCATGGTGCGAACCGGCGGCCAGGGGCCGCGTGGCATCTCCTGCTTCGTTGTCGAAAAGGGCACGGCCGGGCTGTCGTTCGGCAAGGCCGAGAAGAAACTCGGCTGGAACTCGCAGCCGACCGCGATGGTGATCTTCGAGGATTGCCGAGTGCCGGCGGAGAACCGGCTCGGCGCCGAGGGCGACGGTTTCAAGATCGCGATGATGGGGCTCGACGGCGGCCGGCTCAACATCGCGGCCTGCTCGCTGGGCGGTGCCAGGGCCTGCCTCGACGCGGCCCGCGCGCATCTCCTCGAGCGGCGCCAGTTCGGCCGGCCGCTCGCCGACTTTCAGGCATTGCAGTTCAAGTTCGCCGACATGGCCACCGAACTCGACGCGGCGCGGCTCATGGTGTGGCGCGGTGCGGCGAGCCTCGACCGCGCCGTACCGGGCGCGGTCATGCATTGCGCCATGGCCAAGCGCTTTGCCACGGATGTCGGATTTCGCGTCTGCAACGAGGCGTTGCAGCTGTTCGGCGGCTACGGCTATCTGAAGGACTTCCCGATCGAGCGCTATCTGCGCGATTTGCGGGTCCACCAGATCCTCGAAGGGACCAACGAGATCATGCGGGTCATCATTGCCCGCCGGTTGCTCGGTCGGTCGAATGGGTGACGGCCGTGCCGCGGCCGAGCGCTCGAGGGAGCGATGAGCGAGGCCGACGAGATCGCGCTCCACCGCGCCGGCGGGATCGCGACCCTGACGATCAACCGGCCGCAGGCGCTGAACGCGCTGACCTTGGAAAATTATCGGCGTTTTGCCCCGGCGCTGGCCGGTTGGGCCGAGGATCCGGCGGTGCGCGCGGTCGTCGTGCGCGGCGCCGGCGGCCGCGCCTTTTGCGCCGGCGGCGATGTGCGCGCGGTCTACGAGGCGGGGCGCGGCATCGCCGGCGATCGCTCTTTGACCGCCATGTTTTTTCGCGAAGAATACCAGCTGATCCGCGACATCCATCGTTTCCCGAAGCCCTATATCGCGATCGTCGACGGCATCACCATGGGCGGCGGCGCCGGGATCTCGATCAACGGCACCTATCAAATCGCCACCGAGCGCACCTTATTCGCGATGCCGGAGACCGCTATCGGGCTCTTCCCCGATGTTGGCGCGACACGGTTTCTGAACCGTTGTCCGGGGCGGATCGGCCGCTATCTCGGTTTGACCGGCGCCCGACTGGCTGCGGCCGATGCGCTATACTGCGGCTTTGCCACCCATTGGATCGGGCAGGATCGAAATCGACGCGCTATTGCACGCGCTTGCCGGGATCGCGTGGCGGACAGGCCAAGAGTTCGATCAGGTTGCCCACCTGCTCGCCGAATTTGCCGCCGATCCGGGACCGGCACCGCTCGCGGCGTTGCGGCCGGCGATCGACCGTTGCTTTTCCGCCAAAGGGATCGAGGCAATCCTTGAGGCGCTGGCGGCCGAGAGCGGCGATTGGGCCGGATGGGCGACGGCAACCCGCGCCGGGTTGCTCAAGAAATCGCCGACCAGCCTCAAGGTGACCTTGCGCCAGTTGGTCGAGGGCGGCGATTTCGATCTCGAACAGGCCCTCGTGCTCGAATATCGGCTGATCCAGCATTTCATGAGCGCGGCGGATTTCTACGAGGGGGTGCGGGCGGTCTTGATCGACAAGGACCAGCAGCCGCGCTGGCAGCCGGCGACCCTCGCCGAGGTCGCCGACGCCGTCGTCGAAAGCTATTTCGCGCCGCTCGGCGATGGCGAGTTGCGGTTCGGCTGAGCGGGGCGGGGGCCAACAGATGACGGCGATCGGCTTTATCGGGCTCGGCAACATGGGCGCGCCGATGGCGGCCAATCTGGTCAAGGCCGGGCATGAGGTCACGGGCTTCGACATCGCGGCCGGCCCCGTCGCCGCATGGGCGGCGACCGGCGGGCGGGCGGCCGACACCGCGGTCGCGGCGGCCGCGGCCGGCGACGTGGTCATCACGATGTTGCCGGCCGGGCCGCAGGTGCGCGAGGTCTATCTTGGCGATTCCGGAGTCTTGCGGCACGCCCGCAAAGGCGCGCTTTTGATCGATTGTACGACGATCGACGTCGAGACCGCACGCAGCGTCGCTGAAGCCGCTGCCGAGGCCGGGTTCGCGATGCTCGACGCGCCGGTCTCGGGCGGCACGGCAGGGGCAGCGGCGGCGACCTTGACGATCATGGTCGGGGGCACCGCCGAGGCCTTTGCCCGCGGCCAGCCGGTGCTCGCCGCGTTGGGCCGCACGATTATCCACGCCGGGCCGTCCGGCAACGGCCAGGCGGCCAAGATCTGCAACAACATGATCCTTGGGATCTCGATGATCGGCGTCTGCGAAGCCTTCGCGCTCGCCGACAAGCTGGGGCTCGCGGCGCAGACCCTGTTTGACATCGCGGCCAAGTCTTCGGGCCAATGCTGGGCGCTGACCAGCTATTGCCCGGTGCCCGGACCGGTGCCGGCGTCGCCGGCCAACCGCGGCTATGTCCCCGGCTTCACCGCGGCGATGATGCTGAAGGATTTGCGCCTCGCCCAGCAGGCTGCGGCGGCGACGGCGGCGGCAACTCCGCTCGGCGCTGCGGCGGCGAGCCTCTACCAGCTGCATGTCGATCGCGACGGCGCCGGTTTCGACTTTTCGGCGATCTACCGGTTTCTCGCCAAGCCGGAGGTTAAAATTTGAAACGAAATATTTACAAACCTTGCATTAACCTCGCCCGCACCGGCGGTTCACGAGGTTCGGATGATCAAAGCTTATCTCGAAGTGATATCGCTCATCGAGCGGCTGCATCGGCACTTTTTGGAGGTGGTGAAGCTCGAGCTCGAAGGGCTCGGCATTCATGACATCAACAATATCCAGGGTATGATGCTGTTCAATATCGGCGACGCCGAAATGACGGTCGGCGAGCTGACGTTGCGCGGCTGCTACTTGGGCTCGAATGTGTCCTACAACGTCAAGAAGATGGTCGAGAACGGGTATATCATCCAGCAGCGCTCGCTGCACGACCGCCGCTCGATCCATGTGCGGCTGACCGACAAGGGCTTCAAATTGCGCGACAGCTTGAGCGCGATGCACCGGCGGCATACCGAGATGCTTGGGCAGGCGGTCGTCGGGGTCAACGACCTCGAAGCCGTTTGCGTTACCCTGCGCCGCCTCGAGCGCTTCTGGATCCGGGCCGGCGACATGGTGCAGCGGCCGCCGCAATTCGCCGCCTGATTTTTCTGGTGACCGCGAGCGTCGCGGCTGCAATGCTGCACCGGCGATAATCGCGGAGGAGCACCATGCTGGCCGAGCGGATCCCGTTGGCGCCCGGGTTCGAGGTGACCGGCAGGCTCGACCGCGCGGACCTCGAGGCGCTGGCCCGGGCCGGCGTGCGCACCATTGTCAACAACCGGCCGGACGGCGAGGATCCGGGCCAGCTCGATGCCGCCGAGGCGCGGTCTGTCGCCAAGGGTCTCGGGCTGCAATACCACCACATCCCGATCACCGCCCAAAGCCTGTCGCGCGCCGATGTCGACGCCTTTGCCGCGGTGCTGCGCGCGGCGCCAGCACCGATCGTCGCGCACTGCCGCACCGGCACGCGCTCGGCCCTGTTGTGGAGCTTGACGCGGCTGCGCGAGGGCGCCGATCCGCTGGCCCTGATCGCTGCGGCGGCGCGCGGCGGCCTCGACATCGCCGCCTTGCCGGCGATCGCCGCCCGGCTGCGCGAATGACCCGCCGCTAGGTTTGGCCGCGGGCCGCGAGCGCCAAGTCGAAGAGCGGCAACAGCGCCGGGGCGACCGGCAGATCGCGATCGAGGATGTCGGCGCGGCTCAGCCAGGCGACTTCGTCGGCGTCGTCGCCGGCGACCCCTTCGCCCGAACGCCAAATGCCGCGCACGGCGACCAGCGTGTAGTGGTACCGCACCCGGCCCGCGTCCTCGCGCTGGATCGAGTCGAGGACGGTCAGGGTGCCGCCCGCTTCGGCGATGACGCCGGTCTCTTCGAGGAGCTCGCGCACGGCAGCTTGAGCGACGGTTTCGCCCAGTTCGAGGACGCCGCCCGGAAAGCCCCAGCGACCCTGCATCGGCGGGTGCGAGCGCCGGACGACGAGCGCCCGGTCGCCGCGCAGGACGACGGCCAGCACCCCGACGATCGGTCGATCGGGATAGCGGCGCGCCGCCCGTCGCGCTTCAAGATCGACGGTCATTGATGCCGCATCTCTCATCGCGCGATTCCGGGACGCCATTGGAATGACGAACCCTTTCGCGTCACCCGTCGGGCCGTGCGTAGAAACACGTCAATCGCAACTTCAACCTGCGCTAAAAGCTCCTGGGCCCTCGGATGTACCCGCCAAAAATGGCGGATTGCGCTGCGCTTATCCGCCCTACGAACACCGTGGGCTTCAATCCGCCGCCGCCCGCGGCCGGCCGTGCTCGTCGGTGTAGATCTCGGCACCCTGTGCCAGGAACTCCTTTGACTTATCCGCCATTCCCGCCCGCGCGTAGTCGCGGATCTCCTGGGTGATCTGCATCGAGCAGAATTTGGGGCCGCACATCGAGCAGAAATGCGCGAGTTTGGCGCCCTCGGCCGGCAGGGTCTGGTCGTGGAACTTTTCCGCCGTCTCGGGATCGAGCGACAGGTTGAACTGGTCGCGCCAGCGGAATTCGAAGCGCGCCCGCGACAAGGCGTCGTCGCGCTCGCGCGCGGCCGGATGACCCTTGGCGAGGTCGGCGGCATGCGCTGCGATTTTGTAGGTGACGACGCCGGTTTTGACGTCGTCGCGGTCGGGCAGCCCGAGATGCTCCTTTGGCGTCACGTAGCAGAGGAGGGCGGTGCCGAACCAGCCGATCATGGCGGCGCCGATGCCCGAAGTGATATGGTCGTAGCCGGGGGCGATATCGGTGGTCAGCGGGCCCAGCGTGTAAAACGGCGCCTCGCCGCACTCCGCGAGCTGTTTTTCCATGTTGATCTTGATTTTGTGCATCGGCACGTGGCCCGGGCCTTCGATCATGACCTGGACGCCGTCCTCCCAGGCGAGCCGCGTCAACTCGCCCAGCGTCTCCAGTTCGGCGAACTGGGCGCGATCGTTGGCATCGGCGATCGAGCCGGGGCGCAGCCCGTCGCCCAGCGAGTAGCTGACGTCATAGGCCCGCATGATCTCGTTGATCTCGCGAAAATGGGTATAGAGGAAACTCTCCTGGTGATGCGCCAGGCACCATTTCGCCATGATCGAGCCGCCGCGCGAGACGATCCCGGTGACGCGGTTGGCGGTCAGCGGAATGTAGGCGAGGCGGACCCCCGCATGGATCGTGAAGTAATCGACCCCCTGCTCGGCCTGCTCGACGAGCGTGTCGCGGAACAATTCCCAGGTCAGTTCCTCCGCCTTGCCGCCGACCTTTTCGAGCGCCTGATAGATCGGCACGGTGCCGATCGGCACCGGCGAATTGCGGATGATCCATTCGCGGATCGTGTGGATGTCGCGGCCGGTCGACAGATCCATAACCGTATCGGCACCCCAGCGCGTCGCCCACACCATCTTCTCGACCTCTTCGGCGACCGAGGAGGTGACGATCGAATTGCCGATGTTGGCGTTGACCTTGACGAGGAAATTGCGGCCGATGATCATCGGCTCGCTTTCCGGATGGTTGATGTTGTTGGGGATGATCGCCCGGCCGCGGGCGATCTCGGCGCGTACGAATTCGGGGGTGACGGAGGGCGGGATCGAGGCACCGAAGGCTTCGCCATCGGGCGTCCCCGCGTCCGCCCGTTCGTCGCGGCCGAGATTTTCGCGGATCGCGACATATTCCATCTCCGGCGTGACGATGCCGCGGCGGGCATAGGCGAGCTGGGTCACCGCGCCGCCCGGCTTGGCCCGCAGCACCTGGCGCCGGCCGCGGTCGAACCGGGAGACCGCGCTCGCTTCGCCCCGACGCAGGCCGTTGTCCTCGGGTTTGACCGCGCGGCCGGGGTAGGCTTCGACATCGCCGCGCGCCAGGATCCATGGCCGGCGCAGCGCCGGCAGGCCTTGTTTGATGTCGATCGGGGCCCCGGGCTCGGAGTAGCGGCCGGAGGTGTCGTAAACGCGCAGCGGCCGCTCGCCGGCCGCGGCTTCGAGAGCGATCTCGCGCATCGCGACCGAGATCTCGGAATGGAGCCGGCCCGGCACTTGAATTTTGCGCGAAGCCGGGAACGGGCCGGTCGTGACCCGCAGTTCCTCGATCCTGGGCGAGCGTTTCGCGGGTGAGAGTGGAGCGGTGTCGGGCATTCTCGACCTCCATCGCCGGTCGCGCACCGGAGTCGGACGGAAATCGGCTGTCGCCGGAGCGTTCCTGTCCCTACGCCGGTACGACCCGGATCAGGTTCAAAGGGTTTCCGCGCCCCGCTCCCTCCCTGCCTTCCCGTGCCCGAGATCGCAGGGAAGGGGCGGCCGGCGGTCTCTCAGCCCCCTGCCGGGGCACCCCTTGGACAGGCGATTATCCGCGGCGCGGCGGGCGGCCGTCAAGCGGCGCTTCGACGAAGCCGATCGACGCGGCGGCTCGCCGGCGCTGCCCCGAGGGTCGTTGGCCTCGGTAGCGGCCGGGCCGCGCTATGCCTTGTTCTCTTCGATTACGGCGGCATGATATCGGCGGCGAATCTCGGCGAGATCGACCGTCGCCCTCGGGAACGACATGCCGAGCTCCTGCATCGTGTCCGCGACGATCTGCGACACCGCAAGATTGCGAAACCACTTATGATTCGAAGGGACCACGTACCAGGGAGCATGATCGGTGGCGGTCGCGCTCAAGGCATCTTCGTAAGCCCTGACATAATCATCCCAGAGCTCGCGTTCGGAATAATCGGCTTCGCTGATTTTCCAATTGCGGGCCGGATCGTCGAGCCGCTGTTGGAAGCGCGCCAACTGCTCGTCCTCGCCGATGTGCAGGAAGAATTTCAGGATGTGGGTTCCACCTTCGAAGAGCGCGGTCTCGAAATTGCGGATTCGGTCGTACCGTCGTGTCCACGTCGCCGCGTCGACCAGCTTGTGGACCCGTGTCACCAGCACGTCCTCGTAATGGGAGCGGTTGAAGACCGCTACCCATGTGCGCCGTGACAAGGCGGCGCTTTTCCAGCGGGTGCAAGCCCCGCCCGGCGACCGCTCCAGCCGGAAGCAGCCGGAGCAGGCATGGAGGAGACGAAATGTCTGAAGCCTTCGGATAACGGTCACGGTTTTGGTGACCGCGCGAGTGTGCAGGCCGCAACGTGAGTAAACGCCGAGCAATCCTCGAAAAGGTCGATGTGCAGGCCGACCCGATAGTGGTTTCGGGGAAGGCTGATACGGATGGGCGAGTTTGAGCGAGGAGTAGGCCCATCTGCTGCACCGGGGTAGTGGCGGCAGCATGTACACAAGGAAAGCGTGCGCAACACGGGAAGCCCCAATGCGTGATCAGGGATGATCAACCGGACGCCCGCGAGGGACAGGCCGGGCGCAATGGGGTGGCGGAGAGGCCCGTAGTACCGGTGAAGCCGGGTAATGCCGGTGGAGGGAAGGGGCCTTGGTTCAAGACAGACGCAGGAAGTAGTGAGGGACCTGGAGATTGGGCAACCTATCAACTCCGAAGAGTGTTCAGAAGCTGCAGAGGGCGTCACACGCGAAAGCGAAGGCAGAAGCCGGCTATCGCTTCTATGCCCTGTACGACAAGATCAGCCGCGACGACATTCTGGCGCATGCCTATGCCCAGTGCCGCGCCAACAAGGGGGCGCCGGGAATAGACGGTCAGGACTTTGCGGACATCGAGGCCTATGGGGTCGAACGGTGGCTGGCTGAACTGGCGCTTGCGCTCAGGCAGGAGAGCTACCGGCCGGAGCCAATCAGACGAGTGTTTATACCGAAGGCCAACGGCAAACTCAGGCCGCTGGGCATCTCGACGGTGCGGGATCGGGTCTGCATGACCGCAGCGATGCTGGTGCTGGAGCCGATCTTCGAAGCCGATCTTCCGCCGGAAATCTACGCCTATCGCGCTGGGCGCAACGCCCAGCAGGCAGTCGTCGAGGTGGAGGAGCGGCTGTTCCGTGGCCACCCGGAAGTCGTCGACGCCGACCTCGCGGACTACTTCGGGAGCATTCCGCATACCGACCTCCTAAAGTCGGTGGCGCGCCGGATCGTTGACCGGCGCGTGCTGCATCTGATCAAGATGTGGCTGGACTGCCCCGTGGAAGAAACCGACCAACGGGGCCGGACAACACGCACGACCGAGGCGCGAGACCACCGGCGCGGCATTCCGCAGGGCTCGCCCCTCTCACCACTACTGGCGAACCTCTACATGCGCCGGTTCGTGTTGGGCTGGAAGAAGTTCGGCCTTGAGCGAAGCCTCGGCACTCGCCTCGTCACCTATGCGGACGACCTTGTGATCCTGTGCCGAAGGGGCAGCGCGGAGACTGCGCTGCATCACCTGCGCGCGATCATGGGCAAGCTGAAGCTGACAGTGAACGAGGAGAAGACACGGATCTGCAAGGTTCCGGACGGGGAGTTTGACTTCCTGGGTTATACGTTCGGGCGGATGTATTCTCCGAGAACCGGCCAGGCTCGCCTGGGACAGCGGCCATCGAAGAAGAGCATCAAGCGTGTGGTCGACAAGGTCCATGCGCTGACCGTCCGAGCACATACCTGGCAAGAAACCACAGAGCTGGTGGGTAAGTTGAACCGCACCCTTCGCGGATGGGCGAACTACTTCTCGGTAGGCACCGTCAATCCGGCGTATCGGGCGCTCGACAACTACACGGCTGTGCGGTTGCGTCGGTGGTTGCGCTTCAAGCACAAGACCAGACGATGTAAGGGCGGCAGCTATCCCCTCTCGCACCTCTACGAGACCCTCGGGCTCGTGCGTCTGACCCGGCTTGGGCACGACGTGCCGTGGACGAAGGCGTGAGGTCTTGTCCGAGAGCCGGATGCAGGGAAATCCGCATGTCCGGTTCGATGAGCGGGATGTGGAAACGGAGCTATGGTCGAGCCACTAAGGCACCGCCAAACGAAAGAGGCGGCAACACGCATGCCTGACCTAAGGCCACCGCGCCACATTCCGACTCTACCCCTTGGGCGGCGCGTGCGCATGGATGCGCCAGAGAAAATCATGCTCGAGCTCGGACGGCGTCGGCTGCTTGAAGGCGGTTACCGAGGCCCCCTGCGGGTTCAACGCGGTGAACACATGGTTGATCGTGCCGTCCTTGCCCGCGGCGTCGAGAGCCTGCAAGACGATCAGCAATGCGTGTTTCTTTTCGGCATACATCAGGCTCTGTTGATGGGCGAGCTTCTGACGGTAGTGCTCCAATTCGGCCGCGGCCGTTGCCTGCGACGCGTGCTGGCCCTTGAATCCCGGATCGCGGTCTTTCAGGCGAAGCCGCGTTCCGGGCTCGACGACGAACCGCTTCCGATAGTCCATTGCTGCCTCCTCTGGCGATTGGTCCGGATGGCGGGGAGGGTCACGTGGCGGGCGAAGTCCGGGGGGCGGCACGCGAGCGAGCTTTGCCTTCGCGCTCGTCGAGTGCCTGCGCCATCTCGTCGATGATCCGCAGCGCCGCGTCCCGGGGCTCGGCCGCGCGCGTGACCGGGCGGCCGACGACCAGGTAATCGGCGCCGCGCACCACCGCGTCATAGGGGGTTGCCGTTCTCATTTGGTCGTCTCGTCCGGCCCCGGCCGGCCGGATACCCGGCGTGACGATCAGAAAATCCGGGGTTGGGACCGCGGCCCGAATCAATTCGATTTCGTTTGGCGATGCGATCACCCCGTCGCCTCCCGCCTGCGCGGCGGCGATCGCGCGGCGCTCGACAAACTCGCGTAAAGTCAAAGCGGTATGGTATTCCTTTCGCAGATCGGTCTCGTTCATCGCGGTCAGGAGGGTCACCGCCAATACCTTGGCGCGCGCGGTTCCGCGGGCGTCGACGGCGGCGCGCACGACCGGCTGCTGTCCGATGACGGTAATAAAATCAATGTCGAGTTCGGCCGCGGTTCTTACGGCACCGGCGACCGTTGCCGGAATGTCGAGGTATTTGAAGTCGAGAAACAATCGTTTTTCTGCCGATATCAGCCGCGCGACGAGCGAATGCAGGCCCGGCGCGAGTTGCAAATGCAGCCCGATCTTGTAGAACGATACGGTGTCACCGAGGCGCTCGACGATTTGGAAGGCCTCGTCCGCGCTGGCGACGTCGAGGGCAACGATCAGGCGCTCGCTCGCCGATGGCGGCCGCCCTGCGATGCGCGGCAGCGCAAGTGCGGTGTCAGCCATCCTTCGGGCCCTCCATCGATGCTGTCAAAGCGTTCGGCTCGGCAACGATTGATATGATATTCGAGCATCGACCGCCGTTGGTGAGATCTCGAGCCGATGTCTGCAGCCCCGCGCGTCGACCACCGCTATGCCGACCTCCGCGACGTGTTGATCCACTATGTCGTCGCCGGTAGCGGCTAGGCTGTCGCGCCGGACTGCGAAAGGCGCTATCTACCGTAACGGAGGCAGCCATGTTGTCGAGCGCGCGCATCGAACAGCGACTGGTCCAGCGCGCGCTCGCCCTGGTGCTCGCCGGCGGCCGCGGCAGCCGATTGAAGCAGTTGACCGACCGGCGGGCGAAGCCGGCGGTGTTTTTCGGCGGCAAGTTTCGCATCATCGACTTCACCTTGTCGAACTGTCTCAATTCGGGGCTGCGCCGCATCGCCGTCCTCACCCAATACAAGGCGCACAGTCTATTGCGCCATCTGCAAATGGGCTGGTCGTTTCTGCGTCCGGAGATGAACGAATTCCTCGATTTGCTGCCGGCGCAACAGCGCATCGACGAAGCGAGCTGGTACCGCGGCACCGCCGACGCCGTGTATCAGAACTTCGATATTTTTCGTGCTGTCGGCCCCAAATATTTCGTCGTATTGGCCGGTGACCACATCTACAAGATGGATTATTCGCACATGCTGGCAGATCACGTGGCCAAAGGCGCCGACTGCACCGTGGCCTGCCTCGCGGTGCCGCTTGCCGCCGCCGCCGATTTCGGGGTGATGGCGACCGACGATCGGATGCGGATCGTTGATTTCCTCGAAAAGCCGGCGAACCCGCCGCCGCTGCCCGGCAGCCCCGACCGCGCCCTCGTCAGCATGGGTGTCTACGTCTTTACCGCCGAGTTCCTCTATGCCGAACTCGAACGCGACCATCGGGATCCGACCTCGAGCCATGATTTCGGCAGGGACGTGATCCCAAACCTGGTCGCCCGCGGGCTCGCCGCCGCGCACTCGTTCGAGGACAGCTGCGTCTTGACGACCCCGGAAGCCGCCCCCTATTGGCGCGACGTCGGCACCATCGACGCCTATTGGGCGGCCAATCTCGATCTGGTCACACCGGTGCCGTCGCTCGACATCTACGACGCCAACTGGCCGATCTGGACCTATCAGCAGCAACTGCCGCCGGCAAAGTTCGTATTTGACGACCACGATCGGCGCGGCATGGCGGTCGATTCGATGGTCTCGGGCGGGTGCATCATCTCGGGTGCCACCGTCCGCCGCTCGCTGCTGTTTTCGAACTGCCGCGTCAACTCCTTTGCCCGAACCACCGAGGCGGTGCTGCTGCCCGAGGTCGATGTCGGCCGGCACGCCCGGCTGACCAGGGTCGTCGCCGATCGCGGCTGCCGCATCCCGGAAGGGTTGGTGATCGGCGAAGACCCGGAACTCGACGCCAAGCGCTTCGAGCGCAGCGACGGCGGCGTCACCCTGGTTACCGCCGAGATGCTGGCTACCCTCGGCTGAGCGCGGCGTATCCTCTGCGAACGACGCGGCTGGCGGCTCACAAGATCCGCGAATCGCCGCCGCGGTCCTGCAGCCACACCTGCGCCTCACCACCCCGTTGGATCGCATCGTGCGCCGCGTCGACCGCATCGAGCAGCGCCTGCTCCTGGTCGAGATAGGCGCCGTAGACCGCTTTCCCGACCGTAACCACCCAACGCGCTTGGCGTTCCTGACGGCAAACTCGAAACTCGATGGACGGCATTCATGTGCTCCCGGGCGACCGCGGCGCGGCGACGGATGGACGTCGGCGCCTTGCTGGCGGCACCGATCATAATCGAAAACAAAGGATAGAATAAAGCCGATGTTGTCGCGATTACCGCCAAGGGGCGAGGATAAGTGGTTAATTACTTTTCCGCCGCGGCGAACATGCCACCCCACTCGGCGGGCGGCGGCTCGGCGCGGAAGTGCGCGATACGCCGGCGGTAGAGGTCATAGACCGGGGCGAGGTGCGCGACCGCCAGGAGCCGAGGGTCATCGAGCAGGCGCTCCGCCGCCGTCCACTCCCGCTCCCGGTAGGCGCACAGCAGCTGCCGATGCAGCGCTGCGAAATCGGCACCCGGGTGCGCGCCCGGCGGCAGCAGCGTATAGACGCGGCCGGCTTGCGATTTGCCTTTGACCGCGACCAGATCGACCTCGACCAAGGCAGGGTCGCCGAGCCGCTCGGCGGTTTCCTCGCCGATGACCAGGTCCATGCCGTAGAGCTTGCCGAGGCTCTCGAGCCGCGAGGCCAGGTTCACGGGATCGCCGAGCAGCGAATAGTCAAAATGCTGCATCGACCCGAAATTGCCGACGCAGCATTCGCCGCTGTTGATCCCGATGCCGATCCGCACCGGTGCCCGCGATCGGCCTGCCGCCTGCGCCTCGTGCGACCAAAGGCGGTTCAATTCGATCAGCTGTTGGCGCATGGCCTGAGCGGCGCGGGCCGCGTTTTGGGCGTGCTCCGGGTCGTCGAGCGGGGCGTTCCAAAACGCCATGATGCAATCGCCGATGTATTTGTCGATGGTTCCCTTCAGCTCGGTGATGATCTCGGTCATCGGCGACAAAAAGCTGTTCATGAATTGGGTCAGGGTCCGGGCGTCCATGCCTTCGGCGATGGTAGTAAAGCCGCGGATGTCGCAAAACATGATCGTCATCATCCGCATTTCGCCGCCGAGCGCGAGCCGTTCGGGATGGGCCGCGAGTTCCTCGACATAGTGCGGCGACATGTAGCGCGAAAAGGCGTTGCGGATCTCGCGCTGGCCCGCCTCGGTGCGCAGATAGCCGATCAGCGACGCCGCGAGGTAAACGGACGTCAGCACCGCCCACGGGTAGATCGGGTCGATCAACAGCCGGGCATAGGCGAAGGCAACCCATGACGTCGCCAACGCCGCCGCCACCGAAGCGCCGCCGAGAACGGCGCTCGGCAGCGCCCCGATCCGCGGCAGCACGAAGATCAGCGCCGCACCGGTCAGCAAGGTGAACAGGATCTCGGCGCCGACCGCCCAATCGGGACGATTGAGGAAGGATTGCGCGAGGATCTGGTCGAGGAGCCGAGCGTGGATCTCGACCCCGGGAACGTTCGGGGCGATCGGCGTCGCCTGCAGATCGTTGATCACTCCGGCGGCCGAGGTGCCGACGAGGACGATATGGCCGGCGATCTGCGCCGGATCGAACTTGCCGGCGAGAATGTCGGCAGCGCCGATCGCGGGCCCCGGCCGAAGCACCTGGTAATGCAGCCACACTCGGCCGCCGGCGTCGGTCGGCACGGTCAGCGGCCCGATGCGGATCGCCGTCAAACCGGTGGCCTTGCCAAAATCCCGCTCGCCGTTCGCCCCGGCAGCGCGCCCGACATAAGTCGATGCACCGAAGGCGACGCGCAGCGCCTCGGCGGCAAGCGAAGGGTAGGGCTTGCCGCCGAGGGTGAGGATCAGCGGCACCCGGCGCACGACGTGATCCCAATCGACGTACTGGTTGAGGAACCCGTCGCCGGCGGCCGCCGCCTCCAGGATCGGCAGGTTGGCGATGGCGGTCGGATATTCGGCGACGTGGCCGAGCGGGTGATCGCCGGCAAAGGCGAACCCGGCTTTCGCCGCCGGTGGCCGGGCGCTGCCGCGATCGGTCAGGATAAACCCGGTCACGACCGGGACCGTGCGCATCGCCTGGGCGAGCCGCGCATCGGGGTCGGGGAGGGCGTCGAGCAATTCGCCCGCCTGCCGGGCGCCGGCGCCGTTGCCCACCAACAGCGGCAGCAGGATCTTCGGCGAGGTCCGGTCGGGCTCGGCAAAATCGATGTCGAAGGCAATGACCGCGGCGCCGGCCTTGGCGAGCTTTTCGACGAGCTGGGCGATGATCGTCCGCGGCCATGGCCACTGCCCGATCGCGGCGAGGCTGTTGTCGTCGATATCGACGATCGCGACCGGCGCATTCGTCGGCGCGCGCGGCGCCATCCGCTGATAGAAATCGAAGGCGATCAGCGACAGCCGACCCGAGAGATCGGGGGCGAGGATCCGGGCCGTCGCCGCCGTCAGCAGGAGTGCCAGCGGCAGCGCAGTGATCGCGAGGCGGTGGAGCTGCGGAAACCGGCGCATCGGCGGAGCGCTATCGGCGAAGGGTGGTGGCGCGGGGCGGTTCTCCCGGCATCGTTTTTCCCTGCCGGCGGCCTCCGGCAGGGTAAAAATCGCCGGCGGCGGCCGAGAATCTCGTCGCACCAATGGCTTGCGGCGGTTTGGCGGCGGCCGGCAGGGAAGTTTTTTTCGCTGCCGCGGCAGCCGGCAGGGAAGCGGCAGGGAAACCGGTCGTGCGTTGCGATATAAGCATATCCAATACCATAATTGACAAAATCGCCCCGACCCGGTATATAGGCCCGGCTTGGCGGCGGGACAAGCCGGCGGATGGGTCATGGCGCAGGAGCAAGGCGAATACCGGGTCGGCCGCGGCAAGCCGCCGCTGCACACCCGCTTCCGGAAGGGCCGGTCCGGAAACCCCAAGGGCCCGCGCAAGCAGGATCTGCCGGCGCTGTTGCTCGCGGCGTTGAACGAGCCGGTAACGGTCGACAAGGACGGGCGCCGCCGCCGGATCAGCAAGCGCGAGGCGATCGTGGCCCAGCTCGTCGACAAGTCGGCCGACGCCGACCTCAGGGCGACCAAAATGCTGATCGACATGCCAAAGGACATCGAAAGGAAGGTGGCGCCGCCGCCCGAGGCGGCGGCGGAGACGCGGCCGCTCGGCCGCTGCGACGCGGCGATCGTGCAAAATCTCGTCGCCCGGCTGCGGCGTCAGTGCCTCGCCGAAATCGCCGGCGCCGACCCGACGAGCTTCCCCGACCCGGCCGCTCCGCCGCCGGCCGCGGAGCCCCCGGACGGCCGCCGGCCAGAGCGGGCGTTCCGGGGTTAGCGCAATTTCGGCCCGCGTCGAACCCCCGGGGAAAATCGCCGAACAGCCGCGCCTGCTGCCCCCCCCATGAAAACAGAAGCGAAAAACACAGCAATTTTAAGGAAGGCGTCATTCCGGGGCGGCTCGCCAGAGCCGAGCCCGGAAACCAAGAACACCGGCTTTGCCAAGGCAGGCGAGGGCCTGTGGCCATGGATTCCGGGCTCGCGGGCTGCGCCCGCGCCCCGGAATGACACGCGTAGGATCGGCCGTTTTCATCCCAGATGGCGCACGGCCTCCGCCGACGTGCTGTGGGTCTCACCCTCCTCCCCGGACTTGATCCGGGGATCCGCGGGCCCGCTCGGGTGACGGCGTCGGGGCCGACACGACCGGAGCCGGCGTTCTCGGCCGAGGAAATCGCGGCACTGCTGCGCGTCGATTTCGCAAGCTTTGCGCAAGCCTGTTTCGCCGAGCTTTATCCGCAGACCGCGTTTGCGCCCGGCTGGCATATCGAGCTCGTCGCGGCGCAGCTCGCGGCGGTGCGCCGCCGCGAGATCCGCCGGCTGATCATCAACCTGCCGCCGCGGCACGCGAAGTCGCTGTTGGCCTCGGTCGCGTTTCCGGCCTGGTGTCTCGGGCACGAGCCGAGCCTGCAGATCCTGTGCGCTTCCTACGCCCAGGAGCTCGCCGACAAATTGTCGCGCGATTGCCGGCGCATCGTCATCAGCCAATGGTACCGGCGGGTGTTCCCGACCCGGCTCGCGGCCACCTGGCAGGCGATGGCGGAGTTCGAGACGACGGCGCAGGGCTGCCGGCTCGCCACCTCGGTCGGCGGCGTGCTGACCGGGCGCGGCGCCGACCTGATCGTCATCGACGACCCGTTGAAACCCGAGGAGGCGTTGTCGCAGGCCCAGCGCCGGGCGGCAAACGAATGGTTCGACCACACCCTCTACAGCCGCCTCAACGACAAGAACACCGGGGCGATCGTCGTGATCATGCACCGGCTGCACGGGAGCCTGCCCTCGGGCATGACCCGAGGGACGACCTCAGCGGCCACGTGCTGGCGCAGGAAGCCTGGGAGCGCCTCGCATTGCCGGCGCTCGCCGAAGCGCACGAATGCCATGTCCTCGCGCATTTCCGGGGGTGCCAGCCGATCGCCCGGCGCCGCGGCGAGGCGCTGCAACCGGAACGCGAAGGGGTGGCGGTGCTCGGGCAGATCCGCCGCACCATCGGCGAATATCCCCCGGACACTTCGTTCCGGGCGTCGCCGGGCAATACCAGCAGGCTCCGGCGCCGTTGGGCGGCGGGCTCGTCAAGCCGGCCTGGTTCGCCCGCTACCGGGCCGCCGAATTGCCGGCGCGGTTCGAGCGCCTCGTGCAGAGCTGGGATACCGCCAACAAGCCTGCCCCGGCGAAGGCCGGGGGCGACCGAACTCGCCGATTTCAGCGTGTGCACGAGCTGGGGCATCGCGGAAAGCACCTTTATCTGCTCGACGTCGTGCGCGAGCGCTTCGACTACCCGGAACTGAAGCGCCGAGTGAGGGACGAAGCATCGCCGCTGGCGGGCCGATGTCGTCTTGATCGAGGACAAGGCCTCGGGCACCCAGCTGATCCAGGAACTGCTCGACGAGGGATGCACGCCGCCACCCGCTATCGGCCGCAGGCCGACAAGATCATGCGGATCTATGCGCAGACCGCGATGATCGAGAACGGCTTCGTCCATCTTCCCGAAACGGCGCCGTGGCTCGCCCTCTATCTCTACGAGCTCTCATGTTTCCCCTATGGCCGGCACGACGACCAGGTCCCCCCGGACACCTTGTTCTGGGGGCGACCGCGCAGATGCTCGACTGGTTCAAAGCGGCCGGGCGCGAAGACGGCATCTTCGCCTATTACCGCATGCTCGCAGAAGAGCGCCGCGGCCCGCAACGCGGCTGAGCGCCCGCCGACCGGCGGCGCGGCGACGCCCTGGAGTGATATCTGCCCTACGGCGCAAGTCTTCTCGCGGTCGGTCCGGGCATGCTTCCGATCGCAGGCAATCCAGAGGACTCCGGACGAGGTGTTGAAGGTGCTGGGTGCTGGCGCGACCGTCTCAGTTTTAATTTCCTTTGAATTTTTGCTGTGGGTGGATTCCGGACGTTCGGAAGCCCGTCACCTTAGCAGGATCAGCGGGGGTCGAAGGCTGCCGCCGCTCCGAAAATCAAGATTTTCGCGCCTGCCTCCCCAGTAGCTTGCCCAGTTGGTCGCCGGTTTCGTTGACCACGCGGGCATATTCGCTCATTTCTCGTTCAATCTCGGCGATCCGGTCGCCATCAGCTCTCGCAAACTCTGTGTAGGCAGCGCGCCAAT
The DNA here is from genome assembly GCA_963772295.1 of uncultured Alphaproteobacteria bacterium. Classification (GTDB taxonomy): domain Bacteria; phylum Pseudomonadota; class Alphaproteobacteria; order ATCC43930; family CGMCC-115725; genus AP-15. The sequence goes on from CAVYWO010000014.1 coordinate 43,990, forward strand.
CCTCGTGCTCGACGAGTTCGAGCTCGCTTGCGACAGCGCGTGACCGATGTAACCCGAGTTGCAGTGGCGTCGTCGGCCGGGCCGTTTGAAATGCCCTTAGCTTGCTCAACCCGGCTGATCGAAGACGGTGACGCATTGCCGTTTTGTTCCGAGTCATTGTCTCCAGGATGAGCAAGTCACCGAAGGTGTTAGATGTGTCAAGGTGGTCGACCTTACCCTCTTCCCAGACAGCAGTGGCCTGCGGATAGTAGAGACCATCGGGCATACCATATAGCTTCAAGCCCTCTTTCAATACGTACTCTTCCGGGAGCGTCGCCTTAATCTTGACGTCGAAGGCTGTGTGCCCGGTTAGTTCGAAGCCTGCACTCAGGCGATAGATTTGACAGTCGTCGATAAAAACGCCGTCTCGACCCTTCATCGCGTCATTGATCGATTTTGAGTAATTATCTACGTCGCCATAAGCATCACTCTCCATGACCGTCTGGGCGTCGAGTTGAAGATTGATAGCCACCTCAATCAAATTCGAGAATAGGAAGCGGTTGATCAGTTTCGCATGAACTAACTCAGTGAATGTCCGCCGCGCCGCACCTCCCGCCGAATAGGAAACAGGCCGTATATCGAACGACTGGTGCCACTCGCCTAAGAAGGGAACGCGACCAGCCTTACTGGCGGCGCGTTCTGCGGCGAGGTAGTCGAGATAGTCAGCATCTGTCATGACGGGTTCAGTCTGGTGGGTCGGTTTTCAATTCTACCCGATCAATCGGGAAAAGCCATTTACGCAAAATGTACGGCTGAGCCGTTGTCCTTCCCAAAGAGGGATGGTCCGGCCGTCGCACTGAACCGACTTGCGCAATTTCGAGCCCGCCTTCCGACCACCCGCTCTCATGTATCTACGGTATTCACACATCTGGCTAGATTTAGGGTCACTTTGCGCTCACGCTTCTAGTGTTATGATGCACAAATAACTATACACATGTCACGCTGCCTTCTTTCGCGTACGACGCACGGTGCAGCCGGGCTGAATCTCTTCCAGCCGCCGCCGACAGCGCTCGATCTTGGCGAGGATATCTTCGGCTTGCGCCCGCCAGATAAAGGGCTTGGGATCGCGATTCCAAGCCGCAATGAAGTCCTCGATCGCGGCCACCAAGTCCGGGACACTGGCAAAGCTGCCACGGCGCACGGCTTTGCCGGTCAGATCGCCGAACCAGCGTTCCACCAAATTCAGCCAGCTGGAGCTGGTCGGAATGAAGTGTACCGTGAAGCGCGGATGGCGCTTCAACCAGCGTTGGACCTGTGCGGTTTTGTGTGTGCCGTAGTTGTCCAACACCAGATGCAAATCCAACTCCGGCGCGTACTCGGCATCGATCTGGCGCAGAAAGCGCAAGAACTCCTGATGCCGATGGCGCGGAAAACACCGCCCGCTGACCGTTCCGGCCGCCACGTTCAGCGCGGCAAAAAGTGTCGTGGTGCCATGGCGCACATAGTCGTGCGTCCAGGTGCCGCAACGTCCCCGCTTCATCGGCAGCCCAGGCTGCGTGCGATCCAAGGCCTGGATCTGACTTTTTTCATCCACGCACAGCACCACCGCGTTCTGCGGCGGATGCAAGTACACGCCCACCACATCCAGCAGCTTCGGCACGAATTGCGGGTCGCGCGAGAGTTTGAACGTCTCCTGCCGGTGCGGCTGCAAGCCGTGCTCCTGCCAGATGCGGCACACCGTGCTCGCGTCCACGCCTTGGGCCCTGGCCATCGCCCGAGTGCTCCAGTGCGTCTGCCCAGGCGGTTTGCTGCTCAGCGTGGCCTTCACAATGCGTTCGGCCAGGCCCGGCTGGGGTTTGCGTCCGCGTCCTTCGGCCACCGCCCACAAGCTCTGCGCCCCCGCGGCGACGAAGCGCTCCCGCCACAGCCGACAGGTGTGCCAATTCAATCCAAGCTCCTGCGCAATTGCCACGTCGGCGTATCCCTCATGCGCCAGCAAAACAATCCGGCAGCGCTTCACCACCTGCTGCGGCGTGCCATGCGCCCGAACCCATCCTTGCAGCAGTTCCTGCTGTTCGGCTCTCAGCTCCAGAGTGGCTACCCAATTCCTGCTCACCGCTGAGTAGGCCACAAGGCGAGCCAAATGTCTAGTTATTTCGGCAGCAATACACTAGGTGCTGGACGGGGGATGAGTGAGGGGTTGCCGCACGATCAATTAACTTGATGGAGCATCGTCATCGAAGCGCCCGTATGGTTATGCCTGCGGCTACTACCATCATAAGGGCCGCCACCACACAGGCAGGCACGTCCCGCAGTGGCCAAGCAAGGGCAAGGATCGTACCCGCGACCAGCGCCAACGGAACGGCAGGGTGGTCCAGTAGCCAAAAATAGCGGTTCATTTTTCCCTCCGTCGCCTCGTCCTGAGGCATTTATCGGGGAAACACTCTCCAATAACCGCGATATAACTCTGCGATTTTCTCACAGTGTTTTTCCGATTTTTAAATACCATCAAACAAATGGTGATGAAATGCCGGATAGCAAGCCGATATTTTGGTATTAGAAAGTTTCGACGCACCTCCTTGGCCGGCGGTCAGCACTGCGCCCTCCGCTCATCTGCTCCCCAACGCGGGAGCCATGGCCGCTTTGGGTCGAGGGCTGCCCTTCAGCGCTCTCGATTCCTTCGGTTATCCGGCCGCTGCCCCCACGGCCTCCGGCACGCGCTTTGGCGCCGGCGTCTCGCGCACCCCGACCGCCGAGACCATCGCGGCCAGCGCCCCAAAGCCGGCCAGCGCATAGAGCCCGCCGGTGAAATTCCCGGTGTAGTCCTTGAGCCAACCGACGATCGGCGGCGAGACGCTGCCGCCGAGGATGCCGATCGAGTTGACCCAGGCGATGCCGGTCGCCAATGCCGGCCCGGTCAGGAAGACCGACGGCAGCGGGAACAGATGCGCATTCGATGCGTATAGCCCGACCGTGATCATCGACAGACCGACGATCGACCAAATGGAGGTGCCGAGCACACCGGCAAGAATGCATCCCAGTGCCATCACCGAGCAGGAAGCGGTCAGGTTCCAGCGCCGTTCATTGTTCTTGTCGGAATAACGGCCCCAGATCAGCATGCCGATTGTCCCCGCCGCATAGGGGATGACGGTGGTGAAGCCGGTCTGCATGTTGGTCAGACCGAGCCCCTTGATGATCTGTGCGACAAAGACGGCGAGGCCGACGCTGACCCCCGCCTGGCCGAAATGGATCGCAGCGAGCGCCAGCACGCGCCAATTGACGAGCGTCTGCAACACCGAAAAGCTCCGATGCTGGGAGAGCGTCGTCTTTTCTTTCTGCATTTCGCTCTCGAGCCACGCCTTCTCGTCGGCGGCAAGCCAACTCGCCTTGGCCGGCCGATCGGTCAGGTAGAATAAGCAGATCACCCCGAAGACCACCGCCGGGGCCGCCTCGCCGAGGAACAGCCACCGCCAGCCGGCAAGACCAAGGACGCCATCGAGTTCGAGGAACCCGGTCGAGACCGGTGCGCCGAGCCCGATCGATACCGGGATCGCGGCCATGAAGCCGGCGACGATGCGCGCGCGATGCAGCGGCGGGAACCAATAGGTGAAATAGAGGATCATGCCAGGGAAGAAGCCCGCTTCGGCGAGCCCCAGCGAAAACCGCAGAACGATGAAGCTGATCGGCCCCTGCGTGAAGACGAATGCGGCCGAAACCAGGCCCCAGCTGATCATGATGCGGCCAATCCAGAGGCGCGCTCCGACCTTCTCGAGGATCAGATTGCTCGGCACCTCGAGAATGAAATAACCCCAGAAAAAGGCACCGGCACCGAGCCCGAAGACATACGAGCTGAGCCCGAGATCCTTGTTCATGGTCAGCGCGGCAAACCCGATATTCACACGATCGAGATAGCAGATGAAATAAAGCACGAAGCAAAACGGCAATAGCCGCAGATAGACCTTGGCCATGGTCCGCCGTTCGATCGCCGATACCGATTGCATAACGCGCGTCTCCTCCCGCGCCGCCGTTGCGGCGTGTTCCGCCGACACGTTTGGTCGATCGCGAGCGTTGTCGGGCCGATCACCGAGCCTGACGTTCCCGCTCACCGCGCATTCTAGCCGAGCGAGGCAAAAAGCCCAGCGCAATTTCGACGACAAACTGCGATAATCGCGGGTTGGCGGCATCCCCGGACGGACCCGAATGCTCTCAGCGAATGGCGCTAACTCGGCGCGCCAGCGTCACGGGCTCTTATGACCGCGCTTGGCAGACCGGTGTGCTGGTCGGCCTCACAGCTGGCATCGTCCGGATCTTTGCGGGCGGCCCGACCCGCAGGTTGGACGCTCCCCCGGCTCGTCCGCGGCAGCTTCTCGCCCCACCTCGCCATCTGGCGCGCGGTATTTCGCTACGGCCGGCAGGCGTCCTGGCTGACGATCGGTATCGCTTCGACCGCCGACGTTCTCATAGATGTGGATCTGCCTGACGAGTGGCCGCGCCTTACGGTCAACGTCGAGCCACAGGCGAAGCATCAGCCGCTTCTTGTCGGGCTCCTCCCGGTCGTCAAATCACCGTATAATTGTTGAGGAAGCTCGCCTTCCCGGGATCGAGCCGTTTGTTCTGGGGCAGCTTGCTGACCGCTTTCCGGGGAGCGAAAGAAAAAGCCGGACGGAAAATCACGCGCAATTGCCCGGGAATTCAGAGAATGTCGGTTTGGGGGCGTCTAGGATTTCGCCTTGGCCGCCATTCGCTTGGTCACCAGGGCAGCCTCAATGTAATGGACCCAACTATGAGAATAATGCTGTCAGCTTTCGCGGGTGCTTTCCTCATAACGACCACAAGCCAAGCCCAAGAGCCGCGGGTCCAGCGCGGACGCACGTTCGCCCAGACCCATTGCGGATCATGTCATGCAATTGGCCATGTTGGAGAAAGTCCGCTGCGGATTGCACCGCCATTCCGCACGCTCCACCTCCGCTATCCGGTTGAGGATCTCGCGGAGTCGCTCGCCGAGGAAATCATGACCGCGCACCGCGCTATGCCCCAGTTTCAACTGGACAGCGGTCAGATTGCCGACCTGATTGCGTATCTCAAGTCCCTAGAACCTTGATCTTGTGCCTGGATTGGCACCGGGCTTAGACCGACATGCGCGTAGCGCGGTCGACCACGTGTTCGACCTGTAAAAGATGTGGCTCACGATATCAGCCGCCTCGCTCCGGATGGAGCCAGACTGGCAGGGTGAGCTATAAGAGGCCGCCGCAGCGGAGGTCCAATTCGATGAAGCTCTACATCACGGCAGGCCCGCCCTGTGCGCGCGTCGCCCGAATTGTCATTATCGAGAAGGGGCTAGAGGATCGGATCGAGATCGTGCCGGCCCAAACACGGCTGACGCCGACGCAGTTACGCGGCACTGCTGCGCGTCGATTTCGCGCGCTTTGCGCAAGCTCTCTCTCTCAGGCTCAGGCCTGTTTCGCCGAGCTTTATCCGCAGACCGCGTTCGCGCCCGGCTGGCATATCGAGCTGATCGCGGCGATCCCCGGAACGGCCCGCAAGAGCTTGCCCCGGCCCCCGGGTCCGGCCTTCGGCCGGCCCGAGGACAGGCTCCGGCCGGGGGCCGGCCGTCCGGGGAGGCGGCGGTGCGCCGCCGCGAGATCCGCCGGCTGATCATCAACCTGCCGCCGCGCCATGCGAAGTCGCTCTCAGCCTCGGTCGCGTTTGCGGCCTGGTGTCTCGGGCACGAGCCGAGCCTGCAGCTCCTGTGCGCCTCCTATGCCCAGGAGCTCGCCGGCAAATTGTCGCGCGATTGCCGGCGCATCGTCATGAGCCAATGGTACCGGCGGGTGTTCCCGACCCGGCTCTCGGCGGCCCGGCAGGCGATGGCGGAGTTCGAGACGACGGCGCAGGGCTGCCGGCTCGCGACCTCGGTCGGCGGCGTGCTGACCGGGCGCGGCGCCGACCTGATCGTCATCGACGACCCTTTGAAACCCGAGGAGGCGTTGTCGCAGGTCCAGCGCCGGGCGGCAGCGGATCATCAGGCGACGGTCGCGGTGAACCCTGATGCGTCACGTTTTTGCGGCGCGCCCGGGTAGCGCCGGGCCCTCACCGCATGCGCCAGCCGCCCCCGGCGGCTCGTCTGGTAGCGCCGTCCGGCGGCACTTTGGGTCCGGCGGCGGGCACGACGCGCGCACTCGCCGGCGCAATAGATCTGGCCACGGTCGCAACGGCCGCAGATCAGCGCCTGGGTGCGACAGCCCGCGCACACAAACAGCCGGGCTGACCGGGCCTCGCCATGGCCCGATCGGCAAACCTCCCGTGGACGAACGCCTCGATTGCCGGAATACTGGCTCGGCATGCGTGCCCAGCACGGTGTGGGGCACGGCGTCGAGCAAAACCGCCAAGTTTAGGATCGGCGCCGTGCTTGCCCTCGATACCGGCAAGCTCTTACCCCGCTCTCTCCGGCCGCGTCAGCCCGCGTCCAGGCGACACCCGGCAGTCAAATCAGCAGACCCAGGACAGTCGCCAAAATCGTCCGCCGCCGCATTTAACGCGCCGGATTTACGCGGATTCAGACCGCCATCGACAGCTGGGGCATCGCGGAAAGCACCTCTATCTCATCGACGTCGTGCGCGAGCGCTTCGACTACCCGGAACTGAAGCGCCGAGTGAGGGACGAAGCATCGCCGCTGGCGGGCCGATGTCGTCTTGATCGAGGACAAGGCCTCGGGCACCCAGCTGATCCAGGAACTGCTCGACGAGGGATGCACGCCGCCACCCGCTATCGGCCGCAGGCCGACAAGATCATGCGGATCTATGCGCAGACCGCGATGATCGAGAACGGCTTCGTCCATCTTCCCGAAACGGCGCCGTGGCTCGCCCTCTATCTCTACGAGCTCTCATGTTTCCCCTATGGCCGGCACGACGACCAGGTCCCCCCGGACACCTTGTTCTGGGGGCGACCGCGCAGATGCTCGACTGGTTCAAAGCGGCCGGGCGCGAAGACGGCATCTTCGCCTATTACCGCATGCTCGCCGAAGAGCGCCGCGGCCAAAAACGAGGCTGAGCGCCCGCCGAGGGGTGCGGCCCTGGCGTTGTGGATGCCCTTCAGCGCGAATGCCCGAGGGCCGCCCGGCCGACCATCTCCTCCTTGTTGTCGGTCTCGTTCCGGGCGTGCTTCCGACCGCGGGCAATCCGGCAATCCAGAGGGCTCCGGACGAGGTGTGGAAGGTGCTGGGTGTTGGCGCGAGCGTCTCAGTTTGGATTTCCTTTGAATTTCAGCCAAGCTCTGGGTCCGGCTCGAGCGTAATCCGGCGGTTATGCTGAGGATCTCTCCGGCGAATCGCCAAGGCGGGCAGCCGGAACGGCTCAAGTGTTCGTCATCCTGTTGCTGGAACCCGCTTTGACCCGTGCGATATCGCCGATCAGCCGCGGCGAGCCACCCGTTCGTGAGCGCGCAAGGCGAGCAGCTTCACCAGGTCATCGACGACGTAACGGCTCTCAACGATCTCGAGGCCGGCCGCTGGGACGTGCCGCTCGGTCTGCCGATCGAAACTTGCGCCATAAGCCCAGCCGATCCAGGGATCCCACAGCCGCGACACGATCCGCCGTAGGGTGCCGCGCGGTCGGACATATTCGAGGAGCCGAATAAGGCCGCCCGGCCTGACCACGCGGCCAAGTTCCCGCAGGGCCGGGACCTGCAGGCTCTCAGGCAGAACACAAAACAGGAATGTCGCTACCGCCGCGTCGAACGAGGCGGCCGGAAACTCGAGCGCAGTTACGTCCATCAGGTAGAGCCGGCCGCCCGCCGACAGGGTCGGGCACCGCCGGCGCGCCCGTGCCAGCATGGCCGGGCTCGTATCGATCCCCGAGACAATCGTCTCCGGCGGATAGAACGCGCAATTCCGCCCGGTGCCGATACCGGCGTCGAGCAGCTCGCCCTTCAGGTTCTGGAAAAGTAGAGGTCGCAACGTTTGGTAGCGGCGCCGTTCGAAAGGGAGGTCGAGGAGGTCGTAGACGGGCGCGATTCGCTCATAGCGTGCCAGATTGGGCGTCATGTTCGAGTCCTGTTGAGACACTTCCCCGCCCGTTCGAGGCGACATCTGGGCTTAACAAGCCTCCGCAATAACCATTCTACCGCGAACCGCAGAATGCCGGCGCTCGCGCTCACGAGGTCGATATCGTGCCATGCGCCGCAGGGCCGGCCCCACCCATCAAGGAAAACAGCCCAAATGCCTCGGCGATATGGGCAAACACACCCACGACCAGGAAGCCCGCTCCAAGCAGCTCCAGAACCGACCATGGGGGTCCGTTGCTGGCCAAACCGGGTCGCCGATGCGGCAACCCACCGACCGAAAAGGCGACAAGAATCAGAGCTGGCTTCAAGCTTGTCCGTCGAGTGCGCGCCATCAGTGGCTGCTTTGAGGCATGGGCTGCGTCCGAGGTGATCCGGCCGCCATCAAAGGCGGCCCCGATCTTCTTGCGAACTACCGCTGGCAGGGTCATGCGATAAGGGGATATCTTCGTTCATGGCAAGTTTGCCACGCCTCGGGGACGTGAGCCCAACCCAGAGAAGGCTCGATAGCAACAGGCAAGTATTCCGATGACGATGAGGCCTGACCCGACCTTCCACGCATCGCCGAAACTTGCGATGGAAGCTCCGCTAGAAAACTTCGCCTATACCGTGCTGCTGAGTCCGGACTTCTCAAAGCCCGACGCGCTCGCCGTGATCGATGTAAAGCCGGGCTCGCCCACATTCAGCCAGATTGTCCACACGGTGACGATGCCGCATAAGGGCGACGAGTTCCACCATTTTGGCTGGAATGCCTGCTCGTCGGCATTGTCGCCGCTCACCGGCCACGCGTTCCTCGAGCGGCGCTACCTGATCATCCCCGGGCTCCGCTCCTCGCGAATTTATGTCGTGGATACGAAGCCCGATCCTACCAAGGCGAAGATTTACAAGATCATCGAGCCCGAGGAGGTGTTCAAGAAGACGGGCTACTCGCGGCCTCACACGGTCCATTGCGGTCCGGAAGGCGTTTACGTCAGCACGCTCGGCGGCGGCGGCAAGGAAGGCATCGACGGGCCGCCAGGCATCTTCATCATGGACTGCGAGACGTTCGATATCCTGGGCCGCTGGGAGATCGATCGCGGACCCCAGAACCTGCACTATGACTTCTGGTGGAACCTGCCGCGCGACTACATGGTATCGAGCGAGTGGGGGTTGCCGCCGCAATTCGAGAACGGGATCGTGCCGGAGGATCTGCTTGCGAACAAGTATGGCCATCGGATCCACTTCTGGGATCTCCGGGCCCGGCGCAACGTCCAGACGATCGATCTTGGGGCCAACCACCAGATGGCGCTTGAGGTGCGGCCGGCGCACGATCCGATACGCGAGTACGGGTTCCTGGGCGTCGTGGTCGACACTACGAACCTCGAAGGCTCGATCTGGACCTGGTGGCGCGAAGGCGGTCAATTCCACATCGAGAAGACGGCGACGATCCCGCCCGAACCGGCGTCCAAGGACCAGCTGCCACCCCTCCTGCAGGGGTTTGGCGCGGTGCCGCCGATGGTGACCGACATCGACCTCTCGATGGATGACCGGTTCCTCTACGTCGCCTGCTGGGCGACCGGCGAGATGCGTCAGTACGACGTCACCGACCCGAGGAAGCCGAAGCTTACGGGCTCGGTCCACGTCGGCGGCATCGCTCGCCGTACCCCCACCCAAGCGGCAAGGTTTATGCAGGCGGTCCGCAGATGGTCGAGATCAGCCGTGACGGCAAGCGGGTCTACTGGACCAACTCGCTCTACTCGACGTGGGACAACCAGCTCTACCCCGACGGAGTGCCAGGCGCTGAGGTCATGGCCAATGCGAACGCGGGCGGCGGCCTTGAGCTGGCAAAGGACTACTGGGTGAGCTTCCCTGACGGATACCGGGCACATCAGATCCGGCTCGAGGGCGGTGATTGCTCAACGGACTCGTTCTGCTACCCGTCAGTTTGAAATTGGGTGGACCGCACTGGAATGGACATCTGCGCTACTCTGGCTGGCTGTCGTCGCGAGTGGCCTCTATCACGGGGTGAACCCTGGGATGGGATGGCCACTCGCCGTTTCAGCCGGGCTGATGGAAAGGAGTTCGCGCGCCCTCGTGGCAGCACTTTGGCCGCTAACGGTCGGCCATCTGCTGGCGATGCTTGTGCTGATCCTTCCCTTCTCTCTGCTGGTCGCCCTTGCCCAATGGCAGCGACAGGTCCAGATCGGCGCTAGCTTCCTGGTCATCGGGTTCGGCATCTTCCGGTTCGTCAACCGGCGCCATCCGCGGGTGCTGGCGCGGATACGACCGACGCAACTGGGGCTCTGGTCCTTTGCCGTGGCGATCGCGCATGGCGCGGGACTGATGTTGGTACCCATCTATCTTGGTCTCTGCCGCTCCGCCGACCTCAACAGGGGCCACGAGGCGGCAGGTGTCCTGATCAATGCCAATCTCGGCATGGCCTTCCTGGTCTCCGTCGTTCACTCGGTCGCGATGATCGCGGCCGGCGGCTTCCTGGCGTGGCTGGTCTACCGCTACCTGGGTCTCAAATTCGTCTCGCGGAGCTGGTTCAATCTCGATGCGACTTGGGCCTTCAGCCTTTTATCGGTGGGCGGCCTCTCGCTTGCGATCCGCCTGGCGAGCCGGCGCTGAGCCAAGTCGCGGCGCCGAGTTCGAGGCCGCTGATGTCGTCGCGATCGGTGCGCCGATGACAATTTTACGGGCCGTCGACGTTGACCGGGATGTGTCCAACAGATTGAAGGTACGGCAGATCGTAACTGCGTGATCCGGCTCCGCTTAACCCGAGCAACGGATTGATATTCTCAGGCGCAGCTCGGCGCCGTCGCAAATCCGATGGGCTCTTGCGTGTCGAAGTTCGAAGATCCGCTTCTTGATCGATCCTGGCGAAGCTCGACCCGCCCGAACCCCGGCCCGAGCATCCGCCACCGCTGAAAGCCTACATGGCGCCCTCCGCGGCCGCAGATCCCGCCGAGGCGACCTCGTGTCGTCCCTCTGTGTATCGGAGTAGGATCGCACCATGAGAGAGCCTGACACGCCGCGATCACCCTTTGCCGGAATGCCCCATTTTTCCGCTCGACCACCCGTTCGCGTGCTCTCGCCCGACGAGATTGCGCGGTCGCTCACGCAGCACCGGCTTTACTTGGAGACGGGGTGGCGCCAAGGCCATCGCGCGAACTTCGCATCAGCAAATCTGACCGGACTTGATTTCTCAGGGCTCAATCTGCGCGGGATCAAGATGGACCGCGCGGTGCTCCGACGGGCTGATTTCACCGGAGCCCATCTACAAAGCGCGAATCTAATTGGGGCGATCTTAGAGGAAACACGCCTTGACCGTGCTGACCTATCCCGGGCGCGGTTAAGCGGGGCGAACCTCGTTTTGGCTACCCTCGAGGACGCCTGCCTCGCCAAGGCGGTGCTGGAGTTCGCAGTGATGGGCAACGCGGTACTGCGAGGCGCCTCCATGCGTGAAGCCGACATGAGCGGCGCTCAGCTCGACGCCGCGGTGCTCACCGGGGCCGACCTCCGTGAAGCGAACCTGCGTGGGGCCGGATTTCGCGCTGCCCGGCTGGACGAGGCAGACTTCCGCGGTGCCCGGCTGGGGGGAGCATTTCTGGTCGGGACCTTGTTGCGCGGCGCCGATTTGCGTGGTGCCTATCTACGCTTGGCAACGCTCGACGGGGCGGACCTGTCCGATGCCAACCTCGAAGGCGTGGAAGGGCTGACTCAGGCCCAGCTCGATCGGGCCCACTGCAATAGCGGAACGAAACTCCCCGCAGGCCTGAGAGGGGTGAAAAATGCCAAAGGATGAACATATTGCAGTGCTTGGCCGCGGCCCGGCAGTGTGGAATGAGTGGCGGGCGAAACATAACGAGACGCCGGAGTTGTCTCGGGCCGGTCTGCGCGGGCTCGATTTGCGCCGGTTCGATCTTTCGCGTGCCGATCTTCGGGGTGCCGATCTCAGAGGAGCCAAATTCTGCGACGCGGATCTGTCGGATGCCCATCTCGAGGGCGCGAACCTCTTCAAAGCCGTACTCGATGGCGCTAATCTAGCCGGGGCTTTTCTGGCTGGAGTTCAATTCCTGAACTGTGCCCAGCTCATCGTCACGCGGAACTGGCAATCGGCGTTCCGTGACGAGACGCTCGGTTGCGGGGCCCCCATTCCGGACAGAATGCCTTCGGAATAGGTTGCCGACGGAGGCATGGCGGCTTCAACTCGGCCGGCGCCTCGTCTAGCCTGCCTCGATGCGCGCTTTGGTTTCATCAAGAACCCGTGATTGCGTCATGTCCTCGCAACTAGTGACGGTCTTCGGCGGCACCGGCTTTCTCGGCCGCCGGATTGTCCGTCATCTGCACGATGCCGATTTCGCCGTTCGGATCGCTTCGCGGCATCCCGATCGGGGCCGCTCGCTGTTTTCCGGCGAGGCTTCGAACATCGAAATGGTTCGTGCGGACGCAAATGACGATGCCTCGGTGGCGACTGCCGTCAGCGGTTCCTGGGCAGTCGTGAATGCCGTCAGCCTCTACCTCGAGCGCGGCAAGCAGACGTTCCAGTCCGTCCACGTCGCAGCAGCCGGACGTGTCGCGGCAATGGCACACCGGGAGGGCTCGGAAAGGATCGGGCACGTTTCCGGGATCGGTGCCGATGCGCGCTCGGCCTCTCCTTACATTCGCAGTCGCGGCGAGGGCGAGGCTGCTGTGCGGCGGGTATTTCCCTCGGCCACGCTGATCCGTCCGGCGGTCATGTTCGGGCCGGGCGACGCTTTCCTGACGCCGTTGTCTACCATGTTGCGGCACGCCCCAGTTTTCCCGCTGTTTGGGCGCGGAGAAACCCGGCTGCAGCCGGCGTATGTCGAGGATGTTGCCGAGGCGATCGTGCGCGCCCTGAAAGCGCCGGCCGCGGGCCTTCACTATGAACTCGCAGGGCCGCGTGTTTATACCTACGCAGAGCTGTTGACGACGATCGCCGACGCGGTGGGCAGGAAGCCCGTCCTGGTTCCAATTCCATTCAGCCTCTGGCACGCGCTTGGCTTCGCGGCTGAACTTTTACCGGCGCCGCCGATCACGCGAAATCAGATCGACTTGATGAAAATCGACAATGTCGCGGCGCCCAACGCTTTAGGATTCGCGGCGCTCGGGGTTTCACCTCGGCCACTTGAGGATATACTTCCGAAAATGTCGCGAGAGGTCTGAACGATGGCGAGGACACGGTCGGCCCGCTAAGCGGGGCGTTGGCATGCTATCCGCCGTCGCCGTTGATATTCCTCATCGGCCGACATTGTAGCCCGATCCGGGATGAGCCGGCCGCGGCGCCGGGGCAGGCTTCAGTTGGAGATCGGCTTGCCGACGATCGGGACCACCGCCTCGGTCGCGACGCCGCCATTTGCCGCCCGTGCCGTGTATTTGCCGGTGACATCGAGCACCGGCTGGATGAGGCTGGCGCCGGCGATCGGCGGCACCTCTATGACCACATAACCCTCGACATAGGTTGCGGGTGCTAAATTCAGGGCTTGGTCGATAAAGATGCAATCGACGCGATCCGCCTGATCCGGCGTGAGACTGTCCTTCAGCACGAGAATGCGCCCGATCGGAGAATTTTCGCGGTTCGCGACGACGATCTTCTTGATAAAGCTGACGGCGAGCCTGGCTTGCGGGTTGTGGATGTTGATCGATGCCGCGTAGACACCCTGGACGACGTCGTCGGCCTCTTTTGCCAATTCCTGACCGCAAGTGAACTTGGCTGCGTATTCGAGATAGGGCGGGGCCAACTGCGCCTCGGCAGCGCCGGCGAGCAGCATGGCACAAGACAGCGGCACCAACATCCTTCGCATCGACATGGCTTGCTCCCAGGGTGATCGGTCTGGCGACCGGCGGACCATGCCGGTAAAAACCTTAACATCACCTGACGATCGAGACGTTCGCGATCGCTATGCACCCAAGGTCCCGAATTATCCGCGATTTTTTGAGGCGGTTCGGGATTGGGGCGTGGGCGAGCTTGCGGATCGAGCCCCGGCTGGGTCCCATCGCCGCACCATGGGTGGTCGCGGGCTGCCCGGGGGACTTCGCCAAAGACCTGACCGCCTGGAGGTAGGCCTCCTAAGTCTTGGTCGCCAAGCCGGCCAGCTTCATGTCCTCGATCATGCGAGCACGTAACGGTGACATCGTCTGCTCCTTCGTCATCGAAGACGAGACCATCCCGTCTTGAGGCAGACGATAACTTCACCAGCGACCCTTAGGCGACGCCCAGGCCCCCTACGGCGAAGCCGTTCCGTTCAACACCGACCCGAAAACAGTAAATTTGATCCATTCGGCGAACTCGACCTGGATGCTCGGTTATCCCGAGCAAGCCGTGAAGGATGAGCTGCTGAAGCGTACCGAAGAGGCCAATCGACTGGGTCGCGAAGACAGCCTCCCGTTCGTAACGGAGTGCCTTGTGCCGGTATATTCTGGAATTGCATTGATCCGGAAGGGCCAAACCTCCGAAGGGGTGGCTCTGCTTGAGAGGGGTCTCGCGGCCTGGGAGCGGGGCGGTGGTCGAGCCTCCAGTCGCTATTACAAATCCGTTCTGGCCGAGGGCATGGCCCAACCCGGCGATGTCGCCGGGGCGTTGCATCTCGTCGACGAGGCCATCGTGCCAATCGAGCGGCCGGGCTGGGAGGAGCGTCACTATTATGCCGAAGCGCTCCGCATCAAGGGCTGGCTGCTTTCGCTGAAAGGCGATGCGGCGGGGGCGGAGCGCGCCTACACCGCCTCGCTCGACCGGGCTTTGGCCCGGCAAGGCCGCGAAGAAGCAACCGTTAGCGGCATCGGGAAACGTGACGTAACGATTGCCAATAGGAGCCGGGAGATGCCCGCGCCAGGCTGCGGCAGCGCAGTGTCTCGGAGCGATTGTCCCGCGCCGGGAGGATAGCACCGTGCTTGCTCTGTCAAGGACGCTGCGCGCCGGCTTCGCCGGTGCCGCCGCGTTGCCGGCGGCATCCTTGACTGCCGCTGCGCGCGGTGCTCTGCCGATAGGCAGGTCGGGACGGAGGGATGGGTCAGTTTCGATCGAACAAAGGGATGACAGCGGAGGCTCATGCGGCGGCAGCCTCCGGCGACTTGTAGTTGGGGTCGAACAGGGTTTGCCGCTCGAGCAGGGTACAGGCCACCGACAACAGGCGGTCGGCGACGGTGCGCAGGGCACGGCCGTGGCTGTGGCCACGTGCGCGCAGCGCGGCGTAGCGATCACGGCTGGCCTGATCGTGCTGGGTGGCGACGCGCGCCCAATGATAGAGCGCATTGTCCAGCCGCTTGTTGCACGCGTAGCGGCGCACGACGATGCAGCTCTTACCGCTGCGTCGGGTCACCGGCGCCACCCCGGACAGCAGGCGCAAGGCATGGTAATCTCTCCGCTGCAGAGGCTGCGAGGCCTCGGCGAGCAGCGTGGCGAGGGTGATCCTTCCGAGCCCTGGCATGGATCGCAGGATCGCCACGTCGCGCTGCTCGCAATGCTGCCCCGGCGCGTTCTCCTCGCGGCCTTCCGCCGGTGCGGTTTCCGCGGGCGGGATGAGCTGGTCGCAGAGCTGGTCGAGCTTGCGGTGCGCGGCGTTGAGCTGCTGATTGACCAAGCCGATGCGGGCGGCCACGGCGTCGATATGAGCCGTCGCCGCCGCGACCACGCCGGGCGCCACCGTCAACGGCTTCTGCCGCAAGACCTGCAACACCTCGGCCGCCTGCAGACGGCGGATACGGTGGGCTTTGAGGAGCCGCTCGATTGTCGTAAGGTGCAGCCGGGCGGCCTTCGCCGGGGTCGGCGCCTGGTGCCACAAATCGAGAAACCAAGCGGCCGCGAGGTCGTCGGAGAGGGTCAGCATCTGCGGGTAATAACGCCAAAGCTGTTCGCGCACGCGGTTGGCCAGACGATTGCGTTCGCGCTGCAGATCCTCGGTCATACGCGACCATTCGCGCAGCTCGACAATCACCGGGTCGTCGACCGACAAGCCTCGGAAGGCGTGGCGATCGGTGCGCAGGCTGTCGGCCTGGACCCGCGCGTCGCGCTGATCGTCTTTGGCGCCGGCGACAGTGAAGCGGTCGCGGAACCGGTCGAGCTGTTTGGGGTTGATCGCGTATACCTGGAAACCACGTTCGAGCAGGATTTCCACGATCGGGCCGTGCGGCACTTCGATCGCCACCGCGATCGCCCCTGGTTCGGCTCCGGTCATCGACGACAACCAGGCGCAGAGCTCCGCCAGCCCGGCGCCGTCATGGTCAAACGCTCGCTCACCAACAATCTTGCCGCCGGCATCGATCAAGCAGGCTTGATGCGTCTTGCTCGCCCAGTCGATGCCGGCAAACCACTCAATCCCTTCCGTCATGATCACACCCTCCTTGCACAGCCGGACCGCCGCGACGACCGTCAGTCCCTGTACCGGCGCTCGAAGCGCAACCTCCCACAGGACTTCCGTCGCGGCCAACCCGCCGGGGTGCAGGTCCGCCCCAGGTGCTCAAGCCACGGGTCGGGGTCGGCAACTCCCGGCGGGTCGGCCCGGTCCGGCCAGTCTGAAAGCAGACCGGTTCACGACCGCTTTAAGGGTATAGGGTCGGGGAGGCGTACGAACTGCTCGCGCCGGTGTACGGCTGGTTCACGGAAGGCTTCGGGACAAAGGACCTGAAGGACGCCAAGGCGCTGCTCGATCAACTCGAAACATCGGGCGCATTGGCGCCGGCGGCACCCGCTTGAGCGATGTGCTGAAGGAGCATGGATCAGTGCTGCGCGATGCTCCCTCGCCCCGCTTCCGGGGAGAGGGGTGAAGGGCCTTTTGGCGAAATCAAAGCAGTCGCAAATAGCAGAGGAAGCTGACACCCTCACCCGGGATCCGCGCCGCGCGCGGATCCCGACCTTCCCCGCAAGCGGGGTGTGGTCATTGGCGGCCGACGTTCCTTCGGCGGCTGGCACCAGGTGACAATTTCATCCGCTGACGTTCGGCCGGTTGCGGCTCTGGCGGCGGCCTGTTAGAGTGCGCGCGATGTTCGGTATCGTGCAATCAGCGGCGTGGTGGCGGCCCGGCTGAACGGGGCGGCCATCTTTGGGGTTTTGGTGGAGGCCGCCTCGGAATACCGGGGCGGCCTTCGCAATTCTGCGCGGCGGACCCCCGGGAAGAGGCGAGATGCGAGAGGGTCTGCATGAACAGCGAGAGCTATGTCACGAATGGCGGCGTCCGCGTTATGCGGGAGATCGAGAGCCGACCGTACCGCCCGGCCGACACGGCCCTTGCCGAAGCCCTCGACAGCCGGCGCGGCGTGCTGTTTTCGTCGAGCTTCGAGTTTCCCGGTCGCTATACGCGCTGGGACATGGGGTTTGTCGATCCGCCGCTCGTCTTCACAACGCGAGCGCGGCGCTATGCGATCGAAGCGCTGAACCGCCGCGGCCGGGTGCTGCTGCCGGCGATCGCAGCGGCGCTCTCGGGCCTGCCGGCGGCGACGGTCGAGCGGTCGGGCGACGGCGTTTTGGGCGAGGTCGGCGAAGCGGAGCGGCGTTTTGCCGAAGAAGAGCGCAGCCGCCAGCCTTCGGTGTTTTCGGTGCTGCGCGCGCTGATCCGCCTCTTCGGCAGTGGGCAAGACCAGCATCTCGGGTTCTACGGCGCGTTTGGCTACGATCTCGTCTTTCAATTCGAGCCGATGCCGCTCAAATTGCCCAGGCCCCTCGATCAGCGCGATCTCGTGCTCTATCTGCCCGACGAGATCCTCGTCGTCGACCATATGCGCCAGCTCGCCGCGATCCATCGCTACGAATTCGAGGTCGGCGGCGAAACCACGGCGGGACTCGCCCGCGCCGGGGCCCCCGCCCCGTATCGCCCCGACCGGGCTCCGGCGGCAAAGCCCGCCGCAAGCGATCATGGGCCCGGCGAATATGTGGCCCTCGTCGAGCGCGCCCGGGATGCCTTTCGCCGCGGCGATCTGTTCGAGGTGGTCCTCGGGCAGCTGTTCGCCGAGCCTTGCCCGGACCCGCCGAGCGCCGTCTTCCAGCGGCTGCGCGCCGCCAATCCGGCGCCTTACGGCGCCTTGATCAATCTCGGAGACGGAGAATTTCTGGTCGCCGCCTCGCCCGAGATGTATGTGCGCGTCGAGGGCCGTCGGATCGAAACCTGCCCGATCAGCGGCACGATCGCCCGCGGCCGGGACGCGGTCGAGGATGCCGCGCGCATTCGCGAGCTGTTGAACTCGGCGAAGGACGAGAGCGAATTGACGATGTGCACCGATGTCGACCGCAACGACAAGTCGCGGGTGTCGACGCCGGGCAGCGTGCGGGTGATCGGCCGGCGCCAGATCGAGCTCTATTCCCGGCTGATCCATACCGTCGACCATGTCGAGGGCGAGTTGCGGCCGGAGTTCGATGCGCTCGACGGGTTTCTGAGCCATGCCTGGGCGGTGACCGTGACCGGCGCGCCCAAGCTGTGGGCGATCCGATTTGTCGAGGACGCAGAACGCTCGGCCCGGCGCTGGTATGGCGGCGCCATCGGCCGCGTCACTTTCGACGGCAACATGAACACCGGCCTTACGCTGCGCACGATCCGGATGCAGGACGGCCTGGCCGAGGTGCGGGCCGGCGCCACCCTCCTTTACGACAGCGATCCGCAAGCCGAGGAAGCGGAGACGCGGTTGAAGGCGGCGGCGATGTTCGCCGCGATCCGCGGCGGCAGGGCGGCGGCGCCCGCGGCCGCAGCGCCGCCTGCGGCCGGCCTCGGCCGCCGGGTGCTCTTGGTCGACCACGAGGACTCGTTCGTCCACACGCTCGCCAATTATCTGCGGACGACCGGCGCCGAGGTCGTGACGATGCGGCCGGGGGTGGCGCGCGACGCGCTCGAGGCCGGGGCCCGCCCGGATCTCGTCGTGCTGTCGCCGGGGCCGGGCCGACCCGCCGATTTTGCCATGGCCGAGACCCTCGATCTCCTGGTCGGGCTGCGGCTGCCGATCTTTGGCGTGTGCCTCGGCCTGCAGGGGATCGTCGAGTATTTCGGCGGCGCGCTCGACCTGCTGGCGACGCCCTATCACGGCAAGGCGTCGCGCATCCGGGTGACGGGCGGCCGGCTGTTGCGCGGCCTGCCGGCCGAATTCGTCGTCGGCCGCTATCACTCGCTGCACGCGCGTCGCGATGAATTGCCGCCTTGTTTGTCGGTCACCGCGGAGACCCTGGACGGCGTGATCATGGCGATCGAGCACAAGACCTTGCCGATCGCCGCGGTGCAATTTCACCCCGAATCGGTGATGACATTGCCCGCCGAGATCGGCATGCCGATCATCGAGACGGTGGTGGCGGAACTGGAAACGGCGCCGGCCTGAGCTCGGGCAGCTGCCTCAGAACATCCGGTCGAGCGCTTCGTGACGGATGTCGACCGGAAACTGCCGCCGCAGGCCGCGGGTGAATTCGGCGGCAAGGTCGAATTCGAGATCGGCGGTCAGCGCCTGCGACAGTTCGGCGGTGGCGGCTTTGGCCGTTGGCCCCTCGCCCGGGGGGCGGATCGCGACCAGCTGCGCGACATGGGCGCCGGTCGCGTTGGTCGAGGTGACGACGCCGCCCGGTGCCGCGGCGAAGAGCTTGGCGACAAGGTCCGGCGGCACCGGCGTCCCGGTGCTGCCGCTGCGCCGCAGCGGCGGCGAGGTCTCGACCTTGAGGCCCTTGGCGTTGGCCGCGGTGACGAGTTGCGTTCCCGGGGTGACCGATTGGGCGAGGGCCGCGGCTTCCCCGGCGACCGCGGCGGCGCGTTTCTCGGCCTGCCAGGCGGTGACCGCCTCGGGTTTGACAGCGGCGAGCGGCTTGATCGTGGGCGGGGTCACCTTGTCGGTCCGCAGCACGTAGAGGCTGTTGTCGTTGCTCTCGGTCACCCGGCTGATCTGCCCTTCCTCGGTGGCAAAACCGAGCTTCGCCACCTCGGCCGGCGCGATCGGCAAGGCCACAACCTTGCCGTCGGGGCCCTGGCCATGCTCGTCGATCGCGGCGACGACGGTCTTCTTCAGCCCGAATTTTGCCGCCACCTCCTCCAGGCTGGCGCCGCCGGCGAGCGCATCGTCGACCTGGTCGGCGATCTTGTAGATGCGGTCGACCGCCTCGTCATGCGCAACCTTGGCGGCGAGCGTCGCCCTCGCTTCGGCGAAGCTCTGCGTTGCCGGCGGCTCGATCTTGACGACCCTGAAGATGTGCCAGCCGAGCGGGCTCTCGATCGGGGCGCTCGGCTTGTCGAGCGGCAGCGCGAAAACCGCATCGGCGAGTTCGCTCGGCAGCTCGGCGCGCTTCATCAGACCGAGATCGATCGTCTCCGGATTTTGTCCGGCGATCGTCGTCGCCACCTCCTTCCAGTCCTTGCCGGCGGCGAGCGCCGCTGCCGCCGCCTTGGACTTGGCCTCGGTCGGCGCCAGGATCTGCTCGATCCGGCGGCGTTCCGGCAGCACGAAATCGCCCTGCCGCTCGGCGTATTCGTCCTTGAGCTTTTCCTCGGACACGCGGATGTTCCGGGCGAGCGCCGAGGGCGACAGGCTCGCGATCGTCAGCGCCCGGTATTCCGGGGCGCGGAACCTGTCCTTGTGCGCCTCATAAAACGCGTCGAGCTCGGCAGCGCCGGGTTGTCCGACATCGCCGGCGCGGGCCGCCGGCAGGCTGACGATATCGGCGATGCGCTGTTCGTCGCGGTAGCCGTAGAGGCGGTCGACCATCGCCGCCGGCGCGGCGGCGCCGAAAGTCGCCGCGCTCAACAGGTCGGTGCGCGGGATCTCGCGCCGCAACTCGGCCACGTATTGGTCTTCGCTGAGATGGTTGGCGGCCAGCAGCGCATTGAAGGCGCTGCGATCGAAGACCCCGTTCGGGCCGCGGAAATTCGGGTTCTGAAAGATCGCGCGGCGCAGCATTTCGTCCGACACTACGAGCTGGAGCCGCGCCGCCTCCCGCTCCACCAGGCGCTGGTCGATGAGCTGGGCGAGGACGTCGTCGAGCACCCCGAGCTTTCGCGCCTGGCGGAAATCGACCGGGGTGCCGGTCTGTTGCTGCATCCGTTCGAGCGCCGAGCGCAGCGCCGATTCGAGCGTATCGGCGCCGATCGCCGTACCGTCGACGGTCGCGACCACGGTGTCGGATCCGCGGTTGCGAAAGATGTCGCCGATGCCCCAGATGCCGAAGGTCGCGATCAGAACGACGAAGAGGCCTTTGACGACGCGTGATCCGGCCTTCGATCGAATCGCCTGCAGCATGGCGGAAAACCGCCTTTCTCCGGCATTGGCACGGATTGACCGCCCGAACGCCGATAGGATGGTAGTGGCCGAAGATAGGGAGGGGCGGTTGCGGCCGCAAGATTTGCCGCTGCCGCGCTTGACACTTGGAGAAGTCGATGGCGGAACGGAAGAAGCTCGTCGCCGGCAACTGGAAGATGAACGGCTTGCGCGGCGGCGGCACGGCACTCGCCGCCGAATTGGCGCGGCGCGCGGCGGCGACGGCGGATCGGCTC
Organism: uncultured Alphaproteobacteria bacterium; assembly: GCA_963772295.1. GTDB lineage: Bacteria > Pseudomonadota > Alphaproteobacteria > ATCC43930 > CGMCC-115725 > AP-15. The sequence goes on from CAVYWO010000014.1 coordinate 65,475, forward strand.
GGCTGTGACCTGCTCGTCTGCCCGCCGGCGACGTTGCTGCTGGCGGTGCACGCCGTCCTCGCCGGCAGCGCCGTCGCCCTCGGCGGCCAGGACTGCCACGCCGAACGAGCGGGCGCGCACACCGGAGACATCAGCGCCGAGATGCTGGCCGATTTGGGCTGCACCCATGTCATCCTCGGACATTCCGAGCGCCGCCGCGGGCACCGCGAAAGCGACGCCGACGTCCGGGCCAAAATGCTTGCGGCCGGGCGTGCCGGGCTCACCGCCATCCTGTGCGTCGGCGAGACCTTGCCCGAACGCGAAGCCGGGAACGCGATCGCCGTCGTCGCCGGTCAGCTCGCCGGGTCGATCCCGCCGGGGGCTGAACTCGACCGGCTGATCGTCGCCTACGAGCCGGTCTGGGCGATCGGCACCGGGCTGACGGCAACCGCCGATGACATCGCCGCGATGCACCGGGCGATCCGCGCCCGTCTGTCGGGCATGACGCGCATCCTCTACGGCGGCTCGGTCAATCGGAGAAACGCCGCGGCAATCCTCGGCTCGAGCGAGGTCGACGGCGCGCTCGTCGGCGGCGCCAGCCTCAGCGCCGACGATTTCTGGGCGATCGCGCGCTGCTGCGGGTAACCCCGATCGAGGGCTGGCGAGCCCCAGGCGGAGCCGTTAAAATCGGCGCATGATCATCATATTGCTGGTCGTCTATGTCCTCATCGTGATCGCGATGATTGGGGTGATACTGCTGCAAAAAAGCGAGGGCGGCGCGCTCGGCATCGGCGGCGGCGGGATGTCCGGCTTTATGACCGGGCGCTCGACCGCAAATCTGCTGTCTCGCGTCACCACGATCCTGGCGGCCCTGTTCATGGCGTTGGCCGTGCTCCTGGTGGTGCTGCGCCATCGCGAGCGGGCGCCGCCGTCGATCGTCGAGCAGGGTGCGCCGGCGACCCCGGCCGCGCCGTTCACTCCCGCCGCTCCCGCGCTCCCGAAGCCGGCCGGCCCACCGGCGCCGCCGAGCGCGCCGCTCGCGCGTTGACGGGGCGCCGCTCGCCATCCGCGCGATTCTTTGCGGTGGCGGCCCGCGGCGAATGCTGTAAGCTGGAGTTCCATGACGCGGTTTATTTTCATAACCGGCGGCGTGGTCTCCTCTCTCGGCAAGGGTCTGACGGCCGCCGCGCTCGGCGCCTTGCTGCAGGCGCGCGGCTTTACCGTCCGGCTGCGCAAGCTCGATCCGTACTTGAACGTCGATCCGGGGACGATGAGCCCGTACCAGCACGGCGAGGTGTTCGTCACCGATGACGGCGCCGAGACCGATCTCGATCTCGGGCATTACGAGCGCTATGTCGGCGTTGCCGCGCGCCGAAGCGATTCGGTGACCACCGGCCGGATCTACTCGACCGTGATCGGCCGCGAGCGCCGCGGCGAATACCTCGGCGCCACGGTGCAGGTGATCCCGCACGTCACCGACGCGATCAAGGAGTTCATCCAGGCCGATCTCGGCGGCGAGGATTTCGTCCTGTGCGAGATCGGCGGCACCGTCGGCGACATCGAAAGCCTGCCCTTTCTCGAGGCGATTCGCCAGCTCGGGTACGAGCTCGGGCGCGAGCGCGTGCTCTATGTGCATCTGACCCTGGTGCCGTGGATCCCGTCGGCCGGCGAGCTGAAGACCAAGCCGACCCAGCATTCGACCAAGGAACTGCTTGGCCTCGGCATCCAGCCGGACATCCTGTTGTGCCGCTGCGACCGTCCGATCCCGCCGCCGGCGCGCCGGAAGATCGCGCTCTTCTGCAATCTGCGCGAGAACCGGATCATCCCGGCGCTCGATGTCGACACGATCTATGCGGTGCCGCGCGCCTACTACGCCGAGGGGTTCGACCGCGAAGTCTGCCGCCATTTCGGGATCGCCGCGGCCGAGCCCGATCTCGCGCGGTGGGACGATATCGTCGGCGCCATTCGCAAGCCGGAAGGCGCGGTGACGATCGCCGTCGTCGGCAAGTACACGCAGTTGCCGGACAGCTATAAATCGCTCGCCGAGGCGATGGCGCATGGCGGCATCGCCAACCGGGTCGGGGTCAAGCTCGAATGGATCGATTCGGAGGTGTTCGAGGCCGAGGCCGAGGCGGTCCGCCAGCTCGAAGGCGTGCACGGCATCCTTGTCCCCGGCGGCTTTGGGCAGCGCGGCACCGAAGGGATGATCGAGGCCGCGCGCTTTGCTCGCGAGCGGCGCGTGCCGTATTTCGGCATCTGCTTTGGCATGCACATGGCGGTCATCGAGACGGCGCGCGATCTGGCCGATCTGCCCGGAGCCGGATCGACCGAATTCGGCCCGTGCGAGCATCCGGTCGTCGGGCTGATGACCGAGTGGATGCGCGGCAACATCGTCGAGCGGCGCAACTCGGAAGACGATCTCGGCGGAACGATGCGGCTCGGCGCCTACGAGGCGGTGTTGGCGTCGGGGAGCCGCGCCGCCGAAATCTACGGCACCACCCGGATCAGCGAACGCCATCGCCACCGCTACGAGATCAACATCCGCTACAAAGAGCGGCTCGTCGCGGTCGGCTTGCGTTTTTCAGGGATGTCGCCCGACGGCGTTCTGCCGGAGATCGTCGAACGGTCCGACCACCCTTGGTTCATCGGCGTGCAATTCCATCCGGAGCTGAAATCGCGGCCGTTCGAGCCGCATCCGCTGTTCACCTCGTTCGTCCGCGCGGCGCTCGACCAGTCGCGGCTGGTATGATGATCGAGCCGCCGATCGTCGATTCGTTTGCCCCGCGCCGGGTTGCGGTCGGCAACATCGTCATCGGCAATGACCTGCCTTTGGCGTTTATCGTCGGGCCGAACACGCTCGAATTGCGCGCGCACGCGCTCGAAATCAGCGCGGCGCTCGCCGAGATCGCCCAAAAGCTCGGCATCGGGCTCATCTACAAGACCTCGTTCGACAAGGCGAACCGGTCGTCGCACCGGTCGGCGCGCGGCATCGGGCTCAGCGCCGGATTGCCGATTCTGGCCGAGATCAGGGAACGGACCGGCCTTGCGGTGTTGACCGACATTCACGCGCCGGAGCAGTGCGCGCCGGTCGCGGCGGTCGTCGACGCGCTGCAGATCCCGGCGTTTCTCTGCCGCCAGACCGATCTGTTGCTCGCCGCCGGCCTTGCCGGCAAGCCGATCAACGTCAAGAAAGGCCAGTTTCTGGCGCCGTGGGACATGCGGCACGTCGCGGCCAAAATCGCCTCGACCGGCAATCGGCAAATCTTGCTCTGCGAGCGCGGCACCAGCTTTGGCTACAATACCTTGGTCGTGGATATGCGGGCCCTCCCGATCATGGCGCAAACCGGGTATCCGGTGGTGTTCGATGCCACCCATTCGGTAGCGCACCCGGGCGGGCTCGGCGACCGCTCCGGCGGCGAGCGCGCGTTCGCTCCGGTCCTCGCCCGCGCCGCGACCGCGGTCGGGGTCGGCGCACTGTTCATCGAAACCCACCAGGATCCCGATGCCGCCCCTTGCGAGGGCCCGACAATGGTGCCGCTGAAGGCACTGCCGGCGCTCCTCGAAGGGCTGGCGGCACTCGATCGCCTCGTCAAATTGCCGCCCGCGCCGGCCCTCTGCGATTGACGGCCGGGGTGATCGATCGTCTCTTTGACCGATGATCTGGTCGCGAGGACTGCGGCGCCGCGCGCGGGCCCTGATTGGTCTCGTTCTGGGGATCGTTCTGACCGGCTATTTCGCCTATCACCTGGTCGTGGGCGACCGCGGATTGCACGCCTGGCTGCGGTTGACGCACGCGATCCAGGCCGAGAACGACAAGCTCGCACGGCTCCGTGCCGAGCATGCGGCGCTCGACCTTAAGGTCAAAAACCTGACGCCCGACCATCTCGATCCCGATTTGCTCGACGAGCGGGTCCGGGCGACGCTCAACCTCGCCGCGCCCAACGAGATCGTCATCATCCCGCCGCCGCATTAACCGCGAGCGCGCCCACCGCTTTCGGGTCGCGGCATCGGCGAATATGCATTGTCGCACAATGATTTGAACGAGTCGAGGTTGCGCCGCCGCGAATTTCCGACCATCTTCGGGTCGAGGCGTGGCGGCCCCGGGGCGAGGATGGAGGGGAAGCGGGATGGCAGTTACCGGCAAGGTCGAATTCGCGGAGGCGGGCGTCGAGCCGGAGGAACTGCTGCATTTTTATCGCGACATGCTGTTGATCCGGCGTTTCGAAGAGCGCGCCGGGCAGATGTACGGCATGGGGCTGATCGGCGGCTTTTGCCACCTCTACATCGGCCAGGAAGCGGTCGCCGTCGGCATGCAGGCGGCCCTCAAGCCCGGCGACACGATCGTCACGTCGTATCGAGATCACGGTCATATGCTGGCCAGCGGCATGGACCCCAAGGGCGTCATGGCGGAATTGACCGGGCGCCGCGACGGCTATTCGCGCGGCAAGGGCGGCTCGATGCATATGTTCAGCCGGGAGAAGAATTTCTTTGGCGGGCACGGCATCGTCGGCGCCCAGGTGCCGATCGGCACCGGCCTCGCCTTCGCCCACCGCTATCGCGATAACGGGCTGATCTCGGTCACCTTTCTCGGCGACGGCGCGGTCAATCAGGGCCAGGTTGCGGAAAGCCTCAACATGGCGGCGCTGTGGCGGCTGCCGGTGGTGTATGTCATCGAGAACAACCGGTACGGGATGGGCACCTCGGTCGACCGGGCCTCGGCCCGCACCGATTTGTTCCATCGCGGCATGGCCTTTGGCATCGCCGGCGAGCAGGTCGACGGGATGAATGTGCTGGCCGTGCACGAGGCCGGCCTGGCCGCGGCCGACCATGCGCGCTCGGGCCGGGGACCGATCATCCTCGAGATGCTGACCTACCGTTATCGCGGCCATTCGATGTCGGACCCGGCGAAATACCGGACCAGAGACGAGGTCGACCGGGTGCGCACCGAGCACGATCCGCTCGATCAGGCGCGGCGTCGGCTGACCGAGAGCGGAACCGCGGAAGCGGTGATCAAGGCGATCGACGCCGAGGTCCGCAGCCGCATCGCGGCGGCGGCGCAATTCGCCCAGGACAACCCTGAACCGGATCCCGCCGAACTGTGGACGGATGTGCTCGCCGAGGCCTGAATTGTCCCGGAGATTGCGCCCGGCATCGCTTGGCGGAGGCGCGGCCGGGGGGTTGCGACCGGAGCAGTGGGGATCATGATGGGCATGGCCACGCAAGTGCTGATGCCGGCGCTGTCGCCGACGATGACCGAGGGCAAGATCGCGCGCTGGCTCAAAGAAGAGGGGGAGAGGGTGAGCGCCGGCGATGTGCTCGCAGAAATCGAGACCGACAAGGCGACGATCGAGATGGAGGCGGTCGACGACGGCGTCCTCTCGAAGATCGTCATTCCGGAAGGCACCGACCATGTCGCCGTCAACACCCCGATTGCGTTGATCGCCGGTAATGGCGGGGCGGCGGCCGAGCGCGCGCGGCCGGCGCCGGTCGCCGAGCGCCGTCCGGCGCTGGTAACCAAGTCTCGGCCGCCCGCGCCGGCGGCGGGCGCCGCTGACCGGCGGGCGCCGGCCGAGCCCGAATATCGCGGCGCGACCCGGATGATGACCGTACGCGAGGCGCTGCGCGACGCGATCGCCGAGGAGATGCGGCGCGACGACGCGGTGTTTCTGATCGGCGAGGAAGTCGGCGAATATCAGGGCGCCTACAAGGTCAGCCAGGGGCTCTTGCAGGAGTTCGGGGCGCGCCGGGTCGTCGACACGCCGATCACCGAACACGGCATCGCCGGCCTCGGCGTCGGCGCCGGCTTTGCCGGCCTCCGCCCGATCGTCGAATTTATGACCTTCAATTTCGCGATGCAGGCGATCGATCAAATCGTCAACTCGGCCGCCAAGACCCGGTATATGTCGGGCGGGCAGGTCGGGTGCCCGATCGTGTTCCGCGGCCCCAACGGCATCGCCGCGCGGGTCGCCGCCCAACATTCGCAATGCTATGCCAGCTGGTATGCGCATTGTCCCGGGCTCAAGGTGGTCGCCCCGTTCAGCGGCGCCGATCACAAGGGTCTCTTGAAGTCGGCGATCCGCGACCCGAACCCGGTCATCTTTCTCGAACACGAACTCGTTTACGGCGAAAGCTTCGACGTTCCGGTCGATCCGGAGTTTCTGGTGCCGATCGGCCGGGCGCGGATCGCGAGGCCGGGGCGGGACGTGACCATCACCGCCTTCTCGCGCATGGTGAAACTGGCGCTGGCGGCGGCCGCGGAACTGGAAAAATCCGGGCTGTCGGCGGAAGTCGTCGATCTGCGCAGCCTGCGGCCGTTCGATTTTGCGACGGTCGCGGCCTCGGTCAAGAAGACCAACCGCATCGTCGCGGTCGAAGAGGGGTGGCCGTTTGCCGGGATTGGCGCCGAGATCGCGGCTATGGTCATGGAAGAGTGCTTCGACTGGCTCGACGCCCCGTTGAAGCGGGTCGCCGGCAAGGACGTGCCGCTCCCCTACGCCGCCAACCTCGAGCATTTGGCGGTGCCGCAAGTCGAGGACATCGTCGCTGCCGCGCGCGCCGTTGCCTATCGCTAGTGCGGTTTCCGATCGGGTGGCACGCCCTGCCATTCAAAACGAAAGCGAAAAACACAGCGATCATGCCTCTCGTAACGCCCGCACCCTCACTAGACCCCGGCTGCGCCGGCAGGCACAGCTAAGGCGGAACAGCCCGCAAGCCTTGAGCCGGCTCTGGAGCGACACGGCATCTCGTATCACGGACCATTAGAGGGGAAAGTTCGACACGCCTGCCACCATCGCAGCCCACCGCGCCCGACGAAGCCGCTTCGATTATCGCTCATAAAGGGCTATGCCAGTGCTCCTGGCTCGGAAGGCGATCAATGGCTCACGATAACTACTCGGACGGCGAAAGGCGGCTGGCAGAAATCGCGGACCGAATCAAAAGCAGGCAGCAGGTAGCTTCTATATCAGTTCGTGATTTGTTGAGTTGGTTTGGGGCACGACAACGCGGATTCCGCACCAATCAGAGCATTCGTAAGGCATTGCGCGACAATGGTCTCCGACTCGACCCCGACATTGTTGTTGGCGGCCTCGATGACATTGTTGATTTCCGTGAAGACAAAAGTGGGGACGCGCTACTTCACCGAATTGTGTCCCGCGAACTGCTTTCAACTCGCCTCGGGAAGTGGGTTGACCAGAACCCAGATGTGACAGCAGCGCAGATTGGCGAGAAAGCGGAGGATTTAAAGCAACTCGGAACTAGGAAGCTTTCCTCGGAGGAAGCGACCGCGATATTTACGATTTTTCAAACCTTTTGGCGAACCTAATAAGTGTCTCACCGGGTATGACATATTTGAACAGATTGCAGCACGCCTCACAGCAGGTGAAATAGTAAATCCAATAACTGTGCGGCAGTTGCTCAGTTGGTTTGGGGCCGAGCACCGCGATGTCTATGTGAGCTACATCATTCATACAACGATGCGCGAACTTCTCTTGTATACTGAGCCTGACTTTAACGAGCAGTTCATTGAGGCCGACGTTAACTTTCGCTTGGGCATAATAGAAAAAGAACGAGAAGAGGTTGTGGCTCTCATGAACAAAGTAGTATTAGAGCTAATCAGTGATCGGGTAATCGAATGGGCAGATCACCATCCCACTAAAGTAGATCACAATACAAGCAAGGATAAATTCGACGAATTTGCCAAATGGGATTTTGCTCAACTCGTTGATGACGGGACTGCCTAAATAATACCATTCCCCGGTCGGCAGAGCATTGCGACTCCAAAAGAGTTGTCGCTCATTTACGACGCCACGCTCCGGGTTAGCATGTTGAAGGCTGCTAATACTGAATTACTCTGCGTTTCTCCTAATGACACTATCATCGAGGCAGTCACCATAATGTTGCAGAACGACTTCTCGCAACTGCCGGTAATGGCAGGGCGCGAGGTAAAAGGGGTAGTAAGCTGGCATTCAATAGGTAGATGGCTGTTGCGGGGCGGCCCCCGCGACGCTCAAATCCGAGAATGCATGACCCCCTCGCCATGCATTCTGACCAACGATACCCCGTTACTTGATGCTGTTGAGGAGATATCTAAACACCAATATGCCCTTATTCGTAATAAACATAACAAAATAACGGGAATATTAACTACAACTGATTTGGCGATCGAGTTGCAGCGGCTTTCAGAACCTTTCCTGCTCCTGAATGAGTTTGAAAACCATATTAGAGGGCTCATTTTCGGAAGCGGCTTCACGATCCAAGATTTACGAGACGCTAAAGACACATCCGATGAAAGCCGAACTGTTATCGGTTTGGATGATTTGACGCTCGGAGAATATTTGCGCCTGCTTTCGCGGAAGGATGCGTGGTCCAAGCTCGGGTTGCTGTTAGATCGAACACGGTTCAACCAGCAGTTGGAAGAAGTCCGGCGGATCAGGAATAATACCATGCATTTTAAGCTGGAGCCCCTTTCGGATAGCGATCTTGAGATACTGCGTCACTGCGCGTCTTTTTTGCGGACAGCGAAAATGATGAAGAACGTTCTCTCTATGGATTTGCGTATTCCGGGCGAAGTCGGCCACTGATTCCGGAATGAAGTCGGCCACCAATTCCGATTTGATCTCGGCCATTCCGATTTGAAGTCGGCCACCCCGGGAAGGGGTGGCAAGCGCTCGACCGCTGGGCGGTGCTCGGCGCTCTGCTCGTCGCCGGAACGACGAGCGGGGGGACCGATGCCAGCCGAGAGAGTGTCGATGCGTCGAGTACGGGAGATCCTGCGCCTCAAGCACGAATGCGGCGCCACCGACCGGGCGATCGCTCGCTCGCTGGGGGTTGCGCGCAGCACCGTTGGGCTGACCTTGGAACGGGTCGCGGCGGCGGGCCTGCAGTGGCCATTGCCGGCGACGCTGACCGACCGCGTGCTAGAGGCGATGCTGTATGCCGGCCATAGCGCCGAGCAAGGCACGCGGCGCAAGACAGAGCCGGATTGGGCCTATGTCCATCACGAGCTGCGTCGGCCCGGCGTCACCTTGATACTGCTCTGGGAGGAATACCGACAGCGAGAGCCCGGCGGCTACGGCTACAGCCGCTGGTGCGAGTTGTACCGCGCCTGGGAAGGCCGGCTGTCGCCGACGATGCGTCAGACCCATCCCGCCGGCGAGCGCCTGTTCGTCGACTATGCCGGGCAGACGATCGACGTGATCGACGGCAGCAGCGGCGAGATCCGGCCGGCGCAGATCTTCGTCGCCGTCATGGGCGCCTCCAATTACACCTATGCCGAGGCGACCGCGACGCAGACGCTGCCGGATTGGATCGGCGCGCACGTCAGGGCGCTGGCCTTTATGGGCGGTGTGCCGGCGCAGCTCGTTCCCGACAACCCGAGGGTCGGGGTCGATCGTGCCAACTGGTACGAGCCGGGGCTCAACCGCACCTATCTCGATCTGGCGACCCATTACGGCACCGCGATCCTGCCGGCGCGCGTCCGCAAGCCGCGCGACAAGGCGAAAGTCGAGGTTGCCGTGCTGGTGGTCGAGCGCTGGATTCTGGCGCGGTTGCGGAACCGCCGCTTCTTCTCGCTGGTCGAGCTGAACCGGGTGATCGCCGAGCTGGTCGTCGATCTCAACGCGCGGCCGATGCGCCGCCTCGGCGTCAGCCGCCGCGAGCTGTTCCTCGAACTCGACCGGCCGGCGCTGAAGGAGCTGCCCGCCGAACGCTATCAATATGCCGAATGGCGGCTGCGCCGGGTCGGCCTCGACTACCACGTCGATATCGACGGGCATTACTACTCGGTGCCGCATCGGCTGATCCGCCAGCAGCTCGATGCCCGCATCACCGTCCGCACGATTGAGCTGTTCTGCAAGGGCGAGCGCGTGGCGGTGCATCTGCGCGGCGCCGGCCGCGGCCGGCACACGACGATCGCCGAGCACATGCCGAGCGCCCACCGGCGCTATGCCGAGTGGACGATCGAGCGCATCCGCGCCGACGCGGCTGCGATCGGCCCGAGCACCGCCAAGCTGACGGCCCTGATCCTCGAAAGCCGGCCGCATCCCGAGCAGGGCTACCGCGCCTGCATCGGCATCTTGCGCCTGGCGCGGCAGTACGGCGCTGCGCGGCTGGAAACGGCCTGCGACCGCGGCCTCGACATCGGCGCCCGTTCCTACGGCTCGATCCAGTCGATCCTCAAGCACGGCCTCGATCGGCGCCCGCCCAAGCCGGCCGGGCAAGGCGAGCTGCTGCCCGACCACCCCAACATCCGCGGCCCCCACTACTACCATTGAGGAGGTGTTCCCTTGCTGACCCATCCCACGATCGACCAGCTGCACCAGTTCGGGCTCGCCGGCATGGCGCGTGCCTTCGCCGAACTGGAGGCGAATCCGCAAAGCGCCGAGCTGTCGCATGCCGAGTGGCTCGCCCTGTTGCTCGACCGCGAGGCCACCGAGCGCCACGAACGTCGTTTGCGGGCCAGGCTGCGCTTTGCCCGGCTGCGCCACCAGGCGGCGGTCGAGGACGTCGATTACCGCGCCGCCCGCGGCCTCGACCGTACTCTGTTCCAGGCCTTGATCGCCGGTCGTTGGATCGACGCGGCGCAGAACCTGATCATCGAAGGCCCCGCCGGCGTCGGCAAAAGCTGGCTCGCCTGCGCCCTCGGACAAAAGGCCTGCCGCGACAACCGCTCGGTCCTCTACCAGCGCATCCCGCGCATGTTCGGCGATCTCGCGCTCGCCCGCGGCGACGGCCGCTACCCCCGTCTGATGCGCGCCCTCGGCGGTGTCAAGCTGTTGATCCTCGGTCCCCGGACTTGATCCGGGGATTGGGGCCTCGAGCCGCTCGGCCCCGAGCAGCGCCACGACCTGCTGGAGATCGTCGAGGACCGCTACGGCCGCGGTGCCACGTTGATCACCAGCCAGATCCCGGTCGACCGCTGGCACGGTCTGATCGGCGAACCGACCCTCGCCGACGCCATCCTCGACCGCATCATCCACAACGCTCATCGTCTGCAGCTCAGCGGCGACAGCCTGCGCAAGCAGAAGGCGCCGAAAATCGCCGCCGCTTGACCCGAGATCGCGCCCGATCTCGTCCAAAACCCCCCGTCCCGGTTCCGTTACGTAACGCTTCGGAGTGAACCCATGCCCCCCTAAGCCCCTCAGCGACAGACCGCTGACCAATGCCGAGCGACAGGCGCGGCATCGCGCTGCCCGCGCTACACCCCGGCCGGTGATCCGTTACCGACCAGCGGTCGACCGCCGAAGCCGAGCCCGCCGCTGGCACGACGCTGTCGCCGTCCTGCTCGCCCTTCAGGCCGAATATCGCGCTTGGCTGCAGGCCTTGCCCGAAAGCCTTCAGGAGGGCGCGACGGCTGAAGCGTTGCAAGCCATCGACGAGCTCGACCTTGACGAACTCCAAGCGATCGAACCGCCTCGAGGCTTTGGTCGCGATTAGCCGCTCCTTTGGTTGCCCCGGCAAACAGGCACCTCCCGCGCGCGCCGCTTCGTCGCTCGGGAGGGCACTGCGCGGCGCGCGCGGGTCCCCTCCTGTTCGCTACCGGGACAACCACATCAAGCGCCGAAAAGGGGGGCACTTTTGCACGCCGATCAGGGGCACTTTTGCGCGCCGGTTGACATTCGAGGCGTTGCCCGAGAACCTGCATCCGTCCAGCGGGCGCTCCGCCACCCCGGCCGACATCAGTCGGAACGGCCGGCCGACTTCGATCGGAACAGGTGGCCGACATCAATCGGAATGCCCGGTCGACATCATCGGAATACGCATATGGATTAGGGTCTTCTGCGTGTTTTGGTTCATCGCGGCCAATGATTCGGGACGCCACAACGGGGGGCGCATTATCCCCGCCAGCCAGTCATAGCCATACGCTGTTAGCAGCTTCACGGGAGATGCCCGTCCACCTGTAATTATCCATATCGGGAGCAAACATCGCCGCCGCGTGCTTGCGATCCTTCGTCGCCGCCAGCAGGGTTCGGATGGCGAGAGCAGTATGGCGGAGTACTCGGCGTGCCGAGTGCCCCGCTATAATAATAGTCCCACGATTTTATGATGGGCACTTTATCGCTTTGCTCATCAAACACAAACTCAATTTGATCCTCCAGACGAAGCAATCTGGCGGCTTCGAGGGAGAGTGTAACCACAGCACGCCAAGCGAGATAATATGGATTCTTATTTATTGGATCTAAATTAAGATTCCTAACTACATTGGCGAGCGATTCTATTGAAATGGCGCATCCTATGCCAATTAGAGTTGCGCGTTCTATGGCGCGATAATGAAACATAGCGCGTTCCATTTGGAATTGTCCTATCGCGCTCATTTTGAAAACAGTCATCCGAGGGGAGATCGTCAGGAATTCGGCCCAGTCATCTGAAAATTTCAGCCATAAATCAACAGTTGCCATATATCCCGCAACGATAAGAGCAATTCCGCTTTCGGTGCTGCCATCGAAATAGGCTTGCAACATCACAACCAACCGCAAAAGTCGTTTTCGCAGATGGCAAGCCCGAGACTAGCCCCAATACGCGCTCAGCAACCTAGCCGCCACCTCCGGCACCATATCGGCCGCCCGCGGGTGAAGCCAAGGGGGTTCCTTGATCTCCCACGAAAAGCGGGAGGAAGAATTCGACTGCGCCGATTCCTTCTTTCGCGTCAACGCCATACCGCTTATTAGGGATTTGCTCGTTATTGTTGGCATCATTATCTCGTAATAGCCGCACCTTCGTTTTTTACCATGACGATTAGCTCGCCGACATTTGGCTCAGGGCAATCTGCGCCGCCGAATTGAAGCAGTAAAGGTCGTGCTATGCTGACTGCGACTGGTGTAAAAAAGTATTGTGATCCGATGCTCGATTCAGTTCTATACATAATCTCTTCTGGCGGTGCTCCGGCTTTGACCCAAACCTTCGCAAAAGCATCTTGTAAGATAGTCTCTCGGATAGCCGCATCGTCGGGGAGCGTTACGCACATCCAGGTCATCGATCATCTCATCACGCCAGTTGGCAATCGCCGCACTATATAGAGATGCAGGGGTGGAGGCGTGAGGGGGCAGGGGCTCCAAGGGGCCGGGTTGCGCGTGGCTGTCAAATCAACTTGAGGCCTTCATCGGGTTGCCGACAGGGGGAGGACCGTGGGAAAATTTTCCACGGCTTCTTGCGCGCCCCGGGCCTCGTGATCTGGCTGCTAGCAAGGTTCTGGTCCCCGGCAAGGGCCGTGGAATCCTGCCGATCAAGATTGGAGAACGTGGTAAATACCGCGGCCTGTGCACGATTTAGCGGCGGTGATCGGCGGGAGGCGAACATGAAACTGTGGATATGCTTGATTGTCTGCCTGCTATTGCCAAGTACCGCGTTTGCCTTCCAGAACGAGCCGACAGGCTTCCGGGGGATTTCTTGGGGCACGCCACTATCAGCGGTCCAGTCGCAAATGATCCCTGATGCTGGTGACCTGTACAATCGCATCAATGACAAATTGAAACTCGGTGATGCTGCGTTGATGGGTATCTCGTATGAGTTCGATAATGGCCGTTTTTCTCAGGTTATTATATTTTCGAAAGAAGGCTTAAATAATGAGAAAACGATGATTACGGCATTTTTTGCTCATTTTGGTTCAGTTCCAGCGGCTCACGAAGGTCTTTACATCTGGACGGGTTCCGTTGGTGCAATTTATCTAATCTGTGGGCCGGAAGGGGGACACCAAAATCACGGATGCCATGCGTTTATTGGATCGACTGTGGCATGGCAACAAAAACAAGCCGACGAGGCAGCCAAGAGGGCGTTACAACTCAACAAAGATTTCTAAGGCTGGCCAGTTTACCTCGCCCATCGTTCGACAAGCCTGTTCTGCACATTAAACATAATTCGTGCACAAAAAGGGGCTATTTATGGACAAAGCCCCCTTGGGGGGAGCGGGAAGGGTGAGGGGGCTGCTCCTGCCGATGCCATTCGATCGAAAACCGCACTAATGTGGTGGCCGAGAAATTCGCGTCAACTGCCGCTAGGTGGTAGTCCGCCGTCATGCCGATCGAGATCCTGATGCCGGCGCTGTCGCCGACGATGACCGAGGGCAACCTCGCCAAATGGCTCAAAAAGGAGGGCGACGCGGTCCATCCCGGCGACGTCGTGGCCGAAATCGAAACCGATAAGGCGACGATGGAGGTCGAAGCCGCGGAGGATGGGACGATCGGCCGGATCCTGGTCCCCGAGGGTGCGCAAGGGATCAAGGTCAACGCCCCGATCGCGCTCTTGTTGGGCGAGGGCGAGGACAGTTCGGTCTTGGCGAGCTTTGCCCCCGCCGCGGCGGCCGCCCCGCCCGCTCCCGCTGCGCCGGAGGCGGCACCGGCCGCCGCGGCGCTACCGCCGGCGGCCGGCAATGGTCAGGAACGGCGGATCTTGGTCAGCCCGCTCGCCCGGCGCATGGCCGATCAGGCCGGGCTCGACCTGGCGACGATCGCCGGCACCGGCCCCCAGGGTCGCATCGTCAAGGCCGATATCGAGGCGGCGCTGGGCGCCGCCCGGGCGGCGCCGGCGATCGCTCGCGCCGCCGCCCCGCCGAGCCCGGCGCCGGGCTGGTCGAAAGAGCGGGTCCTGGCATTGGCGGGCAATCCGCCCTATGCCGAGCGACCGCTCACCGCGATGCGGCGGGTGATCGCGCGCCGGCTCTCCGAATCGAAACAGACGGTCCCGCATTTCTATCTGACGATCGACTGCGTGATCGATGGGCTGTTGCGGGCGCGCAAGGAATTAAACGCGCAATCAGATGCTTACCGGATTTCGATCAACGATTTTGTGATCCGGGCGGCGGCGCTCGCACTGCGCCGCGTGCCGGCGGCGAACGCGTCGTGGAGCGAGGACGCAATCCTCGAATGGGACACCGTCGACATCGCCGTCGCGGTGGCGCTCGACGAGGGTCTGATCACGCCGATCGTCAAAGCGGCCGACCGCAAAGGCCTCGCGACAATTGCCGCGGAAACCAAGGATCTCGTCGCCCGCGCCCGCGCCGGCAAGCTGAAACTGGAGGAATTCCAGGGCGGCACGTTTTCGATCTCCAATCTCGGCATGTACGGGGTGCGCGAGTTCGCGGCCGTCATCAACCCGCCGCATGGCGGCATCCTGGCGGTCGGTGCCGGCGAAGCGCGGCCCGTGGTCAAGCAGGGGGCGCTCGCGGTGGCGACGGTCATGAGCGCTACGCTCGCCTGCGACCACCGCGTCGTCGACGGCGCGACCGGGGCTAAATTCCTCGCCGCGTTCAAGGGGTTTGTCGAGGACCCGCTGACCATGCTGCTGTGAGGCGGGGAGGCCCCCTTGGCCGAGAATGCGTTCGATCTGGTGGTTTTGGGCGGCGGGCCGGGCGGCTATGTCGCGGCGATCCGCGCCGCCCAGCTCGGGCTCAAGACCGCACTCGTCGAACGCGAGCATCTCGGCGGCATCTGCCTCAATTGGGGCTGCATTCCGACCAAGGCCCTGCTCCGCAGTTCCGAGCTGTGGCATCTGCTGCATCATCTTGACGAATATGGATTTTCGGCTACCAACATCGGCTTCGACGCGGCCCAGCTCGTGCGCCGTTCGCGGGCCGTCGCCGAGCAGCTATCGAACGGGGTCGCCTTTCTTCTAAAGAAGAACAAGGTCAGCGTGTTCGACGGCCACGGGCGGCTCGCCGGCAAGGGCCGGTTGACGGTCGAACGGGAGGGCGAGCCGGTCGTCGAGCTGGGAGCGCCGCACATCGTCCTCGCCACCGGGGCGCGGGCCCGGGCCCTGCCCGGTCTCGACGCGGACGGCAAGCGAGTCTGGACCTATAAGGAAGCGATGGTGCCGGCGGCGATCCCGAAATCCGTGCTGGTCGTCGGCTCGGGCGCAATCGGAATTGAATTCGCAAGTTTTTACAGCGATATGGGCGCTGATGTTACGGTCGTGGAGCTGCTCGACCGCATCTTGCCGGTCGAAGACGTCGAAATCTCGGAATTTGTCCGCAACGCACTGGAAAAACAAGGTATCAAGATCCATACCGGAGCCACGGTCAAGGCCCTGGACAGCGCCGCCGATCGGGTGACCGCGCAAGTCGAGGCCGGCGACCGCTCGCTCGCGCTCTCGGTAGAGAACGTGATCGTGGCGGTCGGCATTGTCGGCAATGGCGAGGATATCGGTCTCGACGGCACCGCCGTCGAAGTGCGGGGGACGCACGTCGTCGTCGATTGCTGGCTGCGCACCGGCGAGCCGGGGATCTATGCGATCGGCGATCTCGTCGGGCCGCCTTGGCTGGCGCACAAGGCGAGCCACGAGGGGGTGGTCTGCGTCGAGCACATCGCCGGGGTCAACGATGTGCACCCGCTCGACCCGAGCAACATTCCGGCCTGCACCTACTGCCGGCCGCAGGTCGCCAGCATCGGTCTGACCGAAGAGGCCGCAAAAGCCGCCGGCTACGCCGTCCGGGTCGGCCATTTTCCGTTTATCGGCAACGGCAAGGCGGTAGCGCTCGGGGCAACCGAGGGACTGGTCAAGACCGTGTTCGACGGCAAGACCGGCGAGCTGTTGGGCGCGCACATGGTCGGCGCCGAGGTCACCGAACTGATCCAGGGTTTTGCCATCGCCAAGACCCTCGAGACGACCGAGGCCGAGCTGATCCGCACCATCTTTCCGCACCCGACCCTGTCGGAGACGATGCACGAGGCGGTGCTCGACGCCTACCGGCGGGCGATCCACTTTTAGTCCGCCACCGGCGTCGCGAGCCGCCAGGGACGGGCGGCCGGTTGCGCTTGCGAGGCTGGGCAAGAATTGCGCTGCATCTGCCCCGTACGTGGTTCGAGACGCGTCCGTCCCCGGACGGCCGTCCGCCAAGAGCCCGCCCCCTCCGCCCGCCCTGGCGGGCGGGCGGAGGGGGCGGGCGTTCCGGGGATCGCCGGGACGCTCCTCACCATGAGGTAAAGCTTTGATGGCATTGTTCAATGTGCCTCATCCTGAGCAGCGCGCGAAGCGCGCAGTCGAAGGACGTACAGCGTCGATCCAGCCCCTATGAGGGGTCATCGCACGATTTGTGCAAAATCGTACGCTAGTGCCGACCGTCCAACCCGACGACTGCATCGGGTGGAAAGCGCGCCTACATGGGTCGCCTCGGGAAGGACCGGAATCTGTGCGAAAAGCCGGCATTCCGGTGCGAGCCCGAAATAGGGTTTACCGCCCAGTGCACGCATTCATCCGAGCCCATTTGGACGGTCGCGAATGTCGGGAAGCGGGTTGAGCTAAGGATAGGATTCACCGGACTTGACCATGATCTTGCCCGGAAAATGCGCCAATACCTTATCGATTGGAAAAGCGATGGAATAAGCCCCCCGGGCCTCACGGCGATCATCGCTCGCCGCCGCCCAACATTTCCGCCCATTGAAGCAGGAACGCGTGGTCGGACTCCCCGGCCACGCGCGCCACCTGCAACGCGCCAGCCGGCGACGTCGAGGTCCGCCAGCGCCGCCTCGACTGCGGCGCGCTTATAGCCGGTCACGACGACGACCGGCCGCGCCTTCGAACGGATAGCCGCCTTCCGCCGCCAGCCGCACGTTAGGCTTGCCCATGTCCATTGACCAGGTCGTTCAGTTTGCCGCCACCAAGCTTTCGCGCCCGGCATGGCCGGGCATGTGGCCATGGTCGGGCGCATCAATCCCGGCAGCGAGCCGCCGGGCTTCGGCCTATGGCATGTCGTAGCCGCGGATGCAGACGATGGTCTTGTCCGCCTGCTCCGGCTTCTGATGGGTGAAGCCGAGATTGGCGGTGCAGATGGTGCCCTTGTACCAGGCAAGGCTGGTGTTGTCGTCCAGCGGCGCCATCTTTTTGTTGGCGACCAGCGCCCGCTTGCCTCCGTCCGGCGACAATACCCAAAGCTCGCTGCGTAGGATTTCCGATACGTAGATGTTGGCCTTGTCATCGAACGCAATGCCGTCGAACGGCGAATAGCCGCGCGCCACGACCGTGGCCTTGCCGGCGGTGCCGTCGGCCTTAATCGGCACCTTCACCACCATCGGGTCGCCGTCGGTGACAGCATAGATGCTCTTGCCATCGGGTGCGATCGCAAGGTCATTGACGCCTAGCGGGAAGCCGGAATAGGGCTGCGGCGACCAGTTCAGCAACGGGTCGGCCGACCACAGGTCGACCTTCTTTCCGTCGGGCGAAATCTTCCAGATGCCAGCATAGGTCAGGTCGGTCATGTAGACGTTGCCCTGGTCGTCGATATCGACGTCGTCGGGAAAGCAGAACGGCCAACCGTCCGCCCTGGTGGCAAGCGCCGTCACCTTCTTGGTGGCTAACTCGATCTTGTAAACGCCCGAGGCGGTCACCTTGACGTCGCGGCAGGCGGCATGGAACGGGTCGCTCAGGTTGCTCGCCTCGTACATCGGCGAAGCCTGCGTGTAGGCGACGTACAGGTTGCCTTTATTATCAAGCTCGACGCCGGCGGTGTAGCCATGGTGCGCGTTGCTGTCCGGCGGGATCGTGGCAATCAGCTCCTGTTGGCCATCAGGCGTCACCTTCATGATCTTGCCGGTGTGCAACAGCGCAGTGTAGTAGTTGCCGTCCTTGTCAACAGTCAGGCCCTCGGGCGTGTCGACGAACTTTGACAGCACCCAGGCTTTGTACTGGGCATGCGCCGCGCCCGTCGTGCTCAGCACACCCACGGCTAGGAACAGGGCTAAAGCTCGCATGGTACCCTCCCTCGGTGACCCCGGCACGCATCGGTGGACCGGGCGTCCTGGATTCTTGATTATGGCCATTGTGCACAGGTCTGGCCGGGCGACAAGTCGGCGGCCTTCACGGCCATCCCATAGCCCAAGTTGGAATAGACCATCTTGATTTTCAGATTTCAAGATCTCTCCTGCGAAAAACATGTGAAGTCAAAAAGACATAAGACGTCGACGCCGCCTCGAAAACGCCACGCGGCCGCCAAATCGTCTGGCGTGTCGGTGTCGAAAATCGCGCCATGTCGGGAGCCTCGACTTCGAGGCACTCTCCGGGGGCCAAGGCCGCAACGTTTCCACTCATCGGACCGGATTGGCTGATACTAACCACGCAGTCCGATGACCGCATTCGACCCACGAACGAACCCGCTCTCGCGGGAGGGGAGCGCGTGTCGCGGTCCGCGCGTTTTCGATGGGATAGTGAGCGGTAAAGCGTGACGGGCGGGGCATCCGATCCCGAGCATCGAAGGTCGAGCAACCTTCGGCTCGAGAGAGGAGACCCCGATGACCTCCCATCCTTCCCAGCGGCCCGTCAGCGCACTGCGGGCACGCATGATCGAGGACATGAGGGTGCGCGGCTTCGCCGAGAAGACGCGCAATGACTACGTTCGCCATGTGCGGGCGTTCGCGGCCTTCATCGGCCGGTCGCCCGACACCGCGACGGCTGAGGATCTGCGCCGCTTCCAGCTGCACCAGACGCAGACCGGCATGCAACCGCCGAGCATCAACAGCGCGGTCGCGGCCCTGCGTTTCTTCTTCACCGTGACGCTCGACCGGCCGGACCTTGCGCGGCGGCTCACGATCGTGCGTGAACCGCGCCGGCTACCAGCCGTGCTGAGTGTCGAGGAGGTCACGCTGCTGCTTCAGGCGGCGCCGGGGCCGAAGTACAAGGCGGCGCTCGCCACCGCGTACGGCGCCGGACTGCGCGTCTCCGAAGTTGTCGCGCTCAAGGTCGGCGATATCGATTCCGAGCGCATGCTGCTGCGGGTCGAGCAGGGCAAGGGCCGCAAGGACCGCAACGCCATGCTGTCGCCGCAGCTGCTGCAAGTGCTGCGGGCCTGGTGGTCGGACGGCCGGCGTCTGGGCGTTCTGCTGCCGCGCGGCTGGCTGTTCCCAGGCTGCAATCCGATCGAACCGCTCTCGACGCGCCAGCTCAACCGCGCCGTCCATGCCGCTGCCGAGGCCGCCGGGATCAAGAAGCGAGTGTCGCCGCACACGTTGCGGCACAGCTTCGCCACGCATCTACTGGAACAGGACACCGACATCCGCGTCATCCAGGTGCTGCTCGGCCATGCCAAGCTCGACACCACGGCGCTTTACACGCGCGTCGCCAACACCACGATCCGCAACGTGACCAGCCCGCTCGATCGGCTCGCTCCGCTGCCTGTGGGGAGGCCGAGCCGCGGAGCCTAGCCCGGGGCGGTGAGCCGCCCGAGGCTGGAGGTCGCCGACGTCTTCCATCGCCATGGCGCCACCTGGCGCGAGGCCAACGCCGGGCATGTGAGCCTGGGCCAACTACAGGTGATGTCGGCCATCGAGCAGTGCCGCTCGGCTGCGCTCGGCGGGCATGTCGAGCGCTGCGAGGATTGCGGCCACAGCCGGATCGCTTACAACTCGTGCCGCAACCGCCATTGTCCCAAGTGCCAGGGCGCGGCGGCGAAGGACTGGCTCGCTGCCCGCGAGGCCGACCTGCTGCCGATCGGCTACTTCCATTTGGTCTTCACGCTGCCTGCCGAGATTGCCCCGATGGCCTACCAGAACAAGGCAGTGGTTTACGACCTGCTGTTCCGCGCCGCGTCCGAGACGCTGCTCACCATCGCAGCCGATCCAAAGCATCTCGGCGCCCGCATCGGCATCACCGCCGTGCTCCACACTTGGGGCTCGGCGATGACCCACCATCCGCATCTCCACATGATCGTGCCGGGCGGCGGGATATCACTCGATGGTACGCACTGGGTGCGCTGCAGACCCGGCTTCCTCTTACCGGTGCGCGTGTTATCCCGCCTGTTCCGGCGGCTCTTCCTGACGCGCCTCGCCGACGCGCACGCGGCGGGCCGGCTGGTGTTCTTCGGCGAGCTCGAAGGCCTGCGTGGCCGCGAGGCCTTCGCCGCGCACCTTGCACCACTCAAGAAGAAGAAATGGTTCGTCTATGCCAAGTCGCCCTTCGCCGGGCCCGAAGCGGTGCTCGCCTATCTCGCCCGCTACACCCATCGCGTCGCCATCTCGAACAGCCGCCTCATCGCTCTCGACGAGCGCGGCGTGACCTTCCGCTACAAGGACTACCGCCGCGACGGCCGGCAGCGGTTTCGCACGATGACGCTCGCGCCCGACGAGTTCATCAGGCGCTTCCTGCTCCACGTCCTACCCAAAGGCTTCCACCGCATCCGCCACTACGGGCTGCTCGCCAGCGCCGGATGCAAAGCCAATATTGCGCGCGCCCGAGAACTGATCGCCGGGCCCGTGCCAGTGACGGATCCGCCGGCAGCGCAAGACGACCCGGACCCGGCAGCCGACGTTACGGCAGACCATCGCCCGCCATGCCCTTGTTGCGGCGGCCGCATGATCATCGTCGAGACCTTCGAGCGCGGCGGCGCGCCGCGCGGCCCGCCATCACCCCAAGCCGGCGTCAGGACCGCCATGCCATGACGCCTGTCATTGCCTCATCGCACTACGCGCCTGCCGGGGAACCTTGCTTCCGCCGTTGCATCCGTCTCGCCTCGGCGCCTCCGAAAGTCCGCACTACGCCGTCGATCCCGCCAAAATCGCCCCGTCGACCGCCGCCGCCGCAACAAACTCCCGACCCGGATCCTCGGCCACCCACCGCCGACCGCGGCCAGCAGATCACCTACCCAACCCGCCGCCACACCAAATCCCCATAGACGGCAGACCGCACCGCCCAGCCCCCCGCGGGTTCTTTCCCTGGGAGGCTTTCGGACGCCGGCCCTCAGAACGGCTGCATGGTTACGCCAGGCCGGCATCCGAAACCCTTCACCATTGCTGCCCTTCCAGATCGGACCCTGCCCCAGGCAGCTTAGCGTACAATTTTGAAGGAATCGTCTGGTGACCCCTATGACGATACTTGCCCAGCCCTTTGCGCTCCACCCGCCCTACGGTCGTGCGGCGGCCGGGGGTCCGATGCGGCCGGCAACCGCACCCGCTTGACGCCCTCTGGGGCACCGTCCACTTCTAGCCGATGACATCTCCGACCGCATTGCGCCATCCAGAAAAGGCGCATCGGCCCGACAATCCGGCGCCGAAGAAGCCCGATTGGCTGCGGGTCCGGGCGCCGGGCTCGCCGGAATACCAGGCGACGCGCCGGCTGATGCGCGAAATGCGGCTCAACACCGTCTGCGAGGAAGCCGCCTGCCCGAACATCGGCGAATGCTGGAAGGAGCGGCACGCTACGGTGATGATCTTGGGCCGGGTCTGCACCCGCGCCTGCAGCTTTTGCAATGTCTCGACCGGCCGGCCCGACCGCCTCGACCCCGACGAACCTTCGCGCGTCGGCCAGGCGGTGGCGGCCCTTGGGCTCGCCCATGTCGTCGTCACCTCGGTCGACCGCGACGATCTCGACGACGGCGGGGCGGGGCATTTCGCGGCAACCATCGCGGCGATCCGCGCCAAGGCGCCGGCGACGACGATCGAGGTCCTGACCCCGGATTTCCTGCGCAAGGAGGGGGCGATCGAGGCCGTCGTCGCGGCCCGGCCCGATGTCTTCAACCACAATCTCGAAACCGTGCCGCGGCTTTACGCGGCGGTAAGGCCCGGCGCCAGATATTTCCATTCGCTGCGCCTTCTCGATCGGGTAAAGCAGCTCGATCCGGCGATATTTACCAAGTCGGGCATCATGGTCGGGCTGGGCGAGGATACCACCGAGGTGCTTCAAGTGATGGATGACCTGCGTTCGGCACAAGTCGATTTCCTGACCATTGGCCAGTATTTGCAGCCGACGGTAAAGCACCATGCGGTGGCGCGTTTTGTCACACCGGAGGAGTTCGGTTCGCTTCGCAGATTTGCCGTCGGCAAGGGTTTTCTCATGGTCTCGGCGTCACCGCTGACGCGCTCCTCCTATCACGCCGGCGAGGATTTTGCCCGGCTGCGGGCGGCGCGTGCCAGGGCGCCTTCCGCCTCGTTCTGAGCCGCCGCGCATGAACCGTCACGCCGAGCAGCGGGTGCTGCCGTTCACCCCGGAACAGCTCTTCAGCCTCGTCGCCGATATCGAGCGCTACCCGGAGTTCCTGCCCTGGTGCGTCGCAGCCCGCATCCGCGAGCGGCGGCCCGACCGCGTCGTCGCCGATCTGATCATCGGCTTCAAGATGTTCCGCGAACGCTTTACCTCGCGCGTGGCGCTCGACCCGCCGCGGCGGATCGACGTCAGCTATGCCGACGGACCGTTCCGCTACCTGAAGAACCATTGGAGCTTTTTGCCGGCCCCGGGCGGCTGCCGCATCGACTTCTTTGTCGAGTTCGAATTCAAATCGCGGCTGATGCAACGGGTCATCGAGATGCTGTTCGGCGAGGCCGTCCGCCGCATGGTCGCGGCGTTCGAAAAACGCGCCCGCGACCTCTACGGCGACCCGCCCTTGCCGCGCCGGGCCGCCGAGGAGATCGCCTGACCGGCTCAATACATGTGCTGGCCGCCATTGACCGACAGCGTCGCGCCGGTGATGAAATCGGCCTCGTCGGCGACCAGGAAGAGGACGGCGCGGGCGATGTCCTCGGGCTTGCCGAGGCGGCCGACCGGGATCCGCGCGACAATCTTTTCGAGAACGTCGGGCGGTACGGCGCGCACCATCTCGGTGTCGACATAGCCCGGGGCGACGGCGTTGACGGTGATCCCGCGCGCCGCCCCCTCCTGCGCCAACGCCTTGGTGAAGCCGTGGATGCCGGACTTGGCGGCGGCGTAATTGACCTGGCCGAATTGCCCGGCCTGACCGTTGATCGAGCCGATATTGACGATGCGCCCAAAACCTCGGGAACGCATCCCTTCAATAACTTGCCGCGTCATGTTGAAGCAAGAGGTGAGGTTGGTTTGGATCACCGCGTCCCATTGCTCGAAGCTCATCCGATGCATCGTCGAATCGCGCGTAATCCCGGCATTGTTGACCAGAATCTCGAGCGGACCGATCGCCGCTTCGATGGCTTTGACGCCTTCGGCGCAGGCGGCGAAATCGCCGACGTCGAATTTGAAGACCGGAATTTGGGTCGCGGCGTGAAACGCCAAGGCCGCCTTGTCGTTGCCGCCATAGGCGGCGGCGACGCGATAGCCGGCATTTTTTAGGGCGATCGAGATCGCCTGACCGATGCCGCGGGTTCCGCCGGTGACCACCGCTGCCCTCGCCATCCGTCCCTCCCTGGTCATTGGCCCCGGGCGCTCAATCGCGCTCGAGGCACATCGCAATCCCCATGCCGCCGCCGATGCATAAGGTCGCCAGACCCTTCTTGGCGTTGCGCCGCTCCATCTCGTAGAGGAGGGTAACGAGGACCCGCGCCCCGGAGGCGCCGATCGGGTGGCCGAGGGCGATGGCGCCGCCGTTGACATTGACCTTCCCGACATCCCAGCCGAGGTCCTTGTTGACCGCGCAGGCCTGGGCGGCAAAGGCCTCGTTGGCCTCGACGAGATCGAGATCGACGACGCTCCAGCCGGCTTTTTTGAGCGCCATGCGGCTGGCCGGGATCGGCCCCGTCCCCATGATCGCCGGATCGACGCCGGCCGTTGCCCAGGAGACGATCCGGGCGAGCGGAGCGAGGCCGCGCTCCGCCGCCGCGGCCGCGGTCATCAGCACCACCGCGGCCGCCCCGTCGTTGATGCCCGAGGCGTTGCCGGCGGTGACCGTGCCGTTCTTGTCGAAGGCCGGGCGCAGCTTCGCCAGGACCTCGACCGTGGTGCCGTGCCTGGGTTGCTCGTCGGCGTCGACGATGGTCTCGCCGCGCCGGGTGGCGATCTTGACCGGGATGATCTCGGCGGCGAAGCGCCCGGCCTTCTGCGCCGCTTCGGCCTTCTTCTGCGAGGCGGCGGCAAAGGCGTCCTGCTCTTCGCGCGTGATCTGCCAGCGCTGGGCGACGTTCTCGGCGGTATTGCCCATGTGGTAGCCGTTGAATGCATCCCACAGGCCGTCGCGGATCATCGTGTCGACGAGCTCGGCATCGCCCATCTTGACGCCGTTGCGCAGGTGAATGCAGTGCGGCGCCTGGCTCATGCTTTCCTGGCCGCCGGCGACGACGATCGCCGCGTCGCCGCTCTTGATCGCCTGAGAGCCGAGCGCCACCGAGCGCAGCCCCGAGCCGCACAGCTGGTTGACGCCATAGGCGGTCACCGCGAACGGTAAACCGGCGCCGATCGCCGCCTGTCGCGCCGGGTTCTGGCCCTCGCCGGCGGCGAGGATCTGGCCCAGGATGACCTCGGAGACCTCGTCCGGCGCGACCTTGGCGCGACGCAGCGCCTCGCCGATCGCGATTTCGCCGAGCTTGTGCGCCGGCAGGCTGGCGAGCCCGCCGTTGAACGCCCCGACCGGGGTGCGCACCGCGCCGGCAATGACGACGTCTGCCATCAGGATCTCCTTGCGAGGTTTGGGAACGGCCCGGCCGATCGCGGCCGAGCGCCTTGCCGGCCAATCTAGGGGCGGCGGCCGTCGTATGTCCAGTCACGCGGCGATGCGTGCTGCGACGGAAACCCTCGGCGAGTTCCGGTCGCGCCTCCGATCGCCCAGCACCGAATTCGCCGAGGGCCACACCGGCGACGGAGGCTGTCCTGGCCATCAGCAGCGAGATCAACGTCCAGTGTCAAAGTGAGGCGAATCAGGAAACGACGCTAGGATTTTCCGGGAGCAGCCGCGCCCGCAGCCAATCCGCGACGGGCGCCCACAGCAGCGCCGGCGCGCGGGCGGCCGCCATCATCCCGACATGGCCGAGCGCCGGCCGCAGCACCGTCGCATCGCCGAGGGCAGCGGCGAGCGGCTCGGCCGAGCGCGGCGGCACGATCCTATCGGCGCCGGGAATGACGACGAGTGCCGGCCGCTCCAGCTCTCTGGGGGCAACCCTGCGGCCCGCGACCCGCCACACGCCCCGGCCGGGCTCGTTATCCCTGTACCAGAGGCGCAGGCACTCGCAGGCCATCGGCAGAGCGAGCGGGACGCCGTCGTTGACCCAGTCCTCGAGCGCGACAAAAGCGCGTGCCGCGGCGCTTTCGGCATCGAGCTCGGCAAAGCGGACGAATTTGCGCTCGGCGGCGAACGGGTCGAGCAAAAAGAACAGACTCTGCAGCAGTTCGACCGGGACCATCCCGGCAGCGCCGCAGCTTGCGGCAATCCACTCCGCGGCGGCACCGAGAAGCTGGCCTGCCCGGTGCCCGGCGTGAAAGTCCCACGGCGTGGCGAGCACCGCGAGGCACCCGACCTCGCGCCGGCGCCGCAACGCGAGCGCCAGCGCCAAGAGGCCGCCCATGCAGTAGCCGATCACCCCAATCGGCGCGGCCGCGATGTCGAGGGCCGCCGCGAAGGCGCCGTCGAGCCGCCCGGCGACATAGTCGGTGAGATCGAAGCGGCGCTCGTCGGGGCCCGGTTCGTCCCAATCGACGACGAGCGGTCGCAGGCCGTGCTCGGCGAGATGGCCCAAAAAGCTGCGCTCGGGCAGGAGATCGAGAACGTAGTGGCGGTTGATCAGCGACGGCACGACCAGAACCGCCGGAGCGCCGGTTTTGCCGTAATCGACGCCGTAATCGACAAGGCAGGTCGTGCCTTCGCGCCACACCACCTTCCGGCGCTCGGGGTCGCGGCGGTAGGGGTGGCGGCGATAGGCTTCGAGCCCCGAGAGCCAGCGCTCGGCGCGCTCGTCGAGCGCCGCGGCCAGCCGCTCAGGCCCGAGCGCCTCGATTTCGGCGGCGAGAAGGCGCAGCGGCTCCGGCGCCGCGCTCGAGGCCGCTGACCCGCTCCTCAAGATTGGCAATGCGGCGCGCGAGCTCAGCCACAACATCATGGCGCTCATCAGGTGCGCCGGCAGCGGGCGCGGTGCCAGCCGGCGGTCCGGGCTCGCCGGAGGGCGTGCCGGCGCCATCCTCAGCCGGCGCCGAGGCGGCCGCCGCGGCGTTGGCGCTTTCGCCCGCGGCGTCGGCGAAAAGCGCGGCCAGATATTCGGCCCATAAGATGAGAAAGCGGCGGACGAGGTCCTCGGGATCGGTCATCTCTCGACATATATGCTTTCATCGCAAGTTATGCTTCTGCTGTCATGGTAAGTTATGCTGTCATAGGAGGTGCGGCAGCGGGCGGCGCGCCGCCGCCGGTTTGATGCGGCGCTCGCGCCAAAACGCTGTATTCTCGCAGGAGGAGGCCCTTCACGACCGGAGACAGCGTGCGCATGGAAAAACCGAACGGGGACGAGAGGGACCCGGCCAAGCCGGTCGTCGTCAAGAAATACGCGAACCGTCGGCTCTACAATACGGCGACGAGCAGCTATGTCACGCTCGACGATCTCGCTAGATTGATAAAGGAGGGCGGCGATTTCATCGTTCATGACGCGAAGACCGGCGAGGATCTGACCCGCTCGGTGCTGACCCAGATCATCGTCGAACAGGAGCAAAAAGGACAGAATCTGCTGCCGATCAGCTTTTTGCGCCAGTTGATCGGGTTCTACGGCGACAGCATGCAGTTTCTGGTGCCCGGCTACCTCGAGCAGGCGATGGTTGTGTTCTCCCGCAACCAGGAGCAGATGCGCAAGAGCCTGGAGGCCACCTTTGGCGTCTTCCCGTTCGGCCAATTCGAAGAGCTCGGCAAGCGCAACCTGGCGCTGTTCGAGCGCGCCCTGAAGCTGCTGGCGCCATTTGTCGCCGAGGAAAGACCGCCGGCGCCCGAGCCGCCGATGCAACAGGCCGGCGGCGAGGATCCGCGTCTGCAGCGGCTCGAAGCCCAGATCGATGCGCTTACCCGGCAGCTTGACCAGCTCGGCCGCGATCGACGCGAGCACTGAGCCGCGGCCGCACCGCGGCGGCATCGCGACCAAGATCTGCGGCCTCTCGACCGAGGCGGCGGTGTGCGCCGCGGTCGCCGGCGGCGCCGATTATCTGGGCTTTGTCTTCTACCCGCCGAGCCCGCGCGCGGTCTCGCCGGCCGCGGCCCGACGGCTCTGCGCCGCGGCACCCGCGACGGCCGTCCGCGTCGGGCTCTTTGTCGATGCCGACGACGCAACGATCGAGGCGGTGCTGAGCGCAGCACCGATCGACATCCTGCAGTTCCACGGCGGCGAGAGCCCTGGCCGGGTGGCCGAGGCAAGGGCGCGCTTCTGCCGCCCCGTGATGAAGGCGGTGCCGGTCGGCGGCCCCGAGGATCTGCCGGTCGCGGCCCGCTATCAGGATGTCGCCGATTTCTTGCTGTTCGATGCCAGGCCGCCGCGCCGGCCCGATGCCCTGCCGGGGGGCAATGGCGTCCCCTTCGATTGGGAATTGCTAAAGGGCCGCGGCTGGCGCCGGCCGTGGTTCTTGTCGGGCGGGTTGACCGCCGAAACATTGCCTGCGGCGGTCCGCAGCTCCGGCGCCCGCGCGGTCGACGTCTCCTCCGGCGTCGAGAGCCGGCCGGGGGTAAAGGATCCCGACAAGATCCGCGAGTTTCTCGCCGCCGCGCGGCGGCTTTGAGCAACCGCGACCCGGGTGCGTCGCGGCCCGTTCTTGCGCTATGCTGCGGCGAGCAATCAGCGAGGGGAGCCCAGATGGACCAGGACGCCAAGAAGACCGCTTTGCGGATGATCCCCTACGGGATCTACGTGCTGACCGTCGATGACGGCAAGGGCAACGTCGCCGCCGCGACGGTCAATTGGGTGACGCAGACGGCGTTCGCGCCGCCCTTAGTGGTGGTCGGCGTCAAGACTGATTCGGGCGCCTACGGCCTGGTCAAATCGACCGGGAATTTCGCCTTGAACATGCTCGGCAAAGAGCACAAGGGGGTGGCCTTCACCTTCTTCAAGCCGACCAAGTTCGAAGACGGCAAGCTCTCCGGCCAGGCCGTGCACAAGGGGACGAACGGCGCCCCGATCCTCGACGCCGCCCTCGCCGCGGTCGAGTGCAAGGTGACGAGCGTCGTCGAGCAAGGCGATCATCACATCGTCGTCGGCGAGGTCACCGAGGCCCATCTGCCAAAGCCGATCACCGGTCGGCCCGACGCCGCAATCCTCGAAATGAAGGAATTGGGCGACAACGTCTTCTATGGCGGCTGAGCGCCCCTCACCCTCCTCCCCGGACTTGATCCGGGGATCCGCGGGTCCCTCCCTCTCCCCGCGTCGCGGGGAGAGGGCTGGCCCCCGGACGGCCGGCCCTGCGGGCCGTTCCGGGGGGAGGGGCCGTCGGTCCATCAGCGAGGGTTCGTCAATGACAGATCAGTCGGTGCTTCACTGGCCGGCGGAGGGTAACGCCCGGGTCCCCTACCGCGTGTTTTCCGATCCGGACATCTACCGCGACGAGCTGGCGCGGATCTTCCTCGGCCCGACCTGGCAGTTTCTTGGGCTCGCCCCAGACCTGCCCGAGCCCGGCGATTACCTGACGACCTTCCTCGGCGAGACCCCGGTCATCGTTGCCCGCGGCCATGACGGGGCGCTCAACGCGATGGTCAACCGCTGCGCCCATCGCGGCAATCTCGTCTGCCTGAAGCGTCGCGGCCAAGCGCAAAATCTGACCTGCGTCTATCACGCCTGGCGCTACGATCTCGCCGGCAATCTCGAGAGCGTCGCGTTTCGCCGCGGCATCGCCGGCAAGGGCGGCATGCCCGAGGGCTTCCGCCTCGAAGCGCACGGGCTCAAGAAATTGCGGGTCGACCACTTCGGTCCCCTTGTCTTCGGCAGCCTGTCGTCGTCGGCGCCGCCGCTCGGCGATTACATCGGCAACCTGATCGGCGCGCGCATTCACCGGGTATTGCACGGAACGCCAAAGGTGCTCGGCACCACGTCGCAGATCCTGCACAACAATTGGAAGCTCTATTGCGAGAACGTGCGCGACACCTATCACGCGAGCCTGCTGCACAGCTTCTTCACAACCTTCCGCATCTCGCGCCTGACCTCGGAGGGCGGGGTCGACATCGCCGAAAGCGGCGGGCATCACGCCAGCTATTCGCGCAACAAGGTCGACCGCGTCGGTGCCGCGACCTCCGACCGGCTTTACGCCGAGATCCCGTCGTTGCGGCAGGATTTCCGGCTGGCCGATCCCGCCTTTCTCGCCGGCGCCGACGAGTTCGGCGACGACACCACGATCCAGATCCTGTCGCTCTTCCCGAATTTCGTCTTGCAGCAGATCCAGAACAGCATTGCGTTGCGCCTCGTCCTGCCGAAGGGGCCGGCAGCGACCGAATTGCAATGGATCTATCTCGGTTTCGCGGAGGACGACGCGGAAATGACGGCGCTTCGGCTGGCGCAGGCCAATCTCTCGGGTCCGGCCGGCTATGTGTCGATGGAGGACGGTGCCGTCGGCGGCTTCATTCAGCGCGCGATCCGCGGCTCCGAGGACGCGAATTCGGTGCTCGAAATGGGCGGGCTTGGCCATGCCTCCGAGCCGAACCGGACGACCGAGGCCTCGGTGCGCGGCTTCTGGCACGCCTATCGGCCGCTGATGGGGTTCTGACGCGGATGGATCTCGCGGCGGTGGTCCGGCGGCTGGAGCTGGAGCGGCTCTATGCCGACTATGTCGGCTGCCTCGACGCCGACGGGCTGGAGCACTGGCCCGATTTCTTTACCGAGGACTGCTTTTACCGGGTCACCTCGACCGAGAATTACGAGGCCGGTCTGCCGCTCGGGCTGATCCGCGCGACCTCGCGCGCGATGCTGAAGGACCGGGTCAGCGCCTTGCGCGAGGCGAATATCTACGAGCCGCAGCGCTATCGGCATCTCATAGCGCCGATCCGGATCCTCGGCGAGGCGCCGGCGGCGCTCGAGGTCGAAGCGAATTTCCTCGTCGTGCGCACGATGCAGGACGGCGAGATGACGCTCTTTGCCGCCGGCCGCTATGTCGACCGGGTGGTGCACACCGGCGCGGATTGGAGATTCGCCAAGAAGGAGGTCGTCCTCGACAGCCGCCGGATCGACACGCTCTTGGCGATCCCGCTCTGAGGGGGTGCGAATTGCGTCTTGGTGCGCTGCCCGTTCGCACCCAAACCGAGAGACGCCCTCGGCGCCGGTCTCGCGAAGAGCTACGGTCGGGAAGGAAGCGCTGGGCGTACATCGGTCGCAGCGAAGTCGTTGCCCTTGAACAGCAGGGGAAGGTTGCGCGTCTTGGCAAGCGCGTAGGCCGCGCAGTCGATGATGTCGAGCTGCGCCTTGTGGCCCTGCCCCTTGCCGTAGCGCTTGAAAGCCGCGAAGGCCGCCTCGGCCATCGACTCGTCAAAAGGGACCACCGCGATCCCGGCGCGTTCGACCAATTCACGCAGGATGGGAATCGAACCGGGGCCACTTCGCGAAACGCGTACGATCTGCGTTTCCAACAGGGTGACCGCGGAAATGAGCCGCAACGGAGCCGAGATGATCGCGCCGCGGTAGACGCTGCCATCAGGCTCGCCGGCAATCGCGGCAAAGATGGCCGATGTGTCGATGACCATCAATGCGGCAGGCCGTCGGGGCCATAGCCGATAATCTCATCGGGAGCGCGGCGGTCGAAGACGGGCAATTGCGCCAGGCGGTCGAAAAGGGCCTCGATCGCGGCTTCGTCCTGGGCGGAGTGGCGACGCGGCGTGCGCGCCAATCGTTCCTGGATGGCGCGAACCACGGCAGTATCGATGTCTTCGCCCGTGGCGTCGGCGAGTTCACGCGCCAGCGCATTCGCCTCCGGGGCACGAATTTCGAGGCTCATGACCTTCCCAAACCCTAGGGCGTGTCGTCAATTAGCAGCGCTGGCTCACATATATCAACGCTTTGGCCGGGCTCGGCCCGGCCATCCACGAGAAACGGCACCTTCGCGGGCTCCCGTGGAAGCCCGGCCCAAGGCCGGGCAAAACGGTAATCGGATGTAATCGGAACGGGGCGTCCGCTCAATTGACGACAGGCCCTAGCCAAACCAAGTGAAATATATACTCCAAGGCTCAAAGTGAAACGGGCAGCCGAGCCGACGGGGATCGACCGCAACCTCGCTCTTAACCGGTACCGGCGGCCGTCGAGCCTTGGCTTGCGGGCAGGGCCGGCGCATCGCTCAGCTCCTCGAGCAGCGCCTTGGCCTCTTGCAGCACATTCGTGTCAAGGCCCTCGGTGAACCAGCCGTAGACCGGCGCGAGCAGATCGCGGGCCTCGGCGCGCTTGCCCTGGTCGCGCCACAGCCGGGCGAGGCTGGTGGCGGCGCGCAGTTCCGACAGCTTTGCCTCCTGGCGCCGCGCCACCGCGAGCGCCTGACAGTAACTCCGCTCGGCGGCTGCTTCATCGCCTGTTGCATTCAGCACTTCACCGCGCGACCAATGCAAAGCTGGCTCGATGAGGCGCCCATCGGTCATTTCGATAATCGTTGCGGCCTCGGTCAGACAATTCAGGCTCTCGTCGGGCCTTCCGAGCTTGGCGTGGGTCTCGGCGAGCATCACAAGCGCCCGGGACGTGTTAACGGCTCCAGTAGCGCGCAGGTCCGACAGCACCGTCCCTTGTCTGCCCAAGGATCGTTAAGGACCAGCCGCAGTAAACGCTTCCCCGGGCCAAATAGAGTGGGAGATTGTGCACCCTCGAGAGCGCCTCCATCTCCTTGGCATGTCGCAGTACCTCACGGGGCGAAGCCACGGATATCGCTACTTCGCAGGCGAAAAACAACGTCAGCGCCAGTGTGCTGGCATTGTCAAGCCGGCGGGACTCTGCCAACGCCTCGCCTATCTTTGCGCGTCCTTGATCGACGTAACCCAGAATCGTAAGCGCTATGGGAAGGGCGCCAGTCATCACCACGTGCGGATCTTCCGCCGTCACCGCCGCATAGACGGCACGATGCGCCGGATTGCTCATTCCGTCACTTTGCTCGCAAAGGGCGCGCGCTGCGGCAATCTCGCCAAGCTGGAGGCGGGTGTGGCCCTGCACGAAGCGGCCCAGCAGCCGTGCTGCGTCATCGCTCCGCGCCTCACCGACTTGCTCCAGCTGCTCGGCGAACGACAGCGCCAGTTTGTAGTCGGCCCGGGCATTGTGGAACACCCATTGGCCATAAAGCAGCGGAGCCATGTAGTCAGGTTGATCGAGCTGTTCTGCTAGAGCCAGCCCACGGGCGAGCGTCCGACCCACATCGGACGCCCCGTATCCTCGCGTGGCGAACAGGGCCGGCCCAAGCGCGACTTGTAAATCGAGCTCCTGTTGCTGCCGCCGGGGGCTGTCAGGCAATGTGCCGAGCAAATCCAATCCCCTCTGGAGCTGTGCTACTGCTTCAGTCATGACCGCGCGCGCTACCGCCTGCCGGCCCGCCTTGAGCAGGTAGCCGACCGCCTGCTCGGTCAGCCCGGCTTCGGTGCAGTGGTGGGCGAGCAGCGCCGGCTGGGCTGCGACAATCTCCGGGAACTGGCCTTCCAGGGTGGCGGCGATGCTGGCATGAAGCTGCTGCCGGCGGCTCCGCAATAACGTGCTGTAAGCGGCATCCTGGACCAGCGCGTGCTTGAAGGTGTACCCGGCGTCGGGCGGGGTGCCGCGCCGATAAATGAGCTCGGCGCCGACCAGCCGCGCGAGCGCGTCGTCGAGTTGCGGCGGCGGCATCGCTGCCACCGCGGCGATCAGCTCATGCGAGAACTGCCGGCCGAGCGCCGCCCCGATCTGGGCCACGTCGCGCACCGGCGCCAGCCGGTCGAGCCGCGCCAGGAGGGAGGCCTGCAAACTCGCCGGGATCGCCAGGGGCGCCACGGGGGGCCCGGCCGCAGTATAATGATCGCCGGCATCGGCCAGCATGCCGCCTTCGACCACCGCCTTGGTCAATTCCTCGACAAAAAGCGGCACCCCGTCGGTGCGGTCGATGATCTGCTGAGCGATCTCCTCGGGCAGAGCCTTGCCGCCTGTAACGCCGGCGATCATCTCCGCCCGCTGGCGCGGCGCGAGACGGCTGAGAGCGAGCGAGGTGACGTGCGGCCGGCCGATCCAGGGCGCGCTAAACTCGGGGCGGAAGGTGATAATCAGCAGCACCCGAAGCGCTGGCACCCGATCGATGGTCAGGTCAAAGAGCTCGAGCGAGGTCGGATCGCCCCAATGGGCATCCTCGAACAGCATCAGCACCGGCTGCCGCGCCGCCAACCCTTCCACCTGCGCCACCAGCGCCCGCAGCGTCTTCTCTTTCTGCTTCTGCGGGGCATAATTGAGCGGCGGGTAGCGCTCGCCGACCGGGACCGACAGCAGCGCCGCGAGCAGCGGCGCGGCCTCGCCGGGATCGTTGGTCGCCTGGGCGAGCACCGCCTCCAGCTTGTCGAGCTGCGCATCGGCGGTGTCCTCGCGCCGGAACCCGGCGGCCCGTTCGAGCTGGGTGATGGTCGGGTAGAGCGCGTGGTCCTGGTGATGCGGCGAGCAGAACGTGCGCAGGCGGGTATGCGGCTCGCCGGTCAGCCGCTCGACCAGGGTCTGGGCGAGGCGCGACTTGCCGATCCCGGGCTCCCCGGACAGCAGCACGACGCAGCCCTCGCCGCTCTTGGCCTGTTGCCAGCGCCGCTCCAGCATCGCCAGCTCCTCGTCGCGGCCGACGAGCGGTGTCCGGGTCGCGCGCAGCGCCTCGAAGCGGCTCTCGGCCCCGCTCTCGCGCAAAACCCGCGAAGCCAAGACCGGCGCCGCCAAACCCTTGATCGCGACCGCGCCCAGACCCTCGTAGTCGAACAGCCCGCCGGTCTGCCGCCGCGTGCTCGGCGCGATCACCACCTGACCTGGCTGGGCCAGCGTCTGCAGTCGCGCCGCGAGGTTCGGCGTCTCGCCGACCACCGCCTGCTCCTGCGCCGCGCCCTGGCCGATCAGATCGCCGACCACGACGAGGCCGGTGGCGATCCCGACCCGCACCTCCAGCCGCATCCCGGCCGCGGTGTCGAGCCCCGCCACCGCCTCTACCAATGCCAGCGCGGCCCGCACCGCCCGCTCGGCATCGTGCTCGCCGGCCCGCGGATAGCCGAAATAGGCGAGAACGCCATCGCCCATGTACTTGGCGACAAACCCGCCGGTGCCTTCGATGACCGCGGCGACGCAGCGGTGATAGGCGCCGAAGACCGCGCGCAGATCCTCCGGGTCGAGCCGCGCCGACAGGGCCGTCGAGCCGACCAGATCGCAGAACATCACGGTCAGCTGCCGCCGCTCGGCCTCGGCGGCGGGCGCTGCGGCGGGTATGGCCGCGGCGGGCAGCTGATTGGCAGCGGGCGACGGCAAAGCGCCTTCGCGCAGCGCGGCGATCGCCTTGAGCAGCTTCAGTCGGGGACCGAGCGGCAGGCCGAGCGTCGCCAGATGGGCCTCGGTCAGCTCCGGCAGCACCTCGGCATCGATCTCATTCTCGCGGAATGCCGGCTCGTAACGCTCCAGCCCCAGGCCGCGAAGCCATGCCGCAATCTCCATGCGACCCTTCCCGGCGTTACGCTCTCGCTTTCATGTATTTTTTAATTCTACCGCAAATCATGCGGCGCGCGACAGCCCCGGCGAAGCGGCGGGCTTCTGGAAGGACGAGCCGGAGACGACAGCGCTCAGTTTCGATGAAGGGCGGTGCTGCCGGCGATTTCAAGCGACACAGGCCAAGTTATCAATTTCCCGAGGCGGCGTTCATAGATTCCGGGTTCGCGGGCAAGGCCCGCGAACCCGGAAATGACAATTTTCGGGATTTTTCTGCGGCCGGCTGGACGAGGCCTCTGCCGACGCGCGGGCGGCGCCGCCGGAGGCGTCCGGCTGGAGCGATCAGCGGGTCGCCAGCGGTTTTCCCGTCTCGATGAGGGTCTTCAGCGACGACATCATCAGCGGCCAGCCCTCGACCGAGCCGCTGTAGGTGGCGGTCGGGCCATCGAAATCATCGTGCACGATGTGCAGCTTGGTGGTCGATGGCCCGGCCGCGGAGAGTTCGTAGGTCACGCGCGACGGCCGATCCTTCGCGGCGGCATCCCCGGACGGCCGCCCGCCAGGGCGGGCGTTCCGGGGACCCAATGTGCGCTCCAGCTCATGACCAGCCGCTTCTCCGGCTCGACCTCGAGGATCTCGCCATCGACCATCTTGAAGCCGCCGTCGCCGACAAAGGCGTAGGGAGCGCCTTTTTTCAGCGCGGCCTCGAAGCGCGTGCCGTAGGCGTAGTGTTTCGTCATTTGGCCGTCGACGATCCCGGTCCAGACCGCGGCCGCCGGTGCGCCGATGTAGATGTCATAGGTATAGGAGAGCTTCTCCGCCATCGGGGTTCCTCCTCTCTGCCGTGCGCGGGACCGCCGTCAGGCCGCCGCCTGCTGCCGCGCCAGCAGCCGATCCCAGGTCGTCGCCTGCATGCTTGGCCGCGCCTCCACGCGCGCGAGCCAGGCGCCGAGATTGCCGTGCTCTTGCAGAATTGGGGCACCTTCCGGCGTCATTGCGAACATCGACAGGTGCGGCGCGAGCAGCAGATCAGCCAAGCTGATCGCTGGGCCGGCGAGCCACGGATTGCCGTCGAGCAGCCGGCCGATCTCGGCGATGCAATGGCGTGCGTTCGGGATGGCTTGCGCGATCCTGTTTTCGTCGACCGGCAGGTTGAAGCGCGGCGCGACCAGCCGACCAAAGCAGATCGCGCTGGTGATCTGCGGCATCACATACCAGTCGCAGATCCCCATCAGCTGGCTCATCTCCTCCGGCTGCAGCCGAGGCCCGGGAACGACCGCGTCGACGTAGCGCATGATGGCTTGCGTCTCGTAGAGCCGCCACCCCTGGTGCTCGAACGCCGGGATGCGTCCGAACGGGTGGCGCGACAAATGCGGCTCCTGCTTCAAGGTACCGAATTGCATCGCAGCAAATTCGTAGTCGGCGCCTTTCTCCTCCAAGCTCAGCAGGGCGGCGCGCACGTAAGGACTGCCGGGGATGCCGTAGACAACCATGCCTGACATGTCGATTTCCTCCTCGGTTCAGGTTGCGGTGTTCGCGTATTCGGCATAGCAGCGCTCGATCAGCGTCGCCCAGCCGCGGTCGTAGCCCTCGCGCAAGGCGGCGGCCGCATCGCCGAGTTTCTCCCAACCGGAATGCGTCAGCTCGACTTGAGTGTTGTTGCCTTGCGGCACGAAACATATTTCGATCAGTTGTGCGAGATCTGCCGACAGGCCGACGATCCAGGTAAAGGTCAGGCGATGCGGCGGCTCGTAGGCAAGGACGGTTCCCCATAGGGTCTCGCCCCCGTCGGCGGCCCGCTCGAACACCCGCCCGCCGGCGCGCGGTTCGATCGCGCAGTCGACCGGGTCGGGGCCGGTGTGAAAGCGCGCGAGCGGCCATCAGCGCGCCAGATCGCGCACAAAATAATCGAACGCCTGCGCCGGCGCGGCGCGCACCGACACCGTCTTGACGACCGGCGGCACGGCGAATTCGACAATCGTCATCGCTTCAGCTCCTCGTCGATCCGGGCGGCCATGCCCGCCAGCGCCTCGCGCCACATCTCCTCGATCGCCGCCCGCAACTCGCCGAGCGCCTGCGGATTGGCGACGTAGAGCCGGCGCGTTCCCTGGCGGCGCTCGCTGATCAGCCCTGCTGCCTTCAGCACCTTCAGGTGCTGCGACACGGCCGGCCGACTGACCGGCAGGCCCTCGGCGATCGCGCCGACCGCCCGCGGCGCCGCCAGCACCCGTTCGAAGACCAGCCGCCGCGTCGGATCGGACAGGGCGGCCAGAGCCGTTTCGTAAGCCATTCCTTACGTTAGTGTCGACTTACCAATGGTGTCAAGCCCGATTCTGATCGGTGTCGCGCCGGTCACGGTTCCGGCGGCTCGCCCGCTGGCGGCGGCTCGATGACGGTGCCGGAGACCGGCTCGACCCAGACGAGGCGATCCTCGACCGCCCGCACCCCCGGCACGTTCTCGGCGGCGACGCGCAGCGCCGCGCGTTCCTTCGCCTCGAAGATGACACCCTGCAATTCGACGACGCCGCTCTTGACGGTCACCGTCACGTTCGACTGCGGCGCCCAACCTGCCGCTTTTTGCAGCTCGGCGAGAACCCGCTCGCGGATCGCATCGTCATCGGACGGTAGCGTCTCGGCGCGGTCGAGGACGCGGGCCACGGCGCGCATCAGATCGGCCCGGCTGACGATACCGACCAGGACCTCGCCGTCGACCACCGGCAGCCGTTTGATCCGGCGGCTCTCCATCAGCTCTACCAGTTCGCCGACCGGGGTGTCGGGACCGATCGAAACCACCGCGCGGCTCATGATTTCTCCGACCCGACGGCCGTGGGTCTTGACGTAATCCTCGGCCAGCCGGCGCGGCCCGAGAAAAAATTCGAGCCAGGGCCGCAGGCGGCGCTCGGTCCCGGTCTCGAAGCGGCGCAACAGGTCGCCCTCGGTCATGATCCCGACCAGCTTGCCGGCGCCGTCGACGACCGGCAGGCCGCTGATCCGGTGTTCGAGCATCAGCCGGATGGCCTCGCGGATCGGGGCATCGGGCCTGATCGAAACGACCTCTCGGCTCATGATTTCGGAGGTCTTCATGCGGCTTCTCCCGTGGCGAGGGCGGCGACGCCCGGCAATTCCCGGCCTTCGAGCCATTCGAGAAAGGCGCCGCCGGCGGTCGAGACATAGGACAAGGCGCCGCCGAGCCCCGCCGCCGCCAGCGCCGCCACCGTATCGCCGCCGCCGGCGACGCTGAGCAGCCTGCCGGCGCGGGTCAAATCGGCGGCTTTCCGGGCGACCGTGGCAGTGCCGCGGTCGAAGGGCGGCGTCTCGAACGCACCGAGCGGGCCGTTCCAGACGAGCGTGCGCGAGGCTTCGAGCGCCGCGCCGATGCTCTCGGCGGTCTTCGGACCGATATCGAGGATCATCATCTCACCGGGCACCGCCGCGAGCGGAACGATACGGGTCTCGGCGCCGGCCGCCGGCGCCGCCGCGACGACGGCATCCTCGGGAAGGATCATCAGGCAATGGCGTTCGCCCGCGAGGCGCAACAGCAGACGCGCCTCCGCCACCATGTTGCGCTCGCACAGCGACCGTCCGACTTCGATCCCCTGCGCGAACAAGAGCGTATTCGCCATTGCCCCGCCGATCGCCAGCCGATCGACCTTGCCGATCAGATTGCGCAACAGGTCGAGCTTGGTCGAAACCTTGGCGCCGCCGACCAGCGCCAGCACCGGCCGTGCCGGGCTTTCGAGCGCCGCCGCGAGCGCCTTCAGCTCGGCCTCCATCAGCCGGCCGGCCGCGGCCGGCAGCAATCGCGGCAGGGCGGCGATCGAGGCGTGCGCCCGGTGCGCCGCCGAAAACGCGTCGTCGACATAGGCGTCGCCGAGTTTGGCGAGGGCCTGGGCGAATTCCGGCGCATTGGCCTCCTCGCCGGGGTGGAAGCGCAGATTTTCGAGCAACGCCACCTGACCCGGGCGCAGCCCGTCGACCACCTGTTTAGCCGGGTCGCCGATGCAATCCGCGGCAAAGATCACCTCTCGGCCGCCGAGTGCGACCCGCAGCGGCCCCACCAAGTGCCGCAGCGAAAAAGCGGGGTCGGGCCTGCCGTCCGGCCGGCCGAAATGCGACATCACGACGACCCTGGCACCCTTCCTTACGAGTTCTTCGACCGTCGGCGCCAGACGCTCGATCCGGGTCGCGTCGGTGACCCGGCCGTCCTTTACCGGCACGTTCAGATCGGCGCGCAGCAATACCCGCTTGCCGCCCACCTCGAGGTCGTCGAGGGTACGGAATTTCGCCATGGACTTTCCCTTCACCCGGCTACCGGCTCATTTCTGTCAGAGCATCGCGCATTGGCCGGCTCGACGCCAAGAAGGCGCCGCTGAACGGCGTGTCGAGGTCGAGGATCACGTAGATCACCGAGGCGATCGACGGCGCACCCAAGAAGATCGTCGTATAAGACAAGAGGTTGCGCGGCGCGCTCAAGCCAAAGCTGGCGAAGACGAGGAAAAACGGTTCCGAGATCGAGCTGTGCGCCTCCTCGATCAGCTTCCAGCGCATGTCCATCAAGAGTTCGTATTGGTTGAGCGCTGATGCATGCCGTCCTGCGGGTCGAGCCCGCGCAGATCGCCTTCGAGGCGCCGGAACATGTGGCCTTGCTGCCGGCTCTCGATCGATTGCGACAGGGATGGCAAAACCGATCGGTCTTCTGCCCGATCCCGTCCTGGCCGGGTCATGCCCCGCGCGCACAGGGTTTTGTCAATCGGGCGCTATCGATCGGCGGCTATCTTGTCGCACCGTGCCCGGTTTGCGGTAGTCTTGTCGCGGACGCGGCGCCGGCAGCCGACAGAGGTGGATCGACGGAGAGATGATCAAGGCAATTCTGGTTCCTGCGACCGGCAGCGATCTCGACGATGCCGTGTTCGCGACCGCGCTCGCGGTTGCCCGCCGCTTCGGCGCGCACCTCGACTTCCTCCATGTCCGGTTTGATGCGGCGGCGGTGGCGGTGGCGATGACCGCCGACGGCGGCACGCCGGCGCTCGGAAGTCTCACCGAGCAGCTCGAGGCGGAGGCCGATCGGCGCGAGGCCGGGGCGAAGCAGAAATTCGACGATTTGTGCCGGCGCGAGCAACTGGCGGTGCGGGATCTGCCGTCGGCCGAGCCCGGTCCGTCGGCGGGCTGGCGGTGCGAGGTCGGCCGTGAGCGGGATTGGGTTGTCGAATATGGCCGCGCCGCCGATCTGATCGTCGTCGGCCGTCCCGGCGACGGCGAAGGCGGCGTCTCGGAAACGATCGAGGGGGCCCTGCTCGACAGCGGCCGGCCGGTGCTGATCCCCGGTGCCGAGCCGATGACCGCCATTCCCGAGACAATGGTCATCGCCTGGAAGCCGACGCGCGAGGCGGCGCGTGCCGTCGCCGCGGCGATGCCGCTCCTGTCCGCAGCAACCGATATCCAGATCCTGACCGTTGCCGAGGACGGAGCGGCCGCCGGCGCCGGGCACGGTCCGCTGACGGCCGCCCTGCGCTGGCACGGCTTTCGGGTCGCGGCGGGTCACCTGCCGCCCGGAGAGTCGGTGCCCGATACCATGCTCGCCGCGGCGCGCGAGCGGCATGCTCTATTGGTGACGGGCGGCTATGGGCACGGCCGGCTGCGCCAGTGGATCTTCGGCGGCTTCACCCGTCGGGTGCTGGCCGCGGCCGCGGTTCCGGTGCTGATCGCGCATTGAGCGGCGAGGCGGGGAATGCCGCGCATTGCCGCAACGGCGAGGGAAGCAGAACCGAGCCAGCTCAGGGTGCCGGCCGGAACCGACCTCGTCGAATGGTATTTCGAGCAGGGCTGGAGCGACGGGCTGCCGGTCGTCGCGCCGACCCGCGAGCGGATCGACGAATTCGTCGCCGCCCTCGGCGGCAGGCCCGACTTTGTCGAAGGCAAGGTGCCGCCGCGCCACGGCAGCCTGAGCCGGGAGGTCTTGGCGATCAACATGGCGATGGCCGGCTGCAGGCCGGAATACGCGCCGGTGGTGCGCGCCGCGATCCGGGCGCTGACCGCCAAGGCCTTCAACCTCAACGGCGTGCAGGCGACGACGCACATGGCCGCACCGCTGTTGATCGTCAACGGCCCGGTCGCCGGTGCGATCGGTATGAACGGCGGCTGCAACGCGTTCGGCTCCGGCAACCGCGCCAATGCGACGATCGGCCGGGCGGTGCGGCTCGTGCTCTTGAATGTCGGCGGCGGCCGGCCCGGGGATCTCGACAAGAGCACGCTCGGCCATCCGGGCAAATACACCTATTGCGTCGCCGAGAACGAGGCGGCGAGCCCCTGGGCCCCCTACCACGTCGAGAAGGGCTTCGCCGCGGACAACTCGACGGTCTTTGTGCTGGCCGCCGAGCCGCCGCACAGCGTCACCAACCACGTCGCCGACGACCCGGAAGGGATTCTCGACAGCATCTGCTCGGCGATGAGCACGATCGCCAACAACAACGCCGTATCGAGCGGACATTGTGCGGTCGTGATCGGGCCGGAGCACGCCCGCACCATCGCCGGCAAGGGCTGGACCCGCCATGACGTGCGCAACTATCTCCATATGAACGCCTGGAACCTGTTCTCGGCGCTGACCTTCGGCGAGCGCTACGGCCGGATCTACAACCGCAACCTGCCAAGATGGTACAAGCGCGAGCAGAATGCCCGAATTCCGATCGTGCCGAGCCCCGACCACATCCATTTATTTGTGATCGGCGGCGAGGCCGGCCGGTTTTCCGCCTTCATCCCCGGCTGGGGCCACATGTCGTCGCCGGTATTGCACAGTGTCGAGCACGGCGCCGGACCGGCGCGCGAGCCGATCTGCGTCGACGGCACCTGCTATTTGTGACGGGAGCAAGGT
Source organism: uncultured Alphaproteobacteria bacterium (assembly GCA_963772295.1). GTDB lineage: Bacteria > Pseudomonadota > Alphaproteobacteria > ATCC43930 > CGMCC-115725 > AP-15. The sequence goes on from CAVYWO010000014.1 coordinate 107,505, forward strand.
CATGAGCAAAGAGCCGGAGCAGATCGTCTTCGATCCGTGCGGCGTCGTCGAGGCCGAGCGATTGGTCCTGGCGCCTCGCATCCGCGAGCTCAACGGGACGCGCCTCGGCGTGCTGGACAACACCAAATGGAACGCCAACCGGCTGTTGCGCAAGATCGCGGCCCGGCTCGGCCAGCAGGTTGCCGTTGCCGCCGTCAACTATTACCGCAAGGAGAGCTTCGCCAGGGATGCCGACCCGGCGCTGCTCGCGCGGATCGCGGCCGAGAACGACATCATCGTGACGGCGATCGGCGATTGAGGCTCGTGCACCTCGTGCTGTACGCATGACGGCGTGAGACTCGAAGCCCTCGGCCGCCCGACGGCGGTCATCGTCACCGGCGAATTTCGGCACGAGGCCGAAATGCAGCGCGACGCACTCGGCATGCCCGATCTGGTGCCGGTCGTCATCGAGCACCCGCTCAGCACTTTGACCGACGCCGAAATCGAGGGCCGAGCCGCTGCGGCGCTCGGCCCATGCATCGCGGTGTGGCGCGGCAACTGACGCCGGCAGGCCGCACGCGGGCGGCCGGTGGCGGCCACCGTCCGGTCATCGCGGGCGTCGTCGCGTCATACCAAGCGCACGGGTCCGGGGTATCGAGCGACCGCCGTGTCGGTCGTCAGCAGCAGGATGCCCTCGATTGCCGACTGTGCGACGACCAGGCGATCAAAGGGATCCTTGTGGATCGGCGGCAGAGCGGCGACCGCGACGGCGTGCTCGCCGGTGATCGCCAATTCGTCGTAACCGGCCTCGGGCGTTTCCAGCGGTACGACCTTGACCATCGGCTTGCCGGCCTTGGCGATGATGAACGGCTCGCCCTTCGATGCCCGGTCGATCAGCCGCGAGAGGTGAGTCTTGGCTTCGTGGATGTTGACGATCAGCACGGCAGCATCTTAAACCTACTCATGTTAGTCTAGGGCGTGTCGTCAATTGAGCGGACGCCCCGTTCCGATTACATCCGATTACCGTCTTGCCCGGCCTTGGGCCGGGCATCCACGGGAGCCCGCGAAGGCCTGTGCCGTTTCTCGTGGATGCCCACGGATCAAGTCCGTGGGCTGAAGGCCCACGGGCCGATCCCGGCCAAAGCGTTGATATATGTGAGCCTGCGTTGCTAATTGTCGACACGCTCTAGTCTGGCGGCGGCTCGGCGGCAAGCGGACGCCTTCGCACAGCCCCGCGCTCCCCGCTCGAATCGAGGGTTTGGTCCACGAGTAGGAGGAGCGCCTGGCAATCGTCGGGGTCGTTGACCGGCAACCGGACCCAGCCGTCGCGTTGCCGCAAATCGGCGAAGAGACCCGAGCGGTCGGCGTGAAAATGCAGAAACGCCCGGCCTTTGATATAGAAGATCCCGGGCCGCTGCTCGCGCAGCGCGGTCCGCGCTCTGAGGCGCGCCAACAGCGCGCCCAATCTATCGAGCGCCTCGTCCCCGGCGTGTTGCATCGGCCGCTCCCGATCGAACATCGATATTTTCGACGACGCGCCGCTAATATAGCACCGTGCCGACCGGGGCCGGCGAGCGAGGTTGAAGATGCCGATCGAAGGCGCCTATAGCGGGCTGCGGGTGCTCGATCTGGGGCAGGGGGTCGCCGCACCCTATTGCGCGATGCTGCTGGCAATGCACGGCGCCGAGGTCGTCAAGCTCGAACCCCTCGAGGGCGACTGGTCGCGCGGGCTCGGCACCCGCTATGCCGGCGCGCATACGGCGATGTCGGCGCATTACAACCGCGGCAAGAGGAGTCTGGCGCTCGACGTCAAATCGCCGGCGGGACGCGAGGTGGCGCTCCTGCTCGCCGACCGCGCCGACATCGTCATCGAAAGCTTTCGGCCGGGCGTGGCCGACCGGCTCGGTCTCGGCTACGAGGCGCTGGCCGCCCGCAATCCGCGTCTTCTCTACCTGTCGGTCACCGGCTTCGGCCCGGTTGGCCCCTATGCGCGGCTGCCCTGCACCAATTCGGTGGCGCAGGCTTTTTCCGGGCTGATGTCGGTCAATCTCGGCAATGACGGGGAGCCGCACCGGGTCGGCACCACGATCGTCGACACCGTGAGCGGGCTCTATGCGGCAGCGGCGCTGGGGGTGGCCCTCTATACCCGCGAGCGCAGCGGCCGGGGCCGGCGGGTCGAGGTCAGCCTCAGCCAATGCGCGGCGGCGATGCTCGGGCACAAGCTCGCCGAGCACCTGCTCGAAGGCGGCGCGCCGCGGGCCTTGAACGTGCCCACCGGCGCCTATCGCACGGCCGATGGCTGGATCATGATCGCTCTGGTCAAGGAGGAGCAGTTCGCTCGCCTCGCCCGCGCACTCGGCCGGCCCGAACTTGCCGCCGATCCGCGCTTTGCCGATTTCGCCGCCCGCGCCCGGCACGCCGCTCCGCTCGGCGAAATCGTCGCTGCGATCCTGCCGACCGACACGACAGTGGGCTGGCTCGCCCGGCTGCGCGCCGCCGACATCCTCGCCGACCGGATCAACGGCCTGGGCGACTGGCTCGCCGACCCGCATATCGTCGCCACGTCGGCCGCGGTCGCCGTCGTGCAGCCCGGTATCGGGGAATTCCACACACCGCGCACCCCGGGCGTCGCCGCCGCGGCCGATGCGGCGCTCTGCCCCGCGCCCGGCATCGGCGAGCACGGACGCGCCATCCTCGCCGAACTCGGCATCGGCGACGAGGCGATCGGGCGCCTCGCCGCCGACGGCGTCCTGCGCCTGCCGGACACCGCGTGATGCCCGGTTTCGATCGGCGCCGCCACCGGCTGGCCGAACCGCGCTGGTTCGAGGATTTGCGGGTCGGCGAACGCTTTCCGCTCCCGAGCCGCACCGTGACCGAGGCGCATTTCGCCGCGTTTCAGGCTCTTTCCGCCGACAACCACCCGATCCATTACGATCGCGAATATTGCCGCGAGCGCGGCCTGCCGGGGCCGCTCGCCCACGGCTTCCAGACTTTGTGCTTCACCGCCGCCGGTGCGGGCAGCCTTGCGCATATGATCGGCGACGCGCTGTTGGGCTTTATCGAGCAGTCGGCGAAATTTCTGAAGCCGGTCTTTGCCGGCGACACGCTCTACCCGAGTTTGGAAATTGCCGCGCTGACGCCGCAGCGCACGACCGGGATCGTCGCCGTTGCCGTCCATAACCAGAGGGGCGAACTGGTCCTGACCGGCGAGCAAACATACCTGTTGAAGAAACGCCACCCTTGACCGGTTCCGCGAACCTCGGGGCGGTCGCTCTGGCAAAATGCCGCGGCCGCGCCAAGATGGGGGTCCGGGCGACAACAAGGAGGTTTTGATGGACGACAGGACCCGCACCGAACTCGAAGCCGCGACCTTTCGCCGGCTCGTCGCGCATTTGCGCGAGCGCACCGACGTGCAGAACATCGATTTGATGAACCTCGCCGGCTTTTGCCGCAACTGCCTGTCGAAATGGTACCGGGCCGAGGCCGAGGAACGCGATCTCGACCTCTCCGACGCCGAATCGCGCGAGATCGTCTACGGCATGCCCTATGACGAGTGGCGCCGGAAATACCAGCGGGAAGCCGGCGCCGAACAGAAGGCGGCCTTCGCCGCCCAGCAGCAGCATTAATCGGCGGCGCGCGCCGCCGCCGGGCCGAGGTGGTGGAGGAGGGCGGTGAGCAGCGCATCGGCCTCCGCCTCGGTCGTGTCGAACCGGCAGACGAAGCGGGCAAGCTGCTGGCCGCGCCGGTAGAATTGAAAGCCGTCGCGTTCGAGTGCGTCGATCGCCGCGCCCGGCAGTTCGAGAAAGATCTCGTTCGCCTCGACCGGAGCGATGAGGCGGGCTTCGGCGATCGCCGACAAGCCGTCGGCGATGCGCGCCGCGATCGCGTTCGACGCCCGCGCCAGATCGAGCCACAGGCCGTTCTCGAGATAGGCCAGGAACTGGGCCGAGGCGAAGCGCATCTTCGACCACACCTGACCGGCGCGGCGCAGCTGCACGCCGAGCCCGTCGGCGAGATCGGGGCGGAAGGCGACAATCGCGTCGCAGAGGGCGCCGCCGTTCTTGGTGGCGCCAAACGACATCAGATCGACGCCGGCGCGCCAGGTCAGCTCGGAAGGACGGCACTGGAGCCGCGCCACGGCATTGGCAAAGCGGGCCCCGTCGATATGCATTCTGAGGCCGTGCGCCTTGGCGACCTCGCCGATGGCGCCGATCTCGTCGATCGTATAGACGGCGCCGAAATCGCTCGCCTGGGTCAGGCTGACCGCGCTCGGCTGGCCGCGATGGGGCTGCCCCGGCGCGACCGCGGCCAGGGTCTCGGCCAGGCTGTCGGCCGCGATCTTGCCGTGGCTGCCGGCGACCGGAACCAGCTTGATGCCGCCGCCGAAGAAGCCGGCGGCGTTGGCTTCGGAGGTGTAGACGTGGGCCGCGGCGCTGCAATAGACGAGGCCCCAGGACGGCCCGAGCGCCGCCAGGGCCAAGGCGTTTGCCGCGGTCCCGGTGGCCACCGGAAAGACCCGCACCGCGGTTTCGAACAGATCCGAAAAGCGCTCCTGCACAACCGCGGTCCAGGCATCGGCGCCATAGCCCAAGGCGGTGCCGCGGTTCGCCTCGATCAGCGCGTCGAGAATCTGCGGCGTCGCGCGGCCGGTGTTGTCGCTGCGGAAGTCGATCATCGCGACGCCCCTTCAATTGTGGCCGGCGTGGTGATGGGCGAGGCGCAGTGCCGCCAGGCGGCGCGGCGACGGGGGCGCGGCCCGGGTCGGGGCCGCGAGGTGCAGCGCCACGAGATGGCGCAGCCGGGCCGCCTGCACAAAGGCCCGAGAGCGGATTGCGGCAAGCTGGACGGTCTTGACCCAGATCGCGCGCTTTGCTCCGGCCGATGTGCTGTTGCCGGCGGGGGTTCCGACGGCGGCGAGAACGGGCGACGCCGGCGGCCCGAACCGCGGCGACCCCATGACCACCGGCACGTCCTGCAGCCGCTGCTTCGGCAGTTCGAGCAGCGCCGGTGCCACCGGCTGCCCGCGGACAAATACCGACCGAGGCACGACGCTGGCCTCGAGGCGATTGGCGAAGCGCCGGTCGACGACTTCGACCGGCGGCCGCCCGTCCGGTTCCGGGGCAATCGCGTCGACATCCGAGACGGCGCTGCGGTTGGCCGCGCGGATGTAACCGAGATCATTGGAATAGCTCGGCCAATAGACCTCGCCCGGGGCCAGCGGGAACCAGCCGACCGCCGGGCCCTCGCCCGCGGCATAGCTGATCCCGATGCCGGGGGTGCCGAGAAAAGCGACGGCAGCCGGCAGATAGACGGGATCCTCGGCGAGGCTCCCGGGGACCCAGACCCAGCCGTGGTCGAGCAACGCCCAACGGCCATAATGGAACGGCGCAAAACCCCAGGGCTCTTCGTCGATCCAGGTCCAGCCCCAGGGCGGGATCCAGCGCCAGCGGCCGTTGCGGTAGGGCACCCAGTCGCCGGGCAGCGCGTCCGGGCGCCAGACTTCGCCATAGTCGGCGGTGCGCTGCCAGTGCCCGGCGGCAGCGAGGGCGGCAAAGCCGGTGATATCGGGCGAGACGAAATAGGGTGCGGCGAGGACAGGGATGTCGCTGGTCCGGGCGCGCCACCACCCGGCAAAGGCGCCGCCGACCGCCGGTCCAATGGTCGCAACGAAGGGCGCCGCACCCGATAGCCGCACCGCCTTGCCGGCGGCGATGCCGGTTTCGGTGCCGCCGGAGTAAAGCCGCGCCCGGCCGGCGAACGCGGCAATGCGCGCCGGCCCGCCGGGGCCGCCGGCATCGATTTCATATTCGCCGGGTTCTGCGAGCCATACGCCGCCCTGCGGTAGTTCGATCTCGACATCGGCGCCGCCGCGCCGGTTCAGGGTGAGGCCGATCCGCCCGTTCCGCAACACGAGATCGGTGGCGCGAGCGTCGAGCCCGGTGATCTCGACGAGTGTAGCGTCCGATAACGCGATCGAATCGGCGCCGATCTCGATCGCGCCGCGGGATTTGGGGTCGGTGCGCACCGCGGTGCCGGCCGCCACCGGGAAATTGACCGCGGCATCCGACCAGGCGGCGGCTTCGGCGCCGCGCCACGCGACCTTCCCCGAAACAAAAGCGAGCCGCCCGACGCGGCCTTCCGGCGGTTCGGCACTTGCCACCGGAGCCGCGGGATGCGGGTCGGCCAGGGCCGGCGCCGCCGCCAGCGCCACCGCGACCGCAACAACGGGTGGAAAGAGGAAGCGCCGCATCGCTCCGATCATTCACAGTGCTGTCGGCGATACAGTCATGCACATCGCTCTCGCCCGCAACCGGCAAACCGGGCAATCTGCCTCGCTTTGATCGCGCGACAGCAGATCCGCGCCATGACCGCCCCGCTGCCCGACGACATCGCGATTGTCGCCCTAGGCCCCTCCGCCGCACCGATCGGCCGGCAATTGCGCTCGGCGCTCGCCGGCGCCGAGTTGCATGGACCGCGCGCCGACCCCGGCGACTGGGACGAGGGTTACGACCGCGCCGTGCCGCATATCGCCCGGCTGTTCGCCGCCGGCCGCCCGATCCTCGGTCTCTGCGCCAGCGGCATTCTGATCCGCGCGATCGCCCCGCTCCTCGGCCCCAAAAAGGACGAGCCGGCCGTCGTCGCCGTTGCCGAAGACGGTTCCGTCGCCGTGCCTCTCATCGGCGGCCACCGCGGCGCCAACGCGCTCGCCCGCGTCGTGGCGCGGCTGACGGGCGGCGTCGCCGCGGTGACGACGGCGGGGGATCTGCAGCTCGGCTTGGCGCTCGACGAGCCGCCGCCCGGCTGGCGGATCGGCAACCCGGCGAAGGTGAAAAGCATCGCGGCGGCGCTGCTGCGCGGCTTGCCGGTGGCGCTTGTGGATGAGCTCGGCGCCGGCCAATGGCTGCGCGCCGGCGGCGTCCGCTGGGCCGACGGCGGCAGCGAACGGGTGGTCGTCACCGATCGCATGGTCTCGCCGGAGGCCGCAGCGCTCGTCTTTCACCCACCGGTCCTGGCGCTCGGGATCGGCTGCGAACGCGGCGCGCTGCCGGCGGAGATCGTCGATCTCGCCGCCCGGACCTTGAGCGAGGCGGGGCTCGCGCCGGCGGCGGTCGCCGCCGTGGTCTCGGTCGATTTGAAGCTCGCCGAGCCGGGGATCCATGCCCTGGCCGAACGGCTCGGCGTGCCGGCCCGGTTCTTCCCCGCGGTGCGGCTTCTGGCCGAGACCGAGCGCTTGAGCGAGCGCTCGGCGGCGGCGCTTCGGGCGACCGGCTGCTGGGGTGTGGCCGAAGGTGCGGCGCTCGCCGCCGCCGGCAGCGGCGGGTCTCTCGTCGTGACGAAGCGCAAATCGCGGCACGCGACCTGCGCGGTGGCACGGGCCACGGCGCCGATCGACGCCGCGCAGCTCGGTCGCCCGCGCGGCCGGCTCGCCGTGGTCGGCATCGGGCCCGGGGACCGCGCCTCACGCACGCCCGAAGCGAGCGCCGCCTTGGCCGAGGCGACCGACATCGTCGGCTATCGCCGCTATCTCGACCTCATCGGTCGGGCGAGCGCCGGCAAACGCTGTCACCCGAGCCGGCTCGGCGAGGAGGAGGCGCGGGCGCGCCTGGCGCTCGATCTCGCGGCCGAGGGTCGCACCGTGGCGCTGGTCTCCTCCGGCGATCCCGGCGTCTACGGCCTGGCGCCGCTCGTCTTCGAATTGCTCGACCGCGAGGAGCGGCCGGACTGGCGGATGATCGAGATCGTCGTGGCTCCCGGCATCTCGGCCATGCAAGCCGCCGCAGCCCGGGCTGGGGCGCCGCTCGGGCATGATTTCTGCGCGATCTCGCTGTCCGATCTCTTGACCTCCTGGGAAACCATCGCCACCCGGCTCGAAATGGCGGCGGCGGCCGACTTCGTCGTCGCGCTCTACAACCCGCGCTCGGCGCGGCGCGCGGCGCAGCTCGGCGCGGCAGCCACGATCCTGTTGCGCCACCGCCCGCCCGACACGCCGGTTTTCGTCGGCCGCAACCTCGGCCGCCCCGGCGAGGAGCGGCGGGTTCTCTCCCTCTCGGAATTGGCCGATGCCGCCGTCGACATGTCGAGCCTCGTTATTGTCGGCAGCAGCCGCACCCGCCGGCTCGACCTCGACCGGCCGCGTCTCTACACGCCGCGCGGATATTTTGATGGCGTCCGCGGCGTCCCCGCCGTCGATTCCGCCGGGTCTTGCAAATCTCATAGGAACATCCCATTTCGGGGAGTACCGAAAGCTTGAATTGCCTGATGCGCGCATCATCCTCCGGTCAGGGCCCGAGATGCCGCGGCAGGCTCAGAGACGGGTGACAAGCATGGCAAAGCCGAAACGAGGGCGCTCGACTGCTTCGACCGACGATCATGTCGGAGGGCAAATCCGCGAACGCCGCATCATGCTGGGGCTGACCCAGCAACAGCTGGCCGCAATGATCGGGGTAACCTATCAGCAGGCGCACAAATATGAACGTGGCATCAATCGCGTCTCGGCCGGGCGGCTGTACGAGATCGCTCGGGCGTTGAGCGCGCCGATCAGCTATTTCTACGAAGGGATCGGCCAGGAAGGGCCGCGACAGATTACCCCGCACCAGCGGATGCTCTTGGAAATCGCGCGCAACTTCGCCGAGATCAAGAACGAGCGTCATCAGGAAGCAGTCAGCCAGTTGGCGCGCGCCTTGGCCAGTCACTGAGCGCTTGGACGTCCCGAGGGTTTGACCTGAGGGTCTGAGCCGACGGCCGCAGACCGGCCGTCGGCGTGAACCCACGTCATGCGCGTCAACGTTAGATCAAAATAGGCCGGCCGTCTCGGCAAGGGCGGCGGCGATGCCGTTCGCCGGCGGCGACGGCAGGCCGGCAGCGCGATACGTGCTGACCTCGCATCATGAGCGGCCGGCGCCGCTCAGCCGGCCGGCAACGGAAAATCCTCGAGATAGGAACGATACTCCTCCTCGACCTCGACCTGCATCGCGGCGAGCAGCCTGACGAGGCCGTTGTAGAAAGCGATCGTCACGGCGAGATCGGTCAGCCGCTCGTTGTCGAGGCCGCGGCGCAATTCGGCGAAGGTCGCATCCGACCAAGACAGGTCCTGTGTCATCTCCCGCGCCGCGCGCAGCACCGACTTGGCGAGCGGGTCGAGCCCGGTCGGGCGGCCCTCGGTTTCGGCGGCGACGGCGCCTATTTCGGGGTCCGACAAGCCGATCTCGCGGCCAATCCTGACATGGTGCGAAAAGCCCCAAGCCGAGCGGGTGAGATAGCTGACTTGCAGGATCGCGAGCTCGCGCAGGCGCGGATCGAGGCGGCTGCCGTCGCGGATGAACCGGGCCAGGGTGTTGAGGCTGCGGGCGGCCCGCGGGCTGTGCGCCAGCACCCGATAAAGGTTCAGGTTGCGCGCCAGCAAATCTTGGTGCTCGGGCAACAGATCGGATCTGTCGAGATAGGGCAGGCGGGCCATCGCCGTTGCTCCGTTCGGCTCGCGTCCGCGCCGTTATAGCACAAGGCGCGCGGGTGAGGGCACGCCGGCGGCGTCGCGCAGCGGCGACAACCTCGATGCGTTTATCGTATTGACAAACACGTATTGTATTGCGATTATAATATCGCATTATGGTAACGCGCGCCGATCTCTCGAACCCCTGGCTCGGCGCTCCGGGGCGTCGTGGATCTGTCCTTCCGGTCGCGCGTTCTCGCCGCGTGCCGCTGCCGCATTGCTGCAATCGCCCACGGCTTCGGCCGCAAAGAGGGAGATCTTGCGATGCCGTCAAACATCGATCAGCCGATGATCATACAGCGAGCCATCGAAAATTATCTGACGTCGTTTGCCGCAATCGGCATATCTTTGCGATTACGTCGCAACTTTTCCACCTATGTCGCGATCCGGCGGGCCAATGGCGACACGCATTTGAACCAGACTTTCGACCCACAATACATAAAATTCGGCGAAGACGACTTTTGGATATTGGCCGAGAATCGGTGCGGCGAGCCGGTCGCCACCTATTGCATGCGCCTGTTCGTCGTTGACGATTTCTACGATTTGATCCGATCGCAGGCGCTGTGGTTCGGTGACCGACCCCGCCTCGTCGACGCGCGATTTGCCGTCGCCTGTGCCATTCCGTCCTTTGGCGGTGAGGTCGCGCATGGCGGCGGGCTCTGGGTGCGCGGCGATTACCGCGGCTCATCCCGGCTTGCCGTGGTATTGCCGCGGTTGGCACGGGCGATCGCGCTGCGCAATCATTCGATCGATCACGACAGCGGCATGATTCGCAACGACCCTCGGGATTCCGCGCCGCTGGCCGAGCGGAAAGCCGCCTTCCTGGGGATCCGGACCTATGGCTTCGCCCGGGTGCACCGCTTCGTCGACGGCTGGTTTCCGCCGGAAGGCCGGAACGCGATCATGCATTTGTGTCATGCGACGCGGGCCGAGGCGGTGGCGTCGCTCGCGGCCCCGCTCGCCGGGGTCGCAGCGCGCGGGTTAGAACGGGTCGAGTTCCGGCAGCCTGCGCTCGTTGATCAGAACAAGCAACTGGTCGACCCGCCGGCCGTCGGCGGCGAGAGGCAAAAGCAGGCGCGCATATGAGAAGGGGAGGTTGTCCTCGAAGCGGCAGACCAACTGATAATTCGGCACCCCGGTGCTCACCACCTCCCAATAGTCCTCGATCGCTTCCTCACGCCAAAGGCCCCCCGGCATCTGCCCGAGGGTCAGGTTGCGGTGCCCGCGGCGATAGGAGATGACGGTTCCCCACAGGCGGAACCGGTAGCCGGGAGGGTCGCTGTCGCGGGTCTCGACGAGATGTGCTCGACCGCGGGCGATGTCGAACGTGCCCAACGCATCGAGCGCTTCGCAAGGTGGCAGCCGCCAGCCGGCACGGGCATCGCGCCAGATGCGCAAGAGCCGGGCGAGCCACTCGTCTGGCGGCGCGATCGCATCGAGCGGCAGGCATAACCGCTTGGAGGAGTCGGCGGCCAGTCTTTTAACCGCCGGCCCGCCGGGTCGCCAGAACGATACGACCTCCGCCTTCCTCTTGGTCGGCCGCCGCGGGTCCTTGCCGAGATGGCGCCGCGCGCGAGCCTCGGCTGCCGGCATCGGCGGCGTGGCGACCGAATGGTGGCAGGTCTCGGCCGCCGCCTCCAAGCGCCGCAGCCCCTCGTTGAGACTGTAGAAAATCTCGTACCGATCGGGGCTGCCCGGCTCGCCGGGGCAAGCCAGGATGAGGCGTTTGGGGGCTCTTCCGGCGATCTCGTAAAACGCGGCGATCGCCGCCAGATGGTGCACGGTGGCCGGGTCGAATTTGACGACCACGGCATCGCGGATCGGTGCCACATGGACATAGCCGAAATGCCGCACGGCGTGGGCGATGACGTCGAAATCGCCGGTCGGACAGCCCAGTTGGCGCGCCAGCGACAACGGATGCGGCGGCCACGCCCGGCCCGCATCGTCGAGAATCACCCCCGCTCTATCCGGTCCCGTCGCCGTCAATTCTCATGCCCCCGCCCGATCCGTGGCAGTCGGCGCCTTACGAAGCTGAACTTGCTTCAGATTTAACCCAACGGAGCGCTCGGCGCGCGTCCAAAAGAAGTCAAACCGCCGGGCGGGAGGGGTGTACCGGCCGCGGCGCCGCGGCCGCTCAGATCTGCCAGATGTCGTTGAAGTCGAAATTCTCGCCCGGCGGGTTCTCGCCGATCCGGATCGCCATCTTGCCGACAAAGCGGTAGGGCGGCACCGGCAGATTATAGGGCGCCGGCACGCCGCCGAACACGCGCGCCGACAGATCGTATTTCGAGCCGTGGCACGGGCAGAAATAGCCGCCCGGCCAACTCGCGCCGAGGGCGCCCTGCGGCTGCGGCTCGAAACGCGGAATGCAACCGAGATGCGTGCAGATGCCGACGGCAACCAGGAACTCCGGGTTGATCGAGCGATGCCAGTTCTGTGCGTAAGACGGCTGCTGAAAGGCGGTCGAGTTCGGATCGCTCAAGAGCCCGGTGTCGCTTGGCTGCTGCAGCACTTTGAGCTGGGCCGCGGTCCGCCGCACGACGAATACCGGCCGGCTGCGCCAGGCGACGACCCTCTGCTCGCCCGGCTGAAGCTGCGACAGATCGACATCGACCGGCGCGCCCGCGGCGATCACGTCGGCGGCCGGGTTCAGCAAATCGACGAGCGGGACAAGGGCCGCCACCGCCGCGACGCCGCCGACCGCACCGGCGACGAGAAGCAGAAAATCGCGCCGCGGTTCGCCTTCTCCAGGGTTCTCGACTTCGCTGGCGATGCTCATCGCACCGATCGGTCCCTCTCGCCTGAAAACTCGCGTGATGCAGGATTGCGTTGCTCTCGCCACCGGCAGCTAGCCGGTAAGCGAGCCCGCGTCGCAACCCAAGTCGCGCCGAACGGCTCCCGACAGGGCGGCGAGACTATCCCCGGCGAAGCCCGCCTCCAACCCCAAACCATGAAGCCGCCACCGCCGGCGGATCGGGCAGGGCTTCCCCGACGGTACCGCCGGGCGTCGCCAAGGCTCCGATAAAGCCGAACCGGTTCAACCGATTGGGCTTCCGCTGCGGTTTTGGCGCCGGCGGCGCAACCGCGCCGGGCAGCGCCCGAGCCGATCGCCCGGGCGACATTCCGCCGCAGCCGCGGCAGCTATTTATTGCCGGGGTCCGCGACCAGCCGCTGCAGCCTGGCGAGGTCGACCGCACCCGGGATCATCCGATCGCCGATCACGAAGGCCGGCGTGCCATTGATCTCGAGGGCGTCGGCGAGCTTGAGATTGGAGTCGATCGCCTTGTCGATCTCCGGCGCCTTCATGTCGCGCTCGAGCCGGTGGAGATCGAGCCCGACCGACCGTGCGACCTGAAAGACGGTAGCGTCGCTGATGTCGCCGCGGGCCGCCATCATCGCGCGGTGAAAGGGCTCGTACTTGCCCTGCCGCTCGGCGGCAAGGGCGGCATGCGCCGCGGTGACCGACGCCGGCCCGAGGATCGGCAGCTCCTTATAGACCATGCGCACGCGGGAGTCGCCGGCGAGCAGCGTTTCGAGCGCCGGCTGCGTCTGTTTGCAGTACGGGCAGCGGTAGTCAAAGAACTCCACCACGTTGACCTTGCCTTGCGGATTGCCGCCGAGCGGCGCCGACGGATCGTCGTAGATCTGGTGGCGATGATCGGCGATCAGCGCCGCCGTCTTGGCGTCGGCATCGCGTTCGAGCTTGGTCTTGGCCGCTTCCAGCGCGCGGATCATCACGTCCGGGTTGCTGGTCATATAGTCGCGGACGATCGATTCGATTGCCTGGCGCTGCGCCGGAGTAAACTCGGCGGCGCCCGGCGGTGGCGACGGCAGCAAGATGGCGAGCGCGATCGCCAACAATAGGCGCGGAACAAGCGAGAACACGGCGGCGGAACTCCTGGAACAGCGGGAGGGGACGGCATGCCGGCGTCAGTCGGAATCGTCGAGATCTTTTGCCTCGCGCCGGATCTCGGCGGCGCGCTCATAAGCGGCGCCGTTCTTCGGCAGCAGCTTCTCGGCTCTTTTCGCCTCCTGCACCGCATTCGTCTTGTTGTCGGCGGCGAGCCCTTCCTCGGCCAGGGCGAGCGCTGCCATGCCGAGCTGGTTGTCGCGGCCATAGGCGGTTGCGAGCAAGTGCCACCCCTCGACATCTTTGTCTTCGTTGCGCAGCGCGTCTTTGAGGTAGGCGATCGCCCGCCGGTTTTGCGCCGGGTTGCCGTTCTCGATATAGACCTGCGCCAATGCAATCCGCAGCAATGGAGCATCGGGGGCGAGACGAACCGCCGCCTCATAGGGTCCCACCGCATCGGCGGTATGTCCGTTCTCGAACAGCATCTGGCCCTGTAGCTCGCGGAAATACGGGTCGGTCGGATAATCCTTGACCAAGGCGTCGATGGTCGACCGCGCCTGGTCGAGCTCCGGTATCCGGTAGAGGGCGATGGCGCGCGCATAGCGGGCGAGAACCGACCGATCGCTCGCCGGATAGCCGGCGAGCGCGGTCGGCGGCGGCTCGGTAAAGGCGGCGAGCTTGACCTTGATCCTTGCCAGCATCGCGACGAAGGCGGGCGGGTCCGGAACCGCGGAATAGGGCGAGCGCTCGACATGGTCGCGCACATAGGCGATCCGCTCCTCGGTCAGCGGATGGTCCGTCAGATAGATGTTCTCGTGGATTCCGATCAGCAGTTCTTGGCTCTGCAGCTTCTCGAAAAACTGCAACAACCCGCGCGCCGATTGGTGCGTTCGATCGAGCAGGGTCATCGCCGTATTGTCGGCTGTCGCTTCCGTCGCCACCGAAAATTGCATGAAGGCGCGCTGCCCCACTCCGGCGGCGCCGAGCAGCGCGGCGCCGCCGCTGTCGCCGCCCCTGCTCACCGCCGTCGCGGCGGCGGCCGCGGCCATCGCGATGATCTCCTCGATGCTGGCATTGTGCATCGCCGCCTGGCTGGTATAGAGGTCGCCGCGGCGAATGTGCCCGGTCTCGTGCGCCAGGACGCCGATCAGCTGGTTCGGCGAATTTGCCCGCAACAGCAGTCCGGAATTGATGAAGATGTTCTGCCCGGCGGCGACAAAGGAATTGATGCTGTCGTCCGACACCAGATAGACGTGGACCGCGTCGGGGTCGAGCCCCGCCGCCTTCCAGATCGGGGCCATCATCCGATGGATGTCGGCCTCGATCTCGGTGTCGCGCAAGAGGCTGGGACCGCCGGACCCGCCCTCGTGCGCGGGCGCCGCCGGGACCAGCGCCACCGCCGCGACGGCGCCGGCCAAAACAGCCCGAATTGCGTTCTGGAGGAAGGGGCGAAGCGCCACGACAGCCGTCCCTAGTGTGGTGGTCCACAAGTTCGTGTCATTTGCTCGCGGCCGCAATCCTGAAATGGATCCCGGCCGGAGAATGTCCTCGGGCCGCGCCCGGGGGCCGGGATGACGAGGAAGAATAGGTCAGGTAAATCCCAGGAATTTCTTGATCGGGACACTAGCTGAATGCTTTCACGTCTGCATCAGGCGTTGCCACCAGCCCCGGCGCGGGGTCGCGGGCTTTTGCGTCACGGTTTGCGCCGCGGCACCTGCCGGCTGCGGCGGCGCTTCCGCCCCGTCGCCGACCCAGGCAGGCGGCGCCTCCGCCTCTCCGGCGCCGTTGCCGGCGGGTGCCGTTGCCGGCGCCGGCGCCGGTGATTCGGCCACGGCGGCGGCCCCAGCTTCGGCCCCAGCTTCGGCCTCGGTGATCTCCACGATTTCGATCTGCGGCGCCAGCGGCGGCCGCGGCTCGAGATCTGCCTGCGGCGCGCGTATCCCGGAAGCCGTCGTCTCGCCGGCGAGCGCCGGCAGGCTCGCGGCCTCGAGGTCGGCGATTTCATCCAGGGCGCCGGGTTCGATCGCCGGTTCCGAAGGCAAAGCGACCTCGATATCGCCTCCCGTCGGCGCGGGGCCGTCGAGCGCCGCCACGGCAACTTCGGGCGCCGGCAGGATTTCGACGGTTTCGGCGGCGGTCGGCAGATCGGCCAGGCCGGGCGCTCGACTTGGCTGGCGCAGCCGCCGGCGTCCGCCCCGCCGCCCCCGGCGGCGGCGCTGCCGGTCGGCATCGTCGCCGGCGTCGGCGGCGCGGCTCGTCGCCGCCATCTCGGCCGCCGGTTCGGCCAATTCTGCTGCCGTCTCGTCGGCCGAATCGCTCGGCAATCGCCGCCGCCGGCGGCGCCGGCTGCGGCGCCGACGGTCCTCACCGACCTCCTCGGCCGTCGCCTCGACAACGCCGGCATCGGCGTCCTCGACGGCGGCCGCGCCCTCGCCCTCCTCCGCCTCGATCACCACCTGGGTCGCCGGTGTCGGTGCGGCCGTCTCGCCCGGTCCGAACGCGCGCACCCGCTCCATTCGGAAGGCCGGCGGGATCAGCGCGTCGTCGCACGCCACCAGCATATGCAAACCGTAGCGCGCTTCGAGTTGTGCCAATGATTGCCGCTTATGGTTGAGGATATAGAGCGCAACCGTCGTCGCCACAGAGACGCAAATCTCGGCCGCGCGTCGGCGGATCGCTTCCTCCTCGATCGAGCGCAGCACATAGAGCGCCGTCGATTCGGTCGAGCGGACGAGGCCGGTGCCGGCGCAATGCGGGCACGGTTGGGTCGAAGCTTCGGCGAGTGACGGGCGCAGCCGCTGGCGCGACATTTCAAGCAGTCCGAACGGGCTGATCCGGCCGACTTGGATCCGGGCCCGGTCGTTCTTTAAAATTTCCTTGAGCCGGCGCTCGACCGCGGCCTGATTGCGGTGCTCCTCCATGTCGATAAAGTCGATGACGATCAGCCCGGCGAGATCGCGCAGCCGCAGCTGTCGGGTAATTTCCTCGGCCGCTTCAAGATTGGTGCGCAGCGCCGTCTCTTCGATGTTGCGCTCGCGGGTCGAGCGGCCGGAATTGACGTCGATCGCAACCAGCGCTTCGGTCTGGTTGATGACGATGTAGCCGCCCGAACGCAGCTGGACGCTCGGTGCGTGGATCGCATCGATCTGGCTTTCGACTTGAAATCGGTGAAACAGGCCGATCTCGGTCTCGCGGTAGGGCTGGACCCGTTTCGCATGACTCGGCATCAGCATCTTCATGAATGCTTTCGCCGTGCGGTACCCCTCCTCGCCTTCCACCAGGACATCGTCGATGTCGCGTGTATAGAGGTCGCGGATCGACCGCTTGATCAGGTTTCCTTCCTCGTAGATCAGGGCGGGCGCAGTCGATCGCAAAGTCAGGTCGCGGATCTCGTTCCACAGGCGCAGCAGGTATTCGTAGTCGCGCCTGACTTCGGCCTTTGAACGCTCGGCGCCGGCGGTGCGGACGATCACCCCCATGCCTTCGGGAATGTCGAGCTCTTCGAGAATATCCTTCAGGCGGCGGCGGTCGTTGACGCTGGTGATCTTGCGCGAGATTCCGCCGCCGCGCGCCGTATTCGGCATCAGCACGCAATAGCGGCCGGCGAGCGACAGGTAGGTCGTCAGCGCCGCGCCCTTGGTGCCGCGCTCCTCCTTGGCAACCTGGACGAGCATGATCTGGCGCCGCTTGATCACCTCCTGGATCTTGTATTGCCGCATGCCGCGCGCGTGTTGGCGCCGGGCTTCGTCGAAGTCGTCGCCGCCAATCGTCTCGATCGCGGGGCCTTCGCCCTCGGCCTGCGCATCGGCAAGCGGCACGGTTACGCTTTGCTGCGCCGAGGGGTCGTCCCACAGAGTTGCGGCGTCGACGCCGGCACCGGCCCCGTTGGTCTCGACGCCGGCCGGCACGGCGCCGTCGGCCGCCGGCCGAGACTCGCGACCGAGTTCCGCGGCGGCAGCATCGATCTCGAACAAGCTCGCGTCATCCGGCAGCACCTCGTCCCAGCCGGGATCCTCCGCCTCGGCGTCGATCGCTGCGTCAGAGGTTGCCAGGTCCGGCTCGCTGTAGGCCGGCGTCCAACCGGGTTCGGGAACCGCCCCGTCGGCGGCTTCGCCGTCGGCGACTGCCGCGGGTTCCGACACCGCTGCTTTCGGCGGTACGGAGGGTTCCGCCTCGGCCGCGGTCGCGGCATCGAGCGTCGCAACGAGTTCGGGGACAGCTTCGCGTCCGGTCGGGCTGCCGCCGGCGGCCTCCCGGTCGCCAACCGGAATACGGTAATAATCAGGGTGAATCTCGCTGAAAGCGAGAAAACCGTGCCGGTTGCCGCCGTATTCGACAAACGCCGCCTGCAGCGACGGCTCGACGCGCGTCACCTTGGCCAGGTAGATGTTGCCCTTTACCTGCCGCTTGGTGGAGGATTCGAAATCGAACTCCTCGAGACGGTTGCCGCTGAGCACCGCCACCCGGGTCTCTTCCGGATGAGCGGCGTCGATGAGCATGCGCTTTGCCATTCGGGCCTAACTCCGAGGCCCGCCGCTGCTGCGCAAAATTGCGCCGGCGGCGGGATCCCGTGTGCAAGGAAGCCGCCGGCGCTCGCATTCGCTTCCCCGAGGGACGGCCCGGTATCGGCCATAGCAAATCTCGTGAGGCGGACGGCTTCGGGTTCCAACAAAAGGCGCCCGTCGGCACCGCAGCCCGGCGCGGCGGCAAGACTGCTGCCGATCTTGCGGGGTTGCAGTGCGGTGTCCCACCGGGCGCGGCGCCCGATGTGCGGGCGGCGGTTTTCCACAGGCCTAATCTACTGTCGGACGAGAGGCGCGACAAGGTCTCATCCGGCAAGGGCGGCCGCCGGCACCGATGCCAGCCCTTCGACCGTCGACGCGGATCGCGGTTTGGCGGGCAGCCGCCGTCACCTGCAGACCGCGCCGGCGCCTGCCGCACCCGCCGGGCCGCCGGCGGGGAATTGCAGGAAGCCGCGGTTCCCGCCTTTTGCGTCGATATAGCTCCCGGCGATGACACACCGCGCGTTGATGCCCACAGGATAAGTGGCTCTGGCGCCCGGGACGTCGAAACTGGTAATCGTGCCGTCTCGAGAGCGCAGATACCCGTGAGCTATGTGGTTGGCGTCAGTGTAGGCGCCGGCAATATCCCCGGTCGGGTCGAGCGCGGCAACGTAAGTACCCCGATACTTGCCGGTGACGGCGCCCGGGGCATCGAAGGTCGCCATGGACCCCTTTGGAGAGCGGAGAAAACCATGGAACGTGTTGTGCTCGTCAGAATAGGTTCCTGCGATCTCTCCAAGAGCATTGATGCTCTCCAAATAGGAATAAACGAAGCCCGGGTCGAACGTGGTCAAGACGCCGTCCGGCGTTCGCACAAAACCGTGAACGCTCACACCACCGCCAGCATAGTCCCCGACGATGGTTCCGGCCGCATTGATGCTCGTGGGCTCGGTGCCTGTAGAGAGAGGGTCGGCGAACGAAACCAGGGATCCGTCCGGATTGCACAAGAATCCCACGACATAGTTCCCCATGCGGTGGTACCCGGTCATCGCACCCGTGGGGCTGATCGCGGTGATCGCCGGAGGAATGGTAACGTTTTGACTTTCCGGCTCATCGAAAAGCGTGAAATTGCCGCGTCGGCTCCGTACGAAGCCGCGAACCTGCGAAAGCGCGTTTCGGTAGAATCCAGCGATGCGACACCGGCGGCAAGCCGGGTTCGGTTCGATCTCATCGGCGATCCCTCTCCACGCCTGCCTCCCGCGTAACACGGGGACGCCTCCAGTTCAGTGCCACCCACCGTCGTGTGGTGTGAGCCGGCTCACACACAGCGAAATTTTTCTCGGCCGGGGCGCATCGGCGGTTCAGCGATCGGGTCAGCGCGGCGGCAAGACTGCTGCCGATCTTGCGGGGTTGCATTGCGGTGTCCCACCGGGCGCGGCGCCCGATGTGCGGGCGGCGGTTTTCCACCGTCAGATGGGGAACGCGACAACGCTCTGATCTGCGGCATGCAGCGCGCGGAGGCGGCGCGAAATCAGGATCGGGACCTCAACGCCGGCCTGGGCGAAGCCCGTGTGCGTGGTTTCCGGGGGCGCTGTCGCGCCCCGGAATGACGGGTGTCCTGGGGCGACGGCTCCGATCGAATTCCTGTGGGGCGATATCCTCCTTGGAGGCGGCGTTTGAACGGCACATATAAATGGGCCGCCGCGGCGGCCCATTTATATGTGCGAAAGCGCTGCTGCGGCGTCCGATATCGCAAGAGGCGTCCGCGGCGCGGCGAAAAAATGGTCAAGCTCGTCCGATTTTTCTTCGTGTGCGCGGTGGTGCTGGCGATCGTCGGGTGCGGCTTTGTCGGCCTCACGCTCTGGCATTTTTCGCGCGATCTGCCCGACTATCAGCAGCTTGCGCACTATCAGCCGCCGATCACGACACAGGTCTACGCCGGCGACGGCCGGCTCCTCGCCCAATATGCGACCGAACGGCGCATTTTCGTGCCGATAGAGGACATCCCGAAGCTCGTCACCAGCGCCTTCATCTCGGCCGAGGACAAGAACTTCTACAGCCATCACGGCGTCGATCTGCTGTCGATCGCCCGTGCGGCGCTGGCCGATATCGGCCGGTTGCGGGAAAACCAGCGTCCGTTCGGGGCGTCGACGATCACCCAGCAGGTGGCCAAGAACATGCTGCTGACGAACCAGGTGTCGGTCACGCGCAAGATCCGCGAGATCCTCCTGGCGACCCGGATCGAGGCGGCATTACCCAAGGACCGCATCCTCGAACTCTATTTGAACGAGATCTATCTCGGCAGCGGCTATTATGGCGTCGTCGCGGCGGCGCAGGGCTATTTCGACAAATCGCTCGATCAGCTGACCCTCGGCGAGGCCGCCTTTCTTGCCGGGCTGCCAAAGGCGCCGAACCGCTACAACCCAAAGCGCTTCCCGGACTTGGCCGTGGCCCGGCGCGACTGGGTGATCGGGCGGATGCTCGACGACGGAGCGACAACCAGGGATGAAGCGAAGACGGCCGCGGCGCAACCGATCGTGCTGCGCCAGCGCCGCGCCGCCGCGGAAGTTCATGCTCCCTATTTCGCCGAAGAGGTGAGGCGCCAGCTGCTCGCCCGCTATGGCGAGAAGGGGCTCTACGAGGGTGGCTTGTCGGTCCGTTCGAGCCTCGACCCGCGCTTGCAGTCGGCCGCCGACGCGGTGCTGCGGCAGGGTTTGATGGCCTACGATCACGCCCATGACGGGTGGCGGGGTGCCATCGCCCGGATCGACCCGAACGGCGATTGGGCGGTGCCGCTCGCTGCGCTGCCGGTGCCGCCGGTGGTCAGCGATGTCGGCTGGCGGCTCGCCGTAGTGCTCAGGATCGAACCGAGCCGCGCGCTGATCGGTCTTGCCGACGGCGACACCGGCGAGATCCCGTTTGCCAATATGCGCTGGGCCCGGCGGCGCTATCCAAACGGCGGCCTCGGCCCGTCCCCGCGCGGCACCGGAGACGTCGTGCGGCCGGGCGACGTGGTGATGGTGACGCCGCTCGTCGCACCTCCCGGGCCCGATCAGGTGCGGACCGGACCCGCCACCTTTACCCTGTGCCAAGTCCCCGAGGTATCGGGGGCGCTCGTGGCCCTCGATGCGCATACCGGCCGGGTGCGCGCGATCAGCGGCGGGTTCAGCTTTGCCATCAGCCAGTTCGACCGGGCGACGCAGGCCTATCGGCAGACCGGATCAGCAATCAAGCCGTTTGTCTTCCTGACCGCACTCGAACACGGGTTCACGCCGACGACCAAGGTCAGCGACGCGCCGATCTCGCTGCCGCAGGGGCCGGGCCTGCCGTGGTGGTCGCCGACCAATTACGAGGCCGACGTATTCCGCGGGCCGACGCCGCTGCGGACCGGTCTGGCGCAGTCGATCGATACCTTGACCGTGCGGCTGGCGACGATGGTTGGCATCGATCCGATCCGGAAGACGATCGAGAGCTTTGGCATTCTCGATCACGCGCCGCGCGAATATGCGATAACTTTGGGGGCCGGCTCGACGACGCCGCTGCGGCTGACCGCCGCTTACGCAATCCTGGACAACGGCGGCAAGCGCGTCGTTCCGACCGTGATCGACCGCGTCCAGGACCGCAACGGCAAGACCGTCTTTCGCGCCGACGCCCGCCCGTGCGACGGTTGCGAAAATGTCGCGTGGCACGATCAGCCGGTGCCGGTCATCCCGGATACCGCCGAACAAGTGGCCGATCCGGGCTCGGCCTATCAGATGGTGCAGATGATGGAAGGGGTCGTGCAGCGCGGCACCGGCACCGCGGTCAAGGCGGTCGATCGGCCGATCGCCGGCAAGACCGGGACCACCAACGACTTCCGCGAAGCCTGGTTCGTCGGCTTTACCCCCGACCTCGCCGCCGGCGTCTATGTCGGCTACGACACCCCGGACAGCCTCGGCGAGGACCAGACGGGCGGCCACGTTGCGGCCCCGATCTTCCGCGACTTCATGCTCGCGGCATTAGCGAATGTGCCGCCGACCGATTTCCGGATTCCGCCGGGCCTGCGGCTCTACCGCGTCGATCCGGCGAGCGGATTGCCGGCGACCCGCAACGGGCCGGCGATCTATGAAGCCTACAAGCCCGGAACCGCGCCGGGGTCGGGAAGGGCGCCCGAGGCCCAGGCGATGTCGGGCGAAGAGCCGGCAGCGGAAGACGCGCCGGCGGAGGCCGCGGCCGGCAGCGCCGATAGCGGGGAGGCCGCGGCCGGCAGCGCCGATAGCGGGGAGGCCGCGACCGCGGATGTCGCGGCCGAGCCGCGCCAGCCGCCGCCGGTCGCCGTGCATGGTCCCGCCGGCGGCACCGGCGGCCTCTATCAGGTCCGGCCCCGATACCGAGAGAGGAGGCCCCGATGCGCGCGGAAGCCCAAGCGGCCGCCGACGACATCCGAAAGTCGCTGGCGCTGCTGCGGAGGCATCTTTGACTGGGAAGAGGCGACCCGCCGTCTCGCCGAGCTGAACGCCGCAGCCGAAAGTCCGCAGTTGTGGGACGATCCGATGGCGGCACAAAAGCTGCTGCGCGAGCGGACCCGGCTGCGAGAGGCGATCGACGGCTGCCGGCGGATCGAGCGCGAGCTCGGCGAGGCGGTCGAGCTGATCGCGCTCGGTGAGGCGGAAGGCGAGGCCGTCGTCGTCGCCGAGGCCGAGGCGGCACTCGAAAGGCTGCGCGCCGCGGCGGCGCGGCGCGAGCTGGAAAGCCTGCTGTCGGGCGAGGCCGACGGCAACGACTGCTATCTCGAGGTTCATGCCGGGGCCGGCGGCACCGAAGCCCAGGATTGGGCGGAGATGCTCTTGCGCATGTATGTGCGCTGGGCCGAAGCGCATGGCTACAAGGTCGAATGGCTCGAAGAAAGCGGCGGCGAGGAGGCCGGGGTCAAATCGGCGACGATCCGCGTCGCCGGCGCCGACGCCTATGGCTGGCTGAAGACCGAGAGCGGCGTGCATCGCCTCGTCCGCATCTCGCCCTTCGACTCGAGTGCCCGCCGCCACACCAGCTTTGCCTCGGTCTGGGTCTATCCGGTCGTCGACGACAAGATCGAGGTCGCGATCGACGACAAGGATCTGCGCATCGACACCTACCGCTCGTCGGGCGCCGGCGGTCAGCATGTGAACAAGACCGACAGCGCCGTGCGCGTCACCCATTTGCCGAGCGGGATCGTCGTGCAATGCCAGAGCGAACGCTCGCAGCACCAGAATCGCGCGCACGCCTTTGCCATGCTGCGCGCCCGGCTCTACGACGCCGAGCTCCAGCGCCGCGAGGCGGTGACCGATGCGATCAACGCGGCCAAGACCGAGATCGGCTGGGGCCGCCAGATCCGCTCCTACGTGCTGCAGCCCTACCAGATGGTCAAGGATCTGCGGACCGGGGTCGAAACCGGCAATACCGCGGCGGTGCTGGATGGCGACCTCGACCGCTTTCTGGCGGCCGCACTCGCCGAGCGCATCGCCGGTGCCGAGACGACCGCGGCCAATTAACTCGGAGGCGTCCGACAGGTTCGGTTTTCGTCGCCACGCCGCCGGTTTCATCGTATCCTCGGCCGGCACATTCTCAGCGCCGGGGTAGGATCATGATCGGCCCGCCGGGGTTGCCGAAATTCGGACGCCGCGTCTTTTCGTTTGCCGCCCCGAAGCGAGCCGCACGGCATCACCACCCCTACGCCTGGAAATGGCTCGCCGGGTTCTATGTTGCCGGGGTGCTGGCCCATTTCAGCCACCACATGGTGGCATTTTCGCCGGCGCCGGGGGACCCGCCGCTGATCGCAGCCTTGGCGAGCGCATCGTGGTGCCTCGCCTGGCCAGCCGATCTGATCGGGACCCTGATCGCCCGCGTTTGAGGCTAACGCTTCGGCGCCGGCGGCCGCATCCGCCGCCGCCGGTACCAGAAAACGGCGACCAGCAAAACGGCGAGGGCGCCGATCACCAGATATGGATTGGCGCCGCCATCCGGCGACGATCCACCGCCGACGCGGATCATGATCCGGGCGATCTCTTTGGAGGTTCGCGCCTCGGCGCTCCACATTCCGTCGCGGTCCGCGTCGAACACGAACTTGCCGGCGGCGTCGGTGCGGCCGGTCGCGACCGGCGTGTTCGGCGCCCCCGGAGCGAAAACGCGGACCTCGGCACCGGCCAAGGGCTTCCCCTCCGCGGTGGCAAATTGCGCCGTCACCTGATGCGTCGCAAAGAGGTCGAGCGCCGCGGCCGGCGGCGCCGCGAGCGGCGACAAAACGACCGCTGCGGCGAACAGGGCGGCGACCCGAGGCCGGGAACGAATTGGGCGGCTCCGCAAGCGCTGAAAGACGCAGCCGGGCATGGCTTCAGGATAGCGATCGCGCGCCGGCGCGCCACCCCGATCGCGCACCTTGCCGAGCGCCGGACGGCATGGCATAGGCCGGCGATGCCGGATTTCGCCATCGAGCGGCGCTGTCGGGGGATCGTTTGCGGTATCGACGAGGCCGGGCGCGGGCCGCTCGCCGGTCCGGTCGTTGCCGCCGCGGTAATCCTGGAACGGCAGCGCTTCCCCAAGATGCTGCGCCAGGAGCTCGACGATTCGAAGGCGCTGGCGCCGGATCGGCGGGCCGACTGCTACGCCGCGTTATGGCGCTGCGCCGGGCGCGGCGCGGCCCGGATCGGCGTCGGAGCGGCGAGCGCGCGCGAGATCGATCGGCTCAATATTCTGCGCGCCTCGCTGTTGGCGATGGCGCGGGCCGTCGAGGCGCTCGCCGTCGCTCCCGACATCGCGCTGGTCGACGGCGCCATTGCGCCGCCGATCGCCTGTCCGGTCCGCACCATCGTCAAGGGCGATTCACGCAGTTTTTCGATCGCCGCCGCTTCGGTCGTCGCCAAGGTGACCCGCGACCGGATCATGCGCGCGCTGGCGCTGCGCTATCCGGGCTATGGTTGGGAAACCAATTTCGGCTATGCGACCCTGGAGCATGGCGCGGCGCTGCACCGGCTCGGGCCCTCCCCGCATCACCGCCGTTCGTTTGCGCCGGTGTGCCGCGCCGCCGGCGACGACCTGCCGCTTTTCGCCTCGCTCTCTTGACCCGCGGCAAGGAGCGCTGAGACCGCGTGGCCGATGACCTTCTTCATCAGCGTCGGCAGGGCGTGCTCGCCGAGCCGGTCGACTGCGCTCCACAACCCGTCGACCGGGGCTGCTGCGGCGGCCGCCGCGGCGACCGCGAGCTCGAGGCGGAAATGGGTGAAGCCGTGTCGCACCGTGCCCGGCAACAGCGACCATACAGCCGGTGCCGGCGCTGCCTGCACCGCCTCGTCGAGCGCCCACGGCGTGCCGCGCCAGGCGGTCGACGGGATCTCGACCATGCCGCCCAGGAGGCCGCGGTCGGGACGGCGGCGCAGCAGCACCGCGCCGTCCGCGCGGGTGAGCCAAAAGGCGACGCCGTAGCGCTGCGGCCGCTCCGGCCTTGCCGCTCGTGCCGGGAACGCCTCGGTCCGACCCGAGCCGGCCGCGGCGCAGGCGGAGCGCCACGGGCACAGTGCGCAACGCGGCCGCCGCGGCGTGCACAGCGTGGCGCCGAGATCCATCATCGCCTGGGCGAAATCGCCGGCGCGCCGGCTCGGGACCAGCGCCGCCGCGAGGGCCGCAAGCCGCGGCTTGGCCGCCGGCAAGGGTGCTGCGACCGCGTACAGGCGGGCGACGACGCGTTCGACATTGCCGTCGACCGCGGCCACCCTCAGGTCGAAGGCGATCGCCGCGATTGCTGCCGCGGTATAGGCGCCAACTCCGGGCAGGGCCTGCAATGCCGCCTTGTCGGCAGGAAAGGCGCCGCCGTGCCGCTCGGCTATGGCCCGAGCGCAGGCATGCAGATTGCGCGCGCGGGCGTAATAGCCGAGCCCCTGCCAGAGCCTCAGTACCTCGTCGAGCGGGGCCGCGGCGAGTGCCGAAATGTCGGGCCAACGCGCCACGAATTGGTCAAAATAAGGGCCGACCGTCGCCACCGTCGTCTGTTGCAGCATGATCTCGCTGAGCCATACGCGGTAGGGGTCGGGGCGCGATCCAGGCGGTGCCCGCCACGGCAGATGGCGGCGCTCTCGGTCGTACCAGGCGAGCAGCGGGGCCGGGTCGGGTCGACGGGACGACGGGGGACTGGGGCGGATCGTTGGCATGGAAAAGGCAGAGCAGCGGCGCAGCCTAGCGCCGGCTGCGCCGGCGAGCGAGACGCGCGGCGGCGGCTTCTGCGCCGTCGGCATTGCCGTCGCCAAGCTTGCGGCGCCGATCATCGAGAAGCGCGGCGGCCATCTCGCCCGGCTCAAGGCGGCGTGGCCGGCGATCGCCGGCGCCGATTGGTCGGTTTCCGCCTGGCCCGCGGCGCTCGGCCGCGACGGCGCCTTGAAGCTTCTGGTGGTGCCCGCCGCGGCGCTCGAGTTGCAGCATCGGGGGCCGCTCCTGATCGAGCGGGTGAACCTCTTCCTCGGCGGCGCCGTCGTGACCCGACTCGTCCTTGTCCAAGGGCTGCCGCCTCAGGCCGCGATCGGCGCGGCGGCGCCGCCGCGGCACCTGACCGCGGATGAGGCCGCGGCGCTCGAGCAAACGCTGTGTCGCATCGCCGATCCCGAACTGCGCGCCGCACTTGCCGGGCTGGGTCGCGCTCTGCTCGGCGGCCAACCTTCGACCGCGCCGGTCGCGCCCGGCCCCCGAAACCCGCGAGCATCGACATCGAGTAGCGAGGACGCATGAGATGCATAAGCTTTGGCTTTCGATATTGGCGATTGCCGGCCTCCTCGGGGCCTCGCTCGGGTTGATGGCGGCTCCGAGGGTCGTGCTGGCCGATGCGCCGGCGCCGCTCTTGGAGATCACCAAGGATGACCGCATCCTCGGCAACCCGGCCGCGCCGATCACGATCATCGAATACGCTTCGATGACCTGCCCGCATTGTGCGCATTTCGCTAAAGAGGTCCTGCCCGAGCTGAAGCGAAAGTGGATCGACACCGGCAAGGCCAGGCTGGTGCTCCGCGACTTTCCGCTTGACCAGGTGGCGCTGCGGGCGGCGATGATCCAGCGCTGCGCCCCGCCCGACCGGTTTTTCGCCTTCGTCGACATGTTTTTTGCCGATCAGGCGCAGTGGGTGCCGGCGGACGACGCCAACGCCGCGCTCGCCCGCCTGGCGGCGCTCGGCGGCATGAGCCGAAGCAAATTCGACGCCTGTTTGAAAGATACCGCGCTCGAAAACCGCATCTTGCAGGAACGCCTGGTCGCATCGAAGGATCTCGGCGTCGAGGCCACCCCGACATTTTTCATCAACGGCACCAAATTTGCCGGCGCGCCGACGGTAGCGGACTTCGACAAGGTGCTGTCGGGTCTGGCGCCCAAATCGTGAGCGCGGTCTGTTGAGCCGATGCGGGTAGACCGGCTGCGCCTGGTCGGCTTCAAGTCCTTTGTCGAGGCGGCCGAGGTCGAAATCAGGCCCGGCCTTACCGGGATCGTCGGGCCGAACGGCTGCGGCAAGTCCAATCTGGCCGAGGCCGTGCGCTGGGCGATGGGCGAGGGTTCCGCCCGGCGTCTGCGCGGCGGCGAGATGGACGACCTGATCTTTGCCGGCGCCCCCGGCCGGCCGGCGCGCAACCTCGCCGAAGTGGCCCTGACCCTCGACAACAGCGCGCGCCGCGCGCCGCGCGCCTTCAACGACCGCGACGCGATCGAGATCGTCCGCCGCATCGAGCGCGGCAGCGGCTCGGTGTTTCTGATCAACGGTCGCGAGGCCCGCGCGCGGGATGTGCAGCTGCTCTTCGCCGATGCGGCGGCCGGCGGACAGTTTGGCGCCGTGATCGGTCAGGGGCGGGTCGGCGCACTCATTGAGGCAAAGCCGGCGGAGCGCCGCCAGCTGCTCGAAGAGGCCGCCGGCACGGCTGGCCACCAGTTGCGCCGCCGCGAGGCTCTGTCGCGGCTCGCCGCGACCGAAACCAACCTGGTGCGGGTCGGCGACATTCTCGCCGGTTTGCGCGCGCAGCTCGAAACCGTGAAGCGTCAGGCGCGTCGGGCAGAGCGCTATCGTCGGCTGACCGAAGAGATCCGGCGCAGCGAGGCGCTCTTGTTCCACGCCCGCCGGCGGGTCGCCGCGGACGAGGCGGAGCGGACCGAGGCCGAGTTCGCGGCGATCGAAAAGAGCGTCGGCGCCTCCGACGAGGAGGCCGCTGCCGCCCGGCAGCGCCGGGCGGCGGCCGAGGCGGCGCTGCCGGCGCTGCGGCTCGCCGAGACCGCGGCGGCCGGCGAGCGGCAGCGGCTGATCGAGGCGCGGGCCGGGCTCGAACACGAATTGCGGCGCGTTGTCGCTGCCCGCGGCGATGCCGAGCAGCGGCTGGTCCAGCTCGAAGCCGACCTCGAACGTGAACAGGAGCAGCTGACCGAGGCGCGGACGGCGCTCGTCCGGCTGGCGGCGGAGCGCGACCGGCTCACCGGCGCCGGATCGCAAGATCCGGAACCGGACGCCGCGGGTTTGCGACTGGCCGAAGCGGCAGCGCGCCTCGAAGCTGCCGAAGCGCAATTGCAGCAGGCGCTCGAAGCGGAGGCGCAAGCCGCGGCGCGGCGGGTCGCAATCGAGCGCCGGCGTCGCGATCTCGACGAACGGCACAGCCGGCTCGCCGCGCGTCGCGACGATCTGGGACGAGAGCGTGCGGCGCTCGCCCGGGACGCGGTGCCAACCGCGGCCCTGCGCGCCGCGGCGGCGGCGGTCGCCGAGGCCGCCCGCAGGGCCGATGACAGCGCCGTCGCGGTCGATGCCGCCGAGCGCGCCGCCGCGGAACGGCAAGCCTGCGAAGCGGCGGCGCTCGCGGCGCTGAACCGGGTGGCGGGGCGACATGCCCGGCTCGAAGCCGAGGCGAGCGCGCTGCAAGCCCTGCTGGCGCCGCCACCGGATACCGCCGCTACGGCGCCGATAGTGTCGGCGCTGCGGGTGGCCGCCGGCTTTGAGGCGGCGGTCGGGGCATTGCTCGACGACGAGCTGGCGGCGCCGCTCGGCGCCGACGCCGGCGCCGCTTGCTGCTGGATCGACCTCCCGCCCGTCGCCGGCGCCGCCTTGCCCGAGGGCGCCCGCCCGCTGGCGGCGGCGGTCACCGCCCCGACGGCCCTTGGACGACGCCTCGCGCAATCCGGCTGGGTCGAGGATGAAGCGACCGGAATTCGGCTGCAGCCTGCTTTGCTGCCCGGCCAGCGCCTCGTCGACCGCGAGGGACGCATGTGGCGCTGGGACGGGTTCCTAAGAAACGCGCCGACGCGCTCGGCCGCCGCGCGGCATCTGGAACAGCGGCGCCGGCTCGTGGGCCTCGCGGCCGAGATGGCGCAGACCGAGGCCGAGCTCGGCGCGGCCGAGACCGCGGCCGCCGCGGCGCAGGCCGATCGACGGCAGGCGGCCGAGGCCTTGCGCCAGGCGCAACTCGAGCGGCATGCGGCGGAGGCGGCGCTGGCCGCGGCCCGCGCCGCAGAGGCGGCGCTGGCTCGCCAAGCGCTGGGCGCCGAAACCCGTCTTGCCGCGCTCGATGATGCAGCGGCGCGGCTCGCCGCCGATCTCGCCGAGATTGCGACGGCGGCCGAGGAAAGCGAACGCGAGCGCGCCACCCTCCCGGCGCCGTCGGTGCTGCGGACCGGTCTCGAGGCGGCGCGCGCCGGCGCCGCCGAGGCGCGCCGAAGCGAGGCCGAGGCGCGGCGCGCGGTCGACCGGCTGAGGCAGGAGGAGAAGTCCCGCCGCGACCGCTTGGCAGCGCTCGATCTCGACGAGGGCAGCTGGCGCCGGCGGGCCGAGGGCGCCGCGGCGCAGTGCCAGGAGCTGAGCAAACGGCATGCGACGCTGCAGCGCGAAATCGCCGCCCTCGCCGACCGCCCGGCGGCGCTCGCCGCCGAGACCGATGCGCTCGCTGCCGCCATCGCCGCCGCCGCGGCCGCTGCGCGAAATGCCGCCGACGCCCTCAGCCGCGGCGAGATCGGGTGGCGCGCCGCGGCTGAGCGATCGGAGGCCGCGGACCGCGCCCTCGCCGCGGCGCGCGAAGAGCGGGCTCGGCGCCAAGTCCTGCGCGACGCCACCGGCACAGCGCTCGCGCGGCTCGACCACGAGATCGCCGAACGGCTTGGCGCCATGGCCGAGATCCGCACCGGAGACGCCGGCCTCGGAAGCGAGGAGAAGCCGGAAGACCCGGCCGTGATCGGCAGGCGGCTCGACCGGCTGCTGCGCGAGCGCGACGCGATGGGACCCGTCAATCTGGCGGCGGAAGCCGAGGCGGCCGAGCTCGAGGTGCGAAGCGACGCGTTGCAGCGCGAGCACGCCGAGTTGACCGAGGCGGTCGGCAAGCTGCGCCGCGGCATCGCCGCACTCGACCGCGAGGCGCGGCAGCGGCTGGCGCAGGCCTTCGAAGAGGTCGGTCGGCATTTTGCCGAGCTCTTCGTCCGCTTGTTCGGCGGCGGCCGGGCGCAGCTCAAACTGACCGAAGACGGGGATGCGCTCAGCGCCGGCCTCGAGATCCTCGCGAGCCCGGCCGGCAAGCGGCTGCAAAACTTGTCGCTGTTGTCGGGCGGCGAGCAGGCGCTGACGGCGCTGGCCCTCATCTTTGCCGTGTTCCTGACCAACCCGGCGCCGCTCTGCGTGCTCGACGAGGTCGACGCCCCGCTCGACGACGCCAATGTCGAGCGCCTGTGCCGTCTCGTTGCCGAGATCGGCGAGACCACCGGCACCCGTTTCCTATGGGTCACCCATCACCGGATCACGATGGCGCGGGCCGACCGGCTGTATGGGGTGACAATGGTTGAGCCCGGGGTCTCGCGGCTCGTTTCGGTCGAGCTGGCCGCAGCCCAACGGTTGCGGCAAAGCGCGTAATCCTCCGCCGCGCCGCGTTGACAGCTTGGGAAACACTCACTAGGGTGCGCCGCAATGCGGCCGCAATGCGGCCGCGACGCGTGTCGGACGGCGGCGCTTGCCGGAATGAGCGAAGAGCGGTCACCGGAAAGGTTGGCGCGGCTGGCCGCCGAGATCGACAAGGCGCGCCGCGACCGGTTCCGGCAAGAGGCGACGGGGCGGCCGGCGCCACCGCAAGGGGCGCTGGGCCTCGGGCTTCGCATCGCCACCGAGCTGGTCGCGTCGTTCTGCGTCGCTCTGGCCCTCGGCTGGCTGTTCGATCGCGCCTTCGGCACCCGGCCCTGGGGGTTGATCGTCTCATTTTTTCTCGGCGCGGCGGCGGGCATGCTCAACGTCTTCCGGGCGGCGAAGGGCGTGGGCCGCGGCACCGCGCCGCCCTCGGGTAACGGCGGCGAGTCGAAAGCGGGCTAGGCGGCGTCGGGCGGGATCGCGGCGGACAGCATGGCGGCGGCGGCACATTCACCCCTTGCGCAATTTACGATCGAGCGGATCATCCCGATCCACATCGGCCGGTTCGATCTCTCCTACACCAACGCCGCGCTGCTGATGACGCTCGCGGTGCTGCTCGCGACCTTGCTGCTGGTCGGGGCGACGGCGCGAGCCAAGCTGGTGCCGAGCCGGCTGCAATCGGTCGCCGAGCTGCTGTACGAGTTTGTCGCCGGCATGGTGCGGGATAATGTCGGCGACGAAGGCCGACGCTATTTCCCGCTGGTGTTCTCGATTTTTATCTTCATCCTGTTCGGCAATCTCCTCGGGCTGGTCCCGTACAGCTTCTCCTTTACCGCGCAAATCATCGTCACCTTCGCGTTGGCGCTGTTCGTCTTCTTGTTCGTGACGGTGGTGGCCCTGATCCGCCATGAGATACGATTTCTTTACTTTCTTCTTTCCGCCGGGGGCGCCGATCGTGATGGCGCCGCTCCTCATTCCGATCGAGATCATTTCCTATTTGACCCGGCCGGTCAGCCTCAGCCTGCGGCTCTTCGCCAACATGCTGGCCGGTCATACGATGCTCGCCGTGTTCGCCGGGTTCACGGTGGCCCTCGGGCTGTTCGGCTTCTTGCCGTTGGCGTTCAACGTCGCGCTGATCGCGCTCGAGGTCGTGATCAATCTGCTGCAGGCCTATGTGTTCGCGATCCTGACCTGTCTCTATCTGAGCGACGCCATTCATCTGCACTGACCGCACGCGCGTTGCGCCACCCCCTCTACCCCTCGGAAAGGACGACATGATGGACCCAACCTCGGCCAAAATGATCGGCGCCGGCCTCGCCGCGATCGCGCTCGCCGGCGTCGGCGTCGGCATCGGCAACGTATTCAGCGCGCTGGTCACCTCGATCGCCCGCAACCCGGCGGCGCGCGACCAGGTCTTCGGCATCGGCATGCTCGGTTTTGCCCTGACCGAGGCGGTGGCGTTCTACGCGTTGATCGTCTCCCTTTTGCTGCTCTTCGTGCTCTGAGGGCGCGGTCTCGGAGGGCCGTCCCGGTGCCGCAGCTCGATGTCACGACCTACATCCCGCAGCTGTTCTGGCTGGCGGTCACCTTCATTGCCCTGTTGCTGCTGATGAGCCGGGTGGCGCTGCCGCGGGTCGCCAAAGCGCTGGACGCACGCCGTCAGCGCCTCGACCTCGATCTCGCCCGCGCCGCCGAGATCAAGGCGGAGGCCGAGGCGGTCGTCGCCGCCTATCAACAGACGCTCGCGGCGGCGCGGGCCGAGGCGCAGGCGGCGATCACGGAAGCCGCCGGGCGGCTCGCCGCCGAGGCGGCTGAACGGCATCGGCAACTCGCCCAGTCGCTGGCGCAGGACATTGCCGCGGCCGAACGGCGCATCGGCGCGGCGAAAGCGCGCACCATCGAGGAGATCCGAGGCGTCGCTGCCGAGATCGCGTCGCTGGCCGCGGTCAAGCTGACCGGTTTGCCGGCCGACCCGCGGCGGGCCGAAGCGGCGGTAGACGCCGCGCTGGCGGAGCGCGCCTGACGGTGATGCGTTTCATCGCCGAACCCGAGTTCTGGGTCTTCGCCGCGGTAGCGATCTTTGTGGCACTCGTCTGGAAGCCGGTGAAGCAGCGCCTGATCGGCGCGCTCGACGCCCGCGCCGGGCGGATTCGGGAGGAGCTCGAGACGGCGCGCCGGCTGCGCGACGAGGCGGAGAAGGCGCTCGCCGACTATCGGCTGCGGCAGCACGAGGCAGCGGCCGAGGCCGAAGCGATCCTCGCCCGCGCCAAGGCCGAGGTTGAGCGCATCGCCCAACAATCGGCCCGCGATCTGGAGGAAGCCTTGCGGCGGCGGCGCCGCCTCGCCGAAGAGCGGATCGCGCAGGAGGAAGCCAGGGCGCTCGCCGAAATCCGTGCAGTTGCCGTCGATATCGCGATCGCTGCGGCGCGGCGGGTCATCGCCGCCGACCTCGATCGGGAGCGGGGTGCCGTCCTGATCGACGCCGCCATCGCCGCTCTCGGGCACCAGCTGCCGTAACGCAGTTGTAATTCGACGACCCCTGCACCGCAAGCCAACGCTTTGTCACGCCAGAGGAGGACGCCGATGATCGCGACCAAGTTCGCCGCCGCCTTCGGGTTCGGGGTGCTTTGTGCGCTGCTGGTTGCCGGCGGCGTTGTCGGCGCGGCCCAGGCGGCAACGCATGTTTTCTGGAACCAGGCCGCGTTCACCTCGGCTCAGAATGCCGGCAAATCCATCATCGTCGACGTCACCGCGCCGTGGTGCCCGACTTGCGCCAAGCAGAGGCCGACAATCGCCGCGCTCGAGCACGATCCCGAATTCGCCCGGGCGATCATTTTCGAGGTCGACTTCGATACCCAGAAGGATGTCCTGCGCAAAATGCATGTGAGCGCGCAGAGCACGCTGATCGCCTTCAAGGGCAAAACCGAAATGGCGAGGGCGACGGGCGTCACCGATCCGGCCGAAATTCGCGCGCTGTTCGCCCGCGCGCTCTGAGCGCCCGCGCTCGGCAGCCGCTCTTTATGCTCGCTCTCAGCTTCATCGCCGGCGCGCTGACCAGCCTGTCGCCTTGCGTGCTGCCGCTGATCCCGATCCTCGTCGGCAGCGCCCTGCAGGAGCATCCGGCGGGGCCCTTGGCGCTGACCTTCGGGCTGGCGCTGTCCTTTGCCGGTCTCGGCGTCGCTCTCGCCTCGGTCGGGTTCCTGATCGGGATCGATGCCGACGCGATCAGAACCGCCGCCGCGGTGGTGATGGCGGGCTTCGGCGTCATCCTCCTCAGTGCCTCGCTGCAGGAGCGCTTTGTCCGGGCCGGCGCCCCGCTCATCAGCCGCGCCGGCGCGGTTTTGGCGGGGCCGGCCGGGCTCCGCGGCCAGTTCGCGCTGGGCATCCTGCTCGGTCTCGTCTGGGCGCCCTGCGCCGGCCCGACCCTCGGCGCCGCCGTCGGGTTTGCCGCCAGCAGCGGTACGGCGCCGCGGGCCGCCCTTATGATGACCCTGTTTGGGCTCGGTGCGGCGACGCCAATTCTGGCATTGGCCTATGCATCGCGGCGCTGGGCCGGCGTCGGACGACAGCGGCTGCGCGCCTTGGCGCGTGTCGCCAAACCGGCACTGGGGTCGGTATTGGTGGCGGTCGAACTCATCGTGCTGAGCGGCACCGACAAGATCGTGGAGACGGCGCTCACCCGCGCGATGCCGGCCTGGTTGCTCGATATCACGACGCGGATTTAAACGGGCGGCGCCAAATCGATCAGATGTAAAAACGAGCCGAACACCGGGCCGCGGCGCAGACCGCTTGCACCGAGATCGGCGCCGGCGGCGTCTGCCGCCGACCATAAAGGCGCGGCCGCACCCTCGCGGACGACCGTCGCATAGTGGAATTCATGGCCGCGAAAAGAGGCGCCGGCGCCTCCCAGCGCCCCATCGCCGACGAGGGTCAGGTGGCGGTAGCCGAGCGACAGGCGGCGCGTCGCAAAGCTGGTGACGAGCGGTAAGAGCCCGGCCATCCGATGGCGTTGCCCTGAAGCATCGATCAACGCCTCGCCGAGAACCATATAGCCGCCGCATTCGCCGTAGACCGGCTTGCCTGCGGCCGCGGCACGGCCGAGAGCGGCGAAGCAGCTCTCGCCGGCGGCGAGCCGCCCCGCCCACAGCTCGGGATACCCGCCCGGCAGATAGACCGCGTCCGCCTGCGGCGCCGGCGCCTCGCCGGCGAGCGGCGAAAAGAAGGCGATGGTGGCGCCCGCCCGCCGCCAGCCGTCGAACAGCGCCGGGTAGGCAAAGCAGAACGCGTCGTCGCGGGCGACCGCGATATGCCGGCCGAGCGGCGCGATGCCCGGCACCGCGCCGGCACGGCACAGCCGCGAGGGGCGCGCCAGCGCCGCCAGCAGGTCGATATCGAGGGCCGCGCCGATCGCGTCGGCGGCGCGATCGATGACCGCCGCGGCGGCGGCGCCGCTCTCCGCCGCCGGGACCAGGCCGAGGTGGCGCGCCGCGAGCGCCAATGCGGAATCATCCGGCAATGCGCCGAGCACGACGAGATCGGGCAGCCACCGCGTCACCGCCGTTTCGAGCACCGCCTTATGGCGCTCGCCGGCGATCCGGTTGAAGATGACCGCGGCCGGCGCCGTGGCGGGCCGGTGCCCGGCGAAACCGCGGAGCAGGGCCGCGACCGAGGCGCCCTGGCCGCGGACATCGACGACCAGAACGATCGGCCACCCGGTAACCCGGGCCAGCTCGGCGGTCGAGCCGGTTTCGCCGTCGGCTCCGGTGCCGTCGAAGAGGCCCATGACGCCCTCGCACAGCACAATCTCGGCCGCGGCCTCGAGCTCGGCGACGGTCGCCGCGAGCGTCGCCGCGCGCATCGCCCAGACGTCGAGGTTGCGGCAGGGCGCGCCGCCGGCCAGGGCGTGAAAGGTCGGATCGACGAAATCGGGCCCGGCCTTCGCGGCGGCCGCCGGCACGCCGCGACGCCGCAAGCAACGCAAGAGGCCCGCGGTTACCAGGGTCTTGCCGCTGCCGGAGGCGGGCGCGGCGAAAATCAGGCCGGCTGCGGCCACCCGTCAGATGCCGGGATAGGGCTTGCCCCAGCCGTCGAGATAGACGACCTCGGAGAGCGGCCCGCGGCCGACCGGTCCGAACCGCCCCATCGGGTAGCCGATCGGCAGGATCGCGTAGGAGTGGAAGCCGGGCGGGATGCCCATCGCCGCATCGACCTCCTTTTCATAGGTGATGTGCCGCGTCGTCAGCACCGAACCGAGGCCGAGCGCGCGCGCCGCGAGCAGCATGTTCTCGACCGCCGGATAGATCGAGGAGCCGGCCGAACGCCCCGGATTGGGCCGTCTTCGAGGCAGGCGACGATCCACACCGGCGCCTCGTGGTAATGGTCGGTCAGGTATTCGACGGCTGCCAGCTGGCGCTTGTAGCGCGCCGGATTGGAGCCCGGCGGCGGCGGGCTCGCTGCAAAGCGCGGCCCGACGACCTCGTCGAAGGCCTTCTTGTAATAGACCTGCACCGCCTTTTTGATCGCCGGGTCTTTCAGCACCAGAAAGCGCCAGCGCTGCGCGTTGCCGCCGCTCGCCGCCGCCTGGCCCGCCACGAGGATCTTGCGGATCAGCGCGTCCGGCACCGGATCCGGCTTCAACCGCCGCATCGCCCGCATCGTATGCATGATCTCGAAGACGTCGGGGGTTGCCTCGGGCATCCGATCCTCCGTGCCGTAGGGCCGAAACTCTATTGGGGATCCGGGCGCCTGAACAGCGAGGACGGGCGGCGCCGGCCGACGGCGCGCGCGGCTAGCGCTGCTCCACTCTCTGCAGGTCCAGCGCGGTCTGCGCTATCGCCGCGTCGAGCTCGCGGAACAGAGCCTCCGGCACCAGCCCGACGAGGAGGCGGTTGTCGCCTCGCCACCGCACTCGGCCGATGGCGGCGCCGGCAAATTTGGCGCAGGCGGCGGGGGCGAGGCTGTCGTCCGCGGCACCCGCTCGGTCGGACGCGCGGTGCCGCGACCGCGTCGCGAACCGCGGCCGGCCAAGACGCACCGGCGGCTGTCGTTCGGCGGCACAGAGACCGCTGTCGCGCAGCACCCGGTCGGTATAGGCGGCAACCCCTTTTGCCAGTTTGTCGGCGGGCCGTCCGGCCATCAGCCACGCATTGAGCCTGCCGATCCCCCAGTTATAGGCGGCGATCGCGTCGGGCCAGTTCCTGTAGCGCTGGTAGAGCAGGCCGAGATAGGCGCGCCCGATGGCCCGGTTCTTGGCCTCGTCGAAGCGGTCGCCGCCGCCGACATCGGTCGCCGCCGCGGCGGTGACCTGCATCGGCCCCTGCGGACCGGAAGGATCGGGGCGCCACATCGCCAGGTCCTGGCCGTGGCTCGAATTCGGCCCCGTCGACGGCCGCGGCCACCCGGTCCACTGCCGGGGGCTGCGCCGCGGCGGCGCCGGCATATAGCGCAAGCAAAACCGCACCGAGTGCCGCCCCTCGCCAGCAACGCATTCGTGCAACCCCCGAGCTCGCCCCGGGCCGATAATAGCCTAGCTCCGAGGGTCGTCAAACCGATAAAGGATGATTGAGGAGTTGCCCGAGTTTAGACACGGTTAATCAAGATATAGTGTCCGGATTTCGTAACGGTTTGGCGGATATAGCGTACCGTGCAGCGAGACCTTGCGCCGCCGGATCGCGGCCGAGCTTCTTCGGCGATGCTAATACGCGTATTTGGCGAAGACCGGGTCGATCCTGCCGGCCCAGCGGCTGCGAAAATCGTCGAGCAGATTTTCGGCCGGGGTGCGCCCGGAATGGGCGATGGCGAACAGCGGATCGAGGAAATGGGTCTCGTCCTCGCCGACGGCGCTGCGCCGGGCGCGGCGGGAGAGGCCTTCGCGCGCGATGTCGAGAACCTCGAGCGCCAGGTCGCGCAGGCTGCGGGTGCGCAGCGGCGCCGCCAAGGCCAGCCGCGGCACGTCCCGGCGCATCGCCTCGCGCTCGGCAACGGTCCAATCGGCGACGAGCTCGGCCGCGGCATCGAGCGCCGCCGCATCGTAAAGCAGCCCGACCCAAAGTGCCGGCAGCGCGCAGAGCTGGCGCCACGGGCCGCCGTCGGCGCCGCGCATTTCGAGAAAGGTCTTCAGCCGAACCTCGGGAAAGGCGGTGGTCAGATGGTCGGTCCAGTCACCCAAGCGCGGCAGCTCGCCGGGTAAGGCCGGCAGCCTGCCGACCAGGAAATCCCGAAACGATTGCCCTGATGCATCGATGTAGCGGCCGTCGCGGTAGACGAAATACATCGGCACATCGAGCATGTAATCGACATAGCGCTCGAACCCGAAACCCGGTTCGAAGACGAAGGGCAGGGTGCCGCAGCGGTCGGGGTCGGTGTCGGTCCACACCAGGCTGCGCTGGCTGAGGAAGCCCGACGGCCTGCCTTCGACAAACGGCGAGTTGGCGAACAGCGCCACCGCCACCGGCTGCAAGGCGAGGCCGACCCGGAATTTCTTCACCATGTCGGCCTCGGAGCCATAGTCGAGGTTCGGCTGAACGGTGCAGGTGCGCAGCATCATGTCGAGGCCGAAGCGGCCTTTCTTGGGCATATAGCCGCGCATGATCCGATAGCGGGCCTTCGGCATCCACGCGATGTCTTCGCGGCGCCATTTCGGATCGAAACCGAGCCCCAGCATGCCGAGCCCGAGATCGTCGCAAACCTCGCGCACTTGGCGCAGGTGCTCGTGCACCTCGTCACAGGTCTGATGCACGGTTTCGAGCGGCGCGCCCGATAATTCGAACTGGCCGCCGGGTTCGAGCGTGATCGCACATCGCGCGTCGTTCGACAGCGCGATCATATTGCCGTTTTCAAAGATCGGCTTCCAGCCGAAGCGGGTCATCTCCTGCAGCAACGCGGCAATGCCGTCGCGCCCGTCATAAGCGACCCGGCGCAAATCGGCGCGGCGAAAGACGAATTTTTCGTGCTCGGTTCCGATCCGCCAGTCGGCGGGCGGCTTGCACCCCGCCTCGAGATATTCGACGAGTTGCCGCTTGTCGGTGATCGGTTCCCCGGGCGCGCTCGGCGTCGTCGTCATGCTCGGCATAGCTCCAACTGAACGCAGTCGGCAGCGGCGAAGGCGGCGTCGGGAGCCTGGCCCTCAACGCCTTCGGCTGCAGTTCCAGTCGCCGGCGATGGCTTGAAAGGCCGACAAGCCCGCGACCGCCGCGGTGTCGGCGCGCAACACCCTCGGCCCAAGCCCGACGCGGGTAACAAAAAAGAGTTTGCCGAGCCGGTCAAGCTCCGTCTCGTCGAAGCCGCCCTCGGGACCCGTCAGCAGCGCCGCCGGTCCGGCCCCGAGCCGGGCGGCGGCGGTGCCGACCGGCTCGCCGGCGCCGCTCTCGTCGCAGACGAGGAGCCGCCGCTCTGCCGGCCACTCGGCCAAGACCGCGGCGAGCGCCCGCGGCGTGCGCAGTTCGGGCACCGACAGACGCTCGGACTGCTCGGCTGCGGCAATCGCATGCGCCCGCAGGCGATCGAGATTGAGCCGTTCGCTCTGAGTATGCCGGGTCCATACCGGTATCAGCGCCGAGGCGCCGAGCTCGGTCGCCCGTTCGACCAGCCAGTCGAGCCGCACCCCCTTGATCGGCGCAAACACCAGCCAGAGGTCGGGTTCCGCCGCGGGCGGCCGCAGCGGCCGCTCGACGAGCAGCGCCGTCCGGGGACCGCCGGGGTCGCCGATCCGGCACAGCCATTCGCCGTCGCCCGCGTTGAACGCGGCCACCGGCGCGCCGGGACCGAGCCGCAACACGGTGCGCAAATGGTGCGCCTGAGCGGCCGACAGCAGCACCGCGCCGCCGGGCGCCAGATCGGACATGGTCCACAGGCGCGGGATGCGCCGCCCGCTCATCCGCCAACCTCGCAATCTCGCCGCTCGGAGATTAAGACATGTTTGACCGTCGTTTACGTTGCCGAATCCGGGGAAGCGTTGATGCGTCTCGCCACGGCCCTTGCCGGCTTCTGGGCTGCTCTAGGGATCGCGCTGTGGGGCGATGCCGCTCCGATCGACCCGGCCGCGCTCCCGGCGTGGCGCGTTCCCGACATCGGCGCCTTGCCGGATAACGAGAACCGCCGGATGGTGCGTTACGGGCGCGATCTGATCGAGCACACCTCGGCGCTGATCGGCCCCGATGCCGCCGATCGGGCGTTGCGCTTCGCCGGCAACGGCCTTGAGTGCCAGAACTGTCATCTCGATGCCGCGACCGCCCGGTTTGCCTTGCGGCTGGTCGGCATCTGGGGGCTTTATCCGGCGTTCAGTGCGCGCGCCGACGAGGTGCAGACCATGGCCGACCGGATCAATGACTGCATGCTGCGCAGCATGAACGGCCGCCCGCTGCCGCCGTACCGCCGCGAAATGAAGGCGATCGAGGCTTACATCCGGTTTCTGGGCTCCGATCGTCCGGACAGGTCGGCGCCCGTCGGCCGCGGCGCGCCGCGGCTGCCCGTGCGGCAAAACGCGGCCGATCC
Organism: uncultured Alphaproteobacteria bacterium; assembly: GCA_963772295.1. Classification (GTDB taxonomy): domain Bacteria; phylum Pseudomonadota; class Alphaproteobacteria; order ATCC43930; family CGMCC-115725; genus AP-15. Next base: position 147,659 of record CAVYWO010000014.1, read on the forward strand.
GGTGCACGGCGCGGCGGTATATGATCGGTATTGCGCGGCCTGCCACGGCAGCGACGGGTCGGGCGTGCGCAACGCGCCGCTCGCAGCGAAGCGGAAGCAGCAGCGCTACCTATTTCCGCCGCTTTGGGGACCGGACAGCTACAACAACGGCGCCGGTATGGCCCGCAACATCACCGCCGCCTGGTTCGTGCACGCCAACATGCCGCGCGGCATCACCTTCGCCGACCCGATGCTCAAGCCGTCCGAGGCGTATGATGTCGCTGCATACATCAACGAACAACCCCGGCCGCAGAATGCCGGTCTTGCCCACGACTATCCGGATGCTTGGCTGAAACCGGCCGATGCCGCCTTCCCGCCGGTGCTCGGCCCGTTTTCGCTGCAGCAGCGCGAATTCGGGCCCTGGCCGCCGATCGACGCATGGCTCGGCGCCAACATGCCCAAAACGGTGAAGGGACCACGCTCGGCCGGCGAGGTCGAGACGATGGCGGAGATCAAGCCGGTCAACCGCAAATGACGGATGGTGCCGTTCGAACGGTCGATCACGTATCGGCCCCTCACCCCGCCAGCCCCGCCATCGGGGAGAGGGAGGGGCCCGCGGATCCCCGGATCAAGCCGCGGGAGGAGCCCCCGGACGGCCGCCCGCCAGAGCCTGCCCCAGGCCCGCCCGCTCTGGCGGGCGGGCGGAGGGGGCGGGCGTTCCGGGGGGAGGGGGGGCCGGAGGCCGGACCCGATCCGAGCGATATCCGCGGCGGCGACTGGGTCGAGCGCCGGCTGCCGGCGCCGTTGCGCCCCTATGCCCGCCTCGCCCGGCTCGATCGGCCGATCGGCACCTGGCTGTTGCTGTTTCCGGGATGGTGGGGCATTGCGCTCGCGGCGCGGCGCTGGCCCGATCCGGTGCTGATCGGCCTCTTCGCGCTCGGCGCGCTCGCCATGCGCGGCGCCGGCTGCACGTTGAACGACATCGCCGACCGGCATTACGACGCGCAGGTGGCGCGCACCCGGCTGCGGCCGCTGCCGAGCGGTGCGGTGAACGTGCCGCAGGCGGCCGCGTTCCTGCTGCTGCAATCGGCGATCGGCGCCGCGGTGCTGCTCAGCCTGAACCGCGCCAGCATCGTCCTCGGGCTCGCCGTCCTCGGGCTGATCGGCACCTATCCGTTCATGAAGCGGATCACCCATTGGCCGCAAGTCTTTCTCGGCCTCAATTTCAACTGGGGCGCGCTCGTCGGCTGGACCGCGGTCACCGGCGGGCTGGCCGCGGTTCCGCTGCTGCTCTATCTGGGCGGGGTGTTCTGGACGATCGGCTACGACACGATCTACGCGCATCAGGACAAGGAGGACGACCGCCGGATCGGCGTCAAATCCTCGGCCCTGGCGCTCGGCCGCCGCACCCGGCCGTGGCTCTTCCTGTTTTACGCCGCGGCCGTGCTGCTGTGGGGCGCCGCCGGCCAGGCGGCCGGGCTCGGCGCCCCGTTCTGGGCCGGGCTGGCGCTGGCGGCGCTGCAGCTCGGCTGGCAGGCGGCGCGCGTCGACATCGACGATCCCTCTGATTGCCTCGCGAAGTTCCGCTCGAACCGTGTTGCCGGGTGGCTGGTGCTGGCCGGGATCGTCGGCGGGCATCTCCTCTGATGCCGTCGGACGCGGCGCGCTTTGTCCGCCGCAATACCGCGATTGCGCCGCCGCCGCTCGTTCCCGAAATCCGTCTCCATCTCGCCACTCGAGATCACCCCGATCTGGCAGGCGACCGAAGAGGCGCTGGCCCGCGCCGGGTTGCCGCCGCCGTTCTGGGCCTTTGCCTGGGCCGGCGGGCAGGCGCTCGCCCGCTTTCTGCTCGACCATAAGGGCGTCGTCGCCGGCCGCGGGCTCCTCGATTTCGGCGCCGGCTCCGGTCTCGTCGCGATCGCCGCGGCCAAGGCCGATGCCGCTCCGGTGCTCGCCGCCGAGATCGACCCGTTCGCCGCCGCCGCGATCGCCGAGAACGCCGCGCTCAACGAGGCCCTCGTGGCGACGACGACGCGCGACCTCGTCGACACCTCCGACGGCCGCTGGCAGGTCGTCACCGCCGGCGACGTCTGCTACGAGCGGGCGATGGCGGGTCGCGTCATCCCTTGGTTGCGGCGGCTGGCGGGGCAGGGCGCCCTGGTGCTCCTCGGCGATCCGGGCCGAGCCTATCTGCCGGCTGCGGGCCTGCGCGAAAGAGCGCGTTACCGCGTACCGGTGAGCCGCGAGCTCGAAGACCGCGATTTCCGCGAGACCTGCGTCTGGGAGCTGCTGCCCGGTTGAACGCCCGCTCGCGCCGCCGGTGCGCGGGGCTCCTGCCCGAATGGTTGGCTCGTCGGAGGCAATCCATCTAAGGGTTTAGCGCCGAGAGGAGGGTTTGCGCCTCGGCGAGTTCGGGGAATTGCTCTGTCGGCGGGAAGCCCTCGACCGCCGGCGGGAGCACCGCGCGGGCATCGGCGTCGCGGTCGGTGCGGCGATAAAGCTTCGCGAGAGCGAGCGCCGCGCGCAGCTCGAAGCTGCGCGCTTGCTGATGCTGGGCGATCGCGATCGCGGTCTGCAAGGCCTGCTCCGCCGTCGCGGCGTCGGCCGGACCGCGCTTCAACAGGATCTCGGCGCGGACGCGGTGCATCTCCGCTTCGTACCAACGCTGCTCGGTGCGCTCTGCTTCGGCCAGCGCATCTTCCAGGCACTTGAGCCCGGCACCGACTTCGCCGGCAGCCGCTTCGGCTTCGGCCAGGGCGACTTCCTGTGGCGGCAGGAGCCAAAGAAGGCCCTGCTCCCGGTGGATGGCGATCCCGGTCTGCATTTCGGCGAGGCCTGCCCCGCTCTCGCCACGGGACCAGCTCGCCCAGCCCTGATTAAATGTTGCCCAGCCTGCCCATATGGCCGGGAGATCATATTCAGAGACGACGTCGGCCAACGCTTGGCTGTCGGCCGCGACGGCTTCGGGGTGGCGCCGGAAAAGGCCGAGCAGCGCCCTGAAGTAGCGAACATGCGGGCCATCGACGGGGCATGCCCCGCAGACCGTGCATCGGCGAGCGCGCGGTCGGCAAGCCGCAACAAATCGCCGACTTCCCCGAGCGCCCACAGCGCGACGGCGTCATAAACCTCTGCGGCGGCGCGGGGATCCTGACCGAAACGGTTGGCAAAATCGCCATGCCGTTCCCGATGGTAGAGATTGGCGGCGAAGTCGCCGAAATACCAGCAGATGACGCCGGTAATGCGATGTCCGATCAAAGCCTCGGGGTAATCCGGCCGGGCTGTGGCCTCGCGCAGGAAAAGCTGCGCTATGTCGCGCGCCGGCGCCGCTTCACCGCGCGTAATGTGCCCCGCCCAAAGACCGTAATACGCGGAGAAGCGTTCCGACAAGTCTTCGACCCGGCTCGCCAATTCGCGGGCGCGGGCAAAGGCCGCGCTGGTTTCGGGCGCCTGATGCCCTTTGGCCCAGATCAGCGCGTTGCCGAGGCTGGTCTGCAAATTCAGCCGGTTGCTGCTCAGGGCGGCGCTCGGCGGCGTCCCGGCGCGTTCGGCGAGCCGGTCGGCCAATTCAATGGCCCTGCCGAGATGCGAGGCGGCTTCCTTGAAGGCGGAGCGGCGCAAGGCCTGGTCGCCGGCCTTGCCCCACCATTCGAGCGCCGGCTCGTCGAGCCCGGCCTGGGTCAGATGGTGGGCGACGAGTTCCGGCTCGGCCGCCGCAATCGCCGGGAACTCACCGCGCAAGGCATCGGCAATGCGGCGGTGCAGGACCTGGCGCCGGCTCTTGAGCAATGTTTCGTAGGCCGTGTCCCGGACCAGCGCATGCTTGAAGGTGTAGCGCGCGTCGGGGGGCGTGCCGGCGCGGAACAGCAATTCGGCTTCTTCGAGCTGCGCCAGCGCCGCCTCGTCGCGGCCGGCGACCGCGCGCAATACGGGGTAGGAGAATTCGCGGCCGATCGCGGCGCCGATCTGCGCGATCTCCTTGACCGGCGCCAGCCGGTCGAGGCGCGCCGTCAGCAAATCCTGCAACGTCGCGGGGATGGCGAAAGGCGCCAGCGGGCCGTCGAGGCGCCAGCCCTGCGGCCCCTCGACCAGCAGGCCCAATTCCAGCACCGCCTTGGTCAATTCCTCGACGAAGAGCGGCACGCCGTCGGTCTTGGCAACGATCTGCGCCATCACCTCGCGCGGCAATGCCAGGCCTCCGGCGACGCGCAGGGCCAGGCTCTCGACCTCGGCGGCGGCGAGCCGGTCGAGCGCGATGCTGGTGACGTGCGAAAGGCCGGCCCAGGGCGCCTCGTATTCCGGCCGGAAGGTGATCAGCACCAGCACCGGCAATGCCCGGACGCGCTCGACGATGAGATCGAGCACTTCGAGCGAGGTCGCGTCGGCCCAGTGGACATCCTCGAACAGCGTCAGGACCGGCTTCTGCCGCGCCAGCGCTTCGAGCCGGTCGAGCAGTGCCGCCAGGGTCAGCCGCCTTTGCTGCGCCGGGCTCAAGACGAGCGGCGGGTAGCGGGCGCCGGTCGGGATCGACAGCAGCGAGGCGAAGAGCGGCGCGGTCTCGGCGATGCGCGCCGGCGCCAGCACGGCTTCGAGCTTCTCGAGCTGCGTCTCGGCTGCATCGTCGGCGGCGATGCGGGCGGCGCGCCCCAACTGCACGACAAAGGGATAGAGCACGCTGTCGCGGTGATAGGGCGAGGATTGATACCGCAGCCTTGTGTGCGGCTCCGCCGCGACCTCGGCGGCGAGCCAGGCGGCGAGGCGCGACTTGCCGATGCCGGCCTCGCCCGTGAGGAGGACGATCTGGCCCTCGCCGCCCCAGGCCTGGCGCCGCCGGTCGCGCAATGTCGCGCACTCCGCGGCGCGCCCGACGAAATCGGCGAGCCGGCGATGGGCGGCCTCGAACCGGCTCTCGGCCGCGGCGACGCCCTCGACCGCCCAGGCCTCGACCGGCTCGCCAAAGCCCTTGACCGCCTGCCGGCCGAGGTCGCGCAACCGGAAAAGGCCGCCGACGAGGCGGCGGGTCGCGCCGGCGAGGACAATCTGCCCGGGCTGCGCCAAGGCCTGCAATCGCGCCGCGAGGTTGGGCGTCTCGCCCGTCACCGCCTGTTCCTGCGCCGAACCCTCGCCGATCACATCGCCGACCACGACGAGGCCGGTGGCGATGCCGATGCGCACCCCGGGCTGCGCTGCGCCGCGCAACTCCAGCCTTCCGACCGCCGCGGCGATTTCAAGGCCGGCCCGCACCGCCCGCTCGGCATCGTCCTCATGCGCCCGCGGGTAGCCGAAATAGGCGAGGAGGCCGTCGCCCATGAATTTGGCGACAAAGCCGTCGTAGCGAGCGACGACGCCGGAGCAGGCGTCCTGATAGGCGCGGAGCTCCTCGCGCAATTCCTCGGGGTCGAGCCGGGCCGACAAGGCGGTCGAGCCGACGAGATCGCAGAACATCACCGTCAGCTGCCGCCGCTCGGCGGCGTCTTGCGGCTTCGGACCGGTCGCTGCGGAGGGCGCCGCCGATGTCTCGGGGGCGGCCAAACCGGAGATGGCTCTGAGGAGACGCTTGCGGTGCCCGAGCGGCACACCAAGCTTCTCGAGATATCGGCGTCGATTTCACTCGCGCGAAAGAGCGCCTCGTACTGTCCAAGGCCGAGACTTCTGAGCCAACCCCCGACATCCATCGCCGCGCTCCACGGGCCCGAACGGATCATTCTTCGGTTGAAGCGGCCTGTCGAGGGCCTGGCTCTTTAGGAACCGGGGTCGGTCATGATGACCTAACGGCACTGCCGTCGGTTCAGATAGGCGGCTGTTGTGGCGCTTTGGCCGATCTGCGCCATAAGCGCCAGAGGCTGTTCTCGACCATCGTGGGCGTAATCGCCGTCATGCATTTCAGTGCGAACGGACACGGCCGGATCAGCCAGCAAGGCGCGCAGGGCACGTCGGTCGCCAGCGCGATATTTTGGGGATAGTGGGTAGAGAACGTCGGCAGGTATCCACCATAGAGAATAACCGACGGCGTGCGCACGGCCGCGGCGACGTGCATGGGACCTGACTCCGGCCCGACGTGCAGATCGGCAGCCGCAAGCCCCGCCGCCATCTCGCTGACCGAGGTGCGGCCGCGCAGGTCCAAATAGTTGCCCCCCGGAACCCGAGGCGCGGGTTCGCGCGCCGCGCCGATCTCGATGATGGTGGCACGCCGCGTCAGCCGCTCGATCAATACGTTCCAGGACTGTTCCGGCCACTCCTTGTTCGGCGTCCATTCGCCGCCGTGCCGGCTGAGCATGATATGCGGGTGCGGCAGGGACTGCCATGCCGCCCGATAGCGCGCGACAAGCTTCGGATCGATGACGCACTCGACCCGCTCGTCGATCACCTTCACGCCCATCCGATCGCCCAGCAAAGCAATGAGGCGCCCGTGCAAGGGGAAATGATTGGGGTCGTCGTCCCAGTAGTTCAGCTGGACGGCCGAGTCCGGACATAGCTCGCGCGGCAATGCCGCGTCGATATAGGGCAGGCCGTTCACCAACGGACTGTACTTGGAATAGAACCGGATCCGGCAACCGGGATTCCGCCGTTTCACTTCCCGCAGGACAGCCGTACGCATGATCACATCGCCAACCCCACCGTGACTGATGATATCGAGCTGAGCGCGCCGCCACGGCGCGGCGAAGGGATTGGGATGGCGCACCCGTCGGGGAAGCGCGCCGGAGTAAGGCGCGGCGCGGCGCGGCACTGCCATGTGCAGACGATGGACGCCGAGCTTCATGTGTAACTCTGCGCATGCGGGTGTCGGCGCAAGATAGAAATGTCATCCGGCGTGCAAAGTAGAGATGACACCCCTGGGGCGGCGGAGCGATTGCATCGGCGTTGACCCCCATGTCGCCTCGCCCGCCTGGTATGAAACCGCGAGCTGGCCTGCACCTTTCGGGTGACGAAACCTGGGCATATTGTGCCGGCCGCGTGCCCGGCGGCATGGAGATAGGCGCGGCGACGGGGATTTTCGTCTTGCCGGCAACCGAGCATTTTGCCACATCTACCGCGTTGGTGCAATCGCCGGATTTGCGCGTGGAGCTTTGGCGACAAAATCAAGCCGAGCGGGATCATCGACAATTGCACGTGATCGCCGCCCTGCCGAACTGACGGCAAAGTCGGTCCGTTGGAGCGATCCCCTCGCCGATGACAGGAGCATTGCGGGAATAATGTTTAATGAATCGGCTGCCAACTCTATACTATGGCTTCTCTTGTTCGTGGGTGTGACGGCCGATGCATTGGTGAAGCCGGCGACGCTGAGCCCGGCGCAGATCCGCGCAATCTGCGCCGAGGCGCTGGCGGCAAGGGGCCGCGACGGCGATAGCAAGCAACACCGCGAGAATGGTCGACCTGCTCATCACGTCGATCTCCGAGGAGCGGGACTTCTTCAGGGGCCGAGCCTCCCGAACCCGCGGAGCTTGGTGCCCGCAATCGCGCCTTTGAACAGGTCCGGCAGCGGTAAACCGCGGTCGGCAGCCGACCGTCATAACTCGCGCAGCGACGCGCTCGCGGCGCCGGCGGGCGCTTCCCATATAACGGCCATGCCGTATTCGAGCCTGCGCGACTTCATCGACCGCCTCGAACAGAGCGGGCGGCTGGCGCGGGTCAAAGCCCCGGTCTCGCCGGTCCTCGAAATGACCGAGATCCAGACGCGGCTGTTGGCCGAACGGGGCCCCGCGGTGCTGTTCGAGACGGTCGCCGATGCCGGCCGCCTCTATCCGATGCCGGTCCTGGTCAATCTCTTCGGCACGGTCGAGCGGGTCGCCTGGGGCATGGACCGCGAGCCCGCGGATCTGCGCGAGATCGGCCGCACCCTCGCCTTTCTGAAACAGCCCGAGCCGCCGGGCGGCTGGCGCGAGGCGTTCGAGCTGTTGCCGCTCTTGCGCACGGTGATGGCGATGCGGCCGCGCACGGTGGCGGCGGCACCCTGCCAGGAGATCGTGCTGCGCGGCGCCGAGATCGACCTTGGCGCCTTGCCGGTGCAGACCTGCTGGCCGGGCGAGCCGGCGCCGCTCATCACCTGGCCGTTGGTCGTAACCAAGGGGCCGGGCGAGCGCCGCGAGGACGGCTTCAACCTCGGCATCTACCGGATGCAGGTGACCGGCCGCGACACGACCCTGATGCGCTGGCTCGCGCATCGCGGCGGGGCGCAGCATCACCGGCGCTGGGCCGCCGAGCGGCAGGAGCCGCTGCCGGCGGCGGCGGTGATCGGCGCCGATCCCGGGACGATCCTCGCGGCGGTGACGCCGGTGCCCGACACCCTTTCGGAATACCAGTTCGCCGGGCTGCTGCGCGGCCGCAGGGTCGAGCTCGTCGACTGCAAGACGGTGCCGCTGAAAGTGCCGGCCCAGGCCGAGATCGTGCTCGAAGGGCATGTCGCCCTCGACGAATTCGGCGACGAGGGGCCCTATGGCGACCACACCGGCTATTACAACGCGGTCGAGCGCTTTCCGGTGTTCCGCCTCTCGGCGATCACGATGCGGCGGAGCCCGATCTATCTCTCGACCTTCACCGGGCGGCCGCCCGACGAGCCCTCGGTCCTCGGCGAGGCGCTGAACGAGGTCTTCATCCCGCTCTTACAGCAGCAGTTTCCCGAGATCGTCGATTTCTGGCTGCCGCCCGAAGGCTGCTCCTACCGGATCGCGGTGGTGGCGATCCGCAAGGCCTATCCCGGCCACGCCAAGCGGGTGATGATGGGGATCTGGTCGTTTCTGCGCCAGTTCATGTACACGAAGTTCGTCATCGTCGTCGACGACGACATCGACGCGCGCGACTGGAAGGAGGTGATGTGGGCGGTCTCGACCCGCATGGACCCGGTGCGCGACGTGACCCTCGTCGACCACACGCCGATCGACTATCTCGACTTCGCCTCGCCCGAACCGGGGCTCGGCGGCAAGATCGGCCTCGATGCGACCGACAAATTGCCGCCCGAGACAGGGCGCCAATGGGGCCGGCCGATCCGCATGAGCGAGCAGGTCGTCGCCGCGGTCACGGCAAAATGGGCGAGCTATGGGCTGCCCGGCTCGGGCAAGCCGATCTGGAAATGAGCAGCGAGCGCGGCAACGGTTTTGGAGGTGTGATGGACGACAACTCGGGAAATGTCCTCGATTTTTTGCAGGATCTGATCGGCCGGGCCCGCCGCGCCGGTGCCGACGCCGCCGATGCGGTGCTGTTCGAAGGCACCTCGCTGTTGCATGGCCGGCGGCTCGGCCAGACCGAAAAGCTCGAACGCTCGGAAGGCCAGGATCTCGGGCTGCGGGTCTTCGTCGGCCGGCAGCAGGCGATCGTCTCGTCGACCGACCGGTCGCCGCCGGCCTTGGTCGAACTCGTCGAGCGCGCCCTGGCGATGGCCCGCACGGTGCCGGAAGATCCGTTCTGCGGCATCGCCGAGCCCGAAGAGATCGCCCGCGAATGGCCGGCGCTCGACATGCTCGATCCCGCCGAGCCCGGCGCCGAGGTCCTGATCGAGCGGGCCCGGGCCGCCGAGGAAGCCGCCCTCGCGGTCCCCGGCGTCACCAATTCCGAAGGTGCCGAGGCCGGCTGGGGCCGGTCGCGGGTGGCGCTCGCCGCCTCGAACGGCTTCGCCGGCAGCTATGCCGGGTCGAGCCACGGCGTCAGCGTCTCGGTGATCGCCGGCTCCGGCACCCGGATGGAGCGCGACTATGATTTTGCCAGCGCGATCCATGCCGCCGATCTGCGCGACCCGGCCGCAATCGGCAGCAGCGCCGGCGAGCGCGCGGTCAAGCGCCTCGGCGCCAGAAAGATGCCGACCTGCCGCTGCCCGGTGGTGTTCGACCCGCGCGTCGCGCGCGGCTTCATCTCGCATCTGTTGGGCGTGATTTCCGGACCGTCGATCGCGCGCGGCACGAGCTTTCTGAAGGATCGGCTCGGCGAGCCTGTGTTCCCCGCGGCGATTACGATCATCGACGATCCGCACCGCGCACGCGGCCTGCGCTCGAAGCCGTTCGACGGCGAAGGCATTGCCAATCGCCGGCGCGCGCTCATCGACCGCGGCGTGCTGACGACCTGGCTTCTCGATCTGCGCTCGGCCCGGCAATTGGGTCTGGCGACGACCGGGCATGCGGCGCGCGGCACCGCCTCGCCGCCGGCGCCGGCCGCGACCAATGTCTGGATCGAGCCCGGGGCGGCGAGCAAGCAGGCGCTGATCGCGGACATCGAGAGCGGCTTTTACGTCACCGAGCTGATGGGCATGGGGGTCAACGGCGTCACCGGCGACTACAGCCGGGGGGCCGCCGGCTTCTGGCTCGACCACGGCGAGATCGCCTTTCCGGTCAGCGAGATGACGGTCGCCGGCAATCTCAAGGAGATGTTCCTGCGCCTGGTCGCCGCCGACGATCTCGAATTCCGCACCGGCGCCGACGCGCCGACCCTGCGCATCGACGATCTGACGGTGGCCGGCGCCTGAGGCGCCGGTGATCACTGCCTGCATCGCGCGGCGGCTTGCCGAGGGAGAGGTCGAATGGCGGAGAAACTGAGTTTCAAATACGACCGCGACGCGGACATCCTCCATATCGACAAATGCGTCCCGTATCCCGAACCGGAATCCGAAGAGCTGAAAGACGAAATCATCGCGCGCCTCAATCCGGAAACCGGCGAAGTCGAAAATATCGAGGTCCTGTTCTTCTCGACACGACTGTTGCGAGGTGATCTGTTTGAGTTGCCGGTTGCGGCCGATTTGCACCTCGCCGTCGGCGAATAACCGGCGGCGGGAATCACCAGCCCCCGCACGCTGAATGCCCGACCTCATCGGCAGTCCGAACGCGATCCTCGACCCGGTCGCGCATGTCATCCAGGTGGCGCTGACCCCGGTTTTCCTGTTGTCCGGCATCGCCACGCTGATGAACGTATTCTCGACCCGGCTGGCCCGGGTCGCCGATCTGATCGCCAAGGTGGCCGAGGGCGGCGAGAAGGGCGATCCGATCTCGGTCAATGCGCAGCTCGCGCATCTGCGGCGGCGGTCGCTGGCGCTCGATGCGGCGGTGGTGCTGGCGGCGATCGGGGGCGCCGCCACCTGCGTCTCGGTGCTGACCCTGTTCGTCGGGACGCTGAAGGACGCGGCCGTCGCCTCCGTGCTGTTCACGACCTTTGGCCTCGCCGTGCTGTGCACGATCGGCGCGATCGGCGCCTTCACTATCGAGATGCTGCTGGCCGGTAGCGGGATGCGAGCAAGGGCTGCAGCCGAGCGACGCTATTTCGGGCTGACCTGAACCGTGGCGCAGGAACGGGGGATGCTCACCGCCACCGGCGTCAGCCGCGCCCAGCTCGAAACCGAGGGCCGCCGGCGGGCCGCGCTTTCGCGATCGCCAACCGCTCCCGCACGAGGCCACCCGCTGAGCGAGGGTACGCTCGGACCGGGTTGCGTCCTGACCTGCAATTGGCACAACTGGAAGTTCGATCTTGCCAGCGGGGCGGCGCTTGTCGGCCGCGATCCGGTGCGCAGCTACCCGGTCGCGGAGCGTGGCGGCAAGATGCTCTGCGCGACCCGCCGGCCGAGGCGCAGCGGGCGCGCGCTCGCCGGGCTCGAAGCCGCCATCGCCGATGGCGATCGGGCGCGGATGGCGCGCGAGGTGGCGCGCTTCGAGCGGGCCGCGTTCGATGCGCGCGAGGCGGTCGCATACGGCTTTCGCGTGCGCCACGAAAGGCTCGAAGACGGCATGACCATGCCCATGCCGCGGCGGCGGACTGGCTCGCGCTCGCCGCCGGCGCCGGCGCCGAGGTACGGCTGGCGGCATTGCTCGAACCGCTCGGCCATATCGCCTGGGACACCGCGGGCGCCGGCGAATTCCCCTATGTCGAGGGCATCGCCGAATGGAGCGGTCCGGGCTTTGTCGCGGCGATCGAAGCCGAACACGAGCCCGCCGCGATCGCCGGGGTGCGCGGCGCGGTTGCCGCGGACATCGCCTACGCGCGGTTGCGCCCCGCGATCGGCGCGGCGGCGCTGGCGCATTATGCCGATTTCGGCCATTGCTACGATTTATGCGTTAAAGGAGCGGCTGCCGGAGTTTCGCGGCTTACGCCGAGGCCTTGTCCGAATGGGACGGGACCGGGAGCGCGGTTGCGCGCGCGCAAGATTTCGTCGGGCTTTCGGTCGACGGCATCCTGCGCCAAACCCTCGCATCGTCGGGGCGTCCGATGCGCGAGCTTTACGATGCGCTCGTCGGCGCCGCCGCGTTCAATTTCCTGCGCTTCGAAACGGCATTCGAGCGGGCGACCGCGAACCCGATTGCCGACAATGTCGGCTGGCTCGATTTCACCCATGCGCTGACCTTCGCCAATGCCTGCCGCCACCTTTGCCAGGAGCGGCCGGATCTCTGGGCAGCAGGCGGCATTGCAACTGGCGCTCTTCGTCGGGCGCAACCGCAACTATGCCGACGCGAGCGCCGATCCGGCGCGCTGGCGGGTCGCCGATCGCGCCGCGTTCTTCGCCGAAGAGACGGCGGCACTCTACGATCACGGGATCCCGGAACCGATCGTCGCCTGCCACCGGCTGAAGCTGGTGTTCGCGCTTGTCAACGAATGCGAAGAGGCACCCGACGCCCCCTGGGGCGACGAGATCTGCGCCGCGGCCAACCCGCTTTCTGCACACCCCGATGAAGCGCCACCACGGTCTGCGCATCGCCGCGCAGGCGCTCGACTTCGTCGCCCGCGAAGGGTAGGGCGGCCGGCCGACCCTCGGTGCAGGCGCCTATCGGAGGCGCGCGATTTTCCGTCGGCGGTAGCGGCCACGCCTGCACGGGATCTTGGATCATCAGGCCAAAACGCATTAAATATTGTTCCATGGTTTTACGGCCGGTGGGCAATGCGATGAAGACGACGGTCGAAGTGCCGGACGAACTCTACCGCCGCGCGAAGGCGGAGGCGGCATTACGCGGTTGCAAGCTCAGAGAGTTCATCGAAGAGGGGCTGCGGCTTGCGCTCGAAGAGCCGCGCAAAACTTCTATGCGTTCAAGCCTGGCCGAGTTGATGAAGAACGCATGCGGGGTGATCGATTCCGAAATTCCCGATCTCGCTACGAACCCTGAATATCTCGCGGACTTTGGCCGCGATGTTGGCGATCGCTGATACCGGGCCGCTCGTTGCCTTTTTCGACCGAGGGGAACAACACCACCGCTGGATCGCCGAGCGGATCGAAGCACTCGAAGCCCCTCTCCTCGTCTGCGAACCCGTCCTGGCCGAGGCGATGCATCTTCTTGCCCGGTGCCCGCGAGCGCACGATGCGCTGCTCGCCCTCCTGCAAAATGGTGCGCTCAGCGTCGCTTTCCGGATCGACGAACAATCGATGCACTGCGAAAGCTGCTGCAAAAATATCGCGATACGCCGATGTCGCTGGCCGACGCATGTGTCGTGCGCATGGCGGAGATCCATGAGCACCACGCCGTGCTAATTAGGTGCAGCGGGAATCGGGTCGGGATGGACCGACCGAGAAAGGCGTGGAACGATGGCCGAGAACCGTTTGGCTGGCGCGACGCCGCGGCCTGCGCTTTGCGGACCCGCCGGCCAAGATCGTCGCGCGAGCCGAGGATTGGATCATCGACACGGTTGCCGCCTCTATCTTTGGCGCGCCCCTGCCCGGGAGCCGGATCTCGTCGCCCGCGAAGGGTAGGGTCTGCGAGAACATAAGCGGAACTTTTTCGGTTGAGAATGTGACGAGGCCGTGCCACTCTCCGGTGCCCTTACCCTCATTCGCGCAAAATCTTGCGATCGTCGAGGGATGAGGTACCATGTTTCGTCGGGGGTACGCACATGGCGAAGCAGAGCGTGGCCTGGCTATCAGAGGACGCGCCGCCATTTCGGCGGCCGGACAATTTCCCGCATCTCCCGGCGACGGATAACGAGCCCGGCGCTCCCGAGGCCTTGCTGAAGGCCAACAAGCTGCTGCGGGGGCGTCGCTGGCCATCGCCGTACGATCGGACGCAGCATCAGATGATCCTCGGCGATGGTCGCGATTTAAGATCGGTCGCGAGCGAATCGGTGCATCTCGTCGTCACATCGCCGCCCTATTTCAACCTGAAGCCCTATGCTTCCGACGCCGGCGGCGCCCAACTGGGGCGGATCGACGATTACGAGGCCTTCCTCGACGAACTGGACCGGGCATGGCGAGAATGCACACGGGTTCTGGTTCCCGGCGGGCGCATCTGCTGCGTCATCGGCGACATTCTGATCCCGCGGCGCTCGGACGGCCGGCATCGGGTCCTGCCGCTGCCTTCCGACATCCAGGTCCGCAGCCGCAGCCTCGGCCTCGACAATCTGACGCCGATTCTGTGGTTCAAGATCGGCAATCGGACCAACGAAGCCGGCGGCGGGTCGAGCGGCTATTACGGCAAGCCCTACCAGCCGGGCGCCATCATCAAGAACGATCACGAACATATCGTGATGCTGCGCAAGCCCGGCGGCTATCGGACCACACCGATGATCCAGAAAGCGCTGTCGATGCTGCAGCGCGAGGAGATGGACGCCTGGATGCGACCGGTCTGGTCCGACATTCGCGGCGCCAGCCTGCGCGATGGCCACCCGGCGCCGTTCCCCGCGGCATTGGCGGAGCGGCTGATCCGCATGTTCAGTTTTGCCGGAGACACGATCCTCGATCCGTTCGCCGGCTCCGGCTCGACCGCCGTCGCCGCGATTCGCGCCGGCCGCAGCTCGATCTCCGTCGAGATCGAGGAAGAATACCTTAATGCCGCGACGCGCCGCGCGGCCAAGGAAGCCGGGGGTCGGCTCGTCGAGAGCCACAGCGCTATCGTGATCGAGTCACAAAGCCGCTGCGGCGTGCAACGCCGCGGAGAGAATACCCCTGCCGTACCTCCTGTTGCGCCAGTTTCGAAACCTCTTTGAGGGGGTCGCTTATCGGCATCGCCGCTCGAATCTCGGCGACTCGGTTGCGTGGTCTCTGCCAGAGGACCTCTATTCACTCCACCTCTCTGCGAGACTCGACGCGCAGATCGAGTCAGGTACTCGGGTCCTCAATCTGCGGAACACCCTTCGCGGGATAAGGTGGCGGCGCGGCGACGCGACCTTTGGTGAAGCAGTTCCGCATTCCCGAACTGTTACGGCCCCAGGGTTCGTTGTACGTCGCGGCAAGATCGCAACGGTGGACATCGGGATCGAAGTAAAAATTCTAGCGAAGGCGATGATAAAGCAGATCGACCGGGTAATCGGCGACCTGACAAGGCAAAGTCAACAGTTCCAGACCGCCGGGGGAACACCTATTCGGGTTGGGATTATCGGCATAAACCATGCAGAGCGATATGTTTCATTCGAAGGAGACCGGACCTATCCGACCGACGGGAGGCGATATAAACACCCGATCCAAGAGGCTACCGACGCCGAGGCTCATCTGGCGGCGCGAGCGGCGCGCAATTTCGACGAGTTCATCATCCTGCGCTTTAGAGCAACCAATGAACCTCCATTCCCGTTCGAATGGATGGACCAGGGTCAGACGCTGCTTGACTACGGCGCAGCGCTTACCAGGATCGTGCGCAAATACGAGGCACGCTTCCTCGGAGACTGAATTCTTGCCCGCCACCAAGGCGAAGATTGCACGTGGGGAGGGGTGTGGCGCCACCCGCGGAGAACCCCGCATCGATCACTCGGCCAACCGCGGTTGCGCGTCGGTCCACGGGTTCAGGACCAATACACATCGGTTCCTTCGGCGCTGCGTCGAGGCGCACGACGGTGCCTTCGAGCTCCGGCCTCGGCGGCGGACAACGCTTCATGACCAGCGGGTCGCGACCCGGAGCGATGGGTTGCGGCGGCGGCGCTGCGTTCAGTCGAGCGGTACCGTGGCTTGGTTCGTGATCGTGAACGGCCCGAAGAGACCGTAGTTGAGGGTAAAGGTACCCTTAAGCTCCATTGTCGAGGCCGAAGTGGTCGCACAACCGGAACCGGAAGGACCGGCGGCGCAGCTGACGGTAATACTCGGCGACGGATCGGCGGCCAAAACGGCGTTTGCTCGAGCGACCGCACAGGCCCCGAGCGTCGGCGTGGCGACGCCGGGGCAGTTCGTCGAGTTGAGCGTCGGGCCGCTGGTCGGATTGTAGACCATGGCGTAGCGGAGGCCCTCCTCGAGCGCGAGCGTCATGTTATTCCAGGTCCAGAAGAGCTGTGCGAATTCGACGAGGCCAATGATGAGAAAGAGGAAGGCGGACATGATGATCGCCGCCTCGACGGCCATCGCCCCCTCCTGCGATCGCCGCGTCGGGCATATCCAGGGGGTGGCGCGTGCCGTGGTCACTGGATCCGCGTGAGCGTGCCGGCGCTGAGCGACGCCGGAAAGAAGAAGCTCCCCCACGGGACCACCGGATTGAAAGTCTGGGTGGCGGTGACCGAGACATATTCGACAAGGGTCGGATCGGACTTGGCCGCGCAGGGGTTTGGTTGTCCCGCGCTCGGACAGGTCACTGTCGTATTGTCGGTGCAGGTGCATACCATCTCGACGCAGCTGTCTCCGGTAGTGCCGCAGCTGAAGGGATTGAGCGCAGTCGAAAAGGCCGCAAAACCCGTTACGTAGCTTTGCGTATTCGTCCAGGCCGGCGTATTGTTGGCATCGTTGGGGTTGGCTCTCGCATACTCCGCGCCGGCGCGGGTGGCGCCTTCGAGCACCGCCTGCTGGTTCGCCATGCTCCCGTAATCGATCGCGCCGACAGCGAGCATGAGGAGCAGCGTTACGAGTATCGCAAATTCGACCAGCACGCTGCCGGCCTCCTCGGCCGTGCTCCGGCGGTGCTCCGTCGGACCCGCACTCCCTGGGGACGCGGGGCGTAAAGCCCGCAACCCGGGCCGCGCGAGAGCCTTGTCGCGCCTGGCCGGCATCATTCGGCGAGGCTTGCCATGGTGCCGGGGGCGAGCGGGTTCAACACGCCCGCGGGGCAGTTGCCCTCAAGCGTCGCGCTGCCGCTGAAGTTGATCGTATTACCGATAAGCTGAGTGCAGCTGCTGGTCGCGGTTGCACTTCCCGAGTAGACGATCTCCGCATCCGGCGCGTAGACCGCGCCGACGATATAAACGTTGCCGCCGCCGGTGATCAAATCTTGGGTGTTCGAGGGCGATCTTCCGTCCTGCCAAAATGCCATGCCCGCGGTAGGGCCAGTTGTCGGCGCGCTTATGCTGAGGCAACTCGACACGTTGATGCTGCCGTATTGGTTGCCTTGGCCGTTGGCTTCGGGGGGCCCGAGGTAGATGGTGACGCCACTCGCATTTACATAGGCTTTTCCGTCCGGCGACGTACAAACACCGTTCGTGAGCACCGGATCGCTGGAGCTGCCGCCCCCGTCGTCGAAGCTGCCGCCCGCGAGAACGTACACGGGGGCCACGCCGTTCACGCCGGAGCTCAGGGTCAGCGGTCCGCCGGGCTGAATGGTGCCGCAGTAGGTGCCCGGGTATATCGTGATGACTGGCCCGGTCGCGCTCCCGCTCGGAATCTGAAACTCGATCGTGTCGCCGTTGCCGACCCCGGGACTCTGGACTTTGCTGCTGATGGTCACGGTGTCGTTGGTGGTATTAACCGCGGTAATCGTCGGATTTCCATTGATCGCATTATTGGTAGTGACATCCTTGGAAACTTGCATGCCGACAACGAGGCCTTCGATGGCGGCAGCGGAGAAAGTCAAGGTCGAACTCCCGGTCGCCGACGCAGCGGCGGTTGTGAGATAAAACTGCGCGTTGTTCTGCCAATTACCATTGTAGACGGTGAAGTTGGGGTTGGTCGGATCATTCGTCGGGCTGGTCGGCTGAGGGTTGTTGTTGACATTGTTGGCAGCTGTGCAGGCGGCCTCGGTAGGGGTCGTGCGGTTGGCGCAGGCCGGCGGCGTGTCGGTCGGGTAATTGCAATACGGGTCGAGCGGGGACGGCATGGTTGCGTTGGTCTTGGCCACTCCGGGGGCGGGAACACACAAGATCGCCGTCCCGGGGCAGGACGAGGACGTCACCAGCGTGGCACCGTAATTGCCGACGATGTACGCGTTTTTGACCTCGAGTTTGGCGCTTCCGCTCACTTCGAGAGCCTCAAGATTAGCCGCGGAACTACTGGAGTTGTCGTAAAGATTACAGCTGGAGGCGTTGACTACCGCGGCGCCGTTCGCATTTACGCCGGTACCCGTAGGGGCGAGCGATATGACGCATGATCCGGCGCTGTTCACGACCGCCACGGCGCGGGTGTCGATCGTCACGCTCGGCAGCAGCAAGAGGCTTGCGAAGAGCGTGTTGAGCTTATTCGACAGTAGGACTTCCACCGCATCGGAATTGCCCGCGTACGCGCCGAGGACCGGCGGGTTGTTGGCGCACATCTGACCCGAGGACGGGCTCGTGCAGCCGGGCGAGTCGGCCGGGCAGGAAAAGGCGTTGAAGGTAAAGCCGTTGCGCTCGGCGCCATATTCGGCGAGGGCGCAGATCCCGGTTTGGTAGGACTTTCCAATCTCCATCGCGCCCGAGAGCGCGGCTTCATCCGCCGCCGACTGGTTCTGGCGCTTGACCGCGTACCACAACCCTGTTTCGACGGCGAGCCCGACAAACCCGATGAATGCGGTGAGCAGCAGGGCGACCGTAATCGTTAGAAATCCTCGCTGGTCGCGCCACAGTCGCCACCATGGGCCAGCACGGGTGCGGGCGGCGCGTGGTGGCTCAAAAGTTCTTTTCGCCACGGATGATCCCTGCCTTCGCCGGGCGCGGATGTTGTTTGCCCGTACACGCTAGTGTTATGATGCGCAAATAACTATACACATGTCACGCTGCCTTCTTTCGCGTACGACGCACGGTGCAGCCGGGCTGAATCTCTTCCAGCCGCCGCCGACAGCGCTCGATCTTGGCGAGGATATCTTCGGCTTGCGCCCGCCAGATAAAGGGCTTGGGATCGCGATTCCAAGCCGCAATGAAGTCCTCGATCGCGGCCACCAAGTCCGGGACACTGGCAAAGCTGCCACGGCGCACGGCTTTGCCGGTCAGATCGCCGAACCAGCGTTCCACCAAATTCAGCCAGCTGGAGCTGGTCGGAATGAAGTGTACCGTGAAGCGCGGATGGCGCTTCAACCAGCGTTGTACCTGTGCGGTTTTGTGTGTGCCGTAGTTGTCCAACACCAGATGCAAATCCAACTCCGGCGCGTACTCGGCATCGATCTGGCGCAGAAAGCGCAAGAACTCCTGATGCCGATGGCGCGGAAAACACCGCCCGCTGACCGTTCCGGCCGCCACGTTCAGCGCGGCAAAAAGTGTCGTGGTGCCATGGCGCACATAGTCGTGCGTCCAGGTGCCGCAACGTCCCCGCTTCATCGGCAGCCCAGGCTGCGTGCGATCCAAGGCCTGGATCTGACTTTTTTCATCCACGCACAGCACCACCGCGTTCTGCGGCGGATGCAAGTACACGCCCACCACATCCAGCAGCTTCGGCACGAATTGCGGGTCGCGCGAGAGTTTGAACGTCTCCTGCCGGTGCGGCTGCAAGCCGTGCTCCTGCCAGATGCGGCACACCGTGCTCGCGTCCACGCCTTGGGCCCTGGCCATCGCCCGAGTGCTCCAGTGCGTCTGCCCAGGCGGTTTGCTGCTCAGCGTGGCCTTCACAATGCGTTCGGCCAGGCCCGGCTGGGGTTTGCGTCCGCGTCCTTCGGCCACCGCCCACAAGCTCTGCGCCCCCGCGGCGACGAAGCGCTCCCGCCACAGCCGACAGGTGTGCCGATTTAATCCAAGCTCCTGCGCAATTGCCACGTCGGCGTATCCCTCATGCGCCAGCAAAACAATCCGGCAGCGCTTCACCACCTGCTGCGGCGTGCCATGCGCCCGAACCCATCCTTGCAGCAGTTCCTGCTGTTCGGCTCTCAGCTCCAGAGTGGCTACCCGATTCCTGCTCACCCGCTGAGTAGGCCACAAGGCGAGCCAAATGTCTAGTTATTTCGGCAGCAGTACACTAGCATGCACTTCCATCAAAAAATGTCAAGTTTTTAGGGGTGCGTTCGGTCGTCCGTCGCGGCGAGATCGCAACCGTGGAGATCGGGATCGAGGTAAAAATTCTAGCAAAGGCCATGATAAAGCAGATAGACCGGGTGATAGGCGACCTGATGAGGCAAAGTCAGCAGTTTCGCACCGCCGGCGGAGCGCCTGTTTGTGTCGCGATTGTCGGGATAAACCATGCGGAGGCTGAATTCTTGGGGAGGCGCGCTGGTGAATCTCGCCAGCTGTGCCGGCCGCACGCTCGACATCGCTCGGCGATCCGAGCGCGGCCCGCGGCGCCCGAGCGGGCCGCGGGCCGTCGCCGATAGCGGCAGCGACGCGGCGGGCTGGTTGCTTGGATTAGCGGTTAACATAAATATGGTTTTCTACTCGTGCATCGGCCAGCGTCGTAAACTGCCGCGCGCGCTTACCGTGCAGCCGCATGCACCGGCTCACCGGCCGGCGGAGGTCACTCAAGAAGAAGCGGTCTCGGCCGCGGTCCAAAGGCGCTATAGCCTCGGCTGAAACCGCCTCTTATTCCTTCGGCGCTGCGTCGAGGCGCGCGACGATGCCTTCGCGCTCCGGCCTCGGCGGCGGACAACGCTGCATGACGAGCGGGTCGTGACCCGGAACGATGGGTTGCGGCGGCGGCGCTGCGTTCAGTCGAGCGGCACCGTGGCTTGGTTCGTGATCGTGAACGGCTCGAAGAGACCGTAGTTGAGGGTAAAGGTACCCTCAAGCTTCATTGTCGAGGTCGAAGTGGTCGCACAACCGGAACCGGAAGGACCGGCGGCGCAGCTGACGGTAATACTCGGCGACGGATCGGCGGCCAAAACGGCGTTTGCTCGAGCGACCGCACAGGCCCCGAGCGTCGGCGTGGCGACGCCGGGGCAGTTCGTCGAGTTGAGCGTCGGGCCGCTGGTCGGATTGTAGACCATGGCGTAGCGGAGGCCCTCCTCGAGCGCGAGCGTCATGTTATTCCAGGTCCAGAAGAGCTGTGCGAATTCGACGAGGCCAATGATGAGAAAGAGGAAGGCGGACATGATGATCGCCGCCTCGACGGCCATCGCCCCCTCCTGCGATCGCCGCGTCGCGCGCATCCGGGGGGTGGCGCCTGCCGTGGTCACTGGATCCGCGTCAGCGTGCCGGCGCTGAGCGACGCCGGAAAGAAGAAGCTCCCCCACGGGACCACCGGATTGAAAGTCTGGGTGGCGGTGACCGAGACATATTCGACAAGGGTCGGATCGGACTTGGCCGCGCAGGGGTTTGGTTGTCCCGCGCTCGGACAGGTCACTGTCGTATTGTCGGTGCAGGTGCATACCATCTCGACGCAGCTGTCTCCGGTAGTGCCGCAGCTGAAGGGATTGAGCGCAGTCGAAAAGGCCGCAAAACCCGTTACCTGGTTTTGCGTATTCGTCCAGGCCGGCGTATTGTTGGCATCGCTGGGGTTGGCTCTCGCATACTCCGCGCCGGCGCGGGTGGCGCCTTCGAGCATCGCCTGCTGGTTCACCATGCTCCCGTAATCGATCGCGCCGACAGCGAGCATGAGGAGCAGCGTTACGAGTATCGCAAATTCGACCAGCACGCTGCCGGCCTCCTCGGCCGTGCTCCGGCGGTGCTCCGTCGGACCCGCATTCCCCGGGGACGCGGGGCGTAAAGTCCGCAACCCGGGCCGCGCGAGAGCCTTGTCGCGCCTGGCCGGCATCATTCGGCCAGGCTTGCCATGGCGCCGGGGGCGAGCGGGTTCAACACGCCCGCGGGGCAGTTGTTCTGAAGCGTCGCGCTGCCGCTGAAGTTGATCGTATAACCGATAAGCTGAGTGCAGCTGCTGGTCGCGCTTGCACTTCCCGAGTAGATGATCTGCGCACGCGGCGCGTAGACCGCGCCGACGATATCAACGTTGCCCCCGCCGGTGATCGAATCTTGCGTGTTCGAGCTCAATGGTCCGTCCTGCCAAAATGCCATGCCCGCGGTAGGGCCAGTTGTCGGCGCGCTTATGCTGAGGCAACTCGACACGTTGATACTGCCGTATTGGTTGCCTTGGCCGTTGGCTTCGGGGGGCCCGAGGTAGACGGTGACGCCACTCGCATTTACATAGGCTTTTCCGTCCGGCGACGAACAAGAACCCTTCGTGAGCACCGGATCGCTGGGGCTGCCGCCCTGGTCGATGAAGCTGCCGCCCGCGAGAACGTACACGCCGGAGCTCAGGGTCAGCGGTCCGCCGGGCTGAATGTTGCCGCAGTAGGTGCCCGGGTATATCGCGATGGCTTGCCCGTTCGGCATCACGCTCGGAACCTCAAACTGAATCGTGTCGCCGTTGCCGACCCCAGGATTCTGCACATTGTTGCTGATGGTCACGGTGTCGTTGGCGGTATTAACCGCGGTAATCGTCGCAGTTCCATTGATCGCATTATTGGGAGTGTCCTTGGAAACTTGCATGCCGACAACGAGGCCTTGGATGGCGGCAGCGGAGAACGTCAAGGTCGTACTCCCGGTCGGCGACTTCTGGGCGGTTGTGAGATAAAACTGCGCGTTGTTCCCCCAATTACCGTTGTAGACGACGAAGTTGGGGTTGGTCGGATCGTTCGTCGGGCTGGTCGGCATGTTGTTGATATTGTTGGCAGCTGTGCAGGCGGCCTCGGTAGGGGTCGTGCGTTGGCGCAGGCCGGCGGCGTGTCGGTCGGGTAATTGCAATACGGGTCGAGCGGGGACGGCAATGTTGCGCTGGTCTTGGCCACTCCGGGGCTGGGAACACACAAGATCCCCGTCCCGGGGCAGGACGAGGACGTCACCAGCGTCGTGGTACCATAATTGCCGGCGATGTACGCGTTTTTGACCTCGATTTTGGCGCTTCCGTTCGCTTCGAGCGCCTTGGGATCACTGGAGTTGTCGTAAAGATTACAGTTGAGCGCGTTGACTACCGCGGCACCGCTCGCAAGTACGCCGTCCTGACCGGCGGGGGCGAGCGATATGACGCATGCTCCGGCGCTGTTCACGAGTGCCACGGCGCGGGTGTCGATCGTCACGCTCGGCAGCAGCAAGAGGCTTGCGAAGAGCGTGTTGAGCTTATTCGACAGTATGACTTCCACCGCATCGGAATTGCCCGCGTACGCGCCGAGGACCGGCGGGTTGTTGGCGCACATCTGACCCGAGGACGGGCTCGTGCAGCCGGGCGAGTCGGACGGGCAGGAAAAGGCGTTGAAGGTAAAGCCGTTGTGCTCGGCGCCATATTCGGCGAGGGCGCAGATCCCGGTTTGGTAGGACTTTCCGGCGATAAGCTCCGTGGCGCCCGAGAGCGCGGCTTCATCCGCCGCCGACTGGTTCTGGCGCTTGACCGCGTACCACAACCCTGTTTCGACGGCAAGCCCGACAAACCCGATGAATGCGGCGAGCAGCAGGGCGACCGTAATCGTTAGAAATCCTCGCTGGTCGCGCCACAGTCGCCGCCATGCGCCAGCACGGGTGCGGGCGGTGCGTGGTGGCTCAGAAGTTCCTTTCATTCCAGAGCACGCTCACGACCTTCGTCATAGAAGAGCCGGTATCCACATCCGCCGCGGGTCCCTGCCGTCGCCGGGACGAGGATGTTGCTTGGAGGTGTATGCCGGCATGCCTTTCCAAACCGTTAAACTTCTAGGGGTGCGTTGGGTCGCCCGTCGCGGCGAGATCGCAACCGCGGAGATCGGGATCGAGGTAAAAATTCTAGTGCGGCGGATCAGAAATTCGTTTCACAATACGAGTGCCGTCATTGCGAGCCCACGGGTCCGCGCTCCGCGCGGCCCGAGGATAAACTCCGCGAAGCAATCTCGTGCCACAAATGACCGAACGTGGTAGAGATTGCTTCGTCGGCCTCCGGCCTCCTCGCAATGACAATTCCTGTTAATTATGAAGCGAACTTATGGTCCAGCACACTAGCAAAGGCCATGACAAAGCAGATCGACCGGGTGGTAGGCGACCTGATCAGGCAAGGTCAGCAGTTTCGCACCGCCGGCGGAGCGTGTTTGTGTCGCGATTGTCGGGATAAACCATGCGGAGGCTGAATTCTTGGGGAGGCGCGCTGGTGAATCTCGCCAGCTGTGCCGGCCGCACGCTCGACATCGCTCGGCGATCCGAGCGCGGCCCGCGGCGCCCGAGCGGGCCGCAGGCCGTCGCCGATAGCGGCAGCGACGCGGCGGGCCGGTTGCTCGGATTACCGGGTGACATAAATATGGTTTTCTGCTCGTGCACCGGCCAGCGTCGCAAACTGCCGCGCGCGCTTACCGTGCAGCCGCATGCACCGGCCCAGCGGCCGGCGGAGGTCACTCAAGAAGAAGCGGTTTCGGCCGCGGTCCAAAGGCGCTATAGCCTCGGCTGATGCCGACGATCTCCGACACCCTCTCCTTGGCGCGATTTTGCGACAGCTTGCGGGGCGCCGATTTCATCGCCGTCGACACCGAGTTCATGCGCGAGCGCACCTATTGGCCGATCCTCTGCCTGGTGCAGGTCGCGGGGCCCGAGGCGGCGGCGGCGATCGATGCGCTGGCACCGGGGATCGATCTGGCGCCGCTCTTGGCGCTGCTCGCCGACGAGCAGGTCCTCAAGGTGTTCCACGCGGCGCGCCAGGACATCGAGATCTTCTTTTATTTGTCCGGGGCCGTGCCGCGGCCGCTCTTCGATACCCAGATCGCGGCGATGGTCTGCGGCTTTGGCGATGCGGCGAGCTATCAGACCCTGGTCGCCAGGCTCGCCCATGCCACGCTCGACAAGTCCTCGCGCTTTACCGACTGGTCGCATCGGCCGCTGACCGATCGGCAAATCCGCTACGCCCTCGACGACGTCGTGCACCTGCGCACGGTCTACAATGCGCTGCAGCAGCGCCTGGCGCCGAACGGCCGGGCCCAATGGTTCGCCGAGGAGATGACGGCGCTCTGCGATCCGGGCGCCTACCGCAACGATCCCGACGAGGCGTGGCGCCGTTTCCGGCTGCGCGGCCGGCTCGACCGCCGCTACTTCGCCGTGCTGCGCCGGCTGGCCGCCTGGCGCGAGCTGGCGGCGCAGCAGCGCAACCTGCCGCGCGGCCGCATCCTGCGCGACGAGGCGCTGCTGGAAATCGCCGCGCACGCGCCGCGCACGACCGAGGCGCTGGCGCGCACCCGCAGCCTCGGCAAGGGGGTCGCCGAGGGCCGGCTCGGCGGCGAGATCCTCGACGCTGTCGAGCGCGGCCTCGCCGAAGCGGCGACCGTCGCACCGCCGCCGATGCGCGCCGACCCGCCGCCCGGGCTCGGGCCGCTCATCGAGCTGTTGCGCGTCTTGTTGCGGCGCTGCTGCGAGGAGCACCAGGTGGCGCAAAAGCTCATTGCTTCGAGCGACGATCTCGAAGCGATCGCCGGCGATGACGAGGCCGAGGTGCCGGCGCTCACCGGCTGGCGCCGCGAGATCTTCGGGCGCGACGCGCTCGCCCTGAAACACGGCCGTCTGGCGATGACGGCGCAAGGCAACCGGGTGCGCCTCGTCGCCCTCGCCGGGGGCCCTCCCCGGGGAGGATCCGCGCTGAACCTTGTCCGTCAGCGCTCGGCGATCGGGGGCCAGCCCTCCTCGCGGCGCACCTCGTTGATGATCTGCAACACGCGCTCGCGGTAGGGGCGGTACTGGACACCGAACTCCCGGACGAGGCGGCTGTTGTCGATCAGATAGTTGCCTGATTTCTCCTGGCCGCCGCTGTCGTTGTCGAAGGCGATTTGCGCATCGGGCAGAAATTCGCGCACCAGATCGGCGATCTCGCCGAGGCTGATGCCGATCCCGCCGGTGCTGTAGACCCAGTGCCTGGGTTTGTCGGTCATGATCACCCGGGCGAAGATCTCGGCAATCTCGTCGACATGGATCGGGCAGCGCATCGCATCCTTGTACGGGAACGAGATCGGCCGGCCGCGCGCCGGGAAGGTGATGATTTTGACGTGGTCGACGGAGCCGACGATCTTGTCGTTGCCGGTGACGTTCGCCGGCCGGATCGCGGTGATCTCCATCCCGTGCTTTTCGCGGTAATCCTGCGCCTGCCACTCGTTGAAGATCTTGTGCATCGCGTATTGCACATGACCATGGCGGAAATCGTCCTCGGTCACCATCCGCTCGCCATAGAAGTGCTGCTCGCCGCTGACCGCCAATGAGCTCGCATAGGCGACGCGGTTGACGCCCAAAAGCCGCGCCGCCTCGAAGCAATTCTCCATGCCGAGGATGTTGAGCTTGAACGCGGCATGCGGCGGATGCTCACTGCCGAGGTAATAGGCGAGGTTGACGACGCGGTCCGGCTTTGCCGCCGTCATCGCCGCCATGACCTCGTCGAACTGGCTGACGTCGCCGCGCACGACCCGCACCCGACCGCCGAAACGCTCGTACGAGGCGGTGGCGAGATTGATGTCGAGGCAGGTGACTTCCTCGCCGCGCTCGGCGAGCAGCGGAACCAGCCGCCGGCCGATGAAACCGGTGCCGCCGATGACCAGGGTCGACATCGCCATTCCTCCCCAGGGATTTGCTGGCGCGACGTTTAACGGCCGATCGGCGCTTCCGCAAGCGGCCGGCTTCCGCCCGGCCGACGGCTCGATTGGCGTTCGTCGACCGCAGCACGCTGGCGGTCGCGACCGGCGCGGGCCCGCGCCGCAGCGCGGTGCGGCTGATCTTGGACGAGGCCGGAGACCCGATCCGCGGCGGACCTTCGACCCCGCCTGGACGCAGGCGTGATCACACCGTCTGCGTGGCGCCGGCGAGACGCCGGCCTCCGGATCATCGATGGCCGGCGCATCCCGACCCGAGGCGAGGCCGGCTGGATCGTCGACGGCGTCGAGTTCGTCTGAGAATTCCGCCTCCCGGCATCGCCGGTCGGGTGCGCCACAGGCTCCGTGGCCGATGCCGGGCGGTCGGCCCCGCGGCCCCCGTTGCTTGACACGCTCCGGCAGCGTGGCTAGGACTAGCGCCCGCTTGGGATACGGGGGCGTAGCTCAGCTGGTTTAGAGCGCCGGCCTGTCACGCCGGAGGTCGCGGGTTCGAGCCCCGTCGCTCCCGCCAGAGGCCGGAACACCGACCCGTGCTGCACTGCAAAATTGGTTTCCGTTTTTGACGATCGGCCTTATATCGGTAGCGGGGGACGATATGCGGAAGCCGCGATGACGAGCCTCTTGCGCGACTATTTTCCGATCCTTGTATTCCTGGCGATCGCTGCCGGGCTGGGCGGGGCAATGATCGCGGCCTCGTTTGTCGCGGCCCGGCGGCGGCCCGACAGCGAAAAGTTGTCGCCTTACGAATGCGGCTTCGAGCCGTTCGAGGATGCAAGGATGCGCTTCGACGTCCGCTACTATCTCGTCGCGATCCTGTTCATCATCTTCGACCTCGAAGTCGCGTTCCTGTTCCCTTGGGCGGTCTCGCTCCGCGACATCGGCGGATTCGGCTTTTGGTCGATGGTCGTCTTTCTCGGCGTCCTCACCGTCGGATTTGTCTACGAGTGGAACAAAGGGGCCTTGGAATGGGAATGAACGAGGCGGCGACCTCGCCTGTTCCTGCCGCAAGCGAGCAGGATCTGCTGCTCAGAGCCGCAACCGCGGAAGTCCAGGACAAGGGCTTTCTCGTCGCCAGGCTCGACAATCTCGTCAATTGGGCGCGCACCGGCTCGCTGTGGCCGATGACCTTCGGCCTCGCCTGCTGTGCGGTCGAGATGATGCATACCGGGGCGAGCCGGTACGATCTCGACCGTTTCGGCGTCTTGTTTCGCGCCAGCCCGCGCCAATCCGATGTCATGATCGTGGCCGGGACTTTGTGCAACAAGATGGCGCCGGCGCTGCGCAAGGTCTACGACCAAATGGCCGAGCCGCGCTGGGTGATCTCGATGGGTTCGTGCGCCAATGGCGGCGGCTATTATCATTATTCCTATTCGGTGGTGCGCGGCTGCGACCGGATCGTGCCCGTCGATATTTATGTGCCGGGCTGTCCGCCGACCGCCGAGGCATTGCTCTACGGCATCTTGCTGTTGCAAAAGAAGATCAGGCGGACCAGCAGCTTTGCCCGCTGAACCCACCATCGAACCAAAGTTGCAGGAACTGGCCGCGCACCTATCGGCGGCGTTGCCGGGGGTTGTCGTCGCCAGCGAGGTTCGGCGCGGCGAGTTGTGCATCCGGGTCGAGCGCCAATCGTTGGCTGTTGCGCTCGGCTTTCTGCGCGACGACGGGCAATGCCGCTTCAACGTGCTCTGCGACATTTGCGGCGTCGACTACCCGGACCGGCCGCTGCGCTTCGAGGTCGTCTACAACCTCTTGAGCCTGAGCCGTAACCGGCGCATCCGGGTCAAGGTCGACACCGACGAAGAGCATCCGGTGCCGTCGGCCGTCGGACTGTTCAGCAGCGCCGGCTGGTGGGAGCGCGAGGCTTGGGACCTGTTCGGAATTTACTTTGCCGGCAACCCCGATTTGCGGCGAATCCTGACCGATTACGGGTTCGACGGCCACCCGTTGCGCAAGGATTTTCCGCTGACCGGTTATGTCGAGATGCGCTACGACGAACGGCAAAAGCGCGTCGTCTATGAGCCGGTGCAGCTGCCGCAGGAGTTTCGCAGCTTCGATTTTCTGTCGCCCTGGGAGGGGATGGACAAGCTCCTCCCCGGTGACGAGAAGGCCGGAACGGCATCGCCCCCGAAAGAGGGCGGCGGATGAGCGAGCCGCGTCCGGCGCCGGCGAGCGAGCTCGAAGGCGAGCCCCGCATCCGTAATTTCATGATGAATTTCGGGCCGCAGCATCCGGCGGCGCACGGGGTGATGCGGCTGATCCTCGAAATGGACGGCGAGATCGTCGAGCGCGTCGATCCGCATATCGGCCTGCTGCACCGCGGCACCGAAAAACTGATCGAATACAAGACCTATCTGCAGGCGATCCCGTATTTCGACCGGCTCGATTACGTGTCGCCGATGTGCCAGGAGCACGCTTTTGCCCTCGCCGTCGAAAAGCTGATGGGGATCACGCCGCCGCCGCGCGCGCAATACATCCGCGTGCTGTTTGCCGAAATCACCCGCCTCCTCAATCACCTGTTGACGGTATCTGCGCCTTCGCGCTCGATATCGGTGCGATCACGCCGTTTCTGTGGGGGTTCGAGGAGCGCGAGCGGCTGATGGAGTTCTACGAGCGCGTCTCGGGCGCGCGGCTGCACGCCAATTATTTCCGGCCGGGCGGCGTCCATGTCGATCTGCCGGCCGGCCTCGCCCGACGACATCGCTGCCTTTTGCGAGACCTTCCCGCAGACGATCGACGACATCGAGGGTCTGCTGACCGAGAACCGGATCTTCAAGCAGCGCACCGTCGATATCGGCATCGTCAGCGCCGCGGAAGCCGCCGATTGGGGCTTTTCCGGACCGATGCTGCGCGGTTCGGGGGTGGCCTGGGATCTGCGCCGGGCGCAGCCCTACGACGCCTACGGCGCGATCGAGTTCGACGTGCCGATCGGCAAGCACGGCGACTGCTATGACCGCTATCTGGTGCGGATCGAGGAAATGCGCCAATCGGTGCGCATCATCAAGCAGGCGCTGGCGCAGATGCCGGCCGGACCGGTCAAGGTCGACGACCGCAAGGTGACGCCGCCGCCGCGCGCCGAGATGAAGCAGCTCGATGGAGGCGCTGATCCATCACTTCAAGCTCTACACCGAGGGCTACCACGTGCCGGCGGGGGAGACCTACACGGCGGTCGAGGCGCCCAAAGGCGAGTTCGCCGTCTATCTCGTCGCCGACGGCACCAACCGTCCCTACCGCTGCAAGATCCGCGCGCCGGGCTTCGCCTTTCTGCAGGCCGCCGATTTCATGTCGCGCGGCCACATGCTCGCCGATATCGTCGCGATTATCGGCTCGATGGACATCGTTTTCGGCGAGATCGATCGATGAGCGCTGCAGCCGAGGTCGAATTCGAGCAGCCCGCAGCCTTCGCGTTCACCGCCGAGAACCTCGCCGCGGCGCAGGCGCACATCGCCAAATATCCGCAGGGCCGACAGGCGAGCGCGGTTTTGCCGCTGTTGCGATCTGGCGCAGCGCCAGCACGGCGGCTGGCTGCCGCGGGCGGCGATGGATTATGTCGCCGAGCTGCTCGGCATGGCGCCGATTCGCGTCTACGAGGCCGCGAGCTTTTATACGATGTTCAACCTGCGCCCGGTCGGACGTTATCTGCTGCAGGCCTGCACCACGACGCCGTGCTGGCTGCGCGGCTCGGATGCGGTGCTCGCGGCGTGCCGGCGCAAGCTCGGCATCGACCTCGGCGGCACCACCGCCGACGGCCTCTTCACGCTGGTCGAGGTCGAATGCCTCGGCGCCTGCGTCAACGCGCCGATCTTGCAGATCAACGATGATTATTATGAGGATCTCGACGGTCCGGCGACCGAGCGCCTGCTCGATGCGGCGCGCCGCGGCGCGCTGCCGCCGCCCGGCTCGATGATCGGCCGGAGCGCTTCGGAACCCCTCGGCAACCGCACCACAGCGGCCGCACCCTTCGCCGAGCGCGGGTGAGGGGACGCGCATGCTCGACCCCCGCGACCGCATCTTCACCAACCTCTACGGCGACGACGACTGGCGGCTCGCCGGAGCGCGGCGGCGCGGCGATTGGGACGGCACCAAGGGGCTGATCGAGAAGGGCCGCGACTGGATCCTCGAACAGGTCAAGGAATCCGGCTTGCGGGGGCGGGGCGGCGCCGGCTTTCCGACCGGTCTCAAATGGTCGTTCATGCCGAAGGAGAGCGACCGGCCGAGCTATCTCGTGGTCAACGCCGACGAGAGTGAGCCCGGTACCTGCAAGGACCGCGACATTCTGCGCCACGAGCCGCACAAGCTCATCGAAGGCTGTCTGCTGGCTGCGGCCGGCATGGGCGCGCACCACTGTTACATCTATATCCGGGGCGAGTTTTACAACGAGGCCCAGCGTCTGCAGGCGGCGATCGACGAGGCCTACGAGGCCGGGCTCGTCGGGCGCGACGCCTGCGGCTCCGGCTATGACTTCGAGCTCTACCTCCATCGCGGCGCCGGCGCCTATATCTGCGGCGAGGAAACCGGGCTGCTCGAAAGTCTCGAAGGGCGCAAGGGCCAGCCGCGTCTGAAGCCGCCCTTCCCGGCGCAAATCGGGCTCTACGGCTGCCCGAGCACGGTCAACAATGTCGAGACGATCGCGGTCGTGCCGGTGATTCTGCGCCGCGGTGCCCGCTGGTTTGCCGGGATCGGCCGGCCGCGCAATACCGGCACCAAAATTTATTGTCTCTCCGGTCACGTAAACACGCCGTGCAACGTCGAGGAGGCGATGAGCATCCCGCTCAAGGAGCTGGTCGAGCGCTATGGCGGCGGCGTGCGCGGCGGCTGGGACAATCTCCTCGCGATCATCCCGGGCGGCTCGTCGGTGCCGCTCTTGCCGAAATCGATCTGCGAGACGGTGCTGATGGATTTCGACAGCCTGCAGGCGGTCAAGAGCGGGCTCGGCACCGCCGCCGTCATCGTCATGGACAACTCGACCGACATCGTCAAGGCGATCGCCCGGCTCTCGAAATTCTACAAGCACGAGAGCTGTGGCCAGTGCACGCCGTGCCGCGAGGGGCTCGGCTGGGTGTGGCGGGTCCTCGAGCGCATGGCCGAGGGCAGGGCAACGACAGCGGAGATCGACACTCTCCTCGACGTCTCCTATGAGATCGAGGGCCACACGATTTGCGCGCTGGCCGATGGTGCCGCCTGGCCGGTGCAAGGCTTGATCCGGCATTTCCGTCCGGAGCTGGAGCGGCGCATCGCCGCCTATCGTGCCGCCGCGCTGCCGAAAGCGGCGGAGTAGAGCCCGGATGATCGACACCTCTCCAACGGTCATGCCCGCCCCCGGACGGCCGCCCGCCAGAGCCTGCCCCAGGCCCGCCCGCCCTGGCGGGCGGGCGGAGGGGGCGGCCGTTCCGGGGTTGGCCCGGGCATCCACGCATCTCGATGGCGGCGGCCGAAAGCCGTGGATGGCCGGAACAAGTCCGGCCATGACCGGAAGGTAATGAGATGCCGAAGCTGACGATCGACGGCGGCGACATCGAAGTTCCGGCCGGCACGACGATCCTGCAGGCCTGCCAGCAGGCCGGGATCGAAATTGCCCATTTCTGCTATCACGAGCGTCTGGAGATTGCCGGCAATTGCCGGATGTGCCTCGTCGAGGTCGAGAAATCGCCAAAGCCCATCGCCTCATGCGCGATGCCGGCGACCGACGGCATCGTGGTCCACACGAATTCGCCGACGGCGGTCAAGGCCCGTCGCGGGGTAATGGAGTTTCTGCTGATCAATCACCCGCTCGATTGCCCGATTTGTGACGAGGGTGGCGAGTGCGATCTGCAGGACCAGGCGATGGCCTACGGCTTCGACCGCAGCCGGTTCCAGGAAAGCAAGCGGGCCGTGCGCGAGAAGGATTTCGGCCCGTTGGTCAAAACCGAGATGACGCGGTGCATCCATTGCACGCGCTGCATTCGCTTTCTGACCGAGATCGCCGGGGTCGAGGAGCTGGGCGCCACCGGGCGCGGCGAAGACATGGAGATCGGCACCTATATCGAGCGCGCGCTGACTTCGGAATTGTCTGCGAACATCATCGATCTATGTCCGGTCGGGGCGCTCACATCAAAACCCTACGCCTTTGTTGCCAGGCCATGGGAATTGGTCAAGACCGAGTCGGTCGACGTCTTCGACGCCGTCGGCAGCAACATCCGCATCGATGCCCGCGACGGACAGGTATTGCGGGTGCTGCCGCGTTTGAATGAGGCGATCAACGAGGAGTGGATCTCCGACAAGACCCGTTTCGCGATCGACGGGCTGCGCCGCAACCGGCTCGATCGTCCCTATGCCGGCCGCAACCGCAAACGCGCCGTCGACTGGCGCGAAGCGCTCGAACTCGCCGCCGACCGGCTGCGCGCGACGCCGGGCGAACGCATCGCCGCGATTGCCGGCGATCTCGTCGACGTCGAAGCGATGTTCGCGCTGAAGGAGCTGCTGAACAGCCTCGGTTCCGGCAACCTCGATTGCCGGCAGGACGGGGCGGAGCTCGATCCACGCTGCCGCGCCGGCTATCTGTTCAATTCGACGATCGCCGGTATCGAGCAGGCCGACCTTTGCCTGCTGATCGGGACCAACCCGCGGTTCGAGGCGCCTCTGGTCAATGCGAGGTTGCGCAAGCGCTATTTGCGCGGCGGCTTTCGCGTGGCCGCGGTCGGGCCGGCGCTCGACCTGACCTTTCCGGTCGAGATGCTGGGCGCGGGCGGGGCGACACTGGCGGCGCTGGCCGCCGGTACACACCCCTGGGCGGCACGGTTGCGCGGCGCGAAATACCCGATGCTGGTGCTGGGCCAGGGTCCGCTGACCGGCCCGGACGGCGCCCGGATGCTGGGGGCGGCGCGGAAGGTTGCCGAAGCCTGCGGCCTCGTGCGCGAGGGTTGGAACGGGTTCAACGTGCTGCACCGCGCGGCCGCTCGGGTTGGCGGCCTCGATCTCGGGTTTGTGCCGGGACCGGGCGGTCATGACACCGGCAGCATCTTGGCCGGCTGCAAGGCCGGGAACATCGAGGTCCTCTACCTGCTCGCCGCCGACGAGATCGATCTGCGCGATCTCGGTGACGCCTTCGTGATCTATCAGGGTCACCACGGCGACGCCGGGGCACGGCGTGCCGACCTGGTTCTGCCCGGGGCCGCCTACACGGAGAAGGACGGCACCTACGTCAATACCGAAGGCCGCGTGCAACGGGCGCAGCGGGCGACATTTCCGCCGGGCGAAGCGCGTGAAGATTGGAAGATCCTGCGCGCGCTCTCGGGCGCCCTTGGCCGTCCGCTGCCGTACGATTCGCTCGGCGAATTGCGGCGCCGGCTCAGGCAGTCGCACGCGGTCTTTGCCGAGCGGGATCGGGTGGCGTCGGCGGCATGGGGGCCGTTCGGCGAAGACGGAGCGGTCGCGGCGATCCCGTTTGCCTACCCGATCACGGATTTCTACCGGACCGATCCGATCAGCCGAGCCAGTGCGACGATGGCCGAATGTAGCGCGGTGATCGGGGCCGGACGGCGATCGGCGGCGCAAATCGGCATGCATGACTAGCTTCTGGACCGGTTATGCCGGGTTCACGATCATCACCATCGGCGAGGTGCTCGCGGTGATCGTGCCGCTGCTGCTGGCGGTCGCCTTTCTCACCTATGCCGAGCGCAAGGTATTGGCGTTTTCCCAGCTGCGCAAAGGACCAAACGTCGTCGGCCCTTTCGGGCTGTTGCAACCCTTTGCCGACGGGCTGAAGCTGCTCGTCAAGGAAACCGTGGTGCCGAGCGGCGCAAACCGTGTGGTGTTCATCGTCGCGCCGGTCCTGACCTTTGCCCTGAGCCTCGCCGCCTGGGCGGTGATACCGTTCGGTCGCGGCGTCGTCGTTTCGAACATCAATGTCGGGATCCTCTACATCTTCGCGATCAGCTCGCTCGGCATCTATGGGATCATCCTCGCCGGCTGGGCATCGAACTCCCGCTATGCGTTTCTCGGCGCGCTGCGCTCGGCGGCGCAGATGGTGTCCTACGAGGTCGCGATCGGTTTCGTGCTGGTGACGGTGCTGCTCTGTGTCGGCTCGCTCAATCTGAGCGACGTCGTCGAGGCGCAGCGACATGTTTGGTTTGCGCTGCCGCTATTGCCGATGTTCGTGATTTTTTTCGTCTCGGGCCTCGCCGAAACCAATCGGGCGCCGTTCGACATCGTCGAGGGCGAGAGCGAGATCGTCGCCGGGTATTTCGTCGAGTATTCGTCGATGAGCTTTGCGCTGTTTTACCTCGGCGAATATGCCAACATGATCTTGATCAGTGCGATGACGAGCGTGCTGTTTCTCGGCGGCTGGCTCGCGCCGATCGGGATCCCGCCCTTCACCTGGGTGCCCGGTCCGATATGGTTCGCGCTCAAGATCGCCGCTGTCCTGTTCTGCATCGTCTGGGTTCGGGCGACCTTCCCGCGGTTCCGCTACGATCAGCTGATGCGGCTCGGCTGGAAGGTGTTTCTGCCGTTTTCGCTGTTCTGGCTGGTGTTGACGGCGGGTGTCCTGACCGCGACGGGGTGGCTGCCGGGGCGGTGAAGAGGAAGCGGCTGCACCGCTGCCTCCCGCCGCTGGGACGAAAACCAAGGGAAAGAGAGGATCGACACAGTATGGCATTCCTGGATCGCACGGCCCGCAGCCTGCTGCTCACCGAGTTGCTGTCGGGATTGGGGTTGACCCTGCGCTACATGTTCAAGCCCGCGGTCACGGTGAACTACCCGCACGAGAAGGGGCCGCTCAGCAGCCGGTTTCGCGGCGAGCATGCGCTGCGCCGCTATCCGAACGGCGAGGAGCGCTGCATCGCCTGTAAATTGTGCGAGGCAATCTGCCCCGCGCTGGCGATCACGATCGAAGCCGAGCCGCGCGATGACGGCAGCCGGCGGACGACCCGCTATGACATCGACATGACCAAGTGCATCTATTGCGGCTATTGCCAAGAGGCCTGCCCGGTCGATGCCATCGTCGAGGGGCCGAATTTTGAGTTCGCCGTCGAGACCCGAGAGGAGCTGTTCTACGACAAGGAAAAGCTGCTGGCGAACGGCGATCGTTGGGAAGCCCAGATTGCCAAGAACCTGGCGATCGACGCGCCATACCACTGAGCTCCGCGTGCGGGGCAACCGCGGGGTCGAACGGAGCGGCGGGGACGGGCTGCGATGATCTTGCAGGCAATCCTGTTTTACCTCTTTGCGGCGCTCACGGTCGGCTCCGGGGCGATGGTCATCTCGGCGCGCAACCCGGTCCATTCGGTGTTGTTTCTGATCCTCGCGTTCTTCAACACGGCCGGCCTGTTCCTGCTGATCGGGGCGGAGTTCTTGGCGATGATCCTGGTCATCGTCTATGTCGGTGCGGTTGCCGTGCTGTTTTTATTCGTGGTGATGATGCTTGACATCGATTTCGAGCAGTTGCGCAGCGGTTTTGTCCGCTATCTGCCGGTCGGCGCGGCGGTCGGGATCGTGCTGCTGGCCGAGCTGATCCTCGCCGTCGCCGGCCGGACGGCCGCCCCTGCCGGCGGGCACCTCGGATTGGCCGCGGCGGTGCAAGGGACGGTCCCGAGCAATACGAGGGCACTCGGCGACATCCTCTATACGCGTTACGTGCTCGCCTTTCAGGTCGCCGGACTGATCCTGCTGGTCGCCATGATCGGGGCGATCGTTCTTACCCTGCGGCATCGCGTCGGGGTCCGCCGGCAGTCGGTCGGGACCCAGCTCGCCCGCACCGGCCGTCAGACCGTGGAGGTCGTCAAGGTGCCGGTCGGGGAAGGCAGCGGCGGATGACGATCGGCCTGGCGCATTATTTGACCGTCGGTGCGATCCTCTTCACGCTCGGGATCTTTGGCATCTTTCTCAACCGAAAGAACGTGATCGTCATTCTGATGTCGATCGAGCTGATGCTGCTCGCGGTCAACATCAACTTCGTGGCTTTCTCGGTGCGGTTGAACGACATGATCGGGCAGGCCTTCGCCATGTTCGTGCTGACCGTGGCGGCAGCGGAGGCGGCGATCGGGCTCGCCATCCTTGTCGTCTACTTTCCGCAACCGCGGCTCGATCCGGGTCGAGGACGTCAGCATGATGAAGGGCTGAGCCGGTGGCGGTCGCAGTCCTGTTCCTGCCGTTGTTCGGCGCCGTCGTCGCCGGTTTCTTCGGCCGCGCGCTGGGCGACCGCGGCGCCCAGTGGGTGACGTCGGGCGCGCTGTTGCTGGCGGCGGCACTCGGCATTTTGCTGTTCCGCGAGATCCTCGCCGGCGATGGGGTGCGCGTCGTTCCGCTGGCGCGCTGGATCGTCGCCGGCGGCGTCGATGTCGGTTGGGCGATTCGCCTCGACACCCTCAGCGGCGTCATGATCCTCGTTGTCACCATCGTCTCATCGATGGTCCACGTCTATTCGATCGGGTACATGGCCGAGGATCCGTCGATCCCGCGCTTCATGGCGTATCTGAGCCTGTTCACCTTCGCCATGCTGGCGCTGGTCACGGCCGACAATTTCGTCCAGCTGTTCTTCGGCTGGGAGGGGGTCGGCCTGATGTCGTACCTGTTGGTCGGCTTCTGGTACGAGCGCCCGGCCGCCAACGCCGCCGCAATCAAGGCGTTTCTCGTCAACCGCGTCGGCGATTTCGGCTTTTCCCTCGGCATCTTCGCGGTCTTCGTCGGCTTTGGCACCCTCAATTTCGGCCCGGTTTTCGGCAACGCCGCGAGCCTCGTTGGCAGCGGCACCGATTTCCTCGGCTGGCATGTCGATACCCTCACCCTCGCCTGTGTTCTGCTGTTCATCGGCGCGATGGGGAAATCGGCGCAGATCCCGCTGCACACCTGGCTCCCCGATGCGATGGAGGGGCCGACCCCGGTTTCCGCATTGATCCATGCGGCGACGATGGTCACCGCGGGCGTGTTCATGGTGGCGCGGCTGTCGCCGCTCTTCGAATACGCGCCGAAGGCGCTCGCGGTCGTCGGCGTGGTCGGCGCCACAACCGCGATCGTCACCGCCAGCATCGGCATGGTGCAGAACGACATCAAACGGGTCGTCGCCTATTCGACTTGCAGCCAGCTCGGCTACATGTTCGCCGCCGCCGGGGTTTCCGCCTATGCCGCGGCGATCTTCCACCTCTTTACCCACGCGTTCTTCAAGGGGCTCTTGTTTCTCTGCTGCGGCTCGGTGATCCACGCCTTGTCGGGCGAACAGGACATGCGCCGAATGGGCGGGCTGTGGCGCAAGCTGCCCTGGACCTATGCGACGATGTGGGTCGGAGCCCTGTCGCTGAGCGGCATCCCGTTCTTTGCCGGCTATTACTCGAAGGACACGATCCTCGACGCGGCCTGGGCGTCGGGCACCGCGGTCGGCCGCTATGGCTGGTGCCTCGGCACCCTGACGGCGTTCATGACCGCATTTTATATCGCGCGTCTGATGTTCGTGAGCTTTCACGGCGAGCCGCGCGCCGACGCCGGGACGATGCACCACGCCCATGAGAGTCCATGGGTGATGCGCGTGCCGCTCCTGGTTCTGGCCGTCGGCGCGGCCGTCTCTGGGTATCTCGGCTATGATTATTTCGTCGGCGCCGGCGGCGCGGGCTTTTGGAAAGCGGCGATCCTGGTGCTGCCGCAAGACAATTCGCTGGCGGCCGCAGATCGGATCCCATCCTTCATCCACTATCTGCCGTTGCTCTTCGGGCTCGCCGGCCTCGCCACCGCCTATGTGTTCTACGTTGCCGATCGACGCATTCCGCTGCGGCTGGTTGCATATTACCGCGGGCTATACCTATTTCTGTTGAATAAATGGTATTTCGACGAGCTATATGATTGGGCGTTTGTCCGTCCTGCGTTTCTCTTGGGCGATGGGTTGTGGCGATCGGGGGATGGCGCGGTGATCGACGGACTCGGCCCCGACGGGGTCGCCGCCCTGACCCGCGACTTGGCGCGGCAGGCAAGCCGCCTGCAGACCGGCTATCTCTATCACTACGCTTTCGCGATGATGATCGGCCTCGTCGCGCTCGTGACCTGGTACCTGTTGCCGCGTTGACCGGGGGCGACGTCGTGAGCCATTGGCCGCTGCTCTCGCTCGTGACCTTTCTGCCGCTGATCGGCGCCGCCTTCATTCTGAGGGTGCGCGGCGACGAAAGCGTGGTCGCGCGCAACGCGCGCTGGATCGCGCTTGTGGACGTCGCTGATCAATCTCGGCCTCTCGATCCTGCTGTGGATCGAATTCGATCCCCACACTTCAGACTTCCAATTCGTCGAGCGCGCCAACTGGGTCACGCTCGGCGGTTTCACCTTCAGCTATCACCTGGGGATCGACGGAATCTCGCTGTTCTTCATCCTGCTTTCGGCGTTGCTGACGCTGCTTTCGGTCGCCTCGGCCTGGGTTGTGATCCAGTACCGCGTCAAGGAATTCATGGTCGCGTTCCTCGTCCTCGAGACGCTGATGATTGGGATTTTCTGCGCCTTGGATTTTGTGTTGTTTTACGTTTTCTTCGAGGGTGTGCTGGTCCCCATGTTTTTGATCATCGGCGTGTGGGGCGGCCCCAATCGGATTTACTCCGCGTTCAAATTTTTCCTCTACACGCTGCTCGGTTCCGTGTTGATGCTGCTGGCGGTTATCGCCGTGTATTACCGGACGGGCACCACCGATATCGTCTACGCGCTGCAGCACGCCGAATTGTTCCCGCCCTTATTGCAGCGATGGCTGTGGCTCGCCTTCTTTGCTTCCTTTGCGGTCAAGGTGCCGATGTGGCCGGTGCATACCTGGCTGCCCGACGCCCATGTCGAGGCGCCGACCGCGGGCTCGGTGATCTTGGCCGGCATCCTGTTGAAGCTCGGCGGCTATGGCTTCCTGCGTTTTTCGTTGCCGATGTTCCCGTTGGCCTCCCAGTTTTTCACGCCGCTGATTTTTACCTTGAGTGCGATTGCGGTGATCTACACCTCGCTGGTGGCGCTGGCGCAAACCGACATGAAGAAGCTGGTCGCCTATTCGTCGATCGCCCATATGGGCTTTGTGACGATGGGTACTTTTGCGATGACGAGCGAGGCGGTGCAGCGGTGCGCTCATCCAGATGCTGAGCCACGGCCTGGTTTCGGCTGCGTTGTTTCTTTGCGTTGGCGTCCTCTACGACCGGCTGCACACGCACGAGATTGCCCGCTTTGGCGGGTTGATCGAGCGCATGCCGGCCTACGCTTTTGTCTTGATGGTGTTCATCGCTGGCCGCGGTCGGCCTGCCCGGCACCAGCGGCTTTGTCGGTGAGTTCCTGATCCTGCTCGGAACCTTCAGGGTCAGCACGCTCGAATCGCACCCTCGCGGCGACTGCGCTGTTTCTCGCTCCCGCCTACATGCTCTATCTCTATCGGCGGGTGATATTCGGCACGATCACTCGCGCCGATCTGCGCGGCATTCTCGATCTCAGTCCGCGCGAGATCGCGGTCTTTGCGCCGCTTCTCTTCCTGGTGCTGTGGATGGGCTTCTATCCGAATTCGTTCCTGCAGCCGATCTGGCGCTTCGGTCGATCACCTGGTGACGCAGGTGAATGCCGCCGTCGGGGCCGCCGGCATGCGCGCCGCCAGGCTGCCTTAGCGGCTCCGAGATGCTCGGCCTCGCTTTCCCCGGTCTCTCGCCGGCGTTGCCGGAGATGGTGCTCGCCGCCGCCGCGATGGCGCTCCTGGTCCTGGGCGTGCTGCGCGGCGAAGGCTCGACCCGGCTCGTCTCGTGGCTGGCGATCGCGGTGTTGCTCTTGGTTCTCGTCATCGCCCATGCCGAGGGCGGCGCGCGCCGCGTCGGTTTTTACGGCATGTTCGTCGCCGACGCCTTTGGTCTTTTCATGAAGACGCTGATGCTCGCCGGATCGGCGGTCACGATCCTGATGGCGTTGCGCTTCAACGAGGACGCGGGGATCGCCCGCTTCGAATTCCCGGTGCTGGTGCTGCTGGCCAGCACCGGGATGATGGTCATGGTCTCGGCCAACGATCTGATCACGCTCTATGTCGGCCTCGAACTGCAAAACCTGGCGCTCTATGTCGTCGCCAGCTTTGATCGCGATTCGACGCGGTCGAGCGAAGCCGGCCTCAAATACTTCGTCCTCGGCGGATTGTCCTCGGGCATGCTGCTCTACGGCATATCCCTGGTCTATGGATTTGCCGGCACGACTGGTTTTGCCGAGATCGGCAAGTTGGTGGCAGCCGGCGCGCCGGCTGCCACCGGCGTCTTGATCGGGCTCGTCTTTATCGTGGTCGGTCTGGCGTTCAAGATCTCCGCGGTGCCGTTCCACATGTGGACGCCCGACGTTTATGAGGGTGCGCCGACCCCGGTCAGCGCATTTTTTTCGGTCGCCCCCAAAATGGCGGCGTTCGCGCTTTTGATCCGCGTCATGATCGCACCGTTCGGGGCGCTGGCCGGCGAATGGCGCCAGGTCATGGTCTTCCTGTCGATTGCCTCGATGGTGCTCGGCGCGGTCGCCGCCATCGCCCAGCACAACATCAAGCGGCTGATGGCCTACAGCTCGATCGGCCATGTCGGTTATGCGTTGATCGGGCTCGCCGCCGGCAGCGCCAGCGGCGTCCGCGGCGCCAACGGGGTCCGCGGCGTGCTGGTCTATCTGGCGATCTACCTGTTCATGAACCTCGGCACCTGGGCGGTGATCCTGTGCATGCGGCGGCAGGGGCGCATGCTCGAAGAGATCGACGATCTCGGCGGGCTGTCCCGCTCTCAACCCGGGCTCGCCTTGGCCTTGGCGATCTTTATGTTCGCGTTGGCCGGCATCCCGCCCACCGCCGGCTTCTTCGCCAAGCTCTACATGTTCCTCGCGGCGATCGACGCCGGGCTTGTCGGGCTGGCGGTGATCGGCGTCGTGACCAGCGTGGTTTCCGCCTTTTATTATCTGCGCATCGTCAAGGTCATGTATTTCGACGAGCCGGCCGGCGCTTTCGACCGGCCGATGGCGGCCGAGCTCAAAGGCGTACTGCTGGTCACCGCAATCGTCACGCTGTTCTTCTTTCTGCTGCCGGGACTGCCGGGACCATTCGTCGGCGCCGCCCAAGCGGCGGCAGCGGCGCTGTTCCCGCGGTGAGCCCCCGGCCGCTCAGGTTGCCCGCCGGATATCGGTTGCTGCCCTTTGAAACTGTCGGCAGCACCAACGACGAGGCCAAGAAATTGGCCCGCGCCGGCACCGCCGAGAGCACGGTGGTGTGGGCCTTGCGGCAGACCGCGGGGCGCGGGCGCCGCGGGCGCCGCTGGCTGTCGCCGGCGGGCAATCTCCACGCGACCTTCGTGCTGCGCCCCGATGCAGCGCCCGCGCGCGCGGCTGAGCTCGGGTTCGTCGCGACGCTGGCGGCGGGCGAGGCGCTGCGCGGGATGATACCGGATCCCGAGAGGATCGCGTACAAATGGCCGAACGATGTCATGATCGAGGGCCGCAAGATCGCCGGAACGCTGATCGAAGCCGAGATCGGCGAAAGCGGGGCCTTGGCCTTGCTGGTCGTCGGCATCGGCGTTAACCTCGCCGTGGCGCCGTCCGACACCGAGATTGCGGCCACATCGCTCGCCGCGCTCGGTCGCGATCCTCCGGCACCAGGGGCAGTGCTGGAGATTGTCGCGGCCCGGTTCGACGCTTGGTTGCGACGGTGGCGGTTGACGGGGTTCGCGCCGATCCGAACCGCCTGGCTCGCCGGGGCGGCGTCGCTCGGGCAGCCGATCCGGGTGCGGTTGGACGATGCCGAGCTGTTCGGGCGGTTCTGCGATATCGACGCCCAAGGTCGTTTGCTGATCGACACCGCGGCGGGGATGCGGCGCATCGCGGCCGGTGAAGTCTTTCCGGCGCTGCGCTGACGAGGCTGCCATGCTGCTCGCGATCAACTCCGGCAACACCAACGCCGTTTTTGCCGTGTATGACGGCGACGTCCTGCGCGCTTCCTGGCGGGTGTCGACCAACGCACGGCGCACCGCCGACGAATATGCGGTGTCGCTGACCCAACTCATGGCGCTCGCCGGGCTGGCGCGAACCGATATCGATGCGGCGATCATCGGCAATGTTGTGCCGGAGGCCGGGTTCAACCTTCTGGCGCTGTGCCGCGACTATCTGGACTGCGAGCCGCTGATCGTCGGCACGGCGGCTTGCCGGCTCGGCATCGGGGTCGATCTCGACATGCCCGCGGAAAGCGTCGGCGCCGATCGGGTCGCCAACGCCGTTGCCGCCGGCGATCGCTATCGAACGCCGCTGATGGTGGTCGATTTCGGCACCGCGACCAATTTCGACATTGTCGACCGCAACGGCAACTTTTGCGGCGGGGTGATCGCGCCGGGACCCGGCCTGGCGCTGCAGGCATTGGAGACGGCGGCGGCGCAATTGCCGCTCGTCGCGATCGAACGACCGCCGAGCGTGGTCGGCCGCAGCACCGTGCCGGCCATGCAATCCGGCGTGTTCTGGGGCTATGTCGGGCTGATCGAAGGGTTGGTCAGGCGGATCCGCGACGAACGCGGCGAAGCGATGGGGGTCGTCGGCACCGGCGGTCTGGCGCCGCTGTTCGCCCGGGCCACCGACGTGATCGACAAGGTGGATCCAGATCTGACCATCTGGGGACTGCGCCTGATCTACCGCCACAACACCAATCGATGATCGGGACATCGCCCGGAGCGGCCGTCGATCGCGACCCCGGCGCGCTCTACTTCGTCGCCCTCGGCGGCGCCGGCGAGATCGGGATGAACCTCAATCTTTACGGCTATGCCGACGATTGGCTGATCGTCGATTGCGGCGTCACCTTCGGCGACGATTCGCAGCCGGGGGTCGAGGTCGTCATGCCGGATCCGAGTTTCATCGCCGAACGCCGGGATCGGCTCTTGGGGATCGTCGCGACCCACGCGCATGAAGACCATATCGGCGCCATACCCTATCTGTGGACGCAATTGCGTTGCCCGGTCTGGGCGACGCCGTTTACCGCCGCGTTGCTGCAGGCCAAGCTCGACGAGGCAGGGCTCGCCCAGCGGGTGCGGATCAACATCGTGCCGATGTCCGGCCGCTTTGCGATCGGACCCTTCGACCTCGAATTGGTCACCCTGACGCATTCGATACCCGAACCCAACGGCGTCGTGCTCCGCACCCCCGTCGGCACCGTCTTTCATACCGGCGACTGGAAGTTCGACCCCGATCCGCTGATCGGCCCATCGGCCGACGAGGCCGCCTTGCGCCGGCTCGGCGAGGAGGGGGTGCTCGCCATGGTCTGCGACTCGACGAACGCGCTGCTTCCCGGCAGCTCCGGGTCCGAAGCCGAGTTGCGCCGTTCGCTCACCGAAATCGTCGGACGCTTCGACGCCCGCGTCGCGGTCGCCTGCTTTGCCTCGAATGTGGCGCGCCTCGAAACGATCGCCCATGCGGCGGCGGCGCACGGCCGTGAGGTGGCGCTCGTCGGCAGGTCGCTGCGGCGGATCGAGAAGGCAGCCCGCGAGACCGGCTATCTGCGCGCTCTGCCGCGGTTCCTGACCGAGGAGGAAGCTGCTTCCGTCCCGCGCGACAGGGTGCTGCTGATCTGTACCGGCAGCCAGGGAGAGCCGCGCGCGGCCCTCCCCCGGATCGCGCGCGAGGGTCATCCGCACGTCGTGCTCGAGGAAGGCGACGCGGTGATCTTCTCGTCGCGGATCATTCCCGGCAACGAGAAGGCGATCGGCCGGCTGCAGAATGCGCTCGCCGGGCTGGGCGTCGAGATCGT
The DNA here is from genome assembly GCA_963772295.1 of uncultured Alphaproteobacteria bacterium. Lineage (GTDB taxonomy): Bacteria > Pseudomonadota > Alphaproteobacteria > ATCC43930 > CGMCC-115725 > AP-15. The sequence continues at coordinate 191,810 of CAVYWO010000014.1, forward strand.
CACCGAGCGCGACGAGTTTGTGCACGTTTCCGGCCACCCGGCTCGCGACGAGCTAGCGCGGATGTATCACCTCGTCCGGCCGCGGATCGCGATCCCGGTTCACGGCGAAGCCCGGCATCTGATCGCGCATGCCCGGCTCGCGGCCCAATGCCAAGTGCATCAGCCGCTGGTCATCGAAAACGGCGATTTGGTGCGCCTGGCATCGGGGGGCGCCGCCATTGTCGACGCGGTGCCGGTCGGGCGGCTGGCGAGCGACGGCAAGGCCTTGCTGCCGCTCGACGGCGCGGCGCTCAAAGAACGGCGCCGCATCGGCTCGAGCGGTACGGTGCTGGCGAGCTTGGTTCTCGATCGTCGGGGCCGCCTTGCGGCACCGCCGGCGGCCAGTCTGATCGGCGTCGTCGAAAACGCCGCCGAGGCGGCGGTTCCGTTCATGCAAAGCACCATCGAGCGCGCCTTGATCCACATGCCTGCGGGGCACCGCCATGATGACGACGCCGTGCGCGAAGCGGTGCAGCGCGGGTTGCGACGGGCGCTGAACGAACGCTTCGGCAAGCGGCCGTTGATCCAGGTTCATCTGGTTCGAATCAAAGGCGAGGAACGATGATCGGCAGGCTCAATCACGTCGCGATCGCGGTGCCCGATCTCGCCACGGCGAGCGCCGTCTACCGGGATCTCCTCGGTGCGCGAACCTCCGAACCTCGGCCGCTGCCGAGGCACGGCGTCACCGTCGTTTTCGTCGAGCTGCCCAACACCAGGATCGAACTGCTCGAACCGCTCGGCGCTGCCTCTCCGGTGCAGCGTTTCCTCGACCGCAACCCGGGGGGCGGCGTGCACCATGTCTGCTATCAGGTCGAAGACATCGTCGCGGCGCGCGATCGGCTGGCCGCCGCCGGCGCACGCGTTCTGGGCGACGGCGAACCGCAGATCGGGGCGCACGACAAACCGGTGCTGTTCTTGCATCCGAAGGACTTCTGCGGCACCTTGATCGAACTCGAAGAGGCATGACCCAGATCGCGGCCGCCAAACGGTTTGACGCCGATCGCCGCCCCTTGGTAGATAAGCGATCGGCGCGCTCCGCCGGCAGATAGCGGCCGGGAGGGATGGTCGAAGCTGTTCTGCCCTAGAATTCCGTTCAATAAGGCGCCGGAGAGGACCGGGTGAGACTGCGGCGGAGATATCTGAAAGTCCTTTCGACAATCGTGCCGGCCGGCGCTTCGTCGTTGCCTGCGGAACTTGGGCTTGACACGGGGCGGCGGTGGCTGGCGCAACGGCGGATCGCCGAATTTCCGGCGGAATGGCGAGATTGTTCGGTGCAGCTCGGTCGCGCGCACCGTGCTGTATCAAAGACTTAAACGTCACCTGGGCGTAGGGGCTGCGCCCTCGCCTGGTGCCTTGGTCGAGAACGGAGTGACGGCGATGAGTTTGCAGAGCAAGTATCGAAACATTCTCTCCGGGATCCTGCCCGCCGGGGCGGTCGGGGCATCGCTGCTGCTCGGATCGGCGGTGTCGAGCAACGCCAAAGAGGAGCCGGCAGGTTTGCAGCCGCGGAGCTTCGAGCAGACCGCGGTGGCCGAACGCCTGGCCGCCATTCGCGGTGCGGTCTCCGATGTCGCCAGAGCCGAATCGGCGAAGCGTCTCGACCCGAATCTGCAGCTTGCCTGGGGCAACTGGTGGCGCAATGGGGGTTGGGGCTGGCGGCGGCCGTGGAATGGCTGGGGCTGGCCGAACTGGAACAACTGGCGCAATTGGAACAATTGGCCCAATTTTTGGCGCAATTGGTAAGCCGATAGATCCGTCGCACGCGGGCGTGCCGCGCCGTGCCGACGATCGACCTGCTGGTGATCCAGCCGACGCCGTTCTGCAACCTCGATTGCAAATATTGTTACCTGCCGAACCGCGACTCGAAAGCGGTCGTCTCGGCCCGAACCTTGCACAACCTGTTTTCGCAGGTCTTCGCGTCGGGCTGGTGCGGCGATGGTCTTTCGGTGGTGTGGCATGCCGGCGAACCGATGGTGCTGCCGATCGGCTTCTACCGGGACGCCTTTGCCCTGATCGATCGGCTGCGGCCCCCGGGCTTGTCGCTGGTGCATTCGTTTCAGACGAACGGAACTCTGATCGATGAGGCATGGTCCGCATTTTTCGCCGAAGCCAAGGTCAATCTCGGGGTCAGCATCGACGGTCCCAGGCATATCCATGACCAGAACCGCGTCACCCGCTCGGGGCGCGGCAGTTTCGACAAGACGATCGCCGGCATCCGGTTGCTCAACCGTCATCGGGTTCCGTTCCATGTGATCACGGTGCTGTCGCCGGCCAGCTTGGCGGCGCCGCGCGAGATGTTCGAGTTCTTCATCGCGGAGGGCATCGAACAAGTCTGCTTCAATGTCGAGGAATCGGAAGGCGATCACCTCTCGGAGACCTTTGGCGAGGCCGGGGTCGAGACTGCCTATTACGAGTTCCTGCGCGAGTTCTGGCGGTTGGTGGCGGCGGCACCGGGGGCCATCAACTTTGTCCGGGAAATCGAGCATGCCGTCCAGCAGGTCATCCGCCCGGACGACGCGCCGTTCCGCAATCAGCTGGTCGAGCCGTTTGCGATCACCAGCATGGATTGGGCAGGCAACATCTCGACATTCTCGCCGGAATTGCTCGGCCTGAAAAACGCGACCTATGGCGATTTCTTGCTGGGCAACGTCAACCGCGATGCTCTGGTCGACATGCCAAAGCAAGCCAATTACTTGAGAATGCTCGGCGATATCGAGGCGGGTGTGGCCCTCTGTCGCGCCCGCTGCGAATATTTTTCGGTCTGCGGCGGCGGCGAGCCGGTCAACAAGCTCGCGGAAAACGACAGCTTCGTCAGTACCGAGACGACCTATTGCCGGGTCACCAAGATGCGGGCGACCGATCTCGTGCTCGACGCCCTCGAGCGGGTGTCAGAGGCCGGCCTCGGACCGCAGGCAATTCCGGGGCGAGGCATGCCGGGGCCGAACCCCGTCGAGAATGTCGGCATCGATCGATAATCCATGTCGGAGCGGAGGATGGCATGAATAAACTGTTCCGCGTATTGGGCGTGCTCGCCGCAGCCGCCCTGCTGCCGGTCGGCACTCCGGGGCTCGCTGTCGCGCAGGCTGCCAAAGCTCCGACCCCATCGAGTGCGGGCGGACCCGCCTATGAGGTGGGAGAGCCGGGGGAAACCGAGACCGGCCAGCCGGCGTCGCAGGCGCAGCCCTCGGCGCAGACCCAGCTCCCGGTGCTCTACGTCACCGGCGTCGAGGTCATGCGCAGCATGACCGAGCCGGCGATCGATATCGTCCGGGTTACCGGGCTCGCCGGATCGCTGGGCTGGGGCGACCCGGAGCTGGTGCCGACGACGGTCGGCAAGCCGTCGGACGGGATCCTCGATCTCCAATTCATCGCGACCATGCCGATCCAGTCGCAGACGGCGACCGGATTTGTTCCGGTCGGTGCGTTGTTCACGATGGAGCAAGGCCACGAGTTCAAAGGCGTCCGGGTCCGCGCCTCGGAGAATGCGATCGAGGTCGACAGCATCCCGGGGCATGCGGAGGCGACGATCAGCGTCGACGGCTGCAAGGATTGCGTCGGCAAGAAATTTGCCGAGCGCGGCAAGGCGGCAGCCGGAACCCCGGGTGTGGTTCGCCAAGAGGACCTGCCGAAAACAGTCCGCTGGATCCCGCCGAGCCGCGGCATCCGCGGCATCACCCACAACCCCAATCGGCTGAACCTGCTGCTCGACGCGAACGACACGATCATCGCCGCATATTGGGAGTGATCGGGCGACGGGCGGCACCGGCATGACGGCCACCGGCCGCGGCGGCTTCATGCTGTTCCTGGCGGCGGTGCTGATCGGGGCCGGCGGCGGCGCCGATGCCGGCTCGATGATCGTCGGCGGCGGCGCCGACCTCGATCGGGTCGCGCTCGCGGTGGATCGGTTCGAGTTCGAGTTACGGCACCGACCCGCTGATGTGGCGTCCCGATCCGGAGGGCCCGCAGGGGCCGATGCAGGTCTCGGCCGCCGCGGCGGCGGATTCGGGCGGCGGCGACCGCTTCGACACGGTTCAGAACCGGCTGCTCGGCCGCGCCTATCTTTCCGGCCTCCACCGGCATTACGGCAACTGGCCCGACGCGGTCGCCGCCTATAATTGGGGCCCGGGCAATATGGATGCCTGGATCGGCGCCGGGCGCCATCCGGACGCGATGCCGGCGACGGTGGCGCTCTACCGCGTGCGGGTGATGGCTGCGGCGCTCTACGGACCGCTGGCGGTCGGGGGGATGCGGCGGCCGCGACCGCCGCGCCGGCCGCTCGCCGACCGCCTGCACCCCGGTCGGGCCACGCGCATCGTCGAGCGCCTCTATGGCGAGATCATGCGTCTCGGCGATCGGGATGTTGAATGAGGGAGCGCGCACGATGCTCGAAACCCGTGAGGGCGGTTGCCATTGCGGCCGGGTGCGGTTCCGCGCCAGGGTCGACCTGGAGCAACTGTCGCAATGCAATTGCACGATCTGCACCAAGAAGGGGATCCTTCACCTCGCCGCCGCTCCGGAAGGTTTCGAGCTTCTCAACGGCAAAGATTCGCTGACCGTCTACACCTTCGGCACCGGTGTGGCGCAACATACGTTCTGCTCGCATTGCGGCATGCACGCCTTTTACATCCCGCGTTCTCAGCCAGATCGAATCAGTGTCAATGCGCGCTGTCTCGACGGCGTCGACGGGCCAAGCCTGAAGCCGACAGGGTTTTTCGACGGCCGCCGCTGGGAGGAGGCGCAACGCCGGCGCATCGCCGAGGGCGGGCGCGAGCCGCCGGCCGGATTGAGCGGTGCGATGACGCTGAAGGCCATCCTGGACCGGGCCCCGGCGTGACCCGTTGACGCGCAGCCTAGAAGTTCGGCGATGCGTTACCGACCGGGCAGGCGTCATGAATAGAGCCGCATCCGAAGCCGATCTCCGACGCGAGCGCTATGAAATTGGCGAGGGCGAAATCGGGCCGCACGAACACCGGGCCGTGCATGCGCACGATTTTGACGCCCGCCTCCTGGTGTTGGGGGATCGATCACGCTGGTCCTTGGCGAATATCGCTGCTGCTACGGTCCCGGCGACACCTGCGATCTCCTTACCGGGGCCCTGCACGAGCAGCTGACCGCCGCCCCAATCGGCTCGCTCAGCTGAGCTAAAGCTAGCGGCGGCCGCCGCCACCACCGCCGCGAAAGCCGCCGCCACCGCCGCCGTGAAAGCCGCCGCCGGCGAACCGGCCATGAAAGCCGGCGGAGCGAAAGCCGCCGCCGGCGAACCCGCCGTGAAAGCTCGCGGCGTGAAAGCCGCGATGAAAGCCGCCAGCGGCGTGAAATCCGCGATGAAAGCCGCCAGCGGCGTGAAATCCGCCGCCCGCCATGCCGCCGCGAAATCTGCCCGCAGCCCGAAAGCCCTCACCGCCTCGGGAACGGTTTTCGAACCGCCCGCCAGAACGGTTTTCGAAACGCTCGCCGACACGATTTTCGAAACGCTCGCCGAAACGGTTTTCGAAACGGTCTTCAAAGCGATCACCGACACGGAAGCCGTTGACGAAGCCGTTGCGGAAGCCGAAGCCGTGGAAACCGCAGCCCGCGCAGGCAAAGCCAAAACCAAAAGGACGGCCCCACCAGGCGCCCCAGCCCCAGCCCCACCAGCCCCACGGACGACCCCACCAGCCGCCCCAACCCCACCAGGGCCAGCTCCAACCCCAGCCGCCGCCCCACCAGCCCCACGGACGACCCCACCAGCCGGCCCAGCCCCACCCGGGCCCGCCCCAGCCCCAACCCGACCCGGGCGAGCCCCAGCCGACGGAGACCGACACCGCCTGAGCAGCGGCCGGCGACGGCGCCAGCGCGACGCCGGGCGCGGCGGCGGCGAGCAGGGCTGCGGCAAAGGCGGTCCGCCGGAAGCCTTTACCTAGGGTGTCCGGAAACATGGTGCACCTCCAACTCAACGGGCCGACCGGCCCCTCGTGCCATACTATGTGGATACGCGATTGCGCACCTGAGCGTTCCCGTTGCAGCGGTGCTGCCGCAGTTTTGACACGAGAAGGTTGATGGTCTCACCCACCGAGGCCGATGCCGAATACCCCGCTCTTGGTCTGATCTTTCCCCATATCTATGCATCGGACAATGAACGACGACGGTCTACCTCTCCCCGCACGCGGGGAGAGGTCGGAATCCGCGCCCGGGGCGCGGGTTCCAGGTGAGACACCCGGCAAGCCGCTCGCGGCGGCTTGCACCACCGGGGATGAAAAAGTCAGAGAGATCCCCGTGGCCGGGCTTGGCCCGGCCATCCACGTCTTTCTGCCGAGCCATCTGGTCGCCAAGACGTGGATGCCCGGCACAAGGCCGGGCGAGGGGTAAGAGAGGTTGATTTTCAGCGATTTTTCGACCTCTTTTTCATGGCAGGGGGAGCCTGCATCCGCCTGAGCGCTTACCGACAAGCCCCTCCCCCCGGACGGCCGGCCCTCTCCCCGCGAGCGGGGAGAGGGAGAGAAACGCCGGATCGCCCATCGATGCCGCGTCGAAGCGCGCGGTCGCACTGACCAAAGCGGTTGTGTCCAGAGGCACTTATGGGCAATGATCAGGCTCTTGGTGGGGCCATGGCGATCCTGGCCGACGCCAAGCCAAACCGATATGATTGCGCGCGCGATGCGTTTGCCAGGCGGATCGGGGTCGCGCGGTGGTTTTCTGAGTCTTTGAGAGGATCCGGGTGCGGCCGTCGCGGAAGCCGGCGAGGGCGCGCTCGCGCGGGCAAGATTGTTCCTTTGGTCGCCATGCCCGAGCAGGCGCACTGCGCCCGCCGCGGGACGATCGGGTCGGGAGACGACCCGCGTGACCAGGGCTGTCCGGATGATCGCAGGGGATAACGACCGAACCCAGCTCCCGCCCGACGGCGGCACCACTCACGCGGGCTCGGTCACGTCGCTCCGCACAGGAGCACGAACTCTGCGCTATGCGCATGGCGGCGACGCCGTGCAACCCGGAACTCGCGCCGTCGCCACCGCGCCGGGGTGGGCGGCGCTAGGCCGCCCCCTGCGGCGCAGCGGAGGCTGCGGGCCCCGTGCCGGTCTTGTCGACCAGGCCATACGTCTTCAGACCCAAGGCGCGTGCCATGGCCTTTGCTCGCCGTTTGGCCTCTTCCTTGTCGGCGACAGGGAAGATCGCAGGCGGCTCGGTCGGTTTGCCGTCCTCGCCGCGTTTTGAAAGCGTCGCCGTCAGCCCGTCTCGCGTCTGTTCTATCTTCAATCGCAAAAACAATCTTCGCTCCTATGCTAAAGGCGGGCCGCGCTCGGCGGTCCCGCCGACAGCGGGCGACTGCTCGCTCCTTGCTATCTGCACTTCGGCGAGCATCAGCCACGGCTCGCGGATGATCCGCGCCCGTCGCGCCCAGGGAACCCCGATGGGATCGCTCGCTTCGTAGAGCGCTGGCGCGAGGCCTCGACCGAGCGTCGGCGATCCGCCGCGTTGCCTTCTGCTGCTGTCATGACCGATTTCCGTTGCCGCGGGATTGCCTCTGAATTCGCTTCAGAGCTTCCCAGCGCCGGGGACGAGCCAAGGGCGATGCGGTTGCTCGGATGGCGTCGGGGTGCCGCTGTTGGGAGCCTTCGGATCGGCCGCGGCCGCCTCGTCCACGGCGGGCGCGACCTTTCGCGATGTTCCGGCTTCACCCCGCTCTTTAAGGCGCGCAGCACCGCGAGAACTCATAAAATCCGGCATGGCGAAATCCTTTTCTGGCCATCATAAAAATATGGTGAACGAACAGCAGATTTCCAGGTACGAAAATTTTCGCCCGATACCGGTCGAATTTTTTTAGCTATTTTCCACGAGATGGCGTAACAATTACCGCAGGCGGCGAAGGAACGCGCGGTGATGCGATCGGAATGCCGCGAGATTCTGCGGGATTATGGATCGCGTTGCTCGACAGAAGCGAAGTGAGGCCAGGACCGTGAAGTTCACGATCGAGATCACCCGCGGCAGCAGCCCGCGCGAGCGGTTCCAGCTCAGGCGGCAAGACCATCGCTCAGCCGCCGATGCGATCGATGAAGCCGCAAGGCTGCTGCAGAGCTTGAGGACCGCAAATCCCGAAAATCCGCCCCAGGGGTATCGCGTGCTGGATCGCCGCGACAAGCTCGTCGATTGCGGATGGGGAAGCGCTCGCGGCGATTGAGCAAACCGTCCGAGATGGGCTCGGGCGAGAAACCAGCGTGCGCGTGGCGTCGCCGCTGTCAGCTGCGTCCTGGCACGTCGTTTAGATGCCAAGATCGGACCAATCATCGATCGGACAACGGCGAGCCGAAACCTAACTTGGATCCCGGTGGCGTAGGTCCCTTTCCGAGGGGCGACAGCCGGACAAAACAAAGCAGAGAGGCGTCCCGCCAATGCAGGTCTTCGTTCGCGACAACGACATCAATTCCGCCCTACGAGTGCTCAAGAAGAAGATGCAGCGCGAGGGCACGTTTCGCGAGATGAAACGGCGCCGTTCCTACGAAAAGCCCTCGGAACGCCGCGCTCGCGAGAAAACCGAGGCGATCCGCCGCCACCGTAAGATGCTGCGCAAGCGTTTCGACCGCGAAGGCTATTGACGAAAGCCGCGGAGAGGTCGAAGGATGCGCTTTGACCATTTGGCGTATTCTGTAGATGCTGGGTGCGGTCGTAGCGTTCTACATAGCTTATTCGCGCGCGCGTTTGGATTTCAGCATGCATCCGCGCCCGGCGGCTGCGAGTGGACGCCGCGGAACCTTGATTCGCGCGGAAATCCCGGGGCCATTGCGGCCAAACGATGGACACACGGCGCCGCGCCATCCGGAGCTCTCCGCCCACTTGAAAATCCGATTAGACGACTTACCTTCGAAGGGTCAACTCTGTGGTTCGGCCTGCTCTTCCTAGCTGCTCTCGGGCGCCGGACCTGCTCACCGTTCCGTCCGAAGTTTGACCCGTCGCTCACCCGAGCGGCGGCGCTTTTCCTTGAAAGGACCTAACGATGGCCAGCGGAACGGTGAAATGGTTCAACACCCAGAAGGGTTACGGCTTCATCCAGCCCGACGATGGCTCGAAGGACGTGTTCGTCCACATTTCGGCCGTCGAAAGATCAGGCCTCGGCAATCTGCGAGAGGGCCAAAAGCTTAGCTACGAGGTCGAACGGGGCCAGCAGGGCAAGACGTCCGCGGTCGCTCTTCGGGCCGAATGATCCTGGAATGTCCGACGCCGCTTTGTCACAGCGGCGTCGGGCATACTCGCTGGAGGCACCATGTCGCCACACAAGTTTGCCGTCGGCCAGATTGTCAAGTTCCTGCCCGACCGCTACCAGGGCAACCTCAGGGATGCGCGCTTCAAGATTGTGCGACTGCTCCCCGAGGCAGACCGCGCACTGCAGTATCGCGTCAAAAGCCAAGGCGATGGGCACGAACGCGTCGTTCGGGAAGATCAGCTCGCGCGACCATGAATCGACCCAAACCGAAGGAGCGCGCATGGATGCCTACCGCTGTTACTTCCTCGATCGGGACAACAAAATTCGATCCGCCGAGGACATTGAAGCTGAGGGGCTGGTCGAGGCGATCGACCGCTCGCTGACCATGTTGAAACTGCGCCCGAACCACCACGCGATCGAGCTGTGGCAAGGCGTCAGGATGGTCTATCCGCCGCATGCGCCGAGACCCTGATCTTGGCGTCTGGAAGAGGCTCGCAGCCGAGCCTGGGTTCGAGATCGGGGACCGGCCGCCGGAGGCAAAGCTCGGCCGATCGCCGCGGCGATCGGGAATTGCTCACGATAATTACATCATTGCGCAGGTGCCCATGCCAAGAACACATCCGCACGCCGTAGCGACCTATCGGGTGATCTCGCTTGGCGACCGATCATTCGGCATCGAGGTCAACATCCCGGAGAGCTGCCCGACGACGGTCACGAAGTTCGCCAGCGAAGCGGAGGCCGTGGCCTGGATCGCCCGGCATCGGGATCGCGTCAACGCCGAGGGGCAATCCGGTCGCTGGTTTCGCAAGACCGGCCGCCCTGGCCCCGAGACGCCTGGAGCGGGAGCCGCCGTCGCCTCGGGCAAGCGCGAAGCAGACCCGTCGGCGGCGGCAGTTCCGAACTGTTCGGGGCCGCCCACGCGGTGACCCATAGAACTCGCCCCTAGAGGCAGTCGGCGAGCACAGCAATGCCGTTCAAACCCAATTACCGTTTCGAGCGCGCCGAGCGCGACCGCGTAAAAAAGGCCAAGAAAGAGGAAAGGTTGAGGCGACGGCAGGAGCGCGCCACACTACCGCCGGACGAAACCCTCCCGGATCAAATAGAAGAAAAGGACCGCATGGGGTCCTGACCACATTGCCAGCGGCACCTACGAATCCGAGCGCGCCAGAACGCAGCGCATTTTGGCTAATCGCCGGTTGTACGGGAGGCAACGTGGTGGCTATTCGTAGCGCTCGGCGACTTCGAACATCATCAGCCGTCCCCCCCGGTCATTCATTTGCTCGGCGACGATGCCAGCCTCCTCCGCCCGGTGCCGGCATTGCTCTGGGAGTGGTTTCAGGCGGTGCGCGCGCCGAGCGAATGTCGGTTGAACGGAACGGCTTCGCCGTGGACCAGCCATTGCGGCACCCAGTTCTTCTACCGGGACACGCTGGGCCAGGAGCGACCCAGGGGATTTGCCAGACATGGGGCGGAAGGTCTGCGTCCGGGCGGAGCCTGGCGAAGGCGTCGCGGAATTGGGCGGGCGAGGGTGGCGAGCGCCGATTTGGGGAAGAGGAAGATCTCGCCAGCGGGATGCCAGATGGCGCCGTCCCCCGCTTTCGCGAGGGCAGGCTTGGACAATCCGCCCCTACGGGTCAAGCCCGTGGGCTAAAGGCCCACGGTAACCAGGCAATGAACGTGCGGATAGAAGATCAGCCGTTGCGTCCATCACGCCATGGGGCGAGGGACAGCAGGCCGCCCTCGACTATCTCGCCCGCTACGCTTTCCGCATTGCCATCACCAACAACCGCATCCTGGTCGTTGACGACGCGACCGTGACCTACCGCTACAAGGAATCGCGGCGCCAACCGCCAGCGCAAGGAAACCGTGTCCGGCCACGAGTTCATCCGCCGCTTCCTCCAGCACGTCCTGCCGGCCGGCTTCCACAAGATCCGCCACTACGGCCTGTGGTATGCCTCGCGCCGCGAACCGCTGCGCAACCTGAGGAATGTTTTCCTGCTGGCGCAACCCGCCAGCCCACCGGCCGAACCCGCCGGACCCGAGCCTGACGCCGACCCCCAGGCCCCGCCATCGCCGCGCCGTTGCCCGCATTGCAAGACCGGCCATCTGACACCGCTGCGCCGGCTGTCGCCCGCCCGGCCGCAAGGCCCGTGATGCTCACCATGCTGCCAACGCCCACACCTCCGAGCCCATTCCGCCCTTCCGCCGTTCTGTCGCGGCATCCTCGGCACTCGTCCGGCGCCACCACAGAAGCATCGCAAATCGCCGCACGGGTGCGGTATGACGTAACGCTTTGCTTCCGCGCCGGAAACCAGCGGCTTCATCAACGCATCTTCGATTTCGACCTCATACGGCAGCGTGGCATCATCGCCTCTCGGCGTACAGAGATAGCGGCCCGGTCCGCGTCGCCTCAGATACTCGATCAGGCGGTCACAGCCGGGTTCGGCATCCTCGATTGGCTGTCGCCGCGGCCGGAGACGCCTGTTGGCCGGGCGATCCGCGAGGGGGCGAGCGGCTGAGAAAGGCGTTCCCCGCGACCGATTTCGACAATCCAGGGCCGCGACGCCCTCGATCTAGCGGCGCTCGGTTCCGTTGGCCACGAAATCAACCCGCCAGGCTGCCCGCAGCCGGAACACACAGGGCGAGCCTGCCGGTCCGTCTAACGGCGCCCGGCACTACCGATGATCATCATCAGCACGCCGCCGCCGACGGCGCCGGAGACGGTCTGGCCGACGATCGAGCCGATGTCGAGATCACCGCGTAGCAGATCGGTACTGGCACCACCGGCGAGCGCCCCGACGAACTGCGCGCCGAGACCGCCGCCGAGGATGCCAGAGATCGTGTTTCCGACTGCGCCGAGATCGTATTTCCGCAGCAACTCGCCGGCGATATTCGCGCAGACCCCGCCGGCGCCCGCCTGAATGACGAGACCGCCAATTCCTCCCCACATGTGCGCCTCCTTTGGATGAGGACGCTTTCGGCCGAACCGGGTTGACCCGGATCGCCCCGTTACCCCTTCGGCAGCAATGAGGATTGCGACACGTGGAGGTGCGCTCCGGGAGGAGCGTCACTGTCGAGACAACACGTGTAAAAGGCGATAGTTCCACCCGCGCTGGCGGCGCCGTACTTTTGCGACAGCGGCGGTGCCGAGCGTCACGGGCGGCAAACTCTTCAAAGACGCGAGACGCGGTGACAGCAAATGGTGGTCATGAGCAATCGCGAGGGCGAGGACCTCGTCATCCGTACGCTCAAACGTGATAATCAGGTGATATGGCCTCGGTAGCCCGTGGTTTCCGAACTCGACATAAGCGAACCCCTGGGACCGCGAGTCGATCATCGAGAAAGCCGGCTGGGCAACGACGCCGGGAACCGATACCCCGAACTCCGCAGTTGCCAACGCTTGCGCGGAACGGCTCGGGCGGCCGTCTGTTGACGCGGCTGGTGTGGATCCCTCCCGCAACATGCGCGTGAGGTGAAGGCGCAAGGGTCGGGGAGATCAGCCGCAACGGAAGCCGCCTCTGAAGAACCGGGCGGCGCTGGAGAATCGAGCAGGCGGTGGTCGAGTTTGCAATCGAGATTTAAGGCAGTGGTCAGCGCGTGAACGATTTGATTTGGTATGGGCTGACGAAAAGCTGTAGCGTTGCAGCATCGGCAGTTACGACCAGTGGGCGCTGCCGGCTGAGAGGAAGACAGCCTCGTCAAAAAGGTTGTTCATACTCCCGCTCCCGTATGATGGGAGAATCCCATGCGTACCCCAATGGAATTGCGCGATGTGTCGCGCCTGTATAGGGAAGCATCAATAACAGAGAACAATAGGCACTTTAAAATACGCTTGGCGCGTCACGCTCTCGATTTGGCGATGCTGGCGGATAAAATTGAGCGCGAGGAAGCAGAAAAAGTCGAGTGCAAAGAAGCCGCCTGTTAAGCTGCCTTTTGCACGATACGGTTTCTGTTCGTGGTCTCCGAGCTGTATCTCCGGCTTTCTCCCCACCCCGCTTCGGAGCAGAACCGTGCGCTCTTCACGCCGGCCCCCCGCCCGTCACCGCAACCTTCTTTCGGGCATTCGAGCAATGGGGCCCCAGGCGCGAGGGCGTCGGCCAAGCCGACAGCGTCGGTGAGTTGAAAGCCAAGGCCGCTGCTATCGAGAGCCCGGATCGGGCTCGGTTGCCTGCGGCTTGGGCGGGTTGAGCATCGATCGGAGGGCGGCCTCGATCACGTCGAGCTGCTCGAGCGTATAGGCTCGAGGGTTGAACTCGGGCGTTGCGGGCTTCACGCTTGCCGGGTCGTACTCCCGCGCCTTTCCCATCGTGCGCTCGACCAGCGCGAATTCACCGAGCCGGCGGATAGCGGGCGGCGTCATCGCCCGGGCCATCCGCAGGCTGTGGAAATGCCTGCGGCCGCGCACGTATTCCGGACCGTCCGGGGCGCCACGTTGGCCAGGACAAAGAACCGCGCTGGGGGCTTGCCGAGCGGGAGCTAGGGCTGGGGGTTTGAGGCGATCGCAGATGAGCCGAGCGGAGCCGTCCCCATCGCTGGTCTCCGGCAGGGTCGGAAACTACTGGCGGCGTGATCATGGGCAGGCACAGAGGCGATCTCGATCCGGGGTTCTGGTTTTATCTGATGCGCGAGAAGAAAGTTTGATGCGGCAAAGCTCGAAGAGCTAGTCGGTCGCCGTTCCGGCCTCGGATTTTCGGATGTCTCCGACGACATGCGGTGTCTGCATCAAGCCGCTTTAGCAAACGCCGATGCGCGTCTGGCCACAGAGATGTTATGCTATTGCGTTCGCATGCAGTTGGCCGCGATGATCGCTGCAAATTTCGGAGTTTCCGACAGGCGATTTCGGCGGAAAGCGGCAGGCGGTTTCGGTTGAAACCGACAGGCCGTTTCGGTCCAAAGCGGCACCCCCTTCCGAAGGCGTTTGGGTGCCGGCTTCAGCGAACCACCGCTGTCGGGCAGATGCTATCTTGTGCTGGTCACTGAAAGCAAGTACTTTCGTCGATATTGCTCATTTCAGTAGTTGTGGCGGGCTGCTGTGGATTATGTGAGTAATGGGGATAAGTACTGTAAGTATTTTATTTGGTTAATTCTTTTCGGTCACAGGGAGGCTCGGTTTGCGCCGGCGCATCGAGTCGCCCTTAAGGTCGATGTGATAGGCGTTGTGAATGAGCCGGTCGAGGATGGCGTCGGCGTAGGTCGGGTCGCCGATCATGTCGTGCCAGCGCTCGATCGGCACCTGGGTGGCGAGGATGGTCGAGGCGCGCTGGTGCCGATCATCGATCACCTCCATCAGGTCGCGCCGCTGTTCGGCAGTGAGCCTGGCCATCGCCCAGTCGTCGAGGATCAACAATTGGAGGCGGGCGAGGCGGGCGAGCAGCCTGGCGGCATGACCGTCGACGCGGGCCAGAGCGAGTTCGTCGAGGAGCCGCGGCAGCCGCTGGTAGCGCACCGAGAAGCCGTTGCGGGCCGCCTGGTTGCCGAGGGCACAGGCAATCCAACTCTTGCCGACGCCGGTCGGGCCTAAAATCAGCACGTTGTTGTGCTCGTACAGCCAACGGCCGGCGGCGAGGGCCTGGATCAGGCCGCGATCAAGACCGCGCGGGGCGCGGTAGTCGAGGTCCTCGAGACAGGCGGCCTGGCGCAGCCCGGCGAGGCGCAGCCTCTGGGCCAGCGCCGCATTGTCGCGCTCGACGGCCTCGCGGTCGACCAGCATCGCCAGGCGCTCGTCGAAGCTGAGCCGATCGCATTCGGGCAGGCCTTGCTGCTCCTCGAGCGCCTTGGCCATGCCGGTCAGGCGCAGGCGGCGCAACGTCGCAATCGTCGGATGGATCATCATCATTCCCTCGGATCCGTGTTGTCGGCTAATCGCGCCCGAAGCCGCGCGGCGGCTCGATCGCGGCGATCTCGTCGAGATCGAGATCGAGAATGGCCTGCAGGGCGTCCCCACGGGTCAAGCCCGTGGGCTGAAGGCCCACGGTGGCGCCATCACGGGTGGCTTCGGGCAGCGCCTCGAACCAGGCTTGGTATTCGGCCTGCAACGCAACCAGCTCGGCGACAGCGTCATGCCAGCGCTGCGGCCGACTGCGGCGATCGGCCGGCCGACGATAGCGAACCATCGGCGTGCCGGCGTGGCGGGCTCGATAGAGCGCTTGGCGCTCGGCCCCGGTCAGCGCCCGATCGCCCTGCGGCTTGTGTCCTCGTGTCAGTGTCATGACTTCCCCTCTATTTCGTCACGTAACGCAAATCCAGTGGCCCGCTAGACCTCAGTTGTAGTAAGCCGGGCCGCGCAGATTGGCGTGGGCGCCGAGGCTCTGTTCCGCCCCGCCGTCGAGGAACGGCCGCAGCCGGTCGGCTTTGAGCAGGCGCTCGACATAGCGCGACGAGGCGATCCCGGCGGCGAGGGCGCGTTCGCAGGCGAGTTCGAGCCGGGCCTTGCCGTAGGCGCTGGCGAGCCGCAGCACCCCGAGACAGGCGCGCACCCCTTGCTCGGGATGCTCGCGTGCGCCGAGCAGCCGGTCGACGTAGGCGCCGATCGCCGGCCCGAGCGCGGCGGCATCGGCGCGCAGCCTGTCCGGCGTGCGCTTGGCGATCGCCTGGTGCGCCGGGGGCATGTGCTCGGATAGGGTCGTGTGGTGCGCCTTGGCGGCGCTGCGCGGGTGGCTGGCGACCCGCTCGCCCCGGTGGAAGACCGTTACCGCGGTCGCCGTCAGGAAGACGTCGACCCTTTGCTGCAGCAGCCGGTACGGCACCGAATAGAAGTGGCCGCCGACGGCGATGTGGTAGTCGATATTGACCCGCGCCGTGAGCCATTGGCCGACGACAAAAGGCTCCGCCGGCAGCGCTTTGAGCTTGCTGCGCTCGATCGCCTCGAACAGCGAGCGCCGGCTGCCCTCGCGCGGCGGCGCAAACGGGCGGTTGTTGAATTCCTCGACTTTCTCGGCGAGCGAGAACAGCTGCCGGTGCCGCAGCGGCGCCAGCGCCCACCTCTCGACCAGCCGGACCGCATTCTCCGCCGTCGGCTTGTCGCGGGGCTTGCGGACCCGGGCCGGAACGATCGCCACCCCATAATGGCGGGCCAACTCGTGATAGCTGCGGTTCAGCACCGGGTCCCAGTAATTGGCCTCGGTCACCCCGGTCTTGGTGTTGTCGGGGACCAGCTTCTCGGCGCAGCCGCCGAGATAGGCCAAGGCGCGGACATGGGCCCCCAGCCAATCCTCCTGCCCCTAAGTCCAGGTCGCCTCGGCATAAACCAGGTCGGAGCACGGCAGACAGGCGACAAAGATCTGCGCCTCTCGGGCGACGCCGGCATCGATCACCGCCAGCGTCATGCCGGCCCAATCGACTTCGAGCGCCTCGCCGGCGCGATGCACCCGTCGCATCGTCGGCGGGCGCGCCCGTCGCTGCCAGGCGTGAAAATGCTCGCAGAACTGGGTGTAGCGGTAACCTTCCGGGTGCCGGGCGAGATATTCCAGCCACAGCAGCCGCAGCGTCACACCGCGGCCGCGCAGTTCCTTCTCGATCACCTCCCAATCCGGCAGCGGACGGTCGACATCGCGCCTGTCGGCAACCGCGAACAGTCGACGGTCGAACTCCTCCTCGCTGAGCCCTTCTGCCGTCTCCCAGCTCAGACCGGCCGCCGCCGCGCGGTCGAGATATTGCTTCACCGTCGACCGCGCCACCCGCGCGCCGCGCGCCACCGCTGTGTCGCTCAGCCCGAGCACCTGCTTGAGCCGCAGCACTTCCTTGATCCGCCGCATCGCCATCCTCGGTCTCGGCATTCCCCGCGCCCCCCAAAAGGCGCGAGGCTAGCCGCCATTACTTGCCGCGCGGCGGCGACGCCAAAGCCGAACCAGGGTGCCGAAAACGCCGAAATCGGGTGCCGGATTGGAGCGAAATCAGGTGCCGCTTTCCGCCGAAATCACCTGCCGATTTCGACCGAAATCAGGTGCCGGTTTGCTCCGATTTTTGCAATGATCGCCGCAACTCGACGCCGGCAAAGCCTGTTGAGACTGTCCGCGACCGCCCTCTAGCCCTTGGCAAGACGGCGCCGGAAGGCATGGCGGAACGTCACCAAAAGCCGCCGCTCCTCGTCCCACAAGGAGAGTCGCAAGCATTTCAGGCTATCGAGGAGGGTGAGGCGCCTGGCGTCGCGAAACTCTGGGTTCTCGTCGAAGCATTCGCGCAAGCGATAGTTCGGTATCTTGCTGCAGACGTGATGGATGTGGTGGAAGCCAATGTAGCCAGTCAGCCAATGCAGCAGCGCAGGCAGATCGTAGAAGGAGCTGCCGTTCAGCGCTGCCGCATGGAAATTCCAATCCGAGCCGGGCGCCCAATAAGTGTGCTCGAACTGGTGCTGGATATAGAACAACCATATGCCGGTCGTCGCGGCAAGCAGGATCATCGGGAGATAGCCGACCATCAAGGCGCGCGCGCCCACCGTCAGCAGCATCAGCACGATGATCGCTGCTAGGGCTGCGTTCGTCCCGAGAATGCTGCCCCAGATTTTCCGATGGCGAAGCGGGTTGACGGTTGGAATCCGATGATGGATGGCAAACAGAAAGATCGGGCCCAAGCCGAACAGGACCACTGGATGCCGATACGCCCGATACTGAAGACGCCGCGGCAGCGAAAGCGACTGGTATTCGCGCACGGTGAGCGTCCTGACATCGCCGGTGCCGCGCCGGTCGAGATTGCCGGAGTTCGCGTGATGGATGGCGTGGCTCTTGCGCCAGCAGGCGTAGGGCGTCAGCGTCAGCACCCCGAGCAGTCGTCCCAGAAGATCATTGGCTCGCCGCGACGCGAAGAAGGAACCGTGGCCGCAGTCATGCTAAATCGCAAACAAGCGGACCAGGAGCAAGGCCGCCGGAACGGCGAGCGGGAGCGTCAGCCCGGGATGGGTCCGCGCGCCGCAAAGCAAAGCCGCCACGAGGAGCAGAAACGGCAGCCCCGTATTGCAAAGCTGGGCCACGGCACGCCGCTGGCTGGCGTGCGCATAGGGCGCCACGATCTGCCGCCACGAGCGCGAGGGAAGAAAGGCATCCCTCGTCCTCGCGTCGGGCGTGACCATCCTGCAACTGAGCACTTCGAATTTCATCTTTCGAGGCGATCGCGGATCGACAACAATTCCTGCCGGCGCTCGGCGCTGGAGATTTGGTGATGAAATCGCCCGGAGCAAGGCTGAATTGGTAAGGCGAGGTTTCGAGGGTCGGCCCATGTGCTGCCCGCGTTGCTGCGCACGGCTCCTGCCTTCGGCGGTGCGGGTGCGGATCAGGTCGCGCTTCACGTCGGCGAGGCCTCCGAGTACGGCGAGCATCAAGCGCCCGGTTCTTGTGCAGGTGTCGGCCCATGGCTCGGCCAGCGAGCGAAATTGCGCCTTGGCGTCCACGATTCGCTTGACGATCTCGACCGCCGCCGCCAATCCAATCCCCATAGCCCGCACCGCCGTGCGACGGTTTAGTCCAATCCGTTTTTAGCGCACCGCCGCGGCCCCCGCCGCGAAAACCCACCCGGGCGGATCCTGCGTCGCGACGCCGCGCCAAAAAAGCTCTGCATTATGTAAAATTTTGCGACGTCCTTGTGAAGTCGTCGTGTTAACCTTCGAGCATATCTAGGTCGGCCATCCGGTGTAACCTGATTTTCGGCGTCTAATACTTGACTGTGTCGATATTACTTGTCACCCGCCTGACACAAGGTGTTGAGCAGCGGCACTTCGCCCTAGCCGCTTTTTGAGGCTCTTGCGCCAGCGCGCGAGATGGCGATGCCGGTGGCTCCACGCAGCGTCCTCAATCAACGCCACCAGCTCCGGCGAGAAGATAAACGGCGCGATGTCGTCTAGCACCGCTGGGCACAGCGTCCGGTCGTAGACAATTGCCATGCCCGAGGTGGTGCCAAGCAGCAATTGCGCAACGAGTTCATTCTCCCGGGTGATCTGCTCGATGCCGCTGTGCAGGGCAAAGGTGGCGACATCGTGAAACAGGTACACGCAGTCCGGCGTCGCATGCGCGCGTACAGCGTTGAAATCGAGTTGCACCTGCGCGATCGAGTGATAGCCGTCGATGAAGGCGAAATCGACCGGCGACATCGCTGCGGCATGCAGGATGCGCGGTACATCCTCGGGCGATTTACCCTCGACGACGCGCGCCGGTAGACCCTCTTCCTCGGCAACGCGATTGGTAAAGCCGATGCCGTCGTGCGCATTGCGGTCGAACCCTGCGTCTATCGCCAGCACCCGTGCCATGGGATTCAACAGAGCGAGCGCCAAGGTGCTCCAGCCAGCCGCGTTGCCGATTGCAAATAGGCGTTTCGGCCGGAACCGCGCAAACAGGCATTCGAAGAAATAGATTTCCTGAAGCGCAATCCCGAGCCCGTTGGTCACACTCTCGCCGTTCTTGAAGAACCAAGTGAACGGTGCCAGCGGAAAATTCCCAAAATGGCTCGGGTTGAGCCCGGTCGAGATATGGATGCCCCGGTTTTCGTAGAGCGAGGCAAGGCGGGCAATGATGGGCATCACGTTTCCAGTTGAATTGCTGATGTAGCGATAGATGGGTTCGAAACGCTAAAGCACCGGGGGCCGGTCGGTCAGTCCCGCCCGAAGCCGCGCGGCGGTTCCTGCGATTTTGCGGAGTTCGCGGGACGCGCCCGCGCGCGTGAGGATAGGGTGCGAGCGTCCGCACCAGTCGGCTACTGCCGTCCCCGGGGCCGTAGCGCGCCGCGCCATCTCACCGGGGTCGGGCTCGACCTCGCGATGGCAGTCTCGGCAGAAACGATCAATCGGGCCCCTGCCGCCGTGTGCGATGGCAGGCGGGGCCTGACCGAGACCGAACAAGCTCCTGTGGTACCTCGCGTTCGGGCGACGCGGGCGGAGAGGAAAGTGGAACGTTGGACACCGAGGCTCGGCCGCGGAATGACCGGTGCTGCCGCCATGCAGCCATCACTTCTTCGCGCGAGAGGGGCAGCAACAGAGGATTTCCTGGATTTCCCACTTCGGCGCGCTCGCCGATCGGGCTATTCTTGTTCGTCGGGATCGCCGCCCGCGCTCGCCGCGGGCGGCGCGCGGGGGTGACCGTGGCATCGCAGGTCTATCGGCTCGATACGGCGAGGAAAACACTCACTTACCTGAATACCAAACCGATGGCCGACCTTGGCTACTATGAGGTTTCCGATTTGGAGACCTGGTTGGCGAGTTGCCGCCATCAGCTATTCGCCCGGAAAATATTATGGGTCACTCGGCAAGATTCGGCTTCCGACAACCAGAGAAGCGATATTGTGGGCCTCAGCGACAAGGGCGATCTCGTAATAGCTGAACTCAAACGCGGCATCGCTTCTCAGGATGCGATCACTCAGGTCTTAGCCTATGCTGCTGAATATGAGACAAATACGCCAGATAAGCTGGATGCGCTGTATTACGACCATAGTCGTCCCTGATTCGAGAAAGCTACTTCGGGATCTGATGCACAATCGAAGATCAGTAACCACGTTGGTGATAATGAGGTGAATACAAGTCAAATTCTCATCATCCTAGCTGAAGGATTCGACGATCGGACGCTATCGATTTATGAATACCTACGCCGATCCACCGGGGTTGTGACCTTCTCGATGGAGCTTTGGCAATACGCGGTCCATCCTCATCAAACCGCCGGAAACACCGAGCACATCTTCCTGCTTGAGCAAATCCTGCCACCGCCGACCATCCGCGCTCGGATCGAAGCCGAGCGTGAGGCCGCGAAGTCGCAGAAGTGGGCGCGTGACCCGAAACGAATGGAATTCATGCGGGAGCTTCAGACCTACTTATGGAGCACTCCAACGCGCCTGACGAGATCGCCGGGCTCTTCGTATATCGGAAACATAAAGATCGAGGGCTTTGACGTCGAGTTTGCGGTCCCGCGATGGGAGCCGCATCCGTATCTCTGGATCCCAACCGATTTAGAATTTGATGGTGATGTCGCTACTTTTCATTTGAATAAAGGTGATGACGAGGACAATGGCGGTTGGTGGCTTGAGTTCGGCGACATGGACGCTAACGACCTGAAATTCGAGGCTGCATTTGGAGACCGCTTGGTAGAGGTTCTCAATCATTTGAAACCAAGCAGCGGCGCATCAGCGCCAGCCATGGTAGCTCCCGCTCGGTAAGATATTCCTGTATCCGCAGGCCGGAACGGCAGGTTCCGGCGCGCCTGCCATTTGCCGCCGCGAGCCACCTGGAGGAAGGGAAGATCGACAGCCTCCGCGACGGCCTGCGCGATCCGCTTGCCGAGGCAATCCGGCCGGCGCGAATGGCCGCAGGGGACGCAGGTCCTCGACGATATCCGCAGGGAAGCTTTCAAGCGGGAGATGGAGGCGCTGACCGCTTCTAGGGAGTTCTACGAGAGGGAGATGAAGGCGCTGACGGTTCCGGGGCCGGAACCACCGCTCACGCCGGAACAGGCGATCGTAAGAGGGCTGCTTCAAAAGGGTATGGAGGCGCCAGCCAGGAACGACAAAACTGAGGCGTCGCGTTGGTTCCAGCAGGCAGCCGATGCAGGCGGCGTCGATGTTATGCGAGCTGTTGGTCGGTTTTATCAAGCATCGCAGGATGTTACAGAAGCCGTGCGCTGGTGCGAGGAAGCAGCGGACCGCGGCGACGCGGAAGCCATGTATGATCTCGGCTGATATACTCGTTTCTCTACCGCTGTACGACTGCCATTTGGCCCGGAAACGGTATGAAAAATTCGCGGCCGCCGGGAATGACGACGCAAAAGACTACCTGCGGTCAGGTGCCGCCGATGAGCTTTGCCCTCAGAAATCGGTGGTTCCTTCGTTGCCGTCACAACCAGCCGCTCGGCGTTAACCTCCGATTTGTGGATACTTGACCGGATCTTCGGCCCGTACACGGGGCGTCGGAAGCCGACCTGATCAGAGGCATTCGTGCCGCGGGACCCTCGACGCCGCCGAGGCGCGCAGCGCCGAGGCAACAAAGGGCGCCGATGCACAAGAGGGGCGGTCAGGTTTTGGTGACGGGTGCCCTCTCCCGCCGTCTCAACAGGATCCGATTTGGCCCCGCTGCTGGTTGCCATCTGGTTGCCAGCGCCGCCAGCCTCTCATGTCGGATCATCATAACTCACTGAAAAACTGGTCGGAGTGAGAGGATTTGAACCTCCGGCCCCTGCCTCCCGAAGGTAGGAATGGGGGTTTGTCGACCGTTGCTGCGTCTTGTGAGGCGACCCGGGACCGAGGCCTCATGCCGTAAATTAGCTTGCTGAGACTTGTTCCAGCTTGTACGGGTTTGCGTATTCGTGGTACCTAGATGGTACCTGGGACGGGTGACCAGGTACCAGGGAAGGGCGGGATGGATCGTAAGCGAATCGGACTTCGCGAAGTGCGGGCGCTCGGCCCCGACGAAGAAGTCTGGGATGGCGCAGTGTCCGGCTTCGGGGCGCGCCGCCAGAAGGGCGAAGCGGTGTCCTACGTGCTGATGTACCGCACGCGGGAGGGAAGGAAGCGGCGAGTCACGATTGGCCGCCACGGATCGCCCTGGACTCCGGAAATGGCGCGCCATGAAGCGCAGCGAATACTCGGCGAAGTCGTGAAGGGTGGGGATCCGGCCGCCGACAAGCGCGAGGCGCGCGAAGCGATGACGGTCGCCGATCTGTGCGATAAGTATCTCGCCGATGCCGAAGCCGGGCGGCTGCTGACGCGGCGCGGCCAATCGAAAAAGGCCAGCACACTCGAAATCGACAAGGGCCGGATCGAGCGGCACATAAAGCCGCTGCTCGGCCGCTTGGCGGTTGCAGCGGTCGGCCGCGCCGATGTCGAGCGTGCGATGCACGCCATTGCTGATGGCAAGACCGCCGGACGGATCAAAACCGGGCGTTACGGGCTGGCGCGGGTGAAGGGTGGCAAGGGCACCGCTACCCGCGCGATCGGGCTGCTGGGCGGGATCTTCACCTACGCGGTGCGGAAAGGGGTGCGCGCGGATAATCCGGTTCACGGTGTCGTGCGCTATGCCGATGGCAGGCGTGAACGGCGGCTATCCGATGACGAATATGCCGCGTTCGGCGACGCGCTGAGAGAGGCTGTGGCGCAAGGGAAGATTTGGCCGGCAGCAATTGCGATGGCCCAGTTCCTTGCATTGACGGGCTGGCGCAGCGGCGAGGCGCAAGCGTTGCGCTGGTCGGAACTCGATTTTACCCGCCGCACCGCCCGGCTCGCCGACACGAAAACCGGGCTATCGGTTCGGCCGCTGTCATATGCGGCGTGCGACGTGCTGCGGACCATGCCGCGCCATTCGGCGGATCGCGTGTTCCCGGCGACGCGCGGCGAGGGCCCGATGGTCGGCTTCAAGAAATTCTGGCCGAAGATTGTTAAATTGCGCGAGTTGCCGGCCGATGTCACGCCGCACGTGCTCCGG
Organism: uncultured Alphaproteobacteria bacterium; assembly: GCA_963772295.1. Lineage (GTDB taxonomy): Bacteria > Pseudomonadota > Alphaproteobacteria > ATCC43930 > CGMCC-115725 > AP-15. Next base: position 215,407 of record CAVYWO010000014.1, read on the forward strand.
CATTCGTTCGCCTCGCTCGCCGCCGACTTGGGCTATTCCGAGCCGACGATCGCCGCGCTCGTCGGACACAAGGGGCATTCGATCACCTCGCGATACGTCCATAGCGCCGATGCGGTGCTGCTCGCCGCGGCCGATGCAGTGGCGAGCCGCACCGCCGAGCTGATGGGCGAGGCCAAGCCCGACGCCGAGGTGGTGCCGCTGCGAGCTGTGCGATAGCATCCGATCGCGGTGGATCGGGAACCGCAGCCCAAAACGGTCGGTGCCGCACCGGCCTTCCGCCGCGGCACCCTGACGAGGCGTTATGCCGGTTCCGGAAGCTATCTTGGCGCGTCGCTGCCGCCGGTTTGCGCAGTGTCAACAGAGACGGCGGGATTGGTTGGCCTTCGCCGACATCGCCGAATGGTTCGCGCGCGTGCGCGGCACGAGTGAGCATCTCTCGGAGGCCTTAAGGGCACAGGCATACCAGGATCTCCTAGCCGCCGTCTTGGCGGGCGAATTCGACCACCGCGGCAAATCGTGCGTGCTCTATCTCGATGCCCAGCTGTATCTGGACGCCGACCGGTGTGCGGCCGGCACATTGCGGCTGACGGCAGATCGGCTGCGCCAGTGGCAGGAAGACTACGTGGGCACGCCAACGGTAACCGAAGAAGTGCTGGCGCACTGCTGGGCGCCCCGCAAGCTCGTGCAGGGCTGGTTCAAGCGACGTGCAATCGATTGGCCGCTAGTATTCGAGCCAACTCCAGAGGTCGAGGCCGCGCTAGCCGATCGGGACTTCCGGAGCGCGGATTGGTCGCTCGGTAATGTTCTGTCGTGGTTCGCCTTTCGCGATCCGGCGTTGATTCGTCAGTACGTCGGCTGGGAGACCGCGCCGCCCCGCTCGAAGGAGTTTAAGTTTCGGCCGCGGCCGGTCCTCGACAATCCCGAGCCCGCTAGGCAGCTGCTCGACGCGCTCAAAAGAGGCCATCTGACCGCAATCCAGAACGGGTCTCCCGTGCCGGCAGACGCGTGGTTTGACCGCGATATCGACGCGCTCTCCGGGAAGCTGCGCTTTAAACGCGAGGAGGTGCTCGCGCTTCTGCCGGAGCGCGGCGAGGGCAGGGCCGAGCCGGTGTCTCGCAGACCCAGCGAATTGCCTCACGCGCCCACCCGGGCCGCCTCAGCCGCCGCTATGCGGGAATTCGTCAGGTGCTTCATCGCTTGCAAGCGAAAGGCCGAGGGCAGGCCAACCCAGACCGCGCTCTGGGAGGCCTGGAAAGCAAAGCATCATCGTGGTCCGCGGGGGGCGCTGTTCGCCGAGTTTACCAACCAGATGGGTGACGACGCACCGAAACGCGGGCGACCAAAAAAATCGCCGAAATAAATCGCCGAAATTAAATCGCGGCGATTTTGCGATTTTTGCCGGCGATTTTCCGGGGATGTAAGGCCACCAGCATCATCACTATGAGAGGTGCTGGATGGACTCGAACTTGCGCTTGCGGCGGAGAGCCGCTGCTAAGGCGCTGACCGACGGCGGTTTTCCGACAGCCGAAAAGACGCTCGCCACATTAGCGTCGCGCGGCGGCGGGCCGCCATTCCAGAAGTACGGCCGATATCCACTCTATCGCTGGGGCGATTTGGTTTCGTGGGCCGAGTTGCGGCTGGGGCCGCTGATCCGCTCGACGTCCGAACTCGACGCCGAGTAAGGGCGATGACACGGATCATCCACCTCGGCGCGCTTTCGGGCGAGCGCGGCGCGGGTGCTATCGCTCGACGGCGATCCGATCCCGCTAAACACGTTGCGCAGCTTCGCCGATGTGACTTTGCCGATTGGGCTCGATATCGACGACGTGGCCGTTCATGTCGCCGACGGGCGCGCCTGGACGTGCCTGCCCGCTCTACCCATGCTCGATCCCGAAGGGCGGGCACTCCGGGACCATCGGGCAAGGTCCGCTATGTGTCGCCGCTCCGGTGGAGCGTGCATGGCCTGTCGCCAGCCGCAAACGGCCTTACGCCATGACAGGCTTCGTTGAACCGGACACCGATGGTGCCGTCGACTTCCTCGAAAAATGGGCGCCGGGCGGACCCTGGGTCGTCAGCGCGATTGAACCTGACGGGCCGATACAAACACGCACCTTTCGCAATCGGCAAGCTGCCAAGAAGTGGATCGAGGCCTGGCAGGGCAAACGAAATATCTATTTCTCGGTAAACACCCCGAAATCGGATCTCAAAAAGAAAGCGAGCAAAGTCGATATCGGTGCGTTCAACGCGTTTCATGTCGACCTGGACATTCTCGACGGCGCCGCCCCCGAGCAAGCCAAGGCGGCGATCATTCTGCCTCGCCTCAAAAGTTACCGGCTTCCCCCTTCGATCATAATCGATTCCGACGGTGGACTACAGGCCTTCTGGCTGATGCAGGCGCCAGTGGCCGTCACAGGCCCGAACATCATCGAGCAGCTCGAAGGTTACAACCGGCAGCTCGAAACCGACCTCGGCGGCGATAACTGTCGCAATATCGATCGCATCATGCGGCTGCCGGGGACCATCAATCTTCCTAACGCGGTAAAACGAGCCAAGGGACGCGGCCGTTATCTGGCGTCAGTCGTAGAGGCCGATTGGCAGCGCCGGTATCAGATCGAACAATTCATCACCGCATTTGCGTTCGGCGACGATAAGGGGGGCGGCAAGCCTAATGGAAAGGCGAACGGCGATGCCCCCGAGGGTGAGGAGCTCGATAGAATCCTTCGGCGTCTGCCTGAATGGGTGATCGATCGGCTGAGGGACGTCACCACCACCGATCGCTCGCGGGCGCTATTTTCGGTCATCAGGAAGATGATCGAACTCGATCTCGACGACACAACAATCGAACGCTTTATTCGCGGGAATCCTTCCGGTATTGGCTCGAAATACGTCGGGCGGCGCGACCTCGGCGCCGAAATCGCAAGGGTACGGGCAAAGACGGCCGCCATTCGCAAGATGCTCGGCAAAGTCGGCAAATTCGACCAGTCGTTGGACGAAGCTGATATAGAGGCCGAGACCGTCCGAAGCCAACAGGAGCTGGAGAAGCTGGTCAAACAATTCAATCGACGGTATTCGGTCGTCAATGAAGCGGGGAAGGTGTGGGTGTTTGAATGGCGCTCAGACCCGGTCCTGAAGCGCGAGGTCCTCGACCGAATTTCCTATTCCGACTTCCGCCGCCTTTACGAGAACGACCGGCTGACGGTGTTCACAAAAAACGGCGAAAAGGTTATCTCGACGACCAAGACCCGGGCCGAGTGGTGGCTTACACACCCCGCCCGATGGCAATTCCTGGACGGTGTCACCTTCGACCCCGCGAGACAGGCGCCGACGGGATACATGAATTTGTGGCGTGGCTTCCCCGTCGAACCAAGACCCGGCGATTGGAGACTGATGAGCGAGCATATCGAGAAGGTAATCTGTGCCGGCAAGACCGAAGCATCCGAATACGTTCTGAATTGGCTGGCCCGGCTCTACCAGAAACCGGATCAACCGGGCGAAGTCGCCCTCGTGCTGCGCGGTAAGAAAGGCTGCGGCAAGGGCATCTTCGGCCGCTGGGTCGCTAAGGGCTTCGGCCAGCACGGTATGCAGATTTTCAATCCGGTGCATCTGGTCGGTCGTTTCAACGAACATTTGCGCGATTGTGTCCTGCTGTTCGGCGACGAGGCCTTTTATGCCGGCGACAAGCAGCATGAGGGCGTGCTGAAAGGTCTGATCACCGAGCCGTACTTGGTGATCGAGGGGAAATACCAGCGCGTAGTTATCGTCCCCAACATGCTGCACATCGTCCTGGCCTCAAATTCGGATTGGGTAATCCCGGCATCGGTCGATGAGCGCCGTTACGGTGTCTTCGACGTTCCCGACAATTGGGTGGGCGACATTCCCTACTTCGCAGCCATCGACAGAGAGATGCAACAGGGAGGCCTCGCGGCCATGCTGTACGATCTGCTCGCCCGCGACATCACCGGCTTTGAAGTTCGCGACGTTCCGCGAACCGAGGCGCTGACAGTCCAGAAGACGCTGAGTTTGTCGAGCCTTCAAAAATGGTGGCTGGCGGTGCTCAGCCGCAGTTTTATTTGGAAAAGCCGACATGGCGCGAAGTACTTCCGCGAGTGGCATCCTTTCTACACAACGGAACTTCTCTGTAATAGCTATCTTCAATGGTGTCAGGAGGTTCGCCCATTCGACCGCAAGAGCCGGGAAGAGTTGGGTCGGTTCATGACCGCGATCTATTCCCCTCGCCGCCCCAGGCAAGAAAAACATCCTGTCTATGAGCTCGATAGCGTAAAAATAGGCGAATCGCTTGATCAAGCCTCGATCGTCTGGCAAGACCGGCCGCACGGTTACTGGGTCGGTGAATTGGTCGAAGCCCGAGCCCGCTTCACAGAGATTTGCGACGTACTGACTGAATGGGGACTCGATCCGTAAAAGCGAAAGCGGTCCGGGTGGTCCAGGATGCCATGTCGCTAACTCATTGATGGGCCGGAAGACCCGGCGGTCCGGGTGACCCAAAGCTTTTTTCAAGCGCTCACAACCCCCGAAAACCATAAGCGGCGGCGCTCACGCCACAAGACAGCGGATGCGCATGCTGTCAGTGGCGCGTCGATAGTCTTCTATACAAATACCGATCAGACCACCCGGGTCTCTTGGACCGTCAAGACCTTACAATGTGCTTTACCCGGACCACCACCCGGACCACCCGGACCCCACCCGACAAGGGGAATACGGATTCCGACAAAGTCACCTGGGTCGTCGCGGAGTACGCTGCGTGCGGCCGGCTTCTTGTGATATGAATTTGTCCGGGCACTTCGCGTCGACCGGGTCCAGCTACTCGCGGCGGCGGTGCCGCTTACGCTTAGCGGGCGCGCGCCTTGACTGACGACCCCGCGATGTGTACGTGGCCGAGTTCAGAAGAACGTGTGCTTGACCGATCAACAGGTGTTTCGTCCCATGAGCGTTCTGCCTTCGCAAGGGATCGAACAACGCGACGGGAATGGCCGTTGGCTTCCCGGCGCCACGCCGCGCGGGGCGCGTCCGTGGCAAAAAGGCCAAGCGCCGAACCCCACCGGCCGGGCTGGCGAGTTCCAGCGCTGCCAATCGCTCTGCCGCAAAGCCTCGCTCGATGCCGCTCAGGAGATCATCAGGCTTTCGTCCCAGAGCGACGACGATCGTGTGCGCTACATGGCATCGGCATGGGTGTACGAACATGCTTGGGGCAAGCCGAAGGATTACGACCCAGCCGCCGAAAAGCCGGATCGACCGGCGTTCAACCCCCGCGACTACACGCCGGAGCAGCTGGCCGTGATCGAGGCGGCATTGAGGCTGATGAAGGCGGGCGGGTCGGCGCCGGCCGAGCCGGAGGCTACCGCGATGTCGGGCGACACCATCGGCATGCGCACGCAGTTCCACCGAAACGAAAGCGAAGATCGGGGGCTCGGTATTCGATAGTCGCCGGGATCGAGGTGCAGGCGACCCCGAGTTAGGGACCCTCTTGCGCGGGATCGATCAGCAGCTTCGAAAGAGGACCCGGCAACGGGGGGAGCCGCGGCTGGGAGCCGCGGCTGAGTGATCGTCCCGCGGCTGGGAGCCGCGGCTGAGTGATCGTCGCGGCGGCGGTGCCGCTTACGCTTAGCGGGCGCGCGCCTTGACTGACGACCCCGCGATGTGTACGTGGCCGAGTTCAGAAGAACGTGTGCTTGACCGATCAACAGGTGTTTCGTCCCATGAGCGTTCTGCCTTCGCAAGGGATCGAACAACGCGACGGGAATGGCCGTTGGCTTCCCGGCGCCACGCCGCGCGGGGCGCGTCCGTGGCAAAAAGGCCAAGCGCCGAACCCCACCGGCCGGGCTGGCGAGTTCCAGCGCTGCCAATCGCTCTGCCGCAAAGCCTCGCTCGATGCCGCTCAGGAGATCATCAGGCTTTCGTCCCAGAGCGACGACGATCGTGTGCGCTACATGGCATCGGCATGGGTGTACGAACATGCTTGGGGCAAGCCGAAGGATTACGACCCAGCCGCCGAAAAGCCGGATCGACCGGCGTTCAACCCCCGCGACTACACGCCGGAGCAGCTGGCCGTGATCGAGGCGGCATTGAGGCTGATGAAGGCGGGCGGGTCGGCGCCGGCCGAGCCGGAGGCTACCGCGATGTCGGGCGACACCATCGGCATGCGCACGCAGTTCCACCGAAACGAAAGCGAAGATCGGGGGCTCGGTATTCGATAGTCGCCGGGATCGAGGTGCAGGCGACCCCGAGTTAGGGACCCTCTTGCGCGGGATCGATCAGCAGCTTCGAAAGAGGACCCGGCAACGGGGGGGAGCCGCGGCTGGGAGCCGCGGCTGAGTGATCGGCCCACGCGGGGCACGCCCGTGGCGCAAAGGTCAGGCGCCGAACCCGACCGGCAAGGGCGGCGACTATCACGAAGCACTGAAGCTCGCTCGTAAGACTTCGATGCGTTCAATCACCCGATTGATGGAGTTGCGTGAGAGTGAAGACGAACAAATTGCAACCGTAGCGTCAAAGTCACTGTGGGAAATTTCATGGGGAAGGCCACAAGTATTTGACCCGAAGGCGGAAGCTTTGGAAGAGCAGAAGAAGAAACACAGAAACTTCAACCCGCGGGCATTCAACGAGCGCGACCTGGCGGTGATCGAGCAAGGTTTGCGGCTTCAGTTGGCCGGCGGATCGGCGCCGGCCGAGCCGGAGGTGATCCCGCCCAGCGACCGGCAGGGTAGCACTGCCACAAGCTCTTAGACGCAAGGGCAGCGCCAAAATTCGACGGGGACCACCCTATTGGCAGGGCAACCGAGGGTCCTTCGCGCCGTTCTGCGTCTGCGCGTAAACACGATCGAGATCTATTCGCGCCAAGCCCGCAACTTCGAGAATGAGATGCGGGCGATCGAGATCCGCATCCGGGCCGAACGCCGGTGCGGCGAGCTGCTGGCCGAGATGGAAAAGGCGAAGGGTGCCGCGCAGCCTGGTGTTGGACGAGCCGGCGGAACGGGGTCGCAGCGTGCTACCACATTATCCGATCTCGGCATCAGCAAAACGCAGGCTTCACGCTGGCAGAAGCTCGCCGAGGTGCCGGAGGAGGAATTCGAGGCGACTTTCGCCCGGTCCGAGAAGCCGTCGACGACCGGCATCATCAACAGGGGTTCATCCGAAAAGATATTTTTGCGACAGCGACTACCGCAAGCCCACCGCCGGCAGATATCACCGGCATCCGAACTGCCCGCGACCCCGACGGTTGGGACCCCTCCGAGGTGCGTCGAGCCGTCAGCCCGGAAAGAGGACCCCCGATGGCCGGGGGGGGCCGGGGCTGAGAGATCGGCCGCGGCTTCTCCGGCACCGAAGCGGAAGCGTCCGCTACCTCCCGCGCTCGCAGCGAACATTTGGAAGCGGGGGCAATCAGGGAATCCCGCCGGGCTTTCGGGTGCATATGGCGAGACCGTGAGGCTTGCAGGGCAAGCCGCACCAGTTGCGATCAACCGACTGATCGAACTCATGTCGTCTGCGGACGAACGAGTGGCATCCGTCTCGGCAAGCCGCGGGAATGCGACCTCAAGCCTGAGGTGCCCGAGAAGCGCTTAACGTTCAATCCTCGCGCTTACAGCCCGGCGGATCTCGCCGTGATCGAGGCGGCGCTCAGGCTGATGCGGCAGGGGGGGTCGGCGGAGGCGGAGCCGGAGGTGATCCCGCCCGCCGCTGAGTGATATTTTCGGCGTTTGGCACGTTGCCTGATCTGCGAGCGTCCCGCCGCGGTGCCGGCCGGCATCCGAAACCCTACCCGGCTCCGGCGGCTGGGACCCCTATCGCGCCGGATCGGGCTGAAGGCGCGAAAGAGGACCCGGCGACCGGCCCCGGGGGTCGGGGTGAGCGATCGGCCGCGGCTTGCCTCTGGTGATCCCGCCCGCCGCTGAGTGATATTTTCGGCGTTTGGCACATTGCCTGATCTGCGAGCGTCCCGCCGCGGTGCCGGCCGGCGTGACCGGAACGCGCCGGCTCCGGCGGCTGGGACTCCTATCGCGCCGGATCGGGATGAAGGCTCGAAAGAGGACCCGACGATGGGCGGGGGGAGCCCGGTTGTGGGCGGGGGGAGCCCGGGCTCGAGGCTGATGCGGCAGGGGGGGTCGGCGGAGGCGGAGCCGGAGGTGATCCCGCCCGCCGCTGAGTGATATTTTCGGCGTTTGGCACGTTGCCTGATCTGCGAGCGTCCCGCCGCGGTGCCGGCCGGCGTGACCGGAACGCGCCGGCTCCGGCGGCTGGGACTCCTATCGCGCCGGATCGGGATGAAGGCTCGAAAGAGGACCCGACGATGGGCGGGGGGAGCCCGGTTGTGGGCGGGGGGAGCCCGGGCTCGCTACCGGCGTTCAACCCCCGCGACTACACGCCGGAGCAGCTGGCCGTGATCGAGGCGGCATTGAGGCTGATGAAGGCGGGCGGGTCGGCGCCGGCCGAGCCGGAGGCTACCGCGATGTCGGGCGACACCATCGGCATGCGCACGCAGTTCCACCGAAACGAAAGCGAAGATCGGGGGCTCGGTATTCGATAGTCGCCGCCGGGATCGAGGTGCAGGCGACCCCGAGTTAGGGACCCTCTTGCGCGGGATCGATCAGCAGCTTCGAAAGAGGACCCGACGACGGGCGGGGGGAGCCCGGCTGAGCGAATCGCCCGCGGCTTTTTGCCCGTGGAATGCTGCCTATTCGGAAAGCCAAATGCGGGGAGGCATAGCGTCGACGGCCTTTCTCGATCGGCTGTCGATACGCACGGACCCGACGCGGACGATCAACGAAGTATCATTTCTTACGAACGAGCCGCAGACCGGCATGATCTTGATCGCCATGACGCTGGAGATCAGACCCGGAGTCGTGCCGTCCGGCGCGGAATCGGCGCCGGCGGCGCCGCATTAAGGAAACCGCACAAAGCCGCCGCGCGCCGTCATCGACGTGTCGATCGAGGAAGCGCTGGCGACCATAGCGATCGGCTAATTGGCCATTTAGGGGTCACTACACGACAAGTGCTCTGAGTGTACGACATCTTGGACGAAGCATGAACGGGCTGCGCGCTGGTATGTCCGCTGCACCCTTAAGTGCCAAGAGCCGACGTTCTCCGGGCCTCGCTCAAACCGCCGCAGTCGACCCAATTTGCGACATTGGCCGCGCGAGTTCGGGGCGTCCGCTACCTGATCCGACAGCGGGCCTTTGGGCCTTGAGCGTGCTTGCGAAAGATCGGGCCGTCCTTGACCCAAAGCGGATGCCGTTGGTCGCCAAACATCGGCTGCCGCTCTCGCACTCAGCTTCCAACAGCGAAACGAGACGGCTCCGTTTCCTTTGCTCGCTAGCCCATCGACCGTTGCAGCCACATCCCGTTCTGTATCCAACTCAGAGGTGTCATGCGGTTGATGTCGATGATCCGGGCAGGTGCTTGGCGATCGCGGTCAGCTGCGATCGTTGACTTACGGCAGCTCAAAGAGCTGCTGCGGGCAGCGGGGCCGCCGTTGCTCTTCGGCCTGCGGCTATGGGCTTCGGTGTGCCTCGCGCTCTACGTCGCGTTCTGGCTCGAACTCGACACCCCGTCCTGGGCCGGGACGACCGCGGCCATCGTCTGTCAGCCCCATCTCGGGGCCTCGCTGCGCAAGGGCTGGTTTCGCATGATCGGCACCGTGGTGGGCGCAGTAGCGATCGTGGTGATGACCGCCTGCTTCCCGCAGGACCGCATCGCCTTTCTGGTGACCCTGGCGCTGTGGGGGGCCGCATCCGCGCTCGTCGCCACGCTGCTGCGCAATTTCGCGGCCTATGCCGCGGCACTTGCCGGTTATACGGCGGCGATCATCGCCAGCGACCAGCTCGGCGCCGTCGGGGGCCTGAACGGGCAGGCCTTCATGCTGGCCGTGAACCGCGCCAGCGAGATCATCATCGGCATCGTCTGCGCCGGCATTATTCTCGCCTTGACCGATTTGGGCGGCGCCCGGCGCCGGCTCGCCACCCTCATCGCCGCCATTTCGGCCGAGATTGGCACCCGCTTCATCGGCACGTTGGCCACCGCCGGCGGCGAATTTGAAGGCACCCAGACGGTCCGGCGCGAGCTCGTCCGCCGTGTCATCCTGCTCGACCCGGTCATCGACGAGGCGCTCGGCGAATCCGCGCAACTCCGCTACTACTCGCCCGTCTTGCAGAATGCCTTGGACGGTTTGCTCGATGCCCTCGGCGGCTGGCGCACGGCGGCGGTTCTGCTGGCGCGAGCGCCGGATCAGCGGGCTCGTGAAGAGGCGGCGACGGTGCTCGCACGGGTGCCGGAGGAACTTTGCCTCGGGCCTGAACAAGACGAGGCGACACGCTGGATCGCCGACCCGACCCGCCTGCTTCGGCTATGCGACGCAGCGGTGCGCAGGTTGATTGCCCTGCGGGCGGGCACACCGTCGCTGCGGCTGCTCGCCGATCAGACGGCTGAAGTGCTGGCCGGAATCTCGCGCGCCCTCGATGCGCTGGCATTGCTCATAGCCGATCCTGCCCGACCGGTGCCGCGCAGTCTCGGCGTGCGTCGCCTTCGCATAGCCGATTGGCTTCCTCCCCTCGTCAATTTCGGGCGGGCATTCGTCGTGATCGGCGCCGCTGAGCTTTTCTGGATAGTGACCGCATGGGCCGACGGTACGAATTCGATTACCTTCGCCGCAATTATCGTCATCCTGCTCGCACCGCGAGCCGATCAAGCTTACGGCGCCGCAGTCGGCTTCATGATCGGCAGCATCCTGACCGTAGCGATTGCCGCAACTCTTGATTTCGCGGTGCTGCCGAACGTCGAGACCTTCGCCGTTTTCAGCCTGGTAATCGGTATCGCTCTGGTGCCGGTGGGTGCATTTCTCGCCTTGCAGTGGCAACCGGCCATTTTCACTGGAATCGTGGCGCCCTTCATACCGCTTCTCGCGCCCGCCAACCCTATGACCTACGACACCGCGCAATTTTACAATGGCGCGTTGGCGATCATCGCAGGCGTGGGTGCCGGGGTCATTTCGTATCGTTTGATACCGCCGCTATCCCCCGCGTTTCGGACGCGCCGGTTGCTGGCGTCGACATTGCGCGATCTGCGGCGCCTGGCGACGGGTCCTATCCCGCGGACGCCCGAGGGTTGGGAGGGCCGCATGTATGGCCGGTTCGCGGCGCTGCCGGATCAGGCGCAAACGTTGCAGCGCTCGCAGCTGATGGCGGCGTTCTTGGTCGGTACCGAGATCATCCAGCTGCGCCGCATCTGTCGCCGGTTCGATCCGAGCCCCTGGCCTCGACGCGGCGCTCGGGGCGGTCGCGGGCGGCGACAGCGCTGTGGCGACCGCAAGGCTCGCCGATCTCGACGCCGCGCTCACCTCTCGTCCGGGTACCGCCGCGCTTCGGGCGCGCGGCCTGATCCTTGCGCTCTCGGAGGCGCTCACCCAACATGCCTCTTTTTTCGACGAGGGGACGCCCGGGTGAGGTTTACCGAGATCAACCTGTCTGGCGTCTATGTCGCGCTGATCTCGGTGATCATGGTTGCCGCCTGGCTTGTCACAATTTGGTTGGGCCGGATCGCCGCCCGTTTTGGCTTATTGCGCCACGTCTGGTACCCGGCTCTGTTCGTTTTCGCGGGCTACATGATCGTGCTGTCATCGATCGTGCTCGCCGTCGCGCGCTGAGGCTGCCACGTCCGAGGTCGAAGCCAAATCGAAGCCGGAGACGATCGCAACCAACCCTGAGGTGGCATGCTCGCCTCACCGGCTTCCCACGCGGCGCCGAAGCGGCGCCCCGTGGAATACGCCTGTGGAGCCGCTGATTTGTAATTACTCACCCCTCTGCGGCAATCGCCGGCTCAGTCAGTTCGTCGAGCACCGCCTTGGCTTTTTTCAGGTCGGCGGTATCGAAGCCTTCGGTGAACCAGCCGTAGATCGGCGCGAGAACATCGCGGGCCTGCTGCCGTTCGCCCTGATTGCGCCGCTGCCGGGCGAGGCTCATCGCCGAGCGCAGCTCCCAGGACTTTGCTTTCTGCGCGCGGGCAATGGCGATGGCGCGTTCGAAATGCGCCTGCGCTTTCGCCGGGTCGGGCTCGGGCGACATCAGCGCGATTTCGCCGGCGGTTCGGTGGATCTCCGCCTCGCACCACTTTTCCTTGGTTGTCTCCGCCGCTGTCATCGCTTCGCCAATGCAGCGCCAAGCCGCCTCGAATTGCCCGAGCTCCGCATGGGCGCGGGCCAAATGCGGCAAAAAGAATGGCATCCAAAGTGTCGCTCCTGTTGTCCGCAGGGCGGCCATCCCGGAGATCAGCATTTCGGTCGCGTCCGAAGCCCTGCCGGTCAGGGCCAGCACCGAACCTTGGCTCACCATTCCGTACGCCTTCCAAAGCAGGGAATCTTTTTCTTCGGCCAGAGCGACAAGCTCTTGGGCTTGCGCGGCTGCCGCGGCGCGATTGCCGCAGAGGGTATACGGTATCGAGGTATGGAATAAAGCGTGCATCAGCGTGGCGGCCTGACCTATCTCTCGGGCATTCCTGAGCGCGTCGTCGGCGTCTCTGAGCGCAGCCTCGGGATGGCCAAGCAACCACAAAGTCCTCGACCGGTAGCCTAACGTTGCCACCCCAACGTCTTGGCCAAATCGCGTCGCCAGCGGACGATGCTCGGCAGGATCGTAAAGCGCGATCGCCTGACCAAGGGGTCCCAGGGCTTCCGTGATGTCTCCCGTAACGAATAAGGAAGTTCCCATCAGGCGATGCCCAACCATGAGTGGGATTGTCGCCCTCTGCTTCTCCGCCAGCGCCAGGAACTGCGTCGCGAGATCGCGGCAGGCATCGCCATTGAATGCCACTTGGTTCGCTACCCAGAAGGCGTAGAGGACCGAGAACAACAACAACGGATCTTCGGGAGGCTCTCCCAGCGCTTCGGCTTGCTCGATCAGCAAACGTGCCTGCTCGGCAGCCGCCTTGGGTTCGGCGGCGGCATAGCCTTTGACATGCATGAGTGGGGTGATGAGCGCGACCTGAAGCTTGATCTGCTCGCGACGCAACGCCGCCGTGCCGGGCAGGGTCGCGATCTGCTCGAGGGCAAGGGTGAGCTGGGCCGCGGCTTCGACCAGCGCCGAGCGTGCCTGTGACCGCTGTCCCGCCTTGCCCCACAGACCCGCGGCCTTCTCGATCTGCCCAGCCTCGGTGCAGTGATGCGCCGGGATCTCGGGCTGACTCTCCGCGATCTCGGCGAACTGGCTTTCAAGGGTTTCGGCGATACGGGCGTGAAGCGCGCGCCGCGGCTCGCGCAGCAGCGTGCCATAGGCCGCGTCCTGCACCAGGGCATGCTTGAAGAGGTAGCTCGCCTGCGGCGGGACGCCCTGCCGGGACAGCAAGTCAGCCTGAACAAGACGGTCGAGCGCCGATCCCAGCTTCGCCTCGGGCTTGCGTGCCACCGAGGCCAGCAGCGCATGCGAGAACTCCCGGCCGATCGCCGAACCGATCTGCGCCACCTCCTTGGCCGGGCCGAGCCGGTCGAGCCGCGCCATCAGCGAGGCGTGCAAGCTTGCCGGGACCGCCAAGGCCGGCGACGGAGCCGCCGCAACCGTGCGCCGTGCCGCGCCCTCGCTCTCCGCCTCCAGCACCGCCTTCGTCATCTCCTCGACGAACAGCGGAATGCCGTCGGTGCGCTCGACGATGTCCGCCATCACATCCGCCGGCAGCGCCTGGTTCCCGGCCAGGCGCACGATGATCGCGGCCGCCTCGCGCTCGCCGAGCCGGTTGAGCGTCAGGCTCGTCACATGCGACCGTCCCACCCACGGCGCGTTGAACTCGGGGCGGAACGTCAGGATGAGCAGTGCCGGAAGCGTTTTAATGCGGTCCACGGTCCGGCCGAGCACTTCCAGGCTCGTGGAGTCGATCCAGTGCACGTCCTCGAAGATCATCAACACCGGTTGCCGGCGTGCCAACCCAGCGAGTTGCGACATCAGCGCTTCCAGCGTTCTCTGCCGGCGCTGCTCCGGGGTCAGATCGAGCGCGGGATAGCGTCCGTCATTCGGCAGCGACAGCATCTCGGCGAAGAGTGCGGCATCCTCGGGCGAGGTCGAGGTCTGTGCGAGCAGCGCATCGAGCTTGTCGAGCTTCGCCTGCGGTTTGTCGTCGTACGCCAGTCCGGCGGCGCGTTCCATCTGGCCGATGATCGGGTGGAACGCGCTGTCCGTGCGCGGCGGCGAGCAGAAATAGCGCAAGCGCGTGTGCGGTTCGGCCGCGAGGCGTTCCATAAGTGCCGCCGTGAGCCGCGATTTCCCGATGCCTGCCTCGCCGGAGAGCAGCACCACCTGGCCTTCACCCGTCTTTGCCCGGGACCAGCGCCGAAGCAGCAATTCGGATTCTTCTTCCCGCCCGACGAGGGCGGTCAGGCCGGTCGTGTGCAGGGCGTCAAAGCGGCTCCCCACGGAACGCGCCCGCAGCGCAGCCCAGGCCCGCGCCGGCCCGGCGATGCCCTTGAGGTCCCTGGCCCCGAGGTCCTTCAGCTTGAAGAGATTGCCGAGCAGCCGTCGCGTGCCGTCGGCGATGACGACGGCGTCAGGCTCGGCGAGAGCCTGCAGGCGCGCCGCGAGGTTTGGCGTCTCGCCGACGACCGCCTGCTCCTGTGCGGCACCCGCGCCGATCAGGTCGCCGACCACGACAAGCCCGGTGGCGATGCCGACCCGCACCTGCAAGGGAACGCCGGCGGCGGTCGTGAGCTGCGGCGCGGCCTCGACCAGGGCAAGCCCGGCCTGCACAGCGTGCTCGGCGTCATGCTCGTGGGCCAGCGGATAGCCGAAATAGGCCAGCACCCCGTCGCCCATGTACTTGGCGACGAACCCGCCGGCCTCGGTGATGAGATCGGCGCAGCAGCGGTGATACGCGCCGATGACCTCGCGCAGATCCTCCGGGTCGAGCCGAGCGGACAACGCCGTTGAGCCGACCAGATCGCAGAACATCACCGTCAGCTGGCGGCGTTCGGCATCGGCAGGAGCCAGTGCACTGGTGGGTATCTCCGTAACCGCGGCGGCGGGCACCGGGGTAGGCCTGGGTGGTGCTACCTCGGCCAGCGCCGCGATCGCGTCCAACAGGATCAGGTAGCGGACGCCACGAAACCGCGCGGCCAATGTCGCAGTTGGGTCGGTTTGAGCCGTTGGCTCGGGGTCGAGGGCGGCCGATGATCTCGACGGGCCGCGAATGGCTTCACCGGGTGGTGAGCTGCCGTTCCCGATTTCCCCGACCTGCGATGCGCGCGCTTCGAAAACGGTCGCTGGCAAGTCGACGGGCCGAGCGATATCGTTGTCCACGAGGGGTTGCCGCTCCTCGGGGCCGAGGATTCCCGCATGGACGTAGCGGCGTGGCTACAGGGTTTGGGCCTTGAGCGCTATGCGCCGGCCTTCCGCGACAATGATGTCGACGCCGAGGTTCTGCTGCGGCTAACCGGTGAGGATCTGCGCGAACTCGGGGTTGCCTCGATCGGGCATCGCCGTCGCCCGACAGCGGACCTTTAGACCTTGAGCGTGCTTGCGAAAGAATCGGGCCGTTCTTGACCCTAACTACTTTCCGGCGCAAAAATGCGCCGGAAAGTAACTAAGGCGACATCGGACTTGAGCACCAATGAAGCGAAAGCGCGTAGCGCCGGTCGAAGATTTGCGCCGGCAACGTGGGTAAGAACTCTTTGCCCACCACACAACGCCGCGCGAGGCCGGGGCCGTGTTCGACCGGCCCCAACTGTCACGCTTCTGCCGAAATTGGATAGTCGGGGCGCCTGGGCACTCACAAACTCGATTCGAGATCGAAGGGCGGGGTAACCGGCCCGCTTATGCTACCATGGCGAGAAGGATCATCGCGGGGCGGGCCTTCATCACGTTCCGCACACAGCCCGGGCCTAGCTTGATCGCGGGCGGAGGGGAATTGCGTCCTTCCACTGTCATGCGCCATGGCGAGGCTCATAGCGATAATCAGCGTTCATCCGCGTCTGCATGCTTTGGCGCCATGTGCTACCCGTGGAGGAGATGGTCTCCGTCGGGGCTGCCAAGCTCAAGTCTTCGGACGTCTACGAACGAACCAAAACTTCAGCGCGGCTTCACGGGCCGGCGCCAATCGCGTGTCCGCCTGTCCGCGCGCCCAGAGATCCTGGTTAGGCGACTTTTGACGTTAGGCGACCTTGAGCGCCTCCACGTTGCACACGGCAACCGGACGGCTCAAGCCCTTTAATGTGAGCGGTCCGATTTCCCTGACATCCGCTGCCTCGGCGACTGCAGCTGCAATTCGCGAAGTAACCAGAATTTGGCCATCCTTGGCGGCCTCGCACAGGCGCGCGGCGGTATTGATGACCGTGCCGATCGCGCTGTAATCGAAGCGCCCCTCGAAGCCGATCTGCCCGAGCGTCGCAAAGCCTTGCGCAACGCCGATTCCGAAACCGATCTGATAGTCATGCCGGCGCCAATTCTTTGCGAGTGCAGCCACGGCACCACGCATGGCAACCGCGAGGCCGATGGCGCGCTCGGCCGGGTTGGGACACGGCAGCGGGTCATTGAAGTAGACTATCAGCCCGTCGCCGACGAAGCGGTCGAGAGTGCCCTCAAACGCCTGGATGAGCGGCACGAGCGCCGCGTGATAATCGTGCAGCAGCGCCATGACCTCTTCCGGCTCGGCGCTTTCGGCAAAGGCCGTGAAGCCGCGCAGGTCGCAGAAGAGGACGGCGATGTCGCGGCGGTGGCTCTCCAGCATGCGCTCGTTGCCGGACGACACGATCAGCTCTGCAAGCGATGGCGCGAAAAACTGTTTGAGCCGGGCCATTCGCTCTATTTCCACAAGCTGCGCCGAGACCCGTTCTTCGAGGGTCTTGTTCCAACCGGCAAGTTCTGCAGCCTGCGCCTGCACCTGATCATGGGCACGGACCAGCGCCTCGCGCGAGGCCTCCAATTCGCGCTGGGTCGCAAGGAGCGCGGCATTGGCAGCCTCTAGCCGCCGATTGAGCTGCGCCTCACGCTCCTGCGCGAGCGTCATGTCGTAGGCCTTCTGCTGCATGCGCCGCGCCGCATCGCGCTCGGCCGAGACGTCGAGCAACACGACCCACCACGTGTCGTCGTCGAGAAAGAAATGGAGATCGGCGACGCGGCCGCTGGCCAGCTCCATCGACGGCACGACATAGGGCGTCTCGACCGGCGGGAGGAGCCCTTCAAGGAAGAACGCCTGCTCGGCGGCTGGCTCACCCAGGCACAAAGCCGATAGCCCGTAAGCCTCGAGATTTCCGCCGGCGCAGACCAAGGTGAGCTCCGCATCGACCTGCAGATAGGCCACCGCCCGCTCGCGATAAGTCAGGGCTTGCAGCTGCTCGGCGACAGTCGCGGGTAGACCTTCCATCACTCAGTGCGCGACGCGGACGGCGAGCGCCTTGAAAGCATCCTCGACGCCTTCTCCGGTGCGCGCGCTGGTCGACTGCACCCACCAGCCATTCCGCCGGAAATCCTCGAGCTCGGCATCGCCGATCGCCCATTGCTCCCGAAGATCGTTCTTGTTCAGCAGCAGCACGAATGGCAGGGGACCCAAATCCGCTTCGACGCGCCGACGCAGCGAAAGCGCAACCTCGAGGTCGAGGGTCGCGTCCCGTCGGCAACCAGCACGTATCCCGCGGAGCCGCGCAGATAGCTCGTGCGGAGCGAGGAAATATCGTCCTCACCCGCAAGGTCCCAGAGGATGAGGCTCACGATCCGATCGGACAGATCGACGGTCTTCTTGTCGATTTTGACGCCGACCGTGGTGAGATAGGTCTCGGAGAAGACGCTCTCGACGTAGCGCTTGACCAAGCTGGTCTTGCCCACCGAGAAACCACCGAGCATGCAGATTTTCTTTTGCAACGTCGCGGTCATCGCTGTTCCTCGATCCCGACCTTGAACGAAACCCGGCGGTTTGCCGAGCGCGCAGCTTCGGAGGACGCCGCCTCCAGCGGCTCGAGCGGGCCGGCGCCGCGCACCGTGAGCAGATCGGGATCGACGCCGTGCTTCTTCAGGAGTACGCGAACGGTCTCGGCCCGCGCCAGGCTCAGCGACAGGTTGAAGGTACCGTTGCCCGCGTCGTCGGAGTGCCCAGTGAGTGTCACCCTCACAGTCACGCGCATAGTCGACGCCAAGGATGCGAGGTCGTTCAGCTCTTTGGCCAGCTGATCGAGGATGGCGTCCTGCCCCGGTGCCGGCAGTGACTCGTTGAAATTGAAATGAATCTCGTGCGACCGGATTGCCTCGCTCAGCTTGCCGATCGCCCCTTCGTTGACATCGCGCACCCCGGAGAGATCGAGCATGGGTCCCCCCGCTGGCAGCATCCGGCCGGCGGAGCGCGCGCGATCGATCCAGGTCGACGGCGCCGACCCCTGCGCCACGATATGGTCGCCCTCAATCGCAAGGGTCACGCTCGGCGGCGGATCGAGCGAAGCCTGCACCCGCTTCAGCACGAACACCGGATCGAGCCCTTGATAGGGCTCCCAGCGGCTGACGACACGCGCGGGATCGATCCCCGCCTGGCGCAGCACTAACTGCGGATCGACTGCGAGCGGATCTCGCAAGCCGGCGACAACGAACTTGCCGTCCCGCCGTCCCTCCTCGGTGATCACGATGCCAGGCTGCGCCCGAAGCCGCACGATATAGCCGTCCCAGAGCCGCTGCGCGGCCTGCTGGAGCTGTTGCTCGCGTTCCCAGGCCCGTTCGCTCTGCCACCACCGGAAGCCCCCAATTCCCGCGAGTGCCAGCAATACCAGCCCGACCAGAGCGACGAGCCACGGAAACCCGCGTTCCGCGGATCGCGGCGCGCGCTGCCCGAGCGCCGCGCACTCGCTCAGATGCGCCTCGACATCGGCAAAGGATGAACTGTCGCCGTCGAAGCTCTCCAGCGCGTGCGGGCGCTCGTCGTGAATCCGCGACAGGACGCCGCGCAGCTGGTCATGCAGCCTCTCCGGCGGATTGCCGCGGATCACCGCGACCAGCGTCGCGAAGGGCCCCGGCTCGGACCACAGCCAGAGCTCTCCCAGCCGCACCGTGTCGAGCCCCTGCTGCTCGGCGCCGGTGAACGAATTGCGCACGAAATCCTGGATCGCGACCAGCATCGACGAAACCAGCTGCGGGTCCTGGCCTGCCGCATTCTGCGCCGCGACATGCGAGATCAACAGCCCGGTGTGACGGTGGATAAGGAAAACGTGCTCGACTTGGTAGACGAGCGTGTGCTTGAGCACGACCTCGGCGAAGGAGGTCCCGGTGCGCCACGCCTCCCAGCGCCATCTGAGCCCGCGCCAGGTGAGGCTGTGCTTCAGCGACTCATTGAGCGACTGGAAGGTCTCGTCGATCGTCTCGCCGATCGACTTGCGGATCGCCGGGACGATCAGCGGATAGAGGATGTTGACGAGCGTCCGCGGATCGTGCCGGATCGAGCTCTGCGTGGCCTTCGCCAGGGCGGGCGCTAACGCTTGGCCCAGCCGCGCATCCTTCGTCGCCAGCGCGATTGCCGTGGGCAGGACGCGTCCGACCGCGCCCGCCAGCTGTTCGGGATCCTCCACAACCTCGCTCAGCCGCGACAGCACTTCGATCTCGCGCCCGACCAGCAAGGTCCGCAGCTGTTCGAGCCTTGGATCGACCGCGCGCACACCGTTCGGCTCGGTGCGGGACTGGGGCTCGACGCTGCGGGCGAGTTGGACCAGGAGCCCAGCCAGCGCCTTGCGATCGATCCCGGCCCGATCGATCCCCGCATCGCCTGAGAACGGACGAACCAGCCATTCGAGCGTAGCGGCGGCGGATGTGCTCACCGCGGTGGGATCATCAGGTTTTGTCCCATGTCTTGGTTCAAGCACCGGGCGACCTCGACGAACAATCCGGCGAGGAGGTTCCGATCGGTTTTGACATTGCTAAGCTCGGCGAACATCTTGTCTAAAGTGTGCTGAAGGTCGTCGTACTTGCGCTTGATTTCCTCGCGCAGCGACTGCACCTCCTGAGCCAGGCGGTCGGCCTGGTCGCGTTCGATGCGGCTCAGCTGCTCCGACGTCGAGCGCAGACGTTTTTCGACCGTGTCATGATGCTCGCGCTGGTTCCGCTCGATCTCCTTGTCGGCATCGGTGCGCAGGTCTTTTTCTTCGCGAAGCTGGGTGGCGAGCGACTCCATCTGCTTCTTCGCGCTCGATTCGAAGGAACCGAGATTGCGCGCCGTCTCAGATTCGATCTCCCGGAATCGCTGGAGAAACCGCTCCTCGAGCATAGAGAAGCGGCGATCGTAATCTTGCATTTGATTGCCGAACAGCAGATCGCGGATCTTGTCCACGCCCACCACTTCGCTGCCAGGAAGTGCACTATTGCCCATTTGCCCGGCCGCTCCGGGTTCGATCGACTTAACCTCCGATTTCGGCGCTTTCATCACAAATATCCCTATAGTTGTTACGAGAAACTTGACATTTCCCGGATTCGTGGATCCGAAACACGAGTGTTGCAGCATCGAGGCGGCGTAGCAACGAAATGCAATCGCGCCGTTTGGCAGCCAGATTGTCGGATCGTCCGACGGCCATGCCAGAACTCGTTGCTGTTCTTCGATGAGGCCGCGGTGCGCGATCGACACTGAAAGGCCCGCGCTGGGTCGAGTCCGGGCCTTGCCGACGCGAAGGTATTTTCCGCTTTTGGCACGTCTCGTCCGTCACGCTCTGAACCGTGGCAACGTACTTGAAGGTCCGTTGAGGGATCGGATAGCGGACGGTGGAAACCCCGGGTGTCAAGGGCAGGTATCGTTAAGGGTTTTCGGACGCCTGCCGGGCACGGGCGTGATGGAGGGCGCGGCGGCAGGCGTCCGAAAAGCCTCGAAGGAGGAAACCGCGGGGGAGTTCGCACCGACGCTGGTGTCGATCTATGGGGAATTTGCCGCCGCTGCTTGATCTGATTTGTCGGTTCCGGACAGGACGACGGTTGAGTGACCAGTGGGGCGCTGGTTTTGGCCGCCCTGGATGCGGTTGACCGGGTGATCTGGGATTCGATGCTTCAGGTTTTGCCGGCCGAAGGCTGCGCTGACGGGTGCTGTCGGCAAAGCGTGGCCGGTGCCGGTGAGATAGAGGCGTCGGACGGAAGCGGTAATGGGGGATGGCGACAGCGGTGTGATGGTCATGAGCTGTCGAGCCCGATCGATGGGATAGGCCACAGCGGCTGGCAGCCGGGTTCGAAGGTTTCGATGATGATCATACGCCCGCCGCAGCAGGGACAAGCGTTCCACTCGCTGCCTTCGTGGGGATTTTCGGTGCCGTCGCTGTCCCCGCTTGACGGCGGCGGGTCGGGTACGCCGAGCAGTCGGCGGGCCAATGCGATATTGCCGGCCCGGTTGGCATTGGCGAAGAGGCCGTAATGACGGATGCGGTGGAACCCGTCGGGCAGGACGTGGATCAGGAAGCGGCGGATGAACTCGTCGGCGTCGAGCGTCATGAGCTTGTAGCGGGCGTCGCGCTTGTCCCGGTAATCCTTCCATTTGAAAGTTACGCGCTCGCCGTCGAAGGCGACGAGCCGGCTGTTGGCGATAGCGATCCGATGCGTGTAGCGGGACAGGTAGGCGAGGACAGCGTCGGGTCCGCCAAAAGGTCGCTTGGTATAGACCCTCCATTCGACCTTGCGCAGTGCGGCGAGGAAGGTTTGGAAGGCTGCCGGGTTGGCGAGGGCGGCCTGGTCGGCGAAGAACTCCAGCCGCCCGGCTTGGTACGCGGCGGTCAGGCTTTCCAGGAACAGGCGACGGAAGAGGCGTGAGAGCACCCGGACGGAGAGAAAGAAGCTGGGCCGGCAGGTGATCCAGCGCTGGCGGTCGGGCGAAAAGCCGCCGCCGGGAACGATGATATGGGCGTGCGGATGGTGGGTGAGCGCCGATCCCCAGGTGTGGAGTACAGCGGTGAGCCCGATGCGGGCGCCGAGGTGCTTGGGGTCGTGGGCCTTCAGCCCACGGGCTTGTCCCGTGGGGGCGATGGTGATCAGGGTCTCGGCGGCGGTTTTCAGCAACAGGTCGTAGACGACCGCCTGGTTCTGATAGGCGATGTCGGCGATCGGCCGCGGCAGGGTGAAGACGACATGGAAATAGAGCCTGCCCCGGCGAAGGCCG
Organism: uncultured Alphaproteobacteria bacterium; assembly: GCA_963772295.1. GTDB lineage: Bacteria > Pseudomonadota > Alphaproteobacteria > ATCC43930 > CGMCC-115725 > AP-15. The sequence continues at coordinate 237,487 of CAVYWO010000014.1, forward strand.
GGGGCACGGGCAGCAGCTCGGCCTGGCGGTCGGCCAGCCACTCCTTGGCCGCCACGGCTTGGCACTTCGGGCAGTGCCGGTTACGGCAGGAGTTGTAGGAGATGCGCAGGTGCGCGCAGTCCTCGCAGCATTCGACATGGCCGCCCAACGCCGCCGTTCGGCAGCGCTCGATCGCCGACATGACCTTCAGTTGGCCGAGGCTCACATGGCCGGCATGGGACGCACGCCAAGCCGGCCCGCGGTGGCGGAAAATATCCGCCACCTCGACCATCGGTCGCGACAACGGCCGCGCGTCAGCCGGGCATCTTCAGCAGGAAGTCGAGCGGGCTTGTCACCTGGCCGAGCGCGCTGATCGCGACGCGGGTGTAGAGCGCCGTCGTGTCGAGCTTCTTGTGCCCGAGCAGAACCTGGATGACCCGGATATCGGTTTTCTGCTCCAAGAGATGGGTGGCAAAGCTGTGCCGCAGCGTGTGAACGCCGACACGTTTGGTAATGCCGGCACGCCCCGCCGCCAGGCGAACGATCCGGTGGAGCTGGCGCGCACTCGTATGCTGGCCGCGGTAGCCGGGAAACAACCAGGGCTGACCGGGAGACATCCATCCCTTCTTGCGCGCGACGCGCCACCATTCGCGCAATATCTCGAGAAGCTTGGGCGAGAGAATGACATACCGATCCTTCTTACCCTTGCCCTGTTCGACCCGGATGACCATCCGGTCACGGTCGATGTCGGTGAGCCTGAGCGATACGACCTCCGAGGCTCGCAGGCCGGTGGCGTAAGCCAGGCTCAACAGCGCCTTGTGCTTGATGTTTCTCGCCGCGGCGAGCAGCCGACCGACCTCTTCCGGGCTCAGAACAACGGGCAGGCGGCGTGGCTCGCGGGTCGAGACGACCTCCTGGGCAAGATCGTGGCGCTTCAACGTGACGTTGAAGAAGAACCGCAGGGCAGTGGCACTGACGTTGACGGTCGGTACCGTCGCCCCGATCGACGCCAGCCACAACTGATAGCGATGGACATCCTCGGCGGTAGCCTTGTCGGCAGACCGGCCCAGAAAATCGGCAAACCTTTTGACGTGGCGGATATAGTCGTGCTTGGTCTTGGGACCAAGCCGGCGGATTGTCATGTCCTCGATCAGCCGCTGGCGTAACGGGCTGATGGCCTTGTCGGTCATTGGGGGCTCCTGTCTTGGGTGAGGTTCTTGGCCCCTCAATCTCAAGACAGGACGCCTGCCTCCCGCTAGCTCCCAAACGCTTGCCGTCGCCACAAATTACCGCGACAGCGGTTTCGTCCTCCCACCCACTGCGGACCTTCCGTTTCGCGTTTCGTCGTCCTGATTTGTTCGGGGAGAACATTCGGTCGGCTGTCAGTCGGCTCCGGCGGCACCTTCGCGATCGGCACGGGACACTCCTTTCGGCGCACGGGTTGCCGGATGCCAGCAAAGAGGACCCATGGACCGGGCCGGGGGGGCGCTGCACAATCCGCGCGCGTCATCTCCTCGGGATCCGAAACACGAGTGTTGCAGCATCGAGGCGGCGTAGCAACGAAATGCAATCGCGCCGTTTGGCAGCCAGATTGTCGGATCGTCCGACGGCCATGCCAGAACTCGTTGCTGTTCTTCGATGAGGCCGCGGTGCGCGATCGACACTGAAAGGCCCGCGCTGGGTCAAGTCCGGGCCTTGCCGACGCGAAGGTATTTTCCGCTTTTGGCACGTCTCGTCCGTCACGCTCTGAACCGTGGCAACGTACTTGAAGGTCCGTTGAGGGATCGGATAGCGGACGGTGGAAACCCCGGGTGTCAAGGGCAGGTATCCACCCACTGCGGACCTTCCGTTTCGCGTTTCGTCGTCCTGATTTGTTCGGGGAGAACATTCGGTCGGCTGTCAGTCGGCTCCGGCGGCACCTTCGCGATCGGCACGGGACACTCCTTTCGGCGCACGGGTTGCCGGATGCCAGCAAAGAGGACCCATGGACCGGGCCGGGGGGGCGCTGCACAATCCGCGCGCGTCATCTCCTACTACCTCGACCATGACGATGTGGGGTGCCAGATAATCCCGCATTCCCGGGTCGAGGCGCAGCGCGCAGGGCCAGACCGGCACGAGCCGCGCCCTGGTCACGCTGTCGCCGGAAGCGAACAGCGTGACCTCGTGGCCGAGTGCCGCAAGTTCGTCGCAGAGATAGGCGACGACCCGCTCGGTGCCGCCATAGAGCTTGGGCGGCACTGCCTCCATCAGGGGTGAGACGCAGGCGATCCTCATGACCTCGATCCGGTATCCGCAAGGTGATTGGCCGGAGGGGCGGCAAGACGTTTTCCGCAGCGGCGCAATATCGAAATTTTAACGCTATTCCGCGACCACGGTTCCGTGCGAGCGGGCGGAATTACGAGATACCGCAGCGGTCGCGATGATGAACCTGTAGTTGTACGATCACCGCCGCTCAAATAACCGACAAACATCATCGAGATCCAGCGCCGCAGGTCGCGGCGCTAGGCGGCGAAGCGGCCGCGGCCGAAGAGGCGATCCATCGCTTCGGCGCCGGCCTTGTCGAACGGGGTCGTCTTGGCACGCACGTCCTCGACCGCCGCCAAAGCCCGCGCTACCGCCGCCCGGCCGGTGATCGTTGCGACCCAAGCCAGTCCGCCTCCGCCTCCCTGCCGAGGAAGGTCCGACATTGCGCACCCAAGGATAGGTCGCGATGTCGGCGATCGAATAGCTCTGGCCGCCCAGGAACGGTACCGCGGCGAGCCGCTTCTCCAAGGCTTCGAGAGCGCGACGCACCTGGGTCCGGTAGCGATCGAGCGCGTAGTCGTCGCCCTTGGGGGCAAAGCGCATGAAATGCACGTACTGGCCGACCTTGAACTCCCCGTCTACGGGGAATTGCACAATTGTGAACGATAGAAACGCACCGTTTCTGTACGCGATATCGCCGCTGCGAAGTCGCTAGCCTTCATCGATACACTGCTTTCTAGCGGTTGGGTGGTGGATGCGCTGCATCCAGTGCATGAAGCTCATCCGGTGTCAGTGTAAGTGAGAGCGCTACGGCGTTCTCCCGTACATGCTCGGCCGCGCCGGATTCGGAAATTGCAATGACATTACCGTTGCGGATGGTCCAGGCCAGCGCGACAGCGGCTGCCGAGCAACCATGTGCGGCGCCGATACGTGCAAGCGTGGAATCACGCAGCAGGCTAGCGCTGGGGGCGCCGCCGAGCGGTGCATAAGCCATCACCAGCATGCCGTGCTGCTCGCACCATGGCAGCAGGTCACGCTCGATGCCGCGATTGGCGAGGTTATAAAGGACCTGATTGGTCGCGCAGCGATCGCCGTGTGATACACGGAAGAGGTCTTCCATGTCACTGACCTTGAAGTTGGACACGCCCCAGGCGCGAACCTTCCCCGCCGTGCGTAGACTTTCGAACGCCGCCACAATGCTGGGGAGCTCGGTGCGCCGACTTGGCCAGTGCAGCAGGTAGAGATCGAGATGATCAGTGCCGAGACGGCCGAGGCTGGCGTCGCAAGCCCGCGCGATGCCGTTTCCCATCACGTGATTGGGCCACACTTTGGAGACCAGGAATACGCGGTCGCGCTGACCGGCAATCGCGCGGCCGATCAATTTCTCGGATCGGCCGTCGCCGTAAATCTCCGCCGTGTCGATCAATGTCATCCCGAGCGAAATGCCGGTGCGCAGCGCTTCTTCCTCGTTGGCTTCCGGACGTCTCCCCAGCCCGAGATTTGCCGAGCCTTGGCCGAGCGCTGGTACAATTGTTCCATCATGAAACTTTACCATAGGAGTCTTAGCGCGAGCCGATGCACTCGATAGCGCCACGATCGTTGTGCCCGCCGAAAAGAACGACGAACCAAGCGCCACGCAAAGTCCATTGAATTCACGCCGGTTCAGCAACTGCTTGTTCATACTTCACTCCCAGAGGAGGTCCCCGGCGGCCAATAGATCAAGCTATCTGCGGGCTTACGCAGCAGGTCCGGGCGCTGCTGCGCTACTCGGAATGCAATGTGGCCGCCACTCGGATCTCCCATCACGTCGGCTGTTTTCCCGTCTAGCGTGCCTCGATGAGGTACGTCATGGACGTGCTGGGCGATCGTGCGATCTGACCACGTCCGACTTTTCCGGGAAGAAATGCCGCAGGCTCAAAGCAAGCACGGCGCCGCCGCGACAACAGTCCCAATATCCAGAAATCTCCCAAGGTGCCGTGCATGCAGATCGGCGGCCGATCCTTCGCCCACCGCTCAAGATACGCCATGGCGTAGCCATTGACGCGACGTCGCAACATGGTTGTGCCTCCTGTTTGCCGCGTATCGTACGATAAATGCAGAAGCTGCAACAGCTGGGAGCTATAGATAGTGTCTCAGACACTACCCCGCCATCAGCGTCGCCTCTCCTGCCCCTGTCGATACGTCCAGCGCTCGCTGCCCCGAGCGTCACCTCCGCGGCGGAGATCACTGTCGAGACGAACAGTCGGAAACCATTGCCCGACCTAGCGATCATAAGTCAACACGGTGGCAGCCCTGCCCGGCGGACCTGTAGACGCGGCGTAAGGCTCGTTTTCACCGCAGTCGCCCGCCGCGTAAGTTCAGGTGGCCAAAATGGGCACACGATTATTATTGAGACGGGTAAATGTGACAAGTGATGTACGGCCGGATTCCGAATTGCAGCTGCGAGCGAACCTCGCTCCACAAGATAAGCATCGGGTTTTGCTTAGTGCGTTTCGTAACGTCGCAGTCGCCCCGTAACGAGCGACTGCTTAGGGTCGGTTTGAGCCGTTCGCTCGGGGTCGAGGGCGGTCGATGAGCTCGACGGGCCGCGGACGGCTTCACCGGGTGGATGATCGGGATAGGGGGACACCTCGCGGTGCCACCCCTCCCACACCACCGGGCATACGGGTCACGTACCACGGCGGTTCGACCGGGTTAAGCGTGGACAGAGACATGGAGTCGGGGGAGACCCAGCGAGTCGAAGTAGCGGTTGGTGAGCCTGACCACGGTGTTTGATGCAGAAACCTAGGAAAATCGGTCACGATATCTATGTTCGCAGCCGCCGCGGGCTTCTCTGATCAGCCTTTTTGAGGGACTTCCCGCTTCCGCTTCCCAAGAACTGTAGAGACGGCCGGAAGCGGCGGTGATCGTGCTACATCAAATCTCGTGCCGCTTTTCACTGCCCACCATATTGAGTGCGCACAACTCGGTTCAGCGATCTGTCATCCCTTCTATTTCTGCCGAAATAAATATTTTTGTGTGCACATTGAATGATGAGAACACATCACGATAATTGACGGACTTGAAAAACGTCGGAATATCAACGGCCTCTGCCTTTGTTTCCATCCCTCTGTTCGACTGAAGAGACCATCCCTCCGCCCCGACCTGCCTTCCCCGACGCGTAGGAGCGAACGGCGGTCAAGGATGGCCGTAGGCCACCGCGTCAGCGGCGCGTAGCGTCCTTGAGGGCCGTTCGCTGCTATGCGATGCTCGGCGCAGGAGGCTCGCGCGTTCGGACACGATCCCCACTTCCGCTTCCCAATGGACATGTTTCTATCTCCTTTAGCAAGCGTGGAACAGACGCCAAGCGTCATCGGCGAGTATCTGCCGCACGGGCCGGTCATCGATGGTAGGGAATGGCTTCGTATACCACTCAAACGCAACCGGCGCGTCTTCGTTTCCAACCAACACGGGTCCTAATGGATCTTCTACAGTGAGCGGCCGCTGGCGGCCTGCAACCCGTTGATTTTGTTGAGGCGAGCTTCGCAATTTGGCAATAACGTAGTGCCACAAAATAGGGATTTTGTGCTTGTACAGGGCGCATGAATAGCGTTAGATCGCGTGGTGGTCGAAGACGAGGCCGCCATGTTCTTCCGCCACAAGCGCTCCGGGCGCACCGAGTATCTGCAGATCGTCAAGAACGAGCGCGTCGACGGCAAGCCGCGCCAATCGGTCGTCGCCACCCTCGGCCGGGTCGACGAACTGGCGCAGGACGGCACCCTCGACCGGCTGTTGCGTTCGGGCGCGCGCTTTACCCACAGTGCCGTGGTGCTGACCGCCTACGAGCGGGGCGAGGCCACCAAAGTGGCGACCCGCCAGCTCGGCCCGGCGCTCGCCTTCGAACGGCTGTGGCAGGAAACCGGCTGCCGGCGGGTGATCGGCGAACTGGCCGGCGAACGCGCGTTCCAATTCGATCTCGAACGCGCGGTGTTTCTCACCGTGCTGCACCGGCTGTTCGATCCCGGCTCCGACCGCGCCGCCGAGAAGTGGCGCCAGGGGCTGGTCATCAATGGCGTCGGCGATCTCGAACTGCATCAGCTCTACCGCGCCATGGGCTGGCTGGGCGACGAACTGGCCGACCAGAGCGGGCGCGGCCTCGCCCCGCGCACCACCAAGGACCTGGTCGAGGAGCGGCTGTTCGCGCTGCGCAACAACTTGTTCAGTGAGTTGAGCCTGGTCTTTCTCGACACCACCTCGCTCTATTTCGAGGGCGCAGGCGGCCAGAGCCTCGGCCAATACGGCCACTCGAAGGACCACCGCCCGGATCTGAAGCAGGTCGTGCTCGCCGTCGTCATCGACGGCCGCGGGCGGCCGATCTGTTCCGAGCTGTGGCCCGGCAATACCACCGACGTCACCACCCTGTTGCCGGTGATCGAGCGGCTCAAGACCCGCTTTCTGATCGCCCGCATCGGCATCGTCGCCGATCGCGGCATGATCAGCGCCGCCACCCTTGACGAACTCGAAGCCCGCAACATCGACTACATCCTCGGCGTGCGCGAGCGCGCCACCAAGGAAATCCGCGGCGTGATCGCCGATCCCACGCCCTATGTGCCGCTCTCGATCCCCAAAGCGGCCGGCCGCGGCAGCACCGATCTGCTCGTCAAGGAGGTGGTGCGCTCCGGCCTCGACGCCGAGCCGCATCGGCAAGGCCGTGGGGCGCCGCCGCTACATCGTCTGCCGCAACGAGGCCGAGGCCAACAAGGACAAGGCCGAGCGCGAGGCCATCCTCGCCGCCCTCGAAGCCGCCTTGCGCCGCGGCGACAAGAGCCTCGTTGGCAATCGCGGCTATCGCCGCTTCCTCAAGCTCGCCGCCGGCCGCCGCTTCGAGATCGACCCGCGCCGCGTCGCCCTCGATGCGCGTTCGACGGCACCTACGTGCTGCGCACCAATACCAGGCTCACCCCGTTGCAGGCCGCCCTGCGCTACCGCGAGCGCTGGATGGTCGAGGACATCTTCCGCACCGCAAAATCGCTGCTCGCCACCCGCCCGATCTTCCACAAATACGACGAGACCATCCGCGGCCACATCTTCTGCTCGTTCCTCGCCCTGGTCTTGCGCAAGGAGCTCGAGGATCGCCTGGCCGCGGCCGGACACGCCTTCGAATGGGCCGACATCGTGCAGGACCTCGAACGCCTGAGCGAAACCGAGATCGAACAGGACGGCAAGCGCTACATCCTGCGCAACACCGCCCCCGGCTGCGCCGGCACCGTGCTCAGGACCCTCGGCGTCGCCCTGCCGCCGCTGATCCGCTGCGCCCAGCCGCCGCCGACCCCGCCGCCACGCCAAAAACCTCGCCGAAGACCCCGCCGCCGTAGTGCCAACGCCCGAACCGTCGCCTTCTAACACTCTGATATAAAGCCCTTATCCAGAGTTAGCCGTAGAAGATCCACCTAACATCGAGCCCGTGCACCCTCGCTTTGTGGGGTTGGCGTCGGCGATGCGCGCCGAACGTGTCCACAAATGGCATGCCCTTAAACGATCGTCGAATGAAAACGTCGTTAATATCAGGTAAATAGGGCGCCTATCGCAGATGAAGCGTTCGTCCGATCAGAATAAAGCAAGACCTCTAGAGACCGGGGGTAGGGGTATTGTGCCGCGTAACGCGGGAGGGTTAAGACGACTTTCTAATAGGCCGCGGGCGAGACAGACATGTGATAAAACGCGTTGTCCCGTGAACAATGCGCAAGACCCATGCCAGCGCACCGGACCAAGCTCGACCCGGTTGACACTGCCGCGACGAAGCTCGACCGCGACCGCGCCGATGGTGCGCCCGTAGTAGCTGGTGCGAGTGCGAACATCATTGGCGGACCCGTGAGTTGGGGACCCGCATCGGCAACCATCGAGGGTAAGCCTGCGAAAGAACTGGCAACCCGGTTGAGCGAGGCGAGGCTCGCCTATCACCGCGGCGAAATCGGCCCGGCCGAATACGCGGAACGCGTCGAGATGGAGTGCGGCCGATGACCAAGACCGTTGCGCTCTATCTCCGCGTGTCGACCGTCGAAAACCAGCGTCAGGTTCTGCGCGAGGCGGCCGAGCGGCGCGGCTGGCAAGTTATCGCCGAGTTTGTCGACGCGGGGATCAGCGGCGCCAATGGGCGCGACAAGCGGCCAGGGTTCGACCGGCTGCACCGCACGATGGTGCGGCGCGAGTTCGATATCGTCGCGGCGTGGTCCGTCGACCGGCTCGGCCGCAGCTTGCAGGATCTCGTCGCATTCCTCGGCGAATTGCACGGCGCCGGGGTTGACCTGTACCTCGATCGCCAGGGTGTCGATACCGGGATGCCAGCGGGTAAGGCGCTGTTCCAAATGCTCGGGGTCTTCGCCGAGTTCGAGCGCTCGATCATCGCCGAGCGGATCGCGGCGGGCATCGCGCGGGCGCGTGCGAACGGCACCAGGAGCGGCAAGGCGTTCGGCCGGTCGAGGATATCCGCCGAGCGCGAGGCGGCTGTACGGGCGGCGCTGGCGGCGGGCAACGGCATCAGGAAGATGGCGCGGCTTATGGGCACCGGCAACGCCACAGTCGCGCGGATTGCCGCGGAGATGCGCTAGGATCGGTCGCTACTACGCGCTGAGGTATATCCGTAAAAGAACCGCAAAGACGGCCAGCGGGACCGCGACGGAGAGGGTAGTCGCGATGATCCAAACCGCGACCGATGCCAAGACGGATGAAGCGCCGGGGGGGCGGTTTGGGGCTTTGGACCATATCGCTTGAACACCCGGCGGATTTCGCGATCCTGTGTGCATTTTGAGGCACAGCGAGGGATTGCCGGCGCGGGATTGACAGCGCACCCATCGCGGTGCGACATTCTGCCACACATGCAGAGGCATGCTGTCGAAGGGAGGAAACGCCGAAGAGGCGTAGGGAGTGGCCCCGCCCCAGCCCGGTGGGGCCATCTCCTTTTCGGGCGGCGCAGAATTTCCAGGTGATGGCTAGAGCCTAGCCACGATAACCGCGGTCAATTCAAGACCGAAGGCGATAACAGTAGCGACCACAAGAATTGTCGTCATGGAACCACAAAGGGAAGTTACTGATATCCTACCAACGCCAGAGTATCAGGTGTAGTTCCGCGAGGTCATAGGAACCCAACGCGGGAAGGATCGTTATCAAGGAACAGACCACATCGCACATTCTTGAGAACGTTAATGTTCCCTTGTGGAGAGGACGTATGGTGCGACATCAGTTCGACCCGCGAGAGCTACGCGCTCTTGCACGGGCATGCCGCGGGCTGGCGAAAACTGCTATGGAACCGGCGGACATCGCGCAGTTTAGGCTTTGGGCAACTGAGCTGGCCGATGCAGCCGGCGAAATCGAACGCCGGTCCGAAGCCACTAAGGGCGTTCGGCACGCGTTGAACGAGAGGGAGCGCCGAAGAGCGTAAGTGGGAGTGGCCCCAAAAATGGACAAAGAGGAGCACGATGAACAGGAGACCCTGCTCGACCTCTACAAACAGGCTTTGAATATGGTGCCGCAGAGCGGGCCTAGCGCTGAGGCTGCCGAATAGCGAAAAAGGTCTCGACGTGATACCAACTCGAAAGCGCCGCCCTTGTCGCCGCGAAGATGACCCCGCGCAGCTCGCCGAGCTGCCGCGGCTGGCCTGGGAGTGGAGTTCCACTCCGCTGATGGCGCAGATGCCGGCTAGCCCTCGCCACGGCGCCGAGATCCAGGTACTTCGTGTGCGCCTTGCGGTTGATATCGCGGCCAGCGGCGTCGGGGATGATGCCCAGTTCGGCCTGCGCCCGGCTCCCAGGGTGGCCTCCACGTCGAGCCAGGACTGGAAGCGCGCGGCCTCCGTGAACAGCGCGCGCACGCCGAATTCGTCGATCCGCAGAAAGATTGGCTCTCAAGCAGGGACGGTCAGCCTCGCCACGTCACGCGGGCGGTGTTGCCGCCAGTGTCCATCAGTTTTAGCTGGTCGCCCCCCTTGAAGGCGACCATCGCTCGCCTAACTCCACTCCAGGGATCAGGGCAGGCGGTAGAGGCGTTTGTGTATCCGAGCGCGGTCTGGTAGCCTTGGACTCGTCTCCCACGGAAACGCCGACCTTCAGGTCGAACATTTTGCGATAGCTGGCCGCCACGTCAGTGGGCGGTCATTCCCGAGCAGTTCTTTGGGTCTGCCCGCAACTGCGCTCGTTCGATTCTCGATAACCGATGGGGATTCCTGGAAATTCCCGACTGAATAAGAGGAGGACGGATGGATTACATCGAAACCGGCTGTCGCAGAACGCAACCCTTGCGTTTCGCCGCCGCGACCCTCGCCGGCGTCGCTTGGTTACTTTTGCCGCTGATCGCAATCGCCCAGGCGCAACCTCCGAAACAAGCGCAAGCCGGCCCCCAGGTACAGCCCTCCCCGGAAAGACAGTCGCCGCGATCGAGCGTCTCCGACCAGCAATTGGACGCGGCGGCGAAAGCGATACGGCAGGTGAGAGTAGTCAGGCAGTCGTATGCCCAAAAGCTTGCCGCAGCGCCTTCCTCCGAGAAGGCACGGATAGCCGGCGAAGCGAACGACGCGCTTGTGAAGGCCGTAACGGATCAGGGCCTTTCCGTGGGTGAATACAACGCGATCATGAATAGGGCGCAGACGGACGCGACGCTGGCGCAGAAGCTCGTCGAACGCCTCACCCCGTCGAAGCAATAGGAGGATCGAGCGATCCGCAGGGCACCTGACGAAAATCAGGCCAGAAGGGAATACGTGATCGAGAGACGGCTCCGCCAAAGAGTAGTTTGACGAGTGCGAAAAGATTTTATCGGTGAAAGGTATAAAATCGGCAAAAAGCGATGATTGATTGTTCAGATGTACCACATTAATTTAATCGTGTCTTTTCGAGAGCCACCCCCGGCCTCCCACCGTTAATTGGACCTCCCAAATGAGCAGACAAACGACGCCAGTGACCCTGAGAAGCTTGCATGCCCGATCAACTCCAACATCAGGGGATACATGAGATCAGGACCCGATCAGCGGTCTCGTGGCCGCTTTCTCTCAAACCGACCGTTCCGACAGCAGCCACAAATTCCGCAAAATAATCACGCATTCGACAGCAACGGCCCCGATATCAGGGTCCATGGCACTGCCCAGCAAATCTTCGAACGGTACGTCGCTCTGGCACGGGAAGCCGCGACGAGCAGCGACCGGATTGCCGCCGAGAATCTATACCAACACGCTGAGCACTATTTTCGCCTCAGCAACGCCCGGCGAGAGGGCAATTCGCAGCAAAGCTCTCGCCCGACTACGCCGGCCAATGTCCCGACACACATTACTAAGACCGGATCGAGCGAGGATGGGATCCACCGCGAAGAACCTGGTATGGACGATGACACCGACCTCTGATTTCTGCGGTCGTGATCGTAGGCCTGTCCTAGTCCGGCCGCTGCACCGTCCGCGGCTGCGCCTGTGACAACTCAGGCCAGCCGAGCGGCGCCCGCCGGCACAGGATAGGTCAACACCGCGGGCGAGGTGTACACTGTCCTGGTACCCGGTGGTACGGCAGACCAAGAAAGGCGAGTACATGTCCGAGGGCGCGGGCCGAGGCGCAGGCGCCAGGCCGGACACGGGAAAGCTTGTGGCTCGTAAATCGTGGATGAACTCGGCGTACCTGTCGGACGCAGGCGTGAAGATCGTCCTGGCATCCGCTCGCGGGGCAGCGAAGGGACGTGCGGGTACACGGCCGGAACGGTGCGAGATCTGTTGGGTTACTGGTGAGGATCGCGTGCTCGCCGGATCTCCCCAAATGACCCGGCTGATGGAAGATTGGCTCGACCTGATCGGGTCGTTAGAGGCCAGCTTCCACCTTAAGGGTGTCGCGGGTGGTTGAAGAGGGCGATGATTTGCCGGCACTACACCCTTCCGTTCGGCGCCGAGCTCGTGAGCGGCGGAGTCCGCTTCCGGCTCTGGGCGCCGCGAGCGACCTCGGTCTTGCTGCAGCTCGCTGAGACAATCCTGCCGATGGCTGGCGAACCTGGGGGCTGGTTCGGGTTGACCACGGATCGTGTCGCCCCGGGCGGACGCTACCGCTATGTTGTCGACGGGAAGGCTTATCCCGACCCAGCGTCGCGGCGGCAGCCCGATGGCGTCCATGGGCCAAGCGAAGTCGTCGATCCCACGGCCTACCGCTGGATCGACAGCGGCTGGTGTGGGCGGGCCTGGGAACAAATCGTGCTGTACGAGATCCATCTCGGCACCTTCTCGCAGTCCGGCGATTTCGCCGGCGCCATCGATCACCTCGATCACATTCGCCGGCTCGGCGCGACGGCGATCGAATTGATGCCGATTGCCGAGTTCCCGGGAACGCGAGGCTGGGGCTATGACGGCGCCAATCTTTACGCGCCATATGCCCGCTACGGCCGACCCGAGGATCTGAAACGGCTCGTCGAAGCCTGCCATGTCCGCGGCCTCGCCATCTTCCTCGACGTCGTATACAACCACTTCGGTCCCGAGGGGAATTATCTGCCGGCGATCGCGCCGGATTTCTTTACCGATCGGCACCATACGCCGTGGGGCGCGGCGCTCGATTTTTCCGGGCCGAGCAGCCGGCCGGTGCGCGATTTTATCATTCACAACGCACTTTATTGGCTGGAGGAATATGCCTTCGATGGGCTCCGCCTTGATGCCGTCCATGCGATCCACGACCACAGCAAGCCCGATATCTTGACCGAGTTGGCGCGGACCGTGCGCCGCGAGATCACCGACCGGGAGATCCATCTCGTTCTGGAAAACGATCGCAACGAGGCGCGCTACCTGGCGCGTACGGCCGGCCTGGCCGGCTCTTACACCGCGCAGTGGAACGACGATTTGCACCATGCCCTGCACGTCCTGACAACCGGCGAGGGTGCGGGCTACTACTCGGATTACGCAGCGCAGCCGGCGGCTCATCTCAGCCGCGCTCTGGCCGAAGGCTTTGCCTATCAGGGCGAAGTGTCGCAGTACCGTCTCGGCAGGCGCCGCGGTGAACCCTCGGCGGCATTGCCGGGGGCAGCCTTCGTAGCCTTCGTGCAAAATCACGACCATGTCGGCAACCAGCCGTTCGGATCGCGTTTATCGGCGCGAACAAGCGAGGCTTTCTTGCATGCCGCGGTCACGATCGTGCTTCTCTCGCCGCAAATTCCGCTCTTGTTTATGGGCGAAGAGTGGGCGAGCCGACGGCCATTCCTGTTCTTCTGGGATTTCGAGCCGGGGCTCGCCAACGCGGTGCGCGAGGGACGGCGTCGCGAGTTCGCTCACTTCCCGGAATTCTGCGATGAGGCCACCCGCGAGCGCATCCCCGATCCGACCCAGCTCTTGGCCTTCCAGATGTCAGAGCTCGATTGGGGCGAGCCGCATGAGCGAGATCATGCGCAATGGCTTGCGCGCTACCGTCGGCTGCTGGCGATCCGAATGCACGAAGTTGTACCTCGGCTCCGTGGTATGCCGGCATTCGCCGGGAGCTATCAGGCACTAGGCGCCCAAAATATCGTCGTCGAGTGGCGGCTGGGCGACGGGTCACGGCTCCGGCTGATTGCGAACTTTGCCCGTGAGCGAATTTTTGCCCGCGAGATCGGCGAGAGCGGGCGCATTCTGTATGCCTTGGCGGAAACGCTCGGAGCGCCCGGGAGCGCGGTCTTCGTTCTGCTGCCACCGAAAGCATGAGCGGCCGCCCGCAGGGTTCCGTCGCGATCCGCGCGACCTATCGCCTACAATTCCATCGCGGCTTCACCTTCCGCAACGCGATCAAGCTGGTGCCCTATCTAGCCGAACTCGGGGTCAGCCACATTTACGCCTCCCCGATCATGGAGGCGCGGCCCGGCTCAACCCATGGCTACGACATCGTCAATCACAACCGGCTGAACCCGGAGATTGGCTCGGAAGACGACTTTCGCGCGCTTATCGATGCTTTGCATCGATATGGCATGGGCCTCATTCTCGACTTCGTGCCCAACCACATGGGCGTCGGCGGGCGTAATAATATCTGGTGGCTTGATGTCCTCGAATGGGGGCAGGAATCACCGTTCGCCGATTACTTTGATATTAATTGGGATGCCGCGCGACGCGATCTCAAAGGCCGCGTGTTGCTGCCGGTGCTCGGCGAGCAGTACGGCGTCGTGCTCGAAAACGCCGAGATCGAGCTTCGCTTTGACGCCGCCGAGGGCAGTTTCAGCGCCTGGTATTTCGAGCACCCGCTGCCGATCTCGCCTCGCGCGTACCCGTCCATTCTTGCCGAGGGACATGCAAATCTTGCGGAATTCGTCACTGCGTTTGCAACCCTCCCCCGCCCGTCTAAGGCGGCGCGCGAGCGTGCGGCGGCGTTGAAGCAGCGACTGGCCGGACGCGTCCGAGAACCCGAGATCGCGGAAGCTATCGCAGCTGCCCTTAGGTGCTTTGCCGGTCAAAAGGGGCATCCGGCAAGTTTCCAGCGGCTGCACCGGCTGCTCGAAGCCCAGGCCTACCGCATCGCCGATTGGCGCGTCGCTGCCGAGGAGATCAATTACCGTCGTTTCTTCAACATCAACGAGCTGGCCGGCCTGAGGATGGAGTTTCCGCAAGTATTCGAGGCAACCCACCGCTTGGTCGGCAAACTGGTTCGACATGGTGACGTGGACGGACTGCGCATCGATCACATCGATGGCCTCTACGACCCGCGGGACTATTGCGAGCGGCTGCAGCGGGAGTTTGGGCCTCTCTATGCGACGGTGGAAAAGATCCTTGCGCCGTATGAGCGGCTGCCAGATTGGCCGATCGCAGGCAGCACCGGGTACGACTTCATCAATCAGGTGCTCGGGCTGTTTGTCGATCCCGCCGGCGAGCGCGCGATGAGCCGGCTCTACCGCCGCATCGCCGAGCGCAGCGAAAGCTTCGATGAGGTCTTGTACGCTAGCAAGAGGCGCATCATGCAGGTCAATCTCGCGAGCGAGATGAACGTGCTGGCCCGCGAGTTCCACAGCCTGGCGATGGAGGATTGGCGGACCCGCGACTTTACGCAGAACAGGATGCTCTCCGCGCTCGAAGAGGTAGTCGCCGGTTTTCCGGTGTATCGCACCTACGTGTCGTCGCGCGGCGTCGCCGCAGAGGACGACCGCTACATTGAATGGGCGCTGGCCCAGGCGAAGAAACGGTGGCGCACCACCGATACCAGGATCTTCGATTTCATCCACGGCGTGCTGACCGGCCGCCCGGAAGACCGCGAGCTTCACCTAACGCATGATGACGCGCTGCGGGTAGCGATGCATTTCCAGCAGGTGACCGGCCCGGTTATGGCCAAGGCCTGCGAGGATACGGCGTTCTACCGCTATGTCCGGCTGTTGGCGCTCAACGAGGTCGGCGGCGACCCGCGCCGCTTTGGCATATCGCCTGCCGCCTTCCATCACTTGGCGCAGGAGCGCGCGCGTACATGGCCGCAGGCGATGGTAACAACGGCAACCCATGACACCAAGCGCGGCGAAGACGCCCGGGTGCGACTGGCGCTTCTCTCCGAACTGCCGCGCGAATGGGGGCGACAAGTCGCGCGGTGGCGCCGCCTCAACCGATCGCGCCGCATCGCGGTCGGAGACGAGATCGTTCCGGACGGCAACGTCGAGTACCTCTTTTATCAGGCGCTATTTGGTGCCTGGCCGATGGATTTGGCGCCGAACAATCCAGCCGGAGTAGAGGCTCTCGCCGAGCGCCTTATTGCTTACATGATCAAGGCGGTTCGCGAGGCGAAGGAGCAGTCGAGCTGGAGCAACCCAAACGCCGCCTATGAAGCCGGGGTGCAGCGGTTTGTCCGTAGCGTGCTCGATGCTTCGCGAACCAACCCGTTCCTTGCCAGGTTTCACGGATTTTTCGTGTCGCTGGCCCGGCCTGGTGCGATCTCCTCGCTGTCCCAGGTCGTTTTGAAGCTGACCGTCCCCGGCGTGCCCGATATCTATCATGGCGGCGAATTGTGGGATTTCAACTTAGTCGATCCGGACAATCGCCGCGCCGTCGATTGGGCTCTGCGGAACCGTCTGATCGCGATGGTATCCGTCACGTCCGTGGCCGATCTTGGCGGTCGATACGAGGATGGGCGCGAGAAAATATTCGTCATCCATCGGCTGCTCCGGCTGCGCCGCTCCCGTCCCGAATTGTTTGCCGAGGCCGACTACCAACCGCTGGAAGTCGAGGGCGAGAGCGGCAATCATCTCTGCGCGTTTATCCGCAGTCGTGGCGATCAAGCCCTAGCTGTTGCGGTCCCCCGCCTCGTAGGGCGCCTGTATGTGAGCGGCACGGCCGAGTGGGGCTCCACAACGCTCCGGCTGCCGACGGGCGTTTGGCGTGATGTGTTCACGGGGCGCACGCACGAAGGGGTGGTGCCGGTTTCCCGTCTCCTTGACGATTTTCCAGTCGCCGTACTTGAGGGCGGAAATGGCGTCTGAGTCTGAATTGCAGCGTCGTCCACGCTTCACCTGACAGACACGCACCCGCAAGGGTTCGCCGGTGTCGTTGCCAACGGCGGTTTGGGTCGGCCTGACCCATTCCGTCCACCGTCCCTCATCATCGCCGCGGGCGAGCATCAGGTCTTGCAAGCGGGCGGCTTCAATCTCGGCGTCGGCACCGTGCTTGCGGATCAGAAGGTTAGCCGCGCGCCACACGTCAAGGTCGGAGATCATCGCGGCGACTTGGCTTGGGATGGTCGAAATCGATTTCGGGAAACGCCTTGCGCATCCGCTCGCCTTCTTCCCGGATAGCGCGATCGGTCAGGGTATCGGGCATCGGGGCGAGCCAATCGAGGACCGTCAGCCGGGCTAGCCTTGGGCTAGCTAGGAGGTAATTTCCCCCGGCTTATCGACGTCGCGGGTTCGCGTTGCGAGGCCTCTCCATCATTCAGCGTGCGTGCCGCCCAAACCAGTACCGCACTCCGCTCGGCTGTTTCAGGGCGTGGGTGACCCGGCCCTCGAAAAAGGATTGCGCCTATTTTACGCATATCTGAATCTAAAAAGCATGCCTCTTGCTGGCAGCTGGTGAACGCGGTGGAGGAAAGTAGGCTTCGCCAAATGGTTCGGTCAGTCCTTTGAGCAATCGAGATCAGCATAAATCAGGCATGAGGCCAACCGAGAACACAAATGAGCTAAGGTAGCTCAAGGCCGTCCGGTCGGGATGCGGCTCGGGTGACCGTCGTCGTTGCCGCGACGTCGGTCGCGACCGTACGGGGCCGGGGCAGCCGTGTCCGGAGGTGCGGTCCCTCGACTGGCGATCGCCACCGCGTGCGGGAACTAATCCGCGAGTGGATTGTCTATCTGCTCGACACCGCAATGCGCGAACCACGCCGTCCGGGCGCGCCGCGCCATCGAGTGCAATCGCCGCGGCGGTCCTCGCGCCGCGGGCCAGGGGCAACAACAAGGAGGAACGACCGCACCCGCTCCGCACTATTGCCGCAGATATTTCCGATTGTTGCCGGCAATATCACGCGTCTCTATCGACGGGTCGCCGAGCCCGGTAGCTCAACCTTCATCGTGCGCGACGGATTCGGGGGCGTCACCGATACAACGATATGGCGGGAACCGGGTTTTACTATCTCCATCCGTTATTGGCCGGGCCGATCGAGGAATGGAGAGGGCACTTAGACCGGATCGCGGCGATGGGATTCGGCGCGGTGATCATTGCCCCGCCGTTTCGGCCGGGTGCCTCCGGCGATCTGTTTCTGACCGCCGATCACGACCGTCTCGACCCGCGGCTCGGCGCGGGCGACGCGGTCGCGGCCCTGGCGCGGTGGGCGCAGGCGGCGGTCAGCCGCGGCTTGCGCCCGATGCTGGATCTCGTCGTCGACCGCGTTGCCGCGGAGGCGACTGGAAACGGCGCGGCGGCCTGGTACGGGAGCGATACCGGTGACGAGCCGCCCGATCCGCGGCGTCCGCCGCGAGAGCCGGGCGTCGCCCGACTGCGGGCCGACGGCGACAACGACGGACTTGTCGCCGCCTGGAGCGAGCGGCTGGCGCTGTGGGCCGATGCCGGCATCGTCGGCTTCCGCTGTCTGTGGCCGCATCGCGTGCCGCCGCCGTTCTGGCGCCGGGTGATCGGCGCGATGAAGGAGCGCCCGGGCACTGCCGATTTCATCGCGTGGACGCTCGGCCTCGATGACGCCGCGGCGGCGGCATTGGCGGCGTGCGGCTTCGACCGTGCTGCCTGCTGCACCGGCGCCTGGGATTACCGCAGCGGCGCATTTGTCGAGGCCGTCGATGGTTTGGCCCCGGTTGCGCCGGCGATTGCCGTGGCGGAAACCCCGTTCGACCGCCGCCTCAGCCGCGGATTTGCCGATTCCGGGCGAGCGCGGCGGGCAGCCGCGCGGGCAATCGGGTTCGGCGCCGCCTGGAGTGCGGGCTGGCTGATGCCGATGGGCTTCGAATACGGGGCGACCCGCACAATGGATCCGGCCCGCGACCGTCCCGACGATTTCGCTCGTCTCGTCGCCGGAGCGCCGTTCGACTTGACCGCCGACATCGCCGCCGCCAATGCCGGGAGCGCGGCCGAGGCGGTCGGGCGCACTCCCGGGACCGTTCGCAGCCTGTCGCCGCCGGGCGCGCCGGCCGCGGCCCTGCTGCTTGGCGGCGCCGGCCCCGGTGCGAAGCAGCGCCTGCTGTTGGTCAACCCCAGGCTCGACGAGCCGGTCTCGGTTGCCGTCGCTCCGCTGCTGACGACGAGCGGCCTCGGCGGCGCCATGCTCGACGACGGCAGCGGGGGGCCCCTGGTCGGGCCCGAGGGGACGATCGTCGTCGCGCCGGCCGAAGTGAAGCTGGTGCGGGCGGTCGCGACCACGCCGGTCGATCTGCCGGCGCCGGACGCGCTCGCGGCGGCGGCCAAGCCTCGCATCGCAATCGAGGCCATCAGTCCATCGGTCAGCGGCGGACGCTTCGCCGCCAAGCGCCTCGTCGGCGACATCGTCGAGGTCACCGCCGACCTGATCGCCGACGGTCATGATCGCCTCGCCGCGGCGCTGCTGTGGCGAGCCGCGGACGAGCCGGATTGGCGCGAGATGCCGATGCGGCCGCTTGGCAACGACCGCTGGTCGGGCCGCTTCCCGCTCTCCCGCCTCGGGCGCCACCTGTTCACGGTGCTCGCGTGGAAGAACCGGTTCGGCAATTTTGCCGAGGAACTGGACAAGAAGCACGCCGCCGGTCAGCCGATCGATCTTGAACTCGAGGAGGGCCGGCTGCTGGTCGGCGAAGTCGCGGCGCAGACCGCCAACCCCGACGCCGCCGCCCGCCTCGCCGCGCTCGCCGCGAGCCTGGCCGCAGCCGAGCCCGATGAGCGCCGCCGTTTGCTGCTCGCCCCGGCGACAGCCGAATGGATGGCGGCGGCGCGCATCCGCCCGCATGCCAGCCGTCACCCGATCGAACTGCCCGTCGACGCCGAGCGGCGCGCCGCCGGGTTTGCGAGTTGGTACGAGCTGTTTCCCCGCTCGCAGAGCGGCGATCCGGCGCGGCACGGCACCTTCGATGACGTGATCGCACGGCTGCCGGCGATCCGGGACATGGGCTTCGACGTGCTCTATTTCCCGCCGATCCACCCGATCGGCCGGACCAACCGCAAGGGCCGCGACAATTCCCCGCGCGCGGGGCCGGGCGATCCCGGCAGCCCCTATGCGATCGGCAGCGCGGCGGGCGGCCACGACGCGATCCATTCTGCTCTCGGTACGCTCGACGACTTCCGCCGCCTGCGTGACGCCGTTGCGGCGCACGGCCTCGAACTTGCGCTCGATTTCGCCGTGCAGTGTTCGCCTGACCACCCGTGGCTGCGCGAGCACCCGGACTGGTTCCCGTGGCGGCCGGACGGCTCGATCCGCTACGCCGAAAACCCGCCGAAAAAATACGAGGACATCGTCAACGTCGATTTTTACGCCGACGCGGCGGTGCCAGGCCTGTGGCTGGCGCTGCGCGACGTCGTCCTGTTCTGGGCAGACGAAGGCGTGCGCCTGTTCCGCGTCGACAATCCGCACACCAAGCCGCTGCCGTTCTGGGAATGGCTGATCGCCGAGGTGCGCACGCGCTTTCCCGAAGCAGTGTTCCTCGGCGAGGCGTTCACCCGGCCGAAGCTGATGTACCGGCTGGCCAAGCTCGGCTTTTCGCAGTCTTACACCTATTTCACTTGGCGCAACACCAAGGCGGAGCTGACCGAATACCTGACCGAGCTGACGACCAACGCGCGCGATTTTTTCCGTCCGCATTTCTTCGTCAACACGCCTGACATCAATCCGGCGTTTCTGCAGACTTCTGGACGCCCGGGCTTCCTGATCCGCGCCGCCCTCGCCGCGACCCTATCGGGCCTGTTCGGCGTCTACAGCGGCTTCGAATTGTGCGAGGCCCAGCCCCTGCCGGGACGCGAAGAATATCTGCACTCGGAAAAATACGAAATCCGCGCCCGGGACTGGAATGCGCCCGGCAACATCATCGCCGAGCTGACCCGGCTCAATCGCATCCGCCGCGCCAATCCGGCGTTGCAGACGCATCTCGGGATCAGCTTCCTCAACGCGTTCAACGACCAAATCCTCTATTACGCCAAGGCGACGGCCGATCTGCAGAACGTCGTCCTGGTGGCCGTCAACCTCGATCCGCAATTTCCTCAGGAATCCGACATCGAGGTGCCGCTGTGGTTCTGGGGCTTGTCCGATGCGGCCGCTGCAGCGGTCGAGGACCTGATGACCGGCCGCGGCTTCGTCTGGTACGGGAAGGTACAGCATATCCGCCTCGATCCGGCGATGCTTCCCTTTGCGATATGGCGCATCCGACCCGTCGCGGGAGCCACCTGATGCGACAAAAGCGCAACTTATCGGTGATGAACGACCCGCTCTGGTACAAGGACGCGGTCATCTATCAGCTTCACGTCAAATCGTTTTTTGACGCGAACAACGGCCCGCTGAAACCACAGATGCTGGTCCGAGGTGTGGTTGATGACCAGCTCGGTGATGACGCGTATGTCGCGCTCGTGCGCGCCGGCGACGACGCGGCGAAAATCCGCCAGCGTGCCGTAGTCAGGGTGGACGCCGCGATAATCGGAAATGTCGTAACCGTCGTCGCGCCGCGGAGACGGGTAGAACGGCAGCAGCCAGACACGGAAACCTCGAACTGGACCTGGGACGCGGCTGCCCAGGCCTATTACTGGCACCGCTTCTATTCACATCAGCCCGACCTGAATTTCGACAACCCGCGGGTATTGAGGGAGGTGCTGAGCATCATGCGGTTCTGGCTCGACCTTGGCGTTGATGGGCTGCGCCTCGACGCGGTGCCCTACCTGGTCGAGCGTGAAGGAACCGGCAACGAAAACCTGCCGGAGACCCACGCAATCCTCAAGAAAGTGCGCCGCGCCCTCGACGATTACGGGCCCGGTCGAATGCTGCTCGCCGAGGCCAACGAGTGGCCGGAGGACGCTAAGGAATATTTCGGCGACGGCGACGAATGCCACATGGCCTTCCATTTTCCGCTGATGCCGCGGATGTACATGGCAATCGCCGAGGAGGACCGCTTTCCGATCAGCGACATCCTGCGCCAGACGCCGGAGATCCCGGCAAATTGCCAGTGGGCGATCTTCCTGCGCAATCACGACGAATTGACGCTGGAAATGGTGACCGACAAGGAGCGCGATTATTTGTGGGAGACTTATGCCGTCGACCGACGCGCCCGACTCAACCTTGGCATCCGCCGCCGTCTCGCGCCGCTGCTCGAGCACGACCGCAACCGCATCGAATTGATGAACATGCTCCTGCTGTCGATGCCCGGCACCCCGGTGATCTACTATGGCGACGAACTCGGCATGGGCGACAACATCCATCTCGGCGACCGCGACGGCGTGCGCACGCCGATGCAGTGGTCGCCCGACCGCAACGGGGGCTTCTCCCGCGCCAGTCCGGAAACTCTGATCCTGCCGCCTATCATGAACCCGGTTTACGGCTTCGAGGCAATCAACGTCGAGGCGCAGGCCGGCGACCAGTATTCGCTGCTCAACTGGACGCGGCGCATGCTGACCGTGCGCAAGCGCCAGAAGGCGTTCGGCCGCGGCACATTGCGTTTTCTCTATCCCGGCAATCGCAAGGTTCTCGCCTTTCTCCGAGAGTGCGAGGACGAGACGATCCTTTGCGTCTGCAACCTGTCGCGCGTGATTCAGGCGGTCGAGCTCGACCTGTCGGGCTATGCCGGGCGCATCCCCGTCGATTTGACGGGCGGCTCGACCTTCCCGCCAATTGGACAGCTGACCTATCTGCTGACCCTGCCGCCCTTCGCGTTCTACTGGTTCCTCCTGTCGACCGACGCCAGCCTGCCGGACTGGCACCTGCCGGCGCCCGAGCCGATGGCCGAGCTCGCCACGCTGGTGCTGCGGCGCGGCGTCGCCGATGTCCTGGAGCCGACCGAGCGCCGCTTTCTGGAGCAAGAGGCGCTGCCCGCTTATCTCGCGCGCCGCCGCTGGTTCGCTTCGAAGGACGAGAAAATCCAGTCGGTGCGCATAACGGCGGCACTACCGGATACGACTCAGCAGATCGAATTGCTGCTGACCGAACTGGAGGTCACGCTGCCGCGCCGAGTTGAGACCTATCTGCTGCCTTTGTCGATCGCCTGGGAGGATACCTTCAGCGACGCCCTGCCGCAGCAATTGGCGCTGGCTCGGGTGCGGCGCAGGCGCCGGGTGGGTTTCTTGACCGACGCCTTCGCGATCGATGCGCTGCCGTTGACGGTGTTGCGCCTGCTCGCCGTCTCCGCCGTGCGTCAGCTCGCCTCCGGCGAAGTTCGCTTCATGCCGACGAGCCAGCTCGCCCAGGTCGAGTTTTCGCCGCAGCCGGAAATCCGCCGTCTGTCCGCGGAACAGTCGAACAGCTCGCTGATCGTCGACGACAAGGCGGTGCTCAAGCTGATCCGCCGCCTGTCGCCGGGCATCCATCCCGAGGCGGAAATGACCCGCTATCTGACCGAGCGCGGCTTTGCCAGCACCGCGCCGCTGCTGGGCGAGGTGGCGCGGTTCGAGCCCGACGGCACACCCTATACAATGGTGCTGATGCAAGGGTTCATCCGCAACCAGGGCGACGGCTGGGGCTGGACGCTCAATTTCCTGTCCCGCCTGCTCAATTCAACCGAAATCGTCGATCCAGAAACTCAGATCGAACCCATCGCCGACGCGATGGGGGCCTATGGCAATTTTGCCGCCGCGCTGGGCCGGCGCCTCGCCGAATTGCACGCCGTATTGGCGATGCCGACCGACCAGCCGGCCTTTGCGCCGGAGACGGCGACGGCGGCCGATATTGCAGCCTGGTCCGGCGGCGTCCGAACGCAGCTGGAGGCGGCGCTGGCGGCATTGGCCGGGGTGGCGACATGGTCCGACCCGCAGGCCGCCGCGGCGGCGGCCGTCCTGACGGATCGGCGCGCGGCATTGCTCGACGCAATCGACCGGTTGGCGGCAACCGCCCCGGGCGCGCTGAAGACGCGCGTCCATGGCGATTTTCATCTCGGCCAGGTGCTGGTGTCGTCGGGCGACGCCTACATCATCGACTTCGAGGGCGAGCCGGCGCGGCCACTGGCGGAGCGGCGGGCCAAGACCAGCCCGCTGCGCGACGTGGCGGGGTTGCTGCGCTCGTTCGACTATGCGGTCGCCGTCGCCGCCGCTCGCACCGATGGCCCGGCGCAATCCGATTCGCCGGGGCGGCCGCCGATCCTCGACCGCTTCGCCGAAGACGCCGGCAACGCCTTTCTCGGCGCCTACCGGGCCGGTCATGCGGCGAGCGAGCATCGCTGGGTTGGCGAGGACAATGAAACCGCTCTGCTCGACCTGTTCCTGATGGAAAAGGCGGCCTACGAGATCTGCTACGAGGCCGCCAACCGGCCGGCCTGGCTGGGCATTCCGCTCAACGGGTTGGCGCGCATCGCGGATCGCACGATCGCCGCGGCGGAGAGCGTCGATGCTTGACGATCCGCGCCTCTCCACCTCTTTGCAGGCGGTCGCCGAAGGGCGCAGCCTCGATCCCTTCGCGGTGCTCGGCCGGCATTCCCTGCCGTCCGGCGACATCGTCCGCGTCATGCTGCCCGGTGCCTTCGCGGTCACTGTCGTCGCGCGCGACGAACCGGACCGCCAATCGGCGCTGAGCCCGATCCGCCAGACCGGGCTGTTCGTCGGGCCCGTCGTCGGCCCGGGCCCCTATGTTCTGCGCATCGACTGGGGCGGCCCGATCCAGGAGACCGAGGACCCCTATTCCTTCGGGCCATTGCTCGGTGAACTCGACGTCTACCTGCTGGCCGAGGGCAAGCACCACGACCTAGCCGCCTGCCTTGGCGCGCATGCGATGGTGGTTGATGGGATGCCGGGGGTGCGCTTTGCCGTGTGGGCGCCGAATGCGCGGCGGGTTTCCGTCGTCGGCGACTTCAACACCTGGGACGGGCGGCGCCACCCGATGCGGCTGCGCCACGAGGCGGGGGTGTGGGAGATTTTCGTTCCACGCCTCGCGCCCGGGGCGCTCTATAAATACGAGTTGCTCGGACCGGACGGCGCGCTGTTGCCGATGAAGTCCGATCCGGTCGCCTGGCGGGTCGAGCCGCCGCCCGCCACCTCATCGGTCGTCGACGATCCGGCGCCGTTCCGCTGGTCGGACGACGCATGGTGTGCGCAGCGGGCGCGGCGCCAGGCTCCCGACGCGCCTATCTCGATCTACGAAGTGCATGCCGGCTCGTGGATGCGCCGCCCCGACGGGCGCCC
>CAVYWO010000015.1:0-495444 GCA_963772295.1 uncultured Alphaproteobacteria bacterium
CAGATAAAGGGCTTGGGATCGCGAATTCAAGCCGCAATGAAGTCCTCGATCGCGGCCACCAAGTCCGGGACACTGGCAAAGCTGCCACGGCGCACGGCTTTGCCGGTCAGATCGCCGAACCAGCGTTCCACCAAATTCAGCCAGCTGGAGCTGGTCGGAATGAAGTGTACCGTGAAGCGCGGATGGCGCTTCAACCAGCGTTGGACCTGTGCGGTTTTGTGTGTGCCGTAGTTGTCCAACACCAGATGCAAATCCAACTCCGGCGCGTACTCGGCATCGATCTGGCGCAGAAAGCGCAAGAACTCCTGATGCCGATGGCGCGGAAAACACCGCCCGCTGACCGTTCCGGCCGCCACGTTCAGCGCGGCAAAAAGTGTCGTGGTGCCATGGCGCACATAGTCGTGCGTCCAGGTGCCGCAACGTCCCCGCTTCATCGGCAGCCCAGGCTGCGTGCGATCCAAGGCCTGGATCTGACTTTTTTCATCCACGCACAGCACCACCGCGTTCTGCGGCGGATGCAAGTACACGCCCACCACATCCAGCAGCTTCGGCACGAATTGCGGGTCGCGCGAGAGTTTGAACGTCTCCTGCCGGTGCGGCTGCAAGCCGTGCTCCTGCCAGATGCGGCACACCGTGCTCGCGTCCACGCCTTGGGCCCGGCCATCGCCCGAGTGCTCCAGTGCGTCTGCCCAGGCGGTTTGCTGCTCAGCGTGGCCTTCACAATGCGTTCGGCCAGGCCCGGCTGGGGTTTGCGTCCGCGTCCTTCGGCCACCGCCCAGAAGCTCTGCGCCCCCGCGGCGACGAAGCGCTCCCGCCACAGCCGACAGGTGTGCCAATTCAATCCAAGCTCCTGCGCAATTGCCACGTCGGCGGATCCCTCATGCGCCAGCAAAACAATCCGGCAGCGCTTCACCACCTGCTGCGGCGTGCCATGCGCCCGAACCCATCCTTGCAGCAGTTCCTGCTGTTCGGCTCTCAGCTCCAGAGTGGCTACCCGATTCCTGCTCACCGCTGAGTAGGCCACAAGGCGAGCCAAATGTTTAGTTATTTCGGCAGCAGTACACTAGAGCATGCCGCCCGGGCGGCGGAAGAGATGCCAAAGGCATTTTCGGACATGGGATCCGACCGCGACCACACAGCAAGGATTGACCGCCGGCACGATGCTCGCCAAAACCCCACCGCCAGCAGGACGCCTCAAACGGGCGAGATCATGTCGGAACAGCGAGCGACATGATCTCGGAATGACTGGGCAACATCAGCGAAATCAGCAAAGAACGGGATCGATCCTTAGTGGGCGCTCGGTTCGAGATCGACGGCGACCGGTTATGCCCCTTATATGAGAGGATCACCGTTTGGCGCGGCGGACCACGGCGGGGCGCTCAAGCATAATTTACGCTCTCGCGCTGGCCTGAAACCGATCCGAAAAATCATTTCGAGGTATATTTCTTAATTAAAACAAGTGACTGGCCCCGAAAATATAGAGGGGTGTATTTTTAGGATGCGGCTTCGCGGGGGCGCGACGGGGGCCGGCGCGGTCAGTGTGAGCGATGTCACAGTGCCTGCCGCAGCGATATGCTAAACATCTCTGTAAGTCGGCCACGTTGAATGGGGAGCTTGCAAGATGGCTTCGCTTCCAGCTCCACACAGAGATCCCGCGCTCAATGTCTGCTGGCTCGCGGACGGCAACCACCCATTTTGGGACGCGCTGTCGTGGGCGGACCAGGGCTTGGGCAACTCACAACGAAAGTGTTCAGCGTCGCCACGCGGTTCGGGCCTGTACCGATTACGCGATAGACACCTCTAGATCCATCGACTTTCTCACCATTTTTGGCCATGGAACCGGCGGATATCAGGCGATCGGCGCCGGGCAGCCCTTCAATCAAAGCGGAACGCTATCCCTATGGTACCAGAACATCACGCGTCCTGGACAGAGTCACCTCGTCGGCCCCGCGGAATCGCTAATCAGGCGCCTTAATGGCGTCCTCTCTCCCAATGCGACCATGCTTCTGGCGGGCTGCAATGTCGGCGATGGCGGACAAGGCGACGGTTTGTTGACGACCGTGTCCACGGCGCTTAACAATCGATCAGTGCAGGGGTTTGAGAACAGCGTCTTTTGGTGGACGGGTGCCCTTGTCGGATATTTGAAAACGGCAGTCGGATCGTCGGTGAGTTCTTCTTTCTCCTTTTATACGATTTGATCGCGCGAATTTTTCCTCGCGAGTACGGAGTTACGGCGACATTGGACCCAGGGCCGCGTGAGGCCGCGCTTTCCGGCTGGCGAGGAGTCCATCGCCGCGCGCCATCGACGCAGCGTTCAACGATCTCGTCGCCGCACATGGTCGTACTCTCTGCTGGCATCCAGCCCCTCCTTCGGAAAGCGGAAGGCGAAATCGGCCCCAACAGGTGAGGCGACCGGTGAGACAGGCTGAAGCCGCATTTCGGCGCGGTCAGGCCGAGGTCAGAGGCGGAGACCAGCAAAAATGCCCAGACCGCGGTGACGCGCGTGAGAGCGAGGGCTCGGTGCGGAATGCCGCCGACCCTTCTTGAATTAATGACGAGCATGTCTGCCAACGCAGGACTGTTGCCCGAGCGCATGGGGAACCTCACAGGAACGCATTGCGGCTGGCACCGCAACTAGAAATCAAATAGCGTTTCTGCGGCTCACCCTGAAGCCGCTCGTAGTTCGGTTGCCGTCTGCCGAATGGCCGGAATCGGCGCAACTCAGACCGAATACTCGCGACCAGTGCGGCGGCGCATGACCAGGGAGCTACCGCCACGGACCATGGACGGCCACGCCACCTGTGTATGCCGACAGCAATCTTCTTCGCCTATGGTGCTATTTCGGCGTCGTGCATCGCCAACAGGTCGAAGGGCGCAGCGAAGCCCGGGAGCGCCTCGATGCGGCCGGCCCAGGCGCCGACATTAGGCCACTCGGCGAGGTTCCGCCCGCTCAATCTGGCGAAGGCAATGTCCGCATAGCTGGCGATGTCCGCGATCGTTGGCTTCGCACCGGCAAGGAAAAGGCAATCGGCGAGATGCGCATCAAGGATCCCTAGCGCCGCCTCTGCCAACGCTTGCCAGCGCGCAACGACTGCATCATCGAAGGATAGCGGCAAGAGCTTGCGCCGGGCGAGATCAACTCCGTACCACGTGCGCCGTGACAAGGCGGCGCTTTTCCAGCGGGTGCAAGCCCCGCCCGGCGACCGCTCCAGCCGGAAGCAGCCGGAGCAGGCATGGAGGAGACGAAATGTCTGAAGCCTTCGGATAACGGTCACGGTTTTGGTGACCGCGCGAGTGTGCAGGCCGCAACGTGAGTAAACGCCGAGCAATCCTCGAAAAGGTCGATGTGCAGGCCGACCCGATAGTGGTTTCGGGGAAGGCTGATACGGATGGGCGAGTTTGAGCGAGGAGTAGGCCCATCTGCTGCACCGGGGTAGTGGCGGCAGCATGTACACAAGGAAAGCGTGCGCAACACGGGAAGCCCCAATGCGTGATCAGGGATGATCAACCGGACGCCCGCGAGGGACAGGCCGGGCGCAATGGGGTGGCGGAGAGGCCCGTAGTACCGGTGAAGCCGGGTAATGCCGGTGGAGGGAAGGGGCCTTGGTTCAAGACAGACGCAGGAAGTAGTGAGGGACCTGGAGATTGGGCAACCTATCAACTCCGAAGAGTGTTCAGAAGCTGCAGAGGGCGTCACACGCGAAAGCGAAGGCAGAAGCCGGCTATCGCTTCTATGCCCTGTACGACAAGATCAGCCGCGACGACATTCTGGCGCATGCCTATGCCCAGTGCCGCGCCAACAAGGGGGCGCCGGGAATAGACGGTCAGGACTTTGCGGACATCGAGGCCTATGGGGTCGAACGGTGGCTGGCTGAACTGGCGCTTGCGCTCAGGCAGGAGAGCTACCGGCCGGAGCCAATCAGACGAGTGTTTATACCGAAGGCCAACGGCAAACTCAGGCCGCTGGGCATCTCGACGGTGCGGGATCGGGTCTGCATGACCGCAGCGATGCTGGTGCTGGAGCCGATCTTCGAAGCCGATCTTCCGCCGGAAATCTACGCCTATCGCGCTGGGCGCAACGCCCAGCAGGCAGTCGTCGAGGTGGAGGAGCGGCTGTTCCGTGGCCACCCGGAAGTCGTCGACGCCGACCTCGCGGACTACTTCGGGAGCATTCCGCATACCGACCTCCTAAAGTCGGTGGCGCGCCGGATCGTTGACCGGCGCGTGCTGCATCTGATCAAGATGTGGCTGGACTGCCCCGTGGAAGAAACCGACCAACGGGGCCGGACAACACGCACGACCGAGGCGCGAGACCACCGGCGCGGCATTCCGCAGGGCTCGCCCCTCTCACCACTACTGGCGAACCTCTACATGCGCCGGTTCGTGTTGGGCTGGAAGAAGTTCGGCCTTGAGCGAAGCCTCGGCACTCGCCTCGTCACCTATGCGGACGACCTTGTGATCCTGTGCCGAAGGGGCAGCGCGGAGACTGCGCTGCATCACCTGCGCGCGATCATGGGCAAGCTGAAGCTGACAGTGAACGAGGAGAAGACACGGATCTGCAAGGTTCCGGACGGGGAGTTTGACTTCCTGGGTTATACGTTCGGGCGGATGTATTCTCCGAGAACCGGCCAGGCTCGCCTGGGACAGCGGCCATCGAAGAAGAGCATCAAGCGTGTGGTCGACAAGGTCCATGCGCTGACCGTCCGAGCACATACCTGGCAAGAAACCACAGAGCTGGTGGGTAAGTTGAACCGCACCCTTCGCGGATGGGCGAACTACTTCTCGGTAGGCACCGTCAATCCGGCGTATCGGGCGCTCGACAACTACACGGCTGTGCGGTTGCGTCGGTGGTTGCGCTTCAAGCACAAGACCAGACGATGTAAGGGCGGCAGCTATCCCCTCTCGCACCTCTACGAGACCCTCGGGCTCGTGCGTCTGACCCGGCTTGGGCACGACGTGCCGTGGACGAAGGCGTGAGGTCTTGTCCGAGAGCCGGATGCAGGGAAATCCGCATGTCCGGTTCGATGAGCGGGATGTGGAAACGGAGCTATGGTCGAGCCACTAAGGCACCGCCAAACGAAAGAGGCGGCAACACGCATGCCTGACCTAAGGCCACCGCGCCACATTCCAACTCTACCCATAAAGCGGCGGGTATAGGCGGTCGGCATCCCAAAACAGCCACTCCCGGATGTTTTGGCGGACCGTGCCATCGCCGCCGATTGAAGCAACACGCGCCCGTCATGCTCCAGCACCGGCACCTGCCCCCAGCGCGACAGTGCGCGGAACTCGGGCGTCAGGTGCATTTGCCGTTGGAAACTGACGTAGCGAAACCGGAAGCCGACGCCACATAGACGCAGCATCAGCGCCACGCGGTAGGACGGCAGCGAATGTGGGCTGCCATGAAGGACGAACCTGCCGCTCATCCAGCAGTCTTTCGATCGCACTTGGCCGTAGCCTATCTTGCGAATGCGTTACCCGGCAATCGGCCTGCTTCGACACGCGGCCCGATCTCCCGCTTCGCGTTCTGGCTGCTGGTCAACTGCGATCGACGCAACGGCCCCTTTCGGCGCATCCTTGTCGTTCAAGCCCCTATGGCGACCGTCATGTGCGTAAGAGGCGCTGTACTTGAACCGCCTGCCATTTGCCGCCGCGAGCCGTAGGAATTCTCCGCTCGTTGAGCGCCTTCGCGATGCCAGTTGCGCTCGTAATTGCCTCTGCACGGATGGCTTCGATGACCGGCGCCAGATCCTCCGCCCGCGCCGCAGCCTTCGCGCGTCGCGCTTCCGTCGCTCTTTGCCGGCCTAATTCCGTGTTCTTCAGACTCTCCGGCCGGCCGCCGAGCCTCACGCCCCGCGCCTTGGCCGCGGCGAGGGCCGCCTTGGTGCGCTCGGAGATCGCGCGACGCTCCTCCTCGGCGACCGCCCACGCATTCGCGCGGCCATCAGGCAAACCTTGGCGCGACATGCCGGTTCGTCCGGCGTGTCGCTGCGCGCAGCTACCTGGGTTGTCCGGGCAACAAACCCCTTTAGGAGACGATAGGGCTGTGCCTCATCTCTGCGGCAGGTTGCTCGACCACGCCGATTACCTGTTCACCCTGGCGCGCCTCCGTGTACTCGATTGGCTCGCTCCGATGCCCTAAACTCCGACCGGCAGGGAAAAATCCGGGAACAGGGCGAGCGGTTGCGCAGGGCGTGTCCAGAAGTCAATTTCGACCATCCAAGATCCCGCGCCGCGATGATCTCCGACCTTGACATCTGGCGGGCTGCCAACCTTCTGATCCGAAAGCACGATGCCGATGCCGAGATTGAAGCTGCAAGCCGTGCCGATCTTATGCTCGATCGTGGCGACCGCGAGGGGCAGCTCCTATGGGTGCGGATCAGGCGAGCGATCGAGGCGCTACAGGCGCCGCCCCATGGACAGCCGAACTGAGACTATCGGCCGCCAACCACGTGCACCGTGACAAGGCGGCGCTTTTCCAGCGGGTGCAAGCCCCGCCCGGCGACCGCTCCAGCCGGAAGCAGCCGGAGCAGGCATGGAGGAGACGAAATGTCTGAAGCCTTCGGATAACGGTCACGGTTTTGGTGACCGCGCGAGTGTGCAGGCCGCAACGTGAGTAAACGCCGAGCAATCCTCGAAAAGGTCGATGTGCAGGCCGACCCGATAGTGGTTTCGGGGAAGGCTGATACGGATGGGCGAGTTTGAGCGAGGAGTAGGCCCATCTGCTGCACCGGGGTAGTGGCGGCAGCATGTACACAAGGAAAGCGTGCGCAACACGGGAAGCCCCAATGCGTGATCAGGGATGATCAACCGGACGCCCGCGAGGGACAGGCCGGGCGCAATGGGGTGGCGGAGAGGCCCGTAGTACCGGTGAAGCCGGGTAATGCCGGTGGAGGGAAGGGGCCTTGGTTCAAGACAGACGCAGGAAGTAGTGAGGGACCTGGAGATTGGGCAACCTATCAACTCCGAAGAGTGTTCAGAAGCTGCAGAGGGCGTCACACGCGAAAGCGAAGGCAGAAGCCGGCTATCGCTTCTATGCCCTGTACGACAAGATCAGCCGCGACGACATTCTGGCGCATGCCTATGCCCAGTGCCGCGCCAACAAGGGGGCGCCGGGAATAGACGGTCAGGACTTTGCGGACATCGAGGCCTATGGGGTCGAACGGTGGCTGGCTGAACTGGCGCTTGCGCTCAGGCAGGAGAGCTACCGGCCGGAGCCAATCAGACGAGTGTTTATACCGAAGGCCAACGGCAA
Organism: uncultured Alphaproteobacteria bacterium; assembly: GCA_963772295.1. Classification (GTDB taxonomy): domain Bacteria; phylum Pseudomonadota; class Alphaproteobacteria; order ATCC43930; family CGMCC-115725; genus AP-15. The sequence goes on from CAVYWO010000015.1 coordinate 7,253, forward strand.
ACTCAGGCCGCTGGGCATCTCGACGGTGCGGGATCGGGTCTGCATGACCGCAGCGATGCTGGTGCTGGAGCCGATCTTCGAAGCCGATCTTCCGCCGGAAATCTACGCCTATCGCGCTGGGCGCAACGCCCAGCAGGCAGTCGTCGAGGTGGAGGAGCGGCTGTTCCGTGGCCACCCGGAAGTCGTCGACGCCGACCTCGCGGACTACTTCGGGAGCATTCCGCATACCGACCTCCTAAAGTCGGTGGCGCGCCGGATCGTTGACCGGCGCGTGCTGCATCTGATCAAGATGTGGCTGGACTGCCCCGTGGAAGAAACCGACCAACGGGGCCGGACAACACGCACGACCGAGGCGCGAGACCACCGGCGCGGCATTCCGCAGGGCTCGCCCCTCTCACCACTACTGGCGAACCTCTACATGCGCCGGTTCGTGTTGGGCTGGAAGAAGTTCGGCCTTGAGCGAAGCCTCGGCACTCGCCTCGTCACCTATGCGGACGACCTTGTGATCCTGTGCCGAAGGGGCAGCGCGGAGACTGCGCTGCATCACCTGCGCGCGATCATGGGCAAGCTGAAGCTGACAGTGAACGAGGAGAAGACACGGATCTGCAAGGTTCCGGACGGGGAGTTTGACTTCCTGGGTTATACGTTCGGGCGGATGTATTCTCCGAGAACCGGCCAGGCTCGCCTGGGACAGCGGCCATCGAAGAAGAGCATCAAGCGTGTGGTCGACAAGGTCCATGCGCTGACCGTCCGAGCACATACCTGGCAAGAAACCACAGAGCTGGTGGGTAAGTTGAACCGCACCCTTCGCGGATGGGCGAACTACTTCTCGGTAGGCACCGTCAATCCGGCGTATCGGGCGCTCGACAACTACACGGCTGTGCGGTTGCGTCGGTGGTTGCGCTTCAAGCACAAGACCAGACGATGTAAGGGCGGCAGCTATCCCCTCTCGCACCTCTACGAGACCCTCGGGCTCGTGCGTCTGACCCGGCTTGGGCACGACGTGCCGTGGACGAAGGCGTGAGGTCTTGTCCGAGAGCCGGATGCAGGGAAATCCGCATGTCCGGTTCGATGAGCGGGATGTGGAAACGGAGCTATGGTCGAGCCACTAAGGCACCGCCAAACGAAAGAGGCGGCAACACGCATGCCTGACCTAAGGCCACCGCGCCACATTCCGACTCTACCCTCATCTAGTGTACTGCTGCCGAAATAACTAGACATTTGGCTCGCCTTGTGGCCTACTCAGCGGGTGAGCAGGAATTGGGTAGCCACTCTGGAGCTGAGAGCCGAACAGCAGGAACTGCTGCAAGGATGGGTTCGGGCGCATGGCACGCCGCAGCAGGTGGTGAAGCGCTGCCGGATTGTTTTGCTGGCGCATGAGGGATACGCCGACGTGGCAATTGCGCAGGAGCTTGGATTAAATCGGCACACCTGTCGGCTGTGGCGGGAGCGCTTCGTCGCCGCGGGGGCGCAGAGCTTGTGGGCGGTGGCCGAAGGACGCGGACGCAAACCCCAGCCGGGCCTGGCCGAACGCATTGTGAAGGCCACGCTGAGCAGCAAACCGCCTGGGCAGACGCACTGGAGCACTCGGGCGATGGCCAGGGCCCAAGGCGTGGACGCGAGCACGGTGTGCCGCATCTGGCAGGAGCACGGCTTGCAGCCGCACCGGCAGGAGACGTTCAAACTCTCGCGCGACCCGCAATTCGTGCCGAAGCTGCTGGATGTGGTGGGCGTGTACTTGCATCCGCCGCAGAACGCGGTGGTGCTGTGCGTGGATGAAAAAAGTCAGATCCAGGCCTTGGATCGCACGCAGCCTGGGCTGCCGATGAAGCGGGGACGTTGCGGCACCTGGACGCACGACTATGTGCGCCATGGCACCACGACACTTTTTGCCGCGCTGAACGTGGCGGCCGGAACGGTCAGCGGGCGGTGTTTTCCGCGCCATCGGCATCAGGAGTTCTTGCGCTTTCTGCGCCAGATCGATGCCGAGTACGCGCCGGAGTTGGATTTGCATCTGGTGTTGGACAACTACGGCACACACAAAACCGCACAGGTCCAACGCTGGTTGAAGCGCCATCCGCGCTTCACGGTACACTTCATTCCGACCAGCTCCAGCTGGCTGAATTTGGTGGAACGCTGGTTCGGCGATCTGACCGGCAAAGCCGTGCGCCGTGGCAGCTTTGCCAGTGTCCCGGACTTGGTGGCCGCGATCGAGGACTTCATTGCGGCTTGGAATCGCGATCCCAAGCCCTTTATCTGGCGGGCGCAAGCCGAAGATATCCTCGCCAAGATCGAGCGCTGTCGGCGGCGGCTGGAAGAGATTCAGCCCGGCTGCACCGTGCGTCGTACGCGAAAGAAGGCAGCGTGACATGTGTATAGTTATTTGCGCATCATAACACTAGTACGGGTTCGCCGTTGTCGCCGGTGAGCGCGATCGGCGGGATGCGGGCATTGACGCTCGCGGCCGGCCACAAGGAGCGTGCCGGAGCAAACATGTATTGATGCATAGGCATATAGGCGTAGAAATCTTCCAGTGATACGGCTCCAGCATCAAGTTCGTCTGCCTTGCTGGCGCTCTTAGTGTTGCGGTACTTGTCCCGCAATTTCGTCGCCTCTGCCCCCAGCTCGGGATCGTCGTCAAAGATCCGATTAGGCACGGCGCGCCTCGCGCGGATGGCGCATTCCGGCATCGAAGCTGCGGTTGACCTTGGCCTCGATTTCTCGAGCCCGCCACGGCCGGCGCGGGTCGTAATCGGGGATCCGGTGCGCCGCCCAAATCAGCGTCCGCCGAGCGAATTCGGCCGGAATGCCGCCGGCACCCGCGAGTGTGCCGATCGAGAAGCACTCCGCGTGGAGAGTGCTTTCCTGTTCTCCCGCGGGCGCCACGATGATGAGGCGACAAGCGCTGTCCAGCGCGGCCTCCGCATATGGCGACAGGCCGGTTGTCGGCTTGATCGGGCGCGCCACCGCGATCGGTTCGCGTTCACGCGGCAGCAGCCCTTGCGGCACCGGCGCGAGCGCGACGCTGTTCAGATTCCAATGCGGGTCCCAGGCGTAACCGCTGCCGGGCGACGGCGCGATGACGTAGCCGCCAGAGCCCCGCCAATCGAGCCCTGGCCCGATCCCGCTGCCGCGCTTTCCTCCCGTATTACGGAGGTCAAAGTCATCAGGGGTCGTGAAATACAGATGCAGACCGCCACTCTCGGTGTGCGCCATCGGCGTTTCCGGCAGCAGGGCGAAGCCGAGGGCAGCGAGCGTGTCGAAGCCGTAGCGATCGGGGAACTTGATATCGACATCGAGGACAACGAAACCGCTGGCGCGACCGGTGGCCAGCCCGATCAACGCCTTGGGCCGTTGGCGCCACCATGCGGCGATCGTTGCGGGGTTCGTCGAAGCATCGAGAAAACCGTGTTCGGTCAGCGGTCGCTTGCGGCGCTTGGCTTGCCAGCGGCACGGGAACACCCGCCAGTCGCGCTGCGCGTAACCGAGCGCAGCGTCGAGCGGTGAAGCATCACTCGGTTGACGAGCTCGCCCGCCTTCTCGATTGGCGGTCATTCGTCGGGCTCGGAGGTCGAGCACCGGGTCGGAAGCTTATTCAGGTAGCGCTCGACGTCCTCGACGCGATAGCGAACCAGATGCCCGAGGCGGACAAAAGGAACGCCGGTTCCGTAGACCCGCGCTTTTTGCAGGGTCGAGCGCGACACCCCGATAATCCGCGCAACCTCGCGGTCGGATAGCAGGCGAACGTCCATTTGAACCTCTCGGCAACGCCCTGAAATGGCGTCCAAGAAGGTTGCGTTGGCACCGGCCTGTTCCTAATTGTTTCAGTTTTGAGTTTGTTTGAGTTGCTGATCTAGAAATTCGAACAGATTTTGATCCTTGCCTTTCTGGCGGTGGACCGGCTCGCTCCGAACTCGACCGCGAGAACATCATCCTTCGTGTGCGGCAAAGATTTGCGGGTGTACCGGCCTTCGGTGATCGCGTCCCGCATTGCCTTCTCGACCGCTTCAAGCTTCACGGGTTTCGGCCCGCGCTTTCGCGGAACGGCTTGCGCCGCGGCCGGTTGAGTGGACGCGGGCTCCGCCTGAGCGGCATCAGCCAGCGTGCCCGCTCGTGTGTTGACGTCGGGGCGTGTCGTGTCTTCGCCGCTATCCGGCTTCTGCGCCACAGGCTCGAAATGCGGCGGCCAGCGGTAGCCATGCGATTCCAGCCATCGCCAGGCCAGATCGCGCCGCAACCAGCAATAGTTCAAAACTTCGATTGGCGGCGACGCCCCCCACGGCGCCGCCAAGCCTTCGAATGCAATCTCGAACTGCTCTCTCGTCAGCCGAAAACGCGGGGACCAGCCGCCGCCTATCATATTCGCGTCGAGGTAGAGGACCTTTGATCGACTGCCGTGTTCGAATTCGCCTCTCCGCAGTAAATCCGCGATGCGGTGATAGGCGACCTCTCTGGCCTGTGACTCCGCGTCTAGACTGGCAGTGGTTGATTGAGCGCACCAATCGACGAGCTCGATTAGGGCGATCCACTCCCTCGCGGTGCGCTCGCGCTCGGCGAATTTAGCGATCCGATCCCGATACCATTTTCGGCGCCGGCACCGGATCGCTCGAAGGCCTTCTTCGTCAGACATGCTGTGCCGCCTGTAGGCTCGCGCGGTACCAGCGGAGAAGCGGCGCCCGGTGCCCGCACATATCGGCTGTAATCACCAATCAACCGGCTCGCAAGGTTGGGATTGCCTCGATTTCGGCGGCCTTCTCTCGCCGCAGGCGTTCGAGGTCGTAACGAGTTTGCAGGGCAAGCCATAGCTCAAGGCCGTAGCCGCAGAGCTTGCCGAGCCGCAGCGCCATTTCGGGCGTCACAGCGGCGCGCTCGGCGAGAACCGCGTGGAGCGCCTGCCGCGATACGCCCAGGAGGTGGGCGATCTCGACGCGCGGCCGGCCGAGCGCCGGCAGGATTTCCTCGCCCAACAAGACGCCCGGATGCATCGCTGGCAGCCCGGTCCCCGTCCTCGGCTCGATCGTCAATGGTAGTCCTCCAGATCGACGACGACCGCCTCGGCGCCATCCCACGCGAAGGTGATCCGCCAATTTCCGGTCACCCAGATCGCCCAGCGGGGTGAGCTCGCGCGTCGAGTGCACGCGACATGCAGCCAACTCTCGCGACGTTCGGCACGCTCGACCCGCTCGGGTCGCCCGCCTTGAATATACCGTCGGACGCCTCGTCTCGGAAACTCCGCATCGTTAGCGGAAACGTGATGCTGCCGCCGGCAAACGTCAGCTTGGCGTTGCATTCGGTCCGCGGAGGCGGAGCCGATCTCCCTGGTGGCCTCACCGTCCGAAATCGTGCGACAACCTCTGCCGTCAACATGCCGAGCGGCACCCCCAACAGCGTCATGACAGCCGTCATCCGAGCTGTGGTGGGGCGGCATCCGGAGCGCAATCATCGCGCACATCGGGCGTGCTCCAGATGGTGACCGGCCGACCATTCGCATGCATTTCTGCTGCGAAGGGAGCGCCCACGCGGCGCCTCAGGCTCGATCCAGGAATGGCGCAGTCCGGCGGAGGTCTGGCGGGGTTGGGGCGGGGGCGCGGGGCCCCATCCACAGGACGGCAAGATAAAAGCATTGCCGTCGCCGAGTTGGCATGTGTTTGACTTGGCGTGTATTTTCAACCCTGCGGCCGGGGCCGCGGCTGGCACATCCCACAAAACCAATGATTTCAATGCGGGTTGCGCCAGTATCCCCTAGCAGCCTGTCGGACTTAAGCGTTGGACGCAACATTCTTACGCTGAGATGGCGAACTACGTAAGAATATTCCGCATGAGGAGTTTGGTGAGAAACTATATATCAAAAAATTCGGATTTTTGGCTAAGTCCGACAGGCTGCTAGACCGGCAACCACCACCGCGCCCGGACCCTAACCGCCCGAACGCATCGGCAGCACCGCGGCTCCGTCCTTCCCGGCGGCGGCCGAGCCCCCTGCCATCGCCGCAGCGATCTTGTCGGCGACGGTGGCGGCAGCGGCCTTCACCGGATCGCTCGCTAATGCGCGTAGCGCGCGGTGGTGGCCGGCTGGCTGTGGCCGAGCATCTTGCCGATGATCGGCAGGCCCATGCCGCTCGCCGCTCGACGCGGGCCGCGCTGGCGAAGGTGCCGACGCCATTTAGCGCGCCTTGGCGAATTTGACGAGTTCGGCGGGGGCGACCGCGCCGGCATTGAGCGCGGCGGCAACCCGGCTCGACATTGCGTCGGCAGTCGCGCGCACCAAATCCGCGGCGCGCTCGACATAGCGGCCAGTCATCGCCAAGGTGCGGTGTCCGAGAAGGTCGCGGACCATGAATGCATTGGCGCCGGAGAGAGCGGCGAAGGTGCCGGCCGTGTGGCGCAAGTCGTGAAGCCGGCCGTCCGGGATGCCCGCCCGTTCGCGCAGCCTCGCCCAAGCCTTTTCCGCGGTGCTGACGGGAAGCGGCTTATTCGGGTCGAGACCGTGGATGACATCGCCGACCCGCTCTTCCACCGCATCAAGGATCGCGACCGCAGCGGCGCCGAGATGGACGGTGCGGGCGCCGGCCTTCGTCTTGGCGGCCGAGAGGCGGATCGCGCGGCCCGACAGGTCAATGTCCGCCCACCCGAGCCCGAGCGCCTCGCCCAGCCTCATCCCAGTGGTCGCGAGCAGGCGGACGAGCAGGATGAAGCCGGGAAGTTCCGAGTGGTCGGTTTCCGAGGTTAGCAGTTCAGCACCGATCTTCGCGAGTTCGTCATCGGTGAAAAACCGTTCTCTCGCATGCTCCGGAAACCGCTTGACGCCGATGCAAGGGTTGTCAGACCGTAACTCCCAATCCGTCGCAGCGAGGCTCAGCATCCTTGAGCAGTAGGCGAGGGCACGGTTCGCCTCGTAAGGGGTCCCGCTCATCCTCTGGTGCCAGGTCTTGATGTCGGCGCGGGACAAGTCGGTGATCTTGATCGCACCTAGCCCCGGCTTGATGCGCTTCTCGACGATGCGGCGGACCTCGGCTGCCGTGCTAGGCTTATTGTGTGCGGCAACGTGTTCGGCGAGATAGCGATCGGCCACTGCTGCAATCGTACTCTCGCGCTGCTTCTTCTGCCGCGTGCCGGACGGGTCGTCGCCTTCGCCGACAGCAGCCTTCTCTCGCAGAGCCTTCTTGCGCGCTGTCTCGGGCGTCAATGGGCCGTGCTGCCCTAGTGTCAACCACCGCTGGCGCCCGCCCGCAGTGCGGTATTTGAGAAAATAGAACTTGTGGCCGCTCGGCAGGCAGCGCACACCGAAGCCGGGCAGGTCGTCATCCCACAGAAGGACATGCTTACCCTTGACCGGCTGCACCGAGTTGACGGTGCGCTTCGTCACTTTCGCCATGTCACCGCTCCCGCCGAGGCCGTGCAACCATCGTGCAACCACCGTGCAACCAACATACGGCAGCGCCCGGAAACTTGCAGCAAGAAAGATGGGCGATATTATAGCTATTTAGGAAGCTAATGACAACGTTCGGCAAGCCTCAGCAACTGACCGGATCAGACTCAAAATCTGTTGTCCGAAAGGACGTGGAGGTTCAAGTCCTCTCGCCCGCACCAGTAAGCTCAATCGGTTAGGCGAGATTTGACTTATCGCCGCGGCCGTGAATTCGGGTGTGATTTAGCATCTATCCCTAACCTGTCCCTAGGCGACCTCGGAAGAGATCGAATGAGGCCGGCGTTGCGCGCAAATCGCGGCGATTATAGCTTGAAGGGCTGGAACCGCCGAAGCCCTGGCCCGAGCTTCCGCCACCGCTGAAGGCCTACGATGCGCCGAGGGTCAGGCGGCGGCGGCGATGAAGGTACAGCGGCCCACCGATGACGCTCAGAAACGCCGCCAAGGCCGGGGTGCGGCTTATCACCAGCTTGCGGTCACCTGATCGAGAAGCCAGTCACGCGCGCGGTGGAAGGAATCAATCATCGGACTCCCTGGGCGCTACGCTGACGGCTCGCCCGCGACCGGCCACCGGCCATCACTTGGGACGCGGCGCGCGGATGGTCGGGCTCGCTGCGGCAGACCGGCGCGCACTCCGACCCCGCCGCCATCCCCGAAGAGGCGAGGCGCGTCGATTTCGTGGTTAGCGACACCGAGCGTCGCTAGACCGCGAGCGCCGCGGCCCTGGATGATCGAAGTCGATCGTCGGAAACGCCCGTCGCAACCGCTCGCCTTCCTCCCGGATCGCCCGGTCGGCCCCCCAGAGACATTCCGCGCGATCATGACGCGTGACTACCTGGTCGGCTCTACCACGCTCAATACCGACCGAATGTCGTTGCCATCGCCGAGCAAAAGCGCAGACAATCAGCGCTGACGGCCGGCGAAGCTGGGATACCCGACCAATCCCAACATCACGGATCACATGAGATTAGATAATACTTTACGGCACCAGACATCTTCTATCCTCGGCCGCTCAAACCCTAGGAGCAATCCTTATGTCGCTAACCACTGAAGATTTCTACCGAAGTTCAAATGGTGATCGCTGGCAGCTCATCCGCGATACCAGCTCTGGCCGTTCCTTCGTGAGACATGAACCCAATCTCTCATCGGGCGGTCGGGTCACCGATACCGATGTCGACGAGTTTTTAAACCGTACGGGATCCAGTCCGGAAAATCTCGCGCTGCGGGCGCTTTTGGATAAACGTGGCGGCTCATGAGATCACGAACAGATCAGCGCTTTCGCGGTCGTCCTAACGGACAAGGGCGATTCCAACAGCAACCACGGCTTTCTCAAAACAATCAGATATTCGACAGCAACGGCCCCAACGTGAGGGTTCGTGGTACCGCGGATCAAATATTCGAGCGCTATCTCGCCATTGCGCGTGAAGCAGAGACGGGCGGTGATCGAGTTGCTGCCCAGAGTTACTACCAGCATGCGGAGCATTATTTTCGGATCAATACTGACAGCCGCGATCGAAATGCGCAGGAAACATCACGCCCCACCGCGCTGGCCGATGTTGTGACCCGCGGCGCCGACATCGGATCGAACGAGATTGGGATTGACCGCGCACAGTCCCGGAGCGAGGACTATCAGATCGGTTTTGGCAGCGACGACCTCAACCCTGATCTGTAGCAACGCCTCGCCGCTGATCGGAATCGAAAGGGCCGGCTCAACATTAGTCCGGATTAACTCGCGCCGGTGTGGTATCGCATGCTCCGCCGACGAGCCTTAGCACTACTACTTGACACTGCGGAGGTTCCTATTTCTATCGCGGTCGTTGATCTGGCGCAGCTCGGTACTCTTTAGCGCTGTCGGGCGGGAGCTTCACGGTTCCGGGGCCATGCCGCACGCCTCGCCCTTCGCTGGGCCTGCCAGGTTTGCGGTCGAGTTCGACGCCGCCACGTTTCGCGCGGGGGTGCCGATGGTCCGGACCGTTGGGCCGACCAGGCTGCCCGGAACGCGGTGGTCTGAAGTCGTCGTGCACCGGCCCCGATCTCAAACGGGTGCAGACCCGGTGGCAGGCGGCGGAACGCTTCTACGCGCGCAATCAGCGCATCGTTCACGATTTGGATTCGGTTTTCGCCTTCGTGGCGCCGGATCACGACCCCGCTGGTCACGATGGCGCGGCTGACCGTCCTCGATGGGCTGGCGCCGTTGCCGGAAAATTGCGGTGCTGACCGCTGGGCGATGACACCATCGGGAACGGTCGGTCACGAACGTCGCGGGCGGTCACAGCGGCGGGAACAGTCTCGGCGCCCGGCTGACGGCGAAACGCGGGGCAGAAGCGGGAAGCACGGCGGTCGCCACCCCACTCCTGGCGCACCGCCACGCGCCAGGGCGAGCGCGCGGCTTCTGCCTTACGCCAAACTTAGCAGCCGCGGCGCGAGAGTGCCAGCGGAAGGGTCGACGACCGTTCGAGGATTGTCGAAGCATCGGCAGGCAAGCGCTTGGCGGGCCGGGCGCGAGGTGCGAAATCGGGCTCTTCCAGGCCGGCCCGCGGCCATTGCGTTTCGTTACGTGACGGAATTCCGGCCGCGGCTCGCCGAGCCGCGCGGGCGCGGGCATGTCGGCGTGACCGAAGCTCTTCGGGCCGGCGGCTTGCCGTAGAACGCTGCGGTCGCGATGTTGAGATACGCGTCTAGCGAGCCCCGGTACATCGGCCGAACGGTGAAGCCTTGTGCCAGCGCAGCGGCAATGAACGCCCCGTTGGTCAGATAGCACCTGCTTTCACCTTCGACCACGTGCTTGAGTTCGTAGCTCGAAATGCCGCGGTTGACGGTTCTGCGTCGGGGCTGTCGCGAGAGCCAATCGCAGGCCATCGCAAATTCTTTGACTTCGCGCGCAAGCTCCCTCCGCTCCGTGGTGCGATCGATCTGCCACCACCCACGCCACTCCGCCGAGTGCCGCGGTTGTATCAATCCTTCGGCGCAAAGCTCGGGATGCTCGCGGATCACTTGGCGCAGCGCGCGCTGAGCGCGCGCATACGCGGCAGGTTCTAACTTCGGTGCAGATTTGGTCATCTGTTCGGGTCCTCCGCTCGTCGCTCGCGTCGCTCGCGGGCGTGTTCCATGTTCCACCTGTTCCAACCCATACATTCCGTTTTTCGTTCCATCCCGCTTGCGCATTCCGCGCCGCGACGGCGCGATAGCCTCTTCAGTGGGTTTGTCCCGCAGCATGCCCAAGCTTGAGGACAGAGTTGCCCGTTCCCAGCCCCCCAACCCACGGCTGACGGCGCCATTCCGCCGCTGGCCGCCGACAGTTCTACGCCGGGCGATCACCGCAAAAGGAAAGCGCCATGGGGGGACCATGGCGCTTTCGCATTCAAGAGCAGCGAGGCGGTGGGGGGCCACCCTCCGCAGAGCGGACGCGGCTGCTCTCTGCTGGTTAACAACACAGCCGAGGTTGGAAGGGTTCCGCGACGGCTGCCACCTGATCGATCGCAACGGAACAAGCGCAAAGAGCCTGCCGGCCGCATGCTCTGAACATACGCGCTGATCAGCGATTCCACAAAAGCGGACCTCAGAAGATTGGCAGTCCGCCCTTACTCGGGCTCCACTTTTTGCGAACCTGTTCTTCGACCGATTGGCTGCTCTCGGTTCTAGCAGCCTGTCGGACTTAGCCAAAAATCCGCCAATTTTGGGATTTTATGTCTCGTGACGGCTGTAACAAGCAATAAACCATGCGAGTTGTCGGCATGATGTTACCGATAATTGCGCGAAATCGTTAAGTCCGACAGGCTGCTAGTCGCCCACCGGCGGTGCCGACCCGCAGGAGATGAAACGGGGGCGAGTTGGGGTTAGGGTGCGCACCGTCGTCGGCACAGAGGTCGGTTTTTCCTTGGTGCGGATGAGCCCGTGTTCTAGTCGGACCCGGAGCCCCTGAGCACCCCAGATTGTCGCCACGGGCCGGCAACGGCCCCGGAGCACGCTTGTTAGATTTCCTTGACAGGGGTTCCACGCCGACGGCGCAGCGGCAGGAGGGAGCATGGAAGTTCTATATCCGCATTGCGCCGGTCTGGACGTGCACAAGGATACGGTTGTGGCCTGCGTTCGGCACATAGCCTGCCCCGGCGTAGGCCGGGGGCGAACGGTTCGGTGACGCACGCGGTGCGCACCTTCAAGACCACGACCAAGGAGCTGCTCGCCTTGTCGGACTGGCTTGCCGGCGAGGGCTGCACCCATGTCGCGATGGAGGCGACCGGCGTTTATTGGAAGCCGGTGTGGCATGTCTTGAGCGACGGCGATTTCGCCCTGGTGCTGACGAACGCGGCGCATGTCAAAAACGTGCCGGGACGCAAGACCGACGTGAACGACGCCACTTGGCTGGCCGATCTTCTGGCGCACGGCCTGATCCGCGGCAGCTTCGTGCCGGACGAGCAAACCCAGGAGATGCGCAACCTGTTGCGCACCCGCAAGCAGCTGGTGCGCGAGCGCAGCAGTCACGATTTGATCGATCGCCGCGTCGATCTGCTGCAGGTGCAGTTGCAACAGGAAGCGGTGACGCCGGGTGACGCGGCCGCGCAACGCTTCACGCAGCGCCGTGGGCGGCGCCTTGCTGTCAGCGGACCTGGTTAGAGACCAGCATTTCTGCGGGTTTCAAGGCGAGGCCGCGGAACATCCGGTTGCCGGCATGGTTCGTCTGTTTGCCGAGCGCGAAGCGTAGCTTCATACAGACCCCTGCCTGAACGACCCTGGGCTGATGCACCGTGTTGGGCGGGGGTCTTGCCTTATCGAAGGTCTCATCTCACGGATACAGGCTTCCCTATGTTACCGCGTCCGCGCGTGCGCGCGCGTGACGTTGATATACCCTCACACCTGTCGGCAACTGTCAGCAGGTGCCAGAGGGGGGCGGGGCCGGCCGGAACGAGACGATCACCGCCAAGATCGCTCTGTACCTCTTATATTCACGCCCTCTTTATCTACCCAAACCACCGGGCGCAAATGAATTCGTAATCGCTTCAGCGTAGCCGGGCGTGCTGAACTGACCCTGCCCCCTGGGATTGCCGGTCAGCGCTTCAAAGGTTTGCGTGTCGAGTGATGCCGTCTGGTCTAAGCCTTTGATTTTTTGAAATTGGCTAAGGGCGCGCTGTGTCTCGGGGCCAAGAATGCCATCGAGCGATCCTCGGTAAAGGCCGCGAAATCGAAGTTCCACCTGCGCCCAACGGAGATCGTCCTTCCGGAGGAACTCGCGGGTTTGCCGATTATCAGAGCTCTGAGGCGCGCGGGCCATGCTTGCAGTGTTCATCGTGCTGCCTGCGTCGGCCGCATACTCCAGAGCGGTGCCCGCGATACCCAAAGCAAGGACGGAAGCCGTCCCGAGAACCAATTGTCGGATCGGTGTTCGCATCGTCGCCTCCACAATGATACCGGCGACGGTCACTGGCGCCGCCGGCGCCCTTTGCCGTCGCTGCCAGTCAGCCCAGCGGCAAAGTTCGTCCCGAATAACGCCGGCGGGTCCGGCATCCGTTCCTCGATCCCCCGATATGTCGCAGATTTGCCACGGCGGGGCCCGGCCCGCCGGGCCAGGGGCTCCCCTCCAGAAAAAAAGCCCCGCCGGAGCGTAACCCTCCGCGGAGGGCCGCCTTGCTGTCTCTCGGCTGATCGGGCTGGGTAGGCACCGGTGCAAGCGGCGGTGTTTGCGCCGGTGCAAGAGACGGTGCGATGGCGAGGTTCGCGTTATTCAGCGGCCCAGAGCGGCGGCGACGGTGGAGCGAGGATCAGAAGCGGGCGGTGGTAGCGGCGGCATTTGCGCCGGGCGCGATCGTTGCCGAGGTGGCGCGCCGGGCGACGAAATCACGGCGATTAGCGTTCATGCCGCCGCGCTTGGCCGCTCGGTCGACGCGGCGTTGGGCACGTAGGCGCCTCGGAACAGCTGAAGCACGGCGACCATTGCGAGATCGAGATAGCCCGCATTGGAACTCTCAAGGAACCCGATCGTGCGTTGAGTTCCCTGGTGGTCTATCCCGCCGCGGCGGCGCCGGCGCTCGCGCGTTCCGGGCCGATCCAGATACGGACCGGCTCGCTGCGTCCGCGCAGGGGCTGTTCACCCTTGTCTTCGAGCCGGGCGAGGAGTGCCGTCGTCGCCGGTGACGGCGCCGAACGGACCGCCTCGACCACCGAATTGCCGACCACGAGGGCGCATTTGAGGCTGCGCGTCAGGGCTTCCAACCGGCTTGCGGTATTGACGGTGTCGCCGATGACGGCGAACGAAAGGCTCCTCTCGCTGCCGACATCGCCAAGAACCGCGGGCCCGTAATTGAGGCCGATGCCAATGGCGAGCGGGGGTTCGCCCCAGCTTTCGCGTTCGCGGTTCCAGTCAGCGAGCGCGGCGAGCATGCGATCGGCGCACAGCAGCGCGTTTCCCGGATCCTCGGCACTCGCTTGCGGCAGTCCAAAGATGGCAAGGATCGCGTCGCCGATGTATTTCTCGACCGTGCCGACGCAAGCGAAGATCTCTGCCGTCATCCTCTCGTGAAACTCCCGCAGCATCGTGACCACCGCCCTCGGGGGCCATGCGCTCGGCCATGCGGGTGAACCCGACGATGTCGGCGAAGAGAACGGCGACCGTCTCGCGCCGCACCGGGCCCAAAGGCTCGTCGCGTTCGGCGAGCAGCGGCACGAGGTTCGGCGAGAAATAGCGGGAAAGATTGGCGCGGGCGCGCTCGGCGGCGGCGCGCCGGCGCTCGAGGTCCTTGAGGCGGGCGATGTCCGTGAGGGTTTTGCGGATCGTGATTTCGAGGTCACGCATGTCGACCGGCTTCGTGACGAAATCAAAGGCACCGCGGTTCATCGCCGTCCTGATGTTGGTCATGTCGCCATAGGCGGAGACGATGACCGCCCGCACCTCGGCCTCCTGCTCGTGCAGCCTTGCGAGAAGCGTCAGCCCGTCCATGACCGGCATGTTGATGTCGAGGAGAAGAAGCTCGATATCGGGCTCTGCGGCGAGGACCGCGAGCGCCTCCTCGCCGTGACGCGCGAAGCGGAAGGCGTACTCCCCGTCGCGGATCTGGCGGCGGAAGCGCTGGCGGAGCAGCAGCTCGAAATCGGCCTCGTCATCGACGGCGAGGATTTTCGCGGGGCTCATCGGAGACGTCTCACGGCCGAGAACGCGAGGCCCGCACAACGGGCGCCAGGCGCTCGCAACCCCCTTCTGCGGCGCTCCTTCACGGTGAGTCAGCCGGGAGATGCCGCAGCTGTGCCTTCAAGCGACGCCGCGGGGTGCGCGGGATACCCATTTGCACCCTTCGGCAACCCCTGGCATCCCCAGGGTGAGCTGCTGGCTGCCTGTTGTATTGCGGTTGGCGCATTGCCGTATTGACAACTTGAATCGGATTGTGCTATTTAGTCCCAACTCCTTTTGGCGGGAAAAGGGCCGCTGGCTTGCGGGAGGGGAGCCGCTTGAGGCAGACGTATGGCAATCTGTCCAACCCGCTGCATATTATTATGTCAACCGCGTTGACGACGAGGTCCTACATGGTCCAGGGAGCGGCCCGGTTGCCAGAGTTCGAAAGACCGCCCGTTTCCGAGGTTGCCATATCGGTGGAATTTTCAGGGATTGATAGCTGGCGCGCAGGCCACGCGGGTCTATATTGGCGTCGAATAAAATCCGAATATCCGGCGAGCGAGACACAACCGCCGTTGCCGTCTCAGATTGAAAGATTCGACGAGAGGTCCCCCCAGGGGCCCGTCATTAGCATGGGGATAGTGGATCCGAATTCGGCCCGCTTCTGGTTTCTCTCCGGTGACGGGACGAAATTGGTTCAAGTGCAGCGTGACCGCTTCATCATCAATTGGCGAAAAGTTACCGGGACCGAGGTTTATCCACGATATGAATCAGAGATGCGCCCCCGCCTAGAGCGCGAATGGAGACAGTTCGAAGATTTTATAGGAGAAGAACAATTAGGATCATTAGCCGTCCAGCAGTGTGATATTACATATATCAACGACATCCCTCAAGGTGAAGGATGGGAAACATTGTCAGATAGTCTTACGTTATTTTCTCCATGGTGGGGAAACACGAGCGGCGGATTTTTGCCGCCGCCAGAGTCAGTGAATGTGACAGGCTCGTTTCTAATGCCATCGCAACGCGGCCGGCTCCATTTCGCTACGCAGAATGTCATTCGGTACAGAGATCAACGACAGGTTGTGCAGTTGCGCTTGACGGCGCGGGGTAAACCGGAGATGGTGGATCTTCAGGGCGTCCTGAGGTGGTTGGATCTCGGGCATGAGTGGATCGTTCGAGCTTTTGCAGATCTAACCTCACCGACCGCTCACGCTCTTTGGGACCGGAGGCGACCGTGACTGGCTTAGCCGCCTCTGTTGCAACCCTATCATACATATGGCCAGCAGAAGGCGTGGCACGATCCGGAGACCCGCAAAAGGAGCGCCTTTCGCCGGAGATCGCTTACCTGCGCGAGATTAGCCCCGCTACAAATCAATATGCTGGCGCGCGCGAGGTTAGTCCCGCTACAAATCAATATGCTGGGCGACCGTTTGATCAACACTTTGCTAAATTGCAGGCCGTTACTAAAGAGCGTGCCCTTTGGCCGGACGGCGCTGAGAGACCATCTGAGGTTGCTGCAGCGTGGGCTTCTGCCATGCTTCGACAACTTTTGATAGATAGTTTATTGCCGACTCGTGTTGTTGCCTCGGCTGAGGGCGGAGTTGCAATTTGCTTTATCACCGGCGACAAATACGCCGACATTGAATTTCTGAACACCGGAAAGATCCTCGGTGTCATCTCTTACAGACGTGATCGGCCGAGGGCTTGGGAGATTGAGGAGAGCGCCCTTGGCATTGCGCGGGCATCTCTTCGGATTCGCGAGTTCCTCGACGCATCCCCGCCCGCGGAGAATGTATCAAAATGGCCGTGGCATCGATGGCGGTTTTCGAGCGCGACATAGCCTCTATTGGCGTTGCGTAAAAGAGGATCTGGAGGGCGACCGCATAATACCGGCCCGCTTCCGATGCGATGATGTATCTGTCAACTGGTCAAAATATAGCAAACCATGGGATGTTATTTTTGATTATGCAGGACAGGGCATAGTTTGCTTTAGGGTTGCCAATCTTCCCGCTGAATTGCCTCACAACCAACCGCCAGGTACCGCCGTGGCGCCGCACGACTTTCGTCCGGCGCATGATCCCTTGCCGAAGAACTACGCTCACAGCGAAATTCGCGTCTACCGAGGAGATCAGCGGGTGCCGCGTGTCTCGTCGGTGCTCGTAAAGAAGGAATTCCGTGCGGCAATGAGAGACTGCGGCGTCCTTCTATGGGCGCCAACGGTCTAACCACAGAATGAGCGGGGTTTAGGGGGGTCTGACAATGCCCCTGTACAGCGTTTCCAGAAATCATTTGGACCATTCGAAGGCTATTGTTGTGGTGATGTCCGATCTTGACATCTGGCGGGCGGCCCAATTGCTGATCCAAAAGTACGGCGGCGACTCGGAGCTTGAGGCGGCCCGTTTGCAAGGTTTGATGCTCGATTGGGGCGACACTGAGGGCCGGCCCGTATGGGCGCGGATCAGGCGGCCGATCGAGGCGCCCTATAGGCGCCCCCCCCTGGCGAAAGCACATAGCTTGCCCTGTGACCAGGGCACTCCAATGAATCCCGGAGCAACGAAGATCGTTTCGTTGTGTCATTGGCCGGACCCCCCTGGGTTGAATTGGGGGCCGTTACCACCCTTGCCGCATCCATTCATCAAGGTCTCGGGAAGAAAGAACGCGCTGGGTGTACTCCCAATCGAGCCCCTGATCGTCGGCGACATCTCGAAGGTAACGAAGCTCCATCGGCGGTCTCGCCCGATCGATCCGCTGCGAAAAATTCCTAACTGCCGCTCGGTCGCGGAGCACGGCATTGATCCATTCGTCTTCGAAGCCGTCGGGAAGCTGTCCAAGCACGGAGAAGATGTCCCCGAACCGCTCGGACAGAGCGCGGTAGACGTCGTCTTCGACAGTCCCGGCGTAGCGTAAACTCAGAACGTGGATATCGTCGCGCACCTGGCCAATCCGTTGCACCCGGCCCTTGCGCTGCTCCAACCGTGACGGGTTCCACGGCAGGTCGACATTGACCTGCGCACCGAGCCGCTGGAGGTTCAGCCCCTCGCATGCAGCATCGGTGGCGCAGACCAGACGGATATCGCCGCGTTCGATCGACGCCTTGATTTGCTCTCGTTCGACGGACCGGCGGTCCTGACCGCGCTGAACGAACGAGGCGCCGCCGCCCGCATAAAGAGCGACCGGCTCGTCAGGAAAGGCGGCGCAGAGCGCTTCGGCGACCCATTCCGCCGTCGCGCGATATTGGCTGAAGATGATCGCGCCGTTGGTCTCCAGCCACCCGCCGTCGCGCAGGTAATGCAGGACAACCTCGACCTTGGGGTCGATGTCGGACCGATCCACCACCGACACCAGATTTCGTTCGACTTCACGCAGCAGCTGGATCTCCTGGACGTTGGGCGGTGCTGCTTCCTTCGGATCGCCGTCGTCGCCTCTCTCCTTTTCCGGAATGCCGGCGTCGTCGAGCCGATCGAGCAGGTGGCGGGCGGTGTCGAGGCCGGCGCGCGCCGACGATCCGATCCGGCGAAGCAGGATCGTCTTGAGGAACCCGGCGCCGGGCTGCCGCGCCGCATAGAGGCGACTGAACTGTTCGGCCGCCTCGTAGGCAGCCGTAAACGCCAAGCCCATAACGAGGCCCTGCCCGTCGAACAGCGCAGATGGCAACCCATCTGCGGGACGAGGATGCGTGATCACGCCGATGCGTTTGAGCAGCCCGCGTTCCTCCAGCATCGGGCGTGTCCGTCGAACGATCCGGCGGACAATTGGGTTGTGCCGCGCGGCCAAGCCCGCAAATTCTTGCAGAAACTCGCTGCGAATGTCGGGCCGGAGGTCGTCGTAGCGAGGGCCGACAACATCGGTCGTTTTCAGACCCGCGTCCGAGCGGATGTCGCGAAACACGGTATTTTCGAAGCTGGGAGGCAGCGGATTGCGGAAGAGGCCCCAGCGGCTTGTGTCGACCTCGGGCCAGGGGCGCTCGCCGGTCAGAAAGCGGATCGATTCATCCCGCGCCCACTCGCCGCCTTCGGCGGCCGCTCCGAGAACCTGCGGGGCTCCCTGCCCGAGGGCGGCAAGCAGATCCCAAAGCTCCACCGCGTCGAGTTGGATCGGCGTCGCCGTGCCGAGCAGGACGCTCTCGGCGTTGCGCGCCACTCTGTGCAAGAAGCGGAGAAGGTTGTTCGGCGTCGCTATAGTATTCCCGCCGCGCGTCTCGCGGGGGGCGCGCGCCTTGCGTGCCTCGTCGAGCACCACCACGCCGAAAGATTTCTTCGCCAGCGCGCCGCGCTCCCCGGCATCGTCCCCATTGATGATCAGCCCGGTCGACACGATCCCAATTCGCCACGGGCATTTCGTCACCAGCTCCGGATCGCCTCTTTGCGTCAGTGGCCGGCTTTTCTCGTCAACCCAACATTTTTTCTGCGTCGACCAAACCGCTGCCGGGAGACCGAGCTTGTCGTCCAGCTCTTCCTGCCACTGCCAGATCAGCGTCGCCGGGGCGAGGATTAAAATCGGCTTGTCGTCGAGCAGCGACAATACGAGCGCCGCCGCCGCCATCGACAGGGTCTTACCGAGCCCGACATCGTCGGCGAGCAGATACCGCGCCTTGCCGTGCAGCTTGTGATCTTCCACGCAGGTCTGGACGAAACGCTTCTGCCACGCGCGAAGGATCTGTCCGCCCTTGTAGATCGGCCGCTCCGCCAGCACAGCTTCGGCCGGAACGGCGCCGGTCGCATCGCGGGCTTCCTCGATCGAGCGATACTCGATCCGGCTTGCCATTGCTGCGACATGCTTCACCACCGCGTCGGGGAGATCGACGCCCTGCGACCAGAAATGTTCGAACTCCTCGCGCACCCAGCGCGCCGCGGCTTCGTCCTCGTCGCCCAGAGGATTTCGTAAGCGTGCCTCAGACCGGAGGCGGAATCGTTGAGGCTGCCGACGAAGGAAAACACGCGGCCGTCGGCATGCTCGATCACGCCTGCTTTGCCGTGGACGAAGACGCTTTCGCTGTCACGCGGCACGACGCGGACTTTCATCCGGCGCGACACGAGTAGGTCGTGCAGGCGGCGATAGCGTTCGCGCGCAAGCAAAAGATCGAGCCCGTCCTCGGTTGCCTGCCAGCTCGACACCAGCGTCCGCGCCAATGCCGCCTGACCATCGCGGGCGGCTTTAGCAACCTTCACGTCGAAAGGGTCGAGGTCGCCATTGCAGACCACGCGAATCTCGCGGACCGTCGCGAGATCCTCGCCGACGACTTCGAGCAGCGAGGATCGAAAATACCCGGCGATGCGCAGATAGCGGGACGCGCCCTGCAGTCGGTCACCGAGCACCGGACCGAGCGCTTCGCGTCGCGACGAAAAGCGCGCGATTGCCACGCGCCTAACCCACTTTATCGAGCTTCAGCGCCTCAGCCAGCTCATGCGCAGCAGCGCTTTCGTCCGGTCGGGTCCGTACTGTCTTGGCTGCTACATAGGCCGCGAGGCCGATCAGCTTCTGCCGGCGCGTCCAATAGTCGCGGGCATATTCGGCTTTCAGCGCCATCACCCCGGTCTTGGGATCGCCCCGCTCCATTGTCTTCCAGATAGCGAAAAGCACCTGTCGAAGCGGTGTCTTGGCAAAACCCTCGCCGTCCAGCATTCGGCCTTTGAGGTCGGCGGCGCCGGCTAGGCTGGCGGCATTTGCGGCGGTGGAAGCCATAAGGTCGGTATAGGGAGCGAAGGCGAAGCTTCTGGCAAAGTTCTGAAAATCGGCGACCTTTGCATTCCCCTTTGCTTCCATGTCGAGCATGCGGACATAAAAGCGTGAGGGCGAGTCGAGGTCGCGCCACGCGTCACCGGGAAAGCCCCTGGGCACCAGCAGCCCGTTCGCGACCTGCGCGGCGTACTCGACGAGGTCACGGATCATCGTCCGCTCACCCTTCCCGAGTTTCCGATAGAGGTCCCGGTCGAGCGGCTGGCGGTCGATGCTGGAATACGAGGTGACGACCTGTAACGCGGCGGCATAGGCAGCAAGGGTCAGGTCGTTATCGGTGTAAAGCGTCTCAGCCGTCCAAGTCTCGCCGAGTGCTGTGAGGCGGCCGAGCTGCTGGGCAACCGCATCCTCGATTTCTGCCTCGATTTCCATACGCCGCGCGTTCGCTTCCTTCAGGCGCTTGCGCAGCACGAGGCAAACCGTACCCTGGACGAAGTTGCCCTCCTTCAGCGCACTTTCGGTTTCGGTGACGATGTTCCAGGCGGCCGTGACGCGAAGGCCAGCCGCCCAAAGGATTGCGCCCAGGTCAGCCCAAACGCCGGCATCCTGGTGGGTAAACATTACCACCTGAAGGCCCTTGTCCGGCATGTGTTGCGTCATGGCGGCATAGGCAGCCACCATGGCGCGTCGGAAATCCTCGTCCTTGCCCTTGATCGCGAGCTCGCGCCGGCTATCCCAAAACCATTTCTCAAAGGGCGGCGGGGGATCCCTTTTCAGCCAAGCAATGAATAACTCGGTGATCTCGTGATAATTGATTGCGTCAGCATACGGGGGATCGCTCACATAAAGGTCAGGCTTAGACCAAGGTTCTGTTGCGGCAGCAGTCTTGGTCGTCGAGGTCCCAGGAATGACCACTGATGGCACGTGCTCCCTCAAATGGGGAAGGCCGTATTCAGTCGATCTGACACCGTAGTTGATCAGCGGATTGTACGCCTGATTGTAGAACGTAGCTTGAACTGTCGGATCACGAGCCGCCGCCACGTTCCGGGCATCATATCGGCACAGCTTAGTCATGCGATCGAGGAGCTTCGGAAAAAGAGCGGTGACGGCAGCATCTCTACGGATGTGCTTGTGGCAAAGTGCAAGCACCAATAACTGGCGGGGCGCAAACAAATGGTGCCAGTGCGTCCAGCCGCGTTCGCGAGATAGCCGCGTCGTCTCAACGCCCGGCTGGATGCGCATATCGGGAACGAGACCTTCTTCCTGCCAAGGCGCGAGGTTTTCGCCGACAATGGTCTCAATTCGTCGCTCGCGAATAAGATCTTCTGCAGTCACCGAGGCAAAAAAGGTTCGCTGTCGGGGTTGATCCAGCGTCTTCTTCGTAATCCACTGAATGCAATAAAGCCTCTCTTGAAAAATGTCCTCGGTACGGGGAATGAAGTCGTTCTTCTGCCATAGCCGCAGCCGGTTGCGGTTGGCGCCCTCATTATCACGGTAGTCGCCGCGGATCGTCTTGATTTCGACACCGGTGCGCTCGGGGTTCATTGGGTGGATCAGCCGTCCATCGCGTACGGTGCCCAATGTCGCAGCTGCCATCTCGGCTTCCGACACGCCGGTCACGATCTCGATGGCGTAACGCTTCGCTTCGTAGTCGGGGACGAGCTTCGCGACAGTCCTGTGTGCTGTCGCGATTACCCATGACGGTGCCATAGGCACCATCCACCCGGTCTTGGGGCACCGAGTTTCCAGGCAATAGAGAAAGATTTTGGCGCGATTGCCGTCCGCGTCGTGCTCGACCCCCAGCCGAGTGATCTCCACATCGACCGCCTCGGCAACCACCTCCTGCGCCCGCTCGATCTGGGCGCGAGTTCGCGGCTCCGCGCCAACGACGTTGAATGCTCCCCAAGTCAACAGACAGGCAACTGGATTGAGGTCAGACGCGTAGACTTCGCAGCCGATCCGCGCCGCTTCGAAGGGAATGGAGCCCGCACCGCAGAACGTATCCGCCAGTCTTGGCCGGTGGCCGAAGCGGGCAACCCCGAGTTCCTCGATTAACCCTGCTAGGCTCCCGGCACGAGTGCCGAGGTGAGCATTTACCTCGGGCCAGACGCCATCGAGTAGCGTCTCTTCTCCGCACTCCTCCGGCCGTTTTGCGCGCTTCACACGCTGATCATAGGTATAGGTTTCAAGCGCGCGCAGCCGCCAATCATTGCGTTCGACATCGCCTATGCCGTCCTGCCAGTCGAGATAGGCGCTGCGGTCCTCCACTAAATTCGGGAAACCGTCGAGGTCGAACGGTTCTTCCGTCCAGACCGCCTTTCCCTCTTCCAGAAAGCGCCGTTTGATGACGAACAGGTGGGCCGCGTCGTCCGAGGCGATGCCGCCCATCGGCATCAGCCGCCCCACGATCTCCGACGGTTTCAGGATAAGGCCGCGGCGCAAGAACGCGGCGTCATCCATGCCCATCAGCTTCAGGAAGATGTCGAGGTCTTTGGCGAGATTGTCGGTCGCGGGCAATAAGCAGCCAAGCACAACAGCGCGGCACAGGATCAGCGGTTTCCGACCCTTCCAGTAAGACCCGAGCGCCGTCAACGTCTGGCCCGCGCCCGCCTTTCGTTCCTTATAGGCCTCTGAAGATAACCGCCCGACCGGGAACTGCACTTCGATGAAGGACGGAGCGTCCTTTAGCGAGAGGGCGACGAGCCCGCCAGCCTCACAGACAATTTCAGCGGCATCGGCACTCATGGTGCTGCCGCGGGATCGCGTTCTGTGAACAGCAGCAGGCCGTCGTCACGCGTCGGCGACTTTTTGCGGGTCGGCCCCCCTCGGTTTCGCTGCCTCGTTCGCCACCACGCGCGGTTCGAGCGAGCCGCGCCCGGCGACGGCGCCGAGATGGAATGTATCCCGCCTAGTGTTTAATTGCGTTAATATACGATATTAAGTAGGATGCCTCAGACCAGCCGAGGTGTCCGATGGCACGGGTGGCGATTGCGCTGACCTGCACGGCGGAGCAGAGAGCCGAGTTGACGACGCTGGCGCGCAGTCGGACGGAGGAGGCGCGTCTGGTAGAACGGGCCAAGATCGTGTTGGCGTGCCTAGAAGGCAAGCGCAACGATGCGGTTGGCCGCGAGCTTGGGGTGCGCCCGAATACGGTTGGTCTATGGCGCAAGCGCTTCGCGGCGGCGGGACTGGCTGGGCTGCGCGATCGGGTGCGGCCGGGCAAGACGCCAAAATATGGCGCGGATCTGCGCCTGCGGGTTCTGCGCCAGTTGGAATTGCCGTCGCCCAAGGGATCGGCCAGCTGGGACGGGGCGTCGGTGGCCGCGGCATTGGGCGTCTCGGACGATGCGGTATGGCGGCTGTTGCGCAAGGAAGGGGTGCAGCTGCGCCGACGGCGCTCGTGGTGCGTCAGCACCGATCGGCAATTTGCAGCCAAGGCCGCCGATATCATCGGTCTCTACCTCAATCCGCCGGAGCATGCGCTGGTCTTGAGCGTCGACGAGAAGCCGACAATCCAGGCGCTGGAGCGGGCCAGGGGGTATGTGCTGACCAGCAGCGGCAAAGTTGTTCAAGGCCTCAAAAGCACCTACAAACGGCATGGCACGGTCAACTTGTTCGCGGCGCTCGAAGTCGCCACCGGCCTCATTCGTGGCAAGACCACCCAGACCAAGAAACGCGTCGATTTCCAAGCATTCATGACCGAACTCGTCGCCGAGCACCCGCCCGATCGTGAGATCCATGTCATCCTCGATAACCTCTCCACCCACAAGAAGAACGACGACTGGTTGGCAGCGCACCCGAACGTCACCTTTCACTTCACCCCGACCTCGGCCAGCTGGCTCAACCAAGTCGAGATTTGGTTTGGCATATTCACCCGAAAAGCTCTCGCCGGCGCCAGCTTTGCCGGCGTCGAGCAACTTACCCAGGCGATCCGCGACTTCACCGAAGCCTACAACCGCAACGCCGCCCCCTTCGTCTGGCGCAAGCGCGAGGTGAAGGGGGCCCAGTTGCGGTATACTATCGTTAATTTACGCAATTAGACACTAGTGCCGAAGCACAGCGCCCGCCGAAGCGCGTCGCGCCAGCCCATGCCAACCTGATGGGCGAGGCCGGTCGCGGCGGCGGTCATCGTGTAAAGCCACCAGCGTTCTTCCGCCTTCAAACCGAGCCAGTTGCGAATACCGACCGCGATTTCCTCGGTCGAGACGTCTGATTGTTCGATCGCCCACAACAGAACCAACAGCTCCTTACCAAACAGGCGTTGCACGGCCGTGTCATCCGCGCCCCAGCGGCCGGCGGGCTTTCCCTCGATGCGGAGTTGGCGATTGAACTCTGCTCGCGCCTCGGGAGCCGCTGCGTCCCACACCTTGCGCGGCACCTCACAGCGCAGGACCGTTTCCGGCGCCCATGCTGCCGGGCTTGGTGCCGAAGCATGCACCTCGGCGGGGGGACGGCCGAAGACCTCGAACACAAGGGCCTTTGGCTCGCGGCCCTTGGTCAGGCGGATGAGGAAGGCGTGCTCGCGATAGATGTCGTCGCAATCGAAATTCGCCATCGCTGCCCTCACCGCCGATGCTCCCGCCACGGGTCTCAGTTCTGCGTCCAGGTTACGCCCGCAAAGTCTTCACCGGCAGCGTCGCAGAAAGCCCTCAGCTCCCGCCCCGACGGAAACGCAATGCCATCGAGCCGAAGTTTGAGCGTCGGCGCCTCGGCGCGCAATCGCTCGACGAGCATCTTTGTCAGCATGTCGAGATCGCCGGCGCCAAGCGGGACATCCTTACCCATGCGGAATGTCAGGTGATCGCCTTCGGAACGGCCGCCGCTTAGCTCGACCGATCCGCCATGGACGCGCACACCAGGTGTCTTGCCCAGCCGATCGAGCGCGGAAAAAGCCGTCGCGGTGTCCTTTGGCTCGAATCGCGAGGTCATCAGTACCGGCGCGTCCAGGTTCAAGGGCTTCTCGGGCTTGCGTGGGTCCTCTCGCAAACCGTCCACCAAACGGGCGCTTTCCTCCTCCGAGAAACGGCCATTCACTTCGGCTACGACGCGTAGTCGCGTCGCGCCGGCAGGTGCATCCATCTCGCCCGAAACTGCCGGCCCTGTTTTTGGATCTGAACCGTCAAAGGTCACCCGGATTGTTGCCCCGCGTGGGATAGCGAGCACCGAGACGCGGTATCCGTCCGAGATCCGCCGGACATCCGGCTTCACCCGGATCGGCGCGCGCCACTCGCAGGGATCGCCGGTGGTCGCCTCGCCCTTGCTATCGACAGCAAGGAACCAGACGCTCGCCGCTTCGGTCTCGTAAACGCGCCCGTCGAGTTTGTTGTGCGCCGACTGAGCTGGCGGCCCCTTCTCGGAGACGTAGACCAGGTCCGCGTCTTCGGCCGTGACGTTGATGAGGAAACGCCCAGTTTCCAGCGGGTTCGGACCAAAATCATCGAGCCGTGCGCTGACCCGAGTCCGGCGTTCCCATTTCTTGGCTATCAGTCCGTCTTTGTCGCGCCAATAGCCGCGCTGCACCGCGATTTTGACCAACTGTTCCAAACCGCCGCGCGGCAGCCAAAACCAGGCGGGCCGCACCGCCGCGTTTCGCCTGAGCGAGCTAAACTGCACGGCATCGGCATCGAACAGGATATCCTCGGCGTCGAGTCGCAGCGTCTCGAACTCCGCGTCGAAGCGGTCGCTCGGTATCAGCTTGCCGCGCTTGGAAAGCGTATCGACGATCTGTTGCTCGCCGGAATAGTCATTTCCGTCGAATTCCATCCGAAAATCGCCGACGAGGCGGAGCGACTGCCTCATCGGGAAGACGATGGTCTTGAAGGTTTCGCGCAGCGCACTCGTGAAGCCGGCAGCCTCGCGCTCCTTCACGCCGGTAAGCTCCTGCATTTGCGAAGACGCGTCGCCGTGTTGTGCGCGTATGCGGTCCTCTACTCGATCGATGGCGCGCATGCGCCGCGCGCTGGTGCGGAGAGTCGCGACCGCGTTCGGATCGGCAGTGAGGACCAGAACGCGGTTCTGAAGGTCCTGTCGTTTCCACCAATCGACGAAATCCGCGGGGAGCGCCTCGGCCGGGCGCTCGAGGATGACGAGCGTCGGTCGGTCGTCGTCGAGATGGATTTCATCAAGCGCGGGTAGGATTGCCATTCGATCGGCGTAGAGCGACGCGCCGCGGGGCTTGAACACTTCCTGCAACTTGTCTCTGAGCGTCTGGTCGACCTGCTCTACGGCGATACTGGCCGCAATCTCGGTGATTTCTGCCGTGACGTTCGCCGTCGGGCCGAAGAAGACCCGTTGGTCTACTCCGAGAAAGAGATACCAAGCCTGTCCCTGAAGACGGGACAAGGCGGTCTTGATTTCGGACACTTCCAGCAGCGGGTCGACCAGCGATTCGACAAGTTCGCCATCGGTAAGACCGCGCAGCGGCGTCTCGGCAGTCGATAGCGAGGACATCAGCAGCATCTTTGCGACTGATGATGCGGTGGGCACGCCATCGGCCGCTGCGATCCGCTCTGCCAGCGCGTTGCCGCGGTCGGCAACATCGCGCGAGATCGCGTTCCCGTAGCCCGGGTTAATCTTGCGGATTTCCTCGATCGTTCCCTGATGGTTAAAATCGAGATGCTGGAGTCCTACCAGAAACGTGTTTCCTTCCGACGCGAGCGCGCCGGGCACGGCGAGCCGCAAGAGACGGATCAGTGCGCGGGTCTTCTGATATCCACGATTTTCGGCAAAGCGGGCGACGATATCGCGGATCGACGGGTAGGAACGGTGCCCACAACCCAGCACGAAGCGGCTCCGGCACGTCGCGCCGCCACCACAGCATCAGGTCGCGTTGCGTCACGTTTGGCAGGAAGTCCGGCAGGCCGACCATGCAGAAGGCAGCGACGCTTGTCAGCCCCGCTTGCCGCAACTGCGGACATTCGGCGATCACCCAGCCGTCGCCGCTGATATCGACATAATGTAGCGCATCGAAGTCGCCGCGCGCAAGGATCTTCAACAGATCCGGGCTGTCGTTCAGATTGACCGTGTGGCCATTTTCTACTGCGTGGCGCGCGTTGATGTATTGCAGTGCCGGGCGCCGCGTCTCCTGTGCGGCATCGTCAAAGTAATTCGGCTCGTAGAGGGAACCGCTATGGTCCGGCAACGCCATTGGCGATGACATCTGAATATTCTCGGGCTCCCCGGTAAAGGCGGGATCGACGGGGGATGTCAGAGGCCGTCCATGAAACGTTGCCGGCAGAATGAAGGGCTCCGGATGTGAAACGAGCACGCCGGGGCCGTAGTCGCGGCGAGAGGATAGTTCCGCGATGCGTGCATTCTCAATCGTGAACGGATACTCCTTAAGCACGTCGCCATAGTAGTTGTTCCGGAAGCCTTGAAACTCCAGGAAGCGGTGAAACGAAGCGAGCAGGTCGTTCCGCAATCCACAGCTGAGCGCAACGCGGAGGTCGAGGCCGGCGATGCACTCGCGACCGCTGAAGAGCTTGTGCAGCGGAACCCACAACCCCCGGTGCGCATCATCGGCGAATGCATCTTGCGGCCCGAACCCGCCGGCCCGGCCCGGCATACGAACCGCGATAAACGGAGCGAAGCGGGTGGGTAAAACGCGGAAGCTGTGTGGGCGGGAGGGATCGAGGCCGGCAAAGGAGCGCCGGGCAGCGTCGTAGAATGGTTCGAGATCTCCGAGCCTCGCTATTCCGGTGCGCGAGAAGCAAAGCTGCGCGTGCTTGCCGTTGACCGAATCGGGCGCATTGCGGTAGTGCAAAGCGAACGTCGCGATGGCAACCGGCATGCCGTTCGCCGCCGCATGAAGCGCCTCCAGCGCGGCGGCGCGTGTTGCATAGACGTAGTTTTCGACCGTCTCGATCTCTTCGATGGTCGGAAATCCGCCGAGCGGGCGCCCGACAGGATCGGACACGACGGTCGGCGCTGCGAGCGCGTGATAGAGCAGGCTTTCGTCGGGCCGGCCCGGCTCGATCCCGCGGTTTCCAGCGAGTGCGAAATCGCCGAAGCCCGGGTAAGTGCGATCGATCGCAACCGGCTTGGCGAGTTCGTCGGCGAGGTCGGGCGCGGTGATGTCCAGCGCCCCGCCCGTCACGGCAAGCATCGTCTTTTGCCATCCGAGCGGCGCCAACCTCCCTAAAAGGGCCCGCAGCTGGACAATCAGCGGTGACTCGACCTGAGCCCTGGCCCGGCCGGCGCCCACGATCAGCAAGGCGCCAATCCCTGCAGATGTCAGCCGAATGAAATTTCGCCGCGTTTCCATCGATGGGCCGCCCTCCGTGCACATTTCATCCCCGTCGGGTCGCGTTGTGAAGCCAGACAGCGACGTAACCGAACGAACTCTGATGAGCGGCTTGGTCTCGGTGGCGCGAGCGACCGGTTACGGCGCAACCTCGTCGTTGCCGCGCGCTCCGGCCAAGGTCCCTCACCATCCGATTTGCCGACCTTCGTCATCGTGCATAGCAAAAACCGGGGTTTGTAGAGGCCACGCCCTGGTAAGCCGCCTGAGGATAAGCTGGATGGAGGCGAGGGTGACGAAGGTGGGCAGGGTTTCGCCAAGGTTCTCGAAGTCCTTGGCGAGACGCCGGTTTCGTCCGAACCAGCAGAAGGTGCGCTCGACCACCCAGCGCCGCGGCAGGACGACGAAGCCGTTCGTGACATCGTTCCGCTCAACGAACTCCATGCGCGGCGCCGGCGCCTTTGCCACCGCAGCTTCAACGCTGCAACTTGCCAGGCATTGCAGCCGCCACCGGTCCAGGTGAGTCCGAGCCAGCGGAAGCGCCGCGTAGCTTGTCGAGGATGAGCCCGGCCCCGTCGCGGTCCTGGATGGCGGCGGAATCGACGACAACTCGCAGATCGGCAGCCCTTCGCTGTCGACCAGGGCATGGATCTTGCGGCCCTTCACCTGCTTGCCGGCGGCGTAACCCGCTCGGTTGTCCTTACCGCCCGTTTTTCCGCCGATTTGACCGATTGCTTGTCGAGAACCGCCGCCAAGAACCTGGCCTCCCGGCCCATTCGCTCGCGCAAACGCCATGTGCAGCTCGCCCCAGATCGCCCCCCAGACGCGATCACGCTGGAACTTGCGAAAGATGTTGTAGACCGTCGAGCGTGGCGGAAAGCTGCCGCGCGGCAGATAGCGCCAGGGGCAGCCGGTGCGCAGCAAATATAGAATGGCGTTCATCGCCGCCCGCATGTCGGTCTTGCGCGGTCGCCCGCCCGGCGAGGCCTTCGGGATCAGCGGGTAAAGCCGCGCCCATTCCGCATCCCTCAGATCACTCGGATACCCGTCGCCCTCCCGCCGATAGATCCGACGCTGATCCTCCGTCCACATTACTGCTCGCCATCACGGTGGGTGCCTTTACCGTGAATCACGACGCCCCACCCAGCGGGACAAGCTTTTGGGTCAGCAGCTAACCGGCGCGGCCTCCTTCCGAACGGAAGCGGTTCGCCGCCCTGGCCCGGGCCTTGGCGGTCTCGAGTTGCCGATCGCGCGGCGGGGCGTTCGCCACGAGTGTGGCGAGAAGCTCCTTTGCCGCCCGGCCGACCTCTTCGACGGCCAGGTCGAAGGCGGGCTGGTTCGTCCGCGAAGGACGGGTGAAACCGCTCAACTTGCGGACGAACTGCAACGCGGAGGCCGCGATCTCTGCCTCGGTTGCGGGCGGTGCAAAGTTGTGCAGCGTCTTGATGTTGCGACACATGACAGTCCCTGGCGAGCAGCCGGTCCGCGGTCGCGGCACACTCGCACGCGTTCGACGGGACGAGCAAGCCGGGCGTGCCTCGCTATGATGATGGCCGCGATGTTCGATCTCGTCTTTCTCGGCACCGCTGCGGCGGCGCCTTCCGCCGACCGCGGTTCGCCGGCGCTGCTGGTCGGCCGCGGCCCCGGCCGGTTTCTCGTCGATTGCGGCGAGGGCACCCAGCGCCAGCTGCTGCGCGCCGGGCTTGGTTTTCGCGGTCTCGGCCACGTGCTGCTGACCCATGCCCATCTCGATCATGTCGGCGGGCTCGCCGGCCTCGCCGCGACCCGCGCGCTGTACCGGCTGGAGCGGCCGATCGAAATTGTCGGCAGCAGCGAGACCATCGCCGTTGTCGGCCGATGGCTGGCAGAGGCCGTCGGCGCGAGCCGAGAAGCGGGTTATCGGCTGCGCGCCGTGCTGCCGGGCCCGGTCCTTTCGCAACCGGGTTGGCGCCTCGACGCCTTTGCGGTTGCGCATCGCGGCACCGCGAGCCTCGGCTACCGGTTCACCGAACTTGGGCGCCGGCCGCTTGCCGCCGACCGCCTGGCCGCTCTGGGCGTGCCGGAAGGCCCGGCCCGCCGCGACCTTGCGCGCGGGCACGCGGTCGTGCTCGCCGACGGCAGGCGCATCGGCCCGGAGATGGTGCGGGGACCGGAGGTTGCCGGTTCGAGCCTGGTCGTCGTCGGCGACGCCGAGGAGGTTGCCTCGCTTGTCGAGCCGGTGCGGGGTGCCGACGCGCTGGCGATCGAGGCGACATTTCTCGAGCGCGACGCCGCACTCGCCCGCGCCCGCGGCCACCTCACCGCGGCGCAGGCGGCGGCCCTGGCGCGCGACGCCGGCGTCGGCGAACTGATCTTGACCCACATCTCGGGCCGCTATCGGCCCGAGGAGATCGCGGCCGAGGCGGTCCGGCTGTTCCCGGCAACACGCGTCGTCGGCGATTTCGACCGGATCACCGTCGGCGCCGGCCGGCGCCGGTCCCGGTGATGACCGCGTCACCGGCCCAGGGATCGGCGGACGGCGGCTGCGATCGTCGCGGCTCGCGGCGAATCGGCGCCGTCGAGCGCGTCGAGCGCCGCCTCGGCCAGCTCCGGCCGCGTCCGGGCGAGGCGCCCGAGGATGACGAGACATTCCTCGTCGGCAACGGCGATCGCGGCGTCAATGACCGCGACTGAGGGCGCCTCGCGCAGCAATCGCAACAAGGCGGGGCGGGCCTCGGGACGGCCCATCCGGCCTAGTGCCAAGGCTGCTTCGCGAGCGACGCCGCGATCGGGATCGGCCAGCAGATCGACGAGCAGCGGCATGACGGCCGGCGACGGGCGGGCAACGCCGCAGGCGCCGGCGCGGATCTCCGCCGCCGGGTCGCGCAGCATCCGCGCGACGAGCTCGTCCGACAGCCCGATCCCAAGCCGGGCGGCGGCGGCGAGCGCCTGACCAAGTCCGGGTCCCTGCACGATCCGCCCGACGATGAGGCGCGCCACGGCCGCCGCCGCGGTCAAGCCGCCAATCGCGGCGAGCGCCGCCAGTGCCGCGGTCTGTTCCGGGATCGGTCGGTTGAGGCCAAAACCCTGGAAGCGCCGGCAGAGAGCCTCGAGGGCCGGTATTGCCGGCGCCAGCCGGCGCCGGCCGGCTTCCGCCGCAAGAGCATGGCAATCGGCGAGCGAGGCGCCCGGAATCGCGGCGACGAGTGCCGCGTCGTCGAGGTCCAGGACTGAGGGACGCGAGCGCGCGACCGCTGCGGCTGCGGCGCTCCCCGAGCGCTCCCCCGCTCCGGCAAAGAGATCGAGCTGCCGATCGGGCGCGCTCGGCCGCGAACCGCTCGCGGTCATCCGAGCTTCGGCCGATCGGGTGCCGGCGTGTCTTCCTTCTGGACCTCCGGCGAGCCCGGCTTGCCGGCCTCGTGATCGTCTCGCGAGCGGCGCAGCAAGCGCCCGGACAGCGCTTCTATTTGACCAATCGCGTCGCTGGCGCAAACGCCGGATGCAAGGCCCAAGCCCGCCACCAGAAAGATGCTGGTGGACGCCACGCCGCCCGGATGAACCTGGCCGGCGATGAACAGCTGGCTGGCCCGGAACAGGACATGGATCCCGAGCGCCACGGCCCCACCCATCGCCGGCTTATAGATCAGATTGGAGATCGATGGATTGGGCAACGATTTTTCGACGAAATAACGGGTCACGCTGATCACGCCGCCGAGCATTCCCATACATACAAGGAGCAACATTTCCATTATCTCGAATGGCGACCTTGCCAACGCGTTCATCCATCCCTGGCCGGGGGTGCGCCCATGCCCCTCCCGCCGGCCCGCGGCGTGCGCCGGTGGAGGGAGCCTGTCGCGCCAACCGCGGGCCATGCTAGCCTAAACCAAACGGAAGGGAGGATTGCGATGCGGCTCGACGCTTCGATCGCGGCCGTCGTCACCGGCGGCGCCTCGGGCTTGGGCGCGGCGACGGCGCGCCGGCTGGCCGGGCGCGGGGTCAGGGTCGCGCTGTTCGATCTCGACGCCGAATTGGGCGAGCGGCTGGCGGGCGAGATCGGCGGCGTCTTCTGCCGGGTCGACGTGACCCGGGAAGACGAGGTCGATGCCGGGTTTGCGCGGTCGCGCGGGCTCATCGGGCAGGAGCGGATCCTCGTCAACTGTGCCGGCACGGCAAACGCGTTCAAGACGGCGGGCCGCGACCGGGAAAGCGGCGAGATCCGGCAGTTCCCACTCGACGCCTTCGAGCGGATCATCCAGATAAACCTGATCGGCACCTTCCGCTGCATCGCCAAATCCGCCGCCGGCATGCTGAGCCTGCCGCCGCTCGCCGACGGCGAGCGCGGCGTCATCATCAACACCGCGTCGGTCGCGGCCGAAGACGGACAGATCGGGCAGGCGGCCTATTCCGCCTCCAAGGCCGGCGTGGTCGGCCTCACCCTGCCGGTCGCCCGCGACCTGATGGACGAGGGCATCCGCGTCAATACGATCCTTCCCGGCATCTTCGACACGCCGCTCCTGGCCGGCCTGCCCGAGCGGGCGAGGGCGGGTCTCGCCGCCGCGGTACCGTTCCCAAAGCGGCTCGGCCGCCCCGACGAATACGCGGCGCTGGCCGAATTGATGATCACCAACGGCTACTACAACGGCGAGTGCACGCGGCTCGACGGCGCGATCCGGATGGCGCCGCGCTGATCTATTTTCCCTCCCCCGCGCGCGGGGGAGCCCCCGGATGGCCGCCCGCCAGGGCGGGCGTTCCGGGGGCAGGGTGGGGGCGATGCGCGGCGGGCGTTCGATGACGACGCGCGGTCGACAGCTGCGTCGGAACGTTACCGATGCGGAGCTGACGCTATGGCGTGGGCTTCGTCACAATCAGCTCGGCCGCCATTTTCGTCGGCAACATCCGATTCCACCGTACATCGTGGATTTTGCCTGCGTCGAGGCGAGGCTTATTGTCGAAGCGGATGGTGGACAACACGCCGACGGCAGCGATCGAGGGCGAGATCAATATCTCGAGAAGCAAGGCTGGCGGATTTTGCGGTTCTGGAATAATGACGTCTTGCATAACCGGACCGGGGTCTTGCGAGCGATTGCGGCAGCCCTAGCAGAGCGAGGCCTGCCCCCACCCTGACCCTCCCCCGCGCGCGGGGGAGGGTCAGGCTTCCCCGACCGGTCGTGCCGTCGGTCATTGTTTCCTTCCCCCGCAAGCGGGGGAGGGAATGGGGGTCTCAGGGCCCGCGCAAACGCGCGCCTTCGGCGATCTCGGCCGCCGCGATCGCCCGCGCCAGCGCGCCGCAGAGCGCCTTGGCCGAGGCGAGCGCGAGCTCGACCGCGACCCGGGCACCCGGCCCCTCTGCCGGGTTCACGAAGTCGATGGTGATGGCCTCTTCGAGGAAGGCGTGGTGCGGGTGGTCGTAAGACACCACCGAGTGGGTGAGCTTGAACCACCGGCCATCGCCCTTGCCGGCACCCTCGGCGCCGACGACCTCGACGATCGAGGTGCACATGCCGGCGTGTTCAGGCCAGGTGCTTGTGCAAGAACGCGAACACTTTCTGCCAGCCGTCGAGCGCCTGCTCGATCCGGTACATCGGCCGATCGTAATAGAAGAAGCCGTGCCCGGCGCCGTCGTAGCGGTAAAACTCGTATTGTTTGCCGTGTTTTTTTAACTCGGCCTCGTGCTGATCTACCTGCTCGGGGGTCGGCGCGCGATCCTCGTTGCCGAAGATGCCCAAAAGCGGGCAGGAGAGGTTCCGCGTGAACTCGATCGGCGCCGTCGGCTGCTTCGGCGTCAGCTCCTCGCGGCTCATCACCACGCGCCCGCCCCAAAGGTCGACCGCGGCGTCTATGTTCTTGCTGTGGCAAGCGAACAAGAAGGCCTGCCGGCCGCCCGAGCAGGTGCCCCAGACACCGACCTTGCCATTGAGATAGGGCTGGGCGCGCAGCCAAGCCGCGGCACCGGCGGTGTCGCCGATCACTTGCGCATCGGCGACGCCCCCCTCGGCCCGCACCTTGGCGGCGACATCATCGGCTTTGCCTTCGCCGGCGCGGTGGTAGAGGTTATGGCTGATCGCGGCATAGCCGTGATGCGCGAATTTGCGGGTGGTCTCGCGGTACCACTCGTCCCAGCCCGGCGCATGGTGCATCAGCACCAGGCCGGGAAACGGGCCCGGACCCAGCGGCCGCGCCACATAGGCCGAGATCGGCTCGTGCTTGTCGCCGTTGATCGAGAGCGTCTCGGCAATCATCCCTTCATAGGCCATCGTTCATACCTCTTGTCGCTGCAAAGCGTGACAGAAGCTGCTGCGCGGGCGATCATTCCGCCTTCGGGCCGCCGGCGCAACCAGCGCCGCCCGCACCGAGGGGCCGCATGCGATCGACGGCAGTCGGGCGGCGCGAGATCATCGCCCTTTTGTGCTTTCTCTTGCTGCTTGGCGGCGCATTGCCGGCGATGGCCGCGGCACCGGCGGGCACGATCGAGGGCCAAACCAAGGACGCCCAAGGCCGGCCGCTGGCGGGGGTGCAGCTCAGCTTGCGCAATGCGGCGGGCCGGGTCGCCAAGAAGGCGACGAGCCGGGCCGACGGCCGCTACCGGTTCGCCGGCGTCGCCGCCGGCGATTACACGATCTCGGGCACGAAGGGCGGGTTTGCCGCGGCCGCCGCTGCGGTCGTCGTGCGGAGCGGAGAGCGCATTTCCGCCGATCTGACCCTCGCTGCCGCGGCGGCCGGCGCGCCGGCCGAACTCGGCGAGGTGAACGTCGTGGCGAAGCGGCTCGAAGCGGCCCGCGCCGCGATCGAGCCGCAGATCGGCGCCTCGGTCTACACGGTGACGAGCCAGGCGATCGAGGCGCAGCCCGGCGGCGAAAACAACACGCTCAACCAGGTCCTGCTGCAGACCCCGGGGGTCAGCCAGGATGCCGAATCGGCGGGCGGCATTCACATCCGCAACGAGATGCAGCCGGAGGAGTTCCGGATCAACGGGATCCCGCTGCCCGTCGGGTTGAGCTATTTCGGCCAGGGCGTCAGCCCGCGCTTTGCCAACTCGATCAGCCTGATCACCGGCGCGCTGCCGGCGCAATACGGGCTGAGCACCACCGGCATCATCGATATCCAGACCAAGAGCGGGCTGTTCGCGCCCGGCGGCTCGGTCACGATGTATGGCGGCAGCTATCAGACGTTGCAGCCGAGCTTCGAATACGGCGGCTCGGTTGACGGCTACAATTATTACGTCAGCGGCGATTTCCTCAGCACCAACCACGGCATCGACGGGGTGACCCCGGCGCCGACCCAGATCCACGATTTCTCGACGCAAGGGCACGGCTTTGCCTACCTCAACAAGGTCATCGACGGCGAGAACCAGGTGACGGCGATCGCCGGGCTGTTCGACGGCCACTTCGAGATCCCGAACAATCCGTTCGCACCCCCGTTCCCCGGGATAACGTTTCTCAACGGCATCCCGATTACCGCCTACAACCCGTCATTGCTCGACGAGCGGCAAGACGAAGCCGCCGAGATCGCCGTCCTCTCCTATCTGCATTCCGGACCCGAGGTCGATTTCCGGGTCTCGGCCTTCGCCAAATACAGCGCGCTCGACTTCCACCGAGACCCGATGCTCGCCGACCTCGCCTTCAACGGCATTTCCCAGAACGCCGACCTGACGAGCTTCGCCGGCGGCGTGCAAATCGATGCCAGCGGCAGGATCGGCTTGGACCACACGCTGCGCTTCGGCATGCTCGCGGCCGGCGAGCGCTTCACCTCCAAGACCGTCTCCTCGGTGCTGGTGCAGGACGGCGCCAATGTCTCCGGCCCGACCTTTGGCAGCACGCCGGCAACCTCGTTCCCGACCGAGATCGACGCCAGCCTTGGCCAGGACGGCTGGTCCTACGCCGCCTGGCTGCAGGACGAGTGGCGGGTCCTGCCGCGGCTGACCGTCAATTACGGTCTTCGCTTCGACGCCGTCCACGACTTCGCCGTCGGCAACCAGCTCAGCCCGCGCCTCAATACGGTATGGCAGGCGACCCCGACGACGGTCCTGCACGCCGGCTACGCCCGCCTCTTCACGCCGCCGCCATTCCAGCAGGGGCCGGCGGAAAATCTGGCCCAGCTCAACAACTTCAACAATACCGGGCTGACCACGTCGGGGGCGACGTCGTCGACCCAAAACAGCCCGGTGAAGGTCGAAACCGGCAGCCTGATCGATTTCGGGGCGATTCAGACGCTGTTCGGCGGTCTCAAGCTCGGCGCCGACTTCTATTACAAATACGCGGAGAACGGCGTCGATTTCGGTCAGTTCGGCGCGCCGATCGTCACCATCCCGTTCAATTACGGCTTCGTCATCAATCGTGGCGTCGAGCTGACGGCGACCTACCAGGACGGCAACTTCTCCTCTTACGGGAACCTGGCGCTCGCGCAACAGCGGGCCAAGGGCATCAACTCCGCCCAGTACAATTTTTCGCTGTCCGACCTCGCCTATATCGATACGACCTCGATCCCGACCGACCACAGCCAGCTGGCAACCGGATCGGCCGGGGCCTCCTATCTCTGGGGCAATACGCGCTTCAGCGCCGACATGCTGGGCGGCACCGGCACGCGCACGACGCTCCCCGGCGGCACCCCTAACGGCGCCAGCCTGCCGACCTATGTCCAGGTCAATCTCAGCATCCAGCAGCAGTTCAAGCTGCCCTATGCCGGCCCTTTCAAGCTCCGGTTCGACCTGATCAACCTGTTCAACGCGATCTATCTCTTGCGCAGCAGCACGTCGATCGGCGCCTTCACCCCGGCCTACGGTCCGGGGCGCACCTTTTTTGCCGGCCTGACCAAGGAATTTTAACCCGGGTCGCGGCCGGGCGGCGCGTTGACAACCCCGGTCATGACGCGTAACGTCGGCCTAAATCAAACGATTGGTTGATTGCGGAGAAGGGCGATGAAGCTGCTGTGGTTTCACCTGATGCCGTATACCGAATTGCCCGAGGATTTCCGCGAGAAGCATCCGTCGGTCTGGGTCGACATCCATTCTTCGCTGTTCGACCCGCGGCGCGCCCATCACATGTACAACGACTTCATGGACGAGCTCGAATTTGCCGCGCAAAGCGGCTTCGACGCGGTCTGCGTCAACGAGCACCACTCGAACGGCTACGGGCTGATGCCGTCGCCGAACCTGGTCGCCGCGTCCCTGGCCCGGCGCACCGCGGATACGGCGTTGTGCGTCCTCGGCAACTCGCTGGCGCTCTATAACCCGCCGACCCGGGTCGCCGAGGAGTTTGCGATGATCGATTGCATCTCGGGCGGGCGGCTGATCGCCGGCTTCCCGGTCGGGTCGCCGATGGACACCTGCTATGCCTACGGCCAGAACCCGTCGCTGCTGCGCCAGCGCTATCTCGAGGCGCACGATCTCGTCGTCAAGGCCTGGACCGAGGCCGAGACCTTTGCCTGGAACGGCCGCTTCAACCAGCAGCGCTATGTCAACATCTGGCCGCGGCCGGTGCAAAAGCCGCACCCGCCGGTATGGATCCCGGGCGGCGGCTCGGTCGAAACCTGGCAGTGGTGCGCCGCGATGGACTACGTCTACTGCTATTTGTCCTATTTCGGCTACAAAGCCGGGCGGGCGACGATGACGGGGTTCTGGGACGAGATGGCCAAGCTCGGCAAGGACCGCAACCCGTACCGCGCCGGCTTCCTGCAATTCGTCGGCGTCGCCGAGAGCCGCGCCGAGGCGATGGCGCTCTACGCCGAGCCGGCGGAGTATTTCTACGGGCGCTGCCTGCATATCGATCCGCGCTTTGCCGCACCGCCCGGCTACACCACCGAGGCGACCCAGCGGCGCGGCATCAAGGGGATGGTCGCGCAGGCCGCCGATGTGAGCCGCTACGAGAGCAAGTTTCAGATGCTGGCCCGCGAGATGGAGGCGATCGTCGACAAGGGCTATGTCATCGTCGGCTCGCCCGACGAGGTCGTCGAGCAGCTGACCCTGGTGGCGACCGACCTCAATGTCGGCCACCTGATGATGCTGTTGCAGTTCGGCAACATGAGCAAGGAGCTGGCCCAGTACAACACTCGCCTCTTCGCGGAAAAGGTCATGCCGCGGCTCAAGCATGTCCATTCCGACTGGGAAGACAAATGGTGGCCGCAGCCGATGCCGCGCAGCGAGCGGGCGGCGCCGGCCGCATTCCAGCCGGCGATGCCGGCGGCGGCGTGAGCGCGGCGATCGCGAGCCCGCCGGTTACATCTTCTTGCCGGCCGTCCAGCCGCCGTCGATGGTCAAGATCGTGCCGGTGATAAAGCCGTTTTTCTCGTCGGCCAGGAACAGGATCGCGTCGGCGATTTCGCGCGGTTCGGCCCAGCGGCCCAAGGCATGCAGGTCGCGGATCGATTGCGCCGTGTCCGGGTCCTGAAAATAGCGCTCGGTCAGCGGCGTGCGCACGACGCCGGGGGCGACCGCGTTGACCCGCACCCCCCGGTCGCCGAGCTCGAGCGCCATCTGCCGCGTCAGGCCGACGACGCCGTGCTTCGAGGCGGTATAGGCGGCCCGCTTCGGCGCCGCTACGAGTTCGAGGGTCGAGGCCAGATTGACGATCTGCCCCGTCTTCTTCTGTTGCACGAGGCGGCGGGCAAAGATCTGGCTCAACAGGAAAGTGCCGGAGAGATTGACGTTGAGGACCCGCTGCCATTCCTCGAAGGAGAGATCGAGCACGGCGACGATTTCGCGGATGCCGGCGGAATTGACCAGCACGTCGAGCCGGCCGAGCGCCGCCTCCGCCGCCCCGACAAAGCGCGCGGCCGAGGCCGGATCGGTGACGTCGACGGCAAAGGCGTGCGCCTCGCCACCGCGCCGGCGGATTTCCGCGGTCGTGGCTTCGGCCCGTTCGAGATCGATGTCGCCGACCGCGACGCGCGCCCCTTCTTCGGCCGCCGCATGGCCGACCTGCTGTCCGATGCCGCTGCCGCCACCGGTGACCAAGAACTCCGCGATCCCGAAAGCGCATCGTTCCATCCTCGCTTTCGGAGTCGTCCCGGCGAAGGCCGGGACCCATGCCTGCCATGGATACCGGCTTTCGCCGGTATGACAAGGAGGCTCGATGGCCAGGTGAGGGGCGACGGCATGAGCGAAAGTCGCTGGCGATCCTTGGCGCCGGATGCCGGCCTTGGCCTGCGGCCGAAGAACATCGGCGCGCGGATCAGGCGGGTCGAAGATCCGCGGCTCTTGGCTGGCCTCGGCGCCTTCACCGACGATCGCATCGTCGCCGGCGCCGTGCACGTCGCGTTGCTGCGCAGCGACCACGCCCATGCCCTGATCTCCGCCATCGACAGCGCGGCGGCGGCCGGCATGCCCGGGGTTTTCGGCGTCTACACCGCGCGCGACCTCGAAGATCTCGTCGGTCCGGTGCGCGCGCCATCGCGGATGCCGGATTACCATGCAACGGCACTCTATCCGTTGGCGCGAGACAAGGTCCGCTATGTCGGCGAGCCGGTCGTCGCGGTCCTGGCCGACACTCGAGATCGCGCCGAAGATGCGCTGGAGCGGATCGAGATCGCCTATGAGCCGCTGGGCGTCGTCATCGATCCCGAGACGGCCGCGGGCGAGGGCGCGCCGCTGCTGCACGAGGCGGCGGGGACGAACGTCTTGGCCAGGCGCGAGTTTGCCCGGGCCGACCCGGCGGCGGCGATGGCGGCCGCGGCGCTGCGGGTCGGCGGCCGTTTCCGGTTCCACCGCAAGGCCCCGGTCGCGCTCGAGAACCGGGCCTGTCTCGCCGAGTACGATCGCGGCCGTCGTGCGCTGACCCTGACCCTGTCGACGCAAATTCCGGGCATCGTCCGCGACCTTCTCGCCGATCTGCTCGATCTGCCGGGACATCGGGTCCGCGTCGTCGCGCCCGATGTCGGCGGCGGCTTCGGCGGCAAGGCATCGCTTTATCCGGAGGAGATCCTCGTGGCGGTCCTCGCCCGCCGTCTCGGCCGGCCGGTGCGCTGGCGGGCCGAGCGGCGCGAGGACCTGATGTCGACGACGCACGGCTTCGACGAGATCGTCGACGCCGAACTGGCCTTCGACCCGGACGGCCGGATCGCGGCCCTCACGGCCGAGGTCCTCGGCGACGTCGGGGCCTATTCGATCTATCCCTGGACCGCCGCCCTGGAGCCGGTCCAGGTCGCCAGCTTCCTGCCGGGCCCGTACCGGGTTACGGCCTATCGCGGGCGGGTCCGCGCGGTCGCGACCTGCAAGACGCCGACCGGGCCTTACCGCGGCGTCGGGCGTCCGATCGCGACCTTTGTCATGGAACGGCTGATCGACATGGCGGCGCGGCGGCTTTCCGTCGATCCCGCCGAGCTTCGCCGCAAGAACCTGATCGCGGACGATGAGTTCCCTTACCGGGTGGCGTCCGGCATCGTCTGGGACCGGTCCGGTTTCATCGAAAGCCTGGACCGCGCCTGTGCGGCCATCGGCTACGCCGCGCTGCGCGCGGGGCAGGCGAAGGCGCGCGCCGAGGGCCGCCTCGTCGGGATCGGCCTCGCCACTTACGCCGAACTGACCGGGATCGGGTCGCGGATCTCGGCCGCACCCGGGATGCCGGTCAACACCGGCACCGAAACGGCGACGCTCCGCCTCGATCCCACCGGGGCGGTGACCGGCTGCTTCGGGATCGCCGCGCACGGCCAGGGCCTCGAGACGACGTTGGCGCAGGTGATTGCCGACGAATTGGGCGTGCGCATCGAGGACATCCGGATCTGGCAAGGCGACACCGCCGCCGTCGCCCACGGCACCGGCAGCTATGCCAGCCGCGGCGCGGTGCTGGCCGGCGGCGCCGCGACGCTGGCGGCGCGGGCGCTCAAGGAAAAGGTGATCCGCGCGGCCTCGCACCTCTTCGAGGCGCCGGTCGAGGACATCGGCGCCGCGGACGGACGGGTTTTCGTCGCCGGCACCGACCGCGCCCTGAGCTTCCGCCAGATCGCGAAGGCGGTCTACAGCGAAATCGGCCGCCTGCCGCGGGAGGCGCGGGAAGAGCTGGAGGCGACCCGGGTTTACGACCCGTATTTCGGCACGACGAGCTCGGCAACGCACATCGTCGCACTCGAGATCGACCCCGAGACCTGCAGGGTAAGGCTCGACCGCTACCTCGTCGCCGAGGATTGCGGGCGCCTGATCAATCCGATGATCGTCGACGGCCAGGTGCATGGCGCCGTCGTTCAAGGCATCGGCGCGGCCCTCGGCGAGGAGATGATCTACGACGATGCCGGGCAGCTCTTGACGGCGAGCCTCGCCGACTACGCCATCCCGATTGCCGCCGAGGTGCCCGATATCGAGACGGTTCACCTCGAAACGGCGTCGCCGTCGACATTGGGCGGCTTCCGCGGCATGGGCGAAGGCGGCACGATCGGGGCGCCGGCGGCCATCGCCAATGCGCTCGCCGACGCGCTCGCCCCGCTCGGCGGCGAAATCTTCGAATTGCCGATGACCCCGGAGCGTATCTACCGGCTGGTCGGGAAGCTCAAGGGGTAGGCGCGACCGGCGCGTCGCCGGCGAGGGTGGTGCGTCGGACGTCGCGCACCTCGTTATGGTCGAAGCGGCGGGCGCGGTGCATCGTCGTGCGATTGTCCCACATGACGAGATCGTGGCGCCGCCAGGCATGCGAATAGACGAATTCGGGCCGGGTCGCGTGCTCGGTCAAGTCGCGCAGAAAGATGCGCGCTTCCGCAATCGTCCAGCCGACGATCGCCCCGGCATGCGCGGCGAGGAACAGCGACTTGCGCCCGTTGGTCGGATGGGTCCGGACGAGCGGCTGGCGCACCGGCCGGAACGCCGCCTTCTCTTCCGGCGAGAATTCGGTGAAACCGATCGCCTCGCGCGAATAAAGGAGCGAATGCTCGCAGACAAGGTCCTCGACCTCGGCCTTGCTGCGCGCGTCGAGCGCGTCATAGGCGGCGCGCATGTCGGCGAACTCGGTGTTGGCGCCCCAGGACGGAATGACCCGTCCGGACAATATCGAATATTTCGCCGGCACCGGCCGGAACGAGCTGTCCGAATGCCACAGCCGGTCGCCGAGCTTGAAGAACCAGACCCGGTCCTCGGCCGACATGATCCGGCCGTCCCGGTCGAGGTTCGAGAAATCGGCGATGCCGGGGCCGAGCCGCTCGGCGCCGGGCTGGCGGATGTGACCGGCCGTTGTGTGGTGCTCGAGCTCGCCGAAATGGCGGGTGAAGGCGATCTGCTGCTGATCGGTCATGTCTTGGTCGCGGAAGACGAGAACCGCGTGTTCGGCCATCCCTTGATCGATCGCGGCGACTTCGGCGGCGCCGAGCGGCGCGCGGCAGTCGACGCCCTCGACCTCGCCGGCGAATAAGGGATGCAGCGGGCGGATGACGACGGGCATGGCAGCATTCCATCCGGGACGACGGGCGTCATTGTAGCATCGGGACCGCCTCGCATCTCGGCCGATTTGCCGGCCGGCCGAACACGCGCGCTCTTCCGTCCGGCCGAGCACGTGCTACGCTCGGCCGCCAGGAGGAGCCGATGGACAGGATCGCCGAAGAGACGCCGTTGCCGGCGGACATCGACGCGCAACCCGTGGTCCGGGCGGCGGCGGCGCTGCGTCCGCTGCTTCGCCGCGATCATGACGAGATCGAGCGGGAGCAGCGGTTCATGCCGGCGCTGGTCGCGGCGTTGCGCGAGGCCGGCTGTTACCGCCTCCTGATCCCGCGCGCGCTCGGCGGTCTCGAGGCCGACACGCTGACCTATCTGCGCGTCGTCGAGGTGCTGGCCGAGGGCGCCGGATCGGTCGGCTGGAACATTGCCAACAACGGCATCGCCCAGCTCGTGACCCTCGGCTTGCCGGAGGACGGCGTCGACGAGATTTACGGGCACGGGGCCGACACCATCATCGCCGGCACCGCCGTGCAGGGCGGCGGCGAGGCGGTGCCGGTCAAGGGCGGCTACCGCGTCAGCGGCCGCTGGCAGTTCGGCACCGGCTGCCAGGAGAGCGCCTGGATGCTGGGCAGCTTCCAGATTCTCGACGACGGCCGTCCGCGTCGCAGCCCGGACGGCGCCGCGCTCTACTGGCGGGGAATTTTCCGCCGGGCCGAAGCGGAGATCGTGCCGGGGAGCTGGGACGTGACCGGGCTGCGCGGCACCGGCAGCTTCGACTGGACCGTCGACGACGTCTTCCTGCCGGAACGGCGGACGATGCCGCACGCCGGCGTGCCGCTCGACAACCAGTGGCAACGCTGGCCTGGGATCGTCTACGCGCTGCCGGCCCAGGCCTGGGTCGGCCCGCACCACAGCGCCGTGATCACCGGGATCGCGCGGGCCGGGGTCGCCGCGCTGATCGAGCTCGCCGGCGGCAAGACGCCGCGCGGCCGCACCGGGATGCTGTGCGACAACCCGCAGGTCCAGGACGCGATCGGGCGGGCCGATGCGATGCTGAATGCCGGACGCGTCTATCGCAACGCGATGATCGCAGAACTCTGGGAGACCCTCGCCGCCGGCCGGGAGACCACGCTCGAGCAACGGGCCCGCTGCCGGCTCGCCGCCATTTATGCCGCCGACAGCGCGCGCGGGGCGATGGACCTGATGTACCGGGCGGGCGGCAGCACCTCGTTCCAGTACCAGAGCCGCCTCGCCGAGTGCTGGCGCGACCTGCACACCGTCGGCCAGACGGTAACCCTGGCGCCGGAGTGGTACCCGATCGGCGGCCGGGCGTATCTCGGGTTGG
Organism: uncultured Alphaproteobacteria bacterium; assembly: GCA_963772295.1. Lineage (GTDB taxonomy): Bacteria > Pseudomonadota > Alphaproteobacteria > ATCC43930 > CGMCC-115725 > AP-15. The sequence goes on from CAVYWO010000015.1 coordinate 51,364, forward strand.
ACCCGGGCCCGCGCCTGCGCTAGCCGCAGCGGCATCGCCCGAGCCGCGGCGAAGATCGAGGAGACGCGGGAGTGGCACGCGTATTCATAACGGGATCATCGGACGGCCTTGGTCTCCTGGCGGCGAGGCTCCTGATCGAGCAGGGCCATGAGGTCGTCCTGCACGGGCGAAACCACGGTCGGAGCCGCGACGCCCTTGCGGCCGCGCCCGGCGCCAAGGGGGCCGTGGCTGGCGACCTCTCGACCATCGCCGGGGCCAGGACCGTTGCCGACGAGGTCAACAAGCTCGGTCGCTTCGACGCGGTAATCCACAATGCCGGCATCGGCTATCGCGAGACGCGGCGGGTCGAGACCGAGCCCGGAATCCCCAGCGTCTTCGCCGTCAATGTGCTGGCACCCTACATTCTGACGGCGCTGATCGAAAGACCGGATCGGCTGGTCTATCTCAGTTCCGGCATGCATCGCGGCGTGCAACCGCGCATCGACGATCTGCTCTGGACGAAGCGCGCCTGGAACGGCGCATCGGCTTATGCGGAGAGCAAGCTTTGCGACGTCCTCCTCGCCTTTGCCGTCGCTCGCCGCTGGCGTGGCGTCAGATCCAATGCGCTGGAGCCTGGATGGGTGTCGACAAAGATGGGCGGCCCCGCCGCCCCGGACGATCTTTGGCAGGGATCTGTGACGCAGGCGTGGCTTGCCGCGAGCGAGGACCGGTTGGCGCAATCGACCGGCGCCTATTTCTATCATCAGCGCTTGCGCGAGCCGAACCCGATCGCCAGGGACCTCGGAACCCAGGAGGCGCTGCTCGCCGAATGCCGCCGCGTCTGCGGCCTACCTTTGGATTGAGAATTTCGACGTCGTCGCCGAATTCTGGTTTGCCGATCGGGCAGCCGGTGACGACATGCTGGCGACGTATGGGAGACAATCCGTCAGGACGAAGAGAATTTTATCGACCGCAGCAAAATTCCGGTTCATCGTGGTCGACGAATACGGCGCTTCCTCAAACAGCCAACTCGCCCCAGTCGGCGGGCCAGGGGATTTCCCGACACCTTTCAAGTCCCCCACCGGCGGTGCCGACCCGCCGAGCATGAAACTCACCGGCTGTCATCGCGAGGCGCCCCCGGCCGGAGCCTGTCCTCGGGCCGGCCGAAGGCCGGACCCGGGGACCGGGGCAGGCTCCGGCGCCGTCGCGATCTCGTCGCCGCGGGGTCGCGAGGGTCGGGATGGCTTCCCCCCGGAACGGCCCGCCAGGGCCGGCCGTCCGGGGGCTCGCCATGACGATGAGACTAAGCCGGTCTGACCTTGTTTCTTGTTAGTCGGTCTCGCCCGGCGCCTGCTGGGCATTGGTCCATACTAGTGCTGAGGAACCCACCGAGCATGACGGGTCGTTCTATCTCAATCAGACAAAGCGCAGAAGAATCCAAAATGCGGCATCACTTAGTCGCACTTGTGACAATAGCGGCGCTGTTTGCGAGCTGCGCTGCGCATGCCGATGCCCAAAAAGGCGACCAAATTGCGCAGCAACGGTGCGCCGGTTGTCACTCGAGCTTTCGCGCGGTCGCCAAGCGCGGTATGAGCGAGGACCAGCTCCGCGTCATCCTGACGCATCCGCACGGCGGGATACAGTCGTTGACCAGCGCCGAAATCAACGATCTGATCGGTTATATCCAGTCTTTGCGTTAGCACCCTCTGCCCTGGTCCATGGTCCTACGTGCGCGCCTTGCCGGCTATAATTGCAAAGCCGATCATCGCGGCGGCTTTGACTTTGCCTAGCCGATCGCGTTAGGGCACAATCGACAATAATAGTTACGTCGGCATTTGAGGAAAGCGCTGCATTTCGCCGCCCAGCTGTACCCAAGGCAGTGCGCGGTCGCAATAGATTTCTCTGATGGGCGTTACCGCGGTCGGGTCGTCTAAGGTACCGGCATTTATGATCAACAGCTCCGGCCGTGACGCCGACAGTTCGCATATCGACGAGCCGCATTCCGGGCAGAACTGGCGACCGATCCGTCTGCCGCTATCCGCGGTGGCGGTGAAGGTCTTCAATTCTCCCTGAAAAACCAAGGTGACCTTTGGCACAGCAACCAGGGTGGCGAACGCGCTGCCGGTGAATTTCTGGCAATCGCGGCAATGGCAAACGATTACGAAGGCCGGGTCGGTCCGCGAGTGATAGCGGATGGCGCCACAGAGGCATCCGCCCTTGATCTCGGCCATTTGTTTCCTCCGTCTCCCCACGAAGCTTTCGTCATTCCAGCCGATGCCGTTGCCGTTGCCGGCAGCAAGGCCCGCCGCGATTTTCCATAATGACGAAGGGGTTACGTTTGCCGTAAGGTCTGACCGAAACGCATCCGCAAGACCGGCTCATCGGCTACGGTTCGAAGGTCGGCTCACTTTAGTCTCAATGCTGCGGTCGTGCGCGGCGCCGGAACCTCGAACCGGCGCTGCGCCGCCGAAGGATGTTTCACCCTCGAGGGCCTGCCGTTTTGCCGTAGGCGGCGCCACGCCTGCGGCCAGGATGGCGGTTCGAGATCGTCTTGGAGCCAGTGGGCAACGGCGGCCTCGTCGCACCACTCCGGCAACCCGCCATGATCCGGCGGTGCACCCCTGAGAGCATGAATGAGCGCATGGCGGTCCATAGTGTTCGCGTCCAAAAGGCGAGATGGGCGTCCCGGATAAGCGAAATCGCGAGGCTTCCCGGGCGCCAGTCTCGCCTGTCGCGCGGGCCGAAAGGTGTTGACGACAAAGTTCGGCAGGAACGCCACGACCGCACTCGAAGGCGAGTGATCGATACGAACGGCATGTTCCCAGCCCTTGCGCCGGGTGGCCCCGGGCATCGGCGGAGCCAGAGGCCACACCCTGATCACGCGGCGTTCTCAGCGGATGTGGGAACTGGACCACGCCGGCCCGCTCATGCCTCAACAGACTGAAATCGCTTAACTTATTTTCGGTCGGCCTCCTCGCGCAAAATTTTGGGAAGGTCCTGCGATGACCTCTTGACACGGGCAGATTGTAGGGTTTATCCCTATTGATACGATAGAATATATAGAATATATGGGCAGCGGTTAGCCGGCTGGCCAGATCTGCCAGCACCGCGTCGAGCGTCGGCCTCGGTGTTGGTCCCACCAGCGGAGGAGGACAAATCCGATGACAGTCAGACTGGGCGACCCTGCCCCCGATTTCGTCCAGGATTCAACCGACGGCCCAATCCATTTCCACGATTGGAGCGGCGACAGTTGGGTTGTGCTGTTTTCACATCCGCGCGACTTCACGCCGGTCCGCACCACCGAACTCGGTGCGTTGGCGAAGCTCAAACCCGAATTCGACAAGCGCAATGTCAAGGTCATCGGGCTGAGCGTCGATCCGGTCGCCGACCACCGGGAGTGGGCCAAGGACATCGAGGAAACGCAGGGGGCGAGGCTCAATTTCCCGCTGCTTGGCGACGCCGACCGCAAGGTAGCGACGCTCTACGACATGATCCATCCCAATGCCAGCGACACGCTGACGGTCCGCTCGGTCTACGTGATCGGCCCAGACAAGAAGGTCAAATTGACGTTGACCTACCCCGCCAGCACCGGTCGCAATTTCGAAGAGCTTTTGCGAAGTCATCGACTCGCTGCAGCTGACGAGCGGCCACAAGGTCGCCACCCCGGTCAATTGGCGTCAAGGCGAGGACTGCATCATTCTCCCGGCTGTGACCGACGCCGAGGCTGACAAGGCATTCCCCAAGGGTTACCGTAAGATCAAATACTATCTCCGCATCACTCCACAGCCGAACCTGCCTTAATTTCAGGCACCTTCATAGTCCAGGCGCTCCTCCAATTCTTTTGTGTTCCGGTTACTATAGCCGAGGACCTCACGCGGAGTTGTCCCATGCGAGGGCCGGAGTTGATTGCGGCACAATATGGTTACGATCTCACGGTGATCAGCGCCGCATGTGGCGGTACGACAGCTTTGCCTCACGTGCCAGCGATACGCCCGCAAGACTGCAAGGTTCGGCTCTGCGAGTGTCGGCAAGTGATCCGCCGCAGCGGTCATTGGCGCTTCGCCGGAGAGGCGCCTCGGGCGTGCGCCGTAGCTGGAGGCGCCGCACGCCGGCTCAGAGTGCCGCCGAATACCGAGGCGTCCGTTGGACGAGCGGCTCACGTCGGCGACGCGCGCGCTGGCCTGAGGGTGTGGTAATGCTTGCTCATACCTCTCTCAATCTCCCGGTGCGCGAGCTCTTCGCCGTTGCCGAGCGCGCCCCCCACGCGGAGGCGCTACGATACAAAAGGTGGGGGGCATGGTTGTCGTGGTCCGGGACCGATCTGGTCGCTCGGGTCAAACAACTCGGGCAGGCGTTGGAGGCACGTGGAATTGGTGCACGGTCTCTCGTCGTGGTCAGCGGCGAGTATGGACCGAACCTCGTGGTGTTCGCGCTCGCCGCAGCGCTTCAGGGTTCGGGTGTGGTGACAGTTCCCACCAGGGGCCACCCTGAGACGCTGGCGGATTGGCTCACCCGCAATAGACCTGACCTGGTGTTTCTCGGCTTGCGCGAGGTACTCGGCACTTGGCGCACTGCCCTGAGCCGGGCCGGGAGAACTGTCGCGATCGTTGCGGATTTTCATCTGCCGTGGGGCCACGCGAGTGACGCTGGCTTCAGCTTTGTTGCCGACGTGCTTGGCCCGGCCGAGCAGGGTGCCACGCTGGCGCGACCGTCGTCTGAGGTGCTTTGGATCGAGGAAAGCACTGACTGGCCAGACGGGCTCTCCTACCTGCTGCACGCCGCGGCCTCGGGCCGCGCGTTAGCGTTTCTGGAAAGCCGGATCGCCGCCGGCCGCGACCGCAGTGAGGTGCAGCCCGCCGCAATCGCACTGTCGTCAGACCATCACGCAGCGCTGTCGCGGGACCTGTCCGCCCGCCTGCCGACCGGCAAGACATTGGCCGCTCGCCTAACGAGGCTGGCCCTGAACGCGGGGCGCCAGAGGCGCACGCGCTGGTACCATCGCCGGTTGCTGGCACGCCTGCGCCGGCCGTTCGGGCTGGCGCGCCTGCACGAGCTGACCGTGGTGGGGGGCGACGGTGACGCCACTTCGACAGAGGAGGCCGGTGATCTGTTTGTGGCACTCGGGATCAGTCCGGGCTATCTGCGATCGCCCGTCGAAGCGGTCCTGCGCGCCGAGCCAAAGATCGCCTTCGCATGAGCCTCCCTGGTTCGGATCCTCTCCTATGCGTGCGGGACGTCTCGCTGTCGTTCCGTGGCATCCAGGCGATCGTGTCGCTGAGTTTCGATATCCGGCGGGGGGAAATCTGCTCGCTGATCGGACCTAATGGCGCGGGCAAGAGTTCGCTGCTCAATGTCATCAATGGGGTCTACTGGCCGGATTCGGGGGCCATCGTGTTTGACGGCCAACGCTTCTCCCGCTTGCACAGCCGCCAAGCCGCCCAGCTCGGGATTGCACGGACATTTCAGAACATCGCCCTGTTCAAGCGTCTTAGCGTGCTCGAGAACGTGCTGACCGGCCTGTCCCGCCACGGCCGCGCAAGCCTGCTCAGCCACATCTTCCAGTTGGCCGCCGCGCGGATCGAGGAACGGGAGTTCCGAGCGCAGGCTGAAGAAGTTCTGGAATTCCTGCATATTGAGGCGTATCGCGCGGTTGTTGTCGGACAGCTTCCGTACGGCCTGCAGAAGCGCGTCGAACTCGGTCGTGCTCTCGTCTCGCGACCGACGTTTCTGCTGCTCGATGAACCGATGGCAGGAATGAATGATTCGGAAAAAGCGGAGATGTCGCGCTTCATTTCCGACATCAACCATTATCTCGGCATCACGGTACTACTCATCGAGCACGATATGGGCGTGGTCATGAATATCTCTGACCACGTCGTTGTGCTGGACTACGGGCGCAAGGTCGGCGATGGGAGCCCCGCGCAAGTGCGGGAGAACCCCAACGTGGTTGCGGCCTATCTGGGCACGATGCACTGAGTGGGCAATGCACTATTTCGTGCTCATACTCATCTCTGGCCTGCTGGCCGGCTTCATGTACGCGATGGTCGCGATCGGCTTCGTGCTGATCTACAAGGCATCGGGCGTCTTCAATTTTGCCCAGGGCTCGATGGTGCTGTTCGCGGCACTGACTTTCGTCACGCTCACCGAACACGGACTGCGCTTCTGGGTAGCCCTTCTCGCCACCATTGCAATCATGATTTTCGCAGCGATGTTCATTGAGCGGCTGGTCCTGCGCCCGCTCGCCGATCGCACCCCGATGACCCTGTTCATGGCAACAATCGGGCTGAGCTTCGTGATCGAGGGCTTGGCGCAGGTGCTCATGGGAACGGATGTGCACCAGCTGGACCTCGGCATCGACGATGTTCCACTGAATGTGATGGGCCTCCAGCTGAGTCGGTTTGATCTGTTCGCATCGGGCGTCGCGGTTGTGATGGTTGTCGTGCTGTCGGTGCTGTTCGGCAGGACACGTATGGGAATCTCACTGCGCGGCGTCTCTGACAATTCGCTTGCCGCGCAATCGATCGGCATCAGGCTGCCGGTGATTTGGCGCATCGTGTGGAGCGTATCGGGTGTCGTGGCACTGATTGCGGGTCTGTTGTGGGGAGCGCGCCAGGGCGTGCAATTCTCGCTGACAATGATCGTATTGAAGGCGTTGCCGGTGCTGATCATTGGCGGGTTCTCTTCGGTGCCAGGGGCCATCGTTGGCGGACTGCTGGTCGGAGCCAGCGAGAGCGTGGCGGATATCTATCTTGGTCCGCTTGTTAACGGGGCGGTCTCCAACTGGTTCGCCTACGTTCTGGCCGTCGGGTTCCTGCTGATTCGGCCGACCGGCCTGTTCGGTGACCGCAATGTGGCACGGGTCTGAGCGATGTCCGCAACCTCCTTGGCCGCAATGATTCCCTTTCCCCTGGCGGGGTCGGCGCGGCTGTCGAGCGTCGCCTTGCTCGCAGCGGCGGCGGTCATCGTCTATCTCGGGGTGCCGCTTTTCGTCGACGAATACTGGCTCAACTCTATTCTAGTCCCGACACTGGTGATGGGGCTGGCGGGTCTCGGACTCAATCTGCTGATGGGTTACGCGGGGCTGGTGTCGCTGGGCACCGCGGCCTTCATGTCCATCGGCGCGTTCGGCGCCTATAATCTGTTGCTCCGCGCGCCATGGCTGCCGCTGCCCGTGACGCTGATCGTGGCCGCGGCGATCGCCGCGGTGGCGGGCGTCCTGTTCGGATTGCCTAGTCTGCGGATCACCGGCTTCTACCTGGCGGCTTCGACGTTGGGCGCACAGTTCTTTTTCGAATGGCTTTTCACCAACTTCCACTGGTTCTCGAACAACAGCCTCACGCTGACCATCTCGGCACCGAACCTGCGGTTCTTCGGCGTGGACCTCAACACATCCGTAGGGCGTTACCTGATGGTCGTGGTGAGCGGTGGCGCCCTCATATGGCTGGCGCGGAATATCGTGAACAGCCGAATCGGGCGCGACTGGATGGCAATCCGCGACATGGATACCGCGGCCGCGGTGATCGGCATTCCAATCGCGCGACGCAAGCTGCAGGCCTATGGCGTCAGTTCGTTCTTCTGCGGCATCGCCGGTGCCTTGTGGGTCTTCGCCTATCTTGGGACCGGTGATGCCCATGCCTTCGACCTCGGCAAGTCGTTCCAGGCATTGTTCATCGTTCTGATCGGCGGCGCCGCCAGCATTTTCGGCAACTTCATCGGGGCCGCTGTCATCGTGCTGACCCCGATTGCCCTCGGCCGGCTGGCTGAAGCCGCCGGGCTCGGCAGATACTTCGACGAGAGCCTCCTGACGAACGTTCAGCAAGTCCTCTTCGGGTCGACGATCATTCTCCTGCTGATCAAGGAGCCGGAGGGGATCTCCCATCTGGGATCCCGGCTCGTCGCGCGCTGGGCCGTGTGGCCTCTACGCTCGTGATCGTCTCTACAGCCTCGACAATCCGCGAAGGAGAGCAACCCATGCCACGACTGAAATCGGTCCCGACCCTCTTGACCGCGGCGGCAACCGCGCTGTGCCTAGGCGCTGGTCTCAGCTGGGCAGCGGACACCCACGAAGGCCAGCAATTGGTCCCGATCCTCACCTACCGTACCGGGCCCTACGCCCCGTCCGGCATTCCCTTCATTGGCGGCCTGCTCGATTACATCCGCTATGTCAACGAGGCCGAGGGCGGGGTCAATGGCGTGAAGCTCTATCCGAAGGAGTGCGAAACCGCGTATACGATCGAGCGCGGCATCGAGTGGCTATGAGCGGCTCAAGCACGGCTACGATGGCGCACCCACCGCCTTCCTCTATCCGCATTCCAGTGGCCTTGACGCGGCTCTGCTGGACAAGGCAAGGCAGGATCGAGTTGTCGTCACGCAGCCGGGCGGCGGCCAGGCATTTGCCTTGGACGGCCGCGTCTTTCCCTACTCGTTTCCGCTCCTGTTCGACTACTGGAGCGAAGCGTCGATCATCATCAAATATCTCGCCGACCAGTATGGCGGCTACGACAAGTTGAAGGGCGTCAAGCTGGTCACGCTCTATCACGATTCCGGGTATGGCCGCGATACGATCGAGCCGCTGAAGATCCTGTCGGAGAAATACGGCTTCGTGGATATCCAGATACCGGTGCCGCATCCCGGTGAACAGCAGCAGGCGCAGTGGCAGCGCATCAAACAGGAAGGGGCCGACTGGGTGTTCCTGCGCGGCTGGGGAGTGATGACGCCAGTGGCGATCAAGACGGCGGCGCGCGTCGGCTTTCCCGCGGACCGCATCATCGGCGATATCTGGAGCGGCTCGGAGGACGACACGCGGCCTGCCGGTGCTGTTGCGAAGGGCTATCTCGCCGTTTCGGCGTTCCCGCCGGGCACGCAGTTTCCGATCCTCGCAAAGCTGAAGACGACGATCCTCGACGCCAACAAAAGCGATCTCAAGGATCCCTCAAAATTCGGCACCGTCTACTATAATTTCGGCGTTATCGAAGGGATCATCGCGGTCGAAATCATTCGCACCGGCCAGGCCAAGTTCGGCCACCGGCCGTTGAACAACGAGGAAGGGCGTTGGGCGGTCGAGCACCTCGAGTTGACGCCTACGCGCATTGCAGAGATTGGAGCAACCGGTCTGGTCAGCCCCTTCAAGGTGACCTGGACCGATCATGAGGGCGGCGCTGCGGCGAAGATTTAATGGACCGGGACGGAGTGGAAGCCGCTGACCGGCTGGATCCCTGGGGATCGCTCCCTGTTTCGCGACGCATTGCAGCAGAAGGCCGCCGCCTACGCCAAGGAGAAGGGCATTGCTTTGCGTACCAGTGACGCGACGCCGGGCGGCTGACCTGGTGGAGGTTCCGGCGCCGCTCCGTGGGTGGCGCCGGGACGAGCCGTTGTAACCACATGTCAAAGATGGGTTGAAAACCATGGCCAAGGAAATCCGCTTCAATGCGTTCGACATGAACTGCGTTGTCCACCAATCGGCCGGGCTCTGGACGCATCCGCGCGACAAGGCCGATCGGTACGCCGACATTGACTACTGGACCGATCTCGCCCAGCTGCTGGAGCGGGGGCTGTTCGACGGGCTTTTCATCGCCGACGTCCTGGGCGTCTACGATGTGTATGGCGGCAACGTCGAAACCGCGCTGGCGCAGGCAATCCAGCTGCCGCTGAATGATCCGGTGCTGGTGATCCCACCGATGGCCGCGGTCACCAAGCACCTTGGCTTCGGCGTGACCTGCACACTTTCGTTCGAGCCGCCCTACCCATTCGCTCGGCGCATGTCCACCCTTGATCACCTGACCAAGGGTCGTGCCGGCTGGAACATCGTCACCGGTTATCTCAACAGCGCGGCCAAGGGTGTCGGCCTCACTGGGCAGTCGGCGCATGACCTTCGCTACGATGTAGCGGAGGAATACATGGAAGTGATGTACAAGCTTTGGGAGGGGAGCTGGGAGGACGACGCGGTTGTGCGCGACCGCAAGCAGCGGCTGTACACCCGGCCGGAGAAGGTGCACAGAGTCGTCCACGCTGGCGACAACTACCGGGTCGACGCAATCCATCTGTGCGAACCGTCTCCGCAGCGCACGCCGGTTCTCTATCAAGCGGGTGCCTCGACCAAGGGTCGACAGTTCGCAGCGCGCCACGCCGAATGCGTCTTTCTGCTCGGTCCGTCCAAGCAGGTCGTGGCGCCGCGGGTTGCGGACATCAGGCGCCTGGCAGCGCTACAGGGGCGCAATCCCAGAAACATCCTCATTTTCACGCTGATGACGTTGATCGTTGGCCCGACTGAGCGGGAGGCGAAGGAGAAGTTCGAGGAATACCGGAGCCACATCAGCCATGCCGGCGCGCTCACCCTGTTTTCCGGCTGGACCGGGATCGACTTCTCCCAGTACAACCTCGACGATCCGATCCGCTACATCAAGAATGACGCCATCAACTCGGCGGTGGAAGCGTTCACCGTAGCCGATCCGAACCGCGTGTGGACAGTGCGCGAGCTCGCCGAATTTGTCGGGATCGGAGGAATGGGGCCAATCCTGGTCGGCTCAGCGGAGCAGATCGCCGACGAGCTGGAATCCTGGGTGGAGGCCACCGATCTCGACGGTTTCAATCTCGCCTACGCCGTCACCCCAGAGACTTTTTCGGACATCGTGGAGCTGGTGGTACCGGAACTTCAGCGTCGCGGCCGCTTCAAGACGGCGTATCCCGAAGGCACGTTGCGCGAAAAGCTTTTCGGCCGCGGGTGGGCCCGCTTACCGGATGAGCATCCCGGCGCGCGCTACCGGCATCGCGCGCTCGTCGAGAGCGCCGCCTGAACTTCCGCGACGCGGCATCGTCGGATCGCCGCTGGGCCAGCCACCCGCTGGCTGAGCGTCGCGACCCGCCGTGTTGGACAGCATCGAATGCGTGTGGGGGAGCCGATGAACAAGAGGGTCGCGATCGTTGGAGCCGGTCAGGCCGGCCTCCAGTTGGGCTTCGCGTTACTCGAAGAGAGTTATGATGTCACGTTGATCGCGGACAAATCGGCGGAGGGTATCGCCGCCGGTCAGCTCTGGGGCACCCCGGCGATGTTTTGGCGTGGCCAGGAGTTCGAGCGAGCGCTCGGCATCGATTTCTGGGATGAGGAAGTCTTCCCGAGCAAGCTCGTCGAGATCGACATTCGTGATGAACAGGGCGCTCGGGAACTGACGATCGCCGGCGAATTTGTCCACGGATCCGCCAACTTTGTCGATCTGCGAATGAAATACCCGAGATGGCTGGAGGAGTTCGCCCGCCGTGGCGGTGATGTCATCGTCAAGCGCATCGACATCGCGGGCCTCGACGCTCTTGCTGGCGAGAACGATCTCACATTCGTCGCCACCGGACGGTCCAGCTCGAGCTTGTTCGAGCTCGACGCCGAGCGCACCATATGGCCCAATCCATTGCGTCGTTTGCGCGCGGTCGTCCTCGATGGCCCCGAGCTTGACCACTGGTCCTTTTCCTTCATCCCCGGCATCGGGGAGGTGTGCGCGGCGCCGGGGCTGGGGGTGGGCAATCGACCGGCCCACGCCATCGTGCTATGGGCCACAGAAGGCGGCCCGATCGACTTCCCCGACGGGCTCGGCGGTCAACAGGTCCTGGCTAGCGTCAAGGCCGCGCTTCGTACTTACAAACACGACCATTACATCAAGATCGCCGACAGCGCGTTGCTCGATGACAAGGCGTGGCTGGCTGGCGCGGTGGCCCCGACTGTTCGCAAGCCCGTCGCACGCCTGCCCTCCGGTCGCTTCGCGATCGCATTGGGTGACGCTCTGTTGACCGTCGATCCGATTACCGGCCAGGGCCTCAATAATGCCGCCTACGCAGCCGACCTGTTGGCGCGCCGGATCGTGGCGCACGGCGACCAGCCGTTCGATGTGGCATGGGCCGAGAAAACGGCCGGCGAGTTCTGGGATTTCGCACGGCACTCCTATCTGCTGCAGCGATCGCTGCTGGAGCCCCCCGAGTATCAGAGCGCGGTGTTCTCCGCGGCAGCCCAGAACCGTGGTCTGGCAAACGAGTTGATCGGCACCTTCCCCGATCCTGAGACGAGCACCTGGCTTCACGACGCCGACGCACTGAACGCGAAGATCGCCGAATACGCGGAGGCCGTGCCGGGCTGATACCGAGTCACCGCCGAGCGACTGTCGAGAGCGGCCGCGGCCCGCCGCCGCTTTCGCCCGCCGGCGGAGACTGGATCGTCAGTGCCGCCGCTCCACCGTCGCGTCAGGAGTAACTTCAGAAGCGGCCCCGAGATAGATGTCCGTGATGTTCTCCCGCGTTGCCAGTTCCGCGGCCGGCCCGGATGCCATAATGCGTCCGGTTTCCAGTACGTATGCCTGGTCGGCGTAGCGCCGCGCGAAGTCAAGGTTCTGTTCGGCCATCAGGAAGGTTACCCTCTCCCGCCGGTTCAAATCGCGAACGATTTCGAAAATCTCCTCGGCCAACATCGGCGCCAAGCCCATCGAGGGCTCGTCAAGGAGCACGAGCATCGGCTCCGTCATCAGTGCCCGGCCGATAGCGATCATTTGCTGCTCGCCGCCTGAAGTGAATCCGGCGGGCGCGTGCCGTCGCAGCTTCAGCCGCGGGAACCACGCGTAAACGCGCCCGAGTCCGTCGGCCAACGCCCGGCGGGAGGGCCGCCGCACGAACCCACCTGCCAGTAAATTCTCCTCCACCGTGAGATGGGGGAAGCACCGGCGCCCCTCGAGCACCTGGACGACGCCGCGCCGGACCAGCGTAGCGGCGTCGACCCCGCGAATGCTCTCTCCGCGCAAGCGAATGTCGCCGTGGACGACCTCGCCCCGCTCGGCGCGGATCAGCGACGATACGGCCTTCAGCGTCGTCGTCTTGCCCGCGCCATTGGCGCCCAGCAGCGCCACGATGGCGCCCGCGGGAACGGCGAATGACACGCCGCGCAGCGCGATGATCACGCCGCCATAGACGACATGGACATCTTCGATCAGCAGCAGGGGCGTCGTTTCGCTCATTGGCAACCCTGGATCCCAGTTTATTGGGCAGGCGATCATGCCAAGGCGGCCGATCGAACCAGGCCCGCCGCATGCTCGGCTACCAGACGATTTTCTTTGCGCGCGTGGTTAACTCATACCCTAGATCGCAACGGCGTCGCTTGGCAAGCGTAAATGGGTTCGGCGTCCTGCGGTGAGCGCGCGAAATCGAGCATGTCTTGGTTCGGCGCCGGCGGGTTGTTGCTCGCGCAACAGCAAAGTGCTCGTTTACGTGTAACGCAAAGGAGGGTGGAATGGCGTCCACAAACGCACCGCTTGCGGAGATCATTACCGCCACGCGCGCGGCTGGGTTAGCGGATCCCACCGCGGCGAAGGTCGCGTTCTATGCCGATCACGCCTTGGTCGGACCGACCGAGGTTTCCGTGCTTGTTGGCACTGGCCACGCGTTTACGGTGGATGAACCAAAAGGTATGGACGGCGGGGACGCAGCCGCAACTCCAGTGGAATATGCCTTGGCTGCGCTTTGCTCCTGCCAGGCCATCACCTACCGGTTCTGGGCGACGCATCTCGGGATTAGGTTGGAAACAGTGGAGATCAAGGTCGAGGGCGACCTCGACGTGCGCGGCTTCTTCGGCGTCGATGATCAGGTTCGGCCCGGTTTCGGGGCAGTGCGCGTCAAGGTCGCGCTCGGTGGTCCGGAACCGATCGCGCGTTACAAAGAACTGGCCGAAGCTGTGGACCGACATTGCCTGGTGCTCGACTTATTCCGGAACAAGGTACCTGTCGAGCGTTCTGTGGAGGCGGCGTAAGGGTCGACAGCGCAAGTCAAAGCGGCGTAGTTGTCCTGGCGCAACCGGGTATCGGCAGCAAGGTAATTATGCGGGGACCCGCCCATTGCGAAATGCCGACTGGCTTGCTCTTTAGAGCTTCGACAGGGAACGATGTCGAAGCAGGTTTTTCAATACCCCCGCGAAACCTGCTCGGTACACCGGCAGACCCATCAGAAAAGCTGCCGCCGAGGCAATCTGGGTGACCGCTTGGCGCGTCGCATTGCCATTGGCAGCAAGCGGCCGTCCGTTGCGAGTCTCGATCTGCGCTTCAGCGAGAGTCAAGATCTCGACGGCGGTGTCGGGGTGCTTGCTCTAGGCCAGTTCGGCCGCGGCGGAGATCGCCGCGGCGAGCCGCCCGGGAGGTGTGGCGGCGCCGACGAGCATCAACATTGCCGGGCATGTGGAAACCTCCAGCGATGCGTCGTTCCGGTCCGCTGCGCTCTTTGGCTTGCCTCTATCTGCGCCGTCCCAGTAGAAAACACCGGCATGCATCCGAATACGGCCGGGGAACGGGAAACATGAGATCGTCGCGTCAGCTGCGGCTCGGCGCTTTTATGCGCCCGGTCGGGATCCACACCGCGTGGTGGCGTTACCCGGGCGCTTACCCAGACGCCAATTTCAATCTGACGCATCTGATCCGCTTCGCGCGAAAGCTGGAGCAAGGCCGCTTCGATGCTTGGTTCATGGCAGACCATCTGGCCGTCCTCAACATGCCGATCGCGGCACTGAAGCGCAGCGCGACGGCGACCTCCTTCGATCCGCTGACCTTGTTGTCCGCGCTGGCAATGGTGACCGAGCATCTCGGGCTCGTCGCCACGGCGTCGACGACGTTTGAGCCGCCTTATTTGATCGCCCGGCGCTTTGCTTCCCTCGACCACATCAGCGGCGGCCGGGCCGGTTGGAATTTGGTGACCACCTCGAACCCGGACGCAGCGCTCAATTTCGGTCTGACTGAACATATGGAGCACGGCGAGCGCTATCGTCGCGCCCGTGAGTTCTTCGACATCGTGACCGGGCTGTGGGACAGCTGGGCCGAGGATGCTTTTGTTGCCGATGTCGAGGAAGGCATCTATTTCCATCCCGACCGCATGCATGTGCTCGACCACAAAGGAGAATTCCTGTCGGTACGCGGGCCTTTAAATATCGCGCGGCCGATCCAGGGCTGGCCGGTCATCGTGCAGGCGGGCGCTTCCGATGCCGGCCGCCAGCTTGCCGCGGAAACCGCGGAGGTGGTTTTCGCCGGCGGCGGCAATCTGGTCGAGGCTCAACGCCTATACGCCGACATCAAAAGCCGCATGACGAGGTATGGTCGTGATCCCGAGCACCTGAAGATCCTGCCTGGCTGCCTCGTCGTTGTCGGCGGCGCGAAAGAGGAGGCGCAGACGAAACGCGCGCTGCTCGACAGCCTCGTGCACCCCGATAGCGGGATTGCCTCGCTGTCTATCGCGCTGGGGCATGACGCCTCAGGTTTCGAGCTCGACGCGCCGCTCCCCGACATCCCGGAGAGCAATGCCAGCAAAAGCGGCCGCCAGCGTATCGTCGATCGCGCTCGGCGCGACAATCTGACGGTGCGGCAGCTCGCCCAGATTAGCGGGAGCTATGGTGGCCTTGCGATGGTCGGCACACCAAAAACCATCGTTGACGAGATGGAGGAATGGTTCTTCGGCGAGGCGTGTGACGGCTTCAACATCATGTTCCCTTGGGTGCCCGGTGGCCTCGACGAGTTCGTCGACCAAGTCGTCCCGGAGTTGCAACGGCGCGGTCTGTTCCGGCGCGAATACGAAGGTAAAACCCTACGGGAAAACCTCGGGTTGCCACGGCCGGCGAACCGGTTCTTTTCGTAACCGCCCTTCGCACTAATAGAAGAAGCCTCCGGCTTTAATGCTGGCCCTAGGCGACGGGGGAGACAGCAGGATGATCCGCTGGGCTGGTAGTCCTTGGCGCAAATAATCGCCGAGGGGTTAGGGGACGAGCCGCAATACCACGCCACTAGCGCGAGGCGATCGCCGGCACGAGCAGCGCGCATCCGGCAACGACGAGCGCGCCGGTCCAGACCCGGTCGAGATTGAACCAGCCTCGCCTGAGGAACGCCAAGCCCAGCCACTCATAGACCGGGATGGCGATCGCCGCCGTGACGATGAGCATCGCGGCCGTGTGCACGACGACAGCAAGCAGCGCCACCCCCGGCGAACTGAGACCGAGGCTGACCGGCGTCCCTTCGCCGAGGCACAGTGGAACCAGCGCCGGCACGACCATCAGCCCGGCGCCGTGCGCCCCCGCCATCAGAAAGGACCACATGATGAGACCGGCAAAGCCGACCCGCATGCCGACCCGCACCCGGTGGCGCGTGCCGTAAAGCGCATGATAGAGCGCCCAGAGCAGCAGAATGCCGCCGCCGACGGCGCGCAGCGGGCCCTCGTCAACCACGACCCCCAGCGCGACGACCGCCCCCGCCACGACCGCAATCGCCGCCGCGTGGCCGATCGCGATCGGGATCAGCGACTGCAACACCACGTGCGCCGTGACAAGGCGGCGCTTTTCCAGCGGGTGCAAGCCCCGCCCGGCGACCGCTCCAGCCGGAAGCAGCCGGAGCAGGCATGGAGGAGACGAAATGTCTGAAGCCTTCGGATAACGGTCACGGTTTTGGTGACCGCGCGAGTGTGCAGGCCGCAACGTGAGTAAACGCCGAGCAATCCTCGAAAAGGTCGATGTGCAGGCCGACCCGATAGTGGTTTCGGGGAAGGCTGATACGGATGGGCGAGTTTGAGCGAGGAGTAGGCCCATCTGCTGCACCGGGGTAGTGGCGGCAGCATGTACACAAGGAAAGCGTGCGCAACACGGGAAGCCCCAATGCGTGGTCAGGGATGATCAACCGGACGCCCGCGAGGGACAGGCCGGGCGCAATGGGGTGGCGGAGAGGCCGGTAGTACCGGTGAAGCCGGGTAATGCCGGTGGAGGGAAGGGGCCTTGGTTCAAGACAGACGCAGGAAGTAGTGAGGGACCTGGAGATTGGGCAACCTATCAACTCCGAAGAGTGTTCAGAAGCTGCAGAGGGCGTTACACGCGAAAGCGAAGGCAGAAGCCGGCTATCGCTTCTATGCCCTGTACGACAAGATCAGCCGCGACGACATTCTGGCGCATGCCTATGCCCAGTGCCGCGCCAACAAGGGGGCGCCGGGAATAGACGGTCAGGACTTTGCGGACATCGAGGCCTATGGGGTCGAACGGTGGCTGGCTGAACTGGCGCTTGCGCTCAGGCAGGAGAGCTACCGGCCGGAGCCAATCAGACGAGTGTTTATACCGAAGGCCAACGGCAAACTCAGGCCGCTGGGCATCTCGACGGTGCGGGATCGGGTCTGCATGACCGCAGCGATGCTGGTGCTGGAGCCGATCTTCGAAGCCGATCTTCCGCCGGAAATCTACGCCTATCGCGCTGGGCGCAACGCCCAGCAGGCAGTCGTCGAGGTGGAGGAGCGGCTGTTCCGTGGCCACCCGGAAGTCGTCGACGCCGACCTCGCGGACTACTTCGGGAGCATTCCGCATACCGACCTCCTAAAGTCGGTGGCGCGCCGGATCGTTGACCGGCGCGTGCTGCATCTGATCAAGATGTGGCTGGACTGCCCCGTGGAAGAAACCGACCAACGGGGCCGGACAACACGCACGACCGAGGCGCGAGACCACCGGCGCGGCATTCCGCAGGGCTCGCCCCTCTCACCACTACTGGCGAACCTCTACATGCGCCGGTTCGTGTTGGGCTGGAAGAAGTTCGGCCTTGAGCGAAGCCTCGGCACTCGCCTCGTCACCTATGCGGACGACCTTGTGATCCTGTGCCGAAGGGGCAGCGCGGAGACTGCGCTGCATCACCTGCGCGCGATCATGGGCAAGCTGAAGCTGACAGTGAACGAGGAGAAGACACGGATCTGCAAGGTTCCGGACGGGGAGTTTGACTTCCTGGGTTATACGTTCGGGCGGATGTATTCTCCGAGAACCGGCCAGGCTCGCCTGGGACAGCGGCCATCGAAGAAGAGCATCAAGCGTGTGGTCGACAAGGTCCATGCGCTGACCGTCCGAGCACATACCTGGCAAGAAACCACAGAGCTGGTGGGTAAGTTGAACCGCACCCTTCGCGGATGGGCGAACTACTTCTCGGTAGGCACCGTCAATCCGGCGTATCGGGCGCTCGACAACTACACGGCTGTGCGGTTGCGTCGGTGGTTGCGCTTCAAGCACAAGACCAGACGATGTAAGGGCGGCAGCTATCCACTCCCGCACCTCTACGAGACCCTCGGGCTCGTGCGTCTGACCCGGCTTGGGCACGACGTGCCGTGGACGAAGGCGTGAGGTCTTGTCCGAGAGCCGGATGCAGGGAAATCCGCATGTCCGGTTCGATGAGCGGGATGTGGAAACGGAGCTATGGTCGAGCCACTAAGGCACCGCCAAACGAAAGAGGCGGCAACACGCATGCCTGACCTAAGGCCACCGCGCCACATTCCAACTCTACCCGGCACCTGCCGCGATGCAGCCCGAGCGCCACTGCGAACAGCCAACCCATCGCCGGGTTGAGACCATGATAAGCGCCGAGCCCGACGAGCAGCAGCCACGGCCAGCTGGCGCTCATGCAGCGGCACCACGCGCCGCCGCCACGCCGGGCCGATCAGGGGTAGCAGTACGAGTCCGACGAGGCGTCGCCTCCCTGCAGGCGCACCTGGTGCGGTAAATGGCCCGCCGGCCATTCGATGAAAAATTCACGGTCAAGGTCGATCCCGCCCGCGGGCTTGGTCTCGATCTTCACCATCCACCCGTTGATCCCGTCCGGATAGAATTGCGTGTCGATTGCGCCGTAGAGCGAGTTGGTGGAATAGATCCGCCGCCCGTCGCGGCTGACCTCGACCATTTGCGGCCCGCCATTGAGCGGCCCCTTGCTCTTGGGATGCGCCGCGCGCGAAACGATGCCGCCCAGGCGCAGCCTACCGGTGAGCCTCGGGCGGAGCGGATCGCTGACGTCATATTGATGGAAGTCGCCGGTGCCCCAGCATGAGACGTAGAGGTATTTGTCATCGACTGACAGGTCGATGTCGGTAACGAGCGGCGGGCACACCTTGAAATCCTTCAAGGCCGGCGGCAGCAGGTCGGGATCGGCCGGCTCTGCCGGGATCTCGATGACCTTGCGGGCCGCCCATTTGTCGCCGTCGCGATACCAGGTCCAGATCGATGACGATAAATTCTCCAGACTGAGGACGCAGTTGACAAAGCCGTAGGGCTTGGTCGGATCGTGTGCCGGGCGCAGTTCGAACACGAGCTGGTGCTGCTCGCCGAAATCGATCTCCTGCAGATGCCGGCGCCTGTGCAGATCCCAGAAGTGCAGCTTTCGACCGTAGCGGCTACCCAGCAGTAACTCGGGCACGAGGCCGCCCTCGAACATGTCGGGCGTTCCCCTTTCGCTGGTAACGACCGTGTCGTGACCGAGATGCCACCACATGTCGTAGGCGAAGCGCTGCGGTCCACGGTCGACCTCCCAGCGCCCGAGGACCTCGAAGCTTTCGTGATCCATCACAAAGACGCCCCCGGGCGCCCTGCCCTCGTCGTTGCCGAGCGCGCTGATATAGATGCCGTCCGGGCCGCAATGAACAGTATGCGGCCGGGTGTAGCCGGTGCGCTCGGCGACCGTATCGGGCTCGATGACTTTGACGATTGCCGGGTTCCGCGGATCGGGTCCCGTGTCCAGGACGTGGATGCGAGAGGAGCGCAGACCCGGGACGATCAGGTAGCGTCGCTCGACATGCGGATGCGGTGCGTTCGGGCACAGGCACGAGCTGCAGGCGTTCCAGCCAAAATGATGCAGCTCGTCGCCGACCTGGGGCATCGCGACCCGGCCGACAATTTGCCCATGGCTCGGCGACGCCGGGTCGAGATCGACGACGGCGAGTTCGTCCGGGCGGCGCTGGGCCGGGTCGAAACTTGCTACATAGGCCAGCTTCTCGGGCGGCGCGTGCTGCGCCAGCCGCGGCGAAGGATAAAAGCTCGGATCGGGGATCCACGTTGCCATCATGCGCTCCTCTGCTCATCCGGACACCTGCCGGACCCTTGGACTCGCCCGTGCTGACCCACGGGGCAGAGACTGCAGTGCCGGCAGCGGCGGGGCAAATTGCGGAACCCGCCGCCGGGATACGAAGTTGGAGATTCCGGCTATGTCGTCTGCTGCGTCGCCGTTCGATACCGGGAGGCCCGGGAACAACAGGTACGGCCTTCGGCTTCACCATGTACCTCTATAGGAAATCAACCGATAGGGGCTGCGTCTCCTGGCGTCAAGGGGGTCATTGCATGGTGTCCTCGGTCGGCGCCGGATAGGGCGCCCAACCACCGGTGGCCGAGAGGGTGGGCAATTGACTGGGTTAGGCCGTCTTCAGAGCCGCACCCAAATTGAATCGATTTATTTCAGGACCTCATCCCGACATGCCCGCGGTAGGGGCTGTCATCAAATTGGGGACCGGCCCGAGTCGTCGCCCCCCGCGAAGAGGCGGTAAGGAAATTGGGGGATGCCGATGCAGGGCTGCATCGATGCCGTGCGTGCTTCGAGACGCGCCCGGAGCCTGTCCTCGGACCGCGCCCCCGGGTCCGCGCTCTGCACGGCCCGAGGGTAAACTCCGCGCAGCACGAGGTGAGCCTTTGATGGCATTAAAGGAGTTCCACATCCTGAGGTGCCTCGCGCAACGAGGCCGCGAAGGACGAACGGCCCTCATCCAATTGGATTACAGCCTCGAAAGCGGGAACAACGAGAAAGCAAACCCGGTCCCGGCCTTCGCCATCGGTTCGAAGGTCGGCTCACTTTAGTCTCAATGCTGCGGTCGTGCGCGGCGCCGGAACCTCGAACCGGCACTGCGCCGCCGAAGGATGCTTCACCCTCGAGGGTCTGCCGTCTTGCCGTAGGCGGCGCCACGCCTCCGGCCAGGATGGCGGTTCGAGATCGTCTTGGAGCCAGTGGGCAACGGCGGCCTCGTCGCACCACTCCGGCAACCGCGCCATGATCCGGCGGTGCACCCCGGAGACCATGAACGAGCGCATGTCGCTTTCATCGGTCCACAGGGTTCGCGTCCAAAAGGCGAAATCGGCATCCCGCAGAAGCGAAATCGCGAGGTTCCCGGGCGCCAGTCTCGCCTGTGGCGCGGCCCGAAAGGTGTTGACGACAAAGATCGGCAGGAACGCCACGACCGCACTCGAAGGCGGGTGATCGATACGAAGGGCATGTTCCCATCCCTTGCGTCGGGTGGCCCCGGGCGCCGGAGCCGGCCTGTGCCCCGCTGGCGCGGCCGCTCCGCCTCGGCGGCGTCCCTGCGACGCAGCGCCGCCAGCACCGCCCGATGTTGACCGGCGTTCGGGGCGGGGTCTAGCCTTCCGGTCGCACCAGCAGGAGGAAGGCCGTGAAAGAAGGATACCGGTTCGTCGATTGCGACATGCACATCATGGAGCCGCCGAACCTGTTCGACGAATACCTCGACCCGGCCTTCAAGCCGCGCGTCACCTCCTCGATGCGGCGCAGCGCCAGCGGCCCGACCGGCATGCGCGGGCGCCCGATCTGGTACTTCGACGGGCTGCCGACCAGCAATGACGGCAACATTTCGCAGTACAACCGCGTCCGCGGCCCGCTCGTCTCCCAGCGGGCCAACCAGCACGTGATGTTCGCGGCCGAGCGCGGCTACGACGCCGAGGCGCAGGTCATGGGCATGGCCATGGAAGGGATCGACATTGCCGTGCTGTTTCCGACCGCGGGGCTGTCGTTCCTGGCGCGCGACGGCATGGATCCGCAATTCGCAAACGCGATTTGTCGCGCCTACAACGATTGGCTGCACGAATTCTGCCGGCACAGCCCCGACCAACTGAAGATGGCGGCGATGCTGCCGGTGCACGACGTCAACCTCGCCTGCCAGGAGCTGCTGCGCTGCGTCAACGACTACGGTGCGGTCGGCGCCTTCGTTCGCCCCAATTACGTAAACGGCCGTTATTGGCACTCCACCTATTGGGACCCGCTCTACGGTCTTTTGCAAGAGCTCGAGATCCCGCTGTGCTTCCATGAGGGCACCGGATCCTACTATTCGACGATCGAGCCGCGCTTTGGCGAGAACCGCTTCATGCGCCATGTCGCCAGCCATTCGACGGAAATGCAGCTGGCGCTGATCGCCTTGATGCTCGGCGGCATCTTCGAGTTCTATCCCAAGCTGCGCGTGGCCTTTCTCGAAGCGCAGAGCTGGTGGGTGCCGGGGCTTCTGGGGCGCATCGAGTGGGATTTGCGCCAGCATCACGACAGCGACGCCCCCTATCTCAAGCTGTCGCCCTGGGAATATTGGCAACGCAACTGCTTTTCGGCGATCGAGAGCGGCGAGAGGGAGGTCGGGTCAGTCGTCGAACTCTTGGGCGGCGCCGACAATATCTGCGTGTCGAGCGACTTCCCGCATTTCGATTCGAGCTTCCCCGAGGTCTCGACGCGGGTACTGACCAACCCGAGCATCAGCAGGGACGTCGCCGGGCGGGTGCTGTCGGGCGGCGCCCGCCTCTACGGTTTTGGCGAAGAGGATTTCGCCAGGGCCGCAGCGGCCGCCAAGCGCCACGACAACATCGCGGCGCGGGCCTAGCGGACCGGATGCGCCGAGGAGACGGCAATGCCGGGGCTGAACAGGCGGCGGTTGCTGCGACACGCCGCTGCCGCTGCCCTTGCCGCGCCGGGCCTGCTGTCGCGGCTGGCCCGGGCGCGGCAGCAGCCGGCGTTGGTGCCGGGGCTGCCGAGCGGGGTTTACGACACCGCCATCCTTGATCCGCTGCCCGGCAAGAAGCCGCTGATCAAGCTCAGCTACCGGCCGCCCAATTACGAGACGCCGCTGGCCTATTTCAAAGATGCGATTACCCCCAATGACGCGTTCTTCGTTCGCTATCACCTGGCCGGCATTCCGGAGAAGATCGACCCGAAGACCTGGCGCCTCAGGATCGGCGGCGAGACGGCGGCGAGCCCGTTCGAGCTGTCCTTCGAAGAGCTGCAATCGGGGTTCGAACAGGTCGAGATTACCGCCGTCTGCCAGTGCTCCGGCAATCGCCGCGGATTGTCGACGCCGCACGTCGCCGGGGTCCAATGGGGCGTCGGGGCCATGGGCAACGCCGTCTGGCGGGGTGCGCGTCTCAAGGATGTGCTGAAGAAGGCCGGACTGCGCCGAGAGGCGGTCGAGCTGGTGCTCGACGGCGCCGACGGCCCGGTGCTCGACAAGACCCCCGATTTCGTCAAGAGCATCCCCCTATGGAAGGGGCTCGACGAGAACACGATCATCGCCCACCGGATGAATGGACAACCGCTGCCGCATTACAACGGCTATCCGGCGCGACTGATTGTGCCCGGCTGGACCGCAACCTACTGGATGAAGCACCTTGTCGCGATCGACGCCGTGGAGAAGCCGTTCGACGGCTTCTGGGTCAAGGGCGCCTATCGGATCCCGACCGGCAGGTTCCCGATCGTGCAGCATTTCGCGACCCAGATGACCGCGGTCAACGAGCCGATCACCGAGATCCTGGTCAATTCGCTGATCGCTTCGCCGGCGGAAGGGCAGCAGGTGCGCGTCGATCAACCCCTCGAGATTGCCGGCATCGCCTGGGATGGCGGCTACGGCATCCGGCGCGTCGAGGTTTCGGTCGACGACGGCAGGGTTTGGCAGGAGGCGCCGCTCGGACCGGATCTCGGCCGCTTCGCTTTCCGGGTCTGGAGCTTCCGCTTTACGCCGCCGACCCCCGGCAAGCATACTATCGTGGCCAGGGCAAGCAACCGGATCGGCCAGACCCAGGCCGACCGCCTGATCTTCAACCCGGCGGGCTATCACAACAATGTCCCGCTGCCGTTGACGATCACGGCCGCATGACGGAGGCGCCCGATGAGGCTCGGCTTAAGGGCGGCGTTTCTGGTATTGGGCGCCGCGCTCAACGCCTATGCCGACGAACGGCCGGTGCCGCTCAAGACTGCTCCGGGCCATGATGTCGTCGAGCACAACTGCGCCGCCTGCCACAGCCTCGACTACCTGCGCACCAACGCGAACTTTCTCGATCACCAGGGGTGGCAGGCGGAAGTCAACAAGATGATCCAGGTGTTCGGCGCCGATATATCGCGCTCCGATGCGGCCGTTATCGTCGACTACCTCGCCAGGAACTATGGCTCCGGGAACTGATTGCGGGAGGAGGAAGTGTTCGATCTCGATCGCTTCGTCGAAGACTGCCGCGCCGCGGTGCGCCAAGATTTGAGCCATAAGGTCGCCCGCGAGGTGCTGGCGCGCGCCAATTCGGACCCCGCCGCCATCCTGGCCGCGCTCGGGGAGCCGACCCGGGCCGGCGTCTCCGCGCTCTACCAATCGGACACGCTGACCATTCTCAACGTCGTCTGGGGCAAGAGGATGACGATCATCCCGCATGACCACCGGATGTGGGCGGTGATCGGCGTCTATAGCGGCCGGGAGGACAACATTTTCTGGCGCCGGGTGGCGGCTGAAGCGCGGGGATTGATCGAGGCTTCCGGCGCCAAGTCTTTGAGCGAGCGGTGCGCCGAACCGCTGGGGCGCGACGTGATCCACTCGGTGACGAACCCGCTCGGCCGCCTGACCGCGGCCATCCATGTCTATGGCGGCGATTTCTACGGTGCCAAGCGCAGCGATTGGGACCCCGAAACCCTGCTCGAGCGCGATTATGATTTTGCCCTGCACCGGCGGATGTTCGAGGAAGCCAATGCGGTCTGATCGGGCCGGGACCGGACCATGAAACGGCAGCTGCATTTGAACCTGTTCATCCACGGCCGCGGCCATCACGAGGCGGCATGGCGCCATCCTGCCGCGTCGCCGCTGGCCTTGACCGATATCCGCTATTACCAGGACCTGGCGCAGCGGGCCGAGGCGGCGCTGTTCGATTCGATTTTCCTCGCCGATCAGCTGGCGCTCGGCGGCGATGTGGCCCAGGCGCCGCGCACCTGGCTCGAGCCGATCACGGTGTTGGCGGCGGTGGCGACGACAACGAGCCGGGTCGGATTGATCGCCACGGCGTCGACCACCTATACCGAGCCCTACAACCTCGCGCGGCAGTTTGCGTCGATCGATCACATCAGCAATGGCCGCGCCGCCTGGAACATCGTGACCTCCTGGCTTCCGACGGCGGCGGCGAATTACGGCGCGGCCGGACCGGCCAGCCACGCCGACCGCTACGCCCGCGGCGAGGAATTCCTCGAGGTCGTGAACGAATTATGGGACAGCTGGGCCGCGGATGCGGTGGTCGATGACCGGACCGGCGGCGTCTATGCGCGAGGCGACCGCATCCGATCGATCCATCATCGCCGCGATTTCTTCACGGTGTCGGGGCCACTCAACCTGCCGCGCTGTCCGCAGGGCCGGCCGGTGCTGGTGCAGGCCGGCTCGTCCGATACCGGCCGCCGCTTTGCCGCGCGCCACGCCGATGCGGTGTTCACCGCCCATACGGCGAAAACAACGGCGCAGGAATTCTACGCCGATCTGAAACGATTGGCGTCGGAGGAAGGGCGCCGACCCGAGCACCTGCTGATCCTGCCCGGCCTCAGCCCGATGATCGCCGGCGCCGAGGCCGAGGCGCAACGGCTGGCGCGCGAGGTCAACGAACTTGCCGATCCGGAGGTCGGGCGCAAACGCCTGTCGGGCCGGTTCGGCGGGCACGATTTCTCGCATCTGCCGCTGGACCGGCCGCTCTCGCCGGAGGATTTTCCACCTCCGGGGGCGGTCGAGGCGGCGCGCAGCCGCAGCGGGCTGATCCTCGATCTGGTGGCGCGCGACAGGCCGACATTGCGGCAACTGCTCGCCTATCTCGCCGGCGCGCGCGGCCATTATGTCACCGCCGGGACGCCCGAGCAGATCGCCGATTTGATCGAGGACTGGTTCACGAGCGGCGCCGCGGACGGGTTCAATATCATGCCGCCCTTGCTGCCGGCGCAGCTCGACCTGTTCAGCGCCGAAGTGATCCCGCGGCTGCAGCGCCGGGGCCTGTTTCGAGCCGAATACGCGGGGACGACGCTGCGCGACCATATGGGGCTGCCTCGGCCGCCGAGCGTATTCGATGACCCCGGCTGGACGGCCGAGCCGCTCGCCGCCGTGGCCGGCATCTGAGCGCCGCCCGAGAGGCTTGCCGGTTTACGCATCTGCCTTCGTCGCCGGCACGGCAAGGCGGCGCCGAACGTTGTCAGCTTGCCGAGAAGCGGATCTACCGGCGCCAGGAGGCGCGCCAGCAATCGGCAGCGCGGATAGTAGACGGCGCCGGCGACGCACCCGGCGCGAAACTGCGCCGCCTCGGTCAGCCTGCGCAGCTCGGCCGCGGATCTGAACCGCGCCGCCTTCCAATCCGTGGCGCCGAGGCCACGTTGGATGCGGCAGCCGACGCCGCTGCCGACGATCCCGTCGGCGAAGCCGATGCGCCGGTTTGCATCGCCTCGATCGCCCCCGACAAGCTCGACGCCGAATCCGATATCGATGTCGATGCCGAAGTGCCGGCGGCGCCGGGCGCGGTCGTCGCGGTCTGTGCCATCACCGGGCCGGCGAGCGCCATTGGAAACGTGCTCCTGCTACCCTGAGCTGGCGCCGCCGCGATAGATTTACCTCTTCATCGAAATCAGTGCTAGCTTGACCCTGACATCGGCGGGTACGGTCGCCGACGATGGGGGCGCGATGCTCGGGAACCTTGTCGGCAACAGCGCGCTCGCAGCGTTCGCTGGATCGCCTTCCGATCCGGGCTGGCGATGATGTGCCTGCTGTTAATGCCAATAGTTACAATCCCAAAGGCGGAGGCAGGTCAGTGGTATAAATGGCTTGTTGGTGACAAGTCCAACCCCTCTGCCGGCGTGAATGTCTGCGTACCAAGCGCAACATCGCCTGAAAAAGAATATGAAACGTGGAAATCTCGCTTTCGGATTTACCAACCTTATATCGATGTGGTTATCATTGACAGCCGCTCAGATCCAGATTTGTCCCGAGATCAGGTTAATGTTTGCTTTCGTGGAGATTCATCCCAATGGACAGAAGCTGACTGTGAGGCATTTTTTCGCAGTATGGAGAGCTGTCGTGCTACTACGCACGCATCCACCCGTTAATTAACGCCCGCCGATGACGGCAGCCAATGCCCGGATGGCGGAAGAGCCGGGCGTTCTGGTGGCGGCCGTTACGTATGGAAACTTTTTGTTGGGCGGGCGCCGGCATCATTGATTTGCGTCGTTGGCCGAGCCGACGGCAGCCTCTATGCCCCGAGCCGCATCCGCTCCCGTACCCGTCGCGCACGCGGGCGAAAGAAACGGTCATACCTTGTGGTCGCGAGCGGCGAATGGTTCATTGCAGCTCGCGAAACCGCCACACCAGCAATGGCCGGGCCACCAGAAACCCGAGGGCACCCGACAACAGCACGGCGAAGCCGAGCCGCGCGAGCAATCTCAGTGCCGCGACTGCGACCGCGATGCGTCCCAGGTCCACGGCGACGGCCCCGCCTGCCGCGCCACTGGTGAAAAGCTGCGTGTTCCACCACAGCGTGGCGAAATGAAAGGCGCCGATGCCAAGACCGGCAACGAGACCGATTCCGATCTGCCCGGAGAACCCGATTGTCATCGCCGCCGGGCGATGCCGGGCATCTGCCATTTCCCGACCGAAGCTTCGCTGCGGCCGCGCGAACGAGGGCGCTTATACCGGGACGCCCGACACCGGGCCGAGATCGAGATGGTTTTCGACCGATTTTACGCCCGCCAGGGCCTTCGCGGCGCTCTCGGCCAGCGCCGCCTGCTCGGTATTTTCTACCACCCCCCACAGCCGGACTTTGCCCTCCGTCACGGTGACATTGACCAGAACCGGATCGAGCCCGTGCTCGTCGAGAAGGGTTTTCACCAATTCGTCACGGATCTGCCGATCCTGTGCCGCCCCGGGTTCATGATGCGCGACGATGGTGCTGGCCAGCCCGTGCAGAAGGTTGGCGCGGCTGACGATGCCGGTCAGCCTGCCGTCTTTGAGCACCGGGACCCGCTTGATGCGACGCCGCTCGAGCAGTTCAGCGATCTGATTGAGCGGGGTATCTTCGTCCACGGTGACGACGTTTCGGGTCATGATCGCACCGGCGGTGCGGCCATGCGCCCGGTCAAAGGAAACCATCCGGCCGGCGAAGACCGCCTCCAGCCACCACGGACGCCGGGCGCTTGCGCCCTCGGGGCGCAGCAGATCGCCCTCGCTGACGATGCCGACGACGTTCCGCGCGCCATCGACGACGGGCACCGCACTGATGCGGTGCTTCAGCAGCAAACGGACGATCTCGTGAACCGGCGCCTCTTCCGTCACGGAAATCACGTTCGCGGTCATCACATCCTTGGCATGCATGGATGGATCTTCCTCCCTTTCAGGGGCGCACGCGCACGCTAGGGGGCGAGGGCGTCGCTGCGGCATGTCACAGTGCTGCACGATGGAATCTCGATCAAGCCTGCTTCTCCCCGAGCGCTTCGGCTCCGAAGCGGGCAAGAACCAGATGAGTTTGAGACGCCCGTTGACCCGGCGATCCGCGAGGAAGGCGAGCGTCGGCGCAGGGCGTTCCCGACATTCGGTTTCGCCGATCCGGGATTACGACGCTCGCGATCTATGGACGCTCGGTCCGGCTGACGACCATATCCGCATGGCGGCGACAAAACCGCATCGCCGCCTGCGCGTGCGGGGCGTAAGGTTGGCGGCCGGAGCCGAGCCGGATATCGATGTTTTCGGGAGGAAGACGACAATGACACAAGTTGGCACGGGCAAATATACCTACGAGCTGATCCCCGATTTTCCCAAGTTGCCCGCCGGAGGATCGTTCGGGCTGGTCAGCCGGGTGGCGACCGATTCGCGGGACCGGATTTACGTGTTCCAGCGCAAGGATCCGCCGGTGGTGGTCTTCGACCGCGACGGGAAATATCTGGCCGCCTGGGGCAGCGGCGAAGTTACCGACCCGCACGGTCTCAAGATCGTCGATGATGTCGTCTACACCACCGATCGCTCGGACTCGGTCGCGAAGTCGTTCACGCTCGACGGCAAACCCCTCTTGCTGCTCGGCGAGCGCGGCGTCCATTCCGATACCGGCTGCGAAGGCCCGCCCTGGCTGGCGCTGCGCGCGGCGGGGCCGTTCAACCATCCGACCGAGATGATCGCCCACCCGAACGGCGACATTTACGTGACGGACGGCTACCGCAACTCGCGCGTGCACCGCTTTACGCGCGACGGCCGGCTCGTCGCGTCCTGGGGCACGCCGGGCAAGAGCGAGGGCGAGTTCCACCTGCCGCACAGCATCGCGTTCGACCCCGACGGCAAGCTCTACGTCGCCGATCGGTCGAACAAGCGCATCCAGATATTCTCGCCGGACGGCGACTTTCTCGGCATGTGGACCGGGATGGGCGGCCCGAACGATATTACCCGCGGCACGGACGGCAATTTCTACATCGCCGAACAGGAAGACGACGGCAAGCCCGCCTATGTCTGCGTCCGCGATGCCAACGGAACCGTGCTCGTCCGCCTGGAGAGCCGCCATGTGCATGGCGTCGGTGTCGATGGGCGCGGCGACATTTACGCCGGATTGACCCAGGACCGCAGCGTCGACAAGTTCGTGCGCCAAGGCCTATAGCGGTCGATCAGGGTGCCGCCGCCTCGGTCCTCTCGGCGCCGTAGCGCGCCGCCATCCCGCGCGGAATTGTCCGTGTCGACTTACGCATGCATGCGCGATATATCGAGAAGAACACTCGCCTCCAGCTCCTTCTCGTCGAGACGGTGCTTCACCAGATCGCCGATACTCACAATGCCCTTCAGCTCGCCGTCCTCGATAACCGGGAGGTGACGGATCCGAGCTGTCGTCATTGTTGCAAGCACGGCATCCACGCGATCGGAGGAGCGACAACTTAGGATCGGCGTCGACATCAGTTGTCGGACATCAAAACCGAGGACTGCGGCACCGTCTCGGGCCACCGCGTTGATGAAGTCCCGCTCCGAGAATATGCCCACCGGCTTCATCCAGCGATCCTCGACTACCAAGGCGCCGATGCGATGCTCAGCCAGCTTGCGGACCGCTAATTCGACGCTGTCCTCGGGGTGTATCCTTACTACGTTACCGCCTTTGGTCCGTAAAACGTCGGAAATGAGCATGGCTGCCTCCTGCCATCGCCCCGGAAGGGTGTCTCGGACCGCCGCTGCTCGCGAGCGGTCCCTTGCGTGTCTAGATAGGACTCGACAATGCTCTGCATCCCTCGGCTGATGGCTTTTCCTGTGGATCTCGCTTCATTCTCTTTGCCTGCCGTTCCGATCAGACTTGCTTCCGGTTCGGACGACGGCGATTACGCCGATTCCGGCCATTCGCGTGACAACGAGGCTCGGCCCAGGCGGACGCTAAGCCGACCTTGACGGCAGCCGGGCGCGGGATCACTAACCGCGCTCGCCGTGACGGCGGTGGGCCGGTCGCCAACGGTGCTGCCCGCGATCAAGTGAGCAAGGGATGCCGATGCTGCCCCTCATTCTCTCGTCCGACTCTCACGTGTTCGAACCGCCCGATCTGTGGCAGACCCGCATCGATAGGGCGTTCCGGGAGCGTGCGCCGCGGCTGCAGCGGATCGATGGCGCCGACCAGATCGTGGTCGAGGCGGACCAGATCCTCTCCGGGATCGGCCTCATCTCGAACGCCGGCGCGCGGTTCGAGGCCCCCGAGACGATCTCCACCGAGGGGCGCTTCGAAGACGTGCACCGCGGCGGGTACGACCCCGAGCAACACCTCGAGGACATGGCGCTCGATGGGGTGGCCGGTGAAGTCCTCTATCCCTCGCAAGGGCTCTTTTACTTCAAGCTGGCGGATGCGCGGCTGATGTCCGCCATCTTTCGCGCGTACAACGACTGGCTCGCCGACTTCTGCCGCACCGATCCCGCCCGGCTCAAGGGCATCGCGATGATCAACCTGGACGACGTCCAGGACGGGGTCGAGGAGCTGGAGCGCGCCGCCCGCCTGGGCCTCTGCGGCGCGATGATCACCGAGTATCCACTCGAAGACCGGCGCTACGACCAATCCGAATACGAGCCGTTCTGGGCCGCCGCCGCGGCGCTCGATCTGCCGCTGAGCCTGCACACGGCGACGCGACGGCAGGGCAGGATCCGCGGGGTCGGCGACAAGAGGCTGCGCGACGCCAGCAGCCGCGCGACGAAGGCGTTCTATCCGGCGCTGTCGATGTGCGATCTGATCTTCTCCGGCGTCTTCGAGCGTCATCCCCGCCTCACACTGGCGATCGTCGAGTTCGAGCTGGCGTGGGCGCCCCACCTGCTCTCGACCATGGACTACACGTACCGCGAGCGCCACGGCGAGGCGAGCTACCGGTTCAAGGACGGCATGCTCCCGAGCGACTTCTTCCGCCGCAACGTCGTGCTGAGCTTCCAGGAGGACGCCATCGGCATTCGCCTGCGCGACGTCATCGGCGTCGACAACATGATGTGGGGCTCGGACTATCCGCACAGCGAGTCGACGTTTCCCCGATCGCGGAAGATCCTGGCGGAGATCCTGGCCGGGGTGCCGAACGACGAACAGGCCAAGATCGCCGGCCGCAACACCGCCCGTGTGTACAAATTCGACGTGGCGAGGCTGATCGTCCCTGCCTGAAGACCCAATTTCTGCGGATCGATGAGCTCGGCGTGCCCGCGCGGTTCACAGAGCGTGGGGTTCCAATCCTGGCACCGATCCTGACGCTTCCCCGACCGCGTCAATGTGCGACATTCGCCTTTCCGTCCCACGGAGCGCCCAATGGGGGTGCATGCCTCCGCGGCCATCGAAGCGAAGGCCTGGCGTCCGGGCGCCCGCCCCTATTCCCAGGGGTTGTGGACGACGGGCGGCGGCAGCCAGGTCCGCTGGTAGGTCCGCTGCAGCTCGCGTTCCCTAGCGATCTCCTCGCGCTCCGACATCTTGGCGTATTTCGCCTCGGTCGGACTGGAATAATTGTAGCGATTGATCCTCGGGGCGGAGATCTGGCGGCGCAGCGGCCCGCCGCATCCCGGGCAGTGTTCGGGCCCGGGGTCGTTCATGCCGTGCATCGTCTCGTAGATGACGAGGCACGGCGCGCATTCGTACGCATAGAGCGGCATGACGAACAGGCTCCTCGTCGGCTTTCGCCACCGCCGAGCGGCGCCCACCCTCTCCCAAGGGCGGGCTCCGCATCGGCGACTGCGGGTGCTAGGCGGTCTTGATGTTCCAGATCCGCGCCGCGTTCTGGCCGAAGACCTTCGCCTTGACCTCGGGCGTCAGCTTCGGATAGCCGTAGCCTTCGACCAGCTGATCCGGGATCTGGAACTTGCGGAAGGCGTCGATCTGCCATTGCGGGCTGCCCCACAGGCAGGAGTCGGTCCCCCACATCACGTGATCGGTGCCGAGGTCGCGCAACAGCGTCCCGAGCACGTGCGCGCATTCGAGCGGCCGGCTCGTCACCGTCGACGCGAAGGTCGAGCCGACCTCGCAGTAGATGTTGGTGCGCTGCCCCTTGAACGCCTTCAGCGCGGCCAGCTCGTTCTGGTACGGCCAGGCCGAGTGGTAGGCGATGAAATTGAGGTCGAGGAAATCGTCGGCGACCGCGTCGAAATCCTCGGGATGGGCATAGCGCGCCATGAACTGCCCGAACGGCAGGCCCTTGTGGCAGCCGATGTTCTTGATCCCGAGCTTCCGGCACTCTTCCCAGATCGGGTAGGCCTTTTTCTGGTCGTCGAACCACCAGCCGCGGGCCGGGGTCGCATCGAAGGTGTAGAGCTTCAACCCGGAAATCTTGTAGTCCCCGACGAACATGTGCAGGCGCTCGAGGGTCTCGCTGACCCCCTGGTTGGGGGTGAGCCCGCCGCCCAGCATCAGCGTGCGATCGGGCCAGCGGTTTCGGATCTCGACCTGCTCCTCGATCGGGATCATGTCCCAGCCGCCGTAGTCCTCGCGGAAACCGAAAGGATTGAAGATCCCGACGCTGGTGTCGCTGCCCTCGAGGATGAGCTTGCCGTAGTTTTCGACGGTCAGGTCGTTGATGCCGCCCTTCAACCCCTGGGCCTTGGCGAGGCCATCGAGCAGGTTCACGAACCACATGCCCTTCTCGGTCGTGTTGACACCGGGGATGTAGCCGGCCCTCCGCGTGCACATGTGGGTGTGGGCGTCGACGATGAAATCCGGCCCCGCTTTGCGGGCGAGCGTGACCTCCTTGGCCGCGGCCGGCTCGGCCGCCTCGGCCTCGCTCACCTCGAAGAACCGCATGCCGGTGATCTTGTTCACGGCCACCATGGTCGCGGCAAACCCGGACGCCGTGCCAAAGAACACGCGCCGCGACACTCCGGCTTTGTCGGCATAGGGCTCGGCATGCTCGCGGATCCGCTTGCCCATCGGACCGCCGAGGAAGAACGCGTTTCCCTGCGCTTCGGGGGTCACCGGCCCCTCGGTGCTGGGCTTGTAGTCCTTGAAGTGCTCGAAGACGTTGAATTCCATGTCGTCCTCCCGATTTCACAATGTCGGCGAGCCTCTACTGGGCCGGTTTGGATGATAAGTGAGACCCTCGCCAAAATGCAAGCCGCGTCGGCGCTGCTACGCTGACCCGGCGCCGAACAGCGGAGCGCGGCTTTCGGCGAACTCCTCGACCGCGGCGACCAGCCGGTCGCCATCCGCCTCGTCGAGGGCGAGCGACAGTGCGAACATGCCGCGCTTGGCGAACCAGATGCCCGCGGCGATGAGGTCGAAGTAGAAAAGGTCGCGCAATGCGGCGTTGCCCTGCCGGGCGTCCTCTTCCGACCGGATCGGCGCCTGCGTCATATGGACCGACAGCATCGAGCCGATCCCGGTGAACTGCATGCCCAGCCGGTGCCGGCGCGCCAGCCCGTTGAGCCGCTCGCGCAGGCGATCGCCAAACGCGTTCAAGGCGCGGGCCCGCTCGGGGGTGTAGATCTCGGTCAGCCCGACGAGGCCGGCATTCATCGTCAGCACATTGTTGTTGAAGGTGCCGGCGTGCTGGAAGGCGTCGGGCCGGCGCGGGTCGAAGCGTTCCATCAGCGCGGCGCGCCCGCCAAAGGCGCCAAAGCTCATGCCGCCGCCGAGGTATTTGCCCAAGGTGGTCAGGTCCGGGCATATGCCGTGCACCTCCTGCAAGCCGCCCGGCGCCAGCCGCGAGGTCATGACCTCGTCGAAGATCAGGACTGCCCCGGTCGCATCGGCGAGCTGCCGCAGGCCGGCGAGAAACGCCCGCTCGGCCGGGATGCAGCCGGTCGAGCCCTGCATCGGCTCGACGAGGATCGCGGCGAGCCGGTCCCGGTGCGGGCCGACCAGATCCTCGACCGCCGCGAGGTCGTTGTAGCGGCCGACGAGATAGTCGAAGGGCGCATTGATCGGGCTGCCGTGGCCGCGAAAATAGAAGACGCCGCCGTGATAGCCGCCGGCGAAAACCAGGACCTTGGCCCGACCGGTGATGGCGCACGCGGCCGCCACCGCCATCAGGTTGGCCTCGGTGCCGGAATTGGTGAACCGCACCAGCTCGATCGACGGAAAGCGGGCGCACAGCGCCGCGGCAAAACGCGCCTCGGCCGCGTTCTGGGCACCGAAATTGACGCCACCTTCGAGCGCGGCTTCGAGCGCGCGGCGGATGAGGGGATGCGAATGGCCATAGATGCCGGCGGTGAACTCGCTCAAGAAATCGGCGTATTCGTGCCCGTCGAGATCCCAGAGGCGAGCGCCTTCGCCGCGCGCCATGGTCAGCGGGAACGGGTCGACATGGATCGAGGCGCGGGTGTTGCCGCCGGGCATCGCGGCGCAGGCAAGGCGGTGCTGGCGGAGGCTCATCGGGTTGGCGTCGCGGTAGCGCTCTTCGGCCGCGGCGAGCGCCGCCGCGAGATCGATATTGGCGAGCCGGCCGGCGGTCATCGGACCGCGCGCCCGATCAACCAGGAACCGCGCATCGGCCGAATCGGCAGCGACAATCGAGGCATGGCTTCTCCGGACGCGCAGCGTTTGGCCGAGGATGCCGATCGCGGCGCGATCGTGCAACAATTCGGGCCCGCAGCGAGGTTGAGCGGGTCGCTGCCGTACCCGGCGGCTTTTTGCGGTGCACAGGAAGCCCGAAGCGGAGTCAGGGTTCGCGATGGATCGGATCGACCCAGATCACCCGTTCGGGGGGTTCGACCGGTTCGATGTCGAGGTTGACGACGACCGCCTCGTTGTCGCTGCGCACCAGCACGCATTCCAATGTTTCGTCCGAAGACGCGTTGATCTCCTGGTGCGGCACAAAGGGCGGCACATAGATGAAGCCGCCGGGCCCCGCCTCGGCGACATATTCGAGGCGGTCGCCCCAGCGCATCCGCGCCCGCCCCTTCAGCACATAAATCACGCTCTCGAGCGGGCCGTGGTGATGCGCTCTGGTCTTGGCGTCGGCATGGATCTTGACCGTGCCGGCCCAAATCTTCTGCGCGCCGACGCGGGCGAGGTTGATCGCGGCGGCGCGGTCCATGCCCGGGGTCTGCGCCGTGTTCGGGTCGAGCCGGTCGCCCGGAACCACCTTCACGCCATGCGTTTTCCAATCGATGGGCGGTTGCCGGTTGCTCATTGCCCTCGTCCTTTCGTGCCGCATTGATATGGTCGTGCGGCGGCGCAAGCGGAGTTCGCGATGAAGCTCGCTGTACCCGATCTGGTCTCGAATTCCTATTTCCCGGCGGTGGCGGCGGTCGAGCTCGGCTTCTTTTCGGCCGAAGGGCTCGACGTGTCGCTCCAGTTGGTCTCTCCGGTCGACCGCGCCTATCGCGAACTGCGCGACGGCAACATCGATTTCGTCGGCGGCTCGGCCCATTCGGCCCTCTCCGCCTTCCCCCAGTGGCGGGGGGTGAAGCTGCTCTGCGCCCAGGCCCAGGGCATGTACTGGTTCCTCGTCATGCATGCCGATCTCGCCGCCCGGCGCGGCGATGTCGGTGTCGTCAAGGGCCGCCGCATCGGTGCCGCCCCCTGGGTCGAGCTGGGGTTGCGCCGGCTCCTGGTCGAAGCCGGGATCGACCCAGAGCGTGACCGGGTGACGATCGCGGCGGTGCCTGGCGCGGGCGTCAACTTCGGCCTCTCTGCGGCCAAGGCGCTCGAGGATCGCGTGATCGACGGGTTCTGGGCGAACGGCATGGCCGCAGAAATTGCGGTCCGGCGCGGCGTCGGCACCGTGGTCCTCGATATCCGCCGCGGCGACGGCCCAAAGCAATGTTTCAACTACACGATGTCGGCGCTGGCCACCACCGACCGGCTGATCGAGCGGGCGCCACGAGCCGCGGCGGCGGCGGTCCAGGCGATCGTCAAGACCCAGCTGGCACTCAAGGCCGATCCCGACCGCGCCGCCGCGCTCGGCCAGAGGCTGTTCCCGCCCGAGGCGGCGTCGTTGATCGCCGCGCTGATCCGCCGCGACTTGCCCTATTACGAGGCCTCGATCTCGCCCGAATTCGTGGCGCAAATGAACCGGTTTGCCCGCGACCTCGGGATCCTTGCCGGTGACATCCCCTACGATCAGGTCGTCGCGGTGCAAGTCGCCGATCTGTGGCAGGGCTGAGCAAGCCACCGGCCTACTCGGTTTCCAACGCGAAAATCTCCCGATCCTCGCGCACCCCGCGCAGCGGGTGCCGGCCGAGCGGCCGCAGCCTGCCGGGGTCGCCCGCCGCCGCGGCGAACTCGGCCGAGACCAGCACCCTTGCCGCCAGCGGCTCGCACAAGGCCTCGATCCGCGCCGCCTCGTTGACCGCCGGCCCGATGACCGTGAAGTCGAGCCGGTCGGCGGCGCCGACATTGCCATAGAACACCTCGCCGATATGCAAAGCGAGGTCGACCGCGGCCACCGGCTTGCCGGCCCGTCGCCGTTCCCGACTCAGCCGATCGATCGCCTGCATCGCCTCGACCGCGGCGTCGAGCGCTTCGCTGCAGCTCTGCCGCGGCCCGGCCGCGCCGATCGGGAAGGTGGCGAGCATGCCGTCGCCGAGGAATTTCAGCACCTGCCCGCCGCGCCGGCGCAGCGGCGCGGTCAAGGTCTCGAAGATGTCGTCGAGCAGCGCCACCACGGCGAGGCCCGGCGCGGCGTCGGCGATCGCCGTGAAGCCGCGGAGGTCGGCATACCAGAGGACCGCGTGGAGGCGGTCGAGCGAACCGCGCGTCACCGCGCCCTGATGCACGCGCCGGCCGGCATCGGCGCCGAGATAGGTCGCGAGCAGACTCGCGGCAATGCGATGGCCGGCATCGGCCATCATGGCCAGCGCCACCGCCGGCAATACCGCCTGCAACAGCGTCAAATCATCCTCGGCAAAGCCCGCCTTCCGGTCGGTCTCGAACGAGTAGCCGATGCCGCTGCCGCGCGACGGGTCGCCGGCGGCGAAGCCGATCAGCATTGCGAAATAGTCGGTAGCGCCGGCCGCGGCGCGCTCCGCGAGGATCGGAAAATCGAGCTTCGTCGCCGGCCCGGCGAGAGGCCGTCGCAGCCAGGCCCAGGGTTTCCCTTGGCCCGCGGCCTCGGTCAACCGGTCTCTCAAAGCGCCGAAGGGGCTGTCGGCGATGATCGTCTCGTAGAGCGAGCCGCGCTCGAACTGCGCCGGCTCGACGCCCTGATTGCGCCGCCAGGTGTAGCCATAACCGGCAAGTTGCGGATGCAGCGTCCGCATCCCGGCAAAGGCGCGCGACAGCGGTACTTCCGCGGCGACGAGGCTTTGGCACAATTCGCCGAACAGCGCCTCGGTCGCGGCGCCGGCCAATCCTTGCCGCATCGCCCAGATGTTCAGCTCGATGATCCGCTGCCCGAGCCTCGTCTCGAAGCTCGGCAGCTGCCACGGCGCATCGGTCGGAAACCCTTCGCTCATGAAAAGATGGCCTTCGGCTGCCCGATCCGGCTAATAGCTATCGACGGACGGCGGGATCGACAAAGCGTTTTTGCCCGCCGGCGCGTTTCCCGACCTACCCGCCGGCAAGCACCGGGAGAGAGGGCGTGCTCGATCGCATTCTCCTCACCAATGACGACGGCATCGACGCGCCGGGCCTCGGCGTGCTCGAAGCGATCGCGCAGGAACTCGCCCGCGAGATCTGGATCGTGGCGCCCGAGCACGACCAGAGCGGGGTGTCGCACGCGATCAGCCTGCATCATCCGATCCGGGTGACCGAACGCGGTCCGCGGCGCTATGCCGTCGCCGGAACCCCCGGCGACTGCGCGGTGATGGCGGCGTGCCGGCTGATGGCCGGGGCGCCGCCCGACCTCTTGCTGTGCGGCGTCAATCGGGGCGCCAATCTCGGGGTCGAGACCGTGTTTTCCAGCACCGTCGGTGGGGCGATGACCGGGGTGATGCTCGGCATTCGCTCGATCGCGCTGAGCCAGGCCTGGAGCGACCGGGCGCAAATCCGCTGGGACGCGGCGGCGATGCTCGGCGCCGGCGTGGTTCGCCGCCTGTTGGCGGTCGGGTGGGCGGCGGGGACCTGCCTCAGCGTCAATTTCCCCGATCTGCCGCCCGCCGAGGCGGGCCCCTTGACCCTGGCGCGCCAGAGTTTCGGGCTGATCCAGGGGATCGAGGTCCTGCCCCGCACCGATCCGCGCGGCCTCACCTATTATTGGGTCGGCTTTCGCCGCGGCCGGCACGAGCCGGGACCGGAGAACGATATCGAAGCGCTCGAGGCCGGCAATGTCGTGGTGACGCCGCTGTCTTGCGACCGCACCGACGATGCCGCTTATGCGCGGCTGCAACTGGCCCTCGGGCGCTGAATTCGCGCCCCGGGAGACCCGCATCACCTGGCTCGACGCCCTGCGGAAACAGGGCAATCTCTATCGATTGTACGTCGGTTTCGAGCTGGTCGTCTCGGCGGTCCTGCTGATCTTCGTGTCGCTGATTATCGTCTACGCGCTGGCGCTGCTGGCCGTGACCTTGTTCGACGAGATCACCGCCGGGGTTCACATGAACGAAGCGGCTGCCCTCAAGGAAACCTTCGGATTGATTTTGAGCATTCTGATCCTGGTCGAATTCAACCATTCGATCGCCTTGGGAATCCGCCGTCGGTCCGGCGTGCTGCAGGTGCGGGTCATTATTTTGATCACGATCATCGTGATCGCGCGAAAGCTGATCCTGCTCG
Source organism: uncultured Alphaproteobacteria bacterium (assembly GCA_963772295.1). Classification (GTDB taxonomy): domain Bacteria; phylum Pseudomonadota; class Alphaproteobacteria; order ATCC43930; family CGMCC-115725; genus AP-15. Next base: position 90,263 of record CAVYWO010000015.1, read on the forward strand.
ACTATGCGACGACCCGGATCGAGACCTTGCTGGGCCTCGGCGGGCTCGCGCTCTCGCTCGGCCTCCTCTACTGGCTGCTCAGCAACGCCGCGGCGCGCCGCACGGCGGGCGAGACCGCGGACGCGGAAAGCGATCTGCGCTGACCCCGTGCGGCTGGGCTCTGCCCCGGCGGAGCGAGGGCGGCGAATTGCTGCACCGCCCCGCCGTGGCGTGCGTCGCCGGCGGAAAAATACGCGACCAGAGGCCCTTTCGGATTGGTTGCATAATCGGCCGGCGCATCCGCGGCGATCCCCCGGCAGTCCTGCATCAGTTCGTCAACGGATGGCGACGGCGACGGGGGTGTCGCGGCCGCTTGCGACGTCAGCACGTGCCGCAGGCCCTCCTCGATTAGATCCCTGAATTTGCGTCCGCGCAGCGCCGCTTCGGCCTTGGCTTGCCGGTACAAGGCGTCGGGGAGATCGACCGTTGTCCTCATCAGAGCATAAATATGCGGATGGGCTTGGCGGTCAACCGTCCGCCCGGCATCGTCGCTCCCAGATGGCAAGCGGGCTCGGCCGCCGGCGTTGCGGCGCCGCGTCACACCGGCTAGGCTTCCAACTCGGGCGGATCCGAGGGAGGAGGCGAACCGATGAAATTCATGCTGCTGATGCTGCCGACCGTGCCCGGCACGATGGAGGACCGCAAGCGGCTGCGGCCGATCGGGCGGAACAACGATCGCTACCAGCAGATGCTCGAGGAGGTGCGCAAGCTCGTCGTCTTCGCCGACGAGGTCGGCTTCGACTGCTTTGCCACGACCGAGCACCACTTCCACTCCGAGGGCTTCGAGACCTCGGTAGCGCCGCTCCTCCTCTATGCCGACCTCGCCGCCCGGACCAAGCGCATCAAATTCTCGCCGCTGGGGCTGGTGTTGCCGGCATGGGACCCGATCCGCGCCGCCGAGGAGCTGGCGATCCTCGACCACCTGACCAAGGGCCGGGTCTATGCCGGTTTCGCCCGCGGCTACCAGGACCGCTGGGTCAATGTGCTCGGCCAGCAATATCATGCGACCGGCGCGCCGATGGACGGTTCGGCGATCGACAACCACAACCGCCGCGTCTACGAGGAGACCCTCAAGGTCATCAAGAAGGCCTGGACCGAGGAGTCATTCGAATACGACGGCGCCTACTACAAGGTCCCGTTCCCGTACGAGGAAGGGATCCGGCGCTGGCCGGTTGCCGAATTCACCCGCACCTACGGCGCCCCCGGCGAGGTCGACGCCGAGGGGGTGATCCGCAAGATCTGCGTCGTGCCGAAGCCCTATCAGCAGCCGCATCCGCCGATGTTCCAGCCGTTCTCGGTCAGCGAGGCGACGATCCGCTATACCGCGCAATCGGACATCGTGCCGGTGATCCTTACGGCCTATCCGCCCGACTTCCAGCGCTTGTGCCGGATGTACCGGGACGTGGCGGCGGGAGCGGGCCGCGACCTTGGGATCGGGCAGAGCGTCGGCGCCATCCGCGCCGTTCATTTCGGCCGCACCGAGGAGGAGGCGGTGGCGCTGCTGCGCGACACCAACTTTGCCGGCTTCTACAATTATTTCGGCGGCTTCGGGTTCTTCGAGGCGTTCCGGATGCCGGAGGACAACGCGAAATACCCCGACCAGATGCTGCCGAAGTCGGAGTGGACCGTCGAGCGGATGCGCAAGGCGAAATATGCCCTCGCCGGCACCCCCGACCAGGTCAAGGCCGAGTTCGACGCGCTGAAGCGGATCGGCGGCGACGGCGATCTCGAATGGTTCACCTGGTTCCTCGATCAGGGGATGATGCCCTCGGACGAGGCGATGCGGCAGATGGAGCTGTTCGCCGAACACATCATTCGCAACTTCCGCTGAACCCCGCGAATACCGCAACACAAATATCCCGCACCAGAAGTTTCTATCAAGGCGCAGATCCGCAAGCTTAAAGCCCTCCCCCTCGATGGGGCCCATCGAGGGGGAGGGCTTCCAGACACCGCGCGCCGCGCTCGACCGGCCAGGTCGTGGCCTGCCCTGTCGTCAATTAGCAGCGCTGGCTCACATATATCAACGCTTTGGCCGGGCTCGGCCCGTGGGCCTTCAGCCCACGGACTTGATCCGTGGGCATCCACGAGAAACGGCACAGGCCTTCGCGGGCTCCCGTGGATGCCCGGCCCAAGGCCGGGCAAGACGGTAATCGGATGTAATCGGAACGGGGCGTCCGCTCATTTGACGACACGCCCTAGACGTCGAGGGTGTGCTCGCGCTCCCATTCGGTCAGCTGGCGCATGTAGTCGTTCCACTGCGCCATCCGCAATTTGACGTAGGAGTCGACAAATTCCGACGCGAAGGCCTCGCGCAAGGTCGTCGAGGCCGCGAAGGCGCGCAACGCATCGAGGAGGTTGAGCGGCAACCGGCGAACGCCCGGTGGTGTGGCACCCGGCGCGTACATGTCGATGTCGAGCCGCCGGCCCGGATCGAGCCTGCGGGAAATGCCGTCGAGACCCCCGGCAAGCAGCCCGGCCTGCAGCAGATAGGGGTTGGCGGCGCCGTCCATCAGCCGCAATTCGAAACGACCCGGTTCGGGGATGCGCACCATATGGGTGCGGTTGTTGGCGCCGTAGCTGATCGCGTTCGGCGACCAGGTGGCGCCCGACACGGTCGGCGCGGCGTTGATCCGCTTGAAGCTGTTGACGGTCGGCGTGAACAGCGCGGTCAATGCCTCGGCGTGGGCGAGAACGCCGCCGAGAAAATGATAGGCGAGGGCCGAGAGCCCGAGTTCGCCGGCGGGGTCGTGAAACAGGTTGGTCGCGCCGCCGCGGTCCCACAACGAGAGATGCGCGTGGCAGCCGTTCCCGGTCAGATGCGCGAACGGCTTCGGCATGAACGTCGCCCGCAGCCCGTGCTGCCGGGCCAACTCCTTGACCATGAATTTGAAGAAGACGTGCCGATCGGCGGTCACCAGCGCGTCGTCGTAGGTCCAGTTCATCTCGAACTGGCCATTGGCGTCTTCGTGATCGCTCTGATAGGGACCCCAGCCGAGTTCGAGCATCGCGTCGCTGACCGCGCGGATCAGCTCGTAATGCCGCAACAGGGCGGTCTGGTCATAGCACGGCTTTGGCTGCCGGTCGCGGTCGTCGCCGATCGCCCGCCCGTCCGGGTGCAGCAGGAAAAACTCGGCCTCGACGCCGGATTTGAGCCGATAGCCGGCGGCCTCTGCCGCGGCGAGCCGGCCTTTCAGCACGTGCCGCGGGGCCTGCGCGAGCGGCTTGCCGTCGAGCATAAGATCGGCGGCAAGCCAGCCGATTTCCGGCCGCCACGGGAGCCGGATCAGGCTCGCCGCATCGGGCATCGCAAACATGTCGGGATCGGCCGGGCTGAGGTCGAGATGGGTGGCAAAGCCGGCGAATGCGGCGCCGTCGCGCTGCATCTGCGCAATCGCCGCGGCCGGCACCAGCTTTGCCCGCAGGGTGCCGAACAGGTCGACAAAGCCGATCAGGAACTGGCGGATTCCCTGGTCGGCCGCGCATTTGGCGAGATCCGCGTCGCTGCCGGCCATCGCTCGGCCTTGCCGTCAAACCGAAGACACATCCACCAGATCGAGCCGACGCTCGATCCGAACCAGGCGACGGTCAACATTGACCAGCCGCTCGTTGATCGCGGCCATATCGACTTTCACACCGGCAAAATCGCGCCTCAAATCGGCAAGATCGCGTTCGACCGATGAAACCCGGACCGTCAGCTCTCCGAGCTTGGTCAGAATGAGGTCATTCTGTTCTCGGATCCGCGCCAACGCGCGCAGGACCAAGTTCTCCGGCTCCTCCGACATTGCCGCGCGTTCTCCCGCCAGCCGAGCAGGGCACGGATTCGCGCGCCTCTCGGCCGGTTGTCAAGAAGGCTTCGGAAATTCTGGCGGGAAGGGGATCAGGGCGCCGGTCCTTTCCCCGGGATCCAATCGGTGCCGGCGAGCGGGACGCCGGCCATCGCCGCGGCTTCGATGGTCAGCGCCGCGAGGTCCCCGGGATCGAGATTGTGCACGTGCGATTTGCCGCAGGCGCGGGCCAGGGTCTGCGCTTCGAGGGTCAGCACCGTCAGGAAATTGCGAATGCGCCGCGCGCCCTCGTCGATCTCCAGCCGGCTCTCCAGAGCCGGGTCCTGGGTCGCGATGCCGACCGGGCAGCGGCCGGTATGGCAATGCCGGCAGGCGCCCGGCTCGGTGCCGAGGGCGCGGTAATCCTCGACGTGGATGGCGCGGTTGCAGCCGAGTGCGACGAGGGCGGCGGTGCCGATCGAGACCGCGTCGGCGCCCATCGCCAGCGCCTTGGCGACGTCGGCGCCGCTGCGGATGCCGCCGGAAATGATCAGCTGCACCTTCCGGTGCTGACCCAGCTCTTCGAGCGCCTCGATCGCCTGGCGCAGCGCCGGCAGGGTCGGGATGCCGGCATGCTCGATAAAGACCTCCTGGGTGGCGCCGGTGCCGCCCTGCATGCCGTCGAGCACGACGGCATCCGCCCCGGCCTTGACCGCGAGCTGGACGTCGTAGCGCGGCCGGGCCGCGCCGATCTTGACGAAGACCGGCTTTTCCCAATCCATCAGCTCGCGCAATTCCTCGATCTTGATCCGCAGATCGTCGGGACCGGTCCAGTCGGGATGGCGGCAGGCGCTGCGCTGGTCGATCCCGGGCGGCAGGGTCCGCATCGCCGCCACCCGTTCGGAGATCTTCTGGCCCAGCAGGATGCCGCCGCCGCCGGGCTTTGCCCCCTGGCCGACGACGATTTCGACGGCCTCGCAGGCGCGCAGATGCGCCGGGTCGAAGCCGTAGCGCGACGGCAATACCTGGTAGACGAGGATCTTCGATTCGGCGCGTTCTTCGGCGCTCATGCCGCCGTCGCCGGTGGTCGTGCTGGTGCCCGCGGCGCTGGCGCCGCGGCCGAGCGCCCGCTTGGCATTGGCCCCGATCGCGCCAAAGCTCATGCCGGCAATCGTGATCGGGATCTTCAGCTCGATCGGCTTCTTCGCAAACCGGGTGCCCAAGGTCACATTCGTGGCGCAGCGCTCGCGATAGCCTTCGAGCGGGTAGCGCGACAGCGAGGCGCCGAGCAATACGAGATCGTCGAAGCTCGGCAATGGGCGCAGGGCGCCGAAACCGCGGACCCGGTAGAGCCCTTCGTCGGCGGCGCGTTCGATCTCGGCGATGATTTCGGGCGAAAAGGCGGCGGAGCGGAGCGGCGGCGGTCCGGTCATCGTCAGTATTTGGAACTTCGTTCGACGTGAAAATTATAGAGCCGCCGCGCCGAGCCGTAACGCCGGAAGCCGCCCTTCGGGCCCTTGACGCCGGCGCGGTCGAGCAGGCACAGGACGCGCTCGGCATCGCCCGGCGTCATCTCCTTCTCGATGCAGTCGGCGCCGAGGCTCTTGACGCCGCCGGCGACAAAGATCTCGGCTTCATAGAGCGAGGCGCCGAGGTCGTGACCGGCGTCGCCGCAGACGACCAGGGTTCCGGCCTGTCCCATGAAGGCGCCCAGATGCCCGACCGAGCCGCCGACGACGATGGCGACACCCTTCATCGAGATCCCGCAACGCGCTCCGGCATCGCCTTCGACGACGACGAGACCGCCGCGACCCGAGGCGGCGGCCGATTGCGAGGCGTTGCCGCGCACCCGGACGAGGCCGCTCATGATGTTTTCGGCGAGGCCGGTGCCGGCGTGGCCGTCCACCACCACCGTCGCCGCCGCATTCATCCCGGCGCAGTAATAGCCGACATGCCCCTTGATCTCGACCAGCACCGGCAGGGTGATGCCGACCGCGATCGCATGCCCGCCGTTCGGGTTCAGCACCCGCCAATAGCGCTCCTCCGGCGGCGGGGCGAGCCGGTGGAATCGTTCATTGAGCGTGCGGACCGGGGTCTGCGCCAGATCGACCTCGATCACGGGCGTTGCCAGGAATAGACCGTCGCCGGCTGCGGCTCCCAGATCTCGGCCGCGGCGGCGCCGGGAAGGGTGGCGATTGCCCGGTATTCGGTCGCCATCGCCACCCAGTCCCGGGTTTCGGCGACGACCGCTGGCTTGCAGGCGATCGGGTCGCGCAAGATGGCAAAGCCGTCGCGGGTCCCGACCGCGAAGGTATAGAACCCGTCGAGGTCGGCGAGTGCGGCTGCCAATCCCTCTTTCAGGCTCATTCCCTGACGCAGGCGCCAGCCGAGATAGCCGGCCGCGACTTCGGTGTCGTTGTCGGTCGCGAACCGGATGCCCTCGCGCTCGAGGGATTGGCGCAGCCGGTGGTGGTTCGACAGCGAGCCGTTATGCACCAGGCACAGATCGGGACCGGTCGAGAACGGATGCGAATGCTCGGTGGTAACGGCACTTTCCGTCGCCATCCGGGTATGACCGAGGGCGTGGGTGCCGGATCGGCGATCGAGGCCAAAGCGCCGCGTCACCGCCTCCGGCGACCCGACGTCCTTGAACACCTCGATCCGCTCGCCAAAGCCGAAGAGGCCGAGCTCCGGGTGGTGCGCCGCAAGCCAGGCGACGAGCGGCGGCGGATCGGCGCCGATCGTGAAGACGGCGTGGCTGCCGTGATGCCGCGAAGCACCGGCGAGAGGGAAGGCGGCGGCGAGCTCGGCCTCGAACCCGGCCCAGTCATAGGCGGTCGCGGGCGCGTGCAAACTCGCCTTGAAGGCGCCGGCGGGCGCCGCCTCGCCATAGACCGCAAAGCCGGTGCTGTCGGGGCCGCGCTCGCCCATCTGCGCCAGCATGCCGGAAAGCAGCGCACCGAGCTTCGGCATCGCGCCGCCGCCCTTGAAGAACAACCCGACGATGCCGCACATCCTCATCCGGTCCGGCGGCGGATGAAGTCCGCGATCAGGCCGAGTGCCCGCTGCGCGTTCGGCGCCGCCGGGTCGCGGGCGATGAAGGCATGCGGTTCGCCGGCGAATTCGTGGAACGCGATCGTGCCGCCGGCTTTTCGGTAGGCGGCGGCGAAATTCTTCGCCATGTCGGCGGTCAGGTTGTCGTCGGCGGTGCCCTGCATGATCAAGACCGGCGGGGTTTCGACCGGCTCGCCGCGTTCGAGGATCAGCTGCGGGCTGCCTTCGGCCATCGCCGCCTCGGACGGCCAAAACCGGTCGTGGGCCTCGGCAAGCCTCGTATTGCCGCGTTCGCGCACCGCGCCATAGCGCGCGACGGGGTCGGCCACCGGCCAGCAGACGACGGCATAGGCGAGGCTGGCATCGGCCCCACGGGTCAAGCCCGTGGGATGAAGGCCGACGGCGAGCGCCAGTGCCGCATAGCGAGGGTCGCGCGGCCGCAGCAGGTTGAGCAGCAGGAGGTGCCCGCCGGAGGAGGTGCCAAGACCGCCGACCAGGTCGGCGCTGGTCGCAAACCTTGCGGCGTTCGCCTTCAGAAAGCGGATGCCGAAATTCACGTCGGCGACGGTTTCCGGGTAGCGCATGACCGGCGGCATCCGGAAATCGATCGACAGCATGCCGATCCCGTGCGCCGCGAGATAATCGCCGATCGCCGCGTTGTTGAGCCGGTCGCCGCCGATCCAGGCGCCGCCATGCACCTCCAATACCGCCGGAAACGGGCCGCTCCCCTCCGGTCGATAAAAGCGGGCAAAGAGCGGCGGCCCGTCGTCGGCGAGGTATTCGAGGTCTTCGAACTGGCTCGGCATAACGCGCGACCCCTAGTGTGGTGTTTCACAAGTTCGTCTCATCCGCTCGCAGCCCCAACCCCCGCTGTCATACCGGCGAACGCCGGTATCCATAGCCGAAATGGATCCCGGCCTGCGAGGCTGTGATCGAATTGGATGAGGGCCGTTCGTCCTTCGACACGGCCGCTGCGCGGCCGGCTCAGGATGAGGATCTCCTTTAATGCCATCAAAGGCTTACCTCATGCTGAGGAGCCGCCCCCCGGGTCCGCGCTTTGCGCGGCCCGAGGACAGGCTCCGGCGGCGTCTCGAAGCACGCACTACGCCGATGCAGCCCTGTTTCTGGCGCCTCGGACAATTTCCTGACAGCCTCCTGCGCCGGGATGACGAGGAAGAATGGGTCCAGTGGATCTCACGAATTTCTCGATCGCGACCCTAGCCGGCGAACCGACCGGCTGGCAAGGACGAGGGTGCGGCGGGCGGAGAGTGCATCCGGACGACCGATGAGAACGCCGGTGTTTGGCCTCGCGCAGCTGCAACCACGAATTGCATCAATGATGACCCGCTCCTGCATCTGTAGGAAATCTACAGGACAATTTCTCCTATAGGTTGCAATACGAGCCCAGCGCCGAATCGGCGATGGGCGCATTCCTCTTGACGGCCTGGATCCATGTCGGAGCCCTATACAGCGTCAAGATGGCAACAATACGGTGTGCGGTGTTTCGCGCCCTTTGATTGTCGCCGGTCTGTCAAACCTTGCGCTTCCGGATTATAACTGGTTCGCACCTGTGGGGGCATCGAATGCGCTGCCCAAGCTGCATGGCCGAAAACGCGGCGACCAGGCGCTTTTGCGCTCGATGCGGTGCGCCACTCCCCATGCCGTGCGCGAACTGCGGCTTTGCGAACGAGCCGTCGGCCGAGTTCTGCGGCGGCTGCGGCAAGCCGGTCGCCCTGCCGGTAGCCGGCTCGCCCGCCGCTCGCGTCGATCGCGCCGAGCGGCGGCAGCTGACGGTGATGTTCTGTGACCTGGTCGGCTCGACGGCGCTGTCGGCGCGGCTCGATCCCGAAGAATTGCGCGAGGTGATCGGCGCCTATCACCGCTGCGTGTCGGAGGCGGTGCGCCGCTTCGACGGTTTCGTCGCCAAATACATGGGTGACGGCGTGCTGGTTTATTTCGGCTATCCGCAGGCCCATGAAGACGATGCCGAGCGGGCGGTGCGCGCCGGCCTCGACATCGTTGCCGATGTCGGAGGGCGCGACACGCCCGCTGGCGGCAAGCTCCAGGTGCGCATCGGCATCGCCACCGGCCTTGTGGTGGTCGGCGATCTCGTCGGCGAAGGTGCCGCACAGGAGCAGGCGGTGGTCGGCGAGACGCCGAACCTGGCCGCGCGATTGCAGGCGCTGGCCGAGCCCGGCGCCATGGTCATCGCCGCGGCCACCCGCCGGCTCCTCGGCAATCTGTTCCGGCTGCGCGGCCTCGGCCGGCACGAGGTCAAGGGTCTTGCCGAGCCGGTCGAGGCCTGGGCGGTCGAGGGGGCGGCGGTCTCGGAGGGCCGCTTCGAAGCGGTGCGCAGCGCCCGGCTGACCGGCTTTGTCGGCCGCGAGCACGAGCTCGGCCTGTTGCTCGAGCGCTGGAACCTGGCGCAGGATGGCGAAGGCCAGGTGGTGCTGCTGTCCGGCGAGCCGGGCATCGGCAAGAGCCGCATCCTGAGCGAACTGCGCAGCCGTCTCGAAGCGGAGCGGGCGACCAGCCTGCGGCTTCAGTGCTCGCCCTACTACGTCAACAGCGCACTCTACCCGATCATCGACAATTTCGAGCGCGCCCTCCGGTTCGCGCGCGAAGACACCGCAGAGCAGAAGCTCGACAAGCTCGAAGCGCTGATCGTCGGCCAATACGGGCGCCCGCGCGAGGACCTGCGGTTCATTGCCGCGATGCTCTCGATTCCCTGCGAAGACCGCTACGGGGCGGTCGCGATGACGCCGCAGAAATTCAAGGACGAGACGTTGCGCGCGCTCGTCGACACGACGGTGGCGATCGCCCGCCGGCAGCCGACGGTGGAGCTGTTCGAGGACATCCACTGGGCCGATCCGACCACCCTCGAAGTCATGGATCTGTTGATCCACCGGGTCAGGAACCTTCCGCTGCTGGTCGTCATCACCCACCGGCCGGAGTTTTCGTCGCGCTGGTCGCATTACGGCCACGTCACGGCGCTGACGCTCAGCAAGCTGACCCGGCCGCAGACCGCGGCGATGGTCTCGCGGCTCTCCGGCGGCAAGGCGCTGCCCGCGGGCCTCCTCGACCAGATCCTCGGCAAGACCGACGGCGTGCCGCTGTTCGTCGAGGAGCTGACCAAGTCGATCCTGGAATTGGCAGACCTCAGGGACGCAGGCGATCGCTGGGAATATGCCGGGCGCGCAGGCACCTTGGCAGTCCCGCTGACGTTACGTGACTCGCTGATGGCGCGGCTCGATCGGTTTACGCCGGTCAAGGAGATCGCGCAGGTCGGTGCCGCGATCGGGCGCGAGTTCTCTTACGAGCTGATCGCCGCTGTCGCCCCGCATTCAAGACCCGAGCTGGACCGGGCGCTGGCGCAGCTCACCGCCTCGGGGTTGGCATTCCAGCAGGGCACACCACCCGATGCGACGTACACGTTCAAGCACGCGTTGGTGCAGGACGCCGCCTACGACTCGTTGCTCAGGCGTCGCCGCCAGGAATTGCACGGCAAGATCGCTCAGGTGATTGAGGAGCATTGGCCGCACACCGAGGCGACCGAGCCGGAGCTGCTGGCGCACCACTACACCGAGGCGAAACAGCCCGAGAAGGCCATCCCGCTATGGCAAAAAGCAGGCAGCCTGGCGCTCAAGCGCATGGCGCTCCCCGAAACGATCGCGCACCTGAACCAAGGTCTGCAGCTGGTCCCCGCGCTGTCGGCTTCAGCCGAGCGCGACGGCAGAGAGCTGGATCTGCGGACCCTGTTGGGCACGGCGTGGCTGGCGCTCAAGGGCTGGCAAGCGCAGGAGGTGTGGGACAACCTGCATCCGGCGCTGGAGTTAGCGCGCTCGCTAGGCCGCAACGATGCCCTGCTGCCGATACTTTGGGGACTGTTCATCCACGTGATGAACAGGGGACGGGTGGCCGAGTCATTGCGCTGGGTGGCCCAGATGCAGGAGGCTGCCGAGACCTCCGGCGATCCGGATCTCCTGATCGTCGGGCACCGCGTTGCGGCGACCGCCTATTTTTGGCTCGGCGATCCGGTCAAATCCCGGGAGCATGCGAACCGGGTGCTGGCGCTCTACGGCGAAGAGCGGCATGGTCATCTGGTCGGTGTTCTGAACGCCGACCCAAAGACCGCAAGTTTGGTCTATTCCGCGCTCTCGAACTGGGTGCTCGGCTATCCCGAGCAAGCTGCAGATCTTAGGGAACACAGCGAGGCCCATGCGCGGAAACTCGGGCACCCGTTCAACCTGGGCTGGGCGCTGACCACCGGCGCTCAGGTCTTCGATTTTCTCGGCGAGCCCGAGGAGCATCTTAACCGCGCCGCAGAGGCCGAGCGATTGGGTCGCGACAATGGCCTTTCCTTCCTGACTGAGTGCCGCGTGCCGATTAATTCCGGAATTGCATTGATCGGGAGGGGCCAAACCGCCGAAGGGGTCGCTCTTCTCGAGAGGGGCATCGCCGTCTGGGAGGAGGGCGGCGGTCGACAGGACAACCCCTACTTCAAAGCCGTGCTGGCCGAGGGCATGGCGCACCTCGGCGATCTTGACGGTGCGCTCGCTCTCGTCGATGAGGCCATCGCGCAAGTCGAGCGGCCGGGCTGGGAGGAGCGTCATTATTACGCTGAAGCGCTCCGCATCAAAGGCTGGCTGCTCGCGTTGAAGGGCGATCCGGCGGGGGCGGAGCGCAGCTACATCGCCTCGCTCGACTGGGCGCGAACGCAGCAGGCGAAATCCTGGGAGCTGCGCACCGCAACCAGCCATGCCCGGCTCATGCGCGACCAGGGGCGGGTGCGCGAAGCCCGCGACCTGCTCGCACCGGTCTACGGCTGGTTCACCGAAGGCTTCGCGACGAGGGACCAGAAGGAAGCCAAGGCGCTGCTGGAGGAACTCGAAAAATCAGGCGCGCTGGCTCCCGCCTAGCAGCCTGTCGGACTTAACGATTTCGCGCAATTATCGGTAACATCATGCCGACAACTCGCATGGTTTATTGCTTTTTACAGCCGTCACGAGACATAAAATCCCAAAATTGGCGGATTTTTGGCTAAGTCCGACAGGCTGCTAGAGATCGAACCGGCGCCCCACCATCGCCACATCGCGTTCACGCCGGCTGGCGGCGCGAAGGAATTGACCTGGACCATGATCTGGTCCAAGGTAAATCGGGACGGGATCGACGATCGGGCGAAGATGACGAAGATGCGGGTGTCCGTTTCCGACGCCAAAGGGCGATTGACCGAACTGGTGCGGCGCGCCGAAGCCGGGGACGAGGTTGTCTTGACGAGACGCGGACAGGCGGCGGTGAGCCTGGTGCCGGTCAGGGCGCCGGCGGGGACCGAGGCGCGAAGAAAGCTGCTTGAAGCGGTGCGGACGGCGGGAGCCGCGAAGGCCGGCGCCGGCGCGAGCGCCGCGCGCAGCCAGGACTTCCTCTACGATGCGGACGGCCTGCCGCGGTGATCGCCGTCGACACTTCCGCCTTGATGGCGATCGTGCTCGGCGAGGCGGCGGCGGATGCCTGCATGAGGGTTCTGGAAACCGAGGCGGAGCTGCTGATCTCGGCTGGAACGGTGGCGGAAGCGCTGATCGTCGCGGCTCGGCGCAATGTCGCCGACGAAATGACCCGACTGATCGACGGGCTCGGTTTGGATATCGTCTCGGTGACGCCCGCTTCAGCACGAAGGATTGCCGCAGCTTATGGGCGGTGGGGCCGGGGCGCGCATTCGGCGGGTCTCAATTTCGGTGATTGCTTCTCCTATGAGCTGGCCAAGGAGCACGCCTGCCCGCTCCTCTATGTTGGTGACGATTTTTCGAAAACGGATCTCACAAGCGCCGTTTGAGGGTTAAGACCGAAGTCCGCGGCCCCTTCGGCACGGTCGCGCAATCGCCGGCTCGGACGAGGCAATCCGACCACTGCCGGATGATCTCGGGTCGCCGATCTCGTTTTGCGGTTAAACTGGACAAGCCCGCGGGGCGGGGTTCAACCTGCGACCCGTTGCGCGGGAGGCGACGATGGATGTCACCGAGTGGCTGCGGTCGCTTGGCCTCGAACAATACGCGCCCGCCTTCGAGCAGAACCACATCAGGCCCGAACTGCTGTCGAGCCTGACCGCCGATGATCTGAAAGAGCTCGGCATCGCCTCGGCAGGTCATCGCCGCGAGATGCTGGGAGCGATTGCCGGCTTGCGCGCCCGGCCCGCTCCGGCCGCCGACGTCCCGACACCGGAGCCCGCGGCCGGCTCGGCGGCGGAGCGCCGGCAGCTGACGGTGATGTTCTGCGACCTCGTGCGCTCGACGGCGTTGTCGGCGCGGCTCGACCTCGAAGAGTTGCGCGAGGTGATCGGCGCCTATCACCGCTGCGTGGCGGGAGGCGGTAGCCGGGACAGAGCCCAGCGCGTTTCGCTTTTCCGCCACCCTCCGCAAGCCGTTGATCCAGAACGAAACCCGCGCAATAAGAAAATGTCGAGGCGGGCGGAAATTGCAGTGGACTGGGAAATCACTGCGGGCCGCATTTCCAATGCGCTGCGCCAGCGCAAGCTCGGCCCCACCAATGCACTGCGGCCCAACGCAGGACCCACCCAATGCCACTGCGCCAGTACCGCCGCAGCCGTTCCCAATGGCACCAGGCCACTGCGACTTGCCTCGGCCGTGCCGATCACCGGGAGCCCGCGAGGGCCACCACCAGCCTCGGCAGGGTCGCCGGGGAGCGGCATTACGCCGTCCGCCGACAACCGACACTTATCCGCACCCGCACCGCCGAGGGCAGGAGCCGCGCCAAGGGCCAAGGGCAGCAGGGACGGCGGCGCATGGCGCGCTGTTGCGGGCGCAGCGTCACCCGGACGGCGACGGCTTCGAGATGTTCCGGCCCTTCGACACCACCAACAGCGCGGCGGCGCTGATCGACGCCTTGCGCCTATATCTGGTATCCGCCGCGACCCAAGTAGAACCGCGCGACCGGAAATATAGCCGCGAGGGCCGCCGACCTCGAAACGCCGGGATAGACTGCCCTCCGCATATTTTTTCTTAGTGAGCGCAGCGAGCATTTCAGCGCGACTTTGCCGGATTTTCCCGTATGGGCCTTATGCGGCATTGACGACGGCGGCCGGACGCGCAACAACCACAAGATGTTGAACCGTCACTGCGATGGGCACCTCGTAGGAAATTTAAGATTGGGCCTTTTTAAGTGATGCCCGGCACTACTGCATTGTGATCCTTGCTCGACAACATGACAACCAACCCCACCTTCCGGCCCCGAGGATCACTTGGTACGCCCGGACTTGCAGCGAGGCCGCCTAGGATGCCCGGTGATGGGGGAGAGAGTTCGTTTCGGCGAACCGCGATGGAGATAATCTGGTGCGCTCAGTGTGACCGTTAAAGACCCCGACCAGAGCGCTTTCGGGACGTTGTCGTACCAAGACGCTAACCGGGTCGTAGGATACTGGTTCGTTAGTTGAGGGGGTTGCGTCGATGCGCGGTAAATCACCGAGCACATGCGAGTCAGGAGCTTATGTCTGTATTGTGGCGCGAGCCGGTGAAGGCCCAACCGGCAAAGTATTGTACAGCGCCAAGCCGCCCGCGTGAGCAAGTTAAAACAGCAGCGCGGAAAGCAGCTCTCGATGCGCGGTTAGCCGCCGCTGGAAAACCACCCTCAAAAGCCTAAAAGGAGCAATCTTAGTGAACTGCATCGTAGTTAGTCTTACTGCGTCAAGAATTGGGGATCGTTGGCCTTTTGCGGATTGGCGCATTGCAGCAAGGGCATCTCGGGAGGGTCCTGGCGAGGCCGACGATGATCCGTCGGCGGATGGTTGCGATCGAGTTGGGAACGTGTCGTTCGGGTCGGATCGGCGGCGCCTCTGGGTCGGTAACCCTCGGGAAGGCCAGATCCCGAGAAGAGCGTGGCGGAAGTCGGTCCTGAGGGGGGAAGGGCGCCGCGTTCGGCGATCAAGAAGCCGTAGGCGGCGATACAAAGTGTGGCGTGGTGGTGGAAGCCGCGCCACCCGCGCCCTTCGTAGTCACCAAAGCCAAGCTCCTGTTTGAGTTCCTGATAATCGCGCTCAATCCGCCAGCGCAACTTTGCGATGTCGACCAGCTGATCAAAGGCGACATCCTCGGGCAAGGTGGCAAACCAATATTTCGTCGGCTCGGTTTCGCCTTGCGGCCACTCGATCAGCAGCCACTCTTCGGCGCGCGGTTCGCTTAGCTTGGTATCGCGATGCGCTGGCCGCACCCTCTGCCGTGCGAAGCGTGAAGTGAGCCAATCGGCGCTGCCCTCGCGCCAGGTAATGGTCTGCCACGCTTGTGCCGGCAGACCCAGAGCGAGCGCCTTTACCGAGACCGGCTGATGCTCGTCGTCGCGCCGCAGCAACTTGGGTGGTCGACCGCTCCCGCGGCCACGTTGCGGTCGTAACGGCTCAATTCCCGGCGGCCAGACCGAGGTATTGGGACCGATACCCGCCGCGTAGCGCAAGCCGAGCGCTGTGATCTCAGTTCGCAGCCCGGTGTCGTTGCCGTAGCCGGCATCCATCAGCACCACGCCCTCGGGCAGCGCCGCCGCCCGAGCCGCTTTGATCTGCCCCAAGGCGATCTCAGGCTTGGTTTGGAAAGCAACCGTCGCCGGCACTTTGGCCTTGTCCCGACGCGCTTGGTCCTGGGCCCAGTCCTCCGGCAGATAGAGCCGATAAGCGACCGGCAAGCTGGCGTCGTGGTTGGCCAGAGACAAGCTCACCGCGACCTGGCAGTTGTCCTGCTTGCCGAGCTGGCCGCAATATTGCCGCGTCACCCCGACCGAGTGCTGTCCCTTCTTGGGAAAGCCCGTATCGTCGATGATCCACGCCTCGACCGGACCGCTGCGCGTGACCGCCGGCAGCACCAGTTCTCCCACCTTGTCCAGCATCGCTGCGTCCGACCACGGCGCGTTGCCGACAAAATGAAGCAAGGACTGATGCTTCGCGGCAACCGCCGCCGGAGCCGTCACCGCCGCCAGCGGCTCCACGCTCTTCCGTGCCAGCGGCATCATCAGCCCCAAGCAATAATCGCGCATCGGTTCCTGCCGGTCGGCATGGCCAAGTACCTGACCAAGGGCCTCGACATAGGCCACAAATCGCGCTTCACTCCCCTCACACTCGGTGCCGTCCATTCCGATCCCCCAATCGGTCAAGAACTGGGCTTATATACCATATCGTGTTCCTCCAACCTACAACAATACAGCATAGAAGATTTTGTGACTCAGTAAGATTAGTTGCCCCCCCTTTCTAACCGCGCGTACATTGCCTCAAGTTCGGTTCCGCTGAACCAACCGGATCGCGGGCCAATTACCGTATGGCCGCCAATATAATAGCCCCTGCGGGACATCCTGCACTCTTTACCCAGCGACGAAGGTTGCCGGGTGCACGGTTTTCATTTCCACGATATCACATCCTTCCCCGTCTTGAATAGCCGCAAGCACTGGAAGCCGCTGACCCGTAGACCCAAAAACCCAAGCGCCCGATTTTCCTAAAATCCCCCCGCGTTAAATGGGCCAGGCATTCTCGCGTCCGGCATCGGGGCCTGTTTGCGCCTCATCGTTCGACCTGTTCAGCCGTGCCGCGCGCTGTGGTGGCCCTGCCCGTCGCTGCTGCGTCCGCGGAGGCACAGCTGGGTGGCCGGTAATACACAGTATGATGGAGCAGCCGCAGCAGAGGAAATGCTTCTGGTATCTTTGCTTTGTGTATATCGCGTCCTTTGAGGCAGTCACGCATTTTATTCAGAAAGTCTTCAAACGCCACTATACTGACCCCATTGATTGTTTTATCACTCCGCGCGCGACGGTACAGTACGAATATCTGTTCCAGACCCGATGCAAGGTCAGGGTATAACGCCGGTATATGCGTGCGGCCTGCGGCAAATTTCTTTTCGAGCTTAGGTTTAAGCGTCTTCCACGAGTCACCACTAGTCGATGCTTCTATATGAACCATGCGCTTCGTGTTGGGATGAAATGCGACCACGTCAAGTTCGCCTTCCCATCCGCCTTTGATACGCTTGCCAACAAGGATATTACGTCTAACGAAATAACCGCGATATTCGTACCATTCGGCTATCAGCTGTTCGAAGGTGTTAACTGCCATCTACACTATCACTTATATCGCTTCATCCGCTCCACGCGGCGCTTCTTCTCCTCCGTTTGTTTGGGGAGCTTGATTCTCTCCAAGCGCACCATATCGGCCTCTCGCTCTCCCTTCAGCGGCGCGCCAACGACAAATCGATTGTCGGGTCTCTCTCTTGGCTGCGGCGTTGGTTTGGCGGGCGTG
The DNA here is from genome assembly GCA_963772295.1 of uncultured Alphaproteobacteria bacterium. Classification (GTDB taxonomy): domain Bacteria; phylum Pseudomonadota; class Alphaproteobacteria; order ATCC43930; family CGMCC-115725; genus AP-15. Next base: position 107,396 of record CAVYWO010000015.1, read on the forward strand.
ATCACGGTATGACCTCCAATGTAAACGCACCGCGCGGTCGTCGGGACACAATTCTCACCGATCTTTTGTCGTGGTTACCTTGACAAGACCCGCTCGGGCTTTCTGGGGGTCATAGGTGGCTTTCGCCGAGGCAGTCACGTTATCGGCTTCTTTATCGAGGCGCTTTACGAGACGGGATTGGGCTTTCCGGATGTTGTAGTTGGGCAAATCTTTTCTGCGCCCGGGTTCGAAGACTGTTGAGGGTACAGAGCCAGTTAACCCCCGTCGTCTTGCACGTCCGTGAAAAAACCTTCCAGCATGCTTGTACATACCGGTGACCCGATGATGAAAGCCTCGCGCAGGCGCGCACGATGCAGGAATATGTGCCCGCGCCGCCGATTTTCCAGAACGTCGATTATCGGCGATTTTTGTGGTCGGCGTTGGGCGCTCAGCGACGCCTCGCTGTCTCCGGCATCACAACACTCGCGAGCCGCGGCATAATGCCGCGGATGAGGGAAGGCCGCGGGTGCGGTACGCGGCCGGCGCAACCAAATCTCACCCCCGCCGCCTCGGCAACCACCGCCTCGGCCTCCCCGGACCCCGTGCCTCGGCGATCGTCGCCTTGGCCCAGCGCCACCGCGAACGTCGCCGCCACCGCGACCACGGCGACAAGCGCCGCCATCACCGGGAACAGGCTCTCGGGCTCCGCCGGCAACCAGCCCGCGGCCGTTGCCATGTCGCCGCCGGCGGCCGCGTAGAGCGCCAGCAGGACAACCGTCACGTCGCCGGCGAGCCCTTCGGCGATCAGCATCCGGCGCATCGACCGCGGTCCCCACGCCTCGGCGATCGTCGCCTTGGCCCAGCGCCGCAGCCCGGCGCCGATCGTCGCGAGCCGGGCGGCCGGAACCGGGCCGCCGAGGGCATGCGCCGGAAACTCGCACAAGCTCTTGCGGGCGAGGCCGGTGGAGCGAGCGAGACCACCCCATCCTCCTGGCCCTTCTGCGAGCCCGGCGACGACAATCCCCTTGAAGCTCTGCACGATGGCGGCTTTCGCCGGCAGTGCGGCGCAGAACCCCGCCGGCGCATCGCTCGCATCGCCATAGAGGATCGGCGCCGCTCCGATGATGGCGCCCTTCACCGCCGCCGCCGCCTTCTCCGGGTCGGCCGGCTTGCACTTGCCCGCGGCCCAGAGTTCGACATTCCGCTTGCCGATCTTTCCCCATCGAGCCACCGCGGCGGCGCCGGCGAACGGGATTGCGGCCCGCACCGCAGCCTCAAAATCCTGCTGCTGTGCCCGCTCGATCTCCTCATCCCGGCCATCGAGAGACCAGAATTCGGCATCGATCCGGCCGAAGGCCTCCGCGGGCTCGACGGGGCGGGCGAAGGTCGACCGGTCCTTGCCGGTGATGAACTTTCGGCCGTCGCGCATCGAGACGCGGTAGAGCGGTCCGCGGGTCAACGGGCCGCTGCGCCTGCCGTCGCGATCCTGCACCGCGTGCGGCTGCACGCCGATGAAGCCATACAGCCCGTCGCCGATCGTCCGCAGGCGGCAGGCCGGGCCTTCGACCCCTAGTCCGTGCCTCGGCGCGGTGCGCGAGACGTAACCTCGGCTTGCATCTTCTCGGCCCGCGCAAGCAACGCTTGCGCCTCCCCGACCGGCAACTCCCACGGCTTAAGGCCGTACCTCGCCGGATCACGCATGCGCCCAAGCTCATTTAGCAAATTGGCGAAGTCTGAATCAATGTTTCCTAGGTTGCTCCATTGATTGAAGTTACTCTTGATTAGCCCATGCGTCTTGCCGCTAAGCACTTTTTTATCTGGTAAGGCCAAAAGTACCGCCTTCGCCAACAATTCCACAGCACTGAATAAATTTTCAGCAAACGGGCGGACGCGAGGTGGTGATGAAGTTAGATTATCCCGCGCCAACTCCATGAATTCAGTCGCCACTTTGATTGTTGTATCTATAAGTTGTGCGTTATATCTCGTATCCCATGCCAGATACCATATCCCTTGATGAAACAATAACGTGATGTGTCCTGCATTTGGGTCATTGTCCGTCAACTCGATAGAGACGACCTCAGAGAAATCGTTCATCCCTACCGCTTCGCCCTTAGCGATTGCGCGCGTCGCGCGGACTTTCATCACAGACCGCACTTCATCGTTGAGCCGCACCCTTACCGGGGCGTCAACTTCAAATACGATCTGCGCCTGCCAAAGCTGAAAGTTCGGCGGAAGCTGACCGGCACTCCGCCGCCGCTCAACTTCGGGTGCGACCCAGACGTCAAACACCTGTTGCAGGGTTCGATCAGGCGATTCCCCTTCTACGACGGCAATGGATTCCTGCGTCATCACTCGCTCCGACGTTCGACCCATATCTTGTGCCGCTCCCACCTGTGCGCAACCGCCTCGAAGCCGCAGAAGCGGCATTCCGGAAAGCCCGGCAAAGGGATTCGTCAAATCTCCGTCGGGGTCGGCAAGTGTAACTCCGTCGAGGAGGAGTCCAAGTCTTGCGGAGCGGGTCGGCCCGACGCTCCGAAATACTTCTCCAGCCTCGCCGTTGCTTGGCACACGGCGACGCAAAATGTAGGTCAGGAGGCTCTCGTCGCGCGGCGAATGTGGGGATAATGCCGTCGTCGCAGCCGCGGACGAGTTCGTTCGAGCGTAGCGCCCTCGCGCGCGGCGCTGGGTGGCCTCTTTCCGTTGTATCCGCACCCGCACCGCCGCGGGCAGGAGCCCCGCCCCGGCGACGGTCAGCTCCGGCGACGCATCAGCTCCGCCCAGCCCAGCCCGCAGCGGCCGGCGCCGGCTCGGTTGGGCCGGCACTGGCGCAGTGGCCTGGTGCCATTGGGAACGGCTGCGGCGGTACTGGCGCAGTGGCATTGGGTGGGTCCTGCGTTGGGCCGCAGTGCATTGGTGGGGCCGAGCTGGCGCTGGCGCAGTGCATTGGAAATGCGGCCCGCAGTGATTTCACAGTCCACTGCAATTTCCGCCCGCCTCGACATTTTCTTATTGCGCGGGTTTCGTTCTGGATCAACGGCTTGCGGAGGGTGGCGGAAAAGCGAAACGCACTGGGCTCTGTCCCGGCTACCGCCTGCGTGGCGGGAGCGGTGCGCCGCTTCGACGGCTTCGTCGCCAAATACATGGGCGACGGCGTGCTGGTTTATTTCGGCTTTCCGCATGCCCGCGAGGACGATGCCGAGCGGGCGGTGCGCGCCGGCCTCGACATTGTTGCCGATGTCGAAGGGCTCGACACGCCCTCTGGCGGCAAGCTCCAGGTGCGCATCGGCATCGCCACCGGGCTCGTCGTGGTCGGCGATCTCGTCGGCGAAGGTGCCGCACAGGAGCAGGCTGTGGTCGGCGAGACGCCGAACCTGGCCGCGCGATTGCAGACTTTGGCCGAGCCCGGCTCCGTCGTGATCGCCCCGGCCACGCGACGGCTTATCGGCAATCTGTTCCGGCTGCAGGCACTCGGCCGACACGAGTTCAAGGGTTTGGCCGAGCCTGTGAAGGTCTGGGCAGTCGAGGGAGTGTCGGCATCCGAGGGCCGTTTCGAAGCGGCGCGCCGCGGCCGGTTGACCGGTTTTGTCGGCCGCGAGCACGAGCTCGGCCTGCTGATGGAGCGCTGGAACCTGGCGCAGGACGGCGAAGGCCAGGTGGTGTTGCTGTCGGGCGAGCCGGGCATCGGCAAGAGCCGCATCCTCAGCGAATTGCGCAGCCGGATCGAGGCGGAGCACGCGACCAGCCTGCGCCTTCATTCCTCGCCCTATTATGTCAACAGCGCGTTCTACCCGATCATCGACAACTTCGAGCGGGCCCTGCGCTTCGGGCGCGACGACACGACGGAGCAGAAGCTCGACAAGCTCGAAGCGCTTGTCGTAGGCCAATACGACAGGCCGCGCGCGGACCTGCGCTTCATCGCCGCGGTGCTGTCGATCCCGTGCGAGGAGCGCTACGGGGCCGTCGCGATGACGCCGCAGAAATTCAAGGACGAGACGCTGCGCGCGCTTGTCGACACGACCGAGGCCATCGCCCGCCGGCAGCCGACGGTGCAGCTGTTCGAGGACATCCACTGGGCCGATCCGACCACCCTCGAAGTCATCGACCTCCTGATCCACCGGGTCAGGAACATTCCGCTATTGGTCGTGCTGACCCACCGGCCGGAGTTCTCCTCGCGCTGGTCGCATTATGGTCACGTCACGGCGCTGACGCTCACGAAGCCCACCCGACCGCAGACCGCGGCGATGGTCTCGCGGCTGGCCGGCGGCAAGGCGCTACCGGCTGACCTCGTCGACCAGATCCTCGGCAAGACCGACGGCGTGCCGCTCTTCGTCGAGGAATTGACCAGGTCAATCCTCAAATCCGGCGACCTCATTGAGGCATTCGACCGCTGGGAATATGCCGGGCATGCCGGCAGCCTGGCGATCCCGGCGACCCTCCGCAACTCGCTGATGGCCCGGCTCGATCGCTTTACGCCGGTCAAGGAGATCGCGCAGATCGGTGCGGCGATCGGGCGCGAGTTCAGCTGGGAGCTGATCGCCGCCGTCGCCCCGCACGCAAGACCCGAGCTGGACCAGGCGCTGGCGCAGCTAGTCGAATCCGGGCTGGCGTTCCAGCAGGGCACGCCGCCCGCTGCGGTCTACACCTTCAAGCACGCGCTGGTGCAGGACGCTGCCTACAACTCGCTGCTCCGGCGGCGCCGGCAGGAATTGCACGGCCGGATCGCTCGCGCGATCGAGGAGCGTTGGCCGAACCTCGAGGCGACCGAGCCCGAGCTATTGGCATACCACTACACCGAGGCGAAACAGCCCGAAAAGGCGATCCCGCTTTGGTGCAAGGCAGGAAGCATGGCGCTCACGCGGTTGGCACTCGCCGAGGCGATCGCGCAGCTCAACAAGGGTCTGGCACTGGTGGCCGCGCTGCCTCCCTCGGCGGCGCGCGACGGCAGCGAGTTGGATCTGCGCACCCCGTTGGGCACCGCGTGGATGGCGCTCAAAGGCTGGCCGGCGCAGGAGGTCTGGGACAGCCTGCACCCCGCGCTCGGGCCGGCGAACTCGCTTAGACGGAACTTTACCGGTGGCAAACGACGAAAGCCGCTGATCGCGCGGGTTTGCGCGGGACGGAGCGGTGGTTTTATGACTACAGGTCGGCGGCCGGCGCGATCCCGAGCAGGTCGAAGGCGTGCTGTTGGAAGGCGGTGGGTGTGGCCAGCACGGTGGCACACAAACCCTTGTCGAAGCGCACCGTATTTCGGGTGACGGTGGCCAGATCGGCGAGCAGGGTGCGGAAGCTGTGGACCGGGTAGCCGTCGTCAGTGCGCTTGCCGGCGGCCTTGCGGCGGGCGGCGGGCGAGACCCGCGCCTTGCCGACCGGAGAGAGGCGTTGGGCCTGGGCGGCGGTGCGATCGTGGTCCTCAAAGAGGATGGGTGTCAGCGCTTGCCGCATGTGCCATTCGAGGTGATAGGCGAGCAGGCACAAGAAGACGTGGGCGCGGACGCGATCCTCGTTCCAGTGGAAGACGGGCCGCACTTCGAGGCCGACGGTCTTGCAGCTGCGGAAGGCGCGTTCGACCGTCGAGAGGGCCTTATAGGAGCGCACCGTGGCCTCGGCGTCGAGTTCGGCCTGCGGTACCGGGGTGCGTAGCACGTAGATGCCGTCGAGCCTGGCTTCGGTCTCGATCGCGGCATCGTTGCGGGCGAAGGCGAAATCACCGTCGGTGATGGTGCGGGTGAAGTGCTTGGCCATTTTCTTGCGGTTGAGCACGGCGCCGACGGCCTCGCCAATCGCCGCGGCTCCCTTGAGCGGCCGGCGCTTGCGGCGTACCCGTGCCTGGATCGCGAGCAAGACCCGCTCGGTGGCGTCGAGCAACTCGCCGCGCTTGCGCGCCCGCTCCTCGGCGAGCGCCGGATTGCGGCAGACGATCAGGCGCTCGCCGGGGTAATCGGGACTGGCGATCTCGACCAGATCGCGCTGGTCGAACAGCGAGAGCTGCAACGGGCCGTCATCCTTGGAGAGCACCTGGATGTCAGGGGCGCGCAAGGCGGTGATCCAGTCGAGCCCGGCCGGTTGCAGTTCCTCGGTGATGCGCGCTTGGGTGATCATCCCGCGATCACCGACCAGCACCACGCGGCGCAAGCTGAAGCGCTGCCGCAGCTTGTCGATCTGGACCTTGAGCGTGCTCGGATCGGCGGTATTGCCGGCGAACACCTCGACCGCGATCGGACAGCCCTCTTTGGTGCACAACACGCCGAAGACGATCTGCAATTTGTGGGGTTTGCCGTCGCGGCTGTAGCCAAACTGCGCCAGCGGGCAGCAGCGGCCTTCCAGATAGGTCGAGGTCACGTCGTAGAGCACCAGGGTGCCCTCACCCAGGTGGCGCCGCGCCAGCTTGGCCTCGATCTTAGGCTGCTGCGCCAACAGCCAGTCGAGCGCTGCGTAGAGTTCATTCACCGCCACCACGCCCAAGCCCAGCACCGCGCCCAGCGAATGGCTCGTGGTCCTCTCGTCGAGCCGGCGCGCGGTCGCCAATTTGGCGGCGGGATCGATCAGCCGCGCCACGATCAGGGCCAGCGCCAAGAGCCGGGTCCGCGCTGCTCCCGGCGGCATCAGCTCGGCCGTCTTGACCCGCGGGTCGAGACCGAGGCGCCGGGCCACCCCGAGCGCGGCGACGATATGGCCGTGCGGCAGCGAGCGCAGGATCTCGAAACCCTCGCCAGCGGGCAGCAGCCGCTCGTCGCGCAGCACTGCGCGCAGCGCGGCGATCTTCTCGGGCTTCCATTTGGTCAGGTTGGCAAGCGTGCGGTTCTTGACCTTGCCGCCGTCGCGATAGGTTTCCCGCAACAGGATCGCGGGGGGCGAGCCGCGATTTGGGACGACCGTGACGTACATGAGGCTCGCTTGCCACGGACTGACCTGCCTGTCAACCCCACTCCGTCAAAATCACATGACTACGGTTCAAGGCCGAACGACCCCGAAACGCTAGCCTCGCCGCCACTTTCCGGCTATGGCGGAGGTAAAGTTCCGCTTAGACGCAACGATGCCCTGGTGCCGATACTCTGGGGACTGTTCCGCCACGTGCTGTCGAGGGGGCGGGTGGCCGAGTCGTTGCGCTGGGTCACGCAGCTGATGAACGCCGCCGAGGCCTACGGCGACCCCGATCTACTGATCGTCGGGCACGACGCCGCGTTGAACGCCCATTTTTGGCTCGACGATCCGATCAAAACCCGCGAGCATGGCGACCGGGTGCTGGCGCTCTACAGCGAAGAGCGGCACGGTCATCTGGCCGGTATTCTCAACCACGACCCGAAAACATTTAGTTTGGGCTTTTCGGCACAATCGACCTGGATGCTCGGTTATCCCGAGCAAGCCGTGAGGATTGGCGATGCGGCAGCCGCTCACGCCCGCCGGCGCGGGCATCCCTTCGATCTTGGCTGGGCGCTGACCATTGGTGCGGGGGTCTTCGATTGCCTCCGCGAGCCCGACGAGTTGCTGAAGCGCTTCGAGGAGGGCGATCGAGTAGCTCGCGAAAACAGCCTGTCCTTCCTGACGGAGTGCTTGGTGCCGATTTTTTCTGGAATGGCACTGATCCAAAAGGGCCAAACCGCCGAAGGGAAGGCCTTGCTCGAGAGGGGCATCGCCGACTTTGAGGAGGTCAGTGGCGGAGTCAACAGTACCCGATAAAGTCTGCGCTGGCCGAGGGCATGGCCCAACTCGGCGATCTCGCAGGGGCGCTCGATCTCGTCGACGAGGCCATCGCGCAGGCCGAGCGGCCGGGGTGGGAAGAGCGTTGGTGCTACGCCGAAATCCTCCGCATCAAAGGCTGGCTGCTCGCGCTACGGGGCGATTTGGCAGGGGCGGAGCGCAGCTACATCGCGTCGCTCGACTGGGCGCGAACGCAGCAGGCGAAATCCTGGGAGCTGCGCACCGCGACCAGCTATGCCCGGCTCATGCGCGACCAGGGCCGCGCGCGCGAAGCCCGCGAGCTGCTCGCGCCGGTCTACGGCTGGTTCACCGAAGGCTTCGCGACGAAGGACCTGAAGGAAGCCATGGTGCTGCTCAACGAGCTGAGCTGACCATCAGCAGGGTGCGCCGGCCCGGCCAGTGCGGTGGCGAGGCGCGCGATCGCGGTTCGCTGCGTGGCCAGCTCTTTTTGCAATGCCGCAATCTCCTTCTGTTGCGCAGCGATCGTGGCCGCGTCGGCCATGATTTTTCGATAGAGGCCCTGTGACGCCGCCAAAGCGACGCCGCTGGCATTGCCTTGGGCGATGCTCCCGCCGTCGCGGCCGAGCCCGAAAACGGCGCGAAAATCCTCGGCCGACGGCCCGAGCTCGCGCGCCGGTACCGTCGCTCCCTTGGTCGTGAAATAGGCGATCGGCAGGGCCGCCAGACGGCCGAGCAGTGCGTCGAAATCGACCGGCGCGCGATTGTCCATCATCGCCGCCGAGGAGGTGCAGCTCCAGCCCGAAGACGCACCGTCGAAACTGCAGCTGTTGTTGCCGCCCGAGCCGTGAATGAACTCGGCCGCGGTGCCGTTGAGGGAGTAGCCGAAGACGCCGGTGCCGCCGACCGACGAATAGTCGTAGCCCTCGGCGGCCGACGCGGTCTCGGCGCCGTGCGTCTCGGCATGGAAGGCGGTGCCGTTGCCGAAGGTCTCGACGAAGAGCGCGGTGTCGGTGCTGTGGGGATTGCTGATCTCGAAGAACCCGGCATTGCCGTACGGGCCGTTGACGCTCTTGCTGCCGCCGGAATTGACGGCGTAGAGCGCGCTGTTGCCAAAGATCGCCGTGACCCCGTTCAGCAGAAAATAGCCGCCGAAACCGGTGCCGCTGTTGAGCCCGTAGACGCCGACGCCGCCGGCCTTGGTGGCTCGGCCGAGCACCCCGCCCGCTTTCTTGCCGGTGGCGATGCCCTCGACGGCAAAGGGCTGGGGATGGCCGGCGCCGAGGTTGTCCTCGGTATTGGTGATCGTGAGGCCGCCGCCGTCGACGGCACCCGTGCCCGTCGCCGGCAAAGTCAAGGTCGTGCCGGCGACGGCCGGCGAGACGATCAATGGCCATACCGCGACCGACACGGCCGCGGAAACGCACCGAATCACTCTTGTTGCGGACATGGCTACCCTCCTCGGTCCGATCCTGTGGGAGATGATCGCAGACAGAGGTAACCGCCGGATGAAAGCAACGCACTGTTGCCGCCGACCTTTGAAGCCTTTCACCTTGGGGTTATGCTTAGGTTGTGACGCTTCTGGGGGCACCGAATGCGCTGCCCGAGCTGCATGGCCGAAAACGCGGCGACAAGGCGCTTTTGCGCCCGATGCGGTGCGGCACTGCCGACGCCATGCGCGAATTGCGGCTTCGCGAACGAGCCCTCGGCCGAGTTCTGCGGCGGCTGCGGCAAGCCGATCGCCCTGCCGGTAACCGGGTCACCCGCCGCTCGCGTCGATGGCGCCGAGCGGCGGCAGCTGACGGTGATGTTCTGCGACCTGGTCGGCTCGACGGCGTTGTCGGCGCGGCTCGATCCGGAGGATCTGCGCGAGGTGATCGGCGCCTATCACGCCTGCGTTGCCGAGGCGGTGCGCCGCTACGACGGCCTCGTCGCCAAGTACATGGGCGACGGCGTGCTGGTCTATTTCGGCTTTCCGCGCGCCCACGAAGACGATGCTGAGCGGGCCGTGCGCGCCGGCCTCGACATCGTTGCCGCGGTCGGACGGCTCGACGCGCCCGGCATCGGCAAGCTCCAGGTTCGCATCGGCATCGCCACCGGCCTCGTCGTGGCCCGTCGGCGACGCCCGGCTCAGGGTCGGCCGGGCGCCGCCGCGATGCGTGCCAGGACCTGGTCGAACGGCTGGGTCGATACCCGGAAGTCGCCGCGGAACGGGTTGCTGAGCGCGATGATCAGGATCAGCACCAGGGTGCCGGCCACCGCCAGCATCGCCGACATCGCCAGATGCATGGCCAGGCTCGGCACGCCGAGGAACGAGCCGAAGGCGATCGTCAGAGCGCCGCCGAGGATCGTCACGATCCAGATCACCGAAGGGATCGTGGTCTCGGCCGCCAGCAGCCGCTCGGCGCGCGCCTGCCACAGCCGGTAGAGCGATTGCGCCAGCATGTCGCGCGGCTCCGGCCGGTCCGCCCCGGCCGCGGCCGGCGACCGGTCGGTGGCGATGCGATTGAGGCTTTCCAGGTAGCGGGTGCCGCGGTCGACGGTGCGGCCCTCCGCTTGCGCCGGCCACTCGACTTCGATCACCGCCGCGAGATAGCCGAGGATGTCGTCGCGCAGCCTGCCGCGGTGCGGTTCGGCAAAGCCGAGCGAGACGTTGTAGACCTCGAGCACGAGGGCGGCTTCGGCATGGGCCGCGGCCTTCGCCCTGTTGAAGCCTTCCCAGGCGAGCATCGCGACAAAGGCAAGCAGCACCGCAAAGGTGACGCCAATGATCGAAAAGATGGCCGCCGCCGCGTCGTTATGGCGCCGGCGGAACTCGACCGAAACCAGCCGGCGCACCAGGAGTTCGAGGCAAATCGCGCCGGCCGCTGCGGCAACGACGAGCAGTGCTGCCACCCCCAACAGCGGATAGCGATAGACCATGCCCGGCTGCATCGCGAACTGCATCATCTTCCCGACCCGCTTCCTCGAAGCCGGTTCGGCATTCAGCCGAGCGGCGCCCGACCAACCCTCCCCTGCGCGCGAGGAGGGATCTTTACCTCGTAGGAACGTCTTCTGTGGGCTAGACGCGCTGCAGCGCCCGCTCGAGATCGGCAAGGAGATCGGCCTCGGCTTCGAGCCCGGCCGAGAAGCGCACCAGCGCGTCCGATATGCCGAGCGCGGCGCGCGCCTCGGGAGCGAGCCGCGAATGGGTCGTCGTCGCCGGATGGGTGACGAGGCTCTTCGCATCGCCGAGGTTGTTCGAGATGTCGACGAGCCGCAACGCGTCGAGAAAGCGGAAGCATTCCTCCTTGCCGCCGCCGATCTCGAAGGCGACGAGGTCGCCGCCCGCCTTCATCTGGCGGCGGGCGAGGTCGTATTGCGGGTGGCTCGGCAGCCCGGGATAGAGGACCCGCGCGATCTTCGGGTGGGTTTCGAGATGGCGGGCGATCGCGGCGGCGGTCCGGCACTGCCGGTCGACGCGCAATCCCAGGGTTTCGAGCCCCTTCAGCAACAGCCAGGCGTTGAACGGGCTCAGCGCCGGTCCGGTATGCCGATAGAACGGACCGAGATCGTCGTTGATGAATTTTTCCGAACCCAGTATCGCACCGCCGAGACAGCGCCCCTGGCCGTCGATGTGCTTCGTCGCCGAGTAGACGACGACATCGGCGCCGAGCGCCAGCGGCTGCTGCAGCAGCGGCGTGGCAAAGACGTTGTCGACGACGAAGAGGCCGCCGGCGCGGTGCGTCAGCCGGGCGACGGCGGCGAGATCGATGATCTCCAGGGTCGGGTTCGACGGGCTCTCGCAGAAGGCCGCCGCCGCACCGCCGGCGAGCGCCGCCTCCCAGGCGCCGAGGTCGCGGCCGTCGACGAGCACGGTCTCGATGCCCCAGCGCGGCAACAATTCGCTGACGATCCAGTGGCACGAACCGAAGAGGGCGCGGCTCGACACCAGCCGCTGGCCGGCGCGCAACCGGCAGGCGAGTGCCGCGAACACCGCCGCCATGCCGCTCGCCGTCGCCCGGCAGGCCGCGGCCCCTTCGACGAGCCGCAGCCGCTCCTCGAACATCGCCACCGTCGGGTTGCGGTAGCGCGAATAGACGTAACGCGAACCGTCCCCGGCGAAGGCCGCTTCGGCGGCGGCGGCATCGTCGTAGACAAAGCCCGAGGTGAGGAACAACGCCTCGCTCGTCTCCTGATACGCGGTACGACTGGCGCCGCCGCGCACCAGGATCGTCGCCGGCGCAACCGCATCGGCGAGGTCGGCGGGCAGAACCGGGTTCGGCATCGGCTGGTCTCCCCCGCGTCGAGGCCGCGCCGATCCGGGAAAAGAAAAACCCCGGTCCCGCGCGGGCCAGGGCTCCTTTCAGAACACCCGACCTTTTAGCGCTTTCTTTAACGTGGGGCGCAAGCCGGTCGGCTCAAATCACCACGATCGGGTGATTCTAGGCGCATCGAGGGGTCGTGTCAAGCCGTCCGCACGCCGCCCCGATCCGCCGCCAGTCGCGCAGCTGCTGCGCCCACGGCCGGTTGATCAGACCGAGCGGGCCGCAATGGCCGACCGCGAACACCCGCGTGCCGTCCGCCGCGACCCAATCGGCGCCGGCGGCGCGCGAGATCGGCAGCGGTGCCGCAAGCAACGCGAAGGCCTGCCGCACCGCCCGCCAGCCGCAGCCGCCCATGCCGACGACGACCGGCGGTTGCAGCCGTGCGAGCAGCGGCACGAGATGCCGCTCGGTGCACGCCGCGACCCAGCTCCGGCGGATCGGCCCGCTCATCGCACCTTCTTTGAGGCACAGGATCGAATTGGTCAGAAAGATCGGCGACCCCGTGTCGAGCTGCGGCGGCTCGGTCACCGCGAAGCCGGCCGCTCTCAGCAGGCTTTGCAGATTGTCGTTGGTCTTGTTGCCGGGCTCGTCGCGGCCGCGGTTGCGGACGAAGTACGCGACATTGCCGAAATCCTGGCCGACGACGAGGAGCGTCGGGCTCCGGTGGCCGAGCCACTGCTCCCAGAGGCTGACGACCGGCGGGTCATAGGCGAATTCGGCGCAGCTGCGGATCCTGCCGGGGCTGCGCGCGACGCAGATCCGGCACGCCTTGCGCGCCGCGACCAGCGCCGCATACTCGCCGTCCCGGCCATAAACTCGACCATCCGCCATCTTTAGAGTGTGTCGTTGCCGGCGCCCCGCGACAATCTCATGGATGGCCGGGCCGGGGCCCGGCCATCCATGAAGGTCGTAGATATCCTGCCAATTCGGGTTGCTGACGAGAATCAGCCGAACCTTCCAGGCGTGCGGATAATGCTTAACTATAAATCTCGCGAGAGCGATTCGAGCACCACCGGACCTTGCAATCCGGAACGGTCGCGTGTTCGAATGGCCGTCTCTCTCGCTTAGAGTACCAACGAAATTTCCATGCGGAGCCTTTGGGACTTTCTGGAACGGAAAAAGTCCGTCCGGGAGCAGCGGACAAAAAAGCTGCACGAGATTGCTCAATATCACAAGGACTTGCCCGCTAACGCCGCACCGGGCTCTGACGACCGCCCGGAGGTCGTCAGGATCAATAAAGATGAACTGCCGGAGCAAACTCGGAAGCCGCCGGATCCCGCTCTCGAAGCGGTGCAACCGGAGACGGCAAGCGCATCGGCGCAGCGCGGCCAACTGGCAATGACGCAGCGGCGCTACAGGGATGCGGCGCAGCATTTCGCCGACGCCGCGAAGCGCGTGCCGGAGGACCGCACCGAGATTCGGCTAGGCTATCTCCAGTAGGAAGCCGCCGCCCTCTACCGCCAAGGTGGCGAGCGCGGCGACAACTGGGCTCTGGCGGCATCGATCGACCGCTATCGCAGCCTGCTGACTCTCCAGCCGCGTGACCGTGCTCCGCTCGACTGGGCGGCGACCCAGAATAGTCTCGGCGCCGCGCTGCAAACGCTCGGGGGGCGGGAGAGCGGGACGACACGGCTGGAGGAGGCGGTCGCCGCCTACCGTGCGGCGCTTGAGGAACGGACGCGCGAGCGGGTGCCGCTCCAATGGGCGACGACGCAGAACAACCTCGGCGTCGCGCTTAGGATACTCGGGGAACGGGAGAGCGGGATCGCGCGTGCAAATTTCGGAGTTTCCGACAGGCGATTTCGGCGGAAAGCGGCAGGCGGTTTCGGTTGAAACCGACAGGCCGTTTCGGTCCAAAGCGGCACCCCCTTCCGAAGGCGTTTGGGTGCCGGCTTCAGCGAACCACCGCTGTCGGGCAGATGCTATCTTGTGCTGGTCACTGAAAGCAAGTACTTTCGTCGATATTGCTTATTTCAGTAGTTGTGGCGGGCTGCTGTGGATTATGTGAGTAATGGGGATAAGTACTGTAAGTATTTTATTTGGTTAATTCGTTTCGGTCACAGGGAGGCTCGGTTTGCGCCGGCGCATCGAGTCGCCCTTAAGGTCGATGTGATAGGCGTTGTGAATGAGCCGGTCGAGGATGGCGTCGGCGTAGGTCGGGTCGCCGATCATGTCGTGCCAGCGCTCGATCGGCACCTGGGTGGCGAGGATGGTCGAGGCGCGCTGGTGCCGATCATCGATCACCTCCATCAGGTCGCGCCGCTGTTCGGCAGTGAGCCTGGCCATCGCCCAGTCGTCGAGGATCAACAATTGGAGGCGGGCGAGGCGGGCGAGCAGCCTGGCGGCATGACCGTCGACGCGGGCCAGAGCGAGTTCGTCGAGGAGCCGCGGCAGCCGCTGGTAGCGCACCGAGAAGCCGTTGCGGGCCGCCTGGTTGCCGAGGGCACAGGCAATCCAACTCTTGCCGACGCCGGTCGGGCCTAAAATCAGCACGTTGTTGTGCTCGTACAGCCAACGGCCGGCGGCGAGGGCCTGGATCAGGCCGCGATCAAGACCGCGCGGGGCGCGGTAGTCGAGGTCCTCGAGACAGGCGGCCTGGCGCAGCCCGGCGAGGCGCAGCCTCTGGGCCAGCGCCGCATTGTCGCGCTCGACGGCCTCGCGGTCGACCAGCATCGCCAGGCGCTCGTCGAAGCTGAGCCGATCGCATTCGGGCAGGCCTTGCTGCTCCTCGAGCGCCTTGGCCATGCCGGTCAGGCGCAGGCGGCGCAACGTCGCAATCGTCGGATGGATCATCATCATTCCCTCGGATCCGTGTTGTCGGCTAATCGCGCCCGAAGCCGCGCGGCGGCTCGATCGCGGCGATCTCGTCGAGATCGAGATCGAGAATGGCCTGCAGGGCGTCCCCACGGGTCAAGCCCGTGGGCTGAAGGCCCACGGTGGCGCCATCACGGGTGGCTTCGGGCAGCGCCTCGAACCAGGCTTGGTATTCGGCCTGCAACGCAACCAGCTCGGCGACAGCGTCATGCCAGCGCTGCGGCCGACTGCGGCGATCGGCCGGCCGACGATAGCGAACCATCGGCGTGCCGGCGTGGCGGGCTCGATAGAGCGCTTGGCGCTCGGCCCCGGTCAGCGCCCGATCGCCCTGCGGCTTGTGTCCTCGTGTCAGTGTCATGACTTCCCCTCTATTTCGTCACGTAACGCAAATCCAGTGGCCCGCTAGACCTCAGTTGTAGTAAGCCGGGCCGCGCAGATTGGCGTGGGCGCCGAGGCTCTGTTCCGCCCCGCCGTCGAGGAACGGCCGCAGCCGGTCGGCTTTGAGCAGGCGCTCGACATAGCGCGACGAGGCGATCCCGGCGGCGAGGGCGCGTTCGCAGGCGAGTTCGAGCCGGGCCTTGCCGTAGGCGCTGGCGAGCCGCAGCACCCCGAGACAGGCGCGCACCCCTTGCTCGGGATGCTCGCGTGCGCCGAGCAGCCGGTCGACGTAGGCGCCGATCGCCGGCCCGAGCGCGGCGGCATCGGCGCGCAGCCTGTCCGGCGTGCGCTTGGCGATCGCCTGGTGCGCCGGGGGCATGTGCTCGGATAGGGTCGTGTGGTGCGCCTTGGCGGCGCTGCGCGGGTGGCTGGCGACCCGCTCGCCCCGGTGGAAGACCGTTACCGCGGTCGCCGTCAGGAAGACGTCGACCCTTTGCTGCAGCAGCCGGTACGGCACCGAATAGAAGTGGCCGCCGACGGCGATGTGGTAGTCGATATTGACCCGCGCCGTGAGCCATTGGCCGACGACAAAAGGCTCCGCCGGCAGCGCTTTGAGCTTGCTGCGCTCGATCGCCTCGAACAGCGAGCGCCGGCTGCCCTCGCGCGGCGGCGCAAACGGGCGGTTGTTGAATTCCTCGACTTTCTCGGCGAGCGCGGCGTTGGCCTCGGCGAGCGAGAACAGCTGCCGGTGCCGCAGCGGCGCCAGCGCCCACCTCTCGACCAGCCGGACCGCATTCTCCGCCGTCGGCTTGTCGCGGGGCTTGCGGACCCCGGCCGGAACGATCGCCACCCCATAATGGCGGGCCAACTCGTGATAGCTGCGGTTCAGCACCGGGTCCCAGTAATTGGCCTCGGTCACCCCGGTCTTGGTGTTGTCGGGGACCAGCTTCTCGGCGCAGCCGCCGAGATAGGCCAAGGCGCGGACATGGGCCCCCAGCCAATCCTCCTGCCCCTGAGTCCAGGTCGCCTCGGCATAAACCAGGTCGGAGCACGGCAGACAGGCGACAAAGATCTGCGCCTCTCGGGCGACGCCGGCATCGATCACCGCCAGCGTCATGCCGGCCCAATCGACTTCGAGCGCCTCGCCGGCGCGATGCACCCGTCGCATCGTCGGCGGGCGCGCCCGTCGCTGCCAGGCGTGAAAATGCTCGCAGAACTGGGTGTAGCGGTAACCTTCCGGGTGCCGGGCGAGATATTCCAGCCACAGCAGCCGCAGCGTCACACCGCGGCCGCGCAGTTCCTTCTCGATCACCTCCCAATCCGGCAGCGGACGGTCGACATCGCGCCTGTCGGCAACCGCGAACAGTCGACGGTCGAACTCCTCCTCGCTGAGCCCTTCTGCCGTCTCCCAGCTCAGACCGGCCGCCGCCGCGCGGTCGAGATATTGCTTCACCGTCGACCGCGCCACCCGCGCGCCGCGCGCCACCGCTGTGTCGCTCAGCCCGAGCACCTGCTTGAGCCGCAGCACTTCCTTGATCCGCCGCATCGCCATCCTCGGTCTCGGCATTCCCCGCGCCCCCCAAAAGGCGCGAGGCTAGCCGCCATTACTTGCCGCGCGGCGGCGACGCCAAAGCCGAACCAGGGTGCCGAAAACGCCGAAATCGGGTGCCGGATTGGAGCGAAATCAGGTGCCGCTTTCCGCCGAAATCACCTGCCGATTTCGACCGAAATCAGGTGCCGGTTTGCTCCGATTTTTGCAATCGCGCGTCTGGAGGAGGCGGTCGCCGCCTATCGCGCGGCGCTTGAGGAATGGACGCGCGGTCGGGTGCCGCTCGACTGGGCGGCGGCCCAGAACAACCTCGGCAACGCGCTGTGGACGCTCGGGGGACGGGAGAGCGGGACGGGGCGGCTGGAGGAGGCGGTCGCGGCCTACCGCGCGGCCTTGGAGGAGTTGAGCCGCGATCGGGTGCCGCTCCAATGGGCGGGGACGCAGGACAACCTCGGCAATGCGCTCGCGACGCTCGGAGGCGCGAGCGCGGGACGGGGCGGCTGGAGGAGGCGGTCGCCGCCTACCGCGCGGCCTTGGAGGAGAGGGGCCGCGATCGGGTGCCGCTCGATTGGGCGATGACGCAGAACAACCTCGGCACCGCGCTTCAGGCGCTCGGGGAACGCGAGGGCGGGACGGGGCGGCTGGAGGAGGCGGTCGCGGCCTACCGCGCGGCCTTGGAGGAGTTGAGCCGCGATCGGGTGCCGCTCCAATGGGCGGGGACGCAGGACAACCTCGGCAACGCGCTTCGGACGCTCGGGGAACGCGAGAGCGGGACGCCGCGGCTGGAGGAAGCGGTCGCGGCCTACCGCGCGGCATCGGAGGAGTTGAGCCGCGATCGGGTGCCGCTCCAATGGGCGGGGACGCAGGACAACCTCGGCAACGCGCTTCGGACGCTCGGGTGGCGGGAAAGCGGGACGCGGCGGCTGGAAGAGGCGGTCGCGGCCTACCGCGCGGCGCTCGAGGAACGGACGCGCGATCGGGTGCCGCTCGACTGGGCAGCGACCCAGAAAACAACCTCGGCATCGCGCTCAAGGTGCTGGGGGAGCGGGAGAGCGGGGTCGCGCGGCTGGAGGAGGCACTGGCGGCCTTCCGCGCCGCGCTCACGGAACGAACTCGCGAACGGGTGCCGCTCGACTGGGCGATGAGCAGCGGCAACCACGGCGAAGTCCTGATGCGGCTCGCCGAACGGCTCGACGATCCGACTAAGGCGAGGACGGCTGTCCAGGAGATCGAGGCCGCCTTGGTGACAGTGCGAAACGGCGGGAACGCCTCCGCCGCCGCTTACTGGGAAGCGCAATTGCAGAAGGCCCGAGCCCTTTTGGCTCGGCTGACCGGCATGCCTCCCGGAGCGCCGGCACTTCACAAGGACAATTTCGGTCGAATAACTATGAGCCTATACGTGCCGAAGGAAGAAACCGTCGACGATTGGTCGAGAATGATTACGGTGCAGATGTTTCACGGCATGAAAAGTGACAATCCCGACACGCTCGCTATGGCATTAGGAAAATGGTGGAAAACCATTTGCCCCGACGGTGATGCACAGAAAAACAAGGGAGGCGCGGAGAATGGCTATTCTTTTTCAATATGGATGTTCACTTGCTCGCTCAACCCCCAGACCAAGAAACCCGAGAACATGTGGTTGAAAGTGATCAGCGGCGAAGATGCTTTGTACAGCGTACAATATACGCACCGCCGGGAGCTGAGCAAGGAGATAATTGAGCAGGCGAGAGAATACCTACGGTATGTGGTAGTTTGCGACACTCGCCGTGCAGATCGCCCCTGTCCTAGCGGCGTGGCGGGGCTCCGGGACGAAACCATACTAACACCGCTACCGAGTGAATTTAAAGTTGCCTTTCGTGGGATGCTGGCGCTTCAGGACGAGAACATACTAACACCGCTGCCGAGTGGATTCAAAGTTGCTTTCCGAACGGTAAAAGGCCAAATGACTCTGAGCGAGTACATTCCGGAGCAAGAAACGGTCGACGATTGGTCGAGAATGATTACGGTACAGATTTTTCACGGCATGAAACGTGACAATCCCGACAGGCTCGCTATCGGATTAGGAAAATTGTGGAAATCAAATTGCGCCGACGGTGACGCACAGAAAATCGGAGAAGGCGTGGAGAACGGCTATTCTTTTTCACTGTGGATGTTTACTTGCCATCTCAACCCCAATACCAAGAAGCCCGAGAACATGTGGTTTAAAGTGATCAGCGGCGAAGATGCTTTGTACAGCGTACAATATGCGTATCGCAAGGAGCTGAGTAAAGAGCTAATTGGGCCGGCCGTGGAATATCTACAGAGGGTGGCAGTTTGCGACACCCGCCGTGCAGATCGCCCCTGTCCTAGTGTTAGTTTGGGCCAATGGTGGCCGCTCCCGATGCGTGTGCTGCCGCATTAGGCCGGTTTCGTAAAACGTAGTGCCGCGTTACGGTGTGCGATCGTTGCCGCCGCTTTAGGCGGGGGTCGGCCCGGCCATAGACCCAACCATCCGCCATCATTAGAGTGTGTCGTTGGAGCCCCGCTGCAATCTCGACGGGTGTGCATGGGTACGCGACGCTTTCACTACCGTCTGGGGCTGAACCAGCCGGAGGCAAGCCCGACCGCGCGGCGTCTCGCCGAGATGGCGGCGGCGATCGGCCGCGAGACCGACGACGCAGTGCGGATCGAGGTCTTCCCGGAGGGCCGGCTCGGGCTCGACCCCGAGATGCTCGCCGAGCTGCGCGCCGGGAGGCTCGAATTCTATCTCTCGGGCGCCCTGCTCGGCGCGCTCGCACCGTCGAGCGCCTTGCCGATGATGCCGTTCGCGTTCCGCGATTTGCAGGCGGTGTTCGCCGCCCTCGACGGCGCTCTCGGCGACCGCATCCGCGGCGAGCTGGCGCAGCACCGGGTCCACGCGTTCCGCCGCACGCTGCAAAACGGGTTTCATCATCTGACGACCGCCGCCCGGCCGATCCGCGCGGCCGAGGATCTCGATGGGCTCAGGATCCGCAGCCCGGGCGGCGCCATCGCCCTTGATTTCTTCCGCAGCCTCGGCGCCGAGGCGAGCTATGTCCCGTTCAATCGGATGTACGGGGCGCTCGAGGCGCGCCAATTCGACGGCCAGAGCGATCCGCTCGGCGTCGTCCTGTCGCTGCGGCTCTACGAGGTGCAGGCATATCTCTCTCTGACCGGCCATTGGTGGTCGGGGTTCACGCTGCTCGCCAATGCCGATTGCTGGGCCGCACTGCCGGCGGCGTTGCAGCAAATCGTCGAGTGCCATGCCGAGAAATTTGCGCTGCTGCAACGCCGCGACGTCGAGGCGGTCAATGCGGCGGGGGCGGAGCGGCTGGCGGGTTTGGGGATGACCGTCGACCGCGCCGATACGGCGAGCTTCCGCGCCAGGCTCGGCGGATTTTATGGGCGTTGGCGCGAGCGGGCCGGGGCCGCCGGCTGGCGTCTCCTCGAAAACTATGCCGGCGAGGTCGTCGGGTGAACAGCTTTCGGCTCGACGGCAAAACGGCGCTCGTCACCGGCGCCGGCCGCGGGATCGGCCGCGCCGCCGCCGTGGCGCTCGCCGCCGCCGGGGCCGAACTCGTGCTGGTCAGCCGGACCCAGCGACAGCTTGCCGAGGTTGCCGATGAGATCGCGCAGAACGGCGGCCGGGCGCGGACCATGCCCGTTGACGTGACCGACACGGCCGCGGTCCTCGAAGCCTTCGCCGGTCTCGAAGCGCTCGACATCCTCATCAACAATGCCGGGGTCAACCGGCCGCAGCCCTTTCTCGAAGTCGACGAGGAAACCCTCGACCGGCTCCTCGGGCTGAACGTGCGCGCGGCGTTCCTGGTAGCCCAGGCCGCGGCGCGAGGGATGGTGGCGCGCGGCGGCGGCGTCATCGTCAACGTCTCGTCGCAGATGGGCCATGTCGGCAGCGAGCGCGACCGCACCGTCTATGTGATGACGAAGCACGCGATCGAGGGGCTGACCAAGGCGATGGCGGCCGAATTGGCGCCGAAGGGCGTGCGCGTCGTCGCGATCGCGCCGACCTTCATCGCGACACCGCTGACCGAGCCGTTCTTTCGCGACGCCGAATTCCGCAAATGGGTTGTCGACCGCATCCCGTTGGGGCGCATCGGCACGGTCGACGAGGTGGCGGCGGCGATCGTCTTTCTGGCCTCGCCGGCGGCGGCGCTCATCACCGGGTCGAGCCTCCTCGTCGACGGCGGCTGGACCGCGTGGTGAGTGCGGCGGTGCCTCGTCGCGTTCCACTCGTAACGCGTTCCATTGTCGCGCGTTACTCTGGAGGGTCCGATGGTCGAGCCGGCCGAGCGGATGAAATTGATGCGCCAGCGACGACGCCGGTTGGGGGTGCGCGAGTTGCGCCTCGTTGTGCCCGATGCCCGGTCGGAAGCGGTGGGCGCGCGGATCGCGGCGCAGGTGGCAACGCTGAACCCCGACAACGAACGCGACGCGCTACTGTGGATCGAAGCGGTGTCCATCGCTGCGCTGACCTTGCAGCACCTCGCAGAGGATAAGATCGTCGACCAACAACTCCTCCCTGGAGACCAGGGAGCGTAGGTACGAGACCGATGCAGTGACACGCTGACCCCAAATGAATCGATGTATTTCAGACACTTATATCGTCATTCCCGCGCAAGCGGGAATCCAGGGTCGAAGTCCCGTCGCTTGCCCTGGACCCCCGCTTTCGCGGGGGTGACGAGTAAGTTGTTGATCCAACGTGGGTCATTTTCCGTCGGGCTCTGACCCGGTTTCGAAGATGATCGATCCAGACAGAGCTATCGACAAGTATCACGGAGGGAAGCGGCCTTCTCGGCTTTCATCCAAATCCCCTTCCCAATGAACCTTGCCGGCGAGATCGAGAATCTTTTTCTGCTTGTTGAGGCGGATCAGAACTTTCAGCCCCGCCTCGACCGCGGCGCGCTTGGTCTTGAGCCCCGAGACTCGAAGGGCTTCCTGGATGAGCGCGTCGTCAATTTCGATTGTGGTTCGCATCGCGCACCCGCGATTGTCGGCGCCGTAGAGCGAGCACTTACCTTCCGTCGCGGGCGAGGGCGCGGCGGGCGGCGGCGAGCGTCGCTTGCGCTCCGCCGCCGGCCTCGAGGCGGGTCCAGTCGATCGGCCCCGGGTCCTGTTCGAGCTGCCGCGCCATGACCGCCGCGGTCGCGTCCGAGGCGTCGTGCCGGCGGGTGCGGATGCGTTCCGCCATCGCCGCGGGCGCCGCCTCGAGCCACAGCCCGGAAAACGGCACGCCGGCCTCTCGCGCCAAATCGGCGAGTGCCTCGCGTTCCGCCGGGCGCAGATACACCGCGTCGACGATCGCCGAATAGCCGGCGGCGAGGGCAATCGCCGCCTTCCGCTGCAATGCGTCGTAGACGAGCCGGCTGATTTCGGGCCGGTAGGCGCCCTCCGGCAGCGGGGTTTCGGGGGCGACGCCGCACAACAATTTGCGAGTCACGTCGCTGCGCAAGAGGCGGGCGCCGGGATACGGGGAGAAGTCGGGGGCGAGGGCGGCCGCCAGGGTCGACTTGCCGCTGCCGCTCACCCCGCCGATCGCAACCAGCCGCGCCGGCGCCGGGTCGAGCGCCCGCTCGGCGAGGTCGAGATAGGCGAGCGCTTCTGCGCGCAGGCCCGCCGCGTCCGGCCGCTGCTCGAGCGCGGTCGCCGCGACATGGGCGCGGATCCCGGCGCGCAACGACAGGAACAGCGGCACCGCCGCGATCCCGTCATCCTCGATGGTGCGGTCGAGATAGCGGTTGAGCACCCGGTTGGCGACACCGCCGAGCCCGCGATGGACGAGATCCATCAGCAAAAAGCCGAGGTCGTAGAGGATGTCGATGCTGGCGAGCGCCTCGGAAAATTCGAGGCAGTCGAAGAGCGTCGGCTCGCCGTCGAAGAGGCAGATGTTGCCCAGGTGCAGATCGCCGTGGCAGCGGCGGACCTTGCCGGCCGCCCGCCGCGCCTCGATCAGCGCGGCGTTGGCGGCGACGGCGGCGAGCCATTTGTCGCGGATGCGGTCGACCGATGCCGCCGCGAAACCGGCGCGCCCGGCCGCGGCGAGGCAGCGATGGTTGGTCAGCGCAACCGCGCGCAGCGCCGCCGCCCCGCCATGTTCCGGGCGGGGTTCGGCGGCGGCGTGGAATGCCGCGATATGATCGCCGAGACGGTCGATCAGGCGCTGGTCGAGCGCCCCCGTTTGCGCGAGCGCGTCGAAGGCGAGCGCCCGATCGAAGCGGCGCATCACGACGACCCAGTCGAGCGCCTCGCCCTCGCACGAAAAGCCGACGGCACGCCGTGCAGCGCGCGCCAGCCGGCCGATCTCGAGATAGAGCGCGGGTGCGGTCCGCCGGTTGAGCGCCAGCTCGGCCTCGCAGGCCGCTTTCCGCAACGCCGCCGTCGAGAAATCGAGATAGGGGAGCTTGACCGCGCGTTTCAACTTATAGGCGCGGTCGCCGGCAAGAAACACGAAAGAGATATGGGTCTCGACGACGTCGACCCGCTCGACCCCGGCGCCGTAGGAGGCCGGCTCGCGCAGAAAGGCGATGACCTCGCCCTGCCGCTCGGCCACCGCCGCGGCGCCAGGGCCCACTAGAACAGCCGGCCTTGCGCCGCCGGCGGCGCGGCGCGGCGGACCGGCCGCCGCGGCGTGCGGCCGGCAATCGCCGCCACCCGGCCGTCGTAGAATTCGAGGTCGAGGGCCGCACCCGGCGCAATCGCCGCGGCCTCGGTCAAGACCCGGTGGTCGCCGTCGCGGACCACGACATAGCCGCGGGCGAGCAGGCTTTCATGCCGCTCGGAATGGGTGGCGAGCCGCCCCGCGAAATTGTCGATCGCCTCGCGGTTGCGGCCAATGAAGCTCTGCACCGTCCGATCGAGCCGGGCCCCGACCTCGCCGAGGCCGCCACGCCAGCGCGCGATCTCGGCCGCGAATGCCGCCGGGCGCAGCCGCGCCGCGGCCAGATCGAGCCGCTGCCGGGCCGCCCGCAGCTGCGCCGCGGCGGCGAGCTTGAGCCGCTCGGCGCGGTCGTCGAGCCGTTGCGCGGCGTTGCCGATCAGGTCCTGCGGGTCGGGCAGGCCGCGCGCCAAGAGCGAGAGATTGAGCCGCCGCGCCTCGAAGAAGCGGGCGAGGGCAGCCGCGACCCGGGCCGAGCGGCCGGCGAGATCGGCGACGAGATCGAGCCGCACCGGCACCGCCATCTCGGCGGCGGCGGTCGGGGTCGGCGCCCGCCGGTCGCTCGCATGGTCGATCAGCGTCGTGTCGGTCTCGTGCCCGACCGCCGAAATCAGCGGGATCGCCGAATTGGCGGCGGCGCGCACGACGATCTCCTCGTTGAACGGCATCAGATCTTCGAGACTGCCGCCGCCGCGGGCGACGATGATGAGATCGGGGCGCGGCACCGCACCGCCCGGCGGCAGGCGGTTGAAGCCCTCGATCGCCGCCGCCACCTGGGCCGCCGCGGCCTCGCCCTGGACCGCCACCGGCCACAGCAGCACGTGCCGCGGAAAGCGGTCGGCAAGACGATGCAGGATGTCGCGGATCACCGCTCCGGAGGGCGAGGTGACGACGCCGATCACCGCCGGCAGAAACGGCAGCCGCTGCTTGCGTTCGGCGGCGAACAACCCCTCGGCGGCGAGCCGCCGGCGGCGGTCTTCGAGCAGTTTCAAGAGGGCGCCGACCCCGGCCAGCTCGATCTGATCGACGATCAGCTGGTATCTTGAGCGGCCCGGAAAGGTGCTGAGCCGCCCGGTGCACACCACCTCCATCCCGTCCTCGGGCTTGACCGCGAGGCGGAGCGCGGTCATGCGCCAACAGACCGCGTCGAGCACCGCCTCGCTGTCCTTCAGCGCGAAATACCAGTGGCCCGAACTGTGCCGCTTGGCGCCCGAGACCTCGCCGCGCACCCGGACATAGCCGAAATTTTCCTCGATCGAGCGCTTCAGCGCCTGCGAGATTTCGGAGACGGTGTATTCGGCGAGGTTGGAGCGCGGCGTCGCCGCGGCCGAGATGTCGTCCATGCCGCTATGATAGCCGTTTGGTGCGGCCCGAGGGTAACCTCCGCGCGGACCCGCGGGCGGCGCGACAAAACGTGCAGGCCGGTGGCGCCGACTTCGCGTGCCGTCGGGTCATTCTGATTTTCGCCGCCGGGCGCAACCCGATAGGATCGGCCGATCGCTTGCCGACCCGCACTCCAACCGGTTGCGGCAGGCAAGCTCGACGAAGACGGGTGCGACACGATCGCCAGCGCGGACCAAACTCTTCCAGAGATTGCGATCCTGAGGGACCGGCTGGCAGCGCTCGACCGGGAGCGGCTGGAGATCGCCGACCGGTTGGGCGCACTCGAGCGATCGCAAGCGGAGGAGGCCAAACAGCAGACCGGCGCCAAAGTCACGATGGCCTCGCCGACAGCCGCGAAGATCGCGCTTTTTCGAAGCCTGTTCCGCGGGCGCGAGGACGTACTGCCGCGCCGGTGGGAAAACCCGAAGACCGGAAAGTCGGGATTCGCGCCGATGTGCCGGAACGAGTGGGTCCGCGGAGTTTGCGGCAAACCTCAGGTCAAGTGCGGGGAATGCCCGAACCAGGCATTCGTCCCGGCCGGCGATGAGATTTTTCACTGGCATCTGGCCGGAAGAACAGCCGGCGGTTCGGCGGATTTCACCCTGGGGGTCTACCCCATGCTGCCGGACGAAACATGCTGGTTTCTTGCTGCCGATTTCGACAAGAGGTCGTGGATGCAGGATGTCGCGGCGTTCCGCGACACCGCCCGAGCGAAGGGCGTTCCGATCGCAATCGAACGATCGCGCTCGGGCAACGGGGCGCATGCCTGGATTTTCTTCGCCGAGCCTGTGTCCGCAGCGGATGCGAGACGCCTTGGTGCGCTTCTGGTCACGGCGACAATGGATCGTTGTCCCGATATCGGCTTCAACTCTTATGACCGGTTCTTTCCGAGCCAGGACACGATGCCGGCCGGCGGCTTCGGCAATCTGATCGCGGTGCCGCTGCAGAACCGGCCTCGCGCGAAGGGCAACAGCGTCTTTCTCGATCACAGCTTCCGCCCCTACGAAGATCAGTGGGGCTATCTGTCAACGATCGGCAGGTTGTCAAAGCCTGCACTGGCATCCCTCATCGCTGATGCTGCCGCCGTGGGACGGGTCATTGGCGTCAGACTTCCATGCACGGAAGAGGACGATGCGCCGTGGGTTGCTTTGCCGTCGCGTCGCAACAAGGAGCTGCCGATCGAGGGCGAACTACCCGCTTCGGTGGAGGTCGTGCAGGGCAATCAGGTTTATATCGACCGAACGAGACTTCCGCCCGTTCTCGTCAATCGCATCATCAGGCTCGCCGCCTTCCAAAATCCGGAATTCTATGTGGCGCAGGCCATGCGCCTGCCGACCTTTGGCAAGCCGCGGATCATCTCATGCGCCGAGCTGTTCGCGCAGCATGTTGCCCTTCCCAGGGGATGTCTCGACGACCTGCTGGGCCTTCTTGGCGATATCGGCATCGCCGCCGAAATGCGGGATGAACGCCAGCAGGGGCGGCCAATCGGCGCGCGGTTTCTTGGTGAGCTGACACCCGAGCAGGGAAGAGCGGCAGCGGCACTTCTGCCGCATGAGACCGGGGTGCTCGCGGCGACTACGGCATTCGGCAAGACCGTCGTCGCCGCGAAATTGATCGCGACGCGAGATCGGAACACTCTCGTTCTGGTCCACCGTCGTCAGCTGCTTGATCAATGGCTGGCCCGTTTGCAAACGTTTTTGGACATTCCGCCGAACCAGCTCGGGGTCATCCGCGGCGGGAAGAAGAAGCCAACCGGTCACGTCGACATCGCCGTGATGCAGAGCCTCGTTCGCAACGGGGTCGTGTCTGATCTTGTGGCCGATTACGGGCACCTCATCGTTGACGAATGCCATCATCTCTCCGCCGTCGGCTTCGAAGCCCTCGCGCGCGAGGCCAAGGCCCAATATGTGCTCGGCCTGTCGGCAACGGTGACGCGGAAAGACGGCCGCCATCCGATCATCTTCATGCAATGCGGCCCGGTCCGTCATCGTGTCGATGCCAGGAAGCAGGCGGCTCTTCGACCCTTCGATCACAAGGTCGTTTTTCGGCGAACGGAGTTCCACCGTGCTCGGAAGAACCCCGATGAAAAGCCGGCGATCCAGGAGATTTACGCGGAGCTCGCGCAAGACCCGAGGCGGAACGCTCTGATTTTTGATGACATTTTGTCGGCACTCGAAGCCGGTCGCTCCCCATTGGTCATTACGGAACGCAAGGATCATCTCGAGCGGCTGGCCGACCGTCTGTCCAAGTTCGCAAAGAATGTCATCGTGCTCCGGGGCGGCATGACCTCCGGTCAGGCGCGCGATGCAACGGAATCCTTGGCGGCGGTCCCGAGTGACGCAGAACGCGTGCTGGTGGCGACGGGCCGGTATCTCGGCGAGGGCTTCGACGATGCGAGGCTCGACACCTTGTTTCTGACGATGCCGATTTCGTGGCGCGGGATTCTGGCCCAATATGCCGGCCGGCTGCATCGCCTCTATGCGGCAAAGCGCGATGTCGTGATCTACGACTATGTCGATGAGCGCGAACCGATGCTCGCGAAGATGGCTGCCAAGCGGGAGGCTGGATACCGAAGCCTCGGCTATCGAACCGTGTCAAACGAAGAGCTGCACCTTGATCCGCCCTAAACTAAGCAAGTCGGGCCGACGTTCGCCGAGCGGCTAACGGGCGGCCCTCGGCGCGCTGGGTTTGGCCGCCAGCGCGGTCAGCGGCGGCCGAACAGGCGCTCGATGTCGGCGAGGTCGAGCGCGACATAGGTCGGGCGGCCGTGGTTGCACTGGCCGCTGTTCGGCGTCCGCTCCATTTCGCGCAGCAGCGCGTCCATCTCAGTGGGCGACAGGCGCCGCCCGGCGCGCACGCTCGTATGGCAGGCAAGCGTGCCGCAGACCCTTTCGATCCGTTCCTTGAGCGACAAGGTGTCGCCCCATTCGGCGAGCTCGTCGGCGAGGTCGCGCACGAGACCCGCGACCTCGAGATCGGGCAACAGTGCGGGGACCTCGCGCACGATCACCGCACCCGGCCCGAACGGCTCGACGACGAGGCCGAATTCGGCGAGCTCGGCGGCGCGGGCGGCGAGCCTTGCCGCACTCCCCGAATCGAGCTCGACGATCTCGGGCAGGAGCAGCGCCTGGCGCGCCACACCGCGTTCGGCCAGCGCCCGTTTGAGCCGCTCGTGGACGAGCCGCTCATGCGCCGCGTGCTGGTCGACGAGCACGATCCCGGTCGCGGTCTCGGCCAGGATGTAGGTGCCGTGCAATTGCGTCCGGGCATGGCCGAGCGGCGACGTTTCCGGCGCTGCTTCCTCCGCCACCCCGTCCGCGGCCGCGTCGCTCTCGGAGAAGGCGAGGGGCGGCGGCGCGGCCGGCGGGGCAAAGGCAAGGTGCCGCGCCTCCGGCATCGCCCAACGACCCGGCGCCGGCGACCGGCCCGGGCGGAAGGCGGCCAAGGTCGCGGCGGCGACCGTCGTCGCGGCGCGGTGACCGGCGGCGCCGAGTGCGGCGCGCAGCGCGCCGACGATCAACCCGCGCACCAGGGCGCCGTCGCGAAACCTGACCTCGGTCTTGGCGGGATGGACATTGACGTCGATCGCCTCGGCCGGCCCGTCGAGAAACAGCGCCACGATCGGGTGGCGGTCGCGCGCCAGCACATCCTGATAGGCGGCGCGCACGGCGCCGACGAGCAGCTTGTCGCGGACCGGCCGGCCGTTGACGACGAGATATTGATCGCGCGGCAGGGCGCGGTTGAGGGTCGGCAGACCGGCGAGGCCGGAGAGGCGAAATCCGCCGCGCTCGGCCTCGATCTCGATCGCATTCTCGGCAAAGTCGCGGCCGAGCAGGAGGGCGAGGCGGGCGCGCCGCGCGCTCGCCGGCGGCAGCCGCAACAGGCTCTTTTCGCCCTCGCCCTGCACCGAAAAGCCGATGCCGGGATAGGCCATCGCCAGCCGCCGCACCATGTCGAGCGCGAGGTCGCGCTCGGTCCGCGCCGTCTTGAGGAATTTCAGCCGGGCCGGGGTTGCGAAGAACAGGTCGCGCACTTCGACCCGCGTTCCCGGTGCGGCGGCGGCCGGGGCGACGGCGCTCTTGCGGCCGGCGGCGACGGTGATCTCCCACCCGTTCTCGGCCTCCGCCGGGCGCGAGACGATGCGCATCCGGCTGACCGCGGCGATCGACGGCAAGGCCTCGCCGCGAAACCCGAGCGCCGCGATCTGCAAGAGATCGTCGTCGGGCAGTTTCGAGGTGCAATGGCGTTCGACCGCGAGCGCCAGGTCGCCGCAGCCCATGCCGTGGCCGTTGTCGGCGACCGCGATCAGCTGACGGCCGCCTTCGCGCAACTGAATGTCGATGCGCGAGGCGGCGGCATCGATCGCATTCTCGACCAGCTCCTTGACCGCCGCGGCCGGGCGCTCGATGACCTCGCCGGCAGCGATGCGGTCGATCAGGGTGGGCGGCAGGAGGCGGATCGGCATCGGCCGAATCTAGCCGAAAGCGGCGCCGCTGGGTGCCCAATAATTGTATCAATAATTGTAGTTGTAGTTGAGGCCGACGCCGGTGCCGCCGTTCGCGCCGGCCGAGGTGCCGATCGTCAGGTGATTGCCCAGCTGGATCTCGACGGTCACCTTGCTGGTCGGCGGCGAGACCCCCTGGGTCACGCCGATCGAGACGCCCTGGGCGATGTATTTCCCGGCGCTGACCGCACCGCCGCCGGCGTTCGCTTGCGCGGCGTTTTGCGGGTTCGGGTTGACGATGCTCGGTGCCGCACCCTGCGGGCCGCTGCCGAAGCCGAGCCAGTCGAGACCGAGACCGCCGCGCAGCCGCTCCAGCATGCCGAAATTCTGCCCGGCGAGGGCCGCCGCCGCCTGCGCCAGTTGAAGACCCTGCGCCGGGTTGATCTGCCCCTTCCCCTGATTGAACAGCACCCGCGACAGGATCTCGTCCTGCGGCAGCAGCGGCGTCGAGGAGAGGGTGATCTTGGGCGCCGAGGCGAGGCCGCCGATCGTGATTTGCGCCGTGATGTCGGCGGCGATGATTTCGGCGGTGATGTCCAAAAGCGGATCGGGCTTGTCACTCTCGGTGAAGACGATCCGCCCGCGGCTCAGCCGGAAGCTCTTGCCCAAGAGGCTGAAACTGCCGCGGATCACGTCGAGCGCCCCGGCGATGCGGGGGGCCGCGAGCGTCCCGGTTATCTTCAGCCGGCCGCGCCATTCGCTGTCGAGCCCATGCCCGCGCACGAACACCCGGCCCGGCATCGCGAGCCCGATGTCAAGGCTCGCCCCCACGACCGGCGCCGCCGCGGCCGGCGCGACCCTTTTGCCGGCCAAGTCGGGGATCCTGACCACGTGGAGCACGACGATCTCGGGCGGCAGCGATTCCGGCAGGTTGATGTCGGCGCGGTCGATCACGAGCGGCGCCTTGACCTCGAGCGCCGTCAGCGGTCCTGCGACCCTCGCCTGCCCACTCGCCGCGACCACCGCCTCGTCGCGCGCCGCGACGCGAAAATTGCTGAGCCGTGCCGCAACGTTCGCCGTCGGGCCGGCGGCGCCGTCGAGCGCGATGCGGCCCTCGGCGGTAACCTTTCCGCCGGCGCTGTCGGCGGCCGAGAACGAGGTCAGGGCCAGATGGTCGCGGTCGCCGCTCAACACCGCATCGATCCCGGTCAGCACCGCGCCGGTCGCGAAGCTCTCGTAACGCCCGGCGCTGAGGCTCACCCGGCCGCCGGCGCTCGGTGCGGCGACGGTGCCGGCGAGGCTGAGATCGGCTGCGAACCTGCCGCCGAGCCGGTCCTCGCCGATCGGCAGCAGGTCGGCGAGACGGCCGATTTCGCCGGCGCCCTGCAGCCGCAGCGCCAGCCGGCCCTGCGGCGGCACCGAAAGGCCGAAGGGCCGAGCGCTGATCAAGAGCGGTACCGTGCCGGAAAAGCGTACCGCGGCGCCGGCGAGACCGGCGACCCGCCCGTCGAGATCGAGGCTCTTGCCGTTCCAGTCGGCGCCGAGCGACAGCCCGAGCCGCGGCACATGCCCCCCGGGGGCAAAGCCGAAGCCGCGGATCTCGGCCGAGAGATGACCGCGCGGGGCGGCGACGGTGCCGCCGACCGTCGTCGAGAAGCTCAGGGCGCCGCGCATGTCGGGGTGCCCGAGGAGACCGGCGCCCGCCGCCAGCGGCAGATCGGCGGCGGCCATTCGCAGCGCCAGCGACTGGCCGCGGAGACTGCCGTCACCGCTCAATCTGCCGCGCCCGAGGGTCAAGGCGAGGCCAGAGAAGGCGAGGTCGGCGCCGTGCCATGAGAAAGCGAGCGGCCGGTCGAGCCGCAGCGGCTGGCCGCCGACGGTGCCGGCGAAGCGGCTGAGCCCGAGGCCAAGGCCGGCCGGCTCGCGCCCGGCTTCGCCGGCAAGGGCGAGGGCCAGGCGCTCGGCCTTGACGTCGCCTTGGAACGCGAAACGGCCGGGCCGCGGCGTGTCGAAGGCGAGATTCGCGGCGGCGAGAGCGAGCTTGGCGGAGCGGATGTGGGTCACGGTGAACCGGCCATTGCCGGTCGGCGCCCGGCGAAGATCGGCGAGCCGCGCGGCGAGATCGACATGGCCGACCGCGACGCGCGACGCGCCGGCGCCGAAGGCGAGCTCACTTCCGTTCATGGTGAGGTCGGCCGCTTGGCCGCCCTGCGCCTCGAACCTCGCGGCGAATTCGGCGCTGCCGCCAAGCGGCACACCCAGCAGCCGCGACCAGGGCGTCAGATTGGACACGCGGCCCTTGAGCGCCCCGCCGACGAGACCGGTAGCGAGCGCCACCCGCAGCGCGCCGTCGACACTGCCGTCCGCCGCGGCGAGGCGGAGCCGCGGCACGACCAGTTCGGATCCGCCCTGCACCTCGCCGGCGAGCGTCAGCGTTCCGGCCACGCCGGCGCTGCGGAAACGGGCGTCGAGCACCGCCTGCGGGACGGCGAGATCGGGGATCTGCGCGTTGGCCCGCACTTCGTCGACGGCCACGTCGCCGACGGCAAGGTTGCGGACGTCGATGGCGCCGTCGAGCCGCGGCCGGTCGAACGGCCCGGCCAAACGCGCCGTCGCGTCGGCGGCGCCGGCGAACCTGCGGCCGAAGAGCGCGCCGAGCGGCTTCAGCTGCGGCACCGCGACCGTGAGATCAGCGACGAGTTGCCGCGAGGCCGGAGCGAAGCTGCCTTCGCCCGACACTCGCGCATCCTTCCCCGACAACGCCAGCCGGTCGAGACGGAACGTGCCCATCGGGTCGCGGCGGATGGCGGCGGTCACCGCGACGGCGCCGCCCAACAGCGTATCGGCGGCGGCGAGCCCGGTGCGCACGCCATCGGCGGTGCCGTCGGCGGTGGCCGCGAAACCGGCGGCACCCTGCCGTTCGGCATGCGCCCGCAAGGTCACGCTTGCCACCGCAGCCGGCGGCGCCGCGAGGTCGTGCGCCGACAAAGTCGCGTCGAGCACCGGGTTTTCGACGGTGCCGCGCAGCCTCGCGGCGAGCGTGGCGGCACCTTCCGCCGCGACGCCAAAGACGCTGCCGAGCCGCGCCAGAACCGGGAGGTCGGCGCGCAACTCGGCCGCGAGCGCCGACCCGGCGAGCGCGCCGGCGCCGGTCAACGCG
The DNA here is from genome assembly GCA_963772295.1 of uncultured Alphaproteobacteria bacterium. Lineage (GTDB taxonomy): Bacteria > Pseudomonadota > Alphaproteobacteria > ATCC43930 > CGMCC-115725 > AP-15. Next base: position 139,736 of record CAVYWO010000015.1, read on the forward strand.
CCGGCCGCCAGATCGACCGCGAGGCGGTCCACGGCGATCCGGTCCGGGGTTTTTGTCAGCAGCAGCAAAAACCCGACCCGGTCGCCGAAGAGCGGGGCGAACCGGGCCGGGAGCAACGCCGCCGGTGCCGCCGCGCCGGTGAGCCGCAGGGCGGTCTTGCCGGCGATCGCGAGCTTGATCCGGGCGTCGATCCGGGCGCGCGCACCGGCCGCGACGGCGAGCCGGCCGCGCCAATCGGCAAGCGGCCCCGACCCGTCGAGGGCCACGGTCAGCGGCAGGCGGTCGCCGGGGCCGAGCAGCCGTCCGAGCAAGAGGCCGCTCGGCTCGCTCGCCCCGAGACGCACCGTCAGTCTCGGTTCGGCACCGGCAAGCCTTATCGTCAGCGCCAGATTGCCGGCATGGCCGTCGATCCGGGAGAGATCGATCGCCGCCTCTCCGTTGCCTTTCGCGATCGCGGCATGACCGGCAAGCGTGGCGGCGACCGGTTCGCCGAGCACCCCTGGCGCCAGGCCGATGCGGCCGATCGAGAGCCGATCGAGGGCCACCGCGACCGGCAGCAGCGGCAGCCGGAGAAGGTCGTTTGGCGAGGTTGCCGATCGGCCGGCGGCGGGAAGCCGGGCGAGATCGACGGCGCCGATCGTCAAGGCCCGAATCTCCAGTCGCCCGGCAAGGAGTGCCGCGGGCCGCACCTCGACGGCGACATCGCGCAAGCTCACCCAGGCGCCGAGATGGTCGGCGACCACGATCCGTTCGACCGAGAAGCGGAGCGGCACGAGGCCGGCGAGCCCGGCGATCGAAAGATGCCGATCGGCGGTGCTCGCCGCGGCGGCGAGGCTTTGCTCGAGCCAGGCCCGGCCGCGCGCCGTCTGGACGAGGCCGAACCCGATGAGCGCCAAGAGGAGGGCGGCGCCGAGCGCCTCGCCGATCCGCCGCAGCCAACGCAGGGCAGCGCCCATCAGAAGGCCTGACCGAGGCTGATATAGACCTGGATCGGCGCATCGCCGCTGCGCCGCCGCAACGGTGTCGCCAGATCGAGCCGCAGTGGCCCAAACGGGGTGTAGTAGCGCAGGCCGAGCCCGACCCCGTAGAGCAGTCCGCGCCCGATTTGCGGGACGCTCGTCTCGTAATAGCTGCCGGCATCGAAGAACGGCACGACGCCGATCGTCGGGGTGACCTTGATCCGGGCCTCGAGATTGACGACGACGCTCGACTTGCCGCCGATCGGGATGTTGTTGCTGTCGAGCGGCCCGGCCATCTGATAGCCGTAGGGACGGATCGAGCCGCCGCCGCCGGCATAGATCTTCTGGTCGGCCGGCAGTTCGGCGAGCGGCGCGCCGTCGAGCGAGGCGAACGCCGCCTGTCCGGCGAGGACGGCGCGATCGCCCGAGACGACCGGCCAATAGGCGCTGGCCGAGACGAGGTTGGTGACAAAGGTGAGATTGGGCGAGGAGATCGTGTGCGCCGGCGTCACCGAGAGCTGGGCGCGCCAACCTTGCGTCGGGTTCAACAGATTGTCGGTCATATCGAGCTTCAGATAGGCCGGCACGCCGAACAAGGTGTAATTCTGCGTCCGCTGCGCCGTCGACAAAATATTGGCAAAGGCGAGCTCCTCGGCATCCGCCCGGATTGCCTCGACGGCGATGCCGAGGGTCAGGAAGCGGCCGAAATGGCGCTCGATGCCGGGCGAGACGAGCGCCTGCCGGCTGTCATAGGCAACGGGCGTGTTGTCGGTGACTTGCGCCGTCGTCAGGAAGTTCTGGTCGGTGGCAAGAAAATCGGGACGCCGGAAGGTCGCGACAAAATCGTCGGTCTGCTGCCCGACCGCCGCCTGAAGCTTCAGATATTCGGCATGGCCGAAGAGGTTGCGGTTTTCCCAGAAGGCGTTGGCGCCGACCCCTTGGCTCGTATTATAGCCGATCCCGACGCCCACCGTGCGCCGCAGCCGCTCGGTCGCGGCGATCGTCATCGGCACCTCGTCGGGGGAAGCGGGGTTTGCGGCGGGCGTGATCTCGACCGTGCTGAAGAGCCCGCTTTCAAGCAAGGCCTGCCGCGTCTCGGTGACCTTCCGCGCGTCGTAGTCGGCGCCGCGCCGCCAGCGCACGCGGCCTTCCACATAGCGAGGATCGAGCCGTTCGAGCCCGTGGACCGTCACCGGGCCGAAATGCCGGAAGGGACCAGGGTCGAGCCGGTAGGTGACGGTCATCGTGTGCGCATCGCTGTCGATGACGACGCGGCGGTCGATCGCCTTGGCGAACGGATGGCCGTTATTGGCGAAGGCGGCGACCAACGCCGCTTCGGCGGCGACGACGGGGGCGGCCAGCGCCGGGTCGCCGGGCTTCAGCGTCGGCGGCGGGGCACCGGGCGGCAGCGCCAAGGGCTGCCCCGAGGGTCCCAACACGGTGACCCTGGCGACGTGATAGAGCGGTCCCGGCTCGACCGTGACCCTCACCACCGCCGGCTTCGCCGTCGCATCGATCGTGTAGGCGATGCGCGCCGACCAATAGCCGAGGCTGTGCGCCGCGTCGGCGAGCCGGGCGAGATCGCCTTCGGCGCGACGGCGCAATGCTTCGGCTGAGGCTGGCGGTCGCTGTTCCAGGGTTTTGAGGTTCGAGACCTTGGCGAGGAGGTCGGCGAGACCGCCCTTGGCGCCGGTGATCTCGGCCCGGTAGGGCAGATCGGCAAGTGCCGCCGGACCGCAGCAGAGGAGCAGCGCCCATGCCAGTCCCGCCGGAAACCCGCGGAACGCCCGCCCCCTCCGCCCGCCCGCCAGGGCGGGCGGGCCTGGGGCAGGCTCTTGGCGGGCGGCCGTCCGGGGGCGGGCCGCGACCCGCTGCCGGGCGCGGAGCGGCAACGGCCGGCCGGCGGCTTGCGCTTATCCGCTCTGGCGCTGGGCCGCCTTCGCGATCCGCCGCTTGAGCCGCAGGCCTTCGGCCGACAGTTTCCGGTCCGGGGTGCCCCGCAGAAACGCGTCGATGCCGCCCTTCTTGTCGATCGTCCGGATCGCCGCGGCGGAGACGCGCAGCGGCACCCGGCCGAGGGTGTCGGACAACAGCGAAATCTGCTGCAGATTGGGCAGAAAGCGGCGCTTGGTCTTGTTATTGGCATGGCTGACATTATGCCCGACCTGGACCGCCTTGCCGGTGATTATGCATTTTCGAGACATGCCGATCCTCGACCTGCGCCGATCCGCCCGGACGGCGTCGACGGTATCTATGCCGCGCCGTGCGATCCGGTCAAGCGCCGCGGGCATTGACGAGCCTCGCCCCGGTCGCTGCACCCCCTCCCGGCGCGGAGCCTGTCCTCGGGCCGCGCTTCGCGCGGACCCGTGGGCGCCGACCTCCCCCATCGAGGGGGAGGTGAACCGCGCGGAAATCCTCGCCTCCCCCATCATGGGCTGATCTTTGCCCATAAGTGCCTCTGGACACAGAAAACGGAATGGGCTAGCAAGGGGGCATGGGGCCCCTTAGCCCGAAACAGCAGCTGGAGGCGGCAGAGCATCTGTCATGGATCCGCGCGCGCGTCGGCGCGGATGCGGGCTTGTCGCGCTATCGGCTGGCCAAGGAGGTATGCGAACGGCTGGGCTGGAAGGATCGCCGTGGTCGCGCGCAGGAGATGGCCTGCCGCAAGCATCTGATTGGGCTTGAGCGGCGCGGTGCGATCGTGCTTCCGGCGGCCCGTCGGCGGCCGCCGGAGCGGCGTCCGGCCGAGGTTTGCCCGGCCCCGCAAGTGAGCGGTCGCTTGGCCGATCTGGGGGCGGTCACGCTGCAGCGGGTCAGCGGCGGGACGCCGGAGAGCCGGACCTGGGATGCGATGATGGCGGCGCACCATCCCTGCGGTCGCGCGTCGTTGTGTGGTGAGCAGATTCGCTATCTGATTTGCGGCGCGCGGCATGGTGTGCTCGGCGGGCTGGCGGTCAGTGCCGCCGCGTGGCGGCTGCGGGGGCGCGATGAGTGGCTGGGCTGGGACGACGCCAAGCGTGGCGCCAACCTGACGGGAGTTGTGTGCAACAGCCGCTTTCTGATCCTGCCGACGGTCCGGGTCGCACATCTCGCTTCGCATGTTTTGGGGCAGCTAACGCGGCGGATTGTCGGCGATTGGCAGCAAGCCTTTGCGGTCCGGCCGTGGCTGATGGAAAGCTATGTCGAGGCCGCTCGCCCGGGCACCGCCTATCGTGCCGCCAACTGGATCGAAGTCGGCATGACCGCCGGTCGGGGGCGCCAGGATCGGACCGGCACGGCGCACTTGCCGGCGAAGCGGGTGTTTCTCTATCCGTTGTCCCGGCCGACCCTCAAGCGCCTGTGCGGGGCGCGGCCGGCGCCCGAGCCCAACTGGGTGCGGCAGGAATTCGGCGGTGCCAAGCTCGGCGATCGCCGGCTGCAGCGGCGACTGCTGGATCTGGCCGGGGCGTTCTTTGCCCGGCCCATGGCCAATATCGCGCAAGCCTGCGGTTCGCTGGCCCGAACCAAGGCCGCCTACCGGTTCTTTGATCACCAGCGGGTCACGATGGACGCTGTACTCGAACCGCACCATCAGGCCACCGTCGCGCGCATGCGACAGGAGGTCATCGTGCTGGCGGTGCAGGACAGCTCCAGCCTCAACTACACCAAGCACCCGCAGACCCAAGGCCTCGGCCCGATCGGCAGCCGGCGCGACGGCGCCCAAGGGTTGATCCTGCACAATACCCTGGCCTTGCGTCCCGATGGCCTGCCCCTCGGCCTGCTCGATGTCCAGTGCTGGGCGCGCGATGCCAATACCTTCGGCAAGAAACATCAGCGCCACACCAGGCCGATCGCGGCGAAGGAGAGCTACAAATGGATCCGCCCGCTGACGGAGATCCGGGCCGCCGCCGATCGATGCCCGAACACGCGCATCGTCACCGTCGCCGATCGCGAGTGCGATGTCTTCGAGTTCCTGCAGGAAGCCGACAGCGCCCACCTCGACTTGTTGGTCAGGGCCACCGAAGACCGTGCTCTCCAGCCTGACCCGGGCGACGAGCAGGTGCGCCGCTTGTGGCCTTTTATGGAAAGCCTGCCGGCGGCCGGGCAGATCGCACTCGAGGTGCCCCTCCGCGGCCGCCAGCCGGCCCGTACCGCCCTGATGAGCGTGCGCTTCGCCGAGGTCACCCTGTCGCCGCCGCGACACGAGGCAAAGCTCCCGGCGCTGCGGCTATGGGTCGTGCGCAGCCGCGAAGAAAACCCGCCACCCGACATCAAGCCGCTCGACTGGATGCTGCTGACCACCGTGCCGGTCGCCTCGCTGGACGACGCTCTCCAGCGCATGCAGTGGTATACCCGGCGCTGGGGGATCGAGGTCTTCCACCGCATCCTCAAGAGCGGATGCCGCATTGAAGATCGCCAGCTCGAAACCGCCGACCGTCTGGAAACCTGCCTCGCCATCGACATGGTCGTCGCCTGGCGCATCCACTATCTCACCTGGCTCGGGCGGGCCACCCCCGAACTGCCCTGTACCGTCGCCTTCGAGCCCGAGCAGTGGAAGGCCTTGGTCGTCTTCCACACCCGCAAGCCGCCGCCGGCGCAACCGCCTTCGCTCTGCCAGATGATCCTCTTGATCGCCCAACTCGGCGGTTTCCTCGCCCGCAAATCCGACGGCCAACCCGGTCCCCAAACCCTCTGGCGCGGCCTGCAGCGCCTGGACGACATCACCGCCGCCTTCCGCAGCTACGCTATCGCCTACCCACTGCCCCCTTAGCCCGGCGCCAACCGACCTCGCCGAGCCCATACCAAATCTGCCGTAAACCGACTGTCCGATGCACACATATGGGTAAAGATCAGATCATGGGGGAGGCCGCGACCCCCGGATCGCAGTCCGGGGGGAGCGGGTGGGGGTGCCGTCTGCCTATACGAGCGCACGCTCGAGCGAGTAACATCGGCCATCGGTCGACGGGGGTAGTCGTGGCCCACGCGCATGAGGATCAAGCCGCGGCCGAGACCGCGCCCGCTCACCACTGCGGCGGCTTGTTCGGCTGCGGCGAGGAAATAGGCGCCGGGGTGCTGCGCGAGGATCTCGGGGCCGGCGCGCTGGACAAGGACGCGACCGATCGGCTGCAGCGCCGCCACCCGTTGGACCCGGAGCGGTTGGATCGCTACCTGACCGCGCGCGGGCGCAGACGCCGCCAATTGTTGCGGGCGAGCGGATTTATCAGCGCGCTGGCCGCGGTCGGGCCGTGGTTCGACCGGCTCGCCCGGGCGGCGGGCGGCGACCACCCGACACCCCTGCCCGAGCGCCAACCCGCCGGGCGCCTCCATGTCGTCCCATCGACCAAGGAGACCGTGCGCCTCGGCGTGTTCGACGCGACCCTGCCGCCGATCCTAACGATCGAGTCGGGAGACCAGGTGAGCTTGCCCGATACGTGGTCGCATTTTCTCAACGAACTGCAGCCGGGGGTGCCGATCGACCGGCTCGCGGCGTTGCGGGTCGCCAATCCCGGCCGCGGCCCGCATTCGATCATTGGCCCGATCGCGGTCAAGGACGCCGCCCCCGGCGACGTGCTCGAAATCCGCTGTCGCCGGCTGCGCCCCTTCGCCTGGGGTGCCGTGTACAACAACCCGTCATCCTTGGGCCTCGGGCTCTTGGCGCGCGATTTCGCGCCGGGTCAGGTCAAATACGTCGAGCTCGATTTGCCGCGGATGCAAGGCAAGTTCGCGCCCGACATCAACATCCCGCTGGCCCCGTTTCAGGGAACGCTCGGCGTCGCCCCACCCGACGGGTTTTTCCCGCAGCTCAGCCCCGGCGTCACCAGCTCGGTGCCGCCCGGTCCGCATGGCGGCAATCTCGACCTCCGGGAGCTGACCGAGGGCTCGGTTCTGTACCTGCCGGTGTGGAAGCCCGGCGCGCTGATCTACACCGGCGATTCGCATGCCGTACAGGGCGACGGCGAGATCTGCCTGACCGCGCTCGAAACCCGCATGCGCGAAGTGCTGCTCGAGATCGTTTTGCACAAAGGGAAGAATTTCAGCTGGCCTATCGCCGAGACCGCGACCCATTGGATTGCGGTCGGCCTCGACCGGGACTTGAACGCGGCGATGACCTTGGCGGCGCGCAATGCGATCGTTTTTCTGACGACGCGGGCCAGGCTGACGCCGCTCGACGCCTATGCGCTGTCGAGCATCGCCGTCAGCTTTCGCGTCACCCAGGTGGTCGACATCGTTCGCGGGGTGCACGCGATGATCCCGAAAGGCCTGTTCGCCGGCGAGTTGCGGCGGCAGATTAGGGTCGTCTAGAAGGGACCGACAAACAGGGGGATCGTCGATGAGGCTCGAAAACAAGGTGGCGCTGATCACCGGCGCGGCGTCGGGGATGGGCGCCAGCATGGCGCGGATCTTCGCCCGCGAAGGCGCCAAGGTGGTCGTCGCCGATGTCCTCGACCAAGAGGGCAGAGACGTCGTCGCCGACATTACCCGAGCGAACGGTGCCGCCATCTTTCAGCGGCTCGAGGTCAGCAGCGAGGCGGAATGGAAGGCGGCCACCGAGGCGACGCTCGCCGCCTATGGCCGGCTCGACATCCTCGTCAACGATGCCGGGCTTTCCGGCAGCGCCGAGGACGACCTGTTCGACACCGCGGCCTGGGAGCGGCTGATGGCGGTCAATGCGCGCGGCGTCTTTCTCGGCATGAAATTCGCGATCCCGGTGATGAAGCAGCAAGGCGGCGGCTCGATCGTCAACATCTCGTCGATTTCCGGGATCACCGGCCAGCACCAGATCCATGTCGGCTACAACGCGTCGAAGGGTGCCGTCCGCACCCTGACCAAGGCCGCCGCGGTGCAGCACGGGGCCGACAACATCCGGGTCAATTCGGTCCATCCCGGGCTGATGCCGCCGATGCGCTCGTCGGGACGCACCGCCGATCCGGAGGTTCGGGCAGGCCTCTTGGGGCAGGTGCCGATGGGCCGCGCCGGCCGCGTCGAGGAAGTCGCAAATGCGGTCCTGTTCCTCGCCTCGGACGAGGCCTCCTACGTCACCGGCGCCGAGCTCTACGTCGACGGCGGCTTTCTCGCCGCGTAGCCCCGGGCGATCGGCGCCGAGCCGCGCCGACGGGACCCGCCGTTCACGTGGCTCGCGGTCGAAAGCGTCGAAGATCGGCCTGACATCGCTGATCTTGGCACCGCTCAAAGATATTCGAGGTGTGGAGGGAAGAGTGGCGCCCCGTCGCTCAGGCAAGATGCCACTGCTTCAAGGCGCTCTGCATGGCTGCGATCACCGTGTCGGAGATCTTTCCCTGGCCGAGCTTTGCCGCCAGCCAGACAAGCACGTTCGCAAGTGGACCGCTGGCGAACTCACCCTCGAGCAGCCGTGTGAACCGTCGCTCGATCGCACCGCGGAATTTGGTCGGATCAAGCGCGTTCTTCGGCCAGGGATCCGTGGTTTCCGCCACCCGCACCTGGCCGACCAACGGAATGATCGGCAGATAGCTCCCCGTATCGTCCGTGAACCGGAAATCGCCGAGCGGTACACCGCCCAGGCATCCGTCAAAGACCGGGCTTTTCTCCGGCAGCACGAACTGGCTGCGCAAGAAGTCCTGGCAATTCTTGCGGCCGAGCAGGTAGTCGTGGCGGCGGAACGCATCGCATGCGAAGCCGAGGAAGGCGCCCATGCCCGCCGTCGCCAGCGCCGGATCGCCGAGACTGTTGTCCCGCAACGCGGTGACCATGAAGCGGCTGTAGACGTCGGGATACGCCGCCAGCAAGATATCGCGGGTATCGTAACGGGTTTGCTGGATCATGCCGCCTACCAGCGCTTCCGCGAGGTCGGGCAGCGCGATCGTGAGCGGCGGCGCCATTGCAGCGGATCCCGCGAATGGGTCGATCAGCACGACGCCGCGATTGGCTTTCATACCATCGCGCGGATTGCGGCCCGTGATCCCGGCCAATGCCGTGCGCGCGAGCTCGATCGGCTCGTTGTCGGTCGCCCCGCCATCGACGGCCAGGAATTGGTAATCCTCAGGCAAACCACCGCCTGACCAATCTTGGACCGCCCCCCAGTCCGGCACCTGGGGCAGCCACATTGCGGTTCCGGGATCGCCATCCCCTGGAACCGACACGGCGCGGTAGCGATAATGTTCGAGCGGACGGATCAGTCGGCGCGGCGGGAAACCAATCGGAAAGCCGGCGGTGCCCATGGCGAATTGCCCGAATGTGGGCCAATCCGTCGCCTGCCGGAATCGCGCGTCGCCAAATCCGAGCACGAACTCGTCAGGCCGCGGATTGTCGAGCGTCTGGCCTGGATAGACGAGAGCGAAGCACGCATGGTCGGCGTGATCGACGTAACTTTCACCGAGGTTGCGGGAGCTGCCATCCGGGAGCCTCACGCTGCCGAAGTCGATGCGGTACGCGATGCCGTTCAGGTTCGTGAGGGTCAGGATCAAGCGCAACGGCTGCGCGAGATAGGAGCGGGGCTTTGACGTTTGCGTAGTGAAGGCGATCAGATTTCGGGCGGCATCATCGATCACCGTGCCGTCCAGCAGCGAAACCGCCGTGGCGCCGGGGGCATCCAGGTCGTCGGTCTTCAGCAGGCCATCGAGCGTCAGGCGGTTGATCCAGGTGTCATAGAACGGATTGCCGGCGGCAACCGAGCTTCCCGTTGCCCGCGAGACGTGCGGAAAATCGTAGGCGAGCGCACGTGCCGCGATGGCCGCGTTGACCCCGCCGCCCGAGGTGGCGGCGACGATGCGGATCAGGACCTTGTGGCGCGGCACCGTTCGTCCGTTCGGACCGTCGCGCCGGTCCGTCCAGGCGTCCAGGGCCTCGATCAGGAAATCAAGCACACCCGCCGTATACGCTCCGGCGGAGACAGTGCCGCCGAGCACGAGCGCGATCTCGAACGTATTCGGCGCCACCGCGCCGGGCGTATCGAACAACTGCTTGATCTCGTCCTTGCTCAGCGGCTGCGTATTGACGGGCATGACATTTCTCCCTGGACCGTGGCGCCGGTTCGCGCCGACTAGTCGCCAAAGCCCTCCCGGGGTGACCCGTTAACCGGGGCCGTCGCCGTTGTTCGCCGATTTCGGTTTCGGCCCGGCGTTTCGCATGTTCACCAGATTTTGCAGCAACGCGAACCAGAACGGGGCACCCAGGCCGACGGCGGCCGCGGTGATGGCCCAGCCGCCGACCGTCGCCGGCAAAACGCTTTCACCGGTCCAACCGAAGGGGACATTGGTCGCTTCGAGGTCATGCATGACCTTGCCGATGTCCGGAGCATTGGACGTTGCCGGCGGCGGTTGCTTCTGTGCGGCTTGCGTTGCGCCTGCGACGACCGCGGCCCGGAGCGCCGGCGTTTCCCACAGCGTGCGCGCAACCCTGATGCTGTCCACGTTGAGCGCGATCGCGATCAGCACGCCGAGAACGATCATCGCATACTGGCTCATCCGCTTGTAAACGCCGGCAACGCGATCCATGGCGTCGTCGAACCATTGCTCGAGCTGTGCCCGGAACGCGTCCAGGTCGCCGCCGGCGCGCTCGAGGAATCCCGACAGCGTTGTCTTGAGATCACCGTCGGGCAACGCGGAAATTGTACGCTCGGCCTGACTAAACAGCGGCGCCTTCGAACCGTCGCGCAATGTCTCCAGCAATGCCAGCGAGAAGTTTCGGGCGGGAACATAAGAAGGCACCGCCGACGGCGTTCCCTTCATCAATGGGTGCATCGGCACCGAGAGAACACGCTGCAGCGTTTGCTGCGCCGGCGTCGCCTGTCCGCCCTGGCTGGCGACCTTCGCTCCCAATCGGTCAGCCGCGGTGGGAAGTGGCTTGTTGGTGAAATGAGCGAGCAGCCACTCGCCGATGCCAGCCCACCCGAACGCCGCCGAACTGTCATTGTCGAGAATGACATCAACACCCCTGGTAAGGTAGGTGCCGCGCCAGGCGAATATTCCGGCGATAACCTCCTGGATGCCGCTGGCAATGACGGACAGCAGGAAATAGATGAAGACAAGGCCGATGGCGGTGTCGAGGATGCCGCTGAGCGTCATGGCGATGCTCCGGAGACGATGGATGGTTCGGACAAGAGGCCGAGCAGAAGTTTCGCCTATAGTTGAATGAATCGGGTCCGCTACCGTTGTATCGCGGAGGGCATAGGGCCAGTCGCAGAGAAACGCGGCGCGGTCTGGGACACCGATGTAGTTTGGGTTCGAATAGTATTTCGCTTGCCCGTAGGTCTGCGTTGATCCGTGATACAGCGGAGTGCTGGCGCTGATATCGACCTTGCCGACCTCGAGCGCGCAGTCCTTGCACGCCCGCATGTATCTGGTGTCGCCAGGCGCGTAGCGGCAAAGCCGCAGCGACAGTCTGGGATGCTCGGCCTCGCGGTCGTCGGCCGGGGACGAAGGGCCGACGATGAAATGGTCGAACTTGTCCCGTAATTCGGTAAACGCCTTCTGCACGTTGCGGACGGGATCGGCGATCAAATCGCTGACCTCCTCCGGGCGGGGAGGGTGGTGCGACAGCGTGTACTGGCCGAGGCCATAACCACGCGAGGTTACCTGGTCGGGCGAGGGCCCGTTGTGATCGAGGCCGATGGTGACGAAGGTGTCGGAATCCTGCCCGCCGCCCGGCACGACATAATGCTGACCGTTGCTTTCCTGCTGGACGATCGCGAGCAGGTAGGGCGTCGGCGCGATCGTGCTTCTGATGGCCGCCAGCGAGGCCATTGCGGCGCGGTTTGCGGCAACCGGATCGTCGCTGTGCGGCAGGCGGGGGACGCGCGCGTCGGCGAGCGCCGCCTCGATACTGTCAGCGAGCGCCGCATCCACGATCCCGGTAACGGCCCTAACTCCCCGGTTCAACGTCGTCAGGGCGACGGGCGCCGGCCCATCGCCGCCTGTCGAACGGCCGTCGTTGTGCATCAGGTCGAATTGCAGCCGGCGCACGGCCTGATACGTGCCAAGGCCGAAATCGCCGTCGATGCCGCGGCGGAGATAACCGAGGCTGCGCAGATCCTGTTGCAGAGCGCGGACGAGCGCCGCGTCCTGGACCTTGCCGCGTGACAGCCCGGCGTTTCGGTACGCAAGCGGCACGGCTACCCCCGGATATTCTGTTAGCGGAAACTTCTACCGCTTACGCCGTGACCGTAAGTACGGCGTCGTTTGACTGAGCGATCATGGTGCGCCACTGGCGGTCCAGAACAATGCAGCCGTTGGAGGCGGATTTGTTGCGCGCCGGGGTATCGCCGTGAATATAGAATCCCAAGCGATCGAACATATTGTTTCCCGGCCAGGGGTTCAGCGGAAGAACGTAAGGGCCCATGTGACCGCCGTCCGCCATCGGCGGACCGATATTGTATGTTCCCTGGGGAAGCGGACCCTTGAAGGGGATATCCTGCGAACTGGGCTTGTTCAGATCCGGCCCGATTCCCGCATAGCCGGTGGCGATATATTCGCCGTCGTGGCTGAGTTCTCCGGTGGCTTGGCTATAGCTCCAAGTCATATTTCGCTCCCTTCGGCTTGGTGCCTCATCAAAATGTCGAAGTTGGGTCTTACGCGACATTTCCCAGATGACCGTCAGTCTTGTAACGAAGCAACACGAATATGTGCATTCCGCGCGATCTGTTTCAGGTTACGCGTCCAAATCCGCGCCGGCCGATTGAAGCAACACCAGTTCGTTCCGGCAGATGCGGCGGCGCATCGTGCTCGACATCGACGATACCCCGGCCTCCGCCGGGGCAGGCTCTTCGATCGCGTGCATAGCCTGCCTGCCCCGGCGTTCCATAACGATTACGGGTTCCGGCCGATCGTTGTGTTCGACGGTGAGGGACGCTTCGTCACCGCGCCGAACCGGCAGGTGGAGGCGCTGGAAAGCAGTACGACTGAGCGCTTTGCGGCGCGCGCGACGGGGCCGAAGCTGCGGCGGTACAAGCAATTGTACGACGCGCTGGGTGTTGGAGCCGGGTCGGGCGGATCATCGCCCGGGTCGAGGTCGGCCCGCAGGGGGGCCGACACCCGCTACATCCCTCACCGATCTCGAAGGGCGGGCGGCCCAAGAAGCTCTACGAGCGGTCTGATGGCGCCCGCGGCCAGCTGATTTACCGAAGGTCCTCGCGATGCCGCCTGGCGGCGTCGACGAAGTCGCAATTGCGGTCCCGTTCCTCGCGTCCGACGAAGCCTCCTACATCAGCGGCGCCGAGCTTTACGTCGACGGCGTCTTTCCCGTTGCCTAGCGCCGGGCGGCTCGAAGCAAGGCGCTCGATGGTCGTGGTCCGCGGCCGCCTCGGGGTCACCGCCACGGCCTCCCGCGGATTGCCTTATCCCGCAGGGGCGATGCCTCTTGTCGGGACCGCCCAAATGCGAAACGATGGCGCCCGCAGCCCCGGTAATCCAGGGAATGTCGGTTAATGACACGGCGGCAGCATCAGGTTATGGGCCCTAAGCTTGCCGATGAGTGTGGCGCCGACATGGCGCGCGGGCGGCACGCACATGTCTGAACTCTATAGAGGTATCGCTCGGCTTGGATATGGGAGCTTCTTGCCGTTCTTCTTCGTTTTCCTCTGCTATATCGGCTTCGGTTATTATCAAACATTCGCAATAACTAATCCGCAGTTAGGGTTCTGGGGTGCGATAGCTATAGCGCTCGGCATGCTCACGTTGATATACATCTTCGTACGCCATACGGCAATTGCGATCCATCATGCTCGGTCAATTCGTGGGCGCGCCAAACTGTCTTGGATTCCGTTGTTCTTGATATTATTTATGTTCAGCGGGTACGGGGTTATTACCGCTTCGATGCTTTTATTCGAAGGACCGACGGTCTGCCGGGAATCCATCACCGCAATGTTGGACGCCCTGTCAAAACTGGAGGCGTATGAAATCCGTGCCTTGCGTGATGATTTCTATGAAGACACACGGTCTCGCGTCGAGGCCGAGCGCGTGCAATTACACCAAGAAATCCACAGCCCTTCATTGAGACAATATTGCGGGATTGGTCTCAACGCTAAAATAATAATCGAGCATTTAGCCGACAATATTCCGGGAATTGCGCTAATAAATGGAACAGATAACAACCATAATTGTAACGATAGAACTTATCTCGACCGCATAACGAGGGCCTATGACGATGAGATCAACGCCGGATTAAAGAATTTGTCCGAACGCCACCACATTCCCCAGCGACAACAGCTCCATGAAGAGTTTGCCAAATCAATCGGTGAAAACAAGAGCGAATTGAGCATGCTTTTGGACAAGTTGGCAGGGTTGTCGAGCTTCATCACCAATTTTTCGCTTTATACAGCGTCGGTGAAGGCTCTGGAAGACGCGCGAACTGCGTATGTTTCGTTCGTCCCGAAGCTGAAAGCATTCGATGCGTCGGGGCGCTCCGATGTTGCTGCGTCACCGCCGATGGGCCCGGTCGAGCGGCTTGCATCCGGCTTTCAGGTGGTATCGGTCGTCGGCAATCGATTGGATCGCCCGCAAACCTGGCTCTATATCGCCATTGCGCTGGTCGGGGATCTCCTGGTGTGTTGGATGGCGTCTCTCGTCGTTCAGCGGTATGCGGAGATCCGACGAGAGCCTGATGACGCCGAGATCCGCAGAGCGGGAGTAACCTACTTATGGCGGCCTAACTAATAAAAAGCGAGATCGCAGGCATGACCCTCGACACATCGCAGATGTCGCCGCCGGCGCTGGTCGTGCCGGAACTTGCCGATCCGCTGATGACCCGGCTTGTTGACGCCGATACTCATCCGGTATTGATATTTGGTACGCATTCGTCTGGTAAGACGCTGATGCTTCTCTCCTTGCTTGCCTATGCGCAACGGTCCGGAGGGGCGATCGCCGTCCGCCTCGGGGATCCTGTGTTTCCGCCCGGCTTTCGCGGTTATCCTCCCGACGTCATTGCCGACGATCCGCACGCCTATGCGCAACAACTCTACAACATCATGCTTCCCGCCTTCGCAGCAGGCAACCGACCGCCTGCTACTCAGTTGAATGCGCCTTATTTTATCCCGATCGTGTTGGGCGGAAAAAATGCGAAAGATAGGGAGCATAAATTCGCGTTCATGGAAAGTATGGGTGAATGGTATGAAAGAGACCCACAAACCCCGTATCAGTTCCGCGAGTTCAAATCACTAGTATCGGCCCTCCTGACGAAATTCACGCGCCCCATTTCTATACTTTTTATGGCGCCGACCAATATCAACGATAATCCTGCGGAGACGCAATACAGTTACAATTGCTTGGTGCATTGCATGGAAGAATATATGACCAAAAGAATTGGCGGTATCAAGGACAATATAGCATTGCTTATTGGTAAGTGGGACACAAAATTCAACCCGAGCCAGCCACTGTTCCGCAATGTCACCGGGAACAAGATGGCGGATCAGCTGCAGAAGTGGGGGAACAACTTCTGGACGACGTTTCAAAATATAACCGATCCGGGAGGCCCGAGAAGCGGCGCCTGGAAGGCTCTATCACCGCATGCGGCAGCATGGATCAATCGCGAGGGACATATTGTCGAGCCAGGCGAGTTTAGCCCGGTGTTCCAAAAATTCAACCAGACATTGTGGAACTGGTTGTATGGAAATGTGGCGGAGAGTGCGGCGCGCCAACCCGGCACGCGGGCCGTTCTTTTCCCGGAGGTGGTCCCCCTTGGTCCCTCCAGGCCAGGCTGGTACTTGACGGCGACCGCTGGGCTTCTTGCGCTATTTTCCGCGAACCGCTCGCAGCCGCTCGGGCCGTGATCTGCCAGCCCGCTCGAGAGTGAGGCGACCGATGCTGGCGTTAACGCTGTTTGGTACGTTTCACGGGTTTGGGACCAATCACGTATTTGGCCGCGTGAATTTAGGGGGTATCCGTAGTATCGAGAGCCTGATTGTGATGGACAGCAGTCTCCTGATATTTAATGCGGATACACCACGATTGTATATGTTATCGCGACGTCGGGTCAACAATTCCATTCTAACGTGGGTGGGCCTCTACCGTCATCTGAAGCCGCTCACCCCGCATGGTCGGGAGGGAGGATATTTTGGTGCGGGCATGTTTTTACTTGACCGGTTGATCAGCGGCAAGCCGACGCATGAAATACTCGAGGCGGCGGCCGGGTCCCTTTCGCGACTGGCCGAGGGAAATCGCCCGCTCAATTTTTTGGAAAAATTAAAGCTCGAAGATATCGGCTTTCGCTCGGACCAACTCGATGAGCGCCGCGCAATATGAGCAACCCTTGCCTAATCAGACCCGCGCCGCCTTTCGCGACGGCGCAAACGCCTGCTGTCTTGATATCTCGTCCGAGGTAGAAAGCGATGCTCTTGATTGGTATTTGGAGGGCGTGCAGAGAGAGCCCTCGTTAGGAGCTTACGGCTTCATCATCGTTTCCGATAACAAACGACTGTCGGATGTGTTGCGGCTCCGGGGTAGGGTGAAGATGTTCCTGCCATCCGCGCCGGCCGCACGTCACTCGTCGGAACGGCATCCAACGCAGATTGGCTTCGACAAAGACTTTGCCAGCCCGTCATCGTCGCCAAACGCCGGTGATTTGGCTACGTCTTTCGCGGAGCAGGATCGTCAACGCAACACGCAGATCGAAAGGATCGACTATTTGGAACGCCGGATCAGCGCTTTAGAGAGCCATATCCGGGGTAGGCACGACAATCAATCGCGGCCGTACGCGCGAAGTTTGCTCGACCTGATGCCGCGCACCGCGACCGAAGTAGCCGCCTGGACGGCTGTATGTACGCTCGTTCTTGTACTGCTGTTCGGCGGCGTATATTATCTTCATGGGAGAGGAAGACCGCTAAGAAATCAAGACGCGGCCGCCAAATTCACGTGTCTCATTTCCCGCGACGCTGCGGCTACCCACATTCAAAACCAGCAGCGTTGGAGTTCCGAAATCGAACTTGGCTTGAAGACGATCGTCAATTCGTTGCAGCAGGCCCCGCCGCCCGCCACAGCAAGCGCCCGGGCAACCAACGATAACGAGGAGATGTTGAGAACATTGCTTAAATCGGCAACAGACGGGCTGGCCAACATTCAAAGGCTTGCTGCCGATCAAAAGGAGTTTCTGAACCGCTCAGAAAGGCTAAACTGTTCCGTCACAGGCGGCGGCTGACGGGCGGCAGCGGCTTTCTCCATCGGGAAGCGGTCGGTAGCGGATCGACGGCAGCCAGGCGCCCTGCGGCTCGGCAACCGGCCTCGTCATCGCAGGATCACCGCGCAAATCCGGAAGATGGCGGCCAATTGTCTGTCGCCGATCGCAATCTCGTCATCGGGATTGTACATTCTCGACTTGAGGGGGCCGAGGCCGTCGCCGACGACCACCGCGGCTTCCGCCGAACCGTCGCGGCGCACAAGAAAGACGAGGTCGCCGATCCCCGCCTGCGCCGTCGGATCGACATGGGCGAGTAGACCGGGCCGCAACAGCAGGCCCAAGCGCTGCGAGCCGTTTCGCACCAAAAACGCTTGCGGCCCGGGCGACAAGAGTTCGTCGATCGCCATGCGCTCGACCATTTCGGCGCGATCGATGACAAAGCGGCGCCCGCCGTCCTCATCGACCGCGATCTTGCCGCAGACCGGCAGCGCCGGTTCCCGGCCCGGCAGCCGGACATACCGGATGTGCGCCGCATGGCACAGCGTTCGAGCGCGCCGAGCCGCCCCCATTCCGCTACGTCTTTCAACAGCGAGCGCGGCGTGCGCGGCAGCAATTGTCCGGTCCGACGCCGCGTTCCAGCGCGCTGCGGTTGTCTTGTGCGCGCCGCTCGAACATCCCCACGAGCCGCCCGAGGTGATCCCGTAAAGGGGCGCGGCGCGCGATGAACGCGCCCCCGCCGTTGCCTTTGCTCTCCTTGCGCGCGGGCGCGTCCCGCGTGTTCCGCCCGAACCCGCGGCAGATCGACAATCGGCGCCACCGCCCGCAACGCCGTCCGGCTGATATCGAGAAATGCGGCCAGCCTCCCCAAGTGGCGGGGAAATCGCCGATATCGCCCCCCAGGAAGCATACCCGGCGCAAAGAAAGCCTTCGCCAACGGCAGGCGGATCAGCGCCGGTCGCTGCGGTAAAGTGTACTCGGCCTCATCACCTTGCCGCCTTAGCTAAGCTACGTCTGGCGCCGGCATCGGGGAAGTGCATCGGCGCCCGAGGCAGGCCCTCGAAGATACGTCAGTTCCACGATGACACCAGACTTTCGGTCGCCGGAGTTACCCCTTTGATTCCAGCACGGAGATCGGCATCCAATCACCGGGCGGCGGGTCGGCTAGGCAGGAGCGGCACCGCTCGATGAGGATTTCCGACGGGCGGTCGACGACCCTGCGAATTGCGGCCGTGGCTTCGAAGAGATCGATCGCTTCCGGCCAGCGCCGGTTCTCATAGGCCGCGAGACCCGCCTCGTAGGTCCGGACCCATTCCGGGGTCGTGCTCTGCGCGTCTTCGCCCAAACCGAGGAGCTCGTAAATGGCAAGGCCTCCGATCCGACCATATACCGCTACCCGGTCGAGGCGGCGTACGATAATGTTGTCGCCGGCGGCGATGTGCGTTTCTTCTCCAATGATGATGTCGACCCCGTAAAGCTTCCCGAGCGGCTCGAGGCGGCTGGCAACGTTCACTGGATCTCCGATAACGGTATAGTTCAAGCGTTCGTTCGAACCGATGTTGCCGACGAGCATGCGGCCGGTGTTGATGCCGATCCGCATTCGCAGCGGCGATCCTCCGCAACGCTCGGCTGAAGCCCGCTGCGAGGCGAGCAGCCGCTGGCATTCAAGGGCCGCCGCGCAGGCATCGAGGGCGTGCCGCTCATTGGGCACCGGTGCGCCCCAAAATGCCATGACCCCGTCGCCAATGAACTTGTCGATTGTCCCGCCTCGGCCCAGGACTGCGGCCGAAACCGCTTCGAGGTATTCAGCGAGCACCAGCACGACGCGATCCCCAAGCCGCTCGGAGAGGCTGGTGTAGCCGGCCAGATCGGTGAACATCACAGTCAGTCGCTGCTGGTGTCCTCCCGGGCGAGCCTCGACCCCGCGCGAGACCAATGTCCGGACGAGCTCCGTGGGCATGTACTTCTGAAACGACGCCAATCCACGGCTCATCTGCGAGAGGGCACCCGAGAGGTGATCGAGCTCGCGCAGCGGGGAGGTGAGCCGGCCGACACGATCAAGCCGGAACTCCTCGATATGCTTCAACTGCCCGGCGATGCGCAGCAGCGGCACGGCGACGAGACGGTTCGCAGACAAAATCGCGATGGCTGCGATCAGCAGCGTCAAACCAGACAGCGCGACCAATAGGATCACCACATTGTGCCGGATCGACGCGAGAAAGTCGTAGGCCGGGATCACCGTCACCACGACCCAGTTATTGAACTTTAGCGGTGAAAAGGTGACGAAATAGTCGCTGCCATCGGTTGGGCCGGTGATCTGCTTCTGGAGCGTCTCCGGGAGGTCGGCGAGGCTCACGCCCCTGCCGTCGACAAGCGCGGCCACGGAAGCCAGCATCGGGTTATCCCGGGCGAGTGTCTCGAGCCCAGGCATATCGCCTTGACGCTGGCGCTCCAGAGCCGTTGAAACCGCCGACGCCACCACCCGCCCGTTCCGATTGAGGATGACGACGGTACCGGTTTTGCCGACCTGAAGGCCGGCCAGAAATTGGGAGAGCCGTCCCAGCTCGACGACGACGGCGAGCACACCGGAAAAATCGCGGTCGATGACGATCGGCGTGGAGGTCACTATCGCCGCCCGGTTGCGATACGGCAGGTGCGACAGCGTGCTCCATCCCGGTCCGTCCTCTGCGACAGCGCGCTGATACCAGGTTTGCGCCGTCGCCCGGTAATCGCTCGGCGTGATCTCGCGCCCGCGAAACATGACGTCGCCGGGCTGGGGGGTGTAGGTGTCGACCCTCCGCTGTCGGATTCCGGTCTCCGGGTTCTTTTTAACCTCTATCATGTCGATCTCGTCATCGGCGGCCTTGAGCGCCCCGAAGAACGCTCCGTCCGGAAAGCCGAGGGCGATCCACGAGAGCGTCGGATGGGACCGCAGCAACGCGAGAAAGATGAATTCGCGCTTTGCCTCGTCTGTCGGCTTGATCGCCTCTTGGAAGAAGATCGACCGCACCGCTTCCTGAACCGACCAAGCGTCGTTCAGGGTCATTCGCACCTCGTGCTGGACCGAGCCGACGATCTGACGATTGAGCTGCCCGACAACATCGGCAACGTTCCGCC
Organism: uncultured Alphaproteobacteria bacterium; assembly: GCA_963772295.1. Taxonomy (GTDB): domain Bacteria; phylum Pseudomonadota; class Alphaproteobacteria; order ATCC43930; family CGMCC-115725; genus AP-15. The sequence continues at coordinate 159,871 of CAVYWO010000015.1, forward strand.
GAGCGGCGTAGAACCAGGTCAGGTGGATCAGAATGGCGGTGACCGCCACGGTCAGCAGCACGAGCCCAGTAAGCGCCGTCCGCAACCCGAGCTTGTGTTGAGCGCGCGGTTTCGACGGCTCCTCGATCAGAGGCATGGCCGCCATGTCGACTGGGACCAATGTTTGCCGGTGCTCCGTCATTCGATTGAAACGCGGTCGGAACGCGGAGTTTCGCGCGATCATCCTCAGACCTGCCATTCCGACGAGAGGCGGTAGGCGACGACAAGCCGCTCGGCAAAGAGATGCTGAACCGCCGCGGCAGCATCGAAGGCGGGGTCCTGCAGCGTCGCACTCGCCATCGCCGCAGCGAGCACGAGCCGGTCAACGAGCGCGGTTCGGAATGCGAAGGTAGCCGCGTCGAGCCGCCGCCAAGCGACCCCGTCCTCGGCACGGCGGATTTCGAGCCTGGCGCCGCCGCTCGCGAGATCGACCGCCGATACCTCATTCTCCTGATTCGCCTGCCAGATCGCGTCGATCGGCCAAGCGGAGGCGAGATAGCTGAGCGAAGGCTGCAGACGGAACGCGATGTATGCAGCCTCGTTTGGCGGAACCGTGGCGAGCGCCCGCGGCGGCAACGGGGCGCTGTCGCGCACCCGAGCGGCGATGTGGAGAGCCCACTCGAAGCGAGCGACGTCCGCCAAATACGTCAGCGCCTTGGACGGTTCAAAGCCAGTGAGGAAATCGGCGAAGTCGGCGCCGTACTCGGCGAGGCAACGCGAATGCGGCGGATGCTGGCGCAGGTATTCATGCGCGACGTAGGCGAAAAAGCGCTTGTCGACCAGGCGACATACCACTGGAAAGGCATCCTGCAGTGTGGCGCCGAGCGTGGCGAAGGCGTGGTTGCGGTAGATTCCCACGCGTGCCGCCGGCGCGAGCCCGTCGCCCCGGATGGCGGCAACGATTTCGGCGGTGTCGCCGCCAAGCACGGCTTGGCGAAGCTGCATCTGCAGCTCAAACAGCGTCGACATCGCGGCAGGCATCGGCGAGTTCTTGGGCATGCTGCGCCTCGTCCAGCAGGATTTCGAGCGCGGGAAGGTTGGTATCCCACTCGATCAGCGTGGGCACGGGACCGAAGCGCTGGAGCGCCGCAGCGTGGAGATCCCAGACGGAATTGGCAACTCTGGATCCGTGGTCGTCGATCAGGATATCGACGTCTTCGGCGGCGTGATGGCCAGCGAGATGGATCTCACCGATCGCCTCGATCGGCAGCGCATCGAGATACGCGATCGGGTCGAACCCAAAATTTTTACTACTGACGTAGATGTTGTTAACGTCGCAGAGGATGCCGCAGCCCGTCCGGCGAGCGACTTCGGTCAGGAATTCCGCCTCGGGAATTGATGAATGGTGATAGCGCAGGTAAGAGGACGGGTTCTCGATCAGCAGGCGCAGTCCGAGCGCCTTCTGCGCCTCATCGACATGGCGGCAGAAGAGGTCGAGGCTCTCCTCCGTATAGGGGAGCGGCAACAAGTCGTTCAGGTAGACCCCGCCAATCGCGCTCCACGCCAGGTGTTCAGAAACCATTATCGGCTCGACACGCTCGATCAGTGCCTTGAAGCGACCGAGATGAACGCGGTCGAGCTCCTCGGCGCTGCCGAGGGACAACGCGACGCCATGAAGGCTCACCGGGTAATCGCAGCGCAACTTTAGGAGCCGGCCCAGGGCCAAAGTCTCGGCCATGTAATTTTCGGCATGCACCTCGAGGAAGCCGAGTTTGGGCCGGCTGGCGGCGATTTCCGCCACGTGCGGCGGGCGCAGGCCGAGACCCGCGCTGCTGTGCGGGGTTGGTCGATGCGCGGTCACGATGGCGATGCCGCCCGGGTGCCCGGTCAGCCCCTTTTGAGGCTGCCGCCGTCGATCTTGGCGCAGGTCCCCGCCGGGACGTAGATCCAGGATTCCCTGTCGCGAGCCTGCTTGGCTTCCCCGGCGCAGGAGTGCGTGGAGGTCTGGCAGTCGTTTTGCGAGGCGGCGGCGACACCGTAGCATTTTTCCACCGTGAACTGCGGAACGGGGGCCGGCCCGGCGCCGGCGGCGGGTGGCGCTGCGAGAACCGCGGCGAAAGCGGCAGCGGCAAGCGACGTCGTTTTGCGGTCGAACTGCACGATTTACCCCCTTGGCTGGTCTGCCTCTCCACACATCTGCGAAGCGGGATTGATCTTCGCAAATGCCGAGCGGGTATTATATGCATGGACTCCGCTGATCGCGGGGGGTTCGTCAACGATAAAGGTTCCGGCTATGCTCGCCGAGCGACTCTGAAACGATCCGACAAGGCGCCGACAAACGTATCCCGCCGGGAAAGCGCGCGATCATGCACCGCGCCACGGCTGATCTGCGGGCCTCGGGCATCCTGGATCGGGTGATCAAAGTCGGCGATCCGCTGCCGCCTTTCGCACTCAAAAACGCGTTTGGCCAGGAAGTGCGGTCGGCCGATCTTCTCGCAACAGGCCCGCTGGTCCTGACCGTTTTTCGCGGCAGCTGGTGACCCTATTGCGTCGCAGAGCTGTATGCTTTGCAGCAAGTAGTGGGCAGTTTCAAGGAACATCGCGCGGCGCTGGTCGCAATCACGCCGCAACTGGTAGAGTTGGAATGTGGCGCGGTGGCCTTAGGTCAGGCATGCGTGTTGCCGCCTCTTTCGTTTGGCGGTGCCTTAGTGGCTCGACCATAGCTCCGTTTCCACATCCCGCTCATCGAACCGGACATGCGGATTTCCCTGCATCCGGCTCTCGGACAAGACCTCACGCCTTCGTCCACGGCACGTCGTGCCCAAGCCGGGTCAGACGCACGAGCCCGAGGGTCTCGTAGAGGTGCGAGAGGGGATAGCTGCCGCCCTTACATCGTCTGGTCTTGTGCTTGAAGCGCAACCACCGACGCAACCGCACAGCCGTGTAGTTGTCGAGCGCCCGATACGCCGGATTGACGGTGCCTACCGAGAAGTAGTTCGCCCATCCGCGAAGGGTGCGGTTCAACTTACCCACCAGCTCTGTGGTTTCTTGCCAGGTATGTGCTCGGACGGTCAGCGCATGGACCTTGTCGACCACACGCTTGATGCTCTTCTTCGATGGCCGCTGTCCCAGGCGAGCCTGGCCGGTTCTCGGAGAATACATCCGCCCGAACGTATAACCCAGGAAGTCAAACTCCCCGTCCGGAACCTTGCAGATCCGTGTCTTCTCCTCGTTCACTGTCAGCTTCAGCTTGCCCATGATCGCGCGCAGGTGATGCAGCGCAGTCTCCGCGCTGCCCCTTCGGCACAGGATCACAAGGTCGTCCGCATAGGTGACGAGGCGAGTGCCGAGGCTTCGCTCAAGGCCGAACTTCTTCCAGCCCAACACGAACCGGCGCATGTAGAGGTTCGCCAGTAGTGGTGAGAGGGGCGAGCCCTGCGGAATGCCGCGCCGGTGGTCTCGCGCCTCGGTCGTGCGTGTGGTCCGGCCCCGTTGGTCGGTTTCTTCCACGGGGCAGTCCAGCCACATCTTGATCAGATGCAGCACGCGCCGGTCAACAATCCGGCGCGCCACCGACTTTAGGAGGTCGGTATGCGGAATGCTCCCGAAGTAGTCCGCGAGGTCGGCGTCGACGACTTCCGGGTGGCCACGGAACAGCCGCTCCTCCACCTCGACGACTGCCTGCTGGGCGTTGCGCCCAGCGCGATAGGCGTAGATTTCCGGCGGAAGATCGGCTTCGAAGATCGGCTCCAGCACCAGCATCGCTGCGGTCATGCAGACCCGATCCCGCACCGTCGAGATGCCCAGCGGCCTGAGTTTGCCGTTGGCCTTCGGTATAAACACTCGTCTGATTGGCTCCGGCCGGTAGCTCTCCTGCCTGAGCGCAAGCGCCAGTTCAGCCAGCCACCGTTCGACCCCATAGGCCTCGATGTCCGCAAAGTCCTGACCGTCTATTCCCGGCGCCCCCTTGTTGGCGCGGCACTGGGCATAGGCATGCGCCAGAATGTCGTCGCGGCTGATCTTGTCGTACAGGGCATAGAAGCGATAGCCGGCTTCTGCCTTCGCTTTCGCGTGTGACGCCCTCTGCAGCTTCTGAACACTCTTCGGAGTTGATAGGTTGCCCAATCTCCAGGTCCCTCACTACTTCCTGCGTCTGTCTTGAACCAAGGCCCCTTCCCTCCACCGGCATTACCCGGCTTCACCGGTACTACGGGCCTCTCCGCCACCCCATTGCGCCCGGCCTGTCCCTCGCGGGCGTCCGGTTGATCATCCCTGATCACGCATTGGGGCTTCCCGTGTTGCGCACGCTTTCCTTGTGTACATGCTGCCGCCACTACCCCGGTGCAGCAGATGGGCCTACTCCTCGCTCAAACTCGCCCATCCGTATCAGCCTTCCCCGAAACCACTATCGGGTCGGCCTGCACATCGACCTTTTCGAGGATTGCTCGGCGTTTACTCACGTTGCGGCCTGCACACTCGCGCGGTCACCAAAACCGTGACCGTTATCCGAAGGCTTCAGACATTTCGTCTCCTCCATGCCTGCTCCGGCTGCTTCCGGCTGGCGCGGTCGCCGGGCGGGGCTTGCACCCGCTGGAAAAGCGCCGCCTTGTCACGGCGCACGCGGAAGCCAGTCGTTCTCTAATTGAAAGGCAAAAGATGACCTTCGATCTCTTGGCGGATCCCGGCAATGATTACGCCGCCAAATTGGGTCTCAGGTTTAAACTTCCCGACGACCTCAAGGCAGTCTATCTCAGCTTCGGCAATGACCTGGCGGTGCGCAATGGAGAGGGCAGTTGGACGTTGCCAATGCCCGGACGTTTCGTCGTAGACCGAGCGGGCATTGTCCGCGCCGCGGACGTCGATCCCGACTACCAATACCGTCCCGAGCCACAGAAGACAGTCGACGACGTCGAAGTTCTCGTTCAAGACCCTATTCCGTAGGCCGTCGTATCTCGGGGAGGGTTGAATAACCCACCCCGGAATACTTGACCCTCACACGCCTCGCAGCTCCGGGGGTCCTGCAACGCGGCTTTTGTCGTTATCGACTGGGCCAGGCGCCCAACCCCACCGGCAAGGGCGGCGAGTTCCAAAGCTGCCAATCGCTCTGGCATAAAGCCTCATTCGCGGCCGCGCAGGAGATCATCAAGCTCTCAACCGAGAGTGACGACGACCGCCTGCGGATGACCGCGGCTGCGTGGGTCTATGAGCGCGCCTGGGGCAAACCGAGAGAGTACGACCCAGCGAGCGAGAAGCCAGCCGGGCCAGAGTTTGATCCCCGAGCTTATTCGCCGGAAGAGCTAGACGTCATCGAGGCCGCGCTGCGGATCATGGTTGCAAAGCAGGCCGAGTAGGCGGCGGGGGGCGAGATCATCCCGCCGGATCAGACGACGGAAACGGTTGGCGCTTCGCGCCGAGCCCGATCGCGCGGTAGATCGTCGCTCGGTTGACGCCGTAACGCCGGGCGACTTCCTCGACCTGACGACACTCGGTATGCGACTGGGTCCCCTTTCAGTGCCGCCCGTGCCGGGCCGAACCTTACATGCGTGGGTAGGCCTATAGCCGCGCTACGCGCGCGAGGCTGCTCCTGGGCCCGCTTTCGCCATTATATCGAGGGGCGGGATTCCCCCTGATGCTTCCCCTCTGCTTCCCCAAAGCTGAAGGGGCTCAGCGATCGCTCACTAAGCCCCTCAATTAATTGGTGGAGCCAACCGGGATCGAACCGGTGACCTCTACAATGCTATTGTTGAGGAATGCGGTACGCGGGGTTTCGGTGGGTTGCATTGAAGCCCTCAGAAACCGTGTAAATCTGCGGCTTTCAGACAAACGATGGGCTTGCTTGTACGCTCGATTGCGCTATAATTCGCGCTAGTTTGCTTCCGCCATGCTTCCGCCGCGGAAGCAGTCTCGGGGGCCACGATGCCGAAGCTGAGCAAGCGCACCGTCGATGCGATCCGGCCTGATCGGGAGGGCTGCGAGCGGCCCGATCGGAACGGCCGTGAGGTTTTCGTATGGGATACCGGCGACGGCGCATTGAAGGGTTTCGGTGTGCGGATGATGCCGAGCGGCACCGGCAGCTACTTTATCCAGTATCGGACCAAGGAAGGGCGCACGCGCCGGCTGGCGATTGGCAAGGTGGGCGTGCTGACGCCGGATGAGGCGCGGGTGATCGCCCGCGACAAGCTCAAGGAAGTCGAGACGGGCAGCGATCCCTCGGCCGAGCGCCACCGCGCCCGCCGCGAGGCCTTGACCGTCGCCGCGCTCGCGGACCTCTACCTTGCCGAGGGGCCGGCCGCCAAGCCGAACAAGAAGGCGTCGAGCTGGGGAACCGATCGCTCGAATATCGAGCGCCACGTCAAGCCGCTGCTGGGCAGGAAGCTCGCCGCGGCGCTGACGCATGACGACGTGGTTCGCTTTCAGCGCGACGTTGCCGCCGGCAAGAGCAAGGCGGACATCAAGACCAGGAAGCGCGGCCGGGCGATCGTCGATGGCGGCCCCGGCACCGCAGCGCGCTCGCTTGCGGTGCTCGGGGCGATGCTCGAATGGGCCGCCCATCCCGACCGCAGACTGATCCCGGCGAACCCGGCCAGGGGCGTCAAGCTGCTGAAGGGCGGCAAACGGGAGCGGTTCCTGTCGGAGGCCGAACTTGCCGCGCTCGCCGATGCGCTGGCGGCGATGGAGGCCGAGCATCGGCTGAGCTCGACCGCGACCGCGGCGATCCGGCTGCTGCTGCTGAGCGGCTGTCGCAAGTCGGAAATCTTGGCGCTGCGGTGGGAGTGGGTTGACATCGAGCGCGGCGTGCTGCGGCTGCCGGACAGCAAGACCGGCGCCAAAGCGGTGCCGCTCGCGGCGGCGGCCGTGAAGCTGCTCGCCGAGCTACCGCACGGCGGCGCCTTCGTGCTGCCGGCCGCAAAGGGCGCCGGCCATTACACCGGATTGCAAAAGGATTGGGAGCGAGTGCGGGTGCGCGCCCGCCTGGCCGGGGTGCGGGTGCACGATCTGCGGCACAGCTTCGCGTCGTTCGCCGTCGCCGACGGCAACAGCCTGTACCTGATCGGCAAGGTGCTCGGTCACAAGCAAGCGCGAACCACCGAAATCTATGCGCATCTGGCGGACTATCCTATCCGCGCCGTCGCCGATCGCACCGCAGCCCGGATCGCCGCGGCGATGGCGCCCGCCGGCGAGCGCGACCCGGCCAACGTCGTGCCGATCCGCGGCGGCCGGCCATGAGTCCCCGAGCAAAGCGCCGAACATCGCCGTGAGCGCGGGCGCTGTGGCATAATCCGCGATCGGCGCGGCTAGGTTTGGCCGCCGAACAACCGAGTTCCTACCTCGGCCGCCGCGCCGTCCCTTCCTGTAGGAAGCCGTGTAGGACGGCCACCGGTGGACGACCCTCATTTCATCTCCGCGGCCGATGCGGCGCGGTTGATCCGGCGGCATTATCCGGACGCGTCGGGCCGGCAAATCCTCGCGGAGATCGAACAGGCAGGCGCGGCCGGCGAGATCAGGGCGCGCGGGCGGCAGCGGGTGTATGGGGATGATCGAACGGCGCGGATCGATCACGGCGACCCGCATTTCATATGGTTCGCTGATGGCAACAGCGACGTGGGGCTGCGCCCACAGGTGATCCCGGCCGCTGAATGGCCCGATCTTACGTTCTTTTCTCGCCGGATGTATCCTGGCGTGCCGCATCGCAGCGGCTTGGAGCGCGCGCTCAACGACCTCGATTCGGTTGACGAGCTGCGCAGCAAATCGCGACGGCGGCTCGCCTGGGCGGAAGTCGAGCTTTGCCGCGCCGACGTGATCCGCGCCTTCGGCGCGGCCGAGCCGGCCACCGCGGCGGCGGACCGGCCGATGGACGAAGCTGCGCCGGCGCCGGCGCACGAAAGCGCGGCGGCGCCGGGCGCACCGATAGAACAAGCCGGATCGGCGGGCTGCGAGCCGCGGGATACGTCAGCGCTTCGGCTGAAGGCGAAAGCCTGGCTCGCGGAATTTGTCGGCGCTGGCAATCACCGGGATCGCGACAACACACTTATAGCGATGCGCTTGGCGCATCCGGGGCTAGGCGTGCGCGGCAGCCTCGCCGTTTGGGGCAAATTCACTCGCAACCACCGGGATTTGAAGCTGTCTCGCCCCGGCCGGAAATCGAAACGAAACACCAATAATTGAAACGCTATTCGAAACATCTTCCTGTTTCGAATTTTCTGCTTCTTGTAGGTGGCCCATCGCAATTAACGCGAGGGGCTGTACCTTGGAACAGCAATCTCTTTCTGACACTGCAGCCGCCCGCGTCGCGCTCGACCCGGGCATCACCGATTCCGAGCCGGCCGGGCGGCCGATCCCACGCGACCCCGACGTTTTATTGTTCGGCGCCGAGGCGGCTTACCTCGCTGGACTCTCGGTGCGGACCTTTGAAAGCCTCAGGCTCAGGGGCGGCGGGCCGCCCTACGTCAAGCTCGGTCGGGCGGTTCGCTATCGGCGCGGCGACGTGTTGGGCTGGGCGGCAAACAAGCTACGCCGCTCAACCAGCGACACCGCCGGGGCGGCATAGGCCATGCCGACAGAGAACGGCCCCGGCGCGGTGGGTGCGCACAGGGCCGGGGATGACATCGCTGAGCGGCGATCCCACCCCGATAGCATGGCTCGCGGCGCCGCGCCAGCGGCTCCCCAACGCGGGCGGATGCCGCGCCGACCAAATGCGCGGCTGCTGCGGCTGGCGCGCGACCGGCTCGCGCCGCATCGGCGCGGAGGCCGGGCATGTCCGCGGCAGAGATAGCGCGAGCGCTCGGCGGCGCCCGCCGCGGCGCCGGCGGGTGGCACTACTGCCGCTGCCCGGCGCATGATGACCGCTCCCCGTCGCTGTCGCTGCGCGATGGCGAGCGCGCGCTGATCGTGCGGTGCTGGGCCGGGTGCGATCCGCGCGACGTGCTCGCCGAATTGCGCCGCCGGAGACTGATCGCCGGCGAGCCGGAGCGCGATCATCGCCGGCCCGATCGCGCCCGGATGGCGCATCAGCGGGAGGCCGCCGCCCGCGACCTCGCCGGCCGGATCGTGCTCGCCCGCCGCGTCTGGAACGCGGCACGGAGCGCGCGAGAGAGCCCGGTGGCGCGCTATCTGCGCTCGCGTGGCATTGAGATACCCCCGCCGTGCCTGCGCTGGGCGCCGCGCTGCTGGCACGGTAAGGCCGGCCGCTGCCTCGCCGCGATGGTCGCCGCGATCGTCGATGCCTTCGGCGAGCTGATCGGCGTGCACCGGACCTATCTGCGGCCCGACGGCTCTGGCAAGGCGAATGTCGAGCCCGAAAAGGCCATGCTCGGCCGCGCCGCCGGCGGCGCCGTTCGGCTGGCGCCACCTGACGAAACCTTACTCGTCGGCGAAGGCGTCGAAACCTGCCTCGCGGCAATGCAGGCGACGTCGCAACCCGCATGGGCGGCGCTGTCGACCGCGGGTTTGGTCGCGCTGGCGCTGCCGGCGAGCGTACGCAGCGTCGTCATCCTCGCGGATCACGATCCGAGCGGCGCCGGCGAGCGGGCCGCCCGGACTGCCGCGGCACGCTGGCTGGCCGAGGGCCGGCGGGTGCGGATCGCGCTGCCGCCCGAGCCGGGAGCCGACTTCGCCGACGTGCTGCTCGGCCGAGCGTATGCCGCCATTGGGGATGCCGGCGATGGCGCCGCGTGACGGCGCCGGCGAAGTCCGCCGGCTCGTCACGGAAGCCGAAGAGGTGAAGCCCGAGCCGCCGCGGCCGTTGATGCGCGAGCTGCCGCCGGCTGACCCCTTCCCGGTCGATGCGCTTGGTGACGTGCTCGGTGCCGCGGCGCGCGCCATTCACGATCGCGTGCAAGCGCCGATCGCAATTGGCGGGCAGTCCGTTCTCGGCGCCGCTACTCTCGCGGCTCAGGGTCATGCCGATTTGGTGCTGCCGATCGGGCCGGGCCAGCCGAGACCGATATCGAGCTTTTTGATCACGGTCGCGAACAGCGGCGAGCGCAAGACTGAGTGCGACAAGCAAGCCCAAACCTTACTCGTCGGCGAAGGCGTCGAAACCTGCCTCGCGGCAATGCAGGCGACGTCGCAACCCGCATGGGCGGCGCTGTCGACCGCGGGTTTGGTCGCGCTGGCGCTGCCGGCGAGCGTACGCAGCGTCGTCATCCTCGCGGATCACGATCCGAGCGGCGCCGGCGAGCGGGCCGCCCGGACTGCCGCGGCACGCTGGCTGGCCGAGGGCCGGCGGGTGCGGATCGCGCTGCCGCCCGAGCCGGGAGCCGACTTCGCCGACGTGCTGCTCGGCCGAGCGTATGCCGCCATTGGGGATGCCGGCGATGGCGCCGCGTGACGGCGCCGGCGAAGTCCGCCGGCTCGTCACGGAAGCCGAAGAGGTGAAGCCCGAGCCGCCGCGGCCGTTGATGCGCGAGCTGCCGCCGGCTGACCCCTTCCCGGTCGATGCGCTTGGTGACGTGCTCGGTGCCGCGGCGCGCGCCATTCACGATCGCGTGCAAGCGCCGATCGCAATTGGCGGGCAGTCCGTTCTCGGCGCCGCTACTCTCGCGGCTCAGGGTCATGCCGATTTGGTGCTGCCGATCGGGCCGGGCCAGCCGAGACCGATATCGAGCTTTTTGATCACGGTCGCGAACAGCGGCGAGCGCAAGACTGAGTGCGACAAGCAAGCCCTATGGCCGATCCGGGCGCGTGAGAAGTCCTTGCGCGACGCTCACGATGCGGACTTGCCGGCATTTCAGGATGACAAGGCCGCTTGGGAGAAGGCGCGCGATCACGCCTGCAAAGCCGGGAAGGGAGACCGAGCGAAGATCAGGGCCGCGCTCGAAGCGATCGGGCCGGCGCCGGCCGCGCCGCTGGAACCGATGCTGACGTGCGACGAACCTACCATCGAGGGTCTTCACAAGCTGTTTGGCATCGGCTGGCCAAGTTTGGGCCTGTTTGCGGCCGAGGGCGGCCGGTTCGTCGGCGGCCACGGTATGAGCGACGAGGCGAAGCTGCGCACCGCGTCAAGCCTCTCGACGCTATGGGATGGCGAACCGATCAAGCGGGTGCGTGCCACCGATGCGACGGTCACCATGCCCGGCCGTCGCCTTGCGTTTCATCTGATGGTGCAGCCCGATCCGATGATAACCTCGGGCGCACGCGCGATGACCTCTTCGGCGGCGATTATCCTATGGCCCGATCTCGACGGCGGCGTCACTTCTCGACCGTGGCCGCAGCGGCAAGCCCCTTCATGCAGCGAATGAGCATGCCGACCTCGCGCCGGCAGGCGACCGCCTCCGCGGCGTAGCGGCCGTGCTTCAAGGCGTTTTGATTACCATTCGGCGCGCCCGGAGACAGTCCGCCGTGCATCCGGCAGCGGCCGTTCTGCATCGCGGGGGATCGGCACCGCTGTCCGTTCCGCGTCCGTGCTCCGCAGCGTGGGCTCAGGTGCATGGGCAATCTGTTTTGCATGGGGTTGATCCTCCAAATTCGCGCGATCCCCACCCCCCTGCGTCTCCACGACGCCGACCACCGCCTGCCCGCCAGAATGGACGTGCACGTGCTCCACGGTCACCTTCTGCTGGCCTTTGCCGCGATGGCGGTTGAGCGCTTCGAGCAGAGTGGCGAAAGTGCGGGAAAGCTTGTTCGCCTGGGCCAGGTTCTCGCGCCGGCCCTCGAAGGTCTGCTCACCAATCATGGCGCGCCGGTAGCATTCCATCGCCGCGTTGTGGGCGGCGATGAGTTGCGCCGCCATCATGCCTTCCAGCTCGTCCTTCGGCCCGATACCGATCAGCGCCGCGACGGTGGCGCTGCGTTGCTTGTCCCGCATCTTCTGGTCGGAGTGCTTCAGCCACAGGGACTGAACCGTCTGGTTTGCAACAATGTTGTTCCAGTGATCGGAACGTGAGCCGCCGATATTCTTCAGAGTTCCCCTCAACTCGTCAGGATCGTTGGCGACCACCGTCGAAGGTTGGGGTGCCTTGGCAGTCTTTTTTGCGGTCATCGAGAACTCTCGCCTCGCCCCCGCGGCCGGCAATGCCTTGCCGCCGGCAGACCGCGCGACCAGGGTCACGCCCTCGCGGCGGCCGAGGCGGGACCCCAAACCGCGCCCGGCACGAATTAAGGCCGCAATCCAAGGGCGCCAGACACTCGATTTTCGGGTGTCGTCACGCGGCTGGGGCTATCTCCTCGAAAACGCCGGCACCATCACCAAGAGCGATATGGACGCGGCGCAGCGGCTAATCAACGAGTGCCGCAAGACCGGACTGCTACCGCTCGACATCTGCGCCATCGACGACAAGCGGGCTGCCGATGGTCTCGAAAACCACCTGAAGAACCTGTTCGCCCCGGTTTGTGCAAAATATCACGTCGCCTTCGCCAATGGCGGCGGATGGAATGACATCAATGGGCGCGCCGCCATGATGCTTCGGTTCGCCGAGCACGAGGCGAGCGGCCGGCAATGCGTGTTGCTTTATTGCGGAGATCATGACCCCGGTGGCTTGAACATCAGCGACTTCCTGCGCAGCAACTTCGCCGATCTGAAACGCGCCGTCGGCTGGTCGCCCGACCGGCTGATCATCGACCGGTTCGGGTTGAACGATGATTTCATCGAAGCTCAAGGCCTCACCTGGATCGACAATACTGGCCGGCGCTCGCGTAACGATGCCGCGGCCGTACTCTCCGTCAAAAAGCCCTAAGCCGGCAAAGCCGGAACCAAACAGGGTAGGATGCGCCGGCCATAGGCAAGCGGGGGTGGCGGAGCATGACGCCACTTTTGACGGATCGGTATCGAGATCGGCTGGCGGGTGTGCTCTCGTGCTACGACCGGATCGTGATCACGGGGACCCTGCCTGGAGCGTGCTTTGCCGAGGGGATGACAAAGCTGCTTCGGTCGCGGGGGATACGGATCTTCGATTATCCGACGTTTGCGGCAGAATTGCGTGATCGGGTGCGCGCGGCTGCGGCAACGATCGCCGCCGCCGCGGGGGTAACGATCGAGCACATCGCCAAGAGCCATGTCCGCAAGGAGGCTGTCATCGCCAAAATCCTGGCGGCGCGCGGCGATCATCCCGGTCTGGTGCATGTCATCTCGGCAATGGAGGCGTGCGATGCCTCCAGCCCTGGCACGACAAGCAGACGCACCGGACCTTCCTGCGCCCGGACAGCGGCAAGTGTCTGCACTATTACTTCTACTTCATCGATGCCGAGACTCGGGCTGATCTATTTGCGCGTGCCGACGTGGTCTCCATTCCGGCTGCAGTTCTATTGCAATGGCCATAACTGGTTGGCCCGGAGACTGGCGGCGGCTGGTATCGGCTTCACGATGGCCGACAATGCCTTCGTCAAAATCGATGATTGGCCGCGCGCCGGCAAGGTCTCTAATGGGGCATGAAGACCAGTCCCCGCGGCCAAGGCTGAGCGGCCGTTGTTGGTTTCGAAAGCGGTCCTCTGCTGCCGACGATTTGGCCATGTAGGCTTTTGGGTTCATTCGTCGCCGAATTCGTCGGCGACGAGGCCGAGCGTGAGGAGCTGCGCCGGCGCCTTATCGAAGATCCCTCTTGACAAGATTTCCCGATTAGGCGACGCGGTCATTTAAGGCGCGAACAACCATCGCCGCGACCCGCTTAACGTGCATTTGCCGAACCGTCGACCGACGCATCGCGCGCCGGGCGTCCTCTCGCCGGCCGAACGCCGCAAAATGTACGATTCCGCGCGCCCATCGAATTCCCGGATTTACGGCCGCCGCTGGCAGCGGCTCCGGATCGCGTACCTCGCGCAGCACTCGCTCTGTGAGTGCGACGAGCACGGCGGCGCCGGCTGCGGCCGGCCCGCGCTCGTCGTCGATCACCGGAGACCGCACAACGGCGACGAGGTCCTGCTCTACGATTGGGACAACCTGCAGGCCATGACCAAGGCCTGTCACGACCGGAAAACCGCGGCCCGAGACGGCGGCTTCGGGAACCCGGTGAGGTTCTGATGTATGCGCTTCTAGTTGTGGTCTACATCTCCGGTGCCGCTGTTGGGGGTGCCGGCGGTGCGGCCAGCGTCGGGCCTTTCGTTCCGCCCGCGGCGGCCACGTTTAGCGGTCCGAACGCTCAAGGACTTTGTGCGGCGGCCGTCGCCGCCATCAAGGCGACGCAGATTTATCTGGCCCATCCGGCGCTGATGAATCCGATCTGTGTGCAGACGCAATGACCGCCGACGCCGCGCCGCCGGCCCCGGCAAAACGCGGCAAAACCCGGAGAATTAGCGGCGCCGCTCGAAAAAAATCGGCAGGAAAATCGGGACGTTCCGCCGCTCCGGCCGGAATCCAATTTCCTAATCGGAAAAAATCGACTGGGGCGCGATCGACACCGCCAGGACAAAAAAGTTTCGACCCCCCTACCCCCTGGCCTGCCGACGCCATCGAGCGCCGGACCGTCGCGGCCCTGATCCCCTACGCCAGGAACGCGCGGAGGCACACCGCGCGCCAGGTGACCGAGATCATGGGTTCGATCCGCGAAGTCGGCTGGACGGTGCCGATACTCGTCGATGAGGCGAACGTGGTCATTGCCGGGCATGGGCGGGTGCTTGCAGCCGAGCGCTTCGGCATCAGTGGCAGGATCGCGGCGGCGATGGCCGACCAGCTCGGGCGAGGCCAGGAAGAGCTTTGGTGGTATACCTGCAACTAAGCCGGGTAACGGCGGGGAAAGGTGGTGGTTCGGAAACTGAGGCCCTCCTGCCGCTCGCCCCAACCGGGTAGAGTCGGAATGTGGCGCGGTGGCCTTAGGTCAGGCATGCGTGTTGCCGCCTCTTTCGTTTGGCGGTGCCTTAGTGGCTCGACCATAGCTCCGTTTCCACATCCCGCTCATCGAACCGGACATGCGGATTTCCCTGCATCCGGCTCTCGGACAAGACCTCACGCCTTCGTCCACGGCACGTCGTGCCCAAGCCGGGTCAGACGCACGAGCCCGAGGGTCTCGTAGAGGTGCGAGAGGGGATAGCTGCCGCCCTTACATCGTCTGGTCTTGTGCTTGAAGCGCAACCACCGACGCAACCGCACAGCCGTGTAGTTGTCGAGCGCCCGATACGCCGGATTGACGGTGCCTACCGAGAAGTAGTTCGCCCATCCGCGAAGGGTGCGGTTCAACTTACCCACCAGCTCTGTGGTTTCTTGCCAGGTATGTGCTCGGACGGTCAGCGCATGGACCTTGTCGACCACACGCTTGATGCTCTTCTTCGATGGCCGCTGTCCCAGGCGAGCCTGGCCGGTTCTCGGAGAATACATCCGCCCGAACGTATAACCCAGGAAGTCAAACTCCCCGTCCGGAACCTTGCAGATCCGTGTCTTCTCCTCGTTCACTGTCAGCTTCAGCTTGCCCATGATCGCGCGCAGGTGATGCAGCGCAGTCTCCGCGCTGCCCCTTCGGCACAGGATCACAAGGTCGTCCGCATAGGTGACGAGGCGAGTGCCGAGGCTTCGCTCAAGGCCGAACTTCTTCCAGCCCAACACGAACCGGCGCATGTAGAGGTTCGCCAGTAGTGGTGAGAGGGGCGAGCCCTGCGGAATGCCGCGCCGGTGGTCCCGCGCCTCGGTCGTGCGTGTTGTCCGGCCCCGTTGGTCGGTTTCTTCCACGGGGCAGTCCAGCCACATCTTGATCAGATGCAGCACGCGCCGGTCAACGATCCGGCGCGCCACCGACTTTAGGAGGTCGGTATGCGGAATGCTCCCGAAGTAGTCCGCGAGGTCGGCGTCGACGACTTCCGGGTGGCCACGGAACAGCCGCTCCTCCACCTCGACGACTGCCTGCTGGGCGTTGCGCCCAGCGCGATAGGCGTAGATTTCCGGCGGAAGATCGGCTTCGAAGATCGGCTCCAGCACCAGCATCGCTGCGGTCATGCAGACCCGATCCCGCACCGTCGAGATGCCCAGCGGCCTGAGTTTGCCGTTGGCCTTCGGTATAAACACTCGTCTGATTGGCTCCGGCCGGTAGCTCTCCTGCCTGAGCGCAAGCGCCAGTTCAGCCAGCCACCGTTCGACCCCATAGGCCTCGATGTCCGCAAAGTCCTGACCGTCTATTCCCGGCGCCCCCTTGTTGGCGCGGCACTGGGCATAGGCATGCGCCAGAATGTCGTCGCGGCTGATCTTGTCGTACAGGGCATAGAAGCGATAGCCGGCTTCTGCCTTCGCTTTCGCGTGTGACGCCCTCTGCAGCTTCTGAACACTCTTCGGAGTTGATAGGTTGCCCAATCTCCAGGTCCCTCACTACTTCCTGCGTCTGTCTTGAACCAAGGCCCCTTCCCTCCACCGGCATTACCCGGCTTCACCGGTACTACGGGCCTCTCCGCCACCCCATTGCGCCCGGCCTGTCCCTCGCGGGCGTCCGGTTGATCATCCCTGATCACGCATTGGGGCTTCCCGTGTTGCGCACGCTTTCCTTGTGTACATGCTGCCGCCACTACCCCGGTGCAGCAGATGGGCCTACTCCTCGCTCAAACTCGCCCATCCGTATCAGCCTTCCCCGAAACCACTATCGGGTCGGCCTGCACATCGACCTTTTCGAGGATTGCTCGGCGTTTACTCACGTTGCGGCCTGCACACTCGCGCGGTCACCAAAACCGTGACCGTTATCCGAAGGCTTCAGACATTTCGTCTCCTCCATGCCTGCTCCGGCTGCTTCCGGCTGGAGCGGTCGCCGGGCGGGGCTTGCACCCGCTGGAAAAGCGCCGCCTTGTCACGGCGCACGTGGAAAGCGGTCACTCGCAAACGTCGCGTTCCATGTGCTCGCGCGCAGGTTTATGCAACTGGACACTCCCATGCTTCGAGGCGTAATGGTTTCCCGCTGGCTGCTATTGCGGACGACTTTGATGGATGTGTCGGTATGGCTGCGCGGGCTGGGCCTCGAACGTTACACGCCGGCTTTTCGCGACAACGACATTGATGCAGAAATTTTGGCTGAGCTGACGGCTGACGATTTGATCGGCCTGGGAGTCACGTCCATCGGACACCGCCGCGGTTCGGGTCGACAGCGGTCCGTGGTCTCGACGGACTTCGAATGGCTACACGGGGTGGAAACCCGCCATTCGGCTGAGCGTCAAATGAGCCTAAAACCGGCAGTCGCCTCGCGCTGAGTTCCAGCATCCTCTGTATTGCACATTTCCTTGCGGGACCGGCGCCAGATGAGCAAGGCGGCGTCTAGCGGCCATCATGGCGGTTGATGTCGTCGGCTATTCGCGGCTGATGGGCGCCGACGAGGAAGGCACGCTCGCCGCGCTGAAGGCGATAAGGCGCGAGCTGGGCGACCCCAAGATCGCCGAGCATCGCGGGCGCATCGTCAAAACCACCGGCGACGGGCTCTTGGTCGAATTCGCCTTCGTGGCGACCCGAGCGGCCAGATTGGACCGCCCTTGCTAGCGCTAGGCGCGATTCGCCGTTGCGTAAATCGGTCAAGAGTGTGATCCTGGCTCCGCAACCGCCAGGTATCTGGCGAATGTTGGTTAAAATAGAGGAGGATAGACGTGAGACGTTTCGCGCTTTTATTTTTCGCGTTGCTGCTAAGCGCCACGGCGCCGGTCTGCGCATCCGCCCAATCCTTAAGGCAGATCCCCGGAAAACTGGCCAGCATCTCGGTAGGCGGTACGCCGTCTGGCGCAGTGGCCGTCTGGGGGATCAACGCCGCGGGTGACATCTTCGAATTCGATGGGCTCGGGTTCGACCAAATCGAGGGGCTTCTGGCGCAAATCGCTGTGGACGGCACGGCGGTCTGGGGCATTAGCGCCAGTCAGGACGTCTTCCAATTCGATCCGGAGCAGCAGGGTTTCCTTCAGGTCCCAGGGAAACTTAAGCAAATCGCCGTGGGCGGTGGAGCGGTCTGGGGATCAACGCCGCGGGCGATATCTTCCAATTCGATGGACAGGCCTTCCGGCTGATCCCGGGGTTGTTGACGCAAATCGCTGTAGACGGCACGGCGGTCTGGGGAATTAATGCCAGCGGCAGTGTCTTCGCATTCGACGAGGGTCGGCAGGCGTTCCTGCAGGTCCCGGGAAAGCTTGCCCAAATCGCCGTGGGCGGGGGCGGCGCGGCGGTCTGGGGGATCAACGCGAGCTCGCATGTATTGCGCTTCGATTTCACGGCGCAGGCGTTTAAACCAGTCCCGGGAAAACTTAAGAGCATCGCAGTGGGCGGCCCGCCTGCCGGACCGATCGGGGTCTGGGGGATCAACGCCGCGGGCGATATCTTCGAATTCAATGGGTCGAAGTTTGTCCAGGTCACCGGGTCGTTGGCGCAAATCGCTGTATTCGGCGGGTCCGTGTGGGGAATCAACTCGGCGCAGAACATTTTTCGGCTCGGGTTCTGAAGTGCTTTATCGGGAAGGCAAAGCAGAAGCTTTTTGACTGGTGTCCCAAGAGCATCGCGGATTTATCCCGAAGGAATATCGAGCCTCGGAACGGGGCGGGCTTCACCAGCGCTGGCCGGCCTGCCGGAGGGGTGAAAGGCCCGCTCGCGCGGTATTGAGGGTCCGTTATGGGTCGTTATGGAAAGCTTTCCATAACGACCCTAATGCACAGAACCCACTTATGCACATTGCACAGGTTCTAGGCGTCTGTGCACGGCGGTTTTGCTCGGGTTTTGGCCAAGTGGGCGACGGCTGAACTCGACATAATTTCGTCGGTGTTCGGAAGTGGTCTCCCCAGTTCAGGAGACCGCAATGAACTCGACCAGAGAACTTCACTGCACTTGGACGGACCGGATTTTTGAGAGCCAACTGGCGCCCTACGTTGATGCTTTCACGCATCATTTGAGCGAGCGCGGGTACTCATCCCACACCGTTGGCAATTACTTGGCATGCATCGCGCACTTTGCGCGTTGGACGAGCCGGTGCCGGTTGGACATCCATGGGATCGACGAAGACCTGGTCCGACGATTTCTCGACGACCACTTGCCGCACTGCAACTGTGCGCGGCCGGTCCAAAGGACGCACCACCATCTGCGTGCGGCGCTCGGACATCTGCTCGTCGTGCTGCGCACCAACTCCGTCATCGCTGAACACCTTCCCGGAATGACCCCGGTCGACAAGGAGTTGCGCCGCTTCGACGACCATATGAAGGATGTTCGTGGGCTCGCGCCGAAGACGCGCAGGATGGCTCTACATCCAGTGCGCCTCCTGCTGCTCAATCAATTTGGCGAACGGTCTGTCGTCTTCTCGGCGATCAAGCCAGACGACGTACGCAGGTTCATCGCAGCCTGCCAGGTACGGTACAGCACGCCGGCCAGCTCCGGTGCGCTGGCCTCGGCTTTGCGCGGCTATTTCCGCTTCCGCGCCACCTGTGGCGATCAGGTGCATGGCCTGATCGGCGTGGTGTCCTATCCGGCCAACTGGCAATTGGCGTCCCTGCCGAAGGCATTGAGCCCTGCCGAGGTCGAGCGCCTGCTGGGATCGCTTGGCCACGGCGGCCCATCGGGACGCCGTGCCGAGGCCATCGTGCGCTGCGCGCTGGACCTTGGCTTGCGGAGCAGTGAAGTCGCCAAGCTCGGCCTCGACGACATCGACTGGCGTGCCGGCACCGTCACGCTGCGAAGAACCAAGAGCCGACGTGAAGATGTTCTGCCTTTGCCGGAAGCGACTGGTCGCGCCATTGCAGACTACCTGAAGTTCGGACGTCCGAAGACGATCAACCGGTCGGTGTTCGTGCGTCACGTTGCACCACGCAACCAACCGATTGGCCCCGATCTCGTCCGCAAGGTGATCCGCCAAGCCTATGCCCGGGCCGGACTGCCGTACACCAGGGCCCACATTCTGCGCCACACCATGGCCAGCCGCTTGCTGGAAGGTGGGAGTTCGCTCAAGGAGGTGGCCGATGTCTTGCGGCACCGCTCGCTGAACACGACGCTGATCTACGCCAAACTCGACAGCAATAATCTTGCGGCAGTCGCGCTGCCTTGGCCGGGGTGCACAGCATGAACACGATCACGATGCAATCGCACGCCGAGAACTATCTGAGCGGGCGCCGCCAACTTGGATTTTCCTTGCGCAACGCAGATTACGCGATAAGGAGCTTTGCACGTTACATCGATGAACTTGGCGATCACGAGTCGCTGACCGTCGAGGTCATGGCCGACTGGGCCCGGTGTGACAAAGGTAACAGCAACAAGCCTGCGACTTGGGCGCGGCGCCTGTACAAGCTTCGCTCGTTTGCCCGATACCTGCAGCAGTTCGACCCGAACACCGAGGTGCCAGACGACACCATCTTTGGCAAAATCGGCCAACAACTCGCCCCGCACATATACAGCGACCAGGAGATCGTCGACCTGCTGGCGGCAGCGCGCCGCCTCGGCCCCGTGCGAGGCTTACGCGGGGCGACCTACGAGGCCCTGTTCGGCCTGATCGCGTCGACCGGTCTGCGGGTCTCCGAAGCGGTGCATCTGCAGGATGCCGATGTCGACCTGAAGTCGGGCATGATGACCATACGGCGGACCAAGTTCGCCAAATCGCGCCAAGTGCCCGTTCACCCGAGCACGACGGATGCCTTGAGGCGCTATCGCTCGCTCCGCAATCACCATGTCGAGATCACCAACGAATCGCCATTTTTCGTGAGCACGCGGGGCCGGCGCCGGGGATATGGACTGAGCCTGCGTCAGGTGCATCGGGTCTTTTTCGGCTTGCGCGATCAAATGGGGTGGCGCAACCGCGGCGTTCCAGATGGCCCGCGAATCCACCAGTTGAGGCACACATTCATCGTCCGTCGCGTGATGCTCTGGCATTCCCAAGGCGTGGACGTCGATCAGGCGATGCTGGCGCTGTCGACCTATGTGGGCCACGCGATGGTGACCAACACCTATTGGTACCTCACCGGCGTGCCCGAGTTGATGGCGGTGGCGGCGTCCAAATTCGAGCCGTTCATGCCGTCGCCGGAGGTGCCCCATGCGTGACGCTACCGCTCCGCCGCCACCTTCGTTCCCATCGCTGGTCCAGCAGTTCTTCACTGAATATCTGGTCACCCAGCGTGCTTTGAGCTCCCGCACCATCGCGTCTTACCGCGACTCCTGGATGCTGTTCCTGGACTTCGCGCACAACCGACTGGGCAAACTGCCCACGGCGCTGTGCCTGGCCGACATCGAACCCGACTTGGTGCTGGCGTTCCTCGATCACCTAGAGCAGCACCGGCAGAACTCGGTGCAGAGCCGCAACCTGAGGCTGGCGGCGCTGCGGGCGTTCCTCAAGTTCGCGGCGCGGCGCGACGTATCGTCGTTGCACGTCATCGAGCGAGCACTCGGCGTGCCGACAAAGCGCTTCGAGCGGCCGATCCTCGGCTTCCTGTCGCGCGAGGAGATGTTGACGGTGATCGGCCAGCCTGGCGACACCTGGACCTCTCAGCGCGACCATCTGCTGCTGGCCATGCTGTACAACACCGGAGCAAGGGTCTCGGAGATCATCGGCGTCCGGGTGGCAGATGTGGTTCTGGACGGTGCGCCTTGTGTTCACCTTCGCGGCAAGGGCCGCAAGCAACGCTCGACACCCCTGTGGAAGACCACAGTTCAGGAAATCCGGGCCTGGCTGCGGTGCAACCCAAAGCTGGGTGCGGATGCCGCCTTGCTGCCGAACCGCGACGGCCACGCGATGACACGCTCCAACGTCACGCAACGTCTGGACATCGCCGTCGCACGTGCCGCCGAGGTGGATACCAGTCTCGCCAAACGAAGCATCTCGCCCCACACGATCCGCCACTCGACAGCAATGCATCTGCTTCAGTCCGACGTGGCTTTCAGCGTGATCGCTCTCTGGCTCGGACACGAGAGTACGACCACGACGCACCGATACGTCGAGGCCAATCTGGAAATGAAAGATAAAGCATTGGCCAGACTTCAGGAACCCGACACGAAGATGCGCCGCTACCACCCGCCTGATGCATTGATGCAGTTTCTGCAGGCGCTGTAATTATGCAGAGTGCCAACGGCCCCAGTCCTCACCGGCACTGGGGCCGAGGCAAAAACTGTGCATAAGTGGGTTCTGTGCATTAGGGTCGGTTTGAGCCGTTAACTCGGGGTCGAGGGCGGTCGATGAGCTCGACGGGCCGCGAACGGCTTCACCGGGTGGAAAGCCGCCGTTTAGGATCCGTGTGGCCGTTGCGCCCCCAGGCACCAAGAGCTGCCATTCGCACCAGGTCGGGTGGCCAACGGGCTTGCCGACTTGAATTCTCCTGAGCAGTGTCCTCGGCCCGACTTGGACAGTGGCACCGATTTTCGTCATCGAGAATGGCGGAAATGCTAGGAGTTCGTCGAGGCAAACCAAAGTCGTGGTGCTAAATACATTATAAATCGGCCTATGATGGCTTGACTCCTGTTGGGGTTTGGCGATGCTAAGGGCATGTTTGCTCGCGACAAGCGCATCGGCCCCTACAGCTACGTCTACCTGGTCGAGAACGTGCGCGAGAATGGCCGCACCAAGCAGCGCATCATCGCCAATCTCGGGCGCCGGGAAGTCGTCGTTGCGCGCGGCGATCTCGACCGGCTGGCGCGCTCGGTTGCCCGGTTGGCGCAGCGTTCGATGGTGCTGTCGGTGGTCGAGGGCGAGGCTCCGCCCGATGCCGTGTGCCGGCGGATCGGACCGGCGCTGCTGTTCGAGCGGCTGTGGCAGGAGGTGGGCTGCCGCGCGGTATTGGCGGATCTGGCCGGGCAACGCCAGTTCGAATTTGCCGTCGAGCGCGCCACCTTCCTGACGGTGCTGCATCGGCTGTTTGTGTCGGGCTCCGACCGCGCCGCGGAAAAGTGGCGCGCCGACTACCGCATCGACGGCAGCGAGGGGCTGCAGCTGCATCATCTCTACCGCACCATGGCGTGGCTGGGTGAGCCGCTCAGCGATCAGACCGGGGCCAGCCAATTGGCGCCGCGCTGCCGCAAGAGCCTGCCCCGGCGCAGGCCGGGGATGTCGTCGAAGAGGAGCTGTTCGCCCGCCGGCGCGACCTGTTTGCCGAACTCAGCGTCGTCTTCATGGACACCACCAGCCTGTCCTTCGAGGGCCAGGGCGGCGCCGAGCTCGGCCGCCGCGGCCACTCCAAAGACTACCGCCCGGATCTCCATCAGATGATTGTCGGGCTGGTCATGGATCAGGACGGAAGGCCGCTGTGCTCCGAATTGTGGCCCGGCAATACCGCTGATGTCACGACGCTGTTGCCGGTGGTCGACCGCTTGTGCGCGCGCTTTGGCGTCGGCCGCATCTGTGTTGTCGCCGACCGCGGCATGATCAGCGCCGAGACGATTGCCGGGCTGGAGCAATGCAAGCTCGAATACGTCCTCGGCGTGCGCGAGCGCAGCAGTGCGGAGGTGCGCAGCACCGTCCTCGATGACCGCACGCCCTTTGTGCCGCTGGCCGTGCCGCGCGCCTCGGGCGCGCTCACCGAACTTGAAGCAAAGCAGGTCAATACCGCTAAGAAAGATATTTTGGCGATTCTCGAAGAGATAAATAAGTTGGGGAAACGCCGCGACGCGGCCGTACATTCACTAGATATTTTACTTACTGATGTAGATGGAACGAAAATGTCAGTTAATCCACGTAGTGACCATAGACTGTCCAAAGACTTACGCGGAAAATCTCTTCTGACCGAGTTTGATTATTATTCACGATGGGCAGAAAAGATGTCTATGTTTGTTATTAAAGCAGAAAACGCTCTCACCTTCGGCGACTATACATGGCCCGATAGACCTTCACCGCCAGATCGCAGGACGAGAAAAGCCCTCCTAAATCGCGAGCCTCACCGACGGCACCCCAAATGATCCGGCCCCGGATCGAGCACTGATGGCGTGGCAAGCAGGCGGCGCGGCGCGCTCGGCATGGGCCGCGGCCGCGTGTTCCATCTGAAACACCGGATCGCGCGTGCCGCTCCGTGCTGATGAGCGATCAGCGGGGCCAGCCGGCGCACCGCCGGGTGCAGCCCGCGCCGTGCCGATCCGCACCCGTCCAGGCCATCAAGTTCGTACCGGATCGAAAACGGCGGTGTTTCGTACGAATTTAATCGAAATAGCTTGATTTTCGAAAAATTCTCCGATAAAAATAGATCGTCGCCTCCGGGATGGATCCTCGAAGGCGACGATCCTGCAACCACCCAATGTAGGGAAAGTCACATGCAACAGGTTCAGATTACCACATTTGCGCCGTTGGCGCTGCACGACGTGCAGTTGCCACGGCACGTCAAAATCCGGGTCGCCCGCGAGATCGCCGATCTGGCGGCCGAAGCGGTCCACGCGCAATTGTATGGCTTCGTCGGCACAACACATTTCGGGATGGCGTTCATCCAGGGCGGGCGACTGCAGTTCACCACGGCAATGTCGGTCGACAAGATGATGTCGATCTCCAAGGTCGAACAGGCCGGCAAGAAGGCGGGGGTCAAAGAGGTTGTCGAGAAGTCAAATCGGCCCTACGAGGCTCCGCACGGCAAGGCGCTGCGAAACTATCTGGAGCAGACGGCCTGCATGGGCTTGCCGTACGTGCTGCCGGCCTTCACCTTCAACTATGGCTGCCGGCTCGAAGAGCAGGATCCCGATGCGATCCTGATCATCTGCGCGCCTGACGACATCGGCGAGGCGAGCAACGGCTGGCCCGCCATGCTGCTGCTGCCGCAGATGGCGAAGCTCGACACGACCGATGGCGGGCATCGTCGCCGAGAACACGACAACATCCTGGGCGGCCGCTACCTGCAGGAGATGAAGGATCGGCTGCGGCAGAACGCCGTGGACGTTAAGATCATCTTCGAGAGCAACCCGGCGCAGTCGCACCAGGACTTCGCCGATTGCGCCAAGGCAAAGGCGATCTCGAAATCGCTCGTCGCGACCTACGACATCCGGGACACGGTGAACCTACGCTGCATCGCGCTCGTCGAGGCGGTGCCGTTCCTCGAGGCCTACGCGGACGCGACGGCATCGCACGTCAACCTGTCGATGTATAGCACCAAGGTCTGGTCGATGTCGGCGGTCCGCTCGTTCGTCAGCCACGTGCAGAAACATTCGTCGCCGGCCGACGAGCAGGAGGAGTCGGAGCCGGACATCAACGCGCGCACGCAAGGCGCCGAGGATTTCTTCGAGGCGCTGGTGCGACACGTTCCGCAGTTGCGCGCCCTCGACGAGGTCCGGCTCGGCAGGCGGACTGACATCGGCACCGGCGATCTGCGCGAGCGCCGCGGCGGCAACATTCTGATGCGCTCGGTGGGCATGACGATCTTCGCCAGGGCATTCCTGCACCGCCGGACGACCGACATGTCGTTCGAGATGATGGCGCGCCGGCTCGCGAAGGTCGACTGGCACGTCCTTGACTGCGAGCGATCTGATCTGCCCGACACCTCGCGGGAGGAAGGGCGCCGCAGCTTCTCCGACGCCGTGCGCGATCACGCCGTCTCGCTCTGGGCACACATGCTCATCGTCGGCGAGGCGCGCTATCGGATCAGCTCCTCGGCTGACGACGCCGATGTCGCCTGGGAGACGATCCGCAAGACCTATGTCGACCCCGCTCCGGAGCCCGATGAGCCCGAATTCGAGCCCGGGATCGAGGCAGTCGGCATCAGCGCACCGCAGGCGCCGACTACTCCGGCAGCGAAATCGCCCGCGCGGCCGGCCGCGCGCAGCACTGCGCACATTGGGATCTGAGTAGCAGCGGGCGGGTGCGCTCTCCAGGCGATCGCCCGAGACACCGTTCGCCGTCGGATCCCCGACAGCCGCCCGCCCCGACCTGGTGCGGGTGGAAACCGGGAGAGAAAGTGTCCGATCTATTGCAGGCGATCGCCCGTCTGCGCTTCAAGTGTGCGCGAACCATGCCCGAGATGCCGCACGAATACACGGTGCGGCGCGAGGCGGCGGACGATGCCGACTATGTTCTGCTGTTCGAGGCGATCCAGAGCCAGGGTGTCGTCGAGCGATGGCGGGGTCGGCGCGGCCGATACCTGTATCCCGGCGACGGCTGGAGGTATTGGCCAATGACCGCAAAAATGAACTCGCGGCTCGAATACAGCCGTCACATCAACCGCAACCGGATCGAAGAAGCGCAGCGGCTGCGCGCGATCGGGCTGATTACCGACGCGCCTGTCCGGCTATAAAAAAGGGCGATCGCGCCGCCTCGCGCTGATCAGCCATCCCCACGCGCACCCGCGCGACCCGGCGGGAACGCTCCCACGCCAGCGCCGCAACCGGCGACCTGATCCGATCAGGGGCCGAGGCTTGACCGCGCGCCCGCGCGGCCGGCGATGCGCCCTGGCCCGAAGTCTGGGATTGGGCCGCCAAGTTCTGCGACATCGCGCCGCCCGACGCCGCGCCGTGGACCAGCTCGCCGAAGCGCGGGCGGTATCGGCCGCCGCCGGGCCGATCGCCGGGACCCTCGGCGAGCGCTACCTGATCGAGATCCGCGGCATCCCAGCGCCGGCCGAGGGCTGGCCCGGCTGCATCCGCTGGCACGCCGGCAAGCGCGCGGTGATCTTCATTGCCACCAACGCCGAGGGCGAAGTCGAACGGGTACAGGAAGTGCATCTGCGGCCGGACGGGCAGAACAAGCGCCGCTCGGACGGCAAGAAGTTGAAATTGACCCGCGGCCCGGTCACCGACGGCGCGGCGGTGCGCCTGCCCGGCATCGGCGATAACGGGCTCGACGCCTTCGAGGGACCCGAGAACGGAGTGACCGCGTGGCGCGCAACCGGCCGGGCAACGATGATCTGGCTCGGGCTCGGCGTGCTGACACAGGTTCAGCTCGCCCCCGGCCGCTCGCATATCATCGGGCGCGACGATGACAAGGCCCGCTCGCTCCGCCGATCGCTCGCTCGAGAAGGCCCTCGCCGGCTGGCGGCCAGGCCGGCATCCGGGGTGCCGTCGCCACACCCTGGGCCGAGCGCCGCAACACGTCGTTGAGGTCGCTCTTGTCGCCGCGGGCGGCGCCGATTCGGCATGTTGCCGGACCATTAGGCGGCGCGGATGCACGCATGAGCGCGAATGTGCGTCAAAATATTGCGGCTGTGCGCTTGTCGGCATACTACGGCCGCTATGAAGCCAATCGAGATCAACGGCGGTACGCAAATATCCGTCACGTGGGGAGCGGCGATCGAGTTTGGGTCCGCCGTTGCTGATCGCGCCGAGGCGCCCCTACCGGCCATCGTGCGCTCCGTCCACCCCGGTGTAGGGCGCGCCCATCCTAAGGCGGAGCGGCTTGCGATTGCGCTTTCGGACGCTCTAGGGCGCGAAGGTCGACCGACGAGCCGCTCAACCACGCCCCGGCAAGCCGGGCGACGGGGCCGCCGAGGGCCCCGGCCCGAGAACGAGATCGCGTTGTCGCCGCGATGCGCGCGGATATCAAAATCGGCGTTGATCTCCAATCATGGACGCTGCAGGCGATGGCGGACGAATATGGGACAAGCATCTACACTGCGCGCGCCGCGAAGGAAGAAATTTTTGGCGCTTGATCAGTTTTTCTGAGTTTCCGGCTGCAACTCATAAAAACTCATTACGCCGGTCACTCGCGCCCAGTCGCGACATTGCCCAGTATTCTCGCGCATGCTTTCCAATGCGCGAGGGGCAAAGATCGGATTCTGAGGCATCGATATTGGCGGGGACGACCACTTGCCTCGCCGCCGAATACATGGCGGAGGACGAGCTTGCGAGGATACTCGGGCTCGGCCGCGTGACCGTTAGGCGATGGCGCGCAGCTCGCCAAGGACCGCCCTTCGTCCAGATCGGGCGCAAGTTCTTTTACCGGCGGAAGGCGTTCATGGCTTGGCTCGCAGCTCGCGAACGCAGCTTCGATGACCCGAAGCCGGCACGGCGACGCGCAGCTCGTGGCTGACCTTGTATGCACAAGAAAGAAAAGCCGGGGGCGCCTGCCCGCGCCCGCCGGATCGGTGTTGTCGACTGCCTGGAACAGCGGTCGAATACCACGCTCGTCGAACTGCGAGCAAAGAATTTGCGGAAGCTGCAGCGGCGCCGCCGGGTCGAGTGGATTTGGCCGTTCGGGCCGCGCCCTTTCTGGGAGCTGGTCGAGGAGCTGATTTCGTCATCGGCTCGTCGACGAGGACGCGCTCGATGGACGGCTCGCGAAATTCGCTGCCCTCGACCCGATCGCATTGGCAGTCACGGGCGGCGACCGCGTGCCCTCGCTGCCGCTGCACCTTGTCGCCAAGCCATGACGCCGATCGATGCGGCGCTCGATTACGCGCGCCGCGGGTGGCCGCTGTTCCCGGTCCGCGAAAACAGGGTGCCCTTTACGGAGCACGGGCAGCACGACGCTTCTCTCGACGCGTCGGCGATCGGCGATTGGTGGCGGCGCTGGCCTGACGCGGTCCCGGTAATCCTCACTGGCGAGCGCTCCGGTGTCGTCGCGCTCGACATCGACATCCGGCCGGACGGCTCGGGCTTCGACACGCTCGCCGAACTCGGTATGCCATTCCATCTCGAGGGCCCGACCGCGCACTCGCCGCGCGGCGGCGCAGCTGTGCTGTTCGCGTGGCCCGGCCATCCTGTTCGCTCGTCAAACGGCAGGATCGGCCAGCATCTCGACATCAAAGGCGATGGCGGCTCGATCACCTTGCCGCCCGGCCGCGGTCGTCGCTGGGATCCGCTCCTCGGGGTCGACACGCCGCTCGCGCGCATGCCGGATTGGCTCGATCCGGCTGAGCCCGAGCCGGTGTTGCCGCGGGCAAAGCCAACGCGACCGCAGCGGTTGACGCGGTATGCCGAGAAGGCGCTCGACAGCGCCTTCGACGCGATCGCCGACGCGCCCGATGGTCAGCAGCGCGACACCCTCAACCGCGAGGCCTTCGGTGTCGGACAGCTCGTCGGCGGTGGCGTCATCCCCGGCCCGCTCGCCCTCGAATCGTTGCGCTGCGCCGCAACCAAGATGCGGAGCTTCGACCCGCGCCGGCCCTGGCGGGAGCGCGATCTTGACCGAATGGTCCGCGACGCCTTCACCGATGGTATGGCGCAGCCGCGGCAACCGGAAAGCCATCGTGGCTAGCCGATATCCGGAGCAGGAGGAAATCAAGGCAAGGCACCGGCGCGGCGGCGCGAACGGCGAGGACAGGGTCGGTATCGAACGCAAGATCGAAATCAAGGCAAGGCACCGGCGCGGCGGCGCGAACGGCGAGGACAGGGTCGGTATCGAACGCAAGATCGAGCTCGTCCACTTCGCCGACATGAACGCTCGCCTCGATGGGCGGCCGCTGGTCAAAGGCATTCTGGAGCGCGAGCAGATCAGCGTCATTTTCGGCGAACCCGGGTGCGGCAAGACCTTCCTCGCCCTCGACCTCGCGCTTCATGTCGCCGCGGACTTGCCTGCCTGGTTCGACCGCGCCGTCGCCAGCGGCGCCACCGTCTACGCCGCGGCTGAAGCCGGGCGCGGCATCATCAACCGGGTGGCCGCCTTCACGTGGACGGGATGACGACGGCGACCCCGTAACGAGCTGCGTCCCTCGAACCGCTCGCCGCGCCGACATCAAGCCCGACCAAGTCGAAGCCGCTGACGCCCTCGCAGAAGCGAGCGCTGGCGTTGCTCGCCGACGCGATCAGCACCGCAGGCGAGACCCCGCCGCCCTGCGATCACATCCCAAGAAACGCCCGCTGCGCGACCGAGGATCTTTGGCGCCGATATTGCTACGCCGGACAGGGAATAATCAGCAGACCGCTTTTTCTCGCGGCGAAGGGGTCGCCTCGGCTCGGCTCGATCGGTTGTGCCGTTCGCCGCGATCACCAGCCCCATCGATCGGTGCACGCCGAGGACATGGCATGTCAGGGCATCGCGCAGCTGATCGCCATGCCGGCAAAAATTCGGCTCGCGGTTCCCGAGGGCATTCAACGATACCGTGTCGCGGGCGCTCGCCGGTGGTAACGAGAACGCGCCCGACGATATGGGCGCCTTCGTCCGCTCTCTCGATGACGAGCAGCCGGAGCGGAGCGAGCTGGGCCGCCGAAACGGCCTCGATCAGTCGCTCTACGGAAGCAAGAAAGGCGCGCTCGCGATGGTTCCACCGACCCACCGAATTGCTCCGAGCCGTGGTCTCGGCGGCTTTGTCTGGGGCTCCTCCGAACCCGGACAGACCGGACCGGACATACTTAAAGGTATATGTCCGTGTCCGTCCGAGTTGCGGGTCGGAAAGCCCTACCGGACCAGTCCGGACATGTCCGGCATTTGTCCGACGATGTCCGGCGCGACGATCCATCGCCAGTCTTGCCAAACGCCGATTTCGGCCTTCGGAGCGCTTGAAGGCCTTCTGCTTGGCGTCCGGCTTGTCGCTTTGGCTAACCGTTACGGTTGCCGTCGAGAAGCCGCTCGGGTCGCGGATCACTTCAATTTCAGTTCGACCTGGCGAAGTCGGAAGGCGATCTGTCCCTCGGTCGGGCCGTCGCGCTGTTTCGCTCCGCGCGGCCGGCCAATAAAATCGGCGGTTTCGGCGGCGGGCTTCGCCGGGCGAGATCAGCTCGCCCATTTTGGGCGAGCCTGGCGCGGATCGAGACCCTGGCGCAGCGTCATGCTACGATCGCAGGCCTGCAGGAGGGGCTGAAGGCGCGTTCATCCGTGCGCCGCCGGAGGAACGCGGCGAGCAGCGAACGTGGGAGATTGAACATGAATTGGCATCGCGGATTTTTTCGGGTTTGGGTGGTTCTCTCTGTCTTATGGATTGCCGGGAGTTGGTTGGTTACGAAGCCGCTCTTGCAAATGCAGACGACTTTTGGCTCTTACCACATATTCACCGTTTACAATCAAGACATCGCTTTTCCTGTCGACACGCCGCGTTCGGTTGTAGACCACAACCTCACCGACTTCGCACAAGCGCTACGAAAAAAAACGCTGGGGCATACCTCAGGCGGGCTGACCTTTCACAAAATCCCGGACGACGAGACCCAGGGATTTGTGCCCATCGCACCTCCCGACGAGACCCAGGGATTTGTGCCCATCGCACCTCCCGGGATGTTGATGTTCGATCAAGCGCCGGGGCCGGCGCTTGCTGCGGCGCTTAAAGCTTCAAACAACCATTTTTTCGTCAGGGACAAACCTGCATCGTGGCGACCGCCACCCGAGGATGTGGCGGCGGCGAATGAGCCGGAGCCGGAGGTAGCTGCGGCGCTTAAAGATTACGAGCCTTATTCGCGGCCAGCGGTGATTTTCGCGGCGTGGGGACCGATTGTGCTGCCGCCAATTGGCCTTATGGCGGCGGCGCTCGTTGGCATGTGGGTGATGCGCGGCTTCATAGGCGAGCCCAGGCTACGCGTAGGTCTTATCGTAGCCGCTGCGCTCTTCGCAGCCGGCGCGGCGCATGCACAATCCTGGAACAACCAACAGCAGTTCATGTACGGCAGCGGACCCGGGCGGTACGCCACCGGCAGCGGCTACGGATTTCCGCCCTATTCTCCACCGGCTTAAGCTATTCGCGGGCGCTGAACCAGCGACGCCACCAGGCGGTAGGGTGGGTCAGTCTGAAATTGGATCATAGGATGGCGTTCGGGGGCGGAAGCACGTTCGGCCACCGCTCTGCAATCGCAGCGCAGGCCGCCTCGGCCTCCTTGAAGCGGCTGACCGCATTAGTAGGGGCCTGATCGCATGTCCCAGTATACGGCTTGAGTTCTGGGTCGGCGTTTTCTTCAGAATTCGTCAAACCAAGGATTCCAAAAAGAAGAGCCGATTGCCAGAATTCCGGTTGGTCGCGGGAGGGTCGTTCCCTTAGCATATCGCAGCATTCCTCCGCCGAAGCGGATTTTGTTCGTTTTCGTTACCCGTTGCAATCGAAAGTGAAGTCTCGCTCGCAACTGTAGGCCATTTATGGGAATAACAACGGTTCGTCCTGGACGCAAAATTTCCGCTTTCGGCAACGCTACGCGGCGCCAGATTACGGCGAATCTATCGATATAGTCTGCATTGTGGTCATACAGGTCTCGGTCGAATTGATCATCGGCGATGCGCTCTCGAAGAGCGGCGGCGGCCTCTGAAAGCGATCCCGTTGGGGCCGCAGGAGCACAGATGAATGTGGATATGGCAAGCTGAGCCTCATCATGCTGGACGATCCGCCCGATCGGACGGTATTTACACCCACGAAGAATGGTCCGCGCCGCGCGATGAGCGCTTCGTTCGGTAGCGGCCATGTAGTCGGCGAGGTATCTGATCGAAATCGTTGGCCTTATAGTCTCTTCATGAGTTCTTCGTCTCAAACACGAAACGGCCCTCGGGGGATGATGATGGAAGGATTTATTTCAGCGTGAAGATTGATGACGAACGCACGCTGTATCTAGCACCGCTTACCGATAGGTGCCTAGCGCTTTGCGGGGAAGAAATACGCGCCATCGACGGATATTTCCTATTCGAACGGCGAGGCTCGGGTGATCTTTTTGACATCGAAATTCTTGCTCATGTGCCATCGGACGATGGTGCATTGCGGCTAAGGGAAATGCTCAGAATGGAGTAGGCAGAGTAGCCCGTTTCTTGTATGGCCCGCGCTTACCCGGCTTCGGCTCGGTTGCCTCCAATAGTGCCACGATATCCGAAACCTCCCAAAGCCGATTCGACACGCCGGCGGCCATCGCCGGGGTCACACGCAGCGTCTTATGGATGCGAACGAAGTTGTAGTAGGTCGTGAACAGCGCCATCGAATGCGCGTGGTTCTCGACTTTCTTCGAAAAGGCGTTCGTCAGCCGAGTGAAGCGCCGCATGTGCAGCCGCCGCACACGCGCTCCCGTGGTGTCCGGTCGCGGTGCGCAAGCCCCTTAAACTCCTTGCGTTTGTGGGTATTGTTCGGCTTGGTATGTCCGGTCGCGATGGCGTGCAGTTCCATCGAGGCGGGCGCACCGACTTGGCCTGTGCCTTGGGCTGGATCGGTGTGTCGCGCTTAAGGTTTCTGCGGATCTCGTGACGAGAAGGCCGCGCCGATGTGAGGCGACGCGGCCGACCCTGACCATCAATTCGAGTTGGAGGCTCGAACATGGCTGCGACGAACATACTAGTGTTATGATGCGCAAATAACTATACACATGTCACGCTGCCTTCTTTCGCGTACGACGCACGGTGCAGCCGGGCTGAATCTCTTCCAGCCGCCGCCGACAGCGCTTGGGATCGCGATTCCAAGCCGCAATGAAGTCCTCGATCGCGGCCACCAAGTCCGGGACACTGGCAAAGCTGCCACGGCGCACGGCTTTGCCGGTCAGATCGCCGAACCAGCGTTCCACCAAATTCAGCCAGCTGGAGCTGGTCGGAATGAAGTGTACCGTGAAGCGCGGATGGCGCTTCAACCAGCGTTGGACCTGTGCGGTTTTGTGTGTGCCGTAGTTGTCCAACACCAGATGCAAATCCAACTCCGGCGCGTACTCGGCATCGATCTGGCGCAGAAAGCGCAAGAACTCCTGATGCCGATGGCGCGGAAAACACCGCCCGCTGACCGTTCCGGCCGCCACGTTCAGCGCGGCAAAAAGTGTCGTGGTGCCATGGCGCACATAGTCGTGCGTCCAGGTGCCGCAACGTCCCCGCTTCATCGGCAGCCCAGGCTGCGTGCGATCCAAGGCCTGGATCTGACTTTTTTCATCCACGCACAGCACCACCGCGTTCTGCGGCGGATGCAAGTACACGCCCACCACATCCAGCAGCTTCGGCACGAATTGCGGGTCGCGCGAGAGTTTGAACGTCTCCTGCCGGTGCGGCTGCAAGCCGTGCTCCTGCCAGATGCGGCACACCGTGCTCGCGTCCACGCCTTGGGCCCTGGCCATCGCCCGAGTGCTCCAGTGCGTCTGCCCAGGCGGTTTGCTGCTCAGCGTGGCCTTCACAATGCGTTCGGCCAGGCCCGGCTGGGGTTTGCGTCCGCGTCCTTCGGCCACCGCCCACAAGCTCTGCGCCCCCGCGGCGACGAAGCGCTCCCGCCACAGCCGACAGGTGTGCCAATTCAATCCAAGCTCCTGCGCAATTGCCACGTCGGCGTATCCCTCATGCGCCAGCAAAACAATCCGGCAGCGCTTCACCACCTGCTGCGGCGTGCCATGCGCCCGAACCCATCCTTGCAGCAGTTCCTGCTGTTCGGCTCTCAGCTCCAGAGTGGCTACCCAATTCCTGCTCACCGCTGAGTAGGCCACAAGGCGAGCCAAATGTCTAGTTATTTCGGCAGCAGTACACTAGAACGCATCGCCGAACTGAAAGCCGAGCTGGCCGAGCTCGAAGCACTGGCCGGGCCCAAGGTGCCGCGCCGCGGTCGCGATCGGCTGACCGACCGTAAAATTGCCACCCTTAAAATTCCGGGGTTTTACGCTGACGGCGATCGCCTCTACCTCGACCACAAATCGCCGCCGTCGAAGTATTTCGTCGTCCGCTATACCGGCCTCGACGGCAAGTCGCACGATCTCGGGCTTGGCCTATATCCGGCCGTCTCGCTCGGCGAGGCGCGCCGGCGGCGCGACCAGGCGCTCGCCCTCTTGCGGAGCGGCGTCGACCCGGTCGAGGACCCGCGCCGGCGGAAGCTCGCCGCCCGGATCGAACAGCGCCGGGTGATGACCTTCGCGCAATGCGCCCGGGCGTTCATCCGTGCCAACGAGGCGGCCTGGCGCAACGCCAAGCACGCCAAGCAATGGCCGGCGACGCTCCAAACCTACGCCTATCCGGTGCTCGGCGATCTGCCGGTCGACGCGATCGAGACGCCGCACATCCTCCAGGTTCTGCAGCCGATCTGGCAGGACCGGACCGAAACCGCCTCGCGGGTTCGGGCGCGCATCGAGAGCGTCTTGGCCTGGGCCGCAACCGCCGGCCATCGCCCGGCCGATCGGCCGAACCCGGCGCGCTGGCGCCATCATCTCGAAAACGTCCTGCCGGCCAGGGTGAAGATCGCCCCGGTGGTGCATCATCGGGCGATGTCCTACGCCGAGCTCCCGCCGTTCATGGCCGAGCTCGCGGCCAAGACCGGGCTCGCCCACCTGGCGCTGCGCTTCCTGATCCTCACGACGACCCGCACCGGCGAAACTCTCGGCGTCCGCTGGGGCGAGGTCGACGAGGCCAAGGCGCTGTGGACGATCCCGCCCGAGCGGATGAAGGGCAAACGCGAGCACCGGGTGCCGCTCGCGCCCGCCGCGCTCGAGGTCCTGGCCGTCGCCCGCCGGCTGCCGCCCTCGCCGTTCGTCTTCGCCGCCAATCAATTCCGCCACATTGCCGACAACTCGCTCCTGGCGGCGCTGCGGCGGATGGGGCGCGGCGCGACGACGCACGGCTTCCGCAGCGCCTTCGCCGACTGGTGCGCGGAGACGACTTCCGCGTGCGGTGGTACATTCGGCGCCGATGCTCGATGCCGTCGACCAGCGCGCCACCTTGGTCGTCCTGGCGCATCTGACGCGGGTGAAGCGCAAGCGCGGGGTCCGCTGCCGCGATCGGCTCCTCAAGGCCTTCGCCGCCGGCGGCGGTGACACGGATGCGCTCGGCCGGCTGATGGGCCTGGCCCGCACGGGGCTGCGGCAGATCGATCCCGAGCCCGAGCTCAGCACCACCCTTGCGCTCGCCGCGGAATGTCTACGGCAGATCGACGGCGGCGAGCTATTACTGCCGAAATACATGCGCTCGTAGGCGCGGCCCGGGCGTGGGCCTGGTCGAGCTGGCTGCAGTTCGCCGGCCGCACCCCGGCGGACTTGAATTCCATTTCAAGATCGGTTGCGGTGTTCAACCGTGGGCAAGGGTGCCGCGCCTGTTGCGGCGGATGAACGATTTGAGCTTGTCCGAGGAATACCGAGACGAGCTCGCCGTCGCCGTCGCCAATTATTGCCACCCGCGCCGCGCCATGGTGGCGGTCACGATCCTGGAGCCCGGCGAATTCTCCGACGCGCAATTACTGGAGGCGGCCGAGAAGGTGGCGGCACAGCTGGCGCCAGCGCCGGGCGGTGGCAATGTCGTCGCCCTGCCGGGCTGGCGCTTGCCGTCGGTCAACCTGAATTGGGCGCGAGCGATCAAGGAAGAGATCGCCGCGCGTATGGGGCGCATCAACCGTGATGCCACTCGGGCCCGTCTGGCCGCGGTTTTTGAGCGCATCGAGGTGGGCGAGGACCACGGGGCGACGAGCGCCCGCCAACAGTTGATCCGCGAACTCGACGAGATGGCCGAGCGGCTGCGCGATCCGGCGCCTTAGAAGCCGCCGGCGGGCCGCCTTGCCGCCACCCCCCTCGGGGCCGATGATCGCTTGACGTAAGCGATCAACCAGGGGGCGGATCATGGTGCAATACACGGCTCGGGGCGGATTTCTTACGCGGGATGCCCGGCCGGCGCGCGATCAGGGGCGGGTGCTGGCCCGCTTGCGGCGCAGGGGTTCAGACTGGTCCGTTGAAGACGAGAACGGCGAGGCCTTTCCGGGCATCTCGATCCGTACCGGGAGCGACGGCGCGCTGGAGATCATCCACCACGTCGGGGAGGGCTCAGAGGACAACCAGGCCGAGCTCGGGATGCGTTCGCCGATCGATCCGGGTGCGACCGGTCGTTCCGAGACCATTGGCGAGGCGCCTGGCGGCGGCTTCCCCGGCGGCGGGTCCGGCGGCGGGTCCGGCGCGATCGTCGGCACCGAGGACCGGCGCCGCGCCGCCGATCGTGAGCTGCTGCGCCCCGATCGCGGTGGCGTCGGCACCGTCGCCAGCAACCTGGCGCTGCAGCGCGAGCTCGATCGCGTCTACGGGCGGCGCTGAGGCTCCGGCGCCCCAGATGCTCCGGATGCTCCCTCTGCCCGCGCGGCAACAAGCGGTCGAGTACCATCAGTGGCGAAGGATCACGAAACCCCACAACGGCCGCTCGGTCGAGCCGGCGGGAACCGTTCTTAATGCCCCTTCTCGACCACTCAGCATCCCATCGGGAACGGCTCTTCATGCCCCTAATGGGTCATTCGAGACCACGCCGTCGAACGGCCGGGTTGGGTGCTTTGCGGGTCGGCGGTTGAGCGCCCATGACGCTCGACCGGGAGCGCGCACAGGCCTATCATGGTTATCAACCTTGGGAACACACAGCGCGGCCGGTTACCTCTATCCAGACGGCGCGCGACGGCCAGCGGGCCAGGGACATCGTGATCCATGCTTTCGGATCAGGGAGGTGTTCGATGCCGATCCAGAGTCGCCGCCGGTTCCTGACCAAGGCCGCGTTGGCCGGCGCCGCGGACTTCGGTGGGTTTGGCGCCTGGCGATCTCTTCGCCTTGGCATTCTCTTGACTCCGTCTGCCGAGGGCAGTTCTGCACCACGCCGCGCAAAGGGGGCCTGCGATGAAGACCATGCTGGGATTTTGCAGTATATTCGCCGCCTTCCTGCTGGCGGCTGCCCCGGCTACATTTGCCCACTGGCCGGATCAGGCACCGCACCAGATCGCGCACCTCGGGGAATTCAAGCTAGAAGGTGGTGGTGTCCTCAAGGATCTGAAGATCTCCTATGTTACTCAAGGCAAACTGAACGCCGCCAAGGACAACGCCATCTTGTTCCTGCACGGCTTCGCCCTCAACCACCACCAGTTCGATCACATGATCGGACCCGGGCGACCGCTCGACACTGACAGGTACTTTATCATCTGTCCGGATGCGCTCGGCGAAACGCAAACTCGCTTCGAGCATTCGAGCAGCCCCACCAACAGCGGGCTCAAGATGAAGTTCCCGTTCTACAACGGGCGCGACCAGGTCAAAGCGCAGTACAGGCTGATCACTGAAACGCTGGGCATTTCTCATCTGCTCGGCGTCACCGGGATCTCGAAAGGCGCTGAAGCAAGCGTCCAGTTCGCCGTGAGCTATCCAGACTTCATGGACGGCATCTTTCCGATCGTAGGCGGGGCGGTCTGGGGGACCCAGGGATTTTTCTTTGGGCCGCTGATGGTCTCAATCATCGAGTTCCTGCAAGGGGTGGGACGGCGGCAACTACGACGAGAATCCCAAGCACTGCGCATCTAACGCGCTCTCCGTGCTGGTTCCATATTTCTATACGCGGGAATGGTGGGACCAGTACGTGGACACGCCCGAGGCCTACACGAAAATGGCGCAACATCTGGGGAGACTATTACCTCGACGTGCAGGACGCGCGCGACCTGTACTATCTTGCCATGTCATTCGGCCGGGGCTGGGTCGGCGACACCCCGGGCTTCCATGGCGACTTGAACGCCGCGCTGGGCTCGATCAAGGCGAAGACGCTGTTTATCTACAACCCCCGCGACCAGTTTTACCTGCCGCACCACATCGAGACCCAAGTCAAGGCGATCCCACATGCGCGAGCGGTAGCTATCGATTCGATTGCCGGTCACTTGATCTGCTGCAACGGCGATCCCCAGGCGACATGGGTCCTCGGCGTGGCGATACGAGAATTCTTGCAAGAGCTAAGTACGCCACGCAAAGTGGCAAGGTAATACGCTGGTGCCCGCAAAGTTGACCCATGTGTATAGGAGGCACTGAAATGTACCAATCACGCATGCTCCAGCTTAGCCGGCGAGATTTTCTGACACGCGCCACCGCCACGATCGGAGTGGCAGGTTGTTTTGGAGCTCATCGTGCTGCGGCAGCCGCCGAACCCCTCTCGAGACAACGACGATCCGCCTGGTCCATGCGCCGTCCATTTGCACGGCCCCGCAGTACATCGCCGAGGAGTTTCTGCGGAATGACGGGTTCACCGACGTGCAGTACCTGCCGGTGGGGACGCGAAACGGCCCCTACGCGCTCGCCGACGGCCGCGGGGACATCGCCATGTGGGACACGCCCGGCTTGATCCCGCATCTGGAGGCTGGCAAACCGATCGTCTTGCTGGCCGGCGTGCACTTTGGCTGCTACGAGCTGTTTGGCCGCGAGGAGGTGCGTGCGATCCGCGACCTCAAAGGCAAGAGGGTGGCTATTGCGTATGTCGGGGGTGGGGACCAGGTCCTGATCTCGATCATGCTTGCGTACATAGGCATCAACCCGCAGCACGAGGTGACGTGGATCGCTGGTGAGAGCATGACCGACGCCATGGGCTTGTGAGGCCGACGCCTTTCTGGGATTCGCGCAGCAGCCCGAGGAGTTACGCCTGAAGCATGTCGGGCACGTCATCATCGACACCGCCGAGGACAAGCCCTGGTCGCAATATTTCTGCTGCATGGTCGCCGCCAACCGTGACTTCGCGGAGCGGCACCCGATCGCGACCAAGCGCGTGCTCCGCGCGATCCTCAAGGCCGCCGACATCTGCGCCGCCGATCCCCAGCGCGCGGCGCGCTTCCTTTCGGACAAGCTGTACGAGCCGCGCTTCCAGATCGGGCTCAACGTGATGCGTCACCTGCCGTACAACCTCTGGCGGGAGGCCAACCCGGAGGACACGCTGCAATTCCACGCACTGCGGTTGCACGAGGTAGGCCTGATCCAGACGAGTCCGCAGAGGCTCATCGCCGAGCACACGGATTGGCGCTTCCTCGACGAACTCAAACGGGAG
Organism: uncultured Alphaproteobacteria bacterium; assembly: GCA_963772295.1. Taxonomy (GTDB): domain Bacteria; phylum Pseudomonadota; class Alphaproteobacteria; order ATCC43930; family CGMCC-115725; genus AP-15. The sequence continues at coordinate 199,182 of CAVYWO010000015.1, forward strand.
CTGAAATCATAACCCGAACCGGTGAGGGAGGCTTCCAATGACGATCGCGGCGCATTTTGCGAACGGCAGGGGCCATTCGCCGATGCTAGCCTGATCGTCCCGATCGTCAACATGTGGGTTGGCCGTGTCGATACGATATGATCCGCGCGGAAGGGTCGGTCCCGACGAGGTCCGCAAATGAGCCGACGCCCGAGAAGACGTTAGCCGATCCCGAGCAGCTCATAGCCGAAAGGCCTGCCAGCGGCTCGGGGTCCGGGTCGCGCGCGCGACGCTGCCGGCTCGGCGCCCTGGCACGAATCCCCCGCTAATAACTGATCAGCGGAGGTACTCCATCGGCTCGCCATGAGGCGCGGTTAGTCGGCAAATCGCCGCGATCGGCTCATCGGGCCGCCTGACCTACGAGATGGTGACCGTCCGGGCGCGTCCATTGCGCCCCGCCTGGTTGATGCCCGATACAAGTCTACCGATCACAGACTAGGGTCAGAGTCTACGCTCAATGATGCGTCTTTTTCGACCTTTGCAAGAGATTCCGGCGGGCCGCAACGTAGCTGTACATTGTTGTTGTCGACATTATGCGTCATCTCCGATTTTTTGTGTATTATGTCACCCGCTCCTGAACACCATTTCTGCATTCCAGCGATACATGCTGTCATTGTCGAGAAATTCTCTATCTGAACCTCTAAAGTGCATGTATGGTCTTGCGAAAAGCAAGCTCGACCAAAAAGCGTGGCACCATTGCCTGTTAGGAACAACTCGAAATTTTCAACTGCTTCTTCCGCTTCTGTCAAAATGGCGACGACTTCGACTTTCCATTCTTGTGATCTAGATAAGTGCACAAAAACCGATAAGGGCGCGGCCCATCCGAAGATGCAAACAGTGCTGTTCGCGCAAGAGAATCGCGCTTTTTGTATGCTTTGGTAGACGACACGTCCAGGGTCGTCGACGCTGCTGGTCAGCGCGGGACTAGTGGCGGAGGTGGTGACGGTTACCGGGGTCGACGCGCCGACAGCCCTCTCCACGGGGGCGGCAAGCAAGGCGAAGCCGACAAGCGCGGCAAATGTGACGCGGAGCAGCGGCTGGAATGGGGTGGCCATATCGAAGGTTCTCCTCCCTCCTCGATCTTTGCCGTATGCGGGCCATCCCGCCGACGTTCGTTAGAATGGGTCAGGCGGATGGCTCGGCATGTGTGAGGTAGTTCACACCCCGATTGAAAAACCTGTGTGAAACGATCGGCAGCGGCGAGATCGACGGCGACCTGCGCCATACGCTCCCCGTCGCGCGCTTCTGGCACATGGAGGGGGTGGATGTGAGTGCGGGCGTTGGTCTTGCCCGAGAAGAGGATATATCAGTAGCCGATGAAGCCAGCAGACCGGCAACTCCCGTCCCGATAATGTTAAAACTGCCTTGGAGAATCCGGGGAACTCTCGCACGCCCTTGCGCGTTCGCGGTTGTACATCGCCGCGCGACGTGGTACTCGGCGATGCGCACCGGTCTGGGGCCTACACCAACCCCGCGGACGCCACTTCCAAGCAGGCAACGAGGAGGAACCCATGAAAGACAGTTCGCTCTTACGAGTCACGCTTCTGGCGGCAGCGCTGCTTGCGTCAACGTCGGTGTTGGCGATCGCGGCAGACGTAACGACGCAACGGCTCATGAACGCCGACAAGGAGCCGCAGAACTGGCTGCAAGTGAACAAGGACTATGCCGCGCACCGCTATTCCGAACTCGACCAGATCAACAAAAACAACGTCAAGGATCTCCACGTCGCGTTCACCGTGGCGCTCGGTGGCGCTCAAGGCGTGACCAAGATCCCGTTGGGCGGCCATCAGAGCACGCCTCTCGTCGACGATGGCGCCATGTACGTCGTCGACGGCTGGGGCGTCGTCTACCGGATAGACGTGCGGGACCCGGCCAACGCCAAGATCGCCTGGCTCATGGATCCGGGCACCAACAAAAATGAAATGTTTATTTCCTCGAACCGCGGCGTCACGCTGTATAAGAACTTTGTCGTTTCGGTTACCGGCGATTGCAAGGTCCTCTGGACGAATCGCGAAACCGGCGAACTCGCCAAAACGGTCAAATTCGACGATCCCAAGACCAGCCGCTGCGCATTGACGTCTGCTCCGCTGCTCATCAACGACAAGCTGATCGTCGGCGGCAGCGGCGGCGACCAAGGCGCCCGCGCCCATATCGACGCATTCAACGCCGATACCGGGGCGCCGGTGTGGCGCACCTACAGCGTACCCGGCCCCGGCGAGCCCGGCCACGACACCTGGAAGGGCAACAACAATGCATGGGAGCATGGCGGCGGGTCCTTTTGGCAGACAGGCTCATGGGATCCGAAGCTCAACCTGACGTATTGGGGCACCGGCCAGCCGGTGCCGATGTTCGATCCGGAATATCGACCGGGCGATAACCTCTACACCAACTCGACCCTCGGGCTCGACGTCAACACCGGCAAGATGAAGTGGTACTTCCAATACACACCCGGCGACTTCCTTGACTACGACGAAATCGGCATCAATCAGTTGATCGACACCAAGGTAAACGGCGAGGACCGCCAGCTGTTAGCACATTTCGGTCGCAACGGCTACTTCTACACCCTCGACCGGACAAACGGGGATTTCATCGGGGCCCAGCAGTATGCTATGAAGGTCAACTGGACGGACGGTATCGATCCCAAGACCGGTAAGCCGGTCGACTACGACCCGAAGAAGGATCTCCAGGTCTACAAGATCGGCAAGCCGTCGCGGCGCCAGCAAGGCCAGCTGGAGGGCTGCCCGAACCTCCAGGGCGGCGTGAATTTCTTCCCGACCACCTACAGCGGCCGCACCCATCTTTCCTACGGCGCCGGGATCGAGGGTTGCTCGAACATCACGCCCGATCCGTCCAACGACGCCGCGGGCGACTATTGGCTTGGAGGCAAATACGCGAACGCCGAGGAGGTCAAAGGGAGCGTCACGGCGATCGATCCCTCGAATAACAAGAAGGTCGGGCAGCAGCCTATGCCACATGCCATTTATTCCGGCGTGACGTCGACTGCCGGTGGCCTGCTGTTCACGACGACCATTGACGGGAGGATCTGGGCGCTCGACGATGAGACATTGAAGCCACTCTGGACCTTCAATACCGGCTCCTTCAGCTCGGCGCCGCCGATGACGTACTCGGTCAACGGCAAGCAATATGTTGCCGTGCTGATCGGCGGAAACGGTGTGGCCAGGGACATGTTGAACAAATCGCCGGCCTACAAGGATATGCAGAACACGTCGATGCTGTACGTGTTCAGCCTCTGAGTTGGCGTTATTTCGGGAGAAAGCGGTCGCCCTAGGGCGGCCGCTCTTTTTTGCCCGGTCTCGGCGACGGTCAGCGCAGAGGATACCGGTCGCATTCGACCGTCGCTTCTTGGCCGAAAAACGCGAGGCACTGCGCCCGCGTCACCGGGCCCGCCCCCTTGACCTTGGCGGCGACGTAGTCGGCCACGGCATCGATCTCGTAAGGCTGCAGCGTGGTCGGGGCACGATCCGGTACCTTATTGCCGAGATCCTGGGCGGTCACGCCGTAGCAGCGTTTGTCGGTATAGGCGAAGCGATCGAAATGCGGCATCGAGGTCCCCGGCCGTCCGCACTGTATCGTCATCCGAATCTGATCTCGCGTGAGCTGCGTCTTGCGCAGCGGGAGACCGCCCTGCTCGTGGAAGCCGGAGGCCAAGCCGTCGCCCGCCCAGCCATGGCATTGTGGACACCCGGCCTTGTCCTTCCAGATCCGTTGCCCGTCTTCCACATCCTGCGCAACGGCCGCGAGCGCGCAGGCAAGTAATAGCACCGTCTCGATTGCCGCGGTAACAAAAACAAGTGACCAACGAGAACGGCCGGAACGGCTCATAATCTCCTCCCATTCTTGCCTAAGCTCCGAGCGAGGCTCCCTAACGAGACGTGGCGCGCAGCAGGCCTCATCGTCGGTGTTCAGCGTTGATCGGGCGATGCCGACCGTTCCCGCCTACCCGGACGGTCATGTATGGACGGCCTGGGCAAGGGAATCCACTCAGCTCGAATTTGGCGAGGCCGGCGAGAACCGTCACACCACTATGCCTCTCCGACGGCCATGTTTCACCGGCAGCGGCGGCGCTCCGCCGACGGCACTCGTCACCGCGGCCTTCGCCCACCAAAACGCAGGTCACTCAATACGAAATCAACCCTTCGACTGCATCCAGGCCGACCAAAACAAGCATCGCGCTGCTCGCTCGGTCCCCGTCCCCCACCGAGAAATCAACCCAAACACTCCGCCTAAATCCCCATAAACCGACACCATCGCCAGCGCAGAACTCCCCGCGGTTTCCTCCTTCGAGGCTTTTCGGACGCCTGCCTCCGCGCCCTCCATCACGCCCGTGCCCGGCAGGCGTCCGAAAACCCTTAACGAAACCAGCCGTTCGCCGGACCGCGATGTCGGCAACCTCGCCTCGTTACGCTGCTGCCACGGGCCGGGTTAGTTCCAGGGCGTGTTGCGCGGCCGCGGAAGTGGCGGGTTCGCCTTCGCCGGCGACCTGCACGGTCGGGAAGGCGAATTTGATACCGTTCTCGTCGAAGGCCTTTTTGATCATCGCATAAGCCTTGCGCCGGATCACGAACTGCTCACCCGGCAGTGTCATCATCTTCAACCGGATCTGCACGGCGAAATCGCCAAGCTGTTCGACCCCCTGCATCTTCAATGGCTCAAGGATCAGCGGCGCGAATTTCGGGTCGTTGGCGAGGTCCAACCCGATCTGCTTAGTCAGCTTGCGGGCCAGCTCCAAGTCGCTGTCATAGGTGATGCCGACCGTCAGCTTATCGATGACCCAATCGCGGCTTTGGTTCTGAATGGCGCCCAATAGACCGAACGGCACGGTGTAAACCGGGCCGCGGTGGTGTCGAAGCCTGATCGAACGAATGCTGAAGCCTTCGACCGTGCCCTTGTAATTACCGCTCTGGATGTACTCGCCGACCCGAAACGCGTCCTCCATCAGGAAGAAAACGCCGGAGATGACGTCGCGCACCAAGTTCTGCGCGCCAAAGCCGATAGCAATCCCGATGACACCGAGCCCCGCGAGCAGCGGACCGATATTGAACCCAAGCGTCGACAGCGCGGCGATCACCGCCGCTACGGCGAGGCCAATTAGCAGCATGTTGCGCAGTAGAGGCAACAGGGTGCCGAGCCGCGAGGCCGAACCGGCGGGCTCGTCTTCGTCGCCAGGTGCCGCCGCATGCGGCATTCGGTCGTCGATGACGGAGCTCAGCGCCGTCCACAGGATCCATGCGGCGACGATTGTCGCCGTTGCGCCAAAAGCCGGCCGCACAAACAGCCGCGCGAATGTGCCTTGAGCCGGCTCGATGACGTCGAGCCCCCAGGTCTCGCCGAGCCAGGCCGCGCTCAGGATCCATAAGAGGGCATCGCAGAGGCGCCGCAGGACGCGGCGAAACCGCTCGCGGCGCAAGGCGAGCCGCGGATCCATCTGATCGCCGGAAAACAATCGCTCGATCAGGTTCCGCGACGCCTGCCACAGAACCGCGACCGCGACCACGATGCCCTGGGTTGCAGTTGCGGCGCCCGCCACCCAGGCGCCACTTCCGAGCGCGAACGCGATAGTCGCAGCGACGACGACGCCGATCGCCCCGGCGATAAATAGCCAGTGCCACGCAGCGGCGATAGTGCGCCGAAACCGGCCGGGCTCGCCGTTGGTTGCCGCTAGGATCGCGTGCGCGATGGGTCGTCGCACCGCCCAGAACATCGCGACCTTGTAGGCGGTGACAACGAGACCCAGGGCGAGGGCCGCGCCGAACACCTGGTCGTGCGAAAAGCCGAGCCGCTCGCAGAGCCAAATCGCAAAGATATTGAACGGGGCCACCGTCAGATAGGGCGCCAGCCAGCGGGAGCAGGTGCGGGCGTCGGCATCGCCGATGGCTAACAGCCGCAGATCCGGGCGCCGCGGCGAGACAACGATGATCAGAACGATAATTGCGACCCACCATTTCACGCTGGCCGAGACGAGCCCATCCGCGGTCTCTGCGAGGATCCAGGATGCCGCTAACTCCGAGCAAAGCGGCCGAGGCGGCGGCAACTCTGCCCTTTGCAGATCTAGCGGACGTGGGAATGTTCTCCGCCGCCAAGCTGCTCAGCATCGTCACCAGCGCAAGCGATGAAGAGATCAAACAGGCGCGGCGCGACTGCCAAATGATCGCCGGCCTCATCGCCAAGGGCCGAAATGTCGACTGGGGCGCACCGGAGGCGGACATCAAGCCGGTAGAAGGCAAGCTGACCGGCGCGAAGGACTGGCCGTCCTGGCAGGATCGCAGAGCAAAGCGCACACGGCCATCGGCGCCTGGCTTCGTCAGGGAGGTTATCGACGGATGGCGGGATTACGACGTCCGCGCGAGATTGCTCGCCACGCTAATATATATCCGGCGCAATCCGCACCGTATGGGGGCTTTGGGCATGCACTTGAATAGCATGCTCGCCGTTCTCGACTTGGCGCTGGCCGCGCTCCCGAAACGATCGAGCGGCGCGAACGGCGTCGCCACTGATAGAGCGAGGCAGAGGCCCGCGAGCGCCTCGGCAAGCCGTCCACCTATGAGCATCAGGTGATGCGGTCGGATTATGACCGCGCCGCGCTCCGGGATCTGGCGAGTGTGAACTTCACCGCCGCCGCCGAATCGCGAACGGTCCGCCACCGCCCGGCGCCTCGCCATCGAACGCCATAAATGGGATAAGGCGCGGAAAAGCGAGGGCGAGGAAGCCGCCGCAACACTACGTCGCCGGTACATCGACGAGGTTCAGCCTCGCCTTGCAGCGGTGCCTCAAACCGCGATCATGCAGGCGCTACAGGTCTCACGCGGATATGCGCGGGATCTTGCCCGCCGCGGGCGGGTGCCGCACCCGCGGCATTATGCCGCGCTGGCGGCGCTCGCGGGCGTATCCGTGCCGGAGACAGCGAGGACTCGCTGAACGCCAACGCCGACCGCTTTTTTTGTCGCCGATAAGGTGGATTACGGAAAATCGCCGTGGACGCCGCCCTCACACGCCTCTTGTAGGATCAAGCTTCCAGACCGCTTTCAATGTGATATCGCCCCTAAACAATGCCCTCACATTTTCGGGTTCTTCTACGGGATTTAGCCAATAGATGTCCGCAAAATCGCGGATCGTCTTGCATAACTCGCAGTAGACATCACGTGCCCTCTTGTCTATGGATAATACGATTTTGTCACCATTTAGCGCAGCCTCTATCAGAAGAAAATCTTTTTCTGCGGCCTGACGTTGCCTATCGTTAATCCTCTCACATGAATTGACTGCCTGCCGCAAATGCTCACAGTCTCTATGAAGTCGTCTTGTTATCTTACGGCTCGAATACATTTGCACTAACCATGTTCGTGCAAAGTGCGAGTGGTGCGTATCCCATTCGTCCTTGAGTGACATTGACAGCACCGCACGATGACATATTGCTAGAATGTCTAACAAGACGTTCCGCGAATACGTTGACACGGGATGCGTTGCGCCTTCCGATCCCGCAGCCCGTAAAATCGACGCGTCAATGACGAGTTCCCACGAGGGAGTTGGCATGTCTCGTCAGTGCCTAGACGCGCTTCGCCGCACGGCGCGTTGGTCAACCGAATTTAAATATCGGGCTTGCAGTTCCAATTCGACAGATCCAAAATCAGATGGCCACTCTCCGTAACTACCATCCGGTCCGACATTCGCCTCGTTTACTCTAGTCGCACCGCTAGCGGGGTCACGAGTAAACCAATTCATTGACACCCTTGCAGGATCAAGTTTCCCCTCTGCGATAATTTCCTGAAGTGCGAGTACCAACAAGCTACTATGGGTCTCTACGATTACCCGAGCGCCCCTATTGACGGATTGGAGCAGGAGATTTGCCAGCCCTACCTGGGCTTTTGGGTGAAGGTGAATTTCCGGTTGTTCGATAAATACGAATTGTCCCGGTGACGCCGCGAGCAGTGCAACAAGCACTGGAAGCGTCTGCGAAACGCCAAAGCCCACATCCGCAATGCTTATCGTATCACGCGCACCACCACGAATTGCAGCAGGAAGCCGTCCGACGAGAATCTCTACCCGCGTATCGTCTATCGGGCGCGTCTGCACTTTCCACGTAAGCCCCAATGCTTTGAGCTGTTCAGCTAGTGCTTTCAATTTTTCATTCTTCGTATTTTGCCAGCCATGAATAATACTGGCCACGTATTCCGAAAAATTACCAGGGTATTCCAATTCAATCGCAGTGACACGGTAATTTCTTTCTGGATTTCCCCTCAAACCCGGTAGATGAATTATCTTCGCCGCACTATCTACAAAAGAATGCGCAGGAGAACTTGCAAAGCCCATAGAGAGGCCAATAGAATGCGAAGGCGAAGCGTCTGCTCTTATCGGTTTAACTCCTGCTACGAGCATGGCGCGTTCACGCCTGACCACAAATGCCTGTTTCGCGCGTTTGACGAATTCAAGGATATGTCTAGGAAATCCCACATCGTCCGGAGATATGGTGTCGTCTTCGTGCCAGCATTGATGTTTTCCATCCATTAAAAATTCCATGCGATCAATTATGACCCCCCGCTCGGCAGCCTTTGTGTAGAACATAGTCACATACGAATTCTCGGATGACATTTTGAAAAAGAACTCGCTTGTCCGTCCACCCGCCGAGTGCGATAATAATTGATCAGCACTGGTGAATTGCACGAGTGGTCCATCAATGGCTAGACCGCCCACATCGAACGGCTTTTCCATGGTCTGCTTTATGAGAAGTAACGGCTGAACAACGGTACTTTTGCCGGCACTGTTTTGACCCGCCAAAACAGTCAAATCGCGGAGTCTCATGCTGACCGGCTCGATGGCGGACTTGAAGCCACCAACCTCGATGGATGTTAACCGTGAGGGGCCGGTTGTGCGCATTGGATCGAAAACTATTCTCAGTTTTGCGACAGGGTCGCCCTAGCTAGCGCCGATCTCAAGACGATCTGACCTCACGACATGAGGATGCGCATTTTTACGGATCATCGGCAAGTCGGTAGTGACGCCGCGCTTGCGAGTTCATCGTTAGGCCGTGAGCCGCGAAATCGTGCCGTTGTGGACGTTGTAGCTGCGCGCGATCTCCCGGAGCGTCTCCTTGCAGGCAGCAACGCGCCGCTTCGCCTCCTGCCGCTGGTGCGGGGTGAGCTTGGGCTTGCGACCGAGCTTCACGCCGTTGGCGACGGCGCGGGCGCGTCCTTCGCCGGTGCGCGCGCGGATTAGATCGCGCTCGAACTCGGCTAGGCCGCCGAGCACGGCCAGCATCAGCCGGCCGTGTGGGGTCGTGGTGTCGGCCCATGTGTCGCCGAGCGATCGGAAACCGGCTTTCCGATCGGCGATCGCCGCGAGCGTGTTCAGAAGGTCGCGTGTCGATCGCGCCAGCCGGTCGAGCCGTGTGACCATCACCACGTCGCCGGCCTCGATGCCGGTGAGCAAGCGGCGAAGCTGTGCGCGGTCGGTCTTGGCTCCGCTCGCCACTTCGCGGAACACCTTTTTGCATCCGGTCTTGGCGAGCTGGCGCACTTGCGCCTCGATGCTCTGGCCGTCTGTCGAGACGCGGGCGTAACCGTATTTCATGCCCGCGATTATGCAGCAGATTTACGCAGCAAAAAAGTGCAATGTTTTCAGTGTGGTGATTTTGCTGCGTTTTTCTTGATTTCTGCAACGTGCAGGTCGCCCGTTTTCCTACGAAAATCAGGCGTCGTGCCGTGCGCAGCGCCGTCGAGACCACTCAACGTGGCGTATCCCGGGTTAATTAGGTCTAATATTTGTTTTAGCTCTTTCATTGCATCGTCAAGTCCGGGCGGCAGGATAAGTTTCTGCCCCTGTGCTTGATCATTTATCCGCTCAAGTTTCTTTGCCATATCCCGCAGTACGTAGAACAACTTCCCGGCTGTGATGCATTCAGCGTTTGCGATGGTTACATGTCTCTGGAGCATGCTTTCCAGAGCATAATAATTCAGTTTTCCGCCCTGCTGGTTACGGAGATGTAAGTCAAACTCTATATTGCGATTTCGTTGAAGTGTGAGGTTTTTGATTTGGTGCGCTCCAGCGACTAACCAACCGGATTGTTTTAGTACGTTTGCGTCTCTCTCAACAATAAATAGAAGTTCTCTCCAGAAATCGAATTCTATAAAATAGAGTTCAGGGCAGGTCATTATCAATGCGTGGTATGTATGGAGAGAGTTGGCAAATTCCGTCATACGGTCAACATCGCCCTTTGTACCTTGTAGCGCTTTATAGGCGATGTGGCTCTGTGTGTAATGGGGTAATATATTTTGCGTTACAATGTGCAAAAGGATTTCGATATTAAAACCAATACCAGCAATAACAGCATTAATTTGTCGTATTTCTTTTTCCTGCTTCTGGCGTCGTTCTTCGGCGCGTTCCCCTGACAACGTGAGTGCGACGGCAAGAGCAGCCCCTACGGCACCGGTCACGCCGCCGAGCACGCTGCCTAATGCTCCAGCGGCCTCACCCGTCTTGGAGTTTATAAGCGTCGTCAGGAAGCCAATCAAAAGCCCCGTGCCGAAGATTATTCCGACACCCAGCAGGGTGTTATGGCGTGCATCGGATGTCATTCGGCGCTCGGCTGTATCGTAGCATGCTTCGCCGGGGAGGGAGAGTTTCTGGGTGAGGGGGTGAGGGGTGGTCTCTACATCTTGCTATGCGTTTCCTGCCGCGCCCGCGCTCGTGCCGATCTTGAAAGCCGCATAATCTCCATTACGGAAAGCGCGGCAAAGGGATTCGTCAAATCTCCGTCGGGGTCGACAAGTTTAACTTCGTCGAGGAGGCGTCCACGTCTTGCGGAGCGCGGGGGCTTGGCGCTCCGCAATACTTCTCCGGCCTCGCCGTTGCTTGGCGCACGGCGACGGAAAATGTAGGTCAGAAGGCTCTACTGGCGCGGCGAATGTGGGGAAATGCCGACAGTCGCAGCTGCAGGCAAGCTCGTCGAGCGTGGCGCCCTCCGCGCCGCGTCGGGTGGCCTCTGTCTGCTGCGCCGGGGCGAGTGCCGGGGGTCGGCCCATCTGCTGCCCTTGGGCCTTGGCGCTGCTCCTGCCCGCGGCGGTGCGGCGGCGCTGGGGGTGCGGACAAGGCACGCAAGCGCCCTTGTGAGCGGCCGGACCGCTGGCGGCTGCCGGTTGTCGGCGGACGAGAGCGCACCAGTGCGGCTGCCGATTGGTGCCGGCCCCGGCGACCCTGCCGAGGCTCGTGGTGGCCCTCGCGGGCCTGTGATGCGTCCGAGCGCGATCCCCTGGAGCTGACAGCGCCGCCGGTGCGCTCGATCGTCGGCTCCGCGCCACCAGCACGGAGCAAATCGTGTAGCGACCCCATGTTCCGCCGCGAGGGCGAGCTTTTCGTCCCCGCGGTCTCGGCGGTGACCTCCTCCGATCCCGGTGGCACGAAGTTTCTGCAATGTGCGGAGGCCGCCCGCGCCGATTACATCGTGACTGGCAACAGGCGGGATTTCCCGGATAACACCTCGGGCGTAACGCGGATCGTGAGCGCCGGCGAGCTTCTCGACCGGATCACATTCGAGATTTGACGAGGAAGGCTCGCCGGGATGCCGTCGGCTCGGCGGCAGCTCAGCGGAATTCTACGCGGTAAACACGTAGAGAATAGGCGGGTTCGGAGCCGACCCAGCGACCGTAAGGGGACGCGCAGGCCCTGAACGGCGATATTATGCAAGGCCGTACCACATAAGGTCGCATGAAGTAAAGCTGGCCGCAGCACCGTGGCGGGAATGGCCTGGGCGTCGATGACCCGTTCGACGAGGTACTTGCCTGCGAAATGCGGCACGTCGTCGAACAGGGCGCTGTTGAACACCGAAAAGTAGACGATCCGCTGGATGCCGGCCTCGCGAGCGAGGTCGAGTGTCCCAACCCCGAACATGTGTGGTTCTTCATGGTTCGCGAGAGGGGCGGCGCAACGTCCGAGGGCAGCGCACCCATTGGCGCCCTGGTGCTTCCGCCACGCTTCCGCGAAAAATCAAAGGGCTTAGCCGGCAACGGTTAAGCCCTTCATTTAATTGGTGGAGCCAACCGGGATCGAACCGGTGACCTCTACAATGCCATTGTAGCGCTCTCCCAGCTGAGCTATGGCCCCGCGCCGCATCCGCCGAAGTTAGGAATGCCGTGGCGCCGCGGCAAGAAAAAAAGCGGCGTGCGGGTCACCCGTCCTCGGAGGGTCCCGGTTTTGCCGCTTCATCGGCAAGCTTGAGCCGCAACAAGAGCGTGTCGATCACCTTCTCGTCCGCCGCATCCGGCACCCATTCCGGCGCCGGTGCTGCGGTGCCGGCCCGGGCTTCGGCCATTTTCAGCATGTCGAGCAACAGCTTGACGGCGCGCAGATCGGCGGCGGCGGATTTGTCGACGAGTTGCGCCACCATCGCCTCGCGCTTGGTGATCCGGCGCCGGCGGCCGTCGATCGTGACCACCGTCTTCTCGTCGAGCGCCTCGGCCAACAGCGCCCGGAGCTGTTTCGCGCCGCCGCGCCGCCGCCTCCCGCCGCGGCCGGGTTGCGGCCCCGGCTCCGGATCGGCCGGTGCCTCGGCCATCGGGCTCCTTTCTGGCGATTGCCGCAATTGCAAAAGTCGCCAAGATAGCATCGTCTGGCAGGTTTGTCCAGATCGGCGATGTTATCGGCAGCGATGACCCGGCGCAAAAATTGCGGGAGCCGACGCTATTGCGGTTTCCGATCGACACGCAGCACTCTCTTTTTCGTTCATGCCCGCCCCCGGACGGCCGCCCGCCAGAGCTTGCCCCGTGCTCGACACGGGGGCGGGCGTTCCGGGGGTTGCGCCGGGCATCCACGTGGATGGCCGGGCCCGACCCGCGGGCCGCTTCGCGCCCGCGGGCTGAAGGCCAACCGGCCATGACCGGGGGAGATGCTGCGATCTGATAGAAAAGCGCGCTAAACGGCGGCGTAGGGGTTGCGGCCCTGGCGCAGCATCAGCCGGATCGGCGTGCCGCAGAGGTCGAAATCGCGGCGCAGCGCGTTGACGACATAGCGCCGGTAGGCCTCGGGAAGCTCGCCGGGTTTGGAGGCGAACAGGGCAAAACTCGGCGGTCTCGTGTTGACCTGCGTCAGATAGCGCAGGCGCAGCCGCCGCCCCGCCGCGAGCGGCGGCGGATGGTGCTCTCGCACATCGGCCAGCCAGCGGTTGAGCTCGGCGGTCGCGACCCGCCGGTTCCACGCCGCCTCGGCGGCGAACACCGCCGCCATCAGCGCCGCCAGGCCCGCTCCGGTCTTGCCCGACACCGGCGCGATCGCGACCCCGGCGAGTTGCGCCAGCGCCGTCTCGGTGCGCTCGCGCAACCCCAAGAGCGCCGCCTTCGGCGCCCCGACGAGGTCCCATTTGGTCGCCGCCAGCGCCAGGCCGCGGCCCTCCTCCTCGATCCGCGCGGCGATCGCCAGGTCCTGGCGCTCGAGCGGGCGGGTCGCGTCGACCACCAGGATCGCGATTTCGGCAAAGCGCAGCGCCCTGAGGCTGTCGCCGGCCGCCAGCTTCTCGACCTTGTCAGCGACCCGCGCGGCGCGGCGCAGCCCGGCCGTATCGACGAGCCGGACCTTGCGGCCCTGCCAGTCCCAATCGACCGCGACCGCGTCGCGGGTGATCCCGGGCTCGGGCCCGGCCAACAGCCGATCGGCACCGATGAGCCGGTTGGCGAGGGTCGACTTGCCGACATTGGGGCGGCCGAGGATGGCAAGCTGCAACGGCCTCGACGGCGGCCTGCCGCCATCGGCGTCGCCGCGGGCGAAGGGCAGAAGCTGCTCGTAGACGAGAGCCAACCCCTCGCCGTGTTCGGCCGAGATCGGCACCGGATCGCCGAGGCCCAAGGCAAAGGCTTCGCCGATGCCGGGGAGGCCGGCGCTGCCCTCCGCCTTGTTGGCGACGAGCACCACCGGCTTGCCGCTCTGCCGCAGCCAGCGGGCGAAATGGCGATCGGCCGGGGTGACGCCGGCGCGGGCATCGATGATAAAGAGGATGACATCGGCGGCGGCGAGCGCGCGCTCGGTCTGCGCCTGGATGCGGCCCGCGAGCGAATCGGGTGCCGCCTCCTCGAGACCGGCCGTGTCGATCGCGCGAAACTCGAGATCGGCAATCCGTGCGGCGCCCTCGCGGCGGTCGCGGGTGAGGCCGGGGGTGTCGTCTACGAGCGCCAGGCGGCGGCCGACGAGCCGGTTGAACAATGTCGATTTGCCGACATTCGGCCGGCCGAGGATCGCGACCGAGAAGCTCATCCGCCGGGCGACGGCTCAGCGAAAGGCGGTGAGCTCGGCGTCGTCGGTCAGGACGTAGAGCGTATTGTCGGCGATCACGGGTCCCAGATAGGCGGGCGCCGGCATCTCCTGCCGGCCGAGCGGCGCCCCGGTATAGGGCGAAACCGACAGCCCCCAGCCGTCCGACGACACCAGGATCAGGCGGTCGCCGCCGAGCACCGGGCCGGCCCATTCGATCGGGTCTTCGTGCTTTTTCTCGTTCTCGTATCGGGGCAGCCGGCGCAGCCAGCGCACCTTGCCGTCGTCGCGCGTCAGACACAGCAAATTCTGGTCGGTCGTCAGCAGATAGACGTAATCGCCGGCGACCCAGAGGCCGTGATCGCTGCCGACCTCCTGCTCCCAGGCGCGCTCGCCGCCGCGCAGGTCGATCGACGCCATCCGCCCGCTGTGGCTGGCGGCCAGGATCCGTCCGCGATCGATGACCGGCCGGCCGCGGATGTCGGCGAGGGCGGCGACCGCATCGACATTGCGCGCCGAGGCGAGATTGTCCGACCATAAGGGCCGTCCGTTGTCGACTTCGAGCGCATCGAGCTCGCCCGAGCTGAACGGGGCGATGACCACCTCGCCGCCGACGGCCGGGCTGGCGCCGCCCAACAGGCTCGCGGTCTGCGGCAGTCCGGCATGGACCCAGAGTTTGTGGCCATCGGCGGCATCGAGGACCGAGAGCTCGTTTTCCACGGTGACCACGAAGACCCGCCCATCGGCGACGGTCGGACCGGTGTGCACGGGGGCCCCGACCTTGACCCGCCAGATCACCTTGCCGCTCGCCGGTTCGAGGGCGACGACCTGGCCATAGCCGGTCGTCACATAGAGGCGGTCCTTGGCAAAGGCAAGACCGCCGCCAAAGGCGTTGCCGAGATCGCCCGCGGGCCGCAAATCGACCTGCCACAAGAGCTTGCCGTCGGCCGCGGCATAGGCGCCGACCTTGACCCCGCCGTCCATCGCATAGACGCGGCCGCCGGCCACGACCGGCTGCGCCATCACCCGGCTATAGCGCGAGGAGCCCTGGCCGACGCTGACCCGCCAGGCCTGGGCGAGCTTGGCCGGCAATGCCGGATGCTGCATCGCATGGTCGGGGGTGCCGCCCGGCTCGGGCCAGTCCTTGTTGACCGCCGGGCGCGGCAGGGCGATCGGGATGTTGGCCAGGGCCGGATCCGGCGCGAGCTGACGATCGAGCGCCAATACCGAGATGCGCTCGCCGGGCAGCGGCTGCTTTTTGTCCTCGAACCAGCTGCAGCCGGCGAGGCAGAGCACCGCGAGCAACAGCGCCGTCGAGACGCGACCGCTCATCGTCCGAGGGCGGGCTAGGAAGCCAGCGCCGCAGCCATCTCGGCCGCGCGCGCGCGCAGGCTGCGCGGTGCCGTCAGATCGTCGGCGAGACCCTTGTAGAGGTCGAGCGCAGCCTTCTTGTCGCCGGCTTTGAGCCGCGCCAGCGCGGTCAGCTCCAGCGCGGTCGGGCGCCATGGATTGTCGCGCCCGGTCAGCGGGGCGAGGCGCGCGATCGTCCGCTGCGGATCGGAGTCCGGGATCCCCTGCATCACCGAGAGGAGCACGGCAAGATCGCGAAATTCGGGCGCCATCCCGGGGGTCGCCGCGATCCGGTCGTAGATCGCAATGGCGGCCTTGCGGTTGCCCGACTTCGCCAGCAGCCCGGCCTGTTCGAACGAAGCCAGCAGGGCATAGCCGCCGCCTTCCTTCTCGATCACGCCGAATACTTGCTCCGCCTCGGCCGATCTGCCGCTTTGCGCCAGGTTGAGCGCGCCGGCATAACGGGTCGCCTCGGCCTGCCGTTCGGCGAGCTGATGGTTGCGCCACTCGACGATCGCGAACGCGACCAGCAGCACCCCGGCCGCCGCCGCCGCGACGTAGCGCCAATACCGCGACCACAGCTTCCAGAGGTTGTCGCGACGCAGTTCCTCGTCGATTTCGCGAAAGATGTCGCTCAAGCATAGCCTCGATCGGTCAGCGCCGCAGCGGCGGCTACCATATCCGCTCGCCCCGCGGGGGGCAAATCGGTGCGGCGTCGCGCCCGGCGTCTCGGTTGCAGCCTCGCCGCGGAGCCTGCCTTGACAAGCGCCGCCGTTCCGTGCCGTGTTCGGGCTCGGTCGCCGGGCGGCGCCGGATCGTTTGCTGATGCATGCATATCGGACCCATACCTGCGGCGCGCTCCGGCTCGCCGATGCCGGGCGACAGGCCCGCCTTTCCGGCTGGGTGCATCGCAAGCGCGACCATGGCCAGCTGCTCTTTATCGACCTGCGCGACCACTACGGCGTCACCCAATGCGTCATCGACGTGTCGTCGCCGCTCTTTGCCGCGGCCGACGCGTTGCGGCTCGAGAGCGTCGTGACCCTGACCGGGGTGGTCGCCGCACGCTCCGCCGATACCGTCAACCCGAGGCTCGAGACCGGCGAGGTCGAACTGAGGATCGCCGCGATCGCGCTCCAGTCCGAGGCCGAGCCGCTGCCGTTCCCGGTCAACAGCGAGGCCGAATACCCCGAGGACATGCGTCTTGCCCATCGTTTTCTCGATCTGCGGCGCGAGCGAATCCATGCGAACATCATGCTGCGCTCGCGGGTCATTGCGTCGATCCGGCGGCGCATGATGCAAGCGGGCTTTGTCGAATTTCAGACGCCGATCCTGACCGCCGACTTGCCGGAGGGTGCGAGGCCCTATCTGGTGCCGAGCCGCCTCCATCCCGGCGAGTTCTACGCCCTGCCGCAAGCGCCGCAGCAATTCAAGCAGCTCTTGATGGTGGCCGGTTTCGATCGATATTTCCAGATCGCGCCCTGTTTTCGCGATGAGGCGAGCCGCGCCGACCGGGCGCCGGGCGAGTTCTATCAGCTCGATCTCGAGATGTCCTTTGCCACCCAGGAGGACGTGTTCGCGGCGATCGAGCCGGTGCTGCACGGCATCTTCGCCGAGTTTGGCCACGGCCGGCCGGTGACGGCGCCGCCGTTTCCACGCATCGCCTTCAAGGACGCGATGCTCAAATACGGCACCGACAAGCCCGATCTGCGCAACCCGATCGAGATGAGCAATGCGACGGCGTATTTTCGCGATTCGAACTTCACCCTGTTTGCCGCGATGATCGCCGCCGACTCGGCGGTAACGGTGCGCGCCATCCCCGCCCCGGGCGGCGGCAGCCGCGCCTTTTGCGATCGGATCAACGCCTGGGCGCAAACCGAGGGACAGCCGGGGCTCGGCTATATCATGTTCCGCGACGGGGCAGGCGTGGGGCCCGTCGCGCGCGGGCTGGGCCCGGCGAAAACCGCCTGCTTGCGACAGGAGTTGGGCCTGCGTGACGGCGATGCGGTGTTTTTCATCGCCGGCGTTCCGGGCGACACCGCGATCTTCGCCGGCCGCGCGCGGTCGCGCATCGGCAGCGAGCTCGGCCTGGCCGAGCAAGACGCCTATCGGTTCTGCTGGATTACCGATTTTCCGATGTACGAGGTCAACGCCGAGACCGGAAGCATCGATTTCAGCCATAATCCGTTCTCGATGCCGAATATCTCGCTCGACGCGCTGAGCGCCGAGGCGGCGCTCGAGATTACCGCGCTGCAGTACGATGTCGTCTGCAACGGCGTCGAGCTGGCCTCGGGTGCGATCCGCAATCATCGCCCCGACGTCATGTACAAGGCCTTCGCCATCGCCGGCTACGGCGCGGCCGAGGTCGAGGCCCGCTTCGGCGGCCTGCTCAGGGCCTTCCGCTATGGCGCGCCGCCGCATGGCGGCTTGGCGCCCGGCATCGACCGCATCGTCATGCTGTTGGCCGATACGCCGAACATCCGTGAGGTAATCGCCTTTCCAATGAACCAGCAGGCGCGCGATCTCTTGCTGGGCGCACCGGCGCCGGTGTCGCCCGAGCGGCTCAAGGAGCTGCACCTCAGGCTGGCGCTGCCGTCGGAGAAAGGGGCCAAGCCATAATCCACGCATGCAACCGAGCTGCCGCCGCCGCGGTTCTCGCCGCCGCGGCGCTGGCGCCCGTGCCTTTGGCGGCCGAGATCGCGCCGCACCGCGCCCTTTACAGCATGACCCTGGGATCGGCCCGCAACGATTTGGAGGTGGCCGATGCGAAGGGGGCGATGGTGTATCAGTGGGGCGAGACGTGCGACGGCTGGACCATCGAGCAACGCTATCGGCTCAAGCTGCATTATTCCGGGGCGGGGGACACCGATGTCGTCTCGCGCTTCATCACCTGGGAGTCGAAGGACGGGCTGCGCTATCGCTTCAGTGAAACGGAGACGCGCAACGGCACCGTCAGCGAGGACATCAGCGGCGAGGCACGGCTCGACGGCCCCGGCAAGGGCGGCGTCGCCCGGTTTTCGAAGCCGCGGCCGGAAACCATGCCGCTGGCGCCCGGCGTTTTGTTCCCCAGCGCGCACACGATCCTGCTGATCGACCGGGCACGGGCCGGGGCGACGTTCGTTTCGCGCCAAGTGTTCGACGGATCCGCCGAGGAAAATGCGGTTCAGGTCTCCGCTTTCATCGCCGCCAAACCGACCGCCGACCGCGCCTCGGCAAAGCTCGACCCGCTTCTCCAACGGCCCGGCTGGCGCGTTCGGCTCGCCTTTTTCCCGGCCGATGCCAAGGCCGATGTGCCCGACTACGAGCTCGGGATGATGCTTCTCGACAACGGCGTGTCGCGCGACATGGACATCGATTACGGCGATTACACGATCCGCGCCAAGCTCGACGACATCGAAGCTCTGGCCAAGCCCAAGTGCTGACGGTCCCGACCCGGCTTCTTCCTCCGACTTACCCGAGGTCTTCCGGCCGCCACAGCCAGGCGGCACCGCGCACGCCGCTCGAATCGCCGTGCCGCGGGCGGAGCAGGCGGGTGGTGACCCGATCCGAAAAGACGTAGGGCGGCCACCGCACCGGCACCTCGTCGTACAGTGCGGCAATGCCGGAAAGGCCGCCGCCGAGCACGATCGCCTCCGGATCGACGATATTGATGACCGCAGCGAGACCCCGCGCCAGCCGATCGATATAGCGCCCGAGGGTCGCCGAGCAATCCGGTTCGCCGGCTGCCGCGCGCCGGACGATCTCGCGCGGGCTCAGGTGCAGCCCGGCTTCGCGGCAATGGTCGGCGGCCAGCCCCGGTCCGGAGAGAAACGTCTCGGCACACCCCGATCGGCCGCAATAGCAGGGCGGCCCCGGGATCTCCGCCAAACTCGGCCAGGGCAGCGGATTATGCCCCCATTCGCCGGCGATCGCATTGGCGCCGCCGAGGACCCTGCCGCCGATCGCGATGCCGCCGCCGACGCCGGTACCGAGAATGACGCCGAACACGCTGTCGAGGCCCGCCGCGGCGCCGTCGACGGCTTCCGATAGGGCGAAACAATTGGCGTCGTTGGCAAGGCGCACCGGTCGACCGAGCGCCGCTTCGAGATCGTTTTGCAGCGGACGACCGATCAGCCAGGTGGAGTTGGCGTTTTTGACCAGGCCGCTCGCGGGCGAAATCGCTCCGGGGATGCCGATCCCGACGGTTGCCCTCCTACCGAGGTCTTGCTCCAACGCGAAAACCAGCGCCGCGATCGCCCCGGTCGTCGCGCCGTAGTCGCCGACCGGCGTCGGCAGGCGGCGGCGGCGGTGCACGGTCCCCGCGGCATCGACCGCGGCCGCCTCGATCTTGGTGCCGCCGAGATCCACCCCGATACGATACCCTGGGGTCATGTCCGGTCTTCCCGAGAGGAACGGTTTGCCGCGAGCATTACGAATTCTTAACGAGAAGGACGCAGGATCGGTGCGCGACCCGGGCGTCCGCTCCCGGCTGGCCATTTGGCACGTTGCGCGAGGCTGCCGCGATATGACGCCAGGAGCTGGCATATCGGACCCGCATGGTCACCGGTCGGCGCGACGCAAAATCTTGATCGTCGAGGACAATATCCTCAATATGAAGCTGTTTCACGATGTTCTCGTGGCGCACGGATACGAGACATTGCAGTCGCGGGATGGCACCGAAGCGATCGCGCTGGCCCGGCGGCATCGTCCCGATCTGATCTTGATGGACATTCAGCTTCCCGAGGTGTCCGGACTGCAAGTCACAAAATGGCTGAAAGAGGACGAAGAGTTGCGGACGATCCCCGTAGTCGCGGTAACGGCTTTCGCGATGAAAGGCGACGAGCAGAAGATCCGCGAGGGCGGATGCGAGGGCTATATCGCAAAGCCGATCTCGATTGCGACTTTCTTGGAAACAGTCGAACGTTTTCTCTTGTGACAGGAACCCGTCTTCGGTCTCAATCGCATGCGAGCGGCTGATGTCTGGCCGAGTGTTAATCGTCGACGACATCGAGGCGAACGTCAAACTGCTCGAAGCCAAACTATCGAGCGAATATTTCGACGTGCTCTCGGCGTCGAGCGGCGACGCCGCTTTGCGGATCGCCGATGCCGAGACGCCGGATGTCATCCTGCTCGATGTCATGATGCCGCGCATGGACGGCCTTGAGGTCTGCCGCCGGCTGAAGGCCAACCCGCGCACCGCCGATGTGCCGGTGGTGATGGTGACGGCGCTGTCCGACACCGCCGACCGGCTATCCAGCCTCGAAGCCGGAGCCGACGAATTCCTAACCAAGCCGGTCAATGACATCGCGCTATTCGCCCGGGTCCGCTCGCTGGTGCGGCTGAAGCGGATGACCGACGAATGGCGGCTGCGCGAGGAGATCTGCGGCCGGTTTGGCGGCAGCAGCCCCGAGGCGGCCGAGGAGAAGGGCTCGGCGCGAATCCTGATCGTCGAAGATGATGCGTTCGCTGCCGCCAATTTGGCCGATGCGCTGAAACCGCTGGCCGCGTCGGTGCACCGGGTCGCCGCCTGCGCCGAGGCGATGGAGCGGCTCGTTCGTGACATCGAACTCGTCATCGCCGGCCTGTCGGCGCCGGGCGACGATGCGCTGCGGCTGGTCGCCCACTGCCGGGCGCATGATCCGTCCCGTCATCTGCCGATCCTGCTCATCGCCGAAAGCAGCGATCTTCAGCTTCTCGCCAAAGGGCTCGATCTCGGCGCGAACGACTATCTGGTCAGACCCGTCGAACGCAACGAGCTGTTGGCGCGCTGCGGCACCCAGATCAGGCGCAAACGCATGCAGGACCGGCTGAACCAAAACTACCGGCGCGGCCTGTCGCTGGCCCTGACCGACGAACTGACCGGGCTCTACAATCGGCGCTACCTTTTTGCCCATCTCGATGAACTGATCGAGCGCGCCAACCGCGACGGCATCGGTGCTGCGCTATTGCTCTTCGATATCGATCACTTCAAGAAAATCAACGATAGCCACGGCCACGCCGCCGGTGACGAGGTGTTGCGCCAGATCTCCGCCCGCGCGAGCAACAGCGTGCGCGGCGCCGATCTCGTCGCCCGGCTCGGCGGCGAGGAATTCGTCGTCGTCATGCCCGAGACCGAGCTGGAAATCGCCGCCGCAGTCGCCGAACGCCTGCGCGTCGAAATCGCCCGCCAGCCTTTCGTCATCGGGCTGACCGCCGCCGCGCTTTCGCTCACGGTCAGCATCGGCGTCACCGCGGCCGCCCCTGGCGGCGATGCGCGCGACCAGATGCTTGCGCGGGCCGACGCCGCCCTTTACGCGGCAAAAGCCGGCGGGCGCAACCGCATCGTCACCCGTCCGGCAATCCTGCCGCCAATCGCGATCGCGTCTTGACCCGGTAGAGATAGGACCGGGGAGCCGCTGCGATCTGATGGCAGCGCGCTCTATCGAGAATTCCGATTGAGGCGACCGTTCATGCCGCCGACACCCGCACGATCGATATCTTGTCGCAGCGCCCCGACACCGCGGGGCTGAGGCTGCTCGTCTGGTCGGGAGCAGCGCTGGTTGGCCGGTCGCGTATCCCATGGATTTGAGAACATGCGCAATGGTGACGGCCTCATCGGGGATGCCGAGCGGTGCTCCGGCCTGTCCGACTGTCGTCAGGCCAGTCCGAAGCGGCAGTTCACCAGTGATGAAGTTCGCCCGTCCGGCGGTGCAGCTCGCCGCATAATAGTCGGTGAAGCGAGCAGGACCAGAACTTGGTCGTCGTTGTTCCATCCGGTGAGGACGATCGGGACATAGAGCCGATCCGCACGCTCGATCACCTCGAGCAGTCGAGCGCGGCAGGCGCGGATGTCGCGTTGCCAATCGGCAATGACATAGTAATCGTTTCGGGTGGCCAAGCTCATATCCGTCATCTGGGTCAACGTCGCCTCATTGACATCGACCAACGGCATATGCTGCGCGAGGCTGCGGTACTCCGGCGTGCCGGAAACCGACGCACGGCATTCGATCCCCGCGCGTATCGAGGATTTCGACCATGTCCACGAGCTCTCCGGATTCGATATCACTGGATGTGCACGCCGCCGCCATGAGGCAAAGAATGACGACCAGCGGCCGGAGAGCCAGGATTACGTTTATTTGATCTTCGCCTCCTTGAAGAGGACGTGCTTCCGCGCCACCGGATCGAATTTCTTTAATTCGAGTTTGCTGCTTTTCGTTCGCGGGTTTTTCTTGGTAACGTAATAAAATCCGGTATCCGCGCTGCTCACGAGCTTGATCAGAACGGTATTTGTCTTCGCCATCGGACGGCCTTGCGGTTCAGGGAGTGCGGGTTCCCGACAATAAAGATCCGGGGCCGCCTGTCAAGTCGGGCCTGGCGGCGGCACCTGCCGGGCCGGAAGCGTCGGCGGCCAGTTTTGCGGTTGGGGTGATGACGTGCATCGCCTGACCAAAAAGATCCGGGTCGGCCAATAGGTGTTCGGCCACCGTCATGTCGATCGGATGATCGCCAAGCCGCTCGGGACAGGAGCGGCGCAGCTGCGACCAGTCGGCCTCGCTCAGCGAGGCGCGCGGGCGCGGCGTCAACGGCGAAACCGACCCGGAACCCGCGCGCTCCATCGCGATCCGCAGCGCCTGTCCGTCGTCCCCGAGATCGCTCGTGCACAAGGTCGGGACGACGCCGTGCCCATTCAGCAGATAGCCGGAGGGCGCGAGCAGCACCGCCCAGGTCAATGTCAACTCGCCCCCGTTCGGCAGCGGGGCGACGGTCTGAACCGTCCCTTTGCCGTAGGAAGAGCTGCCGACGACGACCGCGCGTCCGGCATCTTGAAGTGCGGCGGCAACGATTTCCGATGCCGAAGCGGAGCCGCCGTTGATCAAGACCACGATCGGCATCTGCGGCACCGGGCTGTCCCCCGAAGTCTCGAACAATTGGCGGCTCGCGGGATGGCGTCCGGTGGTGGCGGCGATCGGCCCGCGGAGGATGAATACGTCGGCCAGGCTCACGGCTTGGTCGAGCAACCCGCCCGCATCGCCGCGCAGATCGAGCACGATCCCCTGCAGGCGGGACGATGCTTGGGCCGCGGCGAGATACTGAAGGAGTCGCTGCGTCGTATTCTGGTTGAAGGTCGAAACGCGAAACACGGCAACGTCGCCGGCGCGGCTCATGCTCACGCTCGGGGCCACGATCAGCGTCCGTTGCAGTCGGAAATCCCGTGTTCGAGCACTTCCAAGCCGCCTTACGGAAACCT
Source organism: uncultured Alphaproteobacteria bacterium (assembly GCA_963772295.1). Lineage (GTDB taxonomy): Bacteria > Pseudomonadota > Alphaproteobacteria > ATCC43930 > CGMCC-115725 > AP-15. The sequence continues at coordinate 223,021 of CAVYWO010000015.1, forward strand.
CGACGGTGCTGGGGAACGTGCCGCGCAGGCGGCGGACCACGTCGCTTTTCGCGAGGCCGGCGGTGGGTTCGCCGTCGATGGCGACGAGCTGATCGTCAAGCCGTATGCCGGCAAGCTCAGCCGGTCCTCCCGGGGTAATCGAGACAACCCGAACCGCGCCGCCGGTGACGCCGACCGTCATCCCGACGCCGCCGAACCCATCGCGGAGAGCGCGCTCATCGCGCGCGGCTTCCGGCGAGGCATAACGCGAGAAACGGTCGAGCCCCGCGGTAATGCCGTTGAAAATCGCCGTGTCGATCCGCTCGTCGGGGAGTGCTGCGACGGAAGGGGAAACCGCCCTCGCGCTGGCGACCAGCCGGCCCAGCAAGGCACCCCACGCATGCGGATCGTCGTCTTCCGGCTCCGGCTGAGCGGTTACTTCCCGGCCGCCATAGTCGAGTATGATCTCGACCCGAGATTGCGGCCCCGGGTTTTCGGCGAGGGTAAAATCTTTGTCGAGGATCGAGAGCCGTTGGGCGCCGTCAAGCGCCAGCAGCCGGTTGGACGCCGGCTCTATGTAGAATTCGGCGATTTCATCGAGGCCGCGCGCGAACAGGCGTCCGGCCGGGTCCGCCGGCAACGGCTGCTGCCCGGCGCAGCCCGCGAGCAGCGCGGCAGCGACAAGCGTCGCCGCCGGCGCGAGCGAAGCGGCCGCGCGCCAAGAGGTCGGCATGGCGAACCTCTCCCGCGCGCCGCGGCGACGTGCACAACCCACGGCCAGCTTCGGCAGACCCCCCTCGACGGAGCCGATCACAATAGATTGGCAAGGCTCGTCGATCAACCGCGCCGGCGTCGGCGAAGCGCACGCCCGTCACCCGGGCGCGACGCCCGCTTCGATCCGGTTGCCGGGTTTGCCGCCTCGGCCGGCGATGCTGCCTTCGCGCCGCCGGACTTGGAGCTCTTGCCCTGCCGCGCCCGGCTCTTAGCCGACCGTTCGGCAAGCAGTCGAAGCGCATCGTCCAACGACAAGCTTGCCGGATCGGCGCTCCTTGGCAGCGACGCAATGGCGCGGTCGTGCCTGACATAGGGACCGTAACGACCTTGGTAGAGCGCTACGGTTCCGCCATCCGGGTGCGGCCCCAGCTCGCGCAACGGCTGCACGGCGCGGCGACGCCGCTCCGCCGCCGGTTCGGCGAGCAGTACGACCGCGCGGTTCAGCCCGATCGTCAGCACATCGTCGTCGGGTGCCAGCGATTTGAAGGTCGAGCCGTGCTTTATATAGGAGCCAAAGCGGCCAATCCCGGCGACGATCGCCTCGCCTGTCTCCGGATGCCGCCCGAGCTCGCGCGGCAGGGCCAAGAGGCGCAAGGCCGTATCGAGATCGAGATCCGCCGGCTTCAACGGACGCGGCAACGCCACCCGCTTCGGTTTTGCCTCGCCGGTGCCGAGCTGAACATAAGGGCCGAACGGACCCTTTCGCACGCTCACTTCGAGCCCGCTCTCCGGATCGGTACCAAGCGCCGTCTCGGACGCATCTTCGCTCTCGCCCTCGATGGCGAGCGGGCGGGTGTAACGGCAGTTCGGATAATTCGAGCAGCCGATGAAGGCGCCGAATTTGCCGAGCTTCAGGCTCAGCCGGCCGGAACCGCAGATGGGGCACCCGCGCGAATCGCGCCCCGAACCGTCATTTGGAAAAAAATGCCGGCCGAGCGCCTCGTCGAGCGCCGCCAACACTTGGCTGATCGTCAGATCCTTGGTGTCCACGACCGCGGTCGAAAAATCGCGCCAGAAATTGCGCAGCAATTCCTTCCAGTCGATGCGCCCGCCGGACACCTCGTCGAGCTGATTTTCGAGGTCGGCGGTGAAATTGTACTCGACGTAGCGCTCGAAGAAGCTGGTGAGGAAGGCGGTGACAAGGCGGCCGCGGTCCTCCGGCACAAAGCGCCGCTTGTCGAGTCGGACATAGGCGCGATCCTGCAATACCTGCAGGATCGCGGCATAGGTCGAGGGACGGCCGATGCCGAGTTCTTCGAGCTTCTTGACGAGGCTGGCTTCGCTGTAGCGCGGCGGCGGCTGGGTGAAGTGCCGGCTCGGTACGACTTCGCCGCGAACCAGCGCTTCGCCCTTGTGCATCTGCGGCAGCCGGGCGCCCTCACCCCCATCCTCGGCGCTATCGTCGCGGTCTTCCTGGTAGAGCGTCAGAAACCCGTCAAACAGCACGACGGAGCCGGTCGCACGCAGTCGCAGCCGCCCGGCCGGATCGGCGATGTCGACGGTGATCTGTTCCAAAAGCGCCGACGCCATCTGGCTCGCCAAACCCCGCTTCCAGATCAGCTCGTAGAGGCGGAACTGGTCGCGGTCGAGATCGGCAGCGATAGCGGCCGGCTTGCGCCGCACATCGGTGGGCCGGATCGCCTCGTGCGCTTCCTGTGCGTTTTTCGCCGGGCTGCGATAGACGCGCGGCCCCTCGGGAAGGTATTTCGCCCCGAATTCCGCGCGGATCAGCGCGCGCGCGGCAGTGATTGCCTCGGCCGAGACCGCCACGCCATCGGTGCGCATATAGGTGATCAGCCCGACCGTCTCGCCGCCCGGACGTTCACTGGCGAGATCGATGCCTTCATAGAGGCGCTGGGCGATCTGCATGGTGCGCGTGGCGCCAAAACCGAGTTTGCGCGAAGCCTCCTGCTGCAAGGTGGAGGTCGTGAACGGCGGCGAGGGGTGGCGACGGAGCTGCCGGCTCTCGATCCCGGCGACGGCAAAGCCGGGGGCCTGCAAGATCGCGTCTGCGGCGGCGCGCGCCTTGGCCTCGGTGTCGAGGGCGAAGCGGTCGAGCGGATGGCCGTCGAGATGCGTGAGCCGCGCGGTGAACCCCTGCCCGGTTTCGGTCGCAAACGCCACCTCGACCGTCCAATATTCGCGGACTTTGAACGCTTCGATTTCGGCTTCGCGTTCGCAGACCAGGCGCAAGGCGACGGATTGGACGCGGCCGGCCGAACGGCTGCCCGGCAATTTGCGCCACAGAACCGGCGACAAGGTGAAGCCGACCAGATAGTCGAGCGCCCGACGCGCCAGATAGGCTTCGACCAGCTCCCGGTCGATCTCGCGCGGTCGACCGAACGCCGCGACGACCGCGCTTCTGGTCACCTCGTTGAAGACAACCCGCTTGACATCGACGCCCTTTAAGGCCCGGCGCGATTTGAGGACCTCCTGCACGTGCCACGAGATCGCTTCGCCCTCGCGATCCGGGTCGGTCGCGAGGAACAGCCCGTCGGCGCCGCGCATCGCCTGGACGATGGTTTTGAGGTGCTTTTCCGATCTGCCGTCGATCTCCCACGACATCGCGAAATCGGCATCCGGGCGCACCGAGCCGTCCTTTGCCGGCAGGTCGCGGACGTGCCCATAGCTGGCAACGACCTTGTAGCCGTCGCCGAGATAGCTGTTGATGGTCTTCGCTTTTGCCGGCGATTCGACGACGACGATTTTCATCGGCCCAATCTGTCGCGGCGGATATTGCTCAACGCAACGAGACGAGATTTCCAGGATGACGTTCGACCCGCCCGGCCAGTTCGAGTTCGAGAACGAGGGTGGCGACAGCGGCGGCTGTCAATTGGCATTGACGCACCAATTCGTCAACCGGGATCGGCGTCGGTCCGAGCAAGCGCAGGACGAGGTCGAGCGCGGCATCGTCCGCCACCGGGTCGACCGAACCCCCGCCCGAAGGGATCGGGGGAGTGCCGGTCGCAATCGCGGGAACGCCACGGCGCCCCGGATCGATCTGGCCCAGCGGCGCGAGCTGCGAAACCACGTCCTCGGCGGTCTCGACCAAAGTGGCCCCGTGCCGCAACAGGTCATTGGAACCGCGGCAGCGGGGATCGAGCGGCGAACCCGGCACGGCGAAAACCTCGCGTCCTTGTTCGAGGGCAAAGCGCGCGGTGATCAGCGAGCCCGAATGCGCCGCCGCCTCGACGACGACAACGCCAAGGGCCATTCCCGAGATGATCCGGTTGCGGCGTGGAAAATGGCGCGCCTGCGGCTCGCTGCCGAGCGGCAGCTCGGCAGCGATCGCACCCTGCTGCGCGATGGCTTCGTAGAGCCCGCGGTTCTCCGCCGGGTAGACGATATCCACGCCCCCGGCCTGCACCGCCACGGTACCGGTCGCGATCGCCCCCAGATGGGCCTCGGCATCGATGCCGCGAGCCAGTCCGGAAATCACCGCGAGACCGGCGCGGCCGAGGGCGCCGGCGAGATCTCGGGCGATGCGCCGGCCGCTCGCCGAGGCGTTGCGGGCGCCGACGACGGCGACGATCGGGCGGGTCAGCAACCCGACCTGCCCGAGAACGGTCAAGACCGGCGGCGCATCCTCGACCGCGGCGAGGGTGCGTGGATAAGCCGGCTCACCCCAGCAGATCAGGCGGCCGCCAATTCGCGCCAGCCCGGTCAATTCGGCTTCGGCAGCCGCGCGCGTCGCCGCCGCGATGGCCCTCCCGTGCTGGTCGCGCCGCGCCCGCCGAGGCAGTGCGTCGAGCGCCGCCCGCGCCGAGCCAAAGCGCCGCAGCAACGCATAGAAGCTGATCGGACCGATGGTTTCGGTGCGGCACAGCCGCAGCCAGTGCAGGCGTTCCTCAGGATCGAGCTCGCGCGCGGCCAGGACCTCAACCTCTCTTGAACGATATCCGGCTTTCGCCGCCCGCGATCAGCCGCCGGATATTGGCGTGGTGGCGCAAGACGACGAGAATGGCGATGCCGGCGACGACGACGGCGAGCCTCGTCTCGGCAATCGCGGCGGCAATCGCGGCCGCCGCGATTGCCGCCACCAGCGCCGCGAGCGACGAATAGCGAGAGAGGAGGGCAACGGCGAGCCATAAGAGGGCCGCGGCGAGCGCCACCGGCCAGACGAGAACCGTCATCACGCCGAGCGCGGTGGCGACCCCCTTGCCGCCGCGAAACCCGAGCCAGAACGGGAACATGTGGCCGATGACCGCAGCCCCGGCCGCAGCCAAGGCCGCCGCCCCGCCCCAGCGTTGGCCGATCAGCACCGCCAGGATCCCCTTTGCCATGTCGAGCAGCAGGGTCAGCGCCGCCAAACCTTTACTGCCCGAGCGCAGGACATTGGTCGCGCCAATATTCCCCGACCCGATGCGGCGGATATCGCCATGACCGGCGAGCCGGCTCAACACCAGCCCCCATGGGATCGATCCCAAGAGATAGCCGATCGCCGCGGCGGCGAGGAGGTGGATCGTCGGCGTCATTCAGCTCTCTGCGCCAAAGATCCTGCGGCCGTCGACGATGGTCTGACGCACCCGTCCGCGGACCCAACGGCCGTCGAATGGCGCGTTCTTCGATTTCGAGCGGTACTCCTCGTTGGCAATGCGCCACGGCGCGTCGGGGTCGAACAGCACGAGATCGGCCGGAGCGCCGGGTGTTAGCCGTCCCACCGGCAGGCGCAGGATGCGCGCCGGGTTCGACGTCAGCCGCGCAACGACGTCGATCAGGCCGAGATGACCGTTATGGTACAGCTCGAGCGACAAGGGCAGCAGGGTTTCGAGCCCGACGATCCCGTAGGCGGCGGAACTAAACGGCAGCCGCTTCGAATCCTGATCCCAGGGCGCGTGGTCGCTGGCGATCGCGTCGATCGTGCCGTCGCGCAACCCCTCGATTACGGCGCGCCGGTCGACCTCGTTGCGCAACGGCGGCGACAACTTGGCAAAGGTTCGATATTCGCCGATGGCGGTCTCGTTCAGCGTGAAATAGGGCGGCGCGGTATCGCAAGTGACCCTCAGGCCCTGCATTTTGGCGCGTCGAATCGCCGCGACCGCGGCCGCGGTCGACAGATGGGCGGCGTGGTAGCGGGTGCCGGTCAATTCGACGAGCCGCAGGTCGCGTTCGATCATGATGATTTCGGCGGCCGACGGGATCGCGGCGAGGCCGAGCCGCGTCGCGATTTCGCCCTCGTTGACTTCGCCGGCGGCCGCCAGGCTCGGCTCCTCCGGGTGCTGCACTACCAGGAGGTCGAAATTGCTCGCATAGGCAAGAACACGGCGCATGACGAGCGCGTCGGCGACGGCGCGGACGCCATCGGTGAAGCCGAGCACGCCGTTCTCGGCGAGGAGCCCCATCTCGGTCAGTTTTTGCCCGGCGAGCCCCTGGGTCGCCGCGGCGTAGGTATGGACTTTGGCGAGCTTTACCTCGCGCGCCCGCCGGGCGAGAAACTCGACGACCGACACGTCGTCGATCGGCGGTTCGGTGTTCGGCAGGGCGACCATCGTCGTTACCCCGCCGGCGGCGGCGGCCTGCCCGGCGCTCTCCACCGATTCCATGTGCGCCGCACCGGGCTCGCGCAATTGTACGCGCATATCGACCAGCCCCGGCGCCAAACAGAGCCCGAGGGCCTCCACCACCTGCGCGCCCGGTTCGGCGAGCGTCCCGCCGACGGCTTTGATCCTCGTCCCGTCGATCAAGAGATCGCCGGTCGCATCGAGCCCGCTTTCCGGATCGAGCAGGCGGGCGGCGCGGAACAATATCCGTCTGGCGCCGGCGGGTCCGGTGGCGAGCACGATCACGCGGGCGGCGCGCGGTTGCCGAGACCGCGGGTCAGGATCTCGAGGCAGGCCATGCGCACCGCGACCCCCATCTCGACCTGATGGCGGATCAAACTGCGGTCGATGTCGTCGGCGACCTCGCTGCTGATCTCCACGCCGCGGTTGATCGGGCCGGGGTGCATGATCAGCGCGTCGGGCTTGGCAGCGCGCAGTTTATCGTAGTCGAGGCCGAAGAAATGAAAATATTCGCGCGTCGACGGCACGAATGTGCCGTGCATTCGCTCGCTCTGCAGCCGCAGCATCATGACGATGTCGACCTCGGCAAGGCCGGACGCCATGTCGTGGAACACCTCGACGCCGAGCCGCTCGATCCCGGCCGGCAGCAGAGTGACCGGGGCGACGACCCGGACCCGCGCGCCCATGACGTTCAACAGCGCGATGTTCGAGCGCGCCACCCGGCTGTGCAGGATGTCGCCGCAGATCGCGACGGCGAGCCCTGCTAGCCTGCCCTTGCGCCGGCGGATCGTCAGCGCATCGAGCAATGCCTGGGTCGGGTGTTCGTGGCTGCCGTCCCCGGCATTGACGACGGCGCAGTCGAGTTTGTCGGAGAGCAACTGCACCGCCCCGGATTCGGGATGGCGGACGGCGAGCACGTCGGGATGCATGGCGTTCAAGGTCATCGCCGTGTCGATCAGCGTCTCGCCCTTGTGCATCGCGCTCGCCGCCACCGACATGTTGATGACGTCGGCGCCGAGCCGCTTGCCGGCGACCTCGAACGAGGTGCGGGTGCGGGTCGAATTCTCGAAGAAGCAGTTGATGATCGTGCGGCCGCGCAACAGCGATCGCTTTTTCTCGGCCTGCCGGTTCAGCTCGACATACCCGTCGGCGAGGTCGAGGTACTGATTGATCTCCTCCGGCGGTAGCCCCTCGATCCCGAGCAGATGCCGATGCCGTACTGCAACCTCGCGGACGCCGCCTTGCATGGGACGCCGACTATAGGGGGTGCCCTGGGGAACGCAAGTTCGGCCCCGGACCGGTGACCCGAAGGGCCACGATTCGGCGCGTGAAATTTGCCGATCGCGCCCTTGGATCGGGTTCTCGGGCGGTAGGCCCGGCAGGATTCGAACCTGCGACTGCGCCGTTATGAGCGGCGTGTTCTGACCAGCTGAACTACGGGCCCCACGAGCGGTCGCCTCAGAACCCAACTCGAAATAATACGCGGTGTCTCAACAACTTATTCGTCACCCCGCGATCCCCGGAACGGCCCGCCAGGGCCGGCCGTCCGGGGAGGGGTCCAGTGCCCGCCCCGGCGCCCGGGTCCGGCCTTCGGCCGGCCCGAGGACAGGCTCCGGCCGAGGGTAAGCGATAGAACTCCGGCCCACATGATGGATCCCGCTTGCGCGGGAATGACGGGATAAGGTTCTAAAGGAAATCAATTCATTTGGGTCACGTATCGAGGAAGCTGCGCAATTTGCGCGAGCGGCTTGGATGCTTGAGCTTGCGCAGCGCCTTGGCCTCGATCTGGCGGATCCGCTCGCGCGTCACGGAAAATTGCTGGCCGACCTCCTCGAGCGTGTGGTCGGTATTCATGCCGATGCCAAAGCGCATGCGCAGCACCCGCTCTTCGCGTGCCGTCAGCGAGGCGAGGACGCGGGTCGTGGTTTCGCGCAGATTGGCGTGGATCGCCGCATCCAAGGGCAGGATTGCGTTTTTGTCCTCGATGAAATCGCCGAGATGCGAATCCTCCTCGTCGCCGATCGGGGTTTCAAGGCTGATCGGCTCCTTGGCGATCTTCAGCACCTTGCGGACTTTTTCGAGCGGCATGGCGAGTTTTTCGGCGAGCTCCTCGGGGGTCGGTTCGCGCCCGATCTCGTGCAGCATCTGGCGTGACGTGCGCACCAGCTTGTTGATCGTCTCGATCATGTGCACCGGGATGCGGATTGTGCGCGCCTGATCGGCGATCGAGCGGGTGATCGCCTGGCGGATCCACCAAGTCGCGTAAGTTGAGAATTTGTAGCCGCGGCGATATTCGAATTTGTCGACCGCCTTCATCAATCCGATATTGCCCTCCTGAATCAAGTCGAGAAATTGCAGGCCGCGGTTGGTGTATTTCTTGGCGATCGAAATCACCAGGCGCAAATTGGCTTCAACCATCTCTTTTTTTGCGCGCCGCGCCTCGCGCTCCCCGCGCTGGACGGTCTGCACGACCCGGCGCAGCTCGGCGATCGGCAGTTTGGTCTCGGCGGCTACTTGGGCAATCGCGGCGCGCAGCCGCATCACCTCGGCCGAATGCCTCTCGACCAGCGCCGCCCAGCCGCGCTCCGGCAGGGGGCCGACGCGATCGAGCCAATCGACGGCGAGTTCGCTGCCGTAGTAGTGCTGCAAGAAGTCGCTGCGCTTGATCCCGGCGCTCTCCGCCAGCCGCAATAGCCTGCCCTCATCGGTGACCAGCCGGCGGTTGACCTCGTAGAGCTGCTCGACGAGGTGCTCGATCCGGGCATTGTTGAGGCGGATGCGCTTGACGTCCTCGATGACCTTGCTCTTCAGCTTCTCGTAGCGGCGCTCGGTCGCCTTGGCCAGCGCCTCCCGCTTCTTGAGCGCGGCGATCCGCAGATCCTGCAGCTTGTGCAGCTTCTTATGGATTTCGGCGATGGCCTCAAACGTGGCCAGCACCCCCGGCTTCAGCTGCGCCTCCATCGCCGCGAGCGAGATCGAGCTCTCTTCGATTTCCGCTTCCTCGGTTTCGATCGCGGCGAGATCGGCAGGCGCATCTTCGCCGACGGCTTCGGGATCGCCTTCGGCCGGCGCCGAGCCCGAAATCGGCCGCCGCATGCTCGAACCCGCCGCTGCCATAGGTGGCGTCGAGGTCGATGACGTCGCGCAACAGGGTCTTGCCTTCAACGAGGGCGTCGCGCCAACCGATCATGGCCCGGATCGTCAACGGATTTTCGCAGATGCCGCCGATCATCATCTCGCGCCCGGCCTCGATCCGCTTGGCAATCGCGATCTCGCCTTCCCGCGAAAGCAACTCGACCGAGCCCATCTCGCGCAGATACATCCGGACCGGATCGTCGGTGCGGCCGATGTCATCATCGTCGAGATTGCCGCGAACCTCGCCATTGGCCTCGTCGACCTCGGCGGTGGCAGGCTCTTCGCTCTCCTCGCCTTCGATGACATTCACCCCGAGTTCGGAGAGCATCGTCATCGTGTCCTCGATCTGCTCCGAGGACACCTGGTCCTGCGGCAACGCGGCATTCAACTCGTCATAAGTCACATAGCCGCGCTCCCGGCCGCGGGCCACCATCTTCTTGATGGCCCCAGCAACGGTGTCGAGCAGCGGGGCCTCAGCCGCATCTTCTCGAGTTTCGGTCGCTTCGGCCGCGCCCGCCGCTTTGCTCGCCATGCCGCCACCCTCAAGAAATTTGCGCGCCGGTCCGCGCCGGAGCGGCGCTCACATCAACCGTCTCCGCAGGGCTCATCTGGGATCCGAGGCCCTTCGGCAGAGCCGCGCCTCATCCTGCTTCGCCCTCACCGGACGCGTCCTGCAACGCCTGCGCCCTGGCGGCCCGAAAGCGCTCCCAACTCTCGGGTGAGACATCATCGATCATCCGGTCGCCGGTTTCGGTAATATCCGAGGCGTCATCCTGTATCAGCAACCTGATTACCCGAGCACAGTCTTCGCGCACCAGGCTCAGGTCGGAGCGCCGGGCCAGAAAGCCTGCGTCGACCGAAGGCGAAAGAAGTCTCTCAATGGTCGCCGCAAACCCGTTCAGCAGAAGGTGTTGCTGGAGCGCCGGGGCGTCAAGTCCCCGCCGCAAAGTCGCGACGAGTAAAATTTCGGCTCGGAGTTTGTCAAGCTCCGGCTCGGGAATTTCGACCCTCGCCACCCGCCCGGCCACCTCATCGATCAATCCCGGATACTGGAGCAGGATGCGCAACAGGATTTCCCGGCGCAGCTTGCCCGGCGGGCGGACCGGCCGCGGCGGGCCGTCATGAACGGCCGCGGCGCGCGTTGCCGTCTTGCGCCGCGCCGGCCACGGGTCGCATCGCCGTTTGAACAGCGTCTCGAACTCGAAGCGGACGGTCGGGTCCAAGATCATCCGCAAATGTTCCGAGAGACGGCTTCGGATCCGTGCGATCCGTTCCGGCGTGTCTCGCGCCGCGCCGCGTACTTCGGATTCCCAAAGCATATCCGAGAGCGGTTGGGCTGCGGTCAGGACCTGGGCGAAGGCGGGCGGTCCGCCGCCTCGCACCAGCAAATCCGGGTCTTCTCCCGCCGGCAGCGCGGCAAACCTGAGGCTGTAACCCGGTCGCAGCAAGGGCAGTGCGCGGTGCAGCGCCCGCATCGCCGCGCGTCGACCGGCGTCATCGCCATCGAAGCATAGGATCGGCTCCGGCCCGAGCCGCCACAATTCGTTGAGATGGAACTCGGTCAAAGCCGTTCCGAGCGGTGCCACGGCAGTGGCAAAGCCGGCCCGATTGAGCGCGATCACATCCATGTAGCCTTCGCTGACGATAGCGTCCGAGCGCTCGGTTCTGGCGGCTCGCGCCGTCGACCAGCCATAGAGCACCCGACCCTTCGCGAAAAGGGGATGCTCTGGCGAATTCAGGTACTTGGGCTGGCCGGAGGTCCCCGGGCTCGACCCGGGGAGCACCCTTGCGCCGAAGGCGATGATCCGCCCGGCGCGGTCGCCGATCGGGAACGTCACGCGGCCGCGAAAATAGTCAAACGGATCGCCCTCTTGGGGCCGGTGCAGTAGTCCCGCCTCGATCAGCAACGCCTCGGAAAAGTCGGGGCCGAGGGAGCGCCGCAGCGCCTGACGCTCGCCCGGCGCCCAGCCCAGCCGAAAGCGCCGGATCGTGTCGTCGTCGAGCCCGCGGCTGCGCAAGTATTCGAGGGCCCGTCCGCCGGCCGGAGCCCACAATCGATGCTCGTAGAAACCGGCAGCGGCTTCGAGCACTTCGAGCAACGTCTTTTGGCGCTGCGCCCGTCCCCGTTCCTCGGGCGTCGCCTGAGGCACGGCCAGCCCGGCCTGACCGGCCAGTTTCTCGACCGCTTCGAGGAAATCGAGATTGTCGGCGCGCATGACAAAGCCGATCGCATCGCCATGAGCGCCGCAGCCAAAGCAATGAAAAAAAGATTTGTCCTCGACGACATAAAAGGACGGGGTTTTTTCGTGGTGAAAAGGGCACAGTCCCGCATGTTCGCGCCCGCGCCGAACCAGCTTGACCCGGCGGCCGATCAAGTCCGGCAGCGAGATGCGGCTGCGCAACTCGTCGAGGAAACCCGGCGGAAAGGCCATTCCGCCGCTATGCCGGCCGCCGCCGGACAATCCGGCTCACGCCGTCGGCGGCGCGGCAATGGTGCGGGGGCAAGATGCGCGCCTCCTTCTCCTGCACGCCTGGCGCAGCGATCGCCGCAAAGCGCGTCTCTATTGCCACCGTCGCCGGGCGCGATCAATTCGTGCGCTTCGACCAGGTGAGGGCGGGCCTGCGCCGCGCCGGCACGCGCCGACAGGCATGGCGGTCGGCGGAGCGCCTACCGTCATCGCCGGTTTGCGTCGGTCGGTGAAGGCTCGGCACAGTGCTGGCGGACGCCCTCGTTGCGAAGCCGCGTGCAGCCTATTCGGTTTTGTTCGCGGCGGCAATTTCGCCAGCGCGCCACGATCTCGGCTCGACCGGTAACGCTCGGTGGTCGGCCGGGGAGGCGCGTCGGACAGCGTGGCTGGTACCCGGCGCGGCCGCCGGCGAGCCGGCCCGCGGCAGGCGAGCCGAATAGATTATCGCTTCGCGGCGCTTTGCCAGCGGTTTGAAACCGCGGGTCGGACCCGCTATGATCAGCATCTCGCTCGCCGGCCCTCGCCTTTCGCCCCGGCGCTAGGGCAGCGTGCGAACCATCCACAGGATCCGCATCCGATGCGCGACCCGGGGCCGCGACCGTCCGACTGCAGCGCCGCACTTGTCCTGGCGGACGGGATGATATTCCGGGGTCGGGGCCTTGGCGCCGCCGGCGCCGCCGTGGGCGAGGTCTGCTTCAACACGGCGACGACGGGATACCAGGAGATCCTGACCGATCCCTCTTACGCCGGTCAAATCATCGCCTTTACCTTCCCTCATATCGGCAATGTCGGCGCCAACCGCGAGGATATCGAGTCGACGACCCCGGCCGCACGCGGGCTCGTATTGCGGTGGGCAGCGACCGAACCGGCCAACTGGCGCGCGGCACAGTCTCTCGATCTTTGGCTGAAATCGCATGGGCTGGTCGGCGTGTGCGGGATCGACACCAGGCGGTTGACCCGCCATATCCGCGATTTTGGCCCGCCAAACGGCGTTGTCGCCTGGGCCCCCGACGGGCGGCTCGACATCGCCGATCTCCGCGCCCGAGCCCGCGCGTGGCCGGGTCTCGAAGGGATGGATCTGGCCAAGGAGGTGACCTGCGGTCAGACCTATGAATGGACCGAAACGGCGTGGCGACCGGAGCGCGGCTACGGCCGCCAGGAACATTGGCGCCATCGTGTCGTTGCCATCGATTACGGCGCCAAACGCAACATCCTGCGGATGCTTGCATCGCACGGCTGCCGCGTCACCGTGGTTCCGGCCACCGCCTCCGCCGACGAGATCCTGCGGCATCGGCCGGATGGCATCTTTCTGTCGAACGGCCCCGGCGATCCGGCCGCGACCGGCGTCTACGCGCTGCCGGTGCTGCGCCAGCTAATCCGATCCGGGAAACCAATCTTCGGGATTTGTCTCGGGCACCAGCTCTTGGCGCTGGCCCTCGGCGGCCGCACCCGCAAGATGGCCCGCGGCCATCGCGGCGCCAACCATCCGGTCAAGAACCTGGCGACCGGTACCGTTGAGATCACCAGCCAGAACCATGGTTTTGTCGTCGATCCCGAAAGCCTGCCGAGGGGCGTCGAGCCGACCCATCTTTCCCTGTTCGACGGCACCAACGAAGGGTTGCGGGTCGTTGGCCAGCCCGTCTTCTCGGTGCAGCATCATCCGGAGGCGAGCCCAGGGCCGCAGGATAGCCATTACCTGTTCGAGCGTTTTGTCCGGCTGATGCGCGAACATGCCTAAGCGCACCGATCTGGAGACCATCCTGATCATCGGTGCCGGCCCGATCGTGATCGGACAAGCGTGCGAGTTCGACTATGCCGGCACCCAGGCCTGCAAGGCGCTGAAGGGCGAGGGCTACCGTATCGTGCTGGTGAATTCGAACCCGGCGACGATCATGACCGATCCGGAGCTGGCCGATGCCACCTATGTCGAGCCGGTCACCCCCGAGATCGTTGCCAAGATCATCGCCCGCGAGCGGCCCGACGCGCTGCTGGCGACTATGGGCGGGCAGACAGCGCTCAATGTCGCGATGGCTCTCGCGCGTTCGGGCGTCCTCGCGCACCACGGCGTCGAATTGATCGGTGCGGACGAAACGGCGATCGCTAAGGCCGAGGACCGGCAGTTGTTCCGGCAAGCGATGGACCGGATCGGCCTGGTCTCGCCACGCGGACGGCTGGTGCGTTCGCTTGCCGAGGCGCATGCCGCGCTTGACGAGATGCGCCTGCCCGCGATCGTCCGACCTTCGTTCACCCTGGGCGGCACCGGCGGAGGCGTCGCCCATGACGCGTTCGAGTTCGAGGACATCGTCGGGGGCGGCTTGCGGGCGTCGCCGACCCACGAGGTGTTGCTCGAAAAGTCGCTGATCGGCTGGAAGGAATACGAGATGGAGGTGGTCCGCGATCGGGCGGACAACGCCATCATCGTCTGCTCGATAGAAAACATCGATCCGATGGGTATTCACACCGGCAATTCGGTCTGCGTCGCGCCCGCCTTGACCTTGAGCGACAAGGAGTACCAGCTGATGCGCAACGCCGCGATCGCGGTCTTGCGCGAAATCGGCGTCGACACGGGCGGGTCAAATGTGCAGTTCGCCGTCAACCGCGACGACGGCCGGCTCGTCGTCATCGAGATGAACCCGCGCGTCTCGCGCTCCTCGGCGCTGGCTTCCAAGGCGACCGGCTTCCCGATCGCGAAGGTCGCGGCCAAGCTCGCCGTCGGCTACAGGCTCGATGAGCTGGAGAACGAGATCACCCGGATCACCCCTGCCTCGTTCGAGCCGACCATCGACTATGTCGTCACGAAGATGCCGCGCTTTGCCTTCGAGAAGTTTCCGGGGGCCGAGCCGCTGTTGACGACCTCGATGAAATCGGTCGGCGAGGTCATGGCGATCGGGCGTGGTTTTGCCGAATCGGTGCAGAAGGCGCTGCGTTCGCTGGAGACCGGGCTCAGTGGCTTCGACGACATCGCGATCGAGGGCATCGACAGCACCGGCCGGGACGCGGTCAAGGCTGCCCTCGCCAAGCCTTCCCCCGATCGCCTGCTGCTGATCGCCCAGGCCTACCGGCACGGCCTGACTACCGCCGAGATCCACGCTGCCTGCCAATTCGAGCCGTGGTTTCTCGAGCGCATCGCCGAGATCGTCGAGGCCGAGGCCCGGGTGAGGCGAGACGGATTGCCCACCGATCGCGTCGGGCTGTTGCAGCTCAAGCAGCTGGGGTTCTCGGATGCCCGCCTGGCGAAACTCGCCGCGCTCGACGAAGCGGCCGTCGCCCGGCGCCGCCGCGCGCTCGATGTGCGTCCAGTGTTCAAGCGGATCGACACCTGCGCCGCCGAGTTCCCGGCGCCCACCCCGTATCTGTATTCGTGCTACGAGGGCGACGGGTGCGAGGCGCCGGAGTGCGAAGCGGAGCCGAGCGAGCGCCGGAAAGTCGTGATCCTCGGGGGCGGGCCGAACCGGATCGGCCAGGGGATCGAGTTCGACTATTGCTGCGTTCATGCCGCCTATGCGCTGCGCGAGGCCGGCATCGAGACGATCATGATCAATTGCAACCCCGAGACCGTCTCGACCGATTACGACACCTCCGATCGGCTCTATTTCGAACCGCTGACCGCCGAGGACGTGCTCGAGATCGTCGCGGTCGAAGCGCGGCGCGGCTCGCTGCTCGGCGTCATCGTGCAGTTCGGCGGCCAGACGCCGCTGAAGCTCGCGGCGGCGCTGGCCGATCACGACATTCCGATCCTCGGCACCTCGCCCGATATGATCGATCTCGCCGAAGACCGTCGCCGTTTCCAAGGACTGCTGCGGCGGCTCGGCTTGCGCCAACCGGACAACGGCACCGCCGGATCGGCCGACCAGGCCGAGGCGATCGCCGGCCGGATCGGCTACCCGGTCGTGATCCGTCCGTCCTATGTATTGGGCGGCCGGGCGATGGAAATCGTGCATGATGCCAAAGCGCTCGCTCGCTATATGCGGCACGCGGTCGCCGCCTCCGGCAGCAGTCCGGTGCTGATCGACCGCTACCTGCAAAACGCAATCGAGGTCGACGTCGACGCGGTCGCCGACGGTGACGCGGTCATCGTCGCCGGCATCATGGAACATATCGAGGAGGCCGGGATTCATTCGGGCGACAGCGCCTGCTCGCTGCCGGCCTATTCCCTGCCGGCGGCGACGATCGCCGCAATCGAGCGGCAGACGATCGTCCTCGCCCGGGCGCTCGGCGTCGTCGGGCTGATGAATGTCCAGTTCGCGGTGAAGGACGACGAGATCTACGTCCTCGAGGTCAATCCGCGCGCCTCGCGCAGCGTTCCCTTTGTCGCCAAGGCTACCGGCCTGCCGATTGCGAAGCTGGCGGCGCGGCTCATGGCCGGCGAAAGGCTCTCCGGGTGCGTCGGGTCGAGGCTCCCGCCCGGTGCGCCGCGGGTGGCGGTCAAGGAGGCGGTGTTCCCGTTCGCACGCTTTCCCGGGGTCGATCTGCTCCTCGGGCCGGAGATGAAGTCGACCGGCGAAGTGATGGGCATCGATCGGGATTTCGGCCGCGCCTTCGCCAAATCGCAGCTCGGCAGCGGCACCACTCTGCCGCTTGACGGGCGTGTCTTCGTCTCGGTTCGCGATCGCGACAAGGCCGCGCTCGTCGAACCCTGTCGCCGGCTCGTCGAGATGGGTTTCTCGCTGGCCGCCACCGTCGGCACCGCCGCCAGCCTGACCGCCGCCGGGCTGCCGGTCAGCCGCGTCCACAAGGTCCGCGACGGTCGGCCCCATATCGTCGATCGCATGCTGAGCGGCGAGATCCAGTTGGTGTTCAACACGACCGAGGGCAGCGAGGCGATCGCCGACAGCTTCAGCTTGAGGCGGACGGCGCTGACCAACGCCATCCCCTATTACACGACGGTTGCGGGGGCCCGTGCCGCGGTGCTCGCGATCGAAGCGATGCGCGCCGGCAGCCTTGAAGTCGCGCCGCTACAGTCTTACCTTTGAATGCCCTGCGGCGCCTGCCGCCGTTTTCGCCAGAGCGACGCGAACCCGCCTCCGATGACCAAGATCCCGATGACGGCCGAGGGGTTGGAGCGCCTCCGGGCGGAGCTAAAGCACCTCAAGACCGTCGACCGACCGGCCATCATTCGCGCCATCGCCGAGGCGCGCGATCACGGCGACCTCGCAGAGAACGCTGAATATCACGCCGCCCGCGATCGCCAAAGCTTTATCGAGGGCCGGGTCCTCGAGCTCGAAGACAAGGTGGCGCGGGCGGAGGTCATCGATGTCTCGAAGCTGTCCGGATCGGTGATCAAGTTCGGGGCGTGGGTCACCTTGGCCGATGAAGAGACCGATGAGGAGCAGACGTTTCAAATCGTCGGCGAGGACGAGGCCGACATCAGCCGCGGCCGATTGGCGGTGACCTCGCCGCTGGCGCGCGCGCTGATCGGCAAGGGCAAGGGCGACAGCGTCGAGGTCGCGACCCCGCGCGGCGCAAAATCCTACGAGGTCGTCACCGTCGCCTTCGGCTGACCGTTTCCCTTCGGCGCCGCTGAAGCTCTGACGGCGGCCTCGACAAAATCGAGGAGGGGTTGCCAATCGCCGCGGAGTTCGCGGACCCGGTTGCCGCGCGCGTCGAACAGGCTGAGGCCCTTGGCCGCCGAATCCGGATACAGGCGGCTATCGCGCAACCGCGCCACGAGCGGATGTCCGATGCCGCGGAACAGCTTTTCGAGATGCTCGTCGGCGCGGCCGCCTGCCCGAATTCGGTTGCCAACTACAGCAACGCATTTGCGGCCTTTGGCGATTGCGCCGATCTTGTCGAGCCGATCGAGGAAGCGCCGAGTTGCCGTCTCGTCGAAGGTCGATGGCAGCACCGGCAGAACGACAAGATCGGCAGTCTTGACGAGTTCGGCGATGCGCTTGCTACGGAGCGCGGGGGCGGCGTCGACGACAAGACGCTCGGCTCGCCGCGTCGGCACGCCGACCTCCTTGCTCCAATCGAGGCCGGCGATCGACGCCGCGCGCTGCGGCCGGCGCGCGAGCCAGCCGAGGCTTGAACGCTGCCGGTCGGCATCGGCGAGAACAGTAAGATGGCCCGCGGCTGCGAACGCCGCGGCGAGTTGGATCGCGATCGTCGTCTTGCCGCACCCGCCCTTGGCGTTAGCGACCAGAATTCGCAGCACCAATCGGGCCCCGGCGGCCATCATTGACACAAATCTTTCATCCCAGTTAACGTTTCGCGAGGCCGTTCCCCCGCCTGGAGATAAGCCGGTTGCCGTTTCCGCAACGCTCAATCATCGCATAACGAGCCCGCGCACGACAGTGCCAATGCCGGAAATTGAACTGAAACTCGCAGCGGCCCCGACCGATTTGTCTGAGGTGAAGCGAAAATTATTGACCTTGGCCGGGCGCAAGCGGGCGGCGCAGACGACATTGACAAGCGTCTATTATGACACGGCCGACCACGAATTGAGGCGGCAAGGGCTGACCTTGCGCGTGCGCGAGCGCAATCATCGCTACCTGCAGACGGTCAAATGCAACCATGCCGTCGGGCCGCTGCCCTCAATGCGCGATGAATGGGAAGACCCGGTCGCCGGCGCCCAGCCTGATCTCCGCGCGCCAAACAGCTGCGTCCGTCTTCCGCCGACGCTGACCGAGGCCGATCTCCGTCCCGTCTTTGTCACCACCATTCGTCGAGCGGTCATCGCGGTCCGGCCCGATGCGACGACCGAGATCGAAGCGGCGATCGACGACGGTACCGTCGAGACCATCGAAAGTCGCCGCGGCGCGCCGATCTGTGAAGTCGAACTCGAGCACAAGCTCGGCGATCCGACGGCGATATACGACATCGGGCTGCGGCTGCTCGAAGTCGCGCCGCTGCGCATCGAGATGCGCAGCAAAGCCGAGCGCGGCTTTGACCTTCTCGACGCCGAAGGACGCCAGCCGCAAGCCCTGCACGCCCCGCCGATCGAGCTCGATCCGGCGATGACGGTAGAGGCGGTCCTGCAGAGGTTCGGATCCGAATGTCTTGCGGTCGCGCTCGGCAACGAAGCGGCCGCTTTGGCCGGGAACGCCGAAGGGTTGCACCAGATGCGCGTCGCCATCCGCCGGCTGCGCTCGGGGTTGAACACCTTGAAGCGAATGCTGCCGAGCGAACAATATCGCTGGGTCAACGAGGAATTGCGGTGGCTGGCCCGCGCCCTCGGGCCGGCTCGGAACTGGGACGTCTTCACCGACAGCATCCTCGCCACGGTCACCACCCCGTTGCTTGGACCGCAAGATCGCGACGCCTTGTCGAGCGCCGCGGAACGAGAGCGGCTGCGCGCGCATCAAGAGGCCCAGGCGGCGATCCGGTCGACGCGCTATACGACCGCCGTGCTCAAGCTGTTGCGGTGGTTCTCTGCGCGCGATTGGCGGGATCAGCCGGTTTCGAAACAATCCGCCTTGCTGCTGGCGCCGATCGAGACGGTGGCGCCAGGTTTGATTTCCCGCCGCTACAAACAGCTCCGCCGCGCGATCCAAGATTTTGCCGCCCTCGACATGGAGCAGCGCCACCAAGTGCGGATCGCCGTCAAGAAGCTGCGCTATACCGTCGATCTGCTCGAATCGCTGTTTCCGCGGAATGCGGTGGCGGCGTTTGTCCGGCTCCTCAAACCGCTCCAGGATGGATTGGGTCATGCGAACGACGTTCGCGTGGCGGGCGATCTTGTCGCCCAGCTGCGGGCTGCGGACGATCACCCGGCGACCGATCGTGCTGCCGGCATTGTCCTCGGATGGCATCATCGCGGCCTCGCCGAGAACGAGCACAAATTGCTGAAACAGCTCGACAGATTCCGGCACGCCCGGAGCTTCTGGTGAGCTGGCGGCAAACCGCCTTTTGTCGCTGTTGCTCAGCCCGCGACGGACGTGCTTCGCACGCGCCTGGCGCGGTCTTCCTCGAACGCGCCCCGCTCGACGATCGGCACCCCCGACGCGAGCTTCGAGACGCGCAGGGCCGATGCCGATTTGACATGGCTCACATTCGGCGCCGAGGTCAGTTTGGCGCTCAAAAAACGCTGATAGCCATCCCAGTCCACGGCGACGATTTTCAACAGAAAATCCGCTTCTCCGGCCAGCATGTAAGCCTCCCGCACCTCGGGCCAGCCGGCGATCCGTTGCTCGAAGGCGACGAGATCGGCTTCGGCTTGGCGCGACAGTCCGACGAGGGCGAATACGGTAATCCCGAAGCCGAGCGCCTCCGGCGCCAAGGCGGCATGGTAGCCGCGGATAATGCCGGCCGCCTCGAGGGCGCGCACGCGGCGCAGACATGGCGGCGCCGAAATGCCGACGCGGCGGGCGAGCTCGACATTGGTGATGCGACCCTCCGCCTGCAGTTCTTGCAAGATGCGGCGGTCGATACGGTCGAGCCTGGTCCGCCGCATCTTTTCCTGCTTCGCTCCGGCACCCGATCATAGAAGCCGTCGCCGCCTCGGGCAATTTTGTTGCGTCCCGGTGCCGCTCGGCTTGCCGTCCGCGCGCCATTTCCGTAAATCCGCACGATGACTTCCGATCCGGCCGTCTGGGTCTTGCATGACGGCAAGGCAGGGATGGCGAGCCAGGCGGTTGGCTTGGCGGAAGCCGCCGGATTTCCTTTCATCGAAAAGCGTTTGGCGATTCGCTTTCCGTGGTCGCGCCTGCCGCCCTATTTGTGGCTGTGGCCGTCTCGCGCGCCACGAGGCGCAGGCGCCCGGCTGGTGCCGCCGTGGCCCGATCTGGTCATTGCCTGCGGCCGCAACACGGCAATGCCGGCGCTGACGATCCGCCGGATGAGCCGCGGCCGGAGCATCGCGGCGCAGATCCAAGATCCTGAAGTCGGCTACCGCGAATTCGACCTCCTGGTGGTGCCGGCGCATGACGGTCTGCGCGGACCGCGCGTCATTGTCACCCAGGGTGCCGTCCACCGCGCGACACCGGCGCGGCTGGCCGCCGCGCGATGCCATTTCCCGGCATTGGCGGCGCTGCCGCGGCCGATCCTGGCGGTGCTGATCGGCGGCAGCAACAAAGCTTACCGGCTGAGCTTGCGTCGGCTCGCCGAGATCGGTGATGCGCTCGGCCGTATCCTGCGGCAAGGCGGCGGTTCGCTGCTGCTGACGCCGTCGCGGCGAACCGGCGAAGCGGGGTTGCCGCTGCTGCGCGAGAGGCTCGCGAACCTGCCGGCGGCGATTTGGGACGGTACCGGAGAAAACCCCTATTTCGCTTATCTGGCAGTCGCCGACGCGTTGCTGGTAACCGCCGATTCGATCTCGATGATCAGTGAGGCGGCGGCGACCGGAAAGCCGGTGCACATCCTCGAGCTCGACGGCGGCAACGCCAAATTCGACCGCTTTCATGCCGCGATGCGGGCTGCCGGCATCACCCGCCCGTTTCGCGGCCGGATCGAAACCTGGACCTATCAGGTACCGGACGACACGGCCCGCGCCGGGGCAGCGCTGCGCGCGCTGGTTTTGCAGCGGCTGGGACAACGGCCGCCGGGATGAAAGCGGCGGCCGCCTTCCTCGCCGTATTCGCCTCGGCTGTGGCGCTATTTTTGCTTTTGCCGCAAATCGACCTGATGGCAAGTGGGCTGTTTTATACCTCGGAGCGCGGCTTCTTTCTGAAGAACTGGGTGCCGGTGACACTGCTTTACGATTCGATTCCCTGGCTCGCTTGGGGAATCGTGCTGATCCTCGGGTTCGGCACCGGTTGGCTCTTCCTCATCGGACGTCCGTTGTGGCGGCTCGACCGCAAGGCGCTGTGCTTTATTGCGCTATCGACGGCTTTGGCTCCCGGCTTCATCGTCAATACCGTGCTGAAGGACCATTGGGGCCGCGCTCGGCCGAATCAAATCGCGGCCTTCGGTGGGACCCGGGAGTTCTCGCCGGCGCCGCTGCCGGCAGCGCAATGCCCGCGCAACTGCTCCTTTCCGTCGGGTCATGCCGCCCTCGGCTTTTCCCTCGTTGCTTTTGCCCTTTTGCTGCCGCCCGGCCCGGCGCGGCGCTGCGGCGTCGCCGCGGCGGTCGGCTTCGGCGCACTCGTCGGGCTCGCCCGCATCGCCCAGGGCGCGCACTTCCTGTCGGATGTCGTCTATGCCGGTCTTCTCGTCTCTGGCATGGCGGCGGCGCTACGCTGGTGGATCGTCGAACAGGACGGCCTCGCCGCCAAGCGGTTTGCGCTGCTTCATCGCGCGGCTGGCCGCGCCGGGCGTTTTGCCGCTCGCGCCTCAGCGTCGCCGACGGTTCGCCTGGGATTGGCGACCGCGGCGGTGGCGGTCCTCGTCACCTTGTCGGTCACCGCCTGGGACCGGCCGCTCGCCCTTTTTTTTCACGCTCGGGACCCAGGCATCCATGCGCCGTTCCGTCTGGCCGGCCGGCTCGGTTACGCGACCGGCTGGCTGACCGTCTTTGCGATTGCGTCCGCGGCGCTGTATTGGGGCGGCAGCGTGCCGCGCCTGCGGCCGTTCGAGCGGCGGTTGCGCGTGTGGTCGCCGATCCCGGCCTTTCTGTTTGCTTCGATCGCGGCTTCGGGCATCGCCGCCGACCTGCTCAAGGTGGTGTGTGGTCGCGCTCGGCCGAAATTGCTGTTCGGGGCAGATTTTTATGGCTTCACCTGGTTCGGCTGGAACGCCGACCATTGGTCCTTCCCATCGGGCCACGCCACCACGATCGTTGCCCTGTCGACAGCCCTTTGGTGCTTGTGGCCAAAGCATGTCCTGCTTTACCTGCTGGTCGGGGCGACCGTTGCGGCGAGTCGCGTCGTCGTCGGTGCGCATTTCCTCGGCGATGCGATTGCGGGCGCCTGGCTGGCGGTGTTGATCACCCGCGGCGTCATGCTGCTGTTTGCGCGCGCCGGCATCGATCTGGTCACGGCGGCAGGGACGGCCGCCAGCGGGCGGGGGATCGCCCGGCATCGGCCGAACGGCGAGGCCGGAGATCGCCCAGGCGTCGGGTGAGCCTAGCGCTTGCGCCAACGATCGGGGCTGTAGTATCGGCTCGCAGCGATGGCGCTGCGGATCGACACCTTCGACAACAGAAGCGGCGGGAACACCCTTTACAAGGCGCTGACCCATCCCCATGCGGCTGGGGCGGCGTGGCGGCTGCTGGCGGCGCTGGCCGCGCGAGCGCCGGTAGCGATCGTCGATCCGAGCGGCGCCGCGGCGGCGTTCGATGCGGTCTTCGGCCTGTCGGGGGTCGAGACCGCCGGCATCTTTGTGCAGGACGTCGCGCGTATCGGTACTCGGATCTTGGGCCACACCGCCCGCCCCGTAACCGATCTCGCCGCTTCCCCGGCCGCCGGCGTTTTTCTCGCCGCGTTCGATGCCGAGCGGACGATCGCGCAGCTGCAGCTCTTGTCCCTCGCCCGCGCCGAAATCTTCAGCCTCGATGCGCTGCGATTGCCGGACGACCGGCTGACCAATCGGCGCTGCTATCTTGATCCACTGAACTTCGCGACCAACTTCGCCTTTTTTCGGGATACCGATGGGCTGCACACCCGGCTTTCGACGATCAATTATTGGTCGGGCTACGGTGCCGGCACCATCACCTGCTGCCTGAGCTTGTTCGACGGCAATGGCGAACTGCTCGCCGAGTGGTGCGAGGACTGCGCGCCGGCCGGCGCGCTCATTCTCGACAGCCGGGAAATCCGCGCCCGCTTCCGGCTTCCCGAATTTGCCGGCCAGCTGTTTTTGCACATCGTCGGCGCGGCCGGACATGACGTCGTCAAATACGCCCTGGACATTTTTGCCGACGACCCGGCCGGGGCCGCGATCTCGGCAACGCACGACGCCAACGCCTGGCCGGCGGATCATTATGCCGGCCTGCCGGCGCCGGCGGCCGGCGAACGGGTGCTGCTCTGGGTGCAGAATAGTCATCCTGTTCCGATCCCGGCCGGCGCCGTCGAGCTCAATCCGATGGGCGAGGGGCGCACCGTGCCGATCCCCGAGCCGCTCCCGGGCTTTGCCAGCCGCGCCGTCGATCTCGGCCGATTGCTGCCCGGTCTCGCCTGGCCGCGACAGATCGAGCTGCGTGCCGGCAAGCATATGGTGCGACCGCGCTACGAGGTGGTGGAGCACGGCCGGCGGCGCATCGCTCATGTCAATGTCGAGCGCGACGATCTCCAACCCGACCCGAATATCGCACGGCTTGGCGATGTTCTCGGCAAGGGATACCTGCTGCCGGCGCCGATCCTGCCCCCTTCCGAATGGCGCATGGTGGCGCTGGCGACGCCGATGGCGACCCGGCAGACCGAGCTGCCGATTACCGCGATTGTCTATGACAGTGAGGGGACCGAGATCCTTCGCCATCGGCTCGGCCGACTGCCGCGCGCCCACGCGACGGCCCTCGAGCTCGACGAATTGACCGGGATCGAGGCCCTGCGCAACGGGTACGGCCATCTTGAGCTGGTCTACGACTTCTCAGCCGGCGGCGAGGCCGACGGTTGGCTGCATGCGATCTTCCGCTATCACCGCCGCAGCACCGGCCATGCCGCCGAAACCAGCTTTGGAGCCCATGTATTCAACACGATCCTGACCTATCGCAGCGAGCCGCAATCCTATTCCGGGCGGCCGCCGGGATTGTCGACCCGGCTGTTCTTGAGGCTTGGCGACGACCGCCACGACACTTTGTGCCAGCTGATCTACCCGGCCTCGCGCCCGTGGCTGCCGCTGAGTGCCACCGAAATCATCCTTTACGACCGGACGGGTTGCGAGACGGCAACGGCGCGCATGGCGATCCCGTGCTCCGGCTCGCGGCTGTGGCGTTATCGCGACCTATTCGATGCGGCGACCCGCGCCCGCGCCGGAACCGGCGCCTATGCGATCATTCGCGACAAAACCTGCCGGCTGTTCGGCTATCACGGGCTTCTCGCGGCGAGCGGTGCGTTCAGCCTCGACCACATGTTCGGCTTCTAGCGAATGCCGGCGGCGCTGCTTTCCGTCGCGCCGCAAGAGAATATATTGTGCTGTCGGATTCACCGGGATTGGCCGATGCCGCAACCTCACTACAGCAAAGTGTTAATCGTTGGCGCGGGCCCCGCCGGCTATACTGCGGCGATCTACGCGGCGCGCGCCAATCTCGAGCCGTTGCTGATTATGGGATTGCAGCCCGGCGGCCAGCTGACGATCACCACCGAGGTCGAGAACTACCCGGGCTTTGCCGAGGCGGTGCAAGGCCCTTGGCTGATGGAGCAGATGCAGAAGCAGGCGGAGCATGTCGGGACCCGGATCATCGCCGATCTGATCATGGCGATCGATCTCGGCCGGCGGCCCTTTGTTGCGACTGGCGATTCGGGCGCCGCCTATGTCGGCGAAACGCTGATCCTCGCCACCGGCGCGCAGGCGCGCTGGCTTGGACTGCCGAGCGAAGAGGTGTTCCGCGGCTTTGGCGTCTCGGCCTGTGCGACCTGCGACGGGTTCTTCTTCCGCGGCAAGGAGGTCGTCGTCGTCGGCGGCGGCAATACGGCCGTCGAGGAAGCGCTCTATCTGACGAACCATGCGCGGCGGGTCACCCTCGTGCACCGTCGCGATGCGCTGCGGGCCGAGAAAATCCTGCAGGACCGGCTGTTCCGCAATCCGAAGATCGAGATCGTCTGGAATAGCGTGGTCGACGAGATTCTGGGAGAGCGCGAGCCGCCTGCCGTCGCCGGTGTTCGACTGCGCAATCTGCGCACCGGCGGTTCGAGCACGCGCGCCTGCGACGGCGTCTTTGTCGCGATCGGCCATACGCCGGTCACGGGGCTGGTCGCCGGCCAGCTGCCCCTCGACCCGGAGGGCTATGTCATCACCCGGCCCGATTCGACCGAAACCGGCATCCCGGGGGTGTTTGCCGCCGGCGACGTCAAGGACAAGATCTTTCGCCAGGCGGTGACGGCCGCGGGACTGGGTTGCATGGCCGCGATCGAGGCGGAGAAATTTCTGGCGGCAGAGGCAGAGAGCATCGCCGCGCGCGCGGCCGAATAGCGGGAGGCGAAAGCCGCTCGCGGCGCGCCGCGAGCCGGGGGCATGGTCATGGATTGGGACAAGTTGCGGGTTTTCCACGCGGTTGCCGAGGCCGGCAGCTTTACCCATGCGGGCGAATCGCTGAACCTCAGCCAATCCGCGGTCAGCCGCCAGATCAGCGCGCTCGAGGAAAGCCTTAGCGTGCCGTTGTTTCACCGCCATGCGCGCGGGCTGATCCTGACCGAGCAGGGCGAACTTTTGTTTCGCACCGCGCGCGAGGTATTCGCCAAATTGACGATGGCGGAAGGGCTGATCACCGAATCGAAGGACCGCCCGAAAGGACCGCTCAAGATCACCACGACGGTAGCCTTCGGCGCCACGTGGCTGACGCCGCGGATTCGCGAGTTCCTCGATCTCTACCCGGAGATTCAGGTCAGTCTGGTCATCGACGATACCGAACTCGACCTGTCGATGCGCGAAGCCGATGTCGCGATCCGCATGTCGCCGCCGCGCCAGCCGGATCTGATCCAGCGGCATTTGCTCAGCGTGCCGAGCCATGTCTACGCGGCGCCCGAATACATCAAGAAGCACGGCGCGCCGCAAACGCCCGAAGACCTCGACGAGCATCGCCTCATCGTCTATGGCGAGGACGCGCGGCCGCCGGTGCCGAACGTCAACTGGCTGCTCGATGCCGGCTCGCGGTCAGCTCAGGAGCGCAAGCCGATTCTCAGCGTCAACAACTTTTATGCCATGCTGCGCGCGGTCGAGAGCGGCCTCGGGATCGCCGGGCTGGCGGATTTCATGGCGAGCGAAGCCACCCATCTCGTGCGCGTCCTGCCCGAACTGACCGGACCGCCGGTCGAGGCCTATTTCGTCTATCCGGAAGAGCTGCGAACCTCGAAGCGCGTGAGCGTGTTCCGCGACTTTCTGCTGCGTAAGGTCGCCGAGGGGCGACACGGTTGAAGGTGCATTGCGACCAGCGAGCCGTTACGCGAAGGGCGGGGCGGCTAGAGCATTGCGCTTTTTGCAGACGAGCCAGCGGAAATTCCCGGTGGTGGAGCTAGCCGGCACATCCTATAACATGTCCATGCAAGGTTTCCGGCGGTCGTTAGCGCCGGTAAGGGTTCCCGGGACTTGTGCCCGGGAAGAGGGTCTTCGGACCCTTACGTCTCCCAGACGTGAAGCCTCCCTGTTCGGACTTGGCCGGAACTTTCGAGTTCCGGCCCTTTTCTTTGACGAATTATGGACGCTGGTGCCGGCGTGCGAGCCCGCCTGCGCCCGCCGGCCGCCGCTGCGCGCGGCGGTCAGCGGGACGCGCCGAAGGCCCACAATAAGGTTAGGCCGAGGGCGTAGATGAAGGCCGCCGAGAACGCGGCGATCGCTCCCCATTTGGCCCATTTCGCCCAGGCGTAGCGGCCGCGCCCGGGGGCCAGCACGGCGCGGCCGACAAACAGCAGCACCGCAATGCCGGCGAGGATACGGATCAGCGGATCGCCGGAGAGTATGTCCAGCGGCGGCATCGGCCGGAGCGCTTGTGCCGGACGCGGGTTCGACGAGGTTCAGTTGATCGACCAGTAATACCCGACGGTCGGAACCCCAACAGCGCTGCGCCCGATCATCGGCCCGGTATACGGGTTCGCCGCGGGCTGCGGATCGATTGCCGGGTTGTGTCGGGGTCGAGAAGGCGGCTGCTGGCCGATGATGTCGTTGGAGATCTCCGGAACCGAACTGAAGTCCAACGTCATCGGCTGTTTCAGGCAGTCGTGGGTGCGCGTGTGGCGGCATGACGCGGCATCGGACGGCATCGCTACCGCGATCCACACCGCGCAGAGCGCGGTCACAAGGGCGCGCAAGAGCCGCGGCTTCATGCGAAGATCCGCTTTCCGGATGTCGACCTCGGCGCCGATCATGCCACGTCGTTAACATCAGGTCCAGCGCCGGCGCGCGGGGGGCTTTTGCCGGGCTTCGGGAGCCGGCTGCCCCGCGGCAAAGGCCGCGGCAATTGATCGCGCGCGTGGGGTCGGATATCCCCGGACAAGCAGCCAATTTGGAGCAGAGAAATGGAGCCGATCGACCTGCGTTCCGATACGGTGACCCGGCCGTCCGCCGGCATGCGCCAAGCGACGGCCGCGGCGGAAGTCGGCGACGATCAATACGGCGAAGACCCGTCGGTCAACCGCTTGCAGGAGCGCATCGCCGAAATGCTCGGCAAGGCGGCGGCACTCTTCGTGCCGAGCGGGACGATGGCGAACCAGATCGGCCTCAAGCTGCTCACCCGGCCAGGCGACGAAGTCGTGCTCGGGCGGGAGGCGCATATCGTCTGGCACGAGTTGGGCGCCGGGGCCGCCAATTCGGGCGTCCAGTTCACTGCGGTCGGGCGCGGCGGCGTCTTCACCGCCCGCGATCTGCGCGCCGCCTATAAGCCGGCGGGACATATCGTCTTTCCGCCGACGACCCTGGTCGCGATCGAGAACACCCACAATCGCGGCGGCGGGGTGGTCTTTCCGCCGTCGGACGCCGTCGCGATCTGCGCTGCCGCGCGCGAATTGGGGATGGCGAGCTATCTTGACGGGGCGCGCCTGTTCAACGCCGCTGCCGCCTGCGGGCGCAGGCTTGCCGAACTCGCGGCGCCGTTCGATCTCGTTTCGGTGGCGCTGTCGAAGGGGCTCGGCTGCCCGGTCGGCAGCGTTCTTGCCGGCGGCGCGGCCCTGATCACCCGCGCCCAGCGTGCTCGCCGGATGTTTGGCGGCGCGATGCGCCAGGCCGGCATTCTCGCCGCCGCCGGTTTGTGGGCGCTCGAGCACAATCTCGATCGGCTCGCCGAGGACCACGCGAATGCCCGACTGCTGGCCGAGCGCCTTTCCGGATTGCGCGGCGTCGAGATCGATCTCGGTACCGTGCAGACCAACATCGTGATTTTTCGCATGGCCGCGCCCGCGCCGGATGCCGCCACGATCGTCGCCCGCGCCCGCGAGGCCGGGGTCCTGGTGTCGGCCTTTGCCGACCGCACGGTGCGCGCCGTGACCCATCTAGACGTCAGCGGCGACGACTGCCGGCGCGCCGCCGATCGCCTCGCCGGGGCCGTCGAGCGGGGCTGAGCCGCCCCGGCTTGCGGCGGCGCGCCGCGGGTCCACCGATGTCATTCTACCGAAGCATCCCTCGCGACGTCGGCGCCGGCCGCCTGCCCGGTGCCGGCTCGCCGGTCGCGGCGATGCTGGCCGCGGTCTCGCTGATCACCGTGTCGCGGCTCGGATGGCTTTGCCTGCAGCCCGCCGGCCTCTATCCGGACGAGGCACAATATTGGTTCTGGGCCAAACACTTGGCATTCGGCTATTACTCGAAGCCGCCGCTTGTCGCCTGGCTGATCGCGCTGACGACGGCGCCCTTCGGCGACGGCGAATTTGCGATCCGCCTGTCGGCGCCGCTGTTGACCGCAGGAGCGGCGGTTTTTGTTTATTCGATCGGCGCTCGCCTCTACGACCGCCGGGTCGGCGCTTGGTCGGCGATCGCCTATGCCTCGCTGCCGGGCGCTTCGGTCGCCGCCTGGGTCATCTCGACCGACGCGCCGTTGCTGCTGTTCTGGGCCGCCGCCCTCTACGCCTTCATCCGGGCGCGCGAGGGCGGCGGCTGGCGCTGGTGGCTGGCCGGGGGCATCGCCGCCGGCCTTGGCCTCCTCTCCAAATACGCGATGGCCTATTGGCTCCTCTCGGCCCTCGGCTTCGTCGTCCTGGTCCCTTCCGAGCGCCGACATGTCAGGCCGCTGCTCGCCGCCGTCGGCGTGGCGTTGCTGGTCTACTCGCCCAATCTATGGTGGAACTGGAACAACAGTTTTGTCAGCTACCGGCATACCGCCGACAACGCCGGGCTTTCCGCGGGGCTGTTCCACCCCAGCCAGTTTCTCGATTTTGTCGCCGCGCAATTCGCCGTCTTCGGCCCGTTGTTTTTCGCCGGATTGCTGCTGCTGGCGGCGCGGCCGCGAGCCTTGGCCGAGCCGCGGGCGCGGCTCCTCGCGGTCTTCGCCTTGCCGACCCTGGCGATGATGCTCTGCGTCAGCTTTTTGTCGCGGGCGCACGCCAATTGGGCCGCACCCGCCTATGTCTCGGCGACGGTGCTGGTCGTCGCCCGGCTGTTGGAAAACGGCTGGCGCCGGCTGGTCGCGTTGTCGATCACGGCGCATCTCGTCGCCGCCTTGCTGCTGTTTGCCGGGCTGCCGGGGCTCGCCGCCGCTGGGATCGCGCTGCCGGCCGAATACGACCCGCTCAATCGCTTGCGCGGCTGGCGCGAGCTCGGCGCGCGGGTCGGGGCGGCGCTTGCCGTCCACCCCGGCTACCGGCTCTTTGCCGACGACCGCGAAACCCTGGCCGCGCTGATCTATTACGTGCGGCCGCACCCGTTCGACGCAGTCAAATGGGATCTCTTCGACCGGGTCAGGGACGAATGGGACCTGACGAACAACATGAAGGATTATCTCGGCGGCAATTTTCTTCTGGTGGCCAAGCACGATCTCGCCGGCGAGATGCGGCCGAGCTTTGCCGCCCTCGACCCGATCGGATCGATCGTCATTCCGCTCGGGCCCGGTGCCGAGCGCCGATACGCGCTCTATCTCGCCTGCGATTTCAAGGGTTACCCGCAATACCACCGGCAACCTCGGTCGGCGGGCGCAGGCCGCTTCCGATAAACAGCGGCACCCGCGCGACCGGCTTTCCGGCGACGCCGATCTCGGCCGGTGCCAGCGGTTCGATGTCGTTGAACAATGCACCGAACTGCGCCTTGATCGCGGCGAGCGAACGGCCGGGGGCGACGATCAGCACATCCTCGCCGGCGTAGCGAGCAAGCGGCGCGTTGAGCCCGTATTGCCGCGGGTCGGGTCCGAGGCACAGCACCGGAACCCGACCGCCGAGCGCATAATCGATCTTGCCGGCGTCGAGCCAGCGGACCGCGGCGACGACCAGCCTCGGTCGGTCGAGGAGCCCGCGTTCGCCGAGCTCGTCGCGCAGCGAGGTCCAATCGACGGCGCTGGCGAGGGGGTTCTTGCCCAAGGCCGACATCCATACCGCTCGCGGCAGCCAATTGAAACGAACCTCGCCGGCGACGAGACCGGTGCCGAGGAGGACGAGGATCGCGCTGGCGCCGAGCCAGCGGCCGACCGGCCGGCCCGCCTGCCGACGGCGTTCGAGGGCGGCGCCGAGGAGCGGCACCAGCATCAGATAGCCGGGCGCGGCCCAGTGAAACAGCACATGGCTCGACAGCGAAATCAGCGTGAAAAATCCGATCGGCGGCGCCGCGAGGCAGACGAGCAGCCAGCTGTTTCTGTCGCCCGGCCCGCGGTGCAACGCCGCCAACCCGGACCAGCAGAGCGGCAGCCAGAGCCACGGCAGGATGTAGAGAGCGGCCCCGCCGAGCGCCGCGAGCGGCCCGAACGGGTCGAACCGGGCGCCGGCGCGCCCGGCTTGAAAGCGGAACGAGATCCAGCCGTGCCGGGCGTTCCAGATCAGCACCGGCAGAAACAGCGCGAGTGCTATGGCGGCGGCGAGGTAGGGATGGGGCCGCGTCAGCCAGCGGCGGCTGCTGGGCTCGCTGAGCAGAAAGGCGAGCGCCCCCAGCACCGCAAGCGCTGCCGAATATTTCGAGAGGAGGGCGAGACCGGCGCCGATCCCGGCGCCGAGCCACCAGCCCCAGGCGGCCCGGCCCGCCGCCGGCAACGCCTTGGCGAGGCAGAGGGCCGCGCCGAAGAGCGCGGCATTGAGCGGACCGTCGGGCAAGACCCAGCTGGCCGAGGTGACGCCCGAGACCGGCGCCAGGTTCAGAATGATCGCCGCCCACAAGCCGGCCCGACGGTCAAACAACACCGCGGTCAAGCGGTAAACGAGCCAAGTCGCCAGCGCGAACAAGATGATGAACGGCAGCCGGACGACGACCGGCGCCTCGCTGCCGAAGAGGTGCGCCGCACCCCAGGCGAGCCACCAGGCCAAGGGCGGGTGATCGAAATAGCTGACCGCCAGGCGGCGGCCGGCCGCGACCATGTAGCTCTCGTCAATGCCGAGGCCGACGGTGGCGGCAAACGAGAGCCGCAGCAAAAAGCTGCCGACGATCAGCAGCGCCACGCCGCCCGCCGGCGTCGCGGCCCATGCCGCCGTCCCCACCCGTTCCCTCCCCCGCACGCGGGGGACGGTCAGGGAGGGGGCCCCCCGCTCCTCGCGGAAGTTGCGATCAACCGCCGAAGTATCCCGCAATCGGACAGCCGTTCTCGCCCCGGAACTGCACAATCGGCGGCCAGCGCGTGGGTGAGTTGCACGCCGCGAAACCAACCATTCGGGCCGAAGCCAAGTCGTGAAGCGTCGCCGGGATCGCGAATGGCGGCAGAGCGAAATCGAGCACATAGCGATCAAGCTCCGCGCGCAACAGGCCACTCTCCAACACGCTCTCGGTCAATTCCTCAATGGACAGCGGCACGCCGTCGCCCATGTATTTGGCGACAAAACCGTCGAACCCGGCGACGACTTTCGCGACGGCGCGATGATAGGCGGCGACGAGCTCGAGCAGGTCCTCGGGATCGAGCCGCGCCGACAGCGCGGTCGAGCCGGCGAGGTCGCAGAGCAACACCGTCAGCTGGCGGCGCTCGGCGTCCGTTCGCACCGGCGCCGTAACGGTGACGGCCTGCGCCTTGGCACCGAGAGCGGCGATCGCGGCGAGAAGCTTGCGGCGATGACCGACCGAAATCACGCCGATGTTGATCAGGTCGTCGGCCGTCAGTTGCGGCAGCACCGCGGCATCGACGTCGTTGTCGCGGAACGCGCCTTCATAGCGCTCGAGACCCAGTCCTAGCCACGCCGCTACGTCCATCGGCGCCACGAGTTCGTCGCAGTGCTCTGTCGGTTCGCGCAAACCGCCTGCCACGGGGCCTCCCAAAGCCGGGAGGCCCCCGCCCGGATTTCAGATCACCCCGGCGCCCATCTGCGTGTGGATATAGTCTGCCTGGCGGATTGCCAATGCCACGATCGTCAGCGTCGGATTGCAGCACGCGGAGCTCGTGAACTGGCTGCCGTCGCTGATGAACAGGTTCTTGACGTCGTGGGTTTGACCCCAGCCGTTGCACACCCCGTCGGCCGGCTTCGCGCTCATTCGGCACGAGCCCATGTTGTGGCTGTTGGGAAATGGGTTGCGCCATACTATGTCCTTCGCGTTCCCCGCCTGGTAAATCGATTCGAGTGTCTTCCGGGCATGCTTCAGCAGCGCCGCGTCGTTGGGGTGATCCTTGACCGGCGCGATGTTGGGGATCGGCAAGCCGTACTGATCTTTCTTCGAGCTGTCGAGGCTGATCCGCGCGTCGGCTTGCGGCAGATCCTCGCCGCAGGTCCAGACCGCGACCATGTGATTGTATTGCTCGATGAGGCTGGAGACCTTGCGGCCCCAGCCGCCGGGCACGACGCTGATCGCGGTGAACGGCAGCCCAACGTCGAATATTTCCAGGTGATAGCCGCCGGCAAAGCCGCGCGAGGGGTCGTTGCGGGCTTCGCTGCGCATGATCCCGGGGGCGTGGATGCCCCGGTGTGCGTTGACCGGCTGCTCGAAGGTTGCATAGATGTGCTGGGTCGCGTGACGCATGTAGTTCCGGCCGACCTGGCCCGAAGAGTTGGCCATCCCGTCCTTGAACAGGTTCGAGGCCGAGTTTAAGAGCAGGCGCGGGCTCTCGATCGAGTTCCCGGCTACGCACACGACCCGGGCCTTCTGCACTTGGTGCTGGCCGCGTGCGTCGGCATAGAGCACGCCGGTGGCCTTGCCCTCGGCATTATGCTGGATC
Source organism: uncultured Alphaproteobacteria bacterium (assembly GCA_963772295.1). Lineage (GTDB taxonomy): Bacteria > Pseudomonadota > Alphaproteobacteria > ATCC43930 > CGMCC-115725 > AP-15. Next base: position 256,599 of record CAVYWO010000015.1, read on the forward strand.
TGCAAAGCCATGCAGTTGGGGCGCAGCTCGTACTTGCCGGTCTGGAGGGCCTTGGGGATCTCGGTGTAGAGCGTCGACCACTTCGCGCCGATCTTGCAGCCCGAGGTGCAGAACCCGATCATCTGGCAGGAGGGGCGCCCGTCGCGGGCCACCGAGTTGATCGCCGAGGGTCCCATCTCGAAGGAGTACCCGGCCTTCTTCGCGCAATAATTGACGACCTTGAAGGCGTTGGTCTCGGGCTGGCGCGGCAGCCCGTTGGTGCCGGTGACCCCCATCTTGTTTTCGGCCTTGTCGTAGTAGGGCTCCAGCTCGGCCAAAGTGATCGGCCAATCCAACAGATTGGCGCCCGCGACCGCGCCGTACACGGTCCGCGACTTCAGCTCGTAATCCTTGAAACGGATGGACAGGCCCGCCCAATGCACGGTCGAGCCGCCCACCGCCTTGACGATCCAGATCGGCTGACCTTCGCGCGGATCCTGCCAGGTCAACTTGACGTACATCGCGAATTCGTCGTTGACGATGTCGTCCTGCGTCAGGTGGGGCCCGGCCTCCAGGCAAACCACCTTGTCGCCCTTCTGGCATAGCTCGTTGGCCAGGGTTCCCCCGCCCGCGCCCGAGCCGATGACCACAATGACGCTGTCGTCTTTCAGTTCATATTTGGCGGCCATGTCTTTGACCCCTCGTGGAAGTTGAGCATCTACCGGAATTCCGAAAAGCTCCGGGCACGTACCCGGGTCTCGGGCTCCTTACCCGTCCGTCCACTTGACGTCATTGAACCCGCGGTCGATGTAACCCCCTTTCTCCCAGGAAGAGCCTTCGTAGCCGAATTTTATCCATACCGCTTTGTTGTCATAGAAATTATACTGCGTCTTGTTGAGCATGTCGGAGAAGAACGGAGTGCCCTCGAGCTTCTTCATTGCTGCGACTTGCTTGTCTGCATCGACGGCGGTGAAATCGCCGCCGGCGACCTGGTTCAACTGCGCCAAGCCATCGCGGATTCGCGTCGCCAGCTCTTGGGAGGCGGCCATGTCCTTGTCGATCGCTTCGACGACCACCCAGTAGTACTCGTCGCCGAGCTTGTCGTGCGGGACGAGCTGGCGGGCCACCGCCAGCATCTCCTTGGCTTGCGCAGCGTTGAGCGTGGTCAGGTTCGCGGCCAGTGCGATGCGCGACCCGACCCAGGCCGGGCTCGACCACAGCACGTAAACCGTGACCCCTGCCGCTCCGCCGGCCTTGATCAGGGTGCGTCGGGTCAACTGAGTTTTGGACCGTTCTCCAGACATGTCTCCTCTCCTCCGCAGGCGCTGGCGCCACCGCCCGCGGGATGAGGGCGGACGGCGCGCAGGACCTCTTTAATCTCTGTTGATCGATCCTCGGTCGATCCCCTCCGCAACCCCAACCGAGAATTTCATTTTATCACCGTAAATCCGCCGGCACAACGGCCGCCTCTCGGCTGTGTTCGTTACCCGATGCCCTGGAGCCGTTACCCTGCCGATGTACGGTGGGCGGGTGCAACCCGCCGAGCCCCGCAACACGGGCGGCGGGCTGCGCTGAGTTCCGCCCGCCCTACGCTCTCTGGCCCATTCTTCGTGCTATGGGCATAGGATTGCTCGGAAAGGCACAGGAGACGGCGATGACCCGTGACGAATTGACCCGCAAGATCCTCGCGGCAAAGCGCGCAAAGGGGCTGAGCTGGAAGGAGGCCGTCGCCGAGATCGGCGGCGGCTCGGCGGTCTACCTGACCGCGGCGCTCCTCGGCCAGATGAAGCTGCGCCCCGAACAGGCGGCGCGTGCCGCCCGGCTATTTGGGCTCGGCAGCGATGAAGAGCGGCTGCTGCAGGAGGTTCCGTACCGCGGCTCGCTGCCCGGGCAGGTGCCGACAGATCCGTTGATCTATCGCTTTTACGAGCTGGTGCAGGTCTACGGCACGACCTGGAAGGAGCTGATCCAGGAGGAATTCGGGGACGGCATCATGAGCGCCATCGATTTCGACATGGCGATCGAGCGCCAGCCCGACCCGAAGGGCGACCGGGTCAAGCTGACCCTGAGCGGCAAATTCCTGCCCTACAAGGAATACTAAGCCTTCAGGCGGGCCATCTTGCGGCCCTTCTCGATCGCCTCCTCGATGGTGCCGACCAGAAGGCGCTCTCCGGCAAGTCGTCGTGCTCGCCGGCGACGATCCCCTTGAAGCCCTTGATCGTGTCTTCGAGCTTGACGAACACCCCCGGGGTGCCGGTGAACACCTCGGCGACATGGAAGGGCTGCGACAGAAAGCGCTGAATCTTGCGGGCGCGGGCGACGGTCAGCTTGTCTTCCTCGGAGAGCTCGTCCATGCCAAGGATCGCGATGATGTCCTGCAAGGACTTGTAGGTCTGCAACACGCGCTGCACATCGCGCGCCACCTGGTAATGCTCATCGCCGACAACCCGCGGATCGAGCATGCGCGAGGTCGAGTCGAGCGGGTCGACCGCCGGATAGATGCCGAGCTCGGCGATCTGCCGCGACAGCACCGTCGTCGCGTCGAGATGGGCGAAGGAAGTGGCCGGCGCCGGGTCGGTCAAATCGTCGGCCGGCACATAAATCGCCTGCACCGAGGTGATCGAGCCCTTCTTGGTCGTGGTGATCCGCTCCTGCAAAGTGCCCATGTCGGTCGCCAGGGTCGGCTGATAACCGACCGCCGAGGGGATCCGCCCCAACAGCGCCGACACCTCCGAGCCCGCCTGCGTGAAGCGAAAGATGTTGTCGACAAAGAACAGCACGTCCTGGCCCTCCTCGTCGCGGAAATACTCGGCGACGGTGAGCCCGGAGAGGCCGACCCGGGCGCGCGCCCCGGGGGGCTCGTTCATCGGCACCCCCTTCGGCTTTGGCGTCGCCCCCACAAATGGCGGCCCCAGCGCGGTTACTGCGTTGGAAGGCGCGGCCTGCCGGGAGGACACGGCCAGCCTGCCTGACCGATAAAGGCTGGGGTTGCATTTTGATTTCAACGTTGACACATCTGAAAACGATATGTAACAGTGGGGACGTTTCTAAGCAGGGTCCCCTTATGGTTGCGACCATTCACCAACTCCACCCGCCGTCACCCGCGTTGGCTGGCTTTCTGCGGGTAGGCCACACCTGGCAAAAGAAGCTTGAGGCGTTAGACGCTGCAGGCCGATTGCCTTATCGACGGGTGGTTTTCGACGCGGCCTATGTGGCGAATCAGATTGGGCTCTTAGAATGGCTCAGAGCGAGCGGCTGCGAGATCGTGCTCGACCCGAATTTCGCCGAGATGGCAACCGAGGGTCGCTCCCGATCGTCGGTTGGCCGCCTATCCTGGGCAAACCCGGAGAGGCCGTGGTCTCCCGACGATTTCGGGCCAAAACAAAATTCCAACCTTGCAAGACTTATCGCTGAGTTCGCGGTACAAATCGGGGTCAAAGTCGTCTTGGCGCCCGCTCATCTACTTGAAACAGTCGACAATCGGTGGCGAGATATTGACCTGTCGTTTTGCGAAATGCTCCGCCTGGAATTCGATCGGGTCGGCGGTCGATCCATCGCCATCGATTACCAATTGATCACGACCAACGCGCTGATAAAGGATGCACAGCAACGGCGAGAGTTAATCGCTGCTCTAGGCAACCTCCCAATCGACAATGTTTGGCTCCGCATCTCCGGTTTCGGTGCCACTGCAACAGGGGCCGGGACAAGGCACCTGATCAAATTGATCGCTGACCTTCACGCACTCGGACGACCGTTCGTGGCCGACTTCGCGGGTGGTTTTGCTGGTCTCGCTCTAGCGGCGTTCGGTGCCATCGGCGGTCTCTGTCACGGCGTGGGTCAAAAAGAAAGCTTCCGAGCCGGCGATTGGAAAAAGCCGGCCCAAGGAGGCGGCAGCAAGAGGCGCATTTATATCGCCGAGCTTGACCGCTATTTTTACGAAGATCAGTTGAATGCAATATTTTCGACCAGAGGGGGGCGACCGCGATTTGGGTGCAACGATCCGAATTGTTGCCCACATGGCATCGACGACATGAAGGAAAATCCTCATGCCCATTTTATAACGCAACGCTGCAAACAGCTCGTCGACTTATCGGTAATTCCAGACGCACGACGGGCTGAACATTTCTTGATGCGCCATTTGGAGCCGGCGGTTCGTTCAGCCCGCCTCGGCGCAAGATTGAAACTCCTGGACGACGATACGCGGCAACTCGTCGATGACGCGAGAAAGCGTTTGGTGCTCTTACGGGACGCACTCGATGATCTCGAATCACAGGGGGGCATTGCTACGCGATCTCTTCCGGTTCCTTTCCGCGGAGGCGGCGGGGCAATCGCTGCGATCTTGGGACGCTGACTATGGCCAGCGCAGTTGCCAAGATCCTGGACGATTTGCGCGCACGCGGCGGGCTGAAGAGCACCGACGTCGCCAATATCGTGGCGGTATCCCCCGCTACCGTATCCCGCTGGACCGCCGGAAGGGCGTTCCCACACCCAAAGACCCAGCTGGTAATCTCGGATCTGCGCTATGTCGTGGATCGGCTGGCGGAGTTCTACTCGCCGGATGAGACGCGCATCTGGCTCTATTCGAAGCATCAGCTACTGAATGGCGAGCGCGCGATCGATCTGATCCACGCTGGTCGCGCCGACGAAGTGCTCGCGGTGATCGAGAGCCTCGATCACAGCACCTATACTTGACCATGATCGGCGGGAAGCCGGTTCATGACAGAGCCGTCCTCGACGCGCTCGAAGCTATCGGTCCGGAACGGTTTGCGGGCGAAGTCTGGCGCGTGACGCGCAAAGGGAGGGATGCGCTGCGGGGTTCGACCGCACCTGGAAGGTGGAGCACAAGCGCCGATTTTGAAGTCCTCTATACGAGCCTCGAGCAGGATGGTGCGCTCGCCGAAATCGGATACCGGCTTTCGCTCGAACCGGTGTGGCCGAGCCGCATCGAACACGAGGTGCATCGTATCGTAGTAGAGACCGAGCGGACGCTCAGGTTTGCGGATATTGAAAGCCTCGCTCCGCTCGGTGTCGATCTCGGTCGCTATCGGACCTTCGAATACGATGCAACACGTGCGATTGCCGCAGCGGCCTATTTTCTCGAATTCGACAGCCTGATCGTACCTAGCGCACGGTTCGATTGTGCCAGTCTCGTGATCTTCACCGAGCGCGTCACCGCTTTGACCTTGCGGGAGTCGCGGGCGGTCGATTGGGACGCGTGGCGCGCTCGGCGCGTCAGGAGGTGAGCGCGGCCCGTCAGGCGGCTTCGGCCGCCATCTTGCGGCCCTTCTCGATCGCCTCCTCGATGGTGCCGACCATGTAGAAGGCGCTCTCCGGCAGGTCGTCGTGCTCGCCGGCGACGATCCCCTTGAAGCCCTTGATCGTGTCTTCGAGCTTGACGAACACCCCCGGGGTGCCGGTGAACACCTCGGCGACATGGAAGGGCTGCGACAGAAAGCGCTGAATCTTGCGGGCGCGGGCGACGGTCAGCTTGTCTTCCTCGGAGAGCTCGTCCATGCCAAGGATCGCGATGATGTCCTGCAAGGACTTGTAGGTCTGCAACACGCGCTGCACATCGCGCGCCACCTGGTAATGCTCATCGCCGACAACCCGCGGATCGAGCATGCGCGAGGTCGAGTTCGAGCGGGTCGACCGCCGGATAGATGCCGAGCTCGGCGATCTGCCGCGACAGCACCGTCGTCGCGTCGAGATGGGCGAAGGAAGTGGCCGGCGCCGGGTCGGTCAAATCGTCGGCCGGCACATAAATCGCCTGCACCGAGGTGATCGAGCCCTTCTTGGTCGTGGTGATCCGCTCCTGCAAAGTGCCCATGTCGGTCGCCAGGGTCGGCTGATAACCGACCGCCGAGGGGATCCGCCCCAACAGCGCCGACACCTCCGAGCCCGCCTGCGTGAAGCGAAAGATGTTGTCGACAAAGAACAGCACGTCCTGGCCCTCCTCGTCGCGGAAATACTCGGCGACGGTGAGCCCGGAGAGGCCGACCCGGGCGCGCGCCCCGGGCGGCTCGTTCATCTGGCCGTAGACGAGGGCAGCCTTCGAGCCCGGCCCGTCGGCGGTGATCACCCCCAATTCCAACATCTCGTGATAGAGGTCGTTGCCTTCGCGGCTGCGCTCGCCGACGCCGGCAAAGACCGAATAGCCGCCATGGGCCTTGGCGATGTTGTTGATCAGCTCCATGATGATCACGGTCTTGCCGACCCCGGCGCCGCCGAACAATCCGACCTTGCCGCCCCTGGCATAGGGTGCCAAGAGGTCGACGACCTTGATGCCGGTGACCAGGATCTCGGCCTCGGTCGACTGGTCGACGAATTCGGGTGCGGGCCTGTGGATCGGGGCGCGCAGCTTGGTCACGACCGGGCCGCGCTCGTCGACCGGCTCGCCGATCACATTCATGATCCGGCCCAGGGTCTCGGGACCGACCGGCATCATGATCGGCTCGCCGGTATCGGTCACCTGGGCGCCTCGCACCAGCCCGTCGGTGGTGTCCATCGCGATCGTGCGCACCGTGTTCTCGCCGAGCTGCAGCTCCACTTCGAGAACCAGCCGGCGGCCGCCGTTGTCGACGTGGAGGGCGGAGAGGATCGCCGGCAGGTCACCGTCGAAATGCACGTCGACGACAGCGCCGATGACCTGGGTGATGGTGCCGATACTGTTTCTGGCCATTGCGGGGATTTCCTTATGAGGGTCAGAGCGCCTCGGCGCCGGAGATGATCTCGATCAGCTCCTTGGTGATCGCCGCCTGGCGGGTGCGGTTGTAGTTGAGCGTAAGACGGTCGATCATCTCGCCGGCGTTGCGCGTCGCGTTCTCCATCGCCGTCATCCGCGCCCCCTGCTCGCTCGCCGCGTTTTCGAGAAGGGCCGTAAAGATCTGCACCGCGAGGTTCTTCGGCAGCAATTCGCCGAGGATCTCCTCCTCGGTCGGCTCGAACTCGTAGACCGCCCCGCCGAGTGCCGCCGCCTCTTCGGCGGCCGCCGGCGCGAACGGGATCAACTGCTGTGCCGTGAGGATCTGCGTGATCGCCGAGCGAAACCGGTTGTAGACGATCGTGCAGACATCGAACCCGCCCTCGCCGTAGAGCACGAGGATGCGCTCGGCGATGCCGCGGGCCTCGTCGAAGGTGAGCTGCCGGCGGCCGATATCGGTAAGGCTGTCGCGAATCAGCCGCCCATAGTCGCGGCGCAGTCCGTCGCGCCCCCTGCGGCCGATGGTCAGGACCGTAACGGTGCGGCCGCCGAGTTCGAGGTCGCGGATCCGGCGCCGCGCCTCGCGCAGGATCGAGGCGTTGAACCCGCCGGCGAGGCCGCGGTCCGAGGTCGCGACGACGATCAGATGGGTCTGGTCGCGGCCGCTGCCGACCAAGAGCGGTGGCGCCCCGGCGAGGCCGGCCATGCGCCCGGCGAGCGAGGCCAGCACCTGCTCCATCCGTTGGGCATAAGGGCGCGCCGCCTCGGCCTGCCGGACCGCGCGCCGCAGCCGCGAGGCGGCGACGACCTTCATCGCCGAGGTGATCTTCTGGGTCGACCGGACGCTGCGGATCCGGTTGCGCAAGTCTTTCAGGCTCGGCAATTCGTCCTCCTGAGCCTGTCATAACATCGGGTCGGTCAGGCGAAGGTCCGGGCAAAGCCGTCGAGGAAATCGCCGAGCCCCTTTTCGACCGCCGGGGAGATCTCGCGCTCGCGACGGATCGCGGCCAGGAGCTCCGGCTCCCTGGCGCGCAATTCGCCGAGCATCGCGCTTTCGAAGCGGGTCACGTCGGCGATTTCGACCCGGTCGAGGAAGCCGCGGGTCCCGGCAAAGATCGACACCACCTGCTCCTCGACCGGCACCGGCGCGAATTGCGGCTGCTTCAACAGCTCGGTCAGCCGCGCGCCGCGGGCCAGGAGGCGTTGGGTCGCGGCGTCGAGGTCCGAGGAGAACTGGGCGAAGTTGGCCATCTCGCGGTATTGCGCGAGATCGAGCTTGATGCGCCCGGCGACCTGCTTCATCGCCTTGATCTGCGCCGCCGAGCCGACGCGGCTGACCGACAGGCCGACATTGATGGCCGGGCGGATGCCGCGGTAGAACAATTCGGTCTCGAGAAAGATCTGGCCGTCGGTGATCGAGATCACGTTGGTCGGGATATAGGCCGACACATCGCCGGCCTGGGTCTCGATGACCGGCAACGCGGTCAGCGAGCCAGCGCCGTGCGCGTCGTTCATCTTGGCCGCGCGTTCCAACAGTCGCGAATGCAGATAGAACACATCGCCCGGATAGGCCTCGCGGCCCGGCGGGCGGCGCAGCAGCAGCGACATCTGGCGATAGGCCACGGCGTGCTTCGACAGATCGTCGTAGATCATCAGCGCATGCATGCCGTTGTCGCGAAAATACTCGCCCATCGCGCAGCCGGAATAGGGTGCGAGATACTGCAGGGGGGCCGGCTCGGAAGCCGTCGAAGCCACCACGATCGAATAGTCGAGCGCGCCATGATCCTCCAAGGTCTTGACAATCTGGGCGACCGTCGACCGCTTCTGGCCGATCGCGACATAGATGCAGTAGAGCTTGAGCTTTTCGTCGGAGCCGGCGTTGACCTGCTTTTGATTGAGGATGGTGTCGATGGCCAGCGCCGTCTTGCCGGTCTGGCGGTCGCCGATGATCAATTCGCGCTGGCCACGGCCGATCGGCACCAGCGAGTCGATCGCCTTGAGCCCGGTCTGCACCGGCTCGTGCACCGAGCGCCGCGGTATGATGCCCGGGGCCTTGACCTCGACGCGGGCCCGGGTCACCTCGGTGAGCGGGCCTTTGCCGTCGATCGGCTCGCCGAGCGCATCGACGACCCGGCCCAAGAGGCCGCGGCCGACCGGCACGTCGACGATGGCGCCGGTGCGCTTGACGATATCGCCCTCGCCGATGCCGGCATCGTTGCCGAAGATCACGACGCCGACATTGTCGCTTTCGAGATTGAGGGCCATGCCCTTCATCCCGTTCGGAAACTCGACCATCTCGCCGGCCTGGACCCGATCGAGCCCATAGATGCGGGCAATGCCGTCGCCGACCGAGAGCACCTGGCCAACCTCGGCAACGTCGGCCTCGCCGCCGAAATCGGCGATCTGTTGCTTCAGGATCGCCGAAATCTCCGCCGCACGAATCTCCATCCTGACCCCTTCAACCCGGACGCGCCGCAGCCCGGTCTACGCCGCACCCTTCATCACCGCTTGCAAGCGCCGCAAGCGGCCGTTCAGAGAGGCGTCGACAAGGCGCGAGCCGAGCTTGACGACGATGCCGCCCAGCAGCCCGGCATCGACCCGGACATCGACGGCGACCCGCCGGCCGGCACTGCGCCGCAGCTCCTCGCCGAGGGCGTCGAGTTGCGCCTCGCTCAAGGGTTGTGCGGCAATCACCTCGGCGGTTATTTCGCCGCGCCGGGCCGCGAGTTTGGCGAGATAGGCTTCGATCATCGCCGGGACCGCAAACAGCCGCCGGTTGCGGGCGACGACGGCGAGAAAATCGCGCACCAGGCGCGACAGCCCGGCCGCCTCGGCCAGCGCCGTGACCGCCCGTCCTGCTGCCTCGCGCGAGACGATCGGGCTGCGGATCAGCCGGCCAAGGTCTGGGCTCTCGGCCAGCATGACGCGCAATTGGCGCAGATCGGCGGCGGTCGCGTCGAGGGTTCGGCGCTCGTCGGCGACGTCGAACAGGGCCGCCGCATAGCGCTCGGCCAAAAGCGTGACGCCAATTGCTGCGGAGGCCAATCGACAGCGATCCTTCTCGGCCGCATCGGCGCGGTCGCCGCCGCAGCCGGTCCCTTGCGATGGGTCCGGGACGCGTCGGCGCGTCACGCACGGCGCTGAATTGAGACGGGTTCCCTAACACAGCCCCGCCACCGGCGCAACCGCCGGGCGGCGTTGCGCAAGGCGGGCGACCCCGGCCCGGAACCGATCCTCGTGTGGACCACAGGCTAGGTTAACCCCCGTCCGCGGGGTCGTGCACCGGGTCGGGGACTTCGCCCGTTCGATCGGTTCTCGTCAAGGATCGCCGCGCTAGCCACTCATGGCCAGGATCTCGCCGCGCTGGCCCATGATCGCCTGCAAACCGGCGAGACGCCGATCGATCCCCTGCTCGGCCGCCGGATCGAGGGCGGCATCGGCGGGCAGGCCGGCAACGAGTTCATCCAGTTCCTTGGCGGCGGCCACCACCAGCGCATCGCACTCGCCCAACCGCTGCAAGGTGTCGAGTTCGCTGCGATGGCGTTGCCAAACCTTGTCGTCGGGCGGGACGGCTGCCCCCCGCAGGCTGGTTTCGACCTCGCGGATGCGGGCGGTGAAGTCTTGGAATTGCCGCGCCGCGGCGAGATGTCGCGGGTCGGGGTCGGGGTGCGCGCGGGTCGGCGGCGGCAGATATTTGCGCCGGTAGCCGCTTTCGCGGTCACGCAGCTTCGCCAGCGCGCCTTCCAGATGCTCGCCGGCGCGCGATCGGATCAAGAGGTCGTCGGCCCGCATTTGGTTGTCCTGCCGGTACCAGTTGTAACCGTAGCCGTTGAGCAGCATGACCCCGATGCGATAGAGGCGGCTGTGCTCGCCGGGCAGCGGCCGGGGCGGCGGCGACTCAGCCACCGGCCGGCCCTCGCGGCCCGATGCCGCCCATCGCCAGCGTCGCCTGCACCGGCGCCCCGATGTGGAAGGCCTCGCCGACCGCCATGTTCGGCGCCGAGACGAGGCCGTGCTCGGCCATCAGCATCGCGGTGTAATAGCGTACCGCGTCGATCTCCTGCAGACCGAAGGCGCGCAGCGAGATCAGCGCCCGCATGCGTTCGTCGCGAGGGAAGACCAGTACCTTGACCGTATCGAGCGAAATCCCGAACGCCTTCAGGAAGTCCTGCAGGTGGCCGTGCACGACCTCGCCGATCTCGTGGATCTTCTCGTTGACGCGCTCGAACGGGGTCACCTGCACGACCTGGTTGATCGCCTGCTCGACGACCGGCGTCGCATAGTCGTTGACCTGCTTGGCGGTGATCGCGTGCTCGCTGATCGGCATATGGGTGACCAGCGCCACCGCATCTTCCTTGCTGGCGATGTGGAAGTAATAGTCGACCTCGTAGGTCATTTCGGCCATTTCCGAGGACAGCGCGAGGCCGGTCGCTTTGACGACCATCTTCGCGCGGTTGACGTAGAGCGCTTCGTATTGCCACGGGCTCTGACCGCCGAAGAAGGCTTGGGTGAACGAGCCGAGGATCGGCCGGTCGGGCGTCGTGACCGGGTATTGCCCGGTGTCGTAGACGTTGAGGATCGCGCCACGCGATTTCAACACGCAGAAATGGTTGCTCTCGACGGTCAATAGCGAGTTGTTGACGATCGAATTGTCCGGATAGTGCCAGACCAGCATACCCGGACCCATGACCTCTTGGCCGTCACTGGTGAGGGTCGAGATGACGCCGCAAATCCCTTGCATGACAATCCTCCCGTGCGCCGAGCATGCCGCTCGTATAGTCGCGAGGTTCTAAGGAATCGCTACAGGAAACTGTAGGGGTCGATGTCGACCTGGAGGCGGGCCGAGCCGGCAAGCCGGACCCGCGCCAGCCATTCGCGCAACACCCTCTGCAAATTGACCCCTCGCTCGGCCTTGACGAGAAAGCGGCGGCGATGACGACCGCGCAGGACCGCGAGCGGCGCCGGCGCCGGGCCCAGCACGTTGACGCCGGGCAGATGCGGCGCGGCGCGGGCGAGTGCGGCGGCCGCGCCATCGGCCGCTTCCGCATCGGCGGCACTCAGGATCAGCGCCGCGAGCCGGCCGAAAGGCGGCAGCCCGGCCGCCGACCTGGTGCAGGAGCTGATAGGTTCGCTCCGCCGCCCGCAGATCGCCGCCGACGAGCCCCAGATCGGCGTCGACGGCGCCGACCAGGGTCAGCATCGGAAAGTGATGCCCCTTGGCGACGATCTGCGTCCCGATCAAGAGATCGTAGCGCCGCGCCGCCATTGCCTCGGCCATTTCGGCGGCGGCCCGCGGGCCGGTCAACAGATCGCTCACCATCAGCGCCGTACGGGCGGCCGGAAAACGCTCGGCGACCTCCTCGACGAGGCGTTCGACGCCGGGACCGCAGGGCACCAGCGTGCCGGCGGTCGTCGGGCCGGACGCGTCAACAGAGGCGCCGCTTTCAGCAGCTCTCAATCATCAGTTATATCGATTGTTGCCGGTTGCTGAACCTGCAGGAAATCTGCAGCAAAATTCTCCCGCATTGGTTGTGGCTGCAACCGCGGCCGGTTTCGCCCGCGCCAACGGACCGGCCGGCCCCAGCGCCGGCTTCGGTACAACATCGTCGTGGATCATCGCGGCACCCGTTTGCTCGACCGGCAGCGTACCATATACGCAATTATTATTATCGTGTCAATAGCAATGTCGCCAAAGGGTCTCTGACTGCGGCATCCCGACGAGCGGCAGAATGTTTACATCCTAAGGGATAAGCGCTGCAGATGCGTCTGGCCGATCAGACCATCGAAATGCCGCTCAATGGCGAGAGCCGTTTCGGCTGAACGGATGACGACGCCGATCTCGATGTTGCGAAGCTGTGCGGCTTCGGTGAAGTTCGCCGATCCGATATGGACCCGCTCGCCATCAACGACGACGCATTTCGCATGCAGGCTGGCGCGCGAGCCGTCACTGTTGCTCAAGCTGCGCGGATCGTAAAAGACTTCGGGCGGCCTCGGTCCCGGCCATTCCAGCCGCAGGAAGTGCTCGGCAAACCGCCTCAATAGAGCGTCGCTACGGGTGGTGTCGCCGGGGTTGCGCCTGATGTCGAGACACACTCTGACGGCGAGGTCCGGCAGCCGCTGCATGCGCTCGGCGAGAACTGCGAATATCTCGCGCCCCTGGTGAACGGCGAACCCGACGATCAACACCCGCCGCTCGGCGCTCGCGAACAGCTGCCGCAGGACGACGCCGGTATCGCGCGTGCCGCCGGCGGCATCGGAGCCGCTCGTCACCAGCTCGATGCCGGATTCCGGCGCCCGCTCGGCCGCTATGACCTCGAGCAGCAGCGCTGCGTGGCCGGGGCCCAGTCCATTGGCGAGCAGTCCGGACAACTCCGCGGCGGCGGGCTCGCTCGCTTCAGGGTACGCATAACGAATCGTGAAGGGCGAGGCGCCGGCGGCCAGCCGACCGGAACGCAGGCCTTGGGCGAGATCGCTGAGGAGCCGGGCGGGCAAGGCGCGGAGAGCGGGAAGCGGCGCGGCCGTCATTGGAAAAATGCCGCGTCCGGGGTGGCGACCGTGGGCACGACGAGCGCGCGATCGAGCCAGTCGTTGAGCTGTTCGCAGCTCGTCTCGGCGATCAGCAGGCAGCCATGGCAGGCGGCACCATGCAGGTGGATCGGGTCGTGCTCGGCGCTCGGATCATGCTCGGCGCAGACCGGATCGTTCGAGCAAAGCCGCGCCTCGTCCAGCGCCGCGAGGAGATGCTCGCCGATACGGCGGCCAGCCTCGACGAGTCCGCCTAGCAGCCTGTCGGACTTAGCCAAAAATCCGCCAATTTTGGGATTTTATGTCTCGTGACGGCTGTAACAAGCAATAAACCATGCGAGTTGTCGGCATGATGTTACCGATAATTGCGCGAAATCGTTAAGTCCGACAGGCTGCTAGGGTGCCCTCTGAGCCCGAGGTGCCGGTGTGGATCAATATTCCGAACATTCCGACATCGGGAAGCGCATAAATCCGCTCGCGCAGCGCCGCGGCCGGGTAGCCGCAATCGAGCGAGATGCGCGTCAGCAGCAAATGCGCCAGCGAATGCAGCATGACGTAGGCCGGGCCAAGGAAGCTCCTCTTGGATCCCGTGTGTTCCTTGACCCAGGCATTCGTGCCGGCGATGAATTGGGTGCTCCGCCGCATGACCCCGTCGGTCGCCCGCCACGCCGCGATCGCCCGCGCCGAGACGGCGATAAAAATGCCTTCGCCGTGGTTTTCGATCGCCGGGAACCACTCCGGTTCCGGCGACAGCGCGGCGGGGGCGATGCCGGCGAGATCGAGCTCGCCTTTTTCGTCGGTACCCGCCGGCTCGAACCGGGTAAACCCGACCAGCGCCATCACCTCGCGCAGCCGGTGCACGAGGACAACCCGTTCGATCGGTTTTAGCGCAGGCTTGTTCTCCGGGTCCCAGACGGCGCGCGGCAATGCTTCGGCAAAGAATGGGCTGTCGGGCTCGTCGCGGCCTCGGTTGCCCTCGGCGATATCGAGGACCTCGAACTCCGCCTGCCTTACCGAAATCTCGCCGATGCCGCCAGCCGATCGGCGGCGTTCGATCAATGCGAGAGCTTCGTCATCGCTCAACCCTTCGAGGGCCTTCGCCACGTCCGGGATGGTGCGGAATGCCGGTAGCGTCGCGGCTGTTGCATTTGCCAGGATGTTCCAGACGGCATCGAGCCGCGCCGCCAGGCCCGGATCCTCCTCCGGCAGCGACAGCACGCTGAAGATCTGCGGGAAATAGGCGTTGCTCGCGCTACGGACCAGCAGGCGATAGGGATGGCTGCATTTCTCCTCGGTGTTCGGGCCGAGCCAAGGTCGTTTTCCCTGGCAGTAGCCGAGGGGGCGGCTCCCGATGTCGAGCGCGCCGTAGAGCGAGCGCGGGCGGACACCGCACTCGCAACCGATCATGGTCTCCGCGATGTCGCCGCTCGTCCCGCGTTCTTCGATCCACATGCGCCGGCCGCAGCTCGGCCCGTCGCCGTGCAAGAACGTCCGCCAGTCGATGTCGTCGAGGTGCCCGGCCGGGCAGCCGCAAACAAAGCGCACCGGGACGACCTTTTTCGGCCGCGACTTGTCCTGGTCGTCCGGAAAACGCCCGGTGCTGTTGAGATCGCTCCAGCGGACGAGACGCCGGCGCCGCCATTGACCGCCCGGGCCTGTCGGCTGCGCCTCCTGTACCAGGAACCAGGTCGGGAAGATCCGCGCACCGATCGTCGAGCTCTTGATGCCCGGCCGTTCGTCAAAGGCTGGCGGTTTGACCAGCCGCACCGACGGCAGCTGCAGCTTTTCGCGCAGCTTGGCGATCATTCGCGGTTCCTGCACCTCCTCCCGGGTCCCGCTGAAGCGCCAGCCTTGCAGTCCTTCGATCAGCACTGCGCGATCGGGCAGGTCGACCATCGCCCCGGGCCCGAAGGCCGTCAAAACCTGGCTTTGCCGCAGGAATTCCTTCATGCTCAGCCTCAGTCGATTTCAGCGCCGTTCGGCGCCACCTTGCGCAGCAGAACGGTCGGTTCGACGTCACGCAGCGACCGCGGCGCGCGGAAGCGGCGCTCGCGGTCGTCGGCGAGTTCGAGACCCGGCTCGAGCACCTCGTGCAGCAATGTCTTGCTAATGCCGGGCTGCCTGGCGTAGCCGAAGCTCGTGCCGTCATTGTTGCGGTCGTGCGCCAGCGACGCCCAATCGTCGAGCAGGCTCGTCGTGCGCGCCCTGGCCTGGGCCGCCACCGCGGCAGGCACTCCGCTCTTGTGCCCGGCGACACGATCGCGGACCACATCGGCGATCCAGTCGAGCTGAGGACGGGCCTGATCCGCGACGGCGGCGGCCGGGTTCGCCGTCAGCGCAGCATTGGCGAGCCGCGCCATCGCCACGGTCACCGCAGCCAGTCCGCGATCGAGGGCGCGCGGCGCGAACGGCGTGACGCTCGTTGCCTCGACCGCGCGATAAAAAGCAGCGTGCCAATAGGCGAACCGCTCGTAATGCGACCGGTCCCGCGGCTTATGCACATTCAACAGCGCCACGACGAGCCCCGGGCGCTGCGGGTCGCGTCCGACCCGGCTTGTCGCCTGAATGTACTCGCCCGCCGCTTTCGGCTGGCCGGAAACCAGCATCAGCCCAAGCCGCACCACATCAAGCCCGACCGAGATCATGTTGGTCGCCAGCGCGACATCGACCGCGTCGCCCTCCGCGAAGGTGTGGGCGAGGCGCGCCTTCGTCGCCGATACCTCCGCGGTCGGAACCCGCGACGTCAATTCCAATGGGTCGTGCGTCGCCCGGTCGGCGAAGCGCGCGCGTGCAGGGCTGATGCGCTGTCGCGAGCCGTACCTTGACGCGCGCAGCCGGACCTCGTCCTCGACAATGCGGCGCGCGCTGCCGAGTTCGCGCAACGCGTTGAAATAGGCGATCGTCGTCATGTAGGGATCGGCGGGATTGACCCTGCCGGGACCATAGGCCCCAAGGCCGCCCGCGTCGTCCCAGGCCTTCTTGGCGGCGGCGGCCAATGTCGTCGCGGCGCGAAGAAACAGCACCTTGGGACTGCGCCCCGGCGCCGCCAGCCCGACATAAAGGCGCGAGCGTCCGGGAGCGGGGTCGGCCTTGGCGAAGAACGAATCGCCGCGCTCCGGCCCCGGCGGCGGGAAAACCGTCGTCCGCGATCGATCGAACAAGGCCTGGATCTGCGTCTGGGCGCGCCGCACCGTCGCGGTCGAGGCGACAAGCTTCGGGCGGATCCTCCTGCCCTCGACGTTACGGCAGCAAAGCGTCTCGATCGCCGTCTCGTACAACCCGGCCATCGAACCGAGGGGCCCGGAAATCAGATGCAATTCGTCCTGGATGATCAGGTCGGGCGGCGGCAGCGGCGCCGCCAACGGCTCGCCGCGTCCGGCCTGACCGGGGCCGTAAAAGCCTTCGGCGTCGCCGCGCTCGACCCGGCCGAAAAACCCCCCGACCTCCCCGACCCAAGGCATCGCCGCAAACTTGTCGATCGTCGCGATTACAAATGCCGGCAATCGTCGGTAGATCGGCTCGTCGACGGTGAGTATCGGCAGGCCGGGCGCGCGTGAGAATTCACAGCGGCGATTGGAGCACACCAGCAAGAGGTTGGTCGGATGGGCCGAGTTCGGGCATCAGGCGGAAGGCGTCGGGCTTGAGCTTCTCGCCGCACCATGGGCAGGAATTGATCGGGATCGGTGGGAAGCTCGAACTGTCCCGCGCATAGCGCATCACTTGGATGCGCGCCGTGTGCTCGTCATTGTCGCCGACCGCGCCCATCCGGTTCGGCGTGCCGCCGCGTCCGACCCAGAGCCCGATCTCGAACGGCCAATCGCCAAGCTTCGTGGGATCGGCGCGGCGCGCCAGTTCGAGGGCGCAGACGACCGCGGCCGCGCGCCCGAGCTGGTCCAATGTCAGCAGCCGCAGCGTATAGCGCATCAGCACGGCGAGCCCGCAACCGGCGCGGCCCGGATGAGAAAGCCGCCGCCAGACCATGACAAAGGCGGCAAGACCGAGATAAGCCTCGGTCTTGCCGCCGCCGGTCGGGAAGAACAGCAGGTCGACGGTCTCGCGATCGTCATGCTCCGGTGTCACGAGCCCGCGCAGGTTCAAGAGGATGAAGGCGAGCTGGAACGGGTACCAACGCGGCAGTTCGCCCGGCCGCCGCCTTCCGGCCGCCGCGGCCAAGGCCTGGTTCATCAGGCGGAAGCCATCGAGCACGTGGGCGTCGGCGAGCAAATCGACCCCGTCCTCGATGCGCTCGGCGGCGCGCCGGGCTTCGGCCATCATTGCCGTTGCCACCTCGCGCCGCGGGCTCGACAGGCCGCCGAGCCGCGCCTGTTGACCGTCGATCCACCCGCGATAGAGCCGCGGCAGATCTTCGAGCGCAGCCCGCGCCGCGGCGGCGTGGAGAGCGATGCCAGGGCGTCCATGGCGAGCTCGACGCCAGCGATGTCGCCCGGTATCACGCGCGACACAAAGGCCAGCGGCAGCCAGCAGGTGCGCACGCCGCGACAGCGCCCGTTTTGATCGACATCCGCCGCGACCGAGACGTTGTGCCCGACCGCCCAATCGACGACATCGCGGTAATGCAGGTCGGCGATCCGAGCGTCGATGTCATCGGCATCCCGGCCGGAGAGATCGGCGCGCCCAATGATCCCCGTGCCGCCGTCGACGGCGATTTCGGCCTGGAACGCCATCGCCTCGTCTTCGAATTCGGGATCGAGCGGCGGCGCGCGCCGGTTCACCAGAAACAGCGACACCGCGAGCACATTGCGGGCGCCGCCCTCTTCCCGCACTTGCGTCGGGCGGATATAGCGGGCGATTTCAAGGCCCCCCTCGTCGCCGAGCCTGATCGGTGCACCGGCCGCGAGCGGCACGTCGCAGACCACCTCGCGCTGCTCGCGCCGCCAGCGCCGCTCCTTCGGCTGGTCTTCCTCCTCGCCTTCCTTCCGCCGGTAATCGCCCCAGCGCGCCGTCACCCGCAACGTCTCGGCACCGGGCTCGACGAGCAGGGAGAGCCCGATCGACGACGGCAGATAGCGCGAGCGCGACGGCCCGCGATCCGGCGTCTCGTCCTCATCGGCGCCGCCTTCCTCGGCGGTGTCCATTTCCTCCTGCGGATCGCGCGATTTCTGCCGCACCGGCGCGTCGACCGGCACCAGAAAGCCGGTCAGGTACCAGCGCGACGGCGGATCGGGCAGGACCTCGTCGACGAGCGCCGCGTCATCATGGCTCGGTCCGATCAGATCGAGCCGCAGCTCCGTCGCCAGCCCTTCGCGGATCTCGGCGCTGGTCGTCATGTGCTGTCTCTGTCCCCAGGGGGCCGATCCGTCACCCGAAGTTCGCCACTCCGAGAAGCCCTTGTGAAGCTAGCGCCCGGCGGAGATCATCGTCCCGCCAGCGGGCGAGCAGCAAGCAGAACATAGGGGGCGATGTTGCGGAGACCGGGTCGGCTCGATTTCGAACCTATCAGGGCGGAATCACCCTAGTCCGATCCGGCCTTGGAGCAGCTCCAACAGCGGGCCGCCGGTGCTGGTCGCCCGCAGATGATTGATGTAATCCGCGAGCAAGCCGGCCGCTTCGATGTGAACGTCCAACTCCTCGAGCTCGATCGTCGTCCCGCTGGCGGAGGTGGTCAGACGCTTGAGTTGGTCTCGCGGAACATCTTTCAATTCATCGATGAAGTTCCGTTCGATCAGAGCGACGAAATGGCCGCTCTGGAGCGCGAGGACTCCCGAGTTTTCCAGATAGGAGACGTGTTCCACGAGCCGGTGCCCTGCCAGCGTTCCGACGAGGTTTCCCACCTCGTCGGGCGTCAGAAGCGCCGAGGCGGCATCGGCGCGAGCGCTGCTCATAGGTCGACCCTCCGCGTATGGCCGTTTGTGAACATAAGCTTCGTTGCATCCCTTGCCAGGTCATAGGTCATAGAGCGCTCGCGCCACCCTGCGGCGGCGACCGGCGCGTCGTCTTGCATGCTGTTCGCCAGACAGCCCACGGCGCAGCCTCCCCCGATTCCGTGCATTACGCTATGCATGCAAGCTTGTAAGAGCGAATTCGATAGCTATTTGCAAATGTGGTACAGTCGCATTTGCCATCAACGGCTGGAGGGATATCCTCTTCCGCCCAAAAATGCCGAGGAGGGAATCATGGCCGCGCGGAAATCAGTTCTCAAACCAGCCCCGTCTCGTCCCGAATTGGACCGATTGGTGACGGCGTCCATCAAAGCCGGAGTCACCGACGACGTGCTCCAAGAACAGCGAATCAGCTTTGTCTTCGGGAATGCCCCGGAGGGATCGAGAATCACCTAAAGACTCTGCGCGCAAAGCGACCCATAGGATCCGGCTGACGCCGGCCCGATCCTGAACCTCGAGAAGGAGGGGAGCCTACGGCTCCCCTATAGGCGATGCTTGTATTGGAGCAAGAGAACAGAGAATTATACGACGGGATAACAGAAGCTAATTTAGCGCGCCAATACGATCTTCTCACGAACTGCGTTGAAATTGCTCTAAGTCAGGGCGGAAGAGTGTTTGATAAATACATGCTATGGGATCTTAATCATGTAGCTGTGGCCAACATTTCTCAATTTGGAGATCGATTTAGAGAAGAACCGATATACGTTGGCACGCACAAACCTCCCCATTTCCGTGATGTCCCGGAACTCATGGATCAGTTCATTTCCACGGTTCACGAGAATTGGTATAACTGGACGAGCACGGAGATGGCCGCCTACGGCCTGTGGCGTCTCAACTGGATTCATCCGTTCATTGAGGGCAACGGCAGAACTGCGCGAGCGGCTTGTTACTATCTTCTATCTGTCCGCTCCGGCGGCCTGCTCGGCGGACGGAAGTCGGTCCCAGAGCGCATCAGAGAAGACCGCGGCCCATATTATGCGGCCCTACAGGCCGCCGATCGCGCGTGGGAGACGGGTAATCTCGATTTCTCCGACATGGAAGATTACCTCGCCGGACTCGTGCAGCAGCAACTCCAGGAGGACGGCTAGTCCGATCAAGGGGAGATCCTGCCCTCTCTCTCGAATTCGGACTGAGCCGCCCCCAGCTCAAAGAGCGTGTTCTTCTATCGTGAGGCGTTCCTCCTCGGCGCGCTGGGCTGATGTCGGCGGATTCCAGGATCGACTTGGTCAGCTCCTCGACAAACAGCGGCACGCCGTCGGTCTTGGCGAGGATCTGGTCCAGCAGGTCGGCGGGCAGGGGCTTGCCGCCGGAGAGCCTCGAGACCATGGCGCTGCTCTGCGACCGCGTGAGCTTGCTGAGCGTCAGTGTGGTGAGGTGACCGTAATGCGGCCAGCGGGAAACAAACTCCGGCCGGTGGGTCAGCACGACGAGCAGCGGAATATTCCCGACGCGATGGATCAGCAGATCCAACGTTTCGAGGGTCGTCGGATCGGCCCAGTGGACGTCCTCGAACAGCATCACGGCCGGCTGGCGGCGGGCGATGGCTTCGGTCGTGTCGACGAGCGCGCGCAAGGTCTCGTCCTTGAACTTCTGCGGCGTCATTGTGACCGCCCCGTAGCGCTCCTCGCACGGAATGGACAGCATCGTGGCGATGAACCTGACGTCCTCGCGCGGCCGGCCATACTGCCCGACGATCAGCACTTCGAGCTTGTCGAGCTTCTGCTCCGCCGTCTCGTCGGGTGCGAACCGCAGGGCGCGCTCGTAGTTGTCGATGACCGGGTAGAAGGCGCTGTTGACGTAGTAGGGCGAGCAATGGAAGCGCAGGCGGGTGGCGTGATCGGCCTCCAACCGCTCGCGCAACTCGCGCAGGATCCGGCTCTTGCCGATGCCCGGCTCGCCGGACAACAACACCACCTGGCCTTCCCCGTCCTGCGCCAGCTTCCACCGTTCGAGCAACAGGCCGAGTTCGAGCTCGCGGCCGACAAATGCAGTCAACCGGCCGCCCCGCACCGCTTCAAAGCGGCCCTCCGAGGCTGACACCCCGTCGACCACCCAGGCCTCGACCGGCTCTGCCAAGCCCTTCAGCTCGTGCCGACCGAGATTGCGCAGCCGGAACAGATCGCCGATCAGCCGGCGTGTCGCAGCCGGCGCCAGGACGGTCCCCGGCTCGGCCAGAGCCTGCAGGCGTGCGGCCAGGTTCGGCGTCTCGCCGACGACCCCGCGCTCCTGCGCCTCGCCCTCGCCGATCAGGTCGCCGACCACGACAAGGCCGGTGGCGATGCCGATGCGAACCTCCAGCGGGACAGCGGCCGCGATGCCGCGCATCGCCTCGACCACCACGAGGCCGGCGCGCACGGCCCGCTCGGCATCGTCTTCGTGCGCGCGCGGATAGCCGAAATAAACCAGCACGCCGTCGCCCATGTATTTGGCGACGAAGCCGTCGAAGCGGCGAACCGCCTCCGCAACGCAGCGGTGATAGGCGCCGATCACCTCGCGCAGCTCCTCGGGATCGAGCCGCGCCGACAATGCCGTCGAACCGACCAGATCGCAGAACATCACCGTCAGCTGCCGCCGCTCCGCCTCGGCCCCCACCCTTCCCTCCCCCGCAGGCGGGGGAGTCCCCGGACGACCGCCCGCCAGGGAGGGCGTTCCGGGGGTAGGGAGGGGGCTGCCGAGCGTAGAGATCGCGTCAAGCAACTCGCGGCGATGCCCGACTTAGACACCGTTAGAGAGAAAAGCATGTTGGTTCAATGCCTTACGGCATAGCGGGGCGTTCTTAGCACCACGCGCGTGGGGTGGATAGGTTAGGCGGCCGGCGGCGGGCTCTGGCGCGAGAGCTCCTGGACATTGGGCGGCAGGGCGATACCGACCGCCTGAAACAGTTTGCCGGCGACGCCGGTGGTCGGGGTGCGCAACAGGAAGCGCTTGCCATCCTGCTCGAGGGTGATCTCCTGCAGCCGGTCGAGATCGCGCAGGATGTCGCCCCATTCGGCGGCAACGCCATGGCGGCGGAGCCGATCTTCGAGTTCTTTGGCGAGCAGCAGGGCGAGGAAGGAGCAGAACACATGGCCGCGGATCGCCATGTCGCTGCTGTGGTAGATCGGACGGGTGGCGAGCACCGCCTTGGCCTGACGCAACAGCTGTTCGACCCGCAGCAGGTCGCGGTAGCGCAGCATCACCTGCAGCGGGGTGATCTTGGTGTTGGTGCGCAAGACGTAGAGCCCATCGAAGCGCTCGTCTTCGGCGACCCGGGCCTCATCGATGGCAAAATGCTCGGCTGCGGCAGTCTTGAGATAACGGCGGAAGCCGCTGTTGCCGACGAGCGCCTTGTCGCCCTGGGCGAGCTTGGCGCGCAGCCCGTCGAGGATGGCGGCACGTTGCTCGGCGTCGCGCCGGGCCTCGGCGAGATTGCGGCAGACGATGTAGCGGCGGTCACCGATCTTGACCTGCTTGGCCTCGAGTTCGGTGAACACGCCCGAAGCCCGCGGCACGGCCAGGGGCACAAACGGCGTCTGGTCGTCGATGACGGTGGTGCGCACCTCGGCGCTGCTGCGCTCGCGGACGCCGAGGATGTATTCGAGCTTGCGTTCCTCGAGCGCGGCAATGGTCGCGGCGCTGATCATGCCGCGATCGGCGACGACGCAGATGCGGCCGACGCCAAAGCGCGCACGCAACCGATCGACGACCGGCAGCAGGGTGGTCACGTCGGCGGTGTTGCCGGGCCACAGCTCGCAGCACAGCGGCTTGCCGTCCTGATCCATGACCAGCCCGACGATCATCTGGTTGAGATCGGGCCGGTAGTCTTTCGAGTGACCGCGGCGGCCGAGCTCCTCACCGCCCTGGCCCTCGAAGGACAGGCTGGTGGTGTCCATGAAGACGACGCTGAGCTCGGCAAACAGGTCGCGCCGGCGGGCGAACAGCTCTTCCTCGACGAGATCCTTGCGGCAGCGCGGCGCCAGTCCCCCGGCCCCGGTCTGATCGGCGAGCGGCTCGCCGAGCCAAGCCATGGCGCGGTAGAGATGATGCAGCTGCAGCCCCTCGGTGCCGTCGATGCGGTAGTCGGCGCGCCACTTGTCCGCCGCCCGGTCGGAGCCCGACACAAACAGGCGGTGGAGCACGGTCAGAAACACCGCCCGCTCGGCGGCAAACGCGAATTGCCGTTGTCCGGCCAGGGCGGTCAACACCGCCCGGCAGCCGACCTCTTGCCACAGTCGTTCGAACAGCAGCGCCGGGCCGATCCGCCGGCACGCCGCATTGGGCGGGGCCTCGCCCTCGCCGAGCGAGAGCACCATCGAACGCTGCGCCAGCCGGGCGACCGAGCGCGCCAGGCGGTCGAGATCGCCGCGCGCGACGACCATTTCCTTGCGGCCGAGATTGGCGATGATGCGCTGTTTGGTGCGGCCGCCCTCGCGCACGTTCTTGACCAGATAGACGTAGGTGTAGGGGCCAATGCGCTTGTCGCGGACAAACATGGCCTTAGCATCACCAGACGGCGCCGAACGTCAAGAACCGAATGGCTGTCTCTGGGAGAATCTAGCACCGCATTTTGGATCTGGAATTTGCCACCCTCAGCGTTTCTGCCATTCTCGACCGCGAAATCCGGCCCGACTGTCCAAGTCGGGCGATGGCCGACCGAGGCGACGCCGAGTTCCTTCAGATCGTCGGCGGTCAGGCTCGGCAGCAGCTCGCGTCTGATGTGGTTCGCCGCGAATGCGGCCGCGTATTGCTCCAGACCAAGCGCCCGCAGCCACTCGGCGACAT
This sequence comes from uncultured Alphaproteobacteria bacterium, assembly GCA_963772295.1. Taxonomy (GTDB): domain Bacteria; phylum Pseudomonadota; class Alphaproteobacteria; order ATCC43930; family CGMCC-115725; genus AP-15. The sequence goes on from CAVYWO010000015.1 coordinate 280,464, forward strand.
CCATTCTCGCCTCCCGCGGCAACGGATCGCAGGTTGAACCCGCCCGGCGGGCTTGTCCAGTTTGACGGCAAGCCAATTCAAGATCCGCGCAACACGCCGCCAGAAGCGGCAGCGGATGATTGGGTTAGCCCCCACCGGCTGCGCCGACCCGCCGAGCATGAAACTCGCCGGCTGTCGCGACGCGCCGGCTGCTCCTCGGGGGTTTCGCCGCTCGGCGGGATCACCGAGCACGATCGCCTATCTGTACCGCCGGCGAGGAAGGCCTGCGTCACTAGGCTCGGGGCCACGGCCCATACACTACTCTGACTGCGTGGCCCGGATCATCAGTTTGCCCATCTTATCCCCGGTGAAGAGCCGGTTGAGAGCGATCGGGGCCTGTTCCAATCCATCAATGATTGTTTCGCGATGTTTGAGTTTTCCTCCATAACCCAACTGACCAGTTGTTCAGTCGCTTCTGGCCAACGCGGCAAGAAGTCAGTCACGATGAAGCCTCTCACTTGCAAGCGCCTTACCAAGACCTTTCCGAAATCGCCGAGAAAGCGGTCTCTATCGTTGTAGTCGGAAATCATGCCACATAACGTGATGCGACCGGCTAGCTTCATACGCGCCATCACCGCATCCATGATGTCTCCGCCGACATTTTCAAAATCCAGGTCAATCCCTGCCGAGGGACTTGCTTGAGCTAGGTGGTCACGCCACTCGGGCCGCGTCCGGTCTACGGCGGCATCAAAGGCCAGTTCATCGGTAAGCCACCGGCACTTGTCTGGGCCACTGGTGATACCGATCACCCGACACCCCGTAATCTTCGCGATTTGACCGGCAATCGAACCGACAGCGCCAGATGCAGCCGAAATAACCACTGTCTCCCCTGGCTTCGCCTGACCCACCTCAAGTAGTCCAAAATACGCGGTCAAACCCGTTAGTCCGCAGACACCCAGCAATGCAGGAATCGGCAACGGCACGTTGCCGGGGACAACCTGTAGCAATGGATCTTGTTCGCTGGTCAAAAAATAATCTTGCCATCCAACTAGCCCCGAGACCAGGTCCCCTTCCTTAAACTGCGCTGATTTGCTGGCAACGACGCGGCCAATGCCAATGCCCCGCATAACCTCGCCGAGGCCGACGGGTGGCATGTAAGAATCCATGTCGCTCATCCAGATCCGATTGGTGGGATCGAGCGAAAGGTAGAGGGTGCGCACCAGCACCTCGCCTGAGCGGAGGTCGCTGATCGGGACCTCAACAAGCTCTAAATCCAACGGCTTGACCTTGCCGATGGGACGAGACCTCAATCGAAACTGGCGGTTCGTCTGGGTTTGCATGATTCCTCCCCGCGAAGGTCGCAGTCGTTTGGTTTTAAATGTCCGCCAACGGGCTGCTATGCCCCGTTCCCGCGCGACAGTCAAGGTGAGCGCAGGGCGTCAATCAGGATCAGAATGCCGGGAAAGGGGTAGCCCGAGTGGAGGTCGCGAATCCGGCGCCGGCGCCGGCTTCTCGCGCTCGACCGGGTCTGCTGCGGTACGGTTTGGGGTGCTCGTCTCCCCGTTTAATTTAAGGACCGGCAAAGTAACACTAGAAGGTGCGGCCGGAGCGGGGATCGAACAGGCTGGCGCGGCGCAAATCGATGTCGATCGTGACCTGCTCGCCCGGCCGGCTCACATCGTGCGCCTCGAGCTCGGCCACCATCGCCTCCCCGGCGAGCCGGAAGGTCGCGTAGGTGCGCGCTCCCGTCGGTTGCACGAGCTCGATGATCGCCGGAACCCGCGCCGTGCCGTCGTCGGCGGCGCCGGGCCCGGCCCGGCCGGCGTGCTCCGGCCGCAGCCCGAGGATGACGTCCGCGCCCTCTGGCATCGCGGCCGCGCCGGGGCACTTCGGCACGGGCAGCGTAACGCCGCCGTCGCCGACCCGCACCGCCATGCCGCCGTCGGCGCGCACCAGCGTGCCGCGCAGGAAATTCATCTGCGGCGAGCCGAGGAAGCCGGCCACGAACAATGTCGAGGGCCGCTCGAAGAGTTCGAGCGGCGCCCCCTCTTGCTCGATCCGGCCGTCGCGCATCAGGACGATGCGGTCGGCGAGCGTCATCGCCTCGATCTGATCGTGCGTGACGTAGATCATCGTGGTCGCGATTTCCTGATGCAGGCGTTTGATCTCGCCCCGCATTTCGTCCCGCAGCTGGGCATCGAGGTTGGACAGCGGCTCGTCGAACAGGAAGACGCGCGGATTGCGCACGATGGCGCGGCCGATCGCAACGCGCTGGCGCTGGCCGCCCGACAGCTGCGCCGGATAGCGATCGAGCAGGGAGGCAATGCCCAGCATCTCGGCGACGCGCCCGACCCGCACCGCAATCTCCCGTTTCGGCGTCCGGCGGGCGCGCAGACTGAGCGCGATATTGCCGAACGCCGTCATGTGCGGATAGAGGGCGTAGTCCTGAAACACCATGGCGACGTCGCGGTCGCGCGGGCGCATCGCGTTCACCACTTCGCCATCGATTTCGATCTCGCCGTCGTCGACGTCCTCGAGCCCGGCAATGGTACGAAGAAGGGTGCTCTTGCCGCATCCCGAGGGACCGACCAGCACCGTAAACTCGCCGTCGGGAATTTCGAGATCGATCCCGCGGACCGCATGGACCGCGCCGAAATCTCTTGTGCAATCCTCGGACCCTCACACTGGCCATCGTCTTATCCGCGGAGTGCGCCGAGCGTCAGACCGCGCACCAGATGCCGCTGCACCAGCATGCCGAGCGCGATCGAAGGGAGGAGCGAGGTTGCCGCCAGCGCCGCGGCCTCGCCGTATTGGGACCCCTGGAACCCGAGAAAGGCACGAAAGATCGTCGGCAGGGTAAACGCGTAGCGGCTGGTGAGGATCAGCGCGAAAAAGAACTCGGTCCATACCGTGATGAAGCAGAAGACGGCCGCCGCGACCATGCCGGGTGCGGCGAGCGGCACGGCGACAATCCATAACGTCTGCCAACGGCTCAATCCGTCGACGAGTGCCGCTTCCTCGAGCGAGCGCGGCAGCTGCCGGAAATAGGCGTACATCATCCACACCGTGAGCGGCAACGTCATCAACGTGTAGAGCAGGGTCAGCCCAAGGTGGGTGTCGTAGAGCCGCCAATTCCGGAACAGCAGAAAGATCGGCAGGATGATCGCCACCGGCGGCAGAAACCTTTGCGACAAAACCCAAAAGGCGAGATGCTGCCCCCCGGTGTTGAAGCGCGCCAGGCTGTAGGCCATCATCGTGCCGAGCACCGTCGACAGCAGGGTCGTGGCCGAGGCGATGATCAGGCTGTTGATCAGCCCCTGCAGCCCGCGATACGAGAACAACGCGGCGGTGTAATGCACGAGTGTGGGTTCTCTGGGAAACCAGACCGGGGGGACGGTCAGATAATCGCTTGTCGGCTTGACCGAGGTCATCACCATCCAATAAAGCGGCAGCAGCACGAACACCAAGAAGAACCCAAGCGCAAGAAAGCGTGCGCTGTCGGCCGCCCTCGAGCGGCGCGCGCGGATTGGCCGCGTACCCGCCGCACGCATTAGGCGGTCTCCCGCCGCAACAGCCGGCGCACCAGGATCGTGATCACGACCGCGAGCAGCAAAAGAAAGAGCCAGCTGCCGGCGGTGGCCTCGGAGAGATGGAACTGCTGGAAGCCGATCTGGTAGAGGTAGAACGCGGTCGTGTAGGTCATCGTCCCCGGTCCGCCGCCGGTCAGCATGTAGATCACGTCGAAGAGCTTAACCGCATCGAGCAGGCGGAAGGTGATCGCCAGCCAGATGATCGGCGCCAGCTGCGGCAGCGTGACAAAGCGGAAGGCTTGCCCGCGCGATACCCCGTCGAGTTCCGCCGCCTCGTAGAGATGCGGCGGGATCGATGCCAGCCCGGCGAGCAGGATGACGAACATGAACGGCGTCCATTGCCAGACATCGGCCGTAATGATGGCAATGAAGTTCCACGGCGCCTCGGTGAGCCAGCTGATCGTCACCGGATGGCCGAAGAGCTTGGAGAGCAGATAGTCGGCAGGTCCGAACGGGCGCTCCAGGAACATCGCCCAGGACTGGCCGACAATGACCGGGCTGATGAACAGCGGCACGATCAGGATCGACATCACCAGCCCGCGGCCGCGGAATTGATCCACCGTGGCGAGAGCCAAGCCCAATCCCAGCAGGAACTCGATCGTCACGGCGGCGAGCGAGATGAGGATCGTCGTCACCAGCGAGGACCAGGCCAGCGGATCGTCGACGATCTGCTTGAAGTTCCCGAGCCCGATAAAGGCGTGGCCGGGAATTTGGAAGTCGTAATTGACAAAAGCTACCCAGACCGAGAAGGCGAGCGGGTAGACCGACAGCACCAGGATCAGCAACACCGCCGGCGCCACAATCAGCCATTTGAAGTGCCGCTCGAACCATTCCGATAGGGCGCCGCGCGCGATCTTGCGGGCGGCGACGGCGGTCGAGGCCGCGGCGGTGCGGGCCATGGGCAAATCCGGGCGCCTGCGCGGTGCGCAAAAACGCGGGCCGCGCGCAACCCGGCGCGGCCCGCGAGGTCAGCTACACATGCGCGGAGAGACCAAGCTTTTCGATCGTATGGTCGGCGTACGACCCGGGTATCTTGAGGAACTGCTCATAGGCGGCCTTTTGCGCGTCGAGGCCAAGACGCTTGGTGGACGCGTCCCACTCCGCGTCGGCCTGTTTGAGCGCCGCTTCGGGAGCCTGGCCGCCCCATACCGCCGTGCACATGCGATCGATGGTCAGGGCGTAGTCCTGCCAACCGGGCATGATCATGTCGACGACCCCGGTATTGGCCGCTTCGCACAGATTGCTGAGATAATCCTTGGCGGCCGGCCACAGCGCCCGATACTGCTGCGACCGGTAGGTCGACATGCGGTAGGGGTCGCGCAGCGTGTAGGGGAGCATGGTGCGCACCATCGACAGCGGCGGCGCCGTAACCCACTGCATGAAGAGATAAGCCGCTTCCTCGTTTTTCGAGCCGGCGGCGAGCGCCTTGACGTAGCCCGAGGCCATCTCGCCGTTGCCCCCCGGCATCACCGCATAGCCGACCTTGTCGGCGATCTCGGATTTGGGGATGAAGTTGATCGCCTTGTCGCGCTGCGCGTAATTCGAGGAAATCCGGCCGGTGGGCGGCCACGAGTAGATCATCGCGACCTTGCCCTGCAACCAGGCGGTCCATTGCGCCACGGCGTCGAGGTCGTTGTTGCCGGGCAATGAGGCGGCGTTCTGCGCGATCATCTGTTTCAGCGTGGTGAGCCCGGCGGGGGTCGCCAGCTGCGCCTTCATGTCGGCGTCGAAGAACTTGCCGCCGTTGGCGCGGAACTGCTGCAGGAAGGCGAACTGGTTGCCGGGACTGCCGGCTTTGCGGAAATGCGCCGCGCCGTAAACGTTGGGCGCCAGCTGGTCGGTGATGAACTGCGCGGTCTCTGTATAGTCGTCCCAGGTCTTCGGCACCGCGAATGGCTTGTTGAATTTTTTCTGATAGGCCTGCTGCAGCTTCGGATCGCCAAAGATGTCCGCGCGATAATAAAGGCACAGCTGGTCGCCGTCATCGAAGACGCCCCAGCGCTTGCCTTTGTACAAGGTGATGTTCTTGTAGAGCGGGTGGTAGTCGTCGAGATCGGCCTTGTTCATGAATTTCTCGACATAGTCGTCGATCGGCACGATGGCGCCGCCATTGGCCATTCCGGGTATCCATGCCGGTTCGATGTCGAGGATGTCGTAGGCGCCGGAGTTGGCGATATGCTCGGCGATCGGCTTGGAATATTGGTCGGGATGCGGCAGTTCGACGACGTTGAAGCTCATGCCGGTGAGACCCTGCCACAGGGGCCCCGAAAAGTTCTTCGGCTCCAATGCCTGCAGACCGGCCTCATAGGTCATGTTGAGGGTGATGTCGGTGCCCTTGAGCTTGCCGGCCGCTTCGACGGCGCGGAACGCCGACCCGTCCTTCGGCCCTGCCGTCGATGCCTTCACCGCGGCGGCCTGCGCCGCCCCCAAGGGGGTGCTCGGGTTGGCAAGCTCGACCTTGGAGAGGTCGGCCGCGGCGGCCCAGGCTCGGCCCCCCGCGGCCGTATAGCCGAGGCCGGGCAGCATCGCGGCGCCGCCCGTCAACAGCAGACGGGTCAGAAACGTCCGCCGGGAGGTATCGCCCCTCAGCCAGGCATCGACCTCCTCGGAGAGCGCGACTTCGAAATCGCGCCTTTCACCTTCCGTCATGATCTCCTCCCTCCTTCGCCGATCTCGATCCGGTGGGTTGGTTGCCATCTCTTCGCTGTAACGCCGCGCCAACGAGGCTATCATACCATCATATCGTCAGCCATGGCGTAGCCGGCGGGCGCCCCGGCGATCCCGTCCCTTGCCCTTCCCCTCGTCGTCCCGTGGGCCTTCAGCCCACGGACTTGTTCCGTGGGGCAGGCCGGGACCCATGGCAGACATGGATACCGGCCTTCGAGGCTGTAAGGAAATTGGAGGCGATGCCGAACGCAGGGCTGCATCGATGCCGTGCGTGCTTCGAGACGCGCCCTGCGGGCGCCCTCAGCATGAGGTACGCCTTTGATGGCATTAAAGGAGTTCCTCATCCTGAGCCGGCCGCTCAGCGGCCGTGTCGAAGGACGAACGGCCCTCATCCAATTGGATTACAGCCGCCTTCGCCGGTATGGGCGGTTAGTTTAGGAGGCCTGTCGGGGAAGCGATCGAGCCCGCGCCCGCAGGCGGCCGGAGGGGGTGAGGCCGATCGCCTCGGCCGGCAATCGGAGATTGGGCGGCGCGACCATAAAATTTTTTCGAGTGTGAAGTGGTTCACACGGCGAAGCGACGCCGCGGAGCGATCTAGTTCCGCGCCGCCGATCGGCGGCAACCCAAGGCGCAATATCGGATCGGGAGGAACCACCATGAACCTCAAATTGAAGCATATCGTCGCGACGGCGGCCGTGGCGGCGGCTTTCGCGCTCGGTTCTTCGGCCCAGGCCGAGGACTGGAAGGTGGTTGGCCAAGCCGGCTTCTTCGCTGTCGGCAAGGCGTACCAGATCGACAAGGGCCACTTTTACTGGGTCGGCGAGTACAGCGGTACTTTCTTCAACGACAAGGGAGAGGGCAGCCTCTTCCACATGGCCGGGGTAAAATGCCCGGCTTTCACCGATCTCGACACCAACATCAAGAAGGGCAAAGGCGGCGGTTACTGCATCCTCGGCGACCCTGCCGGAGACCAGGCTTATCTCTCCTGGCAGGGCGAGGGCGACGGCGTCACCTACCACGGAACCTTCGAGTATACGGGCGGCACCGGCAAGTACAAAGGGATCACGGGTCAGAACACCTTCACCGGCCACATCCAGGTCAACTGGCAGGACGGCACCTCGACCGGCTACGCCACCTGGAACCGCTGATCGAGTTGCGGCGCCCGTCATGGTCCCGGCGCAAGCCGGGACCGATTGGGGCGGGGCTCGTCCCTTATTTCGGCCCGATCGGCGGCTTGTCGGCGTGTGGATTGGCGAATAATCGGCCGTGATGGACCGTGCCGAGGACGTGGATCGTCTGCGGATCGCCGGGATGGTCTTCCATCCTCAGTGATGCGCGGCCGCCAAGAAGGCGCTCAGGTCATACTGCAGCAGGTCGGCGATGCGCTCGACCGCCAGATCCGGCGGCGGGTCGGCGAGGCCGGGGGCCCGGCCATACTGGCCTTGCCGCGGCAATACCGTGGTCACTCTCCGGCCCCACACCTTCTTGACCGCGGCCAGAATTCGCGGCTTGTCGTCGACCAGGACATAATTCTCGGCCGGGTAGCGGCGCGCGACGTCGTCGAGTTCCGCCTCCTTGTGGATATAGATCAGCACATGGCCGTCGACCGCTTCGAAGATCCCGGAGCGCTCGACCTTGCGCGGCTGGAAGACGACGTCGCCGTCGGAGAGGATCACCACCCGTCCCCAAGCCGCGAGATGCTCGACCACGTCGAGCGAACCGGGGTAGAGGCGGTTGGCGAAGGGGTAGTCGACCAGATAGGAGGACATCGTCAAGAGATGAATGTCCTCCGGGTGCTCGACCCGGTAGCGTTGCAACGCCCCGAGATAGTCCCGGTAGCCGAGTTCGGTGAAAAGCTGTTCGAGGATCGCCCAGTAGCGGTCGCGGCAGTCGGCGCCGAATTCGCGTTCGAGATGGCGCTTGAGGTCGCTCTGGATGCGGTCATTGTCGATGAGCGTATTGTCGACATCGACGAGGAAGACGGTGGCACCGGTCGCGTTCATGAGAGAGCCGTCCGGAGCCGGGTCGCACTCTTCTTTGCCGGCACCGTTTCGGCGAGCGCCGCCCAGTAGCTCGCCCCGATCTTTCGCCCGATCTTTCGCCCGATCTTTCGATTGACGATCGGCATCAGCGCCGCCCTCCCGCCTGCCACGAATTCGGCCTGAGACTGCCCCCGTCTCCCGGTCCCGGCAAGGCCGGTTTTACCTATTGTGCCGGATTTGCCGACCCCGGCATGATGGCCGCAAGCTCTCTTTTTGCCGAGACCGTGCCATGCCCGCCGAGCCCGCGCCGATCCTTACTGCCGACAGCATCACCCGGGTCGGCGCCGAAGCGAGGGGTGCCGTCGTCGTCAACGGCTCGCATGGCGGCGTCTATGCCGCCTACCTCGCGGCGAAGCTCGGCGTTGCCGCGGCGATCTTCAACGATGCCGGCGTCGGACGCGACCGCGCCGGCATCGCCGGGCTCGAATATCTTGCGGGGCTCGGCATACCGGCCGCCGCCGTCGGACACCTGACGGCGCGGATCGGCGACGGCGCCGATATGATGGCGCGCGGGGTGGTCACCCATGCGAACCGCTCGGCCGCGGCCCTCGGCTGCCGGCCGGGTGCGGCCTGCGGCGACGCCGCGCGCATTCTGGCGCAAGCGCCGACGGCCGGGCGTGAGCCGCCGCCGGCGCTCGAATCGGTGTTTCTGCTGATCGCCGAGCCGCCGGCGGTTTGGGCGCTCGAACTCGGCCTCGGCGGTCTCGGCCGACCATGTCGGCACGATCGTCGTCACCGGCTCGCATGGCGGGCTCCTCGGCGGACGGCCCGAGACGGCGCTCAAATACGACGCGCTCGCGGCGCTCTTCAACGACGCCGGGATCGGCATCGACGACGCCGGCGTCACCCGGCTGCCGGCGCTCGACGCGCGCGGCATCGCCGCCGCCACGGTCGCCGCGGCGAGTGCGCGCATCGGCGACGCCCGCTCGACCTACGAGGATGGTATCCTCAGCCGCGTCAATGCGCGCGCCGCGGCACTTGGCATCGCGCCGGGGCAGAGCGCGCGCGAATTTGTCGCCGTTCTCCGCCGCACCCGGACCGATCGGGAGAAACAGGCATGAGTGAAGCCCAGCGCCCCAGCAACCGCCCCTCCGGCCCAATGAACGGCGGCCGCGCCATGGCCGAGACGCTGCGTCTCGCCGAGGTCGGGCCGATGTTCGGCATGGGCGGCTTTCAGCTCTTGCCGTTCTACGACGCGCTCAGCCAGCTCGGCCTGCGCCATTTTCTGATCAACGACGAGCGCTGCGGCGCCTTTGCCGCCGAGGCCTATGCGCGGGTCACCAATCGGCCGGGGATCTGCGACGGCACGCTCGGGCCCGGCGCCACCAATCTCGTCACCGGCTTGATCGAGGCGCTGAACGCCGGCACGCCGATCGTGGCGTTTGCCGGCGACACCAACCGCGCGCACTCCTGGAAGAACATGACCCAGGAATGCCGCCAGGTCGAGATCCTGCGGCCGGCGGTCAAGGAATTGATCCGGGTCGAAGCGACGCGCCGCGTTCCCGAATTGCTGCGCCGCGCCTTCGCGGTAGCGACCTCGGGGCGGCCGGGACCGGTCCTCGTCGACGTCCCCGAGGACGTCTGCCACGGCGAGCACGATTTCGCCGCCGAGGATTTTGCCCTCGACCCGGCGACCTTGCGGGTGCCGGCCCGGCGCATCCGGCCCGACCGCACCGACATTGCCCGCGCCGCGGCGCTGATCGCGGGCGCCAAACGGCCGCTCATCCTGGTCGGCGGCGGCATTCACCTCTCGGCCGGGTATGAGGCGCTCGTGGCGCTCGCCGAGGCGCAGTCGATCCCGGTCGCGCACACGATGAGCGGCAAGGGCGGGATTGCCTGCAGCCACCCGCTCTCGGCCGGACTGTTCGGCCGCTATTCGCGGATTGCGAACGAGCTGATCGCGACCTCGGATTGTCTCCTCGTCGTCGGCTGCAAGCTCGGCGAGATCGCCACCAAGCGCTATGCGTTGCCGTCGCCAACGATCCCGCTCGTTCATCTGGAGATCCTGGCCGAGGAGATCGGCCGCTGTTCCGCGGCCGCGGTGGCGCTGTGGGGCGACGCCCGGGCCGGGCTCGAGGACCTCGCCGAAGCCCTCGCCGAGGACGGGCGGCAGGCCCGGGCGGCGCGGGCCGGCTATGTGGCCGAGATCCCACAGCGGATGGCGGCGTGGCGCGACGAGGCCGCAGCCCGGCTCAATTCAGCGGAGCGGCCGATCCATATGGCGCGGCTCTGCCGCGAGCTGAACCGGGCGTTGCCGGCCGACAGCATCCTCGTCGCCGACGGCGGGTTTGCCGGGCACTGGACCGGGCTCCTCTACGACACCAAGACCGCCGGGCGGCGGTTCATCCCCGATCGCGGCCTGGCTTCGATCGGCTATGGGCTGCCGGGCGGGATCGGCGCGGCGCTCGCCGCGCCGGCGACGCCGGTCGTGGCGATCACCGGCGACGGCGGCTTCAACATGATGCTGGGCGAGCTCGAAACCGCGCGACGGACCGGGATCGGGCTGACCATCGTCGTCGTCAACAACGCCGCCTCGGGTTACGTCAAGGCGCTGCAGCACGCGATGTTCCGCGGCCGCTATCAATCCTCCGATCTGGTCGAGATGGACTACGCCCAGATCGCGCGCGCCATGGGCTGCGTCGGCATTCGCGTCGAGGACCCGGACCGGCTCGCCGCCGCGCTCGGCGCCGGGCTCGCCGAACGCGCCCGGCCGACCGTGCTCGACGTCGTCGTCACCCGCGACCCGGCCCGCATGCTCCCCGCCGTCGACAACCGCACGGTCGAGATCAGACAAGGCGATCGGGTCGCGTGAGCGGAACATGCGCAAGGCCCTGAAAGTCGCGTGGCGCCGCACCGCGCCGCGGGCTGCGCCTCGACGATGCCGGCGCGAACGCTTGCCGAGAATTATTTGTCGGTTGAACCGTATGCCTTGGCATTGCCGCACGGCGACGAGGATTTTCGGCTCGCCGTAGATCGGGCGCTGAGCCGCATCGATCGGAGCGGGGCGATAAACGCCATCTTCAAGCTCAGCTTCGGAGCGAACGCCAAGCCGGACCAAGTCTTGCGGACACACTATTTCTTCACCGGTTTGCCGGACTAACGTTTGGTCGCTGAATCCGAAATCGGCGGCTGTCTAGTGCCTGTCGTCAATTGAGCGGACGCCCCGTTCCGATTACATCCGATTACCGTCTTGCCGGGCCTTGGGCCGGGCAAGACGGGAGCCCGCGAAGGCCTGTGCCGTTTCTCGTGGATGCCCACGGATCAAGTCCGTGGGCTGAAGGCCCACGGGCCGAGCCCGGCCAAAGCGTTGATATATGTGAGCCAGCGCTGCTAATTGACGACAGGCCCTAGTGATAAAATGCATCACGCCTCTTCGGAGGTGCAGGCGACGGGGTGAATTGAGATGGCGACCCATGATCGGAAACATCTTGTCGCCGTGCCAGCGATGATCTCCGTGACCAGGCGGTCATGGGCCAGGGCATCGACGCAAGCGCTGAGGAATTCCGTTCTGGCGATCGTTCTGTCGGTTCCCCTGATGTCGGGGGCTGCTGCAGCGCCGCGTTCCTCTGAAGAGGGGACGACCCCGCCCAAGCTCCATCAGCTGTTCGTGTTGCTCGCCGATCCCAAGGCCCACGAGCTGTTGACGTTGCTCGCCGATCCCAAGATCCAGGGATGGTTGGAGGCGCAGGGCGAGGCAAAGGCGGCGGCCGGATCGGTGCGGCAGGCCGACCCTTCGGTTTTCCACGAGAGCGGCTTGAGCTCCGGCGCCGGCGCGATCCACGATCAGATCGTTGCGCTCGCCCGCGCGATCCCGGGCCTGCCCAACGAATTCGCGCGAGCCGCCGCCCGCATTACCGCGGTTCACGGTGAGTACGGGAAGACCAAAGCCCTCCTCAACCTTGCGGCGTTCGTCGCCTTTGGCCTCCTCGCGCAATGGTTGCTTAGGCGGACGACGAGGGGGGTTCGCCAACGCCTGGAGCGGCTCCGGATGGAAACCGTCAAGGACAGGCTGCGCCTCGTTGCTTTGCGCTCCGCCCTTGCCTTCGGCGTGATTGCCGCCTTCACCCTTGGCTGCCTCGGCCCCCTCTTCGCCCTGCCCTGGGATCCGGCCCGCCGTCAGACGGTCCTCAACTTTCTGATCGCGTTTGTGGTAACCCGGGTCGCGGTTACCATCGCGGATTTGCTGTTGTCCCCCGACGAAGAGCGTTTGCGTGTCATACCGACGGATACGGCGGCTGCCCGGTTCTGGTGCCGGCGGCTGACCGCGCTCGCGGGCTCGCTTGCGTTCCTATGGGTGATCATCGCGGAGTGCAGCACGCTCGGCTTCTCATTCGACGAACTCCAGGTCGTCGCCTACACGCTCGGCTTGGGGGTCGTCGCCATAGCGCTGGAAGCGGTCTGGCGCAGGCCTTTGTCTCCGCGCGAGGCCGTCGGAGCATCCTCGGCAAACAGACGCTATCTCGGACGAGGCGCGACCAACACGGCGCTGTCGATCGGGATCGTGCTCCTATGGGTGCAATGGCTCGCGGCACCCGGTGTCTTGAGTGTGACGCCGGGTTTCTGGCTCGTCCTCGTGCTGATCATTCTGCCGCTGGCGATAAGCATCACCCGGCGCGCGGTCGACAATCTCCTTCGGCCGCCCGGTTCGCCGCAGACGGGCGGCTTGCCCAGTGTGATCGAAGCAACCCTCGAACATGGGAGCCGGGCGCTCTTGATCATCGGTGCGGCAGCGGTGCTCGGTTGGGCTTGGGATGTGGATCTCGTGCACCTCGCCGGCCAGGACACGTTGTTCGCCCGCATCGTTCACGGCGTGCTGACCACCGTCGTCATCCTGCTGATCGCCGACGTGGTGTGGAACGCCGCGCGGGCCGCGATCGATCGCAAGCTCGCCGAAACCAGTGACCTGGGGGAGCCGAACAGCGACGAGGCGCGGCGCCGGGCGCGCTTGCGCACGCTTCTGCCGATCTTTCGCAACATCCTCTTCTTTTTGGTTATTTCCATTGCGGCGATGATGGCGCTGGCGGAATTGGGGGTCGAGATCGGGCCGCTGATCGCCGGTGCGAGCGTGGTCGGCGTCGCCATTGGCTTTGGTGCGCAGACCTTTGTCCGCGATGTCATCGCCGGCATGTTCTACCTGCTCGACGACGCCTTCCGGGTCGGCGAATACATCCAGTCCGGCCGTTACAAGGGCACGGTCGAAGGCTTCAGCATCCGCTCGGTCAAGCTTCGGCATCACCGCGGGCCGGTCTTCACCGTCCCGTTCAGCCTCCTCGGCGCGGTCGAGAACATGAGCCGCGATTGGGTGATCGACAAGATCGCGATCGGCATCACCTATGACAGCGACCTCAACCTCGCCAAGAAGCTGATCAAGCAAATCGGGCTCGATCTCGCCAAGATCCCCGAATTTGCGCCGCTGATCATCGAGCCCTTGAAGATGCAGGGGGTCGATGCCCTCGGCGATTTTGCGGTTCAGATCCGGGCGAAGATGATGACCCAGCCCGGCGAGCAGTTCGTCATCCGCCGCCAGGCCTACGCGATGATCAAGAAGGCGTTCGACGAGAACGGCATCAAATTCGCCTTCCCGACCGTGCAGATTGCCGGCGAAAGCGAAGCCGCGACCGCCGCGGTCGCACAACGCGGCCTGGAAATGACTCGGCCCGCGGCGGCGTGACGGGGCGCGCGCCGGGCGCCGAGGGACCGGCCGTCGGCGTCATTCGGCGGTGCGCCGCGGCGGTGGCGCAACCGCCAGCGCGCGCACGATGTCGATTAACTCTTGGTGGGCGACGCTGTTCGGGTCGCGGAACTCATCGACCGTGTGCGCATCGGCGAGCCTGCTCAGGCGGACGAGTTCGCGGATCCGCTGCCGCCGGTTGAGCTGCAATGTGGATGGCCGACGGGTGAACAGGATGCGCCACAGCTCGCCTTGACCGAACAGATGGTTGAACTCTGTCGCCGTCACATAGATGAGGAACAGAACCAGGATCCAGATCTGGATCGCGGCAAAGCGATGCCAGGAAAAAGTTGCCGCCATGCTCGCCGACGCCGGCGGGCGTGATCGAGCGATAGAATGCGTCGGCCTCATGCCGTCGCGCCTCGAGGATCTGCGCGAACCGCGCGCCGAACGGTTCCTCGCCGCCGGGAGCTGCCTTGGTCAGCCGCAGGCGGACAACCGCGGTTGCCCCGGCGCCGACGCGCAACCGGTAATGCGCGGCGGCCTTGGTCTCGGTGTTGTTTGGGTTGACCGCATCGTGCTGGCCGCCGACGACCCGATTGTTGATCCCGTCCTTGACGTAAGGCGTCGGATTGGCGGTGCCGAACAGGCGCTCGTTGTTGGTTTCGTTTTCGGTGACGTGTTCGTCGAATATGCGAAGGCGACGCCAACCGACCTCCTGGTCGAGATCACCCTATGCAACCGGGCGCTGTTGGTCAGGCCGAATTTCCTTATCTCGATCTGATCAATACGAACCGAAGCCGCAGCCGCCGGGATCCCGAATACGAACTGATCGACAGCCGTTCCACAATGCCAAGGCGAAGCACAATCGCTGCCGCTCGTCGCTGACCCCGGCGAGGCCATCCTCGCCCCAGTGATAGGCCCGCGAGCGGGCCTGATCGTGGCTGAAATAGTCCCACGCATTGCCGTCGGCGCTGTAGTCCTCGCGCACCGTGCCCCATTGCCGTTCGCTGAGATACGGCCCCCATTGCCGCCATGGCACGCCCTGCTCGCGCGCCTCGTCGAGACGCAATTCCTCCGCCGTCTTGGTTGGCTCACCCGCTGGACGGTGGGTCATGGCGACCTCCACACCTCACGCCTTACAATGATGCGTCATAGCCGGAAACAGGGCAGGCAGTCGCAACTTTGGTTTTCATTGCCGAATTCCCGCGGATCTGGACGTCGCCCGTCATCCCGGACTCGGAACCACTTCGTAGTACACGCTGCTGCCGCTGTAATACGGCCGGTAATACGCGCCGGCATAAGCATAATAGGTGACGCCGCCGACGGTCTGCGAAATCGCGCCATTGGGCACGGTCCAGACCGTCGCCCCGATCGGCGGCGGGATCACCTGGTAGCCGCCGGCGGTGGGAGCGTAGAACGCGCCGCCGCAATCGAGACCGGTCCCGCCGGCGCCGAGATTGGCGCTGGAGCACGAAGGCGGCGGCGTGGCGACGACTGCGCCCGGCGGCGGCGGGACCACGGCATATTGCCCGCCCTGCGGCGCATAATATATGCCGTTGGCGTAGTAGTACGGGTTGCCGGCGACCGAGATCGCATAGGCGGCGGCCGGCAGGGCGGCGACGGTAGCGCCAATCGCAAAGCCGGCGCCGAAGCCCAGGCCGGAATAGTAGCCGCCCCAGTTTCCATTGTAATTATTCCAGGTATTGATCCGGTTGTTCTGCAGTTGGCCCACTTCATTGTAGCGGTTGGCCTGCAGAGTATTGGCTTCGTTGAAGCGGTTCTGCTGCAATCGCGCGGCGCTTTGGTGCCATTCGGGATGATTTTGGCTGAACGTATCGGCTCGGTCGGAGAAGTCGCCGGCGCTGTGGACATTGCCAAAGCCGCCGCGGCCAAAGCCGGCATCGGTGCTGCGATCGGCGAAGCCGCCGTCGCCAAAGCGCGCGCCCCCGGCGAAAGAGCCGCCATGAAAACCACCGAAGCCGCCGCGATAGCCGCCGGCGAACCCGCCGTGAAAGCCGCCGCCGCCGAACCCGCCATGGAAGCCGCCGAACCCGCCACCGCCGCGGAAGCCAACGGCGGGATCCGCGGCGATCCCGACGTAAGCGGCGATCGCGGCACCCGCCAGCAGCGCGGGCATCAGCTTGCTGCGGTTCACGAATTGCCTCTTCATCGAAATCCTCCTGGCGCTACTTTGCCGCGACCGCCGCGAACGGGATCTTCTGCGCGCCGGGCGGCAATTCCGGCGTGAACACCGGCTGGGCGATGCGCGGCGCGAGGTCCCAATCCTTGAACACCGCAGTGAATTGCGGCTGCGCCCGCTGGTTCTTGTAGGTGATCACCAGCTTGCACGGGGTCGGCTGCGGCCCGTTCTCGATCCAGATCTGCCAGTCGATGTCCTTTCCGACAAGAGCCAGCGTCCGGCAATTCCGGCCGTTCACATCGTTCTGGCCGAGATCGAACCCGTATTGGACGCTGCCGCGGATCTTGCTGTACGGATCACTGTAGAGGAAGTCGGAGAGCGGCGGGACGAAACCCAGTTTCGGTACGAGCTGGGCCAGCATGCCGTCGATGTCGGGCGGTACCGCAGCACTGGCGTAGAACGGCGTCGCCGGATCGTAGAGGGTCATCGACTTGCCGTCGAACCAGAACTGCCGAGCGCCGAGGTCGCCGTTCCATTCGACATAGAGCCGGCCGGGCCGCTGCAATACGATCTCCTCGGCCGCCGAGAATTGCAGCTTCTGGCCCGACGGCAGCACATGGTCGAAGGTGACGTCGGCATGGAAGACAAAGGCGTCGGCCGAGCCGATATACGCCCCGACCTCTTTCAGCAGCCGGTCGGCCTCGGGCGCCACCGCCGGCGCCGCGGCGTTCCCTGCCGGAGGCGGCTTGCCCTGCGGCGTCGCCTGCGCCATCGCCGCGACCGAGAAGCCCAGAACGGCGGCGATGACGAGCCCTGCCTGCAACAGTCTTGCCGCGGCGCGAGGAAGGTCTCGGGCCACCCCTATCGAGCGCTTCGGGCAGCTATTCATCGCGCATCCTCCGTTTCGTCGCGACCGCGCCGCGGCGGGTGCCGCGGCATCGGCCATCGGGTCGACCCCTTCCGGCGGCTGCAGGCAGCCCCTGCCGGCCAGAGCTACTGCCCTTCATGCGACTTGATGACCTCCTGGATCTGGCGCTTCACGGCTTCGAGGTTGAACGAGGCGGGCGCCTGCATCGGCGGGTAGTTGATCGCGGTATCCGCCAGGGCGGTCACCCGCTGCTGCACCAGCACAAAGCGCCAGAACTCGCGGGCGTAAAAGTCGTTGCCATAACCGAAGGCTGAGTTGTTCACCAATTCGCCGCGGATCGACGGCGTGCGCTCGAACGGGTCCTGGCGCAGATTGACGATCGTCGGCATGTCGGTCGTGACCTTTTCGCCGGGCCAGCCGTAGGGCTGCTGGTAGAACTGGTACTTGAAATCGTCGATGCGGAGAGCGCCCAGGGT
This sequence comes from uncultured Alphaproteobacteria bacterium, assembly GCA_963772295.1. GTDB lineage: Bacteria > Pseudomonadota > Alphaproteobacteria > ATCC43930 > CGMCC-115725 > AP-15. Next base: position 297,900 of record CAVYWO010000015.1, read on the forward strand.
CGGTCCGCCGAAATAGAACAGTTCGTGCCGCACCGACGGCCCGGTGCCAAGCAGCAGATCGAGCTGGTTGTAACCGTCGAGGTGGTTCTTGTAGGTGCGGTCGCCGAGCTTGACGCCGTTCAAAAGCTGCTCGGTGATGTTCGGATTGCCGGCCGCGGCGGCCAATGTCGGCAACCAATCGAGGCCCGAGAAGATGCCGTTCTCGACCCGGCCCGGCTTGACCTTGCCGGGCCAGCGGATGATGCAGGGCACCCGGAAGCCGCCCTCGAAGACGGTGCCCTTGGTGGCGCGGAACGGCGTCATGCCGCCGTCGGGCCAGGTGAAGACCTCGGCGCCGTTGTCGGTGGTGAAGATGACGATCGTGTTGTCGGCCTCGCCGATGTCGTCGAGATGCTGCAGCAAGGCGCCGATGGAGTCGTCCAATTGCGCCATGCCCGCCTCTTCGACGTTGTAATTGCTCTTGTAGTTCATCAGCGCCTGATACTTCGGCGCGAGATAGGTGAACACGTGCATACGCGTCGTGTTGTGCCAGATGAAGAACGGCGTCCCGTCTTTTTTGGCCTGATCCATGAAGCGCTTGCTGTTCTCGACCAGGACCTCGTCGAAGGTCTCCATGTCGTATTTGGCCTTGCGACCTTCCTGTCAATTTTGCATGTCCTTCATGTTCGGAAACGGCGCCAGCGGCCCTTCGTCGACGATCCGCTGCTTGCCGATCCGCCCCCAGCGGGGCTGCTCGGTCGGATCGTCGGTGTCGGTCGCATAGCAGTGCACGAGGTCGCGCGGGCCGTATTTGTCGATCCAGTCCTGCGGATAATCGAACCAGTACGGATCGGACATGGCGTCGAGGTGATAGAGATAGCCGAAGAATTCGTCGAAGCCGTGCACCGTCGGCAGGAATTTGTTCAAGTCGCCGAGGTGGTTCTTGCCGAACTGCCCGGTGGTGTAGCCGAGCGATTTCAGCACCGTGGCCAGGGTCACCGCCTGATCCGGGATCCCGACATCGGCTCCGGCCTGCCCGACCGTGGTCAGCCCGGTGCGCAGCGGCAATTCGCCGGTGATGAAATTGGCCCGGCCGGCGGTGCAGCTGGCCTCGGCATAGTAGTCGGTGAACCGCATCCCCTCGGCGGCGAGCCTGTCGAGGTTCGGCGTCTTGCCGGACATGATGCCCTGGTGGTAGGCGCCGATGTTGAACCAGCCGACATCGTCGCCCATGATCACCAGGATGTTCGGCTTCCGTGCCGGCTGCGCGTTCGCGCTCGCGATCAGGCCGCCGGACTGCGGCTCGGCAGCGGCGGCTTGCGCCGTCTCGCGCAACAGCCCGGTGCCGCCGACCGCGGTTGCCAAAGCCGCCTTCGCCGTCGAGGCAAACAATTGCCTTCGGTTCATCGGATCCTCCTCGATTAAGGAAAGTCGAGCCGGTTGGCTGCCCGATAGCCGGGGGTTGAGGCGGCGTCGATCCGCGGCGGATCGGTCGAGCCGACGGTCGCCGGGCGCCGGCGGTTCAGAGCAAACTTCTCCGTATCGCGGTGAATTCATTGGGGGTCGGGCAAAGGTTTGGACGGCGCTCGACGGCATGAAGCGCCGTCGCGGCCGGGGGTGACAAAGGTGCTGTCGAACGGCGCCGATTATCGCCGTGCGGGTTCAGCCGATCAAGGCGGTAAAAAGACTTTAACACGCGGCCGGGCTGGGCCAGAGACGAGCCAAGCCTGCCGCCGGCGCGAATTTCCCGTCGGGGCCGGCGCCCCGGCGCCAGACCGCTACGCCGGCTTTGCCGAGAACAGCATGCACCAGCCGGCCGGCGAGACCGTGCCCGCCACCACCTTGCACGCATTGGGGGGCTCGAACTGGACGCATTTGGCGCAGACTTGGCCATTCTTCGGGGTGGGCTGGTACATCACCGCCTTTTGATCGATTTTCTGCGGCGGCTGCTGCTGACCCAGGGCACGATCGGCCGCGCCGATGGCCGCCAAGCCGATCGCCGCCTGCAGGGCGCTTCGCCGCGAAACCTTGCCTCGATCTCGATCCGCCATCGTCGCAATCTCCCGCCGTTGGTCAGGATTTCGGGCCGAAGCCCTGGAAGCGCCTGTTGAAGCGGGCGAGCTGGCCGCCGCTGTCGACGAGCCGCTGCTGGCCGCCGGTCCAGGCCGGATGCGACTTCGGATCGACATCGAGGCGCAGCGAGTCGCCGGCTTTGCCGTAGGTCGAACGCGTCTGAAAGGAGGTGCCGTCGGTCATCACGATCGTGATCTCGTGATAGTCGGGGTGAATGCCCTTCTTCATCTGCCGCCCTCCGCTCTGCGGCGATATAGCGGAGGGCCCGCGGCAGCGCAATCGATGTCATGCTCCAGCGGGGGGCCGCGGCCGCCGCCACAGCCGCGCGACGCCGAGGGCCGCCGGGTTGAGGCTGATCGAGAGGAGGGCGGCGGCCAGAACGAGGTTATGCGCCTCGGTCGTTAACAGGCCGTAGGCGGCGCCGAGCGCCGCCATCATGAACGAGAACTCGCCGATCTGGGCGAGGCCGGCGGCGACGGTGGCGGCGGTCGCCGCGGGGTGGCCGGCGGCGCGCAGGATGGCGAAGGCGGCGGCCGATTTGCCGAGCACGACGATGGCGAGAACGGCCAGCACTTCGATCGGGTCGCGCACCAGGATCCTGGGGTCGAAGAGCATGCCGACGGACAGAAAGAACAGGACCGCGAACGCGTCTTCGAGCGGCTTTGCCTGCTCGGCGGCGCGATGGCTATGGTCGCTGGCGCTGACGACGATGCCGGCAAAGAAGGCGCCGAGCGCGTAGGAGGCGCCGAACAGCTCGGCGGCGGCGAAGGCGATGCCGAGCGCCGCGGCGATCACCGCCAGGGTGAACAGCTCGCGTGATCCGCTGCGCACCGCCTGATCGAGGAGCCAGGGGAGGAGACGCGCGCCGAGAACGAGCATCAGCGCGATGAAGCCGGCAATCTTGGCGATCGCCACAGCGAGGGTCAGCGCCACGGCGCCGGCGCCGGCGCCGCCGCCGCGCGGCGCCGCGAGCGCCGGCAGCACGACGAGCGCCCCGACCATGACGAGATCCTCGACGACGAGCCAGCCGACCGCGATCCTGCCGTCGGGCCCGGCCAACAGGCCTTGCGCCTCGAATGCGCGCAGCATGACGACGGTGCTGGCCACCGACAGCGCCAGGCCGAAGACGAGGCCGGCGCCGATCGACCAGCCGAGGAGCCGGGCCATGGCAAAGCCGAGGAGGGTGGCGACGGCGATCTGGATCAGCGCCCCCGGCACCGCGACCCGGCGCACGGCGGCGAGATCGCCGAGCGAGAAATGCATGCCGACGCCGAACATCAGGAGCATGACGCCGAGCTCGGCAAGCTGCCCGGCGAGCCGGCTATCGGCGACAAAGCCGGGGGTGAACGGCCCGATGGCGACGCCGGCGAGGAGATAGCCGACGATCGGCGGCAGGCCGAGACGATGCGCCGCAAAGCCGCCGACGAAGGCGAACGCCAGGCCGACGGCGACCGTCGAAATCAGCGCGACGTCGTGCGGCACTCAGCGGGCACGGGTGGCGCGAAAGCGCAGCCGGACGTAATCGGCGATCCACATGCCGGTCTCGTCGACCAGCACCGGACGCAAGAGTTCGACGATCTCGGCGAGCGCCGCCGCCCGATCCGGCTCCGGCAGGGCGCCGAGAAAATCCTCGGCAAAGGCGTCGAGCCAGGCTTCGATCCCGGCCGGCAACGGCGTCGGGCGCGGGATCACGTCGATCGCGTCGACCGCGAACCCGGCCGCTTCGAGCTTATTTCGCCAGGCGGCGGCGGACGGAAAATACCACGGGCTCCGGCGCGCCATATCGACGCCGCGGCGGCCGAGGACGGCGCGCAATGCCACCATGATCGCCGCGGTGTTGTTGTGGCCCCCCATCTCGGCGACAAAGCGGCCGCCCGGCTTCAGCGCCCGATGGACGCCGTCGAGGACGGTTTCCGGCGGCCGCATCCAATGCAGCGCCGCGTTCGAGAACACCGCGTCGAATTCGCCGACAAATGGGAGGCTCTGGCCGGCGATGACGCGGGCGTCGAGCCCGCGTGCCTGCGCCGCGGCGACCATGTCGGGCGCGGCATCGACGCCGAGCACGATCGCCCCCAGGGCGGCGAGCCTCGCGGTCAACGCGCCGTCGCCGCAGCCGAGGTCGAGGATCCGCTCGCCGCGCCTGGCGGCCAGCAATTCGAGGACCGGCGCGCCCAATGCCGGGACAAACGACGCGACCTCGGCATAACGCGCGGCCGACCAGTGCTGCCTCGATCGTTCCGCCATGCACCACGCCTCCGCTCTTTATCCCCCGCTCGGCAGCCTGGCGCGAGGCAGGTGATCCCTGTCATTGTCACCGGGCATGTCCTAGGATCGATGAGATGCTATCAAACAATCGCGTTCCGACAACGCATGTCGGCAGCCTGATCAGGCCGCCGGAGTTGCTGCGCTACATCACGGCGATCGAACAGGGCGTCGTCGTCGATCGCGCCGCGTTCGAGGCGCAACTGCGGCAGTCGGTGGCCGAGGTCGTGCGCCGCCAGGCGGCAGCCGGCATCGACATTGTCAGCGACGGCGAATTCGGCAAACTCCGGACCTGGTCGGCCTATGTGCTCGAGCGGCTCGGCAACATCGAGGAACAGGACATCGACGAGCCCCGCGGGACCGGCCGCGACCAGTCGCTGTTCCCGGAATTCTACGCCGAATACTTCCCGACCCAGCGCCTGCCGCGGCGCGGAATCCCGATCGCGACCGGCCCGATCTATTACCGCGGGCAAGACGCGGTGGCGCGCGACATCGCGGCGTTCAAGTCCGCGTTGGCGGGGCAAACCCAGCTCCGGGGCTTCGTGCCGCTGGTGGCGCCGGCCAGCGCCATGCCGCGGTTTCGGCTCGGCCATTACCAGACCGAGGAGGAATTCCTGTTCGGCCTGGCCGAGGCGCTGCGCGAGGAATATCGCGCGGTCCTCGACGCCGGGCTGATCCTCCAGGTCGATGACGCCTTCCTGCCCTATATGTACGATGTCGCGTTTGCCGAACGCCCGCTCGCCGAATACCGGAAATGGGCGGAGGTGCGGGTTGCAGCCTTGAACCACGCGCTCGCCGGCTTGCCCGCCGATCGGGTGCGCTATCACATCTGCTGGGGCAGTTTCGCGACGCCGCACGTCGGCGACATTGAGATCCGGCACATTATCGACCTCGTCCTCAAGGTCAACGCCGGCGCCTATTGCATCGAGATGGCGAACCCCCGCCACGAGCACGAATGGCGGATCTGGGAGAGCATCAGATTGCCGGAGGGCAGAAAGCTCATTCCCGGCGTCGTCAGCCACGCGACGAACATCGTCGAGCACCCCGAACTGGTCGCGCAGCGGCTCGTGCGTCTGGCCCGTCTGGTCGGGCGCGACAATCTTCTGGCCGGCACCGACTGCGGCTTCGCACAGGCGGCGCAGGTGCGCCGCGTCCATCCGTCGATCCAGTGGGCCAAGCTCGAAGCGCTGTCCGCCGGCGCGCGCCTCGCCTCGCGCGAATTATGGAGCGGCGCCTGACTTGCCGCCGGTCGGTCTTTGCCCTCTCCGCCCGCTTGCCTACGGTATTCACTGATCGTCGCGCTTTGCATAAAGATCGTCATTCCGGGGGCCGAGCGGAGCGAGGCCGCCGGAATCCATGAACACAGGCCTCTGGAAAATGGGTTCCCGGGATGACCCCCCTTTAGCGGCATTTCCCGCAAGGCCGCCTCCCAAACTCTTCGTGACTGTTCATGAAATTGTGTGAATGCCGCAGCCGTTCCGGGGGGAGGCGGGTGATGCGCGGGGCGCGCCCACCTCACCCTCCCATCGCTTCGCGATGGGTCCCTCCCTCTCCGCCCGCCGGGCGGAGAGGGTTTTCGTTGAGGGCGTGGCGGCGGATCGCGGAAAGCGTGGTGCGGGTCGTGATCTCGTCGGGGTCCATCTTGAGCTCGATCACCGCGGCACCCCTGCGTGCCGCCGCTTCCTCAGAGATCGGGGCGAATTCCTCGGTGCGCGACACGGCCGCGCCAAAGGCGCCATAGGCGCGCGCCAGGCCGGAAAATCCGGGTTCTCGAGCGCCGTACCGACGACCCGGCCGGGGAAACGGCGCTCCTGATGCATCCGGATCGTGCCGTACATGGCATTGTTGAAGAGGAGGATGATCGGTCCGACACCGGCGGCGAGTGCGGTTGCCAGCTCCTGCCCGGTCATCAAAAAACCGCCGTCGTCGCAACAACCGACGACGAGCCGGTCGGGATGGATGAGCTTGACGGCGACCGCGGCGGGGACCGTAGCCCATCGCGCCGCTCGTCGGCCCGAGCTGGCGGCCCGGCCGGCGGTACTGCAGATAGCGGTTCGGCCAGCCGCTGAAATTGCCGGCGTCGCTGGTGACGATCGCGTCGTCGGGGAGCCGCCGGCGCAGCCAGTTCATGACCTCGCCGAGATCGAGCGCGGCACCCGACGGCGCCGGGGTGAGCCACGCCTCGTACTCGCGGCGCAGCGCCGCCCGCCAGGCCGACCAGCGCGCCGGCGGCAGCGGGTCCATCGCCGCCACGGCGGCGGCGAACTCCGGCATCCCCGACTGGATCGCCAGGCTCGGGCGAAAGACGCGGCCGAGCTCCTCGGCTCCGACATGAACGTGGATCAGCGTCTTGCCCGGATCGGGGATGCCCAAAAGCGAATAGGATTGCGAGGTGATCTCGCCGATCCGCGCGCCGACCGCGAGCAAGAGGTCCGCCTGGCGGAAGCGGTCGATCAGCACCGGGTTGGCGCCGGTGCTGAGATCGCCGACGAAACAGGGGAGGCGGTTGTCGACGATGTCCGGGCGGCGGTGCGGAACGCCGCGTGCGCCCGAGATCCTCGCCGTCTGCAACGAGGCCGAAATCACGATCTGGGGTTGAGAGCCACGAACAGGAGAGGCGGCTTTCGTGAAGGGTTTCGGATGCCGGCCCGGCGCGAGTGGTCGATCCGGGGTAAGGGGGCCGGCGTCCGAAAGCCTCCGAAGAAGGAACCCGCGGGAAAGCGGTGAACGGTTTGCCGTCTATGGGGATTTGGCGGTGCAGTGGGTTTGGCGGGGGATGGCTTTCCTAGGATCGCTGAGAGCTGGAAGCCGGTGATGATTGCGGACTGGCCGCTGCTGCCGTACTCGACGGCCTGATTGAGGACTGGCCGGTGATGCCCTGCGGACGCTGGCAGCCGCCGGGATCAAATTGGCGCGGCGCCGGGAGCGGGATGTTCCGGCGAACGGATGCTGCAAGAAGACGAGAAGGATAGTCATCGGATCAGGTCTTGATCCCGGCGCCGGCCGATGGCGGGCCGCGGGGTGCGCCGCCGCGGCCAAAGACCTCGACAATGATCATGCGGCCGCTGCAGCACGGGCACGGCGGGTGATGATCGGTCATGGCGTCCGGATCGGCTGCGGCGTGCGCTCCCGGCGGATCGACCTCCGGCATTGGGGCGGCCATCAGCTCCTTGGCATGTGCGATGTTGGCCTTGCAGCCGGCGCTAGCCAGCAGCCCGTAGTGGCGGATGCGATGAAACCCCTTCGGCAGCACGTGGAGCAAGAAGCGCCTGATGAACTCGTCGGCGCTGAGCGTCATTGTGCGGTACCGCGCCTGCCCGTTGCGGCGGTAATCCTTGTACCGGAAGGTCACGCCGCGCTCGTCGAGCGCAACGAGGCGACTGTTCGAGATGGCGACGCGATGGGTGTAGCGGGCGAGATAGGCGAGCACCGCTTCGGGTCCGGCGAAGGGCGCCTTGGCGTAGACGAACCAGTCCTTCTTCTTGAGCGGCGCGAGATGCGCGGCGAAGGCCTCGCGACGACAGAGGCCCTCGATCTCGCCGAAGAACGCTAGCCGGCCGGCCGCGTGGGCATCGGCGAGCGCCGCCAGGAAGAGCCGCCGGAACAGGCGGGAAAGCACCCGCGCCGGCAGGAGGAAGCCGGGCTTGCAGCGCACCCAGCACGTCCCGTCCAGCGATATCCCGCCCCCCGGCACGATCATATGGACGTGCGGGTGCTGGATCATTGCCGAGCCCCAGGTGTGGAGCACGGCGGTGGCGCCGATGCGAGCGCCGAGGTGCTTGGGGTCGTGGGCCTTCAGCCCACGGGCTTGTCCCGTGGGGGCGATCGTGAGCAGCGTTTCGGGCGCCGTGCGGAACAGCAGGTCGTAGACGATTGCCTTGTTCTGGTAGGCGATCGGCGCGATCTCGGCCGGCAGCGTGAAGACCACGTGGAAATAGCCGACCGGCAGCAGATCGGCCTCGCGGGCCGCAAGCCAATCCGCCGCCGCTGCGCCCTGACACTTTGGGCAATGGCGGTTTCGGCACGTAATGGGCGTTTCCCATTACTTGTCTTATGGGCAAATTCCGTAATGGGGAGTTCGAGAGGGCGTTGTCAGGGTCGGGCAAGAGATCCGGCCATATCTGCTCCCATTAAGATTTGGCTATGAGGGGAGCGGTCAGCTGGTTTTCGGGTCGAAAACACCCTTTGCGGAGAGACGATGACCCAACGGCGCCAACGGCTTCAATTTTTTCCTTGGGATCATCGCAACGCTGAAGCCCGCGAATGTAATGGAGAGCAGAAGGCACGAAGGCCAAAGCTCAACCTGTTGAATTGCATGAAACAACCACGGAGCTGCTGCCCAAACTCTCCATTACGAAATTTGCCCATAAGACAAGAGTTGTAGGCGATGCGGCTGTGGCCGCAATCCGCGCAACGCTCGACATGCCCGCCGAGCGCGGCCGAGCGGCACTGCTCGATCGCAGACATCACCTGGAGCTGGCCCAGGCTCACATGGCCGGCATTGGCTCGGCGCCAGTCGGCTCCATGGCGGTGAAAGACGTCTGCGACCTCCAGCCTCTGGCGGCGCACGGCCGCCTGGGCGGGGCTGATCGGGGTCTATCCCAAGCCGGCGGGCGCGGCGACCGGGACCGCCAATTTCACCGGGAACCCCGGCCGCCTGCTCCCCAATCAAACGCCGCTCACGCGCCAGGATGGCACGCCCTACGTGACCACCGCGGACGGGACCGTCAACGGCCTGAATTTGTTGACCGTGCCGATCGTCGCGACCGTGCAGGGCGCCTTTACGAACGATGCGGGCGGGGCACAGATCGCGATCGCGGGTCCGATCGCCGGGATCAATTCGAGCGGCACCACCGGGATCTGCACCGGCGGCGCCGATGCCGAGAGCCAGGACGCGCTGCGAACCCGGATGCTCTTTCAATACCGGAACCCGCCGCAGGGCGGCGACGCGGATGATTATGTGGGCTGGGCGCTGCAGGTGCCGGGGGTGATGCGGGCCTGGTGCACCGGGACCGCGCTCGGGCCGGGCACGGTCAGCGTCTATGTGATGTTCGACGGCCAGGACAGCGGCTTCCCGATCGGAACCGATGGCGTCTCGCCGCTCGAACAGCGGCCGGCGATGAGCGTCGCCTCGGGCGACCAGCAACTCGTCGCCGATCACATTTACGGGCTGCAGCCGGTCACCGCGATGGTCTACGTCATATCGCCGGTGCCCTATGCCGTCGATGTCACCCTGGAAGCGCTGTCGCCGGGCGACGAGGCGACCCAAGACGCGATCAGCGCCGCGATCGCCGACATGCTGCTGGTCGAGGGGTCGCCGGGGTGCACCCTTTATCCCTCGCAATTCTATGAGGCGATCCTCGCGATCCCAGGGATCGACCACTTCATCATGTCGAGTCCGAGCGCTGAGCTCAACCTGCCGGCCGGCCACCTGCCGGTGATGGGCACGCTGTCGGTCCCCTGATGCCGCTGATCAGCTACTCGGCTGAGGATTACCTCGCGGGCTTCCGGCGGCTCTTGCCGCGCGGCCGGGTGTGGAACCGCGGTCTAGAATTGATCCAAGATTTCGACCTGTTGGTCTTGATGCCGACCTGGGCGCGGCTGCAGGACGCGCTCAATACGCTGATTGCCGAGATCTTTCCATGCTCGACCCTCGATCTCTTGCCCGAGTGGGAAGAGACGCTGGGACTGCCCTCGGAATGCACCGGGCCGCTCGGAAACCTGCAACAGCGCCAGCAGGCGGTATGCGTCAAATTCACCGCTCGAGGCGGCCAGTCGAAGGCCTACTTCATCAGCCTGGCCGAAACCCTCGGCTATCAGATCACGATCACCGAATTTGCACCCTTCCGCGCCGGCATCAACCGCGCCGGCGATCCCGTCTACGGCGAGGGCTGGGCGCACGTCTGGCAGATCATGGCGCAGGCGCCGGTGATCTACTTCCGCGCCGGACAATCGACCGCCGGCGAGCGGCTGCGCACCTGGGGCAGCCGGCTCTTCGAGTGCACCATGGAAGAGATCAAGCCGGCGCATACGATCCTGCTCTTTGGCTACACGCAACCGCTCCTGGCCGAGGCCGAGGCCGCATGAACGCCACCGCCACCAACGAAACGCCGGTCTCGGTCAGGATGACCGTCGCCGAATGGAACCAGGTCATCGGGATCCTGTCCGAGCATCCCTTTCGCGTCGCCGCGCCGCTGATCGGCAAGATCCACGGCCAGGCGATGACCGCATTGGGCGCGCAGGCTGACGAGCCGCTGATCCAGCCGCCGCAGGGGGAAGGTCATGGTTTGGAGAATTGACAATTCATCCGCGGTAGACACCCTCCCCGCGATCCCCGCGCCGAGCGAGGAGGGCTTTTACTCGGGCGGAAACGAAGCCACCGGCGTTGCAGCCACCGTGGTCGATGCCTGGTGGCTGAACATGATCCAAGAGGAAATCCGCAACGTCGTTGTCGCCGCCGGGATCGCTCCGAACAAAGAGGATAACTCGCAACTGCTCGCCGCGATCAGCGCGATCACCGGGGGCAACATCTGGTTGCCGCTCGCCGGCGGGACGATGACCGGGCAGATTTTCTTCAACATGCCGGACGGCATCCCGGACCCGGACCCGGATGTCTCGGGTCTGCGGCTCAGCCTTTGGAGCCCCGCTCCCAGCACCGAGTGTGATTACGCGATCGGGGTCGCCCCTGGCTCGCTGTGGTTTGGCGTGCCTACGCCGTCCCAAGGTTTCGATTTTTATGCCGGGACCGCGATCATGGCCCGGGTCCCGCCCAATGCCAACCCGGTGCAGCCTTACGACCTGATCACCCTTGCTTACCTGCAAGCGAACTCGCGCCAGGTGCTCCAAAGGAACACGACCTATTACGTCGCGCCGCCCGCCAGCGGAGGGTCGGACACTACCGGAGACGGGTCGGCGGCCAACCCCTGGGCAACGATCCAATATGCGGTCACCTGGGTTCAGTCGCATATCGACCTGGCCGGCTTCACCGCAACAATCTCGGTCGCGGCCGGGACCTATACCGATCCGATCCTGCTCGCCGGCGCGCCGATGGGCACCACCGGACCGGGGCAGATCGTCATCGAGGGCGACGCCGCGGACAACACCGCGGTCTTGTTTCATGTCATCGGAAACGACTGCATCGATGTGCAGGCCGGGTCCTCGATCTGGGTCAAGAATATCACCCTGCAATCGACCGCCTCGGGCGGCTCGGGGGGCGACGCGCTCGGCGCCTCGTATGGCGGCGAACTCCTGATGTCGGGCTGCAATTTCGCGACCTGTAGCGGCAATCACATGTACGCGGCCGCCGGGGGCTCGATCATCATCATGGGGAATTATGACATCTCGGGCGGGGCACAGTGCCATGCGCAGGCGGCGACCGAGGGCTATATCGAGATGTCGTCATACCCTGACCGGCACGTCGCCGGGACCCTCAGTGGCAACCCGAATTTCAGCGGCGGCTTTGTCGTCGCCGGCGCCGGCTCGATCTCCGCTGGCAACAGCAATTACAGCAACGGATCGGCGACGGGGCCGCGCTATGATGCGCACCTTAACGGGGTGATTTTCACGAACAACCACGGCGCGAGCTACTTCCCCGGATCGGTCGCCGGCTCGGTCTCGACCGGCGGCCAATACGGATGATGCTCCGGCCGGTGCTCGCCGGCGCCATGTTCGCGCTCGCCGGGTGCGTCGACTTCACCGCGCAATCGCTGCAACGCGAGCGCCAGGTGCAAGAGAACGCCGCGGCCGTTTCGCGCTGGGATCTCTTTCTGAATTCACGGATCGATGATCTCTATGCGCGAATCTCGATCCTCGAAATGGCCGCCGGGCGGCCCGCCTGCCGCGGCCGATGATGTGTCCGACCTGCCGCAGGAAAAGGATGATCCCGATCCTGCGGGACGGTGTGCTTATCGGGATTCAGCCCTGCCCGGACTGCGGGGTTTAGATCGGTCAGGTGTGGGCCTTCACCAGCCTCGTCCGAACAGCGCGACGGCCGCAACGGTCAGCGCCGCGCCGGCAAGAACCGCGATCACGGCGATGCGGGCGATGTCCCGTCGCGTCGGCAGCCGGGCGAGCTGCTGCTGGATGATATCGAGCTCGTCGTGGATGGCGTAGAGATCGGCGCGCGCCTGATCGGCCTGGCGCAGGGAGAGGCGCTCGGACGGTCCCTCGGGCGTGGCATGGACTACTCCGGCCCATCGTTTCTGTTCGTCTTCTCGCGTTTGTTTCTTTGTTTCGAAGGCGCCGGGACGAGGAGCGGCTCGTCCTGCGCACGGCGCGGATGTTTATCGCCGTGTCCGGCGGCCCGAACAAGGGAACAAGGAGCAAGGGAGGGGAGGGGGGAGCCCCCGCTATACCATTGATCCCAACCCGCGATTCTTGCAACTGCGGCGACGCAAGTGCGCCAGAGACCGGAACGCGACCCGCTGCCACTTCCTGCACCGTCGCGCAACAAGTTGCGAAGTTCTCACGGGTTCGGCTGGTTAGCATCGACTTATCGCGTTTTGTGGGCCGGGAAATGAGGTCCTTTGGGGAGCGTGATGTTTCCGCTGCCAACTTCGTTAAGCGTGATCTGTTTAGTTGGGTCTTTGTCGACGCTCCAGCGCGCCTGCCAGTGCGAAAGCGCCTAGTCCGAACATTTCACTCCGTTCCACGCGATCCATTGCCGAAAGTTGTTATAGGTCTCGTAATGGGAGTTACCCCAGCGCATGTCTGGCGCATCCAAGTCATAAATCTTATCGTCGCCATCTGGGGTTAGCCGAAGATATCGGGCCTCTGACGTATCCGGCGTCCATTTGTCTTTCGAGCTTGATGCCTTCACGCCGTCGATCCAGTTCTGAGACCAGACTTCGCGCTCGAACGTCCAGCCTGCCTTGACGACGGTATTGACGCCTAGGGGTGAGATCCGAGCAACCGGTGCAACTTTGCCTGACGCTCCTTTATTAGTGACAAACACGCCGGTATTTTCATCTACAACTGATGATGTAAGCGAGTCGTACGTAACAGCGCCGAGTTTGTCTGTATTATCTCGCGTGCCGGGGTCGAATGGCGCGGCATTTTTCGGGCGTGTTCCCTTTGTGAGGATCTCTACAGTTGCCCAGAGGACCCACAGCTCGATAAAATCACTTAGGCCGCCGAGTTTGGCCTCGACGTGGTGCTTCCTGCTAATCGCAAGCGAAACCTTTCGGCGGTTCGGTCTGCCGTCAACCGCTTCCCCGCCGGCCCATTTAATAAGTTTCCACTCCTCAGGAGAGTTGTTGGGAGAAGTGGTCACCTCCACCATGACACTCGATGAGATATTTTTGATTGCTGCCCAGTTCTTTGCACCCGATACGTTCTTCTGAGTGGCATTATCGACTACGGTTAGTTTGACGAGCTTTATAGGAGCGTTCATTTGTCCGTCCCAAGGGTGGCCCTGCTTTCAACCTGCGTTGAACAGACAGGAGAACGTTTTAAAACCCGCCTGGCGCATGTGTGCCCGGTCGGAGCCGGGCACCGGCACCGATCGCGTTGCGCCTGACGGAAAGGCAAAGGTCTTCCCGCGCGCGGAGGCGCGCCCGATGCCCCGCCGCTCGGCACGGCTCGTGACCCCTCGACCCAAGAGATTTCCCCGGCCCCGCGCAACGTGGGCGCCGTGGCCGACATCGTCGAAATGATAGCCCCACTCCGCCGGAGGCTGTCGGCTCGTCGGCTATCGTTCCCTCCTCCAAGACCATAGTTAGGTTCGGGCTTAGGCGCATTTCGGGCTTGGTCTGTTGCGGAGCCGGGTTTGGCGTGGACCGACGGATCTGGCATCCGAGCGCTTCCTACATTTTTAAAGCATACGAGCGCACTCTAACCAGTTTGTCAACGCGCCGCGCCTCGCGGGCGGCCCGTTTCTGGTTTACGCCGCGTCGAGCAATTAGCGGCCGGGTTGGGTAAGTGGAAACACGGCGCGGCGCAGTTTTAGCCTTGCGTGAGCGGTCGGGCCTGGCGCTGGGGAATACTTCGCCGGGCGCCCCGGTGCTTAGCCGGCGCGGACGCAAAATCTAGACTGCGCGCTGGGAAATCGTGCTCTTGCCGACATTATAGCTGCTCGCGAGTTCGGTGAGCGTCGCACCTTCGGCCGTCGCCGGCGGGCGCAGGCCTTCTGGTCGTCGGTCAAGCGCGGCGGCCGGCCCATGCACTGCCCGCGCTGTTGCGCCCGGCTGCGGCCCTCGGCAGTGCGTGTGCGAATCAGGTCGCCAGGCCGCCGAGAACGGCGATCATCAATCGCCCGGTGCCGGTGTCGGCCCACGGCTCGGCCAAGGAACGGAATTGCGGCTTTGCGTCCACGATGCGCTTGATGATGCCGAACAAGTCGAAGGTGCTGTCTCTCCATCACCACGTCGCCGTGGACGAGGTGATCGAGCATTTTGAGAACCTCGCGCCGGTCGGCGCGCGCGCCCGTCACCTTCTCGCGGTAAATCCGGGTGCATCCCACGCCGCGAAGCTCGACGAGCTGGGCGCGGCGTATTTAGATGTGGGTATTTCGGTTAGACACTCCGCGCCCAACAAGCTGATATTTATGAGGCCGATTTCCAGGCTTGGCAGGTGGTTAGACAGTGCAAGTGGCTGCCCTGCCGTCATCTTTGTGTTACAGCAGGGCACACCCCCGATGCGGTTTACCCCTTCAAACACGCCCTGGTTCAGGACGCCGCCTACGAGTCGCTCCTCACCGCCGGGTCGAACGGGTCGTGGCCGACGGCGGCCAGCCGGTCCAGAGTGCGCGCCGCAATCACCGTCGGCCCCAGAGCGAGATCGCGCAGCGCGTCACCGCGGCAGACGACGCCCTAGACCTCGACGCCTGGATCCGCGCGTCCCGCCGCGGTCGCGTATCCAGGAAATGCTCGCCGAAATCACCCGCGCCGCTCCGTCCGACCGCGCCATGCTGACGGTCGCGGCACGCCAGCTGTGGGCGCTGTCGTGACGTCGAATCGAGGCCGCGCCGCACCGCCTCTGGGAGGGATCATGCGATCGATCGCTTGCGTGCTCTTCTGCCTCATCGTTGCGCACGGCGCGCACGCCGCCGAGGCGGTCATCCACAGCTTCCTCCTCGGCAACGGCGGCAACGAGCCGCGGGGCGGGCTGATCGTCGGGCCGGGCGGCATCCTCTACGGCACGACCGAGAATGGCGGCCCGGCCAATGCCGGCACCGTGTTCAGCCTAGCGCCGCCCGCCGCCGGAGAGACGGCGTGGCGCTACAGCGTCCTCCACGCGTTCCGCGGCGGCACGGACGCCGAGACGCCGCTCGGCACCCTGACCCTGGACGCCTCTGGCGCGCTTTACGGCACGACCGAGTTCGGCGGCCATCCCGGCTGCTTCAGCGTCGGCTGCGGCACTGTCTTCAGGCTGGCGCCGCCCAAAGCCGGTGAGACCGCCTGGCCTGAGAGCGTGCTCTACCGCTTCACCGGCGGCGCCGACGGCGGCGTGCCGTTTGCCGGTGTGACGCTCGACCGCGCCACAGGCGTGCTCTACGGCACGACGACCTATACCGGCAACGTCACCTTCGGAAACGTCTACCGCCTCTCGCCGCCGAAGACCGTTCCGGGACCCTGGGTCGAGACCGTGCTGCACACCTTCACCGGCGGCGCCAAGGACGGCGACGCCCCGCTCGCCGGCGTCATCCTGGGCGACGGCGGCCTCCTCGGCACGACCAACTACGGCGGCAGCACCGGCTGCGCCGAGACCGGCTGCGGCATCGTCTATTATTTGGCGCCG
The DNA here is from genome assembly GCA_963772295.1 of uncultured Alphaproteobacteria bacterium. GTDB lineage: Bacteria > Pseudomonadota > Alphaproteobacteria > ATCC43930 > CGMCC-115725 > AP-15. The sequence continues at coordinate 313,950 of CAVYWO010000015.1, forward strand.
ACCGCATCCGGCCCGTGGCGCGAAATCATCCTCTACCGCTTCCGCGGCGGTACGGACGGCGCCGAGCCGGACGCGCCGCTCGTGTTCGACCCACACGGCCATCTCTGGGGCACCACGACCTATGGCGGCCGGACCAGCTGCTTCGTACTCGGCTGCGGCACGGTCTTCCGCCTCGTGCGCCCGGCCGCCGGCCAGATGCAATGGATGGAGCAGGTGCTGTGGCGCTTCACCGGCGGTGCCGACGGCGGCTATCCAGAGGCCGGCGTCCGCACCGACCCGGTCACGGGCGCCGTCTTCGGCACGACTTCAGGGCGGCGGCTTCGCCGGCCACGGCATCGTCTTCCGCCTGGCGCCCAACGGCGCCGGCTGGGCCGAGACGCTCATCCACACCTTCTCGGGCGCCCCCGACGGCAGCCACCCGGCGAGCGCCGTCGTCCTCGGTGCCGCCCGCCTCCTCTACGGCACCACGGAAGCCGGCGGCATCGCCGACCAAGGCGCGATCTACGCGGTCACGCCGTAGCGCCGGAGCCGCGTCCGCGGGCGGACGAGCACGACGCCGAGCGGGCGGTGCGCGCCGGGCTGGCATTGGTCGAGGCGGTGGGTGGGCTCGACACCGCCGCCGGCCCACGATTGCAGGTGCGGGTCGGGATCGGCACCGGGCTGGTCGTCGTCGGCGATCTAATCGGCCAGGGCCGTGGTCGGCGCCTAACCTGGCGGCGCGGCTGCAGGCGCTGGCCGAACCAGGGACGGTGGTCATCGGGCCGCGCACGAGGCAGCTGACCGGCGGACTGTTCGACTACGAGGATTTGGGGCCTGTCGAGGTCAGGGGCTTCGGCGCGCCGGTCATAGCCGCGCGGGTAGTGCGCGAAAGCTCCGTCGAAGGCCGTTTCGCGGCATTGCGCACGACAGCCACCCCGCTCGTCGGCCGCGACGAGGAACGCGACCTGCTCGTGCGCCGATGGCGGCAAGCCAAGGCCGGCGAGGGCCGGGTCGTGTTGATCTCCGGCGAGCCCGGCATCGGCAAGTCGCGACTGACCGCGGCGCTGGCGGAGAACATCGCCGGCGAGCCGCACACGAGGCTGCGCTATTTCGCGTCGCCACACGTTCGGCAAGCTGCGCCGCGGCCGCCAGCAGGTCGTACGAAAAGTCGCGGCCGATCGCGGCGCCGGCTTGGGCGACCAGCTTGGCGATCGGGCCGAGCCGATCGAGGCGCCCGAGCAAGGAGGCTTGCAGCGTTGCCGGAACGGCGAGCGAGGACGCCGGCACGCCGGACAAGGTCAAGGCGCCGCGATCGGCACCGGCTTCGACGACGGCCTTGGTCAGCTCCTCAATGAACAACGGCACGCCGTCGGTGCGCTCGACGATCTCGGCGACGAGTTCGGAAGACACACCGGCATTGCCGGCAAGCTGCTCGACCAAGGCAGAACCGTCCCGCTCGCCGAGCCGGTTCAGCGCCACTGTCGAGACATGCGGCTGGTCAGTCCAGGGCGGCTGGAATTCCGGGCGAAAGATAACGAGCAGCAATACCGGCAGCCGCCGGATACGATCGATCGCCAGATCAATCAGGTCGCGCGAAGTCGGGGTCGATCCAGTGCGCGTCCTCGAAGACCGTCAGCACCGGATGGCTGTGGGCGAGCGCCTCCAGCTGGTGCAGCAGCCCGGCGAGCAGCTTTTCCCGTTTGCGCTGCGGGCTCAGATCGAGCTTCGCCGCGGCGTTTGGCAGTGCGAGCAGCTCGGCAATCAGCGTGATCTCGTCGGGCTCGGCGGCACCCTCGGCGATCAACGCTCTGAGCTTGCCGAGCTTTGCCTCCGGCGTGTCGTCGCGTGCGAAGCCGGCGGCGCGTTCGAGCTGGGCGACGAACGGGTACCGGAGCTGCGGGAGGCACTGCGGCGCCTCGTCGAGTCCGGCCTCGTCTTTCAGCGCGGCGCGCCGCCGGCGGCGGAATATCTGTTCAAGCACGCGCTGGTGCGCGGCCCGCGTCAGGCCTTGCATCGGCGGATCGCCACAGCGCTGGAGGCGCAGTTTCCCTCGGTCCTGGAGGCGCGACCCGAGCTTGCCGCCCACCATTACGGCGAGGCGGCGATGGCCGACAAGGCGGTGCCTTATTGGCTCCTGGCGGGCAAATTATCGGTCGCAAAGTCGGCCGATGAGGAGGCGATCGCGCAGCTTCGCCGCGGTCTCGGCCTCTTGCAGAGCCTGCCCGAGACGCTCGAGCGCAGCCGGTCCCGATCAGGCGGCGCGGACCGCCGATCGAGCGCTTCTTCACGCCCGCGAGTTCAGCCACGCTTTCACGCTCGCCTATACCCTCTGGCATATCGCGATGCCCGCTCTTCTCTCGCGCGATGTCCTGCGCGTCGAGCGGCTCGCGAACGAGAGCGCGACAATCTCTGGGGAACACCGCTTCCCGCTGTTGTTGGCGTGGTGCGACGTGCTGCTCGGCTGGGCAGCGGCGCACCGGGGACAGGGCGCCGATGGCATCGATCGGATGCGCCGCGGTATTGCCGCGGCAACCGCCGCCAGATCGCGCTTGTTCGAGCCTTCTCATCTCGGTCTGGTCGCCGAAGCCCTGATGTTCGCCGGCGAGGTCGAAGCGGGGCTCGCGGAGCTCGACCAAGCCCTCGCAAGATCAGCGCTCTCCGGCGAGAGGTGGGCGGACGCAGAACTTCACCGATTGCGCGGCGACCTGATGTGCCGGTTGCCGCGGCCCGACCTGGGTGGCGCCAAGCGTTCCTTTCGCGCCGCCCTGTCGATCGCCCGCGAGCAGGGCAACAAGGGTTTTGAACTGCGCGCCGCGACGAGCCTCGCGCGGGTTTTGGGCGACCGCGGGCGACGCGAGGAGGCGCGGGAGTTATTGACGCCGGTCTACGGTTCGTTCACCGAGGGCTTCGATGCCGCCGATCTGAAGGACGCGAAAGCGCTCCTCGCCGAGCTGGCATAGGCCTTGGCCTCAATCCCTGCCATGTGCCGGACCTTTCGGTCCCCCTTGCGCTCTCGTGAATGGCCGGTTTCGGCGCGACCTCGCCGTTGGCGGTGGTTGCGGCGAAGGACCGCTGTCCACGTGCGCCGTGACAAGGCGGCGCTTTTCCAGCGGGTGCAAGCCCCGCCCGGCGACCGCTCCAGCCGGAAGCAGCCGGAGCAGGCATGGAGGAGACGAAATGTCTGAAGCCTTCGGATAACGGTCACGGTTTTGGTGACCGCGCGAGTGTGCAGGCCGCAACGTGAGTAAACGCCGAGCAATCCTCGAAAAGGTCGATGTGCAGGCCGACCCGATAGTGGTTTCGGGAAAGGCTGATACGGATGGGCGAGTTTGAGCGAGGAGTAGGCCCATCTGCTGCACCGGGGTAGTGGCGGCAGCATGTACACAAGGAAAGCGTGCGCAACACGGGAAGCCCCAATGCGTGATCAGGGATGATCAACCGGACGCCCGCGAGGGACAGGCCGGGCGCAATGGGGTGGCGGAGAGGCCCGTAGTACCGGTGAAGCCGGGTAATGCCGGTGGAGGGAAGGGGCCTTGGTTCAAGACAGACGCAGGAAGTAGTGAGGGACCTGGAGATTGGGCAACCTATCAACTCCGAAGAGTGTTCAGAAGCTGCAGAGGGCGTCACACGCGAAAGCGAAGGCAGAAGCCGGCTATCGCTTCTATGCCCTGTACGACAAGATCAGCCGCGACGACATTCTGGCGCATGCCTATGCCCAGTGCCGCGCCAACAAGGGGGCGCCGGGAATAGACGGTCAGGACTTTGCGGACATCGAGGCCTATGGGGTCGAACGGTGGCTGGCTGAACTGGCGCTTGCGCTCAGGCAGGAGAGCTACCGGCCGGAGCCAATCAGACGAGTGTTTATACCGAAGGCCAACGGCAAACTCAGGCCGCTGGGCATCTCGACGGTGCGGGATCGGGTCTGCATGACCGCAGCGATGCTGGTGCTGGAGCCGATCTTCGAAGCCGATCTTCCGCCGGAAATCTACGCCTATCGCGCTGGGCGCAACGCCCAGCAGGCAGTCGTCGAGGTGGAGGAGCGGCTGTTCCGTGGCCACCCGGAAGTCGTCGACGCCGACCTCGCGGACTACTTCGGGAGCATTCCGCATACCGACCTCCTAAAGTCGGTGGCGCGCCGGATCGTTGACCGGCGCGTGCTGCATCTGATCAAGATGTGGCTGGACTGCCCCGTGGAAGAAACCGACCAACGGGGCCGGACAACACGCACGACCGAGGCGCGAGACCACCGGCGCGGCATTCCGCAGGGCTCGCCCCTCTCACCACTACTGGCGAACCTCTACATGCGCCGGTTCGTGTTGGGCTGGAAGAAGTTCGGCCTTGAGCGAAGCCTCGGCACTCGCCTCGTCACCTATGCGGACGACCTTGTGATCCTGTGCCGAAGGGGCAGCGCGGAGACTGCGCTGCATCACCTGCGCGCGATCATGGGCAAGCTGAAGCTGACAGTGAACGAGGAGAAGACACGGATCTGCAAGGTTCCGGACGGGGAGTTTGACTTCCTGGGTTATACGTTCGGGCGGATGTATTCTCCGAGAACCGGCCAGGCTCGCCTGGGACAGCGGCCATCGAAGAAGAGCATCAAGCGTGTGGTCGACAAGGTCCATGCGCTGACCGTCCGAGCACATACCTGGCAAGAAACCACAGAGCTGGTGGGTAAGTTGAACCGCACCCTTCGCGGATGGGCGAACTACTTCTCGGTAGGCACCGTCAATCCGGCGTATCGGGCGCTCGACAACTACACGGCTGTGCGGTTGCGTCGGTGGTTGCGCTTCAAGCACAAGACCAGACGATGTAAGGGCGGCAGCTATCCACTCCCGCACCTCTACGAGACCCTCGGGCTCGTGCGTCTGACCCGGCTTGGGCACGACGTGCCGTGGACGAAGGCGTGAGGTCTTGTCCGAGAGCCGGATGCAGGGAAATCCGCATGTCCGGTTCGATGAGCGGGATGTGGAAACGGAGCTATGGTCGAGCCACTAAGGCACCGCCAAACGAAAGAGGCGGCAACACGCATGCCTGACCTAAGGCCACCGCGCCACATTCCGACTCTACCCATCGCGGACCGGTGACTGCTGATGGTGCGGACAGAGCATGCGGTGCGGAACTCCTGCCTCACGCCCCGGGCGTCGCGGCCTGCCGCGCCAGGGCCTGCCGGCGGATCGCGGAAAGCGTGGTGCGCGTCGTGATCTCGTCGGGGTCCATCTTGAGCTCGATCACCGCCGCACCGCGGCGCGCCGCCGCTTCCTCGAAGATCGGGGCGAATTCCTCGGTGCGCGACACGGCCGCGCCAAAGGCGCCATAGGCGCGCGCCAGCGCCGGAAAATCCGGGTTCTCGAGCGCCGTACCGACGACCCGGCCGGGGAAACGGCGCTCCTGATGCATCCGGATCGTGCCGTACATGGCATTGTTGAAGAGGAGGATGATCGGTCCGACACCGGCGGCGAGTGCGGTTGCCAGCTCCTGCCCGGTCATCAAAAAACCGCCGTCGCCGCAACAGCCGACGACGAGCCGGTCGGGATGCACGAGCTTGGCGGCGACCGCGGCGGGGACGCCGTAGCCCATCGCACCACTCGTCGGCCCGAGTTGGCGGCCCGGCCGGCGGTACTGCAGATAGCGGTTCGGCCAGCCGCTGAAATTGCCGGCGTCGCTGGTGACGATCGCGTCGTCCGGGAGCCGCCGGCGCAGCCAGCTCATGACCTCGCCGAGATCGAGTGCGGCAGGTGACGGCGCCGGGGTGAGCCACGCCTCGTACTCGCGGCGCAGCGCCGCCCGCCAGGCCGACCAGCGCGCCGGCGGCAGCGGGTCCATCGCCGCCACGGCGGCGGCGAACTCCGGCATCCCCGACTGGATCGCCAGGCTCGGGCGAAAGACGCGGCCGAGCTCCTCGGCTCCGACATGAACGTGGATCAGCGTCTTGCCCGGATCGGGGATGCCCAAAAGCGAATAGGATTGCGAGGTGATCTCGCCGATCCGCGCGCCGACCGCAAGCACCAGATCCGCTTCGCGGAACCGGCCGACCAAGGCCGGCGCGGCAGCGGTGCCGGGATCGCCGACAAAGCACGCAAGGCGGTTGTCGACGATGTCCTGGCATCGGTGCGGAACGCCGCCTGTGCCAAGATCCTCGCCGTCTGCAACGAGGCCGAAATCGCGATCCGGGGTTGAGAGCCACGAACAGGAGAGGCGGCTTTCGGATCCGGCAGCGGACCTTTGGTCCTTGAGCGTGCTTGCGAAAAAATCGGGCCGTCCTTGACCCGAAGCAAACTCTGGCAGGCGATCCAAGGGCGTGTTTTTGAGTTCACGCTCTGCAATCTTGCCGAGTATGGCTTGCGACGAAGTTGCAAAGGTGGCGAGCATCGCCGCCCTGTCCGGCGAGGCCTGATAGGCCCGCACAAGGGCGTCCGCCTCGGAGGGAACGTGGCCCGGACGGGGCAATACACGCTCAGAATCGGAAGGTGCCCGCGAGGACCGGCTCTTCATGTGAACGTTGAAACCCAGATTGCAGTCGCTCGCCTAATAGTAAAATTAAGGCTCCAAGTATGGCCAACAGCAACCCGGCGGCATATCCGCCGAGAAGCCGAGCGCGAGATCTGTGCATCATCGTGTGATACCTCCTTTTGGTTTGAATGCGAGTGGGGGCTTGGCTGCCAAGCGGGTCAGCCGTCTGGCCGATCTTGGCAGAAACCCAGATCACCGCCTCTCGACCGCGCGCCGCTCCAGCATGCGTCGTTGAAGTGCCTGGGGAGACAAGTCCTGTGCGGACATGTTCTAGCGCCAGCACGACGAACGTTACCAATGTGCCTCCGAACGTCGCGATTCGTTTCATTGTCATACCACTCAATGGGCAGTCAATCGAAGTCCGCCGCGTAGCGACCACCCGAGAAGCAAAAGACCGCTTGCGGCGATCCAACTGCCGGAGACTCGCATGGCAATTCGGGCCAGCCGTGATCGCAGGTGCAACAGAGATGCTGCGGCGAAGTCGCTCAGAGTCCACGCGATTAACAGCCCAGCGGCGCCGCCGACAAGCCAAAACGGTGGAAGGACGAACAGCGCCCAACGTCCATGCGCGGGACCGCGCAGTCCAGCTAGAACGGCAAGCCCGACAACGGGAATGAGATCCTCCGGACTCAACGCAAAATGAGCAACGCCGTCGTAGACCGGACCAAGCCCGGTCGTGATCAGATGCGCCTCGGCATTCCCCGGGCTCAATGCCGACGTGAGGCCGGCAAGGCTCGCCGCAGTCCACAGTCTTGGGCTCGGTGCCGCTTTCACACGGTCGCCTGCACGAGGAAATAAACGCCACCCAACGCGACGCTGGCGCCGGCAGCCTGCAGGAAACGGCGCCCCCAAGCCCACTTGTGCACGGTGCCGATGCTGATGCCGACCAGGTGCAGCAAGCCGGTCGCCACAACAAAGCCGACGCTGTAGAGGAGGCCGCTTTCGCCGGGCGGCAATTCGGCCCCGTGAGCGTGGCCGTGGAAGAGCGCGAACACGCCCACGAGCGCCGCGGCAGCGAGGAGAGGCGGCCGCCACTGGGTCATCACGGCCGCGCCAAGCAGGAGAGCTGACAGAGCTATGCCGACTTCGACGCCGGGGAACGGTATCCCGATCAGCCCCAGGAATCCGCCGAACGCCATGACGATTGGAAAGGTAACCGGCAGGAGCCATATCGCCGGTGCCCCGAGCTGCGCTCCCCAAAGACCGACCGATATCATGGCCAGAATGTGATCCATTCCGGAGATCGGGTGCTGAAAACCGGAGAGAAATCCTCCCGCCTCGCCACCGACGATATGTGCATTGGCCGGGACCGACAGTGAGCACGCCATTGCCAGCACCAGTAGACGAGTGAGAGCCAAGCTGTTGTTTTGCACTTTCATCCGATTCCCTCCGTAATGGTGCTCCTCACTGCGCACCCCCGAGGAGAATTGCGACGCGCTGTATTGTCCAGAAGGCGCCGAGCGACCCCACGGTATAGCCAGGCAACGCCTCAGCCCACCGCGGCCAGCGAATCTCCAGGATACGGAAAGAGCGCTCCAGCAATAGCACCAGACCCACAAGGCACAATTGGCCGATTTCCACGCCCACGTTGAAGCTCAGCAACGCCAGTGGCAGATCCGTTCGCGGCAGACCTGCGCTCGTCAGCGCACTGGCAAAACCAAAGCCATGCAACAGTCCGAATACAAACGCCACGACCCATGGATTCCGAATGGTGAAGCTTGTTTGCCCCCGCCACGAGCGAACGATTTCTGGCCCAAGAAAGAGAATGCTGAGGGCGATCGCGGCGTTAAGGGGAACCTCCGGCAGAGTGGCGTAGCCCAGCGTCGCGACTCCGAGCGTTATGCTGTGGGCTACGGTGAAAGCGGTGATGGTTTTGAGGAGCATCCATCGGTTTTTTACGATCAGCAGCAACCCGAGCACGAACAGCACGTGATCCGCGCCGAAAAGGATGTGGTCGATGCCGAGCTTGAGATATACGCCCGCCACGGACCAGCCGCTTTGCCGCATCGGGATGGTGGCCCCTGTTTCATCCCCCGTCAGCCGCTGCACCCACTTCGTGCCATCGGCAAATTCGATGCGGACGAGCACGTCCGTCATCGAACCTTCCAGCCCGCGAATGCGAAGCGTCTGCCCGCGCAGCGTGCGGGCACGCAAGGTCCATTGCTGAATGGCCGCGCCGGGCGGGGTGCGTGTCGTCACCGGCGTCACCGCTTTAATGTCGCCGGAGAATTCGGGTTCGACCGGCAGCCGCGCAGTGCCGAGCATGGGTAATTTCCAGAGCACGCTGAACTCGCCTGGCTCTTCTTCCCTCAGCTCGAGGTACGCGGGGCGGATTGCATCAGCGAAGACCGAAGCGGAGAAAAATACAACGGCCAGCGCCGTCAATGTCCGTAGTAGCCAAAGTGAGGCTACAGGGCAAATAGAGACTGACATTTTATTGAGTTTCCTGGGCTACTTCCGGCTGCTGCGTTAAGGTTTTGCTTGCTAGCGCGGCGAACCCGTCGAGCGGACCGATGAGCTTTGCGACGCTCTCGTCCACCGCCACGCCGTATTTTTTCAGCAGACCCGCGTAATACTTTTCGTTGGCCTCGCGCTGATGTTCGTCGCGCCAGCGTTCGCGCACTTGTGGTTCCACCTCGGAAAACTCGCGCTGTCGCGACGGCTTCGCCTCCGTCACGCGCACCAAATGCAGGCCGAAACTGGATGCGATCGGGCCGCACCATGCGCCCGGCTTCAGGGCAAAAACCGCGTTCGCGAACGGGTCTCCGAACAGACCGGCGACGGCTTGCATATCGTCGTCGCGCACCACGGCGTCGATCGGGGAGGGATCGCCAATGTCCCTGGTAGCCGCCGCGCCGCGCGACAGAGCGGCGAGTGCGGCCTTGGCATCGGCCGCGGCGTTCGGGCGGTTTTCGGGGTCGAAGAAGACCTGGGTGAACGAAACGCGCGCGCGAGTTTGGAAACTCTCCACGTTCGCCTCGTAGAAGCGATGCAGGTCGTCGTCTGTCGGTGCCGTGAGCCGCGCCGTGTCATTCACGAGGAATTCGACCTTCTGCGCGAGACGGCGGCGGATGATGGGGTCTTTCTGCTCGAGGCCCATCACCCGCGCTTCGCGGCCGAGCAGTTCCTCTTTCAGGTACCCCGCGACCAAGGCGTGCAACTCCTCGCGCGTCGGCTCGCGCTGCTGCAGACGCCCCCACGCTTCCGTGAGGAACGCGATCTCCTTGGCGGTGATGCGCACCGGCCCAGCGCTATTGTCCCAACTGCCGGACTCGCCCTGATGGAGCCACCCGTACACGCCAAACAGCAACGCGCCGAGCGCAAGAAAGTGAACGAGCGGCTCGCTGAGCCATCGTTTCATGGCTCATACCAGATGGGCGAGGTATACGCGCGACGGGCGCCCGTCATCGGAACGTAATCGGCCATCTTGATGCCGAAACGCTTCTGGTCATACGCCGTCCAACGGGGCGTCGGAATCTGGATCACGCGGATGTAGTAGAACGCGTGCAGCGTAGGATCGAACTCGGGGTCCTTCCAGTACGCCGTCAGATACGCGGCGCCGATGCTGTTGTCATAAGTCGCGTTGGCCACGTCCACCGTGCTGCCCACGGGGGTCGTGCAGCGGCCATCCGGGCCGATCGTGCGCCCGCCTGATACCGCCACGTCGTAGATGCGCTCGACCGTCTGACCGTCCTTGCCGAGCCAGCCTTTAACGATCTGAATGCGGTCGAGGTTGGGGCCGTACGGATCGCGCAGCGCGCGGACCATGAAGGCGGGGCTCTTGCCGGCCGGCGCCTTGGTGAGATCGCCGCCCATCGGCACGCCCCGGGCGTAGCCCCGCGCTGCGAAGTCAGAGCGATGAAGATCCGCCGGCTCGAAGTCCCATCCCGCGAACACGCGTACGATCAGCCGGTCGCCCGAGGTGGCATAGACTTCCTTGCGCTTCAGCGCGTCCCAGACCGCCTCGCGGGTGTTGTCGCGTGTCCACACGCCGCCCAGGCCCGCGGCTTGTTCCATCCAGACCGAGGTCGCAGTCCTGCCGTCCGCAAACTTTTGGAGTGTGTTTTGCCAACGCGTCGGCGACGGCTCCGAGAACCGAAACTGACCCAGGTAGTTGTCGTCCCGGAAGGAAAACACGCCGGTATGCTGATCGCTGGCGCCGACCATGCCGAACTGGTAGGGGTTGACCCCGAGCTGGCTTTCCAACTGCAGTCCAAGCTTGAGCGCGGAACGTGCATACTCGTACTGGAGCATGCTGTTCACCTTCGGCGTCGGGGTCTGCGCGATATTGCCAACGTCGAACCAACGTTCGAAGTTGGCGAATTCGTCGTTCGGTGAGAGGAATGGGTGGGTCTCGCCGTCACCCTTGACCTGCGTCACCTCCATGAGCGGCTCGTGACTGATGCGCCCTTCGGCGTAGGCCCGGTCCATGGGATGGTGGTCGAAGGTCTCGGCCGTGTACATGAGACCGTTGCTCAAATTGCCGTTGTGCGGGATGGCGAGGACTTGGCCGCCCGTCAGCTTTTCGTATCTGTCCATGAACTTCCAGAGCTCTGCCGGATCCTGGCTGTCGAAGGCGGAAAAAGGAACGATCTGCTTCACGCGGTCCACGTTGTCGCGGAAAATGACGGTGCGATGAAGATTGTTGCCTTCGGGCGCCGACGTCCATTCGAAGCCGTGAAGCGTGGTGAAAACGCCGGGCTGGTTGAACTGCTCGGCCGCGTTGTAGGCTTGCGCCCAAGCTCCGGCCTTGAGCTGAGGGTTCTTGATCTCTTCCTTGTTTTCAAAGATGGAGTTTATAACTTCGAAGCCAGCCTTGAAGGCCTCCTGCGAGCCTTGCTTGTACATGTCGTACCATCTTTTGCCCGTCGGGTTGGCGAGCAGCGCAGGGGCGCCACTGCGAAGTTGATCGGCCAGACCCATATATTCGGCATGGTCGGTGATGGCGAACCAGTCCAGCGGCCGGTCCAATCTGACTTTCAAACCGCTGTCGATGGTGACTACCTCGCCCCTGACATAGCGGAACATTTCGGCGGGACCCAGCGTGACTCCCGTCAGCCCAGCGTCGGCAGAGAGGGCGGTGTGGATGTGGGTAGCGCCCCAGAGGACCCGGTCCGGGAAGTTCTGGTTCACAAAGGGGGAATAATCCTCCGGTGTTTTCTCTGCCGGGACCATTATTTGGTGCGGGTCCGCTTCCTGCGCCAGGGCCGGCAGTGCGAGGCCAATGGCTGCCAGAGCCCCGAAGATTGCGTTATGCAATCGCGTGTTACGTTTCATCTTAGTCTCCTGTCTCTATTCAACTTATTCGGGTAATCACGGGGGTCCTTCAGGTTGCTCTGTGTATCAAACCGTCGGCGACATGATGCGCCCATGCTGCGATGGCGAGCGAGGGTGGCGTTCCGACGGCCGCCGGCAGCGCCGCCCCGTCCGCAATGAAAAGACCCGGATTTCCGTAGACTTCACCGTTGTGATCGACCACGCCACGATCGGGACCCGCGCCGAGGCACGCGCCACCCCACGGATGAACTGTAATCGGCCTGTTGATCGCCCAGGTCTTCAAGCCGCTCTCGGCTTCCAGTGTGCGGATCGCGTCCCGAATTCTCTCGAAGACCGGCTGCTGTTTTGGATCGTAGTCCACATGCAGGCCCCCCTTCGTAAATCGTACGGACGCGTTCCCGGTGTCTGCTCCCATTCCGATGAGAGGCGCCGTCTTGGCCAGTTTCCTTTTCACGCCAAACGGTAGCGGTATCGTATCGATGCCGGCCAAGGCCCACATCCCCGTAAAGGGTGTATCCTGCCCACCCACCTTGAACCGACCCAGAACTGGAGCGGACTTGAACAACGGAGGCTCAGCGGAAATCTTGAACCAGGCGCCAATCAGATCCCCGTTGCCGCCAAAGGTACGTCCCAGGGACGGCATCGGGCTGAGTCCGGCCGCCTCCGAGCTGCTCGCAAACAGCAGCCTCAGTGTGTTCATCGTTCCGGCGGCAAGAACGACCCGGTTCGTGCGGACGGTTTCTTTCTTTCGCGCGTGGTGATCGAAAAAGCGCACCGTGTAGTTGGCAGGGCTTCTGTTCCGGTCGCGGGCGATGTTTGACACCTCGCACATGTCGCGGACCGTTGCGCCCTTGTTGAGTACGGGCGCTAGATAAATGAAGTCAACGGACGCCTTGGCCCCTCCTCGCGATCCGAGAAAGCCGTCGCCATCAAACGCGCACGTCTGGCGACGGACGCGCCCGTCCCCTTCGGTTACTCGCCCCACCTCGCTCTCGGAGTAGGGAAGCTTGATCGCGGCGTGGGGCTGCAGGTCGGCGGGGCGACATTTGCCGTCCGCCGTGGCGGATAGCTGTGTCCATATCGAGTGGGGAAGCCAGTGCTCTCGGCAAAGTCGGACGCCGCCCATATCGGCCACGATCTTGCCGTAGTATTTCTCCACCTGGGATGGGTTCAAATCCGGATGCCGCTCCCTCCAATAATCCGGATCCTGCGGCTCCACGAGCATGCCGAACCAGCCGTGACTGCCCCCGCCGACAGCCGAAACCACCAAGACGCGAAGCCCGGGATAGGAGAACACCTCGAATAGACCGGACTTCTTCAACGTCAGGCCCAGGCCGCCGAAGTGAACCGTGCGCAGCAGATGCGTGACGGCCTTAATCCCGTAGGGGAATGGGGCGCGTCGTGCGATACCCATGGAGCGGACGGGCAGTGAATCACGCCACGGACCGCGCTCCAACACCAACACCCTGAGGCCGGCCAAGGCGAGGCGGTTGGCCGAGATGCTGCCGCCGAACCCGCTGCCGATGACCACTACATCCGCTTGGGTAGGGTTCATATTGCGCTCGAGGTCTCGGGTGCGACCCGATTAGGGCGCCAGTACCAACAGGCTGCGGCCAACGCGAGTAGCCCGGGACGTCCGCCCACATATGGGCGTGTTCATTGGGATAGATGAATGCCATCGGGATCATCAACCCCGCGTGCAGCAGGTTCGCCAGGATCCCATAATCGAAAAGAGCGGCGTTCGCTCGGGGGTCTGCGGCACCTCGGATCATGAGAACCGCCCACGCGAGATACAGGGCGCCGATCATGAAAATATAGGGGTGCAAACCGTCATAAGGCGACGGTGGATGCTGCCAACAAACAAATGGAAAGCCCGCCGGATTGCTTCCCCACAAAAATCCAGGCGGATAGATAAGACCAACAACGACCACGGCGATGAGGCCCCAGCCCGTGATTTTCATCATCAGCGCCGATTGTTGAGCGCTTTTCTTGGCGTCACTCATCTACGCCTCTCCCGCAATTGCCCTGTTCTCCCCAAGTTCTCACGCGCCTCGTCCGGACGCACCTCTTCCGCCGTGCATCTTCGCCATCTGCCCTTGCTCCAGGGCAGCCCGCGCCTGGGCCCGCTGCAGCTGCTGGGTCTGCGCTTCGTATGCCTTTTCCATTACGCAAGCCGCCAACATCAGCGCGGTGATTGGGATAACTCTCGCCGCGGCTGCCAGGTTTAGGATGATCGCTTCGTCTCCCTATGCAGGTTCCCGGTGACCGGGCGAACGCTTGCCCAGATCACGAGGCTGGGCGCCAACCCCACTCCTCCAGCGTGAAGGATTTGAGCTTGAGCGGCGTTATAGCTGGAGTTGTCTCTGTAGTGGCCATGGTTATCTCCATTCTCCCATCGTTGATCGTTGGTTTAGCGCCTAACGAACCTTCAAAGGGCTTGCCTGGGGCTTGCCTGGCCCTGCACCGGAACGACGGCCGCAAGCTCATCGCGACCAGGCCCGCCCTTGCTGACCCCGCGGTGCCGCTTCGCTACCTCGCCCGCTCATAACAACCGGGCCGGGGGGGTTACGCTATGCAGAATCCGAAAATCCGGCCTCAGTAGGGGATCTTCGCCGGCGCGCCAATGTCGTCGACGGATTTTCGCCGTATGCCAGCCGGTAGGCCGCCGCGAAACCGTTGGATGACGCAAATCCGTGGCGCCTGGCGACCTCGCCAACTCGCACCGTCGCCGGATCGGCGCGAAGCATCGCGGCACGCGCCAGCTTCAACCGCCGCAATTGCAGGTAGTGGCCGGGACTGGTCCCCAGAAACGCATCGCAACATGTCCTGAGTGTCCGTTCCGCCACGCCGACGATGACGCACAGTTCCCGAATATTTAGAATCTGGTCGCCTTGGACCGCCAGGACCTCCTCAAGTCGGGTCATGATCCTTACATGGTCCCAACGTGGGTCTGGCCCGTCGACTGTGGCGCGATCGTTCAGACAGGTAACGAGCGCCTCCAGCAATTCATGCTCGACAGCCCGGCCGATCTCCGGATGGCCTAACTTGACCGGCCGCGTTTCGACCATGTGAGCGACCCGGGAGTGCAGCCGCAGCAGTCGCGCCAGATCGGCGGGCGGCGGCCGCATGATCTGGCCGAGCGCCGGTGGCGCAAGGTCGTGTCCGGCAAACGCGCTGCCAAGCCGGACGAACAAAGTTGACGCTACGGACAGGTAGCCCCAGTGGCTCGGCCCGGTAGTCCGCTGATGCAGATGTTCGCCGTGACTGTGAAACACCATAGTGCCCGGCCCCAGTTGGACGCCGTTCCAGATCAGCCCCCGACCCCCTCGCGTCGAGAAGGAGACAACAACCGGTGCCTCCGGAAGCGTGATATAGGCTACCCGCGCCAATGTCTCCTGCGCGCGTAGCAGGTGCAGGTTGGGTAGTTTTGCCCAGGTCAGTTGCGCACCGAAGGCACCCGACTGAGTGACGACGAGTTCGGTCTTCAAATCGGGCAGGCTCGTCTGGTAGTGCTCGGCATCGGTGAACCGAACGGTGGCCCCTTCCGACATCATTTACACCATTGGAGGCGGCTCCGATCAGCCGCCTCCCCCTGTAAACGCCTATTTCGGCCGCCTTATCGGGCGATCAGAACTCGTGGCGGAAGGGAGACGGCTCGGATATGCATTTTCCGAAAATTCGGGCAGGACTGTCGAATAACGCTGCTAACCCGCACGGTCAGGCGCCCGAGCGAGCGTCGCCGACGGTGATTTACCATATAAAGACCGATACGCCCCCGCGAAGCGGCCCAGTTCCCAAAAACCGTAGGTGGTGGCGATTTCGGTCACTGTCTTGCTAGCGCGATCGGCGAGCGCGAGTGCGTGACGCACGTGCTGCATCCGCCGCAACCAAAGATATCTCTGAGGACCCATCCCCAAATGTTCCTGGCAACAGGTCTGCAGGGTCCGGTCTGACACACGTATCGCCGAGCAGAGATCCGACACGTAGACGGGACGATCACCACTGGCAGCCACCGCCGCATGGAAACGCCGCATAACGAGTGCATGCTGGCGCTTCGCAACCGCGTCCTCTTCGGCGTTGGCTGGTCTGAGACAGGTTACCAGCGCCTGGACAAGTTCATGCTCCAGTCCACGCGCAGCCTCGGGGTTGGCGATGATCTCGGGGGCCTCGTTGGCAAGGGACACGATAGCTGCATGCAGCCGCCGCAGCCGCGCCATCCCTGCCGGCGGCGGAGTCTCCGTCACTACGTCGACCGGGGGCTTGAAATCGCAGCCGGTTGTCGCCGCGCCGATGGCTGCCAGCGCATCCACCGGCAGCGAAATCGAACCCCACAACACCGCGCCTGACGAACGCGTATAGAGCGCTTGGCCGTTGGCCAACCGCTCGATATTGGTCGTCTGCATCTCGGCACCGGCTCGCAGAAGGCTCGGCCCCCGTTCCGCGCGGAGCGCAAAGGTGGCACGACCTCTCATGGTCTCCGTATGGGCCACCCAGGGGAGATTGCTGTAATATCTTTGTAAGAGCACTTTGTGCAGACCGATGCGCACGTGCTCGGCCGCGAAGTCCCCACCTCTTGTCACGGTGAGCTCATACTGAAAATCTTGGAACGACGAGGAATACTCGTCTGGGTCGGTGAAGCTTCGGACTGTGCTCGAAGGCATGTCGACCACCGCCAACCTAGCAAGAGAACTCTTCGCGCTGTGCGGAGAAGAATGCCCCCACGACGCAGGAAACGCGTCGATCCTGGACAATCCGAGCCGGCCTGACTGCCGCATGGCGACGAGACAGACACTCGCTCCTAAGCCTCAATCGTGCCAGAGCCGCCGCGCTGGCTCAAGCGAAAACCGGGCCGGCTCGTTCAGCCAGTGCGAGTCATCGGCTCTCCAGCCCGTACAGTGAAACCATTCTACTACTGGAAATTCCTTTTGATCAAATCCCTCCCCGAGAGGGCGGGCCCTTTCGCATTGGGTATGAAATACTGAATCAAGAAAATAGCCGTCCTTGGCATCTTTGGGCGTGTCCCTCCGGGCCCGGCTCTACGCGCCTGTCACCTTGTGAGTGCCAGGCTCACCGCCCGGCCGCGAGTTCAGCTCCGGGTCAGCAACCGACCCAAAGGTGGCAAGGCCGAAGGTCCGGTCTCCACCATAGCGGACCGGTGCCTGCTGACGGCGAGGACCCGTATGCGGTGCGGAACTCCCGCCTCACGTCCCGGGCGTCGCGGCCTGCCGCGCCAGGGCCTGCCGGCGGATCGCGGAAAGCGTGGTGCGGGTCGTGATCTCGTCGGGGTCCATCTTGAGCTCGATCACCGCCGCACCCCGGCGCGCCGCCGCTTCCTCAAAGATCGGGGCGAATTCCTCGGTGCGCGACACGGCCGCGCCCAAGGCGCCGTAGGCGCGCGCCAGCGCCGGAAAATCCGGGTTCTCGAGCGCCGTACCGACGACCCGGCCGGGGAAACGGCGCTCCTGATGCATCCGGATCGTGCCGTACATGGCATTGTTGAAGAGGAGGATGATCGGTCCGACACCGGCGGCGAGTGCGGTTGCCAGCTCCTGCCCGGTCATCAAAAAACCGCCGTCGCCGCAACAGCCGACGACAAGCCGGTCGGGATGCACGAGCTTGGCGGCGACCGCGGCGGGGACGCCGTAGCCCATCGCACCACTCGTCGGCCCGAGTTGGCGGCCCGGCCGGCGGTACTGCAGATAGCGGTTCGGCCAGCCGCTGAAATTGCCGGCGTCGCTGGTGACGATCGCGTCGTCCGGGAGCCGCCGGCGCAGCCAGCTCATGACCTCGCCGGGATCGAGTGCGGCAGGTGACGGCGCCGGGGTGAGCCACGCCTCGTACTCGCGGCGCAGCGCCGCCCGCCAGGCCGACCAGCGCGCCGGCGGGAGCGGGGCCATCGCCGCCACGGCGGCGGCGAACTCCGGCATCCCCGACTGGATCGCCAGGCCCGGGCGAAAGACGCGGCCGAGCTCCTCGGCCGCGACATGGACGTGGATCAGCACCTTGCCCGGATCGGGGATGCCCAAAAGCGAATAGGATTGCGAGGTGATCTCGCCGATCCGCGCGCCGACCGCGAGCAAGAGGTCCGCCTGGCGGAAGCGGTCGATCAGCGCCGGGTTGGCGCCGGTGCTGAGATCGCCGACGAAACAGGGGAGGCGGTTGTCGACGATGTCCTGGCGGCGGAACGAGCAGCAGACCGGCAAGTCGTTGGCATCGGCAAAGCCGGCGACGTCACGGCAGGCGGCGTCGCTCCAGCCCGACCCGCCGACCAGCATCAGCGGCCGTTCGGCAAGGGCCAGGAGCCGCCGCAACTCGCCGAGATCGGCGGCGCCCGGGTGCGCCCGCACGGGTCGATAGGGGCCGGCAACGGCAGCGGTGCTGCGCTCGCGCAGCATGTCCTCGGGCATCGCCAGTACCGCGGGCCCCGGGCGGCCCGAAGTGGCGACCTGGAATGCCTGGTTGATGAGTTCGGGGACGCGCTCGGCGAGGTCGATCTGCGCCACCCATTTGGCAAGCGGCGCGAACATCCGGCGGAAGTCGACCTCCTGAAACGCTTCGCGGTCGAGCTGATGGCGCGCCACCTGCCCGACCAGCACGACCATCGGCGTCGAATCCTGAAATGCCGTGTGAATGCCGATCGACGCGTTGCAGGCGCCCGGCCCGCGCGTCACCAGCAACACCCCGGGCCTGCCGCTGAGCTTGCCGTAGGCCTCGGCCATGAACGCCGCCCCGCCCTCCTGGCGGC
The DNA here is from genome assembly GCA_963772295.1 of uncultured Alphaproteobacteria bacterium. GTDB lineage: Bacteria > Pseudomonadota > Alphaproteobacteria > ATCC43930 > CGMCC-115725 > AP-15. The sequence goes on from CAVYWO010000015.1 coordinate 332,461, forward strand.
AGGTCACGAAGCGGATCTCGGGCGCGTCGTAGAGCGCGTCGAGCACTTCGAGATAGCTCTCGCCGGCGACGCCGAAGGCCATCTCGACGCGATGCGCGCGCAACGCCGCGACGACGAGCTGGCCGCCGCTCATCGGGGTAAGATTGGTCGCCATCGTTCTTCGGATCTCGCGTTGCGACCACCCATTTGAACCGATCGCGGCGCACCGCGGAAGGGGTTGCTGCTGCAAGGCGGGATAGAAAGCCGCGGCGCGCCCTACAAACAGCCGTGCTTCGACCGCGACGCGGGACCGGCGGATTGCTATTCTGGGTAATCATGGACGAACAACACGGGTTTATCATCCCGGAAGGACGCGACCGGAAGGATCGGGAAGAGGCGCCACCCGAACCCCCGACACCGATCGCGACGCCGCCTGGCGAGGCTCCGGGGCGGCGGTCGCGGCTGCGGCCGTTGCTCTGGCTGCTCTTGGTCGCGGCCGTCGTCGGGGCCGCCGTCTGGTATTTCCCGCGTGCCGCGAAACACCCGCAGACCGGCCGTTTCGGGCCGGCCGGCATCCCGGCCCCGGTCGGCGTCACGACGGCGCAGCGCGGCAGCATGCCGGTGACATTGAATGGGCTCGGCACCGTGACGCCGCTCGCCACGGTGACCGTGCAGACGCAGATCAGCGGCTATCTGATGTCGGTCGGCTTCCAGGAGGGCCAGCACGTCAAGAAGGGCGACTTTCTCGCCCAGATCGACCCGCGGCCCTACCAGGTGGCGTTGCAGCAGGACGAGGCGCAGCTGGCCAAGGATCAGGCCTCGCTCCGAGGCGCCGAGGTCGATCTCAAGCGCTACAACACCTTGGCGGCGCAAAACTCGATCGCGACGCAGACGCGCGACGACCAGATCTATACCGTCGCGCAGGACCGCGCGCAGGTCGGGGTCGACCAGGCGCAGGTCGACACGCAAAAACTCAACCTCGTCTATTGTCACATCACCTCGCCGGTCACCGGCCGGGTCGGGCTGCGCCAGGTCGACCCCGGCAATTATGTGACGCCGACGAACCTGACGAGCGGCATCGTCGTCGTCACGCAAACGCAACCGATCTCGGTGATCTTCACCTTGCCCGAGGACGACCTGCCGCAGGTGCAAGAGCAATCGCACGCCGGTGCAACGCTGCAGGTCACCGCCTATGACCGCACCGGCACGACCAAGATCGCCACCGGCAAGCTCGAAACGATCGACAACCAGATCGACACGACGACCGGTATGGTCAAGCTGCGGGCGATCTTCGACAATGCCGACGAGAGCCTGTTTCCGAACCAGTTCGTCAACGTCAAGCTGGTGGTGCGCACCTTGCGGGACGCCGTGATCGTCCCGACCGCGGCGATCCAGCGCGGCGCACCCGGCACCTTTGTCTATCGCGTCGAGCCGAACCGCACAGTCGCGGTGCAGAAGGTCAACCTCGGGCCGGGCGACGGTCAAAACATCGCGATTCTGAGCGGCCTCGAGCCCGGCAACGAGGTCGTCGACGATGGCGCCGACCGGCTCAAGGACGGCGCCAGGATCTCGATCGCCCCGCCGCCCGGCCAGGCCGCAGCGCAACACCAGGGCGGAGGGTCGCATTCCCGGCGTTCCGGGCAGCGGCACGGCGGCGGGCAACCGAAGAACGAATGAACCCGTCGCGCATCTTTATCCTGCGCCCGGTGGCGACCACGCTGCTGATGGCGGCGATCATGCTGGTCGGGATGTTCGCCTACCGCTTCTTGCCGCTGTCGGCCCTGCCCGAGGTCGACTACCCGACGATCCAGGTTGAGACTTTCTATCCAGGCGCCAGCCCCGACGTGATGACCTCGTCGGTGACGGCGCCGCTCGAAGTGCAGCTGGGCGAGATGCCGGGGCTCGACCAGATGGCTTCGGTCAGTTCGGCCGGCGCCTCGGTCATCACGCTGCAATTCAGCCTCGACATATCCCTCGACGTGGCCGAGCAGGAGGTCCAGGCCGCGATCAACGCCGCCGGCAATCTGCTGCCGTCGGACCTGCCGGCGCCGCCGATCTATGCCAAGGTCAACCCGGCCGACGCGCCGGTGCTGACCTTGGCATTGACCTCGAAGACATTGCCGATGACCGAGGTCGAGGATCTCGCCGATACGCGGATCGCCCAGAAGATTTCGCAACTGCCGGGGGTCGGCCTCGTCAGCCTCGCCGGCGGCAACCGCCCGGCGGTGCGGGTTCAGGCCAACAATCTGCAGCTCGCCGCCTATGCCCTCAACATCGACGATCTGCGCACCACGCTCGGCAACGCCAACGTCAACCAGCCCAAAGGCAGTTTCGACGGGCCGCAGCGCGCGTACACGATCAACGCCAACGACCAGATCGAGAAAGCCAGCCAATACAACGATCTGGTCATAGCCTACCGGAACGGGAACCCGGTCAAGCTTGCCGATGTGGCGCGGGCCAAGGACGCGCCCGAAAACACCAAGCTCGCCGCCTGGGTCAATACCGACCCGGCGATCGTGATGAACATCCAGCGCCAACCCGGCGCCAATGTGATCTCGGTCGTCGACAGCATCCAGCAGCTGTTGCCGGCGCTGCAGGCGTCGCTGCCGGCGGGGCTCGACGTCCAGGTGGTGACCGACCGCACGACGACGATCCGCGCCAGTGTCGCCGATGTCGAGTTCGAGCTCGGGCTGGCGGTCATCCTTGTCGTCGTCGTGATTTTTCTGTTTCTGCGCAGCCCGTCGGCGACGCTGATCCCGAGCCTGAGCGTGCCGCTCTCGCTCGTCGGCACCCTCGCGGTCATGTATCTCGCCGGCTTCAGCCTCAACAATCTGTCGCTGATGGCGCTGACGATCGCGTCCGGCTTTGTCGTCGACGATGCGATCGTCATGATCGAAAACATCTCGCGCTATATCGAGGCCGGCGATCCGCCGGTGCGGGCGGCGCTGAAGGGCTCGGCGCAAATCGGTTTCACGATCATCTCGCTGACGGTCTCGCTGATCGCGGTGCTGATCCCGCTGTTGTTCATGCCCGATGTCGTCGGGCGGTTGTTTCGCGAATTTGCCATCACCCTCGCCGTGACGATCGTGATCTCGGCAATCGTCGCTTTGACCCTGGTGCCGATGATGTGCGCCAAGATCCTGCGCCATCAGCGGCCGAGCGACATGTCGCCGATCGCCCGCAAGAGCCAGGAGTGGTTCGACGTGGTGATCGCCGAGTACGGCCGCCTGCTGACCTGGGTGCTCGACCGCCAGCCGTTGACCCTGCTGGTCGCGGTCGCGACCCTCGCGCTGACCGTCTTTCTCTACATCGTCATCCCGAAAGGCTTTTTTCCGGTGCAGGACACCGGCCTGATCCAGGGCATTTCGGTCGCCTCGCCGTCGATCTCTTTCGCGGCGATGGCTGATCGGCAGCAAGCGCTCGCCGCCGCCGTGCTGCGCGACCCCGATGTCACGAGCCTGACCTCGTTCATCGGCGTCGACGGCACCAACATGACGCTGAACAGCGGCCGTTTCCTGATCAACCTGAAACCGCGCGACGAGCGCCGCCTGTCGGCAAGCGAAATCATCCGCCGGCTGGAAACGGAAGTCGAGGGCGTCTCCGGCATCACGCTTTTCATGCAGCCGGTGCAGGACCTGACGATCGATGCGACGGTCAGCCGCTCGCAATACCAGTTTGTGCTCGAAGACGCGAACGCGGCGGAATTCGCGACCTGGGTGCCGAGGCTGTTGCACCGCCTCGAACAGATCCCGGAGATCACCGATGTCGGCAGCACCTTTTCCGACAGCGGCCGGTCGGTCTATGTCAGGATCGACCGCGCCACCGCCGCGCGCTTTGGCATCACCCCCGCCACCGTCGACAATGCGCTCTATGATTCGTTCGGGCAGCGCATCGTCTCGACGATCTTCACCCATACGAACCAGTACCGGGTGATCCTCGAAGCCGACCCGGCAATGCAGCAGTCGTTGAGCTCGCTCGGCTCGATCTATCTGCCGTCCTCGACCGGGACGAACGGCCAGGTGCCGTTGTCGGCGATCGCGCAGATCGAGGAGCAGACGGCGCCGCTCGAAGTCGAGCATCTCGGCCAGTTCCCGTCGACGACGGTGTCGTTCAACCTGGCCCCCGGCGCCTCGCTCGGCGCCGCGGTCGACGCGATCAAGCAAGCCGAGGCCGAGATCGGCATGCCGCTCAGCATGATCACCCGATTCCAGGGCGCGGCATTGGCGTTCCAGGCGGCCCTCGGCAACGAGCTGATCCTGATCATCGCCGCGATCATCACGATGTACATCGTGCTGGGCGTGCTCTACGAGAGCTTCATCCACCCGATCACGATCCTCTCGACCCTGCCCTCGGCCGGCGTCGGCGCGCTCCTGGCCCTGATGCTCGACGGCAGCGATCTGTCGGTGGTCGCGATCATCGGCATCATCCTCTTGATCGGCATCGTCAAGAAGAACGCGATCATGATGGTCGACTTCGCCCTCGACGCCGAGCGCAACGAGGGCAAGGCGCCGCGCGACGCGATTTTTCAGGCCTGCCTGCTGCGCTTCCGGCCGATCCTGATGACGACGATGGCGGCGCTGTTCGCCGCATTGCCGCTGATGCTCGGCACCGGCACCGGCTCGGAACTGCGCCATCCGCTTGGCGTCACCATCGTCGGCGGGCTGATCTTCAGCCAGGTGCTGACCCTGTTCACGACGCCGGTCATCTATCTCTATTTCGACCGGTTGAGCCTGTGGCTGCGGGGCAGCCACGGCAGCGGCGCCGCAGCGCAGGGCGCCCTCTGATGCCGAACGCGCTTGCCGCCCCTCCCCCCGGAACGCCCGCCCTGGCGGGCGCCCACGGACTAAATCCGTGGGCTGAAGGCCCACGTCCGGGGGCTCCTCCCCGGACTTGTTCCGGGGATCCGCGGGTCCCTCCCTCTCCCCGCAAGCGGGGAGAGGGCCGGCCCCCGGACGGTCGGCCCTGCGGGCCGTTCCGGGGGGAGGCGCCTCACTGCCGCGGCCGAAGAGCCGCCGGATGAACCCGTCGGCGGCCTTCATCCGCCGGCCCGTCGGCACCACGCTGCTGACGATCGGGTTGGCGCTCGCCGGCATCTTTGCCTATTCGAAACTGCCGGTGGCGATGTTGCCGCAGATCGATTTCCCGACGATCTCGGTAACCGCGATGATGCCGGGCGCCAGCCCGGACACGATGGCGACAACCGTCGCGACGCCGCTCGAGCGCCATCTCGGCATCATCGCCGACGTCACCGAGATGACCTCGCAAAGCACGGTCGGTTCGACCCGCATTACCTTGCAGTTCGAGCTCGACCGCAACATCGACGGCGCCGCGCGCGACGTCGAGGCGGCGATCCAGGCGGCCCGCGTCGATCTGCCGACCAACCTGCGGCAGAACCCGACCTATCGCAAGGTCAACCCGGCCGACGCGCCGATCGCGATCCTGGCGCTGAGTTCCGACACCTTGACCCGCGGCCAGATCTACGATTCGGCGTCGACGGTGATGCAGCAGGCGCTCTCGCAGATCGCCGGCATCGGCCAGGTCGTCGTCAGCGGCAGCTCGCTGCCGGCGGTACGCGTCGAACTCAACCCCTCGGCCCTCTTCAAATACGGCATCGGCCTCGAAGACGTCCGCGCCGCCCTCGCTTCGGCCAATGCCCACAGCCCGAAAGGAGCGATCGAGGCCGGCGACCGCCGCTACCAGATCTATACCAACGACCAGGCCAATCACGCCGCCGATTACAAGCCGCTGATCGTCGCCTATCGCCACGGCACCGCGGTGCATCTGACCGATGTCGGCGAGGTGCGCGATTCGGTCGAGAACCTGCGCAACCAAGGGCTCGCCAACGGCAAGCCGGCGGTGCTCGTCATCCTTTACCGCCAGCCCGGCGCCAACATCATCGACACGGTCGACCGCATCAAGGCGATCCTGCCGCAACTGCAGGCGTCGATCCCGCGCGCGATCGACGTCCAGATGGCAATGGACCGGACGACGACGATCCGCACCTCGTTAGTCGATGTCGAAAGCGCGCTCGTGGTCGCAACCGCGCTCGTGATCCTCGTCGTCTTTTTGTTTTTGCGGAGCGGCCGCGCCACGCTGATCCCGAGCGTGGCGGTGCCGATGTCGCTGATCGGTACCTTTGGCGCGATGTATTTGCTGGGTTACAGCCTCGACAATCTGTCGCTGATGGCGTTGACGATCTCGACCGGTTTCGTCGTCGACGATGCGATCGTCGTCCTCGAAAACATCACCCGCCACATCGAAGCCGGCATGACGCGCATGGAGGCGGCGCTGCTCGGCGCGCGCGAGGTCGGCTTCACGGTCGTATCGATGAGCCTGTCCCTGATCGCGGTCTTCACCCCGATCCTCTTGATGGGCGGCATCGTCGGCCGGCTGTTCCGCGAATTCGCGATGACCCTGTCGATAGCGATCCTGATCTCGCTCGTCATCTCGCTGACGACGACGCCGATGATGTGCGCCCGCCTCCTCGCGGACGGTCGCCGGAGAGCGCCCGGGCGGTTCTCGCGCGGGGCCGAGCGTGTCTTCGACGCGGTGCTGGCGCTCTACGACCGCTCGTTGCGCACGGCGTTGCGCCACCCGGCGCTCGTCATGCTGAGCCTCGCCGCGACGATCGGGCTTGCCGTTTATCTGTTCACGATCATCCCGAAGGGCTTCTTCCCCGAGCAGGACACCGGGCGGATGATCGGCGGGATCCAGGCCGACCAGAGCATCTCGTTCCAGCTCATGGAACAAAAGCTCAAGCAGCTGGTCGACATCATCCGGCATGACCCGGCCGTCGCCAACGTCGTCGGTTTCACCGGCGGCGGCCAGACCAATTCCGGGTTTATCTTCGTCGTGCTGAAGCCGCTATCGGAACGCCACATCTCGGTCCTCTCGGTGATCGGCCGACTCCGCCCCAAGCTGAACCAGGTGGCCGGGGCGCGGCTCTTCCTGCAGGCGGTCCAGGACATCTGGGTCGGCGGGCGGCAGAGCAACGCCCAATACCAATACACCCTCCAGGGCGACAACTCGCAACAAGTCTTTCAATGGGCGCCCAAGGTCGAGGCGGCGATGGAAAAGATCCCGCTGCTTACCGAGGTCAATCTCGATCAGCAGCAGAACGGGCTGGAAAGCGACGTCGTCATCGACCGCGCGACCGCGGCGCGGCTCGGACTGAACGTCAGCGAGATCGACAATACGCTTTACGACGCGTTCGGGCAGCGCTTCGTCTCGGTGATCTATGCCGCGCAGAACCAGTATCACGTCGTCATGGAGGTGGCGCCGCAATATTGGCAGAGCCCGCAGACCCTGAGGGACATCTACGTCAGCACCTCCGGCGGCACCGTCAGCGGCACGCAGTCGACCCAGGCCGTGGCCGGGACGGTGTCAGCGGTCGCGACGAGCAGCAATGCCGCCACCATCGCCACCAACAACGCGGTGACGGCGGTGATTGTCAATGCGGCGACGCCGCCCGCCAACAACACCGTCACCCCGGCGACCAACAATGCGGCGAGCCCGTTTGTCAACAACGCGGCGCCGAATGCGCCGGCCAGCACCAGCGCCAGCGCCGTCGCCAGCGACACGGAGCGCAACCAGGCCAACAACTCGCTGGCGCTGACCGGCAACGCCACCGCCTCGACCGGAGCGCCCGTCAGCACCGCCGCCGAAACCATGGTGCCGCTGTCGGCGATCGTGCACTACGCGCCGGGCGCAACGCCGCTCGCCGTCAATCACCAGGGACTGTTCGTCGCGTCGACGATCTCGTTCAATCTGGCGCCCGGCGTCTCGCTGGGCCAGGCGCAGCAGGCGATCGACGCGGCGGTCGCGGGTCTCCACATGCCGGCAACCGTTCACGCAAGCTTTCAGGGCACCGCCAAGGTCTTTGCGCAATCACTTGCCAACGAGCCGATCCTGATCGCCGCGGCGCTCGTCGCCGTCTACATCGTCCTGGGCGTGCTTTACGAGAGCTACATCCACCCGCTGACGATCCTCTCGACCCTGCCGTCGGCCGGGGTCGGCGCGGTGTTGGCGCTGATGCTGACCGACACCGATTTCAGCATCATCGCACTGATCGGCGTGATCCTGTTGATCGGCATCGTCAAGAAAAACGCGATCATGATGATCGATTTCGCGCTCGACGCCGAGCGCACGCAGAACCTCGCTTCGCGCGAGGCGATCTATCAGGCCTGCCTGAAACGCTTTCGGCCGATCATGATGACGACGCTCGCGGCGATGCTCGGCGCGGTGCCGCTGGCGATCGGCTTTGGCGAGGGCGCGGAATTGCGCCGGCCGCTCGGCATTGCGATCTTCGGCGGCCTGATGGTCAGCCAGATCCTGACCCTCTACACGACGCCGGTCATCTATCTCTATCTCGACCGCTTCCGGCTGTGGGGAGAACGGTCCTTGCGCTTCCGCCATCGGCGTTTCCGTGCCGGCCACCTCGCCGAACCCGGCGAATGAGGCGTCGCGACGAACGCCGGCGCCGACCGCACGCGGCCGCCCTCGCCGCCGCGACGGCGCTGTCGGCCTGCACGGTCGGCCCCGATTACCACCGCCCATTGGCCCCGGTGCCGGCCCAATACAAGGAGGCGCGGCCGCAGCCGGGCTGGAAGTTCGGCCAGCCGAGCGATGCGATGAATCGCGGTGCCTGGTGGTCGATCTACAACGATCCGGTGCTCGACGGTCTCGTAAAACGGATCGACATATCGAACCAGAACCTGAAAGCGGCCGCGGCGGCGCTGCGCCAGGCCGAAGAGATCGTCGCCGAAGCGCGCACCGGCTTCTTTCCGGCCGCGACCGTCGAGCTCGCGGCGCAGCGCTCACGCGCGAGCGGCGCCGTAGGAACCGGGCTCGCGAGCGGCGCCACCGGAACCGGGCCCGTGAGCGCCCCGATAACGAATTTCTTCAGCGGCGAGGTTGCGGCCAGCTGGACGCCCGATTTCTGGGGGAACATCCGCCGCACCGTCGAGGCCGATGTCGCCACCGCCCAGGCGAGCGCCGCCGATCTCGCGAATGCGCGGCTGTCGGCACAGGGGACGCTGGCCGGCGATTATCTGCAGCTGCGGATCGCCGATGAATTGAAGCGCCTGCTCGACAAATCGGCCAAGGCCTTTGCCGAATCCTTGCGCATCACGCGCAACCAGCAGCGTGCCGGGACCACGGACCAGTCCGCGGTCGCGCTGGCCGAGGCGCAATTGCAGGCAACGCAGGCGCTGTCGATCGCGACCGGCGTCACCCGCGCCCAATTCGAACACGCGATCGCCGTCCTGATCGGCGTGCCGCCGGCCGAACTGACCATCCGGCCGACGAATTTCGTCGACCGGGTACCGGCAATCCCGCCCGGCCTGCCGTCGACCCTTTTGGAACGCCGTCCCGACATCGCCGCCGCCGAGCGCACGATGGCCTCGGCCAATGCCGAGATCGGCGTCGCGGTCGCCGCCTTCTATCCGACGATCACGCTGTCGGGAAATGCCGGCACCGAGGCGACGACCCTCGGCAATCTAATCGGCGCATCGGGAACAATGTGGTCCGTGGGTTCGAACCTCGTCGAGACCGTGTTCGACGCCGGATTGCGCAATGCCCAGGTGCGGGCGGCGGTCGCGGTCTTCGACCAGGACCTCGCCAACTACCGGCAGACCGTGCTGACCGCGCTCCAGCAGGTCGAGGACCAGCTCGTGGCGCTGCGCATTTTTGCCGAGGAGCAGAAGGTGCAGGACGCCGCGGTCAAAGCGGCCTACGAGGCGCAGCGCATCATCAACAATCAGTTCTTGGCCGGCACCGTCGCCTATACCGCGGTCATCGTCGCCGAGCAGACGGCATTGACCGACGCCGAAACCGCGCTGACCATCCGCCAGAACCGGCTGCTGGCGAGCGCCGACCTTATCCAGGCCTTGGGCGGCGGCTGGAAGAAGCAGGAATTGCCGAACCGCGAGCGGATCGAGGCCCATGCCCCGCTCGACTTCAACCCATTGCCGCCGGTCCTGCCGGTCCAAGGCCGCTGACCCCGGCCGCGGGCCTGTCGCCAGCGCGGCGAGGCGGTCCGCCCGCGGAGTTAGCAGTATCCGCGGCAACTCACGCGGCGGCAGCCTGCATTTGCGGTTGCGGCACCGTACCCATCTCCTCAACCATCCTGCTGACGTGATAGTGCATGGCGCATTTGATCGCGTAAGTCTGGATGATCTCCGGGTCCCGCCGACGCAACGCGACCCGAAAAATTCGGCGCCGATATTCGTGGCGCAACGCCGGATCGGGCACGCCGTGCATCAGCAACCCGAAGATCGCGACGGCGCCGAGCAGCAGCCGGGCATTGAGCCTGAACCAGCGTACCGGATGACGACGCAGATACGCGGTGCGGGCGCGTCCGATTTGCAGCCGCGCATCGAGGTAGAGGGCGTCGAGGCGGCCGAAAAAGGCATCCGCGGCGTTCAGGTCGCGCATCAGCGCGACATAGCCGTCGCGCAGTTCCCGCCTGTCGATCCGCAGCGGAATGACATTGGTCCCGAACGCTCCGAAATCCGCCGGGTCGCCCGTCGTATCGAGCCGGCCCTCGCCGGCGAGCCGCTTGTAAAGCGGGGTCCTCGGTATCGCCACAAGCATGTTGAGCATGACGTTGACGATGCGCGCCTCCTGCACGAACGCGCGCTGCGCCGCAAAAATGCTGCGATCGTCATTGTCGAAGCCGACGATGATGCCGCACCACACCTCCATTCCTGCGCGCTGGACGCGATGCACCTTGTCGAGCATCGTGCCGCCCCGCGCCCGCAGGTTCTGGATCTTTTTGGTCTCGCGCAGGGACGCCTCGTTCGGCGTCTCGATGCCGATGAAGACGTTGCTGATGTTGGCGTCCACCATCAGCTGCATCAGCTCCGGATCCTCGGCGAGATCGATCGACGCCTCGGTCGCGAACATCAGCGGATAGCCGTTGGCCCGCTGCCATGACACGACCTCGCGGAGCACCTCCTTGATCGCCTTTTTGTTGCCGATCAGATTGTCGTCGACGATGAAGGCGGAATGCTTGCCGGCGGCGACGATGGCGTCGAGTTCGGCCAGCACCTGGGCAGAAGTCTTGATCCGCGGGCGGCGCCCGAAGGTCACGATGATGTCGCAGAACTCGCAAGAAAACGGACAGCCGCGCGAGAACTGCACGCTGCCGAACGCGTAATGCTGCATCTTCAGCAGGTCGAGGCGCGGGACCGGGACGGTCGCCATGTCGGTCCGCTCGGCCTGTTCATAACGGTTGCGATGGTGCCCCTCGCCCCACTCGGCGAGAAATCGCGGCCAGGTCTCTTCGGCCTCGCCGACAAATATGACATCGACGAGACCAGCGATATCGTCCTCCTGAACCGTAACCCACGCACCGCCGGCGACGGTAAAGGCGCCGCGAGACCGCAGCTCGCCAATGATCTCCCGCATTCGCCGGCGCTGGACGTTCATGCCGGTAATGCCGACGATGTCGGCCCGCGCGCAGCGTTCGAAGTCGATCGGCTCGACATTCTCGTCAATGAGGGTGACGCGGTGCTCGGAAGGGGTCAACGCGGCCAGCAGCGGCAGGTTGGCGACCGGCAGCACCGCCTTCAGGCCAAGAAACGGCATCGCGTCGCTCGAGGCCCCAATACGAGATATCGAACCGGGGGTTTATCAGGACGATGTCGGCCATGCAGTCATCCCCGTGGCTCGCCCGCCGGGTTCGCAGCGTCACGACGAACAAGACGAGCAGAAACCAGCAATAAGTCGACGCGTCGGCGAGTGGTCGTTATCGGCGAGATCCCCAGGCGCGAACTGCTGCATGTTGCGCGACTCACGCGACGACGCTGCGACGTTCTACCGTGACGTGCAGCCCGCCAAAGGGGTGCAGGCTGATCCGACCCACCGGCACCACCGGGTGGTCGGCGGCGAGCCGGAAGCGGAAGCGCCGTGCGAGCACCGCGACAACGATCGTCATCTGCGTCATCGCGAACCCGGCGCCGACGCACACTCGCGGCCCGGCGGCGAACGGCAGGTACGCGAAGCGATGCCGCGCAGCACGCCGCTCGGGACTGAAATTGTCCGGATCGAACCGATCCGGATCGGTCCACAGCCGGCGGTGGCGGTGCACGACCCAGGGCAGGATGGCGACGATCGACCGGCGCGGCACCCGCTGCCCGCACACGGTATCGTCAGCCGCCGCCTGGCGCAGGATCGCCGGGATCGGCGGATAGAGCCGCATCGTCTCCTCGATGACTTGGCGAGTGTAGGCGAGCTGCGGCAGGTGGGCCGGCGCGAGCGGCCGGCCCTGCACGACCCCCTCGAGCTCGGCATGGAGGCGGGTCTCGACCTGCGGGTCGAGCGCGAGCAGGTACCAGATCCAGGTGAGGGCCCGCACCGTCGGCGACACCCCGCCCGCGATCAGGCTCGCGGCCTCGTCGCAGACCTCCGCTCGCGGCAAGGCTTCGCCGGTCTTTCGATCGGGCGTATTGAGCAGCCGCCACAGCAGATCGTGCGCCCGCGAATAGCCGCCGTCCGCCCGCCGGGCGATCAGTGCCTGCAGCATATCGTCGAACTCGAAGCTCCGCTGGCGGCGGCGGGCACCGGGGCGCAGCCGCTCCGTGAGCCGCGAGACGCCGGCGAGGTCGGCGAGGCGGGGGTTTCGCGGTATCTTCGACAGCGCCTCCAGCATCGCCACCGCGCCCGGGTCCCCGCCGGTCACGACATGGTTCCACAAGCGAATCAGCAAGCGGACGACCCCGGTCTCGATATCGAGGATCTCGCCGCGCGGGCAGCGCTCGACTTCGTCGGCGGTTGCTTCGGCCAACCGGATCAGCGCCGGGATATCGGGAGCAATCGCCCGCCGGTCGATCGTCGGCGCCGCGACCCGCCGGTGACGCCACCAGGTTTCGCCTTCGGTGGCCAGCGTGCCCGTGCGCAGTTCGGCCTCGAACAGGCGACGAATCCGGGCGACGCGCGGATAATTATCGACGTTGTCGAGAAAGACCCGTTTGATGCCGTCGGGATCGCTGACATAAAAGACGCGCTGGCTCAAATAGCGGCGCGGGACGAACAACGCGTCGAACAGTTCCTCGTCGCAGGCGGCAAGCGAGTTGGAGCACGCCGTCGTCAAAAACTTCAACAGTGGCAGCGCGCGCGCCGGACGCGGCGGCGTCACCGGAACCGACCCCTCGGGCATCGAGAGCCGCTCCACGTGCACGCAAGCTCCTTCCTTGACAAGCGTTCCCGGCTCGGCGGGGCCGGCGACTCCAAACCACCGGGTCGCCCCTCCGAATTCCGGTCGATCGCGAAGCGCAACGGCCGTATCGAGGAGGTCCCGATGACGAGCTTTACCACGACGGACGGCGCGCGCCTTGCCTATTTCATCGACGATTTCACCGACCCGTGGAAAGCGCCGCCAACCTTGTTGCTGCTGCATGCGGCAATGGGCAGTTCGAAGCGCTATTACGCGTGGGTTCCGGCGCTCTGCCGCCATTACCGCGTCGTGCGCATGGATTTGCGCGGCCATGGCGGCTCGGCGATCCCGCCGGGCGATCGGCCGCTGACGCTCGACCGACTGGTAACCGATGTCGTCGAGCTGATCGACCATCTGGGGCTCGTCGACGCCCACATCGTCGGCAATTCGGCCGGCGGCTATCTCGGCCAACGCCTGGCGATGGACCATGCCGGTCGCGTGCGCAGCCTGATGCTGTTCGCGTCGACCCCGGGGCTCAGAAACAGCCAGGCGCCGAGCTGGATCCCGCGGATCGAGGCGAAGGGTCTGCGCGGCTTTCTGGCCGAGACGATCGACGAGCGGCTGCCGCTGGACCGGGTCGATCCGGGGCTCGTCGACTGGTTTCTCGGCGAGGCCTCCAACAACGATGCGTCCTACATCGCGAAATTCATCCTGTTGATGGCGAGATACGATTGGAGCGGCGAATTGGGCCGCATCCGCTGCCCAACGCTGGTTGTCGTTCCCGGCGCCGAGGCGATCGGCTCGACCGCGAATTACGAACCGTTCCGCCGCCTCGTCAGGGATGTCGAGATGCGGGTCTATCACGGTGCGCCGCACAACATTTGCGACGCCTTTCCGGGCCGCTGCGCCGCCGACGTGCTCGATTTCCTCGGCCGCCGCTTCGGTCTCGGCAAGTGACCGATCCGCCGGAGAGACGTTCAGCCGCACCGATCCGGTGCTCAAGCAAAAGTGCGGCGGATTCGGCCCCAGTCTTCGATCGCGTGCTCTTGGCCCGGGACGATCTGGATCGCGAACTCGCCGAAGCCGGCCTCGGCAAGGGCCGCGATCCGCTCCTCGATCTCGTTTTCCGTGGCGGTGAAGGTGGTCAGGCGGATCAGCTCGGCGGTGACGAAGGGCCGCTCCTCGGGCTTGACGAACATCAGATGGCCGCGGTGGTTTTCGAGGTAATGGGCGCCTTGCGGCCGGAAGTGCCGCGCCAAGTCGATGTAGCCGGCGACGCAGTCCGCGACCGCGGACGGCGCCGGCGTCGTGTTCGGAAGGCCGGCCAGGGCGGTATCGGCGGCGCGGTGCAACAGCAGCGCGGCGCGTGGGCCGGCCTGGGCGATGGCGCGCGGGCTGTCGGCCGGCCTCGCCCGGGGCCAGAATGGCGCCGCCCGTGAACACCACCGCGTCGAGCGGCTCGTCGGCCCGTCCCGCCGCCGCGCGCCGTGCCGTGATGTCGCGCAGGGCCTCGACGGCGCTCTCGACGTCGCCGGTCGCGGCGATCCAGCCGGCACCGAGCCTGGCCGTCAATTGCCGCGCCCGCGGGCCGGACGCGGCGACGTAGAGCCCGATCGGGGGCTTCGTATTGATCAGGCCGAGCTCGGGATTGAGCAGCCGGATCAGCCGGGTTTGGCCCTCGATCGCGGCTTCGACCGTCTCGCCGCGCAACAGCGCCATGACGACCCGGAGATAGTCTTCCATCTCGGCCAGCCGGACCGCGCCAAGCCCCATCGCCCGCCTTCCGGTGAAGCCGGTGCCGACCCCGAAATCGATCCGCCCCGGCGCCAATTTGTTCAACGAGGCAAAAGCGTTCGCCGCCACCGCGGCAAGCCGGTTCGACGGGATCAGGACGCCGGTGCCGAGCCGGATCTGCGTCGTCTTCACCGCCGCCGCGGCCAAGGCCGGTGGGCCAGGGAGCGCAGTTTCGATCCCGAGCGTGCTCCGCCGATATCGGCGGGTTATGCCGGCAAGCCAGCCTCGAGCAGCGCCTCGCGATGGCGCTCGCGGTCGCTATCCTGCCGATAATGCAAGGTCGATAGGTAACCAGCGACCGAAAACAAGGGGTTGAGGTGCAGCACCTTCTCGGCATGCGCCGCCGCCGCCGTCGCATCGCCGAGCTGCGCCAGCGCCGCCGCCAGAAAAGCATGGTGGGTGTGATCGGGTCGGGTGATGCGGCTGAACGCTTCGATCGCTTCGGCATAACGACCCGCGACAAAGTAGGCGCGGCCCAGATGACTCCAGAAGCGCTCGGGATGATAGGGATTGAGGCGCATTGCCTTCCTGATCCAATCGATCCCCTCTTCTGGCCGGCCGAGCCACGTCAAGAGCTCGCCTTGCTGCACGACGACCAAGTCATAATTGGGATTGAGCGCCAGCGCCCGTTCCTGATGGTAGGCCGCCTTGTCGTGATCGCCCTTCACGAGGCTCACAGCGGCAAGGATGCGATGCACGTCGCTGTCGTGGTCGTCGAGCGTCAGCGCGATTCCTAATTCCCGCTCGCCCTCTTCTCTTGGAGGGTCGCCTCGACATCGGCACACCATCCGTAAATCCAGGCTTGGCCCAGTACGCATGCCTTCCAGGCATGGGCATGGGCATAGTTCGGATCGAGCTCGATTGCCCGATCGAGCAGACGCTGCGCCTCCGCGTTGTCGTCCCGGGTCGAGCGGTGGTGCCGCACCTTGGCGGTCAACACGCACTCATAGGCCGCGGTATTGGCGGTCGGCTTGCGTTTCGCGCGGTCGTAATTGGCGGCCTCGACGCGGCCGGGCAAGGTCGCGACGATCGCCCCGGTCAACTCGTCCTGGATCGCAAAAATGTCCTCGAGATTGCGGTCGTAGCGGTCGGCCCAGACATGCCGGTCGGTCTCGGCGTCGATCAGCTGCACGGTGACGCGGACGCGCCCGCCTGCCTTGCGCACGCTCCCTTCGAGGACGTAGTCGACACCGAATTCACGCGCCACCGCCTGCACGTTGACCGCCCGGCCCTTGTGGACGAAGGCCGAATTGCGCGAAATGACGAGCAGGTCGCGAAACCGCGACAGTTCGGTGATGATGTCCTCCGTCAGCCCGTCGGCGAAGAACTCCTGCTCCGGATCGCCGCTGATGTTAAGGAACGGCAACACTGCGATCGACGGCTTCTTGGCCACCGTGGCCGGAGACTTCGGCGCAGCCGTGTCGGGCGATGCCGAAATCTCTTCAGCCACTCGGATTCGGTAGACCCTGATCCGCCGAGCGATGTTCTTGACGCTCTGCTCGCCGAGATCCTCGAAGACGACCCGATCCAACCGGTCGCCGACCTGGTCGCGCACCGCGCCCGACACGCATACCCCGCCCGGCTCGGCCAGCTCCTGCAGGCGCGCGGCGACGTTGACGCCGTCGCCAAAAATGTCGTCGTCCTCGACGATCACGTCGCCCAAATTGATCCCGATCCGAAACTGGATCCAGCGAGCCGGTGCGACGTCGGCGTTGCGGCGCGCCATCCGGCGCTGGATCTCGACGGCGCATTCGACCGCCTCGGCGACGCTCTGATGTTCGACCAGCATGCCATCGCCGGTGGTCTTGATGATGCGCCCGCGGGCCTTGGCGATTGCCGGGTCGATCAACTCCAGCCGATGGGTCTTCAGTCGCGCCAGCGTCCCGGCCTCATCCACCTCCATCAGCCGGCTGTAGCCAACCATGTCGGCCGCGAGGATCGCCGCGAGCCGACGCTTGACATTCCGCAGCTCCATCGGTGTTGCCTCGCTCGAACAATGGCGGATTGTAACACGGCGAGCCTCGAGCCCGACACCCCGGACGCATTTTGCCGCCGGCTTGGCCGAGAAAATGCAAAATTGGCGTCGGACATTTAGCGAAGTTCAACCCACACTATAGCGAGAAGCCCGGTATTATGGCACAAATCCCTGTAAACGACAACAGGATACGCAGGCGGTATAGATCACTTGAAGATCGCGCTTCCGCTAGGTTGAGCTATTGCGTCAGCAACTACGATACCTCCGCGCCACGACCCTCCCGCATCCTGATATCGATACTGTAGGGATCGGAGGTGGGGCGCGTATCGTGCCTTGATTAGCACAAAATCAGGCTGGACGTGAACATTGGTCACATGCCCAGCGCAATAAACATGCGATGCGACCGGAAAGAGCATTGCAGAGCACAAGGTATCCGCGACCTGTAATCCCGCATGATTATCGCTGTGTGCGAATGTTGGAAGCTCATATATCCTATCGTATCTGTCGCCAGAAAATCTGTACTTTTGTGTAAAAACCGAGTTCGAGACATTCACGTTCAATGCTTTGGTGCGGCTGTCGGCAATTACGAGAGCGTAGTAATTTTGTTCTGCAAGGAAGTATTGAAAGTACTCGAATATCGCTTGTATGGATGACGTATAAACTGGCCGTCCATCGAATGGAGCGGCAATACCTTTAATCCAAATTCGCGCGATCATTCGCGCGTCGTGCGTTTTGAGCAAATCTATGATTTCATCTAAATATCTGATCCCGTGTCGCCTCTGCGCTGGAGTTCCGCGGCCGATGTTGCGCCGCAAGTCAGCGCCCTTTACCTCGTGCAAAATGGTATCCAAATAGGAGCTTCCGGCCGGCTGTAAGCCCGGAAACAGCTTGCGGCTTATTCCGATAAAATCGTGCGTGAACGTATGGATGCGGTCGTAGTGGACGATAATCCCGCCAATGATTAATAACGGCTGGGTGCTGTCGGTGGGAACTCTTGAGCGGGCCAGTATCGCCGGCTTCGTCTATGTAACAAAGGTACATGTGTATGGACCCCTTGGCGCAACTCTAGGGGCGCGTCGACCGCCTCGAGGTCTTCGGGGCGCGGGTCAGCGCCGCGGACAACGCGATCGCGATCGCTGAGATCGACCGCTGGATTCGACAGGATATCGGGCTTACGTGACGCTGACGGGCGTCCGCGGGGTCATGGAGCCGGTCAGGAATGCCGAAATCAGACGCGCCCATAACCTGGCCCGGCTGGTTCTTTCGGATGGCACGCCGCTGGTGTGGATGCTGTGGCGCGGCGGCTTTAAGTTCGCCGCTTGCGACGGCCGATCGAAGGCCGCGCTCTCCCGGGCACCGAAACGCGCCGCTCAGCTGCGGCGGGCGGCGCCCGCCTTGAGCAGCAGCGCTTCGAGCACCTCATAGGATTGGGCCCCGACCACGCCATGGCGCGCGGCGACAAAGGTCGGGACGCCGGTGACGCCATAGGCCAGCGATTTTGCCCAATCGGCATCGACCGCCGCCTTGAACCGGCGCTCGGCCAAAACCATGCGCGCCGCCTCGGCCGAAAGCCCGACGGATTGCGCGATCTCGACCAGGACGTCCGGATCGCCGATGTTGCGCGCCGCGACGAAATAGGCCCTGTACAACGCATCGTGGAGCCCATCGCCGCCGGGCTGCGCGTCCGCCCATTTGCCGAGCTCCTGCGCGAGCCGGCTGTTGTAAGTGTGCGTGCGCCGGCCATAAGGGAGGCCTTCGGCGTCCATCAGGCCCTTCATCCGGCGGTACATGGCCTCGGGATCGAGGTTGCGCCCGGCATAGAGTTCCGCCAGCGAGCGGCCCTCGGCAGGCGTCTCGGGATGCAGCGGAAAATGCACCAAGACCGTGTCGAGCACATACGCCTGCTTCAGCTTTTCAATACGCACGGTACTGAGATAGCACCAGGGTCAAACGTAGTCGGTGAAGATCTCGAGTGTCGTCGGCATCCTTTATGGCCCTCGCGGAGACGGGTTGCGGCGCCATTGTAGAGCGGGTGGCGGCGCCGGCAAGCGGAAGATCGGCGGGGCCCGGTCGCCGGGGCTCGCTGGCCCGGCGCGCGGCCGGGATGTCGGCGGCGTAGATCAGGGTTATCATGGTAGCATCGGTAAGGATGGCGGCGCTGGACCGCGCCGGCGCGATCCGGGGAGAGAACCGATGCCGACCGCAGTGGACAACAAGGACGCCATCCGCGAATTGCTGGCGGAATATTGCTTCCGGCTGGACGACGGCCGATTTGCCGAGATGGCGGCGCTCTTTACCGAAGACGGAACCTGGGATACCGCCTTTGGCCAGGCGGTGGGACAGGCGGCGATCGCCGCGCTGGCGCAGAGCCTGCGCCAACGCGCCGGCGCTGCCCGCCCACGCGCCGTGCACCTCGTCACCAATGTCGTCGTCGCGCTCGACGGCGAAGAGGCCGAGGCGCGCTCGAACTGGATGGTCATCGAGAACAGCGCCGCCGGACCGAAAATCGGCTCGGGCGGCGCCTACCGCGACGATCTCGCTAAGGTGGCCGGGCGCTGGCGCTTCCGCTACCGCAAGATCGACCGGTTTATCGCCGCCTGAAGGTCAGGGCGAGCGGCGGAGAAGGGGTGAGGATGACGCCCGAACAGAGGATCCCCGGCGGCGAGGCGCGCCCCTTTACCGGGGCCGAATTCCTCGAGAGCCTGAAGGACGGCCGGGAGGTCTATATCGACGGCGAGCGCGTTGCCGACGTCACCGCGCATCCGGCTTTTCGCAACGCGGCGCGCTCGTTGGCGCGGCTCTACGATGCGCTGCACGACCCGGCGACCAAGGAGACCCTGACTTGCCCGACCGATACCGGCTCGGGCGGGTTCACGCACCGGTATTTTCGCGTCGCGCGCGCACGCGACGAACTGCAGGGCCAGCAGCGCGCGATCGCCGAATGGTCGCGGTTGAGCTATGGTTGGATGGGGCGGACGCCCGACTACAAGGCGTCCCTGATGAATACGCTCGGCGCCAACGCCGAATATTACGGGCAGTTCGCCGCCAATGCCCGCCGCTGGTACCGGCGCGCCCAGGAAAACGTGCTGTTCATGAACCACGCGATCGTCAACCCGCCGGTCGACCGCGGCCGGCCGACGAGTGCCGTCAAGGACGTCTATGTGACGATCCAGCGCGAGACCGATGCCGGGGTCGTCGTCTCGGGCGCCAAAGTGGTGGCGACGGCGGCCGCGCTGACGCACTACAATTTCCTCGGCCAGAACGCCGCGACCGCGACCGCCGACCCCGACCTCGCGATCATGTTCATCCTGCCGATGGACGCCCCGGGGGTGAAGCTGATCTGCCGCAATTCCTACGAGCGGATCGCGGCGCGGGCCGGCTCGCCTTGGGATTACCCGCTGTCGTCGCGGTTCGACGAAAACGACGCGATCTTTATTCTCGACAATGTGCTGGTCCCCTGGGACGACGTGCTCGTCCACCGCGACACCGAGAAGATCCTGAGCTTTTATCCGCGATCCGGCTTCTTGAACGGGTTCTGTTTTCAGGGCTGCACCCGGTTCGCGGTCAAGCTCGACTTCCTCTGCGGGCTGGTGGCGCGGGCGCTGCGCGCGACCGGCGGCGACGAGTTTCGCGGCAATCAGGCGATGCTCGGCGAGATCGTTTCGTGGCGCAACCTGTTCTGGTCGCTGTCGGAGGGCATGGCGGCAAACCCCCAGCCTTGGGTCGGCGACGCGCTGTTGCCGAATTTGCAGGCCGGCCTCTCCTACCGAGTTTTTGCCCCCGACGCCTATTCGCGGATCAAGGAGATCATCCACAAGATCGTCGCCTCGGCGCTGATCTACCTGCCGTCCTCGGTCAAGGACTTCGCCAATCCGGCGATCGATCCCTATCTCGCCCGCTATGTGCGCGGCTCGAACGACATCGGCTACAAGGAGCGGATCAAGTTGATGAAGTTGCTGTGGGACGCGGTCGGCACCGAGTTCGGCGGCCGGCACGAATTGTACGAGCGCAACTATGCCGGGAACCACGAGGACATCCGCATCCAGGCGCTGACCGGGGCTCGGCGCGACGGGACCATGGATCGGATGACGGCGCTCGTCGACCGCTGCATGGCCGAATATGACGAGCACGGCTGGGTCGGCGGCATCTGGCTCGACGGGGGTGCGTGAGGAGGCCCGAGGGATGCGGATCGCGATCATCGCCGCCTTTGCCGCCTGCCTCGCGATGGCGTGCGCAGCGGCGGAGCAACCGGGCCAAACCGCCCCTCGCCTCGAGATCACGCAGCCCTGGGCGCGCGCGACGCCGGGGACATCGCACATCGGCGCCGTCTATCTGACGATCCGCTCAGCGGCCGCAGACCGGCTGGTGGCGGCGTCGACGCCGGTGGCGGCGCGGGCCGAATTGCACGAGTCGGCGATGGCCGGCATGGTCATGAAGATGCGACCGCTGGCCGCCGTCGCGATCCCGGCCGGGCAAAGCGTCGCGTTCGCGCCGGGCGGGATGCACATCATGCTGGTCGGGCTCAAGGCGCCGCTGCGCGCGGGCCAGAGTTTTCCGCTGACCTTGACCTTCGCCAAGGCCGGGCCGCAAACGGTGACGGTCATGATCGGGAAGGTGGGCGCCATGGGCCCGCCGCCGCCGGCGCATTGAGCGGAGACCGGGAATGGCGACCGGCCCTGCCGAACCGCGGCCGCGCCCGCTGCCCCGAA
The DNA here is from genome assembly GCA_963772295.1 of uncultured Alphaproteobacteria bacterium. Taxonomy (GTDB): domain Bacteria; phylum Pseudomonadota; class Alphaproteobacteria; order ATCC43930; family CGMCC-115725; genus AP-15. The sequence continues at coordinate 354,074 of CAVYWO010000015.1, forward strand.
CGCTGCTCGTCGCCCTCTTCTGCGCCGCTCTCGTCTTCGTCGGCGCCGGCGCCTTTCTCGCCGTCGACCTGCGCGACGGCCCACGCGGCGTTGCCCGAACCTGGCTTGGCAGCGTCATCGGCGGTCGGTTCGACCTCGTCGATCAGAACGGCAAGAGGGTCACCGACACCGGTCTGCGCGGCAGCTGGCTCCTGATTTATTTCGGCTACACTCATTGCCCCGACGCCTGTCCGACCGCGCTCAGCAACATCGCGCTGGCCTTTCACCAGCTCGGCGCGGCGCAGCGGGCAGCGCTGCGCCCGGTCTTCATCACGATCGATCCGACGCGCGACACGCCTCCGGTCATGAAGGACTATGTCGCGAGCTTCGATGCCCCGATCCTGGCGCTGACCGGGACCGCGGCGGCGGTGGCGCAAGCGGCGAAGGCTTATCGTGTTTACTACGCGCAGCGGGCCGAGCCCGGGGGCGACTACTCGCTCGACCACACCTCGCTGATATATTTGATCGATCCGCAAGGGCGGTTTGCCGCCGGCCTCGACGGCGAAGCGACGCCGGCGCAGATCGCCGAACGGCTGAGGCAGCTGCTCGGCTGACCTCACGCAACGCCGTTGCCGGCCAGCGTTGGCAGCGGCGCCACGGCGCCTCCTTCAACCGGCGCGCGCACCGGCCTTCCGCGCTGACCGTGCCCGGTGGACGGGAGTGGCCTGCCGTCAGGTTGACGATCGGAGAGCGATGCACATGGCAAAATGTCGTCAGCGACATGGCAAAATATTATTGGGATATTCCTCGGAGAACTCCAGTCCTGGCCTTGAAACCATAAGGCTTGTGGCGATCGCACCTCTTGACAGCGGGCGGGCTTTTCTGCACCATATTCGTAATGGGAGGCGTCCCAGCACCGGGCGACCTGGTCCGAAACAATGGGAGGAGTTAGATGGGGATCTACTTGAGCAAGCGCGAGCTCGAACAGACCGAGCCCGCGGAGGTAGCGGCGTTTCGGTCGCCGGTGCCGACGCAGATGATCTCGAACGGCGAGTTCAGTCCGTTACCGCAGACGCCACAACGGCGCCGGGTGGAGGCGCGGATCAAGGAACTCGCGGATAAGACCGGGAAAAACTGGGCTTGAGCCGGCGGCCGCTATAGCCTGACAGCCGTGCGGCCCGCGGTGCGATCGCCGCTTGACGGCTGAGCGACCAGGCTCCACTATGCCTTGTAATCCGGGCCGAACCCACTCGCGCGCAGCGCTGGGCGGGGGAGGTCCAACTGTGGGAGGAGTTAGATGACAGGTTATTTGAGCGAACGCGAACTCGAACAGGTCGAACCCGCCGAGGTCGCGGCATACCGGTCACCGGTGCCGACGCAAATGGTCTCGAACGGCGAATTCAACCCGCTGCCGCAGACACCCCAGCAGCGCCAGGTAGAAGCCCGGATCAAGGAGGTCGCGGATGCGACCGCGAAGAAACTGGGCGTGAGCCGCCGGAAGTTCCTGGCCACCAGCTCGGGCATGGCCGCGGCGTTTGCGGCGATGAACGACGTCTACGGCGGCCGGTTCTTCGAGGTGTCCGCCGCCGAGGCCGCCGAACCAGCGGCCGCAGCCGAACGCGCGCAAGGGCTCGCCAACCAATACATCGTCGACGTGCAGACCCACTTCGTGCGCGACGACTTCAAAGGCGAGTTCATCCTTGGGATCATGAATTTCGCCGCGCAGAATTACAACCCGGCGATCGCGAAGAACCCCTACGGGCTGACCCTCGACGCCTTGAAGTTCGACAACTACATGAAGGAGATTTTCTTAGACAGCGACACCAAAATCTCGCTCCTGAGCGGCGCTCCCTTCGACGACAAAGCCTCGTGGTTCCTGAACAACGACCAGATGAGCAACGCGGCGAAGTCGGTCAACAAGACGGCCGGATCGACGCGCATGCTCTTCCATTCCCTGGTCACGCCGAAGCAGCCGGGCTGGACGGAGGAGCTCGACCGCTGCATCGCCGAGATCAAGCCCTCGAGCTGGAAGTCTTACACGATCGGCGACCCGCTCAACCCCAAGACGACGAAGTATCCGTGGCGGCTCGACGACGAGCAGCTGGTCTACCCGTGGTACGAGAAAGCGGTAAAGGCCGGGATCACCACGGTCTGCGTCCACAAGGGGCTGATGCCGAAGGATTACGAGACCTCGATCCCGGGCGGGGGCTGGAAATACGCGACCGTGGACGATCTGGGAAAGGCGGCAAAGGATTGGCCGCAGATCAACTTCGTGATCTACCATTCGGCCATTCGGGCATTCCTCAAACCGCTCGAGCCCGAACTCGCCGAGTTCGAAAAGACCGGCTACATCCGCTGGGTGTCGGACCTGGCGGCGATCCCCCAGAAGTACGGTGTCAGCAACGTCTACGGCGAACTCGGCACGTCCTTCGCGACCACCGTCGTCACCAGCCCACGCTTCTGCGCGGCGATGATGGGCACCTTGATCAAGGGGCTTGGGGCGGAAAACGTGGTGTGGGGAACCGACTCGGTGCTCCATGGCTCGCCGCAATGGCAGATCGAAGCGCTGCGGCGGCTCGAGATCCCGGAGGACATGCAGAAGAAGTTCGGCTTTGCCCCGCTCGGTGCGGCGGACGGGGCGGTCAAGAACAAGATCCTCGGGTACAATTCGGCGGAGATCTATAAGCTCGACATCCGCGCCGAGCTGCACAATGACGGGATCTCCAAGATCAAGACCGCGTACCTCGAGCAGGGCGGCGAGCGCAGCAACACCGCCTACGGCTACGTTGCGCGCCGCGCGCTAGCGTAACGGTCGGCCGAGCGCGGGCGGGGCGGCGCCGATCAGCGCCGCCCCGCCCGTCCGGCCCACCCAATCATCCGCCTCGCTCAAGGCCCTCTTCCCGCCCGTGGGCAGAGGGCCTTTGCGTTGCCGCCGGTCGTTACACGACGCCGGCATTCTCTACACCTCACTGATGTTGCGCTGGGCGCGCCCGACTTCGGTTCTACGGGTGACGCCAAGCCGGTCGACGCTCGAAGACGATCGGGATGCGGGCACCCCGGCCCCCATGCGTCGGCCGGATGCCGTTGCTCTTCCTAGCGCATAGCTCTTTGGACAGCGCTGCCGTTAAACTCCGACATCCGCGACGCCAAAGGCCTATTCTTGGGCCTGCCGCGCGCCGCAGGCGGATGAAAACGGTGTTCTCGGTCCAAAGGGAAAAGCAGACATGACCGGAACCTGGTTCAAGGCGGCGGCGCTGGCCTTCGCGATCTTGCTCGCCGGCAGCCTTGGCGCCAGATCGGCGCGGGCGATGGGCGACGAGCCGGTGACCGGGCGAGAGACCGTCACCCAGTACCTGACCCCGGCGATCCTCCAGATGATCTTTCCCGGCGCCGACAAGGTCGGCGAGGTCGGCGGCGTCGCGCCTTCGGCAGCGGTGTACAAAAACGGTCGGCCGGTCGGCTACCTGTTCTCGACCTGGGATGTCACCCAGTCAAAAGGGTTCTCCAACCGACCCTTGGTCCTCCTCGTCGGGCTCGACCTCAAAGGCCGCATCGCCGGGGCGCGGCTCGTCCATCATTCCGAGCCGATGGCCAAGCTCGGGGTGTCCGACGCCGAGTTCCAGCGCTTTGCCGAGGACTGCAAAGGGCTCGACGTCCGCACCGGCGTCGATGTGGTGGTGACGCTGCCGTCCGCCGCAGCCGCCGTTCTCGGGCGGAAGACCTTTTCGGCGCGCGGGGCCGCCCCAGGGACGACGGCGGCCGCCGAGATCAACGCAATTTCACGGGCGACCACGAGTTCGCTGCTGATGAGCGACGCGATCATCCGCGGCGCACGCATCATCGCCCGCAACCGCGGCATTCTCCCGCCGGTCGGAACCCGCGCCGCCCGCCTCGACGTCGACCGCTTTGCCGCGGCCGACTGGCCGAAGCTGGAGGCCCAAGGGGCGATCGGTCATCTCCGCGTCCGCAACCGCGACGCCGCGGCAAAGCTCGCCGAGGTCGGTGCCGCCGCCGATGCACGCGGCAACCCGCGGGCGGCGCCGGACGCGGTTTTTATCGATTTCTACGTCGCCCTCCTGACCCCGGCCGGCATCGGCGTCAACATCCTGGGCAAACCGTGGTACGACCAATACACCGCCGGTCGCGGCGTCGACGATCAGCTGATGCTGCTCGCGGCCAACGGGAGCTATTCGTTGCTCGGCGACGGGTGGGAGCAGCGCGACGTTCTCGACCGGGTGGAGATCGTCCAAGGGGACCGGACGATCCGTCTCCCGACGAAGATGATCAAGACCTTGCCGTTCGTCCATGCGGACAACCCGCCCGCCCTGACCGAGCAGGCGCTGGTCTTCCTCCCCGGCCGCGGCGCGTTCGACCCGACCCGCCCGTTCCAGGCGGATCTGCTCATCGCCGGCGCCACGGCAGCCGGCCGCAGCGGCTTTGCCAGCTTCAGCCTGCCCTATCGTGTGCCGGGCGCCTACCTGGTGCCGGCCGCCGCCGCGCCGGAGGCGGCGGAGGAAGGTCGGGAAGGCGCGACGACCGTCGACTGGAGAGCCATCTGGCGCGGCCATCCGGTCAAGATCGCCGTCCTCGGGGCGGGGTTGGCGACGCTCACGGCGATCTTGTTCCTGCAGAACGTCGTCACCCGCCGGCCGCGCCTGCATCGCTGGATCCGCATCGGTTTTCTCAGTTGGACGCTGGTCTGGCTGGGCTGGTATGCCGGGGCCCAGCTCACCGTGGTCAATCTGATCGCGTATCTTCACGCCCTCCTCACCGACCGGCGCTGGGATTTCGTTCTGGTCGATCCGCTGATCGCGATCCTCTCGGTCTTTACCCTGGCCGGGCTGTTCCTGTGGGGCCGCGCCGTATTTTGCGGCTGGCTGTGTCCGTTCGGCGCGCTCCAGGAACTGGTCGGCATGGCGGCGCAGCGGCTGCGGGTCCGGCAGATCGGCATACCGGCGGCGCTGCACGAGCGGCTGACCGCGGTGAAATACCTGATGTTTCTGGGTCTCTTCGCGGCCTCGTTCTGGTCCTGGGATTTGGCCATGCGCGGGGCCGAGGTCGAGCCCTTCAAGGCGGCCATCATCCTGCGGTTCATGACCGAATGGCCGATGGTCGCCTGGGCGCTGGCGCTGACCGCGGCCAGCGTCTTCGTCGAACGGTTTTATTGTCGGTTCATCTGCCCGCTCGGCGCCGGCCTCTCGATATTCGGCCGGGTGCGCATGTTCAATTGGCTGAAGCGGCACCCGGAGTGCGGCACCCGCTGCCGGATCTGCGAGACCGTATGCCCGGTCGGGGCGATCAAGCGGAGCGGCGAGATCGACATGAACGAGTGCTTTTACTGCCTCGACTGCCAGGTCACCTACGCCGACGACCAGCGCTGCCCGCCGACGATCGCCCGCCGCAAGCGCCGCGAGGCGCGGCCTCCCGCGGCGGCCAAAGGGGCCGCTCTTGCGGCCCGAACCGCACTCACCGAGGAGGGGGCCGAATGACGAGGACGCGCGCGAAAAGAGGACGTCAAGGTCCGGCGAGAGGGCCCGAAACGGACCAAGCGCAAAGCGGTCTCTCGCGCCGTCGAGTCGTCACCATCCTTGGCGTCGCCGCCGGGCTGCCGCTGCTGGCCGCCGCCGACCGGCCGCCGGACCCGCCGCGTCTGCGCCAATGGCGGGGGACGGCGCTCGGCTGCCCCTCCCGCATCCTGCTCCATCACCCCGACCGCGCCGTCGCCGAGCGGGCCGTCGCCCGTTGCGTCGACGAAATCGAGCGGTTGGAGAAGGCGTTCGGTCTCTACCGCGCCGACAGCGAGATCGCACGCCTCAATCGCGGCGGACGCCTCGATGCTCCCTCGCACGACCTGCTGGCCTTGCTGTCGCAATGCGGACGCTTTTACGAACTGAGCGGCGGCGCCTTCGATGTCACGGTGCAGCCGCTGTGGCAGGTTTACGCGGCGCATTTCTTCGCTTCCGAAAACCCGTCGCCGCGGGGACCCGATCCCGGGGCTATCGCCGCGGCGCTGGCGCTCGTCGACTGGCAAGGCGTCGACGTCACGTCCCGCCGCATCGCGCTGGCGCGGCCGGGGATGGCGCTGACGCTCAACGGGATCGCGCAGGGCTATTTGACCGATCGGCTCGCCGACATCCTTCGCGCCGCCGGCTGCGACCGGGTTCTTGCCGACATGGGCAACAGCGAGATCCGGCTTGTCGGTCGCCGCCCCGACGGCCAGGCTTGGCGGATCGGGCTCGCCGATCCGCTGGCGCCCGAGCGGGTCGCGTTCACCTTGGACCTCGCCGACCGGTGCATCTCGACGTCGGGCGGCTACGGGACCAAGTTCGAAGCCACCGGGCGCTTTCATCACCTCTTCGATCCGACGACCGGGACCAGCGCCCGCCACTACATCGCCGTCTCGGTCGTCGCGCCGAGCACGATGGTGGCTGACGCCCTCTCGACGGCGCTCTACGTCACGCCGCCGGAACGCGGCAAGCGGTTGCTCGCAGCCTTCCCGGATGCCGTCGCCCTCGCCACCCGACCCGACGGATCGCGGCATCGGCTCGCCGGCTGATCGGCTCCGGCAGCCGCCCGAGAACGCCGCGGGGTCGCCGCCGCGCGCATCTCCGATTGCCGCCAATTCGGTGAGGGGCTATAGTTAAAGTCGGTCAATGCGGCAATTGGTCGCCAAACCGCCCATGCTGCGGTGCCGGACGACCGCAATCCGGCATCTTCAGGAGTTGCATCACCGGATCTAGGACGATCGCTACGGCCAAGCAGACGAAACGGCGAATACAGCAGGAAGATGGGCGGGTTCCACCGGCATCAAAGAGGGAGAGACACCTATGGCAAGTTGGCTCAGTGAACGAGAGCAGCGCCTGGTTGCAGGCGCCGAGACGGCCTCGGCCGACACCCCAATCCCGACCCAGATCGTGTCGAACGGCGAATATCTGCCGCCGCCGCAAAGCGAGATTCAAAAACGCGTCGAACGGCGGACGATGGAGCTCGCCGACGAGAACGGCAAGCGGCTCGGGCTCGACCGCCGCAAGTTTCTGCGGACGAGTTGCGGCATGGCTGCCGCCTTCCTGGCCATGAAGCAGGTTTACGGCGCCGACGTGTTCCGGGTCGAGGAGGCCGAGGCGCGCGAGCCGGAACTGATGCTGGCAAGGGCGCAGAGCCTCGCCGGACAGTTCATCCTCGACGACCAGACCCACTTTGTGCGCGACGACTACGCCCACAAGGAAATCCTGGGCCTCGGCGAGTTCGCCGCCGAACATTGGAACCCGGTGCTGAAGAAGGAAGGCGTTACGCTGGAGCGGTACAAGTTCCAGAACTACGTCAAGGAGCTCTATTACGACAGCGACACCAGCATGACCTTGCTGAGCGGGGCTCCGTTCGACGATCCGACATGGTGGCCGCTGTCAAACGCCGACATCGTCAAGGCCCGCAACGTGCTCAACGACTTCGCCGGGTCGCGGCGGATGCTCGCCCACACCGTGATCACACCGACGCAGCCCGGGTGGATGGACGAGGTCGATAAGGCGATCGCGGTCTACAAGCCCAATTCCTGGAAGTCGTACACGGTCGGCGATCCGCTCTCGCCGGGCAAGTGGCCGTGGCGGCTCGACGACGAGAAGGTGATGTATCCGTTCTACGAAAAGGCGGTGAAGGCGGGCATCACCACGATCTGCATCCATAAGGGTCTGTTGCCACCCGACTACGAGAAATCCTGGAAGGGGATCTGGGAATACGCGACCTGCTGGGATATCGGCAAGGCGGCCAAGGATTGGCCGCAGATGAACTTTGTCGTCTACCATTCGGCGCTAAGGCCATTCCTCGAGCTGCCTGACCAGGCCTGGGCGGAATTCGAGGCCAGCGGTCGCATCAAATGGGCCACGGACCTCGTCGAAATCCCCGATAAGTTCGGCGTGACCAACGTTTACGGCGAGCTCGGCACGTCCTTCGCCAATTCGGCGGTGGCGCACCCCAAATTCTCGGCGGCCTTCATCGGCACGCTCGTCAAGGGGCTGGGGGCGGATCACGTGGTCTGGGGCAGCGACACCTTGTGGTACGGGTCGCCGCAATGGCAGATCGAGGCCATGCGTCGGCTCGAGGTCCCCGAGGACATGCGCAAGAAGTACGGCTTTCCCGCGCTCGGCGGCGCCAACAGCGCGACCAAGCAGCTGATCTTTGGCGGCAACTCGGCTCGGATCTACGGCCTCAACCTCAGGGCGGCCGAGAACAAGCCGATGCCGGCGTATTCGGAGGATCGGCTGGCTCAAGTGAAGGCCGAATACGAGCAGGCGGGGCGCGAGCCGTCGAACCGTCGCTACGGATACGTCCGTACGGCGTAATCGGCGGCGTGCGGCGGCACGGCCGCCGCACGCCCGGCTGATTGCCGAACGCGGGCGCCGGTGGGCGCTCGGACCCGCACCGCACCGCACCGCGCCGGACGCGGCGCGGTGCGGGCGTGCGGAAACCAAGCGCGGCGAAGGCGGCGCGAGAACGAGGTGCTCGGGCCCTTCGATATGCATATCCTGCTGCACGAGTGATCGGGCAGCAGAGCGCCCCGGCTCGCGGCTGCGGTCAGAGACGGCCCGTCGGCCGGGCCCAAAAGGTCTAGCGACCGGCCGCGGACTTTGCCTGATGCAGTTTTTTCGTGTCGCATGGCTCCTCGGGGGGGCTGTCATTCGAGCCAGGCCTCGGCGACGCGGTGGGGCTCCTCATCGGCGCCCACTCGGGTAGACGAAACGGTGTTCCCGGTCCAACGGGAAGAGCGGGTATGACCGGAACCTGGATCAAGGCAGCGATGTTGGGCTGGGCGGTCTTGCTCGCCGGCAGTCTCGCCGACGGCTCTGCGGGGGCGATGGGCGATGAGCCGGTGACCGGGCGAGAGACCGTTACCCAGTATCTGACCCCGGCGATACTCGAGATGGTGTTTCCGGGCGCCGAGAAGGTTGGGGAGGTCGGCGGCGCCCCGCCTTCAGCGAAGGTGTACAAGGGTGGTCGGGAAGTCGGCTATCTGTTCTCGACCTGGGACGTCACCCAGTCGAGAGGCTTTTCCAATCGTCCATTGATCCTCCTCGTCGGGCTCGATCTCGGCGGCCATCTCACCGGCGCGCGCGTCGTCCATCACACCGAGCCAATCGCTATCCTCGGGCTGCATAACGAGGACTTCGATCGTTTCGTCAAAAGATACAAAGGGATCGACGTCCGCTCCGGGGTCGATGTCGTGATCGAGCTGTCGTCATCGGTCCTTGGCCAAGGGAGCTTTTCCCAGCGCGCGGCCCCGGGGACGGCGAACGCCGCCAAGGTGGACGCGGTTTCACGCGCGACCACGAGCTCGGTGCTGATGAGCGACGCGATCGTGCGCGGCGCGCGCATCATCGCCCGAAGCCGGGGCATTCTCCCGCCGGTCGGGAGCCGCGCCGCCCGTCTCGACGTCGACCGGTTTGCCCCGGCCGACTGGCCGAAGCTGGAGGCCGCGGGGGCGATCGGCCATCTGCGCGTCCGCAACCGCGACGCCGCCGAGAAGCTCGGCGCGGTCAGCGCCGCCACGGCTGCGGGCGGAAACTCGCGGGCGGCGCCTGACGCGGTTTTCATCGATTTCTATGTCGCGCTCCTGACCCCGGCTGGGATCGGCGTCAATATCCTTGGCAAGACCTGGTACGACCAATACACCGCCGGTCGCGGCGTCGACGATCAGATCATGCTCCTCGCGGCCAACGGGACCTATTCGTTGCTCGGCGACGGGTGGGAGCAGCGCAACGTTCTCGACCGGGTCGAGATCGTTCAAGGGGATCGGACGATCCGTCTCCCGGCGAAGCTGATCAAGACCTTGCCGTTCTTACACGCGGACAACCCGCCCGACCTCACCGAGCAGGCGCTGGTCTTCTTTCCCGGCCGCGGCGCGTTCGACCCGACCCGCCCGTTTCGGGTGGACCTGCTCGTCGCCGGCGCCACGGCAGCCGGCCGCAGCGGCTTTGCCGGCTTCAGCCTGCCCTATCGTGTGCCGGACGCCTACCTGGTGCCGGCCGCCGCCGCGCCGGAGGCGGCGGAGGAAGGTCGGGAAGGCGGGACGACCGTCGACTGGCGAGCCATCTGGCGCGGCCACCCGGTCAAGATCGCCGTCCTCGGGGCGGGGTTGGCGACGCTCACGGCGATCTTGTTCCTGCAGAACGTCGTCACCCGCCGACCACGCCTGCATCGCTGGATCCGCATCGGTTTTCTCAGTTGGACGCTGGTCTGGCTGGGCTGGTATGCCGGGGCCCAGCTCACCGTGGTCAATCTGATCGCGTATCTTCACGCCCTCCTCACCGACCGGCGCTGGGATTTCGTTCTGGTCGATCCGCTGATCGCGATCCTCTCGGTCTTTACCCTGGCCGGGCTGTTCCTGTGGGGCCGCGCCGTATTTTGCGGCTGGCTGTGTCCGTTCGGCGCGCTCCAGGAACTGGTCGGCATGGCGGCGCAGCGGCTGCGGGTCCGGCAGATCGGCATCCCGGCGGCCCTGCACGAGCGGCTGACCGCGGTGAAATACGTGATGTTTCTGGGTCTCTTCGCGGCCTCGTTCTGGTCCTGGGATTTGGCCATGCGCGGGGCCGAGGTGGAGCCCTTCAAGGCGGCCATCATCCTGCGGTTCATGACCGAATGGCCGATGGTCGCCTGGGCGCTGGCGCTGACCGCGGCCAGCGTCTTCGTCGAACGGTTTTATTGTCGGTTCATCTGCCCGCTCGGCGCCGGCCTCTCGATATTCGGCCGGGTGCGCATGTTCAATTGGCTGAAGCGGCACCCGGAGTGCGGCACCCGCTGCCGGATCTGCGAGACCGTATGCCCGGTCGGGGCGATCAAGCGGAGCGGCGAGATCGACATGAACGAGTGCTTTTACTGCCTCGACTGCCAGGTCACCTACGCCGACGACCAGCGCTGCCCGCCGATGATCGCCCGCCGCAAGCGCCGCGAGGCGCGGCCTCCCGCGGCGGCCAAAGGGGCCCGGCTCGCGGCCCGAACCGCACTCACCGAGGAGGAGGCCGAATGACGAGGACGCGCGCGAAAAGAGGACGTCAAGGTCCGGCGAGAGGGCCCGAAACGGACCAAGCGCAAAGCGGTCTCTCGCGCCATCGAGTTCAGCTCGCCGGCTGACCCCCCCGGGGCAGCGCCAGCCTATCGCCGCCATTGACCTCCAAGGGTAGATTTCCGATCTCATTGTCGATGAGCGACGAACAAATCGGCCCGGTTGACCTCGCATTCATCGGTCGCGCGCTGCAACGGCCGACGACGGATGTCGCGGCACTGCGCGATGAGATGCGGGTTCGGACCGCGATTATCTTGCGCCAGGACGCCGCGATCGCGCGTCAGGATGCCACCCTCAATGCGGTGCTCGAACAGCTGCGCGCGATGGTTGCGCAGCACCAACGTACGGCCGATCGGGTCCGCGCGCTCGAAGACAGGATCGAGGACCAGCCCGTCCGCTGACGGTCGGGCGCCGGGCTTGAAACGGAGTGCCGCCAGGGAGGCATCAGCAGCATGCCGCAGCTTCTGGTAGCAGGGCCGCGCTGGTGGGTCAAGGAGCCGCGGCAACCCGATGCGCGGAGCCGGCGGCGCGGCGCGGATTGGCGCTGGGCGATCGCCTTTGCCGCACCCTATGCGGCGGTGTTCTGCGCCTTCGTCCTCTATCCCTTCGGCTATGCGCTGTGGATGGCCGGCGAGCCGTCGCTTTACGCTGAGCTCTTTGCCGATCCGCTCTACCCGCAGGCGGTGGTCAATACCCTCCTCTTTGTCGGCCTCGGGGTAAACCTGAAGATGTTCCTGGCGCTGCTGCTGTCGGGCTTCTTTCGGCGCCGGCGCTGGTGGATCAGAGCCCTCTTGCCGATCTACGTGTTGCCGTGGCTGATCGCGGCGGCGCAGGCCTGCGTCTCGTTCCACTGGATGCTGATCCCGCAATACGGTTTGGTCGACGGTTTATGGGCGGCCCTGTTCGGCAGCGACGGTCCGCTCTGGTTCAATGACCGCTGGCTCGCCCTCGGCTGCAACATCGCCGCCTACATCTGGAAATGGATGCCGTTCTGGACGGTGATCTTCCTCGCCGGCCGAATGACGATCCCGCGCGACATTCTTGATGCCGCCGAGCTCGATGGCGCGATCGGCCTGCGCCGTTTCGTCCACATCACCTGGCCGCTCCTGGCGAACCTCTATCTGATCTGCACATCGCTGTCCGCGCTGTGGGCGATCGGCGACTTTACCACCGCCTACCTCGTCTCGTCCGGGGCGCCGGCGATGTCGACGGCGGTGCTGTCGACGCTCGGCTTTCACTATGCCTTCGATCTTTCGGCTCCGGCGCTCGGGGTCGCGGCGGCGCTGTCGGCCCTGCCGCTCTTGATCCCGATCGTGATTGTGGTGCTGCGCCGGCTCCAGACGAGCGAGCTGCAGCTATGAGCATCGCCGCCGCTGGCGCCGGGCCGGCGCACCGGCGCTACCGGCTGCGCTTCATCGCCACCGAGGTCGGCTCGGCGCTGCTCGCCCTGGTCCTGCTGATCTGGTCGCTGCTTCCCGTCTACAACATGTTCCTGATCGCGCTCGATCCCGAGGAAGGCGAGATCGAGTTCGACGGCAATCTCTGGGTGCCCCACCCGTCACTTGCGGCGTTCCGCGCGGTGCTGATGCAGGAGGCCCGCTATCTCGAGGATTTCTGGCACCAGTTCGCCAACAGCCTGTTCACCGGTCTCGCGACGATGCTCTTGACCCTCTTGATCGGGTCGCTCGCGAGCTTTGCTGCGGGCCGGCTGCGGCTCGGCAAGGGTGCCGTCTTCACCAACACGGCGCTCCTCACCTACGTCATTCCGGCATCGTTCCTGATCGTCCCCTATTTTCGGATCATGCACGGCTACGGGCTCTTGAACAGCCTCTGGTCGGTGATCCTGGCAGAGGTGACTTTCGCCACGCCGTTTGCCATTCTGATCTTCCAGCTCTATGCGCGACTGATCCCGTTCGAACTTGACGACGCCGCGCGGGTCGATGGCGCCTCCGCCGTTCAGCTGTATCTGCGGATCTATCTGCCGTTGATGAGGCCGGCCTTGGCGATCGTCGCGATCTACGCGCTGTTGCTTGCCTGGAACGATTATTTGTATCCGGCGACGCTGCTCTCGGTGCGCAACATGACCCTCTCGGTGACCCAGGGCAATCTGTTCGTCGATATCGACGCCCCGTGGAACGCGATGATGGCGGCCGCGATCATCTATGTGCTGCCGCCGATTGCGCTGTTGATTGCGCTGCGCCGCTGGGTCGTGGCCGGCGTGACGATGGCCGAATCAGAGGCTGAGCCATAGGCACCCCGGCGAACGAAGCGGCCGTGGGCCCCCTGATCGCCCCCAGCATCATGCCGGCGGGATTTCGGTGCGCTGGTCGCCGCCGGTGCCATGATGATGGGTCGCGACGCCGGGACGATCGCGGCGTTCCTCGACAGGGGCGCGCCGACCCCGGTTGCGGCGCGTCGGCAATAGCCGCGCAAGCGCCCGCTGCGTCGGCCAAACTGGACAGACCGACCGGGCGGGTTCAACCTGCGATCCGTTGCCGCGGGAGGCGACGATGGATGTTGCGGAGTGGCTGCGGTCGCTGGGCCTCGAGCAGTATGCGCCCGCCTTCCAAGACAACGGCGTCGATTTCAGGGTGCTGCCGGAACTGACCGCCGAGGACCTCAAGGATCTCGGCATCGGCATGGTCGGCCACCGCCGCATGCTCCTCAAAGCGATCGCCGGCTTGCGCACCGGGCCCGCCGCCGCCCGTGACGTCGCCGCACCCGCCGCCGGCTCGGCGGCCGAGCGCCGGCAGCTGACGGTGATGTTCTGCGACCTGGTCGGCTCGACGGCGATGGCGGCGCGGCTCGATCCCGAAGAATTGCGCGAGGTGATCGGCGTCTATCACCGCAGTGTCGCGGCGGCGGTTCGCCGCTTCGACGGTCTTGTCGCCAAATACATGGGCGACGGCGTGCCGGTCTATTTCGGTTTTCCGCGAGCCCACGAAGACGATGCCGAGCGGGCCGTGCGCGCCGGTCTCGACATCGTCGCCGCGTTCGGACGGCTCGATACGCCCGCCATCGGCAGGCTCGAGGTGCGCATCGGCATCGCCACCGGCCTCGTCGTGGTCGGCGATCTCGTCGGCGAAGGTGCCGCCCAGGAGCAGGCGGTGGTCGGCGAGACGCCGAACCTGGCCGCGCGCTTGCAGGCTTTGGCCGAGCCCAACTCCGTGGTGATTGCCGCCGCCACGCGCCGGCTGCTCGGCAATCGGTTCCGGCTGCAGGCACTCGGCCGGCACGAGGTCAAAGGTCTGGCCGAGCCTGTCGAGGCCTGGGCGGTCGAGGGGGCGTCGGCATCCGAGGGCCGCTTCGAAGCGGTGCGCAGCGGAGGGCTCACCGGTTTTGTCGGCCGCGAGCACGAGCTCGGCCTGCTGATCGAGCGCTGGAAGCTGGCGCAGGACGGCGAAGGCCAGGTGGTGCTATTGTCCGGCGAGCCGGGCATCGGCAAGAGCCGCATCCTCAGCGAGTTGCGCGGGCGTCTCGAGGCGCAGCGCGCGACCAGCCTGCGCCTCCATTGCTCGCCCTACTACGTCAACAGCGCGTTCTACCCGATCATCGACAATTTCGAGCGCGCCCTGCGGTTCGCGCGCGACGACACGGCCGAGCAGAAGCTCGACAAGCTCGAAGCTCTGATCGTCGGCCAATACGGCAGGCCGGGCGCGGACGTCAGGTTCATCGCCGCGATGCTCTCGATCCCCTGCGAGGAGCGCTACGGCGCGGTTGCGATGACGCCGCAGAAATTCAAGGACGAGACCTTGCGCGCGCTCGTCGACACGACGGAGGCCATCGCGCGCCGGCAGCCGACGGTGATGCTGTTCGAGGACGCCCACTGGGCCGACCCTACCACCCTCGAAGTCATGGATCTCCTGATCCACCGGGTCAGAAACGTTCCGTTGCTCGTCGTCATCACTTACCGGCCGGAGTTTTCCTCGCGCTGGTCGCACTACGGTCACGTCACGGCGCTGACGCCTGCGAGGCTCACCCGGCCGCAGAGCAGCGCGATGGTATCGCGGCTGGCCAACGGCAAGGCGCTGCCCGCGGATCTGCTCGATCAGATCCTCGACAAGACCGACGGTGTGCCGCTGTTCGTCGAGGAGTTGACCCGGTCGATCCTCAAATCGGCGGACCTCAGGGATGCCGGCGACCGCTGGGAATATGCCGGGCACAAAAGCACACTGGCGATCCCGCTGACCTTGCGCAACTCGCTGATGGCCCGGCTCGATCGGTTCGCCCCGGTGAAGGAGATCGCACAGATGGGCGCCGCGATCGGGCGCGAGTTCAGCTGGGAGCTAATCGCCGCCGTCGCCCCCCACGCCAAGCCCGAGTTGGAACAGGCGCTGGCGCAGCTCGTCGAATCCGGGCTGGCGTTCCAGCAGGGAACGCCAACCTGACCTTAAGTGGCTGACCGCGTTACTCGGTTAGAAGATTTTCCGGGTGCGGTTAGAAGATTTGTTCTCGCCTTTGTTCGCGGTCAACCGCGCCATCGCCGCACTGGCGAGCCGGGCCTGATCCGCCGCTTTCGTATAGCGCTGAACTTCGGCGATCGACGCGTGACCGCCGCCATCTCGTGCGTGAGCGCGACCGTTCCGCCGTTGCGCTGGTTCGCTCACTTGAGCCGAAGAAAATCATTTTAGCTGATAGTCGAATTGCTGGGTGCAGCCATTAAGTCCGTGCGCCGGGTCGATGATATTGCATTGCCACGCCATTTTACCCTGGATGCCTTTGTACTTCCCGATCCCGCCGATAATAGTTCCAGTGCCTTGGGCGTCCGTGACGCTTTCATTAATTGTCCCGGTCCATGTAATATAGATTTTGTCCACGCCCCCAGCGTCGCCGAATGCGCAAGCGCCTCCTGCGGGGATCGGGTGAACCACGTTGTGGAACGTCCAAACGCAAAACCAGGCTCCCATGTGGAGCGGCCCGCTCCCGGCGTCGTTGTAAGTCACACCCCACGCATTAGCCGAAGTCATGGAGTGCTTTTCTCCCACGTCGGTACTCTGGCTGTTGACATACGAGCTACTGTGGACTTTGATGGTGCCCTCGTTCGGCAGATCAGCCGCCTTCGCCGGAGTTCCCAAAGCGAGGGCCGCACCGAGCGAGAATGCCGTCAATGTTAGCTTGTGCGCTTGCATCGAACCTTCCTCCCTTTGGTTGGGCGGTGAGAGGTCTAACCTCCCGCCCGCCGACCTCCTTTTGAGGCCGGTCTGCATCATCAAGCTTGGTTCGAAACTTCCGACGAAGGCCAGCGAAAAATTTAAAGGGCTGCGGCAAAAGCCGATTTTCCCGTAAGACCGGTTACGCGCCCCCGTCTTTGCGCGACCAGCGCAGGAGTCTGGCGGCATTTTGTTGTTTACCATATGTTTCGCCGGCCTCGTTCTCGCCGAGACGCGCCATCGCCGCACTGGCGAGCCGGGCCTGATCCGCCGCTTTCGTGTAGCGCTGAACCTCGGCGATGCTCGCATGACCGGAGATCGCCGCGATTTCGTGCACGGTGCAACCCGCTTCCGCCAGCCGCCGACACGCCGTCTTGCGCAGTCCGTGCGCCGAGCAACCGGCGGGCATGTCCGCTTGTTTGCACCAGTCGGCGAACCGCGCGCCGAAACCCTTCTCGGTGTAGGGGACGCCATCCTTCGTCAGGACGAAAGCGAGCGCGCCGCGACCGGGCGTTGCTTCGATGATGCGCGCGAGCTCGGGGTGCACCGGAATCCGGAGCTCGCGATCCTGTTTCGCCATCTTGGTTTTTTTCTGCCGGACCGAGAGGAACCCGTCGCGGATATGCTGCGGACCGAGCTTGACCACGTCGCTGCGCCGCTGCGCGGTGTAGAGCAACAGGGCGAACGCCAGCCGCGCCGTCGACCCGATACCGTGCCGCGCTTCGAACTGCGCAACCTCGGCCTCGGACCAGGTGTGAATGCTGCCGCCTTCGCTGGCGCTCGTCTTCCTGATCCCGGCGCTGGGGTCACTCTCGACGAGATTGGCTTCGACCGCGAAACGGAAAAAGGTGTGGAAGGTCTTGAGCCAGCCGTTGCGCGCGAACGGCTTCAACCCTTGCAGGAAGCTGCCGATATCGCTCTTTTGCATCTCCGAGAGCGGGGCGCCGCCGACCTTCTCGCGCACCTTTTCCAATGTCCGCCGATGGCCGGCGCGGGTGCTGTCGGCGAGTGCCGTAAACCGCGGATCGAGGTAAAAGGCCTCGATCGCCGCCGAGACGCTGCCGGGCATCGAGCGCGAGCCTGGAATGCGCTTCGCCATCCCCGCCGCCCGTTGCCAGGCCTGGACGAATTCGGGGGAGCCCGGCTTGTCCGGAAGCGGGACCTGCGGGCCATGACCGGGCCAGCAGAAGTAATGCCACTGCTTGCCGTGGCGATCGATGTAGGACTTAACGTACATTAGGCGGGTTCTCATGGAGCTTGTCCCAAACCGGAGATCGCTTGACCTTCTTCGCACCTTCTTCGGTGATCAGGACGATCTGACCATCGCGCGAGATCTTGACTTCCGACACCGTTAGACCAGCCTTTTTTGCCGCCCGGATGGCGGCGGCCACGTCGCGCTCTCGAAAGGTTAGACGATCGCGAGCCATCAAGTTGCCGCCCTGGCTCAATTCTCAAGTGTCCGCGATCGCGCAATCAAACGAACAATAGACCGCCGGGCCGCGGTAAGGTTTGCCGCAGTGATCGCAGGCGCGCTCCGGGTAGCTGTCGTCGCGATACGCTGCGCGTGGCCTCGCCTGCTCATCGATGACGAAGCCCCATTCGGTGACCATGCAGCGATCGCAGAATTCCGCGCACCCGTCATCGCCGCGGGGATCCAGCCGAACAAACAGGACAACTCGCAACTCTTGGCCGCGATCTCGCGCCGCGCGCATTTCACAGCGATTTTGACGAGCTTTCCAGAATATGCACTTATGCGACTTTGACCTGTAGGCGCCGGATCAAAATGTCACTCGCCTGCCAATTAGAGATGACACTCCCGGGCGGATTTCCGGGGGGTGTCAAGGGTGACGGTTCGGCTGATGAGCGATGGCGAGTTGAGGCGGCTCGAGGTGCTGCGAGATTTGGATCAGCGGCGGCTGACGACCGAGGCGGCAGCGCAGCTGCTGAGGCTCGAGCGGCGTCAGGTATTCCGGCTGTTGAAGGCGTACCGGATCGAGGGCGCTGCTGGCCTGATTTCGAAGCGGCGTGGCGGTCCGGGCAACCGGCGCAAGCCCGAGGCGCTTCGGAGCAAGGTGCTGTCGATCATTCGCGAGCAGTATTGGGACTTCGGCCCGAGCTTGGCGGCCGAGAAGCTGCGCGAGGTTCACGGGATAACGCTCGGTCGCGAGACGCTGCGGCTATGGATGGTCGAGGCCGGGCTGTGGCTCGATCGCAAGCAGCGGCGAAAGCGCGTCCACCAGCCGCGCCATCGTCGCGACTGTGTCGGCGAACTGGTGCAGGTCGACGGCAGCGAGCATTGGTGGTTCGAGGACCGCGGCCCGCAATGTACGCTGCTCGTCTTCGTCGACGACGCGACCAGCCGGCTGATGCACCTGCAGTTCGTCGAGAGCGAGTCGACATTCGCCTATTTCCATGCCGCCCGCGCCTATCTGGAGGCCTGGGGCAAGCCGGTCGCCTTCTACAGCGACAAGCACGGGGTCTTTCGCGTCAACCACGAGGGTGCCAGCGGTGGTGACGGGATGACCCAGTTCGGGCGTGCGCTGCATGCTCTGAACATCGACATCATCTGCGCCAATTCGAGCCAGGCGAAGGGCCGGGTCGAGCGGGCGAACAAGACCTTGCAGGATCGGCTGGTCAAGGAGTTGCGGCTAGCCGGCGCGCGCAGCCTGGCCGAAGGGAACGCCTTGCTGCCGGCTTTCATGGCCGACTACAACGCCCGCTTTGGCAAGCCGCCGGCGAACGCGAAGGACCTGCACCGGCCGCTGCGTGCCGGCGACGATCTGGAGGACGCCTTTGCCTGGAAGGAGGAGCGCACCCTTTCGCAAGCGCTGACGCTGCAATACGACAAGGTGATCTTCATCCTGGAACCGAGCGACCAGGCCAAGGCGGCGATCGGCAAACGGGTCACTGTCGTCGATTATCCCGATGGCCGGCTATCAATCCGCTACAAGGGCGTCGCGCTCGCCTACCGCACCTTCGATGAGCTGCGCCACGTCCCGCAGGCTGCGATTGTCGAGAACAAGCGGCTCGGCGCCGTCCTCGCCTTCATCCGCGAGCAGCAGATCGAACGGGCAGAGGTCCGCAGCAGGAAGGCGCCGCGCCGCCGCGATCAGCGCGACGCGCGCCTATTCAAAGTCGGCTGAGCGTTTTCACGAGCTGAGCAGGGCCGCCCTATACACACTCGTTACGTAACGGAATAGCGAGCCTATGAAACGAGGCCCTAAGCCCTTGCGTGAAAAGGCGATGACGACAGCCGAGCGGCAGGCCCGGTTTCGCGCGACGCACACCGACGGGATGTCCAGGATCATATACCGAAGACCCGCCGACCGGCGCAGCCGGGCGCAGCGATGGCGCGCGGCCGTGGCCGAGCTTGTCGCCTTACAGGACGATTACCGAACGTGGCTGCAGGCGCTGCCGCAGAACCTTGAGGCAAGCGCCACGGCGGAGGCGCTGCGGGCGATCTGTGATCTCGATCTTTCCGATCTCGAAAGCGTCGAGCCGCCGCGCGGCTTTGGTCGCGACTGATGCAACGGGAGCCTGCCTGTCCGCCCGGGTTCTTCTACGAGCCGAGCGTGCTGACGCCCGCTCGGTAGACAACCGGTGCGGCTGCAAGCGTCCATGCATCGGGCGGCGGTCGGGCGCTGCGCTACGCCGGGGCTGCGCGCCCGCCCGCCGCCCGCCCCCAACCGACAGTGACATTTCTAAATGGCAGAAAGAGTGACATCTCTATTTGGTGGACACATGACCTGTAGGCGCCGGATCAAAATGTCACTCGCCTGCCAATTAGAGATGACACTCCCGGGCGGATTTCCGGGGGGTGTCAAGGGTGACGGTTCGGCTGATGAGCGATGGCGAGTTGAGGCGGCTCGAGGTGCTGCGAGATTTGGATCAGCGGCGGCTGACGACCGAGGCGGCAGCGCAGCTGCTGAGGCTCGAGCGGCGTCAGGTATTCCGGCTGTTGAAGGCGTACCGGATCGAGGGCGCTGCTGGCCTGATTTCGAAGCGGCGTGGCGGTCCGGGCAACCGGCGCAAGCCCGAGGCGCTTCGGAGCAAGGTGCTGTCGATCATTCGCGAGCAGTATTGGGACTTCGGCCCGAGCTTGGCGGCCGAGAAGCTGCGCGAGGTTCACGGGATAACGCTCGGTCGCGAGACGCTGCGGCTATGGATGGTCGAGGCCGGGCTGTGGCTCGATCGCAAGCAGCGGCGAAAGCGCGTCCACCAGCCGCGCCATCGTCGCGACTGTGTCGGCGAACTGGTGCAGGTCGACGGCAGCGAGCATTGGTGGTTCGAGGACCGCGGCCCGCAATGTACGCTGCTCGTCTTCGTCGACGACGCGACCAGCCGGCTGATGCACCTGCAGTTCGTCGAGAGCGAGTCGACATTCGCCTATTTCCATGCCGCCCGCGCCTATCTGGAGGCCTGGGGCAAGCCGGTCGCCTTCTACAGCGACAAGCACGGGGTCTTTCGCGTCAACCACGAGGGTGCCAGCGGTGGTGACGGGATGACCCAGTTCGGGCGTGCGCTGCATGCTCTGAACATCGACATCATCTGCGCCAATTCGAGCCAGGCGAAGGGCCGGGTCGAGCGGGCGAACAAGACCTTGCAGGATCGGCTGGTCAAGGAGTTGCGGCTAGCCGGCGCGCGCAGCCTGGCCGAAGGGAACGCCTTGCTGCCGGCTTTCATGGCCGACTACAACGCCCGCTTTGGCAAGCCGCCGGCGAACGCGAAGGACCTGCACCGGCCGCTGCGTGCCGGCGACGATCTGGAGGACGCCTTTGCCTGGAAGGAGGAGCGCACCCTTTCGCAAGCGCTGACGCTGCAATACGACAAGGTGATCTTCATCCTGGAACCGAGCGACCAGGCCAAGGCGGCGATCGGCAAACGGGTCACTGTCGTCGATTATCCCGATGGCCGGCTATCAATCCGCTACAAGGGCGTCGCGCTCGCCTACCGCACCTTCGATGAGCTGCGCCACGTCCCGCAGGCTGCGATTGTCGAGAACAAGCGGCTCGGCGCCGTCCTCGCCTTCATCCGCGAGCAGCAGATCGAACGGGCAGAGGTCCGCAGCAGGAAGGCGCCGCGCCGCCGCGATCAGCGCGACGCGCGCCTATTCAAAGTCGGCTGAGCGTTTTCACGAGCTGAGCAGGGCCGCCCTATACACACTCGTTACGTAACGGAATAGCGAGCCTATGAAACGAGGCCCTAAGCCCTTGCGTGAAAAGGCGATGACGACAGCCGAGCGGCAGGCCCGGTTTCGCGCGACGCACACCGACGGGATGTCCAGGATCATATACCGAAGACCCGCCGACCGGCGCAGCCGGGCGCAGCGATGGCGCGCGGCCGTGGCCGAGCTTGTCGCCTTACAGGACGATTACCGAACGTGGCTGCAGGCGCTGCCGCAGAACCTTGAGGCAAGCGCCACGGCGGAGGCGCTGCGGGCGATCTGTGATCTCGATCTTTCCGATCTCGAAAGCGTCGAGCCGCCGCGCGGCTTTGGTCGCGACTGATGCAACGGGAGCCTGCCTGTCCGCCCGGGTTCTTCTACGAGCCGAGCGTGCTGACGCCCGCTCGGTAGACAACCGGTGCGGCTGCAAGCGTCCATGCATCGGGCGGCGGTCGGGCGCTGCGCTACGCCGGGGCTGCGCGCCCGCCCGCCGCCCGCCCCCAACCGACAGTGACATTTCTAAATGGCAGAAAGAGTGACATCTCTATTTGGTGGACACATGACCGTCGCACACACCTTCGCCGCCGTCGGGCTCCTCAACAACTCAGGCGTAGAGGGAATTGATCCGCTTGCCTCGCATAGTGCCTCGCCTCTGGGTATATATTCGCGCCGATCCGGGGGAAACCCGGTTAGAAGAATCCGCCCATAACCAGCTGATGTTTTTGAAGCCGTTTTCGCGCCTTTGCGGGTGGTTAGAAGGCGCATCCTGCTGAAATATCGCGAACATGATCTTCCAGCAGGGCACTCTGCCCGATGCCGTCTACACGTTCAAACACGCCCTGGTGCAGGACGCCGCCTACGACTCGTTGCTCAAAACGCGCAGGCAGGAGTTGCACGGGAGGATCGCTCGCGAGATCGAGGAGCGGTTCCCGACCAGTAAAGAGACCGAGCCCGAGCTGCTGGCGCACCACTACACCGAGGCGAAGCAGCCCGAGAAGGCGATCCCGCTGTGGCAGAAGGCGGGCAGCCTGGCGCTCAAGCGGTTGGCCCTCCCCGAGGCCATCGCGCACCTGAACAAGGGTCTGGAGCTGGTCGCAGCACTGCCGCCCTCGGCGGAGCGCGATGGCAATGAGCTGGGTCTACGCACCCTCTTGGGAACCACGTGGGCTGCGCTCAATTTCTGGCAAGCTCAGGAGGTCTGGGACAGCCTGCATCCCGCACTGGGACTGGCGCAGTCGCTTCGCCGCACCGATGCGCTGGTGCCGATACTCTGGGGGCTGTTCCGTCACGTGCTGAACAGGGGACGGATCGCCGAGTTGCTGCCCTGGGTCACGCAACTCATGACCGCCGCCGAGACCTACGGCGACCCGGATCTCCTTATCGTCGGGCACCACGCCGCATTGAACGCGCATCTTTGGCTCGGTGATCCGACCAAGGCCAGGCAGCATGCCGACCGTGTGCTGGCGCTCTATAGCGAAGAGGGACACGGTCATCTAGCCCGTATTCTGAACCACGACCCGAAAACATTTGGCTTGGGCTTTTTGGCGCAATCGACCTGGATGCTCGGTTATCCCGATCAAGCCGCGAGCACCGGCGACGCCGCGCTTGAACATGCCCGTCGGCGCGGGCATCCCTTCGATCTGTGCTGGGCCCTGACCATCGGTGCCTATGTCTTCGATCTCCTTCGGGAGTTTAATGACTGGCTGAAGCGTATCGAAGAAGCCGACCGATTGGGTCGCGAAAACAGCCTACCCTTCTTCACCGAGCGCATCGTGCCTGCTTGTTCCGGAATAGCATTGATTCGCAACGGCGAAATCGTCGAAGGGGTCGCTTTGCTCCAAAAGGGCCTCGCCGAATATGAGGAGGGGGGTGGTCGCGTCAACAATCCCCATTTCAAATCCGTGCTGGCGGCGGGCACGGCCCAACTCGGCGATCTCGCCGGGGCGCTCGGTCTGATCGACGAGGCCATCACGCAAATCGAGCGGCCGGGCTGGGAGGAGCGCCACTATTTTGCTGAAGCGCTCCGGATTAAGGGCTGGATGCTTTCGCTGAAGGGAGATCTGGAAGCGGCGGAGCGCGCCTTCATCGCCTCGCTCGACTGGGCGCGGGAGCAACAGGCGAAATCCTGGGAGCTGCGCACCGCGACCAGCTATGCGCGGCTGATGCGCCTTCAGGGCCGCGAGCGCGAAGCCCGCGACCGGCTTGCGCCCGTTTACGGCTGGTTCACCGAAGGCTTCGACACAAAGGACCTGAAAGAGGCCAAGGCGCTGCTGGAGGAACTCGAAACATCAGGTGCCCCGGCCCCGGCGCCGCGAGTTTAATGTGCCCGGTCAGAGCCTTTCTGCACATCTCAATGGGTCATTGCGAGCGCAGCGAGGCAATCTCTCAGGCGATGCTCTCATCCTCTTCGGGATTGCTTCGTCGCCCTGCGGGCTCCTCGCAATGACGGCTTCTCGGCGTAACTCAACAGTTCCCCGCCCAACATTTTGAACGCCGTCGATGCCGTATATGTAGTTGCTGCAATCGTCCGCCGTCTGGCGCATGATCGCGGCGCGGCGAAAAAACGGAGGTGGAGAGATGCTGCAGGATCTGCTGCCGCAGGCGGAACGGATCGCCGCCCGGCTCAAGGCCAAAGGCGAGACGATAGCGATCGCCGAATCCTCGACCGGTGGGCTCGTCTCGGCGGCGCTCTTGGCGGTCCCCGGGGCCTCCGCCTATTTCATCGGCGGCGGCGTCGTCTATACGAGGCAGTCGCGCACCCAGCTGCTCGGCGTCAGCGAGGCCGAGATGGCCGGGATCACGCCGTCGACCGAGCCCTACGCGCTGCTCTTCGCCCGCAAGGTCCGGGGCCTGCTCGCCACCCATTGGGCGGTCGGCGAGACCGGGGCCGCCGGGCCGACCGGCAGCCGCTACGGCCATGCCGCCGGACATTCCTCTATTGCCGTCGTCGGCCCCAACGGCGAGCGCTCGACGACCGTCGAGACCGGCAACAGCGATCGCCTCGACAATATGCGCGCCTTCTCGATCGCGGCACTCGACCTCCTGGAAAAAGCCCTCGGATAGTTCGGCGCCCGCCGTCGAAGGGCGGAGAGGCCGGGCAAGTATCGTGGCATGGTCGGATCGACGCTGTACGTCCTTCGACTGCGCGCTTCGCGCGCGCTCAGGATGAGGCGCTTTTGAGCAATGCCGTCAAAAGCTTACCTCATGGTGAGGAGCGTCCCGGCGATCCCCGGAACGCCCGCCCCCTGCGCCCGCCCGCCAGGGCGGGCGGGCCTGGGGCAGGCTCTTGGCGGGCGGCCGTCCGGGGGACGGACGCGTCTCGAACCAAGTACGGCGCAGATGCAGCGCAATTCTCATCTCTCCGCCGCTCAGGCGGCGGTGAGCGGGCGCGGCCCGCAGCCGTGCAAGGCCCAGCGTGCAAGGCCTAGTCGCCCGCGCATCTCATTTCGGCGGGAAGGTGCGAAGCCAGTGCTCGGCGAGGTCGCGCCCAGTGCAGAACCATACGCGGTCATGCTTGCAGACGTGTTCCAGAAATCGGATGAGTTCCGCCGCCTTGCCGGGCCGCCCTGTGAGCCGGTCGTGCAGGCCGATGCTCATGAGCTTCGGTACTTCGACGCCTTCTTCGTAAAGGAGATCGAAGCAGTCGATCATGTATTGGGCGAAATCGATCGCGGTCGAGAACCCCATATTCCGGTCGAATTGATTGTCGTTGGTCTCGTACGAGTATGGGACGACCAGGTGATGACGGCCGGAGATGACCTGCCAGTAGGGAAGCTCGTCATTCAAGGCATCGCGGTCGTAGAGGAACCCGCCGGCTTCGACGAGGAGGCGCCGCGTATTGGCGCTGGGGCGTCCGTTGAACCATCCGACGGGGCCGCTTCCTGTCAGCGCCCGGATGCCGTCGACGGCGAGGCGGATGTGCTCGCGCTCGGTTGCCTCGTCGACCTCGGCATAGTCGATCCAGCGCCAACCGTGGCTGACGATCTCGTGCCCGCCCTCGGCGAAGGCCTTGACGGCTTCGGGGCATTGCTGCAGTCCGCGGACGACGCCAAGAACGCTGACCTTGATGTCGAACTTCGCGAAGATGCGCAGCAGGCGCCAACTGCCGACGCGCGGGCCATATTCGAACACGGACTTGACCATCGGGCTGCGCCGGCCGCGATAGGCCGGGAAGCCGATATCGGTCAGAACGTCCTCCGATCCCTCGTCGCCTTCGAGCAACGTCCGTTCCCCACCCGCCTCGAAATTGAGGTTGAGATTGACGGCGATCCGCGCGTTGCCGGGCCACTGCGGATGCGGCGGATTGGGGCCGTAGCCGTAAAAATCGCGCGGCTGTCCGGTGTCGGCGTTCCTGGCTGGCTTTGGCCTCTTCATCCGCGCCCTCCGACCGCTTCGCATATGGGTGTCGACTGTGCCAGTGCCGCGCGATGTCGACGCCACGGCAGATCCAGACGCGCCGGCGCGACGCGACGTAGTCGATGAACCGCTCGAGGCCGGAAGCGCGACCGGGGCGTCCCGTCAAGCGGTCGTGAACGGCGACGGTCATCATCCGCGGCGATTTCTGGCCTTCCTTGTAGAAGAAATCGAATGCCTCCCGCAGATAAGTGAAGAACTCGTTCCCGGTGACGAACCCTTGTCTCGCAGAGAAGGCGTTGTCGTTGGTCTCATAGGAATATGGCAGCACGAGATGTGGCCGATCATCGACCAGAACCCAATGGGGCAGCTCGTCGCCCAGATAGTCCTGGTCGTAAAGAAAGCCGCCTTCTTCGACGTTGAGGCGCCGCGTGTTGGCGCTGGGACGGCCGGTCAACGTGCCGAGCGGACGCGATCCGCTGGTTCGCGTGATCGCCTCGATCGCCAATCTGATGTGCGCCCGCTCGACTTCCTCGGGGACAGGCTCATAGTCGATCCACCGCCAGCCATGGGACATGATCTCATGCCCGGCCGCGACCAGCGATCTGGCCAGGCTCGGATGCTTTTCGATGGCTGCTCCGACGCAGAGCGCGCTGATCTTGATGTCGTGTTCGGCAAAAAGGCGCAACAGCCGCCATATGCCGACCCGGCTTCCGTACTCGAAGGTTGATTTCGACCATGACATTGCGTCCATTGAGGACGCTCGTCGTGCCGTAGATGTCGGTCAGGACATCCTCCGAGCGATCGTCGCCGTAAAGGATCGATCGCTCGCCGCCGGTCTCGTAGGCCAGGACGAATTGCAAGGCGAGGTGCGCATCGCCCGGCCATTCGGGGTCGGGTGGGAATTCTCCATATCCGATCAGATCGCGTTCGCTCATGAGCGGCTCCTTGACGCGAGGACGGCAGGCGACGCGGTCTCTTGTATCTCAAAGCGATAGTGGAACGGAGGCCAGCGCCCCGCTCGGCGCTTACAGCGCTCGCCCGCCGAGCATCACTCCTTGAACAGCATGTCGACCGGCACCGGCACCCCGGTGGTATAGTATCGACCAGTCGACGACACTTTGCCGTTCTCGATCTTCATCTCCAGCCCGCGCCACGTCAGCTGGATGTGGACGTCCTTGGTATAGGTTCGCGGGCCGGCGAAAAGAGGTTCGTCCTTGAACTTGTCGAGCTCTGCGGAGACCTTCGTCGCGTCGGTCGAGCCGGCACGCTTCACGGCGATCGCGTAGGCTTGGGCGACGCTGTAGCCGAGGATCGGATAGCTGGTTGCCGGACCGGTCCCGTATTTCTTCTTGAAGCGCCCGACCAGGTCGTTCACGGCCGGGTTCGGGTCGTCGCCGAATATCGAGCCATGCACGAACATATGGAAGTTGCTGAGATTTGGCACCGCACTCAGCCAATAATTGCCGTCCATTGCCGGTCCCATGAGGATCGGAATTCCGAGTTCGGTGTTCGCGATCTGCCGCACGGCAGATACGGCACCAGGACCGGCGGCGCAAATGATGATGACGCTGGGCTTGGGACTGGTCGCCTTGATTCTCGAGACCTGCGCGGCGATCGACGGATCATCCTGCTTGAAGGAGTTGTCGCCGACGATGGGATTGTCTGGCGAGATCGCCTTCCACCGCCACCGGAAACCCCCGCATTGCGTCCGGTTATAGACGAGGTTCGTGTCCATGAGAAGATAAGGCTTGTTCCAACCTTGCTTCTTCGCCCATCCAGCAAGCAGCACGCCCTCAGCGTGGGCGGTGATCGAGATCGTATAGGTCAGCGGCCCAACGCCCTGCGGGCCGAATTTTGGCGAGCCCGCACAAATCGACATCGAGAGGATCCCGGCATTCTCGGCGGCCAACGATGCCGGACCGCCGATGTCGAAATCGCAAGGTGCGACGACGAAATTCGCGCCCTCCTGAATGACTTCGGTCGCGGCCTTGAAGGCCTCCTGGGGATCGGTCTTGGAGTTTGCCTGCACGACCTGGATCTGTCGACCGAGCAAGCCGCCCTTGGCATTGATGTCATCAACGGCGATCCTCAGCGCTTTTGCCCCGTCTTCGTCATAAGCACCGAGCCAGCCTGTCTTGGAGGTCGCCAAGCCGATGATGATCGGCTTGTCATCGGCGTGGGCGGAAACCGCAGCACCCAGGATCGCCACGGCCGAAGCGCAGAGGACGATCGCGATTTTTGAGCCCCAGTCCATCACATTTCCCCCTTCTCAGCGGCGGTGAGCGCGGGCGCCCCTTTGACCCGGAGGAAACGTTAAGACTTCGCTCTCCGTCCGCGTCAATGTTATTGTAATCACTTGTACAAGACCCTGACCCAAAATGAATTGATTTATTTCAAACGCTTATATCGTCATTCCCGCGCAAGCGGGAATCCAGGGTCGAAGTCCCGTCGCTTGCCCTGGACCCCCGCTTTCGCGGGGGTGACGAGTAAGTTGTTGATCCACCGCCCGTCATTTTCGGTCGGGCTCTAAGCCGCAATAAGTGCTCGTTCGCGGGGCCTCCGTGATACGAGCAGTTCCCCTCAAGTAATAGCGTTGGGAGTTATCGCGGGGTGGCGTTGCGTCTCGATCGCGACACGGAGGCAGCCGCGGCGGTAGTTTCGTCCGGCCGAGACGAAATTCTGCTGGGCCAAGATATCGCCGTCACGTTCGAAGGACTGCAGGCGATCGGCGGGGTCACCTTGCCGGTGCACCGCGGCGAGATCCGCGGCTTGATCGGGCCGAATGGGGCGGGCAAGACGACCTTCGTCAACGTGCTCACCGGGTTTCAGGCGCCAACCAAAGGCTCCATCGTCCTCGATGGCGAGGATCTCACCCGGCGACGGCCGGAAGAATTCGCACGGAAGGGGATCGCGCGGACGTTCCAGAACGTGCGTCTCTATCGCGGTCTCTCGGTCAGGGAAAATCTCGAGATCAATGCCATCGCGGCAGGGTGCACGATGCGGCAATCCCGCGAACGCGCCGAGGAACTGCTCGATTGGGTCGGGCTGTCGCGCCGCTCGGACGACCGGGCCGATATCCTTCCCTACGGAGAGGAGCGGCGCGTCGGCATTATCCGCGCCCTGGCGGGATCTCCCCGTTTCCTGCTACTCGACGAACCGGCTGCCGGCATGACCGACAGCGAATGTGAGGCACTGGTTGCGCTAATCCTCGAGATTCCGAAAGGTTACGGGTGCGGCGTGCTGCTCATCGAGCACAACATGCGGGTCGTCATGAGCAGTTGCTCGCAGATCTACGTCATCGATTTCGGTCTGAAGATCGCCGAGGGAACTCCGCAAGAAATCCAAGGCAACAGCGATGTGAGAAAGGCTTATCTCGGCTGGGACCACTCCCATGGCACTCCTCACCCTTAGCGATCTTACCGTGCACTACGGACGGCTTGCCGCCGTGCGCGGGATCTCGGTCGAGATCGGCGAAGGAGAGGCCGCGTCGATCGTCGGGCCGAACGGCGCGGGCAAATCCTCGACGATGTTGGCGACCGCGGGCAGCCTTCCCGTCCGGAAAGGCGAGATCCTTTTCGACGGGCGCTCGATCCTGGGCCGCGAGCCCGAGGCGATCTGCAGGATGGGCCTGTCGATGGTCCCGGAGGGACGGGGCATCTTCGGGGGCCTGACGGTCCGCGAGAACCTCCTGGTCGGAACGTTCTGGCGCAGGGACAAACGAGCCGTCCGATCCGACATCGAGGAGATCGCCGCGCGGTTTCCGTTCTTGGCCGAGCGCATGCAGACCCCGGCGGGGAGGCTTTCGGGTGGCGAGCAGCAGCAACTCGCGATCGCACGAGCCCTGCTCTGCCGTCCCCGTGTCCTTCTGCTGGACGAGCCTTCTCTCGGATTGGCGCCGCTCATGGTGGCACGCGTCTACGAGATCCTGGCCAAGCTCAAGGGCGACGGCATGACCCTGCTGATCGTCGAGCAAAGCCTCAATCGGGCGCGTGCGTTTGCGGACCACATCTGCGTCATGCGCGACGGACTGATCCAGGCCCGGGGCTCGGGACACAGCGAGACCGATGTCGCGCGGCTCACCGACGCCTATTTCGGCTTCGACATGCCCGATGGCGGCGCTGCCGCTGCCGGAGGCTGACATGCACTATGCAATTCAGGTCGCCGTCGATTTCTGAGCCTCGGCAGTCTCTATGCGCTCGGAGCATTGGGCATCGGCCTGATCTTCGGCGTAATGCGTCTGATCAATTTCGCGCATGGCGATTTGATCACGATCGGCGCCTACTCATTGATTGTGCCGTCCGCCGCCGCGATCCCGACCCTGTTCATCGGGGATTTTCCGTGGCCTCTCCTTGTCCTCGGGGTCGTCACCGTTGTTGTCGTCGCCGCCTTGGCGATGGAGCGGATCGTGTTTCGTCCACTCCGCGGGGCCGATCCGGCAACGCTCCTCATCGCGTCGTTCTCGCTCAGCTACTTCCTGCAATACACGATGCTGTTGATCTATGGCGGTCGTCCCAAGGGCGTCGATGTCGGTTCCGCTCTCACCAAGCAGATAGAGTTCGGATCGGTAGCGATCGCCAAGCTCGACATCGTCACCATCGCTGCGACCATTGGCCTGATGGTGGTCCTGGCCGGCTTCATGAAGTGGACCAGCATCGGCATCCAAATCCGCGCGGCGACCCAGGATTTCCGCATGGCCCGCATGCTTGGGGTGAGGGCCAATGCGGTGATCGCCGGCGCCTTCGCCGTGAGCGGCATGTTGGCGGGGATCGTCTCGATGCTGGTGATCTCGAGAGTGGGCGCTCTCGATCCGAGACTGGGCGTCAATATGGCGCTTTACGCCTTCGTCTCGACCGTCGTCGGCGGGATGGGAAGCCTGACCGGGCCGGTCGCCGGAGGTTTCATCGTCGGCATCGCCAGCGGCATCATCCAAGCCATTCTTCCAGAGGGCATGCGGCCGACGCGCGACGCCTTCGTCTTCGCGATCGTCATCATCCTCTTGCTGGTTCGACCCGAGGGCGTCGTGCGGCAACGATCTGGCAGGGAGCGCGTCTGATGCCGCGCGCGAGGGGATCGATCATTGGCGTGCTGATGCCCTTGCTCGGCCCGATCATTTTGTTGCTGTTGATCTGCGTGATTGCGACACTCGTCGACGATCGCCCGTTGAATACGACGGTCGCGGGAGCGCTCGTCCGTATCGTAATCGTTGTCGGGCTTTACGTCTTCGTCGGAAACTCGGGGGTTATTTCCTTCGGCTCAATGGCTTTTGTCGCGATCGGCGCCTATGCCATGGCGGCGCAGACCTGCTGCGCCAGGATCAAGCCAATGACCATGACCGGGCTGCCCGATTTTCTGAAGTATCACACCTACCCGGTGCCCACCTCCGTCATCGTCTCCGGGGTTCTCGCAGGGTCGGCAGCTTTGATCATTGGCCGACCGATCATGGGCCTCTCCGGCATCCCGTCCAGCATCGCCACCTTCATGGTCCTCGGCATCCTCAATGTCGCGTTTCGGAACTGGGATTCGATCACTCTCGGGGAGTCGTCAATCGTCGGCCTCCCGATGTTCGTCAATGTCTGGGTAGCATTCGCCTGGGCGTTGCTCGCGATCGTCGTCGCCTACCTGCACCAGAGGTCGCGTTACGGGCTGATGCTGCAAGCGACCCGGGAGGATGAGGTCGCCGCCCGAGCGGCCGGCATCAGGGTCCCTACCGTGCGGCTGATCGCTTGGGTAATCAGCGCATTCCTGCTCGGTATCGGCGGCTCGCTCTATGGGAGCTTCGTCGGCGTGATCTCGGTCAACGCCTTCTATCTCGACCTCACATTCATCACCCTGGCCATGCTGGTGGTGGGCGGCATGCGCAGCATGTTCGGAGCGGTCGTCGGCGTTGTCACCCTCTCTGCGCTGACCGAAGTCCTGCGGCAGTTCGAGAGAGGGATTACGATCGGGTCGATGCAAATCGTCATGCCCTCCGGCTTCCAGGAGGTGCTGCTTGGCCTTGTCATGCTCGTCGTGCTGGTGAAATTTCCTCGTGGCATCACGGGGGGAAAGGAGTTCTCCCTCGACCGTCTCCCCAATCTGGTCAGGCGCCGCATGCCCGCGGTTGCCCGCGTCCTCGGAGGCCAGGTTATCATCAAACATTAACCCGACTTCGCGGATCCGAGAATCGGCGACCGCGATTACTGTATTCACCCCCTCCCACCCCCGGAACGCCCGCCCTGGCGGGCGGCCGTCCGGGGGCTCCCCCATCAAAGGGGAATCAAAGGGGAGGGCTTTTGCTTCCCGCTGAAGCTGCGCTCCCGCCCCCTTGATCTGATCTTTGCCCATAAGTGCCTCTGGACACAGAAAACGGAATGGGCGAGCAAGGGGGCATGGGGCCCCTTAGCCCGAAACAGCAGCTGGAGGCGGCAGAGCATCTGTCATGGATCCGCGCGCGCGTCGGCGCGGATGCGGGCTTGTCGCGCTATCGGCTGGCCAAGGAGGTATGCGAACGGCTGGGCTGGAAGGATCGCCGTGGTCGCGCGCAGGAGATGGCCTGCCGCAAGCATCTGATTGGGCTTGAGCGGCGCGGTGCGATCGTGCTTCCGGCGGCCCGTCGGCGGCCGCCGGAGCGGCGTCCGGCCGAGGTTTGCCCGGCCCCGCAAGTGAGCGGTCGCTTGGCCGATCTGGGGGCGGTCACGCTGCAGCGGGTCAGCGGCGGGACGCCGGAGAGCCGGACCTGGGATGCGATGATGGCGGCGCACCATCCCTGCGGTCGCGCGTCGTTGTGTGGTGAGCAGAATTCGCTATCTGATTTGCGGCGCGCGGCATGGTGTGCTCGGCGGGCTGGCGGTCAGTGCCGCCGCGTGGCGGCTGCGGGGGCGCGATGAGTGGCTGGGCTGGGACGACGCCAAGCGTGGCGCCAACCTGACGGGAGTTGTGTGCAACAGCCGCTTTCTGATCCTGCCGACGGTCCGGGTCGCACATCTCGCTTCGCATGTTTTGGGGCAGCTAACGCGGCGGATTGTCGGCGATTGGCAGCAAGCCTTTGCGGTCCGGCCGTGGCTGATGGAAAGCTATGTCGAGGCCGCTCGCCCGGGCACCGCCTATCGTGCCGCCAACTGGATCGAAGTCGGCATGACCGCCGGTCGGGGGCGCCAGGATCGGACCGGCACGGCGCACTTGCCGGCGAAGCGGGTGTTTCTCTATCCGTTGTCCCGGCCGACCCTCAAGCGCCTGTGCGGGGCGCGGCCGGCGCCCGAGCCCAACTGGGTGCGGCAGGAATTCGGCGGTGCCAAGCTCGGCGATCGCCGGCTGCAGCGGCGACTGCTGGATCTGGCCGGGGCGTTCTTTGCCCGGCCCATGGCCAATATCGCGCAAGCCTGCGGTTCGCTGGCCCGAACCAAGGCCGCCTACCGGTTCTTTGATCACCAGCGGGTCACGATGGACGCTGTACTCGAACCGCACCATCAGGCCACCGTCGCGCGCATGCGACAGGAGGTCATCGTGCTGGCGGTGCAGGACAGCTCCAGCCTCAACTACACCAAGCACCCGCAGACCCAAGGCCTCGGCCCGATCGGCAGCCGGCGCGACGGCGCCCAAGGGTTGATCCTGCACAATACCCTGGCCTTGCGTCCCGATGGCCTGCCCCTCGGCCTGCTCGATGTCCAGTGCTGGGCGCGCGATGCCAATACCTTCGGCAAGAAACATCAGCGCCACACCAGGCCGATCGCGGCGAAGGAGAGCTACAAATGGATCCGCCCGCTGACGGAGATCCGGGCCGCCGCCGATCGATGCCCGAACACGCGCATCGTCACCGTCGCCGATCGCGAGTGCGATGTCTTCGAGTTCCTGCAGGAAGCCGACAGCGCCCACCTCGACTTGTTGGTCAGGGCCACCGAAGACCGTGCTCTCCAGCCTGACCCGGGCGACGAGCAGGTGCGCCGCTTGTGGCCCTTTATGGAAAGCCTGCCGGCGGCCGGGCAGATCGCACTCGAGGTGCCCCGCCGCGGCCGCCAGCCGGCCCGTACCGCCCTGATGAGCGTGCGCTTCGCCGAGGTCACCCTGTCGCCGCCGCGACACAAGGCAAAGCTCCCGGCGCTGCGGCTATGGGTCGTGCGCAGCCGCGAAGAAAACCCGCCACCCGACATCAAGCCGCTCGACTGGATGCTGCTGACCACCGTGCCGGTCGCCTCGCTGGACGACGCTCTCCAGCGCATGCAGTGGTATACCCGGCGCTGGGGGATCGAGGTCTTCCACCGCATCCTCAAGAGCGGATGCCGCATTGAAGATCGCCAGCTCGAAACCGCCGACCGTCTGGAAACCTGCCTCGCCATCGACATGGTCGTCGCCTGGCGCATCCACTATCTCACCTGGCTCGGGCGGGCCACCCCCGAACTGCCCTGTACCGTCGCCTTCGAGCCCGAGCAGTGGAAGGCCTTGGTCGTCTTCCACACCCGCAAGCCGCCGCCGGCGCAACCGCCTTCGCTCTGCCAGATGATCCTCTTGATCGCCCAACTCGGCGGTTTCCTCGCCCGCAAATCCGACGGCCAACCCGGTCCCCAAACCCTCTGGCGCGGCCTGCAGCGCCTGGACGACATCACCGCCGCCTTCCGCAGCTACGCTATCGCCTACCCACTGCCCCCTTAGCCCGGCGCCAACCGACCTCGCCGAGCCCATACCAAATCTGCCGTAAACCGACTGTCCGATGCACACATATGGGTAAAGATCAGCCCCCTTGATGGGGGCTGGGGTGGGGGTGACACGATCCGACGGGACGTCGATAGGAGCGCCCCGTCGATCGGCCAATCCGCGAAATCGGGTTAACTGTGTTCACCGCCGCCGGCGAGAAGGCAGGCACCAATCCCGGCGCCTGCCGCTCAGGCGGCGGCGAGCGGGCGCGGGCGGTAGATCGAGATATGGGCGAGGCGCGCCACCGGCGTCGCGCGGTTGGCGTAGACGAGGACCTCGAGATCGACGAAGCGGTGGCCCCTTTTCTCGTAATTGGCGGTGACCCGGGCCGTTGCCGTCAACTCGTCGCCGATCCGGGCGATGGCGAAATGCTCGATCCGGCTGCCGACATGCATCCATGGCCCGAGCCGCACATTGTCCTTGAGCACCCAGTTGCCGAGCCCGGCGACGGTTGCCGGATGGATCAGACCAGCCAGCCGATAAAGCGGCAGGCTCTCGCGCAGGTCGCGCCGATAGTGTTCCGCTTCGGCCGCGTCCACCCTGACCGGGCAGATCGCGAGCATGGTCCCGACCGCCAATGTCGTCTCGTCCGCCTCCGGCCTGACCGCCGGCGGCGCCGGCGGCACCGCGGCGAATGGCGCCGGGACCGGCGCTGCCCGCGCCGGCAACCCGGCGCGGCCGGCGGCGCAGACCTCGCCGCGGCATTCGACGGTGATGTCGAGCCCGTCCTGGGTTTCGCAGGCACTCACGATCGCCGTCTCGCCATCATAGACCGGCTTCAGAAATCGGCACTCGGCGGTGCCGCGTTCGAGCCAGGCCGCACCCCAGCGCGCGACCGGCAGATGCGTCATGTAGCCGTAGACATCGACCCCCGGCACCAGCCCGCCGGCGAAACCAAAGCGGCGCGCTACCCTGTCGTCGTGGATCGGGTTGTCCGATTGGCGTGAGGTGTTGAAGGCCTCGACCCGGTAGGGGCCGAGCGGCGTCCCGCGCATCGCGGCACTCCTCTCAACCCGGGTCAGGTCCCCTTGACGAAGCCCTTCGCCAGCATGCAGCTCTCGAAGGCGTGGTCGGCGGCACCCGCCGCGGACCGGTTGAGGTTCCCCGTCTCGATGCCCAAGGTGCTGCTGCGCTGCCAGTTGCCGCCGAGCGTCGCGGTGATGTCCTCGTTGATCCCCAACTGGGTGCCGAGCGCGGCGTTGGCTTGCGCGCGGCAGGCTTCCACCTCGCGCGCCGTCGTCGCCTCGTCGCTGCCGGTCTTGACCCAACGCGTCGTCGTCGAGGGTTGGGCGCAGACCGTCAGCAGCAGGCAGCCGAGAAGAGCGGCGGCGGCGCGGCCGCGCAGGCCGAAATCGGTAGCGGGCAGGCGGGCGGTCATCGGGCGCCTCACGAGTGCTTTTGCGGTTCGATCAGGTCGGCGAGCTTGGTCTTCATCATCGCCGCCTTGTAGGACGGGATCGCATAGCTCCATCCCGAGACCCGCGCCGCGATTTGCTTCGCCTCGGCCGCCGCCTTGCCGGCGCCGGTTGCAGCGACCGCGAGCCAATCGGTCTTGTCGCGCTCGACGAGGCGCAGATCGATCGTCAGCCCGTCAAAGGTCGTGTAGGAGGCGGTCGTAACCCCGGTCTTTGGCAGCGGCATTTTCGCCGCCGGGGCGACATCGTCGAGGTTCAGCCCGTCGAGCGCCATCGCCGGCTCGCCGGTCGCCGTATCGCTCTTCGGCTTGGCGTCGGCGGGTGCGCCCTCGATCACGAATTGCGCCTCGGGCTTGGCCCGGCTCAGCACCAGCCGCGTACCGTCGGGCTGGGTCAGGGTCACCTTGGCGATGCGGCGGTCCGGGATGTCGACGATCTGGCGATAGAGCCAGCCGGCAAGATTGCCCGAGAGGTCGACCGCGCCGCTCGCCAGCCACGCTTGGGCATCGCCCGGCCGGCGCACATAGAGCCCGCCATTGCCGGCGCCGAGCCGGTCGAAGCGCTGCTTGCCGACGATCAGCCGGGCGAGCGTCTTGCCCGCCTGGCCCGCGACCGTGACGAGGGTCGATTTGCCGCTGCCCGGATCTTCGACGTCGAGCCGGGCGTACAGACTGGGAAGGCGGGTCTTGGGCTCGATCAGGCGCATCTCGGCGAGGGTCAGCACGACCTGCCGCACCTTGCCGGCATCGGCCGGATAATCGCCCTTTTCGGCCACCAGCCAAAGATCGCCGCGGCGATCAAAGGTTGCGGCAAAATCCTGGCGCTTGAGCCCGACCGTGGCGACCGCGCCGAGCTCGCCGGCCAGCGCCGGGAAGGCGGGGCGCTCGGCCACGGTGCGGCTCGCATAGCGG
Source organism: uncultured Alphaproteobacteria bacterium (assembly GCA_963772295.1). Classification (GTDB taxonomy): domain Bacteria; phylum Pseudomonadota; class Alphaproteobacteria; order ATCC43930; family CGMCC-115725; genus AP-15. The sequence continues at coordinate 390,769 of CAVYWO010000015.1, forward strand.
TCGCCGCTCGCCGCCGCGACGATCGCCAGCGCCGCGCAGACCGCCGCCGCCGCCGCGAGCAGGATCAGCCTGCGCCGTTGCATCAGCAGGCCCTGCCCGCAGCCGCCGCGACGCCGCTCATGGTTCGCCGCTCATGGTTCGCCGCTCATGGTTCGACCGTGCGGCGGCGACGGCGCTTCAGCCGCACCGCCGCCAGCGCCACGGCGGCGACGGCGACGATGATCGGCACCAGCGCGATGTTGACGAATTCGAGCCAGCCCTTGAGCCGTCCGATGTCGCGGCGCAGCGCCGCCTGCACCGCCCGCAGCTGGCCGCGGGTTTGCAGCATATCGCTGCGGAACTGCGTGATCGCCTGCGCCTGCGCCGGCGACAGCGCGACCACGGCGCCGGTCTCGCCGCCGCCGGTCAAGTTGGCGAGCCTGGCCTGGGTATCCTTGAGCTTGGCCCGCAACGCCTGCTCCTCGCTCGAATAGCGCGCCTCGGCGTCGCGCCGGATCTGGTCGACGACCTCGAAGGGCCTGGCGACCGAGCCGCGGGTGCGCAGCCCGATCAGGTCCTCGCCGCCGCCGAGCACGTCGATCGCATTGGCCACGAAGTCGCCATTGTCGGCGGTGGGGATCGCCACCTGCCGGCCGAAAAAATTCTGCTGCTGTACCCAGAAGCCGTCGGTCAAGAGATCGGTGTCGGCAACGACGACGACGTTGATCGGGCGCGTCGAATGCGCGAGCCACTTGGAGGCGCCCGGTTTGGTCTTCCCCGATTTCTCGGCGCCGGGCTTTGCCGTGCCGGGCTTTGCCGGCGGCCCCTCGGGGAAGGCGCTGGCGACCATGCCGGTGAGCCGCGCCGCCAGGATCAGGCGCTTGCCGCCGGGCTTGAAGTCGGCGAGGAGCCCGGTGACATCGGGCAGTCCCATCACCTTGTCGACCGGGATCGTCATCGAATCGGGCGAGGTCGTGATCAGCGGCTCGACCGTCGTCGTGGCCTTCGGCAGCGGCCTGATGACGCCGGCGCTCGCCATCACGACGTGGTTGAGATCGGCCGTGATCATGTCCCGGCGATCGAGTTCGGGACCGTGGAGGTCGAGCCAGGCGACGTAATCGAGCGCTTCCGGGCTGCGGCCGGGAACCGGCACATTGACGCGCTGCGCGTCGCGGCGATCGGCGGCGACGACCCCCGGCGCGAGTTCGATCCCCCAGCTCTTGAACAGCCGCTCGAGGTCGCTGTCGGGCGGCGAAGCGCGCTGGCCGGGTCGGTTCGGACGCGCCGCGGAAAGCTCGGAATAGGGATCGACAAAGACCAGCGCCTTGCCGCCCTTCAGCACGAACTGGTCGATCGCAAACAACGTCTCGTCGGAGAGGTGCTGCGGATGCACCACCATCAGCACGTCGACATCGGCCGGGATCGTTGCGATGTCGGGAGCGAGCGGCTTGACCGTGTCGACCCCTTCGAGCTGGGTGAGGATCGCCATCGGCACGCTCGGACGGCCTTCCATCATCGCCGCGATGTCGCCCTCGAGCGGCAGAAAGCTGATCAGGCCGACGACCGTCTTCTTCGGCACCGCCAGGCTGTGGACGAGCTTGGTCAAATCGTATTCGAGAAAGCGTTCCCGTTCCGGCGAGAAGAACGCAATCACCTGCCGGTCGTCGGTCGAATTGGTCCCGGCGAGGCCGAAATAGACCTGCTCGCCCTGGCCGTTGAGCGGCACCGCTTGCAGACCGAAAGCGACCGCCTGGTCCTCCACCGTCGAGAACGGCTGCGGGTCGAAGACTTCGAGCCGGATCTTGCCGTGCGCCGCGGCAACGTACTGGTCGAAGAGCTCGCGCACCCGCCGGGCATAGACCGCGTAGCCCGGCGCCGTGTCGCCGAGCCGGCTCGAAAAATAGAACCGCAGGGTGATCGGCTCACCGATCCGGGACAGGGTCCGCGAGGTGCCGGACGACAGTGTGTAGAGATGCTCGGCGGTCAGATCGAGCCGCAGCGACAGGTAGCGGGCGGCAATGACGTTGACCGAGACGAGGATCACCGCGATGGCGGCAAGGGCGGCCCAGGCGGCGGTGCGCCGGGCGGTGAAGAAGGTGCGGGGCGGCGTCGGTTCGGCCATCTCATTCGGCCTTTTCGAGATCGATGAGGATCGCGTTGGCGCACAGGAAGGCGATCATGATCGACAGGAAATAGACGATGTCGCGCAGGTCGACGACGCCGCGGGTGATCGCGTCGAAATGGCCGATCAGGCTGGTTTGCGCGACCGCACCGATCAGCCATTCGGGGGCCCAGCCCTGCAACACCCCGAGCACCACCGGGGTGCCGGCGACGGTGGCGAGAAAGGCGAAGGCGGCGGTGACGACAAAGGCGATGACCTGGTTCTTGGTCATCGCCGAGACACAGGCGCCGATGGCGAGGAGCGCGCCGGCCATCAGCCAGCTGGCGAGATAGCTCGCCAGGATCACGCCGTTGTCGGGCCGGCCGAGAAAGTTGACGGTGAGCCAGAACGGGAAGGTCAGGGCGAGGGCAATGCCGGCAAAGCACCAGGCGGCGAGGAACTTTCCCAGCACCGCCTCGATCATGCGGATCGGCAGGGTCAGGAACAGCTCGATCGTGCCGCTCTTGCGCTCCTCGGCCCAGAGCCGCATCGACAAGGCCGGGATCAGGACCAGGTAGAGCCAGGGATGAAAGCTGAAGAACGGCTGCAGGTCGGCCTGGCCGCGCTCGAAGAAACCGCCGACAAAAAAGGTCAGCACTCCGGCCATCACGAGAAAGATGACGATGAAGACATAGGCCAGCGGCGTCGTGAAATAGGCGGCCAGCTCGCGCCGGAAAATCGTCAGGATCGCGCGCATCGGCGTCAGGCGGCGGCGCGGGCGGGCTCGGCGGGCGGCGCCGTGATCGCGCGGAACACGTCGTCGAGCCGGCCGCGCTCGACCCGCAACAGCGACAAGTCCCAGCGGTGGGCGCGGGCGAGATCGGCGACCTCGGCGACGATCGGCTCGGCGCCCCGCGGGAACACGAAGAGCCCGCGGCCTTCGCCGTCATCGACGTCTTCGACCGCCGCGACCCGCGGCAAGCGCAACAGCTCGGCCCGGATCGGCGCGGTGTCGCCGGCGGCGATGCCGATGCGCACGGCGTTGTGCGACGGCGACCGCTGCGCCAGTTCCGAGGGCGTGCTGTCGGCGAGGAGGCGGCCATGGGCGATGACGATCGCCCGGCTGCATACCGCCTCGACCTCTTCCAGCAGATGGGTCGAGATGATGATCGCCTTGTCCGGCCGGATCGCGGCGATGACCTCGCGCATCTGGTATTTCTGGTTGGGGTCGAGACCGTCGGTCGGCTCGTCGAGCAGCAGCACGCTCGGGTCATGCAGCAAAGCCTGGGCCACCCCGACCCGGCGCTTGAAGCCCTTCGACAGGGTCTCGATCGGCTGGTGCATGACCTCGCCGATCTTGATCATCTCGACCACCCGGTCGATGCGGCGCTTTGCCTCGGCGCCGGCAAAGCCGCGGATGCGGGCGACGAAACCGAGAAACTCGGCGGCCGTCATGTCGGGATAGGCGGGCGCGCCTTCCGGCAGGTAGCCGATCCGCCTTTTGGCGGCGATCGGCTCCTTGGCGATGTCGTGGCCGCAAACGATGGCGGTGCCGGCGTCCGGCGGCAGAAAGCCGGTGATCATCTTCATCGTCGTCGATTTGCCGGCGCCGTTCGGACCGAGAAAGCCCAGGACCTCGCCGCGGGGCACCGCAAACGAAACATCGTCGACCGCCGCCAGCAGCCCGAAGAACTTGACGAGATGTCGGATCTCCAGCATCGGCGAGGTGTCGGGCATGGGCGATGCGAAATTCATTGCGTCGGTCGCGGTCGTCGATGCGCCGAATGCGCGAGGCGACCGCGGCGGCGGCTTTGATCCGAAGACTGCGGCTTTTTTCGGGCATGGTGAAGCCCGCCCAAGTTGAAAAAAGCTTGCCGCGGCGAAACGCCGGCGCGCGTCGCCCGCGCGAAGCGTCGAGCGATCAGGATCAAGCGATTGATATTCTTCGATTTTGGATCGAAAAAACAGCAAAGAGCAGCGGGATCGGCAGCTGTTTCCGGCGGCGGCCACGGCGACTTCGCTCATGGCGTCGTTGTACTATGCGACGATGGCAATTTTCAGGACAGTAACGCCCCCCCGACCTGCGGCCCGCTTTGCGCCCGCGGGTGAAAGGCCGGCCGGCCATGAACGGGGAGATGTTGCAAGTGTGTAGAGGATCAGAAGTTGTTGTAATTATAAAGCACATTCCTCATACCGGCCCCCGGGTCCGCGCTGCGCGCGGCCCGAGGATAAACTCCGGCCGGTATCCATGGCGAAAATGGGTGTGCTGAACCATAAGTTCGCTTCATAATTAACAGGAATTGTCATTGCGAGGAGGCCGGAGGCCGACGAAGCAATCTCTACCGCATTCGGTTGTGGCACGAGATTGCTTCGCTTCGCTCGCAATGACGGCACTCGTATTGTGCAATGAATTTCTGATCCACTACACTAGTAAGGGAGCGCTCTGCGAGCAGCCGGGGGGAATAAACGTATTCCGCACCCGATCTTAGAGCGCGGCGCCGAGAATGAGGTGCTTTGATGCCGCGGACCGATGAGGATCCCGGACTGGATTTGCGCCGTTCCCCGCCGCGGCGGCGGCGCCGGCGAGGAGTGCGGCGATGATCCGCAGACTGCGGCTCGGTTCGGGCGTGGTGATGCTCGCCTATGTGACGATGCATCTTTCGAACCATGCCGTCGGCCTCGTCTCGCTCTCGGCAATGGAGCGGGTCCTGGCTTTCGTCCTTGCCGTCTGGTCGAGCCCGCCGGCGAAGGCTCTGCTCTACGGCGGCGGCTTTTTCCTCCACTACGCGCTGGCATTGTGGGCCTTGTGGCAGCGCCGCACGCTGCGGCTGAGGGCCGGCGAGCTGATGCAGATCGTCCTCGGCTTCGCCATCCCGATCCTGCTCGTCCGCCATGTCGTGGCGACGCGCATCGCCGACGACTGGTTCGGCACCCACTACCTCTATTACCGCTTTCTGTTGTGGGGCTTTTTCGTCCGTTCGCCGGAGCACGGCGCGTGGCAGCTCGCGACCCTGATCGTCGCCTGGAGCCATGCGATGATCGGCCTGCATTTCTGGCTGCGGGTCCGCCCGTGGTACGCTCGGGTGCAGCCGGCGGCGCTGGTCGTCGCGGTGCTGGTGCCGGTGCTCTCGGTGCTCGGCGCGATCGAGGCCGGCCGCCACGTCGCCGCGCTCGCCGCCGCCGATCCGCATTGGACAAGCCATGCCTTCGCCGATTTGCGCCTGCCGTCGCCGGCGGCGGCGGGGGCGATGGAGCGGATCGGCGACCTCTTCATCTGGTTCTTCTCGGGCACCATTGTTGCCGTATTGCTGGCGCGGCTCGGCCGCAGCCTGTGGCGCCGGCGCCACGGCCTGGTGCGTATCGGCTATCCGGACGGGCGCTTCATCGACGTGACCCCTGGCACCAGCGTGCTCGAGGCGAGCCGCCTCGCCGGCATACCGCACGCCCATGTCTGCGGCGGTCGCGGCCGCTGCACGACCTGCCGCATCCGGGTGCGCGGCGGGCTCGGCGCCCTTGATCCGCCGGGTCCGGTCGAAGAGCGCGTCCTGCGCCGGATCGGCGCTACCGCCACGATCCGCCTTGCCTGCCAATTGCGGCCGAAGGGGCCGGTCGAGGTGACGCCGCTCCTGCCGCCCTTCGCCCTGGCGACGGACGGGCGGCGCCGGGTCGATTTCGAGCAGGGCAGCGAGCGCGAGATCGCGATCCTGTTCGCCGATATCCGCGGTTTCACCGCGCTCTCCGAGGGCCGGCTGCCCTACGACGTGGTGTTCATCCTCAACCGCTATTTCGCGACCGTCGGGCGGGCCGTCGAGACCGCCGGCGGACGGATCGACAAGTTCATCGGCGATGGTGCGATGGCGGTGTTCGGGATCGACGGCGGGGCGGCGGAGGGCTGCCGGCAGGCGCTCGCCGCGGCCCGCCGGATGTCGGAGCGGCTCGGCGAATTGAACGCCTCGCTGCGCGGCGAGATCGACCGGCCGCTGCGCATCGGCATCGGCATTCACTGCGGCCCGGCGATCATCGGCGAGATGGGCTATGGCGGCGGCGCCGCGGTCACCGCGATCGGCGACGCGGTCAACACCGCGAGCCGGCTCGAAGAGCTGACCAAGGAATATGGCTGCGAGCTGGTCGTCTCGGAGGAGGTGGTGCGCCGCGCCGGTCTCGACCTCTCGGATTTGCCGCGCTACGAGGTCGAGATCCGCGGCAAGCGCGAGGCCGTTGCCGTCCGCACCCTCTTGAGCGCCGCCGCACTGCCCGTGCCGGCCGCCGCCTGATTTCATCTCTGACGGCCGCCGGATCGGCGCACGGCCTCTCCTGAGGGAGCCGCCGCTGTATAGCTGTCGACATTCGGGAGCGGCCGATATCGCTCCGGCAAAAGTGCACTAGTTGCACTAGGGCGTGTCGTCAATTAGCAGCGCTGGCTCACATATATCAACGCTTTGGCCGGGCTCGGCCCGTGGGCATCCACGAGAAACGGCACAGGCCTTCGCGGGCTCCCGTGGATGCCCGGCCCAAGGCCGGGCAAGACGGTAATCGGATGTAATCGGAACGGGGCGTCCGCTCAATTGACGACAGGCACTAGACTGAGACTTCGCGAATGCCGACCCTTCGCCGCTTTGGTGCCGTGAGCCTGCGCATCTACGCCGACGGCCACCGGCCGCCGCACTTTCCCATTGTGGCTCCGATTTTCACGTGCTGGTGCGGATTTCGGACCTGACGGTGATCGCGGGCGAGGCGCGACCCGCCCGGATCGCCGAAGCGATTGCGTGGGCGCGGGCTCACCGCGAGAGACTGGCCCTCAGATGGGCCGAGTTGAACGAAAGAGGTTGACTATGCCGAAGAGAGTTTTGCCGCGCATCGTCGCGGTGGCAGCCGGCGAAGAGCCGATGATGTTGCGTGTTCGTTGGGACGAAGGGACGGAGAGCCTCATTGACGTATCGGGGATGATCCAGACCTTCCGGGTGTATGCGCCATTGCGAAGGTCGGCGGATTTGTTTCGGCAAGTACGACTCGGAGAGCACGGCACCGATGTCGTATGGACCGACGAGAACGACGTGGCCGCTGATACGCTCTGGCGCCTCGCGCAGGAACAGGCGGGCGAAACCATGACAGCGGATGCCTTCCGGCATTGGCGGGAGCGCAAAGCCTACACGCTGGACGAAGCTGCGCGCGCGCTCGGCCTCAGCCGGCGCACGGTCGCCTATTACGAGAAGGGCGATCGCCCGATACCGCGAGTGGTCGCATTGGCAACCCGTGCTCTGGAGATGGCTTGAGCGCCGTGACCGCTGACGAGCCGTGACGCACGCCTGAGGGCAGTCGGGGAATGACCGAGGAGTATTCCGCACCCTCGTGGATCTCGCCGACCGGCCTCCTCGCCCGCCTTCCGGCGATCGGCGAAAGCGCACGCTCCGCGCGGCGTTCCGTGGTAAATATGAAATCGCGGCGGCAACAGGGTTCGAACTCGGGGGACCGCATGGAGATCGCGGCGTGGCTGCGGGGCCTGGGGCTCGAGCAATACGAGCCGGCGTTTCGCGACAACCGCATCGACGCCGAGATACTCCCCAAGCTGACGGGCGAGGATCTCAAGGAGATCGGCGTCGCCATGGTCGGCGATCGCCGCAGGCTCCTCGAAGCGATCGCGGCGCTGCGCGAGGGCGCCGCGCCCTCGCCTGCTCGGGAACAGCCGCCGGAGGCACCCGGTTCAGCGCCCGAGCCTCGAGCCGAGCGGCGGCAGCTGACGGTGATGTTCTGCGATCTGGTCGGCTCGACGGCGCTGTCGGCGCGGCTCGACCCGGAGGATCTGCGCGCGGTGATCGGCGCCTATCATCGCTGCGTTGCTGTGGTCATCGAGCGCGGCGGCGGCTTTGTCGCCAAGTACATGGGCGACGGGGTGCTGGCCTATTTCGGCTATCCGCGGGCCGACGAGCACGACGCCGAGCGCGCGGTGCGGGCCGGCCTGCAGGTGGTGGAGAAGGTGGCCGGGCTCGACGCCGCGGCGGGCGCGCCGCTGCAGGTGCGGGTCGGCATCGCCACCGGGCTGGTGGTCGTCGGCGATCTGATCGGCCAGGGTGCCTCGCAGGAACAGGCGGTGGTCGGCGAGACGCCGAACCTCGCGGCGCGGCTCCAGGCGCTGGCCGAGCCGGGAACCGTGGTGATCGCGCCGAGCACGCGGCGGCTGACCGGGGGTCTGTTCGAGTACGCGGATCTGGGTGCGGTCGAGCTCAAGGGCCTGGGCGCGCCGGTGATGGCCGCGCGGGTGGTGCGCGAGAGCGCCGCCGAGAGCCGCTTCGAGGCATTGCGCGGGCGCGACCCGACCCCGCTCGTCGGGCGCGATGAGGAGCTGGCGCTATTGCAGCGCCGCTGGCAACAGGCCAAGGCCGGCGAGGGCCGGGTGGTGGTGCTGATCGGCGAACCCGGCATCGGCAAATCGCGCCTGGCGCAGGCGATGCTGCAGCAGCCGGCGGACGAGCCGCAGACGAGGCTGCGCTATTTCTGCTCGCCGCACCATCAGGCGAGCGCGCTCCATCCCTTCATCACCCAGCTCGAGCACGCCGCGGGCATGAGGCGCGAGGACATGCCGGAAGCCCGGCTGGCCAAGCTCGAAGCGCTGCTCGCCCGGTCGAACGCCGGCGCCGAAGAGATCGGGTTCATCGCCGAGCGGATGTCGATACCGACCGGCGACAAATACCCTCTCCCGGACCTCACCCCGCAGCGGCGCAAGGAGAAGACGCTCGAGGCGCTGCTGGCGCAATTGACGCGGCTGGCGGTACGGCAGCCGGTGCTGATGCTGTTCGAGGACGCGCATTGGATCGACCCGACCTCGCTCGAGCTGTTGACCCTGACCGTCGCGCGGGCATCAACGCTGCCATTGCTGCTTCTCGTCACCGCGCGCCCGGAGTTCACCCCGCCCTGGCCCGCCGACGCCCACATTACGGTGCAAGCGCTCGCCCGCCTCGGCCGCCGCGAGGGCATGACCCTGGTTGTGCGCTCTGCCGGCGGCAAGGCGCTGCCGGCCGAGATCGTCGAGCAGATCCTCGCCCGCACCGACGGGGTGCCATTGTTCGTCGAGGAGCTGACCAAGACCATCATCGAAAGCGGCCTGCTGCGCGAGGAGGACGGGCATTACGCGCTCGATCGCGCGCTGCCGCCGCTGGCGATCCCGACCACGCTCCACGACTCGCTGATGGCCCGGCTCGATCGGCTGGCGCCGGTACGCGAGGTCGCCCAGATCGGCGCCGCGATCGGCCGCGAGTTCTCCTATCGCTTGCTCAGCGCCGTGGCGCGGCAGCCCGATGATCGGCTGACGGAGGCTCTGGACCGGCTCGTCCGCGCGGAGCTGGTGTTCGGCCGCGGCGAGGTCCAGGAGGCGGTCTACACCTTCAAGCATGCGCTGGTGCAGGAGGCGGCCTATGCCAGCCTGCTGCGCGAGCGCCGGCGAACGCTCCACGCCCGCATCGCCCGGGCGCTCGAGGACGCGTTCCCGGAAGTTGCCGAGACCCAGCCGGAACTGGTTGCACACCACTACGCCACCGCCGGGCTCGCCGCTCCGGCCATCGATTATTATCGCCGCGCCGCGGAGCGGGCGACCGCGGCCTCGGCCAACGCCGAGGCGATCGCCCATTTGACCACAGGCCTCGAGCTTATCGACTCGCTGCCGGAATCGTCCGAGCGGATCTCGCGCGAGATCGACTTCCGCCTCGCGCTCGGCGCCCCGCTTATTGCCACACAAGGGTGGGCATCTGTCGAGGTGGAGGCCGCCTACACCCGAGCGAAGGAATTGTGTGCGGGCGCCGGCGAGACCCCCGAGCTCTTTCGCAGCCTCGTGGGGTTGTGGGTCTATCATCTGACTCGACCAGATCTCGAGACCGCGTCCGAGCTTTCCCGGGAGCTTTTCGACCTCGCAGCAAAGCTCGGGAGCGATGAGTTCCGTTTACTCGCCGAACTCGCCGCCTGCTTCACTTGCTGCTGGTCCGGACGATACACCAGTGCGTTGTCTCACGCCGCTCGGGTGCGGGTGCTGTACGACCCGGAGCGGCACCGCGGGCCAACGATTTTCATGGCAGACCCGGCCATGTTGGCCCTGGCTGTCGAGTTGCTGGCCTTGTGGTACCTCGGCTATCCCGAGCGCGCGTCCGAGCGGGGGCTTGCCGCCCTCGCGATGGCCCAGACGGTGGCTCATCCGTTCAGCCTGTGCTGGGCTTTGCGGTACGAGGCTTTCCTCAGGGTCCTGCGGAGGGAACCCGAGCTGATGGCGGCCCGGATCAAAGCGTATCTGATGGTCGCAAGGGAGCAGGGGTTTGCGTATGAGTGCGCGGTGGGTTCCATATTCGAAATCTGGCACGACGCTTGGGTGACGGGGCAGTGCGCAGGCGATCGCATAGAAGCATTCCGGAGCGCTCTGGCCAAGCTGCGAAGGATGGGGGCCCTGGTGTGGCTGGGTTTGTGGCAGGCTCTATTTGCCGAATGCCTCGAAAAACAAGGGAATACCGATGAAGCCCTGACGGCGCTCGAGGCCGCGGTCGTGCATTTCGAGTGCCCCGGCAGCGACGCCCATTGGGATCCGGAAGTGCATCGGCTGATCGGCGATTTGCTCCTCCAGCGGCACCCGAGTGCTGCGGATCGGGCGGAAGTTTCGTATCGGCGGGCGATCGAGCGAGCCCGTTCGCAAGAGGCAAAGTCGTGGGAATTGCGCGCCGCCGCCAGCCTCGCCCGGCTGTGGCGGGACCAAGGCAAGCCCGCCGAGGCATGCGCGCTGCTGGCGCCGATCTACGGCTGGTTCAGCCAGGGCTTCGACACGCTCGACCTCAAGGAGGCCAAGGCGCTGCTCGATCAGCTCAACGAATGATCACCTCGCCCCGCTTGCGGGGAGAGGTCGGGCTCCGCGCGCAGCGCGAAGCCCGGGTGAGGGGTCAACTTCCTCGCTATTTGTCACTGCTGCGATCTCGCCGAAAGCGTCCCTCACCCCGCCCCTCTCCCCGCAAGCGGGGCGAGGGGGTGTCGCGCCGTCGCGTCAGGCCTCGGCCGGCAGCAGACTTTCGATCTCGGCGGTGATGCGGCGGTCCCCCGGCGGCACCTGCCCCGTCCGCACCCTGGCGAGCGCCGCCGCACTGCCGGCACCGGCCGCCGCCTGATTCGACGCGGGTCCTTCGGCACCGCCGCCCTGCTTACCTCGTGATGAGGAGGCGGGCGCAGCGCGCCGTCTCGAAGCACGCATGGCGGTGACGCAGCCTTTGACACCGAACCCCGCGCGGCGCCGCGCGACGGTCTCCGGCGATCGGCCGAAACTGCACGCGCCGCGCGGCGTTCCGTGGTAAACAAGGATCGGGGGACTGCAAGAGCTGGGGCTGGCGGAATACGAGCCGGCGCTTCGCGACAACCGCATCGCTTCGGTATGCCGGTTTTCAAAGAAGCAAAGGCGCTGCGGGAGGAGCTGGCGGCATGAGCGCGGTGCGGCATTGGCTGGAGGCGATCGGTCTCGGCCAATATGCCGAAGCCTTCGACGCCAATCACATCGACACGGAGCTGCTCCCGCAGATCGACGATCAGCTGCTGAAGGACATTGGCGTATCGAGCGCCGGCCATCGGCTGCGCATCCGCAATGCCATCGCCAAACTAGCCACCGAGTTCACGGCCGAGCCGAGTGCGGCGAGTGCCGTCGCTGCAACCGAGGTGTCTGCGCCGTCCGCCGAACGCCGACAGCTGACGGTGATGTTCTGCGACCTCGTCGGCTCGACCGCGCTGTCGGCGCGGCTGGATCCCGAAGAGCTGCGCGAGGTGATCGGCGCCTATCACCGCGGCGTGGCCGAGGTGGTTCGCCGCTTCGACGGTCTCGTCGCGAAATACATGGGCGACGGCGTGCTCGTTTATTTCGGCTTTCCGCGCGCCCACGAAGACGATGCCGAGCGGGCCGTGCGCGCCGGTCTCGACATCGTCGCCGCAATCGGACGGCTCGACATGGCTGTCGGCAGGCTCCAGGTTCGCATCGGCATCGCCACCGGCGTTGTCGTGGTCGGCGATCTGATCGGGGAAGGTGCCTCGCAGGAGCAAGCGGTAGTCGGCGAGACCCCGAACCTGGCGGCGCGGTTGCAGGCCTTGGCCGAGCCGGGGAGTGTCGTCGTGCCGGCCTCGACGCGCCGGCTCATCGGCGATCTGTTCCGGTTGCGCGCGCTAGGTCGGCACGAGGTCAAGGGTCTTGCCGAGCCGGTCGAGGCCTGGGCGGTCGAAGGGATGTCGGCCTCCGAGGGCCGCTTCGATGCGGTTCGGAGCGGCCGGCTGACCGATTTTGTCGGCCGCGAGCACGAACTCGGCCTCTTGCTCGAGCGCTGGAACCTGGCGCAGGACGGCGAAGGCCAGGTGGTGCTGCTGTCCGGCGAGCCGGGCATCGGCAAGAGCCGCATCCTGAGCGAGCTGCGCGGGCGTCTCGAGGCGCAGCATGCGACCATCCTGCGCCTCCATTGCTCGCCCTACTTCGTCAACAGCGCGTTCTACCCGATCATCGACAATTTCGAGCGCGCGCTGCGGTTCGCGCGCGACGATACGCCCGAGCAGAAGCTCAAGAAGCTCGAAGCGCTGGTCGTCGGCCAATACGGCAGGCCGCGCGAAGATCTGCGGTTCCTCGCCGCGATGCTCTCAATCCCGTGCGAGGAGCGCTACGGGGCGGTCGCGATGACGCCGCAGAAATTCAAGGACGAGACCTTGCGCGCGCTCGTCGACACGACCGAGGCCATCGCCCGCCGGCAACCGACGGTGGAGCTGTTCGAGGACATTCACTGGGCCGATCCGACCACGCTCGAAGTCATCGACCTGCTGATCCACCGGGTCAGGAACATTCCGCTATTGGTCGTGCTGACCCACCGGCCGGAGTTTGCCTCGCGCTGGTCGCATTATGGTCACGTCGCGGCGCTCACGCTCACCAAGCTCACCCGGCCGCAGAGCAGTGCGATGGTATCGCGGCTCTCCGGCGGCAAGACGCTACCGGCGGACCTGCTCGAACAAATTCTGGCCAAGACCGACGGCGTGCCGCTGTTCGTCGAGGAGCTGACCAAGTCGATCCTGGAATTGGCCGACCTCAGGGATGCCGGCGACCGCTGGGAATATGCCGGGCATGGACGCTCGCTGGCGATCCCGCTCACTCTCCGCGATTCGCTGATGGCGCGGTTGGATCGCTTCGCTCCGGTGAAGGAGATCGCGCAGATCGGTGGCGCGATCGGGCGCGAATTCAGTTGGGAGCTGCTTGCCGCCGTCGCCCCGCACGCGAAGGCCGAACTCGACCAGGCACTGGCGCAGCTCGTCGAATTGGGTTTGGCGTTCCAGCAAGGCACGCCGCCCGATGCGGTCTACGCCTTCAAGCACGCGCTGGTGCAGGATGCCGCCTACGACTCACTGCTCAGGCGCCGCAGGCAAGAATTGCACGGCAAGATCGCCGGGGTGATCGAGGAGCGTTTCCCGAACATCGGGGCGACCGAGCCCGAGCTGCTGGCGCGTCACTACACCGAGGCGAAACAGCCAGAGAAGGCGATCCCGCTGTGGCAGAAGGCGGGCAGCCTGGCGCTCGGGCATATGGCCCTCGTCGAAGCGATTGCGCACCTGAACAAGGGCCTGGAGCTGGTCGCCGCGCTGCCGGCTTCGGCGGAGCGCGACGGCAGCGAGCTGGAGCTGCGCATCGTGTTGGGCGCCGCCTGGATCGCGCTGAAAGGCTGGCCGGCGCAGGAAGTCTGGGACAGCCTGCACCCCGCGCTGGGGCTGGCGAACGCGCTGCACCGCGACGATGCCCTGCTACCGATACTCTGGGGACTATTCAGCCACGTATTGTGCAGGGGACGGGTGGCTGAGTTGCTGCACTGGGTCACGCGGGTTATGAACGCTGCCGAGACCTATGGCAACGCGGATCTCCTGATCGCCGGGCACTGCACCGCTGTGTTGACCCACTTTTTTCTCGGCGATGCGATCAAGACGCGGGAGCACGCTGACCACCTGCTGGCGCTCTACAGCGTAGATCGGCATGGTCATCTGCTTGGCATCCAAGACCCGAAGATACAGAGTTTGGTCCGATTCGGCGCAATCGACCTGGATACTCGGTTTTCCCGAGCAAGCTCTGAGGATCAGCGATGCCGCGCTTGCCCATGCCCGCCAGCGCGGGCATCCCTTCGATCTGGGTTGGGCGCTAACCGTTGGCGCCAAAATCTTCGACTTTCTCCGCGAGCCCGATGCGTGGCTGAAGCGCATCGAAGAGGGCGATCGGCTGGGTCGCGAAAACAGGCTACCGTTCTTGACGGAGTGCTTGGTGCCCTACAATTCTGGAATTGCATTGATCCGGAAGGGCGAGCTCGCGAAAGGGATGGCCATGCTCGAGCGGGGCATGACCGTGTGGGAGGCGGGCGGTGGCCGAATTTACAACACCTTTGGAAAATGTGTGTTGGCTGAGGGCATGGTCCAACTCGGCGATCTCGCGGGGGCGGCCGATCTGATCGACGAGGTCATCGCGCAGGTGGAGCGGCCGGGCTGGGAAGAGCGCTATTACTATCCCGAAATACTCCGCATCAAGGGATGGCTGCTCGCCCGCAAGGGCGACTTGGAAGCTGCGGAGCGCGCCTACCTCGCCTCGCTTAACTGGGCGCGAACGCAGCAAGCGAAGTCGTGGGAGCTGCGCACCGCGACCGGCTATGCGCGGCTGCTGCGCGAGCAAGGGCGAGTTGGCGAGGCGTCCGAACCCCTGGCGCCGGTGTACGGCTGGTTCACTGAAGGCTTCGCGACAAAGGATCTACAGGAAGCCAAGGCGCTGCTCGACGAACTCGAAACATCGGGCGCGCCGGCCGCCGGCGTAGACGGCGGATAGGCGACGCGGAGGCTGGCGCCCTGAGACATTTGCCGGGACCGACATTGCTGCGATGGAGGACGACATGAGGGGACATTGGGTCGCGTCGGTCGCGTTGGTCATGGCCTTGGGTTGGATCGCGGGCGGCGCCGCGGCCGAGAAGAAATACGATCCCGGGGTCAGCGACAGCGAGATCAAGATCGGGCAGAGCGTGCCGTATAGCGGGCCCTACTCGGTGTACGGCCAGGCCGGCAAGGCGGAACAGGACTACTTCGCCAAGATCAACGCCGAGGGCGGCATCAACGGGCGCAAGGTCAAGCTGATCAGCCTCGACGACGGCTACGTGCCGCCCAAGGCATTGGAGCAGACCCGCCGGCTGGTCGAGGAGGACGGGGTCTTTTTCATCTTCGGCTCGCTCGGGCCGGCCCCCAGCATGGTCGTGCGCCGCTATCTCAACCCGCGGAAGATACCGCAACTCTTCGTCTGGGCCGGCGACACGGCCGGCGGCGATTACAAGCACTATCCGTGGACGATCAGCTGGAGCAGCAGCCTCGCGGCAGAGACGCGGCTCTACGCCGAGCACATCCTGGAGAACCGCCCGAACGCCAAGATCGCCATTCTCTGGCTCAACGACCAATACGGGCGCGACTATCTGAAGGGGTTCAAGGATGGCCTCGGCGAGCGGGCCGCGACGATGATCGTCGCCGAGCAGACCTACGAGAGCACCGACCCCACCATCGATTTGCAGATCCTCGCTTTGCGCGCATCGGGCGCCGATACGTTCTTCCTCGTCTCGGGGGGCAAGTTCGCGAGCCAGGCCTACCGCAAGATCTACGACATCGGCTGGCGGCCGCAGCTCTACACTGCCGTGCCCGGTTCCGCGCGCGAGGGCGTGCTCAAGCCCGCGGGCCTGGAGACCGTGGTCGGTCTGATCACCGCCTATTACGGCAAGTCGCCCGAGATCCGGGGCATGCGAGAGGATCCGGCCGTGAAAGATTACTTTGCCTGGGCCAAGAAATGGGACCCCGACGCCAATGCCGAGGACGGGATCGTCAATTATGGCTACCAGGCGGCGCAGGCATTGGAGTACGTGCTGCGCCGCTGCGGCGACGAGCTGACCCGGACGAACGTGATGCGGGTGGCGACGCATATGGATCACGTGGCCTTTCCGATGCTGCTGCCGGGGATTACCGCGACCACCAGCCCGACCGACTACTACCCGATCAAGCAGTTCCAGATGTTGCGCTTCGACGGCCAGGAGTGGGTCCCGTTCGGCCCGATCCGCGGCCCCGAATGACGAGTGCACCCCGTCGTCATGCCCGGACTTGCTCCGGGCATCCACGGAAACCGGCGAAAACCTTGCCAACGGCCCGTGGATGGCCGGGTCGGCGCCCGGCCATGACGGAATTAGATTAGGGGATGGCCGAATTATCTCCGAAACGACGTACTGATCGGGGCACCCCGATGGGCTCGCTGTCGGCGTGGCTCGATGGCCTCGGCCTCGAGCGATACGCGCGGGTCTTCGCCGAGAACGGCGTAGACCTCAACTCGCTCCCACTGCTCACCGACAGCGATCTCGAGCGGCTCGGCGTGCTGCTCGGGCACCGGCGGGTGCTGCTCAACGCGATTGTCGAGCGCAAAAGCGGCGAGGTGCCATCGTCGGCAGCAAGCACCCCGGACCGGCGTCCGTCCATCGCACCCGTCGGCGGCAGCCCCCTCCCTAGCCCCCTCCCTACCCCTCCCCCGCCCGCGGGGGAGGGAAGGGTGGGGGTCGGCGCCGAGCGGCGGCAGCTGACGGTGATGTTCTGCGATCTGGTGGGGTCGACGGCATTGTCGGCGCGGCTCGACCCGGAGGATCTGCGGGCGGTGATCGGCGCATATCACCGCTCCGTTGCCAAGGTGATCGGCCGCGGCGGCGGCTTTGTCGCCAAGTACATGGGCGACGGGGTGCTGGCCTATTTCGGCTATCCGCGGGCCGACGAGCACGATGCCGAGCGGGCCGTGCGTGCGGCGCTGAAGCTGGTCGAGAAGGTGTCGGGGGTCGACACCGTCGCCGCGGCGCCGCTGCAGGTGCGGGTCGGCATCGCCACCGGGCTGGTGGTCGTCGGCGATCTGATCGGCCAGGGCGCCTCGCAGGAACAGGCAGTGGTTGGCGAGACGCCGAACCTCGCGGCGCGGCTGCAGGCACTGGCCGAGCCGGGGACCGTGGTGATCGCGCCGAGCACGCGGCGGCTGACCGGCGGTCTGTTCGAGTACGCGGATCTGGGTGCCGTCGAGCTCAAGGGCCTGGGCGCGCCGGTGGCGGCGTCCCGGGTGGTGCGCGGGAGCGCTGCCGAGAGCCGCTTCGAGGCACTGCACGGGCGAGACCTGACCCCGCTCGTCGGCCGCGACGAGGAACTGGCGCTGTTGCAGCGCCGCTGGCAACAGGCCAAGGCCGGCGAGGGCCGGGTGGTGGTGCTGATCGGCGAACCCGGCATCGGCAAATCGCGTCTGGCGCAGGCGATGCTGGACGAGCTGGCGGGCGAGCCGCACACGAGGCTGCGCTATTTCTGCTCGCCGCACCATCAGTCGAGCGCGCTTTATCCTTTCATCACCCAGCTTGAGCACGCCGCGGGCTTCAGCCGCGAGGACATGCCGGAAGCGCGGCTGGCCAAGCTCGAAGCCTTGCTCGCCGGGTCGAACGCCGGCGCCGAAGAGATCGGGTTCATCGCGGCGCTCTTGTCGCTACCGACCAGCGACAAATACCGGCTCCCGGACCTCACCCCGCAGCGGCGCAAGGAGAAGACGCTCGAGGCGCTGCTGGCGCAGATGGCGCGGCTGGCGGCGCGGCGGCCGGTGGTGATGCTGTTCGAGGACGCGCACTGGATCGACCCGACCTCGCTCGAGCTGTTGACCCTGACCGTCGCGCGGGCATCAACGCTGCCGTTGCTGCTCCTCGTCACCGCGCGGCCGGAGTTCACCCCGCCCTGGCCCGCCGAGGCCCACATCACGATGCAAGCGCTCGCCCGCCTCGGCCGCCGCGACGGCATGACCCTGGTCGAGCGCTCCGCCGACGGCAAAACGCTGCCGGCCGAGATCCTCGAGCAGATCCTCGCCCGCACCGACGGCGTGCCGCTGTTCCTCGAGGAGCTGACCAAGACCATTATCGAAAGCGGCCTGCTGCGCGATGAGGACGGGCGTTACGCGCTCGACGGCGCGCTGCCGCCGCTGGCGATCCCGGCCACCCTTCACGACTCGCTGATGGCCCGGCTCGATCGCCTGGCGCCGGTCCGCGAGGTCGCCCAGATCGGCGCCGCCATCGGCCGCGAGTTCTCCTATCCCCTGCTCAGCGCCGTGGCCCAACAGCCCGATGACCGGCTGACGGAGGCTCTCGACCGGCTCGTCCGCGCCGAGCTGATGTTCGGCCGCGGCCAGGTCCCGGAGGCGGTCTACACCTTCAAGCACGCGCTGGTGCAGGAGGCGGCCTATGCCAGCCTATTGCGCGAGCGCCGGCGGCAGCTCCACGCCCGGATCGCCCAGGCGCTCGAAGACGCGTTCCCGGAAGTGGCTGAGACCCAGCCGGAACTGGTCGCACACCACTACGCCACCGCCGGGCTCACCGCCCCCGCCATCGATTATTATCGCCGCGCCGCGGAACGGGCGATGGCCGCCTCGGCCAATGCCGATGCGATCGCCCATTTGACCAGGGGCCTCGAGCTTATCGCTTCGCTCCCGGAACCGTCCGAGCGGATCTCGCGGGAGATAGACTTCCGCCTCGCGCTCGGCCCGCCCCTTACTGCAGTACGAGGATGGGGATCTGTCGAGGCGCAGGCCGCCTACACCCGAGCCAAGGAGTTGTGTGCGGGCGCCGGCGACACCCCCGAGCTCTTTCGCAGCCTTGTTGGGTTGTGGGTCTATCATCTGGTTCAACCAGATATGGAGACCGCGTCGGAGCTTTCCCGGGACCTGTTCAACCTCGCAGTAAAGCTCGGGAATGATGACTTCCGTTTGCTCGCCGAACACGTGGCTTGCACCACCTGCTTGTGGTCCGGACGATACACGAGTGCAGCGTCTCACGCCGCTCGGGTACCGGTCCTGTACGACCCGGAACGCCACCGCGGGCCAAAGATTTACATGAACGACCCGGCTATAGGCACCCTGGGTTTTGAGGCGCTGGCCTTGTGGTGCCTCGGCTATCCCGAGCGCGCGTCCGAGCGGGGGCTCGCCGCCCTCGCGATGGGCCAGACGATGGCTCATCCGTTCAGCCTGTGCTGCGCTTTGTGGGAAGAGGCTTTTCTCAGGATCCAGCGCAGGGAACCCGAGTTGATCGCCGCGCGGACCAAAGCGTTACTGATGGTCGCAAGGGAGCAGGGGTTTGCGTGGGACTGCGCGGTGGGTTCGATGCTCGAAATCTGGCACGACGCCTGGGTGACGGGGCAGTGCGCAGACGATCGCATAGCAGCGTTCCGGAGCGCTCTGGCTGAGCTGCGAAGGATAGGGATCGGGACGTTACTGGGTTTGTGGCATGCTCTACTTGCGGAATGCCTCGAGAAGCAAGGGAACACCGATGAAGCCCTGACGGTGCTCGAGGCCGCGGTGGTGCACTTCGAGCGTCGGGGCAGCGACGCCGCATGGGAGCCGGAAGTCCATCGGCTGATGGGCGATCTGCTTTTGCGGCGGAACCCGAGCGCTCCGGATCAGGCCGAATTTTCCTATCGGCGGGCGATCGAGCGAGCCCGTTCGCAGGAGGCGAAATCGTGGGAATTGCGCGCCGCCACCAGCCTCGCCCGCTTGTGGCGCGACCGAGGCAAGCCCGCCGAGGCGCGCGATCTTCTCGCCCCGATCTATGGCTGGTTCACCGAGGGCTTCGACACCGCCGATCTGAAGGATGCGAAAGCGCTGCTGGAGGATCTGGCGTGAGCCGGGCGATTCCAGGACCTCTCGCCCGGTACGGAGAAATAGCGGAGAGCCGGCGGCCTGTGGCCGTCGGTGAAGGCGTTCATGCGGCTCGTTCTATGTTGTAGGGGCGAACGAGAAGGTCAGCCGGAATTTTCCACGCTTCGCTGATCTTGTGGATCATTTCGACCGTCAGCGCGCGCCGGCGCGAGAGGATTTCCGATGCGCGTGAGCGGGAGCCGAGGAGTTCGGCGAGCTCGGCCTGGGTATGCCCGAGTTCTTCGATGGCATAACGCAGCACGTCGATCGGGTCAAAGCGCTCGTCGGTTTCGACCGGCCACCGCTTCGCTTCGTATAGCTCGACGAGTGCGACAAGCACCTCGAGCTTGTCGCCGTCCTCGCTGCCCTCCGGTGCACCCCAACAAGCGTCAATCTCGGCAAGTGCGACGCGGTGTTCTTCGTCCGTACGGATCGGTCGGATGTCCATCACTCGCTTCCCTCAGAATTGCGATGCGGTCAGCGCGTCGATGCGGTCATACTCCGCATGCGTGCCGATGAATTTCACGAAGGCTATCTGACGGCGAAAGTCGAAGGCAGCCACGAGACGATAATTCCCTCCTGCAATCTCGAACCTGACGCGCTCGCGGTTCAGTACCTTGGCTCTGGGCGCCACCTTCTGAACCTCATCCGTGGAGGTCCAATGCCCGGCTTTGACGAGTTTGTACCAGCGTTCGAGTGAAACCCGCGTTTCCGGGTGCGTGTCGCAAAAGCCGACGAGCGCATTCCGCGCGATGACCCTCATAACAAAGCCTACCATGTTCCCCATTTGGGAACAACCCGCTGGTGATCGGAGAACCGGTGTAAGTCGGCCTCGACAGACTGCCCCGCCGGGACTGTAATGCCGCTCGCGGCGTGCCGTCTTCAGGCAGCTCCGATGGACATAGCGGAATGGCTGCGCGGTCTCGGGCTCGAACAATATATGCCCGCGTTCCGCGACAACGACATCGACCACGAGGTTTTGCGCCGCCTGACGGCGGAGGATCTGCGCGAGCTTGGCGTCGCATCGATCGGCCATCGCCGCCGCGTACTCGACGCGATCGCGGCGCTCGGCGCGGCCGAGGCATCATCATCGGCGTCCTCTCCGGCCCCGGCTGGCGCCAGCGAAGCCGAGCGCCGGCAGCTGACGGTGATGTTCTGCGATCTGGTCGGCTCGACGGCGCTGTCGGCGCGGCTCGACCCGGAGGATCTGCGCGCGGTCATCGGCGCCTATCACCGCTGCGTTGCCGCGGTCATCGAGGGGAGCGGCGGGTTTGTCGCCAAGTACATGGGCGACGGGGTGCTCGCGTATTTCGGCTATCCGCGGGCCGACGAGCACGATGCCGAGCGCGCGGTGCGCGCCGGGCTGAAGCTGGTGGAGAAGGTGGCCGGGCTCGACACCGTCGCGGCGGTGCGGTTGCAGGTGCGGGTCGGCATCGCCACCGGGCTGGTGGTCGTCGGCGATCTGATCGGCCAGGGCATGTCGCAGGAACAGGCGGTGGTCGGCGAGACGCCCAACCTCGCGGCGCGGCTGCAGGCATTGGCCGAGCCGGGGACGGTGGTGATCGCGCCGGGCACGCGGCGGCTTACCGGCGGGCTGTTCGAGTACGCGGATTTGGGTGCCGTGGCGCTCAGGGGCCTGGGTGCGCCGGTGATGGCGGCACGGGTGCTGCGCGAGAGCGCCGCCGAGAGCCGCTTCGAGGCGCTGCACGGGCGCGAGCTGACGCCGCTTGTCGGCCGCGACGAGGAGCTGGCGCTATTGCAGCGCCGCTGGCAACAGGCCAAGGCCGGCGAGGGCCGGGTGGTGGTGCTGATCGGCGAACCCGGCATCGGCAAATCGCGCTTGGCGCAGGCCATGCTGGAGGAGCCGCACCTACGTGCTGATCCCCTACGGCAAGGACACACACGGGCATTTCACGCATTACTACGCGGCGACCTGGAAGCCGTACTTGGTGAAATTCATGGCGGGTCTGCCGCCGGCGCCGCAGGCGGCGCGATGACCGCCGTCTTCCCGACCGTTTTTCGCCGCGCCGAGGCGCCGGAAGAATGAGCCAACAGTGTAAGAGTGCTTTGCTGCATCGGGAATCGGCGGTTTACGGCGCATCCGTGTCGTTCGAGTGCAGCCCGGGCCGCAGATCGCAGGGTGTCGCGACGGCAGCCCACATCGCTAGGTATGGGCTCGCCACCGCTCGCAGCCGGCAATCGGTGACGAAGCGGGGCAAGCGGCTCCGACGACACGGGACCCCTTTCGGCCAGGAGCTAGGCAGGGAGGGCGGCGGTCGGGTCAAGATGCGCGCTCGCAGGGTCGCGGCCGTGGGCTTAGCCGGCGCCAACCCGAATGCGCATCGGTCTTCGCGCGGGGCAACCGGTCGTGCCTCAATCGCCGGAACCGGACAGGCCGAGAGCTCTGTAGATCGTCGCCCGGTTCACACCGAAGGCCTCGGCGACACCGTTTGATCGTTTGTGCGACACGGTCGATTGGCTGCCGCGGTACCTCGGCGTGCCGGCGGACTTCATCGACATGCGCACTTCATCGACATACGCACTCGGTCGGACCGAGAGCGAAAGTAAGAGGCTTCGTTCCGACGGTTCGCCCCAGCGGGAAGTGCAGGCCGACTGCGGTGACGTTGGGACCCCTTCGACGCGAGATAGGACGGCAGCTTCGAAGAGGACCCGGCGATGGGCGGGGGGGGCCGCGGCTGGGCGATCGCCCGCCCTTTCTGGCTCAGGAGCGCGATCTCGCCGCCTTTGCCGCGCGCGCCGGCTACGAGGTGGTCAGCGTGTTCAAAGAGACGGGCTCGGGCGCGAAGCTCGATCGCGCCGAGCGGAAAAAGGTGATCGCGCTCGCTCAGCGGCGCGAAGTCGATGCCGTGTTGGTCACCGAGCTTTCGCGCTGGGGCCGAAGCACTCTCGATCTCCTGAGCACGCTGAAGGAGCTCGAGACCTGGCGCGTGTCTGTCATCGCCATGAATGGCTTGACCTTCGACCTGTCGACACCGCACGGCCGCATGATGGCAACGATCATCGCCGGCATCGCCGAATTCGAGCGGGAGTTGATTCAGGAACGGATCCGCTCCGGTATCGCCGCCGCAAAAGCGCGCGGCAAGCGCCTTGGGCGCCAGCCCGGGCAGAGGCCGAAATCCGATCGGCTCGCTCCAAAAGTGCTTGCACTTGTCGCTGCGGGACGGAGCTATCGCCTGATCAGCCGCGAATTGGGGCTCAGCAAAAATACCGTCCTTGAGATCGTAAAGCGAAACCGGGCGATGTCAGCTTGATAGTCCGATTAGGGTCGTTATGGAAAGCTTTCCATAACGACCCTAATGCACAGAACCCACTTATGCACATTGCACAGGTTCTAGGCGTCTGTGCACGGCGGTTTTGCTCGGGTTTTGGCCAAGTGGGCGACGGCTGAACTCGACATAATTTCGTCGGTGTTCGGAAGTGGTCTCCCCAGTTCAGGAGACCGCAATGAACTCGACCAGAGAACTTCACTGCACTTGGACGGACCGGATTTTTGAGAGCCAACTGGCGCCCTACGTTGATGCTTTCACGCATCATTTGAGCGAGCGCGGGTACTCATCCCACACCGTTGGCAATTACTTGGCATGCATCGCGCACTTTGCGCGTTGGACGAGCCGGTGCCGGTTGGACATCCATGGGATCGACGAAGACCTGGTCCGACGATTTCTCGACGACCACTTGCCGCACTGCAACTGTGCGCGGCCGGTCCAAAGGACGCACCACCATCTGCGTGCGGCGCTCGGACATCTGCTCGTCGTGCTGCGCACCAACTCCGTCATCGCTGAACACCTTCCCGGAATGACCCCGGTCGACAAGGAGTTGCGCCGCTTCGACGACCATATGAAGGATGTTCGTGGGCTCGCGCCGAAGACGCGCAGGATGGCTCTACATCCAGTGCGCCTCCTGCTGCTCAATCAATTTGGCGAACGGTCTGTCGTCTTCTCGGCGATCAAGCCAGACGACGTACGCAGGTTCATCGCAGCCTGCCAGGTACGGTACAGCACGCCGGCCAGCTCCGGTGCGCTGGCCTCGGCTTTGCGCGGCTATTTCCGCTTCCGCGCCACCTGTGGCGATCAGGTGCATGGCCTGATCGGCGTGGTGTCCTATCCGGCCAACTGGCAATTGGCGTCCCTGCCGAAGGCATTGAGCCCTGCCGAGGTCGAGCGCCTGCTGGGATCGCTTGGCCACGGCGGCCCATCGGGACGCCGTGCCGAGGCCATCGTGCGCTGCGCGCTGGACCTTGGCTTGCGGAGCAGTGAAGTCGCCAAGCTCGGCCTCGACGACATCGACTGGCGTGCCGGCACCGTCACGCTGCGAAGAACCAAGAGCCGACGTGAAGATGTTCTGCCTTTGCCGGAAGCGACTGGTCGCGCCATTGCAGACTACCTGAAGTTCGGACGTCCGAAGACGATCAACCGGTCGGTGTTCGTGCGTCACGTTGCACCACGCAACCAACCGATTGGCCCCGATCTCGTCCGCAAGGTGATCCGCCAAGCCTATGCCCGGGCCGGACTGCCGTACACCAGGGCCCACATTCTGCGCCACACCATGGCCAGCCGCTTGCTGGAAGGTGGGAGTTCGCTCAAGGAGGTGGCCGATGTCTTGCGGCACCGCTCGCTGAACACGACGCTGATCTACGCCAAACTCGACAGCAATAATCTTGCGGCAGTCGCGCTGCCTTGGCCGGGGTGCACAGCATGAACACGATCACGATGCAATCGCACGCCGAGAACTATCTGAGCGGGCGCCGCCAACTTGGATTTTCCTTGCGCAACGCAGATTACGCGATAAGGAGCTTTGCACGTTACATCGATGAACTTGGCGATCACGAGTCGCTGACCGTCGAGGTCATGGCCGACTGGGCCCGGTGTGACAAAGGTAACAGCAACAAGCCTGCGACTTGGGCGCGGCGCCTGTACAAGCTTCGCTCGTTTGCCCGATACCTGCAGCAGTTCGACCCGAACACCGAGGTGCCAGACGACACCATCTTTGGCAAAATCGGCCAACAACTCGCCCCGCACATATACAGCGACCAGGAGATCGTCGACCTGCTGGCGGCAGCGCGCCGCCTCGGCCCCGTGCGAGGCTTACGCGGGGCGACCTACGAGGCCCTGTTCGGCCTGATCGCGTCGACCGGTCTGCGGGTCTCCGAAGCGGTGCATCTGCAGGATGCCGATGTCGACCTGAAGTCGGGCATGATGACCATACGGCGGACCAAGTTCGCCAAATCGCGCCAAGTGCCCGTTCACCCGAGCACGACGGATGCCTTGAGGCGCTATCGCTCGCTCCGCAATCACCATGTCGAGATCACCAACGAATCGCCATTTTTCGTGAGCACGCGGGGCCGGCGCCGGGGATATGGACTGAGCCTGCGTCAGGTGCATCGGGTCTTTTTCGGCTTGCGCGATCAAATGGGGTGGCGCAACCGCGGCGTTCCAGATGGCCCGCGAATCCACCAGTTGAGGCACACATTCATCGTCCGTCGCGTGATGCTCTGGCATTCCCAAGGCGTGGACGTCGATCAGGCGATGCTGGCGCTGTCGACCTATGTGGGCCACGCGATGGTGACCAACACCTATTGGTACCTCACCGGCGTGCCCGAGTTGATGGCGGTGGCGGCGTCCAAATTCGAGCCGTTCATGCCGTCGCCGGAGGTGCCCCATGCGTGACGCTACCGCTCCGCCGCCACCTTCGTTCCCATCGCTGGTCCAGCAGTTCTTCACTGAATATCTGGTCACCCAGCGTGCTTTGAGCTCCCGCACCATCGCGTCTTACCGCAACTCCTGGATGCTGTTCCTGGACTTCGCGCACAACCGACTGGGCAAACTGCCCACGGCGCTGTGCCTGGCCGACATCGAACCCGACTTGGTGCTGGCGTTCCTCGATCACCTAGAGCAGCACCGGCAGAACTCGGTGCAGAGCCGCAACCTGAGGCTGGCGGCGCTGCGGGCGTTCCTCAAGTTCGCGGCGCGGCGCGACGTATCGTCGTTGCACGTCATCGAGCGAGCACTCGGCGTGCCGACAAAGCGCTTCGAGCGGCCGATCCTCGGCTTCCTGTCGCGCGAGGAGATGTTGACGGTGATCGGCCAGCCTGGCGACACCTGGACCTCTCAGCGCGACCATCTGCTGCTGGCCATGCTGTACAACACCGGAGCAAGGGTCTCGGAGATCATCGGCGTCCGGGTGGCAGATGTGGTTCTGGACGGTGCGCCTTGTGTTCACCTTCGCGGCAAGGGCCGCAAGCAACGCTCGACACCCCTGTGGAAGACCACAGTTCAGGAAATCCGGGCCTGGCTGCGGTGCAACCCAAAGCTGGGTGCGGATGCCGCCTTGCTGCCGAACCGCGACGGCCACGCGATGACACGCTCCAACGTCACGCAACGTCTGGACATCGCCGTCGCACGTGCCGCCGAGGTGGATACTCGCCAAACGAAGCATCTCGCCCCACACGATCCGCCACTCGACAGCAATGCATCTGCTTCAGTCCGACGTGGCTTTCAGCGTGATCGCTCTCTGGCTCGGACACGAGAGTACGACCACGACGCACCGATACGTCGAGGCCAATCTGGAAATGAAAGATAAAGCATTGGCCAGACTTCAGGAACCCGACACGAAGATGCGCCGCTACCACCCGCCTGATGCATTGATGCAGTTTCTGCAGGCGCTGTAATTATGCAGAGTGCCAACGGCCCCAGTCCTCACCGGCACTGGGGCCGAGGCAAAAACTGTGCATAAGTGGGTTCTGTGCATTAGGGTGGGAAACCGACATTGCTAAGTGATCGTTCCGCCAGCTACGGCCCCGCGGGGTAACACGGCAGCGGCGTGGCAAAAGTCATGAGCCGCCGTGTTGGAAGATGCATTTGAGGGCTTCGTTCCAGGATTCGGTGTAGAGGTCGCCATCGCAAAACGCTTCTACATCGCCATCTGAAACTTCTTGGCGGATTCCCCAGGTCACAAGAAATCTGGGCGTGTCCGGAGCGTGGCATCGCTGCGACCGGCGCGTACGGTTTCATTTGGCCGGGCTGGGTCAAAGATGCGATAGATACCTGGCTGCTCGCCTGCATAACGGCTCTCTAGCTAGCTAGAGCGCCTGAGCCGATCCTGCGTTCTCACCTAACTTATTTGTTTTACGGGTGGGTGCAGTAGGACTCGAACCCACGAGCCCTTCAGGCGATCGATCCGCCGTGCGCGAAAAAATCGACCTGAGCGTGAACCAGGTCACATACGGTTTAGATGACGCGGCCCAATTATTGGCGCTGCTCGCTGCAGGAACGCCGTTAGGACGACCGGTTGACGGTCTGCTTGTTTAGTCGCCTCTCCCACAACTCGCAGGAAGAAGGTCATTGCGGGTTTCGGCGTTGCTATATTAACCTTAACTTCCGGGAGGCCACGGTCGATGGCGCGTCTTTTCATCAGTCATTCGAGCCGAAACAACGACAAGGCGATCGAGATCCGCGATTGGCTCGCTGCCAACGGCTGGGACGACGTTTTCCTCGACCTCGACCCCGAGCGCGGCATCGTCGCCGGCCAGCGCTGGAAGGAAGCCTTGCAGCAGGCCGCCTATCGCTGCGAGGTCGTGCTCGCGCTGGTCTCGGCCGAGTGGCTGGCGTCCGGCTGGTGCAAGTCGGAGATCGACGCCGCCCGGCTGATGGGCAAGAAGATCATCGTTGCGCTGACCGGGATCGACAAAGGCCAGGTGCCGCTCGATCTGATCGACGAGCAATTTATCGATCTTTCCGGCGATCCGCAGGCCTATCCGCGCCTCAAGGAAGGGCTGAAACACGCCGGTCTCGACCCGTTGAGCTTCCCCTTCGAGCCAGGCCGCCGCCCCTATCCCGGATTTGCGTATTTCGAAGAGCAGGACGTCGCTATCTTTTTCGGACGAGACGCGCAGATCGTGCGCGGGCTCGACGAGTTCCGCAGGCTCGTGCGCACCGGCGTCACCCGTATGCTGGTCATCCTGGGCGCATCGGGTTCCGGCAAGTCGTCCTTTCTGCGCGCCGGACTGTGGCCGCGCCTCAAGCGCGACGACCGGGCATGGCTGCCGCTCCCGATCATCCGGCCCGAGCGTGCGGTGATTTCCGGAACCTACGGTCTCGCCGGAGCATTGCAGCAAATCATCAACGACGCGCGGTTCGCCCCGGGAATTCGCCACCGCGGCCTGCCGCGCAGCCGCGCCGACATCGAGGACTTCATCAAGACCGAAGACGGGCTCGTCAGGCTCTTCAATGCCCTGCGCGACATCGGGCAAGTGCCGGGATTGTCTGGCGAAGATACGTCGCCGCCGACGATCGTTCTTGCTCTCGATCAGGGCGAGGAATTGTTCAACGAGGAAGGCCGGGACGAAGCCGAACGCTTTGTCGAGATCCTGACCCGCACGCTTCGAGCCGATCCGCGCACGCTGGCGATATTGGCCATGCGCTCGGATTCCTTTCCTTTGGTGCAAGCGCACCCGAGCCTCGCTGCGTTGCCCAAGGACACGTTCACCCTCGACATGATGCTCGAGGGCTCCTACCGCGCCGTGATCGAGGATCCGGCGCGGCTGATCGAGCCGACCCCGCTCCGCATCGACCCGCAACTCACCGAGGCATTGCTGCAGGATATATCGGGCCAGGATGCGCTGCCGCTGCTCGCCTTTACGCTGGCCCATCTTTACGAAAAATACCGGACGGACAACGAGCTCACCCTGGCCGGCTACGACCAGCTCGGACGCGTCAGGGGCGTCATCGATACGGCGGTCAAGCAGGCCTTTGCCGAGGGCGTTGCCAAGGGCGAACTGCCGAAAGACGCGAAGGCTCAGCTGGCACTGGCGCGCGCCGCTTTTATTCCACATTTGGCGCAGGTCAACACGGCCGGCCAGTTCGTGCGCCGTGTGGCGACACGCGACCAGATCCCCGCCGAGGCAAGGCCGCTGATCGAGAGCTTCGCTGGACAGCGTCTGCTGATCAAGGACCGCCGGAAGAATCCAGACGGAAAGGATGTCGACGTCGTCGAAGTCGCGCACGAGACATTGCTGCGCCAGCCGCCGTTCAGCGAGTGGCTGGAGGAGGATCGCGAGTTCCTCATCGGCAAACAGCAATTGCAGAACGACCTGCGCGATTGGCAGGAGGCCAAGCCGGGTGACAAGCCGGGCGCATTGCTGACCGGTTTGAAGCTCAGCCGCGTGCGCGCCTGGCTGGAGACGCGGCCGCAAGATTTGACACCGGAAGAGTGCGACTTTGGTCAGGCCAGCATCGCGCAAGCTGAAGCTGACGAACGGCGCAAGGCGCGCCAGCGCCGCATCGTGACGCGTGCTTCGATTGCCGCGGCAGTAGTCCTGTCCTGTTTCGCAGTGGTGGCGGGGGTGGAGTGGAATGTTGCTAATATCGCAAAGGCAAGGGCCCAATTGGAGCGCGATCAAGCCCGCATACAACTCCTGGCCATGCAGGCGCGGAGAGCTGACACGGAAGCAACATCAGCAGATGACATCGAGCGCGCCGGCGCGCTGGCTTTGGAGAGCCTCCGACTCGCACGCGAGAGTAAGCAGCCTGCCGAGCCGGACGCGATCGAAGCCGCAAGAAGCGCATTGATCCGCCTGCCGCTTAGGGTGCTTGCGCAGGGCGTCCCGGTCCGATCTCTGGCGGTGCTGAAGGACGGGCGGCTGGCCAGCGGCGGCGGCGCCGATGGCTACATCAAAATCTGGCCCAAGGAGGGGACAGGCGAGCCGGCGGGTCTACTCAAGCAGGGCAGCCCGGTCCGGTCGCTGGCGGTGCTCCCCGACGGGCGGCTGGCCAGCGGCGGTGCCGACGGGAATATCAAAATGTGGCCCAAGGAGGGGACAGGCGAGTCAGTGGATCTACTTAAGCAGGGCAGCCCGGTCCTGTCGCTGGCGGTGCTCCCCGACGGGCGACTGGCCAGCGGCGGCGACGACGGCAACATCAACATCTGGCCCAAGGAGGGAACGAGCGGGCCGGTGGATGTCCTCAAGCAAGGCAGACCGGTCTCGCACCTGGCGGCCCTCTCGGACGGGCGGCTGGCCAGCGTCAGCAACGACAACAACGGCACGATCACGCTCTGGCCTAAGGAGGGAGCAGGCGAGACGGAAGTTCTCACGCACGGCAGCGGGGTCTGGTCGCTAACAGTCCTTGCGGACGGGCGGCTGGTCAGCGGCGGCTATGACGGCAACATCAAAATCTGGCCCAAAGAGGGCACGGGGGGGCCGGAGGAGGTCTATCGGGATGCTACCATAGTCACGTCACTGGTGGCTATGGTGGACGGGCAGCTGGCCGGCGGCGACCTCAACGGCACGATCACGCTCTGGCCCAAGAAGGGGACAAGCAAGGCGGAAATTCTCACGCACGGCAGTACGGGGGTCTGGTCGCTGGCGGCGCTCCCCGACGGGCGGCTAGCCAGTGGCGGCGAAGACGGCAACATCAAAATTTGGGCTAAACCGGGCACGGGCGAGCCGGCGGCCCTTTCACACCCCGGCATAATCAGCTCGCTGGCCGTGCTGCCAGGCGGGCGGCTGGCCAGCGGTGGCTTCGGAAGCAACATCAAGCTCTGGCCCAAGGAGGGAACGGGCAAGCCGGCGATCCTTCCGCAAGGCAACCCGATCGGATCGCTGGCGGTTCTTGCGGACGGGCGGCTCGCCAGCGGCGGCGTCGACAACAATGGCACGATCACGCTCTGGCGCAAGGAGGGTGCGGGTGCGCCGAAGAGGATCCTCTCGCAAGGCAGCCCGGTCTGGTCGGTGGGGGCGTTCCAGGATGGGCGGTTCGCGAGCGGCAGCGTAGACGGCTACATCAAAATCTGGCCTAAGGAGGGTGCTGGTGCGCCGGAGAGGGTCCTCTCGCAGGGCAAGTGGGTCAGGGCGCTGGCGGTGCTGCCAGACGGGCGGCTCGCCAGCGGCGGCGACGACGGCTACATCAAAATCTGGCCGAAGGACGGAACTAGAGAGCCTAAGGTCCTCTCGCACGGCAAGGCGGTATGGGCGCTGACGGTGCTCCCCGACGGGCGCCTGGTCAGCGCCGGCGGCGACGGCACGATCGAGCTCTGGCCAAAGAAGTTTACGAGCGACCCGGTGGTTCTCGAGCACGGCGGCCTGGTCAGGGCGCTGGCGGTGCTGCCAGACGGACGGCTGGCTAGCGGCAGCGATGACGGCACGATCAAGCTCTGGCCAGAGAAGTTTACGGGCGAGCCGGTGGTCATCCCGCATGGCAGCCGGCTCTTCGCGCTGGCGGTGCTGAAGGACGGGCGGCTGGCCAGCGCCGGCGACGACGGCACGATCAAGCTCTGGCTTGTTGACGAACAGAAATTGATCGCAGCCCTCTGTCTTCGCGCCGGCCGCAATCTTACGAAAGACGAGTGGGCGCGCTATGTCGGCTCCGACGCTCCGTGGCAACCCAGTTGTCGATCCTTCGGCGTACCTTCAAACTGGCGGACACTCGACGAGATTAACGGAGGCTGGCTCGCCCTCGATAATGCGTCAGCCGAAGCCCGGCCCACCGCCCTGCGAGATTCCGGAGCGCCTGCTCCGACTCCGGCCAAAGCTAAGACATCGCCCGCGCCGGCATCGGCTTCCGGGGATCTGGCGGATATCGGCGAGCACAAGGTCGCAGCACCGGTAGCGCCGCAAGATCCTTGGCCCCGCCCGGCGCCCAACCCGCAACACATTGCCCACCCGGCCTCGCACGGCAACATCCCGGCCTTAACCGGAAACACGACCGCTCGGCTAAACCGGCAGGAGCTGGCCCGCCACAGGTCGGACGCCGAAACGCCGGATTACGGTATTCTCGGTTTCTTCAGGTCTCTTTTTCATTGATTACCAATTCAACGGATCCCGGTGGCCGGATCAAGGAGGGCGCGGCAGCGTAGATGCGCTCCCCCGGCGCAACGGCCACGGAGCGTCGCTGTGCCGGTGACCGACGTTCAGCGCAAGCTCGAGACTATCGCAGAAAGGAGTGGTCAGGGATGGATAGCGCCGCGGCCCGGAAAAGCTTCCCGATGATCGTCCGGCAGGCTGACCAAGACATCACCTCTGTGCGCGACGCGCTCGGCATCGCCACGCCGGCCCCGGTCGTTCTGATCAGTGGCGGCGCCGACACACTCGACCAGGCCATTGCACCAAAGCTGACCCAGCTGATCGGCCGAGGTCTGATCCGAGCGAGTTGGGCGGCCAGCGCCGTCATCATCGATGGCGGCACCGACGCCGGTGTGATGGCTCTGATCGGACGCGCCGCCGGTGCCGCGGCGGAGCCCATGACCCTGATCGGCGTGGCCCCCGAGGCGCTGGTGCAGTGCCCGGATATTTTGCCCGCCGAACCGGCTGGCGGCCGCGTCGCACTCGCACCCAACCATACGCGTTTCGTCCTGACGCAGGGCGAGGCGTGGGGCGCCGAGACGCGGGTGATGTTCGATCTGGCGCAGGCGATCGCCGGCAAGCTGCCGGTGATCGTGGTGTTGATCGGCGGCGGGCAGGTGGCGATGTCCGAGATCCTGCACGCCGTCCGCCGGCATTGGCGCGTTCTGATCATCGACGGGAGCAAGGGCGCCGCCGACCAGCTGCTGGCGCAATGGACCGCCAAGGTCGCCAAGGACGACGATCCGCTGATCGCCGAAATCCTCGCCGATGGCGATTTGCACGCCTTTCCGATCGGCGACCCGCCCGAAGTCCTGGCGCGCCGCATCGGTCGGGAACTCGGTGGGGACAGCACGTTGCGGCAAGCGTGGCTGCGGTTCGGGGCGCTCGACCTGGCGGCCGTCGGCCAGCAGAAATTCTACCGCCGCATTCAGGGTTTGATCCTCGCTCTGTCCGTCGGCGTGACGGCGACGGTCGTGCTGCACCAAACGGTTCCCGATCGATGCCCGATCCCGATCTCGGGTCGGGATCTCGGCTGCGGGCGTGGTTTGCACTTTCTCGTCATCATTGCGCCGATCGCCCTGTCGGTCCTGATCGGCTGGGCCAACCGGTTCCATCATGGCAAGCGCTGGGTTCTGACACGCCAGGCGGCGGAGGCGATCAAACGCGAGATCTGTCAGTTCCGAACTGGCGCGGCGCCGTATCGCGACGAGGCAACGCGCGAAAAAGACCTGGCGAAGGCGATCGAGGACGTGACCAGACGCCTCGCCCGCAGTGAGGCGAACACGACGGCTTTGCCGATCTATGGCGGCCCGGTCCCGCCGCAATACGCGTCCGGCGACGGCGACGACGGCATGAGCCCGCTCACGCCCGACCGTTATATCGAGGTGCGGCTCGATGATCAGTCAAGGCTCTTCCGCAAGAAGGCCGTCACGCTGGAAACGCTGCTGCAGCGGCTGCAGTGGGGGATCCTCGGCGTCGGCGGGTTGGGCACCCTCTTGGCCGCGATCGGTTTCGATCTGTGGGTGACTCTGACCACCGCCATCGCCACGGCGTTGGGAACCTATCTGAGCTATCGTGGAGTGGATTCGACTTTGACGAACTATAACCAGACGGCGATCGATCTCGAGAACATCAAGGGCTGGTGGACGGCTCTGCGGCCGGACGAGCAAGGGGATCCAGCGAATGTCGATGCCTTGGTTCAGCACACCGAGCAGGTGTTGGCGACCGAGCTCGGCGGCTGGACCCAGCGCATGGAGGATGCGCTAGCCAATCTTCGCAAAGACCAGGAAAAAGAGGCCGATGATCAGAAAACGGGCGGCGCCGGCCGAACGGAAGGCGGACCAAGCCTGGTTGTAGCGGCGCGCAGTGATGCAACGCCGACCGCGCCGCCAAGCCAGGTTTCCGGCGCACGTTAAGCCGAGACGGCACAGTCAACTTGGCTAGGTTAATCACGACGGAGACTTGCCCCAGAGAATGAGGACAACGATAAACTATGTGATGCTGACAACGCTGAAAGGAAGGACAGATGCCGCTCAACGAAGATTTCTTGCGTACTATCACGCCGCGCTACACCACAAGAAGGGCCCTCGGCGATGCACAGCGCAAGTTCATCGAGGCTATTGGCCCTATACTACAACAGACACTAACCGAACTGCGGTTGAACACTGACCTGCGTGCCGTGCATTTCATCGCCCAGGCCTGTCACGAGACCATGGGGTTGGCACTGTTCGAGGAGCAAGCTTCCGGCGCCGGCTATGAAAACCGAGCAGACCTAGGCAACACGCAGCCGGGCGATGGTCCCCGCTACAAGGGGCGCGGCTTATTCCAGCTAACCGGCCGAGCGAACTATAAGACCTATGGCGACAAGCTAGGATTGGATCTGATCAACCATCCGGATCTCGCCGCCGATCCGGTCAACTCGCTCCGGATCGCCTGTGAGTTCTGGAACCGCAACAACCTCAACCCCTACGCTGATGCCGATGATGTGCTGGCGATCAGCAAGATCATCAACACCGGGCATAACGGCCCGACCTTGCCTAACGGGCTGCAGGAGCGGAAAGATTATCTCGCCAAGGCGAAAGCTGCGCTCGGCAGCGAAAATCTCTCCCCTTCGGCCTCGCCCCAGCCCGCCGCGCCCGCCGCTGGAATGCCGCTGCTGCGGCCAAATGACAAGGGGCCGCCAGTCACCATCCTGCAAGAGAAGCTGGTCGCGGCCGGCTACGCTGTCGCCGTCGACGGCGACTACGGACCGAACACAGAGAAGATGGTCCGCCAGTTCCAGCAGGATCACAAGCTGGAGGAGGATGCCATCGTCGGGGCTGCCACCTGGAAAGCGTTGGGGTGAGGGTCTTTGTCAAAGCTGCGTGGTTCGGCGCCGCCCTCGGCCTCGCGACCGGGCTGGCGGCGCCAAACCAAGCGATAGCCGGTTGCGAGCGACCCCGGCCGGTTCTATTTTCTCCGGGCGCCTTCGCGGCCGAACTGACCGGCAGTGTGCCGCGGGGTGAACGCGATTGTTTCACAATCGGTGCGGCTGCCGGCCAAGTACTGTCCGTGAGGCAAAGACCTGGGCCGGACAATAATATCGTTTTTCAACTGTATCGGCCTGGTTGGAAGATCAAGCTTGGTCCGCATGGTACCGACGTGTTGGGCGCCACGCTGCGTGGCGCTGGAGAGGGTGATGATGCTCGGACATGGTCCGGCAGCCTGCCGGCCAAGGGCGACTATCTGATCGTCGTAGGCACGA
Source organism: uncultured Alphaproteobacteria bacterium (assembly GCA_963772295.1). Taxonomy (GTDB): domain Bacteria; phylum Pseudomonadota; class Alphaproteobacteria; order ATCC43930; family CGMCC-115725; genus AP-15. The sequence continues at coordinate 425,678 of CAVYWO010000015.1, forward strand.
CGAGGGGTGGCGGAGAGTACCGGATTCTGATCGAGATACGCTGATCCCGGGCGAACATAAACGGTGCGGGGGTCATGCTTCTGATCTAGCGGCGATCTCGCTATCCCATTTTCCAGTCGGTAACGAGCGCGTGAAAGCCCGCCGCGGGATAATCGAGGTCGGCATGATCGCTAGCCCCTCTCGACGGATCGAATGCTCGCTGGTTGCCCGGTTGCCAGACAATCCCGATCCAGTACCCGTCCCCACTCGACCCACTGGAAACTGGGCCCGTTAACTGGCAAACGAGCCACGGCAACCTCCCAAGGAACGCCGCAGCATCACCCCAGCGCCTTCGCCTTCACCCCGCGCAACGGCGCGGTCGCGCTTCGCTTACGTTAGCACGGCTTGGCAACGGCAAACGAAGCCGTTCCGTTCAACACATATTTGTGTGGATGGTGGCGTGAATCCGCGCATAAACGGCGAAGGGTAAAATCCTGGCACAAAATTTGCCCTTGATCGACACGAGATCGGACAGCAGCTTCGAAAGAGGACCCGATGATGGCCGGGGGGAGCCCGGCTGAGTGTGCGTCATGTGCTAAGCATGGATACAGCGTTTCCGGGAAACGGCCTTCTCTATCGCCGCATCACTTCGCCGCTGCTGTGGCAAGCCGCTTATGCAGCGATCATCGTCGGCGAAGGGTTGACCGGCGTCGTGTTGGCGATTGTGTCTGCGATCGGGTGCCGCCCGCTTCAAGCGAGCCAAGCGTTTTGCCTTTATCGGCGCGACGCTCGGGTTTCTGCTCTGGTTCTTCGGTTTTATGGTGGTTGGGGGCGAGTGGTTTTCGATGTGGCAGTCGGCGAAATGGAACGGTCAACAATCGGCGTTCTGCTTTTACGTGACGATCCTCGCCGTAATGATTTTCGTCAACCAACCCGACGACGATCTCAAGGCCTAACGTCTCAAGCCGGCAGTCAAGGCGCGATGTGTCGGGCGACCACCGCGAGTTTTACACCCCGCGACCGGTGGCGCATTTCATAATCGAAATGACAGACACCCACTTGGGAGAATCATTTCTATCGAGCGGGTGCGCAATTCTGTCCCTTGCTCGCCGGGCAGGCCAAGAACATCGACCAAACGAAGTCGCGCCGGATCCATTCGGCCGACGGCAACGGCTTCGGGGGGCCGACCGGGTTCGTGGTCAGCAAGGTGATGCCGTCGGTCCCGTTGGACTCGATCGATGTTACGGCGTGGCAGGAGATGCACGACGATTGCGATAAAGGCATGCCGACGTTTTCGCCCTCGATGATCGAGTTACCCAACAGCCCTGGCCGGTAAAAGCCGGTCTGTGCGCCGTCCAGGCGGTAGTTGTTCCATTCCGGCGCCAGGTTGGCCGCCATCATCAACGCGGCCAATCGCGGGCTCTCTTTGGTCGGCGCACCAACCGTCATCGCCGGTATCGAGCCGAATTTGTCGATGCAGCCCAGCACCTTGCAGCGAAACGGGTTGGTGGTCGGATTTTGCGGCTCGAAGGTCGCCCAAATCCATTGGTCCAATAGCTTTGAGATCAAATGAATGCCGGCAAGCGCGAAGCAGTTGCCGTCTATCTGCTCGATATGAATAGAGTTGGTTGGCAGGCTGGTGCACGTTTGCCTGATGCTTGCCAAGTCTATCCAGTCTGCTTTTACCTCGATCGCTGGCGCCGGGAACTGAATTGGCGTCCGATTCTTAGCCTTTAGAGCCTGCCCGGGCCGGTTCCAAAGGGCGTTTCCGGCGACATAATCCTCGGCGGCACCGTCCAGCCGCACCTCTTCACAGATGATGAGTTTCGGTTGGTCGGCGGGCGGCGCCCCGGCCTTGTTGCAGTTCTCGTTGGCAGCGCCGAGCAGTCCCTTCACCACCGCGGCGAGCTTTGGGTGTCTGAGCAGCGCAAACGGACTGCCGCCCAGCTGATGCACCGCGCTTTCGGCCTTGCCGAGCGCGTTCGGCACGAAAAGACCTTTGCTCGGGTCGGCCGGATACATCTGCGCCTGTTCGATCCAATCCTCCCACACAACATATGGATATTGATCGTTGTTTACCGGGCAGGTCGCCGCCACGAACAGCTGCCAAGCCGTCTCGTAAATATTTTGGCTGATCTCAGTCGGCGGCGCGCAAGGGTTCTGCGTAGCGCGCGTAGTCTGAGCCACGGCAGTGCCGAGCTGGAGGCCGATCAATACGAGCACGGCTGCGAATGCCGGGGCGAGACGCTTCATGGGCTTCACCTCCATCGGTGCGACAGCACGGCGCATCGGCATTTCTGCCGCGACCGCGTCAACAACTCGTTAATAGGCGAGGCAGCCAAGCGTCAAAACGGATTGTGAACCGCCAACAGTCTCTCGCGAATTTCCCATCGCCACCAAGTGCAAATGACGACCGCGAACTCGGGGGACGCGTGCCGCGCTGCAAGCTCAGGGGGGCGGCGACACCGAAATCGGTGGACACCGGCTCCGCCCTGGAATGACCCGTACTGCCCAAAGCCGCGGGCAATTCGCCCAGCCGCGGCTCCCCCCGCCCACCTCCGGGTCCTCTTTGCCGGCAGCGACCCTCCCGCATTCCCTCGACTCGCGAGGAGAATAGCGGCCATCGACCCAATTGCCATGCCGACGGCGGCGGAGCGGCGTTGGCGACCTCCCCAAAGCCCGGAACGCAGCCCAACCGGTCGGGGTATTCGCTAATCTGGTCATCCCGCCACTTCCCCTCGGGCCACAGCGCATCTCCCAAGGCCCCGCAAACGCAGCGGCCGGGTTGAGGGCAACACCGATCGCCGCGATCAGCAACACGAGGAACAGCTCGGCGTCGCGGTAGTCCTGCGGCTTCGACGACAGTGCCAACTCGGCGCCGGCACGGGGCCGAATGTGCGGTCATCGAGCTCCAGCCAGGCGACCGCGAGAAGGTCATCGCGAGCGGCCTCGCTCCCGGCGACGCCGAGCATCTGTGCGCGAACAGGATCGAGGCGCTGCCGAAAGCTGCGTCGGCGCGGCCCCCCGGCCGCCAACGTTCTGATCCGCCGGCACGGCGCCGACGCCAAGCTTCAGGCCGCCCGCCTTCGAGATCTGATGCTTGATCGCAGCCGGCGTGGAAGGGAGTCGAACGGAAGCGAATTAGGCGGGCGATCGACGACCCCGCCGCTCCCATCATCCTGTCGGTGATCGCGAAAATCTCGATGCCTGCCTGCCGCGCGATCACCCCTTGTTCAGGAACCGTTCCCTAGAGTTTAGTCGCTATGGGTGCGGCCAACATGAGCCCGCAGCCTATAACGATACCGACCAGCAGAATGACCGTCATGGGGGCACGAAGGGTAGTTCAACGCCAGACGATCGGTATAGTTCTCGTGATGGCTTAAGGAACCCGACGCTGGAGAGCGCCGGTGTCAAGGTAAGGCGCACAGCGGACATTCTTGAGGCGACGTTCTCTTCTGGAGAGCCGCATGATACGACCAGAGCGCGATCCGCAAGAGCGAACCGCCTTTGCACGAAGATGCCGCGCGGGTCGGCAACGCCCGCGGGGGACTAAAATCGGGCACAATAGCCGTCATCAATCAGCCTGGCGCCCCGTCCGGAGGATTGATGTGAGCGTCCGGCATAGCCGCGACCGAAGGGCGCATGCATAGGATCTTCACGTAATTCCCATCGGTGGATGCGAGAGCGGTGCCGGCGATATAGGCCTGAGCGGAAAAGCCGCAGGTGAGCTCGTTCGATGCCGTCGGACCGACGATGACATCTATCGCATTACCCCTTTCGCAGTCCTGCGGTGCGAGGTGCATCGAGCAAATAAGTATCAGCACTTTGAACATTCTACGCCTGCCTAGGAAATGCTGCTTTAGAGACCGCCAGAGGGAGGATCGCCGCATCTTTAATGGTCTAAAACTAAAATGTCGAGAAAATAGATAGTTAATTTAACCAATCAAGGCCGTCCTCGCCACCCGTCCGATCTACCACAGCAGCGATATGGCCATTCACGGCCACGTGTTCTGCTCCTTTCTGGCCTTGCTGCTCGCCAAAGACGGGATACCGGCCGAGTGGCCACCATCCTCGGTTACCCCACCGAGAAGCTCAGCCAAATCGCTTGATCGAAAAATTTCAAATATTTTTGGCTAGGTCTAAGAGCTTGTGGCAGTGCTAACCCTACCGGTCGCCGGGCGGGATCACCTCCGGCTCGGCCGGCGCCGATCCGCCCTGCGCCATCAGTTTCAACGCTGCCTCGATCACGGCCAGATCAGCCGGGGTATAGGCAAGCGGATTGAATGCGGGCCGATCAGCACTCTCCGGCTCCGGCTTGTCGATCGGCTTCACCCCACCGCGATCGAGGACCAGCCGTCGCACACACAGAGCGGACGCGTTCGTCGGCCGCCGGGTCCTTCGCGAGGCCGATAAGCACCTTCATCATCTCGGGGCCTGCCTCGCGCGCAAGCTTGCGGCAAACGTGATAGTACGGAAAATGCCGCCGTCGGGGTTTGGCTGGGCTCCCCCCGCCTACCTCCGGGTCCTCTTTTCGAGGCCGCCGATCGATCGAGCGTCGGAGGGGCCCCAACGTCATCGTTGATAAGGGGGCGCCCTCGACCCGCAGCCTGTGGCGTGGAGCAGCAGCAGCGATCACGCGCGGACTGGCGCAGGCGATGAAAATGCCGACAGGTGGCTTGCTTCTGCCGCAAGGCAGGAGAGGATTTAGCCATTCTTCCCTAAACTAAACGGGGCACAATTTAATTCCCCTATTCACCTGGTGCACGGCGGGCAGGGCTCCCTGCCGCTGAAGACGCGGAGCTTCCTGGACCTACTGCGTGCCACGCCTGCGCGCCGCCCTGGCGGACCTGCTGCCCGCCGACGCCGCTGTCCTTACCGGTGATCTTCAGCTCTTCGTGACGGCCACGCAGTCGATCTCGATATCGAACGGACCGGTCCACTCCGGGACGCAGAAGAAGATTCGGGCAGGCGGGTTCTTGGGGAAGTAGCGTTTGTAGATCTCGTTGAAGGTCTTGAAGCGCTCGGCGGATATGCAGAGCACGTTGCACTTCAGCACGTGATCGAGGTCCGACCCCGCCGCCTCCAGCACTGTCTTCATTTGTTCGAGGATGCGCTCGGCCTGGCGCTCGAACGGCGCATGCTGCAGGAACTCGCCAGTGTCCGGGTCGAAGGGCGGCATGCCGGACACGAACACCATGTTCCCAGCTCGGGTGCAGACCGAGACGGGAGCGCCCCATTTCTCAAAATTGGTGTCGAACGGTTCGACGCGGATGATCTCTCGTTCCATGGCCTTCCTCCTTTAAGCTGATACATTGGCACGCAAACGGCAATTCCTTTCGAATTTCCGTCGCCCTGCCGGGAGCCATCCCGAGCGAACCGGGAATCGGCCACGCCGAATCCCTGGCCGCCTTCGTCACCCCCGCCTCCATCCGGCTTGCTCTTAGCGGCTCGCCACCGGTTTGCAACGAACGATGGCCAAGGTCGGCAAATCGGATGGTGAAGGGACCCTCGCTGGAACGTGCGGCAACGGAGGAGATGCGCCGCAAGGGGCCTTTGCTGGCGCCTTTGGTGCTACGCCGTCGTCAGCACCATCCGGAAGCGAGCCTCGCCGCGCATCATCCGCGCGTAGGCCTCCGCTGCGCGCGCGAGCGGCACTGTCTCGATCATCGGACGCACGCCCGACAGCACGCTGAAGGCGAGCGTGTCCTGCGAATCCATTGCCGCGCCGGCGGCATGACCCACGACGCTGCGGCTCGCGCCAATCAGCTGCAGGGACGAGACCTGGATTGGCTCAGCATCGACACCTATTACGACAAGCCGGCCGCGCACCGCGAGCCCATCGATCGCCGGTGTCATTGCTTTGGCGCTGGCGACGGTCGCCAGCACCGCTCGCGCTCCGCCGAGGCGATTGAGTGCCGCAGCCACATCCTCGGTCGCGCTGTCAATGAAGTGGTGCGCCCCCAGCTGGCGGGAGAGAGGCTCCTTGTCGGGCCCACGGGCGATCGCGACGGTGCGGAAACCGAGCTTATTGGCGAACTGCACCCCGAGATGACCAAGGCCGCCGACGCCCAGGATTGCGACCACGTCGCCCGGCATCGCCCCGCTGTGGCGGAGTGCATTGAAGGTCGTGACCCCGGCGCAGAGCAGCGGCGCGGCGTCGGCGGCGCCAAACTCGAATCGCAGCAAGCGCATGAGCGGGAGCCACCATCGCCTCGGCATACCCGCCGTCATACGAAATGCCGGGTATGCGCAGATTGCGGCAGTCGATCAACCAACCACGCCGGCACGGCTCGCAATGCCCGCAATGCCCTCCAAACCAGCCGACGCCGACGCGCTGCCCGGTGCGCCAGCCCAACACGCCGGCGCCGATTGCGTCGATCACGCCGGCAATCTCGTGCCCTGGGATGCGAGGAAAGGAGAGGTTGGGCCACTGCCCTTCGACCGTGAAACTGTCGCTGTGGCACACACCGCAGGCCTCGACGCGGACACGGACCTCGCCCCGCGTCGGCTCGGGCATTTCGCGCTCGACGAGTTCAAGCGGGCCGCCAGCCCGCGCAACCTGCACAGCCCGCATCTTTGCCATCGCCGCCTCCTAGTCGGAAACGCTAAGGTGCTCGTCATGCTTCAGATGAAATTTCCCGGGCTCGGTGCCGTTCGCCAAGCGGCCGCAAGGCAGCAGGCTGATCCGGCGCTTGCTGCCCGGCGACATCATCGTCTCGCCCAAGTTAGATCGCTGAGGGCGGTGACCACTCCGGCCAGCTCGTGCCCAGCGCAATGCCCGCAATGCCCTCCAAACCAGCCGACGCCGACGCGCTGCCCGCGAGCGTCGACCGGGCGCACGCCGCGCCGAGCGCCGCGCCCGAATGTCGCGGCCTAGCGCGGTCTGGCCCTTTTGCGGCTCGGGCCGCTCCACCAGCGTCATCCCGGCCGTTCCCGCAGCCTAGTCCGTCACCACTATCGCCTTCATGGGAATTGTCTTCTCGGTCAATTTGTCTCTTTGGTGGAAATGTTGCGAGGATGGAAAGCCCGTTCGACATCTAATGCCAGGGGGCATGCATGGGGTAGTTTCCCAGGTTGCCCTCGGCGGGGCTGATAGGACGCAGCCGGCTGATCTGGACAGCGCCGGCCGGCCGCGTGCATCGATGGGCGCGTGTCGCTCACGGACGAACGCGGATGACCGTCTTCCCCCTGCGTCGCTCGGTCGGGTTTAAGGCGGCGACGGCATCGTCGAGGGTCGAGACGTTGCCGATGTTCGTCCGCAGTCGTCCGTCCCGCACCCGCTGGACGATCTCACTCAGTTGGGCACGATCGGACTCGACAACGAAGTCGACCGCCAAGCCGTCGGCGGGCCGCGCCTCGGCCGGCCCGACGATGGACACCAGTGTTCCTCCAGCTCGAATCAGGCCTGCGGACCGCTTCTGGATGTCGCCGCCGATGACATCGAACACCAGATCGATGCCGCCGACGTCTTCCAGCGCGTCGTTGTCGAGGTCAACGAACTCCTGCGCGCCGAAGTCGAGCACTTTCTGACGGTCGGCCGCGCGTCCGGTGCCGATGACGTAAGCGCCGAACTCACGTGCGAGCTGCGTCACCATCGTCCCGACTGCGCCTGCCGCGCCGTGCGCGAGGACGCTCTGCCCCGCCTGAAGGTGGCCGAGCTGGAACAGTCCCTGCCACGCGGTGAGGCCGGAGATTGGCAGGCTCGCGCCCACCGTGAAGTCGACGTCGCCCGGCAACGGCGCGAGGTTGCGTGCCTCAATGGCTACATACTCCGCCAGGGTGCCGTCGCGATACCAGTCGGCGAGGCCGAACACCCGCTGTCCTACCGACAGTCCCGTCGTGCCCCAGCCGAGGGCGGTGACCACTCCGGCAAGCTCGTGGCCGGGGATCGACGGTGTTCGGTCACGGTCCCGGCGATCGGTCCAGGTTGAGGGCCACTCCATCTCAGTCGGGACGAATCCCGACGCAATAATCTGAACGATGACGTCGTTTATCGCTGCCGGCGGCTCGGGCCGCTCGGCCAGCTTCATCCCGGCCGTTCCCGCAGCCTGCTCCGTTACCACGATTGCCTTCATGGGAATCGTCTCCTCGGTCATTTGCTATGACATCAGTTCCCGCAAGGGATCGTCAGCTCTGTCTCCTTCGTGTCGACCACGAACACCGCGAGGAGCTTGGCCGGCCTCGTATTGCTGGCATTAGCGCTGACGCCGTGGCGCTCGCCGGGCAGCTCGGAAAAGCTCTGCCCGGCCTTGTAGGTCGTTACCAGTCCGTCGTTGACCTGACTGCGGATCGCCCCTTCAAGCACCGTCGCGTAGATGAACGCGGACTTGGGATGGAAATGACAAGGCGAGTAGCCACCCGGGCCGTATTCGACGAGCACGCCCTTGATGCTCTTGCCAGGAACGTTCGGCAGCTCGTGCTGGTAGACGAGGGTCACCTTGGCGCTCTTCGACGTCGGCGCAGCCGCAAGTACGCTGCCAAACGACAGGGTGGCGACAAGCACCAAACAGAAAATGCGTTTCATGGAGCCCGATCCTTCGACTGGCGCATGCAGGATCAGCCCCCAGCAGGTGAGCGCCGAAGCCACTCGTCCAAACCGATGCGGCCAAGACGCGCCTCGCCCACCGGCACAAGCGAGTGCTCAGTGACCCAGCCGCCCCAATATTGAGCTTCGGGGTCGCGCACGACCTCACGCGGGTCGCCTACCCCCTTCAGATAGCGGGCAACGATTTCGTCGAACGGCGCTCGTTCTGGGCCGGCGATTTCGACGATGCCGTTTCGCGGCGCAGCGAGCGCGATCTCCGCGACCACAAGAGCAACGTCGTCCGCCGCGACGGGCTGGAACAAGACGGGCGGAAGCCGAGCCACATTGCCGGCCACACTTAAATCGGCGATGCCGCCGAGGAATTCCAGGAATTGGGTCGCGCGGATGATGGTGTACGGGATGCCGGAGGCCACGATCAATTTCTCTTGGGCGACCTTGCCGCGGAAATAGCCATTGTCGGTCCGGTCGATGCCGACGATGGAGAGCGCGACGTGGTGCCGGACGCCCGCCGGAGCCTCCACAGTGAGAAGGTTGCGCCCGGAAGTCTCGAAGAATTCCAGCACAGCCCTGTCTTCAAATGAGGGCGAATTGGTGAGGTCGATCACCACCTGTGCGCCGGCCATGGCCTCTTTGAGGCCCGCGCCGGTGATGCTGTTGACGCCGATCTTGGGCGAGCCTGCGATAACTTCGTGGCCGCCCTGGCGCAGAATGGCGACGGTCTTCGAGCCGATCAGGCCGGTGCCGCCGATGACGACGATCTTCATGGTTTACGCTCCCTTGTCGACGGCTCAGAGCCGCAACCATGGCGTCCGTGGATTCCCGCCGGGATGTAAACACCGAGCCGGTCGGCTTGGTTCAACCGAAGTCCGCAACGCCCGGGGTATTCACGGTTCATGCGGCGGGAATGTATCGAGAGCGGTTCCGGATTGTGCGACGCCGCTTACCACCCAATTGAGCCGACGCCGACGGGCACCGCGAACGGCAGGTGTGGGGCATGAAGACCAGTTCCCGCGGCCAAGCCTGAGTGGCCGTTCGTTGGGAAAGCTGACATTCGTACCTCCGCACCCCACCGGCCGAGGTCAGTTCGGTTTGCCAGACGGCGGCGCTCGCATCACCTCGATCGCCCGCCTAATCCGCTGCCATACAAGCCAGCCCTCGTCGTCGCCGCGATCGAGCATCAGATCTTGCAGGCGCGCAGCTTCAAGCTCCGCGTTCGCGCCATGCTTCCGGATCAGCAACTGTGCGGCGCGCCAAATGTCGAGATCGGAGATCATGCGCTATCGATGCCGATATGCGGTACGCCAATCGCCGAGGAAGATCGCCTGCGCGGCCGGTAGCGTGATCCCGCCTGCGCAGACGGCGCGGCATAGGCGCCGCTCCAGCTCGTCTTTCCGTTCCGCTTGATTCCACGGCTCCGGCCAATGGTTAAGCGGCGAGGCGTTGTCGCCGCCAAGGCATATCGGCACACGGTCGTCGTCTTCGTACTGACCCGCGTCGACGGGCGGGATGCCATATTTGGCGAGGGTGCCCGCCTTGTCGTGCCAAACCCGGTGCGAGCGGGGATATCCGGGTGCACAGATGACCGCCGGGTCGGTATCGGCGACGGCACCGGGTGTCAGTTGCGGGTCAGGCATCGAGGGCGGGGCACCGGCAAGCGCCGCGAGGGGAAAGAGCGCGAGCAGCGCAACAATGCGGAGGAGACAATCGGCCGCCCTTCGAACGATCCCCATATCACGTGATTATGACGCTTGATCTCACCGATAACGAGACGGCAGCCCTCGCGCGGCTTCTCCGACGCACGATCGATGATGACCGCTACCCGCTTTCGCCACGCCTTGCGACACTCAGGGCGATCCTGGCGAAGCTCGATCCGCCGCAGCCCCGTCCCGAGCTGCCGCCACCACTGAAAGCGTACGACGCGCCCTCTGCGGCCGGTCGGCGTCGGCGACGGGGATGAACGCGTATCGCGGGCCGCCGATGACGCTCGGGAACGCCGCCGTCGCAAAAGTACGGCTCCGCCACAGAGCGGGTGGAACTATCGCCCTTCACACGTGTTTTGTTGACAGGGACGCTCCTCGCGCACCTTCCACATGCTGCAATCCTCATTACTGCCGAAGGGTTAACGGGCGATCCGGGTCAACCCGGTTCGGCCGAAAGCGTCCTCATCCAAAGGAGGCGCACATGTGGGGAGGAATTGGCGGTCTCGTCATTCAGGCGGGCGCCGGCGGGGTCTGCGCGAATATCGCCGGCGAGTTGCTGCGGAAATACGATCTCGGCGCAGTCGGAAACACGATCTCTGGCATCATCGGCGGCGGTCTCAGCGCGCAGTTCGTCGGGGCGCCGCCAGTGGTGCCACTACCGATCTGCTACGCGGTGATCTCCACATCGGCTCGATCGTCGGTCAGACCGTCTCCGGCGCGGTCGGCGGCGGCGTGCTCGTGATCATCATCGGGAGCGCCGGGCGCCGCTAGATGGACCGGAACGTTCGCCTTGTGTCTCGCGGCTACGGTCAGGCCGGCGGGTTGATTTCGGTCAACGGAACCGAGCGCCGCTAGATCGAAGGCGTCGCGGCCCTGGATTGTCGAAATCGGTCGCGGGGAATGCCTTTCGCAGCTTCTCGCCCTCCAGGCGGATCGCCCGGTCAACAGGCGTCTCTCTGGGTGGCGCCAGCCAGTCGAGGATGCCGAGCCCGGCCGCGATGATGAAATCGAGCAGCCGATCCCATGCTTCGCGCACCACCGACGCCCGACGGGCTTCAATCCGGCTCGCCCGATGGCGGCGCCCGCAGCGCCTCGATCGCCCGCCTTATCCGTGCCCATACGAGCCGCCCCTCGTTATCACCCCGGTCGAACATCAGATCCTGAAGGGGAGCCGCTTCAAGGTCGGCGGTGTCGCCGTGCTGTCGGATCAGCAGGTTGGCGGCGCGCCAAATGTCGAGTTCCGAAATCACGCGCCGACGATACCATGTTCCGGAGATGACGCTCGATCTTACCGATGACGAGGCGCGCTCGCTCGCGATCCTTCTCCGCCCAGCGATCGACGATGACCCCTACCCGCTCTCGCTGCGGCTGGCGCCGTTGAAAGCGATCCTGGGGCGAAGTTCGATCCGCCGAAGCCTCGGTCCGTGCCACCGTCGGCCTCTCAAGGCCTATGATGCGCCATGTGTAGTCAAGCGGCGCCGGCAACGTGGATGAAGCTTTATGGCGGGCTCCGCTGGTATTTTCGGTGCCGGTGGACGAGCCGATCGTCCTCCCACACGTCGAAGCCCGCGATGAACGTTGGGACGTTCATCTTGTGCGCAGCCTCAATGGCCTCGGCGTCCGTCGCGCGCTCGATGTATTCAACGCTGCGGACGTTGTTCCCGTGATCGACAAAATGCACCCGGTATATCATCGTGCCGGTGCTTTCGAGCGCCTGGATCAGGTCATCACGCCCGCCCGAGGTGCTGGTGCCGGCAAGGTGCTATGGTTTCATGTGCGGGGCTCCGGCGCCGGCCCGCCGGAGGGCGCCGAAGGAGGGCGTCCGCGAATGTAGGGGACGATCCTTGCGGTGACGGGGCGCACCCCCTTCGGCGCGGATATGAGCAGCTTTTGCCGCGTGGGGACAATGCGGGCGACCACGTATGGTGCGCGTGTTTACGGTCGGCGGCTGGGCGAGGCTCCCGCGCCTCGCGAGGCCATGATCACAACGTCGCCGCGCTGTGGCGCCAGCTCGCAGAGAAAGCCGAAGCGCGTTCCAAGCCTTGACGCTGCCGCGCCGGACGGCTGCGTCATAACCGCGGCGCTTCAAACGCCTTCTGCCCGGACCCGGCCCCGGTGATCTGCGGCTGTTCACATGCCCGGACCCTCGGGCGGCCCGGCCCCCGCGTGTGTCGCGCTTCTCGCGCTGGGGCGGCCCCTCTTGCCCAGCAGCGCGAGGCGATAGCTCTGCTGGCGCGTACTGCGCAGACCGGGGATGCCGTTTTGATCGAGCGCCGCCTCCCAGGCGGCGAGTTCCTCAGGTGACAGCAAATAGCGTCGATAGGCTTCCTCGCGGCTGATGTTCCCGCTGCGCACGGCAAGGACGACCTCGGCTTTGCGCCGCGGCGACCATCGCGTCGCCACGGTCGGCGGGAGGGGCGGGGCGGGAGCCGTCGGTGCTTCGCCGAAAGTTCTGGACGGGGAAGACATTTCGATCCTGGCCGTGCACCGATCCCGAAGCTTCAGCCCTAACTTCCCGAAGTTGAATACGCGCGAACACGTAATGTGGTGGCGGGGTTGCCTCGCGTGTTCGTTGTGTGGGAAGGCTTGACGTCGACCCGATCAATGTGGAAATGGCCGTCTCGGCGATCCGGGACGTCGCCCGGCTCGTGCCCGAGCTGGCGCCGCTATGCGCGCCGGTCCTCCCGGAGGGGAAGCGTTGCATCGACCGCCGGCGCCTCGCGCTCGGCCTGCGCGATCACAACCTGCAGCGTCCTCATCGGCGTATATTTAAGGGCCGAACCGCATCATTCCCTGCGCTGACCGTGGCCCAAGTCCGTCAGCTCCAGGGGAAAAATGCGCTTTTCTACATACCGGGCCAGGCGATCGTAGCTGAATGCGACTGCAAGCATCATTTTCCGCGCATTGGGATCGCTCATCCGGTGTGCGAGCGCGAGGGCTTGGCGCGCGCATCGTCGCCAATGCTGCGGGTCACCGGTGAAGGGGCGCCCCCTTTGCGACAAATCTTCGCCTACTCACAGGTCTGCGCATGAAACGTCAGGTTGATGAATATAGTTCCGAACGCCATCAGCCCGCGTCCCGGCACCGGCTCGCAGCGCTGCGGGCTGAGAACGGCTGTTCGACGCGCGCTATTTTGGCGACACCGGCGCGCGATCGGCGGCGCTAAACTCCGGCACCAGGCACGCAGCGTCGGGGGAGCGCCGACACGGCCATTTCTCCGTTGATCGGAATCGCTGTCTCTATTCGGCGGGTTGAGCGCGAAGGGGTCGCTGCCTACCGGCAAGGTTGTGCCGCATCCGTCGCTGGGGCGCGTCGTGAACGCCCCCCAAAGGGCTGGTCGGCGAGCACACCGTCCCGAAAGGGCAGGGATATTTGGGCATGCGGTCGTTGCTTGGGGCCGGAGCTGAGTCACTGGAGCTGCGGCGGAATTGGCTGTTACGCCGGATTGCGGCGCGGCGTGCGGGCTTGCGGCAAATCGTAACACGGCAATGGCGCTCATACTCCCCGGCATAGGTCCGGCCGAAAGAGCGCTTAGCGAGCCTCCGCGGGGATCGCCGCCGGTCCAGGCGCGCATCTACCTCACCCGCTCCGGGACTGTCAGCCAGCCTCGTTACCCTCGGCTGGATCACCGCCGACCGACCGCTCGCCGCCGCTGTCGCGGCACTGGCTGATACCGCGCTCGCCCTGGGGCTGCGGCCGACACGCTGAAGGGTGGCCGAAACCTTGACGCTCGGAGCGGAAATCGCCAGCCCCAGCGCTGAGCCCAGAACCCCGAGAAGGGCGCCTTCGCGCCGAAAGCGGCCCCCGCCGGATTTGGTTGCATCTTCAGTCCGACCGAGGGTTTCAGCGCGCGATCGCCGGCCCCCTTTGCCGCTTTAACAAAGCGTACCGGGGCTTGTTGGTATGCCACCGCTACCGGTGTTCAACTGACCTGAGCGAGGGTCATCCTACCCGGATGCGATCGCATTGCTCGAATAGTCGTTGTCATTCGCGTGGCGACCATCGCCTTGTATCTGGCATGACGCTCGATAAGCAGGCTAGGCGACCGCCAGTTCCGGGTTCAGCAAAGCGATCGAGGTCGGCAAGGTTTCCCAGGTCAATAAGCGCTCCGCCGCTCATGCTCCTGGGTTCAAGCGAATTCACAATCTTCCCGGTGCGCGCGTCCCTGGAGTGCTTCTCATCGAAATTTGATAAATACATGATCTTCGCCGCAAATCTTAAGGCTCTTTAGTCTTCCCGCCGATATAGAGTGATGAGTATTTGATACGATCGATAACATGCGCGGCGGTAAGCAGATGGGGTATATCGTCGATCTTCAGGAATATGCTTGAACCTGGATGTACTGGCCGGCAGGTGGCGGTACTGGCTTAAACAGGGCGTACGGCGGGCGTGAACTTATCTTTGCCAGGGCCAGACACTCATTGACCCGCTCGTTCATCACCTCTTGCACGGTCTTGAGCAGGGCCATGTTAATCCGGGTGACTGAAATGCCACGCCAGTGTGGATTCAAGCACCGCTTTCCCTTTCCCGTCATAGCCGGGGAAGACGGATGCAGCCGAGATCCCGAATCGATCGCACCGGAGCAGGAGATCGCCGGCGAGTGTCGTGCTTTTTGAGCAGGTTGGCATGTAGGCCCAATTTGGACTCGACGGAAACGTCAGGCGTGAAAGCCTCGCCTCTGTACCCGGAATTATCTACCAGAAAAAACGAACCTGTTTGGGAACACAGGTATGCCGAGGTGCTTCCCAGAACCCTCACATTTCTGACGCCATCAATCCCCGGCAGCGTGTTTAGGTCCAGTGCAAATACGGCAATCTTCTCATCGGCGCTTACGTCGTCTCGGTTTCTGATCGTCACGGCCGTAGCAGCTCACCCGTTGCGCTCGAGTTGACGCTCTGACGCAGCGCTGCCATCTGTTCCTCCTCCTACGGCCTCCGGATGGCGAGGATGCCACAATTCGACCCAACCGGCCGCAGCTTCGCGTCCCCTGTGGCCGAGGTCCGGCCGTGCCATGTCACGTCACGAGACGTCGGATGAGTTCACCAGATCTTAGCGGCGGGCGCGCCTCGTGGGCGCGGCGCGCAGCGGGGATCGGCGCAGCCGCCATCTCGCTTGCGCTCCTTGCCGGTCCCGCCCCCGCCCGGATCACGGTACTCGATATCACCCGTGTCGAGCCGGCGTTCGGCGGCGCGTCGTTTGGCGAGGTCGGCCGTTTTACGCTTCTGACCGGCACCGCCTATGGCGAGGTCGATTCGGCGGACCCGCATAACGCGATTATCCAGGACATCGCGCTCGCACCGCGCAACGCCGCCGGCAAGGTCGCGTATTCCATGGATGTCGCCATCCTCAAGCCGGCCGACATGGCGCGCGGCAACGGCACGCTGCTGTTCGACGTGGTGAATTGCGGAAACAAAGTCGCACTGGACATGTTCAACCTGGGCGCGACCGCCGGCAACAGCGCCACCGCAGCCGGTGACGGCTTCCTGCAGCGCCGTGGATTCTCCCTGGTCTGGGGCGGCTGGCAGGGCGATCTGCTCCCCGGAACGATCCGGCTGAACGCGCCGGAGGCACACGCTCCCGGCGGGGGCGAGATCACGGGGCGCGTGCGCAAGGACTATGTGCTTTTCAGGCCTGCGAGCACGCTAGGGCTTGGCGACACGACGCTGGGACAAGGAACCACCTACGAATCCGTCGGCACCAATAATGCGGGCGACACGCTAACGATGAAGGTGCACGAGAGCGATGCACCCGTTCCGGTGCCGACTAGAGATTGGGCGCTCGCCGATTGCACTCGGAAACCGTTTCCGGGCATTCCGAGCACCGCTCATCTGTGCCTGAAGGGCGGCTTCGACACGAACCACATTTATCAGCTCATCTATACGGCCAAGGGTCCGAAAGTGCTCGGGCTCGGACTCGCGGCGTCTCGCGATCTCGTCGCCTTTCTGCGGCGCGCCGAGCGCGACGATGCCGGCCATCCCAATCCGCTCGCCGGATCGGTGCGCTGGGCCCTGGCGCACGGCACCTCACAGAGCGGGCGCTTCCTGCGCAGCTTCCTCCATCTCGGCTTCAACCAGGAGGAATCCGGGCAGCGCGTGTTCGACGGCATCAACGTGCACATAGCTTCTGCCCGCAACGGGTTGAACGAACGCTTCGGCCAGCCGGGGACGGATTCGCTGCAGCATGAGGACCACATGGCGCCCATGCAGGACGCGCCGTTCAGCTGGGGCGTGCAGCACGACGCGGTCTCCGGCGTGACCGACGGCATCCTGTCGCGCTGCGCAGCGAGCCGGACCTGCCCGGAAATTTTCCAGACCGTCAGCTCAAACGAATACTGGAACCAGCGCATGTCGCTGGACACCACGGACGGCGCCGAGCGCGACCTCGAGCTGCCCGCCAACGTACATCTTTATCATTTCGCTTCGACCCAGCACGTGGTCGGGTTGCCCACCTTTCTTTGTCGGCTGCCGGGCAATCCGAACCGTTATTTCGAGCCGCTGCGCGCGCTTTTGCTGCGGTTGCAGGACCTTGTTGCGCACGGTACGCCCGCCCCGCAAAGCCGCTATCCGCTTATCGCGGACGGCACACTCGTATTGCCCGAGCGCGCCGCAACCGGGTTCCCGGCCATTTCCGGCGTTGCCTATACCGGGCTCGTGAACAATCTTCCGATAGAATACCGCGGGCCGGAATTCGACCCCGATCTGGAATCGGGCATCCTCGGGGAGCCGCCGATCCCCAAGAGGCCGCCAGGTTACACCGTGCGCGTGCCGAAGGTCGACGCGGACGGCAACGAGATCGACGGTGTGCGCTCGGTTACGCTCCGCGCCCCGCTCGGCACCTATACGGGATGGAATCTTCGCCGTGCCGGATACTCCGAAGGCGATCTTTGTTACCTGGTCGGGAGCTTTGTCCGGTTCGCCCGCACCCGCGCGGAGGGGGAGGCCGCGCACGACCCGCGGCTTTCGCTCGAGGAGCGGTACGGCTCGCACGAGGGCTACATTGCAGCGGTGAAGAATGCCGCGGTCGAGGAGGTCAAATCCGGGTTTCTGCTGCCGGAGGACGCTGACCGGCTGGTGGCCGAGGCACGCGCGAGCAGCGTTTTGAAGTAACGCTCGTCCAGCTTGCCACTACTCATCTACCGTTTTTCCTGTAGGCCACGGAGGGTAAAGCCTGAACCGGCAAACCTGAGCGGTACAGAAACCCTACAGCTCGGAGCGTATCAACGCTGAAGAAACAGCCCATCGATGATCCGGACGGGCACATGTTCTACCGGAATTGCCGCTGTTCTTTTGAGCAAAGGCTCGCAGATTTCGATCAGCGCAGCTCGTCCCATGCTTTGGTTTGGGACCTCAGATCTCGACCTCGGCGCCAAGTTCGATGACGCGGTCCGGAGGGATCCGGAAGAACTGGGTCGACTGCGTCGCGAGCCGCGTGAGGACGATGTAGAGGCGCTCGCGCCAGCGAGCCATCCCGGGCCGGAGCGTCGATTTGACGTTGGCGCGCCCGACGAAGAAGGAGATTTTGTCGAGATCCAGGTCGAGCCTCGGAATTTCCGCGCGGCAGAGCTCCCGCGGCAGGTTCGGCGTCTGGGCGAACCCGAAATGGGCGTCGATCTGCCAAAAGCCGCCGCCGACCTCGCGCGCCGTGATCCGGTCGGGACCCGCGACCCGCGGAATATTGTCGGTCGCAACGCGGACGAGCAGCACCGTCCGGTGCAGCACCTTGTTGTGCTTGAGGTTCAGCTGCAAGGCCGGGGGCACGTGCTCGGTATGGGTGCTGAGAAAGACCGCAGTGCCTGAGACTCGGGCCTCCGGCGCCTCCTCGCAAGTGGCGAGAAACGCCGCCAGCGGCATCGTTTCGCGCTCCAGCTGCGCCAGAACCAGCCGGCGGCCAGTACGCCAGGTGGTCATGATCGTGAACATGACGATCCCAATCACCAATGGGAACCAACCGCCGGTCGGGATCTTCAGCGAATTCGAGCCGAACAATGCCAGGTCTACGATCATGATCGGTATCAGCACGGCGGCGATCTTCGGCCATCGCCATCCCCAGACACCACGCATGACCGCGCCGATGAGCACTGTAGTGAGGGTCATTGTTCCGGTGACCGCAAACCCGTAAGCCGAGGCGAGGGCACTCGAACTCCTGAATCCCAGAACCAATGCGAGCACCGCCACCAGCAGCAGCCAATTGATCTGCGAGATGTAGATCTGACCGCGCGCTTGCGCCGAGGTTTGATAGATATCGAGCCGCGGCATCAGCCCCAGCTGGATCGCCTGGCGCGACAGCGAGAAGGCACCGGAGATCACCGCCTGCGACGCGATCACGGTCGCTGCAGTCGATAGTAGCACCAGTGGGAGCAGCCCCCACGCAGGCACCATGCGAAAGAACGGGTTCTCGAGCGCTGTCTTGTCGCTGAGGATCAACGCACCCTGTCCAAAATAATTGAGGACGAGCACCAGGAAGCCGGTCACCGGCGACGTGCTGAAGATCCTGAGGGCGTGCACCGGGTTCAGCGCCGCCAGCACGCGTGGGGCTTCGGCGATCTGGATCAACCCGTCGACCCCGATCACCGCAAACCACACGAGCATGGCCGGGCCGAAGAACCGGCCGACGCTCTCGGTGCCGCGCTTTTGAAAGACGAACAGCACCACCAGCACGACAATTGTAAGCGGCACGACGAACCGGCTCAACGCCGGGGTTCCGACGCCGATCCGTTCGATCGCGCCGAGCACGGAAATTGCCGGCGTGATCATGCTGTCGCCGTAGAACAGCGCAGCCCCGCCGAGCGCCAGCAGCACGAGAATGGTGCGCGCGCGAGGGCTTCGCGCTGCCTCTTGGGTCAGCGCCAGCAAGGCCAGGATCCCGCCCTCGCCCTGATTATCCGCGCGCATGATCAACAGAACGTATTTGACGGCGACGACCAGGATCAGCGCCCATACGATCAGTGACAGCACGCCGAGCACGTTTTCGGGCAGGAATGCCAGTCCGCGCTCGGGGTTGAAGCACTCACGAAAGGTGTAGACCGGGCTCGTCCCAATATCGCCGAACACGACCCCGAGCGCCGCAACCGAGAGGCCGGCGAGACCGGTCGGGGCCGGCGACCCCTCCTGATCTTCGGCGGCGGTCGGTGCCGCGTGCCCGGCCGGGATGACCTCGGTCGAAGACGCGGCGCTGCCGGTCCGGTCCGCCATGCTCGGTTCCCCTTCCAATTTCTCCTGCGGTCCGCGCGATGGTCTGTCCCGCGCCCCTCGGTGATTGCGCTCGATGATCGGCCGGTGACCACGGACAGTGCCACGTGCGGGTTCGAGCACGAGGCCATGGATGTCCTCTGGTCGCTCCCCGTATTCGCTCTTCCACTTTGCTCACAATGTCGGTTGTCCGAACATCTCGCTCCGGATCAGCGTGGTTACTCCGCGCCGCGCAGCCCGTCGCAGGGGAATCATCGCCGATGCACTAGATAGGCAATCGCATAGCCGACGGTCGCCGCAAGCAAGAGTGCAAGCAATGGCTGTTCTGCAGTGCGCCGACTCAGATAGTCGCCAGCCTTCACACCCTGCCTGTGGGTCTCCGCCGCCACATCAGATACTTTCTTCCCGGCTTCGATTGCTGCACCTCGGATCGTGTCACCCGCCTCGGCCGCCGTGGTCCGTGCTTTTCCAGCCAAGTCGCTGGCTTTTTCCACCGCGCCGACGATGCCTTCCTTCAAGTCACCCGCGACTTTACTTGCCTGATCTCCAATGTGATTGTCGTCATGCTGTCTCCAGTTTGCTCCAGATCGCCGTCTCCGTTTATGAACACCCGATCGAAAAGAACGCTCCGGGATGGCCAGGCCGCTCGCTCGCATTTCACAGCTCGGGCCATTTGGAGCACGCAGGACCCGCGCGCGTGAGGATAGGGTGTGGGTGTTGGCACCAGTCGGCTACTGCCGTCCCCGGGGCCGTAGCGCCACGCCATCTCACCAGGGTCGGGCTCGACCTCGCGATGGCAGTCTCAGTTGCCATATCGAGGCCCGGCCGCGGAATGACCCGTACTGCCCCATGGGAGACCTCCCCGATCACCCTGACGATCGCGAGGCCAGGCGGGAAGTCGTCATCCGGTGTGCTCAGACCGAAAGGGTGTCATCGAATTCGTGGCGGAAAGGAACGTACTGAATTTGACGACGTTTAGCAGGAGCCTGGAATGCCGAGGCTTGGGGCGTACCCCAAGGCGCAGCCCTGCGCCGCGAGGAACATCAGTCCTAAGGATGCGAACATGGGAGCACCCACGACCTTCCGCGACGAGGTTGCCGAGCGGTTCGGGGTGCTTCCGAATTTTTTCTGCTCCGCTGAAGCCGCACCCGGCCTAATCGAGCGACTATGGGACTTCGCCAAGTCGGCCTATCTCGATAACCCACTGCCTTCACTCTTCAAAGAGCGATTGTTCGTTCACCTCTCGCGCTTCTGCGTGGTGCGCTACTGCATCGTGCGCCATGTTGGTTTCCTAGCCTGGATTTCCACGTAACGAGAACGGCGCAGGGTTTACCTAACGCCGAGGTTTGTCGAGGGCTATTGGACGAGGCGCAAGGGTCGCGCGTTCCACCAGGGAACGGCGACGGGTTTGTCGAAGAGCCCGGAGGCGAGGACGATCGGCAGGTGGGCGCGGCGGTGGAAGCGCACGTGATCTCGCTTTCGGTGATGGCGACGTCGGCCGGCATGTCGATGAGATCACGGAAGATTTGGCGCGCCTGAGCATCATCGTATCCGCGCATGCGGCGGGCCATCAGGCGATAGAGGCCGAGGCGATGACGAGGAGCGCCATGTCGAAGTCGACCTTGAAGCCGACCGATGAAGAGAGTGCGTCGATGTGGAAGAAGCGCACGGCGTCGGACGAGGGCATTCTCGATGAGCATGCGTTTGGCATAGCGGGTATGATCGTCTTGGCGGTGGACTTGGCGTCGTTGGTGAGCAGGATGGTGGGCTCGTCATGGCCGAGATCGGTGATGAAGAACTGGCGGAAGTCGCGCTTATGCGGACGAGCCTTCTGTTCATAGACGCGCGGGGTGCGATGCTTGCGGCTGGGGATCTCGAGGGTGACGGTGCGCCAGGCCGATGGCGGCAAGCTGGTCGATCTCGGCGAGCAGGGTCGGCGAGCGTCGCCGCAGGGTGATGAAGGTGATCCCGCGCGGCATCGAGCCGGTCGAGGCGGTCATAGGTGGTGAGCTTGGAGTCGAAGACGAGGTGCTGCGGCAGGCTGCCGTACTGACGCTTCCAGAACTCGATGAAGCGAAAGATCTCCTCGGCCTCGTCGCCCTTGCGGATGTCGGCGTTCGAATAGCAGAACACCTGGCTGTCGGCGTCCTGGGCGAGGAAGGTGAGGATGCTGGGCTGGCGGCGGCTGCGCTTGGACAGATAGTGGGATTCGACCAGCGGGTGCTCGCCGAAGTAGGGCACCGAGTGGAAGTCGAGATTGAGGGACTCGCCGGGCAAGAGGGTTTCTCCGGTCAGTTGGCCGTGCCACAGCGGCGAGCAGGCGGGAGACCTTCTCGCGGGGTGATGCGCGAGGAATATTCCGACAGGAAGCTCTTCTTGGGCATGGCATTGAGCCCGCAGAACAGCGCGAGCCCTTCATCGGCCACGAGCGCCATGACGTGGCTCTTGCGTTCGATCGACCATAGCTTGAGGGCGAGCGAGGCCCGCAAGGCGTGGCCGGCCGGGATCATGGCGGAGCCAGGGAGTTTGGCGCTGAGCGCCAGATGCGTCGCTGTCGAGACGCACCAGATCGTGCGACGAACAGGAACAGCCCTCCGACCCGGGTGGTGAACTCGCGCGGGCGTAAGGGCGAAGTCACGGACATTGGCGACCGCCTCGGCGTCGGGCCGCAGCCGGGTCGGGGCGCTCTTCGTCGAGCCGGCGCGGCAGGGGCGCAAAGCCCTCCTCGGCCAGAACCTCGCGCACCGCGGTCGCGCTCAGCGGCGATTCCCTGCTCCTTGAGCGCTTGGCTGATCTCGTAGACCGAGTAGTTGCGCTTGCGCAGCGCCACGATCTGCTCGTGGGCTCGGCTCTTCTTGGGCTGAGCCTGGCGGGCCCGGTGCGCGCCGGTGCGAAGAATTCCGGCAACTGACCGCGGCGAAAGGCGTGGCAGAGCACGCGGAAGGCGCCTGGCGAGTAGCCGAAGCGCGCGGGCGACCTCGGCCGAGGAAAGCTGGTCCCTAGTAGGCCACGGGCGGCCCGCGGGCGATGGGTCGGTTGAGCCGGAAACGGTGGATAAAGTGATTGCGCTGTTGCGTCGGCCAGTGCCCGCTTCCGAAGCGCTCGCGGCAGCTCTCGGGCGCTTGTCCGGGCGCACTGTGATAGAGCCCATCCCGGCTCCCCGCACCGAATTTGAGCACGATCTGTTCGACGCGCTGACCGTGCTGTTTCTGGCACCGCTGGCCTCGGGCCCTGTCCGCGAAGCGGTGCGCACAGCAGTCGGCGAGACCAACTTGGAATTTCTCCTCGCCTTCATGGCGTTCATTTGCGCCGCGCACTACTGGACGGAAACGCACAGTGAGCTCACCTACGAAGCGGACATGCTCGCGCTGATGGAGCGGCATCCGGAACTGGGTGAGCTGCTGCTCGATCCCGCGGAGGCCGAACAGACACGAGGCGCCATCGAACGTGAGCGGGCGATCGCCACGCTGCGTAAGAGGGAAGAGCAGTTCCGAGCAGTGGTGGGCGCGCTACAGCGCAATCTTGAGGTGCAGGAGGCGGAGGCCGCCGAGCTCGGCCGGTATCGTCTTCTTGTCAATGCGGTGACTGATTACGCGATCTTTATGCTTGATCCCAATGGCAGAATAGTAAGCTGGAAATCCGGGTGCGTGCCGCCTCAAGGGATATGAGGAGGCCGAAATTCTCGGCCAGCACTTCTCTCAATTCTACGTCGATAAAGATCGCGAAGCAGGCTTGCCGGCGGTCGCACTTGCCACGGCGGTCAAAGACGGCAAATTCGAGGGCGAGGGATGGCGTGTGCGCAAAGACGGAAGCCGATTTTGGGCCAACGTCATCATCGATCCGATCCGCAATCCGGCGGGCGAGCTTGCGGGATACGCTAAAATCACGCGCGACCTCACGGAGCGGCGCGATGCACAACTCGCTCTCGAAAGGACGCGTGAGGTTTTATTTCAGTCGCAGAAGATGGAGGCCGTCGGACAGCTTACCGGCGGTATCGCCCACGATTTCAATAATTTGTTGACGGTTATTATCGGCAGCCTGGAGATTGCGCGGCGGCGGGCGACGGATGCGTCCGTCATCCGCCTGATCGACAACGCCTTGCGCGGCGCCGAGCGCGGCTCGTCGCTAACGCAGCGCATGCTAGCCTTTGCGCGGCGGCAGCAACTCAACTTTCAGCCGCTTGATATCGTGGCGCTCGTCCACGGTACGGCCGAGTTACTCGAACGATCTCTCGGTCCTTCGGTGAGGATCGAGACCCGCTTCCCGCTTGGTTTACCCCGGGCGAACGCAAACTCGAACCAGCTCGAAATGGCATTGCTCAATCTTGCGGTTAACGCGCGGGATGCAATGCCGCAAGGCGGTACCGTTGTCATCGCCGCCCGGCTGGAAAGCGTCGCATTCGCACACGGCAGATTACAGCCTGGCCAGTACGTCTGCCTCTCGCTGACGGACACCGGGGAGGGCATGGATGAAGACACGCTCGCGCGGGCGATCGACCCATTTTTCACCACCAAGGAGGTCGGCAAGGGAACCGGGTTAGGACTCCCGATGGTGCACGGCCTGGCCGAACAATCCGGCGGGCAACTAGTCCTGAGGAGTCAGAAAGGGCAAGGCACGACGGTCGAACTCTGGTTGCCGGTGGCAAAAAAGACCGCGCAAGCAACCGAGGCTGAGGTACCTATTCAAGTGCCGGCGACAGAGCACCGCCGACTGATCGTGTTGGTCGTCGACGACGATTCGCTCGTTCTCACCAACATGGCGGCGATGTTAGACGACCTCGGGCATAAGGTTTTTGAGGCCAGTTCCGCGTGCGAAGCGCTCGCCATCCTTCGACGCGAAAGTGGCATCCAGCTTGTGATCACCGATCAAGCCATGCCACACATGACCGGACTGCAACTGATCGAACAAATAAAAGGAACGCCGCGGCCGCTCGCTCAGCCGGGGCTCCCCCCGCCCATCGTCGGGTCCTCTTTTCGAGGCCGCCTTCCGATCTCGCGTCGAAGGGGTCCCAACCGTCGGGGTCGCGGGCAGTTCGGATGCCGGTGATATCTGCCGGCGGTGGGCTTGCGGTAGTCGCTGTCGCAAAAATATGGTCGCACAGATTTCCTCGGGATCGGCACCGAGCAGGCCATCCCTCTCGAAGTCGAGCAGCCTGCCCCAGAGCCAAAGGGCGCGGGAATCTACCACGTTGCGATTCTTCGCCCCTCTCTGTTGATGATCTCGGTCGTCGACGGCTTCTCGGGGCGGCCGAAGGTCGCCTCGAACTCGGCTTCCGGCACCGCGGCGAGTTTCTGCCAGCGTTCTGCTTGGGTGCGCGAAATTCCGAACCCTTCGCGTTGATCCTTGAGCGACTTCACCTTGGGCTGGGGCGAAGTTGCGAGGTCCGACCGTTTGCCCTGCGCGCGCTTGATCTCGGCCAGCAGCTCGCCGCAGCGGCGCTCGGCCCGAATGCGAATCTCAATCGCTCGCATCTCGTTCTCGAAGTTGCGTGCCTGGCGCGAGTAGATCTCGATCGTGTTTACGCGCAGACGCTGAACGGCGCGAAGGCTTCGGTGTTCTGACCGGTCGCCGGGCGGCGTCACACTTCGGTTCAGCAAGAAACAAAGTCGTTCAGCTTGTGGCGCCCTACCCGTCGCCGGGCGGGATCACTCTTTGGGTCCTCTTCGAGGCTTCCGACCCGATCGCGCAGCTGGGCGTATTCCATCGCTCAGCCGGGCGGGATCACCTCCGGCTCGGCCGGCGCCGATCCGCCAGCCCGCATCAGCTTCAGGGCCGCCTCGATCACGGCCAGGTCTGCCGGGCTGTAAGCGCGAGGATTGAATGTTAAGCGCTTGTCGGACAACTCAGGCTTTAGGTCGCATTCCCGCGGCTTGCCGAATGCGCGATCTAGGACCGCATTACAGGCGACGGATGCCACTCGTTCGTCCGCAGACGACATGAGTTCGATCAGTCGGTTGATCGCCGCTGGTGCGGCTTGCCCTGCAAGCCTCACGGTCGCGCCATATGCACCCGAAAGCCCGGCGGGGATTCCCTGATTGCCCCCGCTTCCAAATGTTCGCTGCGAGCGCGGGAGGTAGCGGACAACTTCACCGAGCCCGCGAAGGGAGATTGCGGCGCTCTTCAGGGAGAAGACGGGCGATGAGGCGATCCTTAGCTTCGGCGCCTCGGGGCCTTTCTTCGCCCAGATAGCGCACGACGCGCCGTTCGAGGTGTTTCTCTCTGCCGACGCCGAGCGGCCGAAGGCGGTGGTGGACGAGGGCTACGCGGTTCCCGGAACCGAATTCACCTACGCGATCGGCAGGCTCGTGCTATGGAGCAAGGTCGTGGACGTAACAAACGGCGGCGAGGCGCTTAGAGCGGGCCGCTTTTCCAAGCTCGCCATCGCCAATCCGGCGGCCGCCCCTTATGGCGCTGCGGCGATCGAAGCCTTGAAGGCGCTCGGCGTCTATGACGCGCTTCAGCCGAAGATCGTGCAGGGGGAGAGCATCGCCCAAGCCTTCCAGTTCGTCGATACGAAAAATGCCGAGGGTCGGCTTCGTCGCGCTCTCTCAACTGTTCGGGACCGATGCGGGAACGCGCTGGCTCGTGCTACAGAGCCTCTATTCGCCGATCCGGCAGGACGCAGTGCTCCTGAAAAAGGGCGCGACCGACGAGGCCTCGAAAGCCTTTTTCGAATTTCTCAAGGGTCCCGAGGCGCGCGCCATAATTGAGAAGTTCGGCTATGCGCTCGACATGAGATGACGCTGGGACATTGTCCTGGATATCTCTCAGGCCAATCGTGCTCAGGAGAGTCTGCCGGGCGCTCGGCTGAGGAGCGCCGCAGCAGCCATTGGCCAAGCCTCAACGCTGCCGCGCCCTTCCTCAACTCCATGACTGCCGGCGCTGAACGGACGGATACCCCTTAAGGCCTGAATACGCTAGGCAGACGAACGATGATTGGGGGGACGCATCGTCACGCCGGAGCTAGAAGGTGATCCGTAAGGTGGCGACGAAATTGTTTTTGATGACCGGATTTGACGTCACTGCCACCTGATATCCGACGCCGAAGATCAGGTTGATCGGCCGTGTCGGGCTGTCCTGGCCGATCTTGAAGCGCCCGAATATGATACCCGGCGTGAGCAGGACTTGGCTGAGGCCTTCGTGCTCTCCATTCGGCCAGTGCTCGTAGTTGACCTCGAGTTCCGGCCAAAAATACTGCATGAAATGATACTGGAAGGCAGTGTTCCAAAGTATGGGATCGCCGAAGTGAGTTCATATTCATTTCCGGCCGTGTTGCCCGGCGAGGAGAGCCCGGCGACCGGAATCTGCACGCTGACCGTCGATTGAATATCAAAATCACCCCAGCCTTTGCCTGCAGCGAGCGTCGGCTGCGCGGTTAGAACATGGTTTGAAATTTTTCCAGCCGTTCCCAACGGGTCTGTCATCTGAAAGAATCCGGTGACGATGTAATCGCCGTTTTCTTTGTTGGCGGAAAGGAAGCGGTATTTGACAAGAAATGCTGGCCAATCGCCCCAGCCTTGCGCATTCCCCTTGGGGCCACTGGCCGTCTCGTAAGGCGGAGGCGCCGCAATGAGTTCCACGTTCCAGGCGGGGATAAACTCTACCCTCGGGCCGCCTGGCCCGCCGTAATTGTACGATGTGTTGGCCGTTCCCCTGGCTGCCGGTTCCGTTTTGCTGGTCATAGAAATCAAACCGGAACTCTTGTTCGAGGCGCGGCGTGACTGTCACAAGCGGCGTCATCCAATTCGGTTGCGCCGCTTGGGTGGCCGAAACCATAGTCAAGCCAGGAAGCGAAGGGACCGGAATTTAGGGATCCGTTCGCCGGCGGCGGGATCGCTGGAAGTGCAAACGTCGGTTGCGTGTTCTGAGCGCGTGCGACAAAAGGCAGTAGCGCGATCGCCGCTCCAACCGCCGCTCCCAGCCATCGAATCTTCAATGGGTTGCAGCGATTTTGCGCGTCGGCTTTCATGTGTCCAGCCCATTCGAAAATCAAAAATCAGCGTCGCTAGCGCCGTATTCGTCCGGATATATCGAGCGTTTCGGTTGGGCGTTGTCAATATCCCTACTTGCGTTTTTCCACCTTCGCCGGAATGTGTGACATCGCGGCAACAGGCGTTTGGGTGGACGGCGCAACCACCGCTCTGGGTCATGTGTGATCGCGGCCAACTGCGCTGTTGATCCGAGCCCGGATATGGCGGTCACCCCGCATCTCGGCTTCGCGCGATGACCGGTTCGCACCACCCTTTTTGTTGGCAGTTGACATCGATATACCGCCGAATATGTCGCGCCCGCCCTCTGCAATTGGAGTGGGGAAAGGAGACCGAGGGTGGAGGGCGCGGTTGATAAGGTCTCGCCCAATAGGCAGCGAGCGGAGCCACCCGAGGGTGTTGGAACCGTCGCTGCCGCGCAGGCCGTTTTACGGAGCGCTATAGCAGAATTTTTTAAGCGTGGTCATCATTGGTGAATCTGGCGTTGGTGGCGACGTAAAGTCCGTCAAATACTCGACAAAGGCCTCTAGTTCGCTATTCTGGGCCGGCGTACGGCCGTGAGGGTTGCGAACCGCAATGCCAGCTTGGGTAAGGGGATTGTACTGGTTTAAAAGAACTGAAGGCTTCGCGCTGCTTTCAATAGGAAAATACGCTAAAGCACTTGTTCCGGACGTCGGATAACTCCCGCCGGAACAGATCGCCGACATTGCCACAAATCCTACCGGGTTCTTCCGAGCGATAACCGCATCGTAAGTGGCAGTGATATTAGGATATTCCTGGACAAGACTGTTCGTGGAAAGAGGCGGTATAAGACCATACCTGCTGATCAATACCGACTGAGCTGCTACTCCATAAGGTGCAAGACTTGGGTCGGCGATCGCCACTGTTGAATAAACCTTGGGATCATAGCCGCAAGTTCCGGTATCGCAGGACAGATCTACACCACGCTTGTTGCTCAATATCGCAAGAATGCCCCCGGCATAATTAAAAGTGTATAATGGCGGGGCGAAGAAGGAGTTATAGGTAGTCACCAGTTTAAAGTGATTGGTAAGTAAATCAAAGGGGGTGGCGGTGTCAGCCGCTAAAAAAAGATCTACGCCTGGTTTATTGCCGCTAATGATATGAGCTTCGAGAGTTGATGTGGCCCCATTGTCAACTACAGTAACCCTGTATTTAGGGTTAGACTTTTCAAATGATGTAATAAGATCCGTTATCGCGCTATTTGATGGCGGGACGCCGTAGAAATTGGAAGCCACAGCAAGGTTGATATTTGTTCGCCGCTTAGTGGCCGCGTCATCCGCGTGAGCCGCGAATGAAGACGACATCAAAACAGCCGCCGATGCGGCAACGAGCACCCACTGCTTCGCGTAGCTGCCTAACATGGTTGTTTTTCCTCTCTTTGTGACGGTTTTTCGTACCTTCAGAACGACTGACGGTGCCTAAGGGCGGCGCGTTATATCGAGTTAACGATAACGGGTCGGTCGCAGCAAGTCAACTCCGGAAATTATCGGCGACAGAATTTTGCAGGCGGCTCGAACGCTACCGGTGATCGCAGCTGGCGCGAACGACCGCTCCTGGGCCGCCCTGACTATCCGCCGGCGCAGCCGGGAATGTCTCTGAAGGGTCGAAGATCGGGATAGGGGGACACCTCGCGGTGCCACCCCTCCCACACCACCGGGCATACGGGTCACGTACCACGGCGGTTCGACCGGGTTAAGCGTGGACAGAGACATGGAGTCGGGGGAGACCCAGCGAGTCGAAGTAGCGGTTGGGCAGTGCTTGTTGGACCGCCGGATGTCCTGACATGCGCCAGAACCCGGTCGGCGAACCGGCCGCGACCGCTGCATTGAACTTCGGTACGCCGCGACGGCGCAGTTCGTTGAAGCGGTTGTGCCCGTTCTGCCACTGCCGCCAAAGATACAAGCGCAATCTTCGGCGGATCCACGCTTCCAGGTTCGTGAGCACACGTGGGGTCTGGCAGAAGCCGAAGTAGCCGCGCCATCCGATGAGGTATGGCGTCAGGTCCTCGATCAGCTGCTGTAGGCTGATCCCCCGTGTCCGGCGGGTCATCTCCCGGACTTGCGTCTTGAATTTGTCGAGGGCTTTGTGGCGCAATGCGCCGCTCGCTCCCGTCATTCGAGATGCTGAACCCCAGGAACTTGCGCTCCTCCGGTCGCGCCACCGCGCTTTTCGCCTCGTTGACCTTCAGCCGCAGCTTCTGGGTCAGGAACCGGCTGACCGAGGCCATGACCCGTTCACCGGCGCGGCGGCTGCGAACATAGATATTGCAGTCGTCCGCGTATCGGCAAAAGCGGTGACCTCGTCGGGCCAGCTCCTTGTCGAGATCGTCGAGCACGAGATTGCTTAAGAGGGGCGAGAGCGGGCCGCCTTGCGGGGTCCCCTCATCCACCGGGCTGACCAAGCCGCCTTCCATCACCCCGGACTTGAGAAACGCCCGAATGAGCTTGAGCACACGTTTATCGGTCACCCGTGCGGCGACGCGCGCCATCAGGCTGTCATGATTGACTCGGTCGAAAAATTTTTCGAGATCAAGGTCCACCACGACACTGTAGCCTTCGGCAACGTATCGTTGCGCTTGCGCCACCGCCTGATGGGCGGAGCGTCCCGGTCGGAAGCCGTAACTATGCTCGGAAAACGTCGGGTCCCACCGCTCCTGGAGCACCTGCAGCAAGGCTTGCTGGATCAGTCTGTCGACGACGCAAGGGACGCCGAGCTTTCTGATCCCGCCGTCCGGCTTGGGGATTTCGACCCGCTTGACCGGCTGCGGCTGGTAGGTTCCATCGAGCAATTGAGACCGAATGCTTGGCCAGTGCTCACGCAGGTAGTCCTTAGCGTCGTCGATAGTCATCCCATCCACGCCAGGACCGCCCTTATTCCGTCGAACGCGTTTCCACGCTCTTACGAGATTCTCTCGGTCGCACACCTCCTCCATTAATTGTTCCGTCAAAGCCGGGCTTTCGGGTGCTGGCTTCGCCACGAATGGTTCGGCCCCTTGGTGACCGCTGACCCGGGCTTCACCCCGATCATCCGGTTCCAGGGCCAGTGAGTACTGGATCTTCTGCCGCGTTCCACTCATGAGTCGCCAATCCTACTTGCCACTCCCAATCGTTCGGGCCTTCGGCCATCGTTTCCGGCTCGGCCTATCTGTTGCTCCGCCTTTCGGCCTTGGAGTGCCTCACTAGCCTTGCCGACGGCTTGACCTACTGTGCCGTCTGCTGACTCCTGCGCCGCGATCAGGTCACCTCGCGGTTCCCTCAGTTCCGAGATCGGAACACGCCGCAGGCCTCCCCAGGTAAGTTCGATCGCCTTCCCCGCACCCCCGCCGGATCTACAGCCCTGGTCCTTGATGGATATGGACTTCGTGATTAGTCGCCCACTCGTCCGGCCAGGGATGCCTGATATCCGCTTTCTGTTCGTCAGGTCGCGGTTTTGCTCCGCACTGCCTTCAGACGCCACCTCGCGATGACGCCCTTGTGCTTCGCTAATCCTTCACCTCCATCAGGTTGGATAGGGGACTTCCACCCCCAAGCTATCGAACATGCTGGGCACACGACGAAACCGCTGTCGCGGTAATTTGTGGCGACGGCAAGCGTTTGGGAGCTAGCGGGAGGCAGGCGTCCTGTCTTGAGATTGAGGGGCCAAGAACCTCACCCAAGACAGGAGCCCCCAATGACCGACAAGGCCATCAGCCCGTTACGCCAGCGGCTGATCGAGGACATGACAATCCGCCGGCTTGGTCCCAAGACCAAGCACGACTATATCCGCCACGTCAAAAGGTTTGCCGATTTTCTGGGCCGGTCTGCCGACAAGGCTACCGCCGAGGATGTCCATCGCTATCAGTTGTGGCTGGCGTCGATCGGGGCGACGGTACCGACCGTCAACGTCAGTGCCACTGCCCTGCGGTTCTTCTTCAACGTCACGTTGAAGCGCCACGATCTTGCCCAGGAGGTCGTCTCGACCCGCGAGCCACGCCGCCTGCCCGTTGTTCTGAGCCCGGAAGAGGTCGGTCGGCTGCTCGCCGCGGCGAGAAACATCAAGCACAACGCGCTGTTGAGCCTGGCTTACGCCACCGGCCTGCGAGCCTCGGAGGTCGTATCGCTCAGGCTCACCGACATCGACCGTGACCGGATGGTCATCCGGGTCGAACAGGGCAAGGGTAAGAAGGATCGGTATGTCATTCTCTCGCCCAAGCTTCTCGAGATATTGCGCGAATGGTGGCGCGTCGCGCGCAAGAAGGGATGGATGTCTCCCGGTCAGCCCTGGTTGTTTCCCGGCTACCGCGGCCAGCATACGAGTGCGCGCCAGCTCCACCGGATCGTTCGCCTGGCGGCGGGGCGTGCCGGCATTACCAAACGTGTCGGCGTTCACACGCTGCGGCACAGCTTACCCATCTCTTGCCCGACTTGGACAGTCGGGCCGGATTTCGCGGTCGAGAATGGCAGAAACGCTGAGGGTGGCAAATTCCAGATCCAAAATGCGGTGCTAGATTCTCCCAGAGACAGCCATTCGGTTCTTGACGTTCGGCGCCGTCTGGTGATGCTAAGGCCATGTTTGTCCGCGACAAGCGCATTGGCCCCTACACCTACGTCTATCTGGTCAAGAACGTGCGCGAGGGCGGCCGCACCAAACAGCGCATCATCGCCAATCTCGGCCGCAAGGAAATGGTCGTCGCGCGCGGCGATCTCGACCGCCTGGCGCGCTCGGTCGCCCGGCTGGCGCAGCGTTCGATGGTGCTCTCGCTCGGCGAGGGCGAGGCCCCGCCCAATGCGGCGTGCCGGCGGATCGGCCCGGCGCTGCTGTTCGAACGACTGTGGCAAGAGGTCGGCTGCCGGGCGGTGTTGACCGCCCTGGCCGGACAACGGCAATTCGCGTTTGCCGCCGAGCGGGCGGTGTTTCTGACCGTGCTCCACCGCCTGTTTGTGTCGGGCTCCGACCGGGCGGCGGACAAGTGGCGCGCCGACTACCGCATCGACGGCACCGAGGGGCTGCAGCTGCATCATCTCTACCGCGCCATGGCTTGGCTCGGCGAGCCGCTCGCCGATCAGACCGGGGCCGGGGGACTGGCGCCGCGCTGCCGCAAGGATCTCGTCGAGGAAGAGCTGTTCGCCCGCCGGCGCGACCTGTTTGCCGAGCTCAGCGTCGTCTTCATGGACACCACCAGCCTGTCCTTCGAGGGCCAGGGCGGTGAGGAGCTCGGCCGCCGCGGTCACTCGAAAGACTACCGGCCCGATCTCAACCAGATGATCGTCGGGCTGGTCATGGATCAGGACGGCAAGCCGCTGTGCTGCGAGCTGTGGCCCGGCAACACCGCCGACGTGACCACCCTGCTGCCGGTCGTCGATCGGTTGCGTGCGCGCTTTGGCGTCGGCCGCATCTGCGTCGTCGCCGATCGCGGCATGAT
Source organism: uncultured Alphaproteobacteria bacterium (assembly GCA_963772295.1). Taxonomy (GTDB): domain Bacteria; phylum Pseudomonadota; class Alphaproteobacteria; order ATCC43930; family CGMCC-115725; genus AP-15. The sequence continues at coordinate 458,500 of CAVYWO010000015.1, forward strand.
CAGCGCCGCGACCATTGCCGCGCTCGAGGAACGCAAGCTCGAATACATCCTCGGCGTCCGCGAGCGCAGCAGCGCCGAGGTGCGCACCACCGTCATCGACGACCAGACGCCGTTTGTGCCCCTGGCCGTGCCGCGGGCTTCGGGCGTGTTCACCGAACTCGAGGCCAAGCAGGTCAAGATCGGTGACCGCCGCTACATCGTCTGCCGCAATCTCGCCGAGGCCCGGCGCGACGCCGAGCAACGTGCCGCCATCCTCGACGGGCTGCGCGCCAAGCTCGCCCAGGGCGACAAGGCGCTCGTCGGCAACAGCGGCTTCCGCCGTTATCTCAAGACTGCCGCAGCCGAGCATTTTGCCATCGATGAGGCCCGGGTCGCCGAAGACGAGCGCTTCGATGGGCTCTACGTCTTGCGCACCAACACCAAGATCACCCCGCTGCAGGTGATGCTGCGCTACCGCGACCTGCTGCGGGTCGAACAGCTGTTGCGTCAGGCCAAGGCGGTGCTCGCCACCCGTCCGATCTACCACAGCAGCGACATGGCGATCCGCGGCCATGTGTTCTGCTCCTTCCTCGCCCTGCTGCTCGCCAAAGAACTCGAAGATCGGCTCCGCCGCCATGGCGTTGCCGCCGAATGGGGCGACATCCTGCGCGATCTCGACCGGCTGCAGGAGATCACCCTCGAGCAGGATGGCAAGCGCTTCCTGTTGCGCACCCCGACCACCGGCGTCGCCGGCAAACTGTTTCAGGCGGTCGGTATCGCCCTGCCGCCCAATGTCCAGGAGCTCTCGCGCCAGAGCCCGCCGCCGGCCGCCTAACCTATCCACCCCACGCGCGTGGTGCTAAGAACGCCCCGCTATGCCGTAAGGCATTGAACCAACATGCTTTTCTCTCTAACGGTGTCTAAGTCGGGTCTTGGAGCAGAAAACCGATATCCGGGTCATCCAGGTTCTGCTCGGGCACAAGAAGCTCGACACGACGGCGCTCTACACCCGCGTCGCGATCAGCGCGCTCGGCCAGGTGACAAGCCCGCTCGACTTCCTGCTGAAGATGCCCGGCTGACGCGCGGCCGTTGTCGCGACCGATGGTCGAGGTGGCGGATATTTTCCGCCACCGCGGGCCGGCTTGGCGTGCGTCCCATGCCGGCCATGTGAGCCTCGGCCAACTGAAGGTCATGTCGGCGATCGAGCGCTGCCGAACGGCGGCGTTGGGCGGCCATGTCGAATGCTGCGAGGACTGCGCGCACCTGCGCATCTCCTACAACTCCTGCCGTAACCGGCACTGCCCGAAGTGCCAAGCCGTGGCGGCCAAGGAGTGGCTGGCCGACCGCCAGGCCGAGCTGCTGCCCGTGCCCCCGGCCTTCGCCGGGGCAGGCTCTATTTCCATGTCGTCTTCACCCTGCCGCGGCCGATCGCCGACATCGCCTATCAGAACCAGGCGGTCGTCTACGACCTGTTGCTGAAAACCGCCGCCGAGACCCTGATCACCATCGCCCCCACGGGACAAGCCCGTGGGCTGAAGGCCCACGACCCCAAGCACCTCGGCGCCCGCATCGGGCTCACCGCTGTACTCCACACCTGGGGATCGGCGCTCACCCACCATCCGCACGCCCATATCATCGTTCCCGGCGGCGGCTTTTCGCCCGACCGCCAGCGCTGGATCACCTGCCGGCCCAGCTTCTTTCTCTCCGTCCGGGTGCTCTCACGCCTCTTCCGTCGCCTGTTCCTGGAAAGCCTGACCGCCGCGTACCAAGCCGGGCGGCTGGAGTTCTTCGCCGACCAGGCCGCCCTCGCCAACCCGGCAGCCTTCCAAACCTTCCTCGCCGCACTGCGCAAGGTCGAATGGAGGGTCTATACCAAGCGACCTTTTGGCGGACCCGACGCTGTCCTCGCCTACCTGTCCCGCTACACGCATCGGATCGCTATCGCCAACAGCCGGCTCGTCGCCTTCGACGGCGAGCGCGTAACTTTCAAATGGAAGGATTACCGGGACAAGCGCGACGCCCGCTACAAGCTCATGACGCTCGACGCCGACGAGTTCATCCGCCGCTTCCTGATCCACGTCCTGCCCGACGGGTTCCACCGCATCCGTCATTACGGCCTCTTCGCCAATGCCAACCGGGCCGGCAATATCGCATTGGCCCGCCGACTGCTCGGCGTACCCGACCCGCCGCCGTCAAGCGGGGACAGCGACGGCACCGAAAATCCCCACGAAGGCAGCGAGTGGAACGCTTGTCCCTGCTGCGGCGGGCGTATGATCATCATCGAAACCTTCGAACCCGGCTGCCAGCCGCTGTGGCCTATCCCATCGATCGGGCTCGACAGCTCATGACCATCACACCGCTGTCGCCATCCCCCATTACCGCTTCCGTCCGACGCCTCTATCTCACCGGCACCGGCCACGCTTTGCCGACAGCACCCGTCAGCGCAGCCTTCGGCCGGCAAAACCTGAAGCATCGAATCCCAGATCACCCGGTCAACCGCATCCAGGGCGGCCAAAACCAGCGCCCCACTGGTCACTCAACCGTCGTCCTGTCCGGAACCGACAAATCAGATCAAGCAGCGGCGGCAAATTCCCCATAGATCGACACCAGCGTCGGTGCGAACTCCCCCGCGGTTTCCTCCTTCGAGGCTTTTCGGACGCCTGCCGCCGCGCCCTCCATCACGCCCGTGCCCGGCAGGCGTCCGAAAACCCTTAACAATTCCGGCCGTTCGAGGTATCGCGTCGGAACCGCAAGGTTCGACCTAATGAGGCATTTGCGGCCACACCAGGCTGTTCCTAATTGCCGACTGGCCGTCCTCAGTAGTGACTGGGGACCGTTTGGCCCGCGCCCAAACCCTTCGGCAGCGCCCTTCGGTCGCGGCTGCGCCTTGGGGATATTCCGCAGATCTTCGTTGACCTCTTTGGTAGGGGATGCTGTCGAGCACGTGCCGGATTAAGTTCAGCCGGGCACGTCGCTTGCGTCGGCCGGGACGATGTACCAGGGCGCCTCTGGCGTGTGGGTGGCCTCGATCATACGTTGGTAGGCCGCCGTGTAGTCCCACCAGCGGCGCACCGACTCCGGTAGACACGTGGGCTCGTGCGGGCGGTGATCCGGCTGATGACGCCGCCCTTGCCCGCCGTGTCCCGACCTTCAAGGATCACAATGACGCGTGCCCGATTGGCACCCGAGCACAAATTCCCGGCCGGCCTCGACGATTGCGTCTTTGCCGCGCGCTGGGTGGCGGCGCATGCCGCGGAACTCGGCGCCGACCCCGCGCGCCTGGCGCGAGCAAAATTGGAGGATTGCACGATGAGCTTCCTGACCATCCCTGAGTGGCGAGGGCTCGCATAACGCGTCATCTGCGCGCTCTCCTGCCACCGGTTGACTGGCTCGGCGAGTATCAGTTGCCCTGGCTGCGCTCGGACCTCGTGGCCGGTGTTACGCTCGCTGCCTATGCCGTACCCGTGGCGCTCGCCTACGCTACGCTGGCCGGCCTTCCCCCGCAGGTCGGCGTCTATGGATACATCCTCGGCGGCCTCGGCTACGCGCTGCTCGGATCTTCCCGGCACCTCGCCATCGAGCCGACATCGGCAATCTCGCTCATGGTCGCCGCCTCCGTCGGCACCATGGCGGACGGCGACGCGGCGCGATACGCCGAGATTGCGAGCCTCGCCGCTTTCGCCATCGCGATCCCTCTGCGTCATCGCCTGGGCACTCCAACTCAGCGTGCTGGTGAAGCTGATCAGCGACAGCATCCTGGTCGGCTTCAAGGCAGGCGCCGGTATCACCATCGCGGTCACCCAGCTGCCGGCGCTCTTCGGCGTCACGGGCGGCGGCCACAACGTGATCGAGCCCGCGACGATGCGGTCGGCGATCGTGCCGACCGCCGCCGGCGGTGCCATCAGGCCGACGCGGCGCTCGGCCATCGTGCGCGCCTCCGCGACCGACAGGGTGTGAGTGTCCGGCAGGCCTGCCCCCTTGTCGAGAAGCGCTTTGATCTGCGGGTCGAGCGCCATTGCTTTGGCCTCTTGTCGAGTTCCGGGATGCGACCGGTTGGCCTATTCAAGTGTCACTTGCCGACTCGAAGGGATCGATCGGTGAACCTGGCGGCGCTGTTTTTCGATGTCGCGCGGCGGTTGCCGCGGCAACCGGCGGTCAGCGACGACCGGCAAGTCTGGAGCTATGGCGCGCTGGCGGAACGCGTCGTGCAAATAGGCGGCGGGCTCCGGGCATATGGGCTCGCTCCCGGCGACCGCGTTCTGCTGTCGCTCGAGAATTGCGGCGAGTTCTTCGAACTGCTGCTCGGATGCTGGGCGGCCGGGCTTTGCGCGGTGCCGGCCAATGCGCGGCTGCACCCGCGCGAGGTCGAGTACATCGCGGCGAATTCCGGCGCGCGGCTCCTGGTGGCGACACCGGCGCTCGCCGAGACGCTGGCGCCGCTGGCAAACTCGGTCGGATCGCTGCAGCGGATCATCGCGACCCGCAGCCACGACTACGAGGCGTTGAGCGCCACCACCCAACCCCTGCGCCCCGAACCCACCCCGCCGACCGACCCCGCCTGGCTGTTCTACACCTCGGGCACGACCGGCCGGCCGAAGGGGGGGTATTGACGCACCGCAACCTCTTGTTCATGAGCCAATGCTACTACGCCGATATCGATCGGCTCGACGAGCGCGACACCCATCTGCTCGCGGCACCGGTCTCGCACGGCGCCGGCCTTTATTCGCTGCCGTTCCTGTTCAAGGGCGCGCACCAGATTGTGCTGCCACATTTTGAGGTCGGCGCCATTCTCGAGGTGCTGCGTCGGCACCCTCAGGTGTCGCTGTTCGCCGCGCCGACGATGCTGACCCGGCTCGTCCACGCGCCCGAAATCGCCGCCGCAAATCTCGGCAATTTGCGTAGATCTATTACGGCGGCGGGCCGATGTACGTGGCCGATCTCGAACGTGCGCTCGAAATTTTCGGGCCCTGCCTTTACCAGCTTTACGGCCAGGGCAAATCGCCGATGACGATCACCGGCCTGTCGCAGCGGCTGCACGCCGACAAAACCGATCCGCGCTGGCGCGATCGGCTCGGCTCGTGCGGCGTCGCGCGCACCGGCGTCCTGGTCCGGGTCGTCGACGACACCGACCGCGACCTGCCGCCCGGCGAAATCGGCGAGGTCGTCACCTGCAGCGACTGCGTGATGGACGGGTATTGGCAGAACCCCGAGGCCAGCGCCGCGACACTGCGCAGCGGCTGGCTGCATACCGGAGATCTCGGCAGCCTCGACGCGGACGGGCTCTTGACCCTGCACGACCGCTCGAAGGACATGATCATCAGCGGCGGCAGCAATATCTACCCGCGCGAGATCGAGGAGGTCCTGCTGCGGCATCAGGATCTCGTCGAGGCCTCGGTGGTCGGGCGGCCACATCCCGATTGGGGCGAAGAGGTCGTCGCCTTTGTCGTGGGGCGCCCGGGCGCCACGGTCACGGCGGCGGAGCTCGACCGCCTATGCCTCGACCATATCGCGCGGTTCAAACGGCCGCGCGCTTACCGGTTTGTCGAAACGCTGCCGAAGAACAATTACGGCAAGGTGCTGAAGACCGAATTGCGCCGTCTGCTCGGCGCAGTCTAGGCCCTCGCCTCGCCCCACCCCATCCCTCACCCGCTCGCGGGGGAGGGCAGCGCGCGGTGTCGCGGGAGCGGCATCGGACTGTTCGTGATTCCCGATGCTCTATGTCACGTTCCAGAGCCTGCGCAAGGGCTCCGGCGACTTCCTCCGGCGCCCGGGGTTAGGGCCGCGAAGCCGATGCAAGACAAGAGCGAGCTCGCCTGCGGCGCCGTTTATCGGGTGGCGCATATGCGCCGAAACCGGTCCTTCCCGCCGCTGCCCCGGATCGGGGAGGATCGACCCTGAACAGACCTTCATGGCAGCGGCCGGCGGCTGGTCGGGGCGCCAGGGAGCGGCCATTCGGATAAGCCCGTCGAGCCGCTGATTTAAATCGTCATTTGGCGCGCCTCGGCTAATGCCGCAACAGCCGACGGAGCCTGCCTGCAGCACCGTTGATCGGTTTCCGTCCGAGGCGCAGAGTGAGGCGAGGCTAATCATCCGCGGCCCGCCCTTTGCGTGGGGCGCCTCTGGGAGGGAACCTTGAGCGAAAAGCGGGTTGTGCGCCGGCTCGCGGCCATTCTCGCCGCCGATGTCGTCGGGTACAGCCAACTCATGCAAGCCGATGAGGTCGGCACTTTAGAGGCGCTGAAAGCCCATCGACGTGCGCTGGTTGATCGGACGATTGCCGGTCATCGTGGCCGTATCGTCAAGACCACAGGCGATGGCGCGCTGGTCGAATTTGCCAGTGTCGTCGATGCGGTCGGGTGCGCAGTGGCAATCCAACGCGGCATGGTCAGCCGCAATGCGAGCGTCGCCGAGGACCAGCGCATCGTCTTCCGCATCGGCATCAATGTCGGCGACATCATCATCGATGGCGACGACATCTTTGGGGACGGCGTGAATATTGCCGCCCGCCTGGAAGCCCTCTGCGATCCCGGAGGGCTGTGCATATCGCGCGCGGCCAACGACCAGATCAGGGACAAGCTGTCGCTCGCCTTTGCCGATATGGGCGAGCAGGCGGTAAAGAACATTTCCCGTGCGGTCGGCGTGTTCGGGCTCGCCGCCAAGGACATCGAGGCGTTGCCCGAAGCCGAATTCGTGCAACCCGCGGCCCTCGAGGCGAACAATGAAGACCAAAAGCCGCCGCCGCGATACGAGCAGGAGATTCACTTCTGCACGACGGCGGACGGCGTGCAGCTTGCCTATTCGCGCATGGGAAGCGGGCCGCCGCTGGTCAAGACGGGCAATTGGTTGACGCATCTCGAATACGATTTCGAGAGTCCTGTCTGGCGGCACCTTTATCGCGAGCTGTCACGCGACCACACGCTGATACGCTACGATGCGCGCGGCAACGGCCTTTCAGACCGCAACGTCGAAGACGTTTCATTCGAGACATTCGTGACCGATCTCGAAGCCGTCGTGGAAACTACCGGGCTCGAACGCTTCGCCTTGCTCGGGATTTCCCAAGGATGCTCGACATCGATTGCCTATTCGGTGCGTCATCCGGAGCGCGTCACCCATATGATCCTATTGGGTGGGTACGCGGTCGGCTGGGCGAAGCGCGCCCGATCGGACGCGGAAAAGGAGCAAGGCGCGGCGATGCTGACTTTAGTGCGCCTCGGTTGGGGCCAGGAAAATCCGGCTTTTCGCCAGCTTTTCACCTCACAATTTATTCCTGGTGGCACCAAGGAGCAGAGCGACTGGTTCAATGAGCTACAACGGATCTCGACTTCACCCGAAGACGCGGTGCGCAATCTGATCGCCACCGGCGATACAGATGTCAGCGCGCTGCTCGCCCAGGTGTCCGTCCCGACGCTTGTTATGCATTCGCGCGACGATGCCCGCGTACCCTTCGATCAAGGAAGGCGACTCGCCACGGGAATTCCCGGAGCGCGGTTCGTGCCGCTAGCGAGCCGCAACCACCTTATCCTTGAAGATGAGCCCGCCTTCCCTCGTTTTCTCGAGGAAATGAGGGGGTTCCTCGCACATTAAAGACATGGGCCGCCGTTACAGTCGACGGACACGGTCCGCGCTCGGCTCGAGCACGACCGCCTGCGCCACCGCGTTTCGACGTGGTTCGCTGATCGGCGCGAGCAGCTTGGCCGCGGCAAGGGTTATTTCTTGCTTATTGCGACCGTTAACAGGGTATGTAGCGGACTGTGCCCACCCCAACTGGACCTAGCGTTGGTCCGCTCGACGGCTGGCCAGGATCTGGAAGAATAATAGATAGCAGTCTGAATGTAGCCTGAGACAGAGGGATAAATTGAGATCAGAGCCCTTCGGCGAGTGTGGTCTCCGAAGCGGCCGACATATATCGCTGAGACGGCCCTCAAGGCATCGTGCCTAGTCGCGTCCCTGAGGATGTCTAATGCGGCCCTGACTGCCGTGTCGTTAGCTTCTTCTACCTGCGAGAGCGCGGCCAAAACCCACATCCTTTGCCAATCAAAGAGGGTTGCATCCTTCAAGAGATCTAGAAGGAAGTCGTGAACACCTTCGGTCTCTAGGAATTGGGCTAGGTATGCCGCGTAGATCTGGGACATCGATGGTCGTTTCTTGAACGCCTCCAGAACGTGTTTGACCGCGTAGGCGTCGAAAAGTGCCTCCAAATCAGGTTCCTCGGTGACGAGCGCTGATTTAGACATAATCACCGACTTGGCTTCGTTGACGATGAGATCGTAGCTTCGAAATATCGGAAGAAGTTCTCGGAGCAGGTGATCGGCAGCGTCAACGCTCTCCACGAAAACGTAAATGTCGTCAACGTATCGCGCAGACGACACCCGGCGGTCTTCGAGGAAACGGTCTATCGGTGTCAGATAGAAGTTTCCTAGCAAATCGGAGGGATACATGCCCTGCAGGATGCCGCGGGAGCTTCGTTCCCCTCCCGTATAGCTGGTCAGGAGTACCTCAAGCCGCGATGATAGCGACCTTGGGTAGCCCGAATTATTCAGGAGATTGATCAGCGTGTGTTGATAAGCGATCCGAAACAGTTCGCGACATCGACCTTGAGTATGTAACGTGTGGCATCGGCTTTGGAGTACTCGGCGAGCGATTTCTGGAGCTCGTTCCAACAGGTCCGGGTGGGTAGGAACATAGCGGCGCTTTCGGGGGGAGCCGGTCGATGGCTGAACGACCGCTTTGTGTCGGTCTTAGCGTGCACGATGGGTGCGGCTTGGTCTGCTAGAGCTTGGTAAAGCAAGCGATCGCGCGGGAGCAGAATGCTGCCCGGTCGGGTAAAGCTCGGCCCGAGCCGCGTCGATGGCGTGGCGATACGGATGCGAAAAGACTTCGGGACTTCGATAGTGAGGGGGAGCCCCGGAAGGAACTTTCCGGATTTGAGCTCACTTTCAAGAAGTGCGATTAGTTCGTTCCCAGCCTTGTTATAAATAAAAGTCAAATGAGGCGCATATATAAAATCCGAACGGAGGTCATAAATTACTCTTTCTAGAGCCAGATGCCAATCGACCTTCGCGAACGCCGTGGGGTCCAAACCGAATGGGTCACCGACTTTGATGTCCGCCATTGCTCGACCTCGTGACCACCGCGGAGACAGAGTTAAGCCCGGAACACGCACTCCTTCAAGCAGGGGCTTCATCCTCGACGCCTGCGCCGTTGATGCGCCACCCCAATTACCGGACGCTTCTGTGTCATCTTGGCCTTTTCGATAACAGGCTGGATCAGGTAGAGTTGGAATGTGGCGCGGTGGCCTTAGGTCAGGCATGCGTGTTGCCGCCTCTTTCGTTTGGCGGTGCCTTAGTGGCTCGACCATAGCTCCGTTTCCACATCCCGCTCATCGAACCGGACATGCGGATTTCCCTGCATCCGGCTCTCGGACAAGACCTCACGCCTTCGTCCACGGCACGTCGTGCCCAAGCCGGGTCAGACGCACGAGCCCGAGGGTCTCGTAGAGGTGCGAGAGGGGATAGCTGCCGCCCTTACATCGTCTGGTCTTGTGCTTGAAGCGCAACCACCGACGCAACCGCACAGCCGTGTAGTTGTCGAGCGCCCGATACGCCGGATTGACGGTGCCTACCGAGAAGTAGTTCGCCCATCCGCGAAGGGTGCGGTTCAACTTACCCACCAGCTCTGTGGTTTCTTGCCAGGTATGTGCTCGGACGGTCAGCGCATGGACCTTGTCGACCACGCGCTTGATGCTCTTCTTCGATGGCCGCTGTCCCAGGCGAGCCTGGCCGGTTCTCGGAGAATACATCCGCCCGAACGTATAACCCAGGAAGTCAAACTCCCCGTCCGGAACCTTGCAGATCCGTGTCTTCTCCTCGTTCACTGTCAGCTTCAGCTTGCCCATGATCGCGCGCAGGTGATGCAGCGCAGTCTCCGCGCTGCCCCTTCGGCACAGGATCACAAGGTCGTCCGCATAGGTGACGAGGCGAGTGCCGAGGCTTCGCTCAAGGCCGAACTTCTTCCAGCCCAACACGAACCGGCGCATGTAGAGGTTCGCCAGTAGTGGTGAGAGGGGCGAGCCCTGCGGAATGCCGCGCCGGTGGTCTCGCGCCTCGGTCGTGCGTGTTGTCCGGCCCCGTTGGTCGGTTTCTTCCACGGGGCAGTCCAGCCACATCTTGATCAGATGCAGCACGCGCCGGTCAACGATCCGGCGCGCCACCGACTTTAGGAGGTCGGTATGCGGAATGCTCCCGAAGTAGTCCGCGAGGTCGGCGTCGACGACTTCCGGGTGGCCACGGAACAGCCGCTCCTCCACCTCGACGACTGCCTGCTGGGCGTTGCGCCCAGCGCGATAGGCGTAGATTTCCGGCGGAAGATCGGCTTCGAAGATCGGCTCCAGCACCAGCATCGCTGCGGTCATGCAGACCCGATCCCGCACCGTCGAGATGCCCAGCGGCCTGAGTTTGCCGTTGGCCTTCGGTATAAACACTCGTCTGATTGGCTCCGGCCGGTAGCTCTCCTGCCTGAGCGCAAGCGCCAGTTCAGCCAGCCACCGTTCGACCCCATAGGCCTCGATGTCCGCAAAGTCCTGACCGTCTATTCCCGGCGCCCCCTTGTTGGCGCGGCACTGGGCATAGGCATGCGCCAGAATGTCGTCGCGGCTGATCTTGTCGTACAGGGCATAGAAGCGATAGCCGGCTTCTGCCTTCGCTTTCGCGTGTGACGCCCTCTGCAGCTTCTGAACACTCTTCGGAGTTGATAGGTTGCCCAATCTCCAGGTCCCTCACTACTTCCTGCGTCTGTCTTGAACCAAGGCCCCTTCCCTCCACCGGCATTACCCGGCTTCACCGGTACTACGGGCCTCTCCGCCACCCCATTGCGCCCGGCCTGTCCCTCGCGGGCGTCCGGTTGATCATCCCTGATCACGCATTGGGGCTTCCCGTGTTGCGCACGCTTTCCTTGTGTACATGCTGCCGCCACTACCCCGGTGCAGCAGATGGGCCTACTCCTCGCTCAAACTCGCCCATCCGTATCAGCCTTCCCCGAAACCACTATCGGGTCGGCCTGCACATCGACCTTTTCGAGGATTGCTCGGCGTTTACTCACGTTGCGGCCTGCACACTCGCGCGGTCACCAAAACCGTGACCGTTATCCGAAGGCTTCAGACATTTCGTCTCCTCCATGCCTGCTCCGGCTGCTTCCGGCTGGAGCGGTCGCCGGGCGGGGCTTGCACCCGCTGGAAAAGCGCCGCCTTGTCACGGCGCACGTGGCGCGCGGTCAATTTCAACCAGGCAAGAGCGGCAATCCCGGCGGGCGCCCGGCATTGCTCGGGCCGATCCGCGAGTTGGCGCGCATGCATATCGAGGCGGCGCTCGTATGTCGCGGACCGCGCGCTTCAATGCCGGGTATTCCAGGCGCCGGCGCAAGACGTCGAGGAGATAAAGATTGCGGTTCGCTATGCCCCAGCTCGTGCAGACGCTGAAATCCGCAAGCTCGCTCGCGAGGCGGCGTCGCACGCGCGCTGGCGGCGCGATGTTGTGTCCTGATCGAGGACAAGGCCTCGGGCACGCAGCTGATCCAGGAGTTCGTCGCCGAGGGCATCTACGCCGTCACCCCTTACCGGCCGCAAGCCGACAAGGTGATGCGGATGCACGCGCAGACCGCGGTCCCCGGGCTCGACCCGGGGATCGAGAGCGGCTTTGTCTATCTCCCGGAGGCCGCCTCCTGGCTCGCCGAATACCTGCACGAATTGGCGGTGTTCCCGAACGGGAAGGCGCGACGACCAGGTCGATTCGACGGCGCAATTCCTCGACTGGTTCATGATGTCGGCGCATGAGGACGGCATCTACGCCTATTATCGGATGCGCTTCGAAGAACTGCACCGCAAAGAGGGCGCGGCGCCAGGACAAGGAGCTTCCGAGAAGCGCCGAAAGCGGCCCTCCGAGATAGCGCCGAAGGATGTCGACGGTACTGTTGCCTAGATCGTGGCTGGCGTTGACAGTCCAGGCATCTTGTGGTCCTCTAACGCGATACGAAAGCCGCGGAGCAGCGCTGCCGCGGGCAATGCTCGCGGGTAGCAATGATCCAGACGAGAGATCAGCGGTGCTGCAGTCGCGGTTTTTCGGCGGCGGCGGCGGCAGTCGCAGCGTGCATCCTTGCCGGGACTGCGGGCCGGGCGGCGGAGCCGATCACGATCGGCTTTGGCATGGGGCTAACCGGCGGGCTCGCCGCGGCCGGCAAGCCGGCGCTCCTGGCGATGCAGATCCGGCAGGACGACGTCAACGCCAAGGGCGGGCTCTTGGGCCGGCCGGTCAAGCTCGTCTATTACGACGACCAGAGCAGTCCGCCGACCGTGCCCGGGATCTATACAAAGCTGCTCGATGTCGACAAGGTCGACTTGATCGTCTCTGGCTATGCATGACCGCCTGTTTCTCGGCCTGTTCGGGATGGCGATCAACGCAGAGTTCCATTACCCCAAATATTTCTCGATGGTGCCGCTCGGGCCTGACCCGACGCACGCCCTTTCGGAGCCGTTCTTCAAGGTGGCGCTGCAAGGCAACCCGAAGCCGAAGACCGTGGCGATCGTCGGCGCCGACGCCGAATTTCCGAAGAAGGGCACCCAGGGCGCCCGTGACATCGCAAAAGAGAACGGGCTCACGATCGTCTACGACAAGAGCTATCCCCCTTCGACTGCGGATTACAGCCCGATCGTCCACGCCATTCAGGCTACCGATCCCGAGATAGTGTTCGTCGCCTCCTACCCACCCGACTCGGCCGGCATGCTGCGCGCCGCGATGGAAATCGGTCTCAAGACCCGGTATTTCGGCGGGGGCATGGTCGGACTGCAATTCACCCCGTTCAAACAGCAGTTCGGACCGAAGCTCAATGGCGTGATCGACTTTGACTCTTGGATCCCGGCACCGACCATGCAATTCCCGGGAATTCTCGATTTTCTAAAGAAATATCAGGCCAAAGCGCCCGCCAAGGGAGTGGATCCGCTGGGCTGGTACCTCCCGCCCTTCGCCTATGCAAACCTGCAGGTGCTGGGTGAGGCGATCAGCGGCACCCAGAGCCTCGATCAGACGAAGCTCGCCGATTACATCCGCAGCCACCCATTCAAGACGATCGTCGGCGAGATTACCTTCGGCAAGGACGGCGAGTGGTCGAAGCCGCGCCTGCTAGAGGTGCAGTGGCAAAACATCAAGAGCAACAGCATCGATCAGTTTGCAGACGGCAAGACCGAGGTGATCCTTGAGCCCGCAGAGTATCGGACCGGCGAGGTCATCGCGCCATATGCGAAGCGACAATAACTAACGATCGGCCTCCAACTTAGCGTATGACCTCGGTTGGCGTGTGTAACATTATCGTAATGCTCGTCACCCTGCGAAAGCGAGGGTCCAGGGTAACCTCTATTTGCCGACCCCCAACTCAAGCCGACTTACCTGCGGTTGGCCAACGTCGGGTATGGGGCATAAAGAACGGTTCCCGCCGTTGCGACGGAACGGCCGTTGTGGGTTTCGAAAAGCGGTCCTTTGCCGCTGATGATTGGGCCACGTAGCCTTTGGCTCAGGCGCGACCAGCACGCCTCGTAGGCCTCGATAAAGGGCCACGCTGTCGCAGGCGCGCCGGCAGCAGGTCAGAAAGCACCTGCCGCCGGCGCAGGGCAGCTTTGATGTCGGATGCGACCAGACTATGCCAAACTTAGCTCGTTGATGTCAGCGGAGCGCAGCTAGTTCCCGCGGGTTCAGATCCGGGGCAGTCAGGAACGCGTTGCCCTTGAAGTGGAACGCATCGACCAGCCGTTTCGGCTGCAACACCTTGGCAGCGTCGGTGTTGCGGAAATGAAACTCCAGGGACACCGGGCTGGCGGCGGTAACCTCACCCGCGAACGGAATGCGGTTGACGATGATATCCGACTTCGCCGTCGAGGCGGCGCCACCGGTCAGGTTTCGCCGCCACGCAGGATAGATGAGGACCCCACCTGCGGGGTTCGGGTTGCCTTCCTTGAGCGCGATCGTCGCGGTGATGAGATCGGGGCCATTGCTGCCGAGGGTTGCGTGGATGCGATTGCCCTCGCGCCCCACCTGCGTGACCCCAAGCTCAACCGGATAGCCCAGTTGGGTCCTGAATGCCGTAGGAACCGGCTCGGGGCCGTACCATCCCTGCACCATCAATCGCCCCTTGGTGCCGTCCGGGCTGTCAAATCCGTCGATATTGATCCACAGATAGCTGGCGGCATAGGGCACAAGCCCCCTACAGTCCGCCCGGTACATGTTGAGACCGACGGTATTGCCGGCCGCCGGCTTGACGTTCGGCGGCAACAGCGATTTGAGGGCGCTCTCTTCGGCTTCGAAGACGATGCCCATGTGCTCGGTCAGCGAGACGAGGTAGGGCGGTTTCGAAACAGATGATGCTTGGGCGGCACTGGCGCCGGGCGGCTCCGCCGCCTGCGCTGTTAATAGCCTTCCGAAGGTGATGGCTCCGGCGGCTACGCTAAATGTGGAAAGCAAGTCTCTGCGACGCATCGGATGTTCCTCCTGTGCGAAATCTGGTTGAATTTTCGCGCGGCGGCCGCCAAGCGACGCGGCCAAAGTTGCCGCCGATGCAGTTGAACAGCGAGGTCTTTCGCGGGTGCTCGGGTGCGGCGGAAACGGCGCGACTCGGGTTAGTCCCCAGCCGTCACCGATCGACGAGGTGCCCCGAGCCCAACGCGGACTTGCACGTCCGAGCCCCTGTTACCCTATTATACCCAATCTTGGGGCCCCAGGGCGAAACAAAACGTCATTTCCGTGCCGCCCCGAGATCCGCCGCCGACGGTCTGCATCACCTGTCCTTTCCTCGCCGAATTGGTCGCGGACGAGCTCAAGCGAGAAGAGTTGTGCCGGAAGCTGTTGATCGGACCCACTTGACAAGAATTCCCGTTTAAGCGCAAGGACCATGTAGGGTCGAATAGCCGTCGCCGCGTCGACCCGATCACCGCGCATTGCCGAACCATCGACCGACGCATCGCGCGCCGGGCGTCCTCTCGCGGGCCGAATGCCGCAAGATATACGACGCCGCGCGCCCGTCACCTTCGCGGATCTATGGACGCCGCTGGCAGCGGCTTCGCCTGGCGTATCTTGCCCACCACCCGCTTTGCCAATGCGAGGAGAACGACGGCGCCGGCTGCGGACGGCCGGCTATCGTCGTCGACCACCGCATCCCTCACAACGGGGATCCGGTGCTGCTCTACGATTGGAACAACCTGCAAGCCATGACCAAGGCGTGTCATGACCGGAAAACCGCAGCCCGAGACGGCGGTTTCGGAAACCCCGTCCGCGGCTGAACCGATTGTAAAGCCGGCGCGCAAGCGCAACCAGATGGCTAGGGATCGAATTCAATTTCCTAACCGAAAAAAATCGACTGGGGCGCGATCTAAGCGGTCAGAACGAAAAAGTTTTCGACCCCCTACCCCCTGGCCTGCGGACCAGATCGAGCGGCGCCTCGTCGCCGCGCTCGTGCCGTATGCCCGCAACGCGCGGCGCCATCGGCCATCGCAGGTCGCCGAGATCGCCGCCTCGATCAAGGAATGGGGATGGACGGTCCCGATCTTGATCGATGAAAAGGACGTGATCATCGCCGGTCATGGGCGCGTGCTGGCGGCCGAGCGCTTGGCGATCGTCGACGTTCCGGTGGTCGTCGCGCGCGGCTGGACAGAGCAGCAGAAGCGCGCTTATCGGCTGGCAGACAATGAAATCACCATGCACGCGCAATGGGACAAAACCTTGCTGCGCGTCGAGCTCAAGGAACTGCGCGACCAGGGTGTTGACCTAGAGCTGATGGGCTTCGCCGCCGAGGACGCGCTCGCGGGCGGAACCGATCCGAACGAAGGCGTTCCGCAGGCGCTGCAGCTTCATCCACCGCGGGAATATTGCGTGATCATGTGCGCGGACCTCGCCGAGTGGGAACGCTTGAAGGTCGCGCTCAACCTGACGCCGGTACGCCGCGGTGGCTATCGAAAGGGCTCGCCGCTCGATGACGTCAGTACGCAGCGGGTCGTCAAGGCGGCCGATGTCCTGCCGCGGCTCGAAACGCCGGCGGGTTATGGCGACATTCACGCGCTCGATGGGCCGGACGCGATCCGGGGATCCAAGGTCAATGCTCGTCGCCGTGCCGTCTAAGGGCCGCGCCGGCGCCGTGCGGACGCAGGCGGTGCTACCGGATTGCTCGGTCTTCGTGCCGGCGCTCGAGGTCGAGGCCTACCGCCAGGCCGGGGCGCGAAACGTCGTCGCGGTGCCGAACGAGGTCCGCGGGATCACCGCAACGCGAAACTGGATCTTGCGGAACACCCGCGATCGCCGGGTTGTGATGATCGACGACGATGTCCGGACGCACGGCTGGGTCGAGCTATTGCCGCACGCCGCGATGAAGCACGCGCTTGACGCCGCGCAGTGGATCATCGAGTTCCGCAAGATCTTTGAGGTCACCGAGGGCGTGGGTTACCGGATTTGGGGTGTCGCGACCGATGGGGCGACGCGCGCCGTCTATCCGTTCTATCCGTTTCGCTGGCGATCCTACGTCACCGCCTCTTGCATGGGCATTATCAACGACGGTCGGACCTATTTCGACGAAAATTTTCCCGTCAAAGAGGATTACGAACTTTGCGCCCGTCTGATCACCGAAGACGGAGGCGTGGTCTCCGCGCAATACGTCTTTTGGGTCAATGGCCATTGGCATGACGAGGGTGGCTGCAAGGATTACCGGACGCAATCGATGGAGGAAGATTGCATCAAACGGCTGCGCCGGGTCTATCCGAACCTGGTGCGCGTGGCCGCGCGCAAGGGCCACGAATGGGCGATCGAAATCGCCGCCTGAAGGTTACGTGTTGATGGTGGAAGACGATGCCCGGACGCCGGCCGAAGCCGACCGCGCTGCATAAGCTGCACCGCACCTTCAACGTTACGGATCACGGGCGCGCGCGAGCGGCCGAGCCGGTTCCCGCCGGCGAGCTCGATGACCCGCCCGCAGGCCTGACCGCCTCGCAACAGGCGGGATGGCGCTATGCGGTCGAGAACATGCCGCGCGGTGTCCTCAAAAAGATCGATCGCGGTGTCCTCTCGATCTGGGTTGAGGCCGAAGATCGCCATCACACTGCAATGACGATGCAGGCCAGGCTCGATCAAGACGCGACGCTGAAACTGCTGGTCCGCACGCCGCAGGGCCTCGCGCCGTCGCCCTACAACGACATTCTCGACAAGACGGCGAAGACGATGTTCCGCGCCGCGGCCGAGCTCGGGTTCACGCCGGCGGCCAGGCCGCGGATCCACCTCGCACCCGAACCGGGCGAGATCGACGCCAATAATCCGTGGGCGACCCTGCGCCTGATCCCGGGCGGTAAGACCGGATGAGCGACGATCCGGCGCAATTCTGCAACGATGCGCTCGGCTATGCGCGACGGATCGCGGACGCGCCGGCGCTCGCGAGCGAACACGCGCGGCTCGCTGCGCAACGCTTCATCAACGATCTCGAAAAGGCCGGCCGCCACGAAATCCCCTGGGTGTTCGACGCGATGCTGGCGCGCCGCGCGATGCTCTTCGCCGCGCAAATGCCGAACATCAAGGGACCCGACGCCGGCAAGCCGATCCGGCTCATGGATTGGCAAAAATTCGTCTTCGCCAATGTCTTCGGCTGGGTCGATCCCGAGACGCGCGGGCGCCGCTTCCGGCAGGCCGCGATCTTCGTTCCGAAGGGCAATGGCAAGACGACGATCTCGGCGCCGCTCGCGATGTATCTGACCTTCGGCGAGGGCGAGGGTGGGGCCGAGGGTTACGCCGCCGCGGTCACCCGCGACCAGGCAAAGATCCTGTTCACGGTCGCGAAAGAGATGGTCAAGCGCTCGCCCGAGATGCGCCGCGAATGGGGCGTCGGCGTGCTGACCAATGCCATTTTTCAGGATCGGACCGCGTCGAGCTTCGTCCCGATTTCATCGGACGCGAAGGCGCTCGATGGGCTCAATGTCCAGTCGCGGTTTGCGACGAGATCGGATCACACCGAACGAGCGAGGTTTATGATGCGCTCAATACCGCCCTTGGCAAGAGGGAACAGCCGTTCCTTCTCTCGATCTCGACCGCAACCGGGAACATCGCGGGCATCGGCAAGCAACTCTGGGACTACGGGCTGCGGGTTCTGCAATCGAGTTCGCCGGATGATCGGTTCTTTGCGGCCATCTATTCGATCGACGACGGCGACGACCCTTGGGCCGAGGAGACCTGGATAAAGGCCAATCCGGGCTGGGGCCAATCGGTCCGCCCGGACGCGATCCGCGCGATCATGCGCCAGGCCCGGAACAATCCCGCGCAAGAGGCGGCGGCGCGCACCCGCCATCTGAACATGTGGATCGGTGCCGATGATGCCTTGTTCAGCCTGCGCGCCTGGCAGGCGTGCCTCGATCGCGAATTGCGGCTCGACGACTTCGAAGGGGCACCCTTGCCATCTCGCGCTCGATCTCGCCAGCAAAACCGATCTCGCCTCGCTCGCAATCGTCTTTCCCGAGGGCGGACCGCGGCCCGAGACGCGCTATTCCGCCTTTGTCCGGTCCTACCTGAATGAGGCCGCCGTGCTCGAGGAAACATTGCGCGGTTCGGATTCCGCCGAAACCACGCATTCACGCGCGCACCCGCGCGACCAAACCCCTTCGGCCGAGGACACCGACAGCTGAAGGTCGTGTGCCGGCAGCGTCGATCGGCCTGGGCACCCCTTTTCGGCGCCTCCAACCACCGGTGAGCGACGGGCTCAACCGGGCATGCTGGGTCATCCGTCGTGCGCCACTGGCGATGTTCAAGCCATGCCGCCGATCCCTACGGGAGCGGCGTCCGCGCAAAGGGCCCTGTCAGCGGCCCGGAATTATGTGGAGCACCGCACCGCTGGAATCCCCGTGGTTCGTGGATTTCGACGGCATCGCTCCGCATAACCGTGCACTCCGCATCATCGGCGATGGCGCCGAGGATCTGAACGACGAGCTTGCCGGTAGCGGTTCCGGTGTCGAAGCCGAGGTTCAAGATGCGCAGCGCGACGGCCTTCTTGTCGAGCATGTCGACGATGCGGCAAAGGTCACGCACCGACCGGGCGAGGCGATCGAGTTTGGTGACAACGAAGGTGTCGCCCTTGCGGACGTATTTCAGCGCCGCCTCAAGTTCAGTGCGCTCGGCGACGGACGAGACCTGTTCCTCGTAGCACTCCTGGCAGCCGGCGGCTTCGAGGTCGCGCTTTTGCGCCTCGAAGCCGGCGACCTGTTCCAAGGTCGAAGTGCGGGCGTAGCCGACGATCACGACCGGCGGTCCTTTTCGCCGCGGCGCCGCGCGGCTTTGTTGATCGTAGCGGCACAATGCGGGCACCAGTTGGCCTCTTTGTGCTCATATTTCGAGGTATCGCCTGCGGCTGCATATCGCACGTAGATGTCGCGATGCGGCAGCATTCGATAGGTGTCGAACATTTTTCCCTCCAAGCGCCACTAGGGCGTCGACGACACACGATGTCAACCCCCACCCATATGGCGTCGTCAGCGCCAGCGCCGCATGGGGAGGATCATGTGGCGGCTGGCGTCAAAATCAGGCTTGAGGGCAGCGCCAAATTCGCCGGGCGGACCCTATTGGCGGGGCAGCCGGTCGTGCCTCAATCGCCGGAACCGGACAGGCCGAGCGCTCTGTAGATCGTCGCCCGGTTCACACCGAAGGCTACCGCGACACTCCTGATCGTCACGTGCCCTGTCGGCGATGAGCTTGCGCGCGTGCTCGATCTGCGCTGCGGTGAGCTTCGCTTTGCGCCCGCCCTTGCGACCTCGAGGTCGAAGGGTCAACGGCTTGGTCTTCGACAGTCGGGGCGCGTGGCGCCGGAAATCCCGACGACTGGGACCCCTCTTGCGCGCGAGCGATTGGCAGCGCCGAAAGAGGACCCGGAGGTGGGCGGGGGGGCCGCGGCTGGGCGATCGGCCGCGGCTTCTCGGGGATCGCGGCCAGCAGCTTGCGGCGATGACCGATCGAGTTCACGCCGAGGCCGATCAGGTCGTCGGCCGTCAGCTCCGGCAGCACCTCGCCGTCGACATCATTGTCGCGGAACGGTTTTGACACGCCTATATCAATTTGATATAGTCGCAACCGCGACCTAACGGCTTGAACTTTCCCAGTTCCCGCCCTTTAGATCGCGCCGCTCGTTGCGCCGCGATTGTGATTTTCGTTGCGCGCCGGGCTCAGAGATTATTCAGAAGGAGCCGCACATGCGCATCGAGTTCACCCAGGCCCGCATCGACCGGCTGGCCGCGCCGACCGACGGCAGGCCCTCGTTGACATATTGGGATTTGAACCTGCCCGGCTTCGGGATAAGGATCAGCAAATACCGCCGAACCTGGGTGGCCGCATACAAGGTCAAGGGCGGGAAGCCCGTCATGGAGTTGCTCGCTACCACCAGCCTCGTGCCGAAGCTCGATGCCGCCCGCGAGCTTGCACGGGCCTCGATCCTTCGGGCGCATGCGGGCGTCAACCCTGTGGCCGATCGACGGCACAAGGAGGCCGAGGTCAAGGCCGAGATGGTCGCGAACTCTATGACGTTTCGGACCCTGGCCGAGGCCTACATCGAGCGCTATGCCGAACCGAATACGAAGCCCGGCACCATGCGCGAGACCCGGCGCCAGCTGGGCAAGGCGGCGGCATTCTTTGGCGATCGGCCGCTCCGGGATCTGACCGAGGCGGATGTCGCCGTGCTCATCGAGCGGCGCACCAGCAAGGGCCTGCGGTCGAAGAAGCAGGGTCGAGCGGAAGCGAACAACACATTGGTCATCGTCCGCCGGTGCCTGCGCTGGGCGCGGCGTACCGTCAACCCCGCGACCCGGAAACGGTACATCGAGGCCGATTTCTCGGCGGACATAGAGAAGCCGCTGGTGAAGGACCGCGGGCGGGACCGGGTGCTGACCGATCAAGAGATCACCGGGCTCTGGCGCGGCTGCGACGCCGTCGGGTACCCGTTCGGCCCGCTGATCAAATTGCTGCTATTGACCGGGCAACGTCGTTCGGAAGTCGCCGGCATGACCTGGAGCGAATTGGGGGACATTGAGAAGAACCGGGTCTGGCATCTGCCGGGGTCGAGGACCAAGAACGGCAGGCCCAACGATATTCACTTGAGCGACCTCGCGCTCGCCGTGCTCAAATCGATCCGGCGGTCAACGCCATTGCCGAACCGCCCCGACTTCGTGTTCTCGACGACGCGGTGCGGGCCGGTCACCGGGTTTGCCCTGGTCAAGGCGCACCACCTCGACCAAATGGGTCGGCGCGACCGATTGGGTGCTGCATGATCTACGCCGGACGTGGCAAGCAATATGGCTCGCCTCGGCGTGCGGATCGAGGTCGCCGACAAGATCCTCAACCACGTCTCGGGCAAGCTCGGCGGGATCGTCGGCATCTACCAAAAATATGAGTTTCTGCCCGAGCGGAAGGCGGCATTGGACATGTGGTCGGAGTTCGTTGCGGACCTGACGAGATTGCGCCGGCCAGAGCAATTGGCCGCGGAGTAGGCGACCAGCGGGGCTCTTTGAAAGCCCCGCTGGTCGCGGCTTGTCTTGGCTTGGCTGGTCTAGGCACGGCCCGGCCCGGCAGGGCTTGGCCTATCACACTACACAGACGAGGCGCCCTGATAGGGCAAGCCGTCATCTTCGAGCTGCGCTTGAAGCAGCGCTGCGAGATAATCTTCCATTTCGCTGAAATCCAGATGACCAGCGTCCCAAGCTCTGTCAGCAGCTGTCAGGGCGGCCTCGTAGCCATCTCGATTTTCGCGGATGCGCTCCGGCACGATTTTCCTGCCTCTCAACAGAGCCCCAGATCGGACGCACAAGAGGAAATAACAGACTGCGCGGGCCGTTCTGCCGTTCCCTTCTACGAAGGGATGTATCCAATTAAGGCGCCATAAACCGTAGGCGGCGAGTTCCGTAGGCGACCAAATATACCAATTTTCCTGGATCGTGGAAATAAAACGGTCCATCCATTCATCAACTTCGTTGAAGTGCGGCGGCTTGTGATCGCGGACATATACTGGCTCTCTACGAAATCTGCTGCCAAATTGAGATATATTGGCGACGGCTACATGATTAAGCGCCCACAATAGGAATTTACTGAAAGATGCCGGTCCCTTTTTAAGGCCGATTTCAATGCAGTTCGTCAGCAATTCATATTGCCGCTTCAGGTTCTGTTCCTGAATACGATCGTAAAGCTCCCTGTCCTCTTCTTCTAGGATGAACACAGGGCGCCAACATCCATCCTCATGCAGATGCGAGCGCCCGAACGCGCTTCACGGCGCGCCGCGCCAACTCTTTGGTGATTCGCGAGCCTTTCGGGGCATTTCCGTAAACAAAGCTCGCCATCTGATCCCAAATCTCCTTCTCGCTGAGGGTTGTAGTCTTGGCCTGCGCGAGCAGCGCCTCTAGAGCGGGGCGAGCCGGCGCACGCTTCAGCGCTGACTGTCGTTCGGCCATGGTGTCCTCCTCAATCGTGGCCCTTTTATATAACCTGAGGCGCGCCTACGCACCAGAACGAAGTGCAGATCGCGATTTGAGGAAGTTCACGGCCGTGAACTTTTGATCCGTTCCAGATCCCAACGATCGTGGGCTGCCGCTGCCGGCGATGCTGAGAAAGTCCACCATGGTAGACGGTTTGATCCATTCCAAGCGAATGAAGATATCGAGGCGCAACCCCTTGGGCCGCCTCGTGCCGGCCGAGACCAATGAGATTCTTTCTACGTTATATGCCCTTCATTGCCCGCGCAGCGCCACCAACCTCCCGGTCATCGGATCGCGCAGCGGGCCGACCATGAGGTGCGGATATTTGCGCAGGACCTCGGCCTGAAGCTGCAGGTCGGCGCGCGCCGCCTCGGGCGCCCAGACATTGATCTGAACCCAACCTTGGGCGATTGCCCGGCTGCGAAACCGATCCTGCTTCTCGGCGTTCCGGCGGCGCGTCTTCTCGTCGGTCATGATGTGCTCCTGCTCATCGACAGCCGACATATAAGTCATTTCCGCGCCGGGGTCAATAACTAATAACCCCCGGTCTGCCGTCTCATCTAGTCCGGGAGGCTATCTGCAGGTGCGGCCCGCCGATCGGGCACCTTGAACTTTCCGTGCTACACTGTGCGGGAAAGTTCAACCCTTGCCCGCCCTTCGGCCGCCCCGACGGGACGCTTGACATTATTCTATTAAGGACCGACCCTGATGAAGGCGCGCCGGATCGCCGCTACGAACGGTCGACCCGGCGCATTATCGCCCTATCACCCACGTGCTGTGCGGAGCACCGAATGACCGACGAAACTACGCAGCCTGCCGAGCCGCTGTCAATCGCCGCGCCCGATGACCGGGCAATCACGCTCGGTGATCTCGCCGTGCGCATCAATGCCAAGAACGATATGGTCATCACCGCGCTGCACTCTGCGCTCGGGTACGCGCTCAATGCCGGCGACCTATTGATCGAGGCCAAGCGCCTCCTTAAGCACGGACAATGGCTGCCCTGGCTGGCGGCCAACTGCTCGATCCCCCCGCGTACGGTCAGCCATTATATGGCACTGGCCAAGCACCGCGCCGAGTTCTGCGATGAAAACGGCAATCTGTTGCCGATTTCGGTCAGGCATGCCCTCGATGTGCTGCACCCCGAGGATGAGACCGACCCTGCGGCACCCGAGACCATCGAGCCCGTAATCATCAGGTCGGAGGTCACGCATACCACGCACGAGATGCAGATCCCGAGCTACGACACGGACCCGCGTGACAACGGCACCAGCGAGCCGCCGCCGTCTCAAGAGACGACTGCAGCAACGTCGCCGCCTCGGTCCCAGGAGGCGACCGCGGTCACGCCGTCGCGCTACGACGAGACAGAACGGTTGGTGGCGGCCCTCGACGATGCGGATCGGATGATCACCAACAACCGGGAGAAGGCCGAGCGCGGCGGGCAGAGGTTTTTCTCGGGCACGCTGAGGCTTGCCAGGGCGATGAAGGAAGCTCGGGACGAGTTCCAATCCGATCGCGACTTCCGCAAATGGCTCAAAAAAGGCGGCCTCGATCGCGGCAACGACTACGCCATCCTGCTCAAGCTCGCGGAATACCCCGAAGACGCCATGCGCCGGGTCATTGAGCAGCTTCATTCATTCGAGCGGGTCTTGGAGGAACTGCAGCCCGAGCTAGATACCGCTGGCAAGACAGAAAGCCCGAAGCCGGGCGCCACGCTTCATTGATGGAGAAGGAAGATACCACGAGGCCGGCGGCGCCCGCCGCTGGCAAATGGGTCTGATTTATTGGCCAGCGGCACACTCGATCTGAGCGATGCCCTGAACCTGCAGCAGGTCTGTGATCTGGTCGGCATGCCGGCAGCAGCAATATTGGCAATGATGCGCAGCCGCTCGTTCCCGATGCCGGGCTGGATCGACGGCAAAGTCGGCCGATTGCCGATATGGGTGCGCGGCGAGGTCGAGGCGTGGTGCCGTACCCAACGGGCAAGTCGAGCGGCAGGCAGACCGCAGGCGCGCGTCAGCCGAATTGGGGACTGCGTCTCTTGCCGCGCTCCAACAACTTGGCACCGAACAATACACCGAACACGGACAGAAAGACTGGGAGCCCAACGCCGATCAAAGGAGCTGGTACAGGAGCGAGTCCGGTATTTACGACGGATACATCGTCGAGAACGAAAAAGTTTGGTACTTGATAGGCGGCAAAGCTAAGTGTCGTCGAACTGCCTGTGGCTACCACGTTCTCAGTGTAGTCGGTGTACCCGAAAGACCCCGAATTGGTCAGAGACAACAAGGTAGTGCTTCCGAACATTGCGGTGAACTAACTCGGTGTGCCCCCTTCATTATAAATGAAGAAGCTTATACTATAAGTATCGCCGGTGATCGTCGAAATCGATTGAGAAATCATGTCCTCGTAAGGCGGGATTGTAGCCTCAAAAACGGCTGCATAGGAGCCGCTGTTCTGATGGCCGGCAACTACAACAAAATCGCTCCCCTGCGCCGCAGGCGTCGTCGTCCATCCCGGCCCGCGGCTTTCGCCGCACCTGGGTTCCGATGATGGCGGGGGACCGCGGCTGAGCGATCGACCGCGGCGTTCAGGTGTCGTGATCGAATGGCTCTTGCTGCCCCTAAGCCGTCATTTGCCCATGTCGGCCACGAGGTCTCAGGTGGGCAAATCCTGCCCTTGGAACGCGCGATGGGCTACGTGGCGCCAAAAGGCCCCTGGGTCTGAGGAGCTTGATGGGTTTTGATCCGTCTTGGCGTCTGAACGTTTTGTTTCGCCGGAGCCTCTGGATTGGGTATAATAGGTTGATAGGGGCTAGGACACCAAGTCCACGTTGGGCTCGGGGCATCTCGCGGGGATCGGTGACGCCTGGGGAATAACCTGAGGCGCGCCCTTTCCGCCGCAGCCGAGCACGCGCGAAAGACCTCGCCGTTCAACTGCCGATCGGCGGCGACTTCGGCCGCGTCGCTTGCGGCCGCCGCAAATCAATCAAATTCACACAGGAGGAACACGAAATGCGTCGCAGAGACCTGCTTTCCACATTTGGCGTCGCTGCCGGAGCCATGACGTTCGGGAGGCTATTGATGGCGCAGGCGGCGGAACCGTCCAGCTCCAATGCCGCCCAAGCATCATCCGTTCCGAAACCGCCCTACCTCGTCTCGCTGACCGAGCACCTGGCATCGTCTTCGAAGCTGACGAAAGCGCGCTAAAATCGCTGTTGCCGCCAAACATCAAGCCGGCCGCAGGCAACACCGTCGGTCTCAACATGTATCAGGCGCAGACTGTTGGGCTGGTGCCCTATGCCGCCAGCTATCTGTGGATCAATATCGACGGATTTGACAGCCCGGACGGCACCAAGGGGCGATGGATGCTGCAAGGGTGGTACGGCCCCGAGCCGGTTCCGACGGCATTCAGGACCCAGCTGGGCTTCCCGGTTGAACTCGGGGTCACCCAGGTAGGGCGCGAAGGCAATCGGATCCACGCGACGCTCAGCAGCAATGGCCCCGATCTCATCGCCGCGACGATCGCGCTGAAGGAAGGCGGCCCGAGTGCGGCGGGTGGGGTCCTCCACTATCCCGCCTGGCGGCGAAACCTCACCGGCGCTGCATCGACTGGGAAGCCGGACGTCGTCGTCAATCGCATCCCCTTCGCGGTTGAGGTAACCGCCGCCAGCCCGGTATCGCTGGAGTTTCACTTCCGCGACACCGACGCCGCCAAAGTGTTGCAGCCGAAGCGGCTGCTCGATGCGTTTCATGTCAAGGGCACCGCGTTCCTGGCAGCCCCGGATCTGAGCCCACGGGAATTGGCGGCACTCCGGTGAGCCGCGCCGGCCAAGCGAGAACCAACGAACTTCGTTTGGCCTAGTCTGGCGCAGTCGAGACAAAGGGCGGCACTGTGCCAACCGGCAGCAGCTTCCGGGCTGCTGCCGGCGCGGCTGTGGCAGCGTGGCGCTTTATCGCGGCCTATGAGGTGTGCTGGACGGCCCGCCCAATGCCTGCTTCTTTTGATAGCCACTGAGCGGATGACCGCAATCGGCGCACAGCGGTCGAAAGGTCGAGCAGCTCCGGTACCGGGTGTTGCGCACAACCGTCGGCTGCCAGCCTTACGCTTTGAGACGGGGCCGCAGTTCTCGCAAGTTGGCGCGTTCGATAGCGCCCAGCTTGGCCGGCGCCGCAAAAACGCCAACTCCTCGCGCAGCGGCGCGTCCTCTCGCGACCGCGGGATCGTCGCGGCATCCACGCGGATTGCGCCGTCAGATGCCGCGCCCGCGATCGGCTGCTCGCCTGCTCGCCGACGCGAAAGCATTCTTCGGGAACGTGGCGACGAGATAGGAGATCGGTGCGGCAGGCCGCATCGCGATAGGCACATAGGACGGGGTGCGCGATCCGTCACACCGTCACATCCCGCAGGATTCCTCGGTTTTGGGGCGAGCGCATCCGTCACATCCGGATCGCGGGTGACGGATCGAAATCCGCTGAGAGCCGCGGAATCCGCCGCTTCTGACGGGGTGACGGATGCGCGGAGGGGAGAGACAGCGACTCAACGGGTCCTCGAGAGCGCCCGATCCACCCGCGTCTTGGTCGTCGGTCACGGCTGGGACCCCTCTTGCCCGGCGCTAGCTGCACAGTTCCGAAAGAGGACCCGCCGATGGCCGGGGGGAGCCCGGCTGAGTGCTTCGATCTCCGCCTCTGGCTGCTTTTCTTCCTCCGATGACGCGGGCCTGCGCGCGGACGGGATCGTCGGGACCCCTCCAGCGTGGAGCGCGGCCGACAGCCCCAAAGAGGACCCGCGAGGGGGCGGGGGACCCTGGCCCAGCGAGATCGCCTGCCGCTTTTCTCCGTTCGCGTCAGGCTGCCTCCTTCAGGACTAGATCGAAGGCATGCCGTTTCAAATCCATGCCATCGCCTAACAGGCCATATGCGAGCTGGGATCTCTTCGTTTCTTGAAAGTGGTCAACGAATTCGAGAACTGCATTTAGAACACCCCAGAGCGTTCCCCTCGATCCGTCGAGTTCCATGCCGTGACCGCTCGTTCGAAGATCTCGGATTTTTTCTCGTGCTTTTCGGACGCGCACCACGTTCGTTTCCCAGGCCTTGCGCAAACCAGGATTAGTCTCCGCGTTCCTGGGCTTCTTCGGTTCCGGCAACAAGGCTGCAAGATTTTTTCGAACTGCGCGTCCTGACAGGCCTTCTTCGATAATTGGACGAACCTTTCGGCAACGTAGTCGAGCTGTTGGAGGGTTGAGGCAAAGAACTGCTGCGCAGCCTCTGCATGTTGTCGCAATCCTCCTTGATGACTTCGACGGAATTGCTTACCGAGTGACTGTTCCTGTAGCGCTAGCGCAAGAGTGTTCCGACACACGACGCGAATGGTGGTGAGCCGAATGTTGAAGGCCATCGAACCGTCATGGCTGTTCGCGAGGAGGGCGTAGGGCTGGACGACGTCTCCCCGCGCGATTTCCAACGGTTTGTCGATCCGTGCCAATAGCCAAACCACTTGGCCGTCACCCAGATAGCCGCCGGTTTCGTAAACTGCCTTTCCGCGCCCGAATATCGCGTCGAATAGCGTGGCGCCGTCACGATTTTGCAGCGGTTGGAAGCCTCTGTGCGCCACCCCGAGAACCCGATGCGGATCTCCAGGGGGTCGGTCGAGCCGAATTATCGCCTTGCGCATTGGGACCGGCGAGGGCGGATCGTCACCGGTCAGCAGCTCGGCTTCGCCAACCTCCCAGTTCAGTCCACCCGCTTTCAGTGCTTCGTCGAGCGTTGCCGGCTTTACCAACTCAAGGCCCTTGCCATGCCATGGCATCGCGCCGGTGTAGAACATCTCGCCGATATCGTCGGGCATCCCGCCATCTCCCTCGGCTGCTGCTGCCATCTCCCTGCGGATACGGCCCTCATCCGCGGGGGCCCCGGCCTCGAATAATCCCGGCCGGGAGTAAGATTGATCAGTATATCGAGGTGCGCATTTTGAACAGACGGCTTCGCTTCCCGCATGGATCTGCGGGAGGTGTTCGCCACCAATCTGCGGCGCCTGCGCCACGAGAAAGGGCTCTCGCAGGACCACCTAGCCTACGAGGCCGAGGTGAGCCGGAGTTACCTCGCTCAGCTCGAAAAGGGCGTCTACTACGCGAGCCTGAAAATCATCGGCCGGTTGGCCGACGCGCTCGGCGTCGAACCGGCGGAGTTGTTGAGGGCACCACACCCGCGGCTCCGCAACCCTAACGGCGGTGCGGCCAAGCACCGGACACCAAAGTGACGGTTTCGACTCCAGCTATGGGAGGGGGCCGGGTACCCTTGTCAACGCGGGGCGGTTCGGCTCTACTCCGAAGTGCGGCAACCCGCAGGAAGAACCGGCCCGGGCTTGAGCAGCACCTCCTCGATCAGCGAAGGACAGATCCTGACCGGCCCGCAATTCAGCGAGCCGGTGCGCGTCGAGACCGTCAAGGCGGACGGGCCCGGCAGTTGGGTCTTGGGCGTCGTCGGTACCAAGACGGAAAGGTTTCGGCGAGTCACGCTGACCGAGGCGGATCTCGCGCAGCTCGCGATCCAGTCGGCGACCCTCGCTTTTGACGGTGACGCGAACCTGCTGCGGCTCGGGCTGCAAGCCTACGCCCTCGGGATCGCCTTCGAGTTCGACCCGTATTTCGGCCTGTCGATCAGCCGGGTCGATCCGCTGCCGCACCAGTTGGAAGCGGTCTACGACTATCTATTGAAGCTGGCGCAGGTCCGGTTTCTGCTCGCCGACGATGCCGGCGCCGGCAAGACGATCATGGCCGGGCTGCTCGTCCGCGAATTGAAGCTGCGCGGCCTGATCGAGCGAGTCCTCGTCGTCTGCCCGGCGAACCTCGCCTTTCAATGGCAGCGCGAGCTGAAAGAGAAATTCGATGAGAAATTCGAGGTGATCAAGAGCACCGATCTCCGGGTGCAATATGGGATCAACCAGTTCCTCGAACGGTCTCAGGTCATCACGTCGCTCGATCTCGCGAAGCGCGACGACGTTCTCCCCGGCCTGCGGCAGGTCCATTGGGATCTCGTCGTCATCGATGAGGCGCACCGCATGTCGTGGACGCCGCCGTCGCGCAAGACCGCGCGCTACGCGCTCGGCGAATTGCTGCGCGACACATCGGACCACATGCTGATGCTGACGGCGACGCCACACAAAGGCGACCCGCAGAACTTCACCTTGTTCCTCCAGCTTCTCGATCCGGACGTCTACGCCGATGTGCGCTCGATCCGGCAGGCGATGGAGAACCGGCGGGCGCCCTTCTATCTGCGGCGCACCAAGGAGGCGATGGTTTACTTCCCCGAGAAGGGGGCCGACGGCGAGTGGGTTGCGCGCAAGGTCTTCACCAGGCGCATCCCGCACAGCATCGATTTCCGCATTGAAGGAGACGAATTCGACCTTTACGCGGAGGTGACGCGCTTCATCCGCCGCCAGAGCGCCGCGGCGGCCGCACATGGCGAGGAGATGAGGGCGCGCGCCGTCGGCTTCCTGATGGCCCTCTATCAGCGCCGGCTCGCCTCTTCGACCTATGCCCTGCGCCGTTCGCTCGAAAATCGCGCCCAGCGGCTCGCCGACGGCCTCAAAAAGGCGCAAGGCATTGCCCGCGCCGCCCCCGCGGAGATCCCGTCTGAGGAAGAAATCGAGGAGATGGAGGAGGCGGAGCGGGAGCGCTGGGAACAGGTCATCGAGGCCATCACCCTCGCCGGCAACCCGGAACAGGTCCGCAAGGAGATCGCGGAATTGGAGGACCTCGTCGTCCAGGCGCGGGCGGTCGAGGCATTGGGCAGCGAAGCCAAGCTCGCGAAGCTGCACGGCCTGCTCGAAAGCGAAGGCTTCTTCGCCAATCGCGATCAGCGGCTCTTAATCTTCACCGAGTTCAAGGATACTCTCGATTATCTGCTGTCAAAGCTGGCCGCCTGGGGGCTCCGAGCCGGATCGATCCACGGTTCGATGGCGATCGGCGCCCGCGATATTCCCGGCACCCGCCTCTTCGCCGAGCAGCAGTTCAAGGACGGCGATGTTCAAGTGCTCGTTGCGACCGAGGCGGCCGGCGAAGGTATCAACCTGCAATTCTGCCACATCCTGATCAACTACGACATTCCGTGGAACCCCAACCGGCTCGAACAGCGGATGGGCCGCATCCACCGTTACGGCCAGCGCTATGACTGCCTTATCTTCAATTTCGTCGCGACCAACACCGTCGAGGGGCGGGTCCTCGAAAAGCTGCTGTTGAAGCTCCAGGAGATCCGCGACGCGCTAGACGACGACGCGGTCTTCAACGTCGTCGGCGAGGTCATGCCGGCGGCGCAGATCGAGCGCACCTTGCGCGATTACTACGCCGGAAAGCTCGGCGAGGCAGATCTCGAGGAGCGATTGTTGCGCGGCGTCGACGAGGATCGGTTCCGCGCGATCTGCCAGAACGCACTCGAGGGGCTGGCGTCGCGCAAACTGAACCTCGATATGCTGATCGAGCGACGGGCACGGGCGCAGGAGCGGCGGGTTGTCCCCGAGACAATCGCCCGCTTCCTTGGCGAGGCCGGCACGGCGGCCAATTTCCCACTGCGCCCGGTCGGTGGTCTTGCCCACACCTTCGACCCCGGCCGCACCCCGACTGCGCTGCGCCTCTTCGAGCGCGAGCCAGATTGGCGCCTGCCGCATTTGGTCGCGCGCTATCCCCGGCTATCGACCGATCGCGACGTGGCCGACGAGCGCAACCTCGAATGGGTCACCCCAGGCCACCCGCTGTTCGAGGCTTTGCGGCGCCACGCCCTGAAGCAGGCCCAGCCGAATTGGGCGGCGGGCGCGTGCTTCTACGCGGTCGATCGGGAGGAGGCGAGCCGGCTCGACTTCTACCGCGCCCGCGTCGTCGACGGGCTCGGCCACACCGTGCACGAGCGACTGTTTGCATTGGAGATTGATGCCGGCGGGGACGCCCGGCTGCGCGAGCCGTCGATCCTCGGCGACCTGACGACGGCGGCAGCACCCGACGACATGCCGAATGTCGCGTCGCTGGCGGAAGCGACCGAGACGCTGAACCGGCGCGCGTTGCGCCCATTCCTCGACGAGGTGCGCAGCGAGCGGGTTTCCGAAATCGACCGGATCGCCGCGCATGTCGAGACCTCGCTGACCGAACTGATCGCCAAGGCGGACCAGTAGATCGGTCGCGCCCAGGAGGATCAGGAGCAGGGCATCGCCGGCGCGGAAGGCCGGCTGGCGCAAGCCGAGAACCGGCACGCAGAGCTGCTGACGCGCCGCGAGCGACGACGCGACGAGCTGTCCCGCCAGCGGGCATTGACCCTGCAAGGGGTCGAACGCCTGGCCTCGGCGCTGGTGTTGCCGCATCCAGAGCGAGCGACGCCGGAGGTGGCGCGCCTGCGGCCCGACCCGGAAACCGAGCGGATCGCGATGGAGACAGTGATCAATCATGAGCGCTCATTCGGCCGGCAGGTGTTTGACGTCAGCGAAAAGAATCTCGGCTACGACGTGACCTGCCTCGACCTGGAGAGCGGTGAGTTGCGGTTGATCGAGGTCAAGGGCCTAGGCGCCGAAACCGGCATCATCCGCCTGACGCCTAATGAAAAGCGCGTCGCCGAGGACCGCCGCGATTGTTACTGGCTGTACGTCGTCACGAACTGCGCCGCCTCGCCCGTATTGCAGGAACCGGTTGCCGATCCCGCCCGCCTAGAATGGCATGAGGTCAGCCAGGTCGCGCACTATTACCTCGCGGTGAACGCGGTGACCCGGCCGATTGGGTTCAGGGACCCCCCGCAACAACTGTTCGAGCCTGGTCCTCGGGGATGATCCCGCGCGAATGCAAGCGCCTCGCCGAAGTCGATTTCCCGATCGCGGTCGTGTCGAAGCATGCGGTAAGAGAGAAGAATACCCGACACGGGCATCCTTCCACTCTCCATCTCTGGTGGGCGCGCCGGCCTCTTGCCTCCTGCCGTGCGATGGTGTTGGCGCTGTCGCTCCCCGATTCTTGCGATGAAAATTGCCCCAAGGACTTTACCGCAAAAGCCCGCGAGATACTCAAGCCCATGCCGGGCGATATCGGCACCACCGATGAGGATCTGCGTAAGGCATTGCTGCGGTTTATCGGCGATTTCGCAAGTTGGGATTATGCGGCAAGCCCGGCTTTCGTGGAAACCGGACGCGCTTTGGTAAAGGCGGCCCATCCTGACGAGATCCCGCTTGTCGTCGATCCGTTCGCCGGCGGCGGCTCGATCTCCTTGGAGGCATTGCGACTTGGCTGCGACACGTTCGCCAGCGATTTGAACCCGGTTGCCTGCCTGATTCTCAAGACGCTACTCGAGGATATCCCGAGATACGGCCCGGAATTCGCCAATGAATTCCGTCGCGCTAGCCAAGAGATGAGGACGTGGGCAGACGCCGAGCTTTCTCGGTTCTATCCTCCAGATCCTGACGGCGCGCGGCCAATTGCTTATTTGTGGGCCCGAACGGTCCGATGCGAATCCCCGAATTGCGGAGCCGAAATTCCACTGGTGCGCTCTTTTTGGCTTCGTAATAAGTCCGACGGACGTAAGGCGCTGCGATATCGGATCGTCCGACCGGATGACACCGTCCCGCAGGTCGAGTTCGAGATATTTTCTCCGACGACCGGCGGCGAAGTGACCCGAGGCACAGTGGCGCGCGCTAAAGCAACCTGCCCCTGTTGCGAAGCGACGCTGGCCCCGGAACGCGTTCGTGCCCAACTTCAGGCGCAACGGGGTGGCGCAGACGTTCTCTTCGATATAACCGGCCAGCGGGTCGGTGGCGCAAGACTGCTAGCGGTTGTCACGTCGCGTCCTGGCTTTGACAGTCGCAATTACCGTCTACCAACTCAGCGCGATTATTTAGCGTCACATCAGGCCAGCGAGGCATTGGACCGAGTGTCCGCAGGCAGGGAAACTGACCGTATCTCCGCTACTCCGAGCGAACCGCTCCCGCCCACTGGGACGCTTGGGTTCCGAGTGCAACGCTATGGGATGACAAAATGGGGCGACTTGTTTACTAAGCGGCAAAAGCTAGTTCTCATGACGCTCTGTGATGCGTGTGAGGCTCTGATGTCAGGAAACAGAGTTGGGCCCTTAGTTGCACTTACCATTGGTAGGCAAGCTGATTACCTATCGTCTCTTTGTACTTGGCACTATCACAATCGTGAAAAGGTCAATCATACTTTTTCTCGACAAGCCCTTCCATTCGTTACGGATTTCGTCGAGACCGTTTACTCCGGGTCAGGGTCTGGCGGGTGGGACGGACTTTTTGATTGGAGCGAAATGGCCGTAAGAGGCGTAGGCGCCATCGGCAGGACAGGCAGCTCGGCCTTAGCAAATGCTATCGAGCACACACTCCCTGACCAAGCTGCGCATATATGGTTTACTGACCCTCCCTACTATGACGCGATACCCTACGCTGACCTTTCGGATTTCTTCTTCGTCTGGCTGAAGCGTGCATTGCCGCTGAACGCGCTTTTGCATGATCCATTTGACGCTGAAAATCCATTGACCCCGAAGGCGGCCGAGATAGTGCAGGACGGGACGAAATCGGTCGGTAACCGACCCAAAGACCGCGCTTTCTTCGAGCACGCGATGGCGCTCGCGTTTGCTGAGGGCCGGCGCGTTACATGCGAGGACGGGATCGGCTCAGTTGTATTCGCTCACAAAACCACCGAGGGCTGAGAGGCGCTGCTTTCTGGTCTGAGTAAAGGCGGCTGGGTGGTAACCGGCTCGTGGCCGATCGCCACCGAGGCAACGACGCGCCTGCGAGCGCGTGACAGCGCTGCGCTAGCGACGAGCGTCCATCTCGTCTGCCGGCCGCGTACCGAGGAAATCACCGGCGATTGGGGGGATGTTCTGCGAGAGCTGCCGAGGCGCGTAGGCGAGTGGATGGTGCGGCTAGACCGTGAGGGAGTGCGTGGTGCCGATCTCGTCTTCGCCTGCATCGGGCCGGCATTGGAAATCTTCAGCCGCTATTCGCGGGTCGAAACCCCCGAGGGCCGGGAGGTCCAACTTCCCGAATACCTCGAAAAGGTCTGGGAGGTCGTGGGAAGGGAGGCCCTCCACCAAGTACTCGGCACCGCCGAGGCACAGGCGCGCAACGGCGGCGCCGGCGCGCTCGAGGAGGACGCTCGCCTCACCGCGCTGTTTCTGTGGACCATTCGCTCGACCGCCGCAAACGGGGTCAGCGAGAGCGCGGCCGAGGGGGATGAAGAGGAGGCCGAGGACGCCGAAGACGAAGAAGACGGGAGCGGACGAAAAGCGAAGGGACTTACGCTGATCTATGACATCGTGCGCCGCTTCGCGCAGCCGCTCGGCATTCATCTCCCGGATTGGGAGGGACGGATCGTCGCGACTGTGAAGGGCGTGGTCCGGTTGTTGCCGGTGGCCGAGCGCGCCAGCCAGCTCTTCGGCGCCGATGGCGCGGCCGAACTCGCAGACCGCATCGAGCGCTCGCCTGCAACTGCGCGTCAACTCGAACTCTTTCCAGGGGCGCATGAGCCGGTGGAGCAGCCGCGCGGAAGGCGCCGGCGCTTCGCCGCTGCGACGACAACGGGGCCGCGAGAGGCAACGACCCTCGATCGGGTCCACACCGCAATGCTCCTGCAAGCGAGCGGTCGATCGAACGCTCTGCGCGCGCTGCTCGCCGCCGAACAGCAGCGCGGTCCAGACTTTCTGCGCCTCGGCAACGCGCTGACGGCCTTATATCCGCACGGCTCGGAAGAAAAGCGGCTCCTTGACGCCATGCTGCTAGGTGTCCCACGGTGACCCTACGGGGTCCGGAGGACATTCGATGTCGCGTGAGACCGAACGAAGCGTTTGGCAGGTTGGAGGAGGTCCGTCAAATCGTCTCTTCGTCGATGAGTTTATCAAATTCGGCGTCGCCTTGATCGGACCCGCTGACGCGGGCGAGTGGAACTCCGCGTTGCCCGATGAGGATTTTGGCGGAAGCGGCGTCCGACGTTTCGCCACAGAACCTGCACTCGGCGATATTATCTTGTTGCGCTCCGGACAGTCTACGGTTCACGCAGTCGGGCTGATCACATCCGATTACATTTATCTGCCACAATTCAATGACGTGAACGGCTGGGACTTGCAGCACGCTAGGCGGGTGGCGTGGTACCGGCTACCCGCGCCCTACGTATTCGAGACCGCCGTCTTCGGCGCTAACCCGAGACGATTTTCACGCATCTATAACGATGCGGGCATTTCCTATGCTCGAAGTTTTATTCGATCACCACCGACTGATTGGCAGGTCGCACCCCTTCCCGCGTTGCCTGACGCTGAGCCGCCCCTATCCTCGGTCCCAGAACCCATTGCGGAAATCGTTGCTCTGGCAGCGGATCTTGGGTGGAGTTATTGGGACATCGAGCGGTTCGGCGAACGCCCGAGCGAAGACGAAATGATCGCTCACTACGCGATCCCGCTACTGCGCGCGATGGGTTGGTCTCCGGAGCATATCGCTGTTCAATGGCACAGCATCGATGTCTGCGTCTTCCGGGCGTTGCCCCGCGTGGCTGAAAACGTCCAATTCATCGTCGAGGGGAAGCGGCTCGGCGACGGCATAGAAGGAGCGCTCGGGCAGGCCAAGGGGTACGCTGCGGCTATGGGGATCTCTTGCGACCTGATCGTGACCGATGGTCTGCGTTATCGATTATACGAATACGACGAAAAGACGATGGATTATCTGCCCGCCGCATATGCCAATCTGTTGGTCCCCAAGCAGTCCTCGGCAAGGTTTTTTACCAGAATAAAACGATCGTAACGCCGGGCTTGGAAAAAGGGAGGACTGACCGTGGACCCTTGGTACAAGCACGTTACGCCGCGGCGCGAGGTCCGCGAGGGGCGATCGTTCAGCCCGACGAATTCGCCATCGCCCTCGAACAGGTCGTCGCCGGCACGGCGCCCGACGATTATACAAAGCCCGAGCAGTTCTTCTCGCGCACCTGTTTCACCCGCGCGCTGAAAGAGCATGCCGGGATGGTGCTGCGGCGCCTTTGGGGGAGACCAGCAACACTGCGCCGGTCTTGACCTTGATCACGCAGTTCGGCGGCGGCAAGACCCACACCTTGACGGCCCTCTACCATCTCGGCAATGCCGGGCCGCGCGCCATCGATTTGCCGGGCGTTCCGGACTTGCTCGCGGCTGCCGGATTGGCGGCGGCGCCGTTCGCCCGCGTCGGGGTCTTCGTCGGCAACGCCTGGGACCCGCAACCGGGGCATGAAACGCCATGGATCGATTTGGCGCGACAGGTGGCCGGCGATGCGGGCGTGGCTGCCCTCGGCGTGGCGGCTGAAACAACCCCCCCGGCACCGAGGCGATCGGCCGGGTGTTCGCCGCCGCCAATGCGCCGGTGCTGCTGCTCCTCGACGAAGTTCTGAACTTCGTCAACCGGCATCGCGGCATGGGCGACAGCCTTTTCGCCTTTTTGCAGAACCTGACTGTCGCCGCCACCGG
>CAVYWO010000016.1:0-289435 GCA_963772295.1 uncultured Alphaproteobacteria bacterium
GCCAAGCCTCAACGCCATGGCGGCTCAACGGGCGCAAGGTGGAGCTTTCGCCGACGACGGTACCTGCCGCGAAGTCGGTGGAGCAGGTACATCGCCTGGAGCAAGACGAATCTTGTTGACTTTGGCTCGCTGGGAAATGTTCCCACCAACACCGTCGTGCGCCCGTATTCAACGCCAAGAAATGCCGCAACTGATCGCAATGCGGCGCGGCTCACCGCCTGAACCTCCCCGAAGTGGGGCAGCAGCACTTTCGGCGTAGGCGAGGCTCGCCGAGCACATCCGGCGACGCGCCCCGATGCCAAGATCGCCATTCTCTCGCCAATATCGACTACGGGCGCGACTTTACGGTTCAGGATGGTCCGCCGGACGAATTATCGCAGCGACCTTAGATCCCACGGTAGACTTCGATCCGGCCTTGAGGGCTCTGCGGGCAGAATTCCTGCCCCGGCAGGAAAGTTCGCGCCAATCACCGCAAGATCCGACACGGCGGAGGCCACGCTCTACACCGCCGTGCCCGTCCACGTGGAAGCATCCTCGGCCCGCCGGCTTACAGACCGCGATTGCCTCATCACCGCATACGGCAAAAGCCGGACATGCGGGATGCGAGACGACCGGCAATGAAGGATACCTTCTGGGCACGAGAGTGGTTCCACGGGCGGCAAAAACTGCCGCGGACATGCATCGTGAGCTATGGTTACCGCGGCGCGGCGCTGGAGACGTGCTGCGCCAGTGCGGCAAATCTGACCGCGACGTGATGCGTGGCGACGGAATCTGGATGACAGCGTTCCGCGTGAAGACGGAGGTGCGCGAAAGACGGAGGATGCTGTTACGGGAATTACCGCATCGCCGACCGCTGAAGCAGTTCCTCCGGTTTGCGGCGAAGCCTGGGTACCGCGGCCCGTTCTCGAGACCGCGAATGAGGTGCTGCGGGATCAGTGCTCGGAGCAGGATCGTGTCATGAAAGGCCGGACAGAGGAACCGAAGGAGACTATCGCGGATTGGCTCGATGGCCTCGGCCTCGAACGATACGCGCGGGTCTTCGCCGAGACCGGGTAGACCTCAACTCGCTCCCGCTGCTCACCGACAGCGACCTCGAGCGGCTCGGCGTGCTGCTCGGGCACCGGCGGGTGCTGCTCAACGCGATTGCCGAACACAAAGGCGGCGAGGTGCCATCGTCGGCGGCAAGCACCCCGGACCGGCGTCCGTCCCGAGAAGCGCTCGGCAGCCCCCTCCCTACCCCCGGAACGCCCGCCCCCGTGTCGAGCACGGGGCAAGCTCTGGCGGGCGCCCACCGGACTAAATCCGTGGGCTGAAGGCCCACGTCCGGGGGCTCCCCCGCCCGCGGGGGAGGGAAGGGTGGGGGTCGAGGCCGAGCGGCGGCAGCTGACGGTGATGTTCTGCGATCTCGTCGGTTCGACGGCGCTGTCGGCGCGGCTCGATCCCGAAGATTTACGCGCGGTCATCGGCGCCTATCACCGCTGCGTTGCCAAGGTGATCGGCCGCGGCGGCGGGTTTGTCGCCAAGTATATGGGCGACGGCGTGCTCGCCTATTTCGGCTATCCGCGGGCGGACGAGCACGATGCCGAGCGCGCGCTGCGGGCCGGGCTGCAGCTCGTCGAGGCGGTGGACGGGCTCGACACCGTCGCGGCGTTGCGGTTGCAGGTGCGGGTCGGCATCGCCACCGGGCTGGTGGTCGTCGGCGATCTGATCGGCCAGGGTGCCTCGCAGGAACAGGCGGTGGTCGGCGAGACGCCCAACCTCGCGGCGCGGCTGCAGGCGCTGGCCGAGCCGGGTACCGTGGTGATCGCGCCGAGCACGCGGCGGCTGACCGGCGGTCTGTTCGAATACGCGGATCTAGGCGCCGTCGAGCTCAAGGGCCTGGGCGCGCCGGTGATGGCCGCGCGGGTGGTGCGCGGGAGCGCCGCCGAGAGCCGCTTCGAGGCGCTGCGCGCGGCCGGCACCCCGCTCGTCGGCCGCGACGAAGAACTGGCGCTGTTGCAGCGCCGCTGGCAACAGGCCAAGGCCGGCGAGGGCCGGGTGGTGGTGCTGATCGGCGAACCCGGCATCGGCAAATCGCGTCTGGCGCAAGCGATGCTGGAAGAGGTCGCGGGCGAGCCGCACAGCAAGCTGCGCTATTTCTGCTCGCCGCACCATCAGGCGAGCGCGCTCCATCCCTTTATTACTCAGCTCGAGCACGCCGCGGGTTTCAGCCGCGAGGACACGCCGGAAGCGCGGCTGGCCAAGCTCGAAGCCTTGCTCGCCCGGTCGAACGCCGATGCCGAGGAGATCGGGTTCATCGCCGAGCGCATGTCGGTTCCGACCGGCGACAGATACCCTCTCCCGGACCTCACGCCGCAGCGGCGCAAGGAGAAGACGCTCGAGGCGCTGCTGGCGCAGATCGCGCGGCTGGCGGCGCGGCAGCCGGTGCTGATGCTGTTCGAGGACGCGCATTGGATCGACCCGACCTCGCTCGAGCTGTTGACCCTGACCGTGGCGCGGGCATCAACGCTGCCATTGCTGCTCCTCGTCACCGCGCGGCCGGAGTTCACCCCGCCCTGGCCCGCCGACGCCCACGTCACGATGCAAGCGCTCGCCCGCCTCGGCCGCCGCGAGGGCATGACCCTGGTCGAGCGGTCTGCCGGCGGCAAGGCGCTGCCGGCCGCGATCCTCGAGCAGATCCTCGCCCGCACCGACGGCGTGCCGCTGTTCCTCGAGGAGCTGACCAAGACCATCATCGAAAGCGGCCTCTTGCGCGAGGAGGACGGGCATTACGCGCTCGATGGCGCGCTGCCGCCGCTGGCGATCCCGACGACGCTGCACGACTCACTGATGGCCCGGCTCGACCGCCTGGCGCCGGTGCGCGAGGTTGCCCAGATCGGCGCCGCCATCGGTCGTGAGTTCACCTATCGCTTGCTCAGCGCCGTGGCCCAACAGCTCGACGACCGGCTGACGGAGGCTCTCGACCGGCTCGTCCGCGCGGAGCTGGTGTTCGGCCGCGGCGAGGTCCCGGAGGCGGTCTACACCTTCAAGCATGCGCTGGTGCAGGAGGCGGCCTATGCCAGCCTGCTGCGCGAGCGCCGGCGCCAGCTCCACGCCCGCATCGCCCAGGCGCTCGAAGGCGAGTTCCCGGAAGTGGCCGAGACCCAGCCGGAACTGATCGCACACCACTACGCCGCCGCCGGACTCCCCGCTCCCGCCATCGATTATTATCGGCGCGCCGCGGAGCGAGCGATGGCCGCCTCGGCCAACGCCGATGCGATCGCCCATTTGACCAAGGGCCTCGAGCTGATCGGCTCGCTGCCGGAATCGCCCGAGCGGATCTCGCGGGAGGTTGACTTCCGCCTCGCGCTCGGCAGCCGCCTTACTGCCATACAAGGGTGGGGATCTGCCGAGGCGGAGGCCGCCCACACCCGAGCCAAGGAGTTGTGTGCGGGCGCCGGCGACACCCCCGAACTCTTTCGCAGCCTTATGGGGTTGTGGCTCTATCATCTGAATTGAGCAGATCTGGAGACCGCGTCGGAGCTTTCCCGGGAGCTGTTCAACCTCGCAGCAAAGCTCGGGAGCGATGAGTTCCGTTTGCTCGCCGAATTTGCCGCTTGCAGCACTTGCTGCTTCTCCGGACGATACACGAGTGTGCCGTCTCACGCCGCTCGGGCGCGGGTGCTGTACGACCCTGAGCTCCACCGCGGGCCAAAGATTTCCGTGGTAGACCCGGCCATAGGGGCCCTGATTTTTGAGTTCCGAGCCTTGTGGTGCCTCGGCTATCCCGATTGCGCGTCTGAGCGCGGGCTCGCCGCCCTCTCGATGGCCTGGACGATGGCTCATCCGTCCAGCCTGTGCTTCGCTTTGCTGGGGGAGGCCTGGCTGAGGATCCAGCGGAGGGAACCCGAGCTGATGGCCGCGCGGACCAAAGCGTGTCTGGCGGTCGCCAGCGAGCATGGGTTCGCGCTTTTCTGCGCGGCGGGTTCGATGCTCGAAATCTGGCACGACGCCTGGGTAACCGGGCAGTGCGGAGACGATCGCATCGAAGCTTTCCGGAGCGCTCTGGCCGAGCTGCGAAGGATCGGGGTCGGGATAGGCCTCGGTTTCTGGCATGCTCTATTTGTGGAATGCCTTGAAAAACAAGGGAATACCGATGAATCCCTGACGGCGCTCGGGGCCGCAGTCGTGCACTTCGAGCGCACGGGCGACGCCCTATGGGAGCCGGAAGTCCATCGGTTGATGGGCGATTTGCTCCTCCGGCGCAACCCGAGCGCTCCGGATCGGGCGGAAGCTTCCTATCGGCGGGCGATCGAGCGAGCCCGTTCGCAAGAGGCGAAGTCGTGGGAGCTGCGCGCGGCCACCAGCCTCGCCCGCTTGTGGCGGGACCAAGGCAAGCCCGCCGCGGCGCACGATCTGCTCGCCCCAGTCTGCGGCTGGTTCACCGAGGGCTTCGACACGCTCGACCTCAAGGAGGCCAAGGCGCTGCTTGAAGAACTGACTGCGTCGGCGATCGCTTAGAGCCCGCCCGAAAATGACACACGATGGGTCAACAACTTACTCGTCACCCCCGCGAAAGCGGGGGTCCAGGGCAAGCGACGGGACTTCGACCCTGGATTCCGGCTTGCGCGGGAATGACGATATAAGCGTCTGAAATAATGCGATTTATTTTGGGTCAGGGTCTTGGACGGGTGAGTAATTAAATCAACGGCTCCAGGGGCAGTTTCGACGATTCCACGGCAGCGGTGAGCGTTGCGGCCTTGCGAGCAAAGGGGATTTATGGGTCGGCCTTCGAGTCGCCGGTGCAGCAGTTTCACCCTGGCTCCTCTCCTGGAGCTGTTTCCCAATAAGGCGGGCTGCCGAAGGCTAAGCGGAGATGACGCATGAGAGCGAGGAGCTTCGCCGATGAGATACGGTCGCGCGGGTAGGCGATGTTGAGTTCGGCGCCTTCCGGCTCGTAGCCGACGTTGAGCGCCCTGAGGGCGCCCGATCGCAATTCCTGGGGTACAATGAACGACGGCACCAGGGCGACGCCAAGACCGGCGAGTGCCGCATCACGTATGAACATTCCGTTGTTGACCCGCAGCCCCGCAGTTGGGCGGACCACGCGCACGCCGCCCGCCGCCTGAAACCGCCAGTCGGTCTCGCGGTGCGAGTAGAGGATCGCCCGGTGGCCCTCCAACGCCTCGAGAGAGCGCGGCTCTCCGTGAGCGGCGAGATACGCCGGGGACGCTATGAGGATACGGCCACCCGGCGCGAGCCGATGCGCGACGAGGCGGCCATCACCAACCGGACCGTGGCGGATCACCGCGTCGAATCCACCTGAGACAATATCGACGAACCGGTCGTCGAGCTCGAGGGACACCGCGATCCGAGGGTGCTGCTTGATGAAGCTGATCAACGCCGGCGCGAGGTGCAGGCAGCCGAAGCTGACCGGGGCCGAGAGCCTGAGCGGACCCGTCAGCTCGCCGCGACGCTCGGCAAGTTCGTCGCGGCCGTCCTGCGCCTCCTGCAGGATCCGGCGGGCTCTGGGGAGGAACGCATAACCATCCTCGGTCAACGACATCTTGCGGGTGGTGCGCTGGGCGAGCCTTGCGCCCAACTCGCGCTCGAGCTCGGAGAGGCGTTCGCTCACGACCGACTTGGGGACTCCAAGGCGACGCGCCG
Organism: uncultured Alphaproteobacteria bacterium; assembly: GCA_963772295.1. Lineage (GTDB taxonomy): Bacteria > Pseudomonadota > Alphaproteobacteria > ATCC43930 > CGMCC-115725 > AP-15. Next base: position 5,647 of record CAVYWO010000016.1, read on the forward strand.
CTTCGCTGATTGATCCCGCGTCGGCGACCGCCGTGAACGCCGCGAGGCCCTCCAGCTTCATCATCGTTCGGTGCTCCCGAAAGCCGGTTCCGGCGATCGACGGCTACTCTATGGCGTGCGCATCCACACATTGGCTTTTCACCATAAACGTCGATCAACAGGAGCCAAACAACCATGAGTACGAACAGCTATACGAAGACCCGGTTCTCCGCGAACGACGCAGCACTCGTCCTGATCGACCACCAGTCGGGAGTCATGCAGCTAGTGCATGACTATTCACCGGCTGAGTTTCGCAACAACGTGATCGGGCTCGCGAAGCTCGGAAAAGTCTTCAAGCTGCCTACCGTCCCGACCACGAGCTATGATCAAAGTCCACACGGTCCGATTATTCCTGAGTTGCTGAGCATGTTCCCTAGTGCGCCGCTGATTCGTCGAACAACTGGAACCATCAGCTCCTGGGATTATCCGGAGTTCGTCGCCGCGATCGAGAAGACGGGTCGCAAGAACCTAATCATGGCAGGCGTCACAGTTGACGTATGCCTCGCCTTCGCCGCCATGCAAGCGGTCGACGCGGGCTACCATGTGTACGGCGTGGTCGATGCCTCCGGCGCGCTTGATGTGACAGCCCGAGAGCTGGCCATTGCCAGAATGAAGGATCATGGGATCACACCCATCAACTGGACTACCGTTGCAGCCGAGCTGCAGCGGGACTGGAGCCTGCCGACCGGGCAGGACTTGGGGCGGGTCTTCCACGACCACTATCACAGCTACGGCCTTTTGATGGACAGTTTCGAGTCCGTTACCGCGAATGTGGTCAAGAAGGCGTCCTAGCTGCCTTATGTTTGACGACTGCGGCGAAAACAAAAATGTCATTGAGGTCATCCACACCTCTTCTCTCCTTAGCTTCGTCGCGCCGCTTTGAGAATGATCGCTCGACGTCAGGCGCCAACGACCAAAAGTGCATTCGCCTATACTGCTGAAAGGAGTGCTCTCGCTGTCATCCCTGATCGCATCCAGCGAGAGTACTCTGCTGGGTCATGACGGCATTGAGTTGAGGAATACGTAGAGCGCGGCGATCTTGTCGTCGCGAACGATGATCACATCCAAGCCTGTATAATCCGGCTTCTCCCCGCGCGACCCCGACTCCCATGCCAAGCGGCCGGCGTTATGCAGCGCCTGCGGCGCACCGTGGGGCGTGTACGCGAAGTGAGGGTGCGTCGCACGCAGATCACCGGCGAACTTGTCCAGCGCGTCATGCCCGACGAAAACGCCCGGCGGCACGTACAGGACACAGTCATCGGTGTAGAGTTCCTTGATCGCCGCGCGGCGGCGGGCGGCGTCTCCCTCGCCGAAAACCTCCTGGAGGTTTCGGTGCAGCAGTTCATAAATCCTGTCAGACATAAGGTGTCTCCGTATCTCCTTGCGGGTAGGAAGAATTTGTGGCGGAGACCGAGTTTTCGAAATAGAAAGGAATGAAAGCTATCGTTGCAGGATTGTCGATGTCAAAGCTACCTTACTTCGAGGGGCTCGCGATGTTCGCCAAAGTGGCCGAGGAGGGATCGTTCGCTGCGGCGGCCCAAGCCATGGGCGTATCGGTAGCCACCGTCTCGCGGGCAGTCACGCGCCTCGAAGAGCGGCTCGGAGGGCGTCTATTCAATAGAACCTCACGACGGCTCGCACTGACGGACTACGGTCACACGCTGGCCGAGCGAGCGTCCAAGATCTACGCGGATGCAGAGGAGGCCGAGGACTTCGCGCGCGAGACCTCCAGTCGCCCGCGAGGCCTAGTCAAGCTGGCCGCCCCGCTATCGTTCGGTGCGCGCTGGGTCGCGCCAAGGCTGCCCGAGTTTTTTCGCCGATATCCCGATATCGCGGTCGATCTCCATCTCACCGATGCGCAGGCCGATCTGATCGGCGACGGCTTCGACGCTGCACTGCGCATCGCGGTCATGGAAGACTCGTCCCTTGTCGCGCGGCTGATCGCGCCTGTTCGCCGGTTTGTTGTCGCGTCGCCGACCTACATCGCCCGGTATGGCCGCCCACAGCACCCCCACGACCTGGGCGCCCATCAGTGCCTAAGCTATGCCAATAGAGCGAAGCGCGAGATTTGGCGCTTCACGCATCGGAAAACAGGCGAGGAGTGCCCCATCACGCCAACCGGGCCGCTTAGAGGAACGAGTGTCGAGGCGTTGATGCCAACGGTTCTCGAGGGGCTGGCGATCGGCGAATTCCCCGAATTTAGCGCAACACAATATTTTCCAGAGAATCAACTTGAGCCAATTCTCACCGATTGGCGCCTTCCGGAGGGCGGATTGTATTTCGTAACGCCGACAGCTCGCGCGCGTCCTGCAAAGGTCTCCGCCTTGGCCGAATTTTTGATCACCGCGCTGACGGATGCACCGTGGAGCGCGGAAGCGGTGATGGGCTGGAAACCGCCGACGCAGCGGAGGAAGTAAGCTAGACTAGGGCCTGTCGTCAATTGAGCGGACGCCCCGTTCCGATTACATCCGATTACCGTCTTGCCCGGCCTTGGGCCGGGCATCCACGGGAACCCGCGAAGGCCTGTGCCGTTTCTCGTGGATGCCCACGGATCAAGTCCGTGGGCTGAAGGCCCACGGGCCGAGCCCGGCCAAAGCGTTGATATATGTGAGACAGCGCTGCTAATTGACGACACGCCCTAGTTTGCACGGCCAAGCATCATCACGAAATGATCGACCATGAGTAACGGATCCATCCGGTCACGAAACACCCCCTCACAGGGCGAACTCCGTTCCGTGGCGGTCATCTCGTGACGAACAGCATCATCCGGGAAGCAGGTGGTATTCCAACCTTGCGTTCAAGCAATTGGACGATCTATATCAGCACAGCCCTTGGGAATTCTGCGGCCAGATGGTCTATAAAGACCCGAACCGCGGGTAAAAGGCCCTGCCGGTACGGGATCAGGGCCGTGATCGTTAAATCGCCGGCGAGCCAGGTCGGCAGCACGCGCTGCAGCGCTCCCGACTGCACCTCTTCACGACATACGTAAGCGGGCAGCGCGACGATCCCGAGGCCTGCAATCGCCGCCTGCTTGAGGCCGATCATGTCGTCGCTCAAGAGCCTTGGCGTCAGTGTCATGACCACCTCGTCCTTCGCCTCGCTCGAATGGCGCAGCCGCCAAACAGGGGCGACGCCTCTGCGCATCATGAACAGCGAGGGGTGTTTCTCCAGGTCTTGCGGTGTCTGTGGGGTGTCCGTCGCACCGAGATAGGCCGAGCCCGCGAATAGGAACCAGGGCGCCGGCGCGAGGGTCCGCTGAACCAGCGTCGAATCCGGAAGTGGGTCCGAATGGGCCCTGACCGCAACGTCGTAGTTCTCGCCGACGATGTCGACGGTTTGGTCGGTCGCATGCGCGACGACATTCACCTTGGGATAGCGGACAAGGAAATCGGCGACGATATCGCGCATCGCGAATTGCATGGTCGCCACGGCCGCGGTGCAGCGCACCGTCCCCCTCGGCTCCTGAAGTCGATGACGTATGGCGGACTCTGCCTCCTCGGCCTCCCGCAGCATCGCCACTGCATGGCGGTAGAATTCCTCGCCCGCGTCGGTGACCCCGAATCGCCGCGAGGTGCGATTGAGCAGCCGGACCCCGAGGTTGGTCTCGAGCTCGTGGATGCGGTGGCTCAGCGTCGATTTTGGCATTTGAAGAGTCCGGCCGGCGGCAGTAAACCCGCCCCGGTCAACCACCTGCACGAAATAGAAAAAGTCGTTCAAGTCGAGCATGCAAAGCGCCATCGTCCATTGGGTTGGACGGTAAGTTCGATTTTTGGGCCTTTTTGGCCGACCGTCCAGCAAATAGTTCTCAGCGCGTCACCGCCGACGGTCATGTCCCGGACGCGCCACGACAGCCGCTCGGACTGTGCGGAGGCCAAATGGAACGACGCCAATTTCTGCAGGCAACTGCGCTCAGCACGGCCGCGGCCATTCTCGGCGCCGCCGGCTGGCTCACGGCCAGCGCTCGGCAACACTCGTCACTGGAGGATCTCAATGTTTGATCGAAACCGCCCCTATGAGCCGCTCACAACCGAAAATGCTGCACTTGTCCTGGTCGATCATCAGGTCGGACTCATGACGGGTGTCCGCGACTATTCGACCGGAGAGCTGAAGCACAATGTGGTGGCGCTGGCCAAGGCGGCCAAGGCGCTAAAGCTCCCGATCGTGGTCACGACGACGGCGCGCGACAGTATGTGGGGACCGACCTTTCCCGAACTCGTCGAAGCATTGCCGGGCGTCGAGATCATCGATCGCTCGTCGGTCAATGCATTCGACGACGCGAGTGTCGCTCGCGCCATCGAAGCGACCGGCCGCAAGAAGCTGATCTTCGCGGGCATCTCTCTCGAGGTTTGCGCCGCGTTCCCGGCCATTACGGCGGTAAGCAAGGGGCTAGACGCCTATGTCGCCGTCGACGCTTCTGGAACCTTCAGCGAGACGAAACGCCAGGTCGGTCTCCTGCGCATGCTGCAAGCCGGCGTCATCATCTCCGACTACGCGACGCTGATGGTCGAGATACTGAAGGATAATGCGCGGCCAGAGGCCGGGGCCGTCTATGGTGCCATCGACATGCCCTGGGCCAAGCTCGTCGGGCAGATCGCACAAGCTTACGGCAAGTGACAGCCACACCGCTCGGCGCCGCCGGCCGATGCACGCGTAAGATCTGTCATTTGGATCGTGACAACCCGCTATCCCTCAATCGGCGTGCCGATGCAAAACCAGGTCTTTGGCGCGCCCGTGACGAGCGGCTGATTTACAAGCCGCTCGTCACGCGCCCCTTGTTTCGGATGCCGGCCTGCCGTAACCGGTCCTTTGGGAGACTGGGACCCGAAGCTCAGTGCGGACACGGCGGTTGCCCGGGCTGTCCGCAGGCGGGATGGCTCGGCGGCGGATGCGCTTGTCTGCCGGCGGCTTCCTGCGCCGCGCGCTGCTGTGCCGCCGCCTGGGCTGCGCGCTCGCGCGCCGCAGCTTCCCGCGCCGCGCGTTGCTGCGCCGCCGCCTGAGCCGCCCGCTGGCGAGCCGTCGCTTCCTGGGCCGCCCGTTGCTGCGCCGCCGCCTCGGCTTGACGAGCCGCGGCTTCCTGCGCCGCGCGTGGCGGCGCCGCCTCGCCTCTTTTGTCCGTCGTCGCCGCGGTGCTTGCCGCCGGGCGCGCGGCGCCGGGCGGGGCAGGCCGGCCGCTCGGTTGGGCCGGCGCGTGGGCGGCCGCAGCCGGCGGCGGCTGCGTCGATGCCGCGCGCGTCGGCGGCTTTGTCGGCGCCAGATGCGCAAAATTGGGCGGAGCCGGCGGCTGGGAACGGGCCAGGCTCGGCGGCAGCGCAGCCGCCGGCTGCGCGACCTGACGCGCTGCGTTGCCCGCCGGCAGCACCTTGCCCGGCTCGGCCGCCGCCGGATAACCGATCCCCGTGGCCGGGTGCGCCACCCGCGGCGCGGCCTCGAGATGCGCAAAATTGGGCGGTCCCGGCGGCTGGGAACGGGCCAGGCTCGGCGGCAGCGCAGCGGCCGGCCTCGTCGTCGCGGCGACCGCACCTTTGAGCGGGGCGGCGACAACCGGCGGCGGGCGAACCGTGACCGCAGCCCGCGCCAAGAGCGGCGCCGGGACCGCAACCGCCGCCGGGGCCACTGGCGCCGCGGTCGCGAAGGCGCGGGCCGGGGCAATCACTGCCGAGGCAAGGTTGGCGAACCGCTGGTGGACGACCTCCGGCGGCGGGCCGGCGAAGGGCTCAGCCGCGGCGACGCGGGTGATGTTCCGGAGCGTGACGATATTGACGCTGGTGACGTTGACGTTCCGGATGTAGGCCGTGTCGCGCGTGTAGGCCGGCCAATACACCTCCCCGGGCGCCAGCGGGAACCAGCCGACGACCGGTCCGGCCGCGGCGGGCAGCGCCACGAAGGCGACCAGCGCCGGTGCATAAACGGGCTCGGGCACGAAGGCGCCGGGCACCCACGCCCAACGGCCCGCGATCTGCGCCCAGCGGCCGTAATGGAACGGCGCGAAACCCCAAGGTTCGTCGTCGACCCAGCTCCAGCCCCATGGCTCGATCCAGACCCAGTACCCCCCGCGGTAAGGGGCCCAGTCGGCGGCGACCGACTGCGGATACCAGACGGTGCCGTATTGCGGTGCGGGCGCCCATTGGCCGTAGGAATCGAGTTCCTCATAGCCGGTCATCGTCGGCGAGACGTGATAGGGCGCGGCGAGCCGCTCCGGATGGTAGTCGTCGGCCCGGCACCACTCGCTGAAATCGTCCTCGGTTGCCGCCTCCGTCGCGGCCGACAGGGTCTCCGTGCCGATGAGGACGAGCCTCTCGCCGGACTTGACGGTCTGGTCGACGCCGGCGCCCGCGACCCGGGCGCTCCCGGCAAAGACCGTGATTCGGATCGGCTGATCGGGCGCGCCGGCATCGATGTCGTAGATACCGGGCTGCAGCATCGAGACGGTGCCGCGCGCGAGGTCGATTGCCGCAGTGTCGCCGATCCGTTGCCGGCGCAAGTCGAGATTGACCCGGCCCTGCGGCAGCTCCAGCCGCATCATCTTCTCGCGCAGATCGACGACCTGGAATCGGGTGTCGCCCGCGATCCCGACCGAAACCGGGCCGATGCGCAGCCCCGCCCGCGATTGCCGGTCGGTCGCGAACCATTCGCCGGAGGCGACCGGCAGATTGCAATTCGCTCGCGACCAGTCGGGATCACCTTTCTGGTAGAAGGCGAGCGTACCCTTGATGGCGCTTACCCGGCCGACCCGCGCCGGCGGCGACTGCGCGAGAGCGGGCATCGCGGCCAGCAGGACCGCTATAAAGAGGCTCTTCCCCAGGAGACGCATGGCGGAGACTCGCAAAAGGACAACGCCGAGAACGCTTGGGCCGAGAACGCCTGGATTGAGGCCGTCTTGTGGCAGCACCAGCGGGCGAGCGCGCAATGCCCCTCGATCAGCCAGGAATTGCTTGGAGATCCTGGCGCGTGGGCCGGAACAAGATCGCGTACACGTCCAGATTCTCCGGCTGGCTGACGGCGAAGGCGGCTCCTCGGCGAACAAATCGGCCGAAAATAGGCAGCTCCGTTGCGACCGCGCCCGGCGAGATCACCGTTCTTGTATAAATTGAGACGATACTTGCGGATCAACAATGGGACGGAGATTGTCGGCATGGGATCGCAGAAACCCGGCGCCAATTCCTTGCGGGGACGGCTGCCGCGATAACCGTGGGCTCGCTGCGGGGCGCTCGTGCCGGACCCATGAGCGGCCAAACGGGTACGCAGCGAGACGGTGGCACCCAGGCGGCAGACGGAGCGCACCGGATGGATTATCAGAGCAGCGTATTAATGCCGTCGTTGTGCGTGATTTCACGCGCGCCCGCGAAGCAGCCGCGGCAGCCGACGCCGCTTTGGCACGCGGCGAGCGGCGTCCGCTGCTCGGAATTCCGATGACGGTGAAAGAGGCGTAGGGCCTGCCGACCACCTGGGGCATTCCGTCCTTCAAAGGATGGACGCCGCAGGAAGACGCTGTCGCCGTCGCGCGCCTGCGGGCGGCGGGCGCAATCATCATCGGCAAGACCAACGTGCCGTTCGCCCTGAGCGACTGGCAATCGTACAACGACATCTATGGGACGACGAACAATCCCTGGGACCTGGCGCGCACGCCGGGCGGCTCCTCGGGCGGTTCCGCAGCCGCGTTGGCGGCCGGATACGTACCCGCTCGAGATCGGCTCGGATCTCGGCGGGTCAATTCGTTGCCCCGCCGCGTTCTGCGGCGTCTATGGTCACAAATCGAGCTACGGGTTGATGCCGCTGCGCGGTCACGCGCCGCCAATGTCCGAGGCCGCCGGCGGCGATGGAGAGCTTCCGGTCCTCGGACCGCTCGCGCGAACGGCGGACGACTTGGCCTTGGCGCTCGATTTGCTCGCGGGTCCGGACGATCGCGACGCAGTCGCCTATCGCCTCACCCTTCCTCCTCCTCGACACGATGACCTGCGGAACTTTCGCGTGCTGGTCATCGACGCGCATCCATTGCTGCCCACATCGCATGCGGTAAGCAGCACGCTTGGTGCTCTCTCGGAGCGGCTCGCGAAAGCCGGTGCCAGGGTTGCCCGCGATCCGGCGCTGCTGCCCGATCCGTCAGAATCGGCGCGCATTTACATGCAATTGCTGATCGGTTTCACCAGCCAGGGAGCACCACCCGGATTCTACCGTCACATGGAGGCAGTCGTCGCCTCGATCCCGGCCGACGATGCCAGCCTTGCGGCGTGGCGCGCGCGTGCGACGGTCGAGAGCCACCGGGACTGGCTGGCGGCGCTGCCCTCGCGCGCACGGATGCGCCGGCGGTGGCATGAGGTGTTTCGTCAATACGATGTCGTTGTCTGCCCGATCATGCCGACCGTAGCCTTTCCGCACGATCACGCGCCGGACCAGGAAAAGCGGCGCCTTCAAGTCGACGGCAAGCCGGTGCCCTACTTGGACCAATTGGTTTGGCCTGGGGTTGCCACGCTTCCCGGTCTGCCAGCGACGGCGGCACCGATAGGTCGTTCGGATACCGGATTGCCGATCGGCGTGCAGATCGTCGGTCCCTATCTGGAGGACCGCACGACGATCGCATTCGCGGCGCTAATGGAGCGCGAATTCGGCGGCTTTGTCCGACCACCGGCGTTTGCTTGATGTGGCGCTGGTCAGGCCTGGCCCGGTGTCGTGGCGCTCTACCAATCGATACCCTTCAGCCCTGGAGCAGACGGCTGTGCTCGCGCTCGAGCACCTTGCGGACCGCCGGACGCTGCAGCATGCGGTCCTTAAAGGCGGTGTAGTGCGCGAGCTGCTCGACCGGCAGGCCGTGCAGCTTGCCCCAGCCGTAGATGACGAGCGTGTAGGGGTCGGCGACGGAATACTGCGAGCCCAGCGCCCACTCCTTGCCGGCGAGGAGCCCGTCGAGCTCCTGCAGCAATTTCCAGGCATTGTCGCGCCCGGTCGCTTTCAGGTTCGCGTGCGCCGATCCGTCGGTCGCGAAACGGCCGGGGCGGACGATGTGGGTGAAGGCCGGATGCACCGTGTTCGACAGATAGGCCATGTGCGCGAGGCAACCAGCCATGCCGAGCGGCTCCTCCGGCAGCAATTTGGCGTGCGGGAAGGAGCGGGCGATGTAGGTCAGGATGGCGACGTTCTCGGTCAGCACGCCCGCCTCGGTGCGCAGCGCCGGCACCTTGCCGCGCGGGTTCACGTTCTCCAGGTAGTCGGGAGCCTGGTGCTCGCCTTTCGCGATCGACACGAGCTGGAGTGCGTAGGGCGCGCCGGTTTCTTCGAGCGCGATGTGCGGCGCCATCGAGCAGGCGCCGGGGGAGTAATAGAGCGTCAGCATCGCCGCTCTCCTGTTGTTGGTCGGCGCCGCCGCAAGCATCGCCTCGCGGCGGGAGGTCGCGGCCCAACTCCGGTGGGTCGCCGCCCGGCGATGATTTAGCGCGCGCGGCGATCGCGACTAGATCCTATAATCCGCATAACCTTATGAGATCCCGCCCGAAAATGACACACGATGGATCAACAACTTACTCGTCACCCCCGCGAAAGCGGCTGTAATCGAATTGGATGAGGGCCGTTCGTCCTTCGACACGGCCGCTGCGCGGCCGGCTCAGGATGAGGAACTCCTTTAATGCCATCAAAGGCTTACCTCATGCTGAGGGCGCCCCCCCGGGTCCGCGCTTTGCGCGGCTCGAGGACAGGCTCCGGGCGCGTCTCGAAGCGCGCACGGCATCGATGCAGCCCCGCGTTCGGCATCGCCTCCAATTTCCTTACAGCCGCTTGCGCGCGAATGACGAAATAAATTCATTTTCGGTCAGGGTCTGAGCCACAACGATAAATGCGGAGCGGATCCGGCGCTCGGCCGTCGGCGAGTTCGATCGTCGCGACTTGCGGCAGCGAGAGGTGGGCGCTCGCCGTTGACAACGCCGCGCCAACCCCATTCTTTGCTGTCGCGCAACGCACGGGATCGCTCGCTATGACCACTCCGGTTGACGTTCTGATCATCGGCGCCGGGGCCTCCGGCGCGGCCGTGGCCTGGAGCTTGGCCGAGACGAAAATGCACATCCTCTGCCTCGAACAGGGCGACTGGATGAAGCCATCCGAATACCCCAGCGCCGGCCGCGACTGGGAGGCGCGTCAGCTCGACGATTTCCACTACAGCCCGAACCGCCGGGCGGGCCCTGCCGACTACCCGATCAACGACGCCAACTCGCCGATAAAGATCGCCAACTTCAACGGTGTCGGCGGCGGCACCGTGCTTTACGCGGGCCACTTCCCGCGCTTCCATCCATCCGATTTTCGGGTGCGCACGCTCGATGGCGTCGGTGACGACTGGCCGATCGACTACCCGACCTTGGAGCCGTTCTACGCCGAGAACGACAGGATGACGGGCGTGTCCGGCCTCAAGGGCGATCCCGCCTATCCGCCGCATGAACCGATGATGCCGCCGCTGCCGCTGGGGAAGTCGGGCGCGGCGCTGGCGCGTGGGCTCAACCAGCTCGGCTGGCACTGGTGGCCGTCGGACAGCGCCATCGCCTCGGTCGATTACGAGGGCCGCGCCAGGTGCATCAATCTCGGCCATTGCACTTCGGGCTGCGCGCAAGGTGCGAAGGCGAGCACCGACATCACCTATTGGCCGGCCGCCATCCGCGCCGGCGTAAAGCTGAAGACGCGCTGCCGGGTGCGCGAGATCGCCACCAACGAACAGGGCATGGCGTCGGGCGTCGTCTACTACGATGCGGATGGGGTCGAGCAGTTCCAGCCGGCGGAAGTCGTCATCCTCGCCTGCAACGCGGTCGGCACGGCCCGCCTTTTGCTGAATTCCGCCTCGGCCCGGTTTCCGAACGGCCTCGCCAATTCGAGCGGCCTCGTCGGCAAGAACCTGATGTTTCATCCCTACGCCCGGATCGCCGGCTATTTCGACGAGATGCTCGACGGCTATCGCGGCCCGGGGAACTGCATCTGGAGCCAGGAATTCTACGAGACCGACCGCTCCCGCGGGTTCGTGCGCGGCTACACTTTCGAATTCTCGCGCGGTGAAGGGCCGGCAATGGCCGCGGTGCACGGCATGCAGATCGGTCGCCTGCCCTGGGGCGCCGAACATCACCGCGCCTATCGCAGGCTGTTCTGCCACCGCACCGGCATGGTGGCGATCTGCGAGGACCTGCCGGACGAGCACAACACCGTCACGCTCGACCCGGAGCTCAAGGACTCGAACGGCATCCCGGCGCCGAAGATCGCCTACAGACTGAGCGAGAACAGCCGCCGCATGCTCGACCACGCCGTCAACCGGGCGAGCGAGATCCTGCGCGCCGCCGGGGCGTACGATTTGTGGTCCGAAGCGCCGATCGCCGACGGCGGCTGGCATCTGATGGGAACCGCACGGATGGGCACCGACCCGGCGCGATCGGTCGTGAACGAATGGGGCCGCAGCCACGACGTCAAGAACCTGTTCGTCGTCGACGGCAGCATCTTCGTGACCGCGGCCGGCGTGAACCCGACCCGGACGATCCAGGCGCTGGCACTCTATGTCGGCGACAGCATCAAGCAGCGCCTGGCCACCCTCTTCGATTGAGGCGACGATGTTGTCGGCGGAACAGATCCGGTCGTTGCGATGCCTTGCCGAGATGATGGTCCCGGCCAGCGCCGAGTACGGCGTGCCGAGCGCCGGCGACGAGGCGATCTTTGGCGACATCCTCAAGAGCCTCGGGCGCGATGCGCCAGCTGTGATCGCGCTGCTGCAAAGGCTCGACGAGATGTCCGGCGGCTTGTTCGCCGATCTCGACCAAGAACGGCGCGACGCCGTTCTTGCCCGGTTGCGCGAGCAGGGCGGCGAGGCCTTGACCGATCTCGGCCATATCATCCTGCAATGCTACTACCGCGATGACCGGGTCATGCGGTCGCTCGGCATGGAACCAAGGCCGCCCTTTCCCAAAGGCTTCGAGCTGGAACAAGGCGACTGGTCGCTGTTGGATCCGGTCCGCGCGCGCCCGAAACTCTATCGCGACGCCGGTTGACGATGCCTCGGCGGCACGTTAAGGGTTTCGGTGCTGCCGAGCCAACAGGCTTCTGCGGCAACCGGTGTTTCTTCAAGCCGTTCCGAAGCGCAGATCGAAGCGCGCTCCGCTTGGGACGCGGTTGCTTACGGCTATTCTGGCGCCATGCGCCCGGACGATCTCCATGACGATCGCCAAACCCAGTCCGGCGCCGTCGCCACGAGCTCCCTTGCCGCGCCAGAAGCGCTCGAAGATGTGCGGACGATCCTCCACCGTGATGCCCGCGCCGCTGTCCAGAACACCGATCGTCCCACTCGGGTCGAGCTCGACGATTACCTCGGTGTGGGCGGGGGTGTGGACGAGCGCATTTTCGATGAGATTGCGCAGGGCATCGGCAATCGCCGCGGCGTTGCCGGTGACGACGACCGGATGATCAGGCGCCGGTCAGCGCGATCGTCCGGCCGACCGACAGGGCCACATGCGCCATCGCGCCGACCACTTCTTGGGCAATGTGACGCAGATCGACGGGTGACGAGACGTCCAGTGCGACCGAATCGAGACGCGCGACACAGAGGAGCTGCTCGACCAGCCGGTTCATCCGGGCGACCTCTTCTCTGAGCGCCGACAGGTGGCCATTGCCTTCGAGCAAATCGAGGCGGGCCGTAATTATGGTCAGCGGTGTTCGCAGTTCATGCGCGGCGTTGGCGGTGAACCGGCGCTGAATGACAAACCCCTGTTCCAGCCGGTCGAGCGCCTGATTGACGGCAATGACGAGGGGGACCGCCTCGATCGGCACATCGGCCTCGGGCAGCCGCAGATCGATGGAGCCCGGTCCGATGGCGCTTGCCTGGGCCGATGCCGCCCGCAAGGGCGACAGGCTCCTGCGGACGCTGAACGCGGCGAGCGCCAAGGCGAGCGCCACGAACGGCGGCACATACCAGGCGATATCGAAGACAAATTCCCGCAGGATCGAGTGGACCAGCTGGTCGCCACCCGATGCTTCGGCGATCAGCACGGATAGCGGTCCGGCCACGCTGTCGAGCCTGATGCTGACCCCCGAATAGTCTCGTCCCGACGTCCCAAAGTTGCTGATCCGGAAGTAGCTGGGCTCGGAACCCGCCTGCGGCCAGCGGGCGATCATCGCGCCGAGTTGGGGCGTGGAGGCGGCGACGAGTCGCCCGTCCTTGTCCCGGATAGCGAACAGCGATCGCTCGGCCGCCGCGAAATAGGCTTGCTTCAGCGTCGACGGGAGCTCGAGCCGTGGTTTCCGGGTTTCGTCCAGTGAAACGTAGCGGGCGAGGTCCTCGGCGCGCAGCCCGAGCTCGCGATCGGCCACGGACCCGGCGGTCAGCGATGCACTAAAAAGGAGCCCACCAACCGCCAGGCAGCTCGCGACCAGGAACAGGGCAGCGAGCTCGACCGTCAGCCGCAGCTGCAGCGACTTGATGCGACGCCTCATGCCTTCGTCTCGGCGAGGATGTAGCCGACCCCCCGGACGGTGTGGATGATCAAGCTGGCGCCCGCCGCCTCCAGTTGGCGCCGCAAGTGGTGGACATGCACCGGGATCGGGTTCGAGCCCGGCTCCTCGTCAATGCCGTAAAGCTTATCCTCGAGCACGGCTTTCGGCACGATGCGCCCGAACCGCCGCATCATCTGCTCGAGGATCGCCAGCTCTCGGCGGGACAGACCGACGGGGGTTGCGCCGACCGTCAGCTCCCGTCCGACAGTGTCGAGACGGACGTTGCCGGCCTCGAGCGTCATCCCCAGAACCCCGCCTGGCCGCCGCAGAAGCGCTTTGATCCGGGCGATCAGCTCGACCATTGCGAAGGGCTTGGTGAGATAGTCGTCGGCCCCTGCATTAAGCCCGGCGACCCGGTCGTCGACTGCGTCCCGCGCCGTCAGAATCAGGATCGGCAAGGCCTTCCCGGCCTGCCGCGTAGCGGCCAGAACTGCGAGACCATCACCGTCGGGCAGGCCGAGGTCGAGGATCGCCGCGTCGTAGTTGATCAGCTCGAGCGCGGCGCTGGCATCGGCGGCCGAGCCGGCGATATCGACGGTAAACCCGATCTCGCCGAGTTTCGATTTCAAGATGCCGGACAAGCGGTCTTCATCTTCAATAACCAAAAGACGCAACGACAACCCTCCTGTCTGGTCGAGTGGCGCCAGTCGTCGCCTACGAAACAGCCGAAGTTTAACGCTGTTTTAGCACGCCGGCGGAACCCCCATGCCGGCACCGCCGCGGAGGTCCAAAATGCTTAAAACTGCCTTAAATCGCCGCCGAGAAGCTCCCGCACGAGAATGTTGGAGAGAGGATCGGGGCTATGACTTCGCGAGCGGTTCGATGGGTGTTGCTGATCGCGGCGATTGGGTTTTCGAGCGCAGAGGCGACTCGGGCGTGGGCGGAAGGTGGTGACACCACGGCTTTGCTGGCCGCGCTTAAGGTCGCGACGGCGACCTTGCAGGACGGGCTGAAGGCCAGCGAGCGCGAGGGAACCCCGATCTCGGCCAAGTTCGAGATCGACGACGGTAAGTTGCAACTCTCGGTTTACACGATGAAAGGTGATGTTTTTACCGAAGTGGTCGCCGATCCCAACACCGGTGCGATCAAAGAGGCTGAGACAATAAAGGATGCCGACGACCTCAAGGCGGCGACGGCACAAAAGGCTGCGATGGCAAAGGCGAAGGTGCCGCTGCTGACCGCCACCGAGAGCGCGGTCAACGCCAATTCCCGATCCCGGGCGGTCAGCATCTACCCGCAGCTGCAGGACGGTAGTCCAACGGCCGAGGTGACGCTGATGCAAGGAGCGGCGTTCAAGAAAGTGACGGAGAAACTCGATTGAAGACAACAGGACCTTTCACGATGTGCATGCATGTCCTTGGACATGGTGATCCGATCAGGCTGGCCGCCGTGATGCATACCGCGCTCGCCGAAAGCAAAACGCCACTATCGGGCGCTCCCGCCGCCGCGGCTGCACCGCCGCCGATCGACCTCGACACCGTGGCCATCGATCGGACGCTCGGCGCCAAGGGCAACAATAACGGCGGGGTGTACCAGTTCAGCATTCCGCGCGCCGAGCCGATCAAGGACGATGGTATGGACGTTCCGCCGCCAATGGGTTCCGCCAATGCGATCAATTTTCAGCCAACCGGCGGCGGCAAGGCGGCGATCACCGGTGATTTCGTGCTGATCGCCAGCGAAGTGAACCCGGTGCTCAAGGCGCTGCGTGACCACGGGATCGAGGTCACCGCGATCCACAACCACATGCTTGACGACCAGCCGCACCTCTTTTTCATGCATTTCTGGGCCAATGACGACGCCGTGAAGCTCGCCCAAGGGCTGAAGGCGGCGCTGGCCCAGATCAACATCGCCAAGAGCTGAGCATGCTGGCGCGGACGATCTTGCTGACGGCAGGGCTGATGGTGCCTGCCGCAGTCATGGCGCAGACTGTAAGCACGCCGCTCGTGCTCGAGACGAAGATCCCGCTCGGCGAAGTAAGCGGCCGCGTCGATCACCTGGGCATCGATGTGAGGCGTCAGCGGCTCTTTGTCGCCGAGCTCGGCAACGAAAGCCTGGGCGTCGTCGACCTGGCGAGCGGGAAGGCGCGCAAGATCGATGGGTTCAGCGAGCCGCAAGGTGTCGCCTATGTCCCGTTCGCCGACAGCGTTTATGTAGCGAATGGCGGTGACGGCTCGGTGCAGGTGCTGCGCGGCGGGGATCTGGCGCCGATCGACCGCATCGAGCTCGGCGACGATCCCGACAATGTGCGGGTGGACGACCCGCGTCGTCGCGTGCTCGTGGGCTACGGCAAGGGTGCGCTCGCCGTGATCGACCCGACCTCCCGCAACAAGACCGGCGAGATCCGTCTCAAGGGGCATCCCGAAAGCTTTCGGATAGATGAAACCGGTGCGCGGATTTTTATCAACGTGCCGGATGCCTGCGAGATCGAGGTGGTGGACCTTGCGGCGGGGACCAGCCGATCCCTGCCGACGGCGGGCGCAGGGTCGAATTTCCCGATGGCGATCGATCATGACAAGCACCGGGTCCTCGTCGTTTTTCGACGCCCGCCGATCTTGATGGCGCTCTCCAGCCAGGACGGGCACGCGGTCGCCGAGGCGGCGACATGCGGCGACGCCGATGATGTGTTCGTCGATGCCAAGCGGCGACGTGTGTATGTGAGCTGCGGAGAAGGCGTCGTCGATGTGTTCGCAGCGGAGGCGGCCGGTTATCGGAGGCTGGCGCAGGTACTGACGGTTCCTGGGGCGCGCACCTCGCTGTTCGTGCCCGAGCTCGACCGGCTGTATGTGGCGGTCCGGGCGAGATCGAACGAGCCGGCGGAGGTCTGGGTGTTCCGTCCCGCACCATGAGGATGATGAAGGTCGTGACGGCGCTGACGCCGGCGGCGGTGCTCAGCTGTTGGTGCGGTACGGCGCAGGCCTATCGTCCGTTCGATGGGACGGACGCGGCCGTTGCCGATTTGGGGGACGTCGAAATCGAGCTTGGCCCGGCCGAACATCTTCGCGAAGAATCCGAGCGCGTGCTGTTTGCCCCCGACTTGAGGGTCAATTACGGCTTCACGCGGGATTGGGAAGCGACAATTGAGGGCGATCTCGCGCATACGCTCGCGGGCGATATCCCGGAGACGAGACTGATCGGCACCATGGTCTCCCTCAAGGGCGTGCTGCGCGAGGGCAGCCTGCAGGAGAAGCTGGGTCCCAGCATCGCCACGGAATTCGACGTGCTCGTGCCGGGAATCCATGACGAGCGCGGCACCGGCGTCGCTCTTACCGGTATCATTTCGCGGCAGTGGAGCGTAGCGACTGTGCATTTCAATGCCGCCGCGACGCTCACCCGCGACCAGCATATCGACTACTTCCTCGACACGATCATCGAGGGCCCGCACGACTGGCCCGTGCGGCCAGTCTGCGAATTCTCCTATGAGCTCGATGTCGGCCAGTTCGAGGCCGGCTCTGGGTTGATCGGCGCCATCTGGCAGGTTAAAGACAATGTCGCGGTCGATTTTGCCGTGCGCGCCGCGCGTATCAATGATCATACCGCAGGCGAGATCCGGGCCGGAGTGACCTTTGCGTTTGGCGTGGCCCGAGGGCCGGGTCTGCTGCCATGGATCACCGACGCAGCATGGTCCGGAGGTTTTTGATCCGGCGAAGGCGTGCGCGAGCGCTTGGAGGCCGGCGATCGGCACCCTTGTGACTGGCACGCTGATTCGTGGCGAGGCTCTCGGTGTTGAGCAGCAAGGCGCCGGTGGAGGCGGATTTGAGCGTCAAGCCAGTCATCAGATCTCGTCGACGCTCGCGCCAATGGAGCAGGTGTCCGCCGGCCTCGGAGGCTGTCAGGAAATTGGCCGAGGCGACAAAAACAGCGCTCCATCGGCGTGGTGCGTGCTTCGAGACGCGCCCGGAGCCTGTCCTCGGGCCGCGCCCCCGGGTCCGCGCGCTGCGCGGCCCGAGGGTAAACTCCGCGCGGACCCGGGGGGCGCTCCTCAGCATGAGGGAAGCCTTTTATGGGATTAAAGGAATTCCTCGTCCTGAGGTGCCTCGCGCAGCGAGGCCTCGCCCTTCGAGGCGCCGCCGAAGACGGCGGCTCCCTCAGGAGACGCACGGCATTGATCCAGCCGCTCGGCAATTGGATTACAGCCTCCTCGGTCGGCGCGACGCCGCGCGTCGTCCGGATCAAGAGCCGAAGGCCGCGCCGCTCTTCGAGGCCGCGAATGGTGTGGCTGAGCGCCGACTGGGAAACGCCGAGCTCAGCCCGACTTCGCCCATTCGACGGGTCCGTAGGTGTAAGCCGTTGTTTGTTTTGGAGTCCACACCGGCGAAGGCCGCTGCCCATCGCTGGCATGGATCCCGGCCTGCGCCGGGATGGTCACGAAGAACAACGAGTTCACGCTTGCGAAAGGTCGGCGAGACGGCCAATCGGCGAAGTCGGGTTAGCCGCCGCCCGCGTGAAACTGCGCTCTTGCCCGACCGCCAGAAAGGCCAGGAGTTCATTCACGTTACCGCGCTGCATTTATGGCATCAGCTCATAACTCCATACGAATTATATGGCCTAATCCTGACCGATCCGCGCCGTTAATTCATCGCCCGCGATGGCCGGGAGCGGGCCGACGGGAGATTGGGCCATGGCGAATTTCGATGCGGAACCCGGCGTGAATTGCAGAACGCAAAGGAGGTCAGAATCCGGACCGAGAAGCACCCCGGGACCGCGGTCGTAATCTGGGTGGTGGTGGCCGATGACGAGGTCTTCGTGCGTTCGGTGTACGGCGCCAGAGGGCGCTGGTATCGGGACCTGGCAGCGGGCATCAGTCTCACAGTTTCGCAGACTTCGACCGCGGCCTCCCGCGTCGCCGCATAATCATTTGCGTGCGCAACACCATCGTCTGGGCATAAGGGCTCCGCTGGTACTTCCTCATCGGTCAGCTTTCGAGTTGGCCAAGCAGCCCTGGCGATGGTGAGAGAGGCGGTGGCAATCAGAGCTGTCAGGGTTCGACGCCCGGGTGATGTGTTGGGTTTGCGATGCCTATTTCCGGTTAAGTCATTGTATAGTATATCATCTTGAAATATAATTGAAAACTTCCACTCCATGTCGCATATTGACAAGACAGGAGCGAGCCGTGAAACCCGAGACGCTGGAAACCAGGCTGTTGAACCGCATCGACCGCAAGCGCGGCGATGTGTTTCTGCGCTCCGATTTCGGCGATCTCGGCGGTTATGACCAGGTTGGCCGTGTGCTGCGCGAGCTCGTGCGGAAGGGCCGACTGGTCAGAGTAGGGCAGGGGCTCTACGCCCGAGCGCGGCCTTCGATTACCAGCGGCGATCCGCTGCCGGCGGGGGGGCTCGCGACTTTGACCGAAGCGCTTGGGCGGGTTGGCATTGAGACGGTGCCGACCCGTCTCGAGCGTGCCTACAACGCCGGCGAGACAACGCAAGTGCCGACGGGGCGCGTGGTCGGCGTGAGGCGTCGGGTGCGCCGGAAGGTCGGCTATGGCGGGATCAATCTGAGTTTCGAGCGTGCCGGACCGGCGCCTCGTTGAGGAGATCGCCGCCGCTCTCGGCACGCGCCCAGGCCTTGTCGAAAAGGACTGGCATGTGGTGCGCGCGATCGGCGTCATCGCCGGCGTCGACACTGCCGGCATGATGCCAGCCTTCTCCGGGGGCACCTCGCTGTTGAAGGGCTGGGAGCTGATCAAGCGCTTTTCCGAGGACATCGATTTCAAGGTTGGCGAGCCGACTACAACAAGCGCGAGGCGTGCGCGGCGCGAACGCACGGCGTATCGTGAGCGTGTTCTTGGGGCACTATGCAGCGCCGGTTTCGAACCAGCCGAGGAACCACTCGTGCGGGACGTGAGCCGGTTCTTTTCGGCCGATCTCGCCTATGAGGCGGAATTTGGGGCAGGGCAGGGGCTGCGGGCGCGTATTCGGGTTGAAATTTCGTTTGAGGCACCGGCACTCGCGCCGACCGAGCGGCCAATACGCTCGCTGATCGCGGCAGCGCAGCGCGAGCCAGCCGAAGTCGCGGCGTTCCCGTGTGTGGATCCGGTCGAGACGGCGGCCGACAAGCTCAGCGCTCTCGCCTGGCGGGTGCTGGTGCGCGATCGCAGAAGATCCAACGACGACCCAACCATCATCCGCCACCTGCATGATCTCGCGGCACTCGAATCCCGGGTCGCCTCGGCAACGCGTTTCCGCGAGCTTGTACTCAGCGCGGCCGCAGCGGATGAAGGCAGGGGAGGGGCACCGGCAGCGGATCCGGCTACGATGTTCGCCGAGATGCTGCAGGGGCTGGAAACCGATCCTTTATGGGCGAGGGAGTACGAGGAATTCGTGCGGGCAGTATCGTTCGCCGGACCAGGAGAGGCGGTGAACTTCGCCGATGCGCTTGCGGCTTGCGCTCGCCTCGCCATGACGGTCGGCGACCTGCCGCGGACTTGAGGTTTGGCTAAAGAAGAACGTACGGATACCACTTAACGAGCCCAGACTCTCCAGATGAGAGAAACCAACGAGGGCGAAGCGGCCGAGGATGCCCACCCGCAGGCCCTGTTCCGTCCTGCGCGGCGGGAACTCCGGGTCCGCCAAGCCGTTTCAGCATGGGCCGCGGAGATTTTTGTTTGCTGAGGGGAGGGAGATGAAATTCGGCATGTTCGTGAACGCGCAGCAGCCGCGCTCCGAGGATCCGGTGAAGCGCTTTCGCCAAGCCGTCGAGCAGGTGCGGCTCGCCAAGGAGGCCGGCTTCGACGCCTTGGCCGCCGGCCACCATTACCTCTCGCCGCCGTACCAGTCGCTGCAGAGCCTGCCGCTCCTGGCCCGGCTCGCCGGCGAGGCTCCGGGCATGGATCTCTGCCTGTCGGTGTTGCTGCTGGCCATGCTGAACCCGGTGCAGACCGCCGAAGAAGTCGCGAGCCTCGACATCATGTCCGAAGGCCGTGTCGTGTTCGGCATCGGCATCGGTTACCGCGCCGTCGAATACGAGGCCTTCGGCCTGACGTCGCGCGAGCGGGTGCCGCGCATGCTGGAGGCGCTCGAACTGATCAAGCGGCTGTGGAGCGAGGAGGTGGTAACCTTCGAGGGCCGCTTTTTTCGCCTGCATGACGCGATCTGCACGATCCGTCCGGTGCAGCAGCCGCACCCGCCGATCTGGATCGCGGCCAACGCCGACCCCGCGGTGCTGCGCGCGGCGCGGCTCGGCTATTCCTGGTTCATCAACCCGCATGCCGCATTGCCGACCATCGAGCGGCAATGGCGGCGCTATCGCCAGGCGCTGGCCGCGGCGGGTCATGCGCTGCCGGCGGCGCGGCCAATTTGCCTCGAACTGCACGTCGCGCCGAGCCATGAACAGGCGGTCGCCACCGCCCGGCCGTTTCTCGAAGCGAAATACGCCGCCTACGCCGAATGGGGCCAGGACAAGGTGTTGCCGGGTGCCGAAAGCTTCCGCATCGCCTTTGACGATCTGGCGCGCGACCGCTTCATCCTCGGCACCCCCGACGAGGTCACCGCTCAGCTCGAGGAGCGGGTGCAGCGCCTCGAGGCGAACTACTTTATCTTCCGGATGGGCTGGCCCGGCATGGAGGCGGCGCAGATCCTGCGCGTGATCGACCTGATGGGTCGCCAGGTGCTGCCCTATTTTCACCGGAAATACGGCCGGGGCTAACGCGCGCGGAGGGCCCCGGATGGATCTCTCGGGCCTTGCCGAGCTGCGCACGTGGCTGACCGAAGCGGGTCTCGCGGGCAAGAGCGAGACAGTGCTTCTCGACGGCTTCTGCCGGCGCGCTCGCGATGCCGGCCTGCCGATCGTCCGCGCCGCCATCATCATCGATACCCTGCACCCGGTGCATGAAGGACGCGCTTTTCTTTGGCGCCGGGAAGCCGGGCAGGCGCAGACCCAACTCGTCGAATACGGACCGACCGGCGAGGGCGAGGCGGCCGAGAACTGGCGCCGCAGCGTCTTTTTTCACCTGCTTGAGACCGGCGGATCGTTGTTTCGCGTACGCTTCCACGCCGGCGAAGCCGCCGATTTCTCGACCATGGTCCAGATGCGCGCGGAAGGGATGACCGACATTGCCGCGATGATCACCCGGTTCGCCGGCTCCGGGGCAATCGGCGAGATGGATTCGCTGTATTCCTATTGGGCGACCGATCGCCCGCACGGCTTTGACGACGCGCAGGTCGAGGCATTGGCCGGCTTGGTGCCGGTGCTGGCGCTCGCGGTGAAGTGCGTGTCGCTCGCGCGCATCGCCGGGACCCTCGTCGAGACCTATCTCGGTCGCGACGCCGGCCGCCGCGTCCTCAAGGGGCTGATCCGACGCGGCGTCGCCGACAAGATCAGCGCCGTGCTGTGGTACAGCGATTTGCGCGGCTTCACCCGCATCACCGATCAGGCCGCGCCGGAACAGATCATTCCGCTCCTCGACGACTACGCGGAGGCGGTGATTTCCGCGATCTACGAGAATGGCGGTGACGTTCTGAAGCTGATCGGCGACGGCACTCTGGCGATCTTCACCGCCGCTGCGGCCGAAGAGGCCTGCCGCAGCGCGATCGCCGCGCACGGCCTGTTGCAGGAGCGGCTTGTCCAATTGAACCGGCGCCGGGCCGGCAACGTGCTGCCCACCACCGATGTCTATGTCGGCCTGCACATCGGCGAGGTGTTTTACGGCAACATCGGCAGCGACGAACGGCTCGACTACACGGTCGTGGGCCCGGCCGTCAACGAGGTCGCCCGGATCGCGGCGATGTGCCGGTCGGTCGAGCGCAACGTTCTGCTTTCTCAGGCGTTCGCCGGCGCGATGGCCGGACTGGAACGCGGTCGGCTGGTGTCGGTCGGCCGTTATGCACTGCGCGGCGTCGAGCGGCCGCAGGAGCTGTTTACGCTTGATCCGTTTTGGCCGGGGTGAGCGGTGCCGGGATGAAGCCTTATGTGATCTGCCACATGGTTGCGAGCGTCGACGGCCGCACCCTCATCCGCCGATGGCGGCCCGAGGACGCACCCAGAAAAGGGGTGTTCGACCGCTTGCACGAACGGCTCGGCGGCGATGCCTGGCTCGTGGGTCGCGTCACCGGTCAGGAATACGCCAGGCTGGAGGCCTATCCCGATCACGCGGAAGAGAACCATCCGAGAGAAGCCTGGTTCGCCCGCGGCGCCGCGGCGGCCTACGGTGTCGTGCTCGATGCGCACGGCAAGATCGCCTGGGGGCGCGCCGATATCGGCGACGATCCGATCGTCGCCGTGCTGACCGGGAAGGTCTCGGGTACCCACTTGGCGGGACTGCGCAAGGATCGGGTCTCCTACATTTTTGCCGGCGAGCGAGAGCTCGATCTCGCTCTGGCGCTCGAGATCCTCAACCGGGAGCTGGGAATAGAGCGCCTGCTGCTGGAGGGCGGCGGCGTCACCAACGGCGGCTTCCTTCGCGCGGGCCTCATCGACGAGATCAGCCTCGCGGTTTTTCCGGCCGTCGACGGCACGAAAGGCGCGCCGTGCGTCTTCGATGCCGGCGACGAAGAGCCGGCCGCGCCAGCCCCCCTCCGCTCGATGACGCTCGAAAGCAGCGAGGTGCTCGACGGGGGTGTGGTTTGGCTTCGCTATCGCCTGGGCAACCGCTGACCCGTGCCCGCCGATGTTGAGCCTGCGGCCCGAGGCAGGTCCGCCATGCGGCGATGTGGCCGTTCGACAAGGATAACAGGAGCGGCAGGGCTCGCGCTTTCTGCGAACCATTGGAGCGCCGCTGGACGCATTGAGAGGAGGTGAATCTCTTGCGTCCGCGCTGCTGCCGATAAACCTCTACCAACTCGTGGGGTTCATCACCCACCCTTATACCCTGACCCAAAATGAATCGATTTATTTCAAACGCTTATATCGTCATTCCCGCGCAAGCGGGAATCCAGGATCGAAGTCCCGTCGCTTGCCCTGGACCCCCGCTTTCGCGGGGGTGACGAGTGGCCAAAACGCCGGTAATCGCTACCTTACGCCAGCTCGACGAGCAGCGTCTTGGCCTCCTTGAGGTCGAGCGTGTCGAAGCCCTCGGTGAACCAGCTATAGACCGGGGCGAGCAGCGCGCGCGCCTCGGCGGGCTTGCCTTGGCCGCGCCACAGCCGGGCGAGGCTGGTGGCCGCACGCAATTCCCACGACTTCGCCTCTTGCGAACGGGCTCGCTCGATCGCCCGCCGATAGGAAACTTCCGCCCGATCCGGTGCGCTCGGGTTCCGCCGGAGGAGCAAATCGCCCATCAACCGATGGACTTCCGGCTCCCATGTGACGTCACCCGTGCATTCGAAGTGCACGACCGCGGCCTCGAGCGCCTTGAGGGCTTCATCGGTATTCCCTCGTTTTTCGAGGCATTGCGCAAATAGAACATGCCACATACCCAGGCCCGCCAGGGCCCCCATCCTTCGCAGCTCGGCCAGAGCGCTCCGGAAAGCTTCTATTCGATCGTCTTCGCACTGCCCCGTTACCCAAGCGTCGTGCCAGATTTCAAGCATCGAACCTTGCGCGCAGAAAAGCGCGAACCCTTGCTCCCTTGCGTCCATGCGAAATGCCTTGGTCCGCGCGGCGATCAGCTCGGGTTCCCTCCGCTGGATCCTGAGGACGGCCTCGCAAAGCAAAGCCCAGCACAGGCTGAACGGATGAGCCACCGTCTGGTCCATCGCGAGGGCGGCAAGCCCCCGCTCGGACGCGCGCTCGGGATGGCCGAGGCACCACAGGGCCCGCGACTCAAAAGCCAGGGCCGCCATGGCCGGGTCCATGGCGAAAATCTTTGGCCCGCGGTGGCGCTCCGGGTCGTACAGGACTCGCACCCGAGCGGCGTGGGACAGCGCTCTCGTGTATCGTCCGGAGTACCAGCAACTGACGCAAGCGGCGTATTCAGCGAGCAGACGGAAGTCATTGCTCCCGAGCTTTGCTGCGAGGTCGAAAAGCTCCCGGGAAAGCTCCGACGCGGTCTCCAGATCTGGTAGGGTCACATGATAGGTCCACAACCCCATAAAGCTGCGAAAGAGCTCGGGGGTGTCGCCGGCGCCCGCACACAACTCCCTGGCTCGGGTGTAGGCGGCCTGCACCTCTGCAGATCCCCATCCGCGTGTGGCAATAAGGGGGGTGCCGAGCGCGAGGCGGAAGTCGATCTCCCGCGAGATCCGCTCGGGCGATTCCGGCAGCGAGCCGATCAGCTCGACGCCCCTGGTCAAATGGTCGATCGCCTCGGCGTTGGCCGAGGCGGCCATCGCCCGCTCCGCGGCTCGGCGATAATATTGGATGGCGGGAGCGGGGAGCCCGGCGGTGGTGTAGTGGTGCGCGACGAGCTCCGGCTGGGTCTCGGCCACTTCCGCGAACTCGCCTTCGAGCGCCTCGGCGATCCGGGCGTGGAGCGTTCGCCGGCGCTCGCGCAGCAGGCTGGCATAGGCCGCCTCCTGCACCAGCGCATGCTTGAAGGTGTAGACCGCCTCCGGGACCTCGCCGCGGCCAAACACCAGCTCCGCGCCGACGAGCCGCTCCAACGCCTCCTGCAGCCGGTCGTCAGGCTGATGGGCGACGGCGCTGAGCAAGCGATAGGAGAACTCGCGGCCGATGGCGGCGCCGATCTGGGCGACCTCGCGCACCGGCGCCAGGCGGTCGAGCCGGGCCATCAGCGAGTCGTGCAGCGTGGTCGGGATCGCCAGCGGCGGGAGGGCGCCATCGAGCGCGTAATGCCCCTGCTCCTCGCGCAGCACGCCGCTTTCGATGATGGTCTTGGTCAGCTCCTCGAGGAACAGCGGCACGCCGTCGGTGCGGGCGAGGATCTGATCGAGGATCTCGGCCGGCAATGCCTTGCCGCCGGCCGACCGCTCGACCAGGGTAGCGCCCTCGCGGCGGCCCAGGCGGGCGAGCGGCAGTGCGGTGACATATGCCTCGGCGGGCCAGGGCGGGGTGAACTCCGGCCGCGCGGTGACGAGGAGCAGCAACGGCAGCCGCGATGCTCGCGCGACGGTCAAGGTCAACAGCTCGAGCGAGGTCGGGTCGATCCAGTGCGCGTCCTCGAACAGCATCAATACCGGCGTCTGCGCCGCCAGCCGCGCCATCTGCGCCAGCAGCGCCTCGAGCGTCTTCTCCTTGCGCCGCTGCGGCGTGTGAGGTCCGGGAGACGGTATTTGTCGCCGGTCGGTATCGACATCCGCTCGGCGATGAACCCGATCTCCTCGGCGCCGGCGCCGGACAGGGCGAGCAAGGCTTCGAGCTTGGCCAGCCGCGATTCCGGCATGTCCTCGCGGGTGAAGCCCGCGGCGTGCTCGAGCTGGGTAATGAAGGGGTAGAGCGCGCTCGCCTGATGGTGCGGCGAGCAGAAATAGCGCAGCCTCGTATGCGGCTCGGCCACTGGCTGCTCGAGCATTGCTTGGGCGAGACGCGATTTGCCGATGCCGGGCTCGCCGATCAGCACCACCACCCGGCCCTCGCCGGCTTTGGCCTGCTGCCAGCGGCCCTGCAACAGCGCCAGCTCCTCGTCGCGGCCGACGAGCGCTGTGCCGGCCGTGCGCAGCGCCTCGAAGCGGCTCTCGGCGGCGCTGCCGCGCAGCACCCGCGCGGCCATCACCGGTGCGCCCAGGCCCTTGAGCTCGACGGCGCCCAGATCCGCGTATTCGAACAGCCCGCCGGTCAGCCGCCGCGTGCTCGGCGCGATCACCACCGCGCCCGGCTCGGCCAATGCCTGCAGCCGCGCCGCGAGGTTCGGCGTCTCGCCGACCACGGCCTGCTCCTGCGAGGCACCCTGGCCGATCAGGTCGCCGACGACAACAACGCCGGTGGCGATCCCGACCCGCACCTGCAATGGCGCCGCCGCGACGGTGTGGACGCCCGGAACGCCCGCCTTTGCGGGCGCCCACGGACTCGTATGGGGATTTTGCTGTCAAGTAGTTTCGACATGGCGGTTGGCTGGTGTTGGTTAAGGACCTTCAGGTCAGTCGCGGCCGTAGCCACGGGGCGGGTCGATCGCCTGCAACTCCTCGATGTCGAGCTCGGCGATTGCTTGCAGCTTCTCCGCCAGCCTGGATGCTTCGAGATTGGCGGGAAGGTTGTCCAGCCAGGCGCGGTAATTGTCCTGCAGCTCGATCAGCGTGGCGACTGCTGCCGCCCAGCGCCTTGGCCGTGGCGCGAGGCGCGGTGCCGGTGACGCCGTCTGGCTCTGTTGGCTCTGCTGGCGCCGTCTAGCGCGGCATCGCGCTTGACGCTCAGCTGGGGTCATCGGGGCGCTGCCGGTCCGATGTCTGGGCATCTTCGATCTCCTATTGGCAATCGTGACTGTCACGTTTCCCGGACGGTTGCTCCGTCGCAATCTGGGCCCGAGCTGCGGTCTGGGCACAGGAAACCGGGGCGAGGAGTTCATTGGCGTCACCTGTCACGAGCCTGGGCGGCTCCCCTGTGCTCAGGCCGATGGCCTGCAAACTCGTATCCGGCGGAACCTGCGGTTCCGTACCACGATGCCTCAATCGCGAGGCCGACGGGGAGCCTGGGAGGGCGGGACCACTCTAAATGGCGGCATCTTGCAGCCATAGTCCGTGACGGCATCCCGCCCACCCAGGTCGGTTCCAGGCGTCGGCGCCAAGCGCCTTGCTCCGCCCGGTGTCTTTGTGTCTCGCCGCGTGCCCTGATCTTGCGCTCAGGCGGCGGCGGTGCGGGCGTCGGCTGGTAGTTCGCCGGTCTCGACATAGCGCCAGAGCGCGACCAGCAGCTTTCGGGCAAGCGCCACGATCATCACTTTGCGGATGCGCCCCTTGGCACCGCTGGTTCGCTGGACGAACCAACGGCTGAGCGGGCTTTGCGGTTGGAAGCGAAGCCAGCGCCAAGCCAGTTGCATCAGGATGTGGCGCACCCGTGCATTGCCGTTTTTGCCGATGCCCTGCTCGCGCTCCATGCCGCCGCTCTGGAACGGCGTGCCGGTCAAACCGACAAAGCTCGCCAGCGCCCGGCGATCACGGAACGAACGGCAGCCTAGCATCTCGCGGACCAGAACGGTCGCGGTCTCGACACCGAGGCCGACGATCTGGGTCAGCAGCTGGATCATTCGCTCGGCGCGGTCCGGCTCGGCGATCTTCACGACCGCGTCGCGCTCGGCCTCGATCTCGCGCAGTTGGTCCGAGACCAGGCGGTGGCGCACCATCAAGCGTCTCAGCTCCGCCATCGTCTTGGGCGGCAACGGCGAGCCGGCAAAGGTCTGCAATGCCTCCAGCCGCTCGAACGCCTTCTTGAGGCGCGGCTTGAAGCCGACGATACCATGCAGACAGAGCAGACTCTCCACGCGGCTCTCGAGTTGCAGCCGCTCGCGGACCAGCCGCTCCCGTTCGCGTCCCGGCCGGCGCAGTTCCTCCTCCGCCTCACTCGCGATGCGCACCATCGAACACACCCGCGGCTCGCCGCGCAGCCACGCCAGCAGCGTGCGCAACAGCATGTCCAGGTCGATCCGATCCGTCTTCGCCCGCCGGCTCCGCCGCGGCACCGGAATGCTCGCCGGATGCATGACCTGCACCTCGATCCCCTGCGCCAGCAGGTAACGGGCAATCCAGAAACCGTCTCGGCCCGCCTCGTAGCTCAGCACCACGCGCTGCACCGCCCGACCCGCGGCCTCCGCCTCCGCCTTCCACAACCCGATCGTCCGCAACAAGCCGGCCAGATCGCGCGGCGCGAGCCGCCGCCGCGGCCGACGGGCGACCCCGGGAACCACCGCCCCGGCCTCCCACGACTTGCCGCTCAATTCCAGCGCCACGACCAAAGTGCTATTATGGTCAAAGGCGGCCGTGGTGTTGCTCGGTTCGATTTGCTTTGGCATCGGATCAATCCTGTCTGGTCTTGGACAACCGACAAGATACTCAATGCCGCGGCCGTCCTCCCCATAGCATCTAAATCCGTGGGCTGAAGGCCCACGTCCGGGGGCGGCCACCTTCTCCACCAGCTTCAGCCCGGCGCGCACCGCGCGCTCGGCATCGTGCTCGTCGGCCCGCGGATAGCCGAAATAGGCCAGCACGCCGTCGCCCATGTACTTGGCGACAAACCCGCCGCCGCGGCCGATCACCTTGGCACAGCAGCGGTGATAGGCGCCGATCACCGCCCGCAGATCCTCGGGATCGAGCCGCGCCGACAATGCCGTCGAACCGACCAGGTCGCAAAACATCACCGTCAGCTGCCGGCGCTCGGCCTGAGGGTCACGACCGGGTGTCGGCGCCGCAGCGGCATCGGGAGCCTTGCTGTCCGCGGTCGATGCCGCGATGGCATCGAGCAGCATGCGGCGATGACCGACCGTTGCGACGCCGAGATCCTTGAGATCCTCGCCCGTCAGCTTAGGCAGCAGAGCCTCGGTGATGTCATTTTCGCGGAACGCAGTGGCGTACTGCGCCAGCCCCAAGCCCGTCAGCCAGTCAGCGATGTCCATTTGGCGCCCCCGTCGCCTAGTCGCCGGCCGCGCCTGCGACTGCTGAGACCCCACTCGCTGGCGAAACTGGCCCATCGGCCAAGTCGTCGAGCAGCGCTGTCCGAGCGAACGCACCAGCCTACCCAGAAAGCCCACGCCAGCGCATCAGCCAATGTATGGCGATGGGACAACCGGCGCGCCTCCGCCATCGCGGCTTCTGCTCGCGACCATGCCTGATCGAGTTATCCGAGGCAGGCCAAAGGGACCGTTGTCATATCCAATATCCAGACCAGCATGTCGCTGGGCAAAAGCTCCGCGTAGAATAGGCGGTGCGCCGGATCGTAAAGAGCGAGGCCGTTCTCCGCGTACGCCCGAGCCGTAGTGAACTCTCCGAGGGAATTGCATGTAAAGGCACAGGCACCGTGTCCCATCACTCTCATGGCAACATCGTCGCTGACCTCGCCCAGCCTTGCCATCTCCGCGGCGAGCTGCTTCGCCCGCGCGAGCTCGGCCCGGCAGGCATGGTTGACCCACTGGCCGTACAGGGCGGGCAGCAGCGCACGCGGTCGGTTCGGCGCCAGTGAGAGCTCCCGCGCCCGGGCGTAGGCCTCGCCGGCTTCCGGCGCGCCCCAGCTCCGGCTGGCGATCAGCGCTTGGCCGAGAGCGATCTGCAGATCCATCTCGCGTTCGCGGCGCCGATCGCCGTCGGGCAGGCCGGGAACCAGCGCCAGCCCGCGGCGGAGCAGCGCCACGGCTTCGGCGGTCGCCGTGCGCCCCCAAGCCTGCCGCCCGGCGGCGAGCCAATATTCGACCGCCTTTTCGCTCAGAGCGGCTTCGGTTCAGTGGTGGGCGGCAGCGCCGGCTGGGCCGCGACAATCTCGGGGAACCGGTCTTCGAGGGTCGCCGCGATATGGGCATGGAGCTGCTGCCGGCAGCCGCGCAGCAGGGTGTTGTAAGCCGCGTCCTGCACCAGCGCGTGCTTAAAGCTGTACTCGGCGTCGGGTGGGATGCCGCGGCGGTAGATCAGCTCGGCGCCCACCAGCTGCGCCAGGGCATCGTCCAGCTGCGGCTGCGGCATCCCCGGGCCTGACCCGGGGACCGCCACGGCGCCGATCAGCTCATGCGAGAACTGCCGGCCGAGCGCCGCCCCGATCTGCGCGACCTCTCGCACCGGCGCCAGGCGATCGAGCCGGGCCAAGAGCGAGGCCTGCAAACTCGCCGGGATCGCCATTGGTGTTACGGGTCCCGCCGCGGTGTAGCGGTCGCCGGCGTCGGTCAATATTCCGCTCTCGACCACCGCCTTGGAGTTCCTCGACGAACAGCGGCACCCCGTCGGTGCGGTCGATGATCTGCGCGGCGATCTCCTCGGGCAGGGCCCTGCCGCCGGTGACACCGGCGATCATCTCGGCCCGCTTCCGCGGCGCCAAGCGGTCGAGGCTGAGGGAGGTGACGTGCGGCCGGCCCAGGGCGGGGTGAACGTTATGAAGGTCGGTGTGGCACGCGGTGTCGGCTGTTACGCCGAGAAGTGCACCGAAGAAGAACTGGCCAAAGCGGTGATACCCGATCAGTCCCGCCATGAGATAGCGATCGCATTCAATGTAAAGGGTCGCGGCTTGGTCGTCCTGACTTCATGCAGCCATCGCGGCGTGGTCAACGCCGTCAGGCAGGCTTTTTCTCCTCGCTCCCGATCCGGTGGAATACGTCCGCAAGACGGTTGCGTCGCTCAGGGAGATCGGCGTCGACTATGTAATTCCGCCTTACTGTACTGGTGAGCCGTTCTGCGAGATCGCCCAGGCAGAGATGCCGACAAGGCTGTTGCGCTCGTATACGGAGACGCGATTCGCTTTCGCAGCCTGAAGCGCTCTCGACTTGGGCTCAGCGCTTGTCGTATTCGTCGTGTTGGCGCCACCAGGCGCCGGTCTCGTTGCGCCCCTTGGGGGCGCGGTCGAGCCACTGGTACATGCCCCAGAGGCCATCCAGCCCGCGCGCATAGGTTGAATAGGTGTGGTAGACGACGCCGTCGTCGAGCACGAACGCGCTCATGCCCGGCCGGTCGCGCCGGTAGGTGGGCGCGTCGGTTCCGCACATCGCCGCAAACTGGGCGACGGTCTCCGAGACCGGTGCCGCGGCCAGGGCGTGGCCGCCGCGCCGGTAGTTGTATTCGACGACCCCCGCGCGCTGTTGCTCCTCGGTGAGCGAGACGTTGAAGTCGAAGTTGAAGTCGCTGCCGAACGCGGACGCCCAGGGAAACGTCCACCCCATTCGGCGCTTGTACGCCTGCAGCTTCGCCAGCGGCGCCCGCGACGCCGCCAACAGCGTGACGTCGTGGTTCGCGAGGTGGACGACGAAGCCGTCGAACCCGTCCGCGATCGCCGAGCAGGACGGACACCCCGCCGTGTAGTCGGGCCCGAACATGAAGTGGTAGACGAGGAGCTGCGAGCGCCCGCCGAAGAGGTCTGCCAGCGAGGCGCTCCCGGCATCGGTCTCGAACCGGTACTCCTTTTCGACCCGGACCCACGGCAGCTCCTGACGTCGCCGCGCCAACGCGTCGCCGCGCCGCGTCAGCTCCTTCTCCGCTTCGAGCAGCTCGATCCGCGCTGCCAGCCACTCTTCCCGGGTCCCGGTCACGTGTCTCGTCATCGCCCTTCACTCCCGTCGTCGGGTTACGACGTACTGATTGGTGGTCGTAAGACAGATGGTCACGGCGCAGCGAACGCCGGGAGTGACAAGTGTGGCGCGATTTTGATGGACTCGCTGATCACGGCCGCGGCGCGTGCGCTCGCCGCGGGTGATCCCCTCGGCGCCTTGAACCGGGTCGCCCTGCGCGACGACGCGCCTGCGCTCGCGCTTCGCGGCATTGCGATGGCGCAGCTCGGCGATCTCGTTCGAGCGAAGGCGCTCCTGCGCAGTGCGGCGCGCGCCTTCGGTCCGAAGGCGGCCGTGGCCCGCGCCAGGTGCATCGTCGCCGAGGCCGAGATCGCGCTCGTCTCGCGCGACCTGGGCTGGCCTGCGCAGGCGCTCGACGCGGCGCGGGCGACGCTCGAACAGCTGGGCGACCGGGTCAACGCCGCGCATGCCCGGTTGCTCGAGGTCCGGCGCCTGCTCCTGATCGGGCGCCTCGACGAGGCCGAGCGTACGCTCTCCAAGCTCGATCCTGCGCTCTTCCCGCCCGCATCGCGGACCGCCCACGAGTTGGCGGTTGCCGGGATCGCGATGCGGCGGCTCCAGACGAAGGCGGCGCGCGCTGCGCTCGCCCGGGCCGAACGCGCTGCGCGCCAGGCCGGTATTCCGGCGCTGACGGCGGAGGTCGAAGCGGCATCCCGCGCGCTGAACACGCCCGCGGCGCGCTTGATTGCCGGTGGCGAGGAGCGCCCCCTGCTGCTCGACGAGGTCGAGGCGCTGCAGGCGTCGAAAACGCTGATCGTCGACGCGTGCCGTCATGTCGTGCGTGACCCGCGGATGGTGGTCTCGCTCGCAAGGCGTCCGGTTTTGTTCGCGCTTGCACGCGCGCTGGGCGAGGCGTGGCCCGCAGACGTGCCGCGGGACATGCTGGTTGCGCGGGCCTTCGGAGGGAAGCTTTGCGATGAATCGCATCGTGCGCGATTGCGGGTCGAGGTCGGGCGGCTGCGCACGGCACTGCGGGCGCTGGCCGGCGTGAGCGCGACGAAGCGCGGGTTTGCGCTGGCGCCCCGCTGCGCCGGCGCGGTGGTCGTGCTGGCGCGGCCGATCGAGGAGCAGCATGCGGCGGTGCTCGCCCTTCTTGCCGACGGTGAAGTCGTGGTCGAGCTCGGCCCTGGCGCTCGCGCTTGGCGCCAGCCAGCGCACTGCGCAGCGAGCACTCGAGTCGCTGGCGGCTGGAGGCAAGGTGCAGTCGTACGGTCGCGGGCGAGCGCATCGCTGGATCATCCCGTCCGTGCCGGGGTTCACGACGACCTTGCTACTTCCCGCGCCGCTGCCGAGCGACTAGGCTCGAAGCATGCGTCGATCGACGGCCGAAATCCTGTGGGAGTATGGACCGTTTCCGGGTGTCGACCGCGTGCATGGGGTTACCTTTGACGGTCAGCGCGTCTGGTTTGCCTCCGGAAACAAGCTGAACGCCTTCGATCCGGCGAGCGGGGAGATGGTGCGCGCGATCGATGTCGCGGCACCTGCAGGTACCGCCTTCGACGGCCGGCACCTGTTTCAGCTCGCCGAGGATCGCATTCAGAAGATCGATCCGAACAGCGGGCAGGTGCTCGCCACGATCCCGGCGCCCGGCGGCGGCTCGGGGCTCGCCTGGGCCGAAGGGACGCTCTGGGTCGGGCAGTATCGGGACCGGAAGATCCACCAACTCGATCCCCAAACAGGGGCGATCCTGCGCACCATCGTGTGCCACCGCTTTGTCACCGGGGTCACCTGGATCGACGCAGAACTCTGGCACGGCACCTGGGAAGGTGACGAAAGCGATTTGAGGCAAGTCGATCCGCGAACGGGAGCGGTCCTGCAGAGGCTGGAGATGCCGTCCGGAGTAAGTGTGTCGGGGCTCGAATCCGACGGGAACGATCGGTTCTTCTGTGGCGGCGGGAGCAGCGGGAAGGTAAGAGCCGTCCGCCGCCCCAGCCGGGGCTCCGCCCCCATCGAACTCGACGCGGCCGTAATCGCAGCGGCCGGAGTTTATCCTCGGGCCGCGCCCCCGGGTCCGCGCTCTGCGCGGCCCGAGGGTAAACTCCGCGCGGACCCGGGGGCCGGCGAGGCTTGGCGGCGCTGATGGGTCAGAACGTCTCGACCCATGGCCGCAGCTCAACCTCCCAGGACCAGGCGCTCCGCGGCTGGCGCAGGATGTCGATATAGGTCTGGGCGATCGCCTCGGGATCGAGCGTGCTGTCCGGCCGCTCCGGCGGATCGGGACGCCGCGCGCTGCGGACCCCGCCATCGATGACGAAATGGGCGACATGGATGCCCTTCGGCCCCAGTTCGCGCGCCGTGCTCTGGGCCAGGCCGCGCAGCGCGAACTTGCCCATCGCGAAGGCGGCGGAGTGCGGGTAGCCCTTGACGCTGGCGCTGGCGCCGGTCAAGAGGATCGCGCCACGGCCTTTGGGGATCATCCGCCGCGCCGCCTCGCGGACGGTCAGGAAGCCGCCGAAGGCCGATATTTCGATGGCTTTGCGCACCGCTTCCGGGTCGAGCTCGGCGATCGGACCGTGGGCGCGGGCGCTGGCGTTGTAGTGCACGACCTCGGGTTCGCCGAGCCGGTCGTCCGCCGCCGCGAACAAGCGGGCGACGCCGGCCGGCTCCGAGGCATCGACGGCAAAGGTTTCGGCGCCGATATCGCCGGCCAACCGGGCCAGTTTCTCGATATTGCGCGCCGCCAGCCCAATCTTGAGGCCCGCCGCCGCCAAGCCGCGGGCAAACGCGGCGCTGATACCCGAACCGGCGCCGACGATCAAAGCTGTGCGATAGGGGATCTCCGTCATCACCTGCTCCTGACGCGAAATGTCGTGTCAAAGGCCCTCGAACCGGGCATATGCGCGCCTATATGGGCGTAGGTGCACGCATGTCAAGGAAGGTGCGTTACGGTGTCGAGAAGCGCTTATTCGGGGCCGGAAGACTGCAATTGTCTCGCCGTGCGCCAGGCCGCACGGCACATCACGCAGTTCTATGACCAGCTGCTGGCGCCGAGCGGGCTGCGCACGACGCAGTTTTCGATTCTCGCGAAGCTGCGGCAAATGGGCCGGATGACGATCAACGGCCTTGCCGCGGAGATGGTGATGGACCGGACCACGCTCGGCCGGAACATCCTGCCGCTGGAGCGCGACGGCCTGATCGCGGTCGCCCAGGGCAGCCGCGACCGCCGCAGCAAGGAGCTGCAATTGACGGCTGCCGGCGAGGCCCGTTTTCGCGAGGGGATGACGGGATGGGTGGAAGCGCAGCGCCGGTTCGAGAAGGCGTTGGGCGCCGAGCGCGCCGCCGACATGCGCGGCCTCCTGCGCTCGGTCGCCGCGACCGATCTCGGCCTCGGAAAAAGCCGAGGCGATGCCGCCTCCAGGGATCGGCAGCTGGGGTAATCGGCCCCGCGGCTAAGGCCGGTCTGGGTTCAACCGACCGACGAGGAGGGGGCCTCGAGCGAGGGCATCCAGGCGGCGCTGCGCGCCGCTCGGACCCTCCCTTGTGACCGAGCTCGCCCCGCTCTCGTCGAGGGGGCAGGGGTGCGGGATTACCCGCACCCCTTCAGGAAAGTGGGACCGAATTCTTTGGTCTGCGCTGCGGGACGGCCGGCAGCAGGAGGAGGGCTCAGGCGTCGACTGACCCTTGTGCGCAGAAACCGGCCGTCCCGGAGACCGCGATTTAACCGCGGGGCTCGACCTATTTGAGATCGGTGTTCGGTCGCGGAGCGAGTAAATTTGGAGATCGTCCTTCACGATCGTCCGGAGGCAGCGTGAGCACCCCGATCGAAGATTACGGCATCATCGGCAACACCTACACCGCCGCGCTGATTTCGCGCGAAGGGTCGATCGATTGGCTGTGCCTGCCGCGGTTCGAACTCCGAATCGGTGTTCGCCGCGCTCCTCGGCGAGCCCAAGCACGGCCGCTGGCTGATTGCACCTACCGACACGCCGGTACGGTCGTCGCGCTCCTATCGTGGCGAGACAGGAATTCTCGAGACCCGCTTCGAGACACCGGAAGGCGATGCCAAATTGGTCGATTTCATGGCCCTGTCGGAGGAAGGGGAGGATCAAGTCGATCTGATCCGCCTGGTCTACGGCGAGAAGGGCCGGGTGCGGATGCGCACCGAGATCGTCTTGCGCTTCGATTACGCCCGGAGCGTTCCGTGGGTACGCCGGCATCTCGGCGGCCCGCTGGCGGTCGCCGGCCCCAACGCCGTCCAATTCATCACCCCCGTGGCGCTGCGCGGCACCCCCGACCTGACGACAATAGGCGAATTCACGGTCGAGGCTGGCGAGACGGTGCCCTTCACGATGAGTTGGTATCCCTCGCACCACAAGGGGTTTCGCTATCGCGATCCCTACGAAACGCTGCTCGGCACCGAGACCCGTTGGCACGACTGGTCGCGCCATTGCGCTCTTACTGGGCCCTGGCGCGAGGCGATCATCCGCTCGCTGATTACGTTGCGGATGCTGACCTATCAGCCGACCGGCGGCATCATCGCGGCGTTGACGACCTCGCTGCCGGAATGGATCGGTAGTGTGCGCAACTGGGACTACCGCTTCTGCTGGATCCGCGATGCGACTTTGACGCTGTACGCCCTGCTGAGCGCCGGCTACAGGAATGAAGCGCGGGCTTGGCGCGAATGGCTGCTGCGTGCCGCCGCTGGTCATCCTTCCGAGATGCAAATCATGTACGGCCTCGCTGGCGAGCGCCGGCTGACCGAATACGAAATCCCCTGGCTCCCGGGTTACGAAGGCAGCCGCCCGGTACGCATTGGTAACGCCGCGCACGAGCAGCTGCAGCTCGATGTCTACGGCGAATTAATGGACGCGCTGCATGCGGCAAATCGCTTTGGGCTCGAATCCAGCCGCTTCACCTGGAGCTTGCAGCGTAACCTGCTCGAATATCTGTCGACGATCTGGGAACAGCCGGATCAGGGGATTTGGGAAATCCGCGGCGAGCCGCGCCACTTTACTTTTTCGAAAATCATGGCTTGGGTTGCTTTCGACCGTGCGATCAAATCGGTCGAGCAGTGGGGGTTCGACGGGCCGCGCACGCATTGGCAGGACTTGCGCCGCCGGATCGCCGCGCAGATCCTCGAGCGCGGCTTCGACCGTGAGCGCAACACCTTCGTCCAATATTATGGCGCCCGCGAGCTCGACGCCTCGCTGCTGCTGATCCCGCAGCTCGGGTTTCTGCCGCCCGACGACCCCCGCGTTCTCGGCACGATCGCCGCGGTCGAGCGCGAGCTAGTGCAGGATGGCTTTGTCTGCCGTTACCCGAGCATCCCCGGAGCCGACGGGCTGCCCCCCGGCGAAGGCGTTTTTCTCGCTTGCAGCTTCTGGCTCGCCAACAGCCTGGCATTGATTGGCCGCCGCGACGATGCGATTGCGCTATTCGAGCGGTTACTCGCACTCCGGAACGATCTCGGCCTGCTCGCCGAGGAGTACGACCCGGTTGCCAAGCGGCAGCTGGGGAACTTCCCCCAGGCTTTCTCCCACACCGCGATCATCAATACTGCGGCGCACCTCTCCGAACTCGAAAACGCATCCGCCGCGCGCGGCAACAGCCGACGACGAACGCGGAGCGCGCGCGCCAGCGCAGCTTGAGGCAGGTCGAACGCCGGGGTCATTAGCGGCATAACGCCTCCAAGCGCCTTATTGTCGCGCATTCGAAGGACCGGAATCCACGTGCGCCGTGACAAGGCGGCGCTTTTCCAGCGGGTGCAAGCCCCGCCCGGCGACCGCTCCAGCCGGAAGCAGCCGGAGCAGGCATGGAGGAGACGAAATGTCTGAAGCCTTCGGATAACGGTCACGGTTTTGGTGACCGCGCGAGTGTGCAGGCCGCAACGTGAGTAAACGCCGAGCAATCCTCGAAAAGGTCGATGTGCAGGCCGACCCGATAGTGGTTTCGGGGAAGGCTGATACGGATGGGCGAGTTTGAGCGAGGAGTAGGCCCATCTGCTGCACCGGGGTAGTGGCGGCAGCATGTACACAAGGAAAGCGTGCGCAACACGGGAAGCCCCAATGCGTGATCAGGGATGATCAACCGGACGCCCGCGAGGGACAGGCCGGGCGCACTGGGGTGGCGGAGAGGCCGGTAGTACCGGTGAAGCCGGGTAATGCCGGTGGAGGGAAGGGGCCTTGGTTCAAGACAGACGCAGGAAGTAGTGAGGGACCTGGAGATTGGGCAACCTATCAACTCCGAAGAGTGTTCAGAAGCTGCAGAGGGCGTTACACGCGAAAGCGAAGGCAGAAGCCGGCTATCGCTTCTATGCCCTGTACGACAAGATCAGCCGCGACGACATTCTGGCGCATGCCTATGCCCAGTGCCGCGCCAACAAGGGGGCGCCGGGAATAGACGGTCAGGACTTTGCGGACATCGAGGCCTATGGGGTCGAACGGTGGCTGGCTGAACTGGCGCTTGCGCTCAGGCAGGAGAGCTACCGGCCGGAGCCAATCAGACGAGTGTTTATACCGAAGGCCAACGGCAAACTCAGGCCGCTGGGCATCTCGACGGTGCGGGATCGGGTCTGCATGACCGCAGCGATGCTGGTGCTGGAGCCGATCTTCGAAGCCGATCTTCCGCCGGAAATCTACGCCTATCGCGCTGGGCGCAACGCCCAGCAGGCAGTCGTCGAGGTGGAGGAGCGGCTGTTCCGTGGCCACCCGGAAGTCGTCGACGCCGACCTCGCGGACTACTTCGGGAGCATTCCGCATACCGACCTCCTAAAGTCGGTGGCGCGCCGGATCGTTGACCGGCGCGTGCTGCATCTGATCAAGATGTGGCTGGACTGCCCCGTGGAAGAAACCGACCAACGGGGCCGGACAACACGCACGACCGAGGCGCGAGACCACCGGCGCGGCATTCCGCAGGGCTCGCCCCTCTCACCACTACTGGCGAACCTCTACATGCGCCGGTTCGTGTTGGGCTGGAAGAAGTTCGGCCTTGAGCGAAGCCTCGGCACTCGCCTCGTCACCTATGCGGACGACCTTGTGATCCTGTGCCGAAGGGGCAGCGCGGAGACTGCGCTGCATCACCTGCGCGCGATCATGGGCAAGCTGAAGCTGACAGTGAACGAGGAGAAGACACGGATCTGCAAGGTTCCGGACGGGGAGTTTGACTTCCTGGGTTATACGTTCGGGCGGATGTATTCTCCGAGAACCGGCCAGGCTCGCCTGGGACAGCGGCCATCGAAGAAGAGCATCAAGCGTGTGGTCGACAAGGTCCATGCGCTGACCGTCCGAGCACATACCTGGCAAGAAACCACAGAGCTGGTGGGTAAGTTGAACCGCACCCTTCGCGGATGGGCGAACTACTTCTCGGTAGGCACCGTCAATCCGGCGTATCGGGCGCTCGACAACTACACGGCTGTGCGGTTGCGTCGGTGGTTGCGCTTCAAGCACAAGACCAGACGATGTAAGGGCGGCAGCTATCCACTCCCGCACCTCTACGAGACCCTCGGGCTCGTGCGTCTGACCCGGCTTGGGCACGACGTGCCGTGGACGAAGGCGTGAGGTCTTGTCCGAGAGCCGGATGCAGGGAAATCCGCATGTCCGGTTCGATGAGCGGGATGTGGAAACGGAGCTATGGTCGAGCCACTAAGGCACCGCCAAACGAAAGAGGCGGCAACACGCATGCCTGACCTAAGGCCACCGCGCCACATTCCAACTCTACCCTACCTCACCATTGCTTGGCCCTTGCGGCAATGGCAGCCGAGGAAGTACATCAAGCCCCTGTAGACCCATTCGCGCCGTAAGCGGTCCTTCCAGCCAATCCGCGGGTCCTAGCGGCACGGAGTTGAGTTTGTCAGGGATCGACCTTGAGGTTGGCAGGTTCCTGCGCATTGTCGCATCTCGCCAGCTGCGCGTGGCAGCTCGGCGCCGAAGGCAATTGCAACGGCTATTGCAATCCTGAGGTCGAAGTCGTTTACGGCTGTACCTGTTGCAGCCGAGGCTTGACTTCATCGAAGTCGATCGCGCCGTTCCAATAATCAATGATCAGGTCCCGGTTGAGGTCAATCCAGCGACTGACGAGCGCGACATCAGCGGCCGGCAAGCTGCGCGGCACAATTTCATGCGGCTGCGGTCGCACGGCTATCGACGGAGCGGTGCGCCAGGAGCCGCGACCGCCGTGAAGAGTGCTGACCTTGACCCGCACATCGTGCGAAAAACCGTCGTTTTCAGTAATCCACACCGCCATCGGCAGGCCGGTCAAGCGCGGCGGCAGCTTCACTTTCGCCCAATCCTCGGCGGCGGCTTCCGTAGTGGTCGAGTCTTTAAGATCGTCCGTCATATCCGCGTATCGGCCGCTCCCCGACCGCTTTGACTTATTGGCCATGGCCGACGGCGTCAAGAACGGTTTTTTCCCGATTTCACCGTCAGCCGTCTCGAATCCTTCGCTGCAGCGGTCGTAGGCGGGATCCAGAAGCGCCGGCGCATCGGCCGGACGGCTCGGGTCGCGCAGCAGCCGAGCAAGGCTCGCGGCGGCGTGCAATTCCCAGACAGTGCACCCGGCCGGAGCGCCCAGCCGCGATCGAGCCGCAGCCGTCCGATTACGGAAGCGGCCGTTGATCGGGCCGCGGCCGCCGCTCTGCGCCGACCATGCAATGCCCGATCGCCCGCAGCCTGGAGCGGGTCGGCGAGTGGTGGAGCATCCTGATCCTCAGGGACGCCTTTCACGGCCTGACCCGGTTCGACCAGTTCCAGGAGAGCCTCGGGATCGCGCCCAACATGCTGACCCGCCGCCTCAATACCCTGGTCGAGGCAGGCCTGTTGCAACGCCGCCGCTACAGCGAGCACCCGCCGCGCGAGGAGTACGTGCTGACCGAGAGCGGCCGCGATTTCCGGCCGGTGCTGTGGGCATTGCTCGCCTGGGGCAACAGGCATTTCGCCCCCGAGGGCAAGAGCGTCGTGCTCGTCGACAGCCGGAACGGAGAGGAAGCTGACCCGCTGCTGGTGGACCGCAAGAGCGGCCGCCCGCTCGTCGCTCCCGATTTCCGTTCGGCCGCGGGTCCCGCCGCCGACGCGCGCACCCGCCAGCGCCACGCCCGTCCCGCCGCACCGCAGCCGGCCGTTCAAGCGGCCGACAAACCGGTTGCCTAGCGCGGATCGACGCCGTCGGCAGGCGAT
This sequence comes from uncultured Alphaproteobacteria bacterium, assembly GCA_963772295.1. Lineage (GTDB taxonomy): Bacteria > Pseudomonadota > Alphaproteobacteria > ATCC43930 > CGMCC-115725 > AP-15. The sequence continues at coordinate 46,318 of CAVYWO010000016.1, forward strand.
GGAGATGGTGATGGATACCGTCGTGCTCGAACGAGTGGCGACCGGCGCCCCGGTGAGAAATCGGCCGAAATTCCGGCGCCGGACCCTGGGACTTGCCGGCCTGGCGCTCGCCCTCGCGCTCTGCGGCATCGGCTACGGCCGCTACTGGTGGACCACCGGCCGCTTTATCGAAAGCACCGACGACGCCTATGTCGGCGGCAACATTACCCCGGTGTCGCCGCACGTCGCCGGCTTCGTCGCCCAGATCCCGGTCGCGGACAACCAGTATGTCGGCGCCGGTCAATTGCTGATCCGCCTCGATCCGCGCGACTTCGAGGCCGCCCTCGAGCATGCGCGCGCGGTCGCCGCCGCGCGCCGGGCGACGCTTGCCGGGTTGCAGGCGAAATACGTGTGGCAAGAGGAGATGGTCCGGCAGGCCGCAGCCAATCTCGACGCCAGGCTCGCGCAGGCGGCCTTCGCCCGCCGGGATGCCGTCCGCTACCGCGATCTGGCGAAGACCACGTTCGGAACGGTCCAGAATGCCGAGCGGACATCGGCGCTCGACGCAGCGGCGCGGTCGGAGACCGAAGCCGCCCGGGCCGGGCTCGCCGCCGCCCGGCAGCAACTGACCGTGCTCGAGGCCGAGATCGCCGAAGCCCGCGCCGGCGTCGCCCAGGCGAAGGCCGATCTCGAAACCGCCCGCCTCGATCTCGGCTACACGGAAATCCGCTCGCCGATCGACGGCTATGTCGGCAACCGTTCGGCGCAGGTCGGCGCCTATGTCGCGCGCGATGCCTACCTTTTGAGCGTGATCCCGGCGCATGGCCTCTGGGTCGACGCCAACTTCAAGGAGGACCAGCTCGCGCAAATGCGGCCGGGCCAGGCGACGACGGTCATCGCCGACGTGCTGCCGGGCAAGGTGTTTCACGGCCATGTGCAAAGCCTGGCGCCGGGCACCGGGGCGGTGTTCAGCGTGATCCCGCCCGAAAACGCTACCGGCAACTTCACCAAGATCGTGCAGCGGGTGCCGGTGCGCATCGCGCTCGACGATGCGCGGCTCAAGGAGCTGCGGCCGGGTCTCTCGACGACGGTCAGCGTCGATACGAAGCCGGCCCCCTCCCTTCCCTCCCCCGCCTGCGGGCTACGGGATTCACACATCTTTTGCTGTGATTTCAATTTCTTACCGACATTGCGATGTGAAATCCGGCGGTCATCGCGGCAAGCTTGTCCCAGCCGGCGCGCATGGTCTTCGGTCCGGGCGGTTTGTAATAGCAATTCCAGCCGCCGAGCCGGGCGACGATCCAGGCCAGCCAAGGCAGCGAGCCGGCTGTGTGCGGGTTTTCTGGCGTTCTGTCCTGCCTTCCAGGGTCGGCCCAATCGCGGCTGCCGCCTGCAAAACCTCTGGCGCAGCGACGTCGCTGCCCGGCCGTTCGCCGCCGTCGCGGGCATCGACCAGTTGGATGGTGCGCACCGCGGCGCCGATCGCCAGTGCCGCCATCTTGAACAAGCGGTCGGCGCCATGGGTCTGCAGATCGGGCAACCCCAGGCCATCGTTCTTGCAAGCCCGGAAGGTCTGCTCGATGCGCCAGCGCAGGCGATAAAACTGCGCGATCTGTTGTGCCGCCGCCAGGTCCGGCGCCGGCAAGGTCGTCAGCAGCCGCCAATGGACGGCGTCCACGCCCGGCGGCGGCTGTTCTTCCCGCACCTCGACCAGAGTGAGATCGAGGCCGCGCGGATCGGCATGATCGGCGCCATTGCGTGGCCGGGCGACGCGCACCGTGCCGGCGCGCAGGCTGACTTGTGCCAGGCGCGCCTTATCACCGGCGCTGCGCGCTCCGATCTTGACCGCATCCTGGCCCAGCACTGGCCAAGATGCGGCACGGGCAAACAGCCGACCGCCACCGGCCAGGGCGCGGTCCTGCGCCGCCCGCACCAACAACTCGACGCCGGGTGGGCGCCGGGCGAACACGGCAAAGATGTCGCTCTCGCGGTCCCCCACGACGATCACTTGGCTGGCGCCGGCGGCCCGCTCCGCCACGATTTGCGCCGTGCTCAACCAACGCTGCGATTCCTTGTCTTTAAGCGCGCGTTTGCGCCGGGCGCTGACCCGGCCGGCTTGGCGCGTCCACACCGCCGCGTCCAGCAGGCCGACAACCGCCTCATCGGCGGCATCGACCGCCACCGCCGCATGCAGAAAAAACCCCGGCGTCTTGCCATCGCCCGCTGGACCCAACCCGTGCCGCGCCTGCGCCCGGCCGCTGAAATTTACCTCCGTCGTGTCCTGCGCCACGATGATCCGCTGCCCGCGACAGCGCTCCGCGGTACGTTCACTCAGCGTCGCGATAATCTCCCCGGCGCTCACCTGCGGCGAATCAAGAAACCGGTGCGCCGCAATCTCGCCGTTCCGATCGCCGCCGATCTTGCGCAAGCACAAAGATCCAAGGGCGACGATCCGGTCAAACAACCAAGCACCGCGCGCCGCACGCCGTGCATCGCCGAATTCCCCAATCCCCTCACATGGCATCATCATCGACGCTCTCCCCCAACCCCATCTAGGAGCATGAGCGCCGCGTGACCCTAGATCTAGCAAGATGTGTGAATACCGTAGCGCCTGCGGGGGAGGGAAGGGAGGGGGCCGGAGTGCGATGTCCGACACCAGGGCCTGGCTCAAGAGCCTGCTGCCGTTCGTGGTGATGTGCTTTGGCGGCTTCATGGCGCTGTTCGACATCCAGATCGTCGCCTCGTCATTGCAGTACATCGGCGGCGGGCTGTCGGCGGCGCAGGACGAGATCAGCTGGGTGCAGACCGCCTATCTCATCGCCGAGATCATCGTCATTCCGCTTTCCGGCTGGCTGACCCGGGTATTTTCGACGCGCTGGCTGTTCGCCGTCTCGGCCGCCGGGTTCACGGTCGCCAGCCTCCTTTGCGCCCTCGCCTGGAACATCGAGAGCATGATCGTTTTCCGGGCGCTGCAAGGCCTGCTCGGCGCCTCGATGATCCCGACCATGTTCACCTCGTCCTTCCATTTCTTCCAGGGATCGCGCCGGGTCTATTCCGCAGCCGTAGTCGGCACCATTGCCTCGATCGCCCCGACCCTGGGGCCGGTGATCGGCGGCTGGATCACCGACGCCTGGAACTGGCACTGGCTGTTCTATGTCAACCTGCTGCCCGGCATCGCCGTGGCCCTATTGAGTGCGCTCCTGATCAGGATCGACGAGCCGGATCTGTCGCTTCTGAAGGGCGCCGACTATCCCGGCATCGCGCTGCTGGCGATCGGTCTCGGCACGCTCGAATACGTGCTCGAAGAGGGTGCGCGCTGGAACTGGTTCGACGATGCGACAATTCGGCGCTGTGCCTGGGTCGCAGCCATCGCCGGCGCACTCTTTTTGATCCGGAGCCTGACCTTCGCCCGCCCGGTGGTCGATCTGCGGGCGCTGAAGAACCGCAATTTCGCGATCGGCTGCTTTCTCTCTTTTGTGACCGGCATCGGCATCTTCTCGACGATCTACCTGACCCCGCTGTTCCTCGGCTATGTCCGCGGCTTCAGCGCCTGGCAGACCGGGGTCGCGATCTGTTCGACGAGGGCCGCCTCGCTCGCCGGGGTGCCCGTCTACATCTGGCTCGCGAAGCGGTTCGATACGCGCTGGCTGATGCTGTTCGGGCTCGCGCTCTTCGGCGGGTCGATGTGGGCCTTCAGCTACATCACCAGCGACTGGAGCGCGGCCGAGCTGCTGGTGCCGCAGCTCCTGCGCGGCTTCCCACAGGTGTTTGCGGTCGCCCCGGCGGTCACCTTGGGCCTCGGCAGCCTGCCGCCGGAGCGCCTCAAATATGCGAGCGGCCTCTTCAACATGATGCGCAATCTCGGGGGCGCGCTCGGCATCGCCGTGTGCGGCGCGATCCTCAACGCCCGGACCAATTTCCACTTCACGATGATCGCCTCGCATCTGACGCCGGCGAACGGGCCGATGGACCGGTTGGTCGCCGGTCTGACGCAGCGCTATGGCGCGATCCCGGGCAGCCTCGATGCCGGCCACGTCGCCGCCTTGAAGCAGCTCTGGCTGCTCGCCTATCGCGAGGCCTCGACGCTCGCCTATGCCGACGCCTTTCGCGCGGTCATGGTCGCGTTCATCGCCGCGACCTTGCTGGTTCCGCTGTTGCGCCAGGTCGGTCCGGCGCCAACGCCGCCGGAACCCTCCGATTAGGCCGTGTCGTCAATTAGCAGCGCTGGCTCACATGTATCAACGCTTTGGCCGGGCCCGGCCCGTGGGCCTTCAGCCCACGGACTTGATCCGTGGGCATCCACGAGAAACGGCACAGGCCTTCGCAGGCCCCCGCGGATGCCCGGCCCAAGGCCGGGCAAGACGTAATCGGATGTAATCGGAACGGGGCGGCCGCTCAATTGACGACAGGCCCAAGGACCGGAACGCTCAAAGCATTTGCTTTTGACCGCTCTCGGACGCGCGGACAATCGCCGCCAAGAGCCGCTGCCGGACCGCGGCGGCGTGGAAATCCGGGATCGCCGATTTGCCTTCGCGGATGCGGTCGGCCAAACGCGCATAGAGCTGTGCCACATTGTACCGTGAGTCGGTTGGCGTGCCGTCCGGGACCCAGCGATATTTTGCCGGGATCGGCAATTCCGCCAGCTCCTTGACCCCGCCGCGCGCGCCGCGCACCGTCAGTTCTTGACGTTGCATCGAGTCGCGCGTGGTTGCGGTCAATGCGAGGTCGCCGGCGTCGCCGTGGATCTCGAACAGGAACGCGGTCCCGCGGGTCATGCCGCCGCGGATCTGAAACGAAACCACCGCCCGCTCGCCGACGATGCCGCCGACAACGAGTTGGTCGGGCACATTTTTCGCAACCACCTCACCCGTCGATTCCACCGGGATGCGATCACGCTGACTGACCGCGAAGGCGGTCAGTTCGCGAAATTCCCCGAGGCAATAGCAAAGCGCATCGATCTGGTGGCCGCCGGTGATGGTCAGTAGATTGGCGCCGTTGGCGCGATCGGCCTGGTACGCCCGGTCGATGGCGGCGCCCCAGTTCGGCGCGCAGCCGATCATCGTTGCCGTCAATACCGCGCCGACATAACCGTCGGCGACCAGTTCCCTGACGTAATTGATCGCCGGCGACATCTGGCCCTGCAAACCGACCGCGTGCCGAATACCCCGCTGTTGCGCCGCCGTGAGCATCTGCATCGCTTCTTCGGTATCGCGCCCGAGCGGCCACTCGCAATAGACGTGCTTTCCGGCCGCGATTGCCGCCATGACCGGCCGATAATGATCCGGCACCTTCACGCTGACGGTGACGAGATCGACATCGGGGTGTCGCGCGAGCCGCTCCGGGTCGGAGAATGAGAGCGGCACCCGATAATGCCGGGCGGCCGCCTCCGCGGTATCCTGCCGGGCCGTACAAACCGCCGCGATCTCGAATTGCGGCAGAGCGCGCAATGCCGGGATATGGGCGATGGCGGCGAAGCCGCGGCTGGCGCTCGCCCCGACAATGCCCACGCGAATCCTGCTGCTCGTCGTCACCAGCCCCTCCGCCGATACGGTACCGGAATCCAACAGCGCCATGTTAGACTGATCATGCGGCGATGCCAGAGGAACGAGGATGGCCCGGCCGTGCTAGCGCACCGATCGCGGGAGTTGAGAGATGGCTGAGGACGAAGCGCTGTTCCAGAAGGGCATGCCGATCCGGCGCGAGGTGCTGGGTCCGGAATATGTCGATGCCTCGATGGCGCGGGCCGACGCGTTCATGATGTCGTTCCAGCGCGCAACGACGGCATGGGCGTGGGGCTGGGCCTGGGGCGACGCCACCCTCGACCGCAAAACCCGCAGCCTGATGAACCTGGCGATGCTCACCGCCTTGAACCGTGCCCAGGAGATCAAGCTGCATGTCAAGGGCGCCCTCAACAACGGCGTCACCGTCGAGGAGATCAAGGCGGCATTGCTGCACGCCACCGCCTATTGCGGCATCCCGGCCGGGCTCGACGCGTTTCGAGCCGCGCACGAGGTGCTGGTCAGCGAGGGCGCGCTGAAACCGAAGCCTTGAGCGCCCGACCTAAAATGATACACGGTAAATCAACAACTTAATCGTCACCCCCGCGAAAGAGGCTGTAATCGAATTGGATGAGGGCCGTTCGTCCTTCGACACGGCCGCTGCGCGGCCGGCTCAGGATGAGGAACTCCTTTAATGCCATCAAAGGCTTACCTCATGCTGAGGAGCGCCCCCCCGGGTCCGCGCTTTGCGCGGCCCGAGGACAGGCTCCGGGCGCGTCTCGAAGCACGCACGGCATCGATGCAGCCCCGCGTTCGGCATCGCCTCCAATTTCCTTACAGCCGCTTGCGCGGGAATGACGGGACAAAAGCGAAAGCTAGCGCATGCATGTGCTGATTTGCGGCGGCGGGGTCATCGGCGTCTCGATCGCGTATTTCCTCAGCTGCCGGGGCGTCACCGCGACGGTCATCGAGAGCACCGGGCTTGCCTGCGCCGCTTCCGGAAAATCGGGCGGGTTTCTGGCGCGCGACTGGTCCGACGGGACGCCGCTCGCCCCGCTCGCACGGCGCAGCTTTGCGCTGCATCGGGAATTGAACGAAAGGCTCGCCGGGGATTGGGGTTATCGCCCCCTCGACACCTACGGCGGCGTCGCCGGCTTCCCCGCTCGGCGCGGCGCTTACCGCCTCGGCTGGCTTTCGTCCGAGGTGAAGGTCGGCCAAGTGCTCGGCTCGCGCGACAATACCGCGCAGGTCCATCCCGGCCGGTTCACCGCGGCGATGATGCGCGCCGCCGCCGCCCGAGGTGCGGAACTGCGCCTCGGGCGCGTGACCGGCCTCGCGCAGCGCCGCGGTCGAGCCACCGGGGTCATCGTCGCCGACCAGACGATCGAGGGCGACGCGGTGGTTGTCGCACTGGGGCCCTGGTCGATCCTCGCCGCGTTATCTGTGCCGTTCCCGGCGGTCTTCGGGTTGAAGGGCCACAGTCTTTTGTTCGACACCGGCGACAGGGTTCCGGGCGAAGCCCTTTTTGCCGAATATCGGGAACCGACCGGCGCGGTACTGAGCCCCGAGGTGTTTCCGCGCCCCGACGGCACGACCTATGTTTGCGCGATTTCGAGCGAGGCGCCATTGCCGATCGATCCGTCCCAGGTAGCACCCGATCCCGGTGCGATCGAGCGCCTTGAAGCCCTCTGCGCATCATTGTCGCCGGCGCTCGGCTCGACGAAGATCCTTGCCCGGCAAGCCTGCTACCGTCCGATCACCGCCGACGGGCTGCCGCTGATCGGGCATATCAAGGGGATCGCCGGAGGTTACGCCGCGACCGGGCACGGCGTTTGGGGCATTCTCAACGCGCCGGCGACCGGCGAGGCAATGGCGGAACTGATCGTCGACGGGTCGGCACGCAGCGTCGACCTGCAACCGTTCGATCCCGGTCGCCTGCCGCCCGTCGAACCGGACGCTCGTCGCGAGACTTCGGTGACCTCACCCGCCTAACCACGGAAGGAGCAGGCGATGACCGCGGCCATCAGCCCGATTTACCGCTGGCGCGTCGGCGAGATCGAAATCACCCGCGCGCTCGAGTTCGAGGCGCCGCTGCTCGAGACGGCCGTGATCCATCCGGAAGCGTCTCCGGAGATCATCGAGCGGCATCGGCGCTGGCTCGCCCCGACGCTGATGGACCCGGTCAGCGGCCTGATGATCTTCGCGTTTCACAGCACCGTCATCAAGACGCCGCGCGCCACCATCCTCGTCGACACCTGCTCGGGCAATGACAAGGAGCGCCCGCACAAGCGGCGCTATCACCGGAAGAACTGGCCCTATCTCGCCAATCTCGCGGCCGCCGGTTTTGCACCCGAAGACATCGACTACGTGCTGTGCACGCATCTGCACGCCGATCACGTCGGTTGGAATACGCGCCTCCGCGACGGCCGATGGGTGCCGACGTTTGCGAATGCCCGCTATCTGTTCGCCCGCGCCGAATGGGAGCACTGGCGGGTAGCTGAACTGCGCGCCGCATATACGACCGATCCCTACTATGAAGACAGCCTGCTGCCGGTCATCGAGAGTGGCCAGGCCGAGCTGATCGCCGCCGACTACGCCTTCGACGACGACCTATGGATCGAGCCGTGGCCCGGGCACACGCCCGGTCACGTCTGCGTCGTGGCGCGCACTCCGGGCGCATCGGTGGTGTTGAGCGGCGACATCATGCACACGCCGCTGCAGTGCGCCGAACCCCAGCTCAACAGCTGCTTTTGCGTCGACGCGGCAGCGGCGCGCGCGACCCGGCGGCGCTTTCTCGAAACCTTCGCCGACAGCCCGGTGATGATCATCCCCGCTCATTTCCCGACCCCGACCGCGGGCTGGATACGGTCGCATGAGGGAGCGTTCCGCTTCCACTTCGACCGCCTCCGTTGATGCAGCATCAGGGTGGCGGAGCGCCGCGCATTCGCCGTTGCCGAAGCCGGTCAAAGGCGCGATCCTGGCCGTGACAGCGGCGGCATCCGGCGAATGTCGGCTGAGGGTCGCCATTGCACTTAAGAGGTGCACCATGCGCAGCATCCGTATCGATCGAACAAAGGCGCTCTCCGGCGAGCCGCATCTCGGCCACAACCGCTACCATCCCGATATCGCCGCGGTCGCCGAAGTCGGCGAAGGCGAGGAAATCGCGCTCGAAACCCGCGACGCGCTCGACGGCCAGATCAAGCCGGGGATGGCCAGCGCCGATCTCGCCGCGATCGACGCCGGCGTCGTCCACCCGCTGACCGGCCCGGTCTTTGTCAAGGGCGCCGAGCCCGGCGATCTCTTGGAGATCGAATTCACCGACATCATCGCCCAGCCGACCGCATTCAGTGCGATCGTGCCGGGGCTCGGCTTCCTGCGCGACGTGTTCACCGAGCCGTTTCTCGTGCATTGGCAGATCGCAAACGGCTGGGCCAGTTCGGCGCAGCTTCCCGGCGTGCGCATTCCGGGGGCGCCGTTCATGGGCGTCTCCGCGGTGGCGCCGTCGGCGGCGAAGCTCGCCGAATGGACCGCACGCGAGCAGCGCGTGATCGACAAGGGCGGGTTTGCCTTTCCCCCCGACCCGGCCGGCGCGGTGCCGACCGGGCGGTGCGGCCTCGCCGGCCTGCGCACGCTGCCGCCGCGCGAGAACGGCGGCAATTTCGATGTGAAGCAGCTGACAAAGGGCGCCAAATTGTTTTTGCCGGTGTTTGTCGAGGGTGGCTTGTTCTCGACCGGCGACGGGCATTTTGCGCAGGGCGACGGCGAGGTCTGCGTGACCGCGGTGGAGATGGGCGCCACCGCCGTCGTCCGCTTCAAACTGCACAAGGGGCTGGCCAACCGGCGCCGCTTCACCTCGCCGGTATTCGCCCGCGACAGCTATTTCGCCGACCCGCGCTTTGCCGCGCCGGAACGCTTCCTCGGCGTCATGGGGATGCCGATCGACGCCAAGGGCGAGATCGAGGCGGAGAACCTGACGCTGGCCTGCCGCAACGCCGTCCTCAACATGATCGAATTGTTGCAGGAGCGCGGCTTCAGCCGCGAGCAGGCCTATGTGATCTGCTCGGTGGCGGTCGACCTGCGCATCTCGAACGTCGTCGATGTGCCGAACTATGTCGTCTCGGCCTTGCTGCCCGAGGCGATCTTCAGCCCATAGTGATCAGCGCCGAACGATCGTTGCGGCGAGAGTGGAGGAGCGGATGAGATCAGCCTACGGCCGGCAAACCCTGGCGCCCGATCGCGAGCTGACCTGCGTCGAGCCGGGCAGCCCGATGGGCGAGCTGATGCGCCGCTATTGGCAGCCGGTTTGCACCTCGGACGAGTTGCGCGACCTGCCGCGGAAGGAAAAGCTGCTGTGCGAGGAGATTGTCGTGTTCCGCGACAAACAGGGGCGGCTCGGCGCCCTCGACCCGCATTGCGCGCATCGCGGCACGTCTCTCGAATGGGGCCGCATCGAGGCGGAGGGGCTGCGCTGCTGCTATCACGGCTGGCTCTACGATATCGAGGGCCGGTGCATCGACATGCCGTGCGAGACCGAGGAGTTCCGCAAGCGCATGGAAGTGTGGCAGCCCGCCTACCCGGCGATGGAATATGGCGGGCTCGTTTTCGTCTATATGGGCCCGCCCGGCACCGAGCCGTTGTTCCCCCGCTTTGACATCATCGACAGCGACCCCGGCGCGGACGTCGTGCTGCGCGGCATGCGGCTCTGGGGCGACTGTGCAGTGGGCATGGTCAAGGACTGCAACTGGCTGCAGCATTACGAGAACATCGTCGACCCTTACCACCTCCTGATGCTTCACCAATGGATCAGCGGCGACCAGTTCGACGGTGCCTTGATGCAGGGCAAGCCCACGATCGACTGGGAGAAGACGCCGCTCGGCGTGCGCTACAACCTGATCAAGGACCTGCCGAACGGCAACCGGATGGTCCGCCACGCCGAATGCATCGTGCCGAACATCTTCATCATCCCGAGCATCCGCGAGCCCGGGACGGCGCCGAAGCGCAAGGAACGCGGCACCGAACTGTCATGGGCCGTACCGGTCGACAACGAGCATGTGCGCGGCATCAGCATCGTCGCCTGGCCGCTTGAGAATGGCGAGCCGAAGCCCGATTGGAAGCCGGGGACCGACACGATCGCCGACATCCGGCCGGGCTCGTTCCTAGCAGCCTGTCGGACTTAAGCGTTGGATGCAACATTCTTTCGCTGAGATGGCGAACTACGTAAGAATATTCCGCATGAGGAGCTTGATGAGAAATTATATATCAAAAAATTCGAATTTTCGGCTAAGTCCGACAGGCTGCTAGAGCGCAGCTACGAGGAGCGGCAGCGGCGGCCGGACGATCTCGAGGCGCAGGAGGGGCAGCGCCCGATCGCGATCCATGCGCTCGAAAACCTGGCGCGTTCGGATACCGGCGTCATTATGCTGCGGCGGCTTTTGCGCGAGCAGCTGAACCGCGTCCAGCAAGGCCTCGACCCGGTCAACGTCCTGCGCGACCCGTCTGCGAACAAGCGGATCCCGACCGGCGCCTGGAACACGATCCTGTCTGCGGCGGAAGCTGCCGCACTACCGTACCGCGAGGACCTCTGACGCGGGGCGCGCGGTCTGCCGCACGACTGCGCGAGCCGCCCGATCAGACCGAACGGGCTGACGGGGCACCGTGGAACCCGGCTGATGCCGGCCGCAATGGCGAGGGCCTGCCCGATGATCACGAAGTTCGACAGCTCCTATTACGGCACCGCCGACATGGAGAACCTCGGCTATGCCGGCAAGCCGATCAACGACCGCCGCTATCCGAAATCGGAGTTGGCGAGGGCGCTGCACAAGGTGGTGGCCTACGCCAAATGCATGGACGAGCGCGGGTACGACACCTTCTGGATGGCCGAGCATCATTTCCAGCCCGAAGGCACGGAACTGATCCCGAATTTGTTGATCATGGCGATGCACCTGTGCGGCGTCACCAAGAATATAAAAATCGGCTGCGGCTTCAACATCGTGCCGATGTGGCATCCGCTGCGCCTCGCCGAGGATTACGCGATGGCCGACGTCCTGACCGGCGGACGAGTCATTTTCGGCGTTGGGCGCGGCTACCACACCCGCGAAGTCGAGACTTTCGGCGCGCCGCTCATCGACCAGAATGCCAACCGCCAGATGTTCGAGGAGGGCATCGAGATCTTGTTCAAGGCATTCGAGGGCAAGCCGTTTTCGCACAGGGGGAAGTACTACACGATCCCGCCGGAGGTGCCGTATCGCGGCTACATGCTCAAGGAGATTACGCTGGTGCCGGCGCCTGAGCGGCTGCCGGTCGAATGCTGGCAGCCGATCCAGAGCGGCTCCGAGCGCGCCTTCGACTTCATGGCGAAGCACGGTCTCCGCGGGCTGATCGGCGGCGGGTCGGCCGAAGGCGGCGCGGTCGAGCGGCACATGCTCGGCTTCCAGGCGGCTCACGTCCGGCGCGGCATCAAACTCGAACTCGGCGAGCGGCTGGCGCTCGGCTACCAGTTCCACATCGCGTCGAGCCGTGAGCAGGCGATGCGCGAGGCCGCGCCGCATTACGAAGAGAACATGAAAATGTTTGGCGAATTGCGCCTGGTTCGGGCGCTGACCGACGCGCAGATCGCGGCGATGCGGGACCCGCGGCTCGTTGGTACCGTGCAATTGCCGACGATCGAGGACGCGGTGAAGGCGGGCGGCTTCCTGGCGGGTCGGCCGGAGGACATTATCGAGCAGCTGAAGGCGGTCGAGAAGCGCTATCCTGGCCTCGACCGCGTCATCTGCAGCACGCCGCTCGGTACTCCGCTCGACGTTCAGCTCGAAGACCTTGACCGGTTTGCGAAAGATGTGATCCCGGTCTTCCGCGACGCCAAGATCGCGGCCGCGGCGGAGTAGACGCGAGGGTCAGCCGCGTGCGACCGCGACGCGGCCCTCGCCACCGTCCGTGAACTTTCTCGCGATGCAGCGCACCTTCGTCGATGGCGGGAATTCCCACTTTTCGGCGTTGGGATCGTAACCGCTAGGCTCTAGGAGTCGGAAGGTTCCGTCGGGCAAGGCCGTCGCACGGACTGGCCGCCAGACATCGGTGCCTTCGTCCAGCAGCCGCACGTAGACCACCGCCTCAGTATCGGTATCCTGGTGCACCGACATGTAAGATTTCTCCGGTTTGGTCGTCGACAACCACCGACTGGCCTGTCCGCGGGCTGACGTACCGTGTAGCCGTGTTTCCCCGATTAACGTAATTGGGCGCTGGGTAGCGCCGCCCGCTAGCGATCGCTTCATCGATCAGTTCCAACGTCCAGCCTCGCTGAGCTAGCTGATTCTGCCACTGTTGGGCCGACTTGTGTGAACCGAATCTGCGGGTCGGCAACGTTGCACTGATCTCGTTTTTCTCAGGCGGCTTTACCGCGAGAATTCTACGCCAAGTGCATGGACGAGCGCGGCTACGACACCTTCTGGATGGCCGAGCATCATTTCCAGCCTGAAGGCACGGAATTGATCCCGAATGTCCTGATGATGGCGATGCACCTGAGGATCGGCTGCGGCTTCAACATCGTGCCGGTGTGGCATCCGCTGCGGCTGGCCGAGGATTACGCGATGGCCGACATCCTGACCGGCGGGCGGATCATCTTCGGCGTCGGGCGCGGCTAGCACACCCGCGAAGTCGAAACCTTCGGCGCGTCGCTAATCGACCAGAATGCCAACCGCGAAATGTTCGAGGAGGGTGTCGAGATCTTGTGCGACGCCGCTCGGTACTGCGCTCGACGTTCAGCTCGAAGACCTTGACCGGTTTGCGAAAGAAGTGATCCCGGCCTTCCGCGGCGCCAAGATCGCGGCCGCGGCGGAGTAGAGCCGACGGCAAGTCGGTCCCGGTCCGCGCGATGACGCTGAAAAGCACTTAAAGACGCAGGAGGGCGGCACGGTTTCGTTGCGCGATAAACTTCAGGTTCGCCCGCAGCGCCGAATGAACGCTCGCACCGGGTCTGGGGGCCAGCGGTCAGCCGACCGCACCAACATGCCGGATACATGACCGCTCCAGACCACTCGCCAACGCCGCTAAATTGGGTCATCGAGAAAACCGGCGATCTACCCTCGCGTTTCCTGTGATCGTCAGATAAGCTGGCTCGGGGAAGAATACCAAAGTCTTGGAGCAGGCGTGGACATTGCCAAGTGGCTGGACGGCCTCGGCCTCGGGCGGTACGCCCCCGCCTTTGTCGAAAACGAGGTCGACTGGGAGATCCTGTCAAAGCTGACCGCCGACGACCTGAGGGAAATGGGTGTCGTCGCGGTCGGTCACCGGCGTCGGTTGCTCGAAGCGATCGCTGGCCTGGCGACGCCCGTGGCGGCGAGCGAAGTCGCTCCAGCCCCGCCGGGCGAGGCCGAGCGGCGGCAATTGACCGTAATGTTCTGCGATCTGGTCGGCTCGACCGCGCTGTCGGCCCGCCTCGATCCGGAGGATCTGCGCGAGATCATCGGCGTCTACCACCGCTGCGTCGCGGCTACGGCGTCGCGGTTCGCCGGTTTTGTCGCCAAATACATGGGCGACGGGGTGCTGGTCTATTTCGGCTACCCGCAGGCGCACGAGGACGATGCCGAGCGCGCGGTCCGGGCGGGGCTCGCGGTCATCGATGCGGTCCGCGTCCTGAACCTGCCGCAGCCGCTCGCGGTGCGGCTCGGCATCGCCAGCGGCCTCGTCGTCGTCGGCGACCTGATCGGCGAGGGTGCGGCGCAGGAGCGCGGCGTCGTCGGCGAGACGCCGAACCTGGCGGCCCGCCTGCAGGCCATCGCCGCGCCCAACCGGGTGGTCATCGCCGATGGCACGCGGCGCCAAGTCGGCGGTCTGTTTGACGTCGAAGACCTCGGGCCGCAGGCGCTCCCCGGCTTTGCCGAGGCGCCGCGCGCCTGGCAGGTGGTTGGCGAAAGCGGCGTCGTCAGCCGCTTCGAGGCGCTGCGCCCGCAGGCGACGCCGCTCGTCGGCCGCGACGAGGAACTCGACCTGCTCTCGCGCCGCTGGCGGCAGGCCAAGGCCGGCGAGGGCCGGGTCGTGTTGATCGCCGGCGAGCCCGGCATCGGCAAGTCGCGACTGACCGCGGCGCTGGCGGCGAGCATCGCCGGCGAGCCGCATACGCGGCTGCGCTATTTCGCGTCGCCGCACGACCAGGAGAGCGCGCTTTACCCGTTCATCGTCCAGCTCGAACGCGCCGCCGGCTTTGCCCGTGACGACCCGCCGGAGGCGAGGCTCGGCAAGCTCAGGGCGCTGATCGCCGCGGGTGCTGCCGAGCCCGACGAGATCACGCTGATCGCCGAGCTGCTCGGACTGCCAAACGCCGCGGCTGGGCTCGATGTGAGCCCGCAGCGCAAACGGGAAAAGCTGCTCACCGGGCTGCTGCACCAGCTGGAGGCGCTCGCCCGCAGCCATCCGGTGCTGATGGTCTTCGAGGACGCGCACTGGATCGACCCGACCTCGCGCGACCTGATTGATCTGTTCGTCGATCGCGTCCGGCGGCTGCCGGTATTGCTGCTCGTTACCTTTCGCCCGGAGTTCCAGCCCCCCTGGACCGACCAGCCGCATGTCACGACAGTGGCGCTGAACCGGCTCGGCGAGCGGGACGGTCCTCTTTTGGTCCAGCGGCTTGCCGGCAATGCCGGCGTGTCTCCCGAACTCGTCGCCGAGGTCGTCGAGCGCAGCGACGGCGTGCCGTTGTTCATCGAGGAGCTGACCAAGGCCGTCGTCGAAGCCGGCGCCGATCGCGGCGCTTTGACCGTGTCCGGCATGCCGGCGTCCGCGCTCGCCGTGCCGGCGACATTACATGCCTCCCTGCTCGGGCGCCTCGATCGGCTCGGCCCGACGGCGAAGCTGGTCGCTCAGGCCGGCGCCGCGATCGGCCGCGAGTTTTCTTACGACCTGCTGGCCGCCGCCGCCGAGCTTGCCGAACCCGAACTGCGGGACGCGCTGCAGCGCCTCGTCGGGTCCGGCCTCGTCTTTCAGCGCGGCGTGCCGCCGGCGTCGGAATATCTGTTCAAGCACGCGCTGGTTCAGGACACCGCCTACAGCACATTGCTGCGCGGCCCGCGCCAGGCGTTGCATCGGCGGATCGCCTCAGCGCTGGAGGCGCAGTTTCCTTCGCTTTTGGAGGCGCGACCGGAGCTTGCCGCCCACCATTACGGCGAGGCGGCGATGGCCGCGAAGGCGGTCCCTTATTGGCTCCTGGCGGGCGAATTGTCGGTCGCAAAGTCGGCCGTGGAGGAGGCGATCCCGCAGCTGCGCCGCGGTCTCGGCCTCCTGCAGAGCCTGCCCGAGACGATTGAGCGGAGCCGGCTCGAACTCGACCTGCACATTCCTTTGATGGCGGCGCTGATCGGCGCCAGGGGCTACGCGCATGCCGAAGTCTCCGCCGCCTTGGACCGCTCGCGGCAGCTCGTCGCCGCCACGGTGGCCACCGGGACGTCGCTTCACTTCTCGGTGCTCTTCGGCGTCTGGGCCGTCGACTACGTCAGAGGAAACGCCAACGGGGCGCTCGAACACGCGCAGCAATTTCTCGCGCTGGCGGAGACGCAGCCCGCTTCGGCGCACCGCCTGATCGGCCACCGGCTTCTTGCGACCATGCAGTTGATGACCGGCGACTTCCGGCAAGCCCGGCCCCACCTCGAACTGGCCGCCTCACTCTATCGGCCCAAGGAGCATCGCGAATTCGCCTTCCACTACGGCCAGGACATCGGCGCGTTCGCGTTGACCTTTTTATCCTGGGCGCTCTGGCATGACGGCTATCCCGACCAGGCGGAGAGGACCGCCGATCGAGCGCTTCTCCACGCGCGCGAGTTCGGCCACGCTTTCACGCTGGCGTTTACCCTCTGGTGCGCCGCAGTGCCCGCTCTTCTCTCCCGCGATGTCCGGCGGGTCGAGCGGCTGGCGAACGAGAACGCGACGATCTCCAAGGAACGCGGCTTCCCGCAGTGGTGCGCGCTCTGCGACGTGCAGCTTGGCTGGGCGGCGGCGCACCGGGGACAAGGCGCCGCTGGCATCGATCGGATGCGCCGCGGTATTGCCGCGTACACCAAGACCGGAGCGCGCGTGTACGAGCCTTTTCATCGCGGCCTGGTCGCCGAAGCCCTGGCCTTCGCCGGCGAGGTCGACCAGGGGCTCGCGGAGCTCGACCAAGCCCTTGCCAGATCAGCTCTCTCCGGCGAGAGGTGGTCGGACGCAGAACTTCACCGATTGCGCGGCAAACTGGTGTGCCGGTTGGCGCGGCCCGATTTGGATAAGGCCGAGCATTCCTTTCGCGCCGCCTTATCGATCGCCCGGGAGCAGGGCACCAGGGGTTTTGAACTGCGCGCCGCGACGAGCCTCGCGCGGCTTTTGGGCAACGACGGGCGGCGCAAGGAGGCGCGGGAATTATTGGCGCCGGTCTACGACTGGTTCACCGAGGGCTTCGACACCGCCGATCTGAAGGACGCGAAGGCGCTGCTCACCGCGCTGGCGTAGGCGGTAGCCCCGCCGACTGCCATGCGCCGAACCCGTGGAGCGCCGCGAGCACCTCGTCGACCGTCGCCGTCCAGCCGACGATGGCACCCAGGGCGCGGATGATGGCGAGGGTTGCGGCCTTGAAATCGGGGAAATAGCTCTCGGTTGCGTCCTCGACCAAGAGGCATTCGTAGCCGCGGTCGTTGGCCTCGCGCATCGTCGTCTGCGCGCAGACCTCGGTGGTGACCCCGGCGATCGCCAGATGCGTCGCCCGGCGCGCGCGCAGCAACGCGTCGAGCCCGGTGGCAAAGAAGGCGCCTTTGCCGGCGTTATCGACGACCGGCTCGCCGGGGCGCGGATAGAGTGCGGCGACGAAATCGTTGCCGGGCTCGCCCCATAGGCTGGCGATCGGCGATGATCCGCTCATCGGCATACCCTTGCCGGTCAACGGTGGAGCTGCATTCGTCGCACAGGAGGGCAATCTTGGCGCCGGCGGCGGCCTCGTTATCGCGATGCGGCGCCGGACCTGCTGGCCTCGATCCGCTACCTGTTCCCGTGGCTGCGCCATGCCTTCGCCGATGGCGGTTATGCTGGTGACAAGCCGACCGCGGCGCTCGCCCAATCCACAGGCTTTCACGTCTTGCCGCGGCGCTGGGTGGTCGAGCGAACCTTCGCCTGGTTGAACCGCAACCGCAGGCTCGCCAAGGACTTCGAAGCCAAGGTGGGCAGCGGCGAAGCGTAGATCTACCTCGCTTCGGTCCAACTGCTCGCACGCCGCCTCGCTCGATCCACAACTACTAGCGTTGCTGCGAAAGCTTAACGCAACTTTAGCGATTCCTAGTCAGGCTATTACGTTTAGGTCGCCGGCCAAGGTGGGATGTTGCGCATGCCCATACGGAAATCATGCAGGCCGTCGATGCCGCGCGCCGAACGCGGACCGCCTGAATGGCTGGCCGAAACCGTCGACGAGCCACGCTCGCACCGGTCCCAAGTGACCAAGAGAGAGACATGCCGCAGCCTTTATCGACCGCCGGCAGCGCGCGCCAGATAATTCCGAGGCGCCTGATCCTTGCTCTGGCGTTGAGCATCCTCCCCGGCGCGTCGGCCGCCGCGGGCATCCTGGACCAGCAGACGTCGACCTACGCCTATGTTATTACCCACCACTATGACAACGCCCGCACCGGCTGGAATTCGCAAGAGTTCGATCTTGAATCCGAGCAATGTCAATGCTCAATCGTTCGGCCTCCTGTACACGGTCTCGCTCGACGACCAAGTCGATGCCCAACCTCTCGTCCTGAGCGTTCCGCTTCCCACCGGTCGATTGGATGTCGCGTATGTCGCGACGGAAAGCAATACGGTCTACACAATCGATGCCGATAACGGCACAGTACTGCTCAAACGCAACCTCGGCACGCCGGTGCCGCAATCGGCGCTGCCGGGCGGATGCAACAACAACGCACCAAACATCGGCATCGACTCGACGCCGGTGATCGACCTCACGAGCGACACGCTGTATCTGATCACCTACACGATGGAGAATGGGCAGCAGGTCTACCGGATTCATGCGCTCGATCTGACAACATTGCAGGACAAGGTCGGGACGGGCGTCGTGGTCACCGCCTCGCAAACCCTGTCGAACGGCCAGACCTATGCCTTCAATGCGGCGGTGAGCCGGCAGCGGCCGGCCTTGGCCGAAGCCAACGGCAACATTTATGCCGCCTTTGGCAGCTTCTGCGACCTCAAGGGCAATCTGTCGCGCGGCTGGGTACTCGGCTGGCAGGCGGGCAGCCTGGCTCCGCTACCGGCCAACCAGCTGAATGACCGGTTCGCCAGCTCCTCGACCGGCATGTTCTTGACCTCGGTCTGGATGTCCGGCGCAGGGATTGCGGATGCCGGCGGCAATCTGTTTTTCGTTACCGGGAACTCCAATCCGTACGCCTACGATCCTCCGACGAACGTTCAGGAGAGCGTCGTCGAGATGTCGGGTGACCTGACGACGATCCTCGGTGTCTTCACCCCGAGCGACCAGCAGACGCTCGATGCCAACGACGAAGACCTCGGCTCGGGCGGGATACTTGTCGTGCCGCCGCAGACCTCGCTGCCGCTGCAGCATCTTGCCTTCGTCGCCGGCAAATCCGGCTACGTCTACCTTCTGAACATTCAGAATTTCGCCGGCCTCAGCAGTCCGAGCAAGGTCGTCCAAAGCTTTCTCCTCGGCGGCTGTTGGTGCACCGCCTCCTATTACCAGGGCGCCGACGGGATCGGCAGGATCGTCAGCAGCGTCGGCTTCAATCGTCTACAAGCTGCAATCGGTCGCGGGCAGTGTCGGCCTGGTTTACGAAAGCAATTCGACAACTCTCCAATCCGGCCAGGATCCCGGCTTTTTTACAACGGTGTCGTCGAACGGTACCGCCGCCGGAACGGCGCTGATCTGGGGCGTGACCCGCCCAACCAATAGCGCGCCGGCCGCGGTCACGCTCTTTGCCTACGATAATATTCACGCAACCCCGATCTATTCGGCTGCCGCCGGCACCTGGCCGTCGACGAACGGCAACGCCAATATCGTCCCGGTCGTCGGCAATGGGCGGGTCTACGTTGCGAGCTATGGCCGGCTGGCAATCTTCGGTCTCGGCGGCAGCACCGCCACAATGGCGAAGGCGATTTCCTCGGGGCCGATCTCGCCACCGGAGGAGGGTCAGCGGATTTCCGGCACCATAGAGCGCATCAACGGATCGCTGATCACACTACGCGCCCGCAGCCGCCGCGTCGAAGTGGATACGACAAAGGCGCAGGCGGCGGACCTCAGTTACGCTCTCATCATCGGGGGTTCGGTCCTGGCCCGGGGCACCCGCGACGCTACCGGGCTCTTACATGCCGATGCGATCTTGCGCGCCAAGGCCTCGCCCGAGCAGTGGCCGCCGGACCGATGATGGTCGCAGCCCGGCGCGCCCGCTGAGGCGAATTGATCGATGCCGACCCGCCCCGCTCTTCAACCCGCATTTTGAGCGGTTCTCGTCGACACTCGCGCGCCCGCGGCCGCCATCGGAACGATCGGCAAGCTCTGGAAGCCGGCGGTGCGGGGACGAGACCGCGGACGCCGAGCGCGATGAGCCAGCGGAGGAGGGCGGTGTGGAAACGATTGATGGCTTGCTGGTCCTATCAAAGCGGCAGCCGGGGTTTGTCCTCACTCCGCCGGCGGTGATCGTCGCCATCGAGCCGCATCGCCACGGCTGTTACGTTTACGTCCCCGGCCACAGGTGGGATGTTGCGCACGCCCATACGGAAATCATGCAGGCAGTCGATGCCGCGCGTGCGATTGGTGACCTCTCCAGCCGTCATTTTGCGGCGCTTCGCAGCCTCGCGGTGCGCAACACGCCGACGGGCGCATCGGCGGCTGGCCGAGCGGCTTCCCAACATCACCTTGCATGTTCGGAGATCTCGCAGCGCTCGGCCTGCCCCAGCGTTCCGGCTCGGCGGTATTTTCACCCAACTCGGCGGCCCCGCCGCGATCCTCGCGGGCGCCCGATAGCGACCGGCCCGGCTCGCCGCCGTCAGGATAGAGCGGGGATCTGAGCGGTGGGGCACCCATTCGCAGCACCGCAGCAAGGTCCGGCATCGGCGCGTTTCCTCCTTGTCCATTATCATCTGTTCAAGAATGCTGGGAGTTCGGTCGACGCGATCCTCCGGGCGAATTTTGCGGAGCGTTGGCGCGCGGCCGAGTTTCCCGCCGCGCCTGCAACCCAGCTCCCTCTGGTCGCACAGTTGCTCGCCGAAGATCGCGAACTGACTGCGCTCTCCTCGCATACGCTGCGCTTACCGCCCGGCCGGATTCCCGGCGCCGCGGCGATCCCGATCGTATTCCTGCGGCACCCGCTCGATCGTCTGAAATCGGCCCATAATTTCGAGCGGATGCAGGAGGCCGACACGCGCGGGGCGCGCCTGGCCAGGCAGCACGATTCGCTGGCTATCTCAGAGCGCGGCTGGCCGACCCCAAGGAGCGCACGTGCCGGGATTTCCAGACCTCACGTCTGGCGCTGATGGAACCGACGGGCCTGGGTGGCGAATTCGAGCGCGCCGCGCGTCGTCGAGGCCTTGCCGTTCATCGGGCTGGTCGCGGCCTTCGACCAATCGATCGGCGCGCTCGAACGGCTGGTCCGGCCGCTGTTTCCAACCTTCCGCGGCTTCGCGGTACGCGAAAATGCCACCCGTTCTGCCGGTCACGGGCTCGACGAAAGGCTTGCCGAGATCCGAGCGGAGTTGGGCGCGGATCTCCTGCGGCACTTCGAGGCGACAAATCGGGGAGATTTCGAGCTCCATCGCCGCGCATGCCTGCGCTATTCTGTCGCCGCTTGACGGAGTGTCTGCCGGGTTGGCGGGACCCTCGGTGCGAGACATTTACGGCCATTGTCGAATCCGACCCAACCCACTCGAATTTCAAAAGAGGCAATTGTGCAGACCCGTCTGTGCTGTTACCGTTGATCGTCTTCTCAAGATCGCCCGGGGAAGGTTAGACACTCGTTTCGTAAGAAGGAATGGAATGGAAGCGTTCAAACTTTTTGCGACCGGCGGCGGCGGACACCGGATCGTGCCGAGGCTCTTCGCTTTAGCGCTGGCTTCGTTCATCGTCTGGAGCGCGGCGGCGCCCGCCCAGTCTTCGCCAAGCAGCCGGGCGCCGCCCGCTTCCCGCTTTAACGTCATTACCCACCATTACGACAACCTGCGCACCGGCTGGAACCAGAACGAGTGGGTCCTGAACACGAGCGACGTCAACCCGCAGTCGTTCGGCCTCCTGTACACCGTTCCGGTCGACGACCAGGTCGACGCACAACCCCTCGTCGTCGGCCTTCCTGAAAGTGACGGACGCACCCAGCTGATCCGCGATGTCGCCTATGTCGTGACCGAAAATAATACGGTTTATGCGATCGATGCCGAAACCGGTGTGGTATTGAACAGCCGCCACCTCGGCACGCCGGTGCCGCAAGCGGCGCTCCCTGGGCGGTGCGGCAATAATGGCCCCAATGTTGGCATAACGTCGACGCCGGTTATTGATCTGGATAAACGAAGGATCTATCTTGTCGCCTACACGATGGAGAATGGACAGCCGGTCTATCGGCTTCACGCTCTCGATCTGAGAACTTTGCAGGACACGGTCGGATCGGGCGTCGTCGTCACCGCAGCGCAAACGCTCACGGATGGCACGGTCTATCTCTTTAACGCCGCGGTAACGCGGCAACGGCCGGCGTTGCTCGAAGCAAACGGCAACATCTATGCCGCCTTTGGCAGCTTTTGCGACTTGATGACCAACATCACACGTGGCTGGGTGCTCGGCTGGGATTCGCGTGGCTTGGATCCGTTGCCGGCGAACCAGCTGAATGACCGGTTAAGCACCTCTCCAAGCGGCATGTTCTTGTCCTCGATCTGGATGTCCGGCGCCGGGATCGCTGCAGACGGCAACGGCCATCTCTTCTTCGTTACCGCAAATTCGGACGCGGCAACTTATGTTCCTCCCGAGAATATTCAGGAGAGTGTCGTCGAAATGTCGGGCGACCTGCGGCGCATACTCGGCCTATACACACCGGGTAACCAACAGACCCTCGATCAGGACGACTGGGATTTCGGGTCTGGCGGGGTGCTCATAGTTCCCCCACAGAAGTCTCTGCCGCTGCCGCACCTTGCCGTTGCTGCCGGCAAAGCCGGCTATCTGACCCTGATGAACCGCGATGCCTTCGCCGGCCTGAGCAACCCGGGCAAGGTGGTACAAAGCTTTATTGTCGGCGCCTGTTTCTGCGCCGAGTAATATTTCGAGGGCCCGGATGGGATCGGACGTATCGTCAGCAGTCTCGGGTGGAACGTTTTCGTGTTTAAGCTCCAGGCAGCTGGATCGACGGTGGCGATGGTAGCAGACGCCATATCGCCGCGTCTGAACACGGGTCAGGATCCCAGCTTTTTCACCACCGTCTCCTCAAACGGAACGAACGCGGGCAGCGCGGTGATCTGGGCGGTGAGCCGCCCGACGGGCTTGTCTGTCACGCTCTATGCATTTAACGCCGCCACCGGAGCGGCGCTATATTCGGCCCCCGCCGGAATATGGACAAGGCCCCAAGCCAACGCAAATGTCGTGCCGGTCGTCGCCAACGCACGTGTTTTTGTAGCCAGCTATCAGCAGTTCGCCATTTTTGGCCCCGGCGGCACGCAGCCTCCGGCGCAGCCGAATGTTGCGCGCGCCGAGCCTCGTCACGAGACCACGGGCCATCAGATAACCGGCGTGATCAAAAGCGTGCTCGGCCCGCTGGTGGTGCTGCAGACGCGAACCGGGGCCCGAATACGGGTAAATTCCACGGCCGCGCAAAAGGCGCACCTCAGCTATCCGCCGATCATCGGGAACGCGGTGACGGCTCGCGGCGCGTACGATGCAACGGGGGTCTTGCGCGCACAAACAATCTTGCGCTCCAAGGACCCCCCGGCTCTGTGGGAACCTGACAACTGAAGCATGCGTGTTTCGCTCCGCGGCGGCACAAGCGCTCTGGTCCCTCACCGCGCGGGCTCGTGGGCGCCCTGTCAAACAAACGCCGAGGAGAAGTATTGAATGGCACATGCAGGGCTCCCATTCTCATCGAATGAGTCGGTCGTCTCCGCCATTGGCCAGTTGGCTGCGATCACGGGAATCTCCGATGTAGACCCACAGTCAGACCATGTTCGCGACCTATTGAGGGAGCTACGGAATCGCGTTATCTCGTCCAACAACGAAGATTTGATAATGATTGCGCCCGCGGAGGCCGCTGACGCGAGAGAAATTGCAGCTTACCCAGCCCGTGATAGAATTCTGCGGAAACCAGTTCATCTAACCGCTGCGCCGAGTTGTTGTCCAACCAGTGCAATCTACGCCGTCTCCCCAGATTTCACGGTATTATCTCTAAATAATGGGTATTTTTGTGTCTTTGCGCATGCGCCGATTATCCTTGACAGCAGTGGGGTCAACATAGTTGAGCGCTATAGTTCGAGATACGCAGGGCTTGTTTACTACTATAGTGGGGCAATACCGCAGCTTCTTAACAATGCTGCGTACATAGATGGAAAAGTTTTCGTCATCCATGATGACATAGGCGCCATTCAATACCGTAATTATTGTCATTGGCTAGTAGATCAGTTAACACGACTCTCGTTTCTGGGATTCGAGGCTCGGCGACAAGATTGCTTCATCGTCACCGCACCTGCAGATACTCCCTGGCAAATGGATACATTAAAACAGTGCGGCTTCGATAGCGATCGCGTCCTGACGCTCGGTCGTTTCGATGCGATCCAAGCGAAGGAGCTCCTCGTTCCTTCCGATCTCTCGCGCATTCCGCACCCGGCCCATAAAGGCGCACCTTGGGCCCTCCACTACCTACGATCGGCGGTAGGGTATGGCTCCGCCGCACCCGCAAACCGCGAAAGGCAAAAGCTTTATGTCTCGCGCAATGACGCTTCGGCGCGGCGGGTTCTGAATGAAGATGAGCTGCTTGCTGCGCTCCATAGCTATGGGTACCGGTCGGTGCAGTTATCAGCTTTACCTGTTGCAGAACAGGTTTCGCTATTTTCGTCCGCATCGCATGTCGTAGGCCTGCATGGGGCGGGATTGTCGAATATCGTCTTTGCCAGCCCCGGTTGCACCTTGCTTGAAATATTTGCGCATACGTACGGTACACCCGCTTACTATGTTCTGACTGCGGCCCAGGGCCTGCCTTACTATTCCTACGTGGAACAGGATGTTCGGCCCGGAGAGAGAGATCAATTCGACGATATCACGATAGATGTAAACCGCTTCCTCGCGGTTGCGAGAGCAATACTTTAGATGCCTCGGGCTCGAATCCCGATCGGAGCAGCGGGTGCGGGAGAAGCTCACCAGCGAAAGTCCATGTGTCCAGGCAAAAGTCTTGTCGGAATCGGCAGACGGACGCCCGCGAACTCCGAGCGGCGCCGTGTTTGAGGATCAACCCTCGGCGCGCGTGATCCAGAATAGTGGGAGTTCCCCCTGTGTCGCCACCAATAGCGCATGTGACCGTTGGCTTCCCGCGGACCGAAATGATGGAGATGCTTGAAAAAAGTTCTACGTTGAACGGGTTTGAGTTGTATTCGATGCCCAAACATTGGCGTGAGAAACAGATTGCGAAGCTTGACAAATTCTTTATACTGGGGGCCTTTCTGGAGACGGGTGCGATCGCGCCCAATCAGCTCCTTCTGTTTTCGGACGCATATGATGTGCTGGTTCTTGAGCGATCAGAAATCGTCAGCCGAAAATTTTATCGATTGAATGCCGATCTCGTCTTTGCGGCAGAAAGCAACCTCTGGCCTGACAATGACAATCGACGCTCGGTGTTTGATAGAATTGATTCTAAGTGGCGCTATCTGAACAGCGGATGTTACATAGGATATTCCTGGGCGGTCGTTGAGCTGATTTCCTATTGTGTGCAACGGCTGCGATCGCAGGACTTTGTTGGCCTCCGTGAAGATGATCAATGGCTGGCACAGGAGTTCTACGCCGTTGCACAGGACAGAAATGATCTTTGCGTGAAGTTGGATACCGAAGCATCGATATTCGCCTGCCTGCACGATAGTGAAGCCGACTTTGGAGTGGACCGAGACGCGGTGGTAAGAGCCTCAAATGGTCTTGAAGTTTCAATATTACATGCGAACGGCGATAAGCGGAAGGTCGAAATTTTGAAGCGCCTCTGGAACCTTTGGCACGACAACGGCACGCCTGCCATCCTTGATCTCCGGGTGTGCCGACTGGATGAAATGTTGCTTTGCTATGATGACAACGAAAAACGTTTGCGGCTGAGGCCCGAAATTACAGCCAATACCGTTGTTTTCGTCGTGAATGGGCGGCGGCGGGCGGTGGCATTTACGTGTCGCGACGGCTGCCTGACGTTCACGCCAGACGGCCGCGTGTACGGCGACCAGGTGGAGGTCTTGGCCTGGGAAATCCTCCAGATTACCGGCGAGATAACTACGCATCACGGGATCAAATTGGCTGCATACTGCGAGGAGGGGACAGAAGTTGAGGGGCACCTCGCACCGCTACCTCTGCCGGCGCTTGCCATGAGACTCTTTAAGCGTCTGATTACATATGCCGGACGCTATTATCCCGCTTTGCAGTGAGTTTATCGGAGTATCAGTGCGTTACCCAGGCTCCCTGCGACGCGACCGTGAACCATGTCTGCAATCCATGCGCCTCCACGCACTCATTCATCCCGATCGAGGCCCCTGTTAAAGTCGTGGTGGGCCTTTCCTTCGCACCGAAATAAATCCGATCTGCAGCACTTGCGCGAATTTCGAGTTTTGCCGCGGTCATTATCAAGAAGCAAAAGTTTAAACCCGGCGCTGCGGCGGGTAATAGGAAGGTGACAGATTTCGTCGCACCCGCGTTGTCAAAATGCGCTCCACTGTCTTTCGCCGCAATCGCGTGATCTAACACCTTAGAGACATTGCGGATCTTGTACGTCATAAGAGTCGCCGCGAAAAAGTTGCGGTTTGTGTCGATAATGGTTACACCATCTTGCTGTATCGGTCCCTGATTATTTATAACGCCGGGGCTGGTAGGGGTAAAGGTAATGTCGCCGGAGGCACTGCCCGTAATTCTGCCTTTTATCGCTCCGCTCGAGGCCCAGGCAAGACCTTGCCCGGTCGAGGCGACGTATGCATTGTTATCGTCAAAGGTCGCTCGGTCAAGGCGGATGCCAGTAACCCACGCCTTGTCCGCGCCGAACGGGGAGCGGGGATGGTTCGAGGACGCGCCCGTATTGTCGCCGTTTGCCCATAGGCAATATCCGGCCGGCGCGACGCTGTCCACGTCGCACATGAACCCATTGTAGAAACCAAGAAACGATCCGGCTGGGCCGGAACCTACGTTCAAACCTCCCCTCGCGGTCAGATATCCCGCGAGAACGTTTTGCGCATGAGTTGGACCTGCGTAGCCGGTTGGCACGACCTGGAGACCGAGCGTCCACTGTGCCGATCCTCGGCTCGGATGCCAGCCCTCGTCGACACCATAGTTAGTGATATCAATTTCTCGGTCGAAACATGCGTAGGCATCGTCTGGTATTGGATCGTGCGGGCAATTCATCACATCCCATTGAAGTAGATAATTCATGTGACGGGCAATCGGTGTAGCATGGGTCGCTAAGACGTTGCCGATCATACCGGTTCCGATCTCAAAACTTGAATTCGAGCCGCCGGTGAAGGTGGTCCAGTTGTGCCGTTGGCCGTAGCCGTAAGCAGTCTGGCTGTTATTGGTAAAATCTGTGACGAGGCCGACAGTTGAATAAGGTCCCGATGGAGCGCCCGTCCTAGCGACTGTCGGTGCAGTAGTAGGGGCGTTCAGGTACCCGGAAATGGATGGAAACGGCGTGTTTACAAGAGCCGCCTGAGGTAAGGCGGGTTCAGCCCGAAACAGGCACAGGTACCACGCACCGACCCAAAATATCAGCTGGCGTTTCATAGCGCTGGCGCTCCCTGTGATGCTGGAGAGTTCAGAACCCTCGTTGGAGGTAGTTGTTGAATTCGACTGGTGGCGCAACATCGACCCCGTGGCAGCGGTGTTCTCCCCTGATCTTGGGCCACGCAATCAGGAAAAGCACTCGCTGTCCAGTGGCCTGTACAGCGCGGGCAATATCATCTGCTTCCGTGGCATCGTTGTAGAGGGCTTCGCCGATGATCCAGGGTATGTGTCCGTAGCCCTGGGCTGCGATTTGCTGATGGGCATTGATAAACTTATCGTAGGAGTCCTCATAAATGTGCAGATCGAATGCCGCCGGCGGACGATTGCCGTAGATTGCCCGCATTTGTGCAAAACGATTTTGTCTGATGTTGGGGATAATGGAAAAACCGACCGTGTCGGTTGTGCCATACCTTGCTGAATAATCTGCCCATAGCCGTTGCACATAGCGCAACAAAGTTGGCTGATTGCGGGCGGGAGTGCCTTCGGCGACAAGATCTATATAATACGGGAATCGCGCTTCGATCAGTGTCGACCTTATTTGATCAATCATCGATAGATTTTCCCTGTAAAGGTCTTCGTGCCACTCTTGCTTCCATATGCCTGGGCCATTAGGGCTCCGTAATCCCATGACAACCTCGGCCTGCAGGAACCCTATTTTTCTAAAAGTGTTGATAGACTCTCTAATGCTTCTGCTTTCCTCTTCGGAAAGGCCGGCCGAGGAGTCGATTATCGGAAAGATACCGCCGTGCTGCCAGATGATGGAAACTCGCAACCGCCGCTGGCCATTCGCATACATACTTTCGAGGACTGGATCCACCTCGGCTTTTTGGCGATTGTAAAACGCAGGATTAAATCTGAACTGGTCTCTTTCACACCCCTCCAGCTTGTAGTAGAAGAGATTTGCACCTCCCCGGCCGTGAGCAGGATTTGCTGAACTGTGCGAGCTCGCGCCCAGGGCCAGGGTCATAATGATAACGGGAACGCAGATCTTCATTTTTCACCTCCTGATTCGAAGTGGCGGCTGTTGGAATCGCAGTGAACAAAACCTGTCGGATGTGCGCAAGAGGGGATCGAGGAACTCGCGCTCGCGCCGGTTCGCCAGCGTTGTGGCGGAATCCGGAAGGGCGTGCCCACTTGCCCACTACGGCCCACGGATCGCCAAATGGAAGGCCGCCGCAGAACACATCCGGGTGGCAGTGCGTCCCCAGAGACGCGCACCGATCATCGGGGACGGCTAGAAATCGTGATGCTTCAATAACTCCGCAAAGTTCGGCACTCGCTCTGCATATACGAACATCCGCTCATCCTTGTCGTTGTCCACCGGGTTCGACACCCCTTGATACCCGACACTGAGTGTGTCGCGGACCGTCCACCCTGCGCGCTGGAGCAGGCGCATCAGCCCAGCTTCGGAAAAAATCCAATAGCAGGTTGGATCGTCGTTGGCTTCGCGCGCGTTCAAGAGATAGGCCATGGGGCTGTCCTTCACCGCGTGCCCCGCCATTGCTTTCGCAACCCGTGTACTTAGAACCAGCCGCTGGCAGTGTTGCGCAAGGCTGATTAGAAATGCCAAAGGATTGCGAAGGTGATATAGAATGCCAAGCGCGAGCGCCAGCTCATATGTCTGCTCGAGGCGGAAGAAGAAGTCGACATCCTGTTCAATCAATTGCACGTTACTACCCAAGAGCCGCTGGAGCTGGCGAATTCCATGGCAATCATTGAAGTTCGTTTGAGGATTGTCCAGCATGTCGACATGGCACCCCAGGGCCTCAAAGAGAAATCCGACGTCACCATCGCCGGCTCCGACATCGAGCACCCAAGGCCTCGGCAAATTGCCAAATAAATCGTGGTCGGTGCCTGTTAAAAGTTTTCCGATGATTGCTACATTGGCAAGAGAGTTAAAGGGATACCACGAAACGTCGGGTTTCGACTTCTTGAGGCGATCTAAGTCTTGCCCAAATTCAACCGACCTGGTGCAGATGTCAGCAATATCCATTGAAGGCTCTCCTGGTGGGCGAGGTTCGGAGCACCTGGGCCGGTTGGGAGCCCATGAGGGTGGAACGACCTGCTACGCGAGATGATATGGTGCGGACGACATCATTTTGGTCTCGATGCAGCAGATTGAGCGGAGACGTCACGTGGATCCCCATGGCAGCATGGTCCAAAGCCTAATCCGCCGAGCGTGCAGCTCGCAGAGGTTTGCCGGGATACAGGCAACGCCGACCACCTGATTGCGCTGCTCGGCGACAAAGAAATGGACGCGTACTCTTTCTTCGTTGCAGACACCGACTTGCGTCCCGATTTGGTCAAAACCGGCTCCTCCACGTATAGGGAAAACGCCAACTTTCCCATGGTCGAACGTCGGCTTCCTCAACGTACCCTCGCTGACATTGTGACCAGCCGAGGCTTGGGATCCCTGCTGTCGATGGTTGAGGTGATCCTGCTGGAAATGTCGCTGGCGGAATACAATAAAAGTGCCCCGCTCATCGCAAGGGTGCTTAGCGAACTCACGAGACTGGGTTTCGTGCTTTGCGATATCGTTGAAGAACATCGTCATTGGGGCGGCGGTCTGTTACAGATCGACGGCTTATTCGTGCGACCCACCTCCCGGTTTCGCCCGCAGCCGCGATTATGGAATTGAAGCGAGGTGTCGCGCCGAGCGGATGTCGGTGCCGGATAGATTTACCGCCGGCGCGGGTTTACGACGCGGCTCGGCGGCGCCGGTTTCGCCGAGGTGGTCTGGGCCATTGCGCATCGGCGCGGCGTTGTGCCGTGCGCTGGATTGGTGGACGAGGTGCGGCGATGAGTTCGGTTCCCTCGGGCTCAGGGGTGTGGCCTACGACCCGCGGGCCTACTACATCCTGGGGACGCCGCAAGATCTGCCATACTATCCTATGTTGCGTCGAATGTCAGAGCGGGCAGCTATCCGACCTTCGAGGTCGGCATGACGGCGCCGCGCCCAGGCGGGGCGGCCGCGGGAGAAGAGGCTGCCGCGACCGTCAAAATCGCCAACAAATTCGAGCTAGCCGGCACTGCGCGGGAAGTATAAAAACGCCCATCTTGCTGCCTCACGCGAACGGGGCCGGGCATGGCAAGCCGGACCCGTCGATCGGGTGCCACCGCAACGGAAGACATGACCGTCACCGGGACAGAGGTCGCTGCCGACGCCGCGTTGCCTGCAATCGCCGCCGAGCCGGTGCCGCCGGGCGGGTCTGCGGCGCCGCCGGAGGCGTCGACCCCCGACACCGCCGCGGTTGATTCGCAGCCCGTCACCGCCGTTGCGGTCGGCAGTGTTGATGCCGTTACTGCGAACGAGGTTCTCGGCTGGGCTTGGGATCCCGAGCGTCCCGCAGAGACCGTGGCGGTCGAGATCAGCGACGCCGATACGGTCTTGGCCAGGGTCGTGGCGGATCTCTACCGCCCCGATCTCGAAGCTGCCGGCATCGGCGACGGCCGCCACGGCTTCGCGCTGCGCCGCAACGGCTTGCCGGCGGCGATCTGGAGGCGGGTGCGGGTCAGCCGGGCCTCGGACCAGCGCGAGCTGCCGCGAGCGCCCGGCGCGTTACCCGGAGAGGAAAAGCCGCCCTCCGAACCCGAGCCCGATGCGGCCGGCGCCGGCCTCGCCGCTCTGCCGATCGGCAATCTCGACGCGTTCAGCGCCGAGGAAATCACGGGCTGGGCCTGGGATCCCGAGCATCCGGAGAACACGGTCGGGGTCGAAATCGTCGCCGGCGACAATGTCGTCGCGACGGTCGAGGCCAATCTATACCGGCCCGATCTCGAGCGAGCCGGCATCGGTGACGGCCGCCACGGCTTCGCGGTGCGACAGATCCGGTTCCTCTTCCCCGATCTCTTTTGTCGGTTGCGGATCAGGCGGGCCGAGGACCGGCAGGAACTCCCGGGATCGCCGCGCTGGTTCGTCAACCTCGGCATGGGGTTGCAGGATTCCGGCGGCAAGCTGATCGACGAGCTGGTGACGGCCGCCGTTCAGTTTTCTGAGGAACCCGAACAGCTCGACGATCTGCTGAGTGTTTTCGTCAACGGCGCGCGCCGATTGCTCGAGGCCGTGCGGGCGCTGCGGTCGGCAGGGATGCCGGCCGCGATCAAGGCGCTCAGAGACGCCTACCCGGAACTGGCGCTGGCTGCCGCCGAGGCCCCGATCGTCACCGTCATCATCCCGGCCTACAACGAGTTTCGCTTGACCTATCAGTGCATCGCCTCGATCGCCCGCGATCCACCCGAGACGCCGTTCGAGCTGTTGCTCGTCGACGACGGTTCGGTCGACGAAACGGCGCTCGCGGGCCTCATCCTGCCGCCGGCCGTCCGCATCGAACGGATCCGGTCGAACGGCGGCTTCATTGCGGCGTGCAACCGCGGTGCGCAGCTTGCGAACGGCGAAATCCTGCTGTTTCTGAACAACGATACGCTGGTTCGGCCCGGGTGGCTCGACGAACTGGTCAAGACCTTTGCGAGAACCGACAATGTCGGGATCGCCGGCGCCCAATTGCTGTCGGAGGACGGCACAATCCAGGATTCCGGCGGCATCGTCTGGCGGCACGGCGAGGCATGGAATTGGGGGCGCGGGGCGGATCCCAAAGATCCGCGCTTCACGTATATGCGCGATGCCGACTATGTGAGCGGTGCCGCGCTGATGATCCAAAAGGATCTGTTCCTCTCGCTCGGCGGGTTCGATGCGTATTACGCGCCGGCCTATTACGAGGACACCGATCTCGCGTTTCGCGTCCGCGAGGCCGGCAAGCGGGTCGTCGTCCAGCCTGCTTCAAGGATCGTGCACGTGGAGGGCGCGAGCGGCGGGAAGGATCCGGCAGGCCCCGGCGTCAAGCGCTACCAGACGATCAACCGGACAAAGTTCTACAAGCGCTGGCGGCAGGTGCTGCTGGGGCATCGCCTGCTCGGCGAGGAGCCGGTGCTGGAAACCGAACGCATGGTGACCCGGCGCGCCTACTTCATCGACGATTGCGTGCCGACGCCGGATTCGGACGCAGGTTCGAACGCCGCGCTGCAGCACATGCTGGCGCTCGTTTCGCTCGGCTACAAGGTCACCTTTCTGCCGGCCGACAACATGGCGCGCAACGATCCCTACACGGCGGAGTTGGAGAAATATGGCATCGAGTGTCCGCACTTTCCCTCTTGCGCGAGCGTCGAACAGCTCTTCCGCGAAAATCGGCCGCCTCCGGACCTGATCTATCTGCATCGATATTCCAATGCCCAGAAATACGTCGGCATGGCCCGCACCTATTTTCCGCAGTCGGAGATCGCGTATTCGCTTGCCGATCTGCACTTTCTGCGGCTCGAGCGCCAAGCGGCCGTAACCGGCGACCCTGAGACCGGCGCCGAGGCGGAGTTGATGCGACGCCGCGAATTGTCGGTGATGGCAGCCGTCGATGTCGTGCTCGCGCATTCGCCGTACGAGGTCGATCTGATCGAGCGGCTGTTACCGGCGGTCGACGCCAAGGTCCTCGGTTGGGCGGTGCCGCTGCGCGCGTTGGCGACGCCGATCGAGCGCCGCTCCGGCGTGGCGTTTGTCGGCGGTTATCAGCACCTTCCCAATGTCGATGCCGCGCAGTATCTGGTCGGCGAGATCATGCCGCTGATCAGGGCCGCCGGACTGCCGATCCGCTGCCGTCTCGGCGGCAGCAGAATGCCGCGGGAGGTATACGGCCTCGGCGGACCGGATATCGAGATCGTCGGCTTCGTTCCCGATTTGGCGGCGCTGTTCGACACGGTCCGGTGCACCGTTGCGCCGCTGCGTTATGGCGCCGGGGTCAAGGGCAAGGTCCTCGACAGCTTCGCGTTCGGGCTGCCCTGCGTGATGACCGAAATCGCCGCCGAGGGCATCGATCTGCCGGCCGAGTTGACCTGGCTCGTCGCCCGATCGCCCGAAGAATTCGCCGAGAAGGTCGTCGAACTCCATCGCGACGACGGGCTCGCGATGCGCCTTTGCGACGCCGGCCGGGCGTTCATCCGCGAGCGCTTCGGCTTCGAGGCGATCCGGGATCGACTGGCAGAGATCATCGCCTCGGCAAGACCGCCGAGATGGGCGCGTTTGCAGACCCCCGGACCCCAAGCGATCGGGTGAGACGAATGAGCGCAGGGCCGAACGACGACGCGAAGGGCGAAGCGCCGAAGGCGGCGACGCCGGAAACGCCGGTTGTGATCGATCCGGCGCCCGGCGAACTGGAGCCGGTGCTCGACGCGATACTCGCAGAGGCGTTGCCGCGCCTGCGAGGCCGGCTTCGGCGCGATCATGACCTATGATCGGGAGGTCGTACGCGGCGTCGCGGTTCGCGGCGCCCCGGAGCCGGTCGAGCGGCTGCTGCGCCAGCCGCGGCCGCCGTCGCCGTTTACCACCGAGCGACTGCTGCGCGGCGAACGCTTCGTCGAGATCGCCGATGCCGCCCAACTGCCGCGGTCGGGGGAAAACAGGGCGCTCGAGGCCTTCATCGATTTCAGCGGCGCCCGCACGATGCTCTATCTGCCGCTGCGCCGGGAGCGGCGACTTCTCGGGGTCATGGCGGCCTACCGCCGGGAGCGCCGCCCCTTCACCGAAGCGCAGATCGAACGGCTCGAGGGTTATGCCCGGCGGGTTGTCGCCGCAATCGAAGAGGCAGGCTGATCGAGAGCCTCTCGTGGCGTTCCGGTTTGAGCCTGGCGAGGACGCCTTGAGCGTGCTTTCCGTTGCGCGTGGCGGGGGAACGCGCTCGAATGGTAAATAGAGACGCTGGATAGAAGGACGCGCGTCAAACGGCAGACGGGGTTCAGACGGTGGACCGTTTTTGGGATGCGGGCAGGAGATCCCCA
Organism: uncultured Alphaproteobacteria bacterium; assembly: GCA_963772295.1. Taxonomy (GTDB): domain Bacteria; phylum Pseudomonadota; class Alphaproteobacteria; order ATCC43930; family CGMCC-115725; genus AP-15. The sequence continues at coordinate 80,542 of CAVYWO010000016.1, forward strand.
TGGAGTTCGTTGCCGCCCATGGCTTTTCGCTCTCTTTAGCCGCCCCCTATCTACGTGCCGCCGCAATTGCTTGGAGCGGGGAGGGCTTTCGCTTGCAACGACTCGGCGGGATCGAGTTGTACGCGACTGACCCGACCCTCCTCAATGCGGTCGCTCCGTCAGAGCGCGAGACGGGCCGCGCGCCATTCTACCTGTTCGACGGACAATTCTCCGCCGGCGACCGGTATTTCCATACCCTCCTCAGGGTTCCATCTGAAGAGTTGCGGCGACGAATAGATGCGTTGCTGGATAATGATAGGGCGGACGATGAGATTGACGCTGGCGAATTCGTAATAGGCCGCTTCGACGATCGACGCCTCGAGCTCGCAACCGATCCGCTGAGCCAGTATCCGCTCTATTATTTTCGCTCCGGCGAACGTTTCATCATCTCTAACGTATTGCGACAGATTGCAGCAGTACTGGCCGCGTCCGAACTAACCGTGACACCGAGCCTGTTACCCTGTCTTGAAGGCATAGTGTTCGGCGGCGTGCTTGGCGACTCGACTCATCTTGACGAGGTTAGACGAGTTCCTTTCGGACATATGGTTGTTGCCGACCCGCGCCTTCGTTTTCATCGGCGTCAGACGCAAGATCGGGACCTTACTTATGAGGAGATCATCAGCCATGGTCGCTCTGCCCTGGCGCGGCATGTGCGGGCCGTTGCCAGCGCTGTTCCACGACCGCGGTTGATCGCGACGGATGTCACCGGCGGAAGCGATTTACGGCTGGTGCTCTCGCTGCTCTTGGACTCGCCGCTCCACAATGAAATACAAGGCCGTTGCTTCACCCGATATCCGAATCCGGACGCCAACGTCGCCGGCGCATTGATGTCGAAGTACAATCTGCCGATCGCACAGGTTCCTTTCGTCATTGATGTCGATCCGCGTTTTTGGCGCCAGGACCTCCAGCGAAGAATGATCGAGACGAATGCCGCGTTTACCGGGGGCGCCCGTGTTCCCGTCGCTCCTCGGGCAACGATCGCCTTCCCGAATTTCGTGCACTTCAGCGGCTATTTTGGCGAGATTGGCGGCGCATTTCCCTCTGTCGACTTCGTCGGCGAGGCGGAACGCGAGGAGTATTCAGCGGCGCGCGCAATCGATCTCATAATCGCCCATCGACGCCAAGCCAGAGCGCTGGATTTGGTCAGCAACGAGGGAATTGCCGTTGTTTGCAGCAACGCCATTAATGCGCTTATCGCTCTTGAGGAGGAAGGAATTCCCCGTGAACATCTTCCGGCGGAATTTTACCTGCGGACTCGTTGTCGGAGCCATTTTGGTTTGGCTGACTGGCAACTCAACAAGAGCAAGATTTATCCGGCTCCACTGGCTTCAACGTGGCTGGTCGAGGCTCGACGCAGGTTGCCGCGGCGGCTTCACAGCAAAAATAAGGTTATTCTCGACCTGATGCTGCTCGGTTCATCGAAGGAACTAGCCCTGTTGCCGATGGCCGACAAGATTTGGGATTCGTCGATCGTCCCGGTTGCCGAACAGGAGATGTTTCGGAAGATCACGCCGGTCACGGCGTCGACTGCCCCGCTGTCTTCTCTCACAGGGGCGCTGATGGCGACCACATCTGAAATTTCAAAGGAAGTGCGGCAAATCATGTCTGATCCCGAATGGCACCGAGAGCAGAAGTCTCACCGCCCGAACTCCGAATCCGGTTACCAATTCGATCCGGTTTGGGAACGAGTTTTCGATCGGCGCCGAACAGGCGCTCATGCGGGAGGTCCTGGATCGCGTTCCAGCCAATGCCGACGTTTGGACGCTATTGAACCGCAATGAGGCCATCCGTTATGCCCATCAGGCAAAAGAGGCCTTCAAGAGCAGCGTGGATGCCGGCGCCTTGAGTCAGGCGCTCTCCGGAATATTCTGGGTGCTTGAACAGCCGGCACCATTGGGCATCCAAGAGATCAGACCCCTTCCAATCGCCGGCTCGTAGGCGACCCAATCGATTATTCGCGTCCGGCGGCGTCAGAGTGAGGCGATGACCACAGAGCGGGCGACGGGGGGTCGGGAACCGGCGCCGGCATCGAAATTGGCCGCGAGCATTCAGCGGCTGAAGTTGAAGCTCCGCCGTCAAAGGAGCGCGACAGCCGGCGCTTCTTGCCTGGCGGTTGCGGCGATCGTCCTGTGGCCGGCGACGCAAGTGCCTGGCCAGTGGCCGGCGCATCGGAGCCCGTCGGTGACGGCGGCTGCCAAGATCTTTCCCGGACTGGATCCCGCCGGCGTCGATGACAGCACCGCAGCGCTTCAGGCTGCCCTGAACGCGGCGGCGAAGGGGAACCTGACCGTACCGGCAGGCAGCTACATCGTCACCTCGCTTACTTTGCCGAAAGACGGCATCCGCATGATGGGCTCGGGTGCAAGGCTGATTCTTGCCCGGTCCAGCGAGGACGGCGAGCCGATCTTGCGTATCCCCAAGGGGGCAAAGGCTATCGAGATCGATGGTCTGGAAATCGACGGCCGCGCAAGCCTCCTGGTCCGGCTGCACAAAACCAGCGCCATTGTCTCGGAAGGTCGCGTTACCAACGTCACCGTCAAGAATTTATACTTGCACGATATACCGCGCAATGCGGTGATGCTTACGAACGGTGATCACAACTGGGAATTAGCCAGCAATCGGATTGAGCGCACCGGTCGCCACGGGATCGTCGTCGATTACGTCAAAGAGCAAGTCTACAATCTGGATCTCCATGACAACCAGATCGAGTATTGCGCCTTGGGCGCAATTATGATCGTCGCCGCGAGCGGCGAGGGAGGCCCGACCGATCGGGTTTCAGCGGCCTCGGCCGGAGCGCGGAATGTGAGAATCTTTCGGAATTACGCCCGTCACAATGGCATGGGTATCTCCGGATACAGCCCGCACAATAGAGACATTACGATCTCGGAAAACACGATCGAGGATACCGGAGTGATCAACGCGATGGGACATGCCCTTCACTGGGCGGGAAGCAACGTGGTCATTGCGAAAAACACTGCCCGGAATATATCAATCAGCGGCATCGTCATTTCCGGCTGGCCGAACTCCAACCCGACGCCGGTTGAAGGATTTGAAATTACCGACAATGTCGTCGACAACATACTATCCGACGGCAACAACGCCAAGGGCGTCCTTGTCCAAAATGCGTCCTCGGGCCGGATCAGCGGCAACAGAATTTCACGGACGAAAGCCTGTCCGATCGAAGCGGACGGCAATTCATTGGGTCATGGGGGGCCGCGGATTTATCGGATCAAGATCACCGGGAATTTGATCGCGCATAGCCCGCCTATGGGCAATGTCGCCGGTCAGACCGGCATTTGTTTGTCGCAGGCGGACGATATTACCGTGAGCGGAAACAGCTTTACCCGCTGACGCCGGCACCTCACCGCGCAGACGGCGGCACGATGGGCGATCCGTCAGTCGCGCGTGGACTGAGAAAGAGCGGCAGCGAGTGCCGACGGTGGTATCACGCAGAACCGCCGCCGTCGATCTCGGAAGCAGCAGCGGCGCCATAGCGGGCCGCATAGGCGGCGGCGAACACCGCGGGCGATCGCTGCAGCAGCATGTAGAATTCGTCGAACTGGCGCACCTCCGCCCCGTCGGGGAAGCTCCAGTATGCGCGGATAATCTCACGGTCGAGCACGGCGTAGTGGTCGCGAAACAACTCCGTCCAGGTGCACCGCGAGGATTCCGCGGTGGGATATTCACCCACCTGCGCCGTCGTGTCGGGAATTGAAATGGATGCCGTGCTGTTTGCAGAAGTCCGGCACCTCGTGCTCGTTGAAATTAAACACCAAAAAGTTCCAGCTGATCTTGGTGTCAAGCCCGAGCCGGTCGCGCAGGGCCGCGAGCCGGGTGAGGTTCTCCAGCACCAATTCGAAGCGGCCGCCCCTGCGATACCGCTCGTAGGTCTGCTGCGAGAAGCCGTCGATCGACGCGGCGATTTCGCTGAGTCCAGACATGAGCAGGTCTTTGAGCTTGTCGTCGGTCAGACGCAGCGACAGGTTGGTATCGACCTTCGTGTAGATATCTCGGGCAGTGGCGGCGCAAAAAAAAATGTGGCAAGTCATCGCTGAGCAGCGGCTCGCCCCAATTGAAGAAGTGGCAATAAAACAGCAGATCGCCGCACCCTTCGAAGATCGAATCGAGAATGCCGCGCGCGAGCCGCGTGACCGGCCGGCCGACATCCCTGACCCCGCGCTCCCGACGCCACTCGTTGGCCATACTTGTGAAGCAGGCCGGGCAGCGCGACTGGCAGATGCTGCTCGGATCGATGATCATCACGTAGGGATACGAGCGCGTTCGCGTCAGCCCGGCCAGGCGCTCGTATTTCGTCATGAGAAAATTACCGAACGCAGCGGGACTGGCCTTTTTTAACCGGCTTTGGCCTTGTGCGGTCGTCGGCTTCGCAATAAAGACGTTACGCTCTCGAGAATTCTGGCATCGCGCCGCTCGCTGCCGTCGCTGCTCGCCTTTGTCGATTTGACGTGAGTTTCGCGCCCAACTGGTGAGCCGCTTCCCCCGCGTGGCGCTCTGCGGAAGCTGTGGCCGGGGCGAGTAGTCAAGTCTGCCGCGCCGAACGTATGGCGAAACCATGCGCAGCGGCGAAGGCTTCGACATGTTCCTGCATGCGCAGAACACCGGTCTCGTCCGGCCACAACCAGTCGTCGCCGCACAGCACTGCGTTCGGAAACAGTTCATGGGCCGCATCCAAATCGCCTCTGTGCTTGCCGGCATCGATTAAGATCAGATCGGGGACGATGCCGCGGGCGTGCAGATAGGCTAGCGCTTCGGCGAGCGCCGCCGAACCGGATAAAAGCGTGGCTTGTAGAGCCGCACGTTGTTCATCGCGACGGCGAAGTTTCCGTGGCGACGAAGATTGGCGGCGATCGTCTGGTTATCGGCGTCGATCCGCGGGATGGAAACGGGGCGGCGTATATCGAACGCATGGCGCTCGACCCGGTTCATCAGGGAGATGTTCTTCTCCCGAAGGACATCGAGCACGATCTCGCGACCGCCATGCCCATTCCCATCGAGTGCGAGAAAAACGGCTCGATCTCGCCATATCCGAATTCCGGCCAGGGATTGTCCCGCGCCAGGGCCTTCAGCCCGAGCAGCATGCGGGTCGAGGCCCCGGCGCCCTCGCCGACCGCCTCACGAGAAGAGGGTTTCGCGGCGGCACCGTATCCGTCCACCGGAAGATCGTCGTCCACCATCACCAAACTCCGCGACTATCGATCGACCATCAGACTGCAAACCGCCGCCCGCACCGGAACATCATGTCAGATACCCGGTTGCGCGATCAGCCGACATGCAAACGACGAGGCCAGAATTCGGCCGGCCCAGAAATCGTCCCGGGTAATCAGGATGTGGGAGCAGACGATAAAGCCGTAGCGCCCGTCGGACCGGTCGATATTTTGGATATCGATCGAGTTGGCTCCGCCATTAGTGGCTGACTTCCGCGCTGGCGAACCAGCCCCGCGCGACCGTGCGATCGCGGCTCAGCTACAGCAAATCGAGTTTGAGAAACCGCTCGCGATCCCTGATGCCGTCCACGACCTTGTGGCCGATGCGATCGCGCTCGAGCGACCGGCATGTCACGCAGAGCGGCGGACGACCGCTCAGGCTCAGCCGGTTGTTGGGCGCCGGGACGAAGTCAGTGCCGCCGCAGATGCTGCAATTTGCGGCGGCCGCAGTTTGTCCGAGTTCGGTCGTCGCCCGCTTATCCGGCGCTGGCGCAGGCTTGTCCATGCGCTTCCCGATGGCGGTTGTAGCCGAAGCTAGGGCCTGTCGTCAATTGAGCGGACGCCCCGTTCCGATTACATCCGATTACCGTCTTGCCCGGCCTTGGGCCGGGCATCCACGGGAGCCCGCGAAGGCCTGTGCCGTTTCTCGTGGATGCCCACGGATCAAGTCCGTGGGCTGAAGGCCCACGGGCCGAGCCCGGCCAAAGCGTTGACATATGTGAGCCAGCGCTGCTAATTGACGACACGCCCTAGTATATGCTGCGGCAGGGAGTAGCAGGATACCTTCTCTCCACACGGATAAATTGTATGAGGCGCGGCTCTCACGAGAATTGCGCCAAAATTGCTTGATTACTGCGCGAGAGAATGTGCAGGTCAACCAATTCGATCGCGGCATCGGTCCCGACGATTTCACGGCAGCTAGATCGTTGATCTTCTGGCGTCTGCCCGGTCGGATGCTTGTTGGGAAAGCGCTAGATCTCGATGCCGGTCATTGCCCGTTCTCGCGCTGGGCATACCGCGCCGGGCCGAGGTGCGTGAGTTCGATGTCACGGGCTACGATCTAATCCTCTGTCTGGGTCTCCTTTATCACTGAGATCGAGGATCAGCTTGCCGCGTGGCGTAGGCTGAGGTTATTATTGAAACATTCACATGGCGCGGTTGGTCCCCGATGACCTTGCAGACGCGCGGGCCAGATGCCTGTGATGGCCGCTGTCGGGAAGAAGTCCTCCTTTTGGCATCCCCAATGTTCCTGGCTTTGTCTGTTCGGCGAGCGGGCAACGCGGCAGTTCGAGCTGCTATCCCGCAGGAAGCACCGCGATGATCGCACCCGGGTCGGGCAGTGCGCTCTCCGAAGCTCCGTCGTCCGCAGCCGTTTCCGCCGCGATCCGCGCCGCGTTGAAAGAGGGGCGGGTCAGCGATGCTCGATCATTCCTGACGATCGCTTTGCGGCGCTGGCAAAGAGAGATCTGGCCGCTCCTCGCCGAGGGAGACGTGCTTGTCGCCGAAGGCGAACCGGCCGCGGCGATCGCTCATTATTGTGCACTTCGGCAGCGCTTTCCCGGCAATTTCTGGGTGTCGGTGCGCCTCGCCCGGCTCCTGTTCCATCAGAACAGGATGGCTGAGGCGCGCGCGATCTTTACCGAGTCCGTGTGGCCCGGCGCCGCGCCGGACGAGGACAAATCCGCCTTGGTCAACGCGCTGTCGCACCGCCATGGCGATCTCGCGGAAACGGCGCAATTCCTCGAGGGCCTTGTGCCCGGCAACGAGCGCCACCCCGTCCTGCTGGTGCGATTGGCCTCGATTCGCGAACGGCAGGGCCGTCTCGACGAGGCGCTCGCCCTGTTCGAGACGGCGGCCGGGCTGGCGCCGCTGCCCACTTACGCGCAGGCGATCTTCGCCGATCTGCTGGCCGGAAGCGGTCGCCCCGGGGCGGCGTTGCCGATTGCGCGCGACCTTGCCGCGGCGCATCCGCACCGGGTCGACCACGCGCAGCGGCTGATCGCGCTGCTCTCTCAGGCCGGCCAGAACCGTGCCGCGAGCCTGCTCCTCAAGGACGCCGTCGAAAAATGGGCGGGCGAATGGCGCCTGTTGTTCCGCTTCAACCGGATGAAGCCGGAGCCCCCGATCTCAGAGGAAATCTTCGCGATCGTTCACGCACAGTGGCGCCGGGCCTTGAAGGAAGACCGCGTGCGGTTTCAATATGCGTTCGCCTGCCTGCGCCGAGGGCTGACCGACGAGGCGCTCGACATCTTGCGCCCGATCCGGTCCGACGGCCCGGTCGGGCACATGGCCCGCCCGTTGGAGCAGGCGCTCGCCCGCTTCAGCGCCGCCGAGTGGCGCGTTCGCTCCCGGCTGCGCGACGACCCGGCTGCGGAACTCCAGGTCGTCGAGATCCCCGGCGCAGAGACGGCGATCTTCGTGTTTGCAGGCATCGGAGGCACGCTTGTCTATCTGCCGTTCGGCCATCTCGACGCACTGCTCGCTGATTACCGCGCCAGCGTCGTCTATCTCCGGGATTTCGGCGGGTGCGCCTATTTGGAGGGCATCGCCAGCCTCGGGATGAACCTCGAGCAGACCGTAGAGCGGCTCGGCGAGATCGCGGCGCGGCTCGACGCCCGGCGGATCATCATGCTCGGTGCCTCGGTCGGCGGTTTCGCGGCAATCCGCTATGCCACCCAATTGGGGGCCGAAGCGGCCATATCTTTCAGCGGGCCGACCACCCTCGATCCGGAATTCGAGGTCGTCGCAAAGCCGAATAGCGGCGACGATCCAGGTCGCATGAAGCGCGCATTGTCGGTTCGAGCGCCGGGAGAAAAAGACCTCGTTCGCGATATCACGAATGCGCCGAGGACCCGGGTGTTCTATTATTACGCCGAGCAGTATAAGGCGGAAACCGAGCATGCCGAGCGCTTCCGCGGTCTGGCCAACGTGATCCTGCGGCCGATTGGGGCAGTCAGCGATCATTTCGTCGTCCTGCATGCGATCGCCGATCGCGAGTTCGACCGGCTGCTGCTCGACGATCTCGGCGTAGAGCGCCGGTAGGCAGCCGCGCATGGCGCTCGCCGTCACGACCATCGCGATGCCGTCGCCCGCCGCAGAGCACGCGGGCCAGAACTGGCTCTCCGACCTGTCCCTGCGGCTGCGGATGTATCGGTCGCTACTCGATCTGTTGCCGGCCGAGCGGCGAGGCACCAGGTTGGCCGATCTGGGATCCGGCCCTGGGTTCTTCGCCAAGGTGGCCACCAAAAAGGGCTTTCGCGTCACGGCGGTGGATGCCCGGGAGCCGTGGGCGTTCAACGGCTCGCCGTTGCCCGCCGGTCGCCTCGCAGGGATCGAATTCGTCCAGGCGGATGTGCGCCACTTCGACGTGTCGGACTTCGACGTCGTGACCATCATCGGGCTCCTCTATCACCTGACGCTCGACGAGCAGGTTTCGCTGCTCGCGCGCTGTCGTGACAAAGTCGCCTTCGTCGACACCGAGATCTTTGATCCGGGCGCCGTTTCGGAGCAGGCGGCTCGGCGCATCCGAGGGGTCGCCGGAACGCTCGGCTATGACGGCATCGACTGGGAAGAAGAGAACCGGGCCTGGTCGTCGAGCGGCAATCCCCATTCGTTCTGGCATACGCAGCCGAGCCCGTTGCGCCTGTTCGAGAATGCCGGGTTCCGTCACGTCGCGATCGTCGAGCCGGGCTATCGCTCGCCGTATGGCCAGCGACAGTGGTTCCTCCTCAATGCGCTGGAAAAGTCGGCATGAGCGGCGTCGCGCGCAAGCGGGTGCTGATCGCCGGCACCTTCGACGTCGCGAACTACGGCGATTTGCTGTTCCCGCTGACCGCGAATTTGCGCTTGAACCCGCACGGAATTGATGTCGTTCCGGTCTCGCCGGCCGGTACGCCGACAATATTTGCCGATGCGCTGCCGGCCATGCCGGTGGCGGAAATGTTGGCGGGTGCCGATCCGATCGACGGCGTCCTGATCGGCGGGGGCTACATCGTTCACAACCGCCGGTTCAACTTTCTAGGGGAATATCAGGACGGCGACATGTCCGACTGGGCCTATGCCGGACTTTGGGTCGGAGCGACTCTCGCAGGCGCGATTTTCGATGTTCCGATCATGTGGAACGCGCCCGGCGTGCTGTTCCCGTTCCCCCGGCAGGTACAAGAGCGGTTGGTGGGCGCGGTGCTGCGCACTGCCGACTACGTCTCGGTCCGGGATCGCGGCAGCGCTGAGCTCCTGGGACGACATGAGGGCGTCGACATCGCGGTGGTACCCGATACGGCCGTCGACCTCGTTCGTCTATGGCCGCGCGATCGATTGACCGAGCCGTTCCGGGCGCTGCTGCGGCGCAAGTCGGCGCCGATTTACGGAAATTTCATGGCTGTGCATCTGCGCGCACGCTCGTTCGGTGAGGCAGGGCTCCCCGAAATCGCCGGCTGGATCGGCGAATTTGCCTCCGCCCAGGCTTTGACACCGATTCTGGTTGCGATCGGCCCGAGCCTCGGCGACAGCGCGAACGCGCGCACGCTCGCCGGACACCTCGATTGTCCGCATGTCCTGCTCGACGATCCGCGGAGCCTGATCGAGATCGCCGCCGCGATCGCATGCTCGCAGCTCTATATCGGCGCGTCGTTTCATGGTTATGTGACCGCGGCGGCCTACGGCCGGTCCGGCGTCGTCATCGCTCGGCCGGCCTACAAGAAATTCAGCGGCTTCCTCGCCCAGACCGGCCGACCGCAGGATCTCGCCCATGATTGGAAGGAGGCGCTCGACATCGCGGCCCGCCTTCTCGGGGAAGGGCCCGCCGAACGGCTGCCGCAGTCGATCCGGGACGCCGCCGACCGGCATTGGCAGCGAATTGCCGCGGCGCTCGCAAACCCGGCACGCGGCCGCGCCGCCCGCGGGCGCTTCCTGCGCGAGTATCTGCGCTACGGCGCCGCCGCCGCGGGACCGGCTTGGGTTTTCCGGCCAGCCTTGCCCAACCGTCGTGAAACGGCGCCTGCGGCAGACCGCTTGGTCGCCTCCGTCATGTCGTAACCTCGCCGGTATGCGGGTCAAAGAGCCAACCCCGCTGACGAACCAGCACCAGGGGCTTGCCGGTGATGCGCAGATATTCCCGGCTGCCCCCCTTGAGGACGTGAAGCGCCCTCGCACCGGTCGAGACGCCACCATGGATCTGGTGGAACGTCGCTTCGCCTTGCACCCGAACCAATTGCGTCTCGGAAAGCGCGCAGGCGCGGATGAAGACGTCCGGATTGGCGGTGCCGCCACCGGGGCTGATGAAGCGCGGGTCGTAGCCGCCGAGTTCACCCCACAGCGCGCGGCTCAGGAACAGTGCGTTGCTCTCGAGCATTGGCCCGGCAGGCCCGCCGCGCTGATCGGCGGTCGCCACCTCGAACAGGCGGTAGCCGTCTCGCGGCCAATCTACCGAGCGCAGCAACGCATCCTCGGCGGCGGCATCGTAACCTTGTGCCGCACTGAAATACTGCAGGCCCGGCCCAAGGTGATAATTGTAGGTGGCCACCACGGCACGCGGATGCAGCTGTGCCGCCCGGGCGCACGCATCGATCAGTCCCGGCGAGGCCATTCGGGCGCCGTCGATCCATGCCCCGATCACCGGGGCGCGCGCCTGCGAGAGCCCGAAATTCAGCGCTGCGACCGGCGACCGGGAAAGTTTCGGCCAGCAATGGAGGGTCAGATCGAGTTCGAGATCGGCAAAGTCGGCGGCTTGCGGTGGCTGTTGCGAGCCGTTGTCGATGACAATGATTTCGCACCGCCCGGGCGGGCAATTGCGCTGATAGCCGGGCGACAGCGACAGCAGTGTGCGTGGCAGCTCCCGCGCCATCTCATAACAGACGATGACGATGCTGATTTCAGGCGACGAGCCGGTCTCCGCCATGATCTTCCTTTGCCTCAGGGCGAAAACACCTCGGCGGCTAGCAGCGCGGCGACGAAGCCGTCCACGCTCGGATTTTCGAACAGGATGGCGGGTTCGAGTTCGATGCCGAACTCCTCTTCCATGACGCCCGCCATGATCACGACCTCGGTCGAATTGAAGCCGTAGGAATTGAACGGTTCGGCGGTCGGAAGCGGCTCGATTGGCACGTCGAGCATGCCGGTGATGTAATCGATCAGCCAGGTTCTCAGCGTCGCCGCGTCGCGCGAGCGATAAAGCTCGGTCATCTCGTCTACCCGTTTGCTGATGGCCGCAAGATGAGAGGCAGTCTTTCCAGACGTCGGAGATCCAAATGCTCTTCCCAGCGGGGCGTGCCGTCGAGCAGGTTTACGTCAAAGCGCCGAAACAGTTCATCGAGCAGGATCGCCGCCTCGCGGTAGGCCAGCGCCGCGCCGAGACAGGCATGCGCTCCGGCGCTGAAGCCGAAATGCGGCGGCCCGCGACGCGCCGGGTCGAAGCGGTGCGGGTCCGGATACGCACCCGGATCGCGGTGGGCTTGCTCGAGTTCGAGAATCATCGACGTCCCTTCTTCGATCGCGATGTCGTCAAGGCGCAGATCGGCTCCCGCGACTCGTACCAGTTGCCGAAACGGCGCAGCCATCCGCACGACCTCGTCGAGGCCGGACTTCACCGCCTGCGCATTGCCGCGCCACCATGCCCGCTCGGTCGGATGCGAGAGCGCGAGAAAAATCGCGGAGCCCAACATCCCGGCGGTCGTCACGATGCCGGCCATGATCAGGAAGAAAATCGAGGCTGCGATCTCGGTCTCGTTGAGGCCGAACCGATCCTTGCCGAGCGCGACCAGGCCGGGCAGGCCCTGTGTCGGGGTCGGACCGGCTCGGAGGTGTCCGATCAGAGGGGTGAACAACTCTCCCGCCTCGATCTCGAGCCTGTCGAGGACGCGCAGCGGCGGCGCGTAATGCCAGACCCGCCCCAGGCGGTAGTTGGTTTCGCGGGTGCCCGACACGTATTCCTCGGGCAAACCGAGGGCGCTCGCCATCACCCGGATCGGCAGGCGGTCGGCAAGGGCCGCCACGGCGTCGATCGGCTCGTCGACGCGCAGCGCCTCGAAGAGGGAACCGACGTGGCCGCGGATCGCCTCCGGCCCGAGCGCCGGTCCGAGCACGTCCAAAGTCTGGCGCAGGAACTGGCGCAGCCGGGTGTGCGACGGTGGATTGTGGAACAGCAGCCAGCCGCCGACAAGATTGACGAGGTTTGGAAAAGACCGGTTTGCCCGTTCCGCCAGCCGATGAATGTTGCGGCCGAGCTCGGGGACGCGAATGTCCGGATGCCGCAGGATCGCAGCAACGTCGGCATAGCGGCTGACGCTGAGCGCAGCGTCTCGGGGGATCCAATGCGGCGGCTGGGGGTCGGCCGCTACCCAATCCTGGATCATGGTGCGACCATCGGTGTCGACGCGACGGGCGACAGCGCGCCGGCCAGATAGCGAGCGCGAGCGGTACCGCGCCGTATCTTGCCGCTTGCCGTGACCGGCAAATCGCCGCGTGCCACCAGCAGGGAATGCGCCGGGATCGTGCCAAAGGCTTCGCCGACTGCCCGCCTGATCGCGACGAACAGCGCATTGCCGATGCCGTCGGTCGGCGGCGCTTTGTCCGCCAACTCGCAGACCACGACCATCGCCTCGGCGCGCTCGAGCTCGATCGCGAAACAAGCGGTGAGGCGCAGGCATGACGCCTGTGGCAAAGCCATTACCGTTGCCTCGACATCCTCGGCATAGATGTTGGTACCGTGAATGATCATCATGTCCTTGAGCCGGCCGGCGATGAAGAGTTCTCCGCCGGCGACGAAGCCGAGGTCCCCAGTCCGCAGCCAAATTCTGCCACCGCATTCGACCCGGCGCGTCGTGTCAGGCGCAATCTCCGTGAATTCCCCGGACCAGAAGCCGGGGGTCACATTGTCTCCGCTGACGCAGATCTCGCCGATGGCACCCTCCGGCAGCGCCTCGGCGCGATCGAGGGCGAGGATCGCGACGCCGGCCCCGCGCCGCGGCCAGCCGCACGACACGAGCTCGCGTCGGCCTGGGGTCAGGGCCAGTCGAGCCTGCGACGACAAAGGCGGCGCCGAGCGGCAGGAAATCCCGTCGCCGACACCGCGCCCGCTGACGAACAAGGTCGCCTCGGCAAGGCCGTAGCACGGATAAAGCGCGCCAGCGGCAAAGCCGCATGCAGCAAACCGTTCGGCGAAGGCGCGCATCGTCGCCGATCGTACCGGCTCGGCGCCGCAATGGGCGACGCGCCAGCTTGCCAGATCAAGATCGCCCAGGAGTTGTGGACCGATCTTGCGCAGGCACAGATCGTAGCCGAAATTCGGTCCGCCGCTGGTCGTTGCCCGGTAGGCGGTGATGGCGCGCAACCAGCGTGCCGGGTTTTGCAGAAACGCAAAAGGCGACATGAACACGCCGAGTGCGCCGACATAGAGCGGCTGAAGAATGCCGCCGATCAGTCCCATGTCGTGATGCAGCGGCAGCCAGTGAACCCCGACCGAATTCTCGTCGTCATCGAAGGCGTCGGCGATCATCGCCTGGTTTGCGGCGAGGTTGCGATAGGTGACCGCGACCCCCTTGGGGCGCGTCGTCGAACCCGAGGTGTATTGAATAAAGGCGAGGTCCGACGGGTTGGGCGAGAGCACGGTCTCGCGCGGCGCAGCGGCAAGCGCCGTCCCGATCGCAATCGGCCGAGCCGACATGGCGCCGCAACGCGCGGAGAAATCCGGGTCGGCGGCGAGTTCGCCGGCCGTCAGGATGGCCGCCGGCCCGGCATCGGCGAGGATCCCGAAGAGGCGCTCCCAGTGACGGCGCTGCTGCGGATAAGGCGCCGGCACCGCAAAAGCGCCCGCATAGAGACAACCGAGGAAGGCATAGACGAAGTCGATTCCGGCGGGCAGCGCCACCAGAACCGGCCTGTTGCCGGCGCCTGCATCGAGCAAGCTGCGCGCCACCGCTTGCGCCGCCCGATCGAGATCGGCATAGCTGGCGCGCGCGCCTTCGCGCTCGCCGCGTTCGAGGAAAATCAAGGCCGGGCGCTGGCCGGTCTGGTCGGCGCGTGCCCGGATTCTATCGACGAGGGTCGGAGCGACGCGGCCGCCTTCGACATCCGGTCGATCCTCTGGCTGCCGGTATGTCATCAGGCGAAAATCTACGGCAAACCGGGCGCGTTGTCTTGCCGAACCGCTGGTACCGCCGCGGCGCCGACGGCCGCCGCGGCTCTAGTCTCTCCACCCTCCCGGTGCGCGCGTCAAACAGCCCTCCCGCGTAGCCCATCAGCGCGAGTGGGCGCCGGCGCAGTCGCGGATAGGCCCGGCTGCCTTGCTGCAGGGTCTGCACCGCGCCCCGAGGCGCGTTCGTCGACAGGCCGCCACGGAACTGATGGAACGTGCCCTCGCCGAGCACGCGGATCAGCTGGGTTTCCGGCAGCGCGCAGGTGCGCAGCAGGCTGTCGGCATTCGCCACCCCGCCGTCCGGCGCGGTGAAGGCAGGATCGTGCCCGCCGAGCTTGCACCACAATTCACAAGACAGAAACAAGACGTTGCTTCCGCGCATGAGCACCGCCGGGCGGTGCCGCAACTCGCTAGTCCAAATATCGCACAAACGATAGCCGTCCGACGGCCGATCGCTCGACGCCAGCAGCCGGTCTTCGGCGCTCTGGTTGTAGCCATGATCGATCCAGACGCCGATCAGCGCCGCCCTCGCCTCGGCGAGCCCGGTGTTGATGGCGGCCACCGGCGACGGCGTCGGGTCGGCCTGAGCGAACCCGAATATCGGCATCGATGCCGGCAAAAGCGCCCGCGCTTGACGGCTCCGCCGATCCGTTGTCGAGGACGATATTTTTGCACAGAACCATCGCGCCGCCGGCGTCGGCAGATGGATGATCCGGTCGAGCACTTCGCCGAATTCATAATTGGCCAGAGCGAACATGGCGGTCGACGGTTTTCTCTTGCAGGGGACCGATTGAACCGGAAGGATTCAGTGCCGATCGAGGAGGTAACTTGCGGCGCGGTGCCGGAATGGGTACGATAATCGTGCCTCACTATGGTGGGCGCTGCCGCTGCACCGGAGCAAGTGTGCGCCCCTTCCGTCGCGAACGGAGGCCGCAATGCCGGTGGAATGCAACATTTGCGGTTGCGCGGAATTCATCACAGGCCCGAACAATCGTCTGAGCCGAAGCGGCCTTCCACCAATGTGTAAGAATTGTCGTTCGCTGGAGCGGCCCGGATCGGCCGAAAGGTCGTGACAGCGATCAGGGACCGCGAGCGGTTTCGCAAGTTGAGCTTGTTACAGCTCAGCAACGATCCTGTCGTTGCGCGCGGCTGGTTTGCGAATGTGCAAGACAGCGTCTACGGCGCCGCCAACTCGATCGACATCCAACGTATCGATCGGCCTGACGGAAGTTTCGGCTGCATCGTCTGCTCGCATATTCTGGAGCATGTGCTGGAGCCACGCCGGGCATTTCGGGAGTTGGGCCGTGTGTTGACCGACGAAGGGTTGTTGTTTCTGGCCTATCCCGCTCCATGCATTCTTGCCCTCACCGTGGACTGGGGCTTCCCGGCATCAAATCGCCACGGGCATTACCGGGTGTTCGGCCGGGACGAGGCCGAATATCATACGCTGCTCCCCTATTTCTACGTCATCGCCGTGGAGGAGAGGGACGACGTCACCGGCGACGGCGATATCCTGTATCTCGTCACCAAAGATTACTTCTGGATCAACCGGGTCCGCCGGTCCCCTTTCGTATGCCGACTGATCTCCCAACCGGATCGCTCGAACTGATGCCGCGCCGCCGGCCGTCGGGGTGGGTGATCCGGCGATCGACCCTCCTTGCCGCCTCCCGAAGAGGCGCTCGACCCTGTGATCATCCCAGGTGGATTCGAGCGTTCGGCGCAGCGGGCGTGAAGGAACGCCCACCACGCCAAATCGTTGCCAGTCTGTCTGTCTGGCCGGCCGGCAATGCCGCCAAACTCGCCTTGATTTACGGCGGCCCGAGGCCCTCTGTTACAAGTGCGAGGCGTGCCGAGAGCGGCCCGACAGGTTTTCGTGAAAGCGGCGCATCGGGGCCACGCTTGACAGGATCGCTGCGCTGCTCGCAAATCCGCCGTCAGCCCTGGCGTGCCGATGCCGCTGACGCCGCTCGGCGGCTACCGCCGTGAGGTCGTTCCCTCGGTGGCTGGTGATAGCGTCGGCCGTTCTCTTGACCGCGGGCCGGCCGATCAAGAGTCCGGCCTCCTCTCAATTGAACTGGGGTCAGCTGTTTTCTTGGAAAGGGACGGCTCGACCCGCTCCGCCCCCGCTCGCCCGCGTTCTGCGGATCGCCGGCGAATCGCTCGATATTGTCGTGCAACCCGTCGCCGCGTTTCATCTCGAGGGAACCTTGCTCAAGGATCCTGCCCACCAGGAAACGGATCGGGCGAAGGCGAATTTTCCAATAATCTTCGATCTCGCGGTTTGTGCCCGCGTTGCCGCAGAGCCGTTGCGGACTAAATGCTTGACGAAAGCCTCCTCCGCTCTCCTGGAATGGGCGCAGGTTTATAAGCCGACCGGCAACCCTATCGACGAAGCCCGGTTCTGGCCGCTATTTCTGGCCACCGACCTGGTGGTGCCGCGGCTCGACAGCGGCGACCGGGGCGCGCTCCTCGCCTGGATCCATTCGTTTGCGACGGCGGGCGACGAATTCTACGCGACCAAGCACCCCTCTCCCCACGACTCGTCTCGAGCCAATAACTGGATGGCGTGGCGGATCTTTATACGAGCGGCGACGTCGACCATCAGCCAAGACCACCAAATCCAGCAAACTTGCCGGCCAATGTTGGCTGAATTTGTCGACCGCAACTTTGTGAGCGGGCCCGGCGGCAGGAAGCATGGTGCCACATACGACTTTATACAGCGAGACGCATTTGAATATCACATATTTGATTTGCAGGCATTGGTCTACACGGCGCTTTTTACTCCGAGTCTTGTAGACGAACGCACGCGTCGCCTAGTCGAGCTAGGCCTCAATTTCATCAAGCCTTATTACCTCGGTGAACAGCAACATATCGAATTCCTGCATACGACAAACGCCATGGACCTAAAGAGGATACAACAGGACCCCGACAACACACCGTTTGCGATCAAGCCGTGGAATCCGAACCGGGCGCATGAGCTTTTCCGGCTGGCGCGGCTGGTCTTCCCCGCCGTCAAAACATGGACGCAGGATACGGTCGCCGCTGATCATTATGCTCCGATGATCGCGCTTTTGGCGGCAATCCACGGAGAGGCCGCCATGGCGGGGCGCTGATGTGCATATCCGGTCCGGCGCGACATACGGCGTATTGCCCTTCGCGGGCGCGCAGCCTAACGTTGAAGGTCTCGTCCCGGTTCGAATCCCGACCCGGTACCCGGGCCAGGCGGTAACGAACGGCGGAGGATCCAGGGGATGACGGCTAACCAGACCCGATGCAGTTGGGTACACGACACCTTGTTCGTCAATCCACGGGGAGACGTGTATGCTTGCTGTCATTAGGGCACAGATGGCGGGCTTTGCGGTGTTCTTCGATGCCCCCGGGAGAGAGGAAACCGGACGGGGCTGTGGATTCGCGCCCGAGCGCCCGCGCCTGGCGTGAAGACCGTCTGATCGGGCAATTGCGTTGAACAGCAATGCCTGAAATCAGGTTCGGTCGCTTCGGCAGCATCTTACTGGGATGCTAGAAGAAGCCAACAACCCGGCTCGACAGGCGATTTCGCGGCCCAACCAACATGCGCTCGATCTGCTGCGGTTGGTTATCGCCGACAATCCGCAACCGGTGATCGCCGAGATCGGGGTGGGCATTGGGGCGACTTCATTAGAACTGTGCCGCGTCTTGCAGCATCAGGGAATGATATATTTCTTCGACTTCGCGGACAAACTGACGGCGCTCGACGCCGACCTGCGCCGCGAGGGGTTTACGAATTTCCGGATGGTGGGGAATGAGCGCAAGACCTTTGCGAGTTACGCTTGGGAATTGGCAAAGTTTCTGCTAGAGCGCCGCAAGCAAAGCTGCGTCAGACTGTTTGATTTCGTTTTTCTCGACGGCGCACATTATCTTCACCATGACGCGCCCGCCGCTGTCATCCTAAAGGATCTGCTCAAGCCAGGCGGGTATATCTTGTTCGACGATTACGATTGGAGCATCGCCATTTCACCAACCGTCAACCCGTCGAAGAATCCACGCATTCTCCATGATTTCAGCCAAGAGCAGATCACGACGCCGCACGTGAGACTGGTGTGCGAGCTGTTTTTTGATCCCGACCTGGGCTTTCGGAAGGTCGAAATCGGCTATGGAGAACACGAGCATCGGCGCGCCTATCGAAAAGCCGTTGACGACGGAACCCGATAGTCGAGCGGGTGAAAACGTGACGATAGTTCCCGCTCATTGAGCGCGGGTGTGTCAGGAACGGGTCCGCACGATCTGCCGCGAAATGGCGGTGACCGCGAGGGCAGAAGTCTTGCCATTCGGGCCGGACCGTAACCCTCCGCGGAAGGCCGCGTTGCCGTCTGTCGACGGATCGGCTGGGTAGGCAGCGGTGCAAGCGGCGGTGCTTGCACCGCTGCAAGAGACGGTGCGATGGCGAAGTTCAATTACTCAGCGGCGCGGAGCGGCGGCGACGGTGGAGCGACGAGCGGAAGCGGGCGCTGGTTGCGGCGGCGTTTGCGCCGGGCGCGATCGTTGCCGAGGTGGCGCGTCGGGCGGATGTTTGTCCCGGGCAGAGCTATCGCTGGCGTCAGGAACTGCGCGACGCCGGCGCCGGTTTTGCTGCAGTCGTTGTGAAGGCGGCTGCGGATTGCGAGCAGGGCATAGCGGCGGGTGCCGGGGAGGCGATTTAGATCGAGTTCAGTGGCGTCGCTTGCTTGCGCATCCCGCCGTCACCGCCGCCAGCGGCTCGACGCTCTTGCGGGCGATCGGCATCATCAGCCCCAAACAGTAATCGCGCATCGGCTCCTGCCGGTCGGCGTGGCCAAGTGCCTTGCCAAGCGCCTCGACATAGGCAGCAAATCCGGCTTCGCTCCCCCCACTGGTTGCCCCGTCCATCCCGGTCCCCCAACCGGCCAAGCAATCGGCTTACATACTACATTTTGCGGTTCATATTTAGCACAATACTTCATAGAACATTTTGTGACTCAGTAAGATTAGTTAGCTGCCGCGCCAATATCTATATGCTTGCCGGCGAGGGGCCGACATTCGCGAGCTATTGCTTCAGAAGGACGTCGCTTAAGGAGAAGGTACCGATGGAACCGGCGCTATTCGTGAGTCCCGTGGTAAAGACATTAATCCTCTGCCCCCCTTGCGATACAATGAAGTGGACGCTCCCGGTGGAAACTACGGTTGCGCCGGTTTTGTCGAAAGTTGCACCAGCGCATGTGCCACCACTCCATTCGGTAAAGGACGCGTCGCCGGTGCCGGTAGTGGGATCATAATTTGTTATCATTTTAATGACCTGCGTGTGGGAAATGTTCGGAGGCGAAGCATTCGGCGGAGAAGCGGAAAGCACCGTCATAGCGGTCGCGCAAGTCTTGCCCGTCGCATCCCAGGTCTCTACTCCGCCCGCCATGAAGGTTAGCGGAAGAGAAAGTGCATCCTGTTTGCTACAAGGTACTTCGACGTAGGTTTTCGCATTTATGCACACCGCCAAAGACCCCTGAGTAGTGACCGCAAATTGACCGGTAGGAAGCGCAATTTTTGCAGCGTTTCCAGCTATTGCCTTCTGGCTGAGGACTGCGGGGGACGCTGCCAACATGCCCAGCAAAACTGCGTCACGAGCATTCATAGTTGTCTCCCCTTCTACCTGTAGTTGTCGTTCCGTTTAGTCGCGTATTGAATTTATGCCGAGATGACAGAGAGAGCCACCGCTTTTTTATTAACGATTCTCAGCTAAGAATTGGCCGGCGCCAGCAACCGCGCGGCACCGATTTCACCAGCCCTTGCGGGAAAGGAACGTCACGTCGCCACGCCGTTGCGAGCGGCGGCGAGCAGCGCGACGAGATGAGCCGCGCCGTCGCCCAGGCAAAGGCCGATGCGATCGCCGGTCGGCAACCCGAGCAACTCAAGCCGAGCGGCGGTCTCGGCAATCAGGAGCTCCAGCAGGCGATACGTGATCATGCGATCGTCCTCGACGATCGCCGCGGCATCCGGGCGGGTGCGCGCGTGGTGGAAGACGGGCCTGATGACGTTCATTCGGAACCCCGGACCGTGTTCCAAGAAAAGGAGGGCGCTGGCGCTCCGCCGCTGAGACCCCTTACGGCGATGCCGCCCGCGATCGATCGATCTCGGCGGCGAGCAGCGCGATCGTCGGCTTGCCGACCAGGGTCGCCGGCGGCAGGCGAAGCTGGAAGCTCGGCTCCCCATAGGTCCTTCATTGGCCGCCGCCATCGGGGACCGAGGGGGTCTTAGAACAGCGCTTCGACCCTGTCGAGCATCGCCGATACGCGGCGGTCCCACGAAAAGCCCGCGAGCCGCTCCCGCGGCACAGGTGTTCTCGGCGCGGACAGCCGCTCCTCGATCGCCGCGAGAAATTCATCGGCATTTCCGCCGGTGCCGACGAGGTCGGTCAGCTCCTCGATATTGGCAACCGGCGCGGTCACCACCGGAACGCCGACCGCCAGGTAGTTGTAGAGCTTGAGAGGGCTCATCGAGTCGGTCATCTCGCAGCGCAAGTGGGGCATCATTGCGACATCGAAGCCCTGCATCCACGACCGCGCCTGATGATAGGGCGCCGGCCCCGGAAAGATCACATTGGGCAGCGCCGAGACCGTCGGCGGTACCACGCCTTCCTCGATCGGCCCGATCATGACAAAGCTCCAGGAGGGCCTGCGCACGGCGAGCTCGCGCACCAGCCCCCAGTCGACCCGGTGGCGCATATTGCCGACGTAGCCGATGATGGGCCTGGGCAGGGCTGCAAACTGCGCGCCATCGTCGATCGGCTCGGATCCGTCGGGAAGCTCGGCGCCATTGGGAACGACGACGATGTCGCCGCGCAAATCGGCAAAGCGCCGACGGTTGCCGGCGGAATTGGCGAAGACGAGATCGGCGACCCGAAGGGTCCCCTCGTATTCGGCCTGCAACCGCGCGCGCTCGCCATCGCTCGCGGGCCAGGTGCGCTGGTCGTCGATCAGGTCGACGACGATTTTGCGAAAGCATAACTTCCGCGCGATTTCGGCAAAACCTTGAACGACCGGGCAGACCCAGGCGATGGTCCGCCGCGGATCGAGCCCTCCGGCGCGCAGTCTGTCACCGACGAAGTCGGCAAAATGATCGGCGCCGCCGGCAGCCCGGCCGGCGAGGCCGGCACTGTCGCCGTCCCGGTCGACGATGAAGACGCGCCGTTTGAGCCGCGGCTCGTCGCTCAGTTCGAAGATCCGATCGAAGGTCTGGTCGAGTTGCAGGGCAGCGCCATTGCGGCTCCCCTTGCTGTCTTCGCCGACCATGTGGCGCAAGTCACCGAGGCTCAGGGTGTGGTCGAAGTGAATGATCCGGCCTATCCGGCCCGACTTCAGAAGGTGCTCGAGGACATGGTCGGATCGCCGGCCGAACAGCCCGCTGTCGTTCTGCTTCCAGAAGAAGGCCAAGTCGGGGGCCTGCGCCAGCGAGCGCTGGTGTTTTGTCGCGGTCTCGGCATCCGCCTCGCGGACCGCAGCGGCCGCTGCGCGCGTCTCGGCCAAGAGGTGTGCGAGCCGCGCGCGCACGCGGCTCCGCTCCGGGTCATGGCGCATCGTTGCTTCCCGGATTGCCGCCGCGAGGCGCGCACGGTTGACGGCCAGGCCGAATTCCCCGGCAAACACGCGCTTGCGCTGATCCTGCAACTGCGGCTGCGGCGGCCGCGCGCGCATCGCTTTCAAATAACCGGCGAAGTCGGCGCCGGCAATGACGTCGACAACGCCGCACGCGGCGATATCGCGGATCGGCACGACATCGGTCGCCACTGTCGCCAGACCATACCACAACGCGTCGACGAACTTTGCGGGCAATTGGGTCCGCGCGATCAGCGTGTCCGGGTCCTGCAGGATCGGCACGAGATCGGCGGCTGCGAGAAAGACGCCGATCTCGGAAATCGCGAACGGCGGGTGCTGGACGATCCTGCCGCAGAGGCGGGGGTCGGCCAGTTCTCGTTCGACGTCGCGCGACACCGATCCCGCCACCAGCAGTTTGAGCCGCGGATCATCGATCGCCTGCAGCGCCGCAATCACATGCGAGAGGCCTTTGTGCGGCCGTGTCGTACCGATAAAGGCGATGACGAAATCATCGCTCGTGAAGCCGAGGCGGCGACGCGCTTCCGCCCGATCGACGAGGGGTGCGCGCTCGTCGCGGGCATGGCGCACAATATGGCCGGGAAAACGGCTCAAGAGAGCCGGGTTCGAGACCGTCACGGCATCGGCCGCATCCAGGTTCTCGATGGCCAGCCGAGAGCCGACGGCGGCAAACGGTTCTTCGATCAGTTCTCGATCGAGGCGGCCGGGATCGTTCGGTCGCGGTGAGAAGGCCAATTCGTCCTCGTCGACATCGACCAGCAATGGACAGCCGCTCTGCTCCGCCAGCAGCAGGCCGAGGACGAGGCCGGGAAGCCGCGGCTTGCAGATGATGACGATGTCATAGCGCCGGCCGAGAGCGATTTTGGCGCCCTCGCGCCAGACATCCGGCAGCGTCGACGCGTGGCACGAGCTCACCGTCAATCCTTCGCCTTGCAAGGGCTTCCACAGAGAATTCCCGAACCGCCGCCAGATCGGGCCGATGAGTTCGACGGCCCAGTCGGTCTCCAAGAGCTTGCAAAGGACGGCGGCGCGGCCGACCGGATTGTGCGACAGGTCCCAGCACACGACTGCGGCCCGCTTCAGCGGCAGGTTCGTCCCCGGATCGAATTTCAAGCCGCTGCTGTCGATCAGGCGCTCCGCCGTCGCAAAGTCGCGCCGGCGTTGCAGCTCCCTGACGGCGTTCAGCAGCAGGGATCTGGCAGGGGAGGGGTGTTCGTTCCAGAGCCGGGCCGCGCCATCGTAATCTTCGGTGCGCAGCTTCGCCCTGAGCAGGAACAGAATTCGCTGTGCTTCCGGCAGCCCGTACAAATATCGCTCGAAAGAGGCAAGCTCCGCCCTGTCGTCGGCCCCCTCCAGCGCCGTGATCAAAACGCCCACGACATCGGCATTTTCGGGCGCCCGCGCGAGCAACGCCCGCGCCAACGCCGCCGCGGCATCGTAACGGCCCAAGGCGAGCAACGCTCGCGCCCTGGTCAGATCGCCCCAGATGTCGTCTCCCGGATCCGGAGGAGCCTCGTCGAGGATCCGCAATGCGGCTTCCGCGTCGCCGCTCAAGAGGTGCGCATCGGCGCAGCGCAACTTGCCGAGATATCCGCCGTAGCCGCTTTCCCGAACAAACCGGTAAAGAGCGAGCGCGTCAGGGTAGGCCTGCGCATCGAAGGCATCGTTCGCCGCCTGCAACAGCACCGCGTAATGGCCTTCTGACAGCCCTTTGGGCTCCTGTCGCGCAAAGCACGCAAGCTCGGCAATCGACGCCGATTTGTCGGCGCCGCATTGCCTTAGCGCCAGGCCCTTTTCAAACCAAGCCCAGACGATCGCGCTGTCGCCGGCGAGCGCTTTGTCGAAATTTTTGACCGCCTCGTCCCACCGTTGCTGGCGGGCGGCAATACGGCCCAACTGAAAACAGCACCAATTCGGCGCATATCCATTGCCGAAAAGACGTCTGAAAATCTCCTCCGCCGCGGCAAAGTCGCCGCGCTCGAAGAGCTGGTCGCCATTGAGCTGCATCGCGAAGGGATCACTCGCAGCGGGCTCGATATTGGGGGCAGGCGCGCTGTCGCTCATTGTCGCGCGCCCGAGCTCCATCAAAAGCTCCTCTATCCCGACGGAGTGCTCTCAAAGCCGATATGTAGCGCGAATCTCTCGGGCTGGGAAGGCGACGGGCCGAGGGTGGTTGACTTGCGCCGGAGCGGAACGCGACGGCCGGGGCGGGGCCGGCCCGGCGTGCGAAGCTCGGCCTTGACACGTTCGGCTCGGGGTATCTAGCTCTAGCATGCGACGCCGTAAACGCATTGCGATCGCCGCGGTGCTCGCGGTCGGGTGTCGCAACTGATTGGCAACATTCAGCGAGAGGAACAGAAGATGAGCAGGAAAAGCTTCCTGATCGGCATCCTATCCGCCGGTGCGTATTTGCTGGCGATGATGAACGCTTTTGCGGCGGAAAAGCAACACTACTATTTAATGGTGTTCTCCAACCCGGTAAAAGGCCAGGAAGATGCATATGTAAAGTGGTATGAAGGACAGCATATCCACGACCTTTTGAGAATTCCGGGGTTTGTTGCGTGTCAATTCGTCAAGGTTGGCGATGTGCAATTTGGCGAAGCGAAGCCGCCGCAGCGCTATCTTATGATCTGGGAAATCGAGACGGACAACTTGCCGGCAGTATTTGCCGATGTGAATGCGCGCTTGAAAGACGGGCGGACGGTCATCAGCGATAAGGTATTCGACTTCAAGACATATGCCTCGACGACGATGGTGCCGATCACCAAGCGGGTCACTTCGGACGAAATCAAGGGGAACAGCGTGGCCGAGGTATACGCGATCGCCAACGGCAAATAGAACCCCCGCGAGCGGGAGCGCTGTTTGCCCCCGCGGTGTCCTTGCCGCGGCAGGTGACGCCATGGCCCGGCGGCCCTCGGCGCCGCGTCTCGATTGCCATGATCTCGATGAGCGCGCCGGGAGCGATGACCGCTGGGGGGCCCCCTGGAGGCAAGTCCCAAAGTCCACGTCACGCGCGCGCGCGACGTGGACAACCAGTTGTCCCTTCGGTCCCCTCCGGCCGCTGGCCGCCGCTGTCAGGGCGCGGCGCCTAAGCCGTTGCCCCGTAGAGACATTCCGCGGAAGAGTGCGCGCCCGCTCGGGTCCCGGCCGCGCTTGAAGCCCCGATCTTCGTCACGGTGGAGACCTATTACTGTGAAGCGCGCAATCCTCGCAACGCATCATGCTTTTGGGTCACGCTCTTAACTCCTACACATCGGCGGGTGCTTGCGGCACAATCGGATACCTATTGGTCCGCGGTCCGCGCCCAATTCGTGCGAGCCGGCGCGATCCATAGATCTGCAGCGCGGGCACGGAAAAACGCATGAAGGCGACCGATGATCGCACGCGCGCCGGGAGGTCCAGGGGCCGCACCGACTTGGACGAGCAGCGCCAAGGACATGGTGGGATGTGCGCTGGGGCTTTCGCGCCTCTGGTTCACCCTGGGGTTCGGCATCGTCAACGAAGTGTACTACCCGCGCGTCGACATCCCGCAGATCCGCGACCTCGGCTTCATCATTGCCGACGGCGACGGCTTCTGGGCCGAGGTGAAGCGCGTCGCCAACTATCGGCTGCGGCTCCTGGCGCCCGGCGTTCCGGCCGTCGAAGTCGTCCATCGGCATCGAGCGCTATTCGCTGCGCCTGCGCATTTCCCCGGACGCTCGGCGCGATGTGCTGGCGATCGAGTGCCGTCTCGACGGCGATCCGAAGCTCAGGGTCTATGCGCTCCTGGCTCCCCATCTCGGGGCCACCGGCTATGGTAACCGCGCCGCCGTCGTCTTGCATCGCCGGCGCCGGACCTTGTGGGCCGAGCAGGGGCCGTTTGGCGTCGCGTTGGCGGCGGTCGATGAGAGACAGCGCGATGCGGTCCGGCGAGCCAGCGCCGGCTATGTCGGCGACAGCGACGGCTGGCAGGATTTCGTCCGCAACGGCGCGATGACCTGGGAGTACGAAACGGCCGGACCCGGAAACGTTGCCCTGATCGCAGAACTCCCGCAGCGAGTCGTGCTCGCCCTCGGCTTCGGCAGCAGCGCCGAGTCGGCGGCGACGCTCGCGATCTCCAGTTTGCTGCAGCCGTTCGACAACCTCCTGCAGCAGCACATGGCGCCCTGGCAGGCTTGGCAGGCGGAACGCAGCGAGCGCTGGGCCGTGCCGCTCGACATCCCGCCCGCGCTCGCCGAGGAGTTCCTGGTCTCGACGGTCGTGCTGCGGACGCACCTCGACAAGACCTATCCCGGCGCGATGGTGGCGAGCCTCAGCGTGCCGTGGGGCGACACCGGCAACGAGCGCGGCGGCTATCACCTTGTCTGGCCGCGCGACCTGGTCGAGACCGCCGGCGCCCTGTTGGCGCTTGGCGCCGAGCAGGAGGCGCGCGACACGTTGCGCTACCTCGCCGCGATCCAGATCGAGGACGGCCACTGGTTTCAGAACCAATGGCTCGGCGGCCGGCCGTTCTGGGAAGGCATCCAGCTCGACGAAACCGCGTTTCCGGTGCTGCTCGCCGCGGCTCTCGACGAGCGCGAAGCGCTCGCCGGCATCGAGGTCGAAGATATGGTGCGCCGGGCGCTCGGCTATATCGCGCGAACCGGACCGGCGACCCAGCAGGACCGCTGGGAGGAAGGCCCCGGCATCAACCCCTTTACCCTCGCCGTTTGCATCGCCGCCCTGGTCGCCGGAGCCGGGCTGCTGGCGCCTCCGGCCAGCGACTGGGCGCTTGAACTCGCCGATTTCTGGAATCGCAACATCGAGCGGTGGACCTCGGTCACCGGGACCGCCCTCGCTGAGCGGTTGGGGGTGCCCGGCTACTATGTTCGCGCTCTGCCGGTAGAGATCCTGGAACGGCCGACCATCGCTCGCCAGATCGCGCCGATCGGCACCGGGGCCGAGCACGGGGATGAGCAGATCGGCACCGAGTTCCTCCAACTCGTCCGTTTCGGGCTGCGCGACCCCGATGACCCGATGATCCGCGCTTCGATCCGGGCCGTTGACGCGTTGCTCAAATGCGACACGCCGTGCGGCCCGGTCTGGCACCGGTACAATGGCGACGCCTATGGCGAGCGCGACGACGGCAGCGCCTATGCCCACGACCTGGCCGGGCGCGGGCGGGGCTGGCCGCTGCTGACCGGAGAGCGCGGGCATTACGAAGTCGCGGCTGGAGGCGACCCTTTGCCCTACCTCGAAGCGATGGCAGCGATGGCGAGTCCCGGCGGGATGCTGCCGGAGCAAGTCTGGGACGCCGAACCGATCCCGAGCCGGCGCTTGGCACCCGGGCGGCCGACGGGATCGGCGATGCCGCTCGTCTGGGCCCATGCAGAATTCATCAAACTGATGATATCGCGCCAGCTCAGGCATCCGTTGGATCGGCCGCGCGCTGTCTGGCAGCGCTACCGAGGGCGCCGTCCGGCGGCCCGGCATGCCTTCTGGTGGATGCACGCGCCGATCGATGGCGCGCTCGTCGGCCAGCGGCTGGCGATCGCGCTGCCGCGCCCGGCCATCGTCCATTGGGGACGAGAAGGGTGGCATGACGTCGCGGACGCGCCGACCGCCGACAGCGGTCTCGGCTTCCACGTTGCGACGCTCGATACGGGCCGTCTGCCGCCGGGAGCGCGGGTCGACTTTACCTGGCGATGGCAGGAAACCGGCGCCTGGCAGGGCCGGGACTACGGCGTCGTCATCCTGCCGCCCGATATCGGCTGATGGCCGAATGTCTCCCGGCGCCTCGGCGCCGCTACTGCGCGGGCAGCCGTTCGGGCGCTACGAAATACCGGGGCCAAGCTCAATGGTGTCGAGCCGCGGCTTGGCGGGCGCCCGCCGAGTCCGGAAGCGTGCCGCGGCGGAGCAGCTCGGCCGCCGTCGCCTACTGCCGACCCTCGGTGCGCAACGCCCTGCCGCAGATCCTCGCCATGACCGGCCTGCAGCTCGGCTATCTGATGGGCGGCTCGATCCTCGTCGAGACGATCTTCGACTGGCCCGGCACCGGCTTCATCCTCAATCGGGCGATCCTGACCCGCATATTCCGCTGCTGCAGGGGACGATCCTCGTCCTCGCGATGATCTTTGTCCTCATCAATCTCGGCGTCGACCTGGTGCAGATGCTGGTCGATCCGCGCATCAAGCGAGCCTAGCCGGGGAGGCTGCAGAATGTCCGAAGTCGCGACGATCGAGGCGGGTGCCGTTCCGGTGGCACGGCGGCGCGCGCGCGGCTACTGGGGTAACGTCTGGCAGCGCCTGCGCTATGACTATGTGTCTTTGACGGCGAGCCGGTTGCCGAGCCGCAAGGGCTCCCGCTGCGCCAGCTGCGCCGCAATATGCAGATGGTTTTTCAGGACAGTCATTCGTCCCTGAACCCGCGTCTGCCGGTCGAGGATTCGATTGCCTATGGCCCACGGGTGCATGGCGCGCGCGCCTCGGCGGCCAAGAAGACGGCGCGCGAACTGCTCGAAAAAGTGGGCCTGCGCCCCGACCAATTCGGTGCGCGCTATCCGCACGAACTGTCGGGCGGTCAGAAGCAGCGCGTCAACGTCGCACGGGCGTTGGCGCTCAACCCGCGGACTTCTCGACGAGGCGGTATCGGCGCTCGACAAGTCAGTCGAAGCGCAGGTCCTCAACCTGTTGAGCTCTCTCAAGCGCGATTTCAGCCTGACCTATATGTTCATCTCGCATGATTTGAACGTCGTTCAGGATATCTCGAACCGGGTTCTGGTGATGCGCGACCTCCTGCAACTGCAGCCGCTGCGCTTCATCACTGACCAGCGCAATCACTCGACGCGGTGCGGCCATGGACCCCCCGATCCCGACCCCAACCTCCTTCTACCAGATCTTGTCCAAAACGACAAAACCAACCGCAACATATCGATATCTTGGAATCTATACACTAGTATCGGTTGCGGTTATGATCCGGACGATGGCGCCGATCGCATCGTTCAGAATTCGAAAAAGTTGCGTCATCCGTTGGGATTTCAGGCCTGTCGGCGGCAATTTCTGTCTCATCGTCCGGCTTGCGATCCTGCTTCCGGCGCTGATCGTCGCCGGTCCGGCCGCGGCCGTGGCAGTGACCGTACAAGTCTCGCCGCCGGCGCAAACCCTGGCGCCTCAGAAAACCCAGCAATTCGCGGCGATAGTGACCGGGACCAGCAACACCGCCGTCACCTGGCTGGTGAACGGCGTTCCCGGCGGGGCCGCGTCGCTCGGGCTGATCTCCAGCACCGGGCTCTATGCCGCCCCGGCGGATGTCCCGGCGCCGATCAACGTCGAGATCGAGGCCCAGTCGGTCGCAGCGCCGTTGGCCAACGGCGCCGCCGCGGTCACCGTCAACGCCGGCACGGCGTCGCCGGGACCGGCCTTCTATGTCGCGACCACCGGCAACGACAACAACGCCGGCAACGAGGCCGATCCTTGGCGCCACATCCAGCACGCGGTCGACAATGTTCCGGCCGGCGCCACGATCAATGTCGAAACCGGAATCTACAACGAACTGGTCACGGTCACCCATTCCGGGTCGGCGGCCGAGGGTTTCATCACGGTGACGGCGGCGCCGGGCGCGTCGCCGATCGTCGACGGCACGGGCCTGCCGATCCCGAACGGCGAGAACGGCCTCTTTACGCTCGACAGTGTCAGGTTTGTCCGGATCATCCGCTTCACGATCCGGAATTACCGGAGCGATAGCGCGTTGCTCGATCCGATCGGCATTTACGTCATCGGCGCCGGCAGCAATATCGAAATCCTGCAGAACCATGTCGAGAACATCGTCACGACAGGAAAGACCAGTGCGTTCGACGCCCTCGGCATCGCCGTCTACGGCACTTCGGCGCCGGTCGGCCTGACCGAAGTGATCCTCGCCGACAATGAACTCGACGGTCTCGTCACCGGGTTCAGCGAATCGCTCGCCATTACCGGCAATGTCCAATACTGGCAGGTGACCGACAATCTGATACACGACAACGACAATATCGGCATCGACATCGCCGTCTACGAACACGTGGCCCAAGAACCCGCTTTCGACCGGGCGCGAAACGGTTATATCGCACTCAATACCGTCTACAACATCAGCTCACTGCACAATCCCGCCTATCGGGGCCAGGAGTTGGCCGACGGGATCTATGTCGACGGCGGCGCCGACGTCGTGATCGAGCGCAATCTCGTGCACAATACCGATCTCGGCATCGAGGCGGCGAGCGAACACCACGGCCACACCAGCGACCGGGTGACGGTCCGCAGCAATATCGTCTATGCGAGCAATCAGGTCGGCATCTCGATCGGCGGCTATGCCAACGGTGTCGGCGGCACCACCAACTGCATCATCGTCAACAACACGCTCTACGGCAACGGCACCGCTCCCCAGAGCGAGGGCGAATTCCAGATTCAATTCCATGCCAGCGACAACACCTTCATGAACAACATCGCTGAGGCCGACAACAGTCAGAACCTGCTGCTTTACAGCTTTGTCACGACGCCGACGCATCCGGCGACGCTCGATTACAATCTCTACGATGCGCTCGGCGGGGCGGACAACAGCGATTGGACATGGCTGAACAAGACCTATTCTGTCTTTACGAGATACCAGATGGCGACCGGCAACGACGCGAAGTCCCGCTTTGCCGATCCGCAACTCGTCGATCCCGCGACATTCGATTTCCAGCTCGCCGCCGGGTCGCCGGCACTCGACGCCGGCGTCTTGCTGCCGCTGTCCTCGATCGGCCTGCTCGACTTCGCCGGCAGTCGCCGGAGCACGGCCCAGGGCGAGATCGACCAGGGCGCCTACCAGAATTGACCGGGTCCCGGCGCCGCCGCATCGAAATTTCGTGATGCCGCTCGGGCGGTGAGGGCGGCGGTGACCGTGCGGCGGCGGCTGCGAAACCCGGTCGTTTTTCTCAAGTGGCCGAGGACCTGTGCGCCACGTCCTGGCCACGCCGACACCCTTTCAGCAGCACGTCTTCGAACTCTCGGGATCTCGCCGACGGCCGACCTGTAGTCATAAAACCAGCCACCCGCCCTCGCGCAAACTCGCGCGATCAGCGGCATTCGTCCTTGAGACCGGTAAAGTTCCGCTTAGCCTTCGCGGCGGGAACCGCTCCTCTTGCCCCATAACGGCCATCGTCTGCAGACTTCGTCAGACCCGATCCCTTCTGGCCCGAGCGGCAATCCGGCTTGGGCTCGCTGACCAGTACCGAGACGCAACGGCCTTATCTGTCGCACCGGGATGTTCAGAGTGATTGTTTTTTCCGACTCCTGGCTCTCGGTGAGCGACGCCTACCTTTCAGATCCCCGCTGCTGCGATTTGGGCGATGGCAAGGCCGAGCGAAAGCGCGACCCTGCTGTCGGCATGGCTGCCCGTCTTCGCCCGGACCTCAATGACGCCTCTCATGCCGGCCTCGAAGTGGCCGGGGACATCGCAGTCGAACTCGAAGCTCCCGGCGCGGGTGAACTTCCAGATCAACTCACGCTGCTGGCCGGGGCCAACCATGACTGCGTTGAGATGATTGTGGTGGTGCATTTCGCCGTTCTGCATCATTGCGGCCATTTCCGCGCGATGTTTGGTTTGCGTGGCGACGTCGCCGATGGTGAAATCGTGGTCGATCCGACTCTTGTTCGCGATGACGAAACGAATGGTCTCGTCGACCCACACCGCAACGGTCGACGGTTCGAACCTCATGTCGCCCGTAGTGATATTGACGATTCGGTCGACCTTCGAGGGGTTGCCCGGTTCTCCGAAGGAAAACCGCTCGTGCCGGGTGCCATGGTGCATGCCCGGCATGTCGTTCATTTCCTGCGCGAAGGCGGACTGTCCGAGGGCAAGCAACAGAAACGCGCCCGCGGCGGCGACCGCAGCAAGCCCCAAAGGTTGGGGGGAAACAGCTCGCTTGTTCATGTTAAGTCCTTTCGTGAGGCGGCAACCTCCCAGTCGGACAACTCTACCCTAAACCGCCGCCGCGGTGACCACCCCGCCTGCACCACGAGACACACCGGATTCTCCACCGGCGACCGCGCTGGAATTTACACCCGCGCGTGGACGCTGCGTCTTCTCTGAATGGGCACGCATCAATGTCTCATCACGGCCGTTCACCATGCCTCCACCCTCACCAGCTTGCTGTTGCCGTACCCGGTGCCTTGCAGCCAGAACCGGATCGGGTCGCCGGCGTGGACCCGGCCGTGATTAGCGGAATCGGCCAAACGAAAGCCGGTGGTTCTAGCAGGCAGCAGGCCGGAGATCTCCTCATGCGTGATGAGGAGCAGCTTGGGGTAAACGGCCCGCACGATGCCTCGCCCCTCCCACAGCTGTTCACCGAAGCGGGCCCCCGCAAAGCACGCCCCGCGCTCGCGTCTGAGCCGCTCGACCTGCGCTTGCGCCGTCTTGACCTCGCCGTCGAGTGTGGCCAGCCGGCGACCCCAGGCGCCGTAGCCGAAGCCGAGACCGACCGCCAGGGCCAAGTTCACGAGTATGGCTACCTGCCACATCCGCATCACCAAGATCCTCCGATCTCATCAATGGACATGGTCATCGGGGAGTGGCGGCGGGGATTTCTCCTCATTGAGCCTCTCCACCTGGGCTTGAACTGCGTCGGCTTCCGGCATACCGGTTTGGTCGCTCCGCCAAATCGCGCGGATGTATCCCTGCCGGTCGATCAGTAGTTCCGCATGCGCGCCGCCGGGCGCGAACAAGCGGTAGGTGGCGGCGATATCCTCATTTCCGTCGGTCACAACCGGGAACAGCACGGGCGGCGACTCGCCGAGCTCGGCGATCGCTTCCGGCGAGCTGCGAGGCGGCACCGCAACGACTTCCACGCCCAGAACCGAAAGAACTCCATATTGCCTCGCGAGCTCGGCCATCCGCGCGCGCGAGTTAGGCAGAGCGTAAAGCACCAGCAGAACCATCCGCTTGCCTCTGTAGTCGCGCAGCGTTGTTGGCGTCAGAGGGCCAACAGAGATGGTCAGGTCGGGTGCGGCCAGCCAAGCGTCGTTAAGTTGTACCACGGCTCCGACCCGGCGCTGGTCGGTGGTCGCGCCGAACGCGCGGAGGAAGTTGATCACGTGCCAGCGCTGCGCTGGTCCAAGCAGGCTCCCGAACTCCGGCATCCCACGGTCCGGCTGCCCATGCGTTATCAGCCAGAAGAGGTCTCCCGCGGATCGCCGCGCCGTTCCGGGAGCGAGCAGATCGACGGTCCTTCCCCTTGGCCCCTCGCGGTCGGCCGTCGGCGTCCCGTGGCAGGACGCGCAATGCGCCTCGTAGAGCGCCATTCCCTCTGCAATCGAGCCGGCTGTATACGACAACGGCGGACGCGCGAACGAGGTCGGGTAGGCTCCGATCATCAATGGCTGAAGGGCGATTGCGGCACCGCCTGAAACCAGGACGAAAAGTGTCCCGAACAGAAGGACGGGTCGGCGGCGCACGAGGAACACGATGGCCAAAATCGTCAGCCCGGAACCCGCCAGCACAAACGCGATCGGCAGTTGCACCAGACGCTGCAAGACTGGAACTTCAGGCAAGGCGTCGAGCGAGATCCGGACAGGCCAGGGCCACACCGGATCGTCGTGAAGCGCGGGCGTGGTCACCGTCATCGCTGTAGCGAAGCCGAGCACAACCAGCACCAGAGCCGCCTCGATCGCGATGAACAATGCCATGCGTCGCGCCGTCGCGGACGCCGTTGCCGCAGGTGGGCTCGACAACGCGGGCAGTATCGTGCGGCTTGCGGCGGCTAGCAGAAGCGCCGCGACGAGAACGGCAAACTTGGCAAGAAGCAGGTGGCCGTGTGTCGTCCCCACCAGGCCGGCGACGTCTCCGACCAACAGCCAAGCGCTCGCGATACCCGAACCGGCAAGAATGAGCACCGTGATGAGAGCGACGCGGGAAAAGCGCTGCATGGTCCGCACCGCGTAGCGATCAGGAGCCGCTGCCCCCTGGCTGGCGCCATACAGAAGGAGCGCGAGCGGCAGCAGGCCACCCACCCAGACGCCCGCGCCGAGCAGGTGCACCATGTCGATGGCCTGCAGCCATGGGCTTTCCGAGGTTGCGGCCAGGTGGCTGGAACTCCCGCGAAGAACCAGAGCGAGCGCGGCCAGCAAAAATGCTTCGCCCCGGGCAGCAGCGATCCAGTTTTGTCGGTCAGCAACGTCGCCGCGCAGGAAAAGAAAGGCCGCCAGCACGATCAGCAGACCGAGACGCACCATCCATAGGAATCCCGACCGTGTATCCAGCATGGCATGCCAGATAGCTCCCGCCTCGAGCGCAGCCTCGGGGCGGCCCTCAAACAGCCCGGTCTGGGTAGCCAACACGGTAACGCCCGAAGCCAGCGCCACGACCACGAGCCATCGCGCCCAGCCCAGAACTCGCTGCTCCCATCGGCGCATGAAGCAGGTCGCAGGCCGTCCGGCAAGCAGCAGAAGGGAAAATGCGCCCGTCAGGAGGACGCATTGAACAAGATGAACCCATTCTGCACCGAACAACAGCGTGGTCATTGGACACGGAACGTGAAGCGTCCTTCGGTCACATGTCCATCGAGGGAGAGCACCCGCCAGATCACCGTATAGGTCCCGTGCTCAAGTGGCTGCAATGTCGCCCGCAGGAGGAGGGGATTTGAAGGGTCAACATAGGCGTCCTGTCGATCGACCTGAGCGCCACGATCATTTTTGACCCGAACGGTGCTATAGTCCGGCTCCAGGCGCTCGCTAAAGTAGAGCTTGACCTCGCTCGGAGGCCGCTTGAGCTTACTTTCAACCGGCGGCTCCGCTCGCTGAAGCCCACTGTGTCCAAACGCGAGGCCGACGCCGAGCGCCCAGGCGATAAGCGCGAGGACGAATCCTCGCGCCCATGTCGGAAATTTCATCACGGTGATCCACGTCGCTTAGGCGATACCTGCCCTCGCCTTGTAGAACGCGATGATCTCGCTTGTCGGCAGCCAGAACAGATCATAAAGTCCTCCCGCGTCGTCGCTGCCGCCGGTGATGAGGTCCGGTCCGTGATCGTAGCCGGCCGACCAGATCATCCTTTCGCCATTGGCCTGGAAATTCGGGCACGCGCCGTCGATATTCCAATTGTTGAACGGCGCCTCGAAAATCGGCCCCTTCCACTCCTTACTCTTCGGGTCGTAATGCAAGAAAAGCAAAGTGTGGAATTTGCCAAAGTCGTGGACGGAAACGACGCCGAGGGTGAAGTCGTCCCGCGTTACGAGGCTGAGGCGGCACTTGACCGCAATCGAGTTGAGCAACCGGCTCGCGTAGCGCTGGGCCGGCTGCCAAACGCCGTCCACCTGTCGGGTTGTGTAAAGATCGGTCGTCAGCGGCGCTCCCGGTTCGCGGGGTCGTATGGATATGAAACACATGGCGCTCGGCTGGCCCGGAAGATCGAACGGCATGAAGCAATGGGTTATGTACTTGCTGTTGTTAATTTTGCCTCCGGGGACGGGCTGTGCTTGGCCCCATTCACCGTCAGGTTGCTTGTGGCTGACCCAGATTCCCGCCGGCCCGACGCCAGGCGCTTTCCGGTAGCTCATGAAGTACAGAGTCTTGCCGTCGGGTGTGATCCACGGCTCCTGGTCGGCGCTATCACTGTTGACGGTGTCGGGCAGGCGCTCAGCCGGCGACCAATCCCCGGCCGTCCCGGGCCACTCGCCACTCTGTCGGACCCGGTGGGTGACGAAGATATCGGCCGGACCCTTCACCCGCGTGTCGCCGTTGTTCGCAAAGCGAGCGAAATAGATTGTGTTCCCGTCCGCCGAGATCGTCGGCTCGTAGCTGCCAAACTGGTCGTTCGGCGGGAACGGCAACTTCCGGGGCACGAGGGTAGGGGCGCCAGCATACGCCCTGTTGGTCAGGATCGTGGGCGTACTCACAGCTGCTGCCGCGGCGGCTACCGAGCCGAAGAAACATCTTCTTGACAGGCTGTTCATGAGAGAACTCCAGTTCCTATGTCGACAATGTCGAGATTAGCACTCAGTTGGTTAACTCTCAAGCGGTAGCCGGTTTGCTTCTTGCCATTTCACAGCCACGGGAGTGGAATAATCAGCAAAAAATTTCATGGAATAGGGGCGCTAAATCCCGATGAGGAGAAAGCCGCCCGCGCGCCCGACAGAACAGGGTATGTCTGGGCACGCAACCCGTCGCCCAGCGGGTTTTCGACACCCTTGCTCGGCAGGGACAAGACGTCTACCCGGGTTTCCTGCTATAGAGAAACGACACTGTGTTTGCCATTGATCCGAAAGCTGATCCGTATCTGGCAACCGACGCCGGTTTCGGAGAAGATGCGCACGACGTGAGTGCGGCGCCCCGCGGCATCCCTACACCCAGGCCTTGCTGTCCGCGGCCATGCCCGGAGACGGCGGTGGCCCAGCCGGAGGGGTCATCCTCGAAGGCGATCCGCCGAGCGCGATCGATCCTCCCCTGGGCTGCCGGTTCAACACCCGCTGTCCCCATGCGGCCCAGGTGTGCGCGACGGAAGAGCCGGTTCTGGTCACCACGGGTGACGGCCAGGTCGCGGCCTGTCATCTCACTACCGGCAAGCTCGCGCCGCGGCTGCAGCCTGGATAGCCCGCCCCAAGGACCAGAAATATCGGGCGCCCGACAACTTTCAGAAAAGCGCCACTGCCGAAGCTTTGCGGGCCCTCGACGCGCTCGACCTTGACGAACTGCAGGCCGTCGTACCCCCGCGCGACTATGGCCGCGACTGACGTAGGAGGTCGTTGAGCGCCGCCAGCCGACCGCTTGCGGTATTTTGCCTTGCGCAAGGTACCCGCAGAGCCGATCCTGGTTCCCAAAAATTGCTGGGGCGATTGGCGTTGAGGGAGATAGTCAATGCCGCACATCTCCAATGACGGGATCGCGATCCACTATCGTATCGAGGGAAGCGGATCGCCCCTCGTTCTTCGGCACGGGTTCACGGATAGTAGCGAGAGCTGGTACGAAGTCGGATACGTCGATGCTTTGAAAACGAAGTATCGCCTCATCCTGCCGGATACACGGGGCCACGGTCGGAGCGATAAGCCACATGATCCGAAGGCGTATACGCCAGCAAATTTCGCCGCCGACATCGCCGCGATCCTCGATGATGCCGGAATCCAGAAGACTTGTTACTGGGGCTACTCGCAGGGAGGCTGGATAGCGTTTGCCATGGCACAATACGTGCCCGAAAAATCGCAGCGCTTGTTATCGGCGGCGCCGCGACTGCCGGTTCTGCCTTTCCTGCAGAACCCGGAAAAGACGACCCGCTTCTAACAGTCCTTCGCCATGGGTTAGGAGAATTGGTAAATCTATATGGCGAATGGGTTAGTCCCGCACTCGAGCAACGCATCCGGTCAAATGACATAGTAGCGCTCATTGCCTGCCGGCAGCAAAGGCTAGCGACGGAAGAGTATTCTCACATGGTTGGCAAGATTGCAGTGCCTGTACTTCTTTACGCCGGCACTGCCGATCCGATCCACGATGCGGCCCGACAGACCGCCTCGCAAATTGCTGGCGCCAAGTTTATATCGCTGCCCGGTCTGAGCCACGCAGCGGCGATGTTCCAGCCGCAGCTTATCTTGCCTGAAGTTCAACAGTTTCTGGAGAAAGCCTAAGAAATCGCAGATCGGGCAGCGCTCACACCGCGGACGCGCTTGCACGTTTCGGCCATATCGTACGGCAAACGCAACCCCTTGATCTCACAAGGGCAAGACAATTTGCCGGAAATGTTGAATTTCGGAACGCGCCGGAAATCGCATGAGCGCCTTTATGGAGAAGTCGGGCTACGGCTTCGGTGTATCGGATGCGCGCGGCGCGTGACCGTTCGGCGGAATAAGAGCCGTGACGCAATCCACGAAGCGGCGCGCGGTCATAATCGCTTTGCGGGCGCTTTCCGCCGACACATGCGCGCCGGGGCCGGTTTCGTAGTCGGCAATCCTTTTGAGGTTGTAGGTCAGGGGAAGGAATGCGCGCAATTCGTCGTCCACGCGGGAATCGCCCTTCGTCAATCGCCCAAACCCGCTTTGCACGCCTTTATGCGAAGTGACGATCTTGCTGGTGTTCTCGAAGATGAGCGCTTGCGCTGCATGCAGTCCAGCCAAGTAGGCGGTGCGCCCGGCGAGTTCGTTCAAGCCGATTTCCATCATCGCATCGGCTTGCCCGAGAAGTTCCCGCGCTTTGTCGAGAAAGGCCGCTGTCTGCGGCTTCACAGGTCGATGCCTTCGCTGCGGATCGCATACATCAGCGGCATGCGCGGGTCGTTGTAAGTCGCCGCGAGGTAAGGCATCGCGCTAATCAACTCGCCGGTTTCATCGAGAATGGCGGTGCTAAGATCGGCAAGTCGATTCATCTCGGCCATGCGGTCGTCCATGTCGCGCAAGAATACCGCGATGTCGTAATCGGAATCCTCGCGCGCATCGCCGCGCGCCCGCGAGCCGAACAAGACGACGCGCTCAACCCGCTCGCCGTAGATGTCACTGACAGCGGCACGGAAGCGCTTCAATACAGGATCGTTTTGCGGTTTCTCGCCCATGCCCGGTATTGTAGCACAGAATGGATTTAAAACAATTTCCGGCACCAGAAGTCTTGATTTGTGCAACCTGATGCCGTTGGTTCGGGCTGATTGTTGATCCGGTGCGAAGAACGCTTTAGCGGTAGATGAACGCGGGCATCCAGTTCGCTGCCCGGCGCGATGATCTGGTTTCGAGAGTCTCGCCTTCAAAATCGTGAAGCACGGGATCCGATGTGAACCTTTCACGGTCGTTCAAGCAGTTCACATTGACGACTGCTCGTGTTCCAGCAGGCATTTCTGCTACCGCTGCGATAAAGACACCGCAACGTCGGCAAATCAGAAAATCACAGGTCTTGGTGCCAAAGCGATAGCTTTCCACTAGCAGCCAGTCATCCGCCCAGACTTCAACGTTGCCATCGCGATCGGCAACCATGCGCGGGCTATGGCTACGGCAAAATGAGCAGGTGCATGCGCGGAGCGCATAATTTTCCGGCGGCGTTGGCAGCCGAAGGCGAACATGAATATTACCGCAATGGCAACCGCCCAGATGATCCATGCTGCTGAATATCACCAGCGGCGGTGACGGTGTCAACGCTCTCTCGAAACTGCTACGGTGACCCGTCGCGCAACGCAAGGGAAGTGACACGAATTTAACCTAACCGTGAGCGCGCTGTAAGTAAGATGAGGGCCTGCGTCGCGTGAAACCTCGGCATACAGGGGTGCGGCGGTCGGCGTCCGTGCCAGGTCCGGCGCGGCGGCAGGCGCCGGTATTGCTGCAGCCGGGTGCAGCGCAATCCGGGCAGGCCGTACGTCTCGCAGAGGTGCTCCCGGGCGCGAAACTCCGCCTCGGAGATCCAACAGGGTGCGGAAAATAGGGATCTCGCCGCTTGCCCATCCTTCGAGACGCGGCCGAAAACGGCCGCGCCTCAGGATGAGGCCAAGTTTTGCAAACACTTACCTCACCCTGAGGAAGCCGCCCCCGGGTCCGCGCTTCGCGCGGCCCGAGGATAAACTCCGCGGCTGTCTCGAAGGGTGCTCACACGGCAAGCGCGAGTTTTTCTGCACCCTGCTGATGGCGGCGGCCGATCTCTTCACGAGTAATTTCGCCGGCCGCGACGGCGGTGCCTGCTGCCGCTTTGCGGCGGATCGTCAATTGTCCTACGCGTTCCGCTAAGGGCCCGGGATCGGCCGGGTCCCGGAGAACGTAACCGCGCCCCCACACGGTCTCGAGGTAATGTTGCCCTCCGGTTGCCTCGGGCTAAGCTCGATGGCGTCGAGCCGCGGCTTGATTTGCGTCGCGACCCAAGGCGCCGCGAAAAGGCTGCAACCGGCGACGGCGACCATCCGTCGGGCGACCGGTAGGGAAGCGGCCCCTGTCGATCCGCAGCCCGGGGGTTGCGCCGGATCAAAGCGATGCGATCCCGTCGCGGTATCCCGATATTGGATGGTGCAGCCGATGACGAGAAACACGCCACTCGACAACCCTGCCGCGGAGGCGGCCGGTGCCGGCGCGACCCGCGCCGAGATCGGCGGGGTGCCGGCGGTTGCCAAGCTGCCGGCGGTGGCGCCGCCGCAACCCCGGCGGCAGAGGAAACGCCGGCTCAAGCGCAGCTGGTTGCTGTTGCTCTTGCTGCCTGCCGCGATCTTCGTCGGTTATCGCTGGTTCTATCCGGCACCGGCATTGCCGGCCGGCATCGCCTTTGGCAATGGCCGGCTGGAGGCCGACGAAATCGACATCGACAGCAAGTTCGCCGGACGGATTGCCAAGCTGTTCGTCGACGAGGGCGACATGGTGACGGCAGGGCGGGTGGTCGCCGCCATGGACACGCGCGATCTTGCGGCTTCGCTGAGGAAATCCGAGGCGCTGGTCGACCAGGCGCAGCACGCGCTCGACGAGGCCAGGGCGAACCTGGCGCAACAAGAGACCCAGGTGGTCTTTGCCAAGCAGGAACTCGACCGCACCGACGCACTGGTGCCGAAGGGCTTCGCCACCGTCGAACAGCGCGATCAGCGGCGCCAGCAACTGGCCGCGGCGAAAGCCGCGCAGGATGCCGCGATGCAGAGGGTGCACGGGGCGGAATACGCCGTCGACGCCGCCACCCATGACGTCGAGCTCTACCGGGTCGACATCCTCGACAACACGCTCGTGGCGCCGCGCCAGGGCCGCATCGAATACCGCGTCGCGAATGTCGGCGAAGTGCTGCCCGCCGGCGGCAAGGTCTTCACCATGCTCGACACCGCGTATGTCTACATGGACACCTATCTGCCAACCGCGGATTCGGGCCGGATCAGGCTCGGCTCCGACGCCCGCATCGTGCTCGATGCCTACCCGGAACACGTCATTCCGGCCAAGGTCGTGTACATCGCCAGCCAGGCGCAATTCACGCCCAAGACGGTCGAAACCAAGGACGAGCGCGACAAGCTGATGTTTCGGGTTCGGGTCCGCATCGATCCCGACCGGCTGCACGGCCGCGCCGAGATTGTCAGGAGCGGGCTGCCGGGCGTGGCCTATGTGCGCACCGCGCCAAACGCGGCGTGGCCGCCCCAGCTGCAGCCGAGCCCGCCGCCGTGATCGGCAACGGCGGGCCGATCGCGCGGCTTTTCCGGGTCACCCAGCGCTACCGCAAGGCGACGGCACTCGACAATGTGACTTTGACGCTGCCGGCCGGTCGGCTGGTGGGGCTGATCGGGCCGGATGGGGTCGGCAAATCATCGTTGCTCGCGATTCTGGCCGGCGCCCGCCGGATCCAGTCGGGGCAGGTCCGGGTCCTCGACGGCGACATGGCCGATGCGGCCCACCGCGCCGCCGTCTGTCCGCGCATCGCCTATATGCCGCAGGGCAGCCAGCGAGAGCCGCTGGCGGATCCCGAGCGGCAGCGCCTCGGCGTACTGGTCGAGGTGCTCGGCGAGGCCAAAGCGATCGACCAGTTCGGCGATGCGCCGCTTCGCCTTGGGTTCCGGCAGGTGAAACAGATGGGCGTGAAGATCGAGGTTCTGCCGGATGGTCAGTTCGCCATACAGCGAAAACGACTGCGACATGAAGCCGACGCGGCTGCGGGCCTGCGGATCGCGGGCATCGAGCGGGCGGCCGAACAGCAGCGCCTCGCCGTCGCTGGCCGGCAAAAGACCGGTCAGCATCTTCATCGTCGTCGTCTTGCCGCAGCCGTTCGAGCCGACAAAACCGAAGATTTCGCCGCGTTCGATCGTGAAACTGACATGGTCGACGGCGGTGAAGCCGCCGAACCGGCGGGTCAGGCCGCGGGCGGCGATGACCGGTTCGGCATCGACCAGCCGCCGCGGCGGGATCGTCAGCGCTCGATGCCCGGCGCGCTGCCGCTCCGGCAGCAGCGCGATGAAGGCCTTCTCGATCGTATTCTCGCCGGTTTGGCGCTTCAGCTCGGCCGGCGATGCGGCCGCCGCCACCCGGCCGTCGGTCATCGCAACCAGCCAGTCGAAACGCTCGGCCTCTTCCATA
Organism: uncultured Alphaproteobacteria bacterium; assembly: GCA_963772295.1. GTDB lineage: Bacteria > Pseudomonadota > Alphaproteobacteria > ATCC43930 > CGMCC-115725 > AP-15. The sequence continues at coordinate 122,485 of CAVYWO010000016.1, forward strand.
TACGCCGTGGCAACGACGACGCTCATACCGCTGCGGCGCGAGCGGATGCGCTCGATCAAGTCCCAGAACTGGCGGCGCGACAGCGGATCGACCCCGGTCGTCGGCTCGTCGAGGATCAGCAAATCCGGGTCGTGAATGAGCGAACAGCACAGCCCGAGCTTCTGGCGCATGCCGCCCGACAAGTTTTTTGCCGGGCGGCCGGCAAAGGGTGCTAGCCCGGTGGCCTCGAGCAGATCGGCGATCCGCCACCGCCGCTCCGCCGCCGACTGCCCGAAGAGGCGTCCAAAGTATTCGATGTTCTCGCGGATGCTCAGATCGGGATAAAGGTTCCTGCCGAAACGCGATCGTGCACGAACCCGAAATGCTGATCCTCGACGAGCCGACCTCCGGCGTCGATCCGCTGGCGCGCGACCGGTTCTGGGAATTGTTGATCGATCTGTCGCGCAAGGAAGGCGTCACGATTTTCGTATCGACCCACTTCATGAACGAAGCGGAGCGTTGCGACCGGATTTCGCTGATGGATTCCGGCCGGGTACTGGCGACCGACACGCCGGCGGGGCTGGTCGGGACGTGCGGCGCCCATTCGCTCGAGGACGCCTTCATCAGCTATCTCGCGCGGGCCTCGGGCGGGCGCGTTGCCGCGGACGGCGCCGAGCCGCCGGCGCACCCGCACCGACAATCGGCAGCCTCGCCGGTGGCGGGGCGGCCGAGGACCGGGTCGACCGTGAGCTGGCGGCGCCTTTTTGCCTGCACGATCCGCGAGACTTTGGAGCTGTTGCGCGACCCGATCAGGATCGGGTTTGCCGTTTTCGGCACGACGTTTCTGATGCTGGTTTTCGGCTTTGGCATCTCGACCGACGTCAATTCTCTGACCTTCGCCATTCTCGACCGCGACCGCAGCCACGAGAGCCGCGCCTATCTCGAAGAGCTGCGCGGCTCCTCCTACTTTGTCGAACGCCCGACACTCACCGATTACGCGGATCTAGAAAAACGGCTCGCGGCGGGGGAGATCGACGCCGGCATCGAGATCCCGCCCGGCTTTGGCCGCGACATCGCCCGCGGCCGACCCGTCGCGGTCGCCGCCTGGATCGACGGGGCCAGACCGTTCATCGCGCAGACGATCCGCGGCTATCTCGAGGGCATGCATCAGCTTTATCTGTCCGACCCGATCGTGACCCGCCGGCCGCTGCCGCCGCCGGCCGCGGACCTCGAGGTGCGGTTCAAATACAATCAGAACTTCGACAGCGTCTACGCGATGGTGCCGGCGCAACTGGCAATGGAGCTGGCGCTGTTCCCGGCGATCCTGATGGCCCTTGCCGTTGTCCGGGAAAAGGAACTCGGTTCGATCACCAACTTTTATGTAACTCCGGTTACCCGTATCGAATTTCTGCTGGGCAAGCAGCTGCCCTATGTCGGGTTGGCGATGGTGAATTTCGCGCTGATGTTCACATTGGCGCTCGTGGTTTTTCGGGTTCCGCTCAAGGGGAGCTTTGCCACGCTGCTGTTCGCTACGGTGATCTACGTCACCGTGACGACGGCTTACGGCATGATGGTCTCGGCCTTTGCCCGCACCCAGATCGCCGCCCTCTTCGGCACCGCCATTCTGACGGTTCTGCCGGCAACGATGTTTGCCGGGATGATGGTCCCGGTGTCCTCGCTTTCGGGCGCGGCGCGGATCATGGGTCGCCTGTTCCCGATGACCTACTACCTGCCGGTCAGCGTCGGCACCTTCACCAAAGGCCTCGGCTTTCCCGACCTCGGGCCAAACCTCGCCGCGCTCGCTTGCTTCATTCCGGTTCTCACACTGGTCAACGTATTGTTGCTGCGGCCGCAGCAACGCTAGGCCGAAGCCGGTGCGTATCCTCGCCAACATCTTCTGGCTCGGCACCAAGGAATTGCGCGCCTTTATGCGCGATTTCGTGCTGCTTGGCCTCGTTGTCTACGCGTTCTCGCTGGCGATCGTGGCGCAGGCGCAAAGCAGTTCGCAGGAAGTGCATAACGCGTCGGTGGCGATCGTCGACGAGGACCATTCGGAAGTCTCGAGGCGCATCGCGCGCGCCTTCCTGCCGCCCTACTTCCAGACGCCGCAACCGATCGCCGAAGCCGACATCGTCCCGGCGATGAACAGCGGGCGGTTCACGTTCGTGCTCGACATCCCGCCGCACTTCGAGCGCGACCTCAAGGCTCGGCGTCAGCCCAAGATCCAGCTCAATGTCGATGCGACGGCAATGGTGCAGGCCGGACTCGGCGCCGACTATGCGCAGCAGATCATCATGACCGAGATCGACGATTTCCTGTCGCGGGCGGGGGGCACCGGTGCGCCGCCGGTCGATCTCGTACTGCGCATCGCCTTCAACCCCAATGTCGAATTGGGCTGGTTCACCGCCATCATGGGGATCATCAACAGCGTCACCATGCTGGCCATCGTTCTCGCCGGAGCAGCGCTCGTCCGCGAGCGCGAGCATGGCACGATGGATCATCTCTTGGTAATGCCATTGACGCCGTTCGAGATCGCGATGGCCAAGATCTGGGCCAACGGGCTGGTCATCGTCGTCGCGGTGGCGCTATCGCTTTATTTTGTCGTGCGCGCGCTGATGCACATTCCAATCGCCGGATCGATACCGCTGTTCCTGGTCGGGGTCGCGATCTATCTGTTTTTCGCGACCGCCGTCGGCCTCCTGCTCGGCACCATCGCGCGGTCGATGCCGCAGCTCGGCCTCCTCTATCTCTTGGTTTATCTGCCGCTGGCGATGCTGTCGGGCAGCAACACGCCGCTCGAAAGCATGCCGCCATGGCTTGCGACAATCGCGCAAGTTTCGCCGACCGTGCATTTCGTGTCGTTTGCGCAGGCGATCCTCTACCGCGGCGCCGGGATCTCGGTGGTCTGGCGGCAATTCGTGTTGACCGCCGCGATCGGCGCCTTCGTCCTGGTGCTGGTGCTGGTTCGGTTCCGCAAGGTCGCGGCGTGATGTCCGTTCGCAATCTCGACAAGCTGTTCAATCCGGGATCGGTGGCGCTGATCGGCGCCGGCACGGGGCTCGGCTCGGTCGGCGCGGTGGTGGCGCGCAACCTGCGCCGCGCCGGTTTCGCCGGCGAGCTGATGCTGGTCGATCCGCAGCGGTCGACGCTTGACGGACTTGCCGTCCATCCGAGCATTGCCAGCCTGCCGCGAGCGCCGGAGCTCGCGGTCATTGTCGCCCCTCCCGAAACGGTGCCGGCGCTGATCGCCGAGCTTGGCGAGCGTGGAACGCGCGCAGCGATCATCATTACCGCCGGTTTCGCCGAGCTGGGGGAGCAAGGCCGCTTGCTGCGGCAGGCGACGCTCGGCGCCGCACAGCCGCATCTGATGCGCATTGTCGGGCCGAACTGCATCGGCATCATGGTGCCGCGGCTTGGGCTCGATGCGAGCCTTTCACACTTGGCGGCCCCGGCCGGAGATATCGCCTTCCTCAGCCAGTCGGGCGCGTTGATCACGGCGATGCTCGATTGGGCGGTGCCGCGCGGCATCGGCTTTTCGCAAATTGTCTCGCTCGGCGATATGGCGGATGTCGATTTCGCCGACATGCTCGACTATCTCGCCGCCGATCCGCACGCGCGGGCCATCCTGCTCTATGTCGAGGGCCTCGGTCACGGCCGCAAATTCATCTCCGCGGCGCGGGCAGCCTCACGCCTCAAGCCGGTGCTGGTACTCAAGGCGGGCCGCTCACCCGCTGGTGTGCGGGCGGCGGCCGTCTCCGATACCGGCACCAGGGCCGGCGCCGACGCGGTCTATGACGCGGTGTTTCGGCGCGCCGGCATGCTGCGGGTCGAAACGCTGGCCGAGCTGTTCGACGCCGCCGAGACACTCGCATTGACCCGTGAGCAGCTCGGCGATCGGCTGGCGATCCTGACCAACAGCAGCGGGGTCGGGGTGCTCGCCGCGGATGCTTTGCTCGGCGCGGGCGGCCGACTGGCCGAATTGTCGCCGGCGACGATCGCCGAATTGAACCGTCGTCTGCCCGCGACGTGGAGCGGCGGCAACCCGGTCGACATCGTCGGCGACGCGGCCGCGACGACCTATGCCGATGCGCTCGCGGCATTGATCGGCGACCCTGACCTCGACGCGATCCTGGTGCTCAACTGCCCGACCGCGCTGGCGCCGGCCGAGGAGGCCGCCCGTGCGGTCATCGATGCGGTGGCTGCGGCGGAGCCTGGGACGCTGCGCGCTCGAAACGTGATCACCGCCTGGCTGGGCGAGCATTCCGCGGCGGCGGCGCGGCGGCGCTTCGCCGAAGCCGGCATCGCCGCCTACGAGACCCCTGACCGCGCGATTAGCGGCTTCATGCATCGGGTACGCTATCGGCACCATCGCGAGTTGCTGATGGAGACGCCGCCGGCGCGAGCCGACGCATTCGAAGCGGATCCCTCGGCCGCGCGGCGGGTGATCGCATCCGCGCTCGCCGCCGGGAAAACCTGGCTCGACCCGCAAGCAGTGGGTGCCGTGCTCGCCGCTTATGGGATACCGCTCGCTGCCGGCGAAGCCGCCGACGATCCCGGCCGCGCCGCAGGCGTCGCCGCGACCCTCGGGTTTCCGGTCGCACTCAAAATCGTTTCGCCCGATATCGCTCACCGCACCGATGTCGGCGGTGTTGCGCTCAATCTGAGCGATGCCGATCGCGTCCGCCGCGAGGCGGATCGGATGCTCGAACGGGTCAGGACCGAGCGCCCCGAAGCTCGCCTCGAGGGGTTTCTGGTGCAGCCCATGGTTACCCGTCCGGGCGCATTGGAGCTCCTGGCAGGGCTCGTCGACGACCCGGTATTCGGGCCGCTGGTGTCGTTCGGCCAGGGAGGCAGAGCGGTCGAGGTGGTCGGCGACATCTCGCTCGAGCTGCCGCCGCTCAACCCATTGCTGGCGCGCCGGCTGATCGCCCGCACCCGGGTGTGGCGACTGTTGCAGGGATATCGCGGCCAGCCGCCGGCAAAGATCGAGGCGGTGATCGAGCTGTTGATCCGGCTCGCCCAGCTTGCCGTCGATCAGCCGGAGGCCCGCGAGCTGGAGATCAACCCGTTGCTCGCAGATACGGCAGGCGCGGTCGGGCTCGATGCCCGACTGCGCGTCGCGCCGGCGCCAGGGCCTGCGGCGACAAGGCTGGCGATTGCGCCTTATCCGCAGCATCTCGTGACCGAGGCGCGGCTGCCCGACGGCATGTCGCTGCGGCTGCGGCCGTTGCGTCCGGAAGACGAGCCCTTGCTGCACGACCTCGCCGCGCATATGAGCCGCGAGGATTTGCGGCTGCGGTTCTTCACCCCGGTGAGCGGGCTCACCCACGCGGTTGCCGCGCGGCTCTCGCAGCTCGACTACGACCGGGAGTTGGCGCTCCTGGCCGAGCGCGATCGGACAGCGCTGGGGGTCGCGCATTTCTTTGCCGATCCCGATAATCTGCGCGCCGAATATGCGATCGCCGTGCGCAGCGACTGGAAGGGGCGCGGCGTCGGGTATTTGCTGATGGAGCGCCTCATCGACCTCGCCCGCCGGCGCGGTATTGGCGAACTCGTCGGGGAGGTCTTGCGCGAGAACGCGCCGATGCTGCGGATGTGCCGAGAACTCGGTTTCATCACCGCGTCGCAACCGGCCGATCCGGCAATAATGCTCGTCCGCAAAAAGCTTGCCGAGAACGGCTGACAGCCCGAAACCATCGATCGGCGGCGGACCCGACCGGCGTGGCGCCGGCTGAGGCTTTTTCTTTGCTGGGTTGCGCCGGCGCGGAAACCTATGATGTTCCCGGCTGAGGGTCGGACAGGGCACTCTCCGACCAGAACCTGGAGGGTCCGGCAACTGAGTTCGCCAGCGCCGAGCTCGTCGCGCGAGACTGGCGGGGGGCTCCCCGACCGGCTTTATCGGGCGATCGTCGACACTGCGGTCGACGCCATTGTGGTGGTCGATCCCAAGGGCGCGATCCGTTCGGTCAATAGGGCGACAGAGCGGCTCTTCGGCTATGCCGCCGGGGCCCTGATCGGACGCGACATCGAGACATTGATGGCGGAGGGCGAGCCCCGTCGCGCCGATGAGCTGCGCATCGGCGACAAGAAAGTCACAACCATCGCCCGCGAAGTCGTCGGCCGGCGCCAGGACGGGTCGCTGTTTCCGATGGACCTCTCGATCGGCGAGGTGCAGGCCGGAAGCGAACCGATCTTTGTCGCTATGATCCGGGATATCAGCGACCGCAAGGCCGCCGAGCTTGCGCAGCGCGAAAGCGAGCTTAGGCTGCGCTCGATCTTCGATACGATACCCGATGCGATCGTCGTCATCGACGAGGGAGCGATAATCCAGTCCTTCAGCCCGGCAGCGGAGCGGCTGTTCGGCTATAGCAGCACCGAGGCGGTCGGCCGCAACGTCAAGATCCTGATGCCGACCCCGTATCGTGAAGCGCATGACGGGTTCCTCGAGCGCTACCTGCGCACCGGCGAACGTCGCATCATCGGCATCGGGCGGGTGGTCGTCGGTTTGCGCAAGACCGGGGGGGAGTTGCAGGTCGGCGAGTTCGCAGTCGCCGGAGCGCGCTACTTTACCGGGTTGGTCCGCGATCTCACCGAGCGCCACCAGGCCGAACGCCGGGTTCAGGACCTTCAGTCCGAGCTGCTGCATGCCTCGCGGCTCAGCGTCATGGGGCAGATGGCCTCGACCATGGCGCATGAGCTCACCCAGCCGCTGACCGCGGTGACGAACTATCTGGCGGCCGGCCGACAGCTGCTGGCGAGCGGTGTCGGCAGCCCGGAACGCGTCGGCGAGATAATGGAGAAGTCGATCGCTCAGGCCCAGCGCGCCGGCGAAGTCATCCGGCGGTTGCGGGGGTTCGTCAGCAAGGGCGAGCCCGAACGCAAGAGCCAAAATCTCAACCGGTTGGTTGAAGAAGCCCTCGCCCTCGCCCTGGTCGGGGCAGGACAACACGGCGTTCGCGTAACGCTTGAGCTTGACCCCGCCTTGCCTGCGCTGTGCGTCGACCCGGTGCAGATCCAGCAGGTCGTGGTCAACCTGGTGCGCAACGCGATCGAGGCGATGGAGCAGGTCGAACGTCGCGAACTCGTCATCGGCACGCGCGCGATCTCGGATGAGCGGGCGGCCGAGGTCTTGGTCGCCGACAGCGGCCCGGGGATCGCGCCGCAGTTGGCCGACCGGCTGTTCCAGCCTTTCTTTACGACCAAGAAGAGCGGCATGGGCCTCGGATTGTCGATCTGCCGGGAAATTGTCGAGGCGCATCACGGGCGGTTGAGTGCGGCGCCGGGAGCGGCCGGCGGCACCGTGTTTCGCTTGATACTGCCGATCGCATGCCCCGAGGAAACAGACAGTGGCCGTTGATCGATCCGTCTACGTCATCGATGATGACGAGGCGGTGCGCAACTCCCTTGCGGTGCTGCTGGAGGCGCGCGGCTACGCCGTAAGAAGTTTCGGCTCGGCGCTGGAATTCCTGGCGGCCGCTTCATCGCTGCCGGGCGGTTGTTTGATCGTCGATATTCGCATGCCGGAAATCGACGGCCTGGAGCTGCAGGGGCGATTGCGGGCGCGCGCCCTCGATTTTCCTACAATCATCATCACCGGCCACGTCGATGTGCCGTTGGCGGTTCGGGCGATGAAGGCGGGCGCCGCCGATTTCATCGAGAAGCCATTCGCCCCGGAGACGATCCTCGACAGCCTCGACGCGGCGCTCTTGCGAGTGGCGTCGCCGAGCGAACGCGACCCGGCAACGGCCGCGGCTGCAGAAAAGCTCGCGCTGCTGTCGCCGCGCGAGCGGCAGGTGCTGAAGGGCCTGCTCGCCGGCCTGCCCAATAAATCGATCGCCTACGATCTTGCCATCAGCCCGCGCACGGTCGAGGTCCACCGCGCGCGCGTGATGACCAAAACCGGGGTGAGGAGCCTCTCCGAACTGATCCGCCTCGCCTTGGCCGGCGGCATGGCACCGTCCCGGTGAGGCATGCGAACCGGGTTGGCGGTTGACGCGGGCTCAGGCGAGCAGCGCCCGCGCGATGGTCTCCCACTCCTCCCGCAACGGCGCATCGGAGACCGGCTTGCCGGCGCGGCGATACCATCCGGCGGCATTGCGCAGATCACCCTCGACCCGGTGCAGATAGGCATGCACCCAAGCGCCCGCGGCATCCGCCTGCCGTTGCGCGCATTGATGCGCGCGGTGCCAGTCGCCCTTGGCTTCCCACCACAAGGCCGCCACCGCCGGGGCGAGCCCGGCGGGCGGCGCGGCCTCTGCGAGCGAACTCTGGTAGCTCTCGAAATCCATGCGCCATCTCCCTTGATTTGGGCACCCGCGTCGGCGCCTACCTACCATGCGCCGGCCGAATGCCGCGACCGGGCATCCGGCGTTGCCCGGCCGCAACACCGCACTTAAGATTAAATCTAGGTCCCGAGCGAGGAGCAAGAGAGCGATGCCGAGCGCCACCGCAACTGTGGAAAAGCCCCGCCTTTATGCCGAGCTCGAGGATCGCCTGTTGGCGCGCGATCAGGTCGGCGGCAGCCGGATCTATTACGAGTTGCTGCGCCAGGGGCGAAGGCTGCCCGAGATCATGGCCGAGACGGTGCGCATCCATGCACCCTATACCCATGTTCCCTATCATCAGCGGATCGACGACGGGTTTCCGAACTTTGTCAACAACGATCATTGCCTGTTGTCGGCGCGGGCGGCGATCAATCTCGAACCGATGCTGGCCGAGAAATTGAGGGCGCTGCCGCTCGCCCAGACGATCTGGTACATCCCCTCCGGGCTCGATATCTGGAACCAGAAGATCCTCAAGGCACCCGGTCATTACGCGACGCGCGGCTTCAAGATGCCGGACACGACGCCGCCGGCGCCGGTCGTCTACTGGCCCGATCAGGAGCCGCTGGCCGCGGCGGGCCCGCTCAACGAGCGCCTCAACCATTGGCTGACGCTGGTCGAGCGCGGCCAGGTCATCGACGCCTACCGCATCTTTCTCGGCCTGATGGAGGAGACGGAGCACCGCCGCGAGGTTTTGGCGCAGCTCGTCTTCGCCGGGCTCATCGATGTCCAGGACCGGATGCTCTACAACCGCTCCTACACGACCGGACACAAGGCATACCGGGCGCGCTCGGTGGTCGAGATCGGCAATGCGATCGGCTGGGACAACGCCCATGACACGATCTATGCGGGCGCTCTCGACATCGCCGTCGGGCCGCGCTGGCACTCGGTTTACGAGATGGCCTGCAATGTCGTGACGATCTTTGTCGAAGGGGCCGAGGTGCACGCCGTGCCGCAATCCGGTACGAGCGCGCGCGAACGCGCCCTGCTGGCCAATACCGGAGGCTTGAGCGAGCCCGATGCCGCGGCCTTGGTCGACGCGCTGATCGGTGAGCACGAGCCGGCCTATATCGAGAAGATCAGCAGCCTCCTCTTGGCCGGTACCGCGCCCCGCCGGATCGTCGACGCGATCCAGTTGGCGGCGGCCCAGGTCATCCTCGAAACCGTCGGCCCGAACAGTTTTTCGATGCCGCAACACACTTACGAATATTGCAACACGCTCGGCTGGTTCTACGACAATTTCGCCCATCCGCAGCGGCTGAAGCTGCTCTATGTCGCGGGCTCGATGGTCAACCAGGCGGCCTGGAACCAGGCGCTGATGGGCTGGAGGAAGAGGGCGCCGATCGCCGCCCCCGGGAATGCCGCGCGGCTCGACGGCGCGGCGATCCTCGGCCGGCTCGAAGCGGCGCTCGCGGCCCTCGACGCGCCGCAATCGGTGGCCTGGACCAAGGCCTATCTCGACAGCGGCATCGACCGCAACGTGCTGGCGCAGCGTCTGGCGCTGATGGCCGCGCGCTTTGGCAACGACCCGCACAACCAGGAAATCCCGCAATGCCTGTTGCAGGACTATTGGGTCAATCAATGCGCCGACCGCGATCGGCTGCTGCTCGCCTGCGCCCATATTTGCGCCGGGCACCGAAAATACGGCGACACCTTCGAGGCCGCCCGCCGCTTCGGCGAGGCGATGGACCTCGCCGAATTGAACTGAGCGGCGGCGCCTGCCGTCAGAAGCTGGTGATCCGAGGGAACACCCTGATCATTCCGCGTCAGGGATATACCCACCCCCGATTTCGGGTTTGAGAGTGCCGATGAACTTGCCGGCCACGACCAGCGTTGCGCCGACGTTCTCAACCGGCAAAGCGGCCAGCGGATGCAGAGCCGGTCCGGAGACCACCGTGGCACCCCGCCGCGGGTCGTATTCCGACTGGTGGCAAAAGCACTTCAAGACCATCGTTCCGTGATCCTTGACCCAGCCCGTAACGGGACAGCCGGCGTGGGCGCAGAGCGAGGAGTAGGCGAGGATGCCGTCGGCCGATCGCGCCGCGGTGAGTGGGGTAAGCTCACGGGGATCGAGACGCAGCAACAGCACCTGGTTGAACGGGGAGCCGTTGCGGACGACGTTGGCCTTCGGGTCCTTCGGCCAAGCCGCAATCTGCGGCCCGCCCAGCGGGATGTCGCCGGGCGCGATCGTCTCGCCGGCGCGGTCGCCCATGACGAAGACGAAGACGTCGCCGCGCTCCGGCGGCGCCGCTTTGTCCGGCTGATCGGTCTTCGCCGCCGCCGTTCGCGGCAGCGAAAGGCCGACGCCGGCGGCAAATGCGGCGCACAGCAATTCGCGGCGCGCCGGAAACCGAGCGCGGCGATCCCGGAGAGCGTTCAAGCACGAATCATGGTCACGGTGGTCGGTCATATGGCGCAGGCTCCGCCGAGCTCGCCGTCGACATCGCCCGGCGCGAGCTCCGATGAAGGATGAAGATACCGGATCGGGTTCCGTATGCTCAAGGATCGGCCCCGGCACCGGTCTGAAAAGACATTCCCTCGGCCTCAGGCGCCGGCCCGCCTATTCCGCCGCGACCGCAACCTCTACCCGTTGCGCCGCCGTCGCGAAGAACCGGCGGCCGGTGGCGCGCTGGTTCTCGTAGATCGAGCCCGGATGTGCCGCCGGCGGCAACGGCAGCCGCACCGGCACCGGGGCGAGGCGCGGCGTCAAGCTCGGTGCGCCGGCGAGCAGCAGCTCGTCGAATTTCTCGATACCGTCCTTGAAGCCGAGCAGCGGCCAGGCATCGGCGGCGCGGTATTGGAACAACAAAAACCGCCGGTCCCTGCCCGAGTCATTGGTCGCCGAGCCATGCACCGCGCGCACATGATGGATCGTGATCGAGCCGGCCTTGTCGATGCAGGGTACGGCGCCGGACACCTCGAGACCGCAGGCCGCGGGATCGATTGCGCCGCAAAACCGGCCGTCGGGACCGTGATGGTCGTAAACCGGACCCCGGTGGCTCCGTGGCAGCACCAGCATCGGGCCGTTATCACGATCGCAATCGTCGAGCATGATCCCGACCGCCGCGAGATCATCGTTCGTGTGCGGATAGAAGGCCCAATCCTGATGCCATTCGACCGGGGCACCGAAGCCGGCCGATTTCAGGTTGAGCTTGCCGGTGTCGAAACGCACCGTTCCCCACAGATCCTGGAGCGCCTCGACGATTTTCGGGTGGCGCGCGGCGGCCGCATATTCCGGTGCGACGAGGTGCGGCGTTTTGATCCGCCGCACTCGCGGTTCGGCCCGAGAATGCGTCTCTTCGAGGTCGTAGACATCGTCGTTGGCGGTGACATGGCGCGCCCGGTCGACAAAACCGTCGGTCACTTGGCGCAAGACCTCGATCTCGTCGCGCGTGAAGATGTCGGGCAGCACGACAAATCCGTCGCGTCGGTACGCGTCACGGGCAGCCGGCGACAGCATGAATCCTCCTGAAAAAATGACGCTTCGCCTGATTGCTGGTCCGCGGCGGCAGTTTTGTCAACCGGCGATGGGCCCGCATTGCCCTTGGTGCCCGGGTCGGCGAGCCGCTTTTCCGATGTTCTCCTCGGTCGCCCTTGCGGCCAAAGCCCGATCTTGCGCGTCCGCCGGCTCGGCGGCTATTTCCGACCGCTGGCGGCAAGAGGAGCCGAAAATGGCGGATATCGGACTGTTTGAGGCGATATATTCGGCGCGTTCGATCCGCCGGCTGAAGCCCGATCCGGTCCCCGAAGCACTGATCAGCAGAATTCTCGACGCGGCGATCCGCGCCCCTTCGGGCGGCAACGCGCAGAACTGGGGCTTCATCGTCGTGCGCGATCCGGCCGCGCGGCAGGCCCTCGGCGCGATCTACCGCAAGGCTTCCGACATCGCCGCCGCGGTTTATGCCGCGCGCGGCCGCCCGGCGCACCTCTCCGAGCGGCAATTCGCCCGCATGTTGGGTGCCGGCGGCCATCTGTGGGAACACCTGGGGGATGCGCCGGTGCTGCTCGTCGTCTGCGGCGGCCGCCCGGTCGTGCCGCCGCCGGCGGCGCTGCCGCCCGCGCTCGCCGCGCGTTACGACGACGAACTCGCCTATGCCGACCGCATTTGCGGCGCCAGCATCTATCCGGCGGTGCAGAACATCGTCCTCGCCTGCCGGGCGCTGGGACTCGGCACGGTCATCACCACCAACCACATCCGCTGCGAGGCCGAGGTCAAGGCACTGCTCGGCATTCCCGACGATGTCACGACCTGCGCACTGATGCCGATCGGTTGGCCGCTCGATCCGTTCGGGCCATTGACCCGCCGGCCGGTCGCCGAGGTCGCCTATGCCGAGCGCTGGGGTTCTGCCTGGCCCGGCTGACGCCCTGACGCGGCGGCCGAGCGGTCGAAGGCGCACGCCCGGGGTGGGAGATCTGGACACCGCGGCGAGACCGAACAGCGCTCCTTTCATATCATCCGGAGTTGCTGACGTGATCGCGAACCCCGAGCGGTCGAACGGAGTTTTAATCTATTGATCCGCGATGCCGTTGCTGCTTTGCCTTGGCACAGCGACACCGAACGTTTCGAGGAACCCGCGCCTTCCCGCGGCGGTGACGATCACGGCACGGCTGTGCTCCCGCCTCTCGGTCCAACCGAGATCGAAGTAGCGCCGCGTGAGCGCTCTCCCGACGGCGCCGGCGATGTGGGGCCGCCGTTCCGTCCAGTCGATGCAGAACCGGCAGAAATGGCGGCGGGCGGCGGGCAACACCGACAGGCTGATCCCGAACTCCGTGAAGAACCGGACGCCTTCCGTCGTGATTTCGGCGGCTTCGTCGCCAATGACAATGTATTTGCGTACTGCAAAACAGTCCGTGAGAGCCACACTGAGACGACCGGCGAGATGGTCGTAGCAAATCCTGGCATCGCCCAGCTCGCGTGCCTGGCGCGAGAGGGGTCGGAACCGAGGTTTGTTGACAACGGCTACCGCCATGATCGCGTCGAGCATCTGCACTACTTCCGGCGACGCCAGCCGGAGGTATCGGTTTCGACCATTTCGCAGAGAGGTCAGCAACCCCGCTTCGGTGAGCTTCGCCAAATGGCTGCTGGCCGTCTGAGGCGTGACGCGCGCGGCGTAGGCAAGCTCGGTCGCAGTCAGTGCGCGGCCATCCAATAGGGCCGTCAGCATCATGGCTCGCGCGGGATCGCCGACCAGCGCGGCGATCTCGGCGATGAGGGGGCCGGGGTTCATGCCCGCGATATTAGCACCCTCGACGAGGGCGATCCCCGGGCGAACACTTCGATGCTGATCGAAGCGACCCGGGCTCAACACCTCCTACGGCGGCGTCAGCAACTTTCCGAGCTCTTGCAGCAGCTCGCCGTAGCGGGCGAAGCGTCCCGCCCACGGGATCGAGCCCGACCCCGCTCTTCCCCGGCATGGTGCTGATCCAAGACTCGAACGGCCTGCCGACCGGCACGACGTGGGACACGTTCTCCGCCGGCTCGAACCCCAGCGAGACGCTGAACGGGCTCGTCTATGCCCCGAATGCCGAGGTCAATTCGATCGGCACGCCGGCCAGCGCCGACCCGTGCCTGGTGCTCGTCGCCAACACCGTGGCGCGCCGGCGCGTTCAGGTCGAGGGTCGCCAGCGAATTCAGTTGGACCGCCCCGATGGCCGCGGCGGTCGATCCCGCCGTCGTAAAAATGATCGTGACGCCGGCGCCGCCAGTGCAGGCCGAACAGGAGAGTATGGTGCCGCCGCCGCCCGGACCGAGCGTAAGATCACCGCCGGTTATCCAGTAGGTCCCGGGCGACAGGTTCGTCGTGCCGCCCTTGAGCGACAGCCCGCCGGTGATCTGGATATCGCTCGGGAGGGTGTCTCCTGAGTTTATCGAGCTGCCGGGGATCACGCAGGGGCTGCCGGACCAGACATGCGTGGTTTTGTTGTAACTGCAGGCGCCGGTCTTCGGCATGTTGGCAACGAGAGCGGTGTGGGTCAGCGTGCTGGCATAGGGGTCGGAGACCGGGTTGGCGCCGATTTCCGCCGGATGGCTCAGGTCGAGCGTATAGGCGGCGCCGGTGTGCGAGATCTGGCCGGCGGTGATCAAGGTGGCCGCGGTGATGCTGGCGGCACCCTGCAGGTGGACGGCACTCGAGCTGTCGGAGTCGGAGACGATCGTGCAGTTCGGCGCGGAGATGGTTGGATTGCCCGCCAGACCGAGCGCGTCGCCGGCGTCCTCCGACCCGCTCGGCGCCGGGTTCCGGCCCATGAGCAGCATGCAGGCCGGCGGCAGATTGCTGACGACCGCGACGGCGCTATTCGTGATCGTCACATTGGCCAGCGAGGCAAAGTTGGCGAACCAGGTGGGTTGCTGCTGTTGCAGCACGACCTGGATGCCGCCGGCGGCAAAGGTGCAGGTGCTACTGGTACAGGGGTAGTAGACCGCGATCGGGGTCAGCCCCGCCGGCGGGTTGGTGTTGTTCACCCAGCCGTTTGCTGTCGCCGCCTGCGTTGCCGCCGCGAGTTGGTTGCCGGTAGCATACGCCACCTCGTAGGCGGCCGAGATCGCCGCGGCGTCGGCCGCGGACTGGTTCTGCCGCTTGATGGTATACCAAAAGCCGGCGTCGACGCCGAGCCCGGCCATGACGAGCAGGATCGGCGCGCTGAGCGCGACGATGACCGCGGTGGCGCCGGACCGGTCGCGCCACAACCGATGCCGGGCGCGGGCGGCCCCAACCCGGCCGTCATACCGGCGAAAGAGGCCAATGTCCATAGCCGGCGGGTTCCGCTTCCGCTCTAACCCGTCCATCGCCGTCGTCCTCGAAGAAATGGGCGTTTGCCGCCTCCGGCGCGGCGCTTTTTCGCGGTTGTTCGGGTTTCAATCATCACGGTTTGTCAAG
This sequence comes from uncultured Alphaproteobacteria bacterium, assembly GCA_963772295.1. Lineage (GTDB taxonomy): Bacteria > Pseudomonadota > Alphaproteobacteria > ATCC43930 > CGMCC-115725 > AP-15. Next base: position 137,663 of record CAVYWO010000016.1, read on the forward strand.
ACTCCTGATGTCCCCCGGATCGCCGGCAGTCCGCATCGAACGCCTGTATCTTGCAATATTGTCGATTTTCCTCCGCTATTCTAATAAAATCGTCGTTAAGTCTCGTCGTCTCAAAAAAATTTCGCGGATGAGCTGAGCGCGTTAACATTAACATCGTTCCTCATTCTGAGCCGGCCGCCCCCGGGTCCGCGCGGAGTTCACCCTCGGGCCGCGCAAAGCGCGGACCCGGGGGCGCGGCCCGACGATAAACTCCGCGGCCGTGTCGAAGGACGAACGGCCCTGATCCAATGGCAGCCGCGGGCGGTCGGGCGCCCCCTGTCGTTGCATCCTTGGATGGCCAGGGGTCGGGCGCCGCGCCTCAGCGCCGGTCGAGCCGGGCCAGAGCAGCCACGACCGCCTCGGGCTGTTCGACGATCACCATGTGCCCGGCTGCCGGAACGGTGATCAGCTCGGCGTCGGCAATGCCGCGGCAAAACGCCTCGCCGTATGCCGGAGGGATCAGGCGGTCGTCCTCGCCCCAGATGATCACGGTCTTTGCCCGGACCCGGTAAAGACGCTCGGAGAGGCCGCGATCGGGGAGCGGAAACAACAGCTAGCTCGCCATCGCCCGCTGCCGCGCGTGGCCGATGACAAAGGCTTCGAGGACTTTCGGGTCGGCGAGATCGCGGCCGGCGGTCATCATCCGCTCGCCGAATTCCGGGTCGTGGAACAAGAGGGCGGGAAGCTCGTGCGGCAGCGTCGAGAACAGGTCGGGCAGCGGATGGGCGTCGAGCCACAGCCCCATCGGCGCGATCAGGCCCAGGCGCTCGACCTCGCGCGGCGCCAGCGCCGCCATCTCGGCGGCGATCATCCCGCCCATCGAATGCCCGACCAGGGCCGGCCGATCGAGCCCGAGCACTTCGAGCACGTCAAAGGAATGGAGGGTCACCGCCAGCATGTCGCGCAACCCCTGGGCGCCCGAGGACAGGCCCTATCCGGGCAGCAGCGGCGCAACGACGTGCCGGTCTCGGGCCAGCGCCGCGAGCAGCGAGCTGTCTGCGGCGAGGCCGCCCTCGCCGTGCAAAAAGACGAGCGGATCGCCGTCGCCCGCCTCGAACAGCTGGATCGTCCGGCGGCCGCCGGCAGTTTCGAGGAGCCGAGAGCGAACGGTCATCGCCCGGTCTCCGCGGCCGCGGGTCCGGGAACCGCGCGTTTGGCGAGCGGGTGGATCCAGAAGCGCTCGTCGCCCCTGTATTCCGGCCAGCGACCTGAGGCGGGGCATCACCTCAACGGCGAAAAGCTCGGTCGAGTGGCGCGTCTTCTCGGGCGGCATGTCGCCGACATGAATGCCGCAGATGAGATTGCCGACGCGCAACGTCTTGATCAGCTCTTCGATCCGCTGGCGGACGGTTTCGGGGCTGCCGGCGACGATGTAGCGTGAGCGGTGGAAGCCGGCCGGGCGGCCTTCCTCGATCACCTACTCAAGTTCGACCTGGAGCGGGTCAATCTTCGGGTCACCCCGAAGGCCAAGGCATTGCTCGAACAGAAGATCAACTCGCTCAACGCCGAACAGGGTTGGCTGTTCGACGTGCTGCGGTCCGGTCGGCTGCCTTGGAGCGAGGGCGCGGATCGTCGGCAATGCCAAGCCGAGTTGATCTTCGACAGCTACATCGAGCACGCGAAGCGCCAGGGCGTGGCACGGCGCACGATTGAAACCACGCTGGGCATGTATCTGCACAAGGTATTCCCGACGATCCCGTCGCCGCTGCCGCGGCCGATGATCGGCGGAAAGAAGGTGCCGATGTACCCCTTTCCGTCGCTCGCCGAGTGCCGGCGGCTCTTCGCCGAAGATTTCGGCCAGTCGCTCGATCACCTTTGGGGCGGTACCGGAGAGGATTGGGAAGCCGACGATCCGCCAGCCCCTGAGGGCGCCCGCAGGGGGCGTCCACGCCTTGAAAACGGGTGACGGCAGCGCAACCGAAATGGCCGAGCGGTGCTTACCCGCACTCCCCGGCTAGGGTTGCCGCAATTCTTTACAATCCGATCCGTGCCGAAACCGATCTGGGGCGGGGCGGCGGCTTGCAGGTCAATCCGGCGGCGGTCCCATGCATCGACAAGGAGCGAGGCTATCACCAATACCCGCGCCGCCTCTGTGTAAAAAAATTCGACACCGCCGGATCCTGATCGGATGCCCTCCGGCTCGGCGTCACCGCCGCCGAACCCGGCAGCTAACCCGCTCGATCGGCTCGATTTTATGGGCTGACTGGCAAGGCCACGACAGGACGATCCTCTCGTTAAAAACCGGCGAGGTGCCGCCGCCGGCAGGCGGGCTACCAAGCGTAAAAGATTCCGACAGGCGCCAAATCACAGCGATCGCGCCTTGACGCGGCGACGATCCTGGATTGACAATGATTAAAGGCTGGGGCCGTCGTTGAAAGTCTCGCCTTGGGACCGTCGGTACAGCTTACAGTTGGGCCTGATGCGAACCGGCGTTAACCTTTTATCATGAGATCATGCCACGGGTGGCACGAAAAGTGCGCCTACCGATTGGGAATGTCGATAGATAGGGGACCGCCGATGCTGAACCTTAAATCTCTCCCGATCGTCGCGGCCACCGCGGCGATCAGTGCGCTTGCGTTTGGCAGCCCCGCCGTACATGCGGACGTCATAACTTACAGCCTCACAAACGACATGTGTTCAGGCGCAGGCTGCGGGACAACGCCTTTTGGCACCGTAACCGTATCTTCGGTCAATTCGACGACCGTTGAAGTCAATGTGACGCTGGGCCCGAACAATCCCATCGAAGTGTTTGCCCAGACAGGCGCACTCAATGGGGAGGCTCTGGAGTTCAGCATCACCGGCAATCCCACGATTAGTAGCTTCGCGCTCAAGAGTCCTCCAACCCCGTCGGGCTTTACGTTTGCTCTAGATGCGACACAGCCAAGCCCCGGCGTTTATTCCGTTAGCTGTACGACTTGTGGGAACGGCACGAGTAATACGACTGGTGGCCCGCTCGACTTTGATATTAGCGTAGCGGCCGGCCTAACTCCGGACGACTTTATTCAAGGCGGCAGTGGTAGTGGGAAATTACAGGGAAACTTCTTTGCCGTGGATATCGGGACAGGTTGCAGCGGCCCAGATAGTCATAACTCTTATATGAATTGCACCACGGGTGTTGTCGGCGCTCCCACAGCTGTTCCGGTACCAGCTCCCTTAATCGGCCATGGCCTCCCGGTCCTTCTGGCCGTTGGCGGCATCTTGTTTGGCGCCAACCTGATGGGGCGCAAGGGGCGCCGCCCGCTCGCGGCTGCTGCAACAGCATAATCCGGAGCGTCGGAGACACGCCCGGCGGTAAACGTTGGGCCGGGTCGCGTTATTCACCGTAAGCGTAGCGCCGGCCCACCTTGCGCCTTGCGGTGATTCTTGCGCCGTGATTTGGGCAAAAACGGTCGGACAGGTAGGGCAGCGCCGCAGAAATCCTCGGCTTTTTGTGCCTCACCTCGCGGCAGAGGTAGGGCGCCCGCGGCGGAGGTAGGAGAACCTCGCCCTACCACCCATTGTCGGCCGCATAGCTCTCGGCGGCGGTGCCGCCTGTAACCCCGTAACCCCCTGTTCTAATCTGATCTTTACCCATATGTGTGCATCGGACAGTCGGTTTACGGCAGATTTGGTATGGGCTCGGCGAGGTCGGTTGGCGCCGGGCTAAGGGGGCAGTGGGTAGGCGATAGCGTAGCTGCGGAAGGCGGCGGTGATGTCGTCCAGGCGCTGCAGGCCGCGCCAGAGGGTTTGGGGACCGGGTTGGCCGTCGGATTTGCGGGCGAGGAAACCGCCGAGTTGGGCGATCAAGAGGATCATCTGGCAGAGCGAAGGCGGTTGCGCCGGCGGCGGCTTGCGGGTGTGGAAGACGACCAAGGCCTTCCACTGCTCGGGCTCGAAGGCGACGGTACAGGGCAGTTCGGGGGTGGCCCGCCCGAGCCAGGTGAGATAGTGGATGCGCCAGGCGACGACCATGTCGATGGCGAGGCAGGTTTCCAGACGGTCGGCGGTTTCGAGCTGGCGATCTTCAATGCGGCATCCGCTCTTGAGGATGCGGTGGAAGACCTCGATCCCCCAGCGCCGGGTATACCACTGCATGCGCTGGAGAGCGTCGTCCAGCGAGGCGACCGGCACGGTGGTCAGCAGCATCCAGTCGAGCGGCTTGATGTCGGGTGGCGGGTTTTCTTCGCGGCTGCGCACGACCCATAGCCGCAGCGCCGGGAGCTTTGCCTTGTGTCGCGGCGGCGACAGGGTGACCTCGGCGAAGCGCACGCTCATCAGGGCGGTACGGGCCGGCTGGCGGCCGCGGCGGGGCACCTCGAGTGCGATCTGCCCGGCCGCCGGCAGGCTTTCCATAAAGGGCCACAAGCGGCGCACCTGCTCGTCGCCCGGGTCAGGCTGGAGAGCACGGTCTTCGGTGGCCCTGACCAACAAGTCGAGGTGGGCGCTGTCGGCTTCCTGCAGGAACTCGAAGACATCGCACTCGCGATCGGCGACGGTGACGATGCGCGTGTTCGGGCATCGATCGGCGGCGGCCCGGATCTCCGTCAGCGGGCGGATCCATTTGTAGCTCTCCTTCGCCGCGATCGGCCTGGTGTGGCGCTGATGTTTCTTGCCGAAGGTATTGGCATCGCGCGCCCAGCACTGGACATCGAGCAGGCCGAGGGGCAGGCCATCGGGACGCAAGGCCAGGGTATTGTGCAGGATCAACCCTTGGGCGCCGTCGCGCCGGCTGCCGATCGGGCCGAGGCCTTGGGTCTGCGGGTGCTTGGTGTAGTTGAGGCTGGAGCTGTCCTGCACCGCCAGCACGATGACCTCCTGTCGCATGCGCGCGACGGTGGCCTGATGGTGCGGTTCGAGTACAGCGTCCATCGTGACCCGCTGGTGATCAAAGAACCGGTAGGCGGCCTTGGTTCGGGCCAGCGAACCGCAGGCTTGCGCGATATTGGCCATGGGCCGGGCAAAGAACGCCCCGGCCAGATCCAGCAGTCGCCGCTGCAGCCGGCGATCGCCGAGCTTGGCACCGCCGAATTCCTGCCGCACCCAGTTGGGCTCGGGCGCCGGCCGCGCCCCGCACAGGCGCTTGAGGGTCGGCCGGGACAACGGATAGAGAAACACCCGCTTCGCCGGCAAGTGCGCCGTGCCGGTCCGATCCTGGCGCCCCCGACCGGCGGTCATGCCGACTTCGATCCAGTTGGCGGCACGATAGGCGGTGCCCGGGCGAGCGGCCTCGACATAGCTTTCCATCAGCCACGGCCGGACCGCAAAGGCTTGCTGCCAATCGCCGACAATCCGCCGCGTTAGCTGCCCCAAAACATGCGAAGCGAGATGTGCGACCCGGACCGTCGGCAGGATCAGAAAGCGGCTGTTGCACACAACTCCCGTCAGGTTGGCGCCACGCTTGGCGTCGTCCCAGCCCAGCCACTCATCGCGCCCCCGCAGCCGCCACGCGGCGGCACTGACCGCCAGCCCGCCGAGCACACCATGCCGCGCGCCGCAAATCAGATAGCGAATCTGCTCACCACACAACGACGCGCGACCGCAGGGATGGTGCGCCGCCATCATCGCATCCCAGGTCCGGCTCTCCGGCGTCCCGCCGCTGACCCGCTGCAGCGTGACCGCCCCCAGATCGGCCAAGCGACCGCTCACTTGCGGGGCCGGGCAAACCTCGGCCGGACGCCGCTCCGGCGGCCGCCGACGGGCCGCCGGAAGCACGATCGCACCGCGCCGCTCAAGCCCAATCAGATGCTTGCGGCAGGCCATCTCCTGCGCGCGACCACGGCGATCCTTCCAGCCCAGCCGTTCACATACCTCCTTGGCCAGCCGATAGCGCGACAAGCCCGCATCCGCGCCGACGCGCGCGCGGATCCATGACAGATGCTCTGCCGCCTCCAGCTGCTGTTTCGGGCTAAGGGGCCCCATGCCCCCTTGCTAGCCCATTCCGTTTTCTGTGTCCAGAGGCACTTATGGGCAAAGATCAGGTTCTAATAGGGGAGAGACGGGACGCTCGTGAGTTCCAGGCTCTCCCCCCGATCGAACTGCCGCGCCTGGCTCGACACCCCACCCGCCAATCTCGAAGCATCGAGGCTGGCAGGGAAGCTGCAGGCCGTTGTCGAACTCGACTTGGATGAATTGCAGGCGATCGACCCATCGCGCGGATACGGCCGCGACTTGAGATAGGAGGTCGCCAAACGACATCACCAGCGACCACGACCAAATTGCAGAACTTGACGCACGCAACTTGCTTTGTTGCTCATTCCAAGGTTTTTCGCCGGCGACAAGGGGGCGAATGAGGAACATTTTCAGAGCTAAGGGTTGTTGGGGAAGCAGGCGGCCGCGTTCAGCGGTATTCCGCTGCTGGAGATGTCGATCAGCTTTGGCACGAAGCTCGTGAACGTGACGGAGAGCGACACCTTGGAAAAGCCGCTCGTGCCGGCGCAATCGGCGGCAGCATTCTGAGTGATTTCCGCGCTCGATAGCGAGACCCCCCATTGGCTCGCGACCCCCTCAATATAAGTTGTCGTGTTCGTCGCATTGTAGGTGGGAGGGTTCCCGGCCGAAGCGCAGGCGGTTTGCGGCAGCGCCATGCACCGCGCCCCGGCGATCGCGGTTTCCTGCAAGGCCTGGTATGTCCACATCAAGCGGCCGAACTCGATCGTGCCGAACACGAGCGCCAGAAACACCGGCGCTAGGATGGCAAACTCGACCGCGATGGCGCCGTCTTGCGCCCGGCCCAGAGCGCGCCGCCTCACTCCAGCCTCACCAGTGCGCCGCGGCTGATCGTGCCGGTGTACGTCAAGCCATAAGTTGGAAACAGCGCCGGGACGCTTGCGCTTGGGCTCGCGGTGATCGTCACGAATTGGCCGGCGACAACAGTGCTGCCGCCGGCGCAGGTACTGCCGCAGGTGACGGCGGTCCCCCAGGTCCAGCTGCCGGGCGACCCGGTCGGGCAGTAGCAGCCGGTTTTGTCTCCGCCGTTGTTGACGTTGACCGTGCTGGTCGCCCAGGCCGTGCCGACGGCGTTATCGACGACGGTCCCGATGTCGCTCTGAAGGGTGGCGGGGGAGCTGGAGACCATCGCAGCGTTGTTTACGGCGTACTGGGAGCCGGCGCTCACCGCTGCAGTAAGCTCCGATGCGGTGAAAATCCAAAATCCGTAGTCGATGGTTGCGGCGACGATCATCAGGAACAGGGAAACGAAGATAGCGAATTCGACCGCCACGGCGCCGGCCGTCTCTCGCCGTCGCAGAAGCGTCAGGAAGGACCGCAGCAGGCTGGACATCATCCGACGCTCAAGGGTTCACTGCACCAGGGCGACGGAAGCGGTGCCGACGTTGCTGCCGCCGATGCCGGCGCAGGTCGAGGCAGTCGCGGAACCGCCGCCCAGGGTGATCTCCGAACCGATCAGCTCCAGGCAGCCGCCGCCGTCGCTGATGTTGCCGGAGCCGCTGAGGTCGACCGGGCCGTTCGGAAAATAGAACGCCCCGGACAGCGTCGTCCCCGAAGAGCCCTCGGTGAACGTGGCGCCGGCCGTGTTGGTTGTCGATAGCGGACCGATCACCAGCAGGTTCTGGTTGCTTCCCGAGATGGGCGCCTGCAGGTCGACGTTGCTGAACCCGGCCGCCATGCAAAAGCCTTGGCCGGCGCAGGTGGTCCCGGCCGGCGCCGCGGGGCTTGCGCCGATGACAAAAGTCACGTTGGTGCCGAGAACGCCGATCGACGTGCCATTGCAGGTTTCATTGCCGCCGTTGCTGTTGCCGAACGCGATATACCCGGTCACCCTATAGACACCGGCGCCAAAGGTGGTCCCACCGCCGAGCGAGATCGAGCCGTTGATGTCGTGCTCGGGGGCGGCCGGAAGCGTCAGACACGAGCCGTTGGTGTTGGTCATGATACTGCCGGCCGTTTCGAACAAACCGCTGTCGGCGTCATCCAGCGTGATGGTGCTGTTTTGGTTGATCGAAGCGCCGGTGCTGTCCTCGCCGATATCGTAGCTGTTGGCGGTGCTGCCGCTGCCCAGGGTTGTCACCGAGGTGCCGCTGCCGTAAATGCCGCCGGCGAACGTAAAGGTGCTGGGACCGGGAATGGTCAGGGCGTCTCCAGTATCGCAGATGCTTTCGCCGGTCGGCCCTTTCTTTCCGCAGGCGGCGGTGGACGTCCCGAAATTGTACGTGCCCGCGTATTTAAAATTCACGGTACAGCAGCCGCTCACGGTGATCGCAGGAAAGGTGTAGGACGTCTGGCCGGTGCAAGTTACCGTGTGGGTTGACGTACTCGAGTTATAGCTGTCGCTGCAGCCTGTTGGCAGCCCGGTGGTTACCGCCCCGGAAGCGAAAGTGACGGGGGTCCCGCTAGTACCCGTCGGCGATTTGATGCCCGAGACCGTAGTGAGGCGATCGGTGTCGGTCGTGACGGCAGAGATGCAGGTCGTCGACGTCGGGCACAGCGGGTCTTTGGTGGTCGCCTTGGTCTCGGTGACCGACGGCGTCCCTGAAGGCGGAACGATGCTGGCGCCGCCGCTCACACTGGGAGCCGTCGTGGCGTGATCGACGACCTTGGTCGTGAGCGTGGCGCCGCCGCTCAGGGTCAGGCTGTTGTTCGAGGCGACGGTGCAGTTGTCGGCGGTGATATTGGTGCCGCCGTTCATCGTGATCCCGGTATCGGGAGAGGGTTGAAGCGCGATGATGCAGCCCGGAGCGGCTGGAATGATCTCGGCAAAGGCGGTGGCCTTAACCGGCAGGCTCGCGCCGAAACCCAGCAACTCCGCCAAAAACATCGGCAGATCGGTCGTCACCCTGACCTGCAGCGCGTTGTTGCCGTCGTTCCTCGGCGACGAGACGATCGCCGGGGTGACCGTGACGCCGGTGCCCGAGAAGCCATTGAGCGCGGCGATATTGGTGGCGGCGGCATAGGCGCTGGTGGTCGCGGTGGCGCTCGATCCCGAGCGTATCGTAGACCGTATTGTAGTCGAGCACGCCGCCATAGGCGGCAAGATCGGCGACCCGCTGGTTGTCCGAACGCTGCAACAAGCCGTGGCCGAATTCCACCGCCAGTGACGCCATGCCGATCACGACGACGATGCTGAGGGCGGTCAGGACGGCGATCGCCCCCCGATCGTCACGGCAAAATTTCGAGAACATGCCCGTGGCTTCCTGCAATCGTTAGCCGTGCCGCGCACATTTCCGCGGCGAGCACCCGCAGCGATTCGACGAGCGGCGTGCCGAACCGGATCGCTTGGGTCAAGGTCGAGGTGATGCCGCGCAGCATTTCGAGGCCGGTTCGCCGCACCAGATTTTCAAGCGCCGCGCCGCGATCGGAGACCACGCGCATTTCGGCGGCGGTCGTCGCGAACTCGCGAACACCTTGGCGCCGGTGCGCTCCAATCCCGCGGGGATCGCCACAGCAGCTTCGCTGAGCGGAACGCGATGATCCCGGCCGTTTCATGCGCGCGCCGGGAATGCACCACAGACGCGCTTCCTCGTCGATTTGCGGCCACGTCGCGCCGATCGCCTCGCCTGTGCGCGCCGCCGTCAAGATCACGAATTCGAGGCACCGGGCCGCGAGCCCCGGCCGAGCCCGCAGATCGCGCATGAACACGGGAAGCTCGCCATAGGGCAGAATGGCGTGATGCTCGACCGCGGCTACTTTCGACCGCTTCGGCAACAGGTTTTCGAGATGGCCGCGCCAACGGGCCGGGTTGTCACCCTGGCGATTGCCGCGCGTTGCCGCCCAATCGAGGACGCCTTCGATCCGGCCGCGCACCCGGCTTGCCGTTTCGGGCTTGACGGTCCAGATCGGCTCGATCGCCTTCATGACAAGCGCGGTATCGATCGACGCAACCGGCAGCGTGCCCATGATCGGGTAGACGTAGGTTTCGAGCGTCGACGGCCATTGCGCCGCATGCTTTGAGTTTTTCCATCCCGCCCGATGCCCTGCGATGTTGGCTTCGGCGCATTGCCGGAAGGTCACTGCCTTTCCTGCCGGGTCCGCCTCGGCCTTCGCCGTTGCTTGTTTGGCGCGCTTGGCGGCGAGCGGATCGAGCCCGTTGACGCGCTGCACCCGCGCGGCCAGGGTGGCCGGCTCGGGATGAGGCATGCCTTCAATGCCATCAACAGCCGGCCTGATGCTGAGGAGCCGGTCCGGCTGACTTATGGCGTCGAAGACGTACAGCCTGCCGCCGTCCGGCAAGGCCATGGGATCGCCTATCGTCTGCTCGCCATGCCACGCTGTGCATCGGGCGAGCGTCGGTAAGGCGCTGGCAAGTGTGACGGCGCGGCAGGGCGTGATCGGCGGTCCGCCGTCGCGCTGCGGAAAGCCGTCCTCGCAGACTTCGCCGATCGGGTAGTGACTCAGTTTCGGGGCCTAGGCCAGGCCCTAGGCCGGGTTTGGCGCGTTCGATCCTGGATATCCAGGAGGCGGCCAATATACCACAAGGATTGCCGAGTTACACTCGGCGCAAATCCATATGCGGCGCCCGCCGTCAAGTCGCCCGGTCCTTTGCAAATATCGCTTCTTCCCGCTTTCATAGCAGTTTGCACACAGGCAATGCACCGGCTCGGCACCTTGGGCGTCTTGTTTTACCACATAAGCAAAAGCTCCGTTCAGCCCGATATCCTTAAGCTCATATCGTTGCTTCTCAGTTTCCCATGCTTTCATGCGAGCAATTTCTTCTTCTCGATCGCGTATGGTCTGAATCAGAGACGAGCGCTCGTCCAGCATCGTCGTCAACGCGCTCTGGGCAAAATCAACTGCAAAGCGATTGTAGTTGGCGCAGATGATCGCAATGCTCATATATATCTAGTGGATAATTATATAAAGGTTAACTGCTATGACGACGTCGGTTTCGTAGCAATCGGTATAGGGGCATGGCACGCGAGATCACAATTGATGCAAGCGAGGTATAGTAATATGTGGAAGTTTAATCATGCGGTTGGAATTGCTTATGCAGCTAAAAAACAAAGCGAAATCGCTCCTGGCGTTGGCGCTGAAACTGATCTATTCGTTGTAAATAGGGATGGAACCAATCCATTAATGCCGGAACTGAAGCAAGCCTGATGCAGCAATATCATCTATTCGCGCAAAGCAGGAGAGAGTTGTCCGAGAAACATTTAATGGAGCTAGATGACGCCTTTCGCAACGTCGGAAAGCAAAAAGAGGCAGAAGCGCAAATGACAGAAAAATCAGAAAAGAGCAGCGATGTTATCAATTGACCAAAGCCGATCGGTTACAGTCGCCGCCATTGCGGGCGTAACCCGCAACGTTTTGTGAATGCGAACGAAATTGTAATGCATGTAGTGGAGACTGACGGCATGAACGTGGTTTTCGACTTTCTTGCTGAAAGCGTTTGTCAGTCTCGTAAATCGGGGCATCGACATGCGCATAGTGAGGTTTTGCCGCTCAACGTAACTCGTCGAGATGTGTCGGCGGTCGGGATCGCCCATGCAGCAAATGCTCTTGCTTCCTTGGATTTCGGCCGGGCTGTAGCGGCCGGCGGGCGTCGGAGCGTCGCCATACAATTTGATGAGTTGCGCATAATCGACATCTGCGCCGAAGGCTTCCTCGACTGCTTGCAGATAGGCGCGGTGTCCATCGCTAGTGATTCGTACGCGTTGCGCAAGCCGCTTCGACAGATCGCATACAAATTCGGTTGCGGTCGCGCCGCTACGATCGCCGATCCGCCAGGACGGAACCAACTTGGTATCTGCGCAGATCGCAACCCACGTCCACACGTCGCCAGCCGTTTCTGGCGCGGCCTTGGCGACCATGATGTTGCGCTGCTTGGCGTAGACGAAGCTCCAAATCTCATCGAGCTGGAGCCGCTTGCAGGGAAGGTTGTAGAATGCCTGGTCTTGGTAAGCCGAACAGGCTTTGCCGGCATCAATCAGCAGCTTGTAGACGGTATTGATCGATACATCGGCCATCCGGCTTGCGGCGCGGAGGCTGGTACCTTCGACGAGGCAATTGATGATCTGAGCGCGCTTGGCGATAGGCAACTTGTTCATGACGCACAATATAATGCGTCATGCTCTATCAGTCAAGCATTAGATCATTTTGTCGGTCGTTTTTCCCATCGCGAGCGCGCGGCAACGCGAGCGATCTCGCGACGCTTTTCTGGCGCCAGGCGTTCAGCTCGTGCCTTGCCGCCGCGCAAGCCGCCCAGCCGCCCAAGTGCGACGGCGTGCGGATTCTTTTCGGATTCGGTGGTTGGCTCGTCCTCGGCCTCGCCAACAGATATATCGACGATGCGTTTGGCGAGTTGGTTCATGTCGCGCGGGCGCGTGGGGATCTTAGCCATGCCGCCAAATATGGCGAAGGAAGCGGGAGCGCTCAAGCAGGCCGGTCGCGTTCCGCGTCGGCAAACTGAGTCACTACCGCCGATCGTCTTCACTCGAACCGCATCGCGTTGCCTGTAAAAATCTAGCCAAAAATATTTCAAATTTTTCGTGTAAATTTAACCCCGCGACGCCGAAGGTCAACACGGAAAGGTGGTTAACGCCTCCCTCCCACTACAATGACGCGATCGTCCGACGGCGGGCGGTCGGGCGCCCCCTGTCGTTGCATCCTTGGATGGCCAGGGGTCGGGCGCCGCGCCTCAACGCCGGTCGAGCCGGGCCAGAGCAGCCACGACCGCCTCGGGCTGTTCGACGATCACCATGTGCCCGGCTGCCGGAACGGTGATCAGCTCGGCGCCGGCAATGCCGCGGCAAAACGCCTCGCCGTATGCCGGAGGGATCAGGCGGTCGTCCTCGCCCCAGATGATCACGGTCTTTGCCCGGACCCGGTAAAGACGCTCGGAGAGGCCGCGATCGGGGAGCGGAAACAACAGCTTGCTTGCCATCGCCTGCTGCCGCGCGTGGCCGATGACAAAGGCTTCGAGGACTTTCGGGTCGGCGAGATCGCGGCCGGCGGTCATCATCCGCTCGCCGAATACCGGGTCGTGGAACAAGAGGGCGGGAAGCTCGTGCGGCAGCGTCGAGAACAGGTCGGGCAGCGGATGGGCGTCGACCCACAGCCCCATCGGCGCGATCAGGCCCAGGCGCTCGACCTCGCGCGGCGCCAGCGCCGCCATCTCGGCGGCGATCATCCCGCCCATCGAATGCCCGACCAGGGCTGGCCGATCGAGCCCGAGCGCGTCGAGCACGTCAAAGGAATGGAGGGTCACCGCAAGCATGTCGCGCAACCCCTCGGCGCCCGTTGACAGGCCGTAGCCGGGCAGCAGCGGCGCAACGACGTGCCAGCCTCGGGCCAGCGCCGCGAGCAACGGGCTGTCCGCGGCGAGGCCGCCCTCGCCGTGCAAAAAGACGAGCGGATCGCCGTCGCCCGCTTCGAACAGCTGGATCGTCCGGCGGCCGCCGGCAATTTCGAGGAGCCGAGAGCCAGCGGTCATCGCCCGGTCTCCGCGGCCGCGGCTGCGGGAACCGCGCGTTTGGCGAGCGGGTGGATCCAGAATCGCTCGTCGCGCCGGTATTCCGGCCAGAGGGACCTGAGGCGGGGCATCACCTCGGCGGCGAAAAGCTCGGTCGAGTGGCGCGTCTTCTCGGGCGGCATGTCGCCGACATGAATGCCGCAGATCAGATTGCCGACGCGCAAGGTCTTGATCAGCTCTTCGATCCGCTGGCGGATGGTTTCGGGGCTGCCGGCGACGATGTAGCCGCGCTCGATCAGCTCGCCCCAGGACAGGCTGGCCGCCAGGCCGAGGTTGGGGCGAACCATCTGCTGCAAGAATTCGCTCTGAATGGTCTTGATCGAGCGATAGCCCGGCGGATCGGCAAAGCCGGGGTAGACGTGCAGGCAGCGGTTGAAAAAATAGGAAACGTGCGGGGCGTAGAGGCGTTCGGCCTCGGCATCGCTGTCGGCGACGCAAATGATCTGCGCAAAGGTCGCTCGGTAGGGCAAATCATCGGCGCCGAGTTCACCGACCCGCTCCCAGTAATTGTCCATCAGTCGCCGCGCTCGCAGATAGCCGTAAAAACTCAAGTATGAATAGTTGTAGTCGTTCTCGATGCAGAAATCGTAAGTCTCCACCGAGCCGCCGCCCGGAATGAAGATCGGCGGGTGCGGCTTTTGTACCGGTTTTGGCCAGCAATTGGCATAACGCAACTTAGTGTAGCGGCCGTTGAAGACAAACGGCCCATCGGCCGCCCAGGCGCGGCGGATCAGGTCGTGCGCCTCGGCGTAACGCTCGCGCAACAGCGCCGGCGTCCGGCCATAGGCGTAGCTGGTGTCCATCGGGGTCCCGACCGGAAAGCCGGCGACCAGCCGTCCCCCGGAAATCACGTCGAGCATCGCGAACTCTTCGGCGACGCGGATCGGCGGTTCGTAAAGGGCGATCGAGCTGCCGAGCACAACGAGCGCCGCCCGGAAGGTGCGCCGCGCCAATGCCGCCGCCATCAGGCAGGGCGAGGGCATCAGCCCATAGGCGTTGGCGTGATGTTCGTTGACCCCGAGCCCGTCGAAGCCGACCGCCTCGGCGAATCCGAGCTGGTCGAGATAGGTGTTGTAGAGCTCGTGTCCGCGCACCGGGTCGTAGAGCGCGCTCGGGATGTCGACCCACACCGACCGGTATTTCTCGCGGAAATCGTCGGGCAGGTCGGGCCACGGCATCAGATTGAACCATATAAAACGCATTCGCTTCCCTCCCCGCAGTCGAGATGCGGCGGTCGCGGCCGGCCTCGCCGGGGTAAGAGTTGATCAGAAAAGCCGGCAGCCGGCAATGGAGCACAGGTGACGAACCGTTGCGGACAGGTTCGATTGCAGTGACGTCGCGCTTGCGGCGAGACCCCGAATGGTGCTCTCCTCGGCCACCTATCTCGTTCGGCGGCGGCGACGCGGCGCCGCGCGGCAGGGCGGCGCCGCGGGCGCTGTCGTGACGCGGGGGGGAGAGCGCGGCATGTCGATCATGCCCAGCGAACGCGAGATCATCGACCGGCTGGCGCTTGGCGAGGAGCTGGCCGCCGCCGCGCGCCGCGCCTCGGCGCCGCCGCTCGACCGGGCGCCGCTCGTCGCCCCGGCAAAGGCGCAATTCGTGGCCGGTCGCGACGAGATCCGGCGTCGCTTCGAAGCGACGGGCAAGGGTGCCGCGGCGATACGCGCGCAGTGCTTTCTGATCGACGAGCTGATCCGGGCGCTCTACGGCGCCGTCACCGGCGAGATCTATCCGCTCGCCAATCCGACCAAAGGCGAGCATCTGGCGATCGTCGCGGTCGGCGGCTATGGGCGCGGCGAGCTGGCGCCCTATTCCGACATCGATCTGTTGTTTCTGTTGCCGTACAAACCAACCCCCCATACCGAGCAGGTGGTCGAATGCCTGCTCTATCTCCTGTGGGATCTCGGCCTCAAGATCGGGCAGGCAACGCGCTCGGTCGAGGATTGCCTGCGCCAGGCCAAGTCGGATCTGACGATCCGCACCGGCTTCCTCGAGGCGCGCTTGCTGACCGGCGACGAACTGCTATACCGCGAGCTGAAGCGCCGCTTCGACAGCGAGATCGTGCGCGGCGCCGCGGAGGAGTTCATCGAGGCGAAGCTCGCCGAGCGCGACGCGCGGCACCGGCGGGCCGGCGACAGCCGCTATCAACTCGAACCCAATGTCAAGGAGGGAAAAGGCGGGCTCAGAGACCTGCACAGCCTGTTCTGGATCGCGAAATACGTCTACCGCATCGACGACGTGGCGAGGCTTGTCGATCTCGGCCTGCTCTCGGCCGAAGAATCGCGACGCTTTGCCCGCGCCCAGGACTTTCTCTGGACGGTACGCTGCCATTTGCATTATTTGACCGGCCGCGCCGAAGAGCGGCTGACCTTCGATGTGCAGGCCGAGATCGGGGCGCGGATGGGCTATACCGACCACGCCGGCAGCCGCGGGGTCGAGCGCTTCATGAAGCACTACTTTCTGATCGCCAAGGATGTCGGCGATCTGACCCGGATCTTCTGCGCCATCCTCGAAGCCGATCAGCGGCGCCGGCGGCGGCTGGTGTGGAACCGCTGGCGCCCCGGCCGCAAGGCGCTCGGCGGGTTCATCCTCGACGGTCCGCGCCTCGACATACCATCGGAGAACTTCTTTCAGAAGGAGCCGGTGGCGCTGTTGCGCCTGTTTTACGTCGCGCAGCGCGAGGACGTCGACATCCACCCTCGTGCCTTGCGCCGGGCGAGCCGCTCGCTGCGGCTCGTTGACCGGCGCTTGCGCGAAGATCCCGAAGCCAACCGGCTCTTCCTCGAAATCCTGACCTCGCGCAAGGACCCCGAAACCGCGCTGCGCCGGATGAACGAGGCCGGCGTGTTCGGCCGCTTTATCCCCGATTTCGGACGCGTCGTGGCGCAGATGCAATACGACATGTACCACCACTACACGGTGGACGAGCACACGCTGTTCGCAATCGGCACCCTGCACAATCTCGAAGCCGGGCTCTTCGAAGACGAACTGCCGCTGGCGACCGAGTTGGCGGCGAGCGTCGTCTCGCGCCGGGTGCTCTACCTCGCCGTAATGCTGCACGACATCGCCAAAGGCCGCGGCGGCGATCATTCGGTGCTGGGCGAGGCGATAGCGCAGCGGCTCGGACCGCGGCTCGGGCTCAGCGCCGATGAGACCGACACCGTAGCCTGGCTGGTGCGCTGGCATCTCCTGCTGAGCAGCACCGCGTTCAAGCGCGACATCGCCGATCCGCAGACGATCGGCGATTTTGTCGAACGCCTGCAATCGCCGGAACGGCTGAAGCTCCTTTACGTTCTGACCGTCGCCGACATTCGGGCGGTCGGGCCCGCCGTCTGGAACGGCTGGAAGGCGACCTTGTTGCGCGACCTCTATCACCGCGCCATCGAGGCCATGGCCGGCGGCCGGTCGATCGAGGGCCAGGACGCGCGCGTCGCCGACGCGATGGCGGCAGCGCGGCAGCGGCTCGCCGACTTCACCGACGCCGAGTTCGCCGCCTTCGCCAAGACCGGCTACCCGTTCTATTGGCTGTCCTTCGACGCCGAGGCGCAGGCCCGGCACGCGCAGCTGATGCGCGCGGCCGCAGGCGGCGCGCCGCTCGTCGTCGAAAACCGTGTCGATCGACGGCGCGGCGTGACCGAGATCACGCTCTATACGGCCGATCATGCCGGGCTGTTCTCGCGCATCGCCGGCGCGCTCGCCTTCAGCGGCGCCAACATCGTCGACGCCAAGATCATGACGATGGCGAACGGCATGGCGCTCGACACCTTCTGGGTCCAGGATCTCGCCGGCCGCCCGTTCGACCGCCCGGACAAGCTCGCCAACCTCGCCGTCGTCTTCGAGAAGGTGCTGACCGGCGAATTGAAGCTGCACCGCGAATTCGCCCGTCCGCCGGCAATACCGAGCCGCACCGAGGTGTTTACCGTGGCGCCGCGGGTGCTCGTCGACAACAAGGCGAGCCTTTCGCACACCGTCATCGAGGTCAATGGGCGCGACCGGCCGGGCCTCTTATTCGAACTGACGCGCGAATTGACCCGGCTCAATCTGCAGGTCTCGAGCGCCAAGATTTCGACCTATGGCGCGAAGGTCGTCGACGTCTTCTATGTTCAGAACCTGTTCGGGCTAAAGGTCGACAATCCGGCCAAATCCGCCGAAATCCGCGCCACCCTCGAAGCCGTATTGGCCAGGGGCAATGCGCGCTTGGGCGCTGCCGCGGCCGAGTAGCGCCGCGCCGACGAGAGCGCAGCGTTGGCGGCGATCGGCGCCGTCGCCATGGTAAATTTTTCCGGTTCTGTGAACTAGCTCACACTGCAACCGCGCGGCCCGCCCTTACCTAACCGCGGACGCCTGATTCCGCAATTTGGGAGGTTCCGATGCCTGCGCGCAAGCCCAGATTTCTGCGTTGGATCGAGGAAGCCGAGGCAAGGCGGCTGGGCGAGCGGATGGCGCTCGTAACCGATGCGTGCAGCCCGCGGGCCAAGGCACCGGCGGCGATCGCAACCGCCGCCGAGGTTCTTCGCCAGCGCATTCTGCGGCCAAAGACAACGCCGCAAACAGACCGGGACGGCCGCATCGGCGCGGGTCTATCATGCCCTGAGCGAAATTCGGGAAGCTGATGCCGCGCGCGCCGGGCAGAGCCGGCGAGCGTCTCGGTGTCGGGGGGGGGTCATGTCCGGTCCAAGCCACGAGGACAAGCAGCGAATTCTCGAGCGCCACTTTCTGCTGGGCAAGCTCGATCCGGCGGAGATCGATGCGCTCGTCACCTATTCGCGGGTCGAGCACTATGCCGCCGGCGATGAAATATTCGCCAAAGGCTCGCTCGGCCAGAGCATGATGGCGGTGTTGCGGGGAACCGTGCGGATCAGCGCGATTTCCCTTGCCGGCAAGGAAATCGTTTTCAACCTGATCGGTGAAGGCGAGATCTTCGGCGAGATCGCGCTGCTCGACGGCGGCCAACGGTCCGGTGACGCGACCGCGGTCACCGATTGCGAGCTCTTGGTGCTGAGCCGGCGCCACCTGATGCCGTTCCTCGAAAACCATGCCGATATCTGCCTGCTGCTGATCAAGATCCTGTGCCGGCGTCTGCGACGGACCAGCGAGCAGGTCGAGGACGTGCTGTTCCGGCACCTCCAATCGCGCATCGCCAAAGCGCTGTTGCAGCTCGCCGAGGGCCCCGAGCGGCGGGATCTGAGCAGCTGCTCGCTCGACCTGCGCCTCTCGCAACGCGAACTCGGCAACATCGTCGGCAGCTCGCGCGAGAGCGTCAACAAGCAGTTGCAGATCTGGCATCGCGCCGGCCTGATCGATCTCGGCAAGGGTGCCATCGTGATCCGCGACGCCGCAGCGATCGGGCGGCTCGTCTGATCGGCCTTTGGCGCGCCACCAATCGCGAGCCCGCGCAGCGCATGGTCAGGCCCGTCCTCGATCGTCTTCCGGCGCGGCGCGGCCCCGGAAGAGTTCGTAAAGGGCCACCGCCGCGGCGTTCGACACATTGAGGGTCGGCTGCGCCGCGAGCGTCGGCAGCCGCGCGAAGTGGTCGCACCGCACCCGCACCAGCCGGCGCATGCCGCGGCCCTCGGAGCCGAGCACGAGCGCCACCCGTTCGCCGAGATCGAGCGCCGAAAGCGGGCTCTGGGCGCGTTCGTCGAGGCCGCAGACCCAGAAGCCGGCCCGCTTTACCGCGTCGAGCGCCCGCGCGAGGTTGACGACGCGGACCAGCGGCACCCGCTCGAGCGCGCCGGAACCGGCTTTGGCGAACGCGCCCTGGGCCGGCGGTGCGCCGTGTCGGGGGATGATGACGACGCCGGCGCCAAAGGCCGCGGCCGAGCGCAGCACCGCGCCGACATTGTGCGGGTCGCCGACCTGGTCGAGCGCGACAATGACCTGGCGGCCCGGATCGGCAGCCAGACGCCGCAATATCTGGTCGAGATCGGGCTCGGCGAGCGGCTCGACCTCGAGCGCCAGACCCTGATGCACCGCCCCCGCGGGCAGCAGCGCATCGATGCCGGCGCGATCGAGGAGCCGAACCGGGTCGTTGGCACCGCGTTGCGGGGCGAGCGCGCCGGCAACGAGCGCCCGCGCCGCGCTCTCCTGCCCGGCGAGGGCGATGAGAACACGCCAGCGCCGCTGCGGATTGGCGAGCGCCGCGCGCACCGCATGCCGACCGTAGATCCAGCATTCGGCGGCGGCCGGCACCGCGCCGACACCCGCCGCCATGCGCCGGTGCGTCCTCGCCGTGATGGGACCATCCATATCCTTCTCGGGAACCTACTGAAATCCGGCGCAGGAGGCCAGCGCCTCCGGGCCGCAGGCCAGCACTTTGACTGGCTTGTGTTGTTCCGGGCGACGCCAAGCCATGTTATTTTCTTACTAGTCGCCCACCGGCGGTGCCGACCCGTCGGTTTTTGCTTGGTGCGGATGAGCCCGTGTTCTAGTCGGAACTTTACCGGTGGCAAACGACGAAAGCCGCTGATCGCGCGGGTTTGCGCGGGACGGAGCGGTGGTTTTATGACTACAGGTCGGCGGCCGGCGCGATCCCGAGCAGGTCGAAGGCGTGCTGTTGGAAGGCGGTGGGTGTGGCCAGCACGGTGGCACACAAGCCCTTGTCGAAGCGTACCGTATTTCGGGTGACGGTGGCCAGATCGGCGAGCAGGGTGCGGAAGCTGTGGACCGGGTAGCCGTCGTCAGTGCGCTTGCCGGCGGCCTTGCGGCGGGCGGCGGGCGAGACCCGCGCCTTGCCGACCGGAGAGAGGCGCTGGGCCTGGGCGGCGGTGCGATCGTGGTCCTCAAAGAGGATGGGTGTCAGCGCTTGCCGCATGTGCCATTCGAGGTGATAGGCGAGCAGGCACAAGAAGACGTGGGCGCGGACGCGATCCTCGTTCCAGTGGAAGACGGGCCGCACTTCGAGGCCGGCGGTTGCAGCTGCGAAAGGCGCGTTCGACCGTCGAGAGGGCCTTATAGGAGCGCACCGTGGCCTCGGCGTCGAGTTCGGCCTGCGGTACCGGGGTGCGTAGCACGTAGATGCCGTCGAGCCTGGCTTCGGTCTCGATCGCGGCATCGTTGCGGGCGAAGGCGAAATCACCGTCGGTGATGGTGCGGGTGAAGTGCTTGGCCATTTTCTTGCGGTTGAGCACGGCGCCGACGGCCTCGCCGATCGCCGCGGCTCCCTTGAGCGGCCGGCGCTTGCGGCGCACCCGTGCCTGGATGGCGAGCAAGGCCCGCTCGGTGGCGTCGAGCAACTCGCCGCGCTTGCGCGCCCGCTCCTCGGCGAGCGCCGGATTGCGGCAGACAATCGGGGCTGGCGATCTCGACCAGATCGCGCTGGTCGAACAGCGAGAGCTGCAACGGGCCGTCATCCTTGGCGAGCACCTGGATGTCAGGGGCGCGCAACGCGGTGATCCAGTCGAGCCCGGCCGGTTGCAGTTCCTCGGTGATGCGCGCTTGGGTGATCATCCCGCGATCACCGACCAGCACCACGCGGCGCAAGCCGAAGCGCTGCCGCAGCTTGTCGATCTGGACCTTGAGCGTGCTCGGATCGGCGGTATTGCCGGCGAACACCTCGACCGCGATCGGACAGCCCTCTTTGGTGCACAACACGCCGAAGACGATCTGCAATTTGTGGGGTTTGCCGTCGCGGCTGTAGCCAAACTGCGCCAGCGGGGCAGCAGCGGCCTTCCAGATAGGTCGAGGTCACGTCGTAGAGCACCAGGGTGCCCTCACCCAGGTGGCGCCGCGCCAGCTTGGCCTCGATCTTGGACTGCTGCGCCAACAGCCAGTCGAGCGCCGCGTAGAGTTCATTCACCGCCACCACGCTCAAGCCCAGCACCGCGCCCAGCGAATGGCTCGCGGTCCTCTCGTCGAGCCGGCGCGCGGTCGCCAATTTGGCGGCGGGATCGATCAGCCGCGCCACGATCAGGGCCAGCGCCAAGAGCCGGGTCCGCGCTGCTCCCGGCGGCATCAGCTCGGCCGTCTTGACGCGCGGGTCGAGACCGAGGCGCCGGGCCACCCCGAGCGCGGTGGCGATATGGCCGTGCGGTAGCGAGCGCAGGATCTCGAAACCCTCGCCAGCGGGCAGCAGCCGCTCGTCGCGCAGCACTGCGCGCAGCGCGGCGATCTTCTCGGGCTTCCATTTGGTCAGGTTGGCAAGCGTGCGGTTTTTGACCTTGCCGCCGTCGCGATAGGTTTCCCGCAACAGGATCGCGGGGGGCGAGCCGCGATTTGGGACGACCGTGACGTACATGAGTTCTCGCTTGCCACGGACTGACCCCTCTGTCAACCAATTCCGCCAAACTCACATGACTACACCCGAAACGCTAGCCTCGCCGCCACTTTCCGGCTATGACGGAGGTAAAGTTCCGTCTAGTCGGACCCGGAGCCCCCGAGCACCCCAGACTGTCGCCACGGGCCGGCAACGGCCCCGGAGCACGCTTGTTAGATTTCCTTGGCAGGGGTTCCACGCCGACGGATCGAATGGTTGATCGGCTCCCCGGTCGGTATCAACGTGGCCGACGAATTACCGGATCGCGAGCAATGGGTGGTGCCGACGATTGTGCAGCTCGAGCTGGCAAAATGGCTGACTCCGGAGGCCGGCGAGGGCAAGGCCGATCAGGTGATCGCCTTCACCGAGACCTGCTTCGTCGTCGACACATCGATCGCGCTGCCGGCAGCCGCTCTTTGCGCGCGGCACAGGCTGGCGACGGCGGACGCCATTGTCTATGCCACAGCCTTGACGCAAGGCGCCGATCTCCTCACTTGCGACCGGCATTTCGAGGGGCTGGCAAATGTCCGGTTCACGCCCAAGCTGGCCGGATGACCGAAGGGTTGGGACTCATCAAGCCTTGATCGCGGCGACCGCCCGGCGCAGTTCGCATGCCAAGCCCGTCACGGCAGAGGGTGCGCTCGCCGGCTTTGCCGGCCGCTTCGAGGGCGGCGGCGGCGCGGCCGAGAGGGTTGGCGCCGACCGCCTGGGCCGCGCCCTTGCGGCGATGTGGTTATTCATTATATTCCGGGAACATATTGCCGGAAGTTTTACGGGCCCGGAGTTCATCGGTCTTGGAGGTTCGGATATTTGATCGACACCGACGCCATCGAGCGGCTGATCGAACCATCGCTGGAGGCGTTGGGCTATCGCGTCGTTCGGGTGGTGCTGAGCGGCGGTCCCGGGGCGACCTTGCAGGTCATGGCCGAGCGGCGCGACGACGTGCCGATGTCGGTCGATGATTGCGCGCTGATCAGCCATTCCGTCTCCGCCCTCCTCGATGTTGCCGACCCGATCCCCGGAGCCTATCGGCTCGAGGTCAGCTCGCCCGGGGTCGAGCGCCCGCTCGTCAAGCCGGCCGATTTCGACCGCTTCGCCGGCCGCGAGGCAAGGATCGAATTGACCCTCCCGGTGCGCGGCCGCAAACGGTTTCGTGGGCGCCTCAACGGCGTGGTAGAGGGGACGCTGCGTCTCGCCACGGCGCCGGGCGAGGAGGAATTTTTGCCGCTGGCCGGCGTGGCGCGAGCCAATCTCGTCCTCGGCACCACTTCGACGCCGCCGCGGCCCGGCCGCGCTAGGCCGGCCGAACCATCGTCGCGACGCCCTCGGTCGGGCGTCCGCCAACGTTGAGCGAGATCCCGATGGAAACCACCGCCGCCTACGCTCGCCCGGAACTGCTGCAGGTTGCCGACACCGTCGCCCGCGACAAGGGCATCGACCGCGATGAAGTACTCGACGCGATGGAGCAGGCGATCCAGAAGGCGGGCCGGTCGAAATACGGTCTGGAATACGACATTCGCGCCGAGATCGACCGTAAGAGCGGCGAGATCCGGCTGTTGCGCTTTCGCGAGGTGGCCGAGCCGGTCGTCAACGAAACCACTCAGATCGCGCTTGGCGAGGCGCAGCGTCTCAACCCCGAAGCCGAGATCGGCGATTTCATAACCGACCCGCTGCCGCCGATCGATTTCGGCCGCATCGCGGCGCAAACGGCAAAACAAGTGATCGTCCAGAAAGTGCGCGACGCCGAGCGCCAGCGGCAATTCCGCGAATTCAAGGACCGGATCGGCGAGATCGTGAACGGGCTCGTCAAACGGGTCGAGTTCGGCAATGTGGTTGTCGATCTCGGCCGCGCCGAAGCGATGCTGCGCCGCGACGAACTGCTGCCGCGCGAAAGCTTTCGTCAGGGGGAGCGGGTGCGCGCTTATATCTACGACGTGCGCCCGGAGCCGCGCGGCCCGCAGATCTTCGTGTCGCGCACCCATCCCCAGTTCATGGCCAAGCTGTTCGCGCAGGAGGTGCCGGAGATCTACGACGGCATCATCGAGATCAAGGCGGTGGCGCGCGACCCGGGCAGCCGCGCCAAGATCGCGGTGGTGTCGCGCGACAGCGGGATCGACCCGGTCGGCGCCTGCGTCGGGATGCGCGGCAGCCGGGTCCAGGCGGTGGTCGGCGAGCTGCAGGGCGAGAAGATCGACATCGTGCCGTGGTCGGCGGACCCGGCGACCTTTGTCGTCAACGCGCTGGCCCCGGCCGAGGTTGCCAAAGTGGTGATGGACGAGGAGCAGCGACGGGTCGAAGTGGTGGTGCCCGACGACCAGCTGAGCCTCGCGATCGGCCGCCGGGGGCAAAATGTTCGTCTCGCCTCGCAGCTCACCGGCTGGGACATTGACATTCTGACCGAGGCCGAAGAGTCGGAACGGCGGACCGAGGAGTTTCGCAGCCGCAGCCGACTGTTTATCGAAGCGCTCGACATCGACGAGGTGATCGCGCACCTGCTGGTGACCGAGGGCTTCACCTCGCTCGAAGAAGTCGCGTATGTGACCCCCGAGGATCTCGCCGAGATCGAGGGCTTCGACGCCGAGATCGCGGCGGAACTGCAGTCGCGGGCGCGGGCTGCGCTGGTCCGGCGCGACCAGGATTACGAGGTAAGGAGGCGCGAGCTCGGGGTCACGGACGAGCTTGCGGCGCTCGACGGGATGACCTCCGGGATCCTGGTGGCGCTCGGCGAAAAGAACATCAAGACCCTCGACGAATTCGCCGATCTCGCCGGCGACGAACTCTTGGAACTGCTCGGCGCCTCCGACAAGGGTGGGGTCGGTCTCGATCCCGAGGCGGCGAACGCCATGATCATGCAGGCGCGCGCGCATTGGTTCGAAGGCGAACCCTCTGGTCAGGAGTAGGCGAGACGGCCCAGGGCGATGATCCCGCGGGGCGGCGGCGCGACCCGGAGGCAACGGTCCCGGCGGCAAGGATCGGCCCGCCGCAGCGCCGTTGCATCTGCACCGGCGAGAGTGGCGACCGCCCCGGGTTGCTGCGCTTCGTCATCGGACCCGGCGACGAACTCGTGCCCGATGTGGCGGCCCGGCTTCCCGGCCGGGGTTTGTGGTTGACGCCCCGCCGCGATATAGTGGAAAGAGCGGTCGCAAAACGGCTGTTCGCGCGTGCGGCGCGGCGGCCGGTGACGGTGCCGCCGGGGCTTGCCGACCGGATCGAGGCCTTGCTCGCGCAACGCTGCCGCGATGGGCTCGGGCTCGCCCGTCGCGCCGGTCTTGCGGTCGCCGGGTTCGAGAAGGTGCGCGGGGCGCTGCGCGCCGGGGAGGCGGCGGTGCTGTTCGGCGCGGTCGATGCGGCCGAGGGCGGACGCCGCAAGATGCGCGAGCTGGGGCGCGGGTTGCCGATGGCGGTCGCGCTGACCGCGGCGGAAATCGGCGCGGCTTTTGGTCGCGATCATGCGGTCCATGCGTCGGTCGGATCCGGCGCACTGAGCCGCCGGTTGCTGACCGACGCCCACAGGCTCGCCGGCTTCCGTACCGGCGCCCGGGTCGAGGGGACGATTGCCGCAGTGCCGCAGGTGATATCGGGGCGAAATGAGCGACGCGACTGAGCAAGAGCAGAAACGGCCCCTGACCCTGGCCCGGAGCGGCGCCAGGCTGGAACTGCGCAAGAGCGTAGAAGCCGGGCAGGTACGCCAAAGCTTTTCCCATGGGCGTTCGAAGACCGTCACCGTCGAGGTGCGCAAGAAGCGCGTGATCGCGCCCGCTGCGGGCGAGCCGGCGCGCCCGCAGGCGGCGCCGGCGGTGGCGCGCGAGGTGGTGACGCCACCGGCCGCACGACCGGCGACGGTCGAACCGGCGCGACGGCCCGTCGTGATCCCGCGGGCGCTGACGGCCGAGGAACGGGCAGGCCGCGCGCGCGCCCTCGAAGACGCTCGCAAGGCCGATGACGAGACGCGGCGACGCGCGGCGCTCGCTGAGGCCGACCGGCGGCGACAGGAGGAGGAACGCGCCGCCGAAGAGATCCGCCGCCAGGCGGAGGAAGAAACACGGCGCAAAGCCGAGGAAGAGGAGGCGCGCCGCAAGGCCGAGGAGGAAGCCCGACAGCGCTCCGAGCAGGAGGCGGAGCGTCGCCGGGAAGAGGAGTCGCGACGCGAGGTCGCCGAGCGGGCGGGCAAGGCGGCGGCGGCCAAGGTCGCGGCCCTCGCCGCCGCCGGCAAGGTCGCGATCCCGACCGAGGAAGAGGAAGAGCCGGCGGCGCCGCGCCGCGGCGCCCGAGCCGAGGTGCGAAAGCCGCTGCCGCTGCCGCGCCGCGACGAGGTGCGCCGCCGCGCCGGCAAGATTACCGTCACCCGCGCCCTGACCGAGGACGAAGGCGAGCGCATGCGCAGCCTCGCCGCCGTCCGCCGGGCGCGAGCGCGCGAGCGCCAGCGCCATCACGCGGGCGAACAGGAACAAATCAAAGTCTTGCGCGAGGTCGTCCTCCCCGAAACCATCACCGTCCAGGAGCTGGCGAGCCGCATGGCCGAGCGCGGCACCGATGTGGTCAAGGCGTTGATGCGCATGGGGGTGATGGCGACGGTCAACCAGATCATCGACGCCGATACCGCGGAACTCATCGTCAACGAGTTCGGCCATCGGGTGCGCCGCGTCTCCGAAGCCGATGTCGAGGCCGGGCTGCGCGGCATCGAGGACCCCCGCGAATTGCTGGCGCCGCGGGCGCCGATCGTCACCGTCATGGGCCATGTCGATCACGGTAAGACCTCGCTGCTCGACGCGCTGCGCGAGACCGATGTGGCGGCCGGCGAAGCCGGCGGCATCACCCAGCACATCGGCGCCTATCGGGTTAGCCTGGCCGGCGGGCGGCAGATCACCTTTATCGACACGCCGGGCCATCAGGCGTTTACCGCGATGCGGGCGCGTGGCGCCAATGTCACCGACATCGTCGTGCTGGTGGTCGCCGCCGACGACGGCATCATGGAGCAAACCGTTGAGGCGATCCGACATGCCAAGTCGGCAAAGGCCCCGATCGTCGTCGCCATCAACAAGATCGACAAGCCGGACGCGCGGCCCGACCGGGTGCGGCAGGAGCTGCTACAGCACGACATCGTCGTCGAAGAACTCGGCGGCGAGGTCCTCGCGATCGAGGTCTCGGCGCTGAAAAAGACCAATCTGGACAAGCTCGAAGAAGCCATCCTGCTGCAGGCCGAACTGATGGATTTAAGGGCCAACCCGAACCGCCCGGCCGAAGGGGTCGTGCTCGAGGCCAAGCTCGAACGCGGCCGCGGCGCCGTTGCCACCGTTCTCATTCAGCGCGGCACATTGCGCGTCGGCGACATCTTCGTCGCCGGCAGCGAATGGGGCCGAGTTCGCGCGCTGGTCGACGACCGCGGGCAGAGTCAGTCCGAGGCCGGCCCGTCGGTGCCGATCGAGGTATTGGGCCTCAACGGGACGCCGCTCGCCGGCGACGATTTCGTCGTCGCCGAGAACGAGGGCCGGGCGCGCGATATCGCGGCTTTCCGGCAGCGGCGGCGGCGCGATCAGAGTGCCGCGGCGGGCGTCCGCGGGACGCTCGAGCAGATGTTCTCGCAGATCGCTGCCGGCGCCGCGAAGGAATTGGCGCTCGTCGTCAAATCGGATGTCCAGGGTTCGCTCGAGGCGATTGTCGGCTCGCTCGAAAAGCTCTCGACCGACGAGGTGTCGATCCGGATCCTGCATTCGGCAGTCGGCGGGATCAACGAAAGCGATGTGATCCTGGCCAAGGCGACCGATGCCGTGATCATCGGGTTCAACGTTCGGGCCAACCCGCAGGCACGCGAATTGGCGCGGCGCGACGGCGTCGAGATCCGCTATTATTCGATCATCTACAATTTGATCGACGATATGCGGGGAGTGCTGTCTGGCCTTTTGGCGCCGACGTTGCGGGAGCACCTCTTGGGCAACGCCTCGGTCCGCGAGGTCTTCAACATCACCAAGGTCGGCAAGGTGGGGGGTTGTCTCGTCACCGAGGGCCTGGTCAGGCGCGGCGCCAAGGTCCGCCTGCTGCGCGACGATGTCGTCGTGCACGAAGGCGCGCTAAAGACATTGAAGCGTTTCAAGGACGAAGTGCGGGAGGTCCGCGAAGGTTATGAATGCGGCATGGCGTTCGAGGGCTACCAGGATCTTCAGATCGGAGACGTCATCGAGTGCTTCGAGATCGAGGAAGTGGCGCGGGCGCTGTGATCGGCTTCGCCGGTGGCGCCCCGGGTTCGGCGATATAGGGCATGGCGGCACGACGGCGTTCTCAGCCCGCTTGGCAAGGCGAAGCGCCGGGCCGTGACAGAAGCCAGCGCCGGCGTCGCGTCGGTGAGGCGCTGCGGCATGCCCTGTCGGCGATCCTGCGCCGGGGCGAGCTCCGCGATCCGGCGCTGCAGGACCTCAGCATCACCGTCACCGAAGTGCGGATCAGCGCTGATTTGCGCGATGCGAACGTGTTCGTGATGCCGCTCGGCGGGGTCAACGCAACGGCGGCGCTCTCCGGGCTCGAGCGCTCTGCCGGTTTTCTACAAGGCCGCCTCGCCCGCGAGGTGCCGCTGCGTTTCGCGCCGCGCCTCGTCTTCACTCTGGATCCCTCGTTTGACCAAGCCGCTCGGATCTCCGGCCTTTTGGCCTTGCCCGAGGTTCAGCGCGATCTCCCTTCAGGCGATGGCGCTGGCGACAGCTGCAGCAATGTCGGTTGATCGCGGACTGCACGGCTGGCTCGTTATCGACAAACCGCTCGGGATGAGTTCGCATCGCGCCGTCGAAATCGTGCGCCGCCGCACCGGGACCAAGGCCGGCCATGCCGGGACGCTCGACCCGCTCGCGACCGGCGTGCTGCCGGTAGCGCTCGGTGAGGCAACCAAGACCATCCCCTATGCGATGAATGCGCACAAACGCTACCGCTTTCGCATCCGCTGGGGCATTGCCCGCACCACCCTCGACGGCGAAGGGGAGATCACCGGCGAAAGCGCGGTGCGGCCGAGCGCCGCTGCAGTCAAAGCAATCCTGCCGCGCTTCACCGGTCCGATCCGGCAGACGCCGCCCGCCCATTCGGCGATCAAGATCGGCGGCCGCCGCGCCTATGTTCTCGCCCGCGCCGCCGCGCCGGCGGTGTTGCCCGAACGGGTGGTCGAGGTCGCGTCGCTGCAGCTGGCGGCGATGCCCGATCCCGACCACGCCGATCTCATCGCCGAGGTCGGCAAAGGGACCTATATTCGAGCCCTTGCCCGCGATCTCGCCGCGGCGCTCGGCACCCTCGGCCATGTCGCGGCGTTGCACCGCGTTGCGGTCGGGCGCTTCACCGAAGCGCAGGCAATTTCACTCGAAGCGCTGACCGACTGGGGCGAGCGCGGCAATGCCCGGGATCGTTTGCTGCCGATCGAGACGGCGCTCGACGATCTTCCGGACCTGATTTTGGCCGCGTCCGAAGCGGAGCGGTTGCGCTTCGGCCAACGCGTGATGCCGATGGGTGCCGCGGCGCGGGAGCGGCTTGGTCGCCTGAACCACGGTACGATCGTCAGCGCCTGGCAGGGTCGTTCGCTGATCGCGGTCGCCAGGTTCGAAACCGGCGGCCTGCAACCCTTGCGGCTGATCAATCTTTGAAGCGAGGTCGATTCGATGTCGATTACCGCCGAGCGCAAGCAAGCGCTCATTACCGATTACGCCAACAAGCCGGCCGACACCGGCTCGCCGGAAGTCCAGGTCGCCATCCTCAGCGAGCGCATCCGCAACCTCACCGATCATCTGGCGCTTCATAAAAAGGACTTTCACTCGCGCCGCGGGTTGCTCGTGATGGTCGGCCAGCGCCGGCGGCTGCTCGACTATCTCAAACGCTCGAGCACGGCTCGCTACGAGACGCTGATCGGGCGTCTCGGGCTGCGGCGCTGATCCGGCGCGGCGCCCGCGGCCGTCGTTTTCCATAAAAAGGATGATCCGGATGTTCGAAATATTCCGTAAGGAGCTGATGTGGGGTGGCCGCCGGCTGGTTCTGGAGACCGGTAGGATGGCCCGCCAAGCCGATGGCGCGGTGCTGGCGAGCTATGGCGATACGACGGTTCTGTGCACCGTCGTCGCCATGAAAGCCACGCAGCCCGAGCAGGACTTTTTCCCGCTGACGGTCAATTATCAGGAAAAGTCGTTTGCCGCCGGCAAGATTCCGGGCGGCTTCTTCAAGCGCGAAGGCCGCCCATCGGAAAAGGAAACGCTCGTCTCGCGACTGATCGACCGGCCGCTGCGGCCGCTCTTTGCCCCTGGGTTCGTAAACGAAACGCAAGTGATCTGTACCGTACTGAGCCATGACCTCGAAAACGATCCCGATATCGTCTCGTTGGTTGGCGCTTCGGCGGCTCTGACGATCTCGGGCATTCCGTTTTTCGGGCCGGTCGGCGCGGCGCGCGTCGGCTATGTCGATGGCGCTTATGTCTTGAACCCGACTTCGGCGGAATTGCCGCACTCACAACTCGACCTCGTGGTCGCCGGCACCGCCGAGGGCGTGCTGATGGTCGAATCCGAGGCGCAAGAGCTCGCCGAGGAAATCATGCTCGGCGCCGTCATGTTCGGTCACCGCGAATTCCAGCCGGTGATCGCGGCGGTCGTCGAGCTCGCCGAGACCTGCGCCCGCGACCCGTGGAGCCTGCCGCCGCAACTGCCGGAAAAGGCGATGGTGGAGGCCCGGCTGCGGGAAGCGGTCGGCCCGGCGATCGAAGCCGCCTACCGCGAGGTGGGCAAGCAGGACCGCAGCAACCGTCTCGATGCGGCCAAGGCGCAACTCGACGAACTCTTCCCCGACGAGGCCCAGCGCGCCTTGGCGCTGAAGCTGTTCAAGGAAGTCGAAAAGGAAATCGTCCGCGGCGCGATCGTGCGCGGCGGGCGGCGGATCGACGGCCGCGATGCGCGAACGGTGCGGCCGATCTCGTGCGAGGTCGGCATTCTGCCGCGCACCCACGGTTCGGCGCTGTTTACCCGCGGCGAGACCCAATCCTTGGCGGTGGCGACCCTCGGGACCGGCCAGGACGAGCAGATCATCGATGCGCTCGAAGGCGACTATCGGGAGAACTTTCTCTTGCATTACAACTTCCCGCCATACTCGACGGGCGAGGCAGGGCGGCTCGGATCGCCGGGACGGCGCGAGATCGGTCATGGCAAGCTCGCTTGGCGCGCGGTCCGTTCGCTGCTGCCGCCAAAGGACCGCTTCCCCTATACGATCCGGGTCGTCTCCGAGATCACCGAGTCGAACGGGTCGTCGTCGATGGCTTCGGTGTGCAGCGCGTCGCTCGCCCTGATGGATGCCGGCGTCCCGCTGCCCCGTCCGGTAGCCGGGATCGCCATGGGGCTGATCAAGGAGCCGGAAGCCTTTGTCGTGCTTTCCGACATTCTCGGCGACGAAGATCACCTCGGCGACATGGACTTCAAGGTGGCGGGCAGCGAGAACGGTGTCACGGCGCTGCAGATGGACATCAAAATCACCTCGATCACCGAGGAGATCATGCGGGCCGCCCTGCGCCAAGCGCGCGCGGGCCGGGTTCACATCCTCGGCGAGATGGCGGCGGCGCTGCCCGGCCCGCGCGCCACGGTCAGCGACAACGCGCCGCGCATCACCACCTTTGCCATCCCCAAGGACAAGATCCGCGAGGTGATCGGTACCGGCGGGAAGGTCATCCGCGAGATTACCGAGAGCACCGGGGCAAAGATCGATATCGACGACGACGGCACGATCAAGGTCGCGGCCGTCGACAGCGAGGCGGCGCGGGCCGCGATCGATTGGATCCGTGGCATCGTCGCCGAGCCGGAGGTCGGCTCGATTTATAACGGCAAAGTGGTCAAGACCGTCGATTTTGGCGCCTTCGTCAATTTTCTCGGATCGCGCGACGGGCTCGTGCATATCAGCGAGCTGGCGCCGCACCGCGTCGGCAAGGTCGCCGACGTCGTCAAGCTTGGCGACATGGTCAAGGTCAAGGTGTTGGGCCTCGACGACCGCGGCAAGGTCAAGCTCAGTATGCGTCAGGTCGATCAGCAGACCGGTGAGGACCTCGGCGCGCGCCGCCAGGAGACGTGAGGGGGCGGCCTTCCGACGCGCCCTTTGCCGCCGACCATCCCGGCAGCTTCGGTTCTGCCGCCGGTGATCGGACATCGCGGCGCCGCGCATTGCGCTCCGGAAAACACGCTGGCCGGGCTGCGCCTGGCCAAGGCGCTCGGTTGCCGCTGGGTCGAGTTCGATGTGCGCCTGACCGCGGACCGCGAACCCATCTTGCTGCACGACGAACGGCTCGAGCGCACGACCGACGGCCGCGGCCGGGCGGCGCGGCTGCCGCTTATGGCGCTCCGTCGGCTCGATGCCGGCCGCTGGTTCGCTCGCGAATTCGCCGGGGAACGGATCCCGAGCTTGGCGGAAGCCGTGGCGCTGCTCGCCGAGCTCGAGCTCGGCGCCAATATCGAGCTCAAAGCCGGCCGCGGCGACGCCGATTGCGGTTGGATCGTGGCCGGCGCGCTCGCTCGGCTATGGCCGCCGCACTTGCCGGCGCCGGTGCTTTCGAGCTTCTCGCCCGAGGCGCTGGCCGCGGCGCGGCAGGAGGCGCCGCAATTCGCGCGCGGCATGTTGTTTCGCCGGGTCCCGAGGGATTGGCGCCGGCGCGCCGAGACTTCAGGCTGTGCCTCGATTCATGCCGATCATCGGCGCCTCGCTCCGACAATCGTGGCCCAAATTCGCGAATTGGGATATTGTGTGCTCGCCTACACCGTCAACGAGCCGGCGCGGGCGCGCGCACTTTTGAATTGGGGGGCCACTTCGGTGATTTCGGATGTTCCCCATATCATTCTTGCGGCCCTGGCGGGCGGGCCTCGGCAAACCGCCGAGGCCGGGCCGGAGGAGATGTCGCGACAAGGGACCATAGGGTGAAACCGCTCAACCCGCTGATCATCTCGGGCCGCGAGGTGCTGCCGCTCGTCGAGGGCGGCAAAGGGATTTCGGTGTCGAACGGCGAAAGCTCCGGGGCCTGGGCGGCCGCCGGCGGCGTTGGCACCTTTTCCGGGGTCAATGCCGACAGCTACACCGATGCGGGTCAGCTGATCCCTCAGGTCTATTTCGGCCGGACGCGGCGCGAGCGGCACGAAGAGCTGGTCGCCTATGCGATCGCCGGCGGCATCCAGCAGGCGCGCGTCGCCTACGAGCGCGGCGGCGGGCAGGGCCGCATCCACATGAACGTGCTGTGGGAGATGGCGGCGGCCGAGCGCGTTCTGCACGGCGTGCTCGAGGGCGCCAAGGGGTTGATCAACGGCGTCACCTGCGGCGCCGGCATGCCCTACAGGATTGCCGAGATCTGCGCCCGCTACGGCGTCTACTACTATCCGATCGTCTCGTCGGGGCGCGCGTTCCGCGCCTTGTGGAAGCGCGCCTACCACAAGTTTTGCGACTGGCTCGGCGGCGTCGTCTACGAGGATCCGTGGCTCGCCGGCGGGCACAACGGGCTGTCCAACAGCGAAGACCCGGCGCGCCCGGAGCCGCCCTTTCCGCGCGTCCGCTCGCTGCGCGTGTTGATGGCCGATTTCGGGCTGGCGAGGACGCCGATCTTCATGGCCGGCGGGCTCTGGTATCTGCGCGAATGGCTCGATTGGATCGACAATCCCGAACTGGGGCCGGTCGCCTTTCAATTCGGCACCCGGCCGCTCGTCACCCAGGAAAGCCCGATCTCGGAAACCTGGAAGCGCAAGCTTTTGACTTTGGGCAGGGGTCAGGTCTTTCTCAACCACTTCAGTCCGACCGGGTTTTATTCCTCGGCGGTGCGCAACGGCTTTTTGCACGAGTTGCAGGAGCGCTCGGAGCGCCAGGTCGCCTATTCGATCGAGCCGGTCGGCGAGCATATGGCGCCGTTCCGGGTGGGCGCCCGCAACCGGATCGTCTATCTGACCGCGCACGACCGGCAGTCGGCCGAGAAATGGGTGGCCAGGGGCTTCACCGAAGCGCTGCGCACCCCCGATTCGACATTGATCTTCGTCACGCCGCAAAGGGCCCTCGAACTGCGCACGGACCAGATCAACTGTATGGGCTGCCTCAGCGCCTGCCAATTCTCGAACTGGGCGGAAACCCCGGCCGGCTCGACCGGCAAAAAGGCCGATCCGCGCAGTTATTGCATCCAGAAGACCCTGCAGGCGATCCGCCATTCGGAAGATGTCGAGCAGCAGCTGATGTTCGCCGGCCACAACGCCTATCGCTTTGCCACCGACCCGTTCTACGCAAACGGCTATGTGCCGACGGTGCGCGAACTGGTCGAGCGGCTGCAGACCGGTGATTGACGCCCGGCCGCGCATTCGGGTTTCATTTCTTGCCAAATCTTCGTAGTATCGATCGCATGATGAGCAAATCGATCGCATGATGAGCAAATCGATCGCATGATGAGCAAATCGATCGCATGATGAGCAAATCGATCGCATGAAGAGCAAAGCGCCTGCCTCCACCGCCCTGGCCCGGCTGCGCGCGGCCCGGCTGCGCCCGACCCGCCAACGCCTTCTGCTCGCCCGGCTGTTGCTCGAGAACGGCGAGCGGCACGTCACCGCCGAGCAGCTCCATGCCGAGGCGGCCGACACGGAATCGCAGGTATCCTTGGCCACCGTTTACAACACGCTGCATCAATTCGTCGATGCGGGGCTGCTGCAGCAGGTCGTCGTCGAACCAGGCCGTTCCTATTTCGACACCAATACTGCCGAGCATCATCATTTCTTTTGCGAGAAGTCCGGCATGCTGCAAGACATCGCGGCCGGCGAGCTGACGGTGCGCGGCATTCCGCTGCCGCCCCTCGGGACCGAGATCGAGCGCGTCGACGTCATCGTCCGCGTACGGCCGGAGGCCGGGTGACCGCGCGCCACTCCGGCAAGCGCAAGTAGAGCCCGGACGGGTTCGACGAAGGCAAAGCAAACCATTGACGGAAAACCGCGTCGGCGGCGCTTGACAGTCGGGGGGCCCAGGATAAAATCGTTCCAACATGCGTAATTGCCCGCGGCGCTGCTGCGGCGGGGAGCCGAGTAGAATGGAGGAGGGCCCAGGATGGCTTACCAAGACGACATCAATTTGATGGCTCATCTGATGCGACGCGCCGGGTTCGGCGCCGGCCGCGACGAACTCGAAGCGCGCGTCGCCAAGGGGTACGAAGCGACGGTCGAGGATTTGCTGCGCCCGGAGACGCAGCCGCCGGTCGACGGCTATACGCTCTTGCGTTATCAGCCCGCCGCATTGCTGCCGGGCGGTCAGCCGCCGATGGGCAACCTCAATTGGATGTACTATCTGGTCAACACCAAGCGCCCGCTCGAAGAGAAAATGGCGCTGTTCTGGCACCATGTGTTCGCCACGGGCAATTCCAAGGTAGACAATTACGACCAGCTCTTGGAGCAGATCAATCTGTTCCGGGAGGACGGCATGGGCAATTACCACGATCTGTTGCTCAAGGTCGCGCAGAACCCGACGATGATCTTCTGGTTGGACAACCAGCAGAACCACGGAACGGCGGTAAACGAGAATTGGGGGCGTGAACTGCTGGAGCTGTTCAGCCTTGGCGCCGGCAACTATACCGAGAAAGACGTTCGGGAATGCTCGCGAGCCTTCACCGGTTGGACCTTCGAGACCAAGATTCCGCGCGCACCTTATGGCCGGTTTCCGTGGAAATTCGAGTATAGACCTGAAGATCACGACGATGGCGAGAAAGAATTCCTCGGTCACAAAGGCCGCCTCAACGGTGAAGACATTATCGATATCATAGTCCAGCAACCGGCCTGCGGAAAATTTATCTGCCGTCATCTCTACAATTTCTTCGTCGCCGATGAACCGCAAGTGCCCGCCTGGCCGATCGAGCCGCCGCGCGACCAAAAGGCGATCGATACGCTGGTCGGCGCCTTCCGCGATGCGAAGTTCGACATGCGCCCGGTGCTGCGGGTGCTGTTCAATTCGGATTTCTTCAAAAACGCCCGCTTCCAGCACATGAAGTCGCCGGCCGAGGTCGTGGTCGGCACCTTGCGGCTGGTCGGCGGCCATGAGCTCCCGGCGCCGGGCTATGGCGAGCTGTCGATGAACCCCACCTATATGGGGCAAGACCTGCTCAATCCGCCTTCGGTCGAGGGTTGGCACACCGGCAAGGAGTGGATCAACAGCGGCTCGCTGATGGCCCGGATCAACTTCGTCGCCGAGCAGGTCGGCGATCCGTCGCGGCCCGGGGTCCGCGCCATTATCGATCGGCTAAAGGCGCAGGGCTCGTTGAGCCCGGAGCAGCTCGTCGACCGCTGTCTCGACCTCTTGGGGCCGGTGCAGATCGGCGCCGACACGCTAGAGGAGCTTACCGCCCAGGCCAAGGAATGGGGGCAAGTCGCCTGGGACAGCGCCGCAAACGCCCAGATCGCCGACCAGCGCGCCGCGGAAATGCTGCAGCTGATCGCCGCGACGCGAGAATATCAATTCGGTTGAGGCTCGAAGTAACTGTTTAGACGAGGAGGATGGCGCAATGCCAGCGACACAGGAAGTAAAGAAGGATCCGGTTATCGTTGTCCTGCAGCTCACCGGCGGTAACGACTATTTGAATACCGTGATCCCTTACAACGATCCGCTATACCGCGACAACCGCAGCAAGGCGGTCGGGATCGCCGACAACCAGATCATGCACCTCGACCGTGATTACGGCATCCCGCATTACATGGCGCCGATCAAGCAGTTCTGGGATGACGGGAAGCTTGCCATCGTGCACGGCGTCGGCTGGAAGGAATCGCCGCGCTCCCACTTCCGCGCCATGGACATCTGGCACACTTGCGAGCCGATCAAGGTGGGGACCGAGGGATGGCTCGGCCGGGTCGCCCGCGAATTCGACCCGCACAAGGAAAACGTGGTCACCACGGTAAGCTTTGGGCCGAGCCTGCCGCGATCGCTGGCGTGCCCGGGCGTGCCGGTGGCCTGCGTCGCGGGCCCGCTCGAAAGATACGGCTTCCTGCCGACGATCCAGGGCGAGCAGCGCAAGCAGATCCTCGACCGCTTTGCGGCGATGTACAAGCCGGCCCTGGGCAGTGGACCGGTCATGGACTATATGAGCGACACCGGCCTCGATTCGCTGAAGGGTGAAGACATACTCAAGGTCGCGCCGCAGAAGTATTCGTCGACGGTGCAGTATCCGAACACGCCGATCGCCCGCAAGCTCAGGGGCATCGCACAGGTTCATTTGGCCGATCTCGGCAGCCGCATCTTCTACTGCGATCACGGCACCTTTGACACGCATGCCGGCCAGAACCCGGCCCATGGCGTTCTGTGGGGTGCGGTGACCGAGGGTCTCGACGCCTTCATGAAGGATCTCAGGGAACACGACCACGCCGACAACGTCGTCATCCTCTTGTTCTCCGAATTCGGCCGCCGCGTCCGCGACAACGGCTCGGGCACCGATCATGGCGCCGGTGGCGTCGCCTTTGTCCTCGGCGAAAAGGTCAAGGGCGGGCATTACGGCGAAATGCCCTCGCGCAAGCCGGAGCACCTGGTTCAGGGCGATCTCGACCCGAACATGGACTTCCGCAGCGTCTACGCGACGATCCTCGACAAGTGGCTGAAGCTCAATCCGGCGCCGATCGTCAACGGCAGCTTCGAGCAGCCGGCGTTTTTGAACTGACGGCGGCGGCCTTGGCCTTCCCACGGCCCAGCCTCCACCCTACCCCCGGAACGCCCGCCCTGGCGGGCGTTCCGGGGGCTCCCCGGCGAGCGGGGGAGGGAATGGGAGGGGGCAAGGCGCGCACGGAAGGCGGGCCGGCCGCCGGCGAGTGGGCAACGCAACCGGTCGATCAAAGAGGAGGAGCGACATGCCGCTGACAACGGTGGCGGAAGGACGGGTTTACGATTGGAGCCACGCCGTCGGGCGCAACGCGGCGCGCGGGCCTGGGTTCAACTACCCCCAGACGATGTGCCTCGGAAAAAACGGCGTTATCTACGCGGCCAATCGCGGTAACGAGAACAATTTCGGAATGCACATCAATAAAGTGCAACTCGGTGCGCCGGGCGAGGAAGAGTGGCTCGCCGACTTTTGCGAATACGGCACTGGCGAGGGAAACTGCATCTGGCCGTTCGGGGTCGCCGTCGACGACAACGACCATGTCTACGTCTCCGACGACTGGACGAATACGATCTCGGTGTTCGACAGCAGCGGCAAGTTCCTGCGCAAGTGGGGCAAGACCGGCAGCGGGGACGGCGAGCTGTCACAGCCTGCGGGCCTCGCGGTCGAGAAGAACGGCAACCTCATCGTCGTCGATAGCGGCAACAATCGCCTGCAAGTCTTTACCCCGGAAGGGCGCTTTGTCGGAAAATGCGGCCGGGCCGGGAGTGGCGACGGGGAATTCAACCAGCCCTGGGGAATTACCCTCGATCAGGCCGGCAACATCTTTGTCGCGGACTGGAAGAACCATCGCGTCCAGAAGCTCTCTGCCGACGGCAAGTTTCTGATGAAGTTCGGCCAGTACGGAAGCCTCTCCGAGCCCGACGGCGGTTACGCCGTGACCCTGCTCGGCCCCTATGTAACGGCCGGCGAAGAGACCGTCGGTTATCCGAAGCCGGGTCTGCTCAATCATCCCACCGATGTCGCGGTGGATCCCGATGGCGACATCTACGTCGCCGATTGGGGCAACCACCGGATCGCGGTATTCGACGGGGAAGGAAGGCCGATCGCCAATCTTATCGGCGATGCGCAGGTCTTGTCGAAATGGGGGCAGCAGACCGTCGATGCCAACCCCGATATGGCGAAGGCGCGGCGCCGGGTCAGAAGCCTGGAACCGCAATGGCGCTTCTGCTTTCCGACGGCGGTCGATTTCGATCCGGCGACCGACAGCATCATCGTCGCCGATAGCCAGCGCAACCGTCTGCAGATCTACAAAAAGGTTCGCGACTACAGCGACTTCCAGGCCAATCTGTAGCGTTCTGCCGGGCCTGCGGCGGACCCCGCAGGCCCGGCCCGCGCCGCAAATACGCCACCCGCGCGCTGGTGCTGAGCCGGTGGTGCCAGCTGCCGATCCCGATGGCGGCACTCGTCACTGACGGCCGATCGCCCCGTGATCGGCGATTTCGCCGACCGGCGAATGGTCAATTTGGCGGCGATCGGGGCAACGGTATCGGTCTTGGGTCTCAATATCATGCGGTTCTTCGCGATGGCGGAGACGGTGCCGTGAGCGCGGCGGACCCGCCGGGCGCCGCCGCCGAGGAGCAGGAGCGGCGGCTGGCCGAGACGCGCGCGGCGCGCGGCGAAGATCATCCGGACACCCTCAAGGCGATGCTCGATCTGGCGGAAGTCTGGTGGGCGCAAGGCCGGCTGATCGCCGCGCGTAGGCTGGAGGAGAAGGTCGTCGCGGGCCGCCGCGGTCGGTTCGGCGACGACCACCCCGAAACCTTGCGGGCCATCGGCAAGCTCGCCGTGACCATGGCCGCGCAAGGCGAGCACGCGGCGGCGCGGCGGCTGCAAGAAGCGGTGGTGGACGGCATGCGCGCCCGCCATGGCGAGGACGGCCGCGATACCTTGCGCGCGGTCAACAACCTCGCCGGCACGGTAGCGGCGCAGGGCGATCTCAGGGCGGCGCGCGCGCTGCTCGAAGCGGTGGTCGAAACGCTGCGCCGCGCGTTCGGCGAGGAGGACGCCGATAGCCTCGCGGCGCTCGGCAACCTTGCCGCCGTCCTGTGGCAGGCGGGCGACCATGGCGAGGCCTATGCGCTGCAGCAGCAGGTCGTGGCGCTGCGACGCCGCCGGGGCGACGCCGAAGAGGCGGTCCGGTCGGCGCGGGCGGTACTCGATATGATGGAGCGCAGCGCCCTCGGTTGATTAGCGGTCGCCGGTTTCGCCTTTGCCGCCGGCGCCGGGCGCGCTATAGGGTGCGCAGCAGCGTCACGCCGGGGTCGGAGCCGGAGCCCGTAGCTCAGCCGGTAGAGCAACTGACTTTTAATCAGTAGGTCTCGGGTTCGAATCCCGACGGGCTCACCAACCACTGCAAGCGCTTAGGAGGATAGGCTAAGCCCCACGGTCGATCTGGGGTAGCAAA
Source organism: uncultured Alphaproteobacteria bacterium (assembly GCA_963772295.1). GTDB lineage: Bacteria > Pseudomonadota > Alphaproteobacteria > ATCC43930 > CGMCC-115725 > AP-15. Next base: position 177,399 of record CAVYWO010000016.1, read on the forward strand.
TGGGGTAGCAAAACCCGACCGTCTGTCGGACGCCGCTCGCGAGCCCCGAGAAAATCGGTTACCGCGGCCCGTGCATCGTGTGCCGGCGCCCGCCCTGAGAAAACCGGTACCGGTCGGACTATCCGTCCGGTTTGGAAGGGTCGGTCAGATGATGCGACCGACAAATGTCCGCGCTTGCCGGGCCGCCCCGCCACCACTTGGACGCGACGCGGCAAACGTCGGGCTACCCCACCTTCACCGCCCCCATAGGAAAAAGCGGCGCCGTCGACGAGCCTCTGCCGGCTTGCGGGTTCGGGCTTTAACGAAGCCAGCGGATCGTCACGGAGGATAAGGCCAGCGCTGAGCGGATGTTGATCGCCCATGGCGTCGCCTGATGCGCGGTCGCCTCTGCCATCGCAAGCTTGCCGGCACCGGCGCCGCCCCGGGCACCACTCGGGACGCGGCCCGCTGATAGTCGGGCTACCCCATCCCCACCGCGCCCCGGAAAAAATTGCCGCTCTGATCCCGCGGACGCCGGAAGCAAGGGGGCGCCCTCGTGTCTCATGTCGGATCGCCGATTGCCCAGCCCGGTTGATCGTATGGCGGCGGGATCGCGGCCGCCAGGTCGAGGCGATCCCCGCCGCGATCTTCTTGATCGCGTGCTGTCGTCTCGCCGCGTACCACCCGGTCCCGGATAGCACCGGAATGGCTGGCTTTTCCCGGCCCCGAAACGTTCTCCATCCCGCCTCGTGCCGGTCCGTGCTACCGAGTTCGGTAGCAAATTCGGTAGCAAGGGTTCGCCGGACGTTCCGCAATCCGCGGCCTGCTCAGGGCGTCGAGACTCGGCGGCGACGATTGCGGTGTCGCCATCGTTCTCGCCCCTAGCAGCCTGTCGGACTTAAGCGTTGGACGCAACATTCTTACGCTGAGATGGCGAACTACGTAAGAATATTCCGCATGAGGAGTTTGATGAGAAACTATATATCAAAAAATTCGAATTTTTGGCTAAGTCCGACAGGCTGCTAGAGAACCGGCCCGTCGCACGCGATGCGCGACAAGGGGCTCGACCCTGAGAACGACAAACCGACGCGGATCCCATGGCCGGCGCCTAAGTGCGTCTCGATCGTCGAGGCATTTTCGGCGAGGGCGACGATGCGGTTGCCGTGCAAGGGGGGGGCAGAAGAGCCCTTGCTTGTCGACCTGGTCGACCGGGTTGTCGCGGTCGCAGCCGAAGAGGTGGTTAGGCGTTCCAGCCGAGCCGGGCGGCGTCGGCGGGCTCGTGCCGCTGCCGGCCTCGAGAGAGCGCTTGCCACGTGACAGGTGAACCATATTAACCTTACCAAAAAGACCGCATCCGGCGGAGAGCCCGCTCGGCAGCGGGGGAGGAGGCGGAGCCGCCGAAACCTGATGATTGGGCCGAATTTCCGTCTTCCGACCGGATTGGGCGGTCGGTTCCTTCTCGCCTTCCGCGCGATGAGCGCGCTTTCGGCGTTTACCGCATTGGCAGGGTTGGTGGTGCTGTTTCTGGCGGGCCGCCGCGCGCCCGAAGACACGATCACGCAGCGAATGCCACTGATCACAGGAAGTCTGTCTCTCTCCGTGATTGCCGCGGCGAATCTCTTCGGTTCGGTGTTGATCATCTGGCTCCTCGTGGGCCGCGATATCGTCTCGCGCCTGACCCGGCTCGGCTCGGCGATGTCGGCGATCGCCGCCGGCCGCCTTGATCTTGCGATCGGCGACATGGGCGCAGACGAGATCGGGGCGATGGGCCGGGCCGTCGAGGCATTTCGCCTCGTCGCCATCGAGCGCGATGCGCGGCTCGTCGAGGTCGAGGATCGCACTGTTCGATTGGCGCGCAACGAGGCCGCCTTGCGCGTGATGTTCGACAGCTTGCATCAGGGAGTGGCGATATTCGACCGCAACCTGACCCTCGTCGCCTGGAACCAGCCTTTCCGGGACCTGCTGAAATTGCCCGAGGTGTTCCTAGAGAGCCGGCCAAGCTTTGACGATTTCTATCGGCTGCTCGGCTGGCGCGGCGAGCTCGGGCCGGGCGATACCGAAAAGAAGCTCGCGATATCCCGGTCGGCGGTCGATCGCCCTCTGTCCGACGAGCGAATGCGCCCTGACGGCAGCACGCTCGAGATCCACCGCAATCCGATTTCCGGTGGCGGCTTTGTGTTGATGTACACCGACATCACCGAGCGCAAGCGGGCCGAGACGCAAATTCGCCGCGAAGAGAGCGAGGCGGCGTTGCGCGAGCTGAAAGCGACGCAGGCCGATCTGATCCAAGCCGAGAAGGTGGCCGCACTCAGCCAGCTCACCGGCATTGCCCGCGAAATCAAGCGCCCGGTAGAGTTCGTCAGCAATTTCGGTGCGATCTCGGTCGAGTTGATGGGCGAGCTGAAAGGGGCCACCGCCCCGGCCTTGGCGGTCCTCACCACGACTCAACGCGACCGGGCCGAGGTGGCCATCGCCAACCTGTCCGGGAACCTCGAACAGATCGCGCTACAGGGCAAGCAGGCGGAAGGTATCGTCCAAAGCATGCTGGCGCATTTGCTCGACGGCAGCGGCGAGCGTCAGAGGGTCGACCTGTCAGCGTCGAGAAGCCGTTGAACCCTTGCTCAGGACGCCCGCGACCAGGATTCAATCGTTGGACCAGACAGTTTCCATGCGGCGTTTCAGCATCGCCTCCCCCGGCTTGACGGCTTCCATCGCGCGCAAGACTGGCTTCTCGATCACGTGATCGCGGCCTGGTTCGGCGTACTCGATTGGCTGGCGCCACAGCCGGAGACGCCCGTCGACCGGGCGATCCGCGAGGGGGCGAGCGGCTGAGAAGGGCGTTCCCGACGATCGATTTCGACCATCCGGGGTCGCGGCGCTCGCGGTCTAGCGACGCTCGGTGCCGCTAACCACGAACTCGACCCGGCGGGCTGCCCGCTGCCGGAACACATAGGGCGAGCCTGCCAGGCCGTCTAACGGCGCCCGGCACTACCGATCATCATCATCAGTACGCCGCCGCCGACGGCGCCGGAGACGGTCTGACCGACGATCGAGCCGATGTCGAGATCACCGCGTAGCAGATCGGTACTGGCACCACCGGCGAGCGCCCCGACGAACTGCGCGACGAGACCGCCGCCAAGGATGCCAGAGATCGTGTTTCCGACTGCGCCGAGATCGTACTTCCGCAGCAACTCGCCGGCGATATTCGCGCAGACCCCGCCGGCGCCCGCCTGAATGACGAGACCGCCAATTCCCCCCCACATGTGCGCCTCCTTTGGATGAGGACGCTTTCGGCCGAACCGGGTTGACCCGGATCGCCCCGTTAACCCTTCGGCAGTAATGCGGATCGCAGGCACCGTGTGCCGCTCGGCGCGGGATCGGGTTCGGTCTTTGTCCATTATGACGCATTTTTGGCAATTTGTATGACGGTAGGTGGACGATTTATGGTTAACGTGTTGCGAGGCTATGCCAACGCGGATTGGAAGAAACAGGTGGATACCAATGCGGTATTCTGGCTCGACCGTGCGCAACACCGCTGGCTCTGTCGGCGATACGGACCCACACGCGAACCCGATCGCTTGCCGCTTCGCGTATCGGCTCTTATTATTGTCCTGGCGTCTCTGGGGCTCTGGGCGGCGGTTTGGTGGGTAGTCACCTCCGTGGCCGCGGCGCTGTGGTAGCGGTCCGATCCAACCGGACGCAGGCGACCGAACCGCAACACAATGACGTTTTGTGCTCTGGCTGTCGGCGTCGCGAACCGCCGCTTATTACCGCGAGGCTGCCGAGCGAGCAAAGCCGCGGCGCGATCACTCAGCCCGGCTCCCCCCGCCCACCTTCGGGTCCTCTTTGCCGGCAGCGACGATCCGGCAGCGGTGATCCGAGCACCGAAAAGGGGTCCCAGGCCGATCGCGAAGGCGCCGCCGGAGCCGACTGACAGCCAACCGAGTGTTCTCCCCGAACAAATCAGGACGCCGAAACGCGAAACGGAAGGTCCGCAGTGGGTGGATTCCTGCCGTTCCCGATTTCCCGGCCTGCGATGCCCGTGGCTTAAAAGCGGTCATTTACTGCTATCGTCGTCCCATGAGGGGTTGCCGCTCCTCCGGAGCCGAGGATCACCGCATGGACGTAGCGGTATGGCTGCGCGGCCTTGGTCTTGAGCGTTACGACCAGGCGTTCCGCGATAACGAGATCGACGAAAGAGTGCTCTCTAGCCTGACGGCCGAGGATTTGAAGGATCTCGGTGTCACCTTGGTCGGGCATCGCCGGCGGTTGCTCGACGCTATCGCCGCGCTTGGTGCCGCAGTGGCCACCGCCGCGGCTTCTGCCACCGTTGGGGCGGCGGGCCCCGGTACACCTGTGCAAAGCGACGCCGAACGCCGGCAGCTGACGGTGCTGTTCTGCGATTTGGTCGGCTCGACGGCCTTGTCGACACGGCTCGACCCGGAGGATCTGCGCGCGGTGATCGCCGCCTATCATCGCCGCGCGGCCGCGGTTATCGGCCGCGGGGGCGGGTTTGTTGCAAGGTACCTGGGCGACGGCGTGCTCGCCTATTTATTTCGGGTATCCGCGCGCCAATGAGCACGACGCCGAGCGCGCGGTGCGCGCGGGGTTGGGACTGGTCGAGGCGGTGCCCGCGCTCGACACCGCTGTGCGCGCGCAATTGCAGGTGCGGGTTGGGATCGCCACCGGGCTCGTCGTGGTTGGCGACTTGGTTAGCGGCGATCGTGACGTGGTCGGTGAGACGCCGAACCTCGCGGCGCGGCTGCAAGCGCTGGCAGAACCTGGGACGGTCGTGATCGCGCCGAGCACGCGCCTGCTGACCGCCGGACTGTTCGAATACGAGGATCTCGGGCCGATCGAGATCAAGGGCTTCGCCGCTCCGGTCGTTGCTTCGCGGGCATTGCGCGACAGCGGCGCCGAGAGCCGCTTCGAGGCATTGCACGGGCGCGACCTGACCCCTCTCGTCGGCCGCGACGAGGAGCTGGCGCTGTTGCAGCGCCGCTGGCAGCAGGCCAAGGCCGGCGAGGGCCGGGTGGTGGTGCTGATCGGCGAACCCGGCATCGGCAAATCGCGTCTCGCGCAGGCGATGCTGGAGGAGGTCGCGAACGAGCCGCACACCAGGCTGCGCTACTTCTGCTCGCCGCACCATCAGGCGAGCGCGCTCCATCCTTTCATTGCCCAGCTCGAGCACGCCGCAGGCTTCAGCCGCGAGGACGTGCCGGAGGCGCGGCTGGCCAAGCTCGAAGCGCTGCTCGCCCGGTCGAACGCCGGCGCCGAGGAGACCGGTTCATCGCCGAGCGGATGTCGATCCCGACCGGCGACAAATACCGTCTCCCGGACCTCACGCCGCAGTGGCGCAAGGAGAAGACGCTCGAGGCGCTGCTGGCGCAGATGGCGCGGCTGGCGGCGCGGCAGCCGGTGCTGATGCTGTTCGAGGACGCGCACTGGATTGACCCGACCTCGCTCGAGCTGTTGACCTCGACCGTGGCGCGGGCATCGCAGCTGCCGTTGCTGCTCCTCGTCACCGCGCGGCCGGAGTTCACCCCGCCCTGGCCCGCCGAGGCGCATGTCACCACACTGCCGCTCGCCCGCCTCGGCCGCCGGGAGGGCGCGACCCTGGTCGAGCGGTCCGCCGGCGGCAAGGCGCTGCCGGCCGAGATCGTCGAGCAGATCCTTGCCCGCACCGACGGCGTGCCGCTGTTCCTCGAGGGGCTGACCAAGACCATCATCGAAAGCGGCCTGTTGCGCGAGGAGGACGGGCGTTACGCGCTCGACGGCGCGCTGCCGCCGCTGGCGATCCCGACCACGCTGCACGAGTCGCTGATGGCCCGGCTCGACCGCCTGGCGCCGGTGCGCGAGGTCGCCCAGATCGGCGCCGCCATCGGCCGCGAGTTCTCCTATCCGTTGCTCAGCGCCGTGGCCCGGCAACCCGATGACCGGCTGACAGAAGCTCTCGACCGGCTCGTCCGCGCCGAGCTGGTGTTCGGCCGCGGCGAGGTCCCGGAGGCGGTTTACACCTTCAAGCATGCGCTGGTGCAGGAGGCGGCCTATGCCAGCCTACTGCGCGAGCGCCGGCGGCAGCTCCACGCGCATATCGCCGAGGCGCTCGAAGGCGAGTTTTCGGAAGTGGCCGAGACCCAGCCGGAACTGGTCGCACACCACTACGCCAGCGCCGGGCTCCCCGCTCCCGCCATCGATTATTATCGCCGCGCCGCGGAGCGGGCGATCGCGGCCTCGGCCAACGCCGATGCGATCGCCCATTTGACCAAGGGTCTCGAGCTGATCAACTCGCTGCCGGCATCGTCCGACCGGATCTCGCGGGAAATCGACTTCCGCCTCGCGCTCGGCAACCCCCTTATTGCCACACAGGGTTGGGCATCTGTGGAGGCGGAGGCCGCCTACACCCGAGCCAAGGAGTTGTGTGCGGGCGCCGGCGAGACCCCCGAGCTCTTTCGCAGCCTTGTGGGGTTGTGGGTCTATCACCTGAATCATCCAGATCTGGACACCGCGTCGGAGCTTTCCCGGGAGCTTTTCAACCTCGCAGCAAAGCTCGGGAGCGACGAGTTCCGTTTGCTCGCCGAATACGTCGCTTGCATCACTTGCTGCTGGTCCGGACGATACGCGAGAGCGCCGTCTCACGCCGCTCGGGTGCGAGCCCTGTACGACCCGGAGCGCCACCGCGGGCCAAAGATTTACATGATGGACCCGGCGATGGCGGCCCTGACTATTGAGTCGCTGGCCTTGTGGTCCCTCGGCTATCCCGATCGCGCGTCCGAGCGAGGGCTCGCCGCCCTCTCGCTGGCCCAGACGGTGGCTCATCCGTTCAGCCTGGGCTGGGCTTTATTTTGCGAGGCTTGGCTCAGGATCCTGCGGAGGGAACCCGAGCTGATGGCCGCGCGGACCAAAGCGTATCTGATGGTCGCCAGGGAGCAGGGTTTCGCGTGGGACCGCGCGGTGGGTTCGATGCTCGAAATCTGGCACGACGCCTGGCTGACGGGGCAGTGCGCAGAGGATCGCACAGAAGCTTTCCGGAGCGCTCTGGCCTCGTCGCGAAGGATCGGGAGCCGGTTGGGGCTGGGTTTTTGGCATGTTCTACTTGCGGAATGCCTCGAAAAACAAGGGAATACCGATGAAGCCCTGACGATGCTCGAGGCCGCGGTCGTGCACGTCGAGCGCCCCGGCAGCGATGTCGTATGGGAGCCGGAAGTCCATCGGTTGATGGGCGATTTGCTGCTCCGGCGGAACCCGAGCGCTGCGGACCGGGCCGAAGTTTCCTATCGGCGGGCGATCGAGCGAGCCCGTTCGCAAGAGGCGAAGTCGTGGGAATTGCGCGCCATCACCAGCCTCGCCCGCCTGTGGCATGACCAGGGCAAGCCCGCCGAGGCGCGCGACCTTCTCGCGCCGGTCTACGGTTGGTTCACCGAAGGTTTCGACACCGCCGATCTGAAAGAGGCAAAGGTGCTGCTCGACGAGCTGCTGTGAGTTGGTGATTTCCGAACCAACATTGCCGGTTCAGCCGGTGCGGCGATCAGCAACTCCACGGGCATATCCGAATGTAGCCCGCCGGATCACCCACTCGGGAGGTAATCAAGGTCGGCTTAGGGTCAAGAGCCGAAGCTCGACCATGTCGCTTGACCGCGGCCTTTCGACTACAGAAAGATCGTCACCACGACGGTCGAGGGCGTCGGCGCCAAGGCTCGATGCCGGCCCCTTGGGGCTCCGCGGGCTGTGGCTCAAGACCAAATGCCTCAACCGGGAGGAATTCGTCGTCGCTCGGTTCCTGCGACCACGAATTCAACCTTCCGACTGCCGCATCCGGAGCACACGAGCCGCTCGTGCCAATCGGGAACGGCCGTCTCGGCACCGCATCGCTCTGCCATCTCCGCAGGGTCCGGCTCGACCTGCCGGCCGCACGCTCGACACCAGACGATCAACCGGACCCCGGCCTTGGCGGCGTTGCCCAGGGTCATCGGGGGTCCGCGATAAGGCTTCATTCCTTGGCGCCATTGGCGAGGCGCAATCGGTGGGCCGCACCGCAAAAAAATTGTTGCGACGATCCGCCGCGTCGGCGATTGATCGATCAGCAAGCGGGCGGCTTGAACCCGCGAGAGAAAGGGGGGGAGACATTCACGAGGTGCGAGCGGCCGGAGCGGCGCTTACCGGGCTCATTGTGATGTCCTCGGCGTGGGGCGCGGTAGCGCCAGAGCCGGGTAGGTACTTGGCCAACATCCTTGTCTCCGAGGTGCGTGGCGCTGAATGCCCTGACCGCCAGGGCGCCGTTTATGATGGCGTCGCCCAATATGGAGGCCTCGACGCTACCCGGGTGACGATCCGTATCCCGGTCGTCTTCGACGGTTACTCCGTGATCGACCTGCAGGTGCTGACGATCACCTCGGGCCGCGGCACCCTGAAGCCCAGGGGCTCCTTTTCGGCGCACCTCTCAGCCCCGATCGATTTGGGGATCAGGGGCTCGTTCGAAGCGGGGCTTGCGCTCGATGATGCCGAAATCGTTCAGGGTAAGGCTGATCGAGGTGGCGCCGTCAATCGATTGCGTCGAAGTTTTCAAGATCGGATTGGTGCGCTCCGGTTGAGCCTCTGCGCGGCGGGCTCACGAGGCACTGGGTCGACCCGGGCCTTCAGCGGGATTACGACCGGTGAACTTCATTCGCGTCGGCGTCGCCTGATCTTCGGCGCATCGTAGGCCTTCAGGGGCGGCGGAGGTTCGAGCCGAGGTTCCGGCGGGTCGAGTTTCGTCAGGATCGCCTTCAGGGGCACCAGCCTTGGCGACAGCGGGTAGCGGGCTTCATCGATCGTGTTCCGGAGAAGCCGGGCGAGGGCCTGCTTCTCGTCATCGGTAAGGTCAAGCGTCATGATCGCGTGATATGGTGCTGCCGTGCTTCGTCGTCTCTTCGCCGAATTGGTCGACCGCGCCGATTACCTGCTGACGCTGGCACGGACCGTCCTCGATTGGGTGGCGCCGCTGCGGGAGACGCCTGTTGACCGGGCGATCCGCGAGGAAGGCGAGCGGCTGAGAAGGGCGTTCCCGTGGCTCGACGAGCGTTGGCGCGGACACTTGCAACGGACGGATCAAAACAGGATGCGTGTCGTTATACCCGGCATGCTTGAAGTCCAAGTTCCAACGCCTCCCACGCCGCCCGGTGCACCGCCGCAGCCGCCCCCCGAGCCTGAGGTTCGGCCCCCTGTAACCGAGCCGCCGCGTCCTGTTCCGGTGCCTAGGCCCGATCAGCCGCCGCCAGCAGTCGACGATCCTCCGGGATCGTGGCGTCGATCAATTTCGGGCTGGCACGCGGCGCCCGGTTGCACCCGGGTGGCTCGTCGACATCTGAGCCCGCCTGCCTCCGGCGCGTTATTACTGAACGGTGCGACCGAGACCGGAAAGCGAGACTATCATGGAACCCTGGCAACCGATCGAGACAGCCCCCAAGGATGGCACGCTCATCATTGGCTGGTCGGAGACCTGGTCTGCATGTGTCATCGTCCGCTGGCGGAAGTCCGAGGCACTTGGCGATGGCTGGGAACTCCATCCCCTTCACGAAGGTGCCCCGACCGTTGAATTGAAGCACTGAGCGCAGCTACCACATCCTCCGAGCGTAGCAAGTGGCGGAATGGGCACCGGATAGCCGACAAGCGAAGCCCTTGCTTAGGGAATTGTCGCCGTCCAGACCGCCGCTGAGTATCAAAGTGGCACTCGGCAGCTGCCGAGTTTCGGCGCGGCCTACCATGCCACGCTCGGCCATCGGGCTGGAGAGGTTGCTTAGTTCAAAAGGTCTTATGCGGCCTCGCCGTGACACCATACGCCCTGATCTTTGCGGGAGACGGGAGCTTGTCGACTTTGCGTGGCGGACGGCTCTCCGCCTTGCTTTTCCCTTAGCCCGGATCTGGTGGCGCCTGACGGGTGCGCGGAATGAGGGCGCATTAGTGGCGGTTCATGTCGGCGCTGCGCTGTTGTTGGTGCGCGTGTCGTATCGGACCGGTTGGCATTTGCCCGGTGGAAATGTCTTGCCTGGTGAGACGCCAGTAGCAGCGGCGCGGCGGGAGCTGGCCGAGGAGATAGGGCTAGCGGCGCCAATGCTGTGTCCTGCTGGGGAGGCCTCCGGCTCCTGGGACGGACGGCGCGATCGGGTGCACTTCTTTGAGCTGCGATTGGTGGAACTACCCGAGTTGAAACTCGACAACCGAGAGATCGTCGAGGTTCGGCTGATACCGCCCGACGAGCTGCCCAGCATGATGCTGACCGGAGCGAGCGCTGCTTATCTCAGCAAAGTTGACAATCCGCCCCGGTAACCTGGAACTGCCGCTCCCGGCGATCCAAGCCTTGGCGGCGTTGCCGAGGGTCATCGGCGGGCCGCTGTACTTCATCGGCGACGCCGGCGCCTTTCTGCCCCAGAGGGCGCCATAGAGGCATTCAGCGGGGGCCGGGGCTCGGGGCGGGGCACCGGGCGATTCGAGAGCTTCGCCAGGATCGCCTTCAGGGGCGCCAGCCGCGGCGAGAGCGGATAGCGGGCATTTTCGATCGTGCTCCCAAGAAGCTCGGCGAGCGCAAGCTTCTCGTCGTCGGTAAGGTCAAGCTGCATATCACGCAATATGGGCATCGCTCGAAGACCGAAGGCTGATCTTTTCCGACGCTTGACGCTACCGGCGCTTCTCCTGATTGCGGTTCCAGCGTTCGCCGGCGCGGTGCCGTCGATGCCCGACCCTAAGCTGACGCCCGGCGCGGTTGCCGATACGGACCAGGCGATCGTCTGCGCACCCGGCTATTCCCGTTCGCACCGGGTTTGGCACGACAAGGTCGGCACCCTTGCCAAATATGGCATCCCGCCCGCCGACGCGGGTCAGTACAAGGACGACGATCGCGTGCCGGTATGCCTTGGCGGCAACAATCGCTCGGCGCTCAACCACTGGCCGGAGCCGTGGGATCAAGCGGAGCGGAAAGACGAGCTGGAGCGGCGCATGTGCAGCGCTGTCTGCGCAGGCGAGATCACGCTGCCGGCCGCACAGGCGATCTTCCTCGGCGATTGGCGGAACGCATATCGGCATCGGTAGCGTATGATCTCCGAACTCGACATTTGGCGCGCCGCAAATCTGCTGATCCGCCGCCATGGCGCCGATGCCGAGTTCGAAGCGGCCCGATTGCAAGACCTGATGCTCGACCGAGGCGATGATGACAGCCGGCTTGTATGGGCGCGGATCAGGCGAGCGATCGAGGTGCTACAGGCGCCGCCCCATGGACAGCCGAACTGAGACTATCGGCCGCCAACCACCCGGCTGGGACGAATGCTGCATCAGCCGCGCTGCCTCGAAGAGGAGTCATCCCATGCGTTCTCCTATTGTACTTGTTCTCGCTTTGGCCCTGATCCCATGGGTCGCATTCGCCCAAGCCGGCCCACCGCCAGGGGTGATGAGCCGCGACCAATACGTCCAGCGTGCTGCGGTGGCGGCGAGTTAACGCTTCGACGCGATCGACACAAACCGTACCGGCTACATCACCCGGGAGCAAATCCGCGCTTATGTGATGCAGCGTCGCGGTGCCCTGGCCGGATGCGAGGGCCCGTCGCCGCCCGGGGGGTTCAGCCGCGACCAATACGTCCAGCGTGCTGCGGTGGCGGCGAGTCAACGCTTCGACGCGATCGACACAAACCACACGGGCTACATCACCCGGGAACAAATCCGCGCCTATGTGACGCAGCATCGCGGTGGCCTGGCCGGATGCGAGGGCCCGCCGCCGGCTCAGTCGCAATGACGCCATTCCTTCGGCGAGGAAGGAGCCGAGCATGCTCGATGCGATACCGATCACATAATAGCACCGCCACCCGAGACCCCGACTGATCGAGCCACCCGGGAACAGGGCGAGCGGCTGCGCAGGGCATTCCCCCAAATCGATTTCGACCATCCGAATTCCAAGACGCCGCGATGATCTCCGACCTTGATATCTGGCGGGCCGCCAACCTGCTGATCCGTAAGCATGGTGCCGACGCCGAGCTTGAAGCTGCCCGCCTGCAAGAACTGATGCTCGACCGCGGCGATAATGAAGGGCGGCTCGTATGGGCACGGATCAAACGGGCGATCGAAGCGCTACGCGCACCGCCTGCCGGCAGGCCACATTAGCGGTGCGATGCCGACGGGTGAAGCGCTGGGAGCAAGGCTCTTCGGTCGCACCCTAAGCCCGGCTGTTGACGCGGTAGAAGGGCCGATCGACCATGTCCTGGTGCCAGCTGCCGTACCAGGCTTGGGCATAGGGTTTGACGCGGGCGAGGAGATCGGCGCGAGCCCGCTGCTCGCGAGTCAGGCCCTTGGCGCAGAAATCGCTCACCTCGCGGTAGAGCGCCTCGACATCGATCGTCTGCGGCCGGTGGTTCTCGACGACAACGCGGCCGCCGACGACGACAGTCGCGACATCGGCGCCCATCGCGCGCTCAATAAACGCCTCGGTGATGTCGAACTGCGGATCGATCCAAGGGTCGCGCGCTACCCGGTCGAGATCGACGAGGATCGCGTCGCCCTTCATCCCGGGCAAGAGCGCGCCGACCTCGCCGGCAAAGCCCGCGGCCCGCGCCCCGTTCACCGTCGCGATCTCGAGCGCGTCATAGGCGCTCATCGCCGGGGTCGTCAGCTCGAAGCTGTGGAGGCGATGCACCTTGTGCATCATCCGCACCTCCATGACGGCGTCCTCGTCGTCATTGATCGTCTTGTCGTCGAGCCCCATCGCGACATTGACCCCGGCCGCACGCAGCGGCATCACCGGCGTGATGCCGTTCCTCATGTGAAAATTGCAGCTCGGGTGGCTGGTGACCGAGACCCGCCGGCGGCCCATCAGCGCGATCTCGGGCTCGGTCACATGGATCGCATGGCCATAGGCGACGTTCTCGTCGACGAGGCCGAGATCGTCGAGCCACATGACCGTCGGCTTGTTGTGCCGGCGGAGGCCATAGGCCTTTTGCACCGGTGACTGCAACAGATGCATGTGGATCATGACGCCGCCGCGCGCCGCCGCCGTCTCGCGTACCCGGCGCAGAAACGCCTCGCTCGCGCCATGCGCCCATGACGGTGCGAGCAGGATCCGCGAGTCGGCGTCGTTGTAGGTGTCGTAGAGTTCGTCGAACAGGCGGAAATATTCGTCGGCGAACGCCGCCTTGTCAAAAAAGACGAAGGACCGCGCCGCTTCCCTGAGTTCGTACGGCAAACTCGCGATGAAATCCTCGCCGCCCATCACGAGCTTGCTCTCGTCGCGCACGCCGGGCGAGAAGGCGAGCCGGATGCCGGTCGCTCGGTAGGTCTTGATCGCGGCATGGGCGCGTCGCACGCCTTCCGGGCCGTCGTCGTCGAAGCCGTTGTGGTGCAAGAGGGTGGCGCCGCTGCGCAGATGCCGCCAGGCGCACAGCGCCGCTGTCAACTCGGGCGGCAACACCGGCATGTAGGCCCAGTCGAACAGGGCGTTTTCGAGAAAATCGTTGTTCACGCCTTTCTGGATCGGCGACATCCCACGCCCATGGCTGTGCGCATCGACGAGCCCCGGCAGCAGGAGCTGCGTGCCGTCGCCGAGGATGCGGGCACCCGGATATTTTGCCGCCAATGCGGCAAACGCCCCGGTCTCGGCGACGATGCCTCGCGTGATCGCGACCGCCCCGTCACGGATCACCCCCCCGGCCCCAGCCGCGCGTCGGGGATCAGGTGGGCGCCCCGCATCACGAGTGTGTCGGCCATCGCTCTATCCCCGTTGCTGCGCCCCGACCAGCCCGGCATGGCTCGCCGGCCGACGCGACCGGTTGGCCGTTGTAGCACCGCTGCGGCACGTCAATCTCCCGATTTTCCCGGCGCCGCGCAGATGGGATCTGAGGAGCATAATCGTGGTATAGTGCTGGCCATTGAAGGCCGCGCCATGCTCCGCCGTCTCTGCGCCGAATTGCTCGACCGGGCCGATTATCTGCTCACGCTGGCGCGTCTCCGAGTGCTCGATTGGCTGGCGCCACTCCCCGAGACTCCGACCGATCGCGCCATCCGGGAAGAGGGCGAGCGGATACGCAAGGCGTTTCCCGAAATCGATTTCAACCATCCGAAGCCGCTTCGTCGATCTTCGTCGCCAAAGATGGCGAACCGCGATAACCTCCGACCTTGACATCTGGCCCGCCGCCAACCTTCTGATCCGGAAGCACGGTGCCGACGCCGAACTTGAGGCGGCCCACCTCCAAGACCTGATGCTCGACCGCGGCGTTGACGAGGGCCGGCACAGTAGGAAGCCCGCGGGCGGGCGCGAGCCGGGGTCCCCCCGCCCGTCATCGGAACCTTCTCTCGACGTCTGAGTTGGGGCGCAGGGGCCAACTCGACGCGATCCGGCTCGGCAAGTGGTTGGTTGAGCACGAGAATACTATCGCGTTCGGTTTCAAACTCAGAGTCGACCGATCCGACGAACGAAGGGTTCGCTATGGACTTCGGCCGACCCCTTGATGTCGGGGGTGTCGGGTTCCGCCCCGGAGCTTTTTCTTTTTGTCGCCCACGCGCGTTTGCGTTTGCGGACATACGAGAGTTCCAATCCCGACAAACCCGACATGCCCGCGTCCTGTGACAGCCATGGCTTCCCAAGCGAGCGCCCGTTTGCTCGACTGGCGCGTCCAGCGAAGGTCCTCGCCATGCCCTCCATGCGGCGAGCGGCCTTTCGACTTCGTCTGTGAAGATGGATAAAGTTCGGTGGCGTCAGTCAGGATGACACGACCCCCAATTGGCATCGGAGCCCCGATCGTGAACCGCACCCGCCCGAAGCGGTCGATTGTTCGGCTCTGGCTCGTCGTCTTGGTGATCTCTGGCGCGTTAGGCGTCCTCGCCGCGCCATTGAATGGCGGAGTTGCTCATGCCGCCGAGATCGAGTGCGCCACGGCCGGTTACAGTGGTGGCGTCGCTTCGCAAGAGCTTATACGGCGGCGCTTCGGATTCCGGCCCGTCGCCGGAATGTGCGAATTGGGGTATCTGCACGGCGAAATCATAAAGGGAGATTATGAAAAGGTTTCAGCTTTCTACAGAAAGAATCATCCGATGTTGGGCGAGATTGACCTATGGTCGCTAGGTGGAGATGTCGAAACCGCTATGAATATAGGACGATTGTTGAGAAAATACCTCGTCACTGCGGAGGCTCCAATGAACCTTCGAGGGGCGATCCCGGCCGTTCTCTTTGCACCCGAGCACGCAAAGGCGTCGCTGCTGGCGAATCCAGTTGATTCGAACTGGTTTTGCCGCGGCCCCGATTGCGTATGTGCCAGCGCGTGCGCGTTGATCTGGTTCGGCGGCGTCGAACGGTTCGGCGATGTTGGATTGCATCGCCCGCGCACCGATGACCCGCGATTTAGATCGCTTGGGCCTGGGGACGCAATGGCTGTGTACCATCACGAGCTCGAAGACATCGTCTCCTACCTCGGGGAGATGGAGGTACCTCGCCCTATCATCGACAAGATGGTGGCGACCGGATCGTCGGAAATTCAATGGGTTGACGCCGAGGAGGATCATCTAAAACGGCCGCCGAGCTTCGCCGAATGGGAAGACGCAAGCTGCGGCACCTTCACCGCGGAGGAGGACAATACCTTATTTCATCTCGATGGGAAGAAGGAACAGGGTCAGCTCACTCAAAGCGAAGACATATTATTCAAATTGCTTAAGGAGAAGTCGGACAAATACCTCTTCTGCACCTCACGGTTTGTCTTCCGACAGCGCGTCCAGCTACCTTCACCGTGATAGCGTATCAAGCTTCGAACGCATCCGAACGAACGCCCGCGCCGATCGCTCAGCCCGGCTCCCCCCCCGTCGCCGGGTCCTCTTTTGAGGCTGCCGTCCGATCGCGCGTCGAAATGAACGCCGCGGGCGATCGCCCACCCGCGGCCCCCCCCCGCCCACCTCCGGGTCCTCTTTCGAAGCTGCCGCTGAGCTCCTGGTCGAAGGGGTCCCAACCGATGATTCGATTGATGCACGGCTTTCCTCCATCGGCTGACCGTCAGGTCACGCTGGCGAACTGGCGGCAGGCGCCGTTCAGCCGATGGGCGTTCCACCATGTGCGTGAACTCGTGCGATCCGCCGAGATCGTGAACGATCCGGGCGATGTGCACGAATGGCCGATCGACCGCGTCGAGATCGGCGACATCCCGATCGAGGCCGACGGAGGCCGGCCGCTTTCGTTCGATGAATTTCTCGTCGACACGAGCACCGACGGCATCGTCGTCGCCAGAGGCGGCCGGATCGTCTTCGAGCGATACGCCAATGGTATGACCGAAACGACGCCGCACATCCTGATGTCGGTGTCGAAATCGCTGCTCGGACTGGTCGCCGGCGTATTGGCCATGAGCGGTGAACTGGAGCCTGACCGCAAGGTGACGGATTTGGTGCCTGAGGTCGGCGGGACCGCATATCAGGGTGCGACGATCCGCCACCTCCTCGACATGCGCGCCGGCGTCGCGTTCAATGAAGACTATCTTGCGACCTCAGGGGCGATCGTTGCCTATCGCAAGGCAACCAATTGGGTCCCGCTCGATCCGGGAGAGGCGCCATCCGATCTGCGCTCGTTCTATCGCGCCATGACCGAGCGAGATGGGCCGCATGGCGGGCGCTTTCACTATGTCTCGCCAAATACCGACCTGCTCGGCTGGGTGGTCGAGCGGGCGACCGGCCGCCGCTACGTTGATCTGATCGGCGAATTGATCTGGCGGCCGATGGGAGCGGCGCGAAGCGCCTACATCACGGTCGATCGCCTGGGCGCGCCCCGCGCCGCCGGCGGCATCTGCGCCACGGTTCGCGATCTGGCGCTGGTCGGCCAGCTGATTGCGAACGCCGGGACTCGCGGCGGCAATCAGGTATTGCCGCGCGTCTGGCTCGACGACATGGTCGCCGGCGGCGACCCGCAGGCCTGGTCCGCCGGTGATTTTGCTGCGTATATCCCGGGCGCCCGATATCGCAGCAAATGGTACATCGATGACAGCGACGGACCGCTGCTGTTCGGCCTCGGCATTTCGCCAAACGGTCGCGAGCCACGGTTGCTTATGCCGCGGCAGTCCCGGCGGGCGGTAGTAATGGCCCACCTCCACGAAGCCGGCCGAGGTGACGTAATCGCGCCAAGTGTCGAGATCGAAGAAGCAGGCATAGCGACCGTCGCTCAAGCCCTCCTCGTTATTCCCTCTCGGATTTGAGGAGAACAGCACACCGCGCGGCTTCAACGTCTTGAGCAGTTCCAGCAGAACCTTCGGCATTTCCTGGCTGGGTACGTGGAACAGCGAGGCGTTTGCAAAAACGCCGTCAAAGCGGCTCTCGGGCAATTGCATCGCCAGGAAATCCTGATGGAGAACCTCGCACTGCGAATGCGAGCGCGCCATGGCCACGAATTGCAGAGATCCGTCGAGCCCTACGGCTTCGTGCCCCAAGGATCGGAAGTGACTGAGATCCCGACCGGGTCCACAACCAAGATCAAGGATGGAATGAGGAGGGTCGCCCTCTATCGCGTCGAGCAATGCCGCGTAGTTCTGGTTGACATCGTGGTCTCGCGTGCCGTTCCAAAAAGCCCGCGCAAATCGATCGTAATACGCGATTGTTGTGTCTGAGAAGCGCCTGACCTGAGCCGCATCATACCGTCTGGGGGTGCGGCTCATCGACCGCCGATGTGCCCGAGGTTCCACCAAGTTTGACCGCGCTCCCATCCAAAAACGCTGCGGCCGCCACAGGATGGGGAGCGCTTCCGCTCTTGCGCAATCAGGTTCCGGCACTGTAGGGCCCGTGGCGTGGCGCACGAGCATTGATGACCTCCCGTTCGCCTTTTACTTGGTTCGCGGGCCGCCGGCAGGAGCAAGCCGCAGATTTTCGACGATTCCCGTGATACATACGCCGGTGGCGCCGCACGGTCAAAAGGTTCTGTGCCTGCCTCCAGAGCGCGACGATTCGATGCTTCCGGCGCGCCTCGCCGTAGCGTTGTCTGCGATCCCCACTGATTGTCATCGGGTGACATACGGCCATGATATGTTGCTTTTACGAAGATAATAGACTGTCGAACCACCGTCGGCACGAAAGGCAAGTGATCTTGCCTCGACCTATGCCACCGCGACGCAGCTTTAATCCGATTGCAGCCACATCGCGCTATTCCCGCTGAAGTGAGGACGCAAAGCGCGTCGCTCGCGGTGCTCGCGCCGGGCAGTACCCTGTTGATTTTGTGGGATCGACCGCTTTTGGATTTGGCACTCCGGCTCTCCACGAGATTCAGGCCGTCAAATGTTGTTGTCACAGGCAATCAAACGGGCAGACAATCGACACCGGTAGCCCGCGAAGCTGCGGGGCCGATGCACCCCAACATCACGGATGACATGAGATCAGGACCGGATCAGCGGTCTCGCGGCCGCTTCAACCCAAACCCTCCATTCCGACAACAGCCACGAGTTCCGCAACAAAATCAGACATTTGACATAAACAGTCCCGACGTCAGGGTGCGTGGCACCGCCCAACAAATATTCGAGCGCTACGTCACGCTGGCACGGGAAGCGGCGACGAGCGGCGATCGGATTGCCGCTGAAAATTTCTACCAGCACGCGGAGCATTATTTTCGCATCAGCAACGTGCGCCGCGAGGGCGATTCGCAGCAAGGCTCCCGCCCGACCACGCCGACCGATCTCGCGACGCACAACCCCGAAACCGGATCGAGCGAGGACGGGGTAGACCGCGAACAACCCAGGACGGACGATGCCTACGCCGACCTTTCGGCAAAAGCGCATCCCGAGGTTGTGAGGTGATGTAGCCTGATCCCCTGCCAGTGCCCCCGCCAAGAACCGAAAACGGCTTCCCGCTGCGTTAGGGCTTTTTGACGGAGAGTACGGCCGCGGCATCGTTACGCGAGCGCTGGCCAGTATCGAGACGGCGCTGCATCTTGGCGAGGTAATGCGACCGGCGCTCGGGACCCATCCGGAACATGCGTTCGGCCAGCTGCGCGACCAGTCGCGAGGAGACAGCGATCTCGTCGCCGTCCTTAGTTGTCAACGCAGGCATCGTATACCTCCTCGATGGCTTCCGCGCGTGCAGTAACGGACGCCGCACCCGGCGGAGACGTTGGGCACAAAGCCGGCCCGCGTGCTCAAGCAGTGGCCTCCCACGGATCGCGGAGCCCTTCTTTTCGAGCGGGACAGCTCATGTAGCCGGGCGGCACCAGCAGGAATTTCCGACCACGCCCCGGTGGGTCCCGGGGAGCTGGGCGACCTCGGCAAGCAGGCTGGGGGAACGCCGAGTGTCCAGACTGTCGTGGCACAAGCTGGCGCATTCAGCCCGTGCCCACGTTTGTCGAGAGAAACAAGGCGACTGTTCGAGATGGGGTAGACCGAAGTTGATTCAGCGTGCGCCGTCCAGAGAACTTTACCGCGGGGTGGTTCTAAACTTGCGCGACGCCGGCGCGGGAGCAGTCCTCGTCCTGTTGACCGGTGCCGCCGCTAACACCGCAGGCGCCCTCGACAACGCCATTGCGAATGATCGGGACCGCTCCCTGGCCCATGATCATGTGGCCGCCCTCCGCTGCGGCAATCCCGCGCGGCGTCGGCTGGTCGGCGCGCTCCGCCATCTCGCCGCTTGGACGGCCGAATGCAGCCGAGGCGACGGCCTTGCCTTGGCTCGCATAGGCGCTCGCCCATATCGCGTTGTCCATGCGCTGAAATGCGACCAGCCGACCCCCGGTATCGCAGACTGAGGCACTGATCTTGATGTTTAGTTCCTGTGCTTTTGTCAATGCGCCGCGAAGGATGCGATTGGCTTCTTCCAGGGTGAGACTCATCGGTTGTTTCCTCGGCTTTGGAGGTTGATGTTTGCCACGCTGGCGGATTATAGCGCGCGCTGGCGATCGTCGTACACGAGCAGCTCCGCCTCGGCTTGAACCTATCTGTTCGGCGGCGGCGCGGAGCCGGCAAGCGCGCCGATCGGGACCAACGCACCGGCTGAGCCCGAACCCGACAATATCAATTTTCACGGCCAGGCCACCCTCGTCTGGCAGGGCTACCCCGCCTTTCGATCGCCCTACGAGGGCGTCAACAGACTGCCTGGCGGCGGTGAGGGGCGTGAGACTTCTGACGAGCGCACCAAGGCGGCCCTCGCCGCGGCCAAGGCGCGGGGCGTGAGGCTCGGCGGCCGGCCGGAGAGTCTGAAGAACACGGAATTAGGCCGGCAAACGGAAGCGCGACGCGCGAAGGCTGCGGCGCGGGCGGAGGATCTGGCGCCGGTGATCGAAGCCATCCGTGCGCAGGGAATTACGAGCGCAACTGGCATCGCGAAGGCGCTCAACGAGCGGAGAATCCCCACGGCTCGCGGCGGCAAATGGCAAGCGGTTCAAGTGCAGCGCCTCCTAGGCCTAGGCACGTGACGGTCGCCCTAGGGGCTCGAACGACAAGGATGCGCCAACTCCAGACCTTCCTGCCCTCGCCCCGGAACGGGGAAGTTCGACCCAAGTCAGACGCTTAATGACGCTGATGTCCAATCTCGATAGCGGACATTCCGTATTGATCGATGTCCGCGGGATTGCGCCAAATTGCTGCCATTCAGCTCATAGCCGCGGCGTCTCAGAAGCAGACATCTGCGGTATGGAACGAAACGAATCGGGTCAAGTCGCGACGGGCGGACACTGAGCAACGCGGAACATCCATGAGTCACGAACCCGCCCAATGATAGCGTCGCCGGATGAACTCGTCCGCCGCAGTGGTCGGTGCATAGACGAAAGGTCCTGGCAGCCAGTCTCGGTCGCTTTCCGATCGGTTTATCGCATGGGCCAGAACTTGGTGCCTGGAGAGTAACCGAAAGAAGCCGGAGATGGCCGAATTCGATGATCCATGCCATCTCATGTTCAAGGCCTGCAGATCCTGCTCGAAGGATCGTTCAAGATCTTCTGATGACCTTCGCAACTCACCTTCGATGAGCCAGCCCACCACAGCATAGTCCAGGGCGCTGCTGGCAATGGCGGTGAGTTCTTGTCCCTCGTGCAGACCGAAGTCCCAGGCCCGCCACCGATTGAAGGCCTTGGACCAGAGCTCGCGCCGCCGCGCTTCCGGGGCTCGGGCTCGAAACTCCGACAAACATCGTGTGACGCACGCTCGCATCCCGGTGTCCGAGGTGCTCAATGAGATGCTGTCGACATAGGCCCGAAGTGCATTCTGTTCGGATCGAGCAAGAGCGCGGCCAAATGCGACCTGCATATGAGGGTGGTGAACAGGGAAGCGATTGCAAACGGCGAGCCAGCCTGGCCAGCCGTCCCTGTCCTTGGCTAGAACAATGATCAGGTTCCTGAGGGCGGTTTCTTCCGCAGCGGACAAACCGCGCACCTCGCGTCTTGCGACCCGTTCCAGTGCCGCGAACCGGACGTGGCCACTCGTGCTCGCGGTTGCAAGACGGAAGGCGTCCGCAAGCGACAGCGGTTCCAGAAGCAAATGACCACGCAACCAGCCGTCAGCCCTGTCCGCTAGGCGAACCAAGCGCGGCCAATCCATCAAAGCGAGGGCCAAAGCCGCCTGCGTTGCACCGATGTCTAGACGAGGAAGGCGTTGGAAGGCTTGCGCCCGCTCTCCCAGCCGCGCCCAGGCGCCTGCCCGCTCCGCCTGCTGTAGAGCCTGGAAGTGTTCACGTTCCCAGATCGGCGCATTCTCAGGAACGCTGGCCTGGGGCGCTCGGCCTTGTAGAACGATCTCGAACGCCGCTGTCGTCGTGCGTTGCCCCCCGATGCGAGGCGCCACCACTTCCCAGAAACTACCGGCACCGTCCCACGCCGCGGCGGATGTCAATGCGGCTTCTATCCGCAATCTGGACCTGTCTTGACGAGGATCCCAATCAGTAAGGACCTTCACGGTCCAGCCGAGACGCCTTGCCAAATGGCGGGCCAACTCAGGGGCGAGGTTGGGCAGGGCAGCTAACAAATGCGGGACGTCGCCGAAATCGTTGGCCGTGGCCGCCGTTAAGTGCTCAACCCACGTATCGGGACGCGATGGGTCGAGCTGCGCGATGACGCTCTCCAGGCTGGTGGGGGCCGCGATCTCTCCATCCCATATGTCGAGCAGACGCTTGAGCGTTATGTCGCGGGACTTCACCACGACCTCCATATGACGTGCTGCGGCTCATCCAGCGCCGTCCAGAGGTCCTCGAATGCGCCGGCCACCATCGCCGGGTTCGAGACCCGCTGCAAAATGTGATGTGCCAAGCCGAGACTGTTGATGGAGGTCCCGAGTGACCATGCCAACGGGCCATTGCGTCCATTTGGGAAAATCAAGAACCGGTCGTGGAAGCTCCAACCTTTCGGACCTCGCCGGGTTCGATATTCGAGACGGAGGCCTTGTCGATTACCCCCGTCGCGGTCAAGCAGAGCTCGCTGCCGATCCGGGAAGGGCAACCTTGGCGCCATAGATCGCGGCGGGGCCGCTTCCTCCGGCGCGCTGTAGCTCGGAGGATCGCGACCGTCCGTCAGCGCACGCAGCGGCGCGCCACTGTGACTGCACCAAAACAAAGTCCGGAGAAGGTCCTCTCCGCTGAGGTACGGATCCCAGAGATCCACCCCGTTTGTGCCATGTTTGTTGATCAGAAGGCGGATGTCGGTCAGGGCGCGGGCCCGCTCGTGAGACGAGCCGGGATTCGGACGGTATTGCACGAAGTCGCGGGTCTGTTCGAGGTGACGCTTCTCCTCAAGGTCCTGGCGTTGGCCCAGCCAATAGTTGGCGTCCTGTCCTGCCGCTTCACCGACAAAGCTGGTCGTCGTTACTGTCAGGGCCACCCGTTCGGCTCGCGAACGACCCTCTAGGTCTGGCGCGTTAAACACCCGAGGCTCATGCTGGATCACGTGGATGTCTAGCGGTGTCGTCTTAATGGTGGACGTTGATGCTGTCGCGCCGATCAAAATACCCGTCTCGGCCTCCCAGATCTCTGTCTCCAAGGGTTGACGATCGCTGTCGATGGGTAGGCGAACGCGTTCCTGAAAGCGTTCGCTGACGGAAGCCCCAGTCAGCAGCTCGTCCCATCGGGTTCTGGCGGCAATTATCAGGGCTCGGGGTGTTGAGCCGCGACGCCAAGTCACTGTTACCTCTGAATGCTCCGCGCCGCGCGGTGCGCTAACACTCGGCACAAGGATCGTGACGGGAATTTGGATCAGCACATCGCCTAAGAAGTCCGCGAGGCCAGCGAATGCTATCGGCACAGCCGTGGAGATGGCGTCTGAAAGTGACTGCAATCGACGCCGGTCAGCAAAGAATGGCGCAAACGGCTCCTTTTCGCGGTCGGTGAACCGAAAAACATGAGAGCCTGCCCAGAAGTTGTTCTTTAGGATCTTATTCAGTGGGACCGCGACCGTTCCATCCGGCGGCGCGAAGATCGCTGGTTCAGGTTGCAAATTACCGGTTTGAATAGAGCGACCGCTTAAGGCCCATTTTCCGGTCGCGGCGAACGTTGCCAAAGCTTGGTCGAGGACGGCAATGGGCCGCAGGGTGCGCGCTGCGCCGAACGTCCAATCTTTGAATCCGTCGATCTGTACCCGGCCGGTGAGGAACTGCGTCTGCTCCGCATCGCCCACATCGGGCCGTCCCTCTGCGAGCACGGCGACCGACAGTACGTTGACTGGTGCACCCTCGCGAGGCGTGCCGATCACCTCTGTTAGCTCGATGTGGTCGAACTCGCCGACACGCCCCGGGCTGAGGAGCAAGCGAAACTCATCGCGCAGGCGTTCAAAAGCCGCCGCCGATGCCGCTCCAGCCTCTCCTCCAGTTGTAGGCGGAGAAACCTCCGGCATCTCCGCTGTCACGCCAAATTCCTCGTGCGTTCGCACTGCCTGCGCGTCCACTCAGACGCGCTCAATTTCGTCGAGCGCACGGTGGAGTGGTTGATGATGGCCCCACACCGGCAAACTTGCAACGGCCGCTTCGCCTAATCGCCACCCCGTAAACCGTCGTTCGGATCTCGGCAAAGCCCCAGCGCTAGGGGCGGGCGTCTGGACGTCCGGTTCCGCATCGGCCTGTCCGAAAGCAGTCTGACCGAAAATCCACCCAACCCCGCCGTTGCCCGCCGCCGACGGAAAGGTCGGCTGTGGGGCGCAGTACGGGTCATTCCGGGCCGAGCCTCGGTGTCGAACCGTTTGGTGCCGGGACTGCCGGCGCCTGGGGGAGCCCGACCCGGCGAGGTGGCATAGCCCTTCCGGCGCCGGGATGCGATGGCCGACTGGTGCGGACGCTCGCACCCTTCCTCACGCGCGCGAACGTGTCCCGCGTGTTTCGCCGAAAGGGGCTATGTCCCATCATTCACCAGTATACTCGGCCGGTCCGATGCCGGGGGTGCATCGATGAGGACGAGGAAGGCGGAAGACCCGCTGGCGCGCGAGGCTGGGCATGGCGCGGAAGAGGACCCGACGACGGGCGGGGGGGCCCGGCTGAGTGATCGGCCGCGGCGTTCTGGCGCGTCGTTACGGGCCGCGGCCGCGCAGTAGATCGTTTATAGAACATCGGATGCCCGATGCGCCTTCGCCCGGTCGGTCTCGTCCGTCGCCGAGCGCACTGAACTTGAGGCAGCGCTGAAATACGTCCGCAAGGGCGACACCTTCGTTGTCACCAAGCTCGACCGGCTGGCGCGGTCGGTGCGCGACCTATGCCGCATCGTCGATATGCTCGACAAGAAGGGCGTCGCGCTGCGCATCTTGAACCTCGGCATCGACACCGGAACCGCTACCGGCAAGCTCGTCGTTCAGAAGCCGCAGGCCGTTACCAACTCGGGTCCCCCGGCCCACCTCCGGGTCCTCTTTCGGAACTTCGTGCCGGCGCTGCGCAATAGGGGTCCCGGCCGTCGGGATTTCCGGCGCCCTGCGCCCCGACTGTTGAAGACCAAGTCGTTGACCTTCGACCTCGAGTTGGAGGTCGGAGCGTGCGCAGTCCATGATGTCTCGTCGGAACCGCGGCGGCGGCCGTCAGGTCGAGCAACGCTCGCCTTGTGTGCTCCGGCTGCGGCAACCGGCACGTCGATTTCGTAGTCAGCGGGACCGAGCGTCGGTTGTAGGAGACCGTCTCGGCCCGGGGTTGTCGAAGTCGATCGTGGGAAACGCCTTGCGCAAGCGCTCACCTTCTTCGCGGATCGCCCGGTCAACGGGCGTCTCCGGCAACGGCGCCAGCCAGCCGAGTACCGACAGCCGCGCTAAGGTCCAGAGATAGTCGGCGCGGTCAATCGCTGCCGAGAATAGCCGTCCGATAGTCTTCATTGCGTGAGCTGGCTTGGGTTTCGTGAGGACGATCTCGGGCTTGCCGCGATACTCGCGGATCGTGCCCGAGACGCAGACCTTTTTTCCTTGCAGCATGGTTTCCGATGTTCCGAATTTGGCTCGGTTGGACCGCGGGAGGAGGAGAAGAGGGAGGGGGTAGTCCGTCTCGTGCAAGGGTTGTGGCGGCGCCGCGACGGGGCAAGTTAAACGGCGCGAGACAAGCAAAGACGCTGTAAGACAATGACGACCGTTATTATCTGAGGCAACCTTAGATGTACTTCATCTATACGTGGATATTTGATTGCAGTTCTCTGCTGCAGCCAAACCGCGAGCGGCTTGTTGCGGATAGGCAACACCCGCCACGGGCGGGGGTCGCCGGCGATTTGTCAGGCCTGGCCGCCGATGCGTCGCAGCGTTTCGGCGGACGTCCACGAGCCCTTCCCGAGCCGCGCCACTGCCACGCGGAGCGCCCCGCCTCGGGAAACCCCGCCCGCGACGTCAGCAGGCGACGCCAGGCGATCGGAACGGCACCCGGCCGGTGCAATCGCCTCGGGACCGCGGGCGCCCGTCACCGGGCTCGCGCCAGGCCAGCGGAACGCGCACCCTGGAGCGAAGCGACGCCAAGCCGTCCCCTACGGCGGAAGCGCCTGCGAGCCACGGGGAGCGCCCGTCAGGCGATCGCAGGCGACGATGCTACATGGCGCGGCTCTGCGAGAACTCGCTGGTGGCATGGTCGCGGGCTTGTGGAGAACCGCGGCCCGGGGTGCGGTTTTCGCTTCGCCTGGCGTCGCCACAGGCGCGACGCTCAGCTCACCGAACCGGTACACCCGGCCGGTGCTGTCTCGGAGGCTGCCAGCGGCCCCCCGGAGCGCCAACATCAAGCATAAATAGGAAGCGGATCAAGATCCTCTTCAAGATCCTCACGAGCCAGACGCCCGTGGTTCACTAACAGCGTGCGCACTGTGAGCGGAGAAACCTCGAAATGCTCTGCCGCATCCTGTATCGTTTCCGCCGAGTAATCATCCTGAAGGAGATCCTCAAGCGCCTCGAAGGGACAAAGCAATTCTGCCGCGAATGCTCGCTGAAATTTCTGGCGGTAAGTCTGGGAATTTGTCGCCGGAAGAAGCAAACCATCCTGATTGCCGGCTATCCGGTCACCCATAACTCGTGCGAGCTCAAAGCGTCTTCCCGCCTTCCATTTAGAACGAAGAACTACGCTACCTCTGGCAGTGTTGTGATCAAGAGCGAAGGAAAACAATGGAAACGACGCACTTTCTGGATTAAGAGCATTCTCATTTACCGCGGCCATCTGTACCAATCGGGCATTTCCAATTGGATTTTCGCCCAAATTTTGCTGTCTTCTCAATTCCCGCGCGGCAGCTGTACCACGTAGCCATGCTGGCACCTGACCTACCGTTGGGAGTGGAGTTCCTGGTGCGAACCGCACGGTGTCCCGAGGAGCTGAGTCAAATCCCCTTTGCACGGCCGCCTCCCTGAGCCGAGAAGCGGTTATGACGGTGCCACCTCGCGTTGGTTCTGCCGCAACTTCCTCCATTGCTCGTTGGCCCATGGATTGCGCATCTCTAATTAACGTTTCGATTGCCGTGTCGTCGGCTTCGTCGGGATCAAATCCCAACAGCGCCTCTAACTTGCGGCGCATAGCAAAATCAACATCCGCACGCTCTTCGCGTACGTTGCTCCAGATCTCAGAGAGGTTGCTTGTTAAGATGTTTTCTTCTGTCAACTGGCCTAGGACTTGTTCGATAAATAGATCAACCCCGCTTTCAAATACGGAAGCTAAGAATACGGCCGCAATATCCGTTATATATCTGAGCGGTTCGTTCTCGTCCGACTTCGTAGGCTTGGCCAGCAACGCGATCCGTTCACCATCGGAAAAAACGGTTACATTTGGCCAAATGTATCCGCCTCCAATCGTGCCCATATGGTGAGCAAGCGCCCAATCCAGGGCACGAGACCTAGGTTCCCATCTCAGGCGCCACCAATTCCAAGCCAGCCACTCTGCTAGCCGATACGCCGATAGATGGACCTGCGCTCGCACGCGACCAACAAAGGCGTCCTCGGCCTCCGTGAGCCAGACCCTATGATAGCGAATGCCAATCGCAGCAAAGCATGCTCGCTCTTCCGGAGCGCCCCGCTCTAACTTTTCCCACTCTGCGCGGATTTCAAAATCTGCACTCATCGCCGCGCCCACTCTGTATTTACTACACTTCGAAAGAAGTCATTCTTGGGCATGGGATACCCGTGATATACGCCCCTAATGCAGTTCTCCAACTCCGCCTCAAAAATCTCTCCATTGTTTGAGAGTGACCATATGTTCTGTGGCCATTGCTCAGCATTACATGGGCTAAACATTCCTTTAATCAGCCCATTTACCAGTAGCCTAGTCGCCTCCTCTTTGGGGATATTTCTCGTCCCATCGCAGAGCGTTTTTCCTGGTCTTGGTGACGCAGGCGGAGTTAGGCCGTAATCGCCGGGAGAGCGTTTATGCTCTGGGTTACCACCGTAGCTGACACGCGTGCTTAATGCCTGACGCTCCTCTAGTGAGAGCGCATCGAGAGGCGCAATCCGACGTTTCGGATTAAATCCAGACCGCGGCTTCATTTTACACCGGCGCCGTTCTATTTTGGGCCGGCTGTCCAACCGACCTGCGCCGCGTGACGTGCTATATTTATCCGACCAGCCGCCGTCAGCTTTTTCGCCGGCCCCTCGGCCGTATCTGCCGGCCCGCGCTGCCCTCTTGGTCCCTTTCGCACCACATGCTCCCGTCCCTGCGGCGCGCCCTTAGCGCGCATCATTGTATGTCGTTAGGCATTTCGGGGCCAAAGGTTTTTTGGAAATGACTGTTTCCAAAAAACCTTTGGGTCATTCCCACATACGATTTTACCCCATGTCAAGCGCATTTTCTGCAACCCTTAGTTTTAGAAGGATCATCAGCCACCACCATCATGAAAATGGGCTTCGCTGTATCTCCTCACAACTAGCGCATGCCATCCATGCCCTGGCGAACGAGCGCCGCGTGACGATTGGTTCCATGAAAGAGCCCTTTGCTATGTGATCCATATCACAGCACTCGTAAAAATTGCGTCAAAACTCGAAGCTCTCCTACCTGCGATGGGTGCCGCTTGAGCCGCGGCCGATCACTCAGCCCGGCTCCCCCCCCACCTCCGGGTCCTCTTTGGCGGGCCTCGCCGCCTGTCCCCGTCGAAGGGGTCTCATTCCGTTTCGCTGCGAGCCAGGCCGATCCTCCGGATATCGAGCGCGTCCTCTCTCGGTCAGGCTGTGTGCCGGTCTGCCCCGTCGGCGCTGCGGCAGATCGGCGATCATCCGCGACATGCGGTCGGCGGCGCAGCGGACGACACGAAGACGACGGCCCGCCGCCAATAGGGTCCGCCCGGCGAATTTTGGCGCTGCCTTTGAGGTCGAAGGACCCTTGTGGCACCGTGGGTCGAAATATCACTCGTCGTCGGGCGGAATGACCTCAGCCAAAAGGCCCCGGCCAGGCTCCCCCCGGCCACCTCCGCGTCCGCTTTCAAGGCTGCCGTCTGATCGCGCGCCGAAGGGGCCCCAACGTCATCGAGGTCGGCCTGCGCATCCCGCTGGAGCGAACCGTCGGCACGACGCTTCCTACCTTCGCCCTCGGTCCGACCGCCGGTGCGTGCCGATGAAGTCGGCCGACACCACGGCAACGATCATTCGCGACCCGATGTGCTGGGGCAACTGAAAAACCGCGGCGTCAGCCTGCACATGATCGACCTCGGCGGCGACGTGACCGGAAACGGCATTTTCGAAGCTCGTCTTCACGATCCTGTCAGCCGTGGCCGAGGCGGAGCGGGATCGCATTCGTGAGCGCATCCGCGAGGTGAAGGCCGACCAGCGCAAGCGCCGGCGGTATCTTGGCGACATCGCCCCATTCGGCTGGCAGATAGGATGGAGCTCTCATCGAGGATTCCGATCAGCGACGCGCTATCCGGCGCATCCTCCAACTGCGCCGCGATGGTCTGTCGCTGCGAGCCATTTCAGACGCCATGTCTGCGTCGGGCAAGCCGACAGTCGCGGGCGTCGTCATCAACGATGTGAGGCTTTCGATGGCTTTGTTTAACGGTGTAGGTCGCGCGCCAAAAACTGTTTTGCGAACAGTCACGAGCGATGGTCGTCGGCAGCCTCCCGGCCGGCGGCTCAATGCCGACTATCGAGACCGGGAATATCTGACGGCTGCCGAGATCGAGAAGCTCATCAAGTCGGCCCGGAAGCGGGGGCGACACGGCCCACGGGACGGGCTGATGATCCTGATGGCCTATCGGCATGGCCTGCGGGTTTCGGAGCTGATCGGCTTGCGCTGGTCGCAGGTAGACTTCACGACAGCCCGGCTGACCGTGCATCGGCTCAAGGGATCGACTGGCTCGACGCACGGCATTCCCGGCAACGAATTGCGCGAGTTGCGCAAACTCCGGCGCGAACAAGAAGAGGATACCCAGTTCATCTTCGTGACCGAGCGCGGCGCGCCGATGACCGCCGACGGCTTCAGGCGGATGATGCAACGGGCGGGCAAGAGTTGCGACCTGCCGGACTTGCATCCGCATATGCTGCGCCACAGCTGCGGCTTCGCGCTCGCCGATCGCGGCAAGGATGTGCGCGAGATCCAGGACTATCTCGGACACAAAAACATCCAGAACACAGTCGGCTATACACGGCTAAGACCGGGACGTTTCGATAACATGTGGGAGTAGAAATCTCGGTGAGTTCACCCGAGATTGTCAGGCGGGTGAGCCGAGAGGAGTGGCTTTTCCGATGAACCAAGCCCCAGCCGTATCGGCACCGTCGGCTGCCGCGGCCCGTATGCGGAAATCCCGAGAACGCCGCCGCCAGGGCGAAACGATCGTGAGCCTGAAACTCGGGTCGAGCGATATCTCCGATCTGGCTGCGCTGGGCTGGATACCTGCAGCCGTTCGCACCGATAAGAAACGCCCTTTGCGGTGCGCTCATCGAGCTGATCGAGCAGGCGATCGCGTTGCGCGTAACCCCCACGACGACAACATCGGAGGGCACCCGCTTCGCGCCGTCCTGCGCAACCGTGGGGCCGAGCGTAAATGAAGGCGATCAAGATGCCCGGCTGCCACCGAGGGTCGGGATATTTTCCGAACCCAGCGAGGTTTTGGATGCCACCGCGGCCGCCGCTGAAATCGTCGAGGACCATCCTCCCGGGCCCCAGCCAGGGGCTGGGCCGACGCGGCCGTTTTGAGATCGACCCAGTCGAATTTTGGGAGCCTCGACTGGCTTTGTACCTGCGAGAACGCCGGCGGGCGATCGCTCAGCCGCGGCTCCCCCGCCCCCCTCCGGGTCCTCTCTCGCGGCTACCGCTTGATCCGGCGCGATAGGGGTCTCAGCCGTCGGGGCCGGCGCATTCCGGTCATGCCGGCCGGCACCGCGGGGATTGCTGGTCTCGCAAAAGGCGCTGTTGAACGTTTGTACGACGCCGTAGGCGACGCTCGCAGATCAGGGGGCGTGTCGCGATACCCTGTGGCATAATCAATGTCGCGTAACACTTGGGGGAGCGATTTCGCGGCAATATATATGTGGTAAGTGTAGCCGCCCCGATGATGCTGGCTGTGGTATAGGTCCTAGATATTTGGCTACGGCAATCTAGCAATCGGTTCCTCTGAACCTTCGTGCGCGAAAGTAACGCGTTGCGACGGCTTTGGCGGTGGCCCCCCACCATCCGCGGGATCTTGACCGTGGCGCGCAGGTCGCTCTCGGCGCGGGTGACGCGAAATTTCGCGGAATGATCTTGATCGCCGGGTTCGGCATTGGCTCACTCCGACCCAAGGCGCCGACCTTCGCCCAAAATGGGCATTGGTGGCGACCCTGATCGGACCACGAGGCCGGGCGAGGCGCTGGGCGGGCAGTGTTTCACGTCTCTCAGGCTGGGGTGCGTGCTGATCCCTGATCAGCGCGGCTCGACCGCACCAATCAACACAACGTTTCTGCTGGGGGAACCCGGCGCCCCAGCGGACGCATGGAGGCCGCCCGCGAGGCCGGTCTGTCTCGCGATCAAGCCAAGACCGCGCTGCAGGGTTGACACTGTCCCGCGCGAGCAATTCGAGGCGGCAAACCCGCCGACGACTAGAACGTGTGGACGCGGCAAATGTCACGGAGGTCGCCTAACTCTAGCGTGTGACAGAAATGTTCTTCCGGGTTTGGCGAGGGCCGCGCTTTGCGGTCAACGAGTTGATACGTGCAGTTCTCAAACGCAAATGCGTCCGTTATCGTATAGGCCAATCGAAACTCATTCTGATACTCAAAGCGCTTTAGCTTGGTCGTCATAATCAGGTCAGGCAAGGCCCACACATTACCCGGCACATCTTCCGGCTTGTAATACCGCACTCTGCGCGCAACGTGCTTTCCCTCGTGTTTGGCCCCATCAGGAAGAGCATTAAGCCACCGACTGATGAAGGCGCGCGGGTCTAAAATCTCCGCACACGCAACGGCGTTAAATTCCTTCTTGAGAACGTCGGTAAACGAAAGGCTCATGCAAAAGATATAGATTTCATGTGCTTTGGTTAAGCATTCCATTCCCGCATCGAGCGTAAAAGACTGGTTGCGAGAAAGATTGTTTATTTCTAAGCCGCGTGCCGGTCGATAGAGACGCGTGCCCTCGTATTCGTCCCCAATTATCTGTTGAGCGTGCGCGTCCTCATAGTCGCGGAAAAATGCGGCAGTTTGACAAAAAACTTTGCCGTCGAGAAATGCCTGCGCGTATTCAAGCCGGGAAAAGTATTTAAACCGGCGGTGCTTCATGTACATTCACTCATCTACAAACCGCTGGTCTTTTTCGGAAGCGCGTGCATCGTGTTGCTGATGGCTCATCCGTGCGGGGCGGTCTGGCAGCCTTCACCCGTAGAGCATCGTAGTGGCGCGGCCCTATCCCGTCTCGAATGTCGCAGAACAATATGCCACTACGCCCCGCCGGCGGCAAAGGTGCCGGTTTCACGTCGCCCCGAGCGGCCGCCGGCGGGTGACCCGCGGCGGCTTCGACACCTATGAGAGAAAAATCGCGCGCTGTGCAGCGGTCCCCCCCGCCGTGCGCTGGAAGGAGGCTCCAGGCCACGAGTGCCGCAGCGCCGAAAAAAACCGCGCGCGCGTGAGGCTAACTAGAAGCCGGCAGACGCTGTGAGCTCTTCGCGCTGATTATGCAGCGGCCCCACCCCGCCCGTCTGTTTGTCCGGTTCCGCAAAGCCGCCCGCCGGCTCCAGGTATCGCTCATCGAGACCCGCCGCGAGGCCGGAAAGGTCCGGCATGAGCACATTGCCAGCCTCGGCAGCATCGCCGACGCGTCCTCGACGACCGATCGCGCCGTCTTCTGGAGCGCGCTGATCCCGCGGGTCGAGCGGCTCGCGAACCGCATGGATCCCGCGGCCAAGAGGCGGATCCTTCGGAACCTTCTTTCTTGGCATCGGGCAGTCCGTGCGTGGCTCGCGGAAGCGTGATCGCCACGAGCACCCCTTCGGCGAGCGCCGACCGATCCGCGGGCGGTGCCGTGCCCATCGGGGATGGGGAGCGAACGGCCGCCATGGGTGGATTCCTGCCGTTCCCTATTTCCCGGCCTGGGATGCCCATGCTTCAAAAGCGGTCATTTGCTGCCTGAAGCCGCGACACCCGACACTGCGCCTATTTCGGCGCTGCCGCTGGTAGCTCGAAGGCCAGAGGGGTATCGTCATCCATGAGGGGCTGCCGCTCCTCGGAGCCGAGGATCACCGCATGGACGTAGCGGCGTGGCTGCAGGATTTGGGCCTGCAGCGCTATGTGCCGGCCTTCCGCGACAACGAGATTGACGAGAGAGTGCTGCCGAGCCTGACGGCCGAGGATCTCAAGGATCTTGGTGTCACCTTGGTCGGGCATCGTCGGCGGCTGCTTGACGCCATTGCCGTGCTCGGCGCTGCGGTGCCGACCGCCGCCGTGACGGCGGCCGCCCCTGGTGCACCGGCACAAGTCGATGCCGAACGCCGGCAGCTCACGGTGATGTTCTGCGATCTGGTCGGCTCGACGGCACTCTCGGCGCGGCTCGATCCTGAGGATTTGCGGGCGGTCATCGGTGCCTATCACCGCTGCGTTGCCAAGGTGATCGGGCGCGGCGGCGGGTTTGTCGCCAAGTACATGGGCGACGGCGTGCTCGCCTATTTCGGCTATCCGCGGGCCGACGAGCACGATGCCGAGCGCGCGGTGCGCGCGGCACTGAAGCTGGTCGAGAAGGTGGCCGGGCTCGACACCGCGGCGGCCGCACCATTGCAGGTGCGGGTCGGGATCGGCACTGGGCTGGTGGTAGTCGGGGACCTGATCGGCCAGGGGGCGGCGCAGGAACAGGCGGTGGTCGGCGAGACACCCAACCTCGCGGCGCGGCTGCAGGCACTGGCCGCGACGGGCACGGTGGTGATCGGGCCGAGCACGCGGCGGCTCACCGGCGGTTTGTTCGACTACGAGGATCTCGGCGCGGTCGAGATCAAGGGCTTTGCCGCGCCGGTCAGCGCCTCGCGGGTATTGCGCGAGAGCGTCGTTGAGGACCGGTTCGCGGCATTGCGCACGGCCGGCACGCCCCTCGTCGGGCGCGACGAGGAGCTGGCGCTGCTGCAGCGCCGGTGGCAGCAGGCCAAGGCTGGCGAGGGCTGCGTCGTGCTACTGTCGGGCGAGCCCGGCATCGGCAAGTCGCGTCTGGCCCAGACCCTGATCGAGCGGCTGAGCGGCGAGCCGCTCACCCGCTTGCGCCTCTTCTGCTCGCCGCACCACCAGGACAGCGCGCTCTACCCGACCATCACGCAGCTCGAACGGGCGGCCGGGTTCCGGCGCGAGGACACCGCCGAGCAGCGGCTCGACAAGCTGGAGGCGGTGCTCGCCCAGGCGACCGGCGATCCCGGAGAGGCCGCTCCGCTGCTCGCGGCATTGCTGTCGCTCCTGGCCGGCGAGCGCTATCCGCCGCTCAACCTCACCCCGCAGAAGCAGAAAGAGGAGACGCTGCGGGCGCTGGTGGCCCAGGTCGAGGGGCTGGCGGCGCGGCAGCCGGTGCTGATGCTGTTCGAGGACGCGCACTGGAGCGACCCCACCTCGCTCGAGCTCTTGGATCTGATCATCGATCGGGCACCTGCGCTGTCGCTGCTGCTGATCCTAACCTTCCGCCCAGAATTCCTGCCACCCTGGGCCGGCCGGCCGCATGTCAGCCTTCTCAGCCTGAACCGCCTCTCGCCGCGGCAGCGGGCCGAGATGATCACGGGTGTCACCGGCGGCAAGGCGCTGCCGGAGGAGGTCGCCGAGCAGATCGTCGACCGCACCGACGGCGTGCCGCTTTTCGTCGAGGAGCTGACCAAGGCGGTGGTCGAGAGCGGCATATTGACCGACACGGGCGACCGCTACACGGCGGCGGGAACCGTAACACCATTGGCGATCCCAGCGACGTTGCACGCTTCGCTGCTGGCCCGGCTTGACCGGCTGGCGCCGGTGCGTGAGGTGGCGCAGATCGGAGCGACGCTTGGCCGGCAGTTCTCGCATGAGCTGATAGCGGCCGTGGCACCGATGCCGCCGGCGCAACTCGACGAGGCCCTGGCGCAGCTGGTCGGCGCCGAGCTGATCTACCGGCGCGGCACGCCGCCGCTATCCACCTACATCTTCAAGCACGCGCTTGTGCAGGATGCCGCCTACGGCACCTTGCTGCGCAGCCGGCGCCAGCAGCTCCACGCCCGTATTGCCGCGACCCTCGAAAACCGCTTCCCGGAGATCGCGCTGGCACAACCGGCGCTGTTGGCCCGGCACTGCACGGAAGCCGGGCTGGGGGAGAAGGCGATCGGCTATTGCCTGAAGGCCGGCCAGCAGGCGCTGGCGCGCTCGGCCATGGCGGAAGCGGTCGCCCAGTTGCGCAAGGGGCTGGACGTGCTGGCCGGCCTGCCGGACGGACCCTGGCGGCGGCAACAGGAGCTGGACCTACAAATCGCGCTCGGATCGGCACTGGCTGGCACGAAAGGCTTTTCGGCGGCGGTAGTGGGCGAGACCACCGCCCGAGCGCGCGCACTGGCTGAGCAGATCGATCGACCCGAATACGTGGTGCCGCTGCTCTACGGCCAATGGCAGTTTCACTTCAACCGGTCTGAGCACAGTCTGGCGCTGTCGCTTGCCGAGCAGATCGAGAAAGTCGGCGAGGCGCGGAACGATGCTACGGCGCAATTGCTGGGCGGCCGCGCTCACGGATCGACCTGCCTCCTCCGCGGGGAGTTCGTTGCTGCCCGCGCGCTTCTGGAGCGGTACCTCGGCCTTTCCGATCCGGCACATCGCGCCGCCGGCGCGCGACTGTCCAACGATCCCTACGCCGTGATGGTGGCGTACCTCGCAGTGACGTTGGCGTACCTGGGGTACATCGACCAGGCACGGTCACGCATGAACGAGGCGTTGTCGGAGGCCCGCCGGCTTGGGCACGCCCATACGCGGATTCACGTGCTGGGCTTTGCGGGTTGGCTCGACTGGCTCACCGGCTCAAGTGAGCTGCGATTGCGGAGCGATGAAGTTATGGCTCTGTCGACCGAGCACGGTTTTCCATTATGGTTGGGCTACGCAACGGCTTTCCACGGATTGTCGTTGACCGGGCTCGGGCAAGCCCGGGACGGCCTCGCACTGCTCACGCAGGGGCTCGCAGCAGTACGTGCTGCCGGAAGTGTTGCAAACACCCCGTCCCTGCTCATTTTTCTCGCCGCGGCCCACGCCATGCTCGGGCAGCCGGATGCAGGACTGAATAGCCTCGCCGAGGCAGCGCAAATCATCGAGGCCACCGAGGGAGCGGAACGCCGAGGCCGAGTTGCATCGGGTGCGCGGCGACCTGCTGAACGCCACCGGCGATCGATCCGCGGCCGACCGAGCCTATCATCAGGCCCTCGCCGTGGCCGAACGGCAGAGCGCCAAGCTGTGGCAATTGCGGGCCGCGACGAGCCTCGCCCGGCTCTGGCGCGACCAGGGCAAGCGCGACGAGGCACGCGATCTTCTGGCGCAGGTCTACGGCTGGTTCACCGAGGGCTTCGGCACGCCGGTTCTGGAAGAGGCGAAGGCGTTGCTCGCCGAACTGACATGAGCTGGTCCGCCACATTGACCAAAGGTCTGACGCGAATGACCGCTTCCTCAGCAAGCCGACGAATCCGCTGGCGCGAGCATGAAGGTCTCAAATGGGTGGACAGCGGGCCTTCGCCGCAACCGTCGCCAACGGCCAGGTCGCGCCGAAACCGGACCTTGAGGTCATTCGAGTACCGCGCCGATCTCGTCAGCTGTCTCCAGCATTATCCTTGGCTGCCAGCGACAGATGTGATGACGTGGTGCGGGCGGCGTTTCGTGTTAAGTTAAGATTTAAGAGCGCCAAACGGCTCTACCTGGGGGTCGCCATGGACATTGCGGCGTGGCTGCGGGGGCTGGGGCTGGAAGAGCACGAGCCGGCGTTTCGCGACAACCGCGTCGACGCCGCCATACTACCCATGCTGACCGCGGAGGATCTCAGGGACATCGGCATCGCCGCGGTGGGCGATCGCCGCAAGCTGCTTGAAGCAATCGCAGCACTGCGCGAGGGCACCGCCCAATTACCTGCTCAAGAACAGCCGCCGGAGGCGCCCGGCTCAGCGCAGGTCTCTGAGGCCGAGAGGCGCCAGCTGACGGTGATGTTCTGCGACCTCGTGGGCTCGACGGCGCTGTCGGCGCGGCTCGATCCGGAGGATCTGCGCGCGGTGATCGGCGCATACCACCGCTGCGCTGCCGCGGCCATCGAGCGCGCCGGCGGGTTTGTCGCCAAATACATGGGCGACGGCGTGCTCGCCTATTTCGGCTATCCGCGGGCCGACGAGCACGACGCCGAGCGGGCGGTGCGCGCCGGGCTGGCGCTGGTCGCGGCAGTGCCCAGGCTCGACACCGCGGCCAAGACGCGGTTGCAGGTGCGGGTCGGGATCGCCACCGGGATCGTCGTGGTCGGCGATCTGCTCGGCCAGGGTGCCTCGCAGGAGCAGGCGGTGGTCGGCGAGACGCCGAACCTCGCCGCGCGGCTGCAGGCGATGGCCGATCCGGGTTCGGTGGTGATCGCACCGAGCACGCGGCGGCTGACCGGCGGACTGTTCGACTACGAGGATCTCGGCGCGATCGAGATCAAGGGCCTGGCGATGCCGGTCGCGGCCACGCGGGTATTGCGCGAGAGCGGCGCCGAGAGCCGCTTCGAGGCATTGCGCGCCAGCGGTACCCCGCTCGTCGGCCGCGACGAGGAGCTGGCGCTGCTGCAGCGGCGCTGGCAACAGGCCAAGAGCGGTGAGGGCGGCGTTGTGCTGCTGTCCGGCGAGCCCGGCATCGGCAAGTCGCGTCTGGCCCAGACCCTGATCGACCGGCTCGCCGGCGAAGCGCACACCCGCCTGCGCACGTTCTGCTCGCCGCACCACCAGGACCATGCGCTCTACCCGACGATAACCCGCCTCGAACGCGCGGCCGGGTTCCGGCGCGAGGAGACCCCCGCGCGGCGGCTCGACAAGCTCGAGGCGGTGCTCGCCCAGGCGACCAACGATCTCGGCGAGGTTGCGCCGCTGCTCGCGGCATTGCTGTCAATTCCCACCGGCGAGCGCTACCCGCCGCTTGATCTCACGCCACAGAAGCAAAAGGAGAGGACATTGCGGGCGCTGGTAGCGCAGATCGAAGGGCTGGCGGCTCGGCAGCCGGTGCTGATGCTGTTCGAGGATGCGCAGTGGAGCGACCCCACTTCGCTCGAGCTCTATGACCTGATCATCGATCGCGTGCCGGCACTTCGGGCCCTGCTGATCATCACCTTCCGGCCCGAGTTCACCCCGCCCTGGATCGGCCGCCCGCATGTGACTTTGCGCGCCCTCAACCGCTTGGCGCCACGGCAGCGGGCCGAGATGATCGCGGGTATTACCGGCGGCAAGGCCCTCCCCGAGGAGATCGCCGCACAAATCATCGACCGCACCGACGGGGTGCCGCTCTTCGTCGAGGAGCTGACCAAGGCGGTGGTCGAGAGCGGGATGCTGACCGATGCCGGCGATCGCTATACCGCGGCGGCGGTCACCGGGTCAGGCCCGGGGACGATGCCGCTGGCGATCCCGGCGAGCTTGCAGGCCTCGCTCTTGGCCCGGCTCGACCGCCTGGCGCCGGTGCGCGAGGTGGCGCAGATCGGGGCGGCGCTCGGCCGGCAGTTCTCGCACGAGTTGATCGGCGCGGTGGCCCGGATGCCCTCGGCGCAATTGGACGACGCGTTGGCGCAGCTGGTCGGGGCCGAGCTGATCTACCGGCGGGGCACCCCGCCCGACGCCGAGTACACCTTCAAGCACGCGCTGGTGCAGGACGCGGCTTATGACAGCCTGTTGCGCGGCCGGCGGCAGCAGCTCCATGCCCGCATCGCTGCCGCCCTCGAAGGCCGGTTCCCGGAGATCGTCGCGGCGCAGCCGGCGCTGCTCGCGCATCATTGCGAGAAAGGCGGGTTGACGGAGAAGGCGGTCGACTATTGGCTCGCCGCCGGGCGACAGGCCTGGGCGCGCTCCGCGCTGGGGGAAGCCGTCTCGCTGCTGCGCCGCGCGCTGGCATTGGTCCCCGCGCTGCCCGACACCGATCGACGCCGGGAAACCGAGCTTGATCTGCAGATCGCGCTCGGCCAGGCGCTGATCACGAGCCAATTCCGGGACGCGCCGGGTCTTGCCGAAGCCTACTCGCGAGCGCGTGAGCTGGCCTTGGCGCTGAACCGGCCGCGCGCGCTGTTGTCCATCCTCTGGGGCCAGTGCTTGAACGATTGGGCTCAAGGCGATCTGCTACAGGCGCAACGGCGTGCCGCAGAGCTTCGGGACTTGGGCGAGACCACTGCAGATGTCCCGACGCAGGTGCTCGGCTGCAACGCCGGCGGGTTCACCTGCTGGCTCCTCGGGGCATTCACCACGGGTCGGGCATACTTGGAGAACGCCCTGGCTCTTTACGATCCGGCCGATCGCGCTTCCTACGCGGAGCTGCCCACCGATGAGCGAGTCGGACACCGGGGACATTTATCTGTGGTGCTCGCCTGCCTTGGAAATCTCGATCAGGCATTGCAGCAGGGGGACGCGGCGCTGGAAGAGGCGCGCCGGCTCTCCCATGCTCCCACATTGGCTATCGCGCTAGCTCACGCCTGGGGGAGAGGGTGGCTCGTTCGCCTGGAGCCCGGATCGTTGCTGCGGGTCGCCGACGAAGAGCTGGCACTCACCACCGAGCACGGCCTCGAACACTTTCAGATGTGGGCTCTGATCCACCGCGGTTGGTCCCTGGCGGGATTGGGGCGCGCGGACGACGGCATTCCGCTCCTCGCCACCGGTTTGCGTGACCTTGGCTTCATCAGCTTTCGACCGTGGACTCTGACGCTGCTTGCCGACGGCTGCCGGATGGCCGGGCAGTGGAGGACCGCGCTCGAGCACTTAGCCGAGGCGCGGCATCTGGCGGAGGAGACAGAGGCTCGATGGTTTCAGGCCGAGACGCTTCGCCTCACCGGAGACGTGCTGCTGGCGACGGGCGATCCCGCGGCGGCCGAGGCCAGCTACCACGAGGCGCTGACGCTCGCGCAGCAGCAGAACGCCAAGCTCTGGGAATTGCGCACCGCCATGAGCCTCGCCCGGTTGTGGCGCGATCAGGGCAAGCGTACTGAAGCCTGCGATCTGCTTGCGCCGGTCTACGGCTCGTTCACCGAGGGCTTCGGCACCCCGGTGCTGCAAGAGGCGAAGACGCTGTTGGATGAG
Organism: uncultured Alphaproteobacteria bacterium; assembly: GCA_963772295.1. GTDB lineage: Bacteria > Pseudomonadota > Alphaproteobacteria > ATCC43930 > CGMCC-115725 > AP-15. The sequence continues at coordinate 217,377 of CAVYWO010000016.1, forward strand.
CTCAGCGCCGAGAGTGCTTGAATGGGCGACGGCGTTGCGCCTGCGCCCACCAGCAGCCGGATCGTCATGTGCGATTCAGCATGAGGAACGAGGCATCGTGCTTGCCACGATGCCCTCGACAGGTTCCGCCAACCGAACCTCGCCGCGCCGGCGCTAGATCAGTATCAGTGTGCTGCTACCGCAAGCGCGGCGGCGGTTGAAGGGGCGGTTTCGCGACCAAGGTGATCGCTTCTTTGCGCTGCCTCGAAGGTCGGCTGTGGGGCATGGGCCGGCATTGCTACCGATGGAAGCGAACGGCCGCTGTGGGTCGTTATGGAAAGCTTTTCATAACGACCCAAAGCGGCCACTCGCGCGCCCGTGCCCCCCGCCCAAGCTAGCTAAACGTAGAAACCCGACCGACCCGCGATCGTGGCGGCTTACTATGAATGAAAACAATTCGATGCACTTCTTGGAAGAGTGGAAGATACCCTTGACCAGCAAATAGGTGACGCGGACCTCGTCATCTATGCTTCGACTGTGGCTGGCGATGATAGGACTTGGTATTACGCTTGTGCGACCGATTTCATTGGCGGCTGTATAAAACGAATTCCTTCGCGTGTATTCTGTAAATCACTCTGAATGACGATTGATACGGGATTCTTAGTCCATTTTTGCCTCCAACGTTAGAGCGGGATTGCATCATCGAAAGGCCGGCCGTCGCCCTTGCCGGAACGCCGCGGGGGCGCGTGGTACGGGCGCGCCTCTTGCCGCCCCAACCTCGATCAGCCGCCTACGACCGGATGATGAGCGGCAAGGTGCGATTTCGCGTCATCCTCAAGATGCGCTGAGGTCCACTACCCGAGCGACTTCACTGGTCCGCGCGCGCGGGCCTGCTCGGCCGAGTGTGAACCATTCTGAGATCGCCGACTGAATCGAGTCGTGTCAGCGACTGCGCCACCACGCCCCGGCCCAGAATCCGCACCTCGCCGATGTCCTGCAGCCAGAAATGCGGGCGGCTGTCCGGGTGCACGCACTCCACCCTGAAATTATCGAGTGCAAGCCGGTCGATGTGCCGTGCGAACAGGCCGCAGGCGGGCAATTCGGTGCCGAAACACTCGGGATCGGGATAGGATTCCTCCGCCTCCGGCGGCTCAAGTGCGGCCATGGCCGGCGTGCCACCGCCTTTGATGCGCATAAGGAAATCGGTGATCTCGACATCCCCGATCCGGTAGCCGGGCATGCCGCAGATGATGGCGGGAACGGTGGTGAGCCACTGCTCGGCCAGCACGTTGCGGATTTTGATGCCTGTCATTCTGCCGGGCGCCGACCCGTCCGGCCCGTGCAGGCGCCCGCCCAAGCGGATAAATAGCGGCGCCGTGCGCAGGTCGTACATCTCCAGCCCATCGACGAGAATGTCTTCGAGATCGCCCCCGTCCACCGTCTCGAGCGCAATGCCCCGGCAACTGCGGAACACGTTGCTGGTGATGGTAATGCGGCGGAAGCCGCCGTTCAATTCGGTACCGAGCTTGATCCGCCCGGTGCGCTCGGTGACGTTGGCGCCTGCCTCGTCCTGGCTGATGGGTTCGAGCTTGTCCGTGAGGAACGTGCCGATCCGATAGCCGCCCGCGAGAAAATTATTGTTGATCGTGATGTCCTCGGTCGGCGCAGCCCTGCCGAGCGCATAGCTGCTCTTCAGGCAGATGCCGTCGTCGTTTGGCGAATTTACCCGACAACCCTCGACGACGCCTTTGCGGCAGCAATCGAGATCGATGCCGTCGCGGTTGGTGTCGATGGTGAGGTCCTCGATCCGGAAATCCTCCGCTCCCGTCGCGAGCACGCCGATATGCCCGCCGGACAGGATCGAAAACCCCTTCAGGGTCATACCGCGGCAGTTCTTGAGCGCGATTGCCTTGTTGGCGACGCCGTGCCGCATGGCGTGGGGGCGCAGCGTCTCGAAATCCCCGTTCGGGAGGCCCCGCCCCCAGATCAGGCCCGGCCCCTCGATGGCGACATCCTCGAGATCCTCCCCCCAGATCATGCTGTTGTGCCAGTGATTGTGGCCGAAATCCTGATAGGCGTGCCCCGAGGCCTTGGGCTCCGGCGGGTCGTAGCCGTCGGTGTCGGTGGCGTAGGGCGGCGGGTCGGCCGCGATCAGCGTCGCCCCGCGCTCGAACAGCAGCCGCACGTGGCTGCGCAGGCGAATGGAATAGGCGAGGTAATTGCCGGGCGGAATACGCACCGTGCCGCCCCCGGCTTTGGCCGCGGCCTCGATGACGCGGTTGATCGCGGAGCTGTCGATCGTTTCCCCGTCGCCTGCCGCGCCGAATGTGCGCGCGTCAAACGGGGGACCGCCACTGCCGGCAATATCCCGCATGGTTTCCCCCTGCCCGCACTGCCGCGATGTAGGATGGGTTGAGAGGCAGCGAAACCCATCGCCGGCACCCACACTCTCCAGCAGAGTCAAGATGTCAACATCCGCAACCTCGACACCGTACCGAGCATCGAATGGTATCTTCTACCGCGTAGCAGGCGAAGGTGAGCCGCTTCTTCTGCTGGATGGGCTTATGGTATCCGGAGCCATGTTCGACCCGCTCATTGAACTCCTGTGGAACCAGTTTCGGATGATTATTCCTGACTTGCAAATAAAATGTTGATGCTGCTTCGGCGGAGCGCAGACGAAGGGCGTGGCCGATCCAATGCCTGCTTTCGGCGCATCAGAGTCGTTCGAGCCGGACTGGGCCACTCACCACCCTCCGCCCTCAGCGGGGCTTCGAGCCGGTAGCTGACGCCGCGGAGCATTATGACTGAAAGCCGGCCGACTCTCTCCAGCGGGTCGGCCGGCACTTTCTGGAGGCCGAGTTCAGTCTGCCGCTTGTGGCTTCTGCTGCGCGGGCGAAGTCGTATACAGCTTGCCGTCACGCTCCTGGATCCGACCCGCACGGATATGGCGCTGCACTGCCATGCCGATAACGTTCGGGCGATCGTTCGGGCAGGCCAAGTAAAGTTCCCGTCGGGTCTTGCCGGTAGCCAGGGCCAGGAGGCGCTCGCCGAGGCTCGGTGCGCTGGGTCCGCGATGGGCCAACTTCCCTCTGGCCCTTGCTTTTCCGGCGGCAGCCGGTGCGGGTCTCCGAGGTAGCGGGGTCTTGTTGATGCGCGCCAGCACGTGCTCGGCGGTCTCAAGCTCGGCCAACTCGGTTGCGACCTGTGCGCGGTCGGCATCGAGGCGGGCAAGCCGCTCGCTGAGCTTCGTCTTCTCCGCGGTGATCTGCTCCAGTATCGTCGGTGTCGTGGTCGACATAGTGGCCTTCAATGATTTCAAGTTGACCGGTATGGTCAGTCTTGCCGGCATCTATCACCGCAGTGCGGGTTCGTCAACCGTAGATTGATAGACCGCTATCGTTGTGGCGACCGGGAGCGAGATCGCCGGGCGGGCCTTTCACCAACCGGAAAGGTACCGCCTTTCCACGAAAGCCGCGGGCGATCGCTCGCCAGCGGCTCCCCCCGGCCACCCTCCGGGTCCTCTTTTGAAGGCTCCGAGCTGACCTCGGATGGAAATGGGTTTCAGCCGTCGACCGCAACTCGATCCGCCGGAATCGAGGCAACCAAGAAGGCGGAACCCCGAGGAGATCGTCCGACGGAGGCGTTGAGGTAGTCGCCCTGGGGTGACGTGAGGAGCTCGACCCAGCAAATCGCAGCCCGGCGCTGGCCGAGATATCGGAATGCGATGCGATCCCGACCGGAGAGGCAATGCGGCAAGGATCGGGAAGCCGAGGAATGGGCGCGCCGGCTCGTCGAAATCCTGAAATGCGCTGCAATCCTGCGCCCCGAGCGCTGAGACCATGCTCATCGGATACGCCCGTGTTTCGACACGGGACCAGAACCTCGACTTACAGCGCGACGCGCTCACAAGAGCGGGATGCGAAAGGGTGTTCGAGGAGCACGCGCGCCAGGATCACCTGTTCTCTCTTCGCGCGCCACTCCGCGGATGCCGCGCAGGCGGTCTGCCGCTCAATCTGGGCCGCATTGGCTGAATGGCGCTTATTGACGCTGCCGTCACGCCTGTCAGGTCGAGGTCCATGATCTCGGCGCAGCGCTCTCACCGTGCTTGAGTTGGCGCTCCAGCAGTATGAGCGCATCGGCAGTCATGTCGGCGTCAAGCAATGCGCCGTGCCGGTCGTCTCTTTCGCTGCTGTCAATCACCAGCCGATCGCACATCGAGGTAAGCGACCTACTGGAGCCTGGGAAAAGCTGCGCGAACAGGACCTGTGTGCAAATGTAGCGCTCCTCAGCGTAGGCGCTCTCGCCCCACTCAATCACCTTGGCCCGGGCGAACTCATAATCGAGGAAATCTCGCTCGTTCTTGTAAGCGTGGGCCACGATGGGCGAGTCTCCAACGAAGTCTTTCACTTTCGGCAGGATCGTCGGGAACCGTGGAGCGTTCTTGAGATCGGCGGGCCAATCCTATGAATCTTGATGGCCTCGGGGTCGATCGGCCCATCCGGGTAGACCCTGGAGCTCCACGTCTCGCCCTTGCGCCAGCCCTCGCCTTGGCGCAGCATTTCGACGAAACCGACTTCGATGATGATGCCAGGGGCTCTCCAGGCGAAAGGCTGCTTGCGAATAAACTCGGCGTCGGGTGTACGCTTGCCAGTCGTCTCCGCGTCGAAGGCGACGAGCCGGTCGAAACCGTCGAGGAAATTCGGCAAGTACATCGCGGCGCTCCGAAGCAGCGCCAATTCCTACGCGTTTCGCTAATCGGCGTCACGGCGTCCGACCGAATGAACTCTTAGGTTACGAAAACCGGATTAAGGGCCGACTGTGCGGGGCCGCGGGTTTCCAGCCAGCCCGGACCAGCGAAAGCCGCGGGCGATCGCCCAGCCGCGGCTCCCCCCCGCCCGTCTTCAGGTCCTCTTTCGAAGCTGCCGTCTGATCGCGCACCGGAGGGGTACCAACCGTCGGGGTCGCGGGCAGTTCGGATGCCGATGATGTGTGCCGGCGGCGGGCTTGCGGTTGCCGCTGTCGCAGACGCAGAGCGGCGCGAAGGCGCCGGTGTTCTGCCAATAGGTCCCTTGGGTTGGAGAATTGCGCTGTTTCGGAGCGGGCACAGCCGCTTGAGATAAAAGTCCGATTTTAGGTCATCTTTGACGGCCCCGCCGACCTGGAACCGCACCGCCTCGCTGGCTGCAAAGCCAGGCACGGGCACCCGTCATTATCCCCGCGGCCAGCGGATTTGGACGCAAGGGCACGCTGAGCTATCGCCGTCCCGGGGTCTTGCCAGCCAACCCCGCTCGCCGAAATGCCTCGGCCATCGCATCGCCCCTCGCGGGCACGGAATTGCTTTGGTCTGCACGCGTCTCGGCGGGTCGGAGGCGACGCTCCCCCGTTGGCCTGGTTTCGGCCGGCGCCAGGGGCTGTCGGGCAATGTGCCGAGCAAATCCAATCCTCTCTGGAGCTGTGCAACTGCTTCGGTCATGACCGCGCGCGCTACCGCCTGCCGGCCCGCCTTGAGCAGGTAGCCGACCGCCTGCTCGGTCAGCCCAGCTTCGGTGCAGTGGTGGGCGAGCAGCGCCGGTTGGGCGGCCACGATCTCGGGGAACCGGCCTTCGAGAGTGGCGGCGATATGGGCGTGGAGCTGCTGCCGCCGGCTGCGCAGCAGGGTGCTATAGGCGGCGTCCTGCACCAGCGCGTGCTTGAAGCTGTACTCGGCGTCGGGCGGGGTGCCGCGGCGATAGATCAGCTCGGCGCCGACCAGTTGCGCCAGAGCGTCGTCGAGTTGCGCCGGCGGCATCGGTGCTACCGCGGCGATCAGCTCGTGCGAGAACTGCCGGCCTAAGGCGGCTCCGATCTGCGCCACCTCTCGCATTGGCGCCAGGCGGTCGAGCCGGGCCAAGAGCGAGGCCTGCAAACTCGCCGGGATCGCCAATGGTGTTACGGGTCCCGCCGCGGTGTAGCGGTCACCCGTGTCGGTCAATATGCCGCTCTCGACCACCGCCTTGGTCAGCTCCTCGACGAACAGCGGCACGCCGTCGGTGCGGTCGATGATCTGGTCGGCGATCTCCTTGGGCAGCGTTTTGCCGCCGGTGACACCGGCGATCATCTCGGCCCGCTGCCGCCGTGCGAGACGATTGAGACCGCACGAGGTGACGTACGGCCGGCCGGTCCAGGGTGGGGTGAACTCCGGGCGGAAGGTTATGATCAGCAGGACCCGAAGGGCGGGCACCCGATCGATGATCAAGTCGAGCAGCTCGAGCGAGGTGGGGTCGCTCCACTGCGCGTCCTCGAACAGCATCAGCACCGGCTGCCGCGCCGCCAGCCCCTCGACCTGGGCCACCAGCGCCTGAAGCGTCTTCTCTTTCTGCTTCTGCGACGTGAGGTTGAGCGGCGGATAGCGCTCGCCGGCCGGGAGCGACAGCAGCGCCGCGATTAGCGGGGCGGCCTCGCCGAGATCGTTTGTCGCTTGCCCCAGCACCGCCCCCAGCTTGTCGAGGCGCTGCGCGACGGTGTCCTCGCGCCGGAACCCCGCCGCCCGTTCGAGCTGCGTTATCGTCGGGTACAGCGCGCTGTCCTGGTGATGGGGCGAGCAGAAGAAGCGCAAGCGGGTGTGCAGCTCGCCGCTCAACCGCTCGAACAGAGTTTGCGCGAGACGCGACTTGCCGATGCCCGGCTCGCCGGAAACCAGCACGACGCAGCCCTCGCCAGCCTTGGCCTGCTGCCAGCGGCGCTGCAGCAGCGCCAGCTCCTCGTCGCGCCCGATGAGCGGCGTGCCGGTCGCGCGCAGCGCCTCGAAGCGGCTCTCGGCCCCGCTCTCGCGCAGCACCCGCGAGGCCTTGACCGGCATGGCAAAGCCTTTGATCTCCATCGCGCCGAGATCTTCGTAGTCGAAGAGGCCCCCCGTGAGCCGCCGCGTGCTCGCGACGATCACCACCGTGCCCGGCTCGGCGAGCGCCTGCAGCCGCGCCGCGAGGTTGGGCGTCTCGCCCACCACCGCCTGTTCCTGCGACGCGCCCTGGCCGATCAGATCCCCGACGACCACCAACCCGGTGGCGATCCCGACCCGCACCTGCAGCGGCAGCGCCGCGACGGTGTCGAGTCCGGACACCTTCTCGACCAGCTTCAGCGCCGTGCGCACCGCGCGCTCGGCGTCGTGCTCATCGGCGCGCGGGTAGCCGAAATAGGCCAGCACCCGTCGCCCATATACTTGGCGACAAACCCGCCGCCCCGGCCGATCACCTTGGCACAGCAGCGATGATAGGCGCCGATGACCTCACGCATATCCTCGGGATCGAGCCGCGCCGACAATGCTGTCGAGCCGACCAGATCGCAGAACATCACCGTCAGCTGCCGACGCTCTGCTTCGCTCGTCAAAGGGGAGATGGGAGTAGATGTAGAACTCATCGCTGGTTGGGCTAAGTCACGCGTCGGCTCCGCCCCCAGGGCGGCGATCGCGGCCAGCAGCTTGCGGCGATGGCCGACCGAGGTTACGCCGATGCTGATCAGGTCGTCCGCCGTCAGCTCCGGCAGCACTTCGCCATCGACATCGTTGTCGCGGAATGCAGGCGCGTATTGTTCAAGCCCCAACCCGCGCAGCCATACCGCTACGTCCATGCGGTGATCCTCGGCTCCGAGGAGCGGCAACCCCTCATGCACGACGATAGCAGTAAATGACCGCTTTTAGACCACGGACATCGCAGGCCGGGAAATCGGGAACGGCAGGGATCCACCCGGTGAAGCCATTCGCGGCCCGTCGAGATCATCCACTGCTCTCGCCCCCGAGCCAACGGCTCAAACCGACCCTAAACCGACCTTCGTGTCCTTGCCGGCGGATCGTTGGGTCTACCGGGGAGCGGTCATTCGCACAACGCGACTTAGCAGTTCATGCCAACTGGTCGAGCAACGCCTTTGCATCTTTTAAATCGGGGGTGTCGAAGCCCTCGGTGAACCAGCCGTAGATCGGCGCCAGCAGTTTGTGCGCCTCGGCCAGCTTGCCTTGGTCGCGCCACAGCCGGGCGAGGCTGGTGGCGGCGCGCAATTCCCACGACTTCGCCTCTTGCGAACGGGCTCGCTCGATCGCCCGCCGATAGGAAACTTCCGCCCGATCCGGAGCGCTCGGGTTCCGCCGGAGAAGCAAGTCGCCCATCAGCCGATGGACTTCGGGCTCCCAATGGACGTCGCCCGTGCGCTCGAAGTGCACGACCGCGGCCTCGAGCGCCGTCAGGGCTTCATCGGTATTCCCTTGTTTTTCGAGGCATTCCGCAAATAGAACATGCGTCAAACCCAGCCACGCCAGGATCCCCATCCTTCGCAGCTCGGCCAGAGCGTTCCGGAAAGCTTCGATGCGATCGTCTCCGCACTGCCCCGTCACCCAAGCGTCATGCCAGATTTCATACATCGAACACATCGCGCAGTCATACGCGAACCCCTGCTCCCGTGCGACCGCCAGATGTGCTTTGGTCCGCGCGGCGATCACCTCAGGCTCCCTCCGCACGATCCTGAGCCAAGCCTCCCACCGCAAAGCAAAGCACAGGCTGAACGGATGAGCCGCCGTCTGGGCCATCGAGAGGGCGGCGAGCCCGCGCTCGGACGCGCGCTCGGGATAGCCGAGATACCACAAGGCCAGCGACTCAAGACCCAGGGACAGCATGGCCGGGTCTGCCATGTAAATCTTTGGCCCGCGGTGGCGCTCCGGGTCGTACAGGACCCGCACCCGAGCGGCGTGAGAGACCGCAGTCGCGTATCCTCCGGAGCGGTAGCAAGTGAAGCAAGCGACGTATTCGGCCAGCAAACGGAAGTCAGCGCTCCCGAGCTTTGCTGCGAGGTTGAAAAGCTGCGGGGAAAGCTCTGACGCGGTCTCCAGATCTGGTTGAACCACATGATAGTTCCACAACCCCACGAGGCTATGAAAGAGCTCGGGGGTCTCGCCGGCGCCCGCACACAACTCCTTGGCACGGGTGTAGGCCGCCTGCGCCTCGACAGATGCATACCCTTGTGTGGCAATAAGGGGGGCGCCGAGCGCGAGGCGGAAGTCGATCTCCCACGAGATCCGCTCGGACGGTTCCGGCAGCGAGTTGATCAGCTCGAGGCCCCTGGTCAAATGGGCGATCGCATCGGCGCTGGCCGAGGCGGCCATCGCCCGCTCGGCGGCGCGGCGATAATAAGCGATGGCGGGAGCCGGAAGCCCGGCGGCGGCGTAGTGGTGTGCGACCAGTTCCGGCTGGGTCTCGGCCACTTCCGGGAAATGGCCTTCGAGCGCCCGGGCGATGCGGGCGTGGAGCTGGCGCCGGCGCTCGCGCAATAGGCTCGCATAGGCCGCCTCCTGCACCAGCGCATGCTTGAAGGTGTAGACCGCCTGCGGGGGTTCGCCGCGGCCGAACACCAGCTCCGCGCGGACGAGTTGGTTCAGAGCCTCCTTCAGCCGGTCGTCGGGCTGCTGGGCCACCGCGCTGAGCAACGGATAGGAGAACTCGCGGCCGATGGCGGCGCCGATCTGGGCGACCTCGCGCACCGGCGCCAGCCGGTCGAGCCGGGCCGTCAGCGAGTCGTGCAGGGTGGTCGGGATCGCCAGCGGCGGCAGCGCGCCGTCGAGCGCGTAATGCCCGTCCTCCTCGCGCAGCAGGCCGCTTTCGATGATGGTCTTGGTCAGCTCCTCGAGGAACAATGGCACGCCGTCGGTGCGGGCGAGGATCTGCTCGAGGATCGCGGCCGGCAGCGCCTTGCCGCCGGCCGACCGCTCGACCAGGGTCGCGCCCTCGCGGCGGCCGAGACGGGTGAGCGGCAGTGTGGTGACATATGCCTCGGCGGGCCAGGGCGGGGTGAACTCCGGCCGCGCCGTGATGAGGAGCAGCAATGGCAGCGTTGATGCCCGCGCGACGGTCAGGGTCAACAGCTCGAGCGAGGTCGGGTCGATCCAATGCGCGTCCTCGAACAGCATCAGCACCGGCCGCCGCGCCGCCAGCCGCGTCAATTGCGCCAGCAGCGCCTCGAGCGTCTTCTCCTTGCGCCGCTGCGGGGTCAGGTCCGGGAGACGGTACTTGTCGCCGGTCTGGATCGACATCCGCTCGGCGATGAACCCGATCTCCTCGGCGCCGGCGTTCGACCGGGCGAGCAAGGCTTCGAGCTTGGCCAGCCGCGCTTCCGGCATGTCCTCGCGACTGAAGCCCGCGACGTGCTCGAGCTGGGTGATGAAGGGGTAGAGCGCGCTCGCCTGATGGTGCGGCGAGCAGAAATAGCGTAGCCTCGTATGCGGCTCGCCCACTGGCTGCTCCAGCATCGCCTGCGCCAGACGCGATTTGCCGATACCGGGTTCGCCGATCAGCACCACCACCCGGCCCTCGCCGGCCTTGGCCTGCTGCCAGCGGCGCTGCAATAGCGCCAGTTCTTCGTCGCGGCCGACGAGCGCGGTCAGCTCTCCCCCGTGCAGCGCCTCGAAGCGGCTCTCGGCTGCGCTCCCGCGCACCACCCGTGCGGCCATCACCGGTGCGTCCAAGCCCTTGAGCTCGACGGCACCCAAATCCGCGTACTCGAACAGACCGCCGGTCAGCCGCCGCGTGCTCGGCGCGATCACCACGGTCCCCGGCTCGGCCAGCGCCTGCAGTCGCGCCGCGAGGTTGGGCGTCTCGCCGACCACCGCCTGTTCCTGCGAGGCTCCCTGGCCGATCAGGTCGCCGACGACCGCCAGCCCGGTGGCGATCCCGACCCGCACCTGCAATGGCGCCGCCGCCACGGTGTCGAGCCCGGCCACCTTCTCGACCAGCTTCAGTGCCGCGCGCACCGCGCGCTCGGCGTCGTGCTCGTCGGCCCGCGGATAGCCGAAATAGGCCAGCACCCCGTCGCCCATGTATTTGGCGACAAATCCGCCGCCGCGGCCGATCACCTTGGCAACGCAGCGGTGATAGGGGCCGATCACCTCACGCATGTCCTCCGGGTCGAGCCGCGCCGACAGCGCCGTCGAGCCGACCAGATCGCAGAACATCATCGTCAGCTGCCGGCGCTCGGCATCGGGCTGCACCGGCGCGGGTACGGGAGCCGGCACCGATGCTGGCGCTAGTGCTGGCGTCGCGGTCACGACGGCGGGTGGCGCTGCGGCGCCTATCGCGGCGATGGCGGAAAGGAGCTTTCGGCGATGGCCGACCGCGGTCACACCGATAGCGATCAGGTCCTCAGCCGTCAGGTCCGGCAGGACAACTCCGTCGACTTCGTTGGCCCGGAAGGCCGGCTCGTATTGTTCAAGACCGAGCTGTTGAAGCCAACTCGCCACATCGATCGCCATGACGGGAGCCCTCATGCGGGAAACCCACCGTCTGCCGATTGAAGCGTGAGAGCAACAGGGCCTTTCAACTTGCCTCGAATCGCCGCGAAGAACCCAAGGCTGCGCTGGTCGACGTGCTTAAACTGAAATCGAAGTTGAAGTTCCTGGCACGAATGCACGCTGGCACGAATGCACGCCATATGATGTGATCCTTGCACTCGCCACCGATGTGTGAAGGTCCGCTCTCAGCGAGAGGCGTCAAGCGGCGACACAGAAGTAGGAATGACGCCTCTCCACGTGCGCCGTGACAAGGCGGCGCTTTTCCAGCGGGTGCAAGCCCCGCCCGGCGACCGCTCCAGCCGGAAGCAGCCGGAGCAGGCATGGAGGAGACGAAATGTCTGAAGCCTTCGGATAACGGTCACGGTTTTGGTGACCGCGCGAGTGTGCAGGCCGCAACGTGAGTAAACGCCGAGCAATCCTCGAAAAGGTCGATGTGCAGGCCGACCCGATAGTGGTTTCGGGGAAGGCTGATACGGATGGGCGAGTTTGAGCGAGGAGTAGGCCCATCTGCTGCACCGGGGTAGTGGCGGCAGCATGTACACAAGGAAAGCGTGCGCAACACGGGAAGCCCCAATGCGTGATCAGGGATGATCAACCGGACGCCCGCGAGGGACAGGCCGGGCGCAATGGGGTGGCGGAGAGGCCCGTAGTACCGGTGAAGCCGGGTAATGCCGGTGGAGGGAAGGGGCCTTGGTTCAAGACAGACGCAGGAAGTAGTGAGGGACCTGGAGATTGGGCAACCTATCAACTCCGAAGAGTGTTCAGAAGCTGCAGAGGGCGTCACACGCGAAAGCGAAGGCAGAAGCCGGCTATCGCTTCTATGCCCTGTACGACAAGATCAGCCGCGACGACATTCTGGCGCATGCCTATGCCCAGTGCCGCGCCAACAAGGGGGCGCCGGGAATAGACGGTCAGGACTTTGCGGACATCGAGGCCTATGGGGTCGAACGGTGGCTGGCTGAACTGGCGCTTGCGCTCAGGCAGGAGAGCTACCGGCCGGAGCCAATCAGACGAGTGTTTATACCGAAGGCCAACGGCAAACTCAGGCCGCTGGGCATCTCGACGGTGCGGGATCGGGTCTGCATGACCGCAGCGATGCTGGTGCTGGAGCCGATCTTCGAAGCCGATCTTCCGCCGGAAATCTACGCCTATCGCGCTGGGCGCAACGCCCAGCAGGCAGTCGTCGAGGTGGAGGAGCGGCTGTTCCGTGGCCACCCGGAAGTCGTCGACGCCGACCTCGCGGACTACTTCGGGAGCATTCCGCATACCGACCTCCTAAAGTCGGTGGCGCGCCGGATCGTTGACCGGCGCGTGCTGCATCTGATCAAGATGTGGCTGGACTGCCCCGTGGAAGAAACCGACCAACGGGGCCGGACAACACGCACGACCGAGGCGCGAGACCACCGGCGCGGCATTCCGCAGGGCTCGCCCCTCTCACCACTACTGGCGAACCTCTACATGCGCCGGTTCGTGTTGGGCTGGAAGAAGTTCGGCCTTGAGCGAAGCCTCGGCACTCGCCTCGTCACCTATGCGGACGACCTTGTGATCCTGTGCCGAAGGGGCAGCGCGGAGACTGCGCTGCATCACCTGCGCGCGATCATGGGCAAGCTGAAGCTGACAGTGAACGAGGAGAAGACACGGATCTGCAAGGTTCCGGACGGGGAGTTTGACTTCCTGGGTTATACGTTCGGGCGGATGTATTCTCCGAGAACCGGCCAGGCTCGCCTGGGACAGCGGCCATCGAAGAAGAGCATCAAGCGTGTGGTCGACAAGGTCCATGCGCTGACCGTCCGAGCACATACCTGGCAAGAAACCACAGAGCTGGTGGGTAAGTTGAACCGCACCCTTCGCGGATGGGCGAACTACTTCTCGGTAGGCACCGTCAATCCGGCGTATCGGGCGCTCGACAACTACACGGCTGTGCGGTTGCGTCGGTGGTTGCGCTTCAAGCACAAGACCAGACGATGTAAGGGCGGCAGCTATCCCCTCTCGCACCTCTACGAGACCCTCGGGCTCGTGCGTCTGACCCGGCTTGGGCACGACGTGCCGTGGACGAAGGCGTGAGGTCTTGTCCGAGAGCCGGATGCAGGGAAATCCGCATGTCCGGTTCGATGAGCGGGATGTGGAAACGGAGCTATGGTCGAGCCACTAAGGCACCGCCAAACGAAAGAGGCGGCAACACGCATGCCTGACCTAAGGCCACCGCGCCACATTCCGACTCTACCCATTGCGGACTCTGTCGCGTGTTGCGAGCCGCCGCTTCAGCCATGGTCGGGGTTACCTCTCGACTGTGGTTAGAGGTGGCACGATGGACATGCATCTCATCGTGCTGCCCAGAGCCAGGGCGTGATCGAGCGATGGAAGGGTCGGCCCGGCCGATATCTGTACCCTGGCGACGGCTGGCGCTATTGGCCGATGACCGCCAAGCTCGCGCCAAAGCTGGAGTTCAAGCGCCACATCAACCGCCACACGATCGAAGAGGCGCAGAAGCTGCGGGCCGCGGGCACCATCAGAAGCCGCCGGCCTCGCGCGCGCGTTTTACAGTCGGCCAAATAAGTCGGTCGGCGGCTGTCGCGGCGGCACTCGGCAATCAACGACCCGGGCTCGACCTAGGATGGCCGCGATCAGGCATCGTCGATGCGGAGGGAGGGGCGCGGTTTCGACCACGATCAAACCTTTCTTCTCAGAGTGCTCTGCGCGCGGCCCCCGCGCGTCGCTGGAGAGCGGTCTCGGTCGCGGAGGCATTTGGTAGCCCCCGGTCGTTCCGGCGCTGTACGGGCCGCCGGAGGGGATTTTGCCGACACCGCGCGTACAGGGTTCCCCCGGTTCGATCGAAGACCGCCGCCGGCAGGCCGCGCTGCGACCAGCGCCCACTGTTGGCTGGGCTGTAGGCGGTCCATCTCATGGCCGCCGATAGTGCGAATTCATAGGCGCTTGCAGCCCGCGCAGTCCGCTCGGATTGCGCTGATCGGCGTTGCGGGTCGGCGCGAGCGCCGCGCTCATACGAGCCTCGAAGGCCTGGCCGGGCAGGTTCTCGCCGGGGGCGCCGGCGTTGGCGTCGCGATTGATAGGCGACTGCAGCCGGATCTGATCGGGGTCCTCGTCGCCATTGCCGGGCGCGTGCCGGATTTCGAGCGTGCCGTCGCCCGCTTTCGTCACCTGCAACGGATTGCCGTCCGCGTCCTCGGCGGCCCAGCTGCCGTCCTGGCCGCTCTGCGCAAGCCGACAAATCAATTCGCCCGGCTCGGGATCCTGATCGCCGGGCCGCATCGGCCGCGATATGCGCTGGTCCCCGCGCACTGCCGGGCGCCGCGGTGCGGCGTCCTCTGGCAATCGAAAACGGTGTTCTGGTTCGGGCGCCGCGACCGCGGCCAGCGCCTTCACACGTGCACATCGGGTCCGCTGTAGGCCATTGTCCCGCCCTCCCAAGTATCGCGTGAAACCCTACGCCTGGCTGGCGTCCTGGTCGAGGCGGCCGGGTTGCGCGATCAGCTCGCGGACGGCGTCGCGCAAGGGGCGCTCCGGCACGAGGCGCCGCAAGTTCTGCTCGATCGCCCAGGCGCGCAGCTGGGGCCGGAGCGCGGCCAGGCCGGCGGCGACCCGTTCGATCTCTTCGATGAGATTGGCCGGGCCGCAATAGTCGGGCGCGGCCGTCGCGGCGCGCGCCAGCTCGAGCGCCTCGCGCATCGCCTCTTCGGCCCGAGCGATGCGCACTTTCGCGGAGTTGATCGTGATCGCCGGGCTCGGCATCGATCACCACTCGGTATCTGGCGCCGCCGAGGCATCGTCCCGCGGCGCGGGCGCGCGGTCAAGGCGCCGCTGTCGCGGGCGGGCCGCCGGAGGCGCAGATTGAATTTCTCGAAGAGCTGCACGGTTACCGGACATCCGGTAATTTCGCCGAGATTCGGATCAGCCATCAGCACGCGCACCCGCGGGAACGCTCCCCGCCGGCGCCGCGCCGGGCGCTCTCGTCCGATCGGTTACCGCGGGACGGGACCGGCGGCGGCACCTCGAAAAAACCGGCAGCGGGCCGCGCCAGGGGCCGAGGACGCGCGGAAACCGATTTCCCGGTCCCGGTGCACCGGGCGGGGCGATCGGCCCCTCTCCGGGCTCCCGAGGCAGCCCGGCGGCGTTCCGAAAGTGGCCCGGCCCGCCCGCCAAGTAAATCCCAAGTCGGCAGGTCACTTTCGGGTGTAAAGAAAGCCCTCTCGCGAATGGAACAATTGTTCTGGAGTTTGAGAAACCGGCCAGGGGGCGAGCCTAGCCGGCGAGGAGTTGCCTTTGCGGGGGATTATTCGTGGATCGGGGTGATGCCCTTGTCGGTGTTCGGCTTGATCTTCTTGTCTTTGACCCGCCGCTCGCTGCGGAATGCATTCCACGCATAGATGCAGCCATTGTAGAAATCATAGGGCTTGAGACCGACGAGGCCCCTTTCGACCTTGGCCTTGGCATTGGCTTCCTTGGTGTCTTTCAACCACGCATCGAGAACGGTCGAGGGTGCGTCGTCCTCATATTCGATCCCGCCTCTGGCGACCTGATGCCAGAATTCCTGCGCGCCGGCCGCGCTCTTCGTCCACGTCCCGTAGATTGCGGCGAGCACCGGGACGCGCTTCAGCTCCGGGGTCTTGATGCTGAACAGCTCGGGCAGCCAGTGTAGAAAGGCGTGATGGGCGGACTGATTGAAGAGGCCGTATCGGCTATCGCCGTCGGGGACCGGCATGCCCACGATCCAGTGCTCATACCAAGCGACGCCCTCGATCCCGAGCTTGACGAGATCCTTGGGGATATCGCGCAACGCTTCGACCAGCCCTTGGTAGGCGCCGGCAACATCGCCGGCGCTGCGTCCTGATTTGCGATCGTCGAACTGGCGGAACAGCAAGGCCAGATCATCGCGGCTGTCGACTGCATACTCGTCGAGATGCGCGTACAGACCCTCCGGGAAACTCCCGTCGAGCAGCTCGCACAGCATGTTCGCGCTATGCTGACCGTTCATTCGGTAGACTTCATTGCCGAGCCGCGCCTGCGCCCAATGGAAGGTGATCAAGAGGCCGGCGGTGGCTTTGTCGCGCAGCATCTTGAGCCGGGCCGGGCTGATCTCCCGCTCGGTCGGCGACGGTTCGAGATCGCGATACTGCAATGCCAATTCACGGGTGAGCGGTATTGCTTCGGATTTAACAAGACGAAACACTTTCCTTCTCCAGGTGGATCAGGGAGGAAACAGCCGCCGGAAGGCTCGTCCAAAAAGCCAAGGCGGTTACTTGGACCACTCGTCGAGCAATCGCTTGATCTGGGCGCCGCAAGAACCGACGGTCCCAATCGAGACCGTGGCGGCATTGGTTTTGCCCTGGCGCAGAAGCTCGTCGACGATCGGCCCGAGTTTCTCGATCAGCTCCGCGGTGCTGACCAGTTTGTCTTGGCGAAAAATCCTGTAGTGCCAGCGCAGCCCGACTTGCTTGTGCTCGCACTTCGAACGATAGGCGCCGCGCAGACGCATCTGCTCAAGGGTGGCCTTGGCTTCGGCTTGGCCAACCCCGAGCCCGGCCGCAATCGCATCGAGCGCATGCCATTCGCTGTCGGCAAAGCGGGCCATGATCCGGTCGCCTAGGATGCGCGACGGCTTGGCGGTGCGATCTGTCGCCTGCTGTTCGAGCAGTTCGAGCGCCTCGGCGAAGCGCTCGGCTTCGTCGTCGTTGCTGTCGGTCTGTTCCCAGACCGACAGCAAGGCCCCCTCGCGAATGTTTAGCACAATTGTGCTGGAGTTTAGAAACCCTTGATCATGCCGCCGGTCGAGGTGTGCACCCTTCCCGCCTCGCTGTCCCAGCGATTTGCCGTGGGCCTTCAGCCCACGGGCTTGTCCCGTGGGGCCGCCGAGGATCGGCTGGTCGCCCTGCTGCGGTTCCTGGAACCGATCACGGGAGGGGCTGCGGTGCAGGTTTTCTGACGGACCTCGCTCGCCCGCAAAGGATGCCCGTCGCCCATCGTCGGCGAGGACCTCTACGCTTCGGCATTCCCCGGCAAAGGACTGCCGAAGTGACACAAGGACGGAATCCATCCGAGGGTCCATGAACGATGGGCCCGCTTGCGCTTCTCAATTGTCGGCCAGCTTCTCGCCGCGCCGCCGCAGAAGGGCGGCCTGCGTTCGGCGCTCGCGGCGTTGGCGGCGCGCGAGTGGCGCCACCCGGCGACCGGCAAGCCGACACGCTTTGGCCTGTCGACGATTGAACGTTGGTACTACCGTACATTGCGAGAGCGGCAGGACCCCGTCGGCGCATTACGCCGCAAGCGGCGCCGGGATGCCGGCCAGCAGGCCTCGATGGGCGCGGCGTTGCGCCAGGCGTTGCTGGCTCAGTACGCCACACACAAGAGTTGGAGTGCCCAGCTCCACTACGACAACCCCGGCCTGCGCCGGGGCAGGCTCTGGTGGCGCTGGCCGAGACGCGGCCCGAGGTTGGGCCAGTGCCATCCTATTCGACGGTCCGTCGCTACCTTCGGAGCCATGGCCTGGACAAGCGCCGCCGGCTGACTTCGCGGCAGACCGCCGGGGCGCTGGCGGCCGAGCTGCGGCTGAGCGAACGCGAGGTGCGCAGCTTCGAAGCCGAGTATGTCGGAACCCTGCTTCACTGGGATTTCCATCACTGCTCGCGCAAGGTGCTGACGGCGCGTGGTGAATGGCGCACACCACTGCTGCTCGGCATCCTCGACGACCGCTCGCACCTGGCCTGCCATCTGCAATGGTATCTGGCGGAGACGGCAGAGAATGTCGCCCATGGCCTGGCGCAGGCATTCCAGAAGCGCGGCGTGCCGCGCGCCGCCATGAGTGACAACGGCGCGGCGATGACCGCGACCGAGATCACCGAAGGCCTCGCCCGGCTCGGCGTCCTCCACGAGACGACCCTGCCTTATTCTCCCTATCAAAACGCCAAGATCGAGGTGCTCTGGGCAAGCGTCGAGGGCAGGCTGATGGCGATGCTCGAAGGCGTCGCCGATCTCGCCCTGGGGCAGCTCAACGAGGCGACCCAGGCTTGGGCTGAGTACGAGTACAACCGCAGGGTCCATTCCGAGACCGGTCAGGCGCCGATCACCCGCTTCCTCGCCGGCCCGAATGTGATGCGGCCCTGCCCGGACAGCGCGGCACTGAAGCTCGCCTTCACCAGAAGCGATCGCCGGATGCTGCGCAAGAGCGACGGCACCATCGTCATCGAGGGGCGCCGCTTCGAGGTGCCCAACCGCTACCGGCATCTCCCCAGCCTGGAGGTGCGGTTCGCCAGCTGGGACCTGAGCCAGGTCCATCTCGTCGACGACCACACCGGCGCCGCGCTCTGCCGGTTGTTCCCCCAGGACAAGGCCAACAACGCCAGCGGCCTGCGCCGGGCGCTGGAGCCGATCGCCACCGCGCCCGTCGCCGTCGGACCGGCGGCAGGTCTGCCGCCATTGCTCGCCAGGCTGATGCAAGCCCGCGCGGCCACCGGCCTGGCCCCGGCCTATCTCGTCAAAGATGACGTAGGAGAAGAACCGTGACCAGCAAGCTGCTGGCTCTCTACGGCCTCAAGTGGAACCCCTTCGCCCCCGGCTGTGCCGGTCGAGGCGCTCCATGTCAGCCCGCGCATCGACAGCTTCTGCCGGCGCGTCCTGCAGCTTGCCGCCGAGGGCGGATTCGCCCTCCTCACCGGGGCACCCGGCACCGGCAAGTCGGCGGCCTTGCGCATCCTGGCCGAGCACCTCGCCGGCCAGCGCGACCTGAAGGTCGGCATGATCAGCCGGCCGCAAGCCAACATCGCCGACTTCTACCGCGAGATGGGCGACCTCTTCGCCGTCCAGCTCCGGCCCCACAACCGCTGGAGCGGCTCCAAGGTTCTGCGCCAATGCTGGCAGACCCATATCGACAGCGCGCTGGCCCGGCCGGTGCTGATCGTCGACGAGGCCCAGGAGATGCGCTCGGCCGTCCTCTGCGAGCTGCGCCTGCTGACCTCCGCCCGGCTCGACTCCCACATCCTGCTGACCGTCGTGCTGGCCGGCGACGGTCGCCTCGCCGATCACATCCGCTCCGAGGAGCTCCTGCCGCTCGACAGCCGCATCCGCGTCCGTCTGCCGATCGAGCGCGCCACCCCCGATCTCCTGCAGGCCTGTCTGAAACACGCCTTGCAGCAGGCCGGGGCGCCGACCCTGATGAGCGCGGCGGTGATCGCCACCTTGGCCGACCATGCCCAGGGCAACATGCGCGCCCTCATGATCATGGCCGACGAGTTGCTCGCCGCGGCCGCCGAACGCGAGGCCCGGCAGATCGACGAGACGCTGTTCTTCGATCTCTATGCCGCCACCCAGATCAAGGCGGCCGGTGCAAAGCGCCGATGACGCCGCTTCCCGTCCAGCTCGCCCATCGCCTCCTCGATCGCCCCGAGGAGCAGCGCTGGCTGGTCACCGGGCTGTGGTCCGAGGAGGCGGTCGGCATCATCGGTGGCGAGCCGAAGTGCTGCAAATCCTTCCTCGCCCTCGACCTCGCCGTCTCGGTCGCCGCCGGCACGCCTTGTCTGCGCCGCTTCGCCGTGCCCAAGCCAGGCCGCGTCCTGCTCTACGCCGCCGAGGACGCGCTGCACATCGTGCGCCGCCAACTCGACGGCATCTGCGCCGCTGCCGGCCTCGACCTGGCCGATCTCGACGTCCAGGTGATCACTGCGCCCAGCCTGCGCCTCGATCTCGCCGCCGACCGGGCCAGCCTCGAGGAGACCATCGCCCGGCTGGCACCGAGGCTCCTGGTCCTCGACCCTTTCGTTCGCCTGCATCGTATCGACGAGAATATCAGCGGCGAAGTTGCGCCGCTGCTCGCCTATTTGCGCGAGCTGCAGCGCCGCCATGGTGTCGCCGTCATCCTCGTCCATCACGCCAGGAAGGGCGCCGGCAACATGCGGGCCGGCCAAGCCCTGCGCGGCTCATCCGAGTTCCATGCCTGGGGCGATTCCAACCTCTACCTTCGCCGTGACGGCGATGACCGCATCATGCTGACCGTCGAGCATCGGGCGGCACCGTCCATACCCGGCATCACACTCGAACTCGTCGAACGCGCCAATGCCCTCGCTCTCGAGGTCGTCGAACGTCGTGCCCGGCCGACGCCCGCAACAGAGCAGCGTTCCGTCGACGACCGGATCACCGCCGCCTTGGCCGAGGCAGACCAGCCGCAGCCCTTCTCGAACCTCCGCGCCGTCTGCCGCCTCCGTACCGCGACCCTCTACGAGCGCTTGGCCGCCATGACCACCGCCGGCCGCATCGTCAAATCCGTCGATGGCTATCGGCTCGCCGGCTGATCCCGCACTTCCGCTTCCCGCTTCCCACACCCCCTACAGTGCTCGGGAAGCGGAAGCGGCAAGTCCATCAAAAAGCCGGCTCACAGGCCCATCGAAAAGTGTGATCCTGCTCACGGGCATACTTTAGCCTAGCTTGAACATCGAGCGTTTCCATCTTGGCATCCTATGTTGACCCCCGAAGTTGGGTCGCCGGGGCTGACCGGATCACTGTACCTTATCACCGTCGCTTGGCGCTCGGCCCAATGCTGGCCGCCAGCGGTGGCGGAGGCGCGGGCCGGGGTCCGGGCGGTTCGAGCTTCGCCAGGATCGCCTTCAGGGGCGCCAGACGCGGCGATAGCGGGTAGCGGGCATTTTCGATCGTGCTCCGGAGAAACCCGGCGAGCGCGTGCTTCTCGTCGTCGGTAAGGTCGAGCGTCATGATCGCGTGATATAGTCCTGCCGTGCTCCGCCGTCTCTGCGCCGAATTCCTCGACCGGGCCGACTACGTGTTCACGCTGGCGCGGCTGACCGTCCTCGATTGGCTCGCCGGGCCGCCACCTGAAACCCCGACCGACCGGGCCATCCGGGAGGAGGGCGAGCCGATACGCAGAGCGTTCCCTCAAATTGATTTCGACCATCCGGGGCCGCGAAGTTCCCGGTCCGAGGGCGGCCCAGGCCCACACAGATGATCCGCGGCGCGCTGGCCTTGGTCCTCAGTCTCCTCCCGATCGCCGCTGTTGCGCAGCATCCGGCGGCCGAGTTTCCGAGCGAGCAAGAGGCTCAGCGGCATTGCCCGAGCGATACGGTGGTTTGGCTCAACCGGCCGAACGGGATCTATCATTTCAAAGGCGAGCGCTGGTATGGGAGGACCCGGAGCGGCGCGTATGTCTGCGAGAAGGAAGCCGACCAAACCGGCGACCGCGCCACTCGAAACGGCCAGGTTCGGGAGTTCGCCGGTGCGGCAGCGTCGATGCCTGATCCTCAACTAACGCCCGGTGCGGTTGCCGACACGGACCCCGCGATCATATGCGCGCCTGGATATTCCCGTTCGCACCGGGTGTGGCAGGACAAGGCGGGCACCCTCGCCAAATATAGCATCCCGCCCGCCGACGCGGGTCAGTACGAGGACGACGATCGCGTGCCGGTATGCCTTGGCGGCAACAATGGCTCGGCGCTCAACCACTGGCCGGAGCCGTGGGATCAAGCGGAGCGGAAAGACGAGCTGGAGCGCCGCATGTGCAGCGCTGTCTGCGCAGGCGAGATCACGCTTCCGGCCGCGCAGGCGATCTTCCTCGGCGATTGGCGCAATGCATTGCATGGCGAAGCTGGGCGCGGTTCTCGTGATCGGTAGCGCGTGATTTGTCACCATCGGCCACGCTTTGGTAAAACCGTCTTGACATCGAGCACCCAAAATTTGGTTTATTGGTGCTTAATTTGCCCTAGCTCTTGCTGGTTAAGTTGGCCTGCAACATCGCCATCTGTGGGACTTGGACTTGCGGATACGCCCTGTCCCATAGGTGAGGCCTGAACTTGCGGAACAGGGACAGGCGTAGCTGTGTAAGCGTTCCACCCACGGCGGTAATCCGCGTCGGTCCTCCTGCGGATGTCCTCGGGGGTCAGCCGTGCCTTCGCGGTCCCACAGCCCAATGTGAACTCTTGGTTCATGCCAGAAACGGGGCCACTACACGTGCCTGGATTGCGCAGACTACGATGGCTTGCCCACCAGTCAGCACCGCGACGAAAGTCACCGCCCAGAGTCGCAAACCACTGCTCCAATCCCGCGCGATCAGCAAGTCCCTGGTCGAAGGAAGATGCGGCCGGTGCCGGTGGGGGTGCGGCTGGTGCCGCGGCCGGGCTAATGATCCGGTCTAGCCACGCGCTGATCGGTATTACCCGCATGTCATCCGATCTGTGCGGATTTACCACCCACGCGTAGCCGTCGGCAGGACGCCACTGCCCCTCTATCGGTGCGGCGACCACATGAGGGTAGCGGCGTGAGACGGCGCCCAGTGTCCATCTAACCGATTTGTCGACGAGCTTGTTTGTCCAATCATACCCGCCTTCTGGCTCCCATTTGCCCTCAGTTTCGGAAGCGATCACATGCTGGTTCGTTCTCGACGCCTTTCCAGGCGCCCATCGGACCGTCGAGTGAAAGGGGTTTGACCAGTCGTATCCGTCTTCCGGTCGCCGCTGTCCTACTGGATCGATCTCGACATGCGGGGGCAACGTGGATCGAGCAGGAAGTGAAGGCGTTGCTGCGTACGGCGAGGTTGGTGCTGGCGCGTTACTCAGGTACGACGCAATTATCAAACCGCCGAAGGCGAGAACACCGATAAGACCGATGAACCGCTTGCCAGGTGCTATTGAGATCAGCGAAGCAGCATGCGAATCCGCCCTTGCTTGGGCGAAATCGGCCGCCGCCTGCTCCGCTTGGGCCAGGACGGTTCGCCGCCGCGTCAGAGTGTGATGGCTGATTACGGCGAGCTTCGACAGGCCCTCATTTAGCTTTCGTTCAACGTCGGTCCTCTCCGATAGGATCTGCTGCTCGACCGCGTTCTTAGCAGCCTGATCCACCGCCTTGTTGGGGTCGAAACGAAAACTCCTTTCTTGTTGGTCACGCCAGCTTTTCAGATTGCTCAGCGCAGAGGGACCGAATCCTGGCACCGCCAGGACCCGCTGGTCTGTTATATCGGCCGCAGTTTCGATACCGTATGATTGGAGCGTCGCCTTCCGGGCATCACCAATACCTCTGAGGCGAGCATGTGAAATGCGGCAAGATTCCAAATGGGCATGGAGTTGTAGTCGATATTTATTTGCCTCCAACTGTTGCAGGGCTTGAAGGCGTTTCTGCGGCAATGTTTCGTATTGGCTACGTAGACCCTGCAACTGCGTTAACTGTTCATCGAAATTATTGCCGCTTGCGTAACCGGTCCAGTTGGTCTGGAGATTTTGCCAGCGGGCGCGAGCATCCGCCTCTTTCTTCCCGATATCTTTCGTCAGCGTATGAATGCGGCTAGTGCCCCCAACGAGAGCAAAAAGCCCGGAGGCAAACCTTGCGCCCCAACTGGCCTGTTGGAGTTCCAGCGCCGCTGGAGACAAACTTACGGTACGACCGTCGATCCGCGGTAGCGCAGCAGGTGGACCAGGATTAGGGACCGAAGTGACTCTGCCCCAGAAGTCTGCGATGGTGAAATTAGTATAGGACGCGCGGACCAGCGTGACCGTGAATAGCAGCACGCCGGTCTCGGCCTCTATGTCACACCAGGGACACTTCGCAAGGGTATCCACGAATTGGTGCGCTGGATTGAGGGAGCACTTTCTCAGATGCGCTTCGAGATCCTGGAGAGCCGCTACCCATTCGCGAGCAGTCGGTCGCCCATTCGGCTGTGAACCCTGCCGGGAGAATGCTCTTTCAAACAGGAGGGCCACATCCGGGGTGACCCCGTCCAATCCGAGACTTGCTGGAGGAGGCTGCATCCGCACGGCGGCGGCGTTCGAACCATAGGCGAACCGATATTCGCTGATAGCCCGTTCCATTGGCATTTCCCCCGTCCCGAGAAATCGGCCAGAGAACGGATGACGTGCCATGAACAGCATTTGGAAGATGATGACAGCGAGGCCGAAGTTGTCGTGATTGGTTGTTCTAATTATTCCTTTATAGCTACGGACATTTTGAAGCTCAGGTGGCTGATGTGTCGGCGTTCCGACCTCGCAGAACCACCGCGAGCCATTGATCGTAATCTGGTAAGAGTCGCAGTCTATCAGCCGCACCCTGGCCTGCTCGCCTACGAGTAGATTCCCATGATTTACGTCGCCGATGACGTGACCGCTTTCGTGGATAACGACAAACGCTCTGGCTGCATTGGCAGCGCTTCGGATTAGGAACTGCCAAGTCGCCCTCGGAAATTCTTGCTGACGAAGTTTAGGGCTATAGAGGCTGAACGCCTGCTTGTGCCGCGTGATCTTCGGCATTTTGAAGCCGGCAACGGTTCCACTTCCTGACCCGAGACGAATTGGCTCGATCGGCCATGCTGTCAGCTCCAGCAGCCGTTCATTAGCCGCTTTAGTCATACCGATGATCTTCGCGACTTTCTGTGGGTCGAGAGTTTTGTGATAAACCTTAACGACCTGGTCGGAGAGATCAGCAAGCTCGAAGACCCTACCCTCGCCACCGAAGCCAAGCTGCGGGCCGAGCTGGAGCGAGCGTCCGGCCGAATCAAACAGTGCCGGCGGTCTGGTCTGCATCGACAGCAGCCGTTTCTTCGGCCGGAGTCGTACGGCGCGAGGCGAGTATCAACGTCTTATCGTCGTCCGTGCGATCGTTGATTTGCTTCGAGCCCAAATAGCGATCCAGCACAGGAGAAGCGGGTACCTCCGTGTCTACCGGGATTGGATTTGTCTTAGCAAGCCAGCCAAACAGCGTCCGAAAGAACGGCGGATTAGCTATTTTTTTTGCGAGATCTAAAACAAGTCGCTCGATTCCATCAGTAAATATGGCCATTTCATCGATACACCGGTCCTCTATTTCGAACTGCAATACATCGAGAGCATCATCCTGGGTGATAAAGTTCGTCTGGTTAGCAAACTCTCCGTGTTGGGGCCAAAAAACCCACCCGTAGTCGTTTGGCTCAGCGCGGTTCGAGACTACGATTGCCCCATCTCCGATTTGGAAGAATGCGGCTCGATCCTCGCTGATAATCGCAGCAAGGACTGTGCAGGCGAACTCTCGTGGACTCAGATCATCAGCATCCGCCCGATCCTTTATTTCCCCACGAAGGCGAGACAGCCAATCTTGGACGAACTCCTTCGTGATCGCGACCAAACCCGAGCGTCTAGCAGTGTCACCGAACTCCCGCATGAACCAGGCGACTGTCACGTTTGCGCCATCAAGCGATCGGGACGCACTGCCGGCACCGTCACACGCGACGGCGAGTAGGATTTGCCTTCCGGCCGGGTCAAAGATGATCCGGCATCCTCCCGCGTCTTGGCATGGCAGCCCGGTCTTCTCGTGCGAGGTCCCGATAACTGAGTTGTAGGCTACCCGCCACTCAACATCAGACACTTGCCCAACCCGATGGACCGGTAGGCGGTGGAAGCAGGACCTGTGTTCCGGGTGTTGACCTGGACACCCCGCCAAGTGAACTGGAAAGCCAACGAAACAGATCCCGGAACCGCAGCTCCTTGAGCCTCAACGGCTCACGGCGGCTGATCTGGGCCAGAATCTGCATGTTTGCGCCCTCGACGCCAACAGCGAAGAAGGAGAAGCCTTTCCTTTCGTCATTGTCGCCCGCATGGACGAGAGAGGCAGCGTGCCCCCAGCTGTCCGTAGGAGCGCCATCGGTTATCAGAAAAACCCACGGCCGATAGTAGGTTATACCGCTGTGCCGGTAGACCTGTTTTCGTGCATCAAGCATGTTCAAGCCCTGCTCGATCGCGGCCCCCATAGGGGTATCGCCGCTCGCCTGGAGATGTGGAGGCGTCCAGGTGTCCGGCCCTTGGAAATCACTATGCACGCGGACCGGCCCGAACGCGACGACTGCGATCTCGACCCGCTGCACGGCCATCGCATCGGCCATGAGTTCGTCCTTGAGGGTCACTAGCCCGGCGTTCAGTTCCGCGACCGGTTGGCCGTGCATTGAGCCGGAAGTGTCTAGGAGCAGCAAGCAAGCGCAGCCCGGCTCGGGATTGCTGACCAGTTCGGGATGCTCGAAAGGGATCTGATCGTCACTCATGTTCTAACTCGTCTCCGTTCTACGCAGCTAGGCGAGCTGCAAGAGCACGCCACACAGGACAATAATTACAATTGCTAGCACGAGAAATCCGCCGGGTCTTCCGCGCTGAAAATTAGTATAGTAGAGACCAGTTCCAGGAAGACCCACAGTAGTCCGCGTTCCCCTTGGTCCCACCGTGATATGGGAACCGCGTCGGCCGAAGCTTACACTCATATTTGTCTTATTCACGTTCAGCGAAATTCCTGGCATAACTCGAATTCGGCGCTGAAACCGTAAGGGCATCGCCAGTCTCCCCTGCTCATGACGTGCGACCCGACCATTGTCCAAATCCGAGCTTACATCTTCTTGGGTTACGCGTCACATTCATCACGGACGCAAACCGTCGCCTTATGGGTGCACCACCTGCGCGCGTTCCCCGTCGCAGAACCGGGCCCAGCGCTCCTCCAGATCGCGCCGGCGATCGAGAACCTCGGCCCCGCTCGTATAGGCTGCCGCCACCTTGTCGCCTTCGGCATGAGCGAGCGCCAGTTCCCGCAGTTCGGCCGCAACCCCGACTGTCCTTGCACCACGTGGCGAAGGTCGAGCGGAACCCGTGCAGGTCGCCGGTCCGAAGTTCGGCGAATGGGTCGTATTCGGATCGATGCAACGACCTGCCGTTGCGCATGACGAGGATCAGCGTATCAATCGCCTCTTGCGTGTACTCGCGCGCCAGCTCGCGCAGCCGGGCGGCCGTATTTGCTATGTCACCACCGGCGAGCAGGAAACCCAACGTCGTCGTCATCGGCGAAGCCCCGGTCACGTTCCCGAAACGGGCCGCTGGTGGCGAAGAAAGGACTTCCGGAACCCCTGAGCCGCTCTTCGGGTCGGATCGCGTACGGGTCGTAATCGCTCCGATAGAACCGGTCCGGTCGCCGGGAGCGAGCCGCAGAGACCGCTATTACCGGGTAGGCGAAGGTCAAGGCCAGCGCGTCACCATTGTCAGGCGAAGCGAGGCCGCGGCGTTTCATGTCCTCCCTGCGTTCGAGGATGATCGCGTCGCGACCGTCGCGCAGCACATAGCCGTATTCGATTCCGGTCAGGTCCGAGATCAGTTCGGGGTCGCCGTCGATCGCGCCGCCCTGTAGCCACTCCCGCAAATTGCCCCACATCTCGGCGCGCTTATTTTTGCATAACCGATCGGCCGATCCTGCCCCACCGGCGCCCGATCGGATTTGCTGCCGAAGCGGACGTCCGTCACGTTGAGCCCAATTTGGCGGCAGCGGTCGACCACCCCTCCGCCGACGCCACCGCCGTCGACGAAGATCGCATCGACCCGGTGCCGGACGCTCTCGTCGGCAACACGAGCCGCGAGCTCCATCGTGTCGGCGCCTCGCAGCTTAATCGGCGGGATGCTCCTGGCGTCGCGGCCCCGCCGAAACCGAATGATCGAGGCGTCGTCGCCGTAACGGGCCACGTCCACGCCCATAATCAACGGCTCGTCGCGTACCTGAAAGATTTCGCGTCGGGCGGCTTCCTCGACCAGCGCCCATGAGATGAACTGCATCGAGCCCGCGTGCGGAAATACCCCACGCACGCGGACCCGGACGAAATCCGAGTCCTCGCCGTAATCCTGGACCCACTGTTCGAGCTGCGCCTTGTTGGTACCCTCCACTTGGCGGCTGTCGATATGGCCGTGGTCCGAGCGGTGGCGAAATCGCCCGAAACATTCTCGAAACCGGCCGTTGTTCCGGGTCGGGTTGCCGAAGGCCAGCCAGATGATCTCGGTCCCTTCGTCGGTCAGGGCCCCTTCGGAGACCTCCCAGATCTTGTCGCTGATCGCCGTCGAAAATCAGGATGACGCGGCGGCCCTTGTTGTGCAGCCCGGCGAAGACCTCGGTGTTCTCCTCGCTCCATGGGATCGCGTCGGCGCGCCACCGCCGCTCGCGCCTGCCCGGGCGAGAAGACCGCGGTCGCGGTTGGTCAGGTGGCAGTGTCAGCACATCGGCGAGTGCGGTATGATCGCCGCAGCCGATTATGTAGACCGGCTGTGTGTGGCTATTCGGAGGCGTCGCGGGCTCGCCGCGTTTTGTGGATGGTCAGTCTCCTCAAAGGTTATGCAGATGACAGCGGGAACGACGGCAAGAGCCCTGTGTTTGTACTCGGCGCATTTGTTGGCACTGTAGAAAATTGGAAACGATTCAGCGGCGAGTGGGATGATGCGCTACATAACAATGGGTACAAGAATTTAGACTATTTCAAGATGAAAGAGGCAGCAGCGCGTGAGGTACAATTCGCGGGATGGGAACGCGATAAGCGAGATGCATTTCTTCTGCGTCTAATCTCTATTATCGAAAGGTATGCGGTAAAAGGCGTTGCTACCACAATTCCTGGTGCCGATTACAGAGAGGTATTTAAAGGGAAAATCGCTAAAGGGATGGATACCCCATATTTCCTCAGCTTTTATGCCTTGATGGCGGAAGCACATCGTTTTCAGCTCAAAACAAACGAGCAAAATCGGATTGATTTCGTATTTGATGAACAAGGGCGACAGATCGGCAGTGCGCTCCGTGCTTGGAGATATTGGATAGGGCAGGCGCAAGCAGGTCAAGAGTTCACTCTTTTTCTTGGAGAAAGACCGCAATCCGGGGATGATAAGATCATTCTTCCTCTCCAGGCGGCTGATCTCCTAGCATGGCGGACAAGACGATTGGCAGAAGACGCATATAGTAACCAAAGCATTGCCAATAAAATATTACCGTTTTCTATGGATATTGAAGTCGACATATGGGATCGTCCGCGTCTGGAGAACGTTTTTACCAGGATACGTCAGATGAGTCACAGCATGGGGCGTCTGTTACCGTATGAACTGCCAAGAAAAGCCCGAAGGGCAGTCGAAAAGCGTTTTGCAGTCGAAAGCCAGCGCGAATGATCAGTGTCTTGGCCGGCGTATCACTTTTTGAAAGGAGCGCCAAACGCTTCTTCGCTCTAGTCGTCCGTTTCATGCTCGCGAGGCGGTTGGGTCGCAAAACCGGTATGATTCAACGGCACCGATCCGTCGCCGGCAGCCTGCGAAGATAGCCGGCGCCATTTCGCGCTATTCGTGCATCCGGTGCCAGTGGTCCTCAAGCTCGCCCACGCCAGCGCCGCGGCCTCCGGGATCAGGGTGTAATGCCCGCCGGTAGGCCAGCACTTCGCGCTTGTGGACGAGCCCGCCGGTCGGGCTCGGCGACGCGGCGAGCGGTAGCCTCAACCGAAGCCTACATGGTCTTGCCGGGCGGGCATTCCCTTCCCTTTTGTGGTGATTGCTCCAGGGACCTTGGCTAGCCGTAAGGGGTATGGGAACGCAGCCGACGACCACCGCTGCCCTTCAAAGGGCTGATGGCGCCTCGCTCGGCGAGATCCGACGGTTCTCGCTCGCCGATATGCCGGATTGGGGTCCGTGGCTGCTGGGGCGCCTGTACGAAAGATGGCCGACGATCAGCGACGGGAGCTTTCTCGGCAAGATTCGCGCTCGCCGGCGAGCTCACGGATCACCCGCTCGCAGCCGGTCTCCCGCCACAGCCGTTCGAAGGCGAGCGCCGGGCCGAGCTGGCGGGTGGTCAGCTTGGTGGTCTCGCCCCGCTCGTAGGCGGTGAGCACCACGGCGCTGCGGGCAAACCTGGCGCCCGAGCGCAACAGCCGGTCGAGGGTGCCGTCCTGCGCCAGTTCCTCGACCCGGCCGAGGGTGGCAACAACCGATTGCCGCGGCTTGCCGTCGACGCGCTCGTTCTTGACGATCTGCAGGTATTCGGTGCGACCGGAGCGTTTGTGGCGGAAGAACATGGCGGCCTCGCCTTCGACCACCACGCGATAATGGCATTACGCACCCTGTGCAAGCGCAAAATGCCTGCTTTGTGGCACTACGTTATTGCCAAATTGCGACGGCGCCTCAACAAAATCAACCGGTTGTAGGCTGCCAGCGGCCGCTCACTGTAGAAGATCCATGAGAGCCATGACAGGCGCTTGCTAAGGCGCTTTCAGGGCCTCCGGCTCATCGTCAAAATCGTCCTCGCCCTCGATCGGTTCGCCCGCCGGCTCGATCCAATCCTCCGCCGGCGCCACCGCGGCCTTGCCCATCACCGTATGGATCAATTCGATAAGCGCCTTCCGGCGTGCCTCAAAGAAAGCCGCGAAATTGTCCGCGCGCAGGGCTTCCGTAGAAATCAGATGCGTTGCGAGAATCTTATCAAGCGTCTCCGGCGTGATACCGCCCCGCCGCTCGAGGGCGGCCAGGTATTTCGCAGGAGGAGCGCCGCCGATAATGCGATTAGTGCGCGCCGAGATGGCCGTCTTGTTGACGATGCAATCCATGCGCTTGGCTTCGATCTTGTTCGTCTGACACCAGGCTTTTGGGAAGATATGGTGGATATCGATCTTCTCTTCCTCATAGGTGGCGAAGCTCATCGGCTGGTCCGTCAGAAACTCCCGCCCGCCGCTCTGCATGAGAAGGGCATAGATGCCTTTATAGGCAGCGCTGTTGCGCGTCCGGAGGGTCAGCACGCGGTCCGGATTGAAGTTCGCATCGCGCACCGTCGTCGGCAGCGGGCCGCCGGGGCGGATCCAGTCCAGCACCTCGGGGAGGTCCCGTGCATGGCGGCTTTCCACCGCGCCGCCGTAGAGTTCACCCAGAACGCCGCACCAATACCATTGGCGCACCTTCTGCTTGGTGCCGATCTCCTCCCACCTGTCGCCGAGTTCCGCGAGGATCGCCGCTAGCAGCCTGTCGGACTTAGGTGGGAGCGGGCGCATAATGTGGTAGGATTGGTGGGAGGGGATACCAGGAACGGTTGGGGCGATGAGCAACTTTCGCCAGGTGGACCGGCAGACGGGGTTTCTGCTGCCGCCATCGGTAGATGAGTGGCTGCCGGAACGGCATTTGGCACGCTTTGTGGTTGAGGTGATTGCAGGGCTGGACCTGCGGGCGTTTATTGGCAGCTATCGCGGGTCGGGTTCGGCATCGTACCACCCGGAGATGCTGCTGGGCCTGTTGGTTTATGGCTACGCGACGGGGGTATTTTCGAGCCGGAAGTTGGAGCGAGCGACGTACGATTCGGTGGCGTTTCGCTTCATCGCGGCGAATGACCATCCCGACCACGACACGATCGCGACGTTTCGGCGGCGGTTTTTGAAGGAGATCGAGGAGCTGTTCGTCAAGGTGCTGTTGCTGGCTCGCGAGATGGGGGTCCTCAACCTGGGCACGGTGGCGCTGGACGGGACCAAGATCCATGCCAATGCGAGCCGGCACAGCGCGCTTTCTTATGAGTACGCGGGCAAGCTGGAGACGCAGCTGAAGGCCGAGGTGGGGGAGTTGCTGGCCAAGGCCGAGGCGGCAGACAAGGCGGATGTTCCCGACGGGATGTCGATCCCGGAGGAACTGGAGCGGCGCGAGGAACGACTGAAGAGGCTGGCCGAGGCGCGTGCCAAGATCGAAGCGCGCGCCAGCGAGCGCTTTGCCCGCGAGCAGGCGGAGTATGAATTCAAGATCGCGGCGCGTGAGGCCAAGGCCAAGGCGAGCGGCAAGGAGCCCGGCGGCAAGCCGCCGGCGCCGCCGGTGGCGGGTCCCGGGCCCAGCGATCAGATTAATCTGACCGACGAGGACTCGCGGATCATGCCGGTGGCGGGCGGCGGGTTCGAGCAATGCTACAACGCGCAAGCCGTGGTGACGGCCGGCAGTTTGTTGGTGATCGCGTCCGATGTCGTGCAAGCTGCCAACGACAAGCAGCAACTCGAGCCGATGCTGGGCAAGCTGGCGGCTTTGCCGGCGGATCTCGGCAGGCCGCAAACGATGCTCGGCGACAATGGCTATTGCAGCGCCGCCAATGTGGCGGCCTGTGCTGCGGCCGGGATCGAGCCGCTGCTGGCGCTCGGCCGGACCCCGCATCACCCGTCCCTGGACGAGCGCTTTGCCGCGGCACCGCCCGCACGGGACAACCCGACCCCGCTCGAAGCCATGGCGCACCGCTTGGCCACCCCCGAAGGCAAGAAGCTCTACGCTCGGCGAAAGCACACCCCGGAGCCCGTGTTCGGCATCGTCAAATCGGTTCTCGGCTTTCGCCAATTCCTGCTGCGCGGGCTCGACAAGGTCCGGGGCGAGTGGAGCCTGGTGACGATGGCCTGGAACGTGAAGCGGATCTTCGCTCTCGATGCTCGGTAAGAGAGCATGGAGCGTCCAGATATCAACCTTGGCGGGATCAAGCCGATGCCGCCGGCACCCTTGCCACGCCGCCAACCTATTCAACCCATCCGCCACCACCTGACCGAATGCATCCCGGCGCTCCATCACCGGATCCACTAAACTCCAGTCCGACAGGCTGCTAGCGGCACGAGCTGGGTCTGATACGGCAGATCGCGGTCGAGGAAGATGTGCTCCAGCGTCAGGAACTTCGCTGCGCGCAAGAAGCCCGTCAGAACATGGTCGCGTAGCGCCTGATAATCGGTGCGCGGAAGTTCCAGTACAGCGCTACGCTTGCAGCTTACCCCCTTCGCTTCGTCCTGCGACTTGCCGGCCGTGAGGTCTTCACGGCGGCGCCGGTAGGTTTGGATGAGAGTGACGGCTTGCAGGAAGTCGGTGTTCTGTACGCCTCGCAGCACCTTCTTTTGTGTCATCACCTGATGCGCGCCAGTCACCTGGCGTTCAGCGCTGCCGTACCAGTCGTCACGCAGGCGGAAATTATCGGAAGCGTAGGTGGCGGTCAGGAGTTCAAAGGCATTCAGCACCACCCCGCCCGTGTTGACCTTCTCGAACACATGGCAGACCGCCTCTTTCTGCACGGTCTTTTTGAGCTTGATGACGGGTATCTGATAGGACTGGAACCGCTGCAGGATCTCGGTTTGGAAAGCCATGTAAAGCTGCGTTTTGGCGGAATCGAACTTCCAATGCTGAAGATAGCGGGTTTGCCAATCGAAGGTGTCGAACAGCAACTCGCATGGAAAACAATCGTTCTCGAATTCCTTCTCGCGCGCCGATAAGTCCAGCTTTACTTCCGTGAGGGTCCGAAGGACGCGGCCTTCGGGAACACCGACAATCGCGTCCTCCCGATCCTCCGGCGCGGCAAGAGCTCGACGCATATCGATATAGAACCAGCGCTTGATGGGCTGTTTGCGAATGTTGATAGTCTCGACCACCTTGCCGTAGATCGTGGCCTGAAACAGCGAAGTCAGGCGCTGCTGCCCGTCCAGCACCAACAGCTCGGGATCAATCGACCCTGTCAGCGTCACACCTTCAATCGCTCTGGGGTGAAAGCGTGTCTCCCCGCCCGTTTCAAGCATCATGAGGGCGCCGATCGGGAACGAGCGCGACACTGAGGCGAGGATAGCTTTGATCCGATCGTCCTCCCATACCCAGCCGCGTTGGAAATCGGGGAGTTGGATCTTCCCGGATCTGAGGTCGGCGAGCAGGCTCGATAAAAACACCGGGTTGGTTTCGAAGATGGCTTCCATGAGCATTCTCGAAGATGCGCGAACTGGCGGGATAGCCCCATCGGGAGTCATCGGATGTTAGCGGAAGTCCGAACCGGCACCAGTCCGAATTCCATTGAAAATGAGAGATCGCAGAAAATGGGAAATCGCATCTTCTCCGCGGACTGGCGCGCACTGCCGTCATCAGCGCCCGAGCCGCCGGACTGCGCGAGTGACCGCTTAGGGTCGAACTTGCCCGTCGCCGTCCATCTCCGCGAGCGGCCGGAATCGGCGCATCTTCCACGTTGCCGCGCGTTCCGTCGAGGGTCCCCTCACCATCCGATTTGCCGACCTTGGCCGGCAGGAGGCTCAGCTCATCGCTTCCAACGTCCACCCTTGCGCCCGCGCGCGCGGAGCGTCGCTTTTTCCGGTGCAAACCGGATCGCCTCGGGCAGCCGCGCTACGCTGCGGCCAAGGGCACGGGCACTGATGTCACCTGCAGGGCGACGCTGATCGCCACCACCGCGCCCCGCGAACATCGCCGCTATTCCGCTCCCGTCTTTGGCACTCTACCGGAAGATTTCGGCTGGGGATTACGCCGGCGACACGGTGCCGGTGGTCGTCGATCGGCTGACCGGCAAGACCCGGCCAGCACAGATTTTTGTCGCCGTTCTGGGCGCCTCGAACTTCACCTATGCCGAAGCGAGCTGGACGCAGACGCTCGGCGACTGGATCGGCGCCCACACGCGCGCCTTTGTGGCGATCGGCGGCGTGCCCAGGCTGCTGGTGCCGGACAACACCAAAGTCGCGGTGATCAAGGCCTGTCTCTACGAGCCGCAGGTCAATCGCACTTAACGCCGAGATGGCGGCCCATTACGACACCGCGATCCTGCCGGCACGGCCGCGCCGACCGCGCGACAAGGCGAAAGTAGAGGTCGCGGTGCTGATCATCGAGCGCTGGCTGTTGGGCCGGCTGCGCCATCGCCGTTTTTACGGTCTGGCCGAGCTCAACGCCGCGATCGCCGAGCTGCTGCGCCAGCTCAACGAGAAGCGCCCGATCCGCCGGCTCGGCGTCACCCGTCGCGCGCTTCTCGAAGAACTCGATCGGCCGAACCTCAAGCGGTTGCCCGCCGAGCCCTATTCCTTTGCCGAGTGGCGGATGCGCCGGGTCGGCGTCGACTACCACGTCGAGGTCGAAGCCCACTTCTATAGTGTCCCGCACCGCTTCGCGCGCAGCGAGGTCGAGGCGCGGCTGACGCCGCAGACCGTCGAGGTCTTCCTCAAGGGCGAGCGGATCGCCGCGCATCGCCGAGCCGGCGGCAACCACGGGCACACCACCGTTGCCGAGCACATGCCGTCGAGCCATCGGCGCTATGCCGATTGGACCATCGAACGCATTCGCCGCGCCGCGGCTTCGATCGGCCCCGCCACCGCCGCGCTGTGCGAACTGATCCTCGAGCCAGGCCCGGTATTCCGCCTGCAAAGCGACGAGTTCGGCAAGCCTGCCCCGGCGAAGGCCGGGGGCATCGCGCCAGCGCTGGGGCCGGCTGCGGCGGTCGGCGGCTCGCCGGTAATGGATGACCGGCCGGGCCGTGGCGCGGTCGGCGCGATGCCGGGCCTGTCGCTGGGCATTGGTCATTGGTTTGTCGCCGAGGGGGCGAGCGGGCATGGGTCCACTCCCAAGCGTTACGTAACGGAATGCTAGTGGCGGGCAGCGGCGCTAATCGAGCGCACGGGCGAGCGAGACCGGGCGTCTGCGACGCAGGCTGTCGCCCGAGAGATCGATGCGGTGGGCGTTGTGGACGAG
Organism: uncultured Alphaproteobacteria bacterium; assembly: GCA_963772295.1. Lineage (GTDB taxonomy): Bacteria > Pseudomonadota > Alphaproteobacteria > ATCC43930 > CGMCC-115725 > AP-15. The sequence goes on from CAVYWO010000016.1 coordinate 252,894, forward strand.
ACGGTCGAGGATCGCGTCGGCATAGGTCGGGTCGCCGATGACGGCGTGCCATTTGTCGACCGGGATCTGGCTAGAGGCCGCGGGCGAACGCTCGGCCGGGGTCCCCCCGCCCACCGTCGGGTCCTCTTTCGGGGCTGCCGTTCTGATCGCGCGCCGAAGGGGCCGGCCCCCCAACGTCACCGCGGTCGGCCTGGCGCTTCCCGCTAGGGCGAACCGTCGGCCACGACGCTTCCTACCTTCGCCCTCGGTCCGACCGCCCGTGCGTGCCGATGAAGTCGGCCGACACCACGGCAACGATCATTCGCGACCTGCGGCAGACCGGCGTGAAGGCCCTCGGCAGCCACGCCAATAGGGTCCGCCGTCGATTTTGGCGCGCGCCTTTGAACTTTTAACACCCTTGTGGCGCCCTACCCGTCGCCGGGCGCGATGACCTCCGGCTCCGTCTCCGCGCTCCGCCCGGCCCGCATCAATTTCAACCCAGCCTCGATCACCGCCAAGTCCTCCGCCGAATACGCGCGCGGATCGAAGCGCGGTCCCTGCTCCGGCTCCACTTCTGGCTTGTCGATCGGCATCACACCGCCGCGATCGAGAACAGCCACGGCGCACACCGAGCGGACACGCTCGTCGGCAGCCGGGTCCTTCGCGAGGCCGATAAGCACCTTCATCATCTCGGGGCCTGCCTCGCGCGCAAGCTTGCGGCAAACGTGATAGTACCGGCTTTGGCCGCTGGGATTTCCGCTCTGTCCCTTCGGCCACCGGAACGCCTTGTTGCCCGCCCGCATCACCGCCAGCGTTTGCTCGGTCACGATCGCGATCCTCGTCAACTCAAGGCCAAGGCTGCCGACAATTATAATCCAGAGTGCGGCCGTAGATAATCGCCGTTCGCGACATTTCGAGGCAGCCGCTGCTGCGCCACCCTCGCGCGCGTGCGCGCGATGCTGGAGGCACGTTGACCTCGGAAAACCGCGGGCGATCGCCCAGCCGCGGCTCCCCCCGCCCACCTCCGGGTCCTCTTTGCCGGCACAGCGACGATCCGTGCGCCGAGAGGGGCCCCCGGGCCGGTCGCGAGGGCGCCGCCGGAGCCGACCGACAGACGACCGTGTGTTCACAAATCAGGACGACGAAACGCGAAACGGAAGGTCCGCAGTGGGTGGTGAGCTGCCGTTCCCGATTTGCCCGGCCTGTGATGCCCATGCTTTAAAAGCAGTCATTTACTGCCTGACGCTGCGACACACCTGACATCGCGCCTATTTCAGCGCTGCCGCTGGTAGCGCGAGGGGCAAAGGTCTATCGTCGTCCCTGAGGGGTTGCCGCTCCTCGGAGCCGAGGATCACCGCATGGACGTAGTGGCGTGGCTGCGCGGCCTTGGTCTTGAGCGTTACGAGCAAGCATTCCGCGATAACGAGATCGATTGGGAGGTACTGCCGAAGCTGACTTCGAACGACCTCAGGGACATCGGCGTTGCAGCCGTCGGCCACCGCCGCAAGCTCCTCGATACCATTGCCGCGCTCGGCGCCACGGTACCCGCCGCCACTGTGACGGCGGCATCCGGCGATGCGCCGACGCCGGCCGATGCGGAACGGCGTCAGCTGACGGTGATGTTCTGCGATCTGGTCGGCTCGACGGCGCTGTCGGCGCGGCTCGACCCGGAGGATCTGCGCGCGGTGATCGGCGCCTACCACCGCTGCTGTGCCGCGGTCATCGAACGCGGCGGCGGCTTTGTCGCCAAGTATATGGGCGACGGGGTGCTCGCGTATTTCGGCTATCCGCGCGCCGACGAGCACGATGCCGAGCGGGCAATGCGGGCGGGACTTACGTTGGTAGATGCAGTTGCCAGGCTCGACACCGCGGCGGGTGCGCCATTGCAGGTGCGGGTCGGGATCGGCACCGGGCTCGTGGTGGTCGGCGATCTGATCGGCCAGGGCGCGGCGCAGGAGCAGGCGGTCGTCGGCGAGACGCCGAACCTCGCGGCGCGGCTGCAGGCGCTGGCGGCACCAGGGACGGTGGTGATCGGGCCGAGCACGCGGCGGCTGGCCGGCGGGCTGTTCGACTACGAAGATCTCGGCGCGGTCGAGATCAGGGGCCTGGCGGCACCTGTCGTCGCCTCGCGGGTGTTGCGCGAGAGCGAGGCCGAGAGCCGCTACGAGGCGCTGCGCGCGACCCGCACACCGCTCGTCGGCCGCGACGAGGAGCTGGCGCTGTTGCAGCGGCGCTGGCAGCAGGCCAAGTCGGGCGAGGGCTGCGTCGTGCTGGTCTCCGGCGAGCCAGGCATCGGCAAGTCGCGCCTCGCGCAGAGCCTGCTCGAACAGCTCGCCGGCGAGCCTCACACCCGCCTGCGCTCGTTCTGCTCGCCGCACCACCAGGACAGCGCGCTCTACCCGACGATCACGCAGCTCGAACGGGCAGCCGGGTTTCGGCGCGAGGACACGACCCATCAGCGGCTGGACAAGCTCGGAGCGCTGCTCGCCCAGGCGACCAACGATCTCGGCGAGGCCGCTCCTCTGCTCGCGGTGCTGCTGTCGATCGCTACTGTCGAGCGCTACCCGCCGCTCAACCTCACCCCGCAGAAGCAGAAAGAGAAGACGCTTCAGGCGCTGGTGGCCCAGGTCGAAGGGCTGGCGGCGCGGCAGCCAGTGCTGATGCTGTTCGAGGACGCGCACTGGAGCGACCCCACCTCGCTGGAGTTGCTCGACCTCATCATCGACCGGGTGCCCGCACTGCCTGTCCTACTGATCATCACCTTCCGCCCGGAATTCACTCCGCCGTGGATCGGCCGGCCGGACGTCACCTCGCTCGGCCTCAACCGCCTGGCGCCGCGGCAACGGGCGGAGATGATCGCAGGTGTCACCGGCGGTAAGGCGCTGCCCGAGGAGATCGCCGACCAGATCGTCGACCGCACCGACGGGGTGCCGCTGTTCGTCGAGGAGCTGACCAAGGCGGTGGTCGAGAGCGGCATATTGACCGACGCCGGCGACCGCTACACCGCGGTGGGGCCGTTGCCCGCGCTGGCGATCCCGGCGACCTTACAGGCCTCGCTCCTGGCCCGGCTCGACCGCCTGGCGCCGGTGCGCGAGGTCGCGCAGATCGGGGCGGCGCTCGGCTGGCAGTTCTCGCACGAGCTGATCGGCGCGGTGGCGCCGATGCCGCCGGCGCAGCTGGGCGAGGCCCTGGCGCAGCTGGTGGGCGCCGAGCTGATCTATCGCCTCGGCACCCCGCCCGACGCCGAGTACAGCTTCAAGCACGCGCTGGTGCAGGACGTCGCCTACAGCACCCTGTTGCGCAGCCGGCGGCAGCAGCTGCACGCCCGCATTGCCACCACCCTCGAAGGCCGGTTCCCGGAGATTGTCGCGGCCCAGCCGGCGCTGCTCGCCCGTCACTGCACGGAAGCGGGCCAGAACGAGAAGGCGATCGACTATTGGCTCGGCGCGGGGCGGCAGGCTTGGGGAAAATCGATGCTCGCAGAAGCCGTGGCGCTGCTCCGCCGCGGGCTGGCGCTGGTTCCCGCCCTGCCGGACAACGATAGGCGCCGGGAAACCGAGCTCGATCTGCAGATCGCCCTCGGTCGAGCGCTCATCGCGAGCCGGAGCTGGGGCGCGCCGGAGCTCGGCAAAGTGTACTCCCGGGCACGGGAGCTCGCGTCCACGCTGAACCGGCCGCGCGCGCTCCTGTTCGCTCTGTGGGGCCAGTTTATGGATCAGTGGGCTCGAAGGGATGTGAAGCAGGCGCGACGGCTTGCTGCAGAGCTGCGAGAGCTGGGTGACGCTGCCGGCGACGTCCCGACGCAAATGATGGGCTGCCATGCTGGCGAATTGATGTGCTTCCTGCTGGGGGAATTTACGAGGGGTCGGGCGTACCTAGAGAGGGGTCTTGCTCTATATAATCCGGCGGACCGACGTTCCTACTCGGAGTTGGTGTCTGACGATGCGCGGGTCCGGTTACGGCTATTTTCATGCTGGCTGCTCGCGTGCCTAGGCTATCTCGACCGGGCATTGCTCCAGCGTGACACGATGCTGGACGAGGCACGCCGGCTCTCCCATCCCCACACACTGGCCGTCGCGCTGCATTGCGCCTGGGTAACAGGGTCGTTCGTTGGCTTGGCGGCCGGATCGCTGTTGCAGTACGCTGACGAAGCGCTGGCACTCGCTACCGAGCACGGGCTCGCACTCTATCGGGCGCTGGCTCCAACGCGGGTGGTGTCTGGCGGCGTTGGGGCATGCGGATGAAGGAATTTCGCTCCTCACCCCCGGCTTGGCTGGCTTGGATCAGCTTGGCTTCATGGCCTTTGGGCCGTGGCATCTGGCGCTTCTTGCGGACGTCTGCCGGATGGCCGGGCAGTGGCAGGCCGCGCTGGAGCACCTCGCCGAGGCGCGGCGCTTGGCGGAGCAGACAGAGGAACGATGGTGTCAGGCCGAGACTGTCCGGCTGACCGGGGACGTGCTCGTCGCGATCGGCGATCGCACCGGTGCCGAGGCCAGCTACCAAGAGGCGATTGCGATCGCACAACAGCAGAGTGCGAAGCTTTGGGAACTGCGCGCCGCCAGCAGCCTCGCCCGGCTGTGGCGCGATCAGGGCAAGCGCGCCGAAGCTCGCGATCCGCTGGCGCCGGTCTACGGCTGGTTCACAGAGGGCTTCGGCACGCCGGTTCTGCAAGACGCCAAGGCGCTGCTCGCCGAGCTGCGGTGAGCTGGTGATTGCCGAACCGACATTGCCGGTTCAGCCGGTGCGGCGATCAGCGCGAACTCCACTGGCGTATCCGAATGTCCGCTTCCTGGCCCACCCGATCATCCCCCCGGAGGTAATCAAGGTCGGCTTAGGGTCGTTATGGAAAGCTTTCCATAACGACCCTAATGCACAGAACCCACTTATGCACATTGCACAGGTTCTAGGCGTCTGTGCACGGCGGTTTTGCTCGGGTTTTGGCCAAGTGGGCGACGGCTGAACTCGACATAATTTCGTCGGTGTTCGGAAGTGGTCTCCCCAGTTCAGGAGACCGCAATGAACTCGACCAGAGAACTTCACTGCACTTGGACGGACCGGATTTTTGAGAGCCAACTGGCGCCCTACGTTGATGCTTTCACGCATCATTTGAGCGAGCGCGGGTACTCATCCCACACCGTTGGCAATTACTTGGCATGCATCGCGCACTTTGCGCGTTGGACGAGCCGGTGCCGGTTGGACATCCATGGGATCGACGAAGACCTGGTCCGACGATTTCTCGACGACCACTTGCCGCACTGCAACTGTGCGCGGCCGGTCCAAAGGACGCACCACCATCTGCGTGCGGCGCTCGGACATCTGCTCGTCGTGCTGCGCACCAACTCCGTCATCGCTGAACACCTTCCCGGAATGACCCCGGTCGACAAGGAGTTGCGCCGCTTCGACGACCATATGAAGGATGTTCGTGGGCTCGCGCCGAAGACGCGCAGGATGGCTCTACATCCAGTGCGCCTCCTGCTGTCGTCTTCTCGGCGATCAAGCCAGACGACGTACGCAGGTTCATCGCAGCCTGCCAGGTACGGTACAGCACGCCGGCCAGCTCCGGTGCGCTGGCCTCGGCTTTGCGCGGCTATTTCCGCTTCCGCGCCACCTGTGGCGATCAGGTGCATGGCCTGATCGGCGTGGTGTCCTATCCGGCCAACTGGCAATTGGCGTCCCTGCCGAAGGCATTGAGCCCTGCCGAGGTCGAGCGCCTGCTGGGATCGCTTGGCCACGGCGGCCCATCGGGACGCCGTGCCGAGGCCATCGTGCGCTGCGCGCTGGACCTTGGCTTGCGGAGCAGTGAAGTCGCCAAGCTCGGCCTCGACGACATCGACTGGCGTGCCGGCACCGTCACGCTGCGAAGAACCAAGAGCCGACGTGAAGATGTTCTGCCTTTGCCGGAAGCGACTGGTCGCGCCATTGCAGACTACCTGAAGTTCGGACGTCCGAAGACGATCAACCGGTCGGTGTTCGTGCGTCACGTTGCACCACGCAACCAACCGATTGGCCCCGATCTCGTCCGCAAGGTGATCCGCCAAGCCTATGCCCGGGCCGGACTGCCGTACACCAGGGCCCACATTCTGCGCCACACCATGGCCAGCCGCTTGCTGGAAGGTGGGAGTTCGCTCAAGGAGGTGGCCGATGTCTTGCGGCACCGCTCGCTGAACACGACGCTGATCTACGCCAAACTCGACAGCAATAATCTTGCGGCAGTCGCGCTGCCTTGGCCGGGGTGCACAGCATGAACACGATCACGATGCAATCGCACGCCGAGAACTATCTGAGCGGGCGCCGCCAACTTGGATTTTCCTTGCGCAACGCAGATTACGCGATAAGGAGCTTTGCACGTTACATCGATGAACTTGGCGATCACGAGTTGCTGACCGTCGAGGTCATGGCCGACTGGGCCCGGTGTGACAAAGGTAACAGCAACAAGCCTGCGACTTGGGCGCGGCGCCTGTACAAGCTTCGCTCGTTTGCCCGATACCTGCAGCAGTTCGACCCGAACACCGAGGTGCCAGACGACACCATCTTTGGCAAAATCGGCCAACAACTCGCCCCGCACATATACAGCGACCAGGAGATCGTCGACCTGCTGGCGGCAGCGCGCCGCCTCGGCCCCGTGCGAGGCTTACGCGGGGCGACCTACGAGGCCCTGTTCGGCCTGATCGCGTCGACCGGTCTGCGGGTCTCCGAAGCGGTGCATCTGCAGGATGCCGATGTCGACCTGAAGTCGGGCATGATGACCATACGGCGGACCAAGTTCGCCAAATCGCGCCAAGTGCCCGTTCACCCGAGCACGACGGATGCCTTGAGGCGCTATCGCTCGCTCCGCAATCACCATGTCGAGATCACCAACGAATCGCCATTTTTCGTGAGCACGCGGGGCCGGCGCCGGGGATATGGACTGAGCCTGCGTCAGGTGCATCGGGTCTTTTTCGGCTTGCGCGATCAAATGGGGTGGCGCAACCGCGGCGTTCCAGATGGCCCGCGAATCCACCAGTTGAGGCACACATTCATCGTCCGTCGCGTGATGCTCTGGCATTCCCAAGGCGTGGACGTCGATCAGGCGATGCTGGCGCTGTCGACCTATGTGGGCCACGCGATGGTGACCAACACCTATTGGTACCTCACCGGCGTGCCCGAGTTGATGGCGGTGGCGGCGTCCAAATTCGAGCCGTTCATGCCGTCGCCGGAGGTGCCCCATGCGTGACGCTACCGCTCCGCCGCCACCTTCGTTCCCATCGCTGGTCCAGCAGTTCTTCACTGAATATCTGGTCACCCAGCGTGCTTTGAGCTCCCGCACCATCGCGTCTTACCGCGACTCCTGGATGCTGTTCCTGGACTTCGCGCACAACCGACTGGGCAAACTGCCCACGGCGCTGTGCCTGGCCGACATCGAACCCGACTTGGTGCTGGCGTTCCTCGATCACCTAGAGCAGCACCGGCAGAACTCGGTGCAGAGCCGCAACCTGAGGCTGGCGGCGCTGCGGGCGTTCCTCAAGTTCGCGGCGCGGCGCGACGTATCGTCGTTGCACGTCATCGAGCGAGCACTCGGCGTGCCGACAAAGCGCTTCGAGCGGCCGATCCTCGGCTTCCTGTCGCGCGAGGAGATGTTGACGGTGATCGGCCAGCCTGGCGACACCTGGACCTCTCAGCGCGACCATCTGCTGCTGGCCATGCTGTACAACACCGGAGCAAGGGTCTCGGAGATCATCGGCGTCCGGGTGGCAGATGTGGTTCTGGACGGTGCGCCTTGTGTTCACCTTCGCGGCAAGGGCCGCAAGCAACGCTCGACACCCCTGTGGAAGACCACAGTTCAGGAAATCCGGGCCTGGCTGCGGTGCAACCCAAAGCTGGGTGCGGATGCCGCCTTGCTGCCGAACCGCGACGGCCACGCGATGACACGCTCCAACGTCACGCAACGTCTGGACATCGCCGTCGCACGTGCCGCCGAGGTGGATACCAGTCTCGCCAAACGAAGCATCTCGCCCCACACGATCCGCCACTCGACAGCAATGCATCTGCTTCAGTCCGACGTGGCTTTCAGCGTGATCGCTCTCTGGCTCGGACACGAGAGTACGACCACGACGCACCGATACGTCGAGGCCAATCTGGAAATGAAAGATAAAGCATTGGCCAGACTTCAGGAACCCGACACGAAGATGCGCCGCTACCACCCGCCTGCTGCATTGATGCAGTTTCTGCAGGCGCTGTAATTATGCAGAGTGCCAACGGCCCCAGTCCTCACCGGCACTGGGGCCGAGGCAAAAACTGTGCATAAGTGGGTTCTGTGCATTAGGGTCGGCTTGAGCCATTCGCTTGGGATCGAACGGCGATCGATGGTCTGCCGGACCGCGAATGACTTCACCGGGTGGCGAGCTGCCGTTCCTGAACGATCTGGTTGCCGCGGCCCTTGCGCCGATTGCGGACGCTCGTGGGGTCCCCACCAAAAAGTTCTGGGTTGACCAAACCGGACCTTGGCGGGGAATTTTGGTCAGCCTTTTTTTGTAAGTGTGAGTTACTTCACACGTGCGCGCAGGGGGCAGAGGTTTATCGTCGTCCGGGAGGGGTTGCCGCTCCTCGGAGCCGAGGATCACCGCATGGACGTAGCGGCGTGGTTGCGCGGCCTTGGTCTCGAGCGTTACGAGCAAGCGTTCCGCGACAACGAGATCGACGAAAAAGTGCTCCTTGGCCTGACGGCCGAGGATTTGAAGGATCTCGGTGTCACCTTGGTCGGGCATCGCCGGCGGCTGCTCGACGCTATCGCCGCGCTTGGTGTCGCGGTGGCCACCACCCCGGCTTCTGCCACCGTTGCGCCGGCGCACCCTGGTACACAGGTACAAAGCGACGCCGAACGCCGGCAGCTGACGGTGATGTTCTGCGATCTGGTCGGCTCGACGGCATTAGCTGCAGGCCTCGATCCAGAGGACCTGCGCGAGGTCATCGGCGCCTATCACCGCTCGGTGGGCGAGACGATCGGCCGATACGGCGGCTTCGTCGCGAAATACATGGGCGACGGCGTTCTCGCTTACTTTGGTTACCCAGAGGCGCATGAGGATGACGCCGAGCAGGCGGTGCGCGCCGCTCTCGCGCTCGTCGGCGAGATCGGCCAAATCGAGGCCGCCGAGAGGCTGAAGTTGCGCGTCGGGATCGCGACCGGCCTCGTCGTCGTCGGTGATCTCTTGGGCACGGGGGCGGCACAGGAATACGCGGTCGTCGGCGAGACCCCGCACCTCGCGGCGCGCCTGCAAGCGATGGCACCCGAAAACGGGGTGCTGATCGGCGAGGCGACGCGGCGTCTCTTGGGCGATCTGTTCGACTATCGCGACCTCGGCGCGGCGGCGTTCAAAGGTTTTGAGGCGGCGGTGCCGGTCTTCGAGGTGTTGCGGCCGAGCGCGGTCGAAAGCCGCTTCGAGGCGTTGCGCGCGGCCTCTCTGACCCCGCTCGTCGGCCGCGACGAGGAGATCGAGCTTCTGCTGCGACTCTGGCGGCGGGTGGCCTCGGGCGAAGGGCAGGTGGTTCTGATTTGCGGCGAACCAGGGATCGGCAAATCGCGGCTCGCGGTCGCCTTGCGCGACCGGCTCGAAGGCGAGCCCTTCACGCGGGTGCGCTATTTTTCATCGCCCCATCATCAGGACAGCGCGCTTTACCCCTACATCGCCCAGCTCGAACGCGCGGCCCTTTTCGAGCGTGAGGATCCCCTCGACAAGAAGCTCGACAAGCTCGAAGCGCTTCTCGTCCCGGCGTCGGCACCGGCGGAAGATGTGGGGCTTCTCGCCGAGCTTCTCTCTCTGCCCGCCGCCCCGCGTTATCCGCTGCCGCCCTCGACCCCGCAGCGAAAGAAAGAGAAGACCTTCGAAGCGCTGTTGCGGCAATTCGAAGCCCTCGCGCGGCAAAAGCCCATCCTCATGGTCTTTGAGGACCTGCATTGGATCGATCCCAGCTCGCGCGACCTTTTGGACCGCACGATCGAGCGGGTGCCGCGCCTCCCGGTGCTGCTCGTCATCACGTTTCGGCCCGAGTTCACCGCGCCATGGACGGGCCTGTCGCAGGTTACGGCGATGACGCTCGCGCGGCTCGACCGCCGCTCCGGTGTAGCGATGGTCGCGGGCGTCGCCCACGCCGAGGCGCTTGCGAGCGAGGTGGCGGCCGAGATCGTCGAACGGACGGACGGCGTCCCGCTTTTTGTCGAAGAGCTGACAAGGGCGGTGGTCGAAGCGGGCGGAGGGAGCGAGGGTGTCGAGAGGATGCTCGTCGGCGCGGTTTCGCTATCGGCCGCTGTCCCGGCGGCGTTGCAGGCCCCACTGATGGCGCGGCTCGATCGTCTCGGCCGGGCGCCCAAGGAGGTCGCGCAGGTAGCCGCCGCGATCGGCCGCGAATTCTCCTACGAACTGCTGGCGCCGGTGGCCGAGCGCGGCGAGGCGGAGGTTTTGGAGGCTCTCGGCCGGCTCGCCGGCGCCGGCCTCGTGTTCTCCCGCGGCACCCCGCCCCACGCCACCTTTTTCTTCAAGCACGCGCTCGTCCGAGACGCCGCCTATGGAAGCCTGTTGCGCCGCCGTCGCGAGGAGCTTCACGCTCGCATCGCCGCGGTTCTCGAAGCCGATTTTGCCGACAGGATCGCGGTCGAGCCCGAGCTTCTCGCCCGGCACTTGACCGAAGCTGGACTTCCCGAAAAAGCGGTTCCCTGCTGGCAACGCGCCGGCGAGAGGGCGACCGGGCGTTCGGCAAACCTCGAGGCCATCGCGCATCTGAAGCGAGGCATCGCGGTTCTCGAGCGGCTTCCCGAAAGCCGAGAGCGCGATGAGCAGGAACTGCTCCTCCGGGCCGCTCTCATCGCGCCTACTTCTGCGAACGAGGGCTTTGCCTCGGCAGCTCTAGAGCAGACCACAAGGCGGGCGGTCGAGCTCGGTGGGCGGATCGCGGCGGATTCGCCGGCGCAGCTTCAGGCGGTTCGGGCGCGCGGGATGCTCGGAGCCGTCCATATGTACCGCGGAGAACTGCGCACCGGGCTGGCGATCCAGAAGGAGACCCTGGGCCTCGCCGAACGCCTCGAAGACCCGCTTCTCCTCAGTCACGCCCGCTTCTGGATGGGCTATCTCCATCACTATCTGGGCGATCTCGCTGCGGCGCGCCGGCATTTGGAAGATGGCCTCGCCCTCTACGATCCCGAGCGCGAGCGCGCCAAAGTCGCTCGTGCGGGCTTCGACGCCGGCGTCGGTTGTCAAAGTTTCTTGTGCCTTGTCCGCTGGGATCAGGGCTTTCCCGATCAGGCGCTCCGCCATGCGGAAGAAGCGGTCGCCGCGGCCCGCGCCGCCGCCCACCCCCTTACCATGGCTTTATGCCTCAGCAGGGTGGCGGAGCTACATCAACTGCGCGGCGAGGCGGCGCTCTGCGGCGAACGGGCGGCGTCGGCTTTCGCCCTGGCGACGGAGCAGGTGCTTCCGCACGTCGCGGCACGCGCCATGGTGTTTTCCGGCTGGGCTCTCGCCAAAGAGGGCGAGGCGGAGGAAGGGCTCACCCAGCTGCGCGCGGGGATCGACGCCTGTCGCGCGATCGCCTTCAGAGCCGAGAGGCCGATGTGGCTCGTTCTTCACGCCGAGGCGTGCCTTGGGACAGGCCGGGTCGAGGAGGGCCTCTCGGCCGTTTGGGAAGCGCTCAGCGCGTTCGAGGAGACTACGGCTCGCTATCGTGATGCGGAGCTCAACCGGCTCGAAGGGGAACTCCGGCTCGCCTCGAAAGATCTCGAGGAAAAGGGGGCCGAAGCCTGCCTTCACCGCGCGCTCGACATCGCCCGCGCACAGGAGGCGAAATCGTTCGAACTGAGGGCGGCGACGAGCCTCGCCCGGCTCCTGGCACGCCAAGGCAGGGGGGAGGAAGCGCGCGATCTTCTCGCCCCGGTCTACGGCTGGTTCACCGAGGGGTTCGACACCGCCGATCTGAAGGATGCCAAAGCGCTGCTCGACCACCTGGGGTGAGCTTGAGATTATCATGCGCAGAAGTTCGGTGCGAATGTCCGCTTGACAGCTAATCCCACTATCCGCTGGGGCGGTGATGAAGGTCTGCAATTGGTGTGCGCCGTGGAAAGGCGGCACCTTTCCAGTGGGTGAAAGGCCCACCTGGCGATCTCGCTCCCGGTCGCCACAACGATAGCGGTCTATCAACCATTCTACGGTTGAAGAGCCCGCACTGCGGTGATAGATGCCAGCAAGACTGACCATACCGGTCAACTTGAAATCATTGAAGGCCACAATGCCGACCACGACACCGACGATACTGGAGCAGATCACCGCCGAGAAGACGAAGCTCAGCGAGCGGCTTGCCCGCCTCGATGCCGACCGCGCACAGGTCGCAACCGAGTTGGCCGAGCTTGAGACCGCCGAGCACGTGCTGGCGCGCATCAACAAGACCCCGCTACCTCGGAGACCCGCACCGGCTGCCGCCGGAAAAGCAAGGGCCCCAGGCAAGTTGGCCCATCGCGGACCCAGCGCACCGAGCCTCGGCGAGCGCCTCCTGGCCCTGGCTACCGGCAAGACCCGACGGGAACTTTACTTGGCCTGCCCGAACGATCGCCCGAACGTTATCGGCATGGCAGTGCAGCGCCATATCCGCGCCGGTCGGATCCAGGAGCGCGATGGCAAGCTGTATGCAGCTTCGCCGGCGCAGGAGAAGCCACCAGCGGCAGACTGAACTTGGCGTCCAGAAAGTGCCGGCCGACCCGCTGGAGAGAGTCGGCCGGCTTTCAGTCATAATGCTCCGCGGCGGCAGCTACCGGCTCGAAGCCCGCTGAAGGCGGAGGGTGCTGAGCGGGTCGGTCAACGCCCGCGGCCGATCGCTCAACCCGGCTCCCCCCGCCCACCTCCAGGTCCTCTTTTCGGGGCTGCCGATCTCTGCGGCGTAGAAGGGGTCCCAAGCCGTCGCGGTCGCCTGCGCCCCGCTTCGCCGCAACCGTCGCGTTGCTCGCAAACCGCGCTGGCTGCCGGCCGGCGCTACACCCCGATCTTGAGGCAAGTCCTGTGCCGGAGTCGTGCGTTGCCCACCTTGCCGACCGGCCGGCTTGTTGAGCTCGACAACGCAGGCCACGTGCGTGACGAAGTGAAACGGTGCCCACCGCCCGGCCTCGGCCGGATGATCAGAGGCCCATTGCACGCCGAACTTGCACACCGCCTGCAGCGCCGGCCGCACGCGGAGAAGCGGCGCCAGGCCGCTCAAGGTATTGACCGACCCCCCAGGATCATCCTGGCGCAATGCGTATCGCTAGCCGGAGCCATCATGGGCGACATGGCGAAGGTAGACAAAAAGACGGGATCACGGATTTCGGCACGCGGACCGCGGCCCATCCCCTCTGTTCGGCCGGATGTTACCGCGCGCTGATGATGCAAAACCCTCGCGCCTTCGCGCTGAACTGTGTCTCCAGAACGACTGAATCTCCGGGTGTCAGATCGAGGGGCTGTCCGATTTGATCTCTGGAAAATTTCTTGAAGCCGTTGTAGTCAGAAAGATTGCCTGTACAGCGTCCCCGTACTTCGTGATATCCAATGGTGAGCTCGCGTACTCGTTGCGATCCGGCATTGGCTACAATGAATTTAAAGACATTCGGCAGAAACGGACCGTAGGAAAGGCTTACGTCTGTTAGCTTCAATGTCGAAATGTCGATCGGGACAATCGGTGCAACATTGCTTCCCTGCGGTACGACAGTATAGGGCTTCGTCGGATCGAACGGGGGTGGCTCGGTGCTAGGGGCCGACAAAGGCGGCGCAGTTGGGTTAGGGACGGGAATGAGGTCCGGAGGCAACGTCGGTAAGGTGGCTGCCTGAGTGGGATTAGGGCGCCCAGCCCTCAACACGAGCAAATGCCGCGCATTATCAACTTCAACGGAAGCAAATCTCCTTAGGAAGCTTTGCCCGAGTAAGAGCGGGCTTTCTACGCTGCCAATGCTCGCTGGGACGTGCTCTAATATATAATCGCCAACTCTAAGTGAGTGAATGTAAAATCTATCACTTTGGACAACCGACCCATCACCTAATCTGTATTGTTGTTAACCAATGTAGTCGTTGTTGTCTATGGTCCCTGTGCGCAGAAGCGTGAGGAATACGTCGGCCGGTATTGAAACGTCTGCGGCTCCGCTGTCGAGTACGAATTGCAATGGCAGGACGCCGTTGATGACCACCGGTACCCTGTAGACGCCGTTTGCCTGAGCCAGCGCGATTTCCTCGCTCCGTCGGTTCTCCGAAGTGCCCCCACCCCACGCCGACTCGCTCTGGGCTGGCGCGGAAGTAACCAGCGGGAGATCAGAACCTGCCGGCGGTGCCGATGTGATCGGGTTCGGGACGGAAAGATAGTCCGACAAATACGCCGTGCGGGCGCGCGACGCTCGCCGATAGCAGTCGATAACCGACTGCGGGATCGGCATCGGAGGCGGCGGATCATCGACCGAAACCCCGCACGCGGCGGTATAAGACTTGATCCAGCGCGACTGGTCCGCGACCAGTTCCCTATACGCCGCGGGGCTGAGCTTGGCGCGCGCCGCCTCGAACAGCTTGTTCCGGGCAATCGCCTGCTCGCGGAGGTCGACATCGGAGCAGGTGACGATGCTCGAGGCTTTCTTGACCTGAGCGCACCAGCCGTCCATGTCGTCGGCCTGCGCGCCGCTCGGGGCACAAACAACCGCAATTGCCAGGGCGCAGAGTGGCAAAAGCCACCGCATGGGCTCCCTCCCGCTTCGGTTGAACGGGAGCGTCTCACAAAGAGATGCTGGCCGTCGAGCGTATCTGCGTGCCCGCATCTGCCACGCTGGTCGCGCGCCCAGGCATAAGTGAAAAGCCGGCCGCGCTCTCACGTTTCAGCCAAAGCGACAGGGACCCCATTGGCGCGGCAGCCGCGGCCTTCGCCGCTTTTGCGCATCCGGTTCCGATAAGCCGGAAGCGGAGCCGGATCGGGACGATCGGCATCACACCGCCGCGATCCAGAACAGCCACCGCGCACATCGAGCGGACACGCTCGTCGGCCTCCGCACTCCGGGTCCTTCGCAAGGCCGATCAGCACCTTCATCATCTCGGGCCCGGCTTCTCGCGCGAGCCGTCGCCGGCAACTCCATGACCATCGCCTAGGCAATTGAACCTGCGTTTAAATGGCGCATAAGCTGCGCGCACGCAAACCAGCGAGCAAGTAATGGTTAGTTCGGCGGATTCCACCTCGGCACGCATCACGGGTGCGCTCAGCGCGAGGCGTATACCTCTAGCGCTAGCCCTCTTGCTCGGTCTAGCCGGCTGTGCGATCGAGAGGACACCCCACCTTTATCCGGCAAATGACATCGCTCAGCAGACAGGTGTGTTAAGTGGATCGTGGGTCGGACATGGGCAGTTACATGGCACGGCAGAATTGACAATGCCAGATGGAGAGATTTTGCAGGGAGAATACTCCATAGTCGCAGGTGGTTCGATCGGCTTTGGCAACATATTTTCAACCGTATACGGCACTCGCGGCTTCGCCTCAGGGATCGGGACCGTATCCAGCGGTTCGATGTCAGCAAGCGGCGAGGGCTCGGCGTCGCTCTACGGGTCAAAAGGGACTTCGGTCCAATGCGAATTTAGGAACAACAACATGACCGGGCATGGTTACGGCGCGTGCCAATCGTCGAAAGGTGGCCTTTACCGCATGCAATATTAACAACTCGAATAGAATTTATGCAAGCGAAAGATATTGCGCACATTTTCCGCCCGTATAAGACGACAATCATGCTCTGACATGTCGCGCGGCCTTGATGGACTATTTATCACTAGGCGAGTATTAACGTTTTCAAATTCAAATGCATTGGTAAGTGAGAACACTAATCGAAACTCGTCTTGCCACGCATAGCAGATTGACTTTGCTGTGGCAATACGATCGGGCAATGCCCAGCGCGGATTTGGACTTCCGGTCTCTCGGTAGTATTCGACCCGCTGTCCAATTCGCTGACGACCTCCCTTTCCGGGAAACGTAGCATTTTTCGGCAACGCCGCCTGAATACGGCTACAAAACGCCCCGGTGTTCAGAATTTCCACGCACGCGACCGCCTGGAAATTTTTACGCAACTGATCGGTCAGTGACCTACTTAAACAAAATACGAAAATGTCTTTCGCGTGGGCCGATGACTTAAACGCCGCATTAGGAACAGTGAATGTTGTGCCCTGTGTTTTGTTGTTTATGATTAACCCGCCACTCGGCCGATATATCGATGTCCCCTCATCTTGATCTCCCCGTACCTTTCCGTCTTCGTAATCCCGAAAATAGGCGAGAGACCGAAACAATACCTCCCCGTCGAGGAATTTCTCTGCCCACTTCATCTCAGAAAAGTATTTGTATAAATTACGGCGGCGCATTTGCCCGCGTCTCAGTCTTGGCTTCATCATTCGGGCTTAAGAGATCGGGGATTTCGCAATTCCGTTCAATCCGGATTTCCGGCGTCGCGATCAGCCGGGAGTCTGCTCGCCGGCGGGTCTATATCTTGTATCCCTTCATCATGGCGCGAGGGCGATGATGGCCTGATTTTTGCCAAGAAAGCCGCGGGCGAACGCTCGGCCGGGGTCCCCCCGCCCCACCTCGGGTCCTCTTTCAAGGCTGCCGTCCGATCGCGCGCCGAAGGGGCCCCAACGTCACCGCGGTCAGCCTGCGCTTCCCGCTAAAGAAGCCGCGGGCGAACGCTCGGCCGGGGTCCCCCCGCCCCACCTCGGGTCCTCTTTCAAGGCTGCCGTCCGATCGCGCGCCGAAGGGGCCCCAACGTCACCGCGGTCAGCCTGCGCTTCCCGCTGGGGCGAACCGTCGGCACGACGCTTCCTACCTTCGGCCTCGGTCCGACCGCCCGTGCGTGCCGATGAAGTCGGCCGACACCACGGCAACGATCATTCGCGACCCTGCGGCCGGTCCGGGGTCAACCCCCGACTGGTTCCCCCATCCCGTTACTGGTCGTCATGCTCCCGTCGTAGGGCAGGCAAGATAACCGCGACTTGACGCCTTGCCTCACGTTCCTCCGGCGGCAACATCAGGATAAGGGCTTCCTCGATGAGCGCTAGTGCAGCGGGCGGGTAGTCCCGCGGATCGAACGTCCTGTCCTCGGGTTTTTCGGCGGCGGGGTCGTATTCCTTCGATTTGCCCCAGGCGCGATCGTAGAGCATGCCGATCGCGACGATCCGGTTACGGCTGTCTTCGCTCGGATCATTGGCGATGTCGCGCAGGATCTCTGTCGCTCGCGGCGTGAATTCTCGGGCGAGCCGCTGCATCTCGTGATAGGCGCCGCCCCTACCGGTCGGATTCGGCGCCTGACCCTTCCGCCATGGACGAGCTCCAGCCGGCGTGAAGCCACGAAGCCATCGGCCTCCAGAAGAAGCCGCGGGCGAACGCTCGGCCGGGGTCCCCCCGCCCCACCTCGGGTCCTCTTTCAAGGCTGCCGTCCGATCGCGCGCCGAAGGGGCCCCAACGTCACCGCGGTCAGCCTGCGCTTCCCGCTGGGGCGAACCGTCGGCACGACGCTTCCTACCTTCGGCCTCGGTCCGACCGCCCGTGCGTGCCGATGAAGTCGGCCGACACCACGGCAACGATCATTCGCGACCTGCGGCCGGCGACAGACCGGCGTGAAGGCCTCGGCGGCCACGCCAATAGGGTCCGCCGTCGATTTTGGCGCCGCCCTTGGGCCTACCGGCCGGGCGGGATCACCTCCGGCTCGGCCGGCGCCGATCCGCCAGCCAACTGAAGCCGCAAACCTTGCTCGATGATCGCCAGGTCCTCGTCGGAGTAGGCGCGAGGGTCGAACTTCTGCCGCTTCTCCGGCTCTGGTTCCGGCCTGTCCGATCGGCCTCACGCCTGCGCGGTCCAGCACGGCGATCAGGCACACGCTGCGAACGCGCTCGTCCTCGGCATTCCTTGCAAGATCGACGAGGCCGCGCATCATGTCGAGCGAAGCGTCGCGCGCGAGCTTGCGGCACTGATGATAAACGGCAGCCTGTCCGCCTGGATTGCCGGAAACGCCCTTCGGCCAGCGGAACGCCTTGTTCCGAGCCCGCATCACGGCCAGGGTTTGCTCGGTCACGATCGCGATCCTCCTCAACTCAAGCCCAGGACCGCCGCGGATTATAACCCAGCTTGCGACCGTAGATCATCGTCGATCGCGACATTTCGAGAGGCCGCTGCTGCCCCGCATCCCTCGCGCGCGCGTAGCTGGAGGCAGGCGCATGAAGAAGAAGAAGCCGCGGGCGAACGCTCGGCCGGGGTCCCCCCGCCCCACCTCGGGTCCTCTTTCAAGGCTGCCGTCCGATCGCGCGCCGAAGGGGCCCCAACGTCACCGCGGTCAGCCTGCGCTTCCCGCTGGGGCGAACCGTCGGCACGACGCTTCCTACCTTCGGCCTCGGTCCGACCGCCCGTGCGTGCCGATGAAGTCGGCCGACACCACGGCAACGATCATTCGCGACCTGCGGCCGGCGACAGACCGGCGTGAAGGCCTCGGCGGCCACGCCAATAGGGTCCGCCGTCGATTTTGGCGCCGCCCTTGGGCCTACCGGCCGGGCGGGATCACCTCCGGCTCGGCCGGCGCCGATCCGCCAGCCAACTGAAGCCGCAAACCTTGCTCGATGATCGCCAGGTCCTCGTCGGAGTAGGCGCGAGGGTCGAACTTCTGCCGCTTCTCCGGCTCTGGTTCCGGCCTGTCCGATCGGCCTCACGCCTGCGCGGTCCAGCACGGCGATCAGGCACACGCTGCGAACGCGCTCGTCCTCGGCATTCCTTGCAAGATCGACGAGGCCGCGCATCATGTCGAGCGAAGCGTCGCGCGCGAGCTTGCGGCACTGATGATAAACGGCAGCCTGTCCGCCTGGATTGCCGGAAACGCCCTTCGGCCAGCGGAACGCCTTGTTCCGAGCCCGCATCACGGCCAGGGTTTGCTCGGTCACGATCGCGATCCTCCTCAACTCAAGCCCAGGACCGCCGCGGATTATAACCCAGCTTGCGACCGTAGATCATCGTCGATCGCGACATTTCGAGAGGCCGCTGCTGCCCCGCATCCCTCGCGCGCGCGTAGCTGGAGGCAGGCGCATGAAGAAAAAAACCGCGGGCGATCGCCCAGCCGCGGCTCCCCCCCCGCCCACCTCCGGGTCCTCTTTCGGGCTCCGTCCGGCATCGCGTCGAACGGGGTCCCAACTCACCGCGCTCGGCCTGGCGCTTCCAGCTGAGGCGAACCGTCGGCACGACGCTTCCTACCTTCCCCCTCGATCCGACCGCCCGTGCGTGCCGACGAAGTCGGCCGACACCGGCAACGATCATTCGCGACCTGCGGTCCGCTGACGGACCGGCCTGAAGGCGACCTCTTTCCGCGATCCGGCCATCCTGTGCGTCGAAAGGGGTCCCAGGCCAATCGAGGTTTTTTTGCCGGCGCACATGGCCTTCAGCCGTCGCTACAGGCGCGACACACGGCATTCCCGGCGACGAATTGCGCGAGTTGGCAAACTGCGGCGCGAACAAGAAGAGGATACCCAGTTCATCTTCGTGACCGAGTGCGGCGCGCCGATGACCGCCGACGGTTTCAGGCGGATGATGCAACGGGCGGGCGAGAGTTGCGACCTGCCGGACTTGCACCCGCATATGCTGCGCCACAGCTGCGGCTTCGCGCTCGCCGACCGCGGCAAGGATGTACGCGAGATCCAGGATTATCTCGGACACAAAAACATCCAGAACACAGTCGGCTATACACGGCTAAGACCGGGACGTTTCGATAACATCTGGGAGTAAAAATCGTTAGTCCGCCCGGGGGGAGTTCACGGGGAGTGGACTTGCCGCTTGAGGGAGGCGGTTGCTGATGGCATTGTTGAGGCTGTCGAAGCGAGGAGAGCCATGCCCGAGCCGCGGCTCGTCACGCTCTATATCGACTATAAAAGCCCCTACGCCTATCTGGCGAAGGACCCTGCCTACGAGCTCGAGCGCGACCTCGCGTGCCGCATCGACTGGCTGCCCTATGTGCTCGATATCCCGAGTTTCCTTGGATCGGCGACGCTCGACGCCGAGGGCCGCCTCGTCGAGGAGAAGCGCAACGCGCACCAATGGCGGCGCGTCAAATACTCCTACATGGATTGCCGGCGCCAGGCGCGAAAACGCGGCCTCATAATCCGCGGACCACGGAAGATCTGGGATTCGACGCTCGCTGCCGCCGGGCTGCTTTATGCCAAGCGTCAAGGCGATTCCGTGCTCCGGCGCTATCATGACATCGTCTTCGAACGCTTCTGGAAGCGCGAGCTCGACATCGAGGACCCCGCCGTCATTGCCGGCGTGTTGCGCGAAGCCGGCGCCGACCGGGTCGGCGCCGTTGATTACCTGGCCGGCGAAGGGCCGGGCGAGGTGGTGCGCATCTCGCGCGCCGCCGAGGAGCAAGGGGTCTTCGGCGTGCCGACCTTTGTCGTCGACGGCGAACTGTTCTGGGGCCGGGAGCACCTCCCCGACATCCGCGAGATGCTCGCCGCCGGGTGAAGCGGCTCTCAACAACTGCCGGCGCCCGAAGCCACTCCGCCATATGGGCGAGGGTTCCGCAAGGGGTATAGTGCGGCTGGTGAGGGTCATGCAGACGGCAGGACCGCGAAGGCGCTCACCGCCAAGCCACCAACCGGGAGGGTCGAATCATGGCGAATTACCGGGTCATATCATCGGACAATCACGTGTTCGAGCCGCCGGATTTGTGGACGAGCAGAGCCAAGCCGGCGTTCAAGGACCGGGTCCCGCAGCTTCTCCGCGAGTATGATGGCGATTGGTGGTTCTGCGACGGCCACCGGGTGATCGGGCTGGCCGCCGGGACGCAGACAGGCATGCGGTTCGAGGCGCCGGAAAAGATGGTCCGCACCACGACCTTTGATAAAGTCCGGCGCGGGGGCTACGACCCTGAGGCGCACCTCACGGATATGGATGCCGATGGGGTCGATGTAAGTATTGTTTATCCCACGGTCGGTCTCTTGCTGTACAGCGTGCCGGACAGTGCGCTGCTGTCGGAGATTTTCAGAGGATACAATAACTGGCTCGCCGAGTTCTGCGCCGGGAAGCCCAAGCGCCTCAAGGGCATCGCTATGATCAACGTGGACGATGTCCAGGAGGGCGTCAAGGAGCTGGAGCGCTGTGCCAAGATGGGGCTGGCGGGCGGCCTGGTCACCGTGTATCCGCCGGAGGGAAAGGGGTACGACAATCCGATGTATGAGCCGCTGTGGGCGGCGGCACAGGATCTGGATATTCCCGTTGGCATGCACATCGCGACCAACCGGCCAGGCCCGGGGCAGGATTTTGCGCTCGAGGACCGCAACCGCGTCCGCAACTCCTTCCTGGCCAACGCCGATCACTGGGTGCGGATGTCTCTCAGTGACATGATCTTCAGCGGTGTCTTCGAGCGCTATCCGAAACTCCAGGTGGGCACCGTGGAGCACGAGCTGTCCTGGATTCCGCACTTCCTGAACCGCATCGACTACACCTACACCCAGCGGGTCCAGCAAGAGCGCTATCGGTTCAAGGAGGCCATGCTGCCCAGCGACTATTTCCACCGCAACGTGTTTGCGGGCTTCCAAGAAGACGCCATGGGCATACGCGACCGCCACATCATCGGCGTCGACAATCTCCTCTGGGGCTCAGACTATCCCCATGTCGAGTCCACCTTCCCCAGGAGCCGGCAAATCATTGACGAGATCCTGGCGGACTGCACTGAAGAGGAGAAGGTCAAGATCGCGGGCGGCAATGCTGCGAGGATCTACCACCTCAACTAGCCTGACTTCGCGGATTTCTCGGCAAATGGGCGATCGCCTTCGAGCTCCAGCCATCGTAGCCGCGCCCGACATTCAGGGTGACGCCATAGCCGTCGAGCGCATCTGCGAAGATGCCGCTGAGAGCATCCTTTTCGAGCCAGCATTCGACGCGGCGCGGCTGCGCTGCCCATACGTCGCGCCGGTAGGCCGCAGCCGCGGTCGCGGCAAAGTCAGCAAGCCCTACCCAAAAGCGGGATGCGGAGCGCGCGCAAACGAACTGGCGCGACCACAAAGACTGGGCCATCTGCGCCGCCGAATACCTCCATGAGTGGCTCGGCGACGATTCTTGTCGATGCTCGACCAAGCGGCGCTTGCGCGAGCTGGCGCCAATGACGATGGTCAGGCACCTGCCCCGCTTGCCCACCGAAGGGTGCGGCCTGCAGCACATCATCTGGCTCAGCGACCCAGCCGCGATGCCCGACCGATTTCTCGATGGCTTGGGACCCTTCGCCGATGATCGATCGCCAAGCTCGAAAGAGGACCCGGAGGTGGGCGGGGGGAGCCGGGCTGAGTGATCGCGCCGCGGCTTCTCAACGGCGAGCCCGCGAAAGACTCATCCTGCTTGGTGAAAGTTCCGATGGTAGCCATGTTGGTTCTCCCTTTGTTTGTCTGACCGCTTGATTGCTGCCCGACAGCGAACCGTAAAAAACGGGGTGCCTTGGCGGCAGAAGGGCGAGACGCGGAGGGGTATCGCCCGGCTTGGCAGGGAGCGCAGCGAGCGAAAGCCTGGGACACCGCGGCGAGGGCAAAGCCCTTGCCCTGGCGACGCTGAGGTCCGTTTTAGGTTTCGCGGATGGCGGGCTGTAATCGTGATGAGGCGGTCTGACACGGGAGAAACGTCATGGTGTCTATCGAGGAAGGCCAAGCGGGATGGGGAATGAGCAAGGCCCAACCCCGGCAAGTCTTCAAGCCAAGGTCAACCCCGGCGGCTCAGAGGCGATAGGCCCGCTTCAATTCGGGACGTGCTGGGCGGAAATCGGATAGCGCTTCAAGGAACGAACAGGGCAAAGCTGCTCGCTCGACGCGCGAAATGTCGGCCGTGATATCGGCGGGTACGGGGTCGCCGGGCAGCAACGTGGATTGCGCCCAATTCCAATGCCACCGACCCATGAAGGGGCTCCCATCCGCCCAGGCGGAGGTGGCCGTTAACCCGACAAGTAGTGCGCATAGTCCAATGATTACCTTGGTCCCGTGAAACCTGCACATTGCGTCCCTCCTGATCACCGTTACTCGTATCATGGGCGACATTTCCCAGATGGGTGGCTCGTGCACTCCTGTTGGGGGAAGAATAGCCAAGGTTCCAAGAAGCGGCGATGTCCCCCCTCCGCGGGCTAAACCGACATTCTCCGGATTCCCGATAGTTGTGGGGCCAGGATGTCTGTGCCCAGACCGAGTCGTCTGGGAACAAGCCTCGGTCCTCGGCATAGAGCACGAAGACCAGCCGCATCATCACGGTCAGCAGGCCAGCATAGACGTGGTCGGGGTCGCGGCGGACCAGGTCAGCACGCTGCGCCGAGCCAACGCGCAGATCTGCCGCGCGCAGACCGCGCGCAAGAGCTCGTAGAGGCCTTCGAGCACCTGGCTCGCAAGCGGCCGCTGAGACCTCGGTCTGATAGCGTCGGCTCTCTTCCAGGAGGCCCGCGAGGCGATCGTCAGGATGACCGAACAGCCGCTGCTCGTGCAGCAGCATGAGGAACGCCGAGAGGATCGGGCGCCCGGCGGTCTCCAGCATGTCCGCGATGCGAAACGTCGCGTGACCGGAGGATTCCCCGCGGGGCGCATAGATCAGGCGGAATTCCGCCCCGCTGGTCAGGAGGCCCACGGGGATCTCTACTGCCCGGAGCAGGCGCTCGAACCGGGCTTGCGGCGTCGCGGCCCAGGCGCGCCCGCCCTCCTCAATCGCATCGAGATCCCGCCCATCCGGCTCGACCCCAATCAACATCTGCCACGATGAAGCGCCGTCAGCAGGAGCGGGCTCACGAACAGCGTAAGTCGGACGCAGCAGGGTGCCGAGTTCGGGCAGCGGCACCGAAAGATCATCACCCGCCGGCGTGATGTCCTCGGGCCGCCATCCCAAGATCGCTTGCAAGAAGGTCGGGATGTCTGTGACACGGTTGGTGTCGGGAGTAACGTATTCGGCTAGCCGAACCTGATCGGCGCCCACATTGGCATCGGCGCCAACGCCGTGCAGCACTGTAGGTGCGACCAGCAGACCGACTGGCTGCACGTAACCGATCCAGCGGCGATGAATATCGAGCAGGCGATTGTGGGCGGCGTCGGGCATCAGCCGGTCACCGGCCAGAGGTACAAGATACCGACGGGATCAAGCCGTGCTGCGCGTACTTCATACCCGTCGAGAATGAGGCGGGGCTCGGTTTCGAGTTCTGCCTCCAGCCGGCTGAGACGCCGCTGCCATGCACGACGGTCATCTTCCAGTTGCCGGCGCTCAGCGTCATTGAAGGCGAACTGAAGCTGGCGCGCGTCGGGTGCCTGCCGGGCTGTCTGCTCGATGCGCCGGCGCTGCTCCTCCAGCAGGCTCGCGCATTCCCGCTGACTTGCGCGTGGCCCGCTCCGCGAGAAGTTTCTCTGCCCGCGCACCGGCCTCCGCCGCTCGTTCCTCAACGTATGGACGCAGCTCGGTCACGTCCTGTCGCAGGGCGCCGAGCAGACGGACTTTGATTTCAGGCGCCACCGGACGTTCGGGCGTAGCGAGCGCGTCTTCTAATAATTCGAGAGTGCGCTCCTCACCGGCAGCGCCGTAGGGCCGCAACGGCGTTCGGCGTATGGTCGGCTCCGACCAGCGGGCTTGCATTTGGCATCGCCCGGCGGCTGTTAGAACGCTGGTGCACTGACACGACCCCCGACGAAAGAGTTGCGCTGTTTTCCTGGTCGGCTGGAGCCACGAGGGCGGCCCTGCTAATGCCCGGCGACTCAGGTCGGCAGGAGGAAGATACGTCGTTTGCCGTTGTGCATGGAAGCGCGCGCCGCGGGCTGGCTAATCGTCGAGCGCCCCGGCGGCGGGCGCGGCCGGCGCCGGCCGAGCCGGAGGTGATCCCGCCCAGCGACCGGCAGGGTAGCACTGCCACAAGCTCTTAGACGCAAGGGCAGCGCCAAAATTCGACGGGGACCACCCTATTGGCGCGGCAGCCGCCGCCTTCGCGCGGTCCTATCGCCGACCGCGTGTCGCGAAATCGCCACCCCAGGTGTTGCGCGACATTTGATTATGCCACAGGGTATCGTGACACAACCCCTCATCTGCGAGCGCGCCCCACGGCGTCGCACAAACGTTCTGTAGCGTTGTGCGACACTGGCAGACGAACTGTCGCGGCACCGGCGGACACCACATCCTCGTCCGCAAGCGGCCTCGGACGGCGGCCCCGGCCGAAGCGCAAGCGATCCTGATAGCTGGGCCCTTCGGCACACGCGATGCACGCAGGCTTCGAAAGAGGACCCGAAGACGGCCGGGGGGGACCCCAGCCAATCGCTCGGCGAGAGCCTGCCTGGTTTATTCGAAGCTGCCTTTCGGCGGTCCCGACGCCGTCCTCGCCTATCTGTCCCGCTACACCCACCGCGTCGCCATCGCCAACAGCCGGCTCATCGCCTTCGACGGCGAACGCGTCACTTTCAAATGGAAGGATTACCGGGCCAAGGCCAGCGCTCGCTACAAGCTTATGACGCTCGACGCCGACGAGTTCATCCGTCGCTTCCTGATCCACGTGCTGCCCGACGGTTTTCACCGCATCCGTCACTATGGCCTCTTCGCCAATGCCAACCGAGCCAACAACATTGCATTGGCCCGCCGGTTCCTCGGCGTACCCGACCCGGCCCGGTCGAACCAGGCAAGCGACAACATCGAAAATGCTCACGAAGACGAAGAGCGGAGTGCTTGTCCTTGCTGGGCGGGCGGATGATCATCGTCGAGACCTTTGAACCCGGTTGCCAACCCTGTCGCTGACCCTTCCCATCGATCCGGCTCGACAGCTCATGACCAACACGCCCCTATCGCCGTTCCCCATCGCCGCCCCTCTCCAACGCCAATGTCTCGCTGGCAACGCCTACCCTCTGCCCACGGCAACCTTCAGCGCCGCCTTCAACCCCAGAAACGCAAATCCGTCAGCGCCACTGCCCCCTTCCCACAGCACCCAGGCCGACCAAAATCACCGTCGCGCCACTCACTCAGCCGGCCTCCCCGTCCGAAAATCACGAGCCGGCTCAGAGCCTCGCGTTAAATCCCCATAGACCGACACTGCCGCCAGCACATAGCGCATACTGCACATACTCCCCCGCGGTTTCCTCCCTTGAGGCTTTTCGGACGCCTGCCTCCGAGTGCTTCATCGCGTCCGTGCCCGGCAGGCATCCGAAAACCCTTAACATGAAGAGTGGTTCCGGCCGCCCGGGCTCAACGGCCGTTGTCGGTTTCGAAAGCGGTCCCTGTCTGTTGATGTCCAATGATTGGCGCCGGAGGCCTTCGGGTCAAGTTCTGACCGAGGAACGAATTAACGTTGATCGATAACCACTAGTGTCCGGTCAAAACGCAAATAGATTCAGCTGGTTGCACTGAGCAAGGTTTTGGGGTCTGTTTTGGCTCATGGCAAGGGTTTGATAGATCGGCATCTTCTCGAAGAGAGTGACTGAGAGGATCTGCAGCAAGGTGTAGAGCGAGGTGTCCAGGTTGAGGCGCTTTTTGGCAATGGCGACGAGGACATAGACGGCGACAGCGATCCAGATCTGAGATTTCACCGCATTTTCCGAAGTACCGTAAAACTGCTTGATCCGAAGATGCTGTTTGACCCACTTGAAGAACAGCTCGACTTGCCAGCGTGCCTTGTAGAGAGCGCAGATAGTAGCGGCCGGCAACGAGAAACGATTGGTCAGGAACACCAGCGTCTTGCTGCTTTCGGCATCCGTGAAACGGATGCGTCGCAGATGATCGGGATAATGGCGTCGACTGTGGAAGCCGTTCAAAGCGATTGTTTGATCGCAGATGATCCCGGTGGTGCGATCGCTCGGGGCCGAATAAAGGCGGCGCGCGTCGAGGTTCGACTTGGCGCGGGTTACGAAAAACGCTCCGGCTTGATGCAGCACGTGGAGGCGCTCGAAATCGACGTACCCGCGGTCCATTACATAGATGGCGCCGGCTTCCGGAATCAGCAGGTCGAGGACGTTGACGTCGTGCAGCTTGCCGTCGGAGATGTGAATAAAGCTCGGAATCGCACCCCGCAAATCGAGCAGCGTATGCATTTTCACGGCCGCCTTGGTCGAACGGAACAGCGCCCAAGGAAAGACCGACAAGCACAGGTCGATGGTCGTCGAGTTCGAGCGCGTAGACCGTCTCGGAGAGTTCCACCCCGAGGCTCTCGGCCGCGTAGAGTTTTCTGGCCTGACGAATGAGCACCTGCGCGAAATCGGCGTACATGCGCCAGTCGCGCGCCTCGTTCGCATCGGACAGCGTCGCGCGCCGAATCGGGGCGCGAAAACCCATATGATAGAGCTTGGAGGCTTGCGCCGACAGACAGGCCTCGATGTCCCTCAGGCTCTCCCGATACGTCAGCTGGGCAAATGCCATAACCCGGAAATGCTCGGCGCAACGCAACGACTTGACATAGCGGTCGCCACCGTACCGTTCGACGATCCGGGCAAACGTCGTCCACGGCAGAAGATCCATCAGCTGGGCGAACAGGGTCTTGCCCGTGTGCATCGGCCTCTCCGGGAATCTGACTCCCGCAAAGTAGGCCCGCGATCGTCATCGCATTCAAATCGACACCGCCCCTTCTCCCCCGAAAACCCGCTCCATTGCTCGCTTACAGAACCCCAAGCTGCCGTTTAACCGGACAGTAGTGATCGATAACATGTAATCTCGACACAAGCCCGGACGACGAGGAGGCAGGGGTGATTGGAGGAATTCCTCGATCATGATGCCGGTCCTCCGAGGCGTTGGCGACGCATGGCGTGTACCGGACCGGCAAGCCTCGACCTGACGCGTCTGCGCGCTTTTGTCCGGCGCGCTGTCGGCCGCAGCGCTGGCAGCGTGCCGGCTCTCGCCTCGCGCCGGTGCTCAGTGGCTCACGCGGCGTTGCGGCTGCCGTCTAACCGCAGGATGAGCGTCGCCAGCGGCGGCAAGTTCAGCGCGAGCGAGGCCGGCTGGTCCTGCCACGGGCTGGCCTCGGCAGTTTCCGCGGCTCCATCGCCATAGTTGGATCCGCCGTAGCAGGCTGCGTCGGTGTCGAGCACGGTGCGCCAAGTGCCGGCCTCCGGTACGCCAAGCCGGTACCCGTCGCGCGGCTCCGGAGTGAAATTGGTGACGGTCAGAATCGGCGGACCGTTGCCGCCGGGCATTCGCAGATTGGCAAACACGCTGTGCTCGCGGTCGTCGGCGACGACCCAGCGAAAGCCGCCGCCGTCGTGGTCGCGTTCGTACAGCGCCGGTTCGCCGGTATATAGCCGGTTGAGGTCGCGCACCAGACGCTGCACCCCGCGATGCGCCGGGTCGTCGAGCAGGTCCCAATCCGGCTGCATGTCGTGGTTCCATTCGCGCTCCTGGGCGAACTCATCGCCCATGAACAGCAATTTCTTGCCCGGATGGGTCCACATGAAGCCGAAATAGGCGCGGAGATTGGCAAAGCGCTGCCATCGGTCGCCAGGCATTTTGCCGAGCAGCGAGCCCTTGCCATACACGACCTCGTCGTGGCTCAGCGGCAGGATGAAGCGTTCGGAGAAGGCGTAGAGCAGGCCGAAGGTCAGTTTGTCGTGATGGTATTTGCGATAGATCGGCTCGCGCGCGACATAGTCGAGCGTGTCGTGCATCCAACCCATGTTCCATTTGTAGTGAAAGCCAAGCCCGCCTTCGTCGGGATGGCGGGTCACGTTGGGCCAGGCGGTCGACTCCTCGGCGACGAGGATGGCGCCGGGCACCCGCTCGTCGATGGTCCGGCGCAATTCCTGCAGGAAGGCAACCGCCTCGAGGTTCTCCCGGCCGCCGTAGACATTCGGGATCCACTCACCCTCGGAGCGGCTGTAGTCGCGGTACAGCATCGACGCCACCGCATCGACGCGAATGCCGTCGGCATGAAGGCGCTCCAGCCAGTGCAAAGCGCTGGCAACCAGGAAATTGCGCACTTCGTTGCGGCCGAGATTGTAGATGAAGGTGTTCCAGTCCCGGTGAAACCCTTCGCGCGGGTCGGCATGCTCGTAGAGCGGCGTGCCGTCAAAGCGTGCGAGGCCGTGCGCATCCGTGGGAAAATGCGCCGGCACCCAATCGAGCAGCACGCCGATGCCGGCATTGTGGCAGCGGTCGACGAGCAGCGCGAATTCCTCCGGCGTGCCGAGCAGCGCGTTCGGCGCGAACTGGCTCAGCGGCTGATAGCCCCACGACCCGGCAAAGGGATGCGCCATCACCGGCAGGAATTCGACATGGGTAAAACCCATGCGGGACACGTAGTCGACCAGCTTCTCGGCAAGTTCGAACCAGTGGAGCGGGCGCCCGTCGGGGCGGCGCATCCACGAGCCGGCATGCACTTCGTAGATCGAGATAGGCGCGTCGGGAGCCTGGCGCCGCGCCCGCTGCGCACACCATGCGTCGTCCGACCAGCGGAACGGCGCCGGATCGTCGACGACCGATGAGGTGGCGGGCGGCGGCTCGACCCGCCAGGCGACCGGATCGGACTTCATCGGCAACAGCGCGCCGTCCGGTCCGAGCAACTCGTATTTATAGAGCGCCCCGGGCGCGAGGCGTGGAACGAAAATCTCCCACACCCCCGCCTCGTGGCGCAGCCGCATCGGGTGGCGCCGCCCGTCCCAGGTGTTGAAGTCGCCGACGACGGAAACCCGCCGCGCATTCGGCGCCCACACGGCAAAGCGCACCCCCGGCATCCCATCAACCACCATCGCATGCGCGCCAAGGCAGGCGGCTAGGTCATGGTGCTTGCCCTCGGCCAGCAGGTAGACGTCGAGTTCACCGAGCAATGGCCCGAAGGAATAGGGGTCCTCGGTCTCCTGGATCGGGCCGCCCCAGTCGATGCGCAGAACATAGGGGCCCGGGCCGACGACGGGCCCGACGAACAGCCCGGTCTGGCGGATCGGGCTCAGCGCCGATTGGCGGTCCGGTTCGTCGCGCGCGACGACAGTGACCGCGAAGGCACCGGGCAGCATGACGCGGACGATGTCGCCGGACGGCAGGGAATGCCGGCCGAGCACCGCGAAGGGATCGAGGCTGCGCCCTTCGGCGACCGCCTGCAAAGAGGTGGAGAGGCGCGGATCGTCAAGCATCGACGCTCTCCGCCGCGGCGATCGTGCGATCCGCGATGCGCGCCAACCCGTTGAGCGGAATGCCCAGCCAGGCCGGCCGGTTGGCGGCCTCGTAGCAGATCTCGTAGGCCGCCTTTTCCATCAGGAACAGGTCGAGCAGAGCGGTTTCATTGTCCTCGCCAACCCAGCGATGCTCGCTCGCCGCATGACCGGCCCGGTAGGCGGCGAGAAAGGCGTTGCCGGCGTCTTCGGCGAAGCGGTCGAGGATCGGCGGCCGCCCCGGCGAATCGGATTGCGCCGGGCCATCGGTGCGAGCGGCGGCGACGGCGACCGCATAGTCGAACGAGCGCAGCAACCCCGCCACGTCGCGCAGCGGGCTGGTCTTGGCCCGCCGCTCCGCCAGCGGCCGCGCCGGCTCGCCCTCGAAGTCGATGATGTAGGCGTCGCCCGACGACACCAGCACCTGGCCGAGATGAAAATCGCCATGGACGCGCGTCTTCAGCGCGCCCGGGGCGGTTGCCGCCAACCGGTCGATTGCGTCGAGCAATGCCGCGCGCCGATCCGTCAGGACGGCCGCCGCCGCGGCGGCCTGCGGGTCGGACCATGTCGCCACCCCGGCCAATGCCGCCAGCGCCGCCTCCAGCTGCGTTCGGACGCCGCCGGACCAGGCTGCAATATCGGCCGCCGTCGCCGTCTCCGGCGCAAAGGCCGGCTGGTCGGTCGGCATCGCCAATACGGCGTGCAATTCGGCGAGGCGCCGGCCCAGCGCGGCGGCAAAATTGCCATAGGCCCCCATCGCGTCGGCGATGGGTTCGATCTGAGTTTCTGGATCGACGATTTCGGTTGAATTGAGCAGGCGGGACAGGAAATTGAGCGTCCAGCCCCAGCCGTCGCCCTGGTTGCGGATGAACCCTTGCATCAGCACCATTGTATAGGGTGTGCCGTCGGGCTCGAACCGCGCCACCTCGCCCAGCAGCGGCGCGGTGCTGGCAAAGCCGCGCTCGGTCAGATAGCGGGTCATTTCCGCCTCGGGATGGATGCCCGGCGACAGGCGGCGGATCAGCTTGAGCACCGCCTTGTCGTCGACGATCAGCGAGCTGTTCGACTGTTCCGCGGACAGACGGCGGATTTCCGGCTGCGGCGAAAACTCGACCTGGGCGAGCTGGCTCGTCGGCATGAAGCGAACTTCGCCGGAGGCGAGCTGACGCACGGCGGAGACGGCGAGCAGGCGCAACACCGTCAACGGCAGCGCATCGATCGCGAAGGCGTCGGTCAAGAAACCCACCCGGCGCCTGCGTCGCACCCGAGCCAGCGCCAATTGCTGCGGCAGGGCGTCGCTGAAGGTATCCTCCCAGGCGATCGACAAAGGCAGCAGATAGGTCTCAACTCGGCGCGGCAGCGTGACCTCCAGTTCGGTCAGCAGCAATTCGATCTGCTGAGTCGTATCCGGTAGTGCCGCCGTTATGCGCACCGACTGGATTTTCTCGTCCTTCGAAGCGAACCAGCGGCGGCGCGCGAGATAAGCGGGCAGCGCCTCTTGCTCCAGAAAGCGGCGCTCGGTCGGCTCCAGGACATCGGCGACGCCGCGCCGCAGCACCAGCGTGGCGAGCTCGGCCATCGGCTCGGGCGCCGGCAGGTGCCAGTCCGGCAGGCTGGCGTCGGTCGACAGGAGGAACCAGTAGAACGCGAAGGGCGGCAGGGTCAGCAGATAGGTCAGCTGTCCAATTGGCGGGAAGGTCGAGCCGCCCGTCAAATCGACGGGGATGCGCCCGGCATAGCCCGACAGGTCGAGCTCGACCGCCTGAATCACGCGCGACAGGTTGCAGACGCAAAGGATCGTCTCGTCCTCGTACTCTCGGAGAAAGGCGAGAACCTTGCGATTGCCGGGATAGAGAAAACGCAATGTGCCGCGGCCGAACGCCTTCTGGCGCTTGCGCACGGTCAGCATGCGCCGCGTCCAGTTGAGCAGCGAATACTGGTCGCCGGCCTGCGCCTCGACGTTGATTGCCTCGAAGCCGTAAACCGGGTTCATGATAGGCGGCAGGATCAGAGTTTCCGGACTGGCGCGGGAGAAGCCCCCGTTGCGGTCGGGCGACCACTGCATCGGCGTGCGCACGCCGTCGCGGTCGCCGAGATGGATGTTGTCGCCCATGCCGAGTTCGTCGCCATAGTAGATCACCGGGGTGCCGGGCATCGACAGCAGGAGCATGTTCATCAATTCGATGCGGTTGCGGTCGTGCTCGAGCAGCGGCGCGAGACGGCGGCGGATGCCAAGGTTGAGTCGGGCGCGTCGGTCGACGGCATAAGTCTCCCACAAATAATCGCGCTCCTTGTCGGTCACCATTTCCAGCGTCAATTCGTCGTGATTGCGCAGGAAGATCGCCCACTGGCAATTTGCCGGGATCTCCGGCGTCTGGCGCAGGATGTCGCTGATCGGAAAGCGGTCCTCCTCGGCGATTGCCATGTACATCCGCGGCATCAGCGGAAAATGGAAGGCCATGTGGCATTCGTCGCCGTCGCCGAAATATTCCTTAGCGTCCTCCGGCCACTCGTTGGCCTCGGCGAGCAGCATTCGACCGGGCCCGTAATCGTCGAGGGCGCGGCGCACTTTCTTGAGGATTGCGTGGGTCTCCGGCAGGTTTTCGTTGCCGGTTCCTTCACGCTCGACCAGGTAGGGCACCGCGTCGAGGCGCAGCCCATCAACGCCAAGGTCGAGCCAGAACCGCATGATGCTCAGCACCTCCCTCAATACCCGCGGGTTGTCGAAATTCAGGTCGGGCTGATGTGAATAGAAGCGGTGCCAGTAATAGGCCTGGGCAGCCGCGTCCCAGGTCCAGTTCGAGGTTT
This sequence comes from uncultured Alphaproteobacteria bacterium, assembly GCA_963772295.1. GTDB lineage: Bacteria > Pseudomonadota > Alphaproteobacteria > ATCC43930 > CGMCC-115725 > AP-15. Next base: position 285,761 of record CAVYWO010000016.1, read on the forward strand.
CCGTGTCGACAAAAATGATCCTGGTGTCGGCATAGGCTTTGTCGTTGTCCGACCAGACGTAATAGAGCCGCGCCGCGGCGCCCGGCTTTGCCGTGCGGGCCCGCTGAAACCACAGATGCTGGTCCGAGGTGTGGTTGATGACCAGCTCGGTGATGACGCGTATGTCGCGCTCGTGCGCGCCGGCGACGACGCGGCGAAAATCCGCCAGCGTGCCGTAGTCAGGGTGGACGCCGCGATAATCGGAAATGTCGTAACCGTCGTCGCGCCGCGGAGACGGGTAGAACGGCAGCAGCCAGATCGCATTGACGCCGAGGCTGGCGATGTAATCGAGCTTTTGCAGCAGGCCGGGAAAATCGCCGACCCCGTCGTTGTTCGCGTCAAAAAACGATTTCACGTGAAGCTGATAGATGACCGCGTCCTTGTACCAGAGCGGGTCGTTCATCACCGACAGGTTGCGCTTTTGTCGCATCAGGTGGCTCCCGCGACGGGTCGGATGCGCCATATCGCAAAGGGAAGCATCGCCGGATCGAGGCGGATATGCTGTACCTTCCCGTACCAGACGAAGCCGCGGCCGGTCATCAGGTCCTCGACCGCTGCAGCGGCCGCATCGGACAAGCCCCAGAACCACAGCGGCACCTCGATGTCGCATTCCTGAGGAAATTGCGGATCGAGGTTGACGGCCACCAGGACGACATTCTGCAGATCGGCCGTCGCCTTGGCGTAATAGAGGATTTGGTCGTTGAACGCGTTGAGGAAGCTGATCCCGAGATGCGTCTGCAACGCCGGATTGGCGCGGCGGATGCGATTGAGCCGGGTCAGCTCGGCGATGATGTTGCCGGGCGCATTCCAGTCCCGGGCGCGGATTTCGTATTTTTCCGAGTGCAGATATTCTTCGCGTCCCGGCAGGGGCTGGGCCTCGCACAATTCGAAGCCGCTGTAGACGCCGAACAGCCCCGATAAAGTCGCGGCGAGGGCGGCGCGGATCAGGAAGCCCGGGCGTCCAGAAGTCTGCAGAAACGCCGGATTGATGTCAGGCGTGTTGACGAAGAAATGCGGCCGGAAAAAATCGCGCGCGTTGGTCGTCAGCTCAGTCAGGTATTCGGTCAGCTCCGCCTTGGTGTTGCGCCAAGTGAAATAGGTGTAAGACTGCGAAAAGCCGAGCTTGGCCAGCCGGTACATCAGCTTCGGCCGGGTGAACGCCTCGCCGAGGAACACTGCTTCGGGAAAGCGCGTGCGCACCTCGGCGATCAGCCATTCCCAGAACGGCAGCGGCTTGGTGTGCGGATTGTCGACGCGGAACAGGCGCACGCCTTCGTCTGCCCAGAACAGGACGGCGTCGCGCAGCGCCAGCCACAGGCCTGGCACCGCCGCGTCGGCGTAAAAATCGACGTTGACGATGTCCTCGTATTTTTTCGGCGGGTTTTCAGCGTAGCGGATCGAGCCGTCCGGCCGCCACGGGAACCAGTCCGGGTGCTCGCGCAGCCACGGGTGGTCAGGCGAACACTGCACGGCGAAATCGAGCGCAAGTTCGAGGCCGTGCGCCGCAACGGCGTCACGCAGGCGGCGGAAGTCGTCAAGCGTACCGAGAGCAGAATGGATCGCGTCGTGGCCGCCCGCCGCGCTGCCGATCGCATAGGGGCTGCCGGGATCGCCCGGCCCCGCGCGCGGGGAATTGTCGCGGCCTTTGCGGTTGGTCCGGCCGATCGGGTGGATCGGCGGGAAATAGAGCACGTCGAAGCCCATGTCCCGGATCGCCGGCAGCCGTGCGATCACGTCATCGAAGGTGCCGTGCCGCGCCGGATCGCCGCTCTGCGAGCGGGGAAACAGCTCGTACCAACTCGCAAACCCGGCGGCGCGCCGCTCGGCGTCGACGGGCAGTTCGATCGGGTGACGGCTGGCATGCGGGCGGATGCGCGCCGCCGCCATCCATTCGGCTGTCGCCGGGGCGAGCAGCAAACGGCGGCGCTCATCGGGGTCGGCTGCGGCCAGGCTCGCGGCGAGCGCGGCGAGGCGGGCGGCGGCGTCGGGGTTGGCGGTCTGCGCCGCGACTTCGCCGACCAGCAGCCGGCCCTCCTCGAGTTCAAGATCGATCGGCTAACCGGCGGCGTGCTTCTTGTCCAGTTCCTCGGCAAAATTGCCAAACCGGTTCTTCCACGCGAGCACCGTGAACAGGTGGCGCCCGAGGCGGGAGAGCGGGAAGCGGCCCGACCAGCGGTCGTTGCCAAGCGGCCGCATCGGCATCTCGCGCCAATCCGGCTCATCCGCGGCTCGCCACAGCAGCGCCGCGGCGAGGCGATCATGACCGTCGGCGATCAGGTCGGCGGTGACCTCGACGATGTCGCCGACGAGGCGCTTAGCGGCGAAGCGTCCGCCGCTGACCGATGGACTGATGGCCTCGATTGCGATGCGAGGCTTGGCCGCCGCCGCGAGCGCGTCCGGCGCCGGCAGATCGACCGGCGTGGTCGCGACCGCCCGCACCAGCTTCACTTCGGCCGGCGCGACGACGATCGTCCCCTCGGGCCCGACCGGGGGCCCCCCGCTGCCGTCGTCGAGCATGGCGCCGCCGAGGCCGCTCGTCGTCAGCAGCGGAGCGACGGCAACCGAGACCGGCTCGTCGAGCCTGGGGTTGACCAACAGCAGGCGCTGCTTCGCACCGGGGCCGGCGCCGCCAAGCAGCAGGGCCGCGGCCGGCGCGCCCGGCGGCGACAGGCTGCGAACGGTCCCGGGAGTGCGCCCGACCGCCTCGGCCGCGCTCCCGGCATTGGCGGCGGCGATGTCGGCGGTAAGTCGAACGGCGCTCCGGCGACGAGACGAGCGAAATCGTCGGGACGGTCGCGGGCCGGATCCATTGTGCGGGTCGCCCCGTATTCGAAGCCCATCGGCATCAGCCAGCCCGCACTCCAGGCGGCGCCGAACCCGATTGCCCGCGCGGCTGCCCGCCGCGCTCGCCCGAAATCGGCAAATCCGCGGCTGAGGCGGCGGTCGAACGGGGTTTCCGCCACGGCAATCGCCGGCGCAACCGGGGCCAAACCATCGACGGCCTCGACAAATGCGCCGCTGCGGTAATCCCAGGCGCCGGTGCAGCAGGCAGCACGGTCGAAGCCGCACGCCGCCAATGCCGCCGCCGCGGCGTCATCGAGGCCGAGCGTCCACGCGATGAAATCGGCGGTGCCCGGGCGCTCCTTCATCGCGCCGATCACCCGGCGCCAGAACGGCGGCGGCACGCGATGCGGCCACAGACAGCGGAAGCCGACGATGCCGGCATCGGCCCACAGCGCCAGCCGCTCGCTCCAGGCGGCGACAAGTCCGTCGTTGTCGCCGTCGGCCCGCAGTCGGGCGACGCCCGGCTCTCGCGGCGGACGCCGCGGATCGGGCGGCTCGTCACCGGTATCGCTCCCGTACCAGGCCGCCGCGCCGTTTCCAGTCGCCTCCGCGGCAACGCGGTCGACGACGAGATCCAGCATCGGGCGCAAGCCGCGGCTGACCGCCGCCTGCGCCCACCGCGCCAGGGCCGCGACCGCGTCGCCCGCGCCGAGCCGCGGGTCGAGACGGTCGTGATCGGCGGTCAGAAACAGATCGCCGGAGGCACCCGGCCGAAACGGCGGGGCAATGATCACCGCGCCGAATCCCATCGCCGCGATCCGGTCTAAGTGCCCTCTCCATTCCTCGATCGGC
>CAVYWO010000017.1:0-845737 GCA_963772295.1 uncultured Alphaproteobacteria bacterium
TCGACCAGCTTCTCGGCAAGTTCGAACCAGTGGAGCGGGCGCCCGTCGGGGTGGCGCATCCACGAGCCGGCATGCACTTCGTAGATCGAGATAGGCGCGTCGGGAGCCTGGCGCCGCGCCCGCTGCGCACACCATGCGTCGTCCGACCAGCGGAACGGCGCCGGATCGTCGACGACCGATGAGGTGGCGGGCGGCGGCTCGACCCGCCAGGCGACCGGATCGGACTTCATCGGCAACAGCGCGCCGTCCGGTCCGAGCAACTCGTATTTATAGAGCGCCCCGGGCGCGAGGCGTGGAACGAAAATCTCCCACACCCCCGCCTCGTGGCGCAGCCGCATCGGGTGGCGCCGCCCGTCCCAGGTGTTGGAGTCGCCGACGCCGAAACCCGCCGCGCATTCGGCGGTCAGCACGGCAAAGCGCACCCCCGGCATCCCATCAACCACCATCGCATGCGCGCCAAGGCAGGCGGTGAGGTCATGGTGCTTGCCCTCGGCCAGCAGGTAGACGTCGAGTTCACCGAGCAATGGCCCGAAGGAATAGGGGTCCTCGGTCTCCTGGATCGGGCCGCCCCAGTCGATGCGCAGAACATAGGGGCCCGGTCTGACGGCCGACGAACAGCCCGGTCTGGCGGATCGGGCTCAGCGCCGATTGGCGGTCCGGTTCGTCGCGCGCGACGACAGTGACCGCGAAGGCACCGGGCAGCATGACGCGGACGATGTCGCCGGACGGCAGGGAATGCCGGCCGAGCACCGCGAAGGGATCGAGGCTGCGCCCTTCGGCGACCGCCTGCAAAGAGGTGGAGAGGCGCGGATCGTCAAGCATCGACGCTCTCCGCCGCGGCGATCGTGCGATCCGCGATGCGCGCCAACCCGTTGAGCGGAATGCCCAGCCAGGCCGGCCGGTTGGCGGCCTCTAGCAGATCTCGTAGGCCGCCTTTTCCATCAGGAACAGGTCGAGCAGAGCGGTTTCATTGTCCTCGCCAACCCAGCGATGCTCGCTCGCCGCATGACCGGCCCGGTAGGCGGCGAGAAAGGCGTTGCCGGCGTCTTCGGCGAAGCGGTCGAGGATCGGCGGCCGCCCCGGCGAATCGGATTGCGCCGGGCCATCGGTGCGAGCGGCGGCGACGGCGACCGCATAGTCGAACGAGCGCAGCAACCCCGCCACGTCGCGCAGCGGGCTGGTCTTGGCCCGCCGCTCCGCCAGCGGCCGCGCCGGCTCGCCCTCGAAGTCGATGATGTAGGCGTCGCCCGACGACACCAGCACCTGGCCGAGATGAAAATCGCCATGGACGCGCGTCTTCAGCGCGCCCGGGGCGGTCGCCGCCAACCGGTCGATTGCGTCGAGCAATGCCGCGCGCCGATCCGTCAGGACGGCCGCCGCCGCGGCGGCCTGCGGGTCGGACCATGTCGCCACCCCGGCCAATGCCGCCAGCGCCGCCTCCAGCTGCGTTCTGAACGCCGCCGGACCAGGCTGCAATATCGGCCGCCGTCGCCGTCTCCGGCCAAATGCCGGCTGGTCGGTCGGCATCGCCAATACGGCGTGCAATTCGGCGAGGCGCCGGCCCAGCGCGGCGGCAAAATTGCCATAGGCCCCCATCGCGTCGGCGATGGGTTCGATCTGAGTTTCTGGATCGACGATTTCGGTTGAATTGAGCAGGCGGGACAGGAAATTGAGCGTCCAGCCCCAGCCGTCGCCCTGGTTGCGGATGAACCCTTGCATCAGCACCATTGTATAGGGTGTGCCGTCGGGCTCGAACCGCGCCACCTCGCCCAGCAGCGGCGCGGTGCTGGCAAAGCCGCGCTCGGTCAGATAGCGGGTCATTTCCGCCTCGGGATGGATGCCCGGCGACAGGCGGCGGATCAGCTTGAGCACCGCCTTGTCGTCGACGATCAGCGAGCTGTTCGACTGTTCCGCGGACAGACGGCGGATTTCCGGCTGCGGCGAAAACTCGACCTGGGCGAGCTGGCTCGTCGGCATGAAGCGAACTTCGCCGGAGGCGAGCTGACGCACGGCGGAGACGGCGAGCAGGCGCAACACCGTCAACGGCAGCGCATCGATCGCGAAGGCGTCGGTCAAGAAACCCACCCGGCGCCTGCGTCGCACCCGAGCCAGCGCCAATTGCTGCGGCAGGGCGTCGCTGAAGGATCCTCCCAGGCGATCGACAAAGGCAGCAGATAGGTCTCGACACTGGCGCGGCAGCGTGACCTCCAGTTCGGTCAGCAGCAATTCGATCTGCTGAGTTGTATCCGGTAGTGCCGCCGTTATGCGCACCGACTGGATTTTCTCGTCCTTCGAAGCGAACCAGCGGCGGCGCGCGAGATAAGCGGGCAGCGCCTCTTGCTCCAGAAAGCGGCGCTCGGTCGGCTCCAGGACATCGGCGACGCCGCGCCGCAGCACCAGCGTGGCGAGCTCGGCCATCGGCTCGGGCGCCGGCAGGTGCCAGTCCGGCAGGCTGGCGTCGGTCGACAGGAGGAACCAGTAGAACGCGAAGGGCGGCAGGGTCAGCAGATAGGTCAGCTGTCCAATTGGCGGGAAGGTCGAGCCGCCCGTCAAATCGACGGGGATGCGCCCGGCATAGCCCGACAGGTCGAGCTCGACCGCCTGAATCACGCGCGACAGGTTGCAGACGCAAAGGATCGTCTCGTCCTCGTACTCTCGGAGAAAGGCGAGAACCTTGCGATTGCCGGGATAGAGAAAACGCAATGTGCCGCGGCCGAACGCCTTCTGGCGCTTGCGCACGGTCAGCATGCGCCGCGTCCAGTTGAGCAGCGAATACTGGTCGCCGGCCTGCGCCTCGACGTTGATTGCCTCGAAGCCGTAAACCGGGTTCATGATAGGCGGCAGGATCAGAGTTTCCGGACTGGCGCGGGAGAAGCCCCCGTTGCGGTCGGGCGACCACTGCATCGGCGTGCGCACGCCGTCGCGGTCGCCGAGATGGATGTTGTCGCCCATGCCGAGTTCGTCGCCATAGTAGATCACCGGGGTGCCGGGCATCGACAGCAGGAGCATGTTCATCAATTCGATGCGGTTGCGGTCGTGCTCGAGCAGCGGCGCGAGACGGCGGCGGATGCCAAGGTTAAGTCGGGCGCGTCGGTCGACGGCATAAGTCTCCCACAAATAATCGCGCTCCTTGTCGGTCACCATTTCCAGCGTCAATTCGTCGTGATTGCGCAGGAAGATCGCCCACTGGCAATTTGCCGGGATCTCCGGCGTCTGGCGCAGGATGTCGCTGATCGGAAAGCGGTCCTCCTCGGCGATTGCCATGTACATCCGCGGCATCAGCGGAAAATGGAAGGCCATGTGGCATTCGTCGCCGTCGCCGAAATATTCCTTAGCGTCCTCCGGCCACTCGTTGGCCTCGGCGAGCAGCATTCGACCGGGCCCGTAATCGTCGAGGGCGCGGCGCACTTTCTTGAGGATTGCGTGGGTCTCCGGCAGGTTTTCGTTGCCGGTTCCTTCACGCTCGACCAGGTAGGGCACCGCGTCGAGGCGCAGCCCATCAACGCCAAGGTCGAGCCAGAACCGCATGATGCTCAGCACCTCCCTCAATACCCGCGGGTTGTCGAAATTCAGGTCGGGCTGATGTGAATAGAAGCGGTGCCAGTAATAGGCCTGGGCAGCCGCGTCCCAGGTCCAGTTCGAGGTTTCCGTGTCGACAAAAATGATCCTGGTGTCGGCATAGGCTTTGTCGTTGTCCGACCAGACGTAATAGAGCCGCGCCGCGGCGCCCGGCTTTGCCGTGCGGGCCCGCTGAAACCACAGATGCTGGTCCGAGGTGTGGTTGATGACCAGCTCGGTGATGACGCGTATGTCGCGCTCGTGCGCGCCGGCGACGACGCGGCGAAAATCCGCCAGCGTGCCGTAGTCAGGGTGGACGCCGCGATAATCGGAAATGTCGTAACCGTCGTCGCGCCGCGGAGACGGGTAGAACGGCAGCAGCCAGATCGCATTGACGCCGAGGCTGGCGATGTAATCGAGCTTTTGCAGCAGGCCGGGAAAATCGCCGACCCCGTCGTTGTTCGCGTCAAAAAACGATTTCACGTGAAGCTGATAGATGACCGCGTCCTTGTACCAGAGCGGGTCGTTCATCACCGACAGGTTGCGCTTTTGTCGCATCAGGTGGCTCCCGCGACGGGTCGGATGCGCCATATCGCAAAGGGAAGCATCGCCGGATCGAGGCGGATATGCTGTACCTTCCCGTACCAGACGAAGCCGCGGCCGGTCATCAGGTCCTCGACCGCTGCAGCGGCCGCATCGGACAAGCCCCAGAACCACAGCGGCACCTCGATGTCGCATTCCTGAGGAAATTGCGGATCGAGGTTGACGGCCACCAGGACGACATTCTGCAGATCGGCCGTCGCCTTGGCGTAATAGAGGATTTGGTCGTTGAACGCGTTGAGGAAGCTGATCCCGAGATGCGTCTGCAACGCCGGATTGGCGCGGCGGATGCGATTGAGCCGGGTCAGCTCGGCGATGATGTTGCCGGGCGCATTCCAGTCCCGGGCGCGGATTTCGTATTTTTCCGAGTGCAGATATTCTTCGCGTCCCGGCAGGGGCTGGGCCTCGCACAATTCGAAGCCGCTGTAGACGCCGAACAGCCCCGATAGAGTCGCGGCGAGGGCGGCGCGGATCAGGAAGCCCGGGCGTCCAGAAGTCTGCAGAAACGCCGGATTGATGTCAGGCGTGTTGACGAAGAAATGCGGCCGGAAAAAATCGCGCGCGTTGGTCGTCAGCTCAGTCAGGTATTCGGTCAGCTCCGCCTTGGTGTTGCGCCAAGTGAAATAGGTGTAAGACTGCGAAAAGCCGAGCTTGGCCAGCCGGTACATCAGCTTCGGCCGGGTGAACGCCTCGCCGAGGAACACTGCTTCGGGAAAGCGCGTGCGCACCTCGGCGATCAGCCATTCCCAGAACGGCAGCGGCTTGGTGTGCGGATTGTCGACGCGGAACAGGCGCACGCCTTCGTCTGCCCAGAACAGGACGGCGTCGCGCAGCGCCAGCCACAGGCCTGGCACCGCCGCGTCGGCGTAAAAATCGACGTTGACGATGTCCTCGTATTTTTTCGGCGGGTTTTCAGCGTAGCGGATCGAGCCGTCCGGCCGCCACGGGAACCAGTCCGGGTGCTCGCGCAGCCACGGGTGGTCAGGCGAACACTGCACGGCGAAATCGAGCGCAAGTTCGAGGCCGTGCGCCGCAACGGCGTCACGCAGGCGGCGGAAGTCGTCGAGCGTACCGAGAGCAGAATGGATCGCGTCGTGGCCGCCCGCCGCGCTGCCGATCGCATAGGGGCTGCCGGGATCGCCCGGCCCCGCGCGCGGGGAATTGTCGCGGCCCTTGCGGTTGGTCCGGCCGATCGGGTGGATCGGCGGGAAATAGAGCACGTCGAAGCCCATGTCCCGGATCGCCGGCAGCCGTGCGATCACGTCATCGAAGGTGCCGTGCCGCGCCGGATCGCCGCTCTGCGAGCGGGGAAACAGCTCGTACCAACTCGCAAACCCGGCGGCGCGCCGCTCGGCGTCGACGGGCAGTTCGATCGGGTGACGGCTGGCATGCGGGCGGATGCGCGCCGCCGCCATCCATTCGGCTGTCGCCGGGGCGAGCAGCAAACGGCGGCGCTCATCGGGCTCGGCTGCGGCCAGGCTCGCGGCGAGCGCGGCGAGGCGGGCGGCGGCGTCGGGGTTGGCGGTCTGCGCCGCGACTTCGCCGACCAGCAGCCGGCCCTCCTCGAGTTCAAGATCGATCGGCTGACCGGCGGCGTGCTTCTTGTCCAGTTCCTCGGCAAAATTGCCGAACCGGTTCTTCCACGCGAGCACCGTGAACAGGTGGCGCCCGAGGCGGGAGAGCGGGAAGCGGCCCGACCAGCGGTCGTTGCCAAGCGGCCGCATCGGCATCTCGCGCCAATCCGGCTCGTCCGCGGCTCGCCACAGCAGCGCCGCGGCGAGGCGATCATGACCGTCGGCGATCAGGTCGGCGGTGACCTCGACGATGTCGCCGACGAGGCGCTTGGCGGCGAAGCGTCCGCCGCTGACCGATGGACTGATGGCCTCGATTGCGATGCGAGGCTTGGCCGCCGCCGCGAGCGCGTCCGGCGCCGGCAGATCGACCGGCGTGGTCGCGACCGCCCGCACCAGCTTCACTTCGGCCGGCGCGACGACGATCGTCCCCTCGGGCCCGACCGGGGCCCCCCGCTGCCGTCGTCGAGCATGGCGCCGCCGAGGCCGCTCGTCGTCAGCAGCGGAGCGACGGCAACCGAGACCGGCTCGTCGAGCCTGGGGTTGACCAACAGCAGGCGCTGCTTCGCACCGGGGCCGGCGCCGCCAAGCAGCAGGGCCGCGGCCGGCGCGCCCGGCGGCGACAGGCTGCGAACGGTCCCGGGAGTGCGCCCGACCGCCTCGGCCGCGCTCCCGGCATTGGCGGCGGCGATGTCGGCGGTCAAGTCGAACGGCGCTCCGGCGACGAGACGAGCGAAATCGTCGGGACGGTCGCGGGCCGGATCCATTGTGCGGGTCGCCCCGTATTCGAAGCCCATCGGCATCAGCCAGCCCGCACTCCAGGCGGCGCCGAACCCGATTGCCCGCGCGGCTGCCCGCCGCGCTCGCCCGGAATCGGCAAATCCGCGGCTGAGGCGGCGGTCGAACGGGGTTTCCGCCACGGCAATCGCCGGCGCAACCGGGGCCAAACCATCGACGGCCTCGACAAATGCGCCGCTGCGGTAATCCCAGGCGCCGGTGCAGCAGGCAGCACGGTCGAAGCCGCACGCCGCCAATGCCGCCGCCGCGGCGTCATCGAGGCCGAGCGTCCACGCGATGAAATCGGCAGTGCCCGGGCGCTCCTTCATCGCGCCGATCACCCGGCGCCAGAACGGCGGCGGCACGCGATGCGGCCACAGACAGCGGAAGCCGACGATGCCGGCATCGGCCCACAGCGCCAGCCGCTCGCTCCAGGCGGCGACAAGTCCGTCGTTGTCGCCGTCGGCCCGCAGTCGGGCGACGCCCGGCTCTCGCGGCGGACGCCGCGGATCGGGCGGCTCGTCACCGGTATCGCTCCCGTACCAGGCCGCCGCGCCGTTTCCAGTCGCCTCCGCGGCAACGCGGTCGACGACGAGATCCAGCATCGGGCGCAAGCCGCGGCTGACCGCCGCCTGCGCCCACCGCGCCAGGGCCGCGACCGCGTCGCCCGCGCCGAGCCGCGGGTCGAGACGGTCGTGATCGGCGGTCAGAAACAGATCGCCGGAGGCACCCGGCCGAAACGGCGGGGCAATGATCACCGCGCCGAATCCCATCGCCGCGATCCGGTCTAAGTGCCCTCTCCATTCCTCGATCGGCCCGGCCAATAACGGATGGAGATAGTAAAACCCGGTTCCCGCCATATCGTTGTATCGGTGACGCCCCCGAATCCGTCGCGCACGATGAAGGTTGAGCTACCGGGCTCGGCGACCCGTCGATAGAGACGCGTGATATTGCCGGCAACAATCGGAAATATCTGCGGCAATAGTGCGGAGCGGGTGCGGTCGTTCCTCCTTGTTGTTGCCCCTGGCCCGCGGCGCGAGGACCGCCGCGGCGATTGCACTCGATGGCGCGGCGCGCCCGGACGGCGTGGTTCGCGCATTGCGGTGTCGAGCAGATAGACAATCCACTCGCGGATTAGTTCCCGCACGCGGTGACGATCGCCAGTCGAGGGACCGCACCTCCGGACACGGCTGCCCCGGCCCCGTACGGTCGCGACCGACGTCGCGGCAACGACGACGGTCACCCGAGCCGCATCCCGACCGGACGGCCTTGAGCTACCTTAGCTCATTTGTGTTCTCGGTTGGCCTCATGCCTGATTTATGCTGATCTCGATTGCTCAAAGGACTGACCGAACCATTTGGCGAAGCCTACTTTCCTCCACCGCGTTCACCAGCTGCCAGCAAGAGGCATGCTTTTTTAGATTCAGATATGCGTAAAATAGGCGCAATCCTTTTTCGAGGGCCGGGTCACCCACGCCCTGAAACAGCCGAGCGGAGTGCGGTACTGGTTTGGGCGGCACGCACGCTGAATGATGGAGAGGCCTCGCAACGCGAACCCGCGACGTCGATAAGCCGGGGGAAATTACCTCCTAGGCGAAGCTCCACCCTGAGTTTTGCACCCTCTTGGCCACGAAGTGCGGCCGCACGGCGTGGGTGGCTTGTTGCTCCACGTCGACTCAGGCGAACGTAGTCTCAGCCCGATATCGACCTCCTGGGCACCAACGGCCGAAAGGGGTGGATAGCCGACCTTCGCTGCGGCGCTTGGGAGCGACCGACTTGCGCCGACTGCGGACCTTCGCCCTACGTTCCGGTTGTCCGGAGCAGATTTATGGGCAAACAGCAGTGCTTTCGCCGAGGCGACGGCCTCTGTTGATATGTTAGGCGAATTTCGGTCAGCCTTCCGAGAAGGAGCCTGCAGAATGGCCAACCCCAACGCGTCGGGGTGGCGTTGCGGCCACCCCCACGCCGCCTCCCGTAATTTTATCCGGGAGAGACGCAGGAGTTTGGGAAGAAGGGGGGTGATAACCCATTCGCGGAGGCACTAAATACATCGTTCGGGATCTCTATAACTGTTTCCGACGTTTCGTTTTCGCTGCCCAGACCTACAATCTCGCCGGTCTCGTCTTCGAACATTGGGCTGTCATACTTTACACTGGTGAGGCAGGCCATCAATCCCTGCCCCCTACATCCTTGAACTGCCAACGGCGGTGGTGCAAGGTCTAAGGTGCTGGTGATCTGCCCGTTGCTCGGCGTAATGGTTGCCGAGGTGGACCATTGTGAAGCCTCTGCGCTGGGTAGGTTGTTCTGCCCTGGCGGTGCGTTACCACTCCTTGTAAAGCAACCAGTACTGGAGAACGCTGTGTAGACACCAAAGTCGTAGGTTATCGGCGTATTCCCCAGCCCCGTTTCTGTCCAGCTGACGACAAGGTCACCGGTCTTCCCATCGATCGAGACGGTAGGTCCGGTCACGAACGTCCACGCAATTACCGGTTGTGCGGAAAGAATTGCGACAATTACGATCCCGGCTGCAGCAAGGTAGCGCATTTGTCCCCCCATTTCCGGCGCAGCCACGGCTGAGAAAGACAAGCCGTCTGCGTCGTCAACGGTCAATAACCATCATTTCTTGGGCAGGGTCAACATCGATTATCAGATTCCGATACATATATAGCTGCTCTTGACAATACCGTTGAATTAGGCCTATCCAGTATAGTTAATTTTCATGGGACGGCCAGCCAATCTGATCCGGCGGATGGGATCGCTCGAGCCGGCCAATTGAGGTTCAGTCGAACGCTTCTCACATATCTGAACCGTTTCCTGAGCCGGTCGCGGACGGCTGCTTCGGGGCATCGGCCGGTACCCCTGCCGACGCAAACGAGTGGCCGCTATGGGTCGACTTGAGACATTAACCGAAGAAGAAAGAGGGGCTTGACGGCGGCAATCCGATTAACGGAAGCGATCGTGACCGGTTAGGGCGGAGACGCCCCCGAGCGGGGGAAAAGGGGACGGCTCCGCGGCCCTCGCAAAAGCGGGGGACGTAGAGCGCGGCCCGCGCGCAGCGAGGGAGACGCCCATCGCGCCAGCTCTGCCATGGAAACATTTTGGAGTTTAACACCCCGATGGTCTGCCGGGCGATCGCGGAACCTTTCCATCTCGCCCGCGTTGTTGACCAACAGAGAGCAGCATCCGCACCACATTCAGCGAGGTGCGGTTGCCGCGGTCCCCCCAACCGCTATGTTGCTCTTGAGGTGAAAGCGCCATGTCCCCCACATGGCGCTTTCTATTTTTACTGGCGATGCCGACCGAGGCCCGAAGCGGCCTGTTAGGGTTACCGGATAATCCGTTCGATGTCGTCGACGGCAGCGCCGTAGACCTCGGCAACTTGGGCAACCCTTATGCCGTGCTTTACCAAGGTGCGGATGCGCGTGAATTGCGACGGCGGTATCTCGCGCGTCGTCGCCGGCTCGGAGCTGATCGCCGCTTCGACCGCATCGTGACGGACCGGCGCCGCCGAAGGGTTTATTCCGAGCACGCGCGGTTTGCGCGCCGATTGCTGGTCGGGCGGCGTTGGAGATTTCGGGAGCTAACAGCTCTCGGACTGACGGTTTCGATCTGAACAGCGCTTCTGCCGCCTGGCGCGCTCTGTCGATACGCTCGCGATGATCGCCGCGAGCCCGCGGTTGACGCGGCCGGCTAAGCAAGATTTGCTCCGATGTTCTCCATTTCGTGGACTTTGGAGGCCGGGGAACCTATCCGCAAGCTCGTCGTCATGGCCAACCGGTCGTGTTCGGTCTGGGCTCCCCCCGCCCACCTCCGGGTCCTCTTTCGAAGCTGCCGTCCGATCTCGCGTCGAAGGGGTCCCAACCGTCGGGGTCGCCCGCGGTTCGGATGCCGATGACGTGTGCCGGCGGCGGACTCGCGGTTGCCGCTGTCGCAAAAACGTGGGTGTTTACGCGCAGACGCTGCAACGGGCAGGCGAGAGTTGCGACCTGCCGGACTTGCACCCGCATATGCTGCGCCACAGCTGCGGCTTCGCGCTCGCCGACCGCGGCAAGGATGTACGCGAGATCCAGGATTATCTCGGGCACAAAAACATCCAGAACACAGTCGGCTATACACGGCTAAGACCGGGACGTTTCGATAACATGTGGGAGTAGAAACCTCGATCGCTTGGGCTTACGACTGATCGGAACGGCGACGAGACGGTTACCGATGTCATGTCGAGGCCTGTGGATCTTCCAACAGGAGACGGCGGCTATAGGCTCGACGAAGGATTGTTAGGCATGTCAGCCGAGAGGAGTGACTTTCCGATGAACCGAGCCTCAGCCGCGTCGGCACCGTCAGCTGCCGCGGCCCGTATGCGGAAATCCCGAGAGCGTCGCCGCCAGGGCGAAACGATCGTGAGCCTGAAAGTCGAATCGAACGATATCTCCGATCTGGTTGCGCTCGGCTGGATGCCTGCAACCGGTCCCGCCGATAAGGACGCCCTTTGCGGCGCGCTCATCGAGCTGATCAAGCAGGCGATTGCGTTGCGTATAACCCCATCGACGACAGCATCGGAGGGCACCCGCTTCGCGCCGTCCTGCGCAACCGTGGGGCCGAGCGTAATTGAAGGCGATCAAGATGCCCGGCTGTCACCGAAGGTCGGGACATCTGCCGAACCCGGCGAGGTTTTGGATGCCACGGCGGCCGCCGCCGAAATCGTCGAGGACCATCCTCCCGGTCTCCAGCCACGGGCCGAGCGGAATCGGCCGTTTGAGATCGACCCAGTCGAATTTTGGGAGCCGCGACTGGCTTTGTACCTGCAACGGAAAATGTGGATGCCGGGGTGGGGGCCGCGGCCTGGTCAGTGGGGGTGTGCCGCGCCCGAGTGGCTGCTCGATGAATACGGCATCCGGCCGTCGGGGTTGGCTTAGGCCCCGGCGCCGGACCGTTCTCGCGGCTATCGCGGGCAAACTTGGGGAAACCATCCGCGAGCCGCTGGTCTGGGTGCGGCGCCCTATACCGCAAAACCTCCAATCAATCTTGCTTCGGCCGGGCTTGATGGCGCGCATCCCGGTAGGCGTTCCACCCGATCGGCTTCGGGCGGTCCATCTCTAGGAGATCGGGGAGCCGCCAGGTACCGCGCAGGATTTCTGATGAGCCGCCGGGCCTCTCGCATCCCCTCGACTCGCGATCGAGAATAGCGGCCATGGACCCAATTGCCATGCCGACGATGGGGAAGCGGCGCTGGAGGCTTCCGCAAAACCCGGAACGCGGCCCAGCCGGTCGGTGCATTCGCTAATCTGGTCATGGTGCGGCTTCTTCGTCCTCAGGCCACAGCGCGTCTCCCATGGCCGACAGATGCGGCGCTGCATCGAGGAACCGGCTCACCGCCAACGCGACGGACGTCTTGTCTCGATCGCCCACATCCAAGAGCGACAACCGTTCCAAAGCGGCGAGCTGATGCGGCCCAACCTCGATCGACACCGATACGCGCCCATGTCGCCGCCGCTCGCGATAGGCTTCGCTCCGCTCGCGTGCTCGCTCCCGTGCTTCATGCATCGGCGCTTGCGTCATCGCGTCACGCATTTCCCGATTTTTTCCACTGTGCCCATGTCACAGCATCACCTCGTGTCTTGCGGAAGCCTGCGCAAGATCCCGCCAGCGAGCTCTGCGTGGTCGCCGAAGACGATCTTCTCGTGCGCCAATGTCGGATTGTCGTGATATCGTGTCGACAACTCGATCTCTATCGCGATGCACTCGGCCGGCGTGAGTTTCATCAGCTCATTGCGAAGACGATCAATACCCTGCCGTACCACCATGGCGCGCATCGAGAGGTTGCTGTCGAATGGTGGCAACAACGGCTTCTGGGATTCGGCTGCGGCCCTGGCTTGCACGGCTTTGAGGATGTCCATGTGTTGCTCGCGGGCTTTTCTGAGATCCTCCACAGAAAGATCGCGTTCTGTTGTTAGTCGCCCACCGGCGGTGCCGACCCGCAGGAGATGAAACGGGGGCGAGTTCGGGGTTAGGGTGCGCACCGTCGTCGGCACAGAGGTCGGTTTTTCCTTGGTGCGAAAAGCCCGTCTGTTAGTCGGACCCGGAGCCCCTGAGCACCCCAGATTGTCGCCACGGGCCGGCAACGGCCCCGGAGCACGCTTGTTAGACCCGCCGCCTCGTCACGCGTCTGCAAAATCTCGGCTACGCCCTCCAGATCACCCCTTTGGCGGCATGACCGACGCTTTGTTTCTTGTTCCTGGACCCCTGGGACAAGCTCGCGAGTGACGGTTGGCACCGCACCGACTATGGTTTCTTGTTAGATGCTCGATCGTGCGGTTGAGAGGTCCAGTGGCGGTTTCGACGGCCCGCCGCATGCTTTCGCGGAGCTCGTCGGCGCAAGGAGCGTTGGACTGTGCGGGCCCGAACTCGGTGCGAAGGGAGCGCTGGGATGCCTTCGCTAAAGCCTGACCGCATGGGCACCTGCGGGCCGATCCCGAAGCGCTGCGGCGCCAGGGAAGATTGCCGTCTCGGAGGGAGCGCGCCAAGGTGGGAAAAGCATGGCGCAGCACTTCTGCGCCATGCCGCGCCATGGAAATTCGGTCATGGCGCACGCGGGCCTGGCCGTTTTAGGCGATTGACTCGGAGCCCTTGGCGCTGCTTCCGCTCCACCTCGTCGTCGTAGGATTCGCGGTAGAGCACGCCGTTCTTGATCCAGGTCTTGATGATTTCGCGCGCCTGCGCTCGGTTAAGCCTGGAGACGTATCGGAGTACGACGTCTGCAGCGGCGCGATCGGTCGCCCTCGGGTGGTCGCTGTAGAGACGCTTGCCACCGTCGAGGCCGGCATCGAGTTCGTCCAGGATTGCGTTCGCGATCGAGGTGCTGACCCCTTCCCACAGATCCGGCGGCTGCCACGGTACGGCAGCCGGAACGGTTTCACCGTTGTCGAGGTCGTAGGGTATCTTCTCGTACCAGACGGCCTCACCGATACTTGAATAGTTCTGCTTGGCGTCGTCGAGGCGCACATAACGCGAGCAGTTCTTGCGATCGGTGGAAAGCCCGAACCTTTCCGCATCCTGTTCCGACATGGGCGTAAGGGTCAGCACGATACGCCCGGCGCCGATGATCGAGGACGCGCCGCGCGCTGCATCGGGGTCGCCGGGAGTGACGATCCCCTTGCGCGTGTGGTGCACGAGGATGACCGCGACGTTGAACTCGACGGCCAGTGCGCGGAACTCGGCGATGATCCGACGGATCGCGGTGTTGTCGTTTTCTTCGGCGTCGTGCAGTTCGGCGAACGGATCGGCGACGAGAATCGCGGGCAAGCGCTTGGCGATCAGCGCCCGCAGGCGCGTCATCGCCGGCGTCGGGAGGACATCGCCGGTCTCGGGATCGCGGGCAAAAAGCGTGCCTATACCGGACGGCCCGACACGGACGAGCTTGCCGGCGATCGCGGCCGGTGTCGCGTCGAACTGGCGCAGCACGGCAGAGAGCCGCCGGCGCTGTTCGGTGGCGTCGTCTTCGACGTTGTAGATGACTGCGGCCTCGGCAGCGGTCGGAATGAAGCGGCCTTGCTGCTGGCCGAGAGCGACCGCGCAGCCCCAGGCGAGCATGAGGCTCGACTTCAGTGCGGAGGGCGGCCCGGCGACGATGGTGACGGCACCGCGAAGAGCGTATCCGCGAGCGACCCAAGGGCGGCGCGGGAGCTTCGCCTCGACCCACGCATCCTCATCGATCCAAATCGCCGGTGTATCAGGGGGGTCGCGCGGTCGTCTTCGTGCGTCGTACTCAGCAAATTCATCGCCGCCCGACGCGTCGTCACGCATGCGAACGCCTGCCGATCGTGTCCCGGAGGATGGCGCGGCCGATCCCCAGCGCACATTCGGGTGTGATTCCGAGCCGCTCGGCCTCGGCAAGAAGCGCCGTTCTGATCTCGTCGCCGCTGCGACGGCGTCGGATCATGCGATGCGTCAGCCGGGCGACGGCACGCCGATGTTGGGCTCTCGGGGCGAATTTCTGCGCGGCCGAGCGGACGATGGCGCCGATGGATTCCATGCGGTCTTGCCACCGGGCGTCTCGCGTCTCGGGCGGGTGCGCGAGCATGAACCCGCGCATTGTCTCGGCGACATCACGGGGGTCTATGCCGCGGCCGATATAGCGGGCGGCGAGCGCGGTCAGCTCGATATGGTAGCCTTCACCGGTAACGATGCGGCGCACCAGTTCCGCGTCATCGCGCGCTTCGGCGCCGATATCAGTCCCGGCTCCCTTGGCGCCGCGGCCGTCGCTAGTCGGCGGCCCGACCGCGATGAGATCGAGGTCGTGGAGCTGATCGATCAGCTCTCCCTCGACGATTTCGACGCGGTAAGCGATTGCCCCGTCGACGCGGCCGTAATAATACGATTGCGAGAGAGTCCAGCTCTCGCTGGCGAAAATCCCACGGTAGAGCCCGTTGAGCCGGCCGAGCAACCAAGTCCGCTCGGCGGGCGGGTATTCATCACGTGTCGGAGCGAGCACGCGCCAGCGCGGCCGTTCCGGAGTATGGCTCGGTGAGGTATAGAGAATCGCAAGGAGCCCGGCCTTGGCAGCGATGTCGACGGCATCGTCGAAGCTGACCCGCTCACCGTCGTAATCGGCCTCGATGCCGCTGATGGCGATCACGTTCCGATCGTGACGCAGGCTGCCTCGATCCGTCTTCGCGTTGCCGAAGCGCGCGAGTTTCAGCCAAGGCAGACCACTCTTCTCGACCGCCGATGCGCCGCGGATCAGCGCGGTGAGGTCGTCAAGTGTGATGAGCCGTTGGCGCTTTTTCTGCGCGGCACAATCGTCGAAGAAGGTGACCGCAAACTGCCCGCTGGCGAGCATCTCGGCGGTCATCGCAGAGCCTCGGCTGCCAGGAGCTTCGCCACGGCAGCAAGCGCTGCTTCTTGGAATCGCTCACGGTCCCTCCGATCCGGGATCTCGACGACCGGTCGATACAGCCGTTTACCGGTAGCCGGATCGATGCGTTGGCGACCCTCGGCGTCGATCTGCGCCTTTCCGGGCAGACCGATCCACTGTCGTTCGCCCTGCTGGTGGAACGTGCAGTCTCGTAGCACCAGCCCGCTCGGCAGATGCAGCTCGACGTATCCGCGGAGCGAGCCGCTGTTCTCGGCCGCCCGCCAGTCGGTCGCGACGATCGCAGCGGTTCGGGGCGGCGCCGGTCGCAGGGTATGCGGCGACGTGACTTGCGCCGGGGCGGCAGGGCCGGTATGAGAGCGCCTGTCGCTGCCAGCGATATCGCTCTCGGCCTCGGCTGCGCCTGCCAGCGTGCCGGGGCCGTATCTCTGCGGCATGGGTTATCTTGCGGCGATCCAAGCCGCCAATTCGCTCTCCAACCAGCCGGAGCAACCAGGCGAGATCCGGCGCCGCCGCGGAAATAGTCCTCTGCGTTCAAGGCGCCACCGGGTGGATCTGCTGAGGCCAGTTCGATGGTCGCATTCCGGCTCGCGGACAATGCGATCAACTTGAGATGGCGGCGACTTTCCAGAACCGTCGCGAAGCCTCGCCAACGCCGCCGCTCTAGGCCGAGCAAGGCGGTTTGACCTTAAAGCATTCTCTTTCATCTAGGTTCACCTAGTTGCACGGTGAACCCGATATCGGATGGCTTTCTCCCCGGGTCACATGGGGAGAATTACCTCATTCGGAACCGAATAACCCCCATTCCGGGTGCCGAAGGTCCATGTTGAACATGACCGGAGAACTCTCTCCGTATTTCTTCCTTGCTTCGGCCCAGTTTTTAAGAGCCGCAGAGAGTCGGTCGTCGCTGTGGAAGACCACAGACCATAACGCTCCTGCAAATTCACGAAACGGTCCGGCTTCCTCGTGCGTTATCCTGTCGACCCGACGAGACGCGTCGGCGTCCACGAGCCATTCGTATATTGCGGCTAGGTCCATCATTATTAGATAACTCAAAATATTGCGTGGTTGCCCGCGGGTCGGCGCTTCCAACGGAAGCCTGCCGCCAGCCGCGACGAGTGCGATATAATCTCGGGCTTTCCCCACGCGTTCTTCATTGGCCTTGCTAAAAATAGCCTCGAAGGGCCTCTGCCCCGCGGCAATCCCGATCTGCGCGGCAAGGGTCAACCGGTCCCCTCGATCGAGCCCATCGACCATCTCCAACAAGCGGACTGCCACTCCTCCAAGCCGCGCGAGCCGTTCACGACGATCACGATATTTGCGCTTGGTCAATGGTGACTCTCTTTCAAAATACTCTTGCAAATCCCGGCGGGCCCACTCGCGCAAAATCTGCGGCAACAATTCCACCCGCCGCGGATCGCACCCGGCGGGCAATTCGGCACTGATGAGCCCGACGTCCCGATCGGTGAAGTCGACCGACCCGAGAGCGGTCATTGCGAGCCCGTGCGCAGCGCCACGCTGTCCGCGTGGTCAAGGCGAGCGCCGATGATTTCTTCGAGCCGACTGCTCCAAGCGTCGAGCGCCGCCCGCTTCTCGCGGTCGTAGGAGTGCCGGTCATAAACTGCAGTCACGCCGGGCTCGGCATGGTTCAGGATCTTCGAGACGACGAGCCGGCTGATCCCGATACTTGTCATGTGCGATGCCGCGGTTCGGCGAAGGTCGTGTGGCGTCGCATCCCCGGTGCCAAGCGCATCGCGATTGTTTCGCATAGCGTGGTCGACGGCGGGGCCGGTGACCGGACTGCCAGTACGCGGCGAAGGGAACAGCCAGCTGGGCGCGTCCAACGCTGCCCCTTTCTGTTGCTCGATGTTGGCGGCCCTGAGAACGGATAGGGCCAAGGGCGACAGCGGGACGCGGTGCGCGAGCTTATTCTTGGCCCTCCCGGCCGGGATCGTCCAAACCTTCTCGTCGAGGTCGAACTCGGCCCACTCTGCGCCGACGACTTCGCCTTTGCGCTGCCCGGTAGCGAGTTGCAGTTTCAGCGCAAGCCGGATCGTTTTCGAAATTGCCAGCTCGGGATTGTCGAGTGCGCGCCACAGGCTGGCGATCTCATCCACGATCAGCACCCGATCGCGACGCGTTTCCTGGCCCGGCGCCTTCACCCCGGCGCAGGGGTTCGCGGACACGATGTCGCGCGATAACGCCCACCCGAACATCCGCCGAACCACGGCCAGCGTCCGGTTCGCGGCAATCGGCGAGCCCCGCTCGACGATCTTGTCGAGGAGCGTGATCACGTCGCGGCGTGCGATGTCTTTCGCCTTCCGCCGTCCCCAAGCGGGGAGCACATCCTTCCGCAATATGCGCTCGTCCTCGGCCGCCGATCGCTTGCGCGGGCGCGCCCATTTTTCGAGATAAGCTTCGGCCAGCTCCGCCATGGTTTCGGCGACACGCTCAGCTTTCCGCCGCTGAACTTCACGGTCGCCTGGATCGATCCCACACTCCAAGAGCTTTCGGGCCTCTCCGACCTTGATGCGCGCGTCGGCGAGCCCCAACGCCGGGTAAGCGCCGAGCGTCATGCGACGCGGCCGGCCGTCGAAGTGATAAACCCAAATCCATGCCTTGCCCCCGCGAGGCGAGACGCGGATACCAAAGCCGCCCCCTTCCCATTTTTCGAAGCGCTCGGTCTTCGGGCGCAGCGCGTCGATGAACTTGTCCGTGAACCGGGCCATCCGATCCCTCACTCGATACTGCTACCCTGCTCGATCCGCTGGGGTAGCAAATGGGGTAGCAAAATCGGGGTACTGTGCGAAACGTCCTGAAACCGGGTAGCAGGGTAAATCGGCTGTTTACCGGGCCTGTCTTAAGATATTGCCTGTTTCACGGGGTTGCAAGAGGTGTCATACGGCCCGACTTTTAATCAGTAGGTCCCGGGTTCGAATCCCGGCGGGCTCACCAATCCTTTCGAAGCGCTATATCCAATATTCGGCCAGCAACTCAGTGTAGAGGTATCCCCAAGGTATCCCCGGGACCCGAACTCATGCGAAATCGCAGCTCTCGAGGCTCTGAGCTCTGCCCGGTCGGCGGCCCCAACTCGGTAATCGCGATCCCGTTCCTACCGCAAGAACGACAAGGCCTGGTCGAACAAAAGAATGGTTCGATCGTCCGCCGTCTGGTCGGCTACGGCCGGTTCGAGGGCATGGTGTCGGCGCAGGCTTTGGCGCGCCTTTACTTTACACCGCCGCCACAGCCCATCGTCGACGATCTCGATCGCTTTGCCGCCAGCCTGAGGACGGCGTGGCGTGACGGCGAACGGCGGCCGACGCATCGCCGACCGTACCGTCGTCGCAAGCCGGTACCGAAACGGCCCTCGATGCTCGACGAAGCGCAGGATCAAATTCGCGCTTGGCTCGATGGCGAGCCGACAATCTCCGCATTGGAAGTTCTGCGGCGGCTCGAGCTGACCCATCCGGATCGGTTCAATGACCGCCACCTGCGCACGGTGCACAGTGCGGTGAAGGCGCGCCCAGCAGGCGCGCCCGATCATCGCCGAGAGCGCCGCCATCATTGCCCCGGAACTCCAGATCGCCGATCGCTTGTTACCCGACCACCATGTCGATGCCGGCGACCACCGTACAGTGGCTGCCACGGGTTTTTGAGGGATTAGGAGATCTACTCCGATGACTTGGGCCCGGCATTTGAAGCCCGCCGAGTTGCGGGAACCGGTCAGCTGCGACCAGCCCCCGGTCCATCGGCGTAAGTCTCCGACCGGCTATTCCTCGGCGGGTTGCTCCCCAGCAGAGCCCGCTTCCGCTTCACCGGTCACCGGCATCATAGCTCCACCCCGAGGCTACGGTTCAATCCGAAGTCCGACGTAAACCCGTTCCAGGTTGCAGACGTCGTCTCGGTAACATCGCCGGGTGAGGCAACATGGGGGTCAGTTCTGGATGTCGTTTGACAGGATTCGCAAGAGATCGAGCGATCGAACGCTGCGGATCGTCACCCGTCCACTTTCGCCACATCGCCAGATGGGAGTCGTCGCCCAAATTCGAAATCTCTTTCAGCGTGAATATCAGTATCGGTCGCCCTCGGCCGTTACTTCATACGAATAGAGCTTCACAGTCCTCGACTGGTGCTCAGCCGGATCGTCGAGGTAAGGGAGGCGGCGCCCGCGTTGTTGCCGATGAACGGCGCATCGGCAGGCTGTCTCTCACAGCTTCCGGTGTCTTGCGAGCAAAAGAGCGGGCGGTAGCGGAAATCTGTCATCAACGTAAACAAAATCGTCTTCAAATTTTTCGGCTCTCGTCTCCGGATCCACCAAAATCTTTCTGATCGGATCACTTTGGATAGAAAGAAAAACTGTCGGGACAAATTCAGGATCAGTTATAAAACCGTGCGCCACCGCTTTGCCGACGGCGACCCTCGTTCTCTCTTGATAAGCAGTCCATTGCTCGTCGCGCGAAAGATGACCACGTCCAATGAATATAAAAAACTCGCTATTTATTCTCTGATGGGCATGCGGAAGATAAGCGCCGTCAATAATGACCAGTTCCCAAACCTTTCCTCCGAACCACCCAAGCCTGTAAATATCGAATGAGGCACCACTTTTGTCATCGCCGCGAACGAGGTGCTTAACATTGCCGAATGGATTGCCGTCAGCGTCCCAAAACGGCAGATCGTCAATCCGTAAATTTAGGATGCGAGTCGAAAATATTCCTTCCGAGGCATACCGAAATCGACGATAAAGTTCCTCGATCAGTTCGTTATCGGTCATCAGGATTTACTCTCGCTTAATCGTGTGCAGGACGAACACCCCAGCCTTCAGAAACCGATATTTCTGATCGTCGATGGCAAGCCGGCTTAGCCAACACCGTGTTCCAGACCCGTTTCTCTGAAGCACCATAGCGTGCGCCGTTCGAAACGCAAGACTATCGGCTTATTCACTTGCCGCGGGCCGCGGCGGTGAACATGCAGCGCCAACCCTTGTGGCGTGCGGTTTTCTGTCTCGATCGTGTCGCCCGCCTCGCCCGTGAACGTTTCGGCCGGCACACCGGCCGAGCCCCGGCGGCGCGGACCGATCCCGGCCGGTCGTTCAGTTGGCGCGAGGGCGGTTTCGACGCGGCGGCCGGCCTGACCGAGTGTCTCGCGGCCTCACCGGCGCCGCCGGTCGGTCCGGAGACGCCGCCCGCACCGGCAGGCCAGGGTGCAGCTGAGCCAGCGAGCCGCTTGTCGGCGGCAGCCGCCGATGCCGGCCGAGGCACAGCGGTGTATTTCGCCGCGGCATCGATGTTCTGGCGATTGGCCGCGATTTTGTCGATCTCGGCGGTGAATTCGTGTCGAAGATCAATATAGGTTGAATTGAATTGACCGGAAAACCGATCTGATTTATGGTTGTACCCATAGGCGGAACGCCGCTTCAGCCCACCAGGCTTCGACAGGTCAGGTCATCGATCGATGTTGGACGAAAGCCCCAGCCTGACGCGGGACCGATTGCTCGTGCTGGTCGAGCAGATCCTCGTCAAGAGCGCGGTTAACCGCCCGGTGTCGGTCGACCAGCCGCTGACCGCCGCCGGTCTCAGTTCGATCGATATGGTCCAGCTGATGCTGGCGATCGAAGCCGATTTCGAGATCACGATCCCGGCCGCGGAGATCACCCCGGAGCAGTTTCGGTCGATAGCGACGATCGCGGCGTTGATCGACAAACTCAGGCGGGCGTGATCCTGCCGCCGCCTATGCGGGCCGGTCCGGCGCCGCGGCGGCTTCGAGGACCTCGACCAAGGCGGCGATATCGTCGCGGCCGGTGCCGCCGTGCGTCACGCAGGCCCGAATGACCTCGCGGCCCTCGAACAGCGCCGCCGAGATCCAGGCGCGGCCCGATGCCAGGACGCGAGCGACGATCGCGCGAACCTCGCCCTCTCGTTGCCGCGGCGGGGCGACGCACAAAACGCCGAGCGACGGCTCGTTTGCGATCGCCCATCCCCGTTGCGCCAAGTCCTCCGCCAGCTGCCGGATCAGATCGGTCGAGCGTTCGACGTGCCGCGCGTAACCGGCCCAACCGGTTGCCGCCAACGATAGAAACAGGCGCAGCCCGAGGAACCGTCGAGACCACTGCACCGACGTCAGATAGGGATCGAGGCCGCGCGCGGCAGACGGCATATAGCTGGTCGCGACATCGAAAGCGGACGACAGCGCGGCCGCGTGCTTGGTGACGAAAATGCCGCAGCCCATCGTCGTCGCGAACCATTTGTGCGCGTCGATCGTCATCGAGTCGGCCTGCTCGATGCCGTGCAGCAAGCCGCGCAGCCGCTCGGAAGCGATGATCGCTCCGCCCCACGCCGCGTCGACATGGAACCAGAGACCAAAGCCGTCGGCAATCTCGGCGCAAGCCGCCAGCGGATCGATCATCCCCGCATTGGTGGTGCCGGCGGTAGCGCCGATCATCACCGGCGTGCAGCCCGCGGCCCGATCGCCCGCCACGGCGTCGCGCAGCGCACCCCGGTCCATGCGACCCTGCCCATCGGTTGCCACAAAGCGAACGGCGGCGCGGCCGATCCCCGTCTGATGCGCGATTTTGAGCCAGGCGAGGTGACTGTCGCGGGAGACGTAGAACCGCGGCGGCCCGTCGAAGGCACGCGCTCCTTCGCTCGCAAACCGCGGGTTCGCACGGGTCAGGGCGCAGAGCAGCGCCGTGTAGTTGGCCTCCGCTCCCCCGGTCGTGAAATGGCCGGTGGCGCCCGGCGGAAAACCCGCACGCCGGGCGACGGCGCGAACCACATGCGCCTCGAGTTCGACCGCGACCGGGGAAGTGGTCGCCGTGGCCAACTGCGGATTGAACGCCGCCGCGATCCGGTCGGCACACTCGGCCGGAAAGGTGGGGGCCGGGTTGAACAGCCCGAAATAGCGCGGATGCGTGAGGTGGACGACGCCCTGCTCCAGCTGCGCGATCGTCCACCGCAGCACGTCCTCGAGCGGCTGCGGCGCCGCGAAATCGAATGTCGCGAGCTCGCGCCGGAACCCGGCGAGGTCGATCGTCGGGGTGACCGGACCGGCGACGATCCGCTGGTCGGCCCGAACCAGTTCGCGCGTGAGAAAGTCGTCCAATTGCTGGCGTCGTCTCGCGGTCGGGAACAACGCCCGGACCCTGCCCGACGGGTCTGTCATCCCGACCGGCCGCCTCCGGCGTTAGCGGTCCGCAACCGGCGCGCCGATCAGGGATCGCCGCGATCCGGCCGAGAATGTGGCGCCGTCGCCGCGACCTGTGCCTGCCGCGACATAGGACAGCCATCGGCGGTAAATCGTGACCGCCGATCGCGACGAGGCACCCGCCGAACCGACAAGCGCGACCGCGGGGTATTCCGCCAAGAGATCGGGGCTGCGGTCCTCGAGCGCGCGCTGCCGCAGCAAGGCCAGCGCCGCCGCCGCCTCCCGACTGAAATAGCGGCGCGGCATTGCCGGATAATCGTCCCTCTCCCCGACGAGAAAGCGCCCGACATCCCTGCGATATTCGCGCGCCAAGGTGTCCGGCTCATATTCGGGGTGGCCTTGAAAATAGACGAACAGGCTCCGCTTCTGCCGGACGAACAGATCGGGCCCCGTCTCCTTGGCGCGGGTCAAGAGGCGGTAGCCGCGGGCGGCCAAAGCCGCCTCCGGCACCCCGTTGTAGCGGGAATGCGCGACCCGCCAGCGCAGCGGGGTGCCGCGAACGATCGGATGGTCGGCAATTTTGCGGCACTCGAACAGGCCGGAGAGTTTTTCGGGCAACTTCTGCCGGGTGATCCCCTCCTCGTATAGAACCGCGGCATGTGCCGCAAGACACGACCAAATGGTCGAGACCGTGCGGTCCTCGGCCCACCCGACGAGCCGCGTCAAAACCGCCCAGTAGGGCTCGTCCCGCAGATCGGCGGCGCGCGGCTCGGTCCCGGTCACGATCAGACCGTCGAGTTGGTCCGACCAGAGTGCGCCGGCCTCTTCGTAATGCTGTTCGAGGTAGGCACGGCCACGTTCACCGCGGGGGATTTCCGCGAGGTAAAAAAGCCTCAGACAAACCGGGGTCTCGCCCGCCGCGGCGCCAATCAATCGCCGGAATTGGCGCTCGGTGTTGTGCAGGGCGGCGTCGGGCATGTTGTTGACCAGCCCGATGACAAGTCGATCGCGGCCGGCGCTATCGGGCGCCGGCCGCGGCGGACGCGGCGATCCCGCGGGGTCGGGCAACCGACCGGTCACCGTCCCGCGCTCATCCCGGGGGCGACGCCTTGGTCCAGGGCCTGATCGAGGTCGGCAATGATGTCATCGACATGCTCGATCCCGATGCTGAGCCGGATCGTCTCCGGGGTGACGCCGGCGCCGCGCTGCTCCGCCGCCGACATCTGCCGATGCGTGGTCGAAGCCGGGTGGCAAGCCAAGGATTTGGCATCGCCCAAATTGACGAGCCGTTTAAACAACGAGAGCGCGTTGTAAAATTTCATGGCTGCCTCAAAGCCGCCGCGAATGCCAAAGGTGATCAACGAGCAGGCGCGCCCTCCCAGATATTTCTGTGCCAACTTATAATAACCACTGTCTGGAAAACCGGCGTAGTTGACCCATGCGACCCGGGGATCCTCGCGCAAGAATCCGGCGACTTTGCGTGCATTCTCGACGTGGCGTTCGATCCGCAGCGCCACCGTCTCAATGCCTTGAAGCAATAGAAATGCGCTGATCGGCGCCAGGACGGACCCGGTTGCCCGCTGATAGACCGAGCGACAGCGCGCGATGTAGGCCGCCCGGCCGAACCGTTCTCGGTAGACGAGGCCGTGGTAAGAGGCGTCCGGCTCGTTGAACATCGGAAACCGCCGCGGATCGGCGTCCCACGGAAATTCGCCGCTATCGACGATGATGCCGCCCAATGTCGTGCCATGACCTCCCAAAAACTTCGTCAGCGAATGCACGACGATATCGGCGCCATAATCGATCGGTCGCAGCAGAATCGGAGTGGCGACGGTATTGTCCACAATCAAAGGCACGCCGTGTTTGTGAGCGACTTGCGCCAGCGCTTCAAGGTCGCAAATATTGCCCGCCGGATTGCCGACGCTCTCGCAGAACACCGCTTTCGTCTCCGCGTCGATCAGCTTCTCGATCGCGGCCGGATCGTCGCTCTCGGCAAACCGCACGCCGACGCCGAGGCTCGGCAACAGGTGGGCGAACAAAGTGTGGGTCGTGCCGTAAAGTTGCGGGACGGAAACGAGGTTGCTGCCGAGCCCGGCAAGGTTGAGCGTGGCATAATGCAACGCCGCCTGCCCGGTGGCGACGGCCAGCGCCTCGACGCCGCCTTCGAGGGCCGCAACCCGGCGCTCGAGCACCGTTGTCGTCGGATTGCTGATCCGGCTGTAGCGATAGCCCTCGACCTCGAGATTGAACAAGGCGGCGCCGTGCTCGGCGCTGTCGAAGGCGTAGGCGACGGTCTGGTAGATCGGCACCGCGACCGCCTTCGTCGTGGGCTCGATGTCGTAGCCACCATGGATGGCGATCGTCTCACTGCGCATCGGATGGCCCTGTCGCCAAGTGCGGCCGATCGGCGAGCGGCGCCAGCCTAGGCCGACAACGCCCCAGACCCGGCACCTTCCGCCCACTCAAAAACCAGCACCCGCCATTTTGTGGATTTTGGCTTCACTCGTCAAATCGGCGTCTTGAAAGGGATCGGAAAAGCCAGGCGCAGCGAGCAATTTATGAATATTTAATTATAGCAGAGCTCGACGCGCCTCATTTTGGCGCTCGGCGGGTGATCGGCGCCGGTCGCGACGCGGGTTCGCGTGTGGCAGCGGATAGGCCGGGTCCGGGAGCAGCTGGTCACGGGCATTGCCGTCGTCCGGCCCTCGCTCTCCGGCAACCGCCGCTGAGGCATTAATTCGCGGGCGCCGGGCACCACCCCCGCCGCGCGCGACCGGGCCGCAGCAAGCCGGATATACGCCGCGCCGGCGCTAACGTGCGGCGCCCCGGCAACCCCCTGCGGCGAGCTATCCAAGCGGATCGGCTGGCATTTTCGGAGGATCGCCCTCGCCTCCCGACCGGCGCGCCGGCAAACCGTCGCCGCGGCGCGCCTTGCGCGAAACGGAAATCGTTGTGCCGCGGCAATACTTAAGGTAGAGGATTCGCGGCTGCTGCAAGGCTGCCCGAGCCGCTTTTGCGAACGCCGGACCAGAGCGATGATCGCACCAGAGACGGGGGTTGCCGCCAACGTCGGGTATCGACAGCCGCGCGCCCGCGACAATTTCCGTAGTGCGCGACCGCACCCGGTCTAGCCCCCGGCGCCGGTTGCGGAGGTGGACGATGCTCCGGTCGGCAATCGTGCGGGATGAGCCGCGTCGGCACCGGCGGCGCTTTTGCGCGATCGCGGCCCTGGCGGTCGGCTTGGCGCCGCTTGCCGCGACGGCGCAGGTGACCGAGCCCTTGCTGCCGCTGCCGGTGGCTCCGGTTGGACCGCAGGCGCCTGCCGCACCCGGGCAACCGACCGTTGCCGGCCAAACCGTGGTCGGGCGGTCGCGCCCCGATTACGACCCGATCGGGATGCGCGTTGGCGATTTCTTCTGGTTCCCGCACGCCGAGGTCGACGAAGTCTACAACAGCAACATTTTCGCGCTGCCAAGCCCGACCAGCGATTACATCACGGTGCTCCAGCCCGGCTTCGACCTGTTGTCGAGCCTGCCGAGCAACGCCATCAACCTGCACGCTGGCGCCGCGGCCGGTTTCTATGCCCAAAACCCGACGCAAAACACCGCCACCGGTTTTGTTTCGACCGATGGTCGTCTCGACGTCGATGCCAACAGCGGATTTTTTGGCAATGCGCTGGTCGCGCATCTCTATATACCGCGGACCTCGCCGAATTCGCCCGGCAACGCCGCGGCACCGGTGACCTACAACCAGGAAAGCGCGGGGTTCGGCTACCAGCAATCCGGACGGCGGCTCGGCTACGAAGCCGATCTCGGGGTGACGGCAACGGAGTACAACCCGGTCCCGCTGATCAGCGGCGGCTCGGCCTCGCAGAGTACGTCAAACGCCATCATACCGCAGGCGGCGCTGCGCGTCAGCTATGAGTTCATCCCCGATTACCGAGCCTACGTCAGAGCCAGCGGCTCGGTATACAATTATCCCGTCACCCCGCCGACCGGCGTCAGCTTCAATTCCACGGTGTATCGCGTCGATGCCGGTCTACAGATACTACCGAGGCATCTGCTCTACGGTGAAATATATGTCGGTTATTTGACCCAGAGCTTCCAAACCTCGAGCCTCCCCTCAACCTCCACGCCCGACGCGGGCGGTCGCCTCGTCTGGAATGTCACCCCGCTGACGACGCTCAATTTCAACGGCATCCGCACCTTCCAGACGACCAACCCGACGATCGGCGTTACCGGGGCGGGCTATCTTCAGTCCTTGGTGACGGCAAGCGCCGATCACGAGCTCCGTCATAATCTCCTGCTGAACGCGTATGCCGGGTATGAAAATGACAGCTATCAAGGCATTTCACGAAACGACAACATCTTTTCAGCCGGCGCGAGCATTAAATATTTGCTCAACCGAAACCTATATTTGGCCGGTTCCTACGGATACCTGCAGCGCACTTCGAGCGGCCTCAGCGCAGGCACTCCCTATTCGCAAAGCCTCGTGATGCTGCGGCTCGGCACGCAGTTCTGAACGGTCGGGCCCCGCGGTCGATCAAAAATAGCGCTCGGGGACGCGGATGATATCGTCCGGCTGGATCGACGATAGGATATCGGCTCTGCCGTCCTTGCCGTTGCGCGTGATGACCACAAAATTCTGGTTTGCGCGATAGGTGTAGCCTTGGGCATAGGCCACGGCGCTCAGCACCCGCATGCCGGAGGCGTAGGGATAGGCGCCGGGTTTGACGACCTCGCCGAGGATGTAGAACGGACGATAGGTGAAGACCGCGACGCTGACGAACGGCCTAGTGATGTAGCGCCCGGCCCGCAACTGTTCCGCGATGCTCGCGGCCAGCATGTCCGAGGTGAGGCCTTTCGCCTGCACCCTGCCGATCATCAGCATGCGGATGGTGCCATCGTCCTGCACGATGTACCGGGCGTTCAGCTCATTGGCGCCGAGCACCTTGATATCGAGGTCGTCACCGGCGCCCAGGCGATAGGACGCCAGGTTCTGCGTCGGCGGGACCGGCGGCAGATCGCTGCCCGGCGAGGAGCAGCAGGCCAGCGGCAGCAGGATCATCACCGCCGCCAAGGCGGCGTGCGCAACTCGGTTCATGCTCGAGCTCCTTCGAAACGCGGCTCGGGTCTCACAATCATAGCACGAACTCCCCCGCCTGTCGCCGACCCGCAACCAAGTGGTCAGCGAGCCCGGCGGCCGTCTCGATCGGCCCTTCGCAAAACGGAATTTGCGCCGGAAATGGGCTAGCCGAAGCGTCGCGCGAGATAGGCGTAGAGGGCGCGCAGGGCGGTGGCCTCGGCACCCTCCGGACGGCCGGCGCGAGATTGCGGGTTCCACGCAAACGCGTCGAGATGCGCCCAGGCAATCTCGGGCGGCACGAACTCCTGCAGATAGAGCGCGGCAGTGACGGCGCCGGCATGCGGCGAGTCCGAGACGTTGTTGAGGTCGGCGACTTTGCTGTCGAGCATCTTGCGGTAGGGGCGCCACAGCGGCATCCGCCACATCGGATCGTCCTCGGCCGCGGCGGCTTCGAGGAGCCCCTGGGCCAGCGGCTCGTCGTTGCAGAACAGCGCCGCCAAATCCGGTCCGAGCGCCACCCGCGCCGCCCCGGTCAGGGTGGCGATGTCGAAGAGCAATGCCGGGCTCTCGCTCGCCGCCTCGGTGAGCGCGTCGCACAGGATGAGCCGACCCTCGGCGTCGGTGTTGCCGATCTCGACCGTCAGTCCCTTGCGGGTGTGGATGATGTCCAAGGGGCGCAGCGCATTGCCCGACAGCGAATTCTCGACCAGCGGCAGCAGCACGCGCAGCCGCACGCCGAGCTTCGCATCCATGATCGCTTGGGCGAGCGCGAGCATGATTGCGGCGCCGGCCATGTCCTTCTTCATCAGCCGCATGCCCGAGGCGGGCTTGAGATCGAGCCCGCCGCTGTCGAAGCAGACGCCCTTGCCGACCAGCGTCACCTTCGGCGCCGCCGGGTCGCCCCAACCGATGTCGACAAGCCGCGGCGGGCGCTGGCTGGCGCGGCCGACCGCATGGATCGTCGGGTAATTCTCGGCCAGCAATTGCTCGCCGACGATCGTCCGATGGCGGGCACCGGCCGCCTCGGCGACCTGGACCGCGGCCGCCGCCAGCTCCTCGGGTCCAAGATCGCCGGCCGGCGTGTTGACGAGGTCGCGCGCGAGGAACACCGCCGCGGCGAGCCGCAACACCCGGCCGCGGTCGGCGCCCTCGGGCCAGACCAGCCTGGCGCCGCTCGCCGGCTTGGGGTGATAGCGGGTGAAGGCATAGGTGCCGAGCGCCCAACCGAGCGCCAGCCGCGTCGGATCGGCGCCCGCGGGCGCCGCCGCGAGCCGGTAGTTCCCCTCCGGCAGCGCTTCCGGCAGCCCGGCCAGGGCCCAGATCCCGGCACCGTCCGCGGCGCCGCTGCCGACCCCGACGAGGATCGAGGCCAGCCGTCCGTCGGCGCCGGGGACCAGCGCAAATTTGCCCGGCTCGGCGGAAAAACCGATGGACTGCACCCAGTTGCGCTGGCCCTCCGGGGCCGCGCCGAGCCACAGGGGCAGCCGGTCGTGGGTTACGGCGGCCACCGGAACGGCGCCGCGGCTGTCGTCGATCAGCGAATAAGCCATTTTCCGTCTCGCCTTCGCGTCGTGGCGTCGCACAATGCCGCGGCCGCGGCACCTTGCAAAGGCGGGCTTGATCTGCACCGCCGCTGCCTGATGCGCCGGCAAGACCCTTCGGAGGAATTCATGCCCGAACCAAAGACCGCCCCTTACGGCTCCTGGTCCTCGCCGATCACCTCCGAAATGATCGTCGCCACGTCGATCGGGCTCGGCGAGATTCTGCTCGACGGCGCCGACGTCTACTGGCTCGAAACGCGTCCGCAGGAGGGCGGGCGATCGGTCGTCGTCCGCCGCGCTGCGGACGGCGCGATCGCCGACGTCACCCCGCCGCTCTCGGAGGGCGGCGCCGTTCCCTGCAACGTCCGCACCCGCGTTCATGAATATGGTGGCGGCGCCTATCTGGTCGATGCCGGCACCGTTTATTTCGCGAACGACGCCGATCAGCGGCTTTATCGTCAGCGGGCGGGTGCAGCACCGATGCCGATCACTCCCGAGCCCCGACAACCGGGCGGGCTGCGCTACGCCGACGGCGTCATCGACCCCGCGCGCTCGCGGATGATCTGGGTGCGCGAGGACCACACGACGGGCGCGCCGCAGCCGGTCAATGCGATCGTCGAGATCCCGCTCGACGCGCCGGGGATTCAGCGGGTACTGCAGGCGGGCCGCGACTTCTATGCCGCACCCCGCCTCGCCCCGGACGGCAGCCGCCTTGCCTGGCTCGCCTGGGACCACCCGAACATGCCGTGGATCGGCTGCGAATTGTGGGTCGGCGAATTCTCCGGGGATGGTGCGATCGCCGGGGCCCGGCGGGTGGCCGGCGGCAATGACGAGTCGATCTT
This sequence comes from uncultured Alphaproteobacteria bacterium, assembly GCA_963772295.1. GTDB lineage: Bacteria > Pseudomonadota > Alphaproteobacteria > ATCC43930 > CGMCC-115725 > AP-15. The sequence continues at coordinate 29,983 of CAVYWO010000017.1, forward strand.
CCAGCCCGAATGGTCCCCGGACGGGGTGCTCTATTTTGTCTCCGACCGGGCCCAGGACGGGCTGCGGGGGCGATGGTGGAACCTGTTCCGGGCCCAAGGCGGCAGGGTCGAGCCGGTCTGGGTGTTGGCAGCGGAATTCGGCCGCCCGCAATGGGCGTTCCGGATGTCGACCTATGCCTTCGACGGGGTGCGGCGGCTCGTTTGCAGCTATGTCGAGGACGGTATCCACCGGCTCGGCGTCATTGACCTTGGCTCGCTCGCGGCGGAGCCGATAGCGCTCCCCTACCAAGACATCTCGTCGGTCCGCGCCACCGCGGGACGCGTCTATCTCCGCGGCGGCTCGCCCTTGACCCCGCCCGCGATCGTCGTCCTCGATCTCGGCGAGCGCCGGTCGACGACCCTGAGGCTCTCGACGACGCAGGATGTCGAAGCCTATCGCGGCTTCATCTCGGCGCCGGAGCCCGTCGCCTTCGACACCGAGGACGGCTTGCAGGCCTATGGCTTGTTCTACCCGCCGCGCAATGCCGATTTCGCGGCGCCCGCCGGTGATCTGTCGCCGCTCATCGTGCATTGCCACGGCGGCCCGACCGCTGCCGCCTCGGCGACATTGAGCTGGAGCACGCAATATTGGACGAGCCGGGGCTTTGCCGTCCTCGACGTCAATTACGGCGGCAGCACCGGCTATGGCCGCGAGTTCCGCCTGCGGCTGCAAGGCAATTGGGGCGTCGTCGACGTCGCCGACTGCGTCAACGGCGCCCGCCATCTCGCCGAAATCAGGCGTGCGGTCGATCCCGAGCGCTGGGCGATCAGCGGCGGCAGCGCCGGCGGCTTCACGACCCTCGCGACGCTGACCTTCCGCAAGGAATTCAAGACCGGCGCCAGCTATTACGGCATCGGCGATCTCGAGGCGCTGGCCAAGGATACGCACAAATTCGAGAGCCGCTATCTCGACGGCCTGATTGGGCCCTACCCAGAACGCCGCGACCTCTATCTCGCCCGCTCGCCGATCCACAGCGCGCGGCTGCTGTCCGTACCGGTCGCCTTCTTCCAGGGTGCCGAAGACCGCGTCGTCCCGCCGCAGCAGGCCGAGGCGATGGTCGCGGCCCTGCGCCGCCGCGGCATCCCCTGTCTTTATCTGTTGTTCGACGGCGAGCAGCACGGGTTCCGCCGCGCCGACAACATCAAGCGGGCACTCGATGCCGAGCTCTACTTCTTTGCCGCGTTTCTCAGCAGGCAGCCGCTCGAATTCCGCGCTTCGTGAAACCTCGATCAGTTCGGTCGAGGCGCTGCCGCCTTGAAACGACGAAAGAGTGCGTCGGCAGAGGCTGCCGAGTCGCAGCGCTCGATCACTCGCTGGCGGCCCGCCAGAGCCAAGCGGCGCGCCAGCGTCGGCGACAAAAGCAGCAGCTCGACCCGATCCGCGAGCCCGGCGGCGTCGCCAGGTGCGACAGTGAACCCGGTTATGTTGTCGACGACCGTTTCGGCGATCCCGCCGGACAGCGACGCCACGATCGGGCGGGCGCAGCTCATGGCTTCGAGCGGAACCAAGCCGTAAGGCTCCTCACCGAGGGTCGGGTAGATGTCGATGTCGGCGTCGCTGTAGAGACGCGGCATGTCCCTGTAGGCCGCAGACACAAAGCGCACGCGGCTGGCGAGACCGAGTTCTTCGGTTCAGCAACTCGGTGCTGATTACATCGCAGCCCTCGATCGCAATCGGTTGCGGCTCGCCGGTAAGGATCGTGACGGCGCAGCCGCGGCCGCCAAGCTGGTGCGCGAGATCGGCGAGGTGGGATTCGACTCCGCCCGTCGTCGGCGGAAACGTCGAATGGACGTCGAGCACCGGCAACCGCTCAGGCGAACTCATGCGCCGGAACGACAATCGAGCGGTCTGTCCGTCAGCCGGGCGAGCGCGGCGCTCATGTACATGAGCCCTGCAGCCGTCCAACCCTGAATTTGGTTCTCCGGCGGCTCTCGGCGTCGCAGGAGGAGTGTCTGATCGGTCAGGGGGTCGACGGCGAGGGCGCCGTCGAGCGCGAGGTATAGCTCGCAGGGGGTGCCGATCTTCTCGACCGCGGCGATGACGCCCTCGATGACGCGCCGCGCCTCGGCCGTATATCCGTAGCGCAAGAGTCCTCTAAGCAAATATCGCGTTGTCGAACGGCCAAATATTGCTGCGGTGATAGGAAAATGGCGCAAAGAACGAAGATGCGGCGGAGAGCGTCCGCACCCCGTAGCGGCTGAGGAGATCGGGCATCATCAGGCGTCTGATCAGAGAGGGCACGCGATCGTCGGGTAGGATTCCCGACCAAAGTGCATGTCCGGCGTCGGACGAGATCATCGGGATCGGCCGCTTTGCCGCATCGAGTGCGATCAGAGGGCAGTCTTGGCCATCGATCCAAAAGAGTTTCGCGACACGGCTCGCGAGCACGGAGGCTCTGGAGCGCAGATCGCGTTCCGCAGCGCTGTCGCCAAGTCGTTCGAAATAAACCGCTGCGGCGAGCCACGCCTTGAACGCATAGGCCTGTACCGAAAGCCACGCGATCGGATGGGGCGGTATGTCCTCACCGGTCGAGACCAGGCTGTCGAAACTATCGCGCCAAGGTTCATTCAAAAGATTTTTCGGGCTTCGTCGCCGATACTCCAGCAATCGGTCGTGGTCTTCGTCGGCAACAGTTTCGATCCAGCTCAAAGCGAGCCGCAATGCACGCACCAGCGGCGCGTCAATCAGCTCCGATCCGAACTGTTCCGCCGCTTCGCAACAGGCGATAACGAACAGGAACGTCTGGTCGAACCCGCTATAGGACAACCCGCCCTCGAACTGAATGTTCATGCGCCGCAGCCGTTCATCCAGCCGCGCGCGGCACTCATGCGGAATCTTACCCGGCTGCTCCTCGATCGCATCGCGGGTGACGCGGCCTTGACGAGCAGCCAGCGCTCGGATGCTGTCGAACCCAATCCCTGAACAAGGGGTCGGGAAAAAGCTCGATGACATCCAGGAGAGACAGGACGATCCACAACGAGTCGCGGCCAAACAGCGCGGCATAGTCGCCAGTCCCGGCCTCGCTCGCGTCAAATCCCCAAGGCCGGCGCAGCATGTTCAGATGACGGACAGCAAAATCCCAGCAGCGTTGCGGATCAAGCATGGTCGACATCAACACGAGGCCCGGCCTTCGACTTCCGGCGGATCAGCCGCCCGGTGTCGCCGCGGGTCATAATCCCCACCCAAGCTATAATAAAGGCAAAGAGCAGCAAGCTGCCGAGACCAGCGGGCGCCCACATAATCGGGTGCCGGGAAGTGTGCATACCCGGCAGAAACGGCAGGGCGAGCGCACCGAGCGGCAATAGGGCGAAGATGAACAGGGTCGGGATGCCAAACATAAAAAAGCGAAACGTTCCGCGCCTCTCGAATTCACGGACAAAAATTTCATAGCCGGGCAATCGGTCAACTCCAGCAGTCCTGGCCAGCGCGGGCATGATCGCATGCTGAATAAAACGGCCGATATTGGCAATATTTGCTGCCTGATCGACTTACATCATCCCCAAAATTGGAAAGACGATCGGAATAACGAGCAATATGCGGGGATCCGCTTATTGCGCGAAGTAGAAGCCGGCGATCACCCGATTGCAGTAATGTTCAGCGATACGATCGCTGCCTGGGCGGTCGATCGGTTCTGGATCTCGGCCCGCAGCGCCGTGAATTGCACGAGAAGCACGGTCCCGATTTGCTTCTGGGCGTCGCTCAGCGCCTCGCCTGCGGCGCGACCAGAACCTCCCCCGTTGTTTTCCACGACAAGCCCAGATTCCGGAATCCGGGCGGCACCATCGAAACCGCTGCCGTGCACGGTGAACAGATCTTATAACACGCGCCTGCCTCGCCCGCTCGCGGTTTGGCGGAACGCTGCGTCGCGGGCTTGCATTTCCAGCGCTGGCGCGCGACGCTGTTGCCCGTCATTCCACCGGGCGATCTGGAGAAAAAGCCGTGAACGATATCGCACCGTCGCGCTTCAAATGGGTTGGAACTCGGCCGATCCGTCCGGACGGGGTGCCGAAGGTCACGGGGCGGGCGATGTACGGCGCCGATCTGGCGATGGCCGGGGCGCTCTACGGCAAGATCATCCGCTCGCCCCATGCCCATGCCCGGATCCGCTCGATCGACGCGTCGAAGGCGCTCCAATTGCCGGGCGTCAAGGCGGTGGTCACCGCCGCCGATTTTCCCCAGCAGAAATTCGAATACCAGGGCCCGGAGCGGGTGCAGCAGAATTTCTGGCACATCACCCGCAACGTCATGGCGCGCGAGAAGGCGCTCTACGAGGGCCATGCCGTCGCCGCAGTCGCGGCGATCGACAAGAACACGGCCGACGAGGCGGCGGCGCTGGTCGAGATCGACTACGAAGTATTGCCGCACGTGATCGACGTCGATGCGGCAATGGCGCCCGATGCGCCATTGCTGTTCGAGGACATGATCACCCGCGGCGTCGAGCCGGCGCCGAGCAAACCCTCGAACATCGCCAAGCGGGTCGAATTTGCGATCGGCGATCTCGACCGGGGCTTTGCCGAGGCCGATTACGTCATCGAAAAGGAGTTCAAGACCGCGGCCGTGCATCAGGCCTATATCGAGCCGCATGCGACGGTCGCGCGGATCGACGCCGACGGCCAGGGCGAGATCTGGGCGTCGAGCCAGGGCCATTTTGTCGTGCGCGCGCTGACCGCGAAGCTGCTCGGCGTCGCGATCGGCGATCTCCGGGTCACCGCGGCCGAAATCGGCGGCGGCTTTGGCGGCAAGACCATCGTCTATCTCGAACCGGTGGCGGCGGCGCTGTCGCGCAAGACCGGCCGGCCGGTCAAGATCGTGATGAGCCGCGACGAGGTGTTCAAGGCCTCGGGCCCGACCTCGGGCGCCTCGATGTGGGTCAAGATCGGCGTCACCAGGGACGGCAGGATCACCGCCGCCGACGGCGTCTTCAAGTTCCAGGCCGGCGCCTTTCCCGGCTCGCCGGTGATGAACGCGTGCCTCTGCGCCTTTGCCCCCTATGACATCCCGAATGCGCGCGCGATCGGCTATGACGTCGTCTGCAACCGGCCGAAATCGGCCGCCTATCGCGCGCCGGGATCGCCGATCTCGGCGTTTGCGGTCGAGAGCGTGCTCGACATGCTGGCCAAGAAGGTCGGCATGGACCCGCTGCAATTCCGCCTGAGGAACGCGGCGCGGCCGGGGACGACGATGATCTACGGACCAAAGATGGCGCATCGCGGCTATGTCGAGACGCTCGAAGCGCTGATCAACCATCCGGCCTATCGCGCGCCCTTGGGCAAGAACCAGGGGCGCGGCGTCGCCTCCGGTTATTGGTTCAACGGCGGCGGCGAGTTCGAGCGCCAGCGTCCAGGTCAACGAGGACGGCACCGTCCTCGTCGCCACCGGCAGCCCGGATATCGGCGGCTCGCGCGCTTCGATGGCGCTGATGGCGGCCGAGACGCTCGGCGTCGACTACAACCTGGTGCGCTCGATCGTCGCCGATACCGCGTCGATCGGCTACACCCATGTGACCGGCGGCTCGCGCGTCACCTTCGCGACCGGCATGGCGGTGGTCGAGGCGAGCAAAAAGGTGATCGACGATCTGCGCGCCCGGGCCGCGATCATCTGGGACGTCGATGTCGACGGCGTCGTCTGGGAGGACGGCCAGGCCAGGCCGGCCGGCGCCAATGTCGGCGATTTCCCGCCGCTGTCGCTCAAGGAATTGGCAGCCAAAAAGGCGCTGACCGGCGGCCCGATCGGGGCCCAGGCCTCGGTCAATGCCGGCGGCATGGCGCCCGGCTTTTCGACCCAGTTCTGCGATCTCGAGGTCGATCCCGAAACCGGCAAAGTGACGATCCTGCGCTATGTGGCGGCCCAGGACGTCGGCAAGGCGATCCATCCCTCCTATGTCGAGGGCCAGATCCAGGGCGGCGTGGCCCAAGGCATCGGCTGGGCCTTGAACGAGGAATACATCTACGATCGGGCCGGGCGGCTCGACAATCCGGGCTTCCTCGACTACCGGGTGCCGGTCACCTCCGACGTACCGATGATCGAGGCGATCCTCGTCGAGGTGCCGAACCCCGCCCACCCGTTCGGCGCCAAAGGCGTCGGCGAGGTCAATATCGTGCCGCCGATGGCGGCGATCGCCAACGCCATCGACAATGCGGTCGGCCGCCGGCTGACCGAATTGCCGATGTCGCCGCCCAAGATCGTCGCCGCCCTCGATACGGCTGCGGCCGCCGACGATTAACGGCATAATCCTGTCATTGCGAGGAGCGGAGCGACGAAGCAATCTCAATGGAGCGGGCCAATTGCTTGAGATTGCTTCGCTGCGCTCGCAATGACCGCCGGGTGGCAGGGGACTAAAGCGATGATAGAGACGACCGCGCGGGTGACGCTGTCGAGCGGCTTCAGCCGCCGCTACACCGGCGGGGTGCGCGAATTCGAGGTCGCGGCGAGAAACCTGCGCGGCGTCATCAAAGCCTTGGACAAGCTCTATCCCGGCCTCGGCGAACATCTCGAAGAAGAAACCACGGTCGCGATCGACGGCGAGATCCAGGAGGTCGGTTATCTGCAGCCGCTGCGCCAAGGCAGCGAGGTGTTCTTCATCCCGAAGATCGAAGGCGGGTAATCAAAGACGGTCGATCACGTTGGCGTCGCCAGTGAATTCGACCCTCGCCGGGCGCGCGCAAAATCATCCACATCGACATGGATGCGTTCTACGCGTCGGTCGAACAGCGCGACCGGCGCGCACCGCTCGTTGACATGTAGACGGCTCCTGTTGATTTCTTCGCGACACCCAGCTCGCCTTTTGGACGCTCGAGGACGCACGGGCGCCGAGGACGACGGTCGGGTGCCGGAGCTGCTCAAGTCGGCAGTGAAGCGCTTCGCCTAACGCCGGCACCGAGATGGCGATCGCAACTCTTACCCCGCGCGAAGTTGCCGAACTGGCGGGCACCCCACTACGCGTCGTCGATAGGGCGGTACAAGACCACGTCCTGGTGGCGCGTCGCCCGCCGGGCCGGGCCGGAAGACGGACCTCGCAGCAGCTGCTCCCATCCCACGCGGTTGCCTACGCAGCAGTCGTAGCGAAGCTCGATCTGAAGTTGACGAAAGCTCATAAGAAGCGGCTGTTGGACAAACTCGCGCGCCTGCAGCCCGCAGAGATCCGAACTGCCCGGTTCGAGATCACCCCGGCCGTCGAGATCGACATCGGCCGGCTCGTTGGAGACGCGATGGATCGGACCGAGCATTACCGCACCATGCGAGACAAATTCATTGTCAACGATGAAGCGGTAAAAGGCGGTACGCCGATCGTTCGCGGGACTCGGATGACGGTTTATTCGGTACTCGGCCGCATTGAACACGGCGACACCGTTGAGGACGTGCTCGCCGACAATCCCGACCTGCAGCGCGAGGCGATCGACGCGGCAATCATCTATGCCCGAACGCACCCACTAATTGCACGCCGGGGCGGTAAGCCCTGGTCTGATGCAGCGTGAGGTTTTTCGTCGACGAGTGCCTTTCGCCTCAGCTTGCGATCCGGCTCAATAGCATCGGGCGACACGACGCCGTCCACCCATTGCACGTCGGCCGACGCGGTGCACCAGATCACAGCGTGCTCGCGTGGTGCATCGAGGAAGACCGCATCATCGTCACGCAGAATGCGCGAGATTTTCGGCGCTTGATCGGGCGGACAGAGCTGCACCCCGGGCTGATCACCCTGCCCTCGGTCGACCGTGAGGGAACCTGGACCTTGCTGCAAGCCGCCATTGCGTTTCTGGAAAATCGGGGAGAGCCCACAAGGATCATGGTGAACCACGTTTTGGAGGTGCAACTGACCACCGAGCTAACGCTTAGTTCGATGTTCCTGCCCCGAGGCCGAGGGCATCCTCAAGCACCGTGAACACGTGCCTGTGCCTTTGCGCTGATGCCGGCCGAGACGCGAGCAAAAAGGTGATCGACGATCTGCGCGCCCGGGCGGCGTCGATGCAATGGCCGCCAGCAGGCTTGACACCAGCAGCTTGAGATCTGCGAGCCGGTTGGTTCGGGCCCGAAGCACGACGACGGCGATGGGGAAAGAGGCAATGTTCTGCTGAAAGGACAGGTTTCGATCTACCGTTACGAACAACGGCGAGGTCGCGTGCGAGACGCCGGTCACGAGGCAGCTTCGATCAGTCGCTCCTTCGCTTGTTCCAGGAAAGCGATGACCTGCCCGCGCGATACCGATGGGAAGCCTTCGAGAAAAGCGTCCACCGTTTCGCCGGCCTCGAGGTAATCGAGCAGCGTCTGCACCGGCACCCGCGTGCCGGAAAAGACCGCGGTGCCACGTGCGCCGTGACAAGGCGGCGCTTTTCCAGCGGGTGCAAGCCCCGGCGACCGCTCCAGCCGGAAGCAGCCGGAGCAGGCATGGAGGAGACGAAATGTCTGAAGCCTTCGGATAACGGTCACGGTTTTGGTGACCGCGCGAGTGTGCAGGCCGCAACGTGAGTAAACGCCGAGCAATCCTCGAAAAGGTCGATGTGCAGGCCGACCCGATAGTGGTTTCGGGGAAGGCTGATACGGATGGGCGAGTTTGAGCGAGGAGTAGGCCCATCTGCTGCACCGGGGTAGTGGCGGCAGCATGTACACAAGGAAAGCGTGCGCAACACGGGAAGCCCCAATGCGTGATCAGGGATGATCAACCGGACGCCCGCGAGGGACAGGCCGGGCGCAATGGGGTGGCGGAGAGGCCCGTAGTACCGGTGAAGCCGGGTAATGCCGGTGGAGGGAAGGGGCCTTGGTTCAAGACAGACGCAGGAAGTAGTGAGGGACCTGGAGATTGGGCAACCTATCAACTCCGAAGAGTGTTCAGAAGCTGCAGAGGGCGTCACACGCGAAAGCGAAGGCAGAAGCCGGCTATCGCTTCTATGCCCTGTACGACAAGATCAGCCGCGACGACATTCTGGCGCATGCCTATGCCCAGTGCCGCGCCAACAAGGGGGCGCCGGGAATAGACGGTCAGGACTTTGCGGACATCGAGGCCTATGGGGTCGAACGGTGGCTGGCTGAACTGGCGCTTGCGCTCAGGCAGGAGAGCTACCGGCCGGAGCCAATCAGACGAGTGTTTATACCGAAGGCCAACGGCAAACTCAGGCCGCTGGGCATCTCGACGGTGCGGGATCGGGTCTGCATGACCGCAGCGATGCTGGTGCTGGAGCCGATCTTCGAAGCCGATCTTCCGCCGGAAATCTACGCCTATCGCGCTGGGCGCAACGCCCAGCAGGCAGTCGTCGAGGTGGAGGAGCGGCTGTTCCGTGGCCACCCGGAAGTCGTCGACGCCGACCTCGCGGACTACTTCGGGAGCATTCCGCATACCGACCTCCTAAAGTCGGTGGCGCGCCGGATCGTTGACCGGCGCGTGCTGCATCTGATCAAGATGTGGCTGGACTGCCCCGTGGAAGAAACCGACCAACGGGGCCGGACAACACGCACGACCGAGGCGCGAGACCACCGGCGCGGCATTCCGCAGGGCTCGCCCCTCTCACCACTACTGGCGAACCTCTACATGCGCCGGTTCGTGTTGGGCTGGAAGAAGTTCGGCCTTGAGCGAAGCCTCGGCACTCGCCTCGTCACCTATGCGGACGACCTTGTGATCCTGTGCCGAAGGGGCAGCGCGGAGACTGCGCTGCATCACCTGCGCGCGATCATGGGCAAGCTGAAGCTGACAGTGAACGAGGAGAAGACACGGATCTGCAAGGTTCCGGACGGGGAGTTTGACTTCCTGGGTTATACGTTCGGGCGGATGTATTCTCCGAGAACCGGCCAGGCTCGCCTGGGACAGCGGCCATCGAAGAAGAGCATCAAGCGTGTGGTCGACAAGGTCCATGCGCTGACCGTCCGAGCACATACCTGGCAAGAAACCACAGAGCTGGTGGGTAAGTTGAACCGCACCCTTCGCGGATGGGCGAACTACTTCTCGGTAGGCACCGTCAATCCGGCGTATCGGGCGCTCGACAACTACACGGCTGTGCGGTTGCGTCGGTGGTTGCGCTTCAAGCACAAGACCAGACGATGTAAGGGCGGCAGCTATCCCCTCTCGCACCTCTACGAGACCCTCGGGCTCGTGCGTCTGACCCGGCTTGGGCACGACGTGCCGTGGACGAAGGCGTGAGGTCTTGTCCGAGAGCCGGATGCAGGGAAATCCGCATGTCCGGTTCGATGAGCGGGATGTGGAAACGGAGCTATGGTCGAGCCACTAAGGCACCGCCAAACGAAAGAGGCGGCAACACGCATGCCTGACCTAAGGCCACCGCGCCACATTCCGACTTTACCCATCACGTCTGGGTCACGGGAGATGACCGACTGCTTCATGCCGATAGGTTACACCCCAGCAGACCCCACGTACAGCCGCTGGCGTCCGCCTCGCGCGCTCTGGTTGCGGTACGGACTGCGCGGCTTTCTCGCGCCGCGCCAATGCCTTACTCGCGGAATAGCCGACCAGCCTGGAGTACCTTATGCTTCGCCAAGCATTTTCTATTGGACCACGCCATGGCGGCGCCGGGCGCGCGCAAAATCATCCACATCGACATGGATGCGTTCTACGCGTCGGTCGAACAGCGCGACAATCCGGAACTGCGCGGGAAGCCGGTCGCGGTCGGTGGATCACAGGAGCGCGGTGTGGTTGCCGCCGCGAGCTACGAAGCGCGCAAGTTCGGCGTGCACTCCGCGATGCCTTCGCTGACCGCCCGGCGGAAATGCCCGGATCTGATTTTTGTCAAGCCGCGGTTCGATGCCTACCAGGCGGTCTCCGATCAGATTTGCGGGATCTTCGCCGAATACACGCCGATCATCGAGCCGTTGTCGCTCGACGAGGCCTACCTCGACGTCACCGAAAACCTCAAGGGCATCAGCTCGGCGACGCGGATCGCGGAAGAGATCAGGGAACGGATCCGCGCCAGGACCGAACTCACCGCCTCGGCCGGCGTCTCCTACAACAAATTTCTCGCCAAGCTTGCCTCGGACCACCGCAAGCCCGACGGGCTCTTCGTCATCACTCCCGAAATGGGGCCGGCATTCGTCGAGGCCCTGCCGGTCAGAGAATTTCACGGCGTCGGACCTGCGACGGCAAGAAAGATGAAACGGCTCGGGATCGAAACCGGGCGCGACCTCAAGGCGCAGACCCTGGCGTTCCTCGAGCAACATTTCGGCAAAGCGGGTACCTACTACTACTGGGCGGCGCGCGGGATCGACGAGCGGCCGGTGCGCGCCGATCGGATACGGAAATCGATCGGTGCCGAAAATACGTTCGCCGCCGATCTCTTGACCTACGAAGCCGCGCGCGATGCCCTGCGGGAGATCGTCGACAAGGTCTGGGAGCATTGCCGGCGCTCCGATCGCCGCGGGCGAACGGTCACGCTTAAGGTCAAGTTCGCCAACTTCCGGCAGATCACGCGGAGCCGCACCGAGCAAACCCAGATCAAGACCCGCAGCGAGCTCGACTACCTCGGCAACGCATTGCTGCAACCTCTCTTTCCTGTCGCGAGAGGCATTCGGCTTCTCGGCATCGCAGTGTCGTCACTCGCGGCGGAGGAAGCCGAAGACGAGCGCCAGGTGGGGCTGTCCCTTTAAGTTCATCCGATCGGGCTCGTCGGCACCGACCCGACGGCGTCAGGAAGCTGTCGACAACTCTGCGCCCCGGGGCGGCGGCCCGGCCGCCGCGAAATCCGCCTCGGTAGGCGCGATCGGGGTGCCGTGCGGGGTGCGCGCCGCTGCGCGGTGCCAGGCGGCGCGGGCGCGCGAGAGGGCTGCGGGCTCGGCGGCGCCCTTCGCGGCCGCGAGGCGTTCGAGGGCAAGGAGCCAGCGCCGGTAATAGGTTTCGCCGGTGTCGGGATCGCCCGCAGCCTGGGCGCGCCTGATCTCGTCGGCAAGTGTCGCGGTCCATTCGGGCCAGGTGAAGAGGCCGCCCTCGTAGAGCGCCATTGCCATGGCAAAGGCCCGCGCCTCCCACGGCGCGCGAAACACCGGGCCGTCGGCGGCGCCTGGGATGCCGGGGAGGTCGCCGGCGATAGGGTCGGCGGCGTTCATGCCGGGCCGAGATAAGGTTCGAAGGCCTCGATCGACACCTTGACCGCCGGGTCGGCGTCTTCGCCCCATAATTCGCGCGCCGAAAACACGACCGTATAGAGCCATTGCGGGTTCTCGCCGGCGCCGAGCGCCGCCGTGTCCGGAAAGACATGACAGCCGCGGATGGCTTCGACCACGCCGATCTTGCCGCGGACATAGCGCGGCAGCCGGGTGTGGGTCACCGGGTTGATGTTTTTGGCGCGCACCGGGTCGCCCTCCCGGAACCGTGCCGGGGTGTTGGTCGGCCGGGCGAAATCGCCGCGAACCATGGTTTTGTCGACATCGTTGACGGAGAGCGTGCGCGGCAGGCGCGCGCCGGCGCGCAGCGAACGGCCGGCCTCGATCTCGTCGGCGCCGACGAGGCCGTGGCCCAACAGCCGGCTCTCGAGGCCGAGAAACCAGCGCCGGTAATAGGACGAGCCGAGATAATCGAGCGGCGGCAGCGTTTCGAGCGAGGCGCGGCTGGCATCGATCGTCCACAGCCCGGCAAAGCCCATTGCCCGCTGCATCGCGTGGACGCGTCCTTCCCAGCGCGCGTGAAACGGCGGCTCATTCGGCTCCGGCACGACCCGGCCGAAGCCCGTCATGCCGCCCATATCGTGCAGCGAATTGGTCATCCCGCCACCTCGTGCGGCGCCTTGGCGCGGCCGGCACCGATCATGCTGTCGCGGGTGACGAGCTGCGCGAGCCGCTCCTCGCTCCACCCTTCGGTGCCCAAAGGCCGCATCGGGATGACCAGAAAGCGGGTCTCGGCGGTCGAGTCCCAGATCCGGATCTCGGTCTCGGGCTCCAGGTTGAGGCCGAAATCGGCGAGCACGCCCCGCGGATCGATGACCGCACGCGAGCGGTAGGGCGCCGATTTGTACCAGATCGGCGGCAGTCCCAGCACCTCCCACGGATAGCAGGAGCATAACGTGCAGACGACGAGGTTGTGGGTTTGGGGCGTGTTCTCGACCGCGATCAGATGGCCGCCGACCTGGCTCGCGTGACCCAGGGAATTCACCGCCGCCGTCGCGTCGGCCAGGAGCCGGCTGCGGAATTCGGGATCGGTCCAGGCGCGGGCGACGATCCTGGCGCCGTTGTGCGGGCCGATCCGCGTCTCGAAGGCTTCGACGATCCGGTCGAGCGCCGCCGGATCGACATAGCCCTTCTCGGTCAGGATTGTTTCGAGAGCGCGCACCCGCACCTCCATCTCGGACAATTCCGAAGCGTGATCGGAATCGTGGGGATCGCGCTGGTCGTCGGTCATCAGAGTTCCTCCTTCGATGGCCGCGATCGTCACTCGGCGGCGTGCGCGACGGCGGCGCCGTGGTGCCGGGTCGCGAGCTGGTCCCAGCTCTCCGCCTCCATGAACTGGGCCCACCGGCGGTACAGGTTCCTGAGGTTGTGCTCGCTCGACTTGGCCTCGGTCAGATCGGTGACGACCCCCGGCAGCCGCAACCCTTCCCACTCGTAATTCTCGACCTCGGCGCCGATCCCCTGGGCGTAGTTGTAGGGAAAACGGCGGGCGATCGTACCGCGGCTCGCGGCATGGGCGTAGCTCCAGTTTTCCATGTCGTCCTGCTCGGTCATCCCGGCCGGCCCGGAGTAGCGAATGTAGTAGTCGCGCAGAAAATCCTTGACCTCCTGCGGCGCCGCCTTGTCGACCAGATACCAGCGCCATGCCTCGGTCTCGTGCGGCCCGCGCGGGTGCCACACGGCGATCGTACGCGGCTGGCGGGCGAGAAAGGCCATGCTCGGAAACACCTCGCCGACGAGCGTGATCAGGCGCCCCCAATCACCGCGCCGCCGCCGGCGGGCCGCCTCGCAGCGGCGGAAATATTCGGCAACGATCGGGGAATGCCGATAGGCAGGCGGCACCGAAGCCGCCCGCGGCAAAAGATAGGCGGTCGTCTGATGCCCGCGTTCTCTGATCGCGATGTGCAGCTTGCGCGCCAGGTTCAATTGGTCGCGGCGGCCGCTGCCCGACGGGCCGACACCGACCAGATCGACCGAACGGTGGCTGATGTTGTGGTAGCTGTCGCCGCTGAAATTCTCGGCCGGGAATTTCCAGTTGCACGGCACCCGCCATTTCTGGATCCCGCCCAGCACCTCGGCGCCGCCCTCGCTGCCGTCCCACGCGTCGAGGGTCTGGTCGAGATAGCGTGCGAAATCGCCGAGATAGTCGATGAAGGAGGGGGCGGCCGGGTCCCAGGTCGCCCAGATCGCACCCTTGTAGTTGGCGAGCTGCGCCACCTCGGCAAGGCCCCATTGCGCACGGTCGAGTCGTGCCTGATAGGCCTCGCGGAAATAGGGGACGCCGACGAGCTTGCCGTCGGTGCCATAGCTCCAGCCATGATAGGGGCAGGTAAAGAGGGCTGTGTTGCCTTCGTCGTAGCGGCACACCTTCATGCCGCGGTGCCGGCACGAATTGAGAAAAGCGCGAATTTGGCCGGCGCGATCGCGGCACAGAATGACCAACTCCTCGCCCATCGACGAGACAAAGAAATCGCCCGGGTTCGGGATCTGGCTCTCATGGCCGAGATGGAGCCAGGCGCGGGCAAAGATCCGCTCTTGTTCCTCGCGATAGATCTCGTCATTGACAAAGATCTCGCGGCTGATCAGCCCGGTCCCGAGGTCGACAAGACCGGGCCGATAGCCCGCCTGACGTGCCGCCGTCATCGCCGCCCTCCTCGCCGCGGATCGTCCAGCCGGTAGCCTCGCGCATGCTACCCCGAGCGTGGGCGGGGCTCCACCCCGGCCGTATTTACCCGGTGCCGCGCCTGGGCGCGGGCCTTTAACGATCGCGATTTACGCCTGTTGCCAGGAAATTGGTGCAATGCGCGCCGATTGCCCTCTTCGCCTTGCTGCTCAATCTCGCCGCCCCTGCCGGCCAGAAGTAACGAAACGCGCGGATTTGACACATAAGCGGACAAACCACGAACTCAGGCGGCCTTGCGAGCGGCATCGGGCGCGGCCCTGAGCGGGCGGAAATCATCACGGTTTTCGGTGGCTGGGGGCTCGTCGCTCCAGATGTAGTCGCCGGTGAGGTTCACATGCTCCCAGCCGAGTGGGGAGAGGTGAGCGAGGAGCTGGTCCGGGACCTCCTCGGCCCGGCGGAGAGCGGCGACGGCGTGCTCAAGGTAGCGCGTGTTCCACAGGATGATTGCGGTGACCAAGAGGTTCAGGCCCGCAGCGCGGTGTTGCTGGTTCTCGTAGGTGCGGTCGCGGATCTCGCCGAGGCGATGGATGAAGACGGCACGCGCCAAGCTGTTGCGGGTTTCGCCCTTGTTGAGTTCCTGGCTGGTCTGGCGGCGCAGTTCTCGGTCTTCCAGCCAGTCGAGGGTGAACAGCGTGCGTTCGAGCCGCCCCAGCTCGCGCAGCGCCGCGGCGAGGCCGTTTTGCCGCGGATAGGAGGCGAGCTGGCGCAGGATCAGAGAGGCGGTCACGGTGCCGGTACGGATCGAGGCGGCGATCCGCAGGATCTGCGACCAGTGGGCGCGGATCAGGGCGACGTTGATGCGCCCGGCGATCAGCGGTTCGAGCGAGGGATAGGCCGATGCCTTGCCGAAGCTATAGAGACGCCGGCTCTTCAAATCCGGGATTCGCGGCGCGAACTGGAACCCGAGCAAACAGCACAGCGCGAAGTCGGAATCGCCGCCGCCGTCGGTATGGTGGCGACGGGCCACGACCTCGCTCTGATGGTAGAGCAGCCCGTCAAGGACATGCGCGGCTTCGCTGGCAGTCGCCGCGATTACCTTGGTGTGGAACGGTGCGTAGCGATCGGAAAGGTGCGTGTAGAACTTGACCCCGGGATCATCGCCGTAATGGGCATTGATGGCGCTTGCATCGCGGCCGAAGCCGCCGGCCCGGAAGAATTGGCCGTCCGAGGAGGAGGCGGAGCCGCCGCCAAACATCGCCGCAAGCGGCTCGCGCTGCTGCTGGCCGATCAGACGGCGGAGCGCCAGAGCATAGGTCTCATCGCGGATGTGCCAGTCGGATGTCCAGGCGAGCTGACCGAGACTGGCAATGCTGCACACCTCGGCCATCCGCGTCAGGCCGAGATTGAGCCCGTCGGCAAGGAGGCTCGCCATGAGGACCTGCGGGTCGGCGGCAGTTTCGCCGGTCCGCAGATGGGTGAAGCATTCGGTGAACCGCGTCCATCGCGCCACCTCCGACAAGAGATCGGTGATCCGGATGCGCGGCAGCATCGCGTAGAGGCGCGCGGCGAGGGCCTCGGCACGGCCCTCCGGTTCATATCGCGCAGCATGTCGATAGCGCGCATCAGCGCCGCCGCGGCCGGCACACCCTGGAAAACGAACGCCTCAAGGAAGGCCGGAGCCCAACGGCGGATGCCGACATAGTGCTCGCCGAGCATCTGGTAGGGATCGAACTCTTCCGACCGCGCCAGCGCCCCGGCCTCCGCGACGGTTGCGAGAAAGCGGTCCCAAGTGATGACCGCGGTGATCGCGTCAAAGGCGTCCTGCTGGTTGTCGCGCGCCGCGATCAGAGCGGCGCCGACGCGAGCGTAGAGGCGGACTTTCTCGTTGATCGCGCGGCCATCGGCCTGGAAGGCGCGGGCGTGCCGCTCATCCGCTTTGCGGAACATCGTCCCGATCAGCCGGTCAAACAGATCGACGGCCTGGTCTGTCAGGCTAGCGGCGAGATCGAGGGCGCGGCGACCAAGGTGGCATGTCGGCGCTGACGCTCGTAGCCGGCGACATGCTGTACCGTCGTGCGGCCCGCTTCGCGGGCGAGCTGGGCGAGGCGCGCCTGATGCACACGGTGCCCGCACGCCGGATCAAGGCCGACGGCGCGGACATGATCCAGTCGCTCGATCACGCCGAGCATCGCGCCTGGCTTCGCCGCTTCCGGTATTTGGCGCAGCCAGGCGAGCCAGCTCTGGTTGGGTTCCGTCCGCCGCTGTGTCAGCGCATCCAGCCGGTGACGCTGCGAGGCAGAGAGCCCATCGGTCAGCTGGCGGTGGACCTCGCCACGCGCCCGATAGCGGGCTTGGACGCAAAGCCGCTCGAGGGCGCCGGGCGATGGGACAACGATCCGGCGCCGCCGGCACTCCTCCACCACCAGCCCGGCGAGATGGGCAAGCCGGTCGTTCTCGATCGCGTGCAGCAGCAACCAGCCGGGCCAGTTCGGCGGCAGGACCCGTCCCGAAGGGCCGAAACCCGAGACCGTCCTGCAGTTCGGCCGCATGGCGCCGTCGGTTCCGCTCCGCGGCGAGATAGTCCTCGATCGCCTCCGGAAGAGCGTCAATCTGCTCGGCGATAAACAACAAAAGCGGCCGCGGTGGCTGTTCGCCCGCCTTCAGCGGACGCCCCGGGTAGCGCAGATAGCAAAGCATGAGGGCGTGGCCGAGGCGATTATGATCGCCACGGCAGCGCCGGATCGCGGCAAGGTCCGCAGCGGATAATGTGTGGTGGCGGACCAGCTCACGTTGATCCGTGGGCGGATCGAGAAGCGCGGTGATCTGGGCTTGGGTCAATTGCTGTCGTCGCATCACTCATGCCTTCCCCAATCCTGAGGCCGGCAGACCAGCCGATCCAGGCCCGGAGGTCGATCAGGATGCTGACCTTGAGCCCAAGCTGCGGCAGATCGTCGCATTTGATGGTGCCGCTATATCTTGGATTGGAACGGCCAGCGGTCGGCCGCCGAAAACCATGACCGATTCCGCCCGCTCAGGGCCGCGCCCGGTGCCACGCGCAAGGCCGCCTGAGTTCATGGTTTGTCCGCTTATGTGTCAAATCCGCGCGTTTCGTTACTTCTGGCCGGTAAAGGTCCTCGCCGACGACGGCGGTCGGGGGCACGGCGGCGATCGGGGGGGCTGTGGCGGTTGGGGGCACGGCGGCGGAGGGCAGGGGGGCTCTGGTCAGTGCGGCTCGGTGCAGGGGTGGGGCTCCGGACCGATCACCGCCCAAGTCCAGCCCGGCACGACGACCGCTTGCGTTCCGAGCCAGCAATGCGAGATCACCGTCGGTGGCACGGCCACCCTGGGCCAGCTCGGCCAGTTCAATCTCCAGGCGAGCCTTACGGTCGATCTCCCCGACGGCACGACCAACGGCTTTGGCGGACAGTGCTACCCGGCGACCGGCTCGCTATCGCTTACCGGCGTCCACGGACCCGCGGCAACACTCGTCGTCGACCTCCAGGGCGTGGCCTGCGCCGTCGGGTCGAGTACCACCTTGTCGGCGATCGCGGCCACCTATGTCGTGGATGCCACCAACTCGAGCGGCAGGTTCGCCGGCGCGACCGGCACCGGGACAGTCGGCGCGGCAACCGATGCGAGCCAGTCGCCGCCGACGGTCGAGTTCGCCTTCAGCGGCAGCTTGCTCGGCGCGAGCCAGTTCGGCGGCAAGCATTGAGGGCGGCGTTGCTCGCCGCTCTCAACCGGTCTCCATCGGCCCGGTCTCCATCGGCAGGGTGGGGTCCGGCGCCCATTCGCTCAACGAGGCGTCGTAAAGCCGGACCTCGGGGTGGCCGAGCATGACCAGGGCGAAGGCGTCCGCGCTCGCCGCGATGCCGCCGCCGCAATAGGTGATGACCTCTTTGCCGAAAGCGCCGACCGCGTCGAAGCGTCGGCGCAGTTCGGCCGCCGGCCGGAAGACGCCGGTTGCCGGATCGATGAGATGGGCGGCCGGCAGATTGACGCTGCCCTTGATCCGGCCGGGCCGACCGTAGCTGTTGCCGCCGGTGCCGGCGTGCTGCTCCGGCAACAATGCGTTCAGGGTGCAGACGGCACCGTTGCCGACTGCCGCAAGTACCGCCTCCCTGTCGGCCATCAGCGGGCGCTCTTCGCGGACGACAAAATTTCCGGCCGGGCGCGGCCGCGCCGGGCCGCTCTCGATCGGGCGGCCCTCGCGCCGCCATTTCTGGAAGCCGCCGTCGAGCACCGCGGCGTCGTCGAAGCCGAAGACGCGCAACAGCCACCAGACCCGCGTCGCCCATTGCGGCGTCGTCGTGCTGTAGGTCACCACCCGCGATCCTTCGCCGACGCCAAAGCGGGCCATCGCTGCGGCAAAGGCCGCGGCCGACGGCCGCATGAAGCGTAGATGGTCGGTATTGTCCGAGACGTCTCCCTGGATATCGACGAATTGCGCGCCCGGGATGTGGCCCTGTTCGAAATCGGCGCGCCCCGGCACGACCTGATAGATGGTCTTCGGGTCGGGGATCAGATGCGTCGTGCAATCGAGAACGCAGAGCCCGGGCTCGCCGAGCCGGCGCTCCAAACTTTGGGTGTCGATCAGGAACTCGGGATGGACAAAATCGGGTGAAGGCATCGCTCTCCTCCTCTCATCCGCGCGACGGCAGGCTCGCGGCGATCGGCGGGCGCCGGCGGTGGAACTCCGTCGCCGCTTCGAAGGCGTGGCCGACGCGCATCACCCTCGCCTCATCGAAAGCCTTGCCCACGATCTGAAAGGCGAGCGGCAATCCGTCCTCGAAGCCGATCGGCAGCGACAGGGCCGGACTGCCGGTCAGATTGTAGGGGCCGGTGTAGGACGCCCGCTCGAACAGCGAATAGGTCGGGACCGCGTCGATCCGCGGCGCCGGTCCCGTCGCATTGGCCGCGACCGCGACATCGACGCCGGCGAGCGCGCGGGCGAATTCGACGCACAGCTCGCGCCGCCGCCGGGTCGCCTCGACATAGTCGGCGGCGTTGAGAAAGGCGCCGAGCGCCACCCGGACAAACATGTGATGGCCGAAATCCTGCGGCCGTTCGCGGAAGTCCCTCTCGTGGAGCGCAAAGGCCTCGGCCAGCATGATCAGCCGGTTGGCGTCGAGGTAATCGATCAGCGGCGACAACTGCAGATCGACGAGGCGCGCCCCGAGGCGCTCCAGGGTCCGGCAGGCGGCGTCGAAGGCGGCGCCATAGGCGGCGCTCGGTGCGCTGTCGGGGCCAAAGCCCGCCACCGCATCGCGTTCGTGAAACTGCCGAACGACGCCGATCGTCATGCCGTCGAGCCGGGTCGCGAGCGCCGCCCGATAATCCGGCACCGGGACCTCGGCCGAGGCCGGATCGGCGGGATCATAGCCGGCCAAGACCTGCATCAGGATGGCGCAGTCTTCGACGGTGCGGGTCAGCGGACCGCAATGGTCGAGCGTGTAGGACAGCGGAAAGACGCCGCGCCGGCTGACCCGGCCATAGGTCGGCTTGAGCCCGACGATGCCGCAATAAGCGGCCGGGCCGCGGATCGAACCGCCGGTGTCGGAGCCCATCGCCGCGGCGCACAGCCCGGCCGCGACCGCGACCGCCGAGCCGCTCGAGGACCCGGCGGGATAGTGGGCCGTGTTCCACGGGTTTCTGGCCGGCGCAAAGGGCAGCGAGAAATCCGGGCCGCCGATCGCAAATTCGTGCGTCTCCTGCTTGCCGATGAGAACGGCCCCGGCCTCCCGCAGCCGCACCCAGCTGGCCGCGTCTTCTTCGGGCACATGGTCGAGATAGCGCCGCGACCCGGCCGTGGTGCGGATGCCGCGCGTCTGGTAGATGTCCTTGAGCCCGATCGGGATGCCGGAGAGGGCGCCGCCCCTCGCCAGGGCGGCGGCGCGGGCCGCGGCGCGGGCCTCCTCATGCAATACCAGCACATAGCTGTGCAATTCGCCGTCGAGGGCGGCGATGCGTTCGAGATAGGCCTCGATCAGCGCCACCGGCGACAGGCTGCCCTCGGCGATGCGCCGGCTGGCCTCGGCAACCGTCAGCTGGATCGGGTCGATCGGCATCCTCATGGCCTCGGCTGGACAAAGATGTGGGCCGGCTCGGCCGCCCGGTCACGCGGCTGACGCACGTTGCGCCGCATGCGCTCGACAAAGCGGTAACCCTGCCGGATCTCCTCGAATTGCTCCGAGGTAAGCCGCAACCCCGCGGCTTCGACGAGAACGGCGAAGCGCTCCGGTGAAATCGGTTCGTCCTTCATGACGCTACCCTCTCCGCCTCTGATTGCGCCGCTTTGTCGGCCCGGGCAGCGCGGCAGACGCGCCGCTACGCCGCGGCTCGGGAATTCGCGGTCGATCGAAAATTCTTCGGCAGGCCGGCTTTGGCGATGGCGCCGTATTGCACGACGGTGGGCAAGGCCCGGTGCACCAGTTCGCGCACCCCGACCAGCCGGTCGAGATCGATGCCGGTGGCAAAGCCCATGGCTTCGAGCATGAAGACGAGGTCTTCGATGACGATGTTGCCGGTGGCGCCCGGCGCATAGGGACAGCCGCCCAAACCGCCGAGTGAGGCGTCGAAGGAACGCGCGCCGGCGTTCAAGGCGGCCAGTACGTTGGCGAGGCCGAGACCGCGCGTATCGTGGAAATGGCCGCCGACCGGCAGCGGCGCCACCTCGGCGATGACCCGGCGGAACACCCGCTCGACCGCCGCCGGTGCGCCGTAGCCGACGGTGTCGGCAAGCAGGATCGCGTCGGCGCCGGCCTCGGCGGCCTCGACCGCGATCGCACGCACCCGATCTTCGTCGACGGCACCCTCGATCGTGCAGCCAAAGGCGGTGGCGAGCCCGCAGGTCAGGCGCGGCCGCTTGCCCTCGGGTGCGGTCCGGCACAGCGCCGCGACGCGGCGGAAATCGTCGATCGATTCCGCGGTGCTGCGCCGGACATTGGCGCGGTTGTGACCTTCGCTGACCGACAGCACGAAATTCATCTCGTGCACGCCCTGCGCCAAGCCGCGCTCCGCCCCTTTGAGGTTCGGGATCAAGGCCGACACGGTGAGCCCGGGCAGGCTCAGCGCGTGGCGCACCACCGTTTCGGCGTCGGCGAGTTGCGGCAGCAATTTGGGCGGGACGAAGGAGCTGACCTCGATCTCGCGCACCCCGGCGGCAAGCTCGGCATCGAGCCAGGCGACCTTGTCCTCGGTCGGCATGATCTCGGCGAGGCTCTGCAAGCCGTCGCGCAGCCCGACTTCGCGGACAAAGGCAGGTTCCCGCATGTTCAACTCCCGCTGCTGCGGCGAGGAAGGACCGGCCCCGATCCTATCAGACAAGATGCTCCGGGGTCAGCACGCAGATCGCGTCGCTGTCGGCGAGCTCGATCTGGATCGTCGCATGGGCGATGCCGAAATGCGCCCGCAGCTCCTCGGCGATCGCGTTGAGCGCGGCGTCGCCGGGATGCCCGCCCGGCATCACCAGGTGGCCGGTCAGCGCCGTCTCGGTCGTGCTCATGCCCCAGATGTGCAAATCGTGCAGTGCGGCAACCCCGGGCAGGGCGGCGAGATAGGCGCGGACCGCGGCCGCGTCGACGCCTTCGGGAACCGCATCGAGGGCGAGACCGATGGCGTCTTTCAAGAGGCCCCAGGCGCTGAACACGACGACCGCCGAGACGACGAGGCCGACCGCGGGATCGAGCCACGGCCAGCCGAAGAGGCCGATCGCCAGCCCGGCGACGACGACGCCGGCGGTAACCAGTGCGTCCCCGGCCATATGCAGAAAGGCGCTCTTCAGATTGAGATCGCGGGTCCGCCCCGAGGCGAAGAGCAGTGCCGTCCCGCCATTGACGGCGATGCCGATCATCGCCACCCAGACGATGACGGGGCCCGCGACCGGCACCGGATGGGCAAACCGCCGGATCGCCTCCCAGGCGACGCCGCCCGTCACCACCAAGAGGATCATCGCATTGGCGAGGGCGGCGAGGATCGAGGTCGAGCGCAGCCCATAGGTATAGCGATCGCTCGGCCGCCGCCGGCTCAGCGCGGCGGCCCCCCAGGACAGCCCGAGGCCGAGCACATCGCCGAGATTGTGGCCGGCGTCAGCGAGGAGGGCGAGCGAGCCGCAGACGATCCCGGCCGCCGCCTCGCCGATCACATAAGCAAGATTGACGGCAATCCCGATCGCGAACGCCCGACCGTAATCGATCCCGCCCGGTTTGTGTCGGTGGTGATGGTGTTCCATGCGCTGCGAACCCGGACCCGCTGACCGGCGACCGTGGCCAATCTGCACGACTTCGAGCAGAGGTGCGACCCGATAGCATCGCTCGACCATCTCGCGGCAGTCCCGCCGCCGATCCCGGGGTCGGTTGCGGCCTACCCGGGTCTTGACAGCCGCACGCCCTCGGCATGGAGATGCGCCGAGGAGGAACCCGCCGATGCTCGACGCCTATCTCTACAACGGTCTGCGCACACCTTTTGGCCGGCACGCCGGCGCGCTGGCGCGAATGCGGCCCGACGACATGCTGGCCTCGGTCATCGCCGAAGTCGTCAAGCAGAGCCCGTTCGATCCGGAAAAAATCGAGGACGTGGTGGTCGGCTGCGCCAATCAGGCGGGCGAGGACAGCCGCTGCGTCGGTCGCCATGCCGGACTGCTCGCCGGGTTGCCGATCGCCGTTGCCGGCTCCGTGTTGCAGCGCAATTGCGGCAGCGGGCTCAACGCGATCGTGATGGCGGCCCAGGCCGTCACCTGCGGCGAGGGCGAGGTCTTCGTCGCCGGCGGCGTCGAGAGCATGAGCCGCGCCCCCTTTGTCATCAACAAGGCCGAAACCGCCTTCGGCCGCGACGGCCGGATCTTCAACTCGACGATCGGCGCGCGGTTCCCCAACCTCAGGATCGAGCGCCAATTCGGCGCCGATACGATGCCGCAGACCGCCGACAATCTGGCGCGCGATTATCAGATCACGCGTGAGGCTTGCGACGTTTTTGCCGCGGCCTCGCAACAGAAATACGCTGCCGGCAAGGCCGCCGGGTTCTTCGCCGGCGAGATCATGCCGGTCGAGGTCCCGGGCGGCCGCGCCGGCCCGGTTGCGGTCGTCGAAGACGAGCATCCGCGGCCGCAAACCGATCTCGCCGCACTCGCCAGATTGCGGCCGCTACAGGAGGGCGGGGTGACCACCGCCGGCAATGCGTCGGGCATCAACGACGGGGCGGTGGCGATGATCGTCGCCGGCCGCAGGGCCGGCGACGCCGCCGGCGCCGAGCCGCTCGCCCGGGTCGTCGCGAGCGGCGTCGCCGGGGTGCCGCCGCGGATCATGGGGATCGGCCCGGTCGAAGCCTCGAAAAAGGCGCTGGCGCGCGCCGGGCTCCGCCTCGCCGACATCGACGTCATCGAGATCAACGAGGCGTTTGCCGCCCAGGTGCTGGCCTGCCTCAAGGGGCTCGAACTGGCGTTTGACGACAGCCGTGTCAACCAGAACGGCGGGGCGATCGCCGTCGGCCACCCGCTGGGCGCCTCCGGACCGCGCATCGCCTTGACCGCGGCCCGGCAATTGCGGCGCACCGGCGGCCGCTATGCGCTGGTCACGATGTGCGTCGGGGTCGGCCAGGGGATTGCGGCGGTGCTCGAACGCGTCTGAGCGACCTGTAGGGCGGATCTTGATCCGCCAGGCCGGGAGCCGGCGCAGCGAAACCTCCACAAGCCATTTCGGCGGTGAAAACCGGCGCCCGGAGCCGAACCACGGTCAACGACATGATCGGCGGCGATCGCTGCTGTAATCGGATGCCGGCCGAACCTGACCCTTCTTCGCCGCCGCTGCGTTCCGAGCGGCGGGAATTGCCCCTAAAGAGACCTTGCCGGTGCGATCGGGAAACGGCGAGGTTGGGTAGAGTTGGAATGTGGCGCGGTGGCCTTAGGTCAGGCATGCGTGTTGCCGCCTCTTTCGTTTGGCGGTGCCTTAGTGGCTCGACCATAGCTCCGTTTCCACATCCCGCTCATCGAACCGGACATGCGGATTTCCCTGCATCCGGCTCTCGGACAAGACCTCACGCCTTCGTCCACGGCACGTCGTGCCCAAGCCGGGTCAGACGCACGAGCCCGAGGGTCTCGTAGAGGTGCGAGAGGGGATAGCTGCCGCCCTTACATCGTCTGGTCTTGTGCTTGAAGCGCAACCACCGACGCAACCGCACAGCCGTGTAGTTGTCGAGCGCCCGATACGCCGGATTGACGGTGCCTACCGAGAAGTAGTTCGCCCATCCGCGAAGGGTGCGGTTCAACTTACCCACCAGCTCTGTGGTTTCTTGCCAGGTATGTGCTCGGACGGTCAGCGCATGGACCTTGTCGACCACACGCTTGATGCTCTTCTTCGATGGCCGCTGTCCCAGGCGAGCCTGGCCGGTTCTCGGAGAATACATCCGCCCGAACGTATAACCCAGGAAGTCAAACTCCCCGTCCGGAACCTTGCAGATCCGTGTCTTCTCCTCGTTCACTGTCAGCTTCAGCTTGCCCATGATCGCGCGCAGGTGATGCAGCGCAGTCTCCGCGCTGCCCCTTCGGCACAGGATCACAAGGTCGTCCGCATAGGTGACGAGGCGAGTGCCGAGGCTTCGCTCAAGGCCGAACTTCTTCCAGCCCAACACGAACCGGCGCATGTAGAGGTTCGCCAGTAGTGGTGAGAGGGGCGAGCCCTGCGGAATGCCGCGCCGGTGGTCTCGCGCCTCGGTCGTGCGTGTTGTCCGGCCCCGTTGGTCGGTTTCTTCCACGGGGCAGTCCAGCCACATCTTGATCAGATGCAGCACGCGCCGGTCAACGATCCGGCGCGCCACCGACTTTAGGAGGTCGGTATGCGGAATGCTCCCGAAGTAGTCCGCGAGGTCGGCGTCGACGACTTCCGGGTGGCCACGGAACAGCCGCTCCTCCACCTCGACGACTGCCTGCTGGGCGTTGCGCCCAGCGCGATAGGCGTAGATTTCCGGCGGAAGATCGGCTTCGAAGATCGGCTCCAGCACCAGCATCGCTGCGGTCATGCAGACCCGATCCCGCACCGTCGAGATGCCCAGCGGCCTGAGTTTGCCGTTGGCCTTCGGTATAAACACTCGTCTGATTGGCTCCGGCCGGTAGCTCTCCTGCCTGAGCGCAAGCGCCAGTTCAGCCAGCCACCGTTCGACCCCATAGGCCTCGATGTCCGCAAAGTCCTGACCGTCTATTCCCCGGCGCCCCCTTGTTGGCGCGGCACTGGGCATAGGCATGCGCCAGAATGTCGTCGCGGCTGATCTTGTCGTACAGGGCATAGAAGCGATAGCCGGCTTCTGCCTTCGCTTTCGCGTGTGACGCCCTCTGCAGCTTCTGAACACTCTTCGGAGTTGATAGGTTGCCCAATCTCCAGGTCCCTCACTACTTCCTGCGTCTGTCTTGAACCAAGGCCCCTTCCCTCCACCGGCATTACCCGGCTTCACCGGTACTACGGGCCTCTCCGCCACCCCATTGCGCCCGGCCTGTCCCTCGCGGGCGTCCGGTTGATCATCCCTGATCACGCATTGGGGCTTCCCGTGTTGCGCACGCTTTCCTTGTGTACATGCTGCCGCCACTACCCCGGTGCAGCAGATGGGCCTACTCCTCGCTCAAACTCGCCCATCCGTATCAGCCTTCCCCGAAACCACTATCGGGTCGGCCTGCACATCGACCTTTTCGAGGATTGCTCGGCGTTTACTCACGTTGCGGCCTGCACACTCGCGCGGTCACCAAAACCGTGACCGTTATCCGAAGGCTTCAGACATTTCGTCTCCTCCATGCCTGCTCCGGCTGCTTCCGGCTGGAGCGGTCGCCGGGCGGGGCTTGCACCCGCTGGAAAAGCGCCGCCTTGTCACGGCGCACGTGGTTTTGGGTCATTCCATATTTGCCCGGCCGGTGAGATCCACCCTTCGAAAGCGGTCATTCACGGCCTGAAGCCCCGACACTCGACACTGCGCCTATTTCAGTTCTGCCGCTGGCACGTCGACAGGCAGAGGAATATCCTCGTCCATTAGACTAGAGGTTACCGCTCCTCCGAGCCGAGGGTCAGCGCATGGACGTAGCGGCGTGGTTGCGCGGGCTGGGCCTCGAACAATACGCGCAGCTTTTCCGCGACAATGACATCGATGTCGAGATCCTATGCGGGATGACCGCAGAGGACCTGAAGGAGCTGGGCATCAGCTCCTTCGGCCACCGCCGCAGGCTCCTCAACGCGATCACCGCCCTGGGGGGAGAGCCCCCGGCGCGTGATATGGCTCAATCAGCAACGAGCGCGACAGCTGTTCCAATCCCTCCGACAATCGAGGCCGAACGCCGGCAGCTGACGGTGATGTTTTGCGATCTCGTCGGCTCGACCGCGCTCTCGACCCGTCATGACCCGGAGGATCTGCGCGAGCTGATCGGCGACTACCACCGCGCCGTCGCCAATTCGGTCGGCCGCTTCGACGGCTTTGTCGCCAAGTATATGGGCGACGGGGTGCTGATCTATTTCGGCTATCCGCAGGCGCATGAGGACGACGCCGAGCGGGCGGTGCGCGCCGGGCTCGCCGTCATCGAGGCTGTCGGGCGGCTCGCTACCCCGGAGCCGTTGAATGTGCGTCTCGGCATCGCCACCGGGCTCGCCGTGGTCGGCGATCTGATCGGCGAGGGTGCCGCACAGGAGCGCGGCGTCGTCGGCGAGACGCCGAACCTCGCGGCCCGGCTGCAAGGTTTGGCCACGCTGAACACGCTGGTCATCGCCGAGACGACGCGCCGGCAGATCGGCGGGCTGTTCGATCTCGAAGACCTCGGACCGCAAGCGCTTGCTGGCTTTGGTGAGCCGCAGCGCGCCTGGCGTGTGGTTGGCGAAAGCGGCGTCGTCAGTCGCTTCGAGGCCCTGCGCTCGGAGGCGACGCCGCTCGTTGGGCGCGATGAAGAGTTCGACTTACTTGTGCGACGCTGGCACCAGGCGAAAGCCGGTGAGGGGCGGGTGGTGCTCATTTCGGGGGAGCCGGGGATCGGCAAATCGCGCCTTACCGCGGCGCTCTCACAGGCGATCGAGGGTGAGCCGCTTACCCGCCTTCGCTACTTTTGCTCGCCGCACCATCAGGACAGCGCGCTCTACCCGTTCATCGTACAGCTCGAACGCGCCGCCGGGTTCGCGCGCGACGACACGGCTGATCAGAAGCTCGGGAAGCTGCGGGGATTGCTCGCGTCCGGTGCGCGCGGGGATGATGAAATCGAGTTATTGGCCGAGCTGCTATCATTGCCAAGTTCCGCCGCTGATCTCAATTTGAGCCCTCAGCGCAAGCGCCAGAAGCTATTCGAAGCAGTGCTGCATCAGCTCGAATCCCTCGCGCGCGGCCCGCCGGTGCTGATGGTATTTGAGGACGCGCATTGGATCGACCCGAGCTCACGCGAGCTGCTCGATCTGATATTTGTTGGGGTTTCTCGGCTGAACGTCCTGCTCGTCGTCACCTTCCGCCCCGAATTCCAGCACGCCTGGAGCGGGCAGCCGCATGCGTCGATGTTGGCGCTGAACCGTCTTGGGGAACGCGACGGCGTAGCTCTGGTCGAGCGCCTCTCCGGCAATGCCGGTCTCTCCCACGAGATCGTCGAAGAGATCGTCGAGCGCGCCGACGGCGTGCCGTTGTTCGTCGAAGAGCTGACGAAGGCGGTGCTCGAAAGCCCCGATCGCGACAACCGCGTCGCCGCAGTATTGGGGACGAGCCCGCTGCCGAACCTGGCGATCCCTGCGACACTGCACGCCTCGCTGATTGCCCGCCTCGATCGGCTCGGCCCGGTCGCTAAGGAGGTTGCGCAAATTGGCGCGGTGATCGGCCGCGAGTTCGCTTACGAGCTGATCCAGCCGGTGGCGCACCGGCCGGAACCGGACCTGGAAACAGCGCTCGACCGCTTGACTAATGCCGGGCTTCTGTTCTGCCGCGGCGTGCCGCCGCACTCCTCATACCTGTTCAAGCATGCGCTGGTGCAAGACGCTGCCTATGCGACTTTATTGCGGGCCCGCCGCCAGCAGCTGCATGCCGCCATTGCTGCGGCACTCGAACGGGAATTTCCCGAGATTGTCGTAGCCCAGCCTGAAGTGCTCGCTCATCACTGCACCGAGGCAGGCCTGACCCAGCAGGCCATCGACAACTGGCGTCGCGCTGGCGAACGCGCGATAGAAGGCTCGGCAAACCTCGAAGCCATAGCCCATCTGACCCGAGGGCTCGAAATACTTGGGAACCTACCTGAGAGCCCGCAACGCGACGAGAAAGAGCTGGCGCTCCGGGTCGCTTCGCTAACCCCGCTGTTTGCCGCTCGCTTCGGGTCTACCGAGGGCGAACACGCCGCGGCACGGGCGTTGGAGCTGTCCCGCAGGGTCGGCGCAGACCTGCGGTCGCTTTTCCGGGCACTGTTTGGACTGACTATGACTTATTCGGTGCGTGGGAAAATTCGCATCGGACGGGAGACCGCTGAGCAACTGCTCGTGGTGGGGGAACGCCTGCACGACCAGGAGCTACTGGGATACGCCCACCACGCTATGGGTAATACGCTGCTGTGGTTCGGCGAGCTTGGCGCGGCACGAATACATTTGCAGAAAGGGATCGCCCTTTATCAACCGGAATGGAGCCGCTCCTTAGCTTTCCATTTCGGGTTTAACTGTGCTTCCAACTGCCACTTCTTTTTGGGGCGCGTGCTCTGGCATCTGGGCTACCCCGACCACGCCCTGACATGCGCCGAGCAGGCTGTCGCGATTGCCGCGGGGGTGTCGCACCCTACTAGCCGAGCGGGCGCGCTGAGCTGGGCGGCGGCATTGCATCAGCTGCGCGGCGAAGTTGGAAGAGCCCGAGAGGTGGCGGAAATAGACTTGGCTCTTACCATGGAGGAAATGCTGGCCTTTTTCCGCGCGCATGCAATGATCCTGCGCGGCTGGGCGCTCGTCGAGCAGGGGCAGTGCGAGGAGGGCTTCGCTCAGTTGCGCGAAGGGCTCGTAGCCTATCGCGCGACCGGAGCCGAGCTCGAATGCTCGCACTGGCTCGCGCTTCTCGCAGAGGCCTATCGCGATACGGGTCAGCCCGAGGAGGGATTGCGCGTGATAGCGGAGGCGCTCGACCACGTCGCACAGACCGGCATCGTGTATTACGAAGCCGAGTTGCATCGGCTCGATGCGGGGCTGCGGCTGCGCCTCGATACGCCGGACGAGCAACGAGCGGAAGCAAGCTTCCGCCGAGCGCTCGAAACCGCCGGGCGGCAGCAAGCGAAATCGTGGGAGCTGCGCGCCGCGACGAGCCTCGCCCGGCTGTGGGGCAAACAGGGGCGGCGAACCGAGGCGCTGGAGTTGCTCGCACCCGTCTATGGCTGGTTCACCGAGGGCTTCGACACCGCCGATCTGAAGGACGCGAAGGCGCTGCTCGACGAACTGACGTGAGCCGGTCGTCAGCATGACCAAAAGTCTGATGCGAATGACCGCTTCTAGGCGACACGACAAGCCGCTGAGTGCGCGCCGCAATCACCGTCGGCCCCAGAGCGAGATCGCGCAGCGCGTCACCGCGGCGGACGACGCCCAACCTGACCTCGACGCCTGGATCCGCGCGTCCCGCCGCGGTCGCGTATCCAGGAAATGCTCGCCGAAATCACCCGCGCCGCTCCGTCCGACCTCGCCATGCTGACGGTCGCGGCACGCCAGCTGTGGGCGCTGTCGTGACGTCGAATCGAGGCCGCGCCGCACCGCCTCTGGGAGGGATCATGCGATCGATCGCTTGCGTGCTCTTCTGCCTCATCGTTGCGCACGGCGCGCACGCCGCCGAGGCGGTCATCCACAGCTTCCTCCTCGGCAACGGCGGCAACGAGCCGCGGGGCGGGCTGATCGTCGGGCCGGGCGGCATCCTCTACGGCACGACCGAGAATGGCGGCCCGGCCAATGCCGGCACCGTGTTCAGCCTAGCGCCGCCCGCGGCCGGAGAGACGGCGTGGCGCTACAGCGTCCTCCACGCGTTCCGCGGCGGCACGGACGCCGAGACGCCGCTCGGCACCCTGACCTTGGACGCCTCTGGCGCGCTTTACGGCACGACCGAGTTCGGCGGCCATCCCGGCTGCTTCAGCGTCGGCTGCGGCACTGTCTTCAGGCTGGCGCCGCCCAAAGCCGGTGAGACCGCCTGGACTGAGAGCGTGCTCTACCGCTTCACCGGCGGCGCCGACGGCGGCGTGCCGTTTGCCGGCGTGACGCTCGACCGCGCCACAGGCGTGCTCTACGGCACGACGACCTATACCGGCAACGTCACCTTCGGAAACGTCTACCGCCTCTCGCCGCCGAAGACCGGCCCGGGACCCTGGGTCGAGACCGTGCTGCACACCTTCACCGGCGGCGCCGGGGACGGCGACGCCCCGCTCGCCGGCGTCATCCTGGGCGACGGCGCCCTCCTCGGCACGACCAACTACGGCGGCAGCACCGGCTGCGGCGAGACCGGCTGCGGCATCGTCTATTATTTGGCGCCGACCGCATCCGGCCCGTGGCGCGAAATCATCCTCTACCGCTTCCGCGGCGGTACGGACGGCGCCGAGCCGGACGCGCCGCTCGTGTTCGACCCGCACGGCCATCTCTGGGGCACCACGACCTATGGCGGCCGGGCCAGCTGCTTCGTACTCGGCTGCGGCACGGTCTTCCGCCTCGTGCGCCCGGCCGCCGGCCAGATGCAATGGACGGAGCAGGTGCTGTGGCGCTTCACCGGCGGTGCCGACGGCGGCTATCCAGAGGCCGGCGTCCGCACCGACCCGGTCACGGGCGCCGTCTTCGGGACGACTCAAGGCGGCGGCTTCGCCGGCCACGGCATCGTCTTCCGCCTGGCGCCCAACGGCGCCGGCTGGGCCGAGACGCTCATCCACACCTTCTCGGGCGCCCCCGACGGCAGCCACCCGGCGAGCGCCGTCGTCCTCGGTGCCGCCCGCCTCCTCTACGGCACCACGGAAGCCGGCGGCATCACCGACCAAGGCGCGATCTACGCGGTCACGCCGTAGCGCCGGAGCCGCGTCGAGACCCCCACCCCGACCCTCCTCCGCTTCGCCGGAGAGACGCCCGGCACGGCGGCTTGCGCCACCGGGGATGAAAACGGTGGGGAAGGGGTGCGCGGGCCACGGACCTTGCGAGAGATGGCTTGCGAGCTACCGCAGCAAGGCCGTTTACCCCCTGGTGTTGCGAACCCGTGGAGAGATTGGCCCGCGCCGCGTTCAAGGTATCACCGCTTGTCGCAGCCGCATGGGGCGCTGCCTGCGCGGCTTGCGGTCAACACGCATGGCAGGAGATGTGGCAGCCTGTGTGGCGCTGCGGTCGATCGTCTTGGCGCAAGTAGAGCGCTGTGCCGGCCTGGACGTGCACAGCATGCGGATCGTGGCCTGCGCGTTGTGGCGACAAGCCGGCGGCCGGGTTGGCAAAGCGACGGCCGAGTTTGCCACGACCGCGCCAGGATTGGCGAGTTTGGCGGCGTGGCTGCGTGAGCAGGGCGTCGTCGCGGTCGCCATGGAGAGCACCGACGTCTACTGGATGCCGGTCTATGCGGCTCTTGGAGAGCGCCGGCGGCTTCGTGTTGACCGTGGCCAATGCGCGGCACATCAAAGCCGTGCCGAGGCACATGACCGACATGAATGATGCCGAGTGGCTGGCCAGATTGCTACGCTACCGCGGTTTTCTCGGCACATGCGGGACACACGCCCGCGCGCGAGTGGCCGAAATTGCGGAACTGGACACCGGCCCCACCCTCGAATGGCCCGTACTGCCCCAAACCTGCCGCTCCGCCACACGTATCGGGATCGAACCAGCTGGGTAGAGTCGGAATGTGGCGCGGTGGCCTTAGGTCAGGCATGCGTGGTGCCGCCTCTTTCGTTTGGCGGTGCCTTAGTGGCTCGACCATAGCTCCGTTTCCACATCCCGCTCATCGAACCGGACATGCGGATTTCCCTGCATCCGGCTCTCGGACAAGACCTCACGCCTTCGTCCACGGCACGTCGTGCCCAAGCCGGGTCAGACGCACGAGCCCGAGGGTCTCGTAGAGGTGCGAGAGGGGATAGCTGCCGCCCTTACATCGTCTGGTCTTGTGCTTGAAGCGCAACCACCGACGCAACCGCACAGCCGTGTAGTTGTCGAGCGCCCGATACGCCGGATTGACGGTGCCTACCGAGAAGTAGTTCGCCCATCCGCGAAGGGTGCGGTTCAACTTACCCACCAGCTCTGTGGTTTCTTGCCAGGTATGTGCTCGGACGGTCAGCGCATGGACCTTGTCGACCACACGCTTGATGCTCTTCTTCGATGGCCGCTGTCCCAGGCGAGCCTGGCCGGTTCTCGGAGAATACATCCGCCCGAACGTATAACCCAGGAAGTCAAACTCCCCGTCCGGAACCTTGCAGATCCGTGTCTTCTCCTCGTTCACTGTCAGCTTCAGCTTGCCCATGATCGCGCGCAGGTGATGCAGCGCAGTCTCCGCGCTGCCCCTTCGGCACAGGATCACAAGGTCGTCCGCATAGGTGACGAGGCGAGTGCCGAGGCTTCGCTCAAGGCCGAACTTCTTCCAGCCCAACACGAACCGGCGCATGTAGAGGTTCGCCAGTAGTGGTGAGAGGGGCGAGCCCTGCGGAATGCCGCGCCGGTGGTCTCGCGCCTCGGTCGTGCGTGTTGTCCGGCCCCGTTGGTCGGTTTCTTCCACGGGGCAGTCCAGCCACATCTTGATCAGATGCAGCACGCGCCGGTCAACGATCCGGCGCGCCACCGACTTTAGGAGGTCGGTATGCGGAATGCTCCCGAAGTAGTCCGCGAGGTCGGCGTCGACGACTTCCGGGTGGCCACGGAACAGCCGCTCCTCCACCTCGACGACTGCCTGCTGGGCGTTGCGCCCAGCGCGATAGGCGTAGATTTCCGGCGGAAGATCGGCTTCGAAGATCGGCTCCAGCACCAGCATCGCTGCGGTCATGCAGACCCGATCCCGCACCGTCGAGATGCCCAGCGGCCTGAGTTTGCCGTTGGCCTTCGGTATAAACACTCGTCTGATTGGCTCCGGCCGGTAGCTCTCCTGCCTGAGCGCAAGCGCCAGTTCAGCCAGCCACCGTTCGACCCCATAGGCCTCGATGTCCGCAAAGTCCTGACCGTCTATTCCCGGCGCCCCCTTGTTGGCGCGGCACTGGGCATAGGCATGCGCCAGAATGTCGTCGCGGCTGATCTTGTCGTACAGGGCATAGAAGCGATAGCCGGCTTCTGCCTTCGCTTTCGCGTGTGACGCCCTCTGCAGCTTCTGAACACTCTTCGGAGTTGATAGGTTGCCCAATCTCCAGGTCCCTCACTACTTCCTGCGTCTGTCTTGAACCAAGGCCCCTTCCCTCCACCGGCATTACCCGGCTTCACCGGTACTACGGGCCTCTCCGCCACCCCATTGCGCCCGGCCTGTCCCTCGCGGGCGTCCGGTTGATCATCCCTGATCACGCATTGGGGCTTCCCGTGTTGCGCACGCTTTCCTTGTGTACATGCTGCCGCCACTACCCCGGTGCAGCAGATGGGCCTACTCCTCGCTCAAACTCGCCCATCCGTATCAGCCTTCCCCGAAACCACTATCGGGTCGGCCTGCACATCGACCTTTTCGAGGATTGCTCGGCGTTTACTCACGTTGCGGCCTGCACACTCGCGCGGTCACCAAAACCGTGACCGTTATCCGAAGGCTTCAGACATTTCGTCTCCTCCATGCCTGCTCCGGCTGCTTCCGGCTGGAGCGGTCGCCGGGCGGGGCTTGCACCCGCTGGAAAAGCGCCGCCTTGTCACGGCGCACGTGGAAAGCGGCCGTTCAAGCGGTGCAAAAATCAACAACAATTTTGCATCGCTTCCCGCCTGACGCGAGAAAACAAATACGCCGCCGATGGCCCGCAAGATCAAGCCGAGAGCAGGTCGTGGACTCCCTTGGCGAGAAAAGCCGCGTCTTGGGGAGTTCCAAAGGCGCTGCCGGCGAGATGGCCCATGATCGACGGAATCGGACGAAGCTCCGCATGCGCCAAATGCGGCATTTCCAGCGCATTATCTTCGACCATGAAATAGCGGTCAGTCTGCGATGGCATGATCAGTGCCCTGGCCTTTATCGCGGTGAACGCCATCGCAAGGTTGCCGCGATATATTTCGTTGTCACTGATGTCGGCCTTCTGCCAGGTCCACAGCTGAGCCAGTAGATTGTTGGCATCATGCTGCATCCAGTAGGCTTCTGCCACGCGAACCAAATAATCCTCAAGCGAGGTGAAGCCCAGGGTCTTGTAGACCTCGCCGCGGAAGAAGGCAGGGCTCACCACCCAGCCCGCATAGACCCGGGCGAACGCCTTGAGCCCGCGCACGGGTGGCGCAGCGAACAATTCATCCTGCCACAAGGGGTGGGCCTTCAGCGCCGCTTCGATACCGGCGAGGAAGAGAAGATTGTTCACGGAGGTGCGGGCTGAGCCGCAAACAACGCAGATTCGCCCGACCATATCGGGGAACAGCGCGCCCCAGTGATAGGCCTGCTGTGCGCCCATCGACCAGCCATAGACGAGCGCGACCTTCTCGATGCCGAACACCTCCCTCACCAGGCGCTGTTGCATGCGCACGTTGTCGGTAGCCGTGACCTTCGGGTACCGCTTGCCGTCGAACGGCGGGACAGCGTTGCTCGGCGAAGAGGACAAGCCGCCCCCCAGCATGTTTATCGAGATGATGAAGTAACGGCTCGGATCGAGAATCTTGCCCGCCGACGTCAGCCAATCCGCGCCTTCATGATGGGTTTCCGAATAATAGCTCGGGACGACGATGACGTTCGATTTGTCCGGGGCGAGCTGACCGTATGTTTTGTACGAAACTTTAACACCGCGAAAGTCGATTCCGGATTGCAACGGCGCCGACTTGAGTTCGAAGATTTTGTGGTCAATCGGCTTCGCAGGTTGAGCTTGCGCCGGGGTGATCGGGGTAAATTCGCCTCGGGTCAGACCGCCAAGAGCTCCGACAGCGCCGGCGATGCCGGCTGCCTTCATGAAATGTCGCCGATCGGTCCAGAAGTGGCTGCCTTTCGCGGATGGATTCGATGAGGTCATAGGTCGTTCCTCCCTTGTTGTATGTTTGGCTCGCTGACAGCATCCTCCAATCACCTCCGTCCGCCCTCTCATTCGAGAGCTGTAGCCTGAGGTAAAGCCTAAGCCGGCCGTTAATTGCTCACGCCAGAACCGTCCGAAAGCGCAAGTAAAAACAAGCGCGGTGGAACTGGCGCGCACTCACGCGGGACATCACAGCTCCCACGTCGCCCATACGATGCCGCGTCCGCTGATGATCCGAGACTTGCGCTCAGTGGACATCTCTTGTTGCCCCCTCGTTTTTCGGGTCGACGGCAGGTTTGTTCGTGATTTTGCTTTTTTCGGAAGGATCATGCTCCGTGGCAGCGCCGGATGTCACCACGAATTTCGCGAGACTGCGGGGATTTCCCGCAACCGGCGCTGGCCTCACCTGCCATCGGACCGTCTCGTTGCACCACAGTGAACCGCGTTTTTTCTGGGACGCGGCCTCGGCCCCAGAATTCCACTCGGTAGCCGGTGCAGAACCCCGAACGTCGGCAAAGGGTCGCGAACTCGGCCGCTCCATCACCGCCCCCGAACAGCCGGAATCGGCGCGAAAGAGACGGGCGATCGCGGCTGATTTCTCCGTCTCGGTCCGGAGCTCTTGGGTGGCCCAGTTTGGCCGGTGAATTGTTTTCTTTTTGATGGAACCGAGGGTTTGAGAGAGGGAGCGCCGTCGGCGAGGATCGACGGATACAAGGAAGGCCGTCGCTGATGCCGATCACGGCATCGCCGATCAGGCGGTATTCCGGGCATCACCTGCCGCCGCGACCTCAAACGGGCCCGAACGCGCTCTCGCTCTGTGAATACCGTGGACTGCCCCGGGGTGTGGGGCGGATCTGGCTCGGGTCAATGAGCGGCCGAGGGCGCGATTGCTATTGACGCAATACCGCATTCCGTATATAAGACGAAATACGCAACGACGCGAAAGCAACTCGATGAGCGACGAGATTGTGCCGCGGCCGCCGGCGCGCGGGCGCAGGCGGCTGTTCCAACCGGGGCAGTCAGGCAATCCCGCGGGCCGGCGGCGGGGCTCCCGAAACAAGGTGACGCTCGCCGCAGCGACTTTGCTCGATGGCGAAGCGCTGGGGTTGACGCGCAGCGCCGGGGTGTAAAAACCGTGGGCGCGCTCGCAGGCGACATGTTGGCGATGAAGCTGTGTCTCGAACGGGTGCTGCCGCGGCGCCATGAACGCCCGGTCACGTTCTCTCTGCCGTCGCTCGCGGCCATCGGCAACGGCGAAATCGACGAACCGTCGCCGCAGAACGTGTCGCGAGCGATGAATGCGGTCACGACTGCGCTCGCGTGCGGCGAGATCACGCCGGGCGAGGCGGCAACGATCGCCGGGGTTTACGAGACCTTCGCGCGAACGGCCGGCACTGCCAGGGAGAAGGTCGCCCGCGGCAATCTGCTGCAGATCTTGACGGCCGGCGACGATGTCGAAGACGAGGACAACGACATCGGCGATGCCGAAGCCATCGACGATTGCGACCCGTAGACGGCGCCGGCCGACGGTTGCCGGCGAGACAATTCGGCGAAGGGTCCTTATTCAACCGAAGGGAAAAATCCTCCTGTAGATTTTCTGCAGATGCAGAAAGCGGAATCGCGCTGTGCAATTCGTGGTTGATAGTTCGAAAAGCCGCGCGCGGATCGCCGACGGCGCGGCGGCAATCGCCCAACCGCCGAAGAGGGGCTATTCGAGGATGGCCCAGCCATGCGTCGGTACTCCGACATGCGCGTCGGCCTCGCCGGCGCGCAGATGCCCCGTGGCCGGCGGCGACGCGCCGCGCGAACCGCCCGCTGGTCGACCGCCTCGCGCCACAAATGAATTAGAGCCGCTTGAGTTTCACCGGACCGTTGCCGCCTGCATCACGGCGATCCTTGCCTCGGGCCGTCAGCATTCACGCCGGCCAGTTCGGCGACGCCTCCGAACAGTGGGGAGGTGCGCCGATCGCAGGACTCCCCGGATCGACATTGTTAGTAGGTCGCCGTTCTGTGTAGACCAGGTTGTCGCCCGCTTTCGGCGCTCAGCGGGCCGCTGCCGTTCTCGAGGAGGGTAGGGATCAAAGTCGTCGGAGAGCCCCAGCCTGAGCCGGCGCCGACACGAACTCGATGCAGGCGCGCAGTTTCGTTGGCAGTCGCTGACCGTCGGACGGTCGGCGCTGGGCTGCGGTCGGGAATGGTGCGATCGGCGCCTGGAAGCTCAGCCGCGCGCCGGCGCGTTGTATTCGGCGTCGGTGACGTGCTCGCCCCAGGACGTGCCCTGGCCCTGCTCTCCGGCCTCCGACAGCGCCAGATGCGAGAACAGGCGGTCGGGCGAGGCGCCGTGCCAGTGCAGCGTGTCGGGCGGGATGTTGACCGCGTCGCCAGGGTTCAGCACCTGCGGCTGCTCGCCTTTGAAGCAAATACGCCCGACGCCGGAGAGACAGAACAGGGTCTGCCCAACCGGGTGCGAGTGCCAGGCGGTCCGCGCGCCCGGCGTAAAGGTGACGACCGAGCCACCGAGCCGTGACGGCGCGTGGGCGGTGATCACCGGATCCTGGAACACGACACCGGTGAAGGTCTCGGCGGCGCCCCGGCGCGTTGTCCGCTCGGCGGCACGAATGACACCCGCTTTAACCGGCATAATCCGCACTCCTTCCTCAACCAACCACTCGCTCGCGACCAGCATAGCGGCGCCGGCCCAAGACGCGCAATCAGGCTGCCGCTATAGCCGGCCGCGGCAGGTCGGCGCCGGCGCCGCCTCGTGCATGAAACACCGCGTCGATGCTGGTCGCCGGCGGAGGTCCACGCATGCCGTGAAAGTCGATCTGGCATGCGACTGCCGCTGCCGACGGGCTGCCGGTGGCAGCGGTTGCCATCGAAATGCGGGCGCGCCGCGACAAGGCGTCGATCTGACGGGCGCCGGGGTCGGGGCCAGCTCCGGGGATCGATCGGCGGGGCCGGCTGCGCCAAACCGCGCGGGGCGGCGGGCGAAGGCTTTGTCAGCGCAGCACGCCCGCTTTCTCCCGTTCGATCAGCGCGAAATCGATCTCGGCGCCGAGACCGGGTGCGGTGGGCGCGTGGACGAGGCCGTCGCGATCGACGGTGATGTCTTCGGCGAGCCCGTATTTCTGCATCGCGTCGGGCAGCAGGACCTCGAAGAACTCGGTGTTCCGGATGGCCATGATCACATGCAGATTGGCGACGTTGTTCAGGGAATTGCCGCCGTGATGGGTCTCGAAATTGAGGCGGAAGGCTTCGGCGAGATGCGCGATCTTGAGCAGTGTCGTGATCCCGCCCTTGACCGCAACGTCGCCGCGCAGAAAGTCGGTGGCCCGCTCGGTGATCCACGGAACGTAGGAATCGAGCCCGCCGATCGGGTATTCCGTGGCGAGTATCGGGATGTCGAGCTTTTGCTTCAACTTGACGTAGTTGTAGATGTCCTGGTCGGCGAGCGGGTCCTCGTACCAGTAGAAGCCCATCTCCTCGATCGCCCGGCCAACCCTGAGCGCCTCCTCGTAGCGGTAGCTCCAGGTCGAAATCGAGCATCAACGTGTAGTCGCCGCCGACCGCCTTGCGCACCGCCTCGCACACCCTGATGTCGTCGCGCCAGCGCTGCGGCGGGTGGATCTTGTAGGCGCTCCAGCCGCTCTCCCGGTAGTGTAGCGCCTGGGCCACGTAATCATCCGGCGTCGCCTGGATCTCGGAGCTGGCATAGGCCGGGATGCTGTCGCGGCAGGTGCCGATGAGGCGGTGGATCGGCATGCCCGCCGCCTTGCCGGCGATGTCCCACAGCGCCACGTCGCAAGCGCCGATCGCGCGCACGCTCGCCGCCCGGGCGCGGGCCCACAGGAGGCGGTTCAAGCGCTCGCGGTCGAGCGGGTTCTGGCCGAGCAGGATCGGCTTCAGAAAGCGGACGAGCCCCGGCCCGTCGAGGCTTGCCGGGTTCGACGCAGTGCCAAGAAAGGCGTGGCCGACGACGCCCGCGTCGGTCACGATTTCGAGGAGACCCAGATCGCTTTTGCCGGTCGGGGCCGCCGTATGGTGGCCGTAAATGGTCGGCGGAATGCTCTCCCAGGCGAACAAGGTCAGGGTCACGTCGGTAATCTTCATCTTGGCATCCTCTCATTCGCGGCCGGCGCGCGGCATGACCCGCGAAACGACGCAAAGACACGTCCGAGCTTGCCGCGGGCGGGGAGATCGGGCAATCCCCGTCTTGCGAGGCGAAGCGCTGCATCGCCGCGCGGCAGGCGCGCCTCAGCCGACCAGCACCGCCTTGCCGATGACCGCGCGGTCGATCAGGGCCTGCACCGCCTCGGCCGCCCGCTCGAGCGGAAAGCGGCGCCAGATCCGCGGCTTGAGCCGGCCTTGCGCGGCGAGGTCGAGCAGCGCTCGGGTGTTGGCGGCGGCGATCTCCGGCTGGTTCTCGGCGAGCCCGCCGATGCGCACGCCGACCGCCTCGATCCCCTTGATCAACAGGTAGTTGGTCCGGGCCGAGGCCGGCGCGCCGCCGAGAAAGCCGAGGATCAGGATGCGTCCGCCCCAGGCGAGGCAGCGCAGCAATTCCTCGAAGCTCGGGCCGTTGACCGGGTCGTAGATGATGTCGACGCCGCGGCCCTGGGTCAGCGCCATCACCGGCTCGCGAAATCCCGGGGCATCGTCGATCGCGTGGTCGGCGCCCTCGGCGAGGCAGACGGCGCGCTTCTCGTCGGTGCCGGCGGCGGCGATCACGCGGGCGCCATGGAGCTTGGCGAGCTGGATCGCCGGCAGGCCGATGCCGCCGGCGGCGCCGTGGATCAACACCCGGTCGCCGGCTTTGAGCCGACCGCGCTGCAACAGCGCGTGATAGGCCGTGCCGTAGGCGCCGCGAAACACCGCCGCCTCGTCGAGGCGCAACCCGGCCGGGATCGGGTCGCAGTCCGCGGCCGCGGCATTCGCCAATTCGCCGAAGGCGCCGAGCCGGTGCCGGCTCATCACAGGGTCGCCGATGGCGAACCGGGTGACGCCCGGCCCGAGTGCCGCGATCTCGCCGGCACCCTCGCTCCCCGGGACAAAGGGCGGCTCGGGCCGGAACTGGTATTTGCCGGCCAGCATCAGCACGTCGACATACTGGACGCCGCGCGCCAAGAGCCGCACCTGCACCTCGCCCGGACCCGGCGGCGGCGGGTCGGGCAGCTCGCGCCATGCCAGCACCTCGGACCCGCCAAACCCCTCGCATACCACCGCCCGCATCGACCCC
This sequence comes from uncultured Alphaproteobacteria bacterium, assembly GCA_963772295.1. Classification (GTDB taxonomy): domain Bacteria; phylum Pseudomonadota; class Alphaproteobacteria; order ATCC43930; family CGMCC-115725; genus AP-15. Next base: position 71,033 of record CAVYWO010000017.1, read on the forward strand.
GCTCCGTTGCCGGACCCGCAGCTTGCCCCGGTTCGGGTCGGGAAGGCCAGACCGTCGCTGCCGCCGGCCTGTTGCAATTGGCCGCCGGCTGCGCCAGCCTCGGCCCGAGACTTGTCCCGCGGGAGAGACGGCGCATGACCACCCGCCCACCGGCCGAGATCGGCATGTCGCTCGACGAGGTCGATACCCCGGCGCTCGTCATCGATCTCGACGCCTTCGAGCGCAATTTGAGGCGACTTCCGGAACGGATCGCCGGCACCGCCGTGCGGCTGCGGCCGCACGCCAAGACCCATAAATGCCCCGTCATCGCCTTGCGGCAGATGGCGCTCGGCGCCGTCGGCGTCTGCGTGCAGAAGGTCGGCGAGGCCGAGGCGATGGTCCATGGCGGGGTCGCCGACGTGCTCGTCACCAACGAGATCGTCGGCCGGCAGAAGCTGCGGCGGCTGATGGCGCTGGGCCGGCTCGCCCGCATCGGCGTCTGCGTCGACGATGTGAGCCAGGTCGCGGCGCTGGAAGCGGCCGCCGGCGAAGCCGGGTTGACACTCCCGGTCTATGTCGAGGTCAACATGGGCGGCAACCGCTGCGGCGTCGAGCCCGGCGCCCCGGCGCTCGACCTCGCCCGACGGATCGCCGCGGCGCCGCATCTCGGCTTTGCCGGGCTGCAGGCCTATCACGGATCGGCCCAGCATGTCCGGCAATGGGAGGAGCGCCGGGCGGCAATCGGCATGGCCGCCGACAAGGCGGGCGCCACCCGCGATCTCCTCGAACGCCACGGCATCCTTTGCCCGGTGGTGACCGGCGCCGGCACCGGCAGCTTCGAGTTCGAGGCGGAAAGCGGCGTCTACACCGAATTGCAGTGCGGCTCCTACATCTTCATGGACGCCGATTACGGCCGCAATCTCGACCGCGACGGCGCGCCGACCCGGGTCTTCGAGCCGAGCCTCTTCGTCTGGGCGACGGTGATGAGCCGCCCGGCCGAGGCGCGGGCGATCGTCGATGCCGGCCTCAAGGCGCTGGCCTTCGAATTCGGGGCCGCCGCTCGTCTGGGACGAGCCCGCCGCGAGCTACGAGCGGGCCTCGGACGAGCATGGCCGGCTCGCGGTTTCGGGTCCCACCAACCGGCTGCGGATCGGCGACAAGATCCGCCTCGTCCCCGGGCATTGCGACCCGACCGTCAACCTCCACGACTGGTATGTCGGCGTGCGCGGCAGCCGGGTCGAAGCGATCTGGCCGATCACCGCCCGCGGCGCCGTCTATTAACCCGAGGAGGCTCCGATGCCGCAGATGGTGTGCGCCGTCGTCGTCGACCCCGCGAGCCCGGACGGGCTCGCAATCGGGACGGTCGAGCTCGCCCCCGCCGGCCCCGCCGACGCTACCGTGCGCGTCGCCGCGATCTCGCTCAACCGCGGCGAGGTCAGGCGGGCCTTGTCGCAGAGCCCGGCGGGAGCGCGCCCAGGCTGGGATTTCGCCGGCGTCGTCGAGGAAGGGGCGGCCGATGGCAGCGGTCCGCCGGCCGGAACGCGGGTGGTCGGTTTATTGCCGTCCGGCGCCTGGGCCGAGCGGGTCCGTGCGACCGGCGATTGGCTGGCGCCGCTGCCCGACGGCGTCAGCGACGCGCAGGCCGCCTGCCTGCCGGTCGCCGGGTTGACGGCGCTGCATGCGCTGCGCCAGGGCGGGCTGCTGCTCGGCCGCAAGGTGCTGATCGACGGCGCCACCGGCGGGGTCGGCCATCTCGCCTGCCAGCTCGCCGCCGCCTCAGGCGCCGTCGTCTGCGGCCAGGTCCGCCGGCCCGAGTTTCGCGCGTTGCTGGCACCTTGGTGCGGCGAGCGGGTGGTGATCGGCGCCGATCTCAAGGCCGCGGCAGCGCACGGGCCGTTCCACCTCATCCTCAATTCGGTCGGCGGGTCGGCCTTGGCGGCGGCGCTGTCGATGCTGCCGCCGGGCGGCACCTGCGTCCATTTCGGCGTCTCCGAGGCCGCCGCCGCGACGATCGAGAGCCGCGACTTCTTCCAGATCGGCGGCGCCAGGCTCTACGGCCTGACCCCGTTTCCACGAATTGCGCCGGGTCGAGCCCGCCGCGCGCGGCCTGGCCGTCCTGGCTCAGCTGATCGCCGAACAAAAGCTGCGGCCGCACATCGCGGTCGAGGCCGCGTGGAACGAAATCGGCGCGATCGCCCGTCGCCTCGTCGACCGCGCCTTTCCGGGCAAGGCGGTGCTCCACCTCGCCTGAAAGCTTCAGGCAATCCGCTCGAAGACGCTGTGCTGCCGGCTCGTCAGCTTCGGCCGGATCTTCGTGACCCAGTCGCCATAGGCACCGGCCTTTTCCCAGGCCTCGCTCTGCATGACCGTCGGCGAGTTCGAGCTCGTAGATCGTCAGATAGCGCTCGATGCCGGCCACCGTCGAATGGTCGAGGCGATAGCGCGCCGCGCTGCGCACCCCCGGCACTTTCGCCAGCAGCGGGAAGTGCTCGGTATCGTAGATCCGGTTGAACTCGGCCTCGTCGGCGGCCGGGATGCCGAGCTGGACGAAGAAGATGTGCGATCTCGATCCCGCCACGCCGATCGGGGTTCCGGCGGTCCGCTCGAACACGCTGTGCCGGCGGTTTGTCGTATGCGGCCGGATCTTTGGCTTCCATTCGCCCGTATCGGAGGCTTCGGTCCAGGCCGGGCTGTCGATCACCGCGGCATTGTCGACCTCGTAGATCACCAGATAGCGCGGGATGCCGGGTACCGTCGAATGGTCGAGCCGATAGCGCGCGCAAGTCCGCACCCCCGGCACTTTGAGGATCGTCGGCACATGATCCTCGTCGTAGATGCGGTTGAACTCGGCTTCGAGCGCCGCCGGGACATCCATCTGCACGACATAGACGTGGGACATCGCGAATTTCCTCCATTACGCTATTGATAAGTCTTGTCTACCCTGTCGAACAACCGCGTGAGCGGCGCGGCAAGCGCGAGTTTCCGATACCGCAGCCCGGTCCGGAACGCGATCCGCGAGATCGGCATGGGCAGCGCCTCCGACGGTCTCGTTATGTGCCGCCCGCGCGACCGGGCTCGAACACCGCGGGTCGTTGTTGCGCGGCCTCGATCCGCTCGACAAGCAATATCGAGAAGGCCGTGCGCAACGCCGAGGCATCAAGTCTATCAGCTTCGCCGGGGCGGCCAAGCGCGACATCGATGTGCACCGAGGCGGATCGAGAAACCCGCGATCGGCGGCCGCATGGCGGCAAAGGCCCCTGACACCACTTTTGCCATAGAGTCTCAGAGACGCGATTTGCCGTTGCCCAAAACCCCCAAAGGAACGATGCTGGCGCCGCAGCCGCCCGGACATCCGGAGAATGTTGGATCAAACGGAGGGGAAGATCCCTTTTATGTACTCACAGGCCGGACAACCGGGAACTGCGTCTATGACGCGATCTGGCATAAGCAAACGGGCACAAGGCCAAAGACGGATTAAACACCGCCATGCCGCGGCCGGCGCCGTCATCGAAATCCAGGAGGTCGAAAATGATTGATAGAATCGAGTGGGAAATGGTCTCGCGCCGAAGGATGTTTTCGCTTCTCGGAGTGGCGGTGGCGTTAGGCCTTGCCGTTCCGTCCACGGATGCCGGGGCGCAGACCCCAAATCCTGGGGCGCCGACCCCAAGTGCTGGGGCGCCGACCCCAAATCCTGGGGCGCCGACCCCAAGTGCTGGGGCGCCGACCCCGGAGGGTGGGGCGCCGACCCACGGCATGCAGCGGCGTCAGCAGCGGCGCCAAAAGCGCGTCCAACGCCGTTACGAGCGGCGCGGAGGCAAGCCTGCATCAAGCGAGCCTACACAAACCGCGGCTCCGCCAAGCCAGTCTGCACCAACCCAGCCCGCACCAAGCCAACCCGGACAGAAACAATAACTGATATCAGCGCTGCCCAGCGCCGGCGTCCGAGGTGCTTCGTTGGACTAGCTAGCTCGCCGCCGCCCCCAACCTTTGTGACCTGCATCCCATGAAGGGAGGTGGGGGTTGAGGAATATGCGCTTTGTCGGTTGCTTTGTTATGGCAATTTGGGTGTTTTTTCCCGTTGTGGCCTTAGCAGCCTGCGGCGAGCAATGCGATGCAAAATACGCGTCCAATACCGACGCGTGTCACACGCAGTTTGATAATCCTGCCGACGCAGCGGAGTTGACTGACTGTATTCAAGAGGCTAGAGACGCCTATCGTGGTTGCTTGGATGATTGTTCGGCACAACTAATTTTGTATTCACCTCTGTCGGTGGGGAGCACAAAAAGGGCCGCTCTTGGCAACATCGGGCGAGATCGGGCAAAACTTCCCCGTTGTGATCTGTGTCCTGGGATGGAAAACCAGTACACTCGAATGTAGTGAAGGTGGTATCGGAGGCCGGCGAGGCGATCATCACGGCGGCCGCCTTCGGCCGCGCCCGGGTGCGGTGAAGCGCCGAACGGCGAGAGCGAGCCGCGATACTCTTGGGCCGCGCGCTACCCGCGGGGTGGCTCAACGGCAACGGGCACGGCTCCCTCGCCGATTGCGGCGCCCAAATCATTGTGCAATGCGTCGAGCAGTGCCTTGGCGTCCATCAGATCCTTGGTGCCGAAGCCCTCGGTGAACCAGCCGTAGATCGGCGCCAGCAGGTCGCGGGCCTCGGGTGCACGGCCCTGGTCGCGCAGCAGTCTTGCATAGCTGGTCGCAGTCCGCAGCTCCCAGGACCTCGCCTGCTGCGTTCGCGCCCAGTCGAGCGAGGCGAGGTAGGCGCGCTCCGCCGCCTCCGGGTCGCCCTTGCACGCCAGCAGCCAGCCCTTGATGCGGAGGGTTTCGGCATAGTACCAGCGCTCTTCCCAGCCCGGCCGCTCGACCTGCGCGATCGCCTCGTCGAGGAGATCGAGCGCCTCAGCGAGATAGCCGCATTGCGCCATGCCCTCGGCCAGCACGGACTTGAAGTAGGGACTGTTGGCTCGACCACCGCCCCTCTCGTAGACGGCGAGTCCCGCCTTGAGCAAGGCCATCCCTTCGGCGGTTTGGCCCTTCCGGATCAATCCGATTCCAGACCACGCTGGGACAAAGCACTCGGTCACGAAGGGCAGGCTGTTTTCGCGACCCAACCGATCGGCCTCTTCGACACGCTTCAGCAGCTCCTCGGGCTCGGCGAGATAATCGAAGACCGTTGCGCCGACGGTCAGTGCCCAGCCGAGGTCGAATGGATGCCCGCGCCGGCGGGCGTGCGCATCTTTCGCGTCGCTGATCCGCAGGGCTTGCTCGGGATAACCGAGCATCCAGGTCGATAGCGCCGAATAAGCCAAACTTATTGTTTTCGGGTCATGGTTTTTAATATCGACCAAATGACCATGCCGCTCTTCGCTGTAGAGCGCCAATACCCGGTCCGCATGCTCCCGGGTCTTGGTCGGATCGCCGAGCCAAAAATGGGCGGTCACCGCGGCGTTGTGCCCAACGATCAGGAGATCCGGGTCGTCGTAGGTCTCCGCGGCATTCATCAGCTGCGCGACCCAGCGCAGCGACTCGGCGACCCGCCCCCTTGTCAACACGTGGACGAACAGTCCCAGGAATATCGTCACCAGCGCATCGTTGCGGCAAAGCGAGTGCGCCAGCCCTAACGCGGGGTGCAGGCTGTCCCAGACCTCCTGAGCCGGCCAGCCTTTGAGCGCCATCCAGGCGGTACCCAACAGCGTGCGCAGATCCAGTTCGCTGCCGTCGCGCTCGGCCGAGGCCGGCAGCGCGGCGGCCAGCTCCAGACCCTTGTTCAGCTGCGCAATCGCCTCGGCGAGCGCCATCCGCTTCAGTGCCAGGCTGCCGGCCTTCTGCCACAGCGGGATCGCCTTCTCGGGCTGCCTCGCCGCGGTGTAGTGATGAGCCAGCAGCTCGGGCTCGGTCGCCTCGATGTTCGGCCAACGCTCCTCGATCGCCTTGGCGATCTTGCCGTGCAATTCGTGCCTGCGTGCTTTGAGCAACGAATCGTAGGCGGCGTCCTGTACCAGCGCGTGTTTGAAGGTGTAGACCGCGTCTGGCGGCGTCCCCCGCTGGAATGCCAGCCCCGATAGGGCGAGCTGCGCCAGCGCCCGGTCCAGCTCCGGCGCAGCCTGCGGGGCGACGGCGGCGAGCAGAGCGTAGGAAAACTCGCGGCCGATCGCGGCGCCGATCTGCGCCACCTCGCGCACCGGCGCAAAGCGCTCGAGCCGCGCCATCAGCGAATCGCGCAATGTCGGCGGGATCGAAAACGCGCCTGCCGGTGCGGCATAGTCCCAGCGCTCGCCGGCGTCGCGCAGCCCACCCGATTCCAGGATGGATTTGGTCAACTCCTCGACGAACAGCGGCACGCCGTCGGTTTTCTCGAGGATCTGCTCCAGCAAATCCCCAGGCAGCGCCTTGCCGCCAATGAGCCGCGAGACCAGTGCCGTACTCTGCGCCCGCGTCAGCTTGGTCAGACCCAGCGCCGCCGCATGCCTGTGATGCGACCAGCGGGGGAGAAACTCGGGCCGGTGTGTGATGACCACGAACAGCGGAACATTGCGCACCCGCTGCATCAGCAGGTCCAATAATTCGAGCGTCGTCGGATCGGCCCAGTGGGCGTCCTCGAACAGCAGCACCGTCGGCTGCCGGCGGGCGATGGCCGCGGTCGTGTCGACCAGCGCGCGCAAGGTTTCGTCCTTGAATTTCTGCGGCATGATCGCGACCGTGCCGTAGCGCTCGTCGCCCGGAATCGACAGCATCGCGGCGATGAACCGCAGATCCGCGCGCGGGCGCTCATATTGGCCGACGATCAGCGCTTCGAGCTTGTCGAGTTTCTGCTCGGCCGTGTCCTCGCGGTCGAAGCGCAAGGCGCGCTCGAAATTGTCGATGATCGGGTAGAACGCACTGCTCGCGTAATAAGGCGAGCAATGGAAGCGCAGGCTGCGCGCGCCGGCGCTTTCGAGCCGTGCCCGCAACGCGCTCAGGATCCGGCTCTTGCCGATGCCCGGTTCGCCCGAGAGCAGCACCACCTGGCCTTCGCCATCCCGCGCCAGCTTCCAGCGGTCCATCAAGAGGCCAAGCTCGAGCTCGCGACCGACAAAACCGGAAAGCCCGCCGCCTTGCCCGGCGTCGAAGCGGCCTTCGGTCGCGGCGATGCCGTCGACCGCCCAGGCCTCGACCGGCTCGGCAAAACCTTTGAGCGCCTGAAGACCAAGCGCGCGCAGCGTGAAACGGCTGCCGATGAGCCGGCGGGTGGCGGGGGCGATCACCACCGCGCCGGGCGCGGCCAGCGCCTGCAAGCGGGCGGCAAGGTTCGGCGTCTCGCCGACCACGGCCTGCTCCTGGGACGAGCCTTCGCCGACGAGATCGCCGACCACCACGAGGCCGGTGGCGATGCCGATGCGCACCTCGAGCGGGTCGGCGGCGGCGATGCCGCGCACCGCCTCGACCACCGCGAGCCCGGCCCGCACGGCGCGCTCGGCGTCGTCCTCATGCGCGCTCGGATAGCCGAAATAGGCCAACACGCCGTCGCCCATATATTTGGCGACAAAGCCGTCGAAGCGCCGCACCGCGCCCGCGACGCCGCGATGATAGGCGCCGATGACGCCGCGCAGGTCCTCGGGATCGAGCCGCGAAGCGAGCGCCGTCGAACCGACCAGATCGCTGAACACCACCGTCAGCTGCCGGCGCTCCGCCGTCGTGCCGGCACCAGAGGCCGCAACGCCGGGCTGCGTCCCGCGCGGCTCGGACAAGGCGGCGATGGCCCGCAACAGCCGCTTGCGGTGCCCGAGCGTGACGCCGAGTTGCGCCAGATCCGCCTCGCTCAGATCGGGCAGGACGGCGGGGTCGATATCGGCTTCGACGAAGGCGTCGCCGTATTGGCCAAGCCCCAGAGCGTCGAGCCATTGCACGATGGGTTGCATCGACCGATGCCCTTTCGGCCAGCGCGTCATCTTACCCGAGCCAGTCGGATAATCCGGCGAAAAATCGCTCCCGAGCTGCGGTGCTCGCGGGCTTTCGGCTGCCGGCGATCCACCGCCGGAACCTTCGCCTGAAGAAGACCGACAACGGTCGCGCTGCTTCGTCGATTTGACAAGGCCGGGGTTGCCGCGTAGCCTCCTGAAACCAAACGCCCGGTTGGTATGCGGCCAATCGGAGCGTCATGTGAAAGGCGAGAAATGGCGATGCCGCGAGAGGGTGATCCCTTCGATGCGACCGCGGATTTCGACGCGATCGTCATCGGCGCCGGGGTTTCCGGCCTCTATCAGCTCTATCGGCTGCGCGAACTCGGCCTCGAGGTGCGGGTGCTCGAAGCCGGCACCGGCGTCGGCGGCACCTGGTATTGGAACCGCTACCCGGGCGCCCGCTTCGATTCGGAGAGCTATACCTACGGCTATTCCTTTTCGCAGGAACTCCTGGATGAGTGGAACTGGGCCGAGCGCTTTGCGGGGCAACCCGAGACCCTGCGCTATCTGAACCATGTCGCCGACAAGTTCGACCTGCGACGGGATATCCAGTTCGAGAGCCACGTGACCGCCGCCCACTACCACGAGGAGCGACAGGGCTGGGACCTCACGCTGGCGGATGGCAGGCATTACCGCGCGCGCTTCCTGATCACCGCCATCGGCGTGCTCTCGGCCCCGACCATGCCGCGCATCGCCGGCGTCGACACGTTCACCGGCCTATCCTGCCACACCGCGCATTGGCCCAAGCACCCGGTGAGCTTCGACGGCAAGCGGGTCGCGGTGATCGGCACCGGGGCGACCGGCGTGCAGACCATCCAGGAAGTGGCCAAGACCGCGGGGCATCTCAGCGTCTTCCAGCGCACCCCGCAATGGTGCGCGCCGCTGCTCAACGACAGGATCGGCGACGAGGAGATGGCCCGCATCCGGACCGGCTATCCCGAGATTTTCGCCCGCTGCCGCGAGACCTATGGCTGCTTCATCCATAATCCCGATCCGCGCTCGGCCCTCGAAGTGACGCCGGAGGAGCGCGAAGCCTTCTTCGAGAAACTTTATAGCGAGCCCGGATTCGGCATCTGGATGGGCAATTTCCGCGACATCCTCACCGACCGCGCGGCAAACGCTCTGATCTCCGACTTCGTCGCGCGCAAGATCCGCCAGCGGGTCACGGACCCGGTGGTCGCTGAGAAGCTGATCCCCAAAAACCACAGCTTCGGCACCCGGCGGGTGCCGCTCGAAACCCGCTATTACGAGGTCTACAACAAGCCCAACGTCGAGCTCGTCGACATCAACGAGACGCCGATCGAGCGCATCACGCCGACCGGGATCAAGACCAGCGCTGCCGAGCACGCGTTCGACATGATCATTTACGCGACGGGCTTCGACGCGATTACCGGCAGCTTCGACCGCATCGACATCCGGGGCACCGGCGGGCGCTCATTGCAGGACGAGTGGGAGGAGGGGCCGCAGACCTATCTCGGCACCCTGGTCGAGGGCTTCCCCAACATGCTGATGGTGATGGGCCCGCATACCGGGCTCGGCAACTTCCCGCGTGCCGCCGAGTACAATGTCGACTGGATCACGGACCTGATCCGCCATGCGCGCGACCGCGGCCTGACGCGCATCGAGGCCACCGGGGCCGGTGTGGCCCAATGGACCGACCACGTCAAGGCATGCGGCGAGGGCCTGCTGGCCAACGAGGTCAACTCGTGGATGACCGGCATCAACCGCAACGTCGAGGGCAAAGAGACCCGCCGGATCATGCGCTACAGCGGCGGCCACCCCGCCTTTCGCCAGCGCTGCGATGCGGTCGCGGCGGACAGCTATCGCGCGCTCGCATTGGCGTAGCGCATTACGCGAGATCCGACGCGGCGGCGCGCCGCCTCGAAGATCAGGTTAAACAAGCACGGCCAATTCACCAGGGAGCGTGTTTCCTGGCATCGGTCGATCCGACCGGCTATTTCGTATTGATGTCGTACGGCATTTAGGATAAAATGATTTTTGTCAAAAAAAGTCAAGCGCGAGGGAGGACGTGATGCGCATATTGACTGCAGAGCGACGGTCTGTGACACTAGTCGCGATCGTTAGCCTGTCCGTTTTGTTTTCAACCGGGAGCATTGGAACCGCCTCGCAGAACGAAGCCGACCTCGCGGCGAGCGTCGGCGCCGGAGGAACCGGTCAACCCGCAGTGTCCGGCGTTCCGGCCGCCACCCGCTCCGCGGTACCAGTCCTTGATTGCCCGACCGGGATCGCCGTCAACGAGAGCGACGAACTCTTCGTCGCCAATCATTGGGCTCCCAGCACTCACTGCGAGGACTCGGGCCAAATCCTCGTCTTCGACGATAATGGCAAGCAGTTGACCGATAGAACTATTACGGCCGGGCTCGGCAATCCGGTGGCCCTCGCCTTCGACAAAGACGACAACCTCTACGTGACGGTCTATGACCAGCATCTGGTACGGGTCTATAATCCCGCCGGCACCCCGCTCCCCGCCAAGTTTCTGAAGACCGACAAGCGTTACAACCCGACCGGCGTCCAGGTCGGCAGCCGGGGCGCGGTATGGGTAAGCAATATTTGGACCAAGGATATTGAGTTCGGCGAGGTCGAGATTTTCAACAAGAGCGGCCGCGTTGACAAGATAACCGAAGGCCTCGACTACCCGTTCGGCATCGTCTTCCAGGAGAAGACGGGAAATGCCTGGGTTGCCAATCCCGGCGCGATAACAACGGGCGAAGCATTCGCTATTTTTTCTGCGAACGGCCGGTTTCTGTACACGATATCGCCATTCTATTTTTTTAAGCCACACTATCTCGCCTTTTACGCCAAAAACGGTCGTCTCTACGCTACCGGTGATGGCTACGATGCTACCGACGGGCAGCGGAGGAGCTTGGTCGAGATTTTCGCTCCGTCCGGCAAGCAGATCGGCAAGGCCATCACCACCGGCCTCGACGGGCCCTACGGCATCGCGTTCGACAACGCGGGCGATTTCTTCGTTGCCAATGTGGGGTCCAGCACGATCACGAAATACAGCGCTTCGGGCAGGCTTCTCTGCACTATCACGAAGAGCGGATGCCGTTAGCGCCTCGCCCTCGACACGGAAGCCAAGCGCAGCCATCACGCTCGGTGGTGCGGCCGGGGAGACGCAAAGGATAGCATCTCGCCCTGCCGCGGAGCAGCGACTAGATTAAAGAGGCGTGGCTGATCCACCGGAGGAGCGCGATGCCTGATCCGAAGACCGAGCCCCCGCCGCGCTTCGAAGAGCTGTTGGCGCGGGCCGCGGCGCTGGTCCCGGTGCTGCGCGAGCGCGCCCCCCGCGCCGAGGCGCTGCGCCGGCTGCCCGACGAGACGATCGCCGATCTGCATGCGAGCGGCCTCTTCCGGGTGCTGCAGCCGGCGCGCGTCGGCGGCAGCGAGTTGCCGTTTCGCAGCCTCTTCGAGCTGACCGCGGTGATCGGCGAGGGCTGCGGCTCGACCGCCTGGGTTTTGGCCAACCTCGCCGCCCATCACTGGCTGCTCGGCATGTGGCACCCAGAGGCGCAGGCGGAGATCTGGGGCGAGTCGCCGGACAGCCTGATCAGCTCGTCCCTGATCTTCGCCCGCGGCCGGGCGAGGCGGGTGCCCGGCGGCTACCGGCTCTCCGGCCGCTGGCCGTTTTCGAGCGGCATCGACCCGTCGCGCTGGAACATGTTCGGCGCGATCGTCGCCGACGAGGAGACCGGCGCGAGCGAGCCGCGCATGTTGCTGGTGCCGGCCCGCGACTACGCGGTCATCGACACCTGGCACGTGATCGGGCTGGCCGGCACCGGCAGCAAGGACGTCGCCGTCGACGACGTGTTCGTCCCGGCCTACCGCAGCTTGTCGACCGAGCGGATCCGCGGCGGTCCCAACCGCGGCAGCGAGGTCAACCCCGGCGTCCTTTATAAGCTGCCGGCGGTCAGCCTCTTCGCCTTTGCCATCGCCGGCGTCTCGCTTGGCATCGCCCGCGGCGCGATCGACCATTACGCCCAGACCACCCGCACCCGGCTCAGCGCCTACAGCGGCAAGAACCTCGCCGATTTCACCAATCTGCAGATCCGTGTGGCCGAGGCGTCGGCGCTGGCCGATGCGGCGGAGGCGATCGTGCTGCGCGACTGCGGCGAGGCGACGAGGATGACCGAGGCCGGCATCGTCCCGAGCCTCGAACAGCGGGCGCGCTACCGGCGCGACGGCGCCTACGCCGCGACGATGTGCACGCGGGCGGTCGATCTCCTGTTCACCGCGACCGGCGGCGGTGCGATCTATGCGCAGAACCCGATCCAGCGCGCCTTTCGCGACGTCCACGCGGCCAACGCCCATTACGTGCTGAGCTGGGACATCAACGCCGCGGTCTACGGGCGGGTGGCGCTGGGCCTGCCGCCCGACGCGCCGCTTTGACGAACGCGCGCGACGAGACCGCCGTGCCGGACCGGAATTCGACGCCTGCACCCGCCGCGCCGGACCCATCGGCCGCGGACCATCCCGGCAGCCACGCGGCGTCGGTCAAGAGCACCGCGGAGGAAGGTTTCGATACGCGCGATCTGCGCAACGCGCTCGGCAGCTTTGCCACCGGGGTGACGATCATCACCGCCCGCGGCAAGGACGGCGGGCTGCATGGGCTGACCGCCAACTCCTTCACCTCGGTGTCGCTGACCCCGCCGCTGGTGCTGTGGAGCGCCTCGTTATACGCGCACAGCCTGCCGGCCTTTCAGGAAGGCTCGCATTTTGTCGTCAACGTCCTCGCCCACGGCCAGGTAGAGTTGTCGAATTTCTTCGCCCGCACACGAGAGGACAAGTTCGCCGAGATCGAACACATGATCGCGGAGTGCGGCGCCCCGGTCATTCTGGGCGCCGCCGCGCATTTTGAATGCCGCAACGAATACCGGCATTACGGCGGCGACCACATTATCTTCATCGGTCACGTCGAGCGCTACGCCTACACCCAGAAGCCGACATTGCTGTTCTGCCGCGGCCGATACCTGCGCGGCGAGCCGCTGCTCGCGCCCTGAGAGCCGCTCTCGCTGGTGTGTAGTTCGGGAAATTCATCGCATTTCTTCTTCGTCGTCCCGGCGCAGCATCCAATCGGGCGGTTACGCAGAAATTTCTCGTCGTTCCCGCGCAAGTCGGAACCCAGGGATTTCAGTCGCTTCCCCTGGGCCCGCTCCCCGGACGGCCGGCCCCCGTGTCGGGGCACGGGGCAGGCCTGGCGGGCCGTTCCGGGGATCGCGCGGGCGACGAATTGGACTGGTCGGCAATTTGATTTGAGCCTCGCAGGCCGGGACCCATGGCCGAAATGGATACCGGCTTTCGCCGGTATGACGAAGGCTCGATTGCCCGCCGGAGCGCCGCGGCCCAGCCGCGTTTCCCGGTAAAAATCGTCTCGACCCGGGTCGCGGCCGCGGCCGCGCGAAGCAGCCGCCGCGGGACATCGACGAGGATCGCGCTCTCCGCCTCGCGCCAGATCGCGAGGTCTTTGCGCTCGTTGCCGGCATAGGCAAACGGCCGGTCGCCGATCATCCGGCGGATCGCGTCGAGCTTCGCCCGCCCGGTCAGGTTGACGGCGCCGTCGGAGGCGAGCACCGCAGCGAACAGGCCGAGGTGATCCGCCACCGCCGCCGCAACCCGGCGGTCCGCCCCGGTCGCCAGAACCAGCGAACGGCCGGCCGCGGCTTCGCGGCGCAACAGCGACAGCAGCGCTTCGTTGTAGGGAAGCAATGCCGCATCGAGCGGCGCCGCGGCGGCAATCGCTTGCTTCATTGCCGCCTTGCCGAAGCGCCAGGCGAGCAGCCCCGGGACCAGCCGCAGCGGCCGGCCGATCAGCGCCAAAATCCCCGCGACCGTCGTATCGGTGCGCACCAGGGTCCCATCCAGATCGACAAATAAAGGCGGCTTTTCAGACATTTTGCGCGGTGGTGCCGGCGTCGCGGATGGCCCGCCAGACGCGTTCGGGGGTGGCCGGCATGTCGATATGGCGGATGCCGTATTCGGCAAGCGCGTCGACGAGCGCGTTCATCACCGACGGCAGGGCGCCGGCGCAGCCGGCCTCGCCGCAGCCCTTGACCCCCAAGGGATTGGTCGTGGCCGGCACCGGATGGCTCGCGCTGCTGAACATCGGGAGATCGTCGGCGCGGGGCAGCGGGTAATCCATGTAGGACCCGGTCAGCAACTGGCCGTGCGCATCGTAGACGGTGTGCTCGCGCAGCGCCTGGCCAATCCCTTGCACGATGCCGCCCTGGGCCTGGCCGGTGACGAGCAGCGGGTTGATGACGACGCCAAAATCGTTGACGAAGCTGTAGCGGACGACCTCGACGAGACCGGTCTCGGGGTCGACTTCGACCTCGGCGATATGGCAGCCGTTGGGAAAGGTCGAGGGCGGTCCGTCGCTGACGCCGGCGACGTCGAGGCTCGGCGGCAGCCCGGGCGGCAACGAGAGCCCGTTGCCGAGCTTCTCGGCCAGCTCGAGAAGCCCGACCGAGCGGTCGGTGCCGGAAATGACGAAGCGGCCGGCACGGAATTCGATATCGGCCGCCGCCGCCTCGAGCACATGGGCGGCGATCTGGCGGCCGGCCTCGATGCATTTGTCGGCGGCCTCGACGATCGCCACCCCGCTCGTCATCATCGATTTCGAGCCGCCGGTGCCGCCGCCCGCGATCAGCGCGTCGCTGTCGCCCTGCAACAGCCGGATGCGTCGAAACGGAATGCCGAGGCGCTGGGCCAGCACCTGGGCAAAGGGCGACCAGTGCCCCTGCCCGTAATCGAGGGTGCCGGTGATCAACGTCACCTCGCCGTTTGCTTCGAAGCGGATGCCGCCCATCTCGCGTCCGGGCGGGCCGGTCAGTTCGAGATAATCGCTGATGCCGCGGCCGCGCAGCCTCCCGCGCGACCGGCTTTCCGCCCGGCGCGCGGCAAACCCGTCCCAATCGGCGAGCTCGAGCGCCGCCTTCAACAGGTTCGTGAAATCGCCGCTGTCGTAGGTGGTGCCGTTCGGCGCCCGGTAGGGCATCGCCGCGGGCGGGATATGGTTCTTGCGGCGCAATGCGACGCGGTCGATCCCGGTCTCGGCGGCGGCGGTCTCGACCAGCCGTTCCATGTAGTAATTGGCCTCGGGCCGGCCGGCGCCGCGATAGGCTCCGACCGGGGTCGTATTGGTGAAGACGCATTTGGTCGAGACCTCGATCAACGGTGTCCGGTAGACGCCGAGCGTGTTGCGGACGGCGTTGCGGGTCGGCGGGCCGGGAGCGCCGTAAGCGGCGCCTAGATTGCCGTAACCCGTCAGCCGCACCGCGAGGAAATTTCCCTGGGCGTCGAGCGCCAGCTCGGCGTTCATGTCGGCGTCGCGGCCATGCGTGTCGGAGACGAAGCTGCCGGAACGGTCGTCGGTCCATTTGACCGGGCGGCGCAATTCGCGCGCCGCGTGCAAGATGCAGTAATATTCGGCATAGGTCGGCTGCTTCATGCCAAACGAGCCGCCGACCCGCTCGGTCACGACGCGGATCTGGTCGCGGCCGACGCCGAGGACCTGGGCGAGGTAGTTGCGGAAGCCGAAGACGCCCTGGCTGCCGACGTGCAAGGTCCAATGCCGGCGTGCCGGGTCGTAAAGGGCGAGCGCGGCGCGCGGCTCCATCGCATTGACGACGATGCGATTGTTGCGCAAACGGAGCCGGGTGACGTGGGCGGCGGCGGCGAAGGCGGCGGCGACCTTGTCGCTGTCGCCGAAATGAAAGTCGCAGCCGACATTGTTCGGCACCTCGTCATAGAGGAGCGGCGCGCCGGGGCGATCGGCTTCGGCGGGCTCGGTGACCGCCGGCAGCGGGTCGATCTCGACCGCGACCATTTCGGCGGCGTCCTTGGCGAGAGCCGGGGTGTCGGCGATCACCGCCGCCACCGCCTCGCCGACATGCCGCACCTTGTCCCCGGGCAGCGCGTACCGCGTCGGGATAAGCATCGGCGTGCCGTCGCGATTGTGCATGACCTGGCGCGGCGGCAGCGGGCCGATCCCGCCCCGCGCCAGATCGGCCGCGGTGTAGACGGCGAGCACGCCCGGCATCGCCCGCGCCGCCGTCGTGTCGATGCCGCGGATGACGCCGTGCGCCAGATGGCTGCGCACCATCGCCGCATAGGCCTGGTGCTCCAGGTTGGCGTCATCGGCGTAACGCCCCTCGCCGCGCAGCAGCACCGGGTCTTCCGCCCGCGGCACCGGCTGGCCGATGGCAAATTGTTCTTCTGCTTCGAAGCGCGTCGGAGCGATGAAGTCGTCCATGCATGACCTCTATCGAGACCTCTGTCGCTGCCCGTTCTAACCGTCGCCCGGGGGCTTGTCCCGCCGCTCGCGCAACTGCGGTCGCGAGTTGCGCGCCGCGCCGAGCCATCTCTTTTGCGATTGCCAGCTGCGCGTGCGCCGCCGGAGGCAGACCGAGCGTAGATAATGCATATATTGAGGATGGCTGATCATCGCCTGTTACCCCTCGGTCGATGAGAACCGCCGCGCGCCCGTCCGTCGCCAATCGCGGCGCGATCACCGTCTCGATCATGCTGGCGACGATCATGCAGGGCGTCGACAACACGATCGCCAATGTCGCCCTGCCGCACATCCAGGGCAGTCTGTCGGCGGCGCAGGACCAGATCGCCTGGGTGCTGACCTCCTACATCGTCGCGGTCGCGATCATGACGCCGCTGACCGGCTGGCTCGCCGGCCGCCTCGGCATCAAATACGTCTTTCTGATCTCGGTCGCCGGCTTTACGCTGGCCTCGGCCTTGTGCGGCAGCGCCACCAGCCTCAGCCAGCTGGTCGTCTATCGCGTCTTGCAAGGGGTCTGCGGCGCGGCGCTGGTGCCGCTCTCGCAATCGACGTTGCTGCAGATCAACCCGCCGGAGCGGCACGGCCAAGCGATCGCAATCTGGGGGGTCGGGGTCATGCTCGGGCCGATCTGCGGCCCGATGCTCGGCGGCTGGCTGACCGAGAATTACAGCTGGCGCTGGATCTTCTACATCAACCTGCCGCTCGGCGTCATCTCGGCGCTCGGCATCGCCGCCTTCATCCGCGACACCCGCCACGCCCACCGCGAAGCCTTCGATTTCCTGGGCTTCGCCACGTTGAGCCTGGCGATCGGCGCCTTGCAGATGGTGCTTGACCGCGGCGAGCTGAAGGACTGGTTCAACTCGACCGAAATCTGGGTGACGGCGACGATCTCAGCCCTCGCCTTTTACCTCTTTGTCGTCCATACCACGACCGCCGGCGAACGCTCGTTTCTGAACCGCGACCTGTTGAAAAGCCCGAATTTCGCGGCCGGGACGATCCTGATGTTCTTCGTCGGCGGCATTTTGAGCGGCACCCTCGCCCTGTTGCCGACGATGCTGCAATCGCTGATGGGCTACCCGGTCCTGACGACCGGCCTCGCAGTCGCGCCGCGCGGCATCGGCACCATGCTCGCGATGTTCCTCGTCGGGCGGATCATCAACCGCGTCGACAACCGGCTGATCATCCTGTTCGGCCTCGCGCTGACCGGCGTCTCGCTGTGGCAGATGACCGGATTTTCGCTCGAGATGGGAATGGCGCCGGTGATCTCGTCGGGACTGCTGCAAGGCTTTGGGCTGGGCTGCACCTTTGTGCCGCTGAACACGCTCGCCCTGTCGAACCTGCCGCGCCACATCATGACCCAGGGCACGGCGCTCAGGAGCCTGATGCGCAACCTCGGCGGCAGCTTCGGCATCTCGATCTTCGAGGCGCTCCTGGCGGAAAACACCCAGATCGTGCATTCGCGCCTCGTCGAGCACCTGCGTCCGGACAACCCGCTGGCGCACACCCCCTATCTCGCGTCTGCGTTCAGCCTGACGAGCCCCTCGGGAGTGGCCGCGCTCAACGCTGAAGTGACCCGACAGGCGGGGATGGTCTCCTATATCGATGTCTATAGACTGATGATGTTGATCGTGATCGCTACGATCCCGCTCTTGCTGCTGGTGCGCCGAGCCGACGCGCCGCGACCGAGGGCCGCCGCGGCGACCGGCGGATTGCAGGCCGGGCGCGCCGGATGAGTGACGGATTCTTGCAATGCGCTCAACGATTCTGTTCTTGCCCAGTCGGCACACCGCTGCGGCCGCTCGCGGGCCGCGCTTGACGCTGGCAACGGCGCGTTTCTACGCTGCCGCAGCCGATCTTAATAGGGGAACGGTCACGATGAGGACTAAACTGACGCGCGCGATGTTGGCCGCGGCGCTGCTGGCGTTGCCGATCGCCGCGACGGCCCAGGTGTCGGTCGGTGTCACGATCGCGCCGCCGGCGCTGCAATACGAACCGGTGCCGCCGCCGCGTGCCGGATGGGTCTGGGCACCCGGATACTGGGCCTGGGTCAACGGTCATTATGCGTGGCGCCGAGGCTACTGGATCGCCGCCCGCCCGGGCTATCGCTGGATGGTTGGTGCCTGGGTGCCGCGCGGACCAAACTGGGTCTGGGTGCCCGGGCACTGGGCCCTCCTCTAAGCGCCGTCGGGCAAGAGCCGCATCGGCTTGAAACCGGCGCCGATTCGGCGCCGCCATAGCGCGGCAACGACGAACCGCGCGGGCCGACATGCGGTGCGCGCGGTTGGAACGTTGCTTTTGCGCATTTTATAATTGACTTTTGTCTCAAAATATGATGCGATTATGGTATCGCGGGGCAGCCGGAATGGCGCCCCATTCGGGCTCGAGGTCCTCTTCTTGCCAGATTGCCGCAGCCCGCGCGCGCGTTGCGAGCGGAGCCATCGAATTTGCGTCTGCCTGCCGCGCGGTCATGGCACGAGACGCGCGTCGAAAATTTTCATATCTATAGCTTATTATCATCATGGGTTGCTGTCGTCGCGAGTGCCGCATGAATCTCGAAGATCATTCGGGCTGCCTCGTTCGGTTTTCGCTCCGTGGCGCCGTGCCGTGCCGCCGCCTCGAGCGTGCCGGTAGCGAAACCTGGCTGCCGTCGCGGCGGCCGGCTGCCGCCGGAGGCCGGCGATGACGGCCGCGGTCGATACCGACACCGCAGCGCCGATGGGCGCACTTCGCGCCGCTCGCGAAGCGCGCCCGGCGCGGCTGCGGCGGCGCTCATGGCGGCAGCGGCTGCGCCTGCCGCTGATGCTGCTGGGACCGCTCCTCGTGGCGGTCGTCGCCAGCTATTGGTATCTGACGGGCGGGCGCTACGTCTCGACCGACGACGCCTATGTCGACGCCGCCCGGGTGGCGATCAGCACCGAGGTTTCCGGCCGCGTCGCCGCGATCGAGGTGCGGGACAACGAGCGGGTGAAGGCCGGGCAGGTGCTGTTCGTGATCGATCAGCGGCCGTTCGAGATCGCGGTCGCCGAAGCCAAGGCAGAGCTGGCCGCGGTCAAGTTGCAGATCGCCGCGATGAAGGCGACCTATCAGCAGAAGAAGGCCGATGCCGCCGCGAACGAGGCCACCCTCGTCTACCAGGAGCGCGAGCTGGAGCGGCGGCGCAGCCTGTTGGCTTCCGGCGCGGCCTCGCAGTCGCAATTCGACCAGGCGAACCACGCCTACAAGATCGCGCGCGAGGAGCTGGCGGCTAAGGAGCAGGACGTGGCCAGCGCCCTCGCCAGCGTCGGCGGCGACCCGGACATTCCGATTGCCGAGCATCCGATGGTGGAAAAGGCCCAGGCCGCCCTCGACCGCGCCGAACTCAACCTGTCCTACACGGTGGTGCGGGCGCCCGAAGTCGGCATCGTCACCAAGGTCGATCAGCTCCAGGTCGGCGACTGGGTGCAGGGGGTGAACACCGGCGCCGCGCCGACCGCGGTCTTTTCGCTGGTGTCGGCCGAGCGAATCTGGGTCACCGCCAATTTCAAGGAGACCGAGCTCACCCACATGCGTCCCGGCCAGACCGCGACGATCGCGATCGACGCCTATCCCGGTGTCGCGCTCGGGGCCAAGGTGCAAAGCCTGAGCCCGGGAACCGGGCTGACCTTCTCGCTGCTGCCGGCCGAGAATGCAACCGGCAACTGGGTCAAGGTGGTCCAGCGCCTGCCGGTGCGGGTTGCTTTCGCCAGGCTCGACCCGGCGCAGCCGCTGGCCGCCGGGCTCAGCGCCACGGTCGAGGTCGATACCGGTTATCGCCGGCCGTGGCTCGACCGCTTCGACGGCGTGGTGGCGTGGGTTACCGGCAGGGACGCGCTCGCAGCGACAAAGCGGTGAATGCGAGCGTCCCGGCCCCGGTGCCGAACCGGGGCTGGATCACGGTTTCGATCATGCTGGCGACCTTCATGCAGGGGGTCGACACCACGATCGCCAATGTCGCGCTGCCGCATATGCAGGGCAGCATGTCGGCATCGCAGGACCAGATCGCCTGGGTCGTCACCTCCTACATCGTCGCCGCGGCGATCATGACGCCGCTGACCGGCTGGCTCGCCGGCCGCTTCGGCGTCAAATACGTCTTCCTTATTTCGGTGGCCGGCTTCACCGTCGCCTCGGCCTTGTGCGGCGCCGCGAATAGCCTCGCCGAGATCGTCCTCTACCGCCTGCTGCAAGGCGTGTGCGGCGCCGCGCTGGTGCCGCTGTCGCAGGCGGTATTGCTGCAGATCAACCCGCCGGAGCAGCACGCGCGGGCAATGGCGGTGTGGGGCATCGGGGTCATCATCGGGCCGATCATCGGGCCCGCGCTCGGCGGCTGGCTGACCGACAATTACGAGTGGCGCTGGGTATTTTTGATCAATGTGCCGGTCGGGATCCTGTCGGCGGTCGGCATTCTCTTGTTCATCCGATCCTCGCGGCATGGCCGGCGCGAGGCCTTCGACTGGTTCGGCTTTGCCACGCTGAGCCTGGCGGTCGGGGCGCTGCAGATGCTCTTGGATCGCGGCGAGCTCAAGGATTGGTTCGGCTCGACCGAGATCTGGATCGAGGCGACGATCGCCGGGTTGGCGCTCTATCTCTTTGTCGTCCATACCGCGACCGCCGGCAACCGCTCGTTCCTCAACCGCGAGCTCTTACGCGACGCCAACCTCATGGTCGGCACGCTGATGATGTTCCTGATCGGCATCCCGCTCTACGGCACGATGACCTTGTTGCCGACGATGCTGCAGACTTTGCTGAATTATCCGGTGGTGACGACCGGGCTCGTCACGGTGCCGCGCGGCGTCGGCACGATGATCGCGATGGTGCTCGTTGCCCGCCTCGCCGGCCGGGTCGACAACCGGGTGGCACTGGTGCTCGGGCTCGCCCTGACCGCGGTCTCGATGTGGCAGATGACCGGGTTCTCGCTGCTGATGGGCATGTCTCCGGTGGTCTGGACCGGGCTGTTCCAGGGTCTCGGGCTCGGCTTCGTCTTCACGCCGTTGAGCATCGTCACCTTCTCGACCCTGCCGCGGCACCTCGTGACGCAGGGCACGGCGATCTTCAGCCTGATGCGCAATATCGGCGGCAGCATCGGCATCTCGATCGTCGAGGCGCTGTTGGACCAGAACACGCAGACCGTCCATTCCCGATTGATCGAGCGGTTGCGACCCGATAATCCGATCGCCCAGGGACCGCAGCTCGGCCAGCATTTCAGCCTGACGACGCCGGCCGGCGTCGCGGCCCTCAACGCCGAGGCGACGCGTCAGGCGGCGATGGTGGCCTATATCGACGATTTCCTCTTGATGATGGTGCTGATCGTCGCCACGCTGCCGCTGATCCTCCTGTTGCGCAAGCCGCGCACCGCTGCCGCGGCGGCGGCGCTCGCCGAATAGAATCGCCGCGCGGAGCCCGCTCCCGCCGGCAAAGGGCGCAACTTGACATGTACGTCACGGTGGCGCACATGGGCATAGAGGTGTCCCATGCCATCCACCGCCGTCAACAAATCCGCACGCCTTGAAACGCGCATCACCCCCGAACTCCAGCAACAGCTGCGGCGTGTTGCCGAAATTCAGGGGCGCTCGCTGAGCGATTATGTCACCGCCGCGCTGCACGCCGCCGTGCAGAAGGACCTCGAGGAAATGGCGACGATCGGGCTGTCGCGCGCGGCGTCCGAGCAGTTTGCCCGTGCCCTGATCGATCCGCCCGAACCGTCCCCGGCGCTGCGGCGCGCTTTCGAACTGCGCCGGTCTCTCGTGAGATCTTCTTGACCGATGCCCCCTTCGTCATCGGTCCGCTGTCGAGCAAGCACGATCGTTCGTCGTTCACCTGTGGGGTCGGGCCGCTCGACCAGTATTTTCGGCGGCAGGCCTCGCAGGATATTCGCCGCCGGATCGCCGGCTGTTTTGTCATTGTCGAGGCAGCGACCGGCGTAATCGCCGGCTATTACACGCTCTCCGCGACCAATCTTCGGCTACGCGAGTTACCCGACGCGATGGCGGGCCGCCTCCCCCGCTATCCGAACATCCCCGCCGTCCTGCTCGGCCGCCTCGCGGTCGCCGTCGCATATCAGGGCCGCGGGCTCGGCGCCGTGCTGCTGGGCGATGCGGTTATGCGCACCGCCACCGCCGACATCGCCGCATTCGCCATCGTCGTCGATCCGAAAGACGACAAGGCCCGCCGTTTCTACCAACATTACGGCTTCATCGAGTTGCCGCGACCGGAGAGGCGCATGTTTATCCCGATCGAGACCGCCTTGCGGTATTTTCGTTCGCGGGACGAGGTCGGGTGAGGCGAAGCCGAGCGGTAAATCCCCGCTCGGCCTACAACCGCGTGTCTGTGGCGTTTCACGGGTCGGTGCGCTCAACCTGGACAAGCCCGGCGGGCGGGTTCAACCTGCGATTCGCTGCCGCGGGAGCCGACGATGGACGTCACCGAGTGGCTGCGGTCGCTTGGCTTCGAGCAATACGCGACCGCCTTCCAGGACCACGGCATCGATATCCGGGTGCTGCCGGAACTGACGGCCGAGGATCTTAGGGATCTGGGCGTCGGCATGATCGGCCACCGCCGCCTGCTGCTCAGAGCGATTGCCGGCTTGCGCACCGCGCCCGCCGCAGCCACCAACGTCTTGGCACCGGAGCCCGCGACCGGCTCGGCGGCGGAGCGGCGGCAGCTGACCGTGATGTTCTGCGATCTGGTCGGCTCGACGGCATTGTCGGCGCGGCTCGATCCAGAAGAATTGCGCGAGGTGATCGGCGCCTATCACCGCTGCGTCGCCGAGTCGGTTCGCCGCTTCGACGGGTTCGTCGCCAAATACATGGGCGACGGCGTGCTGGTTTATTTCGGCTATCCGCGCGCCCACGAAGACGATGCCGAGCGGGCCGTGCGGGCCGGCCTAGATATCGTCGCCGGGGTCGGACGGCTCGACATGCCCGTCGGCAGGCTCCAGGTGCGCATCGGCATCGCCACCGGGCTCGTCGTGGTCGGCGACCTGATCGGCGAAGGCGCCTCTCAGGAACAGGCGGTGGTCGGCGAGACGCCGAACCTCGCCGCGCGATTACAGGCTTTGGACGAGCCCGGCTCGGTGGCGATTGCCCCCGCGACGCGCCGGCTCATCGGCAATCTGTTCCGGCTCAAGGTACTCGGCCGGCACGAGGTCAAAGGCTTGGCCGAGCCGGTCGAGGCCTGGGCGATCGAGGGGGTGTCGGCATCAGAGGGCCGTTTCGAAGCGGTGCGGGGCGGCCTGATGACCGGTTTTGTCGGCCGCGAGCACGAACTCAACCTGCTGCTGGAGCGCTGGAACCTGGCGCAGGATGGCGAAGGTCAGGTGGTGCTGCTCTCCGGCGAGCCGGGCATCGGCAAAAGCCGGATCCTGAGCGAATTGCGCAGCCGTCTCGAGGCGCAGCATGCGACCAGCCTGCGCCTCCATTGCTCGCCCTACTTCGTCAACAGCGCGTTCTACCCGATCATCGACAATTTCGAGCGCGCTCTCCGGTTAGGGCGCGACGACGCGGCCGAGCAGAAGCTCGACAAGCTCGAAGCGCTGGTCGTCGGCCAATACGGCAGGCCGCGCGAGGATCTGCGGTTCATCGCCACGATGCTCTCGATCCCCTATGAGGAGCGTTACGGGGCGATCGCGATGACGCCGCAGAAATTCAAGGACGAGACCTTGCGCGCGCTCGCCGACACCACCGAGGCGATCGCCCGCCTTCAGCCGACGGTGATGCTGTTCGAGGACATCCACTGGGCCGATCCGACCACGCTCGAAGTCATGGACCTGTTGATCCACCGGGTCAGGAACCTGCCGCTGCTGGTCGTCATCACCCACCGGCCGGAGTTCTCGTCGCGCTGGTCGCATTATGGTCACGTCGCGGCGCTGACGCTGACCAAGCTCACCCGGGCGCAGAGCAGTGCGATGGTCTCGCGGCTGGCCGGCGGCAAGGCGCTGCCCGCCGACCTCCTCGAACAAATCCTCGGCAAGACCGACGGCGTGCCGCTCTTCGTCGAGGAGCTGACCAAGTCGATCCTGGAATCCGCCGACCTCAGGGAGGCCGGCGATCGCTGGGAATATGCCGTGCGCGCAGGCACCTTGGCGATCCCGCTGACCTTGCGTGACTCGCTGATGGCGCGGCTCGACCGCTTTGCGCCGGTCAAGGAGATCGCGCAGATCGGCGCCGCGATCGGCCGCGAGTTTTCGTACGAGCTGATTGCCGCCGTCGCCCCGCATGCAGGACCGGAGCTGGACCGAGCGCTGGCGCAGCTCACCCAATCGGGGCTGGCGTTCCAGCAGGGAACGCCAACCTGACCTTAAGTGCCTGACCGCGTTACTCGGTTAGAAGATTTTCCGGCCCCGGTTAGAAGAATTTGTCTCGCCTTTGTTCGCGGTCAGCCGCGCCATCGCGGCGCCGGCGAGGCGGTTCTGATCGACCTTTTCGATGTAGACCTTCAATTGTCCGAGGTTGCGATGACCGGTGACCGCCGCGACCTCGGACGGGGTGCAGCCGGCCTCGATCAGCCGCAGCGCCGCCGTCTTGCGCAGACCATGCGCCGAGCACCCGTCCGGCAGCCCCGCCTGTTTGCACCAGTCGGCGAACCGCGCGCCGAAACCCTTCTTGGTGTAGGGGACGCCATCCTTCGTCAGGACGAAAGCGAGCGCGCCGCGACCGGGCGTTGCTTCGATGATGCGCGCGAGCTCGGGGTGCACCGGAATCCGGAGCTCGCGATCCTGTTTCGCCATCTTGGTTTTTTTCTGCCGGACCGAGAGGAACCCGTCGCGGATATGCTGCGGACCGAGCTTGACCACGTCGCTGCGCCGCTGCGCGGTGTAGAGCAACAGGGCGAACGCCAGCCGCGCCGTCGACCCGATACCGTGCCGCGCTTCGAACTGCGCAACCTCGGCCTCGGACCAGGTGTGAATGCTGCCGCCTTCGCTGGCGCTCGTCTTCCTGATCCCGGCGCTGGGGTCGCTCTCGACGAGATTGGCTTCGACCGCGAAACGGAAAAAGGTGTGGAAGGTCTTGAGCCAGCCGTTGCGCGCGAACGGCGCCAGCCCTTGCAGGAAGCTGCCGATGTCGCTCTTTTGCATCTCCGCAAGCGGTGCGCCGCCGACTTTCGCGCGCACCTTTTCCAATGTCCGGCGATGCCCGGCGCGGGTGCTGTTGGCCAGCGCGGTGAACCGCGGATCGAGGTAAAAGGCCTCGATCGCCGCCGAGACGCTGCCGGGCATCGAGCGCGAGCCTGGAATGCGCTTCGCCATCCCCGCCGCCCGTTGCCAGGCCTGGACGAATTCGGGGGAGCCCGGCTTGCCCGGAAGCGGGACCTGCGGGCCATGACCGGGCCAGCAGAAGTAATGCCACTGCTTGCCGTGGCGATCGATGTAGGACTTAACGTGCATTAGGCGGGTTCTCATGGAGCTTGTCCCAAACCGGAGATCGCTTGACCTTCTTCGCACCTTCTTCGGTGATCAGGACGATCTGACCATCGCGCGAGATCTTGACTTCCGACACCGTTAGACCAGCCTTTTTTGCCGCCCGGATGGCGGCGGCCGGAACGCGGCAATGTCAGGATCGGCGGACAATACGGCTAAGGAGAGAAAGATCAATGCCAAATGATTGGCGACACCATTTGACGCCAGGCAAGATTGCCTGTTTCGGAGTGATCGTATTCATCGTCGGCAACGAGATCGCAGAGCCCTATCTGCGGCAAACCCTCGAAATCCTGGCCGGCGTGCTCGCCGCCGCCGGGCTCTTGTTCGAATGAACGAAATCATCCTGACCATAGGCGGCGCGCGCTCGATCTCGGTTTATTCATGGTGCCCCCCTTTCTCGTTTTGGTTTTGGGTTGCATGCGCGCATACCTGCCCGTCGGCGAAGACCGGGGTAGCAAGCGGTAGGGGGGTGCCCCGACCCTAGCGCACACACCGTGCGCCGTCGGCGGTGGTTGAAAGTCCGCCGATAACTCGTTTTCTGGAAAATCAGCGCGGCGCAGGCGCGCATATCCTGAAGAATACATTATCAAGGTCTATAAAATCATCAGCACAGCGTTTAATTTTGGTGTTCAAACCACTTGAGAATGCGGCAACATAAATTCTCTTGCCTAGCCTTTTAACTTCCTCCAGTACTGGTACAAAATCGCCGTCACCAGCGGCAAAATAGACGGTATCAAAGTTGTTACGATATGCATTAACCAGTATATCCACTGTCATGGAAATATCTACGCCTTTTGCGCGCCTACTACGCTGTGCTTTTTTTACGATAAAGCTACTCAATCGATTGCCAAGGAGTCGCGGCATTGCCGAGGGTCCGCCGATAGATGCATACTGCGCGAACGTAAGAGCGCTAATCATATCAGCCAGCTGCTCAATTCTTTCCTCATCACCTGTTGCCGATGTGTAGTACGTAGCTCTAATTACGTAGTGTAAAGCAGGGCGGATCGCGTTGACATTTCATGCAAATATGTCTCTCTCATGCCACCCGCCGTCACGCGGTTGATGGCCATCATCGAGCATAGCTTGATAGCGACTAACGATGTTCTCGCCATCAACGAAAGCCATCATGCGAGAAAGGGCCGGCATTGGGAATTGCTGGGGCATGTCGGACAGCCTTGCGAAACGTCATCGCCGCTTTCCCCTCAGCTTGAAGGTTACGCGCGCGACTGTCGAGGTTGCTCCCCATCCGTAAGCGCGCATCACGCGGAGGATTATGGAAACTCAAAAGCCAAGCTAGCGCTCCCGGCTAAGCTCCTCCTCTGTCGCGTTCGCGGTCGATCCGGCTTTGAAGCTCGCTTAGTGAGGGCACCACTCGCTCGCAGCAATCCACCCTGTCCTTAATCAGCAAATCGCTAAACGCTCTGTCACCCCGCCATAGGTCGGTGTAGGGCAGATACATAGCATGAATTAGATCAATGGCGTCCGATCTCTTCATCGATCGTTTCTCGTTGTAAAAGGCATATAGAATTTGTGCCGCGATCAACGCTGACTTTTCGCCTACAAGCTTTGTCCACCCTCCGGGGGTGTGCTGTGTTAATAGCTGCGGTGAAAGTATCATAGACCGTTCTTTTTTTACCTCTTGCTGCAATTCGGTGAATTTGGCTCGCGCTTGTGGATTATTGCCGTGCGTGGATATCGCCTTTTTTATCTGGGTACGAAGCGCCGGTATATTAATATCCACTTGCTGGCGAAGGTCAGTTAGCATAGTGGTGATTTTGCCGGTGAGCTTTTCGCTGATTACCACAAGCGGATTTTCTCGATCCGAATGTTCAAACCATGTCTCATACATCGTTGCTGGGTCAACGACGCAAGCCAAAAGCTCGCGATTAGCCTCAACCCGGCTTGTTTCTCCGAAAATATATCGCTTAAGATTGCCGGGGTTTATAAACCGTTGTTGTAACACCAATGACCACGGCTGCGCCGTTATCAATGCGTCTAGCCGTAAAGGATTATCGCGCGCCCACTTGATGAAGTTCATTCGCTTAGAAAGGGCACGTCGCTCTCCCCGCCGGGGAAGATTTTGTACTGCGGTTCTTATCAGGTCTTTGAGAAGATTTTCCACATCAAAAAATGCGAGCTCGCTACGTGGGAACCATACACCATCGTTAGAGAAAGAATATCCTTTTCCTAAGTCAATTGGATGCGGAAACGCGTTGCGCCCGCATAGTTCTCTAAGGAGTTGTGCGCGTGCAAGCCGATCTTCGCGATATCGTGGCGTCGCCTTTTGGAGAAATTCAAACAAGACGTGGTATGAAAGGCCTATTTCTAGGTATCCACTGCGCACCATCTCCTTCAGCTTATCGCGTATTTGTGCTTCCGATGAGCCGTGTGCAGCCGCATGCATCGCCCCATAGTCAGAGGTGTCCAGATGCAAGCGGATCGGACGAAGCGCCCCGCCGCTCATATGTCGCGTGTCGCACGGCGCATGGTGGCAATGCTGCGGTCGTAGCTGTCGGCCAATTCCTGCAACGTAGCGCCCTGCGCGCGGCGTCTGGTGGCCTCTTTCTGCTGTTCCGGTGTGAGGGAAGGGGGACGGCCCATATGTTTTCCACGGGCCTTGGCGCGGCTCCTGCCTTCGGCGGTGCGGGTGCGGATCAGATCGCGTTCAACATCGGCCAAGCCGCCGAGTACCGCCAGCATCAAGCGCCCGGTGCTGGTGCCGGTGTCGGCCCATGGTTCCGCCAAGGATCGGAATTGCGCCTTGGCGTCCACGATGCGCTTGACGATGCCGAACAGGTCGAAGGTGCTCCGCGCCAGCCGGTCGATCCGCGTGACTGTCACCACGTCGCCGGGGGCCAGCTTGCCGAGCATCCGGTTAAGCTCGCGCCGGTCGGCCCGCGCGCCCGTCACCTTCTCCCGATAGATGTTCCAACTCGGCCTCGTCGGTTGGGGGCTGGATGGCCGACTAATTTTCGTCAACGGCGATTTGCAGCGCCTGAAAGCGGATGATGTCTGTATATACGGCCAAGGTACGAAGACGTGTGGGACGTACACTACCATATATCCTCTCAGACAAACCGATGCTCCCCCTCTATTTGCTTCGACAGTGTATGATGAAATTAGAGCGTGGGTTTTGGGCTATTTAAGCATGTACAATGAAAAGACGGATGGACTCAGTTATTCCATATTAGGCAACTCTGATCCAAACGCTGTCGGGGCGTGGCTGTACAATTATTGCCAACCACATCCTCTGGAAAGTGTGTACGATGCTATGCAACCGCTAATTGTTGCGCTGTATCCAAGGCGCTTCAGAATAAAGCCATAGCCTGTGCGCGGACGCGGTGAGCATGAATACCTACGATGAAGTCGAGCGCCACTATATTTCAAAATGCCCATTTAAATCGGCGGCGGGCGCTCAATCTGCCGGACAGATGCAGGAGAAGAGCGATCCCGGCGACCAGCGGATACCGCAGAAGTCTACTGCCGGTGCCCCTTTTGGCCGATAACAAGGGATTCTGGAAATTCGCCAATGTCCCAAAAACCTAGAGCGTCACTAATCGGATTTGGCCCCCGGTGGGGCCTCGCTAGTCGGAGATAATCCCAGCGCGCGCACAATTGCGCGATTTGCTTCCTCGTTGATTTGGAAGTTGCGCGGGAATGGAATTGCCCCCACCTCTGCTTCGATTGCTGCTATTGCCGACACCAGATTTTCCGTGACCAGTTTAAGCTGTGTCCATGACATTATAATCTCAACGTGTTCTTCAACGACATTCGCGGGCATCTGCGGAGATGGGGTATGGGCTTCTATTCTGCTGAACACAATAGTGAATGTCCCATTGCCAACTCTACTACGATGGAAATCTGAAAAACACACCTTGTAATCGGGCGCTCTGGTGAACCTCAATGCGGCGGCGGCGGCGGCAACGGAGGCCGGGTTGTTGGGGTCGGTCTGAGCGGAGACCTCGCCTCGGGATGGGGTTTCCTCAGGCATAAGCTGCTTCCTTTGTCTCCTGTGGCCGATATGAGTTAAGCGGCCGCGTTGCTTTCTAGTGTCCCACTGAGTTGATGAGCGGCTGCGTTGCTTCCGAGTGTCCCACTGAGTTGATGAGCAGCTGCGTTGCTTCCGAGTGTCCCACTGGCGACGTTGCGGCTGTCTTGCAATTGTCGCATTACCGCTAGGTCGATGACCTCACCGCTCGGTACAGGGGGGGCGCTCTGTACAGGAGCGCTCTGTACAGCGGCCGTGAGCGCCGGGGTTTCGGCGGTTAGAACTTCTACTTGCACTTGAAGATTTCCAGCGCCCAGAACGTGAATTTCGCTCCCCTGCGCGCGTCGCTCGTCTTGCCCGGCAACTGCATCAATTGCTGCTTGATCATAAGCGGATGGCGCGAGCGCTTTGTCCGAATAATCTTCGGTGTATCGAAGAAATGTCAAAAAATCTACAAAGCGGATTATAACCGCGATATCTAATTTAGCAGCGATGTCGATCAGGGTCTGGATACTAATATGCCGATCAAGCTGTTTTTCTAGGCGCGAGATGACACTTTGCGGTTTCCCAATTTTGTCTCCGAATTCTCGTTGGCTGAGATCGCCGCGAAGCGTCCTGATCTGATCAGATAGAAATGCCTTGAGTTGCGTCGCCATATATGCATGACGGCGGCCGGGGGCAGTGAGTGCCTTGGCTAACCGGCTAATCCTCGTCCGACGGGAACGTGCATTCCTTGGCTCGTCTTTGATCACGCGATATCTCCAATTGGCGTTTTTTCGATTTGTCGCAGGGTATAGCGTACCGTGGAGACAAGTTCTTGTAGAACGGCCACAGAAGTGTAAATACGCTTTCCTCTAGAACTCCGATTATCCGGTAATGATGGCTGTCGTGATCAATTAGGATTTCATGAAATCCAATGCATTTGCTGGCATGCCTCTTCTCCAGCGCTTTGAAAATATTTTCGTTGAGAACGGCGCGGCTTTTCCGCTGTAGGTTTTCGATGATCCCGAGGAACACGCCTTGAATTGTCTCATCGCACGCATCGTACCACTCCCGGATGACATCGCGCCCCTTCGGGTCAGTATAGCACCGGAAAGTCAGGGGCATAGCACGTTTGCTATAAGGTGGCGCTTCACGGCCATTATCACCGTTCCTAAGAATACCAAGAACCCTAGGCCAGCCTCGAAATCGTCGTCTGACTGACGTTGTACAGCTTCGGCGGCCGGCCCATATGCTGCCCGCGCTTCTGCGCCCGGCTGCGGCCCTCGGCGGTGCGGGTGCGGCATAAGGTCGCGCTCCAGGTCGGCGAGGCCGCCGAGGACGATGCGCAGCTCGTCGGGACCGCCCCAATTGATCGCGCCCCATCCGAACCCGGGCCGGGGGGCTAGGGGCATCGTTTCCTCCCTGAATCCGGTTAGAAGAATCCGCCCATAACCAGCTGATGTTTTTGAAGCCGTTTTCGCGCCTTTGCGGGTGGTTAGAAGGCGCATCCTGCTGAAATATCGCGAACATGATCTTTCAGCAGGGCACGCCGCCCGATGCGGTCTACACGTTCAAGCATGCGCTGGTGCAGGACGCCGCCTACGACTCGTTGCTCAAGGCGCGCAGGCAGGAACTCCACGGCAAGATCGCCCGGGTGATCGAGGAGTGTCTGCCGCACACCGAGGAAACCGAGCCCGAACTGCTGGCGCATCACTATAGCGAGGCGAAACAGCCAGCGAAGGCGATCCCGCTGTGGCAGAAGGCCGGCAGCCTGGCGCTCAACCGGATGGCGCTCGCCGAAGCCATCGCGCATCTCAACAAGGGTCTCGACTTGGTCGCTGCGCTGCCGGCCTCGCCGGAGCGCGACGGCAAGGAGGTGGATCTTCGGGTTTTGTTGGGGACCGCCCGGACGGCGCTCAAAGGCTGGCCGGCGCAGGAGGTCTGGGACAGCTTCTTCCCGGCGCTGGGGCTGGCGCACGCGCTGCACCGCAACGATGCCCTGCTGCCGATCCTCTGGGGACTGTTCATCCACGTGTTGACGAGGGGACGGATTGCCGAATCGCTTCTCTGGGTCACTCAGGTGATGAACGCTGCCGAGACCTACCGCGACCCCGATCTCCTGATCGCCGGGCACCTCGCCGCGATGACCGCCTATGTTTACCTCGGCGATCCGATCGAAGCCGGGAAGCATGTAGACCGGGTGCTGGCGCTCTACAGCGAAGAGAAGCAGGTTCGTCTGGCCGGTATTCTAAACATCGATCCGAAAATACAAAGTTTGGCCCATTTGGCGAACTCGACCTGGATCCTCGGTTATCCCGAGCAAGCGGTGCGGATTATCGACGCCGCGCATGATTATGCCCGCCGGGTCGGCCATACATTCGCTCTGGGCTGGACGCTGACCCTTGGCGCAAACCTCTTCGGTTATCTGTGCGAGCCCCACGAGTGGCTGAAGCGTATCGAAGAGGCCGATCGACTAGGTCGCGAAAACAGCCTGCCCTTCGTAACGGAGTTCTTGGTGCCCTACTGTTCCGGAGCTGCGATGATCCGGAAGGGCAAGGTCGCCGAAGGGGTCGCTTTGCTCGGGAGGGGCCTCGCCGTCTGGGAGGAGAGCGGTGGCCGAGCCAATAGTGCCTATTTCAAATCCGTGCTAGCCGAGGGCATGGCCCAACTCGGCGATCTCGCTGGCGCGCTCGATCTGATCGACAAGGTCATCGCGCAAATCGAGACGCCGGGCTGGGAAGAACGCCACTATTATGCTGAAGTGCTCCGGATGAAGGGTTGGGTGCTCGCGCCCAAGGGCGATTTGGTAGGGGCGGAGCGCGCCTACCTCGCCTCGCTCGACTGGGCGCGAACGCAGCAGGCGAAATCCTGGGAGCTGCGCACCGCGACCAGCTACGCTCGCCTCATGCTTGACCAGGGCCGCGCGCGCGAAGCCTACGAACTGCTCGCGCCGGTCTACGCCTGGTTCACCGAGGGCTTCGGGACGAAGGACCTGAAGGACGCCAAGGCGCTGTTGGCGGAACTTGACACCAAAATTATCTCCCTCGCCCCGCTTGCGGGGAGAGGGGCGGGGTGAGGGGCCACTGTTCGAGTTCCGAGAGGAGCGTTTCAAGAACGCCATCGAGGTTCTCGACGACATCGTTGTTCCAGATGCGGATCACGCGATAACCGAGGGCGCATAACTCACTGTCGCGCGGTCTGTCCTCCTGACGATCCGAGTGCTGACCGCCGTCGAGCTCGACAATCAAGCGCCGGTCGCGACAAACGAAGTCCACGTAGTACCGACCGATGGGCTCTTGGCGGACGAATTTGAAGCCGCCGAGTTGCCGACCGCAGATCCGCGTCCACATCGCAATTTCCGCCGGCGTGAGAGCGCGCCGCAGAGATCGTGCACGCCCGATGCGCTTTTGATCCTTGCCCCGCAACGCGGTAATCCTCCTCTTTGCGAGGCTTGCCCCTCACCCCAGCCCTCTCCCCGCAAGCGGGGCGAGGGAGTGCCGCACGTTCCAAGCGGGCGTTCTATCATTGCCGGTCGGCTGCAGCCGGTAGCGACCGAGGGCTAGCCGAGCGAGGCGACGATCTGCCGGTAGGCGGCCTCGGGAAACGCCTTCAGGGTCTTGGTGCGCACCATGCCGAGCCCGCCCAGGAGCAGGGTGAACCGCGCCGCCACCGCATCGTCCGGCGCCTCGTAGACGGCGATCAGGTCGTATTCGCCCATCGTCATGTAAAAGCTGCGGAATTCGCCGCCCATATCGGCCAGTTTCTGCCTTGCCGCGTCGAGCCGGCGCGGCGAGTCCCTGACCTTCTGCGCTCTTTGATCGGTCCAATTGGCGAGCATGATGTAGCTGGGCACGGCACTCCTCCCTCCATTCGCGATCTGGGCATTTGCGGATGCCCTTCGACCGCCCGGACGCCTCAGCCGTCGGCGGCTGCGGTGTCGCGCGCGATGCGGTCGAGCTTTGCCGCCATGATGAAGTCGTTTTCGTGGAGCCCTTTGATTTTCTTGGTGCGCAATGACACCGTCGCATAGCCCCAGCCGAAGCTGATGTCGGGATGGTGCGCCTCGGCTTCGGCAAGCTCGGCGGCGCGCGCGACAAAGCCAAAGGCCTCGCCGAAATTCTTGAAGCGATAGGTCCGCGCGATCCGGGTCGCGGCATCGAGCAGGTCCCATTGCGGGGCCTCGCGGTGCAGCGCCGCGGCCTCCTCGGCGTTGAGCGGCGGAATGCCGCCGCGGCACGGGGTGCAACTCTTCTCGGCGAGTGCTGTTGGCATCGTGTTGGCTCCTTGAAACCGGGTAGCATAGCACAAAGGCCGCGGTAGAGAGGGAGGGGTCGGTTCGATGCAAAGAGGGTCGCGCTGGCGCCGGTTCGTCGGCGCGGCGGCAGTCTGTCTCGTAGCCGGGCACGCCCTTGCCGAAGCACCCGAGGCGCGGCCGGTCGAGCGCTGGCAGGCGGTGCTGGCCGCCGGCGACGATGCCGAACCGGTATTCGACGACGCGACGCAGGCGCTGGCGAGCCGTCTTCGGGAGGACGGGGTGCCGGCCGCGGCCATCCACCGTTTCAGCGCCAGCCCGGCACAGCTGCACGACGGGGTCGAGCCGTCGAGGATGCCGTTGCTGCTGCGGCGGATCGCCGGGCTCCCGGTGCGACCCGGCGAGCGCTGCCTGGTGTTCCTCACCTCGCACGGCGAAAAGGGCGCCGGCTTGTGGCTGGCCCGCTCCGGCGTGGCACTCCCTCCGGACGCGCTCGCCGGCGCCCTGTCCCAGGGTTGCGGCACGGCACCGACCGTTGCCATTGTGTCGGGCTGCTATACCGGCGCCTTCGCCGCAGGCGCCATGGCCCGGCCGAACCGCATCATCTTGACCGCGGCGCGGTCCGACCGGCCGTCCTTTGGCTGCGCCGTCGGGCGCGTCTACAGCTTTTTCGACGGCTGCCTGCTCAATGCCTTGCCGCGCTTTGCGACATGGCAGGGCGTCTTCGGCGGAACCAAGGGCTGCGTCACCCGGATGGAGCGCCGGCTCGGCGAGCGGCCCTCCGAGCCGCAGGCCTATTTTGGCGCCGCCGTCGCCGAGATCGCGGTCGGGTTTTGATCGGGCGGGCGGCGCCGACACAAAGCGCGGCTCTCGCCATAGCGCAGCGAGGTTGCCTCGGTGCCGCCGTCGAGCCGCTGCAAGCGAAAGATCTGGGTCTTTTGCTGCGACCCGGCGAGATGCATGATCCCGATCACCTCATGCGGGACATAAGGCTCGACAAACAGCCCGCGCTCGGCGTCGAAAGCCGGTACGGCGTCGCCCGGCATCCAGTTGCAATAAGCCGGCAGAAATTCGACCGGCAGGCGCTCGGCAAAGATTACGTAGTTGAGCGCCGTCTGTTCGATAAAGAAAAACCGGGTGCGCTGAGCGACTTTCGTCATGATCCGCGCCCACGCCGCCCAGTGCGGCGCGTCGCGATGCAGCGCGAACACCCCGCAATTGACGATCGGGTTGCGGCCGAGCCGATCCGCCGTCCACCAGCCGAAGGCCTCGCGATAGTTTTTCCAGGCCAAGGTTCGGCCGAACAGCTTTGGCCGCTTGTAGTGGCGTTTATAGGCGCGGTCGATCTCGGGGGTGATGGCGAGCTTGTCACGCCCGGCCGCAGCGACATAGAGCTCGATCGCTCGCCAGTCCTGCACCCAGGCATCGGCATCAATCCATAGATAGGTCTCGTAGCCGGGGAAATGTCGCGGCAGAAACGGCCGCGCAAACTGTGCCTGGCGCACCTCAGGGGTTGCTTCGCGTCGCGGAAAATCGATGTCCCAGCCCGGGCGCACGAGATGGGCGACGCGCGGCTCGAGCCATTGGCGCTCCTCGGGTGCCAGCCCGAGATCGAGGATGCCGAGTGCCGCACCCGGGCATAGCGCCCGGATCGAGGCAACGGTGTCGCGGAGCAGCGGGAAATAGGCCCGATCGCCGCCGCTGACGATCAACAGACCGGGATCGCCGTTACCGGACATAGTGCGCCGCCAGCGAAGTCCGCGGCGCGCCGCCACCGGCGCGCAGCGCAGTTATCTGAGGATCCAGGGCGCTCGTTGCAGATTGCCGTCGATCAAGCCGCGATAGACGACGCCGATGAGGACGGTGATGGTGAGGAGAAGGCCACCCAAGACGCTTCCCAGCAACGCCCAAAACTGCCCCCGGCTGAACGCGATCGAAGCGGGCATTTTGCTTCTCTACATCGGACCGCCGCACCAGATCGCAGCGGCGGGAGTGTAGCGGCCTTTGCCCGGCAGGTGAAGCGGCCGGAGGCGGGCGCCGAGACCACCATTCACAGTCCCAGGTAGAATTTGCGGACGAGCTCGTTGTTGTTGAGCTCCTCGGCCGAGCCGCCTTCGAAGGCGATCCTGCCGTGCACGATCACATAGCCGCGATCGGCGATGCGCACCGCCTGGTTGAAGTTTTGCTCGGCCATCAGCACCGTCAGCCGGTGGCGCTGCTGCAATTCCCGGATCTTTTCGATCGTGCGCTTGACCAGCACCGGCGCCAAGCCGACCGACGGCTCGTCGATCAGCAGGATCTTCGGCGCCGACATCAGGGCGCGGGCCAAGGCCAGCATCTGCTGCTCGCCGCCCGACATGCTGCCGGCCAGCTGGCGGCGCCGGTCGCGCAGCGCGGGGAAGGTCGCGTAGCAGGATTCGAGGTTGCGCGAAATCGCGGCGCGGGCGGCGGCGCGGAAGGCGCCGAGCAGCAAATTCTCCTCGACCGAAAGCTTCGGGAAGAGGCGGCGCCCCTCGGGAACCAGGCTGATGCCGAGATCGACGATCGCCTCGGTCGAGCGGCCGACGAGATCGATGGGTTCGCCGTCGATCTCGGCAATGATCGAGCCGGCGGCGGGCGGCAATATGCCCATGATGCATTTCAT
Organism: uncultured Alphaproteobacteria bacterium; assembly: GCA_963772295.1. GTDB lineage: Bacteria > Pseudomonadota > Alphaproteobacteria > ATCC43930 > CGMCC-115725 > AP-15. The sequence goes on from CAVYWO010000017.1 coordinate 107,562, forward strand.
CAGCGTGCTCTTGCCGTTGCCGTTGGTGCCGAGCAGCACCACGATCTCGCCCGCCATCACCCGGATCGATACGCCGTCGAGCACGCGCACGGCACCATAGCCGGCGTCGAGCCCGCGGACTTCGAGGCTACTCGCCAAGATAGGCCCTCTCGACCTCGGGGCGGGCGATCGCCTCGGCGGGTGCGGCGTCGGCGATCTTCTTCCCGGCGACCAGGACCACGAGGCGCGTCGAAAAGCGCATCACGGTGCGCATGATGTGCTCGATCAGAACGATCGCGATGCCGCCTTCGTTGAGGCGGAACAACACCGCCAGGATCTCTTCGACCTCCGACGGCGACAGCCCGGCCATCGTCTCGTCGGCGAACAAGAGCCGCGGCTCGGTGGCGACGGCGCGGGCGAGTTCGAGCTTGCGCATCTCGACCTGGGTCAGGTCGCGCGGCAGGTGCCGTGCCTTGTCGAGGAGCCCGACATCGGCCAGCAGCTCGAGACAGCGCTCTCTCTCGGCGGCGGCAGAAGGCGGCCGGCGGCGCCGGGCATCGATCGTGTAGATCAGCGGGATCCGCAGATTGTCGACGAGGCTGAGGCTGCGGAACGGCTTCGGCAGCTGAAAGCTGCGGGCGAGCCCCAGCCGGGTGCGGCGATGGGCCGGCAGCCGGTCGAGGCGGCGCCCGGCGAAATCAACCGTGCCGCTGTCGTGACGCAAGGTGCCGCAGAGACAGTTGACGAGGGTGCTCTTGCCCGAGCCGTTCGGGCCGATGAGGCCGAGCCGCTCGCCCTCGTGCACCTCGAGGTCGATGCCGTCGAGTGCGACAAAGCCGCCGAAGCGCTTGCCCACCCCCTTGGCGGCAAGCAACGGCGGGGCCGGCCGCGGGCGGACGGCTTCGGTCATGGCCAGGGCCGCCGCCGCCGCCGCGCCGCGACCAGCCCGACGATCCCGTTGGGCGCGGCGATCACGAACAGGATCAGCAGCAAACCGACGATCAGCAAGTTCAGTTCCGAGGAAATGGTGACGGTCGCGACCTGTTGGATCGTGCCGAGCAGAATGGCGCCGAGCACCGGCCCGACCCAGCTCGTCATGCCGCCGATCAGCGGCATCGCGACGCTGTTGACCGCGTAGGAGAGGCTGAAGCTCGAACTCGGGTCGAGATAGGTCACGTAATAGGGGAGCGGCGCCCCCGCCATGCCCATCAAGGCACCGCTCAAGGTGGTAGCGGCGAGCTTCAGATTTAATGTCGGCACGCCCGCGGCTTCGGCCGCTTCTTCGTCGTCGCGGATCGCATTGAAGCCAAGGCCGAGCGGCGAGCGCTCGATCGTGCGTGCAACCGCCACCGACACCCAGCCGAGGATCAGCATCAATGAATAGAGGTAGTCGACATAGCCGCCGAAGAGCGGCGCCTGCTCCGGCCGGATGATGTAGATGCCGCGTGAGCCGCCGACGAAATCCCAGTTGACGATCAGGGTCTGGGCCACGATCGCCATCGCCAGGGTGGCGATGGCGAAGAACACCCCTCTCAGCCGCAAGGTCAGATAGCCCATGCCGAAGCCGATGAGCCCGGAAACGAGGCCAGCCCCGAGCATCATCACCGGCAGCGGCAGGGCGGTCAGCTTGTGCATCACCACCGCGCTGTAGGCGCCGACGGCAAAGAATGCACCGGTCCCAAAGTTTATGTAGCCGGTATAGCCGCCAAGAATGTTCCAGGCGGTCGCCAGCACGACGTATTGCAGCACGACATAGCCGGCGAAGAAGAAATATTCGTTGGCGATCAGCCCGCGCGTGACCGCCAGCACCGCCGCCGCGACGAGAAACGAGACCAGCCAGAACCGCTTGTTGCTCAATTCCCGCATTGTTCGCATGTCAGCGGCCGAGAATGCCGGCGGGGCGTACCGCCAGGGTCAGGAGCAAAAAGCCGAAGGCCACCGCCGGCGCCCAGGACGGGCCGTAAAACGTTGCGGTCAGGCTCTCGACGACGCCGATCAAGAGCGCCCCGGCGAGCATGCCGGGAAGGCTTGTCATCCCGCCCAAGACGCAGATTGCGAAGATCCGCCCGATATAGTCGCGCCCGATCGACGGCTCGACCGGTTGGATGATGATCAAGAGGGCACCGGCCACTGCCGCCGTCGCCAGCGATATGCCGAAGGCGATCCGCTTGACCCGGGTCGGGTTGACCGCCATCAGCTGCAAGGCGAGCCGGTCCTGCGAGACGGCAAGAATGGCGCGGCCGATGAAGGTGCGGCCGAGGAAGAGTTGCAATGCCGCGAGCATCAACAGCGACACCGCAAACGGGACCAGCATGCGCAGCGGCAATTCGAGGTGCCCGAGATGCAGGCTCGGACCGATATAAGGTGCCTCGACAAACCGGTAATCGACGCCGAAGGCGAGGATCAGCGCAACTTCGGCGACAAACAACAGGCCGAAGAAGAAGGCGAGCCCCTGGATCGATTCCTCGCCGCGCTGCTCAAAGGCATAATAATAGATCTGATAGACCGCCATGCCGAGGAGAAAGAACGCCGGCGTCGCGGCGATGCCGACGACGACCGGGTCGATGCCGAACCGCGCGTTCAGCACATAGGCGACGAACGAGCCGAGCAAGATAAAGGCCGGGTGGGCGATGTTGACGATGTCGAGCATGCCGAACGAGATCGTCACGCCGACCGTGACCGCGGCGTAAAATCCGCCGAGCAGCAGCCCAGAGATGATCGCGCTGGCCGCGAGGTCGAACGACACGGTTCAACCGACGCAGGGGCTAGCGTCGTGATCGAGAAAATCCTCAAATCGGCCCGCCCTCCGCGTCATACCGGCGAAAGAGACTGTAATCCAATTGCCGAGCGGCTGGATCAATGCCATGCGTCTCCTGAGGGAGCCGCCGTCTTCGGCGGTGTCTCGAAGGGCGAGGCCTCCCCCCGGACGGACGGCCCTGCGGGCCGTTCCGGGGGGCGCGAGGCACCTCAGGACGAGGAATTCCTTTAAGGCCATCAATGGCTTCCCTCATGCTGAGGAGCGCCCCCTCGGGTCCGCGCGGAGTTTACCCTCGGGCCGCGCAGAGCGCGGACCCGGGGGCGCGGCCCGAGGATGCGTGGGCCGGGACGACGAGACCATGGATAATCACTGACCGGTGGCACTTTGAAATCGGGACACGAGGGACGACGTCCCAAACAGCGCGCCATCTTGCTCCCCCTCGCTTGTGCCTCCTGCCGCCGGCCTATTAGACCAGCTTCGCCGATCGGTGTTAAGCCCGACCACGTCTTCCGGCGCGATTTGACCGCGGGCCGCCCGCGCCGCCGACGGCGCGTTCCCCGAGCGGGAAAAGCCTGTCATAACTTCCCGATAGCCGCTGGACGCACAGAGGCATCCCCTGTGGCAACGGCGGGGCTTGCGGGAGCGGAAATGAAGAAAAATCGAGGTGCGCCGACCGTGGTCTTCGGCGCCGTCGAGCGGATGATCGCGTTCCGCTATCTGCGGGCGCGGCGGCAGGAAGGGTTCGTCTCGGTCATCGCGGCGTTCTCGTTGCTCGGGATCGCGCTCGGTGTTGCCACCTTGATCATCGTCATGTCGGTGATGAACGGGTTCCGCGCCGATCTGCTGGCCCGGATTTTGGGCTTGAACGGCGATCTCGGCGTTTATGCCGCAGCCGGTCCGCTCGGCGACTTCGACGCGGCGGCGCACAAGGTCGCGAGCGTGAAGGGCGTCACCGCGGCGGTCCCGGTGGTCGAGGGGCAGGTCATGGCGACCACCGAGTTTGGCGCAGCGGGCGCCCTGGTGCGCGGGGTTCGCCCGGCCGATCTGCGGGCCTTGCCGCTCGTCGCCGGGCATATCGTGGCGGGCTCGCTCGCCGATTTCGGCGATGACGGGATCGCCATCGGCATCCGGCTGGCGCGCCGGCTCGGCGCCACGGTCGGCAGCCCGGTCACGGTGATCTCGCCGCAGGGGACCGCGACGGCGTTTGGCACGATGCCGCGGATCAAGACCTATCGGGTCGCGGCCCTGTTCGATGTCGGCATGTATGAGTACGACAACAGCTTCATCTATGCCCCGCTCGCCGCCGCCCAAATATTCTTTCAGCTGCCGCAAGCGGTGACCTACCTCGAAGTCTTTGTCGCCGATCCGGATCGGGTGCGAGCTGCCACGGCACGGATCGCCGCAGCCTTGGACCGGCCGCTGCGGATCGTCGATTGGCAGCAGGCCAATTCCAGCCTGTTCAACGCCGTCGAGATCGAGCGCAACGTGATGTTCCTGATCTTGACCCTGATCATCCTGGTCGCCGCCTTCAACATCATTTCGAGCATGATCATGATGGTGAAAGACAAGGGCCGCGACATTGCGATCCTACGGACGATGGGCGCCCCGCGCGGCATGGTGCTGCGGATCTTCATGCTGTCGGGCGCCAGCATCGGCATCCTCGGCACCGCGGCCGGCCTCGTTCTTGGCATCGTGATCACGCGCAATCTCGAAGCCATCCGGGTGTTTTTGCAGAATCTGCTGCACACCGATCTGTTCTCGGCCGAAATCTATTTTTTCACCCGGATCCCCGCGCGCATCGACGGCCACGAGGTCGCCGCAGTCGTCATCATGGCCTTGGCGTTGTCGTTTCTGGCGACCCTCTATCCGTCTTGGCGGGCGGCCCGGCTCGACCCGGTCGAAGCGCTGCGCTACGAATGACCTCCCCGGCCGCGATCGCGCCGGTGCTCGCGTTGCGCGGCATACGCCGAAGCTTCAGAACCGGCGGGGCCGAGATCGCGGTCCTGAACGGGGTCGATTTCGAGCTGCGACAGGGCGAAATGGTGGCGTTGGTCGGCCCGTCGGGGGCGGGCAAGTCGACCCTGTTGCATATCGCCGGGCTGCTCGAGCAGCCCGATTCGGGCGCGGTCATGATCGGCGCTCGGGATTGCAGCCGCCTCACGGAACAGGAACGGACCCAGCTGCGCCGCACCGAGCTCGGCTTCGTCTATCAGTTCCATCATCTGCTGCCGGAGTTTTCGGCGCTCGAAAACGTCATGTTGCCGCAGATGATCGCCGGCGTCGCGCGGCGCCCGGCGCGGGAGAAGGCGATGGCGCTGTTGGCGCGGGTCGGCTTGGCGCCGCGGGCCGGGCATCGGCCGGCGCGGCTGTCGGGCGGCGAGCAGCAGCGGGTGGCAATCGCCCGTGCGCTCGCCAACGACCCGAAGATCCTGCTTGGCGACGAGCCGACCGGCAATCTCGACCACGCGACCGGCGAGAGCGTGCTCGGCATCTTGCTCGATCTCGTCCGCGAGACCGGCCTCGCGGCGCTGATCGCCACCCACAACGTCGAACTCGCCCGCCGCCTCGACCGCATCGTCGCGCTCGAGGACGGCCGCCTCGACCGGACCAAGTGACAGCCACGGCGATCGGGGCGGCGATTCGGCCGATCGCCAAAGGGATTCGGCGCGGGCCTCGGCAAGCCCGGCAAAACAAGAGGACGGCAAAAGGGTTCCGCCACCGGCCGGCGACACCAGTGCAGCCGCTTCGCGTTGCTGCGATAGTGCCGCTATGCCGCTCGCCGATTTTGTCCACCTGCGCGTCCATACCGCATACTCGCTCTCGGCCGGGTCGATCCGGATCGAGGAGCTGGTCCAGCGATGCGCGGCCGAGCGCATGCCGGCGGTGGCGATCACCGACAGCAGAAATCTGTTCGGCGCGCTCGAATTCGCCACCCTCTGCGCCGAAGCCGGCATTCAGCCGATCATCGGCTGCGAGGTGGCGCTGCGGCGCCGGGAACCCGGCGCGGGCGCGCTGGCGGAGCCCGATCGTCTCATGCTTTTGGTGCAGAACGAGATCGGCTACCGCAACCTTTTGGCGCTTGTCAGCCGATCTTTTCTCGACACCAGAGGCACCGCCGAACCGGCGATCGGTCTTGCCGATCTCGCCGCTGCGAACGATGGGCTCATTTGTCTTTCGGGCGGGCCGGAGGGTCCGCTCGGTCGGCCGCTCGCCGAAGGGCAGAGCGAGGCGGCCGAGGCGACGCTCGCCGCGCTGCGCGCGGCGTTCCCCGGACGGCTCTATATCGAGCTGATGCGCCACGGCCGCGGCGAGGAGGCCCGCTGCGAGGAGGGGTTGATCGGTCTCGCCTATCGCGACGACTTGCCGCTGGTCGCCACCAACGACGCGTATTTTCTCGATCGCGATTGCTGGGAAGCGCAGGATGCGCTGCTCTGCATCGCTCAAGGCAAGGCGGTTGCCGACACCGACCGCAAGCAGCTGACCCCGGACCACTACTTCCGGCCGGCGGCGGAAATGCGCGAGGTTTTCGCGGATCTCCCCGAGGCTTGTGATAATACGCTCGTTATCGCCCGCCGCTGCGCCTTCATCCCGCAACCGCGCCAGCCGATCCTGCCGGCCTTTCCGACCGAGGACGGGGTCGACGAGGCGACGGCGCTGCGCCGTGCCGCGCACGCCGGCCTCGAAAGCCGCCTCCGGCACCTCGGGCTCGCCGAGGACCAAGCCCGACCCTATCGCGAACGGCTGGAATTCGAGCTGGCGACGATCATCGAGATGGGGTTTGCCGGCTATTTCCTGATCGTTGCCGATTTCATCCAATGGGCGAGGGGTGCCGGCATTCCGGTCGGGCCGGGACGCGGTTCGGGGGCTGGCTCGGCGGTCGCCTGGGCCCTGACGATCACCGACCTCGATCCGCTGCGGTTTGGCCTCTTGTTCGAGCGGTTTTTGAACCCGGAGCGGGTATCGATGCCGGATTTCGACATCGATTTCTGCCAGGAGAGGCGCGACGAGGTGATCCGTTATGTGCAGCGCAAATACGGCGCCGAGCGGGTCGCACAGATCATCACCTTCGGCAAATTGCAGGCGCGGGCGGTGCTGCGCGATGTCGGCCGGGTCTTGGGCATGCCCTATGGCCAGGTCGACCGGCTGTGCAAATTGGTGCCGAACAACCCGGCCCATCCGCTCAGCCTCGAGGCGGCGATCGCCGCCGAGCCCGCCCTGCAGCAGCTGCGCGCCGGCGACGAGAGCGTGGCCCGGCTGATCGAGATATCACTGAAACTCGAGGGGCTCTACCGTCACGCGTCGACCCATGCCGCCGGGGTCGTGATCGGCGACCAGCCGCTCGTCGAGCTGGTACCGCTCTACCGCGACCCGCGGTCCGACATGCCGGTCACCCAGTTCAACATGAAATGGGTCGAAGCGGCGGGGCTCGTCAAATTCGATTTTCTCGGATTGAAGACGCTTACCATTCTGGCACGCGCGCGCGACTTGCTGGCCCGGCGCGGGCTCGACCTCGATCTCGGCGCCCTGCCGCTCGACGACCGCGCCACCTACGATTTGCTGACTCGAGCCGAAACCGTCGGGATCTTCCAGCTGGAAGGGGCCGGCGTGCGCGACATGCTGAAAAAAATGCGACCCGACCGGTTCGAGGACATCATTGCCCTGGTCGCGCTCTATCGCCCCGGGCCGATGAGCGACATCCCCAAATATATCGCCGTCAAGAACGGTCTCGAGCCGCCGGATTACCTGCATCCGCGGTTGGAGGGCATCCTCAAGGAAACCTTCGGGGTCATGGTCTATCAGGAGCAGGTAATGCAGATCGCCCAGGTGCTGTCGGGCTACACGCTCGGCAGCGCCGATCTGTTGCGCCGGGCGATGGGCAAGAAGATCAGGTCGGAGATGGAAGCGCAGCGCCGCGGCTTCATCGACGGCGCGGTCGCGCGCGGCGTCGCCCCGGCCCAGGCCGAGATGATCTTTGAGAAGGTCGAGAAGTTCGCCGGGTACGGTTTCAATAAATGCCACTCCGCACCCTATGCGCTCCTCGCCTACCAGACCGCCTGGCTCAAGGCCAATCACCCGGTCGAGTTCCTCGCCGCGTCGATGACCCTCGACCTCGGCAACACCGACAAGCTCAACCTCTTCCGGCAGGAGCTGAACCGGCTCGGGATCCGGCTGCTGCCGCCCGACATCAACCGCTCCTCTCCCGATTTTGCCGTCGAACCGGACCCGAGCACCGGCAGGCCCGCGATCCGTTATGCCCTCGCCGCGATCAAGGGGGTGGGCGCGCAGGCGATGGCCGACCTCGTCGCCGAGCGCGACCGCCACGGCCCGTTCCGCGATCTCGCCGATTTCGCGCGTCGTCTCGACGCCCGAAGCTGCAATCGCCGGCAATTCGAAAACCTTGCCAAGGCCGGCGCCTTCGACCCGCTGAACCCGAACCGGGCGCAGACCTTTGCCGCCGCCGAGCTGTTGCTGCGGCACGCGAGCTTTGCCGCCGAGGAGCGCGAGAGTCGACAGGAAAGCCTGTTCGCCGCGATCGATCCGGCGCAGGCACCGCGGCCCTCGTTGCCGCGCGTGCCCGACTGGCCGCCGGTCGAAAGGCTGCAGCAGGAATTCTCGGCGATCGGCTTTTATCTGTCGAATCACCCGCTCGACGCCTATCGCCGCGGCCTGGAACGCGCCGGCATCCTCTCGATCGCCGAGCTGCCGGCCGCACTGGCGGCAAACGCCGGCAGCCGCGTTCGGCTCGCCGGCATCGTGATCGGACGCAAGGAGCGGACCTCGGCGCGCGGCAACCGGTTCGCCTTTGTCCAGATGTCGGACCCAAGCGGCGTTTTCGAAGCGACGCTGTTCTCGGAGCTGGTGAGCCAATCGCGCGCCTTGCTCAATTCGGGAGAACCGCTGGTAATCAGCGTCGACGTGTCGCGCGAGGAAGACAATCTGCGGCTCACCGCACAAAAGCTCGAGCGGCTCGCCGCCGTCGTCGCCGACACCGCCGCCGGGTTGCGGGTATTCGTCGGCGAGGCGCGGGCGCTGCCGGACCTCAAAACCGTAATCGCGCGCGAAGCGGGTGGCAGAGGTCGCGTGTCGGTCGTGCTCGATCTCCGGGACGGCGAGGTCGAGATCGCGATCCCCGGAGGTTTTCGCATCAACTCCAAGGTCAGCGCCGCCGTCAAAGCGCTGCCCGGGATCGTCGACGTGCACGAGATTTGAGCTTAAAGTCTCCTGGCGAAAGCATTCGAATAGGCCGCCGCAGATCGGGCGCGGCGGCTACCCTCGGGCGCAAGAGAACGGTGCCGAGCGGCCGATCTTGGCCGCGCTGGGGGATGCCAGGACGCTGCTGCAGCGGCAATGTGCTGATTACCAGCGCAAATTGGCTCGATCACCTCCAGGAGATTGCCGCCCAGCACTTGTTCGCCCGCGCAATCAAAATAGATAAAGAGCTGTAGTCCGCGAGTGGCTCGATATGAAACTTTGGGAAAGTATCCATTGGATCGACGACAGGGCCTTTCGACGGACAGCCATCATCGACAAGTTGTGCGGATTGCAGCCGCGGATCAACTCCCACATCTTGAAGATCACAGTCTACCCGGACGCCAAGAAGCGCCGCACTGGAAGCACGAGCTTGGCGCCTGGGGGAATGATTTGACCCGAATGCTTCTGAGAACCACGATGGGTAAGCACGATTACCAGCGTCCGATCGCGAAGCAGCCCGCTCCGATCATGGCCGAGCTGACGGCGTTCGTGCGAACCTTTTGTCAGCAAATTGGAACGGGTGAGCTTGTGCACCCGATCGTGGACAGCTGGAACCCCGAACCGGTCACGACGCGGCAGCCGCAAGCGGCGGAGGCATAGTACCCCGCCGAACCCGCGTTTTGGTAGGCGTCGCCGGACCCAACCGAAACCGGCGGATCGCAGGGCAGGGGCGCGCCGGCCTTGTCAAGAAGGCGCCGCGACCGTAAGTAACCGGGGTTCGTAACCCTCACGCAGGGCCGCGGTTCTCCGGCATGGAGGGCCGCTCCGGTGTCGGTCGCTCCTCAGCAAGTGGGCGCCGATTTCTCCTGCGGCGGCCCAACCGGAGAAGGAGTTCTCGATGCCGATACCTAGCTTTACGATGCGCCAATTGCTGGAAGCCGGGATCCACTTTGGCCACCACACGCGCCGGTGGAACCCGAAGATGGCGCCGTACATTTACGGCGAGCGCAACGGCGTTCACATCATCGACCTCGAGCAGACAATGGGGTTGCTTCACCAGGGCCTGCAGGCGGTCCGCGACGTGGTGGCCGGCGGCGGTCGGGTGCTGCTCGTCGGCACCAAGCGGCAGGCGCAAGAGCCGGTTGCCGAGGCCGCCAAGCGGTGCGGCCAATATTACGTCAATCACCGCTGGCTCGGCGGCATGCTGACCAATTTCAAGACGATTTCGCACTCGATCCGGCGCCTGCGCGAGATCGAGGAGCGGATCGCCCAGGAACAGAGCGGGCTCACCAAGCGCGAACTGCTGGAGCTGACCCGGCACCGCGACAAGCTCGAGCGCGCGCTGGGCGGGATCAAGGAGATGGGCGGCCTGCCCGACGTCCTGTTTGTCATCGATACCAACAAGGAAGCGATCGCGGTCGCGGAAGCGAACACGCTGCGCATCCCGGTCGTGGCAATTCTCGATTCGAACTCTTCACCGGACGGGATCGCCTATCCGATCCCCGGCAACGACGATGCGATGCGCGCGATCCACCTCTATTGCGACATGGTGTCGAGCGCGGTCCTCGACGGCTTGCAGGCAGAGCTTGCCGCCTCGGGGGTGGATATCGGGGCGCATGCCGAAATCCCCGGCGAAACCCCGCCGGGCGAAGCGGCGAGCGACGGCGCGGCGGAGGGCGACTTGGTGGCGCTGCCGGTCGCGGGGTGACCGGCCGGCGCCGAACGCCGGCCGAGACGAAAGCGAAAGGGTGTGACGATGGCCGAGGTAACGGCGGCGCTGGTCAAGGAACTGCGCGAGAGGACCGGCGCCGGAATGATGGATTGCAAGCGGGCGCTGGACGACACCGCCGGCGATATCGAGGCAGCGGTCGATTGGCTGCGCAAGAAGGGATTGGCGGCGGCGGCGAAAAAGGCCGGTCGGAGCGCCGCCGAAGGGCTGGTGGGGGTGGCCACGAGAGGCCGTGCCGGGGCCGTCGTCGAGGTCAATTCCGAAACAGATTTCGTTGCGCGAAACAAAGAGTTCCAGAAATTTGTGCAGGTCGTGAGCGAGCTTGCGGTCGACGGCGACGGCGGTGTCGAATCACTCGCTCGAACACCCTTTCCGGGTTCGCAACGGACGGTTGCCGAGGAGCTCACGCGGCTGCTCGCGACGATCGGCGAGAACCTGGTGCTGCGTCGGCTGCAGCGGCTGGCGGTGGCGGAGGGAGCGGTATCCTCTTATGTCCACAACGCCCTCGGCGTCGGCATCGGCAAGATCGGCGTGCTCGTTGCGCTCGGGTCGAATGGCGATGCGGATCGGCTGAGCGGGCTCGGCAAGCAATTGGCAATGCATGTGGCGGCGGCGAACCCGCTCTATCTCGACATCGCCTCGGTGCCGGCCGCGGCGCTGGACCGCGAACGCGACGTGCTGCGCGAGCAGGCGCGCGCCTCCGGCAAGCCCGAAGCCATCATTGAGCGCATGGTCGAGGGCCGGCTGCGCAAATTCTATGAGGAGGTCGTGCTGCTCGAGCAGATCTTCGTCGTCGACGGCGAGAGAAAAATCGCCAAGGTGGTGGACCACGCCGCGAGGTCGATCGGCGCGCCGATCCGGGTGACCGGTTTTGCCCGCTTCGCCCTCGGCGAGGGCATCGAGCGCCGGCCAACGGATTTCGCGGCGGAGGTGGCCGCCCAGCTCAAGAACTGACGGCCTGTCGCGGCGGAAGGCTGCGGGCGCGGCGGCGATTTGGTGTATGCTTCGAGAGCCGGCGCGACGGGCAGTGCGGGTGAGCGCAGACTTTATGGCAGCCGATCTGAGGTATCGCCGAGTTCTGCTCAAGATCTCCGGCGAAGCGCTGATGGGAGGGCGCGAATACGGCTTCGATCCGGCGATGATCGCGCGCATTGCCGACGAGATTCAGGCGGTGCACGAACTTGGCGTTGAATTGTGCGTGGTGATCGGCGGCGGCAACATCTTCCGCGGCGTCTCTGCCGCCGCGGTCGGCATTTGCCGCGGCTCGGCCGACTACATGGGGATGCTGGCAACGGTCATCAATTCATTGGCGGTGCAGAGCGAGCTCGAGCGTCGCGCGATCTCGACCCGGGTCCAATCGGCGATTTCGATGCAGGCGGTCTGCGAGCCCTATATCCGCCGCCGCGCCCTGCGCCACCTGGAAAAGGGGCGGGTCGTCATCTTTGCCGCCGGCACCGGCAATCCCTTCTTCACGACCGATACGGCGGCGGCGTTGCGCGCGTCCGAAATGGGGTGCGACGCACTTCTCAAGGCGACCAAGGTGGACGGCGTCTACGATGCCGACCCGAGCCGCGTCACCGGGGCGAAGCGTTTCGAGCGGCTTGGCTATCTCGAAATCCTGTCGCGCGACCTGCGGGTGATGGACGCAGCGGCGATCTCGCTCGCGCGCGAGAACCGTATCCCGATCCTGGTGTTCTCGATTTTCGAGGCGGGTGGTTTCGCAAACGTCGTCCGCGGCCGCGGACGATATACGATCATCGACGAGGACGGTTTGGGCGCGACGGAGGAAGGCATGCCTGACGACCAGCTGCTCAAGGATTTGCAGCGCCGCATGGACGGGGCGTTGGAGGTGCTGCGCAAGGAGTTCGGCGGGCTTCGGACCGGGCGCGCATCGGCGAGCCTGCTTGAGCCGATTGCGGTTTCGGCTTACGGCGGCAACACCCCGCTGCGCCAACTGGCCAATGTCAGCGTGCCCGAGCCGCGGATGATCACGGTGCAGGTGTGGGATCGCTCGCTGGTCAAGGCCGTCGACAAGGCGATCCGCGAATCGGGGCTCGGCCTCAACCCGCAGACCGAAGGTCAACTGATCCGCGTTCCGATCCCCGATCTCAACGAAGAGCGGCGGCGCGAGTTGACCCGGGTCACGGCAAAATATGCCGAGCAGGCCCGGGTTTCGGTGCGCAACGTTCGCCGCGACGGCATCGATGCGCTGCGGCGGCAGGAAAAAGACAACGAGATTTCGCAGGACGAGCAGCGCAAGCTGCAGCAGGAGATCCAGCATCTGACCGACGACGCGATCCGGCGGATCGACGAGGCACTGGCGCAAAAGGATCGCGAGATCCTGCAAGTGTGATGGCCATCACCCCCCGCGCGCTGCCGCGGCACATCGCCATCATCATGGATGGCAACGGCCGCTGGGCGCAGGCGCGCGGCTTGCCCCGGGCAGCCGGTCACCGGCGCGGCGCCGACGCGGTTCGCCGCACCGTCGCCGCGGCCGGCGAGCGCGGCATTCCCTACCTGACGTTGTTCGGCTTTTCCTCCGAGAATTGGAAGCGACCTTCGGCGGAAATCGATGATCTGATGGGGCTGCTGCGGCACTACCTGCGGCGCGAGATCGGCGAATTTCACCGCGATGGGGCGCGCCTCAAGGTGATCGGCCAGCTCGGCGATCTGGCGCCGGATATCGTCGGGCTCATCGACCACGCCGTAGCGCTGACGCGCGACAATCGGGCGATCACCTTGACGGTCGCCCTTTCCTATGGCGGGCGCGCCGAAATCGTTGCCGCGGTGCGCCGCATCGCCCGGCAGGTGGCAAGCGGCACGCTCGCCGCCGAGGCCATCGACGAGGCGTGTTTTGCCCGGCATCTGTTCACCGCCGACCTGCCCGACCCGGATCTGTTGATCCGCACCAGCGGCGAGCAGCGAATCAGCAATTTTCTGCTGTGGCAATGCGCCTATGCCGAGCTCGTGTTCACCAAGACGCTGTGGCCCGATTTTGCCGAGAGCGATCTCGATCAGGCGATCGATGAATATTGCCGGCGCGAGCGGCGTTACGGGGCGACAATTGGCGCGCGCTAGACCGGGTCAGCTGCGCCAGCGCGTGGTTTCGGCTCTGGCGTTGCTGCCGATCCCGATTGCTGCGGTGTGGTTCGGTTGGCCCTGGCTGCAATTGGTGACGGCCGCCGCCGCGGCGGTGATGGCGTGGGAATGGGGCCGCCTGTGCCATCCTGCCGGATCCGGCACCGCCGCGGCCGTCGTCAGGATCGTCCTCGTTGGCGTGGTGGTTGCGCCGGTTGCGACCGCGGCGCTCGCCAATGCCGGGCTCGCGGTCGCGATCTGCCTCCTCGGTGCCGGCGTGGTTTACGGGATGGCTTGCGCGGCCGCCGACCTCGAGCCCCTTTGGGCCGCTCTCGGCACGCTTTGGGTGGCCCTTCCCTGCGTCGCCTTTATCTGGCTCGCGGGCGAGAAAGTGGGCGGGCGCGCCACCCTCTTATGGCTGCTCGCGGCGGTGTGGGCGACAGATATCGGTGCCTACGCCTTCGGTTATATGGTCGGCGGTCCCCGTCTGGCGCCGCGTTGGAGCCCGCGCAAGACCTGGTCCGGTCTCGCCGGCGGGATGTTGTGCGCGGCGCTGACGGGGACGGTCACCGCCCGCATCCTCGGGGTCTCGAGCGCCTTGGGGTTGACCCTCTTGAGTGCGGGTCTTGCGGTCGTCGAGCAATTCGGCGATCTTGCCGAGTCGATGGCCAAGCGGCGGTTTGGCGTTAAGGATACGGGTGGCCTTATTCCCGGGCATGGCGGCCTTCTCGACCGTCTCGACGGCCTCCTCGCCGTGCTGCCGGCGGTCGCGCTGTTGACCTGGATCGGCGGCCACAATCCCTTGACATGGCGATGATCCCCCCGAAGGCCCGCGGTGCGGCGGCGCCGGCAACCGGAGCGAGCAGATGCGGCGGGTGACGATTCTCGGGTCGACCGGATCGGTCGGGTGCAATACCGTCGATCTCTTGCAGCGCCACCGGGATACGTTCACGGTCGAGGCGTTGACCGCGCATCGCGATGCCGCTCGGCTCGCCGAGCAGGCGCGGGCGGTTGGTGCGCGCTTCGCCGCGATCGCCGACCCCGCCTCTTACCCGGCGTTGCACGAGGCGCTCGCCGGGACCGGGATCGAGACCGGGTGCGGTGCCGCCGCCCTGGTGGAGGCGGCGCAGCGGCCTGCCGATTGGGTGATGGCCGCGATCGTCGGTTTCGCCGGCTTGGCGCCGACCTTGGCGGCAATCCGGCGCGGCGTGATCGTGGCCCTCGCCAACAAGGAGGTCCTGGTCTGCGCCGGCGCGCTGTTCATGGAGGAGGTGGCGCGCTGGGGCGCCAGCTTGCTGCCGGTCGACAGTGAACACAATGCCGTTTGGCAGTGCTTTGATCCGGCGCGCCGGCAGGCGATCGAGCGCATTATTCTGACCGCCAGCGGCGGTCCGTTCCGCGAGCGCAGCCTCGCCGAAATGCGCCAGGTTTCGCCGGAACAGGCCGTCGCCCACCCCAACTGGCGCATGGGCGCGAAAATCTCGGTCAATTCGGCCACCATGATGAACAAAGGGCTCGAGGTGATCGAGGCGCATCATCTGTTCCGGCTGCCGCACGAAAGGGTCGAGGTCGTGGTCCACCCGCAATCGATCGTCCACGGGCTGGTGGCTTATCGCGACGGCTCGGTGCTGGCGCAGCTCGGCCCGCCCGATATGCGCACCCCGATCGCCTATGCCCTGGCCTGGCCCGAGCGGATCGCCGCGCCGACCAAGCGGCTCGATCTTGCGGCGATCGGCCGACTGAGCTTCGAGCCGCCCGACGAGGAGCGCTTCCCGGCGCTGCGGATCGCTCGCGATGCGCTGATCCGCGGCGGCAGCTGTCCGACGGTTCTGAATGCGGCGAACGAGACCGCGGTTGGCGCCTTTCTCGAAGGTCGTATCGGGTTTCTCGACATTGCCGAGACCGTCGAGCGGACGCTCGAGGCGATCCCTTCAGGCAAACTTGACTCTCTCGACGACGTCTACAGATTTGACGCGATGGCGCGCCGAGTCGCCGCCGGATCGATGGGCGGAGAGGCGCGGGCGCTCAGCCGCGAGGCGACGGAACCGGCATGATCAACCTCCAGTCTCTCGAAACCCTGGGGCACGGCGTTCTCAATTACGTCGGCTGGTTCCTGGTAATCCTCACCTTGTTGGTGTTCGTTCACGAGTTCGGCCACTATTTCGTCGCGCGCTGGAACGGGGTCAGGGTCGAGGTATTTTCGATCGGGTTTGGCCCGGAATTGTTCGGGCGTCGGGATCGCGCCGGGACGCGGTGGAAGTTCAGCGCGATCCCGCTTGGCGGCTATATCAGAATGCTGGGCGACGGCAACGCCGCCTCCGCCCTGCCGGGCCCGCCGCTCGCCCCGACCGAGCAGTCGGTTGCGTTCAATAGCAAGAACTTGGCTCAGCGGACCGCGATCGTCGCCGCCGGGCCGGCCGCGAACTTCGTGTTCGCGGTGATCGTTCTCGGCGTTTTGTTCATGACCTTCGGTCGGCCGTTCACGCCGGCGGTCGTCGGTCAGGTGCAGCCCCATAGCGCGGCCGAGGAGGGGGGTATGCGCCCGGGCGACGTGATCATCGGCATCGACGGGCGGCCGGTCCGGCGCTTCGAGGATGTGCAACAGGCCGTCCGCTTCGATCCCGGCAAGCCGATGACGATCGTGGTCGGACGCAGCGGCGCCAAGATCACGCTGCATGTGACCCCGAAGCGGACCGAACTTACCGACCGTTTCGGCAATCGCGTCTGGCTTCTCGGCATCACCCATAGCGGCATGGACTACGTAAAGCTCGGCCCGGTCGCGGCGCTCGCCGAGGCCGGGATCGAGACCTGGGACCTGTCGGTCGCGACGCTGAAGGGCATCGGGCAGATCATCATCGGCACCCGCAGCAGCGACGAGTTGGGTGGGCCGTTGCGCATCGCCCAGATGTCGGGAAAGGTTGCGCAAGAAGGACCCGTAGCGACGATCTGGCTAGTGGCAGTATTATCGATCAACCTTGGATTAATCAACCTGTTTCCGGTTCCAGTTCTTGACGGCGGTCATTTGTTGTTTTATGCCGCCGAAGCGTTGCGCGGAAAACCGCTGGGTCCCCGGGCTCAGGAGTACGGGTTTCGCATCGGGCTCGCTTTGGTACTCACATTGATGGTCTTCGCCACCCGGAACGATCTCGTTCATCTTGGGATTTGGAATTGGCTGAAGGGCTTGGTGACCTGACGCGGTCGCTGAACCCTGGGAGGGGGAGCGAGCCGGGGTGGGGACGTTTTGCATTGCCATCGACTGAGGTTCGCGCGCTTCGCCGCGGCCGCGGTCTTCCTGGGGATCTTCGGTTTGCCGTGGATTGCGTCGGCGCAACGAACGGACGAGGGGCCGCCGCCGCCGGCGGCTGCCGCGCCGGCCAAGCCGCCCGCGACGCTGCCGCCAACCGCCGCGCCCGGACGCGGCACCCCGCCGCCCGGGCCGATGGGCACCGGAACCGTCAGCGACATCCGTATCGTCGGGGCCAAGCGGATCGAACCTGAAACGATTCGCTCCTATCTTCAGATCCAGTCCGGTGATCCGTGGAGCGAGGAGTTGGTCAACAGCTCGCTCAAGTCGTTGTTCGCCACTGGGCTATTCGCCGATGTCACGCTCTCGCGAGTCGGCAACACCCTGGTCGTGAAGGTGGTGGAGAACCCGATCATCAATCGGATCGCCTTCGAGGGGAACAAGAAGCTCAGCGACAAGGACCTCAACGCCGAGATTCAACTGCGTCCGCGGGTCGTCTACACCCGGACACGCGTGCAGAGCGACGTCAGGCGCATTCTCGAGCTCTATCGCCGGCATGGTCGGTTTGGCGCCACCGTCGAGCCAAAGGTCATTCAGCTTTCCGAAAACCGGGTTGATCTGGTCTTCGAAATCAACGAAGGCGAATTCACCGGCATACGCAGCATCAATTTCGTCGGCAATCACGCCTTTACCGAGGGCAAGTTGCGCGGAGTCATCGTCAGCAAGGAAAGCCGCTGGTACCGGTTTTTGTCGACCAACGACAGTTACGATCCGGACCGTTTGACCTATGATCGCGAGCTGCTGCGGAAGTTTTATCTGACCGAGGGCTATGCCGATTTCCGAGTCGTGTCGGCGGTGGCGGAGCTGACCCCGTCGCGTAACGGCTTCATCCTCACCTTCACCCTCGATGAAGGCCAGCGCTATCGGTTCGGCAAGATCGGCGTCGACATCAAGCTCAAGGATCTGCCCGCCGCCGCGGTGCTGCCGCTGCTCACGATCCGGTCGGGCGATTGGTACAATGCGGATCAGGTCGAGAAATCGATCTCGGCCCTGACCGATGCCGTGGGCGATCGGGGCTATGCGTTCGTCCGGGTCAGGCCCGAGATCAACCGCAACCGCAAGGACCACACGATCGATGTCACGTTCAAAGTCGAGGAGGGCCCGCGCGTCTATGTCGAGCGCATCGACATCGTCGGCAATGTGCGCACCCTCGACAAGGTCATCCGACGCGAAATGCAGCTGGTAGAAGGGGATGCCTTCAACTCCACGCGGATGCAGCGCTCGCAGCAGCGGATCAAGAACCTCGGCTTCTTCAAGAAAGTGGAAGTGACCAACGTGCCCGGGTCGGCGCCCGACAAAACCGTGGTGACGGTCGAAGTCGAGGAACAGTCGACCGGCGAATTGTCGCTCGGGTTCGGCCTGTCGACGTCGGAGGGACCGCTCGCCGATGTCGATATCCACGAGCGGAATTTTCTCGGGCGCGGCCAGGACCTGCGGGTCAACACCATAGTTTCGCTACGCTCGCAGCAGATTGACCTGAGCTTTACCGAGCCATATTTTCTCGATCGGAATATTGCCGCCGGCTTTGATCTGTTCGAAATCAAAACCAGTCCGACCGTCAACTTTTTTACCGGGATAGTGCCTCCTTATCAGCAGTTTTCTTATGGAGGCGCGCTGCGCGCCGGCTACCAGATCACCGACAATCTGCGTCAGACGCTGAAGTACACGGCGCGCTCGGACGATATTACAGACATTCAATCCGACGCGTCTTTGTTTATTGCGTTGCAGGCAGGTCAGCACGTGACATCGGAAATCGGTCAGGTGCTGCTGTACGATCGGCGCGACGACCGGCTCGATCCGACCGCCGGCTATTACGCCTCTCTCGGCACCGACTTTGCCGGGGTCGGGTTTGGCGTAGATTATGTCCGAGCCAAGGCGAACTTCGGATATTATTACTCGATCGCACCCGAATGGGTGCTGAGCTTGACCGCGGAAGCCGGCGACATCCAGGGTTGGGGCGGGCAGGATGTTCTGTTGCAGGACCGTTTCTTTGTCGGCGGCGATAATTTGCGCGGCTTCCAGAGCGCCGGGATCGGGCCCCGCGATTCGGTCAGCGATGACGCGCTCGGCGGACAAAAATACTATGTTGGATCGGTCACTCTGGGGGTGCCGCTCGGCCTGCCGCGGGAACTGGGGCTGAGCGGGCGCGTCTTCACCGATTTCGGCTCGCTGTGGGATCTCACGCCCACCACCTTGGTCTTGAGCCCGGCGCAATTGGCGACGACGGGCGGCATCACGCCGACGGTTGAGCAATCCACCCTCGTGCGCGTCAGCTCCGGGGTCGGCGTCTCGTGGAAATCGCCGCTCGGCCCCATTCGGCTCGATCTCGCGTACCCGATCAGGCGGGCGTCCTTCGATCAAACGCAATTTTTCCGCATCAGTTTCGGCACGAGGTTTTGATGTTGAAGCCAAGGGCTCGGTGGACGGCGCTCGCGCTGCCATTGCTTTATGGTCTCGGCGGCATCGGCAATGCCGCTGCCCAGCAACCGCCGGCCCCGCCGCCGTTGACGGCACCGCCCAAGGCGCCGCCCGCGCCGCTGCCGGCGCCGCCCGCGCCGTTGCCGGCCGCGCAGAACCTGACCGTGATGGTGGTCGACGCCCAGGCGCTCTTGCAGGAATCCAAGGCCGCCAAGATGGTGCGCGCCCAGATCGAGCAGAAACGCTCCGAGTACGCCAGAGAAATCTCGCAGCAGGAGGAGGCGCTGCGCAGCGAACGCGATTCGTTGCAGCGGCAGCAGGCCTCGATGTCGCCGGAGGCCTTGAACAAAAAGGGCCGTGAGTTCCAACAAAAAGTCAACGAACTCGACCGCAGTGTCCAGGCCAAGCGTCAGGCACTCGAAAAGTCCAGTAACGATGCACTATCGAAGATTCAGCAGCAGATGCTGAAGATCATTGCCGATATTGCCAAGCAGCACAGGTCGAATCTGGTGCTGCAGCGCACCGAACTCGTGCTTTTCGACCGGTCGTTCGATGTCACCGACGAAGTGATGCAGAAGCTCGACGAACAGATGCCGGTCCTGACCGTCAACTTTGTCAATCCGCAGCCGCCGCCCGCCGCCGTCGCAGCACCGTTGCCGCAGGCCGCGCCGACGCGGACGAGGCGGCGGTAGCCGGGAACTTCTCGGATCGTGAACCGCCAATGGCGGACCCACGCTTCTTCGATCGTGCCGGCCCGTTTTCGCTCGAGGCGGTGGCGGCGGCAACCGGGGCGCGGCTGTTGCGCCGCGACGATGGGGTGCGGCTGATGCGCGATGTCGGGGCGCTCGAGACGGCCGGTCCCGAGGAGGTCAGCTTTTTCGAGAACCGAAAATATCTCGATGCTTTTCTGCGCTCCCGCGCCGGGGCCGCCTTTGTCGATGAGCGGTCGGCCGCGCGCGCCCCCGCCGGGATGACGCCGCTCGTCAGCGACGCGCCCTACAAGGCCTATGCGCGTGCCGCTCAGCTGTTTTATCCGGCGGCGCCCGTCCGCCCCGGTCGGGCGGCTTCGGCGCTGATCTCGGCCGAGGCGGTCGTGCCCGAGGATTGCGAGATCGGCCCGAATGTGGTCGTCGGGCGGGGCGCGCGGCTCGGCAGGCGTTGCCGGATCGATGCCAACAGCGTGATCGGCCGCCGGCGTCGAGATCGGCGACGATTGCCGGATCGCCGCCAATGTGACGCTCAGCCACTGCCTCATCGGCGCACGCGTCGTGCTCCATCCCGGTGTGCGCATCGGTCAGCCCGGCTTCGGCTTCGCTCCCGACGCTTCGGGTCCGGTCAAAATTCCGCAGCTCGGCCGGGTGATCATCGGCGACGATGTCGAGATCGGCGCCAACACCACGATCGACCGCGGCTCCGGCCACGATACCGTCATCGGCGCCGGGTCGATGATTGATAATCTGGTGCAGATCGGGCACAATGTCGTCTTGGGCCGGGGTTGCGTGCTGGCCGGTCAGGTCGGCATTTCCGGCAGCACGCAGCTCGGCGATTTGGTCATGGTCGGCGGGCAGGGCGGTATTGCCGGCCATTTGCGGATCGGCCGCGGCGCCCAGATCGCCGCCAAGAGCGGCATCATGCGGGATGTTGCGGCGGGCAGCGTGGTGTGCGGCATCCCGGCGGTGCCGATAGGCGCGTTCATGCGTCAGACCGCGCTCGTGCAGCGTCTGGCCAAGAAGAAGGACCGGATGATGGTCGATCCGGTGTGCGAGGGGGAACGAGGCACACGAGATCGATATCCAGCGGATCATGCAGATGATCCCGCACCGTCACCCGTTTCTGATGATCGATAAAGTCGTCGACATCGTCGCGAACGAGTGCGCAACCGGGATCAAAACGTCTCGATCAACGAGAATTATTTTCAGGGACATTTCCCGGCTCGACCGGTGATGCCCGGCGTGCTGATCATCGAGGCGATGGCGCAGACCGCCGCGGTTCTGGTCGTGCATACGCTGGGTCCGGAATCCGAGGGAAAGCTCGTCTACTTCATGAGCGTCGACAATGCCCGTTTTCGCCGCCCCGTGTTTCCCGGCGATCAGCTCGACGTCCACGTCATCAAGCAGCGCAATCGCGGCAATGTCTGGAAGTTCGAAGGGCCGCGCCAAGGTCGGGGCAAATCTGGTGGCGGAAGCGGTGTTCGCCGCAATGATCCTCGACGATTAGACGTCCGCGCATGGCTCCAAATCCACGCTACGGCCGTCGTCGCGCCGGGGCGCGATCTTGGCCGACGACGTCGTCGTCGGACCCTATTGCGTGATCGGCGAGCATGTCGTGCTCGGCGCCGGGGTAAGCCTCAAATCGCATGTCGTCGTCGACGGCCGCACGACGATCGGTGACGGCACGCGGATCTTCCCGTTCGCCTCGGTCGGTCACGAGACCGCAGGACCTGAAATACAAGGGCGAACCGTCTTCGCTCGAGATCGGCCGCAACAATACGATCCGCGAACATGTGACGATCAACCCGGGCACGGCCGGGGGCGGCATGGTCACGCGCATCGGCAACAATTGCCTGTTGATGGTCGGTGCCCATGTCGCGCATGACTGCCAGATCGGCGATCACGTGATCCTCGTCAACAATGCGACGATCGGCGGCCACGTCGTGATCGAGGATTATGCCATCCTGGGCGGGCTTTCGGCGGTGCACCAATTTGTCCGGATCGGCAGGCACGCGATGATCGGCGGCATGTCGGGGGTCGAGCGCGACGTCATTCCCTATGGGCAGGTGATGGGCGAGCGGGCGCGGCTTAACGGGATCAACATCGTCGGCATGCAGCGCCGCGGCTTCAGTCGCGAGGATATTCAAGGTCTGCGCAGCGCCTATCAGTTCCTGTTCCACTCCGGCGGAACCCTGAGCGACCGCGTCGACGAGACCGCCGACCGCTTTGCCGGGATCGGTCCGGTCGAGGAAATCATCGCTTTCATCCGCGCCGATTCGAGCCGCGCCATCTGTCAGCCCAAGGAGGCGAATGGCGGGTAGGCTCGGGATCATCGCGGGCAGCGGCGGGTTGCCGCGCCGACTCGTCGATACCTGCCGCGCGGTCGGCCGCGACGTTTTTGTGCTCGCCCTCGAAGGAGCCGCCGAGCCCCGGTCGCTCGAGGGCGTGCCCCATGCCTGGTGCCGGCTCGGCGCCGCGGCGGAGGGGCTCGCCCTGCTTGCGCGCAGAATCGACGTGAGCGAGCTGGTGCTGGCCGGCGGCGTTCGTCGGCCGAGCCTCGCGCGCGTTGCGGCCGGATTGGCGGGCGGCCAAGCTTTTCGCCCGGATCGGCTACCGCGCGCTCGGCGATAACGGGCTGCTTTCGGCGGTCGTCGAGGAGCTCGAGCGCGAAGGGTTTCGCGTCATCGGCGCGGATCAGCTGCTCGTCGACGCGGCTCGCGGCCGAGGGTCCGCTCGGCAGATCCCGGCCCGACGCGCAGGCGATCGCCGATATCGAGCAGGGGCTGCGCATCGCCCGGGCGCTCGGCGCGCTCGACATCGGTCAGGCGGTCGTCGTTCAGCAAGGCCTCGTCCTTGGCGTCGAGGCGATCGAGGGCACCGACGCGCTGCTGCGGCGCTGCGCCCGACTGCGCCGCGAAGGTCCGGGCGGCGTGCTCGTCAAGATCGAAAAGCCGGGTCAGGAACGGCGCGCCGATCGGCCGACGATCGGTCCGCGGACCGTGGCGCTCGGCGCCGCGGCCGGATTGCGCGGGATTGCCGTCGAGGCCGGGGCGACAATCGTCCTCGACCGCGACGAGGTTGCCGCCGCTGCCGACCGCGCCGGCCTGTTCGTGGTCGGTATGCCGCGCGCGTGAGGCGGCCGGCGACGCCGCTCGATTTTCGTTGTCGCCGGCGAGCCTTCGGGCGATGCGCTCGGCGCGGCTTTGATCGCGGCGCTGCGGCGAGCGCACGCGGCGGCAACCTGCGGATCGCCGGCATCGGCGGCGAGCGCATGCGGAGGCGGGGGCTCGCGAGCCTCGTTCCGCTCGAGGATCTGGCGGTGATCGGGGTGGCCGAGGTATTGCCGCGGGCGCCGCTCGATTCTGCGCCGGGTGCGCGAGACCGTGGCGGCGATGCAGCGCATTGCGTCCGGACGCGCGTCGTGACGATCGACAGCTCGGGGTTCAGCTGGCGCATCGCGCAGCGACTGCGCCGGCGCGGCGAGAAGCTGCCGCTCATTCATTATGTCGCCCCGATGGTCTGGGCCTGGCGCGGCGGCCGGGCGCGACGGATGGCGCGCTGGTACGACCATCTGATGGCCCTGTTGCCGTTCGAGCCGCCCTATTTCGAGCGGGTCGGGCTCGCCTGCAGCTATGTCGGTCATCCGGTCGTCGAGAGCGGCGCCGATCGCGGCGATGCGGAGCGGTTTCGCGTCGGCGCACGGGCTCGCCGCCGAGGAGTTGCTGATCACCGTCTGCCGGGCAGCCGCGGCGGCGAGGTGCGCCGGCTGCTGCCGGTATTCGGCGCGGCGTTGTCCGCCTGGCCAGAGAGCTCGGGCCGTTTCGGGTCGTCGTGCCGACCGTGGCGACGGTCGCGGCCGCGATCGGCGAGGCCGTGCGCGACTGGCCCGGCAACCCGATCGTGGTGCGGCGGCCCGAAGAAAAGTACGACGCCTTTGCCGCCAGCCGCGCCGCGCTCGCGGCATCCGGCTCGGTGGCGCTGGAGCTGGCGATGGCGCGCCTGCCGATGGTCGTCGCCTATCGCCTCAACCCGCTGACCGAGGCGCTGCTCGACCGCGTTCTGAAGGTCCGCCAGGTGAACCTGGTCAATCTGATGCTCGGCCGACCGCTGGTCGACGAAATGTTGCGCGAGCGCTGCGCGCCCGAGCGGCTGGCCGCGGCGGTCGTTCGGCTGATCCGCGACGAACGGGTTCGCGCGCGCATCGGGCGGGATATGATGAGGCGGTGCGGCGCCTCGGCGCGGGCGGTATGGCGCCGAGCCTGCGCGCCGCCGACAAGGTTCTGGAGATCGTCGGCGCATACCGGGCCGGCGCCGTCAAATCGACGAACGCATCACGGAGGAATGGAGCATGGCAATGACCGATCTCGCCGAAACCGCAAGACCAGCGTCCGATACCGGCACGTTTCGCTTCCTGCATACGATGATCCGGGTTCGCGACCTGGAGAAATCGCTGAGGTTCTACAGCGACTTGCTCGGGATGAAGGTGTTGCGCCAGCGCGATTATCCCTCGGGCAAGTTCACCCTCGCCTTTGTCGGCTACGGCGACGAAACCGACCATACCGTGATCGAGCTGACGCACAATTGGGAGCAGGCCGAGCCCTACCAGCTGGGCACGCGCCTTCGGCCATCTGGCGATCGGGGTGCCCGACGTCTACAAGGCCTGTGATCGCCTGGCCGCGGCCGGGGTCAAGATCCCGCGGCCGGCCGGCCCGATGGCGCATGGCGGCTCGGTGATCGCCTTTATCGAGGATCCCGACGGCTACCGCATCGAGCTGGTAGAGCGCCGGTAGCCGGCGCTGCTTTCGACCTCTCGCCGGAGCGGATGACGGGCGGGCGCGCCCGACCCCGTCAGCGAAAAACACAGCAATTTCAATGAACGCGTCATTCCGGGGCGGCTCGCCAGCGCCGCGCCCGGAAACCAAGAACTCCGGCTTTGGCAAGGCAGGCGAGGGCCTGTGGTCATGGATTCCGGGCTCGCGGGCGGAGTTTATCCTCGGGCCGCGCCCCCGGGTCCGCGCTCTGCGCGGCCCGAGGGTAAACTCCGCGCGGACCCGTGGACCCGCGCCCCCGAAAGACACGGGGGGGATCGGCCGTTTTCATCCCAGATGGCGCACGCCCGTTGCATAAAGATCGTCATTCCGGGGGCCGAGCGGAGCGAGGCAGCCCGGAACCCATGAACAGAGGCCTCTGGAAATAGGTTCCGGGCTCGCCGCGGAGCCTGTCCTCGGGCCGCGCCCCCGGGTCCGCGCTCTGCGCGGCCCGAGGGTAAACTCCGCGCGGACCCGGGGGCGGCGCCCCGGAACAACTCCCGGTTTGCGGCGCTTCAGGCACAGCCCGCGGGAGGCGGCGAGGGCAAATTCTTTGTGACGGCTCACGCGGCACCGGAAAATGTGTGAATTCCGCAGCCGAATCGCCGGAGTTGGGTGAGGGGGCAACCCGGTTGGAAAATGCTCTAGTCGCGAGAGGCGGCCAGCTCGAGCACGGCAGGTGCGCCGACGATCAGGCGTAGCCCGGCGGCGCGACGAAGCCGCCGATCTCGACGGCGAGGAGGCGGGCGCATTCGATCGCCGTCAGGTCGTCGCCCTCGGCGCCGATGATCTGCACGCCGACCGGCAGTCCGGCGTCCGTCAACCCGATCGGCGCCGCCGTCGCCGGCAGATAGCCGAGGCTCGGGAGCCCCGCCCAGAAAAGCTGATCGTGATACGGCAATGCCTTGCCGTTGACCGGCAACAGGCGTCCGTCCGTGTCCGGGTTGTGGTCGTGGGCAAAGGCCGCGGTCGCGGCGACCGGCGTCAGCAGCAGGTCGAAGCGGCCAAAAAACTCCCGCCACAGGTAGCGCAGCCGGGTGCGGGCCTCATTGGCCGCGGCCCAGTCGCGATGCAAGAGGGTGGCGCCGCGCGCCATCCCCGCGCGGAAGCCCTTATCCATGGGCGTCAGCGTCGCGGCGATCGCCCGTTGCGCGGCGAAACCCCGGTCATCGAGGCGCGAGGCCAGGGCGGCGAACAGCAGGGTCATGAACAGCCGGTGATGCTCGCCATCGTCGATCGCCGGACGCGCCCAGCGATCGACCGCCGCCCCGGCCCGCGCCAGAGCGGCGATCGCCGCCTCGATACGGTCGGCCACACTCGCATCGACCTCGCAGAGCGGCAATTCCGCCCATACCGCGATGCGGAATTCGCCGAGCCGGCGATGCCGCGGCGCCGGCAATTCCACGCGCCAGGCCGCCTGCTGCGGCCCGTCGGGGCCGGCCAGCACCCGCATCGCCAGATCGAGATCTTGTGCGTGCCGTGCCATCGGGCCGACCACCGAAATATCGATTGGGGCCAGCGTACCGGCCGGCGAATGGCCGCGTATCGGGATCAGGCCCCAGCTCGGCTTGTGCCCATAGATGCCGCAATAATGCGCCGGGTTGCGCAACGATCCGGCGATGTCGCTGCCGGCTCCGAGCGCCGTGAGCCCGGCGGCCACCGCGGCCGCTTCGCCGCCCGACGAACCGCCGGGACCGCGCGAAGGATCCCACGGGTTGTTGGTGGTTCCGTAGATCTCATTGTAGCTCTGCAAGTCGGCCAGCATCAATGGCACGTTGGTCTTGCCGTAGATGACCGCACCGGCGCCGAGCAGCCGGTCGACCAGCACCGCGTTGCTCGTCGCGATCCTGTCTTTCCACGGCGGATTGCCCCAGGTCGACGGCAACCCCGCGAGGTCGAAGGATTCCTTGACGGTCATTGGGACCCCGTGCAGCGGGCCCCAGGTTTCGCCGCGCGCCACGGCGCTGTCAGCGGCACGGGCGCGTTCCCGGGCCCGATCGATCTGCCAGGCGACGATCGCATTGAGCGCCGGATTGAACCGCTCGGCCCGCGCCAGATAGAAATCGAGCAATTCGAGGCAGCCGATCCGCCGGGCACGGATCTCGGCCGCCAAATCGGCGGCGGCGCTAAAGGCATGCTCGTTCACCGGCGCCCCCCAAAGGCGGTTCCTATCGTCGCCGGCAATCGACCCTCACCCGCGCTCCGCCAGCGGAACATAACGGCGCCGATCCGAGCCGATGAACAGCTGGCGCGGCCGCATCAGTTTGGCCTCGCTGTCTTCGATCATCTCGGTCCATTGTGCGACCCAGCCCACCGTGCGCGCGATCGCGAACAAGGCGGTGAACATCGCGGTCGGGAAGCCGATCGCCTTCAGGATAATCCCAGAGTAGAAGTCGACGTTCGGATACAGTTTGCGCTCAATGAAATACTCGTCGTTAAGCGAAATCTTTTCAAGCTCCATGGCCAGGTCGAGAAGCGGCTCGTCCTTGATGCCGAGCGCGTCAAGCACTTCATGACAGCTGTCGCGCAGCACGCGGGCCCGGGGGTCGTAGTTCTTGTAAACACGATGACCAAAGCCGTACTGGATTTCGTGCTCGTTCTTGTCTTTGACGTGGCTGATAAACTCCGGGATCTTTGACTTGTCGCCGATCCGCCCGAGCATTTTCAAAACCGCCTCGTTCGCCCCGCCATGCGCCGGGCCCCACAACGAGGCGATGCCGGCGGCGATGCAGGCAAAGGGATTGGCGCCGCTCGATCCGGCGCTGCGCACGGTCGCGGTCGACGCGTTCTGCTCGTGGTCGGCATGCAAGATGAAGATCCGGTCCAGCGCCCGCGCCACGACCGGGTTAACCTTGTACTCCTCGCACGGCACGGCAAAGGTCATGTGCAGGAAATTTTCGGCGTAGCTCAGGGAGTTCTTCGGGTAGATAAAGGGCTGGCCCTGTGCGTATTTGTAGGCCATGGCGGCGATCGTCGGCATCTTGGCGATCAGCCGGTAGGACGCGACCATCCGTTGATACGGATCGTGGATGTCGGTCGAGTCGTGATAAAAGGCCGACAGCGCCCCGACCACGCCGCACATCACCGCCATCGGATGGGCATCGCGCCGGAAGCCGCGGAAAAAGGTGCTCAGCTGCTCGTGCACCATCGTATGATGGGTGATGTCATAGACGAACTGCGCCTTTTCTTTTGCATTCGGCAGTTCGCCGTTGAGCAACAAATAGGCGACCTCGAGAAAATCGCTCCTTTCCGCGATCTCCTCTATCGGATAGCCGCGGTACATCAGGATGCCGTCGTCGCCGTCGATATAGGTGATGCTGGAGCGGCAGGCGGCGGTTGCCATAAAGCCGGGATCGTAGGTGAAGCGCCCGGTCAGCGCGTAGAGCTTGCGAATATCGATGACTTGCGGTCCGATCGTGCCGCCGAGCACCGGGAGCTCCACCGATTTCCCGGTCTTGTCGTCGGTCAGCGTGACCGAGCCTGTCGTCATGTTGCCGCCGCCCATCGATGCACCTCACTCGCTGCGCCCCCCGAAGCCGGTTAGGATAGCCATCCGCCGATGGCTTGGCAAACCTTCGCAGGTGCGAAAGGCGAGCGCCTCAGCCGCTCTCGGCGGCGGCATCGGCAACCCGCCCCAGCGTCTCCTCGCGGCCGAGGACCGCCATGACGAAGAAGATGCCGGGCGATGCCGCAGCACCGGTCAGCGCGGCGCGAAGCGGCTGAGCGAAGGCGCCGAGCGGCATTCGAGCTTCGGCGGCAACGGCCCGAACACATTCTTCGAGAACCTCGGGGCGCCATTCCACCCGAGTGAGGCGCGCGCCGAGCAGGGCCAGCAGCCGGCGGGCGTCAGGGGTCAGGAGTTGGGCTGCCGCCGAATCCGGTCGCAGCGGTCGCGCTTTAACGAGAAAGCGCGCGTTTTCTGTAAGTTCGGATAATGTCTTCGGACGCAGCTTTAATTCCGGCATGGCTTGGACGAGACGCGCAAAGTCGGCCTCGGATAAGGGGTGGCCGGCCTCTTTGTCGATCCGCTCGGCGACAAGCGCAGCGAGGCGCCGGTCGGCGGCGGCGCGGATGTAGTGGCCGTTCAGATTGTCGAGCTTGGCAAAATCGAAGCGGGCCGGGGCGCGGCCGACGGCATCAAGATCGAACCAAGCGACCGCATCTTCGGTCGAAATGATCTCCGCGTCGCCGTGGCTCCAGCCAAGCCGCAACAGATAGTTGCGCAATGCTTCGGGCAGATAGCCCCGGTCGCGGTAGGCATCGATGCCGATCGCACCATGCCGCTTCGACAGCTTGCTGCCGTCGGGGCCGTGGATCAGCGGCAGATGGGCGAATTCGGGCGGCGCCCAGTCGAGCGCCCGATAGATCTGGATTTGGCGAAAGCCGTTGTTCAGGTGGTCGTCGCCGCGGATGACATCGGTGATCCCCATGTCGTGGTCATCGACAACCACGGAGAGGTTGTAGGTCGGACTGCCGTCGGCGCGCAGGATGATCAGATCGTCGAGTTCGGCGTTGGCAACCGTGACCTCGCCCTGTACACGGTCCTGGATCGTCGTCTTGCCCTGTTGCGGCGCCCTCAGTCGGATGACCGGTACCACGCCGGGCGGCGCCTCGGCGGGGTCGCGGTCGCGCCAGGTGCCGTCATAGCGGACCGAGCGCTTCTCGGCGCGCGCCTTCTCGCGCATCGCCGCCAGCTCCGCCGGAGTGCAATAGCAATGATAGGCGCGGCCGGCGGCGAGCAACTGCCGCGCGACCGCGGCGTGGCGCGCGGCCCGGGCCGATTGACGGACGATCTCGCCGTCCCATTCGAGGCCGAGCCATTGGAGGCCGTCGATGATCGCCGCCACCGCCTCGGGCGTCGATCGGACCCGGTCGGTATCCTCGATCCGCAGCCGGAAAACGCCGCCGTGGTGGCGGGCGAACAGCCAATTGAACAGGGCGGTGCGAGCACCGCCGATATGCAGGAAGCCGGTCGGCGACGGGGCGAAGCGGACGGCGACGGTCATCCCCTAGAGGATCGGGCCGGAAATCAACGCGGGGCGGCGGCCGGCGGGCGGAACATTTCGCGCAGCCGGCTCTTCATGATCTTGCCGGTCGCGGTGTGCGGCAACTCGTCGACGCAGACGACCTTGTCGGGCAGCATCCATTTGGGGAATTGGCGGGCGAGAAGCGCGATTACCGATTGCCGCTCGGGCCGGCGGCCGGGCCGCGGCGCCACGATCAACAGCGGCCGCTCGCCCCAGCGCGGGTCGGGCACCGCGATCACCGCCGCCTCGGCGACATCCTCGTGCGCGACGGCGGCGTTTTCGAGGTCGATCGAGCTGATCCATTCGCCGCCCGATTTGATCACGTCCTTGCGCCGATCGGTGATCTGCATGTAGCCGTCGGGGTCGATCGTCGCCATGTCGCCGGTGTGGAACCAGCCGTCGGGCTCGACCGCGGCCCGGCTTGCCGCTTTATCCTCGTAATAGCCGCTGACGACCCACGGTCCGCGTACCAGGAGTTCGCCCATCGACCGGCCGTCATGCGGCTGAGCCCGTCCCTCGTCGTCGACGATCTTCAATTCGACGCCGTAGACCGGCCGGCCTTGCTTCGACTTGACGGCGAGCAGCGCCTGCGGATCGAGCGAGCGGTGTTTCGCCTTGAGGCCCGCGATCGTGCCGAGCGGGCTCATCTCGGTCATCCCCCAGGCATGCACGAGCTCGATGCCGCGCCGGGCAAAGGCCTCGATCAATGACGGCGGCACCGCCGCCCCGCCCGAGAGCAGCCGGCGCAATGTCGGGCATTGCCGTGCATTCGTCGCGAGATAGGCTTCGAAGCCGAGCCAGACCGTCGGCACGCCGAGGCTTACCGTCACCCCCTCGCTTTCGAACAATTCGCAGAGGCTCGCCCCGTCGAGATGCTGGGCCGGGAAGACCAGCTTCGCCCCGTTCATCGGCGCGGCATAAGGCACGCCCCAGCCGCAGGCGTGAAACAGCGGCACGACCGGGCAAACGGCGTCATCCGACGAGAGGGGTATCCCGTCCGGCAGCGAGGCGCCGAGCGCGTGCAGCACCGTCGAGCGGTGCGTGAAGAGGGCCCCTTTAGGATTGCCGGTGGTGCCCGAGGTATAACAGAGCGAAGCGGCGGTGCGCTCGTCGAATTCCGGCCACTCGAGGTCGTCGGTTTCGGCGGCGACGAGGGTTTCGTAGCAGGGCAGGAGCGGCAGGCCGGACGCCGGATCCATGTCGGTCATCGGCACGATCCGGCACTCGGCCGGCAGGCGCGGTGAGAGGCGCTCGACCAGCGGCAGGAAGGTCGTGTCGACGAACAGCAGGCGGTCGGCCGCGTGGTTGACGATATAGACGAGCTGATCCGCGAACAGTCGCGGGTTGATCGTATGGCAGACGGCGCCGATGCCGGAAATCGCGTAGTAGAGCTCGAAATGGCGGAACGTGTTCCAGGCCAGGGTGGCGACCCGGTCGCCGGGCTCGATGCCGAGCCGCAGCAAAACCTTGGCCAGCTGTTTCGAGCGGCGCTCGGCAGCGGCGTAGGTATAGCGGTGAAGCGGGCCTTCGACCGTGCGCGAGACGATCTCGATAGCGCCGTGATAGGTCGCGGCGTGACGAATGATCGACGAGATCAGGAGCGGCCGCTCCGACATCAGACCCAGCATTTTCTCCTCCCGCATTGCCCAAGCTCTGCCGGATCAACGAACGGCGTCAGTAGCGCCGCAGCAGCGCGACGAGGCGGCCCTGGACCTTGACCCGGTCGGGACCAAAGATGCGCGTCTCGTAGGTCTTGTTGGCCGGCTCGAGGGCGATCGAGGCGCCGCGGCGGCGCAGCCGCTTCAAGGTGACCTCCTCGTTGTCGACCAGGGCGACGACGATCGAACCGTTTTCGGCGGTGTCGCTACGCTCGATAATGACCGTGTCGCCATCGAGGATGCCGGCGTCGATCATGCTGTCGCCGGCGACTTCGAGCGCATAATGCTCGCGCGCCCGCCCCAACAGACTCGCCGGGACGCCAATCGCCGCGGTCTGGTCGCGCAACGCCTCGATCGGCGTGCCGGCGGCGATGCGGCCGTAAAGCGGCAACTCGACCGCCTCGACCTCGAGGTCGGGGCTGACCGCGGCGCCGGCCAGCGAGCCGCCGAAGTCGCCGCGGATCACGGTCGGCGAGAAGCCGCCGCGTGCGGTCGTGCGCGCCGCGCTCTCCTCGGGCAGCTTGACCACCTCCAAGGCGCGGGCACGGTGCGGCAGACGCCGGATGAACCCGCGCTCGGCAAGGCCGGTGACCAGCCGGTGGATCCCGGATTTGGATTTGAGGCGCAGCGCATCCTTCATTTCATCGAAAGACGGCGAAACGCCGGACGCGGTCAGGCGCTGATTGATGAACAGCAACAGTTCGCGTTGCTTGGCGGTCAGCATGTTTTCAATCCCCGCGGTGCGGTTCGGAACGAATCCTAAACGTCGCCTCGCGTTCTACTTTGGTTCACCGCAATCGTCAAGTGCCGCCGGCGCTCGCGGGAAAAATTCACAGCGGCAATGCCTCCGCCGGGAAGGTGACGATCGGCACCATCGTTCCGATCTTGGCGGCAGGGGCGCGCGGCGGGCGCATCACCAGGCAGTCGGCGGCGGCAAGCAGCCGAATCATCGAACTGTCCTGCACCTCGAACGGGAACGCTTCGAGCGCGCCGTCGCTGCCGCGGGCGAGCCTGGCGCGAAGGTAATCCTGGCGCCGGTCGTTCTCGCCCAGGGCGACGCCAAGCCGCACCGTCGACATCGGCTCCGGCACGCGCTCGAGCCCGCCCAGCCGGTCGAGCGCCGGCTTCAGGAACAGCAGCGCGCAGACCAGGGTCGAGACCGGGTTTCCGGGCAGGCCGAGCATCGGCGTGCCCCGATATCGGCCGACCATCAGCGGTTTTCCCGGTCGCATCGCGATCTGCCAGAAATCGAGCGCCAACCCGTCCGTCGCCAGCGCGTCGCGCACCAGATCGTAATCGCCGACCGAGGCGCCGCCGGTGGTGACCAGGAAGTCGACGCCGGCGGCCGCGGCAGCGATTCGGCGCAAGGCCGTCGGATCGTCGGGGGCATTGCCGAGGACGACCGGGAGGCCGCCGCAGGCGGCGATGAAGGCGGCGAGCGCCAGGCTGTTGGAGCTGACGATCTGGTGCGGGCCGATCGGCTCCCCCGGCATGACGATCTCGTCGCCGGTCGACAGAATTGCCACGCGCGGCCGGCGATGGACAAAGAGCCAGGGCCGGTTCATCGCGGCGAGGAGGCCGATATCGCGGGCGGTCAGTCGCCGGCCGGCGCGCAGCAGCACCTCGCCCGCGGCGAAATCGAGCCCTTCCCGCCGGATGTAGCGGCCGCGCGGCGCCGCTTCGAGGACCTGCACGCGGTCGGCGAGGCGTTCGGTGTTCTCCTGAATGACGATCGTATCGGTGCCCTCCGGTACCGGCGCGCCGGTGAAGATGCGGACCGCTTCGCCGGGACCGACACGCCCGCCAAAGCCGGCCCCGGCCGGGACCTCGGCGACGATCCGCAGGGTTGCCGGAATCGCGGAGAGATCGGCGGCGCGAACCGCGTAGCCGTCCATCGCCGATACCGCGAAGGGCGGCTGGGTGCGACGGGCCGCCAGGTCTTCGGCGAGAATGCGGCCGAGGCCGTCGGCGAGCGCGATCTGCTCGGCCGGCAGCTTGTCGAGCGGCGCCAGGAGGCGCGCCAGCGCTTCTTCAACCGAGATCACGATATCGCCTCCCACGTACCTGATTTGCCGCCGGATTTATATAAGAGTCGCACATCGGTGACGGTCATGCCGCGATCGATCGCCTTGCACATGTCGTAGATCGTCAGTGCCGCGACGCTCGCCGCGGTCAGCGCTTCCATCTCGACCCCGGTGCGGCCGCGGACCCTGCAGGTCGCGGTGATCTCGACGGCGGAGCGCTCCGAGACGCAGCGGAGATCGACCTCGACCGAGGTCAGCGCCAACGGATGGCAGAGCGGGATCAGCTCGGCCGTGCGCTTGGCGGCCATGATGCCGGCAAGCCGCGCCACCGCCAGGACATCGCCCTTGGCCACCTCGCCCGCGCGGATCCGCGCCAGGGTCTCTTGGCGCATCACGACGCGCGCCGCCGGCGACGCGCGGTGCGCGTCGGTCTCGTCCTTCTCCGAGACGTCGACCATCCGGGCGCGGCCCTCGGCATCGAGATGGGTGAGTTCGCCGAAGCCCGAGGAGGCGCCGGGTCGCCGCCGCGACATCCTGCTCGCGCAGCAAGGTCTCGCCGACGAGAAACGCGCGGCGCCGGCGGCGGCGAGCCGGCCGAGATCCTCGGGACCGCGGATGCCGCTTTCGGCGACGACGAGACGGCCGGGCGGCACCTCCGGCGCCAGCCGCAGGGTCGTGCCGAGATCGACCGCGAGGGTCTTCAGATCGCGGTTGTTGATCCCGATCAAAGGCGACGCCCAATCGCAAGGCCCGCGTCGAGTTCGGCCGCGTCGTGCACCTCGGCCAGCACGTCGAGCCCGAGTTCCGCCGCCGCCGCCGCCAGCTCGCGCGCGCTCGCGTCGCTGAGCGCCGCCAGGATCAGCAGCACGCAATCGGCGCCGATGCGACGGCTTTCGACGATCTGGTAGGGGTCGAGGATGAAGTCCTTGCGCAGCACCGGCAGTGCCGACGGCGGCGCGCGCCGCGCGCGAGGTCGGCGTCGCTGCCCTGGAAAGAAGGGTGCATCGGTCAGCACCGACAGGCAGCTCGCCCCGCCGGCCTCGTAGGCGCGCGGCGAGCGCCGCCGGATCGAAATCGGCGCGGATCAGCCCGGCGCTCGGCGAAGCCTTCTTGATCTCGGCGATCAGGCCATAGCGGCCCGCGCCGAGATGCTGTTCGAGCGCCGCGGCGAAGGGCCGCGACAGGCGGCGCCTCGGCGAGACCGGCGAGCAGGGCCGGCTCGGGTACCGCGGCGCGCGCCCGCGCCACCTGGGCGCGCTTTTCGGCGCAGATCGCGTCGAGCACGTCGCTCATCGGACCCGCCTCGGCCGGCGCGTTGGTGCGCGTCACCAGCGCCTCGAGCACCTGCCGCGCGGCACCCGAATCGAGCGATCGGGCGGCAAGCTCGATACCGTCGGCGAGATCGTCGGCGCGTCCGGCGACCAGCAGTGCCGCGCCGGCGTTCAACAGCACGATGTCGCGCAACGGCCCGCCCTCGCCGCCGAGGAGGGCGCGCATCAGCCGCGCATTGTGGCCGGGATCGCCGCCCTTCAGATCTTCGAGACGCGCCCGCGGCAAGCCCGACGTCCTCGGCGGCGAGGTCGAAGGTCTCGATCTTGCCGTCGTAGAGCGCCGCGACCGTGGTCGAGTGCCGGCGGTGGTCAGCTCGTCGAGGCCGTCGCCATGCACGACCCAGGCGCGCTCGGCGCCGAGCCGGCTGCAGCACCTCGGCAATCGGGCGCACCCATTCGGGCGCAAACACGCCGACCAGCTGGCGCCGCGCGCCGGCCGGGTTCGACAGCGGCCCGAGGAGGTTGAAGATCGTCCGAGTGCCGAGCTCGACCCGGGTCGGCGCCACATGGCGGGTGGCGCTGTGATGGCGCGGCGCCATCAGAAAGCCGATGCCGATCTCCCACAGGCATTGGCGGCACGATCGCGAGATCGGCGTCGATATTGACCCCGAGCGCGCGTCAGCACATCGGCCGAGCCCGATTGCGACGACAAGGCGCGGTTGCCGTGCTTGGCGACCGGGACGCCGCAACCGGCGACGACGAGCGCGCTCGCGGTCGAGATGTTGAAGCTGCCCGAGGCATCGCCGCCGGTGCCGCAGGTGTCGATCGCCCCCGGCGGCGCCGTCGATCGCCACCGCCTTGGACCGCATGATGCGCGCCGCGCCGGCGATCTCGTCGACGGTTTCGCCGCGCACCCGCAGCGCCATCAGAAAGGCACCCATCTGCGACGGGCGTCGCATCGCCGCTCATGATGATGTCGAACGCCGCGCTCGGCCTCGCCTTCGTCGAGGCTCTTCCCTTGCGCGACCCGCGCCAGCAGCGATTTGAAATCGGTCGTCGACGGATTGCTGGGCGGCACTTCGAAAACCTGCGCTGCTGCACTCCCGAGGTTATATCAGCCTCGAACGGATGACGGAACGTTCCGGCGCCGCGGCGGGCTTGACATCAAGACATCAAACGCTTCATGTCCTGATGAATGCGAACGACGCTGACGATCGACGACGATGTGGCTGCGCTGTTGGCGCGCCTGCGCAAGGAACGAGACGTTGGGTTGAAGGACCTCGTCAACGACGCGCTGCGTCGCGGTCTCGCCGATATGCTGGCGCCGGCGAAGCAACGCAAACCGTTCCACACCCGCTCGGTCGATCTCGGCCGACCGCGGCTGGCAAATGTCGATAATATCGCGGAGGTCTTGGCCATCGCCGAGGGCGAAGATTTCCGTTGATACTGGTCGACGCCAACATTCTGGTCTACGCCCATGTCGGGTCGTTCGCGCAGCATGAGGTCGCGCGCGAATGGTTCGATCGCCAGTTGAGCGGCGTCTCTCGGGTTGGGTTGCCTTGGGCAAGCCTGCTGGCCTTTTTGCGGATCGTCACCAACCCATGCCTGTTTGACCGGCCGGAGCCGATGTCCGCGGCATGGGATCAGGTCCGGGCGTGGCTGGCGTGCGAAACAGCATGGGTTCCCGAGCCCGCCGAGCGTCATGTGGAAATTCTCAGTGCGTTGCTCGCTTTGCCCGGGGTCCGCGGCGGTTTGGTCCCTGATGCTCATTTGGCGGCCTTGGCGATGGAGCACGGGCTGATCCTGTGCTCCGCAGATCGCGATTTTGCGCAATTTCCGGGCCTGCGCTGGATGAACCCGATTGTCCCGTAAGCCCCGCACCCGCCGATCGTTCGAGGCGAGGAGACGACGGGGCAGCGTGCGGCGGCGCTGGCGGCAGGCCGCGGGTCATCCCGGCATCGTGGCGCTGCTCCTGTTGGCGCTGCTCGGCGGCGGCTTTGGCTTGGCGGCGCACCTCTACCACCGGGTTCCGCCGCCGGTTGCGGCGCAGCCGATCGCCGCGCGACACGCCTCGCAGCACCCTGCCATTGCGTCGAAACCGGTCGAGAAGGCGTCGTTCCCGCTGCCGCTCCCGGCGCCGCCCCCGGCATCGGCGCCGCCGGCCTGGCTGCGGTTCGCGGTGCCGGCACCGCCGGCTGGAGATCGGCCGCTCGTCGCCGTCGTCATCGACGATCTCGGCCTCGATCGCCGCCGGACCGCCGCGGTGATCGCGCTGCCCGGCCCGCTGACCTTGTCGTTCATGACCTATGCGCAGGATCTGCCGGACCAGGCCGAGGCCGGGCGCCGGGCCGGCGACGAGCTTTTGCTGCACGTCCCGATGGAGCCGATCGATCGGGCGCAGAATCCGGGGCCGCATGCTCTCCTGGTCGCGATGTCGCCCGACGAGATCCGGGCGCAGCTGCGCTGGGGGCTCGACCGCTTCACCGGCTTTGTCGGCGTCAACAACCACATGGGCAGCAGATTCACCGCCGATGCGCGCGGCATGGCGGTGGTCATGGCCGAGCTGCGCCGCCGCGGCCTCATTTTTCTCGATTCGAAAACGACGGCGACGAGCGCCGGGATGCGCGAAGCGGCCGCGAACGGCGTGCCGCATGCCGCGCGCGACGTGTTTCTCGACGACGAGCCGATCCGGGCGGCCATCGACCGGCAGCTTGCCCGCGTCGAAAGGGTGGCCCGTCATAACGGCAGCGCCATCGCGATCGGCCATGGTCACGATCCGACGATCGCGGCCTTGCGGAGTTGGCTGCCGACCCTGCGCGAAAAGGGCTTCGCGCTCGTGCCGCTGAGCGCGGTGGTGCAACGCCGAATGAACATTGCGCTCGAGGCCGGGCCTTAACGCTTCGGCGAAAGCGGCCAAACTGGACAAGGCCACTGGCCGGGTTCAACCTGCGATCGGGTTGCCGCGGGAGGCGACGATGGACGTCACCGAGTGGCTGCAGTCGCTTGGCTTCGAGCAATCGCGCCCGCATTCGCGCAGAACCACATCAGTCCCGAACTGCTGCCGGAACTGACCGCCGAGGATCTGAAGGACCTCGGCGTCGCCTCGCTCGGTCATCGCCGCGCGATGGCCGAGCAGAAACTCGACAAGCTCGAAGCGCTGATGATTGGCCAGTACGGCAGGCCGCGCGAAGACCTGCGGTTCCTCGCCGCGATGCTCTCGATCCCCTGCGACGAGCGCTACGGGGCGGTCGCGATGACGCCCCAGAAATTCAAGGACGAGACGTTGCGCGCGCTCGTCGACACGACCGAAGCCATCGCCCGCCGGCAGCCGACGGTGATGCTGTTCGAGGACATCCACTGGGCCGATCCGACCACCCTCGGAGTCATCGACCTTCTGATCCACCGGGTCAGGAACATTCCGCTGCTTGGCGTGCTCACCCACCGGCCGGAGTTTTCGTCGCGCTGGTCGCACTATGGTCACGTCGCGGCGCTGACGCTCACCAAGCTCACCCGGTCGCAGGGCAGTGCGATGGTATCGCGGCTGGCCGGCGGCCAGGCGCTGCCCGCGGATCTGCTCGATCAGATCCTCGACAAGACCGACGGCGTGCCGCTGTTCGTCGAGGAGTTGACCAAGTCGATCCTGGAATCCGGAAACCTCAGGGATGCTGGCGATCGCTGGGAATATGCCGGGCGCGCAGGCACATTGGCGATCCCGGTGACCTTGCGCGATTCGCTGTTGGCGCGGCTCGATCGCTTTGCGCCGGTCAATGAGATCGCGCAGATCGGCGCCGCGATCGGGCGCGAGTTCAGCTGGGAGCTGATCGCCGCCGTCGCCCCGCATTCGAAAGCCGAGCTGGACCGGGCGCTGGCACAATTCACCGCCTCCGGCTTGGCGTTCCAGCAGGGCACGCCGCCCGATGCGGTATACACCTTCAAGCACGCGCTGGTGCAGGACGCCGCCTACAACTCGTTGCTCAAATCGCGCAGGCAGGGATTGCACGGCAAGATCGCCAGGGTGATCGAGGAGCGTTTGCCGAACACCGAGGCGACCAAGCCCGAGCTGCTGGCGCACCACTAGAGCGAGGCGAAACTGCCCGAGAAGGCGATCCCGCTTTGGCAGAAGGCGGGCAGCCTGGCGCTCGGGCATATGGCCCTCACCGAGGCGATCGCGCATTTCAACAAGGGTCTGGAGCTGGTCGCCGTTCTGCCAGCCTCGGCGGAGCGCGACCGCAGCGAGCTGGATCTACGCACGCTGTTGGGCACCGCATGGATCGCGCTCAAAGGTTGGGCGTGGAGGAGGTCTGGGACAGCCTGCATCCCGCGCTGGAGCCGGCGAACTCGCTGCGTCGCAGCGATGCCCTGGTGCCGATACTCTGGGGACTGTTCGTCCACGTATTGTGCAGGGGGCGGATTGTCGAATCGTTGCGTTGGGTCACGCAGCTAATGTACGCCGCCGAGGCCTACGACGATTCGGATCTCCTGATCGTCGGGCACCTCGCCGCCGTGGTAGCTCATTTTTGGCTCGGCCATCCGATCAAAACCCGGGAGCATGCGGAC
Source organism: uncultured Alphaproteobacteria bacterium (assembly GCA_963772295.1). GTDB lineage: Bacteria > Pseudomonadota > Alphaproteobacteria > ATCC43930 > CGMCC-115725 > AP-15. Next base: position 147,075 of record CAVYWO010000017.1, read on the forward strand.
CGGGTGCTGGCGCTCTACCGCGAAGAGCAGCAGGCCGCAGCCATAGATCAGGCTGAAACAGCCGCGATGTATCGGATTGCGGACCGCGGCGAGCATGTGCCGCACTTCGGCATGGGAAAGCGTCTGCGGCAGCCGCTTCTGCTTGGGGAGCCGGATCTTTTTTTAAACAGCGCCCAGTCCTTGTCCAGCGTGTTCCGATAGAAGAACTGGATGCCGTAACGGCAGGTCTTGAAGCTGCCCCGGCATTCCGCTCGCGAACATCCAGCAGATACCGCCGGACATCACTGGAGGTAGACCTCCTGCGTCTTGGTCGCCAAGCCGGCCAGCTTCATGTCCTCGATCATGCGAGCACGTAACGGTGACATCGTCTGCTCCTTCGTCATCGAAGACGAGACCATCCCGTCTTGAGGCAGACGATAACTTCACCAGCGACCCTTAGGCCATGCCCAGGCCCCCTACGGCGAAGCCGTTCCGTTCAACCATCGCTCTCTCTCGCGCAAATCCGCGCGATCAGTGGCTTTGCCCCTTGCAGGGAGTAAAGCTCCGACTAGCCCGGATTTCTCATAGGGGGTTGGTTCTCGAGGCGCGACGGGGGGCAGCGGGGCGCGGAGCGGCTGAAGGAGCGGCGGTTGTAGACTGGCCGGTCGGTTTCAACTTTTACGAGTCCTTGCGGGGGCAATTGTCCCTAAGGTAGTTTGTGGGGCTATTTTGATGGGGTCTCTGGTTCGTCAGGCCGTCGCGGCGGCGGTTAGCGCGGTGTAGGCGGCAAGGTACTCGGCCTGGTGCGGGAAGGCCGAGGGCATGGCGAGCTTGATGCGGCGCACGCTGATGCGCACCAGCGCCCCGATCTTCAACAGTTTGAGGCGGATGGTGCCGCAGGAGGCGCGGGCGAACTGGGTATGCGCCAAGCCGATCCGGCGCAAGCCGGCGATCAGGACATAGGCCATTGAGGCGAACCACAAACGCAGCTGGTTGGCGCGCATCGTGTGGGCTGAGGTGCGGTCGGCATAGAGATCGAGCTGGCATTCTTTGATGCGGTTTTCCATCTCGCCGCGGGCGCAGTAGAGCTTCTCGTAGAGGTGGCGGGCCTCGTGCTCCTCGCGCGCCAGCGAGGTCACAACAAAGCGCGGATTGGCTTTGTCCCCTGTCCATTCCGCCTTGGCGACGACCCGACGCGCGCGGCTCCAGCTCTCCAGCGTCCGATAGGTGAAGTCCTTGAAGCGGCGCGCCGGCTTGCCGGTCTTTTGGCTCTGCTCTTGCGCCGCGGCGAGTTCGGTTTCGATCTCGGCGTTGAGGCGCGCGTTCTTGGCCAGGCCGAACAGGAAATCGACGCCATTGGTCTCGCACCACGCCATCAGCGCGTCGCGGGCAAAGCCCGAATCGGCGCGCAGCAGGATCCGTACATGGGGCCAACGCTGGCGAATCCGGGCGACGATCCGCGCCACCTCCTCGATGCTGCCGGCACTCGCGTCGATATTCGCCGGCCGCAATTTGGCCGCCAGCAGATGTCGGCCGCAGAACACGTAAAGCGGCAGATAGCAGTAGGTGTCGTAATAGCCGTGGAAAAAACGCCCTTCTTGCTCCCCGTGCAGCGGGTCGTCGGTGGCGTCGAGATCAAGCGTGATCTGCGGCGGCGGCGCCCCATGGGCGTCGAGAAACAGGTCGACAAACAAGCCTTCGATCGCCGCCGCGTCATAGCTGATCTTGTGGTAGCGGGTCGGCTCCTCGCGGCTCAATTCCAGCCGGTTGAGCGTCGATTTGCCGGCCAGCGGCGCACAATCGGCGCGCCGCGCTTGGAGCTTGCCGCCGAGCACAGCCATTACCGGGTCGTGACGCAGCAGGTCGTGGTCGATCAGGTCCTCGTAGCCCAAGGCAATCCCGAACACCCGCTGACCCACCAGGCTCCGAACCGTGTGTTCGATCAGATCGGCATCGCGGTAATCGGTGAAGCCAGCCGGCAAAGCGTTCGATCAAGTGGATCTGTCCATCGGTGGCGCCGAGCAGCATCGCTCCGGCCTCAGAAGTCATCGTCCCGCCGTCAAACCCTGCCACCACCTTGCGCCCTTCAACGGGTGCAAAGCCCAACAAATCCGCGCTACACTCTGTCTGCATCGGGACTCCCCCTGGTCCTGAGATAAACCGTTTCCCCAACTCGATTTTCTCAGATCCAGGGCCCCGATGCACCTACCCCTTTGAGAAATTCTGGCTAGGCAAGCCCGTAGACATCGACGCGCCCGTCGTAGGTCGGCACGAACACCTTGCCGTTCCAGGCAACCGGTCGATTGAACTTTGGGTGGATGAAGGCGCAGCCGGCACCCCAGTCCCAGCTGTCCCACAGGACGATGAGCTGCTTGCTGCCGTCGCCATAGACGCCGAAGTTCGCGGCGTCGTAAGCCAGCAGCCGCCCGGGCGTCAGCTCCATGTTCGCGTCGCCAGCCGGCACCAAAGCCCAGACGATTCCGCCGTCTCCGCTGTTCGCGGACAGCGAAATCATCCATCCCGGCATGCCGCCAGGTGGCACGGGCGACTGTGGCGAGGCGACTTCGGCGCTGCAGGCGAGATAGGTGGAGGCACCGTCGGCATTCAACCTCCAGGCGCGCAGGTTGCCATTCTCCCCACCGCAGAAGTGCACTGTCCCCTGGGCGGCGCTCTGCCAGACCACGGGTGTGCCATGCAGTGCGCTGCCCGACCATCACGTTCAGCGTGGAGGGGCTCTGCGGCGCGGAACTGAGCTGTGGGCCGGGGTAGTAGGTGTAGAAGATCGGCGGCGCTTTGAGCTTGGCATAGTTCAGCGCCGCGTGGTCGGGGTCGAGGTTAGCCGGTTCCGTCCGGCCCAGCGCCGTCGTATTCGCCGTGTACAGGATGCCATCCTTGCCTGCGGCCAGCAGGGTGCCGCCGGTCGGTGGCAGCACCGGCCCGCCGGTGCTGAAATCCTGGTCGCCCCAGGCGCTGCCCATGTCCATCGGCGCCACCCCCATGCGGGCACTGATCTTTGCCCATAAGTGCCTCTGGACACAGAAAACGGAATGGGCTAGCAAGGGGGCATGGGGCCCCTTAGCCCGAAACAGCAGCTGGAGGCGGCAGAGCATCTGTCATGGATCCGCGCGCGCGTCGGCGCGGATGCGGGCTTGTCGCGCTATCGGCTGGCCAAGGAGGTATGCGAACGGCTGGGCTGGAAGGATCGCCGTGGTCGCGCGCAGGAGATGGCCTGCCGCAAGCATCTGATTGGGCTTGAGCGGCGCGGTGCGATCGTGCTTCCGGCGGCCCGTCGGCGGCCGCCGGAGCGGCGTCCGGCCGAGGTTTGCCCGGCCCCGCAAGTGAGCGGTCGCTTGGCCGATCTGGGGGCGGTCACGCTGCAGCGGGTCAGCGGCGGGACGCCGGAGAGCCGGACCTGGGATGCGATGATGGCGGCGCACCATCCCTGCGGTCGCGCGTCGTTGTGTGGTGAGCAAATTCGCTATCTGATTTGCGGCGCGCGGCATGGTGTGCTCGGCGGGCTGGCGGTCAGTGCCGCCGCGTGGCGGCTGCGGGGGCGCGATGAGTGGCTGGGCTGGGACGACGCCAAGCGTGGCGCCAACCTGACGGGAGTTGTGTGCAACAGCCGCTTTCTGATCCTGCCGACGGTCCGGGTCGCACATCTCGCTTCGCATGTTTTGGGGCAGCTAACGCGGCGGATTGTCGGCGATTGGCAGCAAGCCTTTGCGGTCCGGCCGTGGCTGATGGAAAGCTATGTCGAGGCCGCTCGCCCGGGCACCGCCTATCGTGCCGCCAACTGGATCGAAGTCGGCATGACCGCCGGTCGGGGGCGCCAGGATCGGACCGGCACGGCGCACTTGCCGGCGAAGCGGGTGTTTCTCTATCCGTTGTCCCGGCCGACCCTCAAGCGCCTGTGCGGGGCGCGGCCGGCGCCCGAGCCCAACTGGGTGCGGCAGGAATTCGGCGGTGCCAAGCTCGGCGATCGCCGGCTGCAGCGGCGACTGCTGGATCTGGCCGGGGCGTTCTTTGCCCGGCCCATGGCCAATATCGCGCAAGCCTGCGGTTCGCTGGCCCGAACCAAGGCCGCCTACCGGTTCTTTGATCACCAGCGGGTCACGATGGACGCTGTACTCGAACCGCACCATCAGGCCACCGTCGCGCGCATGCGACAGGAGGTCATCGTGCTGGCGGTGCAGGACAGCTCCAGCCTCAACTACACCAAGCACCCGCAGACCCAAGGCCTCGGCCCGATCGGCAGCCGGCGCGACGGCGCCCAAGGGTTGATCCTGCACAATACCCTGGCCTTGCGTCCCGATGGCCTGCCCCTCGGCCTGCTCGATGTCCAGTGCTGGGCGCGCGATGCCAATACCTTCGGCAAGAAACATCAGCGCCACACCAGGCCGATCGCGGCGAAGGAGAGCTACAAATGGATCCGCCCGCTGACGGAGATCCGGGCCGCCGCCGATCGATGCCCGAACACGCGCATCGTCACCGTCGCCGATCGCGAGTGCGATGTCTTCGAGTTCCTGCAGGAAGCCGACAGCGCCCACCTCGACTTGTTGGTCAGGGCCACCGAAGACCGTGCTCTCCAGCCTGACCCGGGCGACGAGCAGGTGCGCCGCTTGTGGCCCTTTATGGAAAGCCTGCCGGCGGCCGGGCAGATCGCACTCGAGGTGCCCCGCCGCGGCCGCCAGCCGGCCCGTACCGCCCTGATGAGCGTGCGCTTCGCCGAGGTCACCCTGTCGCCGCCGCGACACAAGGCAAAGCTCCCGGCGCTGCGGCTATGGGTCGTGCGCAGCCGCGAAGAAAACCCGCCACCCGACATCAAGCCGCTCGACTGGATGCTGCTGACCACCGTGCCGGTCGCCTCGCTGGACGACGCTCTCCAGCGCATGCAGTGGTATACCCGGCGCTGGGGGATCGAGGTCTTCCACCGCATCCTCAAGAGCGGATGCCGCATTGAAGATCGCCAGCTCGAAACCGCCGACCGTCTGGAAACCTGCCTCGCCATCGACATGGTCGTCGCCTGGCGCATCCACTATCTCACCTGGCTCGGGCGGGCCACCCCCGAACTGCCCTGTACCGTCGCCTTCGAGCCCGAGCAGTGGAAGGCCTTGGTCGTCTTCCACACCCGCAAGCCGCCGCCGGCGCAACCGCCTTCGCTCTGCCAGATGATCCTCTTGATCGCCCAACTCGGCGGTTTCCTCGCCCGCAAATCCGACGGCCAACCCGGTCCCCAAACCCTCTGGCGCGGCCTGCAGCGCCTGGACGACATCACCGCCGCCTTCCGCAGCTACGCTATCGCCTACCCACTGCCCCCTTAGCCCGGCGCCAACCGACCTCGCCGAGCCCATACCAAATCTGCCGTAAACCGACTGTCCGATGCACACATATGGGTAAAGATCAGATGCGGGCAAGGTGCGGCACCATTCGGAAGTTCGACGGCATCGGCTTCTCGCTCGCCGATTCCCCTTCCGGGCTGCCGCCGACGCGCCCGTCATCGGTCCAAGGCGTCCACCAGTCGACGACGGCGAGCGCGCCGGCGCGGGCCCGGCCGGGCGGCGTGTATTGCAGCTTCAGGATACTCTCGCCGTAATCGGTCGCGGCATCGAATTCGCCGTTGCCTGTCACGACATAGATGAAGCCGTCGGCATCCACCGCCGGGCCCCCGCCGGAATGCCAGATCCCACCGCCGCTGCCGCGCACCGTGGAGCACCAGGTGGCGGCGATCGTCCAGCTTGCCGTGTCGACCGCGATCAGCCAGCCCCGTGCCGTCTCCGCGGTTTCGGCTATTGTGCCGAACGGAATGAGTACGGCGCCTTGGGTCAGCGTTAGCGCCGCGCGCTGCTTGCGCTCGGCCGACCGGAACCGCTGCGCGGGCAACCCACCGCTCGGCTGGAAAATGGCGCCTTCCAGGTTCAGCGGCGGTTTCGCCGGTGGAGTTTCACCGTCGCGCAACTGCAGCGCCTGCAGCCAGTGCTGTCCGTTCGGTGCGGTTCCGTCTTCGCTGATCCAGGCGCACGCGTACAGCATGCCGGCGGCGAGGTCGATCACGGGGGTGGAGAGGATACCCCAATGATCGTTGATCATGTGGGCGTCGATCGACGGGCTGCCGTTGACCGGACGGCCGAGCGTGCGCTGCCAGAGAAGCGCGCCGTCATCGCGTCGTAGGCCCAGACCTGGTTCGCCATGCTTGCGAGGAAGACCGCGTCGTGCGGGCGACCGTCATTCATCACCAAGCCCGGAACGATCAGCGGCTGCGCCTCGCAGCCGCGGGGCGTCGCCATGCACCTCCAGACTGAATAACCGCCGAATGCCACGGCTGCGCACCGCCGCGGGCGTCAGGATCGTCTCGCGCAGGGTGGCGCCGGTGCGGGCGTTGTCGAACGACCGCGTGGTCACGGCGGGATTGGCCGCCTGCGCGAAATGCACGATGGCCTTCTCGAACTGATCCCGGTGCTCGGTCGAGCAGAAGCCGACAATATGTTCACCGTGGCGCGTCACGGCATCGAGGCTGACCGGCTTGCCGGAAAAAGGGCAGGTGGTGTTGATTGGATTCATTTCACAGCCTCCCGGTTCCGAAATAGGTTACGCTCAATTCGTAGTCGGCGCGGCCCGCCGCTGAGGCGTTCGCGGTGACGCGCAGGACGTGCCAGCCGCTGTTGGCGACGGTGCCATGCGCCTCGTTGACGCCGGTGACCAGCGGCAGGCCGGAGCGGCCGACGATCGCGAAACGGACATCGGCGGCCATCATGCCGCCGCGCGGTTGCAGCGACAGCGACGCGCCGATTGGCGTGCCGGCCGCGCACCCAGATGCGTCCGGCGTCCACCGTCGCGCCCGGCGTTGCCGGGGCGATGTCGAGGTCGGCGGCGCCGAAGAACACCTGCGTGGGTGGCGCGCCCGGTGCGCGGCACAGGCTCGCTGAAACCGGCGCGCAAGAAGCAGAGATAGGACTGGCCGTTCTGGTACGCGTTGCTCGGGATCCGAAAGGTCGCCCGCCCGGCCGCGTCTGTGCGGATGTCCGGATGGCGGCCAGTGTAGTCGTGCAGATCGACGCCCGGGCCAAAGCTCGTGTCGCAAGTGATCATCGGCGCGTTCCAGGTAAACAGCCCGGGCCCGCCGGTCCGGTTCAGCACGATCACCTTGCTGTCGACATAGCGCGTCACCGTCGGACCGGCGGCCGGGATTTCGTGGATCCAGATCAGGTTGTCGATCCACTGTCGGAGACCGTAAGCCCCGGGCCATACGCTCGACGGGAAGTAGTCCTTCCCATAGACGAACGGATAGCCCTCGGTGGTCAGGATGAACGCGTATGCGAGCAGCTTGGAACTGACGATCGCTTCGCCGAAACTCGTGTCGGTGTCGGGGTTGTCGACGAACGTGCACGCCAGGAACGGGTTGATTGCCGCATAGCCCGCGCCGTCCAGCGCGCTTGCCTGTCCGCCGTCGCACGCCGTCTGCACGGCCCAATGCAGGGTGAAATCGGTGACGAGCGAGCGCGAGGACATCGGCGGGGTGGTCGCCCACCAGTTCAGATTGGCCGGATTGCCGTCGAAATACTCGCTGTAGAAGAACTTGTCGGCCATCGCGCGGCTGCGCATGAACTGGCTGACGAACGGCGCCCAGGTCCCCTTGGTGTCGTCGAAGCGGCCCCCGTCGGCGTCGGTGGTGCGGAACAGCCAGTCGCCGTAATCCAGCCCGTCCTCGATCGTGTAACCGGGCGGCTTGCAGTGCTGATACACCAGTTCGCGGCCGAACTCGAAGTCGTCGGCCGGGACCGGCACCGCGTCCTCCGGGCGGTTCGCCGGCGGCACGCCACGGAAGCATCCCGAGTTCATCGCGCCCCGCCCGGCCTTGGCCGCACCGTTGGCGCCGAGGTAGCGGAACACGCCGGGGCCGCCGTTCTCGCCCATCAGCTGATGCATCACGACGTCCAAATATACGTCGAGACCGGCGGCGTGCGCGTTCGCGACGAAACGGCGGAGCGAGTCGACGCTGCCGTAGCGCGTCGGCACGCTTCCCTGCTGGTTCTTGCTGCCGAGGTCGCGGCGGTCGAACACGCCATAGCCGTCGCAGCCGTCACCGGCGCCACCCTGCGCCTTGGACACCGGAGGCAACTGGATCGCCGAGAAGCCGGCATCGCGCAACCGCCCGACTTCGCCCGCGAGGAAGTCGAGTAGCCAAGGCGCACCCGGTCTGGTCGAGGGCGCCGGGACGGTGATGCGGGCATTGTTCGGGCCGAAAAACCGTCCCCAAGCGATCAGCGCGACGCCCATCAGCCCTGCGCTCCAGCCGCGGCAAGCCGGATCGCCGCACGCCGTCCGAGCCCGCCGAGGGCCAGACCCATACCGGCCATGGCCGCGCTGCTCAGCGCCAGTCCCAGCGCTTCCGAGGGGGCGCTGGCGGCAGCGAGGTTGTCGAGACTGAACAGCACCGGCATTGCGTACAACCACACCCGGCTGCGCCGCGCGCCCTCGATGATCAGCGCCACCGCGATCAGGTAAAGCGCGGCGACGGGCGGCGTCGGCACGAGGTGCGGCACTGCCGCCCCCAGCAGCGTCGCCGCACCGTCGCAGACTCCAAACAGCAGCACGAACACGGCCCATCCGCGCCGGGAGGATATGATCGGTCCGATCGCAAGACCGGCAAAGAGACTGTCGAACCCGAACAGAAACATGGTTAAGAGGGATTCACGAAAAGATGTCATTCCGAGAAACTCCCATCGAGACAGCAACGATTCCTACCGCCGGTCGGCCGGTACCTGGGACCTCAGAAGATCTGCCGCCGCGACACTTTGCGCCGCTGTCGACAATCGCCCTAACGGACGCCATACTGCGTCGCTAGCCGACGGCAACCGGTGCGGCGGCCGGAACAGAAGCGGCCGACACAGCGGCCGCGCTCGCGGCAGCGAGGGCGGTCTGAAAGATTTGGGCCAAGTCCGGTGCAGGCGTCCCAGCCAGGGCCGACATTATAGCCTTTCACTTGGCCGATGGTGAGGCCCACGACCGCCTCGACATAGTCAGCGATGTTCGACGGCAGGTTCACTGCGCCGTCGTGACTGCGATACCTTCCTCCTTCGTGTGCATAGTCATGGAGTTCGACAGCAAAGGCCTTGTTGACTGCGTCGACGGGCCCGCGAACAATCACCGATCGCCGGGCAAGGTCGGTTTCCAGGACCTGTAGGCCGGCGGCTTTGGCAAAGGCGGTAACATCGGCCAACTCCTTCGGATCAGCGCCCCGTTCCCTCGCGAACGCCTCGCGCGACGGCCTTGAAGACGCTCCGGCGGCGACGCGGTGTGTCCGACCTTGCGTCGAAGGAGCAAAGTGACGGTCACTTCCTCTGAGCCGCTAGTCGACCTGATCTTCTTATGACCCGCAGGGTGGGGGTGCTCGCTGCCCTTCAGCGAACGACACGCAACCGATGATCTCATCTCGACCTCCCAGATCCAGATCTACGCGCAAGGGCAGTGATGCGTGTTGCCGCCGACCGGCATGAGCGGATTGCGAAACAGCAAAGCTATATCCCTTGCAATCGGCGCAGGAAATGACAGCCTCGGTGTAGGCGGCGGTCGCGATTTTGGGCTGTTCACACATGTCCGGTCACGACTATGTCTGGCGTCAGAGCGAGCGCTGCGCTAACGATGTTCGAGAGCATGTTCGACATCTCCAGCCAGCAAAATGTGCACTGTGGGTGCAAGGTCTACGTCGGTTTCGCATCAGCTTACCGGGGAAGGCTTCCAGCGCGAATGAGCCATTCGGGCCGGTCAATGGTCCAAAATATGGTCCGGATCATCGGGTGGGAAGGGGGGGCTTCGAGTGCGTCGTTACACGGCTCTGGATAGCGGCACGCCCTGCCTGCGGGTTGCGGATACGCGCGCGCGAGCCGGTAGAGACATGGCAACGGCGCCGGAGGCGTCGCACCGCGAGATCGGCCAAATCTTGTTTGGTATGCTCGGCTGGAGTATAAGCATCTGAACTCGAAGAATGAAATAACCCCAGAAAAAGGCGCCGGCGCCGAGCCCGAAGACATAAGAGCTGAGGCCGAGATCTTTGTTCATCGTCAGCGCGGCAAAGGCCACGTGCTGGCGCAGGAAGCCTGGGAGCGCCTCGCATTGCCGGCGCTCGCCGCAGCGGACGAATGCCATGTCCTCGAGCATTTCTGGGGGCGCGAGCCGATCGTCCGGCGCCGCGGCGAGGCGCTGCAACCGGAACGCGAAGGGGTGGCGGTGCTCGGGCAGATCCGCCGCACCATCGGCGAATATCCCCCGGACACTTCGTTCCGGGGGTCGCCGGGCAATGCCAGCAGGCTCCGGCGCCGTTGGGCGGCGGGCTCGTCAGGCCGGCCTGGTTCGCCCGCTACCGGGACGCCGAATTGCCGGCGCGGTTCGAGCGCATCGTGCAGAGATCGAGAAAGGGCTAGAGGATCGGATCGACATCGTGCCGGCCCAAACACGGCTGACGTCGACGCACTTACGCCGCGCTCCTTCCTGACACGAGAGGGAGAGGACACCGAGATCGGACCCGCCGGTACCACGGAGGTGCGGTGCACACCCCTATTTTTGATTCCCCAAATCCCGGCAAACACTTCCGACCGCCCCAGGAGTCTCTCCCGGCATTGCAGAGTTCCTTCGGCAGACTCGGCGGAGGAGGAAGAGGGATTCGAACTGCCGGTCCCCCAACTGTTTTGAGGCCTTTCTGAGCGCCCCTCGGCCCCTTGCGACAGCGGCACCCGGGAGAGGGATCAAGAGTTCGGATCCCGCTTCCCCCGCCGGCGAGTTTGTCGAAAGCGTCGCGCCGAAGGTGGCGGATTGAGGACGGACGTAGCCCCTGCGCTCTCGCGCTTACCGCTTGTCGGCGAAGGCCGTGAGGGATCGGGCAAAAGGCCGCCTTCGCCGCCTCGCAGAAGCATTTGATAGCCGTTTTACGTAATCGCCTTCGAGCCCTTGTGTCAGCAATGCGCGAAGGCTATCGTCCCGGCCTTGCTGCGGGGGCAGCATCACCAGCGGGGGAAGAGGGGACTATGCCGGATGCGGGAGGTATCGCGGGCGCACAGCTGAAGTCGTTCATCGAGCGCATCGAGCGGCTCGAGGAGGAGAAGCGGGCGCTGGGTGTGGACATAAGGGAAGTCTACGCCGAAGCCAAAGGGACCGGTTTCGAGCCTAAGATCATGCGCCAGATCCTCAAGATCCGAAAAATGGACAAGGACGAGCACGACGAGCAGGAGAGCCTGCTCGACATCTACAAACGCGCTCTAGGAATGCTGCCCGACGCCGACCCAACGGCTCAGGCCGCGGAATAGCAACACCCGTCGAAGCAAGCCCGTTGACGACGGTCGTGCTCCGGAGGTAGCGGGGATCGCCTGAGGCTGGAGGATCGCGCTCGAGCACTTCCTTCCAGCGCTACTAGTCGGCGCTGATTTCGGCGCCGGCGCGCTCCCCTTGCAGCAGTATTGGGATTTGCAATCGCCCCAGCCGCGGTTCACCACCTCGCTCAATTCGGCGGGCTCTGGGTTGGCGATTTAGTTCGTCAAAGGTGCTTGAGTGATAAGCAGGCGATACGTCTCACGATAAGCTGAACGGAGGCGAGATAGACCCAGGCTTTGGCGCTCTCGATCGAGGCTTCGAAGTCTTTGGCCAGGCGGCGGTTGTGATTGAGCCAGGCGGGCGTACTTTCGACGACCCAACGGCGAGGGAGGACTTCGAAGCCAACCGTATCGGCCATACGCCTGACGATTTCGCTGCTCCATTGGCCGAATTTGGCGAGTGCTTCTAAAAGCTTATCGCCCGAATAGGCGCTGTCGGCGAAGAGGTGGCGCAGCCACGGGAAGAGGTCGTGGATGGCTTCGACGACCAGCGGCGCGCCATCGCGGTCTTGCACGTCGGCGGGGTGGATCACGGCTCCGACCATCAGGTCGGTAGAGGATCGCCGCGTCATCCGCAACTGGCTGCCGACGGTTTTATCCGTTCTCGCGGTGGCGCATCTGGCACTGGGCGATCGGCCCTCGGCGCTGGCCGCGACGCGTGAGGGCATCGAACGCGGACATGGCGCTGGCAGCCCATACCGCGAGGCGCGCGCGCTGCGTTCGTTGGCCCAGGCGCTGGGTTATCTCGGTACCGCCAATATCACCCGGATCATCCGCTGGCGGGACATGGCTCACCGTGACGAAGTGTGGCCACGGCTTCAGGCGAACCCGGCACGAACGGGCATCCTCGCGCGCGTTCCGGGAGGGATGGCCAGCTATTTGCGGCTCGAGGCGAAGTTCGCGGAAGCGCTGATGTAATCTATCGGGCCGCGCCGGTGGGTAGCACCACCGGCCGGCCATGCGGCGTCGCCCGGTAAGCCTCCGCCCAGGCCGCTTTGCGCCGATCGAGGGTGGCGGCGTCCAGAAGGGGTTTCGCGGTGACCAGCCGCTCCAGCAAGTAGGGTGGATGCCATCCGCCATCATCCCTCCGACCCGATGCTGCCCCCGTCCATCAGGGGCGCGAGGCGAGCAAAGCGGCGATGGCGAGGGTTCGGATCAAGTCCCCGGCGCCAGCGAGGATCGATCAGTCACGGCAGCCGCCGCAATTGCTGCATTAATCCGGCGGTGCTGATCTGATATTCCCAATAGGCGACCAGCGCCGCCTCGTTGAGCCGGATCCACTCGCTGACCGCTTCCATGTCGGCCGCCGACAATTGGCCCGCTATGAGCCGCGGTGTTGGGCGCACCGCGACCGTCGCAAGGTTCCCGGGCAACATCCACGTGCCATGCGACTGGTTGACCTTGATCCGGACATCGTGGCGCGCATGACCGCGTTCCGAAACCCACACCACCATCGCCAGCCCGGTGTCAGCCGGAAACAGGTTCGCCATCAGAAAAAAGTCTTCGTCAATTTCGCTCATGCCGCACCTATCGCGGACGGGACGTTGTTGCCGGCATCTTCTTTTATGAGCCAAAACACCGCTAGCCTCTATGTCCGCACCCTCGCTGAGGCAAATAGGGGCCGGAACGGTTGCGTCCGTTCTTTTGTGTCTCCTCCAGGGCTTCGCCATGGGTAACGACCGGAGGCTGTTTGGGGCAGGTGACGGTGAACCCGCCTTCCGTACCGCCCCGTTCCAGGACAGAGTTGAAGAGTTCGGGGGCGGGACTTTTCAGGGTTGCGGGCGGAGTTGTCAATCCCGAGTCACGGCTCGCTCGGTTGGATCGGCTCCTCGCGGAAGCCGATTCGGACAGGGGCGGCGATCCGCGACGCCTGGAGCTCGCCGTGGAGCTCGGCGACGATGGCATCGGCCGTGCGCGGCATCGGCACCGGATCGCTCCGGCTCAAATGGTCGGCGTCGAGGATCGTACCCGGGCGATCGTAGGCGCGCACGCGGGTGAAGCCCGCGACCCCGGTGAAGACCGGGGTCAGCCCTGGTCCGGGCTCGACCGTCCAGATCTCGGCGTTGTTGCGGTAGCCCGAGACGAGGATGACGGCCGGCCTGCCGTCGCCCTTGCATTCGAGATGGATCTTCCTGCCATCGACCTCGACCGCGCCGCGGAAGTCACCGCTCGCCGCGGAGGCGGCGACCGCGGGCCGGGCTGCGATCGCCACGACGCCAAGGACCAATTACGAGAGTGTCAAATGCAGCAGGCAAGTGTTCGATTTCATCATAATATGCCCTCACTTGTATTCAGCCTTTAGGGTCATGACACTCACAGCCAGTCGATATCGGGAGCAAACCGCCAATTCAGTAGGGCCAGGGGCGGGACGTCGCGCAGGATTGGTAGGGCAATGGCCGCTTAGGGTCGGATCCGAACCTTGGGGAGCGGTCTCAGCTATGGGCCGGTCCCACGGCCGCCGCGGATACCGGCCGGGGCCGCCTCTGTTCGCGGATGCCGTCAGGCCAGTCGGTAGATCTTGGCGCGACGGAGGAAAGCTTCGCGGGCACCCTCAAGAATACCGCACGCCAGCATCACGGGTTTCGGGGTCATCGATAGAACCGCGCATGGTGATGACGCCCCTGTCGCTCTGGTCTCTTCAGGACGATGATCTGCTCCGCGTCGCCCAGCACAGAAATGTTGGCGTTGTGGGTCACGATGACGATCTGCCGCCTTTCCTTGGCGCGCCGAAGCGCCAGGACGAACGAGCTGTAAATGAACTCGCCATCCAGATTGTCCTCCGGCTGATCGATTTGGCGGAAGAAGTGAACCACCTGCTCGGGCCGCGACAGGCCGCTGAGGTAACCGTAAATGACAATGCGGTCGAAACAATGGTAGACGAACGTCAGCAGGTCGCCAAACAGCTCGGTGATCAATTCCATGGCAAACTCCGCGAGGCTCGCTCGGGGTCGAAAACCGATCAGGCGTGGTCGAGGGGAGTTTTCGCCTGGCCGATGAGGTGCGGTATATTCAGCGCCGGGCAGCAGACTACGACAGCCGCATCGTCAGTATTGGTCAGCTGGTCCTGTTCTCTACCGAAACCGGTGATGCCTGGCTGCTCGACCCCGCCGATCAACTCGCAGCAAGGCTGGCTCGAGACGGCGAGAGCGAACCGATCCACATCGAAGAAACCGATACCACCTTCGCGATCGGTTGGAAGGGCCGCTATCGCATCGACGGACCGGCATTCGTTTACTCGGATCAGGATACCGGCCGAGTGGCCACCATCCTCGGTTACCCCACCGAGAAGCTCAGCCAAATCGCTTGATCGAAAATTTCAAATATTTTTGGTTAGCATTACCGGTCCGCTTCCCAAGGGGCGCCCGGGCGCGGAGGCGTAATCCGAGGTTTCGTTGGATCGATCCGGCGCCAAGCCCCAGCCCGGATGGCCCGGCGACGGCGTCTCGGCGGGCGGATCGCCGCAGCCAGCGTCGGCGTCTTGACCGCAGAGCGCCGGGCGCGCATATAAAAGGAGCAGTGTTCGTGCTCCGATTTCGAGCTACGTGACCGGATCCGCGTGAGGCGATCCCGCGAGAATCCGCGCGGGACCTGGGTTCGGTCTTTGTCCCCTGCATTCGTCTGACAGCCCTCGTCACGCGGGTCGTCTTCCGACCCGCAAAGCGCCTGCAATTCGTGCGCGCCTTTCGGGTGCCACTTGATTTTTTGAAAAGGCACCAAGCTTGCCCAGTTTTGCCGATTTCGGCCTCGCACCGCCCATCCTCCAGGCCCTCGCCGCAGAGGGCTATACGACACCCACCCCAATCCAGACCCAGGCCATTCCGCAGGTTCTCGGCAACCGCGATCTCTGCGGGATCGCCCAGACCGGGACCGGCAAGACCGCCGCGTTCGCCTTGCCCATCCTGCAGCGCCTCGGCGCGATACGGCGGCCGAAAATGCCCGGCGGCTGCCGCGTGCTCGTGCTCGCCCCGACGCGCGAGCTGGCGAGCCAGATCCTCGACAGCTTCTATGACTATGGCCGTGGCACGCCATTTACGGCCGCGGTGGTCTTCGGCGGCGTGTCGATCGCAACCCAGCAGCGACAGCTCGCCGCCGGCGTGGACATCGTCGTCGCCACCCCGGGGCGCCTGCTCGACCTGATCGACCGCAAGTCCTTAGGGCTTTCGCATGTCGAAGTGCTGGTTCTGGACGAGGCCGACCGGATGCTCGACCTCGGCTTCATCCACGCCCTGCGGCGCATCGTCAAACTGCTGCCGCGGCGGCGGCAGACATTGTTGTTTGCGGCGACGATGCCGCGCCCGATTGCGGCGCTCGCCGAGGAATATCTCGATGACCCGGTCACGGTCGCCGTCGCACCGCCGGCGACGACGGTCGAGGGCGTCGATCAGGGCGTCGTCTTCGTCGCCAGCACCGAGAAGCGGGCGCTATTGGCGAAACTTCTCGAAAACCCTGCCCTCGCGCGAGTGCTCGTCTTCACCCGGACCAAGCACGGCGCGGACCGGGTCGCGCGGCATCTCGACGATGTCGGCGTCGACGCGGCGGCAATTCACGGCAACAAATCCCAGCCGCAGCGCGAGCGGGCGCTTGCCAGCTTCCGTGCTGGCCGCACCCGTGTGCTGGTCGCGACCGACATCGCCGCACGCGGGATCGACGTGGAAAGCGTGTCGCATGTCATCAACTTCGAATTGCCGAACGTGCCGGAAGACTATGTCCACCGGATCGGCCGAACGGCGCGCGCCGGGGCGGTCGGGACGGCGATCTCGTTATGCAGCGACGAAGAACGGCCCTATTTGCGCGACATCGAAAAACTCATCCGGCGGCCCGTGCAGGCGGTCCGGTTCGGCCCCGCCCCAGCGCAGAGGGTGCAAGGCGCACCTCTGCCGCGGCTGATCCAGCGCGCTGTCGCGCGGGGCCCCGCTGGCCGAGGAAGCGCGCCGACTGGCGTCCGAAGATGCGGGACTGCCGGCAATCGTCGGAACCGCGCAGCAGGTTGACCGCAAACTCGGCCGAAGGAGCAGCCGTGCAGATCCGGCTCGGCTACGAACTGGTCTACGATTGCCCGCAGCCAACGCCGATGCTGCTGATGCTGAACGTCCACTACACGCGCGTTTGGGACCTGGTGGTGCCCGACCATCTCGTCACCAATCCGGCGCTCCCGATCCGCGCCTACCGCGACGGATTCGGCAATTGGTGCAACCGGATCGTGGCGCCGGCGGGCCGCACCCGGCTGGCCGCTGGCGCGGTTGTCAACGACAGCGGCGAGCCCGATCGGGTCGCACTCGAAGCACCTCAGCACGCCGTGGAAGATCTGCCCGACGACGCCCTGGTTTATCTGCTCGGAAGCCGCTATTGCGAGACCGAGCGGCTGTCGGAGATCGCCTGGTCGCTGTTCGGCAAGACGCCGCTCGGCTGGGGCCGCGTCCAGGCCATCTGCGACTATGTGCATCGGCACATCGCTTTTGGCTACAAAGACGCGCGGGCAGGGCGGACTGCTTGGGGAGCGTTCCGCGACCGTGCCGGCGTGTGCCGCGATTTCGCCCATCTTGCCGTCGCCTTCTGCCGCTGCCTGAACATCCCGGCGCGCTACTGCACCGGCTATCTGGGTGATATCGGCGTACCGCCGAATCCCGCACCGATGGATTTCTCGGCTTGGTTCGAAGCCTATCTCGGCGGCGCGTGGTACACCTTCGACGCGCGCCACAACACCCCGCGTATCGGG
This sequence comes from uncultured Alphaproteobacteria bacterium, assembly GCA_963772295.1. Lineage (GTDB taxonomy): Bacteria > Pseudomonadota > Alphaproteobacteria > ATCC43930 > CGMCC-115725 > AP-15. The sequence continues at coordinate 164,130 of CAVYWO010000017.1, forward strand.
CGGGTGCTGATCGCCCGCGGCCGCGATGCGGCGGACGTCGCCATCAGCACGACCTTCGGCCAAAACACGCTCAGCAGTTTCGCGGTGGTGACCGAGGAACTCGGCGCGGCAGAACTGCGACAGCCATTGCCAAAAAAGGCATTAGCCGATCTTGGCCGATGGGGCAGGTAGAACGACGTAAGTGGTTGACGTCTTTCGACCGGAACCACGAAGGTCTTTACTACAGCGGGGATGACAGGGCGAGCCGAGAGGCGCTGATTTTGGGCTCCAGTCCGACCGCGGTGGTCGACGGATCGGCAACCGGGCGATCATCGGCGGCCAGCGTCCCGACGGCGACGGCCGTCGGCAGGGCCGAGAGCCGTGCCGCTTCGTCCCAAGGATCCACACCGAGCCGTGTCAGCGCGGACACCACGTTGAGCGGCATGCCATTCGCTTCGTTGCCAACCGCGGCGAACAGAAAATCGTTCGGATCGGAAGGGAGCAGCGAAAATCGGGCGGGTAGCGTTAAGTTCCATCCTCCACCGCCGACCCAGCGGCGCCCGGCGAGGTGCCGCGCGCACGGCTGAGCGCCTCCGGCCCCCTGGCCCGGTTACCATCGAGCCGGTAAGGTCATCTGGGGGGTGTCGGATAGGATAGGTTAGGGCGGGCCGCCCCCGCAGCCGGCGAGTACCCGCGCCCCATCGTTCGGTAGCCGAATTTGTTGCCTGCGCAGAGGCTCGCTTTTACGCTGCAACGGCGCGCCGTCGAGCGGTATGCGCGACCCCTTGCGGACCGGACCCATCGGGGCGGTCGGATCCCGAGCCTCGACCCACGCACGATCTCGCCCGCGGGAACGGAGCGACAACCACCGGCAGGAGCTAGGCGCCGGCTAGAGGCATGACCTGCAATCGGTATCAAGGCCTAGCGCGTGTCTTCGGTTGCTACAGACGGCCGCCGCCGAGCCGGTCCGCGCAAGCGCTGGCAACTGCGGAGTTCGGGGTATCGCTTCCCGCCGTCGTTGCCCAGCCGGCTTTCTCGATCATCAACTCGCGGTCCCACGGGTTCGCTTTGTTGAGCTCTGCCAATTTTGCGGTCGCATTGGCCTGATGCTGGAACTTCTCGACGCAGATCGGCGTCAGCACGCCGACGACCGCGGCCGTCGCGCGATCTGCCGCGATTTGTTCGGCCGTGCTGCCAAGCGTCCAGCCAAACGATGAGAAGCCGACCGCGGTTATGGCAACCGCACCAACCAGCGCTCCCCAGATCCCCGGCTTTAAACTCTGAGAGATTTTCATTTTGAGTGTTCCTAAGTCAGGAGGAAACCGCCGATCGCCCGGCCGCCAAACCCGCAGCCCCGAGCAAAACTCGCGTGCTACCCAACAGGCACCTAGGACTTCACCGGATAAACCGGACACCGCTCCACGGCACCGAATTTTGCGCGGCACACCACCGTTCTCGGTTAGTCAGACATCGGTAAATTTCTAATTTTTACAAGTAGTGTACGGCAATATTCTTGCGATCATGGATCAACCTCCGTTGATTTTATTCCCAAATCGACGGTGTTATTTTTTGTGCGACGCCAGCGGCAGACAAGTCGCGAGACATCTGGAGAGGCGAGGTTCGAAGCGAGGCCTTGAGCGGCGGCAAGCCGGCGAAGCTCTCCCTTCATCGAGCGCGCCTTCCCAGATTATCCGGCACAACGCGGACGTTCTGCGGAGGATGGAAGCTGCGAAGCATGGCCCGTAAGGCATCATTTTCGGCCTTCAATTCCTGAATCGCGTTGATCATGACCGGAATGAGATCACTGTATTTCAATCCCAGCAACGCCTCCGGTCTGTCGCCATGCACCACAACCTCCGGTATTACGTCGGCAACGGCCTGCGCTACCAGACCAAGTTGTCGCCCGGGCTTACCGTCTATTCGATCGAACGAGACCGGCACCAATCGCAGCAACTCGTTGAGGCCATAGTCCAACTCTACGATGTTCTTTTTTACGCGATAGTCTGACGTATTGATTGTGCCGCTGGCGGCGTATACCGCCGTCCACCGATTGTCGGCGCTGCCCAATGGGACATTGTTGTCCTTCGCCGGGCTGATTTGACCCATATAATACACTGCATCCGGCGTCGAATACCACGGCAGATGAACATCGCCAAAGCGAACGCCGTTTCTCGCATCATCGAGAACCGGATCGATCGCATTGGCGTTCGACACGTTGCGGTATTGCTGCCGCAAATTGTAGGGCGATCGGGTGATATGGATCCCGGTCAGCGGCCCGCCGCCGCTGTCCAGCACCAGATTATCGGCGATCAGATCGGAGCAACCGTCAACGTAGAGGCAATAGGTGTCGAGACCGTTGTGCGACTGCTCGATATGATGGGCAAAGATCGACATGCCAATAAGACTTCCCCGGCCTCTAATGTGAAAGTTGGCATGACCGGCGGCGCAGTTCTCCGAGGTATTGCCATAAAAGTTCACGTTGTTGAAAAATCCCCGATTGCCGGCGATCTCCTCGACCAAAATGTTCTGATGAGCCGAGCTCGTAACCCAATTGTTCTCGACGAATACCGGCCCGCCGGCGGCGCGGGCGGCGATGTGCATCCCGATACCGGGGACGGCGACGATGATGCAGTCGCGTACGAAGGAATTGACGAACACCGACGTTAAATCGAGACCGTAGGTCATCGTGGCACCCGGCATGACGGTCAAGAACAGGTTGGAGACAAAGGCGTATTCCTGCTTGCCGGTGTGATCGGCATTGCTGATCATCGCGGGGGCGTTGAAACCGGCGGCCGCGATGATCTGCGAGGATTCCGGGCTTTCGCCGGAAAGATGCACGCCATTCGGAATGGTGAGCGTGCCGGTGATCTTGTACCGGCCTTTCGGCAGCAGCACCTTCGTGCCGTAGACACCGTTGACTGTCGCGGCCGCCGCAGCCATGGCGTTGTTGATCGCCGCCGTAGCGTCCGCCGAACCGTCGCCGATCGCGCCGAACTGCGTGGCCGCGAGCGGAGCCTCTCGCATCTTGACCGTCGCCGACTGCAACAGCTTGTTCCGACGACGCGTTGCCGCGAAGGGCGGTGTCGCCACGAGCACCCCGGCCCGAGCTTCGAGCCGGCCCGCCAGCACGCCAAGGACGGCACTCAGCGTCGCCAGCACCGATCGACAATTCATTATTGACATCGCGTCACTCCCGGACTCTCACCTCCGAAGTAAGCCTTTTTCTCCTTCGATGGAAACCGGGGATTACGCGAAAGAAGCCAAAAAGAGGGCCGAGAAGGGCCGACTACTCTGCTCTTGCCGGTGGGTTCCGACCGCCGAGGGGCGAAACGGCGGCGCATGCGATGCAAACACGCGCCCGGGAGCGCCGGTTCACTGGTGCGGGCGCCGATGGCCGAACTGGCCGACCCGTTTCTCCCCAAGCCACGGGTCCTGCATCCTTGGCCGAGCGTGCGATTTGCCGTCAGGCACCCGAGGCAGGAGCCCAGTGCCCGAATCGGGCTCGCCGGGATCTGTGCGGGGGGCGCCGCGAAATCGGCGTCCCTACCGCGAACGACGAGACACCTCGGCACTCCCGCAGATGAGGCTGTCAGGAAAGTGGCCGAGGCGGCAAAAACAGCGCTCCATCGGCGTGGTGCGTGCTTCGAGACGCGCCCGGAGCCTGTCCTCGGGCCGCGCCCCCGGGTCCGCGCTCTGCGCGGCCCGAGGGTAAACTCCGCGCGGACCCGGGGGGCGCTCCTCAGCATGAGGGAAGCCTTTGATGGCATTAAAGGAACTCCTCATCCTGAGGTGCCTCGCGCCCCCCGGAACGGCCCGCAGGGCCAGCCGTCCGGGGGGAGGCCTCGCCCTTCGAGACGCCGCCGCAGGCGGCGGCTGCCTCAGGAGACGCAAGGCATTGATCCAGCCGCTCGGCAATTGGATTACAGCCTCAGATGCCGGAGACACGATGGTTCATATGTCTGGCGGGGCGCGCATCCATTGCCTCGTTGCGGTTCAATGTGAACTGCTTCACACAAATCCGATTTCCCTGCGCTGTAACATAGTCTGGAAAGTGTGGCTCAAGCTCCAGGAGGATCTAGTGATCTAGTTATGCCAGACGTCGCACTCAAAGCCGGAATTGCATGAAAAAAGGCGTTAGTTCAGGCACAGCTCACTTATGCGAAGAAGACCGCTCCACATGATAAAGAGCTTATTCAAAGATATTCCGATGTGGGTAGAGTCGGAATGTGGCGCGGTGGCCTTAGGTCAGGCATGCGTGTTGCCGCCTCTTTCGTTTGGCGGTGCCTTAGTGGCTCGACCATAGCTCCGTTTCCACATCCCGCTCATCGGTAGGGTCGAGGACTGGCGCGCCGGTTTAGGCCGAGGTTTGGGTTCCCTGTTGTCTCGCCCTTTCGTCTGCGAGTGTCCCAGCATTTCGACCATGCCACGTTTCCAGCCCCCGCCACGTCGAACGCAGCGTGCGGATTTCCCGCACTGCGCTCTCCCATTTGCTTCATGTCGAGGGTTATGGGACCTAGCCTGCCGGGGCGACTTTCGGCCTGTCGCGTCGCACTCGATAGCCGTTGAACAGCCCTAGAGTGTCGTACAGCCACCGCCTACTCCATCGTTCCCAGCCGAAGCCCTTTCGTTGCTGAGCCCGCGCCAGATGGCGCCTGACCTTCTTCTCCACCCAATCCTTGATGAAGCCGAAGCACTCGCTGGAGTGCCCAACCGCGAAGTAGTTCACCCATCCCCGGAGCACCGGATTGATCAGGGTCAGCACCCGTTCGATCGGTTGCGACCGGTATCGGCGGAACACCGCTTTGAGCTCCCGCATTAGTGCCGTCCGCTTTTTGAGCTTGGGCGTGTAATGCGGGCGCCACGCTCCGCGCAAACTGCGGAGGTAGCGGAAGTCGAAGCCCAGAAAGCCGAAGCTTTCACCGCGTTCAAGGTCGACTATACGGCTCTTTTCATCATTGATTTCAACCTGCAACTTACCGAACTCCTCCCGCAACCGTTGGTCCACCGCCCCAACCAGCCAGTCGTGTCGCTTGTAGGCGTCGACCAAGATCACCAGATCGTCAGCAAATCTTGCATATTCGATGTAGGTGTACTTGCCATTGCGGGTGACCTCCCGCGCTCGCTCCAGCATCCGATCCACCTCATTGAGGTAGAGATTGCTGAGCAAGGGCGAGATGACCCCACCTTGTGGAACGCCCTTCTTGCCAGAAGCTTTCAGCATGACCTTGAGAAGATGCATGATGTCTGCGTCATCAACTCGCTTTGCCACTTTTTCCAACAGCCGGTCGTGCCGGACATTGTCAAAATAGGCTCGCAGATCAAAGTCGAGAACACGCGTCTTCCGTTGGACAATTGCCGTGGCTACCCGCTCGATCGCGTCATGTGCTGTCCGTTTCGGACGATAGCCAAACGATCCCGGTTGGAAATCCGCCTCGAAGACAGGTTCGAGGATGAGCTTGAGCGCTCCTTGCACCACCCGGTCCCGGATCGCCGGTATCGAAAGGACGCGGACTGTGCCCCCATCCTTCGGTATCTCCTGCCTCCGGGCTGGAAGTGGCTTGTAGGTGCGCCCGGTCAGTTCGTCCCGCAGCTGCTCGAGCAGCGCCTCCGCGCCTTGCGCCTCGATGGCCTCGAAGGTAACCCCGTCTACTCCCGGGGCCCCATCGTTCTGTTTGCTCATCGCATACGCTGCGCGTAGGGTCTCCATCTTGCAGACGTGGACGTATAGACCCCAGAAACGCCAGGACGGTTCAGCCTTCGCCTTGACGTATATCCTCCGCCTCAGGTCCTGCAAATCAATGGACGCCTTTGTCATCTCGTCCTTGCCTTCCCCTATGGCGGAGGCGTTACAAATGGCAGGGCCCCTTTGCTCCACGGGCATTACTCCGCTTCGTCGCTACTACGGACCCAGCCGCCACCCTCTCGTCTTCGGCCGACTTCCCGGTTTCGCCGGTTATACGGCCTACCTTGCTCCGGCGATTTCTCGCCGGGACGAGGAGGGCTTCTCCAGTTGCTTAGCATGTCCTTGTCACCGTGCTGTCGCTTCCACCCCGCCGAGGTGATCAGCCGTGTCGGTCAGATTTCGGCTGTTCATGTTGCCTTCGCCCTACGGTTGCAGGCTCGGCCCTCGGGGATACTCATTTTCGAGGCCACAACGCGTTCACTGTTGTTACGGCCCGGTGACTCGTGGCCTCCCCTGGGGAGACTTTGTCGATGGGCTTCAGAGTTTCAGTTTCCATCACCTCTGCTATCCAAACTACGGGGCTCTGACTTTTACCCCGGCAGGCTTGTCTCCTGCTGAACATGCCAGCCTTCGCTGGACACACAACCGGACATGCGGATTTCCCTGCATCCGGCTCTCGGACAAGACCTCACGCCTTCGTCCACGGCACGTCGTGCCCAAGCCGGGTCAGACGCACGAGCCCGAGGGTCTCGTAGAGGTGCGGGAGTGGATAGCTGCCGCCCGTACATCGTCTGGTCTTGTGCTTGAAGCGCAACCACCGACGCAACCGCACAGCCGTGTAGTTGTCGAGCGCCCGATACGCCGGATTGACGGTGCCTACCGAGAAGTAGTTCGCCCATCCGCGAAGGGTGCGGTTCAACTTACCCACCAGCTCTGTGGTTTCTTGCCAGGTATGTGCTCGGACGGTCAGCGCATGGACCTTGTCGACCACGCGCTTGATGCTCTTCTTCGATGGCCGCTGTCCCAGGCGAGCCTGGCCGGTTCTCGGAGAATACATCCGCCCGAACGTATAACCCAGGAAGTCAAACTCCCCGTCCGGAACCTTGCAGATCCGTGTCTTCTCCTCGTTCACTGTCAGCTTCAGCTTGCCCATGATCGCGCGCAGGTGATGCAGCGCAGTCTCCGCGCTGCCCCTTCGGCACAGGATCACAAGGTCGTCCGCATAGGTGACGAGGCGAGTGCCGAGGCTTCGCTCAAGGCCGAACTTCTTCCAGCCCAACACGAACCGGCGCATGTAGAGGTTCGCCAGTAGTGGTGAGAGGGGCGAGCCCTGCGGAATGCCGCGCCGGTGGTCTCGCGCCTCGGTCGTGCGTGTTGTCCGGCCCCGTTGGTCGGTTTCTTCCACGGGGCAGTCCAGCCACATCTTGATCAGATGCAGCACGCGCCGGTCAACGATCCGGCGCGCCACCGACTTTAGGAGGTCGGTATGCGGAATGCTCCCGAAGTAGTCCGCGAGGTCGGCGTCGACGACTTCCGGGTGGCCACGGAACAGCCGCTCCTCCACCTCGACGACTGCCTGCTGGGCGTTGCGCCCAGCGCGATAGGCGTAGATTTCCGGCGGAAGATCGGCTTCGAAGATCGGCTCCAGCACCAGCATCGCTGCGGTCATGCAGACCCGATCCCGCACCGTCGAGATGCCCAGCGGCCTGAGTTTGCCGTTGGCCTTCGGTATAAACACTCGTCTGATTGGCTCCGGCCGGTAGCTCTCCTGCCTGAGCGCAAGCGCCAGTTCAGCCAGCCACCGTTCGACCCCATAGGCCTCGATGTCCGCAAAGTCCTGACCGTCTATTCCCGGCGCCCCCTTGTTGGCGCGGCACTGGGCATAGGCATGCGCCAGAATGTCGTCGCGGCTGATCTTGTCGTACAGGGCATAGAAGCGATAGCCGGCTTCTGCCTTCGCTTTCGCGTGTAACGCCCTCTGCAGCTTCTGAACACTCTTCGGAGTTGATAGGTTGCCCAATCTCCAGGTCCCTCACTACTTCCTGCGTCTGTCTTGAACCAAGGCCCCTTCCCTCCACCGGCATTACCCGGCTTCACCGGTACTACCGGCCTCTCCGCCACCCCAGTGCGCCCGGCCTGTCCCTCGCGGGCGTCCGGTTGATCATCCCTGATCACGCATTGGGGCTTCCCGTGTTGCGCACGCTTTCCTTGTGTACATGCTGCCGCCACTACCCCGGTGCAGCAGATGGGCCTACTCCTCGCTCAAACCGCCCATCCGTATCAGCCTTCCCCGAAACCACTATCGGGTCGGCCTGCACATCGACCTTTTCGAGGATTGCTCGGCGTTTACTCACGTTGCGGCCTGCACACTCGCGCGGTCACCAAAACCGTGACCGTTATCCGAAGGCTTCAGACATTTCGTCTCCTCCATGCCTGCTCCGGCTGCTTCCGGCTGGAGCGGTCGCCGGGCGGGGCTTGCACCCGCTGGAAAAGCGCCGCCTTGTCACGGCGCACGTGGGAAGCAGCCGTTTGCATCCTGCCTCAATACCACCCCATCAACGCACCATGACAACTGGGTGCTACGGCAAATCTCAATGTGATGAACTGCTACCATATTTGATGATCGCCCGAAAATCGGGGAGGGGCCCCGGCCGACAAGCCCTCGAATTTAGGTTCATGACACCGGTTTGGAACTAAAGCCGGGCCATCGCATCGGCGCAGGTGCGGCTTGGTCGTAAAGCGCCTGAACAGTTGTTCACGCGATGATGCGGCACGACGAAGCCTGTAGCGACGGCGGCGCCATGATGTCGGACAGGATCACGGGATGAAGTCCGCGGGACTCTCGCCGGCCGCCGCAGTGCCTGACGCCGTCAATAATCCGGCGATCACCGCAACCGCCGTGGTGATGACGTTTGCCAGCTGCACGAGGCGGGCGAGTTTGGTGACGTATCCCGGAACGCTTTTCCCAGACGCCTTTTGATAATCGCGTCGGCAGCGCGGCTGGATTGTCGGCAGTGCGTTGTTCCCCATTCATTTTCACGTTCTCCTGGCACTCGGCCGGGCGGCCCGCACTACCCGCGCCAGGGGCAAGCGCCACCGGGATGGGGAGGGTCTTCGCGGCAACCGGCCGCGACGGGCGGTTCTGTCGAGATCCGCGAACCTCCATTTTGGACAATCAAGTCCGAGATATTTGGAACTTCGGCCCATTTTTCAAACCTTCGGGAGAGTTCATCTTGGGTCCAACGCGGCTGGCGTCGTGCCAGCGGCGGCCTCAGCAAGAAAGCTATTACGATGAATGCAATGCAGCTCGCGAAGACGGCAAACGGGAAAGCGGTCGAGGAGTTGGACGTGCTGGTGATCGGCGCCGGGTTCGCCGGCCTCTACCAGCTCGATCACCTGCGCAGGCTCGGTTACAACGTAAAGGTATTCGAGGCCGGGTCCGACATCGGCGGCATCTGGTACTGGAACTGTTATCCGGGCGCCCGGGTCGATTCGTACGGGCCGCTGTATCAATTCTCCAGCGAGGAGCTCTGGCGGGATTGGAACTACAGCGAGCTCTATCCCTCGTGGGAGGAGCTTCGCGCCTATTTCCACCACGTCGACAAGAAGCTCGGTCTCAGCCGTGACATCCGGTTCAGCACCCGCGTGACGTCTGCAGAGTTCGACACGGATCGCGACCAGTGGGTCGTGCAGGCCAGCGACGGCAGCGTGACGCGGGCGCAGTTCTTCGTGCTCTGCACCGGGATCGCCGCGAAACCCTATATTCCGCCGATCGAGGGGCTGAAGGACTTCCGCGGCATTTGCCACCATACCGGCCTGTGGCCGCAGGAAGGCGTGGACTTCAAGGGCAAGCGCGTCGGCGTCGTCGGCACCGGGGCGAGCGGGGTGCAGGTCATCCAGGAGGTTTACCAGGACGTCGTCGAGCTCACTGTGTTCCAGCGCACGCCGAACCTGGCGCTGCCAATGCGGCAGCGGAAGCTCGACGACGAGACCAAGCGGCGGATGAAAGAGACTTTCCCCGGGCGCTTCCTCAAGCGCGCCGAGACCTTCGCCGGGTTCGACTATGATTTCATTCCGCGGAACGCGCTCGATGTTTCCAACGAGGAACGGTTGGCGACGTACGAGGAGCTGTGGAACCGAGGCGGCTTCGCCCCGTGGCTCGGCACATACATACCAGGACGTACTGAGCAACCAGGAGGCCAACGATAGCGCCTATGCGTTCTGGCGCGACAAGGTGCGCGCGCGGATCAAGGATCCCGCCGTCGCGGAGAAGCTCGCACCAATGAGGCCATTGCACCCGTTCGGCGTGAAGCGGCCGAGCCTGGAGCAGCGCTACTACGAGGCGTACAATCGGCCGAACGTCCATATTGTCGACCTGCTCGAGACTCCAATCGAACGCGTGACGCCGACGGGTGCCAAGACGAAGGACGGGAAAGTCGAGCTTGACATTCTCGTACTGGCAACGGGGTTTGATTCGGTCACGGGCGGCCTGACCAGCATCGACATTCGCGGCACGAACGGCGAGATGCTGCGGGAGAAATGGTCCAGTGGCTCGCGCGCGCATCTGGGGATGGGGAGCGCGCATTTCCCGAATCTGCTCTACATCTACGGCCCGCAAAGCCCGTCGGCGTTCTGCAACGGGCCGACCTGCGCCGAGCTGCAGGGCGACTTCGTCGTCGCGTGCATCGAGCACATGCGGCGTAACAACCTCCGCCGGATCGAGGCGACGGCGGAAGCGGAGGAAGCCTGGCGCGACCATGTCGCCGAGCTGGTCGGTGCGACTTTGTTCCCGCGCGCGCAGTCCTGGTTCATGGGCGCCAACATCCCAGGCAAGAAGCGCGAGATGCTGGCCTACCCCGGCGGGCTGCCGCTGTACTTGCAGAAGTGCAAGGAATCCGCCGACGCCGGTTTCGTCCTGAGCTGAGGCTGGAATTTCCGGCCGGCGGTTACACCCGCCGGCCGGACCCGTAAGGCCGAACTCGGGCTATGGGCTGGTTTGAAATTCAATGCACCCGTTACGTGGTCGCTGCATTGCTTTTCGCCTGGCTTGGGCCAACGGTGCGGCTCACCTCATCGGCGAGTTTGCACCCATTCGCCAGCCGCCTGCCAAGGGCTTCGACAAATCCGTCCCTCCTAGGGACTTATCCCACCGTCTCCTGCTCTGCCTGCTTCGCCTTCCACAGCGGAAAAAGGTTCGCGGCGAGGAAGTCCACGAACACTCTGAGCTTGAGAGAGAGATGCCGGCTCGACGGCCATAGGACCCGAAGAGTTCCCGAAGAATCAGTGTAGTCCTCCAGCACGGCGACCAGTACACCTTCACGAAGTTGTTGGGCTATGGCGAAGTCGGGCAGACAGGCAATACCCACGCCTTGTTCGGCCATACAAATTAGCGGCTCAAGCGTACTTGCCACGGCTGTCCTCGGCAGTTCGGTCTCGATGCCGACATGCTCGTGCCGCAGCGGCCATCGCTCGAGCTTTCTGCTCGTCGGAAACTTGTGGTGCAGGCAGGCATGAGCCTTGAGGTCGTCCGGGAGTAGAGGAACACCCTTGGCCGCCAGATAGCCCGGCGCCGCCACCAGGCTTTTGCGATATGTGCCCAAAGCCCGGGTCATCAAACGCGAGTCGCCAACGTCGGCGAAGCGCACTACGGCGTCGAAGCCCTCCTCGATCACATCTACGACCCGATCGCTGAAATCGAGATCCAACACGATCTCGGGATAGGCGCGCATAAATGCGACGAGAGTAGGCATCATCAGCATGCCGACCAACGGCAGGCTGACACGTAGTGTGCCGCGCGGGGCCTCGTGCGTCTGCGACAGTTCAAGCTCGGCCGCTTCGATTTCAGAAAATATGCGCCGGCAGCGTTCGAGGAATAGGGTACCTTCCGCGGTTAGTGTGACGCTGCGGGTGCTGCGATGAAAGAGGCGCACGCCGAGCCGTTCCTCCATCCGCGCCACCGCCTTGCCGATCGCCGACGACGACACGCCGAGTTGCCGTCCCGCAACCGTGAAACTTCGGGCTTCCGCCGCCTGAACGAAGGCATTCAGCGATCCTAGACTGTCCATCCGCGAACCTCCATTTCGGACGATCACGTCCGATATGTTTGGAACTATGGCCCACTTTTCAAAGCTTCGGGAGAGTTCATCTTAGGTCCAACGAAAGCGTGTCGAGCAACCAGGTAGGAAGTCCCAGATGAATGCAACGCAGCTCGCCAAGCCGGCGAACGCGAAAGCGGTCGAAGAGTTGGACGTGCTGGTGGTCGGCGCCGGGTTCGCCGGCCCCTACCAGCTCGATCACCTGCGCAGGCTCGGTTACAACGTGAAGGTATTCGAGGCCGGATCCGACATCGGCGGCATCTGGTACTGGAACTGCTATCCGGGCGCTCGGGTCGATTTGTACGGGCCGCTGTATCAGTTCTCCAGCGAGGAGCTCTGGCGGGATTGGAACTACAGCGAGCTCTATCCTTCGTGGGAGGAGCTTCGCGCCTATTTCCGCCACGTCGACAAAAAGCGCGGTCTCACCGGTGGCCAGCTATGATGAATTTCGACAATATGCAACCAGACCCGGAACACCCGGGAGCGCAATCTGATGGACAGAAACCGGGTACCACCGGCCGAACCCTTCACCTGCAGATCGAAGCCCTGATTCCGCGGCTGAGGCGTTACGCGCGCGCTATGACGCGCGATCCGGTCGCTGCAGACGATCTCGTCCAGGACTGTCTTGTCCGCGCTCTCGGGAAAATCCACCAGTGGGAACAAGGAACCGATCTTCGCGCTTGGCTATTCACAATCTTACACAACCAGCATGTCAGCCTCGCGCGCCAGGCCGCGCGCCGGCGCGACTGCAGCGAATTGCAGGAATATGAGAAGGGGTTGGCGCTCTCGCCCAATCAGACTGTCAGGCTCGAACTTCGCGATCTGGAGCGCGCCTTCGCCAAACTGCCCGAGGGCCAGCGTTCGGTAATTCTGCTGGTCGGACTGGAGGGTATGAGCTACGACGAAGCCGCATCGGTCGTCAACCTGCGGGTCGGGACGGTCCGCTCACGACTTTCCCGCGGTCGCAAAACCTTGCGTATGATGACCGCGCTCTCCCCCGGTCGGCGTAGCCGCCGCCCGGGCACTGCGGCCACCCTCGATGCCCGCCGGCGCCGAGCCCCCAACGGAAATCATTTCGCGTCGAGATCACCGCAGATCTTGCACTGAAAACCGTGTTTCCTCCAGCCGCTGTCGGAGACAACCATGACCTTTCCGATCAAGATCAATGGACTGGATCACACGGTCGGTGTCACGGCGACACGCCACTCCTCTGGGTGTTGCGCGACGTGCTCGGCATGACCGGCACGAAGTTCGGCTGCGGCAAGGCGTTCTGCGGCGCTTGCACCGCATGTCGACGGCATCGCCACCTGGTGCCGAGCCGACCACGGCGAGTGGTGCGGTCGCGCGACTACACTGTCGGCATGACGGTCGTCAGATAGTCGGAGTAAGGCCATTTTTCTATGACCCGGCATCAACGAATGGCTTTACGCGGTGAAAATCTTCGCCGCCGCGATGCTCGCGCTCTACATCGCGATGTCCATCGGATTCGATCGCCCTTACTGGGCGATGACAACCGTGACATCCGGTTCAACACGCGCATCACGGATGCAGAGTTCGACACGGATCGCGACCAGTGGGTCGTCCAGGCCAGCGACGGCAGCGTGACGCGGGCGCAGTCCCTGAAGACAGTGCCGCTTGGGTGCGTCCGGCGACCCGGCCGACATCGCGCGTGCTGCCGTCTTTCTTGCTTCCGAAAAAGCGTCATTCATCACCGGACAGATACTTACTGTCGACGGCGGCAAGACTGCCGGCTGAAGGTTATTCCCGTTCATGCTTCATCGACCGGGATTGCGCAATGGAATCGAATATTGCGACCCACGCCTAATCAACGTGCCATACGTATCAAGTGAAGAAAGGGAGTCCAATGGCTAACGTGGTAAAGAAGTACACCATTTCTTCGGAGTTAGCGCAGAAAATGGTGAATGAAGCGGTGGCGAAAGCAAGAGAACTTGGCGTTACCGAGAACGTAGCGATTCTCGATGATGGCGGTAATCTCAAGGCCTTTAGCCGGATGGATGGGGCCCCGATCCTTTGCATCGAGATGGCGCAGAATAAGGCGTATACAGCTCTGTTCGGCGTCTCGACGCAGGACTTTTTCAACTTTATCCAGGGCGACCCGTCGCTTTTCGCCGGCATCCCGACGCTTGCGCGTGTGGCGGCGTGGGGTGGAGGGTTTCCCATTAAGGTGAAGGGAGAAGTCGTCGGGGCGATCGGGGTGAGCGGGGCGCCCGCGGTGCAGAACGACGTCGATTGCGCGAGCGCGGCCCTGGCGCTCGTACCTGATGCGGTGCCGACTGAGAAATAAGGGCGCGATCATAATGGTTCATACCCACCAGACCGCGCCGACGCAGTTCGTCGAGGTCTACGGCATCCGCTTCGCCTATCGCCGTTTCGGTAAGCCGGACGGCGTACCGCTCGTTTTCAACCAGCACTTCACCGGGACGATGGTCCATTGGGATCCGGCGGTGACCGATGGTCTCGCGACGGAGCGCGAGGTCATTCTGTTCAACAACGCCGGTGTCTCGAGCAGCTCCAGCGAGGTTCCGACCTCTTGCGAGCAAACGGCGGCCAACGCAGTCTCTTTTATCAAGGCGCTGGGACTAGAAGGAGCGACGAGATGAGCACCCCTGTGGTGTTAATTATTGGCGCCTTGACCGGCATCGGCCGCGCGGCGGCATTGGCTTTCGCAAAGGGAGGCAGCCGGGTCGTGATCTCCGGTCGCCACGAGGAAGCCGGACAGGCACTGGCTACGGAGTTGCGCGCGCTCGGCGCGGAGGCCGAGTTCGTCCGTGCTGACGTACGCCACGAAGACGCTGTGCGGGAGTTGGTCGATCAAACGGTGGCTCGCTTCGGTCGGCTCGATGCAGCCGTCAATACCGCCGGCACCGAAGGCCACCCCGGCCCGGTCACCGAGCAGTCAGCCGACAGCTACGCAGCCACCTTCGATACCAATGTGCTCGGCACCCTGCTCAGCATGAAGCACGAACTGCGGGTCATGCTGGCCCAAGGCAGCGGCTGCATCATCAATATCTCATCGACCTACGGTCATCTTGGGGCGCGCGGTGCTTCGGTCTATTCGGCAAGCAAGCACGCGGTCGAGGGACTCACCAAGTCCGCGGCGCTGGAGGCAGCGGCATCGGGGGTGCGGATTAATGCCGTCGCGCCGGGCCCGATCGAGACCGCGTTGCTCAACCGCTTTACAGGGAGCGCCGAACGAAAGGCCGGCCTCGCGGCGGGTGTTCCGCTCCAACGTGTGGGCGAGCCCGACGAGATCGCGAACGCGATCGTCTTCCGCGCTTCGAGCAAGTCGTCCTTCACGACCGGTCAGGTGCTCTTCGTCGACGGTGGCAAGTCGGCGACGTAGTCCGGCGCAACTCGACAGCCAAAGGTGACCACTATGGAACAGAATGTCCAAGTCCAGGCGAAGCCGATCAAAATCCCTGGCCCGGATCATCCGATCTCGATCGAACGCGACACCGAGCGAGTAATCGTCTCGGTCGCGGGCCGCGTCATCGCCGACACGCGCGAAGCGCTCACGCTCCACGAGGCCCATTATCCGGCGGTCCATTACATCCCGCGCAAGGATGTCGATATGACGCTGCTGGCGCGGACAGATCGCACGACCTACTGTCCCTACAAGGGGGACGCCGCCTACTTCAGCATCCCGGCGGGCGGAGAGCGCTCGATCGACGCAGTCTGGACCTACGAGACCCCCTACGCGGCGGTCGCGGGCATCAAGGACCACCTCGCGTTCTACTCAGATCGGGTCGATACGATCGAAATCCAGTTCTGAGCGGTTCTTTCACGGAAAGACCGCGCTCGCTCCACCCTTTGCAGGGTAGCCGCCTGATATTCGCGGCCTTTCAGACGGGCAGGTGCAACGCACAGGCAAATGGAGAGGGAGTGAAGGTCAATGGGTGGACTGGCGGATCGTATTCGCTATGCCCTGGCTAACCCGCTCCGCGACGATCGCGCCATCGACCCGATGCGCGAACTCGCCGACTTCGCTGACGGCGGTTACGCCGGTTTCGTCCTGAGCTGAGGCTGACGCTTTTGCCTGCAGAGCTGCCGTTGCCACGAGCGCAGCCGCCATACCATGAAGGACTGGATCCATGAGCAACCCATAGTAATGACCCAGCACAGTCACCAGACCACACCGACACAATTCGTGCCGACGGCGAAGCGTACCGCACTTGTCGCAGGTGCCTCCGGACTCGCTGGCGGCTACATGCTGGCTCACCTGCTTGAGCAGGGTGGCTGGAATATCGTTGCCGTGTCGCGCCGCAAACCGCGGATTCCCGGTGACTATAAACACATCGCCGTAGATCTTCTCGATCCGGCGGACTGTCGGACAAAACTGGGGCCGCTCACGAATATTTCTCACCTGCTCTATTTGGCTATCACGGAGCGCTTGGATCCCAACGAGACGGTGTCGGCGAACTCCAACATGTTCTTCAACCTCGTAAAGACCGTGGAGGCCACATCACCTGCGCTCGAGCATGTCCACCTCTCTCAGGGCACCAAGTGGTACGGAAACCACTTGGGTCCCTACAAGACTCCGAGCAAGGAGGACGATCCGCGGCACATGCCGCCGAATTTCTACTACGACCAGCAGGATTTTCTTGAAGAATTCCAGAAAGGAAAGCGCTGGACGTGGTCGGTGGGGCGTCCGCACGCGGTGTGCGGGTTCTCCACAGGAGGACCGATGAACCTTACCTTGGCGATCGCTGTCTATGCGAACATCTGCAAGGCATTGGGGCTGCCTCTCAGCTTTCCAGGCAAACCGGGAGCCTATACCGCGCTCTACCAATGTACGGATGCTGCTCTTCTGGCAAAGGCCGTCGAGTGGATGGCGACCGATCCGAAATGCGCGAACCAGGCTTTCAACATCACCAACGGCGATCTTATTAGATGGCAGAACCTATGGCGCAAGTTTGCCAATTTTTTCGGGATTGAGTTGGCGCCGCCACGGCACATCAATCTTACGCGCTCCATGGCCGACAAAGGTCCGATTTGGGATAGGATCGTCGAAAAGAACGGATTGCAGAACTACCGCTTCGAAGAGATCGCGGCCTGGGGCTATCCCGACGGCGTATTCGCGTCGGATTACGACATCGTCTCCGATACGAGCAAGGCCCGCCGTTTCGGATTCCACGAGCTAGTGGACACCGAGGAGATGTTTCTTCGGATGTTTTCAGATTTTCGGCGTGACCGGATCATTCCGTGACGGTTGCTGTCTTGAGATTGACGCGCGAGATCGGGGGGCGTTCATTCGGCCCGGTGCTGACGACATGGCTGCTGGTTCTGCTTCGCGGCTTCAGCACTGACCGTGGTTTGCCTCCAAGT
Organism: uncultured Alphaproteobacteria bacterium; assembly: GCA_963772295.1. Lineage (GTDB taxonomy): Bacteria > Pseudomonadota > Alphaproteobacteria > ATCC43930 > CGMCC-115725 > AP-15. The sequence continues at coordinate 181,233 of CAVYWO010000017.1, forward strand.
CCGATGCGCCGATTTCGATCATGCGCTCCATCCGTGGCATTGCTTCATCAAGCGGCGGATGCGCTCAACCGGGTCCGATGAGTTGCCGCCCGCTGAACCCGAGTTGCCGTTTATCTCCGATGCGGACACCCGCCTCGGCGCCCAGACGGAAGCCCAAATGAAAGCAAGGGGAGATACAATGGCTGGATTACGCTTGACCGTCGTCGATACAGCGCGGCTGAGCCCGGACAAGAACAAGCTGGTGTCCCGAATCAGAAGTTCCTATCCACATTGGGCCTGGACAGTAATGGTGCGGCGATAGAACCGTTCGATGGAGGCGAGGGTCTGCTTTGGACCGGTCAGCGGACCGCGCAGCTATCGGGCACGCTGTTTCGATCGTGATGATACCGTGACTTCGCTCGCGGCTCGGCTGACCTTCGCCGCTCACCCCACATTCGACCTCTCCAGCATCAAGACCTTGATAGTTACATGTCGACCATCATCTATCCTTAGATGTCAATGATCATCTTACCTTCGCGCAAGGGCAGCGGGGCCGACGCCGGAACAATTTTTCGACCAACTCGGCGGCGCTCACGTTCTTTCTACGTTCTCGAAACAAAGGTGTCGATTGATGAAACGGGTCGCAGGTCGTCCTCTCGACGAGCACGGCGAACGGGCGGTTGAGGATCGGCTTGGCAGTCACATGAACGACATCGGTAATTGGTCGGACGCCGAAGGGCCAAGGCGTCCTGCCTCCGGGCGGTTCACCGCCTGGGCCTGGGTGGCGGGCATGGCGGCGACAGCCCTCGCGGCACTCTTCTGGGTCGGCTTCTCCCATGGAGTAAGGACGCCAGACTGTCTCGGCCACGATGCCGCCCGCGCAAGTGACAGTGAGCAACCCGCTCGTACGCGACGTCGACACGCGGATAGGCTTTCTCGGCCAGTTCTCGGCGATCGACCGCGTCGAATTGCGTGCGCAGGTCGGAGGTACGCTTGCCGAGATCCATTTCAAGGATGGGCAAATCGTCCATAAGGGCGATCTCCTTTTCATGATCGATCCCCGCCCCTACGAGATCAAGCTTGCCGAAGCGACCGCGCAACTGCAGACCGCGTCTGCGCGCTTTGCGCTCGCCAGCGTCCAACTCGGTCGCGCCCAGACGCTCCTGCGCACCAGTTTCGGAACGGCCGAGACCGTCGACCAGCGCACCTCCGAGCAGAGCAGCGCGCAAGCCGCGATCGACGACGCCAAGGCCCAGATACGCGACGCCCGGCTCGACATCGAATATTGCCGCATCACCGCGCCCTTCACTGGTCGCATCAGCGCGCGCCTCGTCTCAGTCGGCAGCTTGATTGCGGGCAGCCGCGCCGCCACCAGCCCGACCACCCTGCTGACGACACTCGTCTCGCTCGATCCCATCTATCTCGATTTCGACATGAGCGAATCCGACTATCTAACCTTTTCCCGTGAACGCGCGCGTCTCTCCGGCCCGCTTGCTAATGCAGTCACGATCAGCCTCAGCGACGAGAACCGCTTCGCGCGGCGGGGTACGCTCGACTTCGTCGACAATGCCCTCGATCGTTCGAGCGGCACGATCCATGCCCGCGCCACGGTTCCTAATCCGGATCTTTTCCTCGTGCCGGGCGAATTCGCCCGGGTTCGCGTGGCGGTCGCACCGCCCGCACCGACCCTGATGGTGCCAGACGCTGCGGTGGTGCTCGATCAGTCGCAGCACATGGTCATGACGGTCTCCGCCGACGGCACGGTGGTGCCCGCGCCCGTCCAGACTGGCGATCTCCGCGGCGGGTTGCGGGTCATCCAATCCGGCCTCGCAGCGCGCGACCGCGTGATCATCGACGGGTTGGTGCACGCGACCCCGGGAACCAAGGTCGACCCTCAGGAAGGTACCATCCGTTATGACGCCGCCTCCGATGGCCAAGGTTAGGGCGGGAGGTTCGACATGCGTCTGGCGCACACCTTCATCGACCGGCCCATCCTCGCCACCGTTCTCAGTGTCTTCGTGACCTTGGTTGGGCTCGGCGCGCTCGTGATCCTGCCGGTCGCGCAATATCCGGAAATCGTGCCGCCGACGGTACAAATCACCACGATCTATCCCGGTGCATCCGCGGAAACAGTCTCGCGGACGGTCGCAACACCGCTCGAGCAACAGATCAACGGCGTTGAGAACATGCTCTATATGAGCAGCCAGGCGACCGGCGACGGCAAGCTTACGATCACCGTGACATTCCTGATCGGAACCGACCTGAACGTCGCACAGATGCTGACGCAGAACCGTGTCCAGGACGCGTTGCCGCGGCTACCGGAAGACGTCCAGCGCCTGGGCGTGCAGGTCAGGAAATCGACGCCTAACATCCTGCTCGCCGTTCATCTTATGTCGCCTGACAGCTCGCGCAACGATCTCTACATGTCGAACTACGCGACACTGCATGTGAAGGATGCGCTGGCGCGCCTGCCCGGTGTGGGTGACGTTCAGATGCTGGGCGCACGCGACTACGCGATGCGTATCTGGCTCGATCCGGACAAAGTCGCAGCCCATAATCTCAATGCGAGCGAAGTGCTGGCGGCGCTGCGCGCCCAGAACGTTCAGGTCTCGGCCGGCATCCTGAACCAGCCGCCGGTCCCCTCGCACGAGGCCTACCAGCTCAACGTGCAGACGCTCGGCCGGCTGTCCACACCACAACAATTCGGCGAGATCGTTCTCAAATCCGACGCTCAGGGGCGGGTAACGCGCATCCGCGACGTCGGACGCGTCAAGGTTGGCGCCGCAGATTACGGGGCGACCGCCTTCACGGATCGCGGCCCGGGCCTGCCGCTGCTGATCTTCGCCCAGCCCGGGGCGAACTCGTTGGCGGTGGAGCACGAGGTGCTTTCGACCATGGAGAGCCTGGCGAGGGAATTCCCGCCCGGTGTTGGCTACAAAATCATCTACGATCCGACGACTTTTATCAGCAAATCGGTCAAGGAGGTGGTCGTCACGATTTTCGTCGCGATTTCGCTCGTGGTCGGTGTCGTGTTCCTGTTCCTGCAAAGGTGGCGCGCCTCGATCATCCCGGTCATCGCGATACCGGTCTCGCTTATCGGCACGTTTTCATTTCTTTACGCGCTTGGGATATCACTGAACAACCTTTCGCTGTTTGGACTGGTGCTCGCCGTGGGGATCGTCGTGGATGACGCGATCGTCGTGGTCGAGAACATCGAGCGCAACCTGCAGAGCGGGATGACGCCCAAAGAGGCTGCGCACAAGACGATGGACGAGGTCGGCGGCGCGTTGATCGCGATTGCCCTGACGCTGTGTGCGGTGTTCGTCCCGTCCGCCTTCCTCTCGGGCATCTCGGGCCTGTTCTTTCGCCAGTTCGCAATCACGATCGCGGCCTCGACCGTGATCTCCTGCTTTGTCTCGCTGACACTCAGTCCCGCCCTCTGTGCGGTCCTGTTCAACGCGCATGAGCCGACCCATACGACGCGTACCACCGGGCCAGGTCGCCTGGTTCGGGCGAGCTTCGAGCGCTTCAACCGCGGCTTCGAATGGTTGTCGAACGCCTATGGCCGGCTGACACGCCGTCTTGTGCAAGTGGTGGGCGTCGTACTCGTGGTCTACGCGCTGCTGATCGGTTTCGCGGACGTCCAGCTCGCACGCGCCCCGACGGGTTTCATCCCCGAGCAAGACCAGGGTTATCTCATCACCGTGTTGCAGTTGCCGCCCGGCGCCACTCTCGATCGGACGGTTGTCAAACGAGCGATCGACATCATCCTAAACACGCGTGGCATCGAGCATGTCGCGCCTTTCGCAGGTTTGGATGCGACCACCTTCACCGTGGCATCCAATGCCGCGACGATCTTTTCGGGTTTGCCGTCGCTCTATAATCATTCGATCGATGGTGTGACGGCAACAACAGTGCTCGCCGATCTGCGCAAGCGTCTATCGGTGATCCAGGCTGCTTATGTGCTGACCATTCCGCCACCGCCCGTGCAGGGCCTAGGCACTGCGGGCGGCTTCAAGATGATGCTGCAGGACCGTGCCGGGCTTGGCTCGAATGCGCTCGCGCGCGCGGCGCAGGCCCTTGTCGCCGCCGCCAACAGGGACCCGGACTTCGCCGGCGTCTTCACGCTGTTCAGTACCCGCTCGCCCTCGATCTATACCGACATCGATCGCGAGAAAGCCGAAAAGGTCGGGCTCACGCCGACTGACGTGTTTGCCACGTTGCAGGTCTATCTCGGCTCGCAATATGTGAACGACTTCAATTATCTCGGCAGAACCTACGAAGTCATAGCCCAGGCCGATGGCAGCTTTCGACGGGACGCAAACGATATCGGGCGCCTCAAGGCACGCAACAATTCGGGTGAGATGGTGCCGATCGGGACGGTGGCCCGACTGAGAGCCGAGACGGTTCCCTATCGCGTACCGCGCTACAATCTTTTCCCGGCTGCCGAAGTCATGGGCGTCGCCGCGCCAGGCATCGCGACGGGCACGGCGCTGCACCGGATGGAGGAACTGGCCCACCAGGTGCTGCCGCCCGGCATCGGTTCGAATGGACTGAGCTTGCTTTCCAGCAGCAGCAGCGCGGGACGCCGACGCTGCTCGTGTTCGGCACCGCCGCTCTGTTCGTGTTCCTGGTGCTCGCCGCACAATACGAGAGCTGGAAACTGCCGCTCGCGGTGGTGTTGATCGTGCCGATGTGCCTGCTCGCTTCCGTGACTGGCCTGCTGTTCCGCGGGATGCCGATCGACGTTCTGGCTCAGATCGGCTTCGTCGTTCTCGTGGGTCTGGCCGCCAAGAATGCGATCCTGATCGTCGAGTTCGCGCGCCAGGCGCAACTGGGAGGGGTAGGTGCCGGCGAAGCCGCGGTGCGTGCGGCGCGCACACGGCTGCGTCCTATCCTGATGACGTCCTTCTCGTTCATCCTCGGGGTTGCTCCGCTCATGGTCGCGACCGGCGCAGGAGCCGAGATGCGCCAATCGCTCGGCACGGCAGTGTTTTCGGGAATGCTGGGCGTGACCGGGTTTGGTCTGCTGTTCACGCCTGTCTTCTACACCGTCGTTCGCAGGATCGGCAGCAGGGGGCGCGCCGGCAAGAGTCAATGACAATCCCCCAAGATGTTGGCTGGAAGGGAGGGCCGGATGAAGAAGTCGAAGCTCGAAGCCGCTGAAACGCGACGCCGGATCGTCAAGACGGCGGCTGCGGAGTTTCGCCGCAACGGAATCCATGCCACCGGCCTATCCGATGTGATGGCGGCCGCGGGCCTTACCCATGGCGGGTTCTACCGGCATTTCGACTCGAAGGACCAGCTGGTCGCCGAAGCCTGCGCGGCTGCGATGGAGGCCGCTTGTGCGACGACTGAAGCCTTAGCTTGCGATGGTGTTGGCAACGATGCGCTTGAGGCGATCGTTACGAAGTATCTCTGCACGGACAGCAGGGACAATCGATCGGAGGGCTGTCTGTTCGCCGGGCTGGGAAGCGAGCTGGCGCGAAGTGATGACATGACTCGTACCGTGGCGACCGCCGGGTTTCTCAAGCTCGTGGAGATCGTCGCCGACCAGTATCGGCGGACGAAACCCGAAGCGGCGAAAGCGCGAGCCTTGGTCGCGGTGACCACGATGATCGGGGCCGTCATGATGTCGCGGATCGTGACGGACCCTGAGTTATTGGTCGCCATTTTGCACCACACCAAGAAGCATTTGCTCAATTTGTAAAGGGGCGCGGAGATCCCTCGGCGGAGGCAGTCCAGACGGCGTGGCGCGGCTTTCGAGCGGCCCATGTCTCTCCAGCAGGCGGCTGCAACTTGGAGCGGCGTGCCATCAGCACCCCACATTTGCATCAACGGAAAAGACTCGAGATTCTACGTGACTTAGGGTCGTGAAGCTGCGGGCTTCCGCCGCCTGAACGAAGGCATTCAGCGATCCTAGACTGTCCATCCGCGAACCTCCATTTCGGACAATCAAGTCCGAGGTGTTTGGAACTATGGCCCATTTTTCAAACCTTCGGGAGTGTTCATCTCGGGTCCAACGCGGCTGGCGTCGTGCCAGCGGCGGTCTCAGGAAGAAAGCTATTACGATGAGTGCAATGCAGCTCGCGAAGACGGCAAACGGGAAAGCGGTCGAGGAGTTGGACGTGCCGGTGATCGGCGCCGGTTTCGCCATGAAGAACTCTGCTAGCGACCGCAGGGCTCGTCCTTGCCGGAATGGTGACGGTGCAGGCGGCGGACATATCTCCCGTGACCGCCCATTGGACGAAGCTCGGTGAGCGCTTCTCCGCCTTGGTCTACTACATCGACGAGCCCGACGGCTTCCACGTGGTGGTGGCCACTGAGCAGGGGACGAGGAAGGAGGCAGCGGCCTTGACGTTCGAGACGGTATTGGCGGCGGGGCAGTCGGCCGAGCTTTCCATTCCGCGCGCCGCGGGTGAGGCGTCGGCGCAGATCGTGCTCAGCAACGCCGGCGACCACTTGCACATCGCCAAGCGTCGCGCCTCCTTTCCGCCCGATGACCCCCCACAAACGAGCCGGAGGAGCGGAGATGGCGGGCCGGCGGCAGAAACCAATGAATGAGCTCTACGCGTCGATCAAGGAAGGGCTGTCGGCCGACGGCATGCTCGCGGAACATTGGGATGTTCTGCAGGATGAAGCGACCAAAGCCGAGTTGCGAAGCGGTCTGCCGATGTTCGGGACGACGTTTCCCGAGTGAGAGAAGCCAATCGCTAAGCAGCTGGTTCAGTCCACTCAACCCGAAGAGAGGCCCGAGGCGGGTCGAAGGAGCAGTGATGAAACATCCAGTCGTCTTGATCACCGGCGCGCTGACCGGCATCGGCCGTGCGGCAGCGCTCGCCTTCGCGACCGAAGGCGACCGCATTGTCGTTTCGGGCCGTCACGAGGAGGCTGGGCAGGCATTAGCCACGGAGTTGCGGGCTCTCGGCGCTGAGGCCGAGTTCGTTCGTGCGGACGTGCGCCACGACGACGAGGTGCGGAAGTTGGTCGATCAAGCGGTCGCCTGGTTCGGGCGGCTCGACGCCGCCGTAAACACCGCCGGCACCGAGGGGCACCCCGGCCCGGTTACCGATCAATCGGCCGACAGCTATGCGGCGACCTTTGATACCAATGTGCTCGGCACGCTCCTCAGCATGAAGCACGAGCTGCGGGTAATGCAGGCCCAAGGCAGCGGCAGCATTATCAATATCTCATCAACCTACGGTCATATCGGTGCGCGAGGCGCGTCGGTCTATTCGGCAAGTAAGCACGCCGTCGAGGGGCTCACGAAGTCAGCGGCACTGGAGGCTGCCGGATCAGGAGTGCAAGTCAACGCGGTCGCGCCGGGCCCGATCGAGACCGCAATGCTCAACCGCTTTACTGGCAGCGCCGAACGAAAGGCCGGCCTCGTGGCGGGTGTTCCGCTCCAACGCGTGGGCGAGCCCGACGAGATCGCCAGCGCGATCGTCTTCCTTGCTTCGAGCAAGTCCTCCTTCACAACCGGCCAGGTGCTCTACGTCGACGGCGGCAAGTCGGCGACGTAGTCCGGTCCGACGCCACAGCCAAAGGTGACCACTATGGAACAGAATGTCCAAACGCAAGCGAAGCCAATCAAAATCCCTGGCCCCGATCATCCGATCTCGATCGAACGCAACTTTAGCCGCGTAATCGTCTCGGTCGCGGGCCGCGTCATCGCCGACACGCGCGAAGCGCTCACACTCAGCGAGGCCCATCATCCGGCGGTCGATTACATCCCGCGCAAGGATGTCGATATGACGCTGCTGGCGCGGACAGACCGCACGACCTACTGCCCCTACAAAGGGGACGCCGCCTATTTCAGCATCCCGGCGGGTGGTGCGCGCTCGATCGACGCAGTCTGGACCTACGAGGCGCCGTACCCCGCGGTCGAGGCCATCAGGGGCCGTCTCGCCTTCTATCCCGACCGCGTCGAGATCACCGAAACCGCGTGATGGTCGCGCCGTCAGGGCGGCCCTAACCGATAGTCGAAAGAACGTTTCGCCATGGCGCGGTGTCGTGGCAGCCCCCCAAGGAGCCGCTTTCAACTCATAGGAGATTCCGATGCGTGCGATCGAGGCGGAGACTTTCTCGGGCTATGGCGGGCTGCGGCAGATCGAATTGCCCAAGCCGCAGCCGGCGAAGGGCAGGGTGCTGGTCCGCATTACGGGCGCCGGCGTAACCCCGCTCGATTATACGATCCTGTCGGGTGGACACCCCCGAGCCAAGGCGCCGCTGGTGCTCGGCAACGAGGGCGCCGGTGTCGTCGAGGATGCTGGCGAATCCGGTCTCGCGGTGGGCGGCCGCGTGATGTTCACCGGGCCCTATGGTGTTCGCGAGAATGGCGCGTGGCAGGAATGGCTGCTGGCGCGGCCCGAAGATGTAGCGCTCGTCCCCGACGCCATCGACGATGTTGTCGCGGCAAGCCTTCCGGTGGCCTATCTGACGGCGCAGATCACGCTGACGCTCGCCGGGTTCAAGCCAAGCAAGACGGTATTGGCTCCGGCGATCGGCGGGTCGGTCGGCAACGCGACCTATCAGCTCGCTCGGGCGCAGGGCGCCGGCAAGGTGATTTCGACGGCCGGCAGCCCGGCGAAAGCAGCCAGAGCACGCGAGCTTGGCTTCGAAGAGGTGATTGACCTCACCACTGAAAGTCTCGCCGACGGCGTTCGCCGGATAACGGCCGGCAGGGGGGTCGATATCGTTATCGAGAGCATCGGCGGCACCGTGACCAGCGAGGCGTTGAGCAGCCTTGGTTTCGGCGGTGTCCTCATCACATTGGGCTATTCCGCCGGACGCAAAACCACAATCGATGTGACAGACCTGATCTGGAAGGGCACGCGGATGGCCGGCTTCTCTCTGTTCGCCCAATCACCCACCGTGATCGCCACTGCGTGGCGGGCCATTATCCCGCTGGTCGTGGGCGGATCAGTCAAGCCGATCGTCGAGCGGGTCTATCCGCTCGGCGAGGCGGGCGAAGCCTTGCGTCATCTGACCGAGGATCGGCCGTTTGGCAAAGTCGTCTTGGCGGGGTGATGGCCAATCACGCGATGATGCTGCTCGACCCCACCGATGACGAGACACACGCTCTCGCGGTCCTTTTGCGCCGCACGAGCGATGACTACCGCTATCCGCTGTCGCCGCGGCCGGCACCACCAAGGGCGATCCTGGCGAAGCTCGAACCGCCGCAACCCCGCCCCGAACTTCCGTGAGGGCCTGCCGGACCGACACCAAAGTACGATCAACGCTCGCCGATCAGCCGGCGCATCCTGGTGTCACGGCGACCGCCTGTGGGGCCTCCAGGGGCACGCACCGGCCAGCGCTTGACATTGACGCGAGGGGCTCCATCTTCATCGATATACGTGCAGATGCACGTATATCGATGCGTAAGGCAGACCTTGCGGTCGGCCCAGTAGTTTTGGTCTCCGACCCGCAGCCGCCGATTTGAAAAACGGAGCCGTCATGGGGATCGTGCGCTTCGCCTTGCGTTGGCCCTACACCTTTTACGTGTTGGCGCTCTTGATCGTGTTCCTGGGGGTCACCGCTTACCGGTCGATGCCGACAGACATTTTTCCGGAGATCGACATCCCGGTCGTCACCGTCATTTGGCAATACACCGGCCTCAGCACCCCCGAGATGGAGCAGCGCGTCACCACCTACAGCGAATACGCGCTGAGCACCGCCGTCAGCGGGATCAAGGATATCGAGGCACAAACCTTGGACGGCATCTCGGTCCAGAAGATCTATTTTCAGCCGGACGTCAGTATTGATCTCGCGATCGCGCAGATCATCTCGGCGACGAACTAGATCCGGTTGCTCATGCCGCCCGGGATTCAGTCGCCGCTCGTCGTGGAATACAACGCCTCCAGCGTCCCGGTATTGCAAATCAGCCTGAGCTCGGACACCCTCAACGAGCAGCAGCTCTATGATTATGGCCTATACAATCTGCGGCAGCGGCTGGCGCCGATCCACGGCGTCACCTTTCCGACGCCGGCCGGCGGCAAATACCGCCAGATCATGGTCGATCTCGACCCGGCAAAGTTGCTGGCCAAGGGTCTCACGCCGCTGGACGTGGCTAACGCCGTAAATGCTCAGAACCTGACCCTGCCCTCCGGCACCGCGAAAATCGGCGACACCCAATACACCGTGCGCACCAATGCGGTACCGGCGACGATCGATGAGCTCAATAACATCCCGGTCAAATACGCCAACGGGGCAACTGTCTTCATCAAGGATGTCGGCCAGGTCCGAGACGGGTCGCTGGTGCAGCAGAATGTCGTTCGATCGGACGGCCGGCGTTCGGTCCTGCTGAGCGTGATCAAAAACGGCAACGCCTCGACCGTCGACGTCGTCCGGGAGGTCAGGAAAGCGTTGAAAGTCGCCCGCGCCTCGGCCCCGCCCGGCATGGAGATCAAGGAGCTGTTCGACCAGTCGGTGTTCGTCAGCGCCTCGGTCAACTCGGTGTTGCGCGAGGGCGCGATCGCGGCCGGGCTGACGGCCCTGATGATCCTTTTGTTCCTCGGCTCCTGGCGGTCGACCCTGGTGGTCATGGTCTCGATCCCGCTATCCGTCCTATCTTCGCTGGTCGTGCTCTATTTCCTCGGCGATACGCTCAACACGATGACGTTGGGCGGATTGGCGCTGGCGATCGGCATCCAGCGTTCCACCAAATTCAGCCAGCTGGAGCTGGTCGGAATGAAGTGTACCGTGAAGCGCGGATGGCGCTTCAACGTGTTATGATGCGCAAATAACTATACACATGTCACGCTGCCTTCTTTCGCGTACGACGCACGGTGCAGCCGGGCTAAATCTCTTCCAGCCGCCGCCGACAGCGCTCGATCTTGGCGAGGATATCTTCGGCTTGCGCCCGCCAGATAAAGGGCTTGGGATCGCAATTCCAAGCCGCAATGAAGTCCTCGATCGCGGCCACCAAGTCCGGGACACTGGCAAAGCTGCCACGGCGCACGGCTTTGCCGGTCAGATCGCCGAACCCAGCGTTGGACCTGTGCGGTTTTGTGTGTGCCGTAGTTGTCCAACACCAGATGCAAATCCAACTCCGGCGCGTACTCGGCATCGATCTGGCGCAGAAAGCGCAAGAACTCCTGATGCCGATGGCGCGGAAAACACCGCCCGCTGACCGTTCCGGCCGCCACGTTCAGCGCGGCAAAAAGTGTCGTGGTGCCATGGCGCACATAGTCGTGCGTCCAGGTGCCGCAACGTCCCCCCTTCATCGGCAGCCCAGGCTGCGTGCGATCCAAGGCCTGGATCTGACTTTTTTCATCCACGCACAGCACCACCGCGTTCTGCGGCGGATGCAAGTACACGCCCACCACATCCAGCAGCTTCGGCACGAATTGCGGGTCGCGCGAGAGTTTGAACGTCTCCTGCCGGTGCGGCTGCAAGCCGTGCTCCTGCCAGATGCGGCACACCGTGCTCGCGTCCACGCCTTGGGCCCTGGCCATCGCCCGAGTGCTCCAGTGCGTCTGCCCAGGCGGTTTGCTGCTCAGCGTGGCCTTCACAATGCGTTCGGCCAGGCCCGGCTGGGGTTTGCGTCCGCGTCCTTCGGCCACCGCCCACAAGCTCTGCGCCCCCGCGGCGACGAAGCGCTCCCGCCACAGCCGACAGGTGTGCCAATTCAATCCAAGCTCCTGCGCAATTGCCACGTCGGCGTATCCCTCATGCGCCAGCAAAACAATCCGGCAGCGCTTCACCACCTGCTGCGGCGTGCCATGCGCCCGAACCCATCCTTGCAGCAGTTCCTGCTGTTCGGCTCTCAGCTCCAGAGTGGCTACCCAATTCCTGCTCACCCGCTGAGTAGGCCACAAGGCGAGCCAAATGTCTAGTTATTTCGGCAGCAGTACACTAGTGGATGATTCGACGGTGACGATCGAGAACACGCATCGGCTGTTGACCGAGGAAGGAAAGCCGCTGCCGCAGGCGACCCTGCACGGCTCCGCCGGCATCGCCGTGCCGACTCTGGTGTCGACATTGGCGATCAGCTGCGTCTTCACCTCCGTGGTCTTCCTCGAGGGCCCCGGCGAAATATTTGTTTACCCCGCTGGGCCTCGCCGTCGTGTTCGCGATGCTCGCCTCCTACGGCCTTTCCCGAACGCTGACGCCGATCTCAATCGGATTGTTGTTGAAGGGCGAGCGTCGCGGCGATCAAGGGGGCCGGTTCGCAGGTTTCCATAATCGCCTCGAGCGTGGCTTTGATCGCCTGCGCGACGGTTATGCCGAGCTCCTCGCCACTCTGCTGACCCGCCGGATCATCGTGCCGATTGTCGCGATGGCGATCCTTGCCCTCGGGACCGTGATGTATATCTATGTCGGGCGCGACTTCTTTCCGGCCATCGACGGCGGGCAGATCCAGCTCCATGTCCGCGCTCCGGCCGGCACCCGCATCGAGAAGACCGAGCAGATCTTCGAGGCTATCGAGAACAAGATCCGCGACATCATCCCGGCGAGCGAGCGTGACCTGATCGTCGACAACATCGGTCTGCCGGCGCGCCTCTACAATCTGTCCTTCGCCGACGGCTCGACGATCGGCATCAATGACGGCGTGATCCTGGTCTCTCTGAAGGACGGGCACCGGCCCACGGCCAATTATGTGCACAAGCTGCGGCAAGTGCTGCCGGTTCGGCGTGACGGCGCAGATCGACGTGCGGACCGTCGGCTATGACCGCGCCAGAAATCTGCATATCGCGCGGCAGCTCCGGCGCCGCATCGGGGCGATCCCGGGTGTTGTCGATACCCACCTCCAGCAGGAGGTCAATGCGCCGGCGTTCATTGCCGCGATCGACCGTACTCGTGCGGCAGAGCTCGGCCTCAATGCCAGTCAGATCGCCACCAACCTCAACATCAGCCTGAGCTCCTCCGAGCAGGTAACTCCAAATTTCTGGACCGATCTGACGAAGGGGATACCCTATTACCTGGCAGTTCAGACCCCGGAGCCTCAGGTGGCGTCGCTCAATGCGCTGACCAACACGCCGGTCAGCACCGCCCTCTCGCCGCAAGGGGATCCGGTGCCGGGCATGCTCAGCAACGTGGCGACACTCACCCGCACTGCGCTGCCGACCAACGCAAACCAGGCAAACATTCAGCCGATCTACGAGGTCTACACTAATGTCCAAGATCGCGACCTCGGCAGTGTCGCGGGCGAGATCGGCAAGACCGTCGCCGGGCTGCAGAAGGAGCTTTCGCCCGGCAACACAATCCAGGTGCTGGGTCAGATCGGGAGCATGAACGATGCCTTCAGCGACATGGGCATCGGGCTCTTGTTCGCCGCCGTCTTCGTCTACCTGCTGATGGTCGTGAACTATCAGAATTTCGGCGACCCGCTCGTCGTGATTTTGGCATTGCCCGCGACCTTCTGCGGCAGTCACGATGCTGTACATTACGGGCACGACGTTGAGCGTGCCGTCGCTGATGGGCGCGATCATGGCGATCGGCGTCGCCTCGGCCAACTCGATCCTGCTCGTCACCTTCGCCCGTGAACAGCAGCTCGCGGGCATGCGCGCCTTCGATGCGGCGATCTCCGCCGGGCGAACGCGAATTCGGCCGGTGCTGATGACGGCTGCGGCAATGATCGTCGGCATGCTGCCGATGGCGATCGGCGGCGCCGGCGAGGAGCAGAACGCGGCGCTCGCGCGCGCCGTCATCGGCGGATTGCTGTTCGCGACACCGACCACTTTGCTCATCGTGCCCTACCTCTTCGCCAGGCTGCGCAAAGGCAACGACGGCAAGCCGGCGCAGGGCGTCTTTGCCGAGGAGGTCTGAAATGACCGACATCGATCATCAACCGCTCGCGGGCTCGGCGGGAGGCCGGAACACCCGAAGCGGGCGCCGGCTGCTCGGCCTCGGCGCGCTGCTGGTACTCCTCGGTGGGCTGGCGATCGGGGTGTGGCGACATTACGCGTAGCATCTCGAGGTCATGGCCGCCGCCGAACAGCATCGCGACTTCGTCCCGAGCGTCCGCGTCGCCGCGGTTCGTGCCAGTCCCGGGACGATGAGCGTGACGTTGCCGGCCACCACCAACGCCTTCGAGGCCGCCAACATCTACGCCCGAGCCAGCGGCTATATCGAAAGGCGCAATGTCGATATCGGCTCGCGGGTCAAGGCCGGCGATCTTCTGGCGGTCATTACCGCCCCCGAACTCGACCACCAGATCGCGCAGGCCGAGGCCAGCCTGGCGCAAACCGAGGCCACGCATCGCCAGTCCAAGGATAACCGCGAACTCGGCCGGGTCACCTGGGCGCGCAACTCGGCGCTCGTCAAGCAAGGTTGGGTGACCCGGCAGCAAGGCGATACCGATCGGCTGAACTACGCTGCCGAGCGGCAGGTCGTCCGGGCGGAGACTGCCGCGAGCCGGTCGCAGGAGGCCCAGTTGGCGGTGCTGCGCCAACAGAAAGCCTATCAGCGGGTGATCGCCCCGTTCGACGGCATCGTGACCCGCCGCAACATCGATGTCGGCAGCCTGGTCCAGGCCGATGCGACGAGCGGCACATTCATGTTCACGCTGACCCAGAGCGACGTCATGCGCATCCGGCTCTACGTGCCGCAGGACGCGGCCGTCGGGGTAAAGCAGGGGATCGATGCTTTGGTCCGGGTCCCGGAGATCCCGGATCGCGGCTTTGCCGGTAAGGTCACACGGACTGCCGACGCGCTGGACCCCGCCACCCGAACCCTTTTGACCGAGATCGACGTGCCCAACCCCGACGGAGAGCTGAGCCCGGGAATCTACTGCACGGTCGAGCTCAGGGTCCCGCGCCGAACACCATCGCTGATCGTGCCGGCAGCGGCGATCGTCTTCGACAGCGACGGCCTGCATGTGCTCGTGGTCGAGGATGGTGTCGTGCACAGCCGCAGGATCACCGAAGTTCGCGACCTCGGGACCGAGGTCGAGGTCAGCAAAGGCGTCAAGCCGGGCGACGAGGTCGTGCTCACCCCGCCCGTCGACCTCGAGGACGGCGGAAAAGTGCGGATCCGTGCGCCGGCTGCGGCCAAGGTTGCATCTTGATTGCCGCAAAGGAGCACCGACATGGATCTCTACGAGCGCCGCCCCCCAGAGTATGGCGAGCGAGGACGCGCCACGGCGCATCAAGGACCTGGCCGGCGCCTTCGCCGAGAAGCCGAAACTGCCGAAGATGCTGCGGCAAAAGGAGATACTCGATACGATCGACAACGGCGTGAAGAAAGGCGTCTTTGTCGCCGTTCGCAAGCGCCCGGCATTCTCGCCCCCGGTATTTTGCCAAGCCTGCGGACCGGCGAAACCGTTACCGTCGCCGATGTCGTCGCGTATTTCGCCGGCGGCCGCACGGTCATGGGTCCAGCGCGACGGTTATGAGGGGCCGGTGCCCCGAGCCGGGGTCACCCCCTCTTGCAGCGCGCCCCCGCCCCCTCGATGGGGGCGGACCGGGGTGGGTGATGCGACGCGGCGGCGCCGCTTGGGCCGCGGATAAGCCATTGAGATTGCGCGCGTCGTTTTCGGTCGGGCTCTTCAGGGCGCGATCGGTCGATGCGGGCCGGCAGGTGAACGTAGAGCCCGCCGCGCTCAACCCTCCGCCTGGTCCCTGCTGAAGGGCATCGAAATCGTCTGGCGATTTGGCGAGCTTGTCGGGAGGTGTTCGAATCACCAGTGTTTGTCTCGTATTGTTGCACCGAAAATGGCGGCAACACGGCGGTTCGGCACCGCGTCGGAGGCGGGATGGCAAGCACGATCGAACTGACCCGGCCACGGCCCGACGAAGCGCATAAGGCAAAGCTCGTTTGCAAGGCCGCAGCACTCGCCGCCGCCGCGCTCGAACCGGCCGAACGCGGCCTTGCCGAGCGGATTGTCGCCCAATTCTGCGAGCATGTGCCGCCGGCCGACGTCGCCGCCCGCAGCCCGCGCGACCTCTGCGGCGCCGCGCTGTCGCTGTGGCGCTTTGCCGCCCGGCGCCGTCCCGGCCACGCGAAAATCAGGGTCTTCAACCCGGAGGCCGCGACCGACGGCTGGTCCTCGCCGCACACGATCGTCGAGATTGCCAATGACGATATGCCGTTC
The DNA here is from genome assembly GCA_963772295.1 of uncultured Alphaproteobacteria bacterium. GTDB lineage: Bacteria > Pseudomonadota > Alphaproteobacteria > ATCC43930 > CGMCC-115725 > AP-15. Next base: position 197,248 of record CAVYWO010000017.1, read on the forward strand.
CTTGTCGATTCGGTGAACGGAGCGATCAACGCCGCCGACCTCGTCGTGCATCTGGTGATTCATCCGCTGCCGACCGTGGCGCGCGACGCCGACGGCAGGCTCGCCGAGCTGCGCCAACGGGGCGAACCCGGGCTCTCCGAATCCTGGATGCATATCGAGATCACCCATGAGGGCGACCCGGCCAAATTGGCGCGCCTCGCGCAGGCGCTGATCGGCGTTCTCGCCGATGTCCGCGTCACGGTCGCCGATTGGCCGGCGATGCGGCGGACCTTGCGGGCGCTGATCGACACCCTCTCCGGCCCGGAAGCGCCACCGGTGGCGCCCGCCGAAAGCGCCGAAGTCAGCGAATTTCTGCGCTGGCTCGAGGACGACAATTTCACCTTCCTCGGCTACCGCGAATACGACTTTTCCGGCCGGGCGGAGCCCGAGCATCCGGCCCTCGGGATCCTGCGCGATCCGGATTTTCCGATCTTCGGCGGGCTGCGGGATTTGTCGTCGCTGCCGCAGGACGTGCAGGCTTTTGTGCGACGCCGGGAATTGCTCGTCGTCACCAAGGCGAACCGGCGCGCGACGGTGCACCGCCGGGCGCATATGGACGCGATCGGGGTGCGCCGTTTTGGCCGCGGCGGCGAGGTCGTCGGCATCCGGCTCTTTCTCGGGCTGTTCACCTCGGCTGCCTACGGCCGCGACCCGCGGGCGATCCCCTTGTTGCGGCGAAAGGTTTGCCAGGTCGTCGAACGCGCCGGGCTGTCGAGGACGAGCCATGACGGCAAGGCGCTGCTCCACATCCTCAACACCCTGCCGCGCGACGAACTGTTCCAAGACGACGCCGACCAGCTGTCCGACATGGCGATCGGCATTCTCAACCTTCAGGAGCGGCAGCGGATCGCGCTGTTCATGAGGCGAGACCCGCTCGAGCGCTTTGTCTCCTGCCTCGTCTACGCCCCGCGCGAGCGCTACGACACGGCGCTGCGCCGCCGCTTTGCCGCGATCCTGGAGCGCGCCTTCGCCGGCAGCGTGGCGGCGTTCTACACCCATCTCGACGAGTCGGTGCTGGCTCGGATCCACTTCATCATCCGCACGACCCGCGGCGCGGTGCCGGCCGTCGATCCGGCGGCGCTCGAACAGGAGCTGGCCGAGGCAGGTCGGATCTGGTCGGACCGCCTTGCCGAAGCGGCGGCGGCCGCCTTCGGCGAGGATGGCGCGCGAGCGCGGCTGCGCCGGCTCGAGCCGCTGCCGGTCGCCTACCAGGCGCGGACCGAGATTGCGCAAGCGGTGGCCGACCTGGCCCGGATCGATGCCGTCCTTGCCGGTTCGCCGCTCGAAGTCGCGGTTCATCCGGATGCGGATGGCGGCCTGTCCGGGCTGCGGCTCTACCGCGCCAAAGAGCCGGTGGTGCTGTCCGACGTGCTGCCGATGCTCGATCATCTCGGTCTGCGCGTCATCGCCGAAGAACCCTTCCGCATCGACCGCACCGACGGAACGCCGGTCTGGATCCACGAATTCGCGCTCGCCGGTGCGGCTCGGCAGGGCGCCTCCGCCGGCCACGTCGAAGCGCGCTTCGCCGAAGCGCTCGGCGCGGTGTGGACCGGCCGGGCCGAGAGCGACGGCTTCAACCGGCTGGTGCTTTCGGCCGACCTGTCGATCCGGCAAGTCGGCGTGCTGCGTCTTTATGCGAAAGTGCTGCGCCAGGCCGGCCTACCCTATAGCCAAGCCTATATCGAGGACGCGCTTGGCCGCCATCCCGAGATCGCCCGCCGCCTCGTCCGGCTGTTCGAGACCCGGTTCGATCCGGGGTTTGCCGGCGAGCGCGCGACGGCTGCGGCGGCCGAGGCGCAGGCGATCGAAGAGGCTCTCGACAGGGTGGCGAGCCTCGACGAGGACCGCATCCTGCGCGGCTATTTGACCCTGATTTCGAAGACGGTCCGGACCAATTGCTTCCAGTATTTGCCCTCGGGCCGACCCAAGCCCTATCTTGCGGTCAAGCTCGCCAGCAGCGAGATCGATCTCTTGCCGCAGCCGCGGCCCTTGTTCGAAATCCATGTCTACAGCCCGCGGGTCGAAGCCGTGCATATGCGGGCCGGCAGAGTGGCGCGCGGCGGCATCCGCTGGTCCGACCGCCGAGAGGATTTTCGCACCGAAATTCTCGGGCTGATGAAGGCCCAGACGATCAAGAACGCGGTCATCGTCCCGGTCGGGGCCAAGGGCGGCTTTGTCGTCAAACAGCCGCCGGCGGCGCCCGGCCGCCTTCCCGACGAGGCCGTCGCATGCTACCGGATCTTCATCCGCGGGCTCTTGGACCTCACCGACAATATCGCGGCCGATGCGCCGGGGGGTCACCGCATCGTGCCGCCGCCGGAAATCATCAGATACGACGGCGACGATCCCTATCTCGTCGTCGCCGCCGACAAGGGCACCGCGAGCTTCTCCGACCATGCGAATGCGATCGCCGAGGAGTACGGGTTCTGGCTCGGCGACGCCTTTGCCTCGGGCGGTTCGGCCGGCTACGACCACAAGGCGATCGGCATCACCGCGCGCGGCGCTTGGGAACTCGTCAAGCGCCATTTTCGCGAGCTTGGCAGGGACCCGGAAACAAGCGATCTGACGGTCGTCGGCATCGGCGACATGTCGGGCGACGTCTTCGGCAACGGCATGCTGATCTCGCGCCATATCCGGCTCGTCGCCGCCTTCGACCACCGCCACATCTTTGTCGATCCGCAGCCCGATGCCGAACGCGGCTTTGCCGAGCGGCAGCGGCTGTTCCGGTTGCCGCGATCGAGTTGGGCCGATTACGACCGCGCGCTGATCTCGGCGGGCGGCGGAATTTTCGAGCGCGCCGCCAAGTCGGTCCCGATCAGCGCCGAAATGAAAGGCACCCTCGATATCGAGGCGGATCGGCTGACCCCGGCCGAGCTGATCAAGAAAGTGCTGACCGCCGCGGTTGATCTCTTGTGGTTCGGCGGCATCGGCACCTTCGTCAAGGCGCCGGACGAGAGCCACGCCGAGGTCGGCGACCGCACCAATGACGGGCTGCGGGTCGACGGCGACAAGGTCCGCGCCAAGGTTATCGGCGAGGGTGCCAATCTGGCGGTGACCCAGCGCGGGCGGATCGCCTTTGCCCTCGCGGGCGGTCGGATCGATACCGACGCGATCGACAATTCGGCCGGGGTCGACACCTCGGACCACGAGGTCAACATCAAGATCCTGATCGACCGCGCCATCGCCATCGGGGCGCTGTCGGCCGAGGAACGCGCGGCGCTGCTGCACGGCATGACCGAGGATGTCGCGGCCCTGGTCCTGCGCGACAACTACCTGCAAGGCGAGGCCTTGTCGGTCGCCGAAGCCCGCGGCCCCGCGGCGCTGCCACGCCAGGCGCGGCTGATCCGCGAACTCGAACGCCGGGGCCGGCTCGATCGTGCCCTCGAATTCCTGCCGGACGACGAGGCGCTGGCGGAGCGGGCGGCGCAGCACCGCGGCCTGGTGCGACCCGAGCTCGCGGTGCTGCTCGCCTATGCCAAGCTGGCGCTCGACGCCGAGCTCTTGGCTTCCGATCTGCCCGACGCCGCCGAACTCGCCGAGACGCTGCATCACTATTTCCCGGCGTCGCTGCGCGACAGGCTCGGCGCAGAGATCGCCTCTCACCCGCTGCGCCGGGAAATCGGCGCGACGAGCGTCGCCAACGATCTCGTCAACCGGGGCGGCATCACTTTGGTCACCGATCTGCAGGCGCAAACCGGCCGCCCGGCGGCGGAGATCGCCCGCGCCTATCTGATCGTTCGGCGGGTGTTCGATCTGCCGGCGCTGTGGGCCGAGATCGAGGCGCTCGACGGCACGGTCGCGGCACCGTTGCAGGGCGAAATGCTGCTCGACATCGCCGACATCGTCGGGCATGCGGCAGCTTGGCTGTTGCGCGCCAAACGGTTCGATATCGGCGCCGCGATCGCGCTCTTCGCCCCCGCGGTCGGACGCCTCGGCGAGATCGTCACCGAGCTGTTGCCGCCCGCCGATCGGGCGCTGTTCGAGGCGCGCGCCGCGCGGTTTGCCGCTGCCGGTGTGCCGGCGCCGTTCGCCGGGCGGATCGGCCGGTTCATTTTTCTGGTCTCCGCGCTCGAAGTCGGCGATCTCGCGGCCCGCATCCGGCAGCCGATCGAGCGCGTGGCGCGGACCTTTTACGGCGTCGGCGCCCGTTTCGCGCTCGACGATCTGCGCGCCGCGGCGCGCCGGCTGCCGGCGGAAACGAACTGGCAGAAAGCCGCGGCCGAGATCGTGATCGACGATTCCTACGGCTTGCAGGCCGAGCTCTCGGCGCGGGTGCTCGACGAGGCCGGCGCAGCGGCGGACCCGCTTGCCGCCTGGACGGAAACCCACGCCGCCGCACTCGTCCCGGCCGCGACGGTTGCCGGCGAATTGCGCGCCTCCCCGGCGCCCGATCTGGCGATGCTGGTCGTCGCCCTGCGCCAGTTGCGCCAGGCAGCCGGCTGAACGGGATGCCGCCGTCGGGCGGCGGTCAGCTCGGGGCAGGCCATTCAGCCGACCGTTTTGCCCGCCTTGGCGTCGGGGCCGGTTGCCGGGCTGAACATGCCGGCGAGCAGCACCGCGAACGCTCCGGTGAGAAAAATCCCATCGAAAGTGCCGGCGCCGCCGATCGAAGCGACCGGCGCACCCAATCCTTGGATCTGGCCCAAATTAAGGAGGTCAGCCCCGATCAGACAGCCGATTGAGCCGCCGACGTAAGCCAGCGCCGGTGCATGCGTGCGCGACAGCACCAGCGAAACTGCTGCCGCCGACAGCGGCGGTACGAACACCGGCAGGGCGATGCCCAGGCCGGGCACCGGCTTGGCCAGTGCATGGCAAACCAACGCCACAATTGCGATTGCCAGCCCGCCAAGCCGCCATAGCCGATATCTGGCCAGAAGATAGAGCGACAGCAACACCGGGATCGCCGCACCGCCGACGTTGACGGCGATGATCGTCCCCGGCCAATTCGTCACCGTCGGGACGATGTAATCCATGCCGAAAAACGAGACCACCTGTCCGGAAACGATCTGCTGCTCGGACAGTTGAGCCACGGGGATATTCAAGTAGCTGCCGCCCAAGGAGGCCATCAGCAACAGCAACGCCGTGTTCGAGCCGAGGCCGATCCGTATCGAGGCCAAGCGGAATGCCCGCAGCACGACCCATGCAACCACCGCAAGATAAAGGATCGCTAGAAGCGAAAACTGTGGTAGGCCAAGCGGCAGGTACTGAAGGTCGCCCCAAGCCGACATGCGGCAAAACCCGAGCTGTGAGCGCAATCGGCGCTACCATAGGCGGTCGCGCCTGGCGATGCCAAAACTGTGCAAAAGGCGGCTGCCGCCGTCGACGGACCCGTCGAATCGGTTCGGTTTCGGAAGGCAGACGCTGCGCGCCGATTACGGCGGGCCGACCGGCCTGGCTCGCGCTCCGGCCGGGTCGCCTGGGGCGGGGGCGCCAGGCAACCGGCTGAAGGCGGCAGTTAATTTAACAGGGTGCGGAAAAACTCGGCCGTCATTCCGGGACGGCCCGTCAGGGCCGGGCCCGGAATCCAAGAACACGGGCCAAGCCATTGATTTCACGACCCCGTGTTCATGGATTTCGGATTCGCGGGCAAAGCCCGCGCTCCGGAATGACAATCTTCTAGTGTGGTGGATCGGAAATGCGTTTCACAATACGAGTGCCGTCATTGCGAGCCCACGGGTCCGCGCTCCGCGCGGCCCGAGGATAAACTCCGCGGTCGCGGTAGGGACTGGCCTTGCGGCCAGCCCCCCGCGCAGATCCCGGCGTGCGGCTTTCCCGCACCGGGCTCCTGTCTCGGGTGATACCGTTGCGCCGTTCGGGGTTTGGGCGACCCATGCAGTTGCGCAACGAGACCGCGACGGCGCCGGTGACACGCCAACCCGGTTCTGCGCCCGGAGCGTGCCGGGCCGGGCGGTCTCCCCTTGTCCCGGTGCCTTCCCTCCATCCACTCCGCTGCCGCGGGCGCGGCATTGTTCGCAGACTTCCTCGGTACTACGCACCGGTCCGACGTCTCCGGCTCGTGCATCATCGGCTACGGCTCCTCACCTTCCCGATGCGGACCGGGCGGCCGCAGCCGCCCGGTCAAGCCGGAGACCTCCCAGGTTCCGACGCGATCCCTTTCTGCGTGATGTGGTCTTCGACCCCGGCAGAGCGACGGCCCCTCGCCTAGCGGTGCCGCACGTGTTGCCTTCGACGTTGCTTACCGCCTCGGCCTCTGCGAGCTTCGAGATTTCGTGGCTCAATAGCACACCCCACAGAATCGCTGTGTACGCTTTGCGGCCGCCGTCGCCGACGACCCCGCAACACTCACTACCGGGCGCCCGCTACGGCTTACCCGGGCCGGTCTTGCACCGGCTGGATCGCGCCACACCCTGTTAAACGTCGACCATCCGGCCCAGCTCTTCCACGACCTCGGGGTTGGCGAGCGTGGTCACGTCGCCCGCGTCCTGGAAAACGCGAGAGCCGCGATTTACAATTTGGCAATGACCCGCTGGACCGAGGAGGCGCTCCCGGATTGGAGATGAACCGTTCAGTAGGCGACGGCGCGAGCGCGGCTGGATCGAATCGGTGTCTAACCGCGCAGGTCGAGCAGGTCTTCAATGTCCCGCCCCGTCTCAGGCGCGAGTTGTACCGGCTCTATGCCACCTATTACGACGGCACATCACCCGATCGATTTCTCGCCGACTTCAAGGAAAAACAATTCGTACTGCTCTTGCGCGAATTGTCGGGCACTCTGGGCGGCTTCTCGACGCTCGCCGTGATCGAGGCGGAAATCAATAACCAGCCCCTCCGCGCGATCTTCTCCGGAGACACGATCATCGAGCGCCGTTACTGGGGTACGCAGGCGCTCGCCGCCAACTGGATACGTTTTGCCGGCGCGATCAAGGCGCAGGCGACCGCGGTACCGTTGTTTTGGTTCCTGATCGTTAAAGGCCATCGCACCTTCCGCTACCTTCCCGCATTCGCGATCGAATTCTTTCCCCATTGGCTTGGTGCCACTCCGCCTTGGGCATGCGCGATCATCGACGGGCTCGCCGCCGCGCGCTTCGGTGATCGCTACGATCGGGGGCGAGGCATCGTCTCCTTCGCCGAACCGCGCGACCGTTTGAAGGCGCCATGGGCGCGGGTCGAGGCCCACGAATTACGGCGGCCCGAGGTCGCCTTCTTTGTCGCCAGGAACCCGGGATACCTTCGCGGCGACGAACTCGTCTGTTTGACGGAACTGTCACCGGCCAATCTGAGGCCGATCGCCCGCAAGCTCTTTACCCAAGGGCTCGAAGAGTGATCGGCTGGGCGCCGGTCCTGACGATCGCCCGCACGGAGTTGCGTCGGTTCGTGCGTCGCCTCGTGGCGCCGCGCAGGGTCCAGCACGCCCTCCTGATCGGGCTCGTCCGGAGAAACACCGCGACCCGGTTCGGCAGAATGCACGAATTCTCGGGGATCGGCGACATCGACGATTTTCGCCGGCGTGTCCCGATACGGCCGGCCGAGGAATTTGGCCCTTTTATCGGGAGAATCGCAGCCGGTGACGACGCCATACTGACGCGCGACCCGGTGGTCGCCTTCGAGGAAACCGGCGGCACGCGATCGGGACGAAAGCTGGTTCCTTACACCCCGGCCAGTTTCGCCGCCTTCCGCCGCGCCGTTCTTCCGTGGCTTGCCGATCTCGCGCAGCGCCGCCCCGCTGCGTTCGCGGGCACCGCCTATGTTGCGGTGAGCCCGGCAAATCGGCCGCCGCGGCGGCTGGCCAGCAACATACCGGTGGGGCTGCCGTCGGAGGGCGCGTATCTCGGTGACGATGTCGCCCGTTCTCTTTCTCCGCTGCTTGTGGCACCCGCGTCTCTATCGCCGATCGGGGACATCTCGGGCTGGCGGTTCGCGACGTTGCGAGCGCTGGTAATGGCCGAGACGCTGAGTTTCGTCTCGGTGTGGAGCCCGACCTTCCTGACCGCCTTGCTCGATGCCATGATCAGCGAAAACGAGGCGCTGATGCGCCTGCTGAGAGATGGCGCCCCGGGTACCGAACCGGCGCCCGAAGCCTCGGCGCGGTTTGCCGCTGCGATGCGCGGTGGGAGCCTGAACACCCGCGTCCTGTGGCCGAGGCTCGACACGATCAGCGCTTGGGCCGACGGGCCGTCGCGCCGCTTCGCCCAATCGCTCGCCGCGCGCTTCCCCGATGTCTTCCTGGAGCCGAAGGGTCTGCTGGCCACGGAAGCAGCGGTGACCTTGCCGATGGGGAGCAGCGGCGGCGCGATCCCGGCCATCGCGAGTACGTTTATCGAGTTCATCGATCAGGGAGGATCGTCACACCTCGTCGACGAGCTCGCCGCCGGCGAGGTCTATCGCGTCGTCATCACGACCGCCGGCGGGCTCTATCGCTACGATCTCGGCGACCTCGTCCGCTGCATCGGCGGCGAGAGGGGGCTACCGCGTCTGGTGTTTCTGGGGCGCAGCGGCTGGGTTACGGATCTCGTCGGCGAAAAGCTCACCGAGGCTTTCGTTGCCGAGGTGCTGATGGGCCTCCCGGTGCCGGGGTTGCTGGTCGCGTGCAGCGGCCCCGTTCCGCATTATGAGTTCATCGTTGAGACACAGCCGGATACCGCCAATGTAGCTGGGCGCGTCGACACCCTTCTTTGCCGCAATCCGCAATACGGCGACGCGCGCGCGTTTGGCCAACTTGGGCCGGTGACGATGCGGGTTGCGCGCGATGCAATCGGGCGCCACAGCCGGGCCGAAGCCGGGCGTCGACCGCTCGGTGCGATCAAGCCGCCGATACTGGTCTATGAGAGGGATGCCCCGTGGCTTCTTCCAAATGGCTGCGGCGGATCCGGATAGGCCAAAATATCGGATTTGGTCGCCCGGGTTTTCCGGCTATACTTTGGCCAAAACGAGCCGGGGGGTACGTTCGTGCGGGTTGCCCTGATTTCGCCCAAAGGCCCGCTCTACCGCAGCCGCGGCGGGATCTTTTGTAAATCACTCCGCTATCAACCGCTGACGCTGACAACGCTCGCCGCGCTGGCCCCGCCGGAACTCGAAATCGAATTCACGCTCTACGACGAGGGCATCGAGGAGGTGCCGCTCGATCTCGAAGCTGACCTCGTCGGCATGACCGTCATTACCGGCAGCGCCAACCGCGCGTATCAGCTATCGGCGCATTTTCGCGGCCGCGGTGTCCCTGTCGTGCTCGGCGGGCCGCACGTCACGCTCCTACCCGAGGAGGCGATTGGCCGTGCCGATGCGATCTGCGTCGGCTATGCCGAAGAGAGCTGGCCCGCCCTGCTCCGCGACTTTGCCGCCGGTCGAATGCACCGGCGCTACGACCAGGCGCGCGATTTCGCGCTCGTCAACTTGCCCTTTGCCCGACGCGACCTGCTCGACCGCCGGAAGTTCCTGACGCAGGCCGTCTTCGAGGCGACGCGGGGCTGTGCCCACGACTGCGAATTCTGCGTTTCGCCGGCCGCCTGGGGGCGCAAGCAACTGCAGAAACCGATCGGCCATGTCGTCGACGACATCCGCCGGGTCGGCAGGCGGAGGATCATCTTCGTCGACCTCAACCTGATCTCGGATCGCAACTATGCCGCCGAACTGTTCACCGCACTCGTCCCTTTGCGGGTTCGCTGGTTCGGCCTCTCGACCAGCCTGATAGGCCGCGACCCCGAGCTGATGCAGCTGATGGCGCGCAGCGGATGCGGCGGTCTTCTGATCGGCTTCGAGACGCTCGGCGAGGCGGGCCTCAGGGGACTGCGCAAGGGCTTCAACCGGCCGGCCGGCTATCGCGCGCTGATCCGGGATCTGCATGCCCTCGGCATCAGCGTTCAGGGCTGCTTTGTGTTCGGCAACGACCACGACACGCGGCAAACCTTCGCCGAAACGGTCGCCTTCGCCGTCGATGCGGCGATCGATCTGCCGCGATTCGCGATTTTGACCCCGTTTCCAGGCACCGCACTCTATCGCCGCCTCGAATCCGAGGGACGCATTCTGACGCGCGACTGGGAACTTTATGACGGCCAGCACGTCGTGTTTCGGCCGCGGCGGATGACGCCGCGCGAGCTCCGCGACGGTCACGAGCGGGCCTGGCGACAGGTTTATTCCTGCCGCTCGATCGCGTCGCGGCTCGCCCGCGCCCGTACGCAAGTGCCGATCGCGATCATGGCCAATCTCGGCTATCGCTACTATGCTCGGCATCTGCGGACCCACTATACGTGCGACTGGCCGATCGCGGTGCGCAAGGCGGCGTGATGCACTTGACTCTCGTCCATCCGGCCGTCGGACGCAAACCGGGCACCGCCTACATGCGCACCTGGCAGATGGAGCCGCTGGCCATCGCCGCCCTCGCAGCGCTTACCCCGAGGGATGTCGAGCTTGCCTTCCACGACGACCGGATGGAGCCGATCCCCTTCGATCGCCCGACGGATCTGGTCGCGATCCCGGTGGAGACCTACACCGCCAAGCGCGCCTATCAGATTGCCAGCGAATATCGTCGGCGAGGGGTGCCGGTCGTCATGGGCGGCTTCCACGCAACGCTCGCCACCGACGAGGTTGCCCTGTTCGCGGAGGCGGTCGTTGTCGGCGAGGCGGAGGGGCTGTGGCAGGAGGTCGTCGACGACGCGCGTGCCGGCCGCCTCAAACCGATCTATCGCGCCGAGACACTGCCCGATCTCTCGGCGGTCCGCTACGATCGCAGGCTATTCCGCCATCGACACTATTTGCCGATCGGTCTGGTCGAGACCGGGCGCGGCTGCCGCTTTCCCTGCGATTTCTGCGCGGTACAGAGCTTCTTTCATCGCACCGCGCGCAATCGGCCGATCGACGCGATCCTCGCCGAGATCGCCACGCTCAAACCTGAGAAAAAGCTGTTCTTCTTTGTTGACGACAATTTTGCCGCCGACCTGCCGCGGGCGCGCGAGCTCGTCGCCGCACTGGCGCCGGCCGGGATCCGCTGGGTCACGCAGATGAGCATCAACGCGGCTCACGACGAAGGATTCGTGGCCTTGCTGGCCGCCAGCGGCTGCCGCGGCGTGCTGATCGGGTTCGAGACGCTCGATGCGGACGTGCTCAAGGCGATGCGCAAGCGCTTCAACATGATGAAAGGCGGCTATGCCGCCGCACTCGGCAATCTGCGGCGGCACGGCATTCGCGTGTACGGAACCTTCATTTTCGGTTACGACGGCGATCGGCCGGATTCGTTCGAGCGGGCTGCCGGGTTCGCCATCGAGAACGGGTTCTATCTCGCCGCCTTCAATCACCTCACCCCGTTTCCCGGCACGCCGCTCTACGGGCGGCTCGCGGGCGAAGGCCGGCTGCTCTACGCCCGCTGGTGGCTCGACGATCGCTACGGTTACAACGACGTGCCGTTCCGGCCGCGGAACATGTCGGGAGACGAGGTGCGCAAGGGCTGCATCGCGGCGCGCCGCACCTTCTACGGATGGCGCAGCACGCTGCGGCGCGCCCTCGACCCGGTCAACCGCGCCGACGCGTTCATGTTCCGCAATTTCTTCCTGATCAATGGCATGCATCGCGTCGAAGTGGCGGCGCGGGACCGTTTTCCGTTGGGCGATCCGGAATGGGCGGGCCCGTTGCTGAAGGCGGCATAAGCGAGCCGCCGATCGCTGCCGATTGCACAGCGCGCTTCGCCACTCGCGGCGACGAGCCGGAAATACGCGCGCTGTTGCGTCAGACGCCAATGGACGGTTGGGTAAGGCTTACCTTCGAGCGTGAACCCGACGCGTTCGCGGTGGCCGGTCTGATGGGCGAGCGGCACGGATACGTCGTCGCCACCAGCCGGCGGACGGGGCGGGCGGTCGGCGTCTGCGAATATTCCGCGCGCTGGGCCTTCGTCAATGGCACGCCGCGAATGCTGCCCTATCTCGGCGGCCTGCGGGTTGTGGCGAGCCATCGAGGCCGCATCGGCATCCTCAAATCCGGTTTCCGGGTGGTTCGCCCCGCCGTTCTCGCCAATCGCGACGCCGTTCGCGCTGACCGCGATCGGCGAGGAAAACCGCCGAGCATTGCGGGTACTTGCCGCCAACCTTCCGGGCATGCCGCGCTACCACCGGGTCGAGAGCTTCTCGACCTTTGCGCTGCGCCCGCGGCGCCGCCGGCGACGGTCTCGGCTCGCAATCGAGCGTGCCGGCATCGCCGACCTGCCGGCGATCGCCGAATGCCTGCAACAGGCCTACCGCAAGCGGCAATTCGCGCCGCTATGGCGCGCCGAGGATCTCGCCGACGACAGGCGCTGCCCGGGAATCGAGGCCGCGGATTTTTTCGTGTTGCGGAGCGGGCGCGGCATCGCCGCCTGCGTCGCCGTATGGGACCAGCGGCGCCTCAAACAGATCGTCGTACGCGGCTACCCCGCTTGGCTCGGACCGATGCGGCCGCTTGCCAATCTGACCGCCGCCGTCTTTGGTGCCCCGCGGTTGCCGGCGGTGGGAGAGGCGCTGCGACACATCTATCTTTCGCATCTCGCGGTCGACGATAATCCGGCGGTGTTTCTCGCGCTCGTTCGCAGCGGGCTCGATGAAGCGGCCCGGCGCGGCGCCGAGGCGGCGCTCGTCGGGCTCGCCTCGCGCCACCCGTTTGCGCCGCTGCTGCGGCGGCGGGCGCGGGAATATCGGACCGTGCTCCACCTGGTCGATTGGAACGACAGCCGAGAGCCGGCACCGATCGATGCCCGCCTTCCGCATGTCGAGATCGCGGTAATGTGACAACTTGCCATGACCCGCAGCGAGCACGCGGACCGCCCTTCCGGCCCGGGGCTAAATGTCTTTTTGATCGCGATCAATTACCTGACGATCGGGCAGCTGGCGCTCGGCGCGGTTGTCGTCGCCTGCTTGGGCTCCTCTGCGACCGCGGCGATCGCGATCGCGCTGGCATGGCTTTACCTGCTGCCGCCCGTCGTGTGCCGGCTGACGCTCGGGCTCTTCGGCCGGCCGGCCGGCCGCGGCATCACCCAGTCAAACCGAGCGTTCAAGGTCTGGTGGTTCCTCACGCAGTGGCAGAACGTCTTCAACCGCCTGCCGCTGTTCGACGAATTATTGCGCCTCGTCCCCGGCCTTTATCCATTGTGGCTCAATGCCTGGGGCGGACATGTCAGCCTGTTCAGCTATTGGGCGCCGGGTGCCCGCATTCTCGACCGCTACCTCGTCCATATCGAGACCGGCGCGGTGATCGGGGTCGGTGCCGGGCTCTCGGGCCATAGTGTGGTCCTCGACGCGCATGGTGCCTATCGCGTCGACATCGCCGCACCCTTCGTCGGCGCCGGTGCGGTCATGGGGGTGCAATCGGGTCTCGGCCCAGGCAGTGCGCTCGCCGCCGGCACGCTATTGCCGGCCAGGCGGTTCGTCCGCCCCTATCGGCGCTGGCCGGCCCGCCCCGCGGCGCGGGTCGATCATGAGGTCGGCGCCGATGACGAATGAGATCACCTTGGTGGCGGCCCCAACCGGACCCGCCGAGCCGCGGCGCATTGCCGGCCCGCGGCCGCTTTCCTGGCCGTCGGGCGCGCGCTGGCGGGCGTGGATCATCGGCGGGGCCGCGGTTGCCGGGGTCTTCCTTGCCGTCTATGCCGGCTGCGCTCGGCTCGAAGCGGGTCGCACGAACCATCTGCAAATTTATGCGGATTTCGAGCTGCGGCTGCCCTTCGTAGCGTGGAGGGTGCTGCCCTATCTGTCGATCAACCTGTTGTTCCCGTTCATTCCGCTGCAGCTCGAGGCGAACGAAATGCGGCAGTTGGCGGCGCGCCTTTGCTGGGCGAGCCTGGCGGGCGGCGCGTTCTTCCTCCTCGTCCCGGCCGAACTCGTCTATCCGGATCGAACCGATGCCGGGTTGTTCCAGCCGCTCTATGATGTCCTCTACAAGATCGATACGCGCTACGACATGGCGCGATCATTTCACGTGCTGTACTGCTCGATCATCGTGTGGGCGATGCATCGCGTCGCCAGGCCCCTTTTTCGCCGCATCCTGGAAATCTGGCTCGTCGCGCTCGTCGCGTCTACGGTATTCACCCATCGCCATCATCTTTTCGATGTAGTCCTCGGAGGGCTGCTCGCGTTTCTTGTCGTCAATGTGCCGCGCATGCGGACTCTGCGCAGCCGGATCACGGGCAATGCCGCCTGAACCGCTCGAACTGCCGGAGCGACGGCGTCTGTCGCTCGACCGGATCAACAACCGCGCCCTCTACCGCGAACAGCGGCACGCGCCGCCGCGCCTCGAGGGACCCATCGACCGCGACAAGCTTTTCATCTGCTACAGCCTCGCCCCCCTTGCCCACACCGCGATCTTCGCGCAGCTCACGCGAGCGCAGCAGCGACGCTATAACCAGCTCGTCGGCCTGATGCACAACGAGCTGATCTGCTTTTTCGAGGAGGAATTCGGCGGGCATATTCTGCCGACATTGTTGCGCGATTCTCGCCGAATACCACACGAGCTTCAGGTGGCGCTGCGTCAGTTCCTCGAAGAAGAGCGTCAGCACACCCGCATGTTCCGCCGACTGAACCGGCTGGCCGAGCCGGCCTGGTATAGCGGAACCGATCATCGCATCATCCAATTGTCCTGGATCTTGCGACACAGCCTGCGGCTGGTCACGTCGCGGTCATCGCTGTTGCCAATGCTCGTCTGGTTCATGCTGTTGACCGAGGAGCGATCGCTGATGGTCAGCAGGCGGTACGCCGGCATGGACCAGCGCCTGCTCGACAAACATTTCGCGGCCGTCTATCGCGCACATGGCGAGGACGAAGCGCGGCACGTGCAGATCGACTGGCATCTTGTCGAACGGTTCTATCAGGGGCGCCCGGCATGGCTGCGCCGCGTCAATGCCTGGTTTCTGGAGATTTTGATTTTCGGGTTTTTTTTCAAGCCGCGGCGCGCCAACGCGCGGGTGCTCGATCTTCTCATTGCCGAGTTCCCCGAACTCGGCCCGATGCGGCGGCGGCTCGTCGAGACGGTTCGCGGGCTCGCAACAAATGACGGCTATCGCCGGATGATGTACTCGCCGGAGGCGACGCCGGTGGCCCTCGCCCTGTTCGGGCGTTTCCCGGAATTCGCCCGCTTGCGCCGCCGTCTTTATGCAGGAGCCTCCGGTTGAACGGGTCGCGCGCCAGCTCCCTATCCGCCAGCCGCCGAACCGTAGTCGCCCGTTTCACGGTTTGCGTTATCGACTACCTCCGCTGGCTGGTCCCGGCCGGCGGCGGCAGTCTCGTAGGAAGGAAACGCACATGATCCGTAAGACAGCTTGCCTCGCCGCTGCATGTGCCGTGGTCCTGCTGGTCACGCCCGGCGCAAGAGTGCGGGCGGAGGGCGCGGGGAATGCCGCCGAGGCGGACCTCAATCACCTGCGGTCCGCGGTCGAAGACGCCTACAACCGCGGCGACATCGATCGCATCGCGCATTACCTCGACCCCGATGTCGTGATCATCTTTCCGGATGGGAAGGTACTGAAAGGTCCCGGTGCGTTCCGCGGTTACTACGCCCAGATGATGACCGCGCCCGGCCATCTCGTCGCCGCCTATTCCGCCAAGCCCGTCTTTGCCGCCCGAGCCGTTTACGGCGGTTCCGGCTTCACTTACGGTTATGCCAACGACCGTTACGTCCTGACCGACGGCACCGCCTTCGGCCTCGACAGCCGGTTCACCGTCACGACGGTCAAAAACCCCAACGGTCCGCACGAGACCGGCGGATGGGTCATTCGCAGCTTCCACTCCTCGTCCGACGTCTTCGACAATCCGGTTCTGGCAATGGCGGTGCGTCGCACGCTCTGGCGGGGCGGCGCCGGCGGGCTCGTGGTCGGGCTGCTGGTCGGCGCCGCGCTGGGCCTTTTCATCGCCCGCACCTGGTTCAGAGGGGCCTCGGCCTAGTGCGAAACCGAGCGCTTCGTCTACCACGCGATATAGGACGTCACGATGCAGCGCCCACAAAGCGCGGGACAAAACATCCCTCCGTGCCCGAGCGCGTGGTATCTTGCGGGGCGATCGTCAAAGCTCAAGCCCGGGAAGATCGCGCACGCGAGCCTAGGCGATCACCAAATCGTTCTGTTTCGCGGCAGCGACGACAAACAGGTACATGCCCTCGCTGCACACTGCATCCACATGGGCTGTCATTTGAAAGCCGGCAAGGTGATCGGAGACCACATCCGCTGCCCGCTGCATTTTCGCCAATTCGATGGTTCGGGAAGGTGCCGCACGGTGGAGATGCCGGCTCAGCCGACCTATCCCGCAATCGAGCGCTTCGGCGCCATCTTCGTCTTCCTCGGAACCGGGCCAGTCTCGGAATTTCCGACACCCTACCAGCAGTCGCCGGACCGGTTCGCGACGCTCACCACTAGGCCGTTCGAGTTTGCCCTGCCGTGGTACGCGCTCATCGCCAATGGCTGCGATCTCGATCATCTACAGACCGTTCATCAACGACGGCTCAAGGAGCCACCCGAGGTTGGCGCGTTGTCCCCGGGAATTTTCCGCATCCGCTACCGGACCGAGGTGGTCGGAAGCAGTCTGGCCGACCGCCTCGTGCGGCGGATTTCGGGAGGTGACATCCGCGCGACGATCAGTTGCTTCGGCGGGAGCCTGATGCTCGTCGAAAGCCAGCTCGGGAAGCGCAAGAGCTTCCTGCTGCTGTCGATGCGACCGAAGCGCGACGGGACGTCGATCCAAGGCATCGTCGGCCTGCCATGCCGCGGGAGCAAATTAGTGAGTGTGATGTCGGTGCATGTCGCAGGCTGGCTGTTCCTGTCGTTCTTGAGGCGCGACCTCGCGATTCTCGATGACCTGAAGTTGCATCGACCGGCACCGGCGCTGAGCGACGGGAATCGATACATGTCCCAGCTGTTCGACTATTTCAACAGCCTCGATCGGCGGCCCGCGCGTCGGCTGGCCTCCGAAGGGGTGACCCGATGACCGGCAACGCACCGAAGACGCCGATTCCGGCGACGCTCAACTTCGCGATTTTGGGCGCGGCAATCCTGGCCGCCGCGAGCGCGCTTTGGACGGCCTCGCATGCTGCCAGCCTATGGGTCGTGATCGCCGCCGCCGTCACGTTCTCGTTCGTCAACAATACGATCTTTTCGCTCTTGCACGAGGCCGTCCACGGCATCTTTCATCCTAATGCGGACGCGAATGCCCTGGCCGGCAGGCTCGCCGCCTGTTTCTTTCCGACCTCGTTCTCCCTCCAACGCGCCTTTCACCTCACGCATCACCACTACAATCGGACCCCGTACGAGCAGTTCGATCTGATCCGGCCCGGGGACAATCGCACCGTCAAGATCGTCCAGTGGTACTCCATACTCACCGGCCTCTACGGGTTTTTGCCGACATTGTTCTGCTTGGCCCACGCGATCGCGCCCTTCCATTCCGGTCGGGATCGGCGGACCCGAAAGGGGAGCGGCGTCGGCTATCAGACGAGTGCTACAATCTATCTGTCGGCGGTTTCCGACGTTCCGCTCAAGACAATTCGATGGGAGGTGCTGTCGGCCGCGGTCCTGCAGCTCGCGATGTTCTACGGGCTTGGCCTCAAATTCTTGGGTTGGCTGCTCTGTCACGCCTGCTTCGCATTCAACTGGAGCGCGCTGCAATATGCGGATCATGCCTTCTCGCCACTCGATCCGCGCGAGGGCGCGTGGAACCTCCGCGTGGCGCGTCCGATCCGATGGTTGTTTCTGAACTATCACCATCACCTGGCTCATCATCGGGAACCGCAGTTGCCGTGGCTCTATCTGCCGACGAGGGTCGACGCGGCGAGCCCGCAGCCATCGTTCTGGCGCATCTATCTTCGGATGTGGAGAGGTCCGCGCGACATTGGGGCGGCGGACCGATCGGGCAGCCGAAGGTACGATCCTGCAAGAATATTCATCAAGAGGGCGTGACCTCATGATTTCCTCCCATGCCGCCGATTGATCGCAGCGCCGCTCGCGTTGCGGTCGACGCGCACGTCAAACTGAACGAGAGCAGGCAAGGAAATCGCGAGCTTTTGATGCACCGGCGCGACGCACCCGCAACAGCCGGCAAAATCCGCCCCGATGGTGTGGAGCGCGGCGCTCGACGGCAAAGTCGCAGCGCCGTTGCCAAGCGAAATGCTGCTCGACATCGCCAATTCCGTCGAGCATGCGGCCGGTTGGCTGTTCTGGTCGTCGCCGGCCGGCTGCTGCGCCAGGCAACCGGCTGATCTCGCCAACGCGATCCGATCGGGCCTGCGGTGCGCGAGCGACATCGGATACTGACGTTCAGGATCGCGATAACGGCGGCCGTGCTGGCCTTCGTCATCGGTCTCGCGGGGTGCCTGCTCGCCATCCAGATCGCGACCTCGCATGCGGCGGCGAGGGCGGCGGCCTCCGCCGCGATGGATGCCGCCAGCGCCAACACCTTGAGCCGCCTCCAGGCCGACATATCGGAGCTCGGCTCGCTGGTTCGCGTGCTGTCGTCGAGCCCGTCTCTCGCCGACTCGGACGAGAGAAGGGAGGGCGATGGCGCCATCCTGCTGTTCAAGGCCGCGGTGGACGAACTGCCGCAGGCCGACAGCTTCTATGTCGGCTACGACAACGGATGCTGGCTGCAAGTCCGGCGCGTCGACGTTCTCGGCCCGGAGGAGCGCCGGCAGCTGCGGGCGCCGCCCCGGGCCGTCTGGGACGTCAATCTGGTCCGCCCGACGTCAGGCGGCGCTTTGCCGATGCGGCGGATCTTCGAGGACGAGGCGGGCAAAAAGATCGCGGAGCTCGAGCTGCCGGGCTATGACTATGACGCGCGCAAGCGCGGCTGGTATCGCGATACGATGCAATCCGACCGGGCTCTCGTTTCCTCGCCCTATGCCTCCTTCAGCATCGGCACCCCCATGATCACGCTGAGCGCACCGCTGCACGGGCGGGCGCGCGGCGTCATCGCCGCCGACCTCAAGCTCGACCGGTTCAGCGACCTGGTCAAGGCGCAGCGCCCCGGCGAGCACGGAACCGCGATCATCTTCGACGCGTTCGGCGCGCTCGTCGCGCATCCCGATTTTGCCCGGCTCGCGGCGGCGGCGAGGGCTCATCCCTCACACCCGCAGCTCCCCAACATCGCTGAGATTCGCAGCGGGCCAGTCGGCACAATAATGCGCAATTGGAACGGCAGTGACCGCTATGAGGGAAGCTTTCGCGCTGCCGATGGACGAGACTACCTGTTTCGCTTGCGGCAATTTTCCCAGAGCGACGCATTCAACGGCTATTCTCTGTTGCTGGCGGCGGAAGATGATTTCGCGCAGAACGTGCGGAATCTGCAGATCAGAGGCATAATTATTTCGTTGGTTGCCGGCGGCTGCTTTGTACCCGTGGCCTGGATCTTCGGCAGCCGGATGTCGACGTCGCTGAAACGGATAACCGCGCAGGCGAGCACGCTACGGCGGCTAGCGGCGTCCGACGATGTGCCGGTCACCTCCCGCGTCGCGGAGATTCATGAACTCGGCGAGGTCATCGCGCTCGCCCAGCGCAGCCTCTGGTCCTTCGCCCGCTTTGTCCCGAAAGACATCGTCAAAGGCATCATCGACGGCTCGATCTCCAGCGAGCTCGGAGGCGCCCGGCAGGAGCTCACCATCCTGTTTACCGACGTGACGAATTTTACCGGAATTGCGGAAGCGGCCGACCCCGACAGTTTGATGCGCCAGACCTCGCGCCATTTCGCCGCGCTGACGCGTGCGTTTCTCGCCGAGGGCGGGACCGTGGACAAGTTCATCGGCAATTCGGTGATGGTTTTTTGGAACGCTCCCCATTTGCAGAAGGATCATGTGGCGCGGGCCTGTCGCGCCGCGATTGCGGCCAGGGCGGCGAGCGACGCGCTCAATGAACAGTTCAAAGCCGAGGGGCTGCCGCCCTTCGCCGTTCGCATTGGCCTCCATTGCGGGGTCGCGGTGGTCGGCAATGTCGGTTCGGCCGAGCGCATGAATTATACGGCTCTGGGCAACAGCGTGAACCTCGCGGCGCGCCTCGAAGGGCTCAACAAACAATACGGCACGGCGATCCTCGTCAGCGACGCGGTGCGCGAGCGGGTCGAGCACTGCTTTCGGTTCAACGCCGTCGCCTCGGTCGTCGCCAAAGGGATGACGGCAGAAACCCGCGTCTGGGAGCTGGTCGAAGCCACTGCCTAAGGTGCGGCACTACTGCACCCGGCAGGCGCCGGTACCGGGGGGGTCGGGCTGCCAGCATCCGGCACCCGTCTCGCTCATCAGCCGGTTCAGCGTCTCCGCTCCGGCATCGAGCGCCGCGCGCGAGGGCTCGCCGTGCAGCACGATCCGCTGGAACGCGTCCATGTACACCCGGTCGAACTCGCCGCCGCGCCGGCCGAGGCCGGAGGGCGGCAGCGCCGGCAGCGCGTCTTTCGCCGACTCCATCTGTGCGATCGCCGCGGCGGCCAGCTTCACGCCGGGATCGAGATCCGGCGGCAACTCCGCTTTCACCACCGGGAAAAAGCCGACGATGCGGGCGGTGACGATCTGGGTCTGCGGCCGGCTCAGATAATCGATCAGCGCCGCGGCACCCTGCATGTCGGGCGCGCCGCGCGGCACGGCGAGCCCGGCCAGCACCGGCATATAGCCGCGTCCCTTCGGCCCGGACGGAGCCGGAAACGCGACGAACTCGTCCGGCTTCCGGCGCAGCGCTTCGAGCAGGCGGGCGACATGGTCCCAGCCGATCCAGACATCGCCGGACAGCAGCGGCTGCCGCACGAAATTGTAGCCGGTCGAGTCCGGATTGACGCTTTTCCATAAGGCCGCAAACCGCGACCACATCGCTTCGGCGGCCGCCGAGCGGAACGGCACCACGACGCCGCCGGTGTAGGAGGGGTAAAGGAAGCCCTCCAAAAAACGGTGCATCAGCCCGAGCGGCCCCGCCGGAAAGCCGAGCAGGCGGCGGCCGGTCTTTGCTTGGAGGGCACCGGCCCAGGCGGCAAGCTGGTCGTAGCTCAGCCCGTCGATGTTCGCCCCGCGCGGCAGATAGGGCAGCGCTTTTTTGTTGGCGACCAGGATGTAGCTGGCCTGCATCCAGGGCATCGCCAGCTGCTGCGCCGTGCCGAATTTGCACAGCGTCAGGAGGGAATTCGGGATGCCGAGGCGCTCGAGCCGATGGGCGAGGTCGTCGAGCGGGGCCAAGACGCCCTGCGCCGCCAGCGGCTGCAGATCGCCGTGCAGCCCGCCGACGACATCAATCGTGCGCGGGCCGCCCTGCCGCTCTGCTGCCACGCTTTCGGCGAACCGCTGCGGCTCTTCGGTGATGTAGTCGACCTCGCGCGGAAAATCCGCGAGGATCAGGTTGCGTATCTTCTGCGCCTCTGCGACCGGCCGCAGTTGCGTCGACAAGAAGATCAGGGGCCCGGTCGGCGCGGCGGCGATCGCGCCCAAGACGCCGGCGGCGCAGGCCAAGCCGCCGAGCCATGCCGCCAGTCTCCGCATATTTCCTCTCGCGCGGCCCGTCGTACCTCTACCTCCGGGGAGAGGTGGGGGAGAGGGAAGCCCCCGGACGGCCGCCCGCCAGAGCCTGCCCCAGGCCCGC
This sequence comes from uncultured Alphaproteobacteria bacterium, assembly GCA_963772295.1. Classification (GTDB taxonomy): domain Bacteria; phylum Pseudomonadota; class Alphaproteobacteria; order ATCC43930; family CGMCC-115725; genus AP-15. Next base: position 218,777 of record CAVYWO010000017.1, read on the forward strand.
CCGCCCTGGCTAGCGGGCGGAGGGGGCGGGCGTTCCGGGGGAGCGGGGCGGCTCGTACCGATCCGATCCGATCGAAAACCGCGCTAAACGTCGACCATCCGGCGCAGCTCTTCGACGACCTCGGGGTTGGCGAGCGTGCTCACGTCGCCCGCGTCCTGGCCGCTCGAGATCGCCGCCAAGACGCGGCGCATGATCTTGCCCGAGCGCGTTTTCGGCATGTCGGGCACGATCCAGACATGCGCCGGGCGCGCGATCGGGCTGATTTCCGAGACGACCGCGTCCGATATCCGCTTGTGCAGCTCGGGGCTGGGCTTGGCACCCGGGGCGAGCGCGACATAGAGGTCGGGGACCTTGCCCTTGATCGCATCGGCGACCGGGACGACCGCGGCTTCCGCCACCTCGGGGACCGTCAAGGCCGCCAATTCGATCTCCTTGCTCCCCAGCCGGTGGCCGGCAACGTTGATCACGTCGTCGATGCGGCCGAGGATCCGGAAGTAGCCGTCGGACGCCTGTACGGCACCGTCATTGGCGAAATACGGCCAGTCACGCCAATCCTTGCTGTTCCGGTCGCGGCAGTAGCGGGCGTAATATTGTTCGACAAAGCGGTCGGGGTCGCCCCAGACGGTCTGGAAGATGCCCGGCCAGGGATTGCGGATGCAGATGTTGCCGGCCCGGCCGGCTCCCTTCGGGATCTCGTTGCCGTCGTCGTCGTAAATGACCGGGTGGATGCCCGGGACTCCGGGGCCGGCGCTGCCCGGCTTCATCGCCCCCAGCGCCGGGACCGTGCTGCAGAGAAAACCGCCGTTTTCGGTTTGCCACCAGGTGTCGACGATCACCGCCGTGCCCTTGCCGACGACATTGTGATACCAGCGCCAGACCTCCGGCTCGATCGGTTCGCCGACCGTGGTCATATGCTTGAAGCGGTAGTTGTAGCTGTTCGGCTCGTCCGGCCCGGCCCGGCGCAGCGCCCGGATCGCCGTCGGCGAGGTGTGGAAGATGTTCACGCCGAGCTCTTCGGCGATCCGCCATGGCCGTCCGGCATCCGGGTAGGTGGGGACGCCCTCGTAAACGACCGATGACGCGCCCAGCGCGAGCGGCCCATAGACGATGTAGGAATGGCCGGTGATCCAGCCGATGTCGGCCATGCACCAGTAGACGTCTTCGGGATGGATGTCCTCGATGTATTTCGAGGTTCCGGCGACATAAGCGAGATAACCGCCGATGCTGTGCTGGCACCCCTTGGGCCGGCCGGTGGTGCCGCTGGTGTACATCAGGAACAGCGGCGCCTCGGCCGGCAGCGCTTCGGGCTCGACCCGCCGGCCGCGATAGCCTTTGAGCAGGTCGTTGACGATCAGGTCACGTCCCTGCTGGATCGCTTTCGCGCTCGAATATTTTCCCGGATGGCGCTGCCAGATCAGCACCTTCTCGACCCGGTGGCGGTTCTGCGCCGCGTCGTCGACGGCGATGTCGGCCTTTTCCTTCTGGTCCTGCAGGCTGCCGTTGCGATAGTACGCATCCATCGTGATCAGGACGCGGCTGCCGGAATCGACGATCCGATCGGCGCAGGCCTTGCCGCTGAACCCGCTGAAGACCTGCGAGTGGATCACCCCGAGCCGGGCGCAAGCCAGCATGGCGATCGGCAGCTCCGGCACCATCGGCAGGTGCAGGGTCACGCGGTCGCCGGCCTTCAATCCGCAGGCATCGCGCAACAAGGCGGCGAATTCGTTCACGCGAACATAGAGCTCCTGATAGGTAACGTGCTGTATCGGTTCGCTTTCACGTTCAGGGACGAAATGTATCGCGGTTTTGTTCCGGTGCGTTGACAGATGACGATCGACGCAGTTGTAGCTGGCGTTGATCCTTCCCCCGACATACCATCTCCAGAACGGAGCATTGCTGGTGTCGAGAGTGGTATCCCACCGTTTGTACCAGCTCAGCAGGTCGGCGTACTCGTTGAAACATTCAGGGAATTTGTCGAGACCGAACCGCTCGTAGACCTTCTCGTCGGTTAAATTAGCCTGGGCAACAAACTCGGCCGGCGGATCGTAATATTGCTCCTCTTGCCAGTGGACGGCGATTTCAGCCTCGGACAGATCGCTCTGCTGTTCCATGCCCTTCTCCCGAGAAACCGACGGCGGTGCGGCTGTCTCGACGGCGCCGCGCACCGGCGGCGAACCCGGGATCGACTTTGCGCTGCGGCTTCGCCGAGCCCGGGCTCGCCCGATGCGTCGCGAGTTTAAGCGCAAGCCGGTTGAATTTGAAGCCGCCGAAAGGCGACGCCCGCAGCGGGAGAAGCTTATCCGGCCAAGCGGATCTGCGATGCCACGGCGGCGCGACGATCGCCGCGGGCCGCGAGCAAGGCCGCCTGGGTCCGGTTGGCGACGTTGAGCCGCCTGATGATCTGCTTGACATGCGCCTTGACCGTGCTCTCGGTCATCGTCAAGGCAGCGGCGATCAGCCTGTTGGAGCATTGGCGCCGGGTCAGTTCGCGGCAGGGGCCCTCCGGCGGAGCGCCGCCGGTCTGCGGCTCGGTCAACAGCAGCGGGATATAGGTGGCGCCGGCGCGCAGCCGCTCGAGCGCTGCGAGGAGAACCTTCAGGCTGAGACTGGTCGGCAGAAGCCGCGGGCTCCGGCGCTGATCAGCCCCAGCGCCCGGTTGCGGTCGTCGCAATCCGCGGCGATCAGGATCGGCGTTCCCGGCGCGGCAGCCAACAACAGCTCGAGATCGGTCAAACTGATCTGCCGGCAGGTCGGTCCGCCAAGGAGAACCACCGCGAAGCGGTCGCCCCGCGCGATCGGCCGAAGCAATTCGGCGGCGGCCGCGACATCGGTGACGCGCCAGCGCTTGGCCTGCAGCCCGAGCGCCAGCTTGAGGCAGTCGCGACGCAATCGGCTCGGATCGATGATCGCAAGATGGCGGCCAACCGGGTCGGCGACGCGCGATTTCACGCCGTGCCGATAGCCTTCAGCTGCGCCATCGACGAGATGGTCGAAGCTATCCAACGCGCGCATCCCTGGGAATTGCGTCAGCTCGGGTACCCGGAACAATGGGCTGCCGCCGCAGAGGCGGGGGTAATTTTTTGTAATTCGATGTAACCATCGGTCAATCGATTGTGACGACTCGATCATCCCATTGGGCAGCAAGGGATTGGATTCGGACGAATTCTTGTAATGGCGCTTTTAATGCTCGGCTAAGTTGTAGCGGGCGGTGCGCCGGCGTGCCGGCGACCGACCGAGGCGATTCCGCCCGAGCAAAACCGCCCGCGGCCTGCTGCGCTGGCGCGACCACCCCGTGCCGGGAGGCCTACGGTATTCACACATCTTGCTAGATCTAGGGTCACGCGGCGCTCATGCTCCTAGATGGGGTTGGGGGAGAGCGTCGATGATGATGCCATGTGAGGGGATTGGGGAATTCGGCGATGCACGGCGTGCGGCGCGCGGTGCTTGGTTGTTTGACCGGATCGTCGCCCTTGGATCTTTGTGCTTGCGCAAGATCGGCGGCGATCGGAACGACGAGATTGCGGCGCGCCGGTTTCTTGATTCGCCGCAGGTGAGCGCCGGGGAGATTATCGCGACGCTGAGTGAACGTACCGCGGAGCGCTGTCGCGGGCAGCGGATCATCGTGGCGCAGGACACGACGGAGGTAAATTTCAGCGGCCGGGCGCAGGCGCGGCACGGGTTGGGTCCAGCGGGCGATGGCAAGACGCCGGGGTTTTTTCTGCATGCGGCGGTGGCGGTCGATGCCGCCGATGAGGTGGTTGTCGGCCTGCTGGACGCGGCGGTGTGGACGCGCCAAGCCGGCCGGGTCAGCGCCCGGCGCAAACGCGCGTTTAAAGACAAGGAATCGCAGCGTTGGTTGAGCACGGCGCAAACCGTGGCGGAGCGGGCCGCCGGCGCCAGCCAAGTGATCGTCGTGGGGGACCGCGAGAGCGACATCTTTGCCGTGTTCGCCCGGCGCCCACCCGGCGTCGAGTTGTTGGTGCGGGCGGCGCAGGACCGCGCCCTGGCCGGTGGCGGTCGGCTGTTTGCCCGTGCCGCATCTTGGCCAGTGCTGGGCCAGGATGCGGTCAAGATCGGAGCGCGCAGCGCCGGTGATAAGGCGCGCCTGGCACAAGTCAGCCTGCGCGCCGGCACGGTGCGCGTCGCCCGGCCACGCAATGGCGCCGATCATGCCGATCCGCGCGGCCTCGATCTCACTCTGGTCGAGGTGCGGGAAGAACAGCCGCCGCCGGGCGTGGACGCCGTCCATTGTGACGACCTTGCCGGCGCCGGACCTGGCGGCGGCACAACAGATCGCGCAGTTTTATCGCCTGCGCTGGCGCATCGAGCAGACCTTCCGGGCTTGCAAGAACGATGGCCTGGGGTTGCCCGATCTGCAGACCCATGGCGCCGACCGCTTGTTCAAGATGGCGGCACTGGCGATCGGCGCCGCGGTGCGCACCATCCAACTGGTCGATGCCCGCGACGGCGGCGAACGGCCGGGCAGCGACGTCGCTGCGCCAGAGGTTTTGCAGGCGGCAGCCGCGATTGGGCCGACCCTGGAAGGCAGGACAGAACGCCAGAAAAACCCGCACACAGCCGGCTCGCTGCCTTGGCTGGCCTGGATCGTCGCCCGGCTCGGCGGCTGGAATTGCTATTACAAACCGCCCGGACCGAAGACCATGCGCGCCGGCTGGGACAAGCTTGCCGCGATGACCGCCGGATTTCACATCGCAATGTCGGTAAGAAATTGAAATCACAGCAAAAGATGTGTGAATCCCGTAGGCCGGGAGGCAGAGAGAAGTTTGCCGACTTCCTCTTCGAGCCGAAGCCGGTGCAGAAGCCGCATCCCCCGATCTGGATCGGCGGCGAAACCGGGCCGGCCTTGCGCCGCACCGCCAAGCTCGGCGACGGCTGGTATCCGATCGGCACCAATCCGCTGCACCGGCTCGGACACATCAGCGCCCTGCGCGCGGCGTCTGGTGGCCTCTTTCTGCTGTGCCGGTGGTGAGGAAGGGGGCCGCCCCATGTGCTGTCCTCGATCCTTGGCGCGGCTCCGGTCTTCGGTGGTGCGGGTGCGGATCAGGTCGCGCTCAACATCGGCAAGCCGGCCCAAAACCGCCAGCATAAAGCGCCCGGTGCGCCCGGTGCTGGTGCCGGTGTCGGCCCATCGGCTCCGCCAAGGATCGGAATTGCGCAGGCGTGTTTGCGGAAGGGCCGAATGACCATCTAAGGTAAAGTGGGTCGCCCCAGGGGGGGCGCTCGCGCCTCTCCCGGATTATCAAGAAGGGACAAATCGAATGGATAAGAGAACGTTCGTGAAGGTGATCAAAAACGCCGCTCCGAAAGGTACATAATTCAGAAACCAGAGTGACAGGGGGACCTCAAAAATCCTTTCGCACTCTGCCGATTATACATCTTATCAGCGCGGCAAATCGGCAATAACTCTCGGCTATGATGCCATGTTCGATATGTTGAATACTTTCAAAAACAAGATCGTCACCTCTACATATATGAAAGAACACAACCACTCTGTGTTTGGTGAAAAGAGGCATCCCTGCAACTGTACGTTTCTTTTTCGCGTATTCTTGGCCGCTGGATTGGTGGATGACATAGAAGGTGAAGGTAAAAGTGGGAATCCATTCCGTGCATTCATATTACCAGAACCTCGGCAGCGGCAGTCTGATTGGGTGAATCCATATCTTGTGCATTCCTCTCTTTCTCGACCCGGCGTCAAAGTCGCATAAGCCCCAATATGTTAAACTCACTGCGAAGTCTTGCTTTTCAAAATTCTGCGGCACGCGGCGCGGCGGAAGTATTTCTGACTTACGCGCGCGCCAAGTAAAACGCGGCGGTAGTTCTTTAACCGAAGGTGCGCTGTGGCATCGGCGGGGGAGGATAACGGCCCATCTTGGAATTCCAGTAGGCCCATGAGCGCTGGTCGATGATGCCGGGCGGCGCTTTGTCGAGCGCCTCGCGGAAATCGTCGTCCGACACGTAGCGCCGCAGCAGCTTCATGTCCTCATGCGTGGCGGAAGCCATTGCGTAGGCGGTGAAGCGGATAGGGTCTTCGAGCGCGTCGGCGGGTTCCTCGAACCACACAACCCGGCGCGCCAGCGCCTCTGTTTCTTGGTTGAGCGGGATCGGCTTCATGGCGACGGCCCGCCGTTTCTCTCGCCCGGCTGAGCGGTGCGGGCAATGGTCGGCAAGCGGTCAAGATCAACCTCGCGCGCGGCTTTGGCGAGGCGGTCTTTGGTCGCTTTGGGAAGGCGGCGCAGATTGCCCTCGTTGAACGAAGACAGCGCCTTGAGCGTGATCTGCGGATTGAACCGCGGGCCGTAGATCGCGCGCGCACTCCCCAGCGCGGTCGGGAGGTCGATACGCCCGTCGCGCAGAATTGCGTCGATGTCCGCATAGTCCTTGGCTTCAGGGCGATACTGCACCACGGCTGCCTTCGTCCCGGCCAGGTCGAGCAAGGTTGCCACCTGTAGGCCATTGTCGGGCGCGATGTGGGGCGGGGCAAGGCGGGAAATACCGGGAACGCCAAAAAAAGAAATCTTCACCGGGCCGCCACGATGAACGATGCCGCTCAAGGTGTTCGCCTCGCGCTGCGTGATCGTGGCGGCGGCCATGAAGGGAATCGAGGCGGTGAGCTTCTCCGGGTCAAATGGCCGGCTGCCGAAAAAGTCGAAGTCCACGGAACGGCGGTGGCCGAGATGCAGCGCAATCGCGGTGCCGCCATAGAGCACGAATTCCGCAGGGACGGCGGCAAACTCGTCCCACAGCCGCCGTTGGGCCTTGGGGAGAATATCGAGGCGCGGTGCGAAGGCGTCGGTCATGCGGCACCTATTATAGCAGAAAGGGGATGGCGGCCCGCGCTCCCAAATCAAGATGTTGTGTTTTGACTGCCGCCCGGAAGTTCGGCCAAGAGATGTCTCTCACCGATAGAGAAGTCCAAATTTCTCACTGATAGAGATGTCACAGAGAGCCGTTGTAGGCTCGAGCCGCCTCTCAGCGCTTGCTGGCCTTCCTGAATTTAGCCTTCGCGCGGACCCCGACAGCATCGAGGTCCGCTTTTAAATCGGCGATATATGTGTCGATCTCGTTCTCACTTCGTAACTCACCAGAAATCAACACATCGCCATTGTCTCTATTTGTCATCCATTTCTTCAAATGGATTCGGACATATGCACTGATATCGACCTCTCTCGCCGCCGGCCGTCCTTCTCCGTATATTCGGTAATCGAACCTACCGATTGTATTGCTCATTATCGGTTACCAGTTTTATTTAACTCGATTACGTTGTCTGCGCTTTCACCCTCGGCGAGGGGGAGGACGTCCAAGTCCTTCAGCGCCTCTAACATAGCACCGCCTTCGGCTTTGATTGAGCCTTTGGTGGGCAGGCCGAGCAAGTAGGTTATATACGTGGTGGCGTCTTGTGATGATGGGTCTAGGTTGGGGTCGTTCTCTAGTTCCCGAATATGGGCTTTAATTGGGCCAGTTATCCCTCTCTCGGCCATGAGGGATTCGATGTATTTAATTTGTTTTGGGGTTGGTATAATTTATTCGGGATGCTTTCTCATTCTCTAGGGTTGCTTTGTACGACTTGGCGACATCTTCTAACCCGTGTAGTCGTGAAATGACGTCTCGAATTTGCGGGAAGCATTCCCAAAACAGCTTTGCCACGTCATTTCCGTTAAGTGGACATACAACGTATAATTTTCGCCAAATCCGGATAGTACTCTTGGGCCTATCTGCATGGTAATGCTTCCATCACTTTTGTCTTTTTTAAGATAAAGAGTATCTCTTTGAATTGGCGTCCCGTCCTCTTGGGTGATTGCCCCAATTATTTCTTCATCAAAAATTGGGCGTGATCCGGCATTACGGTGATAGCTTCGCGCCGATACCCTCACTGCATCTCTCCTGATCATAAAGCCTACACTCATGGCTTATTTAGAATTGTCCGTGAGAGGCCAGGCGCCGCAGCCAGCCTCCGACATCCATCCGGGCGCCTCTGCCGCCGTCCGCCTCACGATCGCTAGGGTTGCACGACCTGCCAAGTGCGCAGGGTACGCCCTGGTGTCCAGGGGCGGCTGTCGCCCGTCAAGCGGATCGCTGAACTCGGCGTGGGTTTAGGGGCTCTGATCCCACCGCACGAAGATCCGCTGGCCTGGCCCGCCGATGTGCTGCGCCGCATCGCAGACCACCCCGCGCGATTCCGCCCGAGCAAAACCGCCCGCGGCCTGCTACGCTGGCGCGACCAGCCCGTGCCGGGAGGCAGAGAGATGCAATACGGCTTCAGCCCGCCGATCAGCGGACCGCTCGCCACGCCGGACAACCTCGCGCGCGTCGCCGCCGCAGGCGAAGCCGCCGGTTATGGCTACGCCGCGATCAGCGATCATGTCGTGATCCCGCGCGACATCGAGGCGCGCTATCCCTACAGCGACACCGGCGAGTTTCCCGCCCGCTCGCGCGGCGACCGGCACGAGCAGCTGACCGCCGCCGCGTTCGTCGCCGGCAAGACCTCGCGCCTCCGCCTCGTCACCTCGGTCACGGTCGTCCCGCATCGGCCGGCGGTCCTGCTGGCCAAGATGCTGACGACGATCGACGTCTTGTCGCAGGGCCGACTGACGTTCGGCATCGGCGCCGGCTGGATGCGCGAGGAATTCGAGGCGCTCGGCCTGCCGCCTTTTGCCGAGCGAGGTGCGGTCACCGACGAATATCTCTTGGCCTGCCGCGAGCTGTGGACCAAGGACGAGCCCCGCTTCGCCGGCCGCTACGTTAGGTTTGCCGACATCCTCTTCGAGCCGAAGCCGGTGCAGAAGCCGCATCCCCCGATCTGGGTCGGCGGCGAAAGCGGGCCGGCCTTGCGCCGCACCGCCAAGCTCGGCGACGGCTGGTATCCGATCGGCACCAATCCGCGGCACCGGCTCGAACTCGATGAAGCGATTTGCCGCCGGGGTCGAGCGGCTGCGCCGCCTGACCCGCGAGGCCGGGCGCGATCCCGCGCAGATCGCCCTCGCCTACCGGGTCGCCACCTCTGGGAGATCGCTGCCGGCGCGCGCCGATGACGGCGAGCGGCGGTTGTTCTCCGGCGAGACCGCGGACATCGTCGACGACCTGCGGGCGTTCCGCGATTTCGGCGTCGGCTGGGTCGATTTCGGTTTCGAGGGCGCCACCGCCGAAGCGATGATCGCCAGCATCAAGCGCTTTGGCGACGACGTGCTGGCGCGGGTCTAGTGTCTCGATCGAGAAATTAGTGGGATCTACTTGACCCATTCTTCCTCGTCATCCCGGCGCAAAGCCGGGATCCATTTCGGCCATGGATACCGGCTTTCGCCGGTATGATGACGACAGGATTGGGGCCGCGAACAAATGACACGAACTTATGAACCACCACACTAGGGCGGAAGGAGGAACGATCCGTGCTGAAGCTCGGATACAAGGCCTCGGCCGAGCAGTTCGGGCCGCGGGAATTGCTGGAATTCGCCTGCCTCGCCGAAACGCTGGGCTTCAACTCGGTCTTTGTCAGCGACCATTTCCAGCCATGGAAGCACACCGACGGGCATGCGCCGTTCTCGTTTGCCTGGCTTGCCGCACTCGGCGCCAGGACCTCCCGCATCACCCTCGGCACCAGCGTCGCGACGCCGACCTTCCGCTACCACCCCTCGATCGTGGCGCAGGCGGTCGGCACCCTCGGGGCGCTCTACCCGGACCGGATCGTGTTCGGCGTCGGCACCGGCGAGGCGTTGAACGAGGTGCCGGCGACGGCGATGAAATGGCCGGGGTTCAAGGAGCGGCAGGGGCGGCTGCGCGAAGCGATCACGCTGATGCGCCGGCTGTGGACCGAGGAGCGCGTGAGCTTCGAGGGCCAGTATTACCGCACCGCCGCGGCGACGATCTACGACCGCCCGAAGGAGCCGGTGCCGATCTGGATCGCCGCCTCCGGGCCGACCGCGGCGGCAATGGCCGGCGAGCTCGCCGAGGGCTTTATCTGCACCAGCGGCAAGGCGCCGGCGCTCTACCGCGAAACCCTCTTGCCCAAGGTCGAGGAGGGGCTGCGGCGCGCCGGCCGCCCGCGCGACGGCATCGAGCGGATGATCGAGGTCAAGGTCTCGTTCGACAGCGATCCGGCCCGCGCCAGGGAGGATACCCGACATTGGGCCGCCTTGGCCTTGACGCCCGAAGAAAAGGTCAGCGTCGAAGACCCGATCGCGATGGAGCGGCTGGCGGCGGCACTGCCGCTCGAACGGGCCGCGAGCCGCTGGATCGTCTCGGCCGACCCGGAGGCGCAGCTGGCGCAGATCCGTCCCTATGTCGAGCTCGGCTTCACCCACCTCGTCTTCCACGCGCCCGGCCCCGATCAGGCCCGGTTTCTGAAGCTCTATGCCGAACGGGTCGTGCCGCTGTTGCGCGCCAAGCTCGGCTGATGATCCGCGCGGTCAAACTCGAGGCGCTCGCCGGCATCAAGCTCGTCGAACCGGGCGACGATCTCGGCGCCATCGCCGTCGCCGCGTTCGCGGCAAACGGGTTGACGCCGGCAGACGGCGACGTGCTGGTGGTGGCGCAAAAGATCGTCTCGAAAGCCGAGGGGCGGTATGTCGCCGTCGCGGCGGTGCGGCCCTCGGCCGCGGCCAAGGCGCTCGCCGCCGAGGTCGACAAGGACCCGCGCTTTGTCGAGGTGGTGTTGTCCCAATCGAGGCGGGTGGTGCGCCGCCGCCCGGGGCTCTTGATCGTCGAGCACCGGCTCGGTTTCGTCATGGCCAATGCCGGTGTCGATCATTCGAACGTCCCGAGCGATGATGCCGTGCTGCTGCTGCCGCTCGACCCGGACGGGTCGGCGCGGGCGCTGCGCCAGGCTCTGGTCACGGCCTTTGGCGTGCCTCTTGCCGTCATCGTCAGCGACAGCTTTGGCCGGGCGTGGCGCAAAGGGACGGTCGGCGTCGCCCTCGGCGCCGCCGGGCTGCCGGCGCTTGTCGATCTGCGCGGACATCCCGATCTCTTCGGACGACCACTGCAGGTGACCGAGACCGGCTTTGCCGACGAGATCGCAGCCGCCGCGGGGCTGCTCATGGGCCAGGCGAACGAAGGCGTGCCGATGGTCCTGGTGCGCGGGCTGTCGTGGTCGGCGCCGGAGGTGCCCGCCGCCGCTTTGGTCCGGCCGGCCGAGCACGACCTGTTCCGATGACGCCCGCGGCGGGCCGCGTCCTCGCCCTGTCGGGCGGCATCGGCGGCGCCAAGCTGGCGCTCGGCCTCTATCGCGTTTTGCCGCCGGGCCGGCTGATGGTCGTCGCCAACACCGGCGACGACTTCGAACATCTCGGGCTCCTGGTCTCGCCCGACCTCGACACCTTGCTCTACACCCTCGCCGGCATCGACAACCCGGCGACCGGCTGGGGCCGCCGCGAGGAGACCTGGACGTTCATGCAGGCGCTCGAAAGCCTTGGCGGCGAGACCTGGTTCAAACTCGGCGACGGCGACCTCGCCATCCATGTCGAGCGCACGCGCCGCCGTCGGGGCGGCGAGAGGTTGTCCGATATCACCGACGATTTCCGGCGCCGGCTTGGGATCTCGGCCGAGCTCTTGCCGATGAGCGACGACCGGATCCGCACCCGGCTTCTGACCGGCGCCGGCTGGCTCGATTTTCAGGATTACTTCGTGCGCCGGCAATGCGCGCCGGCGGTGCGCGAGATCGCGTTTGCCGGGGCGTCGGCGGCAGGCGCGCACCCGGCGTTTCTCGCCGCCCTCGGCGACGCGAATTTGCGGGCGGTCGTCATCTGCCCATCGAACCCGTTCATCAGCATCGACCCGATCCTGGCCTTGCCGGGGGTGCGCGAAGCCATGCGAGAATGCCGCGCGCCGGTCGTTGCGGTGTCGCCGATCATCGGCGGCCGGGCGGTCAAGGGTCCGACCGCGAAAATCATGGCCGAGCTCGGCCTTTCGGTCGATGCGGCGGCGGTCGCGCGCCATTACCGCGACATCCTCGATTGCTACATTGCCGATGCGGCGGATGCCGCCCAAACCGCCGATCTCGGCGTGCCGGTGACGTTGACGCGCAGCTTGATGCGCACGCTCGCCGATCGCGAGGCGCTGGCGCGGGCGGCGCTGACCGCGGCCGACCGGTTTTGCTGCCACCGGTTTTGCTGATGGACGTCTGGGCGGTCGTGCCGGTCAAGGAGCGAGACCGCGCCAAGGAGCGGCTCGCCCGGCTGTTGCCGCCGGGGCTGCGCCAAAGGCTGGCCTTGGCGATGCTCGAGGACGTCCTCGCCGCGATCGCCGCCGCCGAGGGCCTCGCCGGGATTGTCGTCGTCACCGTCGACCCGGCGGCCGGCCGACTGGCCCGGCGCTTTGGCGCACGCCTTGTCGAAGACGGCGCCCGCGACGGCCATACCGGCGCCGTTGCCGCGGCGGCACGGCTGTTGCGGGCCGAAGCACGGAAGGGCATGCTGACCCTGCCCGGCGACGTTCCGCTCGCCACCCCGGCCGAGCTCGGCATCCTGCTCGCGGCGCACCGTCCGGCGCCGTCGTTTACGATCGCGCCGTCGCACGACGAGGGCGGCTCGAACGCGATCCTGGTGTCGCCGCCCGACGCGGTGCCGCTGCGCTTCGGCGTCGACAGCTTTTTTCCGCATCTGCGCGCCGCGGCGACGCTGGGCATCCGGCCGACCGTGCTGCGGCTGCGCGGCATCGCCCTCGATATCGACAATCCCGAAGACCTCGTCGCCTTCGCGCGCCGGCCATCGGCGACCCGCAGCTACGCGCTGCTCGCCGAGCATGCGATGCCGGACCTGCCGCGTGCGGCCGCCGACCCGATAGGAGTTTACCGGCAATGATCATCGAGGAGGTTTTGGCGCGGGCCGCTACCCGGCGCCTGTCGGCCGAGGAAGCGCTGGCCTTGGCCGATTGTCGCGACATCAAGCCGATGATGCGGGCGGCGGCGGCGTTGCGCGACGCCGGGCACGGCGATCTCGTCAGCTATTCGCGCAAGGTCTTCATCCCGCTGACGCGGCTCTGCCGCGACGTCTGCCACTACTGCACCTTCGCGCAGCCGCCGCGGGCCGGCGAACCGCTTTATCTCGACCCCGAGGCGGTGCTGGCGATCGCCCGCGCCGGCGCCGCCGCCGGCGTTCACGAGGCGCTCTTCACCTTGGGCGACAAACCCGAGCTGCGCTATGCCGCGGCGCGCGCGGCGCTCGCTCGGCTCGGGCACGAGACCACGCTCTCCTACCTCGCGGCGATGGCCGAGCTGGTGCTGCGCGAGACCGGGCTCCTGCCGCATCTCAATCCCGGGGTCATGACCCGCGCCGAGATCGATGGCCTGCGCCGCGTCTCGGCATCGCAGGGGATCATGCTCGAAACCGCGGCCGCGCGCCTCGGCCGGCGTGGCGGGCCGCATTTCGGCTCGCCCGACAAGGAGCCGGCGGTGCGCCTGGCGACGATCAACGCCGCCGGCGAGGCGGCGGTGCCGTTCACCTCGGGGATCCTGATCGGCATCGGCGAGACCCGGGCCGAGCGTATCGAGGCGCTCTTGGCGCTGCGCGATCTCCACGACCGCCATGGTCATTTGCAGGAGATCATCATCCAGAACTTCCGGGCCAAGCCCGGCACCCGCATGGCGGCGGCGCCCGAGCCCGCTCTTGCCGAAGAGCTGTGGACGATCGCCGCCGCCCGTCTGATCTTCGGCCCGGCGATGAACCTGCAGGCGCCGCCCAACCTAACCCCGGAGGCGCTCGCCGAGATCATCGCCGCCGGGATCAACGATTGGGGCGGGGTGTCGCCGGTGACCCCCGATCACGTCAACCCCGAGGCGCCGTGGCCGGCCCTCGACCGGCTCGCCGCCGCGACCGCGGCCGCCGGCAAGCTCTTGCTGCCGCGGCTCGCAATCTATCCCGAATACGCGCACGCCGCCGAAGAATGGCTCGACCCGGGATTGCGCGCGCCGGTGTTGCGGGTGATGGATGCCGAAGGCTATGCCCGGCCGGATGGGTGGGTCGCCGGCTCGGGCAGCGCCCCGCCGGCCGACGCCCCCACCCTGACCCGCCAGCGGGGGAGGGAAGGGGAGGGGGCCGCGCTCGCACCGATCCTCGACCGCGGCGCCGCCGGCGAAATCTTGAGCGAGGCCGAGATCGTCAGGCTGTTCCAGGCGCGCGGCGACGCCTTCGACGCGGTCTGCGCGGCGGCCGACCGGCTGCGCCGGCGGGTGAACGGCGACACCGTCAGCTATGTCGTCACCCGCAACATCAACTACACCAACGTCTGCTATTTCCGCTGCCAGTTCTGCGCCTTCTCGAAGGGAAAGCTCAGCGAGAACCTGCGCGGCCGGCCCTATGACCTCGACCGGGCCGAGATCATCCGGCGCGTCGAAGAGGCCTGGGCGCGCGGCGCCACCGAAGTCTGCCTGCAGGGCGGCATCCATCCGGAATATACCGGCGCCACCTATCTGGCGCTCTGTCGGGCGATCAAGGAGGCGGTGCCGGAAATCCATATCCACGCCTTTTCGCCGCTCGAAATCTGGCAGGGGGCCAAGACCCTCGGCCGCGCCGTGCCGGATTTCTTGCGCGAGTTGAAGGCGGCCGGGCTTGGCTCGTTGCCCGGGACCGCCGCCGAGATCCTCGACGACGAGATCCGGACCGTGATCTGCCCCGACAAGATCAAGACCGAGGAATGGCTCGAGGTGATGGCGGCGGCGCACGCGGCCGGCCTCAAGAGCACCGTCACGATCATGTACGGTCATGTCGAGGGCTATCGGCATTGGGCGCGGCATCTCTTGCGGATCCGGCGATTGCAGGCGCGCACCGGCGGCTTTACCGAATTCGTGCCGCTGCCCTTCGTGCCGATGGAGACGCCGATTTACCTCAAGGGCCGCGCCCGCCGCGGCGCCACCTGGCGCGAAGCGGTGCTGATGCATGCGGTGGCGCGCCTGGCGCTCCACCCGGTCATCGCCAACATCCAGACCTCCTGGGTCAAGATGGGGGCGGAGGGCGCCGCGTTCTGTCTGCGCGCCGGCGCCAACGACATGGGCGGCACCTTGATGAACGAGAGCATCACCCGCGCCGCCGGCGCGGTGCACGGCCAGGAGATGCCGCCGGCGGCGATCGAGGACCTGATCCGTCGCCTCGGGCGCCGGCCGCGGCAGCGCACGACCTTGTATGGCACAGCACCGGCCGAGCGCCGCGCCGCCGCGTTTGCCGCCGCACCGCTCGCCGAGTGGGTCAACACCCCGGCGCGCCGCTGGGAGCGGCAGCGCGAGCCCGCCGCGGCCGCCGACTGAACCCGCGGCGGTTGCGGCCGGCGGACCGCAACGAGCCCGCCGGCAACTTTCCCTGGTAACCGACAAAATAACAGCGAAAACCCCGGATTCGGTCCGACGGCGATCCGCAAACGTGGGCAAAATCAGATGCTTGGCGAGCCATTTCCCTGGCGGCAGAACAGGGAAATAATTCGCCGCTTCAGGGAGTTAAATCGGCCGATCAGGGAAGCAACAGGCAATGCGGAACCCGCCTCTTCGCCGGGATAAACGCCGGCGAAAATACGATCCGGGGAGGTCGATGCCGAGACGTTCCCCAACTCGGCGCAAAGCATAGCCTACGATCTGGCCACAAAGATGGCGGCGATGTGCTTTCCGGTGCGAGGGCGCCGGGGTGGTCGGGGAAATCGGCGTTGAGCTATCGCCGAGGACATCCCGCTTCATCCGACCGCCGCCCGAGGCCGTGCACTTACGCCTCCCAGTCTTCGATCCGCAATCGGGGCACCCGTGCAAATTCCTGCGTGTTGTGGGTGACGAGAACGATGTCGCGGGCGACCGCCTGACCGGCGATCAACACATCGTACGGACCGATGCCGAGGCCGCTCGCCGACAGAAATGCCCGGATTTGACCGGCCTGCCGGGCGTCCTCCCTGTCGAACTCGATAACCGGAAACTGCAGCGCGTCGACGAGAGCGACGTTTTGCGTCGCCCTGCTGCTCTTGAACGCCCCATAGAAGAGTTCATGGACGACGATCGCCGAGATCGCGACGTCCGCCGGGTGTTCCTGGCGGACGCGCCGCGCCAATCGCGAAACCGGATTGCGGAGTAATGCGATGACCGCATTGGCGTCGAGCAGCCAGCGCATCAGCGAAAGATTTTGTCGAGTCCCGACCGCACCTGAGCTGGCGATTCTTCTGCGACGTCGCGACCGAAATCGTCGTCTACGGGGCCGGTGAGTGCGTCGAGCCAGCCCCAATCATCGGCCAGCGGCTCGAGAATGACGGCGCTGCCGTGGCGGCGAATCCGGACCTCCTTCCCTTGAAAGCGAAAATCCTTTGGCAGGCGCACCGCCTGCGAGCGCCCGGACCAGAAAAGCTTGGCGGTCGGCATTCATTTCCTGTGTGTCATCCGGCAATGATATATATTAATCTGCTTGTCTCGGCGCAAGCCAGCGGGATGCGCAGCTGCCGACGAGCGGCGTCTTTCCGCGCCGTGCTTCCGGGCTTAGTCTGCCCCGAGTTCGATACGAGGGAGGTAGGCGATGGCGATCGAGGCCGCGGTATTTCGCAAGGTGCATGCGCCGCTGACCCTCGAACCGGTCGAGATCGATGAGCCGTGGGGCCGCGAGGTGCTGGTCCGCACCGCCGCGACCGGGGTCTGCCACAGCGATCTGCACGTCGTCGACGGCTTGGGCCGGTTTCCGGTAGACCGGCCGATCGTCCTCGGCCACGAGGGGGCGGGGGTGGTCGAGAAGGTCGGCGCCGCGGTGGCGACGGTCAAGCCCGGCGACCATGTCGTCGCCTGCCTCTCGGGGTTTTGCGGCAGCTGCCCGCAATGCCTGTCGGGCCATCCCAATCTCTGCACCGGCGGGATCGTCACCCGCCCGGACGATGCGGCGCCGCGGCTGTCGCAAAACGGCCGGCCGTTGCGCCAGTTCATCGGCATTTCGAGCTATGCCGAAAAGATGCTGCTGCACGAGAACTCGGTGGTGCGGATCGACCCGGAACTGCCGCTCGACAAGGCCGCATTGGTCGGCTGCGGGGTCTTGACCGGGGTCGGCGCGGCGCTGCGCACCTCCGGGCTCGAAGCCGGCCAGAGCGTCGCCGTCTTCGGCTGCGGCGGGGTCGGGCTCGCGATCGTCCAGGGGGCGCGTATCGGCGGCGCCCGCCGGATCATCGCCGTCGACCAGTTCGCGGCGAAGCGCGAGATGGCCACCCGCGCCGGCGCCACCGATTTTGTCGACAGCAGCGCGGACGACCCGGTGAAAGCGGTGCGCGCACTGACCGGCGGGGCCGGGGTCGACCATGCCTTCGAGGCGGTCGGCAACGCCACGCTGTGCCGCCAGGCGATCGAATGCCTGGCAATCCGCGGCACCGCGACGATCGTCGGCGTCTTGCCGCCCGACGCCGAGATCTCGTTCCCGTGGATGGCGATCCGCCCGGAATGCAAGGTGCAGACCTCGCGCATGGGCTCGAACCGCTTTCGCACCGACATCCCGCTCTATCTCGATTTCTACCGCCAGGGCCGGCTCGACCTCGATGCGATGGTGACCCGGCGCGGCCGGCTCGGCGACATCAACGAAGCCTTCCGCGCGATGAAGGCCGGCGAGGTCGCCCGCACCGTGCTGACCTTCGATTGAGAGTTCGTGAAGCAATAGCCAACACGGCTGGATAGGCGCGGTGCGTCCTTCGAGGCCTCGCTGCACGAGGCACCTCAGGATGAGGGATATTTTTCAATGCCATCACAGGCTTACCTCATGCTGAGGAGCGCCCCCCGGGTCCGCGCGGAGTTTACCCTCGGGCCGCGCAGAGCGCGGACCCGGGGGCGCGGCCCGAGGACAGGCTCCGGGCGCGTCTCGAAGCACGTACGGCGTTATTGCAGCGCAATTCCCGCTCAAGGGCCATTCCTTCACAGCCCCTGACCTGAACGCGGCGCTTCAGCGGATCAGGGCGATCTCGGCGCCGATCTTGAGATTCGTCCAGGTGCCGTCGGCGGTGACAATCGGCCGGCCGAGCGTCTGGCCGAGAGCCAGACAGGCGCGGTCGCCGAGCGACAAGCCCGCGTGCCGGGTGCGCGACCGCAGCCGCGCCGCTGCCCGCGCCGCAAGACATCGCTTGCTCCTGCCGAAAGATTGGCGGCGATCGTCAGCAGCAGGGCCGCCGCCGACGGCGCTCCTCTGGTTTTCGACCGGCGCGCCGCTGATCCGATCCTCGAACCCATACGGCACCTCCGCCGTCAGTGCTTCGATGCTATCGTGACGACCGGCGGTGGTAGGAGCTTCCGATGGTCCGACTTGGTCTGGTGCTGGCGGCGCTGCTGGCGATTTGGGCGGCGGGCGGCACGGCGCGCGCCGACGTGGCGATCAGCACCTTTCCGGTGCCGCCGGGGTCCGGGGCGCATGACGTCTATCCGGCGGCGGACGGCTCGGTGTGGTTCACCGCCCAAGCCGCCGGCAAGCTCGGCCGGCTCGATCCGCGGACCGGCAAATCGGCAATGATCGCGCTCGGACCAGATGCGGCGCCGCACGGCGTCATCGTCGGTCCCGACGGCGCCGCCTGGGTCACCGAAGGCGGGCAGAACGCGATCGCCCGGGTCGATCCGGCGACCCTCGCGGTGCGCCTCTTCCGGCTGCCCGCGGAGCGTCGCCACGCCAACCTCAACACGGCAAGCTTTGATCGCCAAGGCATGCTCTGGTTTACCGGGCAGAGCGGCGTCTACGGCCGCCTCGATCCCAAGACCGCCGCGATGACGGTGTTCGACGCGCCGCGCGGCGCCGGTCCCTACGGCATCGCCACCACGCCCGACGGACAGGTGTTCTTTGCGTCGCTTGCCGGCAACTATCTCGGCCGGATCGACCTCGGGACCGGCGGCGTCACCGTCCTGGAGCCGCCGCCACCGGGCCAAGGGACCCGCCGCGTCTGGAGCGACAGCCATGGCGGCCTGTGGATCACCGGCTGGAACAGCGGTGATCTCTTCCGCTACGACAGCAAGACCGGGAGCTGGGGCCGCTGGCACCTGCCGGGCAAGGCACCCCATCCCTACGCCGTCACTGTCGACGCGACCGACCGAGTGTGGCTGAGCGACTGGGGGGCGAACGCGATCCTGCGCTTTGATCCCAGGACCAAGACATTCCAATCCTTCGCCCTGCCCGATCCCGCCGCCGGCGTGCGCCAGCTGGCGGGCCGCAAGGGCGAAGTCTGGGGCGCCGAGTCGCGCGCCGACAAGCTCTTCGTGCTGAAGGCAGAGTAGCAGACAAGAAATTCGACGTTGTGGGGTTGCCATGCTGGAGGGGTTTCTTGCACGAGTGGTCGATCGGGCGCGGGCGAATGCGGACGGCGTCGGCGCGGCGCCCGAGGCTTTCGTGGTGCTGGCCATCGTCGCCTTCGGCATCCCCTGTCTCGCCCTCCGGCAGTCCTATGGCGAGCGTCTCGCCGTCCTCGAAAGCCAACTGGCAACACAGCAGGCGCTGCTCGCCGACTATCGAACCAAATTGAGAGACGCGTCCGCGGCGCCGGCCGCGGCGCCGATCGAAGAACCGACGGCCGGCACGCAGGCAGGCGGCAAAGATCGCGATCGCCGAACCCGCGATCCGCAACAATTATATAGGGATGACATACCGGTCGCGCTGGTTGCCGAGCCGACGGTGAATGCCGAAGAGAAAACGCTGACCTTCCCGGAGGTCACCGCCGGAATGCTGCTGGCAACGGACCGGCTTTACCAATACAAAAATTGGAAATTGTCGTGCGGCGGCGCTCAATTCTATAGTGCGCGCGGCCACGACGCCGCCCGCGAATTCTCTTATTCTCATCTGATCTGCAAGATCGTCGGCGAGCGCTGACCCGATACCGGTCGGCGGCAGCGCCGGGCATAGACGACCCACTTGCGGCATGACATTCCGGGCGCGCATCGCCACAATGGCGCCGAACGACAAGAGCGAGAGCGGCAACCCCGATGGCCAGGCTCCCCCCGATCACCGGCAAGGAAGAGGTCGCGGCAAAGGACCACGGAATCGTCGACGGCATCGTCGCCAGCCGCGGCGCCGTGCAGGGGCCGTTCACGATGTTCCTCCATGCGCCGGAGCTGGCGGGCCGGCTGGCATATCTCGGCGCCTATGTCCGCTTCGAGGGCTCGCTCGACATGCGCGCCCGGGTGCTGGCGGCAATGACCGTCGCGCGCGAATTCGAGGCGGTCTATGTCTGGGGCGCGCAGACCGGCGCCGCCCGGCGGCTCGGCGTGCCCGAGGCGACGATCGCCGCGATCCGCGACAACCATTCGCGCGGCATCCCGGCCGACGACGCCGAGATCGTCGATTTCACCCGGCAGTTGCTGCGCCTGCACCGGGTCGACGACGCCGGCTTCAAGCGGATGCAGGACCGCTTCGGCAATGGCGGGCTGATCGAGCTGACCGGGGCGATCGGCTATTACAGCATGCTGGCGATGACCGTGAACGCCTGCGAATTGGAGGCGGCGCCGGGCGCCGAGGTGCTGCGCCTTTAGCGCATTTCCGACCGGGATGACCCCCCTCACCACCCCCGGAACGCCCGCCCTCGGCGGGCGCTCACGGACTAAATCCGTGGGCTGAAGGCCCACGTCCGGAGGCTTCTCAACCCTCTCCCCCGATTCGGGGGGAGAGGGAAGGGTGAGGGGGGCCGCTCCGCGCTGCAACCTGGTCGGAAGCCGCTGTCATCGTTTGGGGAGGGCCACGATGCTGAAGACCACCCGCGACCTGGTGCTGCCGACCGCGATCACCGGTTCCTACCCGCGCCCCTTATGGTTCGATGCGAGCCTCGCCGGCCGCTCGTTCAAAGCGGCACTCGGCAACTCGCTCTTCCGCGAGCAGTATCTCGACGCCGTCGCCGCCGTTATCAACGCGCAGGAGGCGGCCGGGCTCGACATCGTCACCGACGGCGACAGCCGCTTCGACCTCGCGGTCGGCGGCAAATCGTGGTTCTTCTATCCGATCGAGCGGCTCGGCGGCATCGCCGGCCACCGCTCGACCTCGCAGGGCTGGATGGCGCGGCACGACATCCGCCCCGGCCACATTCTGTGGGAGGTGCAGGAGGCCTACCAGCCGGCGATCGTCGCCGGGAAACTCACCCGCGGACCGCTCGAATACGCCGCTCTCTGGCAGGTCGCGCAGCGCTTGAGCGACCGCCCGGTCAAGTTCGGCGCGATCTGCGCGCCGGCCTTGGCCAGCATGCTGTGGAACCGGCACTATCCCGACGACCGGGCGATGATCCTCGACCTCTGCGACATCATGAACGCCGAGTTCCGCGAGCTCGCCGCCGCCGGCTGCCCGCTGATCCAGGTCGAGGAGCCGCGCCAGCACGGGCTGACGACGCGGGCCGATTGCAGCGATGCCGAGCTCGAATTCCAGACCCAGGCGTTCAACCGCCAGCTCGCCGGCGTCGAGGCCGAGATCTGGGCCCATACCTGCTGGGGCAACCCGAACCAGCAGCGCGTCTATTGGGAGGTGCCGAGCTACGAGCGGGCACTCCCTTATCTGCTGCAGCTCGATGCCGACGTCATCACCTTCGAATGCGCCTCGAGCAATGGCCGGGACCTGCCGCTCTTCGCCAAATATCGGACCGAGAAGAAGATCGGGATCGGCGTCGTCAACCACTGCAATACGATCGTCGAGCCGCCCGAGCACGTCGCCGGGCTGATCCGCAAGGCGCTCGAATACATCCCGCCCGAGCGGCTCGTCGTCACCACCGATTGCGGCTTTGGCCGCGAAGGGCTGTCGCGCCGCATCGCCTATTACAAATGCGTGTCGCTGGTACAGGGGACGAACATCGTGCGCCGCGAGCTGGGCCTGCCCGAAGCGCCGATCCGCGCCGCCGACCCCAAGCTCTATTTCGCCGGCACGGAAGCCCGCTGAACGGTCTCGCCTTCGGGATCGCGATAGCGGATCGCCAGCACCTCGATCGCTTCGGCTCCGGCCGGGGCCCGCAGCTCGACAATGTCGCCCGCGCGCGCCTTCATCAGGGCGCGGGCGATCGGCGACCGCCAGCTGACCTCGCCGCGGGCGAGGTCGGCCTCGTCGACGCCGACGATCGTGACCGTGGCTTCGCCGCTGCGCGTCCCGGCATAGGTGACGGTGGCGCCGAAGAAGACCTGGTCGCGCCGGCCCTGGCGGCACGGGTCGACCACTTCGGCATGCCAAAGCCGCTGCGTCAGAAAGCGGATGCGCCGGTCGATCTCGCGCAGCCGGCGCTTGCCATAGATGTAGTCGCCGTTTTCCGTGCGGTCGCCGTTGCCGGCGGCCCAGGCGACGGTCTCGACCACCGCCGGCCGCTCCTCGCGCAAGAGCCGGCGCAGCTCGTCCTGCATTTGGCGGTGGCCGCGCGGCGTCATGTAGTTCTTGACCCCGGGCGGCAGCGCCGGGGCGTCGTCGGGCGGCTCGGCCGCCTCGGCCGCGGTCTCGCTGACGAAGGCCTTGCTCATCGGCGCCCTCAGGCGGGCGGCGCGACCGACAGCCGGCCGCCGACGCCGTGCCGCTCGATCAGCCGGGCGACGAGCCCGGACCGCTTCGCCTCCTCGACAAAATCGCGCAGGAATGCCGCACCGGCGGCGTTGCTCCGCGCCGTGCCGACCGCCTGCTGCACCGCGGTGAAGCGGCCGTCGAGAAGGCGGGAGCCGGGCAATCGGTCGCGATAGGCGAGGAGCCCCGGCCGCAGCCCGGCGAGCGCCTCGAGCTTGCCCTCGAGAAAGCGGTCGAAGGCGGCGTCGCCGCCCTCCGTCCGCACCAGCTCGGCATGCCCGAGGTTGCGGCTGAGCCACAGCTCGTAGGCGCTCCGCGCCGGCGCCGCGATGCGCACGCCCGGCCGGTCGACCTCGGCGATCGTCGCGAGCGAGGAGCCCGGCGGCACCAGATAGGTCGCCTCGATCTCGACATAAGCGGGGCTGAAGGCGATCTTTTCGGCGCGCTGCGGCTCGGCGCCGATAAGGCCAATGTCCCAGGCGCCTGACCCGGCGGCGTCGGCCAGCTCGCCGGGCCTGGCATAAGGCACATAGGCGATCCCGACGCCGAGCCGCTCGGCGATCGCGCGCGCCAGATCGGGCGCCACCCCCTCGGGCTCGCCGGCCGCACCCCGGCCGGTGACCAGCAGGAAATTTGCCATATTGATCGCGGCGCGCAACACGCCGGTCGGGGCAAGCTCGGAGACAGCTTCTTGCGGCATGGTGGGTTCCCCTCACGGCTGGGATCGGTCAGAGCCTGACCGATCGCGGCCCGCGAGGCACGCGATTTTTTTGCCCATTCCAGGCCACGCTTGGCGATGCGGACGCGGCGCCTGGGCGGGTATGCTTGGTTACTCCCGCGTCGATGACCGAATGCCGGGGAGAGGAGAGCATGGAAGAGGCGCTGCTCGATCGGATCACGGCCGGGTGGCACTGATCCAGGTCAATGCGGCGCCCGGCGCGCGGCGCGAGGTGTTGATCGACAAAACGCCGATAGCAAGCGGAGGAGACCAGCGTGTACACGAACATCCTGATCCCGACCGACGGGTCCGAGCTGGCGCAAAAGGCGGTCGAGCACGGCGTGCGCCTCTCCAAGGCGCTCGGCGCCAGGGTCACCGCGGTGACCGTCACCGAACCGTTCCATCTCCATTGAAGCGATGTCATCACCTTGGTTCCTGCGCCACGCGAGCACAATTTCCGCGGCAGCGCTGCCGCGGCCTCATTGAAGCGCGACCTCGGCCGACGCAGCCTGCGTGATCTGCTGCCAATTTCCGCGGCAGCGCTGCCGCGGCCTCATTGAAGCGCGACCTCGGCCGACGCAGCCTGCGTGATCTGCTGCCAATTTCCGCGGCAGCGCTGCCGGCGAATAACCAATTCTGCGTCTTCCAAGAGCAATTGCGCGGTCATTCTGCACATGTCGGGCAGGAAGTTAAGGTCGATTACCGCTGGCGCGCGCTGTTTGGGCGCCGCGTTCGACGTCAGGGTGTCGAGCGGCGTGCCGGCGGCGACGTCGTTCACGTCGAGAGGGCGCCCGGCATCGTCATCATGGTGCGGCATGGATGCTCGACCCCGCCGTCTGTGCCGAAAGGGACTTGGGTGCACCGTGGGTCACGAAGTCGGCGCTGGCTCGACTGCACCAGCTGCTGATCGAGTACGTTGTCAGACGAAGCTCTTCGAAGGAGGCGGAGGTGTTGCCACTCCAGACGCTAGCGGCGGAGATACTTTTAATCGTCGGGCTGACCTTGGCGGTGGCGGTCATCCTGGGCATCCTCATCATGGCACGTCTTGGCCGCTGGAATATTGCCTACATGGTCTTTGTCTCCCTGATTGGCGCCCTGATTTTGCTGGTGGATTGGTTCGGTATATCGACCGATGATGCTCAAGCCATGGGCGTCGCAATGACGTGGTTCTGGGTTCCGTTGGCCTTTTTTATCGTCAATGCCGGATCCGCCATCTGGCGTATATTCACAAGCCGATCACCAAAGAAGCAACTGATCGGATGCGCCCTGCCGCCCCTGTCTTTGGTCATTCCCCTCGCTCTTACAAATGTTATCCGCTGGGTTATGCCGTGACCAACTACGGCAACGCGTTGCGCCAGCCCGTCGAGGGTACGGCAAAACGGTCGGAGCCCGAGAGCGAGTGTGCTCGTTATTCGTCCTCCAGCGCCTATGTTCGCGGCCGAAAACTTGGCATCCTCAGGTGCAGGAAGAGAGGACCCGATGGCCGAAGAGTTCGTGGTTTCACGAGAGTTTGCCGCCCTTCTGCAGGGTCCGCAGCACCAGCGGGCAGTGACCGAGGCCGCGCAGCTAACCCCGGCCTGGGTCGACAGCAACCACGATGGCGCCAAGTTTTCTATGCCGATCCTCCGGGGAATCTATCAAACCCCTCGTTTGTCTGCCGGCGGGAACCCGACGGCGGGTGCGTGGACCGAGCAGGTGTCGGCGATCGCAGTTGGTGCCCAATGGCTGCTTAACGTGATGAGGGGAGCGGCGAGGTTCGTCCAGCACGGAGTGCCGACGTCGACTTTTATTGCCGATACGCGCTTCATCGGCACCGGAGGGCGATGCGCTCGGCCTGCCAGCCCGGCGCCTTGGGTCGCCTTGGCGCGGAGGATGGACTGTGACCTCCGCGGGCAGCCGATGTATCGTGGCCGATGGCGCACAATTTGCGATGATAACCGTGGTCGCGACGGGCGGGCCGCGCCTGCTGGAGGTGCAGGCGCGCGTTCTCGGCCGGGATCTTGCCGGCGAGATCCCGGAACTGCCGGCGATCGAGCCCAGATGAACGCGGCAGCGCTGCCGCGGCCTGATTGAAGCTCGGCGTGATCGGTGGATGACCAAATTCGACGCGCCTATGCGGTCGCGGCCGACCTTCCTGGATTTCGGCCGAGGCGATCGGATTGCCACGCCCGGACGAGTAGCAATCTGCGGAGCACGGATCCTCGCCTATTGCGCTCTGTTCTTTGCTCAGATCACCCGCTCCTTGCGCAGCGCGGCGATCGCTGCCGCGGTGTAGCCGAGGCGCGCCAGGATCGCGTCGGTGTGCTCGCCGAGGAGCGGGGCAGGGCGGCGATAGGCGCCGGGGGTTGCGGACAATTCGATCGGGGTCGGCGCCAGCGGGAAGGTCCGATCGAGGCTCGGATGCGTCTGCTCTGCCAGGAGCTGCGCCGCGCGGATATGCGGATCGTCGAGCGCCTGCTGCGGCGAATAGACCTGGGCGGCGACGATGCTCGCCGCTTCGAGCGCCGACAGCGCCTCGGCGCAGTTGCGCGCGGCGCACCATGCGCTCATCCGGGCGCCGATGATCTCGCCATGATCGGCGCGCCCCTGGTCGTCGGCAAAGCGCGGGTCGGCGAGCCAATGCTCCTCGCCGAGCATCCGGGCCCAGCGCCCGAACATCGGCGCGCCGATCACGCTCGCGACGATCCAGCCGTCGCGGCAGCGGTAGATATCGGCGGGTGCGGCGTTGAAGCCGCGGTTCAGGGTGGCGACGCGATCGGCGCGGATCAGGGCCTGCTCGATCAGGCTGGCGTTGGCAAAGGCGATCGCGGTGCGCAGCAGGGCGCCCTCGACCTTCTGCCCGTGCCCGGTCTTGCCGCGCTCGAGGAGGGCGGCGAGGGTGCCGAAGGCGGCAAGGCACGCGGTGCCGAAATCGACCCAGGGCAATTTGAGCTGGATCGGCTGCTCCGGCGTGCCGGAAAGATAGACGGCACCGCTCATCGCCTGGCCGATGCCGTCGAAACCGTGCTTGTGCGACATGGGACCGCCGGCGCCGAAGCCGGTGACCGTGGTCAGGATGATGTCGGGCTTGACCCGGCGCAGGCTGTCGAGATCGAGCGCCAGCGACCGCAACACCTTGGGCGGGAGGTTGGCGACGACGACATCGGCGGTCGCGACCAGCCGCCTGACGACCTCGCGGCCGTTCTCGGCCGCCGGTTCGAGGGTCATCCCGAGCTTGTTGCGGTTGATCGCCAGGAACAGCGCCCCGCCCCCGTCCGGCCGGGCGCCGACCGGGACCAAGCCGCGGTCCTCGCCGCCGCCCGGCCGCTCGATGCGGATCACCTCGGCGCCGAGATCGCCGAGCAACGCGGCGCAGAACGGGCCGGCGATGAAGCGGCCGAAATCGAGCACGTGAACCCCGTCGAGGACGCCCGACATCGAGTTCCCTCCGCCGCCAAATCCTCAAGCCGTCGACGTGAAGCCGTACTGTCGGCCATGGTCGCTCGCGAAGCGCAGGATGCGCTCGTCATAGGTGACCAGCGGACAGGCAAGCTCGATCGCGGTCGCGATCAGCAGCCGATCGGCCGGGTCGCGCTGCGCGAAATGATAGAGGCGATAGCTGCGGCAGGCGGCCGAATGGCCGAGCGGCGCCGGCGCGACCCCGGGCCGTTCCAGAAACCGCGCCACCCAGGCCTCGATTGGCAGATCGAGCTCGATCCGCCCGCCGTCGAGCAACAATGCGATTTCCCAGACGCTGACCGCGCTGAGCCGAATGGTTCCGCCGCTCTGCCAGCAGCCGTCGATCAGATCGCGGGTCGGCGGGCGCAGATGCTCGTCGCCGCTGTCGAGCCAGAGAGCGATGTGCGTGTCGAGCAGAAGCGCCGGCATCACCGCGCGATTTCCCGGCCGGTCTCGGCGTCCGGCGCGACATCGAGCACCGGCGCCACCAGATCGATGCCGTCGCGCACGGTCACCGACCCGCGATGCGCCCCGAACAGCGAGCCCGCCCGGGCGTCGCGTTCCAGGAGATGTCGCATCGCCAGCGCGACCGCCTCGGTCTTGTTGCCGCCGGCCAGCCTTTTCGCCGCCTCCTCGATCAGCGCGATGACGTCCGGCCGGTTGATCGTCACGACATTCGGCATGCGCCGCCCTCCGCTAATAACCTCATTATTGACTTAATGGGATCATCACCGGATCACAAGCCTGTTCCGTCGGCGAGTCCATCGTGGGGACCCGGCGGCGGCGACGCCGCATGTGCCGATCCAGGCCGGACCGGCCGACCGGGACCAAGCCGCGGTCCTCGCCGCCGCCCGGCCGCTCGATGCGGATCACCTCGGCGCCGAGATCGCCGAGCAACGCGGCGCAGAACGGGCCGGCGATGAAGCGGCCGAAATCGAGAACGCGAACCCCGTCGAGGACGCCGCGCAAGGGCCGTCTCCTGGATCTGCTCCGGCGATCGGAGCCGGCGCAGCATACCCGCCCGCCGGCCGCGCCGTCACCGGCGCATCGGCCTCGCTCCGGCACCGGTAATGCTCGGCGCGGAGCCGCGCCACTTCCTCCAGGCGGTGCCGATAAGCCTGCCTCTTGGTCCGCGCCAGTGCACTCGGCGCCGCCCGCCCCTCGCGCACCAGATGGTGCGTGCGGGATTCGACAAAGCCGCGCAGGCTCGGGCCATCGGCGAGGCCGAGATTGCGCTCGAGCGGCGCCCGGCCCGGGTCGGCCCAGAGGATCTGCTGCACTTCGTTCGAGACCGGGTCGATCCAGCCGATACCGCCGCCCCGCAAGATTTGCCGCGGCCGCTCGATCGCGCCGGTAAAGCTGTAGCGCACCCCCGGCGCCGCCTCGAGGTCGTAAAAGTGCGGGGTCAGAAAATCGGACACCGAAACGCCGGCGATCCGATAGCTGAAGGGATCCGCCGCGCACGGGTCGCAGACGCCGAGGAGGTATTCGAACTGGCCCGGCGCGTCCCTGATCTCCTGGTCGACGAACCCGATCGCCGTCGATGGCTGCAGGCGATTGCCGCCCGGGTCGACCAGCATCTCGATGGTTTCGTGGCTGGCGTCCACGGTCCATTCGTCGCTGTCCGGCGTGACGACGACCTTGGCAAAGGGCTGATGGTTCCGGGTCGCGCCAAACCCGCCCTCGTCCGGCGGCAGGGTTTTGACGAGCAGCACCGGCCACACACCTTGCGGGATCTGGCGATGGTCCGGCAGAAAGGCGACGGTCGCGCTGACCGGCCAGTATTGCGGCAGGTCGCGCGTCACCTGGACGTTGAGCGCGGCGGCGACCGCCGCCATCGTCTCGGTCTCGACCGTTCCGGTCGTGTCGACGAGCCCCACTCTGGTTTGCAGCATGTTCCCCTCCTCGATCCCGGCCGGCTCGGCCGGCCGTGCGACGGGAAGGAGATACGCCGGGTCCGCTGCCCGGCGGTGTGAGGCGGATCACAAGCGGCGCAGATTCCGCACCTGGCGGACAAAGGCGGCGACGTCGGCGACGAAGAGATCGGGCACCTCGAGGGCGGCAAAATGGCCGCCGCGCTCGAACTCGGTGAAGCGTTCGAGACGATAGGTTTTCGCGACCAGGCTCTGCGGCGGCCGCGGCCGCAATTCGCAGGGAAAGCTGGCAAATCCGGTCGGCACCTCGATCCGGGTGCCGGCCGGCAGCACCCGCATGACCTCGAATTGGGCGGCGCGGTAGATCCATGTCGCGGTCGCAAAGCTGTCCGTCGCCACATAGAACATGACGTTGCCGAGGAGGGTGTCGGCGCCGAAGATCGCGCGCGGGTCGCGCTCGGCCCCGCCGTCGCCGCGCCGGTCGGACCAGGCGTGAAACTTGTCGATGATCCAGGCGGCCGCACCCACCGGGCTGTCGGCCATGCCATAGGCGAGCGTCTGCGGCCGCGTGCGGTGGGTCTCGGCATAGGCGCGGCCGTCGCGGACGAACGGCTCGCAGCGCGCGAGAAAATCGCGCTCCGCCTGATCTGCCGGCGCGCCGGCGGCGGCCGAGGCGTACAAATTCAGATGGATCGCCTCGCAGCCCCCGCCGCGCGCCGGCGAATGATCGAGCCCCAACATCGCCGAGACCATCGATCCCCAGTCGCCGCCTTGGGCGATATAGCGCTCGTAACCGAGGTTCCGGCGCAGCAGCTGGTCCCACATCGCGGCGATCCGGCGCGGCCCGACCGGGGCAGCGGGGCGTCCCGAGAAGCCGAAGCCGGGAAGCGCCGGAACCACGACGTCGATGCCGTCGGCTGCGGCGGCGCCAAAGCGCTCGGGATGCGCGAGGCGGTCGATGACCCTAGGGAATTCTAGGATCGAGCCCGGCCACCCGTGGGTCAGGACGAGGGCCGCATCGCGCGGGCCGGAGCCGGGCTCGTGCAGCACGTGGATCTCCTGCCCGCCGATCCGCGCCATCACCTGCGGAAAGCGGTTGATCGCCGCCTCCTGCGCGCGCCAGTCGAATTGATTGACCCAGTAGTCGCAAAGCTCGCGCATGAAGGAGAGGCTGGCCCCGGCCGACCAGGGATTGCCGTCCTCGGCCAGCACCGGCATCGCGTCCCACGGGAATTCGCCGACGCGGCGCTTGATCGCGGCGATCCGCTCCTCGGGAACGGCTATGCGAAACGGCCTTGTATCGGGCATGTTGACCTCCACGCCAGTGATCGAGTGTTCTCGGCGCATCTCGACGAGCTCCAGGAGGAAACCATGTCGCTCGATACGGTCAAGGCCCCGACCCTGGCGCAGCTCGGCGAGGTCGCCGCCGAGCTCGGTTTCACCTTTGGCGATGCCGACCTCGCGGCGCACCGCGAGGCGCTGCTGCCGGCGATCGGCGGCTACAATCTCCTCGACCGGCTGCCGGACGAGCTGCCGCCGGTCCGCTACCCCCGGCTTCCCGGCCGCCGGCCCGCGCCCGAGGAGAACAGGCACGGCGCCTGGTACGTCAAGACCGAGATCGCCGGGGCGCCATCCGGCAAGCTTGCCGGCAAGCGGGTGGCGCTCAAGGACAATATCTGCCTCGCCGGGGTGCCGATGATGAACGGCGCCTCGACCCTCGAAGGCTATGTGCCCGAGGTCGACGCCACGGTCGCGACCCGCATCCTCGACGCCGGCGGCACGATCGCCGGCAAGACCGTGTGCGAATATTTCTGCTTCTCGGGCGGCAGCCACACCAGCGCTTCGGGGCCGGTGCACAACCCGCATCGCCCGGGCTATTCGGCCGGCGGTTCGTCGTCCGGCAGCGGCGCCGTGGTCGCGGCCGGCGAGGTGCCGATGGCCTTGGGCGGCGATCAGGGCGGCTCGATCCGCATCCCGGCGGCGTTTTGCGGCATTTACGGGCTGAAGCCGACGCACGGGCTCGTCCCCTATACCGGCATCATGCCGATCGAGCTGACCCTCGATCATACCGGGCCGATGACCGCGACCGTCGAGGACAATGCGCTGCTGCTCGAAGTGCTGGCCGGGCCGGACGGGCTCGACCCCAGGCAATATGGCGGCGCCGTCGCCAAGCCCTACCGCGAGGCCTTGGGCAAGGGTGCCGCGGGACTGAGGATCGCGGTCGTCGAAGAGGGCTTCGGCCATCCGCAGTCGCTGCCGCAGGTCGACGCCGTCGTGCGCGCGGCCGCCGAGCGCTACCGCGGCTTGGGCGCCGCGGTCGAGACGGTGTCGGTGCCGATGCACCGTCCCGGCGCGGCGATCTTCTTCGCGGTAGCGGCCGAAGGCGGCACCATGCAGATGATGCTCGGCAACGGCTTCGGCTTCAACTGGCAGGGGCTCTACCTGACCTCGATGCTCGATTTCCACAGCGGCTGGCGCAGCCGCGCCGACGAGCTGTCCGACACGCTGAAGAACACGATGCTGCTCGGCCATTACATGGTGACGCGCTATCGCGGCCATTATTACGCCAAGGCGCAGAACCTGGTGCGCCGCCTGCGCCGCGCCTATGACGAGGTGTTGGCGCGCCATGACCTGTTGCTGATGCCGACCCTGCCGATCGTCGCCACGCCGCTACCCGAAGCCGATGCGCCGGTCGGCGAGATCCTGCAGCGCGGCTCCGAGATGCTGGCCAACACCGCGCAATTCGACTGCACCCACCACCCGGCGATGAGCCTGCCCTGCGGCATGGTCGGCGGCTTGCCGGTCGGCATGATGCTGGTGGCCAAGGCCTTCGACGAAGAAACCATCTACCGCGCCGCCGCCGCCTTCGAGAAGGGCGTCGACTGGCAGACCCTCACCGGCTGAGTCCGCTGATCTCGTCATGCCCGCGCCAGCGTGAATCCAGGGTCGAAGACTTCAACCGCCGCCGTAGAATTTGCTGCGCGCGATCGCCGCGGCGCCGACCTGCGGCGATTGCAGGCGGGTGTAGAAGGTCGGCGGACACCACTGACCGTGCGTTTCGTAGCCTTGGCAAGCCCAGTATTGCAAGACCTGGACCTCGATATAGATTTGTTGGCCGGCCGCGGCGGCGACCTGGACGAACTGGTTGACGTCGCTCCCCACCGAATTGACGGTGACGTAATATTCGCCGGGTGCTACGTCGCGATAGAACGCGCCGCCCAGCTCGGAAATCCCGACGATCCGGCCATTGAAGCGCACGTACGGTCGGTCGAGGCTCACATAAGGCTCGTCCTGGCGGTAGACCCAGATACGTGCGTATCCCTGCGGCGGACCGCCCGGGATCGCGGCCGCGACGGCCGGCAACAATCGCCCGCAGAGAACAAGCGCGGCGAGCAGGCCCAGGGCCGAGACGCGGCGAGAGGGACGGGCGCACCGGGTATCGAGGTGATGCCGCGGTGCTGCCCGGATCCCGAAAACGGCGGCAGGTTTCATCTCCAACTTATTGAGAGCTTGAACGGCGTCTCGCCATCATCATGCACGCCATTCTGCGACACGGCACCGAGTTCAAACCAGCATAACCAAGCAGCGCCTGGCGGGACAGGAGGTCGATCGACCTTCCGAGCGGAGCGGCGCCCGAGGGCGGGGCAGACGACGGCGCCGCTTCCGCAGCATTCAGTCAGTTTGAGCGACCGCGACTCCAACCGAGCCGCTCCGCAGCCGGCTGATTTCATCTCTCGATGACGGCCGAATGGGTGCCGGATGGATCACGCTTCGTCAGGATCGGCCAGCGTCGGTGTGTGAACGATCGTTGCCCAGCGGCACGGGATCTCGAAGAGCCTGCTGTGCGATTGGCGATCGGCATGAGCGGCGGCAGCGCTTGCTGTGCAAGGCTCGTCCCGATGTCGTCGCCGGCAGCGGGAGCTATTTAGCTGGGCGGCCTCGCAGATTCGTCGCACCGCCCGGAGGCGCTCCGGAGAACTCCGGGCTGGCGGTGGCGACCGACCCCGCGGAAACGTCGGCCGGCAGGTGCCGGTGGACGTGGGCGCCGTTGGACCGGGAGCGTCGTAGCGCGGACGATGGTCCAAATTAGCCCCCCACCGGCTGGCGCGCCGACCCGCCGGGCATGAAGCTCACCGAATGTCATCGCGAGGCGCCGACAGGCGCCGTGGCGATCTCGTCGTCGCGGAGTTGCGAGGGTCGGGATGGCTTCGCTGCGCTCGCCATGACGATGCGACTAAGCCGGTGTGACCTTGTTTCTTGTTGGCGTTTCTCGCGAAAAACTAGCCGTTCGGATTTGTCAATGCGGTTGGCCGCTGTTCGTGTCACCGCGCCGGGCGCGCGATCACCGAGACCGAGATTGTCGAGTTCGCGCGCCAGTTCGATCCGCAGCCATATCCGGAAATCCTCAAACCAGCAGTCTTCGATGGCTGCGCTAAACGGAACTTCCCGGGGAAAATGCCTTAAGCAATTGATAATGCTGAAGATAGAGCTTAGGCCGTACCCATGTACGGGTGCCATCTGCGCCGAAATCTTGACTGGAGATCAACTGTGCGGTACTCTCTCCACGATTTCGACGGCGAGAGAACTACTGTACCCAGTAGGAAGCGGGAGGGTGATTAATTAAGCCATTGAAATCGCGTAAGAGCCCGTGGTGCATGCCGGGGAAGTTCCGGCTAAACTCGCCTGCCATTCCGCCGAAATACGACATGAATCTCGCGGTTCAAGGAGCACATCTGTGAGACAATCGATCGTTAGCCGGGCCGCAGTGGCGATCGCGGTTCTATTCGCCGTCGGCTGGGCGGCCCAGAGCCCAAGCACGGCGCAGACCAGCACGCTGCCGCCGGACCTTGCCGAGCTACTCATGCAAAACCGCGCTGCCGTGCAGGGCCTCGCCCCAGGCCTTGCCCAACCGGGTGAATTGCTGCGCAGGCCTGCGGCCAGCACCGGCGCGGCGCCGCCGAAGATCGTTGCCGCCAAAATCCTCACACCGACGGTAAATGTGCAGAAGGCGCCCGCTGCGCCGGCGATCAGGTTCACATATTCGGCGCCGGCGGCGCTGTTCTCGATCGTTGGGATTATTAGATCCGGGTCTGCTCTACAAATTCACGCGCCTTTCCTACAGGAATACCTCATGGGTTATGGGCCTGCTCTGCCGATCGACAAATCCGGTTCGATTGCCGTACAGAGCGGCCCAATGAACCTCTACGCTCGGCCCGGCCCATGGACGATCGCTCAGCTATCGATCCAGGACTTTGCCGGACGCCTAGTCACCTATTCGGGAAACGAATTAGCAAAGATAATACGCAATCCGACGTTTCAGGTTGTCAATGCCGGCACGCCTGACGTCATGCCGCCGACGGTTTCGGCCGGCAAGCTGCGCACACCAAGGGTCAGTCTGAGTTCTGGCACGCCATTTTTCGGGGCGAGCTTCACGGTCGCGGATGATCTTTCCGGAGTGAGCGAAATTTTTATTCTTTTGGCCGGGCCAAAAAGCAATCTCTCTGTCCTTGCGGCCGGCTTCCCGCCCAGTCCTGTCCTCAACGGGGACATCATCACCGGCGCCGACATGTCGAGCTTCAAGGACGGTGTCGGAATTTGGACCATGACCGTTGTCCAGATCTGCGACGCGGCGACCAGCTGCCTGTTCGAGGCGACGCCGACCGCCATCAAGCAGCTGCTTGGTACGACGACATTCATGCTGACAAAATGAGCAAGCTGTGGGTAACTCGGCTGGCGCTCGGATAGCGCGGATCTGCGTCTTCGCTTTGGCCGGGCTCGCCTCCGAACCGCCACACTGCCCCGACGGCGATGGCCGCCGCCGGTGTCCTCACGGCGCGACGGCCGGGCTTGACCAGGTTTGACCCGATCGTCCGCGCCAGCATCACATCAACCCGGGGCCTGGCAGCGGGATGTCGCACTGCCGCGGCCAAAGCCAATAGCGCCGCCCTCGCCCGGCGGACATTGCCGCGGCTGCGCATCGCCCCGCCCACGGGCTTGCGCCAATGTTCGGCGGAGGGCGGCATCGGCTCGCGGAGGCAGGGCGCGGCGCGCTGCTCGCCGGTGTGATTGGGCGCCTCGAACCCATGCCCGCCGGCCGGCCCCGGCCCTCGCCGGCCACCCTCGGCGAATACTTGCCGCCGATGCTGACGGGGACTTGCGAAGACTGGGCGGCGGTGCGGCGAGCGCCGTGTATTCGCGTTGTAATTCCGTTGTGATGGCGTAGTCTCGGCGTTGGGTGTTACGTCGCTCCCCGGCGGTTTCCCTTCGCGAATACCGCGGCCCGCAGCAAAAGGTGACGCCACCGGCCCTCCTTACCTTCCTCCAGCGGCCGTTCGCGGCACCGGCAGCACGGACAGGGAGCGGTCGCCGGCGGGGCCGGTGTGGAAGTAGCAAGGAATGAAGAGGCCAATGCGCATAGGTTCCCCCGGGTGCGTGCTGTGGCGCAGCGCTCTCGCGCCGGCGCCGCCAGATGCGTTTCCTCAAAGGAATTCGCGGTGGTGCCAGTCGGGATGTCGGCCTGGCGATTGAGCGCCCAGCGCGACTGGCTTGGGCTGCGGCGCGCCACGCTCACAAGGATAGGTCATGCCGTCCTCCCGATCGGCGAATAGCCGGTTGCGCGAACCCCGTTAATTGAGACGGGTGGCTGCCCTTCCTCGACACGTATTTACCATGTGCGTTGCTCCGTGGGCGGCATTCCGACGCGTGGGTCACGTCGCGGAACCCGCGCGGCAATCGCTTCCGGCTCGCCGGGCGGGTGCAGCTTCCACAGCGCCTCGAGCCGCGTCATCATCGCGCGGAGATCGCCGGGATCGCTGCGGGGCGTATGCTGTTTCGCTGAATGCGGTGTTGCGCGCCGCAACGCCAAGCGGCTCATGCGGAGGTTGGCAATGAGGCTTTTTGACCTTTCCGGCCGCGTCGCGGTCGTCACCGGAGGCAATGGCGGGATCGGGTTAGGCATGGCGCATGGGCTGGCGGCGGCAGGCGCCAGCGTCGTGATCGCGGCGCGCAATGCCGCCAAGTCCGAGGCGGCATCAGAGGCACTCGCCGCGGCGGGCGCGAGATGCGGGTGCATCGCCCTCGAGGTCGCCGAGGAAGGCTCGTGCCGGGCGATGGTCGAAGAAACCATCGACCGGTTCGGCCGCCTCGACATCCTGGTGAACAACGCCGGCACGTCGATCCGCAAGCCGCCGGAGGCGTATTCGGCGGCCGAGTGGCATGCCGTGCTCGAGACCAATCTGACCGGCGCGTTTTTCTGCTCGCAGGCCGCCCACCCCGCGATGAAGCGGGTCGGCGGCGGCAAGATCATCAATATCGGCTCGATGTTCGCGATCTTTGGGTCCGGCTATGCAGCGCCCTATGCGGCGAGCAAGGGTGCGCTGGTCCAGCTGACGAAATCGCTGGCAGCGGCCTGGGCACGGGACAACATCCAGGTCAACGCCGTGCTGCCCGGCTGGATCGACACGGCGCTGACCCGGGACGCCCGGCAGCAGGTCGCCGGGTTGCACGAGCGCGTGCTGGCCCGCACCCCGGCCGGCCGATGGGGCTTGCCCGAGGATCTGGCCGGCATCGCCGTGTTCCTTGCCGCGCCCGCCTCGGATTTCGTGACCGGCGCCGCGATCCCGGTCGATGGCGGGTTTTCAGCCTCGGGCTAAAGGGTCGCTACCGGGACACCCCTTTTGCCATGGAGCAAGCCGACCCTGAGGTGCTACTTTCTCGCGCGCGATGGCCGTGACACCGGCACCGGGATAAAGGGCGGCGACAAGCATATGGCATGCAGGTTGGTTGCGGCGGCGGCAGGTCGCCGCCGGCAAGCGTCGGTGTTCGCGGCCACTCTGTTTCTGGCGGCGGTCCCGCTGCCGGGCGCCGCGCAGGCCCTCGGCAAATGCGTCGCCGGCGCGACGGTCATCGACCGGGAGGGCAGGATCGGCACCATCGTCTCGCAAGGCAGCGCTCTGTGCCGGGTCAGATATCCCGACGGGCAAATCTATGGCTGGATCTATTGGAACCTGCGTCCGGCGCCCGGCGCCGCGAAACCGGACCGTCCGGGCATCGCCGCGGGCCCGCCGCAGCCGCCGGACGCCACCCTACCGACCGTCGATGATCCAACGGTGACGGTGCTGCGCCCCGCCCGCACCCACGGGCAGGTTTACCGCGCCGGCCCGAACGGCCATTTCGTCCTTGCCGCCGAGGTCAACGGGGCGCCGGTGCGGTTTCTCGTCGATACCGGGGCGAGCCTCGTGTTTCTGACTGCGGACGACGCGCGGGCCGCCGGCTTCCCACCGCGCGACCTCGACTACACGCAGCGCGTTTACACCGCCAACGGCGCGGTCCCTGCCGCGCCGGTGCTGTTGCGCGAGGTTCGCATCGACGACCTCGCGCTCGACAATGTTCGCGCCGCGGTGGTCGACCAGCTCGGCCAGTCGGTGCTCGGAATGAGTTTTCTCGACCGCCTCAAGGGTTTCGCTATGCGCGGGGGCTCGCTGACCCTCAATTGGTAGCGGCAGCGCGAACCCTCCCGGCCGGTCGCTCGTCGCAAGCGAGCGGTTCTGGCCGTCGGCGCCTTCACAGTTGCGTGACGATCGCTATTCCTGTTGCGTATGCCAGCCCATCTGGTAGCGGCGACGTCTGGCGGCGTACACATTGGCGGGAGGCCAATCGGATGATCACGAGACGCGTGGTGCTGTTCGGCGGCGCTGTGGGACCGACCGCCTGGTTTGCCTCGTCGCGACGGGTGGCGGCCGCAACTCCGACCGGAACATTTCCTGTTGCGCATACCGATAACGAGTGGCGCCAACTGTTGACGCCACGGCAATACGCGGTGTTGCGGCGGGGTGCGACAGAGCGGCCCTTCACCAGCCCGCTGTTGACCGAGCACCGGGCCGGTGTCTTCGACTGTGCCGGCTGCGGGCGTGGTCTCTTCTCCTCTGAGACCAAATTCGAGAGCGGCACCGGGTGGCCGAGTTTCTGGGCGCCGCTCAATGACGACGCGGTCGGCACGACGCGGGACACCTCGCTCGGCATGACCCGAACCGCGGTGCATTGTGCCGGCTGCGGTGGGCATCTCGGTCATGTGTTCAATGACGGTCCGCCGGTGACCGGCCTGCGCTATTGCGTCAACGGGGTCGCGATGACCTTCAAACCCGCGGCCGCCTAGCGCCGACGCGCGGCCGACATGACCCTGTTACTCCTCGCGTATCTCGGCGGCATGCTGACCATCATCAGTCCCTGCATCCTGCCGGTGTTGCCCTTTGTCTTCGCGCGGTCTGACCGGCCGTTCGTCAACGGCGGCCTGCCGATGCTCCTCGGAATGGCGGCGACCTTCGCCGCGGTGGCGACGCTCGCCGCGGTCGGCGGCGGTTGGGCGGTGCAGGCCAACGAGTACGGACGCTATGCCGCGATCGCACTGCTGGCGCTGTTCGGCGTGACCCTGCTGTTTCCAGCGTTGTCGGACCATCTGATGCGCCCGTTGGTCGCGTTGGGCGCGCACCTTTCCGCGGCCGCCGACCGTCAAGGCCACACTTATAGCGGCGCCGTTCTATCGTCGCTGCTGCTGGGTGTCGCCACGGGACTGCTGTGGGCACCCTGTGCCGGGCCGGTTCTGGGGCTGATCTTGACCGGCGCCGCGCTCAACGGCGCGAGTACCCGGACGACCTTGCTGCTGGCGGCCTACGCCGCCGGCGCGGCAACATCGCTGGCTCTGGCGCTGCTGATAGGCGGCCGTGTGTTCGCCGCCATGAAACGCTCGCTCGGCGTCGGCGAATGGATCAGGCGGGGCCTGGGCGTCGCGGTGCTTGTCGCCGTCGTGGTGATCTCGCTCGGGCTCAACTCGCGGTTCCTGACGCAGGTGTCGCTCGCCGGCACGGCGCCGCTCGAACAGGGGCTGGTGGACAAGCTGCGCCCGAACCCGCCCGCGTTGAGCCGCCCGGTCGCGATGATCGGCAACGCGCCGGCGAGACAGCCGTCGCCCTCGGAACCCGCGGAGAAGGCGCCTGTCGTTGCCGTGACTGGCGCGCCGCCCCCTGCCGCGCGGCAATCAACCGCAACATCGCCGGCGTCGACGCTGGGCGTCGAAGGAGAGCTTCCGTCGCTCGCCGGTGCCGTCCAATGGCTGAACTCGCCACCGCTGACGCCGAAGGCGCTGCGCGGCAAGATCGTCGTCGTCGATTTCTGGACCTACTCCTGCATCAACTGCCTGCGCGCGATCCCCTATGTCCAGGCCTGGTATGAAAAGTATAAGGACCAGGGGCTGGTGGTGATCGGGGTGCATACGCCGGAATTCGCCTTTGAGAGGAACATCGACAATGTGAAGAAAGCGGTCGCCGACCTGAAGATCGACTTCCCGGTTGCGATCGACAACGACTACGCGGTCTGGCGCGCGTTCCGGAACACGTACTGGCCGGCCGACTATTTCATCGACGGACAAGGCCGCATCCGCGACCATGCCTTTGGCGAAGGCGAATACAGGGGCTCGGAGCACACGATTCAGCTCCTGCTCCAAGAAGCCGGCAAGGCGAACGTGGCGGGCGGCTTTGTCGCGGTGAATGTTTGGGGTGCAGAGATCGCACCGGACGACGACGACAACCGCTCGCCGGAAACTTATGTCGGTTATGGCCGGGCGGAGAATTTCATTTCGCCGGGGGGCGCGGCGAGGGATACGGCGCATGTCTACACCGTCGCCGCGCCGCAGCTGAATCAATGGGGCCTGTCGGGCGACTGGACGATCGGCGAAGAACGTGCCGTGCTTAACCGCAAGGACGGGGCCATTGTTTACCGCTTTCACGCTCGCGACCTGCACCTCGTGCTCGGCTCCGGGCGTGGTAAGCCTGTCCGATTCAAGGTCACCATCGACGGCAAGCCGCCCGGCGACAGTCACGGGACGGATATCGCTGCGGCGGGCCAGGGCGTCGTCACCGGCCAGCGGCTCTACCAGCTGATCCGGCAAAGCGGGACGATTAGCGACCATACGTTCGAGATCCGTTTCCTTGACGCGGGCGCCGAGGCCTACGCCTTCACCTTCGGCTGAAATCGTCCGCCTATAGCCGAACATTGACCGGTTCGCCGCCATCGGCCGAGCCCCGCGCCGGGTGCGCCGGACCGACACTCCTTACGGCCTCGCGGCGTATGCGACGTGGATCGCGTCCACCGGGTTGCTGCAAGGCGTCGCCCGGGCCATGTTTGCATGAACGATCCCGAATGGGACACCGCCGCGCCCCCGTCGGGTACAAGCAATCCGGCAACGGCCGCGAATACGACAAATGGGGTTTGGCGGAATTTCTCGAAGTGAAGGCGATTATCGGCTATGCCTTGGCCTAGGATCGGAGCAGGATCCATGAGATTGTCGACGGGATGGAAAGGCGCGGGGTTCGGGACGCTCTTGCTGGCGCTCGCGATTGCCGCGTTCTCGGGGCCGCGCTCCTCGGCCGAAGACGTACGCTCGATCCCGGCGCCGACGCTGGACGAACCGACAGCGGGGGCGGCGCGGACCGAAGTCGCGCTTCTAGCCGGCGGCTGCTTCTGGGGCGTGCAGGGCGTCTTCCAGCATGTCGACGGCGTCACCGATGCCGTCTCGGGCTATGCCGGCGGCGCCCGCGATACGGCGCAGTATGAGCTGGTGAGCACAGGCTCGACCGGGCACACCGAATCGGTGCGCATCACCTTCGATCCGCGGAAGATCAGCTACGGGCATATCCTGCAGGTCTATTTCTCGGTGGCCCACGACCCCACCGAGCTCAACCGCCAGGGCCCCGATATCGGGACCCAATACCGCTCGGCGATCTTTCCGGCTGACGCGCACCAAGCCGAGATCGCCACGGCCTACATCGCTCAGCTCGATGCGGCGCATGTGTTCCCGGCGCCGATTGTGACCCGGATCGAGCCCGGCCGCGCCTTCTATCCGGCCGAGGCCTATCACCAGAACTTCCTGACGCTGCACCCAAATCAGCCTTACATCGCAATCAACGATCTGCCGAAGATCGAGGGTTTGAAGCGGCTCTTTCCACAGCTCTACCGAGTCGATCCGGTGCTGGTCGCAGCGAACTGAAGACGGGATCGTTGGGTTTCAACCCCGATCTTCACGGGCGCGTGGCGCTCGTGACCGGTGCTTCGCGCGGCATCGGCGCGGCGATCGCTTTAGCCCTCGCCGAGGCCGGTGCCGCCGTTGCCGTCAACTACCGTGAGCGCGCGGCAGAAGCCGAAGCCGTCGCTGCCAAAATCCGCGCGCCAGGCGGAAAGGCGCTAACGGTCGGCGCCGACGTGTCCCGGCGGGAGCCGGTCGCCACGATGATGGAACATGTTGTCGCGGAGCTGGGGCCGATCGAGATACTGGTCAACAATGCCGGCATCGGCGTCGTCCGCGGCGTCGCCGACCTGACCGAGGACGTTTTCGACCTGACGATCGCGGTCAACCTCAAATCGGCGTTTTTATGCACGCAGGCGGTGTTGGCGGGGATGCGGGAAGGGAAATGGGGTCGCATCGTCAACATCTCGTCGGGGGCGGCCCGCGGCGCCGGGGCGATCGGCGCGCATTACAATGCTTCTAAGGCCGGGATGGAGGGGCTCACCCGCGGCTACGCGGCGCGCTTGGTCAAGGAAGGCATCACCGTCAACGCGGTTGCGCCGTCGCTGATCGAGACCGACATGATGCGCGCTCGTCGCGACGAGATGGCGGCGCGCATCCCGCTCGGCCGGATGGGTTATCCCGAGGAGGTCGCGCAGGCGGTATTGATGGTGATCGGCAATCCCTACATGACCGGGCAGACAGTGCAGCTCAACGGCGGCACGAATTTCATTTAAGCTATTAGATTAGTCCCCCGCCGGCTGGCACCGACCCGCCAGGGATGAAACTCACCGTCATCGCGAGGCGCCGACCTTCAGTCGGCCGAAGCCGACTTTCGGTCGGCGAAGGCCGACAGGCGCCGTGGCGACTCGTCGTCGCGGAGTCGCGAGGGTCGGGATGGCTACGCTGCGCTCGTCATGACGATGAGACTAAACCGGCGTGGCTCTGTTTCAAGGGACGCCGCCGGAAGAGTCGGTCGTCTACCCGTCCGATCGCGAGCGGCGCTCCCGGGTCATCGGCGTGAAACATGACGACGGTCATGGAATCGAACTCGTTGTCTTGTGCGTGAATGTGACGAAGCTGTTCGGTGAGCGCCTCGTTCGCCCGTTTCAATTCGGCGTTCGCTTGCGCCAGCTCGCGCCGGCCCTGAAACTCCTCGATCAGAAAATGGACCGTGACGCCGATCATGACCGGCATGAAGCTCAGATAGAACCGGAAATATTGAAACAGGAAAAGACTGCCCAACGAGACGGCGACGACGGCGCCGACCATGAAAGCCAATCTCCACACTCCCCCGACGAAGTGGCCCAGCAGGATGAGCGCCACGCCCACCGCGGCGTCGACGCCAAGAAAAATGAACCACTGAGCCTCGCCCAGCCGGCGGCCGGCGATGATGTTGGCCAGGATCTCGACGCCGTACATGTTTGGCTGCACCGGCGTCTCATAAGCGTCGAGCTGGGTGAACGTGCCGCCAAGCAAGACGATCCGGCCCCGCATGATCTGGCGATCTCGCCATCCCGGCGAGGCCATCGCGGTCAAAACCGTCCCGGCGGTGAAATGCCAGAATGTGGCGCTCGGCCCGACGAACGGAATGGGTTCTGGTCCCGCCTCGCGGCGCCGCGGCAGCTTGGCGTCGCCGCAATCGGTCGCGCTCGGGTCGGCGGCGATCGCCTCGATCACCCGGGTGATCGAGGGCCTGATGTCGTCCTCGGCCAAGCGCACGAACGGTTCATACTCGCGGACGACGCCGAAAATCTGATGGATCGCCTCGGGCCCTCGGCAGGCCGCCACGGCCGCGCCTCCCAGCACCGGTTTGACGGCAGCCTTCTCCGGCCCTTGGCGAGCAACGTCTTGCACCCACACAACGGGCGCCGAGACATCGAGATCGCGCGCAACTTCCGGCGACCAGTCTTCCGTCAGGATGTCCACTCCGATCACTGCGGCCCCGGCCGCGGCAATCCCGCGAACGATCGTCAGAACTTTCTCCGGGTCCAGCGGACTGACGCCATGGAAAATATTTCGATAATCATCAGCACTGATCACCACAATGTCGACCGTGGCGTTTACCCCAGGGTTCTGCAGCGCATAGAAGCTGTCGAGATTTGCGCGCTCCAGGCTTCGCACAAAGGAAGTGGCGTGCAGCAAGGCGGTCAGGGCCACTGCGATCGCGACGAAGATAAGGCCGTTGCGGAAGTCCGCCGGCAATCGGAACAGCGGCGGCGGGATGACGGTCATCGGATGTCCGAAGCCAGTCGATGGTCGGCGGCGAGCGCCGTCAGATAGTCTTGCAAAAAACTGCGCACCGCAGCTTCCCCGGCGCTTTGCGTCCATGGCCGGGTGAGAGCCTGAACTCTGGCGAAGCCCTGCTGCAATGCCTCGAACTCCTCCGGCTTCGCCAGCAAAATCAGGGCCCGGCCGGCCAATGCGCTCGTTTGGTCGATCAACGTCAGCTCATAGAGCCCCGGCGCGACCGGCTTGCCGATCGTCGCCACCGACCGCGAAGACCGCACGACCGCCTGCAGCGTTACGGACGAAGCAGCCAGTCCGGAAGGCGTCCGCGCGCGCAGTTCGGCCCGGTATCGACCAGCACTCATATTGCCGAGAATAGGCGCCAGATCCGGCGCCCCGTCCGCGCCCGGTCGCGCGACCCCGTCCTTTAAAGCGGGGCCGCGTACGGCCGGCGTGAAAATGCGCTCAACCTCCGCTCCCGTGAGGCGGTGGAACGCCGCCGCGATCCGCGCAATCAAGCTCTTCGGCGGTGGTCGCCGATCCGGTACTTGATACTTCGGGTCGCAGATTGCGCGTTGACCGCACCGCAAGGTCACCGGAGTGCCGTCGAACAAGGCGAGGGAGATCTGGTCGCCGTCTACGGGATGGGCGCCCGGATGGATCACCTTCCCGGCAAAGACGGATGCGGGCGCGACCAGGGGCGCGCGTGAACGCGATCCTACCCAGGTCCCGGTCGTGAAGAACACGATGCCGACGACGTCGTCGTCCGACATGCCCTGACCCATCGCCGGCCACGCCCCCGACAGGATGAGAGCCGCGCCGATCCAGCCTATTCTCGCCTGCGCCGGCATCGGCTATTGCGCGGTCGTCGCAGCTGTCGCCGCGCCGGTTATGCCCAAGTCGGGGTTCTCGAAGGCGCCGAGCAAAATGAAGGAGGCCCAATAGTACGGCGACGGCTTCGTCTTGCGCGCCTCTTTCATCGCCTGCTGCAGGGCCGTGTCCTTGCTTAGTCCTTGCCTCAGGAACCGGTGGAACGCTTCCATCAGTATCGCCGTGCTCTCGTCCTCGACGCGCCACTGACTGGCGACCACGCTTCGCGCGCCGGCATATTGGAAGGCGCGCGTGAGGCCCACCATTCCCTCCGCTCGTACCGGGTCTCCCCACGCCGTCTCACACCCGGAAAGAACAACCAACTCCGCCCGCAATCTGAGCTGGCTGAAGACCTCCCACGCTTGCAGCCTGGCGTCATCGCTTGCCGGCCGATCGGACGACCTTGGCGGTGCCAAAAGGATGCTGGACGACATGGCGACGGTCGGATCGAGCGTGGCGTGAGCAGCAAAATGAATCACGTCGGCCTTCTCGATGGTCTTGAGGACCGCGGCCTTGGTCGCGTCGGCGCCGGTCAACGGCTTGACGTCGCCGTACAACCGGGCGACCCGCTTGGCCTCGTCCAAACTGGCGGGCAGGCTCTCGACGCCAGGCGCCGGCAGCGGGCCGCCGACGACCAGCACGGACGGCGGCTGCCCGGCGACGAGCCGCGCTTGGGCTGCGCGAGCTTCCTCATAGAGGCGGAACGACTGTGTGTAGGTGATGGCGACGTGATCTCCGAGATAATCCGCCGGGCCTTTTGGGTTTACGACCAAAGCCGCAAATGGAACTCCCCACAAAGGTCCGTCCGGCGCGATCACGAGATGTTTGGCGGATAGTATGATTTTCCGTTCGCTCGCGTCGGAAAAGAGGGAACTGAAAGCCCCCCGCGCCAGCTCCGCGACCTCGGCATCCGAGCGGCTGGCGTCGGAGGTTGCCCGGCGAAAATCGTCGAGTTCTTTCGCGAGGATGTCAGGGCCGGTGGCGAACATGCCAAAGTCCGCGGGCCCCGACG
Organism: uncultured Alphaproteobacteria bacterium; assembly: GCA_963772295.1. Classification (GTDB taxonomy): domain Bacteria; phylum Pseudomonadota; class Alphaproteobacteria; order ATCC43930; family CGMCC-115725; genus AP-15. Next base: position 263,403 of record CAVYWO010000017.1, read on the forward strand.
TTCCCGCTTGAATCAAGAAGTGACTCCTCGGATCGTGAAGCGCCTCCGCCCCAATCGACAACCCGTCGTTATCCATGCTGATGACGCCGCCGGGGTCGGCGAGGGCGCGGCCATCCTTGTCGCGATAGACGAGAAAGTAGATGACTCCGCGCTGATCCCAGGAAAACGAAAGGTAGACAGTATCCTGGGGAAGTTCGCGTTCGACCTCGGCCTGATCGATGGGAGGCGCAGATGGACGCGAAGTCTTGGCTGCGAGCTGCGCCCATTGCGCCTCCGCATCCTGTTTTGCGCTGAGGTAGGCGGTCCGCGCCTTGTCGGCCGCTTCGACGGCTGCGTTCAGATCGGGCGTGTTGCCTGCCCCGCCCGAAGTCTCGACGCAAATCTTCAAGCCTATCCTCGGCGAGGCGGAGAGCGGCGTCGGCCCGAATTTGTTGCTCGAGGAGCGTCCGATATTTCTTTGCGGCATCTGTCGACTGCATGTCGCTGGTCACCCTATGACCGGCGAAGAGTTGTTGTAGAGCGAGCGCCCGACCTTCTTCCGACGTCGCGAAGGCGTCCCCCCATTTGCCGCGCGCGATCTGGGTCCGCACGAGTTCCAGCGTGTAAAACTCCAAAAGCGAAGCAAAACGCTGGCGCGCTTCATCGCCGGCGATCGTCGCCGCCTGATTGCGGGCAACTTCGAAGGCTTGGCGCCGCAGCGCCTCGCGCTCGACCAAATCTTCGTCGAAGTAGGCTTCGGCGTCGAGAATTCGGGCCGTCTCGAGAGAAGAAGGCGCGCGGCGCGCCTGAAATTCCCGCGCAAGCTTCAGATATCCCATAACCTCCTTGTGCCTCTGCTTGTCTGGATTTAACGTGTCCTTGTCCTGAGCTGCAACGAACGTCGCAAGATTGAGGAGGAGAATCGGGAAATTTTGTCCGTAGTCGTCGGCGTGTCCGTCTACCGCGCTCAGCACGCGACGAAGCTCCCGTTCAGCCTCGGCAAATTTGCCTTTCCTGCCAAGGACGACCCCCAGGTTTTGGTGAAACAAGAGAATGTTGGGGGATGAGGGTCTCAGGCGCTCCAATATGCTCAGGGCGTTTCTGAAGTCGCTCTCGGCTTCGTCGAGATCGCGCGGATCGCCCTGCTGGGCTGCCATGTTGGAGGTGGTCGAGAGCGCGATGAGCCCAAGGCCATTGAGCGTTTCCGCCTTTTGGTCCGTCGCCTCGGCCAGAGAATTTTCTATGCCGAGCGCCTGACGGTAGTAATCGCCGGCGAGCGGGAAATTGCCTTCGTCAAAAGCGATGAGGGCCAGCCAATTCAGCCCCTCCACCCGGTCGGCCGCCGCCAGGCCGAGTTTACGCTCGATCTCCTGGGCGCGCATGACAAGTTGCCGCGCGGCCTCATATTCGCCGCTGTCGTGCTTTGTCAAAGCGAGCGCGTAGAGAGTCCTTCTGACGGCGATCGGGTCCGAGGAGGAACGCTCCTGGATTTGGAGCGCATCCTGCAAATGTTGTGCTGAGGATGCGAATTCGCCACGATCATGTTCTACCCCTCCAAGCGCCGCCAACACCTCGGCGGTGTGCTCTGTTTTGCCGGGCGACTTCAAGAGGATCGCTAGCTCTCGTTCAAATTTATGCTGCGCTTCGACCAAGTCCCCTTGCTCGAGCGCCAGATTGCCAAGCTCTTCATAAGCCGTGGCCAGAAGCGGAGAGTCCGGCTCTGCCTGCTCCAGCCTCGACGCGGCCATGGTTAGGTGCGTGCGAGCGGCGGCGTAATCCCGGTCGTAATTTTCCAGGCTGCCGAGATTGATCAACGTCTCGGGGAAATGCGGAGAGTTCGGAAATGACTTCAACAGGATGTCGGCGTCGCGGGACAGCGTCTTCCGCGCGGCCCTAAAATCCAGCATGTGCGTTTGCGCCCGTCCAAGTTGGCGCAGACACCGTTCCAAGTCCTCTTCATTTCCTCCTAGCTTTTCCAGGATATCGATTGCGTTCATAAAATATTTCGCTGCATCCTTTGGGTACTGTTGCTGCAGCTTCAGGTATCCGAGGTTTTGCAGCACCGCCGCCAGTTGACGAGAGGCTGGGGTCAGCCTCTCGCGAATCTGTCGCGCCGCGTTCAGATGGCTTTCTGCGTCCGCAAACGACTTGGCGTCGGTTTCGACAATGCCCAAGGTCAGCAATGCGCCGGCGAGCAAGGTCGAGTCTGGCCGCACGGCCTGCGCTATATCCGTGGCGCTCCTGGCAAAGCCAATGGCCAAGTCGGGGCGGTTAAGGTCACTCAGGCTGTGCGCCGCGTCATCGAACACACCCGCGATCTCCGGATCCTGCGGCATCGCCGTCCCTAGCGCCCGGGCGCGCGCAAGGGTCGCCTCGGCTCCCGGTTCCCCGGCTTTGAGCAATGTCAGACCCGCGGCGAAAAGGAGTGCGACCCGCCAGCGTGGCTCATTGGCTGTCGCCAGCGCATCCGACGCCGCCACTGACTCGCGGGCGGATTCGGAAGGGCGCTTCAGATATTCGAGCGCCGCGCCTCTGAGCGCGTGCAGCCGCGCCTTGCTGATCGGATCCGTGGCCGTGCGCGCTGCGTCGGAGTTCGGATCGGTCTTGCTGAGAACCGCTTCGTAGTCGCGCCTTTCGAACGCAGCGATTGCGTCCGCCAGCGCGGAGGCGGAAGACGCCGGCCGTCTTGAGGCGTTGGGTGCGTTCTGGGCACGCGCGTCGTGAGCGATGACCAGAGCAAGCAATAGGCTCAAGCAGCCGACACGCACCGCCACGATCAGGAAGCGGGACGCGTTCATCCCTGTCCTCCGGCGACGCCAGCGTTTGAGCCAGTCTCTTGTCATGCCGCCTTCTCCTTTCGCCAGAATGCGCCGTGATCGGCGTGCTGGTGCGGCTCAAACCGGACGGCAAAGAAGTCCTTCCGGTCGAGATGCGTTAACCACCCGCCGCTCGGCCGGCGAGCGCCGCGTCGAGTTCCTCGATCGTGCGGCCCCTCGTCTCGATGCCGATGAACTGGAAGGCGACGACGGCGAGCAGATACCATACGGCAAAGTAGTTGAAGGCAGGCACCAGCGCGGCTAGCGTCGCCTTCGGGGCCACATAGTTCGAGGCGCCGGCGATCACCGCGAGCCCGGCCGGGCCGATAAACTTGCCGATATTGCTCATGCCGTAGACGAGGCCGAAACCGCTCGCCCGCAACTGCGCCGGCCACAGCTCCGCCATATAGGGAAACACGATCGAGAAATTGCCGTTGCCGAAGAAGCTGTGCAGGATCAACAGCAAGTAGAAGACCGACACCGTGCCGAGATAGACATCGTGCAGGTAGCCGGCAAGCGACATGACAAAAGCCGCGAGCAGCGAAGCAACGACACCGCCGGTTCGGCGTCCAAACGCTTCCGACAGCCACGAGCCGAAGACGCGTCCGGGAATCCCGGCGAGGGCGATCCAGATCGAGAGATACGACGCCTCTCTCGGGCTCACTTTGAGCACCAGGGCCAGCAAGGTGACGCCCCACAATGCCGCGCCGACCGCGCCCGTCTGCGATAGCCCGGTCAGTATCGCCGCGGCGAGGCTGCGCGGATATTTGAACAGATCGACCCATGCCGCCTTGCGCAATTCAGGCAGGGCCGCCGGCAGCGCGATCTCGGCGGGATCGCGCCGCAGGGCCCAGGCGAGCGAGCGGCGCGCCTCCTCGTACCGCCCCCGGCCGATCAGCCAGCGCGGCGATTCCGGGACCCAGAGGCGGATGACAAACGCCATCAGCGCCGGCAACAGACCGATCGCGAACAGGCCGCGCCAGCCGATCACCGTGCCCAAAGAGGCGCTCAGCGCCGCGGCGAGGAGCGGTCCGAGCGGCAACAGGCCGATCGACAGTCCGCCGATCCAGCCGCGCTTGGCGGCCGGCATGAATTCCTGCAGCAGCGGCAGATCGGCAGCGGGGAGGCCGGCCACCCCGAGGCCGACGATGAAGCGCATCCCCGCCATGAACAGCCAGCTGCGTTCCGGCGTCAGCGCCATCAGGCCGGTGGCCAGCGAAAAGGTCAGGATCGAGGTGATGAACACCTTGCGGCGGCCGATCTTGTCGCCGAGCCAGCCAAAGAAAATGCCGCCCGGGATCGACGCCACGCCCGAGGCGAACAGGATCGCTCCCGATTGCCCGAAAGTCAGATGCCAGTCGCGGACAAAGAACGCGAGGACGAAACTGATCAAGAAAAAATCGAAAAAATCGAGCATTATAGAGAACAGACACGCTGCGAAAATCTTCCATTGGTTGATGGTCAGCGAGGTTTGCCGGTCGAGCAGCTCGAGCATGATGGTCTCCCCCGGAACCCCTCAGCGGCCGATGGCGTAGCCCTGCATGCCGCGCGGGTTGGCGGCGGCCTTGACGATCATACCCTCCGGCGTGTCCGCGCGGGCGCAGGCGGAGAGCCGGCCTTCCGACCAGTCTTCGCCGAGTTCGAGGCGATGGCCGCGGCGGGCGAGTTCCACGCGCGTCGCCTCGGGGAAGCCGCCTTCGAGCACCACGACGCCGGGCCGCATCGCGCGCGGGTAGAACGAGCTCGGCAGATGCTCGGTGTGAAAGGCCGGGCAGTCGATCGCCTGCTGCAGGTTCATGCCGTGATGCATGTGGTGCAGCAGCAGCAAGAGCGACCACTGGTCCTGCTGATCGCCGCCCGGCGTGCCGAAGGCGAGGTATGGTGCCCCGTCGCGGAAGGCGAGCGACGGCGACAAGGTGCTGCGCGGCCGCTTGCCGGGGGCGAGGCTCGCCGGCAAGCCCGCCTCGAGCCAGCACATCTGCAGCCGGGTGCCGAGGCAGAAGCCGAGTGCCGGGATCACCGGCGAGCTTTGCAGCCAGCCGCCGGAGGGCGTGGCCGAAACCATGTTGCCCCAGCGGTCGACCGCGTCGACATGACAGGTGTCGCCGGTGCGGACGCCCGGCCGGCCGCCGCCACGTCCGCCGCCACGTCCGCCGGTCGTCGGCTCGCCGAGGCCGCCCGCGGTCGGCGCGCCGAGCCCGGCCCCGGCCGCCGCCGCCGGCCAGCCGACGAGGAGCCGCGGGACGCGGCCGTCCGGGCTGCCGGGCCGCAATTCGAGCGAGGCGCGCTCGCCGACGAGCCGGCGCCGCGCATCGTTGTATTCCGGCCCCAAGAGGGTCTTGAGCGGCACCTCGACAAAGTCGGGATCGCCGTACCAGGCCTCGCGGTCGGCAAAGGCGAGCTTCAGGCATTCGACGACGACGTGCACGAAATCGGGGCCCTGCGGGTCGAGACCGGCGAGATCGAAGCCCTGCAATAAGGCGAGCGCCTGCAGCAATACCGGCCCCTGGCTCCAGGGTCCGCCTTTGGCGACGGTCCAGCCATGATAGTCGAAGGTCACCGGCGCCTCGACCGGCGCCTCCCAGCGCGCCATGTCGGCGCCGGTCAGGAGGCCGCCGTGGCGCTGCCCGGAGGCGTCGAGGATCGCCGCGCGCCGGCAGAAATCGTCGATCGCCTCGGCGACAAAGCCGCGGTACCAGACGCGCTGCGCGCGCTCCAGCTGGCGCTCGCGGTCGCCGCCGCCGGCCTCGGCGAGGAGTCGGCGCCAGGTGGCGGCGAGTGCGGCATTGCGGAACAGCCGCCCGGGCTGCGGCGGCGCGCCGCGCGGCAGATAGACCGCCGCCGAGCTCGGCCATTCCAGGCGGAACAGTTCGGCGACCGCGCCGATCGTCCAGGCGATCGCGGGCACCACCGGATAGCCGTTTTCGGCATAGCCGATCGCCGGCGCCAGGATTTCGCCGAGCGGCAGAGTGCCCCAGTCGCGCAGCAGCCGGACCCAGGCGCCGAAGTCGCGGCGGCCGGCGCCACCGATTGCCTGGCCCGCGCGGTGATGCGGGCGCTGACCGCGGCCGAGCCGCTCGCCGGGATCGCGAGCTGGCGGCGGCGTTATGGCCGGCTGCCGGGGGCGGCTTGACAGCCGCCGACCGCGCACAGCATATGGCGCACCGGTACCCGGGAGACGCTTCGGACAGGGATTGGAGACGCCCAAATGTTGCCTCGCAGCAGGTTGGCGCTGGTCTGCGCCATCGGCCTTTTCGCCCCGCTCTCGGCCACTGCCGCCGACCCGATCAAGATCGGCTTTCCGATACCGCTTTCGGGCCCGACCGCGGTCTATGGCGTGCCGATCCTCAAGGGCGCCGAGATGGCGGTCGCCGAGATCAACGCCAAGGGCGGGGTGCTCGGTCGGCAGCTCGAACTGCTGTCGCGCGACAGCAAGGCCAATGCCGACGAGGCGGTGCGCTTGGCGCGCGAGATGATCATCAAGGACGATGTCGACTTTCTCGTCGGTACCCTGACCTCGGCCGAGGCGCCGGCGGTGTCGACCGTCGCCAAGGAAAACAAGATCGTCTTCATCGCGCCGACCTCCAAGACCACGCTTCTGACCGATGCGAAACATATCCACCCCTACATCTTCCGCATCGCCTCGAACACCGATGTCGAGGGGCTGGCCGGGGCGACCTTGATGGCGCGCTGGCCAAACGTCAAAACCGTGGCGACGATCGCCCCCGACTATGCCTATGGGCGTGACGCGGCTGCCGCCTTTATCAAGAGCCTCAAACAGTTGCGCCCCGACATCGCGGTCGTCGACCAGGAATGGCCGAAGCTCGGCGAGCCCGACTTCACGCCGTTCATCACCGCGCAGATGAGCAGGAAGCCGGATGCGGTCTATGCCTCGCTGTTCGCCGGCGATTTCGTCACCTTCACCGAGGAGGCGAGACCGCTCGGCTATTTCAAGGCGATCGACAACCGCTTGATCGACGGCGCCGAGATCGGGACCCCCGACGAAGCGCAGGCGCTGGGCAAGGACTATCCCTATGGCGTCATCGGCGACGCTTACGACCCGGTCCTCTGGGCCGGCAACGAGCCGGCGGCGCACCAGAAATACATCGCGGACCTGAAGGCGTTCACCCACGCGAACTACGCCTCGGGGTGGTCGATCGTCGGCTACCAGTCGATCTACGCGCTCGCCGCCGGTATCGAAAAGGCCGGCAGCACCAAGAGCGACGACGTCGCCAAGGCATTGCCAGGGCTCACCTTCGACACCCCGGTCGGCAAGCGCACCTTCAACGTCAAGACGCACGAGACATTCGCCCCCGAATATTGGGGCGTGATGGTCAAGGAGGCGGCCTATCCCTTTGCGGTAATCAAAAATCCGGAAATGCTGCCGGCGCAGGCGACCAACTGACGGCGGCATAGGAGAACGCGCCGCCCGCGCCGGGCGCGGACGAGGCGGCAGGCTTGCGGGGAATTGATCGGCGGTGGCGGCCTCGTTTCTGTTCAGCCAGTTCATGGGCGGCCTGACCACCGCCATGTTCCTGTTCCTGATCGCCTCGGGGCTGTCGATCGTGTTCGGCGTCATGCGGGTGATCAATTTTGCGCATGGCTCGTTCTACATGATCGGCGCCTATCTAGCCTGGCAAGGGGTGCAGTGGCTGCACCCGTCCGGCGCCGGATTCTGGGCGGCGGTATTGCTCGCGGCCTGCGGCGTCGGCCTCTTGGGCGCGGTTGTCGAGCGGCTATTCTTTCGCTCGCTGTACGGCCGCGAGGAGCTCTACCAGCTGCTCTGCACCTATGCGCTGGTATTGATCTTGGGCGACGCCGCCAGGTTCATTTGGGGCACCGGACAGCTGTCGGTCTCGACCCCGCCGGTGCTCGCGGGCAGCGTGCAGATCTTCGGCACCACACAGCCGCTCTATAACCTCTTCATCATGATGCTCGGTCCGGCGATCGCACTCGGCGGCTGGCTGGTGCTGAACAAGACCGGTGTCGGGCGCCTGGTGCGGGCGGCCCAGATGGACCGCGAGATGCTCGATGCGCTCGGCGCCGATGTCGGCGCGATCTATACCGGCATGTTCGTCGTGGCCTCGGTTCTCGCCGGGCTGGCCGGCGCCCTGGTGACCCCGATCGAGAGCATCGTCCCCGGGATGGATGTGCTGATCATCGTCCAGGCCTTTATCGTCGTCGTCATCGGCGGCATGGGCTCACTCTGGGGCACGTTCTGGGGATCGGTGATCTACGGCGAGGTGCTGTCGTTCGGTATTGTGATCTTCCCCGGCTTCTCGCTGTTCTCGGTCTTCGCGCTGATGGCGGTGGTCCTGATCGTCCGTCCATGGGGCCTGTTCGGCCGGCCGCTGTGACGACCTCGGCACTGCCCGCCGCGGCCCCCTCACGCCGCATCCCCTGGACCCTGATCGTCTTTTTCGTCGCCTGCACCGTGCCTTGGCTGGGCTCCCGCTACGACGCCTTTCTCGCCGAGCAAATCGCCGTCGACGCGCTGTTCGCCGTCAGCCTCAACCTCTTGCTCGGCACCACCGGCCTCGTCTCGTTCGGGCATGTCGCCTATTTCGGCGTCGGTGCCTATGTCTGCGGCATCCTGATGAAGACTTATGGCCTGCCGTTCATCGTCGCCTTCCCGGCGGCGGGGCTCGGCACGGCGTTGTTCGCGCTCGTCTCCGGCTATTTTTGCGTGCGCCTGATCAAGCTCTATTTCGCGATGCTGACCCTGGCGTTTTCGCAGATCGTCTGGGCGATCGCCTACAAATGGAACGATGTGACCGGCGGCGATCAGGGTCTGCCGGAAATCCCCTACCCCGATCTCGGCTGGATGTCGGCGATCCCCGGGCTCGGCGGTCTGAGCACCGGCGATCGCTTCTACCTCTTGAGCATCGTCCTGATCGGACTGTCGCTGGCAGCGCTGCACCGGATGGTGCGCTCGCCATTCGGCCGCATCCTGACGACGATCCGTGACAATCCGGAACGCGCCGCCTTTATCGGCGTCAACGTTCGCCTTTATCAGCTCGCCGTGTTTGTCGTTGCCGGGACTTTTGCCGGCTTGGCTGGCGCGCTCTACGGCATCTTCAGCCGCGGCGTCTTCGCCGATTACGTATTCTGGTCGAAATCGGCCGAGGTGATGATCATGACCATCCTCGGCGGCATGGATTATTTCTGGGGTCCCCCGGTCGGCGCCTTGGCGCTGGTTTGGCTCAACCAGGTGATCACCGACTACACTCAATATTGGCCGTTCATGCTCGGCGCCATCCTGCTGGTGCTGCTGTTCGGCTTTCCCGGAGGCATCGTCGGCGGCTTCGACGCGCTGTGGACGAGGATGCGGAGCCGCCGCGGTGCTTGAACTGGCGGGGCTCAGCAAGTCCTTCGCCGGCTTCCGGGCAGTCTCCGATGTCAGCCTCGAGGTCGAGACGCGGCAGATTGCTGCGGTCATCGGCCCCAACGGCGCCGGCAAGTCGACACTGTTCAACCTGATTACCGGGCATCTGCGGCCGGATAGCGGCACGGTAAGGTTCGACGGTCGCGACATCACCGGCGCGGCACCTTACCGGATTTGCGCGATGGGCATCGGCCGCTCGTTCCAGCGCACGAACATCTTATCGAAGCTGACCGTGTTCGAGAATTTGCAAGCGGCGTTGCTGATCCATCGCGGCCGCGGCCACGATTTCTGGTCGCGGGCCGAGGCGCTCTATCGCGACGAGACCGCGGCCCTCTTGGCCTCGGTCGGCCTTGCCGGCCTTGCAAGCGCGGTCGCCGGCACTTTGAGCTACGGCAACCAGAAGCAGCTCGAACTGGGTCTCGCCTTGGCGAGCGACCCGGCCCTCTTGCTGCTGGACGAGCCGACCGCCGGCATGTCGGCGACCGAGACGCACGCCACGATCCGCCTGATCGAGCGCATCGCCGGCGAGCGCGCCTTGACGCTATTGTTCACCGAGCACGACATGGATGTCGTGTTCGGGATCGCCGAGAAGGTTTCGGTCCTGCATCAGGGCCGGCTGCTCGCCGAGGGGACGCCCGGTGAAATGCGCCGCGATCCTGAGGTGCGCCGCGTCTATCTGGGCGAGCGCGCGTGACGGCGCTGCTGGCGCTCGACGACATCCGCACCGCCTATGGCTTGAGCCGGGTACTGTTCGGGATCTCGCTCGAAATCGCGGCCGGCGAGTGCGTCTCGCTGTTGGGCCGCAACGGCGTCGGCAAGACGACGACGATACGCTCGGTCATCGGGCTGACGCCGCCCGAGCAGGGCCGGGTGTTGTGGCATGGGCATGACATCGCCGGCTGGCGGCCGCACCGGATCGCCCGCGCCGGCATTGGCTTCGTACCCGAGGACCGCCGCATCTTCGCCGAGTTGAGCGTGCGCGAAAATCTCGAGGTCGGCGTCCGCGCGGCGCGTCGGCCCGGCCGTTGGACGATCGAAACCGTCTGCGAACTGTTCCCGATCCTGCGCGAGCGGCGCGATCAACTGGGCGGCGTCCTCTCGGGCGGCGAGCAGCAGATGCTGACGATCGCCCGCACGCTCACCGGGAACCCGGAGTTGTTATTGCTCGACGAGCCGTCCGAGGGACTGGCGCCGCTCGTCGTCGAGGTGCTGCGCGACAAGATCGCGGAGTTGAAGGCGCAGGGCATGACGATCCTGTTGGCCGAACAGCGGGTCGATTTCGCGCTGGCGCTGGCCGACCGCGTCTATGTGCTGGAAAAGGGCATGATCCGCTACTCGGGTGCGGCCGCGGAATTGCGCCAGGATCGCGCGCTCCTCGATCGCCTGTTGTCACTGTGAGGCTGTTTCAGATTCGGGACGACCCAGCCTCGCGGTTGCTTTCTCGCCAATCAACCCATATCCCGCGGTTGAGCAGGCGATGGGGCGGCCTCAGCGGCCGATGGCGTAGCCCTGCATGCCGCGCGGGTTCGCGGCGGCCTTGACGATCATACCCTCCGGTGTGTCCGCGCGGGCGCAGGCGGAGAGCCGGCCTTCCGACCAGTCTTCGCCGAGTTCGAGGCGATGGCCGCGGCGGGCGAGTTCCACGCGCGTCGCCTCGGGGAAGCCGCCTTCGAGCACCACGACGCCGGGCCGCATCGCGCGCGGGTAGAACGAGCTCGGCAGATGCTCGGTGTGAAAGGCCGGGCAGTCGATCGCCTGCTGCAGGTTCATGCCGTGATGCATGTGGTGCAGCAGCAGCAAGAGCGACCACTGGTCCTGCTGATCGCCGCCCGGCGTGCCGAAGGCGAGGTATGGTGCCCCGTCGCGGAAGGCGAGCGACGGCGACAAGGTGCTGCGCGGCCGCTTGCCGGGGGCGAGGCTCGCCGGCAAGCCCGCCTCGAGCCAGCACATCTGCAGCCGGGTGCCGAGGCAGAAGCCGAGTGCCGGGATCACCGGCGAGCTTTGCAGCCAGCCGCCGGAGGGCGTGGCCGAAACCATGTTGCCCCAGCGGTCGACCGCGTCGACATGACAGGTGTCGCCGGTGCGGACGCCCGGCCGGCCGCCGCCACGTCCGCCGCCACGTCCGCCGGTCGTCGGCTCGCCGAGGCCGCCCGCGGTCGGCGCGCCGAGCCCGGCCCCGGCCGCCGCCGCCGGCCAGCCGACGAGGAGCCGCGGGACGCGGCCGTCCGGGCTGCCGGGCCGCAATTCGAGCGAGGCGCGCTCGCCGACGAGCCGGCGCCGCGCATCGTTGTATTCCGGCCCCAAGAGGGTCTTGAGCGGCACCTCGACAAAGTCGGGATCGCCGTACCAGGCCTCGCGGTCGGCAAAGGCGAGCTTCAGGCATTCGACGACGACGTGCACGAAATCGGGGCCCTGCGGGTCGAGACCGGCGAGATCGAAGCCCTGCAATAAGGCGAGCGCCTGCAGCAATACCGGCCCCTGGCTCCAGGGTCCGCCTTTGGCGACGGTCCAGCCATGATAGTCGAAGGTCACCGGCGCCTCGACCGGCGCCTCCCAGCGCGCCATGTCGGCGCCGGTCAGGAGGCCGCCGTGGCGCTGCCCGGAGGCGTCGAGGATCGCCGCGCGCCGGCAGAAATCGTCGATCGCCTCGGCGACAAAGCCGCGGTACCAGACGCGCTGCGCGCGCTCCAGCTGGCGCTCGCGGTCGCCGCCGCCGGCCTCGGCGAGGAGTCGGCGCCAGGTGGCGGCGAGTGCGGCATTGCGGAACAGCCGCCCGGGCTGCGGCGGCGCGCCGCGCGGCAGATAGACCGCCGCCGAACTCGGCCATTCCAGGCGGAACAGTTCGGCGACCGCGCCGATCGTCCAGGCGATCGCGGGCACCACCGGATAGCCGTTTTCGGCATAGCCGATCGCCGGCGCCAGGATTTCGCCGAGCGGCAGAGTGCCCCAGTCGCGCAGCAGCCGGACCCAGGCGCCGAACGCCCCGGGCACGGTGGCGGCGAGCAGGCCGTTGCCGGGGATGAGGTCGAGCCCGAGCGACCGAAAGCGGCCAATCGTCGCGGCGGCCGGCGCCACCCCCTGGCCGCAGATCATGTGCGAGCGGCCGGTTCTCCGGCTCCAGACGAGGATCGGCGCCTCGCCCAGCGGCCCGTTCAGATGCGGCTCGACGACCTGCAGCGTGAAACCGGCAGCCGCCGCCGCGTCGAAGGCGTTGCCGCCTTTTTCGAGCATGCTCATGCCGACGGCCGAGGCGAGCCAATGGGTCGAGGCGACGGCGCCGAAGCTGCCGCGGATCTCGGGACGGGTGGTGAAGTCCTGCATAGCCGCTCCGCCCGGGGCCGAGCCCGGAGCGGCCAAGTTAGCCGACGGACAAAACCGCCGGAAGGTCGCATTCGCGCGGTCTTCGCCTATGTAACAGGGCGGCCGGGCGTCCTCGCGGCGCGCTGCTTCGACATTGTGCGCCGATGGACACCAACGAGACGCTGATCCTCCCGACCCCGACGCGGGGCGAAGAGCTCTTTCGCATCGAGGGCGCCTATAACGGCCTCGGCGCGCCGATCCGCGGCGGGCGCGTCGACCGCTGGCTGCTGACCGAAAGCCCGCAGGTCGAGAACGGGATCGAGCTGTTCGACGAACTCTGCTGGCGGCTGCTCGGCGACGACGTGCCGCTGTGGCGGGCGACCCTGCATGTCGGCACCCTGCATCCGCAGATCCTCGGCATCGGCGTGCGCTGGTGGCGCGAGCGCAAGATCGTCGAGAACTATCGCATCCTGCACGGCTCGGAGGACACCGACGAATACCGGCTGAGCCCGATCCGCCCGACGATCGAGCGCGGCAAGCCCTTTCGCCAGCGGCTCGACCGGCCGCTCCCGGAAAGCCCGCTGCTCGAACGGATCAGGCGGGCGGGCGGCACCGACTATCTCGCATTGCCGCTCAACCGCACCTTTCGCCGCTTTCCGGTGGTGACCTGGACGACCGATCGGCCGCAGGGCTTTGCCGCTCCCGACGTCGCCAAGCTCGAAGACCTCAACCCGGCGCTTGCCGCGATCGTCGAGGCGCGCGAGGCGCGCCGGATCAGCGCCAATCTGCTCGACACCTATCTCGGGCCGCAGGCCGGCCGCCGCATCCTCGCCGGGCAGATCAAGCGGGCCGAGGGCGAGCGCATGCGCGCCGTCATCATGGTGACCGATCTGCGAAACTTCACCGGGCTGTCCGACCGCCTGCCGGGCGACGCGGTGATCGCGCTGCTCGACGATTACTTCGACGCGATGGTGCCGCCGATCCAGGAAGCCGGGGGCGAGATCCTGAAATTCATGGGCGACGGCGTGCTGGCGATCTTTCCCGCCGATGACGACGAGGATTTCGCGCCGGCCAGCCTGCGCGCGCTGGCCGCGGCGACGCGCGGGCTCGATCGTCTCGCGGCGACCAACCGCGAGCGCGCAGAGAGCGCGCAGCCCGAACTGCGATGCGGCATCGGGCTGCATCTCGGCGAGGCGATCTACGGCAATGTCGGCGCCGCCGACCGGCTCGATTTCACGGTCATCGGCCCGGCCGTCAACCTCGCCTCGCGCATCGAAGGGCTGACCAAGCGGCTGTCGCGGCCGCTGCTCACGTCGCGCGCCTTCGCCGAAATCTGCCCGCAGCCGCTCGTTTCGCTGGGCCTGCACCCGGTGCGCGGCCTGTACCACCCGGAAGAAGTGTTCGGCCTGCCCGATTGAGCGATTGAGCCGGGGTAGCCTCATCGCCTCATCATACCGGCGGAGTGAGGGCTGCCGGCGGAGTGAGGGCTGCAAAAAGCGCCTTGCGTGAGATGGCGTGCTGCGCACGCCCCCTCCGGAGTCCACCACCGCGCCCAGGACGAGAAAGGCGAGCTCGCCTGACGCGCGGGGGAAGTCAAGCACAACGTTCTCTCGAAGAGGGTTATCGTCACGCGTTCAGGTCGTCTGGTGCCCCTTGGGTTTAGTGAGGCGGCGGCATCGTACCCGGAAGAGGCGGGGAAGCCGAACTGTTGCCGGCGTGCAGCCGTGCAAGCTCTTCCCGGTTTAGTTGGGCGGCCGTGGTCCCGGCAAATTTCGACGCTTTGTGGTATGCACGCATGGCGCGGGTATGCGCAACCGGGTGCATCGGATGAAGCATCGGCAGCGCCGCCGAAGCTGTCGGCTGCGTCGCATAGCCCCCGCCGGTATAGGGCGTCAGCCCCGGCCCGCCCGGGTTCGGACCAGGCGTGCCCATCGTATTACCGCTCGCGACGTCCCGAACCGTACCTCCACGGAATTGCGGATGCTCATCCCGCTCCTGGATCAAGGTCACCACGCTGCGAGCACTGCCTCGACCACAGAGTTACTCCACCGCAACCGTGACGTTTGTGTTCCAGGTGATGTCAACCTGGTCGCCAACCTTAACCTGATCGAGCACGGCCGGATCGACGACACGTCGGCTGTATTTCCACCCGTTCGGACCAACGAAGGTGATCGAGGATGCGTTCCTGTCGATAGCGGCGATAGTCGCGGTCATGGTTCTCTGTACGGATGTCGTGCCCCCAGGCCGCGCCTCCGTCCCCTTAGTGGAAGTCTTGCTCCCCGTATTGACCGCGGCCTCGAACGGCGGCTTCAGTCTTACTGAGACGTCGTTGTTATACGTCACCGACACCTTGTCCCCGACCTTGAGCTCATAGAACCGCGTCACGCTCGGGGGCACGTCGACCGTCTGGAACGTGCCGTCGGCCGTCTTGATATTCATGATGTGCTTGACATGGTCGATGGTCTCCACGGTGCCCGAAAGGGTGACGGTGTGTGGGACGCCGAACGGTCGTACACTTGACGTTATCGTGGGTGACGTTATCGTGGGCGCTGTACCTGGGCCGCTTGAATGGCTGGCAAAGGCGTGGGTCTGATGTTGAGGCTCGCAACTAAGACGCACCTCGGCTTCGCCGGTATACATGGACACTACAACGTAGCTGGCAACCGAATGACGCATCATGCACCAATCATGTATTGTGAGAAAGTCACCATCATCAATGTCGACACCGTTTCCAACGCGTTCCCATCGGCCAACCGACCTCCTTACGATCTCGATCTCAATATCGAGCGGATTTACAGACGTGATATAACCAATATGGGAGATGCTCTCCGCCGATAGCCTCCGCTGCGGGATCACTATACCAATGCAGACGACCAGGATTACCCACACCGGCAATAATGGTAGCCAGCGCGGTAACACCAAGATGCTCTCGTCGCCGGCTAGGCGGAGGGGGCGGACAGCCATCGGTCAACCCAGGAGGCAACCTTCTCTCCTATTATAGAGCACGACTCGACAACGCCGTCGAGAACCGCTGCAACGACCGGGGTCACGGGGTCGACCAGTTCTCCGTGAGCAAAAGCTTGGACAAACAACGCCCAAATAATGATGCCATTGATCAAGACTGTTTCCACAACAACTCCCAAAAAATGCGCGACCATTAGAAGACTATGTCCGATACCGTTCGCGGTCGATGCAAGTAGTTGTGGCCGCTTATACCAAAATCCAAAAAAACAACGACTGTTGATACGATAATAAGAGCTATTTTTTCCAAAAGCATTGTCGCTAGCTGTGGGGACACCAACCATTTGTTTTGCAGCGCGGCGACAACTTCATTAGCGAGGACGACGACGCCGGAGGTTTCGCCACCAAGGACGTCCAACGGGGTGAGATGGTAGTCCCCGCGGCCCAAGGCCGTCGATCCCAGGACGACAACGGCATCCCTGAGCTGGGAGACCACAGCCGGGGCATCTGCCGAAATCGCCTCAAAGCGTTTACCCCCCAATTCTCCTAGCCTGCTCATGTCTCGGGCGAGGAGGTAACGAAATTGGACTTCATCGTCAAGATCAACGATCAAAGTACCGAAGTGAAGCGCCCGGCCTCCGCTGTCGGGTTTATCATCCTTTCCGCTGCGATGTCCACACGGGCTGTCATCGGTAACGAGTTCACAGACTCGGAGAGCAAGATGCTCGACGCGGCTAAAATCCCCCCGATTTGGCGGATCCGGATTGATGTTCGAATCGGGAATCAGGATGCGCTCCGTTGTCGGGAAGCTGCGAAGCACGCCATCGTCACCAATAACCTGCTCAACTTGGCCGAAGTGGAGATTCGGCGCATCTAGTTCATGCAAAATCGTACCAATACCGATGTAATCATAATACTGTCTTTCCCCTTCCCTCGGCTGTTTTATCAGAGGTTGAGCCACCAAGAAGGCCGTATTTTTCATAGATTTAACAATATTGCGGATTTCATTCTCAATTCTGCTAAACTTGCTGACATCTAGTTTGAGCGGATTTAGCCCGGTCACTTCCGAACGAAGATCAAGATCAACAACAACCAGCTTTGGCTCCGACCTTTTGAAGAGGCGAAATAATTTTAACAATTTATCGTGTGGGAAATGCGGCAGGGCAGCGCACAAACCGTTGTAGTCCTTTGCCCACTCAGCGCAGGTGACCTCGCCGATGTCGATGAGAACGAATTTAAAGGGCAATGGCTGCTGGAATGTTCGTGGAAAGCGCTCAGCTGTGATATACTGCATCAGATCGGATGCTTTGTAAGCATAGCCCTTCCAGAGAAAGGAAAGTGGGATGCTAAATAGCCCGACAATCACGCCCAGAACGAACAGCTCGATGAGTTTACTAATTTGCTTTACAGATGTAGACTTCCGTTGCGGCTTCTTTTCGGTAGCCTCGATGTCCGGCACCGACGTTAATTCGGAATTCAACCGCTCGGTAAGATCAGATTTAGGGCCCATCAGGTTTTGTACCCTCAATGATCCGTGCCGTCCGAGACGGCGGGGGTCGGGCGCTGCGTCACCGACCGTCCGCTGAACCTGCTGCCGTCCTTCCTGGTATAGCTAGCGTAATCGAGACACCTCAGCCAGAGGTCGTGTTATTTGGCGCCGTGACGAAAACGAAGACCTGCTCAAGGGCTCTCAAGCTGGTCGCGGATCGCGGTCGGCTTCAGCCAGTTCAGCATCCCGATGAGGTGATCATGCTCCATCACCAGCGCCCCCGCTCATATTCGACCAGCTGGCGCAACAGCTCGGGATCGGCGGGGTCCGCAGCGGGCACGGGCAGAGCCGCGGCTTTGGCTGGAAACCGACGACGCCCGCCAGGTGGAGCGCATCCACGCGGCGATGGTCCCGCCGATCCAGGAAGCCGGGGGCGAGATCCTGAAATTCATGGGCGACGGCGTGCTGGCGATCTTTCCCGCCGATGACGACGAGGATTTCGCGCCGGCCAGCCTGCGCACGCTGGCCGCGGCGACGCGCGGGCTCGATCGTCTCGCGGCGACCAACCGCGAGCGCGCAGAGAGCGCGCAGCCCGAACTGCGATGCGGCATCGGGCTGCATCTCGGCGAGGCGATCTACGGCAATGTCGGCGCCGCCGACCGGCTCGATTTCACGGTCATCGGCCCGGCCGTCAACCTCGCCTCGCGCATCGAAGGGCTGACCAAGCGGCTGTCGCGGCCGCTGCTCACGTCGCGCGCCTTCGCCGAAATCTGCCCGCAGCCGCTCGTTTCGCTGGGCCTGCACCCGGTGCGCGGCCTGTACCACCCGGAAGAAGTGTTCGGCCAGCCCGATTGAGCCGGGGGCGGCAAAAGCGCCGTGCGTGGTTCGAGACGCGCCTGAGCCTGTCCTCGGGCCGCGCAAAAGCGCGGACCCGGGGGGCGCTCCTCGCGCGAGTTGGCCGCGCCGAGCGTCAAGCAGTGCATCATGGCCTTGAGGAAAGGTCCGGCTTTCCGGTCGCAAGGTCGACGGGAACCGAGACATGCTCGAGGACGATCAGCCAGTCGCCCCCGACCTTGCGATATCCGTCGGTGACGCGAACCGTTAGATCGAGCGGCTGACCTTTAGTATCCGTGCCCCTCACACGCTGGATGCTGTGGCTGAAGCCGAGATTGCCTTCAACGGCGATGGCGAGATCCGTGATGTCAAACTTCGGTGGACCTTTAAGGGTCGCGAAGAAGTCCACCCAATCCTTGCGATATGCATCGGCTCCGAGATATTGCCTCGGGGGCACGACGTCGAAGACGACTAGGCTTTGGTCGGGCACGTAGCTCTTCATGATCGCGTTGACGTCGCCGGCGTTGACCGCCGCTGCAAACCTGTCCTCGAGCGCCCTGATCGCTGCCTCATCGGCCGTGGCAGCGGCCGCGACCGACGGCGCAAAGCAAGCCGTCGCAAATGCGAGTGCCATCGTCCCGACGATTGCTGCATAGCGGCTCGTTGTCATTGCTTCCATCGCTTCCTCCATTGTTGCATTGAACTTTGCTCCTCATGGTCATTGTCTTCATAGCGACCAGCGTTCTTGAATTCACCGGCGTCAAGTAAGTCGCCGGGCTACGAAGGCGCTATCGAAGCACCGGGCAAAAAGAGCCGATGGACGCACCAACGCTCACCGGCTGCATTTCCCTTAGCGGTCATCGCCTCTCCAGCTTGTACCGCGACGACATTGTAACAGCAAAATTTCCTTGTTCAAATACTCCGGCAGGCGCGAGAGGCAGCGCCTTGTTTGTGGGATGCGAGATGATCCGTGCCGAAAAGGCGAAAGCGCGCCGCGATGGCGGCACCGATTTGCAGGTGCGCCTCGACTTTCTGCGCGCCGGCGACACCCTCGTCGTCACACGCATCGACCGTCTCGCGCGCTTGCTGAAGGACCTCCAGGACATCGTACATCAGAGGTGGCGGGCGCTTCTGAAATCAGCGAGGCAAGTCGCCGCGTCGAGCGGTTTGCCTGACCTCGGAGGGCGTCGCGTCGTAGCGCCGCCGGAAGGCGCGGTTGAATTCCGATCTGTTGAACCTCGAAAACGACCATGGTGACCATTGGTCGTGGGAGCCGGCTCAAGACATGGAATTGGGACCGCTATCGCGCATTGTTGGCCGCGGTTGGGCGTGATTTTCTATGATGCATGTCTGCGAGTGGAATACCGCTAATGACCAGGCTGTCACCGAAGGCGATCCGGTTCATCGACCGCGCCGTAACCATGTCGAAGCACGATCGGATCCGGCAAGTCTGGAACACTTTTGCCGACAGGGATGGGGAGAAGCTGCCCGTCCGGATGCGCGAGCGGCTTTGACCGCCCTGAAGGAATTGAGAAAAGAGCTGAACGTCCGGCTCGCCTCGCCGCTACTGGCCGAAGACGAGGCTGCCGAATTGTCCAACGACCTTGGTTTCATCCGCGCGATCGAAACCGACCTCGTGGCACAGATCGCGGAGATACCGGAGATCCCGCCCGACCGATAGGAAATCGGCAAAAAGGGGGGTCTGCCTGGCCTCGGGGACGCTGACTGTCGAGAGGGAAGGGGTGAAGCGGGATCGCGCGGCGGACGAGCCTCCCTACACCGGTCGCCCGGTTCGCCGCCGCGAAGACGCCGAACTGTTGCGCGGCGACGGGCGCTTTGGCGACGATCTGCCGGTGCGGCCGGGCACGCTCTGGGCGGCGATCCTCCGCTCGCCCTATGCCCATGCCGAGCTCGTGTCGCTCGACGCCGCCAGGGCACTCGCGCTGCCGGGCGTCGAATGCGTCGTCACCGGCGAGGATGCCCGCCGCTGGACCCGGCCCTTCACGGTCGCCGTCAAGAGCGCGGCGCGGCAATGGTGCCTCGCGATCGACCGGGTGCGCCACGTCGGCGAGCCGGTGGCGGTGGTCCTGGCGCTCGACCGGCACCGCGCCGAGGATGGGCTCGAGGCGATCGCCGTCGACTACCGGCCGCTGCCGCCGCTCGTCGATCCCGAGCCGGCCGCCCGGCCGGACGCGCCGCTCCTCCATCCGGCCGCGGGCGCCAATGTGGTCAGCGATCGAAGCTTCCGCTACGGCGATCCGGAGGCCGCCTTTGCCGCGGCCGCACAGCGGATTTCGCTCACCACGCGCTACCCGCGCACCGCCGCCGCCCCATTGGAATGCTTTGTCGTGATCGCCGAGTATTCGCCCGGTGAAGAGGCGTACGAGGTCGTCGCCAATTTCCAGGGTCCGTTTGCCATGCACCCGGTGATGGCGATGGCGCTCGGGGTCCCGGGCAATCGGCTGCGGCTGCGCACGCCGCCGCATTCGGGCGGCAGTTTCGGCGCCAAGCACGCGGTCTTCCCTTATATCGTGCTGATCGCCCTGGCGGCGCGCAAAGCCGGCCGGGCGGTCAAATGGGTCGAGACCCGGGTCGAGCATCTGGTCGCGGCGACCGCGGCGGCCAACCGGCTGACGACGGTGTCGGCCGCGTTCGACAAGACCGGCATCGTCAGCGCGCTCGCCTGGGACCAGCTCGAGGATTGCGGCGCCTACCTGCGCGCGCCCGAGCCCGCAACCCTCTACCGCATGCACGGCAACATGACCGGCGCCTACCGGGTGCGGCACCTGGCGATCAAGAACCGCGTCGTCCTCACCAACAAGACCCCGAGCGGGCTGGTGCGCGGCTTTGGCGGACCGCAGGTCTATTTCGCGCTCGAGCGGCTGATGCAGAAGATCGCCGCAACCCTCGGCCTCGACCCGCTCGCGGTGATCCGGCGCAATCTCGTGACGCGGTTTCCGTACCGCTGTCCGGCCGGCGCCGCGCTCGAACTCGGGCGACTATCTTGGCGCGCTCGACTTCGCCGCCGAGGCGGGCGGGCTCGCCGAATTGCGGGCGCGGCGCGGGCGGGCGCGCGCCGCCGGCCGGCTCTACGGCATCGGCTTTGCCGCCGTGGTCGAGCCGTCGGTCTCGAACATGGGCTATATCACGACCGCGCTGAGCCCGCAGCAGCGGCAGCAGGCCGGTCCGAAGGCCGGCGCCCAGGCGGCGGCGACGGTGGCCCTCGATCCCCAGGGCGGGGTTTCGGTCGCGATCGAACTCGGTGCCGCAGGGCCAGGGTCATCGCACGGTGACGGCGCAGGTCGTCGCCGATGTCTTCGGTCTGGCGCCCGCCGCGATCCGGGTCGAGGCGGCGCTCGATACCCGCAAAGACGCCTGGTCGATCGCCGCCGGCAATTATGCGAGCCGCTTCGCCGGCGACGGCGGGGGCGGCATACCTCGCCGCCGCCCGGCTCAGGAAAAAGCTGGCCGGCATCGCCGCCGCCCAGCTCAACCAGCGCCCGGAGGATCTCCGCTTTGCCGGCGGCCGGGTCTTCGCCGCCGCCAACCCAAGAAATTCGCTGAGCCTTGCCCGCCTCGCCGGCGCCGGCCACTGGTTCCCGGCCGAAGCGATTGCGTTGCGGGAAACCGTGTTCTGGAACCCGCCGGCGCTCGCGGCGCCGAACGCCGCCGACGAGATCAACGCCGCCGCCGTCTACGGCTTCGTCTTCGATTTCTGCGGGATCGAGATCGAGCACGAGACCGGCGTCATCCGCATCGACAAATACGTCAGTCTGCACGACGCCGGCCGGATCCTGAACCCGGCGCTGTTCGACGGTCAGGTGCGCGGCGGCTTTGCCATGGCGCTGGGGGCGGCACTGGGCGAGCGGCTCGTCTATGCCCCGGACGGCGGGTGCCTCTCCGGCACTTTCGCCGATTACCCGCTGCCGACCGCGGCGATGATCCCGGAGCTGACGATCCTGCACCGCGAGAGCCCGTCGCCGGTGACGCCGCTCGGCGCCAAGGGCATGGCCGAGGGGAATGCGATGAGCACGCCCGCCTGCATCGCCAATGCCGCGGCCGACGCGCTCGGCGTCGACGAGATCGACCTGCCGTTGACGCCGGAGCGCGTGCTGGCCCTGGTCAGGCGGCGGCACCCTCCCGCCAGCGGCTAAACCGTGGTTTCGGTCACTTCGTTTTGAGACGCCATGGCGTCAGCTCCCTGCCCCGGAATCTAGGCCCAACCCGGCGTGGCGTCAAATCCGCCCCCCGCCCTATATCTTGTGTTCGGTGCGTGAAGTAATCCCGCGTCGGTCGCTCAGCGAACAGTGAAGGCGTTAGGGACGGCGATATGAAGCGGTGATGTCGTTTCGTGCTTGCCCTCGCAGCTATAGCGGTTGCGACGCCGGTGAGTGCAACTGATCATGCAACTCCTAATGAATTTCCTGCGGAATCAATTGGGGTATATCTTGTTCTATGTGATCAACTTCGCCGGGAAATATTGCTATAAATATATTAGTATTTTTCGGTTTTGCATCCTGGCCCTCTCACTCTGTATAAAAGCCCACAATTGCATTAGAGCCATAAAAGCCAGAAGACAGGTAAATACTGCAACCCATCCCGTAAATTCGGCAACTGGATCTGAATGTCTGAACCACCATTGCTTTCTCCTACCGCCGTCGGTTGGCTCGCACTTATCGCTACCTGCTTCGGAAATCGCAGAATCGGCGCGGGTCGCGGCGGCGCGCCGGCGGTCATTGCGAGGCGCCCCCGGCCTTCGCCGGGGCAGGCTCAGGCGCCGCGGCAATCTCGTCGTCGCGGTGTCTGGGCCGGCGAGATTGCTTCGCTGCGTTCGCCATGAGGACGACGCTAAGCCGGCGTGGCCCCGTTTCTTATTGGGAAAGGCGCCGCTGCAGTTACCGCCGCCCAGCGGCGGCAGCGGCGGGAATTCCTCCGGTTAGAGCGGGCCACTTACCTGTAGCGAACCGCAATCATCGGCGCGTCGGATCGGAATAGATGCCAGGCCGTGCCCGAGATGATTGCAACGGAGTTGAGGGGTCCGACCCACAATCATTGCAACTGAGCCCATAAAGGCTGCACCTGGGATCGCAATCATCGGGGTTGTGCCCACACTGATTGCACCGGACGGCCAGAGGGTCGCGGCGCAGGTTGCGTCGCACACCGCCGTCGGCGCCGAAAAGGTGTTCCGGGAAGTGGCGAGCGGCGCGAAGGCCGACCGCACGCAGCTTCGCCGGTTGCTCGACAGCTCGCCGCCGGCGACGGGTGACGGTGCGCGGCTCGACCGCCTCGCCCGCTACCTCTTCCGCTGGCGGCTCTCATATGGTGCCCCGGAGTACATCTCAGGGTTTCGGATGATCCTGGGGCGTTCGCGGAGCCTCGCCGGCGGCTGGGGTCGGCCGACGGCGGAAGGCGATCCAGCCGAGCAGCGCCGTCACCAGCAGAAGCACCGCTGCGACGATCAGCGGCGCGACGCTCCAGGCGATCGAATTGCCGGCGGACGCCATTTGGACGCCGAAAAACAGAAAGCACCCGCCGGGAAGCAGCAGCACGATGGCGAGATCAGTGCCGCGATCTGACCGCCGCTCATCCGACCCTCCCGACCCGCGTCTCGCTCGCCAAGCCTATCCGATCGCATCTCAGGGTTCCGGATGCCGGGGCGTTTGCGGAGGCCCGCCGGTATCGGCGGGCGGCCGGTGGCGGAACGCGACCCAAAACAGCAGCCCCACCAGCGACAGGATAACGGCGGCGACGAGCAGAAAAGGGCCAGGGTAATTTTGGTGAGGGTGCGACAAAAGGCTGACGCCGAAAAACAAAAAACACCCGCCGGGAAGCAGCAGCAGAATGGCGCAAATCAGCGCCGCGATCTGACCGCCGCTCATCCTGCCCTCCCGGCTCGCGCGGGCAGGCCTGGACGGTGGAACATGTTGTAGGTGTCGAACGGGATGATGCGGCCGTCATCGGTCACAAAGTGGATGCAGGAGCGCTTGACCCCGGCAAGGCAGAAGTTGAAGCGGTCGAGGAAGCTGACCACGGTCACGCGAAAGATGCGCTCGTAGCCGATCTCTGCCGGCACCTCGACCAATGGCAGGCAACACAGCACCTCGCGCAGCACATTGGCCGATTGCTGCCCGGCGCAGGACAGCGACAAAAGCTCGACCAACAGCCTGCGCATCTCGGGCTTGCCCTCGAAGGTGACCGAGTTGGGCGCCGCCTGGACCAATACCTCCTGCGGAAAAAGATGCGTCAGCGGCCTCACCTCCGCGCCGACCCGCAGGCCGTAGCCGATTGAGATAGCGTCGGGATTGCACGGCAAGGGGATCATGTCGTCCTCGCAGAACACGCCCCACTGGCCAATGACCGCGCGACGGATCTCCGACAGCACGACGCGGTTTTGCTCGGGATCGAAGCCGTCGTTGCGCCCGGCATCCTGCACCGGCTGAAAGGTCACACCGCGCACGCAGGACCAGCCTTGGGCGTGGCGCAGCACGTCCCCGATCTCGCGATCGTTGACGCCCTTGCGGATGACGCAGACCAGGGTGGTCGAGATCCCGGCCTTGTCGAGCGCCTGCAACGCCCGCTCGCGCACCTGGCGCAAATCGGCGCCCCGGAGGGTCTGAAGCGCCTCCCGGGAGAGCGCATCGAATTGCAGGTAAACTTCGAAGCCGCGCTTCATCTCGGCCAATGCCGCGACGAAATCGGGATCGGTGGCGAGCCGGATGCCGTTGGTGTTCAGCATCACATGGCGGATCGGCCGGCGCCGCGCGGCGCGCAATATGTCGAGAATCTGCGGGTGGAGCGTCGGCTCGCCGCCGGAAATCTGCAGCAGGTCGGGCTGGCCCTCGCTCTCCACCAGCAGATCGAGCATGCCCTCGATCTCCGCCAGGCTGCGCTGCCCCGTCTTCGTCGGTGCGGAGCTGGCGAAGCAGGTCGGGCAGGTCAGGTTGCAATGCTCGTTGACCTCGATCAGGGCGAGGCAGCTGTGCTGCTCGTGGTCCGGGCAGAGGCCGCAATCGTAGGGACAGCCCTTGTCGATCCGGGTGTGAAATTTGAGCGGCACGTCGCCGGGCTTGAGGAAATCGCGGCAGTGCTTCCAATAACGCGCCTCGGTGGAGATCAGGGTCTTTTGAACGCCGTGCTCGGCGCAGCGCTTCAGATAGTAGACCGCCTCTCCCTCCTGCAGGATTTTCGCCGGCACGAGCGCCATGCAGGTCTCGCAGAGCGAGGTGGTCTGACCCAGGAAGATGTAAGGCCGAGCCTGGCGCGGCGCGGCGGCCGGCGCCGCGGTCAAGGGCGCGGCGATGCTGAGGTCGGCCATGGCTGGAGGATCTCCCGGCGAGCAAAGAGGATGGCATAGGCGACAAGCGCCAGCGAAAGCAGGTGAAACAGGTTGAGCGGCCCAAGCACCGCGCCGTAGGG
Source organism: uncultured Alphaproteobacteria bacterium (assembly GCA_963772295.1). GTDB lineage: Bacteria > Pseudomonadota > Alphaproteobacteria > ATCC43930 > CGMCC-115725 > AP-15. The sequence goes on from CAVYWO010000017.1 coordinate 288,583, forward strand.
CTTCAGGAATTCCCAGGCGAAGCGCTGGGCGGCGTAGACGCCGACGAACAGGTAGAAGCCGGTACGCAGCACCGCGGCGTTGCCCCGCCGCACCAGCCCGACGAAGGCCGCGAAAAACACCTGGTCCCACGGTCGCCGCCAGCAAACTCCTCCGCCTGGCACGACAGCTCGTGAACGCGGCCCAACCGCTCCCCCTGATCGGCATTTTCCCGGCGTTTGCCCCTCCGCGTCCGCGGCGGCAGGCGTGTACGCAATCATCATGACCCCTGCCGAAGCACAGATTTCCCTGCCCGCAGGCAAGGATTTCACCGCGCGATCGCCGCGTTTTGCTATTTTTATCAGGCGCCGAGACGCCGCACCCTGTCTGCCTCGCAAGCGCCGATACCGGCACAGACAGCCGCGCTAAATTCCCCATAGCCGAGTCCGGCATCCCGCGGCTTAGTTCAATCCGGCTTCAATGAGGTGGCGCGCCGTTGCCTCGACCCGCCGGCTGGCGCCGTACCGCGCGACCTCACGGAACCCTCCCGATTATCACGTAGAGAGTGCCCCATCGCCCCACGCACCTTATCTTCGTCGGTTACGTGTAGAATGTCGGAGGATATGAACGCCGGCTTGGGTGGCCCTTGCTCGTCCACAGCCTCTTCGACGTCCTGGCGCTGCTGACCGCGCTTGCGGTTTTTCGCGTCTTCCCGGTATCGGCGCCCGGCCTGCCGCCGCAGCCCTGGCGGGTCCACCGGCTCTACCTCGCGGTCGGATCGTTCGGCGCCACCTCGGGCGCCTACCTGGCGGGCTCCGCCAACCTGTGGCTCACCGGCATCGACGGCGTCGGGCGCAGTATTGAGGGCGCCATCGCCGGCGCCGTGGTCGCCATCGAGGCGCTGAAGGCGCTGACCGGCATTCGCGGCTCGACCGGGCTCAGCTTTGTGGCGCCGCTGGCGGCGGCGATCGCGGTCGGCCGCATCGGCTGCTTCCTCGCCGGCCTCGACGACATGACCTACGGCACGCCAACGGCGCTGCCTTGGGGCGTCGATTTCGGCGACGGCGTGCCGCGACATCCGGTGCAGCTCTACGAATCGGCGACGATCCGCTCCATCGGTCCGCCGCAACAAGGGCACTGGTCAAGCACGCGATCGGGCAGCGGAGGACATTCTTCGTGGTCGCTCGTCGGCGCGAATGCGGTGAGCAGCTCACGGCACAGCATAAGCTTGTCGGGGCGATGACGGTTGGCGAGGAAGCCATAATGTCGGGTGCGGTGGAACCCGTCCGGACTGCGGCGGGATTGATCCCGGCGGAAAGCGGGGGGAAACGCTCGCCAATGTCAACACGGCGGGCGTCTCGGAATCTCGATTACGACTGTGTGGACAAGTGCCCGGCCGAGCGAAGCTCGGCGCGGCCTGCCGCGATCGCGCGCACGGTGGCGATGAGTTGGGTGCGCAGCTCCGGAATTGGCAGGGAGACGAGCTTTTCTTCGAGGCCCAGTACGACAATGCCGTGCACCGCCGAGAAGAGCGTGCGCGCGAAGATGCGGCGGGCGTGCCGATCGAACTCGGGCAGGAGCGCCGCTAACGGTCCCTCGATCTGTGTGAACAGCGCGCGCAGCTGCTCGCCGTACCACTCGGGCAAGGGGTGACCCGGGGCGATGCGGTGCTCGAACAGCGCCCGCCAGCGGATCGTGTGGGCGGCGGCGAATTCGAGATAGGCGAGGGCGAGCCGGACGAGGTCGGCTACGACGGCCTCTTCGGTCGGGGCATCGCCCTGCGGCGAGCGGACGGCCCCGAGCGTCGCCTCGAGCATCGCCAGGGTTCGCGAGCCGACGCACAGGACGAGTTCGTCCAAATGCGCGAAGAGGACGTAGATCATGCCTACGGCGCACCCGGCCTCGCGCGCGAGGTCGCGCGCCCTTAGCGCCGCGAGCCCCTGTTCGGCGATCGTGCGCTCGGCAGCGTCGATCAACCTCGCTCGCAGCACGTCGTGACGGTCCGGTTGCGTCGCCATCGGGGACCCCCTTGCATGTTTTGAACGACGTTCATTTTGCTCTTGAACAGCGTTCAAGAGGACGCTATATCGATTATGAACGATGTTCAGAAAGGAGGCGAGCATGTTGAAAGCGTTGATCACGCTGGTGCGAGGACGCGCTGCGGCGATCGGCGAGGAGGTCGCCGATCGCCATGCGCTCGAAATCCTCGACCAGCAGATGCGCGATGCGAGCGCGAGCTTCGACAGAGCCAGGAAGGCGCTGGCGGTCGCGCTCGCACAGGACAGTCAGGAGGAGCAGCGGCTGGAGACGACCCGCGCGCAGATCGCGGATCTCGAGACGCGCGCCGTCGCCGCGATCCAGGCAGGGCGTGACGACCTTGCGGAGCAAGCCGCCGAGTCCATTGCCAGCCTCGAAGCCGAGCGCGATGCCTCGGTGGCTGCCCGCGCCCTCTTCGCCAAGGAGATCGCAAAGCTGAAGGGTCATGTGCGGCAGCAGCAGACGCGCCTGTCACAACTCGAACGCGGGCGGCGGATCGCCCGGGCCGCGGAGGCGGTTCGGATCGCTCGCCGCGGCCGAATCGAGGCCGCCCCGGTGTTCGAGAGCACGCTCGCGGAAGCCGAGGCGACGCTCTCGCGCCTGCGCGAACATCAGGCCGAGGCCGACGCCGCGGAGGCGGCATACGAACTCGCTCGATGTCGCCACTGGCCCGGCCGTCGTCTCCGAGAAGCTCGCGGCCGAGGGTTTCGGGCCGCGCGTCAAACCCAACGCCGCCGATGTTCTCGCCCGGCTCCGGCAACGGGCCGCCGGCGAAAAGCCGGCGACCAATGCCTGAGCCTCGCTTGCCACCCCCAAAGAAAGGAGCACTAAGATGAACCCGAATATCCGCCACAGTCCCGCGTGGATCGTCTTCACGTACATTTCCTTTGCCGCCTCGGTCGGCATGCTCGTCGTCGGTGTCGTCGTGATGCCGCTCGACCTCGCTATGAAAGGGTATCTAGCGATGGGCGTAACGATGCTCGTCCAATCCTGCATCACGCTGACGAAGACGCTGCGCGACAACGAGGAAGCCGGTAAGCTCGTCAGCCGCATCGAGGACGCCAAGACCGAGCGCCTGTTGATGGACGTCGCAAGAACCCCGGCTTGAACGGTTTCGTGTATGGCGAAACGGCTTGACAGGCTGCAAGCGGTGACCGCCGTCCTTGCCAACCGATAGCGGCAACCGGAACGCGCAACAGCCTATAGTCCCCCCGGGCTTCGTTCCAACGATCCGAACGGGGCGCAGCCCGGGGTTTTCGCGAAATCGAGGAAGGCTGACGGTTGGTCAGTTTCACAAAATTCCTTTGAAGGGGGGCTTTCAACTACGCCACTCTGGAGAAAGAGATGCCGCAAGCACTTCTTGCATCCCGGCGCTCTAGGCCCTTATTCTGGTGTCAGTTCTTCTCCGCCTTCAACGCGATCAGCGCATTGCCAGCCGGCGACTCCCCCCGTCGCAAATGATCGGGTAGGATGCCGTACTTGATCGGCCCGAACAGCGCGTCGATCAGACCGAACAGCGTCACCAGCGCTCCGCTGGCGCGGCCGCCGATCGAGATCGAGCACGAGACCGGCGTCATCCGCATCGACAAATACGTGAGTGTGCACGACGCCGGCCGGATTCGCGACAATGCCGATCGAGCCGCCGCGGCGACGCTAGCCGCTGGCGGCAGGCTGCCGCCGCCTGACCAGCGCCCATCGCATTCCCCTCGGCCATGCCCTTGGCGTCGAGCGGCGTCACCGGCGACGGGCTCTCGCGGTGCAGGATCGTCAGCTCCGGGAGCATCGCCGCGGTCGGCAGCGGGTAATCGGCGAAAGGTGCCGGAGAGGCACCCGCCGTCCGCGGCATAGACGAGCCGCTCGCCCAGTGCCGCCCCCAGCGCCATGGCAAAGCCGCCGCGCACCTGGCCGTCGAACAGCGCCGGGTTCAGGAGTTCGCTTCATAATTAGCAGGAATTGTCATTGCGAGGAGGCCGGAGGCCGACGAAGCAATCTCTATCGCATTCGGTCATTTGTGGCACGAGATTGCTTCGCTTCGCTCGCAATGACGGCACTCGTATTGTGAAATAAATTTCTGATCGACCACACTAGGTGTCATCCCATCCCGCTAACCGCTCGAAATTCAGGCCCGGCCGGTCGGGACCTTCCATCAGGATGGACAACGCCTTGACTGCCTGGAGGCGAATCCGTTGGGGAATGCGGCGTTCGGCCCTGCGGTAACTGTCGGCGATGCGGATCCGCGTCAAGGGGCGGCGAGATAACGGCGCATCTCCGCCAGATCGTCGAAAGTCGGCCGCTCGCGGGCATCAGGGTCGAAATGCGCCCGCAAAGCCATCATCTGCCATCGCGCATCCCGCAAGGCTTCGACAAACCGTAAGACCGCATCTTCCTGGCGCCGTGCCAGGACCCGCGCCCGACGACCGATCATCCGATCGGCGTCGCGCGCGCCGGCCAAGATCCGGTCGGTCAGCCGACGCATCCGACACGCGTCGCGCGCCGCCTCGGCTTCGAAGAATTCGAGCCTCTCGGTACGATAATTCCAGTCAAGTCGGCCGCCGCTCTCCGCGGCCGCGCGATCATTGGCCACCATCCGTGCAATCGCCTCGATGCCACGATTTATGGCTGCTTCACCTTCTGCAAGGGCGACCTCCGCCTCCGCCAACCGTTTCTCGCCGGTCGCTCTGCCATTTGCGAGCGCTGCGAGGAATCCCATGAAGGCGGGCGAGGGCGGCGCGCCGACCGCGGGATCAAGGTGTACGAGCCGATCCATTGTTCAGAAATAGAACATCGATAGCAGGCCGGCAACCGCACGCCGCATGCTCGGGCGGCGGTAAAAGACGGGAGCGCCATCCACAGTCTTGCGCTCACACCGCCGGCCGGCTGCACACCTCGTGCGGAACCTTCGTGGCAAGAAATAGCCATCCCTGAGGTCGCCAAGAAAGGCACCGCCTTTTGACGGTCTTGCCGCTGACCCGGCAAGTCACATCTTTGTCGCGAGCAATTCTCCCAGGTGCTTATCGAGCTGGCCGATCGCGCCGGGATCGGCGCCAAATAGCGCAAGGTGCCCATCGATCGTCTGGATCGGGCGAAATTCGGCATCGGGGATGAGGCGCCACTCGGCTTGGCAATCGGCCGGCGGAAAAAACATATCCGAAGAGATTGGCATGACGAAGGTCTTGGCCTTGATTTCGAGCCAACGCGGCGCGCAGGTCGCCGGCAGTCTGCCGGCTGACGTCGCCCCGCTGCCATTTCCATGCCATGCACAGCAGATCGTTGGGATCCATTACGCTGAAATAGGCATACATGAAGTTAATGATGAAATCTTCCAATGACGAAAAGCCCAACGCCTTGTAACGGTTCTGTTGAAAAAATTCTGTGCTCCAACCCATCACTGCCCACATTTTGGCGTGACGCAGCAGGCCCTCGCGAACGTCGGCCGACGATGAATAGAAACCCCGGTTGAAACCGGGATCGGCGGTAATCGCCTCGACCAGCGTCTCCGTGAACAGAAAATCGTGTACGGTATTTCTGGCCGTGCCGGCGATCGGTGCCGCCCGCTTGACCATATCGGGGTAGCGAACGGCCCACTCGTAGGTTTCCTGCGCGCCCATCGAACCGCCGACCACGAGCGCAATATTGTCTAGCTCGAACTTCTCCCTGAGCAATTTGTGCTGCGCCCGGACATCGTCCGCGATGCGGACATGCGGAAAATTCCCCATCCCGGCCGGCGCCGGCGTGTTGTGAGGCGAGGTCGAGAGACCGCCGCCGATCTGATTGACGATGATTATAAAATATTTGTCGGGATCGAGCGCCCGGCCCCCGCCGATGAAAACCTGCTCGATGATCTTGTTCGTGCCAGAGTACCAGGTGGGAACAAGGATGGCATTGTCCTTCGCCGCATTGAGGGCGCCAAAGGTGGCGTAGGCAAGTTGGCAATTGCGGATGGTGCCGCCTTCCTCCAGTTCGAGATTACCGACGTCGTACATCTGATAGGGGCCGTGCACCTCCTGCGAGTAGTAGCTGTTATCGATCATTGCTCCTCCCAATCCGATGGAAAGTGAGCGGGATCAGGCGGGCGCCGCCTTGTAACCCGCTGCGAATTTTCTTAGAGGTCGGCTCGCCTAGGCAAAGGCGAACCCTTCGTAACCCTTGGCCGAGACTTCGTCGCATCTCTTGCGGTAGCCGCCAACACCTTCCGGATCCAGATAGGGCAAGAACGCGCGCGGCTTGCCGGCGATGTTGGCGCTCATGTACCAGGAGTTGGCGCGCGGCATCAGCGTCGTGTTGACGACCGCGTTGACATGGTCAACCCAGCGGTCCTGCGCTTCGGGCGTCGCCTCGATGCTGGTCCTGCCGCTTTTGCGCATGGTGTCGATGCAGTCTGCGATCCATTCCACATGCTGTTCGATCGATACCGGCATGTTCGACAGCACGGACGGGCTTTGCGGTCCGGTGATCGTGAAAAAATTGGGGAAACCGGCGATCGAGATCCCCAGGTAGCTGCGCGGGCCGTGCGCCCACTGCTCGTCGAGCGTGACCCCGCCCCGGCCTTTCAGGTGCAGGGCCTTCAGCGGCCCGGTCAATGCGTCGAAACCGGTGGCGAACACGATGATGTCGAATTCGTACAGCTTGCCGCCGGCCCGAATGCCGGTCCGGGTAATTTCTTCGATGGCGCCGTCGGTACCGGCATCGACGAGACGTACGTTGTCCTTATTGAAGGTCTCGTAATAGTTGCTGTCGAGCGGCTGGCGCTTGGTGCCGTAGGGGTGACCCTTCGGTATTAGCTTTTCAGCGACGGCCGGATCCTTCACGATTTTGCGGATCTTCCGCTTGATGTAGTCGGCGCAGAGGTCGTTGGCCTCCTGACTAAAGAACATATCCTGGTAGTTGGCCAACCAGAAGGCAAAGCCACCCTCGTCCCACATCCTGTCGAACTCACGCTCGCGCTCCTCGGGCGTCGTCTCCAGCACCGGCTTTGGAATAAAGTTGTATTCGAAACCGAAGAACGATTTGCGGATGCGCTTGACGACCCCGTCATAGTCAGCTTTGCGTGCCCTGACCAAGTTGGGATCCACCTTGCCGTTGCGGGCCGGCACGCAATAGTTGGCGGTCCGCTGGAAGACCGTGAGCTGCTTGGCCTGCTGAGCGATCTCCGGAATGGCCTGCACCGCGGTAGCGCCGGTTCCGACCACGGCGACACGCTTGGCGGTGAAATCGACGCCGTTGCGCGGGAACCGGCTGGTGTGGAACCAGTTGCCGCGAAACTCCTCCAGACCCTTGAATTGCGGGGTGTTCGTATCCGACAGGCTGCCGACGGCGGCGATCAGATAGCGCGCCGTCACCGCCTCACCCTGATCGGTGCGCACCCTCCACAGGTTGCTGGTTTCGTCGAATTCGGCGCCGATCACGCGCGTGTCGAACCGAATGTCGCGTTTCAGGTCGTGGCGTTCGGCCACGCGCTCGAGATAGCGCAAGATTTCCGGCTGCTCGGGATAACGTTCGGACCATTCCCAGTCGTGCAACAGCTGCTTGTCCCAGGTGAAGCAATAGATGTAGGAGTTGGAATCGCAACGCGCCCCGGGGTAGCGGTTCCAATACCAGGTGCCGCCGACGGTTTCGCCTGCCTCGTAAACCCGCACCTTCAGCCCCAACCTGTCCCGTAGCGCCTTGAGCATATAGATGCCCGAGAAACCCGCGCCGACGACGACGGCGTCGAATATTTCAGTTGCTTCGCTGGCCATTTCGTCTCCCTCCGCTCGTTTTTGCCGTCTCGAAGAAAGATATTCGATCCCCCCTTGATCTCGGATCGCCGCCCGCACTCGGGAGGCTCATCGCGGGCCCGATCCAGCCGCGAGCTTATCGTGCAGCGTTTGAACCAACAACCCTCGGCGCCCAACCCAGGCGATAATGGGAGAAACTTCAGATTCGGAACACTAGGGGCGGATGCGCCAGCCGATCTCGGCGGCAAAGCTTTCGAAAAAGTCGCGCTCATAGGCGTCTTCAGGCGAGCGCCGGACCCGCTCGTCGATGCGCTGCGCATCCTCGCCGACGAGGATGCGCCAGCGATCCGCCTTCACCCCGTCGAGGATAATGGTCGCGGCTTCCACCGCGCTGGTCGGCGCCTCCTGAAAACTGCGGTCACGCTCGGCGATGATGTTCCGAACTTCCTCGTCGGACAGCTGCGCGGCGTCCTTGCCGGTCGAGGCGATCCGCGCCCGCGCCTGCGCGAGCTCTTTCGCATCGATCACGTCCGAGTAGTTACCGCTTTGAATCTTCCGGGAGTTGACCGTGATCGACGTGCCGATATGACCGGGCATAACGACCGAGCATTTGATGTGCGGGGCGTTGATCCGCAGATCGGTGATCAGCGCTTCGGTGAAGCCCTTCACCGCGAATTTCGCTGCGCTGTAGGCGGTGTGCGGGATCCCGGGGCCGACCGACGCCCAGAAGCCGTTCACGCTGCTCGTATTAACGATGTGACCGGCATCGGCCTTTTGCAGCATCGGCAAGAAGGCGCGAGTGCAGTTATAGACGCCGCCCCAGCAGATATTGAAGGTCTTTTCCCACTCTTCGCGGCTATGGGCGATCATGCTGCCGCCGCCGCCGATGCCGGCGTTGTTGAACAAGAGATGGATCCTGTCCGTGGCGTGCTGCCGGGCGACATCGTCGCGAAACCGTTCGACCGCTGCCGCATCGGACACATCGGCAATGTGGGTGGTGACGCGCAGGCCTTGGCGCAGTCCCGCCGCCTCGCACAAGCGCCGGGTTTCTTCCATTGCCGGCGCAAAGACGTCGCACATCGCAACATTGCAGCCTTCGGCGGCCAGCCGGCGAACCAGCTCTCGTCCCATGCCCGAGACGCCGCCGGTGACCACCGCGATCCGATCCGTGAAATCCTTCATCGGCGCACCTCCCTTGGATCACAGTCTGTGATCTTAGCTACTACCTTTAAAAGGCCGCGGGCTCCTCTTTATCGCATGAGCACGCTCGCTTCACGAGCGTGCCGCATAAAAAGCGGTCGTCACCCGAACGCCGCGAGCCTCGGCAATACCTCACGGCTGAAGAGGGTCAGATTGGCGATGGTCTCCGCATGGCCGAGCAGGCCGCCCTGGCCCATCATCAGGAGGTGCCCGAAGCCGCCGACATGGTCGTAGAAAGCCTTGAGCTGGTCCCAGACATCGTCCGGGGTGCCGGCGAAGACGAGGCCGGCATCGATCGCCTCCTCGACCGTCATCGTGCGGGCGGTGATCGGCCGGCCGTCGCGGCGCTGCACCCGGGTCGCCGGCGCCGGCCCGGCGCCGCCCGCCTTGAGCATTGCCGCATTCGCCGCCGCCGACTGATAGCCCGGCGGGTTCGCAAATTGCGGCGCGACGATCCCCGAGGTGCGGCTGTAGCCGAGGATCTGGTCAGCGCGGCGCCAGCCCTCGGCGCGGCTGTCGCCGACGCCGATCAGCGCCATGTAGGCGAGCTTGTCGGGCCGCGGTTCGCGGCCGGCCTCGGCCGCTTTTTGGCGATAGGCCGCAAAGATCCCCGGCGTCCGCGCCCAGCCCGTGTTGAGCACCCCGATCGTGATCCCGCGCGCCGCCGCCTCGCCGGCGCTGCCCTCGCTGCCGACCGGGGTCCAGACCGGCGGGTGCGGCTGCTGCCAGGGCCGCGGCCAGACGTTGACCTGGCGATAATGGAAATGCGTGCCCTCCCAGTTGAACGGGCCGTCATGGCTCGTCATCGCTTTCAGGATCAGGTCGTGGGCCTCCCAGAACCGCTCGCTCAGTTCGGCGGGATTGGTGTTGGCCGGGGCGATCTCGAACGGTACGCCTTTGACGAAGCCCATCTCGACCCGGCCGCGCGAGATCACGTCGATGGTCGCATATTCCTCGGCGACGCGGATCGGATCGTTGCGGTTGCCAATCGGCATGCCGAGCGCCAGCAGGCGCGCCTTCTTCGTCTCGCGCGCCAGGATCGCCATCGGGATCGTGCACACCGCGTCGATGCAGGTCGCCGTCGCGTGGTGCTCGTTCGTCATGATGTTGATGCCGAGCTCGTCGCAGAGCACCCACTCGTCGAGATAGCGGTGATAGAGCTCGGCGCCGAGCTTCGGGTCGTAAAGTCGGCTCGGGATCACCACGCGATAGGAATCGGCCAGCTGCGGCCACGCCGGGTGATAGGCCATCTCGCTGAAATGCCACACCTTCATCGCCTGGCCTCCGATCGGCTCGTGGTCCGGCGCGCAAACCGGTCGATCAGCGCGGCGACTTCGTCGGGGCGCTCGATCTGCGGATAATGCCCGGCTCTCGCGATCCGCTCGAATTCGGCATCGGGGAGGCAGCGGCACAGCCTTTCGCCGTAATCGGGGGTGACGATGCCGTCATCCTCGCCCCAGACGACAAGCGTCGGTACCCGCACCCGGTGCAACCATTGCTTGAGGCCGGGGTCGTGCATGTAGGGGCGCCAGCCGTAGAGCGCGGTCGCCTGCCGGTCGTTGGCGATCGCCAACAGTTCGGGGTCGCCGAGAGCGGTGTAATCCGGCACCGCGCTCTGCGGGTGGAAAAAAGTGCGGCGGCGCAATTCATCGTCGGCCAGCGCATAGATGTCGGCAATGTCGCGCTCTTCCCGGCCTCCGAATTTGACGCCGACCGTGTCGATCAGGATGAGGCGCGCGATCCGTGCGACCGAGCGCACCGCCATTTCGAGCGCCACCCAGCCGCCGAACGACGAACCGACGACGACGACATCGCCGCCGGCCCGCCGGTCGAGCCAGTCGAGGTAGAGATAGGCGAGATCGTGGACGGTGCGAAACCCGTCCGGCCGGGCCGAGGCGCCGAAGCCCGGATGGTGCGGGGCGGCGACCCGCCACTGCCCCGCCAGCCGCTCGAGAAAGGCCCGGTTCTGCCGCACATAGTCGCCGCCGTGCAGAAACAGGAGCGGCGGCCCGTCGCCGGCCGTGAACCCTTCGAGCGAGACTTCACCGATCTCGATGCGCGTCATCGGGCTTCCCTCGCGGCGCAAAACCGGGGCCAATCGGCGAAGTCAGGCTAGAACCGCCGCGGCGGCTCGATCGGCATCGTCGCGATCGCGGTCCAGGCGACCGGGGCCCCGGCCTTGGCCGCGGCCTGCTCGGGCGGCAGGCTCGGGTCCCAATGCACCGCCAGAAAGCGCCGCCCGCTCACCTCTCGGGCCGCGTCGGAGACGAGCCAGTTGAGCGGCGGCGCCATCATCGCCGGCTGGATCATCTCGGCGCGGTCGTAGCCGGCTTCCTGCGGCACCATCGGGGTATTGGTGACCCCGCCCGGCACCAGCACGTTGACGGTGACGCCGGTGCCGGCCAGGTCCTTGGCCATGATCGCCGAGAACGCTTCCAACGCCGCCTTCGATGGGCCGTAGGTCGGGGCGCCGTCGCGGATCATCGTGCCGAGGCTCGTCGTGATGTTGACGATGCGGCCCCATTTGCGGCGCATCATGTCGTGGACGAGGGCGCGCGACAGCGCCATCGGCGCGCTGGTGTGAACGGCGACGAAGAGCGCCCACTGCTCGGGCGTCACCTCCCAGAACTTGATCGGGTGCTGCCGGTTGTCGCGGCGGACCGTCGCCTGGCCGACCCCGGCATTGTTGACGAGGATGTCGATCGCGCCGAAGCGGCCGCGCGCCCTGGCCACGATCTCGGCAATCGACTCGTCGCGGGCGAGGTCGGCCTCGATCGGCAGCAGGTTGGCGCCCTGCTGGCGCTCCTGCGCCGCGCGCGCGAGCCCGGCCAGACCCTGGGCGTCGCGATCGACGGCGGCGACCGCGATGCCCGTGCCGAGCAGGCCCAGCACCAGCTCCCGGCCGATGCCGCCGCCGGCGCCGGTTACGATCGCCGCGCGCTGCTGTTCGCTCATCGTCTCCTCCCTGCGTTCCGCCAATACACAGCCGAGCCGATTATAGACCGGTCGGCGGCACTTTACCCAGTCCACCAGGTTTGCTTGCACGAGCGCCCGCGGGCCGAGCCCATTCGCGCACATCGAGAGCAGACCTCGGTTTACCGTAGATTGGGGACGTTTTTAGTCGACGGGAACCATCCGCCGGATCGGATCGTACAATCCTAGGATGCGCGTGGCGCGGTGCCGACCGATGATCCTCATCCGCCGGTCTGAACCGCACCCTCGATGCGCGGATCCGGCGCCGATCGAAGCAGCGGTCGGGGATCGGACGTGTCGACGGGATCACCCGCTCAGGAGGTTGAGATGCACAAACTGCATGCGGCTCTTGTGCCGCTCTGTGTTGTCGCCGCGCTCACGTTCGGCGCGCCGGCCACGCCTTTGGCGGCGGTCGCCGTATCGGTCGGGGTCGGGATCGCGCCGCCGGCGCTGCCGGTCTATGCGCAGCCGCCGATACCCGGTCCGGGGTATCTCTGGAACCCCGGCTATTGGGCCTGGGGTCCCATCGGATACTATTGGGTGCCGGGCATCTGGGCGCTGCCGCCGGCGGTCGGCTTGCTGTGGACGCCCCCCTATTGGGGTTGGCGCCCCGGCGGGTTCGTCTTCAATGCCGGTTATTGGGGGCCGACGGTCGGCTTCTACGGCGGGATCAACTACGGCTTCGGCTATTTCGGCGCCGGTTTCGCCGGCGGATACTGGTCGAACGGTAACTTTTTCTACAACCGGGCGGTAACCAACATCAGCAATACCCGGATCACCAATGTCTACAACCGGAGCGTCACGGTCAACCGGACGAGCAACGTCGCCTTCAACGGCGGCCCCGGCGGCACCACGGCCCGGCCGACACCGACCGAACTCGCCGCGGCGCGGGAACAGCATGTAGCACCTACCGCGGCCCAGGAAAGGCAGCAACAGGCGGCCAGCACCAATCCGGCGTTGCGGGCAGCGGTCAACCACGGCAACCCGCCGATCGCCGCAACGCCGCGGCCGGGCGAGTTCACCGGGCGCGGCGCCGTCTCGCCGCACGCCGCGGCCGAGCATCGGCCGGCTGCCGCCCTGAGAACGGCGCCGCACGCGGCGAGGGCAGGGATAGAGCAGCACCGGATCGCCCCGCACGAGCGGGCGGTGCAGCAGCATGCCGCCCGCGAGCCGGCGATCGAGCGGCGGGCCGGGCAGGAGCGGGCAGCGCAGCATGCCGCCCGCGAGCGCCCATTCGAGCGGCACGCCGCACAGCACCAGCGGGCGGCACAGCCGCACGCCGCGCACGAGCCGGCAGCCCACCGACGGGCGGGGTAGTGCGGTTGCCGATCGGCTCGCATCATCCCCTTCTCCGGTCATGCCCGCCCCCGGACGGCCGCCCGCAAGTCCCCGGGACGGCCGCCTTGACGGCCGGCTGCCCGGGGAGGGCGTTCCGGGGGGGTGCCGGGCATCCCGTGAACGATCTCGACCAGAGTTGCCTGCACCTCGTAGGGCAGCTGGGTGTTGCTCCAAACGGTCAGGCCTGCCGTCGCCCTCCCAGCGCGCCGTGGCGGCGCGCGGACGAGGCTGCCGGCACCGGCCAATGACAAGCCGGCGAGAAAGCGGCGCCGCGTCTACTTCGCCTTCACGGCCTTCAGCTCGCGCTTGAGTTCGTCGAGGAAGCGCCAATCGGTGTGCTCGGCAATGAGCTTATTGGGGCTCGATTGGATCAGCCCCGCCTCGTGCAGCCGCAGCGCATAGAAACGCAGCGTGTCCTCCGGGTCGTACTCCCTCGACGAGCAGTTGTGCTACGCGCTTGGGCTCGGAGACGCAGAGATCGGCGGCCTTGAGGATCCCCCGCAGCGCGCGCTTGGTGGCAACCGGGTATTTGCGGGCGAACTCGGTGTGGGCCGCCAGCAGGCAACAGTAATATTGCGACCACGGCCGGTCTGCGATACTGCTGACGATCACATGTCCGATATTCCTGGCGCGAACCTCCTGTAGTTCGGGCGGAGCGGCAAGGAAAGCATCGATCTTACCCTCGATGAACAGGTCCATCGGTCGGAGCTTTGGATCCGTGACCCAGTGGACATCCTTGGCGGGATCGAGCCCGACCAAGGCGGCCATGATGGTCAGCAGCGGCCAATCTCCGGCAGATAAAGATCTCGCGCCCACAGTCCGGCCCTTCAGGTCGCCGAGGGTGTGGATCTCCTTTTTCCCGAAGACCTCGAAGCACCCGAGGTGCAAGCCGGCCAAGATCGTGATCGGTGCGCCGGCGTTCATCGCCAGGACGAAAGACGGCGCAAACGCTCTGCCGAAATCCACCTCGCCATGCGCGATCACATCGGGAATAACGCTCGAGTTGGCGGCTTCGGCCCGGCGTATATGAGCTTCCGTTACGTCCACATAGCGGATGTCGGTAAAGCCCTCGGCGCGCAGCAATTCCTGAAAAACTTGCGGGGCGATGCAGGTTACAGAGTCTTTTTCGAATCGGATCGTCGTGATTTCCGGCGGCGGCTCCGCCGCGAAGGCCTTGCCCCAGGCGCCAAACCCGCCGAGCCCCGCAGCGCCGGCAAGCGCGGCATTGGTCAGGAACCGGCGGCGACTGTGCATCATCGGCATCGGAACCCTCCCTTCCTGTTTCGTAGGGCGGGACGGGAGGGTGGTCGGCCGCCCGTCTGAGCGCCATCATACGCCGGCGACCGCCGGCCGCACAAATCGCGAATTCGCGGCTTCTCGATGAGCTGGCTTCAAGACCTCCGCCCGGTCTCCCGCACGATCTCTGAGAACCGGGAGCGCCCCGCGTCGACCGCCGACGAGTTCGTCGAGCCTGCGGCGAGCCTTGTGTGCTAGGAAGAAACAGAGCCATGAGTGGCGCCCGCGCACCTGCGCTGTCTTTGCGAGGAGCGGAGCGACGAAGCAAACTCGACCCCCGAGACGCTGCGGCGTCGAGATTGCCGCGGCGCCTGACGGCGCCTCGCAATGACACGGTAGCGTTTCATCCCTCGCGGGTCGGCCGAAGGCCGGTGGGAAACTATAATGTCGGCCGTTGTGAAACCATCCGAAGCCCTGGCAGCTCACGGCGCAGAGTTGCGGCAGTTCGCGCGCCGCTATGGCCTGTCGCGCCCGCGCGTCTTCGGATCTGTTTTGAACGGCGCGGACACTGACGAGAGCGACCTCGACTTGCTCGTCGATCCTGCCGAAATCGACCAGCTTGCTCACGCTCGCCGCTTTCAAACTCGAGGCTGAAAAGTTGCTCGGGGTGCCCGTTTCCGTGCTCACGCCGAATGGGTTGCCGCCGAAGTTCCGCGGCGCGGTATTGCAACAGGCGCGACCGCTATGAAGCACCCGGAGCGCGTCGAAGACTGCCTCGGGCACATCGCGGAGGCGATTGCGCGAGCGACGGGTACCTCCCGGCCGTTGCAAGATTTTGAAGCATTTGAGAAGAAGCTACAGGTGCAGGACGCAGTTGTACGCAACATCGAAATCATCGGCGAGGCCGTGAATAAGATTAACAATTTGGTACCGGAATTGTTAATCAGCACCCTCAGCTTCCATGGGCGCAGATGCGGGCGATGCGCAACGTTCTCATTCACGAGTATTTTTTCGTGGAATTAAAGGTGGTCCGGGCGACCATCAAGAATGATTTGCCCCAGCTGAAACAGCAGATTGATGATATGCTGAACGAGCAGCAGTGCGGCCCCCGGCGCCGTCCCGATAAAAGTTCTACCTGACCCATTGGCCCGGTTGACGAGAGGAGGCTTGGCCAAAGTCTTCGGTTGGCAAGGCGCCGGCCGCGGATCGCCGTCCACCGACTGCCGGGCGGCGAATTCGTTTAGCGGCGTCACGGGCGGCGCTCTGCCGTGCCGCCTCAAGCAGGCTTTCATAATTCAAGAATTCCGTGAGAACGCGACCCGCCGACAGCCCCGTTACGCCTTCAGCTCGAATTCTTGAAAAACTTGCGGGGCGATGCAGGTTACGGGGTCTTTTTCGAAGCGGATCGTGGTGATTTCCGGCGGCGGCTCCGCCGCGAGTGACTTATTCCAGGGGCTAAACCCGCCGAGCCCCGCGGCGCCGGCGAGCGCGGCATTGGTCAGGAACCGGCGGCGACTGTGCATCATCGGCATGGGAACCCTCCCTCCTGTTCCGTAGGGCGGGATGCGAGGGTGGTCGGCCGCCCGTCTGAGCGCCATCATACGCCGGCGACCGCCGGCCGCACAAACCGCGAATTCGCGGTCGAGCGGCTGTCGACGCTCAACGGCACCCGGTTCGACAGCTGCTGTGCAGCAGAGCCCACGAAGCTGAGGGCGGGGTGAAACCCTCAGCGCGCCGGCCGGCGGCCTGCGCGCAGGCGTAAGCCCCTTGCCATGTCTGATGCCGCGTCGTCGAAGGGCGCTACGGGGGCGTCACAGCTGGCGAGGCGAGGGCCGCGTAATGCGCTGAGAAGGACGGGCCCAAGGCTTCAATGCCGAATCGCACTGCCGCTCCGCGTGAGCGCGCCGGCCTGATCAATATTCGGATCAAGCCCGCCGACCGCGCCGTGATCGATCAGGCAGCGGCGGCGCAAGGGCAAGAACCGTTCGGAATTCATGCCGGAGGCCGCGCGCCGCGCCGCCGAGGAGACGCTGCTCGATCAGACTTTGCTGCGCGTCGATGCCGCGACTTTCGGGCGGTTTGTCGAGCTTCGACCGGCCGCCGCGGCCGAACGAGGGGCTGCGGAAATTGCTGCTGCAAAAGGCTCCGTGGGAGGGATAGGCGACCCCGCTTGGGCCGCCGGAGCTACTTGCCGACCGGCACGATCTGTCCGTTTTTGCGTCGGGTGAAGCTACGCTCGATGACTGGCTCGGCCGCCTGGCGTGGGCCAACCGGCTGAGCGGCGCAGCTCGCACTTAAGTGCTCGCGCAGGCCGAACGCGTCATCGGCTATTACAGCCTCGCCGCCGGCGCCATTACCGTGACCAAGCCGGGCCGGCTCCGGCGGAACATGCCCGATCCGATCCCGATGACGGTGCTCGGGCGGCTGGCGATGGACCAAACCCGGCAGGGCAGGGGGCTCGGATTGGGCCAGGCGCTGTCCGAAGAGATCGTCTTTTGGGATGGCCGCGTCTGCGCGGCCAGTATTCCCCGGCTCTGCTCGCGGGCGAGCACGGCGCTTGCTTCATACAGCCACAGCACCGGCACCAGGGCGTCGTCGCCGGTCTCCAGCCGGTCAAGAATGGCCTCAGCGTAAGGGTGGGTCGTGCTCTCGAAACACCATCGCATGGCGACGGAATTGTCGAGGACGAACGTCAAGCCCGTCCGTGGTTGATGAGGTCTTTAATCGTCTCGCCCTCGGGCAGGACAACGCCCTTGCGCAGTTCCCGGATGCGGGCAGCGGCTTCTGCCGGGGTGTGTTTCTGCCTCGGGGCCTGGCGCTCGGCACGCCGTTCCCACAGCGCAAGCGCCTCCTGCACAAGCTCGTCGGCGCTGCGGCCAGTGCTGGCGGCAAGCGCGGCAAGGTGGGCTTCCTGGTCGGGCGACAGGCGAATTTCCACGTCGTTAACGTAGCATTGCCGGGCGCGGAGTTCAAGGACGCAATGATTTCAGGGCAATAGGATCGGGTAAACCCTTCAATTCGAGGTGCCCGAAATCATCGGTATTTCACAAGCGTCTCTCTCGACGTGTTCGGGCCTGACGGGTCACGATCGCTTCGAGCTGGTTCCTCGAGGCGGCGCAGGATCTTCTCGGCGGTGATCGGGGCGTCGGTGATGCGCACTCCGACCGCGGCGGCGACCGCGTTGGCCACGGTCGCCAGCGGCTCGATGCAAGGCGGCTCGCCGACCCCCTTGGCGCCGAACGGACCGGCCTCGCTCGCCTCTTCGACAAGGATCGACTGGATCGGCGGCACGTCCATCGCGGTCGGCATCTTGTAGTCGGTCAGCGTCGGGTTGAGGACGCGGCCATCGGCGAAGACGATCTCCTCGGACAGCGCCTGGCCCAACCCCTGCGCGACGCCCCCCTCGATCTGCCCCTCGACGCCTGAGGGATTGATCGCGAAGCCGACGTCCTGGGCGACGACATAGCGCAGCACGCTGATCTCGCCGGTCTCGCCGTCGACCGCGACCTCGGCGGCGTGAGCGTGAAAGCTCGGCGTGTTCCACACCGGCAGCGGATGGTTTTCGACCCGCGCCGGATCGTGCGCCGGCGGCGCTGCAATGAAGCTGCCCTGCGCCGCCAGGCCGCCGCCCGACAGCTGCAACAGCCGCGCCGCCTCGGCGAGCGGCAGGCGGTCGCGCCGGCGACCGCGTCGCCGCCTTCGAATGTCACCCGTTCCGGGCCGACGCCGAACCGCGCCGCGGCGAAGGCGGCGATCCGCCGGCGCAGTTCGGCGGCGGCGGCGCGCGCGGCATTGCCGACCGAGAAGGCGGTGCGGCTCCCTTGCGCGCCCCAATCATAGGGCACGGCGTCGGTGTCGACCGCGGCGATGCGCACCGCCGCGAGCGGCAGCCCCAGCTCTTCGGCCAGCACCTGGGCGGCACCGGTCAGCGCTCCGGTGCCGAGTTCGACCGCACCGCTGCCCAATGTCGCCGTGCCGTCGGCGTTGAGCTTGACGTAGACGGCCGACGAGCCGCCCGTCGTCATCCACCAGCCGCAGGCGATGCCTTTGCCGTGTCCGCGAGCGGGGCGCCGCTCATCCCAGCCGATCGCGGCGGCGGCCTTCTGCAGGCATTCCACAACGCTGACCGCGCGCAGCCTTTCGCCGGCGGGACCCTCGTCGCCGTCGCGCACCGCATTCTTGAGGCGCAGTTCGAGCGGATCGAGGCCGAGATCGTCGGCGATGATGTCGATCTGCGATTCGACCGCGAAGTTGCCCATCGGGCCCGCCGTCGCGCGAAACGAACCGGTCGGCACCTTGTTGGTGTAGACCGCCACCCCTTCGAGCAGCAGATTGGGCGTGCGGTAGGGTCCGGCGACGATCTGCAGCGCCACCGCCGCGGTCGCGGGACCGGACCCGGCATAGGCGCCGCAATCCAAGACCACCTTTGCCTGTTTTGCCAGCAGCAGGCCGTCGCGCGAGACGCCGGTGCGCAGCGCGGAGATCGAGGCCTGGCGGGGATGGGCGGCGGTCAGTTCTTCGTCCGCGGTCGAGATCAGCTTCACCGGCCGGCCCGCGGCGCGCGCCAGGAGTGCCGCATGGTGCTCGAGCGCGATCCGCAGCTTGCCGCCGAACCCGCCGCCGAGACCCGGCACGATGACGCGGATTCGCGACACCGGCAGGCGAAGGATCTCGGCGAGCGTTGCCTGCACCTCGTAGGGCAGCTG
Organism: uncultured Alphaproteobacteria bacterium; assembly: GCA_963772295.1. Classification (GTDB taxonomy): domain Bacteria; phylum Pseudomonadota; class Alphaproteobacteria; order ATCC43930; family CGMCC-115725; genus AP-15. The sequence continues at coordinate 307,767 of CAVYWO010000017.1, forward strand.
GGTGTTGCTCCAGACGGTCAGGCCGCCGTCGCCCTCCCAGCGCGCCACGGCGGCCCGCGGCTCGGCGTAGCCGGCGTGCACGACCGGCGTCGTAAATCGGTGCTCATAAACGCGAAAGCATTGCGCGAAGGCGGCCGCGACGTCGCCGTGGCGGATCCGCGAGCGGCCGGCGATGTTGCGCTCGCGGGCAATCACCGGCAGCGCCTGATAGTCCCGCCAATCCGCGTGCACGAGCGGCGCCCCGGGCTCGAGCGCCCGTTCCGGATCGAACACCGCCGGCAGCGGGTCGAATTCGGCCGCGATCGCCGCCGCCGCCGCCGCCGCGATCTCGGGCATCGTCGCCGCGACCGCGGCGAGCGGCTCGCCGATATAGCGCACCCGGCCGCGGGCCAGCGCCTCCATGTCCTTGACCGCCGGGCCGTAGCGCACCCTTGGGATGTCCTCGGCGGTGACCACGGCGCGCACGCCGTCCACCGCCAGCGCCGGGCGCGGGTCGAGCCGCCGGATCGAAGCCGCCGGCAACGGGCTGCGCAGCAGCCTGCCCCACAGCATGCCCGGCAGCACCACATCGACGCCGTAGACTTGCGAGCCGGTCACCTTGGCCGGCGCATCGAGCCGCGGCAACGGGCGGCCGGCGACCGTCAGCCGGTTGTCGCGCGGCATCTCAGCACCGCTCCTGCAGCAGTGCGGTCGCCGCGGCGCGGACCGCCTCGACGATCTTCTGATAGCCGGTGCAGCGGCACAAGACGCCGGCGATCGCCTCGCGCACCGCATCGGCTTCCGGCACGCTGCCCCGGTGCTCGTCGAGCCAGGATTTGGCGGTCAGCAGCATGCCGGGCGTGCAATAGCCGCATTGCGCCGCACCATGGTCGATGAAGGTCTGCTGCAGCGCGTGCAATCGGCCGGGGCGGCCGAGGCCTTCGATCGTCACGATGTCGCGGCCGGCGCAGAGGCCCGCGAGCAGGATGCAGGAATTTACCGCCTTGCCGTCGACGAGCACGGTGCAGACCCCGCATTCGGCTTCGAGGCAGTTCTCCTTGGTGCCGGTCAACCCAAGGGGACCGCGCAGCACCTCGAGCAAGGTCCGGTGCGGTTCGATGAGGACATCGTGCGGGGTGCCGTTGACGCGCAGCCGCAGCGGCATTCTCGGCGGCATTCTCGTCATGCGGACCCCGCCGCGATCCGTTCCCGGCAGCGTGCCAGCGCCCGCGGCACCAGCGCCGCGACGAGCCGCCGGCGATACCAGGCCGAGGCGCGGACGTCGCCGATCGGCGCGCAATCGGCAGCCGCCGCCGCCCCCGCCGCCCGCCATGCCGCGGCGCTCGGTTCGCCGCCGCGCAGAACGGTTTCGGCCGGGGCGGCGCGCATCGCCGTCGGCCCGACCGCGCCGAGGGCGATCCGCGCCTCGCGAACGCGGCCGTTTTCGTCCAATGAGAGGAGTGCGGCGACGCAGACGATCGAGATCTCCATCGCCCGCCGCCGCCCGGCCTTGACGAAGGCGGTCGCCGCGTTCGCCGGCGGCCTTTTGCAGGCAACGCGCCGCAGCACCTGCTGCCGGTGCTGCTGGCGCTCGACGCCGAGGTCGAGCTTGGCGGACCCGAGGGCACACGGCGAATTCCGCTCGGGCGATATCTTACCGGGCCCGGCGTCACCGCGAGCGAACCGGGCGAGCCGCTTTCGATCGTCGTCAGCGCGCCGATCTCGACCCGGTCCGGGGATGCGTCGATGCCGGACAATTCGCCGATGCGATCGAGGGCGATCAGATCGGAGGGGGTGCAGCGCCCGCGGTTGATCTGGATGATCAGGTCGCTGCCGCCGGCCAGATAGCGCGCGCCGGGACCGAATTCGAGCGCCAGCGCGATCGCCGCGCCGACCGTTTCCGGGCGGTGCAGCCGGAAGCCCATCAGCCGGAAGCCTTCAGGATCGCCGGCCAGATCTCGCCGAAGGCGGCGATCGTGTCCTCGACCGCCGCGCCGGCTCCGGCCAGCGGCCGAATGAGGATCGTGTCGATGCCGGCATGCCGCAGCGCCATGACATGCGCCGCAACCTCTTCTCGGGTGCCGGCAAGGGTCAGGGCATCGACATGCCGGTCGGTGATCAACGGCAGCAGCGGCAGATAGGGCTTGACGCCGTCGGCATAGGGTGCCTTCGCCAGCGGTGCCGTCGCCTCCGGCGGCAACAGCAGGTTCTGCGCCGCCGCGGTGGCGAGCCTGAGCGCGCCGCGCCCGAGATAGCGGGCGACGCTCGGCCGCACGATGTCGCGCGCCCGGCCGCCGTCGGCGGCGACGCAGGCGTTGAGCCGGGCGACGAGCCGGACCGCCTGCGGGTCGCGCCCGGCCGCGGCGGCGCCGCGCTCGACCTCGGCCCGGAACGCCGCGGCCTCGGCGACCGAGCCGCAGGCCTCGATGATCGCACCATCGGCGACGGCTCCGGCCGCCCGCTGGCCCAGCCGACCGTTGCTCGCGACATAGATCGGGATCTCGGCGCGGAGCGGTGCGAAGTCGAGGCGGCCGTCGCGGAAGACCACCGCCTCGCCCGCCATATCGACCCGCTCGCCGCGCCAGAGCGCGCGGACCAGCGCCACCGCCTCGCGGATCGCGCGCGGCGCCTTCGCCGGCCGGATGCCGAGTTCGGCAAAGCCCGACACGCCGGCGCCGAGGCCGAGCACCGCCCGCCCGTCGGCGATCTCGTCGAGGGTCGCGATCGCCATCGCGGTCAGCGCCGGGTGACGCGAGAACGGATCGGTGACGCAGGGACCAAGCCGGACCCGCCGCGTCGCCAGCGCCAGCCGGGCCAGGACCGCATAAACCTCGCGATAAAAGCGTTCGTCGGCGACCCATACCGCGTCGAAGCCGCAGCCTTCGGCGAGCCGCGCCCGCTCCGCCAGCCGCGCCGCCGGAAGATCGGGAAGCATCAACAGCTCGAGACGCATCTCATTCGATCGCGTCGGCGACGAAGGTGATGTTTTGCGAACGGTCCAGGAAACGGCCGTAGAGCTCGGCGCGCAGGGCCTCGCCCTCGGGCGAGGCGAGGTCGCGGTCGTGCTGTTCGAGGCTCGCGACGTCGATCCGCTCGAGGTACTGCCAGCGGGCCTCGCCGGCGCCCGAGATCGGGCCGCGGATCCGGTGCACCGTGTAGGCCCGGTAGTTCGACCTGCCGCGCACCCAGGGGTAGTCGCGCTCGCGCACCCAGCGCTCGTATTCGGCCGGATCGACCCCGGGCTTCAATGTGCTGATCAGGAAGCGCACCGGCATCGGCTCCTCCCTCCGCCGAAGCCCCAAGATTAGCACGTCGGCCATCGCGCGGGTTGCGCCAACCATCCCGGACGCCGCACGATGGCGGCGAACGACGCGGGGAGGGTTGCGGCATGCGGGCGATGCAGATCGTCGAATGGGGACAGCCGCTCGAGGCGCGCGACTACCCCGACCCCGAGCCCCGCGGCGAGGAGGTGCTGCTGCGGGTCGAGGCGGCGGGCGTGTGCCACAGCGATGTGCACATCTGGGACGGGCACTTCGATCTCGGCGGCGGCCGGCAGATCTCGCTCGGATCGCGCGGCGTCGAGCTGCCGTTCACGATGGGGCACGAGATCGCCGGCGAGGTCGCGGCCCTCGGCCCCGATGCGTCCGGGGTCGCCGTCGGCGACAAGGTCGTCGCCTACCCGTGGATCGGCTGCGGCGAATGCGCGGTGTGCCGCCGGGGCGAGGAGCTGCTCTGCCTGAACCCGCGCACCCTGGGGACGCGGCGCGCCGGCGGCTACGGCACGCATGTGATCGTGCCGCACGGCCGCTACCTGCTGCGATATGCCGGGGTGCCGCAGGCGCTCGCCGCCACCTATACCTGCTCCGGCATCACCGCCTTGTCGGCGCTCAAAAAGACGCGCGCGCAGGTCGGCGCCGACGACCATCTGGTGATCATCGGGGCGGGCGGCGTCGGCGGCAGCGCCGTGCACATCGCCCCGGTCGCGGTCGCGGGCAAGGTCGTCGTCGCCGATATCGACGCGCAAAAGCGCGCCCATGCGCGCCAGATGGGCGCCGTCGCGACCGTCGACAACAGCGCACCCGACGCCGTCAAGGAGGTGATGGCGCTGACCGGCGGCGGGGCCGCCGCCGCGATCGACTTTGTCGGCGCGCCGGCGACGATGGAGATCGGCGTCAACATCCTGAGGAAGGGCGGCAAGCTCGTCATGGTCGGGCTCTATGGCGGCGCCCACCCGATTTCGACCGTGCTGTTCCCGTTCAAGATGATGACGATCGAGGGTTCCTATGTCGGCAGCCTCGAGGATTTGCGCGAGCTTCTGGCCCTTGGTGCTGCCGGCAAGGTGCCGCCGATCCCGATCGAGACCCGGCCCGCCGCGGCGGCGAGTGCCGCACTCGCCGATCTGAAGAGCGGCGGCAAGGTGCGCGGCCGCGTCGTGCTGCAGCACCGCCACGCCGCTTGATTTTGGATGCTGATGTTATTACGTACGTACCATGGTGGAGCTCAAAGTTCGCAAGTTCGGCAATTCTCTTGGCGTGATCTTGCCGAAGGAGGTGATCGCGCGCCTGCGAGCCGGCGACGGCGCGGCGCTATATCTGACCGAAACGCCGGAGGGTGGATATCGGCTGACGCCCTATGATCCTTTCTTCGCGCAGAAGATGGCAAAGGCGGAGGACATCATCGCTCGCTACCGCAATACGCTCCATGTCCTCGCACAGTGAAGGAACCACTCTGGATCGATGAGCGGGACACGTTGACACTGCATGACCGCCTTCTCGCCGTTTACGGCGGCGCCGGCGGCGTGCGAGACCATGTCTTGCTGGCATCTGCACTGGCGCGACCGAGGCAGCACTTCGCCTATGCGCAAGCCTCCGACATCGCTCACCTCGCCGCCATTTATACCGGCGGCATCGTCGGCAGCCATCCCTTCGCTGACGGCAACAAGCGGACCGGATTCCTGATCGGAATTCTGTTCTTGGAGCTCAACGGCTACCGTTTCACGGCCAGCGAAGAGGATGCGGCGAACGCGGCTCTGGCGCTCGCCGCCGGCGGTCTCGACGAGATCGCCTACGCCGATTTCCTGCGGGCAAATCCGACGGCGGTCGACAGCGACAACTGAACCCCGCATTGCGCCATCGCCGCAGTTTCGGCTATAGCACCGCGCCACCGTCGATCGCAACCTCGGCCCCGGCGATGTAGCCGCTTTCGTCGGACGGCGGTCGTGCAACACGAGGCAGCATGAAAACGCTCCCGGTATTTAATCCGCTATTTGCCAAACCGGAGCCGGCCGTATGAGCGGTCTCTACGACGATGACGTGCTGCTCTGGTCCGAGCGCCAAGCCGCGTTGCTGCGGCGGATGGCTGGCGAACGGGTGAACGATCAAGTAGATTGGGAGAATGTCGCCGAGGAGATCGAAGACGTGGGCCGCAGCAGCTTGCGCGCCTGCCGGCCACGGCTGCTCCAGGCGCTGCTGCATGACCTCAAGGCCAAGGCTTGGCCGCTCTCGCGCGACGCGCCGCACTGGCGTTCCGAGGCGAGGGTAGCGCGGATCAACGCGGCGGACGCCTATGCACCCTCCATGCGCCGGCACATCGACCTGGCCGATCTCTACGCCAAGGTGCTGCGCGCCGTGCCCGAGACCGTGGACGGTCAGCCGCCGCTGCCGGTGCCGCAGACGTGCCCGATGACACTGGACGATCTCCTCAGCCCGTAGGGCGGATTGAAATCCGCCCTACATGCGGGGCGCCGGCCTACAGCACCGCGCCGCCGTCGATCGCGACCTCGGCCCCGGTGATGTAGCCGCTTTCGTCGGACAACAGGAACAGCACCAGCGCCGCGACCTCCTCGGCGGTGCCCATGCGCTTCATCGGGACCTGTTGCACCCGCTCCCGGTTCTGCTCGGGGGTGCGGATCTTGATCATCTCGGTGTCGATCGGGCCGGGGTGCACCGAGTTCACCCGGATCTTGCGCGGCGCCAAGTCGATCGCCGCCGCCTTCGTCATGCCGCGCAGCGCCCATTTGGTGGCGCCGTAAGCGATCGCACCCGGCGATCCGCGCAGCCCCGCCACCGATGAGATGTTGACGATGGCGCCGCCGCCCGACCGCTCCATCAGAGGCGCCACCGCCTTCATGCCGAGAAAGCAGCCGAGCTGATTGACGCGGAAGTGGCGCTCGAAGAGCTCGGCATCGGTCTCCATCAAGGTCGCCGGCCGGTAGATCCCGGCGTTGTTGACGAGACCATTGAGGCCGCCGAACCTCGCCGCCATCTCGATCGCCGCCTGCCAATCCCGTTCCTCTGCCGCATCCTGCCGGAGGAAGGCCGCGGCCGGGCCAAGTTCGGCCGCCAGCCGGCGGCCCTCCGCTTCGAGCACATCGCCGATCACGACCCGGGCGCCTTCGGCGGTGAACAGGCGCGCCTCGGCCGCGCCCTGCCCGCGGGCGCCGCCGCTGATCAGGATGACCTTGCCTTTGAGGCGATCCATTTTTCCCTCCGCTATTGATCAGTACCGAGGCACGGCCGCAAAGGGCGTGAGCTGCAGCTCGTGCGTCCAAGCCGACCGGTCCTGGGTGTAGAGATAATAGAACGCCTCGGCGATCTTGACCGGGTTGATCAAGAGATCCGGCCGGTTTTGCAGCGCCGGCAGCGCCCGAGTGCCGGGCGAGTCGATGGTGCCGTCGATCACCACATTGGCGACGTGAACGCCGTGCTCGGAATACTCCTCGGTCAGCACCTGCGCCAAGGCGCGCATCATCACCCTCGGGTAGTAGAGCGACTGTCCGGTCAGCCGCTTCCGGCCGCGCAGCGCATTCGGGTTGTTGGAGAAGAAGATCGATCCCGAGCCTCGCGCCCGCATCGCCGGCAATACCTCCTTGGCGACGAGAAACGGGCCGCGGCTGGCGATGTGCTGCGCCGTGTCGAAGATCTCCACCGGGATGTATTCGAGGAGCTCCTGGTCGGGCGGGAGGTCGCGGCCTTCGAGATAGCCGGCGTTGTAGATCACGACCTCCGGGTCGCCGGCCGCGCGGCGGATCGCGGCGAACGCCGCGGCGATCGACTGCTCCGAGACGAGGTCCAGCTCGACAACCATGCAGGCGCCGCCCCGCTCGCGGATCGCCGCCGCGAGCGCCGCCGCATTGGCCGCGGCGCGGGTCGTCAGAGCGACGAAGAACCCCTCCTGCGCGAACTTCTGGGCGATGGCACCGCCCACACCCCAGCGCACCCCGACCGGAAGCGCGCTGTCGTCCAACGTCCGGCCGTGCGCCAATCGGGTATTGCGGCCGGCCGACTGCCACTTGAGGTGGCGCCGACGACCACGGCGACCGGCCTGCCGTTCGCGCTGGTTTGGCGATTTTCGCTCATCTGCAAACGTTCCTTCCCTGGAGGGCGGATCACCCCCGGACGTGGGCCTTCAGCCCACGGATTTAGATGCTATGGGGAGGACGGCCGCGGCATTGAGTATCTTGTCGGTTGTCCAAGACCAGACAGGATTGATCCGATGCCAAAGCAAATCGAACCGAGCAACACCACGGCCGCCTTTGACCATAATAGCACTTTGGTCGTGGCGCTGGAATTGAGCGGCAAGTCGTGGGAGGCCGGGGCGGTGGTTCCCGGGGTCGCCCGTCGGCCGCGGCGGCGGCTCGCGCCGCGCGATCTGGCCGGCTTGTTGCGGACGATCGGGTTGTGGAAGGCGGAGGCGGAGGCCGCGGGTCGGGCGGTGCAGCGCGTGGTGCTGAGCTACGAGGCGGGCCGAGACGGTTTCTGGATTGCCCGTTACCTGCTGGCGCAGGGGATCGAGGTGCAGGTCATGCATCCGGCGAGCATTCCGGTGCCGCGGCGGAGCCGGCGGGCGAAGACGGATCGGATCGACCTGGACATGCTGTTGCGCACGCTGCTGGCGTGGCTGCGCGGCGAGCCGCGGGTGTGTTCGATGGTGCGCATCGCGAGTGAGGCGGAGGAGGAACTGCGCCGGCCGGGACGCGAACGGGAGCGGCTGGTCCGCGAGCGGCTGCAACTCGAGAGCCGCGTGGAGAGTCTGCTCTGTCTGCATGGTATCGTCGGCTTCAAGCCGCGCCTCAAGAAGGCGTTCGAGCGGCTGGAGGCATTGCAGACCTTTGCCGGCTCGCCGTTGCCGCCCAAGACGATGGCGGAGCTGAGACGCTTGATGGTGCGCCACCGCCTGGTCTCGGACCCAACTGCGCGAGATCGAGGCCGAGCGCGACGCGGTCGTGAAGATCGCCGAGCCGGACCGCGCCGAGCGAATGATCCAGCTGCTGACCCAGATCGTCGGCCTCGGTGTCGAGACCGCGACCGTTCTGGTCCGCGAGATGCTAGGCTGCCGTTCGGAACCGACCTGGGTGGGCGGGATGCCGTCACGGACTATGGCTGCAAGATGCCGCCATTTAGAGTGGTCCCGCCCTCCCAGTTCCGTGATCGCCGGGCGCTGGCGAGCTTTGTCGGTTTGACCGGCACGCCGTTCCAGAGCGGCGGCATGGAGCGCGAGCAGGGCATCGGCAAAAACGGCAATGCACGGGTGCGCCACATCCTGATGCAACTGGCTTGGCGCTGGCTTCGCTTCCAACCGCAAAGCCCGCTCAGCCGTTGGTTCGTCCAGCGAACCAGCGGTGCCAAGGGGCGCATCCGCAAAGTGATGATCGTGGCGCTTGCCCGAAAGCTGCTGGTCGCGCTCTGGCGCTATGTCGAGACCGGCGAACTACCAGCCGACGCCCGCACCGCCGCCGCCTGAGCGCAAGATCAGGGCACGCGGCGAGACACAAAGACACCGGGCGGAGCAAGGCGCTTGGCGCCGACGCCTGGAACCGACCTGGGTGGGCGGGATGCCGTCACGGACTATGGCTGCAAGATGCCGCCATTTAGAGTGGTCCCGCCCTCCCAGGCTCCCCGTCGGCCTCGCGATTGAGGCATCGTGGTACGGAACCGCAGGTTCCGCCGGATACGAGTTTGCAGGCCATCGGCCTGAGCACAGGGGAGCCGCCCAGGCTCGTGACAGGTGACGCCAATGAACTCCTCGCCCCGGTTTCCTGTGCCCAGACCGCAGCTCGGGCCCAGATTGCGACGGAGCAACCGTCCGGGAAACGTGACAGTCACGATTGCCAATAGGAGATCGAAGATGCCCAGACATCGGACCGGCAGCGCCCCGATGACCCCAGCTGAGCGTCAAGCGCGATGCCGCGCTAGACGGCGCCAGCAGAGCCAACAGAGCCAGACGGCGTCACCGGCACCGCGCCTCGCGCCACGGCCAAGGCGCTGGGCGGCAGCAGTCGCCACGCTGATCGAGCTGCAGGACAATTACCGCGCCTGGCTGGACAACCTTCCCGCCAATCTCGAAGCATCCAGGCTGGCGGAGAAGCTGCAAGCAATCGCCGAGCTCGACATCGAGGAGTTGCAGGCGATCGACCCGCCCCGTGGCTACGGCCGCGACTGACCTGAAGGTCCTTAACCAACACCAGCCAACCGCCATGTCGAAACTACTTGACAGCAAAATCCCCATACGAGTCCGTGGGCGCCCGCCGAGGGCGGGCGTTCCGGGGGGTCATCCGCCGCGTCAGGCGGCCCGGTCCCAGCCCCACCAGGCGCAGACCGCCTCGCCCATGACGAGCCGCTTGTCCGCTTCGCCCAGCCACGGCAGCTCCTCGGTGAACATTGTCACGCATTGCCGCCAGGAGCACGGCATCTTGGTGATGTCGGTGCCCCACAACATCCGCCGCGGACCAAACGCATCGTAGATCTGGCGCAGATAGACCTGGATCGCCGGAAACGGATAGGGCTCGCTCGAATAGCCCGGCGCGCCGGTCGCCTTGACCGCCACATTGGGCAGTTTTGCCAAGGCCAGCAGCTCCGGGATGTGGGTCATGGCGGCGGCGTCCTTGAGCGTGGTCGTGCCGCCCCGCCCGCCGAGGTGATCGATGGTCAAGCGCAACCCCGGATGGCGCTCGGCGATCCGGCCGATCTCGGAGAGCGAATCGGTCGCCAGCATAGCGATCGGAACGCCGGCCTCCTCGGCCGCCGCCCACAGCCAGTCGAGACTGCCGTCGTGCAGCCACCGCCGCGCCGGATTGGCGAGGAAGCCGTAGCGCAGGCCGAGCATCCCCGGCTGTCCCCTCCAGGTCGCGATGCGGGAGCGCGATTCCGGCCGGTCGAGCGGCACCGCACCCATGATCGCGAAGCGGCCGGGGTAGCCGCGCACCGCGGCAAAGGCCATCTCGGTCGACCCCGGGTCCCATCCGGGCGGATGAATGACGGCGGCATCGACGCCGCCCTCATCCATCATCGCGATCGCCTCCGCGGCGGTAAACGACGTCACCTGCCGGTGCGCGAGGTTGCTCGGCAGGCCCGATCCCCAGAGGTGGATCTGCGCGTCGACGATCTGCATCGCAAACCTCTGCATTTTTGCCCGCCGGGCAAACGCTCGGTCCGGAACGCTAGCGACAATATCCGCGTCTGTCAGCAATCGCTGCCGGGGATCATGCGCCCGCTATTCGCCGACGGCGACCGCCGCCTCGCGGATGCGGCACCGCGGCCCCGCAATCAGAAATCGAATCTGCACATCACTGTTTGCTGAATTTGCAGCCGATCTGCAGCAAAACTTCTCTCTATAGTTGAACAGTGGTCCATCCGGTGCCCGCGATGCCGGCCACGCTGCGCGACTTGTGACCGGCTCCGACGAGCTGTGATGTACAACGAGAAATGGTCAATTTTATGGATGACCGAAACGTCGGTTCTCGCGGCGGTTGCGCTCTCTATGGCGCCTTGAGTGCACGCAGGTTGTTGTTCGGCGCGAACGGATCGGGCGTGGCGAACGGGTTTCGCATTCGGGTCGGCGACCGGCGGGTCTCGTACACGCTCGATCGCCACGCCCGTGTCATGAGCGTCTTCGACATCGCCCCGAGAGGAGGAGCATACCGATGAGCGACCCGTTGCGACTGCGCCCCCTCGGCGAGCACGCCGCACTGGTGCGCCATCGCCGAGCTTGTCGTCATGACCCCCGAGGACCTTGCCGAGTTGATCGAAGATGCCGCGGCAACGGCCGCCTATCACCGCACCCGCGACCAGGAGCGAGTGCCAATCGGCGTGGTCGACCGGCTGATCTCCCGAAAGAACCCGGTACGCGTCTGGCGCGAGCATCGCGGCCGCTCTCTGCGCCAGCTCGCTGAGCGCGCCGGGATCGGCGTCGGCTACCTGTCGCAGATCGAGAACGGCGAGCGCAATGGCACCGTCGGGACGCTGAAGAAGATCGCCGCCGCGCTCGATGTCGACCTCGACGATCTGGCCTGAGCCAGGAACGGTGTCGGCCAGGTTAACCGAACATGTGGTTTGCGTTTTTCTTTTCGCAGGCTATCGTGACCGGTTCGTCCAACCCGGGAGACCCCGATGCGTATCCGCCGAATAGCGGTTTCGGCCGCGTTCGCCGCCGGGCTCGCCGCTCTGCCGCTCGCGACCGCCAAGGCGCAATATTATCCCCCCTGCTCGCCGTTTCCGCTGTTCTGGCCGTTCTGCGTGGCCGGCGCCATCGTCGGCACCGCCGCGACGATCGTCACCGCGCCGTTCGTCGCGCTTACGGCGCCGCCCTACTACTACGGCTATTACGGGCGGCCCTATTACGGGCCGCCGCCCTATTATGGGCCACGATACTACCCGCCGCCGTATTATTATTACGGGCCGCGTTGAGCCCGACTTCGCGGAGTATGGCGGTCGGATACGCTGTTTGGCAAAACGCGAGAATGTGGACCGGGCTGCGGCAGCCGTCGTCGCGACCATCCTGAAGGGCGTCAAGCGCGCTGAATTGTCGGTGCAGCAACCGACGGCATTCTGGCTCATCCGGACAATCGAAGCCCCGCATGTCGAACCACGCCGGCGCTGGCGCGGCGTGTTGTGGCCGCAACGAGGACGATGTCGAGAATCCGGTAGCGCCGCTCAACGGAGACGAAGCGGTCGAACTTCGGGCGGAAGGTGACCTCAGGGTACTCGTCCTCAACCTTTTGCGAGAATAATTCGGTTGGGTATCAACTGCGCGCAACAGGGCTCGCTCAGGGACGGACATCGCGGGCGCGCCCGCCTTTCACCAGACTGCTCAGGTAGCGGCCGACCGCTTCGCGCCGGGCTGGACTCTCGAGCGCCTCGGCCGCTTCAGCGTCCACCGGGATCATACGTCAACCGTGTTGTCCATACAGGCCTCCTCGGCCGCGCATATAACCGCTCCGGCTAAGCTAAGCACGTATGACGATTAGCCTCGATTTTTGGGCAACCCTGACGTAGCCGAGGCCGAAGCCGGCATACGGCACCGTGCCGTAGCGCTTGAGGTCTTGGTACCGGGCGTAGTGCTGCCGGTCGATGTCGGCAGCGAGGCCAGGCCCAGCACCACGAGCCAGTTCATTCGGGCGTTTCCTCCGGCTTCGGGGAACAGCCTTCAATGTCGTATTCGTCAAACACGCGCTCAGCGACGGCGTAAGGCGGCCCGTCGAACCAGCCCTCGGCCTCCGCTTCGGCGCGATCGAGTGTCCGTCCGTGTTTGGGGTCGTCGCTTCCCACCTCGACGTGATCGAGGCGGATCGCGAGGATCGCGCGCGTGCCGATATCGGTGCAGCGCCATTGCCGGCCGCCACAGCAGAATTCCCTGCCGATTTTGAATTCCGAATGCTGCATGGCTCTCTCGCGTTACGTGGCGCCGATTTAAGGAGAAGGAGTTCACCTCAAGCTGATTACGTCCGTTCGAGCGGTCGGAGGTCGGCCCGCCAGATGTTCATCTCGGCGAATGCCGGTCTCGCCTCTTCGCGCAATCTGGCGCACGCCGTCGGAATTACTTGAGGATAAAGGTGAAGGTCGAGGCGCTCTGGGTCTCGAAGCGTCATCTCGACTTCCCCGCGGGACGGGCAACCTCTAAAGTACCAAGGGCAGAAGGCGATGCACGCATCCAGCAGAGGATCCGGGTGGTTTGGGCCGGCGGGGACGTTGAGCCACAGCTTTCCGATGGGATTGATGGATGCGAAGTAATGGGCTTCCAGCCACTGGCGGTCCGCGTTACCGACGAGTGCATCTCTCACCGCGATCGCCGCTGACGGATTACGGGCACGCAGGTACTCGGCAAGGTCGCGTGTCGCACGCGGCGTGTATCGCAGCTTCACCAGTCAAAGCGGCGGAAGGCCGCCTCGACTTCGTCATCCCTCGCATATTCGCGCCGTTTTGCTTGCGCAAGCCCTTCGAGCACCGCCGCCAAATGAGCCGGATCGACGAACTCGGCCTCTACCTCACTCCCCGCCAGGTGAAGAATGGTGCGGGCGATGTCATCTTGGGCGTCCTCAGGTAACCTGCGCACGGCTTCGATTGCCTGTTCCAGGAGCTTGGTCATGCGTCGATCATGAGGGTTTAACCGGCCCCGCGAAGGAAGGGACTGCGTTCCAACCTCGGCGATCGTGAGACCGCTGTTCAGGCCGCGACGATCCCGTTGGACACCGAGCGTGCCGCTGCCGAAATCGGCGCTGTGCATCGAGCCGCCCCAGCCTTCGCAGCAGCCGGTTTGTCGTCGAGCGAGCGACTATCGAGAAGAAGCCACCGAAATGGCGACCATCGAGGCTAGCGCCCAAGTCGCCCGCGTCAATACCGCGCGTTTCCGGGCGTGCGCGGGAACGGGATCGCGTCGCGCACATTGGCGAGGCCGGTGACGTAGGCGATCGTGCGCTCGAAACCGAGGCCGAAGCCGGCATGCGGCACCGTCCCGTAGCGGCGCAGGTCGCGGTACCAGGCGTAGTGCTCGCGGTCGATGCCGCGCTCGGCCATACGCGCATCCAGCACCGCGAGCCGCTCCTCGCGCTGGCTGCCGCCGATGATCTCGCCGATCCCCGGCGCCAGCACGTCCATCGCCGCCACGGTCCGGCCGTCGTCGTTCATCCGCATGTAGAACGCCTTGATCTCCTTCGGGTAGTTCAACACGATCACCGGCTTTTTCGCGTATTTCTCGGTCAGCCAGCGCTCGTGCTCCGATTGCAGGTCGACGCCCCACTCGACCGGAAACTCGAACCTCTGCTTCGCCCGCGCCAGTACCCTGATCGCCTCGTCGTAATCCAAGCGGACGAACTCCGAGCCGACGATGCCCTCGAGCTTCGCGACCAGCCCCTTCTCGATCCGTTCATCGAAGAAGGCGAGGTCTTCGGCGCTGTCCCTCAGCAACGTCGCGAAGGCGTACTTCAGCAATCCTTCCGCCAACTCGGCATTGTCCGAGAGGTCGGCGAAAGCGATCTCCGGCTCGATCATCCAGAACTCGGCGAGGTGCCTGCTGGTGTTCGAGTTCTCGGCGCGGAACGTCGGCCCGAACGTGTAGACCTTGGTCAGCGCCAGGCAATAGGCCTCGACGGCGAGCTGCCCCGACACCGTCAGGAACGCCTCGCGGCCAAAGAAATCCTGGGTGAAATCGACGTTGCCGTCGGGCCGGCGCGGCAGGTTGGCGAGTTCCAGGGTCGACACCCGGAACAAGGCCCCGGCCCCCTCGGCATCCGAGGCGGTGATGATCGGCGTATTGACCCAGAAAAAGCCGTTCTCGTCGAAAAATCGATGGATCGCCCGGGCCAGGCTGTGCCGCACCCGGGTCGCCGCCGCGATCACGTTGGTCCGCGGCCGCAGATGCGCGACCTCGCGCAGGAACTCCAGCGTGTGCGGCTTTGGCTGGATCGGGTAGGTCTCCGGGTCCTCCACCCAGCCGATCACCTCGACGGCACTCGCCTGCATCTCGAACGGCTGCCCCTTCGCCGGCGACGGCACGATCGTCCCGGTCGCCGCCACCGCGCAGCCGGTGGTCAGCTTCAGAACCTCGTCGGCGTAATTCGCGAGCGTGTTTGGCACCACCACCTGCAGCGGCGGCAACGACGATCCGTCCGACAGATGCAAAAACGAAACGCCCGCTCTCGAGTTGCGCCGGGTGCGCACCCAGCCCTTGGCCGTCACCGGCACCGCGGACGGCGCCTCGCCGGCGAGGATCCGGTGTACCGTCAACTCCCGCTTGTCCATCGCGCGACAGTTGCTCGGTGGGGCGACCTTGTCCTTCGAACTCACGTCCCCGGCTCGATCCGCTGCGCAATCCACTGGTTGAGGCTCATCCCCGCCGCATGCGCGAGCATCGCCGCCCGGCGGTGCGCCTCCGGGCTCACGCGAAGGGGGATTTTGCCACTGTAGGAGCGGTCGGGCGGCTCGCCCCGCTCGGCGCAGAAGGCAAGATAATCGTCGATGCTGTCGCGAAAGGACTGTTCGACCTCGGCGAATGTTGTCCCGTCGAAGGTGATCACGTCGCGAAGACCGGCGACCCGGCCGACGAAAACACCATCGTCGGCTTCGACTGTGCCGAAATAGCCCCGATATTCGAGCATCCAGCCTACTCCTTCCCTGGCTCTATGCCGGCTGCGGCAAGAAAATCCCGAACCGCCCGTACCATGCTGCGCCGGGTCTCCTGACGCGGGTGCGGCCGGTGGAACACGGCCCGGACACCGCCCAGCGCGACACGAACCCGGCTCCCGCCGCCCTCGCTGACCTCCGCCTCGACGCCCCGCAGGAGCGTTTCGATCTCGCTCCAGCGAAGATCGGCGGGCGTTGGGTCTGCGAAGATCCGGGCCAGGGTCCGCCGATGCCGGCTGTGCATCCGAACATGATATCAGAAATGGATATCGGCTATCGACGCATCAATGATGATCAAGGCGCGAAACAGGCTTCCACCGACAGGCGGGCAACAGGCGCGTGCGGGAGCGTCACCTTTGGCCGGGACGCCGCGCGGCCCGATGAGCCTGCCGCTCAAAGGCGGCAGGCGAATAGCGCCCGGCCCGCAGCGACACCCCGGATTTCGAGAACGGTTCGGCCTATCCCCGAGGGGAACCGTCACGACAATCGTCCCATGCGAACTTGTGCGCGTCAACCGCTGCCGGCAGACCCTAATCCCCGGTTAGCGGTTCGGATTCGGCTGATGCTCGATGGAAGTCGTTGATTCCGCTTTTGTTCCGGCAGGATGGTAAGCCAACGGCGGGGTTTTTGAGCACGCCCGGCAGATGGCGGCGCACGACAGCGCGCGCATGACCAAGCGCTATAATCGCCGCAACGACCAGGTCGCGCTCGACCGGGTCAAGGGTGGGCGCGCTGAAATCGCATCAAAATTGAGGCGCGAGTGCCGTTGCGCCCGGCCATGTCGGCTCTCTGATGCCTCCGGTCTTGCGCGAACCGTATTAGACCAGCGGGCCTGGGTGGCGCAGGTACTTGGTCTTGATCGCGTCGGCGGCGAAATAGGCCAGCGCTCCGACGGTCCCCGTCGGGTTGAATGATGGAATTGTGGAAAGGCGCTCGCTCCGACGACGAAGAGATTGGGGACGTCCCAGCTTTGCAGGTATTTGTTGACGACGCTGTTCTCGGGCGTCGTCCCCGTCATCGCGCCGCCGACCTGATGGATGATGCCGTATGGGGCGCCCGAATTGAAGGTATCGGGCAGGCCGGATGCGGAGGAGTAGCTGGGTTTTAGGACCTTCGCGAAGTTTTCGGCGACCTTCACCATGTGCCGCGACAGGCGATGCTCGTTCGGTCCGATGTCGTAGGTCATCCGCAATAGCGGACTGCCGAACATGTCACGATAGTTGGGGTCGAGATCGAGGTAGTTGCCCCGGTAGGGTAGGTGGTCGTGCAGGCCGATCACCCAGAAGGAGCGGTTGTAATAGTGCGCGACCGCCTTCTTCCATTGCGAGCCCCACGCCGGCGTGTTCGGCGGCGTGGGTTGAAAGCTCAGCGGTCCCTGCCCCATCTGCATCCCGCCGATAATCGCGCCGCCGACGAAGCCGAGATCGCTGTGGTCGAAATTGTCGCCCTGCAAATCGGCGATGTGCGTTCCCAAAGCGCCCGCGCCCATGAATGGATTGAAGACGTGTCCGTCATCGTAATTGAGGAGCAGGTACGGGGCCGCGCCGTGCCAGGAATAATTCTTGCCGACCACGCCTTTGCCGGTCGCCGGGTTGTAGGGCGTGCCGATCCCGGAGACGAGCAGCAGTTGCGAGTTGCTCCAGGTAAATGCGGTCAAGAGGACAATGTCCGCGGGCTGCTCCATCTCGCGGCCCTGGGAATTGATATAAGTGACCCCAGTTGCGCGGTTGCCCGAGAGGTTGATCCGGGTGACCGCGGCATGGGTGCGGATCTCGTATTTGCCGGTGGCGAGGGCCGGTGGGATCGTCGTTGTCTGCGGCACCGCTTTGGCCGACCACTCGCATCCGTAATTCATGCAGAAGCCGCAGTACATGCACGCATTGAGCTCGGCGCCGTCGGGGTTGGTATAGGCGCGGCTTGACTGCGCGGCCGGCGTCGGGAAGGGGTGATAACCGAGTTCCTTCGCCGCCTCTGCGAATAATGTATCGGCATAGGAGCGTTGCAGCGGCGGGTTCGGGTATTCGCGAGCCCGCGGCCCCTCGAATGGGTTGCCGCCAGGCTGGATCGTCCCGCGCAGGTTGCCGGCTTTCCCGGAAATGCCGGCGGTGTACTCGAACTTATCGTAAGAGGGTTCGAGTTCGTCGTAAGTTATCGGCCAATCCTGGATGGTCGACTCTTCGGGGATCGCCCGCTCGCCGTAGCGCTCGATAATGTGGCTGCGAATGCGGAAATCCGTCGGCGTGTGCCGCCAAGTCCAGCCGGCCCAGTGGAAGCCTCCGCCGCCGAGACCCTCGCCCCACGGGAACGGTCCGTGCCGCCGCATCGGACGCGCCACCTCGTCAGTGCGGTTGCGAGCCGTGATGGTGGAGAGCGATAGGTCGTTGAATAATTCGAGGCGGCGATCGTATTTGAGCTGGTCGTATTTCGTTTCCGGCAGCTGGAACATGTCCTGCCGGCGATCGCCGCCGCGCTCCAGCCCGACGACCGTGAGCCCGGCCTTCGCCAGTTCCTTGGCCAGGATAGTGCCGGCCCAACCGACGCCGATGGTGACAACGTCAACCGGCTTCAACTTCGTTGCCATTATGTCCTCCCTCCCGAGCGAACCACTCGAGGCGGCCGCTCCTCTCGCTTCCGTTCGACAGCGTCCCGATATCTCACTCCGGTTCAGACGAAGATTCGCTGCCCCGCCCTCCAGTCCTTCGTCACCTCGGTCGGCGCCTGCGGCGAAGCGGGAGTGGTCGCGTCGGCGTGACTGTGCGTCGCATCCCCTTCGGGAACCGGGGAAACAGCCGCCTGCTGCAAGCTGTGCATGTCGTGCGGCTGCGCCACAACGTAGGGCTTGTTGTGCTGGCCGATGGCCGCCGAATAGTCGTAGGCGACCCCCGGGAAGCCGACGAGCTTCCACCCGACCATGTCCTTGTTGCCGCCGTAAGCCGGATCGGCGAAGAAACCATCCTGGGTGTCGCCGAGAAGGGTCGCGAAGAAGGTCGCGCCCGGGACCTCCTTCAGATCGACTGCGGCGGCAATTCCCTGCAGCCCCGACAACACCCGGTCCTGAACGGCCGGCTCCAACTCCGCGAAAAGCTTGCCATGGGTTTCCTTGCAGTACCGGTCCGTCGCGGCGATGCCGACGCGGTACAGCTCAGCCGGGGTGAGCGGCAATTGATACCCCTGGTAAGGCGTTTCCGATCCGAACGGCCCTTGGTTGTAGAAATGCGCTCCGCCGCCGTAGGCACTCGCGAGCTGCCGATCGAGGAAGTAGGGGACGCCCGCTTCGGCGGCTCCCGGTCCCAGTTCATCGGCGGGGATGAGCCGGGCGACGGCGGCCTTGATGAAGGCGACCTCGGGGTCGTTAAAGAAGACGTAGGCCCCTTCGGCGCTGCTCGGCCCAGTGGAACTCATGCCTTGCGTTTGCGCCGCGAAGGCGGAGCGCGCCCATCCGTGTGCTCGGCTGGCGGCGACCGTGGCGGCAAGAATGGCGAGAAATTTTCGGCGTTCGATCATGACGTCCTCCCCGAAGCCGTATTTCGGCCGGTGTTGATCACACCGTAACTGACCGGCCATAGTGGCGGTCTTGGGCAAACCTTAGCTGATCGCCGGTCCCGGGGCAAGCTTCCCTGTGGGCGGCAGATCCGGACTGCTGGGGTTGGGCGTCATCGCCGGCGCGCTCGCGCTCGAACACACCGCCCGCAATCCCGGCTCCGAATTCGCTCGCAACGTAAATCGCGCTTTGCGCCACCAGGAGGAAGCGCTGACATCGACCATACGCTTGGAGGGGTGCCGTGGGGCGTGCGCGAGGGGGGAGGGGAGGGGGATGAGCTGGGCGGATGTCGCAGAAGTTATCAGGGCAGTGGCACCGGTGTTCACAGCGGGGGCAGCTTGCTCCGGCGCGTGTATTGCCTATCGCGGATTGACCAAGTGGCGTGACGAAACTGTCGGCAAACGGAGGATCGAACTGGCAGATTAGCTACAGCTACGAGGGGCTAAGCAGGCAAAAAGGTGAAAATGAGACGGAAGAGGACACACGGATATTGAATGCATATTTTGCCGCGAGCGAGCGCCTTAAGAGCAAGGCGGATTTTTTTGCCGAGACCTGGGCGCGCCGTTACCGATTTAGCGCCGTCTTCGGCTCGAAAGCCGCAGGAGCCTATGACGATCTTTTCGAGGTTCGGAATGAGATCATTGTGTCAGTTTGATCGCTGATCTCGGCACACGGACACCGCCTAAGCGCCGCAGACCAGGCAGAAAGGGAGCGGTGGAAAAACACGATCTGGTCGGGAGGAGAAGACGATCCCATTCCGGCGCGCGTAGATCGCGCCGTCGAAGCGATGGAGGCTACGTGCCGACCAGCTATCCAGAAGGCAGCACGATGACGGACGTCGCCCTTCCTTCAACAAAGGCCGCGCTGCCGGCGCTTGTCGTGGCCGCCGGCGACCGCGCCTCGATGCGCTTCCTCGAATTCTTCGCCGCCAACATCCGCAACCCGCACATGCGCCGGGCCTATGCCCGCGCTGCCGAGGAATTTCTCGGCTGGTGCGCGAGCGTCGGCGTGCGATCGATCGCCGATGTCGAGCCGGTGCATGTCGCGACTTGGATTGAGGCTGGCACGCGCGAGCTGGCCGCGCCGAGCGTCAAGCAGCGGTTGGCTGCGATCCGTCACCTATTCGATTGGCTCGTCACCGGCCAGGTCGTGCCGGTCAACCCGGCCAGCTCGGTGCGCGGGCCCCGCCACGTCGTGACGTCGGGGCAAACGCCGGTGCTCGATCCCGCCGAGGCGCGCGCGTTGCTCGACAGCATCGATGTCGCGAAGGTCGCAGGCCTGCGCGATCGCGCGCTGATCGGGCTCATGGTCTATTCGTTCGCTCGGATCGGCGCGGCGCTGGGGATGGCGGTCGAGGATGTCTACGCGCAGAACCGCCGGCTGTGGGTGCGGCTGCGCGAGAAGGGTGGCAAGCGCCACGCGATGCCGTGTCACCACAACCTCGACGAATACCTCGTCGCCTATCTCGACGGCGCGGGCCTGCGCGACGATCCCAAGGGGCCGCTGTTCCGCACGATCGGCCGCGGCACCGGCAAGCTGACCCGCACGGTGCTGCCGCAGGCGAACGCCTATGCGATGATCCGCCGGCGCGCGGCGGCGGCCGGCATCGCGACGAGGCTCGGCAACCACAGCTTCCGGGCGACCGGGATCACGGCGTACCTCAAAAACGGCGGCACGCTCGAAAAGGCCGCGGCGATGGCTAACCACGCCTCGACGCGGACGACGCAGCTCTACGATCGCCGGCGCGATGAGGTCAGCCTCGATGAGGTCGAACGGATCGTGATTTGAGCATCCTCGCAGCCGATGCGGGGGAAGTGTCATGCTATCTGAAGCATTACACTGTCTGAAGCATTACACTGTCTGAAGCATTACACTGTCTGAAGCATTACACTGTCTGAAGCATTACACTGTCTGAAGCATTACACTGTCTGAAGCATTACACTGTCTGAAGCATTACACTGTCTGAAGCATTACACGGTCTGAAGCATTACACGGTTTGAAGCATTACACGGTTTGAAGCATTACACGGTTTGAAGCATTACAATTTATATCTCATTATACATTCATATAAATTACAATATTCGTATGCCTTATGTATATACGAAAAACGGCAGATGCGATCGGCGTTCTTGGCATTCAGCAAGCTCATACCACATTTGCTTTCCGCATGAGCGATGCGCGAGGGGTCGGATGGAAAACGCACCGGCTTCTGCTTTTGGCGCAAGCCGCGCGCCTTTTACGGCCTACAAAGAGGAGTCGAACGCCATGACGACAGTCTTCGAAGGATGTGCAGCACGTACGTACGAAATATTGGCGATAGAAAAACTGACCGATGACCCACACGAAGCCAGCCTCGAGCGCGTGCTCGGCCCTGAGCATCCGCTGACGCTCGGCCGCGTGAACAATCTGGCCGGAGAGCGGCAAAGCCCCCGCCGCGTCGCCCAGCGCCTGCAGGCATCCGGCCAGGTTGTTCACGCTGGTGAGCGTCAGCGGATGCTCCGGGCCGCGCTCGCGCTCGCGGCCCTCCCAGCGCGCGCCGGTAGAGCGGCAAAGCCCCCGCCGCGTCACCCAGCTCCTCCATACATACGGCCAAATTGTTCACGCCGCTGAGCGTGTCGGGATGTTCCGGGCCGAGCACGCGCTCGCGGCTCTCCAGCGCGCGCCGGTTGAGCGGCAAAGCCCTCGCCGCGTCACCCAGATCCTCCATGCATGCGGCCAGATTGCCCACGCTGCTGAGCGTGTCGGGACGCTCCGGGCCAAGCACGCGCTCGCTGCTCTCCAGCGCGCGCCGGAAAAGCGGCAGAGCCCCCGCCGCGTCGCCGCTGCATAGAAGAAAGTTGGCCGCCAAATTCAATAGGATGGGGGCTCGATCGGTGGTGCTCTCGGGAAACGGATGTGCCAGCAACGTCTGCTGATGCGGCATCAAGGTCCGGCACAGCGGCCATTGCGCCGGCTCATCGTAAGTGTAGGGAAACAGGTCTGTCAGTCGGGTCAGCGCCCGATCTCGTGCTTCCGCCGCCGCGCCGTCGGCCTCGGCGCGTATCCGCTCCACCGTCTGAACCAGGCCATGCACGCGGAAGGTCGTGTCGGTTGGGTCAAGGATCATCGAATAGCGCGCCAGCCCGGTCAGCGCGTCGCGCATCCGTAGCTCCACCGCCGCGGGACCGGCCAGGGGCATCACCGGGCCGAGCGCGGTAGCCAGCACCAGCACCTCCTCCTCCCCCTCCATCACCAATGCTCGAGGAATCGGCGTATCGGCATACCAGGCGCACAGTCGCAGCACCGCACGCGATTCCGGCGACAGTCTCGCCGCCGTTGCCTGCCAAGTAGTGATCACCGGGTCAGGATACTCAGTCGATCCCAACGCCCCACGCGCCAGCAGTTCTGCCGCAGCTTCGCGGTAGAGCCGAAGATAACCAGCGAAATTCACTCCCGCGCCGGGAGCGGTGATGTAGGCCGCCGCCTGTTCCAAGGCCAGCGGTAGGTAACCTAGCTCCCGGGCCAGATCGTTGCAGGCCGTAAGTTCAGCGCCCTCCGCCGTCCGCCCTGCGCACTAGCAGGAACTGCCGGGCCGGCTCGGGTTCCAGCACATACAACTGGATTGCGCGGATGCCCGCCGCCTCTGACCAGTCGGCGAAGCGGGAGGTAATCAATGTGCGGCAGCCCGAGGTCGGGTCGCGCACTAGCCAGGGGCGAATGCTCTCCGCGTCCTGCACGTTATCCAACACCAGCAGCCGCTCGGCGCGGCCGGACAATTCCGCCAGCACCAGCTTTGCCTTGTCGGGTTGCTGCAACCCGGCGTCCGTGCGGCCGGGAAATAGTTTACCGAACAGCAGCGCAAAACCGCTCTCCAGCCCGGCGCGTGCATCCACCCAGAAGATCTGCGGATAGAGCCGCCAGTAGCGCCGGGCGTATTCGTTGGCGAGCGTGGTTTTGCCGATGCCGCCCATCGCTGCCAGCGCCCGCACCCGCCCCTGAGTCAGTGCTGCCACCGGGGCGATGCGCGGGGTCTGCTCGGGTTGCGGTTCGGCGAGCTTTTTGTGGATCGCGGCGAGCAGTTTCTGCCAGACCGCCTCGTCGACTGCCAACGGGTCGAGCGTCACAGCATTCCAGCAGCGCAGCGGTAGCGGCATCACCGCCTCGGCCTTATCCTCGGCCAGCACCGGGATGATGGCGTTGTGGATATAGGTTTCGTAACGTGTCCAGTCCGACTTCGCCCATCGCGGCGTGATCAGTGGCAGCATGACGCGGGCGGCCTCGCATCCGGCCTCGATCTCCTTGTGCCAGTCGCAGCCGGGGGTCAGGCGAACCTTGTCGAACCAGACGCGAAACCCCTCCGCCACCAGGCGTGCGTGCAGGGCGGTAGCGCGCTCTAGGTCACTCGAGGCATAGCTGATGAACAGCTCCGGGCTTTCCGGCCGATAATCCTCCGCTCGCAGGTCGGACAAGCACGTCCTCCTCAATTATCCGCAAAAGCCATACACATCGCGGAACCAACAGCAAGCACGACCTACCGCGCTGTGCGCGAGGGCATTGTCGTGTCGAAGATGGGCTGGGCGGCTTGTTCTCACAAATCGCATATCGTGCGGCCCGTCTTAATCTTGAGCCACCTCCGCTCCGTAGCAGCCGCGTGAATGTGCTGGCTGTTAAATCTACTTCTGGTAGGCCGCGTCCGTCTCGGGAAGACAGATGCTGTGTCCACCAAATAGAGATGTCACTCTTTCTGCCATTTAGAAATGTCACTGTCGGTTGGGGGCGGGCGGCGGGCGGGCGCGCAGCCCCGGCGTAGCGCAGCGCCCGACCGCCGCCCGATGCATGGACGCTTGCAGCCGCACCGGTTGTCTACCGAGCGGGCGTCAGCACGCTCGGCTCGTAGAAGAACCCGGGCGGACAGGCAGGCTCCCGTTGCATCAGTCGCGACCAAAGCCGCGCGGCGGCTCGACGCTTTCGAGATCGGAAAGATCGAGATCACAGATCGCCCGCAGCGCCTCCGCCGTGGCGCTTGCCTCAAGGTTCTGCGGCAGCGCCTGCAGCCACGTTCGGTAATCGTCCTGTAAGGCGACAAGCTCGGCCACGGCCGCGCGCCATCGCTGCGCCCGGCTGCGCCGGTCGGCGGGTCTTCGGTATATGATCCTGGACATCCCGTCGGTGTGCGTCGCGCGAAACCGGGCCTGCCGCTCGGCTGTCGTCATCGCCTTTTCACGCAAGGGCTTAGGGCCTCGTTTCATAGGCTCGCTATTCCGTTACGTAACGAGTGTGTATAGGGCGGCCCTGCTCAGCTCGTGAAAACGCTCAGCCGACTTTGAATAGGCGCGCGTCGCGCTGATCGCGGCGGCGCGGCGCCTTCCTGCTGCGGACCTCTGCCCGTTCGATCTGCTGCTCGCGGATGAAGGCGAGGACGGCGCCGAGCCGCTTGTTCTCGACAATCGCAGCCTGCGGGACGTGGCGCAGCTCATCGAAGGTGCGGTAGGCGAGCGCGACGCCCTTGTAGCGGATTGATAGCCGGCCATCGGGATAATCGACGACAGTGACCCGTTTGCCGATCGCCGCCTTGGCCTGGTCGCTCGGTTCCAGGATGAAGATCACCTTGTCGTATTGCAGCGTCAGCGCTTGCGAAAGGGTGCGCTCCTCCTTCCAGGCAAAGGCGTCCTCCAGATCGTCGCCGGCACGCAGCGGCCGGTGCAGGTCCTTCGCGTTCGCCGGCGGCTTGCCAAAGCGGGCGTTGTAGTCGGCCATGAAAGCCGGCAGCAAGGCGTTCCCTTCGGCCAGGCTGCGCGCGCCGGCTAGCCGCAACTCCTTGACCAGCCGATCCTGCAAGGTCTTGTTCGCCCGCTCGACCCGGCCCTTCGCCTGGCTCGAATTGGCGCAGATGATGTCGATGTTCAGAGCATGCAGCGCACGCCCGAACTGGGTCATCCCGTCACCACCGCTGGCACCCTCGTGGTTGACGCGAAAGACCCCGTGCTTGTCGCTGTAGAAGGCGACCGGCTTGCCCCAGGCCTCCAGATAGGCGCGGGCGGCATGGAAATAGGCGAATGTCGAACTCGCTCTCGACGAACTGCAGGTGCATCAGCCGGCTGGTCGCGTCGTCGACGAAGACGAGCAGCGTACATTGCGGGCCGCGGTCCTCGAACCACCAATGCTCGCTGCCGTCGACCTGCACCAGTTCGCCGACACAGTCGCGACGATGGCGCGGCTGGTGGACGCGCTTTCGCCGCTGCTTGCGATCGAGCCACAGCCCGGCCTCGACCATCCATAGCCGCAGCGTCTCGCGACCGAGCGTTATCCCGTGAACCTCGCGCAGCTTCTCGGCCGCCAAGCTCGGGCCGAAGTCCCAATACTGCTCGCGAATGATCGACAG
This sequence comes from uncultured Alphaproteobacteria bacterium, assembly GCA_963772295.1. Classification (GTDB taxonomy): domain Bacteria; phylum Pseudomonadota; class Alphaproteobacteria; order ATCC43930; family CGMCC-115725; genus AP-15. Next base: position 333,043 of record CAVYWO010000017.1, read on the forward strand.
CACCTTGCTCCGAAGCGCCTCGGGCTTGCGCCGGTTGCCCGGACCGCCACGCCGCTTCGAAATCAGGCCAGCAGCGCCCTCGATCCGGTACGCCTTCAACAGCCGGAATACCTGACGCCGCTCGAGCCTCAGCAGCTGCGCTGCCGCCTCGGTCGTCAGCCGCCGCTGATCCAAATCTCGCAGCACCTCGAGCCGCCTCAACTCGCCATCGCTCATCAGCCGAACCGTCACCCTTGACACCCCCCGGAAATCCGCCCGGGAGTGTCATCTCTAATTGGCAGGCGAGTGACATTTTGATCCGGCGCCTACAAAATCTGCGCGCATAATATATATTATGGAAAATATAGCGCCCGGATCACGGATCGGGCAACCGGCCGGCAGCTCGGCGCGCAGCCTGCGGTGGTCGAGGCTTTCGTCCATATGCGTCAAGATGGTACGGCGCGGGCGGACGCGCTCGATCCAGCCGAGCGTTTTGGCGAGGTCGCTGTGCGTCGGGTGCGGCGTTCGGCGCATGCGTCGACGTCGTCAAGTTCGGTCACATCGGTCGAAATGGCCATCGGCCTGATGCGCACACCAAGCCTCGAGCCTAGGCCGTGATTTTGGACGAATGGCGTCACCCCGACGCCCCCCGATCGTAAACGGTCCGGTAATCTCGTTGGGTTCGAGGGCCGGCTTGTAGAAGCGACCGGGCGCGCCCGGCGGCGCCAGCGCGTAGCCGAAACGACGGCGAATTTCGGCCAGCGTCTCGCCGTCGGCCCGGAGCGGTATCGCGGCCTTCATCCGTCGGTTGAGCCGTGCCGCCGGTCGGCAGGGGCGTGGGCCATATCGAACGGGATCGCGACGGCACCTAGCTCGACCAAGAGAGAATCGCGGCGACGCCGATTGCGCGGGTCGGCCGGGTCGCATCGGCCCCAATTCGGGCCGATCGCCGGCACCCCGGTCAAGGGCCCGCAACCGAGGATCGTGACCTTCATCGGTGCCGCATCGGCCCCGCGGGTGGTCTCGATTTGGCGAAGAGACGGAAGAAATTGGCCGTAGTCGCCGCGGCCAGGGCCTGCGGCTCAACCCCCTTGAGCGTCGCCACCGCGGCCGCCGTCGCGACGACAAAACCCGGCTCGTTGCGCCGGCCGCGATAGGGCACCGGTGCGAGGTACGGGCTGTCGGTCTCGATCAGCAACCGGTCGAGCGGCAGATTGCGAACGATCGCACGCAGTTCTGCCGCATTCTTGAACGTCACGATGCCTGAGATCGAGACGTAAAAGCCAAGCGCCAAGGCAGTCTCAGCCAATCCTTGACCACTTGCAAAACAGTGTAATACGCCCGGTGGGGGATGTTCTTGTTTAAGAACGTCGGCGATCTCGGCATCAGCGTCGCGGGCGTGCACGATCAGCGGCAGGCCGGTCGCGTGCGAGGCCATGATGTGGGCGCGAAAGACCCGTTCCTGAACCGGCCGCGGGCTCAGCTGATAGTGGAAATCGAGCCCGGTTTCGCCAATGCCGACGACTTTGGGATGGGCCGCGAGCGCGATCAGCTCCTCGGGTTGCAACTCTGCATGGTCGGCCGCCTCGTGCGGATGGGCGCCGACCGAGCACCAAATGTCGTCGTCGCCCTCGGCAATGGCGCGGACGCCGGCAAATTGGTCGAGCCGCGTTGCGATCGTCAACATCGTTGCCACCCCGGCGGCACGGGCCCGGGCGATGACCGCTGTGCGCTCGTCGGCCAGAGCCGTGAAATCGAGGTGGCAATGGCTGTCGACCAGCATCGCCGCGCTCACCGCGCCGGCGCCGCAACAAAGCGCGGAAAAACCCCCTCGGGCCTGGGCAGCGGCGTTCCGGGCGCCAGCGGCGCTTGCCCGAGCGCCGCGAAATCGCGCCGGTCGCGGGGCACGCAGAGCTGATCCAGCAGGGTTGCCGCAGAAGACGGAACAAAGGGCTGCAGCAGGATCGCCAGATGACGAATGGTCTCGGCGAGGACATACAGCACGGCTCGCATGCGCGGCGGATCGGTCCGCAGCAAGACCCACGGCGCCTGCTCGTCGACATAACGATTGGCCTCGCCGACCACGCGCCAGATCGCCTCGAGGGCCAGATGAAAGGCCTGATCCGACATGTGGATGCGGGTGATGCGCAGCAGCTCTCGGGCGGCGTCGAGCAGGGCCCGATCGGCCGCGGCGAGGGCGCGCGCCTCGGGCACCGCAGCGCCGCAGTCGCGGTTGATCATGACCAGCACCCGCTGCGCCAGATTGCCCAAATCATTGGCGAGATCGCCATTCAACCGGGCGACGACGGCGCGATGCGAAAAATCGCCGTCGTTACCAAAAGGTAGCTCGCGTAACATGAAGTAGCGTATCGGATCGACCCCGTAAGTCTCGACGAGCTGCTGCGGCGCGATGAAGTTGCCGAGCGATTTCGACATCTTCTCGCCCTCCACGGTCCACCAGCCATGAGCGAAAACGCGGCGCGGCGGCGCCAGACCCGCAGCCATCAAAAACGCCGGCCAATAGACGGCGTGAAATCTTAGGATGTCCTTACCTACTACATGCAGATCGGCAGGCCATAGCAATGAAAAGTCGCTGTTTTCGACCTCGGGATAGCCAGCCGCGGTGATGTAGTTGATCAGCGCGTCGAGCCAGACATAAACGACGTGGCCGGGGTGCCCCGGAACCGGCACCCCCCAGCTGAAACTGGTGCGCGAGATCGACAGGTCCTGCAGCCCGCCCCTGACAAAGCTGATCACCTCGTTGCGCCGCCCGCGGGGTGCCACGGCGTCGGGATTGGCCTCGTAATAGCCTAAGAGACGCTCCTGCCAGGCCGAAAGCCGGAAAAAATAGTTTTCCTCTTCGAGCCATTCGACCTCGGCGCCGGACGGCGCCCGGCCCCCGACCAGCTCGCTCGCGTCATAGAACGCTTCGTCGCGGACCGCATACCAGCCGGCAAAGCGGCCGAGGTAGATTTCGCCGCGGCGCTCCAATTCCCGCCACAAGGCCTGCACCGCGCGCGCATGGCGCGGCTCGGTCGTGCGGATGAATTCGTCGTCCGAGATGTTCAGCAGCCGCGAGATCTCGCGAAACCTCGCCGAGTTGCGATCGGCGAAATCCTGCGGGGAGAGGCCGGCCGTTGCCGCCGATTGCGCCACCTTCTGGCCATGCTCATCGGTGCCGGTCAGAAATTTCACCCGCCGGCCATCGAGCCGCATGAACCGTGCCAGGGCGTCGCAGGCAACCGTCGTATAGGCGTGGCCCAGATGCGGTAGGTCGTTGACGTAGTAGATCGGCGTGGTGATGAAGAACGGCCGGTCGGCGGTCATCGCTGCTCTCCAAAACCCCGATAGGGCTGCGACCGGCCACGAAGGAGCGCGGCCGGCAGCTGCGTTTCTACCGCGCCGCCTCGGCGATGGCAAAGAAGGCGCCGAGCATGGCCTGCTTCCGGTCGAGGTTGAGTTCGCGTACGGCCGCGAAGTTTTCGTCGATTTCCTGGTGCAGGCAGGCCCAGCGGGCCGGATCGGCCCCAGCCAGGCGCCGCAGCATGCCGGCCTCTTCGGCAACGACCGCTGCGGCGCCGTGCCCCCGCCCGCCGCTCGCCGCGATCCGGGCAAGGCACTGCGACAGCAGTTCGGCGAGCGCGCGATAGCGCCCCTCCGCGTCGGCGGCGACAACGCTGTCGACGAGGCTGTACAGCCGGCGGATATCGAGCCGTGGCAGGTCCGCGAATTGTTCCACGAGCGCGCGATAGAGGGCGACGCCACCGCTGTCGGCAAGGCCGAGCGCACGCCCGATGCTGCCGCCGGACAGCGCGCTCAGACACGCGCTCTCGGCGGCCCCGAGCCGCGGACGGTAGCGATCGAGGAGGGTTGTTACCAAGGGCAGCGGCAGCGCCCCGAGCCGGAACCGGCGGCAACGCGAACGGATCGTCGGCAGCAAGCGGCCCGGGGCATCGCTGACCAGCAGCAAGAGCGACCGCCGCGGCGGTTCTTCGAGGATTTTCAAGAGCGCGTTCGCGGCATTGCGGTTCATCGCCTCGGCCCCGTCGACGACGACGATCCGCCACCCCTCCTCCGCCGCCGCCGTCAGGTGCAAAAACCGCGCGATGTCGCGCGTCTGCTCGACGACGATCCCGCCGCGCTGCCGGCGCCGTTCCGGATCCCAGGCGCGTTCGATGGTCAAGAGATCGGCATCTCCGCCGGCGGCGACGCGGCGAAAGACGCCGCTCTCGGGGTCGATCGCGAGCCCGCTCGCGCCGCCGGACGTCGCGCTGCGGGCGATGACGAAGCGGGCGAAGCGGAAGGCGAGCGTCGCCTTGCCGATCCCGGGCGGTCCGCCAAACAGGATCGCATGCGGCAATCGCCCGTCCTCATAGAGCCGCAGGAGTTCGCGTTCGACGGCGTCGCGGCCAACGAGGTCGGGGTTCGCCCGCGGGGCCGGCGCCCCAGCCGCTGCCTCGCCTCGGTGCTCCACCGCCTGCGACCCTTCAGTCACACGACAGACCCAGGCGAGCCTTGGTCGCGGCGAGAATGGCGCGATGCACCTCGGCTACCGTGCGGCCGGCGTCGAGCAGTGCACAGCGCGCCGGATCGGCCGCTGCGATTTGACGAAAGCCGTGGCGCAGCCGTTCGCGAAATGCCCGATCGAGACCGTCAAAGCGGTCCTTCGCCGCGGCCCGCGCGGCCGCGCGCGCCTCGGCGATCTCGACCGCAACGTCGAGGATCAGGGTCAGGTCCGGCGCGAAATCGCCGAGTGCGAACCGCTGCAAGACGCGGAGTTGGTCGACCGCCAGGCCGCGGCCAAAGCCCTGATAGGCGAGCGTCGAATTGGCGAAGCGGTCGCAGACGATCCAGGTTCCCCGAACCAGCGCCGGCGCGATCAGCGTTTGCACGTGGTCGCGCCGCGCCGCCACCAGCAGCAGCGCCTCACCGACCGCATCCCAGTGTGGGGCCGCGCCGTCCAGCAGCAGCCGGCGGATCGCTTCGCCGCCCGGCGATCCGCCCGGTTCGCGGGTCAGCCGAACCGCGATCCCGTGCCGCTCGAGCGCTGCCGCCAGCAAGCCCGCCTGTGTCGTCTTGCCGGCGCCGTCGCCGCCCTCGATGGTGATGAACCGGCCGCGCCGCGCTTCGCTCAATGCCGCTTGCCCCAGACCAGATAACCGGCGAGCGTCGCCACGCGGGCGAAGGGCCCCATGCGCCGCACCTTCGCCGCCGCCACCAGCGGCGTCTCGACCGGCGGCATTTGCGGGGCGCTGACCACGAGTTTGCCCAGCGTCTCGCCCTTCTTGATCGGCGCCGGGATCGGCCCGTCATAGGCAACGGTGACCTTCATGTCCTTGCGGGCATTGCGCGGCAAGGTCAGAACCAGGTTCTTGGCGACGGTCAGCGGCACGCGCGGCGCGGCGCCGAGCCAGACCTCGGCGGCTTCGACGGTATCGCCGGCGTCGAACAGGTGATAATCGTCGAACTGGCGAAACGCCCATTCGGTCAGCCTCAGGCTTTCCTCGGTGCGCGCCCGCATCGTCGGGAGATCGCTCAGCACCATGACGATCCGGCGGTCGCCGCGGGCGACCGAGGCGGTCAAGCTGTATCCCGATTCCTGGGTGTGCCCGGTCTTGAGTTCATCGGCGCCGATGTTCTTGTAAAGCAGCGTGTTGCGATTGCCTTGCGTCATTGGCTTGCCTTGCCTGTCCGTGCCGTAGGTAAAATTTTCTTGCTTGTAAAGCTGGTAAAACTGGGGAAAATCTTGAATCGTCCGGATCGCCAAGGTCGCGAGATCGCGCGCCGTCATCCAATGGTCGGGATCGGGCATGCCGTCGACATTGGCGAAATGGCTGTCCTTCAGCCCGATCTCCTTGGCCTTTTTGTTCATCAGGTCGACAAAGGCCGCCTCGCTGCCGGCGAGGCCCTCGGCGAGAACGACGCAGGCGTCGTTGCCTGATTCGACGATCACGCCGTGCAGGAGATCGTCGATCGAGACCTCGCCGCCGAGCGGCACGTACATCTTTGACTCTTTGTCCCGCAAACCCTTCCGCCACGCCTCTTCGCTGACCGGCAAGACGTCGCTAAGCTTGGCGCGGCCGCTCTTGAGCATGCCGAAGACGAGGTAGGCGGTCATCATCTTGCTCATCGACGCCGGCGGAATGTGCTCGCCCGCCCCCTTGTCGAGCAGTACCGCACCGGTTTCGACCTCGACGATGATCGCGTTGCGGGCTTCGGTGTCGATACCGATCGTCGGCACCGTTTCCTCGGCCGGCGGCGAGGGCCTGGCCTTCGCCCGCGCATGGATTGCCGCGGCCCCGTGGAGGCAGAGGCCGACAGCAAATAGGGTCGGCAGCAGCAAACGGAAGAAACCCCAAGCCAACCTCATGCCCGCTCCTATCCGCCGGGGTCAGTTACCGGCGATGCGCGCTCCGGGACTTCGACGTCAAAGGCGGCATTTGTGCGGCGGCGACCGGTCCCGCGAGCGTCCCGGCGCAGCGGCGGCACCGCGAAATCCGCCCGAAACCTGGGTCAGCCCGGTTGGACCCGCACCCCGCCGTTGATACTGTCGGCGAGATAACCGACGGCAGCGGCGAAATAAGTGGATCTGTTCCAGCGCATGATGGTGCGGAAATTGGCGTAGACGAGCAGCGCCGGCCCATCGCCGCCGCCGGGCAGGACCAGCGCCGCGCCGCCGGCATCGGTCGAGAGCGGACGGGCATCGAGCCCGCGCACCCCCATCCGGTTCCACTGCTCGGTCGGACGGACGACGTCGAGCCCGGTTCGGCTGACGTCGAACCCCGGCGGCAGCAGCACTTCGCGACCCCAGGTTTCGCCGTCGCGCCAGCCGAGATGGGCGAGAAAATTGGCGATCGAGCCCAGCACATCGGGGCGGTCGTACCAAATGTCGCGACGGCCGTCGCCGTCGTAGTCGACCGCGTAGCGCAAAAAAGTCGACGGCATGAACTGGCATTGGCCCATCGCCCCGGCCCAAGACCCCAGCATGTTGCGGACCCCGATGTGGCCCTCATCGAGGATGCGCAGCGCCGAGATCAGCTCGCCGCGGAAATAGGGGCCGCGCCGGCCGTCAAAGCCGAGCGTCGCCAATGAAGAAACCACCAGATAATTGCCGGTCACCTGGCCGAAATCGCTTTCGAGACCCCACAGGGCGACGATGAATCGCGGTTCGACGCCATAACTGCGCCAGACCAACTCGAGTAGCGTGCGGTTGTCGAGCAGCGCGCGTCGCGCATTTTCCTTGCGCTGCGGACTGACCGTCTTTTGCAGGTACTGCGCAAAGGTGAGCTGCTGCTCGGGCTGGTGGCGATCGAGTTCGATCACATGCGGCAGATATTGTGCGAAGCCGAGGGCCTGATCGGCGGTCGACAGGCAAATCCCTTGCGTCGCCGCCTCGCGTCTTACGGCTTCAAGAAAAGCGGCAAAATCGCCTGCCGCTGCCAGTCGCGGGGCGGCAACCAGCCCCGGCGCAGCCAGCAGCGGCGCAGCAAACAGCATCCGACGGCTGTAGCATCTCGGCATCGACGAAAGCCCCTTTTACCATACAAACCCGGTTGGTTTTTTGCCACAACCGGGGCGAACGGCGCAACTCCGCCGGGAAACCTCGGAAATCCGCGGACGGCGTCTTGCCCATCGAGCGCAGGGCTCGGGTTGCCGCGGCAAATCGGCGAGCAGCGCTCGGTCCGGGCGCCGCAGCGGGCCGGGCCGCAAGGCAAGATCGCCTTTCGAGAGACAATTTGGCGCGCGGTTGATGTAATTCTAGGGTAACCGGAAATATGAGTTCTGCCTCATATCAATATCTCCTTCAATAAAACGCCCATGCCGACAGCAATATCTGTTTGATCGAATAAATAGCTCCCGAATAATCGGCAAGTGCAATACCTTGTCGCAGCAATAACGGGGCGAAGCGGGCGGCGCCGCCAGCCGTCGTTGCGATTGGACGACAATATGTTGCTAAAAAGGCACACCGACGAACGCTTGACATGCCCTGTTTACCCTGATTAGCTCGGCCTCTTCCTGCCTGTCATACCCGGATGCTCACCACAAATCCGGGACGACATCCGATCTGTATCGATTTGCCCATCCCTGAACATTCGGCTGGCGTGACGCTTGTCGCGACCTATCGGCCGAATGCCCAACCAGAACGGGAGACGCCGGATGCCGTTTCGCCAAACGATTGGAATTTCGCTCGCATTGCTGATGGCCTCCGCCGGCGCATCGGCAAAGACCCAGGAGACGCGGGCCTCCTATCATCCCGCTCAGCCGGCCACGGCGGAGCCGGGAAAATCACCAAATCGATCGGGGAAAGCGCGCGTTGCGCACAGGCGACATCAGCCGCGTTCGTGGCACCGGCTGGTTTCGCACCGGGCCGCGCGGCACCGCCACTGGGCGGACACCGCCGCTGCGGCGGACGGTGGCCTGGCCGAGCCGCAATGGGGTCCGATGCATGCGACCGAGGCGATGCAAATCGGGCAAGCGGCCTGGTACAACCTGGTCGGATACCGGACCTCGAACGGCGAGCGTCTCGACCGGGTCACGCTGACCGCGGCGCATCGTTCGCTCCCGCTCGGCTCGTGCGCCAAAGTAACCAGCCTCGACACCGGGCGTTCGGTGATCGTCAGGATCAACGACCGCGGCCCGTACAACCGCCGCTTCATCATCGACTTGTCGCCGCGTGCGGCACAAGCCCTCGGCATGTTGCATGCCGGTGTCGCCGCCGTCGCCGTCGAGCCGGTCGCCGCGGGCGCGGGCGCCGGCCTGATCGATGCCGTCTATCGCGTTCCCGGGGGGTGATCGCCACGCAATAACCGTCCCAGCGCCCAGCGGCGGCGCGCCGCCGCTATGGCCGCCGCCGAACAAGCTGGACGGGGCCCGTCGATCGGGGTCATAGCTTGGTTCCGACCGATCGAGCGGAGGGCCGATGACCCAGGCGGGCCGGTTTCGCGAGTTGCTGCGGCGGGACGGCATGGCGGTGGCGCCGGGAGCCTATGACGGCATCACCGCCAGGCTGATCGCGCAGGCCGGGTTCGACGCGGTTTACATGACCGGTGCCGGTACTGCGGCAGCGCTCGGCTATCCGGATTTCGGGCTCGTGACGATGTCGGAGATGGTGGCGAACGCCCGGCGCATCGCCGGCGCCGTCGACCTGCCGGTGATTGCCGACGCCGACACCGGTTACGGCAACGAGCTGAACGTCTATCGCACGGTGCGCGAATACGAAACGGCCGGGGTCGCGGCCATTCATCTCGAGGATCAGGCTTTCCCGAAGAAATGCGGGCATCTCGACGACAAGGAGATCGTGCCGCGCGAGGATTGGCTGGCCAAGCTCCGCGCCGCCGCCGCGGCCCGCCGCGACCGCGATTTCGCGATCATCGCCCGGACCGATGCGCGCGCCGTGGCCGGCTTCGACGAAGCGATCGCGCGGGCCAATGCCGCGCTCGCCGCCGGCGCCGACATGGCTTTTGTCGAGGCGCCAGAAACGGTTGAGGAGGTTGCCGCGGTGCCCCGCCTGGTCCGCGGGCCCTGTCTCTTGAACGTCGTCTTTGGCGGCAAGACGCCGGCGCTCGACCTGGGCGAGGCCGAGGCAATGGGCTACAAGCTGGCGATCGTCCCGGCCCTGCTGCTCGCCTTCGTGATCGGCATTTGCGAGGAAAAGCTCGCGCAGTTGAAGGCGTTCCACCGCCATCCGGCGCCGCCCGGCGAGATGACGGTGCGCGAGCTGTTCCGGCGCTTCGGCGCCGAGGCATGGGATGCCCGTCGCACCCTGTTCCGCACCGGCCCCCCGACCCCTGACCAGGCGGAATGACCTGGAGGCATCATCTTTCGCTCCTTGGCATCGTCGCGACCCTCGCCCCGCCCACGGCAGGACAGCTATGGCGAAAGCCACGCGCTTGCCTACGTGTCCTCTATCGCGACGGCCTGATCCTGGTCGTCGACAAGCCGGCGGGGATCGCGGTGCACCCCGGCCCCGGCGACGGGCCCGACCTCGAAAGCAGCTTCGACGCGCTGCGCTTCGGGCTGCCGCGGCCCCCTGCCCTCGCCCACCGGCTCGACCGCGACACCAGCGGCTGCCTGGTCCTCGGCCGCCATCCGAAGGCGCTGCGGCGGCTCGGCGCGCTGTTTGCCGCGGGCCGGGTCGAGAAGGTCTATTGGGCGATCGTCGCCGGCCGCCCGCCGCAGGCGGAGGGTCGGGCCGAAACCGGGCTCGGCAAGCTCAGCCGCGGCGGCGGTTGGCGGATGGTCGTCGATCCCGCCGGTCGGCGGGCGATCACCGATTATCGGGTGCGCGGCGCCGCGACCGGTCGCAGCTGGCTCGAATTGCGCCCGCGCACCGGCCGCACCCATCAGCTGCGCGTCCATTGCGCGGCGCTCGGCTGCCCGGTCATCGGCGATCCGGTCTACGGCAGTCCCGAAGGCGAGCCGCTGCTGCTCCATGCCCGCGCGATCACGTTGCCGCTCTACCCGGCAAGGCCGCCGATCGTGGTCGTGGCGCCGCCGCCGCCCCACCTGCTCGCGGCCCTCTCCGGCCTCGGCTATGATCCCGCCAAACCGGATTAGCGCAGGTGCAAGATAGCGGTGAGCGCGGCGGCGATAGAGGTGCGACGCTTGCTCGGGGCGGACGCCGCGCGCTACCGAGAGATCCGGCTCGAGGCGTTGAAGCTCGCGCCGGAAGCCTTCAGCAGCGCTCTCGCCGGCGAGAGCAGCGAGCCGGTGAGTTGGTTCGCGGCGCGGCTCGAGGCGAGTGCCGTGTTCGGCGCCTTCGTCGACGGCGGTCTGCTCGGGGTCGCCGGCCTCTTTGTGCGTGAGGGCCGCAAGGAAGCGCACAAGGGTGTGCTTTGGGGCCTCTATGTTCGGCCCCAGGCGCGACGGGCCGGGATCGGGCGCCGCCTCGTCGAAGCGGTGCTCGATCACGCCCGGCGGCGGGTCGAGTTGATCCAGGTGGCCGTGGTCGGCAGCAACGAGCCGGCCCGGCGGCTCTATTCGGAGCTCGGCTTTGTCGAATACGGGATCGAAAAGAACGCGTTGAAAGAGAACGGGCGGTACTGGGACGAGGTGCTGATGGCGCGCCCGCTCACCCCGGAGGCGGGTCGTGATCCCGCGCTATAGCCGCCCCGAAATGGCGCGGATCTGGGCGCCGCAAAACCGGTTCCGGATCTGGCTCGAGATCGAGACCCATGCCTGCGACGCGCAGGCGGCACTGGGCGTCATCCCCGAGAGTGCCGCGCGCGCGGTCCGCGAGCGCGGCGCGTTCGACCTCGAGCGCATCGACGCGCTCGAGCGCGAGACCCGGCACGACGTCATCGCCTTTCTGACAAACCTCGCCGAACATGTTGGCTCAGAAGCGCGTTTCATCCATCAGGGCATGACCTCGAGCGATCTGCTCGACACCGCTTTTGCGGTCCAGCTCGCCGCCGCCGCAGACCTGTTGCTCAAGGGTCTCGAGGCGGTGCTCCTGGCGCTGAAGCGACGCGCCATCGAGCACAAATACACGCCGATCATCGGCCGCAGTCACGGCATCCATGCCGAGCCGACGAGCTTCGGCCTCAAGCTTGCGGGCCACTATGCCGAATTCGCCCGCGACCGCGCCCGGCTCGCGGCCGCGCGCCGCGAGATCGCCACCTGCAAGATTTCGGGTGCGGTCGGCACCTTTGCCCATATCGACCCGGCGGTCGAGGCTTACGTCGCCAAAGAACTGGGCCTCGAACCCGAACCGATCTCGACCCAGGTGATCCCGCGTGACCGGCACGCGCAGTTCTTTCTCACCTTGGCGGTGATCGCCGCCGGCGTCGAACGGCTCGCCACCGAGATCCGCCACTTGCAGCGCAGCGAATTGCGCGAGGCCGAGGAATTCTTCGCGCCCGGGCAGAAGGGCTCCTCGGCGATGCCGCACAAGCGCAACCCGGTGCTCTCCGAAAACCTGACAGGCCTTGCTCGGCTGGTCCGCGCGACGGTCGTGCCGGCATTGGAAAACGTGGCGCTGTGGCATGAGCGCGACATCTCGCATTCCGCAGTCGAGCGGGTCATCGCCCCCGATGCGACGATCGCCCTTGATTTCGCGCTGGCGCGGCTGACCGGCCTTGTCGATCGGCTCGTGGTCTATCCCGAGCGGATGCGCCGGAACCTCGAATCATCGGGCGGGCTCGCCCAGTCGCAACGCGTCCTCTTGGCGCTCACCCAGGCCGGGATGAGCCGCGAGGATGCCTATGCCGCGGTCCAGCGCCACGCGATGGCCGCCTGGCACGGCGAGGGCGGTTTTGCCGGTCGGCTGAAGGCCGACCCCGAAATCGCCCGCGTGCTCGACCCGCAAACGATCGACGGCCTGTTCGACATTGCCTATCACTTAAAGCATGTCGACACGCTCTTTCGCCGCGTCTTTGGCGAGTGACCATCGCCGCAGAGACCTCGGATTGCCCGCGCCTTATTCCTGCATCAGCTGCCGCCTGGCCTGTTGGGCAAAATGTTCGAGCTCGAACCGGATGCGGGATGCGGTGATCGTCGAATCCCTGGCCCCGAGATCGGCGGCCACCTTGTCGATCACGCTGCTGTCGCCGCCCGGCTCGAACTGGGCGTCGACGACGCGTTTGCCGTATGCCTCGGCGGCCTCGCCAAGGAGCCCGAGCCGCGCGGCCGCCCATAGACCCAACAAGCGATTGCGGCGCGCCGTAATCTTGAAACGGAGTTCCTGATCATGGGCAAAGCGGGCCTCGAACTCTTTTTCGCGATCGGCAAAACTGGGCATTGTCCGTTGACCCTGGATGGCGCATCGAAGCGCAGCCGCGATGAGCTGCATATGGTCGGGTCGCGCCCGCCGGGCAAGCCGAGAACCCCGGCGCGATGTGCACGCTAGTCATCCTGCGCCGGCCCGAGCACCGCTGGCCGGTGCTGCTGGGCGCCAACCGCGACGAGATGATCGACCGGCCGTCGCGCGCTCCCGGGCGGCACTGGCCCGATCGGCCGGAGGTGGTGGCCGGGCTCGATCTCTTGGCCGGCGGGTCATGGCTCGGGATCAATGATTGGGGGCTCGTCGCGGCGGTGCTCAATCGCGAGGGTTCGCTCGGACCGGCGCCGGGCCGGCGGTCGCGCGGCGAACTGGTGCTCGAAGCGCTCGACCATGCCGCCGCCGCCGCCGCCGCCGCAGCCTTGTCGGAGCTCGATCCATCTTCCTACCGCACCTTCAACCTGATCGTCGCCGACGCGCGCGACGGGTTCTGGCTGCGGCATGCCGGCGCCCGCGTCGAGCTCCACCCGCTGAAGGAGGGGCTGTCGATGATCGCCGCCGGCGATATCGACGATCTCCGGACGCGGCGCCTGGCACTGGCGATGCCGGCGTTTCGCGCCTGGCCGGCGCCCGAACCCGATCGCGGGGATTGGGCCGGCTGGGAGGCGCTGCTCGGCAGTACCGCCGGCCCGCCCGGCGAGCCGGCGACGGCGGCGATGCGCTTTCGCGCCGGCGGCTACGGCACGGTGTCGAGTGCCTTGATCGCGCTGCCCGGCGGTGCCGATCGCCAGGCACGATTTCGGTTTGCCGAGTGGCAGCCCGAGCCGACCCCGTGGCGGGAGGTCGGCCTTCGATGATCCGGTCGGCATTGTTCGCGGGCACCGGCCCCGCTATACCGAAGGCGGAACCGTTTTGGCTCCGGTCGATATGAAAGCGCGCGTGCGCGTCACTCTCAAGGCGGCGGTGCTCGATCCGCAGGGCAAGGCGATCGGCAATGCGCTCGCCGCATTGGGTTTCGCCGGGATCGGTGCGGTCCGGCAGGGCAAGCTGATCGAGCTCGACCTTGCCGAAACCGAGCCGGCCCGCGCCCGCGCCCAGGTCGCGAAAATGTGCGAGGCGCTGCTCGCCAATCCGGTGATCGAGGATTACGCGATCGAGCTTTGTTGAGGCCCGGTGAAAACCGCCGTCATCATCTTTCCCGGGTCGAACCGCGAACGCGACCTGTGCCTGGCGTTGCGGCGCACGACCGGGCAGGAGCCGCTTCGCATTTGGCACCGCGAGACGGGCCTGCCGCCCTGCGATCTGATCGCATTGCCCGGCGGCTTTGCCTATGGCGATTATCTGCGCCCCGGGGCGATGGCGGCGCACTCGCCGATCATGCGGGCGGTGCGCGAGCGGGCCGCGGCGGGCACCCCGGTGCTCGGCATCTGCAACGGATTTCAGATCCTGACCGAGGCCGGATTGCTGCCGGGCGCGCTGTTGCCGAACCGCTCGCTGCGCTTCAGCTGCCGCGACGTCCATATCTTGGTCGAGAACAACCAGACGGTCTTCACCTGCGGCTACCAGAGGGGCCAGACGATCCGGGTGCCGGTGGCGCACCATGACGGCAACTTCACGGCAGACCCCGAAACGCTCGCCCGGCTCGAAGGCGAGGGCCGCGTCGCCTTCCGCTATTGCAGCGGCGAAGGCCGGCTCGACGATGAGAGCAATTTCAACGGCTCGGCACATGCGATCGCCGGCATCTTCAACGCCGGCGGCAGCGTGCTCGGGTTGATGCCGCATCCCGAGAACGCCACCGACCCACGGCTCGGCAGCAGCGACGGCGTTGCCTTCTTCGCCGGTCTCGCCGGCGCGCTGCGTTGAATTCCGACGGCAACGTCGGTCCGGCCCTGGCGGCCGAGATGGGCCTGAGCCCGGAGGAGTTCGCGCGTGCCGCGGCGATCCTCGGCCGCCGCCCGAACCTGACCGAAACAGGCATTTTTGCGGTCATGTGGAGCGAGCACTGCTCCTACAAATCCTCGAAGATCTGGTTGAAGACCTTGCCGACCGCCGGCCCGCGGGTGATCTGCGGCCCGGGCGAGAACGCCGGGGTCGTCGACATCGGCGACGGCGAGGCGGTCGTGTTCAAGATCGAGAGCCACAATCACCCGTCCTTTATCGAGCCCTATCAGGGTGCCGCGACCGGGGTTGGCGGCATTCTGCGCGACGTGTTCACGATGGGCGCGCGACCGATCGCGATCCTCAATTCGTTGCGCTTCGGCAGCCCGAGCCATCCGCGCACCCGTTATCTCCTCGCTCGCGTCGTCGCCGGCATCGGCGGTTACGGCAATTGCGTCGGCGTCCCGACGGTCGGCGGCGAGTGCGAGTTTCACCCCGCCTACGACGGCAACATCCTCGTCAATGCGATGTGCGTCGGGCTCGCTAGCACCGGCCATATCTTTTATTCGGCGGCGGCCGGGCCCGGTAACGCCGTCGTCTATGTCGGCGCCAAGACCGGCCGCGACGGAATCCACGGGGCAACGATGGCCTCGGCCGGGTTCGGCAGCGCCGATGCCGGCGAAAAACGGCCGGCCGTGCAGGTTGGCGACCCGTTCACCGAAAAGTTGCTGATCGAGGCCTGCCTCGAATTGATGCAGGGCGACGCGATCGTCGCGATCCAGGACATGGGAGCGGCCGGCCTGACCTCGTCGGCGGTGGAGATGGCCGGCAAGGGCGGGCTCGGCATCGTGCTCGATCTCGACCGCGTGCCGCTGCGCGAGGCCGGGATGACCGCCTATGAGATCATGCTGAGCGAGAGCCAGGAGCGGATGCTGATGGTGCTGCGCCCCGAACGCGAAGCCGAGGCGCGCCGCATCTTCGAAAAATGGGAACTCGATTTTGCCGTCGTCGGCCGGGTGACCGACACCGGGCGGCTGGTGTTGCGGATGAACGGCGCGGTTGCCGCCGACATCCCGGTCGGACCGCTGGTGCGCGAGGCGCCGGTCTATGATCGCGTCTGGCGGCGCCCCGAGCCCGAGCCGGAGATCGACCCCTCCTCCCTCCCCGACCGCGACCCGCTCGAATGCCTCGAGCGGCTGGTCGGCGCCCCGGCGCTCGCCTCGAAGCGCTGGATCTGGGAGCAGTACGACCATTTGGTCATGGGCAACACCGTCAAGCGTCCCGGCGGTGACGCCGCGGTGATACGGGTCGGCGAGCGCAAGGCACTCGCTTTGGCCACCGATTGCACGCCGCGCTACTGCCGCGCCGACCCGGTGCGCGGCGGCGCCCAGGCCGTCGCCGAGAATTGGCGCAACCTGACAGCGGTCGGCGCCTTGCCGCTGGCGTTGACGGACAACCTGAATTTCGGCAACCCCGAGCGGCCGCTGATCATGGGGCAACTGGTCGGCGCCATCGAAGGCATGCGCGCCGCCAGCCTGGCGCTCGACTACCCGGTCGTTTCGGGCAACGTATCGCTCTATAACGAAACGCGCGGCCGGGCGATCCTGCCGACCCCGGTCATCGGCGGGGTGGGGCTGATCGGCGATGCCGAACATGCGGTCGATCTGGCGCTCAAGCGCGACGGCGACGCGCTGATCCTGATCGGCGAAACACGCGGCCATTTGGGTGCGTCGCTTTATCTGCGCGAGATCGAAGACCGCGAGGCCGGGCCGCCGCCGGCGGTCGATCTTGCCGCCGAACGCCGCAACGGCGATTTCGTGCGCGCCGAAATCGCCGGCGGGCGGGTCGCTGCCTGCCATGATCTCGCCGATGGCGGGCTGCTCGTCGCGATCGCCGAGATGGCGATGGCCGGCGGGCGCGGCGTCGTCCTCGCCCCGCCGGCGGCCGATCTGCCGCGCAGCCTCTATTTCTTCGCCGAAGACCAGGCACGCTATGTGATCGAAACCGCCGACCCCGGCGTCGTGCTCGGCAGGGCGCGCGCGGCGGGGGTGCCGGCCTGCGTCGTCGGTATCGTCGGCGGGGTCGCGTTGACACTCCCCGGCGCCGGTGCCATATCGGTTGCGGCGTTGAAGGCCGCGAACGAGGCATGGCTGCCGGCTTTTGTTGCGCAAGATTGATAAACGGGGTGCGGGCGATGGCGATCGAAGCGGCGATGATCGAGCGGCTGATCAAGGAGAGCCTTCCCGACGCGCAGGTGTCGATCGAAGATTTGCGCGGCGACGGCGACCACTACGCCGCCCACGTGATTTCCGGATCGTTCCGCGGCAAGACCCGGGTCCAGCAGCATCAGATGGTATATCAGGCGCTGCGCGGCCGAATGGGCAACGAACTCCACGCCCTCGCCTTGCAGACCGGCGCGCCCGAGGATTGACCGGCCGTTCCGCTTCCCCAGATCGAGGATCACGACCCATGGACGTTACGGTTGAAGAGCGCATCCGCCACGAGATCGCCGACGCACCCGTCGTGCTTTACATGAAAGGCTCGCCGGTATTTCCGCAATGCGGGTTCTCCGCGGCGGTGGTCCAGATCCTGAGCCATCTCGGGGTTAAATTCAAAGGCGTCGACGTCCTGGCCGATCCGCAGATCCGCCAGGGGATCAAGGAGTTCTCGAACTGGCCGACGATCCCGCAGCTCTACGTCAAGGGCGAGTTCGTCGGCGGCTGCGACATCATTCGCGAGATGTTCGAAACCGGGGAATTGCGGCAGTTCTTCGAAGAGAAAGGCCTCGCCGTCAGAACCTGACGGTCAACCGTCCGGTCTTTGCGGAGCGGGCGGGACGCAAGATCGAAACCAGGATCGCGCCGCCGGCCGGCGTCCGCTGACAGGGTGCGGAAAAACGCTAGAAGATTGTCATTCCGGAGCGCGGGCTTTGCCCGCGAATTTGGAATCCATGAACACGGGGTCGTGAAAATCAATGGCTTGGCCTGTGTTCTTGGAATCCGCGCCCGGCCCTGACGGGCCCGTCCCGGAATGACGCCCGAGTTTTTCCGCACCCCGCTAACCGCCGGATCGAAGTGTGGCGCGAATCATCACGCATTCGCTTAACAATCGAGTCCGAAAATCTCGTAACGCGCGATCGGCTGCGGCTCGGGTAAATCGGCCTTTGCCGATTGCGCGAACTCTATCAAAGAACATGCACGCAGAGGTGCAAAGAACGCATTTTTTTCGTCTGAAACCGCCGATTTCTGGTGCTTTTTCTGTCCGACCTGCGGTTTCATAACCCCGGTTAACGATCATTAACCGGCGAAAGCCGGTTCTGCAGGGGATCGACGGCGTCCTGCCGTCAACAGCCGGGGGGCACTGCATGAAATCAGAGATCGGACGGACCCTCTTTTGGGGTGTCCTTTTCGCCGCGGGTTTGATCGCGCCGGACCGCCCGGCGGCCGCCGGCAATTGTGTGTACTATGCCCGGGCCGCGACCGGGATATCGCTGTTCGGCCCGGCCGGCGGCTGGTGGGACGAAGCCGCCACTCTCTACGAACGCGGCCATGTCCCGGAGGTCGGCTCGATCCTGGTCTTCAGGCGAACCGGGTTCATCCCGTCCGGCCACGTCGCCGTCGTCTCCAAAGTCCTCGGGCCGGGCCAGATTCTCGTCGATCAGTCGAATTGGTACCATGGCCGGGTTACCCAGGACACCCCGGTGATCGATACCTCGCCCGATGGCGACTGGTCGCAGGTCGCGGTCATGAACATTGCCAGCGGCGAGTTTGGTCGCGACAGTCCGACCTACGGATTTGTCTATCCCGAGACCGGTTCGCCAGCCGCGACCCGGGCGGCCTTCGACCCGGCGGTCCGCTCCGCCTTGTTGCGCGTCGCCGTCGCCGGGGACGGCTCGGGCTCGCAAATCCGCGAGCCCGAGGACGCCAACTCGCGGGAGCGACATTCGCGACGCCGCGAACGCCGGCGATGGATCGCCACCGCCGATCACCATCGCTCGGCAGTTCATGCTTCCCATATCCGGCTGGCGCACGCCGCCGGGGCTCGATCGGCCACCCACACGACCCATTCGACCGGCGGTGGGCATGCGCTAAGGCACGCGAGCCGGGGCGATCGCCGGTCCGCATAGTCTGCGTCGGCCGCCGGCTGCGATTCATCCGGTGGTATCGCCCATCTGGGATCGCGTATCATCGGGGTCCGCGATTTCTGGTGCCGCCGCTCTTGTCCTCGCCTTCCCCCGACCCGGCCCTGCTGCCGGCCCAAGTGCTCGGCGCCGAGATCGCCGCTCGCCGTCTCTCGCCGGGCGAGGTCGTCGAGGCCCTGCTCGCCCGCATCGCCGCCCAAGACCCCAAGCTGCACGCCTTTGTCGAGGTTTATGCCGACGAGGCGCGGCTCGCCGCCGACGCCGCCGGCAAAGCGATCGCCGCGGGCCACGGGATCGGGCCGTTGCACGGCGTTCCGGTCGTGCTCAAGGACCTGATCGAGATCGAGGGCCGGATCACCACCGGCGGCTCGCAGGTTTGGCACGATCGGCGCTCGGCGCGTACCGCGACCCTCGCCAAGCGGCTGATCGGCGCCGGCATGATCGTGCTCGGCAAGACCCATACCGTCGAGTTCGCGATGGGCGGCTGGGGCACCAACCAGCATCGCGGAACGCCTTGGAACCCGTGGGACCCGGCGGTGGCGCGCACCCCCGGCGGGTCGAGCAGCGGCACCGGCGTCGCGGTAGCGGCCTGCATGGCGCCGTGGGGCATCGGCACCGATACCGGCGGTTCGGTCAGGCTGCCGGCGTCCTGGTGCGGGCTTACCGGCCTCAAGACGACGATCGGGCGGGTCAGCACCCACGGCATTCTGTCGTTGAGCCCGAGCCTCGATACGCCTGGGCCGATGGCCCGCTCGGTCGAGGATACGGCGCTGTTGTATCGCGCCATCGAGGGTCCCGATCCTGCCGATCCCCGGACCCTGGGCCGCCCGCCCGCCGGCCCGCTGGCGACGCTGCGCCGCGGCGTGCGCGGGTTGAAGCTGGCGCGCCTGCCGATGATCGAGCGCGACCATGTCGCCGCCGAGGTCCTCAATGCCTATGACGGCGCGCTCGAGGAATTGGCGCGGCTCGGCGCCGAGATCGTCACGGTTGCATCGCCGCACCGGCTGGCCGAATACACGGAGTTGACCGGGAGGATCATCGGCGCCGAAGCCTATTTCCTCTTGGGCGATCTCGTCGACGATCCGAGCCTGCCGATCGACCCGGCGGTGCGGCCGCGCATCGCCGCCGGCCGCGGCGTTTCCGCGCGCGACTATCTCGGCGCGCTGCGCCAGCAGGCCGAGGCGAAGGCGGCCTTCGCGCTCGCCCTTGGCGACGCCGATGCCCTCTTGACCCCGACGACCACGACCGCGGCGATCCCGCTCGACACCGTCGACCAGGACATGACCCCGGCGCACTTCACCCGTTTTGTGAATGCGCTCGAACTGTGCGCGCTGGCGCTGCCCGACGGCTTCACCGCATCGGGGCTGCCGTTGTCGTTGCAGATCGTCTGCCGCGGCTATGACGAGGAGACCGCCCTGCGCATCGGCTGGGCCTATCAGCGGGCGACCGATTGGCATGAGCGCCGCCCGCCGGGCGTCGTCGGCTGAGCGATCGCTGTGCACGCGTGGCTGCGCGGAGCATCCGCCGGGACGGCTTCGCAGATCGGGGAGCGGCAGATGGGTGAAGCGCTCGGGCGCGTGGTCGAGGTGACGGGCACGCAAATCGCGGCGAGTGTCGACCCCGAGAAGCGGCTCACGCCGGCGATCCGTATCGGGGCGCTCGTCAAGATCCCGACCGTCGACGGTGCCGAAGTCGTCGGCGTGATCAGGGCGCTGCGGGCGGAAGCGAGCGCCGGCGTGCGGGCCACGGTCGAGCTCTTGGGTTCGCTTCGACCCTCGGACACGGACAGGCCCCGCTATGGCCCTGGCCTATCGCAGCATCCGGTTCTGGGCGCCCCGGTTCTGGTGCCGACCGCGATCGATCTGACCGCGGTTTACGCCCGGCCGTCGGCCGACAATATCCGCATCGCCGCACTCTACGACGACCCGGAGCGATCCGCATTCGTCGCCGTCGACGAGCTTCTGAGCGGGCACTTCGCGGTATTCGGGATGAGCGGCTCGGGCAAATCTTGCGCCGTTGCATTGATCTTGCGGGCTATCCTTTCCACCCATGAGAATGCACATATCATCGTCATCGATCCGCACAACGAATACGCGGCGGCATTCGGCCATCTGGCCGAGGTCATCAACATCGACAATCTCGACCTGCCGTTCTGGCTGTTCGATTTCGAGGAAGCGGTCGAGATCCTGGTCCGCGGCGGAACGATGCGCGAGCAGGAGTCGCAGGCGATCATCCTGAAGGTCGCGATGACCCGGGCCCGCCGCGTTGCCGCGGAGCGCGACCCGGCGGCAGCGTCGCTGACGGTCGACACCCCGGTGCCGTTCCGGATGTCCGATCTGATCCGGTTTGTCGACGAAGCGATGGGCAAGCTCGACAACCCGGACACCGCGGCGCCCTATCTGCGGCTCAAGACGCGGCTCAATTCGCTGACCGGCGACCGCCGTTTCGCCTTCATGTTCTCGGATCAGCTGCTGCTGCGCGATACCATGCCGCGCGTCGTCGGCCGGCTGCTGCGCATTCCCTCCGAGGCCAAGCCGCTGGCCATCCTCGACCTGTCGGGGGTTCCCTCGGAGATCGCCGACGTCGTGGTGTCGCTCGCCTGCCGCATCATCTTCGATGTTCGCCGATGGTCCGAGCCCGAGCGGATGCCGCCGGTGCTTTTGGTTTGCGAGGAGGCGCACCGCTACGTCCCGGCCGACGAGCGCGTCGGTTTCGCCGCGACCACCCGCGCGATCACCCGGATCGTCAAGGAGGGACGGAAATACGGCATTGCGCTTGCGCTGGTCTCGCAGCGCCCTTCGGATCTGGCGGTCTCGGCCTTGTCGCAATGCGGAACGATCTTTGCGCAGCGCCTGGCCAGCGATACCGACCAGCGCATCGTCGCCAGCGCGCTGTCCGAGTCGGCGCGGGAGATGCTCGATGTCCTGCCGAGCATGCGGACCCAAGAAGCGATCATCGCCGGTCGCGCCGTCTCGATGCCGATGCGGATCCGCTTCGACGATCTTCCGGCCAACCGCCGGCCGCGCAGTGAAAGCCCGAAATTCTCCGAAGCCTGGCAACAGGATCCGGCCGGCGCCGCGGATCTGGAGGCGGTGCTGCGCCGCTTGCGGCAGCAGAGCCGCCGCCTCCCGCTTGTTGGTTGACCGGCGCCGCCTCGCTCAGGAGGCTCGGGCGGTCGGCCGATTGCTACCGGGATTGAGAACCGCCTGGGTCAGCGCATCGGGCGGAAGCGCGCGCAGCATCCGGTAGATCGCCAGGTTGTGCGCGACCGAGGCCTGGTCGAGGTCGATCCGGCCGATCCGCGCCGCCTCGGCCTCGTTGCCCTGCAGGCCGTAGATCAGCGCCAGGCTCTGCCGCTCGCGCGCCGATGCGGCGGGGGCCATCGCCACCGGCTCCAGCTCGGCGACGGCGGCGGGATATTTGTTGCTCAGGGCGAGCGACAGGGCGAGATCGACGGTCAGCGCCGGATTGGTCGGCGCGTATTTGAGACCCTGGCGATAGCTCGACTGCGCCGCCGCATGCTGCCCCGCCAAATCCTCGGCGACCCCGGTCAGCAGCAACGCCCTGGGGTCGTTCGGGGTCTGCGCCAGCGCCTTCGCCAGCGGCTCGCGGGCGAGCTGGGCGCGTCCGGTCTCGAGATAAGCCCGGCTCAATCCGAGCTGCGCCGCCAGATCATTGCCGTCGCGGGCCAAAGCGGAGTTGTAGGCGAGGATCGCCTCGTCGACCGAGCCGATCTGCAAGAGCGCATCGCCGATCGCGACAAAGGCGCCCGGTGCCGAGGGCCTGATCTCGGCGGCACGGCGGAAAACGCTGAGCGCGTTGACCGGATCGCCGCCGGCCAGCGCCGCCGCGCCGATCCGCATCAGCGCCTCGTAGCTGGGCGGCGTGCCGCCGCCGTCGCGGCCGTTGACGCTGAGCGGATCGTAATGCACCGGAAACGGCTGGCAGCCGGCGAGGGCCATCGCCGCCAGCGGGACGATCAGCAACAAGACGCCGCAGAATCTTGCGGCGCCTTGCCGCATCGAGGCCGCCCCCATCGCCAGAGCCGTCGGCCGGGCCGCACACCGCCCGCCGCCGACCGATAGGGTGCGCCGCGGTCGTGGCTGCGCTCTGTTGGCATCTCGCTCCTCCGCCATCTTGGCCCCTGCGCGGTCGCCCGCCTCATGCTGTTATGCCCCACACCCGGTTCCTTAACCATATAATCTACTGAAGGTGTTCTTTCCGTTTGTCGAAGTCGAGAGCAACCGAAACCGCCGCCGATGGCGCGTTCCCGACAGACAACCGTCCTTCCGTTGTTGCCTCGCGCCATTCTTTATAACCTTAATCACAAATTTGATTGTATTTCGCATAAACAATCGTCAAAAAATCGTCCAAACATCATTGCCATGCACGCAGCTGTTTGCCAATTGGCCGCATCGGGAGACAGCCCGTGACGGTCGCAAGAGCGCGATCATTGCGCCGGGACGGCTTCGCAGATCCGGGAGCGGCAGATGGGTGAAGTGCTGGGGCGCGTGGTCGAGGTGACGGGCACGCAAATCGCGGCGAGCGTCGACCGCGAGAAGCTGCTTGCGCCGGCGATCCGGATCGGGGCGCTCGTCAAGATCCCGACCGCCGCCGATGTCGCGGCCGTCGGCGTGATCAGGGCGTTGCGGGCGGAAGCGAGCGCCGGCGTGCGGGCCACGGTCGAGCTCTTGGGTTCGCTTCGACCCTCGGACACGGACAGGCCCCGCTATGGCCCCGGCCTATCGCAGCATCCGGTTCTCGGCGCCCCGGTTCTGGTGCCGACCGAGATCGATCTGACCGCGGTTTACGCCCGGCCGTCGGCCGACAATATCCGCATCGCCGCACTCTACGACGATCCGGAGCGATCCGCATTCGTCGCCGTCGACGAGCTTCTGAGCGGGCACTTCGCGGTATTCGGGATGAGCGGCTCGGGCAAATCTTGCGCCGTTGCATTGATCTTGCAGGCTATCCTTTCCACCCATGAGAATGCACATATCATCGTCATCGATCCGCACAACGAATACTCGGCGGCATTCGGCGATCTGGCCGAGGTCATCAACATCGATAATCTCGACCTGCCGTTCTGGCTGTTCGATTTCGAGGAAGCGGTCGAGATCCTGGTCCGCGGCGGAACGATACGCGAGCAGGAGTCGCAGGCGATCATCCTGAAGGACGCGATGACCCGGGCCCGCCGCGTTGCCGCGGAGCGCGACCCGGCGGCAACGTCGCTGACGGTCGATACCCCGGTGCCGTTCCGGATTTCCGATCTGATCCGGTTTGTCGACGAAGCGATGGGCAAGCTCGACAACCCGGACACCGCGGCGCCCTATCTGCGGCTCAAGACGCGGCTCGAACTCGCTGAGCGGCGACCGCCGTTTCGCCTTCATGTTCTCGGACCAGCTGCTGTTGCGCGATACCATGGCGCGCGTCGTCGGCCGGCTGCTGCGCATTCCCGCAGATGGCAAGCCGCTGGCCATCCTCGACCTGTCGGGGGTTCCCTCGGAGATCGCCGACGTCGTGGTGTCGCTCGCCTGTCGCCTCACCTTCGATTTTTGCCGATGGTCCGAGCCCGAGCGGATGCCGCCGGTGCTTTTGGTTTGCGAGGAGGCGCACCGCTACGTCCCGGCCGACGAGCGCGTCGGTTTCGCCGCGACCACCCGCGCGATCACCCGGATTGTCAAGGAGGGACGAAAATACGGCATCGCGCTCGCGCTGGTCTCGCAGCGCCCTTCGGATCTCGCGGTCTCGGCCTTGTCGCAGTGCGGAACGATCTTTGCGCAGCGCCTCGCCAGCGATACCGACCAGCGCGTCGTCGCCAGCGCGCTGTCCGAAGTCGGCGCGGGAGATGCTCGATGTCCTGCCGAGCATGCGGACCCAGGAAGCGATCATCTCCGGTCGAGCCGTCTCGATGCCGATGCGGATTCGCTTCGACGATCTTCCGGCCAACCGCCGGCCGCGCAGTGAAAGCCCGAAATTCTCCGAAGCCTGGCAACAGGATCGGGCCGGCGGCGCGGATCTGGAGGGGGTCCTGCGCCGCTGGCGGCAGCAGAGCCGCCGCCTCCCGCTTGTTGATTGACCGGCGCCGCAGCCTCGCTCAGGAGGCTCGGGCGGTCGGCCGATTGCTGCCGGCGCTGAGAATCGCCTGGGTCAGCGCATCGGGCGGAAGCGCGCGCAACATCCGGTAGATCGCCAGGTTGTGCGCGACCGAGGCCTGGTCGAGGTCGATCCGGCCGATCCGCGCCGCCTCGGCCTCGTTGCCTTGCAGGCCGTAGATCAGCGCCAGGCTCTGCCGCTCGCGCGCCGATGCGGC
Source organism: uncultured Alphaproteobacteria bacterium (assembly GCA_963772295.1). GTDB lineage: Bacteria > Pseudomonadota > Alphaproteobacteria > ATCC43930 > CGMCC-115725 > AP-15. The sequence continues at coordinate 358,072 of CAVYWO010000017.1, forward strand.
GGAGGCCATCGCCACCGGCTCCAGCTCGGCGATGGCGGCGGGATAATTGTTGCTCAGGGCGAGCGACAGGGCGAGATCGACGGTCAGCGCCGGATTGGTCGGCGCGTATTTGAGACCCTGGCGATAGGTCGCTTGCGCCGCCGCATGCTGCCCCGCCAAATCCTCGGTGACCCCGGTCAGCAGCAGCGCCCTGGGGTCGTTCGGGCTCTGCGCCAGCGCCTTCGCCAGCGGGCCGCGGGCGAGCTGGGGGCGTCCGGTCTCGAGATAAGCCCGGCTCAATCCGAGCTGCGCCGCCAGATCGTTGCCGTCGCCGGCCAAGGCCGAGTTGTAGGCGAGGATCGCCTCATCGACCGAGCCGATCTGCAAGAGCGCATCGCCGATCGCGACAAAGGCGCCCGGTGCCGATGGCCTGATTTCGGCGGCACGGCGGAAAACGCTGAGCGCATTGACCGGATCGCCGCCCGAGAGCGCCGCCGCGCCGATCCGCATGAGCGCCTCGTAGCTGGGCGGCGTGCCGCCGCCGTCGCGGCCGTTGACGCTGAGCGGATCGTAATGCACCGGAAACGGCTGGCAGCCGGCGAGGGCCATCGCCGCCAGCGCGACCAAGAGCGGCGAGACGCCGCGGAATCTTGCGGCGCCTTGCCGCATCGAGACCGCCGCCATCGCCACAGCCGTTCGCCGGCCCGCACCGCCCGCCGCCGGCCGATAGGGTGCGCCGCGGTCGTGGCTGCGCTCTCTCGGCATCTCGATGCTCCGTCATACCGGCGCCTGCGCCGTCGCGCGCCTCGTGCAGTTCTGCCCCCCGGCACCGGATCGTCAACTACAATAAACCCAGGGTATCCGAACAAGCCTGAATTTCTTTCTTTTGGATGTCGAGAAGGGTCGAAACCGTCGCCAACGGCGCATCGGCGACAATCGGCCCTGTCGTTTCCCTTAACCACATTTACTTATTGTAACACATTGTGACAGTCATATCTATATCAACCACGAATTCGGTTGCATTTCGGATACAAAACCGTCAGAAAAGCGTCCTAGCTTCGTTGCCGAGTGGCCAACGGTCTGCCTCGACAAGTGCGAGGTCGCGCGAATCTTGGCAGTGATAGGCATCGCGGGCCAGGCAGACACCGGGAAGCGGAGAAACTTGCATGTCGTCCTTCGGTAACCGCGGCGATAAGGCGAGCTCGATCGCGAATTGCCGGTGGGACGTGCCCGGTGACCGAACCCGGCCGAGGGCGATGCCGACCACGGAATTTGCCGAGCAGATCATCGGCGAGATCCCGTGCCTGCGGCGCACCGTGCGCCGCTGGCACCGCCACAAACCCGATGCCGAGGACCTGCTGCAGGAAACCCTGATGCAGGCCCTCGCCAATGCGCATCTCTGGCAACCGGGCTCGAACCTGCGCGGCTGGCTGTTCACGATCATGCACCATCAGTTCCTCGCCGCCGTCGCCAAATCGAAGCGAGCCGCCGCGCTGTTGCAAATCTGCGATCCGAAAGCTCGGGGTACGACCGAGGATTCGCGCGAGACGCGGCTCGTCTTGCGCGATGTCGCGGCGGTCCTGCGCCGCCTGCCGGCCAAGCAGCGCACCGCGCTCCAACTCGCCGGCGTCGAGGGCAAGAGCTACGAGGAGGTGGCAGCGGCGATGGGGCTTTCGGTTGGCGCCGTGCGTTGCCATCTGGCGCGCGGGCGCGGCCGGCTGCGAGCGGCGGTGCGCGGCGGCGACGCCTCCCCTTGGACCGGGCGGTCGGCACGGCTACCGCCGGCACCGCCCCCGGTCTTCGCCGCCCGGCCCCCGGCATTCGCCATGGCGATGGCCGATTGACCGCGATTCTCCCGGCCGCGATTGTAGCTTCCCGATTTCCCGCCGGCCGCTAGGTTTCCCGGCGGACAACGCGGCGAGGTGCGGTTCGATGCAATCCGGGCTGGCGCTCGCGCCGGGCCGCCGGGTGTCGGCTGCTTGGACGGTGCCGCTCCTGGTCGGTCTCGGCGTCTATTGCGTCGCCCTCGCCGGCGCCCGGGCGCTGCTCAACGACGGCGACACGCTCTCGCACATCGCGATCGGCCGCTGGATCCTCGCCCATCGCGCGATACCGTTCCACGACCCGTTCACCTTCACGGCTCGCGGCCGGAGCTGGGTCCCGCACGAGTGGCTCTCTGAACTCGTTTTTGCCGTCCTCTACGATCGGCTCGGCTGGGGCGGCGTGGTCGCCGCGGCCGGGCTGTCGGCTGCGGCGGCATTCGTGCTCCTGACCCGGGCGCTGGCGATGACGCTCGGGCCGAGGCGCGCGGCGATCGGCGCGCTCGCCGCCTTTGCCCTGACCGAATCTCACTTCCTCGCCCGCCCGCATGTCCTCGCCTGGCCGCTTCTGGTCGTCTGGATGGCGCGGGTGATCGGCGCCCGCGACGCGGGCCGTGTTCCGTCGCTGCTGCTCCTGCCGATCATGATCCTGTGGTGCAATCTGCATGGCGGCTTTGTCGTCGGCCTCTTCTTTGCCGGGCTCCTCGCCGCCGAGGCGGTGCTGGCGGCGCCGGCCGCGGGCCGCCTTGCGGCGCTCGCCGGATGGGGCACGTTTCTCGCCTGCTCGACGCTCGCGGCACTCGTCTCGCCGAACGGCGTCAGTGGTCTGCTGCTGCCGTTCAAGATGCTCGGGATGAAGTTTGCGCTGGCATCGATCTCGGAATGGCGCAGCGCCGACTTCGCCGGCTTCGATCCGCTCGAAGCATGGATCGGGCTCCTCATTCTGGGCGGGTTCACGCTCGCGATCAGACTGCCGGTGTCGCGCATCCTGATGCTGCTGCTGCTGCTCTGGGCTGCGCTCGTCCATGTGCGCAACAAAGAGCTTCTCGGCATCGTCGCGCCGCTTTTGCTCGCGGCCCCGCTCGCCAGACAGCTCGGCCCCGAGCGGCCGTCATCGCGAGGCCTCGACGTACGGTCGGCCGAAGCCGACTTTCGGTCGGCGAAGGCCGACGGGCGCTGTGGCGATCTCGTCGTCGCAGAGTCGCGAGGATCGGGATGGCTTCCCCCGGAACGGCCCGCCAGGGCCGGCCGTCCGGGGGTCGCCATGACGATGAGACTAAGCCGGCGTGGCCCCGTCTCTTGTTGCAGCATCTCCCCCGACCATTTGCGTGGATGCCCGCGAGTGCCGCGCTGGTGTTGGCGGTTGTCGGCTTTTTCGCCGGCGCCTGGGCCCTCGACCGGCGCGGCCTGGCGCCAAGCGCCGATATCGCCCCGGCCGCGGCGCTAGCGGCGGCGCGCGGCGCCGGGCTCGACGGACACGTGTTCAATGCGGCGCGCTTTGGCGGGTATCTGATGCTCGAAGGCGTCCCGACCTTTGTCGACGGCCGCGCCGATCTCTTCGGCGACGCGTTTTTGGAGCGTTACGTTGCCGCCACCGACGCCATCGGCAACTGGCTGCCCGAGCTGCTCGATCGCTATGCCGTCCAATGGACCCTGCTCGAACCGGCGAGCCCGGCGGTCGGCCTGCTCGGCCACCTGCCCGGGTGGCACCAGGTCTACGCCGACCCCCATGCCGTGATCCATCGTCGCGCGGCGCCGCCGGCGCAATGAGAATTTGTCTGAGACGCCGGCGCGCTGCGGCCGTTGAATCATCGGTGATCGATACCGCAGAGAACCGCGAGGGTGGCGTCGTCCGCCGCGCGTCGCGCCCGGTGAACATCTTCACCGGCTGGTGGCTGACCTCGTTCGGCCTTGCTCTGGCGGCGCTCTATTTGGTCTATTTCTGCGTCCTCTATCGGGCGGGAACCTGGATCGCCGACCGGCACGGGCAGCCGATCTTCACGACTTCGGCAATGGCTGGACGGCGGGCACCGCGGCGCTGGAGGGCCATGCCGCGGCCCTCTACGACCCGGCCGCGCTGGCCCAGGCGCAGGCATCGCTGTTCCCTCGATCGGGCCACGACTATCCTTATTGGCCCTATCCGCCGACCTATTTTCTGATCCTGGCGCCGCTGGCGCTGTTGCCCTACCAGGCCGCCTTCATCGGCTGGGACCTGTTGACCCTGACCCTTTGCCTCGCGGCGGTCTATCTGATCGTCCGGCGGCGGACGGCGATTGCGCTGGCGCTCGCTGCGCTTTTTTACCGCCTGGAACCTGCTCGCCGCGCAGAGCGGCTTTTTGACCGCATCGCTGACTGGCGCGGCACTTCTTGCCCTCGAACGCCGGCCGCTGCTGGCGGGCATGTTTGTCGGTTGTCTGACCTTCAAGCCGCAATTCGGCATTCTCTTTCCACTGGCGCTCTGCGCCGGAAGGCGATGGCGCGCGATCGCCGGCGCTGCTGGCGGCGCTCTCGGCCCTGCTGTTCGGCGCCCGGACATGGGCCGATGGGGGCGGAGTCCAGGGTGAGGCAATGCGCGATCGGCCAATCCGCGAAGTCGGGCTAGCATCTAAGTCCTGGAACACCCGCCTGCGAGCGCGTCATAGTCGGTGTTCATAAGATTCCGGCCCTTCGCGGAGCCCTCGGGCCGCGCGCAGCGCGGACCCGTGGGCTCCGGCCGGAATGACGCGGTCATGCCGCCGAGCGCGTTGCGCAGCCGCGCCGGCGCCGCGCGGGCGTGGGTTGAAAACCCCGGGCCGAGGGACACTCACTCGGCCGCCCGCGCCTCCCCATGCAGTTCGCTACCGCCCATCAGCCGACGAGCAATGTCGAAGGTCTGCTGCATGGCACGCTGCGTCGGCCAGTGGGCAGCGAGGTACCGCGTCACCGCGATCAGGATGTTTCGGCCCGGCTCGCTGTCGCCCCACTCGTGAAACTGGCGCACGCCCGCCTCGAGCATCTGGTAGGCGTGAAACCCCGCATCCTCGCGCAGCAGGGCATGCGCCAGCGTCGCGATCAACGCTTCGGGCGGGTGGTTCAGCAGCAAATAGCGGGCAACCAGACGCGCCGCGGCATTGATCTGCTGCTGGCGGTCAAAGGTGTCGAGCAGAGCAGCGCGGATCTGCTTCGCCGCCGCCGGCAGGTCATCGAGCCGGTCACCCCGTTCGCCCGGCAGAGACGCCGGCGGGACATTCAGATAACGGGCCAGATAGAGCGCCATTGCGCCGTGCAGAAGGCCGCGCACCGCCGCGACGGGGCCGTCGCCGGCGGTGATCTCGCCGCCGATCCGCTTCAGGGCCTGGTGGACGGCGTTCGCGTAAGTGAAGACGTGGTGGGCAGTTTCCCAGTCGGAATGCTCGTTGGCGGTGCCGAAGCGCGCGACCCGGAGCGCCGCCGCATAAGCGAGCGCGCGACCGGCATCGGCGGGCGAGGCGCCGGCGCTCGCCGCCCCGGCGAGCGCATCGATGATCACAATCGGATCGTCGGCGAGCAGGCTCTCGGCCAGCACCGCGTGAGCCGACCAAGAGCGCCTGCCGCGGTGGGCGGCGAAGCGTTGCGGCAGGTCCAGCGCGGCCTCTTGGCATAGGGCCGTGAGGTCGACCGGTTCGCGCCACGCGGTTCTTTCCTCGGCGCCTCGCGCCGCCGCCATCTGGCCGACGACGCTCGGCAGCAGGTCGGCCGCGTATTGCCAGCCGACAAGATCCAGGCACTCGAAGGCCTTGTTGATGAAGTCGAAGGAATGTCCGCCATCGGCATAGACGCGGTCGGTCTCGGCCGTCAACAGCAGATCCGCGAGTGCCGCGGGCGAGGCGCCGCCGTTGATCGCGGTCAGGACGGTGCGCTCGGCCGCATCGCGATGCCGGACCGCCACCCAGCGCCGCAGCCAGCGCTTGAGTGTGGCCGGGTCGGACGCCGCGGTCAGCGGCGCCCGATCCCGGCGGGGCGCGGCGCCGTCGCAATCCGCAGCCACCCGGCGCACGCCGTGAAACAGCGCGACGTGCCTGTCCTCGCACGACAGGAAGGGCAGCAGGCGGCCGAGCGCGGTCAGGATAGTGAGCCCGGTGTCCCAGCCATCGCGGTTGCGGGAGCCGAACAGCGCCGCCTGCCGAATTATCGCTGCCGGCGGTTCATCCGCCGCCAGCTGCCCATGCACCGCCTTGGCGAGGACGAGGGAGAGGTTGTGGGCAAGCCCGTCCGCGAGCCTCCGGCGCCAGTGCTCAGCCGCGTCCGCCTCGCCGAACACCGGCCGCACCCAGATTTCGCCGTCGGCGCGGATTTCGACAGGGCAAGTCGGCACGTCGTCCGCCCACAGATCGAAAGTGCAGCCGCTCGCCGGTTCGAAGCGGGCATGATGCCAGTGGCAGGTCAGGACGCCGTCGTCGATGCTGCCGCGATCGAGCGGGAAGCCCATATGGGGGCAGCGGTTGTCGAGGGCCCAGACGCGCCCGCCCTCGTGCACGACGAGGATCGGGCGATGGCGGCCATGCAAGACAAGCCGTCCCTTGGCCTTCAACTCCTCGAAGGTGCCGGCGCGCACGAAATCCGAAGCGGCAGTGTCCATGGCGGCTCATCCGGGAGGCATCCGCGGCAACACCATTCAGCGAGCGAACGCGGACCAATGTCAATCCGGCCCCGGTCCGCGTCTTGCCGGCCGTGGCGGCAGAAAAAAGGGGTTGGGCCTTCGCCCAACCCCCTTTTTGCTTGCAGCCGCGACGCCGCGCCGGGCGCCGCCGCCACAGGTTCAGATCGCCAGCTGTTTGCCGAGCGGCAGCTCGCGGATGCGCTTGCCGGTGGCGGCGTAGATCGCATTGCACAGCGCCGGCGCAAAGGGCGGCAGCGGCGGCTCGCCGACGCCGCTCGACGCCACGCTCCAGTCGGCGGGGATGATGTCGACATGGACGTCGAGCGGCGCCTCGATGATCCGCGTCACCGGGTAGCCGTCGTAGTTGCTCTGCTCGACCCTGCCGTTCTTGAACGTGATCTGGGCGTACTTGACGATCGCCAGACCCATCACCGCGGCGCCCTCGATCTGCGAGCGGATGCGCTCGGGATTGACATGGAAGCCGCAGTCGATCGCGGTATAGACGTGCGGCACGCTCAGGTTTCCGCGCCCGTCCACGGCGGCGTGCACCACCGTCGCAACATAGCTGAGGAAACTCCGGTGTGCGGCGATGCCGAGGCCCTCGCCCTTCGGCAGGCTTTTGCCCCAGCCGGCCGAGGCGGCCGCGGTTTCGGCCACCCGGCGCAGCCGGGCGGTGTCGAAAGGATAGGTCTCGACCGGGTCGCCGTAGTTCCAGAAGTCTTTCACGCCGTGGAATTTGCTGGGATCGAGCTTGCGGTCGGAGCCGATCAGCTCCAACAGCATGTCCTTGGGGTCGCGCCCGAGGACGGCGGCGATCTCCGCCACCATCGACTGCACCGCAAAGGCGTGCGGAATGTTCGAGACCGAGCGGAACCAGCCGATCCGGGTATGGGCGTCGGCCTTGCCCGTCTCGCAGCGCAGATTGGCGATCTCGAACGGGTTGTCGACGAGGCCCATGCCGAGCTCGAAAAAGGCTTCGTGGTCGGCCCCCTGCTTGAACGTCGACAGGATCGTCGGGGCGACGCTGCGGTGCCGCCAGGCGATCACCTTGCCGTTGGCGCCGACGCCGGCCTCGATCCGCTCGACCGAGACGGTGTGGTAGAAGTCGTGCTGGAGGTCGTCCTCGCGGGTCCAGTTGACCTTGACCGGGGCCCCGATCGCCTTCGATATCAGCGCCGCTTCAAACACATAGTCCCATTTCGACTTCCGGCCAAAGCCGCCGCCCAGGAGCGGGGTGTTGACCGTGACGTTCTCGACCGGGATGCCGAGCAGCTCGGCGAGACCATCGCGGCAGCCGCCGGCGCTCTGCGTCGCCGCATAGGCGATGCACTTGCCGTCGGCCACGGACACCGTCGCCGAGGGCGGCTCCATCGTCGCATGCGCGAAGTGCGGCAGGTAGTACTGGGCGGTGATGACTTTGCTCGAGGCCTTGAGCGCCGCCTCGACATCGCCGTCGTCGCGCTCGATCTGGCCGGGCTTGCCGGCGGTCTCCTCCAGCTCCTTGCGGTAGGCGACCGAATCGTAGGTCGCATTGGGGCCGTCGTCCCAGGTGATCTTGAGCTTTTCGCGGCCCTTGATCGCCGAGCCGGTATTGCGCGCAACCACCGCGACGCCGCCGACCGGGTTGAACTTGTGCGGCCACGGCCAGCCCTGGACCTCGATCACCTTTTCGACACCGGGCACCTTGAGCGCCTCGCTCGCGTCGAACGCCACAAGCTTGCCGCCGACCACCGGCGGCCGGGCGATCACCGCGAATTTCATGCCGGGCATCTTGGCGTCGATCCCGTAACCGGCCTTGCCGGTGGTGATGTCGTGCAGGTCGACGATCGAGATCGTGCCGGTGCCGATATAGCGGAAGTCCTTCGGGTCCTTGAGCCGGATATCGCTGGCCGACGGCACCGGCAACTTGCTCGCCGCGGCGGCGAGCTCGCCGTAGCCGAGCTTGCGGCCGGAACCGAGATCGACGACGACGTGGTTCTCGGCCCGCACCTGCGACGGATCCACGCCCCAGCGCTTGGCCGCGGCGTGTTCGAGCATCATTCGCATCGCCGCGCCGCATTGCCGCATCGGCTGCACGAAATGCCGCAGGCTGCGCGAGCCGTCGGTGTCCTGGTTGCCGTATTTCGGCTCGTCGCCGGGCGCCTGGGCCACGCGCACGCGGTCCCAGTCCGCCTCCATCTCGTCGGCAACCACCATCGGCAGGCTGGTGCGCGAGCCGGTGCCCATCTCCGATCGGCTGGCGATGATCGTGACGATGCCCGAGGGGTCGATCGAGACGAAGACATTCGGGTCAGAGACGGTGCCGTGCGGCATCTTGTCGGCGCCGGTCAGCCAGCCGGCCAGCGCCCGGTGCGGCAGCACGAAGCTGGTGCCGACGACCAGCGCGCCGGTCGCGGCGAAACCTTTCAAGACAAAGCGCCGGCTGACATTGGCGAGGGTTCCGGGCGGGATCGCCGCCAGTTCGAACATCTTGCTCATGGCTCATGCTCCGGTGGCGGCGAGGTTGATGGCATCTGCGATCCGCTGATAGCAGCCGCAGCGACAGATGTTCCCCGCCATCGTGGTCAGTAATGCATCCTGGGTCGGCTTCGGATTGGCGGCCAGCAGCGCCGCGGCCTGCATGATCTGCCCGGCATGGCAGTAGCCGCATTGCGGTGCGCTGGTTTCCCGCCAGGCGCGCTGCACGATGTGGTCGCCGTTGGGGTCGAGCCCCTCGATCGTCACGACCGTCTTGCCGGCGGCGTCGGCCGCGGCCACCATGCAGGAGCGAACCGCGGTGCCGCCGATATGCACGGTGCAGGCACCGCACAGCCCCGAGCCGCAGCCGAATTTGGTTCCGGTCAGGCCGATCTCGTCGCGCAGCACCCATAAGAGCGCCACCGACGGGTCGCCGTCATAACTGTAGTCTTGCCCGTTGACGTGAAGCGTGACCATGGCTTGCCTCCATTAGAAAACAGCGGGGGCCGCGCGCCGCGGCCCCCGGTCTCGGTCGTCAGCGCTGGCGCAGCGCCCACACCCAGATCACCCCGCCCTGCGGCACCGCGTTCGGATCGAGCTTCAGCGACGTCTTGGAGAGCGCGTCCTGAATGCGCTGAGCGTCGACGCCCCAGCCCGACACCACCGAGATGTACTCGGTACTGCCGACCTGGAAGGCGACCGGCATTGCGTTTATCCCGGAATTGGTCTTTTGCTGCCAGAGCACCTCGCCGGTGCGGGCGTCAAAGGCGCGGAACATGCGGTCGTTGGTCCCGCCGGTGAACACCAGATTCCCCGCAGTCGACAGCACCGAGTCGAAGAGCTGGTTGGGGAACGGGTGCATCCAGACCTGCTTTCCGGTCGCGATGTCCCAGGCCTGCAGCTCGCCGATATGGTCGCCCTGCGGCAACAGATTGAGCGAGTCGAGGTCGGCGCCGAGCCACAGCTGGCCTTTCACGAGCGGCTTGTCCACACCCTTGTATTCGCCGCACATGCCGTTGTTGGCCGGGATGTAGAGCAGGTGCGTCTCGTCGCTGTAGGACGAAGACAGCCAATCGACCCCGCCCCACAGCGAGGGGCAAAAAGTTACCAGCTTGCCGTTCACCGGCGTATGCGCCGGATCATAGCTCGGCCGCCCGGTCTCCGGGTCGATGCTGGTGAACACGTTCTGGTAGACGAACGGCTTGGCCCAAAGGAACTTGATGCCGTTGTCGGTCTGCTGCAGCAGCCACAGATAGGCGTCGCGCGCCGGGTGGACGAGCCCGTCGATGGTCTGGCCCTGATACTGCATATTGACGAGGATCGGCGGCCGCACCTCGTCCCAGTCCCACGAATCGTTATGGTGATACTGGAAATGGCCGACGATCTGGCCGGTATCCGGGTTGAGCGCGATCGTCGAGGTGGTGTAGAGATTATCGCCCGGATGCAGGTCGCCCGGCCACGGGGCGGCATTGCCGACGCCCCAATAGGCAATATTGCGCTTGGGATTGTAATCGCCGGTGATCCACACCGATCCGCCGCCGCTCTTCCAGGCGTCGCCGTTCCAGGTCTCGTGGCCCGGCTCGCCCGGCCCCGGGATCGTATAGGTCGTCCACAAGAGTTTGCCGTCCTTGGCGTCGAACGCCTTGACGAAGCCGCGCACGCCCATCTCGCCGCCGGACGTGCCGACCATCACCTTGCCGTTGACGACCAGCGGTTCGAGGGTCGAATACTGGCCGATCTTCCAGTCGCCGATCGGCTGTTCCCAGACCACCTTGCCGGTCTTCGCGTCGAGCGCGATCAGCCGCGAGTCGTTGGTGGCCATGTAAAGATTGTCGCCCCAGAACGCGACGCCGCGATTGGTCGGATGGAGCTGGAACAGCCCCTCCGGATACTTCGGCTGGTACCGCCAATACAGATCGCCGGTTGCGGCATTGATCGCCATGACCTGGTTGGTCGGCGTCGTCACGAACATGACGCCGTTGTTGACCATCGGCGGCGCCTGGTGGCCTTCGATCACGCTGGTCGAGAGGGTCCAGACCGGGACCAGATCCTTGACGTTGTCGGCGGTGATCTGGTGCAGCGGACTGAAGCCGTGATTGTCGTAGGTGCGGCGGTAGAGCAGCCAGTTTTCGACCTCGGGATTTTCCAGCCGCTGCTGCGTCACCGTGGTGTAGGTGCCGATCTCGCCGGCCGACGCTACGCCGCCGCCAAGGCCGAACAGCGGTGCCGCAGCAAGTGCGGCACCGAACCATAACGCCTTTTTCGCTCTCATCCGTTCCTCCCGTGCTGTGGAATTGCGCATCCCTATCCTCCCCGCTCACCAGGGAGGCTGTCGTCGAGTCATCCCGTTACCTTTTCCCCTCCGATCCTGTCGGTGAAGGGCGCCTTCACCTCGAGCCGGCCGGCGGCGATGCGCAGCGGCAGCGCCGGCAGCGGCCGCGGCGCCGGCCCGCCGACCACCTTGCCGCCTTGCCGCGGGTCGTACTCGGACTGATGACAGGCGCACTGCAATACCTGCTTCGAGTTCAGCCAGTCGGTGACCCAGCAGGCCATGTGGGTGCACACGGCCGTATAGGCGACGATGCCGTCGGCGGCGCGCGCCCGCTCCGCCGCCGACAGGCTTGCCGGGTCGAAGTTCATCAGGATGACGAGATTGAGGCGCGAGCCGTCGCGCGCGAGCTTCTTGGCCGTGTCGAAAGGCCAAGCGAGCAGCGGCTGCGCGTCGCGCTTGACATCGCCAGGGTTGATGATCGCCCCGGCCCCGTCATTCTTGAACGCCACCAGGAGGTCGCCCGGCTGCGCCTGCATGCTGCGCGCCGGGTCCGCGGCCTCGTCGGCGCGCACCGGCTCCGGCAGGCAAGCGAGCGCTGCGGCGGCACCGATCCCGCCCAATACGACCCGGCGCGAGGCCGGCGCCAGGCTTCCGCACAGGCGCCGCTGCTATCGACCATCGGCCGACATCCTTAGGGTCGTCGATGCCGGCGTCGCCATCGCTGTCCTCCGTCAACCCGCTCGTAAACCGGCGGAAAGCTCGGCGACGCTAGCCCTCGGGCGGCGGTGTGTCAAGGCGGCAACGACCGGGTTCGGCAGGCGGCGGATGCGGGCGGTCGCGGCTCCTACCCGGCGCCGGCGGCGCGGCGCTGCCGCCTGGCCCGTCCGTTGGCATAGCGGTCGAGGAGCCGGGCGGCAACCCGCGGGCTGACAAAATGCGAGACATCGCCGCCGAGCGCGCCGATCTCCTTGACGAAGCGCGACGAGATGAACTGAAAGCGGTCCGAGGCCATCAAAAACACGGTCTCGATCTCGGGGTTCAGCCGGGCGTTCATGCCGGCCATCTGAAACTCGTATTCGAAGTCCGACACCGCGCGCAGCCCGCGAACGATGACGCAGGCCCCGACCGAGCGGGCGAAATCCATCAACAGGCTGTCGAAGGCGCGCACTTCGATGCGCTCGGCGTCGCCGTTTTCGAGGTGCGCGATCTCGCCGCGCACGATCTCGACCCGCTCGTCGGTGACGAAAAGCGGTCCCTTCCCGTCGTTGCGGGCGACGCCGACGATCAGGCGATCGACCAGCCGCACGGCGCGCCGGATGATGTCGGTGTGGCCGTTGGTGATCGGGTCGAAGGTGCCGGGATAGATCCCGACGCGCGGCGTCGTCATGGCTCCCCCGCATCGCTCTGCCGACCGCCGTCGGCCGCGGGCGCGTCGGCCGGTTCCTCGGCCGCCTCGCCCGCATCATCGTCGGCGTCCTCGGGCAGCCGCGCGACCGAGACGACGCGCTCGCCGTCGCCGACCTTGAAGATCACGACGCCCTGGCTGCGCCGCCGGGCGATGCGGATGCCGTCCACCGGGCAGCGGATCACCATGCCGCCATCGGTGACCAGCATGACCTCTTCGTTGTTGCCGACCGGGAAGACCGCAACCACGGCATCGCCGTCGCGCCGGCGCAGATCCATGTTCTCGATGCCCTGTCCGCCGCGCCCGGTGATCCGGTAGTCAAAGGCCGAGGTCCTCACCCCGAAACCCTTTTCGGTGACGCTCAGCACATATTCCTCGCGCCCGGCAAGATCGGCGTATGCCTCCTCCGAGATCGTGCCGTCGCCGCCGCCGTTGTCGCCGTCGGCTTCGTCGAAATCGGGCGGCGGCTCCGGCGCCGCTTCGCCGTCCTCGCCGGTCTCGCGCCGCCGCTTCGCGGCAAGGCTCAAATAGGCATTGCGCAGATCCTGAGCGACCTCGACATGGCGCAGGATCGACATCGAGATCACCTTGTCGTCGCCGAGCAGCCGGACGCCGCGCACCCCGACCGAGCTGCGGCCGGAGAACACCCGCAGGTCGCCGACCGGGAAGCGGATCGCCCGGCCGTTGCGCGTGGCCAGCAGGACATCGTCCGCCTCGGTGCAGGTGGCGACGGCGATCAGCCGATCGTCGGCGTCCTCGCCTTCGAACTTCATCGCGATCTTGCCGTTCGCCATGACATTGCCGAAATCGCCGAGTGCATTGCGCCGGACATAGCCGTTGGCGGTGGCGAAGACGACGGCGAGGTCGGACCAGCGCTGTTCGTCCTCGGGCAGCGGCATGACCGTCGAAATCCTTTCGCCCGGCCCCAGATTGGGCAGCAGGTTGACCATCGGCCGGCCCCGCGCCTGCGGGGTCGCCAGCGGCAGGCGGTGCACCTTGAGCTTGTAGACGCGGCCCGAGGAGGTGAAAAACAGCACCGGAGCGTGGGTCGAGGCGACGAACACCTGGCTGAGAAAATCCTCCTCGCGCAGCGCCATGCCGGCGCGGCCCTTGCCGCCGCGCTGCTGCGAGCGATAGGTCGACAGCGGCACGCGCTTGATGTAGCCGGCGTGGCTGACGGTGACGACCATCGCCTCGCGCTGGATCAGCGCCTCGATGTCGGCCTCGAATTCGACATCCTCGATCCGGGTGCGCCGCGGCGTCGCGAAGCGCTCCTTGATCGCCAGCAATTCGCTGCGCAGCACCTCGAAGAGCCGCGCCCGCGAGCGCAGGATTTCGAGATAACCGGCGATCTCGGCGATCAGACCCTGCAATTCCTCGGCGATCTTGTCGCGTTCGAGCCCGGTCAGCCGCTGCAGCCGCAAATCGAGGATGGCGCGCGCCTGCTCATCGGAGAGCCGGTAGGTGCCGTCGGCGGCGACCGCCCGGCCGGGCTCGCCGACCAGCGCCACCAGCGGCGCCACCTCGGCCGCCGGCCATGCCCGGCCACAGAGGCCTTGGCGCGCGGCGCCCGGATCGGGCGCGGCGCGGATCAGCGCGATCACCGCGTCGAGATTGGCGACCGCCACCGAGAGGCCCAAAAGGGTGTGCGCCCGCTGCCGCGCCTGGCCGAGCAGATGGGTGGTGCGCCGGGTGATGACCGCTTCGCGGAACGCGACAAAGGCGGCGATCACCTGGCGCAGGGTCATCAGCTCGGGCCGCCCGCCGTTCAAGGCCAGCATGTTGACGCCAAAGCTCGTCTGCAGCGCGGTGTGGCGGTAGAGCTGGTTCAGGACGATGTCGGGCTCGGCGTCGCGCTTCAATTCGACGACGACGCGAACGCCGTCGCGGTCGCTCTCGTCGCGCAGCTCGGCGATGCCCTCGACCAGCTTTTCGCGGACGCTTTCGCTAATGCGCTCGATCAGCTTTGCCTTGTTGACCTGATAGGGCATCTCGGTAAAGACGAGCGCGTCGCGATCCCGGCGGATCGCCTCGACGTGGTGGCTGGCCCTCAGGATCACCGCCCCCCGCCCGGTCGTATAGGCGGCATGCGTGCCGGCGCGGCCCAGGATCAGCCCGCCGGTCGGGAAATCCGGCGCCGGCACGTATTGCATCAGCTCTTCGACGGTGATCGCGGCATTGTCGAGATAGGCGCAGCAGGCATCGATGACCTCGCCCAGATTGTGCGGCGGGATGTTGGTCGCCATGCCGACCGCGATCCCCTGGGCGCCGTTGACCAAAAGGTTTGGAAAACCGGCCGGCAGCACCTTCGGCTCGCGCTCGGTCTCGTCGTAATTCGGCTGAAAATCGACGGTGTCGTTGTCGAGATCGTCGAGCAGCAAATCGGCGACGCGGGCCAGCCGCGCCTCGGTGTAGCGATAGGCCGCCGGCAAATCGCCGTCCATCGAGCCGAAATTGCCTTGGCCGTCGATCAGCGGCAGGCGCATCGCAAAATCCTGCGCCATGCGCACCATCGCGTCGTAGACCGCCAGCTCGCCATGCGGGTGGTACTTGCCGATCACGTCGCCGACGATGCGCGCCGATTTGCGGTAGCCGCGGTTCCATTCGTTGCCGTTGACCTTCATCGAATAGAGGATGCGGCGGTGCACCGGCTTGAGCCCGTCGCGCACGTCGGGCAGGGCGCGCGCCACGATCACGCTCATCGCGTAATCGAGGTAGGAACGCTTCATCTCGTCCTCGATCGCCACACTGGCGATGTCGGGAGCGAAGGGTGGTGCGGCTGAGGAGACGGCCAAGGCTCTACGACCGGGGGCTGGTGCGCGGGATTAAAGATCGCGCCCGGGCGCGAGCGCTGGCGCGGCCACGATCGTCGATCCTATATTCCGATATAGTGTCGGCCAGCGGCGAAATCACCGCACCTTGCGGGGCACGCACTCAGGGGTAGCCGCCGATGATCGCCCGGTAGATCGCCAGGATCAGCACCGCGCCGACGATCGCCCCGAGAAACCCGGCCCTCTGCCCCGGGGCATACCAGCCGATGTGCTCACCGAGCCAAGTCGCGAAGATCGCGCCGACAATGCCGAGCAGGGTGGTGACGATGAACCCGCCCGGCCCGTGAATGAAGAGCTTGGCGAGCGCCCCGGCGAGAAAGCCGATGATGATGACCCAGAGCCAATGCAGCATGTCCGCCTTCCGATCCGGGCCCGACGGCGAAACGCGCGCCGCGGCCGCGGACGCCGCGGGTGATTTAGCCGCCTGCGCCGCCGCCGGCAATAGCCCCGTGCCGGGACGTCGGCTTTGGTGGCGTCGCGCCGCGCTCTTTGCCGCCGGGCTGGCGCTCGCCCTCCTCGGGGGCTGCGGCGAGGCCGCCAAATGGCATGCCGTCGACGTGTCGGGCAGCCTGCCGCCGCTGTCGTTTTCGCTGACCCGCAGCGAAGACGGCAAGCGGGTGACCGAGGCCGATTACCGCGGGAAGGTGGTTCTGCTCTATTTCGGCTATACCCAATGTCCGGACGAGTGCCCGACGACGCTCGCCAATGCGGCCGCGGTCCTGACCCGCCTCGGCGCCGCCGCGCACGCGGTCCGCCTGCTCTTCGTCACGGTCGACCCGAACCGCGACACGGCCCCGATATTGTCCGCCTATGTCGGCAATTTTGCGCCCGAGATCGAGGGGTTGCGCGGCACCCCTGACGAACTCGCGGAGTTGGCCCGGCGCTGCCGGGTGCTGTACTCGGTCACTCCGGCGACCCGGGACCACCCCTATGAGGTGATCCACAGCGCCGGCGTCTATGTCTTCGACCGCCGGGGTGAGGCGCGGCTGATCGTCGCCTCGCTCGACACCGCCGCGCCCGACATAACCGGCACCACCGCCGATCTGCAGCGCCTCGTCGCCGAGACCCAGCCGAGGGGCGTCTTGGCGCGGCTGCGCCAATGGCTCTGACGCCGGTCTCGCCGGCGCGCGCCAGCCGCGGCGGTGGTCGGTCGCGGTGGGCGGCGCGCGACAGCGGAGCGGAAGCCATGACGAAGGCGACAGTCAGGGCGGATGCCATCGTCGTTCTCGGCTGCCCCAGCGTCTCGCGGCTCGCCCGCCGGGTCGAGCGCGGCATCGGCCTTTATCGCGCGCAAGCGGCGCCGCTGTTGCTGTTGTCGGGTGGCGGGCGCGGCCCCGAGCCGGAGGCGGCGATCATGCGCCGCCTGGCGCTGGCGGCGGCGGTGCCGGAAGCGGCGCTCATCCTCGAGCCGCGCTCGCGCAACACCTGGGAAAACGCCCGCGAGAGTGCGCGGCTGTTGCGGCCGCGCGGCCTCATCCGGGTGGTGCTGGTCAGCGACCGCGCGCACCTGCCGCGGGCGGCGCTGTTGTTCCGCCTCGCCGGGCTCGAAGTCGCCGACCGGGCCGGCATCCGCCCAGCGTCATCGCTGTCTGAGCTCTGCGCGTTGCTGGGCGAACTGGCGGCCTTGCCGAAAAGCCTCATTCGCGCCGCGAGGCACCCGCCGCAATGACAGTCGTCGAGGATGCGCAATTGGATGCGGGCGAGGCCGGCGCCAGCAGAAGGGGCGCTGGGGGCCAGAACCGACCGATGTGTCGGACGAGGTGCGCCTCGATGCAGGCAAAAGCCCACGCTCCGCCCCTCGGTGCGGTCAATTCGGCCTGGTTCGACAGCGTGCGGCGCGCATAACGCGGGTTTGCTATTGCGCAAAAGGCTCAAGCGGGCGATCCCTGCCCACAACGACCCAAAATCAGGGCAAGGAGTGGCGAAGCCGCCAATCTGCTCGCGGAAAACGAGGGCATCCTAATCGCGCGCATGTTACTGAATTTTACGGCGGGCGGGTCTTCGTGTGTGAGCCGTCGACGAAGCCGCCTGCATCCGTCAGGCGTCTCGTCTCGATCATCGCCACGTCTCGTCTCACCGGGCTGGGAATCATGCTTGAAGTTCTTCCGATCTGTTAATGGATCGGTCGCCTGTGGGGAACTAAAGATGAACTCAGTCTCTACTTAATCAACAAGTCCCTGAATTGCGTCACCTCGCTAGTCAACGCTGTCATGCAGTCGCCCTACTGGACCAATACGGCGATCTTCGTCGCGTGGGACGACTGGGGAGGGTTCTACGACCACGTGGTTCCCCCCATTGTCGATCGCAACCACACGCCAGCAACGCCGATCCAAGGCTTCGGCATACGAGTGCCCGGCATCATGATCAGCGCCTATGCGAAGTCGGGAAAGATCGATCACAGCGTGCTGAGCTTCAATTCCTACGCGACCTTCATTGAGGATATTTTCATGGGGGTGCCCGGCTCAATCCGGCCCAGCTGGGCAATCCAGACAACCGGCCGGATATCCGCGATGCGCTGACCTCGGTCACCTTTCCCAACGGGGTGAGGGCGCCGATCGGCAATTTGATGGACGAGTTCGACTTCAGCCAGCCGCCGCTCTCACCATTGGTGCTTTCAACCTACATACCGACGGGGATCACCGCCCAATGCAGCCGGGACAAGAGCGAACATTGCACCGACCCGACCGTCACGATCTCATGGGCCCCGGTGACGGGCCTCGATGTACCAGGCCCCTTCATCTACCATGTCGAACGCGACGGGATGGAGCTGCCCCAATGCGTCGGCACGGCCGCCAGCTGCACGGATGCCCCTGGACGCGGCGCGCACCTTTATCGGGCTTACAGCGTCGATGCGCATAACCTGGCAAGCCCGCTCTCCGCTGCCGCAGAGGCCGACGAGCCGTAGTGCAAGCAAAATACAACTCTGAGTGTATAAGATCCATATCCCGCTATGGTGGCAGATCCAGGGTCTGGGACGAGCGGGAGCGAATAGTGTTTAACGTTCAGCCCCAGACGTCGCGGGCGGTGTCGACGACGAGGCGCAGCTTGGCGTTCTGCTCGTCGATGGTCAGCGCGTTGCCGTCGACCGTCGACGAGAAGCCGCATTGCGGGCTGAGGCAGAGCTGATCGAGCGGCACGTATTTGGCCGCCTCGTCGATCCGCCGTTGCAGCGCCTCCTTTGGTTCGAGCGCGGCGCGCTTCGACGTGACGAGGCCGAGCACCACCCGCTTTTTGCCCTTCGGCACAAAGCGCAGCGGCGCGAAGCCGCCGGCGCGGGCGTCGTCGTACTCGAGGAAGAAGCCGTCGACCGCCAGTTCGCCGAAGAGGGCTTCGGCGACATGGTCATAGCCGCCCTCGGCCATCCACGACGAACGGAAATTGCCGCGGCACATATGGGTGGTGATGGTCATGCCGGCGGGCCGGCCGGCGAGCGCCGCATTGATCACCTTGATGTTGGTCAGATGCTGCGTCTCGCCGTCGCCGCCGCTCGCGGTCACAAAGGCGCGCTGCGCCGGATCGTTGAGATAGGCGAGGCTGGTGTCGTCGAGCTGCAGATAGCTGCAGCCGAGAGCGTGCAGAGCCGCGATCTCCTCGGCATAGACCCGGGCGAGGTCGTGCCAGAACGCCTCGAGGTCGGGATAGATCTGGGTGTCGATCGAGGCCCGGCCGCCGCGGTAGTGCAGCATCGACGGCGACGGGATCGTCAGTTTCGCCGTCGTTGCCGCCGGCGCCACCCTTTTCAGATAGGCGAAGTCCTCGCCGAAGATCGTCTCGTCGAGCCGCAATTTGCCGCCGATGCGAAAGGCGCCGAGTGCCGCTTCGACGGTGCCGGCCTCGTTCCGGAATTGCAGGCGCAAGGTCTGGTCGATCCTGGCGACGCCGCCGATCCGGTAGAGGAAATCCATGTGCCAGGAGCCGCGGCGGAACTCGCCGTCGGTGACGGCGCTTAATCCGATCGCAGCCTGCATCGCGACGGCGTCGCCGATCGCCGCATCTTCGGCCCGGCGCAGTTCGCAGGCCGAAATCCGCCCGGCCTGATGATCTGCCCGCGCCGTCAGCAGCTCCGGCGGCCGCAGCAGGCTACCGACGTGATCGGCGCGAAACGGCGGACCCGACAGATCGCTCATCCGAACCTCCCTTTTGGGGTAGGGCGGATCTCGATCCGCCCTACGGGCTCGGCGTCTCAAAACGGAACGTCGTCGTCGAGCTCCTCGGCCAGGCTGCGGCTGCGCCCGGGCGCGACGCTGCGCGCCGCCGGCGCCTCGTTGCCGAAGCCGCTGGCGCCGTACTCTTCGTCAAGGCCGGGTTCGGTCGGCGCGGCGACGGCACCGCCGCGGGCGCCCCCAGCACCATCGAGCATCGTCAGCTCGCCGCGGAAGCGCTGCAGCACGACCTCGGTGGTATAGCGCTCCTGGCCCGAATTGTCGGTCCATTTGCGGCTCTGCAGGGCCCCTTCGAGATAAACCTTCGATCCTTTTTTGAGGTACTTTTCGGCGATCTCGCCGAGCCGCTCGTTGAAGATCACGACGCGGTGCCACTCGGTCCGCTCCTTGCGCTCGCCCGACATCTTGTCGCGCCAACTCTCCGAGGTCGCGAGCGTGAAATTGACGATGCGCATCCCGTCCTGGGTCGAGCGGACCTCCGGATCGCGGCCGAGATTGCCGACGAGGATCACCTTGTTGACGCTGCCTGCCATGACATCACCGCACTGCTGTAGCCGCCGGGGGTCCCCATCTTATCAGGTCCGGCAAATGTTCCTACTTTATTCTTATCCACAGGACCCCGCAATGACGCTGCTTTCTGCGAGCAATGACGAGGCCGGCGAGATCGAACCGGCGGCTGCGCCCGCCGCCGCCGATGCGGCGCTGCTCGACGCCTATTCGCGCGCCGTGATCGGCGCGGTCGACAAGGTCGGACCGGCGGTGGTGCATCTTCAGGTCAGCGGTGCGAGCGGCGGCGCCGGGTCGGGGGTCGTCTTCACCCCCGACGCTTATCTGCTGACCAACAGCCACGTGGTGAGCGGCGCGCGCAAGATCGAGGCGACCCTGCCCGATGGGCACAGCCTCGCCGCCCACCTGGTCGGCGACGACCCCGATACCGACCTCGCCGTTCTGCGGCTCGACGGCGAGGCCGGGGCCTTCGCCCGGCTCGGCGATTCGCGGCGTTTGCGGGTCGGCCAATTGGTCGTCGCGATCGGCAATCCGTTCGGCTTTCAATGCACGGTCACGGCCGGCGTCGTCAGCGCCCTCGGCCGCTCGCTGCGCACCCGCTCCGGCCGGCTGATCGACAGCGTGATCCAGACCGACGCGGCGCTCAACCCTGGCAATTCCGGCGGGCCGCTGGTCACCGCCGCGGGCGAGGTCGTCGGCATCAACACCGCGATCATCGGCATGGCGCAGGGCATCTGCTTTTCGATCTCGGCGGCGACCGTCGAGTTCGTCGCCGCGCGCCTGATCCGCGACGGCCAGGTGCGGCGCTCTTATCTCGGCCTCGCCGGCCAGAACGTGCCGCTGCCGCGCCGGGTCGTCCGCTTTCACGCGCTCGAGCGCGAGACCGGAGTGCGCGTCCAGTCGACCGCACCCGACGGCGCGGCGCGCGCCGCCGGGCTCAAGCCGGGCGACATCATCGTCGCCGCCGACGGCATTCCGGTCGGCGACATCGATGCGCTGCATCGGCTCCTGACCGAGGAGCGGGTCGGCAAGCCACTGCCGCTCAGCGTGCTGCGGCTGCCGCAAAAGCTCGAAATCAGCGTGATGCCGCGGGAAACCCCGCCCCGCCCGCAGCCGTAGCTAAGCTATGATCGGGAGCCGGGCAACGTGATGGTCAATTTCGTCGGATTGAAGATCAGCTCGAAGCTGCTCTGATCGCAGGTGTCGTCGAACCCGAACCCATAGGCGTGACCATCAATTCCATTATCGTGCCACAGCCTCGAGTATTTATTGACCGGCGGGCTTACGTAAAATTGACTCTTTACGCAGGCGTCCAGGTTGTCGTTAACGATCAGGTTGGTCCGCATCACCGCGCCTTGCAGCTTGGCCTTGACGGCGAGAGCCGCAAGGCAGTCGTTGGACAAGGGCGCCACCGTGCAGTCGTTGCCCCCGGGCTTCACAGTGCCGAACGGAAAGCTACCTTCATAGGCGTTGAACGTGCTCCACTTCGCCAGCGAGAAAATCGGCCTTCCGCCGTTTTTGGCCGGATCGGAGAAGAAGAATTCCCCTCCTGCCGTCGATCCCTTGAAATTGTAGGTAACCGT
The DNA here is from genome assembly GCA_963772295.1 of uncultured Alphaproteobacteria bacterium. Taxonomy (GTDB): domain Bacteria; phylum Pseudomonadota; class Alphaproteobacteria; order ATCC43930; family CGMCC-115725; genus AP-15. The sequence continues at coordinate 379,707 of CAVYWO010000017.1, forward strand.
CGGACCGCCTGGTTGTGCTACGCTCACTGTTGTCTTCAACGTTTCGGTTGTGTAGGTCGTAAATACATCATCGATATAACTCTTTAGTTGGTCCGATGGGAACAACGGGAATGGAGAAATGGTGCCGTGAATGCCGTGATTGGGAGAGACAACCCGCAAACTGTTACCGTCGCTGGTCAAGATTAGCTTGCTCCAGGGCAGTCCGAAGCCCTTGAAAGCAGTGAAGAGTGCACCGCGCCGGGCGGTCGAGAGGAAGCCGGCGGTCTTTGTCGTCGGCAAGAAAGTGGCGGGGTCAATGCCCGCCACGGTGTATTGCTGCACCAGGCCGAACAGATCGACCTCCGTCACATTCGTGCCGAGGTTTGTCTTGATCTCGGTGTGATCCTGGATGGGCGCCTGATCCTCCCAGGTCGTTTCGATCGAATCGAAGATCGTCCTGAAGTTCGGATCGCCCGGGTTCTCAACATCGGGAGTGGCTTCACCTGCACCCTCTTTCCCCCCGTTCTGCGTCAGCAACCCGGCCCCGACCGAAGTATAAATGCGGACCCCTGATAGTTTGGGCAGCGTGAGGTCGATCTCCGTGCCCGCCCCGACATCGATACCCAAGGATTTCGGCTTGGTGGCGGGTATCGCCGGGTTGATCGCGACATCCCCGTTCTTGTTGGTGACATAGACGTTAGATCCGGTTGGGATGCCGGTGGCCACTTGGTTCGTGACGCCAAAGATCCAGACGAACAGGTGATCTGTCGTGTAATGATTGCTGATGTGCAAAGGTATGATCGGCAGGCCTACGTTGTTGACCTGAGCGAGCGCGAGGTTCGGCAGCCAGAGGCCGGCAAGGAATGCCGCGACCGAAATGGCGGCCGTTGCCGGACGCCGTCTCCGCATGAAGTGGTAACCCATGGTGGCATCTCCACGTGTTTCGGCGACGCTCGGACCGCCCGAACGAGGCTCCGGGTTCCGGACGGCTCCGAGCTAAGATTGTCGCCGGGCGATGTTGCGCAACGGTTAATCACGCAGCGGAAAAAGATCCGCTCGCCGTGCCGCGGCAGTCGCCAAAGCTTGAGCTCAGCGTCATGCCGCGGGAAACTCCCCCGGCCGGCGACGGCGCGCGCGCCCGGTAGCGCCGGCCGCGGGGCCGCGCTAATTATCCCCCCATGCAGCAGCTGATCCGGATCCGCGGTGCGCGCGAGCACAACCTGAAAAACATCGATGTCGATCTGCCGCGCGACCGCCTTGTGGTGATCACCGGGCTGTCGGGTTCCGGCAAGTCGTCCTTGGCCTTCGACACGATCTACGCCGAGGGCCAGCGCCGCTATGTCGAGAGCCTGAGCGCCTACGCCCGACAGTTCCTCGAACTGATGCAGAAGCCCGAGGTCGATGCGATCGAGGGGCTGTCGCCGGCGATCTCGATCGAGCAGAAGACGACCTCGCGGAACCCGCGCTCGACGGTCGCGACGGTGACCGAGATCTACGACTACATGCGCCTCTTGTGGGCGCGGGTCGGCGTCCCCTATTCGCCGGCGACCGGGCTGCCGATCGTCAGCCAGACCGTGTCGCAGATGGTCGATCGGGTGACGGCGATGCCGGCCGGAACCCGGCTCTACCTCTTGGCGCCGATCGCGCGCGGGCGCAAGGGCGAGTATCGCAAGGAATTGATCGATCTCAGAAAGCGCGGCTTTCAGCGGGTCAAGATCGACGGCCGGATGGTCGAGCTCGACGAGGTCCGGCCGCTCAACAAGAAGCTGAAGCACGACATCGCGGTCGTCGTCGACCGCATCGTGGTGTCGCCCGATCTCGGCAACCGGCTCGCCGATTCGTTCGAGACGGCGCTCGATCTCGCCGACGGCATCGCCATCGCCGAGAACGCCAATTCCGGCGAGGAGACGATCTTTTCGGCGAAATTCGCCTGCCCGGTTTCGGGCTTTACGATCCCCGAGATCGAGCCCCGGCTGTTCTCGTTCAACAACCCCTACGGCGCCTGCCCGGCCTGCGACGGGCTCGGCAGCAAGCTCTATTTCGATCCGGCGCTCGTCGTCCATGACGAGGGCAAGAGCCTGGCCGAAGGTGCGGTCAGCCCGTGGGCCCATTCCTCCTCGCCCTATTACGCGCAGACCCTGGAGAGCATCGCCCGCCACTTCAAGGCGAGCATGCACACCCCCTGGGCCGAGCTGCCGGAGCGGATGCGACAGACCATCCTCTCGGGCTCGGCCGGCACGCCGATCGCGATGAGCTATGACGACGGCCTCAGAAAATACACGACCGAGCGGCCGTTCGAGGGCGTCCTGCCGAATATGGAGCGGCGCTTCCGCGAGACCGACAGCGCCTGGGTCAAAGAGGAACTTGGGCGCTACCAGAGCGCGCGCAGCTGCGAGGCGTGCGGCGGCGACCGGCTGAAGCTCGAGGCGCTGGCGGTCAAGATCGCCGGCCGCAACATCAGCGAGGTCGCGCGCCTGTCGATCGCCTCGGCGCTCGCCTGGTTTTCCGGCATCGAGGCCGAGCTGAGCCCGAGCCGGCGCGAGATCGCCCAGCGCATCCTGCGCGAGATCAACGAACGGCTCGGCTTTCTGCGGAATGTCGGGCTCGAATACCTGACCCTGTCGCGCGCCTCGGGCACCCTTTCGGGCGGCGAAAGCCAGCGCATCCGCCTGGCTTCGCAAATCGGCTCGGGATTGACCGGCGTCCTCTACGTGCTCGACGAGCCGTCGATCGGCCTGCACCAGCGCGACAACGGCCGCCTGCTCGCGACCCTCAAGCGGCTCAGAGACCTCGGCAACACGGTCATCGTCGTCGAGCACGACGAGGAGGCGATCCGCACCGCCGACTGGGTCGTCGATATGGGACCGGGCGCCGGGGTCGCCGGCGGCCATGTCGTCGCCGAGGGCGCGCCCGAAGCGATCATGGCCAATCCGGCGAGCGTCACCGGCCAATACCTGACCGGGATGCGGCAGATCCCGGTGCCGGCCGTGCGGCGCTCCGGCCATCCCGGTCAGATCCTCCGCATCGTCGGCGCATCAGGCAACAATCTCAAGCACATCACCGCCGAATTCCCGCTCGGCGCCTTTGCCGTCGTGACCGGCGTCTCGGGCGGCGGCAAGTCGACCTTGATCGTCGAGACCCTGTACAAGGCGCTGGCCAAACGGCTCAACAACGCGCGCGAGCCGGCGGCGCCGTTCGACCGGCTCGAAGGTGTGGAGTTCCTCGACAAGATCGTCGATATCGACCAGTCGCCGATTGGCCGCACGCCGCGCTCCAACCCGGCGACCTATACCGGCACCTTCACCCCGATCCGCGACTGGTTCGCCGGCCTGCCCGAAGCCAAGGCGCGCGGCTATATGCCCGGCCGCTTCTCGTTCAACGTCAAGGGCGGGCGCTGCGAGGCCTGCCAGGGCGACGGCGTGATCAAGATCGAGATGCATTTTCTGCCCGACGTCTATGTCCGGTGCGATGTCTGCAAAGGCCGGCGCTACAACCGCGAAACCTTGGAGGTGCTGTTCCGGGCGAAGAGCATCGCCGACGTGCTCGACATGACCGTCGAGGAGGGCGTCGCGTTCTTCCGGGCGGTGCCGTCGATCCGCGACAAGCTCGTGACCTTGCAGCGGGTCGGGCTCGGCTACATCCACGTCGGCCAGCCGGCGACGACGCTCTCGGGCGGCGAGGCGCAGCGGGTCAAGCTCGCCAAGGAATTGTCGCGGCGCGCCACCGGCCGCACCCTCTATATCCTCGACGAGCCGACCACCGGGCTGCATTTCGAAGACGTGCGAAAGCTCCTGGAGGTGCTGCACGCGCTGGTCGATGCCGGCAACACGGTGCTGGTCATCGAGCACAATCTCGAAGTGGTCAAGACCGCCGACTGGATCGTCGATCTCGGCCCCGAAGGCGGCGACGCCGGCGGCCAGGTGGTCGCGACCGGCACCCCCGAGGACGTGGCCGCGAGCAGCGGCAGCTATACCGGCGACCATCTGCGCCGCTATCTCAAGGCGCCGGCCGCCGCCCGCCGGCGCAAGGCCGGGTAGCGGGTCGGGTGAACCCGGTACGGTTGCAGGCGATCGCGGAATTGCGCCGCATCGTGCTCTCGGCACTCGGCGGCCACGATGCGGCGGTCTGGCTGTTCGGCTCGTGCGCCCGCGCCGCACCGCGCCGGCACAGCGACATCGATATCGCCATCCTGCCGCGCGGCGCGCTGCCGATCGGCTTCTTCGGCGAGCTGCAAGCCGACATCGAGGAAAGTCCGATTCCCTACGATGTCGATCTGGTCGATCTGCGGGATGCCGACCCTGCCCTCTTTGCCGAGGTCCGGCGCGACGGCGTGCAATGGCGGGAGTAGAGAGGCGGATCGCCGAAGCCGAAGCGGCGCTCGCGACTCTGGACGAGGTCGTCGATCGCGTCGAACGGTCGCTGGTCGAGCGCGACAGCGCGATCCTGCGGCTGATCTACAGTTTCGAGGCGGTGTGGAAAGCCTGCCAGCAGCTGCTTGGCGAACGCGAAGGCGTCGAGGTTGCATCTCCGAACGCCGCCATTCGCGCGGCGCGGCGGCTCGGCTGGCTGACGGACGAAGATGCGCAAGCCGCGATGGTGGTCGGCCGCGACCGCAATTTGGCCGTCCACATGTATCGCGGCCAACTCGGCGCAGCGATCGCCGCGCGCCTCGCTACCCACGCCGCAGTACTGCGCCGCTGGCTCGCGGCGCTGCAGCGGCGGGCGACAGGCGGAGAGTAACCGGAACCGTGCCTCGCCAAAATTCTCCGGCCGCTGTTTATGGCCATCGACGGGGCTCGCCCTTCGCCGACCGCGGCTGAGCGAAGCTCCGTCGCTGGCGCGGCGCGCAAACGACGCCACCCGTAGCGCCGCGATCGAACGGGACGCGGCTACAGGAAATCTGCAGCCTCAGCGGCAAACGTAGCGAGCGATCTCGGCGCTGCCGTCGAGAATCTCGCTCTCGCGCCGCGCGGCTTTGCCCGATGACTGACAGTGCAGCGCGGCGAGTTGATCCGCCGCGACGACATCGGTCTCGTCGGGGTACCAGCGTACCGTGATCGCATCGGGCGATTTGCTGAGCACCCAGGGCTGAGTGCTGCAGGCCCCAACACCGAGCAGCACCAACGTTCCGGCGATTAGCCGCATAGCCGATTTCATCGCGATGCCGCCTTCTAATGCTCGTTGCCGGCCGGCAACGCCGGCGGGGGATTCCGCCCCCACCAGCAATGTCCTTTTAGCGCGAGGCCGCTTCCCCAGAAATCGAATTGGCGTGGGGGACGTGACCTGCTCTGGCACCGTCATCACCGACCGATACATCGATCGCGCCCGCCATACCTGTACCAGGAATGCCCGAAGTGGATCCCCGGCCGAACCTGACCGTCCGAAATGCCGAGCGAGAACGCCGCGTTCGATAGAAATCAGTTGATATCTCGCCATCGCATCGGCGCTTGCACCCGTGCTTACCCAGCCCGATTAACCGGGACACGGGAAGCCGACCCTCGGCGGCGGGCCGGATCGCTCCGAAACGCTCAGAAGGGCCGGCCAAACCGAAATGTCAGGGCCAAAAGCGCCGAAACTCACGGACGACGACATCGAGGCCGCCAAGGCGATGCTCGCCAATCCTGACATCGGCGTGACTCAAATCGCGCACCGTCTCGGCGTCTCTCCGGCAACGCTCTATCGGTACATCCCCGCCGCGCGAACCGCGAATACTCCGGAAGTTTGAGAACGATCGCTCTACGGCCCAAGGGACCGGACGTTTTAGTTAGCAGTGTCTAGGGTGCCTCCAGGCTTTACCTGAGCTGCTCCATTCGCTCCCGCTCGACAAAAAACATCCGCGCCAGCCTGCCTTCGCCGAGCGCCTCGCCGAGGACCCGGAAGGCGCAATACGGGATGAGCACCACCAGCATGACGAGAAAGCCGGCAAGCGTTTCCTCGAGCCGAGGGCCAGCGAGTTCGCCGAGCGCGACGGCGATCGACTGGCGGTGGAACAGGCCGACGACGGCTTCCTCGATGATGGTCATGATTATCAGCAGCATCAGAAGGCTGAGCGCCTTGCGTAGTGTCGGCCAGATCAGCGGGCCAGTGGTGGTGCGTTTGCCGATCTTCATGGCATCGCCGAGCAGCATGAATTTCGCCAGCACCACGGCCTTGACGATGGCGATACCCCATGGGGTAAATTCGATGCCCTGGGTGTGCAGCACTGCGGTCTTCGTCAGAATCACCGCTCCGAGGGCGATGTAGAGATAGCGCAGCGGGCTTTCGCGGTGGTCTCGGCTATCACGATAGTCTCCTGCCGCGTCCTTGCGGCTATAGAGGGTCAACAGCGACACGCACCGTGTCCCGCCTGAGCGTCGCGGCTAATCAACCGAGCATGACCCCGGCCGGGGAAGGAGGAAGGCCGCTCTCTCAGCTACTCCGCCGCTGCGGGATGGGCCAACTTGAGTGCCTGCTGGGCGACAGCGGCAGCGGCGGGTTCGCCGTCGCCGGCAATCTGCACGGTCGGGTAGGCGAATTTGATGCCGTTGGCGTCGAACGCCTTTTTGATCATGGCAAGGGCCTGGCGCCGGATGACGAAATTCTCGCCCGGCAAAGTCATCATCTTCGTTCGCAGCTGCACCGCGAAATCGCCAAGCGCGTCGACACCCTGCATCTTCAACGGCTGCAAGATCAGCGGCGCGAATTCGGGATCCTTCGCCAGGTCGAGCCCGACCTGCTTGATCAGCTTCCTGGCCTTGTCGATGTCGCTGTCATAGGTGATGCCGACCATCAGTTTGTCGATCACCCAGTCGCGGCTTTGGTTCTGAACCGCGCCCAAAAGCCCGAACGGCACGGTGTAGAGGGCGCCACGTTGATGGCGCAGCCTGACCGAGCGAAAGCTGAAGGATTCGACGGTGCCCTTGTAGTTGCCGCTCTGAATGTACTCGCCGACCCGGAAGGCGTCGTCGAGCAGGTAGAACATGCCGGCAATCACGTCGCGCACCAGCGACTGGGCGCCGAAGCCGATCGCGACGCCGAGGACGCCGGCACCGGCGATCAGCGGTCCGATCTCGACGCCCATTGCCGCGAGCGACATCATCGCTGCAAATACGATGACTACGACGAACAGGACATTGCGGAAAATGGGCAGGAGCGTATGGAGCCGCGCCCGCCGTCGCGCCTCGTCGGTGTTCGGCTGACCGAGATCCTCGACCTCGGCGAGCTTGCGATCGATCGCCGTCTTCACAGCGTGCCAGAACACGTCGGCGACGAGGACGATGATGACTGCGCTCAACATGCCGTGGACGAAGCGGGCGAACGGCGTGTCCTGCCCGGCGATGTGCACGAGGTCGATATCCCAGCCCCAGGCGAGCGTCGCTGCCGCGCCAATGATCAAGAGCGCCCGCAAACCGCGCTCGAGGCTCACCGCGATGACGCTCGGCGGACCGTCACCAACCTGCGGCGCACCTGGCGGCTGAAGCAGGTGCTCGACCGCCCGCCGGATCACGCCGTTGGCCAGCGGCAGGGTGATAATGACGAGGAGCAGCCAGAAGCCCGGCATGGCCCTCGCCACCCAAAGCCCCCACAACAGCACGAAGCCGACCGACAAGAGAGCGTTCTGTGCGCCTCGGCCGACAACACGATGCGTAACGGGTGCCGACACTTCGCTGCTCCGGTCGCGCGCGACCGGCCGGCGCCACACGGATTCCAGCGCAATGGCGAGGAGACCGAGGCCAAGCACGTTGGCGACGAGCTGGCGCCCTGCCAGAGAAAAGCCGAGAGCGCTGAGCACGCCGATCGTCACCCAGCCGAAGGCAAACCAGCCGACAAAGGCGGTGAGCCGTCGGCACCAGAACCGAGCGGTCACCCGATCCGTCGGAACGATGCGGAAGCGCTCGGCATCGGGGGCGAGCAGAAAATCGCCGACGACCGCCGCGATGCGGGTGACGAGGAAGGCGACGAGATAGCCGAGCAGCATCTGGCGCAGGAGCGGCGGCCAATCGTGCGCCAGGAAGGGGCCGAGGCTCCCGATGGCGAACGCTACGACCACGCCGAAGACAAAGGCGAGACGCGCCGCGATGAGACGCAGGCGATCGTTTACAGTCTCCATTGGCAGCGCGGCGAGGCGTTCGCGTGTCTTCTGCGTCGCCCTGCGAAACAGCCACTCGACGCCGTAGCCCAAAGCCGCAAAGGCAAGGACGAGGACCAGAACGGTCCCCCGAGTTGGAATCTGTGCCTGGAGGAGGCCGTAGGCCCGTTCCAACTGGTTCGGCAGATCGGGGAGCGCGGCGGCGAGGGCGGCGATGTGCTCTCGCGTCGCGCCGACTCGGGTATCGATGTATTCCGAGACCGTCTCTTCGTGCGCCGCCGGTTTTTTGGAGGCTTCGGCAGCGTGCTGCTGTTCCAGCCACTTCTGAAATCTTCGGATCGGCGAGCAATGCAATGAACTCGGCGATCTCCGGCGATGTTGCCGCCTCTCCGCTCGTCGATGATGCCCCGCCCGACCCTGTATGCGTGGCCGCAAAGATGCCTGATGTCGGCATCATCAAAAAGATGATCGCCGTAAGCAAGAATGCCGCGGCACTCAGCACGGCGTCTTTAATTGTTTTTCTGCTGGACATCCGATCGCCTCCCCGACGACCTCCCGCGAGGGGAGCAGCGTACACCCTCGATGCCGTTTGGGCCCGCGTAATTCGCGGTGCGATAAGCGGAAGAAAGGGAGGCTCGTCTCCCATGGTCAGCTTTAGTCGCCAGCCAGCAGAACCACCCAAAATTCTGGAGCAGCTGCGGCGACAGCATGGCGTTGCGGTCCCCGGCCTCCGCCGGGGCGGGCTCTTGCGGCCCTTGCCCTCCTCGACCCCGCAGCAGCAGCATGCGCTCGGAATCGATGTCGCCGACCTTGAGCGCGACGACCTCGGAGACGCCCAGTCCGGCGCCGTATGCGGTGGCCAGCGCCGCCTTGTACTTCGGCCCCGGCGCCGCCTGGAGCAGAAGCGTGACCTCCTCGACGCTTAGCACGGCCGGCAGCCGGCGCGGTTCGCGCACCACCGTGAGCCGCCGGGAAAGGTCCGGCCGGTCGAGCGTCTCGGTGAAGAAAAAGCGTAGGGCCGCGACTGCACTGTTGATGCTCGGCGGCTGCACGCCGGACTGCGTCTGGTGCAGCTGGAAGCGGCGCAGATCCTCCGCCGTCGCCGTGTCGGGCGACCGGCCGATGAAGGCCGCCAAACGTTGCGCGTCTTCTCGGTGAAGCCGCGCACCCTCATGTCCTCGATCATGCGCGCCCGCAGTGCGCTGACGGGCCGCTGCGAAGGGGTCATCGGGGTCTCCTTTCTCGAGCCGAGGGTTGCTGGACCTTCGATGCTCGGGATCGGACGCCCCGGCCGTCACGCCTTACCGATCACCACGATGCAAAACGCGCCGACCGTGACGCGCACCCCTCCCGCGGCTGGTATCGAGGTGCTTGCATTCGAGGCTGAGGTTGAAGGATCCAAGGCTTGGCAGCACAGCACAATAAGCAGAACTAAATTCAGCGTTCCGATTATCTATGGCGCTCAACGCATTGGTCGCGGGTGACATTTTCATTCCTCAACGCCGGCGCAGGCCCGCTCCGTGTTTTTCGCTGAATTGTATGAAATTGGTCATAACGTCGATCAGCCAACTCTTTTTGATTTGACAGCGACGTGAAGCACTGGCAGAGCGATTTTCCATGCAGGACAACTCACTTCAAATGACACCCAAGGCAGCGGTGCAAAACGAACTCGCTTACCTCATCCAATGGACTGAGCAGGCAGACTTGCGCAATATCGCAGGTGCCTCGCGCTACGTGCTTACCGTCGTCACTGAAAGCCTCGACAACAAACGCGGGCGCTGATTTTCCACAATTTCTATCTTGCGCCGACAACTCATCATCCGGGCAAAGCTTAATCTGCCGCGCGAGCCGTCTCCCCCGGACCCTTGTCCCAGCCCTGGCGTTGCGCGAGCGATGACACGGCCTCGATCAGAGGGGCAGCGAGCGGCCAAGCCGGTCGAGCTCCCAGACGATCAGGACATTACCCTCGCGCAGGCAATCGAGTGCCGGCTGCAAACCCGGCCGATCGGCCCGAGCGCCGGAGGCGTGATCATCAAAGATCTCGGAACATCCCGCAGCGCCGAGGGCGTCGACTTGCAGGGCCGGGCCAGGGTCGAGCGTGCCGACGCGGGCGTAGCCGATGTGTGCCACAGGCAAATGTCCGCGTTACGGTCCGACAATCGTGCAATATGCGGCCGGCCACTCATTGGTTGATCTGCGTCAACGTCGCCGTTGAGATTGGGGTCACGGCGATCGTCCCCGGGCTCCGGTCGATCCCCGACGGGCGCGGGTTGACGCACTACCGCCCTGCTCGACCGACTGCTCATCTTCGTCGCGGGCTGACGGCACAGGAGGAGTGTATGGATCTGCCCCGCGGCCTGACGCTGAGCTTCGAGGACCAACCCGCCGCCGCGAACCGCAAGGCGATCAACGATGCCCTGGTCGAATTCAACCGGCCCCATCTGCACGATCCCGCGTTCGGCCGCTTCGGCCTCTTTGTCCGCGGCGAGACCGGCGCGCTGATGGCCGGGCTCGTCGCCGGCTTCTATGCGGGCTGGCTGTTCGTCGACAATTTGTGGGTGCATGCCGCGGTTCGCCGGCATGGCATCGGGCGCCAGCTGTTGCTGGAAGCGGAGCGCCGGGCGCTGGCCGGCGGCTGTCATTCGGTCTGGCTCGACACCTGGTCGTTTCAGGCGCCCGATTTTTACCGAAGGCTTGGCTACGAGGTGTTCGGCACGCTCGACTATCCGCCCGACCATCAGCGATTGTTCTTGAAGAAGCGCCTGAGCCCGGAGGTTCGGTGATCGCCGCCCTCGACCGACTGCTTGCGATCATGGCGCGGCTGCGCGACAGGGAGCGCGGCTGCCCCTGGGACCTCGAGCAGAATTTTGCGACGATTGCGCCCTATACGATCGAGGAGGCCTATGAGGTTGCCGACGCGATCGCCCGCGGCGACCCGGCGGCGCTCAAGGACGAACTCGGCGATCTCTTATTTCAGGTGGTCTTTCACGCGCGCCTCGCCGAAGAAGCGGGGCTGTTCGATTTCGCCGCGGTTGCCGCGGCGATCGCCGACAAGATGGTGCGCCGCCACCCGCATGTCTTCGGCGACGTCGAGATTCCCCGGAACCGCCCGCAGGGCGGGCTGTCCGGGGGTCGGCGGCGGCGCAAAGTGCAGCCTGGGAGGAGCACAAGGCCCGGGAGCGGGCGGCCCGGGCCGCAGCGACGGGGTGCGGCGAAAGCGTACTCGACGGGGTGGCGCTCGCTCTCCCTGCCCTGCTCCGCGCCGCGAAGATGCAACGTCGCGCGGCGCGGATCGGCTTTGATTGGCCCGAGCCGCGGCCGGTCCTCGCCAAGCTGACCGAGGAGATCGGCGAACTCGAAGCCGAACTCGAAGCCGGGGCCGATGCGGCAAGGATCGAGGACGAGCTCGGCGATCTCTTGTTCGCCGTCGCCAATCTCGCGCGCAAGCTCGAGCTCGATCCGGAGGCGGCACTGCGCCGGGCGACGGCAAAATTCGAGCGGCGCTTTCGCCGCCTCGAAGTTCTCGCCAAGGAACGCGGCAGCGGACGCGATCTCGATGCGCTCGACGCCCTATGGCAAGAGGTCAAGCGCGCCGAAGGCGAAGGCGGCTGAGAGTTCGAGAGCCACCCGGCGATCGCGCGGGGCGATCGTTCGCCGCATCAATGCGGGCGTTGCCGATGGCGCAGGCGGGCGATATCGGCCGGCGACAGCCGCACCGAGAGATGGGCGGCCTCGTCGTCGTCGCGCCGGCCCAGCACCGCGCCGCGGCGATAGATCCAGGCCAGGGTTTTGCCGTCGGCGAGCGGGATGTCGATCGTCACCTTGCCAGTCTCGTTGTCCAATTGGCGGTCGATCCGTTCGAGGAGGGCTTCGCAACCCTCCCCGCTGACCGCCGAGACCGCCGCGCATCGCCCGTTGCGCGCGGCCTCGAGGCGCAGCCGCGCGCGGCCGTCCGGCGTCAACAGGTCGATCTTGTTCAGCGCCTCGATCAGCGCGCCGTCGCTGCGCTCACCGAGCCCGAGCTGGGCGAGGATGGAGAGCACGTCCGCCCGCTGCGCTTCGCTCTCGGGATGGTGGATATCGCGGACATGGACGATGATGTCGGCCTCGACGACCTCTTCGAGCGTCGCCCGAAAAGCGGCAACAAGATGGGTCGGCAGATCGGAAATGAAGCCGACCGTATCGGACAGGATCGCGGCGCGGCCCGAGGGCAGATCGAGGCGCCGCATCGTCGGGTCCAAGGTCGCGAACAGGATCTCGCCGGCGATCACCGCGGATTGTGTCAACCGGTTGAACAAGCTCGATTTACCGGCGTTGGTATAGCCCACTAGCGCGACCACCGCAAACGGTACCCGGCGGCGCGCCTGGCGCTGCAGCGCGCGCCGGGACTTGATCGCCTCGAGCTCGCGCTTGAGGCGGGCGATGCGGTCGTCGATCAGGCGACGGTCAATTTCGAGCTGGCTTTCGCCGGGACCGCCGAGAAAGCCGAACCCGCCGCGTTGCCGTTCGAGATGGGTCCACGACCGCACCAGCCGCGAGCGCTGATAGGAAAGCGCGGCCAGCTCGACCTGCAGGCGGCCCTCATGGGTGCGCGCCCGCGCGGCGAAGATCTCGAGGATCAGCCCGGTGCGATCGATCACCTTGGTCTGCCAGCGGCGTTCCAGATTGCGCTGCTGCACCGGAGAAAGTGCGGCGTTGACAATGACCAGCCCGATTGCGTTCGCGCTGATCCGGAGGGCCAGAGTGTCGAGGGTGCCGCTGCCAAAGAGGGTGCCCGGACGCGGTGCCGCAAGGCGCGCGATTTCGGCACCCACGACCTCGATCCGGATCGTCCGCGCCAGAGCCACCGCTTCGTCGAGGCGAGCCTCGGCCGAACGCCCATCGACCCAGCCCCCGCCAGGGGGCGCTTTGCGCACCGGATGCACGACGAGCGCACGCCCGGTCGGGGCGCCCTCGGCGGTCACCGGCTTCGGCGTGTAGATCAGGTCTCGGCGACCTCCGCGTTTCCTTCGAACAGCTGAATGGGTTGCGCCGGCATCACGGTCGAGATCGCGTGCTTATAGACCAACTGCGAATGCGCATCGCGCCGAAGCAGAACACAGAAATTATCGAACCAAGTAATGATACCCTGAAGCTTGACCCCGTTCACGAGAAACACTGTCAACGGTGTCTTGTTCTTTCGCACGTGGTTGAGAAAGACATCCTGTACGTTTTGTGATTTCTCCACAGACATGGGTATTCTCCCATTCCCCCTTCTTGGAGCCGAGTGGGCCCAGCTCACGCCAAAACCGGCAGCCCACGGCGAAATGCTGCCGCGGTGCCGCTACCAAGATGGGCCGCCGCCGCCGAATCACAAGGCCTCGAACAGGCGATACAAGGCCTCGGCATCGGGACATCGCCAACGCGGCGCGCCAGCCGCCGGCTCGGTCAGGGTCAACCCGACACCGAGCAGGATCGGCACGCAGCCGCTGTTCCAGGCGCATTCGATGTCGACGCCGGTGTCGCCGACGAGCCAGACCTGTTCGCCGCCGCCGACCCCGCTCGGCTGCAACGCCAGTGCCACCGGTGCCGGATCCGGCTTGTCGGCGGCCGCGTCACCGGCGCCGACGATGCTGCCGAAAAACCCGGTCCAGCCCAGTTCCGCCACCTCCCGCCGCAGCAGGCTGCCGGTCTTGTTGCTGACCACGCCGAGGAAGACCCGCCTGCCGACCAACCGCTCGAGCAACTCGCGGCGCCCCAGCAGCGGGCTGAGGCGTTCGAGATGGATGGCGCGAAAGGCGTCGAGGTAGATCTGCCGGGCCTCGGCCCAGCGCTCCCCGAAATGGCGGGGAAAGCTGTCGCGCAGGCTCAGGCGAACCCGCTCCTTGGTTTGTTGGAGCGACCACGGCGGCTTCCGCATCGCCGCCATGACGACGTTCAAGGCCTCGTGGATCGTCGCCCAGCTGTCGACGAGCGTGTTGTCCCAATCGAACAGAATGGCCTGCGGGCGGACGACGACCCCGACCACCCGGTCAGGCCCCGTACTTGACCGGCCGGTCGTTACCGAAGACGCCAAGAGACTTCAACTTCCGGTGCAGAGCGGAGCGCTCCATGCCAACGAACGCGGCGGTCCGGGAAATGTTCCCGCCAAATCGGGTGACCTGGGCAAGCAAATATTCGCGCTCGAACACCTCGCGCGCGTCGCGCAATGGCAAGGTCATGATCTCGCTGCCTTTTTCCCATTTGACCACGCTCGGCGCGATGGCCGTGATCTCGCTCGGCAACATATCGGCGCGGACCGGCTCGCGCGCATCGCCCGGCGCCATGATCAACAGCCAATCGATGACGTTGCGCAGCTGCCGCACATTTCCCGGCCAGCTATAGGCCTGCAACGCCGCCATCGCGTCCTCGCCGTAGTCGCGCGGCGCCAGGCGCGCGGCCTCCGATGAACGGATCATGAAATGGCGCGCCAACAGCGGAATGTCTTCGCGGCGTTCGCGCAGCGGCGGGACCCGGATCGGCACCACGCTCAACCGATAGTACAAATCCTCCCGGAACCGGCCGGCGCTGATCTCGCTGCCGAGGTCCCGATTTGACGAGGCGACGACCCGAACGTCGACTTCGACCCGGCTCGATCCGCCGATTCGTTCAAAAGTCTGCTCTTGCAGCACGCGGACGATCTTGCCTTGGGTCTCGATCGGCATGTCGGCGACTTCGTCGAGAAACAGGGTGCCGCCATGCGCGCGTTCGTAGGTGCCGATCTTGCGCGGTCCGCCGCCGCTCCCGGCTTCGGTGCCGAACAGTTCGATTTCGAGCCGCTCGGGCCGCATCGTGGCGCAGTTGACCGGCACGAACGGTCCCTTCATCCGCCGCGAGCGCAGATGCAGGAGACGCCCGATGACCTCCTTGCCGGCGCCCGGTGGCCCGGTGACCAGGACCCGGCTCCCGGTCGGCGCCGCCTTCTCGATCTGCTGGCGCACCAGATTGGCGCCGGGAGAAATGCCGATGAAATCGATGTCGCCGCCGGCCCGCAGCTTCAGCTCTTCGTTCTCTCGGCGCAGCTGGGCCGCTTCGATCGCACGCTCGACGACGAGCAGCAGCCGATCCGATTTGAACGGTTTTTCGACAAAGTCATAAGCCCCGATCTTGATCGCCTCGACCGCCGTCTCGATCGTCCCGTGGCCGCTGATGATGACAACCGGCACGGACGGCATTTCCGCCCGCAGCCGTTTGAGGATTTCGAACCCTTCCAAGGGCTTGTCGCCGTACAGCCAAAGATCGAGGATGACCAGGGTCGGCTGTCGGGCGTCGATCGCCGCCAATGCTTGGGCGGTGTCGGTCGCCTCGCGGGTGGCGTAGCCCTCATCCTTGAGCACGCCCGCAATCGTCATGCAAATGTCGGCCTCGTCGTCAATGATCAGAATGTCATGCGCCATGGCCGACCGCGTTCATTGCCGCCCGCTCGCCCGCTGCTGCCGGCCGTTCCCGTGAGCGGATCTCGGAAGCGAACACCATCCGGACGCGCGCCCCGCTCGGCTCGCCGTCTTCCAACAACAATTCACCCTGGTGATCTTCCATGATTTTCCTGACGATGGCGAGACCGAGGCCCGAGCCCTTGGCCCGCGTCGTCACATAGGGGTCGGCCAGCCGGTCGCGGCCGTGTCGCGGCAGGCCGGTGCCGTTGTCCTCGACGATCACCTCGGCGCGCCCGGCGGCGTCCGCCACCGTAACCCGAATTTGCCCGGGGACGGACTGCGGTTCTTCGACAATTCTCGCTTCAATCGACTCGATCGCATTCTTGACGATATTGATGACCGCCTGGCCGACCACGCGCGCATCGCAGCTGACGATCGGCGGGCGGCGCGGAAAGGCCGTCGAAAAGCCGATCTTGGGGTGCGCGGTGCGTTGCAGGAATACCGCCTGACGGACGATCTCGACCAGGCTTTCGGGCTTGAGCACCGGCGCCGGCATCCGCGCGAAAGCCGAGAATTCATCGACCATTCGACCGATATCGCCGACATGTCGAATGATCGTATCGGTGCAGATCGTGAAAGTCTCCACATCGCCACGCTTGATCTCTTTAAGGTACCGGCGCTTCAGGCGTTCGGCGGAAAGCTGGATCGGGGTGAGCGGGTTCTTGATCTCGTGGGCGATGCGGCGCGCGATGTCGGCCCAGGCCGCCTTGCGCTGGGCCGACAGCAGTTCGGTGATATCGTCGAAGGTGACGACAAAACCGCTTACCTCGTGCTCATCGCACTCGGCCGCGATCCGCACCAACAGCGTCCGCGTGCTCTTGCCGCGAGCAAGCGCCACCTGGGACTGAGCGAGCCGGTCCGGGCGGCGTCCCGCCTCTTCCAAGAGACCGGCCATTTCCGGAGCGACTTCGGCGAGATCGCGCCCGATCGACCGTTCGAGGTCGACCCCGAGCAGGGCCGAAGCCGAACGGTTCGGGAGGTTGATCTGCCCGGTGCGATCAAGCCCGATCACGCCGGCCGAGACGCCCGTCAGCACCGTCTCGGTAAACCGCCGCCGCTCGTCGAGCTGCCGGTTGGCTTCGCGCAATTCGCGCTGCTGGCTTTCGATTTGGTAGGTCATTCGGTTGAACGCGCGGCTCAGCGATGCGAGCTCGTCGTCCCGTTCGCCGACCGGGACGCGCGCTGCCAGGTCGCCGCCCCGCACCCGCTCCGCGGCGGCGGCCAGACTACTGATCGGCACGGCAAGCTGGGTGGCAAAATGAATGCCGTAGGTCACCACGCCGACCAGCAGCAACATCGCCACCATCAGATAGATCAAAGCAAAGGTGACTTGGATTCCTGACCGCTTGCTTTCCATCTTCTCGTATTGGTCGGCAGCGCGCTGGGTCTCCTCCACATAGCTCAGAACCCGGGGCTCGATATATCGACCGACAAAGAGGTAGACGGGGCCAAACTGGTCGAGCCGCACCAGAGCCCGCACCCGGTCGTCGCTGTCGTTGGTCATGACGACGACATCGCCCTCGTCGGCGATGCGCATCGCGTATTCGGGAACTTGTTCGAAACCGAGCGTAAACGACAGGCTCGACCGCGCCAGCACTTGGCCGGCCCGGTCGAACACCATCGCCTCGGTCAGCCCGCGCAGCGCCGCCTGGGCGGAAACGACTTCGGTCAGCTGCTGCGGGTTCAGTTCGAGCTCGGCCGCGGCCCGATTGAGACCGTTCGCCATCGCCAGCGCATCGGCCCGAATCGCCCGCTTGTGCTCGCGCAGATAAGCCTCGGCCACGGCCAGCGATTCGGAGATCGCGGTACGCACCTTGTCGCTGAACCAGGATTCGACGCCGTAGCTAAAGAACAGATAGGACGCTACCGCGACGACGATCGTCGGCGTGACCGCGATCAGGCTGAACAGCATCACCAGCCTGATCTGCAAGCGCGACCCGGCCAACCCGCGGCGGCGCTCGGCCCAGACCTGCAACAGCCGCTTGGCGACCAGCGCGCCGAGCGCCAGCAGCAGAACGAGGTCGAGATTGAGCAGGCTCAGAATGGCGTTGGGACGGCGCGCGAAGGGCGGCGTTCCGGTCAGCGCCAGATAAGTCGCCAGCCCCGACCCGAGCGCCGCCAGCGCCAACGCGATCGCGGATTTGTGCCCCAGACCGATGCGGCCGGCCCAGATCCGAACCCGGCGCGTCAGCCTCATGCACACCCTCTAGCGCAATTCCCCCCCGGGGGTCCGGCGGGATCGCTCGGTTCCGCTGCGGATCCTAGACCAAATCCTACAGCTCTGGGAAATCCTAGCGCAGCCCGCGGACGATCGGAATGTCCAATTCGCGGATCTTTTTGCGCAAGGTATTGCGATTGAGGCCCAAGAGATGCGCCGCTTTGATCTGGTTGCCGCGGGTGGCGCCGAGCGTCAGCACGATCAGCGGCCGTTCCACCTCGCGCAACACCCGATCATAGAGCCCGGCCGAGGGCAGACCGCCTTTATGAGCGGCAAAATAGCCGCGAATGTGGTGCTCGACGGCGGCGGCGAGCCCCTCGCCATCGGCTGCCTCGGCCGCATCGGAGGGTCCCGGCGCGTCGCCCAACTCGGCCTCGACCGCATCGATGCCGATCACCTCCTCCGAATAGAGCGCCGCCAGTCGGCGGAGCAGATTTTCAAGCTCGCGCACATTTCCCGGCCAGCGGTAGCAGCGCAGCCGTTCCATCGCCTGCTCGTCGAGGCGCTTGTACGGCAGCCCCTCGCGCGCCGCCTGCGCCGTGAAATGGCGCACCAGCGCCGCGATGTCGGCGATCCGCTCGCGCAGCGGCGGCAGCCGAACCGGCGCGACGTTGAGGCGGTAGAACAGATCTTCCCGGAACAGCCCCTGGCGGATCAGCTGGCGCAGATCCTGGTGCGTCGCGGCGATGATGCGCACGTCGGTGCGGATCGGAACGCGGCCGCCGACCGCGGTGAACTCGCCCTCTTGCAGGACGCGCAAGAGCCGCGTCTGCGCGTCGATCGGCATGTCGCCGATCTCGTCGAGAAACAAGGTGCCGCCCTGGGCCTGCTCAAAGCGGCCGATGCCGCGCGCATTGGCGCCGGTGAAGGCGCCCTTCTCATGCCCGAAGAGTTCGCTTTCGATCAGTTCGCGGGGGATCGCCGCCATATTGATCGCAACGAAGGGACCGTTGCGGCGCTTGCCGTAATTGTGCAGCGCCCGGGCCACCAGTTCCTTGCCGGTGCCGCTTTCGCCGACGATGGTCACCGTCAGATCGGTCCGCATCAATCGGGCAATGATCCGGTAGACCTCCTGCATCGGCGGCGAGCGCCCGATCAACGACAGATCGTCGCCGTCCTCGGTCGCCGGCGACGGCGGCAGATCGGGCGGGGCGCTGAGCGCGCGCTCGACAAGCGCGACCAGCTCGCGCAGATCAAATGGCTTCGGCAAATACTCGAAAGCGCCCCGTTCGGTCGCCTTGACCGCGGTCAAGAGCGTGTTTTGCGCGCTCATCACGATGATCCGCAGGTGCGGCCGGATCTTCTTGATGCGCGGGATCAGATCGAGGCCGTTCTCGTCGGGCATGATCACGTCGGTGATCACCAGGTCGCCCTCACCGTCGGCGACCCATCGCCAAAGGGTCGCGGCGCTGCCGGTCAGCTTGACCTCGTGTCCCAGCCGCGCAAGCGCCTGATTGAGCACCATCCGAATCGCCCGGTCATCGTCGGCCACCAAGATCGTCGAAGCCATCAGCCGCTACCGTCTTGTGCGACCACGGGCAGAAACACCCGGAACACCGTTCGCCGGGGTTGACTGTCGAACTCGATGACGCCGCCGTGGTCACCGATCACCTTGGCAACCAATGCAAGACCAAGGCCACGACCGCCGCGTTTGGTGGTGACGAACGGGTCGAACAGATGCGGGCGCAGATCCTCCGGGATGCCGGCGCCATTGTCGGTGACCGATACCATCAGCGGCAGATGCCGGCGACCGCCGCCGCCCGGAGCAGACAGCCTGAGCCCGTGCCGATAGGCGGTCGACAAGACGATCTCGCTGTCGGCCTGCGGCGCCGCCTCGGCCGCATTCTTGACGACGTTGAGGAAGGCCTGAACCAGAAGATCGCGATTGCCGTGAACCATCGGCAGCGAGGGATCGTAGTCCTCGACGAGCCGGGCGTGCCGGGCGAAACCCGACTGCGCCACCTTGCGCACCCGCTCGAGCACCTCGTGGATGTTGATCGCGGTGCAGGCGATCGGGCGATGGTCGGAGAACGCTTCCATGCGGTCGACGAGGGCAACGATGCGATCGGTCTCGTCGCAGATCAGTCGGGTCAGCTGCCGTGCCGGCCGCGATCGGCATCCTGTTCCAGGAGCTGCGCCGCGCCGCGAATGCCGGAGAGCGGGTTCTTGACCTCGTGCGCCAACATCGCCGCCATCGCCGTGATCGAGCGGGCGGCACCGCGGTGGGTCAATTGGCGGTCGAGCTTGTCGGCCATCGAGCGCTCGTGCAGCGTCAGGACCAGGAGTTCCGTAGCGTCGCCGATCAAGGCCGCCCTGAATCGTGACCAGACGACTGCCAAAGCGGACGCCTTCCAGCACCACGTCGTATTCGCAAATCGTATTGCCGAAACGCCAGACCGCGTCGACCAGGGACAGGATCGGGCTGTGCGGCGCCACCAGATCGGCGATCCGGCTGGCGCGCAAGGCGGCGGCGCTGATGCCGAGAAATTGCTCCGCTGCCGGATTGACCAGAGCGGATCTGCCCAGCGCGGCCGATGACGATGACCGGGTCCGGCAGTGCCGCCAACACCGCGGCGGCGCCCAATGCCGCACCGCCGCGCCGGCCGGGTGGCGGTCATCGGCTCGGCCGGCCGGCGGCCGGATCGCTGTCCCCGGCCGCCGCCGCTGACGGGTGATCGTCCCTCGGCCGCGCATCGGCAGCGAGGAACGGCTCGTAGAACCGCCGGATCAGCGTCCCTCACCCGCGCCGCCTCGCCGAGCCGATTGACCGCGGCGCGAAACTCGCGCCGAGCCCGGCAGGCCCTTCGAATACCAGCCGAAATGCTTGCGCGCGATGCGCACGCCGAGCTCGACGCCGTAATGGCGCAGCATCTCCTCATAATGTTCTCGACGATGGCGCAGCTGCGCCGCGAGCGGCGGGTCGGGGAGGCGCCGCCGGCAATGGCAGCCAGGCGATCACCTGGCCGATGAACCACGGCCGGCCGTAGGCGCCGCGGCCGACCATCAACCCGTCGGCGCCCGATTGGTCGAGCGCCCGGTCGGCGTCATCGAGGCTCAGGATGTCGCCATTGGCGATGACCGGGATCGTCACGCTCTTCCTTGACCCGGCGGATGAATCTCCAATCCGCCTTGCCCGCGTAGAACTGACAGCGCGTGCGCCCATGCACGGTAATCATGCGGATGCCGCAGGCTTGCGGCAATCCGCGCGAGCTGAGGCGCGTTGCGGCTGCCTTCGTCCCAGCCGGTGCGCATCTTCAGGGTGACCGGCAGATCGACGGCGCGACCGTGGCCTCGAGAATTCGCGCGGCGTGGCGCTCGTCGCGCATCAGCGCCGAGCCGGCATGGCCGCTGACCACCTTCTTTACCGGGCAGCCGAAATTGATGTCGATGAGCCGGGCGCCGCGGTCGGCATTGAGTTTGGCCGCCTCGGCCATGACCTCGGGCTCGCAGCCGGCGAGCTGGACTGCCATCGGCTGCTCCTCGGCGGCAGCTCTCGACCATCGTCATCGATCGCCGCGTCTGGCGGATCATCGCCTCGCTGGCGATCATCTCGGAGACCACCAGACCGGCCCCGTGCCGCTTGACCAAACGGCGGAACGGCAGATCGGTCACCCCGGACATCGGCGCCAGGATCACCGGATCGTCGAGACGCAATAACCCGATCGAGATGCTCATAATTTGCGCAAATCATTCAGCTGCTCAACGATTGAGCAATGTTACCGAATCTCTTGCTGCAGTGCAATATCGGCGCTTGGTAATGTCGGGAGTGCTGGCGGTTCGGCCGGCACGGCGGTAGCCTCGCGCATGGCTTCGGTCTATGCGCTCCTCGTCGCCGCCGGACGAGGCGATCGCTTCGGCGGTGCGGTGCCGAAGCAATATCTGCCGGTCGGCGGCAGCATGGTGCTGCGCCATGCGGTCAGGGCCTTTGTCGCGCATCCGCGGATCGCCGCGGTGCTGGTGGCGATTCGGCCGCAGGATCGCCCATTGTACGATCGCGCCATCGCCGGCTTGCCGGTGCTGCCGCCGGTCGCCGGCGGCGCGTCGCGGCAGGAATCGGTCCGCCTTGGGCTCGAGGCTCTGGTCGCGCGGCATCCCGAGCGCGTGCTGATCCATGACGGCGCGCGGCCGTTTCCCGATGCGGACTTGATCGACCGGGTGATCGATGCCCTCGAGCGGGCCGCGGCGGCGGTGCCCTGCCTCGCGCTCCGCGACACGATCAAGCGCGCCGCCAAGGGTGCAATCCGCGCGACGGTGGAGCGGTCCGAGCTGTGGCGAGCGCAAACCCCGCAGGGCTTTCGCTTCGGGCCGATCCTCGCCGCCCACCGCGCCGCCGCCGGCCGCGAACTGACCGACGATTCGGCGGTTGCCGAGGCGGCAGGGATCGAGCCGCTGCTGGTCGAAGGCAGCGAGAACAATCTCAAGGTCACCACCCCCGACGATCTCGCCGCCGCCGAGCGGCTCTTCGCCGCCCGGCAAGGCGAGGTACGTGTCGGCCTGGGTCTCGATGTCCATGCCTTCGCGCCGGGCGGGAAAGTCGTGATCTGCGGCGTTGAAATCCTGCACGGCGCCGGCCTCGCCGGGCATTCCGACGCCGATGTCGGGCTGCATGCGCTGACCGACGCCGTGCTCGGCGCGATCGGCGCCGGCGATATCGGCCAACATTTCCCGCCGTCGGATCCGCGATGGCGCGGTGCGGCCTCGGACCAATTCCTGCGCCATGCCGCCGAACTCGTCGGCGCGCGGGGCGGCGCCATCGCCCATGTCGATGTCACGATCATTTGCGAGCGGCCGAGGATCGGCCCGCATCGCGCGGCGATGATCGAGCGGGTCGCCCAGATCCTCGGGATCGGCGCCGACCGGGTCAGCGTCAAGGCCACAACCACGGATCGGCTCGGCTTCACCGGCCGCGGCGAAGGCATCGCCGCGCAGGCGGTCGCCACCCTGCGCCTCCCGCCCGGTTAGACCGCCGAAATCCCGAATGTCTCGGCGTCGAAACCACCCGCCTCGCGACCGGCTTGCGCAACGGCTAAATTCGGCAGACAACCAAGTGCCTGGGGTGCCGCCATTATCGGATCGGTCCGTGCAGGAGGCCGAAGCCGCTTGCCGATCCCCCGGGATGACGCTCCCGCGACGCGCGTCGCGGATCGATCGGGCCGGCGGATGCTGGTTTTCGCGATCGACCAGGGGCTTCCGAACTCGGCGGTCGCCAACGGCGATACGGTGAGTCTGCGGGTACTCAATGTTGTGAAGGCATTCGAGAAGAGATTTGACACCTACGTGTTGCTTGCCGGCTCCCCGAAAACCCGGTTCTTGGCCGCCTCGGTACCGAATGATCCGAACGAGTCGGCCGATAAGGTTACGGTCGGAAAGCCGGAGGTCACTGCGGAACACTATCGCCGGCTGCCGGCCGATCTTGCCGATCCGCTCGATGAATTCTGCGAACGCCATGGGTATCCGCAGCCTTGCGTCCACTCGGATGGAGAACCGGCGGCGATCCCTTGAGCGGCTATGCACCGTGTTTTTCCCGGATGCGGGGCAGTTCGGTTCCGAATAATATCGGGGGGCAATTGCTTTCGTCCGCCATCTCGGGCAGAGATAGAGTGGAGACCTCAGAAAACGTTGTCGCTTCGGGATCATAACCAGATGCGTCTGAATTAATCTGCCGCGGCCGGGCAAGTCGCAAGCAGGGGGACCATGCGACGGCCCGCCGATATTTCGAGACTGCGGCCAGTATCTCGCCAAGTAATCTGGTCGCCGCGGTGGAAATTGCGACGACGCTGCGTGACCTCGAAACCAGCGCTCCGCCAGCCGATCGCCGACCCTTTCCGAAGGGACCGTGCGGCGTTGTTCGCGTGCGTGCTGCAAAGGCCGGAGCCGGGGCGGCCGCGCATGGAAATATTTGCGCGCACCGACGCCGCCTACCTGCTCGGGGCGGGCGTCAGCCTGTTCTCGCTGATGAAGCACAATATGGAGAGCCTGCGCGATTGGCACTTCACGGTGTTTTGCGCCAATGAGGTACTGGATCTCGGTTCCAGCCTCTTCGGTGCAATAGGTGCCGCCTTCGCCGCCTCGATCGAGGTGCGCGCCGCCGCCAGCTCGCTCTCTTTGGAGGAGACCGAACTGCGGACGGAATGGGGCTTTTTCACTCCCAGTCGCGCCCGGTCGCGGGCGGCTTACTATCGGATCTATGCCGCCCGACAATTGCTCGACGAAGGCACAGTGGGCCGGGCGCTCTATATCGACGCCGATACCTGCGTATATGCCGGGCTCGATCAACTGGTCGGGGTCGACCTCGCCGGACAGCCCCTCGGTGCGTGCCTCGAAGACGCGGGCAACCCCCTGGTCCGTCAGGCCGCCAGGCTGCTGGGTTTGGAATCCGAGCAGTACTTCAATTCCGGCGTGCTGCTTTTCGATCTGCGTCACCCCGATCTTCGCGCGTTGCTCGAGCGGGCCACAGAGATATCTCTGACCGAACCGCACCGGCTCACCTTTGTCGATCAGTGCGCGCTCAACCTGGCGTTTCAGGGGAGGTTCGCGGCCCGGTCGGAGCGCTTCAACCGGTTGGTCAAGCCGCAGAGCGTCGTCGAGCAACTTCCCGGCGAATCGACGGTCGTTCACTTTCTCGCCCGGCCCAAACCGTGGGATCCGATGTACGACGCGCCAAACTGCATGCCCTGGCTGAGGGAGTTCGCGGCGATGTCCCACGTCATCGCACCCGATCCGATAAAGCGTCTCCTGGCATTGCAATATCCGGCGGTCGCCGACGTCGTGCGGCGACCCGCACAGCCGTCCGCACGAATGTGCTGACGGGGCGGCATGGCAACAAGCGACGGGGCAGAACCGAAGCCGCAACCCTCTCCCGCGGCCGCGCCTCGCGGCGCCGGCCGGGATGTTCGTTGGCAAGCCGGCATCCGTCCCGTTCTGCGCTCGCTCGCGTCGCTCCTCGAGGCAACGAGGCCCGCGCTGGCAAGGCAGCACTTGCAGCTTGCGGCTGATGAACCGCAGCGCCTCGCCAAGGTCGTCGCATACGGCCAGTCTCTCCTGGAGCCGGCGCGCTCGACGACGCCGAGCAACTCTTCCGCGCGCTCGCCGAACTCGCTCCGGCGGCGCCGGCCGGCCATGTCGGGTTGGCGCGAACGGCAGCGCGCCGGAATGACAGGGCGGATGCCGTCGCTCATTGGGATTGCGCGATAGAGCGCTTCGGGAACCGGGCCGATCCCCGCTGGCACGCCGCGCGCGCGGTTTTGCTGGCCGAATTGGGGCGGTCGGACGATGTCGAAGCGGCGATCGGCGCTCCGCCCGAGGGTTCGAGCGCGCGTGCAGCCGTCCTGGTCGCGCTGGCGCGGCTGGCCATGCGCCGCCGTTGGTGGGCGGAAGCTCTGCTGCGTTGGGAGACGCTGCTCCACGGGAGCGGCGACAAGGCTGACCCATCGTGGTTGATTGACGCGGCGACGGTTCTACTGGAGCTCGGCTGCGTCGACGAGGCCGAAAAGATCATCGACGGCGTGCCGGACACCCCCGCCCCTGCGGCATCACTGTCCGTCGCCCGTGCGCGAATTTCCGCCCGGCGCCAAGACTGGCGCCGGGCGTTGGGCTGCTTCGAGGCGGCACTGGCGGTGTCGCCGAGCGGCATGAAGCCAGGCGTGGAACTGTCGCGGGCAACTGCACTTTTCGAGCTGGGGCATGTCGAGGAGGCCGAAGCGGAGCTTCGCCGGCTGGGCAGTGTCCGTCCGCTTGCCGCGGCCCTCCGCGGCCCCGTTTTTCCAGACCATACAAGGCCGAAGGTCTTCGGCGCGGACCGGCACCACCTCGCTGTCCGCCGCGTTAACGATCCTTGACTTCGCCACGGTCGATTGGACCAACCGATTGACTTGTGAATTGATAAGCGATGACGATCTATATCTGTTCGATGCTTTTACCGATACGCCATCCTGTCTTACTTTTGAGCGGAATTTCTATTTGTTTCCCGACGCGAAGTCCATCTATACGACGCGCGATCCGGTCGATTGGGAAAAATCCTTCACCGGGCATGTGAAGTCCATCTATTCTGTAACCAGCTTCGGAAAACACCGCACGAGAATGAGAGAAGGTGCTTTCCGTCACGGCAGGGCGTTCATCAGCCAAGGCATGGGGCTGTTCCTCGATTATGAGAATTATGCCGAAGCGTTTCACGCTTACGATCGGCGCGTGCGACGGTTCTTTGAAGACAAGCCAAAAGCGCAATTTCTGAAGTTCGACATCTATGCGGGTGACGGTTGGCGTGAACTCTGCGAGTTTCTCGGCCGAGACGTGCCGGACGCCCCATTCCCGTGGAGAAACCGCACCGTGACAGGCGAAGGACTGTGCGGCTGAAAGGATTCTCCCGCGGGAATGTCTTGAGGGTCGCGCGCAGGCTGGCGCAGGAAATGTCCAGCATCTTCTCCTAAGGCGTCAGGGCAGGTCCATTTGAATTCGTAGATGCTTCGGTATCGCGCGACTGCGGCTGCTCAAGCGATGCCAAGCAGTCTCTGCGCGGTGCCGCCGAGGATCGCGATGCGCTGGTCGTCGCTGAGCCCCGGCGTATCCATGATCAGATCGACCTCGGTCGAGGTCCACGGGAACGGGTAGTCGGTACCAATCATGATCTTGTCCGGGCCGGTTTCGGCGATCAGGTGGCGCAACCCCTCGGGGGTGAACACGATCGTGTCGAAATAGAGCTGACCGTCCCTAAGGTACGCGGTCGGATTTTTCTTCGGCAGCGGGCCGACACGGTTGGGGAAGCACCGGGTCACCGCATCCGAGCGGTTTGCGTAGGACGGCAGGAAGCCGCCGCCATGCGCGGCGCAGATCTTCAAGCCTGGGAAGCGGTCGAGCGTGCCCTCGAAGATCAGGTGCGACAGGGCAATCGTGGTTTCGAGCGGGTTGCCGATCGTGTTGGTCAAGAGGCCGCAGCCGGCGAGCCTGCCGGTCGCCTCCAATTCACGGGTGCCGAGCGGATGCATGAAGACGAGCACCCCCAATTCTTCACATTTGGCCCAAAACGGGTGGAATTTCGGGTTGGCCAGTTCGTCGCCGGCGACACTGCCGGCGACGCCGACACCGCGGAAGCCGAGATTCTTCACCGCGTGCTGGACCTGCCGCGCTGCCAGACCCGGGTATTGCAAGGCGGCGGTTGCGAAGGCGACGAAGCGGTCGGGATTGGCGGCGCAGAACTCGACCAGCGTCTCGTTCTGGACCCGGATCAATTCGGCGACGACGTCCCGCTCGACGCGGTACCAGTAAGGATTGATGCTCAGCACCTCGACGTCGATACCCTGTGCGTCCATCGCGGCGATGCGCGAGCTGGTGTCGTGCATCAGGAGGGCCTGCGTTTCGAGCGGCAGATCGACCAGCTGCATCGCCGCCGGTACCGCGCAATGCGCGTGCACGTCGACGGTTTTGACCCGCTTGCCGGCGATGACGACGTCGCGGCGCTGCGCCCGCGGATGCGCCCCGGTCCCGGACCCGGTTTCGGGGCTCGCGAGCGCTCGCGTGCCAGCCACTTCACAACCGACAAACGCAAGTCCGCTGCCAGCCATGTCAGTACCTCCTCGAGATCCGTTAATATATCTGTGGCGTAGAAGCGACCACCACTAGGTCACTATTAGTATCATCGAATATATCTGATTCTTTGTACGGATCGCTCCAGCACCGTGAAAAGAAACACGTGAGCGGCACGCCACCCGAGTCATCGATCAATTCCAGAAGCTCACTCATACAATACAATCTTATATGGTCCCGAGACTGGCCGATCCTATAGTGGGGAGGAAAGGCCGGCGTGGGATTGATCCTTAATGCCATTTTTTCCAGTTTGTCGCGAGTGTACAAATTTGGGGTGGTCAAAATCAAATAACCTTGGAGAGATAGATGGCGAAGCAAAAAGCGGAGAACTCTAAGTGGGCTAGCGGGTAGGTGCTCGAGCACCTCAGTAAAAATGATCATATCGAACTGGGATCCTAGATATTTTTTATCGATCGTAAATTGCGTTAGGTCCAATGAAAATATCCCCGAAAATTCAGATTTATTTGATAGTTCTTTGCATCGCACTGGGAGGTCAGCAACAAAAATACGGGCATCCGGAAACAATTTTTTGATTATTACGGTGTTCGCGCTGAAACCGATATCCAGGATCCTGTTGGGCGCGGCTCTATTTGCAAGCAGTCTATTCACTATGCTGTCTGTCTCCCAAAAACGCCGCAGGTGATAATTTACATATGATATATCGCCGCTCCTAGTATTGACCCCCTTCTGTTTTAAGGAAGCAATACTATCAGTAACTATTCCATGAAAAGCCGAGAAGTCTAACGAATATGGATTGGTTAGGGCTACGGCTAACCTGCGTGCAGAGTCTGTAAAGTAGGGCTTGATACGCGGGTCAGACTCGAACTTGTATCGGTCGTTCAGCAAACCAACGGACATTGGTCAGATCCCGGCGGCTTCGGGGCCATCATCGTGCTTCTGAACCGGCTTCGGCAACCCAAAATCGCCTTCGCGGCACGCTTCAGCGAGTAGCCGATCCGGTGCCGCAAGACATCGTTGGCCGGTGGCCCGATCGCGCGAGACCCTCAGGACGCATCGGCTCTACACCATCGTACCGGCCACGACAGGCGGTCAGATCTCAGTGCAATGGGCTCGGCTTCGCCAACCGCCAGCCCTCGCTTTCGCTACGGCACCAAAGAGGGGGCCGCCCGCCTGTGCCCGGCGTCATAACCTCTGCGTGCCGTTTTCCCGCCCGATGCGGGCGAGCGCACGCTTGTCGACCTTGCCGGCGGCGCCCCTCGGGAGCCGCGGCAAAAAATGGATCTGGCGGGGCACCTTGTGCGGCGTCAGGCGCGTGCGGCAATGCGCGAGCAGCTTTCCGGTCCACGCTTCTCGTCGCGAAACGACGAAGGCCACCACCACCTCCTCGCTGCCTGCGCCGGGCCGGCCGATAACGGCGGCCTCGATGATGTCGGGGTGGTCCGGCAATACCTGCTCGACATCGGCCGGGTACACCTTCGCGCCGCTGCGCCTGATGACTTCGGCAGTCCGTCCTTGCAGGAACAGATACCCGAGTTCATCGAGGCATGCGATCTCGCCCGGATAAAACCACCTGCCCCGAAAATTGTTCTCTGCCGGTCCGGGGAAAGGCGAGGCGAGCCCCGGCGCGCCACAGTGCAATTCGCCGGCGGTCCCATCCGGCAGCTGGCGGTCGTCGCCATCCACCACTTCGATTTCGGCCAGGGAATGCGGCTGGCCGACGCTCGCTGCGCGCTCGGCAATGTCGCCCGGGCGCAAAACGGCGATGGCCAACGTCTCGGCGGTGCCATACCTCTCCTGGAAATTTGGCGTCAATCGCCGGAGCGCCGCGCGCTTCTCCTCGGCGTGCAGCGGCGCGCCGGCGCAAAACAGCGCCATGGCCTCGGGCAGCCGCGCGTCCCGCTCGGAGCTATTCAGCAGCTGGCGCACCACCGAAGGCACCACAACCCCCGCCGTTGCCTTCTCTTGGCGGGCGACATCCGCGTATTCGACGCCGGCGAAAAGGCTAGGATACAAAATGACACTGTCGCTGCGCAGCAGATGCGCAAGGCGGCTGTTGCGGCCGCCGCTGTAGTAAAGCGGCAGCGGGCTCTGATAGCGGTGATGGCCGGCCGGGATCTCGAACATGCCGGCCATCGCGAAATGATATTGCAGATGCGTCATCGAAGTCAGCTTTGGCTCGCCGGTGCTCCCGGAACTCGCGGAAATCACCAGCAGATCACCCCACTCCGCCGGTCGCTCGGCCAGGGGTTCGGCCCGCGCGACGGCGCGATGCCAGATCGCATCGACGGCCACGCAATAACAGTCCGCGGGCGGCAGTGAGTCGGGTTCGACGAGCAGGTACTTGATATCGGCCGCGACGGGTAAACGCCCGTTCTCGGCGGGTCGGGCGCGCCAATCCAGCGGGACCGCGACCGCGCCGATCCGTGCCGCGGCGAGCAGAGCGATAATATGATCGGCGCTGTCCCTGAGGCGAAGGCCGACCCGGTCACGGGGCACAACACCGAGGGCTGACAGATGGGCGGCCGTGCGTGTCGTCAGCGCCGCCAGCTCGCGGTAGGTGATCCCGCGTCCGCCATCGCTGAGCGCGACCGTATGCGGTCGGGTTCTGGCGTAATGCAGGATCGCAGCGAGGGCGTTCATCGGAACGGGGGCGAGCGCGGATGCGACCGGGGGCATTGCCGCGCAGCCGCGTACAGCCCAGCCGTCAACGGCTCACCCGCGGTTTTGCGCGGAAGGGCTGGGGTCGCGCGAAGACCGCTGCGCCTCGCTGACCTCGCGGGCGAGGGCGGCAATGGTCGGCGATCAAGCGCGCCAGCGGTAAATGCACCCCGAACGCCTCCTCGACCAAAGCAAAGATGACTGTTGCGGAGTAGGAATCGCCGCCGAGATCGGTATAGTCGTCGTCGACGCCGACGCAGTCCATATTGAGCACCGCACACCATATTTCTGCGAGGCGCCGCTCTGTGGTGGTGCGCGGCGCAGCGTAAGCCTGGGGTAGGGCTAGGTGCCGACGCAGAACCCGCGAGTCTTCATTTGCCATGTCGTACGAAACCTGCGGATCCAGGTGCAATGCCGCATCTCATCGTCGCGGCCCTAGGGCGAGCAATCCTGCCAGCATCGCGCGCAAATCGTCATGGAGCGCGAGCCATCGAAGCAGTTCGTGATCGTCGCAGCCTGCCACCGGATGAAGGTTCACTCCCGAAACCCCCAACAGATGCTCCGCATGAACCCGGTCGCGAGGGGCTGACTCCGCGTATACGACTTCGATCCTCGAGGAGTACCGTCTCGCCGTCAAGAAGCCTCTGAGGTCCAGCTCCTCACCCGAGAAGGAGGCCTCCAAGCGCCCGCTGACGATACGAGATCCCCGCTCGAGCTTGGCAACAGCACCGCGCGCCCTGTGCGTTTGCCCGGCAATGCTCACCACTCGGTCGGCGCCGATGTCGACACCGTAACGGATCGCCGCCGAACCGCCGGCGGAATATCCGATCGCGCACCAGCGCTTCGCCGGCAAGCGCTCGCGGAGGCCGCGCAAGGCGCGCAGCGGCGCGGCGTAATCCTCGCCCAATGAGGCAATTCCTCGGAGATAGGACGGCCGTCGAAAGTCCTTGAGGTAGACTGCCGTCACGCCGGATGCGGCCAGATAGCGATCGAACAATGGCAACGGCATCGACAGCACATCATTGAGTGCGGTAAAGACGAGGATAGCGGTTTATGCTCCGGGCATTTCGGCCAAGATGACGTCGCGCGCCTTGTCGTCGAGCATCACCGGCCGCAGCAATTCCGCATCTTTGGGGGATCTTTCCAAGACTTCGTCGCAACTCGCGCTCGCGCAGGGCGCCGATGTTCATCGATTCCGGCACCTCGGCCGGCGGCGCGATCTGCTTGAGCGTGCGGAACCCGCACGTCAAGGCGAACGCTCTGAGCCCCGGGTCATTCGGCCAATGCGTGAGCGCGTCGTCGAGCTGGTCCGAACCCTCTTTGTCCCGGCCTGAAAAGACGAGCAATCTGATGCCTTCCAACTCCCATCCGGGGTTATCGGGCGCCAGTTCGGCCAAATCGCGATAGCGCGAGATCGCCGTTTCCAAATCGCCTTGTTGCGCTGCCGCCCAGGCCAGCAGCGTCGCGGCCTCGATGCTTCCCGGGTCGATTTCGCGGGCGAACGCGGCGGCGGTCGCAACGCCATCGAGATCGTCCAAAACATGCGGCAGCGAGCATCACGAAGTCCTGCGCGGTGGGATTTGCCTCGACGGCGATCGCTTGCTCGGCGGCCCGACGCAACGATTTCCAGTCTTTAGCGTTCCAGGCCAGGATTCGCTCGGTGCGCAGGGCGTCGGCGGGGGCGGCGCCGCGATCTCTCGCCGAGGCTAATGCGGCCGCCGCCGCATCCGCTTCGCCGCATTTCGACAAGGCTCGGGCAAGAGCCAGCGCGAGCCCGGGGGTTTCGGGAACCGTTCGGCCTCGGCGCGCAACGCGGCCGCCGCCTCATGAAAAAGGGCTTCGCCTGTTCGCCCTTCGATGTCAGCAAACCGCGCCGCCAGCAGCAGACCGGCCTCGGGCCATTGCTGCAAGCCTTGGTCGAGCAACGACTTCGCCGCTTCGATCTCACCGACGTCGAGATGGCGGTGCGCCGGTTGCAACAGATCGGAAAGTTTCGTGCGCTCAACCTCAGGCATGGCAACTCCCCTTCCAGGCGTGAAAGATGCCGCGCGTCCGGCCAAAGCCGTCAGTATAGGAGATCCGCGTAAATCCATGCATTCGTAGCAGATCTATCATGCATTGCCGATTGGGTCCCCACCAGTTACTCGGATTGTTGCCGAGTTCCGCGCCGGGATAATATACCATCATCGGTCGCGAATCTTCAGTAAAAACCAGATGAGTTTCAACCACCATCACCTCGCTTGTGATGGAGGACAATTCACGCAGAGCCGCCAAGGGATCGCGAAGATGATAAAAAACCCCCAGGAACAAGACGATGTCGAAGATGCCTAGAGAACTCAGCGTTAGCTGCGGTGCATCGAGATCCACGTCTTGTGCGGCGATATTCGATAGCCCGGTGGCGCGGACAGCGAGATCGAATGCTTGGCGAGCCCGGCGGCGGTTGTTCCAGCTCATATGGTCGACGGCGACAACCTTGGCGGCTCCGCGGCGGCTGGCTTCAATTGAAAAACCGCCGTTGAACGCGCCTACGTCCAAAACCGATTTTCCATTCAAACTCAAGCGATCAAACACTGCTTTAGTTTCGTAGGCCATTTGTTTGAGACTCTTTCTACCTGGAGTAATTATTCCGTCTCTCAATTCAATAGAATGCCACCAGAAATGCCGATTTATTGCAGATCGTAAAGTATCGTCGTCCTCGATGTCGAACATCACGCTACCTTTATTTTACGCGCAAACCGCACAACGCGGCGTCCTCGCCATGGTCCGAAATGAACATAAGGAACCTCCTATCGCACGGCAACTGATTGACCGGATTTGTGGTCATCGCGCGGGTCTGCTCCAGAACGGGACGAGGCGGAGCCCAGCGGGAGAGCGCCGCCGGGTTCCGCGCAGCGCCACGGACTTGCGCAACGGCTAAATTCGGCAGACAACCACTTGCAGGGGCGCCGTCGCTCTGAAGCAGGTTCGGGTGTGACGGTCGGGCCGCTCGCCGATCCCCCGGAAACTGGGAGGGCTCCGCGTGCGTTATCTCATAACGTTCCTGCTCACCATTTTGGTTGCCTTCGGGTCGTACGCCGCTGCGGCGCGATGGAACCGGCAATTCTCGGCGGTCGGCGCCCGAAATGACGCTCCCGCGACGCGCGTCGCGGATCGATCAGGCCGGCGGATGCTGGTTCTCGCAATCAACCAGGGGTTTCCGAACGAAGCGCTCGCCAACCGCGATACGGCTGGTCTGCAGCGGGTGCTCGATGATGTGAAGGCATTCGAGAGGAGATTCGACACTTACGTTTTGCTGGCCAACTCCCTCGAAGGGCCTGCTCTTGACAATGCCCTGCGCCTGGTCGCCGCCAACAAGGTGAGCTTTGTTCTGGATGCCATGTCCTCCGTTGCCATCACCAGAAATACAAGATTCCGGCCGGACGTGCCATACAATATATCATACGGCCAACTTATGTCGGTCGAACAATTAAGCGCTTATAAACAGCGATATGGAAAGTATTTTGCCGGAATCAGAATAATGGAATTATTTTCGATGAATTTTACGATCCACAAAACCGAGTTCCACGGTGCGCATTGGGCCGAGCGTTGGCGCGAATTTTGGCCGCCCGGAGGAAATTACTTCCAGCCGTCGCTGGTGGAACCGTATATTCGCTGGGCGGCACAGCAAGGCATGTTTGTCGATTTTTCGGACCCATTCTGGTCCTTTGATCATAGATCACTCCAGAGCGACATCCAACAGCCGCAACATGAGGAACAACTGCGCTCGATGGTGGAACGCTATCGGAACGTCGTCATCGTGACATACGCCAACAACGAATTGGGCGGACGCTCGCGGCAAGCCAATTGGGTGCCGGCCTTCCGGAATTGGCTCGATTATGGGGCCAGAGGATTTGGCTTGTCGGACCAAGACTGGCTCTGCGCCGTCCCCCAGTCATCTGCTGAAATGAATTGCCCCGTCGAAGAATTGATCGCATGGGCAAAAGCAGCCTATCGCCAGGGTGCCCTGATGGTGCAACTTGAACCGGTGTGGTACTGGTGGGAGTTTCCGCGTGGCAACATGCAGAACGATTACAATACCTATCTTGTTGCCGAGAGACGCGGCCGGGCAAAACCCAATTTGGAAGCGTTTGCGCGCGCCTTCGATGTGCAATTGCCGAACAAGTGACGGCCGGGGCGCAGGCCGGCCGGCTGGGCGCGCGCCCGGAGCGGAAGGCGCATAAAATCAAGCATTGCTCTCAACCTGCAGCATGCTCGCCCATCCGTCTACCCGGAGCGTATCCGGAGTGGACCGGGCGAGCAAAGTCTCCGCCGCCTTGCGGAGTTGCTTGGACACCGCCGGAAAGCCGTACCTCGCCAAAACTTTGTCGACGGCACGCTGATATGCGCTGATTGGCATGTTCCCCCGATCAACCGGAAGCGGCGCCTCCGCCGCGCCCGCGAGTACCGGCCCGATCGAGCGCGCGACCTCGGCGATCGCCGCGGCCAATGCCGGCACTTCGCCCTGCGGCACGGTTCGTGACAAGCCGCGGGCCACCAGAGCCAGATTGCTCGATGCGTAGGTCACCGGCACACAGCCGAAGCGCAGCGCCTCGATCACCGGCTTACAAAAACCCTCATGGTAGGAAGGCAGAACCAGGATGTGGGCTCGAGGATATTCGGCATCGAGTTCGCTATCGCTGACGCCGCCGACAAAGGTGACGACGACGCCGAATCCGGCCTCCTGCGCAAATCTCTTCATCGCGTCGACGTAGTCGAGATGCGAGAACCGCATGTCGCCGACGATCCGTACCGCAAAGTCCAAGCCTTGGTTCCTTAAGATCACCGCAGCACGAAGCAAATCGAGAAGGCCCTTGGCGCGCACCAGGCGTCCCACGAACAAGAGTTGGATCGTGCCCGTCTGCTTTTCGCACAGCCGGGCGCGGCGTTTCCCGTCTCCGACCGATAGCGGGACGAGCCGCATGCGCTCTTCCGGGACGAGCCCGCGGCTGAGCAGGTCCTGCCGATTGACGTCACTCACCGGCCATACCGCATCGGCGGCCGCCAAGTTGTAAAGTTGTGCGCTGGACCGCTCGAACTTGGCCCATTCCGGCCGCGGAAGCAGGTCGCGCGGCGTCAGATTATGGTAGCGTACCGCCTGCGGGGCCTGCCCGTTGCCTAGGAAAATCACATTGAATAATTCATAAAAGATTCCGAAGTGATAGATTATCAACTCGCACGACAAGAAATATTGATTGAAAACTATCTCTGATGCATCGCTGATCTGCACCGCATCGATATCAGCGAGCTCGTTATGATGAGTGAAAACCTTGGTATGAAAGCCAAAGTCTTCAGACAATGAGAGTGCATCGTCGCGAACCGCGGCTGAAATTGCGTCGTTTCTTACGCAAACGCCCGAGATTATGGCCACCTTTCGCAATGCGGTTTCGCCCATCGCGCGTCGGCCCGCTCAGACGGCAGGCGCTCGCGAGGGGTGTGATCTGTTCCGGACCCTCGTTGCAGAACTGCGCCTGCCGCCTCCGGGAGGCGCTGATCGGGTGGCAAAAGACGCCTGGTAAAAGATGACCTCCGCGCCGCGGGATTTCTCGGCCCGCGGCCCGATGGGTTCGATCCTGATCGGCGCGGCGGGCACCTCATCGATCCTTATCGTGCAAAAACGCGGGGGATCGCAGTAAAGGTCCCACTCGCCGAGGATCATATCCCCGCTCGACACCCGTACGACCCCTGACCAATCATGCCGCCAGAAGGTCAGGTAGAGCGTGCCGCCCCGACCGGGGATCTCAAGGCCATCGCCCGCTGTCAGCATGATCCCGATCTCGTCGCCCCACAGGCGGATGCCAACGCGCGGCTCACCAACGAGCGCAATCTCCGATGCCGGAATGAATGAGCGTTCGAAACCGGAAAGAAAACGCGCGAGGTCGCGCGCCATGCGGTCGCCGGAAAATCGCCGCTCGTACTCGCTGCGGGCCGCGCACCCCAGTCTCGCGCGCAATTCGCGGTCCGCGATCAGGCGGTCCAGCGTTTCGGCCAACGCCTCGATATCGCCCGGCTCTGTCAGAAGCCCGGTATTCCCGTCGTCAACGATCTCCGCCATTCCGCCGGCGCGCGCCGCGACCACGGCCTTGCCGAAGGCAAAGCCTTCGATGACGGTGAGGCCGAAGGATTCGAAACGCGAGGGCACCACCACGATGTCGGCCCGCGCGAGGAAGCCGCACAAATCTTGCGGCGGCACTTTCCCATGAAAATGAACGCGCTCCTCGCATCCGCGGGCGATCGGCCAATCGGCGAAAACCTCGCGAAACGTCCTGTCCCGATCCCAGATGACCTTATCGTCGCCGACGATATCACAGTGTATCCCGTCGTGCCGGGCGAGCAACGTGGCGATCGCCGACAGCAACACGTCGATGCCCTTCCGGCGTTCGAGCCTGCCGACGAACAGGACGTAGACCCGACCGCTCTCGCGCGCATGCTGCGTCCGCGGCAGCACCGCTGGGTCGCGAATCCCGTGATGAATAATCCGTAAATTGGCGGCCTTGGCGGGAATATTGTAGCGAGACGTGACGGTGTCGGCGATTGCCTTACTGTTCGCATGCACCCCATCCGCATTCACCATGATGTATTCTTCGAGGCCCAGCAGCGGTTGACCAAACTGCCGCATGTAGGCCTGGTCCTTCAAAAAAAATTCATGCGTCTGCAGCCAGATGTCGAGGGTGGTGTGCAGACTCACCACATTTGGAAGATTGCCGTCGATAGCAAGGGCGATCCCCTCGACATCCCATATCGGCGATTCGACGGCGGTAATCGACCGGCAGCGTGCAATTCGAAAGAGCTCCTCGCGCATTGTTCCCGAGTAGTTCCAGATGTGATCGGGGATGGCAAATCCGTCGGCTCGCCTCGGCTCCATAGGTTTGACCTTGAGACGGTGCACCCAGACCTCGTCTTCAAAATCGATTATATTGTCGCCTTCGGTCAGGACATGCACGTGATGTCCGAGTTTCGCCAACTCAATGGCGGCGCTCTCCGTATAGGTGCCGATGCCCCCGATCCGCGCCGGCGGGTATTCCTTCGAGAGAAAGCAAAATACTTTGCGCCCGTCGGCGGGTAACTTGCGGGGGAATGGCAGAAATGGTGCGTACCACGAGCAGGCCCTCGCGGCGCCCAGCAAGCGTCGCCGCCGGCTGAGACCCCTTGCCAATCCCCGTTCCCAGGCGCGATCGATATCCTGCCAAAATTGGCTGACGTCCTCGGCCGAAAGACGACCGGCATTGGCGTGCGTCGTCACGTCTTGGGCATGCCGGGCGACAAATCGGCAGGCATCGGCGACGACCTCGTTCATGCCATGATGCCCATGATTATTAACAATAGAGAAATAGATTTTATTTTTTACAACTGGAAATCGATTCTGGATGACACGGTGCCGGTTGCGAAGATCGCTTGGCAGCATTTTGTGATGGACAAACCCGTTCGACAGCTGACGGAGTTGATAGCCGGCATCCAACAATCGACAACAAATGTCCGTTTCGTCAAGGTAGTATTCAAATTCCTCGTCGAACCCTCCGATCTCCAACAGCGCCCTCCGGCGGAACGATGCATTCGTGCCTTGCAGGTACGGAAATTTGTCGGACAGAGGGAAGTTGAATTCTTCGGCCGGCGCGGCGAGGTCCCATTCGGCGTTGCCGAGGCGATCGGCAACCGCATATCCATACTGGAAGCGACGACCGGTGTAATCGTAGACCCTGCCGCCGCTGCCCCCGACCTTACCCCCGTCATAGCCCCGCTCGAGATCGCGCAGCCATTCGGCCTCGGGAAACGCATCGTCGTCGATAAAGACGACATATTCCCCGGCCGCCATGGCAATGCCGATGTTTCGGGACATCGAGAGGTTGCGTTCGGGACAATGTCCGATCTTTGCGCGCCCGACATAGGTCTCCAGCAGCTCCTTTGTCCCGTCGTTCGTCGGCCCAAACACGACGCAGACTTCGAACGATGGATAGTCGATGAACCGAAAACTGCGTAACGTTTTCTCGAGACCATCGCGCCGCCCGTCGGTATTTACCACGATCGAGAAGGGTGCGCCGGCGGTCATTTCTCGGGACCTTTCCGGCGCGGGTTCGGTTTCGCCGCCTGCGGCATTTTGCCGGCGGAACCGTCCGGATCGAGCTTTTTCGCAATGACGTCGTGAGCCTGCCATAGCGCCTGAACCTCGTAGGTCAGCTTTTGCAGAGCCATGGCGACCTGCCCATCCTCCGTGCCGAGGGTGTTTTTCGCCCTCCCGACGATGCTGGCCGCCGCATTGGCCGCCGAAATCGCGTTCAGCAGCCTTGGCAGCTGCGAGCGAAACGTGTTGATATCGCTGCGGATCGAGGCGAAAGCTCCTTCGATCGCGCCGAGACGCTCAAGGGCGTCCGCCGCCGGCGCGTCGCCAAAGACCACCAAGTGCTCGTACGCATCTCCGCCTCTGTCAGCAAACCAATACCTGAATTCCCTGACGAAATCTATATTCAACACATAGAAGACACCCATTGTTATTGGCCCACGCGGTATTGACATCTGGACGGGGATCCATGTCTTTGGTGTGAGCGCCGTCGGCTGAGAAAAGAGACGGGTCTCGAAAATCGTTTGTTGTTTATCTGCGGAATAAAGTCGGGCACCCAAATTAACCATGCCGCGGGTCTCGGGGGCGATCATTACTTGTTTATCGTCCAAATGCCTGACGGAACACTGTAACGTGGCGAACTCATTTTTGATGGGTACCGGCCGACCAAGATCCTGCAAGACTTGGATTTGAAACGAGAATACGCGGTCTCGGTTCTTCTCCAATGATGTAATGGCTCGGCTCGGCTTGGCGACGACAGGTCGTGCCATCATAGGTGCTCCGCTACGATATCCGAATAGTTATAGATCGAGTTGCGTCGGAAACGGAAGGATTATCCGGCCGCGGTCAGGACACCCGTTTCCCGGCGGGCCGCGGCGGCCGCTCGATGGGCTGTTTGCCGAGGGCGGGCCGAGGTCCCCGACAGCGATTTTGTGCGGACCGCAGCCGCTGGCGGCACCGGCCGAACCCCTGGACAGCGCATCGGTTGATCGGGTACAAGGAAGGCGTAGAAATTGCAATCAAATCAGCAAGCCCCACATACCCGATACGGCGAGCGCAGGATGGGCTTTTTTGATTTCCTGTCGACGGTAGACAAGAGCAAATATGGACCCGGTATTATCAACCGGATGAATTTGAGACGCCAGTTCATCATCGAGCCGTTCATCGACAACATCCGCGGTGCACGGGTGTTGGACCTCGCTTCTCACGACGGGCGCTGGTGCTACGCATTTGCCGGCGCCGGCGCGAGGGAAGTCGTCGGGATCGAAGGGCGTCAGGCACTGGTCGCGCAATTTGCCGCTTACCCGGACACCCCATTCAAAGCCAGAGTTCGGTTAAGGGTGGGCGAGATCTTCGCCGCCACCGAAGAACTCAATGCCCGCAGCGAACGATTTGACGTCGTCGCCGTCCTCGGCATCTATTACCACATCATGGACCATTTCCGGCTGCTCCGCCTTATTAAAAAGCTTGTCCCAAAATTGATCGTAATAGATGGCTTGTTCATCACCGATCCCCGGTCTGTGATTTTGGTTCGGCTCGAAGACACCACCTCGCTTGACCTGAATGCGATTGAACAGTTCGAAGGTCAGCGCATGGCAGCCATCGGTGTGCCATCGCAGATGGCGCTTGAGAATCTGGCTGCGGCTCTTGAATATTCTGTTCAATGGCTGGATTGGAGCACCGTACCCACCGCCAGCCGTTCCGGTTTGGAGGATTATTTCCGGACCGATAGGGAACGGCGTTTCACTTGTGCGTTGTGGCCGCAACAACGGGGTTAGCGCTGCGATGCGAGCTCGGGTAAGGAACCGTCGGCGGGCCCTGACGAAATGTTGATTGCGCCGAACGCCAAAATTCTATTCATCCATGTCAACAAAGTTGCCGGTAAATCGATAACCGAATATCTGGCAACGGTCGTTGATGACGCTGATGTTGTGACCGTCTCAGGAAAGGATCGCGGCTTCAGGATCGCCGGTCGGTTTTATACGGGAATTGGCGAACATGCAAAAGCGCATCAGCTGCGACAGGTATTGCCGCAATATAACGATTACCTTTCGTTTTGCTTCGCGCGAAACCCGTGGGATCGGGCCACGTCGTGGTACGAATATCTCCGCCGCGGCCTCGGACTGCCCTATCTACGGCCCCCGTGGGCGGCGGAGCTGGACGAGGCAGCCCGCAGAATAGCCGAGGGTCGCGTCGGAATGCCGGAGATGAGTTGGGCGGCTATGAAGCCCTTTGCTGAATTCATTCGTGTCCCGTATATTCGACGACGCTTTGCCGATCATTCCTTCGTCTCTTATGCCTATGACGGCGGAACACAAATAGTAAAATTTATCGGCCGATTTGAAAATTTAGAAGCGGACTTTACCGAAGCGTGTCGCCTCGCGGGAATAGCCGCCGGGCGGCTGCCGATTGTAAACAGCTCCAAAAAACGTCCTTATCAGAGTTACTATTCGTCCGCCGATGTACAAGTGATCGCCGATGTGTGGGGCCAAGACGCCGAACTTATGGGCTACAACTATGAATGAGGATCGCCCCCGTTCCCGGAAGTCACTGCCCTTTGGACTTTTGGACGAGCCGGCGCCCCGGTTGACCGGTCGCGATAAGGGCGCCTCGGCGCGGCGCGCAAGCTCGGATCGGCGCCGCGCCTCCTCACGGGAAGCGCGAGACGTCGACCGCCTTCTCGGTGAGGAATTCGAGCAAAGCCGGGGTGCCTTCGCGGGTCTTTTCGATACCGCGCCGGATCGCCGGCCCGATTTGCTCGGGCTCGCTGACGCGCTCGCCGTAGCCGCCGAGGGCCCTGGCGAAATCGGCGTAATTGCCGCTGATGTCGGTCGAACGGTATTTCTCGGTCGCGACCGGCATGACCTTCAGCTCGATCGCCATCGAGAAATTGTTCAAAAGGATCGACAGAATTGGGAGCCGCTCGCGCACCGCCGTCTCGAAATCCATGCCGGTAAAACCGATCGCGGCATCGCCCCAGACGTTGATGCAGAGCTTCTCGGGTTTCGCCAGCTTGGCGCCCATCGCGAGGCCAAGCCCATAGCCGAGCTGCGTCGTCTTGCCCCAGCCGAGATAGCCAAGCGGCGCCTCGCTGACCCAGAACGGCGACAGCTGGTCGCGCGGGCTGCCGGCGTCGTGGGTGATGATCGTGTTTTTGACGTCGACCGTGTGCAGCAATTCCCAGATCACCCGATAGGGCGAGAGCGGCTTCGTGTCCTGGGTCAGGCGCGGCATCCACTGCGCCAGCCACTCTTCCTTGAGCCCGCGGATCTCGCGTGCGACCGCCGGCAGCCGATCGCGGGTCTGGCCGTTGAGCCGGTCCTTCACCTCGACGAGGAGCCCGTCGAGAATGAGCCCGGCATCGCCGAGCGCGGCCAGTTCGACCGGCACGTCCTTGTTGATGTCGCCGGGGTCGAGGGTGGCATGGGCGATGCGTTTGCCCTTCGGCATCGGCGTGGCGAAGCTCGACCGGGTGAAGCTGCAGCCGATGCCGAACACCAGATCGGCCTTTTGCAGAAAGGTGTAGAGCTGCTTCGAGATGCCGATCCCGCCCGAGCCCAGGGCCAGAGGATGCGCCTCGGGGAAGGCGCTCTTGCCCGGCAGCGTGGTCATCACCGGCGCCTCCAGCAATTCGGCCAATTGCTGCAATTGCGGCCAGGCCTTGGCGTAGTGCACGCCCTGCCCGGCGCAGAGCACCGGCCGCTCGGCGGCGACGAGCGCCGCGGCGATTTCGGCCACCGCGCGCGGATCGGGGCCGCTTTTGAGCCGCGGCGCCTTCTGGTACTCGATCGGTCCGGGGAATTCCTCGCGCAAGAGGTCGGACGGGAACTCGATCAGGACCGGCCCCGGCCGCCCGTTCTTGACCTGGGTGAAGGCGCGGCGCAGGGCCTCGGTCGTCGCCTCCGGCAGCGTCACCTGCTCGATCC
This sequence comes from uncultured Alphaproteobacteria bacterium, assembly GCA_963772295.1. GTDB lineage: Bacteria > Pseudomonadota > Alphaproteobacteria > ATCC43930 > CGMCC-115725 > AP-15. The sequence continues at coordinate 421,642 of CAVYWO010000017.1, forward strand.
ACTTGGTGACGTGCCGGAAATTGAGCGCGGCGCTAAAGTTGGGCCGGACCTGGTTGACGGTGCGGGCATAGCCCGCCGGGAGCACGACGACCGGGCAGGAATTGCCCCAGGACTGGGCGACGCCGCCAAAGGCGTTCTCGGTGCCGGGACCGTGCTGCATCGCGAAGACCCCGATCCGCTCGCCCGAACTCACCTTGGCGATCGCGTCGCACATATGCAGCCCGATCCGCTCCTGGCGGACCATGATGGTGCGGATGTCGGCCTCGGCCGCGGCTTCGATGATCGGATTGACCGGATAGCCGATCAGAAAATCGATGCCTTCGCGCTTCAGAACCTCGGCGACGGCGTTGGCGACCTTCATGGCGATGCTCCTCGGGCTGGCCTCTCGGCCCATTGTGGCACAACCGATACTGCGTAGGCGAATGCTATGGGCGCCGACGCGATTTTCCGGGTAGCATGGTCTGTCGCAGTGGTAGACTGGTGGTTCCCGATCGGACTGAACATCAACAACGAGGCGACGCACCGGCTCGCTCGCGAGCCGGCGCAGCTGACCGGCGGGAGCATGACCGCAGCCGTGACGGAAGTGGTCCGCGAGCGCCTCGCGCGGCTGCGCCGCGAACGCACCGACGGCCGCGCCGACCGTCTGTTGGCGATCGGCAGGGACTGCGCGGCCCGCCTCAAGGAACCGTACCGCTCCGCCGATCACGCCGACCTGCTTTACGACGAGCGGGGGCTGCCGCTGGTCATCGCCATCGGTCAACCCGTGGGTAGAGAGAAGTCAGCAGCGGCAACGGCGCGGAAATCTCCACCGTCACCGTTTTTTCAAACATCTCATGATCGATCTCGTCATACGCATGCACCAGCCGGTGGCGCATGCCGATGATACGCGCCCGAGGCACGAACGGCGTCGTCGGTCCGCGCGCTGGCGCCCGGCGATCAAGCGTTCGGCTTTCTGTGCTGCCTCGATCATGTGGCGGACGCGGATCGCATCATCGGGCGTCAAACTGAGCCTCCGCCATGCGCACCACCTCGTCGCGGAAGTAGCGGCTCAAATCGCCGGCTGTGCGCAGGTCGACTTTACGTCCGCCCGACAAGTCGGACAGCTCGATCTCGACCTGCGCCATCGTCAGCAGGCCCGGCGTCACATCCGGCTCGAACTCCACCAGCAGGTCGACGTCGCTGTCGGGCCGGTTCGTGCCTTTGAGCGTCGAGCCGAACAGGGACAGCCGCCGGATGCGATAGCGCCGGCATAGCGCGGTCAAGGCGGCTTTATCGGGGAAGACGAGCGTGTGAGCCTCCCTCGGCCCGGCCTGGCTCTGCTGCGTCCCAAGATGCGAAATATCGAAGTCGCCCCAGTGCTGTTTGAGGTATTCCGCCACCAATCTTCGGTGACAGTGGTGCGGTTTATCCTCACTGCAAAGTAGACAGGCGTCGGCGATCACCTCCCTCGGTGTCGTCTTTTCAACGCGCCGCTGTCTCATCAGTTCGAGAAATTGCAGCTCGTAGCTCTTCCAATCGCCATGGTGTTTTTTATATCTGTCAAGCATCTCCTGGGTCGGCGCCAATGTCGGGAGGTGGACATAATCCATTCCACAGACCTCTTTGAGAAAGTAAGCAAGATCGTCCTTCTTCGCGAACCCAGCCAATTGCGACACGTTATTTAGGCGCACGTCGACGACGCGCTTGGCACCAGAAGCACGAAGCAGCTCAAAAAATCTTTTCGCGCTCTTCTTAGTAAATCCAATCGTGGACAGTTTCATTGCGCGCCCCCTGATGCACTCGCGGTCGCCGCTAGCCTCTCGTTTGCGTACGCTATCTTTTCCTCTTGCACGGCCAACACGTTGCTAATCAGCTCCTCTCGCGAGCGAAATAGGTCTTGGCGCGGCAATCCTGTCACATCGCGTAAGCGCCCCACCGCCTCGCGATGAGTTTCGAATCCGCCGCCGCCAAGGATGCGGGCGACGCTAACACCGTTCATCAAGCGCCCTTGCCGCCAGCAGGGTGCGATGGCATTCGAGGGGTTCTCTTTCAGCGCACATCAGGGCGAGGCAGCAGGCCGCGGATCGAGGAACCGGGTTTCAGGTCCTCAAGCCTGGCCATTCACCCCTCCACCGCCGCAGGCACCTCACCCTGCCCTCTCCCCCGCAAGCAGGGGACAAGCAGGGGAGAGGGAAATGTAAGGAGCGCCGCGGCAACCCAATTTCCCCTTCCTCCGGCGGTTCTCTTTTGGACGGGCTCAGGGTTCGCGCAGGCTCTCGCCGACCACCCGGGTCAGCGGGTTCAGCACATATTGCAGGATCGACCGGCGTCCCACTTTGATGTCGGCGACGAGCCGCATTCCCGGCCGCAGCGCAAACCCGCTCGGCAGGTTGCGGAACCGGGTCTCGGTCAGCGCCACCCGCGCGCGGTAGTGGATCGGGCCGCGCCCCGCCGGCGGCGCGGCGGCCACGGCCATCGCCTCGCCGCCGCTGCTGTCGTCGACGGTGTCCGGCGCCAGGGTCTTCAGCATGCCCTGGGCGAGGCCGTATTGCTGCCACGGCAGCGCTTGGAACTTGATCGTCGCCGGGTCGCCGACCCGCACCCGGGCGACGTCGCGCGCGTCGATCTCGACCTCGGCGACGAGCGGCACGTCGGCCGGGACCAGCCTGATGAGCGGCTCGGCGCCCTGCACCACCGCACCCTCGGGCCGCGCCGCCACCGCCAGCACGACGGCGTCGCGCGGCGCCCGCAGCACCGCCATCCGGCGGCGCAGCCGCGCCTTTGCCAATTGCGCCGCGGTCGTGTCGCGATCGCCGCGCGTCGCGACCAGTTCCTCGGCGAGCCGACGCCGCCAGTCGTCGACAAAGGCCTCGCGCTCGGCCCCGGCTTCGGCGATCGCGTGGGTCAGTTTCTGCTGCTCGCCGTCGTTGGTGTCGAGACGCGACTGCGCTTCGAGCAGGCTTTGCGTCGACTCGATCAGTTTGAGCTTGGAGGCGAGGTCCTTGGCGACCAGGGTCTGGTAGATGCCCTCGGCCTGCTGCGCCAGAGCGATCTGCCGTTTGAGGCCTTCGGCCTCGATCCGATGCGCCGCCAGGTCCGCCTTGTATTGCTCGGCCTTGCGGTCGAATGCGGCGAGCCGGGCGCGATACTCGTCATGCCGTTTGCCGAAGATTTCGCGCTGCGTCAGGGCGTCCGCGTCCGGATCGATCGGGTCGTAACGGGTCCCCGCGAGTTCGGCGGCGATCCGGTCGTGCGCCGCCTGCAGCCGCCGCAATTTGGCGCTGAGTTCGGCCTCGTCGGCTTCGGTGAAGGTCGGGTCCAACGTGGCGAGCACCTGGCCGGCCCTGACCCGGTCCCCCATCCTGACGGCGATCGCGCGCACGACCGAGGTTTCGAGCGGCTGCACCACGATCTCGCTCTCGGTCGTTGCCAGCCGCCCGTTGGCGCTGACCACGATGTCGACCCTGGCCAGCGCCAAACCGCCGGCGGCGGCGGCGAACAACAGGGCCATCAGCCACAAGACGAGGCGCCGCTTGGGAGGTGCGCCCAGCACGCTGTGAAAATCGTAATCGATCAGCGCCCGCGGCGCCGGTTCGGCGGCACTCGGCCGCGCCGGGATCAGCGACGTGCCGGTCATTGATAGACCCGCGCCTGCTGGCTCCACAGCTGATTGTACGGGAGACAGCTGCGCAGCAGGGTGTCGTGCGGCCCGACCTGCACGATGCGCCCCTGATCGATGACGATGACCGCGTCGGCGCGGGCGACGAAGGACAGCCGGTGGGTGATGATCACGATCGTGCGGCCGCGGGCGATGCCGGCGAGATGCTGCTGGATGATCGCTTCGGTTTCCGGGTCGAGCGCGCTCGTCGCCTCGTCGAAGACCAGCACCGGCGGCGCGTGGATCAGGGCGCGGGCGATCGCCAACCGCTGCCGCTGCCCGCCCGAGAGGTTGGCCGCACCCTCTTCGAGCATCGTCGAATAGCCGTGCGGCAGCTTTTGGATGAATTCATGCGCGCCGGCGAGCTGCGCCGCCCGCACCACCTCGTCGAGCGAGGCGGCGGGTTTGGTCATCGCGATGTTCTCGCGTACGGTGCCGCGAAACAGAAAATTCTCCTGCAGGACGACCCCGATCTGGCTGCGCAAGTGGCCGAGATCGAGCTCCTTCAAATCCTGCCCGTCGATCTTGACGAGGCCGGTCTGCGGGCGATAGAGCCCTTGCAGGAGGCGCGCGATCGTCGTCTTGCCCGAGCCGCTCTTGCCGACGATGCCGATGATCTGGCCGGGCTCGACGACAAACGACACGTCCTTGACCGCCGGCGTCGGCGCGCCCGGATAATGAAAGGTGACGTCCTCGAATTCGACATGGCCGCGGATCCGCGGGGCGAGCTGCCCGCTTGCCGGCTCGGGCTTCTGCTGCATCAGCTGCGCCAGCAATTTCAGCGACAGCACGGCGCGTTGATATTCCTGCATCAGGGTCGAGGCGTGGATCAACGGCTGCGCCAGCCTGAGCCCGAGCATGTTGAAGGCGATCAGCGCGCCGACCGTCATCTGGTCGCTCAACACGAAGAGCGCGCCGAGCGCGCCGATGCCGACGCTCATCGCCCGTTCGAGGCTCATCACGACGCTGCGCGCGCGGGCCGCGGTGTGGTCGAGTGCCAGCGTCTTGGTCGCCGCCTCGTCGGTGTAGCGACGCCAGCGCAGCATCGAACGCGGCTCGAGCGCCAAGGTCTTGATCGTCTCGATGCCGTTCAGGATCTCGTAGAGGAAGGCCTTGCGCCGTCCCTCGATATCGTTGACCTCGCCGAGCTTGCGGCGGAACTCGCGCGACATGATCGCCAGTGCCAAAAAGGCGATGCCCGAGACCGCCAGCACGATCAGCGTCAATTGCCAGGAATAGATCAGCAGTACCGGTAAGAAAATCACCACCGACATGAAATCAAGACCGGTGTTGAACAGCCGGCTGGCCAGGAACTCGCGGACGTTGTTCGCCTCTTGCAATTTATAGGCGGTGACCCCGGATGGATTGGCATGAAAAAAATCGATCGGCAATTTCAAGAGATGGTCGATCGTGTCCGACGCGATGACGCGGTCGAGCCGGCGGGTGATGAAGGCGAGCAGATAATTGCGCATGTAGTTGAAGCCGGCATCGAACAAGATCAGCACAAAGACCCCGGCGGTGATCGTGTAGAGCGTGGCGAAGGCCTGGTTCGGCACCACCTTGTCGACCAGGATCTGGAAGAAGATCGGCACCGACAATGCGATCAGGTGCATCAGCAGCGCCGCGATCACGACGTCGCGGATCAGGCCGCGCTCGGCGAACAGCTTCCGGGTGAACCACGAAAAGCCGAACTTGGCGTCCTCGCCGCTCGGCGGGAGCGGGGTCAGGATCAGCGCGTCGCCGCGCCAGGCGCGCTCGAACTCGCTGCGCCCGAGAAAAAAGATCTCGCCGTCGCGAAACAGCGGGTCCGAGACCGCCAACTCCTCGCCGCCGCCGCGCCGCACGCCCATCAGCACGACGGCGTTGGCGTTGCCGAGAACGAGGATCAGCGGATGGGTGAAGGTACCGGTCACGAGCGCCTGCCAATCGAGGCGGGCGGGCGCGGCCTGAAGGCCGAATTCGCCGGCGAGTGCGGCCAGCCGCGCGACCGGAACGGTCGGACCGTCGACGAGGTTGCGGCGCTTGACCGCCTCGATATCGGCATAGACCCCGAGCTGCACGCCGAGCCGGAACAGGCAGGCGAGCCCGGTATCGCACGACACCGGCGCCGCCGCGGTCGCCGCACCGGCCGCGGGCGGTGTCGCGCCGGGCCGTCCTCGCCGCAAGGTCGCCGCCAGCTTTCGCGCCAGAGGCACCTTCGCCTCCAATTTGCTCTCTTACCGCCCGGCGCCCTGCGGCCCGCGCGCGGCGCCGCGGCTCGGCCTCGGGATGCGCGAGCCTTTAGGACAATTGCCGACGGAAATCAAGAACCGCCGGCGCCGGCTCTCCATCGGCAATACTGCGAGCCAAGTATTGGTCAATGCTTAACCAGTCGCCGCGGCCGCGCCGGTTGCCGCAGCTTTCCTTGACGCAACTGCCGCGCTTATCACCCGAGCGAGACCACTGAGATCAGGACCACGGGATTGATATTCTTCGATTCCGGGTCCCGGAAAACAGCAAAGAACAGCAGCGCCCGGGCGATCGCCAGCGCTTTCCGGCAGCAGCGGGTTCGGCTCGAGGCGGGTCAGGCGGCGCGCAACCGGTCGGCCGTCCGAGACCACGGCAATTTCGCTCATCGCGTCGTGGTACTATGCGACTATGGCAATTTGCGGGATGGCAACTCCTGCGGTGCGACGGGTCGCCGGTTGGGTTGCGGCGGTTTGGTGTTGGCCCTTCGCAGGCCAGGGTGGAAGGACCATTTGCTGACCAGCAGACCCGGCTCGAAATGTTCTCTTCGTGAGGTGGACCACAAAGACCAGCCTCCTGGACCCGCTGCGCATCGCGGCCGTCGCCCCGCCCGGCCTCCCCGGCGTCATCGGGCTGACCCTGTGCCCGGGCAAGAAGGACCCGGGGCGCGGCTGGAACCGAGATCTCGACATCGACCTCGACGCGATCCGCGAGTGGGGATGTGCGACCGCTGCCCGACGCCGTCGAGCGCCGCGGGATGAAATGGGTTCATCTGCCGATCCGCGATGTCTCGGTACCGGATGCGAAATTCGAGGCGAAATGGGCTACGGCAGGGCTCGAATTGCGAACCTGCCTGCGGCGCGGCGGCTCGATCCTGATTCATTGCCGCGGCGGGCTTGGTCGAACCGGCGCGATCGCGGCGCGCTTGCTCGTCGAGCTGGGCATGGACCCGCAAGGCGCCATCGATGCCGTCCGCCGCGTCCGGCCCGGCGCGATCCAAACGCCCGAGCAAGCGCTCTACGTTTTCGGCTGCCGGCGCGTGGCCGATGAGCCCGCGGAGCGATCAATGAACAGCCCGACCACCGATCGCGCCCTCGGCTGCCTCCTCGGGCTCGCCGTCGGCGACGCCGTCGGCACGACGCTCGAATTCGTGGCCCGCGATACCCGGCCGCCGCTCACAGACATGATCGGCGGCGGTCCGTTCGGGCTCCGGCCCGGCGAATGGACCGACGATACCAGCATGGTGCTGTGCCTCGGCGACAGCCTGATCGTCCGGAACGGCCTCGATCAGCGGGACCTGATGGGGCGCTTCGTACGCTGGTGGCGCCAAGGAGAAAATTCGCACAACGGACGCTGCTTCGACATCGGCATCACGACCCGGGAGGCGCTGCACCGCTTCCTCGAAACCGGCGATCCGGTTGCCGGCTCGGTCGACCCGATGAGGGCCGGCAACGGCTCGATCATGCGCCTCGCGCCGGTCGCGTTGCGCTGGGCGGGGAGTCGCGAGCAGGCGATCGCGGCGGCGCGAGCCCAAAGCGTCACGACGCACGCCGCTCCGGCGCCGGTCGAAGCGTGCGCCCTGCTCGCCGAGATCCTCACCGAGGCGATCGCGATCGGTGACAAGGAGGCCGTGTTGAGGCCGCGCACCGCAAGCGAACCGTCGATAGCGGCTGTCGGCGCCGGATCCTGGCGGGGGAAAGAACGGCGCTCTGGGGCCGGAACGCGATCCCGCAGAATTGGCTCGATCGCCTCGCGTGGCGCGAGAACCTGGAGGACGTCGCGCGGAAGTTGACGACCGCACGATAAACTAGGCGAAGAACGAGTTTCCTTCGGGGCGGAACGACGGGGCGTGGCATGCTCCCGCATTCGGAGTTGGCATATGCGGTGGCAACTGGCGAATGCTTGGGACCGAGTTTTGGGTCGAGGGTGCTGAACGCCGTCTTGGTGAGCGCCGCCATTAGAGTACCGAGGCCCCGCGCCTTGGAGCATGGTCGCCGCAACCGAGGCTACCACACTCTTCAATCTGTCGCGTCTCTACGGCAGCACGATGGGCATCGCGACAGTGCAGATCAGCATCTATTGCAACACGCAAGCCATGCATCTGGCGCTGGCCAAACAGCTCACACCGAATCGCGTCACTGGATATGTTTTTCAATCCGGCATCCAAGCGCGGGCTCGCCATGCTCAATGAAATGATCACCGAGCAGGCCGGCGTCGTGGCCGTCATCGATCAGTTCAAGATTTTGATGATCGCCATGCTGATCGTGAGCCCGCTTGTCCTGCTTCTGTGCAAGTCTTCCGTGAGAGGATCGCCTCGATGGAAGACCGGGAGAAGCGCGCCATGCCTCGCCTGCTTTCGGTGAACGTGGGTCTGCCGCGCGATGTCGTGTGGCGGGGAAAGACGGCCGTCATGTTGCGCGGCGGCTTAACATCGACGGTGACGGGCAAGGGGATTTGGTGGGGCATGGCGGCGAGCATCGGGCGGTCTTTGTATACCAGATCGACTCATACCGGTATTGGCAAGCCCAGCTCGGTAGAAGCGATTTCAGCTATGGGCAATTCGGGGAGAATTTCACCGTCGACGGGCTGCCCGATGGCGAGGTGTGCATCGGGGATCGCTATCGCATCGGGAGTGCGGTCTTTGAAGTGACGCAGCCGCGCGTCACCTGCTATCGGGTCGGCATCCGCATGAACGAACCGCAGATGGCGGCACTGCTCGTGTCGCATGGCAGACCCGGCTTTTATTTTCGCGTCATCGAAGAGGGAGAGGTCGAAGCCGGCGCCGAGATCGTGCAGGTTACTGCGGGTCCCGCGCGTATGACCGTCGCGCAGGTTAATGCCCTGTTGTACACGCCCGGTCATCCAAGGAGCCAGCTGGAGCGGGCTGTGCGGATGCCGGCCCTGAGCGCCGGTTGGCGCAGCTCCTTCCAGGCTCTGCTCGACCGGGAGCGGAGCGGGAGCGCGGTGACGGGTGACCCTGGGCTCACCCCAGCGGCCGGCCCACCTCCAGCCTGGACCGGGTTCCGCCCGCTGCGGGTATCGCGCAAGGACCGCGAAAGCGCCAGCGTGACCTCGCTGGTGCTCGAGCCGCCTGATGGGCAGCCTCTGGCGGCTGCGCTGCCCGGGCAGTTTATCGTGCTGCGGCTGACGCCGACACCGGACGCGCCCGCTTTACTACGCAGTTATTCGCTGTCGGGCGAGCCGCGCGACGATCGCTATCGTCTGAGCATCAAGCGGGAGACCCACGGCGCGGCCGGGGCCTACGTCGAGACTCAGGTTCGGATTGGCGACGTTCTGGAAGCAAGCGCGCCCCGTGGAAGCTTCACCCTGAGGCGAGGAACGGAGCCCAGATTGCTGGATCATCCGGTGATCATCGCCATCGCACAGCGTGTCAGGAAAACCCCTGCCCAAGTCTTGCTTGCCTGGGCGGTACAACGCGGCACCGCGTTCCTGACTACCTCGGTTACGCCCGCCCGCATCCTGGAGAACTTTGAGCTTTCGACCCTGCCGGACGACGCCATGCAGGAGATTCGGGACGGAGTTGCGACGAGGATCCGCTTCAATATCGTAGTAGAGACCGGCGTGCCTGGGTTTATTCCCAGAGGTCGGTGAACGCGAGACCATTGACCCGGCCCGCCCGCTTCTCGCAGGCGTCGTAGGGCGCCGCGGCAAGTCGTGAAAGCGCTCGAGGCAGCGCGGGCGCTGTTATGTCTGGTCGCCTGCAGACGAAGCGACGGAAAACCATGGCGGATTCCGACCGCAGCGGCCCGCCCCCGACCGCGCGCTGCTGGCCGCCTGAGTTCCTGATTTGTCCGCTTATGCGTATCAGCGGAGCATTTCGTTCGTTCCGGCCGTCCTGCAACACCCGGTTGGCCGGCAGCCGGATCGCTGAACCCATGCCTTCGGCTTCGAGCAACTCGTAGATCTCCGGGTTGGCGAAGGCCGCATCGCCCCGGAAATAGAGGCGCTTCACTCTGCCCCGATAGCGCGACACAACCGGTTCCAGCACTTCGCGCCGGCCATCAGCCGAATGGACGTTCCCGGGCCGCAGGGCGCTGCGCTCCAGATCGCCAAGCTGGCTGAACACGAACAGCGGGTGATGGCAGGTGCACCCGAAATGGCCGTTGTAGGCGCTGCCTTCCTGTTCGCCGTAGGTGGGGCTCGCTCGAATCCATGTCGAGCACGATGGTCCTCGGCGGTCGCCGCTGGTGCACCGCGTCGACCCACTGGCCGGGCAGATCGGCGAGAGCGGCGAAGTTCGCCGGACGGGTCAGCCACTCGGTCTCGAAGCGCCTCCATCTGGCTGGCCGAGGCAGCCCGACCCATTGGCGCTTGGCCGCCGACCATTTAGCGCATTGCCGGGTCGCGGCACAGCCGGTCGGCGTCGTTCACGTCCTCATAGCCGGCCAGCCGCCCGAATACCGACTGCCGCAACCCGACCAACAGATGGCGTCGGTTCCTGCCTGTGCGTGCCTCCGCCAATCTCTCGCCGCCGCTTGTGGTCAGTGCGAGCACGTCATCAAGTTCGCGATACGCCAGCAATCCGCAATCGGAGGTGATCGCCGAGCCGCGGAACCGGAGCATCACGCGCCGGTCGAAATCGAGCGTCAGCGCCCCGCTGTCCGTTTCACCCGCCGGGTCCGCCATCGCCGCCCCGTTCGACCTAACACAACATATTGTACCCCATACCATAATCTGGACCATTTCACCGCAAAATGCGGGACCATCTGGGGAATGCGGGACTAAAGCGTTCATCACCCGACACGGCTCGCGTGCGATCCATCATCGAACTCAGCAGAGCGTTCAATTGCCTTAAATATTCCTCTGGTCCGACTATTCCTACGTCCAGAGTGTGAACGAATTTGGCTTGGCGCTGTGCGAAATCCTTTTGGATTTTCTCAAGAGGACGGTGCGTGTCTTCGTCAAGGCGACTGCCCAGCGCGTCCTGTATCAACACTAAGAACTGAGTCAATTGTTTCAGCTGCATGCTGGACTGAGGTGCGTTGTATACGATACCTCTCTTTGCGAGGTTCCCTGACGGGCTAGCATTCGACTACGGCAATTTCCCGGGTCGCAACGCTGGTGCTTCGGCCACCCCACCCCGCGATCCTCGCTGGGGGCTATTCGATGACGATGCGCGGCGGCGGCCGGCCGACGGCGTCCGCGCCGGCCACCTTCTGCCAGACGCGCTTTGGGGCGATCGTGCCGGCGGCGATCGTCGATTTAGTCGGCGGCCAACGACGCCAATGTTTCGATGTCGATCATGAGACCCAAAAGCGGCGCGGTTCCATCGATGCTGCCCCAGCCCGTGCAGGCATCCCATCCCGGCCCCGCGGGATAGCCCGTGACCCCGTTGAGAGAATTGTTGGCGGGGCCGGGCGGCGGCGCGATGTCCCGGCAAACGCTGCTGCTCAACATGTAGAGGGTCGGATTGAGAAAGCCGACGGGCTTGCCGAGGGCCGCCGCGTTCTGGCACTTCGGGCTGCAGCGGAGACCGGCAGGGGGTCGATGCCGTCGGCCGGCCGCCGCGCATCATGATTGAATAGCCGCAGAGTAGCCGCGGCGGTCTCCGAGTGCTGTGCCGCGCCGGCCTATCTCGAGGGCAAGGAAGCGGCGGCGCCGCTATCGCTGGATTGGCTCGCGCCGGACGACAGCCTCTGGCACCTGGGCTCCGCCCGCTCGATCGCGGCCCACGGAGCGGAGGCTCCCACTTTGAGAAGAGTAGGTGAGCTTGGACTTACGCGCGCGTCGAAATTTTTCCTTTTAGGCGCCCGTTACTCACAGTAGACTGACAGGCCTCAATTTCGCCGGAGGGGACCATGCCGCGCCTGTTCGGTCGGCCGGGTGCGACCGTGGTGAGCGTCGCCACCGCCGTTTTCCTGTGGTCCGTTACCGCCGGCGGCGCGGAGACGGCTGTCGGCACCCTTCGCATCGGACCGAGCTTCGATTGCAGCAAAGCGCGGGCCCCGACCGCATTGATGATTTGCGCCGATGCCGAACTCGCTCGTCTCGATCTGCGGTTCAATCAAGCGTATTGGGCGCTCTTTCAGCAGGCCGGACCGCCGGGGCAGGGCCCGCTCAAGGACGAGGACCTCAAGTTCATCGATCGAGTGCAGACGGAGTGTGGCGTGCCGAGGTCCGGGCCGCTGACCTCGGAGGCCTCGCGCTCGCGGGATTGCGTTCGGGACGATTACGAAAAAATGCGGGAAGCATGGCTCGCCCGCCTGACCGGAGCCGCCCGCGAGGAAGCCGTACGCGCGCCCGAACGGCACCTGGCCTTGCAGCGGGCGCTGCAGCAGCTCGGATTTGGCCAGCCCGGCCCGATAGATGGCGTCTTCGGCCCCGGCACGCGCGCGGCGATTGTCGCGTGGCAGAGTGCCCGCGGCCTGGCGACAACGGGCCTGCTCGGCGACGCAGACGCGCGCCGGATCGAAGCGGAGGTTACGGCGAGCCGCCTCGGTGCGGGCGGCGCCGCAGCCCGGACCACCTCGGTGCCGCTCCGGTTCCAACGGGTTTCGATCGACAGCAGCGGTGACCTGCCCGAGGCCTGCTTCCAGTTCAGCGAGGCGCTCGATCCGCGGGCCGAGGCCCATTACGCCGATTATGTGGCCGTGGCACCCGCCCCGACCCCGTCGGTCCGCGCGCGCGGCAGCGATCTCTGCTTGGCCGGCCTCGTCTACGGCACCGATTACAAGGTCACCCTGCGCCAGGGCCTGTCGGCGGTATCGGGTGCCCGCACCGAGCGCGACGAGACCATCGATGTGACCCTCGCCGACAGGCCGGCCGTCGTCGCCCTTTCCGGCGACGGATTCATCCTGCCGCGCGCCAAAGGCAAGGGTCTCGCCGTCGACACGGTCAATGTCAGCCGGGTGAAGATCCACGTCCTGCGCATCAGCGAACGGATGCTGTCGAACCAGATCCGGTTTGCGGGGCGGCGGTATGACCTTACGCCTGTCCTCAAGAGCGGGACGATGAACCGGTATCAGCTTCGGGAGTGGGCGCGCAACTTGATGAGCGTCGTCTGGTCGGGCACGATGGAGGTAGAGCCCGACCACAATCGCAATGTCGAAACCGCCTTTCCGCTGGCCGACATCATCAAGCCGGGCGAGGTCGGCGCCTATCTCGTCGTCGCCGAGGATGCGGTCCATGCGATGCGGGAGTCGTTTTTCCGCCCAAAGGCCAGTGACGAGGATGAGACCTTCGAGGAGGAAGGCGAGAACGAGATTGCCGCGCATTGGGTGATTTCGACCGACATCGCGCTGACTGCGGCGACCGCTGCGGACGGGCTCCATCTCTTCGCCCGCTCGCTGGCCTCCGCGGATCCGCTCTCGGGAATTAAGCTGTCCCTTCTGGCGACCGGGCAGGACTTGCTCGGCGAAGGGATGACCGATGCCGGCGGACATTTTGTTTTCGCGCCGGGGCTGATGCGCGGCACCCGCGCCAATGCCCCGTCGAGCATCGTCGCCTATGGGCCGGCGGGCGATTTCGCCATCCTCGACCTGCACCGCGCGGCCTTCGACCTCTCCGATCGCGGCGTCTCCGGCCGGCCCGCACCGGGCGCGATCGAGGCATTCCTCTATACCGAACGCGGCATCTATCGGCCGGGCCAGACGGTCGAGCTGATGGCGCTGCTGCGCGACCGGGTCGGCAAGGCGATCGGCGACATGCCGCTGACCTTCGTGCTCCGCCGCCCGGATGGCGTCGAAGCCAAGCGCTTTGCCATGAGAGCCCAGCCTGAAGGCGGCTTTCATCGCCCGGTGCCGCTGAGCCTTACGGCGGCGCGCGGGATGTGGACGCTCGAGGCCTATATCGATCCCTCGGGCGGCGCGGTCGGGCGGGTCGAATTCGACGTCGAGGATTTCGTCCCGCAAAGGCTGAAGGTGACTCTCAGCACGACAACCCCGGTGCTGCGTCCCGGCCAGCCGATCGGCGCCACGGTCGAGGGCGCCTTTCTCTACGGCGCCCCGGCGGCCGGGCTCGCGGGCGAGGCGGAGCTCCGCATCACGCGCGATCCGGCCCCGGTCCCGGCGGCAAAGGATTACCGGTTCGGCCTGGCCGAAGAGAAGATCGAGGATCAAGTGCAAAAGCTCACGATGGCGGATGCGGACGCGCAAGGCCGCACGAAAATCGAGGATGTGCTGGAACCGCCGGCCAAAACGACGGCACCGCTCAAGGGCATTTTGTCCGCCGGGCTGTTCGACCCCGGCGGGCGGGTCGTGAAGGACCAGATCGAGCTGCCGATCCGGGCGCAGCCGCTCTTGATCGGGATCAGGCCGCGCTTTACCGAAGATCGCGCGCCGGAAGAAGGGGATGCGCAATTCGACCTCCGCGTCTTCGACGATGCGGGGCAGCCGGTGGCGCGGCAAAACCTCGAATGGCGCCTGATCCGCGAGCAACACGCGTTCGACTGGCTCGAGACCGGCGGCTCGCGATGGACGTTTCACTATCACGTCGTCGATCGGCCGGTGGCATCGGGCAAGATCGACGTCACCGAGACCGGACCGGCGGTGCTGAGCCAGAGGGTAGAGTGGGGCGATTACCGCCTCGTCGTCGACGATCCGGCGACCCAGGTCGTGACCAGTGTCCGCTTCAGCGCCGGATGGTTCGTGACCGCCGAGTTGGCCGAGACGCCGGACAAGGTCGGCGTCACCGTCGACAAGGCGAGCTATGCCGCGGGCGCCATCGCGCGGGTCCGGGTCGAGCCGCCGTTCGCCGGGAAGGCGGAGCTCACGATCGCCGGCGACTGCGTGTTCGAGACCCGCGCCGTCACCGTGCCCAAGGACGGCGCCACCTTCGACGTCAAGGTTTCGCCCGACTGGGGCGCCGGCGCCTATGCGATCCTGTCGCTCTATCGGCCGCTCGATCAGGGTCGGGCGCACGACCCGGTGCGGGCGATCGGCGTCGCCTGGCTCGGGCTCGATCCCAATCTGCACACGCTCGGGGTGGCGATCGGCACGCCGGAGAAGATGACGCCGCGCCAGCATATCGTGGTCCCGCTCAAGCTCGACGGCGCGAGCCGCGGCAAGCCGACCTATGTCACGCTCGCGGCGGTCGATGAGGGCATCCTGCAGCTCACCCGGTTTCATACGCCGGATCCCGGAGATTTCTTTTTCGGCAAGCGGCGCCTCGGCCTCGATATCCGCGACGATTACGGGCGGCTCCTCGACAACGGCGCCGCCGTCGGCCCGATCCGCGAAGGCGGCGACACCGGCCTGGGCGGGCCCGTCATTGCCCGTTACCAGCGCCCGCACCGTGGCCCTCTTCTCGGGGCCGGTTCGCGTCGCGGCGGACGGCACGGCGCGGGTCGAACTCGACATTCCCGATTTTGAAGGCCAGCTCCGGCTGATGGCGGTCGCCTATAACCGGGGCGCGGTCGGGCACGGCGAAGCGAAGCTCATCGTCCGCGGCGACAGCGCGCGGCTCGCGCTTCAGCTCCACAACACCGACGGCGCGGCCGGGCACTACCGCCTGGCGCTGACCAGCGCCGGTGCCGCCCGGATCGCCGTCGACCATCCGCTCGATTACGCGCTCGGCGCCGGAGAGCGCAAGCTCGACCATGTGACGCTCGAGGGCCTCGACGAAGGCGTCGCCTCGATCGCGGCCGATCTCTCCGGTCCCAACGGCTATGCGGTCCACCGCGAGTGGCAGATCGCGGTGCGCAGCACGCATTACCCGATCACGCTCGAGGACACGGCACTTCAGGCGCCGGGCACCGCGTTCCGGTTCGATGACGCGAGGCTGAAACCCTTCGTTCCCGGCAGCGTGACGGTGAGCATCGGCTATTCGGGCTTCGCCGGGATCGACGTGCCGAGCATTTTGCAGTCGCTCTATCAGTATCCCTACGGCTGCACCGAGCAGATGTCGTCGCTGGCCTTTCCGCTCCTCTATTTCCGGGATCCGGCGCTCCTTGGCCGCCTGCCACAGAACCAGGGGCTCCGCGCCCGCGTGCAGTTCGCGATCGACACGATCCTCGACCGCCAGGATGCAAGCGGCCGGTTCGGCCTGTGGCGGGCGGGCGACGGCGAGGCTTCGGCCTGGCTCAACGTCTATGCGCTCGACTTCCTCGTGCACGCCAAGGAGGCCGGGTATGCCGTGCCCGATGGGGCGCTGCAGCGCGGCCATGCTCGGATCAAAGAGTTAATGCGCGAGCTGCCGCAAGCGAATATGGGCGCCTATGCTCAAGGCGCCGAGGCGACGCGCGCCTACGCCGCCTTTGTCCTCGCGCGGGCCGGGCGCGCCGACCTCGGCGAGCTGCGACGCATGCACGACGCCCTCAGCTGGGGCAACAACGCCGGCGGAAAAGTGGTGCGGGCCTCGGTTCATTGGACCAACAATAACGGCAACGACAGCCTCGCCGATCCGTCAGCCTCGGCTATCTCGCCGGCGCGCTGTCGCTGATGAACGATCGCGCGCGAGCGGTCCAGACCTTTGCCCTCGCCGCCGCCAATCTCGATTCCGATGCTTATGCCAGGCTTTATCCGTCGTGGTGGTTTATCGTTTTGTACTCGACGCCGACCCGCGATCTCGCGGCACTCGCCGCCGTCGCGGCGGAGTTGGGCGAAACCGAACTCGCCACCCGGCTCATCGAACGGCTGCGCGGAACGCATCAGCAAATCGAGTACCTCGATACCCAGGAAAAGGCTTGGCTTCTCCGGGCGGCGCATGCGCTCAACAAGGAGGGCGCGCCGGCCCGCCTGGCGATCAACGGCCAGGATCGCGGAACGTTGTCATTGCCGGTGGCACTGGCGCCGACCGTCGCCGAGATCGCGTCCGGATACGAAGTCGCCAATCGAGGAACGCGCGATCTGTGGCGGACGCGGGTCATTCATGGCGCGCCGAAACTGGCGCCCTCGGCGATGGAGGAAGGCTATACACTGACCAAGACCTATCTCTCGCTCGACGGCAAGCCGGTCGATCCCGCCCATCTGAAGCAGAACGACCGGGTCATCGTCTCGCTCGCGGGCCAATCCACCGGAGGGGGCGATCACCGTTCGGTCCTGGTCGATCTGCTGCCCGCCGGCTGGGAGATCGAGGCGCCGATCACGCAGCCGGAGACCTACCCGTTCCTCGGTCCTCTGACCAAGGCGAGGACGGTCGAGGCGCGCGACGACCGGTTCGTCGCAGCCTTCGACCTCGGCGCAGGCTTTGCGTCGGAGCGGCGGTTCTTCATTAGAGAGCAGAGCAGCGCCGAGCAGACGCTGCCGCCGGACGACTTCCATCTCGCCTATCTCGTCCGCGTCGTGACCCCCGGCCGCTTCACATTGCCCGAGGCCGAGGTCGAGGACATGTACCGCCCCGCCGCGATGGCGCGCACCGAGGAGGGCAAAACCGAGGCCGAGGCGCGATAAAGGTGCGGCGGGGCTGGGCGGTTCTGCTCGCCGCCGCGGCGCTGACCGGGGTCGCGGCGATCGCACTCGACCGGATCTTTCCGCCCGATCTCGCGCGTTACGCGACCCGCTCGCTCGAGTTGCGCGACGCCGGCGGAAGAACGTTGCACGCGGCACTCGCCGCCGATGCGAGGTGGCGGCTGCCGGCCCGGCCGGAGGACGTCGATCCGCGCTATCTGTCGCTGCTTCTCGCCCAAGAGGATCGCCGGTTCCGGAGCCATCGGGGGGTCGACCCGATCGCCCTCGGCCGCGCGGTGTGGCAGTTCGTCACCCACCGCCATATCTTCTCCGGCGGATCGACCTTGACGATGCAAGTGGCGCGGCTCCTGATGCCGCACCGGCACACGGTCGCCGGCAAGCTTGTCGAGATGGCGCGCGCCGTTCAGCTCGAAACGCGCTACGGCAAGAGCGACATCCTCGCGATGTATCTGACCTTGGCGCCGTTCGGCGGCAACATCGAGGGCATTCGCGCCGCCTCGCTCAGCTACTTCGAACACGAGCCCCTTAGGCTGAGCGACGGCGAGGCGGCGCTCCTCGTGGCCCTACCGCAAAGTCCGACGCGGCTTCGCCCCGACCGCCATCCCGAGCGCGCCGTCGCCGCGGCGCGCCGCGTCCTCGCGCGCGCCGGGCTCGATCCCGATACGCTCCGGTCGCTTTCGACCGCGCGTCACGCGTTGCCGGCGCTGACCCCGCATCTGGCGCAGCGCCTCGCCGGAAAGCCGATCCCGGTTGCGACTACGCTCGAAGCGCCGCTGCACATGGCGGTGGCGGCGCTGATAAAGCGCGAGAAGCCGTGGCTCGGCGGGCGCGCCGATCTGGCGGCGCTCGTCGTCCGCAACTCCGATCGGGCGGTCCTGGCCTATCTCGGCGGCGCCGATTATTTCGGGCCCGGCGGAATGGTGGACATGGTACGGGCGCGGCGCTCGCCCGGGTCCGCTCTGAAGCCCTTCATCTACGGTTTGGCGTTCGACGACGCGGTGATCATTCCCGAAACCCTGATCGAGGACGCGCCGCTTCGCATCGGCGACTACGCGCCGCAAAATTTCGATCGCGATTTCCACGGCACGGTGACGGTGCGCGAGGCCCTTCAGCAATCCTACAATCTGCCGGTCGTCGCGATCTTGGACCGCATCGGACCGGCGCGGTTCTGCGCCGCGCTTGCGCAAACCGGCGTGCGGATCGCGTTGCCGCACGGGACGACGGTGCCCGGTCTGCCGATCGCCCTCGGCGGCCTCGCGATCAGTCTTGAAGATCTGGCGAAGCTCTATGTGGGGCTGGCCAATGGCGGAGAGGTTGGGCCGCTCAGACTGCTCGATTCCGATCCGATGGGACCGATGACGGCGCTGCTGACCCGCGCGGCGGCGCAGCAAATCGGCGACATCCTGCGCGACACGCCGCGGCCCGACGGCTTTTCCCCGGCACGCCCGCGCCCGGTCGCGTACAAGACGGGCACGTCCTATTCTTACTGAGTCACAAAATCTTCTATGCTGTATTGTTGTAGGTTGGAGGAACACGATATGGTATATAAGCCCAGTTCTTGACCGATTGGGGGATCGGAATGGACGGCACCGAGTGTGAGGGGAGTGAAGCGCGATTTGTGGCCTATGTCGAGGCCCTTGGTCAGGTACTTGGCCATGCCGACCGGCAGGAACCGATGCGCGATTATTGCTTGGGGCTGATGATGCCGCTGGCACGGAAGAGCGTGGAGCCGCTGGCGGCGGTGACGGCTCCGGCGGCGGTTGCCGCGAAGCATCAGTCCTTGCTTCATTTTGTCGGCAACGCGCCGTGGTCGGACGCAGCGATGCTGGACAAGGTGGGAGAACTGGTGCTGCCGGCGGTCACGCGCAGCGGTCCGGTCGAGGCGTGGATCATCGACGATACGGGCTTTCCCAAGAAGGGACAGCACTCGGTCGGGGTGACGCGGCAATATTGCGGCCAGCTCGGCAAGCAGGACAACTGCCAGGTCGCGGTGAGCTTGTCTCTGGCCAACCACGACGCCAGCTTGCCGGTCGCTTATCGGCTCTATCTGCCGGAGGACTGGGCCCAGGACCAAGCGCGTCGGGACAAGGCCAAAGTGCCGGCGACGGTTGCTTTCCAAACCAAGCCTGAGATCGCCTTGGGGCAGATCAAAGCGGCTCGGGCGGCGGCGCTGCCCGAGGGCGTGGTGCTGATGGATGCCGGCTACGGCAACGACACCGGGCTGCGAACTGAGATCACAGCGCTCGGCTTGCGCTACGCGGCGGGTATCGGTCCCAATACCTCGGTCTGGCCGCCGGGAATTGAGCCGTTACGACCGCAACGTGGCCGCGGGAGCGGTCGACCACCCAAGTTGCTGCGGCGCGACGACGAGCATCAGCCGGTCTCGGTAAAGGCGCTCGCTCTGGGTCTGCCGGCACAAGCGTGGCAGACCATTACCTGGCGCGAGGGCAGCGCCGATTGGCTCACTTCACGCTTCGCACGGCAGAGGGTGCGGCCAGCGCATCGCGATACCAAGCTAAGCGAACCGCGCGCCGAAGAGTGGCTGCTGATCGAGTGGCCGCAAGGCGAAACCGAGCCGACGAAATATTGGTTTGCCACCTTGCCCGAGGATGTCGCCTTTGATCAGCTGGTCGACATCGCAAAGTTGCGCTGGCGGATTGAGCGCGATTATCAGGAACTCAAACAGGAGCTTGGCTTTGGTGACTACGAAGGGCGCGGGTGGCGCGGCTTCCACCACCACGCCACACTTTGTATCGCCGCCTACGGCTTCTTGATCGCCGAACGCGGCGCCCTTCCCCCCTCAGGACCGACTTCCGCCACGCTCTTCTCGGGATCTGGCCTTCCCGAGGGTTACCGACCCAGAGGCGCCGCCGATCCGACCCGAACGACACGTTCCCAACTCGATCGCAACCATCCGCCGACGGATCATCGTCGGCCTCGCCAGGACCCTCCCGAGATGCCCTTGCTGCAATGCGCCAATCCGCAAAAGGCCAACGATCCCCAATTCTACGCAGTAAGACTATGGCTTCCGCGACGCCTGGGCGGTCGGCTACTCCGGGCGGTATACGGTCGCGGTCTGGGTGGGACGGGTCGAAGGCAGCCCGCGGCCGGGTGCCTTTGGCATCAACACCGCGGCACCGCTGCTGTTCAGGATATTCGACCTCTTGCCGCAAGAACCGCCGCCCTCGCCAACCCTAGAGACCGCCGGCGAGCATCGGCTCGCACCGCTGCTCCGGCGCTTTTCGGCTCAAGGCGAGGCCGCCCTGCCGTCGGAGCCTTCGGGACCCCGAATTGTCTACCCGCCGCCCGGCGCCACCCTCGACATAGTCGAGGCCGACGGTGCGACCGTTCCGATTGCCCTCGAGGCGAGCGGCGGCAAACCGCCGTATCGATGGATCGTCAACGGCATCCCCTTGCCCGACCCGCCGATCGGAAGCGTGATGTCCTGGGTCCCCGATGGGCCTGGTTTTGCCCGCATTTCGGTGACCGATTCCGACAACAGGGCGACAAGCGAAGAGCTGCGGCTCGAGTAATGTGAGGTGATCACTTTGCGGCGGCTTCAGGTATCGGGTGAGGCGCGGGTGCTGGCGACCAATTAACCACGACCGTCTCGACAGACAGCCCCTGCCCGATGGCTTCGCAGAACGGACGCAAGAACCCTGTCAATTCGGCCATGATCTGTGTCGGGGTCATGGTGATTGAACGCTGATAGTCCCGCCGTATCGACCCGAGCTTGAGCCGCAAGACATCGCTCTCAGCACCGGCGAAGGGTTCCTCATACAGGTGCTCCCAAGCCAGCCTGAAACCCATTGGGGCAACGCCTCTGAACCCACGGAGCCGCATTGCAGCTAGATCGTCGCCCCAGGCAATTAGCTCGCTCTTCCAGTGCCGAACTTCCTGAGCATCCGGCCAGACGATCATCTTCAAGACATGCGAATTGATCGGCGTTTGCAAGGCGCGCAGCTTGTCGATGATAGCCTTTCGGCGGAATGCCATTTCATCGAGCCGGTCGTGGACGATGTCCCACAATCTCATGGCTACCTCGCGCGCTCTATTTAGGCGATCGGCGCGCGACTATAACGCAGGTGCGGCCACGCCCCCGAATAGAGCCCGTCATGGGGCTATTCGATGACGATGCGCGGCGGCGGCCGGCCGACGGCGTCGGCACCGGCCACCTTCTGCCAGACGCGCGCCGCCATTTGCCGGAAGAGGAGCGCATATGGGCTCTTCGGGTCGGCGATCGTGATCGGCCGGCCGCCGTCCGAGGTCTCGCGGATCGCGAGATCGAGCGGCACCTCGCCCAAAAACTCGACGCCAAGCCGCTCCGCCTCGCGCCGCGCCCCGCCATGGCTGAAGATCTCGCTGCGGTGGCCGCAATGCGGGCAGAGAAAATAGCTCATGTTCTCGACGATGCCGAGCACCGGCACATCGACCTTCTGAAACATCGCCAGCCCCTTGCGCGCGTCCAGCAAGGCAATGTCCTGCGGCGTCGAGACGATGACGGCGCCGGCCAGCGGCACCTGCTGCGCCATCGTCAATTGCGCGTCGCCGGTGCCCGGCGGCAGGTCGGCGATCATGATGTCGATCGGCCCCCAATCGACCTCGCGCAGCATCTGCTGCAGGGCGCTCATCACCATCGGGCCGCGCCAGATCATCGGCGTGTCTTCGGCCACGAGAAACCCCATCGACATCGCCTTCACGCCGTAATTCTCCATCGGCACGAGCCGCTTGCCGTCGGCCGAGCGGGGCCGGCCCGAGATCCCGAGCATCCGCGGCATCGACGGCCCGTAAATGTCGGCGTCGAGCACCCCGACGGCGAGCCCGTTTGCGGCGAGGCCGAGCGCCAGATTGGCGGCGATCGTCGATTTGCCGACGCCGCCCTTGCCGGAGGCGACGGCGACGATCGCCCCGACCCCGGGGATCTGACCGCGCTGCTGCCGGGCGGCCGCCGGCGCCGAGCGCGGCTGCGGCGGCGGTGCCACCCGGCGCGGCGCCGCCTGGGCGGTCAGCACCGCGGTCACCGAGAGTACCGCCGGCAACGCCTCCACCGCTCTCTCGGCCGCCTTGCGCAAACCTTCGAGGCGCCCTGCCCGCTCCGGCTCGACTTCGACGGCAAAGGCGACGTTGCCGTCGCGGATGGCGATCCCGGACACCATGCCGAGGCTGACGATATCGCTGCCCCGATCGGGGTCGGCGACGGCGCCGAGCGCCTCGAGAACCTGTCGTTCGCTGAGGGTGGCCATCTCATATCCCTATCCGCGCGGCGCGTTCCAGGCGCCGCACGCTGTCACGGCGCTTGGTTCGGGGCGTCCGATGGGGCAGAGTAGCAACCTTCGGCCGCCGGACACGCGGGATTTGGGGCCGGCGGCGGGGCTTGACAACACCGGGGCGCCGGCTTCTATGACCCGGCGCACGGAGCTGCGGCAGACCCGAGCCCGGCGGCGAGGTTTCGAGGCGATGTTCTGGCTCAGTCAGGGCGGCGGTTCCTGGGGCGGCGGACCCCGCGGCGGCGGCCCGTGGGGCGGGCCCCCGCGCGACAATGGCGGCGGACCGGGTCCCGGCCGCCGCGGGCCGCGCCCGCCCGATTTCGAGGAGCTGCTGCGGCGCGGCCAGAGCCAGTTCCGGCGGTACCTGCCGGGCGGGTTCGGCACCGGCAGCGGGATCGCGATCGCCATCGTCGCGGTCGTCGTCATCTGGCTGGCAAGCGGCTTTTATCGGGTGCTGCCGGACGAGGTCGGCATCGTGCTGCGCTTTGGCGCCTACAACCGCACGACCCAGCCCGGTCTCAACTACCATCTGCCGAGCCCGATCGAGACGGCGCTGACGCCCTCCGTCACCCGCGTCAACCGGATCGAAATCGGCTACCGCTCCGGCGAAACCGAGACCGGGCGCGAGGCGGCCGCCGGCCAGGTGCCGGAAGAGGGGCTGATGCTGACCGGCGACGAGAACATCGTCGACATCAACTTTACCGTCTTTTGGGTGATCAAGGACGCTAAGGAGTACCTGTTCAACATCCGCGACCAGGAGCTGACGGTCAAATCGGCGGCCGAGAGCGCGATGCGCGAAATCGTCGGCGAGACGCCGATCGCGCAGGCGCTGTCCGAGGGGCGGGCCAAGGTCGAAGCCGACACCAGCAGCCTGCTGCAGTCGATCCTCGACAGCTACGGCGCCGGCATCGCGGTCACCCAGCTGCAGCTGCAGCGGGTCGACCCGCCGGCCGAGGTCATCGAACTCGTTCCGCGACGTTCAGGCGGCACTCGCCGATCAGGCGCGCCTGCGCAACGAGGCCGAGGCCTATCGCAACAGCATCGTCCCGGCGGCGCGCGGCGACGCGGTGCAGATCGAGCAGCAGGCGGCGGCTTACCTGCTGGCGACGGTTGCCCGCGCCCAGGGCGACGCCGCCCGCTTCCTCTCGGTCTACCGCGCCTTCAAGACCTCGCAGGACGTCACCCTCCAACGGCTCTACCTCGAGACCATGGAGGAGGTGCTGAAGAACAGCCACAAGGTCATCATCGACAAATCGGCGGAAGGTCGCGGCGGGGTGCTGCCCTATCTGCCGTTGCCGGCGTTGGGCGGCGGCAATCCCGCCGCGGCCGGCGGGGCGACGCAGCCGCCGTCGACGGACGCGGCGAGCCCGCCGCAACCGGCCGGCGGCGGCCAGCAATAGGGCGAAGCATGGGCCGCCGCGCGCTCTTTTCCGCCGCCGCCGCGCTGATCGTCATCGGCATCCTGGCGATGAGCGCCTTGTTCATCGTCAGCCAGACCGAACAGGCGCTGCTGCTGCAATTCGGCAAGCCGATCCGCGTCGTCACCGAGCCCGGCCTGCGGATCAAGCAGCCGTTCATCCAGAACGTGATGATCTATGACAAGCGGCTGCTCGATTTCGAGCCGCCACCCGAGGAGGTGATCGCCTCCGACCAGAAGCGGCTCATCGTCGACACCTATGCACGCTACCGCATCACCGACCCGCTCTTGTTCTACCAGACGGTCGGCTCCGAGGCCATCGTCCGGGCCCGGCTCGGTGCGCTCGTCAGCGGCAGTCTGCGGCAGGTCATCGGCAGCGTGACCCTCTCGGCGTTGTTGTCGCCGCAGCGGGCGCCGATCATGCGGCAAATCCGCGACGAGGTCGCCGGCCAGGCGAAGCCGCTCGGCATCGATGTCGTCGACGTCCGCATCCGCCGCGCCGACCTGCCGCCGCAGAACAGCGAGGCGATCTATGCCCGGATGCGTTCCGAGCGCCAGCAGCAGGCGGCCCTGTTCCGCGGCCAGGGTACGCAGGCGGCAAAGACGGTGCGCGCCAATGCCGACCGCGAGCGCACGGTGATCCTCGCCGATGCGCAGCGCGATGCGCAAAAGGTGCGCGGCGACGGCGACGCCAAGACGATCCAGATCTATGCCGAGGCTTACGGTCAGGACCAGAAATTCTTTGCCTTCTATCGTTCGCTGCAGGCCTATCGCGACGCGCTCAACGGCAATACCACTTCGTTCGTGCTGAACCCGAGCAACAGCTTCTTCCGGTTCTTCGAGAACCCGGGCGGCGCCGCGACCGAGGCCGGGCCGCCGGCCGCGGCGAGGCCCACGGCGAAATGAGCGGACCGGGCCGCGGACGCGCGCGCGTCTAGCACCGCACGCGCTCTCGATCGGGAATGCGCGATTTGTGGACGGCCCTCGCCCTCGTCCTCGTCATCGAGGGCGTCCTCTATGCGTTGTTCCCCGAAGGCATGAAGCGGGCCGCCGCGCGCGCCGTCGCCACCTCGTCGCAGGCGCTGCGGGTGGCCGGGCTCGCCGCCGCCTGCCTCGGGGTGGTGCTCGTCTGGCTGGCCCGCCGCTGAGCCCCAGGCCCGACGTGCTCGGATAGGCTGGAAGCGGCCGTTCGACCGGTGACCGGGTCTTTTACCTGACCCTCAAACGACATCCGGAATTGACACTTCAGACCGGTGGGCGCGCGGGCGCGCGCGAGGGAAGAACGCTGGCGGAAATGGGTTCATGGACCGCCATGTCGGTTGGTTAGGCAGCGAGGGTGGTCGGGGCGTCAAGGCTACGATAGGCGTCAAACCTTGAGGAGCCGCATCCGATTATCGGGCTGAAGACCTGTTCAGGGCCACAGCAGCACGTATGAGCGTCTTGAAGGCGTCCCCCTCTACTTCATCGCCCTCATGGAGATCTATAGCGCGCCTGACGTTGCCCTCAAGGCTAGAGTTGAACAGACCTGAAGGGTCCTCGAGCGAGGCGCCCTTGGCGAAAGTCAGCTTCACGACGCTCTTGTACGTCTCGCCGGTGCAGATCAGTCCGTCGTGAGACCACACCGGAACGCCTCTCCACTTCCACTCCTCGACCACCTCGGGGTCCGCCTGCTTGATGAGAGCGCGGACATGGGAGAGCGTCTTGCCCCTCCAGTCGTCCAGTTCCTTGATCCTCGCGTCGATCAGCCGAGAAGGCAATTCGCCCTTGGTCGTTGCGCTCTTTTTCATGGGTGTCTGCAGCTCCTTCGGCTGTTTTTCTCGCTTGCGGCGGGTAGGAACTCATAAGCGGGCCGCTGTGCGAGCCGTCGCGACCTCGTCGCACGCGCTGCGGGTGGCCGGCCTCGCCGCCGCCTGCCTCGGGGTGGTGCTCGTCTGGGCGGCTTGCCGTGCTGCGGTACTACCGCGACGCCGCTACCAAGAGCGGCAAGGATCGCAGCGAGACGGCGGTCCGGCTCATGTCGCCGGGGTCGGAGTGACGCCGCTCAGGCAGCGTCGGCAGTCGTCGGGGCCGGAACCGGCCGGCCGTCTTCCTCCGCCGCCTCGATCCAGCAGGCGATGGCGTCCATGACATTGTCCACCGCTTCTTGCGGGGTCTCGCCATCCGACATGCAGCCCGGAAGCTCGGGAACCTCGGCGAGCCAGCCGCCGCCTTCGGCGATGCTCAGCGGTCGAAGCGCGATCCGATAACGAAAGGTCGTCACCCGTCTTTCCCCTCACGGAAACGATCGGCGAGGGCAACAAGCGCCCGAATGTACACCGCCCTGATCGGTCGGCGCCGGAATCGTCAAAGTCGTTCCGCCCGGATCCCGTACCTTGTAATGCGAGCCGCGGCGCGGCGCGGTTATCGTCAGCCCACGTGCTCGGCAGAGCCGCTCGATATCGGCGATCGTCCAATCCGCCTGCGGGTTGGCTCGCATGCGCTCGAGAAGGTCAACCATCCGCATGAGCCAGGCTCGGCGGGATTTCGACAAAGCTAAAGCGCAGCGCCCTCTACCGTCTGAATCACCTCAAATCCTTCGAATTCAGGGTGGCCGCGATAGAGCGGCCGGTTCGCGCCGGCGTCGCGATGCGCGAGGCGGAACGCCTCCGACCGGGTCCAGGCTTCGAAAGCGGCCCGGCTGTGCCACAAGCTGTGCGACGAATAGAGGATGTGGTCGTCGCGTTCGGGGCCGCGCAGCAGGTGGAACGCGACAAACCCCGGGACGCCGCCCAAATGGGTGTCGCGCGCCATCCAGATCCGCTCGAACTCGGCCCGCGCCTCGGGCACGACCTTGAAGCGGTTCATCGCGATAAACATGGGCTTGCCTCTCGTTCGACGTCATGCGGACGGCGGTCTGGTCAGCCGCATCGACGGCCGCTCTTCGATCGCCGCATACCACGCCGCGAGCCGTGGGTGGCGTCCTCGCCAGCCGTCGTCGGGAAAACGGAAGTCGAGATAGCCGAGCATGACGCCGATCGTGATATGGCCGATCGTCGAGAAGCCGGAAAGGCCTTCCTCTTCTGCCGCGGCGAGGCCGTGACGCGCCTTTCTCCTCTGCCCGTCGGTCCAGCCGCTCCAGCGCTTGTCCTCGGGCCGCAGGTTCTCATAGCGGACGAGAACGAGCGCGTCGAGGATGCCGTCGCCGAGCGCCTGCCGGCGCAGCGCCGCCCACCGTTCGGAGCCGGCGTCCGGGAACAGGATGCCGCCGCCGGCGAGGCGGTCGAGGTATTCGCAGATGACCGGCAAATCGAAGAGCACGAGCCCGTCATCGGTGACGAAGCTCGGCACCTTCATCAGCGGATTTTCCCGGGCGAGTGTCTCATTTGCCAGAACCGGGCTGACGTTGGTCGGCTCCAGCTCGATCCGCCCGGCGAGCGCCAGCTCGTGCGCGGCGACCATGACCTTGCGCACAAACGGAGAAGCGGCGGCATGGCGTAATTTCATCGGCGGGGCTCCGGCAGAGAGGAACGGCGGCCCGGGCGCGGTCTCGCCGCGGCGGCATGCTAGAATAGCCGGATGCCGTCCGATGTCATCGATCTGCGCGACTTCTACGAGACGAGCCTCGGCCAGGTTGCCCGGCAAATGATCCGCCGCGCCATCCGCCGCATGTGGCCCGATCTGCGCGGTCAACGGCTCTTGGGCATCGGCTACGCGATCCCGTTTTTGAGCGCGATATCGGTCGAGACCGAGCGCAGCGCGGCATTGATGCCGGCCGCCCTCGGCGTGCTCGGCTGGCCCGCCGACGGCCGCAATCTGGTGGCACTCGCCGATGAGGGCGAGCTGCCGTTCGCCGATTATTCGATCGACCGCATTCTCCTGGTGCATGCGGTCGAGACCAGCGGCGAGGTCGGCCTGATGCTGAAGGAGATCTGGCGCGTGCTGGCCGGCGGCGGCCGCTTGCTGGTGGTGGCGCCGAACCGGCGCGGCATCTGGGCCCGGCTCGACCGCACCCCGTTTGGTTCGGGCCGGCCCTACACGATGTCGCAGCTCTCGCAGCTTTTGCGCGACGAGTTGTTCACGCCCACCGGTTCGGCCACCGCGCTGTTCATCCCGCCGGTGCCGGAAGGCATCATCCTGCGCTCGGCGCCGGCCTGGGAGCGGATCGGGACGCGCTTCTTCCCAACGGTCGCCGGCGTCGTCCTGATCGAGGCGGCAAAGCAGATCTATGCCAAGCCCAAGGCGGCCCGCGAGCCGCGGCGCCGCCTGGTCTATGCACCGGCACCGCACGGCCTCTCCCGGCAGACCGGGCGGTGCTGAGGATCACCCGGCACGACCCCCGGAGAGGACGAAGACGCCCTGCTCGCCCAAGAGATTGGCGAGCCTGCCGTGGGGCTCGAGCGGATACGGCCGGCCACTCCGGTCGAGGGTGATGCCACGCTCGATCCGAACCCCGATTTCGGCGCACAAGGCGACAAAATCGCGGATCGTGCAGAGATGGATGTTGGGTGTCTCGTACCACGGAAAGGGCAGCAGCGGCGACACCGGCATCCGCCCGGCGGTCAAAAGCTTCAGCCGGATCCGCCAGAATCCGAAATTCGGGAACGAGACGATGGCCCGCCGGCCGATGCGCACCAGGGCTTCGACGACACGCCGCGGGTTGCGCGTCGCCGGCAACGTCTGGCTCAGCACGACGACGTCGAAGGCGCCGCTCGGGTAGGCCTGGAGATCGCGATCGGCGTCGCCCTGGATCACCGATAGACCGTGGCCGACGCAGGCATTGACCCCGGATTGGCTCAATTCGATGCCGCGGCCGTCAACGCCTCTGTGCCGGGTCAGATAGGCGAGCAACGCGCCATCGCCGCAGCCGATGTCGAGCACCCGGGCACCGGGCTCGATCATGTCGGCGATCAGGCGCAGATCGCGACGCAGCTCGACCGCACCCGCGGCCGGCGCGGAATGGCCGTCGGCGAGGTCCAGCGCCGTGACCATTACCAGTATCGGCTCAGACCGCGGTGTTCGGCACAGCCGCCGAGGAAACCGCGCAGGGTTTCGAACAGCTCAGGCTCGTGCAGCAGGAAGGCGTCATGCCCGTTTTCGGTTTCGATCTCGACAAAGCTGACATTGGCCGCGACGGCGTTGAGGGCGTGCACCACCTCGCGGCTCTCGGCGGTCGGAAACAGCCAGTCGCTGGTGAAGGAGATGACGCAGAAGCGCGACCGCGTGGCGGCGAAGCAGTCGGCGAGCGAACCGCCCTGCTCGGCGGCGAGATCGAAATAATCCATCGCGCGCGTAATATAAAGATAGGAATTTGCGTCGAACCGATCGACAAACGTGCTGCCCTGATGCCGCAGATAGCTCTCGACCTGAAAGTCGGCATCGAAACCATAAGTAACGGCTCGCCGGTCCTGCAGGTTGCGCCCGAATTTTCGGTGCAGCGCCGTTTCCGAAAGATAGGTGATATGGGCCGCCATCCGGGCCACCGCGAGCCCCCGCGCCGGCCGCCGGTCAAGGCTCAGATAGCGGCCGCCGCACCAATCCGGGTCGGCCATGATCGCCTGTCGCCCGACTTCGTGAAAGGCGATGTTCTGGGCCGAATGCCGCGCCGCCGCGGCAATCGGCACGGCGGCGAAGACGCATTCGGGATAGCTCGCCGCCCATTGCAGGACCTGCATCCCGCCCATCGACCCGCCGATCACGCAAAACAGCGAGTTGATGCCGAGATGCTCCAAGAGGCGCTTTTGTGCGCGCACCATGTCGCGGATGGTGATGACCGGGAACGCCAATGCCCAGGGCTCGCCGGTTGCTGGGTTTATTTCGCGCGGCCCGGTGGTCCCCATGCAACCGCCGAGCACATTGGCGCAGATCAGAAAATACCGCTCGGTGTCGAGCACGCCGCCGGCCCCGACCAGGGTCGACCACCAGCCGGGCTTGCCGGTGATCGGATGCGGATCGGCCGCATACTGGTCGCCGGTCAGAGCGTGGCAGATCAGGATTGCATTCGAACGATCCTGGTTGAGCGTGCCGTAGGTCTGATAGGCGATCGTGAACGGCGCGAGGTCGATCCTGCAATCGAGCGGCAGCGGCTCGGATACGACGAGCCGGGCGCCCGGCCAATCGCGGCCGAGATCCGGGCGGGGCAAAGGCAAAGTCAGACTCGACACCCAACATTCCTGGGCCGCGGCGCGCGTACGGCCCCTGCCGCACCCCGCCCGGCGATCTTCCTTCTCGATAGCGGGGCCGGTAGGTAGGGAGTGCCGGCGAAGCCTGTCAACGTTTTCTTTGATTTCGCCGAGCCCCGACCCTAGTACTGTAGCCACCCTCGCCGCGACCCCGATGATGACAGCTGCCCCGCTCGACCTCCAGGAGTTGCGCCAGCGTCTCGACGCAATCGACGACCGGCTGCAGGATTTGCTGATCGACCGGGCCGAGGTCGTGGCCCTGGTGGCCGACCACAAACGGAGCAACAATCTGCATTTCTATCGACCCGAGCGGGAAGCCGAGATCATCCGCAGGCTGGCGGCGCGGCACCATGGCCCTTTGCCGCTGGTGAGCCTCGTTCGCATCTGGCGCGAAATGCTGGCGGCCGCGGTGCGGCTCGAAACCCCGTTCGCGGTCGCGGTCTATGCGCCGGCCGGATCGCCGGGTTTCTGGGATTTGGCGCGCGATCACTTCGGCAGCAACACCCCGATCGCCGCCCACGGCTCGATCGCTCAAGTGATCGGGGCGGTTGCCGAGGCGTCCGATTCGGCAGGCGTCCTGCCGATGCCGCAACAGGGTGAGCCGGATCCCTGGTGGCGCCACCTGTTGTCGCAAGATCGGAATACCCCGCGGGTCGTGGCCCGACTGCCCTTCGGCCCGCGCGGCAACGCTCGCGCCGCCGGTGCCGATGCCTTGGTGATCGGTCACGGCGCCCAGCAGAACACCGGCCGCGATCGCACGCTCATCGCCGCCGAGACCGCCGAGGTCAGCCGCGCCCGAATCCTCGGTCTCTTGGCCGCGCTCGATCTCGGCTGCACGTTGTTTGCATCGAGCGAACAGGAGGACGGCGCGGTCGACCTCTTCGAGCTGGACGGCTTCGTTGCGCTCTCGGACGCGCGCCTCGAGAGCCTTCGGAGGCAACTCGGTCCGGCCCTGCATCGGCTCTTGCCGCTCGGCGGCTACGCCGTGCCGCTGTCGATCAAAAGTTGAACGTGATGACGGCCGCCAGCGGCCCGGTGCTGCGTCCGGGCATCCTCGACATCGCCCGTTATGTCGGCGGCGAGGCCAAGATCGTCGGCGTCGAGCGCCCGATCCGTCTCGCATCCAACGAGAGCGCGCTCGGGCCCAGTGCCGCCGCGATCGCCGCCTATCGCGCGCTTGCGGGCGACATCCACCGCTACCCCGACGGCGATGCCGAGGCGTTGCGCGAGGCGCTCGGAAAGCGCCATGGATTGGACCCGGCGCGCATCGTCTGCGGCGCCGGCTCGGACGAACTGATTGCGCTGTTGTTACGCTGTTATGCCGGTCCGGGCGACGAGGTGCTGCACAGCCGGCACGGTTTCCTGATTTATTCGATCGCCGCGCAGGCGGTCGGGGCCACCTCGGTCGCCGCTCCCGAACCGGCGCTGACGACGAATGTCGACGCGCTTCTCGAACGGGTGACCCCCCGCACCCGAGCCGTCTTCATCGCCAATCCGAACAACCCGACCGGCACCTACATCGGGGCCGCCGAGCTGTCGAGGTTGCAGGTCGCGCTGCCGCCTTCGGTGCTGCTCGTGATCGACTCCGCCTATGCCGAGTTCGTCAACCGCAACGATTACGAGACCGGGGCCGCATTGGTGGGTCGGGCGGACAATGTGGTGATGCTCCGCACCTTTTCGAAGATCTATGCGCTCGCCGGGCTGCGCCTCGGCTGGGCCTACTGTCCGCCGGCGGTCGCCGAGGCGCTGAACCGCGTGCGCGGGCCGTTCAATGTATCGGCCCCGGCGCTTGCTGCCGGGGTCGCCGCGGTCGAGGATGTCGCGTCGGTCGCGCGGGCCCGAGCCCACAATGATGCGTGGCTGCCGCGCTTTTCCGAACGCCTTGCGGCGCTCGGCTTGCCGCTCACGCCGAGTGTGGCCAACTTCGTTCTGCCGCGCTTCCCCGAGGCGCCGACGAAGAATGCCGATGCGGCATTCGGCTTTTTGCGGTCGCACGGTATCCTGACCCGCAAAGTGACGGCATACGGCTTGCCGCGGCATCTGCGGATCACGATCGGAACCGCGGCGGAAATGGAACGGGTGGCGACGGTGCTCGGCGCGTTCATGGCGCAGCGATGAGCGAGCCAATCTTCGACCGGGTGGCGCTGATCGGCATCGGACTGATCGGCTCGTCGCTCGCCCGGGTATTGCGCCGCGACAGCCCGGATACGGTGATCGTCGCCTGCGCCCGCCGCCGCGAGACGCTGGCGGCAGCCGAGCGCCTCGGGCTCGCCGACGTGACCACGCATGACCCGGCTGCGGCGGCGGCGGGTGCCGATCTCGTGGTTATCGCCACCCCGCTTTCCGCCTATGGCGAGATCGGTCGGCAGATCGGCCCGGTCTTGAAACCCGGTGCCGTCGTCACCGATGTCGGCTCGGTCAAGGAGATCGTGATCCGCGATCTGCGACCGCATTTGCCGTCGGGTGTGGGGTTTGTGCCCGGCCATCCGGTGGCCGGCACCGAGCATTCCGGTCCCGAAGCCGGCTTCGCCGAACTGTTCCGCGACCGCTGGTGCATTCTGATCCCGCTCCCCGAGACCGCCCCCGAAGCGTTGGCGGCGGTCAGCCGGATGTGGGAGGGCGCCGGCATGCGGGTGGTGAAGATGAGTGCCTCGCATCACGACAAGGTGCTGGCGATGACCTCGCATGTGCCGCATCTGATCGCCTATACGATCGTCGGCACCGCAACCAACCTCGAGGAAAGCCTCAAAACCGAGGTCATCGAGTTTTCGGCCAGCGGCTTCCGTGATTTTACCCGCATCGCCGCCTCGGATCCGGTGATGTGGCGCGATATCTTTCTCAACAATCGCGAGGCGGTCCTCGACGTGCTGCAACGCTTCAGCGAAGACCTGACCGCGCTGCAGCGCGCGATCCGCTGGGGCGAAGGCGACAAATTGCAGGATCTGTTTACCCGCACGCGCGCCATCCGCCGCTCGATCATCGAGGCGAAGCAGGCTTAGCAGGGTGCGGAAAAACTCGGCCGTCATTCCGGGACGGCCCGTCAGGGCCGGGCCCGGCCCCCCGGGTTACGCTGGCGACGGTCAGTCGGTGCTAAGCCCGGGGGCAAGAACACGGGCCAGGCCATTGATTTCACGACCCCGTGTTCATGGATTCCGGATTCGCGGGCAAAGCCCGCGCTCCGGAATGACAATCTTCTAGCGTTTTTCCGCACCCTGTTAGTCTTCGCTACGCCCATTCAGGGAGTGGCGGTAGGCAACCGCCCGGTACACCGACCCGTCAATCTTCAACACTCATTATTGAGGACATGGGCTATACGTCGGCTCCGGCGCGGCAGCGTGTTCAATCCTGCAGGCGACCTTTGTGTACACCTGCCCATCAAACCGATAGATGGTTTGCTCTTGTTCATTTACTGAGTAATGCTCCCACACCGCCAGGTCAGGCCAGCCATGTGCGCTGCTGGATCTGCGTTTGGACCAAGGGGCGGGGCACGGCGGATCCGCTTTCGCGCAGACCTGCCAAAATGTGCCGAATCCGTGGAGAATCTGACGCCAGCCATTCCCGCTGCGGGCGTACAAGTAGAATTCGCCGATGTTCGCTCCGGTCCTACACGGGAGCCATGCAAGCCAAGCCGCTTGCGGCTGACCGTGGTCAAACCGTTCGAGGTCCACGCATTCTTTCAAAGTAAGCCCCAGCTCTTCGAGATCGCGTTTCAAATCGGTCCGCAGAGCGGCAAGGAGGCCGAGCGGCGCATCGCCGGGGATCCCGGACTTGTCGAGATGCGGGTCGAACCGGATATACCCAGAGTTCGGCGCTGAGCCTCTCAACCCGGGTGATAGAAAAGTCAACCCGGAGGATCGGGGAAGACCTGCTGCAGGCCGAGGTTGCGCCTCCGACGCCGTGTTTGGGCGGCGGCCCGGCCTGGGCCCGGACACGGGCGGTACGTGGTAGCCGGCGGTCGCTCTGTACGCCCGCCCATCGAAACTATAGACGAGCTGATCGCGAAAGTATGAAGCAAGGAGGCCGGCCCTCCAGAGCGCCAGATCAGGCCAGCCGCGTGCGGGAGTGGAGCGGCGCGCGGAGTCGGTCGGGAAACGGCACGGCGGGCTCTCCGTACAAAGCGTCAACGAGTGACCGAACCCGTGAAAAATCATCCGCCAGCCACTATCAGGATGAATGTAGACGAGCATTTCGCCGTTGGCAGTTCCGCCCAGGCAGGGGGCGAGCTCCCACACGAGTAATCCCGGCGGTTGCGAGCGGTTGAGGGCGAACCACGAAGCCTCGACCTGTGCCTGCAGCGGCGGGCTGCCCGGCTCGCCCAAACATTCGATGTCGTCTCTGTCTTCTTTTAAATCGCTCCGAAGCATGGAAAGAAGGTCGGGCGGAATAGTCGCCTTCGTGAGATTTCCGGTGCCGGCCTGGTTTTGACTTGTCTCCCCCTGCCCGAGTGCCATGCCGAACGGCACGGCGGCGCCGATGATCGCCATCGCCACGGCCAGAAGCAAGGCCCTGATCCTCATCGCCGCAGGAGTCCCCATAACGTTGCATGTGGTTCCTTCAAGGTCGGAATGCAGAGAGGCTTTTGACAAGGACGGCCTGGTCTAGGCTGGCTAGAATACTTTGCTTTTCCCATCCGGGCGCCGGCCGGGATCTATTTCTCCTGTCGATACCGGCCGGAGTTTATCCTCGGGCCGCGCCCCCGGGTCCGCGCTCTGCGCGGCCCGAGGGTAAACTCCGCGCGGACCCGGGGGCCGGTACGAAGAGGTTTGCCGTGCGCGCCGGACCGCGGGCTATTTCCAGGCAAGGCGGGGGGCCGGGCCGAGCCTTGCCGGCCCGAGAAACATCTGGCCGTTCTGGATCGTGAACGAGGTCGCGATCTGCGGCCGGCCGTCCGGCCCGGCCTTGGCTAAAAGGGTCAGCGCCAATTGCGCCAATCCGGCGTCGCCGGCGGGCAGCCGCCCGGCCTGGACGAGCGCCTGCAAAACCCGATCATAACCTTCGATCGCACCGGATATACCCCCGATCGGCTGCAGCTCCCGATCGAGTGCCAACGTACCGGTCGCGGTCGCACCGAGCCCGCCCCAGCGCAGATCGAGATTGTCGAGCTCGACCGTGCCGCCTGCATCGCGCCAAGCGGCCGCGGAGCGAACCAGGTTCCCGCTCGGCAGCGCGCCGTTGACGGTGATCCCGAAGGCCAGCTCTTCGATGCTGTCGCCCAACGCCCGGGCGGCGGCGGGCAGGTCCACCGCGCGCAGATCGGCGGCGACCCCGAAACTCGGTTCGGTCTGCCGTTGCGGCGGCCGCGCCGGCAGCGTGATCCACAGATTGGCGGCTCCGATCCGGACTTCTCCGCTGCCCTTCATGCTCGCATCCCTCAATCGCAACCACAGCGCACCGCCGCCGGCGGCATCCAGATGCACCGCGCCGGCGGCGCCGAGGGCCCGAAGCCGCAGCGGCAGGCGGCCGATGCCGGCATCACCAAAGAGGCCGGCCGGCGCATCGAGTCGCCAGTCGCCGAGATCCCACGGTGCGGCGCTGGCCGAGACCGCGGGAACCCGCAGCTCCGGCGCCGGCTCGACCGAGCGGTCGCGCAGCGCCGCGTCTTTCAGCTCGATGTGGAAGCGCAGCGGGAAGCCGGCGACCGCTAGCGCCTGCCAGGACGCATCGATTTGCCGGTTGCGCGAGGCTGCCGCCCAAGCGGTGACGCCGTTCTCGATCTGGCGGGCGGCCGCCGCCCAATAGGCACTGTAGCCGCCGAGCAGCGCCAGGAGGGCGGCGACAGCGGCGAGGCCATAGCGCGTCCGGCGGCGCATCACCTCATTGATTTGCAAGGGGGAGGGCGCCCGAAATCCAGCAGCTCATGGCCAAGCCATTGATTTTCATCGCCCCGTGTGAATATTGGATTCCGCGCTCGAGGGCAAGGGCCGCGCCCGGAATGACGATTTTTGGGCGTTTTCCGCAGCCGGCGAACGCTGCCGGTTCGCTTTACCACCGGTTCCTGAGCTCGCGCAGCCGGAGGAACACGGTCTTCGGGTCGGGAGCGTCGGGAAGGTCGGGAAAGACCGCGCACAGGCGCCGGATTACCGACGGGCTCGTGAGCCGGAAAAAGGTGTTGATCTCGCGCTCCAGCCGCAATGTTGTCACCAGCGGCTTTGTCGTGTCCTGGGCTTCGACGACCGGCAGCAAGGCTGCGGCCCGGGGATTGTCCGGTTCGCGGTCGAGGGTGAAAGCGAGATTGCGCGCGACGTAATCGTGTCCGGGATAGATCAGCGTGTCCTCGGGCAACCGAGCCAGCTGGCTCGCGAACGTATTGTAGAGCTCGTTCGGATGGCCGCCATTGTGGCAATTGCCGGCGCCGGCATTGAACAGGGTGTCACCGCAAAACAATGCCGGAGGGTCGGCATGCGCACGCAGGCAAATGTGGCTCATCGTGTGGCCCGGGGTGTCGAGGCATTCGAGTTCGACCGACTTGCCGACCTTGACGACATCGCCGGCGCCAAGGCCGCGGCTCATCTCGGGGATCTTGTCTTTTGCCTTGGCATGGGCCAGGACCGCGGCGCCGGTGGCCGCGACCATCTCGGGATTGCCGCCGGTATGGTCGCGGTGTTCATGGGTGTTGAGGATCTGGGTAATGGTCCAACCCTTGGCCTTCGCCGCGGCCAGGCACTTCTGATGATCGAGCGGGTCGACCGCCAGCGCCTCGCCGGTCTCGCCGCAGGCGATCAAATAGTTGAAGTTGCGGCCGGCGTTTGCCGTCCAGATCTGTTCGACGATCATCGCTTGTCCCCGTCGTGGTATGGGATCCCGACCGCCGCTGCCGCGGGACGGCCGCTCCGCTTCTATTGCGAAGGAAGAAACTTGTCCACTGCCAAGCGCAAGGCCACGACCCCACGGGTCGCGGCCCGCCCCGTGCCCGCCTCGAACCTGCCGGAGGGGCTGGGCTGCGGGGCGGAACCGGTATGGATCTTTGCTTATGGCTCGCTGCTCTGGGAGCCCGTTTTTGATTACGTCGAGGCGGAGCCGGCGCTGCTGCGCGGCTGGCACCGCAGCTGTTGCCTCTTTTCGTTCGATTATCGCGGCACCCCGGCGCAGCCGGGGCTGGTGCTGGGGCTCGACGCCGGCGGTTCCTGCCGCGGCATCGCCTTCCGCCTGGCGGCGGACGGACTTGCCGGCTCGCTCGAGCGGCTGTGGCGGCGCGAAATGACCGTCCCGCCGGTCTATGACCTGCGGCGGCTGCCGATTGCAACCAAGCGCGGGACCCTGACGGCGCTCGCCTTCACCGTGCGCCACGACCGCAGCGACTATGCCGGTCGCCTGCCGCTCGACGCGGCGGCGCGGTTGATCGCGCAGGCGAGCGGCCGCCGCGGCACGTGCCGAGACTATCTCGACAAAACGCTTGCCCATTTGGCGGGGCTGGGCATCGTCGATGCGCCGCTGCGCCGCCTGGCCGAGCGGGTCGCGGCGATCGCCGCCCGGGGACAAGAGGGCGGCGGGCCATTGTGACCGGATCCGCTCGGGCGCGGCGTTGCCGGCGAACGCATTTATCCGCTCGCGTCCGAAGCGATTTTTTGGAACAATGCCGGCTGCGGTCCCGAACCGGCCGCAAACCGCCTCGGATAGGAAACCGACTTGATCAGAGACAGGAATATTCGTCAGCCGCGCCGCCGCGATTTTGACGATGATGGTTACGACCCGCATCTGCGGGAATTCGGCGGCACCCCCCGGTACAGCGCGCCGCGCGTCGAGGCGCCGTCCGGTCCCCCGGTGCGGGCCACGGTCAAATGGTTCAAGCCCGAGCGTGGGTTCGGGTTCGTCGAACTCACCGACGGGTCCGGCGATGCCTTCCTCCACGCCAGCGTGCTCGAGCGCAACGGCATCGGCCCGGTGCAGCCGGGTGAGACGCTCGAGATCCGCGTAGCTCCGGGGCAGAAAGGTCCGCAAGTCACCGAAATCCTCAGCGTCGACAGCAGCACGGCGGCGCCGCGGCGTCCCGCCTACCAGCCGGCGGGCCGCCCGCCGTCTGAAGCGTCGGTCGAAGAAACCGGCACCGTCAAGTGGTTCAATGCCCAGAAGGGCTTTGGCTTCATCGTGCGCGAGGGCGGCGGGAAGGACGCGTTCGTGCATGCCTCGGTGCTCGAACGCTCCGGCATCAGCACTCTGACCGAAGGGCAGCGGGTGCTGGTCGACATCGCCGAAGGCCGCAAGGGGCCCGAGGCGGTCAGGGTACGCCTCGCCTAAATCGCCGACGCCGCGCCATCCGAGGGCGGCTCCGGGGGTGCGGCGACTGCCTGCCCGGGCAGGACCCGGGCATTAGAGAGACACGGAACCAGGTCGGGCGGAAAAGCGCGAAGCGCGCATTCCGGTCCCCGGACTTGAGCCGGGGATCGGCCTTCGCCGTGGCGCTGTAGACGGCGGAAAGCGCTCCGCTTTTCCGCCCTGCGACGACAGCGCAGTATCATCCCCAGCGGCCTTCGAGGGGATGACGAGAATAGGGAAGCTGCGGTCACAAGCAAGATGCAGGAACGAGCCGCGAGCCCCGGCATGGCCGATGCGGTAGGGATCGACACTCGACAACCGGTCGCCGCCCGGCTAGGCGGCCGGAGCGCCGAGGGCATCGAGGGCCGGGCCTCATGGTCGGCGGCGGGGCTCGCTTTGGCGATCCTGTCGATTGCTTTCGGCGCACCGCTCGTCGTCGTGGTCGGGCTCAAGCCGATCGCCGCCGCGCTCGACAGCGACCGCTCGGTTGTGGCCTTGGCGGGGGCTTTGGTCTGGGTCGGCACCGGCGCCGGCGGCGTCGTGATGGGCTGGGTTGCCGATCGGGTCGGGGTGCGCCCTACGGTCATTTTCGGCGCCGTGATGACCGCGCTCGGCCTGGCCGTTTCCGCGCTCGGGCAGGTCAGGGCGCTCTACCTCGGGCACGCGCTGCTGATCGGCGTGCTCGGCGGCGGCGCCCTCTACCCGCCGCTCCTCGTCTATGTCAGCCGCTGGTTCGACCGCCGCCGCGGCACCGCCTTGGCCCTGATCTCGTCCGGGCAATATGTCGCCGGGGTGATCTGGCCAAACCTCCTCCAGCACGCGCTGGCGCGGCTCGGCTGGCAGGGCACGATGCTGAGCTTTGCCGCGGTCGTGGTACTGATCGTGCCGCTGGCGCTGCGGCTGCGACCGGCGCCCGCGCCGGGACGGGCAACCGGCTCGACCGTGCACGGCTTCCGCGGCGTGGCCGCGCTGCGGCTGCCGCCGCAGGCGGTGCAGGCGCTGATCTGCACCGCGGCGTTCTTGTGCTGCGTGCCGATGGCGATGCCGTCGAGCCATCTCGTCGCCTTCTGCAGCGATCTCGGGATCGCACCGGCGCAAGGTGCCGCGATGCTGTCGGTGCTGACGGGGAGCGCCTTGGTCAGCCGGGTATTCTGGGGCTGGCTCGCCGATCGGATCGGCGGGCTCGGAACGGTGCTCGCCGGCTCGGCCTGCCAGGCGCTGGCGATCGCCGCCTTTTCGCTGACCCGGAACGAGGCCGGGCTGTTTGCCGTCGCAACCGCCTATGGGCTCGGATTCAGCGGCATCATCCCGGCTTATGTCGTCGCGATCCGCGAGTTGTTCCCGTCATCGGAGGCGTCGTGGCGGGTGCCGGCGATGCTGTTCACCGGGATGGCGGGGATGGCGTTCGGCAGCTGGCTGGGCGGGGCGCTCTACGATTACTTCGGGTTCTACGCGCCGGCCTTTGCCGCCGGCGCCCTGTTCAACCTCGGCAACCTCGCCGTCGTCGGCTTCCTCGTCCTGCGGCCCGGTCGGCCAGGGCGAGCGCCGCTCAGAATGACCGGGTGACGTGCAGCGGCGGCACCGCGCCAAACCATTCCGGTCGGGCTCGTTCGACCTGTCGGGCAAGCTGCAAGAGCAAATCCTCGCGGCAGAAGTTGCCGTAAAGCTGAACCCCGATCGGCAGCCCGTCATGGTCGAGCCCGGCCGGCACCGAGATCGCCGGCAGACCGGTCTCGTTTGCCGGCATCGTGTAGCGGCAGGCGTCGCAAAGGCGGTCGAGCCAAGGGTCCAGTTCCTCGTCGCGCAGCAGCGAATAGGGCCCGTTGGCCGCCGGCACCCGGATTGCCATCGTCGGCGCCAGCAGCGCGTCCACTTGTTCCATCAGGCAGCCGAACGCGCGGGTGACGCTGTTGTTGGCCGCCATCATCTTCCAGATGTCGAATTTGTCGTAGCGCTCGGCGGCGAGATAATGGCGGTAGGCGATCGGGCCGAGATACTCTTCGAGCCGATCGGGCGAGAGGCCGCGCTCGCTCGCCATGGTGGCGAACTGCGCCCGCCCGCCGACCCAGTTGATGCGATAGGCCGACCACAATAGCGGCCAATCGCAGATGCTTTCGTCGGCGATCTCGACGATATGGTGACCCAAGCCCTCGAGCAGCACCGCCACGGCGCGGACGCGTTCGTTCACCTCGCGATCGCTGTGCGTCGCGCGGCCCCACATCCCGGTCGACAATCCGATCGCGAGCCGCGGGGGATCGCGCTCGATCGCTTCGAGATACGAGCCCGAGCGCTCCCCGATCTTGATGAAGCTGCCGCCGTTGGGAACCCGGGTCAGGTAATCATACGCGGCCGCGGTGTCGCGAACGCTGCGGGTGACGACGCCGTCGACGCTGATCCGCGAGATGTATTCGCTCTGCGTCAGCGGCCGCGGCACCCGGCCGCGGGTCGCCTTGAGCCCGACGAGACCGCAAAACGCGGCCGGGATGCGGGTCGATCCGCCGCCGTCGGAAGACATGCCGACCGGCACGATCCCGGCGGCAACGGCCGCCGCCGAACCGCCCGACGAGCCGCCCGCGGTTCGCGCCCTGTGCCACGGATTGCGGGTCACCTTGACCCGGCCGAGATAGTCGGTCGCGGTGTCGAAGGTCATGCCGAATTCGGGCGTCGTCGACCTGCCGATCGGGATCAATCCGGCGCCGAGATAGTTGTCGACGAGCGGATCGGTCGCCTCGACCACATGGCCCTTGAACAGCTTCGAGCCGGATTCTTGCTTGCGCCCGGCGAGACCCGATCCGAGATCCTTCAGCAGCATCGGAACGCCATGAAGTCTTCCGTCCCGGTTTGGGCCATCCTTGTCCGGATCGGCGACCACGTCATCGTAGAGACCGAGCACCGCCTCGATTTGCGGATCGATCCGGGCAACCGCCGCCGCGGCTTGCGCGCACAGCTCCTTGGGAGCGACCGCTCTTGCGCGCACCAGATCGGCGAGCGCCACGGCGTCGTGCTTGCGCCATTCCTCCCAGCTCATCGCCAAGGCGTTCGAATTCGTCATCCGCGCGGTCCTCTTGCCCTTCCGAGCATGGTGCAGACGGTTTGCCCGCGCCTTACTTGACGGCGGCGAAGGCCTCGACCTGCGCCAGGAAGCCGGGGCCGGACGCGCCGCCCGATTGCCGATAAAATACGATATTCGTTATGAGCGGCGAGGTCAAAAGCCGCCGCGATGCGCGCTGTACCCGATCCCCGCCTCAACCTCCGCGGGAGTTTGCTTCGCGCCGGCGCAATATTGCCGCAATTTTGCTACCGAGGCCGTCATTACCGCTCTCGGCCGCTTCTCGAATTTGCTGGTCGTCGCCAAATCGGCGAGCTTTCAAGTTCATTGCGCCGGCCGATCCGGCAACGCGGCGGACCGCGGCGCACCGTGGACCGGCGTTCCGCCTCGCACTCACCGCTCCGCAGGCCGGCCCCGACGCGACCGGGTCAGCCGTTTTCCGTGCGATCTCAAATCGTGTTCAGCCTGAGATCAGATTCCCGAACAGATCCCAATTGCGGCCGTTGAAGCGCATCGGCCGCATTTGTTTCACCGGACGATAATCTGTCGGGCTGGTGTTGACGGTGATCCCCGGCAGCAGCAGCGGCAGTTTCAGGTCCTGCAGGTTGGCGGCCTGGCGCATGATGTTCTCGCGCGACAGATCGTTGCCGCACTGTTTGAGAACCTGCACCAGTGTCTGCGCGACCAGATACGCGTAGACGATGGCCATGTCGCTCTTGTCGCCCCTCGGATAGTATTTGTCCATCCAGGCGAAAAACTCCTTCATCGCTGGGTCGTCCTGCCATCGCGGATTGTCCGGGAATTTAAGGAACGCCGCCGACAGAATGCCGACGCAATTGTCGAGTCCGGCCGGCCTCAGAGTCAGAGAGACCGATGATGATATTAGAGCCAGCAGGTGCAGCGGCTTCCAGCCGATGTTGGAAATTTCGCGTATGGCTTGCGCGGCGAATTTCGGCACGGAAAAATTGAAGAACGTATCGGCGCCGGACGCGTGCAGCAAGACGATTTGAGAATCGATGGTCGCGTCGGTTATCTGATAGGTCTGCACATTCACGAGCATCGCCTTCGCCCGTTCGCCGAGGCCCTCCTCTAGTCCCTTCAGGTAATCCTTGATTCCGGGCAAATCCGTAACCAGCACGGCGATCTTCGCATCGGGCTTATGCTCGAGAATGTATTTTGCGTAGATGTGGGCTTCGGTCCGGAAGGAAGGTTGCCACGCCATCGACCAGGGGAAATGCCGAGGGTCATCCCACCTGCTGCCGCCGTCCGCCAGAAACAGTTGCGGGATATGCCGGTCGTTCAGATAACGCTGGATCGCGGCGTTGGTGTCGTCGGCCAGACTCTGGAAGATAAAGGCCACGCGATCCCGCTCGACCAGCCTTCGAATCTGCTCGACGGTCCCTCATGTTAAGCTCTTTCGCGTCTGCGTAGCGGGGTGAACCCTGCGGCGCCGCGGCGGGTCGCGGTCGGTCGGCTCTTTTCGCCGAGACCGCCAAGCGGGCGGATGCGATCGGCGCGCGCATAGGGAGCGGCGCGATGGGAGCGGCATGTTTCCGGAGTAAAAATGACCGTGCTCGTGCCGCGGCAGACCGCGACCAGCCGTGAAGCCGCGGGACGACGCCCGCCTCGCCGAAATGTTGGCCTTTCGCCGCGAACGGAGCCGCGGTGAAGTCTCTGTGCGGCCCGCGCCACAGCAGCCGCACCGCGGGTCGGGCTAGGTCTCGCTTGAGGGGGACATCCCCTCCGCCACTCCATTTGATACTATTCGACTATTGGATTTCGCTGAGGGCGGTTTCGGCCTCTCGATCCCCGGATGCCACCGCTTGCCACCAAAGGGTTGTCTGTTCGTTCGCGCGGGTCTCGCCGTTTCGCTCCCCACATTCGGGCTTCAGCAGAGCGGCGGAGGCCTTGCCGTGGCTCGAACGGGCGCTTGGGCTCGATCCCGCCAATGCCAGAGCGTCCTTATACCGGGGTATG
This sequence comes from uncultured Alphaproteobacteria bacterium, assembly GCA_963772295.1. Classification (GTDB taxonomy): domain Bacteria; phylum Pseudomonadota; class Alphaproteobacteria; order ATCC43930; family CGMCC-115725; genus AP-15. The sequence goes on from CAVYWO010000017.1 coordinate 464,992, forward strand.
GCCTATTACTTCCTCGGCCGGTACGGCGAGGCGGTGGAGGCGATGGGATCGCGCCCTCGCCGGCAATCTCGGGCGCAATACCCAAGTCATGGGACGGACCGTCTTGGCGGCCGCCTACGCCGCTGGATAGGCCCGAGGACGCCGCGCGCGCGAAACGCGGCGCTGCAACTATCGCCGTTTCTCGACGCCGCAAGGTTCGCCAGCCAATTCGGCACGCAACAGGCCCGCGACCATATGCTCCAAGGGCTGAAAAAGGCCGGTTTCCGGTAACGAAAGCAGCGCGCTCATCGGTGGCAGCCGTTTCGAGCGGGCCGCCGCTGCCTGCGCACACAGCTCCTTGGGAGCGACCGCTCTCGCCCGCACCAGATCGGCCAGCGCGACGGCGTCGTGCCTGTGCCATTCCTCCCAGCTCATCGCCAGGCCGCTCGAACTCGTCATCGACGCGATCCTCCGGGCCCTCCAGTTGGCCCCTGCCCTACTTGGTGGCGGCGAAGGCGTCGACCTGCACGAGGTAGTCGGGGCTGGCCAATTGCGGCACCGGCACGATCGTGCTCCGCGGCGCCGGCGGGCCGAAATAACGCTGCCGCAAATCGGCGTATTTGTCGAATTCGGCGGGCTGTGTCACGTAGCTGACGGTAAAGATGATGTCCTTGACCGAGGCGCCGCCGGCGTCAAGGCAGGCGCCGACGTTCTTCCCGACCTGCTCGATCTGCGCCTTGAGGTCGCCCTTGCCGACGACATTGCCGGCCTGGTCACGCGGGACCTGTCCGGCGATGACGACCCAATGCCCGCCGTCGCGCGCCGCCGTTTTGATCGTCGGCGGCGAAGCCGCGCAGGGCGGACCGACGATTTCCGGCTCCGGCAAATTCCTGACCGCCTGCCAGTCGCGGTCGGCCTGTTTGATATACTCCGTCGCCTTTTCCCGCCATTGCTGCAGCGAGTATTTGGTATGGGTCAAATAGAGCTTGCCGTCGACGATCGCCCAGGCCTCGGGATCGACCGTGTCCTTTTGCGCCGCCGCGCCGCCCGACGTGCCCATCGCGCAGTAGCCGTCATATTGCGGCGTGTAGCGGTCGGGATCCTTGACGAACATGTCGCGGTGGCTGACGCTGGCGAAGCGCCACCGCAACCGGTGCCACAAATAGTCGAGGTCGGGCTTCCCTTGAACCGGTTTCCCGTCGGTGAAGTAGGCTACCGGATCATAGCCGCTTATCGAGAGCCTGGCTTCGTCGCCGCGGGCTGCGGATGAAAGAAGTGTCGCCAAGACGAACCCAACCGACGTCACGGTCGGGCCAACAAGCTTAGCGCTGCCCATTGCCTTCCTCCCAGCGGCGCTCCGCAGCCGCTGCCGAAAGCGGCCGTGCAAGCTAGCGCGGCCCTTTCCGCGCCGGTCGATTGTCCATAGAATAGGATGCTCGCTTTGAGCGGCGAGGTCAAAGACCGTCGCGTTCGCCCGGTGCTCGTTCACCCGCCTCAGCTTCCAGGGGAGCCTAGTTCGGGCAGGCGCAAGCTCGCCGCGATTTTGCATGCCGACGTCGTCGGGTTCAGCCGCCTGATGGGCGAGGACGAGGCCGGCACGCACCGGACGCTTGGCGCGCTCCGAAATGCCGTCGACCCGCTGATCGCGGCGCATCGGGGGCGGATCGTCGGCACCGCCGGCGACAGCCTGTTGGCCGATTTTTCGAGCGTCGTCGACGCCCTCGGCTGCGCCGTCGCGATGCAGCGCGCGGCGCGCACGCTAAACGACCCGCTCCCGCCCGAGCGCCGTCTCGAACTGCGCATCGGCGTCAATCTCGGCGACGTGATCGTCGACGGCGACGACATCTTCGGCGACGGCGTCAACATCGCCGCCCGGCTCGAGGCGCTGGCCCAGCCCGGCACAATCTGCATCTCGCAGACCGTTTACGAGCATGTCCGGAAACAAGCTCGATCTCGATTACCGGCCGCTTGGCAGCCATCGCGTCAAGAATATCGCCGAGCCGGTGCGCGCCTATGCGGTAGGAGAGCCGGCGGCGTTGCCTCGGCCGAGAAGAGTTCGGCTAATTTTGGCGAGCGCCTCGGCGGCCGCCCTCCTCGCAATTGCCGGTCTTGCCGGATGGGCGCTGCACACCGGGTGGTTTGGGCTCGGCGCGGCACCCAAACCGGTCGCGGTTGCGAGCCTTGCCGCACCGGCGAACCTCGCCGGGCGCCCATCGGTGGCGGTATTGCCGTTCAAGAACCTGTCGAGCGATGCCGGCCAGGCTTTCTTCAGCGACGGGATCACCGAGGACGTCATCACCGCGCTCGGCCGTTTCTCGAATTTGCTGGTCGTCGGCAAATCGGCAAGCTTTCAATTCAGGGACCGGAACCTGCCGCCCGCCGAATTGGGCCGCCTGCTCGACGTGCGCTATCTGCTCGAAGGGAGCGTTCAGCGCGCCGGGGATCGGGTGCGCGTCAATGTCGAGCTGACCGAAGCCGCGACCGGGCGGGACCTCTGGTCACAGGCCTACGACGCCGAGGTCAAGGACATCTTCGGCGTCCAGGACGACATCGCCAAACGCGTCGTCGGCGCCGCCGCGGTAACGCTCACCCGCTTCGAGCGCGACCGTGCCCTCGCCAAACCGACCTCGAGCCTCGCCGCCTACGAATATGTGCTGCGCGGCCGCGAACACTTCACGCACACGACGCGCGACGGCAATGACCAGGCGCAGGACATGTTCCAGCGCGCGATCGACCTCGACCCGAGCTACGCCGCCGCCTATGCGGAACTCGGCTTGTCGTTGATCGAGGCGGTAGCGTCGGGATGGTCGGAATTTGTCGCCGATGATCTCGACCGCGCCGAAAAGCTCGGGCAGAAAACCTTGTCGCTCGACCCGGCGTCGACCACCGCCTATTGCCTGCTCGCCGAGGTTGATTTCCAGCGACGGCGTTTCGATCTCGCCCTCGGGCATACCGATCGCGCGCTCGAGATCAATCCGAGCGACGCCGACAGCTCTGCGCTGCGGGGTATCATTCTGGCATGGGCCGGCAGGGCGGCGGACAGCTTGCCGTGGCTCGAAGGGGCGCTTAGGCTCGATCCCGCCAACGGTAGAGCGTCCGTAACCCAGGGTATCGCCTATTATCTCCTCGGCCGGTACGGCGAGGCGGTCGAGTCGATCGATCGCGGCCTCGCCGAGAATTCCGGGCGCAATATCCAGATCACGGGACGCCCGATCTTGGCGGCCGCCTACGCCGAGCTGGATAGGCGCGAGGACGCCGCGCGCGAGCGAAACGCGGCGCTGCAGCTGTCGCCGTTTCTCGACGCCGCACGGTTCGCCGGGCAATTCGGCACGCAGGCGGCCCGCGAGCACATGCTCGACGGGCTGAAAAAGGCCGGGTTTCGGTGAACCCCGTCAAGCCGCTCGAATTCGGTCCCTTATCGCCCCATGCCCTACTTGGTGGCGGCGAACGCCTCGACCTGCACGAGGTATTCGGGGCCGGCCAATTGCGCCACCGGCAGGATCGCACTCTGCGGCGTCGGCGGGCCGAAGTAGCGCAGGCGCAAATCGGCGTATTTAATGAATTCGGCCGGTTGCGTCACGTAGCTGACGGTAAAGACGATGTCCTTGACCGAGGCCCCGCCGGCGGCGAGGCAGGCGCCGACGTTCTTGCCGACCTGCTCGATCTGCGCCTTGAGGTCGCCCTTGCCGACGACCTTGCCGGCCTGGTCGCGCGGGAGCTGTGCAGCGACGACGACCCAATTCCCGCCGTCGCGCAGCGCGACCTTGGTCGTCGGCGGCGAAGCGGCGCAGGGCGGGCCGACGATCTCAGGCGCCGGCAAATTCTTGACGGCCTGCCAGTCGCGGTCGGCCTGTTTGATGTGCTCGGCGGCCTTTTCCCGCCACACCTGCAGCCAATATTGGTTGTGGGTGAAATAGAGCTTGCCGCCGACGATCGCCCAAGCCGTGGGATCAACCGTGTCCTTGTGCGCAGCCGAATCGATCGACGTGCCCATCGCGCAATAGCCGTCATATTGCGGCGCGTAATGGTCCGGATCCTTGACGAACAGGTCGCGGTGGCTGACATTGGCAAAGCGCCAGCGCAATCGGTGCCACAAATATTCGAGGTCGGGCTTCCCTTGAACCGGTTTGCCGTCGGTGAAATAGGCCACCGGATCATAGCCGCTTATCGAGAGCCTGGCTTCGTCGCCGCGGGCTGCTGATGAAAGAAGTGTCGCCAAGACGAACCCAACCGACGTCACGGTCGGGCCAACTAGCTTAGCCGTGCCCATTGCCTTCCTCCCAGGGGCAAACGCTAGCGCGGCCCTTTCCGCGCCGGTCGGTTGTCCATAGAACTAGGATGCTCTCTTTGAGCGGCGAGGTCAAAGGCCGTCGCGATGCGTCCTGTGCTCGTTCACCCGCCCGAGTTTCCGCAGGAGCCTAGTTCGGGCACGCGCAAGCTCGCCGCGATTCTGCATGCCGATGTCGTCGGGTTCAGCCGGCTGATGGGCGCGGACGAGGCCGGCACGCATCGGACGCTCGGCGCGCTCCGCGCCACCGTGGACCCGCTGATCGCGGCGCATCGGGGGCAAATCGTCGGCACCGCCGGCGACAGCCTCCTGGCCGATTTTTCGAGCGTCGTCGAGGCCCTCGGCTGCGCCGTCGCGATGCAGCGCGCGGCGCGTGCCGTCAACGACCCGCTCCCGCCCGAGCGCCGTCTCGAATTGCGGATCGGCGTCAATCTAGGCGACGTGATCGTCGACGGCGACGACATCTTCGGCGACGGCGTCAACATCGCCGCCCGGCTCGAGGCGCTGGCCAAGCCCGGTACCGTCTGCATCTCGCACACCGTCTACGACCAGGTCAGGAACAAGCTCGATCTCGAGTACCGGCCGCTCGGCAGCCATCGCGTCAAGAATATCGCCGAACCGGTGCGCGCCTATGCGGTAGGCGAGCCGGCGCCGCTGCCTCGGCCGAGAAGAGTTCGGCTGCTTGTGGCGAGCGCCTCGGCGGCCGCCCTCCTCGCAATTGCCGGTCTTGCCGGATGGGCGCTGCACACCGGGTGGTTTGGGCTCGGCGCCGCACCCAAACCGGTTGCGGCCCCGGGCCTCGCCGCGCCGGCAAACCTCGCCGGGCGGCCGTCGATAGCGGTACTGCCGTTCAAGAACCTGTCGAGCGATGCCGGCCAGGCCTTCTTCAGCGACGGGATGACCGAGGACGTCATCGCCGCTCTCGGCCGTTTCTCGAATCTGCTGGTCGTCGGCAAATCGGCGAGCTTTCAATTCAGGGACCGGAACCTGCCGCCCGCCGAATTGGGCCGCCTGCTCGACGCACGCTACCTCCTCGAAGGGAGCGTTCAGCGCGCCGGGGATCATGTCCGCGTCAATGCCGAGTTGACCGAAGCCGCGACCGGGCGGAATGTCTGGTCACAGGCCTACGACGCCGAGGTCAAGGACATCTTCGGCGTTCAGGACGACATCACCAAACGCGTCGTCGGCGCCGCGGCGGTAACGCTCACCCGCTTCGAGCGGGACCGTGCCCTCGCCAAACCGACCGCGAGCCTCGCCGCCTACGAATATGTGCTGCGCGGCCGCGAATACCTTACCCACACGACGCGCGACGGCAATGACCAGGCGCAGGACATGTTCCAGCGCGCGATCGACCTGGACCCGAGCTACGCCGCCGCCTATGCGGAACTCGGCTTGTCGCTGATCGAGGCGGTCGTGTCGGGATGGTCGGAATTTGTCACCGATGATCTCGACCGCGCCGAAAAGCTCGGGCGGAAAACCTTGCCGCTCGACCCGGCGTCGACCGCCGCCTATCGCCTGCTCGCCGAGGTTGATTTCCAGCGACGGCGTTTCGATCTTGCCCTCGGGCAGACCGATCGCGCGCTCGAGATCAATCCGAGCGACGCCGACAGCTCTGCGCTGCGGGGTATCATTCTGGCATGGGCCGGCAGGGCGGCGGAGAGCTTGCCGTGGCTCGAAGGGGCGCTTAGGCTCGATCCCGCCAACGGTAGAGCGTCCGTAACCCAGGGTATCGCCTATTATCTCCTCGGCCGGTACGGCGAGGCGGTCGAGTCGATCGATCGCGGCCTCGCCGAGAATTCCGGGCGCAATACCCAGATCACGGGACGCCCGATCTTGGCGGCCGCCTATGCCGAGCTGGATCGACCCGAGGACGCCGCGCGCGAGCGAAACGCGGCGCTGCAACTAACGCCGTTTCTCGACACCGCGCGGTTCGCCGGGCAATTCGGCACGCAGGCGGCCCGCGAGCACATGCTCGAAGGGCTGAAAAAGGCCGGATTTCGGTGAACCCCGTCAAGCCGCTCGAATTGGGTCCCTTATCGCCCGTGCCCTACTTGGTGGCGGCGAACGCCTCGACCTGCACGAGGTATTCGGGGCCGACCAATTGCGGCACCGGCACGATCGCGCTGTGCGGCGTCGGCGGGCCGAAGTAGTGCCGGCGCAAATCGGCGTATTTATCGAATTCAGCGGGCTGCGTCACATAACTGACGGTAAAGGCGATGTCTTTGACCGCGGCGCCGCCGGCGGCAAGGCAGGCGCCGACGTTCTTCCCGACCTGCTCGATCTGGGCCTTCAGGTCGCCCTTGCCGACGACATTGCCGGCCTGGTCGCGCGGGAGCTGTCCGGCGACGACGACCCAATACCCGCCGTCGCGTAGCGCGACTTTCGTCGTCGGCGGTGAAGCGGCGCAGGGCGGGCCGACGATCTCCGGCGCCGACAGCTTCTTGACGGCCTGCCAGTCCCGGTCGGCCTGCCTGATGTGCTCGGCGGCCTTTTCCCGCCATACCTGCAGCGAGTATTTGGTGTGGGCCAAATAGAGCTTGCCGTCGACGATCGCCCAGGCCTCGGGATTGATCGTGTCCTTGTGCGCTGCCGCGTCGAGCGACGCGCCCACCGCGCAGTAGCCGTCATATTGTGGCGTGTAGCGAGCGGGATCCTTGGCGAACATATCGCGGTGGCTGACATTGGCAAAGCGCCAGCGCAATCGGTGCCACAAATATTCGAGGTCGGACTTCCCCTGCACCGGTTTCCCGTCGGTGAAGTAGGCCACCGGATCATAACCGCCGATCGAAAGCCTTGCTTCATCGCCGCGGGCCGCGGGTGAAAGGAGTGTCGCCAAGACGAACCCGACCGACGCCGCGGTCGGGCCAATAAGCGCAGCCTTAGGCATCGCCTTCCTCCCAGGGGCAAGGGCAAGCGCGGCACTTTCCGCGCCGAGCCGATTGACCATAGAATAGGATGCTCCCTTCGAGCCGCGAGGTCAAAGGCCGCCGCGATGCGTCCTGTGCTCATTCACCTGCCTCACTTTCCGGAGGAGTCAGCTCCGGGCAAGCGCAAGCTCGCTGCAATTTTGCATGCCGATGTCGTCGGGTACAGCCGGCTGATGGGCGCGGACGAGGCCGGCACGCATCGGAAGCTCGGCGAACTCCGCCGCGCCATCGACCCGCTGATCGCCGCGCATCAGGGGCGAATCGTCGGCACCGCCGGCGACAGCGTCTTGGCGGATTTTTCGAGCGTCGTCGACGCCCTCGGCTGCGCCGTCGCGATGCAGCGCGCGGCGCGCGCCGTCAACGACCCGCTCCCGCCCGAGCGCCGTCTCGAACTGCGCATCGGCGTCAATCTCGGCGACGTGATCGTCGACGGCGACGGCATTTTCGGGGACGGCGTCAACATCGCCGCCCGGCTCGAGACGCTGGCCCAGCCCGGCACAATCTGCATCTCGCAGACCGTTTACGAGCAGGTCCGGAACAAGCTCGATCTCGATTACCGGTCGCTCGGCAGCCATCGCGTCAAGAATATCGCCGAGCCGGTGCGCGCCTATGCTGTGGGCGAGCCGGCCGCCCTGCCTCGGCCGAAAAGGCGGTGGCGCCTTACGGCGGGCGCCTCAGCCGCCGCTTTACTCGTCGTTGCCGGTCTTGCCGCCTGGGCGCTGCACACCGGGCGATTCGGGCTCGTCGCCGCACCCAAGCCGGCCGCGGTTGCCGGCCTCGCCGCGCCGGCGAACCTCGCCGGGCGCCCGTCGGTGGCGGTGTTGCCGTTCAAGAACCTGTCGAGCGATCCCGGCCAGGCCTTCTTCAGCGACGGGGTAACCGAGGACGTCATCACCGCTCTCGACAATTTCTCGAATTTGCTGGTCGTCGCCAAATCGGCGAGCTTTCAATTCAGGGACCGGAACCTGCCGCCCGCCGAATTGGGCCGCCTGCTCGACGCGCGCTATCTGCTCGAAGGCAGCGTCCGGCGCGCCGGCGATCGGGTGCGCGTCAATGTCGAGCTGACCGAGGCCGCGACCGCGCGAAGCCTCTGGTCCCAGGCTTACGACGGCGAGCTCAAGGACATCTTCGCCGTCCAGCACGACATCGCCCGGCGCGTCGTCGGCGCCGCCGCCGTAACCCTCACCCGCTTCGAGCGCGACCGGGCCCTGGCCAAGCCGACCGCGAGCCTTGCCGCCTACGAATTGGTCCTGCGCGGCCGCGAATACTTCTCGCATGCGACGCGCGACGACAATGACCAGGCGCAGGCCATGTTCCAGCGCGCGATCGACCTCGACCCGAGCTACGCCGCCGCCTATGCGGAACTCGGCCTGTCGTTGATCGAGGCGGTGACCTCTGGATGGACGGAATTTATCGCCGACGATCTCGACCGCGCCGAAAAGCTCGGGCTGAAAGCCTTGTCCCTCGACCCCTCGTCGACCGCAGCCTATCGGCTGCTCGCCGAGGTGGATTTGTCCAGGGGACATTTCGATCTTGCCCTTGGACAGCTTGATCGTGCACTGGACATCAATCCGAACGACTCAGAGAGCTTTGCCGACCGCGGCGCCATTCTGGTGTGGGCCGGCCGGGCGGCGGAGGCCTTGCCGTGGATCGAGGGCGCGCTTCGCTTCGACCCGGCCGACGCCAGAACCGCCCTTTATCTCGGCGTTGCCTATTATCTCCTCGGCCGCTACGGCGAGGCTGTCGCGGCCCTGGACCGCGCGCTTGCCGGCAATCTCGGACATAACACCCAGATCATCGGACGCCCGGTGTTGGCGGCCGCCTATGCCCAGCTGGGTAGACGAGAGGACGCCGACCGCGAGCGCAGCGCGGCGTTGCAGATCTCGCCGTTTCTCGACGCCGGCCGGTTTGCTGGGCAATTCGGCATGCAGCAGACCCGCGACCGCATGCTCGAAGGGCTCAAAAAGGCAGGGTTTCGGTAAGCCAGCGCACACGTCTGCGCGGCCCGCGAGCGGGCGGATATCAGTCATGCGCGATGCACAACCCAGCCGGCAACAAAATTGCCGCATAACCTGTCGCCGAGAGCGAGGGAGCACTGCTATGCTAGAAAAGCTGATCTCCGGCGACAATCACATCGATCTGACCTACCTGCCTCCCGACCTTTGGTCGTCGCAGGCGCCCAACAAATGGAAGCTCGTCGCGCCGCGCGTCGAGGCGATGGACGACGGCTTGCACTGGTTTGTCGAGGCCCAGGACAAGGGCATGTGGAACGGCGTCGGCCCGGGGTTCCTGCCGTATCAAAAAGGCACGTTCGGCCATATCGACGAAATGAAGGAGCTCGGCTTCGAGTGGAGCTCTGAGCCCGGCGCCAGGCCGCGCCCGACCACGCCGGAATTGCGGTTGGCCGATCTCGACCGCGACGGGCAGGATGCCGAGATCGTTTACGGCTGCCTGATGATCAACGACCTGATCGCCGATGCGCCGCTGCGCGCCTGGGCCGACAAGACCTATAACGACTGGGTTGCCGATTTCGCCAAGCGCGCCGATCCGAACCGCGTCTACCCGCTCGCCATCATCCCCAATACCGATCCGCTCGAGGCCGCCGCCGAAGTGCGGCGCTGCGCCAAGCTGGGGCTGCGCGGCGGCGACCTCGCCTTCAAGCGGATGACCCCGCCGCTCTACACCGCCGAATGGTTCCCGTTGTGGCAGGCGGCGGCTGAGTGCCGCTTCCCGATCTCGTTCCACTCGACCGGGTTCAAGGGGTTGCGCGCGCCCGACACGCCCGCGCAGGAGCAGAAATATTTCACCCAGTGGCGGCTGGTGCGCTCGGCTCTCTTCCAGCTCGACACGATGGAGGTGCTGGTCTCGCTGTTGGCGTCCGGCGCCTGCGAGAAATACCCCGATTTCAACTTCGTGCTGGGCGAATCCGGGGTGACTTGGCTGCCCTATGTGTTCGACCGGCTCGACACCGAATATGCCGACCGGGCGCGGAGCCTGAATTTCAAATTGAAGCCGAGCGACTATTTCCGCCGCCAGGGCTACGTCACCTATCAGCAGGACCAGTATCTCGAACCGATCATTCCATTGATCGGCGAGGACAACATCATCTGGGGCGCCGACTATCCGCACCCCGATTGCATCTGGCCGGCCTCGCGCGCGACGCTCGACAGGAACATGGCAGCAATCTCCCCTTCGGTGCGGCGCAAGATCACCAGCGAGAACGCGACCCGGCTCTACCAGCTGCACCAGTAATTCCCGGTGCGAGGCCGGGGCCTGACTAAACTATACGAAGCAGAACGAGATAGGGCGGAATAGCGCGCAGCGCGCATTCCGGTCCCCGGACTTGATCCGGGGACCGGCCTTGCCCGCGCCGGAGATGGCGGAAGGCGCTCCGCTTCTCCGCCCTACGCTTGCTTCACCAGCAATCGCGCGAACGGATTACGCCTCGGTCGCCGTGGTCGGGTCGATCATCCGCCGGACCTCGGTGATCTTGTTGGCCGGAAAGCCGCTCTTGCGCGCATGCTCGCGGATGATCGCCTCGTCCTGGGCGAGGTAGACGCAAAACGTCTTGTCGGCCGCGACATAGCTCTCGACCCATTGGATGTCGGGGCCGAGCTCCCTGAGGGTCGCGTTCGATTTCTGCGCCGCCTCGCGCAGCGCCTGCCGCTCGGCGCTGCCGATCGCCGGCAATTCGCGTTCGATGATGAACTTGCGCATGCTCGCCCTCCGCTTTGATTGGGCGCGATGCTGGCAGATCGCCCCCGAACGGTAAAGGCGCTATGGTCGCGGCATTCCCGGAACGGAGCGCAGAGATATGCCCGAAACGGCAATCCGGAACTTCCGCGAGCTCGCCCATCACCAACTCGACGGCTTCGGCGGGATCGGGGAAGGCATGTCGATCCAGGTCGCCAAGGACGGCCGGCGCATCCTCTGGCTCGCCCATGAGAGCGCCCCGATCAATTTCACCGCGGTCGATGTCGGCGACCCGCGCGCGCCGAAGATCGTCGCCCGCCGCCGCCTGCCGCAGCCGCATATGCGCTCGAATTCGCTGGAGACGGTCGGCGACATCCTCGCCGTCGCCTACCAGACAAAGACACCGGGCCTCAAGCCTGCCGGCTTCGAGCTGTTCGACATCGCGGAGCCGGAAAACCCGCGCTCGATTGCCTTCTTCGACTGCTCGGGCCCGTCCTCGCGCGGCGTCCACCAGCTGTGGTTCGCCGACGGCGAATACATCCATATGAGCTCGGGCGCCGCCGATTTTACGCCGTCGCATCCAAACGACGACCAGTTCTACCGGATCATCGACGTCAAGAACCCGACTCGACCGGTCGAAGTCGGCCGCTGGTGGCTGCCCGGCACCCGGCTCGAGGACAGCGAGCCGCCGCCGGTGCGCCACCCCGCGGGCGCGGACACCGGCTTTCGTGCGCACAACACCAACGTCTACCCCGAACGCCCCGACCGCGCCTATCTCGGCTATATCGACGGCGGGCTCGTCATCCTCGACATCGCCGACAAGGGCCACCCGAAGCTGGTGGCGCGCTGGGACTATCACCCACCCTTTTTCGGCTTCACCCATACCGTCGTGCCGTTCTTCGAGCGCGGTCTATTGATCGTCAGCGACGAATGCACCCGCACCGAAGGCGCCGACTGGCCAAAGCTGATCTGGATCGTCGACGGGCGCACCGAGACCAACCCGGTGCCGATCGCGACCTGTCCGTGTCCGCCGCTCGACCAGTTCATGCGGCGCGGCGGCCGCTACGGCGCGCACAACCTCTACGAAAATCTGCCGAAGCCCTACGCCTGGAAATCCGACCGCATCGTGCTCGGCACGTTCTTCAACGGCGGCTTGCGCGCCTACGACACCGCGAACCCGTTCCAGCCGGCGGAGGTCGGCTATTTCGTCCCGCCGCCGCCCCGGGGCGCGCCGACGGGTGCGATCCAGATCAACGACGTGTTCGTCGACGAGCGCGGGATCGTCTATACGGTCGACCGCCACGCCGGCGGGCTCTACACGCTCGAGATGGAGTTCTGAGCGATTTCCCATCCCGTTGCGTGGTTGAAATGCCAAAGCTATACTGCGTTTATATTTTAACCAACCAAAGAAACATGGTACTTTATACCGGGGTAACCGGGGAGTTGCAGCGACGCGTACATGAGCATCGAGAGAAACTGCTACCTGGCTTTACGTCCCGTTACAACGTCTCAAAACTCGCTTACTATGAGTGCACCGAAGATCCGTCCTCGGCCATCGCTCGCGAAAAGCAGATTAAGGCCGGCTCCCGAAGAAAAAAGATCGATCTCGTAACTGGCTTCAATCCGGAATGGCGCGATCTGTTTGATGATCTGCAATAGTTGTCCGTCATTGCGAGCGGAGCGAAGCAATCTCGGGTCTCCGTCGTGTCCGCTCGGGATTGCTTCGTCGCGCGAGCGCTCCTCGCAATGACGCCCTTCTTTATTTATCAGAAATTGTTCGAACCCGATCGAAAACCGTTCTGAGCGCGGCTCACGCTTCGCGGTCGGGCTGGTTGTCCGGGTGCGCGGCCGCGAACGGCGGCAGCGCCATGCAGCTGCGGTAGATCCGGGCGATCGTCGGATAGGGCGCCATCTCGAGCTGGTAGCGCTCGGCATTGACGACCTGCGGCACCAAGACGACATCGGCGAGGCCGGGGCCGTCGCCGTGGCAGAACGCGCCGGTGCGCGCGTCCGTCGCCAGCAGCGGTTCGAGGGCGGCAAACCCGGCATCGATCCAATGATTGTACCAGGCGCCGATCGCCGCCTGGTCATGACCGAGCGTGTGGGTGAGATAGCGCAGCACCCGCAAATTGTTGATCGGGTGGATGTCGCAGGCGACGATCGCGGCCAGCGCCCGCACCCGCGCCCGATCCGCCGCCCCCGGCGGCAGCAGCGGCGAGGCCGGGTGGACCTCGTCGAGATACTCGATGATCGCCAGCGATTGGCTGAGCCGCCGGCCGTCGTCGAGTTCGAGGGTCGGCACCAGGCCCTGCGGGTTCAGCGCACGGTATTGCGGGCTCGCCTGCTCGTTGCGCCGCAGATGGATTGGCATCGTCTCGTAGGGCAACTGCTTCAGATTGAGCGCGATGCGGACGCGGAACGCGGCCGAGGAACGGAAAAAACCGTAGAGCTTCATCGACGCACCTCCCGATTGCGCGGCCCGCCGTCCTCGGCTGCCGGGCCCGGACAGCGGCACCAGATCGCGTTCCCCTCCCCTTCCTTCCCCGCCATCGTCACGAAGGTTACGGCACCGCCCGGTCCGGCCGCGGCGACCGCAGTCATGGCCGGGCGACCGATCGACCCGCCATATGGCAGCGTCTCGCCCGCGACGGCGACCCGCTTGATCGCGCCGGCGGCCCCGGCGAAGGCGCCAACCGGTCCGGGCCCGCCGTCGAGGGCGGCGATGAACGCGGTCACCCCGCCCGGCGCCACCGTCGGCCAGGGGCCGAACCCGGCATAGCGGCCCCCGCCCGGCGCCGGCCCACCCTCGGCGGCGATCTCGATGAGGCCCTCCGGACCCGCTCGCAGCACCGCCTCACGGGTGGCGCCGTCCTTGCCGACGAAGGCGCCGAACGCGATCCCGTCCGCGTCGTCGATCGCCACCTGCTCGGAGAAACGCAGGATCGTCCCCCCACCGGGCGCCCGGTCGCCGGCCCCGAGCAGAAGCCGCAACGGGCGCGCGCCCGTGACGAAGATGCCGCCGAGCACCGGGCCCTTCAAGATCGAGGCGGGAAAGGCGACGACGCCGCCGTTGTTCAATGCCGGCTCGCCGATCTGGTCCATTTTGCCGCCGATGCGCAGCAATAGGTCGCCTTCGAAGACCAGCCGCTGCAGCCGCCGGCCGTTCCAGAAGTACAGCACGTCGATGAGATCGTGGCCGCGCAGCACGTGGGCGACAAAGGCCAACTCGTCATTGTCGTTGAGCGCCGGGGGATCGAACCCGGCGAGGACCCCGAGCGGCACATTCGGCGCGGGGTCGCCGGCGAGCGCGATGACCTTGAGCCCATCCTCGCCGGCGAGGAAGATGCCTTCGGTCCCGCGCCCGTTCTCGATCTGCGCGTCGAACGCGACATGCCCCAAGCGGTTCAGCGACGGCAGCGGATGCTCTCCGAAGCCGGCCACAGCCCCGCCGCCCGGCAGGCTGTCGCCGTACGCCGCCACCTTGGTCACCCGTCCGGCTTCGGCAAGAAAGATGCCCTCGCGCCCCAGCGCATGCAGCACGGTCGCATAGAAGGCGACCTGACCGCGCCCATTGACCGGCGCCGCAACCGGCTGCCCGATGATGTCGAACCGGTCGAAATGGCCGCCGCCCGGCGCCGCCAGACCAGATCGAACGACGACGCGCAAGGGTCCGGTTTCGGACACCCCGACCGCTACCGCCGCCGGCACCCGCACCGACGGCTGCGCCGGCGAGATCGACGGCGTCGACGGCGCGACCAGGAGAACGGCTGCCCATAAGCCCGCAAGGGCCGCACCCGCGACCAGGAGACGCCGCCAGGCTGCCGCCAGCAACATCGCTCAATTGGCCAGCATGCCGGCCTTCAGGGTCGACACGTCATGGGTCAGCATCTTGAGGTAGGTGTCCGCCTCACCTCCTTTAGGGGACAGCGCATCGCCGTAGAGCGTGCCGCCGATCACGGCGCCGGTCTCGCCGGCGATGCGCTGCATCGCCCTGGGATCGGTGATGCTGTCGAGAAACAGCGCCTTCACCCGCTCGACCCGGATCTGCCGCGCCAGTTTCGCCAGTTCCTCCGCCGACGGCTCGGTCTTGTTGGTCCAGCCGTTCACCGACAGCATCGCGATGCCATAGCAATTGGCGATGTACTGCAGCGAATCGTGCGAGGTCAGCGCCCGCCGCTTCGCCGCCGGCACCGCCGCGAGCTCCCGCCGCGCCCAGGCGTCGACCGCCTGGATCGCTTTCTCGTAGGCCGCCGCGCGCGCCTCGTAAAGGGCGGCGCCGGCCGGGTCGAGGCGGGCCAGGGCGGCGGCGATGTTGCGCACGTAAACGACGCCGTTCCTCGGATCGAGCCAGGCATGCTGGTCCACCGCCGTCGGCAGCAGCCGCCCGGACATCGGGTGCTCTTCCTCGGCCATGAGCACCCGCACATTGCGGCTGACCACCACCTTCGTGCCCTTGAACTGGGCCTGCTTCAACAGCGGCTCCAGCCACGGCTCGAACTCCTCGTTGAGATCGTTGAGGAATATCGCGCGGGCCGCGGCCACCGTCGCGACGTCGCCGGCGGTCGGCTGGTACAGCTCGCTGTCGCCACCCGCCTTGACGATGGTCTTGATGTCGAGACGGTCGCCGCCGACGGTGGCGAGCATGTCGGCAATCACGCTGAACGTCGCCACCACCGGGATCCGGTCCGCGGCCAGCGCCGGCGCCGCCAGCAGCACGGCGGCCACTGCGATCAAACAGCGAAACTTCATGCGCGCCTCCAGATCATCGGCGCCAGCCGCCGCCAGGCGCCGGTGACGGTGAGCGAGAGACCGTAGAGCAAACCCGCCGCCAGCACGATCGCCGGGCCGGAGGGCAAATTGCCGTGATAGGAGACGAGCAGTCCGGCAACCGAGGCGAGGAAGCCAAAGCCGGTGGCCAGCGCCATCGATACGGCGGCACCACCCCCCCAGCACCGCGCCGCCGCGGCCGGCAGCAGCATCGGCCCGACCGCCAGGAGCGTGCCGAAGGCCTGGAAGCTCGCGACCAGCGCCAGCACCACAAGGCCCAGGAACATCGCCCCGTACGGCGCCCGCGCACCGACCGCGCGCAGAAACGCCGGATCGAACGCGCCGACCGCCAGCGGCCGATACAAGGCCGCGACCGCCAGCAGGATCACGCTGGTCGCCGCGGCGATCTGCAGCAATGCCTTCTGATCGATCGCCAGCACGGTGCCGAACAGCACGCGCATCACGTCGACATTGCTGCCGCGCCACGCCACCAGAACGACGCCGAGCGCCAAGGCGACCAGATAGAATGCGACCAGCCCGGCGTCGCGCCGCGTCGGCCCGCCGGTCGCAAGACCGGAGAGCACCGCCACCACCAGACCGCTCGCCAAGCCGCCTATCGACAGCCAAAAGGGCGATGGCCCGGCATAGAGAAACCCGACCGCCGCACCGGGCATCACCGCATGGCCCAGCACGTCGCCGTCGAGGCTCATCCGCCGCAACACCAGAAGCGTGCCGACGGCGCCGTTGGTCAGCGCCAGCGCCAGGCAGGCGACCAGCGCCGCGCGCATGAACGCGAGGCTGGTAAACGGCGCCACGATCAAGGCATAGGCCGACATCACGCCGCCAGCGCCGACAGCGCCGGCTTGGTCGCGCCCCAGGCGAGGCAGCGCCCGGCGAGGACCAGGGT
Organism: uncultured Alphaproteobacteria bacterium; assembly: GCA_963772295.1. Lineage (GTDB taxonomy): Bacteria > Pseudomonadota > Alphaproteobacteria > ATCC43930 > CGMCC-115725 > AP-15. The sequence continues at coordinate 481,553 of CAVYWO010000017.1, forward strand.
CGCGGGAAACAGCGCCGCCACCAGATCCAGATCATGCAGCACGGCGATCACCGTCCTGCCCTCCCGATGCCATTGCATCACCTGATCGAGCAGCACCAACCGCGTCTCGGCATCGACCGAGGCGAACGGCTCGTCGAGCAGAATGACCGCGGCATCCTCCAGGATCAGCCGCGCGAACAGCGCCCGCTGCAGCTCGCCGACCGAGGTCTCGGCGATCCTTCGCCGCAGCCGCTCCGAGAGCCCGACCCGTACGGCCGCCGCGGTCGCACGCTCCTGCAGCGCCTTCCCAGGGGAGCCGAAGGCGCCGAACTCCCGCCAGCCGCCGAGCGTGATCAGCTCGGCCAGGCTGAGCGGGTAGTCGCGGTCGATCGCCGCCAGCTGCGGCAGATAGGCCAATCGCCGCCGTGCCGGGCATTCCACCGTCCCGCCCGACAGTCGCACGACCCCGGCGATTGCGCCAAGCAGCGTGCTCTTGCCGGCCCCGTTGGCGCCGACGACGGCGGTCAGGCTGCCCGAAGCGAACTCTCCGCTCACCCCCGCCAAGGCGACGCGCCGCCCGTAGCGCACGGTGACGTCGCGCAGCCGGATGCCGCGGTCAGCCGCCATCTCTCCGACCAGGCAAAACGGTACCCTCCCTATACGGCCGGCGCGCCAACCTACAGCAACTGCGCTCGCGCTCGCGACAGCGGCTTTTGTGTCGCTGCGATTGCGGCAAAAACCCGGCGGCGAGGCTCTGTGCCGGAATCGTGCCGAGCGCGTCATTCGGGTGTGGCGGAACCCTGCCGCTTGCGTCATGCTAAGCCGCGACAACCGGAAGAGAGAACGAGAGAGGGGAGAACGGCACCATGAAAATTACCGGACTAGCCGCGTTTGTCGGGGTCTCTGCGCTGTCGCTGTTGCTGTATTCAGCGGCGGCCTCGGCCCAATCATCCGACTGCAAGACGCTGGTGCCTGCGTCGCCATTCGGACCGGACGACCAGACCGGCGCCACCAACCGCGTCACCGCGGCGGTCACCAAGGCCGCCGCCGCCGAGATCCAGACCGGCACCGTCACCGATATGGCGAATGTCCTCGTCGACGGCGTGCCGCTGTTCGGTACCCGCTTCAGCAAGACCATCCTGACCAGCTTCGCGATCACGCCCGGCGCCGAATTCGGCAAGAACAAGCTGAGCTACATGGAAGACACCTGGCTCAGCCAGAGCCATGTCGGCACCCATCTCGACGGCGTCGGCCATATCGGCGTCAAGGATTGCTACTACAACCAGACGCCGATCGCCAAATTCATCGGCCAGAACTATCTGAAGCGGCTCGGCATCGAGAACATCAAGAACTTCGCCACGCGCGGCGTCCTCCTCGACATGGTGAAGGTGTTCCAGGCCGCCGGCAAGCTGAAGTCCAACCCGGCCTGCCGGACCCCGTGCCTCGACATCGGCACCGTGATCACCCCGGACGATCTGCAGGCGGCGCTGAAGGCCGAGAACGTGACCCTGCGTGAGGCCGATGCGGTGTTCCTGCACACCGGTTGGGAGGACTTGTTCCTGCAATGGCCGGCGCAGAACGCGACCTACAACAAGGGCGAACCCGGCATCGGCCAGGCGGCGGCGGAGTGGCTCGCCGGGCAGAAGGTGGTCGCGGTCGGCGCCGACGACTGGGCGGTCGAGGTGATCCCGGGCGAGAACAAGGACATCGCCTTCCCGGTACACCAGACCTTGATCACCAACAACGGCATCCACATCATCGAGAACGTGCGCACCGACCTGCTGGCAGCCGAGGCCGCGAAGTCGGGGCGGTACACCTTCTTCCTGTATATGACGGTGCCGAAAGCGGTCGGCCTGACCGGCAACTTTGTTAACATCCAGGCGATCCAATAGCAAGATGACGTCGCCCCCGGTGCTGCGGCGCCGGCTGTTTCTCGCCGGACTGCTCGCCTGCGGCCTTGGCCCCGCCAGGGCCGCAGCGCGGCGCTACCGCATCGCCTTCGCCGATCTCGACGAGACGCCGGGGGTGACGATCGAGGGGCTCGGCTTCACCGGCGCCGATCTCCGGAGCGGCTTCGAGCAAGCGGCGCGCGAAGTGCCGGTCGACATGCTCTATTTTGACAATGCCGGCGATCCGGCCCGTGCCGTCGCCAATGCCAAGGCGGCGATCGCCAAGAAGGTCGATCTGCTGATCGAATACAACGCCGATGCCGAGGCCAATGCCGAGATCGCCCGCCTTCTCGCCGCCGCCGCGATCCCGGCGCTGGCGCTGTTCGACCCGCTGCCCGGCGCGCCGCTGTACGGGCCCGACAACCGCGCCGCCGGCCGGATCGCGGGTCGCGCGCTCGCCGACTTCGCGCGCGACAACTGGCCGGGTGAGAAGGTCGAGGGCGTGCTGATCGGCGACCTGGCGTTTCCCGGCGCCGCGGTCAAGGACCGCGTCCAGGGCATCACTGAAGGCATCCACCAGACACTGCCGGCGCTCAAGCTCGCCGCGCTCGACACCGGCGGACAGTCGGTGCGGGCCGACGCCTTGTTGACAAAGATCCTGCGGACCGAGAGCGGAAAACTGCTGGTCGCGACCCTCGACGACCTCGCCGCCATCTACGCCAAGAACGCGGTCGAGCTGAACCGGCGGCAAGGCGACTGCATCATCGTCAGCCAGGGCCTCGACCCGAACATCCATGGCGGCGTCACCGAGAAGAAGGAGATCGACCCCGCCAACCGCGGCAGCGTGGTGCTCGGTTCGGTTGCCTACTACATCGACCACTACGGCGACGATGTGCTGCCGCTCGCCTTGCGCCTGCTCTCCGGCAAGCCGGTGCCAAAGCATACGTTTACGCACCATATTCTGGTCACCGCCGCCAACGTTTTCCGCGAATATCCGCCAATCGATATGAACTGAGGGCGTCGAGGTCTGGCGATCCGGCAGCAGGCCGGCGTGCCCTGGCGCTGCGGCGGCGCCTGCCGCGTTGGCCCGGCCAAGGCCGCGGGGCGGCGCTTCCGAGCCAACCTATTCCTGCCTAGCGCGGCATTCGGGTTGGCATGATTTCGCCCTATCGGTCATCCTGGACTTCAGCAACCGGAACCGAACGAGAGAGGGGAGAAGGGAGCCTTGAAGACCATCGGACTAGCCGGGTTCGTCGGGATCTCGGTCCTGTCGCTGCTGCTGCCGGCGGCGCCGGCCTCGGCCCAGGCCGACTGCAAGTCGCTCGTCGCGCCGTCGCCGTTCGGTCCGGACGATCAGACCGCGCCACCAACCGGGTCACCCCGGCCGTGACCAAGGCCGCCGCAGCCGAGATCCAGACCGGCGTCGTCACCTCGATGGCCAACATTCTCGTCGACGGCGTGCCGCTCGTCGGCACCCGCTTCAGCAAGACCGTGCTGACCAGCTATGCGATCACCCCGGGTGCCGAATTCGGCAAGAATAAAATCAGCTATATGGAAGACACCTGCCAGACCCATGTCGGCACCCACATCGACGGCGTCGGCCATGCCGGGGTCGAGGGCTGCTTTTACAACCAGACGCCGATCGCCAAATATATCGGCCAGAACTATCTGAAGCGGCTCGGCATCGAGAACATGAAGAGCTTCGCCACGCGCGGTGTCCTGATCGACGCCGTCAAGCTGTTCCAGGCCGCCGGCAAGCTCAAATCCAACCCCGCCTGCCACACCCCGTGCCTCGACGGCGCCACCCTGATTACCGAAGCCGATCTGCAGGCGGCGCTGAAGGCGGAGAACGTGACCCTGCGCGAGGCCGACGCGGTCTTCATCCACACCGGCTGGGGCGACCTGTTCCGCCAGTATCCGGCGCAGAATGCGACCTTCAACAAGAGCGAACCCGGCATCAGCAAGTCGGCGGCAGATTGGCTCGTATCGCAGAAAGTGGTCGCCGTCGGCGCCGACACCTGGGCGGTCGAGGTGTGGCCGGGCGAGATCCCGGACGTCATCGCCCCGGTGCACAAGACCCTGATTACCGACAACGGGATCCACATCATCGAGAATGTGCGCACCGACCTGCTCGCCGCCGAGGCGGCAAAGTCGGGCCGGTACACCTTCTTCCTGAACATGACGGTGCCGAAGTCGGTCGACCTGACCGGCACCTTTGTCAATCTCGAGGCGATCCAGTAGCGATGCGGTCGGGGCCGAGGTTACAGCGCCGGGCGATCCTGGCCGGATTGCTCGCTTGCGGCCTTGGTCCCGCCAAGGCCGCCGAGCGGCGCTTCCGCATCGCCCTTGGCAATCTCGACGAGACCCCGGGGGTTACCGTGGAGGGGCTCGGCTTCACCGGGTTGGATATCCGGCGCAGCTTCGAGTTGGCGGCGCGGACGCTGCCGGTCGACATGGTCTTGTTCGACAATGCCGGCGACCCGGCCCGCGCCGTCGCCAACGCCAAAGCGGCGATCGCCGCGAAGGTCGATCTGCTGATCGAATACAACGCCGATGCCGAGGCCAATGCCGAAATCGCCCGCCTCCTTGCCGCCGCGCGCATCCCGGCGTTAGCGCTCGTCGATCCCCTGCCGGGCGCGCCGCTCTACGGCCCCGACAATCGGGCGGCCGGCCGGCTCGCCGGCCGTGCGCTCGGCGCCTTCGCGCGCGAAAACTGGTCGGGCGAGTCGGTCGAGGGGGTGCTGATCGGCGACCTCGCCGATCCCGGCCGTGCCGTCAAAGAGCGCATCGCGGGCATCACCGATGGCATCCACGAGACATTGCCGGCGCTGAAGCTGGCCGCGCTCGATACCGGCGGGCAGGGGGTGCGGGCCGACGCGTTATTGACAAAATTTCTGCGCACGCAGAGCGGAAAGCTGCTGGTCGCGACCCTCGACGATCTCGCCGCCATCTATGCCAAGAACGCGATCGAACTGAACCGGCGGCAAAGCGACTGCATCATCGTCAGCCAGGGGCTTGACCCGAACATCCATGGCGGTATGACCGAGAAGAAGGAGATCGATCCGAACAACCGCGGCAGCGTGGTGCTCGGCTCGGTTGCCTATTACATCGACCGTTACGGCGACGATGTATTGCCGCTCGCCATGCGCCTGCTGGCGGGCAAGACAGTGCCGCCGCACACGGTGACGCACCATATTTTGGTCACCGCCAGCAACGTTTTCCAAGAATATCCGCCATTCGATATCAACTAAAAGGCCGTTCGTCGGCCGCTTTCTGACGCGGCGAGCCAGCCGATACCGGAGCGCCGCCCGGTCGGGCGGAATCTCGCCGGCCACGTCATTTGAGGGTGGCGCGATCTCGCGCCATGCGCCATCCTAGAGCAAACAACCGCTCGCAACCGCAACGAAAACGAGAGAGAGGGGAGAGGAGCCATGCAAATCACCGGACTAGCCGCTGTAGTTGGGATCTCGGCCCTGGCATTTTTGCTGCCTTCGGCGCCGGCCTCGGCCCAGGCCGACTGCAAGGCGCTGGTCGCGCCGTCGCCGTTCGGTCCGGACGACCAGACCGGCGCCACCAACCGCATCACCCCGGCCGTGACCAAGGCGGCCGCCGCCGAGATCCAGACCGGCGTCGTCACCCCGATGGCCAATATCCTCGTCGACGGCATACCGCTCGTCGGCACCCGCTTCAGCAAGACCATCCTGACCAGTTTCGCGATCACCCCCGGAGCCGAATTCGGCAAGAACAAATTGTCCTACATGGAGGACACCTGGCTCACCCAGACCCATGTCGGCACACACATCGACGGCGTCGGCCATGCCGAAGTCCAAGGCTGCTTTTATAACCAGACGCCGATGGCCAAATACATCGGCCAGAACTATCTGAAGAAACTTGGCATCGAGAACCTGAAAAGCTTCGCCACGCGCGGCGTCCTGATCGACGCGGTAAAGCTGTTCCAGGCCGCCGGCAAGCTGAAATCCAACCCCGCCTGCCGCATCCCATGCCTCGACGGCGCCACGCTGATTTCCGACGCCGACCTGCAGGCCGCGCTGAAGGCCGAGAACGTGACCTTGCGCGAGGGCGACGCGGTGTTCATCAACACCGGCTGGGGCGACCTGTTCCGTCAATATCCGGCGCAGAACGCGCTCTACGGCAAGAGCGAACCCGGCATCAGCAAGGCGGCCGCAGACTGGCTCGTATCCCAGAAAGTGGTTGCCGTCGGCGCCGACACCTGGGCCGTCGAGGTGTGGCCGAGCGAGGTCCCCGACGTCTTTACCCCGGTGCACAAGATACTGATTACGGACAACGGCATCCAGATCATCGAGAACGTGCGTACCGACTTGATCGCGGCTGAGGCGGAAAAGTCGGGCCGGTACACATTCTTCCTGAACATGACGGTGCCGAAGGCGGTCGGCCTGACCGGCACCTTCGTCAACCTCGAGGCGATACAGTAGCAAGGATCGCGACCGCAAAGCAGAACGAGAGAGGGGAGAACGGAGCCATGAGAATCACCGGACTAGCCGCTTTTGTCGGGATCTCGGCCCTGGCACTTTTGCCGCCTTCGGCACCCGCGTCTGCCCAGTCCGATTGCAAGGCGCTGGTCACGCCGTCGCCGTTCGGTCCGGACGATCAGACCGGCGCCACCAACCGGGTGACCTCGGCCGTGACCAAGGCCGCCGCCGCCGAGATCCAGACCGGCGTCGTGACCCCGATGGCCAACATTCTCGTCGACGGCGTGCCATTCTACGGCACCCGCTTCAGCAAGACCATCATGTCCACCTTCCTGCTGACGCCGGGTGCAGAATTGGGTAAGAACAAGATGGTGTTCATGGAAGACACCTACCTTACTCAAAGCCATGTCGGCACCCACATCGACGGCCTCGGCCATATCGGCGTCAAGGACTGCTATTACAATCAGACGCCGATCGCCAAATATATCGGCCAGAACTATCTGAAGAAACTCGGCATCGAAAACATGAAGACCTTCGCGACGCGCGGCGTCATCATCGACGCGGTGAAGGTATTCCAGGCCGCCGGCAAGCTGAAACCGAACCCGGCCTGTAAGAGCCCGTGCCTCGACATGGGCACGGTGATCACCGAGGCCGATCTGCAGGCTGGGCTCAAGATGTACAACGTGACCCTGCGCGAGGGCGACGTGGTGTTCATCCACACCGGCTGGGGCGACCTGTTCCGCCAGTGGCCGGCGCAGAACACGACCTTCAACAAGGGCGAACCCGGCATCGGCGTGTCGGCCGCAGAATGGCTCGTGACGCAAAAGGTGGTCGCGGTCGGCGCCGACAACGCCGGGGTCGAGGTGATCCCGATGGAGAACAAGGACATCGCCTTCCCGGTGCACCAGACGTTTATCACCAACAACGGCATCCACATCATCGAGAACGTGCGCACCGACCTGATCGCGGCCGAGGCCGCAAAGTCGGGGCGGGCGACCTTCTTCCTGAACATGACGGTGCCGAAGGCCGTCGGCCTAACCGGCACCTTCATCAATCTCTACGCGATCCAGTAGTCACCCTCCCTAGCCCTCCCCCGCTCGCGGGGGAGGGTCGGGTGGCGGCGCTTTCCCAGCGGCAGTTCGCGGGGCGAGCTTGCGCACCGCCTCCTCGACCGACATGAACACGCGGTCGGGGCCGATCGCCTCGATCAGGCCGGTGCGGCGGGCCTGGGCCCGGGCCCGGCCGTCCGCTAGCCGCGCCACCGCGACGACGGTGTTCTGCGCCCGCAATTGGGTGACGGTTCGGGCAAGGATCCGCGATCCGGTATAGTCGATGTCGATCATGCCGGTGGCTTCGATCACCAGGAGCTGCACCGGTTGGGGGCGGGCGCCGATCGCCGACCTGATTTTGCCGCAGATATGCTCGGCATTGGTGAAGTTGAGCGGTGCCGCCGGGGCAAAGACGAGGACGCCGTCCTCGTGCTCGCCCTCGCCGTCGGCACCCGGCGGCCACCACACGGTGGTGCCCGGCACCCGCTCCAGCTCGACGCAATAGGGCCGGGCGATGACGTAGAGGCTGTGGACGAAGGACAGCACGATCGCGAGCAGCATGCCGGTCTCGATCGGCAGTGCTACGACGAGCCCGGCGCTCGCCGCCACCAACAGGATTTCGGGCCCGCCGCGGCGACAGATCCGGATCATTTCGCCGATCCGGAAAAGGCGCAGCGCGATGTAGATCAGGATGCCGGCGAGCGCCGCTTGCGGCACATACGCCAACAGCCCTGCCGCCAGCCCGGCGACGGCGATCATCAGCGCGACGGCGGCGAGCGCGGCGATCTGCGAGCGCCCGCCGGACTGGCGGACGATGGCGGTGCTGGGCGGGCTCGCATCGACGGCGAAGGCGCCGATCAGGCCGGCGAGGACGTTGCCGGCGCCGACCCCGGCGAAGTCGCGGCTGACATCGTCGGGCTCCCCTTCCTCGGACGGGAATGTGCTCGCGACCGCCGCCGTCTGCATGATGCAGACCATGGCGACGACGAGCGCCAGCTGCACCATATGGCCGAGCGTCGCGATATCGGGCGGGGCCGGGAGCGCGAGCCGCGGCAGCGGCACCGAGACGGCGCCGAGCAAGCCGACGCCGTGCTCGCCGAGGTGGAAAAAGGCGACCGCGAGCCCGGCCCCGACGAGGCCGATCAGGGCGCCCGGAACCCGCGGGCTGATCCATGACGTGCCGATCGTCACGATCAGCACGCCGGCGCCCAGCCCGAGCGCGTAAGGGTTGGCCGCCCCGACCCGGTCGAGGCTGTGGACGAGACGCAGCAGCACCGGCCCCGCTTCCTCGGCAATTCCGAACAGGCTCGGCAGCTCGCCGGCGATGATGTGGACCGAGATCCCGGCAAGAAACCCGGTCGTGACCGGGACCGACAGCAATGTCGCGAGCCAGCCGGCGCGCAACAGGCCGATGGCGAGGAGCAGGGCGCCGACCATCACGGCCAAGAGGGCGGCAAGCCCGGCATAGCCGCCGGCGCCGGCGCCGCCGATCGAGGCCAGGCCGCCGGCGAAAATCGGTGCGATCGTCGAATCCGCCGCGACCGACATGAAGCGGTTGGCGCCAAAGGCGGCGAAGGCGAGCGACCCGGCGACAAAGGCATAGATGCCGGTCGGCGGCGGCATGCCGGCGAGCCTGGCCGTCGCGAGCTGCCCGGGCAAGGCGATCGCCGCCAGCATCAGCCCGGCGATGAGGTCGCGCGGCAAAAAGCCGATGCGATAGCCTCTCAGCGAGGCGAAGAGCCGGCCCGACATCGATCGGCGGCGCTATGCCGATTTGCTGGCGTCCAGCCGAATCCGCCCATCTTCCACCTCCGCTGCGGGTCGTCGGGTGATATTGAGTAACACTCTCGCGCCAATCTGGGGGATGGGATGCGCGACGAAGACGCGATGAAAGCGGCGCCGGACTGCCCTGTCAGCGGTCGGACGCGGGTTCGGTCGGCGCGTCGGCGGTGGCCGGCGACCGCGGCGACCATTTCCTGTTCAGACCGCTCGATCTCGTGGTCCCGGCGGGGATCTCGCGCGTGGTTCCGCTGTTCGAGCTGGTCGGCCGCCCTCGGCGACGCGGCCGACGGCGCCTCAGCCGCGGCGATCGATCGGTGCCGCGCATGGCGGCACGCGATCGAGCTCTACCGCCGCCGGCGCTGGGGCGAGGCGTGCGACCGGTTTCGCCGCCTCGCCGAATGCCACCCGGCGGACCGCCCGGCATCCCTTTATCTCGAGCGTTGCGCCCGCTTTCTCGCGGTCCCGCCGCCGGCGGACTGGGACGGTGCGGAACACTATGACAGCAAATAGCGATCGGCGCGACATCGTGCGCATCGCGATGACACAGAAATTTTACTGGAAACCGGCGCGAGCTCGGGCTTTATCGCGCTACCCGAGGCCTGCAAAAAGGGAGACGACGATGGGCAATCCGTTCGTGCATGCCGAGCTCGCCACGACCGATATCGACAAAGCCAAAGCCTTCTACCGTTCGTTGTTCGACTGGCAATTGAACGATGTCGATATGGGCGGCGGCATGGCCTATACCCTGATCGGGGTCGGCGAGGGCACCGGCGGCGGCATGATGAAGCACCCGATGCCGGGGGCGCCGTCGATTTGGATGCCTTACGTCGGGGTGGCAGACGTCAGGGCGGCAACCGACAAGGCCAAATCGCTCGGCGCCCGCGTCATTCGCGATATCACGCCGGTGATGGACGAAGGATCGTTCTCGATCATCGCCGACCCGACCGGCGCCATGCTCGGGCTCTGGCAGCCGAAGGCGAAGTGACGAAGCCTTAGGGCGCCTGGCCGCGCCGGCCCCCCGGCTGGTTGCTCTGCGGGCTGCGCCAGCCGAGCCCGCCGCCGAGCCCGATCGGCCGGGGGCGGAGCGCCGCCCCGCCGTAAAAACGCGCCCCGCCGCGGAACGCCGCTTCGCCGCGGGCGTTGGCCGCGCCCGCCGGCGCCGGGGCGCGCCGCAACGCGGGCATATCTCTGGGGCTGGAGCCGGCCGCGGCGAAACGCCCGGGCGCCCCGCCGGGTAGAGCCTCGCTGCCGGCGGCGCTAAGCCGCGCCGCTTCGTCAAAATGCGCCGTCGCCGTCATCAGGGCAGCGACCCGGGCAGCGTCGAAGCGCGCCCTGGTTGCTGCGTCGGCATAGCGCGCCCCGCCGCGATGGGCCGGATCGTGCACCCAGACCGAGCCCGCGAAGGCGCGAGGGCCCGCCGCAGCCAGCGCAAAACGGCGGCGGTCGACGGCAATCTCGCGCTGCCCCCAATCGATCGAGCTCCAGCCCCATAACGGACCGAACAACGCCAGGTCGACGGGCGCGTCAAAGCCGATCGGAAGTCCGGGCAGGTACGCGAACCCCTCCGGGAGCGGGAAGGGTTCTGGCGGATAGGCCTGATCGGGCCACGGCCCGTAAACGTCATCACCGTAGACCGGCGGGCGGATCGCTTCCGGCTCGGCCGGCGGGATCGCAATCGTGTCGCCACTCGCCTCGACCCTGCAGTCGCATTGCTGCGTCGTCCGCAGGGTTCCCGCCGCCGTCGCCAAGTGGCGCAGCCGCTGTACCGCGCCCATGACATCGGCCTGCTGCGCGAGGAAGGCGTTGCCGAGATCCTCGGTCCATTGCAGCCGGTTGCTCATGTTCGCCAAGACTTCGGGGAAGGCGACCAGCGCCTTGACGCTCGGGTCCCAGTTCTGCGCCGCGAGCGACCGGATGAGCGCATCGCCGCTCAGCGCCCGATGCGCCGGCACGGCGACCCACCGCGCCGCCTCGACCGCTTCGAGGGGATAGGTCGAGGCCATCAGTATCTGGGCGAGCAACGGATCGGGATAGAGTGCGATCGGCGCGACGAGCTGGTCGAGCCGCGCGGCACTCAGCTGCGGCGGCGCCGGCGCTGGCGCGGCGGCCGCACCCTCCGCCGGCGCGCTGGGCGCCGGCGGCGCCGCGACCGGGGGCGCGTCGCCGGCAAGCGCGATGCCGCCGATGGCCATGCCGGCGAGGCAAACGGCGAGCCTTAGCCGAGCGATCAGCACTCTTCCGCCCCGATCCTTTGCTCCGGGGAGGCTAGCAGAGGATGGCGCTTCCCGGCCACCGCCAATTTCCGCCCTCCCCGCCCCACCTTGTCGGCAAAGTCGAATCAATTCTGGCGGTTCGTGGCCGCGCCGGCGAACGGTTGACATCGGAGCCCAGGCCCGAAAGAATGTTAACCGAGCGACACGCCGGAAAGGTAGCGCCATGCGGTGGAGGATCGCTACTTTCTGTTGTATTGCGCTTTTGGCCGCGACGATTTCGCGCAGCACTGTTGCCGACGCGCCAAATCCGGGCCCGTTGGCCGAGCCCAAATCTGCCGATCAGCCGGGTCTGCCGCGCGACCTCTACGCCGCTTCGATCCCGGCCGACAATCCGCAGGCGCCCGGCAAGATCGCCCTCGGCAAAAAGCTGTTCTTTGAGCCACGCCTCTCGGCGGACAACTCGACCGCCTGCGCCACCTGTCATGACCCCGACAAGGGCTTTACCGACCAGCTCGTGACCTCGAAAGGCATCCGCAATCAATTCGGGCACCGCAACGCCCCGACCATCCTCAACGCGGTGTTCAACGTCACCCAGTTCTGGGACGGTCGCGCGCCCAGCCTCGAGGAGCAGGCGAAGCTGCCGGTCCTCAACCCGATCGAGATGGGCCAGAAGGTGCCGCAAGACGTCGTCGCCAAGCTCAGCGGCATCGCCGAGTACCGGGACGATTTCCGGAAGGTCTTCGGCCGGGCGCCCGACTATGGCGACATGGCCAAAGCAATCGCCGCTTACGAGCGCACCCAGATCACTTTCGATACCCCGTTTGATCGCTTCCTCGCCGGCGACAGCACCGCGCTCGATCCCTCGGCCAGGCGGGGCTGGACGCTGTTCAACGGCAAGGGCCGGTGCATGACCTGCCACGCCGTCAATCCGACCAGTCCGATGTTCACCGACAATTTGTTCCACAATATCGGCGTCGCCGCCCACAAGCCGAATTTCGTCGAGCTGGCCCGCAAAGGCGTCGCGATCGTGCAGCAGGGGAACGTGAAGCAGATCGACGAACTCGCATTGCAGACCGATTTGAGCGAGCTCGGGCGCTTTCTGGTGACCAAGCGGACCGCGGATATCGGCGCCTTCAAGACCTCCGGCCTGCGCAACGTGCTGCTCACCCATCCCTACTTCCACGACGGCTCGCAGGACACGCTCTGGGACACGATCGATCACTACAACAAGGGCGGCGTCCAGAACCCGTTTCTCGACGGCGGCATCCAGCGGCTCGGCCTGACCGAGCCCGAGATCGACGATCTCGTCGCGTTTCTCGCCTCGCTGACGAGCGACCACTACGCCGCCGCGGCGGCGAAAGAGTTCGCGCGGCAGCAGGCGCTGTCGCGGACGACCCGGCCGCAGCGGGACACCGCCGCGGCGATGGGGATCAACGCCCAGGGGCCGGGACTGAAGGGTCCGTTCGGCGATGTCGCCCCGAACCCGACCGAAGAGGACCCGGCGCGGATCGGCGGCCGATAGCGGTCGCCGCGGCAGAGGAGTTCGAGCGATGGCGGCTCGCCATAAGAGCATCGAGACCAAATACATGGAAGCGCGTGAGCGGGCCTTGCAGGCGCTCGGGCAGCTCGATCGCCGCAGCTTTCTCAGGGTCTCGGCCGCTGCTGCCGGTGCGGTCTTCGCCAAGGGGCTGATCCCGCCCCATTCCTTCCAACTCATCGAGGTCGCCAACGCCGCCGTCGACAAGAGTTGGCCGCCGGCCGGAGCGCAAGGCAGGCCGCCCTTCACCTTCGCCTACATCTCAGACACCCATCTCTATCAGAAGAAGCTCAACGAGCGCTTCGTGCGTGCCGCGCTCAAGGCGGTCGAGGACGTCAACGCGCTCGATCCGCAACCCGATTTCGTCTTGTTCGGCGGCGACCTGGCGCAGCTCGGTCACAAGGAAGAGCTGCGGCTCGGCGCCGAGATCCTCGGCGAGGTCAGAGCCCCGCTCAAGCTGATGGTCGGCGAGCACGACTGGTTCCTCGACATGGGCGAAACCTGGCAGGATCTGTTCGGCCCGCCGAACTATTCTTTCGATTGGAACGGGGTCCACTTCGTCACGATCATGAGCGTCAACGAAAAGGACTTCTGGACTGCCCGCGGGATGACGCCGGAAGAGCGGATGCACACCGTGGCTGGCCTCGACAACGGCGTCCAGTCGCGTTTCGAGGTCGGCGACGCCGGCCGCGAATGGTTGCGGAACGATCTCGCCAAGATCTCGACCGACACGCCGCTCGTGATCTTCTCGCACTCGCCGCTCTACAAATATTATCGCCCGTGGAATTTCTGGACCGAGGATGCCGAAGAGGTGCAAACGATCCTGCAGCCGTACAAGACGGTCACCGTCATCCATGGTCACACGCATCAATTGCTGTCCAACCGGATCGGCAACATCTCGTTCCACGGCACGCTTTCGACCGCGTGGCCGTGGCCCTACGCGCCGGAAGGCCTGCCAAAGCTGACCATCCAGATGGACCGGGCCGACCCCTTCGATCAGTTCGACGGCTGCGGTGACGGGCGCTTGAACGTCGCCTCAGGGGGGCTCGTCGACGCGGTCTACAATCTCTGGGATCGCAACCCGGTGACGATTAGCTATCGCTACCTCGCCGCGAACGGCACCGAGGACCGCGCATCGGAGCCGACGCTCCTTTCCTACTGAACCGCCTGACAACCGGGGGGCCGGGCATGACCATACGACGCGGGTTGCTGGCGATCTCGGCCTGTGCATTGCTCGGCGGCGCGGTCTACGTTCCACTGCGCCTCTATGCGGCGCCGGACCCGTGGCCAGGGCACGCACTCCCCTCGGCGCAGGCCGGCGGCACCGTCGTCGGGCTGTGCGACGGCAAGACCTCGATCGAGGTGCTGTGGTTGAGACCCGGGGAGCGGATGAACGAACCGCAGGCCCGCGCCGTCTCGGCCGCGCTGATGGCCAAATGGCGACGGCAACACCCGAAGGCCGAATGGCAGATGGCGCAGGCGCAATCAAATCCGATGCAGGGCGGCGTCTACGAGCGGTCGACGCCGCGCCAGCGGATGATCGCCGATGCCGAGACCGCGAAATTCGTCGCCGAAGGGAAGGCGATATTCCACAGCGCCGACAAGCTCGGCGGCACCGTCGGCATCAGCTGCGACATGTGCCATCCCGACGCCGCCAACACCCATCCCGAGACCTATCCGAAGTACCAGGTTCAGCTGCAGCGCGTGGCGCTGTTGCGCGACATGGTCAACTGGTGCATCGAGAACCCGGTCAAGGGCAAGCCGCTCGGTCCGGACGATCCGAAACTGCGCGCGCTCGAGGCTTACATCATCGCCCAGCGCAACGGGGTCCCGCTCGCTTACGGCAAGCATTGACTTGACCGATGCGCCGCTGCGGCGGCGTCAGCCACAGTCGAACAGCGCCATAAACCCGAAGTCCATGTGCGGCTGCATGTGGCAGTGGAAGAGGCTGCGGCCCGGCTGATCGGCGGTGAAGTCGACCGTCATCTCCTGGAAGCGGCCGAGCATCGCCACGTCCTTGATCACGCCCGCCGTCCCGGTGCCGGCAATGCCGGTGATCTCGAAGCTGTGGCGATGCAGGTGAATGGGGTGGATATCGTCGGTGGCGTTGCGCAGGCGCAGCCGGTAGCGGCGGCCGCGCTCGAGGCGGAACAGCGGCTCCGTCCTTTCCATCGAGAACGGGGTGCCGTTGATCGTAAACTCGTCAAATCCGTCGCGCGCTCCGATGCGGGCGGCGAACGTCATCGTGATCAATTCGTCGGGCGGCTCGGGGGCCGCGCGCGAGGCGGCGAAACGCCGATAGTCCCAATGGAAGGGCGGCGGCTTCCGCCATTGCGGTCCGCCCTTGGCACCGGCGTATTCGACAACGATCCCCATGCCGCGGCCGCGATCCTCGTCGATCAGATCGCCCAGTACCCAGATGCCCGGTTGCTGCATCTCGACGACGGCGGAAACGCGCTCGGCCGGGCCGAGCCACAGCACCGGCACCTCCGCCTGGTACGGCACCGGGTTGCCGTCAAGAGCCGCGACTTTGAAGGCATGCCCCGGCAAAGCCAGGCCGCGGATTTCGCTGGCGCTGGCGTTCAGCACATGGAACAGCACGCGCTCGCCGGTCCTGACCCGGATCGGCTCGCCGTGGCCGAGCATGCGGCCATTGATCGAGAAGAAGTTGTACGCCAGCTCGTAGCCCTCTTTCCGACCCTCTTTCAGCGCGGCAAGCATCGCCTGCTGCGCCGCCTCGCGTAATTCGGCGATCTCGGTCGTCGGCTCGAGAACGTCGCTCGGCATCTCCGTGCGCGACAGAAACGGCCCGAACTCCTTGAGCGTCAGAAACACTTCGCGGTCGAAGGCGCCGGGCTCGTGCCGCGGCTCGATATAGACGGGCCCCGCTTGACCGCTGTAGAGACCGAACGTGAGGTCCGAGCCGGCGGCCAGATGCGAATGATAGAAGCGCAACCCCGCCGGGCCGGGGGTGAAGGCGATGCGCCGCATACCATATGCCGGGATGAACGGCGTGCCCTCTTCGGCGGCGCCATCGACATCGACGGGAACAAACTGTCCGTGCCAATGCAGTTGCTCCGGCGTGTCGGTGTCGTTATGGATGTCGACGACGACGCGCTTGCCCTCGGTCAGCCGCAGCAGCGGACCGGGAAAGCGCCGGTTGTAGGTCTTTGTCGAGATCGTCGTGTCCGGGCCGAGCTCGACGAGGCCGGTGCCGATACGGATCGTATAATCGGCTGCGCCGGCCGATGGCGGCCCCGCGTGCGGCTCGGTGCCGGGGTGCTCCGCCGCCCGGGCCAACGGTGCAAGCGGCATGCCCGACGCAAGCGCGGCCGCGCCGCCGAGCTTGAAGAACCCGCGTCGGCTTGGGGCCGAGGCGGGGGGTTCGGTGCCGCGGCGCATCTCGTCCTTTCCGGCACGGGCCATTTTCGCGCGGCTCTCGCCGCCGACGCTACTCGGTCTCATTTCCGGCGTGTTGACAATGCAAATCACTCGCAACTCAGCCTTGCGTCGAACACATACCGAGTATGCTAAGCCACCCCCCGGGTCCCACGCGCTCACCCAAACGCACCGGTCGCGACGCCCGCTCCCCTCGACCCCGTTGTCCGACCGGGCGGCGCGCGGTAGAATGTGGTCCGGTCCTTGCATCGGTTGGCATCGCGCGAGAGTTGTCCGCAACCAGGGGAGTCAATTAGCGTGTCGCTCGTCTTTCTGCTCCGGCCGCGCCGCAACGCCGCCGCCATGGCCACGGCGGGTCTCCTCGCCTTGGCATCGATCGCCATGCCCCGCCCGGCCGCGGCCCGGCCGGCCCCCGACGGTTTTGCCGACCTCGCGGCGCGGCTGCTGCCTTCGGTTGTCAACATCTCGACGACACAGACGCTGAAACCGGAGGCCGGGGAGCATGGCGGGAGCGAGATGCCGGAGCTGCCGCCGGGGTCGCCGTTCGAGCAGTTCTTCCACGACTTCTTCGACCACGGGCGGCAGAACGGACACGAGGGCGAGACGTTGCCGCGCCACGCCGCCTCGCTCGGCTCCGGCTTTGTCGTCGATCCGGCGGGTTATATCGTGACCAACAACCACGTGATCGCCGATGCCGACGAGATCACGGTGATCCTGCACGACAACACCAACTTGAAGGCGACGGTCGTCGGCCGCGACACCAAGACCGACATCGCGCTGTTGAAGGTCAGCACAGCAAAGCCGCTGCCGGCCACGGTCTGGGGCGACAGCGATGTGGCGCGGGTCGGCGACTGGGTGCTGGCGATCGGCAATCCGTTCGGCCTCGGCGGCAGCGTCACCGCCGGGATCCTGTCGGCGCGCCAGCGCGACATCAATTCCGGGCCGTACGACGATTACCTGCAAACCGACGCGCCGATCAACCGGGGCAATTCCGGCGGACCGATGTTCAACATGGACGGCCAGGTGATCGGCATCAACACCGCGATTTATTCGCCCACCGGCGGCTCGATCGGGATCGGTTTCGCGATCCCGGCCGCACTTGCCGCAGAAGTCGTCGAGGAATTGAAGACCGAGGCGGATCACACCGTGCATCGCGGCTGGCTCGGGGTGCGCATCCAAGCGGTGACCGACGAGATCGCGGAGAGCCTCGGCCTCGACAAGGCGCGCGGCGCGCTCGTCGCCAGCGTTACCCCTGAAGGTCCGGCGGCGCTCGGCGGCGTGCAGCCCGGCGATGTCGTGCTGATCTTCAACAGGAAGTCGGTGGACGATATGCGGCATTTGCCGCGGCTGGTGGCCGAGACGCCGGTCGGCAGAACCGTCAAGGTGACCCTCTGGCGCAAACGCAGGGAGGAGACGGTCGAGGTCAAGATCGCGCGCCTCGAAGACACCGATGTGAAACCGGCGGTCGCGGAGACAGCCGATCCGAAAACGCCGCCCGGCAATCCCGGGCTCGTCAAGACCCTGGGTCTGACCCTTTCCGGCATCACGCCGGATCTCAAGGCCAAGTTCTCGCTGGCCGAGGGCGCGAAAGGGGTCGTCGTCGTCGAGGTCGCACGCGAGAGCGCCGCCGCGGCCAGGGGCTTTCGTCCCGGCGACCTGATCATGGAGGCCGCCCAGGCCGAGGTGAAGAACCCCGATGAGGTGGCGAAAGAAATTGCCGACGCAAAGAAATCCGGGCGCAAATCGATCCTGCTCCTGGTCGACCGCCAGGGCGACCTGCGGTATGTCGCGCTCGGTCTCGATCAGGGATAGGCGCGGCTCGAAGCAAGCCGGCGGGAAACGGCGCCTCAGCTACGCCGCGATCTCGCCTTTGCGGTAGCCTTGGGCATAGAGCAGCCCGGCGAGATCGGCGTGGTCGAGACGGTGGCGCGCCGCGGCGGCCACCATGGGCTTGGCATGGAAAGCGACGCCGAGGCCGGCGGCGGCGAGCATCGAGAGATCATTGGCGCCGTCGCCGATCGCCAGGGTCGCTTCGGGTGAGAGGCCGTAGCGTGCGGCGAGTGCCAGCAGCGTGCCGCACTTGGTCTCGTCGGTCACGATCGGCGCCGGCATCGTACCGGCGATCCGTCCCGCGGCGATCTCGAGCCGGTTCGCGACGACATGGTCGAAGCCGAGCACCTCGGCCACCTTTTCGGCGAATACCATGAACCCGCCGGAGACGAGCGCGGTCACCGCCCCGGCGCGGCGCATCGTCGCGACCAATTCCGGCGCCCCCCCGGTCAACCGGATGCGGGCCGCCGCCCGGTCGAGGACGCGGCAATCGACGCCGCCGAGGAGTCCGACTCGGGCCTCGAGCGCCTCGACAAAATCGAGCTCGCCGTTCATCGCGCGGCGGGTGATCTCGGCAACCCTCGGGCCGATCCCGAGAAGCTCGGCCAGCTCGTCGAGCATTTCGTTCTCGATGATCGTCGCTTCGAGGTCGGCGACCAACAGCCGCTTCTTCCGCTCCGCCGCGGGCTGCAGCACGAGGTCGATCGCCGCCCCGCCGATGACGGCGCGCGCCGCGCTTTCGCTCGCCGCCGCATCGGCCGCTTCGAAAAAGAGATCGCAGGCCTCGCCGGGGGCAAGCCAAAGGGTCGCGGCCGGCAGCATCCGCCCGATCGCGGCGGCGATGTCGGGCAGCAGCGGCCGCCCGGCCGGGCCGGCGATCAAGGTCACGACCATCCGCATCCGCCGAGCCCGTAACCTAAGGGAACTGTCTCGCCTGCTTTATGCGATTTTCCGCATATATTGAGAGAAGCCGTACAGATGTCACTCGGAAGCTCCTCCGCGCCGTCAAGCTCTCCACGGGGCGTTCGACCGAAATGTGCCATCGGGGTCCTTCCAGTGACATGATCTGCATCATCATGCCGCTGGAAATCCCCTGCCCCGCCGCGCGGCGCGGTCGCGGCAGGGCGCTGATCAAGCCGGGGATTATAGCCTGACTGCGCCAAGCATCGGAAATTGGTCGTGCGCAGGGCTTGCCTATTCCACCGGCGCTGATTTGGCCCGAATTTCTCACAGTGGCCCAAATATCTCATATGCTCTCGATCTTTAATAGGCGAAGCCCCGCGGCCGGCGGCGAGGCAGCGAGCCCGGTGGTCGTCGTCGCCGGTCCGACGGCGAGCGGCAAATCGGCCTTGGCGCTGGCACTCGCCGAAGAGCTGGGCGCCACCGTCATCAATGCCGACAGCCTGCAATGCTACCGCGATCTGCGCATCCTGACGGCGCGCCCCGACCCCGCCGCCGAGGCCCGCGCGCCACACCGTCTCTACGGCGCTCTCGACGCGGCCGAACCCGGCTCGGCCGGGCGGTGGCGGGCATCGGCCCTGGCCGAGATCGCCGCAGCGGTCGCCGCGGGACGTTTGCCGATCGTCGTCGGCGGCAGCGGCCTCTATCTGCGCGCCCTGACCGAGGGCCTCGCGCCGATCCCGGAAATCCCGGACCGGGTCCGACAGGAGGCGCGGGCGCTCTTCCAAGCGGAGGGCGCCGCCGCCTTCCGCCGGCGGCTGGCGCGGCTCGATCGGGTGGCGGCCGAACGGCTCGCACCCGGCGACCCTCAGCGCCTGGTGCGCGCCTATGAGGTGGTCCGCGCCACCGGACGGCCGATCGGCTGGTGGCAAGCTCAGCCTTCGAGCGCGCCGCCCTATCGCTTCGCGACGATCCTGATGATGCCGCCGCGGGCGGCGCTCTATGCCGCCTGCGATGCCCGGCTGGAGGCGATGATCGAAAAGGGCGGGCTCGACGAAGCGGCGGCACTCTTGCGCCGCCGGCTCGATCCTGGGCTGCCGGCGATGAAGGCGGCCGGGCTGCCCGAGCTCTTCGGCCATCTCACGGGCGCGATCGGGCTCGGCGAGGCGATTGCCGCCGCGCAGCGCGCCACCCGCCGCTACGCCAAGCGCCAAACGACATGGTTTCGCCACCAGTTTCGCCCCGACCTGGTCCTCGGCGAGCAATTTTCGGTAAGATTGGAGCCGGTCTTGCGCCAGTTTATTAACGGGATGCTATTGACCGGCCCAACCGAGCCGATTAGGGTGCGCGCCCCGCCTCGGGCGTGACTGCGGCCCGCGCGAGGCGGTTTTTCATATCCGCCGAAGGAGAGCGTCATGCCGGCCGAGCCGTTGAGCGGAGCGGAGATCGTCATCAAGGCCCTGGTCGACCAGGGCGTTGATGTCGTTTTCGGCTATCCGGGCGGCGCGGTACTGCCGATCTACGACGCCCTCTACAAGCAGAATGCGTTGCGCCACATCCTGGTCCGCCATGAGCAGGGCGCGGTGCACGCCGCCGAAGGCTATGCCCGCTCGACCGGACAAGTCGGCGCGGTGCTGGTGACCAGCGGTCCGGGGGCGACGAACGCCGTCACCGGCCTGACCGATGCGCTGATGGATTCGGTGCCGGTGGTCTGCCTGACCGGCCAGGTGCCGACCCATCTGATCGGCAACGACGCCTTCCAGGAGGCCGACACCACCGGCATCACCCGGCCCTGCACCAAGCACAATTATCTCGTCAAGGACATCGGCGAGCTGGCGCGGCTGCTGCACGAGGCGTTTTACGTCGCCAAGAGCGGCCGGCCCGGGCCGGTCGTCGTCGATCTGCCGAAAGACGTGCTGTTCGCGACGGGGGCCTATAGCGGGCCGGATGCGGTGCGCCACAAGACCTATCGCCCGCGGCTGGTACCCGATCGGGCGCAGATCCGCGAGGCCGTCGCAATGATCGCCGCGGCGCGGCGACCACTGTTCTACGGCGGCGGCGGGCTGATCAATTCCGGCCGCGAAGCCTGCGCCGGTTTTGCCGAGCTGGTGCGGCGCGCCGATGTGCCCTGCACCCTCACCCTGATGGGCCTCGGCGCCATCCCGGCAGACGACCCGCATTTTCTCGGCATGGTCGGCATGCACGGCACCTACGAAGCGAACCTGGCGATGCACGATTGCGATCTGATGATCGCCGTCGGCTCCCGGTTCGACGACCGGGTGACCGGCCGGCTCAGCGCCTTCTCGCCGGGTTCGAAAAAGATCCACATCGACATCGACCCGTCATCGATCAACAAGAACGTCCATGTCGACCTGGCGATCGTCGGCGATGCCGGAGAAGCGGTGGCGGCGATGCTCGCCGAATGGCCGAAGGCGCCGGATGGCGCGCCGGCCCCCGGGCGCGCCGAATGGTGGCGGCGGATCGAGACCTGGCGGCAGCGCGACTGTCTGCGCTATGACCGCGGCCGGCGCGACCTGATCAAGCCGCAATATGGCGCTCGAGCGGCTCGAGGCGCTGACCCGCGAGCGCGATCGCTACATCACCACCGAGGTCGGCCAGCATCAGATGTGGGCGGCGCAATTCCTCAAATTCGACCGCCCCCGCCACTGGATGACCTCGGGCGGGCTCGGCACCATGGGCTATGGGCTGCCGGCCGCGATCGGGGTGCAGATCGCGCATCCCGAAGCGCTCGTCATCGATGTCGCCGGCGAAGCCTCGATCCTGATGAACATCCAGGAAATGTCGACCGTCGCCCAATACCGGCTGCCGGTCAAGGTGTTCATCATCAACAACCAATACATGGGCATGGTGCGGCAGTGGCAGGAATTGCTGCATGGCGGCCGCTATTCCGAGAGCTACACCGCCGCGCTGCCCGATTTCGTCAAGCTCGCCGACGCCTTCGGCGCCGCCGGGCGGCGGGTCGAAAAGCCGGTCGAACTCGACGACGCGATCCTCTGGATGCTGCGCACCAAAGGTGCGGCGATCCTCGATGTCGCGGTCGACCCGGCCGAGAACTGCTTCCCGATGATCCCGTCGGGGGCGGCCCACAACGAGATGCTGCTCGGGCCCGAGGACGAGGCGGAAAAGCCGGTCTCGGAGGAAGGGATGGTGCTCGTCTGAGCGTTGCCATGGCGCCGTCAGAACGCCACGCGGTCGCCGTCCTGGTCGACAACGAACCGGGCATCCTCGCCCGCGTCGTCGGTCTGTTTTCCGGGCGCGGCTACAACATCGAGAGCCTGACCGTCGCCGAGGTCGACCGCAAGAACCGCTTGTCGCGGATTACGATCGTGACCTCGGGAACGCGGATGATCATCGAGCAGATCAAGGCCCAGCTGGCGCGGCTCGTGCCGGTGCACAAGGTGCGTGACCTGACCGACGATGGCCCCCATGTCGAACGCGAGATGATGCTGGTCAAGGTTGCCGGCAAAGGCGAGGCGCGCATCGAATTGCTGCGGCTCGCCGACATCTTTCGCGCCCGCGTCGTCGAACTCGACGACCGAGAGCTTTGTCTTCGAGATGACCGGGTCGGCCGAAAAGCTCGACGCCTTCATTGCGCTGATGGAGCCCTTGGGGCTCATCGAGATTGCGCGCACCGGTTCGGTCGCGATCTCGCGCGGGCCGGGGTGCTTTTAATCCGGATTTCCCTGATGAAGGAGGTTTGGCTCATCTCCTCAGTGGGCACGCAGGACACGGGGCGGCTCTGGGCCAAAAAGGCCGCAACCGTGCAGGAGGCCGGCGCCTCCTGGGTTTAAATGCCCGACGGGAGCCTCACCATGCCGTTGTGCAGACAGTGAGGCGCAGCCGACGGCGGGGAAGACAGCGAGTGAAACTTTTGCTTCGCGGCCGGCGGAGCCGCGCTCGCGATTATTGCGTTGACAACTACCTCGGCTGTGGGGAGCGGCCGCGAGCCCCGTCAGTACGCTGTCCGACTTGCACCCTTGCGCCGGCTGTGCCACTGGCAAAAGCCCCTCGCCCCAACCCTGTCCTCTCCCCCTCGCGCATGATGAGCGCAATGCCCCGGACCACCCACCGCGCCGAAGCTGAGATGGTGCCCTCGTCGTTATTGATGGAACGGCTGGGATGGCGCCTAACACAGCCTTCGCTCATCTCGGCCGGCCGTGAGCGTGACTTATGACTCATGCTGCCGCTTGTGTCATAAGTCCAGGTGTTGGTTCCGTCGCCGGTCAGGTTGACGTCGGAATCAACGCTGAAGGAAGTCGTCGTCGTGCCGTTCCAAGGCCGCTTAGCTTGTTGCTGGTGCCGGGAGAATTGGATGTCGTGGTGCCGGAGAGATAGGCGATAAAGGGGCCGACGCGGACGGAGGCCGGACAATGACTGAGTCACGGATCGACCTGTTGTTCGGAAAGGGCCATCTGACGGTCAGGCTGCCAGCGAAAACCCGGCCGACGGTCATCCGCAAGGGCGCGATGGCAAAGCTGCCGGACCCGCATGCCGCAATTGCCGAGGCACTTGCCAATCCGATCGGCTCGGCCCCGCTCGCCGCGCTCGCACGTGCCAAGAAGAGCGCCTGCATCCTCATCTGCGACATCACGCGCCCGGTGCCGAACCGGATCTTCCTGCGCCCGATGATCGAGACGATGGTTTCAGAAGGCATCCCAATCGGCGACATCACTGTCCTTGTCGCCACCGGCTTGCACCGTCCGAACGAGGGTGAAGAACTCGCAGAACTGGTGGGCGACCCCTGGGTGACGGCCGAGGTGCGGGTGGAGAACCATCTCGCGCGCGACGACGCGATGCATGTCGATCTCGGGCGTACTGAGACGCGCGGTACGCCGATCAGGATCGATCGCCGCTTTGTCGAGGCGGAGCTGCGCATTGCGACCGGGTTGGTCGAGCCGCATTTCATGGCCGGCTGGTCGGGCGGCCGCAAGGTCATCGCTCCCGGGGTCGCGCATCATGAAACGATCCGGACCTTTCACTCCGCCCGGTTCATGGGGGACCCGCTCGCGGTGCAGTGCAACCTCGTCGGCAACCCGCTGCATGAGGAACAGCTCGAGATCGTGCGCCGCCTGGGCGACTGCTACGCGCTCAACACCGTCCTCGATGAGGACCGCGATCTGGTGCACGTGACATTTGGGGAGATCATCGAGAGCCACATGGCCGCCATCGATTTCGTCACGGCTTCGACCAAGATCGGTATGGGCCGCCGCTACAAGACGATCGTCACTTCCTCGGCCGGCTACCCGCTAGACAAGACCTACTACCAGACGGTCAAGGGCATGGTGACCCCGCTCGACATCCTGGAGCCCGGCGGCACGCTCATCATCGCTTCCTCCTGCTCCGAGGGATTCGGCTCGCCCGAGTTCCGGGAAGCGCAGGCGCGGCTGGTCGCCATGGGGCCCGAGCGCTTCCTCGCCACGCTGACCGCGAAGTCGCTCGCCGAGGTCGATGAATGGCAGACCCAGATGCAGATGAAGGCGATGCGCCTGGGCCGGGTCGAACTCTATACGACCGGGCTGGATGACGAGGAGCGGCGCATCACCGGCGTCACCATCACCACCAATATTGACACGTCGCTGCGCGAGGCGATCGCGCGCCACGACGATCCGGAGGTGGCCTTCATTCCCGAGGGCCCGTATGTCGTACCGGTCTTCGCCGGCGGATGAACCTCGCGATCCGGCTTGATGCGGTGGGCGGCGTGGCGGGGGACATGTTTGTCGCCGCCATGGTTGACGCCTTGCCGGACCTGCGCGGCCGCGTGCAGGGGGATGCCGCCGCTGTGCTGCCGCCCGGAACCGGCACCCCGGTCTTCGAGCCGGGCACGAGCGCCGGGCTGCACTGCCTGCGCTTCCGGCTCTCGGCACCCGCTGACGGCCATCATCACCATGTCCACGCCGGCTTCCCGGACATGGTGGCGCGCATCGAGGCCGCGCCCTTGAGCCAAGGCACCGCCGCGCACGCCACCGCGATACTGCGCCACCTGGCCGAGGCCGAGGCCGCGATACACCACGTGCCACTGGACGAGGTGCATTTCCACGAGATCGGAGATTGGGATTTGCTGATGGACGTGACTGCCGCCGGCAGCGTCGCCGCGGCGCTTGGAGGCGCGCGCTGGAGCGTTTCCGCCCTGCCGCGCGGGGATGGACTCGTGCGGACGCGTCACGGCCTGCTGCCTGTGCCAGCGCCGGCCACGGCCCGGCTGCTGGAGGGCTTCACCTGGCGGGACGACGGCATTGCCGGCGAACGCGTAACACCGACGGGTGCCGCCATTCTCCGCCATCTCGTCCGGGCACCGGAGGTCCGGGTCGGCGGACGCCTGCAAGCCACCGGCACGGGTGCCGGCACGCGCGAGCTCCCCGGCCAGCCCAACATCCTGCGCGCGGCCCTCTTTGAAGACACGGCAGAGAGACCGGCCGAAGAGGACATCCTCGTGCTCTGCTTCGAGATCGACGACATGACCGCCGAGGAGTTCGGCATCGCGGCTGACCGGCTACGTGCCACCCCCGGCGTCAGGGACCTCGTGCTCATCCCCGCCATCGGTAAAAAGGGTCGGCCGGTCCACACCTTCCGCCTGCTCGTCGAGCCCGGGCAGCGAGAACTCGTGGCCGAGGCTTGCTTCACGGAGACCTCCACCATCGGCCTGCGCTGGCAGGCGGCGCGCCGCGCTGTGCTGCCCCGCACGATCTCGGATGCTGGCTCGGCGCGCGTAAAGACGGTGATCCGGCCTTCGGGACCAAGCCGCAAGGCGGAGAACGACGATCTGAGCCGGATCGCCGGGCTCGAGGGGCGGCGCGCCGCCAAGCGCGCGGCGGAGGAGCCATGACGAAACTGGAGGGCATCTTCGCGGAGCTGCCCGGCCTCGCGATCGCGGTCAGCGGCGGCGTGGACAGCATGACGCTCGCCCATGCCGCTCACCGCGCCGGCGTACCGGGACTTATCGTCGTGCATGCGCTCTCCCCCGCCGTGCCCGAGGAGGGGACCGCACGCGTGCGCGAGCATGCTGCCCGATTCGGCTGGCGCCTCACTGAGGTGGACGCCGGTGAGTTCGCGGATCCGGCCTACCGTGCGAACCCGGTCAACCGCTGCTATTTCTGCAAGTCCAACCTCTACGCCCGTATTGCCCATGTGACCGAGGGGCCAATCGCTTCCGGCGCCAATCTGGACGACCTCGGGGATTACCGGCCAGGCCTCATCGCCGCGGCGGAGCACCGCGTCCGCCACCCGTTCGTTGAGGCCGGCATGGACAAGGCCGCCGTGCGCGCCCTTGCGCGGGCCTTCAATCTTGCGGACATTTCCGAGCTGCCGGCTCAACCTTGTCTCTCCAGCCGTATCGAGACCGGCATCGGGATCAGAGCCGAAGACCTCGCCTTCGTTGCGCGCATGGAGCGGGCGCTCACTGCCCACGTACCGCCGGGGGCAGATCTCCGCTGTCGTGTCACCCATGGCGGCATCGTCGTCGAGGCTCCCGCACCCGACGACGCGATGCGGCAAATCGCGGACCAGCTCTGCCGCTCCGCACAGCGCCACTTCCTCGGCTTCCGTCCCTATCGTCGGGGCGCCGCCTTCCTGCACGGACGCCCGTGAGCGACTTCAATTTAGACTGGGGGCGGGAGCCTCGCACCGGCGTCGCCGAGGCCGTGCTCTGCGAGCCGAAGACACCAGCACAGATCGCCGCGATCCTCAGCGCGGCCGCCGGGAACGGCGCCCGCCTGCTGCTCACGCGGCTCGCCCTAGAGCAGCACGACGCCCTGCCCTCGGCACTCCGGGAACGGCTCGATTTCGACCCGCTCTCGCGCACTGCGATCCTGGGCGGGCTGCCTCCCGGCAAGCCAGTTGAGGGCGCACTGATCGTCGCCGCCGGCACGGCGGACCTTGGCCCCGCGCGCGAGGCAGCGCGCACTCTCGCGTTCCACGGACGCGCGGCGCCGCTGATAGCGGATGTTGGTGTCGCCGGGCTCTGGCGCCTGAACGAGCAGCTTGGTCGGCTGCGCCAGGCGCGCGTCATTATCGTGGCAGCGGGGATGGAAGGCGCCCTGTTTAGCGTCGTCGCGGGCCTGGTTGCCGCACCAGTAATCGCTCTACCAACGTCCGTCGGCTACGGCGTGGCTGCCGGCGGTGCCGTAGCGCTACACGCGGCGCTCTCAAGCTGCGCGCCAGGCGTCATGGCCGTGAACATCGACAATGGCTTCGGCGCCGCCACTGCTGCAATCAAGATTATAGAGGCCGCCCGCCGCTAGCCTCGCTTGTTTAGTCGAGAGGAGCCGACGATGCGTGTGTATTACGACCGCGACGCCGACGTGAACCTGGTCAAGGCGAAAAAGGTCGCCGTCATCGGCTATGGCAGCCAGGGCCACGCCCATGCCAACAATCTGCGCGACAGCGGGGTCAAGGAGGTGGTCGTGGCGCTGCGCCCGGGCTCGGCCTCGGCGGCGAAGGCGACGGCCGCCGGGCTCGAAGTCGTGACCCCGGCCCAGGCGGCGAAATGGGCCGACCTCGTCATGGTGCTGACACCCGACGAGTTGCAGGCGCCGCTTTATGCCGCCGATCTCAGGCCCAACATGCGCGACGGCACCGCCCTCGCCGTCGCCCATGGGCTCAGCATCCATTTCCGGCTGATCGAGCCGCGGCCCGATATGGACGTGTTCATGATCGCGCCCAAGGGTCCGGGCCACACCGTGCGGTCGGAATATCTGCGCGGCAACGGCGTGCCGTGTCTCGTCGCGGTCGAGCAGAACCCCTCCTGCAACGCGCTCGAGCTGGCGCTCTCCTACGCCTCGGCGATCGGCGGCGGCCGCGCCGGGGTGATCGAGACGACATTCCGCGAGGAATGCGAGACCGACCTCTTCGGCGAGCAATCGGTGCTGTGCGGCGGCCTCACTTCCTTGATCCTCGCCGGTTACGAGACCTTGGTCGAAGCCGGCTATGCGCCCGAGATGGCCTATTTCGAATGCCTCCATGAGGTGAAGCTGATCGTCGACCTGATCTATGAGGGCGGCCTCGCCACCATGCGCTATTCGGTGTCGAACACGGCCGAATACGGCGATTACACGCGGGGGCCCAGGGTCATCGGCGAGGCGGTGCGGGCCGAGATGAAGCGGATCCTCGACGACATCCAATCCGGCCGCTTCGCGCGCGAATGGGTGCTCGAAAACGCCGCCGGGCAGCCGAGCTTCAAGGCGCTGCGGCGCCGTGCCGCGGCCCACCCGATCGAAGAGGTCGGCGCCAAATTGCGGGCGATGATGCCGTGGATCGCCGAGAACCGCCTCGTCGACCGGACCAAGAACTGAAGATCTTCTCGCGATCGCCAGCCGGCCGTCTTAGGAGCCAACCGTGCCATCCGGCGTCGCTTGTCAGCTGATCTTACTGAGGCGACACGATGCTTGAGTTTGGTGTGCTTGACGTTTTGAGAGCATAATGCCGTACCCGCCGTTGGGCTACTCAGGTTTTGGTTGGCGTCAGCGTGACTGGCCAGCAGGGACCGAAATGTCGCTTGAGATTAACCGCGAAAGGGAGAAACACAATCTTCACTTCGGGTTTTATGCCCCGGGCACGAGGGTTTCAAGAGAAGAGTTGCAGAGTTTTGGAATCCCCGCGCAAGTTACTGACCAATCTCGATAGGATATTTGGCGTGCTGTTGAACCAGCCCTCATCGGCAAATCTTGCGTTGGCAAACTAGTACCGCTGCACAGAGATTATCAATCGTTGACGGTCGTTGGATAGGCACGGGCCAGCTTGCTCCGAGCACGCTCGGTCGAGAACATCCAGTTGATACGAGCGCTGACGGCATTGCGTTGACGCTCCCAAGCGCCGATCTCGGCGACGAGACGGTCACGATCTGGGATGCGCCGATCGAGGCACTGGCCGCGCAGCACGCCGATCTCGATCTCGACCATGTTGAGCCAGCTGGCGTGCTTGGGGGTGTAGTGGAATTCGATTTTCGCGAGGATGCGGTGAGCTTCGAGCGGCGCGAAGGTTTCGTAGAGCGCGCCGCGTGAATGAGTCGACAAGTTATCGAGCACGACGCGCACTTGGTCGGCCTCTGGATAGTGGGCGTCGACGAGTTCGCGCATACATTGGGCGAAGTCGCGGGCCGTGCGGTGTTCGGTGACCCCTGCCTCCGCAGGGGCAAGCTCTTGACCCTGCGCCAGCCGCGATGGATATCGAAGAAAACGAACAGATTGGCCGTGCCGTTGCGCTGATATTCGCAGTCATAGCGTTCGAGCTGCCCCGGCGCGGCTGGGATCGGTTGGCGCACCTCGCCGATGAGTTGGGTTGGGCTCTCGTCAAAGCACACCACGGGCCGCTTTGGATCGGGTGCTTCGGCGTAGAGATCGAGCACGTCCTCCATGTGGGCAACGTAGGAGCCGTCGACTTGCGCGAACTCACCACATGTCCTTGCGCCACGGCTTGAGATGGTTCTCGGCGAGGCGCCGACGCACCGTCTCGCGCGACAGGTCCTCATGCTCGGTGAGCTTGACCATCGCGCCGGCCAACAACTCCAGGGTCCAGCGCGCGCGGCCCTCGGGTGGCTTCGAGCAGGCGGTCGCCACCAGCAGCGCCTCTTCCTTGCCGGTGAGCTTGCGCGCCGCGCCCGGACGCGGCTCCTCGCTGAGCGCGGCTTCCAGATTGCCTTCGACAAAACGCCGCTTGGTCCGGTATATCGTCGAACCGGCAATGGCGAGGCTGGTCGCGATTCGCCTTGTCGCTGACGCCAGAATCGGCTGCCAGCAGGATCTGCGCCCGCTTCAGTTTGCGCGCCGCGTGCTTGCCAGCGCTCAGCAGCGCGGTCAGCTGCTCGCGCTCGCTCTGGTTCAGCTCGACCCGGTAACGTACATTCATCGGTGCCCCCGGCAGTTGAGGGCACAACAGATGAAGCAGGTACTCGGCCAGTGTCGCCCCTCTTCGCAACTCGGCTTCACATCCAAGCAGGGCCAATACTTAGCCTTTATCTACGCCTATACTCAGGTGGTCGGTCGTCCCCCGGCCGAAGCCGATTTGCAGCGCCAATTCCATGTCAGCCCGCCTACTGTCCACCAGATGATCCTCACGCTCGAGCGCGCCGGGCTCATCCGAAGACAGCCGGGCGTAGCCCGCAGTATCGAAGTGCTCGTCGACCCCGACGCTCTGCCGACCCTGCGCCCCTGACAACGAGCAACCCGTCAAATCCTCTGTGCAGCGGTACTAGTAATGGATGACAAATATTGGCCGGTGCTCGTGACCCCGAGGGAGCCGCTCGATCGGCCGCTTACGCCGGAAGGCCTCGCTGCTATTTCCGATCCTGCGAAGGTGGACGCCCTGGCGGAATGCTTTCGCGCGATGCATGAAGCAACAAAAAACCTCCGAATAGAGGCGGCGTAGCTCCAGGCCTCGCGTTGCCACGTGTAGAGGCACCGCGAGCCGGCCGTCGCCGGTTCTTGCCCGCTATTCGCGGCTGCCGCTGGGCAGCTTGGTCAAAGCTAAGACGCTCAGGCAGCAATCGGCAGCGCGTCCCAGCCTTGGGCCCGCTGATGGTCGCGCTTGACCAAGACCCGGTCCACGACGATCGGCGGCAGGGTCTCACCCGAGCCGAGCGGGCGAATGTGTAGGCGCGCTACCGTCTCGGGGTCGTATTCGGCCGCCGGCACGCTCTTGTACAAGAGCGCGCAGACATTATGGCGCAGCAGCTTCTCGATATGACCGCCGATGCCGCGGACGTTATTCTCCCAGCGCGAGATCGTCTCGGCGCTGTCGAGCCCCATCGCCGCGGCAAACTCGGCTTGGGTCATGTCGAAGACGCGCCGGAAAAAGCGAATGTCGTTGCCGGAAAGCTGCACCGGGACCTGCGCGCGTGCGAGCGCCACCGCCTTGACCAGATCCTGCATCTCGGGAATTTCGATCAGTTCCTCGCCGCAATCGGCGCAGCGGTGGACGCGCACAGCGTTGCGCAGGGTCGCGACAACCCCGCCCAGATCCTCGATGTGCTCGGGCAAAACGGTTGTTTCGACAGGGTCCTTGCCGCACGAAAGGCAACGCGCCATAGGGGGCTCCCCGCTCATTTGGCCCAACCGGTGATGATCTTGATCGCGCCCTCGTCCTCGTAGGGCACGACGATCGCCACGATCGGGCGTCCGTCGACATCCGTTCCCTCAGCCCGGCGAGTGAGTTCGCCGTCGCGTTCCTCGACCATGCTCACCTGGCATCGGCGGAGCATGTTTTCGACATCGATCTTCGGAATGTTGTCCTTCCGTAGCTCCTGCTCGGCGTGGCGGCGATACAGGAACCGAACTCCTTTCCGCCGGGCGAGCGAGCGCAGCTTCGAAGCTTCGTCCGCGAGGCTAGGCATCGTCCGCGCTCACCTGCGATCGCCCATTCGCGGATATAATCTGGTTTGACTGAAAATCAAGTCACTCGATGGAACCGACGGGCCAACAGAGACTTGATCATCCAACGGCATGAGCGAGTTTAGCTCGCGACCATTGACCGACGGTCAACTCGCGCTCTCGCCCCAAAGTTACGGATCTTCGGCCTTGAGCAGCGCTCACAGCGAACAAGAAGGTCGTATCGATGACCCACTTGATATTTGTCGCGCCATCCGCCGCACAACGACCCAGGGCAAGCGAGCGTCCAAAACTGTTACATCGACATTCACTGTCAATCGGGAGACATGCCCCACGAGCACCATCTCGAAATCTATTCTTCCTGCCTCGGCTTTGTGGGCTTTCAGGGGCGGCGCGGCATTGATTGCCGTGAGCACCCTCGCCGTGCTCGCCGTCGGGTCAGCGCACGCGGGAGCACCAAGATTACAGCATGAAACATGAGTGACATCATGTCTGATGGGCAGTCACGAGTGCTCGAATTTGAGTTCCGCGAGAGCTTGGTGTCAGGGTATTCAATGGAACGCTTATGACTACGTGTTTTTCAGTTATTTCAACGTCTTAAGCGAAAACCAGGTAAAGCTCCGCTTAGTGCGTCGGTTGCGATCGAATTTGTTGACGGCGTACCTGGAGGAGACCGAGAATTACGTCGGTGGGCTGGGAACCTTGGAGAACGTACAATGCTTGCACATGTGCACATGTCAAAGGTGCGGACCGATGGCTTCAGACGCGCAAATATGGTTCATCGGGGTTGCCCTCGGCATCTCCGCGATTATCGGGTCGCCAGCCGTCGCTCTGACCCCGACTCCCTATCTTCAGGATTCCACGATTGTCGGGGCCGCCGGGACCTTGACCGTGACCACCCTACCGGTACAGACCGCGACGGGGAGCTTCGTCTATTGGGACATGACAATCCTACTGAACGCGGACAATAAAGGAAACCTGACGCTCGCGCCAGGCTATCCCAAGTTCCAAAAGTCCGTGCCCTTTATTGTCTCCAACTTCGAAGCCGGCACCTATGCCGCTTCGGCAACGATTGAAAATGGAAAGGATCTCATCACGGTGAGCGGTCCCGGCGTCGGCCCGGAGGGAACGACGATATGGTCGTTGGCGACCGCTAAGGGGGCAGATAGCTGCACCGTTCCGGTATCGGCCACCTGGTACACCGGCCCGATTGTCGACAACCCACTCGCCGCAAGGCTGAAGAAGGACGGGATCACTTCGGCCGCTTACAGCTACGGGTTGGTCGGCATCAGTCCTCCATTCTCCTGTAGCGATGGTGAATATTTCCCATTTGAGCAGGGCGCTCTGATCGGGGTTTCGCAAACCGAAGGAGAGCTCTCGATTGTAAGCTTTACGTACGACGGAACCGATTCCAAGACGCCGATCGCCCAGATCACCTACAGCCTATTACCCTGAGGACCGCTCGCCAACCACGCTTCACCTCTCGGGCTTCGTCGAGCGAGACTTCCTCCGAAACACCGGTCGCAGAGTTTCCGGACGCGCGAAGATTTCGATTTGAGCAGTGATGCCCTGCACCGATCGGGCCGTGCACCTCCCTGCATTGCCCGGATGCCGCGGATTTCGAGCGGGATACCGTCAATGTCGACCTCGACGGCGGCCAAGGCAAAGAGCCTGCCGGCGCGCATCGGCGTCACCGAGAGTACAGTAGTCGATACGGGAGCTGTTCCGAGGATGTACGACGCCGGCGACCCGGAACTCGAAGCCGAGCCGTCGGTGACGCATCGATGGCTCGTGCGCTACAATGAGCACTCGCAACCTTCCGACAACGCAGAGTACCGTTGTTGGAACGCCTCGCCGCCGTCGGTGAGGGTGCGATGATCCAGCCGCCGTTTCATTGCGATTACGGCTTCAACATCAGTCTCGGCACCGGGGTCTTTCTCGCCGGCACGAAAGGCGGGCTTACCCTGGCGCCGGGCTATCCCAAGATCCAATCTTGTCCGTCTCCAATACCGTCCAGCTTCCTGCCCGGCAATTATGCCGGTCCTCCGACGATCGCGAAGGGAAAATATCTGGTAACGGTGAGCGGTCCGGTCGCCGGCCCGGGCGGCCAGACCGAGTGGTCGCTGGTGACGACAAAAGGTGCGGACACCTGTACCGTCCCCGTCACTGCCACCTGGTACACCGGTCCGATCGCCGACAACCCGTTGGCCGCGCGGCTGAAGAAGGCCGGTATTACGGCGTCGAATTACAGCTATGGGATTGTCGGCGCCGGACCCCCTTGCGGCGATTCTCAGTACGATGTCTATTTCCCGGCCGGCGGCCTGATCGGCGTCCTGCAATTCGGCGACCAGCTTCAAATCTTCAACTTCACGTCGTCGGGGGATCTCAAATTGCCGGACGCGTCGATCCCATACACGCTTCAACAGTAGCTTCCTCAACGGTCCGACGTCGCGGGTGCCCAGCCCGGGAGGTTCGATTGGAAGTCGCCGAAGGGGCACTCGCGCCTAATACTTCATGACCAAGACCCGCCCGTCTCGCGCCGCCGATACCTCGCCGGCGCGTTTGCCGGCGTCGGCCGATTTGCAGGCGTTTTCGGTCGTCATCCTGTCGCCCTTGACCCCGAGCCCTTCGAGCGCGTTGCGGACCCGATTGGCGCGCAGCTCGGCGAGCACCCAGGCCTCCTCGCGCGCGCCCTCGTCCCGGGCGCAGGACGCGGCGATCACCGCTTTGACGTCCGGATGGTCGCGCAAGTATTTAGCCTGCTCGGCGAGGGTTCCGTCGGCCGACCGGATCAAGACCACCCGGTTCTTCTCGAACAGCACCGGCCCCGCGATCACCGGCGACGGATTTGGCTCCGGTCCGGGGTTCAATCCTCCCGCCCGGGACCAGACGACGACCAGGGCGCCAAGTGCCGCGGCGGCGGCGACGGCTCCGGCCACCGCGACCTTGGGGCGAGTGCCGCGTTTCGGCCTCGGCGCGGGGCCGGTATCGGCGTTTTCCGCTCGGCTCTGCGATCGGAGAAGGTCGCCGAGCTCGGAATCGAGAAAGACACGGAAAATGTGGACCGGCCGGCTGATGTTCTTGACCTGCCGGCGACCCATGTCCTCGAAGCCGAAGCCGAGCTTGTCGCGCACCCGGTCGCGCACCGCCCGGCTGACGCAGATGCCGCCAGGCTCGGCCAGCCCTTCGAGCCGCGCCGCGACATTGACGCCGTCGCCAAAGATGTCGGCGTCATCGATGATGACATCGTCGAGGTTTATGCCGATGCGAAGCTTGATGCGTTGGTCGGCCTCGAGGTCGAGGTTGCGCATCGCCATTTGCCGCTGGATTTCGACGGCGCAGCGCACCGCGTCGACGACGCTGGCAAATTCCACGAGCAAGCCGTCGCCCAAGGGCTTGACGATCCGGCCGCGGTGCTCCTCGATCTTGGGGTCGGTAACCTCGCGCCGCACCGCCTTCAGCGCCGCCAGCGTGCCCTCTTCGTCCTCGCCCATCAGGCGCGAATAGCCGACGACATCCGCGACCAGCACCGCCATCAGCTTGCGCGCGCTGCGCTCGCGCCGGTCCGCGCTCATTTGGGCTTCACTTATGACGCGATGCGCCGCCGCCGCCGGAGAACCCGCCGCCGGTCCGTTGCATTCCGCCGCCCATCGCCGGAAAGCCGCGGCCGCCGAACGCCGGCGCCGGCGTCCGAAACGCCTCCGGGCCCCGGAATTGCTGCGGCCCGCTGCGCGATGCTGCGGTCGCATTGCGGAATGCCCCAGGGCGGCCGAATTGCTGCCCGCCGCCGCGGTATGGCGCGGCCGGGCCGCGCGATATTTCGGTCCGCGCGCGTTGCGGCGTTCCGCCGTGTTGCGGCGTTCCGCCGTATTGCGACCGGTTTTGCGACACTTCGGGTCGCCGGTCTTCCGGGGGCCGCGACGGTTGGCCGCGCGCGGCTTCCGGGTTCGGGATCGGCCGTGCCGCCGCCGGGGCGACCGGCGGCGCGCCGTGCATCACCGCGGCCTGCGCCAGGCGGTCCGGCGGGATGTGCGCCATCGCCATCGCCACCGGGCGCCCGGCAGCGAACGCGTCGCGCGGCACCACCGTGGCGAATTGCCGATTGAAGTAGTGCCCCTGCCAAGCCGCGCCGCCGCGGTCCGCCGCGACAACCGTGACATTATTGACGCGCTCGACATAAGCGGGCCCCGCCGCATACCACGGCACGTAACCGTCGTCGGGCCCCAACGGAAACCAGCCGACATCCGGGCCGCCATACGGGTCGCCCGCGTTCGGGTCGATAAAGGCGACCAGCGCCGGCGCATAGACCGGATCGGGCTGCACCGGACCCGGCACCCACCCCCAGCGGCCGTCGACATTGATCCAGCGGCCGTAGTGGAACGGGGCGAAGCCCCAGGGCTCGTCGTCCACCCAGGTCCAGCCCCAGGGGGCGATCGAGACCCAATGGCCGAAACGATAAGGCGCCCAATCGGCCGGGACCGAATCCGGAAACCAGACCGCCCGGCCATCCGCTAGCGCCTCCCATCGGCCGTAACGATCGAGCTCGTCGTATCCGGTGGTTTGCGGCGAGACGTAGCGCGCCGACTGATCGGCTCGCGGCTCGTTCTTCGATTCCGCTACCCAAAAGAGAAAATCGTCGCCCGACCGCTGCGCCGCGGCGGCGGGCGCCGGTTCAGGCGTCGGCTGGTCGGTCGCCGCAGCCGGACCGGCTTGTCCGGCCGCCGGAGCGCTCTCGCCGTACGGGTTGCGTTCGGGCGCCGCGCCGGGGTTCGCCGCACTCGGCTGCGCCGCGCCGGCGGCGACCGGTGTCGGGTTTGGCGCCGCCGGGCTGCGCTCGGTAGCGGTCACATCGTAATCGGCATATTTGAACGGGATCGGATTTGGCAATGAATTTGGCGCCGCCGGGCTGAGGTCGGTAGCGGTCACGGCGGGATAGATGCCGGCGATCTCCACCGCCCCGCCGGCCGCCACCGCGGCGTCGGCCGCGCCGCCGACAAACCGCGCCTTGCCTTCGAAGACGGTGACGCGCGCCGGCTGCGCGTTGGTCCCGACCTCGATGTCGTAGCCGCCGGGCTGCGACAGATACAGCGAGCCGCGCGGGATTTCGATCTCGACGTTCTCGTCGGCGGCGAGCTTGCTCAGCTGAAGATAGATGCGGCCCTGCGCGACGCTCGCTTCGATCAGCCGATCGCGCAGATTGAGCATGTGGAGCACGGTGTCGTCCGACATCTCGATCGCATCGGCACCGATCCGAATTCGGGCACGCGCCAGATGATCGGTCTGCAGCGACATGTCTTCGCTGACCGGCTGATCGAAATTGGCCTTTACCCACTCGAGCGCGGCACCGGCAGGCGCATCGGGTTCCCCGAGTTCGCCGCGCTTTGCATAGGTGACCTTGCCGGAAACATAGTTCAGCATGCCGACGCGGCTCGGCGGATCTTCGGCAACGGCCGGCGCAGCGAGCGCAAGAACCGTTACCAATCCGGCGGCGACGCCGCGCGCAACCGGGCGCCGCCTCACTCGGGAGAGGCAACAATCCTGCCTTGACAGCCGGCATCGAGAATCGCGCGGGGGTAGCAACTTATTCCCCCCTTTCTTCCGACGATTACATCAGATTACTTCGAAAAGTCGACGCGGGCAAGGGTTTTGAACACCCTTGTCGAAACAAACGGCGAACATTCGAGCGAATGCAGGTTTGGGTTTGCGGTTTCCTCGGTGTTATCCTAAAGTAGGACGTACAGAACGGCAACCTGAGCCACGGCGGCTTCGCCGAATGATTGAGCACATCGGCTGGGATGCGGGGGCGGTGGATCTCGACTACGGCAAGCCGAGATTGCGCCATCACCCCGCCGTACCACGTAAATTCCTTTCGCCCCGGTCTCGCGCCGTTCGCCTGAGGGACGGGATGCCGGCCGGCCGGGTGTTGCTTCGCCTCGGCCTCTTTGCGCTCGGGCTCGTGGCGGCGCGGCCCGATGGCGCGCTCGGCGCCGGGCCGACGATCGAGGAGTGGCTGAACCAGACGGTGCGCCTGCGCGACACCGCGCAGGCCCGCGATCGTCCGGCCGCCGACGGCAAGCCCGCCGGCGAGATCCGAGGCGGCGCCGAGATCAAGGCGATCGGCCTCGTCGCCGGCAAACGCTGGGTGCAGGTCGAACTCCCCGATCATGCGCTCGTCTACCTGCCGGCCTCCGCGATCGAATTCGAAAGCGGCGGCGCTGCAACCGGTGCGCCGCCGGCACCGCCGGCTGGAAGACCGGCCGAGTTCTCGCCGCCGGCACCGCCGGCCGGAAGACCGGCAGCGTTCGCGCCGCCGGCCGCGACCCCGGCCGCGGCAGCCGTCCGCGGAGCGGTCAGCAAGGTGCCCAACGCCGCGACCTTGGTGGTGGGCGACCAGCGCCTTCGTCTCGCCGGTATCGATCCCGGGCCGCCGGCCGCACTTGGATCCTTCGAGCGATGGGTCGAGGCTCAGGGCGCGCTCGTCTGCGAACCCCAGGCGCAGACCGGCCGCTATCGGTGCCTGACCGGCGGCGGGATCGATGTCGGCCAAGCGGCGATCCTGAACGGCGCCGGCCGGGTCGGCGACGGCGCCTCCCCTGCTTATCGAGAAAGCGAGACCGAAGCGCGCAACGCCAAGCGCGGATTTTGGGGGCAACCTTGAAGTGCCCGTGTTGCCGACGGGCGCGGGAGGCAAAGATGACGATGCGCAGAAGGTTGTGGGTCGCCGCGGCGGTGCAACTCATCGTGTTGGCGGGGTGCGTCCCGCAGACGATGGCGCCGACCGTGGTCGTCACCCCGGGGCCGAGCAAATCGTCCGCCGATTTCGCCACCGACCTGACGGGGTGCTCGGCGCAGGCCAATCAACAGATGGCGCCGGCGGTCCAGGCCGCCAACAACCAGATCGTCGGCAATGCGCTCTTGGGCGCGGCCTTCGGCAGCAGCACCAGCGCCGCCGCCGGCGCGAGCAACAATGCGGCAGGCGCCACCGGGGCGGCAACCGGGGTGGCCGCCGGGGCGGCGGCGGCGCAGACGGCGCAGGTGACCTTGCGGCAGCAATTCAATGTCGCCTATTCCCAGTGCATGTACGCAAAGGGCGACATCGTACCGGGGATGACACCGACAGCCGCGGAAGAGCCGGCGCCGGTGACGCATGCCAAGCATTATGCCCACAAGAAGCCCCCGGCGACGGCGTCGAGCAGTGCGTCCTCCACCAGCACTGGCACGAGCGCGACCTTTGTCGAGCCCGCGCCCGCCGCGACCGGCGGCGGGGGGTTTGTCCAGCCTCAACCGGCGGCGGCAGCCGGCGGCGGGGGGTTCGTCCAGCCTCAGCCGGCGGCGGCCGGCGGCAGCAGCGGGTTCGCGCTACCGCCCCCGGCTTCGCACTGACCGGCGGGCACCGCCGCGACATTGCCACTGCTGCACTCGGGATCGTAAGGTCCCGTGCTATGCTCGGCGGCGATGCGCATCCTCTACGTCACCGCCGAGCTCTATCCGTGGGTCAAATCGGGCGGGCTCGGCGACGTCGCGGCGGCGCTGCCGCCGGCGCTCGCGGCCGAGGGCGCCGATGTCCGGCTGCTGCTGCCGGGATACCCGGGGTTTCTCGACGCCTTTCCCGGCATCGCCGATGCCGTCAGGCTGCACACGCCGTTCGCCGCCGAGCGCATCCGCGTGGCACTCGCCGAGCTTCCCGGCAGCGGCAGGCTCGCCTACCTCGTCGACCAGCCGGCGCTCTATGATCGCCCCGGCGGCGCCTATGCCGATCCGGGCGGCCGCGATTGGCCCGACAACCTTCGCCGCTTCGCGCTCTTCGGCTGGATCGCGGCGGCGCTGGCGCGCGGCGCCGACCGGGACTGGCGTCCCGATATCGTGCACGGCCATGATTGGCATGCCGGGCTGTTGCCGGCCTATCTCGCCGCCGAACCGCCGGCCGATCGGGCGGTGCATACCGTGTTCACGATCCACAATCTCGCCTATCGCGGGTTGTTTCCGGCGGCGTTGTTTCCCGACCTCGGATTGCCCGCCCATTTCTTCGCGATCGACGGGGTCGAGTTCTACGGCGATCTCTCTTTTATCAAAGCCGGCCTCTTTTATTCGGATCGGCTGACCACGGTCAGCCCGACCTATGCGCGCGAGATCCAGACGCCGGCCTTCGGCTGGGGCCTCGACGGGCTCTTACGCTACCGCAGCGGCGCGCTCATCGGCATCCTCAACGGGGTCGACCCGCAACTCTGGAACCCGGAGCACGACCCTGCGCTGCCGCGGGCCTACGGCGTTGCCGATGCGGCCGCCGGCAAAGCCGCGGCAAAGGCGGCGCTCCAAGCCCGGCTCGGGCTCGCCGCGGGCGGCGAGGCGCCGCTCTTTGGCGCGGTCAGCCGGCTGACACCGCAAAAGGGCCTCGACCTCCTGCTCGCGGCCCTGCCCGGCCTCGTCGAAGGCGGCGCCGGGCTGGCGCTGCTCGGCGCCGGCGATGCCGATCTCGAAACCGGCTTCGCCGCCGCCGCCGCGGCTTATCCGGGGCGCGTCGCGGTGCGCATCGGCTATGACGTCGAACTGGCGCATCTGATCGTCGGTGCCTCCGACATCGTCCTGGTGCCGTCGCGCTACGAGCCGTGCGGGCTGACCCAGCTCTACGCGCTGCGTTACGGCGCTCTGCCGCTGGTGCGGCGGGTCGGGGGTCTCGCCGATACCGTCGTCGATGCGACGGCGGTGAGTTTGGCCGATGGCAGCGCCACCGGCTTCGCCTTCGACGCGGCAAGCCCGCAGGCGCTGCGCGCGGCGATCGAGCGGAGCCGGAACCTGTTCGCAGAGCGCGCGCTCTGGCGGCGGATGGTCCGGCAGGCAATGACCCGCGACTTCAGCTGGGCGGCGGCGGCCCGCCAGTACCTCGCGCTTTATCGCACGCTGCAGCCGGCGCCGGCGGCTTAGCCCCGAGCACGGTGAGCTGCTAGGCGGCAGCGAGGGCTCGTCGCAGGCCCTCGGGATTATGGCGCGCAAGAGAATCCGCGCCGGACCGCTCGGCTTTTTCGCGCCACGCTCCCACTCCTGCAGCGTGCGGACGCTGAATTTGTAAGCGGCTGCAAACTCAGCTTGCGTCATCCCCGCCGCGCGCCGGATTGCGCGCACATCGTCAACATAGACGCACGCAAAGAGACGGCCATTGATCAAACCGAACGCCACCTCGCGAGCCTCTCCGTAGTCAAAACGATCATCGACCAATGACACATGCGGCCCGGCGAACAAGACCTCGGCCAATGCGAGAGAAACACTGTGTTTTCCTTGGTTGGCCGTGTCCTCAGCGGGATCGAACACGTATCTCACATCGGGCTAAATACGCCTCTGGCGTATGAACCGCAACGGCTGCATCGGATATCAGGGCGGCGTCAAGACGAGATGACGCACCCCCGACAGCGCGTAACGAGCCGTGCGGGCTGACCCAGCTCTACGCGCTGCGTTACGGCGCCCTGCCGCTGGTGCGGCGGGTCGGCGGTCTCGCCGATACCGTCGTCGATGCGACGGCGGTGAGTTTGGCCGATGGCAGCGCCACCGGCTTTGCCTTCGACGCGGCCAGCCCGCAGGCGCTGCGCGCGGCGATCGAGCGGAGCCGGAACCTGTTCGCAGAGCGCGCGGTCTGGCGGCGGATGGTCCGGCAGGCGATGACCCGCGACTTTAGCTCGGCGGCGGCGGCCCGCCAGTACCTCGCGCTTTATCGCACGCTGTAGCCGGAACCGAGGCGCAGCCGAGAGCCCCATGCCGCACCGTCAGTCGGTACTCACGTCGATCAGCGTGAAGCCGTCCTTCCGCGCTGCATCAGCGAGACGCTCGTCGAGGGTGACGATCTCCAGCGATGCGGGGCGGCGTTCCGAAGCCGTGAATGCTGCCGCGAGTTGCAGCGCGTCGGCAGCTCGTAGCGGATGAACGCGAAGAAATCGCATTGCGCTCTCGCCGACGATCTCGCTGGGTTCGATCTCGTGCCAGCCGCCGGCTGGCTCTTTCAGCCGCTTTGATGCAAGCGCGGCCACTTTCGGGTCGAGTGCGGTGCCGCGCTCGAGGCGGGCCAGAGCCGAGACGCATTCCACTTCCGACCCCCACCACACCAGCATGTCGGGATCTCGCCTGGCGAGCGTCTGCATGCGCGGCGGCGTCGGTTCGGCGACGAGCAGCGGCACAATTGCCGATGCGTCCCAGAATTTCACCGTCCTTCCCGGCGTTCTTCGATGAGTGCGTCGACCGCCGATGCGCGGGTCTTGGTGCTCGGCGGCTGGCTGCTGAACAGCGCCCGCGGCGGCGCGGTGCGGCGCAGCCGCACGAGCCCGTCGCGGACCAGCCGCAACAGTCTCCCGCTGTGCTCCCCTTCGTCGCCGCCACTCAGGGGTTCCAGCCGCGCGACGGGACGTCCCCGATCGACGATCAGCACCGGCGAGCCGCCCTTGAGGCCGTCGATCAAGGCGCTCAGGTTATTTTTAGCTTCGGTTATGCTGGCTTTTTTCATTTTAATGAAAAGATCAAGCCTGTCCGCCGCTGTCGCGGTCTGCCTCCGGCGCCGACGGCTTGACACCGAGCACGGTCCCGGCCGGGACGCCGGCTTCGGTGGCCGGGATCTTGGCGCCGTCGTCGAGCCGCACCCGCGACACCTCGACAAACCCGCCCTGCGCCAGGATGCGCATGCCGGCATCGCCGAGCGCGACGATCTCGCCGAGCTTCTTGCCGCGCACCGCGCCAAAGGTCGGCGCCGGGATCTTCCGCGCGTCGAACAGATAGAGCTTGCGTTCACCGCACATCGTCCAGGCGCCGGGCGCCGGGTTGCAGCCGCGGATCAGGTCGTAGACAAAATCGACATGGTTCGCCCAATTGATCTGCGACTCGGCGTCGCGCACCCAGCCCTCGTAGCTGGCGCGGCTCTCGTCCTGGGTGGTTTCGGTGGCCCGGCCGCGGACGACGAGATCGGCGGCCTCGATGAGCGCCTCGACCCCGAGCGGAAAGATCTTGTCGAAGTAGAGCGACCCGGCGGTGTCGTCGGGGCCGATCGGCAGCCGCTTCCTGAGGATCACCGGCCCTTCGTCGAGACCGGCGGTCGGGCGGAAGATCGAGAGACCGGTCTCGCTGCGGCCGCGGATGATCGCCCAGGGGATCGAGGACGGGCCGCGATGCAGCGGCAGCAGCGACGGATGGAATTGGATCATCCCGTGCTTCGGAATGGCGCAAAACGCCGGCGGAGCGAACAGCGTCACATAGGCCATGATACCGATATCGGCGGCGAGTTCGGCGAGCGCCTGGTGTGCCTCGGGGTCGGAATATTTGGCGAAGCGGTGGACCGG
Organism: uncultured Alphaproteobacteria bacterium; assembly: GCA_963772295.1. Taxonomy (GTDB): domain Bacteria; phylum Pseudomonadota; class Alphaproteobacteria; order ATCC43930; family CGMCC-115725; genus AP-15. Next base: position 524,232 of record CAVYWO010000017.1, read on the forward strand.
GACCTTGCGCTCCTCGGCCGTGGCGACCAGCGGATCGGGCCGGGCACCCGGCCGCTCGGGGGCGGCGAAGACGCCGGCAACGATGTCGCCGCGGGCGATGAAGGCTTCGAGCACGGCCTTGCCAAAGGCCTGCTGGCCGATGATGACGACGCGCATATCGCTCCCTCCGACGGATCTCCTTTGGGCGGCTGGCGGCGAGTTTAGGATGAAACCGCGGCGAGGTCGAAGGCGGCGGCCATCAGCGCCCGGGTATAGGGGTGTTCGGGGGCGCGCATTACGCGTTCGGTCGGGCCGGCCTCGACGATCCGGCCCTCATGCATGACCAGGATCGCATGCGCCAGCGCCCGCACCACCCGCAAATCGTGACTGATGAACAGATAGGCGAGGCCGCGGCGCCGTTGCAATTCGCGCAACAGGTCGACGATCTGGGCCTGCACCGACATGTCGAGCGCCGAAGTGGGCTCGTCGAGCACGACGAGGCGGGGCGAGAGCACAAGGGCGCGGGCGATGGCGATGCGCTGGCGCTGGCCGCCCGAGAATTCGTGCGGATAGCGGTCGGCCGAGCCGGGATCGAGCCCGACCTCGGCCAGCGCCGCCTCGACGAGACGCCGGCGCAGCGAGGCGTCGGCCGAGCGGTCGTGCACCCGCAGCCCCTCTTCGACGATCTGCGCCACCGAGAACCGCGGCGACAGGCTCGAAAAGGGGTCCTGAAAGACGATCTGCATCTCGCGCCGCAACGGTCGCAGCCGGCGCTGCGACAGCGACCCGATATCCTGCCCGTCGAAATGGATCCGGCCCCGGGCCGCGATCAGGCGCAACAGTGCCAAGCCGAGCGTCGTCTTGCCCGAGCCGCTTTCGCCGACGACGCCGAGGGTGGCGCCGGCCTGCAGCGAGAGCGAGACGCCGTCGACCGCCTTGATGTAGCCCCGGACCCGGCGCAACAGGCCGTGCCGGATCGGGAACCAGACCCGCAAATCACCCGCCTCCGCCAGGACCGGCGCCGCCGGATCGACCGCCGGTGCGGCACCCTTCGGCTCCGCCGCCAAGAGGTGCCTGGTGTAGGGATGTCGCGGGCGCTCGAAGACGGCGTCGACCGGACCCGTCTCGACGATCTCGCCTTGGGTCATGACGCAGACCCGGTCCGCCATCCGGCGGACGATCGTCAGGTCATGGGTGATGAGCCAGAGCGCCATGCCGAACCGGGCCTTGAGATCGGCGAGCAGCGCCAGGATGCGGGCCTGGATCGTCACGTCGAGAGCCGTCGTCGGCTCGTCGGCAATCAGGATGTCGGGTTCGTTGGCGATCGCCATCGCGATCATGACGCGCTGGCGCTGGCCGCCCGAGAGCTGGTGGGGATAGGCGGCGAGCCGGCTCTCGGCATCGGGGAGCGCCACCATGCGCAGCAATTCGAGGGTGCGCTCGCGCGCCTCGCCGACCGACATCCGGCGGTGGACGAGCAGGGTCTCGGCAATCTGCCGTTCAAGCGTGTGCAGCGGGTTGAGCGAGGTCATCGGCTCCTGGAAGACGATCGCGATCCGGTCGCCGCGCACCCGGCGCAACACCGCCGGCGCGGCGCCGACCAGTTCCTCGCCAGCAAGGCGGATGCTGCTTTGGGGGGTGTGCGCGGCGTGCGGATAGGGCAGGAGCTGCAGCACCGAGAGGGCGGTGACGCTCTTGCCCGAGCCGCTCTCGCCGACCAGCGCCAAGATCTCGCCGCGATCGAGCGACAGCGACAAATCCTTGACCGCTTCGACCGGGCCCGCCCCGCCGCGGCCGGCGAAAGTGACGCCCAGATGGCGGATCTCGAGCAGCGGAGCGGTGGCACTCACCAGGCAACCTTGCGCGGATCGAAGGCGTCGCGTACCGCCTCCCCGACAAAGATCAACAGGCTCAGCATTATGGCCAGCACGAAAAACGCGGTGAGCCCGAGCCAGGGTGCCGCCAGATTGGCTTTGCCCTGGGCCAGGATTTCGCCGAGCGAGGCCGAGCCGGGGGGCAGCCCGAAGCCGAGAAAATCGAGCGACGTCAGGGTGGTGATCGAGCCGTTCAGGATGAACGGCAGGAACGTGATCGTCGCCACCGTGGCATTCGGCAGGACATGGCGCAAGATGATCGTGCGGTTGGGAACGCCGAGCGCCCGCGCCGCCCGCACATAGTCGAAATTGCGTGCCCGCAGGAACTCGGCGCGCACGACATCGACAAGCTGCATCCAGGAAAACAGCAGCATCAAGCCCAACAGCCACCCGAAAGTGGGCTCGACAAAGCTCGCCATGATGATCAGGAGGTAGAGCACCGGCAGCCCGGACCAGATTTCGATGAAGCGCTGCATGCCGAGATCGACGAGGCCGCCGAAATACCCTTGGACGGCGCCGGCGGCGACCCCGACCACCGAGGAGAGCAGGGTCAACGTCAGCCCGAACAGCACCGAGATGCGAAACCCGTAGATCAGCCGGGCCAGCACGTCGCGCCCCTGATCGTCGGTGCCGAGCCAATCGACGCGCGAGGGCGGCGACGGCGCCGGGCTCGGCAGACGGTAGTTGATCGTGTCGTAATGGAACGGGATCGGCGGCCACACCATCCAGCCCTTCGAAAGGATCAGCCGCTCCACCGCCGGATCGCGGTAATCGGCGGTGCTCGGCATTACGCCGCCGAACTCGGTCTCGGGATAATCGACGAGGACCGGGAAGTACCAGGCGCCCGCGTAGCGCACGACAATCGGCCGGTCATTGGCGATGAATTCGGCAAATAGGCTGACGAAAAACACCGCGAGAAAGATCCACAACGACCAGAAACCGCGGCGGTTGCGGCGAAAGTTGTCGAGCCGGCGCCGGGTCAGCGGCGAAATCGGCCGACCCAGAAAGCGGTCGCGCGCCGGCGGCGCGAACGCCGCGACGTGCGGAGCCGCAAAATCTTGACGCAAACCGCTCATTCGCCCCCTGCGGTTCTAACCCGCCCGCTATTTGCCACGATAACGACAGATGATATCGCGCCGGATATATCCGCGCAGAGGATTTTGATGCCGACTATAGCCGTCGTCGACGGGGTAAAAATCCAGATGTTTTACGACGATCACACCCCGCCTCATTTCCATGCGGTCATCGGCGGTCGGGAAGTCCTGATCGCGATCCGCACTCTTGACGTAATCAGGGGATCGTTGCCACCTGCCAGGCAACGCCGCGTGCTGGCATGGGCGCGCGAGCATCAAGGCGAGTTGGCGCTGAACTGGATCAAGTGCCAGGACGCGGAGCCGCCGGCGAGGATCAGCAATGCCGAAGGTCCTTGATAACATCATTGTCGCCGCCGCGCCCGACGCGGCCACCCACACCGTCACGCTGACCTGGGCGAACGGCGAGATGACGGTCAACAGCTTCCGCCACCTGGTCGGCAAAGGCGTCTTCGCTGCCTTCAGCGATCCCACATTTTTCGCTCAGGCGCGCGTCGGCGAGGGCGGGCGCAGTCTCGAATGGCCGGGCGAACGCGACTTTTGCGCCGATGCATTGTGGTTCAACGCACATCCTGAAGACGCCCCCGAGCAGCCGCGGAGGTCGGCGGCGCGAACGCCGCGGATCCCGCAGCGGTAACACCGCTCACCCAACGATCGCCGGAAACAGATCGCGCCACTCGGGATTTTGCTCGTCGATCAGCCGGATCTTCCAATCCCGCCGCCATTTCTTGACAGCCTTCTCGCGGGCGATGGCGGCGGTTGGATCGTCATACAGCTCGAACCAGACCAGGCGATCGACACCGTATCGTTCGGTGAACCCTGGTACAGCCTTTGTCTTGTGCTCGTGAACCCGGCGAACGAGGTCGTTCGTCACGCCGAGATAAAGCGTCCCCTGTCGGCGGCTCGCCAGAAGATATACGTAATATGACACCAGAAACCGGATCGCCAGAGGGATGGTCGTTCCGGGCTCGTCTGCAGACGAGGCCCGGAACCTAAGAACACGGAACTACGGCACTGTGCGTCGGCGTTGACGCCAGGATGTCTGAAGCCGGTGTGCATGGATTCCGGGCGCGCTTCGCCCCCCGGAATGACGGCCTTTTACAAGCCCCGCTTGGTTGCTACGGCACCGGTTGCCGCAGCCGCTCGACATTCGCGCGGGGCCGCCCGCCGAGATGCTCCTTGGCCAGGATCTCCGCGATCTCGACGGCGTTGAGCGCCGCCCCTTTGCGCAAATTGTCGGCGACGATCCATAACTGCAGCCCGTGCGGCACGGTCGGGTCGCGGCGGATGCGGCTGACATAGACCTGATCCTCGCCGGCCGCCTCCGTCGGCGTCACATAGCCCTCGTCGGCGCGGTGGTCGACGACGGCGACGCCGGGCGCCCGCCGCAGCGCCGCCCGGGCCGTCTCTTCGCCGAGCGCCCGCTCGAATTCGAGGCTGACCGCTTCGCCGTGGCCGATGAACACCGGGACGCGGACGCAGGTCGCGGCGACCGCGATGTCGGGATCGAGGATCTTGCGGGTCTCGGCGCCCATCTTCCACTCTTCCTTGGTCGCGCCGCCGTCCATGAAGACGTCGATATGCGGGATCACGTTGAAGGCGATCTGCTTGGTGAAACGCTCGGGTCTGATCGGATCGTTGACGTAGATCGCGCGGGTCTGGTTGAACAGTTCGTCCATCGCGGCGCGGCCGGCCCCCGACACCGACTGATAGGTGGCGACCACCACCCGCTTGATGCGGGCGAGCCGGTGCAGCGGCTTCAACGCCACCACCAGCTGGATCGTCGAGCAGTTCGGATTGGCGATGATGCCGCGCCTTTGATATTGGCCGATCGCCTCGGGGTTGACCTCCGGCACGACCAGCGGCACATCCGGTTCCATGCGGAAGTGCGAGCTGTTGTCGATGACGACGGCGCCGGCTTTCGCCGCCCGCGGCGCAAACTCGGCCGAGACCCTGGCCCCGGGCGAGGACAGCACGATGTCGATGCCGCGAAAGTCGAAGGTGTCGAGGCCTTGCACCTTGAGGACGTCATCCTCGCCGAACGAGACCTCCTTGCCGATCGAGCGCGACGAAGCGAGGGCGATGACCTCGTCGGCCGGGAACTCGCGTTCGGCGAGCGTGGTCAGAATTTCGCGTCCGACATTGCCGGTGGCGCCGACCACCGCTACTCTGAAACCCATGGCGCGGCCCATCCTGAATAGCGCGGAAACGGCAGCTGACTTACGCTGCCCCGCCGCGCTTGACAAGCGCGGCGCGGCATGAGCTACGCCGAGTTCTGGCGGCGATATCTGCGGGCGCATGCCGACCCGCGCACGCGCGCGCTGCATTACCTCGGCACCGCTTTCGGCGCGGCGGCGCTGGTCGTCGCCCTGGCCCTGCGCGATTGGCGCTGGCTTGTTGCGGCACCGATCGCCGGTTATGCGCTCGCCTGGCTCGGCCATCTCGTTTTCGAGCACAACCGGCCCGAGACCTTCGGCCATCCGGCCTGGTCGCTCTTCAGCGACCTCCGCATGCTCGCCTTGTTTGCCTCGCGCCGGCTCGGCCCGGAATTGCGCCGCGCCGGCCTCGGAGAAAGCCGATGACGATGCTGCCGCTGATCGAATACGGTGCCGGCGGCGCCGAGGTTCGTGCCGTCTACGACGACATCATGAAGACCCGCGGCACCGACCGGATCAACAATTTCTGGAAGGTGCTGGCGAACGATCCGCCGACCCTCAGGCGCACCTGGGAGAGCCTCAAGGCGGTGATGGCGCCGGGCGCGCTCAATCCCTTGACCAAGGAGCTCCTTTATCTCGCGGTCAGCGCCAGCAACGGCTGCGCCTATTGCACCGCCTCGCATGCCGCCGCGGCGAAGCGGGCCGGGATGACGCGCGAAATGCTGGCCGAGCTGATGGCGGTGGTCGGCATGGCCAACGAGACCAACGCCCTTGCCAACGGCTATCGCGTGCCGGTAGACGAAAGCTTCGAAAAGCTGTTTTGACGTCAACAACGGAGATGCCTATGGCCGAACAACTCTATGACCGCACCGCCGAAGATCTCGGCAATCTTGTCGGTCTCGAACACGTCAACCTCAGGGTTCCCAATCAAGGGCTGGCGTCCGAGTTTTACCTGATGGCCCTCGGCCTGACCCGCGACCCGTTCCTGTTTCCCGGCACCAACAACATGTGGGTCAATGTCGGCAAGAGCCAGTTCCACCTGCCGACCGGCGAACCCAATCTGCTGCGCGGCCATGTCGGTCTCGTTGTGCCCTCGCTCGACGCGCTGTGCGCGCGTCTCGCGGCGACGAAACCCAGGCTCTCCGACACCAGGTTCGACTGCCAGCGGCACAACGCCTATGTCTCGGCGACCTGCCCCTGGGGCAACAAGATCCGGCTTTACGAGCCCGACGAGGAGCGGTTCGGCGCGATCAATCTCGGCATGCCTTATGTCGAGTTCACCGTGCCCGAAGGGGCCGCCGACGGCATCGCACGCTTCTACCGCGAGATCTTCTACGCGCCGGCCAAGGTCAGGGAGAACGGCGAGGGCCGCGCCGCCCATGTCTCTGTCGGCATCAAGCAGGAGCTGATCTTCCGCGAGACCGATGGGAAATTGCCCGACTACGACGGCCACCACTTGCAGGTCTACGCCCAGGAGTTCTCGGGCCCGCACGCCGAGCTCGAAAAACGCGGGCTGATCACCGAGGAGAGCGACCAGTACCAATACCGCTTCCAGGACATCGTCGATCTCGACACCGGCAAGTGCCTGTTCACGATCGAGCACGAGATCCGCAGCGTCACCCACCCGCTCTACAACCGTAAGATGGTGAACCGCAACCCGTCGCAGAACAACATGCATTATCAGCTTGGTGCGGACGAGTGGGATTGGACGCTGCCGCGCTCGACCAAGCGCATCCAGCCGCCGCCGGCGCCCGAGCCGGCCACCCCGCTCGCCAGGCGCCGCGCCCAGCGCATGGCCGCGATGTAACACCGACACGGCTGGGATAGCCCTCTCCCCGCTCGCGGGGAGAGGGACGGAACGCCCGCCCGGCCTGCCCCAGGCGCCGCGCCTCGCGGCGCGGAGGGGGCGGGCGTTCCGGGGTGGGGTGAGGGGCACGGGTGGCTCGCCTGCTCGACGGGCGGATTGCCCTGATCACCGGCGCCGGCTCGGGGATCGGCGAGGCGATCGCCCATGCGATGGCGAAAGCCGGCGCGCGGGCGCTAGCCGTCGACATCGACATCGACGGCGCCGCCGCCGAACGCACCGCAAAGGCGATCGGCGTCAGCATCATGTCTGCGACGTCAGGACCGGGCCCAATGCGACGCTCTCGCCGCCGCGGTGCGGCGCGAGATCGGGTCGGTCTCGATCCTGGTCAACAGCGTCGGGATCATCCGCCGCGGTGCGGTGAGCGATCCGAACGCGCGGCAGAATTGGGATGCAACCCTTGGCCGTCAACCTCGACGGCCCCTACAACATGGTGACGGCCTTCCTCGACCAGCTGCGGGAGAGCCGCGGTGCCATCATCAATATCGGCTCGATCCAATCCTTTGTCGCCTTGCCCGAACTCGGCCGCCTACACGACCTCGAAAGGCGGCGTGCGGCTGTTGACCAAGGCGCTGGCGATCGAGTTGTCGCCGCTCGGCATCCGGGTCAATGCGATCGGACCCGGCTTTGTCGCGACGCCGCTCGACGCGCGGGCGCGCGAAGATCCGGCCTACAGGGCGAATTTCGAAACCCGGATCCCGATGGGCCGGATCGGCACGCCCGAGGACATCGCCGGCCCGGCGGTTTTCCTCGCCTCCGACATGGCGCGCTACATAACAGGCATCACGCTGCCGGTCGACGGCGGCTACCTCGCGCGGTGATCGGAACCGTAACTCCGTAGGATCGGTAGAGCGTTAGCGAAACCCATCCTTTGTCCATCCGGCGCGGGCACTTCGGTGGGTTGCATTCACCTTACGCCTGCGGGGAGGATCGAAACACGCTGACTGGTGTTTATCGCTTCCCGAAGATGGAAAGCGTCGTATTCGGCACACCGCATACCGAGGCTCTGGCGGCGGAGGTCGACCGCCTCGACGCGCGCGCCGTCCTCGTGCTGGCGAGCGGCACGCTCGCGCGCGAGACCGATCTCGTCGACCGGCTGCGGCAGATGCTCGGCAACCGCTTTGCCGGGCTCTGCGCCAAGATCGGCGCCACACGCCGCGGGCTGATGTCGTTGCCGCGGCGAATATGGCGCGAGAAGCCGTCGCCGACCTGATTATCACCTTGGGCGCCGGCTCGGTCACCCACGCGGCGAAGATGGTCGGGCTTTGCCTTGGTAACGGGGTCTCGGCGGCAGAGCAGCTGGATGCGTTCCGCGCCACGATCGGCCCCACGGGACAAGCCCGTGGGCCGAAGGCCCACGACGGCACGACCCGGCGGCCGGCGGTGGAACCACCTGCCCTGCGCATGATCGCGATCCCGACCACGCTCTCGGCCGGCGAGTTTTCCGCCGACGCCGGCGGCACCGATACGGCCCGCCACGTCAGGGAGAGCTTCGGCCACCCGCAGATGATGCCGCGCACGGTCATCCTCGACCCGGCCGCCAGCGTGCCGACGCCTGAATGGCGGTTTTTGTCGCATCCGGACCCTGCTCGACGCCGCCTGGTAGCGCGCCGTCAACGGCGCCGGCGGGTTTCACACCGAAGGTCGTCATCGCCGTTCTCGACCTTGTCGACCCCTTCATCTGCGCCGCCCGATGCCGCGGAGGGACGCGGATCACCGAGTTGAACCCGATGATGCGATGATGAGTATCATCGGTGGAACGGCCGCTGCGTCGGGCTGTTTGGGGCAAAACAGGCGGTCGCCGGCGTCGTCGAGCCCGGGGAGGATCCAGTCCGCCTCGTCGAGGCAGCGATCGGGCGCCGCCGCGGCGATCGGCACGTCCGAAAACTCACCCGGCATCGCGAATTCACCAGTTCACCTGCCGCTGCCGCCGGGAAGTCGGCCCGATCGCGAGCCGGGACAATCGCTGCGCCCAACAAAACCCGATCGACGACGATCGCGGCTGTCGCCGCATCATGCACCGGGTGACCTTGGCCGGCGACAAGCCGCGCTGACCAAGCCCAGCCCCGAAGCAGGGCAAGCCGGCCCCCGCGACGGCAGGGGCCGCGCATCGTCGCGGTCGTCATGATAAGGGCATCAGGGCGCGTCGGGCGTCTTGACGCGGGAATTTCCCAATCGGGCGCGGCAAGGACAAAAAAAAGGGGCGCTCGATCGAGCGCCCCTTCTCGGTAGCGTGGAGAGGCTTACCCCGGCGGCAAGCACATGTATGTCGGGGTGCTGCTCCATGAGCCGGTCCAGTTCGAGCCGCCGCCGCCGCTGCCGCCGCCGGTCACCAACAGCTTGACCGTGGGGTTCTCGGGCGTCCCGGCGTGGTCGCCGCCGTAGTTGGGGCAGGGGGGCTGGTTAGGCCCGTTATGCGCCGGATCGATGATCATCGCGTTGTACACGTTCGTTGTTGGGAACGTGTAGGTCACGCCGTTGTGGGTCAGGGTGGTCAGGTAATTCGCCGCTCCGTATTGGAATTGGAACTGCGGCGACCCAGCGCTGGACGTGAAGGTTGCGTTCCAAGTCACGTTGTTTACGGTGTTTGGGAACGGCGATGGCAACGGCAAAAGGAGGCCGGCGGAGAAAATCTCGTCCGCATGCGTCGCATACGCGAGAGGAATTGTCGTCTCCCATTGATTTAGCGCGGTGTCGAAGGTGGTGCTGGCACAGGTGGCCGAGGACGAGAAGGTGATCACGGCGTTCGGTACCGTCAACGTCCCCAGTGTTCCGAAGGTGATCGACTGGTTGGTCACGTTCACGGTAAAGGCCGTGGTCGGCACGTTCCCTTGCAGTTTGAAGTGGCTGTTGAACCAGACAAGTTCGTCGGCGTTGTTGCTGGTTTCCGAAACATTGTAAGGCAGGGACTGCGGGCCGGTGGTGCATACCACCGCCGGGCAAGTCATGCTGGTGGGTGTATACGTGATGGTTGGAACATCAATGTCCGGAATAGACTGTACTGGCACGTATGTGGTGCCGTTGTAGACATATAACTCCCCGGTAACGGTCGGGGTGTGTGTGCCCGACAGGGTCGGGAACGTGCTCGAGGCACTGACCGTCGGGGTGCTGGACATCGCCGTAGAGCTAATGGTACCGGTGATCGGTGTCGTTGTTAAACCAGTTATACTGTAATCAACCTCGAAAGGGTCCCTATAACAAAATCAAATCCAGTAAAGCTAATGCTGTAGCTGCTGCAACCCCAGGTGAGTGAGGCAGCTGTTATCAGATTTGCGCGAGCCGGGGTCAGGAACAGCACCAGCAGCCCGAATACTGAGCCGAGGAGAGAAAGACGCTTGCTAAACATAGATCATTCCTTCCGCGTCCGAGCCCGCAGGTGTGGTTAAATACAACACGCTTTTGACGCGCATTTTATATAGCATTCGCGCGAGTGGTCGTCAAGCGTTATTTGAACAAATTTTGACGTATGGTTGACGAATTAAATGTATAGTTAACGCTGGATTGACGATTACTCTCGGCCGATTTTTGCAGAACTCTTCGACATCGACACACCCACCATCCGGCCGGCGAGGCGCGCCGTGATTGCCCCCACGGGACAAGCCCGTGGGCTGAAGGCCCACGACGGCATCACCCAGCGGCCGGAGGTCAGGGGCCCGAGCGGGCGCCCGACCGCGCTCCCGACCGCGCTCCCGACCACGCTTTCGGCCGGCGAGTTCTCGGCCGGCGCCGGCTGCACCGATACGGCCCGCCATGTCAAGGAGAGCTGAGCGATCGCCGGGAGGTTTCGTCACCCGGAAGCTCCGGCGCGTTTCCATCTGCCGGACCCAACCTTGCAGCCTTGCGGTGCTCCGCCAGGAGGGGGCGACCTTCGGACGCAGTGCCGAGATAGTAGAGCAGCGGGATCACCATCAGATCGGCGAGGCTGACATAGGCGCCGGTCAGAAACCGGTGGTCCGCCATCAGATCGAACACGAGATCCGCAGCGTCACCCACCCGCTCTACAACCGCAAGATGGTGAACCGCACATTATCAGATGGGTGCGGACGAGTGGGATTGGACGTTGGCGCGCTCGACCAAGCGCCAGCAGCCGCCGCCGGCGCCCGAGCCGGCGACGCCGCTCGCCAGGCGCCGCGCCCAGCGCATGGCCGCGATGCAACCGGCGGGTAGCGGCGCCGCGGGCGGGGACCGCCTGCCGCGCCGCAAGGCCGTCGCGGTTTACCCCGCCGCGCGCGCCCTGATCGCGCGCCATACCTGGCCGCTCGTTGCCGGCATGGCGAGGTCTCGAACCCCGAGCGGCGCCAGCGCATCGACCACCGCATTCATGACCGCGGCCGGGGCGCCGATCGTGCCCGCCTCGCCGCAGCCCTTGGCGCCGAGCGGGTTGTGCGCGCACAGCGTGGCATGAGTGGAGAGGTTGAACGCCGACAGGTTGTCGGCGCGAGGCAGGCAATAATCCAAGAGCGAGCCGGTGCGCAGCTGGCCGCTCTCGCGGTCGTAAACCGTGCATTCGTAGAGCGCCTGGCCGATGCCCTGGACCAGGCCGCCATGCACCTGGCCCGCCACGATGAGCGGATTTACGATGCGCCCGAAATCGTCGGCGGCGGTGAAATTCAGCAGCGTTACCGCCCCGGTGTCGCGATCGATTTCGACCTCGGCGACGTGCGCGCCCGCCGGATAAGTGAAGTTCGTCGGATCATAGAACGCGGTCTCGTCGAGGCCCGGCTCGAGGGTCTCGATCGGATAGTTGTGCGGCACATAGGCAGAAAGGGCGACTTGCGCGAACGGCACGCTCTTGTCGGTCCCGGCCACCGCGAACCGGCCGTTCTTGAACTCGAGATCGGCCTCGGCCGCTTCCAGCAGGTGGGCGGCGATCTTCTTGCCCTTGTCCACCACCTTGTCGAGCGCCTTGACCAGAGCCGAACCACCGACCGCCAGCGAGCGCGAGGCGTAGGTGCCCATCCCGAACGGGATCTTGGCGGTGTCGCCGTGGACGATTTCGACCTGCTCGATGGGTAGGCCGAGCCGATCGGCGACGAGCTGGGCAAAGGTCGTCTCGTGGCCCTGGCCGTGGCTGTGCGCGCCGGTGAATACGGTGACGCTCGCGGTCGGGTGAACCCGCACCACAGCCGCCTCGTAAAACCCGGCGCGGGCGCCGAGCTGACCGGCGATGACCGAAGGCGCCATGGCGCAGGCCTCGATATAGGTCGCGATGCCGATGCCGCGGAGCTTGCCGGCTCGCGCCGATTCCTGCCGGCGCCGCTCGAACCCGGCATAGTCGGCCGCGGCGAGCGCCATGTCGAGGGTCGTGAAATAGTCGCCGCTGTCATAGGTGAGCGCCACCGGCGTCTGGTAGGGATAAGCATCCTTGGGAATGAAGTTGCGTCGGCGCAACTCGGCCGGATCGATGCCGATCTCGCGCGCCGCGGTATCGACAAGGCGTTCGACGACATAGCACGCCTCGGGGCGCCCGGCGCCGCGATAGGCGTCGACCGGCACCGTATTGGTGAATACCCCCTTGACCTCGACATAGACGGCGGGGGTCGCGTAGGTGCCGGCGAGCAATGGACCGTAGGACCAGGTCGGGATCGCCGGCGCAAAGCTGGAGAGATAGCCGCCGAGATTGGCCAAGGTCGCGACCCGCAGCGCCAGGAACTTGCCGTCCCGGTCGAGCGCCAGCTCGGCGTGGGTCAGATGGTCGCGGGCCTGGTTGTCGGAGGCAAAGCCCTCGGCCCGCTCGGCCGTCCACTTGACCGGCCGGCGGAGCCTGCCGGCCGCCCAGGTGACGAGCGCCTGCTCGGCGTAAAGCGATCCCTTGGTGCCGAAACCGCCGCCGACATCGGGCGCCACGACCCGAAACTTGTGCTCGGGGATCGCCAGCACCGAAGCCGAGAGCAGGAGCCGGATCACGTGCGGGTCCTGGCTCGTCGTGTAGAGCGTGTAGTCGCCGGTGGCGCGGTCGTATTCGGCGAGGGCGGCGCGCGGCTCCATCGGATTGGAGACGAGCCGGTTGTTGACGATGTCGAGGCGGGTGACGTGGTGTGCCACGGCGAAGGCGGCCTCGACCGCGGCCTGGTCGCCGAGCTGCCAATCGAAGCAGATGTTGTTGGCGGCGCTGTCGAAGAGCTGCGGCTGGTCGGGCCGGATCGCCTCGTCGGCGGCCACGACCGCCGGCAAAGGCCGATACGACACCTCGATCAGCTCGGCAGCGTCCTTGGCCGCTGCGATCGTTTCGGCGACCACCGCCGCCACCGGGTCGCCGACGTGACGCACCCTGCCCTGGGCCAGCACCGGGTGCGGCGGCTCCGCCATCGGCGAGCCGTCCTTGGAGGTGACCAGCCAGCCGCACGGCAGGCCGCCAATCTGCAGATCGGCGGCGGTGAAGACGGCAACGACCCCCGGCGCCGCGCCGGCACTTACCGTGTCGATGCCGGTGATCTCGGCATGGGCGTGCGGACTTCGCAGAATGTAAGCGTGGAGCTGACCCGGACGATTGATGTCGTCGGTGTAGTTGCCGGCGCCGGTCAGGAAGCGAAAGTCCTCCTTGCGCCGAACCGCAGCGCCGATGCCCTGATGCTCCATCGCCCTCCCCTCCCGACCGTGTCGCAAGCGTCCTTCAGTTCAGCGCCTCGAGCGACGCCTTTGCCTCGCCTTCAAATCCTCGGCGTCAGTCTCGGCAGGATCTCACCGTCGATCCGGTTTTCGCAGAACGCTGGCCCGTATTGCTCGATGCCGAGGCGCCGCAGCCAGCCGCCGATATCCATCCGGGCGCCTCTGCCGCCGTCCGCCTCATGATCCGTTGGGTCGCACGACTTGTCCAGAGCGCATGGGCACGCCCCGCTGTCCTGGCCGGGGCGACCCGAGCCGCGGAAAGCGATCGACAAGCACCACATCTTTGCATATGCTAAGGCCTATGCAGTGGAAAGATGCCGATGATCTCCGAGAGACACGTCAAGCTTTTCAAGAACGGCCGAAACCAGGCGGTGCGGATTCCGCGCGAGTTCGAGCTTCCGGGCGAGGATGCGATCATGCGCAAAGAGGGCGACAGGCTGATCATCGAGCCCGCGCCGCCAAAATCTTTGCTCGCGCTGCTGGCAACTCTCGCCCCTCTCGACGAGGAGTTTCCCCCGATACCCGATCCGGTCCCCGATCCCGTCGAGCTTTGATGCGTTACCTGCTCGATACCAACATCGTTTCCGACCTTGTCCGCAACCCGCAAGGGCGGATAGCAGAGCACATCCGCAAGGTGGGCGAAGCGCAGGTGTGCACCAGCATCATCGTCGCCGCTGAATTACGCTACGGCGCTGCCAAGAAGAGATCTCCACGCCTTTCGGCTCAGCTGGAAGCGGTGCTCGGCGGCCTTGACGTTCTGCCGCTCGAGGCGCCGGCTGACGCAGTCTATGGGCTGATCCGAACCCGGCTCGAGCAGATGGGAAGGCCAATCGGGGGCAACGACTTGCTTATCGCTGCTCAGGCCGTCTCGCTCGGCCACACCATCGTCACCGACAACGAGGCAGAGTTCGCCCGCATCGACACTCTTCCTCAAGAGAATTGGCTGCGGCACACATGATTTGATCGTCCCGTCCCTCTTATCCGTGGTGTTGAGGAACCGGATGGGATATCGGCCGCCTGCCGGCGCGGCGCTTGCCGTACTCAGTTCAGAGCGTCGAGCAGCGCCCTTGCCGCGGTCAGGTCCGGCGTGTCGATGCCTTCGGTAAACCAGTCGTAGACCGGCTGCCTCGGCCGCGGCGTGATCCCCGCCGTCGCGGAACACCTCGCCGCGCAACCGCTGGATCTCGGCTTCGAACCATCGCTCTTGGTGTGCGTTCGCCGCCTCGACGGCTTCCGCGAACCGCGCCAATGCCGCTACCTGCCTACTCGGCTTTGGCCTCGGTTGCCAAGTCGATCGGCTCCGCGTCGGTCGCCGGGCCTCCGCTCGGCGGCAAGGCCGGTGCGCCGGCCAACTCGTCGAGCAGCGCTCTGGCTTCCTGCAGGTCCTTGGTGCCGAAACCCTCGGAGAACCAGCCGTAGACCGGCGCGAGCAGGTCGTATGCGTCCCCTGCCCGCCCCTGGTCGCGCAGCAGCCGTGCATAGCTGGTCGCGGTGCGCAGCTCCCAGGATTTCGTTGCTATGTTCGCGCCCAGTCAAGCGAGGCGAGGTAGGCGCGTTCAGCGCCTCCGGGGTCGCCCTTGAGCGACAGCAGCCAGCCTTTGATGCGCAGCGCCTCGGCATAATAATGGCGCTCCTGCCGGTCCGGTCTCTCGATCTCCGCAATGACCGCGTCGATAAGGTGCAGCGCGCAATCGATATTGCCGAGTTGGGCCATGCCCTCGGCGAGGACGGATCGGAGATAGGGAGTGGCGGCTCGACCAATGCCCACCTGCCAGAAAGCGAGGCCCTTCTCGAGCAAAGCGACGCCTTCGGCGGTTTCGCCCTTCCGGATCAAGGATATTCCAGACGAAAGTGCCGCCATGCACGTGACAAAGGGCAGGCTGTGTTCGCGACCCAGTCGCTCGGCCTCTGCGCCGGAATTCAGACGCTCCTCGTGCTCGCGAAGATGATCGAAGACGATTGCGCCGATTGTCAGGGCCCAGCCCAGATCGAGAGGATACCCGACCCGGCGGGCATGATCATGCGCGGCGTTGATCCATTTCACGGCTTGCTCGGGGTAGCCGAGCATCCAGGCAGTGTTCGCCCCCCAGCATAATGCGACGGTTTTTAGATCCAAGTGGATACTGCGCCCCAAATGGCCGTGCTGCTGTTCGCTGTAGAGCAAGAGTATTTGGTCCGCGCGCCCCCGGGCTTTGATCGGATCGCCGAGCACATGGCGCAGAAGTGCTCTACGATCACGAGATCGGGGTCGCGGTTCGCCTCGGCAGCCTCCGATAGCTGCGCCACCCAACGAAGCGACTCGGGCAGCCGTCCCACCGCACAGACGTTGCCCCAGAGTCCGAATAGTATCGGCAGCAGGGCGTCGTTGCGGCGAAGCGAGTGCCCCAGCTCGAGCGCAGGATGAAGGCTGTCCCAGGCCTCCTGCACCCCCCAGCCCTTGAGCCCACTCCAGGCGGTGCCCAACAAAATGCGGAGATCCACCTCCTTGCTGTCGCGCCCCGGCGAGTGCGGCGATGCGATGACCAGCTCCAGCCCCTTGTTCAGATGCGCGATCGCTTCGGCGAGGGCCAGGCGGTTCAGCGCCAGGCTGCCGGCTTTCTGCCAGAGCGGGATCGCCCTCTCGGGCTATTTCCCCTCCGTGTAATGGTGTGCCAGCAACTCCGGCTCGGCCGCCTCGATTTGCGGCCAGCGCTCCTCGATCACCCTGGCGATCCGGCCGTGCAATTCCTGCCGGCGGCGCCGGAGTAGCGAGTTGTAGGCGGCGTCCTGCACCAGGGCGTGCTTGAAGGTGTAAACCGCAGCGGGCGGCGCGCCCTGCTGGAAGAGCATGTTCGCGATATTTCAGCAGGTTGCGCCTTCTAACCACCCCCAAAGGCACCAAAACAGCCTCAAAAACATCAGCTAGTTATGGGCGGAGTGTCTAACCGGATTCAGGGACGAAACGATGCCCCTAGCCCCCGGCCCGGGTTCGGATGGGGCGCGATCAATTGGGCCGGTCCCGACGAGCTGCGCATCGTCCTCGGCGGCCTCGCCGACGTGGAGCGCGACCTTATGCCGCACCCGCACCGCCGAGGGCCGCAGCCGGGCGCAGAAGCGCGGGCAGCATATGGGCCGGCCGCCGAAGCTGACCGAAGCGCAGAAGGCCGAGGCCCGCCGGCGGCGGGCAACAGGGCGCGACGCTTGCGGAACCTCGCGCGCAGCTACGACGTGAGCCAAAGCACGATTTCACGCCTTTGACAGCGCCGCCGATCACTGGCAGCCCCCGTACTCACGGCGTCGTTGTTGTTAGCGTACTGGCGCTCGATCACCTGTCATACCGTCAAGAGCGATCACGCTCGACCATTTTGATGTCCCGGCTGCAAGGTACTGGACGTAGTTCCGAGTGAGCTTCGGATTTTCGGCAAGCAACTCGCCGACCGTCATTTCTGGCCGATTCGAGAGTGAGATGTGTATCATCTGGAACGCATCCACAGTCTTCGGCGCGTCTGTTCCGAGGGTATTTCCGTTCAGGGTGACGGTTCTGGAGTTGTGAGCGTCGACTCGACGCCACAATTCGCCGACGCGGTGACTTCGAGAACCGGGTGGGCGCTGAAGCGCATCCCGGTTCGCACCATTGCCGCTCCTTTCCTGCGGGCGTTGCGTCTCGCGGAAGTCGCGCGGCGGCAGCGGATTATTGCTGGTCCCGTCGTAAATCGCCGCCCGCATCCGCTTCTCGAAACCAACGGCATACTTAGACGGGGGGATCGCAGGATCATTGCTGAATCCGTACGCTCCATAGGAGAAGTGCCAAGCTAAACGCACCTTTTCTCCAAGTGCAGCGGGCAAGTTATCAAGCAGAAGCTTTTCGGCACATTTGCCGAGGGCAACGATCCGACACGGTTGGATAATGTCTATTTCGCGCCGGAGGAGATCAAGATGGACCGAAAAATCTGCTGGGAACTTATTCTTGCAAGACTCGCCGCTCTTGCCGCGCCTTTTGATCACATCTGTAAGATGAGCATCAGGCACTCCGAGCTTGACTAATGTCGCATAGAAAAGCGTACGACTGCCGAACCCTTCAGGCCAATCAGACAGTGATGGCTGGTCTCCGATCACTATCAGGGGGCGCACACCGAAGAAGCCCATGATTGGGCCTTCAGATTGCGTTCCTCGTGGAAACGTCCACCATTGTTCTTTTCGATTTGGATTGCGTTCCCTCGGCTTGATCTCCGTCAACCAGAGAGTCATCAGCTTTGCGCTCTTTTCGGCCAATTCATATTGGAGCATCGGTGGCAACCACTCCTAGGGCCGATAGAGATGGTTTCCGATCACTCGCCGACACATGGGCCGACACCACGACGGCGTACTGTCTCCTCCAATCTCTGTTGCCACCCAGGCGCGTGAATGATGCGCTCAAAGCACGCATCGGCATCGTGAAGGAGTTCGATGCGCGACCGCTTAGAGATTTGTTCCCAATCTTCGTGAAGCACAAATAAGGCATTACCATAATGCCAGTTTTCGAATACCACCACATTTTCCGTAATTTTTGCACCGATGTATCGACTTAATCGGTCCCGCCCACGGATGTAAGCCTCCGGCTTCAACGCCATGAAGGCCTCTACCCGCTCACGTAGAGTTTTTTCGTTCGAAATTTTTCCGCTTCTACCTTTCCCGCCTTTCATCCCTTCGCTGAAGAACCGCACCACCTCATCGATGGTGCCCGGTGGAAAAATCTCCCAATGGACGTTCATCGTCTGCGACAACGCCTCTGAAGTCGGGGTTTCATTACGCGGAGGCTGCTGACGTATCCTTGCGCGGGTTCCGACATTCATCTCGACTTGCGCCATTCGTCCTCGAATAGGGGGTCCTGGGTAAAGCGAAAATCCGGAAGAGGCACGTGCTTTACCTCCAGATACTTAGGGAGGGAGCCTAGCGCCGACCCCTTGATATGCGCGGCTTCTTGGGGGTCGCTGCGAAGCCTCGCGGATTGGTTGTCCTTCTGCTTTTGCGCGTTGGCGACCGTAGCGCCTGTCCTATTCTTCGTCTTCTGTTGCTGTTGACATAGCAGGTGCTGGTCTCGCCGCCTTTGCTTTGGTATATTGAAAGGGTACGTCATAGGGGTTTTTTGCAGAATTCTGCTTGCGAACACCGTCCGGCATGCTTGTACATACTTTCGGCTCCCGGCTCTAATCTCAGCCGGCGCGGGTGGCGCCACGGCGGATAAGATTATGCCCGCCTCTCTGCTCGTTTTCCAGAACTTGCGCTCTGCGCGTCTTGACTGTAGGCGCCGGATCAAAATGTCACTCGCCTGCCAATTAGAGATGACACTCCCGGGCGGATTTCCGGGGGGTGTCAAGGGTGACGGTTCGGCTGATGAGCGATGGCGAGTTGAGGCGGCTCGAGGTGCTGCGAGATTTGGATCAGCGGCGGCTGACGACCGAGGCGGCAGCGCAGCTGCTGAGGCTCGAGCGGCGTCAGGTATTCCGGCTGTTGAAGGCGTACCGGATCGAGGGCGCTGCTGGCCTGATTTCGAAGCGGCGTGGCGGTCCGGGCAACCGGCGCAAGCCCGAGGCGCTTCGGAGCAAGGTGCTGTCGATCATTCGCGAGCAGTATTGGGACTTCGGCCCGAGCTTGGCGGCCGAGAAGCTGCGCGAGGTTCACGGGATAACGCTCGGTCGCGAGACGCTGCGGCTATGGATGGTCGAGGCCGGGCTGTGGCTCGATCGCAAGCAGCGGCGAAAGCGCGTCCACCAGCCGCGCCATCGTCGCGACTGTGTCGGCGAACTGGTGCAGGTCGACGGCAGCGAGCATTGGTGGTTCGAGGACCGCGGCCCGCAATGTACGCTGCTCGTCTTCGTCGACGACGCGACCAGCCGGCTGATGCACCTGCAGTTCGTCGAGAGCGAGTTCGACATTCGCCTATTTCCATGCCGCCCGCGCCTATCTGGAGGCCTGGGGCAAGCCGGTCGCCTTCTACAGCGACAAGCACGGGGTCTTTCGCGTCAACCACGAGGGTGCCAGCGGTGGTGACGGGATGACCCAGTTCGGGCGTGCGCTGCATGCTCTGAACATCGACATCATCTGCGCCAATTCGAGCCAGGCGAAGGGCCGGGTCGAGCGGGCGAACAAGACCTTGCAGGATCGGCTGGTCAAGGAGTTGCGGCTAGCCGGCGCGCGCAGCCTGGCCGAAGGGAACGCCTTGCTGCCGGCTTTCATGGCCGACTACAACGCCCGCTTTGGCAAGCCGCCGGCGAACGCGAAGGACCTGCACCGGCCGCTGCGTGCCGGCGACGATCTGGAGGACGCCTTTGCCTGGAAGGAGGAGCGCACCCTTTCGCAAGCGCTGACGCTGCAATACGACAAGGTGATCTTCATCCTGGAACCGAGCGACCAGGCCAAGGCGGCGATCGGCAAACGGGTCACTGTCGTCGATTATCCCGATGGCCGGCTATCAATCCGCTACAAGGGCGTCGCGCTCGCCTACCGCACCTTCGATGAGCTGCGCCACGTCCCGCAGGCTGCGATTGTCGAGAACAAGCGGCTCGGCGCCGTCCTCGCCTTCATCCGCGAGCAGCAGATCGAACGGGCAGAGGTCCGCAGCAGGAAGGCGCCGCGCCGCCGCGATCAGCGCGACGCGCGCCTATTCAAAGTCGGCTGAGCGTTTTCACGAGCTGAGCAGGGCCGCCCTATACACACTCGTTACGTAACGGAATAGCGAGCCTATGAAACGAGGCCCTAAGCCCTTGCGTGAAAAGGCGATGACGACAGCCGAGCGGCAGGCCCGGTTTCGCGCGACGCACACCGACGGGATGTCCAGGATCATATACCGAAGACCCGCCGACCGGCGCAGCCGGGCGCAGCGATGGCGCGCGGCCGTGGCCGAGCTTGTCGCCTTACAGGACGATTACCGAACGTGGCTGCAGGCGCTGCCGCAGAACCTTGAGGCAAGCGCCACGGCGGAGGCGCTGCGGGCGATCTGTGATCTCGATCTTTCCGATCTCGAAAGCGTCGAGCCGCCGCGCGGCTTTGGTCGCGACTGATGCAACGGGAGCCTGCCTGTCCGCCCGGGTTCTTCTACGAGCCGAGCGTGCTGACGCCCGCTCGGTAGACAACCGGTGCGGCTGCAAGCGTCCATGCATCGGGCGGCGGTCGGGCGCTGCGCTACGCCGGGGCTGCGCGCCCGCCCGCCGCCCGCCCCCAACCGACAGTGACATTTCTAAATGGCAGAAAGAGTGACATCTCTATTTGGTGGACACATTGACAAACCCACGCCCGAGGGATCGTCCGACCCGCTCAGCTTCCGCCCGGGCGACCAGGGCCGGCCCCGCGCCGATTTCTATGCGATCCACGACGAGCTTGAAATCATCCAGCAGCAACTCGCCCGGCTGCCGACGCGACGGGGACATCGCCCGCATCGCCGTGATCGCGGTTCTGGCCGGCGCGGCGCTGACCCTTGCGGCCGTCGCGCTGTTCGGGCGGGGTTTGTGAAAGGCCACGTGATCTAGATTTTGTACCCGCCCGCGCCAAGCAACGGGCAGCCGACAAAGTATTTGGAAGCGTCTGGCCGCCCTTTTCCAGCAGGTCAAACCGGGCCTCGCGCGATGTTCCACTTGCCTCCCCCGGCGGGTGCTCCACGAAGCCTTTGCGGGGGTTTTCCCGTATGGAGTTTATGCGACTTTGACAGAAGCACCCCGACGCGCAAGAAACACAACATCTAGTTTTCGAGGGGGGAGCCGAGACCATGAGATTTCCTGCCGTCATTCGCGGGTGGATGCTTGCCGCGATCGCCGCGACTTTGTGCGGGTGTGGTGTCAGCGGCCCGGTTGTAGTAATCAGCCCTACAGGGCAAACTCTGCGAGGAAGCTATCAGGCCGACATGAGCGGCGGTTCGTTTGTTGCGACCGATGGTAAGCTGACGTGCAGCGGAAACTACGATGGCCTCAACACACGCCCCACCATTACGATGCAAGTCCTGTGTTCTGATGGTCGAAAAGGCTTTGTAGTAGCAACGCGCGAAAGCAGCGGGAACTCAGGCCACGGGAAGGTGACATTGACCGATGGATCATCTGCCGATTTTGTCTTTGGACACGCGGCAGAGAATTTCTAGTGGGAGTGTTTACTGAGATGCTAACATTGAAAGACCGCTTCGAACAATTGATGCTCTCAGCAAAGGGCGTCGAAAGCGTCGATCAGCTCATGAAGAACTCTGTTATCAAGGGACGGCAAAGCGCCGATTACCTTGCCTGCAATCGACGCGTCGTCATAGAGCAGAAGTCTATTGATGTTAATCCGGATTATAAAATTCAGAGATTTCTCAACACACTTGCCAGTGCTGGCCGCCTCCCCAGCTCCGGTCAGACGGATTGGACGCTCGGAGAACTCTTAAGCAAGGTCGTCCCGGATGGCCCTGCCCTATTCGATGAGTTACGGGAACGAGTAACGAAGGTTCTTGATGACATCATTGCGAAGGCCGACGATCAGACGAGAGATACGAAGCAGACGTTTCTTATCCCGGAGGCAATCGGTATCGTTGTTGTATTGAACGAGCACGCACAGCATATATTTCCTGATATTTCTGTCATGAAATTATTTGATATGCTTCGGAAACGGAGGCGAAACGGTGAACTGCGCTACGTGCATAATCAGGTAATCGTGCTGATTTCCGAAGCCCACCTTATAAATGCAGATGACGATGCAATAAGGCGCAGCATGGCAACCATATATTCTGACGCGGGTAACGAAATTCCGCTAGCGACTACGTACACGGAAAGCCTGAAAGAGCAATGGGCGACGTTTAATAATGCCGGGTACGAGGAATTGTCAGAGTTTTGGGACAATTTCAGAACGCGCGACCCTCTCAAGGTTATTACCGTAGGCAGGCCCCCGCCGATATAGAGCCGTTCGCCGCCGTCGAGTTTCGACGAAGGAGGGTTTTTGATGCCTTCGACCGACGAGATACGGGAGGAGTTGCGAGCTTTCCGCAAGAAATGGGAGGCCGAACACCCCGAGGAAGCAGAGACCGCGCGTCTCAAGCAAGAGAACGCCCGACTACAACACGAACTCGACCGGGCAAAGGCAATGGAGGCGGAAGCCGCACGTAGGCGCGAGAGCAACCGCGACGGCGCAATTGCGGCGGCGGTCTATATAGGCGGCGCCTTCCTGGTATGGCTAATATTTCGGAATGCGTGTGCATCGTGCGCCTATAATGGCACGCCCAATGCCTCGCTGTGGGATTTCCTCGCCATGGTTGCCGTCGCCGGGTGGGGCCTCGGCGGCATTGTCGTGGGCTGGTCCGTTGCCAAGTGGCTCCGCTACCGTCATACCACGAAGCCACACCGGACTTGATTTTCAAGAAGTGGCGTTATCGGCGAATTTCAACCACCGCCGACGGCGCACGGGTGTGCGCTTAGGGTCGGGGCACCCCTACCGCTTGCTACCCCGGTCTTCGCCGACGGGCAGGTATGCGCGCATGCAACCCAAAACCAAAAAGGGGGGCACCATGAATAAACCGAGATCGCGCGCGCCGCCTATGGTCAGGATGATTTCGTTCATTCGAACAAGAGCCCGGCGGCAGCGAGCACGCCGGCCAGGATTTCGAGGGTTTGCCGCAAATAGGGCTCGGCGATCTCGTTGCCGACGATGAATAGGATCACTCCGAAACAGGCAATCTTGCCTGGCGTCAAATGGTGTCGCCAATCATTTGGCATTGATCTTTCTCTCCTTAGCCGTATTGTCCGCCGATCCTGACATTGCCGCGTTCCGGCGACTGTCATCCGTATTGACCGCCGGTCGAGACCGAGCCGGCGACCGATCCGGGGAAATAGTTGATCCCCTTGTTGTTGGTGAAAATCACCCCGTTCAGGTGCGCGTCGTAGCGCGGCCCGGTGGTCGAACCGTTAAAGCCGTTGTTGGCGGCCGAGATCGAGCCGGCGCCGGCGACGGCAAAACCGCCACTGAAATTCGGGTTCCCGCTGATCGTCACACCCACGTGCCGGTCCGGCGATGACGACATCTCGATATAGCCCTCGGTCGCCGCCTGCACATGGCATTGAGCCCCGCCCGAGATCGAGTAAGAGCCCATGATGATGATCGAGCCCCCGGCGGCGGCGTACATGTGGTTGCCGCTGCACGCCGAGAAATTGCAATTCGACATCAGGAGCTCGCCGGCATAGGTGGCGACGAGCCCGTCTCCACCGGCGCCGGCCGCGGCGGTCGATTGCAGGGTGATGTCCTTCACTCAGATCGAGGTCCCGGCTTCGACCGCGATGCAGTCGTTGCCGGTGGCATGCAACGCAACGGCGGTGTTGTCCTGGTTGTTGCCGAGGATCACGAGCTGGCCGGGACCGGTGGTACCCATTGGCGCCCCGGCGAGCAGGATCGGGTCGGTATAGATCCCGTCGCCGACCTCGATCGTTACGGTGTTGCCGGCGAAATCGAGATGCGACTGAACCCAGTTGACCGCGTATTGAATCGACTTCCAGGGATTGCCAGTCGATCCGTCTCCGGTCGTGTCGGACCCGGTCGTCGCCACGTGATAAATCGCGTTCCCGCTCAGCACCTGGCGCGAGTTCGCCTCGAGGTAGCCCAGCGTGATCAGGTCGTAATCCTGCACCGGCGCGGCATTCGGCGGAATCCGGGCCATGATGGTGGTGCCGGCATAAAAGCCGAAATCGTCGGCCGTCGAAGGCACGCCAAACCACAACTGCGCACCGGCGACCCCGATGGCGTAATCGCACCCGGTAGCGGGGTTGTAGAGGCTGATCCGCATGCCCGAAACGTCCGGATTGGGATCGGGAATGCCGGCCGGGGTGCTGAAAAAGATCTGTCCGGTCATCGTCCCGCCGGCGAGCGGCAAATAGATATTTCCGCCGGTGATCGAGCTAATCGCAGCCAAGAGTTGTGAGTTGTCGTTTTTGTTCGGCTGGATCCCGGCGGCGACGACGACGTTACGGATCTCCTCTTGCAGCATGTTCAGCCACCAGGCGTCGACGATGGTCGCCGGCGTCCCGGTGGCTTCGTTGCCGTCCGAACCCTTCTTCGCCGGGCGCGCCGGCGGCGGGGAGGGCGTCTACCGAGGATGAGTTGTCAATTCGCCAGACCATGGTCGGCCTCCGGTTCTGCGAGCGGGCCATTCGGCGGCGGTGGCGCGGCCGCGGAAAAGGCGACCGAGACCGATCTCATAACCGCGGTCGCCCGGGCGAAGGCGGCTCACGAGCAGGCGATCGAGGCGGCCGCCGTCTCGGGGGCCGAGCGCGAGCAGCTCGTGACGGCGGCCGGTCTGACCGCCGCGCGGCAAGTCGCGCTGCGCGACGCGGAAACCGCGGTGCAGGCCGCAGCGACGGCGCTCGATCGGGCGACCGACGCGCGACGGCTGTTGCCCGCGGCGGAAAGCGACGGCGGGCTGCCCTGTCCGCATTGCGGCGCGTTCGTGGTGATCAAGCGGATCAGTCTCGTCGAGACCACCCTCGTCGCGGCCGAAACGATCCCCCAGGCGGAATTGAAAAAACGGCGCCAGGCGATCGCCGAGGCGGACGGCGAGATCTCGCGCCTCGGCGGCGAGCTCCGGGCGAAACAGCAGGCGGTCGCGACGGCAAAGCGGGACCTCGAGGCGTCGGTCGCGGCGCGAACCCAGCTTTCCGAATTGCGGCCAAGCGACAAATCGGCCGGCGATGTCGAGACGACACGGGCGGCGGTCGAGACCGCCCAGGCCCGGCTCCAGGGGTTCCGGCAAAAGCGCGAAGCCGACGAGCTGCGCGACAAGATCAGGGTCAACGACCAGGTCCTCGATGTCCTCGCGGCGGACGGGCTGCGCGCCAAGAAGCTCGCGCGCGTGCTCGACGCCTTCGCGGCGCAACTGAAATCGATGACCGACGCGGCCGGCTGGAAAGTGGTTGCGGTCGAGCCGGACATGGCGGTGACCTATGGCGGCCGGCCTTACGCGCTGCTCTCGACCTCCGAGCAATATCGGGTTCGGGCGGTGCTGCAGGCGACGATCGCGCGCGTCGCCGGTAGCGATCTCGTCGTCATCGATGCCGCGGATGTCCTCGACGCTCCGAGCCGCAGCGGGCTGTTTTCGATGCTCGGGCAGGCGGAATTGTCCGCGGTGGTTTTCATGACCCTATCGCGGCGCGAGCAGGTTCCCGATCTGGCGAGCGCAGATCTCGGCGCGAGCTACTGGCTCGACGACGGCGTCCTCGAACCCCTGGCGCAGATCGAAAGGGCAGCATGATGAAACGCGAACCGACGCCGCTGGAAACGGCGAGCAAAGCGGCCGTGACGCGATTTTGGCCCGTCCTCAGAGCGGCGCGGAAAGCGGACTGCGTCGAAATCCAGGTCAAAACCCGCGATGGCACCGAGATCACGTTTTACGACGAAGCGGGAAAGTGGCGCCCGAATGATTTCGACGTTGGACCGAACCCCTTCGACGCCCCGTTTCTTCCCGCAAAGCGAGGCCGGGCAAAATCGTCGGAAAGCGAGGCGGCATAATGCAGACCGAACAAATCGTCCTCGAACGCGGCGAAGCCTTGCGGCTGTACCGCAAATACCGCGAGCATCAGCACTGGTCGGAGCCGCTCGACCTCGAGATCCAGCGCGTCTATCAGGCGATCGCCAAGGGGCAGGTTGTCGTCAAGGCGCTGGCCTCGGTGATCGCCGCCGGCGTCGGCGAAGACGGTCTGCCCAAGCTCGCGATCGTGCGCGCCGACGCGACGCAATGCTTCGTCGAAATGCGCACCGACGGCGGCGCCCGGATGTCCGAAGATCGCTGGCCGCGCGAACCGCACACCCGGCGTTACATCGACTTCAAGGCGGGATCGTTTCCGGTCCCCGATCGGTCGCGGCGGGCCGGCGAGGCGATCACGCCCCTGGTCCCGGTCGACATCCGGCCCAAGCGCGGGATCGAGAATTACCACGTCCTTTTCGAGGCGATTTGGCGTCCGGTGCCCCCGGTCGATCCGCTGCTGGTGCGGCGCCTCGGCGAGGCCGATCTGTGGGTTGTCTGCGGCGCCTGGGACCTGACCGAGGTTGAGCGCACGGTCCTCGCGTCGCGGGTGTAGCGATGCCGACGACCCGCGAAACGACCGAGCAAATCGTCTCGGTCGCCAAACTGATGGCGACCTTTCTCGCCGGCCATCCGGTCGAGTTTCAAGGCGCCGTCCTGGCCGATCTGTTGGCGACGTGGCTGGCCGGGCATCAGATCGCCGGCGACGAAGACGAGACCCGGCGACTGCGCGCCGAGCTCCTGGCGATGCATTGCACGATGGTTCGCCTGCTGGTCCCGATCAATGCGCGGATGCTCGGCACCACGCCATGAACCCCGAAAGCGAAATCCGGGATTGTGTGAGCGAAATCCGGCGCCTCGCCGACGAGATCGAGAACCTGGCCCGGCCCTGGACCCGGTCCGGCGATGAAATGGTCCGGAAGCTGGCCGAGCACCTCCGCGATCGGGTCGAACTGCTGCGCCACCTCGGCGACGACATGCAAGACATCGCGCGGCGCATGTGATGCCGGCGACGATCTCGCCGCTGCCGGGGTTCGATTGGGCCAAGGTCAAATGGGGCGGGCCGAAAGATCCCCGCGCCGAGCACTGCTCCTATTGCGGCGGCAAGCTCGACGAGGACAGCGTCCCGCTGATCTTGTGGAACGAAGCCGGCGGGTGCGCGGAATTCTGCGATCGCTGCATGGTCACCGAATGGGGCTTCGTCATCGATGAGCAGGCGAGGCCACGCGCAGCGTATCGCGACGACAGCTACCCGGAGCGCGCCTGCGATCACTGCGGCAAACCTTACCGCGGCCCGGCGGTCTATTGTTCGTTTGATTGCGCGATCGCGGACACTTGAGAATTGAGCCAGGGCGGCAACTTGATGGCTCGCGATCGTCTAACCTTTCGCCAGCGCGACGTGTCCGCCGCCATCCGGGCGGCAAAAAAGGCTGGTCTAACGGTGTCGGAAGTCAAGATCTCGCGCGATGGTCAGATCGTCCTGATCACCGAAGAAGGTGCGAAGAAGGTCAAGCGATCTCCGGTTTGGGACAAGCTCCATGAGAACCCGCCTAATGTACGTTAAGTCCTACATCGATCGCCACGGCAAGCAGTGGCATTACTTCTGCTGGCCCGGTCATGGCCCGCAGGTCCCGCTTCCGGGCAAGCCGGGCTCCCCCGAATTCGTCCAGGCCTGGCAACGGGCGGCGGGGATGGCGAAGCGCATTCCAGGCTCGCGCTCGATGCCCGGCAGCGTCTCGGCGGCGATCGAGGCCTTTTACCTCGATCCGCGGTTTACGGCACTCGCCGACAGCACCCGCTCCGGTCATCGGCGGACATTGGAAAAGGTGCGCGAGAAGGTCGGCGGCGCCCCGCTCTCGGAGATGCAAAAGAGCGATATCGGCAGCTTCCTGCAAGGGTTGAAGCCGTTCGCGCGCAACGGCTGGCTCAAGACCCTGCACACCTTCTTTCGGTTCGCGATCGAGGCCAATCTCGTCGAGATCGACCCCAGCGCCGGGATCAGGAAGACGAGCGCCAGCGAAGGCGGTTCAATTCACACATGGAGCGAGGCCGAGGTTGCGCAGTTCGAGGCCCGGCACGGTATCGGGTCGACGGCGCGGCTGGCGTTCGCCCTGTTGCTCTACACCGCGCAGCGGCGCAGCGAGTGGTCAAGCTCGGTCCGCAGCATATCCGCGACGGGTTCCTCTCGGTCCGGCAGAAGAAAACCAAGATGGCGAAACAGGATCGCGAGCTCCGGATTCCGGTGCACCCCGAGCTGCAACGGATCATCGAGGCGACATCGTGCGGCCAGCTTGCCTTCGTCCTGACGAAGGATGGCGTCCCCTACACCGAGAAGGGGTTCGGCGCGCGGTTCGCCGACTGGTGCAAACAGGCGGGCCTTCCGGACGGGTGCTCGGCGCATGGTCTGCGCAAGACGGCGGCGGTGCGGCTGATCGAGGCCGGCTGCACCCCGTCCGAGGTTGCGGCGGTGACCGGTCATCGCAACCTCGGACAGTTGAAGGTCTACATCGAAAAGGTCGATCAGAACCGGCTCGCCGAGGCTGCGATGGCGCGGCTGGCCGGGAACAAAGCAACAGTATTGAGGGGCGGAAGCTGAGACAGCCCACCCCTCCTGGTCGATGCCGCTACATCCAGCGGCGCACCGGCCTGGTTCCGAAGATTTATCTGTTGGAGGCTGCTGCGCTCAACTGATAATCGAATTGCTGCGTACAAGCAACTAGATTCTGCGACGGCTCAACGTCTTTGCATTGCCACGTCATTTTACCCTGGATACCAGCATACTTCCCGGTCCCGCCAGTGATGGTACCAGTACCTTGAGAACCAACGTTGTCGGTTCCCTTGCCTGTCCACACAATAAAGAATTTGTCGGCACCACCGGCATCGCCCCATGCGCACCGCCCGCCGTCGTAATCAGCAGAACCGTCGATGTCATCGAAACTGGCCGTGCACATTGCTGCTCCCAAGTGAAGCGGCCCGCTGCCGGCATCGTTGTACGTCACGGCCCAAGCGATAAGGGAGCCCATGAAGTGCTTTTTGCCCACTTCAACTGCCTGTGGGTTGCTCTTGAAGGTGCTGTGGATCTTTATGGTACCCGATTGCGGCAGATCGGCTGCCATTGCTGCGGCCCCGAAGGCCAAGCCGGTGCCCAGGCTGAGGGCCATGGCGGATAACAAGCGCGTACGCGATTTCATTGGATTTTCCTCCCGAGGTCGTTGAGGCGGCATTCGCCAGATGAGGGCCCCGATTTACCCACCCTCAAGCAGCATTGTTCAGGAATTGGCCGAGAAGTGTGAACTAGTTCACACCCAGGAAAAAGATTTTTCTCGGATTGCGTGGCAGGCGAGCGCCATTGTCTGGTTTTTTGGGCATCGATGGCAAAAAGCCCTAACCGCGATGGGTGCCGCGGGCAGTGGAATCGATGGGTTCCCGCCTCGTGGCGCATAAGACTTGTTGCTTTGCCTTCGTCATGGCGCACCCCCGCCGTCGTTGTTAGACGTCCATCGAAAAGGTCGATCAGAACCGGCTCGCCGAGACCGCGATGGCGCGGCTGATGGGGAACAAAGGCGGGAACAAATCTTCTAACCGGGTCCGAAAAATCTTCTAACCGGTGAATGCGATCAACGAGTTAAGGCCAAATTGGCATGCCCTGCTGGAACGCCAGCCCCGATTGGGTGAGCTGTGCCAGCACCTGGTCCAGCGCCGGCCGCGAATGCGGGGCGACGGCGGCGATCATCTCGTACGAAAACTCGCGCCCGATCGCGGCACCGATCTGCGCGATCTCCTTGACCGGCGTAAAGCGATCGAGCCGCGCCATCAGCAAGTCGCGCAGGGTCGGCGGGATCGCCAGGCTGCCGGCATGCCCGGCGTATTCCCAGCGGTCGTCTGCCTCCCGGAGGTCGCCGGATTCCGGGATCGACCGGGTCAATTCCTCGACGAACAGCGGCACGCCGTCGGTCTTGCCGAGGATCTGGTCGAGGAGGTCCGCCGGCAGCGCCTTGCCGCCCGCGAGCCGCGACACCATCGCCGCGCTCGGCGGCCGGGTCAGCTTCGCAAGCGTCAGCGCCGTCACGTGGGCCAGCGCGACGAAAACTCCGGCAGGTGGGTCAGCACGACCAAGAGCGGAATGTTCCTGACCCGGTGGACCAGCAGGTCGATGACTTCGAGGGTGGTCGGATCGGCCCAGTGGATATCCTCGAACAGCTCCACCGTCGGCTGCCGGCGGGCGATGGCCTCGGTCGCGTCGATGAGCGCGCGCAAGGTCTCGTCCTTGAATTTCTGCGGCGTCATCGCGACCGCCCCGTAACGCTCCTCGCCGGGGATCGAGAGCATCGCGGCGATGAAGCGCAGATCGGCGCGCGGGCGCCCGTACTGGCCGACGACCAGCGCTTCGAGCTTGTCGAGCTTCTGCACGGCCGTGTCGTCGCGGGCGAAACGCAGGGCGCGCTCGAAATTGTCGATGATCGGGTAGAACGCGCTGTTGACGTAGTAGGGCGAGCACTGCAGGCGCAGGCTCGTCGCGTTCTGCGCTTCGAGACGCCCGCGCAATTCGCTGAGGATGCGGCTCTTGCCGATGCCGGGCTCGCCGGACAACAGCACCACCTGGCCTTCGCCGTCCTGCGCCAGGTTCCAGCGCTCGAGCAACAGGCCGAGCTCCTGCTCGCGGCCGACAAAACCGGTCAGCCGGCCGCTGCGCACCGCTTCGAAACGGCCCTCGGCTGCCGCCGCCCCCTCGATCGCCCAGGCCTCGACCGGCTCAGAGAGGCCCTTGACCTCATGCCGGCCGAGCGGCTGCAGCCGGAACAGATTGCCGAGCAGCCGGCGCGTCGCCGCGGCGACGACCACGGCGCCGGGCTCGGCCAGCGCTTGCAATCGGGCCGCCAGGTTCGGCGTCTCGCCAACGACACCGCGCTCTTGCGCCTCGCCTTCGCCGACGAGGTCGCCGACCACGACGAGCCCGGTGGCGATGCCGATACGCACCTCCAGCGGGTCGGCGGCCGCGATGCCGCGCACCGCCTCGACCACCGCGAGGCCGGCGCGCACCGCGCGCTCGGCATCGTCTTCGTGGGCGCGCGGATAGCCGAAATAAACCAGCATGCCGTCGCCCATGTATTTGGCGACGAACCCGTCGAAGCGGCGCACCGCTTCCGCAACAGAGCGGTGATAGGCGCCGATCACCTCGCGCAACTCCTCGGGATCGAGCCGCGCCGACAATGCCGTGGAACCGACCAGGTCGCAGAACATCACCGTCAGCTGCCGCCGCTCGGCGGCAGTGGCAGAGGCTTCGGTCGTCGCGACGCTGGTCTCCGCCTTTGCTACGGCAATGGGAGCGGGCGCCAATTTGGCAATGGCATTGCGGATGCGCAGCCGGTGGCCCGCGCTCGATACACCGATGTCCTTCAGCAGCTGATCGTCGACCTGGGCGAGCAGGTCGGTGTCGATGTCGTTGGCCTCGAAGGCGTCGGCATATTGGCCGAGACCGATCGCCTCCAGCCAATCCCGTACCGCGCTCATGACGCCAACTCCTCCAACAACGCCTTGGCGTCCTTCAGATCCTTCGTCGTGAAGCCTTCCGTGAACCAGCCGTAGACCGGTGCGAGCAGGTCGTGGGCTTCGCGCGCGCGGCCTTGTTCGCGCATCAGCCGCGCATAACTGGTCCCGGTGCGCAGCTCCCAGGATTTCGCCCGCTGCCTCCGCGCCCAGTCGAGCGACGCCATGTAGCTGCGCTCCGCCCCTGCCCGGTCGCCCTTCAGCGACAGCAGCCAGCCCTTGATGCGAAGCGTCTCGGGGTAGTACCAGCGCTCTTCCCAGCCCGGCCGCTCGACCTGTGCGATCGCCTCGTCGATGAGAGCGAGCGCCCCGTCAAGATCGCCGAGCTGCACCCTGCCCTCGGCCAGCATGGATTTCATTTGCGGCCTCCTGACACCGGCACCGGCCCGCTCGTAGACCGCTTCGCCGATCTCGGCCAACGCCATCCCTTCGGCGATTTGGCCCTTCCGGATCAATGCTATTCCGGACCAACTGGGCACCAGGATCTCGGTTAGGACGGGCATGCTGTTGTCGCGACCCAGCTGCCCGGCCTCTGCCAGCCGCTTTAGCGACTCATCGGGCTCGCCGCGGTGGAGGAACAGCCTCGCGGACTCCACCAGGGCCCAGCCCAGATCGAACGGATGCCCGAGTTTGCGCGCATGGGCCTCGCAGTCGTCCCTCAGCTGCGCGGCTTGCTCGGGATAGCCTAGCCTCCAGGCCGACTCCGCCGAAAATGCCAAACTCGCTGTTTTCGGGTCGTGGTTCAGAATCCCAACCAGATGCGCATGATGCTCTTCGCTGTAGAGCGCCAGCACGCGATCTGCGTGCTCCCGGGATTTGATCGAATTGCCGAGGCACATATAGGCGACCACCGCAGTGATGTTGCCGAGGATCAGCAGATCCGGATCGCCGCGTGTCTCGGCTGCGTTCATCGCCTGCGCAACCCAGTGGAGCGACTCGGCCACCCGTCCCTGCGTCACCACGTGGATGAACAATCCCCACAGTATCGGCAGCAGGGCGTCATTGCGGTGGAGCGACGTTGCCAGCCCAAGCGCGGGATGGAGGCTGTCCCAGACCTCTTGCGCCGTCCAGCCTCTGAGTGCCAGCCATGCCGTGCCCAAAAGGGTGCGCAAATCCAGCTCCGCGCCGTCGCGCTCCGCTGAGGCGGGCAGTGCGGCGACCAGCTCCAGGCCCTGGTTCAGGTGCGCGATCGCTTCCGCCAGCGCCATGCGCTTGAGCGCCAGGCTGCCGGCTTTCTGCCAAAGCGGGATCGCCTTCGCGGGCTGTTTCGCCTCGGTGTAGTGGTGCGCCAGCAACTCCGGCTCGGTCGCCTCGGTGTCCGGCCAGCGCTCCTCGATCGCCCCGGCGATCCGGCCGTGCAATTTCTGCCTTCGCCGTCTGAGCAGCGAATTGTAGGCGGCATCCTGCACCAGCGCGTGCTTGAAGGTGTAGACCGCATCGGGCGGCTTGCCCTGCCGGAACGCCAGCCCCGATTCGATGAGTTGCGCCATCGCCTGGTCGAGCGCGAGCCTCGAATGCGGGGCGACGGCGGCGATCAGCTCCCAGCTGAACTCGCGCCCGATCGCGGCCCCGATCTGCGCGATCTCCTTGACCGGCGCGAAGCGATCGAGCCGCGCCATCAGCGAGTCGCGCAGGGTGAGCGGGATCGCCAGGCTGCCGGCGCGACCGGCAAATTCCCAGCGATCGCCGGCGTCCTTGAGGTCGCCGGATTCGAGGATCGACCGGGTCAATTCCTCGACGAACAGCGGCACGCCGTCGGTCTTGCCGAGGATCTGCTCGAAGAGGTCCGCCGGCAGCGCCTTGCCGCCCGCCAGCCGCGATACCATCGCCGCGCTCTGCCGCCGGGTGAGCTTGGTAAGCGTGAGCGCCGCGACGTGACCATAATGCGACCAACGCGCGGAAAACTCCGGCCGATGGGTGAGCACGACGAGCAGCGGCAGGTTCCTGACCCGGTGGATCAGAAGGTCGATGACTTCGAGGGTGGTCGGATCGGCCCAATGGATGTCCTCGAACAGCATCACCGTCGGCTGCCGGCGGGCGATGGCATCCGTCGTGTCGGCGAGCGCCCGCAACGTCTCGTCCTTGAATTTCTGCGGCGTCATCGCGACCGCGCCGTACCGCTCCTCGCAGGGGATCGAGAGCATCGCGGCGATGAACCTGATGTCCGCGCGCGGCCTGCCGTATTGGCCAACGATCAGCGCCTCGAGCTTGTCGAGTTTCTGCTCGGTCGTGTCGTCGCGCGCGAACCCCAGGGCGCGCTCGAAATTGTCGATGATCGGGTAGAACGCGCTGTTGACGTAGTAGGGCGAGCAATGGACGCGCACGCTGGTTGCGTGATGCGCCTCGAGACGCCCGCGCAACTCGCTCAGGATCCGGCTTTTGCCGATGCCTGGCTCGCCGCACAATAGCACCGCTTGGCCCTCGCCGTCCTGCGCCAGGTTCCAGCGCTCCATTAGGAGGGCGAGTTCGTGCTCGCGGCCGACAAAACCGGTCAGCCGGTCGCTCCGCACCGCTTCGAAGCGGCCCTCGGATGCCGACACCCCCTCGATCGCCCAGGCCTCCACCGGCTCGGCAAATCCCCTGAGCTCGTGCCGGCCGAGTTCCTGCAGCCGGAACCGATTGCCGATCAGCCGGCGCGTTGACGCCGGCACGAGCACGGTCCCCGGCTCGGCCAAGGCCTGCAATCGCGCGGCGAGGTTGGGTGTGTCGCCAACCACCGCCTGCTCCTGCGACGCGCCTTCGCCGATCAGGTCGCCCACCACCACGAGGCCGGTGGCAATGCCGATGCGAACCCCCAGCGGGCCGGCGGCTCCGCTGCCGCTTATGGCCTCGACCACCGCGAGGCCGGCGCGCACGGCCCGCTCGGCATCGTCCTCGTGGGCGCGCGGAAAGCCAAAATAAACCTGCACGCCGTCGCCCGTGTATTTGGCGACGAGACCATCGAAGCGGCGAACCGCCTCCGCCACGCTCCGGTGATAGGCGCCAATCACTTCGCGCAACTCTTCGGGATCGAGCCGCGCCGACAACTCCGTCGAACCGACCAGATCGCAGAACATCACCGTCAGCTGGCGGCGTTCGGGTTCGAAGGCCAGCGCCGAGACCGGCATTGACACTTCGGAAGGCTGCTCCGTGGGCGATGGCGGGACGCCTTGACGCAGCCTTGCGATCGCTCTCAGCAGCTTCCGGCGCGGACCGAGAGGCAGTCCCAGCGATGCCAGATCGGACGCGGTCAGTTCCGGCAGTACCTCGGCGTCGACCTCATTCTCGCGAAACGCCGGCTCGTACTCCTCCAGCCCCAGACCGCGAAGCCACGCCGCGATGTCCATGCGGCCCTCCCCGCCGCCTTGGTGCAGGTTTAGTTTACCACCGCCCACCGCATGCAGCGTGCGGTTTCGTCGATCGCCCGAACCCATCCATTGCCGCTGGCGGGCGGCTACCGCGACGCATGGGCCAGGACATAGGCGACTGCCTCCAGCCGCTAACCTGCCGACTCGGCGAGAGCCTGCGCCGGTGGCCAGAACCGCTACGCGCCGGCCGGTTTCGTCACCAGGAAGCTCTGGCGCTCGGTCATGTGCCGGACCCAATCCTCGAGTTTCGGATGCTCGGCGAGGCACGGGCGGCCTTCGGCCACTTTGCCGAAATAGTAGAGGATCGGGACCACCATCAGATCGGCGAGGCTGACATGGGCGCCGGTCAAAAACGGGTGGTCCGCCTTCAGCCGGTCGATCTCGGCGAGGCAGAGACGCGCCCCCGGCAATGCCGCCTCGACCGCCCTATCGTCGGCGACGCCGCCCCGTCGCGGCACCAGCATGCGGTGGTAGAGGATGGTGCCGGCGATGCTGGGCCAGGCATAGGCGTCGACGATGCCGATCAGCTGGTTCATCCGCGACCATTCGTGCACGTCCTCGGGCTGCAGTGGCGTCCCGGGAAAGCGCTCGTCGACATAGCGCATGATCGCCTGGGTCTCGTAGAGCGCAAAGCCGTCATGCTCGAAGGCCGGAACCTTGGCGAAGGGCTGCCGCGCCAGGTGTGCCGCTTCGCGCTGCGCGCCGAACGGCACCTCGACCAGCTCGTGCGTCACGCCTTTTTCGGCGAGCGCCAGCCGCGCGCTCCACACATAGGTGCTGCCGGCCGGGCCGTAGACGATCGGACTTGCCATCCTCCCCCCTTGCTGCGGGCGAGCGCGCGAAGGCCGGGGCGATGCTACTCCGGCGCGGCCTTCGCGCGCGAGGGCCGCGTCACCAAAACCCCGCCTCTTCCGCCGACGCGGTCGACTGCCCAGATGCGATGGATCCGCCGCCCGCGAGCGATCGACGCCGATGTCCTCGTTTTTTTCGCCCTACCGACACGAGTTCGCCCGGATCGGCGCCTGCGTGCCGCGGGTTGCGGTTTGCGAGCCGCGGCGCAACGCCGACGCCGTGCTTGCCCTCTTCGCCGAGGGCGACGCGGCGCGGGTGGCGCTGATGGTATTCCCCGAACTCTGCCTCTCGGCCTATGCGATCGACGATCTGTTGTTCCAGGACGCGCTCCTCGACGCGGTCGAGCGCGAAGTCGACCGCCTGATCGCCGCGAGCCGCGACCGGTTTCCGGTGATCGCGGTCGGCGCCCCGCTCAGGTCCCAGGGTCAACTCTACAACTGTGCGCTCGTTATTCATCGCGGCCGGCTGTTCGGCGTCGTGCCAAAGGTTTACCTGCCGAATTACCGCGAATTTTACGAGCGCCGGCATTTTGCCCCGGGCGCCGGCGTCGCCCTGCGGTCGATCGCCGTCGGCGGGCACGAAGCCGCGTTCGGCGCCGATCTCCTGTTTCAAGCCGGCGGCAGCGCCGGGTTCGCTTTTCATGTCGAGATCTGTGAGGATTTGTGGGTGCCGCAGCCGCCGAGCACGGCGGCGGCACTGGCCGGCGCCGAAATCCTGCTCAACCTTTCGGCCAGCAACATCACGATCGGCAAGGCGCGGATGCGCCGGCTCTTATGTGCCTCGCAATCGGCGCGCTGCCTGGCGGCCTACGCCTATTCGGCCGCCGGCGCCGGCGAGTCGACGACCGACCTCGCCTGGGACGGCCAGGCCGGCATCTTCGAACTCGGCGACGGGTTGGCCGAGACCGAGCGCTTCTCGCAAACCTCCGAGATGGCGATCGCCGACGTCGATCTCGGCCGCATCCGCCAGGAGCGACGGCGCACCAACACCTTCGGCGACAATGTCCGGGCCGACGGCGGTCGCGGGTTCCGCACGATCGCCTTTGATTTCGCGGCACCGGAGGAGCCGCTCGAGCTGCGCCGCGAGATCGAGCGCTTCCCCTACGTGCCGGCCGACCCGGCGATGCTCGCCGACAATTGTTACGAGGCCTACAACATCCAGGTCCAGGGTCTCGCCCAGCGACTGCGGGCGACCGGATTGAAAAAGCTCGTGATCGGCGTCTCCGGCGGGCTCGATTCGACGCAGTCGCTGATCGTCTCGGCGCGATCGATGGAATGGCTCGGGCTGCCGCGTGCCAATATTCTCGCCTACACGCTCCCCGGCTTTGCCACCAGCGAGACGACCAAGAGCAACGCCTGGCGCTTGATGCGGGCGCTCGCGGTCTCCGGCGGCGAGATCGACATCCGCCCGGCGGCGCGCCGGATGTTGCAGGACATCGGTCATGCCGCCGCCAAGGGCGAGGCGGTGTACGACGTGACATTCGAGAATGTGCAAGCCGGGCTGCGCACAGACTATCTGTTTCGCCTGGCGAACCGTCACGCGGCGCTGGTGGTTGGCACCGGTGACCTTTCCGAGCTCGGGCTCGGCTGGTGCACCTACGGCGTGGGCGACCAGATGTCGCATTACAACCCCAACGCATCGGTCGCCAAGACCCTGATTCAACACTTGATCCGTTTTGTCGCGGGATCCGGTGACGTCAGTAAAGAGACGGCGCGGGTCCTTCACGACATTCTGGCGACCGAGATTTCACCGGAACTGGTGCCGCCCGGCGCCGACGGGGCGCTGCAGTCGACCGAGAGCATCGTCGGCCCCTATGCGCTGCAGGACTTCAACCTCTATTATGCGACGCGTTACGGCTTTCTGCCATCGAAGATCGCCTATCTGGCGTGGAACGCCTGGCGCGACCCGCAGCGCGGCGCGTGGCCGGCGAACACCCCCGACGCGGCGCGGCGCGCCTACGATTTGCGCGAGATCCGTCACTGGCTGCGGGTGTTTTTGCTGCGCTTCTTTCAGCTGAGCCAGTTCAAGCGCTCCGCCCTGCCCAATGGCCCGAAGATCTCCTCGGGCGGATCGCTGTCGCCGCGCGGCGACTGGCGCGCCCCGTCCGACGCCAGTGCCGCGGTCTGGCTCGAAGAGCTCGACGCCACCGTCCCCGACGAGACGTAAGCGACGCCCGGCTACCGGCGGCGTAAGGCCCGCCACGCAATCGGCATCGCCCGACGGGCGACTGACAAAAGCGGCCAAACCGAGGCGGTTGCGCCGACGCACCCGAGAATTGGCAGTTCGGCAGCCCGCACCGGGCGCGCCGCGCGGGCGCATTTATTAACCACAATTATTGGTGGCTTAACCATCAATTTTGCAGAGAATGTTCCGCACTCATTTTATCTTTGGTGACGGCGGGGGCGACCGACGCGGGGTGCAGGTCATGTCGCAGAGCGAATATGAGGCGGCGGTGAGGGATTTCATTCGCACCCGCGGCATCACCCGCTGTCCCACGGCCTGCGTGGTGAAAACCCAGGGCATGGTCAGTCTCGCCGATCGCGAAGCCTTGCAGCAACGGGCGGCCGAGTTCGAGCGGCTGCGCCTGCGCCGGCGGGCGCGGGAGCCGCGCTTCGGCCCCGAGGAGTAGTCACGCCGGGCCGCGCGACGCCGGCGATTTCAGGATTGTCCGTAGACCGGGATCACGGCGCCGCGGATCGCGCGATTGGCGGGTGAAGCGAGAACGGCGATGGTTTCGGCCAGAGCCGCCGGCGCCACCCATCGGCGGTGGTCGGCGTCCGGCATCGCCGCGCGATTGGCCGGCGTGTCGAGAATGGAGGGGGCGACGGCGTTGATCCAGATCTCGTCCTCCACCGTCTCCTGCGCCAGGGCCTGGGTGATCGCCGCTACCGCCGATTTCGAGGCAGTGTAGGCGGCCATCCCCGCACCGGTGCGGGGCTCCAGCGCCGGCCGGGCCGCGACATTGACGATCCGGCCGCCCTTGGCGCCGCCCGGCCCCGGCTCGCGGCGCTGCCGGAAGGCGGCGATCGCCGCCGCGGTACACAAGAAAGCCGTCAACGCATTGAGACGGAACTGAGCCATGAAGTCCGCGGCCGAGGTCTCCGCCACCGGCGTCATGGCAAATCCGCCGGCGAGGTGAACCGAGGCCCACAGCGGCGGCAGCCCCGCGTAGAACCGGCGCACGTCCGCCTCCTCGGCGAGGTCGACGTCGCGAACGACATGGACGAGCGGATCCGACGGGAAGTCCGCGAGTTCGGCGGCAACCAAATTCGGCACATGACAGACGGCACCGCCGGCGCGTAAGGCGGCAATGACCGCGCGGCCGAGGGCACCCGTGCCCCCGGTTACGACCACGTGACTGCCGGCAAAGTCGACCATGCTCACCTCCTCGCCGATCCCGGGCGGTAGATATCACGGCGGCGGGAGGCCCTCCACCCTGCCGGCGCCGGACTGCGGTCCGCGGAACTATGGACAGCGACGCCGATCGGCTGCGATAACCGCGCGACCGCCTCTTGCCGCGGCGCCGGGAAGCGCCACAATCTTTCTATGTCAACGACCAACGATACCCGTACCGCCTTCCTCGACTACTTCGCGCGCCACGACCACGCGATCGTACCGTCGAGCCCGCTCGTCCCGCGCAACGATCCGAGCTTGCTGTTCACCAATGCCGGCATGGTCCAGTTCAAGAACGTGCTCACCGGGTTGGAGACACGGCCATATGCGCGCGCTGCCACCGCACAGAAATGCGTCCGCGCCGGCGGCAAGCACAACGATCTGGAAAATGTCGGCTACACCGCCCGGCACCACACGTTTTTCGAGATGCTCGGAAATTTTTCCTTTGGCGACTATTTCAAGGAGCTGGCGATCGAGCTCGCCTGGAACCTGGTCACCCGCGAATTCGGCCTCGCTCGCGACCGCCTGCTGGTGACCGTCTATGCCGCCGACGACGAGGCGGCGACCCTTTGGGCCAAGATCGCGGGGCTGCCGAAGTCGCGCATCGTTCCGATCGCGACCGCCGACAATTTCTGGGCCATGGGCGATCTCGGTCCGTGCGGGCCGTGCTCGGAAATCTTTTACGATCACGGCCCCTCGGTCCCCGGCGGGGCGCCGGGCACGGCCGAGGCCGAAGGCGACCGCTTTGTCGAGATCTGGAACCTCGTCTTCATGCAGTACGACCAGGTCGCGGCCGACAGGCGCGTGCCGTTGCCGCGCCCGTCGATCGACACCGGCATGGGGCTCGAACGCATCGCCGCGGTTCTGCAGGGCCGCCACGACAATTACGATATCGATCTGTTTCGCGCGCTGATCATGGCCTCGGCCGAGATCTCGGGCGTCGCCCCCGACGGCGAACACGCGATCTCGCATCGCGTCATCGCCGACCATCTGCGCGCTTCGGCGTTCCTGATCGCCGACGGCGTGCTGCCGAGCAAGGACGGGCGCGGTTATGTGTTGCGCCGGATCATGCGTCGCGCGATGCGGCACGCCCATATGCTCGGCTGCAAAGAGCCGATGATGTGGCGCCTGGTGCCGGCTCTGGTCCAGCAGATGGGTTCGGCCTATCCGGAGTTGCTGCGGGCGGAGCCGTTGATCGCGGAAACCTTGCAATTCGAAGAGTCCAATTTCAAGCAGAACCTCGAGCGCGGTTTGCGCCTGCTCGAAGAGATGCTGCGCGGGCCTGGGTTGACCCGCGACGGCAGACTGGCCGGCGCCGTCGCCTTCGAGCTCTACGATACCTACGGCTTCCCGGTCGATCTGACGCAGGACTATTGCCGGACCAGGAAGCCGCCGATCGAGGTCGACCTCGCCGGTTTCGACGCCGAGATGCAAATTGCCCGGGAGCGGTCGCGCGCCTCATGGGTCGGCTCGGGCGAAGCGGCGACCGAAGCGGTCTGGCTCGGCTTGCGCGAGGAGCTCGGCGCTACCGAATTTCTCGGCTACGAAACCGAAAGCGCCGAGGGCGTGGTCGGCGCGATCTTGCGCGACGGCCGCCGCGTCGCCGCGGCCCAAGCTGGCGACGCGGTCGCCGTC
This sequence comes from uncultured Alphaproteobacteria bacterium, assembly GCA_963772295.1. Taxonomy (GTDB): domain Bacteria; phylum Pseudomonadota; class Alphaproteobacteria; order ATCC43930; family CGMCC-115725; genus AP-15. The sequence continues at coordinate 565,057 of CAVYWO010000017.1, forward strand.
GTCGTCAACCAGACCCCGTTCTATGCCGAGTCGGGGGGTCAAGAGGGCGATACCGGCATCATCTTTTCGGCGTCCGGCGCCGAATTCGCGGTGCGCGACACGGTCAAGAAGGCGGGGGACCTGCACGTCCATCTCGGAGCGGTGAGCCGCGCCATGGTGCACGAGGGCGATGCCGTCGAATTGCGGGTCGACGGCGCGCGGCGCCAGCGGTTGCGCGCCAACCATTCCGTGACCCACCTCTTGCATCAGGCGCTGCGCGATCGCCTCGGCGAGCACGTGACGCAAAAGGGGTCGCTGGTAGCGCCGGACCGCCTCAGGTTCGATTTCAGCCACCCGCGGCCATTGAGCGCGGCCGATATTCGGGCGGTCGAGGCCGAGGTCAACGAGCAGATCCGCGACAACGCCGCGCCGCGCACGCGCCTCTTGAGCCCGGACCGCGCCGTCGCCGAGGGGGCGCTGGCGCTCTTCGGCGAAAAATACGGCGACGAGGTTCGGGTCGTCGCGATGGGCAGGAAGGGTGCGGAGCATCCGTTTTCGGTCGAGCTGTGCGGCGGTACCCATGTGCGGCGCACCGGCGACATCGGGCTGTTCAAGATCGTCGGCGAAACCGCGATCGCCTCCGGCGTGCGGCGGATCGAAGCCCTGACCGGCGCCGCCGCCGAAGAACATCTCGCCGAGGAGGAGCGAATTTTAGAGGAGGCCGCGGCGGCGTTGCGCTCCAGCCCCACCGAACTGCCGGCGCGCATCGCCGCCCTCGTCGACGAGCGGCGGCGTCTCGAGCGCGAACTGGCCGAAGCGCGACGGGCGCTGGCCCGCGCCGGTCCCCCCGTCGACGCCGGGCAGAAGCGGATCGGCGAGATTGCCTTCGATGGCCGGGTGATCGACGGCGTGCCCGGGCGCGAGCTGCGCGGGCTGGCCGACGATCTGAAGCGGCGGATCGGTTCCGGCATCGTCACCGTCGTCTCGCGCGACGAAGGCAAGGCCGCGATCGTCGTCGCGGTGACGCCGGATCTGACGAACCGGTTTGACGCGGTGGCGCTCGTCCGCCTCGGGGCCCGGGCCCTCGGCGGCACCGGCGGCGGCGGTCGCCCCGAATTGGCGCAGGCGGGCGGACCGCAGGCAGACCGGGCGGAAGCAGCACTGGCCGCGGTCGAGAGCGCCGTCGCCGCCGCCGGCTGAGCGCGCGGGCTATATGGCGCAGGCGCCGTTGTCGACCACCGAGTTCACACTGGAGAACCAGCCGTTGGGCGGACTGCAGATCCGCGTCGCGGCGATCTGCACGCTGATCCAGATGTGCGACGGCTACGATGTCGGCTCGATCGGCTGGGCGGTGCCGTCCCTGACCCATGCCTGGCATCTGGCGCCGCCGGCCTTTGCGCTGGCTTTTTTGTGGTCGAACCTCGGCGTCATGGCGGGCGCGCTTTTATCCGGGCCGATCGGCGATCGCTTCGGGCGCAAGCCGCTGCTCATCGCCAGCATCGCGATCTTCGGCCTCGCCTCGCTGTTGAGCGCATTTGCGCCCTCGCTCGGGGTGCTTAGCGCGCTGCGCTTCTTCACCGGGTTCGGGATCGCCGGCGGCTTTGCCGGGACCACCGCGCTGACCGGCGATTACACGCCGCGGCGGCTGCGCGCGACAATGATCATGGTGACATTTACCGGGGCGCCGATCGGCGGGTTTGTCGGCGGTCAGGTCGTGGCCCTGCTGCTGCACCGGGGATTCGGCTGGCCAATGATCTTCGTCATCGGCGGCGTGTTCCCGCTGGCGCTGCTGTTGATCATGGCGCTGTGGCTGCCGGAATCGCCGCGTTTTCTGGCCGCCAGCCGGAGCCTCGCGCCGCGCCATCGGGCGCTGCTGCAGCGGCTCGGCATCGCCTCGGATACGGCTCGACCGCAGCGCCTCGACATCGCCCGCGAAAACCCGGTCAAGATGCTGTTCGGCGAGGGTTACGCGCTGCAGACCTTACTGTTGTGGCTCATCTTCTTCTGCAGCCTGCTCAACCTCTACCTGTTTGTCTTCTGGCTGCCGGAGATCCTGTACCTGACCGGTCTGACCCCGCCGCAAGCGGTCTTCGCGACGAGCCTGCACGCGCTCGGCGCGATCGCCGCCGTGCTCTATCTCGGCTTCCTGATCGACCGCTACCGGCCCGAACGGGCGCTCGCCCTGCATTATGCCGCCGGCATCGTGTTCATCGCATTGATCGCGGTGGTGGCGATGCCCTATTTCGCCCTGCTGGCGGTCGTCTTCTTTTCCGGCATGACGATCATCGGCAGCCAGACCGGCGCCAACGGGGCGGCCGGGGCGCTCTATCCGGCGCGGATGCGCAGCAGCGGCATCGGTTGGGCGCTCGGCATCGGGCGCCTGGGCGGCATCGCCGCGGCGCCGTTGGGCGGCTTCCTATTGGCGCGCGGCCTGCCGCCGCGGCAGATCTTTTTGAGCGCCTGCGTCTTCGCGGTGGTGGCCGCGGTGGCGGCGGCGCTGCTCGCCCTGCGCGGGACGCAGCAGCAGCCGGCGGCCGCGCCGGGCTAACTACAGTGCGTTGGTCGGCCGGCTTGGCGGGCAATTTCGTTACGTGACGGAATAGAATGGGGCAGCGGTGGCGATCAGCCCTTCCATCCGGCCGGCTGCTGTCAGGCCGCAGCCGCGATGGCACCGTGGCGTGGTGCCCGCCCCTTTGCAAATCAAAACCAAGTCCCTCCCGTTAACGATCAGGTGGAACATGGGCGGGGGGCTCTGGACTTCATTTTTTCGTTGCCAAGTCGGCGGAGATTGTCGGGGTCAAGCCGGTAGCGGATCAGGGCCGCCAATGTAGGTTCGCAGGGGCGTCGTCGCCGGGGTGATTTTGCCGGTGGGTTTCGGCCATAGGGTGCGGCAATCGTAACCGTTTGATCCGGCTGGCTCGCGGTGCGTTGCCGAAAGCTTTTGATTTTATGAACTTCGGGACTAGGCTTGGCGTTGTAACGCTCGAACATGGCGGCGCGGATTTGGGGACTGTCCGGCCATTGGCCGCGCCGGTGCCCGGCATGGGTTTGATAATCGACGAGCCGGTCGGGGTCGGGCTGCACTGCGTGACCAGCCTCGTCAAGAAACAGCAAACTGAGTTTGTCGGTCGGCATGCGGTTAACGAATGCTTCAGCTTGGTCGAGGGCCGCGCGCAGCCGGGCCATGATGTCCGTGGGGTCGAGCGGTTCGCTGATCTGAAGGCTTTGCCATTCGGCCGCGGGGTGGTTGGCGGCATTGCGCCGGATTTCGGCAATCAGGCCCTCCGGTGTGAAGCCGGGGGATTTTTCGACCGCCGCCCAAATCACGGCACCGAGCGGAAGGATGCGCTCGTGAACCGTCAGAAGGTCAACGATGTCGCGGAGTTCGCGGCGGCCCGCCGCTGCCATCACCTTGTTCATGGCAAGGTCAACCGGATGCAGCACATAGCCGAAGGTTTCGTCCCGCACGGTTGGGAAGAAGCGGTAATCGCTGTCAGACACCCATTCGAGGCGGGTGCTCGCTCCCTCGCGTGTCACTTCGGCGGTGTACATCAGCGGCATCTGCCGAAGCCATGAAACGCTATAGCCTGACGCCGCGAGCCTTTGCGTATCGGTCATCGCCGTCGCCGCAACCCGCTCTTCGCGGTCATGATACACGTCGATGTCGCTGGAAATGCGCGGGGCATCCCGGATCAGCGGCGAGGATGTCGGTCTGAATTTTAGAGAGCGGCACGGCAAGCGCGCTCGATTTGTTCCGCCAACAGCCGCGCTTCGCGGTTGCCCTCCGTCCGCAATGCGCGCGCGACAACAAGAGCATCTGCCGGGGTCGGTGTCTCAAGCTCGCGCCGGTTCCACAGCGCGCGGGTGCCGTATTCGGCGAACGCGCGGTGGTAGAGGGTGGCGAGGTCTTCGGGTTGCTCGGTCATGACGGCATTCTAGCACAAAGGCCAAATCAATATTTGTGGTTTTAGTTTCGCGCACACCCGCGATTTTTGCCGCGTAATCGGTTGGGGGCGGCGGTCAGGCCGCCGCTAGCCTCGCTCGACGAGGTGTTGGAAGCTCTCTTCGGCGCGCTGCTCTCCGGGAAGGGCGTCCCCGCAATGAACCAGCTCGACGTACAGGAGCTTACAGGCGATTGGGAAGGTTATTAGGCTAGAAGCGCACGTACTCCTGTGTCCGTTCCGACTGGTTTTGCGCCTACTCAAGAATTAGGAAAAGCACTTTTTGCCACAGGTATAGAAGGCTTTCGTTCGATTTGTGCCAAAATATCGCATCACAAAACATTGACTGTGTTTACAGATGATCTTCGCCCTGACAGTTATTTGGTTTTTCATCATCCACAGGCGTCGTTCATAAAATCCCGTGACCTTATTTAATCGACAGTGCGTATCCCGCAGCCGGGCGTAATACTCTCCGAAACGCCGAGACCTGAGTAGACGAGTGCTCGCCTGTTCAACCACGAGCCGGGACACGCGGTTCACGCTGTTAGCCTCGAAATCGTGCGCTGGCTCACATCGTAGCTGCGGACGCAAGCGTCGCGGCCTACGCCCGCCGCCGCAGCGGCAACTATGCGTTTGACGATGGTAAAGGGGCTGAAGGTCGAGCGCGTCAGGCGGCGTCAGCGTCACCACGTCGCCGGCGGCGAGCGCGTCGAGCAGCTCGCGGCCCCGCGCCGCGCAGCACCTTTGAGCTGTTTGGCGTCGTCAAGCGGATCGTCGACGCCAAGGCGCAATTGCGGTCCTTGGGCAGGCAATATATCGGCCTTCAGCACGATTAACTGACGCCGAGAAAGCTGAATTGGGCCGGCGACGCGCAGAGGTGCTAGCCTTGCCGAACTCGCCCGCAGCCGTGATGTGAGCCCGCGATCGCCGCCGCGTCGAGTTCCGCAAAACGCGCGCGCGCCTGCGCCGCCCGCCAATTGTCGGAGAATTCTGCGCCTCACCCTGCCGCAAGCCGCATCAATCGTCCGATATCGGGGATCTCGTCGAGAGCGAGCGCCATCTCGCGCAGTTCGCGGGTGCGCGGCGGGCCGAGCACCGGTCCGACGAGCGCGTCGAACTTCACTGCGAGGCGCCGGCCCTGGGCGGCGATGTCGTCCGCGGGAATGCCAGAATCGTGGCGCGCTGCGACCCGCCTGCCGTCGAGGAGCTCGATTTCCATCTCGGCCAGGGTCTGCGGCCAACCGCTGCGAAAATCGAAAGTCAGCCTCTCGCGCAGCCGCAGCAGGGTCGGGTCGCGGGCGTTTGCTTCGCTGTACGCGCCGAGGCTCGCCGTATCGATCCCGGAGAGGGCCATCGCCACCGTTTGGCGCAGGCTGAACTTGCTCTGCAACCCGTCGATCGGATCGGGGATGTTGCAGACGCGATCGGCGCCGGCATCGATGCGCAACGTTATACGGGCGATCGCCTCGGGGACGAGCGCATGGGCCCGGCGCAGTTTAAGGGCGCATTCGATCGGCGCGTGCGTGAAATAGCAGGCGGCGTGGTACTTGAACAAATTGGCAAGGATGTGCCAGCCGCCGGCCGGGGTCGACCGCGCCGCCTCCGGCGAAAAATCGGCGCTGTGCGTTGCGGCAAACCCCTGCGTGCATTCGACGATGTCGGCGCGGCTGGCAAAGCCGCGCGCCGCCAGACGCGCCGCCAGCAGCCCGTTCTGCGCCGCCTTGCCGGCATGGAACGGTTTGCACATCGTGCCGAATTGCGCCTTGAGCCCGGCCGCTTGGGTCGCAGCAATGCCGAGAGCGGCGGCGGTCGCCGCCGCCGGCAAGGCGAGCAGCCTGGCGCACGCGGCGGCGGCGCCAAGGCTGCCGACGGTGCCGGTGGCGTGAAAGCCGAGATTGTAATGCCCGGGCTGCAACGCCGCGCCGATGCGGCAGGCGGTCTCGTAACCGGCGACGAAGGCGGCGCCGAGTTCGTGCCCGGAAGCCCGTTCGAGTTCGGCCAGTGCGAGAAGGCCCGGCAGGATTGCGACCGAAGGATGTCCCGGGATCGCGACATTGACGTCGTCGTAATCGAGGGCATGCGCCGCAGCACCATTGACCAGCGCCGCCGACAATGCCGGCAAGACCGCCGCGTGACCGATGACGCTCGCCTGCCCCGCACCGCCCGCCTCCCGCATTTCGTCGAACAGCAGCCGCACCAGCGGCTCGCCGGCGCCGGCGATGGCGACACCGAGGCAGTCGAGAAGACATTGCCGCGCGACCGCCCGGGCCGGCTCCGGAATGTCCTCCCAGCGCAGGCTTGCCGCCCGAGCGGCGAGAAGCTCGGTAAGGCTGGTCGCCGGGCCGGGACCGGTCATCGCGCCCTCCATCGCCAGACAATTCCGCCGGGATCGGCCCTTGAAACGCGGCTTGCGGTTGCCGACGTCGCCGCCGCCGATCGGCGAACCGCACTATGCGGCAATGACGGGCAGCGGTAAAAGCCTCGCGACGAGGGGGCGCGAAATGAGCGATCTCTACGACGCCGACATCCTGGCCTGGTCGGAACGCCAGGGCGCGCTGCTCCGCCGGATCGCCGCCGGCGACCGCGTGAACGACGCGGATCTGGATTGGCCGAACATCGCCGAGGAGATCGAGGACGTGGGCCGGAGCGAGCTGCATGCGGTCGAATCGCTGCTCGTCCAAGCGCTGCTGCACGACCTCAAGGCCGAAGCCTGGCCGCTGGCACGCGATGCACCGCACTGGCGAGCGGAAGCGCGGCGGTTCCGCGGTGATGCTGCGGCCCGTTTCTCGCCCTCGATGCGCCAGCGCATCGACCTGGCGCGTCTCTATCGCCGCGCGCTCCAGGCGATGCCGGAGACGGTCGAGAACCAGCCGCCGCTGCCGGTGCCCGCGGCTTGTCCGGCAACCCTGGACGTGCTGCTGGCCGAGGATTAGCGGGTCCGAGTGCGCGTGGGCAAAATCGATCTGACGTGTGACGCCCTTCACACATCTACCGAACCGCATCGCTTAATTCTGCTGGCAGCTGGACGACCGACCGTCCAGAACACAGGAGGAAATCATGCGGTTCGGCAGACACCCCACGAGTCACGACTACCGCACGCTGCGGTTTGCCAACTATGCCGCCGGCCTCGCCCCGCCGCCCGCCGCCTTCGACAGCAAGGCCCGCGTGTACGGGGTCTTCGACAGCACGGATGCCGCTGTCATCTTCCCGATGGACGGGAACGACACTTACGGCGACTGCACGATCGCCGGTCGCGCCCACTGCGATACGATCTGGGCCGCATTCGACGGCAAAAAGCATGTCTGGTCTGCCCAGACCTGCCTGCGCGTCTATTTCGGATTGACCGGCGGTGTGGACAGCGGGCTCAACGTGCTCACGGTGATGAAGAATTGGTACAATAACACGCAACCGCTCGACGACATCATCGCCTATGTCTCGATCGATCCGCAGAACCACACGCACATGCAGCAGGCGATCGCGCTGTTCGGCTGCATCTTCGTCGGCTTCCAGTGTCAGCAGGCCATCATCACCGACTTCAACGAGGGCAAGCCGTGGAACTCCCGGCCCGCTGATCAATGAAGGGCATGCCGTCGCGTTCACCGGCTACACCGGCTCGCGCCCGACCGATCTGTTGAACGTGCTCACCTGGGGCAGCGCCAAGCAGCAGGGAGAGTGGGCCTGGTGGGATGAAGTGTCCGGCGCCGGCCGCGGCGAGGCGTATGCCGCGGTGCCCAAGGTCGCGCAGACCGATCCGAACTTCGCGCCGGGGTTCAATATCCAGCAGTTGCTGGCCGACCTGCAGGATGTGCACGGCTAGCAGCGACCCACCAGGGATCAAACCGCAGGGCGGAACAGCGGAGTGCCTTCCGCCATCCGCAGCCCAGGGCGGAATAGCGCTTGGCCGCTATTCCGCCCTTGGTAATCCGAAGGCGCCGGCGATGTCGCGTCATTGCCCCTTGAAACGCGGCTTGCGCCGCTCGTTGAACGCCGCGACCCCTTCGCGCCGGTCCTCGGTCGGAACCATTCGGTTGTAGGCCTCGATCTCCAGCATCATGCCGCTGGCGAGATCCATCTGCATGCCGAAATGGATTGCCTGCTTCGCCTGGCGCACCGCGATCGGCGCATTGTCGGCGATCGCGCGGCCGGTCTCGAGCGCCTCGTCGACAACGCGGCCCGGAGCGCACAGCCGGTTGACCAGGCCCCATTGACAGGCCTCGGCGGCGGTGAACGGGCGGCCGGTCAGGATGACCTCCTTTGCCCGGCGCTCGCCGACCGCGCGCGGCAGGTTCTGCGTGCCGCCGGCGCCGGGCATGATGCCGAGCGTCACCTCGGTCAAGGCGAAGCGCGCCGTTTCGGCGGCGTAGATGAAATCGCAGCACAACGCCAATTCGCACCCGCCGGCATAGGCGGCGCCGTTGACCGCCCCGATCACCGGCACCGGACAACCGATAAAGGCGCGGATCATCCGCTCGAAGAGGAGATGCTGCTCTTGCCAGGCGGCGTCGGTCATGCCGTTGCGCTCCTTGAGGTCGCCGCCGGCGCAAAACGCCCGCTCGCCGGCGCCCGTCAGCACGATGCAGCGCGCCTGCGCCGGTGCCGCGTTGATCGCCTCGAAGAAGGCGAGCAGATCGCGTCCCATCTGCGTGTTCATCGCGTTTGCGACCTGCGGCCGATCGAGGGTCAAGAGCAGCACCCCGCCGCCGCGATCCTCGACCCTTGCCGTCGCGTATTGGTGGTTCATTGCCGATCCCTCGCGTCGCTTGCCCGGTGCCCGTCTACTGGGCGCCGGCCGGACCGAGATCGCACGGATCAGGCAGGCGTCCGATCGGGCGCCCTGCAGTAATAGTCAAGCCCCTCGGACCGCACCAGCGTGGCAGCGAAAGTACCGGATAGTCTGCCGCCGCGGAGCCTTGCTCCGGGGTTACCCAAAGAACCGGCGTAACCGAGCGGCACGATAGTCTCTCCCGATGGCTCACCATCGCACCCGACGACCACCGCCACATGTCCGTGTCTCCGTCCCAGGGCAGTCGATGTCATTCCAGCAACGACAATATTGCCGGATTTCGCCATAAAAATTGCCGTGGCGATCACCTGTGATGTCGTCCAGCCCTCGGTAGGATCTTTGAGCTTGCTTACGATGCCATCCGCATCGAGACCATCCAGATACCCGGGCGCCAGGAAATCTCCAAGAGCTGCTTTTAGGAACTTGTTGCAATCGTCGGAATTGGCGGCAAAATTTTCATCACAGCTATCTACTATCCGACGCGCTACAGCGTTATCGGGGACGCACGGCCCTGCCATACTTAATCCTCCCGCCGATTGCAAATATGAATTGCGGAATGCATTCGACCGGCTAGCTGTGGCCGCCATCGAGCGTCGGCGGCCCGCTAACGGGTTCAGCGCTCGAACAGCACGGCGCGCAGCGCGCTCCAGCATTCGAACTTGCCGGTAAAATCGAGCCCCGCATAGGCCGGGCTCGTCGACGGCAGGGCGAGATAGGTGAGCGCCGGCCGGCGGCGAAAATGGCGATCGTAAAGGCGTCGCGCCCCGCTGCCGTTGAAGGCGACGGCGCCGATCAGCGGATGGGCGTCGAGCAAGGTCTCGATCGCGTTCGGCTGTTCCCGGCGGATCGTCGCATCGGCGCTGGCCGCGCGTTCGGCCCGAGCGCACACGTCCCAGAGCGCCACCCGGTGGGTTCTGGCAAAAGCGAGCTTGGCGGCGTAATCGCCTGGCGGCGCCCCGCCGCACAAGGCGAACAGGATCGGCCAGAACAGGTTGCGCGGATGGGCGTAGTACTCCTGCCGGCGCAGCGATTCTTCGCCGGGCAAGGTGCCCAACACCAGAACCCGCGCATTGGCGTCGACCACCGGCGGAAAGCTGCGCTTGGCGGGGGCCGGGTGCTCCGGCAAGGGTCGCCTCAGCCGACAAAGCGGCCGAGCCGAACCGCTGTCTGGCCTGGGCCAAGCCGCGCCGACGGCATGATCAGCACGCAATCGTCGTAGGGGGTGCGCACCTCGCGGTCGCCGTCGCGGCCGATCAATGTTCCGCGTTCCGACAGAACTTCGAGACCGCGAAATTCGGCGGCGAAAACAAACTTGTCGCCGGTGATCGTCACCGCCTCGGTCACCTCGATCGCGCGCTGCGTCGGCAACGCCGGAAAATGCGGCCCGGCGATCGCCGCCGCGTCGTCCAGGGACAAGCTGCCGACCGCGACCAGGAAGCGCAGCATGACGTCGGTGGCGACCTCGGCGGTGTCGCGCTGCCAGTGCTGCCCGGCCTCGATCAGAAGGGCGGTCTTGGCCGAGGCGGGCTCGCCGAAGCCCTCGTAGTCGCGCATCCTGGGCCCCGCGGCATGACCCTTGTCGCGCACGATCAGCTCGGGGATGCCGACGCGCCGCGCCAACGCCACCGACCGGTCGTGGACCCCGGCCAGCATCAAGGGCGCCGTCCGATGCTGCATCGAGTGGATATCGAGCAGAAAATCGGCGGCATCGACAACCGGCCGGACGGCGCGGGCGCGGACGAGTTCGTTCGATTGGCGCGGGCCGTCGAGCACCGCGGGGTCCCACAGCCGATTGAAATCCTCGTCGATAAAGCGCGACGCCAAGGGCAAGCGCGGGTGGAACTGGCGGTACGCCGCGACATTGAGGAACGCCAAGGTCAGCTTGCCGCGGCGCGGGCGCAACCCGGCGCGGAACAGCCGATCAAGCGCGATCGCCCCGCAGATTTCGTTGCCGTGCGTCAGCGCGGTCACCAGGACTTCAGGTCCGGCAATGGCGCCGGCAAAAGTCGAAACGTACTCGACCCCGGTGTTGCCGGATCGGTAGGGCTCGATATCGGGCGGGCTCAGCTCGACCGCGTAGCTCGGCTCGGCCATCTTCAGGCCGCCGCCCGGTCGAACAGCCGGCCGATGAAGGCCTCGCACGCTTCGATCTGGTCGAGCGCGATAAACTCGTCGGGCTTGTGCGCCTGCTCGATCGAGCCCGGACCGCAAACGACGGTCGGGATCCCGGCCTCCTGGAACAGTCCGGCTTCGGAACCGAAAGCGACCTTGCCGGTGCGGTTCGCCCCGCTCAGCGATAGTGCGAGCCGGGTGATCTCGGCATCGGGCTCGGTGGCCAGCCCGGGGTATCCGCTCAGCTCGGCGAACTCGATCGAGGCCTCCCTTCGAACCGCGCGCATCTCCGGCAACAACCGGTTTTCGGCAAAGGCGCGCAATTCTTCGATCGGCCCGTCCGGGTCGTCGCCGGGCAAGAGCCGGTATTCGAAATCGAAGCTGCATTCCCCAGGTACGATATTGAGCGCGGTGCCGCCCCGGATCGTCCCGGTATGGATCGTCGTATAGGGCGGCAGGTAATCGGCGTCGAACGGACCCTGGTGGCACTTGCGCCGCGCCATCGCCTTCAGCTCGGCGACCAGCTCGGCCGCCGCCTCGACCGCGTTGACGCCCTGATGGATCAGCGCCGAGTGGCATTCGAAGCCATGGACGCGGCAGTGGAAGCTGCGCTTGCCTTTGTGGCCGATGACCGGCTGCATTGCGGTCGGCTCGCCGACGATGCACAGACGCGGCCGGACCGGCCGCTCCTTGAGCGCCGCGATCAGCCGGCGGACGCCAAGGCAGCCGATCTCCTCGTCATGGGACAAGGCGAGGTGGATCGGCGTGGAGAGCCGCCGGCCGGCGAGCTCCGGCAAGCGCGCGAGGATGACGGCGATGAAGCTCTTCATGTCGGCCGTGCCGCGGCCGAACAGTTTGCCGTCGGCGGCCCGCAGCGCGAACGGTTCGCTGTGCCAATCCTGGCCGTCGACCGGCACGACGTCGGTGTGGCCCGACAGCATGATGCCGCCGCTGCCGGGCGGGCCGATCGTCGCGTAGAGATTGGCCTTGCGCCCGGTCTCGTCGAACACCAGTTGGCTCTCGACCCCAAAGCGTTCGAGCCAACCGCGAACAAAGTCGATCAGCGCCAGGTTCGATTCCCGGCTCGTCGTGTCGAACCCGACGAGCCGGCGCAGCATGTCGATGCTGGTTGAGGCAGAACCGCTCATGGGGAGAGATTAGGCCGAACCGGCGAGGCTCGCCAGCGCTAGCCGGGGATCGTTCGCGCGCAGCGCGCCACCGGCTTGCCCGAGAACAGCGCTATCCGTAAATTCGGCGGCCGAGGAAGGCCGCGGAGCGATCCCGGTCTGGTGTCGCTTCCCCTGCGCGAGCCTGTTCGATGATCTTCGAGATACCGGGTGTGCTGTGGCGCCGCGATCCGGAAGCGGAAGAGGTCCCGCTGGTTTTCGACTCGCCGCATAGCGGCTCGCGCTATCCGGAGGATTTCCGTTACAGCTGCCCGATCGAGGTTCTGCGCCGCGCCGAAGACGCCTTTGTCGACGAACTCTACGCGGCGGCGCCGCGGCATGGTGCGACGCTGATCGCCGCGTTGTTTCCGCGCAGCTATCTCGACGCCAATCGGGCGGTCGACGATCTCGACGAGGCGCTGCTCGACGGCGATTGGCCGTCGCCATTGATGCCCTCGCACAAGACCCGCGCCGGCCTCGGCCTGGTGCGGCGCGTCGCCCGCCCGGGCGCGCCGATCTATGACCGCAAATTGCCGATCGGCGAGATCCTCGCCCGGGTCGAGCGCTTCCATGCCCCTTATCATCGCGTCCTCGACGAGGCGTGCAGCCGCGCCCACCGAAAATTCGGCGCGGTGTGGCATGTCAACTGCCACTCGATGCCGTCCGACCCGACTGCCAAACAGGAGGGCGACTGCGCCGACTTTGTGCTCGGCGATCGCGACGGCACCACCTGCGGCCGCGACTTTACCGAGTTCGTCGCCGGGGTCCTGCGCGGCCGCGGCTATGACGTTCGCGTCAACGAGGTCTATAAGGGGGTCGAGATCGTCAGGCGGCAGGGACGGCCGGCGGAACGTCGCCACAGCCTGCAGATCGAGGTCGACCGCTCGCTTTACATGAACCAGAAGACCGTGCAGAAAGCCTCGGGCTTTGCCGTGTTGCAGCAAGACATCACCTATTTGATTGCGGCCTTGCGCGACTTTGTCGCGACCCGGGCCGCGGCGGGCTGAGGCCCAGGAGAAGGCTTGGCGATGGCGACCATTCCGAAGATCCTGCAATCGCATATCGACGGCGCCTTCCCGGCGCATGTCTGCCTCGTCGGCAGCGTGCTGCCCAATGGCTTCGCCCAGGTGACGCCGCGCGGCAGCACGATGGTCTATGACGACAGCCATTTGGCGCTGTGGGAGCGGGGCAAGGGTTCGACCAACGCCGGCCTTGCCGACGGTACGAAATTGACCGTCTTCTTCAGGAAGCCGCAATTGCGCGAGGAGGGCATCCTGCCGAAGGGCGGCATCGCCCGCTTTTACGGCCGCGCCAAGATCTACAAATCGGGGCCGATCCGCGATGAGGTATGGCGGCGCCTGATCCAGCCGGAAAAGGATCGCGATCCGAACCGGGCCGGGTTTGCGGTCCTGATCGAGATCGAACGGGCCGAAGATTTGGACGGCGCGCCGTTGCCATTGGGCTGAGACCCCGACCCCAATTGAATCACATTATTTCAGACGCTTATATCGTCATTCCCGCGCCAGCGGGAATCCAGGGTCGAAGTCCCGTCGCTTGCCCCCGGCCGGAGCCTGTCCTCGGGCCGGCCGAAGGCCGGACCCGGGGGCCGGGGCAGGCACTGGACCCCCGCTTTCGAGGCTGTAATCCAATTGCCGAGCGGCTGGATCAATGCCGCGCATCCTTCGAGGCCTCGCTGCGCGAGGCACCTCAGGACGAGGAATTCCTTTAGTCCCATCAAAGGCTTCCCTCATGCTGAGGAGCGCCCGTAGGGCGCGTCTCGAAGCACGCACCGCGCCGATGGAGCGCTGTTTTTGTCGCCTCGGCCAATTTCCTGACAACCTCCTTCGCGGGGGTGACGAGTAAGTTGTTGATCCAACGTGTGTCATTTTCGGTCGGGCGCTCAGCAGAGCTGAAGCAGCGCCTTGATCTTGCCTCTGGCTTCGTCCAGCACTGCCGCCGGGGCACGGCCCACGAACTCCGCGCCGCGCCTCTGCCACGACAGACTTTTCACCTGATCCGACAAGATGACGCCGACGACCGGGTGCCCGGCTGGGATCGCCACCTCGAACGGGTAGCCCTTTTGCTGGCTGGTGATCGGGCACAAGACGCAAAGCCCGGACCGGCGATTGTAGCGGCGCGGCGTCAACACCAATGCGGGGCGACGGCCGCGCTGCTCGCGGCCTTGCTGCGGGTCGAATTCGATCGAGACGAGATCTCCCACCTCCGGGCAGTACGGCTCGGAAATCACCCGAACTCCTGCCCAGTTGCTGGTCCCGCGCCGATCTCGTCGTGCCGGTTGTCGTCGGTGATTTGTGCGATCAGTTGGTCGAGACCGAAGCCGGAATCGCCGGCGAGAGGCGCCAGAACCAGCTTGCCGTTCTCGATCGAAAGCTCCGCTTGGAGATTGGCGCGGAGCCCGAGCTCCTTCGCATGCGCCGCCGGAATCCGCACGGCGAGGCTGTTGCCCCATTTGGCGACATGTACGCGCATCCCAGGTCCCCGAAGATGTAGAGACAATATAGATACAGCGACCCCGCCGTCGGCGCAATCACGCGATCGACGCATCGCGACGCGGCTGCCATGCCCGCGATCAAGTTTTTCGCAAGGTTTGCTTACGATCTCACTCTGCACGCGACCCGCCCGGAATTCGTCTACCGCCATCAGTGGCGCGAGGGCGGTCTGGTGATCTGGGACAACCGCGACACGATGCATCGCGGCCGGCCGCACGACGAGACCCGGCCGCGCGATCTGCGGCGGGCGACGACGCTCGAGACCGGCCGGCACCTCGACCAGGCCCTTTGAGCCCGTTTTCCCGTTTGATTGGCCACGCGCTCTGGACAAGGCGCGCAACCCAGCCGATCATGAGGCGGACGGCGGCAGAGGCGCCCCTATGGATGTCGGCGGCTGGCTGCGGCGCCTGGGCCTCGAGCAATACGAGCCGGCGTTCCGCGAAAACCGGATCGACGGCGGGATCCTGTCGAGACTGACGGCCGAGGATTTGAAAGACCTCGGGGTCGCCTTGGTCGGCGACCGCCGCCGGCTGATCGAGGCGATTGCGTCGCTGGCCGACTCGGCGGCCGTGCCGGGCGACGTCGGCGGCGCGCTCGGCAGCGAGGCCGAGCGTCGCCACCTCACCGTCCTGCTCTGCGATCTGGTCGGCTCGACTTCGCTTTCGGCGCGGCTCGACCCCGAGGACATGCGCGAGATCATCGGCGCCTATCACCATTGCTGCGCCGAGTTGATCGAGGGGGCCGGCGGCTTTGTCGCCAAGTACATGGGCGACGGCATGCTCGCCTACTTCGGCTACCCGCAGGCGCATGAGGATGACGCCGAGCGGGCGGTGCGCGCGGCGCTGGGGCTGACCGCGGCAATCCCGAAGCTGCAAATCCGCAGCGACGCGCCGTTAGAGGTGCGGATCGGCATCGCGACCGGGCTCGTGGTGGTCGGCGACCTCGTCGGCCGCGGCGACGCGCAGGAGCGCGGCGTCGTCGGCGACACGCCAAACCTCGCCGCTCGGCTCGAAGCCCTGGCCGAACCGGGGCAGGTGGTGATCTCCGAGGACACGCGGCGCCTGGTGCGCGGGCTCTTCGACTACGACGATCTCGGGCGTATTCCGCTCAAGGGCCTGACCGACCCGGTCCAGGCATGGCGGGTGCTCGGCCCGCGCGCGGTCGAGAGCCGGTTCGAGGCACAGCACGAGACGAGCCTCACGCCGCTCGTCGGACGCGACGAGGAATTGGACCTGCTGCTGCACCGGTGGCGGCGGGCGGCCGGCGGCGAAGGATGCGTGGTGCTGCTGTCGGGCGAGCCGGGCATCGGCAAGTCGCGGCTGACGGTGGCCCTCGAAGAGCGGCTCGGCCACGAGCCGCATACGCGGCTGCGCCATTTCTGCTCGCCGCAGCACGGCGACAGCGCGCTTTATCCGATCGTGATGCAGCTGGAGCGCGCCGCAGGGTTCGCCCGGCACGACACGCCGCAGGCCAGGCTCGACAAGCTCAGGGCATTGCTCGGCGCTCAACCGGGGCATCAAAGCGACCTCCAACTCCTCGCCGAGCTGCTGTCGATCCCGACCGGGCATCGCTGGCCGCCGCTCGACTGGAGCCCGCAGCGCCAGAAGGAGAAGACCTTCGAGGCGCTGCTGCGACAGCTCGACACGCTGAGCCGCCATCAGCCGGTGCTGGCGGTTTATGAGGATGTCCACTGGATCGACCCGAGCTCGCGCGAGCTCTTGGACCTGACCGTAGAACGCGTGGCGCAGCTGCCGGTGCTGCTGGTGATCACGTTTCGGCCCGAGTTTCACCCGCCCTGGACCGGCCTCGCGCATGTATCGACGCTGAGCCTGAGCCGTCTCGGCCCAGCGGCGAAGGAGACGGCGCAAGTGGCGGCCGTCATCGGTCGCGAGTTCTCGTACGAGTTGCTGATGCCGGTGGCGCAGAAGAGCGAGCCGGACCTGCGATCGGCCCTCGAGCGGCTCGGCGATGCGGGCCTCGTCTTCTGCCGCGGCATGCCGCCGCAGGCCACATTCCAATTCAAGCACGCGCTGGTGCGCGATGCGGCCTACGGCACCTTGCTGCGCGGCCGGCGCCAGACGCTGCATGCGCGTGTCGTCGCCGCCTTGGAGCAGCAGTTTCCCGAAATGGTCATGACCGAGCCGGAGCGGCTGGCGCAACATTGCGCCGAAGCCGGGCTCGCCGAGAAGGCGATCCAATACTGGCTCATGGCCGGTCGGCGTTCGCTGCGACGCTCGGCGACGGCGGAAGCGGTCGCGCAGCTGCGCCAGGGGTTGGCGCTGCTTTCCGGCGTCGGCGACGAGGGGAGACGCTTGGAGCAGGAACTCGAGCTCCAGACCTCTCTCGGCCGCGCCTTGATGGCGGCGATGGGCCACGCGTCTTCGGAGATGGCGGACACCTATGCCCGCGCCCGCGAGCTGTGCGAGCGGCTGCAGCGGCGGCAGCAGCTGGTGCCGGTGCTCTTTGGCCAATGCATGTACGCATTCACTCGAGGCGAGCTCGATTTGGCGCTGGAGCATGCCGCTGCGATGCGGCGGTTGGCGGAGGCCGAGAACGATCGGCGCATCCTGGTGACGAGTTGCCGGATGATCGGGCAACTCCAGTTGTGGCGCGGGGAATTCGGCGATGCGCGGGCTCGGCTCGAGGAAGGCCTCGAGTTGTTCGATCCCGCGGATCGACCATTCTACGCGGCCGTCTCGCTGCAGGACACGCAGGTAATGATGCTGGGGTTCCTTTGCAATGTACTCGGCGCGCTCGGCTATCTGGACCAATCGCGAGCGAGGGGCGATGAAGCGCTGGCGGCGGCCCGCCGGCTCGCCCAGCCGTTCACGGTGGCGATGGCGCTCTGGAATTTGGTGCCGACCATGATGCGCGTCGGCAGGTCCGACATGGCCTCTGTGTCTGCCGCGCTGCCGCGCGCCGAGGAGCTCGAGGCTCTCGTTGCCGAGCAGAACTTTAGAGGGCTTTTGGGCCAGAGCCTCATATATCGCGGCTGGTGCCGCGCTGCGATGGGGCAGACGCAGGAGGGCATCGCGCTGCTGGAGGAGGGATTGGCCGCTCATCGCAGGAGCGAGATGCGTTTTATGGTGCCGCAGCACCTCACCTGGCTGGCGGACGCGTATCGCCGGGTAGGACGGACGGCGGCGGCATTGGCGCGGCTCGCGGAAGCCGTCGGGGCCGCGAACGCATGCGAAGAGCGATTGTTCGAAGCGGAGATCCACCGGTTGCGCGGCGAAGTGTTGCGCGACAGCGAGGATCACGCCTCGGCCGAGGCAAGCTTTCGCACCGCGATCGACATCGCCCGGCATCAGAACGCAAAGCTCTGGGAACTGCGCGCCGGCGTGAGCCTTGCTCGGATGTTGCGCGACCAAGGCAAACGGACGGCAGCCCGCGACCTCCTGGCGCCGGTCTACGACTGGTTCACCGAAGGCTTCGAGACGCCGGACCTGACCGAGGCAAGGGCGCTGCTCGATGCGCTGTAATCGGGTCACCCCGGCCCCCGGGTCCGCGCTGCGCGCGGCCCGAGGACAGGCTCCGGCCGGGATCCATCGTTCCGCGGCACGGGCGGCTATCGTTTCGCTAAGAGCATGAGTTTGTGGAGGAAATTCGGACCCCGGACTGATTTTCGATAACGGAACCTGCGGGAGGATCCAATACATGCCCAACTTGACAATCAACGGCCAAAGCTACTTCGCCGACGCACCCTCCGATACGCCGCTCTTATGGGTGATCCGCGAGGACCTGCGGCTGACCGGAACCAAATACGGATGCGGCAGCGGATTGTGCGGCTCGTGCACGGTGCATATCGACGGCCGAGCCGAACGGTCCTGCCTGGTTAGGGTCGGCGAGGCGGGAGGGGCCTTGATCACGACGATCGAGGGGCTGGATCCGGCCAACAGCCACCCCGTGCAGCGGGCCTGGATCGAGCATCAGGTGCCGCAATGCGGCTACTGCCAGTCGGGACAGATCAAGCAGGCGGCGGCATTGCTCGCCGCCAACCCAAATCCGAGCAACGAGCAGATCGTCGAAGCCATGAACGGCAATCTCTGTCGTTGCGCCACCTATTCGCGCATCGTCGGCGCCGTCAAACGCGCCGCGGACATGGCGCGGGAGGATGCAAGCCATGCGTGACGCCATGCATTCCGGAACGACGCGCCGCGGTTTCCTGGTGCGCTCTGCGGCGACTGCGGCCGGAGCCTACCTGAGCATCAACCTCGTCGAGCTGACGAGCGGCGCCGAAGCCGCGAGCGATCCGGCAATGGCCGAGTTTACGCCGTCGATCTGGTTCACGCTGACCCCGGACGGCAAGGTGACGATGCACATCATCAAGGCCGAGATGGGCCAGCACATCGGCACCGCGCTGGCCCAGGTAATCGCCGAGGAACTGGAGGTCGACTGGCAGGACGTCCGCCTCGACGCGCCGCTCGAGAGCGTCGAGAACTTCGCGATCTACGGGTTGGCGGCCACTGCGAATAGTAGCAGTGTCACGACCGAGTTCGACCGGCTGTCGCGCGCCGGCGCGGCCGGGCGGATGGCCCTGGTCGAAGCCGGGGCCAAGCTGCTCGCCGCCGATCCGGCAGCATGCTACGCCCAACGGGGCCGCGTCGTCGACCAGGGATCGGGCCGCTCGATCGGCTATGGCGAGATCATCCGCAAGGTGCGGATCGACCGCAAGTTTGTATATCCCGACGATTTCAGAACGATCAAGATCAAGGAAGCGGGCAGCTACAGACTGATCGGCCGGTCGATCCCGGCGCTCGACATCCCGTCGAAGACGAATGGCCAAGCGAAATTCGGCATCGACGTGCACCTGCCCGACATGCTCTATGGCGCGCTCGTGCCGCCGCGCACACGCTATGCTTCCAACGTGCTGAGTATCGATGATTCCGAGGCCCGCAAGGTCCCGGGTTTCGTCAAGGCGGTGAAGATCGACAACGCGCTCGGCAAGTGCACCGGCTGGGTGGTGGCTCTCGGCGAGAAATTCCCGGCCGCAGTGAAGGCCGCCAACGCGTTAAAGGTCGAGGTCGATCCCGGGCCGTACGGATCTCTCAACCTAGCCGACATCTTCAGCGAGCTGGCGCAAAACGCGCGCAACACCGACGCGGCGGCGAACTGGGTGAACGAGGGCGACGTGGACAAGGCGCTCGCCGAGGCCGCTTCGGTGCTGGAGGTGGAATACACGACCGACATGGTGTGCCATTCGACCATGGAGCCGCTCAACGGGACGGCGCACTTCGTGGATGGCGCCTGCCACGTCTACACCGGAACCCAGAACCCGTCTTTCGCGCGCATGACCCTCACCGCCTATCTGGCGAAGGTGCTCGGGCGGAAGCCGGAGGAGATCAAGGTCTACGTGCACGAACACGCGGTCGGCGGCGGCTTCGGCGGCAAGCAGGACTACGACGAGGTCCTCGCCGCCGCCTACTGTGCCAAGGAGGTCGGACGACCGGTCAAGCTGATCCAGACGCGGGAAACCAACTTCGCGACCAGCTTCCCGCGCACGCCGAGCTATCACAGGGTCAAGGCGGGGCTGAAGAACGGCGAGCTGGTGGCGATGAACCACGACATCTCGTGCGGCTTCATGGCCCCGCGTTTCGGCGTCGGCAAGAAGTTCAAAAACGGAACCGACTGGCTGCAGCTCAATTCCTGGCCCGACAAGAAGAAAGACGTCGACCAGTGGTCGATCGGCGGCAGCGACCATTGGTACGACGTCGCGAACCAGCGCGTGCGCGCGTGGCACAGCGACCGCACGACCTCGGCCCTGCAGGTCAGCCCACTGCGCTCGGTGTCGAACTCGTACAACATGTTCGTTGTCGAATCATTCATCGACGAGGTGGCGCACGCGCTCAAGCGCGATCCGCTGGAATTTCGTCTCGCCCTGCTCAACGGCAAGGGCGGCAGTCGCGGCATCCCCAACACCGGCTACCCGCCGGGAACCGCGTCAGACTATTATGTGGACCGGCTTTGGATCTCGCTGCCATGGACTACCGACAAGAGCTGGCCCAAGTACGAATCGACCACGGTGGGCGGGGCGCTGCGGCTGGCCAATTGTCTGCGAGTGGCGGCCGGAAAGGCGGGTTGGGGATCGAAGACGCTGCCGCCCAACACCGGCATGGGCCTCGCCGTCTCCTCGGCCGAGGAACGACAGAGCCCGACCTGGGTCGCCGGCGTCGCCGAGGTCACGGTCAATCCGGCTACGGGTGCCTATAGAATCAACCGGATCACGGTCGCCATCGATCCCGGCCTGGTCGTCAACCCGCGCAACGCCACCGCGCAAATTCAAGGCGCGGCGTTGTGGGGGGCGAGCCAGGTCTTGTCGGAGCGGCTCACCTTCCGGAATGGTGCGTTCGAGCAGAGCAACTTCCACGACTACCATCCAATCCGCCTTGCCGATGTGCCGGAGATCGACGTCGAGCTGATTTCGTCCAGCCATCATCCAAGCGGCGTCGGTGAGCCGCCATCCACAGTGGTGGCACCAGCAGTAGCCAATGCGATCTACAATGCGGTCGGCGTGCGCGTTCGGCACATGCCGATCACGCCCGAGGCGATCCTGGAGGGCCTGAGGCAAAAGGCTTGACGAACGGCGCAAACGCGCGCCGCGACCGATGCAGCCAATGCGCTGAAGCACCAGAGTTGTTCGCTATCCGGGCGGCGCGCGGCCCGCTCCGCCCGGTGTCTCCTTTAGCCGCCCGCAACCGGTGACGCATCGCCGGTTGAGGGCGGCGAGGGCGCACAGGAAATTGATGTTCGGTCACGCCCGATCTCCTAATCTGCGGGTGCACCTCGACGGAGGTCGAGATGGATGTCGCCTCCTGGCTGCGGACCCTGGGCCTCGAACAATACGAGCCGGTGTTCCGCCAAAACGAGATCGACCGTGAGGTCCTGCCCGACCTGACCGAGGCCGACCTCGAGAAGCTCGGCGTGCCGATGGGGCACCGCAAACGGCTCATGAGAGCGATTGCGACGTTGAGCACTGGCGTCCCGACCGCCGCGACGTTCGCGGCATCTTCACGTGCTGGACAGCAGCAGACGGACGCCGAGCGACGGCAGCTGACGGTGCTGTTCTGCGATCTGGTCGGCTCGACGGCGCTGTCGGCGCGGCTCGACCCGGAGGACATGCGCGAGATCATCGGCGCCTATCACCGCTGCGTCGCCGCCGCTATCGAACGCGCCGGCGGGTTTGTCGCCAAATACATGGGCGACGGCGTGCTCGCCTATTTCGGCTATCCGCGGGCCGACGAGCACGACGCCGAACGGGCGGTGCGCGCCGGGCTGGCGCTGGTCGAGGCAGTAGCCGCCCCCGGACGTGGGCCTTCAGCCCACGGATTTAGATGCTATGGGGAGGACGGCCGCGGCATTGAGTATCTTGTCGGTTGTCCAAGACCAGACAGGATTGATCCGATGCCAAAGCAAATCGAACCGAGCAACACCACGGCCGCCTTTGACCATAATAGCACTTTGGTCGTGGCGCTGGAATTGAGCGGCAAGTCGTGGGAGGCCGGGGCGGTGGTTCCCGGGGTCGCCCGTCGGCCGCGGCGGCGGCTCGCGCCGCGCGATCTGGCCGGCTTGTTGCGGACGATCGGGTTGTGGAAGGCGGAGGCGGAAGCCGCGGGTCGGGCGGTGCAGCGCGTGGTGCTGAGCTACGAGGCGGGCCGAGACGGTTTCTGGATTGCCCGTTACCTGCTGGCGCAGGGGATCGAGGTGCAGGTCATGCATCCGGCGAGCATTCCGGTGCCGCGGCGGAGCCGGCGGGCGAAGACGGATCGGATCGACCTGGACATGCTGTTGCGCACGCTGCTGGCGTGGCTGCGCGGCGAGCCGCGGGTGTGTTCGATGGTGCGCATCGCGAGTGAGGCGGAGGAGGAACTGCGCCGGCCGGGACGCGAACGGGAGCGGCTGGTCCGCGAGCGGCTGCAACTCGAGAGCCGCGTGGAGAGTCTGCTCTGTCTGCATGGTATCGTCGGCTTCAAGCCGCGCCTCAAGAAGGCGTTCGAGCGGCTGGAGGCATTGCAGACCTTTGCCGGCTCGCCGTTGCCGCCCAAGACGATGGCGGAGCTGAGACGCTTGATGGTGCGCCACCGCCTGGTCTCGGACCAACTGCGCGAGATCGAGGCCGAGCGCGACGCGGTCGTGAAGATCGCCGAGCCGGACCGCGCCGAGCGAATGATCCAGCTGCTGACCCAGATCGTCGGCCTCGGTGTCGAGACCGCGACCGTTCTGGTCCGCGAGATGCTAGGCTGCCGTTCGTTCCGTGATCGCCGGGCGCTGGCGAGCTTTGTCGGTTTGACCGGCACGCCGTTCCAGAGCGGCGGCATGGAGCGCGAGCAGGGCATCGGCAAAAACGGCAATGCACGGGTGCGCCACATCCTGATGCAACTGGCTTGGCGCTGGCTTCGCTTCCAACCGCAAAGCCCGCTCAGCCGTTGGTTCGTCCAGCGAACCAGCGGTGCCAAGGGGCGCATCCGCAAAGTGATGATCGTGGCGCTTGCCCGAAAGCTGCTGGTCGCGCTCTGGCGCTATGTCGAGACCGGCGAACTACCAGCCGACGCCCGCACCGCCGCCGCCTGAGCGCAAGATCAGGGCACGCGGCGAGACACAAAGACACCGGGCGGAGCAAGGCGCTTGGCGCCGACGCCTGGAACCGACCTGGGTGGGCGGGATGCCGTCACGGACTATGGCTGCAAGATGCCGCCATTTAGAGTGGTCCCGCCCTCCCAGGCTCCCCGTCGGCCTCGCGATTGAGGCATCGTGGTACGGAACCGCAGGTTCCGCCGGATACGAGTTTGCAGGCCATCGGCCTGAGCACAGGGGAGCCGCCCAGGCTCGTGACAGGTGACGCCAATGAACTCCTCGCCCCGGTTTCCTGTGCCCAGACCGCAGCTCGGGCCCAGATTGCGACGGAGCAACCGTCCGGGAAACGTGACAGTCACGATTGCCAATAGGAGATCGAAGATGCCCAGACATCGGACCGGCAGCGCCCCGATGACCCCAGCTGAGCGTCAAGCGCGATGCCGCGCTAGACGGCGCCAGCAGAGCCAACAGAGCCAGACGGCGTCACCGGCACCGCGCCTCGCGCCACGGCCAAGGCGCTGGGCGGCAGCAGTCGCCACGCTGATCGAGCTGCAGGACAATTACCGCGCCTGGCTGGACAACCTTCCCGCCAATCTCGAAGCATCCAGGCTGGCGGAGAAGCTGCAAGCAATCGCCGAGCTCGACATCGAGGAGTTGCAGGCGATCGACCCGCCCCGTGGCTACGGCCGCGACTGACCTGAAGGTCCTTAACCAACACCAGCCAACCGCCATGTCGAAACTACTTGACAGCAAAATCCCCATACGAGTCCGTGGGCGCCCGCAAGGGCGGGCGGACCGGGGGTCGACACCGCCGCCGGGGCGCCTTTGCACGTGCGGGTCGGCATCGCCACCGGTTTGGTCGTGGTCGGCGATCTGCTGGGCGAAGGAGAAGCACGCGAGCGCGGCGTCGTCGGCGAAACGCCGAACCTCGCGGCCCGGCTGCAGGCGCTGGCCGCGCCGGATACGCTCGTCATCTCGGAGCGTACACGGCGGCAGATCGGCGCCCTCTTCGAGGTCGAGGATCTCGGACCCCGGCACCTAGCCGGCTTCGGCGAGCCGAAGCGCGCCTGGCGCGTGGTCGGTGAGGGCGGCCTCCCGAGCCGCTTCGAGGCGCTGCGAGCGGCCTCTCTAACCCCACTCGTCGGCCGTGGGGAGGAGCTGGAGCTGCTGCAGCGCCGCTGGCGGCGCGCCGCGTCAGGCGAGGGCCACGTCGTGCTGGTCTCCGGCGAGCCCGGCATCGGCAAGTCGCGCCTCGCCGCCGCCTTCCGCGACCGGCTCGAAGGCGAGGTCTACACGCGGCTGCGCTATTTCACGTCGCCCCATCATCAGGACAGTGCACTTTACCCCTTCATCTCCCAGCTCGAACGCGCCGCCCTTTTCGCGCGCGAAGACCCCCTCGAAAAGAAGCTCGACAAGCTCGAGGCGCTTCTCGTGCCGGCCTCGACGCCGGAGGAAGAGGTTGGGCTTCTCGCCGAGCTTCTCTCTCTGCCCTCGCGCCATCCGCTGCCGCCATCGACCCCGCAGCGCAGACGAGAAAAGACCTTCGAAGCGCTGCTGCGACAACTCGAAGCCCTGGCTCGGCAAAAGCCGGTCCTCGTGATCTTCGAGGACCTGCACTGGATCGATCCCAGCTCGCGCGAGCTTCTCGACCGCATGATCGAGCGAATAGCCGGCCTGCCCGTCCTCGTCCTCGCCACCTTCCGTCCCGAATTCGCGCCGCCTTGGAGCGGTCTGCCGCAGGTGACGGCAATGACGCTTGCCCGGCTCGATCGTCGCACCGGCGCGGTGATGGTCGAAGGCATCGCCGGAACCGCGGCCTTATCGAGCGAGGCGGCCGCAGAGATCGTCGAGCGGACCGACGGCATTCCGCTCTTTGTCGAAGAGCTGACGAGGGCGGTTCTCGAAGCCGGCGGATCCGGGGCGGGGGTCGAGAAGTCGTTTGCCGGCTCGGTATCGGGGTCGGCCGCCGTCCCGGCGGCGCTGCAGGCGCCGCTGATGGCGCGTCTCGATCGCCTCGGCCTGGCGGTCAAGGAAGTGGCCCAGATCGCCGCCGCGATCGGCCGGGAATTCTCCTATGAACTCTTGGTGCCGGTGGCCGAGCGCAGCGAGGCCGATCTTCTGGGCGCCCTCGGCCGGCTCGGCGAGGCCGGCCTCGTCTTCTCCCGCGGCGCCCCGCCTTACGCCACCTATCTTTTCAAGCACGCGCTCGTCAGAGATGCCGCCTATGGCAGCTTGCTGCGCCGCCGGCGCGAGGAGCTTCACGCCCGCATCGCCGTTGTGCTCGAAGCCGATTTTGTCGATCGGGTCGCGGCAGAGCCCGAGCTTCTTGCCCGGCACCTGACCGAAGCGGGACTTCTCGAAAAGGCGGTTCGCTGGTGGCAACGCGCCGGCGAGCGGGCGATCGAGCGTTCGGCAAACGTCGAGGCCATCGCGCATCTGAAAAGAGGCCTCGAGATCCTCGGTGGGCTTCCCGAAAGCGCCGGGCGCGATGAACGGGAATTGCTCCTCCAGTTCGCCCTGACGGCGCCTTTAACGGCGACCGAGGGATTTGCGTCGGCGGCGCGGGAGCGAGCCGCGGTGCGGGCGGTCGAGCTCGGAGGGCGGATCGGGACGGATTCGCCGGCGCAGTTTCAGGCGGTTTGGGCGCGCATTTCATTCGCATCCGTCCATCTGAGCCGCGGAGAGCTGCGCATCGCGCTGCCAATCGCCGAGGAGAATGTGGCCCTCGCCGAGCGACTTGGAGACCCGCTCCTCCTCAGTCAAGCCCATTTCCTGATGGCCCAGGCCCACCTTTATTCGGGCGACGTCGCCGCGGCGCGGCGGCATTCTGAAGCAGGCCTCGCGGGTTACGATCCCGAGCGCGATCGCCCCAAAGACCCCCGAGTCGGTTACGACGTCGGCGTGATTTGCCGCGTTTGGTTGGGCCTTGTCCTCTCGCTGCAAGGCTTCCCCGATGAGGCGCTCCGCTATGCGGAAGAAGCGATCGCCGCGGCGTGCGCCGCCGCCCACCCGATGAGCGAGGCCGTGGCCCTCTCCTATGCGGCGATACTTCATCTACTGCGCGGGGAGGTTGCGCTCTGCCTGGAGCGGGCGGAGTCCGCTCTCGTCCTTTCGACCGAGCAGAGTCCGTTTGCGGCCACGTACGCCATGGTCCCTTCCGGCTGGGCTCTCGCCAAAAAAGGTCTGGCGGAAGAGGGGCTTCCCCGACTGCGCGCGGGGATCGACCTCCATCGCGCGACCGGCGCCAAACTCCGCGGGCCGGATTGGCTGGCTCTTCTCGCCGATGCATGCCTTGCGACCGGCCGGATCGAGGAGGGGCTCCCGGCCGTGCGCGAAGCGCTGGCCGAGACCGAGGAGACCGAGGTGCGCTGGTACGAGGCGGAGCTCAACCGGCTTGAAGGCGAACTCCTTCTCGCCTGCAAGGAGCCCGACGACAGCAGGGCGGAAGCCTCGTTCCGTAAGGCAATCGCAATCGCCCGCAGGCAGCTGACGAAATCATGGGAACTGCGCGCGGCGACGAGCCTCGCCCGGCTCTTGGCGCGCCAAGGGAAGCGCGAGGAAGCGCACGCCCTCCTCGCCCCCATCTATGGTTGGTTTACCGAAGGCTTCGATACCGCCGATCTCATCGCGGCCAAGGTGCTCTTGGAGCAGGTCGCGCCGTGAGCGAGACCCGCAACTGGCTGCAGGCGATCGGCCTCGCGCAATATGCCGGCGCGTTCGAGGCGAATGACATCGACATGGATCTGCTCGGGCAGATCGACGATCAGACGCTGAAGGACATTGGGGTCTCGAGTGCCGGTCATCGGCTGCGGATCCGTAACGCGATCTCGAAGCTGAGCCCAAGAGCCGCGCTCGATACGAGAGAAAATGCTCCCAGCCCGACGGAAACGATCTCGGCCGAGCGACGGCAGCTGACGGTGATGTTCTGCGATCTCGTCGGCTCGACGGCGCTGTCGGCGCGGCTCGATCCCGAGGACCTGCGCGCGGTGATCGCCGCCTATCACCGCTGCGTCGCGGCGGTCATCGAGCACGCCGGCGGGTTTGTCGCCAAATACATGGGCGACGGGGTGCTCGCCTATTTCGGCTATCCGCGGGCCGGCGAGCACGACGCCGAGCGAGCGGTGCGGGCCGGGCTGGCGCTGGTCGGGGCGATCGCCGCCCCCGGACGTGGGCCTTCAGCCCACGGATTTAGATGCTATGGGGAGGACGGCCGCGGCATTGAGTATCTTGTCGGTTGTCCAAGACCAGACAGGATTGATCCGATGCCAAAGCAAATCGAACCGAGCAACACCACGGCCGCCTTTGACCATAATAGCACTTTGGTCGTGGCGCTGGAATTGAGCGGCAAGTCGTGGGAGGCCGGGGCGGTGGTTCCCGGGGTCGCCCGTCGGCCGCGGCGGCGGCTCGCGCCGCGCGATCTGGCCGGCTTGTTGCGGACGATCGGGTTGTGGAAGGCGGAGGCGGAGGCCGCGGGTCGGGCGGTGCAGCGCGTGGTGCTGAGCTACGAGGCGGGCCGAGACGGGGATTGCCCGTTACCTGCTGGCGCAGGGGATCGAGGTGCAGGTCATGCATCCGGCGAGCATTCCGGTGCCGCGGCGGAGCCGGCGGGCGAAGACGGATCGGATCGACCTGGACATGCTGTTGCGCACGCTGCTGGCGTGGCTGCGCGGCGAGCCGCGGGTGTGTTCGATGGTGCGCATCGCGAGTGAGGCGGAGGAGGAACTGCGCCGGCCGGGACGCGAACGGGAGCGGCTGGTCCGCGAGCGGCTGCAACTCGAGAGCCGCGTGGAGAGTTTGCTCTGTCTGCATGGTATCGTCGGCTTCAAGCCGCGCCTCAAGAAGGCGTTCGAGCGGCTGGAGGCATTGCAGACCTTTGCCGGCTCGCCGTTGCCGCCCAAGACGATGGCGGAGCTGAGACGCTTGATGGTGCGCCACCGCCTGGTCTCGGACCCAACTGCGCGAGATCGAGGCCGAGCGCGACGCGGTCGTGAAGATCGCCGAGCCGGACCGCGCCGAGCGAATGATCCAGCTGCTGACCCAGATCGTCGGCCTCGGTGTCGAGACCGCGACCGTTCTGGTCCGCGAGATGCTAGGCTGCCGTTCGGAACCGACCTGGGTGGGCGGGATGCCGTCACGGACTATGGCTGCAAGATGCCGCCATTTAGAGTGGTCCCGCCCTCCCAGTTCCGTGATCGCCGGGCGCTGGCGAGCTTTGTCGGTTTGACCGGCACGCCGTTCCAGAGCGGCGGCATGGAGCGCGAGCAGGGCATCGGCAAAAACGGCAATGCACGGGTGCGCCACATCCTGATGCAACTGGCTTGGCGCTGGCTTCGCTTCCAACCGCAAAGCCCGCTCAGCCGTTGGTTCGTCCAGCGAACCAGCGGTGCCAAGGGGCGCATCCGCAAAGTGATGATCGTGGCGCTTGCCCGAAAGCTGCTGGTCGCGCTCTGGCGCTATGTCGAGACCGGCGAACTCAGGCGTCGGCGCCAAGCGCCTTGCTCCGCCCGGTGTCTTTGTGTCTCGCCGCGTGCCCTGATCTTGCGCTCAGGCGGCGGCGGTGCGGGCGTCGGCTGGTGCGGTTGCTCCGTCGCAATCTGGGCCCGAGCTGCGGTCTGGGCACAGGAAACCGGGGCGAGGAGTTCATTGGCGTCACCTGTCACGAGCCTGGGCGGCTCCCCTGTGCTCAGGCCGATGGCCTGCAAACTCGTATCCGGCGGAACCTGCGGTTCCGTACCACGATGCCTCAATCGCGAGGCCGACGGGGAGCCTGGGAGTGCCAATAGGAGATCGAAGATGCCCAGACATCGGACCGGCAGCGCCCCGATGACCCCAGCTGAGCGTCAAGCGCGATGCCGCGCTAGACGGCGCCAGCAGAGCCAACAGAGCCAGACGGCGTCACCGGCACCGCGCCTCGCGCCACGGCCAAGGCGCTGGGCGGCAGCAGTCGCCACGCTGATCGAGCTGCAGGACAATTACCGCGCCTGGCTGGACAACCTTCCCGCCAATCTCGAAGCATCCAGGCTGGCGGAGAAGCTGCAAGCAATCGCCGAGCTCGACATCGAGGAGTTGCAGGCGATCGACCCGCCCCGTGGCTACGGCCGCGACTGACCTGAAGGTCCTTAACCAACACCAGCCAACCGCCATGTCGAAACTACTTGACAGCAAAATCCCCATACGAGTCCGTGGGCGCCCGCAAGGGCGGGCGTTCCGGGGGTCGACACCGTCGCCGGGGCGCCATTGCAGGTGCGGGTCGGCATCGCCACCGGTTTGGTCGTGGTCGGCGATCTGATCGGCGAAGGAGAAGCACGCGAGCGCAGCGTCGTCGGCGAGACGCCGAACCTCGCTGCGCGGCTGCAGGCGCTGGCCGAGCCAGGGACCGTGGTGATCGCGCCGAGCACGCGGCGGCTGACCGGCGGGCTGTTCGACTACGAGGATCTAGGGCGCCTCGAGATCAAGGGCCTGCCCGAGCCGGTCGCGGCCTCGCGGGTATTGGGGGAGAGCGGGGCCGAGAGCCGCTTCGAGGCATTGCGCGCGACCCGCACGCCGCTCGTCGGCCGCGACGAGGAGCTGGCGCTGTTGCAGCGGCGCTGGGAACAGGCGAAGAGCGGCGAGGGCTGCGTCGTGCTGGTTTCCGGCGAGCCAGGAATTGGCAAGTCGCGTCTCGCCCAGACCCTGGTCGAGCGTCTCGCCGGCGAGACGCTCACCCGGCTGCGCTTCTTCTGCTCGCCGCACCATCAGGACCATGCGCTCTACCCGACGATCGTCCAGCTCGAACGCGCGGCCGGGTTTCGGCGGGAGGACACCGCCGATGAGCGGCTTGACAAGCTCGGGACGGTGCTCGCCCGGGCGACCGACGATCTCGGCGAGGTTGTCCCGCTGCTCGCGGCCTTGCTCTCGCTTCCGGCCGGCGAGCGCTACCCGCCGCTCAACCTTGCCCCACAGAAGCAAAAACAGCAGACCCTTCATGCGCTTGTGGCGCAGGTCGAAGGGCTGGCGGCGCGGCAGTCGCTGCTGATGCTGTTCGAGGACGCGCAGTGGAGCGACCCGACCTCGCTCGAACTGTTGGACCTGATCGTCGACCGGGTGTCGACGCTGCCGGTCCTGCTGATCGTCACCTACCGGCCGGAGTTCAGTGCGCCCTGGGCCGGGCGACCGCACGTCACCGCGCTCAGCCTCAGCCGCCTGGCGCCGCGGCAGCGGGCCGAGATGATAGCGGGCGTCACCGGCGACAAGGCGCTGCCCCAGGAGATTGCAGCGCAGATCATCGATCGCACTGACGGGGTGCCGCTCTTCGTCGAGGAACTGACCAAGGCGGTTGTCGAGAGCGGCCTATTGACCGACGCTGGCGACCATTACACCGCGGTAGGGCCCGTGCCCGAGCGGGCGATCCCGGCGAGTTTGCAGGCCTCGCTGTTGGCCCGGCTCGACCGTCTGGCGCCGCTTCGCGAAGTGGCGCAGATCGGCGCCGCCTTGGGCCGCCAATTCTCGCACGAGCTGATCGCCGCGGTGGCTCTGATGCCAACGGCGACACTCGACGCCGGCCTGGCGCAGCTGGTCGGCGCCGAGCTGATCTACCGCCGAGGCACCCCGCCCGACGCCGAATACACCTTCAAGCACGCGCTGATCCAGGACGCCGCCTACGGCACCTTATTGCGCGACCGACGCCGTCAGCTTCATGCCCGTATCGTCGCCACCCTCGAAGACCGGTTCCCGGAGATTGTGACGGCGCAGCCGGCACTGCTGGCCCACCACTGCACGGAAGCCGGCTTGACCGAGAAGGCGGTCGGCTATTGGCTCGCCGGCGGGCGGCAGGCCTGGGGCCGTTCGGCGGTCGTAGAGGCCGTCGCGCTGCTGCGCCGCGGGCTGGCGCTGGTTCCCGCCCTCCCCGACGGCGATCGGCATCGGGAAACCGAGTTCGATATGCGGATCGCCCTCGGCCAGGCGCTGATCGCAACCCGCGGCTGGGCCGCGCCGGAGGTGGGCGAGGCATACGCCCGGGCGCGGCAGCTCGCGCCAACGCTGAACCGGCCGCGCGCGCTGCTGTCGGCTCTCTTGGGCCAATATACCTATCATGCCAACGCCGCTGATTTTCAGCGGGCGCGCCAGCTTGCAGCGGAAATGGAAGCTCTGGGCGAGACCAGCGGCGACAACGCTACGCAAGTGATCGCCTGTCTAAGTTTCGCCCATACATGCCATAACTTCGGAGAATTCGCCGCGGCGCGGGCCTACGCGGAGCGCGGTCTTGCTCTTTACGATCCGGCGAGCCGCCAGTTCTACGCAGGGCTTCTCCCCCGAGACATGCTGGAGGGGCTGCTGGTTCGTTCGGCGCTCCCTCTGGCTTGCCTCGGGCATCTCGATCAGGCGCGGGCGCGCGCAGACGCGGCGCTGACGGAAGCGCGCCGGCTTTCCCACCCCTATACCCTCGCCGACGCCCTGGCGTGGAATTTTTGGACGGGCTGGTGCTGTCGCACGGACCCCAAATCGTTGTTGCAGTGCGCTGACGAAATGAATGCGCTCACGGTCGAGCATCAGCTTGCACTCTATCGATTTGCCAGTGTCTTCTTTCGCGGCTGGTGTCTGTCGGCGTTGGGGCACCCGTGCGACGGGATCCCACTTCTCATCACCGGGCTGGCCGACATGCACGGCACCGGATTCCGAGCCGTCACGACTACCCATCTCACGATGCTTGCCGAGGCCTGCCGGACGGCCGGGCAGTGGGCAATCGCGCTCGAGCACCTTTCGGAAGCGCACCGATTTGCCGAGACGGGCGATCGATGGGCTGTGGCCGAGACGCTGCGGCTGCGCGGCGACGTGTTGCTGGCGACGGCCGATGCCACCGGTGCCGAGGCCAGCTATCAGGAGGCGATTGCGATCGCGCAACGGCAGGGCGCCAAGCTCTGGGAATTGCGCGGGGCGACGAGCCTCGCCCGGCTGTGGCGCGACCAGGGCAAGAGCAGCGAAGCCCGCGATCTGCTCGCACCGGTCTACGGCTGGTTCACCGAGGGGTTCGGCACCCCGGTCCTGCAAGAGGCCCAGGCGCTGCTCGAGGAGCTGGCGGCATGAGCGCGGTGCGCAATTGGCTGGAGTTCAATCGGTCTCGGCCAATACGGCGACGCCTTCGAAGCCAACGACGTCGACATCGACCTGCTCGCCCAGGTCGACGATCAGCTGCTGAAGGACATCGGGGTAACGAGCGCGGGCCATCGGCTGCGCATCCGCAACGCCATCGCCAAACTGGCCCATAGATCCATTGCCGAGGCGGATGCGGAGAGCGCCGTCGGCGCAATCGAAGCGCCTGCGACGGAGGCCGAGCGACGGCAGCTGACGGTGCTCTTCTGCGATCTGGTCGGCTCGACGTCGCTTTCGGCGCGGCTCGACCCCGAGGACATGCGCGAGATCATCGGCGCCTATCACCATTGCTGCGCCGAGATGATCGAAGGCGCGGGCGGCTTTGTCGCCAAATATATGGGCGACGGCGTGCTCGCCTATTTCGGTTACCCGCAGGCCCATGAGGACGACGCGGAGCTGGCGGTGCGCGCGGCGCTGGGGCTGACCGCGGCAATCCCGAAGCTGCAGATCGGCAACAATTCGCCGTTAGAGGTGCGGGTCGGCGTCGCGACCGGCCTGGTGGTGGTCGGCGATCTCGTCGGCCGCGGCGACGCGCAGGAGCGCGGCGTCGTCGGCGACACGCCAAACCTTGCCGCTCGACTGCAGGCGCTTGCCGAGCCGGGGCAGGTGGTGATCTCCGAGGGCACGCGGCGCCTCGCGCGCGGCCTCTTCGACTACGACGATCTCGGCCGCGTTCCGTTGAAGGGTCTGACCGACCGGGTCCAGGCATGGCGGGTGCTCGGCCCGCGGGCCGTCGAGAGCCGCTTCGAGGCGCAGCACGAGACGAGCCTGATCCCGCTCGTCGGCCGCGACGAGGAACTGGATCTGCTATTGCGCCGATGGCGGCGGGCGGCCGGCGGCGAAGGGTGCGTGGTGCTGCTGTCGGGCGAGCCGGGCATCGGCAAGTCGCGACTGACGGTGGCGCTCGAAGAGCGGCTCGCCAGCGAGCCGCATGCGCGGCTGCGCCATTTCTGCTCGCCGCAGCACGGCGACAGCGCGCTTTATCCGGTCGTTGTCCAGCTGGAGCGAGCCGCCGGGTTCGCCCGGCACGACCCGCCGCAGGCCAGGCTCGACAAGCTCGAGGCATTGCTTGGCGCGCAGGAAAGCGACGTCCAACTCCTCGCCGAGCTGCTGTCGATCCCGACCGGGGACCGGTGGCCGCCGCTCGACTGGAGCCCGCAGCGCCAGAAGGAGAAGACCTTAGAGGCGCTGCTGCGACGGCTCAAAATGCTGAGCCGCCATCAGCCGGTGCTGGCGGTTTATGAGGATGTCCACTGGATCGACCCGAGCTCGCGCGAGCTGTTGGACCTGATCGTAGAAGGCGTGGCTGACCTGCCGGTGCTGCTGGTGATCACGTTCCGGCCCGAGTTTCAGCCGCCCTGGACGGGCCTCGCGCATGTATCGACGCTCGGCCTGAGCCGTCTCGACCGACGCGAAGGCGCGGCGCTCGCGGCCCTCGTGGCGAGCGACAGCCGGCTCCCCGAGGACATAACGGCGGAAATCGTCGAGCGGACCGACGGCATCCCGCTGTTCGTCGAAGAGTTGACCAAGGCGGTGCTGGAAGCGGGAGCCCAAAGCACAGAGGCAAAACAGACGCTCGCGACCGCGACGCCCACCGTGCGGGCCACCCTCCACGCGTCGCTGATCGCCCGGCTCGACCGCCTCGGCGCCTCGGCGAAGGAGACGGCGCAAGTCGCGGCCGTCATCGGTCGCGAGTTCTCTTACGAGCTGCTGGCGCCGGTGGCGCAGAAGAGCGAGCCCGACCTGCGATCCGCACTCGACCGGCTCGGCGAGGCTGGTCTCGTTTTCTGCCGGGGCACACCGCCGCAGGCCACCTTCCTCTTCAAGCACGCGCTGGTGCGCGATGCGGCCTACGGCACCATGCTGCGCGGCCGGCGCCAAGCGTTGCACGTGCGTGTCGTCGCCGCCTTGGAGCGACAATTTCCCGACACCGTCATGACCGAGCCGGAGCGGCTGGCGCAGCATTGCGCCGAGGCCGGGCTCGCCGAGAAGGCGATCCAATACTGGCTCATGGCCGGTCGCCGCTCGCTGGCGCGCTCGGCGACGGTGGAAGCGGCGGCGCAGCTGCGCAACGGATTGGCGCTGCTTTCCGGCATCGGCGACGATGGGCGGCGCCTGGAGCAGGAACTCGAGCTGCAAAGCGCTCTCGGCCCCGCCCTGATGGCGACGATGGGACAGGCGTCCTCGGAGACGGCAGACGCCTACGCCCGCGCCCGCGAGCTTTGCGAGCGGCTGCAGCGGCGACAGCAGCTGGTGCCGGTGCTGTTTGGCCAATACATCTACGAATTTGCCCGAGGCGCGCCCGATTTGGCGCTGGAATATGCCGCTGCCATGCGGCGGTTGGCGGGGGCCGAGAACGATCGGCGCGTGCTGGTGACGAGTTGTCGGATGATCGGGCAACTCCAATACTGGCGCGGGGAGTTCCGCAATGCGCGCGCTCACCTGGAGGAGGGCCTCGCCCTGTTCGATCCCGCGGATCGGCCGTTCTACGCCGCCCTCTCGCTGCAGGACGCCCAGGTGATGATGCTGAGCTTCCTTTCTATTGTACTGGGCGCTCTCGGCTACATGAACCAATCTCGCGCGAGGGACGATGAAGCGCTGGCGGCAGCCCGCCGCCTCGCCCAGCCCTACACATTGGTGTTGCCGCTGTGGGGTTCCATGCGGGTCGTCGTGCGCGTCGGCAGGGCAGATACGGCCTCGGCGCTTGCGGCGCTGCCGCGCGCCGAGGAGCTGGAAGCTCTCGTTGCCGAGCAGCTTGTCCGCGAACGACCGGATCACCGGCAAGGGATATGATGCGGCGCGTTACATGTCAACCATTCGCGGTACCCAATCCGAGACACGGGGCGCGCGCTGCTAGCTGGACAACTCGTGCAACCCAGCCGATCATGAGGCGGACGGCGGCAGAGGCGCCCGGATGGATGTCGGCGGCTGGCTGCGGAGCCTGGGCCTCGAGCAATACGAGCCGGTATTCCGCCAAAACGAGATCGACCATGAGATCCTGCCCGAGCTGACCGAGGCCGACCTCGAGAAGCTCGGCGTGCCGATGGGGCACCGCAAACGGCTCTTGAGAGCGATTGCGACGCTGAGCGCCGCGACGGTCGCGGCATCTTCACCTGCTGGACAGCAGCAGACGGATGCCGAGCGTCGCCAGCTTACCGTCATGTTCGGCGATCTCGTCGGCTCGACTTCGCTGTCGGCGCGGCTCGACCCCGAGGACATGCGCGAGATCATCGGCGCCTATCACCATTGCTGCGCCGAGCTGATCGAGGGGGCGGGCGGCTTTGTCGCCAAGTATATGGGCGACGGCGTGCTCGCCTACTTCGGCTACCCGCAGGCGCATGAGGACGACCCGGAGCGGGCGGTGCGCGCGGCGCTGGGGCTGACCGCGGCAATCCCGAAGCT
Source organism: uncultured Alphaproteobacteria bacterium (assembly GCA_963772295.1). GTDB lineage: Bacteria > Pseudomonadota > Alphaproteobacteria > ATCC43930 > CGMCC-115725 > AP-15. Next base: position 600,650 of record CAVYWO010000017.1, read on the forward strand.
GCAGATCGGCAACAATTCGCCGTTAGAGGTGCGGGTCGGCGTCGCGACCGGGCTGGTGGTGGTCGGCGATCTCGTCGGCCGCGGCGACGCGCAGGAGCGCGGTGTGGTCGGCGACACGCCAAACCTTGCCGCTCGGCTCGAAGCGCTTGCCGAGCCGGGGAAGGTGGTGATCTCCGAGGGCACGCGACGCCTGGCGCGCGGCCTCTTCGACTACGACGATCTCGGCCGCGTTTCCCTCAAGGGCCTGACCGACCCGGTCCAGGCATGGCGGGTGCTCGGCCCGCGCGCGATCGAGAGCCGCTTCGAGGCGCAGCACGAGACGAGCCTCACGCCGCTCGTCGGCCGCGACGAGGAACTGGATCTGCTATTGCGCCGATGGCGGCGGGCGGCCGGCGGCGAAGGGTGCGTGGTGCTGCTGTCGGGCGAACCGGGCATCGGCAAGTCGCGACTGACGGTGGCGCTCGAAGAGCGGCTCGGCAACGAAGCGCATACGCGGCTGCGCCATTTCTGCTCGCCGCAGTACGGCGACAGCGCGCTTTATCCGGTCGTCGTGCAGCTCGAGCGCGCGGCAGGGTTCGCCCGGCAGGACCCGCCGCAGGCCAGGCTCGACAAGCTCGAGGCGCTGCTCGGCGCGCAGGAAAGCGACCTCCAACTCCTCGCCGAGCTGCTGTCGATCCCGACCGGGGATCGCTGGCCGCCGCTCGACTGGAGCCCGCAGCGCCAGAAGGAGAAGACCTTCGAGGCGCTGCTGCGACAGCTCGAAATGCTGAGCCGCCGTCAGCCGGTGCTGGCGGTTTATGAGGATGTCCACTGGATCGACCCGAGCTCGCGCGAGCTCTTGGACCTGACCGTGGAACGCGTGGCGCAGCTGCCGGTGCTGCTGGTCATCACATTCCGGCCCGAGTTTCAGCCGCCCTGGACCGGCCTCGCGCATGTATCCACGCTCAGCCTCAGCCGTCTCGGCCGACGCGAAGGCGCCGCGCTCGCGGCGCTGGTGGCGAGCGACAGCCGGCTGCTCGAGGACATGACGGCGGAAATCGTCGAGCGGACCGACGGCATCCCGCTCTTCGTCGAAGAGCTGACCAAGGCGGTGCTGGAAGCGGGAGCCCAAGGCATAGAGGCAAAACAGACGCTCGCGACCGCGGCGCCGACCGTGCCGGCCACCCTCCACGCCTCGCTGATCGCCCGGCTCGACCGCCTCGGCGCCTCGGCGAAGGAGACGGCGCAAGTGGCGGCCGTCGTCGGCCGCGAGTTCTCGTACGAGCTGCTGATGCCGGTGGCGCAGAAGAGCGAGCCCGACCTGCGATCCGCCCTCGATCGGCTCGGCGATGCGGGCCTCGTTTTCTGCCGGGGCATGCCGCCGCAAGCAACATTCCTGTTCAAGCACGCGCTGGTGCGCGATGCGGCCTACGGCACCTTGCTGCGCGGCCGGCGCCAGGCGCTGCACGCGCGCGTGGTCGCCACCTTGGAGCAGCAGTTTCCCGCCATGGTCATGACCGAACCGGAGCGGCTGGCGCAGCATTGCGCCGAAGCCGGGCTCGCCGAGCAGGCGATCCAATACTGGCTCATGGCCGGCCGGCGTTCGCTGCGACGCTCGGCGACGGCGGAAGCGGTGGCGCAGCTGCGCAACGGGTTGGCGCTGCTTTCCGGCGTCGGCGACGATGGGCGGCGCTTGGAGCAGGAACTCGAGCTCCAGACCGCTCTCGGCCGCGCCTTGATGGCGACGATGGGCCACGCTTCTTCGGAGACGGCGGACGCCTATGCCCGCGCCCGCGAACTGTGCGAGCGGCTGCAGCGGCGGCAGCAGCTGGTGCCGGTGCTGTTTGGCCAATGCATGTACGCGTTTACCCGCGGCGAGCTCGATTTGGCGCTGGAGCATGCCGCTGCCATGCGGCGGTTGGCGGAGGCCGAGAACGATCGGCGCCTGCTCGTCACGAGTTGCCGGATGGTCGGGCAACTCCAGATGTACCGTGCAGAATTCGGCAATGCGCGGGCTCGCCTCGAGGAGGGCCTCGCATTGTTCGATCCCGCGGACCGGCCGTTCTACGCGGCCGTCTCGCTGCAGGACGCCCAGGTAATGATGCTGGGGTTCCTTTCCCATGTACTGGGCGCGCTCGGCTATCTGGACCAATCGCGCGCGAGGAGCGATGAAGCGCTGGCCGTGGCCCGCCGGCTCGCCCAGCCCTTCACGTTGGCGATGGCGCTCTGGGATTCGGTGCCGCGCATGATGCGCGTCGGCAGGTCGGATATTGCCTCTGTGTCTGCCGCGCTGGCCCGCGCCGAGGAGCTGGAAGCTCTTGTCGCCGAGCAGAACTTCCGAGGGTTTTTGGGCGTGGGCCTCATGTATCGCGGATGGTGCCGTGCCGCGTTGGGCGAGGCGCAAGAGGGGGTCGCGCTGCTGGACGAGGGACTTGCCGCCTACCGCATGGGCGAGTTCCGTCTTTTGATGTCGTGGTACCTCACGTTGCTGGCGGACGCGTATCGCCGGGCCGGGCCGGACGGGCGGCGGCGGCATTGGCGCGGCTCGCAGAAGCCGTCGAGGCGGCGAACGCATACCAGGAGCGGTGGTTCGAAGCCGAGAGGCACCGGTTGCGCGGCGAGGTGTTGCGCGACACCGAGGATCATTTCTCGGCCGAGGCATCCTTTCGCACCGCGATCGACATCGCCCGGCATCAGAACGCAAAGATCTGGGAGCTGCGCTCCAGCGTCAGCCTCGCCGAGATGCTGCACGACCAAGGCAAGCAGACGGCAGCCCGTGACCTCCTCGCCCCGGTCTACGACTGGTTCACCGAAGGCTTCGAGACGCCGGACCTGACCGAGGCAAAGGCGCTGCTCGATGCGCTGCGCTGAGCACGGCAAGCGCCGTTGGCAAGGGTTGCCCAACCGCCTCGGCACGTGCGCGCCAGCAGGCGCCGAGCCGGCAACGCCGTCGTAACGCCGCACCCATCGCCACGAATTTTCGATCCCGTCAGCCGCCCGCCGGGCGCTGCGGCATGGCGATATGGCGGCCGGCCCAATCCGGCCGCGGCAGCCCGGCATGCGCCGCGGCGGCGCGGCGCACCGCGGCCCGCGCCTCCGGCAGAAACGGGACGACCCGGCGCCGGCTGAGATCGATCGAGAGGAACATCAATTCTTGCGTCGCCGCGCGCGCGCCGTCGGCGCGGCGGAACATTTCATGCGCGAGGTGGAGGCGTTTCGCATCGGCGCCGAGGATCCGGCTCGCGACGCGCACCCTTTCACCCTCCAGCAGCTCGCGTTCGTAGCGATTGTGCGTCTCGACGACAAAGGTGCCGTGCCCGGTCGCCTCCTTGTATTGGGGACCGATGCCGATCGCCTCGAACAGGAGGTCGGTCGCGTAGTCGAACAGCACCGTGTAATAGGCGAGGTTCATATGGCCGTTGAGGTCGATCCACTGCGGCAGCACCGCGCCCTCGTAGCGCTCGAACGGCGCCGGAATTGTCGGCATCGGCACCATCTATCGAACAATCGATTTGACGATCATCGCCGGTGCGCTCATATGCGCTCCGGCCGACCAAGGGAGAAGCCCCGATGACCCGGATTCACGGCTATCACGCTCACGTCTATTACGCGGCCGAGACCCAGCCTGCGGCCGAGCGGGTGCGCGCGGCGCTCGCCGAGCGCTTCCCGGTCGAGCTCGGCGCCTTCAGCGGCGCGCAGGTCGGCCCGCACCCGGTGCCGCAATTCCAGATCATCTTCACCGAGGCGCAATTCCAGCACGTCGTGCCGTGGCTGATGCTGAACCGCGAGGGGCTCGATATCCTCGTCCATCCGCTGACCGACGACATGGTCGACGACCACACGATCTATGCGCTGTGGCTGGGCAAGCCCGTGGCGCTGAAGCTCGATACGATGCAGCGCCGCGGCTATGGCCCGGCGCTCTTGCCGAAGGACGCGGCCCGCGCCGCCTGAACCGGCGCGGCCATAGCCCTAACCACTTCTCGCTCACCGGCGAGTTTCGCGAAATTCGGGCAACCCGTCCGGAATGACCCACCGCAGCCGGCTGCTCGTCCGCGTGTTGTCCCTCGGCGGCACGAGATCGGGGTCGTCGAGGCTGCAGGCAGTCACGTCGATTTCCCCCGGGAAGTCGCGACTCTCGAAGGTGAGCTGGGTGCCGCAGCGCGGACAGAACGACCGCGTCCCCTTTTCGCTCGACTTGAACCGCGCCGGCTCGCCGCCGACGAAACGGAATTCGCCGGACCGCACCGTGAACCAGGTCACGAACGGCGCGGCGGTCGTCCGACGGCAGATCGAGCAATGGCAGTTCGTCTCGTGAAACGGCGTGCCGTCTACTTGGTAGCGGATCGTGCCGCAATAACACCCTCCGACAAGCACCGGCTCCTCCCGCGGCAGTGAACCGTCACCATAGTCCTCGGAGCAGGTCCATGGACATCGCCTCATCGCAAGACGTGCTGGCGTACTGGTTCTCGCCTGCCCAAAGCCCGCGCTGGTTTGCCAAAGACGACAAATTGGACGCCGATATTCGCCAGCGTTTCCGCGCCACATACGAGGCGGCACGTGCGGGAGAACTGAATGAGTGGCGCCATGCCCCGCATTCGTTGCTGGCATTGATCGTCGTGCTCGACCAATTCCCGCGCAACATGTTCCGCGGCTCCGCACGGGCATTTGCTTCCGATGCGCAAGCCGTGGCTCTGACCAAGGAGGGGATCGAAAAAGGCTTCGACCGTTCTTTGCGTCCCGAAGAGCAAGACTTTTTCTACATGCCGCTGATGCACAGCGAGCTGCTCAGCGACCACGACTTGCTTGTCGAGTTGGGGCGGGGCGACAATCGTTACGCGCGGCACCACCGCGAGATCATCGCCCAATTCGGCCGCTTCCCGCATCGAAACCAGACGCTGGGGCGCGAGACCACCGCCGAGGAGGCTCTCTATCTGGCGGAGCCGCACTCCGCCGAATCCTAGGCCGCCATCGGGCGTCATCCGGCACAAAATGCATGGAATTAAGCCATCCGCAGCACAATTAGCTGTTGCCATAGGGCGCCATCGGGCGCTCTAAGTCGCAATAGCAGTTGATGGAGCAGTTGCGGGAAGTTTTTCGGAGTGCGGCGGATGGCAGGATTGAACGCGCAGAAGGTCAGGAACGCAAAGCTGCCGGGGCTCTACGGCGATGGCCACGGGCTGTATCTGCGGGTCGGCAAAGGCGACGCCAAGAGTTGGGTTCTGAGATACATGATCGCGGGCCGCGCCCGCGAGATGGGGCTCGGCTCGGAAGCCGATTACAGGCTTGCCGAGGCGCGGGAGCGGGCGCGCCAGGCCCGCAAGCTCGCCAAGGACGGGGCCGACCCGATCGACGCACGCCGCGCGGCACGCGCCAAGGCGAAGGTCGCCGCCGCGAAGGCCATGACCTTCCGGCAATGCGCTGAAGCGTACATCAAGGCGCAGGCGGCCGGCTGGAAAAACGCCAAGCACGCGGCCCAATGGCCGTCGACGCTCACAACCTACGTTTATCCGGCCTTTGGCAACCTGCCCGTCGCCGCGGTCGACGTCGGGCTCGTCATGAAGGCGATCGAGCCGATTTGGACCGAGAAGCCCGAGACGGCAAGCCGGGTCCGCGGCCGGGTCGAAAGCGTCCTCGATTGGGCGACAGCGCGCGGCTATCGCAGCGGCGAGAACCCGGCCCGATGGAAGAGCCATCTCGAAAACCTGCTGCCGCGGCCATCAAAGGCAAAGGCCGCGGTGCGGCGCGACAACGGCCGCGGCGAGCATCATGCGGCCCTGCCCTATGGGGAGATCGCGGCGTTTATCGCCGAACTGCGGCAGCAGAAAGGCGTCGCCGCGCGCGCCCTCGAATTCGGGATCCTGACCGCGGCGCGCACAGGCGAGGTGATCGGCGCGCGGTGGCAGGAAATCGACCTGGTGGCGAAGGTTTGGACGGTTCCGGCCGAGCGCATGAAGGCGGATCGGGAGCACCGGGTGGCGTTGTCGGGTGCGGCGATCGCCATCCTCGAAGAGATGGCGGCCATCCGGGAAGGCGACTTTATCTTTGTCGGCGGGCGAGCTGGCCGGCCGCTTTCTGAGATGTTCGCCGCGTTGCGCCGTATGGGGCGCGATGATCTGACCGTGCACGGCTTCCGCTCGACCTTCTCCGATTGGTGCGCCGAAGAGACCGCCTTCCCGAGCGAAGTCCGCGAAATGGCGCTCGCGCACGCGGTCGGCGACAAGGCGATCTGTTCGCGAAGCGCCGCCAGCTCGCCGAGGCCTGGGCGAAGTATTGCACGGCGCCGCCCGTCGCCGGCGACGTAGTGCCACTGCGGCGCGCGAGGGCGAAATGACACGCGTTGCTTGGCCGTCATTGGTCGCGGCGGCGATCGGCGATCTGATCGATATCCAGCGCTTGAATCTGACTGCCGATCAGGCGCGGGTGGCGCTGCTACGGCGGCCATCCGGCGGCGACCGGGGCATTTTCGAGTATTATGGTCGCGCGGCCGATCCCGACTTCGCCGCCGCGGCGGATGCGGCCGATCAAATCGAGTGCGACTTTCGCGCGCTGGTGCGCGCCGGCAAGATCGCAATCCGCGGCGTCAATGCCGCGACCGGCGCCCCAACGATTCTGCAGCCGGGCGCGGCCGCCATCGCCGCGCTCGATTTCTCCGCAAACGAAGTCGCCTTGTCTGGCGGCGGCGCCCTGCGGTTGGTCGCGGTGCAAGTAACAACCGAGGCGCCGCCGCCCGATTTCGCTCCAGATCCGATCGCAACCCCGGAGCCCGGAAGACCGGCGCCGCGCGGCCCGATCCACGAGGCGATCGAAGAGGCATACGGCGCCGCGGCGGCGGTCGGCGAAAAGCCCCCGAACGTCAGAGAGATTGTCGCGCCCGTCCAGGCAATCTTGCGTAAAGCCGGCTATTACGCGTCCGGCATCCACATTCAGCAACTCGCGAGCGATGTCCGGCACAGTGGACGGCGTCGAAAGCCGGGCAGGACCGTTGCGAGCGAAGAACGCTAAGCAGTCCCAGTGATTTCCAGCTTTCATGCGCTGCGAAATCTGGAAATCTAGTGTGCTAAAAAATCGCCGATAGATAGAGCGCCATCGGGCAACTACATCGATGGCGTCCCTAATGATTGAACTTCCGATCCTCGCGGCGCCCATACCTGCGACGGCACGCAGCATGGGGCTGGGCGAGACCAAACTCAAAGAGCTAATCCGCGACGGCATCCTCGAAACGGTGGTGATCGGGCATCGCCGCCTGGTGCTGTTCGTCAGTGTGCAGCGCTACATCGAATCGCTACGCGATCAACCGGCCGATCCCCGGCGCAACCAGGCGGTGCCGAAGGCCGGCGAGCGCCGGCGGCGCAAAGCCGAGGCCGTAGTATGACCGCCGCTGGCGCGCCGGATGCCCCGGTGCGGCAACGAAAAGCCCCGCCGGCGATGACAACCCGGCGGGGCAACCTCGATCACGACGACATGCGCGGTGGCACGCGCGGGCAAACCATATCGCGGTCTGTCGGCGGCGTAAATGCCGCGCGCGCCCCTCGTCGCCGAGATGCTGGGGTGCGACGTGCCGGACGGCGGCGGCGCTGAACGGCGGCCGGCCGGAGGGATCGGGGGCGCCCGAGGAGACGGCCGCGACTGGCTAAAGGCCGAATGGCTCGCGGCATTGCGCGGTCTCGAGCTCCAGGATGTCAGGCTGCTAGCCGGACATGGTTTGAACCTGCCGCTCCTCGTCGACCTCGGGCTAGGGGCCTATGCGGCGATGGTCGGGGTGCTGCCGGTGCGCGTCGAGGGGCGGCGCTGGTGGCCTGATCCCGCCGGTGACCGCGGCTTTTTGACGCCGGTGCGTACCCGGGGCGATGCCTACGACCTCCTCGCCGACGAAATCGTCATCTCCGGGCCATTGGTCGACCTCGTCCTTTGGCATCCCGCGACCCCGCGCCGATGGGCGACCCGCACCGGCGCCGCCGAGGCGCTCGGCCTTTGGGATCCCGGCCTTGCCTACGACCGCAAAGAGCCGGTCCACGTTTGGCGAGCGCCATTCGCTTGGCTCAAGGCCTGGATGAGCGGCTTGGTGCCGCTGACCCCTAATCGGCACGAACTTTACCGGCTGCTCGCCGACATGCCGGCAATCTGCGCCGAGGACGAAGCGCATAAGCGCCAACTCGATCACGCGCTGCTGTGGCGTCCCCATCCGCTGCCGGTCGTCGATTGGCCAAAGGCCACATAAGCCATGCCGCGTTCGCCATTGCCGCCGGAGGCCGAGGAGGAGTGGCTCGAAGAGCCTGGGTTCATCCAAATTGAGGCCGAGGCGCAGCGCGCCACCACGCAGCTCAAAGCAAACGGCGGTGCCGGCGCCGCATCATTCCCGATCGATGCTGGCGACGATGATGAGCCGATCCCGCCGCGGGGATGGCTGCTCGGCAATACCTCGCAAGCTGGGGTTGCGAGGGGTGGAGTTCGGCCGGACCGCGACCGCGGATGGCCGCCCGCTCGATCCGCGAGAGATCCGCAAGAGCGAGGAGGCGCCGCTCGACGTGATCCGCCGGGCGCTGCGGGCGAGCGCGGCCGAGGGCGATCAGGCCTTCCTCCGCTGGTATGGTCAGAGGGCAGGCCAATGAAGACACCAGATCGTCCCGTCTCGGACATCGCGCCAGCGGACGGCGCACCAGCGGGCTCCGCAGACGATCCTGTCGCCATTGCGCTTGACGAGCTGATCGACGCGCACCAGGCGACGCATGGCGATTTCGCCGACACCGCGGCTATCGCCCAAGCCCTGAAATCGGTGCTCGACGTGGCGGCGGCCGGGCTTGGCGTGGTCCAGCGCGAGGCGCTCGATCAGATCGCGGTCAAGATCGCCCGCATCTGCGCCGGCGATCCGACCTGTGCCGAGCATTGGCGCGACCTGGCCGGTTACGCGTGGCTTGCCGCGCGCGATCTTGCCGGGAGTGGCCAGGGGTGAAATGAGAACACCGGCGCGCGGACGGGTGACGAGTGCTAGATGGCGTCGGATGAGTGAGATCAGTTCTTTCGATTGCGGGGCGCCGATAACGTCTTTATCGTGGCGGCCCACTCGTCACCGAATTCAACTAGTCGCGTATTGGGAACTGCGAGATCCAGGTGAAAATTGCCAAAGCGGGCCACAATCAGGGTCTTGTCCGGGTCGGGACCGACGCCAATCCCCAGCCCATCCACATTCACCGGAACGACAGAAAGGGGTTGTCCCGATCCGATGGCCTCCGCCGCGGTCACCATGCGGGCTAGGTTAACGAAATAATTGATGATTTCGGCCACCTCGGGGATTGGGCAGGACACCGCAAAGCTCTTTCCGTCCGCGCGTCTTAGCCGAAACGAGACGGTGCCGTCGCCATGAGTGCGAGCCGGGCCGAAGCCCAAAAACCCGGCTGGTTTGCGCTGCGTTGCCATCTCACCCCTCCTTGCGGGCGCCTTGCGCTGAAAGGCGCGGCAACCGGGGCAAGGACACCCGGCTTTCGGCGGCCAACCTAGCCGCGCCGGGGCGGATTATAGCCAGTGTTTGCGGCGCCCGTCGCCGGGGAGCCGGCCGCCTTCCTCCTCGAGCAGGTCGACGGTGCTGCGGCTCGTGCCAGGCGGCAAGCCGGCCGAGCCCAAAAGAGCCGAGCCCGAGCCCGCATAGCGCCACGGTGCAGCCCGACGCGACGCGGACTTCCACGCCAGGCTGCCCTGGTATCAGCGGCTGGTCTGCCAGTGGGCGGACATGACGGCGCCGCAGGAGCGCCGCGCCGCAGCGCGCGTCAGCCTATCAGCGTTGCCCTGGAGGCGGGGCGGTCGGGGTGGCCGAACCACCGGCCGCGGCGCCGCCGCTCAACGCGCCGAGCGCCTGGCGGCACCCTGCCGTCTCCCTCGGCATGTTCTGCTTCAGGCAGTTGAGCGCCGCAGGTCCCTGCGGCACCTGGGCGCAAAAGGTCTGGTAATCGCCGGGACAGGCCTGGCGGATGGCGTCGATCTGCGCCTGAGTCGCCTGTTGCGCCTGTTGCGCCGATGCCGGCGACGAGAGCAGCGACAGCGCCGCCCCGAGCAGGCAAAGACAGGCACGGTATCGCACGACAAGTCTTTTCATCATTGTTCCCTCGCTACCAACCGAGTTCGCCGCGGGGCTGCGCCGGATCTCGGCGTCGGTTTTGACCCGCCAAGTCATGGCAGCCGCCGCAGCCGCCGGCCCAGCTCGACACCGGAGATCTGGCCGTCCCAATGCTCGACCAGCGCCGCCTCGTTCAGCCGCAGCCAATCGCTGACCGCCTGGAGATCGGCCGACGACATCCAGCCGACGATCACGTGCGGCGCCGGGCGCACGGCGACGACGGCGGTGTTGCTGATCGACATCTGATTGCCACTGATCGACATCTGATTGCCATGCGCTATGACCTTGACTCGGACATCATGCCGCGTATTGCCGCGCGGCCCGGCCCTGACGGTCATCGGCAAACCGCTGTCGCTCGGGTATATGTTGACCATGTCGTAGAGCTCGTCGTCGGCTTCGCTCATTGCGCAGCCTCCGCGGCGAGCTGGTGGCGCTGGACGATATTGGCGACGGTCTGGTGCGAGATGGCGAACCCCTGGCCGCGCATGGCGTCGCGGATCTTTACCAGGTGCACCGCCGCTACGGCATCCAATGCCGGTCTCGGTCTTGACGGGGTGGGGATGTTATTAGGCTGCTCAGCCATGGTCGGGGTGTCCTCTCCGACTGCGGTTAGAGGCCGGCGTGACGTTTCCGGCGTCACGCCGCCCTCGCCGCCTCGCCGCCCCGGGAGGCGGTGATCAGAGATACTTGCCACAGCCGACCTCGCCATGACAGGCGTTTGACCTCCCGCGACATCAAGCGGCTCCTCCCTCCGGCGGGTGGCAAGCCATCCGACTGAGGGCGGCAGGAAGACTGATCGCATCCTGATCGGGCTGGCCGAGCGCTTGGAACGTGAGGCGGATGCCGAGCTGGCCCAGGATTGCGCCGTCACACACACACCAGACGCGAAGGAAGAGACGGCGTCGCCCCTTGACGATCGCGACCGCGCTGCAGCCGGCGCTTGACAGCGGCGCCCGTCGCCGGCGAGCAGGCGCGGGCGCGGTTCACGGTGGTCGACGGCGGGGTTGCCGATTAGCGCCGCGGCAGCGCGCGCCCGAAGCGCCAGGTTCTTGTCGATGCCCGCCTCCGTGGAACTTGGGATTCCTGGAATCCTAAGTCAGTACGGCGCCCCTGAGCCTTAGGCTGCTGCGCCATCATCTCGCCGAGACGGCGTTCGGCTCGCTTAATAACTTCCCAGGCGTCGGCGGCGAGTTTGCGGAGAACGCCATCCGCAAGGACTTCACGCCGAGCGAGACGGACGCCATCCGGCGAGCGCTAGAGCCGATCGAGCGCGAGCGGGCAAGGGAGAGGCGCGGCGGCGACCACCGCGGCAATTCAGGAAAGTTTCCTGAATTGGGGCAAGCCCGCGACAAGATCGACGCCTTCGCCGGCTACTCGGGCCGCACCGTCGAGAAGATCGCCTTGCCGCGCGGCGGCGTTCGTGCCATCGTGCCAGCGGCGCTGAAAACGCCGAACCGCAAGCGGGAGCCGCCCTCGAAAACTGGCGGAATTGTCATGCCCGGACTCCGGGCCGCTTATGCCGGGAGTGCGAGGAATAAGGCCGGGCGACCGGCTCGAATAACTCCGCGCGTCTTGCGGCGCGTTTTCAGCTCCCGGCGCCAGCCTGCCCGCTGGCAGTCATGCGGGAGCACGACATGTCGAAGACCCCTGCCGTCTATGATTTCGCCGCAATCCGCGACGCCGCGCAGAATGGCGACCCTGCCTTATTCGCTGCGGAAAGCCGCTGTGGCGAGCTTCAGGATCAGATCGCCGCCGTCAGCCGCACTCACGAGCCGATGACGATCGAGGTTGAAGAACGCGAAATCGAGCCGCTCGACGATGCTCGCGTCGCCGCCGAGCGCGTCGTTTTTAACACAATGCCGGAGACCCTGGCGGGCGCCGCGGTCAAGCTGCGGCTGCTCGCTCATCCCGACCGCGGCATCGATGCGACGGAAGAGGAGATCACGGCGCTGCGTCAGGTCCTCGCGTTCGTCGAGGCGTCCGCGGCAGCCGCTCCCGTTACCGCAAGCGAGCAGCGCACCATGCGAGGCGCCGGCGAGGCGCTGGAAGAACTGATCGCAGAGGAGCGGGCCGCATGGCGGCGCGAGATTGAGACTGACGAGGCGCAAGCTGCAGCGAACGCCCTGACCGACCGGGTCGTCAACTGGATCCCGGACAACCTCGCCGACGCGATCCAGTTGCTCGAATTCGACACCGACGGGCTAGAAGAGCCGCAGATCGCCAAGAGCGTCCTCGCCGGGCTGCGGATCATCGCCAGCGCCGCCGATCCTGTCGCCGCTGAACCGGTCACCGGCGATCGGCGAATCCTCGGGCTCTTCCGCGAGTGGCTGGAGGCTTGGCGCTATTCTGGCTCGATCGCCGCGACAGCGACCGATGACCAGATGGGCGAAGCTGTCGCGACGGCGGCGCGGTTCGAAGATGCGATCGCCGAGACGCCCGCCGAGGGCATCGCCGGGCTCGCGGTCAAAGTGTTCTTCCTTTACCGCGACGGTCATACCACCGTCCCGAAGGGCAAGCGCGACTTCGAGGGGGGCGATCCCTGCGAACTCAACCCGCCGACCGGAGACACCGACTGCCTGTCGCCGGAAATGTCGGTGTCGGCGATCCGGGACGTCAGCCGGCTTGTCCCGGCGCTGACGCGGTTGTGCGCGCCCGCGCTCGCCGAGGAGCCGCAGCCATGACGGACGCGGTGATCGACCGCCCTTTCACGGTCGCGAGCGCCGCCGATCATCCTGCGTGCTCGCAGGCGAACGTGCGCAACTTGTGTCGATCCGGAAGACTGCGGCACTTCCGCGTCGGCTGCAGCGAACGCGGGCCGATCCGCGTCCCGACCGACGCCATGCGGGAGTTCGAGCGATGCGCGAGCGCTCCTCCGCCTGCGAGCGAGCTGGCGACCGATCGGAGCGAACGAGCTTGGCAATCCCGGCTCGTGCGGCTGAACTGATCGCCAGAGGAATACGTCGGCGCCGTCGCGCGTTCGCATAGTCGCAGGAAAGTTGCGCCTCGCCCCGCTCCGGCGGCGCTTTTTTTGTCGCGGGAAGATTTGATGGAGCGATCGGAGACCCGTCACTAAGATATTGATATCAAAGAAGCAGCGGCGGAGCCGCACTCCGCCTGACCGGCTTGCTGCGGGCGAGCCTGGAGGAAGCCGTCGCACCGCCTCCGACCTCGGCCGGCGAGACCCATAAGCCGTTCCCCTCCCTGCCCTTGCGCGGTGGCGCGCGAAGATCCAGTTTCTCGGCCATGAGCGAAGGCCGCGCCGACCTGATCCTCGAGCATCTTCGCGCAATTCGCGGCGGTATCGCGGAAATGAAAACCGATCTGGTCGAGATCAAACAGCGGCTCGTTTGCTGATCGAGGCGCAATATGCCAATGTTTCGGCGCGCGTCGATCGGATCGCGGGCGACATCGCATTGATCAAACCCCGGCTCGATCTCGTCGAGGCCTGAGCTCTCATGCTCTCGAGCGCCCCGACGGCAGCGTAGGGTTGCCGCGAGCAAAAAGCGGCGCGTCTCGCAAATCGGCGAGTTCGAGGTGCGGCGCGTCATTGAATACGAGGTGCCGTTCATCGCATCCGAGACGTTCTTTCCAGATTTCTTGCGGGCCAATGCGGATGTAAGCGCCCCCGGGTGATCGAGCCGGCGAGCGGCCAACTCGTCTGGAGGCGTATTGAGCACCAAAAGACGAAACGCGACCGTTGCCGGCGGCACGCAGCGAAGCCAGGGACGTGCAAGCATGTTTTCAGATACTTGGCACGGCCGCTGTCGTCACTGTGAGCAAAGCAAACACGGGGGCGAAAATTCTGGTGATCACCGTGATCACGGCGAAACCGTTCCCCCTGCGTCTGAACCATCCCACATTTCCAATAAATCCGGCCAGTGCTGTGCCGAGCACACCCGGCCGGAAACGCGACCGAGACCAGGTGCGACTTCATATGGCACTGGCGACAGGTTAACGATTAACCGGCGGATCTTGCGTTCCTGGAGTGCGGCGGACGCTTCAACGCGTTTCTGCCTACCTACCTGTCTCGAAATTCGGGGGAACGGAGGTTTGAACCCCCTCCGGGAGCGAATTTTTCCATTTGTGACCCACCTCACACATCTCGACTGGGCCCTGGAAACATTCCTCTGGCAGAAAGGCGGGAAAGGCGGGAAAGGCCAGTTCAAGGAGGATGCCGTGAAGGAGGTGATCGCTACAGTCTGGATCTGGGTCTACCTCTTCCTGGGATCAAATTTTCCGGCCATGGCCGGGGGTCGGACTGCGGTAACCACAGGCCCGGGAGATTGGCCGGCTCAATCCAGATCCATGTCCCTCGTTTGAGTTACGGCAGGCACACGACCGGGATTATGTGACTTTCGGACAAGCCAACAGCGCACAGAGAATTCGCCGCATCTCGGTCTTTCGGATGGGCGAGCGCGATCCCCGAGGACGGCAAATGACAGAGCAGCACGGATCAGGTTCGGTCGAGGAGCCGCGTCGCGGAGCGGCGCAGCCAAGATTTGACAAACAGTCGACTGACCCGAACGGCAGCGACGCATCTGAAGATGTCGGCCAGCCGGAAGCGCGGGAGCCAGCCGCCCCCTTCAAGGAAGCGCCGCGCGTCTTGGACGCCATCGCCAGCGCGCTGATGGCGCCTGACCCGCAACGCTTTTTACTGGGTCTGGCAAACGCGCTCGGTCAATCTGGACGCTCCTCCGCCGACGGCGAGAGCAGCTTCGGAACCATCCTGCGCCACCTTGGTGAAGCCCTCGACGAGGAGCTCGAGGAAAAGCCGGCCTTCCAGGATCTCCTCGACGCACTCGAGCGCAGGCATTTTGGCGCCGGCGCGCTGCACGAAGCCGTGCCGATCGTCGCTGCCTTTCTGGCGCGGATCGTATCGGGGCCGATTAAGCGATCGGCCTCGGGAACGATGCCCGCCGGGATCGCCGATCTGGTTCAGGCCGCGGCGCAGGTCGCACGCGAGGGGCTCGAGCGGGGCGGCGCGCGCAGCTGGCGCGAATTGCCGGAGATCGCGGAGACGATCGCGCACCGGGCGGCGCAGCGGGATTTATCCATCGGCAAAATAGCCGAGGTACTTCCGCGGCTCTCGGCCCGATTGGGGCCCGGGCCGCGCGAAAGCTCCACCACCGAATCGGGTCACTTCCGGTCACGGGCGACAAGTGAATCGCGTCGGATGGTCCTGAGCGGACCGGTGGAAATTGTGATCCTCGAGCGCTGAGCCGGCGCGGGGAGTGCATGCATCAACATAGGAGAGAACGATGAGCCAGCCGCTCGATGACGATCTGTTGGAGGACTTGGCAGAGCCGGAAGGTCCCGCCCTTTCGCGCCAGGCTTTCGATGAAGCCGATCCGCTGGAGGACCTCGCCGATCCCGCCGACCCGCTCGGAGCAGATCCCGCAGATCCTCTCGATCCGTTCGATCCGCTCGATCCCTTCGAGATGGCCGACGCTGGCGATGGGGTCGAGTTCGAGGCTGCGGACGTGATGGACGAGCTGGAAGACGCCGCTGCCGAAGCGCTGGGGGCAGATGAGGCCGACGAGTTCAACTTTGGTGGGTTTCTAAAGAAGGTCGCGCCGATCGTCAGCCAAGTCGCAAAAGCCGCCCCGTTCATCCCCGGAGCGTCCGTGATCGGGACCGCGGCCGACATCGTCGGCCAGCTGGCAGCCGACGAAGCCGATGAACTCGACGCGCTCGACGCGATGATCGACGCCGCCGATGAGGCGGACTCGTTCGACGCCGCGGCGCCGGTCGTCGCCGCGCTGGCCATTAAGAAGGCGGTGCCGCATGTAGCCCGGCTGCCGCACCGTCACCGCAAACAGCTGGTCAAGGCGGCGAGCGTTGCCACCCGCCACATCGCCCGGCGGCACGGCCCGGCCGCCGTCGCCGCGCTCCCGGCCATCGTGCGCCACGCGCGGCGCGTCGCCGTGCAACGGGGGGTGCCGGCGCGTCACCTGCCGCAGCTTGTGCGTCGGACCGCAGCAAGGGTCGCGCGGTCGCCGCAGCTCGTTCGCCGTTTCGCCCGCGCGTCCGCGGCGATGCGGACGTCACCGGGCATGGCTGGCGGCATCGGCGCGCGCGGCCGCAGAATGGTACGGCGGCCTGGGATGGCACCGCGGTATCGCTCGGGAATGCGAAGGGGCCTTGGGCGCTACGGCCGCTATGCTCCCCGTGCCGGCGGCGGCGCCTGGGGTGGCCGTCGTCAGTTCACATTGCAAGGCCCGGTAGAGGTCACGATTCGCAGCATCTGACCGCGGGCAGCGGCGGCGCCGGGAAGGGAGCGCGGCGATGGAGGCCAGGGCATTCCTGCGGGCCAAGATCCTCTCGCTCGCCGCCCGCGCCCGACGGTTGGCGCGGATTGATCATGGCTCGGTCGGCATCCGCCCGCAGGACCTGCCTTACGCTCCCTCGAGGGAGCACTTCGCGGCGGCAAACGAGCGATTGACCGCTATCGACCGCGAAGTCGCGCGTCGGCTCGGTGCCTTGCGTCGGATCTGGGAGAAGGCGCCGCTGCAACGGGTGCTGGTCGACATCGCTCTGGTCGAGCGTGAGATCGACCGCGCCCGCCGCGCCTGGGGCCTGTTCTTCGAGGTGTTCAGCCAACGCGGCAGCGTCTTTGCGCCGGTGCTGGCCGCGCACGACGTCATCGCCGCCGATTGCTACACCGCGGCGCGGACGGCGGTGCCGGGCATCCTCCGCGGCCCGCGGCTGAAGCCGCTGACCTATATGCAGCACGCGGCCTCGCCGGCGACTTGGCGAGGCGGTATCCGCCTCAGCCGCCTGCTCGGCGAGGCCAATCCGTTCCCGCTGATCCGCATCCCGTGGGATCGCGATAATCCGTGGCAGGCCGTGTTCCTGCATGAGGTCGCGCACAACCTGCAGGCCGATCTCGGGATCTGGCAGGAGAACCGCGCCGCGGTCGTGACGCGCTTGCTCCGGGCGAGCCGAGATCCTGCGCTCACCCAGATCTACGGGCGCTGGCACAAGGAGATCTTTGCGGATCTGGCCGCGCTGCTGCTCGGCGGGCCGGCTGCCGCTTGGGGATTGGCGATCTTTCTTGCGCATCCGCTGCCGCGCGCCGCGACCTTCCGGCCCGACGGCGTGCACCCGACCGGCGTTATTCGCGTGCTGATCCTGGCGGAGATGCTGCGCCGGATGGGGTTCGCCCGCGATAGCATGCGGCTTGGACGGGTCTGGCGGCGGCTCTATGACGTCCGCCGTCTCAACCGCCTGCCGCCGCGCCTGGTCGGCACCGCTCCCCGGCTCATCCGCCATGTAGTCGACGAGATTGCCTTTCAAACTCGTCGCAATCTCGCGCAGCATGCGCTGGCCGATGTGATACCGTTCCGGCAGGGCGACGAGGAGGCGATCCGCGATGCGGCGCAGCGGCTGGCCGATGGGCGTCCGCCCCCGCTTGCGCTGCCGCCGCGCCATTTGGTCAGCGCCGCGAGCTATGCGCTCGCGTCCGGACGAATACGCCCGCAGATGCTCGCCGGGCCCGTCGTGGACAGCCTGACGGCTCGATATTCACCGAAATTACCGACGCTCGAGGCGGCGCAGATGGCGCTGGCGGCCTGAAACTCACGAAAAACGAGGTAGATCATGCCCCCCTTCGCTCCGAACGGTTTCGCTTCCCGCGGTTCCGGGTTTGGCCCCGCCAGCGCCAGCCGCGGACCGAGCAGCACTGCGACGGTCAACCTCGCCGTCGACAATATGATCCGCAATCAGTTGAAGGTCAGCGATGTCCGCGACCCGAAGCAGATCGCCGAGGCACTGCTCAATTATTATCGCGACTTGCCGGTGGCGGCCGCGGTTCGGCAGGAAGCGCAGGGATTGCCGTTCCTGCAGGCGCCGCCGGCAGCTGCGCTCCCGCCGCCGCAGCCGACGTCATCCGACGCCGAGCTAAACATCGCGAAAAACGACGTCGAGAAAGCGTTAACGGACCTGTCGACCAATCCGCTCACCAACGACATTGTCCCCGAGATGCAGGGTTGGGCGGATTCCATCCGTATGGCTGTGGAAGAGGGCAGCGCCGCGGCGCGTATGGGACTGGATCCCAGCCAGCGCGACAAGGTCATCGCGCTGCGCCGCCAACTGGGCGAATACGCCCGCATGGCGCGTTTTGTCGGGGCGCTTGCACCGGGGATGACCCAGAACTATCGGCGGCTTGGCCAAGCGCTGGATGAGGTCGCCGCCGTCATCTTGGTGATGCTTGGCGAATCTCTCGCGAGCGTCGGCTTCGCCTACGGCTACTATCTGCTGCAGATTCCCTTTGCCGAGCTGCAACAACGACGCGATGCGGTAATCTTCGCGTTGCGCAACTTCATCGGCGGCGCGCAAGAGGCATATGGCCCCGATGCATGGCCGCGCGGCCTGCACGCCTACCGGCGGCTCTACAACTGGCTCGAAGAGCAGGGGCAGGGCGACCTGCGCACCCTGCTGATCGAGAACGAGATCGCGCGCATCATGGACCACCTGATCGCGCGCGCCAAGAACGGTACCGCCGAGGGGCTGCGCGCTCTCGGCGTCACCGCACAGCTCGATTTGGAGCGGTTCCGCAGGCTCGTCATCATCGCGCCAGGCGCGATGCCTACGCTCACCGTGCCCGGAACTCTCGGGCATCCCAGCACCCGTCTGCCGGATTTGTCGCCGCCGCTGGTCTCCTTTCTCGAGGCGATCGAGCTGTTTTACGACGCATTCCGCCCCGCGAGCGGGCTGCGGCTGCTGCGGATTGCGCGTCCGGCCATCCTCTTTTACGGGCTCTACAACCCGAACCTGCTCGAGCACGACGCGAGACTCCTCGAGACGGTCATGCTTCGCAACAACCTCGCAACACTGTTGGACACGCTTTACCCGGCCGCCGGGGCGGAGAGCGTGATCCCGCAAGTGTTGCTCGACATGTTATTGACAGCGCTCGATCGCGCAATCGACCTGCTCTCGCTGGGCGGAGAGTCTGGGATCGACCCCGCGACCAGAACCCGTGCGGCAGCCTATTGGCTTATCGTGGTCGCGATTATGGCGGTCCTGGATAGGCACTACAGGCTCGCGCCGCCGCCACCAACGAAACCGAACGACCGGTTCCCGCCAGGCATCCCACCCGTACCGGGCCCCCCACCTCAATCAGGCAACCCCGTCGCTCCCGTCAGGGACGTGATACTGGCCTTCGGCGGACAGGAGCTTCTCCGGGAGCTGCCCCTTCTCGAGGGAGAGCTTACCCGCCGAAGCGGCCGGGATCCTTTATTCGGAAGGGTGATAGAACGGGTGAAAACTCAGCTCGTAGATCCTGAGGTCGAGGCCGTACCGTGGGTAGACCAGCAGCACACGAATAGGTTGAACCACAATACAGCAAAGATCCTTGGTGAAGAGCTCCGAGTCCAGCGCGATTTAGAGCGCCGCTGGCGAGACCTGGTCCGCACGGTGGCGCCAGAGGCCGGCAACCAAGAGACCATCTTTAGATGGTTGCAGGTGATCGTCGAGTTGGCGATCGAATATGCCGGCCTGCAGCATGTATCCCGCAGTGACGAGCCGCTCGAATTGCGTGCTTTGCCGCCGCAGTACGAGCAGACTCTTGAAAGGATCCTGGGGAGGATCTGATGAGCGGACCGAGAACCACGACCACCCCACCCTTGACCCCGGAGCAGATGCGCCGGCTTCAAGAGCAGGCCGAGCTCGACACGGTAGCCGGTGTACAGGCGCTCGTGGGTCTGCTCAACGCCAATGTTATCCAGACGCTCAGTGGCCCCCAGGGGGCAACCGGCCCGCAAGGAGCGACCGGAGCCACGGGCGTCACCGGGCCGCTGGGCGCGACGGGGCCCCAGGGTGCAACCGGCCCGCAAGGTGCGACCGGCCCGCAAGGTCCGGCGGGGCCTCTCGACGGAGCCGGGAAACGAGAGGTGTTTGCCGACCTGCTTCGCTTCCGAGCCGCGGTGCTGGAAGCTCTGCCCGAGGCCCGGCGGCGCGGGTTCGAAGACGCGACGCGGTGGATTGAAGTCGGAGCCCATCACCACGCCGACAGGTAACCGGCGATGCGGGTGGCGATCATGATCGAGCCCGGACTGCTTCCGATTTTTGACTCCAGGAGCCGATAGATGGCGATCCAACAAACGGAAACGATCCAGCGGCTGTGGGACCGCTTTGTCAACGAGCAGCTTGCCGCGATCCCGCCCGAGGAGCGACGGCTCTACGAACAGCAGCTCGAGGACCGCCTTGCCGAGCTCGTCGAAAAGGGCGCCGCCGCGCCGCCGGGCGGCGACGGCTTTCTCGACCTGCTCGGTTTCGGCGGCAGGGGTCCGGTCGCCTTCGAGGAAATGGCGTATCCTTACGTCAAGCCGGATTTCGACGACAGCGTCGTCCCGAGCCAGCTGCATGCCGCGGCCGAGCTCTATTTCATCTATCAGTACGAGCGCTCGAAGGTGTTCCAGACGGTCGACGTATTGCTGCAGCTGTTCCGGCTCGGCAAGCTTTACATACAGCGCGGGCCCGGCGCGCGCGGCCTGTACCTGCTCGAGAAATGGCAACCCTTGCGTTACAAGCGGCGCGATCGGGAAATCGCCTATCGCCGCGCCTTCAACTACAGCACGTCGCCGCCGCCGGCGGGTGCGGTGGTCAACCGCGATTTCCACCGCCAACTGGTCGGCTTCATGGTGGCGCTGGCGCAATACTTCCGCGACCTGTTGATCGGCGAGGTCATCCGCGGCGGGCAATTGATCGAGCAGCGCCCATTTGGCAGCGTGGCGACCGTGCAGCGCATCGGGCTCGATCTGCGCCACGCGCTCGACCGCGCCACCTACGGCAACATCTATGCGCTGGCCGTCGAGACCGGTCATTACTTACGGCAAGTGCTGACATTGCTCGACGCACCGGACATCAAAAAGGCGTTCGATGCCAACACCAAATGGAACGTCGTCGAGATCGTCTCGCAGCGCTATCTCGGCGGCATGGCGGAGATCTCGCAGCGCGCCAAGATGGCCGAGAGCGGCCGGCGGATCCTGCAGTTCATTGCCGACCAGGATTTCAAGACCGCGATCGACCCGATCTTGTTCCAATCCGAAGTGCGGCCGATGGGCCCGCACGCGGAGGCCTGGCTCGCCGCCTACCGCATGACCCGGGAGGGGCGCGGATTTCCCGGGGTGACGCCGGCGTTGCGCCGTGTGCTCGGCGCGGACGGCGCCTATGCCAGGGAGATGGAGCTGGCGTGACGGACGAGGAGGCAAGAGCGCATGCACAGCCCGCCGTTCCCCGACCTCTCCGTCCAGCTGACCCGGCGACGGTCCCGCTGTGTGCTGGATCCCAACCTGGCGCTGTCCCGCGACGGCGCGATGCTGGTGCGTTGCCTGGTTCCCTATGCCGAGCTGTGGATCGGCCCGGAAATTCACAACATTCTCGACAGCGTGCAATTGTATCAACGAGAACCGCAATTGCTCGTCCTGCCCGGCGCCGACAAGGGTGCCATCGCCGAGATTCCAGAGGCCCTGCGCGATTGGACTCGGCTGCGCGACGCCACGGGACGCGGCCTCTACTGGGTGGGTGACGCGTATCGCGAAAGCTCGATGCCCGAAGACATCGACGACAGGTTCGTATTGCGCTGGGAATTGGCGTCCCGAGCGCTCGATCTCTGCCTGCCAAAAAAGCTCGAGGCGACGGGACCACGGATCGCGGCGATGCGCGATGCAGCGGCGCTTTGTGCAGTTCTGTCCTCGGGCTGGATCCTCGGTTACGGCGCCGACGGCGAAGCGCCGGTGCTCTGCCGCTATTTGCAGCAGTGGGGGCTGGCCTGCCAGGAGCTGCCCGCGACGGACGCGCTGGTATCCGTCGAACGCGCGGGCTTTCAGCGGCTCTTGATCGAGGCGGGGGCTGCTCCGTTCGCTTGGGGCGGACTGCCGCTCGCCGTATTGCATCTGCTGGTTCCGAATATCGGCCGGATCGAGACCGGACCGGACTTCGGCCAAGAGGACGAAGCCGTCGTGCTGGCGCTTCGCGATGACGAAGAAAGGGCGCGGCCGCTCAAGCCTTGGGAGGAAGCCACGTGCTTCTGGTACGACCTGACCGGGCCCGCGATCTGAGCTTCGGTTCTGACCGACCGCTGCGCACCAACGCGCGCGATCTGGTAATGCAGGCGGTGATCGGCGAGATCACCGACCCGATCGGCCGCGCCAACCCGTATCGCATTGGCACCGACGGCGTCCCGCGGATTTTGCCGGGCCCCGGCGGTATCATATTGAACCGTCGCATCGGCGATCGTTGCGTCGGGCTCGCGGTCGACCATGTCGAACCGGGCGTGTCGTTGCGCAATCACCAGCGCGGCTCGGGCGTGGCGGCAGCGGACGGGCCGAACCTCGCCCTGATGACCAGCGCCTGCATTGGCAACGCCGCGCGTGTGACCAGCGGACCTTGTCGTGGGGCGACGGGCCTCGTCAGCGGCAAGCACGGCGGCGTCAACCATGTGCTGGTCGATTTCGATACCCGCATATTGTCCAGACTCAACATTGGCGACCGGGTTCAGGTTTATTCATGCGGCTTGGGCCTCCAGCTTCTCGATCATCCGGAGATCGCAGTAAGCAACTGCTCGCCGGGGATGCTGCGGCGCTGGAACCCAATCCAGCGGGGGGGAGCGCTGGAGGTGCGGGTAACCCATATGGTGCCGGCGGCGATCATCGGTTCCGGTCGCGGGCAGAACGCGGTCGGTCGCGCCGATTTCGACATCGAGCTGTTTGACGCACGGGTGCGGCGCCGCTTCGGCCTGGATACGCTTCGCTTTGGCGACCTCGTTTGCGTGCGCGACGCCGATAGCCGGTTCGGCTTCTCCTGGCGCGGCGGCCGAACAACGATCGGCATCATTGCGCACAGCGACAGCACGGTGAGTGGTCATGGACCGGGCATCGTCGCATTGTTGACGGGTCCTGCTTCGCGGATCCGCCCTGTATTCGACATGAACGCGAATATCGCAGCGCTTTATCAACGTCGCCCACTCGCCTCGCTGCGTCGCCGCACCCCGGTTTCCGGCCGAACTCGGGTGGGGATTCGGGCGCAGCCAAGAGCGAGGCTGGGTTTGCCCCTTGACACCTTGCAGCCGGTCCGTTACCTTGCGCATTATAGTTAACAGACCTCCGGGATCGTAGCCAGATGCGCGATCGACAGCCGGCGGAGGCAAACGTTTTCGCGGCCCGTGCAGCCGGATCGGGCTGCCTCGCGAATTTTATTGTCGATCAGCGTCGCTTCCAACTGGTTTTCTGCCACAATAAGCACGAGCCGGACCCCGCCGAGGTTGCTCGGTTCAGCCTGGGCAGTCAAACCGTAGCGGTCGTTGAGTGTCACGATCCGGACAGCTCGGCAGCCGAGGCCCGCGAGCTCATTGCAAAACTGACCGGACGGGAGCTGCAGATCGCCGCAATGGTTGCGCAGGGCGATGCGACAAAACACATTGCGTACAAGTTGCGCATAAGCGAGTGGACGGTCGGCACCTATATGCAGCGCATCTTCGCCAAGCTGCACGTCCACAACAGAGCGGCCATGGTTTACCGTTGCGCGACCCTGATGAGAAACGCGGCTTTGGCAGGATCATCGGATAGCGATTTTGCCCAGCCGGTGCGGAGAACTCCGCAGCGCCAGAAAGCCATAGCTGCTGAGTAGTCGGTCGCCACCTCGTAACCACCCCGCAACCTCTCCCTCCCCGCTTGCGCCCGGAAGCCTTATGCCGTCATCACGGCGGGCCGCGCAGCTTGAAGCGCTGGATCTTGCCGGTCGCGGTCTTCGGCAGCTCGTCGAGAAAGACGAAGGAGCGCGGACATTTGAACGGCGCCAGGCCGGTCTTGAGGTGGGCTGCGAGCGCGCCGGCCAGATCGTCCCCGACCGCGAAACCCTCTTTCGCCACGACAAAGGCCTTGGGCTTGACGAGACCGTCGGCGTCGGGCGCGCCAACCACCGCCGCCTCGAGCACGGCGGGATGCGCGATCAGCGCCGCCTCGACCTCGGCCGGCGAGACCCACATCGCGTTCACCTTCAGCATGTCGTCGCTGCGCCCGCAATAGACGAAATAGCCGTCCGCGTCCTCGTAGAATTTGTCGCCGGTCCAGGTCCACGACCCGCGAAAGGTCGCCCGGCTGCGCTCGCGATTGTTCCAATAACCAGCGGCACTGGAGGGGCCCTCGACCAAGAGGTCGCCGATCTCGCCGCGCGGCACAGGGCGGCCGGCCTCGTCGACGATCTTGAGATCGTAGCCCTCGAGCGGCCTGCCGGTCGTGCCGTAACGCACCTCGCCCGGCCGATTGCTGAGGAAAATATGCAGCATCTCGGTCGAGCCGATGCCGTCGATGATGTCGACCCCGGTCCGCTGCGCCCAGCGGCGGCCGATCTCGGCCGGCAAGGGCTCGCCGGCCGAGACGCAGAGGCGCAAGGCCAAGGCCTCGCGGCTCGGCAATTCCTTAGCGGCGAGCAGCGCCGCATAGAGGGTCGGCACGCCGTAGAAGATCGTCGGCCGATGCTCGCGCAAGATCCGCGAGACCGAGGCCGGGCTTGGCCGCTCGGCCGTCAGGATGGTGGTGGCGCCGACCGCCAGCGGGAAGGTCAGCGCGTTGCCGAGCCCATAGGAGAAGAACATCTTCGCGGCCGAGAACACGACATCGCCGGCGCTGATGCCGAGCACCGGGACGGCATAGTGCTCGGCGGTGGCGACGAGGTTCCGGTGCAGGTGGACCGTGCCCTTCGGCCGGCCGGTCGAGCCCGAGGAGTAGAGCCAAAAGCAGGGCTCGTCCGGATGGGTCGGCGCGGTCTCGGCCGCGGCCGGGAGATCGGCGAGCCGGGCGGCGAGCGATTGCCCGCCGGGCCCGTCGCCGGAGACGATGATTTCCGGCTTGGGCTCGGCGAGCGTCGCCACCGCCGCCGCCATCGCCGGCAGGACCGGGGCCGAGACGACGACCGCGCGCACCCGGCTGTCGGCGAGCATGAAGGCAAAGTCGCCGGCGCCGAGCTGGGTATTGACGGCAACCGGCACGATCCCGGCCTCGATCGCGCCGAGAAATGCGGTCGGAAAGTCGATCCCGTCATGCAGGCACAACAGGACCCGCTGCTCGCGCTGCACGCCCAAGCGACGCAACAGATTGGCGAAACGGCCCGCCCGATCGCTCAGTTCGGCAAAGCTGCAGCGCCCGGCATCGTCGATGAAGGCGGTCTTGGCGCCGTGGCCGGCGGCGAGGTTGCGTTCGATTAGATCGGCGGCGGCATTGTAGATCGGGCCTTGCATCGGCGCTCGCTCCTCCCACTAGCGCTAAAAATGGCCATATCCACGCCGGGAAGAAAGTTTTTTGCTCGCGTCCGAGCTATGCTTTGCCTGACATGATCACTTTCGACACCGATCCCGCCCGCTACCGCCACTGGCGGCTGTCCTGCGAGGGGCGGGTCGCGACCCTGGCCCTCGCCGTCGCCGAAGAGGGCGGGCTCGATCCGAGCTATCGGCTGAAGCTCAATTCCTACGATCTCGGCGTCGACATCGAGCTGGCCGACGCCTTGAACCGCATCCGCTTCGAGCATCCGGAAGTGGGTGCCGTGGTGCTGACGAGCGGGCACGAGCGGATCTTCTGCTCCGGCGCGAACATCTACATGCTGGGCCGCGCAAGCCACGCCGAAAAGGTCAATTTCTGCAAATTCACCAACGAAACCAGGAACGGCATCGAGGATGCGAGCGCCCATTCGGGGCTGAAATTCATCGCCGCGGTCAACGGCGCCTGCGCCGGCGGCGGCTACGAGCTGGCGCTCGCCTGCGACGAGATCGTCATGGTCGACGACCGGTCGACGACGGTCAGCCTGCCCGAGGTGCCGCGCTCGGCGTCTTGCCCGGGACCGGCGGCCTGACCCGGCTCGTCGACAAGCGCCGGGTGCGCCGCGACCTCGCCGACGTGTTCTGCACCACCGCCGAGGGGGTGCGCGCCGACCGCGCCAAGGCGTGGAACCTCGTCGACTGGACCGCACCGCCGGCGCACTTTCGGCAATTGGTCGACGAGCGCGCCCGGACCCTCGCCGGCGAGAGCGACCGCCCGACCGACGCCGCCGGGGTGCCGCTGCCGCCGCTCGACCGCCGGATCGACGAGTGCCACTATCGCTACCGCTGGCTCGCGGTCGAGATCGCGCGCCGCGAACGGCTCGCGACCCTGACCCTCTTGGCGCCGCCGGGCGAAGCGGTGTGCGGCGACGTCTCGGCCATCGTGGCGCAGGGCGCCGGATGGTGGCCGCTGGCGCTGGCGCGCGAATTGGACGACGCGCTGCTTTTGCTGCGCGCCAACGAGCCGGCGGTCGGGACCCTGGTGCTGAAGACGGCGGGCGAAGTCGACGCCGTGCTCGCCAATGACCGGGCAATGGCGGCGCTGCGGGAGCATTGGCTGGTGCGCGAGACGATCGGGCTGTTGCGGCGGACGTTGCAGCGGCTCGACCTCAGCGCGCGCAGCCTCTTTGCCCTGATCGACGACGGTTCGTGCTTTGCCGGCACCCTCTTCGAATTGGCGCTCGCCGCCGACCGCAGCTACATGCTCGCCGACGGCCCAGAGATCGCGTTGAGCGCGCTCAACTTCGGCGGTCTCGAAATGATCAACCGCCGCACCCGGCTCGTGGCCCGTTTCAACGACGACGGCGCCGGCGGGGTTGCCGGCGTCAAGCTCGACGCCGCGGCGGCGCTGGCGCGCGGCCTCGTCACCTTCGCCCCGGACCGGCTCGATTGGGATGACGAGATCCGATTGGCGCTCGAAGAGCGCGTGAGCCTGTCGCCGGACGCGCTCACCGGTCTGGAGGCGAGCTTGCGCTTTGCCGGGCCCGAGACCGTGGCCTGCAAGATCTTCGGCCGGCTTTCGGCCTGGCAGAACTGGATCTTTTCGCGGCCGAACGCGACCGGCGAGGCGGGCGCCTTGAAGCGCTACGGCAGCGGTTCGAAGCCGCGGTTCGACTGGGACCGCGTATGACGCCGTTGTCATGACCGGGAACAAAACGGACCGCATCTAGGGGGTGGCATGGCGATCGACTATCTCGAGCGGATCCCCAACAACGTCGATCTCGGCGACAACCGCGCGTTGCAGCGGGCGCTCGAACAATGGCAGCCGCATTTTCTCGACTGGTGGCGCGAAATGGGGCCGACCGGCTTCGCCGACGCCGAGGTCTATCTGCGCACCGCGGTCTCGGTCGACGCCGCGGGCTGGGCGCATTACGGCAGGGTCAAGCTGCCGGACTACCGCTGGGGCATCTTTCTCGCCGACGCCGTGCCCGACCGCCGCATCGGCTTTGGCGATTCTTATGGCGAGCCGGTCTGGCAGCAGGTTCCCGGCGAGCACCGCTCGACCCTGCGCCGGCTTATCGTGACGCAAGGCGACACCGAGCCGGCCTCGGTCGAGCAGCAGCGCCGGCTGGGCATGAGCTGCCCGTCGCTCTACGACCTGCGCAACCTGTTCCAGGTCAATGTCGAGGAAGGCCGGCACCTGTGGGCGATGGTCTATCTGCTGTTTGCCTATTTCGGCCGCGACGGCCGCGAGGAGGCCGAGGAATTGCTGGCCCGCCATGCGGGCGATCCCGACAAGCCGCGCATCCTCGGCACCTTCAACCAGCCGATCGAGGACTGGCTCAGCTTTCTGATGTTCACCTTCTTCACCGACCGCGACGGCAAATTCCAGCTGAAGTGCCTGGCCGAGAGCGGCTTTGACCCGCTGTCGCGGACCTGCGCCTTCATGCTGACCGAGGAAGCCCACCACATGTTCGTCGGCGCCACCGGCATCGCCCGGGTGATCCGCCGCAGCCTCGACGTGATGGGCGAGCTCGGCACCGACAACCCGGCCGCGGTCCGCCGCGCCGGTGCCGTCGACCTGCCGACGGTGCAGCGCTACATCAATTTATGGTTCAGCTCCTCGTTGGACCTGTTTGGTGCGGAGGTGTCGTCGAACGCCGCGAGCTATTTCGCCGCCGGCATCAAGGGCCGCCCGGACGAGCGCCGCTTTCCCGACCATCAGGCGCTCGACGAGACCTTGCCGGTCGAGGTGCCGGACGGACGCGGCGGGGTCGGGACGCAGCAGGTACCGCTGCGCAACGCGATGAACGAGGTCACGCGCCGCGCCTATATTCACGAATGCGCCAATGCGGTCGGCCGCTGGAACCGGCTGATCTCAGGCGCCGGGCATGACTTCCGTCTGAGCCTGCCGAGCCCCCGCTTTCATCGCGCAATCGGCGCCTGGGCCAGCGCCGCGACCGACCCCAGCGGGCGCCCGATCGATGCCGCGGCGTGGCGTGACGACTGGGTGCCGTCGGCGGCGGACCGCGCCTTTGTCGGCAGCCTGATGCAGCAGGTGACGGAGCCCGGCAAGATGGCCGGATGGATCGCCCCGCCCGAGCGCGGCGTCAACGACCTGCCGATCGACTACGAATACATCCGGTTGTAGCGGCGCGGCGACCCACGCCGAATAGCGGCGCCGGTCGCGAAATCGGCGTTGACAGGTTATTTCCCTATTGATACGATAGAGAAGATAGATATACGATCCAGGAGGCACGACCGATGACAACCCTGATGGACCATCGTCCGGATCCCCTGCTCGACTACCCGCGCGGCTTGGTCCAGACGCGCCGGTGGAACTGGACAACGCCGCGCGGAACTCGCCGCGGAACTCGCCGCCGAAGAGGCTTACCTTGCAGTCGTCCTGACCTCGGCTGCCGAGTGCGGCGAACCGGAGGTCGCGCAGTTGCGGGTCGAACTGAAATTGGCGGAATGCAGTCGGGCGTTGCCGTTGGCATGGCCGCTGCCGCAATGGCTCTACGCCTATCGCGATCTCTTGGCGACGGCGCTCGCCGAGCGAAAGACCCCGCTCCTGTCGCGTTCGTGGCCCGCCGCGATCAGGGCCGTTCTGCAGCTGATGTTCGCCGGTCGGGATAAATCGGCGGCGGAGCTCATCCGGGCGCTGGGCCTCCATCCCCTCGCCGAAGAGACGCGGCGGCTGCGGCGCGTGCAGGCCTTGTTTGCGACGATTCGCCCGGCCCGGACCCTGGCCGAGGGGTTCGGCTTCACGATCGTGACGCCATCGGGGGCGGCAGGCGTTGCCGCGAGAGTCTCCGCCTGACCTGAGCCGGACGGCAGCCGCAGGGGCGCTCAATGGGAAAAAAAATAGAGGGCCGCGAGCAGGACGATCAGCACGACGAGCACCGGCAGCCCGACCATGAGCCAGCGACGGCGGCGCGGCTCCGCCTCGTCGGGGTCAACGTCGGGCGGCTCGCCCCCGCCCGTTTCCTCCGCCGCCAATAGAGAAGCCCACGGACGGGCGCTCGCCGGGGCAGGGGTTTCGGGGGTCGGCCGCGGAGGTTCGGGGTGCGGCGGCGGCGCGGGCATCGGTTCGAGAGGCGGCGAGGCGGCCGCTACCGCTCGTACGAGGAGCGGCGCGGCGACCTTCGGTTCGAGCGGCGGCGGCTTCTCCTTCGCCGGCTCGAGCGGACGGGTCTCCAGCGCGGTCGGCGGCTGGTGCCAGCTGAGGCCGCAGGCGGCGCAGCGGACGGTTCGCCCGCCGGGCGTCGTCAAGGCTTTCGCGTCGACGCGATAGCGGGTTTTGCAGCTGGGACAGGTGACGATCACCGCGGCGGATCGAACTTAGGCGGCCGGGGACGCGCCGCGTCGCGCCAGCTCGCGCAGATGATGATCGGCATCGCCGAAGATCGCATCGATCATTGTCATGCGTTTGAAATAATGGCCGACCTTGTATTCGATTGTCATGCCCATGCCGCCATGCAGTTGGATCGCCTGCTGCCCGATGAATTTGCCGGAGCGGCCGATCTGCACCTTTGCCGTCGACATCGCGTTGCGACGCTCGATGGCGTCGGTCTCGGCCGCCATCATCGCCGCGAACATCGCCATGCTGCGCCCCTGTTCGAGCGCCATCAGCATGTCGACGGCACGATGCTGCAATACCTGAAAGCTGCCGATCTCGCGGCCGAACTGGCGGCGGGTTTTGAGGTAGTCGACGGTCAGCTCGTGCATCACCGACATGGCACCCACCGCTTCGGCGCAGAGCGCGGCGATCGCCTCGTCGACGACGCGCTCGACGAGCGGCAGCGCCGCACCCGGCTCGCCGAGCACCATATCGGCCCCGACTCGGACCCCGCTCAGCGCCACCTCGGCCGCGCGCAGACCATCCTGGGTCGGATAGCCGCGCCGCGCGACGCCCGCCGCATCGGCATCGACCAGGAACACGCCGATCCCGGAACGGTCGCGCCGGCCGCCGCCGACCCGCGCGGTGACCGCGATCTTGTCGGCGCTGTCGCCATGCAGCACGACGCACTTTTCGCCGTCGAGCACCCAGCCGCCGCCGTCGCCCACCGCCGTGGTCGCGACATCGGCGAGATCCCAGCGCGAATGCCGTTCGACATGGGCAAAGGCGAGGGTGAGACCGCCGGCCGCGATCTTCGGCACCAGTTCGGCACAGAGCGCTTCGCTGCCGCCCGCTCGCAGCAGCCCGCCGCCGAGCACGACGGTCGCGAAATAGGGTTCGAGCGCCAGGGCGCGGCCGAAGGCCTCCATCACCAGCATGGTTTCGACCGGGCCGCCCGCCGAGCCGCCGTGGCGCTCGGCGAACGGCAGGCCCAGGAGGCCGAGCTCGGCGTAGTGCGCCCACAGCTCGCGGCTCCAGCCGTCGGCGGCCTGTCCGTAGACCCTGCGCTGCTCGAAGGCGTAGCGGTCGGCGAAGAGCCGGCCGAGGCTCTCCTGCAGCAGCCGCTGCTCCTCGCTCAGGTCGAAATCCACCGCTTACGACCTCCTCTCTCTCGACTTCCGCTGCCGCCGGATGGCCAGCTGCCCCAGCATGAAAACGAAAGCGAAAAGCACAGCAATTTCAATGAACGGGTCATTCCGGGGCGGCTCGCCAGAGCCGAGCCCGGAAACCAAGAACTCCGTCTTTGGCAAGGCAGGCGAGGGCCTGCGGTCATGGATTCCGGGCTCGCGGGCTGCGCCCGCGCCCCGGAATGACACGGGTAGGATCCGCCGCCTTCATCCCAGATGGCGCACGCGCCGCATGCTGAGGGTCTCACCCCTCCCTCTCCCCGCAAGCGGGGAGAGGGAGGGACCCGCGCAGCGGGAGGGTGAGGGGCGGTCGCGAGCTTCGGTTGTGGATCGGTCATGTTATGCTCAGAGGCCGAGGATCGCCTTGGCGACGATGTTCTTCTGGATTTCGTTGGTGCCGCCGTAGATCGAGGTCTTGCGCCAGTTGAAATAGGTCGGCGCCACCGGGCCGGCCCAGTCGGGCCCGATCGGCGGCTCGTTCCAGCGCTCGTCCTCGTCGCGCTCGGGCTGGTAGGGCAGCGCAAAGGGACCCACGACCTCGAGCAACAGCTCGGTCGTCGCCTGCTGGATCTCCGAGCCCTTGATCTTCAGGATCGATGAAGCCGGATCGGGTTTGTTGTCGGTGCGGTGGCGCTCGGCCGCGACGACGCGCAACTGCGTCATTTCCAGCGCCTTCAGCTCGACTTCGACCGCGACGAGCTTCTCGCGAAAGCGCTCGTCCTCGATCAGCGGCCGGTCGCCGACCCGCTCCAGCGCCGCCAATTCCCGGATGCGGCGCAGCCGCTCCTTGGAGAGCCCGACGCGGGCGATCCCGGTGCGCTCGCGGCCCAGGAGATATTTCGCGTAGTCCCAGCCCTTGTTCTCCTCCCCGACCAGGTTCTCGGCCGGTACCGCCACATCGTCGAAAAAGACTTCGTTGACCTCGTGCCCGCCCTCGATCGTGATGATCGGCCGCACCGTGATCCCCGGCGTCTTCATGTCGATCAAGAGGAACGAGATGCCCTCCTGCTTCTTGGCCTGCGGATCGGTGCGTACCAGGCAGAAGATCCAATCGGCGTGCTGGGCGAGCGTCGTCCAGGTCTTTTGCCCGTTGACGACCCAATGGTCGCCTTGGCGCTTGGCCGCGGTCCTGAGCGAGGCGAGGTCGGAGCCGGCGCCCGGCTCGGAAAAGCCCTGGCACCACCAATCGTCGAGATTGGCGATGCCCGGCAGAAAGCGGTTTTTCTGCGCCTCGGAGCCGAAGGCGATGATCACCGGCCCGACCATCGTCACGCCGAAGCCCAGCGGCTGCGGCGCCGGGGCGAGCTGCAGCTCTTCCTGGAAGATGTATTGCTGCACCGGCGTCCAGCCGGTGCCGCCCCACTCGACCGGCCAGTTGGCGACGGCCCAGCCCTTGTCGTTGAGGATGCGTTGCCAAGCGACGATGTCGTCCTTGGCGAGCTTTCTGCCCTCGACCAGCTTGGCGCGGAGCGAAGGCGGCAGTTTCGCGCGGAAGAAGCTCCGCACCTCGTCGCGAAAGTCGAGCTCTTCCGGGGTGAAACGCAGATCCATGGCGCACTCCCTCAAGTGCTTGTTCGGGTGGTGTCGCTCGCCCGCCTTGTCACCGCAGCGCGGCGCGCGCCCCGGCAACCACGGTATCGGCTAGGGTGGGGCTGCCGTTAGGCGGGAATGACTTCTGTTCCATCAGCTCACCGCAATAAAAGCGCTCTGAGCACTATTGCCGAGACTATCACGCCGCCCCTAGCAGGGTGCGGAAAAACTCGGCCGTCATTCCGGGACGGCCCGTCAGGGCCGGGCCCGGCCCCCGGGTTACGCTGGCGACGGTTCGTCGGTGCTAAGCCCGGGGGCAAGAACACGGGCCAAGCCATTGATTTCGCAACCCCGTGTTCATCGGATTCCGGATTCGCGGGCAAAGCCCGCGCTCCGGAATGACAATCTTCTAGCGTTTTTCCGCACCCTGCTAGCTAGACTAGGAGAGCGAAGCGAAGCCCTTGCCCTCGGCCGCAAGGCGCAGGACGAGCGGCGCCGGCCGCAGGCTCGCGTCGCCCGACCGCTCGGCGTAAAGGCTCAGCCGGCCGCGCACATGGCCGAGCCCGATACGGTCGGCATAATACATCGGTCCGCCGCGCCAGGCCGGCCAGCCATAGCCGTAGACCCAGATCACATCGATGTCGCCGGGCCGCGCGGCAATGCCCTCTTCGAGGATCCGCGCGCCCTCGTTGATCATCGGCAACACCGTGCGCTCGACGATCTCTTCGGCGCCGATCGCGCGGCGCACGATCCCGAGCCGGTTCGCCGCCGCGGCGATGATGGCGTCGACCTCGGGATCCGGGAGCGGCGTGCGCGAGCCGGCTTCGTACCGGAAAAAGCCCTTGCCGGTCTTCTGCCCGAAGCGCCCGGCTTCGCACAGCGCGTCCTCGATCGCCGCGTGCTCGCCGCGCCCCTTGCGGATCAGCCAGCCGACATCGAGCCCGGCCAGGTCCCCCATGGCGAACGGCCCCATCGGCAGCCCGAACTCGACGAGTGCCGCCTCCACCTGCTGCGGCGAGGCGCCTTCGAGCAGCAGCCGCTCGGCTTCGACCGAGCGGCGCGCCAGCATCCGGTTGCCGACAAAGCCGTAGCAGACCCCGACCACCGCCGGCACCTTGCCGAGCCGCCGCGCCAGCGCCAGCGCGGTGGCGATGGCGTCCGCCGCGCTGGCCCGGCCGCGGACGATCTCCAGGAGCCGCATCACATTGGCGGGGCTGAAGAAATGAGTGCCGACGACGTCCTGCGACCGAGCCGTGGCGCCGGCGATCTGGTCGACGTCGAGGGTCGAGGTGTTGGTGGCGAGGAGGGCCCCGGGCTTGGCGACACGATCGAGCTCGGCAAAGACTCGCTGCTTGAGCGCCATCTCCTCGAACACGGCCTCGATCACGACATCGGCATCGCCGGCCGCATCGATCGCCACGGCGCCGCCGATGAGGCCCATGCGGCGCTCCATATCGTCAGCGCTGAGGCCCCCGCGGGCCACCGTGCTGCGATAATTGGCGGCGATCCGCTCGCGTCCCTGCTGCAGCCGATCCTCGCCGGTTTCGATCAGGGTGACCGGGATCCCGGCATTGGCAAAACACATCGCGATGCCGCCGCCCATCGTGCCGGCGCCGATGACGGCGGCGCGCGCGATCGGCCGCGGCCGGGTGCCTTCGGGCATTCCGGGCACCTTCGCCGCTTCGCGCTCGGCGAAAAAGACATGGCGCTGCGCCTTCGACTGGTCGCCGGCGACGAGCTTCCGGAACAGCTCGCCCTCGCGCCGCAAGCCCTCGTCGAACGGCAGGGTAAAGGCGTTGCGCACCGCTTCGACGCAAGCCGCCGGCGCCTCGCGCCCCCGCAGCCGGCGGGTGAGCGCCGCCGCAGCCTCCTCGAAGGGCCGCGGATCGGCGCGAATGGGCGCGAGCTTGTCGTCGCGGTCGCGCAGGCGTTGCAACGGGCGATGCGCCGCCACGGCGCGGCTGGCAAAGGCGATCGCGGCGCCGACCAGATCGCCCTCGGCGATCTCGTCGACGACCCCCAGGGCCAAGGCTTCGGCGGCAGAGATCGGGTCGCCGGTGACGATCATCCGCAACGCCTGCTCCGGTCCGACGAGGCGCGGCAGGCGCTGGGTGCCGCCGGCCCCCGGCAAGAGGCCGAGTTTGACCTCGGGCAGGCCGACCTGCGCCGTCGGCACGGCGACGCGGCCATGGCAGGCGAGCGCCACCTCGAAGCCGCCGCCCAGTGCCGTGCCGTGCACCGCCGCAACCACCGTTTTCGGCATCGCCTCGATCAGGGCGATGACCTCGCCGAGGCCGGGGGGGTGCGGCGGTTGGCCGAACTCGGCGATGTCGGCGCCGGCGAAAAAGGTGCGCCCGGCGCAGGCGATCACCACGGCGTCGATCGCGGCGTCATCGCGCGCCCGGCGCAGCGCCTCGACGAGGCCTGCCCGCACTTCGTGCCTCAGCGCATTGACCGGCGGATTGTCGACGGTGACGACCGCAATCCCGCGCTCCTGCCGCAGATCGACGCTGGGGTTGATATTGCCCATGCCCGACCTCCGAATTGCCCTGGCCCTGAGACTAACCCCGCCGGCCTGCCCGATGAAGAGGCAGAATGACGGCGGCATGACGACATCGGGCGCGCCGCGGCTTGACTGGCAACCCCATTCCGGGCAGGGTCCGCCGCGGGCGGTGCGCCGGAGCCGTCCTCGCGGGGAGGATCAGAAGCGATGGCGGCCGGTTCAGGTGTGCCGGGCGGGGTGTTTGGCTGATGCCGGGCGGTGCCAAGCTGCTCGAAGTCAGCGAGGTCGCGGTCCGCTTCGGCGGCATCGTGGCGCTCGACGGGGTCTCCTTCGATCTCGAAAAAGGCCAGATCCTCGGGCTGATCGGGCCCAACGGCGCCGGCAAGACGACGCTCTTCAATTGCGTGAGCCGCCTCTACACGCCGGCGAGCGGCGACATCCGCTTCGAGGGCCGCTCCCTGCTCGACCGGCCGCCGCATCGCATCGCCGAAATCGGCATCTGCCGCACCTTTCAAAACCTGGCGCTGTTTGCCCGCCAATCGGTGCTCGACAATGTGCGGATCGGCGGCCACGCCAGGAGCCGCAGCGATTTTGTCAGCGACAGTCTGCATCTCCCGTGGGTGCGGCGCGAGGAGCGGGCGCTCGACGCGACCGTTTGGCGGCTCCTCGATCTGTTGGAGCTGCGGGCGGTGGCGCACGAATTGCCCGATGGGCTGCCGCTCGGCACCCGCAAGCGGATCGAGCTCGCCCGCGCGCTGGCGGCCCGCCCCAAACTCCTGCTGCTCGACGAGCCGGCCGGCGGGATCAGCCACGAGGCGATCGCCGGGCTTGGCGGGCTGATCCGCCGGCTGCGCGATGAAGAACAGGTCACGGTGCTGCTCGTCGAGCATCACATGGGCCTGGTCATGTCGGTATCCGACAGGGTCGTGGCCCTCGATTTCGGGCGCAAGATTGCCGAAGGTACGCCCGCCGAAGTGCAGCAGGACGAGGCGGTGATCCGCGCTTATCTCGGCGATCCCCGGGACGCCGCGGCGCCGGAGGCGGCCTGATGCTGCTCGAGGTCCGGCAGCTGTGCGCCTTCTACGGACCGAGCCAGGCGCTCCACGGGCTCGATTTTACCCTCGCCGAGGGCGCCATCGTCACCTTGCTCGGCGCCAACGGTGCCGGCAAGACCACCACGTTGCGCGCGCTCTGCGGCATGGTGCGGATGACCGGCTGGGTCAGCTTCGACGGCCGGCCGATCGGCGGCCGTCCGACCGAGGACATCGTCCGGCTCGGGGTCGCTCATGTGCCGGAGGGGCGCGGCACCTTTACCCGGATGACGGTCGAGGAGAATTTGCAGCTGGGTGCGATGAGCCGCGGCGACAAGGCGGCGATCGCCGCCGATCTCGACGACGTCTATGGCGTATTTCCCCGGCTCGGGGAGCGGCGGCGGCAGCAGGCCGGCACCTTGAGCGGCGGCGAGCAGCAGATGCTGGCGGTCGGCCGCGCCTTGATGCTGCGGCCAAGGCTGATGCTGCTCGACGAACCGTCGTTCGGCCTCGCCCCGCTGCTGGTCGGCGAGCTCTTCGCGGTCCTGCGCCGGCTCAACCGCGAGCGCCAAGTGGCGATGCTGATCGTCGAGCAGAACGCGGCGCTGGCGCTCGACCTCGCCGAAGAGGCCTACCTGCTCGAAACCGGACGCATCGTCATGGCCGGTCCGGCCCGGGAAATTGCCAAAGACGAGGCGGTGCGCCGCTCGTATCTGGGGTATTAGATTAGGGTCCGATGCAACTCTTGCTGCAGCAGGTGCTCGCCGGGCTCGCCACCGGTGCCATCTATGCGATCATGGCGCTCGGCGTGGTGATGATCTTCCAGGCGATCGATCACCTCAACTTCGCCCAGGGCGAGATGGCGACGTTTTCGACCTTTGTCGCCTGGCAGATGATCCATTGGGGATGGCCCTACTGGGTGGCCTTTGCGGCGACCGTCGCCGTCTCCTTTGTCGGCGGGATCATGATCGACCGGATCCTGTTCCGGCCGTTGCGGAACGCCCCGATCTTGAGCCAGCTCGTGGCCTTCATCGCGCTCTTCAGCATCCTCAACAGCGCCGACGGCGAAATCTGGAACTTCACGATCAAATCGTTCCCGACCCCGTTCGGCAGCAGACCGCTGTTCGGCAGCGGCCTGATCGGCACCCATCAGGCCGGGATGGTCGCGGTCACGCTGGTGCTGGTGGCGCTACTTTATCTGTTCTTCCGCGGCTCGCGCCTCGGGCTGGCGATGCGGGCCGCCGCCCTGAACCCGGAATCGGCGCGCCTCGTCGGCATCCGCGTCGGCTGGATGGTGGCGCTCGGCTGGGGGCTGTCGACGGCGATTGGCGCGGTGGCCGGCATGATGATCGCACCGGTCGTGTTCCTCGATCCGAACATGATGCTGGGGGTCCTGCTCTACGGCTTTGCCGGCGCCGTGCTCGGCGGGTTGTCGAGCCCGGGCGGGGCGGTCATCGGCGGCTTCGCCGTCGGCGTCATCGAGAATCTCGCCGGCACCTTCGTCCCCTATGTCGGGCAGGAGCTGAAGCTGACGGTGGCCCTCCTCGTGATCGTCGCGGTGCTAATGGTGCGCCCCGCCGGACTCTTCGGGCGGGTCGCGGTGAGCCGGGTATGACGATGAGCAAGGAAGAGACGATTGCCGTCGAGGCCGCGGCCGCACCGCGCCCTGCCGCCCCGCTCGCGGCGCCGTCCGTGGACTGGCGCCGTCCGGCGATCGGCGCCGCCGTGATCCTGGGGCTCGCCGCACCGCTCGTCGTCCAGAACTTCACGACGTTTCAGCTGACCATGGTCATGATTTACGGGTTGGCGATCCTGGGCCTCAACTTGCTGACCGGGTACAACGGCCAGTTCTCGCTCGGCCACAGCGCCTTTTACGGGATCGGCGCCTACACCGCGGCCATTCTGATGACCAAGGGAGTGCCCTATTACTGGACGCTGCCCGGCGCCGGGGTCGTCTGCTTTGTCGTCGGGGTCGCGCTGGGGCTGCCGGCGCTGCGGTTGCAGGGGCTCTATCTGGCGCTCGCGACCTTTGCCCTCGCCGTGGCCTTGCCGCAGCTCCTCAAATCGCATGTGCTCGAAGGGCTGACCGGCGGCGTGCAAGGCATCGTCATCGACAAGCCCGACCCGCCGCCGGGCTTGCCGATCGACGCCGACCAATGGCTCTATTACTTTACCTTCGCCGTCTTGCTGGCGATGTTCGCGGGCGCGGCGAGCCTGGCGCGGAGCCGGACCGGCCGGGCGATCATGGCGATCCGCGATCATCCGACGGCGGCGGCGGCGATGGGGATCGACACCGCGCGCTACAAGACCCTGACCTTTGGCGTCAGCGCCCTCTACACCGGGGTCGCCGGCGCGCTCGGCGCCATCGTCGTCCAATTCGTCGCACCCGACAGCTTCAGCTTCCTGTTGTCGGTATCCTTTCTCGTCGGGCTCATTGTCGGCGGGATCGGCTCGATCCCCGGCAGCCTCTTGGGCGGGGTCTTCGTGCTGTTTGTGCCGAACGTCGCCGAAAAGGTCTCGACCGGATTGTCCGGCGCGGTTTACGGGGTCATTCTCTTGTTGCTGATCTATCTGATGCCGTCGGGCGCCGCGGGGTTTGCGCGGCGCAGTTTGGCATGGCTGGTGCGGCAGTACGGCCGCCGAATGTGAAGTGAGGAGGACGCATGAAGGCAATCACCCGCCGCTCGATCCTGGCCACGGCACCGGCTGCGCTGGCGGTCGCCGCCCTGCCGGCCCGCGCTGCCAAGAACTACGGTCCGGGCGTCACCGACACCGAGATCAAGATCGGCAATACCGGCCCCTACAGCGGGCCGGCCTCGTCCTACAGCACAATCTTCAAGGCCGAGGCCGCCTATTTCAACATGATCAACGCTGCGGGCGGGATCAACGGCCGCAAGATCAATTTCGTCTCGCTCGATGACGCCTATTCGCCGCCGAAGACCGTCGAGCAGACCCGCAGGCTGGTCGAAGAGGACGGCGTGCTGCTGGATCTGAACCCGGCCGGCACGCCGACCAATACGGCGATCCGGCATTATTTGAACCAGAAGAAGGTGCCGCAGCTCTTTGTCGCCACCGGCGCCAGCAAATGGAATGACCCGAAGCACTTCCCGTGGACGATCGGCTGGCAGCCGAATTACCTGCTTGAGGGTCATGCCTATGCGGCCTACATCCTGGCCAACAAGCCGAACGGCAAGGTCGGCGTGCTCTACCAGAACGACGATTTCGGCAAGGATTATCTGCACGGCGTGACCGAGGGCCTCGGCAGCAAGGCCGAGGCGATGCTGGTCGCCGCCGCCACCTACGAGACGACCGACCCGACCGTCGACTCACAGATCATCTCGATGCGGGCGAAGGGCGTCGATGTCCTGGTCAACACCGCGATCGCCAAATTCGCCGCCCAAGCCATCCGCAAGGCGGCCGAGATCAAATGGAAGCCGCTGCACATTCTGAGCGGCATCGCCAACTCGGTGGCGATCACGCTGAAACCCGCCGGGCTCGAAAACGCGATCGGGATCGTCTCCGACTTTTCTCTGAAGGACCCGACCGACCCGCAATGGCAGGACGACCGGGGCTACAAGGACTGGGTCGCGTTCATGGACAAGTACTATCCGGGCGGCGACAAGGCCGACATTCTCAACGTCTACGGTCCGTCGATTGCAGCGACCTTCGTCCAGGTGCTGAAGCAGTGCGGCGACGATCTGAGCCGTGAAAACATCATGAAGGAGGCCGCGAACCTGCATGACTTCGCGCCGGGCATGCTGTTGCCCGGGATCACGATCAATACCAGCCCGACCGATTTCGCGCCGATCAAGCAGATCCGGATGGCCCGGTTCGACGGCCGGCGCTGGCAGTTGTTCGGGCCCCTGATCAGCGGCCAAGCCCCGGCCTGAAATTTGGGGAAAGCCCGCCCCTCGATGGGCCCATCGAGGGGGAGGGAGGATGCGGCCGCCTCACTTCGCGACCGGCTTTGAACCGAGGGCCGCGAGCAGCGATCTTGCCGCTTTGAGATCGGCGGTGTCGAAGCCTTCGGTGAACCAGCCGTAGATCGGCGCGAGCAGGGCGCGCGCTTCCTCGCGTCTCCCTTGGTGCGCCAAAAGCCCGGCGAGGCTCGCCGCCCCCCGCAGTTCCCATGATTTCGCCTGCCGTGCGCGGGCGATGGCGACCGCGTTGCGGAACGAGGCTTCCGCTCGGGTCTCGTCGGGCTCCTTGGAGACGAGCAGGAGTTCGCCTTCGAGCCGGTTGAGCTCCGCCTCCCACGGGCGAGCCGCAATCTCCTTGGTCTCGGCGATCGCTTCCCGAACCGCCGAGAGCCCCTCCTCGATCTGGCCCGTCTCGAGGCACGCATCGGCGAGAAGCACGCGCCAAAGCCCGTTCATTTCTCTCGTGCCGATGGCGGGACCGGCGTCCATCGCCGCGCGCAACCGGGCAACCCCTTTTGCCGCGCAGCCGTTCTTGGCGAGAGCCCACCCGGAGCACGCCATGGCGTGCGCGGCGAAATGCGGAAGCATCTGCTCGGTCGCAAGGGCGAGAGCCGACTCGGACCGCTCCAGGCAAAGTGCGATCTCGCCGCGCGATCGATGAATGTGTGCCGCGTGCGAGAGGGCCCAGGCCTCGCTGAGTGGGTGCGACGCGGGGCGGGACGCGGCGATCGCTTCTTGCGCATGGCGGAGAGCCTCATCAGGATAGCCCCGTTCCCAGAGGACGATCCCCAGGAGGGCGTGGCAAGCCGTGCCGGTGTCGTAACCGACGCGAGCGGCGTTAACGCGGTCGCGCTTGGCATCGTAAAGCGCGAGCCCGTTTTCGAAGTGCCGGTGCGCGGCAGCCAGGCCGCCCAAATGGGCATGGACGACACCGATCACATAGTGGGCTCGACCGAGAAGAGGCGGATCTCCGAGGCGTTCAGCCAGGCGCAAAGCCTCCTCGGCGAGCGCCAGCGCGGTGCGCAGTTCTGCCCGCCACATATGGCATCTTGCGAGCGACCCGTGCGCCAGGATCACTTCGGACTGCGCCGGCGAATCGGCCCCGATTCTCCGGCCAAGCTCGACTGCTCGCGTCGCGGCCTTCATTACCCCGGCGGCGGCAAAGCCTTCGTTCGCTCCAAAGGGTCCTGTGAGAGCGGCCTGGAGGAGCAACTCCTGCTCATCGCGGCCGGCGCTTTCGGGAAGCCGGTTGAGGACCTCGATCCCGCGCGTCAGGTGCCCGATGGCCTCCAGGTTTGCCGAACGCTGGGTCGCCCTCTCGCCGGCGCGTTGCCAATAGGAAACCGCCTTTTCGAGAAGTCCGGCTTCGGTCAAATGCCGCGCGAGAAGCTCGGGCGCAGCCGCGACCCGGTCGGCGAATTCGGCCTCCAGGACCGCGGCGATGCGGGTGTGAAGCGCCTCGCGGCGGCGGCGCAAGAGGGTTAATTCGGGACGGAAGGTGGCGACGAGCAGGACCGGCAGGCGCGCGATCCGCTCGATTATGCGGTCCAGAAGCTCACGCGAGCTGGGGTCGATCCAATGGAGGTCCTCGAAGATCATCAGGACCGGCTTTTGCCGTGCCAACGCTTCGAGCTGTCGCAAGAGCGCTTCGAATGTCTTTTCCCGTTTGCGCTGCGGGGTCGAAGGCGGCAGCGGATAGCGCGAGGGCAGAGACAGAAGCTCAGCGAGAAGCCCCAATTCTTCCGCCGGCGGCGAGGCCACAGCGAGGAGTGCTTCGAGGTTGTCGAGCTTTCGTTCGACGGGATCGTCGCGCTCGAACCTCGCGGCCCGTTCGAGCTGGGCGACGGAGGGATAAAGCGCGCTCTCCTGATGATGGGGCGATGTGAAAAAACGCAGCCGCGTCAAATCCTCGGCTTCGAGCCGCTCGCGCAAGGCGGCGGCCAGACGCGACTTGCCGATCCCCGGCTCGCCGCAGATCAGGACGACCTGGCCCTCGCCCGAGACCGCCCGCCGCCAGCGCCGCTGCAGCAGATCGATCTCCTCCTCGCGCCCGACGAGCGGGGTCAGAGAGGCCGCGCGCAGCGCCTCGAAGCGGCTCAAGAGGCCGCTTTCGCCGACGACGCGCCACGCGCGTTGCGGTTCGCCAAAGCCGGCGAGCGGTTGCGGCCCCAGATCCTCGATCTCGAAGAGCGCGCCGATCTGCCGCCGCGTGCTCTCGGAAATGACGAGCGTATCCGGCGCGGCGAGCGCTTGCAGCCGCGCGGCGAGGTTCGGCGTTTCACCGACCACCCCGCGCTCCTGCGCGGCGCCTGAACCGATCAGATCGCCGACCACGACAAGGCCGCTCGCAATGCCAAGCCGCACCCGCAAGCGCTCGGGCGCCTCTAGTTCGCCCGTCGCCCCGACAACGGCAAGTCCGGCCCGGACCGCCCGCTCGGCGTCGTCCTCATGCGCCTGCGGATAGCCGAAGTAGACGAGAACCCCGTCGCCCATGTATTTGGCGACAAACCCGCCGAAGCGGGCGACACCCGTTTCGACGCAACGGTGATAGGCGCCGATCACCTCGCGCAGATCCTCGGGATCGAGGCGCCGAGAAAGCGCGGTCGAGCCGACGAGATCGCAAAACATGACCGTGACCTGCCGGCGCTCGGCTGCCGCAGCGGGGCCGGCAGTGACCGCCGGCAGCGGCGCGGCCGTCTCGGCGCGCAACGCGGCAATTGCCTCGAGGAGCTTGCGGCGGTGACCGATCGAGGTAACGCCGAGGCCGACCAGATCCTCGGCCGTCAGACTTGGCAAAACCTCGCCGTCGATGTCATTGTCGCGGAACGTCGGCTCGTATTGCGCGAGCCCCAATCCCCGCAGAAAAGCCGCGATATCGATGCCCGCCTCCCCGCGGCCGGCGCCGCCTCGGCGTGCGAATTCTCTTTATCCGACATTCGCCGGACGCCGGGTTGTGGACGCAGGATCGCCCCTGCGGGCGTCTTGCACAAGGGCAAATAGCGCACAGTCTGCAGAGCAGGCGGTCGAACCGGCTTGCTTTCGCGCCGTTCCCGGCGTCATGCTCGCCGGCGGCCGAGTGAAGCGAGCGCCGCGGAGGGTCGCCACCGCCAAAGGGAGGTGAGGATGCAGCGCATCACCCGCCGGTCGATCCTCGCCGCGGCACCTGCGGCGGCGGCCCTCGCCGCACTCCCGGCCCGCGCCGCCAAGAACTATGGTCCGGGCGTCACCGACACCGAGATCAAGATCGGCAACACCGCACCCTACAGCGGGCCGGCCTCGTCCTATTCGACGGGTTTCAAGTCCGCGGCGGCCTACTTTGCGATGATCAACGCTGAGGGCGGGATCAACGGCCGCAAGATCAATTTCATTTCGCTCGATGACGGCTATTCGCCGCCGAAGACCGTCGAGCAGACCCGCAGGCTGGTCGAGCAGGAAGGCGTGCCGCTGGACCTGGGCCCACTCGGCACCGCGTGCAATACCGCGATCCGGCATTACATGAATCAGAAAAAGGTGCCGCAGCTCTTTATCACGGCCGGCGCCGCCAAGTTTAACGACCCGAAACACTATCCTTGGACGATGGGCTGGCAGCCGAATTTCCAAAGCGTGGGCCACGCCTACGCCGCCTACATCCTGCGGGAAAAGCCGGGCGGCAAGATCGCGGTGCTCTATCAGAACGACGATTTCGGCAAGGACTATCTGAAGGGGGTAAGGGACGGTCTCGGCGCCAAGGCCGACATGATCATCCTCGCCGCCGCCTACGAGGCGACCGACCCGACGATCGATTCTCAGGTGATTGCGATGAAGGCGGCGAGCGCCGACGTTTTCGTCGATACAGCGATCCCGAAATTTGCCGCACAGGCGATCCGCAAGGCGGCCGAGATCAAATGGAAGCCGCTGCACATCTTGAGCGCCGCAGGCGCTTCGGTTGCCCTGACCTTGCGGCCAGCCGGTCTGGAAAACGCCATCGGGATCATCTCCGACTTTTATCTGAAGGACCCGACCGACCCGCAATGGCAGGACGGCCCGGGCTTCAAGGATTGGACCGCCTTCATGGATAAATACTATCCCGGCGGCGACAAGACCGACATCGCCAACGTTTATGGTCCCTCGATGGTTCAGACCCTGGTTCAGGTATTGAAGCAATGCGGCGACGATTTGAGCCGCGAGAACATCATGAAAGAGCCGGCCAATCTGCACCATTTCCGGCCGCCGATGCTGCTGCCGGGGATCGAGATCAATACCAGTCCGACCGATTTCGCGCCGATCAAGCAGATCCGGCTGGCGCGGTTCGACGGCCGGCGCTACCAATTGTTCGGGCCGGTGATCAGCGGGCAGACAGCGGCTTGATGCCGCAGCGGTGGCTTCCGCGCACGCGTCATCCCGGCGTAGGAAGCTGTCAGAAAATTGGCGGGAATCGGATAAACGAGGGCTGCAAAAGCGATATGCATGCTTCGAGACGCGCCCAGAGCCTGTCCTCGGGCCGCGCAAAGCGCGGACCCGGGGGAGCGCTCCTCACCATGAGGGAACAACGTTGATGGCGTCCTCCAATGCACCTCATCCTGAGGCGCCGCGCGAAGCGCGGCCTCGAAGGACGGCAGGGCGTTGATCCAGCCTCGGTGCGGTTTAATTACGCCCTCGCAGGCCGGGATCCATGTCTGCCATGGGCACTAGTCTTCGCCGGTGTGACAACCAGTCGAAGGGAGGTAAGGATGAAACGCAATACCCGCCGTGGGAAGCCGCGATCTTGTTGCGCCCCGAGAAAAATGGGCAGCCTTTCCGCGCAGTGATCGGCCGATCGGCGGCGGGATCACCGAGCGCCGATCGGACGGCGGTTCAGCTCTGCGGTGGAGTTGAGCACGCTATCTTCCGGCGCA
The DNA here is from genome assembly GCA_963772295.1 of uncultured Alphaproteobacteria bacterium. Taxonomy (GTDB): domain Bacteria; phylum Pseudomonadota; class Alphaproteobacteria; order ATCC43930; family CGMCC-115725; genus AP-15. Next base: position 645,374 of record CAVYWO010000017.1, read on the forward strand.
TCATCGTGGAGGCCATGGCGGCGCAACTCGGCCTTGCCGAGACGCCGCTTGGCGACGGCATAGCGCGGGTCGGGATGACGATGCCGGTACTCGTTCCACGCCCGCGGCTCGTCGATTTCGGGCCCGGCCGCAATCGGACGGCCGGTCGCGGCATCGCGGATCGCCGGCCCGACGAGCCGCCGCACCGTGAGTTCGATCTCGACCAAAGGACTGCGTCGACGAAACGGCTTCAACGGGATCTGGCGCCGCTCGACGACCGCGCGATAGACGGGATCGGGCATCAGAGCGAGACGCAATTCGTACCAGAAGCCATCGATGCGGCGCAACTCGCGATCGGCGGCTAGCGCCACGCGGTCAACCAGTCGAGGCGGCGGATTGCGGCGGGCGCGGCGACGCGCCTTTTCCTCGGGCAGGCGGTCGGTGCGCTTCAAGATGCCGTCCTTCTCGTCGACATAGAGCGGCTGATGCCACAGACCGGAAACGCGATTGGCGTACAAGCCGGCGTGGCGTAGCGGTTTGACGGCGACGAAATTGCGAAGATGATCGCGGACGTGCTGCTGCACGGTATTGTCGGCGCGCAGATGGGCTGCGATCTCGGAATAAACCTTGCTCCACGGCCGGCCGACCTGGCGCTCGGGGTAGCGGCGAAGCGGCGCCAGGTTCTCGTTGAGCTCCTTCCAGTTGCCTCCGATGTAGTGACGGCGGCGCATGCCCTCGTGTTGCGGCAGGTCATCGAAGGGCAAGGCTCGGCCGCAGCGAGTGAACCCGCCACGGCGCGGCCGCTCCACGATCACGCGCGACATGTCAGCCCGCATGGCTTAGCTCCTGCGATGGGAAGGAACGATCGCGCACGCGGAAGGGCCGCGCGGCGGGCCTGCCGGCGGCGAGCGTTCTGCGAGAATGACGACAGACGCGATCGTTCGGCGGCGCCGATGTGGATCGTGTGCCGCCGTTTGTCAACCCGCGCGCTTCGCGAGGTGACGGGGATCGAGTCATGCCAAGGGTGGACAGTTGCAAAGGCTGCGGGTAACCCGTATCTGATGGAAGACGGGGAATTCGCGTGGGACGATGACAAGGCCGCCCGAAACTGGCGCGACCATGCCGTTACCTTCGAGATGGCGCGTGAGCCCGTTCGCCATCGAGTGGGAAGACACCGCGCAGGACCGGAACGAAGAGCGTCACAGCATGATTGGGATGGTGGAAAACCGACTGCTGTTCGTCGGCTACACCATCCGGGACGGGAAAATTCGGATCATCACGGCCCGCAAGGCCGAACCTTACGAGCGACGAAGATATCATGAAGAAAACCGAGAAGCATGACTGGAGCCGCTTCGACGCGCTGACGGACGCTGAAGTCCATGCGGCGGCGCTTGCCGACCCGGACGCGCAGCCGCTCACCGAGGAACGTCTCGCGCGCATGAAGCGGGTGCCGCGCGCCAGAACCCTGCGCCGGGCTCTCGGACTGACGCAGGAGGAATTCGCCACGCGTTATCACATCCCGATCGGGACGCTTCGCGATTGGGACAGGGCCGGTCGGAGCCCGACCAGCCGGACCGGGCCTATCTGAAGGTGATCGCGCGCGATCCCGAGGGCGTCCGCCGTGCCCTCGAAGCGAAGCCCGACTGAGCGGGAATGAATAAGGACAAAGCCGGCGAGATTGGCGGAGGCACCGTGTCCGGCGGCGCGGGATCGCGATCATTCCAGGAGTTCAGTCGGGCAGTCGACTTGAATTCTCCGCCATCGCGACGGTAAAACAATTCCATGATCGTGATCTCGCATCTGTTCGGTTTCCGGCGTAACACGCTGCGGACGCGAGGGTCGCGGGAAGGGCTGCGCCGCTAGAGCGTCGCGTCCGGACCGCGACCCCGCCGGAAGGCGGAGAAGGAGTGGTCCATCCCGTCGCCGCCTCCGGTCCGTCTCTCTCGACGGAGAAAGGCGATGAGTTTCGGGGATTTGCTTGAGGAATTGAAGAAGGACCGGGAAGCCCGCACGCGCCGCGAGCGCCACGGCTTGGGCCAAATCACCTTCTTCGATGAAATGCCGATCAGTGCGACCGGCTGCGGATTGCCGGACGGCTCGCTCGCCGACGCCGAGTGCCTGTTGCCGCACGTCGCCGTTCCGGACGGAGCGCTTCGCGTCTGGACGCGCCGCCTGCTCGGCACGCCGTTTCGTCGCCGGGGACGGCTCACAATTGATTTTGGGAAGGCCCTCTTCTTCGTTGACGAGCCGGAGGCCGATCTTCCGCTCGAGTTTGCCGAATGCGAAGCAGTCCGGCCCGATCTGGAACGGGATCTTGGCCTATCGCCCCGCATTCGGGACCTCGTCCGCAGCGAGCTGTTCGCGACATTGCTCTACGGTTCGCTGTGCAACACGACCTGGCGGCACAGGGCGACCGGCACGCTATGGCACTGCAGCTGGCGCCATGCCGGAGGCATCGTGGCGGAGCTGCGCTGCGAAGGGAGCTATCTCGACTGGTACTGCTCGATGGGCGAAGGCCTCGTCGATGATCAGGTGCTCGCCGAAATCGAAGCGCTCGGCTGGGGACTGGCCGAGGCCAACCCGCCGGAATGGTGACGCGGAAATCGGCGGAAACCCAAATCCGCGGCTACTCAGGGCGGAACGACATGTGCAAGACTGATACTATCGCGCAAGGCCGTTCAGAGCCCGACCAGCCGGCGCGCGCCTGTCTCAAGGTGATCGCGCGCGATCGCGAGGGCGTCCGCCGCGCCCTCGAGGCCAACCCGGGTGAGCCGCATTGAGCAACCGCCCTGGCGCGAGCGATACTGTGGCGACACCGCAGCTGCTGGGGTCGGCATCACTACGTTGATATAATTAGGGAATCTGAATGATCATCCGAGACAACGGATCTCGGTCCCTGTGTTAGAATTGCTCCGCTGAGCGAGCACGCAGGGCCTCGGCGCCACAACTAAGGGAGGTAGAGATGAAGCGTATTACCCGCCGTTCGATCCTGGCCGCGGCACCGGCGGCGGTGGCGCTCGCCGCCCTACCGGCCCGCGCCGCCAAGAACTATGGTCCGGGCGTCACCGATACCGAGATCAAGATCGGCAATACCGGACCCTATAGCGGGCCGGCCTCGTCCTACAGCACCATCCCCAAAGCGATGGCCGCCTATTACCGAATGGTGAACGACCAGGGCGGCGTCAACGGGCGCAAGATCAATTTCATCTCCTATGACGACGGCTACAGCCCGCCGAAGACCGTCGAGCAGGTGCGCCGGCTGGTCGAAGAGGACGGGGTGCTGTTGATCGCCAGCCCGCTCGGTACCCCGACCAACTCGGCGATCTGGCATTACCTGAACCAGAAAAAGGTGCCGCAGCTGTTTGTCGCGACCGGCGCCACCAAGTGGAACGACCCGAAACATTATCCGTGGACGATCGGCTGGCAGCCGAATTACCAGAGCGAAGGTCACGCCTACGCCGCCTATATCCTGGCGAACAAGCCGGACGGCAAGATCGCGCTGCTCTATCAGAACGACGATTTCGGCAAGGATTATCTGAAGGGGGTCAAGGACGGTCTCGGCAACAAGGCCGACATGATCATCCTCGCCACCGCCTACGAGACGACCGATCCGACGATCAATTTGCAGGTCATCGCCATGAAGGCGGCCGGCGCCGACGTCTTCGTCAATACCGGGATCCCGAAATTTGCCGCGCAGGCGATCCGCAAGGCGGCCGAGATCCAGTGGAAGCCGCTGCACATTTTGAGCAGCATCGGAAGCTCTGTCGCCGTTACTTTGCGTCCGGCCGGCTTCGAAAACGCGAAGGGATTGGTAACCGATCTTTACCTGAAGGACGGGACCGATCCGCAATGGAAAGACGACCCGGCCTTTCATGAGTGGGTCGCGTTCATGGACAAATATTATCCGGGCGGGGACAAGACCGACGGCGCCAACGTCTATGCTCCCTCGATCGCGCAGACTCTGGTTCAGGTATTGAAGCAGTGCGGCGACGACCTGACCCGCGAGAACATCATGAAGCAGGCGGCCAATCTGCACCATTTCCGGGTGCCGTTGCTATTGCCCGGGATCGAGATCAACACCAGCCCGACCGATTTCGCGCCGATCAAGCAGATCCGGATGGCGCGGTTCGACGGCCATCGCTGGCAATTGTTCGGCCCGCTGATCAGCGGGCAGACCCCGGCCTGACCGGGGCGACAGTCGCCACAGCGAGGTGCGGTAATGATTTTGCTGCGCTCGCTGATCTTCAACCTGTGCTTTTTTCTCTGGGCCATCGTCCTCGGCACGCTGGGGCTGCCGCTCTTGTTGCTGCCGCGCCGGGCGGCGGTGGTCCTCAGCCGTCTCTGGTCGCGCGGCGCGGTGTGGCTCCTCCGCCACGTCGTCGGGCTCAAGCAGGAGTTGCGAGGGCTGGACCGCGTGCCGCGCGGCGCCTGCATCGTCGCGATGAAGCATCAGTCGGCCTGGGATGCCATGATCCTGTCGATCGCGCTCGACGATCCCGTCCCGGTCGTCAAGCGCGAGCTGTTGCGGCTGCCGATTTACGGCTGGTACATGGCGCGCGCCGGCGCGATCGCGATCGATCGCCGCGCCGGCGCCGCAGCGTTGCGCGGCATGGTCGCGGCAGCACGGCCGGCGGCGGCGGCGGGGCGGCCGATCGTGATCTTTCCGCAGGGTACCCGGGTCGCCCCGGGAGCCCGCCTGCCCTATCAGCCCGGCGTCGCCGCCCTCTATCGGGCGCTAGCGCTGCCGCTGGTCCCGGCCGCGGTCAATTCCGGCCTGTTCTGGGGGCGCCGGAGCTTTATCAAGCGGCCCGGCCGGATCGTCCTCGAATTCCTCGACCCGATACCCGCCGGCCGGCGCCGACAGGCGTTGATGGCCGAACTCGAACGGCGGATCGAAACCGCAACCGCGGCCCTCGAAGCGGAAGCGGCGGCGCAACCAGCGAGCGGCGCGGCGGTCAAATCCTGCGGCCAGCCGCGGCCCAGTAGGGGTCGCGCAGCCGGCGCTTGACGATCTTGCCGGAATCTTCGCGCGGCAGGTCATGCTCGAAACGGATCGTCTGCGGCACCTTGAAGCGGGCCAGCCGCTCGCCCAGGAACGCCCGCACCTCGGCCTCGCCGAGCGCGGCCCCGGTTTCCGCTTCGATGCACGCGCACAGCGACTTGCCGAACTCGTCGTCGGGAATGCCGAATACGGCGCAGTCGCGCACCCCGGGCAGCGCCAGCAGGGCGGCCTCGACCTCGGCGGGATAGATGTTGACGCCGCCCGAAATCACCATGTCGCGCTTGCGGTCGCAGAGGAACAGGTAGCCATCCTCGTCGAGGTAGCCGACGTCGCCGAGCGTGACCAGCCCGCCGCGCTCGATCTCGCGCCGCTCGTCCGGCAAGCCGTGATAGGTGAAATCGGCGATGCCATCGAGACCCGAATAGATTTCGCCGATCTCGCCGGGCGGCAGCTCCCGGCCGGCGTCGTCGAGGATGCGAACGGTCACCCCGGTCAGCGGCCGGCCAACCGTGCCGGGTTTGCGCGCGGCCTCCGCGGCGTTGTGGAAGGTGACGACACCGGTTTCGGTCCCGCCGTAATACTCGCCGACCACCGGCCCCCACCAGTCGATCATCGCCTCTTTGATGTGTATCGGGCAGGGTGCGGCGCCGTGCACCACCCATTCGAGCGACGACAGATCATAGCGGCGGCGTACCGCCTCGGGCAGGCGCAGCAACCGCAAGAACATCGTCGGCACCATGTGCAAATGGGTGATGCGGTGGCGCTCGATCAGCCGCAGCAGCTCCTCGGCGGCAAAACGCGGTTGCAGCACCGCGAGCGCGCCTTCACGGACCGCGAAGAGCCCATAGAAATTCGGCGCCGTGTGATAAAGCGGGCCGGTCATCACCGTTCGGATCGGGCGCGCCGGATCGAGGCCAAGCGCCTCGCGCGCCATGCGCGCCGCGAGCGCGGCAAAATCGGGGCCGAGATCGAGGCGGCGCACGCCCTTGGGGCGGCCGGTCGTGCCGGAGGTGTAGAACATGCTCGTCGTCGCTCCGGCGCCGGGATTGTCGAGCGGCGACCATCGGTCGAGCCAATCCTCCCAGCGGGTTGCGCCGGGCGGCGGCTCGCAATCTGCGGCCGGAACGCCGTAGGCACGCGCGATCTCGGGCGGCGTCGGCACCACGTACAGCGCCGCGCCCTGCGGCATCGCCGGCACCACCCGCGGCAACAGATCGGCATGGACGACCACCGCTCGGGCGGCGCAATCGCGCAGCATGTAGCCGATTTCCGCCGCCGTCCCGTGCCAGTTGACCGGCACGCAATAGGCGCCGAGCAGCTGCGCCGCGTAGCTTGCCTCAAAGAACGGGATGTCGTTGCGCAACACCAGCGCGATCGCGTCACCCTGGATCACGCCGAGCGCGGCAAAACCGGCCGCCGCACGTCTGGCGCGCTCGATGATGCGCTCGCGCCCGACCTCCCGGTCGCCGCTGATTACCCGCGCCAAAACGGTCTCGCCCATCGCACTCTTCCATCAGTGTGGCGGCGGAAGATAGCGGATTGCCGCCAGAATAATGCCGACGGCGACGACGATCATGCCCCCCAGCCGGATCGTCAGATCGCGCCGCAGCAGTTCGATGTCGGCCTTGAGTTCGGCCCGCAGCGCCGCGATCTCGGCCTTGAGCTCGGCCCGCGGAACCGCGCCCATCTCGTGCTGCCGTCTCTACCGCATCGCCATCGTCAGCGCTTGTAGAACACGCCATCCTTCATGATGTGGCTCAAATGCTCGCCCTGACCGTCGAGGACGGCGATGTCGGCGAGCGGGTCGCCGTCGACCGCGATCAGATCGGCGCGGGCGCCCGGTGCCACGACGCCGATCTCGCCCGCGCGGTTCAGCAGCTCGGCGTTGACATTCGTCGCCGAGCGGATGATGTCGAAGGGCCGCATCGCTTCCGCGCGGATCACGAATTCGCGCGATTGATGGCGGTGCATGGGCCCCAAGAGATCGGTGCCAAAGCCGATCCTGACCCCTTCCGCCTGCAAGATTTCGAGCGCGCGCAGCCCGGCCTCGCGGACATCGCCGAGCTTGTGCAGGCTGACCTCGGGAAAACCGAGCTCGCGGCCGAAGCGGTGCATCGCGTCGTAGGTGACGAGGGTCGGCACGACAAAGGCGCCGGCGCCGGCGACGTGCGCGGCCGTCTCCAGGTCGATCAGGTTGGCGTGCTCGATCGAGCGCACCCCGAAATCGATCGAGCGGCGGATCGCCGCGGGCGAATAGGCGTGCGCCATCACATAGGTATGCCAGGCGCGCGCCTCCTCGACGATGGCCCGCACCTCCGCCTCGCTGTATTGCAGGTTCCAGACCGGGTCATAGGGCGAGGCGACGCCGCCCGAGGCCATGATCTTGATCTGCGTCGCCCCCTTGCGCAGCTCGTCGCGCGCGGCGCGGCGGCATTCGGCGACGCCGTCGGCGATCCGGGCGAGACCGGCGCCTTCTTCGCAGCAGGCGCAAGTCACGACCGAGCGGGTGCGCGGCCGCAGGTCGCCGTGCCCGCCGGTCTGGCTCAACGCCCGGCCCGACGGAAAGACCCGCGGCCCGCGGACGAGCCCTTCCTCGACCGCCTCGGCGAGCCCGCCATCGGCGCCGCCGGCGTCGCGGATCGTCGTGAAGCCGCGCTGCAGCATGCCTTCGAGCACCTTGGCCGCCTGCAACGTCACCAGGCTCGCCGGCTGCTCGGACAGCCGGGCCAGCACCGGGTCGACGGCAACCGCATGGACATGCGCATCGATCAGCCCCGGCATCAGGGTGCGGCCCTTGAGATCGATGGTCTCGGCCGCGGCGCTGTCGAGCGGGCGGTCCGAAACCTCGCGGATCCGCCCGTTCTCGACGAGCACATGGTGATCCTCGCGGCGCTCGCTCCGGCTGCCGTCGAGCACCGCGCAATTGGCAAATATCACCTGAACTCATCGGCCCGATCCTCCCTCGGGCCGAGTTTAGCCTATCTTGGCCGATTGGGCCAGGTCGAGCGAGGTAAGTTGCTGATATCCTTCGATCGGACTCTCGAAGGTCTTCACTACGCCGGGGATGACGGTGCGATCTGAGCGGCGCTGATTTTGGGCTCCGGTTGGGCGGGGTAGGACGAATTTGAGCTTGTCGAGCAGGAGCGCGAGCTCGGGTTCCGGTTCGGTGTAGCGGGTCAGCAGCAGTTCGCGGCCGTCGGTCGTCGGGACATGCAGGTCGATCATCTGCACGGCGGCGAACTTTTCGATGACGCTGCGCGGCGTGAGGCCTGGTGCCAGGGCGTGGAGGCGGCGGGCGAGCGTGACGTGCAGGCAGTAGGCGAGGAAGGCGATGAAGATATGCGCCTCGATACGCTACCCTTGAGGTTCTTGAACGCCTCTTCGACGCTGACGAGTTGGAGGTAGAGGCCCCACAGCCGCGCCGGATCGTCGTCGGTGAGATTGGTGCGCAAGAGATACCGGCCCTCCGCGCCGCCGGGCCCGGCGCAGCTTGGCGCGATCGAGGCGAAAGCTGAGCGCGGCGCTGTCCGCAGCCACCTCGTGGCGATCAGACGCCAGGCCGTCCGGGCCTGCTTGCGCGCGGCGCCGAGGCGCATCAGCAACTCTTCGCGGCTGAGCTTCATGCCGGCGAGTTGCTTGAGCCGTGCCCACAGCCATTTCAGCTGGCGGCGGCGCATCGCCCGTTCCCGGCCTTCGCCGGGGCAGGCTCTTGGCAACCCGATCAGCGCTCTGGGCGAAGACGTAGAGCTCGCCATCCTGGGGCAGTAGCTTCACCTGGACGCCCGGCCGGGCGTCCAGCCAGGGCTTGGCGACAAGGGCCTTTTCCAGCCGGGTCAGACGCCCCTTCGGCGTGCCGACCAGATACTGTACCGGCGGATCAGCAGCGCGCATCTCGGCCAGCACCGCCTCGGTCGGTACGCCCCGGTCCATCAGCCAGATCCGGCGCGCCTTGCCGTATTGCGCCTCGATGCGGGCGAGAAAGCCCTTGAGGGTGGTGTTATCCGCCGTGTTGCCTGGCAGCACCTCGTAGGCGAGCGGCAGCCCTTCCGGCGTCACCACCAGCGCGATGATCACTTGCACGCAGTCGCCGCGGTGGTCACGCGAATAGCCGTGCCGACGCTTGTCGCCTTCCGGAAACGGCGGATCGGCTTCGAAGTAGGTGCTCGTCAGATCGTAGAGCAGCACATCGAAGTTGACGTTGAACAGGTCGCGCCAACGCCCGACCAGATGGTCGAACAGCGCCTGCTTATGTTCGAGCAGCCGATCGTGACAGCGGTAGAGCTTGTGGATCTCCGCCTCCTGAGCTTGTCGAAGGGCCGACATCCTCGCCCAGCAGGTCGGCCATGGCGCTGCCCTCGAACCATTGCCGATGCAAGCGCCACTCGCTGCCCGGCGCCAGCAACCGGTAGGCGGTTAAGAGCAACAGCACCTGATGCCAACGTGTCCCTTTGCGGCTCGGGCCGAGCCGCTCGGCCCAGAACCCGTCGAGCGCCAGCTCGTGCCACAGGTTCAGCGCCAGCCAGCACCCGCCCCACTGCCGCGGCCGGCCCAGCCGCAGCTCGTTAAGCTTCAGCCGGACGATCGCGGCGTCCGGCAGCACCCCCTCGCAGCGGTCTTCCGGGAACAGCGACAGGGTGCGCGGCGCCGCCGCTCCTTCCTCGAGGACGGCGATCGACTTGCGCCAAGCCAGTTCCTGCGAATCGTTGATCTCGCCCAGGTACAGCAGCGGCCGCTGCACCACACGGCCCCCGCCTACCCGGCGATTCTCCACGATGCTCCAGTAACGGTGCTCTTTGCCGTCCTTCTTGCGTTTGGTGTGACGGAGAAACATGACGCCGCGCATGATACCCGCGGCGGCCATCCGGAAAATGGCCTAGGTCTTCACTACAGCCGTTTTTCGCCAATTTTCGTCGATCGGCTCCTTTCCGCTCAATTACTTGCCGGCCGAAAATTCGAAAATCCCGCCGCCAATCGGCCAAGTCAGGTTAGAGCGGATGCCGGCCGGGCGGAAGCCGGCCGCTTGCCGAATGCCGGCGGCGCGCTCCTGCCCGGAACGGTCACCGAAACCTGTCGCCGGGTGAGCCTCACCCGAAACCTGGCGGCAGATCAGCCCGAGGGCCAAATACATTCGTCCGGCGCAACAATGGTGCCGATTGCGCGAGATCCTCCGGCACTGTTTTACCATTTCGGCAGCCGGATGCAGAACGGCCCCAAAACGGGACACCAATGACGCCCGGGCCGCAACTCGAGAAGCTGCGCGCCTACTATCTTGCTAAATGGGGCGGGCCACCCGGCGAAAAAGCGCACCGAGTACCGTTCAACGGGACCAACACCGGTACACGATCGTGGCGCCCTTATCTCACGGAGGCAGGAGGACAATCATCGGGGCATCAGTTCGCGGAAGCGGACGCGGCTGAGCCGCTCAGTGGAGGCGTTCGAAGTGGTCGGCAAGCCTGCTTTCCGGGACCGGCCCTTGACGGGGGCGCTTCTGCGGCTCGGTCTTCGCGGCAACCGTCGGTCCTGGCGCGGATCCGTGGCACGCCGCCGTCTTCCTAAGTCTTTGATTTGATGGTGGGCGATGAGGGATTCGAACCCCCGACCCCCTCGGTGTAAACGAGATGCTCTGCCGGCTGAGCTAATCGCCCTCGGCTGGTAGGCGCGGACCGCCCGCGCCAACGCCGGCGTGCCGCCGGCGGTCAGTTCCAACGCCGGCGTGCCGCCGGCGGTCAGTTCCAACGCCGGCGTGCCGCCGGCGGTCAGTTCCAACGCCGGCGTGCCGCCGGCGGTCAGTTCCAACGCCGGCGTGCCGCCGGCGGTCAGTTCCAACGCCGGCGTGCCGCCGGCGGTCAGTTCCAACGCCGGCGTGCCGCCGGCGGTCAGTTCCAACGCCGGCGTGCCGCCGGCGGTCAGTTCCAACGCCGGCGTGCCGCCGGCGGTCAGTTCCAACGCCGGCGTGCCGCCGGCGGTCAGTTCAACGAATCGCGCAGGCCCTTCCCCGGCTTGAACTTGGGCTGCTTCGACGCGGCGATCTTGATCTTTTCACCTGTGCGCGGGTTGCGCCCCTCGGATGCGGCGCGCGCCGAGACCGAAAACGTGCCGAACCCGACGAGCCGCACCTCATCGCCGGCTTTCAGTGCCTCTTCGATCGACTCGAACACCGCATCGACCGCTTTGCTCGCCTCAGATTTTCGTAATTCCGCCTTGTCGGCGACGGCGTCGACGAGTTCGTTCCTGTTCACGGGCTTCCCCCTGCGCCTCTAGCGTGACAACCCGATCTTGCCCATTCGCGGTCAAGTTTAGTATGCGACCGCCGCATGGTCAACCGCAGAGGCGCGCACCATCGGACATTACGGCTCGTCTTGCAGGCGGCGCCGCAATGGACGGCAAATCGGCAATCCGCCGCATCTCGCTCAATGCGTTAGCAGCGCCGCACGCTCTTCGCCAATCGGCGGCATCACGGGCTCCGCTACGGTATCCTCGGGCCAGGCAAGCGGTGTGAGCGGCGTCGAGAGGGCGTAGCCCAGCAATTCGTCGACCATACGCACCGCGATGATTTTCAACCCCTTCTTGACGTTGTCGGGGATCTCGGCGAGGTCCTTCTCGTTTTCGTTTGGGATCAGCACGGTCTTCAGCCCGCCGCGCAAGGCCGCCAGCAACTTTTCCTTGAGGCCGCCGATCGGCAGCACCCGGCCGCGCAAGGTGATCTCGCCGGTCATGGCGATGTCGCGCTTCACCGGAATCCCGGTCAGCACCGAGACGATAGACGTCACCATGGCGACGCCGGCGGAGGGCCCGTCTTTCGGCGTCGCCCCTTCCGGAACGTGGACGTGGATGTCCCGCTTTTCGAAGACGGTCGGCTTGATGCCGAAGGCATAGCTGCGCGCCTTGACGAAACTCTCGGCCGCCTGCACCAACTCCCTCATGACGTCGCCGAGCTTGCCGGTCGCCGTCACCCGCCCCTTGCCCGGCAGCGTCACCGCTTCGATCGTCAGCAATTCGCCGCCGACCTCGGTCCAGGCGAGCCCCGTCGTCACCCCGACCAGATCCTCGCTCTCCGCCTCGCCAAAGCGGAACCGGCGCACGCCGGCAAATTTTTCGACGTTGCGGCGGGTGACCGCCAGCCGCGCGTGCTTGGTCATCAAAATGTCCTTGATCGCCTTGCGCGCCAAGTTGGCGAGCTCGCGCTCCAGGTTACGCACGCCGGCCTCGCGCGTGTAGAAGCGGATCAGGTCGCGGACGGCGTCGTCGCTGATGCTCCACTCGCTCTTGCGGATACCATGGGCCTTGATCTGCTTGGGGATCAGGTGTCGGCGGGCGATCGCCACCTTTTCATCCTCGGTATAGCCGGGGATGCGGATGATCTCCATGCGATCGAGCAACGGTTGCGGGATGCGCAGAGTATTGGCCGTCGTCACGAACATCACGTCCGACAGATCGTAATCAACTTCGAGGTAGTGATCGTTGAACGTCCCGTTCTGCTCCGGATCGAGCACCTCGAGCAGCGCCGAAGACGGATCCCCGCGCCAATCGGCACCGAGCTTGTCGACCTCGTCGAGCAGGAACAAGGGGTTCGATGACTTCGCCTTCTTCATCCCCTGGAGGATCTTGCCCGGCATCGAGCCGATATAGGTCCGCCGATGGCCACGGATCTCGGCCTCGTCGCGCACGCCGCCCAACGACATGCGCACGAAATTTCGCCCGGTGGCCCGGGCGACCGACTTGCCAAGCGAGGTCTTGCCGACCCCCGGGGCGCCGACCAGACACAGGATCGGACCCTTCATTTTCTTCATGCGCTGCTGTACCGCCAGGTACTCGAGAATCCGCTCCTTGACCTTTTCGAGACCGAAGTGGTCGCCGTCCAGCACCTTTTCGGCGGCCTTGATGTCGCGCTTGATGCGGGTGCGGCTGTGCCACGGCACCGAGAGCAGCCAATCGAGATAGTTGCGCACGACCGTTGCCTCGGCCGACATCGGGCTCATGCTCTTGAGCTTCTTCAGTTCGGCGACCGCCTTGTCGCGCGCCTCCTTGGAGAACCGGGTCTTGTTGATGCGGTCCTCGAGCTCGGCCATCTCGTCACGGCCGTCTTCGCCCTCGCCCAGCTCCTTCTGGATGGCCTTCAGCTGCTCGTTCAGGTAATATTCCCGCTGGGTCTTCTCCATCTGCCGCTTGACGCGGCTGCGGATCCGCTTCTCGACCTGGAGGACGCCGATCTCGCCCTCCATATAGCCGAACACCTTCTCCAACCGCTCCGACACCGCATCGCATTCGAGCAGCTCCTGCTTCTCCGGGATCTTCAGGGTCAGGTGCGAGGCAACCGTGTCGGCGAGCTTCGCCGGATCGTCGATCTGGTTGATCGACACCAGGACCTCCGGCGGGATCTTCTTGTTGAGCTTGATGTACTGCTCGAATTGCCCGACCACGGTACGGGCCAGCGCCGCCATTTCCTGCTGTCCCCCCTTCTTTTCGGAGATCGCATCGGCATAGGCCTGGAAGAACTGGTCGTTGTCGACAAAGCGTGCGATCCGGGCACGCTGGCCGCCTTCGACCAGCACCTTGACCGTGCCGTCGGGCAGTTTCAACAGCTGAAGCACCGTACCGATCGTGCCGACGGTGAAGATATCGGCGATCGACGGGTCGTCCTGTGCCGCGTTGCGCTGGGTGACGAGCAGGATCTGCTTGTCGTCCTTCATGACGTCCTCGAGCGCCCGCACCGATTTTTCACGCCCGACAAAGAGCGGCACGATCATATGCGGAAAGACGACGATGTCGCGAAGGGGCAGGACCGGATAGAGCGCGCCGCGCACCTGTTCCAACATGATCCCTCGTTTACAAAAGACCGCCCGGATCGGGGGTCGCTTCCGCAAATGCCGTCTTTAGGTTGGCCCGGTTCCGTCGGCAGTCAAGCCGCCCTTTCCGGCGGTCGAACGCGCGCCGCGGGCCTCAGGTGCCGACATCGCCGCGCCGATCGGAATAGATTTGCAGCGGCTGCGCCCGCCCCTCGACGACCTCGCGATTGATCACGATCTCGCTGACGCCGACAAGGCTCGGCAACTCGAACATCGATTCGAGCAGGATCGCCTCCATGATCGATCGCAGCCCGCGCGCCCCGGTCTTGCGTAGGATCGCCTTGCGGGCGATCGCCTTCATCGCCTCCTCGCTGAACTCGAGACGGACATCCTCCATCTCGAACAGCCGCTGATACTGCTTGACCAGCGCATTCTTCGGCTTGGTCAGGATGTCGACGAGCGCCGCTTCGTCGAGGTCTTCGAGCGTCGCAACCACCGGCAGGCGACCGACGAATTCGGGGATCAGCCCGAATTTCAACAGGTCCTCGGGTTCGAGGTCGCGGAGGATTTCGCCGGTCTTGCGCTCGTCGGGTCCGCGCACCTCGGCGCCAAAGCCGATCGAGGTTCCCTGCCGCCGCTGCGCGATGATCCGTTCGAGACCGGAGAACGCGCCGCCGCAGACAAACAGGATGTTCGTCGTATCGACTTGCAGAAATTCCTGCTGCGGGTGCTTGCGGCCGCCCTGCGGCGGCACCGAGGCGATGGTACCCTCCATGATCTTCAACAGCGCCTGCTGGACGCCTTCGCCCGAGACGTCGCGGGTGATCGAGGGATTGTCCGATTTGCGCGAGATCTTGTCGACCTCGTCGATATAGACAATCCCGCGTTGCGCCCGCTCGACATTGTAATCGGCGGCCTGCAGCAGTTTGAGGATGATGTTCTCGACATCCTCGCCGACATAACCGGCTTCGGTCAGGGTGGTGGCATCGGCCATCGTGAACGGCACGTCGATGATGCGCGCCAGGGTTTGCGCCAAGAGCGTCTTGCCCGAACCGGTCGGCCCGACCAAAAGGATGTTCGATTTCGCCAATTCGACATCGTTAGCCTTGGCGCTGTGCGCCAGCCGCTTGTAGTGATTGTGCACGGCGACCGAAAGGATATGCTTGGCATGGTTTTGCCCGATAACGTAATCGTCGAGCACCTTGCAAATATCGCGCGGGCCGGGGACCCCATCGCGCGACTTGACCAGCGTCGTCTTGTGCTCTTCACGGATGATGTCCATGCAGAGCTCGACACATTCGTCGCAGATGAAGACGGTCGGCCCGGCGATCAGCTTCCGGACCTCGTGCTGGCTCTTGCCGCAAAACGAGCAGTAGAGCGTATTCTTTGAGTCGCCGCCGCTGGACTTAGTCATCGTCGCTCCGTCGCCGCCGGAGGCGTAGCCCAGCCCCTCCGGCCTTGTCCAGGACGCCTCGGGCCGTCTGCGGCGCGCCGCACCTGCCCCGAAGCCGTTCGCAACGCCCCGCCGCCACCATCGAGTATATGGGCTCGCGGCGGATCAACAACTACTTAATCATAGCGCGCCGGCCGGCGGCGGCGTCCGGACCGGGACCGGTCTTCCTTATCGGAAGCCCTTTTCCGCCTCGTCGCGCCCTGGCCGGTTTTCGACGACCTCGTCGATCAGCCCGAATTCCTTGGCCTCGAGCGGGGACAGGAACTTGTCGCGCTCGAGCGCCGACTGGATCGCCTCGAGCGGCTGGCCGGTGTGTTTGACGTAGATCTCGTTGAGCCGGGCGCGCAACGCCAGGATCTCGCGCGCCTGGATCTCGATGTCGGTGGCCTGACCCTGAGCGCCGCCGGAAGGCTGGTGGATCATGATCCGCGAATTGGGTAGCGAGTAGCGCTTGCCCGGGGCGCCCGCCGCCAACAACAGCGAGCCCGCGGACGCGGCCTGGCCGATGCACACCGTCGCGACCGGCGAGCGGATGTACTGCATTGTGTCGTATATAGCGAGGCTCGAGGTTACGACGCCGCCGGGCGAATTTATGTAGAAATTGATGTCCTTGCTCGGGTTCTCCGCCTCGAGAAACAATAGCTGCGCGCAGACGAGGCTGGCGACTGCATCGTGAATCGGTCCGACGAGGAAGATTATGCGTTCCTTCAACAGCCGCGAATAGATATCGTAGGCACGTTCCCCACGGTTTGTCTGCTCGACGACCATGGGCACCAGGGTGTTCATATACGGTTCGAAATATTCGGACATGGCACTCTCCTTTGCGGCACCGCGTCGGCGCCGGATTGATGATACGTCAGTTCGGCGGTTCGGCCGCTGCGACATCCTCGCCCTCCGGCTCGGACCCCTCCGGCTCGGGCAGGGATAGGAGCTCTTCCGGGGTGACGCGGCGTTCGTCGAGCTTCGCCAGCTCGACGATGAAATCGATGACCTTGTCCTCGAAGATCGGTGCGCGCAGCCGGGCCGCGGCTTCCGGATGCTGGCGATAGAAGTCGAGGACCCGGCGCTCATGATCGAGGTACCGGCGCGCCTCGCGGACGATCGCCTGATTGAGTTCCTCCTGGGTCACGGTGATGTTGTTGCTGCGCCCGACCTCGGCCAGCAAGAGACCAAGCCGCACGCGGCGCTCCGCGATCTTGCGGTATTCGGCCCGCGCGGCGGCCTCCTCTGCGCTTTCACCCGCCGAACCCGCAGCCGCTTCCCCGCCCGCCGAACCCGCGGTCGCTTCGCCCGCCGAGTCCGCTTCGCCCGCCGAATCCGCGGCCGCTTCGCCGCCCGCCGCGGCCTCGCTGCCGGCCTCGCGCGCCGCCGCGCCGCCGACGGCACGCCGCGCAACCGCCTGACGCTCGGCCCAGATCGCGTCAAACTCCAGATCGACCATGCCAGGCGGGAGCGGAAAGTCGTTGCGTTCAGCGAGCTTGTCCAGCAACGCCCGCTTCAGCCGCAGGCGCGCCGCCGCCGCATAATCGCGCTGCATCCGCTGCCGCACCTCCTCGCGCAGCTCGGCGAGGCTGGCGAGCCCAACGGCCTTGCCGAGCTCGTCGTCGATGACGAGCGGCGCCCGCTGCCGCACCTCCTTGACATCGACGGCAAACACCGCCTCCTTGCCGGCGAGGTCGGCGACGCCGTAATCCGCGGGGAAGGTCGATCGGATCGGCCGGTGTTCGCCGGCGACCGAGCCGATCAGTTGTTCTTCAAAACCGGGGATGAAGTTGCCGGCGCCGAGCGTGATCTGGCGGTCCTTGCCGCTCGCTCCCGGAATCGCCCGGTCCTCGACCCGCCCCTCGACATCGACGACAAGAACATCGCCGCTTTCGGCCGCTCGGTCGACGATCTCGGATTGGCGGTGCTGCTCGGCGATCCGTTCGATCGCGCGATCGATGTCTTGATCGGGGATCTCGACGACCAGCCGCTCGATGCCGAGATCGGCAAAACTCGGCTCCGGGATATCCGGCAGCAGCTCAACCGACATCCGGTATTCGAGATCGGCGCCCTCGACGACGGACACGATGGCGACCCTTGGCGGCAGCGCCGGGCGCAGATTGTGCTCGCGGATCGCCTCCGCGGTGCTGTTCTGCAAGGCGGTCTCCATCACCTCGCCGCGCACCGATTGGCCGAAGCGGCGCCGCAAGAGCTGCGCCGGCACCTTGCCCGGGCGAAAGCCGGGCAGACGAATGGTGCGGCCAAGTTCATCGAGGCGGCTGGCGATCTGGCTTTCGACCTCGTCATTCGGAACGACGATGTGGAATTCGCGCTTCAGCCCGTCGGCGCTGGTCTGCGTCACTTGCATCGAAACGGCGCCTCTCTACCCGGTCTTGGTGCGGGCGGGGGGATTTGAACCCCCACGATTTGCATCGCTGGAACCTAAATCCAGTGCGTCTGCCGATTCCGCCACGCCCGCTCCTGCCCCTCCGGACGGCCCGGTCGAGCGGGTATGTAGCATGGGCGCGCGGCGGCGCAACCTATACCGCCGGCGTCGAGCCCCGGCCGTCAAACGGCCCGCGCCAAGCTGCGGATCGACGCCGCGGCCGCGACCCGCCCGGCACCGCGATAGGCCTCGTGATTGGCCTCGATATCGGCGGAGCGGTAGAGATAATTGACCATGATCCCCGCGGATTGCTGCAGGCCCTTGGCCGAGACGTCGCCGAGCCAATTCAGCCGCTCGACGCGCGCCCCGTTGCTGAGATGGAAATGCGCGACCGGGTCGAGGGCACGGCCGCTTGCTGCCTTCTCGTGCAGCAGATAGCGCGCGCACAGGCGCAACAGCGGGTCGCGCACGGCCGCGGCAACCGCGGCATCGCCGTGCCATCCCGGCCGGTCGAGCAGCGCCGCCAATGCCGGCTCGTCCGCGCCGCCGTCGAGCGCCGCCATCGCCGCCCGCTCCGGCGGCAGCAGCAGCCTCTGCGGGGCCAGTTCGGCTTGCCGATCGAGCCAGCCGCGAAAGCCCGCCACCGGCGACAAGGTGGCAAAGATCTTGAGCCGAGGCAGGCTTTGGGCGAGCGCGTCGACGACCCGCTTGATCAGAAAGTCGCCAAAACTGATCCCGGCCAGGCCGCGTTGGCAGTTCGAGATCGAATAAAAGATCGCGGTGTCGGCGGTCAGCGGGTCGTCCATCGGCGCCGCTTCGTCGAGCAGCGCGTGAATGTTGCCGGCCATGCCGGCGACGAGCGCCACCTCGACAAAGATCAGCGGCTCGTCCGGCATCCGCGGGTGAAAAAAGGCAAAGCAGCGGCGGTCCGCTTCGAGCCGATTTTTCAGATCGGTCCAGCCGCGAATTTCGTGCACCGCCTCGTACGCGATCAGCTTTTCGAGCAGGGCCGCGGACGATTCCCAGCTGATCCGCTTCAGCTCGAGAAAGCCGATGTCGAACCAATTGGCGAGCAGACCCTTCAGATCGTGTTCGAGGCCGCGCAACAGCGGATCGCGCGCGCCGAAATCCATCAGCTCGGCGCGGCGATCGACCAGAAACTTGACGCCCTCGGGCAGCGCATTGAACTGGCGCATCAAGGTGATGCGTGGCGGTTCGAGGGCCGCGCGCAACGCCCGCTGGGCGGCGTCGCGTTCGACCGGCCCCGAGGCGGCCGCCAACGCCGCACAGCAGCCTTCGACCGCCTGATGGTCGACCCCGAACTCGCCGGCCAAGATCTGCCAGAAGCGCTCGCGCCCGCGCTCGTCGAGCAGTAGGTAGCTGCGGCCGAGCTCCGCCGCACGGGCGCGCGCCGTAACCTCGCCGCCGCGCCCATCGAGACATTGCAGCATCTGCAAGCGCAGCCGAGCCTCGTCGTCGGCGAGTTCAGGTCGCGGGCCGCGGGTCAACACCCCGCGCGCCGACAGCGCGATGTCGCGCCAGGCGATGCGCAGGTTGGTCAGGGTGCGGTCGAAGACGCCCTCGAAGAACCCGGCTTGTACGCGATCGGTCATGGCGTCTCTGGCAGCAGTACCGGCAGGCAGAGAGACGTGGCGACGTCCCGGCGTCAATCCCGAAACGCAACCGCCGGTACCGGCCGCAAGAGGTCGCGGAGCACCGCCGGCAGCGTCTCGACGAGGTCCTCGGCGACGAGCCCGGCGCCGATCCGCCGGCCGGCATCGCCGTGCAGCCACACCGCCGCGGCGGCGGCGGCAAAGGGCTCCATACCCTGGGCGAGCAGCCCGAGCACCATCCCGGCGAGGACATCGCCGCTGCCCGCGGTCGCGAGATCGGGAGGCGCGTTGGCGTTGATCGCGACGCGGCCATCGGGTGCCGCGACGACCGTGTCGGCACCCTTCAGCAAGATCACCGCGCCGCTCTCGCGCGCCGCACGGCGCGCTCGGGCCGGCTTGCTGCCGGCGGTTTCGAACAGGCGCGCGAATTCGCCGCCGTGCGGCGTCATGACCACCGGCGAATGCACCGCCGCGAACAGCGGCTGCCGATCGTTCGCAAACGCGGTCAGGGCGTCGGCGTCGAGCACCGCGCGTTTACCGGCGGCGAGGATCATCAGGGTCTTCTCGCGGGTTTCCGGGCCAAGCCCGGCGCCCGGCCCGATCAGTGCGGCGTTGCGCCTGATGTCGTCGAGCAGCGCGTGAAAATCCGCGATCCCGCCGATCGGCTGGACGATCACCCCGGTAAGCGCCGCCGCGTAGATCGGGAACGCGGCGGCGGGTGCGGCGACCGTGACCAGCCCGGCGCCGAGCCGGGCGGCGCTGCGCGCCGCCAGCCGAGCGGCGCCGGTCATCACCGCACCGCCGGCAACGAGCGCGTGGCCGCGGCTGTATTTGTGGTCCTCGAGGCCGGGGCGGGGAAACAGCGGCAGCCACCAGGCGGGATCGTCTTCGGCGGTATCGGGAGCCACGGAATCGAGAACCGCATCGGCGATGCCGATCTCGGCGACCACGATCTCACCACAGTGACCGCGCCCGGGCAGCAAGAGATGGCCCGGCTTTTTGCGAAAGAAGGTCACGGTCAGCGCCGCCCGTGGTGCCATGCCGCGGATTTCGCCGCTCTCGCCGTCGACGCCGCTCGGGATGTCGACGGCGACGACCGGCAGCCGGCGCTCGGCAAGGGCGGCAACGACCGCGGCCGCCGCACCCTCGACCGGGCGCGAGAGGCCGGCGCCGAAGAGTGCGTCGACGGCGAGACCGGCGCCGTCGAGCACCGCCGGCGTCAGCGGCTCGACCGCCCCCGGCCAGCGCGCGGCGGCCTGCGCCGCATCGCCGGACAGGTGAGAGGGTTCGCCGAGCAGCGCCAGCCGCACCGGCCAGCCGCGTTCGCAGAGCAGCCGCGCCGCGACAAAGCCGTCGCCCCCATTGTTGCCCGGGCCGCAGAGCGCGGCGAGCGGCCGCCGCCGCCAGCGCCCGATGATGGCGTCGGCGACCGCGCGCCCGGCATTCTCCATCAGGGTCGGGCCGGCGATCCCCGCGGCGATCGTCAGCCGGTCGGCCTCGCCCATCTGCTGCGGCGTCAGGAGCGCGCGGCGACGCCAGCCGTCGGACGCGATCTGCATGGCCGAGATGTAGGCAATCCTGGGCCGAGGGCCAACCTTGACGCTGTGCCCGCGAACCGCTACCTCGACGCTGGCGGCGGGTGTAGCTCAGCTGGTTAGAGCGCCAGATTGTGGATCTGGATGTCGCCGGTTCGAATCCGGTCACTCGCCCCATGATTTCAGCGTGTGGGTTGGCCGTGGCCGACGAACTTCAGGTCCTCGACTTTCTTCGCGCCAACTTCGCACGCGTGCACGAGCGGCTCGACCGCATCGACAGCCGGCTCGGCGACCTGACGACCCGCCTCGCCGCGGTCGAGCGCGATCTGGCGGCGATGAAGGTCGAGTACGCCGCCACCCAAGTCCGGCTCGACCATCTCGACCAGCGGATCGAACGCATCGAGCGCCGGCTGAGCCTGATTGAGGCCTGAGACCACATTCGGAGCGGGTCATGAAGCGAGCGAAGGTCCGAAAACCCCGCACTAGCGAACGCATCAACCGCCGCAAGGCGAAGCTCAAGGCGAAGCGGCGGAAGCAGCGCGCCCGCGCGCAGCGCTGATCGCCCGCCGGGCAGCACCCGGCGCGCCGGTGTCGCCGCGACGGCGGTCGGTCAGGGCCGCGATGTCAGCCGATCGAGCAGCACTGCCGCGGCCTGGGTCTCGGCAGCACGCTTCGAGGAGGCCGTGGCAGCGGCCGGCTCGGCGCCGGCGACCGTAACGGTCACGCTGAATCGCGGCGCATGGTCGGGGCCGCTCGTCGCCGCCAGCGCATAAGCCGGCAGCGGCAAGCCGCGACCTTGCGCCCACTCCTGCAATGCCGTCTTCGGGTCGCGCGGCGGCCGTTCCATCGCGGCGATCAGCGGCTCCCAAGAGCGGCGCACAACCTTCGCCGCCACGGCAAAGCCGCCATCGAGGTAAACGGCGGCGATCAGCGCCTCCATCGCATCCGCCAGGATCCCGGGGTTCGCGGCCGCCTCGGCGGCGGCCTCGGCCGGCGAGAGCACCAGATGCGGCCCGAGCCCGAGCGCCTCGGCGACCCCCGACAGGGTTTCGCGGCATACGAGCTGCGCGATCCGGCGCGTCAAGAGGCCTTCGGGCTCATCCGGAAATCGATGCCACAACAGGTCGGCGACGACGAGGCCCAGCACCCGGTCGCCGAGAAATTCGAGACGCTGATAGCCGCGCCCGGCGGGTCGGCCGGGCCGGCCGCGGCGGCGCCCAGGCATCAGCGCGCTCGGATGGGTCAGCGCCTCGTCGAGCAGCGCCGGCCGAGCGAATTCATGGCCGATGGCGCGGCTGAGATCGGCCCGGTCCGGCGGCGCCCCCGTGGCACTACTTGATGCCGCGCAGCAGCCGGCCATAGCGAATCGCGAACGGCCATTGCCAGAATTCCCATAATCGGGCCGACCCATTGGTCGAAAAGAAAATGAACTGCGCCTTGCCGATCAGGTTTTCCTCCGGCACGTAGCCGACAGCCGACAGCACCCGGCTGTCTTCGGAATTGTCGCGATTGTCGCCCATCATGAAATAATTGCGAGGAGGCACATGATAGACCTCGGTATTATCGAGCGGGCCGTTGTCACCCAGCTTGATGATCCGGTGCGTTACCCCGTTGGGTAGGGTTTCGGCGTATTGACGCACCGGGACGATCGTACCGTCGCCTTCGCGGTAGAGGTAATCCTCGATGCGTCGGCGCGGCACTTCGCTGCCGTTGATGTAGAGCTCTCCCTGTTTCATCTGGATGGCGTCGCCGGGCAGGCCGATGAGCCGCTTGATGTAGTCGGTCGAATTGTCGGTCGGCAATTTGAAGACGATCACGTCGCCGCGATGCGGCGGGCGAAACAAGATCCGACCGGAAAACAGCGGCGGCCCCAATGGCAACGAATATCGGCTGTAGCCATAAGAAAACTTCGAGACGAACAAATAATCGCCAACAAGCAGAGTCGGGATCATCGATCCCGACGGAATATTGAACGGTTCGAACGCGACGGTGCGGACGACCACCGCGATCAGCACGGCATAGACGATCGTCTTTGCGGTCTCGACGATCCCGTGGGATTTCTTCCTGGCGACAAACTTCGGTGCGGAATTGGATCGCATCATCAGCCGTTTCGGCTCGGGTGGCGCCTGATCAGGCCAAGCGCCGCCGCGCAAGTCAAGAGCGTGGCCGAGCCTTTTTGACGATTTCAATCGGCCGTGGCCGGCACGGCCGTGATGATGACGACGGCCTGAGCCATCGGCGGTTCGTCGGTCAAGCTGACATCGAGCCGCGAGGCCATGCCCGGCGGCGTGATTTGTGCGAGGCGCAGCAAAGCACCGCCGGTCAATTGGATCGAAGGCTGCCCCGACGGCAGATTGACGACCCCGACATCGCGCCAGAACACGCCATCGCGAAAGCCGGTGCCGAGCGCCTTGGAACAAGCCTCCTTGGCGGCGAACCGGCGGGCATAGCTCGCCGCGCGGTCGGCGCGGTGCTCGCATCTGCGGCGTTCCGCCTCGGTAAAGATTCGGTCCAAAAAACGCTCGCCGAAACGCTCGATCGTCTGCTCGATGCGGCGGATGTCGACGAGATCGCTGCCAAGGCCGAGGATCATCGCGTCAGCCGCGGGCGCGCTCGACCGAATTGATGACCGGGTTGGCGCGCAAGGCGGCGACGATCGTGGTCAGGTGCTTTACGTCGGCGACTTCGATATCGAGCATGATGTCGAAAAAATCCGACGAGCGATTGGTGATTTTGAGATTGTTGATATTGCCGCCCTGCTTGCCGATAACCGTGGTCAGGCTGCCGAGATTGCCCGGCTCGTTGGCGATCGTGACGTTGAGCCGGCCGACATGGATCGTCTCGGCGTCGTTGCTGCTCCAGGCCACATCGAGCCAGCGCTCCGGCGTCTCGGTAAAGTTATCCAAGGTCTCGCAGTCGATCGTGTGGATCGTGACCCCCTTGCCGGTGGTGACGATCCCGACAATGCGGTCTCCCGGCAAGGGATGGCAGCAGCCGGCGAAATGCACCGCCATCCCGGGGATCAGGCCGCGGATCGCCACCGCGGTGTCGTTCCTCCCGGCCTTGCGGCGCGCGCGGGCCAGCGAGACCACCTTGGACCTGGCTTCCGACCGCTGCGGGAAGGCGGCGTTGATGATCGCCCGTCCGGTGACGAGACCCTGCCCGACCGCTGCATAGAGATCCTCTACGGTCGCACAGTTGAAGGTTTTCAGCACCGGTTCGAGCGGCCGCTCGGCAAACTCGTGACCGTCCTGGCGGAACGCCTTCTGCACGATGGCGCGGCCGAGATCGAGGTATTGGGCGCGTTGCTGGGTGCGGATAAAGCGCCGGATGCGGGCCCGCGCCTTGCCGGTGACGACAAAGCGTTCCCAGGTCGGCGACGGGTGCTGCGCCTTGGAGGTGATGATCTCGACCTGGTCGCCATTGCCGAGCACCGTGCGCAACGGCACCAGCCGGCCGTTGATCTTTGCCCCGACGCAGGTGTCCCCGATCTGGGAATGGACCGCATAGGCGAAGTCGACCGCGGTGGCGCCGCGCGGCAGGACGATCAAAGCGCCTTTCGGGGTGAAGGCGAAGACCTGGTCCTGGAACATCTCGAGCTTGGTGTTGTCGAGAAACTCTTCCGGGTTCGAGGTGTGCTCGAGAATTTCCACCAGCTCGCGCAGCCAGCGATATTGCGGACCTTCGGTCTTGCCGGCGCCCTGCTTGTAGCTCCAATGCGCGGCGACGCCGAGTTCGGCCACCTCGTGCATGTCGGGCGTGCGGATCTGCAACTCGATGCGTTGCTGTTCGGGACCGATCAGGCCGGTATGGATCGAGCGATAGTTGTTCGGCTTGGGATTCGAGATGTAGTCTTTGAACCGACCCGGAACCACATGATATGCCGAGTGCATGATCCCGAGAGCGTGATAGCACTGGTCCCTGTCGGGCACCAGGATGCGAAACGCCATCACGTCCGAGAGCTGCTCGAAAGTGACGCTCTTGCGCTGCATCTTGTGCCAGATCGAACAGGGCGACTTTTCGCGGCCCGAGACCGCGGCGTCGGCGATGCCGCCCTCGGCCAGCTTTTGCGCGAGCTCGGCCTCGATGCGCGGCACCATCGCCGCGCCCTTGTCGCGCAGGAATTCGAGGCGCGCGAGGACGCCGGCGCGGGCTTCGGGGTAGAGCTCGGCAAAGGCGAGGTCTTCGAGCTGATCCTTCATCCGGTGCATGCCGATCCGCTCGGCGAGCGGCGCATAAATCTCCATCGTCTCGCGGGCGATCCGGGCGCGCTTTTCGCCGCTCTCGATAAAGCGCAGGGTCTGCATGTTGTGCAGGCGGTCCGCCAGCTTGACCAAAAGGACGCGAATGTCCTCGGACATGGCGAGGACGAGCTTGCGGAAATTTTCGGCCTGCTGGGTCTGGTCGGATTGCAGTTCGAGGCGCGACAGCTTGGTCACGCCGTCGACGAGCCGCGCGATCTCGCCGCCAAACCGCCGCTCGATGTCGTCCCGGGTGGCAACCGTGTCTTCGACCGTGTCGTGCAGCAACCCGGTCGCGATCGAGGCGCCGTCGAGCTTCATTTGCGCGAGGATGCCGGCGACCTCGACCGGGTGGGAAAAATAGGGGTCGCCCGAGGCGCGCAGTTGGCTGCCGTGCGCCCTCATCGAATAGACGTAGGCGCGGTTCAAGAGGTCCTCGTCGACGTTCGGATCATAGGCCTTGACCCGCTCGACGAGGTCGAATTGGCGCATCATCAGGGGTCTGCCGGCAGCGCGTGGTGGAGCGCCGTCAGGGTCACGCCAACAGCCCGCCGGCGCCGCGGCATCGCCCGCGCTCAAACCTCCTTGCCGAAATCGTCGCCGAGATCGGGTTCCTCCGGATCAACCAGGTCGAGGTCCTTTTCCGTCGAGAGGATGTCCTCGCCGAGCCCAGTGCCGAGACCCGCGTCGAGGTCTTCCTCGAGCGCCTCTTCCGGCACCTCGATGTCGTCTTCCCCAGCGGCCAGCTCGGCCTCGGCCAGCTCGGCCTCGTCCAGCTCGTCCTCGCCAGCGATCGCGGCGACCTCGAAACTCGCCGGATCGACCTCGAGCTCATGGGTTTCCTCGGGCTCGTCGATCTCGACATGCTTTTGCAAGCCGCGCACGACCGCCTCCTTCAGCTGGACGAGCCCGACCGTCTCATCGGCGATCTCGCGCAACGCCACGACCGGGTTCTTGTCGTCGTCGCGGTCGAGGGTCAACGGCGCCCCCGAGGTGATCTCGCGCGCCCGCTGTGCGGCGATCAGGACCAGCTCGAAACGGTTCGGCACCTTGACGACACAATCTTCGACGGTAACCCGCGCCATCGCCCTGCACCCGCCACGTTGTAAACCATTGACTATATGGGGTGGGGCGAAGGGCGGCAACAGCCGCGGCGCGGCCTGACTTGACCGCCGCCGCCGGGCGCCGCAGTATGACGCCGCACCGGCCGGATGGCAGAGTGGCTATGCAGAGGACTGCAAATCCTCGTACAGCGGTTCGATTCCGCTTCCGGCCTCCGGGGCATGACGCGCCACCGGCAGAGGCCCTGATCCCCGGTAGCTCAGTTGGTAGAGCAGGCGGCTGTTAACCGCCTTGTCGCTGGTTCGAGTCCGGCCCGGGGAGCCAATTTGATCAGAGGGTTAGGCTAGCAATAGCCCAACCCTTTGATCTGGGTATCCGGCGCGGGGCAACAACCGGGGCAACATCCGACGAGGCTCGCGGGCGCAAAAAAAGCCCCGCCGGAGCGGGGCGAGTGCTGACAGACATTCCTGGCGTCTAGACGAACGCGTGGCGCGGGCGGCGGTTCCACCCGCGCCTGGTTCACTTAATTCTTTAGGCGCACAAAGCGCGCTTGCCAAACGCGCTCGGCTCGATCGGTCGCCGGCTCGGCCGCCGGCTCGCTCGCTGGCGGAGGAGCGCTTGCGCATCGCTCGAATTCCGCCATCGCGTCAAAGGGGATGCGGATCGGCCCCCGCTCGGTGCAGCCGACGCGGAAATGCCGCAGCCTCCCGGATCGGCACAGATTGCGCACGTTCGCCTGCGAGCACGCAAGATGCCCGTCGAAGCCTGACCCCCAGGACCTCGCCACCACTTACAGCGAGCATGGCGCCGTCCAAGGCGGGCAGGCGTCGGGGAGGCGGGTGAAAGCCCTACCGCGGGCCGCCGATGACGCTGGGCAATGCTGCCGCGGCGCGGGTCCGGCTGATCGTATGGTGCAGCGTCACGGCGCCGAGATGACCCTTCCTGAGTGGCACGCGCCTTGTCTGTTCCGACTGCGGCAGCCGCCGGGTTGAATTCGTGGTCACCGGGACCGAGCGGCGTTCGGCTGATCGGCGCGAGCGACGCGAATTGGGTTGATACGAAGCGCGGCGCCCTTCTAACCTTGGGTTTGGGGGGACGCATAACCCCGCAACGGGGGGGGGCGTCCGATGAGGGTGAAGATCGTCTTGTTGGCCGCGGGCGCCGTCGTGGTAATGGCGCTGCGCCGGGACACTCGCTGGCGTTGGGCGATGAAAAGAAGCCTGATGCCGATGCCCGACTGACGGCGATCGAGAACAACTCGATCGCATCGAGGAACTGCTCAGACAATTTGGTGCTGCCGGACCAAACTCAAGTAATCGCAACGCGGTGGGTCAATCCAGTGCTTTCCCCTCGGCGCCGCCTCAGAAAAGCCCGTCGCCGGTTCTCCTCGCACTCACTGCTAAAAGCTTCAAACCACGTGATATTGATGCCGGGGATTTCGAAGATAACATCACGCTCGAACTCTCCATCCGAAATGTGAGCGGGCGCAATATCCGCGCGTTCGATGGGATCCTTCACTTCACCGATTTGCTCGATAATGAAATATTGGCGGTTAGGTTCGCCTTTAACGATCCGATAGCTGCCGGCGCCACCACGGGTCATCACGGCAGCATCCGATACAACCAGTTTGTCGATGAGCATAAACGGCTTCGCGGAACAAGCGCATCACGGATTGCAACGACCAGCCGAAAACTCATGGGAGAGCGCACCACCCACACCGAAAAGGGTTCCTCTCGTCGCCGGGATCGCCAGAACACCGTCGGGTCGAGCGATTTTCGAGGGCATCCGCGCCAGCGGCGGCAGCGTCAAGATCGAGCGACCGGAGCCAACCGACCCGCCGAACGCCACGGTCGGGTGGGAATCCTCGGCACGCGGAGCCGCAGCGGAGGATCCCGGCGCGAAACCCGACTGGTATATCGGCTTCGACCCACAAGACTGGCCGAGCCCGTTCGATCCAGACGCGCGTCCAGCGGAGGTGATGCTCTTTTTGCTGTTGCGTGAAACGCTCGCGCGCCTGCGTGCGGGAACCGACCCGAATGCGCAGCGTGCGATCGCCGAGCCCGATCCGGAAGAGGCAGCCGCGATTGCCCGCTTTCGCCAGGAAAGAGAGGCTCAATAACGCTTCCCGACAATCGGACTGCAAATGTTCAAGCGCAGGGATGGGTTTCCGCGCTCACTCGGGTAGGGACCTCACGGGCCGATGATCACCGTCAGGCAGCCGGTGACTATGTGGCCGCCCACCACCGTCGGATCGCCGATGCGCGCCGCCTGCAGCCCGTTGATCAGCACCGTCGGCGAGCCCTTCGCGATCGGGTCTGGCGGGCCGGTGCAGGTTGTCACATCGGTGACGCGAGCTGCCTTCTGTCCGCAGATGATCACGTTCGGGGAACCGGGCGACACGATCGGGCTGCCAGGCGGCGGCACTGGTGCGTTCGTGCCCGGACAGACGTGGAGGTCGGTCAATCGCGCAGCGGGCGGCATCGGACATTCCCTCTCCGACAATGATAGGAACGAAAAATGCCTGTGCAATCGATGTGCTACAGATCGGGGCTCAGTTATCCGAGCGCTCCGGCGGCGGCCCGGATCTTGGCGGTTCGGATCACGCGTTCGAGAGCGCGCACAGGTTGGTCGGCTTGCCAACGGCTCGCGGCTGCCACCCAGCCCTGCTCCTCCAGATGGGCGTGCGAATCTCGACGGCATTGAGCAGAATTTCCGTCAGCTCGGGATGACGCCAGGACATGTGGTCGTATCCTCGCTGCCGATTGCTCCGTTTGGATTTCCCGCAGACGGCACGTCGGCGATCGCCTCGACCGTCACGGCAGTCACATTGTCGTCGGCGTGACGGTCGAGGGCGGCGCGCAGGAAGCGCTCGGCGGGCAAGTCGGCGCCGGCCGCCAGCATCCGGACGAGATCGGGTTCTGCGATCGTCTTGAATAGGCCGTCGCTGCACAGCAGAAACAGGTCGCCTTCCCGCAGCCGGTCGGTCACCTTGTCGAGCTCGGGCTCCTCTCCGCCGACGGCGCGGGTGATGATGTTGGCCGAGGGATGATGTTCGACCTCGGCAGCGCTGATCACGCCGGCATCGAACAGTTCCTGGACCAGGCTATGGTCGCGCGTCAATCGGCGAAAACGGCCGCCGCGCAGCAGATAAGCGCGCAAGTCGCCGGCCCACAGGCAGGCATAGTAATCGTGGTGCGCCAGCAACACGACAATCGTCGTGGCGAGCACCGCCTGCGGGCCGCGCCGCGCGGCTTCCGTTCGCAACAGGTTGTGGGCATGGGCGACCCGCAGCCGCACCTCCGACAACAGCGCGCCCGCGCCGAGGCCCGCCGGGACCATGGCCAGCGCATCGGTCACGATGCGAGAGGCGAGATCGCCGGCCTGATGCCCGCCGGCCCCGTCGGCAACCGCCCAAAGGCCGAGATCCGGGCGGTTGACGTAGTTGTCCTCGTTGCGGCGACGGACGGCACCGGGGTGGGTCGCCGCCGAGGAGCGGAATTGACCCGAGGCCGCAAGATTGCCGGCAATCGGCTCGGCGGTCATGATCGGGCGCCGGCGCGGCTGTCGAGCATGGCGGCGAACCTCGCCCCGTCCGGCATGCCGTCGCCGGCGAAGGCGCCGCCGGCCACCAGCGGCGCCCCCTCGGTCCACCACAACGCCGCCGAAATCGGGTGAAGCGGCAAGTCGAGCCCCGGATCGGCCGGACGGGCGGCCGCCGCCGCGGCCGCGATTTGGGCGGCGAGAGCCTCGGGAGGCAAATCGTTGGCCACCGCGTCGCGGCCGGCTGCTTCGGCGGCGGCGAGAAATCCGCCCCCTTCCACGATGATCCTCGTCAGATCGGCTTTGGCAATTACGGCCGCCACGGTCAGCGGAAAGTAACGCCCGGCACTGTCGACGCTCGGCAGCCAAAGGCCGAGCGCCGCGTCGGGCCCGCAGATGCCCGCCGTCAGCGCAAAGCGCCAGACCGGCGCTTCGAGCCAGGCCGAGAGCCAGGCTTCGCCGAGCATCGCTCGAACTCGACGCCAGCATCCGCTGCAGCCAGTCGTCCCACGGGTCGACAAACGAGCGCGGCAGGCCCGCCCGGACAAAGTCGCCGCGTGCCGGGATCTTGCCGCAGAAGCCTGCCGCAGTGAACTGCGGCACGGCCGGGGCGACGGTGGCGGTCAACGGATATGGAGCAATTGTCCCTCTTCTGCATTCCCGCGCAAGCGCAGGGGTGTCCGGGAAATGCGCGCATGAAACCATTTTTAGTCGTCTTGCGCGGACTTGATCCGCGCATCCGTGTCTTTGTCTTGGGCGCCGCAAGACGTGGATGCCCACGGAACAAGTCCGTGGGCTGAAGGCCCACGGGACAAGCCCGGCCAAGACGAAATGGGGGAGCCGATTTCTCTACCTTTGGCCACCGCAAGATTTTCCCGGACAGCCTTGCGCGCAAGCGGGATTTCAGTCGCGTCCCCTGGGCCCCCTCCCCGGACGGCCGGCCCTGGCGGGCCATTACGGGGATCGCGGGGGCGACGAATCGATAGATTGGCGGGATACATCCAAAGCCTCTCACAGCTGCGGGCACTGAAAGCCGCTCAAGATGCCGGGGGCAAACGGGTTGAGCACCGAGCCGGCGAGAATTTCGAAGCTCGCCTGCCGTTCGCCGAGCTGGAACGAGAGCGTGTAGCGTTCGGCCGAGCCCGACCGCCGCAGTGTCCCCTGGTCGAACAGGTGGAACAAGGCCCACGGGCCGGTCGCCGAGAGCGTGCCGGTGCCGCCGGCCGGCGGCGGATCGAACACCAACCGCACGGTTTCCATGCCGTTCGGGCCGGGCCAGGTGATCTCGGTCGCGCGTGGCGGGCCGTGCGCATAGCTGATCGAGGTACCGCCGAGTTCGAGGGCGACCTGCTTTGACCCGTCATCGAGCGAGAGCGGCGTAATGTCGAAGCGCACCGCCGGCGTCGTGCCGCCGGCGCCGAAGAACAGATCGCGGATCACCGCGGCGCGCTGAAAGCGCTCGAGCTGGGTCGGCGAGACCGGAGCCGGGATTCCCTCCGCCGATTGGGCATGCCAGGTCTGGCCGCTGGTGTCGACATAGGGTCGCAGCTCGGTGTTGAAGAAACCGTCGAGGAGACCGCCCGGCGCCAACAACCGGGCGAAATCCTCGAGCGGTATGTCGTTTGCGGCACCCGGCACGAACGGGTAGCGGCCGGCGACCGCCTTCGCACACAGCTCGGCCGGGCCGCCGCTGCCGTTGAAGGCACGCACCGCCTGCTGGCGCGCGCCGCCGCTGCGCAGCGCCTCGCCGCTCGTCGCCATCGCCTCGAGCCAGCGCGCGACCGGCGGCGGATCGCGCGAGGCCTCGGCGCGCAGCAGCAGGATCGGATCGTCGCCGGAGGGTGCGGGCGGCGCCGCGCCGGGGACGGCGGCCGCCAGCTTGGCCAGCCGCTGCTGCAACGCGTTGATCGCCGAGAGCGCCTGATCGATCGGCATGCCCGGACCATTGCCGACGAAATCGCGCAACGCCCGGTAGTGGTCGTCGATCTTCTTGCCGAGCGGCTCGGGCGGCGGGCCCGCGCGCTGCGTCCCGAGCAGGGTCGTCAACCGCGCCGCGGTGCCGGCGGCGACCTTTCCGGCCACCGCCGCCCCGGCCGCGTTCGCCGCCGCGGCGGCAGATGGCGCCGGCGGCGGCTTCGACAGGGTCAGCTGGCGGGCGACCGATTTCAGAAGATCGCGGATCGGCGATTGCGGCGAACCCAGCACATAGAGGTCCTGCTCCGCCTGCTCCGCGGTGCGTAATGGCACGATGTCGAGATCGGCCAGCATCGCATCCCATTTTTT
Source organism: uncultured Alphaproteobacteria bacterium (assembly GCA_963772295.1). Classification (GTDB taxonomy): domain Bacteria; phylum Pseudomonadota; class Alphaproteobacteria; order ATCC43930; family CGMCC-115725; genus AP-15. The sequence goes on from CAVYWO010000017.1 coordinate 677,236, forward strand.
TGCGTAATCGACCTCGTACCGGGCGATCACCTGGTCTTCAAGCTCTGCCGCCGCGGCGCTGTCCGGGGCCACCTCGGCGCGGTCGCCGAGCACCCAGCTTTCACTCGCGACCTCGTTGGTGATGTCGCCGAGCGCCGGCAACAGCACCTTGTAAAAGCCGTCGATCGTGTAGAAGCCGGGAATGCCGTCGCCGAGCGGCTTGCCGGAGGCGCGAACGAAGAGACGGGCACCGCCGGAGCCGAGCGCGTCGACCGGGCGCCAGGGCGGAACCGATGTCGCCGCGCTCGAGGCGGCGATCCGCGAATAGATGCGATCGGCGAGCGGCACCCGGCTGAAGGTCGCGCGCGCCGCGGCGACCAGCGCTCCGTCGAGCGGGATCTTCGGCAGCGGTTCGGCGAGCAAGGCGTCGAGATGCCGGTCGAGATCCTGCCTTGTCGGCGCCATTGCCGGGCCGGGATAGGCAGCCTCCCAATCGAGCGACATCCAGGTGCGCACCAGATCGCGGTCGAGCGGGCCCAGCGCGCCGAGCATCAGATAGACGCGGGTCGCCTCGTACAGAAAGTCAGGGCGATCGAGGCTCCCGTGCATCTGCGCTTCGAGCCGCCAGATCAGCCGCGGCAGCAGCACCCGTTCGAGGGCATGCCGATAGACCTCGCGCGCGCCGGCGGCGAGCTTCGCATCCTGCGACAGGCCGAGCTGCAGCCACGAGGCGACGCCCGGTTCCGGATGGTCGTAGCCGTGCGGCAGGGCGCGCGCCTGATCGAGGAGCGGCCGCGTGCGCGGCAGATCGGCCTCCTTCACCGGATCGAGCGGCAGGCCGGCAGCGGTCTTTTCGTAGGCCCTCAAAGCCGCGCTCATTTCGTCGATCTGCCGCTGGTTGGCGTCCCGGCTGTGCCACAGCAGACCGGCACCGGCGAGCACGGCAAAGCCGGCGAGGGCGAAGGCGCCGGCGCGCAGCAATAGCCGCCGCCGCGCATTGCCGGGCTTTTCCGAGCCGAGCATCGCCTCGCCGAAGATCACCTCCTTGACGAGGCGGGTCAGGAAATAGCTGCGGCCCTCGCTCGGGCGCAGCGCCGGAGCGCGGCGCTGGTCGATGCCGAAGGTTCGCGCCAGAGCGCCGGTCAGCCGATCGATCGGCGTGCCTTCCTGGGTCCCGGAGGTAAAATAGAAGCCGCGCAGCATCGGTGCCGGGTCGAGCCGCGAGCCGCCGAAAGCATCCTGCAGGAATTCGCCGATCGGCGCTTCGAGGCTGGCGACATTGCGCGCCAAAGCCGGCGATCAGGCCGCGCCGGTCGGGGCTGCGCTCGGCTTGCAGCCGGTCGAAGAGACGGGCCTCGAGGCGCTCGACCAGAGCCCGGAACTCGGCGGCAAATCCGGAGACCGGCCCGGCCTCGCTCTCGACCAGCGGGAAGGTGGCGCCCCAGACCTGCGCCCGGCGGCTCGCGATCGAGATCGTCGAAGAATTCGGTGAAGCCGGAGATCAGATCGGCCTTGGTAAAGATCACATAGATCGGCAGGCGGACGTCGAGCCGGTCGCCGATCTCCTTGACCCGCTGCCGGACCGCGCGGGCATGCGGCGCGCCATTCCGCCGCCGGCGCCGCCCAGCGCCGTCACCGGGATCGCGACCAGGATGCCGTTCAACGGCTGGCGCGGCCGGGTGCGCTTCAGCAGGTCGAGAAACGCCTGCCAGCCGGCGCGATCGACCGCGGCGTCGGAATCCTGCGTCGTATAGCGGCCGGCGGTGTCGATCAGCACCGCCTCCTCGGTGAACCACCAGTCGCACAGCCGGGTGCCGCCGACGCCGGCGACCGGGCCCTGTCCCATTTCCGCGGCCAGCGGGAAGCGCAGCCCGGCATTCAAGAGCGCCGTCGTCTTGCCGGCGCCGGGCGGGCCGATGATCGCGTACCAGGGCTGCTCGTAGAGATAGTTCCGGGCGCCGCGCACCTTGCGCAGCAAGGCGAGCGCGGCGCCGAGCTTCTGCTGCAATGCCGCCGCCTCCTCGGCCGAGGCGGCGATCGCCGGATCGGCGGCGGCCTCGACGACGCCTTTGGCGAGCGCCGCGTCGCGGCCGCGCCGGCGGATGTCGAGCAAGAGGTTGACGCCGGCCCACAACGCCAGCATCGCGACGACGATCGCCAGCCGCACGCCCCAGCCTTCCAGCGGCGCGAGGAACGGGCCGAAGAACCAGACGAGAATGGCGAGGAGAGCGGTGCCGACAAGGCTCAGCACCCAGCGCGACGCGAGAGAGGCGAGCACGCCGGGCACCGCTCACCCCTGGCGGTGCAGCACGATTTCGATGCGCCGGTTCTCGGCACGCTCGGCCGGCGTGGCGTTCCGGTTCAGCGGATCCGCCTCGCCGCGCCCTTCGGCGGCAATGCGCTCGGGGTCGCCGATCGCGGTCGCGAGGACCGCCATTGCGGCTTGCGCCCGCGCCGCCGAGAGCTGAAAGTTGGACGGAAATTGCACCGTATGGATCGGCTGGTTGTCGGTGTAGCCGGTGACCTGCACCCGCCCCGGCTCGCGCTTCAGCGCCGCGCCGATGCGCTGCAAGAGCGGGATGTAATGGGGATCGAGGGTCGCACTGCCGGACGCGAACATGCCCTCGTGCCTGATGCGCACGACGGGTGTCGGCGGCGTGCACAGCACCGTGACGAGACCCTCGTCGACTTCGGGTTGAAGCAATGTGCATAGCGGGTCGATGGCCGGCAATACCGGCGGCGGCGGCGGCTCCACCGGGGCGGCGCGGGCGATCGCCGGCATATGGTCGGGCGGCGCTCGCAAGAGGCGCGCGAAGAGATCATCGGAACCGGCGTTGAGAACCGCGGAAAACCAGACGAGAAGCCCGGCGAGCACGGCGAGAGCGATGCTCGCCGCGACCCAGACCGGGAGTGCGGGTCGGGGGCCGCGATAGGGTGCGGCGACGCCCCGCCAATGCGGCGACAGGTCGGGCTCGGCCGTCTGGCGCTGCCGGACGATCAGCGCATAGGTTTCTTCGCGCAACCGGTCGAGCTCGGCCGGGCCGCGCGGCGAGAGCCGGTAGCGCCCCTGAAAGCCGAGCGACATGCACAGATACATCAGCTCGACGCACCGGCAGGAACTTGCCGGGGTTCTGCCGCATCTGGGCGAGCAGGTCGAAAAAGCGTTCGCCGCTGCGCACCTCCTGATGGAAGGTCGAAACCAGCGAGCGCGCGTCCCAGACCCCGGTGCTGCCCCAGGGCGTGTTCAGCACCACGTCGTCGAGGCTGGCGCACAGCGCGTAATGCGCCGGGCGCAGCAATTCGAGCGGCACGCCGGCGTCGCGCGCCTGCTGTTCGAAGGCGCCCACCGCCCGCACCGCGCGCTCGCGCAGATCCCCCGGGTCGGGCTGATTGAGGGTGTTGCGCAGCCGGGCCAGCAACTGCAAGAGCGGCGCCGCGGCAGCAACGAGCGGGCTGACCCCCATCTCCAGGGTTTCGGCGGCCTCGCCGAACGGAGCAGCGGCGGGGCGCGGCGGCGGCGCCTCGGAGGGCGGCGGAGCCGGCCGGCGACCCCCGGGGAGCGGGCGGATGATCGTTTTCTCGCCGTCGTCAGGTTCGGAAAACGGGTTGTCGCTCATGCCGCCCCTGGCCGGGTGCTAGCTCCGCGGATCGCCCACAGCTCCAGCTGCAGACTGGGAAAATCCCCGGAAACGTGGATCGCAAAGCCGCCGGAGGCCTGCATCTGCTGCCAATGCGGGCTGTTGCGGTCGAGTTCGAAATAGGAGGCGCCGGCGTAAAACGGAATCTCCCGCGGCGCCACCGGCAGCGGCCGCACCGCGATGCCCGGTATGGCGACGTTGACGAGGTCGCGGATGTGCTCGACGGCGCCGATCTTGACCTGGCTCGGGAACAGGCGGCGCAAATTCTCGGTCGGTACGTCGGCCTGCACGACCAGCACAAAGCTCGCCGCGCGCAGAATCGAGCGGTCGGTGATCGGCCCAACGCGCACGCCATAGCGCCGCTCCTGCAACGGGATGGCGATGGCGGTCTGCTCCAGCACCGCCGACAGCGAGCGGCGCAGATCGGCAACCACCGGGGCAAAGCTGCGCTGCAGATCCTCATGGCGGTAGGCAGGGTAGGAGTTCGGCCGGCGCGTAACCTCGGTAAACGTCGCGAACTCGCCGGCCATCTGCACGAAGACGGCATAGAGATCTTCGGGATGGACGTTGCCCGCATCGGCCCAATGGGAGAGCAGCTTCTGCCAGCGGTTGATCGATTGCAGCAGCAGGAAATCGGCGACCTCGGCGACGCCGCGCGAGCCGGGTGCCGTCAGGCGCGCCGCCAGTGCCTCGCCGCGCTGGTTCAGAATCCCGGAGAATTCGGTAATCAAGCCGGCCAGAGGGACCGCGGCAGAGCAGATCAGCGCCGGTGGGATCCAGCGGTCATCCAAGGTGGCGCGGCGATCGGCGCTGACCTCGACGATTCGGGCGAGTCCGATCGTCAGATAGCCCGCGCGCTGCTCGGTTTCGAGCATGTACCGCAACCGCAATCGAGCGATTTGCAGCAGTGCCGGTTGCGGCGAGGCGGAATGCGTATCGTAGGCCTCGAAGTCGCGCAAGGTGTAGCGGCCATCGGTTCCGTTGCCCGCGCTGATCTCGACGGCGCCCGGCTGGCGCACCGGCGCGGCCAGATAGACCACCGCGTTGCGAGTGTTCTCGGATAAATCGAGCGGCGCCGGATGATCGGTTTCGCCGGGGAGCGTAAAGGGGGTGCCGTCCTCGAAGACGCCGCTGGCCGAGGTCAACGCGAAACGCCCGGTCGACAACAGATCGCGGTCGACCGCGATCTCGACGATGCCCCAGGGGTGGGGACGCAGCGGGGCCGTGCGGGCGCGCACCAAGGCTTCCAGCCAGCGGTCCTGCTGCTGAAAGTGCTGGGCGCGCAGGAACATGCCTTCCTGCCAGACGACCCGGTTCGTCCACGTCATGGTGGTCCGCGCCCTTCCCTGCCGGCAGCCTCAGCCGCAATCTAGCATTCGTCTCAGGATCCGGCGAGCGCCGCGCTGAGGCCGTTGGTCTCGAGGGTGAGCCTTGACCGGCCGCTGGCAGCTACCGGGGCGTCGACGCGCCAGCGTGCGCGAGAAGGGCGGCCGACCCGAGAAAGGTACGGCTCATGATCACGGTGGGGCTTCCTTCGCCGATGCCTCGGCGAGGGCCCGTTCATAGGCGCGGGCGAAGGCCTTGCCAAAGGCGCTGTCGAAATTATCCGCGAGAGCTCGGGTGATGCGGGCGTGGAGCGCTGCGAACGCGTCCCAGGCATGAGCCTTGCGCTGCATCGGCACAAAGTCCAGCCCGCCGCGCTCGACCGCCAGGTGCAGCTTCACCGGATCGAACTCGGCCAACAGCGCGCGGACCGCCGACTGCATCGCGGCGACGGTGGCAAGCTCGTGCAGGCGCATGTCGCGCAGCGCCTCCGTCACCGCTTCGACGGCGCCCATCTCGGTGCGCCGGCCAGCGCCGACCAGAGCGGTCAAGGCGTCGTCGTCATCCGCGGAGAACTTAAGCGGATTGTTGCCGCGGCTGCGGATCAGGGTCGGTTCGATGCGCAGCTCGCCCTTGATCGCGGCGCGGGCGATCAGCGCCTGACGCAGGCCGGAGACGAACGCGCGAAAGGTGGTGCCCAGCACTTCCATCGCGGCGGCCGGATCGGCAGGACGGTTGTCGGGTAACCCGGCGCCGCGCAGAAACGCGGCGAGCAGATCGTCGACAGACGGTGCGGATGCGGGCGGTGTCGCCGCTGTCGGCGGGACCGGCTTGGGCGATGGCGGCACGGCGGCAACCGAGGCGGGCTCGGCGGCGCGTGGCGCGGCAGCGGCAGGGTGCGGGCCGAGGTCGCGGTCCCAGTCTTCCGGCAGAACCGCACGGGCCGCGGGGACGGCGAACGCGTCCTCGAGATGCGGCGAATGGTCGGGCTGGGTCGGGCCGGCAAAGGGTGCTTCGCCGGGCTCGGGCGCCAGGGGGTCGTAGTCGGCCGGTAGGTTGATCGACGGCGGGGCGAGACCGACGGCAAACGGGTCCTGCTCCGCCCTGGGCCGCAGCAGCGGATCCTGATCGAGCGTTCCTCGGGCCGGCGCGCCGAACGGATCGTCCGCCCCCCGGGCCGGGATCGCAAACGGGTCGAGGGGATCGGCGCGGGCAGGTGCGCGCAACGGCAGTGCCGCTTCGGCTACGCGCAGTTCGATTTCGTAGGCGCCGAGCCGGAGCCGGTCGCCATCGCGCAACTCGCGCGGCTGGCCGTGGCCGATCGGCTCGGCCTCGCCGTTCAGAAACGTGCCGTTGGTCGACAGGTCGGCGATCTGCCAGCCGCCCGAGCGGTAGGCGAGCAGGCAATGGCGGTTGGACAGAAACCGCTCCGGGTCGGGCAACACCCAGTCGTTCGCGGCGCCGCGCCCGATCGAGAACTCGCTGCCCGCCACCGTGCACGTCTGCGGCGGCACCGTATCGGGGCAGCGCAGCATGGTGAGGGTCAAGGTCATCGCGTGCGGTCCCTGTATCGAGCCGCGGGTCTACCGATGCTCCGTTTGGCGCTAGAATAGCGTCATAGCCGGCCAGTTGGTAAATTGAAATACCGATCGGTGGTCAGGCTGCAGCCGGCGCGCTCCGATGCGACGGTTGCACGCGTGCCACGGGATACCTAAGGTTTCACGTCGCGAGGCGCACCGGCGACCGAGCGCGCACCGACCGCCGCAACGGAGCGCAGGATGGCGGACGAAAAATACAGCCAGGCCGGCAATCGGCTGATAATCAACACCGTTTTTGACGGGCACACGGGTGCAAATGAAAGCGATCCGCTCCTCCTCGTCGCCGTCGATGGCGACGAACATGTTTCGCAACCCTTCAAGTATACGCTGACGGTATGGCGGGATCAAAAGCTCGAGCATATCGTCCCCGAACAGATAATCAATACCCAATTGTTCGGCATTCTGGTTAGCGAATACACAGGACAACCCTCGCACACGACGAGCCAGGGTACTGTGCGTGAAACGGCCGCTCTGACGAAGAAAGGCTACGCATACCGCTGCGGGATCGTCGGTAATTTTACGTACGACGGCGTGGTAGGTGCCCGCAGCGACGGCGTGGTAGGGCCCCTAGGTGCCGCGAGCGCCCCAGACAATCGCTTCTTCCAGTACAAGTTAATAATCGTGCCACAATTCCAAATGCTTCAATATGAAACGTGTTTTCGGCTGTTCGAAGACAAAACGTTTCTCGAAATTATCGACGAATTTAAAAAAAAGCGTTTTCTCCAGATTTGTTAGTTAACACTGATCGCTTAAGTCAAGAAACTTTCCCAAAAATGGAATATTGCGTCCAGTTTGGCGAGTCGAGCTTCAATTGCCTGTCGCGGCTAATGGCTCGATTTGGTGTCTGGTATTATTTTGATCACGATCCAAATACGCAGACAAATACCTTGAATCTTAGACGGCTGAATTCCGATATGACCTTCAAAGATTGTAAAATCAATGATCCGAAAGGAACGATCACGGACAAGGACATTAACGTGTCCCGCTTGGCGTTGAGAAACACGCATGAGCCGCCGGCCGGACTACACGGCGCGATTTGGCGAGGCTGCTCACGCCTACCGGGGCGCCGACGGCAGTCTGGAGGTCGGCGTCGGCCGCATCAGAGTGGTCTCGCCCGATGGCGCCTTTGTCCAGCGGGTCCCCTTGACATCCACCGGCTTGTCTACATCCCGGAGGGCGACGAAGCGCTGCGGCAGGGCGACGGGCTCGGCCGCCCGGTGGTGATGCGCAAGCCGGAGGCGCCGACCGAGCCGCCGAATGGGTGGGTCCTGCCCGACGATCTCGCGGCTGCGAGCGCGGCGGACGCCGGTTGCGGCAGCACGTTCGTTTACAATCCGGCCGATTGGCCGCGGGGCGGCGATTCCTCGCTCGCCATCGAGCGAAGCCGTGCTGTTGATGCTGCTGCGCCAGGCGACTTTGAACGCCGCCGGCAAGGCCGATCCCTCTAGCCCTGACTGGGGAGACAAAGCTTGAATGCGCGCCGATGAGCGATATCCGAACCAGCGCCAGTCTGCGGCTCACTTGCCGGCCCTCGAAGGCCGGCAACCTGCTGCTGTTTCCCTATACGCTGGAAAACCAGGGGCCGGGCGAGGTCTATGCGATGCATGCCTTGCCCAGCGCCGATCCGGCCAGCCATGAGGCGCGGGCCAACGATACCGCGGCGGTCGTCATCGCCGCCGACAACGGCGATGCGATCATCGGCAAGTTCGCCGCTCCGTCGCCGACCGACCGGTACATCGCGGTGCCGGTCTTCCCGCTCGCCCGCCGCCTGCCCACGGGCGCCAGCCTCGAAGGGCGGATCGAGATACCGATCCCGCTCGCCGAAACGAGCCCGTATTTTCCCGACCTGACGCTACGAAAATACCAGGTCGTGGATATCAAAGGCGTGGTGTTCACGATCGGCTATTGGCTCGCCGGCGTCGACGGCCTGGTCGCCGCCCCAGCCGATTATGCCCCCGAATTGTCCGTCGTCATCACCCGCGACACCTGGCGCAGCGCCCGCCGGGTGGCGCAGCGCTTCCCGACGACCGGCCTACAGATCTTCAAGCGCACCGATGCGTTTCCGCGGAAATTGGGATGATGAGGCAGGCTTCCGCAATTGGCTCTGACACAGAGCCGAGATTACGATGATCTCTCTCTGCACCGGGCGCCTCCGCGGGAACGCCCAACGCATCGGCTTCGGCGAGGCGACGCCGGCGGAGAACGCCCAATATGTCCGCATCCTTGGCCGCCCGGAGCTCTATCTGCTGCCGCGCACCGTCGGCGAGGAATGGCGGTTCGTGCGCGACACGGCGTTGCGCGCTCCCGGGCTGCTGCTGCCGGTTTCGATCGCGCAGATCTGGGCGATCGAGATCATCAGCGGCGGCGGCCTCACCCGGTTCGAGCGCGACCCCGCAGGCCTTTGGTTTCATCATGTCCCGCATGTGCACCAACCCAATCTCGTGCATCAGGCCGACCCGAAGCAGGCACCGTTGATCGCCGCCGAACTCGACACCCTCGACCGAACGCCGCTCGCCGCGACCGCCCGGTCCCACCCCGATGCCGAGGCACTGGCCGCCGCCGGCTTCGAGCATCCGGCGACGATCCTCCTGCTCTACAGCCGCGATTCCGCCGGCCCGGTGGCGCGGATCGAATTCGGCAACGCCGCCGCCGGGTCGCTTCGCTGGGTACGTCTGCAGCGCGGCGACGGCCTCTTGACCGTCTCGGCCGGGGCCGAACAGCCGCTTGCGGCGCTGCTCCGGCTCGCCGGCACCTCATGATCGCCGCGATCCTTGTGATCGCCGCGGCGCTGCATCATTTACGACAACCCCTTGACTGCGGCGACGAGCTCTTCCTTCAACCTGGCTGCGTGCTCTTTTCGGACCGTGTTGAAGGCACCCCACTCGATCTTTCGCTCCTCGATCAGGGCGGCATCGACCTGGCTTTGCGCAGCGGCGTTAGAGAGGACCGAGGCAACCGGCGCGGCGCCCGAGGCCGCGAGAGAGGCAAGCGCGCTCCGCTGACAGGCCTGCAGGCGCGGATAAAGTGTCCGCATCGCCTGGGCCTCGCTCTCCGTCGGAAGCACCGGATCGGAAAGCTGCGCGGCGGTGAAATCCCTTGGATCCGCGGGCGACTTGGCAGCGATCACCACGCCGTCCGGCGTCGCCCAGGCAGCCAGCGCGCACGAGTTCATATCCGCGAAGATAGGCTTGATCCCGTTCGCGGCCGCGACAACTTGGCGGCTGATGGGCATATAACCCCTCGCCTGCATGCACAGGTTGAAGGTGTGGCCGATTTTGGCACCCTGAACGATGCCCTCGGCGATGCCGGCGCCGGCGTTTGCCGCGATGTCGGTGCCGAGCTTGCCGGTTTCGATCACCGTCGTGCCGGGATCGGGGTTCGCGCCCTCGGCCATAAGCTGGCATTGCGCGCGGTCCATCGAGAATTGTTCGGGCGTGGTGTCGGGGCGATCCCAAGCCGCGGGTGCGCAACCGACGAGCGCCAGCGCCGCGGTCAGCAAAATGACCTCCCTCATGGGACGATTCCCTGTTCCGGGTGCGCGCCGCCCCTCAACCAAGAGTTTTAGCGGCTATGGGTTGCCAAAGGCAAGTCGACACGACTTCGCCCCCAACCGGCGCGCCGTTCCGATCCCTAATGTGGCCTGCCGGAAGGCGGCGCCTGTAGCGCCTCGATCGCCGCTTGACCCCTTCATACGCTTTACCCGGGGGAGGATAGCTTCTTGGCCTCGGCCTGCATTGCCTGTCGTGTCTTGACGCTAAGCGCTTCATTGGTCCGCGCATCGACGGATTGATAACCCATCAGCAAGATGCGGTCGAATTTATCGCCAACTCCAAAACCATATGTCAGACAGTCTTCGAACAGTTCAGACGCCCCATTTGTAGAGTTCCCATATTCGGCTCTTATGAGGATAATTTTTTGGCAGGACAAGCAAACAAAATTCCGCTGCACCAAAGTGCATGTACAGATGCACCAAGATGAAGGAGTTTTTTCCCCAATGCGGCATCAAAATCGGTGGTCAGCTGTCCTAGATGTCAAGGTCGGAGATCATCGCCGCGCCTCGCCCTCGGATGGTTGAAATCAATTTGAGGGAACGCCCTTCGCAAGCGCTCGCCTTCTTCGCGGATCGCGCGATCGGTCGGGGTTTCGGGCGGTGGCCCGGCGAGCCAATCGAGGACGGTGAGCCGCGCCAGCGTAAGCAGGTAATCGGCCCGGTCGAGCAATTCGGCGCAGAGACGACGGAGCATGGCAGCAACATTTCACGCGATCATGGCGCTCGACCTTACCGATGACGAGACGCGCCCGCTCAAGATCCTTCTGCGCGGCGCGGCGCGGAGCGGCGGTATACCTGCAGGCGGGTCGAGCGCAGCCCGTGCACGCCGTAGCTTTCGTAGTCGCGCTGCCAGGAGAGAAACTCTTCCTCCGATATCCGATAGCGGCGACAGATCTCTTCGCGCGTAGTCTCGCCGGCTGCGACCGCCGTCACGACCGCAGCCTTGCGGCGGATCGTCCATCGATGAATGTTCGCGGGCGGCAGTTCGATCATCACGCGCCGCTTTTGCGAAAGTCGCGCGATGGATGACGATCCCGACCTTCGACACACTGCGACACGACTTGGAGACCGGGCTGCTTGTTCCGCCCTCTCAGATAGCAGCTTGGCGATCAAATCTTTGCGAATATTTGTAGTTAATTATCGGATATTCATCGTTAAATTAACCAGGCTTATTTTCGAGCGAGCACCACCCGCTCGTCGAGCGCGCGATCGACAACGATCCGTATCCGCTCCCGCCGCCCCGTCAAGGGCGCGCGGTCAGGGAAGCGATGGTCGAAGCTGCGGGAGTGGTTAATAGCTGATCGGACATTGGATGGCAGCATGTCCTGATGAACCAAACCAGGATACATGGGAAGCAAGCGGGAAGTTGACTGACCTTTACGTCGTGTCGCGCGTCGATATGGAGGAAGGCGAGCTCGCGGTCGACTTCGATGGCCGGAGGCTCGACGAGCTGGTCCTCGCCTACGCGACGACAATCCACAAGAGCCAGGGCTCGGAATACCCGGCGGTGGTCATCCCGTTGACGACCCAACGCTAGCGCGCCAAGGAACCGGGACCTATCCCTCTTGGTCAGCTGATCTTTGCCCATAAGTGCCTCTGGACACAGAAAACGGAATGGGCTAGCAAGGGGGCATGGGGCCCCTTAGCCCGAAACAGCAGCTGGAGGCGGCAGAGCATCTGTCATGGATCCGCGCGCGCGTCGGCGCGGATGCGGGCTTGTCGCGCTATCGGCTGGCCAAGGAGGTATGCGAACGGCTGGGCTGGAAGGATCGCCGTGGTCGCGCGCAGGAGATGGCCTGCCGCAAGCATCTGATTGGGCTTGAGCGGCGCGGTGCGATCGTGCTTCCGGCGGCCCGTCGGCGGCCGCCGGAGCGGCGTCCGGCCGAGGTTTGCCCGGCCCCGCAAGTGAGCGGTCGCTTGGCCGATCTGGGGGCGGTCACGCTGCAGCGGGTCAGCGGCGGGACGCCGGAGAGCCGGACCTGGGATGCGATGATGGCGGCGCACCATCCCTGCGGTCGCGCGTCGTTGTGTGGTGAGCAAATTCGCTATCTGATTTGCGGCGCGCGGCATGGTGTGCTCGGCGGGCTGGCGGTCAGTGCCGCCGCGTGGCGGCTGCGGGGGCGCGATGAGTGGCTGGGCTGGGACGACGCCAAGCGTGGCGCCAACCTGACGGGAGTTGTGTGCAACAGCCGCTTTCTGATCCTGCCGACGGTCCGGGTCGCACATCTCGCTTCGCATGTTTTGGGGCAGCTAACGCGGCGGATTGTCGGCGATTGGCAGCAAGCCTTTGCGGTCCGGCCGTGGCTGATGGAAAGCTATGTCGAGGCCGCTCGCCCGGGCACCGCCTATCGTGCCGCCAACTGGATCGAAGTCGGCATGACCGCCGGTCGGGGGCGCCAGGATCGGACCGGCACGGCGCACTTGCCGGCGAAGCGGGTGTTTCTCTATCCGTTGTCCCGGCCGACCCTCAAGCGCCTGTGCGGGGCGCGGCCGGCGCCCGAGCCCAACTGGGTGCGGCAGGAATTCGGCGGTGCCAAGCTCGGCGATCGCCGGCTGCAGCGGCGACTGCTGGATCTGGCCGGGGCGTTCTTTGCCCGGCCCATGGCCAATATCGCGCAAGCCTGCGGTTCGCTGGCCCGAACCAAGGCCGCCTACCGGTTCTTTGATCACCAGCGGGTCACGATGGACGCTGTACTCGAACCGCACCATCAGGCCACCGTCGCGCGCATGCGACAGGAGGTCATCGTGCTGGCGGTGCAGGACAGCTCCAGCCTCAACTACACCAAGCACCCGCAGACCCAAGGCCTCGGCCCGATCGGCAGCCGGCGCGACGGCGCCCAAGGGTTGATCCTGCACAATACCCTGGCCTTGCGTCCCGATGGCCTGCCCCTCGGCCTGCTCGATGTCCAGTGCTGGGCGCGCGATGCCAATACCTTCGGCAAGAAACATCAGCGCCACACCAGGCCGATCGCGGCGAAGGAGAGCTACAAATGGATCCGCCCGCTGACGGAGATCCGGGCCGCCGCCGATCGATGCCCGAACACGCGCATCGTCACCGTCGCCGATCGCGAGTGCGATGTCTTCGAGTTCCTGCAGGAAGCCGACAGCGCCCACCTCGACTTGTTGGTCAGGGCCACCGAAGACCGTGCTCTCCAGCCTGACCCGGGCGACGAGCAGGTGCGCCGCTTGTGGCCCTTTATGGAAAGCCTGCCGGCGGCCGGGCAGATCGCACTCGAGGTGCCCCGCCGCGGCCGCCAGCCGGCCCGTACCGCCCTGATGAGCGTGCGCTTCGCCGAGGTCACCCTGTCGCCGCCGCGACACAAGGCAAAGCTCCCGGCGCTGCGGCTATGGGTCGTGCGCAGCCGCGAAGAAAACCCGCCACCCGACATCAAGCCGCTCGACTGGATGCTGCTGACCACCGTGCCGGTCGCCTCGCTGGACGACGCTCTCCAGCGCATGCAGTGGTATACCCGGCGCTGGGGGATCGAGGTCTTCCACCGCATCCTCAAGAGCGGATGCCGCATTGAAGATCGCCAGCTCGAAACCGCCGACCGTCTGGAAACCTGCCTCGCCATCGACATGGTCGTCGCCTGGCGCATCCACTATCTCACCTGGCTCGGGCGGGCCACCCCCGAACTGCCCTGTACCGTCGCCTTCGAGCCCGAGCAGTGGAAGGCCTTGGTCGTCTTCCACACCCGCAAGCCGCCGCCGGCGCAACCGCCTTCGCTCTGCCAGATGATCCTCTTGATCGCCCAACTCGGCGGTTTCCTCGCCCGCAAATCCGACGGCCAACCCGGTCCCCAAACCCTCTGGCGCGGCCTGCAGCGCCTGGACGACATCACCGCCGCCTTCCGCAGCTACGCTATCGCCTACCCACTGCCCCCTTAGCCCGGCGCCAACCGACCTCGCCGAGCCCATACCAAATCTGCCGTAAACCGACTGTCCGATGCACACATATGGGTAAAGATCAGCTTGGTCAGCGGGGCTGGTCCGCGGGTATTCGTTCCCAGCTCCCGCAGGTGGCGGGCTATCTCACGACCGGCCAGCGCATTGCCGATATTCGCTTGCGTCCAATGTGTTCCTGTCGGTGAGACGACGCGCGCGTCTTTCTTGAGGCAGCGCGATGCCAACGGGATATCGGAGGTGACGCATACGTCGCCAGCTGCGATACGCGCCGCGATCCAGTCATCTGCCGCGTCTGCGCTGTCGCCGACCGGTACCATGCTCACATTCGCGGTGCCTGGCGACCGGATCGGACGCGAGCCGTTGGAGACAACGAAAACGCTAAGCCGCAGGCGCGCCGCCACGCGGTAGATTTCAGGCTGCAATAGGAGAGGCGGCCCGCAGCTGACTAAACCAAACCGACATATGCCGCGCTAACGGCTCGCGGCTCTATCCAGGCGCCAGCTGATCTCAGTGCGACATCAGGACCGGTACAGTCATGTGATCGAGCAGGTCGCGACTGACCCCGCCGAGCAAGCTTTCGCCCAAGTGCGAGTGGTGAGTCCTTGCAACGGCTCAAAGCCGGCATGGCGCCCTCTGCGGCCCGCAGGCGCCGGCGATGAAAACAACAGCGGCTCACCGATGACGCTCGGCAACGCGGCCAGGGCGGAGGTCGAGACTGTGTCGCGAGGCACGCAAGCCGGCCGCACCAGTCGATGGACGGTCGTCTCGGCGCCGTAGCGCTCGGCCATCGCGCCAGGGTCGGGCTCGACCTGCCGGCCCGCAAATCTTGACACCATACGATCAACCGGACCCCGGCCTTGGCGGCGTCCCATGCCTTGTTTCCTCAAGAGGGTCAAGCATTTAGCTTCCTATCGCCACTGCTCGGCCGTCTCTCCCGGATCGAATTCGAAATTCAAAGCAAGGACCCCTCCAAAAACTCGAGGACTCCGTGCTCTTCAAGCTCAGCAATCGGGTCCGCGGCAGCGGCAAAGTCGGCGAGATGGGCACACTGCTCGCCGAAGCGTTTCAGAAGGTTGCTCAATCGGCCGGTCGGGGTCGGCGCGCCATCCTGATCATCGACGAGGGCAATTCGCTCGCGGCGGCGCGGTGAACACCCTAATCCAGGGCATCGACGATCTGCGCCGTTATGGCGGTCGGGTCGTCACCATCCTTTGCACGAATCGGATGGGAGTGCTCGATCCCGCTCTCCAGCGCCGCGCTGCGATCATCGAAGAGTTCAAGCGCCCGACGCCGGAAGAACGGCGCCAGCTTTTCGTCATGGACCTCGGCGCGCTATCCCCTTTCCGAGCCGCAGATCGCCCATCTTGTCGGCGCCACCGGAGCTCGCGACGGCCAACCCGGATGGACCTACTCGGATATCCGCACCCGTCTCTACCCGGCGGCGCTTGCGCTCGCATTCCCGGACGAGCCCTTGCTGTTCGACCATCTCCGGACTGTGACGGCGGGCCTGAAGCCCTCGCCGGTGTTGGAGGACCGTTGATGGCGAGATCGCCTCTCTTTGGCCGCCGCATCCACATTGCGGGCAGCATTTCTGAAAACCCGGTGATTGCGTCGCCTGCTGACGTCGAGAACGCACGTACCTTCGTGCAGGGGCTTGTCCGGGAGCTTGTGCGGCGCGGAGCTACTTTCGTGCTGCCGGTCGATGCCGAGAAGCTTCGACCGGGCGACGGATTGCCGATCTGCTTCGACTGGCTGATCTGGCAAACGCTTCATGCTCACCTGGCCGATCGTCCCGCGAAGGCTCCCGACCCGCTCGCCATCGCGGTTCAGCACCACAAGAGCGAAGATCAGGTCCCGACCGAGTTTGAGGCGGTCTGGGACGGTCTGCGCGCTTCAGATCGCGTGCAGATCGAGAATGTGTCGCACTGGAATATGAACAGCAAGCGGATGGAGGCGCAGGCGCGGTGCGGCGACATCCTCATCACGCTTGGCGGGTCCGAGGGGGTGCTCTTCCTCGCCAACCTCTATCACGATGCGGGCAAACCGGTGGTGCCGCTGAACTTCGCCGTCACGCCGCCGGATACCGGTGCCCGTCGCCTCTTTACCCTCGGCCTCTCCAGCGCCCACGCGCAGCGCCTGTTCCAGGCCGGCGACCACAGCGCTCACACCTGGATGAATCGGATCAACTTCGCCGGTCGGAAGCCCGTGGGAGAGCGAATGAGTTTGGTCGTCCACCTGCTAGAAGCGCTCGAACCCGCTAGGGGAACACGAGGACTACGCCGCCGTTCAAACTTTCTTCGAGACCGTCGTTCAACCCATCATCGAGGGCGAGGTCGGTTACCGGATGATGGTGGTGGATGGCCGACAGACCTATGAACACCCCAGGATCGACCAAGAGATCTTCGCCAAGCTCCACCGGAACAGCGTCGTCCTCGCCGACATCACCGGTATGCGGCCAAACTGCTTTCTCGAACTCGGCTACGCGCTCGGCCGCGGTCTACCGACCATGCTCATGGTCAAGGATGGCAAGCCCCCATCCCTTCGACATCTATACATTCGCGGGCCTGCACTGGAAGACGACCGGGTCGCTGGACGAGCGACGTGGAGCGTTCCGTGACCATTGGATCGCCATACGTAATCGCCCGCCACTGGTGCCAACGGAGCCATTGATCTCGTGACCGAAGAACGCGAAGTCTTTATTTCGGTCGATGTCGAGACCGCTGGACCAATTCCAGGAGAGTACAGCCTCCTCTCGATCGGAGCCTGTGATGTCGACGACCCAGCGCGCACCTTTGCGTGCGAGTTGAAGCCTCTCAATCGGAACGCCGATCCGAAGGCGCTGGAGGTCTCCGGGTTGTCGCTCGAAAAGCTCGATCAGACGGGGCTTCGGCCACCCGAGGCGATGAAGCTGTTCGACGCCTGGTTGGCGTGCTCTGTTGGTCCAGGTGAAAAGCCCGTATTCGTCGGATTAAACGCGCCCTTCGACTGGTCCTTCGTAAATTATTATTTCCATCGCTTTATGGGACGCAACCCGTTCGGCTTCGCCGCACTCGACCTGAAGGCCTACTTCATGGGCGCGATGGGATGTCACTGGGCTGACACCCGCTCCAGTCATATGGCGGAAGTGCTGAAATTCGGCAGACGGGTGATCATCAGGCGCTCCATGACGCCCAGTATCAGGCGGAGCTGTTCCGCCTAATTCGCGACAGGGCGCAACGCTCGTGACCTCAGGGAATACAGTACTATTAAACACGGCCGCCGGTTAGCTGTATAAGGTAAGCTATGAGAGAACTTGAGAAAACGTTGCGTACCGAACAGTCTACGCTTGATCAACCCCGCCAGCCGGGAGTCTTGGTTGGCAATTTGGGAGAGCCAATCCGGCTTACCGGCGTCAAGCTTGTTGGGGTGGCGGCTAAATCCGCGAGACCGCCGGGTAAGGTAGAGGTATGGACACGCCTCGCGCTAACCTCCGATGATCGTCTTTTCCACCGCGTCGTCGAGAACCTGACCTCATCCATTATGCATTATGTCGAACAGGCAGGCCGTGCCGTTAGGCTGGATCGTGCCGACACTGTGCTGCTGGTCATTCGGCCAGACGATAGCGCCGAGCTTAGGGTGGATACAGCAGCGAAGATGCTCAAAGTTCTGGTCAAGAGAGAAGTGGCTTTTGGCTCGGCAGTGTTCGAAGAGGACATTGCAGACTTGATCGGTATGACCTTTCCGCTGGTCCAGATCGGACCGACTGACCGTATCGTCTGTATATTCCGGCAGAGCTGGCGCCTTGCGCTGTTCTTCGATTTCAATCTAGCAGGGAATCTGCCCCTTGATGAGGTCACACGCACCTTAGGAACCCTGTATCGGAGCCTCAAGTACCGGCATCTCTACGACACAGTCGCCGACGAAGCCGTGTTCGGTCGCCTGCTCGAAGCTGGATGGTTCCCTTTTGTCGAGATTATCGGGAGGGATTTCCGTGAGCTGGCGAATTGCTGCGAGGCTGGGCTCGAGCTTCATGATGCTGAAACATCCTTGATTGCCAAGTTCGGTCCTGAACGCCTTGAGCGGATATTGGCCCGTTGGGTCGCGAAGCCTCATTTCGCGCCGAAGGAGCGGCTATTAAGATCCGCCGTCAATGCATTCAAGTCACATGATCCGGTCGCGACAATCAAAATCGTGCTGACGGAGATAGAAGGTGTTTTGAGCCAAGCTTATCGCATAGCTCACGGCAGAGGATCAAGGATCAAGAAGCTTCTGGAGTTTGCAGTTGCTTCGGCCGAGCAGAAGACTGGAGCGGGTGACACGCTGCTACTCTCAGCGGCGTTTGCGCGATATCTGACCACGTACACATTCGCGGCTTTTGATCCGACCGGGCCGACGGGAACCGCTGGTTCGCGCCATGCCGTCGGTCACGGAGCGGCTTCGGCCGACAGTTATACTGAAGTACGCGCGCTACAGACGCTCCTAACGTTGGATCAGATCGCCTTCTACACGTGAGCGTCACGCAGGCTCCCTGATGAAACCTTATCAAGGTCTGCTCTCCCGCAAGGTCCACTACCAGAGTTGGTGCCTACTCTAAGCCGTACTTTCCTGCGCTCAGAGAGCAAATCACGGGTAAACCCGCCTCTATCTAGTATCGTAGCCGATATGCGGTGGCTGTCAAATCCTGCACTCCGGGGGCGTCGTCGTAAGTGATGCACAAGCATGTCTGCTTTGTCTAAGCGGTTGGCGACGACGGTTACCCTCTTCTAGAGCCTCCGTATCACGACAAAGGTGCCAGAGGCAGCATTGGTTACCTTCAGGGGAGCTTTGAGGAGCGCCTGAGCCTGCTCGTCCGGCGACTTGCCGAAATCGAAGCGGCATCGGTCCGCAGGTTGCCATGATCCCACCCCCTGGTCGAGAGTCAATTCAAGGACAGCCCCTTCCCATTTGAGGACGAGAGTTCGCCGATGCGGGGTCGTGTCATCAAAATTGACGCGCACTTCATCTGAGCTTCTGGTGAGAAGCTTCCGGAGCACGGCTAGACGATCCGACTGAGTGGTCCAGTCATGCTGCACCTGCCAAGGGGGGCTGGCATGAAGGGACTTCGAGGTGCCGCGCGTACGGACGATAATCTTGGCTTCTGAGCGCCGGGTAAAAGCCCCGACGAGCTCGGCTGCTAGAAGGGCGGAAAGCGGCGAAAAGACGTACCGATCCGTATAGATAACTTCGACCAATTTGCCGTCGCCCGCGCGCTGCAAAAGATTGCCGCTCTGAGTTTCCAAGGCGCGGCGTAGACGAAGGCCGAAGCCCACTGCCGCTCCATCGGCATCATTGGAAACCTCGACGACCGCCGTTTCGGGTGAGGGTGACAGGAGCGCCGAGATATCGATCGTCTTTCCAAATGTGGGGCCATCGACTGATCCACGAACGACAGGCGCAGTCGACGACCTCCCCCACTCAGCGGCCGGTTCACCGGCCAAGGCATCCCGGCTCGCCCATACGAGGCTGGAAGTGTCACCCAGGTGAGCGGCGAGAGGAGTGGCCGCAACCGCACCGTCGACCCATTCAACGAGCTCTGCGGTATGAGAGCGTTGGACGAGCCGAGCGAGAGAGTGACGGGTCGTGATGTCGGCGGCGCGGATCGCGTCCGCCCGAGCGACGAAACGGATCGGTACACCGCGGGGTCCCCAGGTTTCGGCGAGAGCTCTGGCGGGCCATTCGTCGAACTCCCAATCTTGTGGGGCGCCATGCAGCCACAAGACGATCGTGCGCGACGGCGCTTGCGCGACCCGGCGCGTAAGCGCGTCCGCCAAGGGGGCGCTTTCGAGTTCCGTATTGACGCCGAACAAGCGGTCCTCGGCAGCAATCTCGAGCCGGGGAATAAGCTCATCAAGCACCTGGAAGGCGGTGAGCCGGTTACAGCGCTCAATCATGTGCTGGGTGTCAGCGGAAAGGAGGCAGCGGGAGCAAAAGCGTTCCGCGCCCGGCTCGCCGCATCCGCCAGGTGCCGAGCAATCGAGCAGCTCACGCGCGGCCTTCAGGCAACGGATCGGCTCCTCAGCTACGGTCGACGCGAATCCCGCCCCGCCGCTGGCGCGGTCGTAGACAACGGCGCACCAGCTTTCTGTCCGGTCAGCCGTGAGCGCTGGGGTCGCGGCAAATCCCATCTCGTCGGGCTCGATTCCCAGCTCGATCGCGCAGGCTTCGCGCAGCGCGACTGCGATGGCTCGGGCAGTATCGGCGTCGCGGCAATCATAAAGCTGGACCTCCACAACCGCGGTTCGGAGCGAATGACCGAGTTCGAGATTCCGTTTAATCGAAAAGGAGCCTGCCGAGCCGAGGCAGAAGCCGTGCTCATCTTTCGGCGCCCCTCGCAAGGGCCGGTGGCCGCCGCGTTCGTTAAGCTCCGGCGGTAATGGCCGCATCGCAGCCTGTGGCTCTTTTTCGGCTGCCGTCCGTCCGCATTGAAGGCAGACGGCGTAGCCGTAACCGTCTTCGCCGCTATTCGAGACGTACACAATGCCGTGCGGGCTGGCGCGCAGGCGCCCCCCGTCGGGTAACGCGAGCCAGGCCGCGCCGCTTGCATGGACCCATGGCTGGGCGCGCGGGAAATGGCTGACCTGAACCGTGTCGTCATGCGGCTTGCCGCGTATATCGACGGCAAAGCCCTTGGGCGCAATGTGGTCGCGGCAGTCGAGACTGGGCGACCCGCACATCGTGCACGCATCAGGGCTAACAGCGGTAGAGGTTACCCCGGCGGCAGCACATGCCCGGCATCGCCATGCGGTGCGCAGCGCCTGAATTTCACGGACGCCGTCGGCGCTCGCCGGGCCGTGCCAGTTCAGCGTTATCCCAGCGGACGTGTAGACCAGGCCGTCCAGGACGAGGGTAGTGCCAGGTGCGTATTCGAAAAGCGCGATGTCGAGCTGGCGGCTCGGGTAGTCGCGCGAGCGCGCATGCAAGTCCTCGCGCTGTTCCTCGATGCGTCTGGGTTGCATGGCTGAGTCGGTAACGAGCGGCACGATTCCGGTCGGAAAGCCATAACCGGGCAGAAACCCCTCCGCCGCGAGCTCGGAGAGCAAATAGGCCTCGCTCGCCCTCCGCTTTTGATAGCGGATGGCATTGAGCGCCGGTCTGTTGTCGGCGGCGACCCCGGCTTCCTGCTGGGTCAGAGCGAGCCATTCTGCCTGCCGCTCTTCGGCAATGCGGAACAAGGCATCACGAGCACCTTCAAAAAGGGTGCGATCGGGATTGAGCGGCGTGCCGTAGAGGACCGAAGACAAGGCCTCCCCGTGCTCGGCGAGGCGCGCTTCAGTAGCGTCGCACCAATGGAGAAAATCCTGCCAGGGCGGCGTCGTCTCGGGCGGTGTCTCAAAGCCGAAGAAGTCACCAATGCGCGCATGCAGCGCGTCGTCGGCCCTGGATTTGAGAAATGCCGACAGCAGGAAAGCGTGGGCGTGACGGCGGGCGATAGCCGGACTGTCCAGCCTAACGCGGGGCGGCCTGAGCAGGAGATCGAGATAGCGGGCGGGGTCGTCGAATGCCCGCCGATCGAGCGGTCGTTCCTTGCAGATAGTGAGCCCGACCGCGATGGGTTGATCGCGCCGACCGGCGCGGCCGACCCGCTGCCGGTATGAGGCAATCGAGGGCGGAACATTCGAATTGACGACCAGCTCTATCGCGCCGATGTCGACGCCCATCTCCATGGTGGTCGAACAGTTCAAGACGTTGATGTCCCCGGATCTTAAACATGTCCTCATAGGAGCGGAGGCGTTTGGAGGGCTGCTGAGCCGAATGCTCTGCCGACCGGAAATACGGCGTGAACAGCGCCGCCCGGTCGTGAAACTCGGTCCAAACGCCGAGATCGCGGAGCGCGGCCACCTCCTCGTTTGAAGCAAGAAAATCTTCGATCTCCAGCGTGGCGGCAACCGCTCCTGACGGATGAACCAGGAACGGAGACGGATGCTCGGGCAAGGTTATCGGCGTAGCAAGCAGGTGGCGCCCATCCTTCGGATATGGCGAGAGCCCCTTGAGCGTGGTGTCTACGACCCGCCAAGTAACCGGGCAAATCCAGGCGGTTTTGACCTTGGCCAACGAAAGGGTCCGCATATCGAGCCGGAAGCCGCCGCCTTGAACAAGTTCGCAATAGCGGGCTAGCGTTTGACGTGCGTGATCGAAGGTCTCGTTGATGAGCGCGCGGGCGCTCTGATCATCAAGTGAAACGCCTGCTGCTTGGGCGAGCAGCGACACCACGCGCGAGGGCCTGCCGGGACCTCGCGCCGCGGGCCACGGATCGATGGTCGTTGTCCGTGGATCAAATTGCCCGACGGCAGTGTGGGTCGGACGGCGGTCGATCCAATTGAACGCCGAAGGCATGACCGACACGATCGTGTTTAAGCGGAGGAAATGCGTCAGGATCAGCCGGAGCAAGTCCTGCCAATCGTCGCCGGAAAGTCCGAGGTTGCGGGCTGAAGGCGATGGCTGGGTTCCCTCTTGATGGTGGGGAAGCAGCAACCGCGCCAGCCCCATCGTCTCGGCCGAATTGCCGCGAACCGCGCGCCGCAGGAACTCTCGAAGCAGTAAAAAATGTGCGAGGTCGCCGGGACTCTGAAAGGCTACCTCCCGGAGCTCCCAAAGTGTCTTGATGTGCAACAGCGTGGCATCTTGCGCGAGCCGGTCTCGCATGTCCGGCCAGGACATGGGTTTGGCGTCGGCGGACCCCTCCAGCGCCGCGAGTTCGGCGCGCGCCCTGGTAAGAGTCCTGGCCAGTGCTGGGCTGGCGATCTTCTCTAGAGCGGCAACTTCCTGCTGTTTTGCGGATATCTCGTCGGCCGAACCGCCTGCCGGTTTGGACTGGACGGCGTGATAGACGAAAGCCCGCAAAAAGGCGCGCTCGGCATCCGCCTGGAGCTTGGCCGACAGCCGGGCGGTGCCTTGGCGCGCGTCGGTGAAAGTCAGAAGCCTCCGGCCTGACGAAGGCTTTTCGGCTGCTGTTAGGTCAGGACTTACGGCCCCCAGAGCGACAGGAACACCGGCGCCGAGCATGAAGGGAGCCCCGACCCGGAACGGCCGCACGATCGGGCTTGCACGACTCGGCTCTCCGCAGGAGGGACAGCTTCCGCCAAAGTCGGCATCCAATGATGCGAGCAGCACCGCTTCCGGTAGCGGAGAGTCGAGGATTTCGCCGGTCCCGCGTCGGACTGCCAAGCGGACACTGCGTGGCGCGGCAGCGGGGAGTATCCAGCGCGCCATTCGTTGTGCAGGCGCGAGCTCCGGCTCCGGAGGAGCCTCTTCCCCCGGATCGGGGAAGTCCAATTCGAGCGCGAAATCGTCGTCTGCTATTTCGGGCGTCGGGGCGCGCAAGCGGCGGCCCGTGCCGTCGCCGGTGTCGGTTTCTTCTGCGGCCAGCGCTTCCGTCCCGCAGGCCTGGCAGATCCTGACTTCCAAGACCGGGGCACCGCAGGCATCGCAAGCGTCGCAACGATCCAAAAATATCTTCCCGAAATTCCAATCCGAGGGCTCGCCCTGGGGCCGCGCGGGGCAAGAGCGATCGGAGCAAGCCCAAAGTCCAGATAGCGTGCGCTCAAATACATGCAGCCGGACCGGCAGCAATGCGTGCCCGTCGTGGGAACGCTTGGCGCGGGCGCAGGCGGCCAGCAGCGCGCGCGATCCCTCTTCGATGTCCGCCTCGGCGGTCAGCGTCTCATTAGAGACTTTGCGCCAGTGCGACCATCGAATGCGCTCTCCGCCGTGTAGGCGGCGCGCGATCTCCTGAAGTTGGGGCGCCGGGGCCAAACGCTCCCAGGCCGCCGCACTCGCGAGTTCGTCCAGAGCCGACTTGCCGAGCCGCCCAATGGCAGTTTCCGGGGCACGGTCGCCAATGACGGCATGCACCGTACCAGCTTCCGCACCCGTCAGGTCTCGAAGGAATTGCCGGAGCTGGGCCGCTTGCTCCCGGCGCTCCCCGGTGCCAAGCGTCGCTGAGGTGGCGATCACCCGGATGGTGCGCGGATCGCGGCCGAAGGCGAGCGCCACCCGCCGGAGCAGCAAGGCTAGTTCCGTCGCTTGGGCACCGATATAGGTGTGAACCTCGTCCAAGACGATGTATTCGAGGAGGTCGCGGCTCTGCTCAAGGATCGGTGCGTCTTGCCGCCGCACAAGCATGTATTCGAGCATGGTCAAATTGGTGACTAAGAGCGGCGGCGCGCTGATGCGGAGCGCCTTGCGGTCGAGCACTTGCTCGGGGACTTTTCGCCGCTCGGCCTCGGCGGACGGTCCCTCCGGCGTTAGGCCGTTATAGAGGCAGTAGCGGAGCTTGCCGCCGAACGGAGACAGCCATGAGGTCAAGCGCTCCTGCTGGCTATTGATGAGGGCGTTCAGAGGATAGAGCATGAGCCCCCTCACGCCGGTCAGCGTCTTCCGCCCGCCATCCGACGCGATGAGGAGGTGGTTTAGTAATGCGCCCAGGAAGCACTCGGTTTTGCCTGACCCAGTGCCGCTAGAGATGATCACCGAAGATGGTTCAGCTGCGGAAGAGAGCGCCCAGGTTTCGACTTGGTGAGCGTAAGGCGGGTACGCCATCCGCGATTGCAGGGCCCGGACGGTCTCGGGGTGCATGGTGTCAGGGAGAGCGTCCCAGCCGCCCGGATGGAGCTGCCAGGGGTGGGCGCCTTCGAGCACGGGTTCAGCTACCAGAGAGTCGGGCGAACCCGCGGGAGCGCCCAGCCGGTCGCCGAGGGCGCGGCGGAGCGTACGGGATTTGCAGCCGGTGATGCTCAGTACGGCGTTCGCTGCGCGCCTCGGCAGATCTACTGCCAAATCTTCGATTTCAAGCATGGGCGGCGCTCTTGGAAGCAAGGGGTAATAGCGCATTCGGCAACATGCGATCGAAATAAATCGGGTCAAAAAGCCTAGCCCAGCGCAGCTCTCCAGTGAGTGCTTGTCCCCATGGTATGAGCCCTGCCGCGACGCGGGCTGCCACGAAGGGCGCGGCCAGGACGTCCCAACAGTAGGGTTGTTTACTGTGTATCCAGGCAGGGAGCTCGGTGCCGAGGCGGGACGTCAGCCTCCCGTCGCTCGGCCAGGTTACCCCGTCCTCGGCGTGACCGTTCCTCGCGACGCATTCACTCGCTTCTCTTGCGGCATCGGTGACCCAGTTATCGGTATTGCTGCCTGCGACCAGAGCGTGGAACGCGAGCGCCGGTTTCCGAGCGACAATCGCCTGCAAGACGCTGTTCACGTCGTCTCGCGCATAACGGTCGGCGTCTTTGCTTGGCAAGGCATCCATCAGTTTCACGAGTTGCGCCTTCCGCCCGTCGAACGCGGCTCGCCAGGCCCGGACGGGCGTCACGCTCCAGAGGAAGTGCATTTCATCTTCAAGCGCCAGAACCGCATCGATGTCTTCTTCGGAGCAGCGCGACAGGAGCCTGACAACCGCTTCGGGCGCGTCGATCAAGGCGACCGCCAGATCCAATGACTGAAGGGGCGTACGAGGTTGAAACGCGACGATCAGGCGGCGCGCATCTTCGATCTCCTCCTCCGTGGCGTCGCCTGAGGTCAAAAGATGCTTTAGCTCGTGGCGGCGCATGGTGGTGTCCGAACTTAGAACAAGCTCCATCAGGCGGGTCCGCTGCCGGTTCGCAACCGGGCGCGTGAAAACAACTCGCGGGCGGATGCGGAAGCGGTCGTCGACGCGGCCATAAATGAGCCATGGACCGCCCGGTCCGGTGGTGGGAGGCGCGAAGCGGCGCATCCGGTAGGTATCGGGAGCGCCATCTTCCAGGACGTATTCCTTTGACGGATCGGCCAGAGGCGTCGCCAGCAACGTAACTCGGGTCGCACCCGAAGCCGCCACTTGTGAGAGATGGGTGTAGGAAGGCCAGACTTCGCCGTCGCGCACTTCGAGAGCCACGTCGAATAGACCGATCTCAACGTAGCGGGCGCCCGCCCCTATCCATTCAAGCCGGACTGTGCTGTCCAATTGGCTGGTTGTGGCCAGCAAGGCGCGGATATCAGAGCGTAGCGCGTAGAGGGGCGTTTCTCCTCTTACCGGACGCATGATGTACCGTTTGGGCGGCGCGGCGACTTGAAGCGTGAGCTTGCCCCGGTCGGGACACGCGGCGTACACGCCGAATAGGGCATCGATACAGCCGCGCCATCCGGATCGTAGTTCTTTGCCGGAGGCGTCGGTAAACCCTGGACGCGCCGTACGGTCATAGAGCTCGGCGCGCCAGCACGTCCCGTTCGGCCAGACGGCCTCAAGGGCGAAATGGTTTCCGGCGCTGCCGGACCGGTCGACGATCACGGGATCGGGGACTCCGACGGATGTGGCCTTACCTGCGATAGTGGCGGTTGCTGCTTCGAGACCAGTGATCGCAAGCGATCGGTTGGGCCCGGATATCGCGCTCGTCGAGAAACCCGCAGGGGCGACGGCGGCGCTCGTTCGCGAAGCGCTAAACCCGTCTCGTATTAAGACGAATGTCACATCACCCTGAGGCGCTTCTTGCGGCCAGAACCGCCAAGGGCCGCCGCGGGCAGGGCGCCATCGCACTTCACCCTTTCTGACCGCGCGCCGATAGCTGCCTTCGCGTACGGAGAGCCGCAGGGGCTGTTTCCACGCGAAGCTGCGCACATCAGGTTCGGTCACGCCCTCGATCTCGATTGCGGTTAGCGTCTCCTGCTCGTCTCCGGTCCGCCACCGGTAAGCTTGGCCCTCTGTTTCGAGACGAAGCTCGCCTTCGACCCGGCAGAGCCCAAGATGAAACTGCCGGGTACGCCCAAGGGGCTGCACTGACCCGCTGACGACATTGAACATCGGGGCGCATGGTTCGGGCACGCCGATGATTAAATGTGGTGACCGTGTCGTGTGGGAACCGCGCGCCACCAATGTGAGGCGATCTGCGGCGTCGGGAACGGACGCAAATGCCATGGGTTCGGGAGTGAGGCCTTCGGCGTCGCGCAGCGCGAAATTGCCGAGCGGAGCTCCGTCAAATTCAATCATCAGCTCAACCGGCAGGTCCGGCGGGTATGGCTGGTTCGTGACACGCCGTAAAGGCCGGACGCGCCACCAGGGCGTTTCGTCCTCCTCATAGGCTTCCATAATCGCCAGATCGCCGGAGACGAGCGCTAAAAGATCACCGGCAGGCCGGATGCGGGCGCGGAACTTTCCGGTGAGCTTAGGGCCGAGATCGAGCGGAAGCCGGACGTGTTCGATCTGACCGTCAAGCGAGAGCGAGATGGTAAAATCCCAGAGCCCGCTGGCGCCCTGCACGAGCCCGCGTTGCAGGCCGATGTCGCCAAGGGCACTGCGCTCGGCGCGGCGGACGACATGTTCGATCAAGGCCCGCGCGTCTTCATCGCCCATATCCAGAGGCAGGGACTCGCGCCAGCCCTGACGGTTCAGGTCGAGCCAGGCGATTGCGTCAAGGCCTGCACGGTCCGCAGACGCGGCCAAGTCGCGCTTGATCTGATGCACCTGCTCGATAAGTTCGGCCGCAACCGGGATCAAATCGGTCCTAAATGTGCTCGGGACCCGCCAAGCTTCCTGAGCCGCTGCTTGACCGGGATCGACGCCGCGCGCGACGAGATCGAGAGCGCCTTGAAGCCATTGGTAAAGCCATCGGCCGCCATGAATGGCGCGCAACGGCAAGCCGCCTTCGCAGATTAGCGATGCTAGAAATTCGTCGCCACCGCGTTCATTCCGGCGCACGCGACGCCCCCAGCCACGCAAGCCCTCGCGGATGCCAGAGGTGACGTTATGCCAGTCATCTTGGCGGTAGTGCAGCCCCAACTCGGCGCAGAGCGGGGCATAACCCCAAGCTCCCTCGCCTCGCCAACTGCGAAACCAGTGACAGGCGATGGCAACAAAAGCGCGCGAGCACCAGTTCGTATCGAGACAGGTGCTTCCCGCAAAAGCGAGGGCCTGCGTCAGTGACTCCCTCAGAGCCGCTATTTCGTCCGTGGTGAAGCGATACGCGTAAAGCGGACCTCCATTGGGCGCGGTTAGCCCACGGTCGCGGAGGATTTTGTCGAGCGCGACTGGTAGGCGGGCATGAACGGGCGCGCCCGAATTAAGCACGGTAAAAGCCTCCCTGTGCGCAGCAGCTTAGGGCTGCAGCTAGAAGGAAACAAGGAGTCGGCGAATTCGCGCCTCGTTCTACATCCTGTCTTCGGTAAAGTGCCCGGAAAAACAGCACCATATCGCTTTCAGGACCACCAAACGCTCGGGCGGATGCTCTACCGCACCCGGTACTCTCGGATGCGGGTGCAGTCGATGAGAAGGTGCATGGTTGAAAGCGTGAACACCTTGCCGTCCGTCGCCTGCAACAGGCGGCGCATGTCCTCGCGCCTTATCTTGAAACCGCGACCGGCGATGCAGGCGATGACATCGTAAGTGTGCCCGCCTTCATATCGCAAAGTGCGCAAGCGCTGGACGCGGGCCACCTTATCCCGTGCCGTGCCGTCGTCCTCGCTCAGCTTGGCTTCGATGATGGCGGCGGGGTTATACTCGTCGGGGACGATAAAATCCGGCGCCTGGTCAAAACCGGCGATGCGATCGATCCGCTTGGTCTCGCGGTAGCTGACTTTGGCCTCGGTCAGCACATTCTTGATCGCGACCTCGACCACCTCGCCCACGAGTTCGCTCACGGAATCTCGGTGCGTCGCGAAGGGACGCCCCAGAAAGCGCTCATACAGGAGCACGGGGTACGGTACGCCCAAATCCGCAACCGGCTGAATGCTGGCGACGCCGTCTTTGGTGTCGGCCTTGTCGAGCCGGTGGAGCAAGCCGGGCACGACAATGCCGGTTCCCTTGGTCAGCGTTTGCACCCCGGCGTCGATCATGGCGCGGACGCGCTGATCGGTGACGCCTCTCCCTTTTTTGAGGGGCGCAAGCGGGTTTAGGCGGGTTCGGCGGTCGAGGGAACGGGCAGCACCCTGATCAATCGCAAGACCTGTCATCTCGGTCGTGACGTATGCCCATTCCGGTGGCGTGAAGCCGAGAATGCATCGGAACACGATGAAAGCGATGGAGGTTTCGCGGACGGCAGCCTCGACCGTCGCCGCGGTGACGCGGGCGAAGGCATCGGTGTGTCGCTTCAGCGTCTGATACCCGGCCTCGAAAGTCGCGTACTCGATGAACCCCTCGCCCCGAGGCATTTCCATGAAACTGGATGTCAGCTCATCGAAGACCTCGTCGACGAGCGGTGCCCAGACGATCTGCGGGTCGTGATAATCGACGTCAAAACGCAATGGCATCGTGGCTCCGTCCCTCCTCAGGGAGGGCCGCGAATAGCGGGCCAGGGCGCGATTGGTCAGGTGCCATCGCGTGGGCCCGCTCGATCACCAGTGCGAGATCGCCGAACGAAGCGAGGGCGTCGCCGAAGCGTTCGAGCTTTTCATCGGTCGGGCGGCGGGCGTCCCACGTGGGCCGGAGATTCCAAATCGCCATGCGCGTCGCATGGCCATAGGCGATGCAGCGGGTGTCGCCGGGCGTGGGCTTCATCCCGGCGGCGCGAAGCTGGTCGAGATCATGCGCCACGATCCGGACCAGTTCGTCCGAGCTATCGAAGAGCCAGTTCTGCGCTGTCGCGCCTGTCGTGCGGCAGACGAACACCGTATCCACGATGGAAGATCCGGTTCCGTGGATATGGATCGAGCCGCTCATCTCCGCGGGACAAGGGAGCGACGCCGAACAGGTAAATCCGGCGTCGAGGATGGCGACACCAGCCGCCCCATAAGCTTCTAGCTTATTGTGATGGAAGGTGAATGCGAGCGGCGCGCCCGGTTTGAGCGCTTTCGCCATGTTAGCGTAGACGGCGGCGAGACCTTCGGTGAAGTGTTCTAGATCCCTGCCCTGCGTCTCGTTGCCGGTGAGCTCCTCGGCGGATCGGGTGGACTCCCGGTCGAAGCCTTCGGTCTCCTGTCCGACCAGGCGGCGGAGCCAGACGTAACAAAAATCCATGAGCTCGCCATACTGGACGTTGCCGAAATACGGCGGATCGGTGAACACGGCATCCAGGCTTTGCGGGCTAAGCTCCGCCTGGTCTGAGCTAAGACAGTTGATCGAGACGTTGCGGCGGCGACCGTCTTTGAGTTCGCCGATCCATTCGCCGGTGATCGGCACCTGCACTTTGCGCGAGCCGTCGCGGCGCACCTCGAAGGGGGCGTCGCAGTAACGTTTGGCCTTGGCGTATTTGTCGATGATGTTGGTCCAGCCGCCGGAGCCGACATTGGCGCCGTTGCCGTTGGTGATGCCGAGCAGGTTGGACTCGCACTGCACCAAGCCGACCGGAAAACCGTGGATCGAAAAGATATCCAGCGACTTCAGCGCCATGGTGTCGTAGCGGCAGAGCATGTTCTGGTAGCGCAGAAGGTCCGAGAGATTGGTCGCCAGGGCATGCCGCACGCGCTCGTCATTCACCGCGGCGATGAAGCGGGCACTAAGCTCTAAGCCCAAAAGCTGGCGGGGGTTGAAGAGGTCCCGGTAGTGCTGATAGCCCCAACGATGCAGCCGGTCGGTCTCATCGCCAGGCAAGATTGGCTGTTCCGGAACATAGTCGGGGCTGGTCGCCGCCCACCGGCGCTCGACCTGATCGTAGCGCGCGAGGTCCTTGGCATCGGGCTTCTTGAAGAAGCGGCCCTTGTGGCCCTCCTTTCGCGCTGGATTGTAATACTCGATGGCAACGAGCCGGTGGCGTGGGGGACCGTCTGCGGCCTGGGGAAAGGTATTCTCGTGTTCACACGCGGGGCAGGCGCAACGGTTCCGACGCGCAGGCCCGTCGAGAACGAGCGGAGCGCGGCAGGTTCGGCAAGGACCGGCGTTGCGCAACTCCACCGTCTCGTTCAGTTCGCCGCAGCGAGAGCAGATGAGGACGTTCGCCGGGTGCCGGGCATCTTCGGAGAGGAGATAACCGGGAAAGAGCGGAACGGGGGAGCCGCAAGCCTCGCAATCAATCTCTTTGACCCAGATGAAATATTTCACCGGTACATCCCGATCGCCGTAGATCGGGCAGTCGGTGCGGTACAAGGCGTCCAGTTCGCCTCTGAGGGCGCTTAAGAGAGCGCCGCTCGCTTGCCGATAGGCCTCTAGGTCGAGATGCTCGATCTCCTCGCGAACGACCCACGCCGACATCGGGTTGATGTCGAATCCGTCGACGTCACAGCCGATACGGTTGGTCTCGATCAAGGACGTGCCGCCGCCCATGAACGGATCGGCGATGCGCTTATTGGGGAAGTCGTTTTTGTTGAAAAAGATGTCCTCGACCGGGGCATCGCCAAACTCTGAAAGAGCGAGCGCCCGAAACAGCGTACCAGGACGGCGGGCAAACCATTTGTGGACCGCGATAATAGGCCGATAATTCTGTTGGATTTGCTTTTCGCGCAAAGCCAAGGCAGCGACGAAAGAAATATCGTAGTTTTGTTCTATGGTCATATTTCTTCCAAAGCTGCGGTTTCCCGCTTGTCTGAGCCATTTGGCATCCGTTCCCGCAGCACAGAGACCGCTGTGTCTCCATTGATCCGAGGCAGACGACCTCACCTGAATTCCCGCCCAAGGCTATCAGGACACCCAAAGCTGTCAATGTCAGCCGTTCTGGCAGTTTTGCTTCGAAATCAATTGCTTGTAGTGACGCAATGATCCGCGTCCCTGGGCCATGATCGTTGCGCAATTCCAAGAGTAGGACACCGCCTAAGCGGCCTCCCTCTCGGGTTCGGTGGAAACAGCCTTCGGCTGCAAGCCATGCAGATAAGCCGCAGCGCGTTCGGCATGGGAGGCGGCGGTCACCCGCCCGTTTCGGGCGGCCCGAAGGGCCGTCTTGCAGCCGAAGGCGAAAGACGGGGATGCCCCCGCCGCTGGCGGGCCAAGGCCCGCGCACCTTTGCGCGCGCGAGGACCTGCGGGTCCTTAGCAATTGGGCCGCGTCTGCGGCCCGTATGAACGAATCTGGCCGCGTCTGCGGCCACCCGGGTCAGGAAGAAGGGCATGTCGCATGCTAGGTGGTCACCGCAGCCGCCTAAGAGAAGTGACCCATCGTCTAGCTCACCTTCTCAAGCCTTCCGTTTTTCAGGATAGCTGCAAGTATCAGCTCTTTTCGCCGGTCTCGTGGAAACTACTCAGAGTCTTCGTTTAAACTTCTGTGACATTATTACTGCATTTAACCGAGCGATTTGGCATGACACAGAAATAAACGTTTGCGTTCCTCGTTTAAAATCATTTTGATGAATAAAATAGGACTATTAACTCCCTTGTTATCTTCAAAGCGTCATGATTGACGCAATAGTAGCTCCCAAGAAACACTCGTCATATTCAAGACAACATAATTAAAGATATTGTGTTCTTTTTTTACAATTTTACATTACAGCTTATATGCACGTGACTTTTCAGATCACCCGTCTTTACCCAACTCAACATTACTTTAACGGAGAAAAACAATGAAGTTTCAGCGTAATCTAGTGAAGAGCCGATTGTCTCTTTTTGTCGAGGATTTATGGAAAGTGAGAATCAAACAAAAGGCTTCCTTGTCTTCATGGGACGTGCCAGCGGAAGTGCGTCCGGCGATACTGCACGCGTTGTTGACGGAACTGTCGGTCAACGAGCGGGCGCTGAAGGCCGGAGCCACGAAACTCCTTCCCGTCACGGCTTATTGCGGGGCCATAGGGCAAGTGTTGCCCGACGAATTTCCGGACTTCTCAGACACGCCCGGCATCTTCAGGCACGCGGCGGTGCAGTATCCCCGCGATCCGCGCGCTTTCTTGCGCGGGGTGCGGAAGACACTGGCCGAATTGGCCACGGAGGAGGAATTCTCCGGATTCGCGGACGCGCCCGGCATCTTCAAACAGGCCGCGGTGAACCACTCCTCCGACCCGCGCGCTTTCCTGCGCAAGGTGCAAAAGATCGAAGCCGAGCTTGCCGCTGAGGAGGAATTCGCAGCGTTCCGAGACACGCCCAGCATCTTCAGGCGGGCAACGGTAGGGAATCCCGCCGACCCACGGGCTTTCCTGCGCAGGGTAGCGCAGACGGTGGCTGAACTCGCCGCAGAAGGTGAATTTGCGGCGTTCCGGGACACGCCCGGCATCTTCAGGCGGGCGGCAGCGTACAATCTTACCGACCCGCGCGCTTTCCTGCGCGGAGTGCACGAGACGTTGGCCGAACTCGCCGCCGAGGACGAATTCGCCACATTGAGGGACACGCCCGGCATCTTCAGGCATGCGGCGGTGAACCACCCTACCAGTCCGCGCGCCTTCCTGCGCGGGGTACAGAAGAGCGAGGCCGAGCTTGCCACCGACGAGGAGTTCGCGGCGTTCCGGGATACGCCCGGTATCTTCAGGCAAGCGGCTGTAGGTAATCCCTCCGACCCGCGTGCATTCTTGCGAGGGGTACAGAAGGCCGTGAGCGAGTTAGCCGCCGAGGAGGAGTTCGCGGCGCTCCGAGACACGCCTGGTATCTTCAGACGCGCGGCGGTGAACCACCCAAACAGCCCGCGCGCCTTCCTGCGCGGGGTGCAGAAGAGCGTGGCCGAGCTCGCCGCCGAGGTAGAGTTCGCGGCGATCAGGGACACGCCCGGCATCTTCAGGCATGCGGCGGTGAGGTATTCTAGCGACCCGCGCGCCTTCCTGCGCGGGGTGCAGAAGACCTCGGGCGAGCTTGCCACCGACGAGGAGTTCGCGGCATTCCGGGACACGCCCGGCATCTTCAGGGAGGCGGCGGTATATTATCCGGACGATCCGCGTGCTTTCCTGAGGGGGTGCAGAAGACCGTGAACGAGCTTGCCGCCGAAGAGGAGTTTGCTGCGTTCCGGGACCGACCTTTCCCCCATCCCAAAAAGATCCTGGCCGATATCCCACCTGGGTACATCAGTTGCGCCCACGGGACACCCGGGACACGGTTACGCGCGCGTCTTAAAAGATCGCCGAGCAGCCAGCTTTTCAACCGGCCGCTCCGTGTGCGGACAGCGGAAGGCATGCTCCGGCCCAAAAAAGCGTCGGGCCGGCCCGCTCGCGGAGATCGCTCCAAATCCAATTTCCTGTTATGTTCCGATGCCCGATCGTGAGACGCGCGACCTAAGATGGAAAGGCCGAGATGGCCGGCTATTCCGGAAATCCACAAGCCCTCGGGAGGCCGCTGGCGCCCGAGGGCTTCGTTCTTCGCCCGCCGCCTAAGCTGCCAGGGTTCGTCGAGTTCGGCGAAGCAGCATTTCGAGCCGGCGCAGCCGAGCTGAAGACACCGCGCCGGGAAGTGGGGCTGCTCGGCTCGCTCGTTTATCGTCCAACGGTATTTCGGCGGAACGAAATCGCATTGGTCGCGACCTGCGCTTGGCGCAGCGCAGCCAAGACCGACGACATCGCCGCCCTGAAGCAGGCGAAGCGGGAAATTGATCAGCGGCTCATCCGGGAGGCCAGCGAACTTACCGCGGTGCTTATCCGGCAGCTTCGCGGCGAACCCGCAGCCGACGCGGTCACCTGCGTTCCTTGCGGCCATTCGCGCCGGTCGGATTGTTTCGGAAAGCGGCTCGCGCAAGGCGTCGCCGAGCTTCTCGGGTTGCCCTTCGTCCAGGTTTTTGCGGATCGGTTCTGCTCCGGCGTCAGCCACCCGAAGGAATACTCGAAGCTCCCGCCGCTTGAGCAGATCGCCGATCCGGCAGGCTCGATGCTTCTCATCGACGACCTCGCGACCTCCGGCTGGCACGTCGAGGAAGCGCTGACTGCCCTCCGTAAACTCGGGGCCTCGGCATCTGCGTTCGTATGGATTGCAGGAACCGTAGCATGAGAATTGGAGTTGTCGGGAGCCGACGTCGAACCGATCGCGAGGCGGTAGAGGCCTGCATCTCCGAACTCGCACCGGCCACAGTCGTCGTCACCGGCGGTGCAAAGGGGCCGGACCAATGGGCTGAAGCGGCGGCACGCGCGCGCGGGCTCACGGTCGTTGTGCATCGGCCGGACCTCCAGAGCGTCAGGGTCTACTACCAAGCAGCGCAACGTCACTACGACCGCAACCAGCGGATCATCGATGACTGCGACCAAATCATCGCTTTTGTCGCGTCCGACCGCACCGGGGGTACCGAAGACACGATCCGTCGCGCGGAGCGAACCGGGAAGCCGGTCGAGGTGCGGTAGGACACGTTCGAAAAAATGAAGCGGGTGAGGCTCACCAGAGCGCGGCAGGAGCGATTTCTCAAGGCTCTCGCCGATACCGGCAGCGTGACAGCTGCTGTCGCGGTGGCCGGCACCAGCCGGAGCCGTGCTTACGAGCTCCGGAGGGCGGACCCGGCGTTTGCCGCGGACTGGGACGAGGCCGAGGAAACCGCTGCCGACCGGCTTGAGGACGAGGCGAGGCGGCGCGGGGTGGAGGGCGTGCCCGAACCGCTCGTCAGCGGCGGCAAGGTAGTTCGCGACGACGACGGTCAGCCGATCGCGATCCGGCGTTACTCGGATGCGCTGCTTCTGGCGCTGCTGAAGGCGCACCGACCGCCCCGACGCGAGAGGTCGGTGCGCTTCGCGCTTCCGATACTACGCTCGCCGGCCGATGCGGCCGGCGCGATGGCAGCGATCACCGCGGGGGTGGCTGCCGGCGACCTGACGCCGGCCGAGGCGAGTGAGCTGGCAAAGCTGGTCGAGGCTTATGTCAAAGCGCTGGAGGCGGGCGAGTTCGATCTGCGGCTTCGAGCGGTTGAAGCGAGAGACGATGCGAAGAGACCTTGAGAGCCGCCTCCAGGCCGTCGAGACCGCGTCAGCAGGAACCATCGCCGGCGAAGTGTGGATCGAGCTGCGCGATGGAATGCTGCACGGTCCGCGGGGCGAGACGATCACGCAGGATGCTTTCGCGGTGGTTTGCTCCCGCCTTCCCTTCGTTCTCATCCTTCCCGACAATGGGCGCGATGCGATGGGACCTTGAACGTCGGCTTTCGGGCCGTCGAGATTGCGGGGTCGGGTGGCATTGAGGATCGATCAAGGCGATGGCACAGTCCGCGGGATTCACGGCGAGCAGATGACCCGCGAGAAGGCCGAGGTACTTGGACGCGCCGGCGGCAAACTTGCGTTCGTCATCAGCGAAGTCGACGCACAGCTTTTGATGTGGAGAGATCCCTCACCGCCGGCTGGCCCCGGGCAGAAATCGCGGCGAGCGCGACATAGTGGGCCGATCGGCTGGCGCCGCGCCGCATCATCGATGACATAGCGACCGCGGTGGCGGACCGCTTCTATGGTGCCGTGGCCGGAAGGGCAGGCCGGTCGATTGGGCGCTGGTCCCGAGAGAGCCCCGGTCGCAAGGCCGTGCCGTGGGCGCCCATTAGCCGGACGCCCCAGAACGCGACGGCGCCGGGATCATCCTAATTGCCAGATGCTGTTTCATCGTGTTTGGCTCGAAACTCCAAACCCCATCCCACGCCACCTCAATGACGTAAATGGGCGATACAAAATTGGAAGCTTCTACCCGTACCTGGAAGCGCACTGCCTCATTCTTTCCAACAAATCCCTGAAAATTAATTGGAGTCGCGTAGAGACGCGGAATGAAGTGGTCACCTTTCTCTTCGACGTAGCCAAAATCTAAAACATGTTCTTTGAGCACCGTGATGGTGCTCGGCGTAAATTCCACTGGTGTCCACGTGAACTGGCACGGGAACGCCATCGGCACGGGCTGAAACATGCCGCTCGGGTCTCGCCTGCTCAAACCCGGCAGCATTACACGGCAGTTATGTACGGATAGCCAAGGACGCCGATTGATCACCTTGAGATGGTAGTAAATCCCGCGATCACCGGTCGCATAGAGAACCGGGTCTCCCTCAAATCCAGCGTAACAGTAAGCGCGGGTGGCGCCAGCTTAGAACGCACCCAATCACCCCATATGGCGAGCACCGCTACGGCGATGGTGCCGAAAGCAATGAACCCATCAATCACGAGTTTGACCACCCGCATCCCCTTTGAAAGGGTCAACAGAGGCAGGACGACAAGGCTTCACCTGAACAGCCAGACGATCGGGGCGGCGCTCGAGGTGCTTGTAAAGCATATCATGAAGGCTCGTCGTTTCGCTGGGGCCTGCGGGGCGCTCGCCGCCGCCGTTCGTCGAGCGACGGAAACGCCGTTCGCAACCGTTCGCCTTCCTCCCGGATCGCTCGGTCAATGTCTGTCTCCGGCAGCGGCGCTAGGTGGCCGAGGTCAACCCCGACCACGGTGCGCTCGGCGCCGCCGAATTCGTGGCGGTAAAGCTCGAACACGTTCATGCCGGGCCCGCCACCGCCATAGGCGCGCCAGCAGGCGATCGCCAGCGCCAGCACAAGATCGTCATGCTTGCCGGAGCGCGCGTTGAAGGTCAGCGAGCCGGCCGCCGTGAAGTCGACCCGAAAATCCTGCAACTCGCGGACCAGCTCCGCAGCCTCGGCGAGGTCTTTGTGGATTTTGAGCCGCCCCTCGTGCAGCAGCGCCTGAAGCCGCGACACCAGCACCAATTTCGGCACGCCAATGATCGCGCCGTCACGCGTCTCGGCCGTCCCGGCCGTGATCAGCACCCCGGTCGGCGACAGCCCGGCCGCGGTGAACATGTCGAAGACGGGGCGCCCAACCCCGGTGAAGTCGATCGCCAGCTCGGTCCCGACCGGCAGCTTTGCAAGTAATCGCGCCACGTGGGCGACAATGCCGGGATAGGGCGTCCCGAGCGGCACCCGCTCCAAATGGCCGCAGCGGAAGATCGGCGCGTCGACCGTGATTTGCGTCATGCCGCGAGGAAGAGGTCGAAGTCGTCGGCGAGCGCCATCTCGATCATCTCGCTTGAAAATGCGCTCGACGCCGCGTCGATGAATTCTCCCTCGAACTCCTGCGCGAACAGCATCGGCCCGAGCTTGCGCCGCTGCTGTTCCAGGAACTCGGCCGTGATCCGCGGGCATTCCCGCCCCGTGATCTTGATCCGCTCGACCCCCAAGCCATGCTCCCAGTTTTCGAAGAAATGACCGCGGTGCCCGGCCGGCGACGACAGCTCGAAAGGCGACCACCGGCCGAGACAGCGAGCATTGGGTCGAGCGCCGCAGTCATCTCGTCGGGGATGCGGGCAGCCTCGTCTTTAATGATTTCGATTGCCGCAGGCTCGGCGAGACCAGCAGGCTGGGCGGCCGATCTTGCGTCGCGGATCACCGCTTGCAGCGCCCCGGCCGGCTTACTCGCCTCGGCGAGGCTCGCCGATGCCGCAGCTCGGCAATCGCCTGGCACAGCGCGTCGCGGGCCGGCGACAGCGACCGATCGAAACGGACGGCGGCAAGCGAAGCGGCCATGGGGCACCCCTCCTCTGCTGTGGCGAAAACGCGAAATCGCGGCACGAACGACGACCGCGGTTCTGGCGCTGCATACCGCGCTGTACGAGCGCCAAGTCATGCCGCGGCATGTTGCGCCTCGATCAGTTCCGGCTCGCCGGCCCGCATCTCGGCCGCGGCACGCTCGCCGGCGCTGCGGAACACCCTCGCAACTTGCTCTCGCGCCTCCGGGAACCGCGACAACACCCGCAGCAATTCGGTCCGCAGCCGCATGAAATCGGGCGACAGCAGGGACATTGGTGATCGTCACCGCGGCGTGCGGCGTCAGCTCGCCGGTAAGCTTCGCCGAGAGTGCCAGGCTCTCGTGCAGCCGGCCCGCGAGCCCGGCCGCCGCCTTGCCGTCGCCAACGTCAACCGCGGCGAGATAGAGGCCGAAGAGCGGCCCGCGCACCGCCTTCAACGCTTCAACGATGCTGGTCCCCTCCTCGAGCAGGATCCGGCGCATGTCGCCTTCCCGCTGCAATATCTTGGTCGCCAGCGCCGCCCGCATCTCGGGCGTCAATGCGCCCTGCCGTGCCGCCAAACCGCATCGGGCGAAATCTTGAACCGCTCGCCGATCTGCCGTTTCGAGCAACCCAACGCGATCGCCAAGTCGATCTGCGGCCGCTGCGGATGTTGGCAGCAAACACAACGACGGCCGCTCGGGCGTTTCGCCGTCATTGTCAGCCGGCGAGGCCCAATGACGGATCGAGCGGCCAAAAGCCGCCACGCGCTGCGAGGGCTTCGGTCTCGGACAACGGTTGCGGCCGATCGCCTTTGCTGCCGTCGGCGAGCCAGGCGCCGAGCGCCTCGTACCGGTCGATGATTAGCCGGTCGGGCGACCAGCCGACGGCGCGTTTCAGATCGGCGAAGTTGCTGCGCAGGAAGTCGCTGATGTTCAAGCCACCGGGGTCATGATCTCCGCAATAAAGCAACACGCATTGCCGGCCGCTCGCCTCGTGCTCGGCGAACCGAAGCATCATGGCGGCGCGCCCATTGATGTCATTCCACCCGCCGCCATTGGCGAAAGCGACGTGATATTTTGCACAAACCGGGGCGAACAGGTTCTTCAGGTCGATCTTTTCGACGAGCATCTCGACATAGACCGGGAGCCCATCCCAAAAGCTCACTGGCGTGAAGGTCAGCGGGGCGCGCTCGGTGTAGTTGACGATCCGTTCCGCCTCGGCCTCGACATCCTGGTCGTCGAGGTTTTCGAGACCATCGGCAGCCCGCTTGTCGTCGATGGCGCAGATGTCGAGCGGTAGCAGTCCGGTCTTGCGGCACTCGTTGATTAGCCGCTGCGCCGCGTCCCATATCGCTCTTGGTGATGGTGCCGGCGTTTTCGAGGAGATAGCCCCAGCCGCGTGACGAGTCGATTTGGACGATGACGGCGCAGAACTCGGCCAGTTCAGCCTCGTAGCGTGCGGCGGCGGCAACGGATTGCCGCCCTCTCCCGCGCTGTGGGAGGCCTGCCTTCATGGGCCGCCTCCGGCGTTCAGGACGTCGAGCCAGTCGCCGGCGATCGGCGGAACGCGGACCTCGCATGGCAGACTGTTCCGTGCCATGCGCTTGGCCAGCGCGAAGGCTGCGGCCTGCCCGACGAAGTTCTCGTCGTTGTCGGCGAAGATCACGAGCCGGCGAAGGCTGAGCGGCGGTTCAAAGGCTTCGACCCCGAAGACCGACAGGGCGGCCCAAGTCGGGATGCCGAACAACTGGCAACGGCGAGCGCGGTCTCGACGCCCTCGGCGACACCCAGGATGCCGTCAAGAGGGTCGAAGAGGCGGACGGCGGCGCCTCGGCAGGTGTCGACCGCTGGCATCAGCTTTTTGCGCGGTTCGACGGCGGCATTGTAGATGCGGTGAGCCGATTGAAGGCTGTCATCAGGGCCGACGACCGGCGCGATCGCCGCCGGATAGCGCCCGATCGGCCGCCGGTCATCGGTGCCGAAATAGAGGCACCGAGGGTGGCCGCGCAGCACGGGCGAACCGACCGAAAGACCGCGCTTGGCGAGATAGGCGTCGACTACGGCCGGGCTGGTCGCCTCGTCGAGCAGCCGGCGGATCGCTGCGAGCCGGGCGACGGGGCTGTTCCTGTTGCACCTGGTGGTGTTGATCGGCAGCACCGGCGTTGCGGTGCCGATGATCTTATCGATTGCCTCGCAGGCGGCCCGGTGATCCCAATTGTGCAGCTTGCGGACCAGGATGATGCCGGTGCCGGCACCGCATTGGTTGCAGTAGTAGGAACCACTGCCCTCGCGATCGTCGAAGCGGAAGCGGTCGCGGCCGCCGCAGATTGGGCAGGGCCCGTGGCGATTGACGAGGAACCGCGTCTCGACCCCGAGCTGGGGCAGGATCTCGCGCCAGCGGTGGCGGGCGCGCTCGATCGTCTCGCCGCTCATGACGCTCGCATTCCTTTGGCGTAGGCGATCTGGCGCGATCGCACCCAGGCGCGGACCTCCAGTTTGGGTTCGGCCGGTTCCAGGTGGCGCATGCCGTCGGGCCAGCTGCCGAACTTTTCCTTGTATTTGTGGGCGGCCCAACCGAGCTTGTATTGGCGCTCCCGGCAAATCCATAGTAATTGCGGGTAAAACCGCGCCCGCGTCGCGTAATCGGCGACCACCGGCTGCGCAGTCCGATCGCGCCTGACCGCGGCGAGCTCGCCATCGGCAACCTCGACCGGCGCCGCCTTCGGCCGCGGCTGCCACCCGCAAACCGGGCAGGGCTGGCCCTGGAAGCGGACGGCTGAGCATTCGGGGCATTCCGTCAGCGATGGGCGGCCGGCCTGCCCACGCGCCGCATGCGGCGTGTTCTCGGCCCGCTGGTCCGCGCGCAGCGTCCACTCGATCGGATCGTCAGGAAAACCGTGAGCAAAGACCGCGCCCGCATGATCGAGGATCAGGGCGTCGACTTTGTCCGGCGACGGCCGCAGCACCCGCCCGACCATCTGGCGGTAGAGACCGAGACTCCTTGTCGGGCGGGCGAGGACGAGGCAGGACGCCGCAGGGCAGTCCCAGCCCTCGGTCAAGACCATCGCGTTGCTGACGACCTCGACGCTGCCGCTGTCGAGCTGGGCCAGGATACGGTCGCGCTCGGCGATCGGCGTGCTGCCGCCGTCGATGTGCTCGGCCAATACGCCGGCTCGCCGGAACTCGTCGCGGATGTGCACCGAGTGCGCGACCCCGGTGGCGAAGACGACCGTTCGGCGCCGCTCGGCGAGACGATGCCAATGCTCGACGATGTCGCCGACGAGCTGCGCCGTGTCGACACGCGCGGCGAGCGCCGATTCGACGTAATCGCCGCGCTCGACCCGGACTCCACTGAGATCGGGTCGCGATGGTGCGTAGATGCGGCTCGGCACCAGGTAGCCGTCGCGGACCAGGTCGGCCACCGGCGCGGCCTCGATCAGAACGTCGAACACGTTGCCGAGACCGCGGCCGTCGCCTCGGCACGGCGTCGCCGTCAGACCGAGGACGATCGCCTCGGGGTAGAGCTCCAGGATCCGCCGATAAGTTCGAGCGCGGACGTGATGCGCCTCGTCGATGACGACGGGATCGGCCGGCGGCGGCTTGATCGTGCGGCTGCGGATGGCGCGGGCGTGCAAGGTTTGCACGCTGGCGACTTGCACCGCGACGCCCGGCCGGGGCGTGAAACCGGCCTGAATGATGCCAGCATCGACGCTGGCCGCATGGAGCTTGGCGACGGTCTGGCCGGTGATCTCGCGCCGATGACTGAGCACGAGAACGCGCTGCCCGTCCCGGCGGGCGGCCTCGATGATCGCCGCGGCGACGACCGTCTTGCCGGAGCCGGTGGATGCAACCATCAACACGCGCCGGTGCCCGCCGGCGATCGCCGCGTTGAAGCGGACGATCACCTCACGCTGGTAGGGGCGCAGCGTCGGCGCTTGCGGCGCGCCGGGCTCGGGGGTATCTGAAGGGCGTCGTTGTTCCCGGTCGTCACAGATACCCCCTCCCTCGGCCGTGAGCTGCACCGCGGCCGGGGCGAGGAATTCGGCCACCGATCAGTGGCGCCGCAGCGCCTCCAGGAGGGCGGCTGCGCGTTTGTTCCCGCGGTCAGCGGCGATTTGGAGCACCCTGTCGGTCGGTGTCTTCGGGTGCCACGCGATGCCCTCTTCCGCCGCGATGCGGTGGACCTCTTCGAGGAGCCGGAGTATTTCTTCGCGTTCGCGTTTGAGCCGATCGATGGCCTCACCGTAGGCGTCGGCCATCTCGGATGTCGTAATGCCGGGGATCTGCTCCCTTAGGCGCGCGTCGATCTCGTCATACGACAGGCCGGCATCGGAGCCGGTCTCGATGATCTCGACCGGGCCGGGCGCGGCCATCAGGCCACCTCCGCGCCGGCAGCGCGCCGCTCGGCTTTCGCAGAAAGCCATGCCTCGACATCTGACTGGAACCAGGCGATCCGCGCGCCGCTGAGACGAACGATGGCCGGAAACTCGCCGGCCTTGACTTTCCGGCGCAAGTGATCCCGCGAATAGGGGATGCCGTAGTCGGGTTTGAGCCGATCAAAGGTGACAAGTTTCATATCGCACCTCGCAAGACGCACGGCGATGTGCCGTGTCGTGCTTTAGTGCGACACGAGAACTTTGGGCGTTTCTACATTTATCCTGGATATAACCCAGATTTTAACCCGGGCTGCTAAAGCAATTTACCGATGAGCTTGCGGACGTAGTCTTCCGAGCCGATCGCGCCGGGTTCGGCAACATATGATGCGGCGAGCTGGTGAGCGCTGCGACCCTCAACCGCGGCTTTGTCGTTTTCGAGCAATTGCCATAGCCAGGCGGACACCGCGTCCTTGACGACTGGCGGCCTCGTCCGCTGGCGGGCAACCGGGGCCTCGGGCTCGTCTGTCTGAGCCGTAGAGGCCGCCGCGGCATCCGGGCCCACAGTCCATAGCAGAACGCCGGCCACTTTCGTTCCGCTGGGCAGCGTTATGCTGTTCTCGCCAAGGTCGATCTTGGCACCGCGACGGAACCAATCGGACCGGACGGGTACTTCTTCGGGGCCGACAAAACCCGTCCCGTGGAAGCGCCCCACGCCGAGTTGCTCTTCGAAATCGCGCACAAGCTCGCCCTCGAGCCGTACAAGTTCATGGAACGGCATTGCGAGCGGCGGTTCCGGCTTCATCGCTTTGGCCGCGGCAGTCTTTTCAGCGTCCAACCCGAAGAAGTCGAAGACATTCATTCCGGGCTTCCCGCGCCGTGCCAATCGCTCGCGTGCCGCCGCCTCCGGCGTCGGCTGGAGTCTCCGGGCCGTCGCCAACTTACAATAGCGCCGCCATTTTTCGGGATCAGCGAGGCGGATGAGCGCTTCGATTAGCGTCAGACCGCCGAGCCCGTCGTGATCGGGCATTCCAGGCACCTCCTGCGCGGTGCTCCTGCGGTGATCGGCGCGGCAACCCGGGCAGGTCCGCGCTTTCGGCGGCCAAACCTAGCCGCGCCAAGGGGAACTTATACCGCTTCGGCGAATCGTTCGGGCAGACTGACTACATTCTCGCCGGCCGGAGGCTCGACGATCTTCAGCAGCCGCGCCGCCCAGAGATCGAGGCAACGGCGCTTTTCCTTCTCGTAGGAATGCTGGTCGTAGACCTTGTGCAGCCCCGGCCGGGCGTGCGCGATGACCAGTTCGCGGACCAGGTCTTCGACCGGGAGCGCCGACAAGTGCGTCCGTACCGACCGGCGAAG
Organism: uncultured Alphaproteobacteria bacterium; assembly: GCA_963772295.1. Lineage (GTDB taxonomy): Bacteria > Pseudomonadota > Alphaproteobacteria > ATCC43930 > CGMCC-115725 > AP-15. The sequence continues at coordinate 721,177 of CAVYWO010000017.1, forward strand.
GTCGTGGATCACCCATCCCGAGACGCCGCTCAGCCTGTCGATTCGCACCTTCGCCTTGGCAAAGCCGTTGACCGGCTTCGCTCCGGCCGTCGTGGTGAAGACGCAATCGCCGGCCGTGAAGCGCGGCAGCCCCTCGATCAGCGCCGCGGCAGCGGGCGACAACGGCACCTCGTGCGCCCGGCCGCCCTTCATCCGGGCCGCAGCGATCGTCAGCAACTTTTTGCCGGCGTCGACCTCGGACCAGCGCATATCGGCGATTTCGCGCTCGCGCTGGCCGGTCAGGATCAGTAGGCGGAACAGGGGCCCGTAAGGGTAGCCCATCTCGCCGGCGGCCTCCCAGACGCGCCGCAGCTCGTCGTCCGACAGCGTCCGCTCCCGGGCCTCGCGCTTGCCGATCAGGTCCCTTGGCTTGAGCCGCTCAACCGGCGATGCAGTGATGCCGAATTCGTGCGTCCCGATCGCCCAGTTGAACAGCCGCCGGATGTAGCCGAGCGCGTTGTGGGCTTGATAGGGCGCGTCGCGCTTCACGATGGCGCGGATCGCCGCGGCAATCTCCTCGGGCAGGATATCGGTGATCGGGCGAGCGCCCCAGCGTTTGACGAACTCGCTGTTGACAATGCGCCGCGCCTCGGCGCTCTTTCGGAGCTGGCTCGCGTGCCGATCGAGGAACTCGCCGGCGACCGCGGCGAAACTGTTGGCTTGGCGCCGCTGGGCGGCCGCCCGCTCGCGCATTTCTTCGATCCCCGGATCGGTCCCCTTCTCGATCGATTCGAGCCAGCGGCGCGCCTTCTGGCGCGCCCGTTCGAGGGTGACCTTTCCATAGGTCCCAAGTGATCGCCGCGTGGGGCGAAGAGGATGTGCAGGAAAACGAGCGATCAGGACGAAGCTCTTATGCCCGCGGTCGGTCACGCGCAAGGCCAGACCAGGAACGATCGCGTCGTGATAGTCGTCTCGTTTGCCTATAGCCGCCGCTTTGCGAGACTCTATAAAACGATCGGTGAGGTTTTGCTTGGACACCGCTTGCTCCTACGGGGGCAACATCGGGGCAACAAAAGTAGTCGCCTTGGCGTGTCGCACCGTGTCGCTTCGTGTCGCACAAAATGCGGCCCGATTGCAAGCGTTTTTGCGGCTCTATGAGCGCCTGGCGTCGCTTGATGTCGCTTAATAAAGCACCCATACAGGCGGCTGTTAACCGCCTTGTCGCTGGTTCGAGTCCGGCCCGGGGAGCCAATTCGATCGGGCGGCTGGGTCAGAAATGGCCTGGCCGCCCGAGCCGGGGATCGGACTGGGCACGATGAGCGACGACCGCGCCGGTCTCATGCTCAACATGCTGCGCGCGATCCGCGCGAAGCTCGACGAGCACGACCGCAGGTTTGACGAGGTCATCACGCGGCTGCCGTCGAGCGCGACTTCGCCGGCATGAAGATGGATTTTGCCGGCGTCCACGTCCGGCTCGACAACATTGGCCGGCGGCTCGATCGCGTCGAGCGCCGACTCGAGCCGGTCGACGAGAGCGCGGCGTCTTGAGCGCCTCCTAGCCGCAGCATAGCGGGGTGTGCGTCGACCTCCGCTGAGGGCGGCGCCGGTCGCGGTCCCCGTCCCTATGCGGCAGCTCGCTGCTGCCGCGGCGCGCCGGGCGATCGCGCTCGATCATTCGGCCTATGCCTGCTTGCATCTCGCAAAATTCCCGATAAACGGGAATTTACCGGGAATTTTTTTCGGGTGTCCGACAAGAATATCATATCGGTCAATGGCTTGCGAGGCGATTTCCCGCCGCCCGACGGGAATTTTATTGGCCATGATCGGGAATTAAATCACCGCAATCGGGAATTGTCGGGAAATGCCGGCGCCGCCGCGACAATGACGCCGACAAATCCTCAGCGTTCTGGAAATTATACGCCGCGATCCGGACGGAATTGTGGCGGCCTCTCACTCGGTCTCGAAGCCGTGAGCTTCGAACTTGCCTTGCACCTGCCGACTTCAACGGTTTGGGAGTTTCTCCCGAGCGCAAACGCGGCATGTTTTCACTCCGCTTGACTGCGATTGCGCGCGCAGTTAAGTCGGCAGGTGTCACGGAAACGATGCGAGCAGCATGGCACCGAGGCCCAGGATCGCCTTCGCGAAGTCGCCGCGCGGTGGCGCCACAGCGCGATGAGAATTTATCTGAGACGCCGTCCCGCTGCGGCGCTTGAATCACCGGTGATCGATACCGCAGAGAACCGTCGCGGCGCGGGTGGCCTCGTCCGCCGCGCGCCGCGTCCGGTAAACATCTTCGCCGACTGGTGGCTGACCTCGTTCGGCCTTGCCCTGGCGGCGCTATATTTGATCTTTTTCGTCATTCTCTATCGGGCGGGAGTTCTGGATCGCCGACAAGCACGGGCAGCCGATCTTCACCGACTTCGGCAATGCCTGGACGGCGGGCACCGCGGCGCTGGAGGGCCATGCCGCGGCCCTCTACGACCCGGCCGCGCTGGCCCAGGCGCAGGCATCGCTGTTCCCTCGAGCGGGCCACGACTATCCTTACTGGCCCTATCCGCCGACCTATTTTCTGATCCTGGCGCCGCTGGCGCTGTTGCCCTACCAGGCCGCCTTCATCGGCTGGGACCTGTTCACCCTGACCCTTTGCCTCGTGGTGGTCTATCTGATCGTCCGGCGGCGGACGGCGATTGTGCTGGCGCTCGCTGCGCCGTTTACCGCCTGGAACCTGCTCGCCGCGCAAAGCGGCTTTTTGACCGCATCGCTGACTGGCGCCGCACTTCTCGCCCTCGAACGCCGGCCGCTGCTGGCGGGCATGTTTCTCGGTTGTCTGACCTTCAAGCCGCAATTCGGCATTCTCTTTCCACTGGCACTCTGCGCCGGCAGGCGATGGCGCGCGATCGCCGGCGCGGCGGCGGCGACGGCGCTGCTGGCGGCCTTCTCGGCCCTGCTGTTCGGCGCCGGGACATGGGCCGCTTATCCGCGGACGATGATGGCGCAGGGCGGGTTGAACCTTTTTGTTGCCGGCGTCGACGGCAATTGGAGCTATCTGCAGACCGTCTACGGGCTGGTTCGCAGCCTGCGGGTTGCCGCCGGCTGGGCCTGGTTCGCGCACGGGGCGATCGCGCTCTCCGCCGCGATCGCCGTCTGGCAAATCTGGCGTTCCGACGCCGCTTATCCGCTGAAGGCGGCGGCATTGTCGGCGGCGGCGCTGCTCGCAACCCCCTACGCCTTTGCCTACGACATGGCGGCGCTGGTGATCCCGGCCGCCTTTCTCGCCGCCGACCAGCTCGATCGCGGCCTGCTGCCCGGTGACAAGCCGGTATGGATCGGGCTCTTCGCGGTGCCGCTCGCGCTGCTCGTGACCCTCGGCGACAGTGCCCATCACCGGACCTTCGGCGGGGTGCCGATCGGCCTCGCCGCGGCGCTGGTGCTGTTCGCCGCGATCCTGCGCCGCGCCTGGGCAATGCCAGCGGCCGACCTGCCCGCCGAGCGGAGGTGCGCGCCCGCATGAATGCGCGCCTGCTGCAGTTCTCGATCGGGCTCGCCTGCGCCGTCTTCTTTCTGGCGCTCGCCTTCTATCGCACCCCGCTGGCGGCGGTCGGGGCAACCCTGGCGCGGACCGACCCCGGCTGGCTCGGCGCGGCGCTTTTCGCCTATGCCCTCGCCCTGGCGCTGCGGGCATGGCGCTGGCAGATCATCCTGCGCGGCGTCGCCTTCGTGCCCTATTCGACGGTGGCGCGGGTGCTGCTCGTCGGCTACGGGCTCAACACGATCATGCCGGCGCGGCTCGGCGAACTGTTCCGCGCCGAGTTCTTAAACAAGACCTGCGGACTGCGCCGCGTACCGGTGCTGACCTCGATCGTGATCGAGCGCCTGTTCGACGGATTGACCGTCGTCGGCTGCCTGGCGATCGGGCTCCACTTCGCCGCCCGCAGCGGCCGGCCGGCGGCGACATTGGTCGCTGTCGTGCTGACCGGCGGCGCGCTCTTCCTGGCGGTGCTCGCGGCGGCACTCGGTTTTGGCGGCCTGCGGCCGTCTCGCCTCTGCCGCCGGTTCCCGCGCCTCGCCGATCATCTGGCCGCGGTCGAGCGCGGTCTGGCGATCTTGCGCAGCCCGCGGAGCGTCGCGGTGGCGCTCCTCACCCTGATCGTCTATGTGCCGGACACGCTGAGCCTTTGGTTTGTCGTCAAGGCCGCCGGGCTGGGGCTCGGCTTGCCCGATACTCTGGTGCTGGTCGGCGCCGCGAGCCTGAGCACGCTCTTGCCTTCGGGCCCGGCGTTTCTCGGCACCTTGCAGTTCGGCTATGTGCTGGCGATCGAATTTGCCGGCGGGCCGGCGGCGATCGGGGTCGCCGCGGCGACCCTCGCCCAGCTCTCTATCCTCTTGCCGGTCGCGGTCGTCGCCACCCTTATCTTCGCTTACGGCTCGGGCGGCCTGCGCTACGCCGGCGGAGCAGGCGCCGCTTCACCGACGACCCGAACCTCGCTGAAATGACCGAGCCCCCGTGCTGGCTCGGCGCCTGCCCTGCACACGTCACGGACGACAGGCCAAGCCCGGCTTGTGGGACGTCGAGCGCTGTGCGTTTATCTGGAACATGCCACCAACCTCCGCGGTCAAAAGCGCTGACAACTGAGCCCGGATGAGGCGGAGGTCGTGCTTGGAGGATGCCTTTAGGCTCTTGGCCCCGGCTTGATCCGGTGCGAGGAACCGGGGAGGCAGGGCTCGGGTGGGTCGAACAATGCGAAATACGCGGTTTCTCCGATCGGACGCCAGGCCATTTCCACATAAGCCACTACACTGCTGTACAAGAAACCTTGGGAAACCGCTTCCACATCTTTCTCCACGGCTACCAGGGCGCCGATCTTGCAGAGACCACCGAGAATGGCGGTCGTACGGGCAGCACGTTCAGCGGGTGGAAAATCGGCGTCATAGGACCACACAACCGGCGAGGGTGGGTTCTTGCCGAAGAGCAGGTCGAACGACGTGAACGCAGGAAGTACCTCGACGGCACGACCGGGATTTTGGGCGATGAGCGCGTTAAGCTCGCGCAGCTTGGCCGCGTTTTCTGCGCTCGTGCGCATAAGATCAGCCCCGTGGACGAACGACGGAACCGAAACGAGCTGGTCTGCCCGAGCGCCTTCCCCGTAAGGATAGGCGAGCGCTATCCCGAATACCGCAAGAGCACATGCCGTGATAAGCCACAGCCGTCTGATGACGGTTGGCGCGGGAAGCGGGTCAAACAGGATGGGGGCCAGCATGGGAACGGCAAAATATGCCGGGGTCATATAGCCAAAGCTGATGGATGAGCTCCAGGCGATAGCAAACATCGCTCCGATTGGGAGCACCGACCCGACAAAGGCGTCCCTGAGCGGCGTGCACCGCAACCGCCCCCAATTGCGTCGTGTCCAACCGGTTGCCCAACCGATTGTCCATGCGCCGGAGAACAAGAACATCACGCCGGCGCCGTAAAAGATAGCGACTCCAAAGACATATCTCGATTGACCGGCGCGCAGCACGCGCGGCAGGAAGGCCGCGAGGATCGCGATTACGAAGGCCGTATAGATGTTCGTCCGTTCCGCGACGGCGCGTCCGCGCCGCAACAGGACCATAGCAGTAAATCCTATGACCGCGACGAGCGAAGCGCCCATCAGCAATTCCTTCTCATAGACAATCACGCCGGCATTCCAAATGTCGCCGAGGGATCCCACTCCAAACATCAAGACGAGCATCGGCTGGAGGCCGCCTTGCGCCGCTAACAGCGACGCTATGCCTCCGACCACTACTACCGAGCCCAAACAATAATAAATAACGGGCCTCCACCCGCCAGTCGCCGCCATAGCTCCCAAGAGCAAAACGATCATAGCAAAATTCTGTTTACACAGCAGTGCCGCCGCTGCAAGCGCGCCGCTGAGCAGGAAATTGCGTCGCATTAGTGCCAACAAAGCCAATGCAGAGAAAAATACACCATCGATTGTGTACCAGCCGAAAAGAGGAAAGTTATGAACCGACATGACGAAACAGCATGCGGCCAACGACCAGAACGACGAGGGCTCGTAATCCCGGCGGAGAGCCTGGAACAGCACTGCCGAACCTGCGACGGCGATCACGGCGAATTGGGTGAGAGTGATGATTCTGTCTGTGTAGATAGCGAAATCGCCAAACAGCAGAGGAATAATGCGGATGTAGAGCGGAAGGGGCGGACGAACGTAAATAAAGTCGCGATATGGGACCTCGCCGTGTAAAATTCGCCAGGACATACCCAGCATGAAGCCACCATCCTTGGTATCGAGTCCCAGAGGTGCCCACACGATCGCATAAAAGATAAAAATCAAACAAAAAATAATCTTTGCCCACTGAGTGGACATATTTGACAGGTTCATCGAAGAGATCGCTTCTGTCGCAAACATCGGTGACTCGGGATCCTGCGGTCGACTCCCCAAAGCCGACAACCTTACCGCAGACCCGTTTATATTCTGCATTCTGGCCAAAGCGAAGCCAATTCGCGGATATTAACTAATCCATGAATTCGCCCCTCCAGGGTTACCCCGAAACCCCCAAGCCCGCACGCTTACCCGCACGCTGCCATCACGATGTTGGCTGTTTCGGGGGAGCTTCGGGAGTTGCATGGCGATTGCAGGCCCAGTGGTGTCCGAGTCGGGTTAAATTAAACGCCCCGCATCGACAATGTCGACAAGGCATTCAACCGAGTGAAAGAGTTGCATCTCTTGGAAACAAAACCGATGTACCCGCCAGCAACTCGGGTAGGGTCAGGCAACGAATGGCATACGATCTGACACGGTTAAAGTCTTGTGGAGATGACGTGATCATCAGCGATTTCGCAGAGATCAGGCGGCCGCATCTGGTGTCGGTCGGAAGCCACGCTGCGATCGACAGCTTCGTGAGCATCGCGACCGCTGCCGAGATCGGCGACTACGCGCACATCGCGCCGCACGTATCCGTCGTCGGTGGCGAGACCGGCGTCCTTCGCATGGGGCACTTCACCAATCTGGCAGCGGGATGCCGCGTCATTTGCGGTTCCGACGAATTTCTTGGATACGGTCTCATTGGATCGGCCGCCATTCCAACCCCCCGTCGCGACAGGATGAAGGTTGAGCCTGTCGTCCTCGAGAACTTCGCCAACGTGGGAAGTAACGCGGTTATCATGCCCGGCATTACTTTGCGTGAGGGATCGGTGATCGCGGCATGCGCATTTGTGAATAGAGATACGGAACCCTGGACAATATATGCCGGCGTCCCTGCCCGCCCGATGAAGCTGCGTCGGCGCGACCTGATGCTGGCCCACGCAAGAACACTCGGCTATTGAGGACGGCGGAGAATACCGACCCGCTTGCCCAACTTGGAGGCTCGTTCCGGTAACGGGTTACCGTTGATTTCGCAGGCCGCGACTGTCACATAGGGCCGCGGTCGATGGGCCCGGGCGGAATGCCGCGCAGCACTCTGGCTCCGCTGGGACGGGAGAGCAATTTCGTGCAAGACAGAGCAATCAAATGGTTCAGCCCCGAGGTCGGCGATCTCGAACAGGCCGCGCTCGCGCGCGTAATCGCGAGCAATTATATCAACGACGGACCGGAGACGCGGAGGCTCGAGGCGGCCATCGCGAAGCGGCTCGGCGTGACCTATGCCGTTGCAGTCAGCAGCGGCACTGCTGCAATCTCGCTCGGGCTTATGGCGGTCGGCGTCGGCCCCGGCGACGAGGTGATCGTGCCCGACCTCACCTTCATCGCCACGGCGAATGCCGTGCGTCTCGCCGGCGCCGAGGTAAAGCTCGTCGACGTCGAACCATGCCGCTTCACTCTCGATCCCGAGAGGACGCAGGCGGCCATCGGGCCCCGCACTAAAGCCATCGTGCCCGTCGACGTCAACGGCCGCGGCGCAGACTATCAAAGCCTCGAGAAACTGTGTGTTGACCACGGGCTGAAGCTGGTTTGCGACTCTGCCGAGGCGCTCGGATCGCGCTGGCACGGTCGGCATCTCGGTACATTCGGCGACGCTGGTTGTTTCTCTTTCTCCGCCCATAAGACGGTCAGTTCCGGCCAGGGTGGCATGATCGTAACCAATTCCGAAGACGTCTACTATCGGCTGAGGGAGTTAAAAGACCAAGGCCGCCGCTTCGGAGGCTCCGGTGGCGACGACCTGCATCCGGTGCTCGGGTTTAACTTTAAGTACACCGATCTGCAAGCAGTCGTCGCATTCGCACAATTGGCACGAATGGACGAACGCATCGCGCATTTTCAGCGGCGAGACGCCTGGTACCGCGAGTTCCTTGCCGATTGCCCCCACATCATTCTGCCCCGGGCGCCAAACTTCGATGGTGAGGTGTTGCAGTGGACCGACATCCTCTGCGAAAATCGGGCGACGGTGCAGGCCGCTCTTTGCGCGTACGGGATCGACAGCCGCGCCTTCTGGTTCCCGCTGCACCGGCAGGAACCCTATCGCGCGGACGACGGCGAGTTTCCTAATGCCATCGATATTTCGGCTCGCGGGATGTGGCTGCCGTCCGCCTTCGACTTGACCGAGAGTCAGACGAGGATGGTCGCGGGCGTCGTCAGGGCCGCGACCTCGACGGCCTGATCGGGCTGCCAACGCTTCAGCCAAGGATCCGGGGATCGGGCAGCGGCGCCACGAATCTTCCTCGGAAACCCTTGCGCCGCAACCCCTCTACCAGTTCGTCCGCGATGTGCCAGGAGAGGAGAAGGGCGTATCCCGGCTGTTCCTCGAACAGCTTTCGTTCGTCCAGGACAGGAATGCGCGTGCCCGGAATGTACCTGCCAACCTTCGGCGAGCTGGCGATCTCCACAACGCAATCGAGGATGCCGTCGTCGAGACCGACATAATTGATCAGCGTTGCCGCCCGCGACGGAGCGCCAATGCCGAAAATCCGGTCACCGCGCCGCTTGACCTCGGCCAGCAGACCGTAAAGCTCCAGTTTCGACTGAACCGCGCGCCGACGGAATGATTCGAGCGCGCTACCGTCGAGTAGGCCGGCTTTCCCTTCGGCCTCGAGAGCCTGCGCGACCGATGGCCGCACCGCCTGCTCGCCCTGGAACGCCGAATAGACGCGGATCGAACCGCCATGCGTCGGGATGCGCTGGACGTGAAAGATTTCCAGCCCGTGCGCTTCGAGCATGGGCTTGAGCGCCGCGAGGTGATAATACCTCAGGTGCTCGTGATAAATCGTGTCATATTGCAGGGTCTCGATCAGCGACAACAGGTAGTGATTTTCCGAGATGAAAGCGCCGTCGTGGCGCAAAAGCGCAGTTATCCCGTCGATGACCGCATGCACATCTCCAATATGGGCGAACACGTTGGCCGCCGTTATTATCCGGGCTGGGCCGAACTCGGCGCGGCAATCCTCAGCGGTCTCTTTACTGAAGAAGGTTACAACCGTGCGAATGTTGCGGGCCTTCGCGTCATTGGCGGCGCGCGTGGGCTCTATGCCGAGCACGGGATGTCCGCCATTGCAGAAATTGGAGAGAAGAGTGCCGTCATTGGAGCCGATATCAACGCACAGGTCGGTCGGCCCGAGCGCAAACATCTCGCGGCAATTGCCGTAGAGATCCGAGAAATTGGCGCGCAGGATGCGCGTGCTGTTGGATCGGTAGGGATAGTCCGGAGGGAACAGAATTTCCCGATCGACCTCGAGGCCGATCTGCGCCAGCCCGCACCCAGCGCAGCTCAGGAGCTCCAACGGATAGGCGGGCTGTTCCTGCGGAACGGACCCGATTTCCGCCATTGTGTTCACGGGCGGGAGATACCCGACGAACAATATCGATCTGAGCATGTTCTTGCGACAGGCTTGGCAGGCCGTGATCGGGCGGGATGTTCGCTGGATCATGATCTTCTCCTGGTCGGGCGGCCTTCACGCGATGCGCGCCCGATCGCCGCGCAGGTGCTGATTGTCGATATACCACGCGATCACATCGGCGAGACCTCGGTCCAGCGGAACCTGCGGACTGTAACCAAGGGCCCGAAGCTTCGCGATGTCCGGGCACCGGCGAGGCGTCTCGCCGGCGAATGCTTCGGTCTGCTCGATTTCGATTTCTCGTTCGAAATACCTGCCGACCCGACGTGCCAGTTCGGCGATCGACACTTCTTCCGGATTGCCGATATTGTAGATCCCAAGGTGCCGACCGTGAGAGAGAAGGCACGTTAACCCATCGGTGAAGTCGTCGACATGACAGAAGGCGCGTGTCTGAGCGCCGCTTCCCTTCACGGTAAACCGTATTCTCCTCTCCGATGACGCCGCCGCCCGATCTACCAACTGAAGACAAAACTGGGGAATTACGTGCTCCCAGCCCATGTCCGGCCCATAAATGTTATGCGGCCGGAAGATCATTACTCGATCGAACCCGCTACGCCCCCAATTGATCGCCATCAATTCGCAGATCAGCTTCCCGCCGCCATACGAGTAGCGTGCATTGAGCACGTCCGGTACGACCAGCGGCACATTCTCCGGCGTGGGGATGCAGGGCGGCTGCTGATAGGCCTCCGAACTCGAAGCCAGGACCAACCGGCCCACGCGCTCGCTTCGGCAGGCGTCGAGCACATTGAGCATACCGCGGATGCCGATGTCCAGGACGAGCTCGGGATGCCTGTAAAAGAACTCAGTGCCATTAAGAAATGCCAAGTGCAGCACTTCGTCTATGCCCGTAACGGCTCTGCGCACGACGCCGGCGTCCCGCACGTCCCCTTCGATCACTTCGATTTCGCCCGCAACTTCTCGCAATCGCCGCTCTCGACCGCGTGAATGATTATCAAGAACACGAACCATATGGCCTTCTCTGACGAGGCGCCGAACGCATGCCGACCCGAGAAATCCGGATCCGCCGGTTACGAGATATCTGGAAGGCATCAATGTCCTCTGGCTCGAGTGCTTCCGGGCGAGACCGGCAGATGCGCCGTACTGTGGCTTCCTAAAGCAGCATAGCCGATGTCCGGCGGTAACCGGAGCTCCTGAGCCTTATAGTGATGCCACAGATCGTAAATGATTCCGGGTGGACGCATCAGTCGCCCAAGATGGGACAGCGGCAAATTCTCGAAGAGCGGGTGGTTATTGAGAATAAGCACTAGGCTGGCCCCTCGAAATCCATGCTCCAGGGTGTCCACCGGCGCGATTCCGAAGATGCTGATGTCATGCGCGGTGACGACGGCATCGTAGCCACGAAATTTTGCTGTTGGGTACGCAACCCGGAGCGCTTCGAGGATAGGTTTTGCTGTGGTGCCGCGAATATCATCTGTTGCCGGGCGGCCTTTGAATGCTAGCCCGAGCAGGGTAATTACCGGCTTCATCGGGAAGCCGGTAAGTCTGTTGGTCCAGCCCTTCAGCGTATCGGCGACCCCTCGCAACTGTTCTTCATTGCGTTTCCGACTGGTGAGTGCAATCTCCGGAACCACACCGGCCCCGGCGATCCCCTGCGCAAGGATATAGGAGTCCTTCGATAGGCAGGGCCCACCGACCGGGCCCGGGAGCGGCACGACATGGCGCGCATAGCCAAGCTTGCCGGAACGAATGACCTCGTCCGCGCTGATCCCGATGGCATCGCACATTAGCGAGACTTCGTTTGCCAACGCGAACAAGACGTCGCGCTGCACATTATCGATCAGCTTTATCATTTCGGCAGCTTCAAAGCTGCTGACCCGGACGATGGTCGACGTGAGGAACTGGAATATCTGTGTGGCGCGCATCAGGGTCTGAAGGTCGGGTGCACCGACGATCTGAGGCAATTCGCGCAGCTCGCGAAGGGCCTGACCTTCGATCGTGCGCTCGGGGCAGAAGGCGACGGACAGGTCCACGCCCAACTCCTGAAGGATGGGCAGAACCAGTTTGCGGGTTGTGCCGATCATCACCGTCGAGCGCAGTATTACGAGCGATCCTGGCTTGGCGCGTCCCGCGATCTCGCGCGTCACACGCTCGATCATGTCTAGATTTACGCTGCCGTGCTCGTTCAGTGGCGTGCCGACGGTGATGATATAGACGCTCGCCTTGCAGCATTTCGGGATCTCCCCGCACCATTCGAGGAACCCGTCCTCGAAGCCTTGAGCGAGCATCTGGTTTAGGCCTGGCTCCTGAAAATGCGGCTGCCCGGCCCGCAACATATCGAGCACGCTCGAGCGTACCTCGATGCCGGTGACGCGGAAGCCGACGCTCGCCATTGTGGCGGCGAGCGTCAAACCGACATAGCCAAGCCCGACAATGCAGATGTGCCGATCGCGAAACGATTCGTCCACGCTGACCAATGCGAGCCCCCGAGCGCGTGCTGCGAGACTGAGCGTCTCCATGATACATTCGAACTTTCAACAAGGCAATACTAAGAAAAAACCTATCAATTATTCAAGACCGGCATTCACCCGCTAGCGTTAGCGGCTGGGCTACCGGGGATTTGTCGGTTATCGAGTTGGCGCGGTTGGTGCGGGTTGATGCCGCGCCCGCGGTTCGACCTCAACCTCAAAACGCCGCGGCCGTCGGTAGTAGCCGCCCGCGCGCTCCCGGTCACAGCGCCCGCAATCAGCCTCCGACCGGCATTCGGCCATGGCCGACTACCTCTTCCGAGAGCCGGCGCTCCCTTGAAAGCGCCGCGAGCATCTGCCATAGCATGCGCGTCAGCCGAATCCCCCGTTTCCTGGCGAGCAGGCAGACATGGTCGCACAGCCCACACGTTGAGAAAGGCGGGCAGCTGACGTCGAACCCGCGAGCAATTAGCGTATGACGGATTACGATCCGCGATCGTTGCATGACGAGCCAATGCTCTCCGTTGTGATACCGGTTCGCGACGACGCGCCCAGCATCAATGTCATGGCGCGCGTCCTCAGCGTCATGATCGAGGTACCTTGCGAGATCATCGTAGTCTATGACGACCCGAACGATAAGGCCGTACCGGTGGTGGCGGCGCTGACAGCAAAGTATTCGAGCCTTAAGGGTGTGTTGAATTCACGGGGCCCCGGTGTTCTCAACGCGGTGACCGCCGGCATCGACAGTGCTCGAGGCAAGTACGTGCTCATCTATGCGGCAGATGATATCGGGCCCGTGCTTGCAATAGAGCCCATGCTGCTGCTCATGCAAAAGGGCTGCGACTTGGTGAGTGCAACGAGGTATACCGCCGGCGGCAAGAGATATGGCGGTTCGCGCTTGGGCCACCTTCTTTCCCTCACGGCGAACCGCTTATTCCGTTTGCTCTCGGCGACGGCACTGAGCGACTGCACGACCGGGGTGAAGATGTTCCGGCGCGAGCTGTTTTATCGCCTCGCATTGTCGGGGGAGGAGAGCGGCTGGTCTTTCGCCTTCGAAATGGCGATCAAGGCGCAGCTTCTTGGCTTGAGGCTCGGTGAGGTTTCGGTCGTGTCGATCGATCGACTGTTCGGCGGCCAATCCACATTTCGGCCGCTGCCGTGGATCTTGTCCTATTCGCGATGGTTCCTGTACGGGATACGCAAGCTGCCGCCTTGGCGCCGTCCGCGCCCCAAGCTCGCCTTTCCGACCATTGCTCGGACGCCTGCTCCGCCCCCGTGGGAAAGCATACGAGGAGTGTCGCCGAAAAAATTTTCTTGAGATGCCCGCCACGGCTGGCGATTGCTTCACCGGCAGGGTAGCAAGATGACGCGGCTCCCACGGTTCCCCCAACAAGGGTTTGGGGCTGGATCGCCGAATGATCGACGCCGCCGGCGGCGTGCCGATGGGCCTCGCGGCGGCGCTCGCGCTCCTCGCTCCCTTGGCACATGGATCGAGAAGCGCGCTTTATGCGATATTGACCAAGCGGGCGGCAAACTCGTGCGTGGCAGCTTCGGAACCCCGGCTGGGATGATCCGGCCGCACTGGGTCGAGTCGATGAGCGATAGAACGATTTTGCAAAAACCGATCCCGCTGGTCGACCTCAGGGCGCAGGGTCGCGACCTCGAGGCGGAGATCGAGTGGGCGGTCGCCGAGGTCTTCCGCCGCTGCGACTTCATCCTCGGCGAAGAGGTGAGCTTGTTCGAGCGCGCGTTTGCCGAGTATTGCCAAGTGCCGCATGCGCTCGGCGTCGGCAGCGGCACCGATGCGCTGCAGCTCGCCTGCCGTGCTCTCGGGTTGGGCGCGGGCGACGAGGTGATCGTCCCGGCCATGACCTTCGCGGCGACCGCGTTTGCCGTATCGCTCTGCGGCGCGCGGCCGGTGCTGGTCGACGTGCGCCATGACGATGCGCTGATCGATCCCGGCAAGATCGAGGCCGCGATCACGCCTCGGACGAAGGCGATCATCCCGGTGCACCTCTACGGGCAATGCGCCGATATGGATGCAGTGTCCGCCATCGCGGCAAAGCATGCGTTGGCGGTGATCGAGGACGCGGCCCAGGCGCACGGCGCCCTTTATCGCGGCAGGCGCGCCGGCAGCCTCGGCGATATCGGCTGCTTCAGCTTCTATCCGGCCAAGAACCTCGGCGCTTGCGGCGACGGCGGGGCGGTGACGACGGCGCGGCCCGATCTCGCCGAGCGGATCGCGCTGCTGCGCAACTGCGGCGCGCGCGAAAAGTATCAGCATCGAGCGGTCGGCCTCAACAGCCGCCTTGATACGGTGCAGGCGGCCATCCTCCGGGTAAAACTGCGGCACCTCGACGGATGGAACGCGGCGCGGCGGCAGATCGCAGACCACTACCGCGCGGCGCTCGGCCGGGTTGAGGGCGTCGAGCCGACGCTGCACCGGGCGGGCAGCGTCCACCACCTTTACGTCGTCAGGCTGGCCGCGCGCGACGGCGTGCGGAAGGCCCTCAACGCCCGCGGCATCGGCGCCGCCATTCACTACCCCTTCGCCGTGCACGAGCTCGAAGCCTACGCCTCGCTCGGCTACCGGCCGGGAGATTTTCCGGTGGCCGAGGATTGGGCGCTCCGCTGCCTGAGCCTGCCGCTCTACCCGGAACTCGAGCCGTCCGAGGTCGAGGCGTGCGTCGCGGCGCTGGCGGCGGCGATCGCGGCCGCGCGACGGTCATGCTGAACTCGGCGCTGATCGGCGCCGGCTATTGGGGGCCGAACCTCGCCAACGCGATCGAGCGGACCGGCAAGGCCGCGCTCGGCTGGCTGTGCGACGCGAACCCGAGCAACCTCGCCGCGCTCGCGCGGCGCTACCCGCGCGCCCGGACGACGACCGACATCGCCGAGATCCTGAACGACGCGCGCGTCGACGCCGTCATCGTCGCCACCCCGACCGCAACCCATTACGAACTCGGCCGGCGGGCGCTCGAAGCCGGCAAGCACACGCTGATCGAAAAGCCGCTGGCGACCCGATCGCATGAGGCGGCGGCGCTGGTCCGGCTGGCCGAAGAACGGCGCCGGGTGCTGATGGTCGGCCACGTGTTCGAATACAATGCGGCGGTTCAGGCCGTCGACGACCTGATCAAAGCGGGAGAATTGGGCGAAATCTATTATATGAGCTTTGAGCGGACCAACCTCGGTCCGGTGCGAACCGATGTCAATGCATTGTGGGATTTGGCCTCCCACGATGCCGCGATCATGTGCGATTTCATGTCGGCGGCGCCGGTCTCGGTGACCGCCAAGGGCCAATCCTACCTCAATCCCGGGATCGAGGACGTGGTCTTTGCCACCTTCGTGTTCGAGGATGGGGCCGCGGCCCATGTCCATGCGAGCTGGCTCAACCCGAGCAAGGTGCGGCAGATCACCGTCGTCGGCAGCCGGAAGATGGCAATCTGCGACGACCTCGACCTGCGCTTCCCGGTTCGGCTCTATGACAAGCGCGTCGGGCTGCCGCCGGTCTCCGAGATCACCGGCTCCTTCCTCCAGCACAAGACCATCGTGATCGACAGCGGCGCGACGATCCCGGTGATCCAGACGCGGGAGCCGCTGTTGGCCGAGGTCGACGACTTTTTCGCCAGCATCGTTGCGGGCAGGAAGCCGCGCGCCGACGGGATCAGCGGCTGGCGGGTCGTAGCCATGATCGAGGCGGCGGCCGAGAGCATGGCCCGCGACAGCATCGTCATGCCCATCGACTTCCGGGCCGGTTGAGGCGCCATGTCCGCCGCGGTCGGGGTCTTTGTTCATCCGCTGGCGCTGTGCGAGAGCGACGCGGTCGGCGCCGGGACGCGGATCTGGGCCTTCGCCCATGTGATGGCGGGCGCCGTGGTCGGACGCGACTGCATGATCGGCGGTCACGCCTTCCTCGAAGCCGGGTCGCGGATCGGCAACCGCGTCACGATCAAGAACCAGGCGATGGTTTGGGACGGGATCGAGATCGGCGACGATGTCTTTGTCGGCCCGGGCGTCTGCTTTACCAACGACCGGCTTCCGCGCAGCCGGCGGATGCCGCAGCCGGCGGTCGCCCGGCGCTACCGCGAGCGGGAGGGGTGGCTGGCGATGACCCGGGTCGAGCAAGGGGCGAGCCTCGGGGCGGGCTCGGTGATCCTCGCCGGCGTCACCATCGGCGCCTATGCCATGGTCGCCGCCGGAGCGATCGTCACCGGCGATGTCCCGGCGCATGCGCTGGTGGGGGGCGTGCCGGCAAGGCAGCGGGGCTGGGTGTGCCGCTGCGGCGCCCGCCTGGCGGCAGCCCAAGGCGAGGCCTGGCGCTGCGGGCAATGTGGCGAGACCTTTGACGGCGAGACAATCGGCGGATGTACAAGTCGCGCACCGTCATGCTGATCGCACCCGCCTTCAACGAGGAGGGCAAGATCGGCGAGGTGGTTCGGCGGACGCCGCGCGACATCGTCGACGCGATCCTGGTCGTCGACGACGGCTCGACCGACGACACCGCCGCTGTCGCGCGGCGCGAAGGCGCCGAGGTCGTCTCTCTCGGCCGCGTTTGCGGCGTCGGCGCGGCGATCCGGCGCGGCTTCGACGAGGCGCGCCCGCGCGACATCGCGATCGCCGTCGTCATCGCCGGCAACAACAAGGACGCGCCGGAAGAAATCACGCGTCTGCTCGATCCGATCTGTGACGAAGGCTGCGATTTCGTGATCGGCTCGCGTTTTCTCGCGGGCGGCCGCTATGGGGGCGACATGCCATTCTACCGCAAGGCGGCGACCCAACTCCATCCGCTGCTGGTGAGCCTGTTCTGCGGCCGGCGGGTGACCGAGAGTTCGAACGGCTATCGGGCGATGCGGGTCGCCGTGCTCGACGATCCGCGGATCGATCTCGATCGGCGCTGGCTCGACGGCTACCGGCTCGAAGTCTACCTGCTGATGAAATTGCTCAAGCTCGGCTACCGCACCGCCGAGGTTCCGGTCAGCAAGATCTACCCGCCAAAGACCGCCGGCAACACCAAGATGCGCCCCGTCCTCGACTGGTGGCAGATGCTGGCGCCGATCTTCGTCGTCGGCCTCGGGCTCGAGCGGCTGATTCATAAGGTCGGAGTAAGGGAGCGATTGGGATCGGAGGTGCGATCAACCGGCGATCCGCCACCGCCGGCGGCATCGATCGGATGAGCGACGGAACGAACCGTGGCGTCTCCTCCGGCCGGTCGCAGCCGCAATCGGCCGACCGCGCGCGCACCGCCTCGCGCCGACAGAAATTGCTGGCGATCGAAGACCGGATCTTCACCGGGTGGCGCCTCCGGCTGTACGCGTCTGGGATGGCCGTAGCTTGGGCCTTTTGGATTGCCTGGCTGCTCTTCTCCTATCCAAATATTATTGGCTCGAGAAATCATGCGGCCCGACATCCCATAGGACATTGAGGTCCGGCTGGAAAAGTCCGAGATTGACCTCGCAGCTAGTCATAATAGGAAGCAACGCCGAGCAACCCGTCCCGATGCAACTCATGCAACTTCCGAACCGCGCCGTGAAACAAATATGTGTGGTCTACCATCAGGGTAACCCCGTTGGCTTGCGCAAGCGCCACTAGTTCCTCTCCTTCCGCCACGCTAGTGCACATCGGCTTTTCTACCAGGACGTGCCTGCCCGGGCCTGCGCTCGGCGGGCCAGGGAAAAATGGCTCGCGGCGGGGGTGGCGATCGCCACCGCCTCGACCTCCGGGTCGTTGATCAGCTCCGCCCCGTCGACGTAGCAGTGAAGTTTCGTGCCGGTCAGCCGCACTCTTTCGCGTACGCTTTCCCGGATGTCGGCGACGGCCACAACTTCGAACCGCGGATTGCCGTAAAACGTGCGCAAGAGGTTTTGGCCCCAATAGCCGTGACCACAGAGCCCTACTTTAACGATGCTCAAACTTTCTGCCTAATACTACCGGACTCAGCCTTGCCGAACGGGCCGGCCTTTCCGAGGTGCGGCTGCCCAGATGAACGAGCAAAGAATGTTTTTACACCAAAGGTGCCAATTACTCAACATAAACGATCACAAGAGGGGTTAATTGATGGATGATCGGGAGCTTTTGAATTGACCTGCGATCAGGGGCAATAATGAACGGATATCGGATGTACACGCTCGGCAACAGGCACGATTTTTCCAGTGGAGAGGATTATGACCGCGACGTCTAGGGGCGGCAACTCGGCCACCGAGAGCAGGTTCTACACGGCGCAACGCGTCCTCGTGTGCGTGTCGACCGCGGCCGTCGCTAACTTCATCGGCTTAGCGATACGGCTGTATCTATATCACGGGAATTCGCTCTTTAACGCCAACCATAGATGCGTCGATTTTACCACGATGTGGGTAAGCGGCACGTTCGCGGGATCGAGCAATCCCGAGCTGATGTACGACGACAGCGCGTGGTTGGCGGCCTGGAAGAGCTTGACAGGTTCGGGTGATTGCCTGCTTGCGCAAGGCCATATCAATTATCCTCCAACATTACTATTTTTCACCTATCCTTTTGGCCTGATGCCATATTTGGCCGCCGCGGCGGCGTGGATTGGCGCCACGCTGTTGCTTTATCTGCTGCCCGTCCACGCGATCATACCGCGGCCGGTGGCGCTGATCGCGGCGATCGCGTCGCCCGCGGCGCTCAAGAATTTCCAGCTCGGATACAACGGGTTTCTGACGGCTGGGCTGATCGGAAGCTCGTTGGTTCTGCTGGAGCGCCGGCCTTGGCTGTCCGGGGTTGTCCTCGGTGTTTTGACCTATAAGCCGCAGTTTGGCGTGCTGTTCCCGCTGGCTCTGCTGGTGTCGCGGAATTGGCGTGCCCTTGCCGGCGCGATGGCCAGCGGTCTGATCATCAGTATCGCGGCGGCGCTCGTTTTTGGCTTTCGGACCTGGCCGGCCTTCATGGCCACGTTGCTCAACCGCACCCCGGGTCTGAGTGCGCTGGCCGGCGTCGAACTTAGGCTCGAATCGGTCTATGGCCTTTTGTATTGGGCGGGCGCCGGCGCGCGGCTTGCCTGGGCGGTTCACCTCCTGGTTGCCCTCGGCACCGCGTTGGCGGTTTGTGCCGTCTGGGCGAGGCCGATCCCGCACCCGCTCAAAGCGGCGACGCTGTGCATTGGCTCGCTTCTCGTCAGCCCTTACGCGCTGGTCTACGATCTCTGCATCCTCTCGATCGCGGTCGCCTTTCTGATCCAGGACGGGCTGGCCCGCGGCTTTCTCGCCGGCGAGCGCACGCTCGTGCTGATCTGCGTTGCCCTGCTTTATTGTCCGGTGCCGCCGCTCGGGCCGGTCGTGTACGTCGTCTTGCTGTGGCTCGTGTTTCGGCGCATTGTCGGGGTTCGCGGGCCGGAAACGCCGTCGGACCGGGCGGCGGGGATTCACAAAGATTTTCCGGAGACGACCGCTTTCGTCAGCGATTGATTCGCCAGCGAGCAGAAGGGTTCGCCGATAGCGGTCCGCCTCATGCCGGCGCAATTGGGGGTCGATTTCAAGGGATGGCAACCAGCATCGCCGGATTGCCGCCTCTGCGCTCCGGGGGTCGGCTCGGCATGGTCGCAGAGGCTGGCCCGAGGCGGCGCGGCGTGTCGATTGCCCGGACGGCGGCCGCGGGGCCACCCGCTCTATCTCATCAATGCCCGGCTCGACACGGCGCTGATCGGTGGCCTGTCGATCGCGGCCTGGCTGGTCATCAGCCTCTTCGATTACGACGGCGAGACAAAGCCAATCCTCGGCTCGCGTCCGATTGTCAGCGTGCTCGTCAACCGTCCCAATTTCTCTGCGACCGTTTGCCGGCTGTACCAGAGCCCGGAGTACACCGGCAAGTTTCCGGTCACGGCCTCGGGTTTGACTTCGGTCATGCTGGGCACCTCTAGACACGCGCCGGTTCCTGCCGTCGGCGACGATGCGTGAACCGATGCGAGCCGCGCACCCCAAATCCCCCGCCGGCTACCCAAGCCTGTGGATCTTGGGCATTTTTCGGCCTTGGCGGCTGCAGGCCTACGGCTACGCGCTGGCCGCCTTCTACGGCTGCGTCTACTTCTTCGCGTATTACTACGGGGTCTGGCTCGTCGACGGGAAGGGGACGCCACTCTTTTCCGATTTTGCCGCCGACGTCTGGCTGACCGGGGGGCAGGCCTGGTACGGGCAGGCGACCACGCTGTACGAGCCGTCGAGTTTCATCGGGCTGCAGAAGGCGCTCCTCGGGCCCAGCCCCTTCTATTACCCGAACTGGCCCTACCCCCCGATTTTTCTGCTGATCGCGGCGCCGTTCGGCGCCCTGCCGTTCATCATGGCATTTGTCAGCTACGAGTTGCTGGCTCTCCTGGGCTCGATTTGCGTCACCACGCTGATCGTGCGCCACCGGGCGGCGATCGCGCTGGTGCTGGCCTCGCCGTACACGGTATGGAATATTGGCTGCGGCCAGGGAGGGTTGCTGACGACGGCGCTGTTGGGTGCCGCGCTGCTGGCGCTCGAACGCCGGCCCGCGCTCGCCGGCATGTTCATCGGCTGTCTCACCTACAAACCGCAAGTGGGCATCCTCGTTCCGGTGGCGCTGGTCGCGGCCAGAGAGTGGCGCGCCATCGCCAGCGCCGTTGCGACGACGGTCTTCCTCATCGGGCTCTCGGCCCTGGCGCTCGGGGCCAATCTCTGGGCGGCGTTTCCCGGCCAGCTCGCGGCACAATTCAGGCTCGTGCTGCTGCCCGGCGCCGGCACCCACTGGGGTATGATCGAGACGGTCTACGGGGTGGTCCACTATCTCGGCGGCGGCGATCGCCTCGGCTGGATCGCCCAAGGCATCACGAGCCTTGCCGCCGCCCTAATCGTCTGGGCGCTGTGGCGCTCGCGGGCGCGATATCCGCTGAAGGCAGCGGCCTTATCGGCCGCGGCGCTCGCCGCCACGCCTTACGCGTTCGCCTATGATATGGCGGCTCTCGCCGTCCCGATTGCCTTTCTGGCCCGGGATCAGATCGACCAGGGCCTCCTGCGCGGCGAGCAGACGGCTTTGCTCGTCTTGTTCGTCGCCGGGTTCGCGGTCTTTCCGACCTCGGGGTCGGTTCCGATGGGCGTCGTGCTCGTGTTCGCGCTGCCGGCCCTGATCTTGCGCCGCGCGGCAAGCGAGCGTCTTCCCGCCCGTGAGGCGCTCCGGCGCGCAAATTGTTGCGAGACGAAGCAACGTGCCGCCAATTGATTCAACGGCGGCCAATGACCGGGCAAACCCCTTCCCCGGACGAGGCTGTGCGCCTCCGGAGATGACCGGCTCGTCGGCCGGCGCGGGAGCGTCTGCGAGCACGAGGCCGAAGCTCCTCGGTATCTACACGGCGTGGCGGTTGCGCGCCTATGGCGGCGCGATCGCCGTGCTCTATGCGGCGCCGCTCGTCTTCGGCTATCGCCACGGGGCTGTGGCCGGTAAACGGCCGGGGGGGCGACCTTCACGGATTTTTCCGGCGGTCGGACGCGCGGCCCTGCTCGGCGAGGCGGCGGGAGGCGCCGTGCTTGTCGGCAGTGACGATGGCTGAGTCTCGCGTCCGAGAACCATCGACCGACCCGACGGGAGTGCGGCTCGTCGGCATTTTCCAACCGTGGCGCCTGCAGGCTTACGGCTATACCCTTGCCGGGGTGTACGCCTTGTTGTGGCTAGGACTTTACGCGTGGGGTGGCTTCCCCGTGGATCGCGTCGGCAGGCCGACCTTGAATGACTTTACGGCCTTTTGGATTGCCGGAAAGCAGGCGCTGCACGGTAAGGTGGCCGTGTTATACGAACCAAGGCAATTCGAGAATATCCAGGAGGCAATAACCGGACCGAAGCCCTCAAACGAAAGTTTCTATCTCAATTGGGCTTATCCGCCGATTTTCTTTTTCGTGCTGGCGCCATTGGCGATGCTTCCGTACCTTCCCGCGTTTCTAGGCTGGGAAGCGTTGACCTTGCTGGGGTGCATTGCCGTCGTCTTTCTGATCGTTCGCCGTCGGGCGGCGATCGCGGTGCTTCTCGCATCGCCCTTCACCGCCTGGAATTTCGACGAGGGGCAGAGCGGGTTCCTGACCGCCGCTCTGGTCGGCGCGTCGCTGTTGAGCCTCGAACGCCGGCCGGTGCTCGCCGGCATGTTCCTCGGCTGTCTCACTTACAAGCCGCAATTCGGCATCTTGTTTCCGGTCGCTTTGATTGCTGCAAAACAATGGCGCGCCATCGCCAGCGCGGTGACCATGTTTGCCGTGCTGACCGCGGCCTCGATTGCCCTGTTCGGGATGGCGCCTTTGAGGACGCTGCCGCACGAACTGCTCGAACACGCCGACATGTACCTGTTTCGCGATCACCCCTATGCAATGGGATGGGCCAATTACCAGACTTTTTACGGATTGGTCCGTGATCTGCACGGTGGCGCCACGCTGGCGTGGCTGGTCCAAGGCTGCGTCACGACCGGCCTCGCCGCGGCCGTGTGGCAGGTTTGGCGTTCGCAGACGCGATATGCGCTCAAGGCCGCGTTCCTGTCGGCAGCAATCCTCATCGCCACCCCCTACGGCTTTGCCTACGACATGGCTGCGATTGTCATCCCGATCGCCTTCCTGGCGGCGGACCAAATACGCTGCGGGCTGCTGAAGGGCGAACAGACGACTTTGCTCGCGCTCTTTGCCGCGGGGCTGGCGGCTATTGCCAGCGTCCACCTTCTTCCGGTCGTCCCGCTCATGGTGATAGCGCTGATCGGGCTGATTTTGCGCCGGGCCAAGGGCACCGACGGGTACGCGGGCCCGGCCCGTCTTCGCCCGGAAGTCGCCGAGGGCAAACCCGGGAGGCTTCGGATACCGTCGTGGTGAACGGGTTACCGTCGGTCCACCGCACCGACAGGATGGGCGGGGGTCGACCCGCAGCCCCGCTGCTGCTCGGCATTTTCAAGGCGTGGCGGTTGCGCGCCTATGGCGGCGCGATCGCCGCGCTCTATGCGGCGCTGCTCTGCTTCGGCTATCGCCACGGGCTGTGGCCGGTAAACGGCCGGGGGTGGCCGACCTTCTCGGATTTTACCGACACCTGGGCGGTCGGACGCACAGCCCTGCTCGGCCATGCCGCGCTGGCCTACGACCCGACCGAATTCGTCAAAATCCAGAAACAGCTGGTCGGACCGCAACCGGTTTATATGCCGCATTGGCCCTACCCGCCGACCTATCTTCTGATCTTGGCGCCGCTTGCCGCGCTGCATTATTTGGCTGCCTTCTTCATCTTCGAGACGGTGACGTTGGCCGGCTGCGCCGCCGTCGTCTTCCTGATTGCGGGGCGCCGCCCGGCGGCGGTCGCGCTGGTGCTGGCGTCGCCGTTTGCGCTATGGAATTTCGCCTGCGGGCAAAGCGGGTTCTTGACCGCCTCGCTGGTCGGTGCCGCGCTCTTGGCGCTCGAACGCCGGCCGGTGCTGGCCGGGGTGTTTCTCGGCTGCCTTACCTACAAGCCACAATTCGGAATCCTGTTCCCGATCGCCCTCGTCGCCGCCGGCGAGTGGCGCGCCATCGCCGGCGCCGCCGCCACCGGGGCGTTCCTCGCGGGCGTCTCGGCGCTGGCGTTCGGCGCGCAGCCATGGGCCGCCTTTCCGCGGGAGCTCCTGGGACAGGCCGGCTTCAACCTGGCCTCGCCGGACAGCTCCTGGGGACTGTTCCATACCGCCTACGGCTCGATCCGGTATTTGGGCGGCAGCGCGGCGCTCGCCTGGGCCGCACAAGCGATCCTCACATCGGGGCTTGCGACGATCGTTTGGCTCATCTGGCGCGCACCGGTGCGCTATCCGTTGAAAGCGGCCATATTGTCGGCCGGCGTGCTGCTGGCGACCCCTTACGCGCTCGCCCACGACATGGCGGCGATCGCCGTGACCGTGGCTTTCCTCGCCCGGGATCAGATCGACCAGGGGCTTCTGCGCGGCGAGCAGACGACCCTGCTCGCCTTGTTCGCCGCGAGTTTTGCGGTGATTCCGACGGTGGGACGCGCCCCCCTGGGTCTCATCGTGGCGCTGACCTTGCTATGGCTGGTCCTGCGCCGGGTCCGGCAAGCCGCGGAATTCGACGGCTGGCTGCGGCCCGCGCGGCTGAGCCTCGGCGCGCCGGGAGCACGGAGCAGCAGACGCGGCGGCGATTGCGTGGCCGACACGTGACCTCTCCGGATTTTGGCGCACGGGATCGGCTCGTGATAGTCCCCCACCGGCGTCGCCGACCCGTCAGGGATGAAATTCGCATTCCGCCCGCGATCCGGCTTTGGGACATCCTAAAAACTTTTTGAGACGATGTTGCCCGTCGACGGTTAAGCTTGATGCCGACACCCACGACAAAAGGATTGACACATGCGCAAGCTCCTCGAACGTTTCGGGCGCGACGAGGACGGCCCGGCGATGGTCGAATACGGCCTCCTCGTCGGCCTGATCGCCCTCGTCGTCGCGGCCGCCGCCGTCCTTCTCGGTCAGGACATCTCGACCCTGTTCAGCGAGGCCGCGGCCTATTTGGGGACCATATCGCCCTGAACCCGCGAACCCGGTGCTCCGATCCAGACGGGGTCCACCCCGATGTTTGGTAAATCGGATCTTAAGATCAGTCTTCTGCGGCGCGGTTGTCGGCGACCAAGCGTGGGTGCGGCGCGCGGCGCTCCCGAAAGAGGTTCGCAAAATTCTTTTGAAACGATCGCGTTTGTTGTACATTGATTCACCGACTGGTAGTGCGATCTACGGCAAGCGACGCCACACCGTCATTGGCCAACCCTGGAAAGGACCTCTGTATGCGCAAGCTCATCAACCGGTTCCGCCGTGACGAAGATGGCCCGGCGATGGTCGAGTACGGCCTCCTCGTCGGCCTGATCGCCCTCGTCGTCGCGGCCGCCGCTGTCATTCTCGGTCAAGACATCTCGGGCCTGTTCAGCAAGGCCGCGGCCTATTTGGGGACCATCAGCCCCTGACCGAAGCGACGTCGGGAGCGGCGTTGCCGCTTCCGACAGCGCATCGCCTGTTGCGGCGAGCGAGAAACGGTGCTGGAGAAGGCGATGCTGCTCGCAGCGGTCGGCATTTTTGCCGCCGCCGCCTACAGCGACGTTCGGGCGCGCCATATCCCGAACGCGTTGCCGCTTGCCATCGGCGCACTCGGGCTGGTTCGGCTGATCCCGGCCGGTGATCCGCATCCCGCCCTCTGGAGCATCGCCGCTGCCGCCGCGATCTTTGTCGCCGCGTTCGTCCAGTGGCGGTTGGGTCTGCTGGGCGGCGGCGACGCCAAATTGCTGGCCGCGGCGGCGCTGCTGGTCGGCTGGCGTGACCTCTTCGACTTTTTGTTGCTGATGAGCCTCGGCGGCGCAGTTGTCGCGGTCGCCGTCGTTGCCGCGAGCCGGCTCGGCGGTCCGTCGGCGCTGCTGTTGCCGGCGCCTAGCGCGGTCGAAACGCCGGCGCGGCCGAGCGTCCCGTACGGGCTCGCCATCGCTGGCGCCGCCGCATGGGTCCTGATCCGGCAATATTCTCTGACGAAGTGAGCCTCGATGCGCGCCAAGACCGTGCTCAGCATCCTGTTTCTGCTCTCGCTCGCGGTCGCCGCCTTCGTCGTGCTGCGCGCGATACCGTTTACCCCCGAGAGCACCCCGAAAGCTGCCGCGGTCAGGGCGCAGCTCCTGGTCGCGGCGATCCCGCTCGCTCCCGGCACCTTGTTGCGTGACCAGGACGTGACCTGGGGGACGGCCGATCGGCCCCCGGCGCCGGGCGAGTTCGTGCGGCCGTCGCCCGCCGGCGCCGAAGCCAACTCCGAACTCGACGAACAGGCGAAGGCCGCGGTTTATGGCGCGGCGCTGCGCGGCGCCATCTCCGGCGCGGCGGCGCGGACCACGATCCCGCAGGGCGCCCCGATCCGCCGCAGCGAAATCGTCAAGCCCGGCGATCGCGATTTTCTGCAGGTCGTGTTGTCGCCCGGAGCGCGTGCGATCGCCATCCCGGTCGCCACCGGAGGCGCGAGTACCAGCCTCCTCTACCCCGGCGACCGGGTCGACGTCGTCCTGACGCAGCTGTTCAACGGGACCTCGCTGACCCGCCGGTCGGTCGGCGAGACCGTGGTCGAGAACCTGCGGGTGCTGGCGATCGATGCCGTGGACGTCAAGAGCCCGAGCGGAGGAACCGCCTTTGGCCGCACCGTGACCCTCGAAGTGACGCCGGTGCAGGCCGAGGAGATGAATGTCGCCACCGAGCTCGGCAAATTGTCGCTGACCCTGCGCGGCGCCGACGGCGTCACGAGCCTGATCGCGGCGGCCAAGCCCGGACCCGGGAGCGCGACCGACAATGTCAAGCCGGCCTGGGCCGGCGACGTGTCGCCGGCCTTGGGCGGGCTGATGCCGCGGGAAAAGATTTTCACCGCCGAGGCGCCGCCGGTATTGGTGCTGCACGGGATCAAACCCGAAAATGTCAAGCAATGAGCCCGGACGAGTTTTCCAGGGAGCTGAGACCCTGATCGAAAATGAATCGGTTTATTTCAGAAGCTTATATCGTCGTTCCCGCGCAAGCGGGAATCTGAGGGTCGAAGTCCTGTCGCTTGCCCTGGACCCCCGCTTTCGCGGGGGTGACGAGTAGGTTGTTGATCCACCGCGTGTCATTTTCGGTCGAGAGCTGAGGGGATCGGCATGCAAAGACCGATCGGCGCGACGGCGGGAGTAGCGATCGCGTGAGAAGCATCCTCGAAGTCCCGAAGCCGATCGAACGGCCGGCGGCCAAGGCCGCGCCCGAACGTGCTCGGGTGCTCGCCTTTGTCGCCGACGGCGACACCGAGCGGAGTTTGCGCGAGTGTCTCGACGATCTCGGATTTGCGGACACGCCGATCGCCCGCGGCGGCATCGCCAAGGCCATCGACGTCCTCGCCGCGCAGCGCTCGCCCGAAACCTTGATCATCGATATCAGCGGCGTCGCGATGCCGGTTTTGGAGATCCACAACCTGGCCGATGTCTGCGAGCCCGGGGTCACCGTCATCGCCATCGGCGACAGCAACGAGGTCGGGCTGTACCGCGATCTGCTGCATTCGGGGGTCACCGACTACCTCTTCAAACCGCTGACCACGCCGTTGCTGGCGAGGGCGCTGAATGCCAGGACTTACGCCGCGGAACCCGGCGGGATCCAGCGCAAGCTCGGCACCACCATCGCCTTTGTCGGCGCCCGCGGCGGGGTCGGGACGACCACCCTTGCGGTCAACCTTGCCTGGTATCTCGCCGAGCGCCAGAATCGGCGGGTCGGGCTCGTCGATCTCGACCTGCAAAGCGGCGATTGCGCGCTGGCGCTGAACGTCAAGGCGACGCCTGGGTTGCGCGAGGCGCTGGTCAACCCGGGCCGCATCGACAGCATTCTGTTGGAGCGGGTGATGGCGCCGGTCGGCGGTCGTCTGTTCGTCTTGAGCGCCGAGGAACCGCTGCGCGACGATATCGGCTTCACTGCCGACGCCGTCGACACGCTCGTCGCCGCGCTGCGCCACCAATTCCACTACGTCGTCCTCGACCTGCCGCGCAGTGCCGCAGCGCCTTATATGAAGGCCCTCGACACGGCCAATTTTCGCGTCATCGTCGCCGACCAGACCTTGCGCTCGGCGCGCGATGCGGTGCGGCTGCGCGATGCGTTGGGCGCCGGCGACGGCTACCGCAACATCCTCGTCATCAACCGCCAGGGCGAGGGCGGACGCCGCGCGATAACCCTCGAAGAAATGGAAAATATTCTCGGATTGAGGCCGAAAACGGTGATCCCGTTTCAGCCGGCATGGTTCACCTTCGCCGCCAGCGACCGCGCACCGGTCGCGGCCGCGCGGCGCGGCAAGTTCGGCGATGCGATCGCCGGCCTGGCGCTCGAACTGTCGGGGCGGCCGCCGCAACGCCGGCGGTGGTGGCGGAGCGGCCGATGAAATCCGCCTTCGGCCGGCGCGTCGTCGAGATGCAGGGCCGCGAGCTCGTCCTGGTTCCGGGAAAGTCGGCTCCGACCGTCGATCTGACGGGCCGCGAGGAATTGAAGGAGCGCATCCGCAGCGCCTTGATGTCGCGCATCGACCCGTCGGTCGCGCGCCGCATCGGCGAAGACATGCTGCGGGCCGAGGTCGCGAAGCTGGTCAGGGAGATCGCGACCGAGCAGCGGATCGAGCTCAACGAGAGCGAGGAGCGCGCGCTCGCCGTCGAGCTGACGCACGACATGACCGGGCTCGGTCCGCTCGAGCCGTTCCTCGACGACGACGAGATCACCGACATCCTGGCGAACGGTCCATATTCGGTCTTTGTCGAGCGCCGCGGCAAGCTCGAAAAGACCAGGGCCCGGTTTCGCGATGCCGACCATCTCGTCACCATCGCGCAGCGCATCGCCGGCGCGGTCGGGCGCCGCATCGACGAGGCGAGCCCGATGGTCGATGCCCGGCTCGCCGACGGCAGCCGCGTCAACATCGTCCTGCCGCCGCTCGTATTGAACGGCGGCACCATCTCGATCCGCAAATTTCCGAAGCGCAGCCTGACCCTCGAGGCGATGGTGCGGCAGCAGAATTTGTCGCGCGATGTGGCGACGGTGCTGCAGATCGCCGCCCGCTCGCGCCTCAACATGTTGATCTCGGGCGGCACCGGCTCCGGCAAGACGACGCTCTTGAACGCCATCTCGCGCTACATCGACAGCGATGAACGCATCATCACGGTCGAGGACGCGGTCGAGCTGCGGCTGCAGCAGCCGCATGTCGTGCAGATGGAGACCCGTCCGCCCAACATCGAAGGCGCCGGCCAGGTGGCGCAGCGCGAGCTGGTGCGCAACGCGCTGCGGATGCGGCCCGACCGGATCATCGTCGGCGAGGTTCGCGGCCCCGAGGCCTTCGACATGCTGCAGGCGATGAACACCGGGCATGACGGCTCGATGTCGACGGTCCACTCGAACTCGCCGCGCGACGCGCTTTATCGGCTCGAAAATATGGTGTTGATGGCGAACCTCAGCCTGCCGTTGCGGGCGATCCGGATGCAGGTCGCGAGCGCCCTCAACCTGATCGTGCATATCGATCGGATGCGCGACGGGGTGCGGCGCGTGCAGAGCATCGCCGAGCTCAGCGGCATGGAGGGCGAAATCATCACCTTGCGCGATCTTTACGCCTTTCAGTACCGGGGCGAGCGCCGCGACGGCCAGATCGACGGCGAGTTCGTGCCGACCCGGATGCGGCCCGATTTTGTTCCGCGCGCCGCGCGTCTCGGTCTCGACAGAGAGCTGCTCGAGGCCTTGCACGTCGCCGCCAACTGAGAGGCTGACCCGGAATGAACCGATATATTTCAGAACCTTATCTCGTCATGAAGAAACAGGGCCATGAGTGGCGCCCGCCCACCTGCACAGTCATTGCGAGGAGCGGAGCGACGAAGCAATCTCGACCCCCGAGACGCTGCGGCGTCGAGATTGCCGCGGCGCCTGACGGCGCCTCGCAATGACACGGTAGCGTTTCATGCCTCGCGGGTCGGCCGTAGGCCGGTGGGAGGCTGTAATCCAATCGGATGAGGGCCGTTCGTCCATCGACACGGCCGCTGCGCGACCGGCTCAGGATGAGGAACTCCTTTAATGCCATCAAAGGCTTACCTCATGCTGAGGGCGCCCCCCCGGGTCCGCGCGGAGTTTACCCTCGGGCCGCGCAGAGCGCGGACCCGGGGGCGCGGCCCGAGGACAGGCTCCGGGCGCGTCTCGAAGCACGCGCGGCATCGATGCAGCCCTGCATTCGGCATCGCCCCCAATTTCGTTACAGCCTCTTTTCGCGGGGGTGACGAGTAAGTGGTTGATCCACCGCGTATCATTTTCAGTCAGCCTCTGACCGAGTAGCCGGAGCCCCCGATTGTACGCGCCTCTCGTCATCGCCGTGCTCGGCTCGACGGTCCTGCTCGGGGCGATACTGTTCGTGGTGGCCCGCACCGACCGCCACCGACAGAATGTGCAGCAGCGGCTGCAGCAGATTGCCGCCGCCGCGCCGGGCCAGGGCGAGCCGGCGCCGTCGCTGCTGCGGCCGCGGCCGCGGTTCGGGTGGCGCGGATTTCTGCTGCCGGCGAACTGGTACCGGCGGTTCGATGCGGCGCTCGACGCGACCGGCAATCGGATCGGGCTGCCGCACCTCGCGATCGCCGGGAGCATCGCCGCGGTCGTGGCGATCGGCCTCGCCTTGCGCCTGTTCGCGCTCAACCCGGTCGTCGCGGCCGCCCTCGGCGCCGCCGCGGCGCTGGCCGCCGCGGCCAGCTTGCTGCGGTTCGCCCAGACCCGCTTCCAGAACCGCTTTCTCGACGCCTTCCCGGACACGCTCGATCTGATCGGCCGCGCGGTCCGCGCCGGTCTGCCGGTCTTGGATGCGATGGAAGTGGCTTCGCGCGAGATGCGCTACCCGATCGGCAGCGAATTCCGCAAGGTCATGGATGAGATGCACATCGGCGGCGAGATCGAAGAGGCGCTGCAGCACGCGGCCGACCGCGTCCGCGTGCCCGATTTCCGCTTTTTTGTCGTCGCCATCAGCCTGCAGCGACGCACCGGTGGGGCCCTCGCCGAGACCCTCGGCAATCTGAGCAACATCATTCGCCGGCGCAAGGAGGTGCGTCTCAAAGCCAAGGCGCTGACCGCCGAAGCCAGGGCCTCGGCGCTGGTGCTGTCGTTGTTCCCGTTCTTCGTCGGGGGCGGGCTCTGCTTTGTCGCCCGGCCGCTGATGGAGCCGTTGTGGCTCGATCCGCGCGGCCGCTTCATGGTCGGTCTCGCCCTGGTCAGCCTGATGCTCGGCAGCGTCGTCATGCACGTCATGATCAAGCGGGCCGTGCGCTAGCCATGCCGGCCGCGCTCGCCTGGGCGGCTGATCGGTTGACCGTGCGCCTCGGCGCGGTCGAGCTGCAGCCGTTCGAGACCTTGATCATCGCTCTCGCATTGGCGGTGGCCCTCGCCTCGGCGTTCCGGCTGTGGCGCATCTCCGAGCGCGAACGCCTGCAGCCCAGGCTCGAAGCCGTCCGCGGCAGCGGCGCCGCCGCCGCTACACCCGCTCGGCCGCTGCATCGGCAGTGGTACGACTGGCTCGGCGCCGCGGTCGCGTCGAGCCCGATCGTCGGCCGACGCGAACAGCAGCGATTGCTCGAGGTCCTGGCCAAGGCCGGCATCAGGCGGCACGGCGGCCTCGCCACCCTGGTCGCCACCAAGGTCTGCGGCACTTTCGGGCTGGCCGTGCTGGCCTGGCTCTTTCTCGCCTGGCGCCAGTGGCTCGCCGGATCGACGCTGGCTCGGTCGGTGATCGTGGTGGCGGCCTTGGCCCTCGGCTGGCGCCTGCCCGATTTCGTCCTCGGCCGGCTGACGGCGCGCCGGCGGCGGCATATCGAGGTGGGCATGCCCGATGCCCTCGATCTGCTCGTCGTCTGCGCCGAGGCGGGGCTGAGCCTCGATCAATCGATCGATCAGGTCAGTCGCGACCTGCGCTTCTCACATGCCGAAATCGCCGATGAATTCGCCATCACCGCCGCCGAAATGCGGGTGATGGAGGACCGCGGGGCGGCGCTCGAAAACCTGGTGCGGCGAACGCATCTCGAGATCCTGCGCGGTGTCAGCGCAACGCTGACGCAAGCGATCCGCTTCGGCACGCCGCTTGCCGAGTTGCTGCGGGTGCTCGCCGCGGAAATGCGAACGGCCCGCATCTTGCGCATCGAGGAGCGCGCCGCCCGGCTGCCGGTGTGGCTGACGATACCGCTGATGACGTTCATCCTGCCGGCGCTGTTCATCGTGATCGGCACCCCGGTGGCGTTGCGGATCGGCGATTTCTTCGAGCATGTCCAGTTCGGGGTGCTCCACTGATCGCGCGGGGGAGAGCTGCCGCCGCCCGGCTGCCGGTCCTGCTCACAAGAAAACGCGGCGGATTGCGCGACAAGGTCGGGATGGCTTCGCTGCGCTCGCCATGACGATGACACTAAGCCGGTGTGACCCGGCTGCGCCGACCCGCCATGGATGAAACTCACCCCGCTGTCATCGCGAGGCGCCGACAGGCGCCGTGGCGATCTCGTCGTCGCGGAGTTGCGAGGGTCGGGATGGCTTCGCGGAGTTTATCCTCGGGCCGCGCCGCGCGCGGACCCGGGGGGCGCCATGACGATGAGACTAAGCCGGTGTGACCCTTGTTTCTTTCTAGCCCCCGCCTGCTTTGCCGAAGCCAGTATTCCTGGTTTCCGCGCTAGGTTCTGGCGAGCTGCCCCGGAATTACGCGTTCATTGAAATTGCTGTGTTTTTAGCTTCCGTTTTCATGGCAGGGGCGCTGAGCGACGACGCTCGCCCAAAAAGGATCGAAATGAGCAGTACCGTCGCCTCAGCCCTTGCGGTGGCCCGCCGTGCCGGGATTGATCTCGCGGCCTTGCGGGATTCCCGCGTCTATGACGTCCTGATGCGGCTCCCGGTGCTAGGTTATTCGCTGTTCCTGGCGCTGTTTTCGGGCTGGGGCCTCCTCCATCAACGGCGCACAGCCGGTTCGGCGGTGGCCCATGCCGTCGATCTTTCGATGCGGCTTTCGGTCATCGCCTATTTCGTGGTGCTGGCGGCGTCGGTGATTTTCCGGGCCCGGCCGGAGCGCCGGGCCGCCGGGATCGAGCCGCGGATTTCCGCCATGCTCGGCACCTTCCTGATTTGTTTTGTGGTCGTGCTGCCGCGCCGCAACCTGTCCTTGACCGAAGAGATGATCGCGACCCTGCTGCTGCTCGGCGGCAATGCGCTGGCGGTCCTGGTGCTGGTGCAGCTCCGCTCCTCGTTCAGCATCATGGCCGAGGCGCGGCGGCTCGTAACCTCAGGCGCTTATCGCTGGGTCCGCCATCCGCTCTATCTCGCCGAAGAGCTCGCGGTCGTCGGCATCGTCCTGCAATTTCTCTCGCCGTGGGTGGCGCTGTTGCTCGCGGTGCAGATCGCGTTTCAGCTGCGGCGGATGCACAACGAAGAACGGGTGCTGAGCGAAACCTTCCCCGAATACGCCGATTACAAGAAGAACACCGCGATGCTGCTGCCGGGCATCTATTGAGAGCCTTGACCAAAAATGAATCGATTTAATTCAGCGCCTTATATCGTTATTCCCGCGCAAGAGGCTGTCAGGAAATTGGCCGAGGCGACAAAAACAGCGCTCCATCGGCGTGGTGCGTGCTTCGAGACGCGCCCTGCGGGCGCTCCTCAGCATGAGGGAAGCCTTTGATGGCATTAAAGGAATTCCTCGTCCTGAGGTGCCTCGCGCAGCGAGGCCTCGAAGGACGCACGGCATTGATCCAGCCGCTCGGCAATTGGATTACAGCCGCTATCGCGGGGGTGACGAGTAACTTTCCACCGCGCCTCATTTCAAGTCAGGCTCTGAGCCCGGGCGGCGGTCATACCGAGGCGAGATTGAGAACGACGGTCAGACCGCAATACGATACGGCGAAGACCAGCGGCCAGCGCCGCCTGATCCGCATCGCCGCGACCGCAACCCAGCCGAAGGCGAATGCCTTCGGCAGCCACCAGGCGCCCCCCAGCTCGCGCTGCAGCGCCGCCATGATCGGGTTGGCTTCCCGGATGCCGGGGAGCGCCAAGCCTTGATTGGTGGTGACGACATCGGCAACCTCGAGGGCGATGAACAGCCCCAGCAGCAGCCAATCCATACCTGCGAGTTGCCGTCGCCGCGACGCTCTGCGTCCGACCGCGGCGGCTGATCCCGAGCGGTCCCGCATCGATACCCTTCCGCCAACAGCCTGCCACCGTCTAGCACGATTTCGAAACCCTGATGAAACCGCAAATATATACTGAACATCCATGGTTTTATCGGTCGCAAACGCGCCAATCCTGAGGCCAGATGGACATTTCGGTCGTCATCCCGGTCTATGACGAGGCGGCGATCCTGCCCGAACTCTACCGGGAGCTGAGTACCACGCTCGACCGTCTGCCGCTTTCGGCCGAAATCATCTTTGCCGATGACGGCTCGAGCGACGGGTCGGCGGCGCTGCTCGACGGGTTTGCCGAGAGCGATCGGCGGGTTCGCATCCTGCACCTGGCGCGCAATTACGGCCAGACCGCGGCGCTGATGGCGGCGATCGCGAACAGCACCGGCGACGTCATCGTCCCGATGGACGGCGACGGCCAGAACGACCCGGCCGACATCCCGCGCCTGCTGGCCAAGCTCGCCGAAGGCTTCGACGTCGTCTCCGGCTGGCGGGTCGCCAGGGAGGACCGGCTGACGCGGCGGCTGTCCTCGGCAGTCGCCAACCCGCTGATCTCGGTCCTGCTGCGCCTGCCGCTGCATGATTACGGCTGCACCCTCAAGGCCTATCGCCGCGAGGTGGTCGAGGATGTGCGGCTCTACGGCGAGATGCACCGCTTCATCCCGATCTACGCCGCCTGGGAAGGGGCGCAGGTCACCGAGCTGGCGGTGGCGCACCGGCCGCGCCGGTTCGGCAAATCGAAATACGGTCTCGGCCGCGTGGCCCGGGTGACGCTCGACCTGCTGCTCGTCTATTTCATCGACCGGGCGTTCGACCGGCCGATGCAGTTCTTCGGCAAGATCGCGCTCGCTTTCCTCGGCCTGTCGCTGGCGATCTTCGGCTGGGCGGTGGTGCTCAAATTCGCCTTCGACACCTCGCTGATCCAGACGCCGCTGCCGCTGCTCGCTGCAGTGACCGGCCTCTCCGGCATCCTGTTCCTGCTGCTCGGCCTCAGCGCCGAAGTCCAGGCGCGGATCTATTACGAGGCGCGCGGCCGGCCGCCCTACAAGATCAGGCGCATCGTGCAGCACGCGGCGCTGCCAACGCCGAGCGCCGCGGTGCGCCGATGGTAGCCTTTGCCGCCGCCGCGTCGACCGGCCAGCGGCCGGTGGTTCGCCGCGACTGTCCCGCCTGCGGCGCGGGCACCGTGCAGGTCCCGCTCTGGCACAAGAACGGCAGCCAGGTATTCCGCTGTGCCGGATGCGGTCTCGGCGCCGCGGCGGCGCCGAACTTCGATCCGGCGGCCTGCTACACCGCCGAATATTTCTCGAGCCGGACGAAGGGGGGCTATCCGGATTACCGCGCCGGCGAGCCGGTATTGCGCGCCGAATTCCGCCGCGTGGTCGCATTCGTGCGGCGGATCGTTCCGTCCGGCCGGCTGCTCGAAATCGGCGCCGCCTATGGCTTCTTCCTGATCGAGGCGGCGGCGCATTACGAGGTGCACGGCATCGAGATCGCCGAGGCGGCGGCGGCGTTTGCGCGGCGGCGCGGCCTCGACGTCCGCAGCGGCGGGCCGACGCGCCAGTCGCTGGCCGCGATCGGGATGGTCGACGTCATCGTCATGCTCGACGTGATCGAGCATCTCGAAGATCCGGGAGACGTATTGAGCCTGTGCAGCCAATATTTGCGACCGGGCGGCGCGATCATCCTGACGACCCCGGATTTCGCTTCGCCGCTGGCGCGGCTCTCCGGCCGGCGCTGGCGCAACATGACCCCGCCGCACCATTTGTGGTATTTCACTGCCGACAGCCTCGCCCGGCTCGGGACCGCCGCCGGGCTCACGATTGCCGAGGTCACCCACCCGTGGAAACGGGTCCCGACAGCGCTGGTGCTGCAGCTGTTGGGTCAGAGCGTCGGCATCGCCTGGCCTTCTTCGCTGCTCTCGAAGGCGAGCCGCTTCGGGCTCCCGGTCAATCTGTTCGATGCGATGCGCGTCATCCTGCGCAAGCCGCCGGTGCGACATGGCGCCGATCGCCGAGACTGACGTGGGCGTGACGCCGATGATCGGGCTTGCCGCCCGCATCTGGCGGTACGGGATCGTCGGTCTTGCCGTGTCGGTCGCCTACAGTCTGGCCGTCGTCGTCGCCGTGCACGCTTTGCCGACCCACAACCCGACCGCGGCGAGCGCCGTCGCCTTTGCCGCGCTGTTGCCGATCGCCTACCTCGCGCACGGCTCGGTCGCCTTCTCCGATGCGGCGCCGGACCCGTTTCAGCCGCTGCGCTTTGCCGTCTCGACGGCGGCGACCTTTCTGATCGCGGTCGGCGGCATGTATGCGGTGACCGAGATCTTCGGCCGCTCGTACCTCTTTGGCATCGCGCTGAACTGGGCGCTGATCCCGGCGGCCAATTTCCTGATCTACCTGTTCTGGGTGTTTCGCGTCGGCCCGCGCCGACCGCCGCCGGGCGGTCGTCGGCGCCCTTCGAGACAGCCCGTCTCGAAGGGCTTCGTCAAGGTCGGCGAAGTCGCGGAACTCGGCGCCGCCGGCCAGTTCTCGCGCTGGGTCGGCAATCACGACATCCTGGTGTTCCGCCACCACGGGACGATCCGGGCGCTCAGCAACATCTGCCCGCATTTTGGCGGGCCGGTCGGCTATTACCAGCTGTGCGACGGGAAGTTCACCTGCCTGTGGCACAATCTGCAATTCGACGCCGATAGCGGACGCTGCCTCGGCTTCCCGAAGCTGCGATTGCGCGAATACAAGATCAAGGTGGAAGAAGGCGCGATCTATGCCCAATTGGTCGAGGCGGAGCCGGTAGCGGCGGTCGCCGCCGTGCCCGCCAACCCTTGAACAGGAACCGGCGCTTTGGTCGAGCTGCACTCGAAATTTTCAGAGGAAGTCCGGTTTCCGAAAGGCCTGATGATCTGGAATTATTTCGATCACGAGCACATCGTCGGCACCCATGCCGACCATTACCGCGAAGTGCGGATCCTGGCCGAGGCCGACCACTGGTGCTTTTCGCAGCGCAGCGCGAGGCTGCCCTTTATCCCGGTGAAGATGGCGGCGACCCTGTTCAGCTATCTGGTCGCCGAGGAGCGGATGCGGTCATTCCATTTCGGGCCGTTCGGGCTGCTGCTCGAGCAGGACTTTCATTTCGAGGACCTGGCGCCGCAGGGCTGTCGGGTGACGGTGGAAAGCCGGTTGGCGGTGCCGCGGATCTTCGGCTGGCTGCAGCCCTGGTTTCACCGGTTGATGCGCCGGTGGTTCTACAGGGTGTGGCAGGAGGACATGGACATGCGGGCACGGCGGCTCAAGGTATGGCAGCTCGGGTTCCGCGATTTCGTCGGTTTGGACTATGTCAACCGCAAGACCGCCGGCCCGCTGCAGCCGCAGGTCGAGCGGCCCTATCCGATCCAATTGCCGGTGCCGAAGATCACCGAGATTACCCGCGGCGGCATTTCGCGACCGCATCCGCCCGGCCGCAAGCTCGGCTACGGGCTGCCGCAGCTGGCCGGCGACGAGTGAGTACGCCGGCGCCGGCGTACTCACTCGAAGAAGCCCGATGTGCGGCATAGCCGGGTTCACCGCACCCGGTCCCGACGCCGAGCATATCATCGCAGGGATGAACCGGGCCCTCGCCCATCGCGGCCCGGACGGTCGCGGCAGCTTTGTCGATGCCGCGATCGCCCTCGGCCACACAAGACTGGCCGTGATCGATCTCGCCGGCGGCGCGCAGCCGCGTGTCGACCGGGCCTCCGGCGACGCGCTCGTCTTCAACGGCGAGATCTACGGCTATCGCGCGCTGGCCGATGAGCTGCGCGCCGGCGGGACCGCGTTGTGCGACCGCTCCGACACCGAGGTCGTATTCCAGCTGATCCGCCGCGACGGGTTGCGGCGGGCGGTGGCGCGCATCGACGGGATGTTCGCCTTTGCCTTTCGCGAGGGCGCCACCGGTGCGCTCTTCCTGGTGCGCGATCGGTTCGGGCAGAAGCCGCTTTATTACGGTCTGGCGCGAGGCCGGCTCGTCTTCGCCTCGGAAGCCGGCGCACTGTTCTGCCATCCGGCCTTCCGCGATGCCGAGCCCGACCGGCTTGCCGCCTACCGCGCTCTGCTCTTCGAATATCTGCCGCGGACCGGTTCCGGCTGGGTCGGCATCGACAAGCTCGAACCGGGAACGATCCTATGCTTCGACGACGGCCGCATCAGCCGCGAACGCTACTGGCAACCGCGCCTCGAGCCGCGACGGGTCGATCCGGCGGCGGCGACCGACGAGCTCGGCGAGCGGTTGCGCCAATCGGTGCGCCGCTCGCTGGTCGCCGACGTGCCGGTCGGGGTGTTTCTGTCGGGCGGCATCAACTCCAGCCTGATCGCGGCCTTTGCCGCAGAGGCGGCACCCGATCTCACCGCCTTCACGGTGCGGGTCGAGGGCAGCGGTTTCGATGAAACCCGGCATGCGACCACGGTCGCGCGCCATCTCGGCCTGCGGCACGAGGTCGTCGAACTCGGGCGAGGCGACCTCGTCGACGCCTTCGATGCGGTCGGCGAGCGCCTGACCGAGCCGCTCGGCGATTCCTCGCTGCTGCCGAGCTGGCTCGTCTGCCGGGCGGCGCGGCAGCGGATGACCGTAGCGCTCGGCGGCGACGGGGCGGACGAACTCTTTGCCGGCTATCCGAACTTCGCGGCGCAGCGCTTTGCTCCGGCGATGCGCCTCTTGCCGCCGGTTCTCGGCCGCGCGCTGGGCCGCGCCGCCATCGCCCTGCCGGGCGCCGAAGGCTATATGGGCCGGCGCTTCCTGGCAGCTCAGCTGGCCCAGGGCTTTGGCGCGGCATCGGCGCGGCAGTCGTTCTTGTGGATGGCTCCGTTCGCGCCCGGGCCTCTCGCAGCGCTGTGGCGGCGCTCGGCGTTGCCCGAGGACGCCCTGACCGCTGCCTTCGCCCCCGTCGATCGATGCGCCGCCGAGGTCAGCGGCCTGCCCGCGGTCGACCGGCTGCTCTATCTGTTTCTCGTCACCTATCTGCCCGACGACATCCTGACCAAGACCGATCGCGCCTCGATGTTCAACAGCCTCGAAGTCCGCGCGCCGTTCCTCGACCGCGCCGTCGCCGAATATGCATGCGCCCTGCCGAGGCGGCTCAAGCTGCACGGACGGACCCGGAAATACCTCCTGAAGCGCGTCGCCCGCCGCCATCTGCCGGGGCCGATCGTCGACCGCAAGAAACACGGCTTCGCGGTGCCGATCGGCGGCTTGATCCGCACGCTCTTTCGCGAACGCTGCCGCGACCTCTTGCTGTCGCGCCGCAACCCGGTGGCCGAGTGGTTCGAACGCGGCGCGCTCGAGGCGCTGCTCGACGAGCACCTCGCGGGCCGGCGCGACCACGGCAAGAAGTTGTGGGCGCTCACGGTCCTGTTCCTGGTCGCGGGACACCGGCCGGCGGCGCTTTCGGCCGCGCCCGCGCCGCGGCTGGCGACCGCCGGTTAAAGCGGGTTCCGATCAGGTTGGACCAAGTCTCCGATAAATAAAGAAGGGCGTCATTGCGAGGAGCGCATCGCAGCGGTCCCGGCGCAGGCCGGGAAGCAATCCCGTGCGGACGCGACGGCGGCCCGAGATTGCTTCCCCCCGGAACGGCCCGCCAGGCCTGCCCCGTGCCCCGACACGGGGGCCGGCCGTCCGGGGGTCGCAATGACCGACAGCTACTGCGGATCATCAAACAGATCGCGCCATTGCGGATTGAAGCCGGTTACGAGATCTCGCCGGTGACGCCGGTAGAAAGCACCGTTTTTCTCTGATTAGTCAGAATGTAAACGTCGTATTGCTTTGCCGTTTCAGCATTGCCAATGCAATTGCGCGGCCCATAGCCGAAGGCGCGCCGCCGCGGCCGTTCACATTCGCCTGGCCGCGACCAGGGCCGAAACCCCGAAGGGCGGCCGCAGCCAGGGTGCAGTCTTCACGTCGAGCCGAAACAGCGGCGTCAGCACGCGGTTGAGCCATCCGGTATTGAGTTCGCCTTCGCTGGCGAGCCGGATCTTGAGGACGCGCATCAGCCGGCGGGCCGCGAGGATCGGCAGGAACAAAAGGTAATTGAAATAGAAGTGCCGTTGCGGTGTGAGGCCGGCGGCGCGCAGCCGCGCGACGAGGAGCGGCAGGCGGTATCGCCGCCGATGATGACTGACCTCGTCCTGCAGCCCCCAGAGGATCGGGAACGCCGGAACCGTCAGCAGCAGATGACCTCCCGGCCGCAACACCCGGCGGATCTCGCGCAGCGCCGCAAGGTCGTCGTCGACATGCTCGATGATGTCGGTTGCCAAGACCAGATCGAATTCACGATCGGCGAAAGGCAGCGCGCCGACATCCCCCGGCTGCACCGCGCCGAGGCCCTTCTGGGCGCAAAACCGGATGGCCTCGGCGCTGAAGTCGACGCCCTCCACCCGCGTGAAGCCGAGATCGCGTAAGAGGCGCAAATTGGCCCCGGTGCCGGTGCCGACATCGAGGATCGCGGCGTCGGGCGGCAGCGCAAGTCCTCCGATCAGGTCGGCGAACAAGCCGCGGCGTCCGACAAACCACCAATGGTCCGCCTCGATCGCCGCCTCGGCGGCATAGGTCGCGATTTCCATCCTCCCCTACCCGCACTTCCGACCGCAGAACGAGACCGAAGCGAGACAGGGCATTGAGGTCATTACGCCGGCGCAGCTATCCGCGAAAATGGGATCATAGCAGAAGGCCGGGGCAGGGGGCAGATCGAAAACTTTAACGCGGATCGATTTCGCCCATTGCGCGATTTTGGAAAATGGTGCAATTTTCCCGTGTCAGAGCTGGGGCAGGCTTCCATGATGCGTTTTTTGCCGCTCATCGGTCTCGCCGGACCGCTCGTTCTCGCGCCGCTCTTCGCTCCGATCGCGGCCGCGCAGCCGCCGTCCAGCGCCGGTGAACCCAGCGGCCGCGGTGTCGAGATCCGCGACGTCACCCGTCTGATACCGGCCAACGGCCGGCCGATCACGATCGAGGTCAACAAGGGCGTGCTGGTCCGTTTGGCGCTGCCGGCGAGCACCGTTTTTGTCGCCAATCCGGACATCGCCGATGTCCAGGTCAAAACCCCGAAGCTGATCTACATCACCGCGAAGACGCCGGGCGAGACCGTGATCTATGCCGTCGACGCCGCCGAGAACGTGTTGCTGAACGCGCCGATCCGCGTCTCGCTCGATCTCTCGCGGCTGCGCCGGTCGCTGCAGGAAATGGTCCCCGGCGCGCGGATCGCCACCAATTCGGTCGCCAGCAATCTGGTTTTGACGGGCAGCGTCGCCGATGCCGGGCAGGCGGAGAATGCGGTGGCCCTTGCCAGGGCGGTGGCCAGCGAGGTCAAGGGCGGGCAGGTGGTCAATCGGATGTCGGTCGTCACTCCGAACCAGGTCAATCTGCGGGTGCTGCTGGCCGAGGTCGACCGCAATGTCCTGAAGCAGATCGGCATCGACTGGAACCGGCTCGCCGGCGTGACCGAATACACCACGGCGAACAGCGTGACGCCGCTGGTCAACTTTCTGACGATCGGCCACACGAATACCTTCACCGCCACGATTTCGGCGCTCGAGACCGAAGGGTTCCTCACCGTCCTGGCGCAGCCGAACCTGACCGCGATCTCCGGGCAGACCGCGAGCTTTCTCGCCGGCGGCGAGTTTCCGGTCCCGGTCGTCCAGTCGGTCGCGGTCTCGGGCGGGGTGCCGGCGATCACGATCCAGTTCCAGCCGTTCGGGGTCCAGCTGGCGTTCACCCCGACGGTCATCGACGGCGACCATCTGAGCCTGCGGGTGCGGCCCGAGGTCAGCGAGCTGAGCACCCAGGGCGAAGTCACCATTTCGGGCTTCACGATCCCGGCCTTGACCGTGCGCCGGGCCGAAACCACCGTAAACCTCGCCAGCGGCGATAGCTTCGCGCTCGCCGGGCTGTTGCAGCACACGACCGAGCAGGACGTCTCCAAGGTCCCGTGGATCGGCGATATTCCGATCATTGGCGCGCTCTTCCGCTCGAACAAGTTCCAGAACAACGAGAGCGAGCTGGTGATCCTGGTCACCCCCTACCTGGTGCGGCCCAGCACGCAGCCGCTGTCGAACCCGGTTGCCGGTCTGCAATTCCCCAATGATCTGCAGCAGGTGTTGCTCAGCGACACCTACCGGCAAAAGCTGCCGGCGGCGCCGCAAGGACCGCTCGGCGCCGGCGGTACCGGCCTGATCGGCGGCGGCGGCTTTCGGCTCAACTGACGGGGAGCCTGGCGATGTGGCGGTGTTGCACGGGATTGCTGGCGCTGGCGCTGGCGGCATGCGTGCCCGGCGTTGCCGAATATACCAAGACCGAAGCGCCGGCGGGGCTGCGGCTCGACGGCGCGCCGAGCGCGCTGACGCTGTCCTTCTCCCCCGGATCGGCGCGGCTCTCCCCGGCGCAGGCCGGGCGCCTCGACCGGCTGGTACGGAACGGCGCCATGCGCGCCGCCGACCGCGTCGAAATCGCCGCCGCCGGCAACCAAAGCCTCGCCGAGGCGCGGGTCGGCGCCATTTCCGAGGTGTTGCTGCGCTACGGCATCGTCGCCACCGCCAGCCCGCTCGCCGGCGTGCCGTCCAACCGAGCGGTCGTGGCGATCGGGCGTTATGCGGTGACCTTGCCGCCCTGCCCGGATTGGAGCAAGTCGGCGGCGACGACCGACTTCACCAATGAATTGTCGAGCAATTACGGCTGCGCCGACGCGATCAATCTCGGCATGATCGTGGCGAGCCCCTCTGATCTCGTCGGCGGGCGAACGCTGGGACCGGCCCTCGGCAAGCCGGAGGTGGCCGCCGTCGAGCGTTATCTGAACGACGCTGTGACGCCGCTGGCATTGCCGGCCCAGATCGGCGCGATCGCCGCCGGGGCCGCCGCCCCGGCGGCTCCGCCGGCGCCGGGCGGCTTGGCGCCGTAACCGGGCCGCTCAGGACCAAGTCTGAAGCGCATTCAGCCGCAACCCGGGGATGATTCGGGTCGCAGGAAGCACCACCGTTACCGTGGTGCCGGACCTTTTGCTGCTGTCGATCCCAAGCGAACCGCCATGGAGTTCGACGAGCCGTCGCACCAGGGGTAGTCCCAGACCGGCGCCGTCGCGTTTGCGGTCGAGACCGGCATCGACCTGACCAAAGGGCTCGAGCGCGATCTCGATCTCCGCCGCCGTCATCCCGACCCCGGTGTCGCGCACTTCGAATACCGCCTCGCCGCCGGCACTGCGTCGTGCGGCAAGGGTGACGGTACCGGCGGGCTCGGTGAACTTGATGGCGTTCGACAAGAGGTTGAGGAGGATCTCGATCAGGCGCGTCCGATCGGCCAGCAGCAACGGCGCGTCATCGGCGATCTCGACCAGGAGGCTCAGTCCGGCGGTCTTCGCCTGATCGGCGACGAGCCGGGTGCATTCTTTGCACAAGCGGCGCGGGTCGATCCCCGCTTCTTCATGCAGCTCGAGCTTGCCGGCGTCGATCCGGGCGAGATCGAGAATGCCGTTGAGCACACGGAGCAGATGCTCGCCGCTCTCGCGAATGAACCGGGCGTACTCCCGATGTTGCGGCGATCCGGCCGCACCGCCTTCGAGCAGCTGCGAGAAGCCGAGGATCGCGTTGAGCGGCGTGCGCAGCTCATGGCTGATATTGGCGAGAAAATGGGATTTGCTCAAATTTGCGGCCTCCGCCGCCGCCTTGGCTTCATGCAGACGGGACTCGGCCCGGACCTTCTCGGTGATGTCGCGCGCCGTCCCGCGATAGCCGCGAAACCGTCCGGCATCGTCGAAGATCGGGCTGCCGTCGACCGAGACGACGATCGTCTCGGGATCGTCTCCGGCCCGCGTCGTGTAGACGAAATCGTGGAATTCCTCGTGCCGGTCGAGCACCGCCAGATGTTCGCGCCATTTGTCGGGTTCGCTCGTCAGATCGACGGCGCAGTCGAGGCGGGTTTTGCCGATGCGGTGTTCCGGAGTGCCGTCCGATTGCGCCGCGTAGATATAGCGATGGGTTTCGTCGGTCTCCCAAAAATAGTCCGACGAGATCAGCGCAAAATCGCGGAACCGCGCCTCGCTCCGGCGCAAGCGCGCGGCGTTGCGCACGAGCAAGTGCAGCAGCAGCGCCAACCCGACGAGCGCAGC
This sequence comes from uncultured Alphaproteobacteria bacterium, assembly GCA_963772295.1. Lineage (GTDB taxonomy): Bacteria > Pseudomonadota > Alphaproteobacteria > ATCC43930 > CGMCC-115725 > AP-15. The sequence continues at coordinate 765,167 of CAVYWO010000017.1, forward strand.
CACTCCGCCAACGGCGATGAGCGCGATCACCGAACTATCCCAGCGGCCGACCCGTCGATCGTGCACCGAGGTGAGCGCCGGCGCAGATAACGATCATGCCGCCTCGGATGAAAGTGCGCGCGCGATAAAAAATTGATGAAGATCGGTCCCAGCCGCGCCGCCGGCGCGCGGCCGCTAACCGGGCGGGAAGAACACCAGCATCCGCACTTCGATGCTTTGCCGCGGCGGCGCATCGGGCGGGGTTGTCGGATCGTCGAACCCGGTATGGGCGGAAAACCGCTGCGCCCCTTCGAGCGCCGAGTCGTAGCAGCGGATCAGCACCGCCTCGTCGGGTTGCATCTTCGGGAAATAGTAATAGCGCTGGCCAGGGTTGTAGGTGACCGCATAGGTCTCGCCGGCGCGGTCCGGATATTTGAGGTCGCTCGCAATAAGATTTTCCGGCGCGAGGCTCTGCGCATCGCAGAGGGTCAGCGGCGAATCGAGCACCGGACCGGCGATCGGCCGCCACAGATTGTTGATGGCGAAGCGGTGCTTCAGCAATTCCTCGGCCTCCTCGCCCATCAGATCGCGCACCCGCTGCGGCGCCGACCACGCCGTATAGTCGTTGTGCACGCGCTTGGCCGGGATCTTGACGGCATTGCCCTTTGCCGACAGTCGCGCATTGCGCACGATATGATCAAAGGCGACGACACGTTGGGCGCCGGTAGCGGCCTGCATGACCCGCTCGCATTCGGGGTAATAGATCGAGGCGATCTGCTCCTCGTCGTAGAAATTCGAGACCGCGGTCTCCTGCTTCAACAGCACGAAGCCTTCTCGGTCCAGCGACAGCCGGTCGATCAGCGGCCGGGCATCGCGGATCCGAACCTGGTATTCGACGCTGCGGCCGGTGCGGACCGGCGTTCCCGGCGGCGGCTCATAATTGTAGGCGACCGGTCTTTCCGCCATCGGAACGAGAAAGTTCAACGGCGCCGCGATGCTGCCCGGTTCCAACGCTGCCGGCCCGTCCATCCCGTCCTCCGCTGGTCGATCGTCCGATTGCCCGCGACCCTATGGCAGCCGCGACCGAGCGTCAAACGCGTTGCGCGCAGGTCAGCGCCGCGACCGGGAGGACGAAGCCGCCGAATTCGCGCTCGACGAGCCCGGCAAAGGCGATCGTTGTGCGGTCCTCCAGATAGGGTCCGATGATTTGCACCCCGACCGGCAGGCCCTCGGCGCTGTGCCCAATCGGGGCGACGGTCGCCGGCAGGCCGAGCAGGCTCGCCATGCCGGCCCAGACCAGCGGGTGCCGGTAGGGGACTTCCGTGCCGTCGATGTTCAAGCGCCGCCTCTGATGATCATGCGGGAAGGCCGGGGTCGGCGACGCCGGGCACAAGATCACGTCGAAGGATTTGGCGAGTTCCCGCCATTGCTGGCCGATGCGCGCCTGGGTGCGGGTCGCCGCAATCCAATCGCGTTGCTCGGCGGTGGGCTCTGCGGTCAGCAATGCATCGTAAACCCGCGCCGCCAATTCCTGGTCGGGGTAGAGCTTGCCGGCGCGCGCCACCTTGGCGCCGGCGCGGCTCAGGCGATCGGCGAGTTGCTCGAATGCGCCCCGGATGCTCGCCGCCGTCGGACACAGCGGGTGGGTGTCGACGACCAGCACCCGAAAGCCCGGCAAATCCTGGTGCCGGGCGGGCGGCAATGCGAGCTTGTAGCCCACCCCTTGCGGCACCTCGTCGGGACCGGCAATGACCTGCAGTTCAAGGGCGAGATCGGCGGCGCTGCGGGCCATCGGGCCGGCGGCGGCAAATCCGCGGCACACCGGCGATGCCGGCGCACCAGACGGTCCGGCGCCGCGCAACGGCACCAGATCGAGGCTTGGCTTGTGGGCAAAGACGCCGCAAAAATGCGCCGGGCACGGCAGCGACCCGCCGCTATCCGAACCGAGCTCCAGCGCGACAAAGCCGGCGGCGAGCGCGGCTGCGGCGCCGCCCGCCGAGTTGGTCTTGCCGAGAATGACCGCGCCGGCGGCCTTCAGCCGGCTGATCACAGGCGCGTCGACAGGCGCCTTCCAATCCCGGAATTTCGGCTTGCCGCAAGTCGTCGGCAGACCGGCGACGCCGAACATTTCCATGACCGTCATCGGCAATCCGAGCAGCGCACCGCTCTCGCCGCGGGCCAGGGCGGCATCGGCCGCCTTGGCGGCCTGCCGTGCCCGGTCGAAGTCGCGCACCACGACCGCATTGATCGCCTTGTCGAGCGCCTCGATGCGGGCGATGGCGGCATCGGTCAACTCGACCGACGAAATTCGCTTGGCGGCGAGCGCTCTGACCAGATCGGCGGCATTGCCATAGGCATAATCGCGCGAAGCCGCTGCGCCGCCGGTCTTCGCCATGGGCGCGACACCCGGCGGCAGCGCCGCGCCGGCGGCTGCGGCCGCGGCGCCGAAGAGCAGATCCCGTCTGCGGAACTCGCTGTTCATCGCCCCGCCCCTCCCGCCGAACTCGGCGGGACCGAAGCAATAATCGGAGGCTCGCGCGTTATCTTCAACCGGCTTCCGCCAATGCGGCCAGGGTGTCGGGCGGCGAGCCGGCGCGCTCGATGTGGCGGCGGTGCCAAAGCGCCTGCGGCACCCGCTCGGCGACCCACCGGCGCAGCAACCATTTGCCGAGCCCGCGATGGATCTTAAGCGCGTCCGGCAGGCGCAATGCGAGCTCTGCCACCTTGGTGTCGAGAAACGGCGTTCGCCCCTCGGCGCCGTGCGCCATCAAACAACGGTCGAGCTTGATCAACAGATCGTTCGGCAGCCAATCCGCGCAATCGACCGCCTGCACGACTTGCAGCGGGGTGCGGCCGCGGCCGGCGCTGCGCGCTTCGGCGGCGGCGGCGCGCGCGGCCGGGCGCTCGTCGGCAACCTCGGCCTCGGCAAAACCGATTGTGAACGATCTGACCGGCCGTTCGGCCAGATCGGCCATGACCGCCAGCACCGCAGTCGAATCGATGCCGCCGGAGAGAAACAGCCCGAACGGCACGTCCGAGCGCTGGTGCAGCCGCACGCTCTCGGCCAAGGCAAGGTCGAGCCGGGCGAGCGCCTCGGTCTCGCCGAGCACCAAGGGACCCAATTCCGGCAGCGCCGGGCGGCGGCGGCGCTCGACGATCCGCCCCCGGCGCACGACCACCGTCTCCCCCGGCAATACCCGATTCACGCCGGCGAAGATCGTCTCGCGGCCGGTCGTGAATTGCATCTGCAACAGTTCGTTGCGTACCGACGGCACCAGACGCGGGGCGACGATGCCGGCTTCGATCAGCGCCCCGGGCTCGGACGCGAAGGCAAAGGCCCGCGCCGTTTTGGCGTAATAGAGCGGCTTGATGCCGAACGGGTCGCGCGCCAGAACGAGGCGGCCGCTCGCCGGATCGTAGAGCGCGATCGCATACATGCCGCGAAGATGGCGGGTGAAGTCGAGCCCGTGTCGGCGGAAGAGGTGCAGCGGCGGCTCGCAATCGGACTGGGTCGAAAACGCGATGGGCCGCTCTCCCCGGAGTTCGGCGCGCGGGCGCGGCATCGCCGCATAGGCGCTCGATTGCCAGGGCGAGTGCCAAAGGCCCGCCACCCCGCTGTTGCGGCAGCGGCACCAGGAGCCCGGTCTCGCCGTCCCTGATCAACCCGGCCGGCCCGTCGCTGGCGGTGGCGACGACCGGCAGACCGGCCGACCAGGCCTCGATCAGGACATTGCCGAGGGGCTCGTGCAGCGATGGGCAGACCAGGAGATCGGCGTGGGCCATCAGCGCCCTCACGTCGTCGCGCCAGCCCAGAAAGGCGACGCGCTCTTCGATGCCGAGACCGCGTGCCATGCGCTCGAGCCGCGCGCGCAGCGGGCCGTCACCGGCGATCCACAACTCGACCCGGCGCGTCGCCGCCAGCGCTCCGAGCAGCAGCTCGAAACCCTTGTTGCCATGGTCATGCCGCGCCCCGGCGATCGCTCGTAAGAGCCGCCGCGTCACCGCATCAGCGACTTCGAACTCGGCGGCGACCCGGCCCCAGCACAGCCCGCGCTGACGGCCGAGAGCCGCAAGATGCCAGCGTCGCCACAGCGCATCGTCGCCCAGCCCCGCGATCGCCGCCGCGGCGAAGGTCTCATCATCCGCGGCCACTTGCCCGGTGACGCCGTCGATGACGCGCTCGGCGACCGCGCCGCGATTGGCGACCACGGCCGGGACGCCCATCGCCTGCGCCTCGGCCAGAGCCAGGCAGAAGGTTTCACCGGGATCGCCGCGATAGAGCATGAGCCGTGCGCCGGCGAGCGCTGCGGCCAGCGCCTCATGCGCGACCGGCGCGAAGCGGCGCACGCCGACATCCGCCAGACCATCGGCGCGGCACAGGATCCGCTCCATCCGCCGCGCCCGCACCGAGTTGGCGGCGGCGCCGTAGGTCGCCGCACCGGCGTAGAGGTGCAGCTCCGCCCCCGGCACCGCCGGCCTGATCCGGGACACCCAGAGATCGAGCAGCCAGTCAAGCCCGCGCAACGGATTGGAGGTGAAGATCGCGCGCGGTTCGGGCGGTTCGCGCGGCAACGCCCGGCGAAAGTGGTCGAGCACGCCGTAAGGTATGATTCGGCGCCCGCCGGACAACAGCCACGACGGAACCGTCGACGCATGGTAGGCCCCGGTCACCACCAGGACCGGCCGGTACCAGACCAGGCGCCACAGATTGCGCGGCTTCTTCAGATAGCCGCCCGGGTTGTGCAGCCAAAACGACCGCTGTGCGGGGCGGCGCACCAGACCGATCACCCGATGGCCGCGATTGGCGATGTAGAGATCGCAAGCGGCGGGAACCCCGTGGCTCAACGGGGCCCAGCTGACGCCGTTCCAGTCGAGCGCCGCATGGCAGCGGCTGCGCGCGTCCACCCGGTGGCCGCGTCGCGACAGCGCCTCGGCCAGCGCCACAAAGGCGGTTTCGGCGCCGCCGAGCGGCGCCGTCGCAGCCATGGCCCCGTCGAAGGCGATCCCGTCATCGGCCATCACGACATGCGCCATCAGCGGCACACGGTCAGGCGCCCGCCCCCCGCGACCGGGGCGGCGGGGTCCGACCGACCATCGCCGGCCGCCGCCGCCTCAGCTTCCGGCGGCGTCAGCGCCTCGGGCTCGAGGCGGGCCTTGAGGTAGGACAGGATCGGGTAGAGCGCCGCGCAGAGCGCGATCAGAAAGCCGTACGACCCCTCGCGATAGCCGCGTCGCGCGACGTAACATTTGCAAAAGCGCGAAACGATGCGCCGCAAATTGCGGCCATAGCTGCCGATGTTGCCGGCCTCGCGCAGATCCTGCGCCCGCAGGCTCGAATAGCGGTCGAGACGGCGCAGCATCGCCGAGATGTCGCGATCGACCAGGTGAACGATCGGCGCCGACAACCGCGCGCCCTGCACGCCCGCCAGCCGCACTGCCGGGTGGACCCGCTGACCGCCCCATTCCTTGCTCCCCTTGCGGAACAGGGCGGCATGCGCCGACCGGCCAAACGACGCTCCCCAGCCCCGGCGCACGAGCCGGGTGCCGATGTAGTTGTCGACCGGGACCGAGTGCCAAGCGCAGCGCGAGCCGGCGACGACCCGCTCGATCTCGGCGGCAAGAGCCGGGGTCACCCGTTCGTCGGCGTCGATCTCGAAAATCCATTCGCCGCGGCAGGCTCCGATACCGGCTTGGCGCCGCGGTCCTTCCCGCTCCCAGGCGCCTTCGACGAGCCGATCGGTGAAGCGCCGCGCGATCTCGGCCGAGCCGTCCCGGCAGCGGTCGAGAATAACGACGATCTCGTCGGCAAAGCCGAGCCCGGCGAGGCAGTCGGCGAGCTGGCCTTCTTCGTCGCGGGCGACCACGACCGCGGACAGGCGAATTCCCGCCGCACCGCTCACGCGGCGGCGCTCGCCGCCGAGGCCCATAAGCGGCGGGCCGCGGCTTCCGCCATATCGACCGTGAGACCGTCCATCAAGGTTCCGGTCGTACGATGGTCAAAGCCCGGGCCGAACATCGCCGCCGCCGGTTCGGCCGATCGCACATGGGCGGCGAGCGGGCCCCACGGCGCGTATCGTTCGGCCGGGCTCGGCCCGAACAGGCCCAGCGTCGGGGTGCCCGCCGCCGCCGCGATATGCATCAAGCCGGTATCGTTGCCGATGAACAGGCCGCAGCGCCGCAGCACCGCGGCGGCAGTCGGAAGATCGAGCTTGCCGACGAGATCGATCCGCCGGTTGTCGGGCAGCGCCGTCAAGAGCGGCTCCGCCTGCCGCTGCTCATGACCCGCCGCCAGCACCGCGACCCGGGCTCCAGGCAGCATCCCGCCGGGACAGGTGAGCCGCCGCGCCAGCTCGGCGAAGCGGGCGGCGCGCCACTCCTTGCCACGCCAATTGGCGGCCGGGCCGATCGCCAGCACCGGGCCGCCCGCCGGGATCAGCGCCGCCGCCGCGCGATGATGGCATGGCGCCGTCCACAGTCGCGGGGAGGGGGGCGGGTCGAGACCGAACAGACCGCCGAGCTGGCGCACCCGGTGCTGCTGCGGATCACCCTTTCCGATCATCTTGCGTGCGCGGGAGCGCAGCAGCCAGGGCAGAACCGAGCCCCGCAAATCGACGACCATGTCCCATCGCCTCGGTGCTGCCGCGGCATAGAGGGCCAGCCAGTGCAGTCCCCCGGGCTGCTTGTTGACGACGAGGATGCGCTCGAGCCCGGGTACCCATTGAAAGAGCGGCGCCGCCAGCGGCCCGGTCGCGATCGTCAGCCGTGCCCGAGCGTGACGCTCGATCAAGTACGACACGAGGCCGGTCGAAAGCACGGCATCGCCGATGCGCGTGGCGGTGATGAACAGGATATCCATTTCAGGGCCTTATACCTTGCCGCTCGGCCGCTTGCCAGAAAACCGCTCCGCCCCCACCTCTACCCCGTCATGGCGGACGCCCGTTTTAGTTTGCTCCTTGATCGCGGCGTGCTCGCGGTTGGCGGCTCCGATCGCCGCTCGTTCCTGCAGGCGCTGGTTTCGAACGATGTCGACCAACTCGGGCCGGGACGGGTGCGCCATGCCGCGCTGCTGACGGCGCAGGGCAGATACCTGCACGATTTCATGATGATCGAGGCCGATGCGGCGATCTGGCTCGAGACCGAAGCCGGCCGTCTCGGGGATTTACGGCGGCGGCTTTCGACCTATCGGCTGCGGGCCGACGTCGTCATCGAGGAGCGGGCCGACCTCGCCGTCGTGGCGATCTTTGGCGACGGGGCGCTCGCCGGTCTCGATCTTGCCGCGCCAGGCATGGCGCGGCCGTTCGCCGGCGGCGTCGTCTTCGCCGATCCGCGGCTCGCGGCACTTGGCGCCCGCTGCATCGCATCGCGCATGGCGCTGCGAGCGGCGCTCGTTGCCGCCGGTATCGGCGAAGCCGACTTTGCGGCTTACGACCGGCTGCGGCTCGGCCTCGGGGTTCCCGACGGCAGCCGCGACCTGATCCCGGAAAAATCGATCCTGCTCGAGGCCGGCTTCGACGAGCTGAACGGCATCGACTGGAGCAAGGGCTGTTATATCGGGCAGGAATTGACCGCTCGCACCAAATATCGCGGCCTCGTCAAAAGGCGGTTGATGCCGGTCACGATCGAGGGTCCCCTGCCGGCGCCCGGCGCGAAGGTGACGCTCGGCGGCCGCGAGGTCGGGGAAATGCGCTCGGGCCGCGCCGGTCTCGGCCTCGCGCTCCTGCGCGCCGGAGCGGCGATCGAGGGCGTGCGCCTCGGTGCCGGCAATGCCGTGATCGTGCCGCAACGGCCAGGCTGGATGCGCCTTGCCCCGGATCCGAATTAAGAGGCCCCGGCTCTCGATCGCGCTCCCCTCGAGCGACGCCAACGCGGCGCGACGCCAATCGCCGCCGTGGTAGGGCGGAAGACCCCCGGACAACCGCCCGCCAGAGCCTGCCCCAGGCCCGCCCGCCCTGGCGGGCGGGCGGAGGGGGCGGGCGTCCCGGGGGGCATTCCGCCATCTCCGGTGGCGCCGAGGCCCGTCGGCGGAATGCGCGCTTCGCGCTGTTCCGCCCTACTCGTTTCGTCGCGCGTTTGCGAGGCCGCTCCCGGTAGGGCTTTCCCCCCGGGTGGCCCACGTTGTTTCGCATCTCGCCGCAACCGCCGTCGTTCAGTGATGTTTCACCGGGATCAATGACGGTCCCTTCAGATCGGCCGGCAATATCTCGAACAACACATGCACCATCGGTGCATTCGTCTTGTTGAATACGGTGTGATTGACGTCCCCCAATTCGAAGAAGAAGTCCCCGGGGCCGTAAACGATCGTTCTGTCAGGCAATACGTATGTCATCTTCCCGGATGTCACCTGGCGGATGCCGGGGCCGACATGGTTGTGCTCGCCGACGTAACCGCCGGGCGCCAGGGTCAACTCCGTCACTCGCAATTTGTACTTGCCGTTGATCTCCGAGAGGGGGCCAGAAAGCACGGCCTCGAATTTGATCTTCGCGACCAAGCCCCTGGTGTCGACCTTCACCGGGCTGGGCGTCTGCGCTGCCGCCTCGTTGGCCTGCGCGGCGAGCGCCGCGAGCGGCAGGGCTGCGAGGCTCTGAAGAACGTTCCGCCGGATCGGCTGGGGCTGGATCATGTCACGCCTCCTGTTCCTGATCGGCGGCAGGCTCTCTGTTTCTCGACGCGTCTTCTAGTCGGAACTTTACCGGTGGCAAACGACGAAAGCCGCTGATCGCGCGGGTTTGCGCGGGACGGAGCGGTGGTTTTATGACTACAGGTCGGCGGCCGGCGCGATCCCGAGCAGGTCGAAGGCGTGCTGTTGGAAGGCGGTGGGTGTGGCCAGCACGGTGGCACACAAGCCCTTGTCGAAGCGTACCGTATTTCGGGTGACGGTGGCCAGATCGGCGAGCAGGGTGCGGAAGCTGTGGACCGGGTAGCCGTCGTCAGTGCGCTTGCCGGCGGCCTTGCGGCGGGCGGCGGGCGAGACCCGCGCCTTGCCGACCGGAGAGAGGCGCTGGGCCTGGGCGGCGGTGCGATCGTGGTCCTCAAAGAGGATGGGTGTCAGCGCTTGCCGCATGTGCCATTCGAGGTGATAGGCGAGCAGGCACAAGAAGACGTGGGCGCGGACGCGATCCTCGTTCCAGTGGAAGACGGGCCGCACTTCGAGGCCGACGGTCTTGCAGCTGCGAAAGGCGCGTTCGACCGTCGAGAGGGCCTTATAGGAGCGCACCGTGGCCTCGGCGTCGAGTTCGGCCTGCGGTACCGGGGTGCGTAGCACGTAGATGCCGTCGAGCCTGGCTTCGGTCTCGATCGCGGCATCGTTGCGGGCGAAGGCGAAATCACCGTCGGTGATGGTGCGGGTGAAGTGCTTGGCCATTTTCTTGCGGTTGAGCACGGCGCCGACGGCCTCGCCGATCGCCGCGGCTCCCTTGAGCGGCCGGCGCTTGCGGCGCACCCGTGCCTGGATGGCGAGCAAGGCCCGCTCGGTGGCGTCGAGCAACTCGCCGCGCTTGCGCGCCCGCTCCTCGGCGAGCGCCGGATTGCGGCAGACGATCAGGCGCTCGCCTGGATAATCGGGGCTGGCGATCTCGACCAGATCGCGCTGGTCGAACAGCGAGAGCTGCAACGGGCCGTCATCCTTGGCGAGCACCTGGATGTCAGGGGCGCGCAACGCGGTGATCCAGTCGAGCCCGGCCGGTTGCAGTTCCTCGGTGATGCGCGCTTGGGTGATCATCCCGCGATCACCGACCAGCACCACGCGGCGCAAGCCGAAGCGCTGCCGCAGCTTGTCGATCTGGACCTTGAGCGTGCTCGGATCGGCGGTATTGCCGGCGAACACCTCGACCGCGATCGGACAGCCCTCTTTGGTGCACAACACGCCGAAGACGATCTGCAATTTGTGGGGTTTGCCGTCGCGGCTGTAGCCAAACTGCGCCAGCGGGCAGCAGCGGCCTTCCAGATAGGTCGAGGTCACGTCGTAGAGCACCAGGGTGCCCTCACCCAGGTGGCGCCGCGCCAGCTTGGCCTCGATCTTGGACTGCTGCGCCAACAGCCAGTCGAGCGCCGCGTAGAGTTCATTCACCGCCACCACGCTCAAGCCCAGCACCGCGCCCAGCGAATGGCTCGCGGTCCTCTCGTCGAGCCGGCGCGCGGTCGCCAATTTGGCGGCGGGATCGATCAGCCGCGCCACGATCAGGGCCAGCGCCAAGAGCCGGGTCCGCGCTGCTCCCGGCGGCATCAGCTCGGCCGTCTTGACGCGCGGGTCGAGACCGAGGCGCCGGGCCACCCCGAGCGCGGCGGCGATATGGCCGTGCGGTAGCGAGCGCAGGATCTCGAAACCCTCGCCAGCGGGCAGCAGCCGCTCGTCGCGCAGCACTGCGCGCAGCGCGGCGATCTTCTCGGGCTTCCATTTGGTCAGGTTGGCAAGCGTGCGGTTCTTGACCTTGCCGCCGTCGCGATAGGTTTCCCGCAACAGGATCGCGGGGGGCGAGCCGCGATTTGGGACGACCGTGACGTACATGAGTTCTCGCTTGCCACGGACTGACCCCTCTGTCAACCAATTCCGCCAAGACTCACATGACTACGATTTAAGGCCGAACGACCCCGAAACGCTAGCCTCGCCGCCACTTTCCGGCTATGACGGAGGTAAAGTTCCGTCTAGTTCAGATAATGTACTGGTTCACGCAGCCGCGCGTGCTATGGTTTCCCGGTGCACCGCTATGGCCAATATTGCCCCGTGGCTAGAGCGGCGGAGATTCTGGCCGATCGCTGGACGGTGCTGATCCTCCGCGAGCTGCTCGCCGACATTCTGCATTTCAACGAGCTGGAGCGCGGCCTGCCCGGCATTTCCCGTTCGCTGCTCGCCGAGCGATTGCGGCGGTTGGTGCAATATGGGGTCCTCGAGCGGCGCTCAGCCGCGCGCGGCAAGCGGACCGAGTATCGCCTGACGCTGGCCGGGCGCGAGCTTCAGCTGATGATCGATGTCTTGGGGGAGTGGGGCGCGCGCTGGGCCTTTGGCGATCCGCGGCCGAACGAGCTCGATCCGATCATCCTGCTCTGGTGGATGCGACGGCGGGTCCGTTTCGATCGCATCGCGCGGCGGCGCCTTGTGATCCAATTCGAGTTTCGCGGCGCACCGCGGCGGCGCTATTGGCTGCTGATCGAACCGAGCGAGGGCTCGGTCTGCCTCCAACACCCCGGCTTCGACATCGATGTGACCGTCACCGCCGACATCGCGGCCTTTTATCGCGTGTGGCTTGGGCGCTCGACCCTGTCTGAGGCCATGCGTATGGGTCAGGTCCATCTCGACGGCGCGTCCGCCGATCTTCGTGCCTTCCCGAGCTGGTTTGCCTGGAGCCCCATGGCGGACAAGGTGCGCGACGCCGTCGCCCGCCGACCCGCCGCACCCGGCCATACTGTTGACCGCGGGCATCACGTGTTTGTTCCACCGCCCTAGCGAGATCCGCCCGACTGCTCGAGTTGCAGCAATTGCTGCTGGAGCTCGCGGAAGAGGGGATCGGCGGGGCTGGTACCGCTGCGTTCAAAGAGCCGCAGCTGGCCCGACAGCCACATCTCGTAGCTCACAGTCTTTTGCTGATCGATCGGCGCGGAAAGCGTCGGCGGCGGGGAGGGCTGGCTCGTCCGGGGCGGCTCGGTAAAGACCGGCCCCGACTGCAGCAGCAACGGCGAAATTCCTTGTGGGGGTGCGGCCGGGGCACCCGGATTGATCGGCGGCGGCAATGGCGCCGGGACCGGCGGCGCGGCGATCGCCGGCAGCGGCAGCAGCTGTTCGACGGGCCGGGCGGACGCGCCGGCGGCACTCAGAATCAACAACGCAGCGAGGCTTGCGGCTTTTGCGGTCACGCCGTGTCGTCGCCGGAAGCGTCCGGGAGCGCAGCCTGCGCCGCGGCGAGGCGGGCGATCGGCACCCGGTAAGGCGAGCATGAGACGTAGTCGAGCCCGGCTTCCCGGCAAAAGCGGATCGAGGCCGGATCGCCGCCATGCTCGCCGCAGATCCCGAGCTTCAGTCCCGGCCGAACCGCCCGGCCCCGCTCGGCGGCCATCCGCACCAGCTCGCCGACCCCCTCGGTATCCAAGGTCACGAACGGGTCGTGCTCGAAGATTCCGAGCTTCTGATAGGTTCCGATGAAGCTCGCCGCATCGTCCCGCGACAGGCCAAAGACGCTCTGCGTCAGATCGTTGGTGCCAAAGCTGAAGAATTCGGCGGCCCCGGCAATCTCGCCGGCGCGCAACGCCGCCCGCGGCAGCTCGATCATGGTGCCGACCAGGTAGGACAATCTGACGCCCGCCTGCTCCATGACCTTGCTCCCGGCCCGATCGATCACCTCCTTCAAGATGTCGAATTCCTTTCGCGTCGCGATCAGCGGCACCATGATCTCGGGCTCGACCGCGGCACCCGTTTCCTTGGTCACGAGCGCCGCCGCCTCGAAGATCGCGGTCGCCTGCATCTCGTATATCTCGGGATAGCTGATGCCCAGCCGGCAGCCGCGATGCCCGAGCATCGGATTTTCCTCGTGCAGCACCACGGCGCGATGCCGGATCGCCGCCTGATCCTTGCCGGTAAGGCGCGCCATCTCGGCAAACTCGGCTTCGGTCTTCGGCAGGAATTCGTGGAACGGCGGGTCAAGCAGCCGAATTGTCACCGGCAGCCCGTGCATGATGCGAAAGATTTCGGCAAAGTCGGCGCGCTGGATCGGCAACAGCTCGGCGAGCCCGGAGCGACGCCCGGCTTCGTCATCGGCCATGATCACCCGCCGAATGGCGCCGATGCGGTCGGCCTCGAAGAACATGTGCTCGGTGCGGCACAGCCCGATCCCTTCCGCGCCAAAGCGCCGCGCGGTGCGGACGTCGAGTGCCGTCTCCGCATTGGCGCGGACCTTCAGGTTGCGGATGGCATCGGCCCATCCCATCAAGGTCGCGAAGTCGGCGGAGAGTTCGGGTTGGACGGTCGGAACCTCGCCCAGCATGACCTCGCCCGTCGTTCCGTCGATGGTCAGGATCTCGCCCGCTTTCACCTCGGTATTGCGCGTCGTGATCGTGCCGTTGGCGTAGTCGATCCGCAGATCGCCGGCCCCGGCGACGCAGGGCCGGCCCATGCCGCGAGCGACCACGGCGGCGTGGCTGGTCATGCCGCCCCGCGCCGTCAGGATGCCGCGGGCGGCGTGCATGCCGTGAATGTCTTCGGGGCTGGTCTCGATGCGGACGAGGATCACCGCCTCGCCGCGCACCGCATGCGCCTCGGCCTCGTCCGCCGAAAACACGATCTTGCCGGAGGCGGCTCCGGGCGAGGCCGGCAGCCCGCGGGTAAGGACCGTCGTCTTGGCCTTCGGGTCGAGGGTCGGATGCAGCAGTTGATCGAGCGAGTTCGGCTCGATGCGGCGGACCGCCTCCTCCCGGCTGATGATCCGCTGGCCGACCAGCGACACGGCGATCGAGAGCGCGGCCTGGGCGGTACGCTTGCCGGTCCGCGTCTGCAGCATCCACAGCTTGCCGCGCTGCACCGTGAACTCGATGTCCTGCATGTCGCGGTAATGGTCTTCGAGCCGACGCCTGACCCGGTTCAGCTCGGAAAGGACCTCGGGCATGACCTCTTCCATTGCCGGCAAGACCGATTTATTCGTCTCCTTGCCGGCGATTGTCAGGTGCTGCGGGGTGCGGATCCCGGCCACGACATCCTCGCCCTGGGCATTGACGAGATATTCGCCGTAGAGCTCGTCGGCCCCGGTCGCGGGGTTCCGGGTGAAGGCGACGCCGGTCGCGCAATCCTCGCCCATATTGCCGAAGACCATCGCCTGGACATTGACCGCGGTGCCCCAATCGGCGGGAATTTCGTGCAGCCGCCGATAGATCACCGCGCGCGGGTTCATCCAGGAACCGAAGACGGCGCCGATCGCGCCCCACAGCTGCTCTTCGGGTTCCTGCGGGAACGGATGTCCCCGCTGCGCAGCGACGACCTGCCTGAACCCGGCGACGACGGTCTGCCAGTCCTCGGCGGAAAGCTCGGTGTCGAGGGTGACGCCGGCCTCGAGCTTATGGTTTTCGATCAAATCCTCGAAGTGGTGGTGCTCGATGCCGAGCACGACCTGACCGTACATTTGGATGAACCGGCGATAGCTGTCATAGGCAAAGCGCGCGTCGCCGCTCTTTCGCGCCAGCCCGATGACCACCCGGTCGTTGAGCCCGAGATTGAGGACGGTGTCCATCATCCCGGGCATCGAGACGCGGGCCCCCGAGCGCACCGAGACAAGCAGCGGGTTGTCGGCGTCGCCAAAGCGCGCATCGAGCGCGTCTTCGATCTCTTCCAGACCCGCAGCGACCTGCTCCTTGAGCTCGGGCGGATAGGATTTGCCATTGCCGTAAAACCAGGTGCAGACCTCGGTGGTAATGGTAAATCCGGGCGGGACCGGCAGTCCGAGATTGCTCATCTCGGCAAGTCCGGCACCTTTGCCGCCGAGCAGGTTGCGCATCAGGGCGCGGCCTTCGGCCCGGCCGTTGCCAAACCCGTAGACCCATTTCGTCATCCGCCGCTCACCCTTCGATCTGCGAGAAGTCGGCAACCCGGTTCATCGTGTCCCGAATCCGGGATAGCAACCGGAGCCGATTTTCGCGCAATTCCGATTGCTTGGTGTTTACGGTGACCCTGTCAAAAAAATCGTCAATGGGTCCGCGCAACCGCGCCAAAAAGGACATTGCAGTTTCAAAATTCTCCTCTCGGAGCCACTGCTGCATGATCGCGCCAACCTCAACGAGAGCCTTGGCTAAGTTCTTTTCCTCGGGTGCCACAAAGCGCGAGAAGTCGGGCTCGTCATCGTAGGACCGGCCGTCACGCCGCTCCTCGATGCTGACGATGCTGGCGGCGCGACGATAGGCCGTGAGCAAATTGTTGCCGTCTTCCGAATAAATGAAATTGGCAAGGGCGATCACGCGGTCGTGGAGCCTCATGAGGTCGTCCTCTGTCGCGCGCTTGCCGGCTCCCGAGAAGCCTGCCGCGATCAGATCGTGACGGAAATCGTGTCGGCGAAGATGCACCTTCAAACGGTCCACGAGAAAGGCAAGAATCTCCTCGACTTTCTCTGGTGATAGAGAACCGAACGAGGTGTATGCATGCGCAAAGGCTTGGCGAAGCGATAGGCGAAGCTGGTTTTCCAGGATAATCCGAATTACACCTAACGCGGCACGCCGCAGAGCAAAGGGATCGCCAGAACCGCGCGGGCGCTCCCCGATCGCGAAAAACACGACAAGAGCATCGATCTTATCGGCGAGAGCGACGACAATGCTTTCCGCCGCCGTCGGGCAGCTATCGTTGGCGCCGAGCGGCTTATAGTGCTCGGCTATGGCATCGGCGACCCTCTGATCCTCGCCGTCGCTCAGCGCATAGTATCGGCCGATGACGCCTTGCAATTCGGGAAATTCGCCAACCATCGCGGTCGACAGGTCGGCCTTGGCAAGGCGCGCCGCGCGACAAGCCCTCGTGCCGAAGCCACTCTCATCGTCATTCCCGCGAAAGCGGACATCCGGCGACGCGGAGATGACCCGGGGAAGCCGGTTAGCGAGAAATGCGGCAAGCTGTTCGACGCGCAGGACTTTGTCGTAAACGCTGCCGAGCTGGTCGTGATAAACCCGATCCTTCAGCGCCGCGACGCGGTCCTCCAAACGCGTCTTGCGGTCCTGCTCCCAGAAGAACCGCGCATCGGCGAGCCGCGCCCGCAGCACCCGCTCGTTGCCGGCAACGATCGCTTTGCCGCCGTCCTCGGCGAGGTTGTCGGCCACAAACAGAAAATGCGGCGCGGCCGCGCCATCCGCATCGACGCAGCTGAAATATTTCTGGTGCGCGCGCATCGCCGTCGCCAGCACCTCGGGCGGCAGACCCATGAAATCGGCATCGATCGTTCCCGCCAGCACGACCGGGAACTCGGCCAGCCCGGTGACCTCTTCAAGCAGCGCCGGATCTTGTTTGACCGTAACCCCGAGATCCGCCGCCCGCCGGGCGAGACCGGAAGAGATCGCCTGCCGGCGTTGGTCCTGGTCGATGATCACATGAGCATGCTGTAATTTCTCGAGATAGTCCGCCGCGCCGGCGACGCAAATCCCGGCCGGCGCCAGAAAGCGGTGGCCGCGGGTCATCCGCCCGACCGGCACGCCGCCGCCGAGCCAATCCGCGGCGAGCGGCACGATCTCGCCATCGAAGAGGCAAAGGAGCGAAGTGAGCGGCCGCACCCAGCGCAGGGACGACCCCGGCCAGCGCATCGATTTCGGCCAGGAGAGCTCACCGATCGCGGCGCGGATCAGCTCGGGCAGCACCTCCGCCGCCGGCCGACCCGGCCGCCGGACGACGGCGAAATAGAACGCGCCCCGACCCTCGCTGTCGCGGATCTCGCATTCGTCGATCGAATCGAGCCCGGCCGACCGCACGAACCCGTCGATCGCCCGGGGTGACGCCCCAAGCCGCGGGCCCCGCCGCTCTTCGCTCTGGTCGGGCTGGGCCGGCGGGATACCCTCGGCAATGATCGCCAGCCGACGCGGGGTCGCGTAGCCGCGGATCGTTTCGCTCGGCAGGCCGGCGGCGGCGAGCTTGTCGCGCAAGAGCCCGCTCAAATCCGCGATGGCGCGGCGCTGCATCCGCGCCGGGATCTCCTCCGACAGCAATTCGAGCAGCAGCTCGCCCCGGCGGGGTGGTCCCGGCGGCGGCGCGCTCATCGACCGCGCCCGGCGAGCCAGGCTTCGCAGCAGCCTTTAGCCAGCGCCCGGACGCGCAGGATGTAGGCGGCGCGCTCGGTCACACCGATCGCGCCACGGGCGTCGAGCAGGTTGAACAGATGGCTGGCTTTCAGGCACTGGTCATAGGCCGGCAGCGCCAGCCCGTGATCGAGCACGGCGCGACATTCCCGCTCGGCGTCGGCAAAATGCCCGAACAGCGTCGCGGTATCGGCGACCTCGAAATTATAGGCCGAAAATTCCCGCTCGGCGCGCTTGAACACCTCGCCGTAGCTGACACACCCGTTGTAGTCGAGGTCGAACACGTTCTCGACGCCTTGGAGATGCATCGCCAGCCGTTCGAGCCCAAAGGTCACCTCGGTCGAAACCGGGTCGCATTCGATGCCGCCGACCTGCTGAAAATAGGTGAATTGGCTGATTTCCATGCCGTCCAGCCAAATTTCCCAGCCCAGACCCGAGGCCCCCAAGGTCGGGCTCTCCCAATCGTCTTCGACAAAGCGGAGGTCGTGCCGCTTGGCGTCGATGCCGATCGCGGCAAGGCTTTTGAGATACAGCGCCTGGCTCTCGGCCGGCGCCGGCTTCAAGATCACCTGCAGCTGGTAATAGTGCTGCAGGCGATTGGGGTTCTCGCCGTAGCGGCCGTCGGTCGGCCGCCGCGAGGGCTGCACGTAGGCGGCGCGCCAGGGGTCGGGGCCAAGCGCCCGCAATGCCGTCGCCGGGTGAAAGGTGCCGGCGCCGACCTCGAGGTCATAAGGCTGCAGGATCACGCAGCCTTGCTTCGCCCAGAAGCCTTGCAGATCGAAGATCAGCGATTGAAAGCTCAACGCCCGCCTCGCGACGACGCCCGGTCAGCGCGGGCAGTCGGAGCGGCCGCAACCCGCCGACCCTGCGGCGACAAAGGCGCCGCAGACGGGGCATGCGGTCAAATCCTCGGCTTCGATCGCCCGGCGCGGCGCGCCGCGTTGCCGCAGCACATCGCGCCCGGCTCGGTTGAGCCAGCGAAACAAGGACCACGCGGCGAGCAACGCCAGCGCCAGCACGATAAGCTTTGGCAAACCCATGGCCGCAAAGATTTACCGGCGTTTGCCCAGCCCGGTCAATGAGACCCTGCTCACAGCCCGAACCGCGCCCAGAGGAGGCGCGTCTCGAGCGCGTCGGCGAAATCGGCGAACGGCGCGAACGGCTCGTGCGCAAACGGCAGCAACCCTCGCAGGCGTCGCCGGCGGGCGATCGGGATCGGGCGCAGCTTGACCTGGTCGCCGTAGCGGGCCTGGATCACCCCGTGCAATTCGCCGATGCCGTCGATCAGACCGCGGTCGAGCGCCTTGCGGCCGGTAAAGACGTCGCCGTTGAACAGGGTCTCGTCGGCAGCGTCGATTTTGCCGGCACGGCGGCCGCGCACCTGTTCCTTGAAGGTCTCGTGGATGTCGCGCTGCAATTCGGCGAGCCGGGCGGCATCGGCCGGAGCCTCGGGCAAGAACGGATCGAGCAGCGATTTGTTCGCCCCGGCGGTGTACAGGCGGCGCTCGATGCCGAGACGCTCGATCAGCCGGGTAAAGCCGAAGCTCGCGCTGATCACGCCGATCGAGCCGAAAATCGAGGTTTCCTCGCCGAAGATCTCGTCGCCGGCCAGCGCCAGCCAATAGCCGCCCGAGGCCGCCACGTCCTCGGCAAAGGCAAGCACCGGTACCCGCTTTTCGGCGGCGAGCTGGCGAATCCGGCGGCAGATCAGACCCGACTGCGCCGCCGAGCCGCCGGGCGAATTGATCACGATGGCGACGGCGACGAGGCCCGGCAACCGAAACGCCCTCTCGATCGCTGCGCCGTAGCTGTCGAGCGAAATCGCGCCGCGCCGCAGACGCGACATGATGACGCCTTCGAAACGCAGGACCGAGACGACTGGCCGGCGCCGCCACCCGCTGCCGAAACCGATGCGGTCGCGGATGGTCATTCTGCTTCGAGATCGGCGCGGATCACCGAAATCTCCATCGGGCGGGTCAGAGATCGAGCCCCCTGCCCTCGCGCAGCACCCCCTCGGCGGCCGCGGTAAGCTGCCCGTCCGGCTTGTGCAGCACAAGCCCGGGCGCCAACTGGGCGGGGGCGGCGCTCTGCTTGCGCGCCCGCACCAAAATGCGGACCGCGGGCTTTCCGGCGGCCGGCCACAACGGGTAGACGACGACCTCGCCGGCGCGTCCGGCGATTTCGGCGAGCAGCGCATCGATCCGATCGGCGCGGTGGATGAAGGTCACGCTGCCCTTCGGCCGCACCATCGCCAGCGCAAACCGCACCCAGGCGGCAAGATCGGCCTCGCCCTCGATCGTGGCCGCGGCCTTGCCGGGCGTCACGGCGGGAATGGCGCGGCCGGGTTCGAGATGCGGCGGGTTCGCCATCACATGATCGTAACCGCCGGGCGAGAGTCGCGGCGGGGCATGCAAGAGATCGCCGAGCATCGCCGAAACGCGCGCCTCCATGCAGTTAAGGATGGCGTTGTCGCCGGCGAGTCGGACCAGGTCGCGCTGCATTTCGAGCCCGACGATGCGCGATTGCGGTACGCGCGCCGCCAGGCACAGCATCGCCGCCCCGGCGCCGCAACCGACATCGAGAACGGTCTGGTGCGGCGCGGCCGGGACCGCCGCGGCGAGAAAAACCGGATCGATCGCCACCCGATATCCGGAAGCCGGCTGCCGCAACCGGATGCGACCGCCGAGCAGGCGGTCCTCGGTCAAGGGGGGCGCGGCTTCGCTCACGAGGCCGCGTCACCCGGCGCCGTCATCAGCGTGCGCGCTCGCCAGTAATCGCGCTCCGCCACCACGAGACGGCGTTGAATGGCGCCGATGCTGCCCTCGACGACGCTCATATGCTGGTCGAGGACCAGACACTCGATCCCCGCCTGCGCGAGCGTCGCCACCGCCCAGGACAGATGCACGGGGTCGTTCGTGCGCAGCAGTTCCTTCATGTCGTCGACGATGCCGAGATGAGGTGACGCGCGGCGGCCCTTGACCGCCGATCGCGCCATTCTATGCTCGCACCCGTTCCGGCGCGTCAAGCCGATCGGGCAAACAGGCGGCAGGAGAACGGGCGTGACCTCGCAGGCGGGCCTCGATCGCGTGACCGCAGGTCCGAAACCGACGCTCGACCCGCTGTCACAACTGCTGAAAACCGACCTCGAGCGGGTCAACCGGGTGATCGTCGACCGGATGCAGAGCCCGGTGGCGCTGATCCCACAGCTTGCCGGGCATATTGTGGCCAGCGGCGGCAAGCGATTGCGGCCGCTGCTGACCCTCGGCGCGGCGCAGCTCTGCGGCTACCGCGGCGATCGCCAGATCGGGCTTGCCGCCGCGGTCGAATTCATTCACACCGCGACCTTGCTGCACGACGATGTCGTCGATGAGAGCGGCCTGCGACGCGGCCGCGACACGGCGAATGCGGTCTGGGGCAACAAGCCCGCGGTCCTCGTCGGCGATTTTCTGTTCAGCCGCGCCTTCGAACTGATGGTCGAAGACGGCTCATTGCGCATCCTGCAAATCCTGTCGCGCACCGCGGCGGTGATCGCCGAGGGCGAAGTCCTGCAGTTGACGACGGCGAATGACATGCGGACGACGGTCGCCGCCTATCTCGCGGTCATTCAGGCGAAAACGGCGGAACTCTTCGCCGCGGCGAGCCGCATCGGCGCCGTCCTCGCCGATCGCCCGCGGCCGGAGGAGGAGGCGCTCGACCGTTTTGGCCGCAACCTCGGCATTGCCTTTCAGATGGCCGATGACGTGCTCGATTTCGCGGCGCGGCAGAGCGACCTCGGCAAGACCGTCGGCGACGATTTCCGCGACGGCAAGATAACGCTGCCGGTCCTCATCGCCTTTGCCCGCGGCGACGAAAACGAACGCAAGTTCTGGCGGCGCACCCTCGAAGACATGGACCAGCGCGCCGACGATCTCGAACAGGCGATCCGTCTGATCGAGCAGCACGGCGGCACCGCGGAGACGCTTTCCCGGGCGCGCGGCTACACCGGCGCGGCGATCGATGCGCTGTCGACCTTCGGCGACGGCGCGGCGCGGCGGGCGCTCAGCGAGGCCGCGGTGTTCGTGACCGAGCGTGGTTCCTGACCGGCGCGTCTCGGCACGTCTTGCATAAGGGCCACCGCTTGGCTATAGACCTCCGCGGTCGGCGGAGTGTAGCTCAGCCTGGTAGAGCACTGCTTTCGGGAGGCAGGGGCCGGAGGTTCAAATCCTCTCACTCCGACCATGATTTCAAAGAATTAGAGTGCTAGCCGCAAAAGGATTGCGGCGCGAGGTGCCAAATAGGTACCAGCCATCGACAGTTTGAGGCATGTCGCGGGAAAGCCCGGCACGGCCGCCGTATTCACCCCGTCGGACGGTAGACGGGGGGAAGGTCGCATCAGGACCGGCCTTTGCGCCTGGCCTGTCAGTGCTTCGGGATTGATCCGCCGGCGAGCTTCCACATCTTGCGCCACACCTACGGTACCCATCTGCTGTGGGCGGGCGCGCCGTTGCCGGTGATCGCGGCGAACCTCGGTCACTCCGACACGCGCATGACCGAGCGCCACTATGCCCACCTAGTCCCGTCGCATGTCGCGGAGGTAATCCGCGCGGCCATGCCGAAGCTCGGGCTCGTCGAGGCGAGCCCCGTCGTACCGCTCAGGCCCGTCGGACGGCGCGGCTGACGAGCGGCTAAGGCTAAGCGGGCCTCTTTCGGCCCGATTGCGAGCCAGCCGGCCCCAACCCGCGGTCCAGGGGAGCCCGGCAGCCTCCACTTGCCGGCTTGACCGAGCTCACGCTCAATCCCAGCCATGCCCGCGGCTGGTATGTCAGCGGCTCCCTGCGGAGTTGGGCGGGGCGGAAGGATGAAGCAGTCGAGCATCTCGAGAGGTCGCTGCGGCTGAGCCCGCGCGGCTACCTCGCCGCGCCGCGGTATATCCTCGGGACGGTGCATTTCTTCGCCCGACGTTTCGAGCAGGCAGCGGAACTGCTGGCCTTGTCGCTGCGCGAGACTCCCCATGTGTTCGCTTATCGTGCCCTGGCGTCGTGCTACGCCCATATGGGACGGTTGGACGAAGCCCGCGCCCTCGTCGAGCACTTGCGCGCGTCCGGGGCCGAAATCGTGCCGAGCCATATCCCGAGCCGCGACCCGGCTGATATCGAGCTCTACGTGTCGGGCCTGCGCCTGGCCGCCGGCGAGGGGTCATGAGCCAGACCCGCCGTCTCGCCGCGATCCTCGCCGCCGATGTGGCGGGGTATTCGCGGCTGATGGGCGCGGATGAAGAAGGCACGCTCGAACGCCTCAAGGCGCTGCGCCGCGAGCTTCTCGATCCCAAGATCGCCGAGCACAAGGGCCGCATCGTCAAGACCACCGGCGACGGCCTGCTGGTGGAGTTTGCCAGCGTCGTCGATGCGGTGCGCTGCGCCGTCGAAGTGCAGCAGGCGATGCCCGAGCGGGATACGGGCGTCGCGGCGGACAACCGCATCGAATTGCGCATCGGCATCAATCTCGGCGACATGATCGTCGGGGGCGACGACCTCTATGGCGACGGCATCAACATCGCCGCGCGCATCGAAGCCCTGACCGATGCCGGCGGGGTGTTCGTCTCCAACACGGTTCATGACCACGTTCGCGACCGACTGCCCTTTGTCTTCGAGGATTTGGGCGAGCAGCAGGTCAAAAACATTGCCCGGCCGGTCCGGGTCTACCGCATTCCCATCGCCGATATGGCCGCAGCGAAACCTTCGTTGGCGCTGCCTGACAAGCCGTCGCTCGCGGTACTGCCTTTTCAGAATCTGAGCGGCGACCGCGAGCAGGAGTACTTCGTCGACGGCGTCGTCGAAGAAATCATCACGGCGATCTCGCGGCTGCCGTGGCTCTTCGTCATCGCGCGTAATTCGAGCTTCGCCTACAAGGGCAAATCGCCCGACCTGCGCCAGGTCGGGCGAGAACTCGGCGTGCGGTACGTGCTCGAGGGCAGCGTGCGCAAGGCCGGCAACCGCGTGCGCATCACCGCCCAGCTGATCGAGACGACGACCGGCGCCCATATCTGGGCGGACCGCTTCGACGGCGCGCTCGACGACATCTTCGAGCTGCAAGACCAGGTTGCAAGCAGCGTCGTCGGCGCGATCGAGCCCAAGCTGCGCCAATCCGAAATCGAACGGGCAGGCCGCAAGCCGACCGCGAACCTCGACGCCTGGGACCTCTATCTGCGCGCTCTCGCGCTGCGCTACAAATACACCGAGGAGAGCATTTGCGAGGCCATCGCCCTGCTCAAACGAGCATTGGCGATCGATCCGTCCTATGAGCCCGCGGCAGCGATGATCGGCTCCGGAATACGAGTTATGCGGCGGCGAATCATGCTGATGAGGGGGTATCGATGTCCCCTGTAGCATTCCAGTTTGGGAAACGCTCCTGAAGTCGTGCTATTGTAGATCGCCATTTTCGGGTGACAGGTTTGCAGACCGTGTTTTGGTTACGAAAGAGACCTTTTTCACTAATCGCTTTCGCAATAGGCACGGCTTCGAGCCACTCTATCGGGACGAAGTATTCGCACTGTTCGGGATCAGCGAGAAACTGTCTGTGGTAATTACCGTTAGTCAACACGTCTAATGCTGGCCGATCACCCTCCGGGGTCGTCACGTGGAATTCCGCTGCTGGCTGCGCGGTACCTTTGACACGACCCACGCCGACGAAGCCAGAACCGGGGATGTTAACCCAAATACGAGCGCTCGGGTACAAGAGCTGAAGAGTATTACTGCACCACGTACCACCACCCGCACTAATAAACCCGTACGTGCGAGCTTCGTCCCAAGACCGTGATTCGCCCTGCCCGAAATTCGCGTAGAATTCTCTGTTCCACTCTTCAGCCACTGACAATGCCGTGGCATTCTCTTGTGTGCGCTCAGGCTCTATAAGCCACGAGCGACTTAACAGTTGTTCGGCCCCGTAGGCAAAGACTTGGAAAAACAGCACATTGATGGGGATGCCACGTTGACTCAGATACTTAACTATGCGTTCTGTGCTGTCATCGAGAGCGGACGCCACGATCACAATTTGATGACCGTGATTGAATTCGATTTCTTCCAGCGGCTGTCCAAACCTTTGGCGAAAATCGTCGGCGAATATTACGGCGTCATTCTGTTTAAATTCGCTATAAATAGTCGCAATACGCTCTGGCTGGAGTAAATCAACCCAAGAAGCGTAGTCGATTGCTTGCGCAACTACGTCCCGTGGTGTGCGGTCACGTTTTAGCTCGATTAATATTAGTACTCCATCCGGGGCTATTGCCAAAAGGTCTATACGGCCGCCGGAGTCAGTGCGGATTTGTCGGCCAATCAGCATCCATTGTTCAGAAAGAATGCCGAGTTGCGCAACGATCATATCTTCTAGAAGTGCTTCGTTTTGGAGCCGGGTGACTAGTCTTACTGCGTCAAGAATCGGAAATCGTTGGCCTTTTGCGGATTGGCGCATTGCAGCAAGGGCATCTCGGGAGGGTCCTGGCGAGGCCGACGATGATCCGTCGGCGGATGGTTGCGATCGAGTTGGGAACGTGTCGTTCGGGTCGGATCGGCCGCGCCCCTGGGCGCCAGGTCGCCAGCACCGAGATCGGCCCGGCCGATTGGCTCGCGCTGCGCTCGGCGATCCACCGCATCGCCGACGCCGAGCCGGCGAGGGCCGGCTTCGTGATCCCGCACGGCACCGCGACCCTCGAGTAGACCGCGTTTTTTCTCAACCTGACCCTGCGCACGGCGCAACCGGTCGTCCTGGTCGGCGCGCAACGCCCGGCCAGCGCCATCGGCAGCGATGCCGGGACGAACCTCGTCGCCGCGCTGCGCGTCGCCGGCGCCGCCGAGGCGCGCGGCAAGGGCGTGCTGGTCGTCTTGAACGACGAGATCCACGCCGCCCGCGACGTGGTCAAGACCGCCACCTACCGGCTGCAGACCTTTCGCTCGCTCGATTTCGGCGCGCTCGGGCATGTCGACGGCGACGGCGTCCACTTCTACCGGTCGCCGCTCGGCGCCCATATGCCGGCGGCGCCGTTTGCGGCTCTGGATTTGTCCGCGCCGCTGCCGCGCGTCGACATCCTCTATTCCTACGCCGGCGCCGACGGCGACTTGGTCGACGCCGCCGTCGCCGGCGGGGCGAAGGGCCTGATCTCGGCCGGGTTCGCGCCCGGCAGCCCGACCGCGGCGCAGCGCACCGCCTTCGAGCGTGCGGCGAAGGCCGGGGTCGTCGTCGTCCAGTGCAGCCGCGCCGTTTCCGGCCGGGTGGCGCCGCGCCGCCGGCTGCGCGAGACCGGCATCGTCGCCGGGCTCGATTTCAGCCCGCAAAAGGCCCGCATCCTGTTGCTGCTGGCGCTGACGACGACGGCCGACGTCGGCGCCGTGCAGCAGGTGTTCAACGCCTGTTAGCTCGCCAACGGCGCTGCGGACCCGCCAGAGAGAAGCGTAAGGCGGGCACAGCCCGCCGGGCCGCGTACCACGGCAGGCGGGTTGCGCTGCGCTCCACCCGCCCCAGGGTCGTATTCGCGCGACGGCCGAGAGGCGCCTCACAGCGGCTCGGCGAGCCCGACCCTGCCGAAACGCCGAAATTATCGTTTCGCAAAGATTTCCGGTGCAACCTTGATGCGCCGCGTCCGGCGGCGCCGGGTGCCCGCGCGCCGCGCCGCGTCGGGGGTGCGGAATCAGCGCTGTTTGAGCAGGCCGCGAACATACCGGCCGTAGGAATTGCCTGCGAAATCCGCTGCCAATCGTTCGAGGGCAGCGTCGTCGATCCAGTTCTGCCGCCAGGCGACCTCCTCCGGACAGGCGATTTTTAGCCCCTGCCGGGCCTCGATCGTGGCGACGAACACGCTCGCCTGCAACAGGCTCTCGGGCGTCCCGGTGTCGAGCCAGGCGAGCCCGCGGCCCAGGGTTTCGAGCTCGAGGCGCTGGTGCCGCAAGTAATGTTTGTTGAGGTCGGTGATCTCCAACTCGCCGCGCCGCGACGGCTTCAGCGAGGCCGCGATCCGCGGCGCCTCTTCGTCGTAGAAATAGAGGCCTGTCACCGCATAGTTGGAGGGCGGCGCCGCCGGCTTTTCGACGATCGCCCGGACCCGGCCATCGGCGGCGAAGTCGATGACGCCGTAGCGGCCGGGGTCGCTCACCCAATAGCCGAACACGACCGCGCCCGCCTCGCTTGCCGCTGCCCGCTGCAACGCCTCAACGAGTCCGTGGCCATAAAAGATGTTGTCGCCGAGGACCAGCGCGGAGCGCCCGCCGTCGATAAAGTCGCGGCCGATCAGGAATGCCTGAGCCAATCCGTCCGGGCGCGGCTGCAAGGCATAGTCGAGCGCGAGGCCCCAGGATTTCCCGTCACCCAAGAGACCGCGAAATTGTGCGGCATCAGCGGGCGTGGTGATGATCAGGATTTCTCGGATGCCGGCCAACATCAATGTAGTGAGCGGATAGTAGATCATCGGCTTGTCGTGAACCGGCAGCAGCTGTTTGGAGACGACCTGCGTCATCGGCCAAAGCCAACTCCCCGTGCCGCCGGCAAGGATAATTCCCTTCATGGCACTGCCTCCGCGAGATCCGCCAAGACACGCGACAGCGAGGTTCTCCACTCCGGCTGTTCGAGCCCGAAGACGCCGCGGATACGTGCAATCGGGTGTCGCGTTCAACGGGCGCCGTGCCGGCGTCGGATAATCGCAAGTGGCGATCGGCGTGAGCCGCGGAGCGGGTCCCCGTGCCTGTCTGAGGATTTCCAGCGCAAAGCCGTACCAGCGCAGGCGGTCCGATCGAGGCCGCGGGCGCGCGCGCCAGCGCGATCGACGGGTTGCGTCCGACTTGACCATTGGCGTCGAGGATCAGGAGCATCAGGCCAGGTCCGCCGGCTTGCCGAGGCGCTCCTGGTGGTAGAGAGCGCTGGCGTTTCGGCACCACTCCTGATTGCCGATGTACCAGGCGATGGTCGCCGCGAGGCCGCTCTCGAAATCGTGGCGGGGCCGCCAGCCGAGTTCCTGCTCGATCTTGCTGGGATCGATCGCATAGCGCGCGTCATGTCCCGGCCGGTCAGTTACATGCGTGATGAGCCGGTCGTGGGGTCCCCGTTCGGGCCAGCGCGCGTCGAACCATCGGCAGATGGCGCGCACGAGGTCGAGATTTCGAATTTCATCGCGCGCCCCGATCAAGTACGTCTCGCCGACCCGACCGCGTGCGATAATTTCCCGCAACGCGGCAACGTGGTCATCCAATGCAACCAGTCGCGGATGTTTCCTCCGGTCCCATAGACCGGCAAACTCTTGCCGGCCAGGCAGTTCAGCACCATCAACGGGATCAGTTTTTCCGGGAATTGATAGGGGCCGTAATTGTTCGAACAATTGGAAACAAGCCATAGGTCCGCTGCCAGGCGCGGGCCAGATGATCGGCGCTTGCCTTGCTCGCCGAGTAGGGCGAGCTTGGACAGTAGCGGCTTTCCTCGCTGAACCGTCCGGTCGGGCCCAGCTCGCCATAGACCTCGTCGGTCGAGACCTGAAGGAAACGGAACCCCGCGCGCCCGGCCGCGTCGAGCGAGCGCCAGTAATCGAGCGCCTTTTCGAGCAAGGTGGCAGTGCCGAGGATGTTGGTTTCGATGCATGTCGTCGGGCCGTCGATCGAGCGGTCGACATGGCTCTCCGCCGCAAGGTGGTAAACTGCGCAGGGTCGGTACTCGCTGAAAGTCGGCGCCATGGCCGCGCGATCACGGACATCGGCGTGGACAAAAAAATGGTTAGGATGACCGATGACAGATGCCAAGTTGGCGAGATTTCCGGCGTAAGTGAGCTTGTCGACGGTGACCACGCGGCCGCCGTCGCCGACAAGCGCGCGGACCAAGGCCGACCCGATGAACCCGGCGCCGCCAGTGACAAGAACCGTCATCGGCCGTATTCGAATAGATCCGGCTGGTCGCAGAGCCGAGGCAGCTTGCGGTCGCGTTCGGAGACGATCGCAGCCTCGGTGCTGATCGGCCAAGGGATCCTCAGCGCCGGATCGTTCCAAGCAATGCCACGGTCGTGCGACGGGCTGTAGTAGTCGGTCACCTTGTATTCGATCGCGGTATCGTCCGCGAGCGTGCAATAGCCATGGGCAAAGCCTGTCGGGATCCAGACCTGGCGCCAGTTGTCGGCGCTCAGCATCACCGCGACATGTCCCCCGAAAGTGGGCGAGCCGCGGCGGATATCGACGGCGACGTCGAGGACCGCGCCGCGCGTCACCCACAACAGCTTGCCCTGGGCGCGGGGCGGGATCTGGTAATGCAAGCCGCGCACTGTCCCTTGCCGCCGGTTGCAAGCGTGATTGTCCTGCACGAACTCGGCACCGATCCCGGCCGCGGCGAGGGCCCGGGCGCTCCAGACCTCCGAAAAAGAGCCCCGCGCATCGCCAAACCGGTCGGGCACGACGATCCGGAGCTCAGGCAAAGCGGTCGCGATGACCTCCATGGGCGGCAACTATCACGGCAATTCCGCCGCACCAAGCGCCGCCGAAATTTGGGACGCGTTTTTGCGCCCGCCGGCGTAGCACCCACCTCACCGATGCCGGTCGCCGCGACGTCCCCCGCGGCGGCGCCGGTATCGGCTGTCTCGGCGGAGGGACTGCGACTTGCGCCCGCATCGAAGGGAGCGCACGGCCGCACCGGCGGCGCAAGGGAATGCCGACGGGGCGGTGTTAGGCGGCTGCAAACCGGCGGCGACCGGAACCGGAAATTCTCGGCCCGGCGACGCCGAGCCGATCATCGTCACCCATGCCGGCGCTGCCGCCGGCGCCGCACGCCATCCGATCGATCTCGGGCGGCAGGCTCGGCTTCATTTCGAGTTTGTCGGGCGTTTTCGGGGCTTCGGGACGCTCGCCGCCGGATGGATCGCCGACCCTGGGGAGCGGGTCCTGGCGGTTTCGATCAGGGCCGGGTCCGCCGCGCCGACCGAGTTCGGCGCCGGCGCCGCGCTGTTGCCCGCCCCGGAGTGCCGCGAAGTGTTCCGCATACCACGGCATTTTGCGGCGAAGTATGGCTTTGTCGTGCTCGCTGCCGAACCGGAGATCGAAGGAGAATATGGTCAGACGCTAGAGGTCCGCCTCGAGGGCGGCGGGATCCAGCGCCGCGTGCTGCCGCCGGCAGGGAGCGTTGCCGGGCTCGCGCAACTTGTCGCCCGCGCCCCCCTTGCCTATGGCCTGAGCGTCGTTCGACAGATCCTAGCCGGCCGGCGCGCCAACGATCGCCGCCATGGAAGCTTGCCGGAAGAAATCGATGCCCTGGTGCTGGCCGTCCACCAGAAAATCGACCCCGACTACAATTACGGGAGCCACGGGAATGGAGCGGCGGCGGAGTGCTACGTCGAGCGCGTGATCAGGGTCGGGACCGCCGGCATGTTGGTGGCCGGCTGGATTTTTCACGACGATTCGGACCGGGTCCGCGAACTGGCGGTAACGAGCCTCAATGGGCGTCGCGTCGTGTTCGGTGCTCCGGTGCCGGCGGTGGCGCGGACGGACGTCGTCGATGCCAAGTCCGAACAGATTGCGAGCCGCAACCGCGACTGTGGCTTTATCGCCTTTGCCGCGGTGCCGGATCTCGCCGGCGACGATCGCGCCTGGTTTCTCGAGCTGATCATGGAAACGGGGGCGATCAAGCGATTTCCGTTCATTTGCCCGCCGGCGCCGGCGCCGTTGCACGGTATCCGGGCCAGCATCGCGCTGGCGCAGGAAAAGGCGCGGGATCTGCCGGAGCTGTTCGAACGCGCGATATCGCCGGCGGTCGATTGGTTCTGGGCGAAAACCCGACAAGACAACCCGAGCCCGACCGAGCTCGTCTTTGGCAATCCGCCGGCCGGGGCAGAAGTATCGGTTATCGTTCCGCTCTACGGGCGGATCGATCTCATGCGATATCAGGTCGCCTGCTTTTCCAACGACCCCGAGTTCGATCCGGGAGCCGAGACGGTAGAACTGATCTATGTTCTTGACGACCCTTCGGCGGCCGGTGCGGCGCAGCTATTGTTCCGGCACTTGCATGATGTTTACGGGCTGCCTTTTCGCATCATGGTGATGAACCGCAACCTCGGCTATTCGGCGGCCAACAATGTCGGGGCGGCGGCCGCCACCGGCACCCGTGTTCTCTTTCTCAACTCCGACGTGCTGCCGATTAAGCCGGGCTGGGTCAGTCAGCTCGCCGCCTCTTACCGGGCGCTCGACCGCTGCGGCATTCTGGGTTGCCGGCTGCTGTTCGAGGACGGTTCGATCCAGCACGCCGGCATGACCTTTCGCCCTTCGACCCTGGTTGCCGGTTGCTGGGAGAACGACCATCCGGGCAAAGGCCTGCCGACCGCCTTCGATCCTTGTCGCAGCCCGGTGGTCGTGCCGGCCGTCACCGCCGCCTGTCTGATGATCGATCGCGCCCTGTTCGGCGAACTCGGCGGCATGTCGGAGGAGTATGTGATCGGCGATTTCGAGGATTCGGATCTCTGCCTGCGGGCGCAGGAACGGGGTTGGAACATCTACTATACGCCGGAGACGGAACTCTTTCATCTCGAGCGCCAGTCGATGCAATTGATCGCCGACGGCGAGGCCGAGTGGCGACAGAGCCTGACCCTGTACAACATGTGGAAGCACAGCCGGCGCTGGGGATCGCTGATCCCGGTCATCCTCGACCGCCTCAAGGGGTGATCGCTGCGAAGACGCCGACAAAAATTCGTTGGGTGGGTGGACGTCGGCGAAAGCCAGGGGTAGCCCGCTGCTCTTGGCATGGCGGGTTGCGCCCGCTCCGGGGTCCGGCGCCGGCCGGTGCTGCGCATCGGACGGGCAGCATCTGCTTCGGGGCCCGGCGCGTGGCGTCCCGGCGCGCCGCCGAATGCTCCCGGTAAAGGAATTCTTCACGGTCGGTTGGCAAATCTGGGTCTTCCCTCAGGGAAGCACGTTGCCAGCCAGAACCATGCGAGCAGCAAGATGGCGGGAGCATCCACGATCGTTATCGTCCGTAGCGATTTTTCGATCGCCGGCGCAGAGCAAGGGCCGCGCGGCTCGCCCTCCGGGCACGACGGCGAGCGGCAGTTCTTTGACCTCATTCGAGAAAGCCATCCGGACGTGGTGGTCTTTGATCTGCGCGCCACGGTCGGCGAAGGGCTCGACGCCATTGTCAAGGTGCGCAAGCGCAGCGGCATCCCAATCCTAGTGATCTGCGATGCCGACGACCCTTCGATGAGAGAGTATCGGCTTGCCGGCGCCACCGAGTGTCTTCCGGCCCCGATCGACATCGGACTGCTAAACCGGATGATCCAGGACATTATCAGAATGACGAATAGCGGCGGTCCCGCCGATGCGCCGTCCGCGTCGGAGGCGGTTGCAGTCGCGGGAATGACGTTCCGGCCCTATGAAAACAGGCTCAGCGCGAACGGGTCGAGCATCAGGCTGACGACGTCGGAAAATCGCCTGTTATGCCATCTCGTCTCCCGCCCTCGGACCGTGTGCAGCCGCGACGAAATCTCGGAGATCCTTTATGGCCGGCACCGGCCGAGCAGCGAACGCGCGATCGACATACTCGTGACGCGGCTGCGCAAGAAGCTTGCGGAACTTCGCGGCAGCGCCGCGCAGAACTTGATCAAGACGGAGTTTCGCCAGGGCTACATGTTTGTCGGCGCCGTGTCCTCGCGCGAACCATTGGCCTCCGAGGTCGAGGCGGCTTGACGCCGCCGCGGATCCCGGCCCCTCCGGCATGACCCTCGCGATGGCCGCGCCGGCGCAATCCGAGCGGATTGACGGACCGCAAGCATCGCTGCTGGGCTGCCTCGTCATCGCGGCGCGCCATCGCGGCATTCAGCTGTCGGTGCGGCAACTGACGCGCGATTACATGCTCGGGCCGGGCGAGATTTCGGCCGCGCAACTGCTCGAGGTCGCCAGAGGATGCGGGCTGCGGGCGGGCGTCACCCGCCCGGGCTGGCGCGCGCTCCTGACCCTCGACCGCGCCCTACCGGCCATCGTGCCGTTGAAGAACGGCGCAGCGATGGTGCTCGCGCGCGTCGAGCCGGGCGCGAACCCGCCGCGCGTCGTGCTGTACGATCCCAATGCGCACGAGGACGCGCCGCTGACGCTCGACGAGGGTCACTTCACCGCGGCCTGGACCGGCGAGGTCGTGCTGATCAAGCGCGACTACCGCATCCGGGATGAAGAGCAGCCGTTCGGATTGCGCACGATCGCCGGACAGTTGCTGCGCGATCGCCGGATCGCCCGCGATATCGGCATCGCCGGGTTCCTCCTCGGCCTGCTTGCGGTCGCCCCGATCATGTTCTGGCGGTTGCTCCTCGATCGTGTTCTCTATGACGAAAGCCTGAATACCCTTGCCGTGCTTTGCGCGGCGATGGGCGTGCTCGTCGCCTTTGAGACGATGTTCGGCTATCTGCGCCGGTACCTCATAAATCATAGCCTGGAACGGCTGGACGCAAAAATAACGACCGATATATTCAACAAAGTGCTCACCCTCCCGGTCGATTTCTTCGAGAGCAAACCGGTCGGAGAAATCGCCCGGGATATGAACGAGATCCATAAGATTCGCAAGTTTATAATGGAACAGCTGTTCGGGACGGCACTCGACACCATGGTGCTTATTATATTTCTGCCGATCATGTTCTGTTTCAGCGTCTTGCTGACCGGCTTCGTGCTGGGCATTTGTGCAATCATTTGTTTGTGGATCATCGTCATGCTGCCGACCTTGCACCGCAAGGCCGGCCGGGTGTTCGCGGCCGAAGGCGAGAAGGGGGCCTTTCTCGTCGAAACCCTGCACGGAATCCGGACGATCAAATCGCTGGCTCTCGACAGCCGGCGGCGGCACGAATGGGACGTGCTCGCGGCCAGCGCCGCGCGGCTGCGCTTTGAAGAAGGCGAAACGGCCAATCTGATCTCTACGGTCATCAATCCGCTCGAACGGCTGATGACGAGCGGCGTCTTTGCGCTCGCGGTGTTCATGGCGGTAACCACCAACCAATCGGTGTATGTCGGGGCCCTGATCGCATTCATGATGCTGACACAGCGCGTGGCCGCACCGCTCCTGTCCTTGGCGCATATGCTGCAGAATTATGATGACGTGCGGATCGCCCTGCGGATCGTCGGCAATCTCGTCAACCAGGCGCCCGAGGAGGGCCGGTCGCGCAACGGCGTTCGTACGCCGCTCGCCGGACGAGTTGAATTCTGCGGGGTCAGGTTCCGCTATCGCGGCACCATCGTCCCGGCCCTCGACGACGTCTCGTTTGCCATACCGGAAGCGACGATCTTCGGGATCATGGGGCGAAGCGGATCGGGCAAGACCACCGTCACCCGCCTGATGCAGATGCTCCACAGCAATTACCAGGGATTGATCAAGGTCGACGGCAACGATCTGAGGCAGATCGACGTCGATCATTTGCGCAGCAGCATCGGCGTGGTGCTGCAGGAGAATTTTCTGTTCCGGGGCACGATCCGCGAGACGATCGGCACGGCCAGGCCCGACGCCAGGTTCGAAGACATCGTGCGCGCCGCAAGGCTCGCCGGCGCCGAGGAATTCATCGAACGCCTGCCCAAGGGATACGAGACATTCGTTCAGGAGGGGTCGACCAACCTGTCGGGCGGCCAGCGGCAGCGGCTGGCGATCGCGCGGGCGTTGATCGGGGATCCCCGCATCCTGATCCTCGACGAGGCGACAAGCGCCCTCGATGCCGAAAGCGAGGCGATCGTCAACACGAACCTGCTGCAGATCGCCAGATCGCGCACGCTGGTGATCATTTCCCACCGGCTGTCGTCGCTGGTGGTCGCCGACGCCATCCTGGTGCTCGAACGCGGCCGGGTCTACGACATCGGCCGGCACGACGAGCTGCTCGATCGCTGCGACATCTACAGCGGGCTCTGGCACCAACAGCACCGGCATCTGCAGCCGGCTCGATCGACGAATGAGATCATTCCGTTACATGCCGGCGCGGCCGCCTGAAACGACGCCCGAGCGGCTGATCCGGCAGTTCCAATCGGAAACCGACGAAATTCGGGCCCAGCCCGAACCGGTTCAGGCCCGCCTGATGCTGTTTGTCGTCGGCGGACTGTTCCTTGCCCTCATCGGTATCTCCGTCGTCTTCAAGCTCGACCGGGTCGTCGTCTCCGAATTCGGGCAGCTGGTCACGGTCGAGCCGACCATCGTGCTGCAGGCGCTCGACGCCTCGATCATCAAATCGATCGACGTGAAGGACGGGGATCGGGTCGAAAAAGGCCAGCTGATCGCGACGCTCGACCCGACTTTTGCCACGGCCGATGTCGCCGCGCTGCGCTCGCAGATCGCCAGCCTCGACGCCGAGATCGCCCGCTGCCTGGCCGAGCTGGGGCAGCGAACCTTTGCCACGCACCCCGGCGCCGATCCCGAAACGGCGCGCTACATGGCGATGCAAAAAAGCTATTACGACCAGCGCAAAGCCCAGTTCGACGCCCAGCTGCGGTCTTATGACGAGCAGATCGCCGAGTTCAAGGCGACGCTGGTGCGGCTCGGCGCCGACAAGACCCTGTACGGCGACCGCGCCAAGCTTGCGAAAGAGATCGAGAACATGCGCGCCAAGCTGGTGGCGGACCAGTTCGGCAGCCGGCTCCAGCTGCTCACTGCGACCGACCAGACGCTGGAGTTAGTGCGCAATATCGACTTAGACCAGAACACAATCGTCGAGACCCAGCATCTGCTGAATTCGACCGTGGCCAACAAAGAGGTATTCATCCAGCAATGGATGGCGCAGGTGAGCCTCGAACTCGTCAATGCCCGCAATCAGCTGGATGCCGCCAAACAGCAGCTGGACAAAGCCGCAAGGCACAAGGATCTCGTGAAAATCTATGCGGCGGATCCGGCGGTCGTACTACAGCTGGCAAAGCTGTCGGTCGGCTCGGTGCTGAAGGAGGGAGACACGTTCGGGATGCTGGCGCTGCTGCGTTCGCCGCTGGAGGCCGAGGTGAATATCGATCCCCGCTACATCGGCTTCATCCGGGTCGGCGACCCGGCCACGATCAAATTCGATGCGTATAATTTCATTGAACACGGGGCGGCCAGCGGCAAGGTGCTGTGGATCAGCCACGGCACCTTCGCCGCCGACCCGGTGACCGGGGCTACGACGGACGCGCAAGGCAACGCGATTCCAGCCTATTACCGGGTGCGGATCGGGTTCACCAAAATTGCTTTGCACAATATTCCGGCGGATTTTCGCCTGATCCCCGGCGCGACGTTGACCGCCGACATCCACGTCGGAACTCGATCAGTATTCGTGTACATGATGCGCGGGCTTCTGCGCGGGTTGAACGAGGCGATGCGCGAGCCATGAGCAGGCTTCCGGTGCCGGTCGAGGCGTCCCGCGCCGCCCACCCCGAGGCGCGAGTGCGGTTTCCCGCGTGGCGCCGGCTTTTGCTGCGTCTGCTGTCCTCGCGGATGGAGCGCGGGCTCGCCGCCTGCGAGCGTGGCGATTATGCGACGGCGCTCAAGCATTTTTTACGGCTGGCGGCGGCTGGAGACCCGGAAGCACAATACTGGATCGCAACCCTCTATGCCCGCGGCCTCGGCGTCCTCGCCAATCGGCCCGAGGCGGTCTTGTGGTATCGCCGTGCCGCCGAGCAGGACCATCTCGCGGCGCAGTTCGAACTCGGCCTCGCCTACCTGCAAGGCTATCGCGCTGGCCCCCACTCGCCGGTCCAGGAGTGGTATCGCGTGGCTGCCGAGCGGGACAGGACCGGCGCCGAGCGGAATTGCCGGCTCATTTTCCCGCAAGGTCTGTCGGTGAACCGGGATTACAGCGAAGCCTTGCGCTGGAGCCGCCGCGCCGCCGAGCGGGGGCACGTCGATGCGCAAGCCAACACCGGTGCAATGTATGTGCGGGGGCTCGGCTGCGAAGTCGATTACGAGCAGGGCCGCCGCTGGTATTTGGCTGCCGCCGCGCAAGGCAGCGCCGAGGCGGAGTTCGGTCTCGGCGTGCTCTCCGCCAACGGCCTCGGCGCGCCGATCGATCTCGAAGTTGCTGCCGGTTGGTACGCCAGGGCGGCAGCGAAAGGCAGTGCCGCGGCTCAGCTCGCGCTCGGATTGATGCATTTGGCCGGGCAGGGGGTCGAATACGACCCGGAGACCGCCGCCGCGCTCTTTCAACCGGCCGCCGAGCAGGGCAACGCGCGCGCCGGCTACAACCTCGGCCTGCTGTTGCTGAAGGGTGAGGGCGTGGCGCAGGATTTTCATGCCGCCGAGGCGTGCTTCCGAAAGGCGGCGCGCACGGGTCACGCGCCGGCGACGCTGAGCCTCGCCCGTATGTACAGTTCGGGCCAGGGATCGGCGCCAAACCTGATCGAAGCGGCGAACTGGTATCGGGCCGCGGCGGATCTCGGCGATCCCGAAGCGCAATTTGTCATGGGCCGGCTTTGTGCCCGCGGCGAGGGCGTGCCGAAGAAGTTCGCCGACGCCGCCAAGTGGTTCCATAAGGCGGCGGAGCAGGGCAGCGTCGCGGCGCAAATCAACATCGCGGTGTTTCATCTCGACGGCACCGGGGTGGCGCGCGATCCCGAGCAGGCGGCGCAATGGTATGCCCGGGCGGCCGAGCAGGGCTCGGTGCTGGCGCAGGTTCGGCTGGCGCAGCTCTATCTCAAGGGCGAAGGCGTGCCTAGCGATGGCGCGGCCGCGGCGCGATGGCTGGAGCGGGCGCTCGCCGAGGGCGATCCGGAAGCGGCAACCGTGCTCGGCCTGCTTCACCTCCGGGGCGAGGGGGTGACGCGAGATTTTGCCCGTGCCGAGGCGCTGTTCCGATCGGCCGCTGAACGCGGCTTCGGCCCGGCTTGCTGTCAGCTCGGTCATCTCTATGCCGAGGGACGCGGCGGTGCGGCAAACGAGAGCGAAGCGGTGTATTGGTACTCGATTGCGGCCGAAGCGGGGGAGCCCGAGGCCCAGGTGGCCCTCGCCGAAAGGCTGCTGCAGGGCCAGGGATGTGCAAAGGATGAGGCGGCGGCTGCGGCCTGGCTGCTAAAGGCTGCGGAACGGGGTCATTCCGGCGCGCAATTTCGCTTGGCGGTGGCTTGCTGCTTCGGCCGCGGCGTCCCGCGCGACCTCGCGAACGCAGCGGCCTGGTTCGGTCGCGCCGCTCAACAGGGCGACGCCCACGCGCAATACAATTTGGCGATCCTGCTGCTGCAGGGTGAGGCGATCGAGGCCGATCCCGAGGCGGCCCTCGCCTGGTTTATTCGCTCTGCCGAAGAGGGGCTGGCCGAGAGCCAGATCGCGCTCGGCGAGCTCTATGCCACGGGCGAGGTTGTCGGCCGTGATCCCACCGCCTCGTGGTATTGGTACGAGAAGGCGGCAGCCCAGGGCAATACGGCGGCGATGGCTAGACTGGCCGAACTTTTCGAAAGAACCGCCGCCTGAGACGACGACCGGCGGCAGTCTACCGCACCCTCGAAGGGTTCCGGGGTGTTCGGCAAGACCCACGCTCGGCGCCTCATGTCCGGGCACGGGATAGGCTTGCGCCTGCTGCGGCAGCGCGTCGCTTCCGGGCGTTCGCGACGGCCTGGCCGGGCCGAGCGCGACCGAGGTCGGCGACAGTGCGCCGACGATAGAGTTCGAGGTGGCGGGCGGTCGCCTCGGCGATCGTGCTGGGCTGGCGCATCATCCTCTGCAGGCGTTGCCAGACTGCCGCGTCGCCGGCCAGTCGCACCAGGAGGCGGGCGAGCTCGAAAGGGCTACCGACTGCAAAATGGAAGCCGTCCCGGCCCCAGCGGACCTTTTCGGCCATCCCCCCGATATTGCTGCAGATGACGGGGCGGCGGTGCGCCAGGGCTTCTTCGATCACCAAAGGCGAATTCTCCCACCAGATCGACGGCACGACGACCCAATCGACAGCGGCCAGCAAATCGCCAAGATCCCGGCGGGCGTAGGGCCCGGCGAAGTGGACGCGCTGCGCCGTCCGTGCCAGCAATTCCTGCACGGCGCCGACATAGTTGGGGCTGTTCATTTCGAGATTGGCGCCGTGCACGATCAGCCTTACGCCGCGGGTGACATCTGCCGGAAGCTGTCCGAGATAATCGAACGCCGTCAACAACTGAAGCAGACCCTTGTAGGGATTGATCTGGCCGAAAAATCCGAAAATTGCGCGCGCCTCGTCGTCGGCGCAGGGACGCGGCGGCGGCGGATGGCAGGCCGGCGTGCCGTTTTCCAGAACGACGATCCGGCTCTCCGGCAGCCCCCAGGCAATGTATCGCTGCCGCAAGAATTCGCTCGGTGCGATCAGCAGATCGACCTTGGCGAAGTGGGCTTGAATGAACAATTTGCGGAGCAGAAATTCGGTCGGCGCGATCCTGTTGAAGCACGCGCTGCAGTCGCGCGGATTGGCCTCATGGCACAAGGCGAGACTGCCGGTTTTCACCATCTGCCCATTGTGGTGACAGATCGCAAGATACTCGTGCAGCGTTATAAAAATGCGAACATTGGGGATGAGCCGGCGCGCCAGCGGAATTAATTCCAGGCCGATCTTGCTGTAATGGTGGAAATGGATGACGTCGGGATTGATCCGGCGCAGCAGGACAGCGAAACGATCGAGAACCGTCGCGTCGATAGGCTGGACGAACCAGAAATGATCGAATGAGCCGACGCTGAACAACAATTCATCGTCGCGCCCGCGAAACGCCGAGAACGGCGTCCCGGGCCGTTGTGGCGCGGCTTCGCCGGCCCAGGCCAGGAAACAAGGTTCGACCCCGTCGGCCCGTTTCATCTCCTGAAAGAGGGCATAGGCCGCGATTTCGGCGCCGCCCGGGCTCTGCTCGGGGTGCCCGTGCGCAATGATCAGAACGCGGTCGGTCACGAACCTCTCCATCGCCAGTTCCGTGCGTGCTGCGATCCACCCCGCCGAGCCGCGCCGGACGACCGCCGCCGACCCGGCGGCCGGCATTCTTTAGACGATATCTAAACCTTTGAGAGACGTGTCGTCTCGATCTGTAATATAATATTTGTTCAATACTTGACGGAACGAGTTTTATGTAAAGTCTACGAAACGAGTGGCAACAGGTCGATACAAGTCGCAGCGGGATTAGCTGGCAGCGGGTCGTATAGATTACTTGCCGGGAGAATAGCGCCGCTGCAAGGGAACCGACGGGATGGCGTCAGTAGTGGGCGGTCTGCACATCATAGGAGCGGACGCTGGCCATGGGCACGCGGCGCCGCCGCCGCTGCAGCTTGGCGCGTTCAGCCTCTATCTGATGACCCAGCCGCAATCCTCTGGCGGCGGCCAGGACATGCTCCTCGGCGGCTCGCACCACACGATCGGCGGCGCCTATTCGACCGGAGCGGACACCGCAGCCGGGGCGCACGGGGTCACCGCGGGAGCCGGGCAGGGCTCCGGCTTCGA
Organism: uncultured Alphaproteobacteria bacterium; assembly: GCA_963772295.1. Lineage (GTDB taxonomy): Bacteria > Pseudomonadota > Alphaproteobacteria > ATCC43930 > CGMCC-115725 > AP-15. The sequence goes on from CAVYWO010000017.1 coordinate 804,225, forward strand.
CACCGTGACCGGGGCGGACCACGGGATGCCGGTTGCCGGCGCCGGACAGCCGACCGCGGATCAGGTGGTCGCCGCCGAGACGCATCAGCATGGTAATACGACCTTGCACTTCGGCGACGGTTCGTCGATGACCCTGATAGGCACCGCGCATATCGACCCGAGCTTCTTCCACTAATCCCAGGTCTCGTTCGCCATAAATCCGCGATGAGCGCCTCCTGCAATCCGTCAAAGCAGCGTTTGATCGTGATTAATCACGAAGGTGCCCCGATCGGTTCGACGGGAAACTTGACGGCGTCATGAGGAGCAGGATCCGGCTGCCGCCGTAGGGGAGCCGGGGTCCCCGGCTCGGCAGGCGTGCAATCGCTTAGCTTAGTTCACCCCAGATCGTGCTCGCGGGTGTTGGATCCGAGGGTTCTCGCGGTCCGGCTACTCTCGTTACCGCCGGCCAAGAAGCATACCGCGGAAGAATTCTCGCCTTGTGGCTGATTGCGCTCGCGGGCGGTTCGCGCGGCGCGTCGCCGCACGCCACGGGGCATCTGCGCGCCGGCGAGGCCGGCGCGCATGTCGGAGTACCGACGCATGGCTGGACCATCCTCGAATAGCCCCTCTTCGGCGGTTGGGCGACTGCCGCCGCGCCGTCGGCGATCCCCGCGCCGCTTTTCGAACTATCAACCACGAATTGCACAGCGCGATTCCGCTTCCTGCATCTGCAGAAAATCTACAGGAGGATTTCTCCTTTGGGTTGAATAAGGACCCTTCGACGAATTGTCTCGCCGGCAGCCGTCGGCCGACGCCGTCTACGGGTCGCAATCGTCGATGGCTTCGGCATCGCCGATGTCCTCGTCCTCGTCCTCGACATCGTCGCCGGCCGTCAGGGATCTGCAGCAGATTGCCGCGGGCGACCTTCTCCTTGGCAGTGCCGGCCGTTCGCACGAAGGTCTCGTAGACCCCGGCCATCGTTGCCGCCTCGCCCGGCGTGATCTCGCCGCACGCGAGCGCCGTCGTGACCGCATTCATCGCTCGCGACACGTTCTGCGGCGAGGGTTCGTCGATTTCGCCGTTGCCGATGGCCGCGAGCGACGGCAGAGAGAACGTGACCGGGCGTTCATGGCACCGCGGCAGCACCCGTTCGATGCACAGCTTCATCGCCAACATGTCGCCTGCGAGCGCCGCCCAGGGTTTTCACACCCCGGCTCTGCGCGTCAACCCTAGTGTTATGATGCACAAATAACTATACACATGTCACGCTGCCTTCTTTCGCGTACGACGCACGGTGCAGCCGGGCTGAATCTCTTCCAGCCGCCGCCGACAGCGCTCGATCTTGGCGAGGATATCTTCGGCTTGCGCCCGCCAGATAAAGGGCTTGGGATCGCGATTCCAAGCCGCAATGAAGTCCTCGATCGCGGCCACCAAGTCCGGGACACTGGCAAAGCTGCCACGGCGCACGGCTTTGCCGGTCAGATCGCCGAACCAGCGTTCCACCAAATTCAGCCAGCTGGAGCTGGTCGGAATGAAGTGTACCGTGAAGCGCGGATGGCGCTTCAACCAGCGTTGGACCTGTGCGGTTTTGTGTGTGCCGTAGTTGTCCAACACCAGATGCAAATCCAACTCCGGCGCGTACTCGGCATCGATCTGGCGCAGAAAGCGCAAGAACTCCTGATGCCGATGGCGCGGAAAACACCGCCCGCTGACCGTTCCGGCCGCCACGTTCAGCGCGGCAAAAAGTGTCGTGGTGCCATGGCGCACATAGTCGTGCGTCCAGGTGCCGCAACGTCCCCGCTTCATCGGCAGCCCAGGCTGCGTGCGATCCAAGGCCTGGATCTGACTTTTTTCATCCACGCACAGCACCACCGCGTTCTGCGGCGGATGCAAGTACACGCCCACCACATCCAGCAGCTTCGGCACGAATTGCGGGTCGCGCGAGAGTTTGAACGTCTCCTGCCGGTGCGGCTGCAAGCCGTGCTCCTGCCAGATGCGGCACACCGTGCTCGCGTCCACGCCTTGGGCCCTGGCCATCGCCCGAGTGCTCCAGTGCGTCTGCCCGGGCGGTTTGCTGCTCAGCGTGGCCTTCACAATGCGTTCGGCCAGGCCCGGCTGGGGTTTGCGTCCGCGTCCTTCGGCCACCGCCCACAAGCTCTGCGCCCCCGCGGCGACGAAGCGCTCCCGCCACAGCCGACAGGTGTGCCGATTCAATCCAAGCTCCTGCGCAATTGCCACGTCGGCGGATCCCTCATGCGCCAGCAAAACAATCCGGCAGCGCTTCATCACCTGCTGCGGCGTGCCATGCGCCCGAACCCATCCTTGCAGCAGTTCCTGCTGTTCGGCTCTCAGCTCCAGAGTGGCTACCCGATTCCTGCTCACCCGCTGAGTAGGCCACAAGGCGAGCCAAATGTCTAGTTATTTCGGCAGCGATACCCTAGCGCTTCGCCATCGAGCAAAGTCGCCGCGGCGAGCATCGCCTTGTTTCGCGAGCCCCGCCGACGGCCCGCGGGATTGCCTGACTGCCCCGGTTGGAACAGCCGCCTGCGCCCGCGCGCCGGCGGCCGCGGCACCATCTCGTCGCTCATCAAGTTGCTTTCGCGTCGTTGCGCATTTCGTGTTTATATACAGAATATGGCATTGCGTCAATAGCAATCGCGCCTTCGGCCGCTCATGACCCGAGCCAGATCCGCCCCACACCCCCGGGCAGTCCACGGTATTCACAGAGCGAGAGCGCGCTCGGGCCCGTTTGAGGTCGCGGCGGCGGTGATGCCCCGGAAAACCGCCTGATCGGCGATGCCGTGATCGGCATCAGCGACCGCCTTCCTTGTTTCCGTCGATCGATCCGCGCTGACGGCGCTCCCTCTCTCAAACCCTCGGTTCCATCGGGAAGAAAAGAATACACCGGCCAAACTGGGCTGCGAGCCTCGTGATCTCGAACGACTATTCCCTCTCGTAGCCAAAATAGTCGAGGGCATCGCCAAACACAGTGAGCGCTGTCTCCTGCTCATCACGCGACAGATCTCGTCGCCAGCGGCCGACCGAGCTCTGGGCGTCCGCAGATGTCATGTGGAATGTCGAATTCTCTCCAAGCTCGCGGCCGACAGCAGGCCACTCGCTCGAGGAGAGCGCGGGTGGAGGCGCGATCTGGAGATGATCGCAAATCGATGCAAGAACCGCGCGTGGGTTGCGAACGAGATCCTCGTAGCGGATGACCAGTGATCGACCGTCTCTCACCGCGGCAGCAGTTTGAACGCGGCTGACGGGTGCTTTCCAGGAGCGAAGCCAATCGATCCGATTGTCGAATGAGGCCTCTCCAAAATCGGCAGTGCCTCGCTTGCGGTTGAAGGCGACAGCGGATACGAAAACGTCCCTAAAGTCCCTAACTAATATAACTTCCTTAAACCCGTCATATACGTTGCTCAAGAATGTTCTGGTCTGCGTCACAAAGCTCTTCTCCACGAAATATTTCGGCCGGCTTTCAGCGTCGCTGCGGCATTTGTCTACAAAGGCGTCGATCGATGATTTAAAAAAGTCGATGCAGCGGTTAGGAAAAATATTTTCGTGCCAATCCAACAGGGCCAGTGAGCCGAAGGCCTTTTCCCAATCTCTGGTCATAAACGGATTGTACCCAAGACAGGGCGGGCCGGCCGGCGAGAGCCCCTCGGGGGGGACGTCGTAACCTGCCATCGCCGGAGACATTAGGAATCTTGCCGCTTGGAGAAGGTGCTGAGCGACGCCGAGCTCATACGGGTAAACTTTTGGCATGAAAATGCTCGCCCAGGTCGCCAGATAGCCCATCAGCAAGGTGCCTCCCGAACGCCCCAATCCAGTAATCAGCAATGGGAGATATTCCTCTCGGTAGGTCAATTCAAGTTTCGGGCCAGGGAGATTGCCGATTTCGATAAGGGGAGTCCGGTGGATCTTCCCCGAAGCACCCTCCTGTAGCAGCACCATCTGCACGACAGCGTTCCGCCGTAGCGCCAGTTTGGAAAAGCGGACGTGAAATCCGGAACGGAGGCTCAAGCCTGGCCAGCCGAGGGCTGTCATGACATCCGGTCTGCTTACCGTGAACCCTCCTGTGGCGATTAACAGCCCGCCCGACATGAATTCCACAGCGACAGGCTTTCCAACCCGCGATGCGACCCAACCATAAAACGCCAAAGTGGTCGGGCGGTCGCCCGGAGCGTCCCAATCCTTCAGTTCGATGTCGAGGACGATCTCACCGGCTCGCACGCCAGGCGAGAAAGTGTACGAGCAAATGTTGGTATCGTCGATGGACATCAGCGTTTCCGATGATCACGGGGACCGTGTCGACGGTCGTGCCGCGCGCGGCGTTAAACCGAAGACATCACGAACAACATCTGCATACCGATACCCGTATTTTTTTGATGGTTCGAGCGACATCTCGGCTTCGCCCCACTCATTCCAAGCGTAGATCAAGATCATATTAAGTGTCTGTAGGCGGCGCGAATCGGCAATAGCCTTGACGCCCGCGAGATGCTCGCGCCACAGCTCAGGTGTAATCCCCGTGGTATAGGCCCGCGACGCCATACCTGCCTTGTAGGGCCCCCACGGACCCCATCCGATCTCATACCAAGGGCGTGGATCCTGGCCGGTCGATGCACAGGGGAAATAGGTCGGCGGCGGCTTCATCATTTCGTTCCAGGGGGTGATCTGGTGTAACATTGATGTCATCCACGCCTTCGTGAATTGCTCGTAACTTTCATCGGGTTCCATATCGAATGAAAAACATGTAAAAGCGTCGGGCGAAAGTGCGTGTGCGCGATAAGCGATCACGTCGTATGTCGCACGAGGTCCGAGCAGATTGACGATGAACGGCGATTTGTGAAGTTCCGCCATAGCGCGGACCCGGAGAGCGTGATAGGCCGCCCTTGTCGCGGCATCATCGTGGAAGCTGAGATGATAATCTATCAGCACCGGCCTTCCGTCGATCGTGAGATAAGACGGGCTTCGCATGTATTTCAAAATCAGCCGCACCGTGACATCTTCCCAAGTCTGTACCGAAAACCCGGTACCGGCAACGATCGGCGCGAGAACAAACTGCATCTTACTCGCCTGCTTCGACGAAAAAAATTTTCTGATAGGCGCTGAAACATCGAGTTCGCCGCCGGTGACGGGATCGATATACCAATAAAAAGCAAAGAAACTTAGGCCCTCGCTGGCAGCTTCTGCGATTTCCTTGTCGACCGTATCTTGCGACATCAGGTCGTAAAATCCAATGAAAGGCATGCGATCGGAGTAATCGACCGGCTCGCCGCTCGTCGGATTGTTGATCTTGAAAGCCCCGTGACGTTCGGCGAAATCCCGCACCCCACCCCAAGGATCGCTTCGGCCGTAAAGCTTCTGCGACAACTTGACTTGCATGCCTTTAGAGGCGCTGTTCCACAGTGTGAAGAACCACGTGCCTATCCGGTAGGGTTCGGACGGAGCCGCTGCGATTTCATGCGACCGCAACGGCGATTGCGACCAGATCGCAGTGGCCAGCAGAAAGACCGCAACGCAACACATCATTAACAGGAGCCGGGATCTCAACGACGCTCTATTGCGTACCACGACTAGTTTCTTCGCCAGACCGGGCAGCGCAACCCAAATTCGATCATATCCCCTTCCGGAAAATCCCGTCCCCTTCAACATCGTCCAATTTCCGTGGCCCAGGCTCAACATCGCTGACCACCTTGCCCCCGTATTGACATCCCTACCGCGCAATCAATTCCCCACACATCTGGTGTAGAGTCTCGCGCAAAAACCATGCATATCGCACAATGGTAAAGAGATTCGTAAATCACGCGACAGGCAACATTTTGACGAAGCCTCAATGTAAACCTTTGCGTGAGACACTACACGAGCTGTCCTGACGTACTGCGCCCCAATATCTTGCCACGTTCCTGGCTTTGTTCTGCACCCTCCTGGCTCTCCCCTGGGATAGAGCGCAACACCTCGTTCCAGACCTGGATTTCCTTCAACTCGTCGGCTGTCGCAGCCCGACCCTCGAAATATCCGTTCATGTTATAGTGCTGGGCAGCGTCGACAATTGCTCCGCTCTTGATTGCGGCATTAACATCTTCGTAATAGCTTTGATACCAGTCCGTATCCACGGATTTTACTCCGGGGCGCCGGCCTTCGTAGTAACCGGTATTGATATAATGTTCCAGCGCATTCTTCACCAATCCGTCCTTTATCGCTCTATTGACATCAGGATAGGACTGCAAATACCACTGTTCGTCGAAAAAGCCTTTCGTGAGATGACTCGCCATAAGGTATTTTAATAGCCCTTCGGATATACGCATTGATGCGTCGCCCGATCCGCCCAGAGCCCGTTTCACAAGAATAAAAGGGGGCACGTAGCTTGCCACGGCAGCTGTGGGCGCTGATGAGCTTCGCGAGGAGCCCGCATTAGATAGTTGGGCATTACGCACGGCTACGACGCTACTCTCTGACGTTGGTGATAGCGAGAACAGATAGTTGCACGAGCGCGAGTCCAATATTCGGCACACGCTGTCGCGCGCCTCTCGCACACGATCCTCGAGGGTTCCGAATGCTCGGAGCAATTGCCGGAAGACGGTGCTGTCGTGCAGTCCGAAGAGCGAGGCTGGAAGCCGCTCAAGCGCCGTACTCAGCTCCGGCTCAGCCTGCAGAACCTCGTGCAGCAGCACCTGATCGTCCTTGAGTCCAGCCTCCCACGGAGTTACAGCATCATTGAGTCGGTCAACGCCAACCTCGCTCAGAAGGCGCTCATACCATTTCTCCACAATCCTGCGGGCCGCAGGCTGCCCGAAATTGATGAAAAGGATTCCGGCATTTATGTTCCAGGGTGCGGTGCCGCCCGGAGCTCCCAGTATCGCACGATCCTCTCGCTCCGCCAAAAAATGTCGAATATTGAAATCAAGGTCCGCTACATAGGCATCGGCATCGACATAGATAATCCAACCCCGATATTCGTCCTTCAGCAAATCGTGCAACAGTGGAATACGGTTGAAAGTTGCATGCCATGGAAACCGACCAATTCTGATTCCTATATATCCGACGTACTCAATTTCCTGTCTTTCGCAAAAAACCCTATTCACCGTTGATGTAATTTCAAAGAGTGCATGATACCTGAACGGGTCAGTCGTCTGCAGCATTCGTATGATATTAATCCCAGCTTGTGGTCTCTTTATTTCGTACATTTGCCTCTCTCTCCTGGACGTTGGCTTATTGTGCAACATACCCTAGGTAATACGCTCGCTCCTGTTAAGGGCATAGGCCAATGACACGCGCGTAAGGCGGGCGAGGATATAGAGGCTGTCTTCAAGTGACGCCCTCAGATAAGGTCGTTCCTGTTCTTATCAAGAAGGAAGAGCACCAAATTCGTGTTTCCGCAAAACGATCATCTTGGTACCGCCGTTACCTCCATTGAACGACGGAAAAGCTGCATAAGCTTGGACGTGTCGACGGATGTCTATTATTTCGCTCTGTGGGAATAGAGTGTTTGGTAGATAGAGGTCCATTTCAAAGAAAGCATCGAAGAAGGTTGCCGTCTTGGGCACTCTCGGCAGTTTCCTTTCGAAGAACGGCGATTGCCAATGGAGATCTTCTATAATATAGAGTCCACCCGGGCTTAGGCGGGGGAACAGAATTTTGAACGACAGCTGCTGATGATAGGACGCGTGTGACGCATCGTCCACTATCACATGAAAATGTGGGGCAACATCTGCCAGCCTGCGGAGATCTTCTGCTGACCCGGCATCACCTCGGATAAATTTGAAGTGAGCATTTTCCATCTGCGAGAAATCCGAGATATCAAAGCCGTAGATCATCGCATGCGAAAAATATCGGGACCACATGCGTACTGAGGGCGAGGCCACTTCTCGTTCCACCGGCCCGCCTACTTCCGGCCCCCCAGCCGCCAGCCCCAGTTCAAGGAAATTGATCTTCTCCGAACGATAGGGATAGAACAGTAGGTCATATAAATAGGTGTATTTATGAGGAGGTGATCCGGCTACCGTCCCCTTGTCCGAAGCAAACTCGTTGGCCAATGTGGTCAGGTTCATGATCCTGCTCCCGCTGCACGCCAGAGAATTTTACCGGCAGCGGCGATCGTTCAACCACTGCCTGGTTAATATCTCGCTACTATGGGCCAGTCACGTGCATTTGACACGAAAACCGGCAGAAACGCGCCGATCTCGACCGTTAAAGGCGATCCTGGTGTGCACGTCGGTCGGCGCGATGAAGCCATTCGCGGCACAGCCCACCTGAGGAAATTACCTCGTCAAAACAGAGGAATGCGAGCGGGGTGTGAAGTCTCCGCCTGCTCCGGATTGGGAATGGAGAACGTCGCGCGCGGCGAGCTTTCGACGATGTAATCCGCCGCGCCGGACCGACGATCTGGAGCCCGGGAATCTGCACGCTCACATCGCTCTGAACTAGGTCCTGGAACGTCGGCGACGTTGGAGCAGGGACCAGAAGCGAGCAATCGTCGCCGCGAGTTTGGCGCCTGGGGCCGTGGTGAACGAGGTGACCCGTCGTGCCGAGATTTGTCCGGGACAAATCTATCGCTGGCGGAAAGAGCTGCGGGCGGCGGCGAATGGGTTCGCCCGTGTGCTGATTGCGCCAGCCGTGGGCATGCCACCGCGCGCGGGGGAGGGTGCGGCGGCGCGCTGCTCCGAGCCGTCTTCGCGGTCCAGGAGGCCAGCGTGACGTTCCTGTCACGGGTATCGCTGAGCGCGATCGGCGCGAGCACCAGCTTGATCTTGCGGCGCGCCGGGCTCGCGAAGAACAGCCGGGTCGGCGCCGAAATATCCTCTTCCCCGCCGGTTTGTGCGTTGAAATACCAGTAGAGGGCGAAGAACTCGATGCCCTCGCTCGCTGCCTTCCTCGATCTCTGCGGCGACGATGTCCGGCTTCATCAGGTCATAGAAGCCGAGCAGCGGCCGCCGGTCGGCAAAACTCACCGGCTGCCCGGTTCTCGGGTCGACGATCGGCACCACGCCATCTGGGCCGGGTTTGGTCCCGTGCCGTCGAAATCGACCGAGGCCAATTCCCGCCGCCAGGCGTAAAGCTGATTGGGATGCGCCCCGTGGCGCAGAGCCACCTGCCGGGCCACCGCGTCGGGCGCCAGGCTCGCGGCTACGACTGCGGCCTTCTCTTCCGCCGACCACCGCCGCCGTCGCGGCGCGCCGCTCAAAACCTCAACCCGACGGAAACTTGGACCGTCTCTTTGCTCGTCAAATACATGGCGTCCGACGCTTATTATCGCGTCGACGGCCGCCCGCTGGTGATCGATTTCGGCGTGAACTTTGCCCAGTCCGACGATTACGTCGCCGCCTATGCCGCGTTGCGCCGGGCGGGGCAGTCGGCTCTGGGGGTCGATCCGCTGATCGTCCACGTGATACCGCCGCGAGCAAAATACGGAGCCGAGGCCTATTTCCAGAAAATGGTTCATCCCGACGGCTTCACCTGCTTTGCCGAGCCAATCGAGGGCAGCGCGGAGCCTTATGCCAAGTACGTTGCAGACTGGATCCCGGCGATGACCGCCCAAATTACCGCTCCGGCCGGCGCTGCCGTCATGACGCGAACCTTCCTTCCGTGCGGGTCGACCGGGCAGGTACGAGATCGGCCGGCGCGTTCCGGGCGGCCCCAATGCGATGAAATTTACCAGCGGCACGACCCCGGCTCTGTGGCGCGAACACCTCACGGCGCTGAAGCGCTTCGTTGACGCGAACCGGCACCTGACGAAAGGCATCGTGCTCCTCTACGCCTGGAACGAATGGGGCGAAGCGGCAGCCAATATCGAGCCATCCGCGGCGGCCGGATACACCTACGGCGATGTCGTGCGCGAGGTCTTCGGGCTGCGCCCGCGCAGCCCGCGTCCGTCCCGCAATTGAACTCTCGGCGCCCGTTCGCCGCGGTGCATACGCCAGTCCGCGCGGCGTTGCCGGTTCCACCGCGGCGCCAGGTTCGGCGCCAGCTCCAACAGCCGCGCGAGATAGTTCCGGCCGATCCGGTGCGGGTTGTACCAGGTCTCCATGAAGCGTCTGGCGCGTTGCCCGGTCTCCCCGGCGAGGCCGGGCTCCTGGTAGAGGCGGCGCATCTGCATCGCGGCGCCGGCAACATCCGGTTCGGCCCAAACCTGGTCGCGGCCGCCGGGATATTCGCCGTCAGCAACCGCCACCAGCCGGTAATCGACCGGAAAACTGTTCTCGGCGGTGGTAAAATCGACGTTGCCCGAATAGTTGGTGACGATGACGGGCCGCCCCAGCAGCATCGCCTCCGCCGGTCCGCGCCCAAAGCCCTCGGAGCGGTGCAGCGACACATAACAGTCGCAGCAGCGAATCAGATTGATCATCTCCTCTCGGGTATAGTGTCCATTGCGCATGATGATGCGCGGATCACCCAGCGTCGTCTGCCGCAGTTTCTCCCATTCCGAAACGTAGTCTTCGCCATTGATGGTCTTGATGACCAGGCAAACGGGTGCGTCCGCGTCGGGAAACGCCTGACGGAACGCGGCAACGACCGAGTCCGGGTTCTTGCGCGCACAATACGATCCGAAATCGAAGTTGAACAGAAACATGAATCGCCGCTCCGGAAGGCGAAAATAGGGGCGATTGAGTTCCGGTATCCCGTCGGGGATTTCGACCGGCATCGGCATCAATGTGACCGGTCGATGGCCGATATCGAAAGCGTCCCGAGCAAATTTCGTCGCCGCCCATATCTCGTCGTAGAAAGAAAAGGATCGAACATATTCGGCCGGAAATTTCGATAGTTCCCATGCCCAGTAGCCGATCACCGTGGCATCTCCGATCCCGTAGCTGCGGAGGAATTGATAGTCGGCGAATGCCGTGTCGGCGTTTAGATGAACGATGTTGATGCTGGATCGAGAAACGGCGTCGCGATCCGCCTCCCGGCCGTCCCACAGGCGTACGACCCCGTCTCCCCGGTCCAGTGTCAGATATGGAATGCGATGGGCGTCGAGCGCGCGCATCGTCATGCGCATGTCCTCGCTCCGCCCGCTCGGCTGGTTGATGTGACCGGTCAGGACGATCAGGGGGCCGGGCAACCGCTCCGCGCTGCGCGCCGCCCCGACATGGCCGGCCGGGCGCGAAACCGGGGGCGGTGGAAATACCGCATCCCAGGCGAGCTCGAGCCGACCGTGCTCCTCGAACCAGCTGAAATAACTCTGCCGCCCGATCTCGCTGCCGGCATCGTATGCGGCCTCTATGTCGGGACGCCGGCAGCGAACCAGGCGATGTATCGGCGGGAGTTCATCGGGCTCGTTCGCGGTAAACAACCGGCAACCGAGCTCATCCGGGAGATCGGCCCCGGTCAGACCATATTCCGTCAATCCTTCGAAGAGATACCACCCGAACAGCTCGCGACGATCGGTCTCTTCGGCGAGGTCATAGGTCGAATGCAGGTCGGCGCGGCTCTGCCACAGCATCAACACCAGGCGAGGCAGCGGCACGCCAAAGGCGGTCACGGCAGGGACCGGCGCGTCGGCATAGGCGCGCAGCGACCGGGTCATCGCCGCCGGCCAGCGGTATTTGCGCGGCGCTTCCAGCAAGAACCATAAGGCGAGCTCGGTCCGGCTCTGTTTGTCCTGCGGGAACCGGGCAACGCTTTCACGCCGGTGATAGGCGGAACATGCGGCCCATAATCCGCGTGTGATCGGCATCCCGTCGTAGTCGCCGTTCAGTGCCGCCGGCGCATCGAGCCGCTCCCAAAACCGATCGTCGATCAACTCGGGATCGATATGGCCTTCGGCAATTCCGCTGGTTACGCACCATGCCACATACCTATCAAAATCCTCCGGTGCCGCGAGCGGAAAAGCCAGTTGAAGGTCGGGACGGTTCTCCCACAAGATGACCATCTGGCGCGGCAATCCGGCGTAAGGAGTCGTACACACCATCTCGACCCGCTCCGCCAGATAGCCTCCGGCCTCGCGCGCCGCTTTCGCCCAAAGGCTGGCGTCGTTCCATGGTGGTTGAGGCCGGGCAATGCGCGTTCCGCCGGTTTCGTTGGCTTTTTCGGCAACGCTCCCGGCCAAAAGCATGGCGGCGGCATGGACGGAACGCCCGTCGACGCCCTCCTCGACGGCGGCGCGTTCGCTGAACCATGTCAGAAAGCCGCGCCGTCCGATTTCCGTATCGAGGGCGAACTCGCGCTGCAGATCCTCTCGTTGCAGCCAGAGCTGGTGCATGATTCGGGTGATTCCCGGCAGACTCGGCCGCTCCAAACCCGGCTCGATCGCATCGAAGATCTCCGAATTGGCGGTCAGCGAGACGCCGGCCAGCTCTGCCGTGGTATCCTCGCAGCGGTGAAAATAGTGCCGCATCAGCGCGTGCACCGCCCGACCGTCGCTGAAGCAACCATACGCGTAGGGTAGCTTAGCGTATTTCTCATACCCGTTGGCCAAGAGTTGCGCGACATAGGTCTCGAAGAGCGCCAGCAGTCCGCCGATATTCTCGGTGCGGAAGCGCGTTTGGTGCTTCGAAAACTCTCCGGGCTTGAGCGGATCGACGCCGCTGAAATGGACGAAATGCAGCGGTTCTCCGCCGGCCCGCCAACCGCCGCGGCCGCGCGTCACCGGGCGGTGCAGCAGATTCCAATAGGCGAGGTTATACCCCGGATGGTGCAGGATCGCAGTATCGGGAACAAAGGCGGGCGCCAGGTCCATCCATCGCTGGTCGGTGAAGAGGTGATTGGGAATGTCCACACGGCAGTGCTTGACGAGCCGCTCGGCCCACCACGCGACGAAGGACGCCACCCGCGGGGTGTGTGCAAAGGCGCCGAATCCCAAATTGTAGACCCCGGACTTCATGATCGCCAGATCGTCCGGGTGATGGCCGTCCTGCAGCGGCGCGGTAATATGCGGCGTCAAGACGATGGCGGCGCCGCCGTCGAGCAGTCCCATGACTGCGCGCAAGGGACGCACGACATAGATGTCCGGATCCAAATAGATCGCCCGGGCACAATGCTGATCATTGAACAACCATTGAATGCAACCCGGCTTGATGGCGGTGTTGAGTTCTGATTATCGTATAGCGCAAGGCCATCTGCGAAAAATTGGCGATGTTGATTCGGTCCGCACAGATCACCGTTGCCGGGAGATTCAGGTCGGAAAAATCATAATCGTCGTCGGCGAGAAAGACATATCGCGCCGCCTCCGGGTGGTGCCGCGCCACCGTCTGCATCAAGGTCGCGGCATAGGCGATGTAATTGCGCGAAACGATCGTAAAAATGGCCGTCGTACCGGCAGCGGCTGGGGTAGACGCGCGGCCTCGCGGTGATCCAGTGCGCCGGACAGGCAAGGAACTCATTCGCGTCCTCGTCCCTCTCCTTAAGCACGGCGCATGTTGTGTAAGGGATTACTTCGACAGCAACTTGTTCCATGTTTCCGCGGCTGACAACTGGTCCGCCGACGGGGCACGGCCCTCATGGTAGCCGGCCTGATGAAAATGCTCTGCACTATCAACCAGCCGCCCGCTTTTTATGGCGAGACCCACATCGGAATAAAACCGCTCATACCACTCGCGATCGACGGAGCACAGGCCGGGACTGCGGCCTTCGTAATATCCGGCCGAGATGTAATGATCAAGAGCATCAGTGATCTTCCCATTTTTTATAGCACTGTCGACGTCTGGATTGGATTCGACGTACCATCGTTCGTCAAAGAAACCCTTCTTTAAAAGATGCTCCATCAACGCCTTGAATACAGGCGCGGGAATGGAGATATTACCGTCGGCGTCGATGTCGTCCTTGCCGATATGCAATGCGTCCTGAATGAGTTTGAACGGCGGCACATAGGTATAGGTCCGATGTCCGATCGACCCCTGGTTTCCAGCTGCGGGCAGCACGGTGCGAGGCGCGGCGCTTGCGTCGGCCGGAGAGGAGCGGGTGGGTCTTGTCATGCTGCGTCAGCCTTGACCGGCAAGTTGGGACGGTGAGGTTAGCCGCGTGCCGTTGATTAAGGGTTAATTAGGTCTTGTTTGCTGTCGTGGAATTGCCGGCGGCGAGTGTCCGAGCCTGAAGAGTGGTTTGGAGGCATTTTGTTCAGGGCGCGGGATTGCCTCGCTGCGACGGTCGCGGAGGGATTCTCCACGCCGTTCGGTCGGATCACCGAAATGGCTGAAGAGCCCCGTTGTTTGCACATTGGCCATGAGCGCCGGGGCGCGGCGGAAGCGGAAGGGGAATTTGCAGCTTGCAGTGATCTGCATGGCATATCTCGGCCCGGCAGCCGGCGTAGAATTGCTGACACATTATTTCGCCGGTACTGGTGCCGACATTTGGCTGCACGTCGACGCGGCGACCGATGCGGCGGATTATCGGGCATTGGCCGAGCGCACCGCCAACCTGCGTCTGGTCACGCCGCGACTGCGCTGCTGGTGGGGCGGGTTCAACGGGGCTCGCGCCGTTCTCGCCGCCGCCGAGGCGGCGCAAAGAGCGAAAGCCTATGATCGATTTCTCTACCTTACGGAGGACAGCGTGCCGTTGCGGCGGCTGGATGAACTGCTGGCCTGGCTCGCCGAAGACGTCGAATATATCGAGTTGACCCGCACCGAACCATCGGACGGCAAGTCGTATGAGCCAGATCTCCAGGAATTCTTGGAGGAGGTCCGGGCCCGCTACGACGGTTTCTACTGCTACGACTGTGATGCGATGAACTCTCGCGTTCCGGACTACCGAGAGTGGGTGGTAACGCCGGCGATGGAGATCCAGATCGCCCGCCTGGCCAAATTGCGAGCGCGCGGTAAGGCAAAGTTGCCGGGACTGTGGACCGGACCCGCCTATTGGGCCCTGTCGGCGGCTGCGGTCCGGGAGATCCTGGCGCAACACCGCCGGGATCGCCATCTGCGGGAATCGTTCGAGTTTTCTGCGATCCCCGAGGAACAATACTACCATACGCTCCTCGGCAACTCGCCGCGCCGGCGCGAAAACGGATCGTTCATGTTGATGGATTTCACCCGCGATCCTAAACCGTTTGTGTTCCGCACGGCACGCGAATTGAAGGAGCTGCAGAGGCACCCCCATCTGTTCGCGCGCAAGGTTGATTTCCATTCGAAATCGGTGACCCGATTCGTCGGGCGGCTGGCGCAGTAAGAGGGTTGGATCGAGATCGTCGCCGCAGTCGCGAAGGTGTGACGCGATATTGACGGGTGCGGTGCGAAGTCCGGACGGGTCACGTGTCGGGTGAACCGCGATGATCGATTTCGAACATTTGACAGATGTCGTGAGGAGCGCGGCCCCATCCGATGGGGGGCACCGTTGAGGGCGGGTGGGGGGCGGTGGGTGGTGCCGGCGGGAAGCGTTCCCGTCTATCGATCGCGGTTGCCGAGTGCCGATCGCTTGCTACCTTATCTGAAGCTGATCGACGGCAATCGCTGGTATACGAACAGGGGGCAACTCGTCCTCGAACTGGAGCACCGCGTGTCCCGGTTGTTCGGCAGTCGCGCAAACGTGATCACGGCGAGCTCGGGAACGAGCGCCATCGAGGGCGCGATACTGGCGAGCGCGGGGCGGGCAACACCACAACGACCGCTCGCCTTTGTCCCTGCATACACCTTTGTCGCGACGGCGATCGCCGTCGAGCGCTGCGGCTATGCCCCTTATCTCGTCGACATCGATGCCGAGAGCTGGACGGCCGCTCCGCAATGCCTCATCGATCACCCGATGCTGCAGCGAGCCGGCGTCGTCGTTCCGGTCGCCGCCTACGGCCGCGCACTGCCTCAAGGCCCCTGGCAGGATTTCATGCGGAGTACCGGAATTCCAGTCGTTATTGACGGTGCAGCAGCGTTTGAAGCGGTGGTCGCCGATCCGCGGCGGATAATCGGATCGGTGCCGGTCGCGTTGAGCTTCCACGCGACCAAATCGTTCAGCACCGGTGAAGGCGGCGCCGTGATCTGGTCGGACCTCGAGGGCCTCGCCCGGGTAGTGAGCTGTCTCAATTTTGGATTCCGCCATACGCGCGACAGCGAGAGCCCCAGTACTAACGGCAAGATGAGCGAATACCACGCGGCCGTTGGTCTTGCGTCGCTTGACGAGTGGGATAGGAAGGTTGCGGCAAACCGCGCGGTCGCGGAAGCCTATCGCACAGCGGCGGCGGCATACGGCATCGACGATCAGATCATAGCGGCGCCCGATATTTCGTCCAGCTATGTACTTCTGAGCACCGCCACTGCCTCACTGGCGGCCAATGTCGTCGGCGACCTTTTCGCCAATGGTATCGAATACCGGATGTGGTATGGTCTGGGGCTGCACAAACAGCCATATTTTGCGTCGGCGGCCGCCGATTCCTTGCCGGTCACCGATTGCGTAGCCCCGAGGCTGGTTGCTTTGCCGTCGTTCGAAGATCTTGCCGTCGAAACGATCGAACACATCGTCGGCCGGGTAGCGCGATCCCTCGCAGCCTGATAGGCGCTTCTCGCGCCGCGCCGCCTCGCCTAGGTCATTGCCCAGCCGTCGACACCTCCAGTTCGGCGAGCCAAGCGTGCATTTCAGCAAGCTGCTCGCCGAGGCCGTCCATAGCAACGCCGAGTTTGATCCCAAATGGGAAACGACGATGAGCCTCGGCGATCATCGGTGTGAACTCGCCGCCGGCGGCGATCTCGACGTCTTCGGATCGGCCGATCTTCGCGAATCCCATGTCACCGCGAGGCGGCCGAAGATGAAGGATGTCGACGTGTTACCGACAGTCTGGCGAATGCCGTACCTGGACGAGTGATCTCAATTATACGCTACCCAAATCCTCCGGTCGACCACGGGATCTCACAGATTAATTAAGAACTATTCAGGCCAAGCAGCAGCGCGTTTCTCGCTGTCGGTTAGGTCAAGCTTCATGGTTCCGTCGCCGCGGCTTCGCGACCGCCGCGGTCACCCGGCACCTGTCGCAGTCTCTGGCGCCGATGGCAGCGGGCGGCGGCCGCAGACAATAATGTGCTTGCCGATATCGGCGATAGCCGGGAACTGCGCCAGTTTTCGCTCCAAAGCGAGGACGCCCGCCTGGTCGGACGCAATCGCGCGGCTGCAGGCCTCTCGCCCGAGCGCACTCATCGAGACAAGAAGGCCGCGGCAGTCGAGCTCGACGAGGCCGGCCGCTCCAAAGTAGCCCTCCAGCGTCCGCCGGTCGCAAACGTGGAGGTCGGCGCTTTCGCCGGCGTGCCTAAATACGCCTCGGCCGGTGCCCAAAATGCCCAATGCCTCGTCGACCCGCTGCAGCGACAGGAGCTCCAGAACCACCGCGACCAGGGAATCGACGCAGACGAAGACCCGGCCGCCGGGCTTCGTCCACGAAAAAAACCGGCAAATCATCAGCGCTGGATCGCGCGCGTATTGCACCGAGCCCATGGCCACGACGAGGTCGGCGGAGGCCGGCGGCACCAGGGCTGTCTCCATGCTGTCCGTGATCACCGCCATCTCGGCGGCAAGCCCCTTTGCCGCAATGATCCTGACCATTTCCGGCGCCGGTTCGATACCGGTCACGCGATGCCCGAGCGCCAGGAACTTTGCCGCCCACCGGCCGGTGCCGCAACCAACATCGATGATATCAGCGGGGGCGCGCGGCAGCAGTCCTTCGACATATTCCCAAGCGAGACGGTCGTATGTGTTTTGGTGGTTGGTGTCGTCGAAAATGCCCTCCCATGCCGACGCAAAAGCATTGTAGAGCGCTGTCGAGGCACGCCATTCCGTGGCGGCAGCGGCCGGAGATTGCTCGCGGGCGGGGTCGGACGGCTTTGCCACGATAAGGTTCCAACAGTTGCGTCGGCTGCCTAGTCTAGTTTTTGGCGCGAAAATACTCAACTGGCACGTACAAGCATTTCTGATGGTCGAGGGTTGTCCGTCACTGGGTCTTCGCCGCCAATTGAACGCCCCCTTCGACGGTAGCGTTACCGCCGGCGTAAGAGGTGCAGGGCCGCCCCTGCCGC
This sequence comes from uncultured Alphaproteobacteria bacterium, assembly GCA_963772295.1. Lineage (GTDB taxonomy): Bacteria > Pseudomonadota > Alphaproteobacteria > ATCC43930 > CGMCC-115725 > AP-15. The sequence continues at coordinate 822,125 of CAVYWO010000017.1, forward strand.
TGCTGAAGACCAGCGGATGCGCCCTCTGGTCAGGCGCCGGCGACGGGGATAAGGCCCTACCGCGGGTCGCCCAAGACGGTCGGGCAAAGCCGCGGCGGCCATGGTTCGGTTCATCGTATGGTGCCGAGAATGCGGCCGACAGGTCGAACCCGATCCCGCCGAGATCGCGGGAAAGCACGGAGCCGACATCAGCGTCCCCGTCGGGGGCGCTCGCCTTGTGTGCAAGCTGCGGCAGCCACAACGTTGATTCGTGCTCACGGGAACCGAGCCCCGCGCTGCTTGCCGACAAGCAGATCAAGCGCGGCGTCCATCGGAGCATGCACGAACTCAAAGCCGCCATAGCCGCCTTCATCCAGGCCGACAACGACGACCCGAAGCCCTTCATCTGGACCAAGTCCGCCGATGCCATCCTCCAAACCATCGCCCGATCTTGCTCGGACACCCTCACCGTCCATGCCCCGACTTATTCAACGAATTCTCGATTCAGGACACTAGTTAAGCGCGGTACTTGCCCGGCCCGAACCCGGAAATCGCCGCAGTTAACGCTATTATCGAAGATATTAACTACAAATTCGTTTCAGCATTTAGGGAAAAACGTATAGCATCTTCGTATAACTCAAATTGGCTGGATGCCAGGAGAAGTGCCGTGTTTTTTGTAGAGTTTTACTACAAGGGGGCCAGCGGCCGTCTGAGCGTGAAATCGACGCCGCGATCGACCGCGTCGGGCCGTTGTCGCATTCATCGAGCTGGATTGAACGGCTCCGAAGAGCCCCCTCCGGCATTCGGCCCGGCAATACAGCGCGCAGTGGCTCGTTCCTAGCCAACCGACAGCTCCACCAATAGCGGTCGCGGCTATTGGGGCGGATAGCCCAACAGCCCGGCGGCGAGCTTCTCTTTTAAGAGCGGAGCTAATCCTACTGCATTTCGACGGCGGCGGCTTTTCAGCCAATACGTCGTTCCGCCAATGAACGCCGTTTTCGCCACGGCGCGCGCTCATCAGCAGAGAGATGAAAATCTTATGGTTTCACATTATGGGGCTGTTTGGCTTGCCGGAGCTATATTCGCCTTTTCTATGATGTTAGGCCTGGCCTCTGCGCAAACTACCGAAGCAGGCACCGCCGCCCGGCCAACCCTACCCTATCTGGAGCCAATTTACGCGGAAATCATCCCGACATCGGCGCCTAGCGTTACCTATAATCCTCCAGCCGACAAACAGCAAAGCTTTATCGCCCCCAACGGTCAGACAGTGAAGGTCTTGGTGAAAGGTCCGCAGGAAGACAGCCCCGCCTATTCCCGGCCGATAGGCGACGGCGAGAGCGTTGACGATTATTTTTGGAATGTGTTGCAGGAGGCCGTTAACAACCATGCCCACAAGCTGGTGATCCCGACAGGAACGTATGTTTTCAACGGGCCGAGCATGTGCATGTTGGACGATTCCAATTGCCATAAACCCACTGCTTGCAATATCAATCTATACTGGAACTGCGCGCCGCATTGGACCATTAGCGGCGTCAATTATAGTGCTATCAGCGATCTTGAAATCGACCTCAGCGGCTCGACCTTGAATTTCAGCGCGCCCTCCATCGGCATTGACGTTTACAACGCGCAAAGAATACGCCTCAAAAATTTCACGATCGACTGGCCCTTGCTGCCGATAAGTTCGCTCGGTACGATCATCCCCGACCCGCTATTTCCCGGTCACAATGCTTTGGCGATCGATCCTCAATATCCCATGACGGCAACAAATCCGGAATATACGATGAATGGCGTCACGCCGCCGATACAGGCAGTCAATCTCTGGGATGCCAATACTGCCGATCCGCCGGGCCAGTTTGACCCCACTGCCGGCGATAACCTTGCCTCCCACGAAGTCTACTTCTTCAGCGGCTACAGTCCGCAGCCAGCCTATGTCGGCAGCAGGACAGTGGGCAGCGTCACGTACCCGCAAGTTTTCTCATGTAGATCCTGTAATGTCGTGTCGGAACCATCTCCATCGAATCCTTACGAATGCAGTTTCAACGTCCGCCCGTTCTGCGCAAATTTTGATTATTTTCCGGTGAATTCAAGGGTTGTGGTACGTCATTATATTTATAATGGCCAGGCCATCTATGTAAGCGCGTCGGATGACATCGATATCGAGGGCGCGACCATTTTGACCAGCCCCGGCATGGGTATCGCGGTGAACAGCAGCGGCGGCCAACGCGGCTTCCGGATTGCCAATTCCGCTATCAATCGGCCGCCCCCGGCGAATAGCGAGGAAGGCCGCCCGGTTTCCACCGTAATTCTGCCGGACTGTGACCATAGGTTGACGGCGTCATCGCCTTGATAGGCGATCTCGTTGTTTTCAATGATAACGTCGCCCTCAATTTGCCCTCAACTGGTTCCATCAAAATCGTGGGCATGGCACGCTCCTGAGCGTGCCGTATGGCCTTGTAAGAGGCAATACTTATGCTAGCAATACCATCGGCAATATCGCGCTGACGGCGGGTAGCGGCAGTGGCGGCTTTTTCGGCCCGAGCAATGTGGTCATTGACTTGAACAATTTGAGCACGCCGGGCGAACTGTCTGCATCCCAGGGCGCTCTTTCGGTGATGCCGCAAACCGCGGCTTGGCCCTCGACGCCCGCCATCCAGAAGATCGTGATAAGGAAAAACATGTTCACGAACACACCGGGGCCGGCGGTCATTATTGGTGCCGCCAGATACCTTATGTTGGGCCTGAACACGGTATCAAATGCCGACCAAACGCCGATCAATGACAATGAGGGCTATGGTGATTTGACTGACTCGATGCTGACTTACCAAGTCATGCAAGGCAACATGTGCGGAATGACCCTCGGCGGCTCCTCTGGTCCGATTGGCAACATGGGCCCGCCGATTGAGGCTTGCGGGAGCAACAACAGCTCATATTCGTTGTCTTCTTCGTCGGCGTCCCGGTTGCTGCGGACCGCGTTTGATGGGCCTCTATGTCGTGCGTCTCGAGCACGACCCGGGTCTCTTTGCGACCTTGCAGTCCGAGCATTTCCACGATCGGCAGCAGATGCACATAATTGACGCAGACGAGCGCCACCGGCTGCAACTCGACCAGCTGCAACAGCCGCCGGCGGGAGTGGAGTGCAGCCGAAGAGCTCGCGCCGCGTGCTGGCGCCGTGTTCGCTGATTTCCCGCAGCAGCCGGCGCCGCGCCTCGTCGTCGGAATAGGTCAGTGTCCAGGAGTAGTAGCCGAAATCGTAGCCGTTGACCGACCAGCCGAGAGCATTGGCGATGAGGTATTTTTCCAGTGCCCAGTCGCTGTGCCGGTGGCCGTCGAGATCCGGGAAGGGGACGTACAGGTTGTAGATCTCGAAGCCTTGGCGGCGCAGAAAGTCGCGCTGCGCGGCGTAGACCGCGCTGCACCCTTGGCGCAACACGTCATTGCCGATCCACAACGCGACCGGCCGCTCTTCGGGCGCGGACGGCCCCGTCGCCTCGGCGCCGCGCTCGATCAAGGCGTTGATGAATTCGCGTTCGCTTTTGAACAAGGTCGAACGCGACAAGAAATCTTGCACCCCGCAGAACAGCGCCTCCCGGTGCTCGATCACGAACCCGCAGGCCGCGGCAAACTGCGCCGGCCCGTTGCTGGTGGCGACCACGCAACCTTCTCCGGCAAAAGTTTGGGCCATATCGGTCCCGGCCGGGACGATGATCGGAATTCCGAGGGCGAGCCCCTCGAGCGCGACCCCCGATCCGCGATACTGATAATAGCCGGCGTCGTAGGGCAAGAGCAGCGCATCGCAACCGGCGAGTGCCGCGTAATAGGCATTCATGTCGCCGAAGGTGTCGGCGTAGAGGCGCACCGTGCCGTTCTCTTGCCAAGTCTTGGCCATCCGTTCGAGGCGCGCCCGCGCCGTTCGTACCGCCTCGGTGTCGTTGCCGGGGGCGGCGTTGGCCTGGATCGCAAACCGGACCCGGCCGGCGCCGTGCGCGCCGACGACTTCCTCGACGATGTCGGGCAATAGATGAAAGCCTTTTTCTTCGCGCGCCTCGCCGAAATAGCCGAAATTGACGGTTGCCCGGTGGCAGCGCTGCTGCCGCAGGCGGGCGGCGCGATCCGCGCCGACCGCGAGCCTTGGGCCGATCGGGTTCAACAGCAGCGGCAATTTCCACCCGACATGGGGTGCGAAATAATCCGCCAGCGGGATCAATTCGACAAAGATCCGCAGGCGGTCGCGGCGCCTGGCGCCGAGTTGCGCGATCGCGTGCAAAAGCTTGGTCTCGCGGATCTCGTGCCAGCGGAAAGTCTCGTCCGACGAGCAAATCCGCACCAGGAACACCGGCAGGTCGTCGAGCCGATGCGTCGCCACGATCTGCAGGATGCCCGCGATCAGGGTCGGAAAGGGCATGTGCAGATAGACATAGTCGGCGGCGATGAGGTGATGCCGGCGCAGGTATCCCGCGAGCTCCTCGGCAAATTGGCTCGGCGTGACATGCGGCTCCGGCGCCTGGCTGTAATCGGAAAAACACGGATCGACGCCGCCTGCCAGCTTTCCCAGGACTTCGGTTGCCGGCAGGTTGCGGTTGGCGCCGAGCATCGGCGACAGACCGGCGCGCTCGGCCGCGGCGCAGATGTCTTCGACGAGCGACAGATAATGCCCGGCCTCGCCGGTCGACTGGGTCTCGATATAGGCAAACCGCGGCCGCGGCGTGGCGATCCGCGCTTGCGCGGCGAGCTCGATGACGCCGGTGTCGCCGAACCAATCGGGCATCGAGCCGTCGACGCCGGAACGGTCGACGACGAATTCGTCGGCCAGGATGAAATGATGCATCGCGATCGTCGGGCCATCGGGCATCGCTGCTGCGATCCGGGTCGGTGCGACATGCAAGGCCTCGAGGATCCGGCTGGCGATCGCCGACCACTCGTTATCGCCCACGTAAAAACCGTCGACGCCGTCGCTCGCCCGGTACATCGCATCGCGATAGCGCGGCAAGATACCCGCGTCCGCTGCCAAAGCGGCGAGCGCCGACAATTTGACAAAGCAATGAAACGCTACATCGGTCTGCGTCTTGGCGTAGAACGAGATCGCCCGCGCCAGCTCGCGCTGACGGTCGGTTTCGTCGAAATAAAGCACTTCCCAGTCCCCTGAACACCGGGACGCCTTGCGTATTTGGTAGGGGACGAGGAAGACGAACCCGACATGATCGTCGCAACCCGACGACAACGCCTCGATCGCCGGCGCGGCACTCTCCAAGACCGGCGCGGCGCCGCCGTCGACGAGCACGTGAAACAACAGCCGCCGGTCCTTCGCGCGCACTATCGTCAGGTCGCGCAACGGGCGGCCTCGGTATTGTTTCGCTGGATCGAAAGTGCCGGCAACCTCCGACAGGAACCGGAACGTCTCCCGCGCCGTGCGCGTCGACGAAAATTCGAGACTGCGGGCGAGGCCGACATCGGCAAGATCATGGCGGCGCTGCGGGTCCGCGAGAAATCGGCATAAGTCCTCGGCGATGCGGTAAGAGTCGCGAATATTGTGAAACGGCTCGTAGCAACCGGAAAACCACTCGCGCATGACCGGGAGATCGGAGGCGAGAACCGGCGTCCCGACCCGCATGGCCTCGAGCACCGGGATGCCGAACCCCTCGTACATCGAGGGGAACACGAATGCCTCGGCGCCGCAGAGCAACAGGTAGAGCTGCACGTTCGAGACGTAGCCGAGATCGACGACCCGTTCGCGCGCCCAGGGCTGATCGAGAAGCTCCTTGTAGAAATGTTGGCGCGGCTCGACGCAGGGGGCGCCGGTCAGGATCAATTTAACATCTGTCGACGCCGAATCTTCCGCGATCAGGCGGAATGCCTCGATCAGGCGGAAGTGATTTTTATGCGGCCAGTTCACCGCCGAATACAGCACATACCGCCCATATTTTTTGATGTAAGGATTGCGATCGGGTGCGATACGGGCATCGTCGAGATCTTTCGTGACGTCCTCTACCAGGAACGGCGCGTGCGGAATGGTCGAGACCGCGACCTTGACGTTGTAAATCTCGGTGATGTTTCTTTGTTCGGTCTTGGAAAAGGTGATGATCCCGTCGGTGTTGGTTGCCGCGGCAAAGAAATCGTCGTCGCGTTCGACGCGCTCGGGCTCCGGAAAGCACCCTTTGAGAAACCGATGCTGGAGGTCGTGGATCGCAATGACCGAGGGGATCCGGTACTCGCGAGCGGATCCGGCCAGGCTGGTGAACGGAGCGTAAAGAATGTCGGCGCCGTCGATCCCGGCGCGAACGGCCTCGGCGTGGCCGTCGCCGCCGGCGGCGACGACAAGATGCTTGTGTCGCTGGACGATCTCGGCAAAGAGCGGCGCGTTGTGGCGGGAGGCGATCACCCGCACATCGGCGAGCCGCGAGAGATGCTCGATCAGCGCGAAAAGATAGCTGCCGGAGCCGCCCGACCCGCCGCGCATGCCGACAAAATGGTACGCGTCGATCGCGACGTTGCGCATCTCCCGCCTTTCTGCCATGGGCCGTCATTGAGACTGCAACGCCCAGTCTAGGGAAAGAACTTAATACACGCTTTAGTATCATTCCCGGCAGCGGGCGCGGCCCCGGCGAGGTGCGGTCAGGGGATCGGGCTTACCCGCGTCAGGCGCGTCAGGCGGCGCGCCGGGCGTCACCCCGACGGCCCAGCCGCGCCCGCGCCGTCACCGGAATGATCGCGCCAAGGGCGATATTTGAACCGCTTTGCCCTTGCATCCGATCGCTGCGCCGCGGCCACCCTGCGAAGATGATGGCGAGGACGGCGGCTCCGGCGAGCCCGGCTTGCTTGACGTTGCCCGACGGCGTTGCGAAAATCGCGCTCTAGGCGAGCCACAACCCGACCCCGACGTTGGGGATGTCCGGCTTTCCGCGGCGGCGGCGCAAAAGTCGCTCGTCGCCGCGGGTGAAGTCGCGCCGGGCCCAATCCAAGATGATATTCTTCTTGCTTGCCGCCCCGGTTCCGGATTACGCGCCATGAAACGATCTGCGCCCGATGAACCTCGTTCCTCGAACCTGGGCGCGCCTACGGCTGCCTGGGAAAGTGCAACTCTAGCAATCATAGGGATGGGTGGCCGAGCGGTTTAAGGCACCGGTCTTGAAATTCGATTGCGCCCGTCCCGCTGCGTATCATCCGGTCCCGGATGGTCCTGGAACGGCTTGCTTTTCTCGCCCCCGAAACGTTCCCCATCCCGTCTCATGCCGATCCGTGCTACCGAGTTCGGTAGCAATTTCGGTAGCAAGCGTTCGCTGGACGTTTCCAATCCGCGGCGTGCGGGTGTTGGGACTCGGCCCTACGAAATGGCGCGACGCCACCCTCCCGCCGCCCCCCGGAAAAAAGCGAGGCTCCCCGCCCGGCACTCCGGGGTAGGTCGAAGAACAAGGTCGGCACCGCCCGGCCGTTCCTACTCGTGACTGGCGGCACCGAAGCGGTCGGCCGTTACGCGGTGCATCGTGCCACCTTGGCCGGGGCAAGAAACGATCGGCTGCGGTCAGGTCGGCGGAAAGGGCGGAACGCGCCGGGCCCAGGCGGCGCAGCACATCGGTGCGAGGGAGTCGGCTGCGCGCGTCCTCGACCCATCACCGATGGGACCTCGGCGTCGCCGCATCGCCGAGGACGATTTCGGGGCAAACCCCACCGCGGCGTTAGTGAGGTGGGTGCTAGAGTTGGCCGATGCCGGCGCGGGAGCAGTCTTCGTCCTGCTGCCCGGTGCCGCCGCTGACCCCGCAGGCGCCCTCGACAACGCCATTGCGAATGATCGGGACCGCTCCCTGGCCCATGATCATGTGGCCGCCCTCCGCTGCGGCAATCCCGCGCGGCGTCGGCTGGTCGGCGCGCTCCGCCATCTCGCCGCTTGGACGGCCGAATGCAGCCGAGGCGACGGCCTTCCCCTGGCTAGCATAGGCGCTCGCCCATATCGCGTTGTCCATGCGCTGGAACGCCACCAGTCGACCGCCGGCATCGCAGACTGAGGCACTGATCTTGATGTTCAGCTCCTGTGCTTTTGCCAACGCTCCCCGAAGGATGCGATTGGCTTCTTCCAGAGTGAGACTCATCGATTGTTTCCTCCGCTAGGGACGTAATGTTCTTGCCACGCCGACGGACTATAGCTCGCGCGGCTGACAATTGTCGTTGGTCTCCGTTTCCTCGCTCCCACGCTAATCTGACGATCGCAGGCCGGAACTGCAATTCCGGCCCGCGGGGAAAACGGTCGCGCCCTAGGCGGAAGGGGAGCGTATGCGCAAGGATGCGCTCGGGCTACGTGCGGCCTCGATCGCGAGAACGACAAACCGACACGGACCGACTTCGTGCGCCGGGTCGCGCTCGTCCTTGGCAACATGCACAGCAAGGGCAAGGTCGAGAAGATCGGGGGCGCGCGGTGCGGTGGAAATTGACTTTCGCGCAGTAGGTGCAGAGAAGCGGACCCCGAAAATAAGACCAGCGGCTAAGGTGGAGTTTGCTCCAGGCTAGCGAGGGGGAGCAGCGGATGGGCAAATAATTGTATGGGCAGCAACTCCTCGCGCGCTTCCTTCCTTTGCAGTCCTACAACCCGTATTTCAGCAGAAGTTCGGCATACTTGTTGAGGCCATAGATGATACCGCCGCTCTTTGGGTCGCCTAACGACCCGCCATCAATCCCATTGTTGGCGAGCAATCCGCCAGAGAGAAGCATCGCCGCAATGTCGCTTCCTTCTCCTTGTGTGCCGTCCTTGAAAGTTTTCAGGTACTTAAGATCGCCTAAGTAGCAACGATCAACGATCGCAGCCAAGCGCATTGCTTCGTCGTAATTGATGTTGCCTTTGATGTGAGCAGCAAGGATTCTCCCAACGATGCCCGGCTTCGCCATGTCATCTAAGCGACTGAGGAGCAAAAGGATATTCTGTCCAAACTCCTCGGTTTTGCCCTCCTCTTGAAGTTTCGCGGTGAACGCAGCGCGCTTTTCGGCGGATGTCTGGCTGACGGCCTCCAAGAATTCACGACTTTGCGGAACTCGAGCTCATTTTTGATGTCGAACCCGGCGCGCGCCAAGCTGACAATTAGGCCAAGGACGGGGACGCCGTGCAGAACCGTAGCCGTCGCGTCAAGCCCGGCATCCGCGACCGTGGTCAGGCTGTTGGTGAGGTTTTCGCTGCCGATCGATTGGCTTAGCGCTGAGCCAGGCTTTCGTGCAGGAGACGTCGACATAAGACTAGGTCTTTCAGGGCAGTGCGAATGTGGTCGCGACGGTGAACTTTACGGCGACGCGCTAAAACGTGGAAGCGGAAGAAGTGCGAAGTTTCCCCTGAAGTCGCGAGTATTCCTGTGGGCACCCCCGAAGTACGCTATGGGTCGGGAAGCCGAAGCTCGAACATATGGCTTGGCGGCTGCCGAATACCTCAACCAGGAGGAACTCGTCGCCCGCTCGGTTCCGGTGACTACGAATTCCGCCTGCCGGCTGCCGCAGCTCGAACACACCAGCCGCCCGCACCAATCGGGTACGGCCGTATCGGCGCCGTAGCGCTCTGCCATCTCCGCGGGGTCCGGCTCGACCTGCCGGCCGCACGCTCGACACCAGACGATCAACCGGACCCCGGCCTTGGCGGCGTTGCCGAGGGTCATCGGCGGGCCGCTGTATGAATTCATCGTCTTTGCCGCCGTTGGCGAGGCGCCATGTAGCCCTTCAGCAGCGGCGGAAGCACGGGCCGCGGCTCCCGAGGTTCGACCTTCGCCAGGATCGCCTTTAGCGGCGCCAGCCGCGGCGAGAGCGGGTAGCGGTCATCCTCGATCGTGCGTCGGAGGAGCCGGCTGAGTTGCGAGCTTCTCGTCCTCGGTAAGAGCAAGCGTCATAATCCCGTCAATATGGTCCCCGCCATGCTGCGTCGTCTATCTCCCGAATTGCTCGACCGCGCCGACTACCTGTTCACGTCGGCGCGTCTTCGTGTACTCGATTGGCTGGCGCCGCTGCCGGAAACCCCGACAGATCGCGCCATCCGGGAGGAAGGCGAGCGGGGGTGAAACGCTGGGAGCAAGGCTCTTCGGTCGCACCCTAAGCCCGGCTGTTGACGCGGTAGAAGGGCCGGTCGACCATGTCCCGGTGCCAGCTGCCGTACCAGGCTTGGGCATAGGGTTTGACGCGGGCGAGGAGATCGGCGCGAGCCCGCTGCTCGCGAGTCAGGCCCTTGGCGCAGAAATCGCTCACCTCGCGGTAGAGCGCCTCGACATCGATCGTCTGCGGCCGGTGGTTCTCGACGACAACGCGGCCGCCGACGACAGTCGCGACATCGGCGCCCATCGCGCGCTCGACAAACGCCTCGGCGATGTCGAAGTGCGGATCGATCCATGGGTCGCGCGCTACCCGGTCGAGATCGACGAGGATCGCGTCGCCCTTTCATGCCGGGCAAGAGCGCGCCGACCTCGCGGGCAAAGCCCGCGGCCCGCGCCCCGTTCACCGTCGCGATCTCGAGCGCGTCATAGGCGCTCATCGCCGGGGTCGTCAGCTCGAAGCTGTGGAGGCGATGCACCTTGTGCATCATCCGCACCTCCATGACGGCGTCCTCGTCGTCATTGATCGTCTTGTCGTCGAGCCCCATCGCGACATTGACCCCGGCCGCACGCAGCGGCATCACCGGCGTGATGCCGTTCCTCATGTGAAAATTGCAGCTCGGGTGGCTGGTGACCGAGACCCGCCGGCGGCCCATCAGCGCGATCTCGGGCTCGGTCACATGGATCGCATGGCCATAGGCGACGTTCTCGTCGACGAGGCCGAGATCGTCGAGCCACATGACCGTCGGCTTGTTGTGCCGGCGGAGGCCATAGGCCTTTTGCACCGGTGACTGCAACAGATGCATGTGGATCATGACGCCGCCGCGCGCCGCCGCCGTCTCGCGTACCCGGCGCAGAAACGCCTCGCTCGCGCCATGCGCCCATGACGGTGCGAGCAGGATCCGCAAGTCGGCGTCGTTGTAGGTGTCGTAGAGTTCGTCGAACAGGCGGAAATATTCGTCGGCGAACGCCGCCTTGTCAAAAAAGACGAAGGACCGCGCCGCTTCCCTGAGTTCGTCCGGCAAACTCGCAATGAAATCCTCGCCGCCCATCACGAGCTTGCTCTCGTCGCGCACGCCGGGCGAGAAGGCGAGCCGGATGCCGGTCGCTCGGTAGGTCTTGATCGCGGCATGGGCGCGTCGCACGCCTTCCGGGCCGTCGTCGTCGAAGCCGTTGTGGTGCAAGAGGGTGGCGCCGCTGCGCAGATGCCGCCAGGCGCACAGCGCCGCTGTCAACTCGGGCGGCAACACCGGCATGTAGGCCCAGTCGAACAGGGCGTTTTCGAGAAAATCGTTGTTCACGCCTTTCTGGATCGGCGACATCCCACGCCCATGGCTGTGCGCATCGACGAGCCCCGGCAGCAGGAGCTGCGTGCCGTCGCCGAGGATGCGGGCACCCGGATATTTTGCCGCCAATGCGGCAAACGCCCCGGTCTCGGCGACGATGCCTCGCGTGATCGCGACCGCCCCGTCACGGATCACCCCCCCGGCCCCAGCCGCGCGTCGGGGATCAGGTGGGCGCCCCGCATCACGGCTGCCGTTGAAGACTGCGCCATGCTCCGCCGTCTCTGCACCGAATTAGTCGACCGAGCCGATTGCCTGCTCACGCTGGCGCGGCTGACTGTCCTCGATTGGCTGGCGCCACCCCCTAAACCCCGACCGACAAGGCCATCCGGGAAGAAGGCGAGCGGCTACGCGGGGCGTTTCCGTGGCTGGACGAGCGGTGATTTAGATCCGGGGGTCTTTGTGCGTGGTGCGCGCTTTGCGGGTGTTACATTGATGCGGGCCTGCCGCTGGTCTACAATGGGCGGGTCCCAACAAACCCCGAAGGAGGTGATGCCCCTGCTGAAGCTGAGCCGATCCCTACCCGTTTCCGACAAATGTTCGCACCTATCGAGTGCGAGCCGGTGGACCAAGCCGGGGAAGAGGGTTTGGGCCCCCTGGAGGGGTACGGGTTCTCGGTCGGTGACGCCTGTCGGATGCCGCATGCCGGCGCACCAAGCCAATCGCGCCGCCCAGGAGCGCTTATCCGGGCGCTGCGGCGTTTCGGGCGATTTCGGGTCCACCTACCTTCTTCAAAACGTCCGATGCGCTCTGGCTTGAACGCGCGGTGCCGGCCGATCCCCGCGCACCCGGAACGCCCCTTCGCTGATCTCGACCTTCGACCCTGCGCACCAGCGCGACACGAAGGCGGCAGCCAACTGGTGCCGCTTTTCGAGGTATAAACGTGACATCTGAAGAATACGAAAACCTACTCAATCTCATTCGGAATGAAATAGAAACAGCTGCTGCTGCCTTTTATACAGCGACAGCAATCAATGACTTTGCTTTAGCGGACAGCGCCATTTATGACAAATTAAACCGCGACGCCGACTTTTGGATTCTGCAAGTACACGGCCTCCAGACCGCTTATCTCATGGGTTTGGGTAAGCTATTCCATAAACGCGGCGATGCTCACTCGATAATGGATTTTCTACACGCGACAGAGGAACACCCAGGATTTTTCTCCAAAGATGCACTCCGGACGCGGAAACTACGAACCGTTAGCGATCAACATCATAAGCAAGTGATCGAAACATCGCTTCAAGGAGTATGGGAGCCAACGCGTGCCGAGCTTCGGCAAATCTGCAAGGAAGTTGAGCCAAGTGTCCGTCTCTATAAAGAGAAAAATTATCAGACCATCCGCCACGCAATTTTCGCACACATGGGAAAAGATCGGGAAAAGAGTGCAAATGCGTTGAGCAACGCTCTTTTGTCCGATATTGACACGATGTTTCGGAATTTGCTTGAGGTTATGTATACGCTGTATGCACTCTTTGATAATGGGGTGAGGCACGAGCGCGGGATTGGCCCCCACAAATTCGCCCGTGATGTACATGATCGCACCCGGAGGGTGCTCGACCGCCTCTAATTCGCAGCCCTCCGCGATTACCCTTTCGGCATTAGAACATTGATCGCCCTTTCGGAATTAGAACATTGAGCGCATGCATTTTCCAGTTATCGTAAATGCCCTCAGTACTGTACTGCCACCCTCGCAATTAGAGGAGGATTTACAAAATAGACCAACCAATGCACGCTTGTATTCGCCGCTAAAGCGGTCGCGAACAATCACTTCTGCGCCAACAGGATCATCATTGTCTAGTCCGGTTATATATTCGTCAGTAACACTTGTTATAATATATTGCCAATGTGGTAATTGACCCATCGCATTACTCTGCTTTCAAGATCAACCGTCAACTCGGGTCGATATCCTTCGACTTCAGTGCATTGCAATACATAGGGTTTTGCCGCAACTGGTGTTGTCAGAAGTGGAGCCTCAATCGTTGCTGCAGAGCGCCGACGAAATGCTGGCACTCACCACCGAGCATGGACTGGGATTTTATCGCATGGTGGCGCTGATTTGGCGCGGGTGGTGCCTAGCGGCATTGAGACCCATGGATGAGGCAGTTTCGCTCATTTCCACTGGCTTGGCCGGCTCGGAAGACACCGGATTCATGGCCTGGAGGCCGTTTTTTTTGACGCGTCTCGGGGACGCCTGTCGGATGGCCGACCAGAGGCATGCCGCGCTCGGCCACTTTGCGGCCGCGCATCGGCTCGCGGAGGGGACAGAGGCACGATGGTTTCAGGCCGAGACGCTTCGGCTCTGCGGGGACGAGCTGCTGGCCACCGGCAACTTCACCGCTGCCGAGGGTCGCTACCATGAGGCGATTGCGCTCGCTAAACAGCAAAGCGCCAAGCTTTGGGAATTGTGCGCCGCGATGAGCCTCGCCCGACTGTGGCGCGACCAAGGCAAGCGCACGGACGCCCACGAGTTGCTCGCCCCGGTGTATGCCTGGTTCACCGAGGGCTTCGGCACCCCGGTTCTGCAAGAGGCGAAGGCGTTGCTCGCCGAACTGACATGAGCTGGTTCGCCAGCATGACCAAAAGTCTGACGCGAATGACCGCTTCCTCAGCAAGCCGACGAATCCGCTGGCCTCGACGGCGGCGTTTTTTCCTTTGGGGGCGGTGAGGGTGGGGTAGCCTGTGTTGCGCGCGTCGCGTCCCAAGTGGTGGCGGCTGGCGGTCGCACGATATTACCGCCAAGCTTGCGATGGTTGCGCGACGGCTCACTGACCATCTTCGTCACGCTGCCCGCGAGGCGGCGAGATCGCCCTGACCGTGCCGGCGGGGAGAATGGGCGAGACGGCCGCGAGCGTAGCGAATGCGACACCCTGTCCGCCATCGTGCGCCCCAATCCGGCGCGCAAGGATGGGCGCCGGGATGGGTAGCCAGTAGTCCGATCATCGTAAGTATCTGCTCTAGGTTGAATTTTCGGCCGGCAAGTAATTGAGCGGAAAGGAGCCGCTTGGCGCGATCGAGGCGAAAGCTGAGCGCGGCGCTGTCCGCAGCGACTTCATCGGCACGCACGGGCGGTCGGACCGAGGGCGAAGGTACGAAGCACCGTGCCGACGGTTCGCCCCAGCGGGAAGCGCAGGCCGACCGCGGTGACGTTGGGGGCCCCTTCGGCGCGCGATCAGACGGCAGCTTCGAAAGAGGACCCGGAGGTGGGCGGGGGGAGCCGGGCTGAGCGAATCGCCCGCGGCTTCTAAGAAGCGGCTCCGGCTGTCTCGGCTTCGGGGTCCACCTCAAGGGTCGCTCCGGATGCCACCCTTTATTAACTCCGCTTACCTATCGTTCGCGCTGGGAACCATCGAGCGCGAGGTCAACGGTGCTCCGGCTGCAGCGTGGAGGCTGCCGTGGTGGGTCCCTTGGAAAACGTGCGACTTAACGCGAGCTGCGGAGGGCGGGCATGGGCGCAAGAGGAATGTCGTTTTTGAGCCTCGCCGATAAAGTTGTTTTCCGGGTCAAACCCATTCCTTCCATGCATTGGGGCGTGTTTTTCGTGACGACCGTCCTGCTTGCGACGCTCGCGGGATCGTGCGGCGCGAGGGCTGCAAGCCTTCGGGTGCTCTACAGTTTCTGCTCGACTAAGAACAGCTCGGGCTTTTGCACCGACGGCGCGCAGCCCCTCGGCCCGCTGCTCTTCGACTCAGGCAACCTCTACGGCACGACCTACGAAGGCGGCGCCAACAACGCGGGCACGGTCTTCAAGGTCGACGGTACGGCCGAAACCGTGCTCTATCACTTCTGCGGCCGCACAAGCTGCGCCGATGGCGAGTTTCCCACAGCCGGCCTTGTCGCGGACAGCGCCGGCAATCTCTACGGCACAACCAAGGCAGGCGGGGCCCACGCAAGCGGAACCGTCTTCAGGCTGACCCTTCACAAGTCTACGGGAAGGTGGAGCGAGACAGTGCTCTACAGCTTCTGCGCCGAGAGTTTTTGCGCCGACGGCGGTAACGTGCTCGCCGGCCTGATCAACGATCGATCGGGCAATTTCTACGGCACCACCCAAAGCGGCGGCCACGGCAGATACGCTGCGGGCGGAGCCGTCTTCAAGCTGTTCTTCGACAGGGCCGAAGGGCGATGGGTCGAGCAGGTGCTCTATCGCTTCTGCTCGCAGCCCGGTTGCGTGGGCGGTTCGAGCCCCCAGGCCGGGCTCGTCGTGGGCGATGCCGGCGATCTCTTCGGGACCACCGAGAACGGCGGCAGGCACAACAGCGGCACCGTCTTCAAGCTTGCGTTCGATCCGACCCTCCGGAAGTGGCAGGAAACCGTGCTCTACAGTTTCTGCTCGGTTCACAATCAAACGAGCCCTTGTCTCGACGGCGCCTCGCCTGTGGCGAATTCATCGAGGATCGCGCTGGCGATCTCTTCGGCACCACCGTGCAGGGCGGTGTCGGCAACCCCGGCTATGGCACCGCATTCGAGCTCGTCTTCGATTCTTCGACGGGGAGCTGGACCTTCAGGAACCTTCACCGCTTCTGCCGCACCAACTCGGCCACGTGCAAGGACGGGCTCTATCCGCAGGCGGGCCTCGTCTTCAACAGCTCCGAAAACCTCGATGGCACGACGTCGAGCAGCGTCGGCGGCTCCGGCCCGGCCGGTACCGTATCACATTGGGCGTCACGGGGTCGGAGTCGCCACTCTATTTCTTCTGCGGCTCGCAATGCGCCAACGGCATCGACAATGGGAGCGGCCCGGCGGCTGAGGTCATCTTGGATGGCTCCGGCAATCTCTACGGCACTACGAGCGCTGGCGGCGCAAACGGCGCCGGCGGCGAGGTCTTCAAGCTCACGCCGTGAGGCCTGCGGCAATGTCCCTCGCCGCGGAGCTGGTCCGGTGGCCATACGGTCCAGATCTCGGGCCGCTTGGGCGGGAATTTGCGGGACACGCCCGCGCGCGCGAGCAAGGGTGCGAGCGTCCGCACCAGTCGGCCATCGCATTCCCAGCGCCGGAGGACCGTGCCATCTCGCCGGGGTCGGGCTCGACCTCGCGATGGCAGTCTCGGCAGAAACGATCAATCGGGCCCCTGCCGCCGTGTGCGATGGCAGGCGGGGCCTGACCGAGACTGGGGGGAAACGCAGAGCTGTTGTGGCTCTTCGCACTCGGGAGACTCGAGTCGGAGCACCCAGGCCGACCAAAATCACCGTCGCGCCACTCACTCAGCCGGCCTCCCCGTCCGAAAATCACGAGCCGGCTCAGAGCCTCGCGTTAAATCCCCATAGCCACGGGCTGGCCTCGGCAGTTTCCGCGGCTCCATCGCCATAGTTGGGATCCGCCGTAGCAGGCTGCGTCGGTGTCGAGCACGGTGCGCCAAGTGCCGGCCTCCGGTACGCCAAGCCGGTACCCGTCGCGCGGCTCCGGAGTGAAATTGGTGACGGTCAGAATCGGCGGACCGTTGCCGCCGGGCATTCGCAGATTGGCAAACACGCTGTGCTCGCGGTCGTCGGCGACGACCCAGCGAAAGCCGCCGCCGTCGTGGTCGCGTTCGTACAGCGCCGGTTCGCCGGTATATAGCCGGTTGAGGTCGCGCACCAGACGCTGCACCCCGCGATGCGCCGGGTCGTCGAGCAGGTCCCAATCCGGCTGCATGTCGTGGTTCCATTCGCGCTCCTGGGCGAACTCATCGCCCATGAACAGCAATTTCTTGCCCGGATGGGTCCACATGAAGCCGAAATAGGCGCGGAGATTGGCAAAGCGCTGCCATCGGTCGCCAGGCATTTTGCCGAGCAGCGAGCCCTTGCCATACACGACCTCGTCGTGGCTCAGCGGCAGGATGAAGCGTTCGGAGAAGGCGTAGAGCAGGCCGAAGGTCAGTTTGTCGTGATGGTATTTGCGATAGATCGGCTCGCGCGCGACATAGTCGAGCGTGTCGTGCATCCAACCCATGTTCCATTTGTAGTGAAAGCCAAGCCCGCCTTCGTCGGGATGGCGGGTCACGTTGGGCCAGGCGGTCGACTCCTCGGCGACGAGGATGGCGCCGGGCACCCGCTCGTCGATGGTCCGGCGCAATTCCTGCAGGAAGGCAACCGCCTCGAGGTTCTCCCGGCCGCCGTAGACATTCGGGATCCACTCACCCTCGGAGCGGCTGTAGTCGCGGTACAGCATCGACGCCACCGCATCGACGCGAATGCCGTCGGCATGAAGGCGCTCCAGCCAGTGCAAAGCGCTGGCAACCAGGAAATTGCGCACTTCGTTGCGGCCGAGATTGTAGATGAAGGTGTTCCAGTCCCGGTGAAACCCTTCGCGCGGGTCGGCATGCTCGTAGAGCGGCGTGCCGTCAAAGCGCGCGAGGCCGTGCGCATCCGTGGGAAAATGCGCCGGCACCCAATCGAGCAGCACGCCGATGCCGGCATTGTGGCAGCGGTCGACGAGCAGCGCGAATTCCTCCGGCGTGCCGAGCAGCGCGTTCGGCGCGAACTGGCTCAGCGGCTGATAGCCCCACGACCCGGCAAAGGGATGCGCCATCACCGGCAGGAATTCGACATGGGTAAAACCCATGCGGGACACGTAGTCGACCAGCTTCTCGGCAAGTTCGAACCAGTGGAGCGGGCGCCCGTCGGGGCGGCGCATCCACGAGCCGGCATGCACTTCGTAGATCGAGATAGGCGCGTCGGGAGCCTGGCGCCGCGCCCGCTGCGCACACCATGCGTCGTCCGACCAGCGGAACGGCGCCGGATCGTCGACGACCGATGAGGTGGCGGGCGGCGGCTCGACCCGCCAGGCGACCGGATCGGACTTCATCGGCAACAGCGCGCCGTCCGGTCCGAGCAACTCGTATTTATAGAGCGCCCCGGGCGCGAGGCGTGGAACGAAAATCTCCCACACCCCCGCCTCGTGGCGCAGCCGCATCGGGTGGCGCCGCCCGTCCCAGGTGTTGAAGTCGCCGACGACGGAAACCCGCCGCGCATTCGGCGCCCACACGGCAAAGCGCACCCCCGGCATCCCATCAACCACCATCGCATGCGCGCCAAGGCAGGCGGCTAGGTCGTGGTGCTTGCCCTCGGCCAGCAGGTAGACGTCGAGTTCACCGAGCAATGGCCCGAAGGAATAGGGGTCCTCGGTCTCCTGGATCGGGCCGCCCCAGTCGATGCGCAGAACATAGGGGCCCGGGCCGACGACGGGCCCGACGAACAGCCCGGTCTGGCGGATCGGGCTCAGCGCCGATTGGCGGTCCGGTTCGTCGCGCGCGACGACAGTGACCGCGAAGGCACCGGGCAGCATGACGCGGACGATGTCGCCGGACGGCAGGGAATGCCGGCCGAGCACCGCGAAGGGATCGAGGCTGCGCCCTTCGGCGACCGCCTGCAAAGAGGTGGAGAGGCGCGGATCGTCAAGCATCGACGCTCTCCGCCGCGGCGATCGTGCGATCCGCGATGCGCGCCAACCCGTTGAGCGGAATGCCCAGCCAGGCCGGCCGGTTGGCGGCCTCGTAGCAGATCTCGTAGGCCGCCTTTTCCATCAGGAACAGGTCGAGCAGAGCGGTTTCATTGTCCTCGCCAACCCAGCGATGCTCGCTCGCCGCATGACCGGCCCGGTAGGCGCCGAGAAAGGCGTTGCCGGCGTCTTCGGCGAAGCGGTCGAGGATCGGCGGCCGCCCCGGCGAATCGGATTGCGCCGGGCCATCGGTGCGAGCGGCGGCGACGGCGACCGCATAGTCGAACGAGCGCAGCAACCCCGCCACGTCGCGCAGCGGGCTGGTCTTGGCCCGCCGCTCCGCCAGTGGCCGCGCCGGCTCGCCCTCGAAGTCGATGATGTAGGCGTCGCCCGACGACACCAGCACCTGGCCGAGATGAAAATCGCCATGGACGCGCGTCTTCAGCGCGCCCGGGGCGGTTGCCGCCAACCGGTCGATTGCGTCGAGCAATGCCGCGCGCCGATCCGTCAGGACGGCCGCCGCCGCGGCGGCCTGCGGGTCGGACCATGTCGCCACCCCGGCCAATGCCGCCAGCGCCGCCTCCAGCTGCGTTCGGACGCCGCCGGACCAGGCTGCAATATCGGCCGCCGTCGCCGTCTCCGGCGCAAAGGCCGGCTGGTCGGTCGGCATCGCCAATACGGCGTGCAATTCGGCGAGGCGCCGGCCCAGCGCGGCGGCAAAATTGCCATAGGCCCCCATCGCGTCGGCGATGGGTTCGATCTGAGTTTCTGGATCGACGATTTCGGTTGAATTGAGCAGGCGGGACAGGAAATTGAGCGTCCAGCCCCAGCCGTCGCCCTGGTTGCGGATGAACCCTTGCATCAGCACCATTGTATAGGGTGTGCCGTCGGGCTCGAACCGCGCCACCTCGCCCAGCAGCGGCGCGGTGCTGGCAAAGCCGCGCTCGGTCAGATAGCGGGTCATTTCCGCCTCGGGATGGATGCCCGGCGACAGGCGGCGGATCAGCTTGAGCACCGCCTTGTCGTCGACGATCAGCGAGCTGTTCGACTGTTCCGCGGACAGACGGCGGATTTCCGGCTGCGGCGAAAACTCGACCTGGGCGAGCTGGCTCGTCGGCATGAAGCGAACTTCGCCGGAGGCGAGCTGACGCACGGCGGAGACGGCGAGCAGGCGCAACACCGTCAACGGCAGCGCATCGATCGCGAAGGCGTCGGTCAAGAAACCCACCCGGCGCCTGCGCCGCACCCGAGCCAGCGCCAATTGCTGCGGCAGGGCGTCGCTGAAGGTATCCTCCCAGGCGATCGACAAAGGCAGCAGATAGGTCTCGACTTGGCGCGGCAGCGTGACCTCCAGTTCGGTCAGCAGCAATTCGATCTGCTGAGTTGTATCCGGTAGTGCCGCCGTTATGCGCACCGACTGGATTTTCTCGTCCTTCGAAGCGAACCAGCGGCGGCGCGCGAGATAAGCGGGCAGCGCCTCTTGCTCCAGAAAGCGGCGCTCGGTCGGCTCCAGGACATCGGCGACGCCGCGCCGCAGCACCAGCGTGGCGAGCTCGGCCATCGGCTCGGGCGCCGGCAGGTGCCAGTCCGGCAGGCTGGCGTCGGTCGACAGGAGGAACCAGTAGAACGCGAAGGGCGGCAGGGTCAGCAGATAGGTCAGCTGTCCAATTGGCGGGAAGGTCGAGCCGCCCGTCAAATCGACGGGGATGCGCCCGGCATAGCCCGACAGGTCGAGCTCGACCGCCTGAATCACGCGCGACAGGTTGCAGACGCAAAGGATCGTCTCGTCCTCGCACTCTCGGAGAAAGGCGAGAACCTTGCGATTGCCGGGATAGAGAAAACGCAATGTGCCGCGGCCGAACGCCTTCTGGCGCTTGCGCACGGTCAGCATGCGCCGCGTCCAGTTGAGCAGCGAATACTGGTCGCCGGCCTGCGCCTCGACGTTGATTGCCTCGAAGCCGTAAACCGGGTTCATGATAGGCGGCAGGATCAGAGTTTCCGGACTGGCGCGGGAGAAGCCCCCGTTGCGGTCGGGCGACCACTGCATCGGCGTGCGCACGCCGTCGCGGTCGCCGAGATGGATGTTGTCGCCCATGCCGAGTTCGTCGCCATAGTAGATCACCGGGGTGCCGGGCATCGACAGCAGGAGCATGTTCATCAATTCGATGCGGTTGCGGTCGTGCTCGAGCAGCGGCGCGAGACGGCGGCGGATGCCAAGGTTGAGTCGGGCGCGTCGGTCGACGGCATAAGTCTCCCACAAATAATCGCGCTCCTTGTCGGTCACCATTTCCAGCGTCAATTCGTCGTGATTGCGCAGGAAGATCGCCCACTGGCAATTTGCCGGGATCTCCGGCGTCTGGCGCAGGATGTCGCTGATCGGAAAGCGGTCCTCCTCGGCGATTGCCATGTACATCCGCGGCATCAGCGGAAAATGGAAGGCCATGTGGCATTCGTCGCCGTCGCCGAAATATTCCTTAGCGTCCTCCGGCCACTCGTTGGCCTCGGCGAGCAGCATTCGACCGGGCCCGTAATTGTCGAGGGCGCGGCGCACTTTCTTGAGGATTGCGTGGGTCTCCGGCAGGTTTTCGTTGCTGGTTCCTTCACGCTCGACCAGGTAGGGCACCGCGTCGAGGCGCAGCCCATCAACGCCAAGGTCGAGCCAGAAGCGCATCACGCTCAGCACCTCCCTCAATACCCGCGGGTTGTCGAAATTCAGGTCGGGCTGATGTGAATAGAAGCGGTGCCAGTAATAGGCCTGGGCTGCCTCGTCCCAGGTCCAGTTCGAGTTTTCGGTGTCGATAAAGATGATGCGGGTGTCGGCTTGTTTGTCGGTATCCGACCAGACGTAATATAGTCGCTCCGCGGCGCCGGGCTTAGCCGTGCGGGCGCGCTGGAACCAGGAATGCTGGTCCGAGGTGTGGTTGATGACGAGTCGGTGATGACCCGGTTATCGCGGCGTCCGCCCCGACAACGACGCGCCGGATTTCCGCCAGCGTGCCGTCGTCGGGTGCACGCCGCGATAGCGCGACATACGTAGCCGTCATCACGCGCGGAGACGGGTCATAAACGCACATCCAAATCGCCGTGACGCCCAGCATGGCGATGTAGTCCAGCTTCTGCAGCGGGCCGGGGAAATCGCCGACGCCATCGTTGTTCGCGTCAAAAAACGATTTCACGTGAAGCTGATAGATGACCGCGTCCTTGTACCAGAGCGGGTCGTTCATCACCGACAAGTTGCGCTTTTGTCGCATCAGGTGGCTCCCGCGACGGTCGGATGCGCCATATCGCAAAGGGAGCATCGCCGGATCGAGGCGGATATGCTGTACTTGCCGTACCAGACGAAGCCGCGGCCGGTCATCAGGTCCTCGACCGCTGCAGCGGCCGCGTCGGACAAGCCCCAGAACCACAGCGGCACCTCGATGTCGCATTCCTGTGGAATGCGGATCGAGGTTGACGGCCACCAGGACGACGTTCTGCGATCCGCCGTCGCCTTGCGTAATAGAGCATTTCGTCGTTGAACGCGTTGAGGAAGCTGACGCCGAGATGCGTCTGCAGCGCCGGATTTGCGCGGCGGATCCGATTGAGCCGGGTGATCTCGGAGATGATGTTGCCGGGCGCATTCCAGTCCCGGGCCCGGATTTCGTATTTTTCCGAGTGCAGATATTCCTCGCGGCCGGGCAGGGGCGGGCCTCGCACAGTTCGAAGCCGCTATAGACGCCCAAGAGCCCGGACAAGGTCGCGGCGAGGGCCGCGCGGATCAGGAACCCGGGCGGCCAGAAGTCTGCAGAAAGACCGGGTTGATGTCCGGCGTGTTGACAAAGAAATGCGGCCGAAAAAAATCGCGCGCGTTCCTCGTCAGCTCAGTCAGGTATTCGGTAAGCTCCGCCTTGTGTTGCGCCAGGTGAAATAGGTGTAGGACTGCGAAAAGCCGATCTTGGCCAGGCGGTACATCAGCTTGGGCCGGGTGAACGCTTCGGCCAGGAACACCGCGTCCGGAAAGCGCGCGCGCACCTCGCGGATCATCCATTCCAGAACGGCAGCGGCTTGGTGTGCGGGTTGTCGACGCGGAACAGGCGGATGCCTTCGCCGGCCCAGAACAGCACGACATGGCGAGCGCAAGCCACAGGTCGGGGACCGCGCCGTCGGCATAGAAATCGACGTTGACGATGTCCTGGTATTTCTTCGGCGGGTTTTCGGCGTAGCGGATGGTGCCGTCCGGCCGCCAGTCGAACCAGTCCTTGTGCTCCTTCAGCCAGGGATGGTCAGGCGCACACTGCACCGCGAAATCGATCGCGAGCTCCAGGCCGTGCGCCGCGCGTCGCCGCATACGGAGGAAATCCTCCAGCGTGCCGAGTGCGGATGGATCGCGTCGTGGCCGCCTTCCGCGAGCCGATCGCATAGGGGCTGCCGGGATCGCCCGGGCCGGGCGCAGGGTGTTGTTGCGGCCCTTGCGGTTGTCCGGCCGATCGGGCTGATCGGCGGGAAATACAGCACGTCGAATCCCATCGCGCGGATCCCCGGCAGGTGCGATCAGTCGCGGAAGGTGCCGTGCCGGTGCGGATCGTCGCTCTTCGAGCGCGGAAACATCTCGTACCAGCTCGCAAACCCGGCCGCCGGCGCTCGGCCTCGACCGGCAATTCGCTCGGGTGCCGGCTCGCATGGGTACGAATGCGCGCGGCCGCCATCCATTCGGCTGTCGCCGGGGCGAGCAGCAAACGGCGGCGCTCATCGGGCTCGGCTGCGGCCAGGCTCGCGGCGAGCGCGGCGAGGCGGGCGGCGGCGTCGGGGTTGGCGGTCTGCGCCGCGACTTCGCCGACCAGCAGCCGGCCCTC
>CAVYWO010000018.1:0-224232 GCA_963772295.1 uncultured Alphaproteobacteria bacterium
GTTGGGCCATCGAGGAATTGTTGGATATCGAATGGGCGCACGCGATGGCGCCGGACGCCAAAATCTATCTCGTCGAGGCGACGACCAATGCCAATTCCGACCTGCTCGCGGCGGTGGCCAGGGCCAACGCCCTGGTGGCGGCGGCCGGCGGCGGCGAGATCTCGATGAGCTGGGGAGGCAGCGAGTTCCGCAGCGAGTCAACCTTCGACGGCAACTTCAAACAACCGAACGTTGTGTATTTCGCCAGCGCCGGCGATGCTCCCGGGGTGGGATGGCCGTCCGCGTCGCCCTTCGTCGTCTCGGTCGGCGGCACCAGTCTGAGCTACAATGAGAGCATCCGCGCCTTCCAGGCAGAGATCGTCTGGCAGTCGACCGGCGGCGGACAAAGTGCGGTCTACCCGCGTTTGGCTTACCAGAATGGCGTTGCGGCCGTCACCGGAGCGCATCGGGGCACGCCCGACGTGGCCGCGGTCGCCGACCCGAGCACCGGCGTCTGGATCTACTGCTCGTACGCCGCCTGCGGCCGCCGCAACCCTTGGTGGATCGTCGGCGGCACCAGTGTTGCGTCGCCCACCTGGGCCGGGATCGTAAACTCCGCCGGACACTTCCGCAGCTCGACCGACGCCGAGCTATCGGCCATCTATCGAAAGCTCGGCACCGACGCCTTTCGCGACATCACGTACGGCTCCTGCGGCCCTTACGAAAGCATCCTCGGACCGCTCTTCGGCTACGATCTCTGCACCGGCGTCGGCAGCCCGCTCGGCAAGAGGGTCAAGTAAGACGCGGCGAACGCCCTGCCTTGCGGTCACGGTCGGGGCGAGCCGGATGCGCCTCGACCGCCGCCCGCGCCCCTGGGTTGCGGGCTCGGGGGGCGGTTCGCCGGGGGACCGGCGCCGGGCGAAGGCGGTGCCGGCGGGGTCAGACCGGTGCCGGGGTTGGGCACGAAAATCTCGATGTTGGTGTGTGCCCGCTTGCCGACGTCTCCGGGCTTTTCGACACTCGATTGCGGGATCACGACCTGGCCGCCGCCGGGTGCCGCCTGGGCATCGGCGACGCCGGCGGCGAGCAGCCTCGCCGCGGCGGCGAGCACGAAAAAGGCGACCCTCTTGACCCACATCGTCGGGCGTCCGACCGGCGCGCGACTTTCGATCCGATCCGGTCGGCGCGCAACCGGTTTCGCTCGCGACCGCCGCGTGACGCGGTCGAAAAGCGCGGGACATGTCGCGGATTTCGGCTACCCTCGCCCGGCTCGACCAAGAGCGGGGTCATCATGACGAGCGCAACGCCGGCCGCCGCGGCCGGTCTCGACTTCATCCGCGACATCATCACCGCCGACCTCGCCGCCGGGCGCGCCGGCACCGTGGTGACGCGCTTCCCGCCCGAGCCCAACGGCTATCTCCATATCGGCCACGCCAAGGCGATCTGCCTCAATTTCGGCGTCGCGCAGGAATTCGGCGGCCGCTGCCATCTGCGCTTCGACGACACCAACCCGACCAAGGAAGAGCAGCAATATATCGACGCGATCGCGCGCGACGTGCGCTGGCTCGGGTTCGACTGGGGCCCGCACCTCTACCACGCGTCCGATTATTTCGAGCAGCTCTACGACTGGGCCGTGCATCTGATCCGGCACGGCAAGGCCTATGTCGACGACCTCTCGGCGGCGGCGATCCGGGCGTCGCGCGGCAGCCTCACCGAGCCCGGCCGCGACAGCCCCTATCGCACCCGGCCGATCGCGGAGAACCTCGATCTTTTCCGCCGCATGCGCGCGGGCGAATTCCCGAACGGCGCGCGCGTGCTGCGCGCCAAGATCGACATGGCCGCGGGCAACATCAATCTGCGCGACCCGGTGCTGTACCGCATCCTGCATGCGCCGCATCCGCGCACCGGCGGCACCTGGTGCATCTATCCGACCTACGATTTCGCCCACGGCCAATCCGACGCGATCGAGGGCGTCACCCATTCGCTCTGCACCCTCGAATTCGAGGATCACCGGCCGCTCTACGACTGGCTGATCGACAATCTGCCGGTGCCGTCGCGGCCGCGCCAATACGAGTTCGCCCGCCTCAACCTCAGCTATACGATATTGTCGAAGCGCTTTCTGACCGAGCTCGTGAAGAGCGGCCGGGTCGCCGGCTGGGACGACCCGCGCATGCCGACCCTGGCGGCGCTGCGCCGGCGCGGCGTGCCGGCGGCGGCGATCCGCGACTTTGCCCGCCGGGTCGGGGTCGCGCGCGCCAGCAGCGTCGTCGATGTGGCGATGTTCGAGCATGCCATCCGCGAGCATCTGAACCGGACCGCGGCCCGGCGCATGGCGGTGCTGCGCCCCTTGAGGCTCGTCATCGACAATTATCCCGAAGGCAAGAGCGAAGAGCTGGAGGCGGCGAACCATCCCGAGGACCCGACCGCCGGCCGACGCAAGCTCCGGTTCGACCGGGAACTCCTGATCGAGCGCGACGATTTCATGGAAGATCCGCCGAAGGATTTCTTCCGGCTGGCGCCGGGCCGGGAGGTGCGGCTGCGCTACGCCTATCTCGTGACCTGCCGCGAGGTGGTAAAGAACGCCGCCGGCGACGTCGTCGCGCTGCATTGCAGCTACGACCCGGCGACCCGCGGCGGCAACGCGCCGGACGGGCGAAGGGTGCGCGCGACGCTGCATTGGGTCGCGGCGGCCGCCGGGCTGCAGGCGGAAATCCGCCTTTACGAGCCGCTCTTCAACCGGCCCGATCCCGGCGCCGACGGCGACCTGATCGCCGATCTCAACCCGCATTCGCTCGCGGTGCTGAACGACAGCCGGCTCGAGCCGGTGCTGGCCGAGACGGCGGTCGGCGAGACGGCGCAGTTCGAGCGCCAGGGGTATTTCTGCCTCGACCCGGAAGCGCGGCCGGGCCGCCTCGTCTTCAACCGCACCATTGCGCTGCGCGCCGGTTGGCGCGGACCGCAGTGACTATTGCCGGTCGAGCGGCGGCAGCAAAGGGTGGTGCAAGCCGCGCGGCAGAAGGCCGCGCCGCCGCGGGTCCTCGAACGACACCGGGCGGCGCGCATAGACGACAAAGCCGGCGCGCTGATAGACGCCCAGCGCCTTCGGATGATCATAGGTCGACGTGTGCAGCCACAACCGGTCGATCGGCCGCGCCGACCAGGCGCGGTCGATCGCCGCCTGCAGCATGAAGGGGCCGAGCCGGCGTCCGATGAACTCCGGGATCAGCCCGAAATAAAGCAGCTTGGTCTCGCGCGTCGCCGCGCTGTCGAGTTCGAAAAAGCCGGCCGGCACGCCGCGGACGTAAAGCACAAAGATCTCGATCGTCGGCTTCGTGATCAGCGCCGCGAGCTCGGCGTCGCCATAGAGCCTTCGTTCGAACCACAGCCAAGGCGCCCCGACCGCGTCGTAGATGTAGCGGTAGAAAGAGACCGTGCAGTTCTCGGCCTGCATCAGGGCGAGCCTGTCGAGCGGCGCCGGGATCCGGCGCCGAGCCGGTCGCGCCAGCATTTCGAGATAGGTGATCGTGTCGGCGAGCACGGCTCAGGTCTCGGCCGCGGGGCCCGTCGCGACCGGGGTGTCGCCGGGCAGTCCCCATTCCGACCACGACCCGTCATAGACCGCCGCCCCCGGATGGCCGATCAGATGCAAGGCGAAGGCGAGCGCGCAAGCGGTGACGCCCGAGCCGCAGCTGGCCACGATCGGCCGGTCGAGCTCGGCGCCGGCCTCGCGGAATAGCGCCGCCAACGCTTCGGCGCTGCGCATTTGCCGGGTTCCGGGGTCGGTCAGCCGCTCGTAGGGCAGGTTGCGGCTCAAGGGAATGTGGCCGCCGCGCAAGCCCGGCCGCGGCTCCGGCGCGCTGCCTTCGAACCGCGGCCGGGCGCGGGCGTCGACGACCTGCTCGCGCCCGGTCGCGAGGTTGGCGAGGAGTGCGGCCTTGTCGCGCCAGAGCGCCGGCTCGAAGCGCGCGGTAAAGCGGCGCCGCGGCGGGCTCGGCACGGCGCTCGAGAGCGGCCGGTTCTCGGCCCGCCATTTCGGCAGGCCGCCATCGAGGATCGCGACCGCGGCATGGCCGAAAAGCCGCAGCATCCACCAGCCGCGACCGGCCGAGGACAGGCCGGCGCCATCATAGACGACGACCCGGTCGTCGTCGCCGATGCCGAGCGCCGCCATCTTTTCGGCAAACAACTCGGCCGCGGGGATCATATGCGGCAACGCGGTGCCGGGCATCGCGATGTCGTCAATGTCGAAGAACACGGCACCCGGGATATGGCCGCTGCCGTAGTCGTCGCGCGCGGTCGGCACCACGCCCGGCAGCTTGAACGAGCAGTCGACGATCGCCAGCTGCGGATCGCCGAGCCGCGCCGCCAGCCATTCGCTGTCGACGAGCGCTTCCGGACGGGCGTAGGGCACGGCGCCGGCGTTCCTCCCTCAGGCGTCGAAAGCGACGATGATGCGGCGGTTCTGCCGTCCCTTGCTCTCGATCTTGGTCACCGCAATCGGACCGATTTCGGCCGTGTTTGCGACATGCGTGCCGCCGCAGGGCTGCAGGTCGACCGCGGCGATCTCAACGAGGCGCACCCGTCCGGCGCCGGTCGGCGGCTTGACCGACATCGTGCGCACGAGCTCGGGCCGGGCCGCCAACTCGGCCTCGTCGATCCAGCGCGGCGCTACCCGATGCGCCGCGCCGATCAGCGCGTTCAGTCGGACGGCGATCGCCGCCTTGTCGAGGCTCGAGCCGGGCACGTCGAAATCGAGCCGCCCGCGGCCGTCGGCGACCTGACCGCCGGTCACCGCGCCCGGCACCAGGCTGCACAACAGGTGCAGGCAGGTGTGCATCCGCATCAGCCGATGGCGCCGCAGCCAATCGATCTCGGCAAAGACGTCGCTGCCGACCTCGGGTAAGCCCAGGCCCGGCGCCGGCACGTGGATCACCTCGTCGGGCAGCTCGCCTTTGATCGTGTCGACGATGTCGATCGTCGCACCGCCGGCGAAAACGAGCTTGCCGGTATCACCCGGCTGGCCGCCGCCCGTCGCGTAGAACACGGTGCGGTCGAGCCGGATGCCGCGCGCGTCGACGGCGGCGACCCGGGCCGGACACGAGCGGGCATAGGGATCGTCGCGAAACAATAGCTCGGTCATCGCGCGTGAACCTCTCTCGTTAGCGCCGTCCCGTGGGCGTTCCTCCCACGGCTTGATCCCTGCGCCCGGGCTCTTTCGGAACAGGTATCGGGTATGGCCGCTCCGCGACAGTCATGGCACGACAAGTGGGAACGCCCGAAAGGCGGATTGCGCAATGACGCAGTTCTCGGTGTCAACTGTCCTGCCTAATCTCGACCGGCACTCCGATCTTCGACTTGCGCTCCAGCCAAGCCGGTACCGGGAACTCATGTGCGCGCAGGAATTCGGGGTTGAAGAGCTTTGATTGGTAGCGTGTGCCATAGTCGGCAAGGATCGTGACGATAACGTGGCCGGGCCCCAGATCCTTGGCGAGGCGCACCGCGCCTGCCACGTTGATGGCCGTGGATCCACCGAGGCACAGGCCCTCATGCTCGAGCAGGTCGAAGATGTAGGGTACCGCCTCGGAGTTCGGGAATTTGATAGGCCTTGTCGACGCGGACATCGGCAACGATCGGTGTGACGCGCCCGAGCCCGATGCCTTCCGCGATCGAGCGACCCTCAGACGCCTTTGCCTCGCCGTTTGTAAAAAAATTATACATCGCGGCGCCGCACGGGTCCGCAACCCCGATGACGATGTCTTTATTCTGCTCGCGAAGGAAGTCGGAGACGCCGGCGATCGTGCCCCCGGTGCCGATCGAACAGATAAAGCCGTCGATCCGTCCGTTCGTGTCCCGCCAGATCTCCGGACCTGTCGTCTCGCGATGTGACTTGCGGTTGTCGAGATTGTTCCATTGATCGGCGAAAATGACGCCGTTGGGCTCGCTCTTGCGCAATTGCTCGGCCAGGCGCCTGCCGACGTGCTGATAAAAGTTTGGATTGCTGTAGGGGACCGCCGGTACTTCGATCAGCTCGGCGCCGCAGAGACGCAGCATATCCTTCTTTTCCTGGCTCTGCGTCTCCGGGATCACGATCACGGTGCGATATCCGCGGGCGTTGGCGACGAGCGCCAGCCCGATGCCGGTATTGCCGGCGGTGCTTTCGACGACGACGCCACCGACGCGCAGTTCGCCGCGCCTCTCGGACTCCAGAATAATGTGCCGCGCGGGGCGGTCCTTGACCGAACCGCCGGGGTTCAGAAACTCGGCCTTGCCGAGAATCGTGCACCCGGTCGTGGCCGAGGCGCGCCGCAGCTTGATCAGCGGGGTGTTGCCGATGGCGCCGATAAAGTCGTCGCGGATCTGCATCTTTGTCTCTCCGTCGGTCCGCGGCTCCCGGTCGTTGCGAATTCCGCGGCGTGCGTATATGGTTCCTGGCGCGCCGCGTTCCGGCTGCGGGAAGGCCGTCGTTTAATTACCGCAATGCGCCGAGGCAAGCCATGGCCAGCTATCTCCTGATCGAGTCGCGCGACCCGTTCACCTCGGGCGAAACCGGCTTCTGCCAGGACCTCTCGCGGCGCCTGGTCGCCGGCGGCGACCAGGCGACCGTGTTCCTGGTCGAGAACGGGGTCTTGCCGGCACGCTCGGGCGCCTCGGGAGCGGGGTTGAGCGAACTGGTGCAGGCCGGCGTCGAGGTGCTCGCGGACGACTTCTCGCTGCGCGAGCGCGGGATCCCGCTCGATCGCCTGCAACCGGGCATCAAACCCGCGGCAATCGATCTCGTCATCGACCGCCTTGCCGCCGGCTGCAAGGCGATCTGGCACTAGGAGGACGCTATGGCCGAGACAAAGACGCTGACCTTCGCGCTGATGGATGCGCCCTATGAGAGCGCGCGCACGGCGACGGCGCTGCGGCTGATCGACGCCGCGGTCCGGCGCGGCCACACGGTCAACGTGTTCGCGTACGAGGGCGCGGTGCTGCTGCCCTTTAGCCGCCAGCAGCCGCATCCGAACGCGGTCCACGGCCGCAATGTCGAGGAGGAAAACCATTTCCTGACCAAGACCGTGGTCGGGTCGCTGATGGCGGCGGCGGCGCGCCGCGGCAGCAAGCTCGACTGGGTCAATTGCGGCCTGTGCGTCGACGAGCGCGGCGCCGGCGAGGCGATCGACGGCGTCAGGCGCGGCTCGCCCGCCGATTTCTGGAAGATGGCCGAAACCTCCGACAACACGCTGGTGATCGCGACCCGGTGAGGAGGCAAGCGTGAAGGCACTGAACATCATCGAGAGCGCCTATCGGGCGACGATCGAAGAGCAGGACGACACCATCGTTTGGCTGAACCACGCGCTGAAGGGAGCCGGCGCCGATATCGGCGTTGTGCTCTGCGGCAACGCCGTCAATTATGCGGTCCGCGGCCAGGACGCCAGCGGCCTCGCCTTTGGCGACTGGCGCCAGACCCAGCCGCCGCGAATTGCCGACGATATCGCGGCGCTGGTGGCCAAAGGCGTCGCCGTCTACGTAATGGACGACGACCTCGTGCGGCGCGGCCTCGGGCCCGGCGATCTGGTCGGCGGGGTGGAGCGCATCGCCCAGGACCGTCTTCCCAGCCTCTTTGCCGCCCACGATCAAGTCTGGCATTGGTAGCCGGGCCGGCAACCGGCGGCCGGGCAGGATCCTTCGCCGTGGCCCGCACCGTGGGCGATCAGCGATAGGCCGGCGACGACGGCGGCGCGAGCCGGGGCGCGGTCCTGCCGCCGCTGTTCTTGGTTTCACCCGGTTCCGGGGCCGGGGCGTTGAGCATCGCGATAAGTTCCGGCGTGGCGGCGATCAGCGCGTCGGTCGCAGCCTGCTGTTCTGGCGTGTCGCCGCGGCGCCCCCGCAGCGCCGCCTGGATGCAGCGCGCGGTGAACGCCTCGTCGACCCGCAGGCTGAAAGGCGCTGTCTCGAAGCAGTCGCGGTAGGCCACCCCCCAGTTGAGCCACGCAGCGAGCCGCCCCTGCTGCGAGGGGCCGAGCGGGGTCAGCGCCATAGCGACGGCGAGAAAGACGGGGATTGGCGACATCGGCATGCGTCATTATGCATCGGTTCGCCCGCGACCGCACGCCGGCTAATCCGATCCGACCCAAATTCCGCTTCCGGAGAAACGCACGCGTTCGCTCCCACCCGCGGCGATCAATCGCGTCGGACACCGGCGAGGACCGCTTCGGCGGCGGCAATCCCGCTCAGATAGGCGCCATGCGCCGTCGAGAAAAAATTTGGTGATGTGGCCTCGCCGGCAAAGAACAGCCGGCCGTCCACGGCCGCGGCCAGCCGCGCCCGGTCGTCGGCATGGCCCGGCAGGGCATAGGAATAGGAACCGCGCGCCCAAGGGTCGCCGAGCGCCTTCGCAAAAAAAGATAACCGGCGCGTCTGCGCTCAATCTTGTCGCAACTGCTCGACTGTGTAGTGCTTGTTCCTGAGCAGGCTGACCAGTCCGCGCTCGCCAGCCAGGTGCGCGGCGCCAACCACAATAAAATACGTCTTCGGCTCCTCAAGGTACTGTTCGATTTTCTTGGCCATCTCGATGTTGCGCTGATAAAGAATCTTCTCCATCAAAGGCTTGAGCTCAGGATATTGGCGCTCGGCGCGCGTAAACACCGCAATCATCTCATCGGCATTTCCCTGCCGCCAGGCCTTTAGTATTTGATGGAAATCGCGATCGAAATATTCGGAATCCGAAAGCACCCACAACAACAGCTTGTCCTGCAAATCATCCGACAGTGATGAGAGCAAATCGATTTGAGAATCAGCTGATTCCAGCTCGCCTATCGGCTTGCCTTCCGTCGACGCCTCATCCATAAAGTGCCTGTCGATGCCCTTTTCGCTTTCGAAGCCGTGTTTCTTCAGATCCGTCTGGACAACGGCCATGCTGGCAAGCCACGGTCTCATCAACGAAAAGGCGGAAGCGTTTTTTCCGGTGTGCTGCAAATAGGTTGAAAGGGCTGTCTGTGTCTTTTCCGAAACGTGATTTTCCAATTTGTCGGGCTTTTGATATAGCCCTTTGCTCATCACCAATAGTTGGGCGTGTTCACGATTCTGTTTGCTCTCATCGATTTCACCAATAAGTTTCTGTGAGCTCTCGAATGAACGCTCCATGACCGCAGGCAAAGGATAGAACATGGCCTCGCTGCCGAAATGAATTGTGCCGAGCAGGTAGCAGGTTGCCGGTCCGTTTTTCACACGCCACATGAAGAGCTTATGCGCGGGCGATTTGCTCTCAGCGGAAGGCGCAAGCTGTTGTGTTTCGGCCTGCGCCCAGGAAGCCGAGCATGATTGCACGGCAAAGAAGCCAAGCGCGATGAACATAAGGGCGCACAAGCGTCTTGTTCGTTTCATCAGATCTCCTTTCGAACAGCGCGCCGTCTACGTCATGGACGAAGACCTCGCGCGGCGCGGCCTCGGGCCCGGCGATCTGGTCGACGGGGTGGAGCGCATCGCCCAGGACCGTCTTCCCAGCCTCTTTGCCGCCCACGATCAGGTCTGGCATTGGTAGTTGGGCCCTCAACCGGCGGTCGGGCAAGACCACGCCCCGGCCCGCACCGCGGGCGATCAGCGATAAGCCGGCGACGGCAGCGGCGCGAGCCGGGGCGTGGTCTTGCCGCCGCTGTTCTTGGTTTCGCCCTGTTCCGAGGCGGGGGCGTTGAGCATCGCGATAAGTTCCGGCGTGGCGGCGATCAGCGCGTCGGTCGCAGCCTGCTGTTCAGGCGTGTCGCCGCGGCGCCCCCGCAACGCCTCCTGGATGCAGCGCGCGGTGAACGCCTCGTCGACCCGCAGACTGAAAGGCGCTGTCTCGAAGCAGTCGCGGTAGGCCACCCCCCAGTTGAGCCAGGCGGCGAGCCGCGCCTGCTGCGAGGGGCCGAGCGGGGTCAGCGCCATGGCGACGGCGAGAAAGACGGGGATTGGCGACATCGGCATGCGCCATTTTGCATCGGTTCGCCCGCGACCGCACGCCGGCTATTCGATCCGACCCAAATGCCGCTTCCGGAGAGATGCGCGTGTTCGCTCCCGCCCGCGGCGATCAATCGCGTCCGAGGCCGGCGAGGACCGCCTCGGCGGCGGCAACCCCGCTCAGATAGGCGCCATGCGCCGTCGAGAAGAAATTTGGCGATGTGGCCTCGCCGGCAAAGAACAGCCGGCCGTCCACGGCCGCGGCCAGCCGCGCCCGGTCATCGGCATGGCCCGGCAGGGCATAGGAATAGGAGCCGCGCGCCCAAGGGTCGCCGAGCCAGGCGGTCGCCGCGAGCGGCGCGATCCGCCGGCGGACGTCGCCGCCGAGCAGTTGAGCGAGCTCGTCAGCGGCGAACGAGAACATCGCGGCCTCGCCCTCGCGTTCGAGCGCGGCGGCAAACAGCCCGCCGAAGAAGCAGTAGATCGCCGGGCGATCGAGCGGGCGGATCTGATAACTCATCGTCTCGGTCCGAGTTGTCGAGCCGACCAGATATCCGTCATGCCCGACCCCCTGTAGCGAGCCCTCGAGCGAGATGAACAATTTGTTGTCGACACCGAGCGGCAGCCCGGCCGCGGCGGCGAGTTTGTCGGGCAGCGGCGGGTCGAACCGGAGCCGCTCGGTCGCGAGGATCGAGGTCGGCACCGTGACGATGACCCGCGCCGCGGTGACGGTGCCGCCGCCGGTTTCGAGCGTGATCGCGCGCCCGCCGTGAGCGATGCGCGACACCGGGGTCGAGAGCGCCAGCGGCGGGCCAAGGGCCAGCGCCTCGAACAGCCTGCCATAGCCCTCTTCGAGCCGCCAGTTGATGCCGCTGTCCTCGTAGCGCACGTAATCCTTGACCGAGACGCGGTCGAGCTCGGCGCCATTGGCCCAGCTGCTGGTGGCGTCGAGCAGCCGGTTCCAGCGGCCACCCGGCACCAGGAGGCTTGCTAATGAACGATCGGCAGGCCGCGCCGCGGCGTCGCGGCGGGCACGCGCCTGGGCTTCGCGGGTGGCGTGCCAATCGGCCTCGGCCTCGGCCGTCTCGCCGCTGCGCGAGAGCCGCGAGGTCCATTCGGGCGGGCGGCGGTGGAGCCGAAACCCGAGCTCTCGGGCGATCGGCGACAACGGATTGCGATCGGCCGAATGCAGCCATTCGGCGCCGCGGTCGAGCGCGAAGCCGGTCGGCGCGATCGTGTGGACGCGGCCGCCAACGCGGGCGCGCGCCTCCAGGACCAGAAGCGAGAGGCCGCGGACATGTCGCAACCGGTGCGCGGCCCCGATCCCGGCGGCGCCGGCGCCGATGACCGCGACATCGACCTCCGATCGAAAATCCGTCATCTCCCTCCTCGCAGCGCATCGCGCCAGCGGCTAGCCTGGGCGTGACCACCGATTGCGGGGACCGCCATGCGCCTCACCGATTTCAAGGTCCTGACCTTCGACTGCTACGGTACCCTGATCGATTGGGAGACCGGCATTTTGCTGGCGCTCGCGCCGCTGCTGCGCGAACCCCGCACCGGGCGCTCCGATGATGCCGTGCTGGCGGACTTCGCCCGGCACGAAAGCGCGCAAGAGGCCCTGACCCCGCGCATGCCCTATTCGGATCTGCTCGGGCTGGTGCATCGGCGGCTGACGGCGCAATGGCGGCTCCCCACCAGCGAGGAGGCCGACCGCGCCTTTGGCCGCTCGGTCGGCGAGTGGCCGGCCTTTGCCGATTCCGCGGCGGCGCTCGCCTACCTCGCGCCGTTCTACACGCTCGTCGTTCTCTCGAATGTCGATCGCCGCAGCTTCGCCGCGAGCAACCGGCGATTGGGCGTCGCATTCGACGCGGTCTACACGGCCGAGGACATCGGTTCTTACAAGCCCGACCTGCGCAATTTCCGCTACATGATCGCCGCCCTCGTGCGCCGCGGTCACGCCGCAAGCGCGATCCTGCACGTGGCGCAGAGCCTCTATCACGACCACGCGCCGGCCAATGCCCTGGGCCTGCGCTCGGCTTGGATCGACCGCCGGCAGAGGGCGGCGGGCTCGGGCGCGACGCCGCCGCCTTCGGCTCCTGTGCATTGGGATTTTCGCTTCGGCAGCCTCGCCGAGCTGGTCGAAGCGCATCGCGCCGAGCTTTCGGGATAGCCGCCCGGCGGTCAGCGGCGGACGATCACGCCGAGGAGATGCGCGACCGCGGCGGGGTAGGCCGGCGCGGGGGCGATGGCATTCCGATTGAGGCAAGCTTCGGTGAATTTGATGACATGCTCGTCGCCGTTTGCGATCGCGCGTTCGGCGAGCGCATCTGCCTCCTTGTGATCGGGCGCAATCTGCTCCGCCCTCGCCGGGACAGCGCCATAGCAGGCGTAAAGGCCGCACGCCGCCTGCCAAGCGTAACGCGCGGCCTTGCGCATCGTCGTTGCCTCGAGGTGGGGGGCGAGATTGCCGAGCGCCGCCAGGCTGGTGACTCCGTGAATAAAGGCGATCGCCGTCGGGATGTTGTGAACATTGGCCAGAAAGACACGGGTGAAGGTCTCGGCAAGCTCGGCGACGAGCGTGTCGATGTCGCCGCTTCTATCGATGAGCCCGATCGTCGGCGCGAATGGCGGGTAATCGGCCAGGACCGCGAGTGCCGCGACGATATTGCCGGTGCGCCGCTGCTCGGTCGGCACGACCGGAACTTCGGCGATGGCACGGCGCGGACGCATCGTGCCGTTGCCGGCGTCAGCGGAAGCGGGCAGCTCGCGATAGGTCGCGGCCCAGCCGGCGAGCCCGTCGGCAAGTTCGCGCCGCCGGGCCGGCGTCTCGCTGTCGGCGACCGCGCGCACGGCGTGCCCGCCCCGGATCGGGCCATGGGTTGCCGCCGCGCAAAAACCCGGCGCCAGCCGATCGACCCAGCGATCGAGCACGGCTTCCCACGGCGCTGCGTCCGTTTCCTCGACGAAAAACCGGGCCCAGTCGGCAAAGCGGTCGCGCCGGCCGAGCGCCGCACGCCATTTGCCGGAGGCGATGCGATCACCCTCCGGAGGACGCGGCGACATCCGGGCGCGGTAGCGCTCGATCCACGGCGCCACGGCGTCGGGCCGGCCGAGCGCGCACAACGCTTCGGCCACCATCGGCGCATGATTGCTGTTGCCGTTTTTCAGCTCGATCCCATAGGGGGCGATCGTGTCGAGGGCGTCGTCAAGCGACGAATAACAGGGTGCGCGCATACGCCTTCTCCCGAGCGCCTAAACTAAAGCCTAATTAGAATTCCTCTAACATATCCTCATCTCGAGGCCAAGGCCGACGCGTAAGTTCAGACAGGGGCATTCGGAAACGCCCGATACCGACCAAGGATCGGTGCTCGATGATGGTGTTTGGCTGAGGCCGATCCCGATGCGCCAGAATGGCATATCTTGCAGTCACGTTGATGCGCGCATCGTACCGGGGTCTCAGCGGCATTGGATTCCCAGATAGGCCGAGAACGCATGGAGGAAGTGCTCGGCATGGAACTGCCAGCCATGGAGCACTATGACCAATGCTCCGCCGGCCAGAAACATCGGCAACAGCGATACCTTTGCGTGGTACCGCAGACACGTCTCCTGTGCCCGGTACCGTACGTACGTTCGGGTAAATACAGCCAGGGCGCCGATGCCGATCGTCAGTCCCAAACCCACTTCGGGCGCGGTATGGACCTGGAGCAGCAGTCGCGATACGGCGATGGCGAGAATCAAACCGGCACCGCCGCCGACGATCGCCAGGCGTGGCCAACCAGCACTTTCGGTCGCGGTCACCAACGCCATTGCCCCGTAGACCAGGGTGCTGAGGCTCGTGTGACCGCTCGGACTATGAAGATCGGCCGCTGGCGGACATCCGTAAAAGGAAACCTTGAGTACCGCGGTCAAGCCGATACAGAAGGCGACGGCGACGGCCCACCACATTGCGATGCGCGGCGCGCGCATCAGCAGCATCCAGACCAGCATCGCCGCCGCTATCGGCATCAGCACGGCGCCGTCGCCGAGCTCAGTCAGCGTGTGGAGCCAACGCCACATGATAGGGCTCGGATCCGCGCAGAGACTTCAACGCCCGCCAGTAGGCCGCGGAAAATGCGCCGATCCGGCCGGTTTTGGTGCCTGCATCATCGGGAGACCCACAAAAATTGTCGATACAATTGCAAATTATAGCCCCGCCGAACCTATAATGCCAGCTTACCTGCTACCCGTCTGGCTCGAATTCGAATAATTGTGAGTGCGGCAAGATTGGCGCCGACCAACCACCTCGAGGAGTGTGCTTCCATATGCGGTCGGTTTGATAGTCGCAAGCTTCACGCGACCGCCCGATTGCGCTATAGTTAGAACTCTCCACATCGACAGGCCGAGCGGATCCCGGCGGTCAATTTTGGAGAGCGGCATGGAGAAGACCGGAAAGGTCCTCGTCACCGCGCTCCCCCTCTTGCAGCCGACGGCCGGCCGCGACAGATTTCCTGCTTCGCGGCGCGTCAAGCGGCGCTGGACATTTCGCGGAGGGCCGGCGATGAAGCTCTACGATTGCACGACGGCGCCAAACCCCCGGCGCGTTCGCATTTTCCTGGCGGAAAAGGGGATCGCACTGCCGACGATCCAGGTGGACCTGCGCGCCGGCGCGCAGCTTCGTCCCGAATTCCGTGCCATCAATCCGGCGTGCACCGTTCCGGTGCTCGAATTCGATGACGGCCGGCGGATCGCCGAAGTCACGGCGATCTGCGTCTACTTCGAGGCCACGCACCCCGATCCGCCGCTCCTCGGCGTCGGGGCGCAGGACCGGGCGATCGTCGCCGCCTGGCAAGCCCGGGCCGAGCGCGAGGGCTTGTGGGCCGTCGCCGAGGCGTTTCGCAACTCAACTCCCGGATTGAAGGGCCGGGCGCTGCCCGGACCCGATGATTACGAGCAGATCCCGGCGCTCGCCGAACGCGGTCGCGCGCGCGTCGCGAGGTTCTTCGCGGCGATCGACAGGGAGCTCGCGGATCGCGAATTCATCGCTGGCGACCGCCACTCGATTGCCGACATCACGGCACTCGTCACGGTCGACTTCGCCGGCTGGATCAAGCAGCCGATCCCCGATGCATGCACGCATCTGCAGCGCTGGCACAAGGCCGTGACCGCGCGCCCCAGCGCCGCCGCCTGAGCGCTCTTCGGCAAAATCGCCACAACATGGCCGCACCCACACCCTGCCTCGACCATATCGTCGTCGACGTGCGTGAGAAGATCGACAGCGCGGCGCAACGCTTTGCCGAGCTCGGCTTTCAGCTGACGCCGCGCGGCCGTCACACGCTCGGTTCGGAAAACCATCTGGCGATCTTTGCAACCGACTATCTCGAACTATTGGGCTTTGGCGGTGACGCCCGCGCCGAACTCGAGCCGTTCCCGATCGGGCTCAACGGGTTGGTGTTCAAGACCGCGGATGCCGAAGGGACCCATCGCCACGCGCGCGCCGCCGGTCTGCGGGTCCTGCCGGTGCAGTCGTTCTCGCGCCCGCTGACCCTCCGCGGCCAAAGCCGCGACGCGCGCTTTCGCACGCTGCGCCTCG
Source organism: uncultured Alphaproteobacteria bacterium (assembly GCA_963772295.1). Taxonomy (GTDB): domain Bacteria; phylum Pseudomonadota; class Alphaproteobacteria; order ATCC43930; family CGMCC-115725; genus AP-15. The sequence goes on from CAVYWO010000018.1 coordinate 15,467, forward strand.
ACCCCAAGGCGGTGCCGATGGGCCGGGTTTATTTCTGCGAGCACCTGACCCCGGAGCTGGTGTGGCGCAAGGAGTGGCAGGCGCATCCGAACGGCGCCCGGGCGATCGGGCGCGTCGTCGTCGTCACCCCGGACCCGGTGCGAACCGCGGCCCTGTTCGAGGCCCTGTTCGGGTCGGCGGCGGTCGTGGCGGCGCCGGACGGCCGGGTCACGGTCGCCGCCGGCACGGCGCGCATCGAGCTGACGACGCCGAACGCGGCGGCGGCAGAATTCGGCGCCGCCGCCGCCCGGCCGGAGGGGCGCCGCGAATACCTCGCGGCCGCCGAATTCAAGGTGCGGTCTCTGGCCGAAACCGCCCGCCGGCTGGGGCCGGCCGCCGGGGTTCAGAGCGACGGCCGGCGGGTGGTGGTGCCGGCCGCCGCCGCGTTCAACACGACGCTCGTCTTCGCGGAGTAGACCGCCGGCTCCGCCCGCCCGCGCCGCTTCAGGCGATGGGGATATGCCGCCTCTGCGCTTCCTTTGCCTTCCTGAGGGTCAGGGTCAGGACGCCGTCCTCGAGCTGGGCGCTGATTTGTTGCTGGTCGATTTTGTCCGACAGCGAGAACGCCCGCGAGAAGTGGCCGACATTGTATTCGGTATAGAGCGGTTCCATGCCGTCGTATTTGGCAAAATCGATGCGGCCCTCGACCCGCACCACGTCGTCTTCGAGGCTGACCTGCACGTCCTTCTTTTCGACCCCCGGCATTTCCATGACGACGGTCAGGGCGTCGTCGGTTTCATAAATATCGGTGGAGGGCAGGTAGTAGCGCGCCGGGACGGTCTTTTCCTCGCGTGAGACGACCTCCTTCTTTTCGCGCACTTCGAGCGCCTGGGATTGCGCCATGATGACCTCCTTTGCGAAAGGGCGATGCTTCAGGCGATCGAGATCGATTTCGGCTTGTCGCGTTCGGCGCGCGGCAGGTAGAGCGCCAGTATGCCGTCGCGGCACTCGGCGCGAACCCGGTCGGCATCGATCCCCACCGGCACCGTCACCGCGCGGTCGAAGGAGCCGGCCAGCCGCTCGCGGCGATGCAGGCCCGCCCGCGCGCCGTAGTCAACCGATTTGCTTCCGGCAATGCGGATCGTGTTGCCTTTGACCTCGACTTCGAGATCCGATCTGCGGATCCCCCGCACCTCGGTGATGACGACGATATCGTCGCCCTTGCGGAACACATTCAGCGGCGGATAGGCGCCGGTGCCGCTCGGGCTGGTGCCGAGCCAGTCGCTGGCGCGGAAATTGTCGAGCAGTCGCTGGAACTGAAAGAGTGCGTCAAACGGGTCGGATAACAACATTGCCATGGTCGATCCTCCATCACATTGGGGCGACAAACGGCGCGGGAACCTCTGGGCAACAGCGGCGGCCGGATCCGACGCGGTGCCCGGCAGCCGTGGATTTAGGCGTCGGCGAGGAGGCGTTCAACCGGCATCGGCCGGCGGGCTCGCGCCCCCCGGAAGCGAAATCACGAGGTCCCGCCGGCCTCTTGAAATCGGCCGCCGCAAGACCATCTCAAGTGGTGTCCGGCCGCCATTCGGGACCGGGCATGTATCAACCCGCACCGGGCCATTGGGCAGGTGCACGATCCATGTTGCTCATAGGAGGATATGGTGATGGATCCGTTCGATTTCTCTCCGTTGTTCCGTTCGACGATCGGCTTCGACCGGCTGGCGCGTCTCCTCGACAGCGCGACCCGCGTCGATAGCGGCCCGCTCGCCTACCCGCCCTATAACATCGAAAAGACCGGCGAAGACGCCTATCGCCTGACGATGGCGGTGGCCGGCTTCGCCCGCGACGAGATCGATATCACCGTTCAGGAAAACGCGCTGACGGTGACGGGCAAGGCAAAGAACGGTGAAAACGGGGGCCGCTATCTGCACCGCGGCATCGCCCGGCGCGCCTTCGAGCGGCGGTTCAGCCTCGCCGACCACATCAAGGTCACGGGCGCCAGCCTCGACAACGGCATGCTCCATGTCGACCTCGTCCACGAGCTGCCGGAGGCGATGAAGCCGCGCAAGATCGAGATCGGCGTCGGCCAGCCGCGCCTCGTCGGCCAGAAGGCTGCCTGACCGGCCCGCTCGCCGGCGCAACAGCTTGCCGCAGACGCCCCCGGGTTCCCCGGGGGCGTTCCTTTTTGCGGTGGGGGCGCGGAACGACCCGTGCCGTCAGGCGTCGCCCATCTTGAGGGCGGCGATGAAAGCCGATTGCGGGATCTCGACCTTGCCGAACTGGCGCATCCGCTTTTTGCCTTCCTTTTGCTTTTCCAGAAGTTTGCGTTTGCGGGTCACGTCGCCGCCATAGCATTTGGCGAGCACGTCCTTGCGCAGCGCCTTCACCGTCTCGCGGGCGATGATCCGGCCGCCGAGCGCCGCCTGGATCGCAACCTGGAACAACTGCCGCGGGATCAGGTCCCGCAGTCGCTCGCAGAGCGCCCGGCCGCGGCGCTCGGCCTCGCTGCGGTGCACGATCACCGACAGGGCGTCGACCGGCTCGCCGTTGACGAGGATGTTCATCAGCACCAGATCGCCGGCGCGGTAATCCTCGATCTGGTAGTCGAAGCTGGCATAGCCGCGACTCACCGATTTCAGCCGGTCGTAAAAATCGAACACGACCTCGTTCAACGGCAGGCGATAGACCAGCATCGCCCGGCTGCCGGCATAGGTCAGATCGACCTGCTCGCCGCGCCGCTCCTCGCACAAGGCGAGGATCGGCCCGAGATAGGCGTCGGGAACGAGCACCGTGGCCCTGATCCACGGCTCTTCGACATGGTCGATCCGGACCGGATCGGGCATGTCGGCCGGGTTGTGCAATGTGCGCAGCGCGCCATTCGTCAATTGGACGCGATAGACGACCGAGGGGGCGGTCGCGATCAGGTCGAGGTCGAATTCGCGGTTGAGCCGCTCCTGGATGATTTCGAGATGGAGGAGGCCGAGAAAGCCGCAGCGAAAGCCGAAGCCGAGCGCCACCGAGGTCTCCGGCTCGTACTCGAAGCTCGCATCGTTCAAGCGCAATTTGGCGAGGCTGTCGCGCAGCCGCTCGTAATCGGCGGCGTCGGTCGGGAAGAGGCCGCAGAACACGACCGGTTGCACCGGCTTGAAGCCGGGCAGCGGCGCCGCCGCCGGCTGGCGGTCGAGGGTGATCGTGTCGCCGACCCGGCAATCGGCGACGGTCTTGATGCCGGCGGTGATAAAGCCGATCTCGCCCGGCCCCAGCGCCTCGACCGCGACTCCCTTCGGGGTAAAGACGCCGACCCGCTCGATCTGATGCACCGCCGCCGTCGCCATCAGCCGGATCTTCTGCCCGGCCCGCAATTCGCCGTCCTTGACCCGCGTCAGGATGACGACGCCGAGATAGCTGTCGTACCAGCTGTCGACGAGAAGCGCCTTGAGCGGGGCGTCGGCACGGCCCTCGGGCGGCGGCAGGCGGGTCACCAGCGCTTCAAGCACCTGATCGATGTTCTGGCCGGTCTTGGCCGAAATCAAGATTGCGTCCCCGGCATCGAGGCCGATCACCTCCTCGATCTGCTGCTTGACCCGAAGGGGCTCGGCCGCCGGGAGGTCGATCTTGTTCAGCACCGGAATGATCTCGTGCCCGGCCTCGACCGCCTGATAGACATTGGCGAGCGTCTGCGCCTCGACCCCCTGGCTCGCATCGACGACCAGGAGCGAGCCTTCGCAGGCGGCCAATGACCGGCTGACCTCATAGGCGAAGTCGACATGGCCCGGCGTGTCCATGAGGTTGAGGACATAGCGCTCGCCGTCCCGTGCGCGGTAGTCGAGGCGCACGGTCTGCGCCTTGATCGTGATCCCGCGCTCGCGCTCCAGCTCCATCTGGTCGAGCACCTGGGCGCGCATCTCGCGGGCCTCGAGCCCGCCGCACGCCTCGATCAGCCGGTCGGCGAGGGTCGACTTGCCGTGATCGATGTGGGCGATGATCGCGAAGTTGCGGATCTGTCGGAGCGGGGTCATGCTCGCCGAAGATAGGGGTACGCCGCCGCCCGATCAACGCAACCGGTCGCCGTCACAGCCGGGCGAGCGGGATGGAGAGCGCTTGCGCCGCCGCAATCAAACGGGCGTCGTACCTGGCCAGCGCCACCGCCTCGCCGCGACTGCAAAGACAATCCATCGTGGCAAGATGGAGCCCATCAAGGGTCCGAAGAGGAACTGGAAACGGCTCCAAGGCCCTGGCAAGCACTGGCCGGTCCATCTCAACCAACTCGATGCCGATCAGCAGCGCTCTCGCCTCTGTTGCGTGCGAGCGAGTCAGACCGTAAGCGTGCACGCGGTTCCAGACCTCGTATTCGAGCAGCCGGCTCGACACCAATCGCTCCCGCCAGAATTGCTCGGACGGAGAACGCGATTCGAACAGCAATCGGGCGAGCGCGACCGAACTGTCGATATAGATCACCGGTCTTCGCGGTCGCGCTCCAGGTCGGCCATCAGCTGCTCGAACGTGAGCCCCGGCACCGGCTTGCTCGGCGGGGGCCAGTTGGCACCCCGCGATGCGGGTCTGATCCAGCCTTCGCGGATGCCGCGCTCGATCACCGACTCTGGTTCTCGCCGCGGTGGCACGATCTCGGCAACGGCGCGGCCGCGGTCGGTGATGACTATCGTCTCTCCCGCCGCCGCGAAGCGGACGTATTCGCTGAGCTTGTTCTTGAGGATTTTGAGGCCGACGGATTTCATTCTGCACATGTCGCCTCTAGAAGCTACCGGGTCAAGCTCGGCCGGTGTTGACCGCGGGACGCGGAAGTGATCGAACGCCACGGATGAGCGAGAGCAGCGACGTCCTCGATTTTGTGCGCGCTCGCTTCACGCGGCTCGACGATCGGCTCGACCGCATCGACCGCAAGCTCGACGAGGTCGTGACCCGGCTCGGCGCCCTCGAGCGCAAGGTCGCCGGCCTCGAAATGAAGGTCGCCGGCATGGAAATGAATTACGCCGCAATTCAGCAGCGGCTCGACAATGTCGATCGCCGGCTCGACCGCATCGAGCGGCGGCTCGAACTTGCCGACGGAGCGGTGCTGCCGACTTCCTAGCCCTGTAGCGTCAATCCACGTCCCGCCTACCGGCATGGCGGCCGAGGTCTTACAACATGTCGTCAATTGATCCAGCGGCGTCATTGAGGTGGTGGATGACCCGTCCGACGTCGTCATCCCGACGAAGGAGGCTGTAATCCAATCGGGCGGAGGCTGGATAAAAGCCTTGCGTCCTTCGAGGCCTCGCCGCGCGAGGCCGCCTCAGGACGAGGGACTTCCTTAATGCCATCAATGACACATCTCATGCTGCGGAGACGCCCCCTCGGGTCCGCGCCCTCGGGCCGCGCAGAGCGCGGACCCGGGGGCCGGTATGACGGAGAGAAAATTCCAGCCGACCCGAAACCAAATTTCGGCTCTCGCCTGACCAACGCCCCTTAGCTCCCCTTGGGTGCAAGTTCGAGGCTGCAAATTGACGACATGCCGTAGAGACGCGCCAAGGCATTTGAGTGCACCGGGCGAAAGCTTGGACTAAGCTTCGAACCCGGCGATCGCAGCCGGTGCGTGATCGAATGTCCACAATGATCGACAGCCGGGTGGTCGAGCTCGAAAGACAGAATGCCGAGCTTCGCCGGCAACTCGGCGCCCGCACCGCCGAGCTCGACGAGGCGCTCGCCCGACAGACTGCGACCGCCGAAATCCTGCAGGTCATCAATTCCTCGGCGGGCGACCCCGCTCCGGTGTTCGAGGCGATCCTCGAAAAGGCGACCCAGCTGTGCGATGCGCATTCGGGCTTTCTCTGGACCTATGACGGCGAGCGCTTCCGCGCGGCCGCCACCCGCGGCTTGCCGCCGCGCTTTGAAGAGTTCGTGCGCGAACCGAGAATTCCTGGTCCTGAGACCGGAATCGGACGCTTGGCTGAAGGCGAGCCGCTGGTCCACTTCGCCGATGTCGCTGCGATCGATTCTTATGAAGCCGGCGCACCCCTCCTCCGCGCTTCAGTCGACCTCGGCGGGTTTCGCACCATTCTGGTCGTACCCCTGCGCAAAGACGGCGCCTTGCTCGGCGGCTTTACGATCGAGCGCCAGGAAGTCCGGCCGTTTTCCGACAAGCAGATTGCGCTGTTGCAAAATTTCGCGGCGCAGGCGGTGATTGCAATGGAGAACGCGCGACTCCTGACCGAGACGCGCTCGGCGCTCGAGCAGCAGACCGCGACTGCCGAGATCCTGCAGGTCATCAATTCCTCGCCCGGCGACCTCGCGCCTGTGTTTGATGCGATCCTTGAAAGGGCGCACGGCCTGTGCGGCGTCGCCCATGGCAGCTTGCACCTCTACGACGGCGAGCGGTTCCGGGCGGCTGCGGTGCACAATCTGGCGGAGCAATTTGCCGCGTTGTTGCGGCGAGGATTCCGCGGATCCGAGACGCCGTGGGGCGGCCCGCTGATCGCCGGCGCCCGTCTCGTCCAGATCGCCGACTTTGCCGAGCTCGACCACGCGATGGCGCGGGCGGTGGTCGAGCTGGGCGGCATCCGCACCGCACTTTTTGTGCCGTTGCGCAAGGACGACACCCTGCTCGGGATGATCGTCTCGGCCCGCCGCGAGGTCCGGCCATTCGCCGAGAACGAGATCGCGCTCCTCGAAAACTTCGCGGGCCAGGCGGTGATCGCCATGGAAAACGCGCGGCTTTTCGGCGAACTAAGGCAGCGCACCAATGATCTGGAGGAGTTGCTCCAATACCAGACCGCGACGAGCGAAGTGTTGAAGGTCATCGGCCGCTCGACGTCCGATCTGCAGCCGATATTCGATACCATCGTTTCGACTGCCGCGCGGCTGTGCGACGCCGACGATGGCATTATTACAATTCGCGAGGGTGATACCTACAAGCTGGTAGCGTCGTTCGCTGCGGTTCCTGAGTTTGATGCCATGATGAAAGGACGTTTATTTCCAATGAACCGTGGTTCCCTTACCGGGCGGACGGCGCTTAAGGGTGAGGTAGTCCACATACGCGACATTGCCGTTGATCCGGAATACACCCAGACCGAGACCATTGCTCTTCAGAAAAACCGGACCATGCTTGGTGTGCCGCTGTACCTCAAAGAGGGCGTGGTCGGCACGATCAACCTCGGACGTCTACGCGTCGAGCCGTTCACCGAGCGCCAGATTGAACTGGTGCGTACCTTTGCCGACCAGGCGGTTATCGCTATGGAGAACGCGCGGCTCATCACCGAGACGCGCGAAGCCTTGGAGCAGCAGACCGCGACCACTGAGGTGTTGCAGGTGATCAATTCGTCGCCCGGCAACCTCGCCCCGGTATTCGACGCGATGCTCGATAAGGCGATGCGCCTCTGCGATGCATCGTTTGGAGCTTTCTTAACTTTCGACGGCGAGTTCTTTCGCGCCCTGGCGGAGCGAGGTGTACCGGCCGCGATGATCGCGGCCAGTCGCGAGCCGATACCCGCCACCCCGGGCGGGATGCTGGTGCGAATCGCGAGCGGGGAGCCGATCGTGCACGTCGCCGACCTCGCAGATACCGAAGCCTATCGGTCCGGCAATCGCAGCCTCATGGCGCTGGCCGATATCGGCGGCGCGCGCACTGCAGTCTGGGTAGCCTTGCGCAGAGAGGGAGCGCTTCTCGGGGTCTTTGTTATTTATCGCCAGGAAGTTCGCCCCTTCACCGACACGCAGATCGCGCTTTTCCAGAACTTCGCGGCGCAGGCGGTGATCGCAATGGAGAACGCGCAGCTCATCACCGAGACGCGCGAGGCCTTGGAACGGCAGACCGCGACCGCCGAAGTATTGCAGGTGATCAATGCGTCGCCCGGCAACCTCGCCCCGGTTTTCGACGCGATGCTCGAAAAGGCGACCAAGCTGTGCGAAGCCGGGTTTGGAATTTTGTGGACGTATGACGGCGAGCGGTTCCATCCGGTCGCGCGGCATCGGTTGCCCGCCGCCTTTGCGGAATTTCTCAGACGCCCAATAGAACTCGCGGATTCCGCCGCTCTCGGCGATGTCGCTCGCGCTCACAGCTTCGTGCACACGACGGATCTCGCGACGCCCGGAACCCACTCGGAAAGCCCCTTGCGTCGCGCCACTGTCGACCTCGGCAGGGCACGAACCGGCCTCGGCGTTCCCCTCCTTAAGGGTGATGCGCTGCTCGGCATCTTCGTCGTCTATCGCCAGGAGGTGCGGCCGTTCTCCGACAAGCAGATTGCGCTGCTGCAGAACTTCGCGGCGCAGGCGGTGATCGCGATCGAGAACGCGCGGCTCATCACCGAGACGCGCGAGGCCTTGGAGCAGCAGACCGCGACCGCCGAGGTATTGCAGGTGATCAATGCGTCGCCCGGCAACCTCGCGCCGGTTTTCGACGCGATGCTCGAACGGGCGCTGCGGCTTTGCGAGGGCGCCTTTGGCAACTTGTGGACCTATGACGGCGAGCGTCTTCATGCCGTTGCAATGCGCGGCGTGCCCCGCGCATTCATGGATTTCGCGCGCGAGCCGTTGCGCCCCGGCCCCGAGACCGAACTCGGCCGCGTGCTCGGCGGTGAGCGCGTCGTCCACATCGCGGATGTCAGGGCCGGAGCGGCCTACCAGTCGGGAGACCCGTTGCGTGTCGCCACGGTCGAGCTTGCGGGCGCGCGCACCCTTCTCCTCGTGCCGCTACGCAAGGATGATGCTCTGCTCGGCATCTTCTCGGTCTATCGCCAGGAGGTGCGGCCGTTCAGCGACAAGCAGATCGCGCTGGTCCAGAACTTTGCCGCCCAGGCGGTAATCGCGATGGAGAATGCGCGGCTCCTGACCGAGACGCGCGAGGCGCTCGAACAGCAGACCGCGACCGCGGAAGTATTGCAGGTCATCAATTCGTCGCCGGGCGACCTCGCCCCGGTCTTCGACGCGATGCTCGAAAGGGCATTGCGGCTCTGCGACGGCGCGCTCGGCACGCTGTGGACGTTTGACGGCGACAGCTTCGAAATGGTCGCGTCGCGCGGCGTGCCTGCGCCGTTTGCCGAGCTTTTGCGGGGCCGGCAGCTACGGCCGGGCCCGGAAACCGCGCACGGAAGGTTGGCCGCCGGCGAGGATGTCGTTCACATCGTCGATATTGCCGCCACCGAGTTGTACCGATCGGGAGACCCGGATCGGAAGAGGGTCGTCGAGCTGGGCGGCGCGCGCAGCCTGCTCGGGGTGTCGCTGCGGCGCGATCAAAAGCTGCTCGGCGCGTTGATTATCTATCGCCAGCAGGTGCGGCCGTTTTCCAACAAGCAGATTGCGCTGCTCCAGAATTTCGCTGCGCAGGCGGTGATCGCGATCGAGAGCGCGCGGCTCCTGACCGAGACGCGCGAGGCACTGGAACAGCAGACGGCGACATCGGAGGTGTTGCAGGTCATCAATTCCTCGCCCGGCGACCTCGCCCCGGTGTTCGACGCGATGCTCGAGAAGGCAGTACGGCTTTGCGGTGGGCTCTATGGGAACCTCTGGACGTTGGAAGGCGAGCGCGCCAACCTCGTCGCGTCCCGCGAGATGTCGCCGGAGGTCGTCGAATTGCTGCGCCAGCAGGGTGAGTCAGGCAACCACCCGCTGTTGCGCAGGGTGATCGGCGGTGAGCATCTGATCCAGTTCGATCTCGCCGAGCACGATGTTTATCGGCTTGGCCACGTGAAGGCCGCGCGCGATATCGTTGCCGCCGGCGTGCGGCGCCAGATCTGGGTCGCCATGGTAAAGGATGGGGCTGCGGTCGGCGCCTTTGTTATCAGCCGGCGCGAGGTGCAGCCGTTCTCCGACAAAGAGATTGCGCTCTTACAGAATTTCGCGGCGCAAGCGGTGATCGCAATGGAGAACGCGCGGCTCCTTACCGAGACGCGCGAGGCATTGGAGCAGCAGACCTCGACCGCGGAAGTCCTACAAGTCATCAATTCCTCGCCCGGCGAGCTCGCGCCGGTGTTCGATGCCATGCTCGAAAAGGCGCTGCGGCTGTGCGAGGCCAGTTTCGGCGGGCTCCTGACGGTCGAGGGCAGCGGCTTGCGGCTCCGCGCCGAGCGCAACCTGCCCCCGGGGTTTGCCGAGCACATTCGGCGCGAAACGATAGAAATCCGCCCGGACAACCTGCTCGGCCGCGCCGTCCTCACCCGCACCGTCGTGCATGCGGCGGACGTCCGCGAGGGCGAGGGGTTTCGTCGGGGGGTTCCGCTCGCCGTCGCCGCGGCCGAACTCGCCGGCGTTCGAACCATTCTGTTCGTGCCTCTGGTCAAGGACGATTTGGCGCTCGGCGTGTTCACGATCTACCGTCAGGAGGTGCGGCCGTTTTCCGACAAGCAGATCGCGCTCTTGCAAAATTTCGCGGCGCAGGCGGTGATTGCAATGGAGAACGCACGGCTCCTGACCGAGACGCACGAGCGCACCCGCGAGTTGCAGGAGGCGCTGGAATACCAGACCGTGACCGGCGACGTGCTGAAGATGATCAGCCGCTCGACCTTCGATCTCGATGCGGTACTGGAAACGGTAGCGACGACCGCTATCCGACTGTGTCGTGCCGATGGGGCAGTGATCTACCGCAACGACGGCGGCGAATATCGCTGGGCCGCCGGCCACATGCTGGTGCCCGAATACGAAAAGCTGGAGCGCGCGATCAGAATCCGGCCGGGGACCGGCACGGTCGTCGGGCGTGCGGCAATGGAAGGCCGCAGCGTGCAGATCCTCGACGCCTGGACGGACCCGCTCTACGAAGCCAAGGAAGACGCACGGGTCGGCGGGGTGCGCACGATGATCGGCGTGCCGCTGCTGCGCGAGAACGTGCCGATCGGCGTGATCGGGCTCGCCCGGCTCCGGATCGAGGCCTTTTCCGAGCGCGAGATCGGGCTGGTCACGACCTTCGCCGACCAGGCCGTGATCGCGATCGAGAACGCCCGGCTGCTCAACGAGTTGCGCGAGCGCACTACGGAACTCGGGCGCTCGGTCGAAGAGCTGAAGATGCTGAACGAGGTCGGGCGCGCAATCAGCTCGACGCTCGACCTGAGGGCCGTCCTCTCGACGGTTCTCACCGCCTCGCTCGGGCTGACCCGGGCCGATGCCGGTGCCGTCTTTCGCTACAGCCGGGCCGAGCGCGCCTTCCGCCTGGTCGAGGCGGTGGGGCTCGACGACGCGTTTGCGCGACGGGTGCGCGATCTGCGGGTCGCCGAGGCGGAGACCGCGATGACCGAGGCGGCGGCGCGGCGCACCCCGATCCAGCTCGCCGATCTCGGCGAGCGGCCGAGCGCGCCATTGCGCGACGCCGCTCTCGCCGCCGGTTTCCATTCGGCGCTGATCGTGCCGCTGGTCGGAGCCGAGCGCATCCTCGGGGCGATTAGCCTGATGCGAAAGGAGGCCGGCGAATTCCCGCCCGAAACCGTGCGGCTGATGCAGACCTTGGCGAGCCAGTCGGTCCTGGCGATCCAGAACGCGCGGCTCTATCGCGAGATCGCCGAGAAGAGCGAGCAATTGGCCTTGGCAAGCGCGCACAAATCGCAGTTCCTCGCCAATATGAGCCACGAATTGCGCACGCCGTTGAACGCGATCCTCGGCTATGCCGAATTGCTGGTCGACGGCATCTACGGCGTCTTGCCGACAAAGGCGCAGGATGTCCTCGAACGGGTGCAGAACAACGGCAAGCACCTCCTGGCGCTGATCAACGACGTGCTCGACCTCGCCAAGATCGAGGCGGGCCAGCTGACCCTGACATTGGAAGATTACAACCTGCCCGAGCTGGTGCGGGCGGTGGTCGCCGCGACCGAGCCGCTGGCGGCGGCGAAAGGCCTGAAATTCGTTGCCAATGTGCAGGAAGGAATGCCGCTGGCGCATGGCGACGCCCGCCGCGTCTCGCAGGTGCTCTTAAACCTCGTCGGCAATGCGGTCAAATTCACCGATGCGGGGGAAGTCGAGATCAATGCCTCGGCCGAGGCCGGTCAGTTCGTCCTGACCGTGCGCGACACCGGGCCCGGCATCGCCGAGGCCGACCAGGAGCGGATTTTCGGCGAGTTCCAGCAGATCGACACTGCCAACACCCGCAAGCAGGGTGGGACCGGCCTCGGCCTGGCGATCTCGAAGCGCATGGTCGAGATGCAGGGCGGGGTCATTTCGGTCGAACTCGGTCCTCGGCCGGGGCTCGGCGTTTCGGGTCGTGCTGCCGATCCGTGTCGAGCCGGCGCTGGAGGCGGCGGCCGAATGACCAGGCGCATCCGATGGCGCTCGATACGCTGAAAGTCGCGAGGCGGCTGCAGGCGGCCGGCTTCACCGAGCCGCAGGCCGAGGCGGTGCTGGCCGCGGTTCAGGAGGCGGCGGCGGGCGCCGATCTTGCGACCAAGGCGGACCTGAAGGCCGAGACCGCCGCGCCCCGAACCGAGCTGAAGACCGAGATCGCCGAGTTGCGCGCCGAGCTGAAGGCCGAGATCGCCGAGTTGCGCGCCGAGCTGAAGGCCGAGATTGCTGAGCTGCGCTGCGAGCTGCGGCAATCCGAGCTGCGCCGCGAAGCCAAGTTCGAAGCGATCAAGGCGGATATTTTGAACCGAGCGTTCAGCCGGATCCTCGGCGCGCTCGTCGTCAACATCGTGGCGATCGTCGGCGCCGCGCTCCTTGCCGTGAACCTGGGTGACGCCGGGGGCACCGCCCGGCGGCATTTGCGGCGGCTGCGCGAAGCTTCTACAATTTAGGCGCGGCCATAAGAGGATCGCCGATGGCGCCGCCGGCCTCGTGCGATCCCGGCGCGCGCTGACGGCAGAGGAGCCGCCGGCGACGGCGACGCGGCACGAAATCATCGTCGCGGGCACCGATCGGCGCTTTTCCAAGGGAGGTATTCGATGCCGAGATCGCCGACACGACGCCAGTTTTTGACCGGTCTGTCATTGGCCGGCGCCGCAAGCGTGACGGGCGCGCCGCTGGTGGCGGCGGCGGAGGGGCCGCTCGAAACGGCCACGGTACTGATGCGCACTCCGGCGATCTGCCATGCGCCCCAGTTTGTCGCCGAAGGGCTGCTGCACGACGAAGGCTTCAGCGAGGTCCGCTTTGTCGATGCGGCGTCGACCGCTGCGATCAACCAGGCGGTCGCCGACGGCAGAGCCGATTTCAGCCTGCATTTCGCGCCGCAATGGGTTTCCGTGGTCGACGGCGGCGGTGCCGTCACCGTCGTCGCCGGCGTGCATGTGGGTTGCTTCGAATTGTTCGGGAACGAACGGATCCACACGGTTGGCGATCTCAAGGGCAAGAGTGTCGGAATACCGGCCCTGGGGTCGAGCGACCATCTCTTCGTCTCGGTCATCGCGGCCCATATCGGCCTCGACCCGGCGCGCGACATTCGCTGGGTTGCCGACCCGTCGCGACGACCGCTCGACCTGTTCGCCGCCGGCAAGATCGATGCCGTCCTCGGGATACCGCCGGTGCCGCAGGAGCTGCACGCCCGCGGCATCGGCCATGCCGTCGTCAACAGCTCGCTCGACCAGCCGTGGTCGCAATATTTCTGCTGCATGCTGGCGGGCAACCGGGAATTCGTCCGTACCAAGCCGGTCGCGACAAAGCGCGTGCTCCGCGCCATCCTGAAGGCGGCCGATCTGTGCGCCGCCGAGCCTGAACGAGCCGCGCGACGGCTCGTCGATGGCCGCTTCACCCCGCGGTACGATTATGCGCTGCAGACGATGCGCGACGTCCTCTACGACAAGTGGCGCGAATACGACGCCGAGGACACGATCCGGTTCTATGCCCTCCGTTTGCATGAATTGGGCTTCATCAAATCGACGCCGCAGAAAATCATCTCCGATGGCACCGACTGGCGTTTCTTGAACGAGCTCAAACGCGAGCTGAAGGCGTAACCCTGTAAGCAAGAGAGAGCTACCAATGCCGATGCCGCACACCCGCCGCCGCCTTCTGGGCACGATGGCGCTGGCCGGCGCCGCCGGTTTCGTCCGCCCGCCGCGATCGGCGGCGGCAGAGGAACCCCTCGAAACAACGACGGTCCGTCTCGCCAAGGTTCACGGGATCTGCATCGCCCCGCAATACGTCGTGGAGGAACTGCTGCCGGCCGAAGGCTTCACCGAGGTCCGCTACGTGGCGACCGGATCGGGGCTCGACCTGGCGAAGTCGATCGGCGGCGGCGAGGTGGATTTCAGCCTCAATTTCGCCGCCCCGCTCGTCGTCGGGATCGATTCGGGGGCGCCGATCACGCTGCTGGCCGGCGTGCATGTCGGCTGCTTCGAGCTCTTCGGTCGAGAAGGGCTGCGGACCATCGCCGATCTCAGGGGCAGGAGCGTCGGCGTGCAGGGCCTGGGGTCGAGCCAATACGTCTTTCTGGCCGCGATGGCGGCCTATGTCGGTCTCGACCCGGTCAAAGATATCCGCTGGATCATCCCCGACCCCAGGGTCGAGCCGATCGAGCTGTTCGCGAACGGCAAGATCGACGCGTTCCTCGGCTTCCCGCCCGAGCCGCAGGAGCTGCGCGCCCGGCACATCGGCCACGTCATCGTGAACAGCTCCGTCGACCGGCCTTGGTCGCAATATTTCTGCTGCATGCTGGCGGGCAACCGGGAATTCGTTCGGAAGCATCCGGTGGCGACGAAACGCGTCCTGCGGGCGATCCTGAAGGCCACCGACCTCTGCGCCACTGAGCCCGAGCGCGTCGCGCGCCGGATCGTCGAGCGCGGCTTCACGCCTCGCTACGACTATGCCCTCGAGACCTTCAACGAGGTCCCTTACGACAAATGGCGCGACTACGACGCCGAGGACACGGTCCGCTTTTACGCGCTGCGGCTGGGCGAAGTGGGGATGGTCAAGTCGACCCCGCAAAAGATCATCGCCGACGGCACCGATTGGCGTTTCCTGAACGAACTCAAACGCGAGCTGAAGGCGTGAGCCATAAGGGAGGATTCCGATGTCGATGCAGACCCGACGCCGCTTCTTGACCACTCTGTCAGCGGCCGGCGCCGCCGGCCTCGTTCGCGCGCCGCCGGCGCCGGCGGCCGAAGGCGCGCTCGAGACGACGACCGTGCGCATTGCAAAAATTCCGGCCATCTGCCTTGCCCCGCAATACGTCGGCGAGGAGCTGCTGCGCGCCGAAGGCTTTACCGATATCCGCTATGTGGACTACCCGGGGACCGGCTACGTGCAGGCGATCGGGCGCGGCGAGGCGGATTTTTCCACGACCGAGATCAATTTGCTCGTTGCGACGATCGACGCCGGCGTACCGCTTGTCACGCTTGCCGGCGTCCATGTCGGCTGTTACGAGCTGTTCGCCCGGCCAGGCATTCACCACGTCGGCGAGCTGAAGGGCAAGCGGGTCGCGATGGGGGACAACCCGATGCTGTTCAGCCTGATCGCCGCGCAAGTCGGTCTCGACCCCGCCGCCGACTTCGATCGGGTCAGCGACACCGATCCTGGAGTCAATCCTTTAGAACTGTTCGCGCAAGGCAAGATCGACGGTTATCTGGGTTTCCCCCCGCACCCGCAGGAACTGCATGCGCGGGGCTTCAGAAACGTCCTCGTCAGCACCGCGCTGGACCGGCCGTGGTCGCAGTATTTCTGCTGCATGCTGTTCGGCAACCGGGACTACGTTCGCAATCATCCGGTGGCGACCAAACGGGCGATGCGCGCGATCCTGAAGGCCGCCGACTTCTGCGCCGCGCAGCCCGAGCGCGCCGCGCGGCGGCTCGTCGATCGCGGCTTCGCGCCGCGCTACGACTACGCCCTGCAGACGCTCAACGACGTTCCCTACGATCGCTGGCGCGAATACGATCCGGAGGACACAATCCGGTTCTACGCGCTGCGCCTGCACGAAATCGGCATGATCAAATCGACGCCGCAGAAGCTCATCGCCGAGAATACCGATTTTCGCATCTTCAATGAATTGAAACGCGAGCTGAAGGCGTGAGGCGACGGTGCGCGCGGTATGCGAGCCTGGGAGGAGCTTGAGGAAAATTTCCGAAGCGCTTAGGTTCGTCAAACGGGTCGATCGTGCCGACGGTCCTGCGCATCGGCAGCCTGCGGGTCGTGATCTACCCCAATGACCATCCGCCGGCCCATGTCCACGTGCTCGGGCCCGCCCGGGTGGTGGTGATTGATCTGATCGGACCAAAAGTTCGAGAGGCGATAGGCTGTAGCGAGCACGAAGCGCGCCGGGTTCTGCGCCTGGTCGAGGACCATCGGGCCGAGTTGATGGAGGCTGGGACGCGGTTTCATGGCTGAGCTGACGGAGGAGGAATTTGTCAGGGCCAAGTCCCGGGGAGAAACGCGGATGCTTGGGCCACGTGCCGAGAGCGCGCATTACGACGCCGGCCGCAACCGCATCATCGTGCGGCTGACGACGGGTGTCGAACTCGGCTTTGCGCCGGGCAACGTCGAAGGACTGGAGCGCGCTTCGGTTGACGATCTCAAGGTCATCGAAGTGGAGGCCTTCGGCCTCGGCATTCATTTTCCCAAGCTCGACGCCGACCTCTACGTGCCGGCGCTGCTGGAAGGCGTGTTGGGCTCCAAGCGGTGGATGGCGGAACGGCTCGGCGCGGCAGGCGGCCGCACCCGCAGCGCGGCCAAGGCCGCCGCCTCACGCGAGAACGGCAAGCGCGGCGGCCGGCCGCGTCGAAGCGCTGCCGGCGGCGAATGCTAGCGGTGCAATGACCGATACCGTGGGTTTTTTCGGTGAACACAAATATGGGCAAGGGAGGGTTCCGATGTCGATTGTCCAGACCCGCCGCCGCTTCTTGGCCACTCTGTCGGCGGCCGGCGCCGCCGGCCTAGTTCGCGCGCCGCGGTCCTCGGCCGCCGAAGGCGCGCTCGAGACGACGACCGTACGCATTCCGAAAATCCCGGCGATCTGCCTTGCTCCGGAATATGTCAGCGAGGAGCTGCTGCGCGCCGAGGGCTTTACCGATATCCGCTATGTGGAAGTGCCGGTGGGCCCCCTGCCGATCGGGCGCGGCGAGGTGGATTTCAGCACGGTCGAGGCCGCCAGTCTCGTTCAAGCGATCGCTGGCGGTGCAGCCGTTGTCGCCGTCGCCGGGGTCCATGTCGGCTGTTACGAGCTGTTCGCCCAACAAAACATTCGCCGCGTCAGCGAGCTGAAGGGCAAGCGGGTCGCGGCAATGGACAACCCCTGGCTGTTCAGCTTGATCGCCGCGCAAGTCGGCCTCGACCCCGCCACCGACTTCGATTATGTCAGCAGCACCGACCCCTCGATCAACCCGCTCGAACTTTTCGCGCAAGGCAAGATCGACGCCTTCCTGGGTTTCCCGCCGCACCCGCAGGAACTGCGCGCGCGGCACGTCGGCCACGTGCTCATCAGCACCGCGGCCGACCGTCCGTGGTCGCAGTATTTCTGCTGCATGCTGGTTAGCAATCGGGAATACGTCCGCAACCATCCGGTGGCGACCAAGCGCGCGCTGCGCGCGATCCTGAAGGCAGCCGATCTCTGCGCCGCCCAGCCCGAGCGGGTGGCACGGCGGCTCGTCGATCGCGGCTTCGCGCCGCGCTACGACTATGCTCTGCAGACGCTCAACGATGTTCCTTACGATCGATGGCGCGAATACGATCCCGAGGACACGATCCGTTACTATGCGCTGCGCCTCTATGAACTCGGCGTCATCAAATCGACGCCGCAGAAAATCATCGCCGAGAACACCGATTGGCGCTTTTTCAACGAATTGAAGCGCGAGCTGAAGGCGTGAGCCGGCGGCCGGCCGGTTCCCCCACCCTTCCCTCCCCCGCGAGCGGGGGAGGGGTAGGGAGGGGGCGCGAACAGCAAGAGCAGCGGGGAAATTTGGTGTTACGCTCGCGGCGCTGCTGCTGCTCGCCGCCGCCGCGCCGCCGGGGCGGCTGCCGGTGATCGGGCCGGCGCCGCCGTTTGCGCTGACCGCGCAGGACGGCAGGCAAGTGGCGCTCGCCGATCTGCGCGGCAAGGTCGTGGCGCTGGCCTTCATCTATACCGCGTGCCCGGACATCTGCCCGCTCCTGACCGACAAGATGGCGCGGGTCCAGGACGAGCTCGGCGCGGCGTTCGGCGCCAAGGTCGCCTTTGTCTCGATCACGCTCGACCCGGAGCACGACACGCCCGCGGTGCTCAAGGACTATGCGCAAGCCTGGGGCGCCAAGCCCGGCGCGTGGCTGTTTCTGACCGGCTCCGCCGCGGCGGTCGGTGACGTGACCCGCCGCTATGGAGTATTCTTCCGGAAGAACGAGGACGGCTCGGTCGATCACACCCAGCTCACCTCGCTCATCGATGCCAAGGGCGACATCCGCGTGCAATACCTCGGCGCCCGGTTCGACCCGGAGGAATTTCGGCATGACCTCATGAGCCTCGTCGCAGAGGAATGAGACCGCGCGACGCCCTGCTGGTCGGCCCGGTTGCGCGCCTGCCGGCGCGCGTCCAGACCAAGCTCTTGACGGCCTTTCTCGCGATCGTGGCACTCCTGATCGCGCTCGGCGCGGTCGGGCTCTTCGTGTTGAGCGGGGTCAACCGGCGCACCGAGGAGCTGATCGCGAGCGAGCGCAAGATCGCGGCCTATCGCCAGGTCCAGCACGACACCACCAGCCAGCTCTACAGCGTCTCCTCGGCGCTCCTGGCGTCGGACGAACGCAGCCAGGACAGCGCGCTGCGCCAGCTCAACCAGTTCGGCTATGACCTCGAGCGGCTGCACTTCGTCGCCAAGGACGACGTCAAGCTGCTCGGCAAGGTCCGCCGCGAATACGACCGGTTCATCACCGTCGTGACCCGCGTCGTCGAGCTGATCCGCGGCGGTCATGATGCCGAGGCCCGCGCGGCCCAGCTGAAGGAGGCGCGGCCGCTGGCGAGCCGGCTCGAGCGGCTGACCAACGAGCTGGTGAACCGGGCCGAGGCCGATGTCGTCGCCGACATCGAGGCCAGCGGTTCCGCCTATCGCACCTCGCAGACGATCGTCATCGGCTTCGCCCTCGGCGCCACCGCCCTCGCCCTCGTTCTCGGGCGCACGATCTCGCTGTCGCTGACCGGGCCGATCCGCGAGATCGACGCCCGGCTCAACGAGATCGCCGCCGGCGACTTCACCCGGCGCGTCAGCGTCGCCAATCGCGACGAGTTGGGCGCGCTGGCGGTCAACATCAACCGTACCTCGGCGGAGCTCGGGCGCCTCTATCGCGAGCTCGAAACGGCGAGCCGGCACAAATCCGATTTTCTCGCCAATATGAGCCACGAACTGCGCACGCCGTTGAATGCGGTGCTCGGCTATGCCGAATTGCTCGCCGACGGCATTTACGGCGAGCTGCCCGAGCGGCCGAAGGGCGTGGTCGAGCGCATCCAGAACAACGGCAGGCATCTCCTGGCGCTGATCAACGACGTGCTCGACCTCGCCAAGATCGAGGCCGGACAACTGACCCTGACCCTCGAAGATTACAGCCTGCCCGAGGTGGTGCGCGGGGTGGTCACCGCGACCGAGCCGCTGGCCGCGGCCAAGGGCCTCAAATTCACCGCGACGATCGCCGACGGCATGCCGACGGCGCACGGCGACTCGCGCCGCGTCTCGCAGGTGCTGCTGAACCTCGTCGGCAACGCGGTCAAATTCACCGATTCGGGCGAGGTCGAGATCAAGGCCGCG
The DNA here is from genome assembly GCA_963772295.1 of uncultured Alphaproteobacteria bacterium. Taxonomy (GTDB): domain Bacteria; phylum Pseudomonadota; class Alphaproteobacteria; order ATCC43930; family CGMCC-115725; genus AP-15. Next base: position 35,044 of record CAVYWO010000018.1, read on the forward strand.
GCCGAGGGCGGCCGGTTTCTGCTGAGCGTGCGCGACACCGGGCCGGGGATCGCCGAGGCCGATCGGGAGCGGATCTTCGGCGAGTTCCAGCAGATCGACAACGCCAATACGCGCAAGCAGGGCGGCACCGGGCTCGGCCTCGCGATCTCGAAGCGGATGGTCGAGATGCAGGGCGGCATGATCTCGGTCGAATCGGCCCTCGGCCGCGGGTCGACCTTTCGCGTCGTGTTGCCGGTAGAGGTCGAGCCGGCGCTGGAGGAAGCGGCATGACAAAGCGCATCCTGGTGGTCGAGGACACCGACGACAACCGCAAGATCATCCGCGATCTCTTGACCGCTGCCGGCTACGCGCTGATCGAGGCAACGGACGGCGCCGAAGGCGTCGCCTTGGCGCAAAAGGAGCGGCCCGACCTCGTGCTGATGGACATTCAGCTGCCGGAGATCGACGGTTACGAGGCGACCCGGCAGATCCGCGCGATTCCCGAATTGGCCAAGGTGCCGATCATCGCCGTCACCTCCTATGCGCTCTCCGGCGACGACGCCAAGGCGCGCGCCGCCGGCTGCGACGACTATGTCGCCAAGCCCTTCAGCCCGCGCCAGCTGCTCGCCAAGATCCGCGCATTCCTCCCGGACCCACCCCCTCCCTTCCCTCCCCCGCACGCGGGGGAGGGTTAGGGTGGGGCGACGCCATCCTCGGCGTCCTCTGCGGTAAAGGCTTCATGTGATGCGCGAGCCGCCGCTGATCCTGGTCGTCGACGATGTCCCGGACAATGTCGAGATCCTGGAGATGCGGCTCGAAAGCCTGGGCTACCGGGTCGCAAGCGCCGGCGACGGCATCGCCGCGCTGGAGAAAATCCGGGCGCTCCTACCCGATCTCTTGCTGCTCGACATCATGATGCCGAAGCTCGACGGCATCGAGACCGTCAAGCGCCTGAAGGCCGATCCGTCGCTGCCGTTCATCCCGGTGATCCTGGTCACCGCCAAGGCCGATGCCTCTGACGTCGTCTCCGGGCTCGACAGCGGCGCCGACGACTATCTGACCAAGCCGGTCGACCACGCCGCGCTGACCGCCCGGGTGCGCGCGATGCTGCGGATCAAGGCGCTGCACGATACCGTCCGCGAGCAGGCGCGGCGGCTCGAGGCTCAGGCGGCCGAGCTCGCCGCATGGAACCGGAGGCTCGAAGAGCGCGTCGCGGCGCAGGTGAGCGAGATCGAGCGCATCGGCCGATTGAAGCGGTTTCTCGCGCCGCAGCTCGCGGAGACGATCATCGCTGCCGGCGGCGAGGCGATCCTCGAACGCCACCGGCGCGACATCGTCGTCTTGTTTTGCGACATGCGCGGCTTTACCGCCTTTGCCGAGACCGCCGAGCCGGAAGATGTGATGGCGGTGTTGGGCGAATATCACGCCGCCCTCGGCCCCTTGATCCATCGCTACGAGGGCACGCTCGACCGTTTCACCGGCGACGGCATGCTGGTGATCTTCAACGACCCGGTGCCGTGCCCCGATCCGGCGCCGCGCGCGGTGCGACTCGCCGTCGAGATGCGCGAAGCGGTCGCCGCCCTCGCCCGCGAATGGATGGCGCGCGGTCACGAAATCGGCTTTGGCGTCGGCATCGCCCAGGGCTATGCGACATTGGGCCGGATCGGCTTCGAGGGCCGCTTCGATTACACCGCCATCGGCACCGTGACCAATCTCGCCGCCCGGCTCTGCGATACGGCCGAGGACGGACAGATTCTCGTGACCCGGCGGATCGTCGCCGCCGCCGAAAGCGCCGCCCGGTTCGAAACCCTGGGCGAGATCGCATTGAAGGGGCTCGTACGCCCGGTCGCGGTCGCAAATGTGCTAAGTCTCTCCCCGTGAGATCAGAGCGAGGAGATGCCGCATGCCGAGCCAGACCGAGAAGGCAGACCGGTTCCGCGCCTTGCACGAGGCGCCCGAGCCTTTTGTCATCGCCAATGCCTGGGATGCGGGCTCCGCGCGAATCCTCGCCGGTCTCGGCTTTGCCGCGCTCGCGACGTCGAGCGGCGCCTCGGCCGGCGTGCTCGGCCGGCGCGACGGCATGGTGAGCCGGCAGGAGGCATTGGATCACGCCCGCGCCATCGTCGAGGCAACGGATCTGCCGGTGTCGGCCGATCTCGAAAAGGGCTTTGCCGATGCGCCCGAGGGTGCGGCCGAGACGATCGCGCTCGCTGCGACCGCGGGTCTCGTCGGCGGCTCGATCGAGGATTTCAGCGGCGACCGGCAGCGGCCGCTCTACCAGTTCGACCATGCGGCGGCGCGGGTCGCGGCGGCCGCGGCCGCCGCGCGGGCATTGCCGTTCCGGTTCACCCTGACGGCGCGGGCCGAGAATTTCCTGCGCGGCAATCCCGATCTCGACGACACGATCAAACGCCTCAAGGCCTTTGAAGCGGCCGGCGCCGACGTGCTGATGGCGCCGGGTCTGCCCGATCTCGCAGCGGTGCGCGCGGTTTGCGCAGCCCTCTCGAAGCCGTTCAACTTCATGGCCGGGGTGAGGGGCCGCTCGTTTTCGGTCGCCGAACTGGCCGCCGCCGGCGTCAAGCGGATCAGCCTCGCCACCTCGCTCTATCGCGCGGCGATGAGCGGCCTCGTCGCGGCGGCGCGCGAAGTCAAGGACGGCGGCACCTTCGGCTATGTCGAAACGGGCCTGGCAACGCCGGAGCTGAACGCTTTCATGCGCGGCTGACGCCCGCCGCCGCTCATCCGTCTTCCGAAACCCCGTGCAGATGTCGGCTCGGCGCCATGCGCTCGTGCAGTACCCGCACGATCTCGATCAGCCCCGGCGTGACCGCGCGGTAATTGAGCACATGGACCGGCCGCTTCACTGTTGCTTCGCTATCGGCGCGAGCGGCGTTCCGGAGGTGGAGGCTGCGGATGCCCGGCCCGAGCTCGCCGCGGTCGCGCGTCGCCGGACCGGTGGGTTCGGCCGCGAGCTTGCGCATCGCGGCGGCGAGGAGCGTCGAATATCGACGCCTGCCCCCGGCTCCCCACTCTCTCCGGCTGGTCGCGAGAATGCCTGCAACATCCGCCTCCGCGAGCCGCGAAAGGCGGTAGCGCGCCACTCTTCACCACGCCTCGCGCCCCGATCGCGCGGTCAGTCCGGCGAGATACGCGTCAAGGTCGACATCGGCGATCTCGGTGAATTCGCCGCGCGCGAGCGCGTCGACGCCGGCGTCGATCTGGCGCCGCAGCGCTTCGAGCTTGAGGGCGTCCTCGCGCCGGCGCTGCCGCAGCGCGCGCAAAGCGTCGCGCACCGTCTCGCTCGCATTCTGATATTCGCCCAACTCGATCGTCGCATTGATGAAGGCGTCGAGTTCCGGTGTCAGGCTGATGTTCCGGGTCGGCACGGTTGGTTCTCTCGCGATGGCCGCCAACATAGTATCGATGGCAAAATTTGCCAACAACAACCGTTCAGCTCCGCAGTTTGCCGCCGGTCGCCTGTTCGACGCGGGCGATGAGCCGCGTTGAGAAGCTCTCGATCTCGGCCTCGGTCAAGCTGCGCTCGCGCGGCTGCAGAACAATGGTGACGGCGAGCGATTTTTTGCCCTCGGGCAGACCGGCCCCGTCGTAGACGTCGAACAAGCGGATCTCGGCAACGAGGTCGCGGTCGACGCCGCGGGCGGCGCGCAACAGCGCCTCGGCCGGCAGGTCGCGGTCGACGACAAAGGCGAAATCGCGCTCGATCGGCTGAAACACCGACAATTCGAGCACCGCCGCGGGCCCGCCGCGCGGCTCGGGCACGGCGTCGAGGAACACCTCGAACCCGGCCATCGGCGGCCTCACATCGAGCTCCTCGAGCACCGCCGGATGCAGCTCGCCGAACTGGCCGAGAAGCATCGGCCCGAGCTTGAGGCTCGCCGCCCGGCCGGGGTGGTACCAGGGCGGCGGATCGGCGGCCGCTTGCAGGCTTTCCGCCGGGACCCCCATCGCGGCCAGCGCCGCCTGCGCATCGCCCTTGACGTCATAGAGGTCGACCGCGCGCGCCGCCTTGCGCCAATGCTTCGGACCGATGCGGCCGGCGCGCAGCCCGGCGGCGACGAGCGCCTGACCCTTGGGCGTGTCGTCGAAATAAGCGGGCCCCAGCTCGAACAGCGCCGCGTCGGCAAACCCGCGATCGGCGTTGCGGCGGGCGGCGGCGATGAGACCCGGCAGGATCGAGGGCCGCATCTGGTCGAGCTCGGCGCTGATCGGGTTGACGAGGCGCAATTCCGGCTTGGCGCCGCCGAACAGCTCGGCCTCGCGCGCCGCGACGAACGAGAAGGTCACGGCTTCGACGAGGCCACGCGCCGCGAGGCGGCGGCGGACCAGCTCGGCGCGCCGCCGCGCCGGCGAGAGCGCCGGGCGCGGCAATGGCGTTTCCCGCGGCAGCGGCACCGCCGCGATCCACTCGTAGCCCTTGACCCGCAGCACCTCCTCGACGAGGTCGGCCTCGCCCTCGATGTCGCCGCGCCAGGACGGCGGCTCGACCGCGAGGTCGCCGTTCGGCTGGGCGGCGACGACAAAGCCGAGCGCTTCGAGTACGACGCGGCTTTCCTCGGGGAAACCTCGAGGCCGCCGAGGCTCCGGGTGCGGCCGGAGCGCAGCACATAGCGTCGCCGCCACGACGGCACGGCACCGGCGGCGACGATCTCGGAGGGCTCGCCGCCGCAGATTTCCAGCATCAGGCGCGTTGCGATTTCGAGCCCGTCCTCGACAAAGGCCGGGTCGAGGCCGCGCTCGAAGCGGTAGCGCGCATCGCTTGCAATGTTCAGCCGGCGCCCGGTCGCGGCGGTGCGCACCGCATCGAACAACGCCGCCTCGATGAAGATTTCGGTGGTCGCCGCGGTGACGCCGGTAGCCTCGCCGCCGATGACGCCGCCGAGGCTCTGCACCCCGCCCGCATCGACGATACAGGTGATCTCGGGGTCGAGCGGGTATTCCTGGCCGTTCAACGCGAGCAGGGTCTCGTGAGGGTGCGCCAAACGCACGGTGAGGCCGCCCGCGATCCGGCTCGCATCGAAGGCATGGAGCGGCCGGCCGAGATCGAAGGTCAGGAAATTGGTGATGTCGACGACGGCCGAGATCGGCCGCAGCCCGATCGCTTCGAGCCGGCCGCGCAGCCAATCGGGGCTCGGCCCGTTGCACAGCCCGCGAATATGCCGGCCGAGAAACAACGGACAGGCGGAGCGGTCCTCGATATCGACGGTGATCGGCGAACGGAAGCGCCCCGGCACCGGGTGCCTGTCGAGCGGCTTGAGTTGGCCGAGGCCGGACGCCGCGAGATCGCGGGCAATGCCGCGGACGGCGAGGCAGTCGCCGCGGTTCGGCGTCACCTTGATGTCGATGACGGCGTCGCCGAGGCCGATCAGGTCGGCGTAGCGGGCGCCGATCGGCGCGTCCGGCGCCACTTCGATGATGCCTTCGCGGTCCTCGCCAAGGCCCAGCTCAAAGGCCGAGCACAGCATGCCGTGCGAGGCGACGCCGCGGATCACGGTCTCCTTCAGCACCGCGCGGGTGCGCGGGATCACCGTGCCGGGCGGAGCGAAGACGCCCTTGATGCCGGCGCGCGCGTTGGGCGCACCGCACACGACCTGGACCCGCGCCTCGCCGGTGTCGACGAGGCACAGCGTCAGCCGGTCGGCATTCGGGTGCGGCTCGGCCGAGATCACCGCCGCGACGGTGAAGGGTTCGAGCCCGGCCGCGCGATTTTCTACGCTTTCGACGTCGTGGCCGAGCGAGACCAGGCGCTCGACGATTTGGGCGAGCGGCGCCGCGGTTTCGAGATGGGTCAGCAGCCAGGAAAGCGTCGTCTTCATCGGGCGCCGCGGACCAGCGAGGGAATGTCGAGCGGCAGAAACCCGTAATGGCGCAGCCAGCGCAGGTCCGAATCGTAGAAGGTGCGCAAATCGGGGATGCCATATTTCAGCATGGCGATCCGTTCGATCCCCATGCCGAAGGCAAAACCCTGAAATTCATTCGGATCGATGCCGCAATTCGCGAGCACCTTCGGGTGGACCATGCCGCTGCCGAGGATTTCGAGCCAGTCGCCGCCGGCGCCGATCGAGAGCTTGCCGTGCGCCCGCGAGCAGCCGATATCGACCTCGGCCGAAGGCTCGGTGAACGGGAAATAGCTCGGGCGAAAGCGGACCGGCAGGTCCTCGAGCCCGAAAAAGGCGCGGCAGAATTCGACGAGGCACCCCTTCAGATGGCCCATATGGGTCGTGCGGTCGACGACCAGGCCTTCGACCTGATGAAACATCGGCGAATGCGTCGCGTCGTGGTCGCAGCGAAAGGTCCGGCCGGGGACGATGATGCGGAGCGGCGGGCGCTCGGCGAGCATGGTCCGGATCTGCACCGGCGAGGTGTGGGTGCGCAAGAGGAGCCGCTGACCGTCGGCGCGCGGCGGCAGGTAGAAGGTGTCGTGCTCCTGCCGCGCCGGGTGTTCCGGCGGGATGTTGAGCGCCGTGAAATTGTAGAAATCCTCCTCGATATGCGGCCCTTCGGCCACGGCAAAGCCCATTTCGCCGAAGATCGCGACGATCTCGTCGATCGTCTGGCTGATCGGGTGGATCCGCCCGGCCTCGGCAAACGGCACCGGCAGGGTCGCATCGGCGCGTTCGACCGCAAGCCGCTCGGCGAGCGCCTTGCGGCCGAGCCGCGCCGAAGCCGAGGCGAGGGCCGCGGTGATCCGATCCTTGCGGGCGTTCAGCTCGGCGCCGGCGCGGCGCCGCGCCTCGGGTGCGAGCGCGCCCAGCTCGCGCATCGCCAGCGTCAGGCTGCCGCGGCGCCCGAGCACGCGGACGCGGATCTCCTCCAGCGCATCGAGCGAGGCCGCCGCCGCAATCGCGTCGAGGATGTCGTCGTCGCCCGCCATTCGCCGATCCCAGTGTCCCGGCTTTGCTCTATCGCGAATTTACGATCCGGTCACCCCCTCCCTGCCCTCGCCTATCAAGGGTCATCAAGGGGGAGGGTAATGAGCGCGCTAAAATGAGCGCGCTCCCGCCCCCTCCCCTCCGCCCGCCCGCCAGGGCGGGCGGGCCTGGGGCAGGCTCGGGGCGGGCCGGGGTGGTGGTGTGGCCGATCAGGCGGCGGCGATCCGGCGCGGATAGCAGCGGGCGAGCTCGGCGCCGAGCCAAAGGGCGAGCGCGTCCATGGCGCAACAGCCGGCGCGGGCTTCGGCCTCGGGATTGTAGTTGGTGTTGGTGTTGACGTCGTAGGTGTAGAGCGTGCCGTCGGCGGCGGCGATGAACTCGATGCCGGCGACGGCGAGGCCGTTCGCGGCGAGAAAGGCCTCATAGGACAGGCGCAACGCCGGATCGATGCCGTTGACGATCGTGAACCGGGCGCGCGGTTCGCCCGCCTCCGAGCCGGCCGGGCAGAAGGCGTCGCCGACGGCGCAGGCATCGGCCGGGCACAATTCGAAGCCGTCCGTCGTATCGACCTCGACCGCATAAAAAAACCGGCCGCCGACGAACTCGGCGCGGGTGATGATCGGAGGCACCGCCCGCACATAGTGCTGCAACAGGTGAAGACCGTCGACCGGCGGCTCGTAGTCGGGGCTGTCGAGGTGGTCGGCGAGCGCCGCCGGGCCGGCAAAGAGCCGCACGCCGAGCCCCTTGCCGCCGCGGTTCGGCTTGAGGATGAACGGCCGATCGGCAAACCGCTGCCGCGCCGCCGCGACCAGATGTTCCTTGCCGGCGACGACGACGGTGTCCGGCGTCCTGATCCCGGCCGCTTCGAGCGCGGCGTATTGCCGCGCCTTGCTGATCTCGAGATCGAGGGCGCGGGCGGCATTGACGAGCGGGCGCCGGTGGCGTTCGAGCCAGGCCAGGACCGCGGCCGTCAATTCGGCGGCATAGCGGTGATCGCGGGTGTGCGACGAGGCGCTCATCCGGCTGAAGAACACGCCCTCGGGCGGCGTTCGCGACAGGTCGAAGACGCCGCCGTCGAGCAGCCATTGCCGCCACGGCACGGCGTGCCGATCGAGGGCGCGGGCCAAGGGTTCGAGCCAGGCCGGGTTTTCGTGCAGCACGTAGATCAGGGTCATCCCCCCCAACGTTTAGCGAGCCGATCGGAAACCTCGTAACCCGCCATTCTCGCGGGGCGCCCCTTTGTTGCACAATGATGGCGCTTTGCCCGGAGGAAACCGCGCATGAGGATCGGATTTATCGGCACCGGAAGGATGGGCCAGCCGATGCTGGCGAACCTCGTCAAAAAGGGGTTCGAGGTCACGGCCTGGGACGTGGTCGGGGCGGCCCTGGACGCCGCGGCGCGGCTCGGCGCCGGGCGCGCCGGTTCGGCGCGCGAGGCGGCGGCGGGCGCCGATCTGGTGATCACGATGCTGCCCTCCTCGGCCAATGTCGAAGCCGTCTATTGGGGCGAGGGCGGGATCGGCAACGGCATCGCGCCGGGCCGTCTCTGCATCGACATGTCGACGATCGACCCGCTCACCTCGCAGCGCGTCGCGGCGCGGCTCAAGGAGCGCGGCATCCGGTTTCTCGACGCGCCGGTGTCGGGCGGCGTCGCCGGCGCCGCCGCCGGCAGCCTGGCGATCATGGTCGGCGGCGACGCCGCCGACCTCGAAGAGGCGCGGCCGGCGCTCGCCGCGATGGGGGCCAACCTCATCCATGTCGGCGCCGTCGGCGCCGGCGAGGTCGCCAAGTTGTGCAACAACCTGATCTCGGGCTCGGCGCTGATCGCCGTTGCCGAGGCGTTCCGCATCGGCGAGGCCTACGGCGTCGATCCCAGGGTGCTGACCGAGGTCATCGCCAAATCCTCGGGCGCCACCTGGGTCATGGCCCATATGCACCCGGTCCCCGGCATCGTCGAGACCGCCGCGTCGAGCCGGCAATACGCGCCGGGCTTCATGACCGATCTGATGGCCAAGGACCTCGGCCTCGCGGTCGGGGCGGCGCGCGACAAACGGGTGCCGGTCGTCGTCGCGCCGGCCGCCCAGCAGCTCTATCGCCTGGCTTCGGCGCACGGCCTCGGCCGCGAGGATTTTTCGGCGGTCTACAAGTTCCTGCAGCCGGCGAGCGACGACGCCCCGGTTTGATGCCGGGCGCGGCGGGCCGCGTGATATAGAGGGCTCGGTTGCGGTTAGGGAGGCGGCGATGCCGAAGATTGCGACCGAACGGCTGACCTTGATCGGGCAAGCCTTGTTCGAGGCCGCCGGAACCCCGCGCGCCGAGGCCGAGCTGGTCATGCGCCACATCGTCGGCGCCAATCTCGTCGGCCATGATTCGCACGGCGTGATCCAGATCCCGACCTATCTCGAGCGCATCAAAAAGGGCCATATCGTGCCCGGTGCGCCGTGGACGATCGTCCGGGAATCGCCGACGACGACCGTCGTCGACGGCCATTGGGGGTTCGGCTACGTCGTCAACGAGCGGGCGATGCAACTCACCATCGACAAGGCGAGGCATGCGGATGTCGCCGCCGCCACGGTGTTCCGCCAGGGGCATATCGGCCGGCTGTCGAGCTATACCCAAATGGCGGCCGCGGCCGGCATGATCGGGCTCGTCACCGCCGATAGCGGCCGCTCGGCAAAGGCGGTGGCGCCGTTCGGCGGGCGCGAGGCGCGGCTCGGCACCAACCCGATCTCGATCGCAATCCCGTCCGATCTCGAGGGTCCGCTCTATCTCGACATGGCGACCTCGGCCGCCGCCGCCGGCAAGATCGCGCTCGCCGTGGCGCGCAACGAAAGGGTGCCCGACGGCTGGGTGATCGGCAGCGACGGGCGCCCGACCAACGACCCGCGGCAATTGCGCGAGGGCGGCGCGCTGTTGCCGCTCGGCGGCCCGGAGGGCGGCTACAAGGGTACCGGGCTCGCCGTCATCGTCGAGATCCTATGCGGCCTCCTGACCGGGCTCGGCTTTGGCGTCGAGCCGAGCGGGCGCCACAACGACGGCTGCTTCATGGCGGTGTTCAACGTCGCGGCCTTCCGCCCGCTCGCCGAATTCAAGAAGGAGGTCGGCGAGTTTGCGGCCTACCTCAAGGCGACGCCGCCGGCCCTCGGCAGCAGCGGCGTCCTCTATCCGGGCGAGATCGAGCATATCCGACAGCAGCAGCGCAGCCGCAACGGGATCGAGGTCGAAGACGCGACCTGGTCGAAATTGCGCCAGCTCGCTGCGAGCTACGGCCTCGCCGAGCGGCTCTTTAACGAAGTGGAGTGAGCATGGAGGGCCCTGCCTCGCGGTCGCTCGAGGCGGTGCGCCGCAAATTGCGGGCCGTCGCCGCGGTGCTCGCCGACCGGGGCGCCACCCCGCACGAGCGGGTCAACGCCGCCGCCCTCAAGGCGCGGCTCGAACGGCGTCTCAAAGCCGCGGGCGAGCCCGCCGGAGACTGGTCCGACAGCGTCTTTCGCCTCGGCCGGCTGGCGCGAAACCTCGAAAAAGCCTCGGCGCCGCGGTCGCCCAGAGGCGACTGGACCGACCACGCGCTGCGCCTCGGCAAGGCGTTGCGCCGCGGCTATCGGCGTTGGCTCTCGGACTGATCGAGGGCCGCGAGACGATCGGCGAGGCGGTCGAGCGCCCACTCGCGCGCCAGCGCCGCCGCCGCTTCCCATCGCGGCGTCTGGTCGGCAAGCGGCGGCAGCGGGGCTCCGGCATCCATCGTCGCGATCCGGCGGTAGAGGCGCAGCGCCTCGGCCTCGCCGGCAAACCGGCCGTCGGCGAGCGCCGCCTCGAGCGAACCGTAGCGGCGCAACAGGCTTGCCGCCCCCTTTGCTCCAACGCCCGGGGCACCCGGGATCTTGTCCGAGGGGTCGCCGCGCAGGGCGATGAAATCAGGCACCTGGCGCGGTTCGACGCCGTAGCGCAGGCACACCTCGGCGGGCCCGATGCGGGCGACGGCACCGGCCCGTTCCGGATAGAGGATTGTGGTTGCCGCCGAGGCCAGCTGAAACGCGTCGCGATCGCCGGTCGCGACCAGCACCATGCCGCCTTCCCGCTCCTCTTGCGCCGCCGCGGCGGCGAGAAAATCGTCGGCTTCGTAGCCCGACGCCTTCGCCCAGGCGAAACCGCAGGCGGCGACGAATTGCGGCAACAGACCGAGCTGATCGAGCAGTTCGGGGGCGAAAGCGCGGCCGCTCTGATAGCCGGCAAGCGCCCGGTGCCGCCAGGTCGGCGCGTCGAGCGTGTCCCAGCCGACCAGCACCGCGCGCGGCGCCTCGTCGAGGTAGAGCCGCAACAGGAAATTGGCGAACCCGACGATCGCGCCGCCGCCCTTGCCGTCCCGCCGCCGGACCGATTGCGGCACGCCGTGATAGGCGCGATGCGCGAACGAGTCGCCGTCGACGACGAGCAGCGGCCGCCGCCCTTTATCGGTCACCGCAGCTCATGCCGTGCCGGAATGACCGCAGCAGCCTGTTAAACCTTTGGAGCGGGGATCGGACCGAGCGCTTTCTCGAGCGAAAGGCCGAGTGCGAGCAGGTCGCGATCCTTGCCGGTCAAGGCGTCGAATTCCATGCCGACCGGCAGACCGTCCGACGTCATTCCCGCGGGCAATACGAGGCTCGTCATGCCGGCGCAAGGGCTGAGCGAGATGTTGCGGAACATGGCCGTGAAAACCGGAACCTTTTTGCCGCGGATTTCGACGTCGCCCTCCGCTCCGATTTTCGGCGGCGGGATCAGAATCGGAGGGAACGCCAGTGCAACGATGCCCTGCGTATCGAAGTAACCGCGTACCGCCGCTCGTAGTTTCTCGCGCTTGGCGAGTGCTGCCTCATACGCTTCCCTGGTCGGCACCTTCGGCGGCAAGGCAAAGGCTTTGAACGTACTTTGAACATTCGCGCTGACCTGTTGGAACATCTTGTCGAAACTCAATCCCGGGATTTGTTGTTCAAGGAAGCTCGTGATGCTCGGGACGGTTTCGAAAGCTATGATCGCTAGCGCAACGTCCATTGCTGCCCTTGCCGCTTCGGGAAGCTCGGCTTTGACGAGCGTCGCCCCGGCGGCGCTGAGCTTTTGTAGCGCCTCGTTGCTGACGCGTTCGACTTCGGGGTCGAGACCGGCGAAGTATCCGGGAGAAATGCCGATGCGCGCGCCGTTGAGGGGTGTCGCCGCCACTTGTCGAAGTTCCCCGGTGACGACCGCATCGAACAGGGCGAGGTCCGCCACCGTGCGCGCCACCGGCCCCACCTGGTCGAATTTGTAGGCGGTGAGCGGCATGATCCCGTCATCCGGATAGCGGCCGTGGCTAGGGCGCAATCCGGCGACGCCGCACATTGTCGCGGGAAACCGTATCGAGCCCAAAGTGTCCTCGGCAATCGCCAATGGGGCAATGCGCGCCGCGACCGCCGCTGCGGAGCCGCCGCTACTGCCGCCCGGAATGCGATCCCGATTGTAGGGATTGTGTACCGCGCCGAAAGCAAGGTTGGTGCTGGTCCACCCGTATGAAAGCTCATGCAAATTGGTTTTGCCCATCAGGATCGCCCCCTGGGCGAACAACGGTTTCAACACCGCCGCATCATCCTTCGGCATGAAGTCGCGCAGCGCGCGCGTCCCGTTGGTTGTGGGCAGGGCTTTGGTGTCGACGCTGTCTTTGACCGGGATCGGCAAGCCGTGCAGGAGGCCGAGCGCCGCACCCGAAGCGCGGGCCTTGTCCGCCGCCCGTGCGGCTTCCAGGACCATGTCGCGATTGAGAGTTATGAACGCATTGAGGCTCGCCAGCTCCTGCGCCCTGTCCAATAATGTGCGCGCATAATCCTCGGCCTTGATGTCGCCGTCGCGCATCGCCTCGACAGCTGCCACCGCGCCCAGTTCGGATAGGCCTGTGTCGGCGGCCTGACTGGCTCGAGCGGGCAGCATGGCCGCGGTTGCCGCTCCCGCCGCGAGCAGCGCAGAGTTCACCAGAAACTCGCGTCGTTGCAGTCGTGTCATCGCCTTCCTCCCCGATAAGCTTCATCCCACCTTGTGAAACGCGCCGGCCGCCCGCCGGTCTTCGCTCGGAAGTTAACGTTACCACTTTCGCATGCGGCCGGCCACAAGAGCAGTGCTAAAGTTTTGCCGGCGGCGAGCGATCCGCGCCGAGGTCGATCGCGTTGATCCAACCTCGGCAGAGGGAGGAGGTCACGGCTGAGTTTTCGGGAAGCGGAACGGCATTGACATCCGGTGGGCTTGACGCGGTGTCAGAGACCGCCCGGCTGGGCTTGCCCGAGATCTGGTCGGTGATCTCGGTCGAGACCTCGGGCTGCGGCTTTCTCCCGGACCGCCGGCCAAAACTGCTGTTCGAGCGCCACGTTTTTCATGATCTGACGAACGGCCGATTTGACAACAGGGATCCCGACATCAGCCAGCCGACGGCCGGCGGCTACGGTATGCCCGGGGCCCACCAATACGATCGGCTCGCTGCCGCCATTCAGCTCGACCGCAATGCCGCATTGCAGAGCGCATCATGGGGGTTGGGCCAGGTGATGGGAGAGAACTCCAAGGCTGCCGGCTTCGCCGATGTCGAGGAGATGGTCGAGGCGATGGTCGAGTCCGAGGATCGCCAGCTGCTTGCCATGGCAACATTCATCACGGCGAACGGCATGGGCGAGCCGCTGACCACCCACGACTGGACCGGCTTCGCCCGGCGCTACAATGGTCCCGACTTTGCCGCCAACGATTACCCCGGGAAACTGCAGCACTTCTATCAGCGCTACGCCCGATGGAAACCTCCCCGACATGCAGGTGCGAGCGGCGCAAATATACCTCACGTACCAGGGGTTTGTACAATTGGCCGTGGACGGCGTGCTGGGTCCGAGCACGGCCGCGGCAATCCGGCAATTCCAGCAATCGATCGGAGCCGAGCTAACCGGCGTTGTCGACGACGCGTTGATCGCCCGGCTCCTGGCCTGATCCACGCGACGGCAAAGAACTGGTTCTCGATTTAATGCGCCGCGTCCCAGCTGGCACCATGGCCGGTTTCGACGACGAGCGGCACCGAGAGTTCGAGGCGCGGCGCGCACGCCCCCTCCATCACCCTTTTCACCAGCGCCGCCGGGTCAGCGGGTCCATCGCCGCGAGCGGTACCCCGAACACCTGGCTCGCGGTCAGCGCATGGATGTCGAGGCCGTCGCGAAACGCCTGCCGCAATTCGGGAATGTCGGCAACATGGGCGGCGAGCCGCAGCTCGATCTGGCTGTAATCGGCCGACAGCAAGCGATGCCCCGGCTCGGCGACAAAGGCGCGGCGGATGCGCCGGCCCTCCTCGGTGCGCACCGGGATGTTCTGCAGGTTGGGCTCGGTCGACGAAAACCGGCCGGTCGCGGTCGCCGCCAGCGCGTAGGAGGTGTGGACGCGACCGGTCGCGGCGTCGATCTCCTCGGCGAGCGCATCGGCATAGGTCGATTTGAGCTTGGCCAGCTGGCGCCATTCCAGCACCAGCCGCGGCACCTCGTGGAGCGGCGCCAGCTCTTCGAGGATCGAAGCGTCGGTGCCGTAGGCGCCGGTCTTGCCCTTCTTGCCGCCCGGCAGGCCGAGCTGTTCGAACAGCACATCGCCCAATTGCTTGCCCAATTGCTTGGTCGAGCCGATGTTGAAATCGTGGCCGACCGCGCGAAAGATCGCCGTTTCGATGGCGGCGATCCGCCCGGCGAAATCGCGCGACAAATCGGCGAGCGCGGCGCGATCGACCTTGATCCCGGCATCCTCCATCGCCGCGACAACCGGCACCAGCGGCCGCTCGATCGTTTCGTAGAACGCGGTCATCTTGTCGCGCACCAGCCGCGCCTTGAGCCCGATATGGAGCCGCAGCGCCGCACCGATCCCGGCGTTGCGCAAGGCGCCCACTTGTCCGGCTTGCCCGTTCTGGGCCGGACGGGACCGCTGGGCCGGCAAGCTCCTGTCGACAGACTCTCCGTAGAACCCCGGTGTGCTATCCTGCGGGTTATGCAGCGCGCCGACGATCCGATCCTGACACGCTTCCGCACCGCTCTCGACGAGATATACGGCAACCGCATCGAGCGCGTGGTGTTGTTCGGGTCGCGCGCGCGGCGATGCGGGCCCCGATTCCGATTACGACGTGGCCGTGTTTTTGCGTGGCATGGCCGACCGCTGGGACGAGGTCCGCCGCATCGTCCCGATCGTCACGGATATCCTTTACGAGGAGGAAGCGTTCATCCACGCCATGCCCTACCGGGCAGGCTCCTACGAAGAACGCACACCGCTGATGCGCGAGATACGCTGCGAAGGCATCGACCTGTGACGCCGGAGGCGGAGGCGCACCTCGACAAGGCGCGGGAATGCCTGACCCGCGCCCGGATCATCGTCGCCGCCGGTGTCATGGAGGATGCCGCCCGCGACGCTTACCTTGCCGCCTTCCATGCAGCGCAGGCGCTCATTTGCGAGCGAACCGGCAGGGATGCCAAGACGCACGGAGGGGTGCACATCGCGTTTGCCCGGCTGACGCGGAACGAGTCGCGTATCGATGAAGAGCTTCGGCGGTTCCTGCCGCAATCTTTCAATATGAAGGCCGTCGCCGATTACGAGCTCGGGCCGGGAGCCGTAATTCCGGCGGAAGAGGCCGCCTCCGCCATCGAGATGGCTACCCGTTTCGTCTCGAGCATCGCGAAGTTATTAGCGTAGGTGGGCGGCATGTGGGATGACGCGCGATCTCGCCGATCCGCGGCTCCGTGCCGACGAAGATCACTCCGAGCCTTTGATAACCTTCTGGGCTTCTGCACAAAAGTAGGCTAAGGTATCCGGCCACATTAGAACGGAATTTGTAACGCCTCGCCCCGGCGTGGTCGATGTGCCTACAAGTGTTCCATCCCTCACGGTTCCGCTTAGGTACGTCATAGAAAAGACGGGGTCGACTATTTCATCGGTCTGGCGCGTGAACTGCTTATCATCGATGCCACTACGGTCATGATCAACAAATAACCCGCGAAGATGGAGCATGATAGCAGCGGAATACCCCCATGCTTGGGCAATCTCATAGAGAGAGACATTGGTGGTGTTCTTAGCCTTTAGGTCAATTATTAAGGCATTCCCGTTCACGTCATCTCGCTGAGCGAGTGCGGATTCAATCTCAATGCGCCATTTGAATGGCTCCCCCTGTGCCGCCGGAATCTGGATGCCCAGCAACCGCGGAATGTAACCGTTGTTGCAGCCGAAGAGTCTTATCGGTTTAACAAACTATCTTTCCAATGGCGGATCGCTGGAGCATGCTCAGGAATGGCGGCTCATGAGAGCCCGCGCACGATCGGGGGCGCGACGGTGCGCTAAAAATGGGTTGGACTAAGCCAGGCCCGGTCGGCGGAGCGAAGTCGCCGTCTTTTTACCCCAACCGTTGGGTAAATGGCACGAATCTTGAGTATATGGGCATTGAATCGTTGCGGGTGTGTGCGGCGTCAAACAGTTACGGTGAGGACAAGACGAACGGGAGAACGTTAGGTGGAACAACCTCAAAAAGCCCTGCGCTCCTGCCGACGCAACATCATGGGACGCGCAAACCTCTTGGAAAGAGGTTCCAAAAAGTCGTCAAGGGAGGACATGATGGTTAGGTTCTATCGTACGCGGCGCAACTGGTTTCTCGGTTATATCGTTCTTAGCCTCACTGCCGCCCCCCTCGCGGCGGGCAGCGGCCCGCCCGTGTATCACGCGAAGGTGCTGCACCGCTTCTGCGCAGTCTGCGCTTATGGCGAAGCGCCCTACGCCGGCCTGATCAGAGAACTCGTCGGGAAACCTCTTTGGGACGACCTCCGTAGGCGGCGCCTTCTCTCTTGGGGGCACGGCGTTCGAGTTGACACCCAACGCGGCCAAGACCGCGTGGACGTTATCGGTGCTATATGGCTTCTGCGCAGAGCGGGATTGCCATGATGGCTCAACGCCTTACGCCGGGCTGATCAGAGACGCGTCGGGGAACCTCTATGGGACGACAACTCAGGGCGGCGTCTTCCAGCAGGGCGCGGTGTTCGAGCTGACGCCCGCGGCCAAGACCCCGTGGCCGGAGAAGGTGCTGTACAGCTTCTGCACAAAGGCGAACTGCGCCGATGGCGTGAGCCCTTACGCCGGGCTGATCAGAGACGCGTCGGGGAACCTCTATGGGACGACAGCCGGGGCGGCGCCTTCGATGGGGGCACGGTGTTCGAGCTGATACCTACGGCCAAGACCCCGTGGAAGGAGAAGGTGCTATACAGCTTCTGCGCAGAGGCGAACTGCGCCGATGGCGTCGGCCCGTTCGCCGGGCTGATCAGAGACGCGTCGGGGAACCTCTATGGGACGACAACTGAGGGCGGCGCCTTCGATGGGGGCACGGTGTTCGAGCTGACGCCCGCGGCCAAGACCCCGTGGCCGGAGAAGGTGCTGTACAGCTTTTGCGCAGAGAAGCACTGCGCCGACGGGGCGACCCCTTACGCTGGGTTGATCAGAGGCGCGTCGGGGAACCTCTACGGGACGACCAACGGAGGCGGCGGCTTCGGTCAGGGCACGGTGTTCGAACTGACGCCCGCGGCTAAGACCCCGTGGCTGGCGAAGGTGCTGTATAGCTTTTGCGCAAAGGCGAACTGCGCGGATGGCGCCGGCCCTTACGCCGGGCTGATCAAGGACGCGTCGGGGAATCTCTACGGGACGACCTTTGCAGGCGGCAAAGAGACCACGGGGATGATTTCTTGCGAAGCTTTCGGCAAGACGTCCATCAGCTGCGGCGTGATATTCGAGCTGACGCCGAACCACGCTCGGACCAAATGGACGGAAGCAGTCCTTCACGTTTTTTGCAAGAACGGCGGAGACTGCGTCGATGGCGCCAACCCTTACGCGGCGTTGATCCGGGACGGGTCGGGCGACCTCTACGCCACGGCCCTCTTTGGCAGCGGCGAAGATGCCGGCACGGTGATCGAGCTGGAGCGGTAAAGCCGACGAAACTCGCGAATTCGCCGACGCGCACCCGTACCGCCGCTGCGACGTAAATGCTCCGAACCGCGCACGCCGACGTCAGCGCCGGGTTGCGATGCCGCGGGTAACGCCGAGATCGGCGCTGGGACGGTTATTGCGTGGCGGCGACCCTCGGGCCGCGATAAACGGCATCGATCGGCCCGCGGCAGCGCTCGCGGCGACCGGCTCGATGGCGACGGCGGCGACACCCTCATGCAACATGCCGAGGGCGATCTCCTTGTCGTCGAGATGGCCCGGCCAACTGGGCTTGCTGCTCAAGGGTCTGGAGTGGTCGCGAGTGCGGCCGAAGCCAGTGATTGCGCCGGTCCTGGCGGGCTGACCAGGCGGCTCTATCGTATTACCGGCGATCCCGGTGCAAACGCCACATGCTGCTTGGTACTGGCGTACCCCTACAAGATCCTGTCCAGCTCCAGGCTCAGCTGGCCGCGGTGACGGCACTGCTGGAAGACCAGACCAGCACCGTCGAGCGGCTGCGGGCGGAACGCGACAGCTTGCGTGCCGAGCGGGACGCCGTCCAGGCGGAGCGCGACACGGCCGCTGCCGAGATCGACAAGCTGCGGCTGATGATCCGGCAGCTGTTGCGGGCGCAATACGGGCGGAGCTCGGAGACGCTCGATCCGGATCAGCTGCAGCTCGGGCTCGAAGAGGTCGAGCAGTCGCTCGCGACCGCTCAGGCGCCAGCACCGGCGGCAACGAAGACGCCTGGGGTACGCCAACCGGCGCAACGCAACCGCGGTGCGCTGCCGCCGCATTTGCCGCGCTACGAGGTGATCGTCGATATCGACGACAAGAGCTGCCCGTGCTGCGGTGGAGCGCTGCATGTGATCGGCGAGGACGTGTCGGAGATGCTCGACATCGTGCCGGCACAGTACCGGGTTAAGGTGATCCGGCGCCCGCGTGGAGCCTGCCCCGGCGAAAGCCGGGGGTTGCCGCGGCTGTGAGAGCGCGGCGGTGCTGGCGCAGGTGTTGGTGGCAAAGTACTCCGACCACCTGCCGCTCTACCGCCAGGCGCAGATCTTCGCCCGCCATGGCATCGATCTCGACCGTTCGACCCCCGGCCTTCGCGGGGGCAGGCTCTGGCGAATTGGGTCGGAGGCGCCTGCTGGTGGCTGCGGCCGCTGGCGGAATTGCTGGTCGGCACGATCCTCTCGTCACCCAAGATCTTCGCCGACGACACCCTACGCCATCGCAGCGCGCATCCGCGGCCGACCGCCCGACGAGCAGCGGCGCTTCCGGCAGGCCGAAACCAAGCCTTTGGTCGAAGGACTGAAGACCTGGCTCGAAGCGGAGCTCGCACGGATCTCGGCCAAATCCGCACTGGCCGGCGCCATCCGCTACGCATTGCGGCATTGGCAAGGGCTCGTCCTTTTCCTCCAGGACGGCAGCATCGAGACCGACACCAACACCGTCGAGCACAGCATCCGGCCACTCAAGCTCGGCTGCAAAAATCACTTGTTCGCCGGCTCCGACGGCGGCGCCGAATGCTGGGTCACCCTCGCCTCGCTGATCCAGACGGCAAAACTCAACGACGTCGAGCCATTCGCCTATCTGCGCGACGTCCTCGAACGCATCGTCTCCGGCAAGACCAAGGCCAACGACCTCGCCTCGCTGCTCCCCTCGGCCTGGAAAGCCTCACAAGCTCAGACCGCTGTCAACACCTGAGGGCGTGGCTCTACGACCACGCTTACGATAATCTACATATAGGACGTGCATAATGGTGACGAAATCGTGGTGCGCAGAACTGTCGATGTTGCTGTCATCATCCCGGACGCAAGCCCGGTGCTGACACTCGCGCGCATCGGGCGGATCGACCTGCTTGGCAGCTTCGCCGTGCGGTGCATTGGGAGATTACCAAGCCGGATAACGACCCCAAGGGCGAAGTCAAGGCGGCGCTCGCGCGCTTGCATAACCAGATTGAGATTGTCGAAACCAATGTTGGGGTGGGCTACCAGACGCGGCGCGCGCGCAACCCACAGGACCCAAGCGGCGACCTCGGCGAGATCGCCGTCGACGAATACGCGACCTCGCTCGCGCGCCATACCGGGCCGCACTTCGTGCTTTGCGCGTTGCCCGTCTTCGCGGTGTTCACATGCTGAACACGACGGCATGGCTGTTGACCCTGCATCGCGAGGGATTGCTGCCCGAGGCGCTCGAACTGGTCGAAAAGATCAACACCAGCCGGGCGACGCCGCTGGCGCCGTTCGAGAAAGTCGGGCTAACCAAAAGGGTGCGGTCAAGCTGGCTGCGCCGGAGCTTTGCATGATGAACGAAGACCTGAAAGGGAACTCTCTAGCCGACGTGCTGGAGAAGCTGGAAAAGGGCAAGATCGGGCACCGCGCGGCAATGGAGTGGCTCAACGTCAAGACCTATGACGCGCTGGTCGAGATCATGCACACGAACGGGCGACTAATGCCCGGACATCAGCCCAGGCGCGTAGCGCCGGATACTCGCGAACTGATGCGCCGGATTTTTCGGCCAGCCGCGCGCCCGAAATAGCGGCCCCCCTGTTTTCAAAATTCAAGACTTTCGGGAAGGCCGTGCGCGGCAGCAGTGTCGGCGGGCGCGTCGCAGCAGGAAGGCGCCGCGCCGCCGCGATCAGCGCGACGCGCGCCTATTCAACGTCGGCTGAGTGTTGACGAGCAGAGCGCGCTGACGCGCGGTGGAGCTTCGTGTGCCGCCCGAGCGCAGAGCGCGGCGGCACGACCCTAGATAAACTCGTTACGTAACGGAACAGCGAGCCTATGAAACGAGGTCCCGGCCTTCGCCGGGGCAGGCTCTAAGCCCTTGGGCGGACAGGCGATGACGGCAGCCGAGCGGCAGGCCCGCTTTCGCGCGACGCACACCGACGGGACGCCCGGGGTCAGATACCGAAGGCCCGCCGACCGGCGCAGCCGGGCGCAGAGATGGCTCGCGGCCGTGGCCGAGCTTGTCGCCTTACAGGACGATTACCGGATATGGCTGCAGACGCTGCCGCAGAACCTTGAGGCAAGCGCGACGGCGGAGGCGCTGCGGGCGATTTGTGATCTCGATCTATCCGATCTCGAAAGCGTGGAGCCGCCGTGCGGCTTTGGTCGTGACTGATGCAACGCGAGCTTGTCGCCCGCCGGGTTCCTCTACGAGCCGAGCGTGCTGACGCCCGCTCGGTAAACCAACGGGTGCGGCTGCAAGCGCCCGTGCATCGGGCGCCGGTCGGGCGCGGCGCTACGCCGGGGCTCCGCGCCCGCCCGACGGCCGACCCCAACGACAGTGACATTTCTAAATGGCAGAGACGGTGACATCTCTATTTGGTGGACACAACACCATCTCGGCGAAGCGACCGCATGGTTCCGACGGCACACGCTCGATTTGCCGCGGGTCAGCAGGGCCGGCGGCAGTGCAAGACCGCTCTCTATCAAGCGCCCTAATGCGCCGCGTCCCAGCTCGCACCATGGCCGGTTTCGACGACGAGCGGCACCGAGAGTTCGAGGCGCGGCGCGCACGCCCCCTCCATCACCGTTTTCACCAGCGCCGCGGTCGCTTCGACCTCGGCTTCCGGCACCTCGAACAACAGTTCGTCATGCACCTGTAAGAGCATCCGCCCGTTGAGCCCGGCCGCGTCGAGCGCCGGCGGGATGCGCGCCATCGCGCGGCGGATGATGTCGGCCGCCGAACCCTGCAATGGCGCGTTGATCGCCTGCCGCTCGGCCGCGGCGCGGCGCGCCTGATGGGCGTCGCGGATCCCGGGAATAAAGCATTTGCGGCCGAAGATCGTCTCGACATAGCCGGCGCTGCGGCAGTCGCTCCTGACCCGCTCCATATAGGCGCGGATCGCCGGGAAGCGGGCGAAATAGGCGCGGATGTAGTCCGCCGCTTCGGCCTGCGGCACGCCGATCTGCTGGCCGAGGCCAAAGGCGCTGATGCCGTAGAGGATGCCGAAATTGATCGCCTTGGCGCGCCGCCGGGTCAGCGGGTCCATCGCCGCGAGCGGCACCCCGAACACCTGGCTCGCGGTCAGCGCATGGATGTCGAGGCCGTCGCGAAACGCCTGCCGCAATTCGGGAATGTCGGCAACATGGGCGGCGAGCCGCAGCTCGATCTGGCTGTAATCGGCCGAGAGCAACAGATGCCCCGGTTCGGCGACAAAGGCGCGGCGGATGCGCCGGCCCTCCTCGGTGCGCACCGGGATGTTCTGCAGGTTGGGCTCGGTCGACGAAAACCGGCCGGTCGCGGTCGCCGCCAGCGCGTAGGAGGTGTGGACGCGACCGGTCGCGGCGTCGATCTCCTCGGTGAGCGCATCGGCATAGGTCGATTTGAGCTTGGTCAGCTGGCGCCATTCCAGCACCAGCCGCGGCGCCTCGTGGAGCGGCGCCAGCTCTTCGAGGATCGAAGCGTCGGTGCCGTAGGCGCCGGTCTTGCCCTTCTTGCCGCCCGGCAGGCCGAGCTGTTCGAACAGCACGTCGCCCAATTGCTTGGTCGAGCCGATGTTGAAATCGTGGCCGACCGCGCGAAAGATCGCCCTTTCGATGGCGGCGATCCGCCCGGCGAAATCGCGCGACAATTCGCCGAGGGCTAGGCGATCGACCTTGATCCCGGCATCCTCCATCGCCGCGACGACCGGCACCAGCGGCCGCTCGATCGTTTCGTAGAACGCGGTCATCTTGTCGCGCACCAGCCGCGCCTTGAGCCCGATATGGAGCCGCAGCGCCGCGTCGGCCCGCTCGGCGGCGAAGTCGCGCGCCCGCTCGGCCGGCACCTCGGCAACGGCGACGAGGCTTTTGCCGGTGCCGACGAGCTCCTTGCGCGGCGTCAGCTCGTGCCCGAAGCTGCGCCGCACCAGGCTGTCGACGGCGTGATCGAACTGGCCGCCGTCGAGAACGTAGGACATCAGCATCGTGCAGTCAGAGGGGCCCAAGGCGATGCCGTAGGGCCGCAACAGGCGCGCCAGCCCCTTCGCATCATGGCCGATCTTGAGCACCCCCGGGTCCTCGAAGAGCGGTTTCAGCCGCAAGATCGCGGCGTCGAGATCGCCGCGGCGCGGTGCCAGCGGCACATAGGCGGCGAGCCCCGGCGCCACCGCCAGCGCCACCCCGGCCAGCTCGGGCCGCCCTTGGGCGACCCCGGCAGGCCTGCTGCCCTCCGGCCAGACGGCAACGATCCCGGCCTCTTGGGCCGCCTCGATCCAATGGTCGAGACCTTCGAGCGTGTCGAGCAGCGCATAGCTCTTCGGCGCGGTGAAAGGCGGGATCTCCGGGACGACGGGCTCCGACCTTTCGACCGCCGCCCCGGCGGCCGCCGGGGTCGCCGAGAGGCGCTGCGCGATCCGCGACTTCAGCGCCCGCAGCTCCATCTCGTCGAGGAACGGGAAGAGCTTGTCCGGGTCGTAGGGCTTGACTTCGAGCGCCGATAGCGGACGCGGCACCGGCACGTCTTCGTCGAGTTTGACCAGCACCTTTGACAGCCGGGCCTGTGTCGCTTGGCTCCTCAGCAGCTCACCATAGCCCGGTAGCTTTGAATAGAACCGCCAACTGAGAATGAGCCCCGCGATCTCGGAGCCGTTCGCCGCCAACGATTTTAGAACTTCCGAGCCAACGGCATAATTACCCGTTTTCGCTTTCTGGCCGCCTGGCAATTTTAATTGGTCAAAAAGCACCTCTCCCAATTGTTTAGTCGATCCGATGTTAAATTTCTTACCCGCAAGCTCGTAAATCCGACTTTCCAGCTCGCCAGCCATTTCTGACGCAAAACTCTCGAACGCATCCATGTCTTGAGCGCGTTCCAAGAGAGTCTCCAGGTTTCCCCACTCGCTAACAAGCTGAGCTGCTGTTTCGACGCTGATACCTTTGACGCCCGGTACGTTGTCGATCGAATCGCCAAACAGCGCCTGGACATCGATCACCTTGTCGGGGCCGACGCCGAATTTCTCGCTGACCTCGGCGGCGCCGATCAGGCGATCGGTCATCGGGTCACGCATCGTCACCCGGTCGCCCACGAGCTGCATCAGATCCTTGTCGGAAGACAGGATCGTCACCTTGGCGCCGGCTTCGACCGCCTGCCGGGTATAAGTCGCGATCAGGTCATCGGCCTCGAAGCCGTCCATTTCGATCCGGCAGATGTCGAACGCGTCGGCGGCGCGGCGCACATGCTCCAATTGTGGGATCAGATCTTCCGGCATCTCGCGCCGGTTGGCCTTGTATTGGTCGTATATCGTGTTGCGAAAGCTGCCGCCGGACGCGTCGAAGATTACGGCCATCCGGTCGGCATCGGTTTCGCGGCGGTATTTATCCAGCATGTTGCTGAATATCATCACGACTTCGGTCGCCATCCCATCCGATTTTCGCTGAAACCGCTCGGCTTTGGGGTCGCGCGCCCGGGCAAAGTAGGCACGGAAGATGAAGCCCGATCCATCGATCAGAAAGACGTGGCGCGGCGCCCCCTGGGGTGCCTCCGCCGGTTTCGCCGGGCCGGGCACGACCGGAGGCTTGTCGACGACCGCTGCGCTGATCTCGTTCACGCCGCCCTTCCCGCTTCCCCGTTGGCGCCGCCTGCCGGCGACCCGGCTTCCGCCCCCTGCCCGCCCCCGGCCGCCATCGTCGGGTTGACAAACCGGCGCGAACAATAGGGGCATTCGGCCGTTCCCGACGGGGCGAGGTTCAGATAGACCTTGGGATGACCGAGCGCCCCGCCATCGCCGTCGCAGGCGGCCACCGTCGCATCGATCGTGATGGTTTCGAAGGGCGCCATCAACCTTGCTCCGCCGTCCCGGCACGCGGCCGCCAGGCGGCGGCCGGTTGACCGTCGAACGAGCGCGATGATACCCATTGCCGAGGTGCAATCAATGACCCGCTCTTCCGATGCCGGCAGGCTGCGGTGAGGGGCCGGCGTCCACTGCAGGTCGGGTGCCCCTCGGCATCGGCTGGCTGATCGCCATCCTGCTGCTGGCCGCCGGCTGTGCGCCGACGACCGACCGGATGGCGCGGCAGCAGGGGATCGGCACGGCGCGGGTGGCGCCCGATCCGAAGCCGGTGCCGCATTTCGCCGCCGACCGCTTCGTCGCCGCGGACGGCGTGGCGCTGCCGTTGCGCAAATGGCTGCCGGCGGCCGGCGAGCGGGTCGGCGCCGTGGTCCTCGCGCTGCACGGTTTCAACGACTACAGCAATGCCTTCGCCTGGCCGGGCAAGGTCTGGGCCAAGGACGGGATCGTCACCTATGCCTACGACCAGCGCGGCTTTGGCGCCGCCGCCGGGCGCGGCCGTTGGCCCGGCCGCTCGGTTCTCGCCGCCGATGCCGCCGCCGCCGCGGCCGTTTTGCGCCGCCTCTATCCGAACGTGCCGCTCTATCTCCTCGGCGAGAGCATGGGTGCGGCGGTCGCGGTGGTGGCATTGACCGGCGAGAGCGGCACCCCGATCCCCGATGTCGACGGCGTGATCCTGGTGGCGCCGGCGGTGTGGGGCCGCGCGACGATGGGGTTGCTGCCGCGCGCGGCGCTGTGGGTCGCGGTGCGCCTGATGCCGGGGTTGACCCTGACCGGGCGCGGCCTGCACATCATGGCCTCGGACAACATCGCCATGCTGCGGGCCTTTTCGCGCGATCCCCTGGTCATCAAGGCAACCCGGGTCGACACGACCTACGGCCTCGTCGAGTTGATGGACGCCGCGCTCGCCAGCGCCCCGAAGCTGCGCGCGCCGCTCCTCGTGATGACCGGCAAGGAGGATCAGATCATCCCCCGCGCGGCGACCCGGCGCTTCGTCCAGGCGCTGGCCCCCGGATCAAGTCCCGGCCGCCTCGCCGTCTATCCGCACGGTTACCACATGCTGTTCCGCGACCTCGAGGGACCCTCGGTGATCGCCGACGCCGCAGGCTGGATGCTCGATCCGGGCGCGCCGCTGCGCTCGGGCGCCGATCGCGGCGGCGCCGAAGCGCTGCTCGGCGGGACCGGTCATGCGTCCCTGGGCGGCGGCTGAGCCGGTGACGGCACTCCTGCTCCTCCGGTTGCTGATCCTGTTGGCGGTGGCCAACGGGGTTCCGCTCGCCGCCCGCAGCCTCTTCGGCGGCCGCTGGTCCGGGCCGATCGACGGCAATCGCAGCTTCCTCGACGGGCGACCCATTTTCGGCCGCTCGAAGACGATCCGCGGGGCGGCGCTGGCGGTCCTCGCGACGAGTGCCGCGGCGCCGGTGCTGGGCCTCGGATGGCGCATCGGCATCATTGTCGGCGCTCTGGCGATGGCCGGCGACCTGTTCTCCAGCTTCTGCAAGCGCCGACTTGGGGTGCCGCCGAGCAGCCCGGCGCTCGGGCTCGACCAGATCCCCGAGGCGCTGTTCCCGCTGCTTGGCTGCAAGGTTTTGCTGCCGTTGCCGATCAGCGGAATTGCCCTGGTCGTGGCGCTGTTCTTCACCGGCGAGGTGGTGCTGTCGCGGCTCCTCTACGCATTTCGCCTGCGCGACCGCCCCTATTGAGGGGCTCGGGGCGGAAGCGGGTCACGGCGCCAGGTTCACCGCTCGGCGCGGCGGAGGCGATGCAGCGTGATTTCCGGCGGGCAATTGAGCCGGGCCGCGACGATGCACGAGCCGGCGCCGACCGAGGTGTAGCCGGCCATCCCGCGGTAGCGCCAGGCGCCCGAGCCGAGCCGCCGCGGCAGCTTCGAGTCGAGGGTTAGCGGAATGGCGCCGGGCAGGCAGATCTGGCCGCCATGGGTGTGACCGCTGAGCAGCACGTCGAACCCGGCATGCGCCGCCTGGCGAAAGATCTCGGGGGTGTGCGACAGCAGGATCGAGACGGCACCCTCCGGGATTTGCTCGGCGGCCTTTTCGATATTGTCGACCCGGTAGTAATGGGCGTCGTCGATGCCGGCGAGATGCACCCGTTCGCCGCCGCGAACGAGCGGCACCGCCTCATTGAGCAGCATCCTGATCCCCATCGCCTCCAAGGCCGGGACCATGCGGATCGAATCGTGGTTGCCGAGGACGCCGTAGACCGGCGCTTCGAGGCAGGCCACGAGCCGCCGCATGCCGTCGAGCGTGGCGCCATAGGGCCCATGGGTCTTGCCCCGATAGTCGCCGGTCAAGACGCACAGGTCACAGCGGACTTGCGGCAGCAATTCGGCGAGACGCTGCATCGCCTCCGGGTTCAGGTCGACATGCAGGTCGCTGAGATGGAGGATCGTGTAGTGATCGAAAGCCGGCGGCAAAGCGGCGATGGCGATCTCGTTTTGGCGGACCTCGATGCGCGCGGCGTTGTTCCGCGCGCGCCAGTACAAGCCGGTGAGCTTGAGCGCGGTTCGCACGATCGGTGGGCTCAAATACCAGTTTTCCGGGTGAAAATAATTGAGGCCGCGGCCGAAGACCCTGGCCTCGCGTTCATCCTCGATCCCGAGGCGCTGTCGCGCATAGAGCCGCCCGAGGCGGCGCTCGAGCAGGTCGCGAACATCCTCGGCGCCCACGGGAACATCGACCTCCGCCGCGCTGGCCATCGGCGCTCGTCCTCTCGCTGCCGCGGGATGATCGGAACCTCCTTGCACCCCGCGCCCCAACGCTATATTCGACATTCGTTACACTTTGTTTTGTGCACCCGTAGCTCAGCTGGATAGAGCGCTGCCCTCCGAAGGCAGAGGCCGTGAGTTCGAATCTCGCCGGGTGCGCCATGTTTCCCGAGAACCTGCGCCGCAGTTCCGAACCCGCTTCAAGGCCTGAGCAATCCCCTGGCAAACGGCAAGCCGCCGGCTGACCCGTTCGGTAGTCGAGAATTGCGGCGGCTTGTTGACCGTTGAGTGCGCGGCGTTGCCGCAGCCGCCGGCCGGATGCCGCGCCGCTTGGTGCGCCGCCCCTCGGGCGGCGTTTTGCCGCGGATTGGGTCGGCCCCGGCAGGCTCGCCGGCGGCTCGAAGCCGCGGCCGCACCCGGTGCCGAGCCGATTGATTCTGGTGGCGCGCCAATAGAAGATAGGCGCCGCCTCGCAACCGACTATTTGGCAGCGGCGTCTCTCGGGTTCTTTATCGCGCGTCCTTTATTCGGTGCGCCGGACGGTACGCAGCCGCCGCGCGGCAACGGTCGCCTCGAATCGTTCGAGGACACGTCGGAACAGCCCTGGCGGCAGAAATCCGTAATCGAAGCGCTCGGGCTCGGCATGCGATGCTGGGCGAAGATCGGGGCCGGGCCAGACAAACCGATTGATTTCGCTTACCACGACCCAGGACCGTGCCTCGTCGAGACCAAGTCGTCCCTTAACCGCCGCCGGCAGCTCGACGGCTTCCTCGGAGCGCTGCGGCGGCCTGTGCGTCACCGGAACCACGGCGACAATCGTCTCGGCACCGACATCTCGCGCCGAAAGCACGAGCGCGCACGGCCGGTCCTTACGTCCTTCCTCCTGCCCCTCGTCCGCCTCGCTGCTCCAAAGGTACGAATACGAGACAACCAGACCCAGTTCAGGGGTCGGAAGCGGCACACACGGCCTATTTCAGATCGGCATCTAGGTGGTCATGGCGCGGGTCCATCCTCCCCGCCACGATCTGCGCCACCTCCTCGTCGCTCAAATCCTCCACCCGGATGACTTCGCGCGACCGCCGCCTCAGCCTGCGGTATTCATCGACCGAGATCATCACCAAGCGCTCGCGGCCGTTGCGGGTGATCACCACGGGCTGCGTCAGCGCCTGGTCCTGATACCGGCCGAAATGCCGCTGAAACTCCGCAGCCGTCACCTTAAGCATCTCCATACATTCTCCAGATGACGTACCCTACGTAAAATACCCTATTGCGCGAAAACATCAAGGGTTTGATGCGTTGCGCCGCGGCTCGGAGTCGTCGCGGCCGCCGTCGCCGCACAGGACACCTGCGCCAGCGCCAGCGGCGCCTCGGCGAAGGAGGGTGTCAGGGAATTGGCTAAAGTCGGAAAAGTAAGGCTGCATCGGCGCTGCACGTGCTTCGAGGCCGCCGGAGCCTGTCCTCGGGCCGCGCCCCGGGTCCGCGCTTGCGCGGCCCGAGGGTCAACTCCGCGCGGACCCGGGTGGCGGCTCCTCAGCATGAGGTATGTTGTTGATGGCACTCTAAGGAATTCTCGTCCTGAGGCGTAGGGCGGAACAGCGCGCAGCGCGCATTCCGCCAAATCGGGGCGCTCGGGTGGCGGATTTCGCTTCCGCTCATCCGCCCTACGATGCCGACGCGGCTTCATCTCCTGCGGGTCGGCAACGCCGGTGGCGGACTCATAAGGAATCTCTCGTCCTGAGGTGCCTCGCGCCCCCTGGAACGGCCCGCAGGGCCGGCCGTCCGGGGGGCGGCCTTCGCGACGCCGCCGCCAGGCGGCGGCCCTCAGGAGACGCAAGGCGTTGATCCAGCCCTCGTGTCATTGGATTACTCCCTCGCAGGCCGGCATCATCTCCTCGGCGACCCGACCCCCTTGCGGCTGCCGCGCTTCGAGCACGGCTCGACGCCGCGGCCGCAGCCGCTGGCCAGCTGACGGCGCGCTGCGCGTTCGCCGCGAGCAGCGTCACCGCCCGTCGCGGTCAGCGCAGCGCGCCGAGCACCGCCTTTGCCTCTTTGAGATCGGGCGTGGCAAAGCCCTCGGTGAACCAGCCATAGACCGGTGCCAGCAGGTCGCGGGCTTCGGCCCGGCGGCCCTGGTCGCGGCGCAGGCAGGCGAGGCTCACGGCGGCGCGCAGTTCCCAGAGCGTGGCCCCCTGCTCCTCGGCGATGCTCAGGGCTTTGCGATAGAGTTCCTCGGCGGCCTCGGCTTGCCCTTGCGTTAGCAGCAGCCGGCCTTTGTGCCGGTTCAGCTCGGCCGCGATCGAGCGCTCCCCTGTCCGCTCGACGATCTGCAGCGCATCGTTCAAATGGGCCAAACCCTCTCCGATATGCCCGGCGATCGCACAGGCTCTGGCGAGAGGGCTTATATATAGAGGGGCCAGCTGCTCCGCCCGCTCGTTTCAGGGCTGCGTCGTTGCCGTCGAGCGAAAGCAACCAAGTGCCGACTGCCAAACCCGCAGCCAAAGACGGCGGATGCGCCAATCTCCGAGACTCGGCGATGGCCGCGTTGCTCCGGGCGAATGCCTGGTCCGGGTAGCCCAGACAGAAAAGGACGATCGCCAAATACCCCTCGAAGTATACCTGCGGGTGGGTCCCGGTCTGATCGACAAGGGAGTGGTGCGCGGTCGGATCATAGAGCGCAAGTCCAGCCTCCAGATGCGATCTGCTTTGCCCGAAATTGCCGCGATACAGCAGGATGCGGGCGCAGGATAGATGACCGAGGACGACGCTGGCCGCGTCGTTGCGCTGATGACTGATACGCAACATGTGCTCGGCGATCGACTGCGCCCGATCCAAGTCGCCGCGGAACGCGTGATAGAGTGATTGCCCATGAGGGATCCCGAGGAATTCCGAGGGGTAACCCAGCTCTTCCCACAATCCTCGCGCGCGGGTGTAGGCTTGACCCGTTTCCGGCGCGGCGAGGCCTTTGCCGGCGATCAAAGCCGCGCCCAGCGCACTGTAAAATTCGAGCTCCCGTCTCCGGCGTTCGCGGCTGTCCGGCAACAGCGCCAGCTGCCCAGCCCCTTTTGCAGTTGCGCCGCCGCTTCCGCCATCGCCGAACGGGCGGCAGACCTGCGCCCGGCCCTTTCCCAACAGGCGATGGATTTTTCGACGAGCCCGGCTTCCGCATAATGCTGCGCCAACAGCTCGGGCTGGCTGTCCATGATCTCCGGAGAGCTTTGGCCGGGCTCGGCCCGTGGGCCTTCAGCCCACGGACTTGATCCGTGGGCATCCACGAGAAACGGCACAGGCCTTCGCGGGCTCCCGTGGATGCCCGGCCCAAGGCCGGGCAAGACGGTAATCGGATGTAATCGGAACGGGGCGTCCGCTCAATTGACGACAGGCCCTAATCGCCGAGATGGATCCACACCGATTTGGTCTGGGTCACGGTCAGCAGGGTTTCGAGGCATTTGTCGCGCCCCGTGCCCGATTGCTTGAACCCGCCCCAGGGCTGGGTCATGTCGCCGTGGTCGTAGCAGTTGACCCAGATGACGCCGGCATCGATGTCGCGCGCCATCTTGTGCGCCGTTGCCAGATCCCTGGTCCAGATGCCGGCGGCGAGGCCGTAGATCGAATCATTGGCGATCGCCACCGCCTCGTCGATGCTGGCGAACGGCACGACCGCGGCGACCGGACCAAAGATCTCCTCGCGGGCGATCGTCATCGCCGGGGTCACTTGGGTGAAGAGGGTCGGCTCGACATAGGCGCCGGCGTCGAACCCCTTGGGCGGCCCGCCGCCGAGCGCCAAACGGGCCCCCTCCTTCTTGCCGATGTCGATATAGGAGAGGACGCGCTGCTGCTGGCTGCGGTTGACGAGCGGGCCCATCGTCGTCAACGGGTCGAGCGGGTCGCCGATGCGGAAGGTCCGGCCGACCTTCGCCGCGAATTTTTCGACGAAGGCGTCGTGAACGGAATCCTGCACCAGGAGGCGCGAGCCGGCGCTGCACATTTCGCCCTTGTTGGCGTAGATCCCGGTGATCGCGTAATCGACCGCCCGGTCGAGGTCGGGGGCTTCGGCGGTGATGATCTGCGGCGACTTGCCGCCGGTCTCGACGGTGACGCGCTTCAGGTTCGACTGGCCGGCATAGACCATCATCATCTTGCCGATCTCGGTCGAGCCGGTGAAGCTGATCTTGTCGACATCCATATGCAGCGCCAGCGCCTTGCCCACCGTGCCGCCGGTTCCGTGCACGACGTTGAAGACGCCGGGCGGCCCGCCCGCTTCGAGAAACAATTGCCCGAGCCGCACCGCCGAGAGCGGCGATTGCTGGGCCGGCTTCAGCACCACCGAATTGCCGACGGCGAGCGCCGGCGCCACCTTCCAGG
The DNA here is from genome assembly GCA_963772295.1 of uncultured Alphaproteobacteria bacterium. Taxonomy (GTDB): domain Bacteria; phylum Pseudomonadota; class Alphaproteobacteria; order ATCC43930; family CGMCC-115725; genus AP-15. The sequence goes on from CAVYWO010000018.1 coordinate 66,737, forward strand.
CGCTCATCAAGAGCGGATAGTTCCAGGGCGTGATGCAGCCGACGACCCCCAGCGGCTGGCGCAGGATGTAGTGGAACGCATCGGCCTTGGTGCTGGTGACCACGCCCTCGAGCTTGTCGATGGTCTCGGCAAAGTACTGGAACGTCAGCGCCGCCGCCGGCACGTCGCCCTCGAGCATGTCGCGGACCGGCTTGCCGACATCGAGCGAGTTGAGGAGCGCAAAGTCGAGCGCGTGCTCGTTGATCGCCGCGGCAAAGCGGTAGAGGACGTCCATCCGCGCGCGCGGCTCGAGCCGCGACCAGACGCCGGATTTGAAGGCGCGGCGCGCCGCGGCGACGGCGAGATCGACCTCGTCGGCGTCGCCCGACGGCACCGTCGCGATGACCTCGCCGGTCGCCGGGTTGAACGTCTCGAACCGCCTGCCGGATTGCGCCTCGACGAGCCTGCCGTCGATCAGCATCCGGGTCTCCGGACGCAACGCCGCGGCGCGCCGGTGGAAATCCTCGCGCGTCAGCATCTTCGCCGCTGCAGCATCCACTGGGGGGTCCGCCCTCTAGAGATCGAGGACGACGCCGGGGTTGGCGCCGCCCGAGGGTGCCGTTGCGCCGGCCGGGACCGAGCAGCACAAGAGCACCTGGCCCTCGCCGCGCGGGGCGAGCGGTTCTTCGACATAATCGACCGCGCCGCTCGTAATCTGCGTCGCGCACGTGCCGCAGATCCCGGAGCGGCAGCCGAAAACCGGCGCCAGCCCGACCATCTCGGCGAGTTCCAAGAGCGTACCCTTGTCGCGCGTCCATTCCGCGGTGACCGCCGATCGCGCAAAGCGGACCGGCACCGCACCGTCGCCGGGCCCAGCGGCGCGCAACGGCACCTCGGGTTTGGCCTCGGGTTTGAGCGCGGTCCCCGAGCCGAAGGATTCGTAATGGATGCGCTCGCGCCGAACGCCGAGCCCGCCGAGCCCGTCATAAAGCGACTGCATGAAGGGCGGCGGCCCGCACAGGTAGAAATCGTAGTCGTCGAACGGCAACAATTGCTTCAGCACCTCGATCGTGACCTGGCCCTCGCCGTCATGGGTCAGGCCGAGCCGGTCGTCGCCGCCGGGCTGGCTGTAGCGGATATGGACCCGCATCGCGGGATGCGCCGCGGCCAGCTCGCGTACGTGCGTGCCAAAGGCGTGGACCCGGCCGTTATTGGCGCCGTGGACAAACCAGACCGGGCGGAACTTGCCGGTGTTTCGCCCGTCCTCGACGATCTGGTTGGCCATCGCGATCATTGGCGTGAGGCCGACCCCGGCGGAGACGAAAACGACCGGACGCTCGCTCTCCGTCAGCACGAATTTGCCGCGCGGCGTCATCGCCTCGAGCCGCAGGCCCGGCTTGCCGCTGTCGTGCAGAAAGCGCGAAACCAGCGAATTCTCGCCGCCGCGGCGGATCGACAGCCGGTAGTGATCCGGCTTCGGCGTCGTCGACAGGGTAAAGGTGCGCAGCACCGGCTGCGGCTGGCCCGGGACCTGCACGCGGATCGGCAGGAATTGGCCCGCGACCCACGGCTCGATCGGCGCGCCGTCGGCGCGGCGCAGGTAGAACGAGCTGATGATCTCGCTCTCCTTTACGATCTTGTCGATTTCCAGCTCGAGATAGGCGTTGCGCTCGGCCTCGGGTACCGCCGAGGCGTCGGGCAACAACGGGATCGTGCGCGACACCGCCGGGGCCGCGGCGGCGGCCGGCCGCAGCGACGCCTCGCCACCGCTGACCGCGTCGACGATCAGTTTCTGAAAATGGACGACGAGATGCTCGCTATTGGTCAGAAACCGGCCGCGCTCCGGCAGCCCGCCCAGGAGCCCGCGCTGCACCGAATTGGTCAAGACGTCGTCCTCGGCCCCGACCTCTTTGTTGAAGGCGATCAGGTCCTGCGCGAATTCCTCGGTCACGCCGGGCGCGAAATATTGCTCCGAAAAACCCTTGGTCGCGTTCGGCCCGTCGGGCATCCACACGTCGATCGACAGGTTCGGAAAGCCCGGGTTGATGTTGATCGTCATGTTCGGCCACAGGAGGTGGTATTGCGATTGCGCCACCTCGCCGGCCACGTCGTAGATCTTGACCTGGCTTCGGCCTTCGAGCGCCGACGGGCGGACTTGGCCGAGCTGGCTCGAAAACCAGCCATGCGCGGTCAGCTTGTAGTTTTCCTGCCGGACATCGATCGCCGCGCTGAAGCTCGGATGCGCGACGGCGCAGTGGTAGCACTCGAGGTAGTTTTCGAGCATCGCCTTCCAGTTCGAATGCGACCGCCAGTCCTCGCGATCGTAGAGTTCGAGGGTGTCGAGATCGACGCCGCTCTCGTTGATGATGTCGAGCACCGGGGCGAAATAGGCCGCGATCGGCGCCGCCTCGGGATCGAGATTGACGAACACGAACGGGCCCAGGGCCTCGGCCCGGATCGGCAGCAGCGGGAAATTCTCGAGCCGGAAGTTCGGCTCGGCGGCCGAGCGCGGGGCGCCCTTGAGGCAGCCCGAAAGATCATAGGTCCAGGCGTGATAGCCGCATTGCATGACCTTGGCATTGCCATGGCCCTTCATGACCTCGTGGCGGCGATGCCGGCAGACATTGACGAACCCGGCGAGCCCGGCGTCGTTGCGGATGACCACCACCGGCACCTCGCCGGCGTAGCCGGTGACGTAGTCGCCGATGTCTTTCAGCCGGCTGAGCGGCCCGATGTAGTTCCAGCTCCGGCGGAAGATCTGGGCGATCTCGGCGGCGGTGATCTTGGGATCGGTATACCAATGCGCCGGCAGCGATTCGCCGCGCTCGAGCGCCGCGCGCAAGAGGGCGGGGTTGTCGGCGGTCTCGTTCATGCGAAAGCGCTCCTCTTTAGGATCCGATCGAAGCCGACAACGACGCTTGCGGCACCGGCGACGGGCGCAACAGCAAGAGCGGGATGAAGACAAAAAGGGCGGCGCTGACGCAGAGCAGCACCTGAAAGAAGCTCAGATTGACCGATGCCGCCGAGGCGAAGCTGCTGGCCGCCATCTGCCCCACCGCATAGGCGATGTTGTAAATCGCATAGACCGCGGCATAGCAGTTGAGGCCGCGCCGGTCGACGGCGTCGCCGAGCTCGGCCGAGGTCGGGTTGAGCATGAAGGCATAGCAGACGCTGACCACGCAGAGACCGATCCCGGCGGCGACCGCCCCCTGCAGCAGGCCGAGGAACGGCAGCGCGATCGCCATCGCCGCGGTGCCCGCCGCGATCAGCAGGCGGGTCGGCATCAGGTTCGAAACCCACCCGACGAGCGGTGCCGCCGCCCCATAAGCGATCGACCCGGCGGTGAAGATGAAGCCGATCGCCCAGGGTGCCGCACCCGCTCGCACCAGCTGCGGCGGCAACAGCGGCTCGATGATGCCCCAGCCGATCGCCGCCAGCCCGACCGCCGTGGCCGCCACCACCACCGATCGATCGAGGAGCAGCGGCCAGATGTTGCCGCTGGCCGCCGGACGGAGATGGCGGTGCGGCAGCAGCACGAGGACGAGCCCAAGATCGACCGCGACGAGCGCCCCGGTCACGACAAACGGCAAGGCGTAGCCGCCGACCTCGTAGAGCGACCCGCCGATGACCGGGCCGAAGAGCGAGCCGACGGTGCTGCCCATCAGCGCAAAGCCCATCATCTCGACCCGCTGTTGCGGGTAGTGCTCGGCGATCAGCGCCAGACCCGCGGTCCAGCTGGCGGCCGCGGCGGCACCCTGACAGAGACGGCCCAAAAGCAGGAGATTGAGGTGCGGCGCCAGGTAAATCAGCGCCAGCGCCACGGCCGACAAGACGACGCCCGCCAGCAGCAGCCGGCGATAGCCCAGCCGATCGCCGAGCCAGCCGCAGAGCGGCGTGGCGACGAGGACGCCGACCGAATAGCCGGTGTAGAGCAGGCCAAGATCGGCTTCGCTCGTCACCCGCGCCGGGGAATACGGGGTCAGCGGGATCAGGAGGCCGTAAATCAGGTAATCCGTGAACAGCGCGAAGGCGACGACGCCGACGACGATGCGGGCGCCGGCGGCGCGCCCTAGCATGGGACAACCTCGATCATCGCCATCCCCGCCGGTTTATCCGAGACGCGTTACGAAACGATTGACCCGGCGCGGCCGGTGCCGCGGCGTGTGGCAAAAACGTGAGCGTTGACCCTTCTGTCTCGGTCGCGGCGCGAGTGCTGGTATGATCGCGGGAAAGGGCAACGCAGGCGAAAGAACATGCTGACAGTCGAAATCCGTCTGGCTTCCGGTGAACTTCGCGAGCAGATGTCGGCGATGCGGATGTGGCTCGACGAGCGCCGGTGGGAACCTTCGGTCTTCAGCTCCCATGACGATGGCCGGGGTGTCCGGGTGCACATTGCCTTCAAAAACGCCCGCGAAGGCGAAGCCTTTGCTCGGCGCTTTGGCGGCCGGCTGAACGATCCGCGGCTGGCGGCCTGAAACCGCGGCGCCGGGGTCGAACGGCGCGCAAGCCTCAGACGACGCCGTCACGGCGCAGCGCGGCGACTTCCTCCGGGCCCAGCCCGAGCCAGTCGCCGAGCGCCGCCGCGGTGTGTTCGCCGAGCAGCGGCGCCGGCTTGATCGGCGTCAGCGCCCCGTCGAAGCGCACGGGCCAGGTCGGCATCGTCATCTTCCAGTCGCCGTGCCGCATCTCTTGCAGGATGCCGCGGGTCCAAAAGCTCGGCTCGCTGGTCAATTCCATCGAATCGAAGACCGCACCGGCCGGCACCCCGGCACCGCTCAACAGCGCCATCGCCTCTTCCTTGGTGCGCTCGCGCGTCCATTGGGCGATGATCTCGTTGACCTCGGCCTCGCGCTCGAGGCGGGCAGCGGCCTTGTCATAGCGCGGATCGCCGATCAGATCCTCGCGTCCGATCAATTTCAGGAGGCGCGGCCAATGCTCGGGATTGGCGCGGCTCGTCAACAGATAGACATAGTCGTTGGGTCCGCCCGGTCGGCACGGAAAGATCCCCGACGGTGCGTTGCCGGTCGCCGGCCGCCGCGGCGCGGCCTTGCCGGTCTGCGCCTGCCGAACGAACATGCCGCGGCTGTAATGCATGACCCCATCCTGCATCGCCGCCTCGAGGCGACGGCCCTTGCCGGTCGCCAGCCGCTGATAGAGCGCGCTGACGATGCTGAACGCGAGCAGCATGCCGGTGCCGGTGTCGCCGATCGTCGGGCCGGGTTTCAACGGCCTCCCGTCGGGTTCGCCGGTGATGCTCATGGCCCCGCCGCAGGCCTGGGCGATCGGATCGAAGCACAGCCCGTTCTGATAGGGGCTGCCGGCGCCGAACCCCTTGACCTGGGCATAAATGATGCCCGGGTTCAGCGCGCTCAGGACGTCATAGCCGAGCCCCAGCCGCTCGATCACGCCCGGACCGAAATTCTCGGCAAAGACGTCGGCATGCTTGGCCATTTCCTTGACCAGGGCGAGACCTTGGCCGGATTTGAGATTGACCGTGACCGACCGCTTGTTGGCATTGTAGATCATGAAGTAATAGGGGTCGTTGACACCCCGGCGACCGGCCTCCCCGCCCTCGGGGTTTTCCACCTTGACGACATCGGCGCCCATCCAGGCGAGCGCCTCGGTACAGGTGGTTCCGGCCTCGAACTGGGTCAGATCGAGGACCTTGACGCCGGCGAGGCAATTCGGCGGAACCGGAGCGGCTTCCTGCATTTAGGGATCTCCTGAGGACGCGTCATTGCGAGGCGCCCGAAGGGCGCCCGCAGCAATCTCGTCGGGATTGCTCCCCCGCGGGCCGAGCCCGCGGGTCGCAACATCAATTCGGGTGAAGCCGTCAGCCGGGGTTGCGGTATCCGGCGACATAGGCGATCCCTTGGGGGCCGGCCTGCTCGGCATGCGGCGTGCCGGCCGGCACGGTGCAGCTGTCGCCGGGGCGAAAGGTGGTTGCCTCGCCGCCGCGGGTGATCGTGATCTCGCCGGCCAATACCATCGCCCGGGCATCGAATTCATGCGCATGCTCGGGGTTCGCATGGTTCGGGTCCATCCCGCCGAAGACGACCCGATAGCCGTCCCGGACGAGCTCGCTCTCGAATGTAGCACGGTCCATCGTCATTCTCCTCCTCCGAAAATCCTGGCTGGTAGGGCGGATTTCATCCGCCTTACTCGAGCCCTTCCTGCCGCAGGGCCCGCTGCACCGCCGGGCGCGCCATCATGCGGTCGAAGTGGGCGGCGAGATTGCTCGGCAGCTTCATGCCGAGCCGCTTGGCGCCCCAGTACTCGACATAGAACAGCGCCGCATCGGCGAACGACAACCGATCGCCGCCGAGATAGTTCCTGCCGTCGAGCGCCTCGTCGGCGACGGCGAAGCCCTTATCGATGGCGGCGCGGCCTTGGGCCTTGACCGCGTCGTGGTCGGCGGCCGACGGCGCGAAGCGCTCGCTGCGGAACAACCGCCTGAACCCCTCCGCATGGATCGTGCCGACGACGTATTCCATGACTTCCGTGGCGCGGGTCTCGGTCTCCTCGTCCTGCGGGATCAGGTTGGCCTGCGGGTTCTGCCGGGCGAGCCAGCGGGCGATCACCGGGAACTCGGTCAGGATCGAGCCGTCGTCGCGGGCCAAGGTCGGCACCTTCGATTTCGGGTTGACGCCGGTAAAGGGCGGCTTGTATTGCGCGCTGTCGCGAAAATCGACCAACTCCAGCTGGTACGGCTTGCCGATCTCCTCGAGCAGGACGTGGATGCCGATGGCACAGGTGCCGGGGGCGTAATAGAGCTTCATGGCGATCTCCCGTTTCGAAACCGTCGCCCCCGCGAAGGCGGGGGTCCAGGGTAAGCGGTAGAACTGCGAGACCTAGTGTCCTGAACCATAAATTCGCCTCATAATCAACAGGAATTGTCATTGCGAGGAGGCCGGAGGCCGACGAAGCAATCTCTACCCTATCGGACATTTGTAGTAGGAGATTGCTTCGCGGACCCGTGGGCTCGCAATGACAGCACTCATATTGTGAAACGAATTTCTGGAACACCACACTAGATTCCCGCTTGCGCGGGAATGACGAGAGGATCGATTTGGGCCGCACGGTCAGATAATGCCTTCGGCGCGCAGGGCCGCGACCTCGGCGGCGCCGATGCCGAGCCATTGCCCGAGCACCTCGGCATTATGCTGGCCCAAGAGCGGCGACGGCTCGACCTTCGGCGGCGCCCCGTCGAAGCGCACCGGCCACGCCGGAACCTTGAGCCTGCCGGTCGTCGGGTGTTCGATCTCCTGGATGATGCCGCGCTCGGCGAGCGATGGGTCGTTGAGGAGTTCGAGCGTGTCGAACACCGCGCCCGCCGGCACGCCGGCCCCGCCGAGGGCCTGCATCGCCTCTTGCTTGGTGTGCCGGCGGGTCCAGTCGGCGATGATCTCGTCGACCTCGGCCGCGTGCGCGCCGCGCGCCGCCATCGTCTCGTAACGCGGGTCACCGATCAGGTCTTCGCGCCCGATCACCTTCAGGAGCCGCGACCAATGCTCGGGATTGGCGCGGCTGGTAAAGACGTAGACGTAATCGTTCGGCCCGCCGGGCCGGCACGGGTACAGCGCCGACGGCGCCATGACGGCACTCGACCGGCTCGAGCCGGTGCGCAGCTGGGCCTTGCCGCTCTGCTGGGTGCGCGAGAACGGGACCCGCATATAGTGGATCATGGCGTCCTGCATCGCCAGCTGCAGCCGCCTGCCCTTGCCGCTCTTGTCGCGCTGACGCAGTGCCGCGAGGATGCTGACCGCCATCAGCATGCCGGTGCCGGTGTCGCCGAACGAGGGACCGGGTTTGACCGGCGGCCGGTCGGGCTCGCCGGTGACGCTGATCGGCCCGCCCGCGGCCTGCGCGATCATGTCGAAGGCGAGATTGTTCTGGTACGGGCTGCCCTCGCCGAAGCCCTTGACCTGGCAATAAATGATGCCCGGGTTGAGGGCGCTGACGACGTCGTAGCCGAGGCCCAGACGCTCGATCGTGCCGGGCGCCATGTTCTCGATCGTGACGTCGGCCTTTTTTAGGAGGCCCCTGACGATTTCGAGGCCGCGCGGCGATTTCAGATTGAGCGTCAGCGATTTCTTGTTGGCGTTGAACTGGTGGAAATACCACGGGTCGTCGTCGGGTTTGCCGGGGCGCAGCCGGCGGCCGGGATCGCCCAGCGCCGGGTTCTCGATCTTGACCACTTCGGCGCCGAGCCAGGCGAGCGCCTCGGTGCAGGACGGCCCGGCTTCGAACTGGGTAAAATCGACGACCCTGATACCTTCGAGGCAATCCAGCGCCACCCCCGCAATCGCCGCCATTGCTCGCCCCTCCTCCTGAACACGCAATCTCGGCCACTATAGGTGCTGTGCGGATTCGGCGAAAGTCCGGTCGCGGCGAGAGTTCGACGAACGACCGGAGGCAGGACAGCCGCGTCCAATGACCTCATCATCACCTGCGCTTGGCTGCGATCGGCGTGGTTGGATCAGCCTGAGGGCGGTGCCCCGCGGGCTCTCGAAGCGGCCGGGCGCGCGCGAGTGGATTGCCGCCAGCCTGCGCTGACCTCGTGCGCCGGATGACCCGCCTTGACCCAAGATCGCCCCGCTCTCGCCGACAGGGAAGGGTGGCGGCACGGCCGCACCGCATGCGATCAGGCCCCCGAACCAGATGGCGTTCATTGATCTTTATCAACGCCGGGCGCAGATATGGAGGGCGCGGCGGGTACCCTTGCTTGGACCTATATCAGCGTCAGCAGTGCCAGGCCATGGCTGCCAAGGAGTGGCTGGCCGACCGCCAGGCTCGTCGTGGGCAGGGGAAACCGACGTCGCGGGGTTATAGATGGCAGCCTCTCGCTCATTCACGTTGAAAAAAAAGTTGAATAATCGATAAATCCGCGAGACAGTTGCTTGGCGTGCCCGGCACCCTTTCGGTGTACCCTGGCCGCGGCAGGGAGGAGTGAACCACGAAGCATTTTGCGACCGCAATGCTGGCGCTCGGCACTGTGCTGGCGACGGTACCCGCTGTTCGCGCCGCCACGAGCTGTCCACCGGGGAGCCCACCGCCCGGCAGTACCGTCAACGCCTCGTTGTGCCGAGCGGCCAAACCTGCGTTTTGACCGGGGTGACGGTCACCGGCAACGTGCAGGTCCAGGCGAACGCCGAACTCGCAATGCGACCTAATGGAACGCAGGGTGCGACAATCAATGGCAATGTGGAGGTCGGGCCAGGCGGTACACTTATCGTGAATTCCGCCGGAACCCCCGGCGGCGCGACGATCGATGGCAATGTCGTGGCTAATCAATGCAATATTGTGGCCATGTTCAACATCATCGTTGGCAATAACTATCGATATTGAGGACTGCACCGTCGCAGGAAAATTTCCATCACCTGGCCACAATAACGAAAGTATCCCGGGGAAAACCCAAATCGGCGGCAATTTCACCTGGAACTACAATTCTCCGCATGCCTTGCAGTTGGCGGCGGCGTAAACGGCAACGTGCAGATCGAAGGCAATGCCGCGGCGAACATGTCTAACAATGTGATTGGTGGCAACCTTCAATGCCAGGGCAACGCAACCATCAGTGGCGGCGGCAATTCGGTCGGCGGCAATAAACAAGGGCAATGTAAGAACTTTTGGCGAAACTCTTCCGGTGCCTACGGACCGGGATAACGCAAGGAGGAGACCCATGAAACATTTCGCGACGACAATGCTGGCGTTCGGGGCCGTATTGGCGGCACTGCCGGCCGCCCGTGCCGCGGACACGAACTGCCCTCCGAACCCGAGCGCCGGCAGTACCGTCAACGGCAACCTCGTTGTGCCGAGCGCCAAACCTGCGTTTTGACCGGGGTGACGGTCACCGGGAACGTGCAGGTTCAGACGAATGCTACGCTCCAGGTCTCCCCTAATGGGACGCAGGGTGCGACGATCGACGGCAATGTGGATGTCGGGGCAGGGGCTATACTTTTTGTGCTCAGCAATGGCGTCGTCTCGACAATCGGCGGCAACATCAAGGTCGATGGAAACAATGGTGGGAGCTTGTTATTCACCACCGTTGGCGGTAATGTCCAGATTTAGCAAGGCACGGGGATGGGCATCGAGGATTCCGAAATCGCCGGCAATTTGTCCTGTACCAACAATTCTACCGCCGGATGCAGTGTACTTCGCAACGACATACACGGTAATGTGCAGATGGACGGCAATAGTGGGGCCGATGCCGACCACAACACCATCGGCGGCAATCTTCAGTTCAACGACAATTACATCGTCGCCATTGTCATTGACAATATAATCGGCGGCAATCTCCAATGCCAGGGCAACACGGGGGAGGTCGTTGGCAGCGGCAACACGGTCGGCGGCCATAAACAAGGCCAATGTGCCGGTTTTTAGCGCGGCGGGCGAACGGCGGTGCAGCCTGGTGCCGGCCACCCCGGTAAATTCCCGTCTTGTTCCGTCGATTTGGGCGATTTTCAGAAGGTGCGAATGGCCCGAAACCCGAGAAACGCTGGATTTCAACTCACGACCTCCCTTACCGAGGGCGCGGGCGATCCAAAAATCCGGACGATATCTCAACGCCGGTGCCCTCGCCGCGCCGAGGTTGGTCGATGCGCACGACAGTTCGGGCGCGGGCATTCGCCCGCGCCCGCGGCACCTCAGGCCGGGACCGGGATGGCGCGCTGGTTGTACATGATCTTGCGGATGCGCTCGCGTTCCTCGGCGCTGAGGCTCGCCGGATCGACGCGCAGCTCGTTGCCCTTCTCCATCCCGCGCTTGACCGCGGGCCGGTTGCCGATTTCCTCGTACCAGCGCTTGAAATACTTGAACTCTTCGAGGTCCTGGCCCTGCGCCTCCCAGTTGACGGTCCATGGATAGGAGATCATGTCGGCGATCGTGTAGCTGTCGCCGGCGAGGTAGCGGTGGCGGTAGAGGCGGTTGTTCATGACCCCGTAGAGCCGGTTCGCCTCGTCGGTGAAGCGCCGGATCGCATAGCCGGGATCGCCCGCTTCGGGGCCGGCGCGGCGGAAATGGCCGCATTCGCCGAGCTTTGGCCCCTGATTGGCCATCTGCCACATGACCCACTGCGTGACATCGTATCTGCCGCGCAGCTCCTGCGGCCAGAAACGGCCTTCCTTTTCCGCCAGATACATCATGATGGCGCCCAATTCGAAGATGCCGATCGGGGCGCCGCCGCCCTTCGGGTCGTGATCAACCAAGACCGGCATGCGGTGGTTCGGGTTGATTTCGAGGAATTCGGGCTTGAACTGGTCGCCGCGCCCGATGTTGCAGGGGACGATGTTGTAGTCGAGGCCCAATTCTTCGAGCAGGATCGTGACTTTCTTGCCGTTCGGCGTCGGCCAGAAATGGAGGTCGAGCATTTTTGCTTCCTTTTCGATAGGCGGTTGCGGTTGTCTGGGCAGACAGCAAGGTTCGGGGAGGGCGGACCTTATCCGCTCGGCCGATGGGTGTCACTCTCCCGCTATTCGTGCCGGAAGGTAACGACCAGCACGTCGCGATAAGCCGGCAGAACCGGATCGAGCGGCGTCACCGGCGTCACGCCGTGATAGACCCGGCTGTCGTCGACCCAGGCCGCGTCGAGCGGTGCGGCCAACGTAAAACTGCCGAGCGGGCGCCGCTTGAGGTCGTAGATCGTGGTCTCGCCGCTCGCGATATTTTCGCGCCGCACCATCAACACCAGCACCCAATCGACGCCGTCGCGGTGCCTTCCCTCCGGGGTCGGCTGCCCGGCCGCGCCCGGCCGCGCCTCGATCCGGAACTGGTGAATTTCGACATGCCAGGCCGCGGGTCGCAGTGCTTCGGGCGTCATCCGGTCGAAAAGGGCATGGCTGGCGCCGAGGACGGCGCGCATCGCCGGGTGGCCGGCGACGGCCTCGGTGATCGGCTCGAACCAGCGTTCGACGCCGCCGTTCAGCGGGTTGTAGTCGCGGCTCTGATAGTGCGGCTGATGCGGCTTGCGGACGACGCCGTCCGCGGCGACGCGAAAGACGCCAAAGCGGCGCCGGCGATAGCGCCCGCCATCGGCCATATAGGCATCAAGGCCGAGATCGTTCCAGCTCGCGGCAAAGGCCGGCCAATGGCGCAGGCCCGCCGGTTCCAGGAGTGCGGTCATATCGGGCGCCCGGACCAAGGCAAAGCCCTGGGCCGCGACCGCGCCGACGATGGCGGAAACGAGCTCCGTCATCTCAGGCCGCGGCCTCGGCGATGATGCGCATCGCTTCGCGGCCGGCGCCGGCCAGGACCAGCGAGCCGATCCGATGGTCGCGGGCCAATTCCTGCCAGGCCTGCAGCCGGTCGCGGATCCGCTCCTTCGGGCCGACGAGCGAGGTTTCGTCGATGAGCGCGTCGGGCACCGCCGCCTCGGCCTCCTTGCGCCGGCCGCCAAGGTAGAGATCCTGGATCGTCGCCGCTGCCGCCTCGTAGCCCATGCGCCGCGCCAGATCGTTGTAGAAATTCCGCGAACGCGCGCCCATGCCGCCGATATAGAGCGCGAAATTGGGCCGGATCATGTCGCGGCAGCGGGCGAGGTCGTCGCCGAGCGCGACCCGGACATAGGGTGCGAGGTCGAAATCGGCGAGGGTCTTGGCCGGCCCGGCCTTGGCGATCCCTTCGGCGACCGGGCCCAAGATCAGCGCCGCCTTTTCCGGCGACATGAAGAACGGCAGCGTGCCGTCGGCGATCTCGCCGGCGAGGCGCAACCCGGCCGGGCCGATCGACGCGGTATAGATCTTCAGGCTCGGGTCGGCGTGGACGATGCTCCGGAGCGGCTTGCCGAGCCCCGAGGCGCCCGGCCCGTCATAGGGGATCCGATACTCCTCGCCCTTGAATTCGAGCGGCGCCCGGCGCTCCAGGATATGGCGGAGGATCGCGACATATTCGCGGGTGCGCACCAAAGGCTTGCCGTAGGGCATGCCGTGCCAGCCCTCGACCACCTGCGGCCCGCTGGGGCCGATGCCGCAGAGGAAACGGTCGCCGGAGAGGAGCTGCAAGGTCATTGCCGTCATCGCCGCGCAGGCCGGCGTGCGCGCCGGCATCTGCATGATGCCGGTGCCGGCCTTGATCGTCTTGGTCTGGGCCAGCATCCAGGCGACCGGCGAGACCGCGTCGGTGCCGTAGGCCTCGCCGCACCACACCGCGGCGAAGCCGAGCCGCTCGGCCTCCCACACCATTTCCATGTCGACGCCCGATTTCGCCGACACCTGCACCGCGATCGCGAGCTTCATTTCGAGACTCCCGGACCCGGCGGGTTGCTTGACCCGCAGGGACGATGTACATTTCCAATCGTTCGGCCGTTTTCAAGAGCTGGCTGACATGGGAGGGACAAATGCGAGCAAGCTACAAGCTGATATCGGCCCTATTTGCTATTGCCTTGCTGGGAGCGCCGGCCGCGGCCCAGCCGCTGGCCAAGAGCGGCACATACAAGGGTAAATTTGTCGCCCACGGTATGGCAAGCGTCGCGCAGACCTACGAGCTCGATAAAGATCACGTGTTCTTTCTCGGGCAGGGCCACGGGGTATTCCTGAATGATGCCGCCGACGGTTTCCTCGACAAAACCGAAGTAGTTTGTCCACTGGTGGAAGACATTGTTGGTGGAGTCGTCAGCGCTGCTCACGGATACTGCATAATGACCGACAAGGATGGCGACAAGGCTTTCCTTCTGTGGGAGGGAAAAGGCACCGGACCTGGAACCGGCGGGGACCCCTTCAAGTGGACCGGTGGTACCGGGAAGTACTCGGGCCTTCAGGGAAACAACACTTTCCGCTGGGTCGATATTGGGAAAACGGGTCCACAGTAGTTGTGTGGGAGGGCGACTGGCGGCTACCATAACCGCCGTCACTCGTAGGGCGGAAAAGCTGCCCCGCGAAAGCGGGGCAGCGCATTCCGCCTTTCTCCGAGCGGGAGCATACTCCGCCGATGCCGGACTATCGCCGCAATCGGGTTCCGGGCGGCACCTTCTTTTTCACCGTCGACCTGCTCGACCGCCGTTCGACTCTACTCGTGTCGCGGATCGACGCGTTGCGCGCGGCGGTTCGGCAAGTGCGTGCCCGGGCGCCTTTCCATATCGACGCCTGGGTCGTGCTTCCCGATCACATGCACTGTCTGTGGACTTTGCCGCCTGGCGATTCCGACTTCCCCGGTCGTTGGCCGGCGATCAAGACCGCGTTCTCGAAAGCCTTGCCTGCCGGTGAGTGGCGATCGCCGCTCATGACCAGCCGTGGCGAGCGCGGGATCTGGCAGCGTCGGTACTGGGAACATACGATCCGCGACGATGAGGACTTCGCCGCCCATATGGATTACACGCACTTCAACCCGGTGAAGCACGGGCTCGTGGAACACCCGGCGGATTGGCCGCACTCCTCTTTCCGCCGTTGCGTCGCGAGCGGGATGTACCCGGCCGGGTGGATCGGCCCCGGCGGCGAGCCGCAAAAGACGGGCGAGCGGTCGTAAGGAACAGGCGGCATGGTGGAATGCCCCCCGGAACGCCCGCCCCCTCCGCCCGCCCGGCAGGGCGGGCGGGCCTGGGGCAGGCTCTGGCGGGCGGCCGTCCCGGGGTTTTCCGCCCTACACGTAAGGCGTGTGTGAACGGCCCGATTGGTGCAAGGGCTGAAGGAACCTATGCGGGCGCGGTGGTGTCTCCGGCCTGTTTGTTGCGCGGATGGACGGATGCTCTCAACGCTTGCTCAGATCCCTGCACGGCACGCGATGATAGCGAAGCTCCAACAACGCCGCCAACCCGGAAGGACATCTGCCGCAGACACAACGGCACGGTCGCCGGCAGCAGTTATCGCGTCATCGTATCCCTCGGGCGACCCTGGCCCGACTTGGACAGTCGGGCCGGATTTCGCGGTCGAGAATGGCAGAAACGCTGAGGGTGGCAAATTCCAGATCCAAAATGCGGTGCTAGATTCTCCCAGAGACAGCCATTCGGTTCTTGACGTTCGGCGCCGTCTGGTGATGCTAAGGCCATGTTTGTCCGCGACAAGCGCATTGGCCCCTACACCTACGTCTATCTGGTCGAGAACGTGCGCGAGGGCGGCCGCACCAAACAGCGCATCATCGCCAATCTCGGCCGCAAGGAAATGGTCGTCGCGCGCGGCGATCTCGACCGCCTGGCGCGCTCGGTCGCCCGGCTGGCGCAGCGTTCGATGGTGCTCTCGCTCGGCGAGGGCGAGGCCCCGCCCAATGCGGCGTGCCGGCGGATCGGCCCGGCGCTGCTGTTCGAACGACTGTGGCAAGAGGTCGGCTGCCGGGCGGTGTTGACCGCCCTGGCCGGACAACGGCAATTCGCGTTTGCCGCCGAGCGGGCGGTGTTTCTGACCGTGCTCCACCGCCTGTTTGTGTCGGGCTCCGACCGGGCGGCGGACAAGTGGCGCGCCGACTACCGCATCGACGGCACCGAGGGGCTGCAGCTGCATCATCTCTACCGCGCCATGGCTTGGCTCGGCGAGCCGCTCGCCGATCAGACCGGGGCCGGAGGACTGGCGCCGCGCTGCCGCAAGGATCTCGTCGAGGAAGAGCTGTTCGCCCGCCGGCGCGACCTGTTTGCCGAGCTCAGCGTCGTCTTCATGGACACTACCAGCCTGTCCTTCGAGGGCCAGGGCGGTGAGGAGCTCGGCCGCCGCGGTCACTCGAAAGACTACCGGCCCGATCTCAACCAGATGATCGTCGGGCTGGTCATGGATCAGGACGGCAAGCCGCTGTGCTGCGAGCTGTGGCCCGGCAACACCGCCGACGTGACCACCCTGCTGCCGGTCGTCGATCGGTTGCGTGCGCGCTTTGGCGTCGGCCGCATCTGCGTCGTCGCCGATCGCGGCATGATCAGCGCCGCGACCATTGCCGCGCTCGAGGAACGCAAGCTCGAATACATCCTCGGCGTCCGCGAGCGCAGCAGCGCCGAGGTGCGCACCACCGTCATCGACGACCAGACGCCGTTTGTGCCCCTGGCCGTGCCGCGGGCTTCGGGTGTGTTCACCGAACTCGAGGCCAAGCAGGTCAAGATCGGTGACCGCCGCTACATCGTCTGCCGCAATCTCGCCGAGGCCCGGCGCGACGCCGAGCAACGTGCCGCCATCCTCGACGGGCTGCGCGCCAAGCTCGCCCAGGGCGACAAGGCGCTCGTCGGCAACAGCGGCTTCCGCCGTTATCTCAAGACTGCCGCAGCCGAGCATTTTGCCATCGATGAGGCCCGGGTCGCCGAAGACGAGCGCTTCGATGGGCTCTACGTCTTGCGCACCAACACCAAGATCACCCCGCTGCAGGTGATGCTGCGCTACCGCGACCTGCTGCGGGTCGAACAGCTGTTGCGTCAGGCCAAGGCGGTGCTCGCCACCCGTCCGATCTACCACAGCAGCGACATGGCGATCCGCGGCCATGTGTTCTGCTCCTTCCTCGCCCTGCTGCTCGCCAAAGAACTCGAAGATCGGCTCCGCCGCCATGGCGTTGCCGCCGAATGGGGCGACATCCTGCGCGATCTCGACCGGCTGCAGGAGATCACCCTCGAGCAGGATGGCAAGCGCTTCCTGCTGCGCACCCCGACCACCGGCGTCGCCGGCAAACTGTTTCAGGCGGTCGGTATCGCCCTGCCGCCCAATGTCCAGGAGCTCCCGCGCCAGAGCCCGCCGCCGGCCGCCTAACCTATCGACCCCACGCGCGTGGTGCTAAGAACGCCCCGCTATGCCGTAAGGCATTGAACCAACATGCTTTTCTCTCTAACGGTGTCTAAGTCGGGCCTGGGCGTGCCGGTGATCTGCTGGGCAGGATCAAGACCGGCAAAGTCCGAGGTCGTATCGTCAATCGGCTGAGCAATCGACTATCCGCGTCGTTCCGGCGCGCTGCATGCCGGGGGCGATGACGAGAACATCAGTTTCGTCTGGCGAGAGACATCAACGGCGGGAGCGGTATCATCGGGGACCACTGTTGAGTGCGGCCAGCGCCGACATCCAGGCTCGCCGCGCTCGATGAGCTGGAAAAATGGTGGACAGCGTGACAACGCTACGGTTGCATGGCACTATTACATGGTAACGCCGGGATCGCGAGAGAGAGGTTCCGTTGCGAGGAGGGGGGAAGCCGACATGTCGCTTACAGGTCTCGTCATTTTGTTGGTGATCGGTGCGATCGCCGGCTGGCTCGCCGGGCTGATCATGAAGGCAGAATACGGCCTTGTCGGCGACATCGTCGTCGGCGTTATCGGCTCGCTGATCGGCGGCTGGTTGTTCGGCCTATTGGGCATCGCCGTGGGCGGCTTGATCGGTTCAATCATTGCGGCAGTCGTCGGCGCGGTTATCCTCCTCGCTCTTCTCCGGCTGATCAAGCGGGCGTAACAACGAACAAGTCGGAACATTCTTCTCGCCGGCACCGGCTTTCGGACCCGACCCGCCGGATCAGGCAATTCCGGCCTAATCTCTTCGCCGCCTGGCGCACGCGGTTCCACCGCTGGCGAACGATAGCCTGACTTTTAGTTTTCGAGGAAGGCGGCGGCAGCCTCACAATAGTCGGCGCGGTGTTTTGCTCCCGGCAATGGGGAGCGGCGCGTCTGCCAGCATCGGTTCGGCGCTCGGCTGCGGCAGAGCGCGGATCGCGGCATAGGCGGCCTCGACCTCGCGCTCAGGCCGGCGCGCGGCGCGGCAGACTGATCGTGAACTCGGTGAATTCGCCGATTTCGCTGTCGACCGCGATCGTGCCGCCATGGCCTGCCGTGACGATGTCCCAGCTGATCGAGAGGCCGAGCCCGGTGCCTTCGCCGGTGGGCTTGGTGGTGAAGAACGGCTGGAACAGTTTCTCGCGGTGCTCGGCCGCGATGCCCGTGCCGTTGTCGCGCACCCGGATCTCGACCGCGGCGCCGCGGTCGCGGGTCGCGACCCTGAGCGCCGGCCGGAAGCCCGCGTCCGCCCGCTCGCGGCGGCGCCGGTCGGCGGCGTAGAAGCCATTGCCGACGAGGTTGAGCAAGACGCGCGTCATGTCCTGCGGCACAATCTCGATCGGTGCCAGGGCCGGGTCGAGATCGCGCTCCAGGGCGATGTTGAATCCCTGGTCGCGGGCGCGGGCGCCGTGATAGGCGAGGTTCAATGCCTCGTCGACGAGGGCGTTCAGGTCGACGCTCTGCCGTTCGCCCGATCCGCCGCGCGAATGCAGGAGCATGCTCCTGACGATGCCGTCGGCGCGGCGGCCGTGCTCGGCGATCCGGTCGAGATTGCCGGAGAGGGTCGCGACCAGCTCGTCGATCTCGGCGCGCATCTCGTCGCCGAGTGCCTCGACGGCCGGTGCCGCCGCCGCCTTCAGCTCGTCCAGCAGCTCGACCGAGAGCCCGGCAAAGTTGTTGACGAAATTCAACGGGTTCTTGATCTCGTGCGCGATCCCGGCGGTCAATTGCCCGAGCGAGGCCATCTTCTCGGCGTGGATCAGACTGGCCTGCGCCGCCTTCAATTCGCGCAACGCCGCCCTCGCGGTGTCGCGCGCGGCCAGCAGCCGCGCCTCGGCCTCTTTGCGCTCGGTGATGTCGCCGTAGATCAGCACGAAGCCGCCGCCCGGCACCGGGTTGTGGCGGACCTCCAAGACGCGCCCATCCGGACGCGTGCGCTCGGCCGACCATTGGCGGGTGACGTTCTCGGCGTAGCGGCGCTCCTCGGCTTCGATGTCGATCGCGCCGAACTCGCCGCGCTCGGCCAGGTAGCGGAAATACTCGCCATAAGTCGGCCGCTCGGCCAAGACCGCTTCCGGCAGATCGAGGATCTGCTGGAAATTGCGGTTCCAGGCGGCGAGGCGCAGCTCCTTGTCGAACATCACGACGCCGTCGGCCATGTTGTCGAAGGTGACCCGCAACTCGGCCTGGCGCCGGCGGATTTCGTCGAGCAGCCGCGCGTTCTCCATGGCGATCACCGCCTGCGCGGCGAAGTTCTGCACCAGCGCGATCTGTTTGTCGGTGAATGGCCGAACCGTCTTCCGATGGAGAGCGATTGCGCCGAGCAGGGCTCCCTCCTTGTGCAATGCCACGGCGAGCCAGCTGCGGATGCGCTGGACTTCGAGGCGCTCGCGCGCCACCGGATTGTCCCGGAACGTGTCGGTCTCGCGGACGTCGGCGATCTGGATCACGCGTTCGCCGTGCGCGAATGGCTCGTACAAGCCGTCTCCACGGCTCGGACCGAGTTGCGGCAACGGCTCCATGACCTGCGGATCGCCATGGCTCGAGACGGGGTGGAGCAGCTGGCCGTCAAAGGTACGCAGCAATCCTCCGTCGGCGTCGCACAACCGGATCGCCTTTTCGACCATGGCATCGAATACCGGCGTCAAGTTGCCCGGCGATGAATTGATGGCCCCGAGCACTTCGGCGGTCGCGGTCTGCTGTTCCAGCGCCTCCCGCGTCTCGGTGATCAGCCGCGCATTCTCGATCGCGATCACCGCCTGATCGGCGAAGGTGCGGACCAGCTCGATCTGCCGCTCGCTGAACGGCTCGACCCGCTGGCGGGCGAACGTGATGACGCCGATCACCTCGCCTTCACGCAGCAGCGGGACCCCGAGCGAGGTCCGCATTTTCCCGATAGTGACCGCCTTCGGCCAGGCGTATTCGGGGTCGGCGGCGAGATCGGCGACGTGCACGACCCGACCTTCGAGCACGGTGCGGCCGAGCACGGTTTCCCGGCTGGGCGTGACCGAGCGATCGCGGGCGATAGCGCCCCATTCGGAGCTGACCGAATGGGTCGCCACGTAGCGATAGGCTTCGCCGGTGCGGATTGCGAGGTGCCCCATGGGGGCGTCGCACAGCCGCGCGGCCGTCTCGCAGAGCGTGTCGAGCACCAATTGCAAGTCAAAGGTCGAGCGGCTGATGACCTTCAGGACGTCGCTGGTCGCGGTCTGGTATTCGAGCAATTCCTGCAGATCGGCGGTGCGCTCGCGCAATTCGGTGAACAGCCGGACATTTTCGATGGCGATGACGGCCTGATCGGCGAAGGTATTCAACAGCTCGATCTGCGCTTCGGAAAATGGTTCGACCTGCTTGCGCGTGACCGTGATCGCGCCAAGCGGCTCGCCGTCGCGCAGCATCGGCATCGAGAGCATCGTGCCAAACTGCTTGAGGCTCGCCTGCGCATAGTCGGGATCGGCGGCGGGATCGAGGATATGCACGATCTGCCGCGTCAGGATCGCCCGCGCGCTGGCGCTGCCGCGGCTCGGCGGGATCGGGAAGACGCCGCGCACGGCGTCGGTTTCGGCCTGCGTCGTGCCGTATTGCGCACCCAGATGGATCAGCGCGCCGTCGAACCTGAACACGGCGCCGGTGGCCGCGCCGCAGATCCGGGTGGCGCTGGCAGCGATCGCCTCGAAGGTCGGCTGCACATCGGTCGGCGAGCGGGAGATGATGCGCAGGATCTCCGCCGTGGCCGTCTGTTTTTCGAGCGCCTCCTGCAGATCGCGGGTCCGGCCGCGCAGCTCGTCGAGCAGCCGGGCATTCTCCATCGCGATGACCGCCTGCGCCGCGAAATTCTGCACCAGTGCGATTTCCCGCTCGGAGAAGGGTCGCACCTCCTCGCGATGCAGCACGAAGTCGCCGAGAAACGCGCCTTCCTTGCGCAGCGGCACCGCGAGCATGGTGCGGTCCCCGCTCTCGACCAAAGCGCGGCGGAGGGGGTCGCCGGAATGAAAGGCCCTGTCTTCCGCAGCGTCGGCAATATGAACGACCGGTTCGCCGCGCAGCAGGCGGCCGTGCGCGTTGTCCGGGCCGACCGGATGCGGCTTTCGCGTAAGCAACTCCACGGATTTCTCAAACCCACGGATGGCAGCAGCGCGAATGCGCTCGCCGTCACCGATCCAAAGCACGCCGAACGCGGCATTGCACAAGGCCAGCGCCCTGTCGAGCATCGCCTCGAATACCGGCGCGAGGTCGCCGCCCGAGCCGTTGATGATCCCCAACACCTCGGCGGTCGCCGTCTCGCGCGCCAGCGCCGCGTCGCGCTCGGCGGTTCGCTCCCGCAGCTCGCCGTGAAGCCGGTCGATCTGCCGCTCGAGTTGAGCAATCGTTCGCCGAGGGTTGGTTACCGCGATGCCTGGCATCTCGCCTCCCTCTGAAGGTGCAGCAGCGGGCTCGTCGGGAGATGCCGCATCAAGCCCGGTAACGCCCCAGCATAGCCGAGATCTGCTTCACTGCTGAGCCGAAACCGAGCGCCCGACCTCGGCACGTTCAGAGCCGTTCCGCGAGGCCGATCAGGGCAGATCGATCGCCGCCAGCGCCAACACCTTCGAATTAAAGCCGGCCGGCAGCAGGTTGGCGGTCAGCCGCCAGTCGGCCGTCACCAGATCGCAGGCCAAGGTCTTGGCCAATGCCGGATAAGCGCAGTCGCAGGCCGGACGGTCGAGCGCCAGCGCCAGCCGCGTTGCCGGCTCGAGCAGGGCGCGCATCGGCATCAGCTCGACATCCGCGCGTTGCAGCAGGCGGCGGCGAAAAGCGCCTCGCGCTCGGTCAGCTCGTTCCGCCGCACCTTCTGCCACAGGACACTGGCGCATTCCGCCGGCAACAGGTCGGGCGCGTAGAGGCGATGCCGCCGCAGCGACAGCGCCTGCGGCATATCCGGTTCGTCGACGACCCACTTGACGACGACGCTGGCGTCGACGACGAGATCGGTCACCTCTCGTCCCGCCCCTCGCGCAACAGCTCCTCGGCCGGCGTATGCCGGCGCCCGGCGGTCAGCGCGCGAAGCCCGCGGCGAGCGCGTCGAACTCGATCTCGCCGGCGAGGCGCAACCCGGCCGGGCCGATCGACGCGGTATAGATCTTTCAGCCTCGGTCGGCGCGGACGATGCTCCGGAGCGGCTTGCCGAGCCCCGAGGCGCCCGGCCCGTCATCGGGGATTCCGATACTCCTCCCCCTTGAATTCGAGCGGCGCCCGGCGCTCCAGGATATGGCGGAGGATTGCGACATATTCGCGGGTGCGCAGCAAAGGCTTGCCGTAGGGCATGCCGTGCCAGCCCTCGACCACCTGCGGCCCGCTGGGGCCGATGCCGCAGAGGAAACGGTTGCCGGAGAGGAGCTACGTCATTGCCGTCATCGCCGCGCAGGCCGGCGTGCGCGCCGACATCTGCATGATGCCGGTGCCGGCCTTGATCGTCTTGGTCTGGGCCAGCACCCAGGCGACGGGCGAGACCGCGTCGGTGGCGTAGGCCTTGCCGCACCACAGCGCGGCGAAGCCGAGCCGCTCGGCCTCCCACACCGTTTCCATGTCGACGCCCGAATGGGGCGACGCCTCGAGCGCAATCGCGAGCTTCATCTCGACACCCCTTTCCCCCCCATACGGGAGCGTGTACCTTTCCGATCGGCCGGCCGTTTTCAAGAGCCGGCTCAAACGGGAGGGACAGATGCGGGCAACTTACAAGCTGATATCGGCCATCTTTGCAGTCGCATTGCTGAGCGCGCCGGCCGCCGCCCAGCAGCCGGCGAAGAGCGGCACCTACGCCGGCAAATTCGGCCCCCATGCGGTCGGGCAGACCTACGAAATCGCCAAAGACCATGTCTTCTTTGTCGGCATGTTCCACGGGGTATTCTTCAACGATGTTGCCGGCGGTTTCATCGACAACACCGAGTGGACTTGTCCGGGCGTGAACGACATTGTCGGCGGAGTCACCACCGCCGCCCACGGATACTGCATCGGCACCGACAAGGACGGCGACAAGGTTTTCTTTGTATGGCAGGGAAAAGGCACGGTACCCGGATCCGGAGAGGGCCCCTTCCAATGGACCGGTGGTACCGGGAAGTACTCCGGCATTCAGGGAAATAACACTTTCCGCTACACCGGTATCGGCAACACGACGGCCTTTTCCGTTGTCTGGCAGGGCGAGTGGCGACTGCCATAGGCGCGGTCACTCGTAGGGCGGAAAAGCTGCCCCGCGAAAGCGGGGCAGCGCATTCCGCCTTTCTCCGAGCGGGAGCATACTCCGCTGATGCCTGCCGGACTATCGCCGCAATCGGGTTCCGGGCGGCACCTTCTTTTTCACCGTCAACCTGCTCGACCGCCGTTCGGTGGATCTTCTATTCGACTCTACTCGTGTCGCGGATCGACGCGTCGCGCGCGGCGGTTCGGCAAGTGCGTGCCCGGACGCCTTTCCATATCGACGCCTGGGTCGTGCTTCCCGATCACATGCACTGTCTGTGGACTTTGCCGCCTGGCGATACCGACTTCCCCGGTCGTTGGCGGGCGATCAAGACCGCGTTCTCGAAAGCCGTGCCCGCCCGTGAGTGGCGATCGCCGCTCATGACCAGCCGTGGCGAGCGCGGGATCTGGCAGCGCCGGTATTGGGGACATACGATCCGCGATGAGGACTTCGCCGCCCCTATGGATTACACGCACTTCAACCCGGTGAAGCACGGGCTCGTGGAACACCCGGCGGATTGGCCGCACTCCTCCTTCCGCCGTTGCGTCGGGAGCGGGATGTACCCGGCCGGGTGGATCGGCCGCGGCGGCGAGCCGCAAAAGACCGGCGAGCGGTCGTAAGGAACAAGCGGGGTGGCGGAATGCCCCCCGGACGCCCGCCCCCTCCGCCCGCCCGCCAGGGCGGGCGGGCCTGGGGCAGGCTCTGGCGGGCGGCCGTGCGGGGGTTTTCCGCCCTACACGTAAGACGTGTGTGAACGGCCCGGTTCGTGTGTCCGGCCTGTTTGTTGCGGCACGCAGCCGCCGGCCCAGATGGGTTCCGCGATCGCCGGCTGTGGCCGATAGGCCTGCCCGCTCAACGAGGCGGCGCGGCACTCGGCGGACCCTCTGGGTCGATCTTGTCTTTCCACGCGGCAATGATCTTGTTTTTGATACGCGTCAGCTCATCGGCCGAATATTTGCCGGCGTTTTTTGGCTTGTTGATGTAGCTCCAGGCGGCGCGGACGTGCTTCTCGGTGTCTATCGGGTAACGCTTCTTTCTGTCGTCCTGATAGCCTGGATCCGCATATTCGACATCGCCGTAAGGCTTGTCGCCCTCGCAAGCCTGCTTGATCGTGTTGATCATGTCGGAGCCGGCGTTGGCAAGGCCGATGATCCTCGCCTTCGAGACCTGCGCCTGTAACAGGTACGACGAGAAATCGGCGGTGTTGCCCGAGCCCGGAACCTCGTCGACCTGCGCCTCGGCGGCGGACGAGAGCAGCAGCGCCGCGGTCGCGAACCCGGCGATGACAACCGATCTGCTCATCGTTTCCCGCTGTTCGATCCGGTTGGCGATATTGGATTTGCCGTCTACGTGAAGTCCAATGTCGCCGGTCGGGCGCGTACAGGCAATGACGCCGCAGGGAGAGCGCCTGCCGTGTACCCGGCTCCTCGATGACCCACTTGATCGCCACACTGGCGTCGACGACGAGATCCCTCACCGCTCGTCCCACGCGTCGCGCAGCAGTTCTCGGCGCTCAAGGTTTGCCGCAGGCATGTCGCGCGCCTTGGCCTCGGCGGATCGACGGTGCGCGCGGCGCGGCGCTTCAGCCGTCGGATCAGGTCGACGTCGAGGTTGCGCACACTGATGGACGAGCCGCCGGTCGTGGTAGGGTGAGGCAAACCAGGCAGGGAGCAGTTTCGTATGGCACGAGTATTGTTCGGCACGACCGCGGCGATCGCGACTGCCGCGGCGCTGGTGCTTTGGCCGGCAGCGCCCTGGGCGCAGACCGTCAGGATCGGGCTGATCAACAGCTACACCGGGTTTGTCGCCGAACCCGGCGACCAAGCGCAAAAAGGCATCGATCTTTACGTCAAGGAGCACGAGAAGGATCTGCCGCCGGGGGTCAGGGTCGAGCTGTTGCGGCGCGACGACACCTCCCGGCCCGATGTCGGCAAAAGAGTGGCGCAGGAGTTGATCACCCGCGATCACGTGCAGCTCTTGGCCGGCATCATCCTCTCGCCGGTGGCGGCGGCGGTGGCGCCGCTGACCGCCGAGGCCAAGGTGCCGCTCGTCCTTTGCGGCGCTGCTGCCGGCGTCGCGATCCCGCGCATTTCGCCCTATGTCGCGCGCGTCACCTTCACCCTCTGGCAAGAGGCCTATCCGATGGGCAAATGGGCGGCCGGGCAGGGCTGGAAGACCGGGTATACCGCGGTCACCGACTTTATCGCCGGTCGCGACGCCGAGGCGGGGTTCACCCGCGCCTTCACCGAGGCCGGCGGCAAGATCGTCGGCGCCGACCGGTTCCCGCCCGTCAACCCCGACTTCACCCCGTTTGTAGAGCGGATCAAGGACGCCAAACCCAACGTCGCCTACCTGTTTGTGCCGGCCGGCACGCAGGCGACGGCGATGGTGAAGGCGATCAATGACCTCGGCCTGCGCCAGGCCGGGATCAGCATCGCCTCGACCCAGGACTTCCTGCCCGACGAGGAGTTGCCGAAGATGGGCGACGCCGCCATCGGCCTGGTGACCGCGGGAACCTATTCGGTCGCCGGAAGGCGGCCGGCAAACGCCGCCTTCCTCTCCGCCTGGAACCGCCAATACGGCGACGCGGCGATCCCCGACTTCTTCTCGGTCGACGGCTGGGACGGGATGGCGATGATCTTCGACCTGGTTAAGGCGACGAAGGGCAAGTTCACCGCCGACGAGGCCATGGCGTTCTTCAAGAACTGGAAGAAGGAGGACAGCCCGCGCGGTCCGATCGCGATCGATCCCACAACCCGCGACATCGTCCAGAACATCTATATCCGCCGCGTCGACAAGCTCGACGGCAAGCTCGCCAATGTCGAGATTTCGACAATCCCGATGGTCAAGGACCCGTGGAAGGAGCTGAACCCGCAGAAGTGACGCGCCCTTTGCTGCTCCCCGGTCATTGCGAGGACCCCCGGACGGCCGCCCTCGCGGGCGTTCCGGGGGGACGCGGCAATCTCGTCGGGATTGCTTCGCGGAGTTTATCCTCGGGCCGCGCGGAGCGCGGACCCGTGGGCTCGCAATGACGCACTGATTTTTTGAAGACCCCATGTCGACCCCGCTCTCGACCGTCTTTGCGATCGGGTTTCACGGCCTCGCCCTGGCCATGGTGCTGTACCTGATCTCGGTCGGGCTGTCGGTGACGGACGAGCCCCATCGCATCAGGCCGGTCATGACGTAGCCGCCCACCCATCGCGAACACGCCATGCGCCAGGTTGACAAAGCCCATCATCCCCATCGCAGGGGTACGGCGCACCGCTGCCGCTGGCGCTCGCCGCGGCCGCGGCGGCGGCGGCGCTCGTCAGCCTGCCGATCGAGCGGCTCTTGTACCGCCGCCACTACGGCGGCGGCGAGCTCGACCAGGTGCTGCTGACGCAGCCGCTCGAACTCCCGCCCGCGCTCAATCGCGGCCTCAGCCTCGGCTTTGCTGCGGTTCCGGCCTATGACGCGCTGTTGATCGGGTGCGGCGCCGGCCTGGTCACGGTCTTATGGCTGGGGCTCGAGCGGAGCCGGTACGGCGCCGAAATCCGCGCCGCCGTCGACAATCTGGGCATGGCGCAGGCGGTCGGCATCGACACCTCGCGGCTGTTCGGCCTGACCTTTGCGCTGGGCAGCGGGCTGGCCGGGCTGGGCGGCGGTCTCGGCGCGGCGCTGATCCCGATCGTCCCCAGCTACGCGTTCGACAACCTCGTCTACTTTCTGATCGTCGTCGCCATCGGCGGGCTCGGCAATATCCGCGGCCCGTTTCTGGCGGCGGTCCTGATCGGCGTCGCCGACAGCGCCAGCAAGTACCTGGCGCCGCAATTCGGCGCCTTCTTCACCTATGCGCTGACGATGGCGGTTCTGTGGTGGCGGCCGCGCGGTCTCTTCGGGCGCGCCTAGCGGGTGCCGGGGCCGCGACGGCGGCGCCCGATCGGGTGATCGGCGCCTTCGCCCGGCGCCACCGGTTTCGCGCCTATGAGGCCTTGCCGTGGCTCGCGGCGGTTGCCGCCTATGTGGTCTTTCCCGGCTATCTGCCCCTTTTCGCCCAGATCCTGGCAACGATCCTGTTCGCGCTGTCGGCCGATCTGGTGCTCGGCTACGCCGGCATCGTCACCTTGGGCCAGGCGGCGTTTTTTGGCACCGGCGCCTATACCGCCGGCATCCTCGCCGCCCATGGCTGGGGCGAGCCGGTGAGCGGGCTGCTGGCCGCGGCGGTCACGGCCGCGGCGGTCGGGTTCTCGAGCGGGCTCGTGATCCTGCGCAGCACCGGCCTGACCCTGTTGATGCAGACCCTCGTCGTCGCCGCCCTTCTGCAGGAAGCGGCGAACAAGGCGAGCGCCGTCACCGGCGGCGATGACGGGCTGCAAGGGATGCAGGTCGCTCCGCTCTTCGGTCATTTCGCCTTCGGCCTCTCCGGCCATACCGCGTTTTTCTACTGCCTTGCGGTGCTGTTCCTCGGCTGGCTCGCGGCGCGGCGGATCGTTCATTCCGCCTTCGGCCGCTCGCTGACCGGCATCCGCGAAAATGTCGGGCGGATGCACGCGTTGGGCGCCCCGGTCCGGCGCCGAAGGCTTGGCGTGTATACGATCGCCGCCGCCCTCGCCGGGATCTCGGGGGCGCTCGTCGCCCAGACGACCGGCTTTGTCGGTCTCGATGCGCTTGGCCTCGAGCGTTCCGGCACGATCCTGATCATGCTGATCATCGGCGGGGTCGGCCGCCTCTACGGCGCCTTTATCGGCGTGCCGCTCTACCTGGTGGCCCAGGACCGGTTTTCGTCGATCGACCCGGTCTATTGGTATTTCTGGATCGGTCTGTTGATGGTCGGGCTCGTCACCTTTGCCCGGGGCGGCGTGCTCGGCCTCGGCGCCGCGCTCTGGCAGCACCCACACCGGCCGCGATGACCGTGCCGGCCCTCGAAACCCGCGGGCTCGCCAAGAGCTTTGGCGCGCTCGCGGTGGCGAACGCGATCGACTTTCGTCTCGAAGGCGGCGCGCGCTGATCGGGCCGAACGGCGCCGGCAAGACCAGCTTTCTCAATCTGGTGACCGGCGCCTTGTCGCCGAGCGCCGGGCACATCCTCTTGGACGGGGCCGAGGTCACCCACTTGCCGCAGGCCGCCCGGGTCAAGCGCGGCCTCGTCCGCACCTTTCAGATCACGGCGCTGTTTCGCGGCCTTTCCGTCCTCGAGAACGTCACCCTCGCGGTCCGCGAGCGGTTGGGCGTCGGCGGCGATTGGTGGCGCCCGGCCGGCGCGCACCGCGCCGCGATCGAGGAGGCCTTTGCTCTGATCGAGCGTCTCGGGCTCGCCGACGAGGCGCTGCGCCCGGTCGCCACCCTCGCCTATGGCCGGCAGCGTCTCATCGAGATCGCGGTGGCGCTCGGGCTGAAGCCGCGGGTGCTGCTGCTCGACGAGCCGGCGGCCGGCGTGCCGTCGGCAGAGAGCGGCCTGATCGTCGAGGCGATCGAACGGCTCGCCGCCGACATCGCCCTCTTGATCGTCGAGCACGATATGGATCTGGTGTTTCGGCTGGCGCGGCGCATTACCGTCCTCGTCCAGGGCAGCATCCTCTGCGAGGGGGCGCCTGCCGAGATCGCCGCCGATCCGCGGGTGCGGCAGGTCTATCTCGGCGAGCGGGTACGCCGATGACGGACGGCGACGGCCTCATCCTCGAAGGCGTGTCGGCCGGCTATGGCGAGACCATCGTTCTGGAACGGATCGATTTCGAACTGCCGCCGGGCGGCACCCTTGCGGTGCTCGGACGCAACGGCGTCGGCAAGACCACGCTGATTGCCACGATCATCGGCCGGACCCGGCTGCGCGCCGGCTCGATCCGGTTTGCCGGCCGCGAGGTCGCGGCGATGCGGCCGTTTCGCCGGGCCCGGCTCGGCATCGGTTTGGTGCCGCAGGAGCGCGAAATCTTCCCGTCGCTGACGGTTGCCGAGAACCTCCTGGTGGCGGCCCGCCCGGGGCGATGGTCGCTCGATCAGGTCTTTGACTTCTTCCCGGCGCTCGCCGAGCGGCGCCGCCATCGCGGCAACCAGCTTTCGGGCGGCGAGCAGCAGATGCTGGCGATCGGCCGGGCATTGATCGGCAACCCCTCGCTGTTGTTGCTGGACGAGCCGCTCGAAGGGCTGGCGCCGGTCATCGTCGATGCGCTCTTGGCCCGGCTCGACCGGCTGAAAGCGGCGGGCGATCTCGCATTGCTGCTGGTCGAGCAGCAAGCCCGGCTGGCGCTCGAATTGACCGACCGGGCGATCGTCCTGGACCGCGGCGCCATCGTCTTCTCCGGCCCGAGCCGCGAGCTCTTGGCCGCACCCGGCCGCCTCGACGCACTCCTCAGCCCCGGCGAGCGCGCCGGCGCGCGTTGACCATCCGGGTCCGGCTTCCTCCTTTGCGTCGAACGGTTCGGACAGCTTCTCCCCGGCACTGTTGCCCGATCGTCCGGCGTCTCGCCGAGATGGCTGCGGCGCGCCGCGCCGCGGCCAGGGTAGCATACCCCCTCCCCGTTCATGGCCTGGCGCGGCCAGGCGCCGTCCGGCCATCCACGTATTCACACGACTGCAGCGCAGTCTGGGACGCGCCGGGCGCATTGCGGCCGGAGGATAGGCGGCGGGCGGTGGTCGCGAACATTGGCAATGATCCGACAACTATCGGTGGCGCCGACACAGGGAGTTGCTGTAGGTTTGGCGAAGACAAAAAAACAAAAACTTAGAGGGGGGCCGGATGGATATCGCGGCGTGGCTCGGGAGCTTAGGGCTCGAGCGATACGAGTCGGCGTTCCGCGAGAATGAGATCGACCTCGATGTGCTGCCGGAGCTGACCGAGACCCATCTCGTGGCGCTCGGGCTGCCGCTCGGTCCGCGCCTCAGGCTGCTGAAAGCGATCGCTGCGCTGCGCGGCCCCCTCCCTGGCCCTCCCCCGCTGGCGGGGGAGGGAAGGGTGGGGGCGGAGGCCGAGCGGCGGCAGCTGACGGTGCTGTTCTGCGATCTGGTCGCCTCGACCTGATCGGCGAGGGTGCCTCGCAGGAGCAGGCGGTGGTCGGCGAGACGCCGAACGTCGCGGCGCGGCTGCAGGCGCTGGCGGCACCGGGGACGGTGGTGATCGGGCCGAGCACGCGGCGGCTGACGGGCGGATTGTTCGACTACGAGGATCTCGGGCCGGTCGAGATCAGGGGCTTGGCGACACCGGTCGCGGCCTCGCGGGTGTTGCGCGAGAGTGCCGCCGAGAGCCGCTTCGCGGCATTGCGCACGGCCGGCACGCCGCTGGTCGGCCGCGGCGAGGAGCTGGCGCTATTGCAGCGGCGCTGGCGGCAGGCCAAGGCTGGCGAGGGCTCCGTCGTCCTGGTGTCGGGCGAGCCCGGCATCGGCAAGTCGCGTCTCGCCCAGACCCTGCTCGAGCGGCTGAGCGGCGAGCCGCACACGCGCCTGCGTACGTTCTGCTCGCCGCACCACCAGGACAGCGCGCTCTACCCGATCATCACGCAGCTCGAACGGGCGGCCGGGTTCCGGCGCGAGGACACGGCAGAGCAGCGGCTCGACAAGCTGGAGGCGGTGCTCGCGCAGGCGACCAACGATCTCGGCGAGGCCGCCCCGCTGCTCGCGGCGTTGCTGTCACTCCCGGCCGGCGAGCGCTACGCGCCGCTCAACCTCACCCCGCAGAAGCAAAAAGAGAAGACGCTTCGGGCGCTGGTGGTGCAGCTGGAAGGGCTGGCGGCGCGGCAGCCGGTGCTGATGCTGTTCGAGGACGCGCAGTGGAGCGATCCCACCTCGCTCGAGCTCTTGGAGCTGATCATCGACCGGGTACCCGCACTGCCTGTCCTAGTGATCATCACCTTCCGCCCGGAGTTCACTCCGCCGTGGATCGGCCGTCCGCACGTCACCTCGCTCGGCCTCAACCGCCTGGCGCCGCGGCAGCGGGCCGAGATGATCGCCGGTGTCACCGGCGGCAAGGCCCTGCCCGAGGAGATCGCCGACCAGATCATCGACCGCACCGACGGGGTGCCATTGTTTGTCGAGGAACTGACCAAGGCGGTGGTCGAAAGCGGCCTATTGACCGACGCCGGCGACCGCTACACCGCGGCGGGACCCGTAACACCATTGGCGATCCCGGCGAGCCTGCAGGCTTCGCTCCTGGCCCGGCTCGATCGCCTGGCGCCGGTGCGCGAGGTGGCGCAGATCGGAGCGGCGCTTGGCCGGCAGTTCTCGCACGAGCTGATCGGCGCCGTGGCGCCGCAGCCGCAGCCGCAACTCGACGATGCTTTGGCGCAGCTGGTCAGCGCCGAGCTGATCTATCGCCGCGGCACCCCGCCCGACGCCGAGTACAGCTTCAAGCACGCGCTGGTGCAGGACGCCGCCTACAGCACCTTGCTGCGCAGCCGTCGGCAGCAGCTCCATGCCCGCATCGCCGCCGCCCTCGAAGGTCGGTTCCCCGATATCGTGGCGGCCCAGCCGGCGCTGCTCGCCCACCACTGCACCGAAGCCGGTCTGACGGAAAAGGCCGTCCAATTTTGGCTCGCCGCCGGGCGGTTGGCCTGGGGGCGCTCGGCGATCGCGGAAGCCGTCGCGCTGCTCCAGCGGGGGGTTGGCTTTAATACCTGCCCTGCCCGACGGCGATTGGCGGTGGGAGCGCGAGTTCGATCTGGAGATCGCCCTCGGTCAGGCGCTGATGGCGAGCCGGAGTTGGGGCGCGCCTGAGTTGCGGGAGGTGCACTCCCGGGCACGGGAGCTCGCCCTGGCGCTGAACCGACCGCGCGCGCTGCTGTTCAGCCTGTGGCGCCAGTGGATCTATCACGCCGCTCAAGCTGATCTGCGGCGAGCGCGGCAGCTCGTCGACGAGATGGTAGCGGTGGGGGAAGCCAGCGGCGATGTCGCCACGCGAGTGATGGGCTACGAAGCCGGCGGGTATACGTACTTCCAACTCGGGGCATTCACAACGAGTGGCGCATGCGTGGAGAACGGGCTTGCTCTTTATGATCCGGCGCACCGCTCGTTTTACGCGGAGCTGGTGCCCCACGACGTGCGCGTCTTCTTGCGGACGCATTCCAGCTGGCTGCTCGCGTGCCTTGGACATCTCGATCAAGCATTGTGCCAGCGTGACGCGGCGCTAGAAGAGGCGCGCGGATTATCCCATCCTGCCACGCTGGCTTACGCGCTAGGACCGGCCGCCTGGGGATCAGGGTTGTTCATTGGCTTGGAGCCTGCAACGTTGTTGCAGTACGCGGACGAGACGCTGGCGCTCGCTACTGCGCACGGACTCGGATTATTTCGGGCGGCAGCTCTCATCTATCGCGGGTGGTGTCTGGCGGCATTGGGGCGAGCGCACGAGGGAATTCCGCTCCTCACCGCCGGCGTGGCTGGATTGGATCAGCTCGGCTTCATGGCTTTTAGGCCGTTATATCTGTCGCTTCTTGCGGACGCCTGCCGGATGGGCGCACAGCGGCAAGCCGCACTCCACCACGCCGGCACGGCGCGGCGTCTCGCGGGGGAGACGGAGGCTCGATGGTATCAGGCCGAGACGCTCCGGATCACTGGGGACGTGCGGGCTGCGATGGGCGATCGCGCCGGTGCCGAAGCCGGTTACAACGAGGCGATCGCGATCGCGCAACAGCAAAGCGCGAAACTCTGGGAATTGCGCGCCGCGACCGGCCTCGCCAAGCTGTGGCGCGACCAAGGCAAGCGCAGCGAGGCGCACGAACTGCTGGCGCCGGTCTATAATTGGTTCACCGAGGGCATCGGTACGCCTGTTCTGCAAGACGCTAAGGCGCTGCTCGCGGAGCTCGCGGCATGAGCGCCGTACGGCACTGGCTGGAGGAGATCGGCTTCGGCCAATATGCAGACGCCTTCGAGGCTAATGACATCGACACCGACTTGCTGATCGAGGTCGACGATCAGTTGCTGAAAGACATTGGTATATCAAGCGCAGGCCATCGCCTGCGCCTGCGCAAAGCCATCGCCAAGTTTGTCTCCGCTGCCGTTGCCGACGCGAATGCGGCGAGCACCGTCGTTGCAACCGAAGTGCCGGCAACATCTGCCGAGCGGCGGCAGCTGACGGTCATGTTTTGCGATCTGGTCGGCTCGACGGCATTGTCGGCGCGGCTCGATCCGGAGGATCTGCGCGCGGTTATCGGTGCCTATCACCGCTGCTGTGCCAAGGTGATCGGCCGCGGCGGCGGGTTTGTCGCGAAGTACATGGGCGACGGCGTGCTTGCCTATTTCGGCTATCCGCGGGCCGACGAGCACGACGCCGAGCGCGCGGTGCGCACGGCGCTGAAGCTGGTCGAGAAGGTGGCTGCCCCCGGACGTGGGCCTTCAGCCCACGGATTTAGATGCTATGGGGAGGACGGCCGCGGCATTGAGTATCTTGTCGGTTGTCCAAGACCAGACAGGATTGATCCGATGCCAAAGCAAATCGAACCGAGCAACACCACGGCCGCCTTTGACCATAATAGCACTTTGGTCGTGGCGCTGGAATTGAGCGGCAAGTCGTGGGAGGCCGGGGCGGTGGTTCCCGGGGTCGCCCGTCGGCCGCGGCGGCGGCTCGCGCCGCGCGATCTGGCCGGCTTGTTGCGGACGATCGGGTTGTGGAAGGCGGAGGCGGAGGCCGCGGGTCGGGCGGTGCAGCGCGTGGTGCTGAGCTACGAGGCGGGCCGAGACGGGGATTGCCCGTTACCTGCTGGCGCAGGGGATCGAGGTGCAGGTCATGCATCCGGCGAGCATTCCGGTGCCGCGGCGGAGCCGGCGGGCGAAGACGGATCGGATCGACCTGGACATGCTGTTGCGCACGCTGCTGGCGTGGCTGCGCGGCGAGCCGCGGGTGTGTTCGATGGTGCGCATCGCGAGTGAGGCGGAGGAGGAACTGCGCCGGCCGGGACGCGAACGGGAGCGGCTGGTCCGCGAGCGGCTGCAACTCGAGAGCCGCGTGGAGAGTCTGCTCTGTCTGCATGGTATCGTCGGCTTCAAGCCGCGCCTCAAGAAGGCGTTCGAGCGGCTGGAGGCATTGCAGACCTTTGCCGGCTCGCCGTTGCCGCCCAAGACGATGGCGGAGCTGAGACGCTTGATGGTGCGCCACCGCCTGGTCTCGGACCAACTGCGCGAGATCGAGGCCGAGCGCGACGCGGTCGTGAAGATCGCCGAGCCGGACCGCGCCGAGCGAATGATCCAGCTGCTGACCCAGATCGTCGGCCTCGGTGTCGAGACCGCGACCGTTCTGGTCCGCGAGATGCTAGGCTGCCGTTCGTTCCGTGATCGCCGGGCGCTGGCGAGCTTTGTCGGTTTGACCGGCACGCCGTTCCAGAGCGGCGGCATGGAGCGCGAGCAGGGCATCGGCAAAAACGGCAATGCACGGGTGCGCCACATCCTGATGCAACTGGCTTGGCGCTGGCTTCGCTTCCAACCGCAAAGCCCGCTCAGCCGTTGGTTCGTCCAGCGAACCAGCGGTGCCAAGGGGCGCATCCGCAAAGTGATGATCGTGGCGCTTGCCCGAAAGCTGCTGGTCGCGCTCTGGCGCTATGTCGAGACCGGCGAACTACCAGCCGACGCCCGCACCGCCGCCGCCTGAGCGCAAGATCAGGGCACGCGGCGAGACACAAAGACACCGGGCGGAGCAAGGCGCTTGGCGCCGACGCCTGGAACCGACCTGGGTGGGCGGGATGCCGTCACGGACTATGGCTGCAAGATGCCGCCATTTAGAGTGGTCCCGCCCTCCCAGGCTCCCCGTCGGCCTCGCGATTGAGGCATCGTGGTACGGAACCGCAGGTTCCGCCGGATACGAGTTTGCAGGCCATCGGCCTGAGCACAGGGGAGCCGCCCAGGCTCGTGACAGGTGACGCCAATGAACTCCTCGCCCCGGTTTCCTGTGCCCAGACCGCAGCTCGGGCCCAGATTGCGACGGAGCAACCGTCCGGGAAACGTGACAGTCACGATTGCCAATAGGAGATCGAAGATGCCCAGACATCGGACCGGCAGCGCCCCGATGACCCCAGCTGAGCGTCAAGCGCGATGCCGCGCTAGACGGCGCCAGCAGAGCCAACAGAGCCAGACGGCGTCACCGGCACCGCGCCTCGCGCCACGGCCAAGGCGCTGGGCGGCAGCAGTCGCCACGCTGATCGAGCTGCAGGACAATTACCGCGCCTGGCTGGACAACCTTCCCGCCAATCTCGAAGCATCCAGGCTGGCGGAGAAGCTGCAAGCAATCGCCGAGCTCGACATCGAGGAGTTGCAGGCGATCGACCCGCCCCGTGGCTACGGCCGCGACTGACCTGAAGGTCCTTAACCAACACCAGCCAACCGCCATGTCGAAACTACTTGACAGCAAAATCCCCATACGAGTCCGTGGGCGCCCGCAAAGGCGGGCGTTCCGGGGGTCGACACCGTTGCGGCGGCGCCGTTGCAGGTGCGGGTCGGCATCGCCACCGGGCTGGTGGTGGTCGGCGATCTGATCGGCCAGGGTGCCTCGCAGGAACAGGCAGTGGTCGGCGAGACGCCCAACCTCGCGGCGCGGCTGCAGGCATTGGCCGAGCCGGGCGCGGTGGTGATCGCGCCGAGCACGCGGCGGCTGACCGGCGGGCTGTTCGAGTACGCGGATTTGGGTGCCGTCGAGCTCAAGGGCCTGGGCGCGCCGGTGATGGCCGCGCGGGTGGTGCGCGGGAGCGCCGCCGAGAGCCGCTTCGAGGCGCTGCACGGGCGCGACCCGACCCCGCTTGTCGGCCGCGACGAGGAGCTAGCGCTGTTGCAGCGCCGCTGGCAGCAGGCCAGGGCCGGCGAGGGCCGGGTGGTGGTGCTGATCGGCGAACCCGGCATCGGCAAATCGCGTCTGGCGCAGGCGGTGCTGGAGGAGGTCGCGGACGAGCCGCACACCAGGCTGCGCTATTTCTGCTCGCCGCACCATCAGGCGAGCGCGCTCCATCCCTTTATTGCCCAGCTCGAGCACGCCGCGGGCTTCAGCCGCGACGACGTGGCGGAAGAGCGGCTGGCCAAGCTCGAAGCGCTGCTCGCCCGGTCGAACACCGGCGCCGAGGAGATCGGGTTCATCGCCGAGCGGATGTCTATTCCGACCGGCGACAAATACCCTCTCCCGGACCTCACGCCGCAGCGGCGCAAGGAGAAGACGCTCGAGGCGCTGCTGGCGCAGATGGCGCGGCTGGCGGCACGGCAGCCGGTGCTGATGCTGTTCGAGGACGCGCACTGGATCGACCCGACCTCGCTCGAGCTGTTGACCCTGACCGTCGCCCGGGCATCAACGCTGCCATTGCTGCTCCTCGTCACCGCGCGGCCGGAGTTCACCCCGCCCTGGCCCGCCGATTCCCACGTGACGACGCAACCGCTCGCCCGCCTCGGCCGCCGCGAGGGCGCGGCCCTGGTCGAGCGGTCGGCCGGCGGCAAGGCATTGCCGGCAGAGATCCTCGAGCAGATCCTCGCCCGCACCGACGGCGTGCCGCTGTTCCTCGAGGAGCTGACCAAGACCATTATCGAAAGCGGCCTGTTGCGCGAGGAGGACGGGCATTACGCGCTCGACGGCGCGCTGCCGCCGCTGGCGATCCCGACCACCCTGCACGACTCGCTGATGGCCCGGCTCGATCGCCTGGCGCCGGTACGCGAGGTCGCCCAGATCGGCGCCGCCATCGGCCGCGAGTTCTCCTACCGCTTACTCAGCGCCGTGGCCCAACAGCCTGATGAGCGGCTGACGGAGGCTCTCGACCGGCTCGTCCGCTCGGAGCTGGTGTTCGGCCGCGGCGAACCCCCGGAGGCGGTCTACACCTTCAAGCATGCGCTAGTGCAGGAGGCGGCCTATGCCAGCCTGCTGCGCGAGCGCCGGCGAACGCTCCACACTAGGATCGCCCAGGCGCTCGAAGGCGCGTTCCCGGAAGTGGCCGAGACCCAGCCGGAACTGGTCGCATACCACTACGCCGCCGCCGGGCTCACCGCTCCCGCCATCCAATATTATCGCCGCGCCGCGGAGCGGGCGATGGCCGCCTCGGCCAACGCCGATGCAATCACCCATTTGACCAGGGGCCTCGAGTTGATCAACTCGCTGCCCAGAATCGCCCGAACGGATCGCGCGGGAGATCGACTTCCGCCTCGCGCTCGGCACGCCGCTTACTGCCACACGAGGGCGGGGATCTGTCGAGGCGGCGGCCGCCTACACCCGAGCCAAGGAGTTGTGTGCGGGCGCTGGCGACACCCCCGAGCTCTTTCGTAGCCTTATGGGGTTGTGGCTCTATCATGCGATGCAAGCAGATATGGAGACCGTGTCGGAGCTTTCCCGGGAGCTCTTCAACCTCGCAGCAAAGCTCGGGAGCGACGAGTTCCGTTTGCTCGCGGAATACGCCGCTTGCAGCACTTGCTTCCGGTCCGGTCGATACACGACTGCGCTGTCTCACGCCGCTCGGGTGCGGGTCCTGTACGACCCGGAGCATCACCGCGGGCCAAAGATTTACAC
Source organism: uncultured Alphaproteobacteria bacterium (assembly GCA_963772295.1). Taxonomy (GTDB): domain Bacteria; phylum Pseudomonadota; class Alphaproteobacteria; order ATCC43930; family CGMCC-115725; genus AP-15. The sequence goes on from CAVYWO010000018.1 coordinate 103,999, forward strand.
GATCGACCCGGCCATGGCGGCCCTGATTTATGAGTCGCTGGCCTTGTGGTGCCTCGGCTATCCCGAGCGCGCGTCCGAGCGGGGGCTCGCCGCCCTCGCGATCGGCCAGACGGTGGCTCATCCGTTCAGCCTGTGCTTCGCCTTGCTGGGGGAGGCCCGGCTCAGGATCCTGCGGCGGGAACCCGCGCTGATGGCCGCGCGGACCAAAGAGTATCTGATGGTCGCCAGGGAGCAGGGGTTTGCGTATGAGTGTGCGCAGGGTTCGATGCTCGAAATCTGGCACGACGCTTGGGTAACGGGGCAGTGCGCACACGATCGCATAGAAGCTTTCACGAGCGCTCTGGCCGAGCTGCGAAGGATTGGGAGCGGGTTGGGCCTGGGTTTCTATCATGTTCTATTTGCGGAATGCCTTGAAAGACAAGGGAACACCGATGAAGCCCTGACGGCGCTCGAGGCCGCGGTCGCGCACCTTGAGCGCCGGGGCGGCGACGACAGTTGGGAGCCGGAAGTACATCGGTTGATGGGCGATTTGCTCCTCCGCCGGGACCCGGGCGCTCCGGATCAAGCGGAAGCTTCCTATCGGCGGGCGATCGAGCGAGCCCGTTCGCAAGAGGCGAAGTCGTGGGAATTGCGCGCCGCCACCAGCCTCGCCCGCTTGTGGCGCGATCAAGGCAAGCCCGCGGCGCGCGATCTTCTCGCCCCGATCTACGGCTGGTTCACCGAAGGCTTCGACAGCGCCGATCTGAAGGATGCCAAGGCGCTGCTTGAAGAACTGGGCGATATGGCGGTTCGATCGACTACCGGATCATCCCTGAATGTAGCGGCCACCGGATAGATGTCTGCTGACCTGCCGGCCGGGGTCGCATACCCCCTTCCCGTTCATGGCCGCACCCGACCGCCTCGACGCGCTCCTCAGCCCCGGCGAGCGTCGCGCCGTGACCTGACAAGAATGGGACCGCAATTCCGGTGATCCGGCGACTACGGCCAAGGCCGCCGTTGGGTTGGGCGGTTTGGGCAGGTTCTCCACGGCAGTGATAGGAAACAAGCAGGTAGCCTGTTATGCTCGTTGGATGAGGCTGACGCGGATAACCGTCGATCCTGCGGTGTGTACCGGGAAGCCGTGCATTCGCGGCCTGCGATTTCCCGTCGCGCGGTTGCTGGGGCTGCTTGCCGCCGGTGAAGCGCGTGAGAAGATCCTGGTCGACTATCCCTATTTGGAAGCCGAAGACATCGACGCCGCGCTGCGCTACGCGGCGTTGCTCGCCGAAGACGAGACCGTCGAACTGGCTCGGTGAAGTTTCTCGTCGATATGCCGTTGCCGCCGGGCTTGGCGCATTGGCTCGAGGAAGCCGGGCACGACGCGGTTCATGCCATGACCATCGAAATGGCTCGGGCGAGCGATGCGGACATTATCGCCAGAGCGGCTCTCGACCTGAGGGTGATCATTACCGCCGATCTGGATTATCCACGAATGCTGGCTTTGACACGCACCGCGGCGCCGGGGCTGATCTTGTTCCGAGGCGGGGATTGGGGCGGGGCCGAGGTCGTTGCCCGAATGAGCGAAATCCTCGCGGCGATGAGCGAAGATGACATGTCCAGCAGCATCTTCGTCGTCGAGCGCAATCGCATCCGCCGCAGAAAGCTGCCTCTCGGTTGAATGGGCTGGTGTGGACGCTATGGGGCGCGCCGGAGCCGGAGCTTAGTCTTGCGCCGCCGCGCGGCCTGCCGCATCGTCGCCGCCGGGCAGCTGGGGGTCGGCATGACGAGCGAAGTGACGCACCGCACGATCGAGGCGAACGGCATCCGCATCCACGTCGCCGAAGCCGGCTCCGGGCCGCTCGTCCTTCTGTGCCACGGCTTTCCGGAATCGTGGTATTCCTGGCGCCATCAGACTCGAGGCGCTCGCCGCCGCCGGGTTCCAGGCGGTCGCGCCCGACATGCGAGGCTATGGCCGGAGCGACCGGCCCGAGGCGATCGAAGCGTACACGCTCTTTCACCTCGTCGGCGACATGCTCGGCCTCGTCGACGCGCTCGGCGCCGACGCGGCGGTCATCGCCGGCCACGACTGGGGTGCGCCGGTGGCCTGGCAGGCGGCGCTCTGGCGCCCCGACCGCTTTCGCGGCGTCATCGGTTTGAGCGTGCCGTTTCGGCCGCGCGGCCCGGTGCGGCCGACGAGCGCCATGCCGCAAACCGAGGACGAGATCTTTTACCAGCTCTATTTCCAGGAGCCCGGCGCCGCCGAGGCCGAGTTCGAGCGCGACCCCGGCCGGTTCCTGCGCGCCACCCTCTATGCGGTTTCGGGGGAGATGCCGCCGGGCTTGCGGCCATTCGGGATGGTGCCGCGGCGCGGCGGCCTCGTCCCCCTCGATTTGCCGCCGCCGCCGCTGCCGGGCTGGCTCGCCGAGGCGGATCTCGATTTCTATGCCGGCGAGTTCGCCCGCACCGGGTTTCGCGGCGGGCTCAACTGGTATCGCAACATCGATCGCAACTGGGAGCTGCTGGCGCCCTTCGCCGGGCTGCGGGTCGCGGTGCCGGCGCTCTTTATCGCCGGCGAGCGCGACCCGGTCCTCGCCTTCCCCGGCATGGACCGGCTCCTCCCCAATCTGGCGAATTTCGTGCCGCAGCTGCGGCGGACCATCATCCTGCCGGGCTGCGGCCATTGGACCCAGCAGGAGCGGCCGGCCGAGGTCAGCGCCGCGATGATCGATTTCCTGCGACAGCTATAGGCCGGCAAGGCGCGGCCGCAGCAGCATCGGCCCGTACTCCAGCACGAAGAGGGCGAAGGCCGCGATACCGTACAACGCGATCTCGACAGAGCGACCGACCGAGGGCATGACGCCTTGATCTGCTGGTCCAATTGATCCGTACGTCAAGGCTCGGTCTGGCCGGGCATATCCCGATGCGGCATCATCGATCGTTCCTTGCCCAATCCGGCGGCGGTGCCCGCTCGGGCATCCCGCGGGCTTCGCTCGAGATCAATTGGATTTGAGATCGGCGTCCGATGCCTGATGTCGGCCTCGCCCTCGCGCTTCACGTGCTGGCGGTGGTGCTGTGGATCGGCGGTGTCGCGATGGTGACGACCGTCCTGCTCCCGGCGATCCGGCGTTTGCCGAGCGGGTCCGAGCAACTCGTCCTGTTCGACGCGATCGAACGCCGTTTTGCCCGGCAGGCCCGAGGCACCAGCCTCGTCGCTGGGATCACCGGCTTCTACATGGTGGACCGGCTCGATCTTTGGCGCGGATTCCTGAGCTTGACCTTCTGGTGGCTCGACGCGATGGTCGCCCTTTGGCTCTTGTTCACGGTAATCCTGTTCATCGCCGAGCCGCTGTTGCTGCACCGGTGGCAGACGGCGCGGGCGCGACGGCTGCCGGATAGCACCTTGGCGCTGGTGCAGCGGCTGCATTGGGTACTGCTGGTTCTGAGCCTCCTCACGATCTTCGGCGCCGTCCTCGCGGTGCACGGCCTGTCGGTCTTCGGTTAGTTAGCGGCCGCCACGGTGGCGGCTGGCGGCGATCACGGCCCCGACATCGCCGGCCGACATCCCCGGCGCTGCAACGCCGAGCCGCGCCATCAGGCTCGCGATCCGCTCGGCGAGCCCGGGGTCGTCGAGCCGCGCGCCGCGCAGCTGCCGCGCCAATGCCGCGAGCCCTGCGGCAGGTCGGCAGTCGACGTCGCCGCTCAACTCGAGCTCGGCGATTGCACCGTCCGTTTCGAGCATACGGGCGCGCAACAGCCCGCCGGGCGCCTTGTGGCGGCCCTCGGTCAGGTGAACCCCGGCCGCCAGTTTGACCCCGGCCGGCACCAGTTTGCGGCCGACCCGGCCGAGCCATTTGGGATCGACGAGGTGCCGTTCTTCGGCCGCGATCGCCGCCGTTTCGTCGGGGCGCGCGGCAGCGGCCGCCGCGGCAAGGCCGAGACGGCTTCGGGCGTGGGCGACAAAGGACGCCGCGACCGCGCCGCGCGGCGGGGCCTCGCCAAGGAGCCGCCGCATCGAGGTCACATAATCCTCGAGACCGGCGCACAGCTTGTCGCGAAACTTCTCGGACGGCACCCTGAGGCAGCGCGCCATTACCGCACCGTCGAAATCGAAGAGGAACATCCCGCCGAGTATCGCGGCCTCGCCGATGAACGCTGCAGCGGTGCCGCCGATCTTGCGGCCGTCGACATGGATGTCGTTCAAGGGCCGGTAGCGGGCGTCGATGCCGAAGTCGCGGTAGGTGCGCAACACGGGCTCGATAAAGTGCGGATAAATCTGCTCGGGGCGGCGCGGCGCGACATGCTCCGGCACGATGAAATGAAAGATCAGCTGGCGAGAATCGAGCAGGACGGCGCCGCCGCCCAGCCGCCGGCGCAGAATGCCGATGCCGTTTGCCGCGCAAAAATCGCGGTCGAGCTCGAGCCCGGCATCCTGGTTGAGGCCGATGCAGACATAAGGCTCGGCCGGCCCGCACAAGGTGAGGACCGGGTCGTCGGAGCGGCCGAGGCGCTTGGCGATGCCGTACCAGGCCGCCTGCGAGCGCAACGCCGAAACGAGGCCGAGATCGATGACGCGCAACCGCACCGTCGGGATCTCCTGCCGTTTCGCCCCACCCTTCCCTCCCCCGCGAGCGGGGGAGGGAAGGGTGGGGGCCTTGGCGTCCGGGGGCTGATCATGCACAATTGGCCGATGGCAAAGAAGCTCCTCGTCATCATGGCCAATTCCGACCCCGGCAACCCCGAGGAACTCGGCACGCCGCTCGTCCAGGCGGCGGTGGCGGCGGCGATGGATTATCAGGTCGAGGTGGTCTGCGCCGGGACCGCGGGCAAGCTCCTGAAGAAGGGGGTCGCCGCGCGGCTGACGGTCAAGCCCGGCGCGGCCAAAACCGTGTACGACTTCATCCGCGAGGCGCACGAGATGGGCGCGCGCTTTTACGCCTGTCCCGCCAATCTCGACCTGTTCGACATGACCGCCGCCGATCTGATCCCGGAGTGCGACGGCCTGCTCGGCGCCGCTGCCCTGGTCGGCAAGGTCATGGAGGACGACTGCCGGGTGCTGTCCTATTAGGCAGGCGCCGAGGCGGGAAATGCCGGTGGTTCGAGGCTGCTTCCTGCCCGACGCGCTCCTCTACGATGTCGAGAACCAGCTGTGGTACCGGCCGCTCGCCGACGGGCTTGTCGAGATCGGCATGACCGCGGTGGCGCTGGCGATGGCTGCGGACCTCGTCGCGATCACGCCGCGCCGGCCGCTCCGGCGGATCGAGGCCGGGCAGGCCTGCGCCGTCGTCGAAACCGGCAAGCTCGTGAGCGCGGCGCGGATCGCGTGCTCCGGCTTTGTCGAGCGCAGCAACGAGGCGCTGCTGGCGGCGCCGCAGCTGGCGAGCGACGACCCCTATGGCGCCGGCTGGCTGATCGCGCTGCGCCCGGACCATTGGCCGGCGGCGGCGGCACGGCTCGTGCCCGGCACCGCCGTCGCCAAGCCCTATGAGGCGAAGATGCGGCGCGAGCGCTTCCCAGGCTGCGCGCCGCCCGGCGCTGCCCGGTAGCCGCACTTCGGCCGCATCAAGGTAGTTTTCTCTGAATAGATTTGGCTAAGCCGCGCGACGCCCGCTGCCGGTCATCTGGTCATAAATCCAGCGGTAGGTCCGTTCCAACCCGCCCTCGAGCGGAATGGCCGGGGCCCAACCCAAGCGTTCGGCGATCAGGCTATTGTCGCTGTTGCGTCCCCGCACCCCCTGTGGTGCGTTCAGGTTATAGCGTCTCGTCAATTTTACTCCGCCGATGTCTTCGACGATGTCGACCAGCTGATTGATCGTAACGAGACGGTCGCTGCCGAGGTTGAGCGGCTCGGTCTCGTCGCTCTCGAAGATCAAGAGAGTGCCGTTGATGCAGTCGTCAATGTACATGAAGCTTCGCGTTTGCCGGCCGTCGCCCCAAATTTCGATCTCCCCGGAACCCGAGAGCTTGGCGGCGATGACCTTGCGGCAGATTGCTGCCGGCGCCTTTTCTCTGCCGCCATCATACGTGCCGTTCGGCCCGTAGACGTTGTGATAGCGGGCGATCCGGGTGGCGAAGCCGTAATCTTCTCGGAAATGGCGGCACATGCGTTCGCTGAACAGCTTTTCCCAGCCATAGCCGTCCTCCGGCATTGCCGGATAGGCATCGCTCTCGCGCAGCGCCACGGCCTCTGCCGTTGTCTGCCTTTCGGCGGCGTAGACGCAGGCGGAGGAACTGTAGAACAGGCGTTCCACCGCCGCCTCGCGCGCGGCCATCAAGAGGTGGGTGCTGATCAGCACGGAAAGCATGCACTCCGCCCTGTGGCTCTCGATAAACCCCATGCCGCCCATGTCGGCGGCGAGGTTGAAGACGTAACGCACACCCCGCACCGCGGCCCGGCATGCCGAGAGCTCGCGCAGGTCGGCACAAATATTCTCGGCATTCGGAAAGATTTGATACCACTCTGAGAAAGGTTTGCAGTCGAAGACGCGAATGTTGGAGTGCCCTTCATCGATGAGGGCCGAGACCAAATGACCGCCAATAAAACCGCCTCCACCGGCGACGAGTACCGTTTCATATCTGTCCATGTGATATTCCCTTTGAATCCTTTGCCGATTCCGGCGATATTCCAAACCCGAGCACGGCGGAAGTTCCACCGACCGGTCGCGATGATCCGATAACGGATATAATCCGAGCGGATAGGCTTTCGAAACCCTTAACTCGTCCTCGCCGATCCGGGAATTATTGGCGGCGACGATCAGCGTGTCCACCCCCTCCCAAACCCTCCCCCGTCAAGGGCATAAGCGCTAACTTAATGCGAGATTGCAAAGCATTTCCCTCTGGAGTTGACGCCGGCGTGGGGGCTCGGCGAGGGGGCGAGCAATGTGATGCCAGCGCTGTAAGGGTGCAAAAATCGGAGCAAACCGGCACCTGATTTCGGTCGAAATCGGCAGGTGATTTCGGCGGAAAGCGGCACCTGATTTCGCTCCAATCCGGCACCCGATTTCGGCGTTTTCGGCACCCTGGTTCGGCTTTGGCGTCGCCGCCGCGCGGCAAGTAATGGCGGCTAGCCTCGCGCCTTTTGGGGGGCGCGGGGAATGCCGAGACCGAGGATGGCGATGCGGCGGATCAAGGAAGTGCTGCGGCTCAAGCAGGTGCTCGGGCTGAGCGACACAGCGGTGGCGCGCGGCGCGCGGGTGGCGCGGTCGACGGTGAAGCAATATCTCGACCGCGCGGCGGCGGCCGGTCTGAGCTGGGAGACGGCAGAAGGGCTCAGCGAGGAGGAGTTCGACCGTCGACTGTTCGCGGTTGCCGACAGGCGCGATGTCGACCGTCCGCTGCCGGATTGGGAGGTGATCGAGAAGGAACTGCGCGGCCGCGGTGTGACGCTGCGGCTGCTGTGGCTGGAATATCTCGCCCGGCACCCGGAAGGTTACCGCTACACCCAGTTCTGCGAGCATTTTCACGCCTGGCAGCGACGGGCGCGCCCGCCGACGATGCGACGGGTGCATCGCGCCGGCGAGGCGCTCGAAGTCGATTGGGCCGGCATGACGCTGGCGGTGATCGATGCCGGCGTCGCCCGAGAGGCGCAGATCTTTGTCGCCTGTCTGCCGTGCTCCGACCTGGTTTATGCCGAGGCGACCTGGACTCAGGGGCAGGAGGATTGGCTGGGGGCCCATGTCCGCGCCTTGGCCTATCTCGGCGGCTGCGCCGAGAAGCTGGTCCCCGACAACACCAAGACCGGGGTGACCGAGGCCAATTACTGGGACCCGGTGCTGAACCGCAGCTATCACGAGTTGGCCCGCCATTATGGGGTGGCGATCGTTCCGGCCCGGGTCCGCAAGCCCCGCGACAAGCCGACGGCGGAGAATGCGGTCCGGCTGGTCGAGAGGTGGGCGCTGGCGCCGCTGCGGCACCGGCAGCTGTTCTCGCTCGCCGAGAAAGTCGAGGAATTCAACAACCGCCCGTTTGCGCCGCCGCGCGAGGGCAGCCGGCGCTCGCTGTTCGAGGCGATCGAGCGCAGCAAGCTCAAAGCGCTGCCGGCGGAGCCTTTTGTCGTCGGCCAATGGCTCACGGCGCGGGTCAATATCGACTACCACATCGCCGTCGGCGGCCACTTCTATTCGGTGCCGTACCGGCTGCTGCAGCAAAGGGTCGACGTCTTCCTGACGGCGACCGCGGTAACGGTCTTCCACCGGGGCGAGCGGGTCGCCAGCCACCCGCGCAGCGCCGCCAAGGCGCACCACACGACCCTATCCGAGCACATGCCCCCGGCGCACCAGGCGATCGCCAAGCGCACGCCGGACAGGCTGCGCGCCGATGCCGCCGCGCTCGGGCCGGCGATCGGCGCCTACGTCGACCGGCTGCTCGGCGCACGCGAGCATCCCGAGCAAGGGGTGCGCGCCTGTCTCGGGGTGCTGCGGCTCGCCAGCGCCTACGGCAAGGCCCGGCTCGAACTCGCCTGCGAACGCGCCCTCGCCGCCGGGATCGCCTCGTCGCGCTATGTCGAGCGCCTGCTCAAAGCCGACCGGCTGCGGCCGTTCCTCGACGGCGGGGCGGAACAGAGCCTCGGCGCCCACGCCAATCTGCGCGGCCCGGCTTACTACAACTGAGGTCTAGCGGGCCACTGGATTTGCGTTACGTGACGAAATAGAGGGGAAGTCATGACACTGACACGAGGACACAAGCCGCAGGGCGATCGGGCGCTGACCGGGGCCGAGCGCCAAGCGCTCTATCGAGCCCGCCACGCCGGCACGCCGATGGTTCGCTATCGTCGGCCGGCCGATCGCCGCAGTCGGCCGCAGCGCTGGCATGACGCTGTCGCCGAGCTGGTTGCGTTGCAGGCCGAATACCAAGCCTGGTTCGAGGCGCTGCCCGAAGCCACCCGTGATGGCGCCACCGTGGGCCTTCAGCCCACGGGCTTGACCCGTGGGGACGCCCTGCAGGCCATTCTCGATCTCGATCTCGACGAGATCGCCGCGATCGAGCCGCCGCGCGGCTTCGGGCGCGATTAGCCGACAACACGGATCCGAGGGAATGATGATGATCCATCCGACGATTGCGACGTTGCGCCGCCTGCGCCTGACCGGCATGGCCAAGGCGCTCGAGGAGCAGCAAGGCCTGCCCGAATGCGATCGGCTCAGCTTCGACGAGCGCCTGGCGATGCTGGTCGACCGCGAGGCCGTCGAGCGCGACAATGCGGCGCTGGCCCAGAGGCTGCGCCTCGCCGGGCTGCGCCAGGCCGCCTGTCTCGAGGACCTCGACTACCGCGCCCCGCGCGGTCTTGATCGCGGCCTGATCCAGGCCCTCGCCGCCGGCCGTTGGCTGTACGAGCACAACAACGTGCTGATTTTAGGCCCGACCGGCGTCGGCAAGAGTTGGATTGCCTGTGCCCTCGGCAACCAGGCGGCCCGCAACGGCTTCTCGGTGCGCTACCAGCGGCTGCCGCGGCTCCTCGACGAACTCGCTCTGGCCCGCGTCGACGGTCATGCCGCCAGGCTGCTCGCCCGCCTCGCCCGCCTCCAATTGTTGATCCTCGACGACTGGGCGATGGCCAGGCTCACTGCCGAACAGCGGCGCGACCTGATGGAGGTGATCGATGATCGGCACCAGCGCGCCTCGACCATCCTCGCCACCCAGGTGCCGATCGAGCGCTGGCACGACATGATCGGCGACCCGACCTACGCCGACGCCATCCTCGACCGGCTCATTCACAACGCCTATCACATCGACCTTAAGGGCGACTCGATGCGCCGGCGCAAACCGAGCCTCCCTGTGACCGAAAAGAATTAACCAAATAAAATACTTACAGTACTTATCCCCATTACTCACATAATCCACAGCAGCCCGCCACAACTACTGAAATGAGCAATATCGACGAAAGTACTTGCTTTCAGTGACCAGCACAAGATAGCATCTGCCCGACAGCGGTGGTTCGCTGAAGCCGGCACCCAAACGCCTTCGGAAGGGGGTGCCGCTTTGGACCGAAACGGCCTGTCGGTTTCAACCGAAACCGCCTGCCGCTTTCCGCCGAAATCGCCTGTCGGAAACTCCGAAATTTGCACTGTAAGGGGTGCCCAACGGAAATGGTTGGGTTTATGGCGCCGCTAAGAAGGTGCAGCATGAGGGAGGTCTCCCGCCAGAGGCAGCGCCGAGGAATCGGGGGTAAGCGGATAGCCCCAGGGAAAAAAGCGTTCGGCCAACGCGATCAAAGTCTCGATCAGGACGGCGACCAGCAGCTTACCTTGCAACCACGCCTTGGCGCCCTGCGGATCAACCTTTTTGAGATGGCCAAGGGCAAGCAGCGATTTGAGCCGCTTGAAGGTCAGTTCGACCTGCCATCGGCCGCGATACATCTCAAGGATCGCCGGTGCCGGGACGTCGGCGCCAAGCGTGGTGAAGACGAAGATGTATTCCGCCGCCTCCAGCGTCTCGGGTTGGACCTGGTGGCCACCGTGTCGGGACTCGCGCGCCGCCTTCGCGCGGCTTCGTTCTGCCGCCGTCTTGCTCTTTTTGATCGCGCAGACGCGCCCGGCGATGGGTGGCAAACCCTTCTTGTCCTCGCTTATCGCGACCGGCCAATCACTCACCCCATCCGCGCTCAGCGTGCGCAGATGCGGCAACAAGGCAAACGGCTGTCCCGCGCCGTCGCTCAAGGGGAGGTTCGTCAGATTGAGACGTACGATCACTGACCCGCCATGCTGATGCACGTGCCGCACACCCCTGCGGTTGGCAAAGCCGCGATCGGCAATGAGCAGATCTCCGGCCGCAACCTGAAACCGACGCAACGATTCGCCGACCGTCGTATCGGTGACGTGGACCTCCTCGCAGGCCAAGGACGGCAGCCCCACCGCGTAATGCAACCGCCACGTCGACCCCGTTGCTCCCGGTTCGTTGACCGTCGAGCCATCGACGATGCGCACGCGCCGGCCGGCGCCCAGCAATGGCCGGACCGGCGGTGGCGTCATCCAGCGGCGCATCAATTCCTCGCCCATCCAGCGAAACCATTCGCCGCTCACCCTCAGCCTTTTGAGCAGCGCCACATCCGAGACCGTCGCCAACTGTCCTTCCGCCGCCCGCACCGCCGTTTCGCGCAGCGAACAGCCCTCTGCCAAGTGGATAAGCAAGACGCGCAGCAATGTCGCCGCGTCGGCAAACTCCCGGTGACGCCGCAACGCCCCCAGTTCGCGCGCCTTGTCCTGCCAGCCCAAAGGCAACACGCGCAGCACGATCTGCCAATCTTCCGCAACGCCGGCCAGGATGTCCTCGTCCATCCCCGCGATGATACACTCGCCGGCCTCCGAACATCAACCATTAAGTTAGCGCTTATGCCCATCAAGGGGGAGGGCTTGGCAACGCGTTGAAATTGCGCCCCCGCCCCCTCGATGGGGGCGGGGGTGAGGCAATGCGCGATCGGCCAATCCGCGAAGTCGGGTTAACTTAGCCGATGATGACGCATCACCGGGAGGCGGGTGGCACCGCGCCGCCGGGCTCGGCTATCGTGCGGCGAGAAGGGCTGGAGGATCAGGATGCAGATTGGCTTCAACCTGCCGATCAGCGGCCCGCTGTCGGGACCCGAAACCGTGACGCGGCTCGCCCGGGAGGGCGAGGCGCTCGGCTACGACTATCTGACCCTGAACGACCACATCGTGCTGCCGAACCTCGAAGTGCCGGGCTATCCCTATTCGGAAAGCGGGGCATTCTTCGACCCGAATCCGGAGCGCCGGCACGACCAGCTGACGGCGGCGGCCTTCATCGCGGCCAAAACCAGGCATATCCGTCTCGTGTTCGCGGTCATGGTCGTGCCCTATCGGCCGGCCGTGCTGGCCGCCAAGATGCTGGCGACGATCGATGTGCTCTCCGCCGGACGACTTACCGTCGGCATCGGTGCCGGCTGGCTCGAAGCCGAATTCGACGCGCTCGCGGTGCCGTTTGCCGCCCGCGGCGCTTTGACCGACGAATACGTGCGCGCCTTTCGTACCCTGTGGACCGAACCGGTGCCGCGCTTCGCCGGCGACCGGGTCAGCTTCGACGGCATCCTCTTCGAGCCGAAGCCGGTGCAAAAGCCGCATCCGCCGATCTGGGTCGGCGGCGAAAGCGGACCCTCGCTGCGCCGCGCCGCCCGCCTCGGCGATGCCTGGTATCCGATCGGCAGCAACAACCGGCACCTGCTCGACACCTTGCCGCGCTATCGCGCCGGCATCGGGCGGCTGCGCCGCTATGCCGCCGAGGCCGGCCGCGACCCGACGGAAATCGCCCTTGCCCTTCGGGTGAAACGCTACGGCGAGGCGGTGCCGGAGCGCGCATCCGACGGCGAGCGCCGGCTCTTTTCCGGCAGCACCGCCGATATCGCCGCCGATTTGAGGGCGTTGCGCGACCTCGGCGTCGGTGCGGTCGACATCGATTTCGAACGGCCCGACGCCGCCGTCGTGATCGCCGAAATGCGCCGCTTCCAGGAGCAAGTAATCGCCCGTATTTGACTGGCCGCGGCCGCCTTCAGCCGACCGAGACCCCGGCCGCCCGGCGCTTGCGCCGCGAAGAACGAAGTCGGCCGGCGGGACCGCGCCGGCCGACGCCTGTTGCGAGCGCAGCGAAGCAATCTCGATGCGCCCAAACTCTGGGGCGACGAGATTGCCGCGGCGCCTGAGCCTGCCCCGGCGAAGGCCTGGCGAAGGCCGGGAGCGCCTCGCAATGACAGCGGCTGAGTTTCATCCCCTGCGGGTCGGTAACGCCGGTGGGCGGCTAACGCTAACGGGCGTCCAAGCGGCGGCTATCGCGGCCCAATGGGGTAGTGCCGGCTCCAGGCTGTAGAGATGCGATCTCGAGCGTAATGGCCGTCAAGATCATCCCGGTCTGCGGCTCGTTCGTCAGAAATGATATTTCGCTGACCTTTCGCGCCGGGTCCGTCCGTATTGACAGCCGATCGAGAAAAGCCGTCGACGCCATTCCCGCCCGCATTTGACTTTCCGAATACGCAGCGTTCCACGTTACGCCTTCGGGGGGACGGGAGACGGGGTGGCCGGACAAGGAAAAATTCGGCATCCATGTTTCCCGGATATCCTCGAGGGAAATCAGGGGAACGTCGCGAGACGAGCCGTCGCTGTAAGAGATCCGCACCGTTCCGACCTGCTGCCCCGGCTCGGAAATCCAGTCTCCGCTCAATAGCAGGTGAACCCATGCAACGGACGCCAAACCGATAGGAAGGCGGAAGGTGCGCGGATAGTCGGGCCGAACACGATTGTGCATATGGACAACTGCGCGATCACCTGAGAGAATGGTAAAGGGAACGTCATCGAATTTCACGTGACCACGCGGAGGTCTTGCCCAGTCCAACTCGCTGTTGGCGACGCCGCTGATGTCGATGCTGACAAACCGCAGTTCCCCGAGGTTTTGAGGCTTTACTGATTGGCTCTCGAGTTCCCCAAGTCGCTTGCGATAGGCTGCACTGATACAAGCAGGGCTTTTGCACCTGTCCCGTTCTTCAACCCATTGTCGCTGACTCCGTCGGACGATGTCGGGTCGGGGCTGGTCCCGCAGAGCCTGTTGATAAGCGACGGCAAGCTCATCATCGAGTTTCGATAGTGTTGGATCCGAGCAAACCACATGCTCTACGTTGGTGAGGTTCCCCGCGCAGTTAAAACCAGCCGTAGGTCCCTGATCCGGCTTCGTCGGTGCCGATGCGGCACCGGTGGACACCACTCGTTGCGCTATGAACCGTGCGGCGCCCGAAGCGCCGAAAATGCCGTTCCTGCCCGGATTGCCTGCCGGCCTGACCACCACCGTGCGGGTGACGATTATCTCGTCGCCGTTGACGATCCCGGTGAACGTTATGGTGCGATCGTGCCCAGGGTCTTGGCATTTGAAATTGATCTTATTGCCGTTGATCTCGCCATCGTAAATTGCCACCGGCATCGTCAGCGTGGTGCTGTATCCGCTCGAGTCGCGTGCTCCCTGCTGCACCGTCCCGCTCAACTTGTCACCATCGGCTTTCAGGGTCAGCGTCCAGGGAGGAAAGCCGACGTCATTCGCCGTCCATACGCCGGTGACCCCGCTTTCGGCGTCGGCGGCCTTCGTGCCCGGTCTCGAACGGCCCGACGCAGGCGCTGCGGCGAGGTTTAAGTCCTGCTCCGAGGCGGCATCCCCCACCACAATACTCGAGATATTCGAGACGGATCGGCCTCTGGTTTCGTCGCCGGCCAGAACTGACGAACCGGTCTCGCCGGAAAGGACGATCCGGGCAAAACCGTCCTTGTCGAGCGGCTGATCGCCTGCCGCATAGGCGACCACGGGCTCACGCCCCAAGACCAACTCGCCGGCGCTGAACACCGTTTGAGAGCAGTCGGTGCCGATGACGACGACCACCTTCCGCAGGATGTCGTCCTTCACCTTGGGGTTGGCGAGTATGCCTCCGACCGGAGGTTTGTTCAGCAGGTCCCAGAGCGGCGCGCCGGTAAACGAGACAACCGGCCCATTTGCCTGTGGGGTCCATTGGAGCTTGCCGCCGGTGAACGAGAGGTGGAAGGCGGGGCCAGACATCAGATGCGCGGTTGGGTCGAATTGCTGGAGCTTGCGCAAATCAAAACGTGTCGGGTTCTTCACCTGGCCGGAAACCGTGAAGAATTTCGACGGACCGCCCGGGCACGCCGCGTGCCGTGGAGCGCCGCCGAGACCGATCAGTGGCATGGCGGCATCCGCCACCACTATGCTTGCGATGCTCGCGACGGATCGGCGTCCCTCTACGCCGGCTTTCGCGCTGCCCGTCAAGGGGGTGCTGGCCTCGCCCACGATCCGGGCAAAACCGTCCTCGCCGAGCAGCTGACCGCCTCCGGCATAGGCGACCATGATCGGACTGCCGCCAAAAGACGGGTCCAGCTCGCCGGCGCTGAACACCGTTTGATGGCAGTCGGTGCCGGTCACGACGACCACTTTGCGCAGGATGTCGTTCTTCACCTTTGGGTTGGTGAGGATGCCGCCGACCGGCGGTCTGATCAGCACGTCCCAGAGAAGCGCGCCGGCGAACGAAGCCTCCGAGTCCAGAGTGCCAACCTTTACATGCAGCTGCGGGGCGAATTGCTGAAGTCTGGGCAAATCGAAACCTGTCGGGTTCTTCACCTGGCCAGAAACCGTGAAGAATGTCGACGGGCCGCCCGAGGCTTATGCCGTTGTCCCAGGTAGGCCCATATATGGTATTCTGAGCTCACGCCCGCCCATTGAAGGACCGTACTGGGGCTCGCCTCTCGCCAGCAGCCGACGAGCTATTGGGACATCATCGGCCGTGACAACCCGCGCAGCGGAGCCGCCACGGTGCGGCGCTAGCCACGGCGGCGCAAAACCGCGGACGGAATACGGCAGGACCCTATGAGACCCGTGCGACGATCCGTTTCGGCCTCGCCGACCCATCGGACCCCAGATGTTGATGAACCTGGGACAACGGCATAAGCCTCGGCCGCCCGGACACGCCGCCTGCAGCGGAGCGCCGCCGAGGCCCATCAGGAATAACACAGCAGCAAACAAGGTACGAGCGGCCATCGGAGACTCCCTATCGAGGGGATTTGCTCAGTCCCAATATATTTGTCAATATCTTTACGATTTCATGTAATCTCGCGCGAACCGAGACCTGGTAGAAGGTTCGTCTCAGAATGGGGGACGACGGCTCCGACGGACCGATCATCTTACTCCCAAGGGCGCCCCTGCCGGCTCTCTCACGCACGGCATCGATACAGCGCGGCTCCTGTGCGGCGGCCCGTCCGATCACGCTCGCTCAGAAATCGACGACCGGCAGAAAGCCGCGCTCGGCCTCGAGCCGGTCGAGAAAGGCGTTATCGAACCGCTCGCAATACCATGCCTCGAAGTCGCGCATCGCGGCCAGAACCGCATCGGCGGCGGCCGCCTCGTCCGCCGCGCCGGCGGCGGCGCGCGCCGCCGCCAGCGCCGCCGCGGTCGCGCCGAGCCGCCCGCGGACCTCGCCATAGCAGGCGTCGTCATCGCTCCAACCGGTCTCGGCGAGCGCGAATTCGAGCGCCGCGGCCGCGGCCTCGTCGCCCGCCTCGCAGCCGGCCGCCGCCGCAGCCATCCCTTGTAAGAGGTGCCAGCGCCGATAGGCGGCGACCCGCAGCGCGGTCAGCGCCTGCAGCCGGGCTTCGCTGTCGCGGCGAAACGCCGCCTCGTCGCGTTCACGGGTTTCGGCCGTCTCGCGCAATCGCGCGACGAGGGCGGCGCTCACGGCACCGGCTCGGCGAAGCGCTGCACCCGGTCCTGGCGGATCGTGCGCAGATCGCCGCGGCGGGCGGTGATGCCGCTGCGGTCGAAGAATTCGAGGATCAGGATGGCGAGCTTGCGGCCGGTGCCGATACGGTCGCGGAAGGCGGCCGCGGTCACCGCGCCGCCGTCCGCGGCGGCAGAGATCTCGGCCAGGGTCGCGACCATCTGCTGCACGGTCCGGCGGCGGTAGAAGCGGTCCGGCACGATTTCGACGAGCTCGCCCATCTGCGCGAGCCGTTTCATCAATTGCCGCGCGGCGCCCTCCGAAACCTTGAGCTCGCGGGCAAAATCGCGGACCCAGGGCGGATCGAAGCCGGTCTCGTCAAGCCGGCGCCGGATCTGCACCCAAAGCCGCGCCTCGGATTCGGGCAGGGCCGCCGCGTGGCTCGGCAGATGGATCGCCGCACCCCGCCGGGCCAAGGTGCGGTCGCCGACGAGTGCAGCGACCAGGGCGCTCAATACCGCGGGCGGCAGGCGCTCGTTCAGCGCCGCACGCAGCCGATCGAGCTCGAGACCCGGGCTTTGCGGTGATTTCCGGTGATGCGCGGCGAGCGCCGCCTCGATCTCGCGCCGCAGCACCGCGAAGCGCGCCGGCGCCACCGCGAACCCGGCGTGCTGCGCGTCGGCCTTCAAGAGGCGGGCGCCGGCCTTGCCCGCGGCGGCGAGCGCCTCGGCGGAGGTCAGCCCGGAAGCCGCGGCGAAGCGATCGAGGTCGACGCCGGCGGGCGTCGCCTCGAGCAGCGCCGACAAGGCCTCGGCCGGTTGCGGCCGGGCGAGCGCCGCCAGCGCCGCGAGCCGTTCCGGCCGCCGGCGGCCGCGCGCCGGCGGAAACGGGTCGAGCACGACCCCGCCCCCGAGTGTGCGGCTCGCCGAAGCATCGCGCAGGATGAAGCGGTCGCCGCGCCAGGCGGCGATCGGCCGTTCGAGGACGAGCTCAACCGGCGCTGCCGCGCCGGGCGGCAGCGCCGCGCCGGCGAGCGGCAGGAGCCGGGCCGCAACCCGTGCCGTCGCCAGGTGAAGATTGAGGTTGAGCCCGGCCCGCAGCGGCCTCAAATCCTGGTCCAGAAGCCGCAGCCGGGCGTCGATCCGGTCGGTCGGTGCGTGCAGCGGCGGTGCCGTGACCCAGGCGCCGCGCGGTACCCGATCGCGCTCGAGTTGCGGTCCGGCGAGGTTCAGGGCGCAACGCTGGCCCGCGCACCCTTCAGGCGCGGCGCGATTGTCGGCGTGGAGGCCGCGCACCCGCACCGTGACGCCGGACGGCGTCACCACCGCAGGATCGCCGACGGCGATGCGACCGGCGACGACCGTGCCGGTGACGACGATGCCGATCCCGGAGAGGACAAAGCTGCGGTCGATCGCCAGGCGAAAGCCGCCCTGCGGTTCGCGCCGGCAATCCGCCGCTGCGGCCCGTCGCAGCAGCGCCTCGAGCGCCGCGATCCCCTGCCCGGTGACGCTCGACACCGGCACGATCTCGGCATCGCGCAAGGTCGATCGGGCGAGCAGCCGGCGGACCTCGGCGGTCGCCGCGGCAAGCCGTTCGGGCGAAACCAGATCGGCCTTGGTCAGCGCCACGACCCCGCGTTCGAGGTCGAGCAACGAGAGGATGTCGAGATGCTCGCAGGTCTGGGGCATCGGGCCGTCATCGGCGGCGACGACCAACAGCACGAAATCGATGCCGGTGGCGCCGGCCAGCATGTTGTGGACAAAGCGCTCGTGCCCGGGCACGTCGACAAAGCCGAGCACCCGCTCGCCCTCCGCCGCGCCGGCGATCGGCCGATAGGCAAAGCCGAGATCGATCGTCATGCCGCGCCGCTTCTCTTCCGGCAGGCGATCGGCGTCGACCCCGGTCAGGGCCCTGACCAGCGCCGTCTTGCCGTGATCGACGTGGCCGGCGGTGCCGATGATCATGCTGCTACGCCTGGATCAGGGGCCCCGTCCCTTCACCAATATCTACCGACGATCAAAGACAATCTCCCCCGCGTCGGGGTGTTTGCTCGCCCTTTAGCGGAAATATTAAAGAACCACTCCCAGATCCGAAAGGCGACGCCGTATTGCCTCTACATCCGTACGCTCTGGAAGTCGGACAGAAACCGACTCTCCGCGTAAGATGCTATTTGTGGCATCATAAGCCAGAGACAACGGGACGCCGCAGTTGCGCAACGCCAGCGTGACACCACCTTTATCCATTCCTCTACGCCAACCCTTGAGAACGACAACGGGACCGCGTGACATGGACCGGCCGCGGGATCTTTCCCGCCGTTCTCCCCGTGGTGCGTCTCGCGCCAAAAATTCTGATAGCGTCAACATTTTCCAACCTCTGCAAGATCTGACAGGCCAACGCCAGCACGCCTGTTCCCAAAACCCCCGCCGACAAACCCTGCATATGGACGCCCTTCATTATTAGGTCATTCCCGTCTCGATAGATATGGGCGATTATGACGATCGTTCCAAGGTCGGTTATTATGTGAACGACAGCAATCTCACCATCGGTTTCCACTATGTCGATGTCTATCAGCGTCGGCACCATATTGCCCGAGCCTCGCGCCGAACCGAGAAGGTGGAAGCGTCAACCCACCGACGGCAAGACGGCTTTCGGCGGACGGTTAGGCCTGAGCACCTCAGGCGATGCCGGAGACCAGAAACGGATTGGGATAGGCGCGCCGCCAGCCGCCGTCCGCCATCAGCACATCGAGCGCCAGGCTGCCGAGGTCGTCGGCAAACGGCTCGGCTGCGGCATCCTTCTCGGCGTAGACGATCTTCGAATAGGCCCGGCATTCGGCACAGGCTTCGGCCTTGGCCGGGCCGGCGTCGCCCTCGACGGCGCGATAGTCGATCCCCCGGGTGCCGCCGCAGGCCGTGCATTTGATCCGCACATAATGCCACTCGGTGGCGCACAGCGAGCAGGCGAGAAACCGCAGGCCGTGGCGTTCGCCGGCAGCGCCGACGCGGCTTGCGACCGCGGCGGCGCCGCAGAGCGGGCAGGACCGCGTCGGGCGCGGCCGCACCACGCTCGGCGAAGTGGCACCGGCGCGCCGGGTCCAGGCGACCTGCAGCGCCGCCGTCAGGAATACGGCCTCGGCTGCCTCTGCCGCGGCAAACCGGCGATCGAGCACGCGTTCGGCCAATTCCGCGGTCTCCGTCGCCGGTCTTGCCGCGAGCGCCCGCAGTGCCCCGGCCGCCGCCTCGGGCATCGCGGCGGCGTCGAGCCGCGCCCCCAGCAGGTCAAGCGAATGGCGCCAATCGCCGGCGGCGAGGATCGCACTGCGGCCGAGCGGCGGTCCGATCCCTGCCCCGCCCGCGGCCGCCCGCGGCGGCAGCGGCGGCGCCTCGGCCACCGCCGCATCCTGGGCCCGGGCCAGCGCCGCGACAAATTCGAGAAACGGCGCGAACGGGTTGCCGGCGGCGAGCGCGCCCAAACGCCGGGCTCGCGCGCGAAACACCCCGGTCGGGTCCGGCACGACGAGGAAGGCGGCTTGCGGCACCGCGCCGATTTCGCCGGGATCGGCGACCACTCGCGGCCCCCCTCGCAGCGTCTTCACCGTCGGGCGACCGCCCCTCACCCCCTCCCTCTCCCCGCGAGCGGGGAGAGGGAGGGACCCGCGGATCCCCGGATCAAGTCCGGGGAGGAGGGTGAGGGGCGGAGAGCGACGGCTCCCGACCTGCTGACCACCCCGCGCCTAGTCGGCGCCCTGCCTTCCGATCTGTTCACGAAACCACTTCCGGTGGTGCTTCCAGGCCCAGCCGGCGGTGACCCGGCCGTCGGTCATGCCGCGCATCGTGCCCCGCACCCAGATCGCGGCGTAGACATGAACGATCAGCAGCAGGACCGCACCCCACGCAAAGAGCGCATGGGCGACCGCCGCCAGCCGCCGCAGCCCGACCGGCAAGCCGCGGGCGAAATAGGCGTCCCACAAGAGGAAGCCGGTCACCACCAGCACCACGACGCACAACGTGAAGCCCCAGAACACGAGCTTCTCGCCGGCATTGTACTTGCCGACTTCGGGCAGCCGCGCGTCGCGCTTGGCGAGCACGTCGCCGAGCTGGCGCAGCCATTTGCCGTCGTCGCCGGTAAACCCGTTCAACGCCACAAAGCGCAGGAACAAGAGCAGGAAGCAAATCGCCAGCACGATGCCGAGGAACGGATGCAGGATGCGGTTCCAGGTGCCGCCGCCGAAGAGGTCGCTGAGGAAGAACAGCGCCGGGTGAAAGAGCGCGAGGCCGCTCAGCATCATCAGGACCATCAGGAGCGCGGTGGCGCCGTGGATCGCGCGCTGCCAGCGCGTATGGCGCTCGAGGTACCTCATCGGGCGGCACCCCCGCCGCGCGCCCGTTCGATTTCGCGCTCGGCTTCGCGCTCGTCGGCCTCGTCGACCGCATCGGGCCCCTGCGTCACGTAGTGGAAGAAGCCGGCGAGGAGGCCAAGGCCGAGCACGGCGAGCCCCACGGGCTTGGCCAGACCCTTCCACAGCCGGACGAGCGGGCTGATCCGCGGGTCGCGCGGCAGGCCCTGGTAAAGCTGCGGGCGATCGGCGTGGTGCAGGACGTAGACGACATGGGTGCCGCCGACGCCCGGCGGATCGTAGACCCCCGCCTCTTGATAGCCGCGGTCATGCAGCTCCTCGACGCGCGCCGCCGCCAGTTGCAGCATGTCGGGCTTGCTGCCGAAGGAGATCGCCTGGGTCGGGCAGGCCTTGGCGCAGGCCGGTTCGAGCCCTACCGCCACCCGGTCGGAGCAGAGCGAGCACTTGTAGGCCTTGCCGTCCTTCTTCGAGAGGCGCGGGATGTTGAACGGGCAGCCCTTGATGCAATAGCCGCAGCCGATGCAGTTCTCCGAGATGAAATCGACGATGCCGTTGGCATATTGCACGATCGCGCCGGGGCTCGGGCAGGCTTCGAGGCAGCCCGGATCGGCGCAATGCATGCAGCCGTCCTTGCGGATCAGCCACTCGACCTTGCCGTCCTCCTCGAACTCGGTAAAGCGCATCAAGGTCCAGCTGTTCTCGGTGAGGTCGGGCGGGTTCTGGTAGGAGCCGTAGTTGACGCCGACCGGTTCGCGCAGATCGTTCCATTCGAGGCAGGCCGCCTGGCAGGCCTTGCAGCCGATGCAGCGCGCCACGTCGATCAGCTTGGCGACCTCGATCTCGTGCCCGACGCGCACGTCCGGCGGCCGCGTGGTGGTGGCCGAGCGGCGCCGGATGTCGAGGGATTGCAGCGACGGCATGATGCCCCCTCACGCCTCTGGTGGCGATGTCTTCTCGACATCGACGAGAAAGGCCTTGAACTCCGGCGTCTCGGCATTGGCGTCGCCGACAAACGGGGTCAGCACGTTGCTCGGGTAGCCCTTCTTGGTCCGGCCGGTGAAGCCCCAATGGAACGGCAAGCCGACGACGTGCAGCGGCTTGCCGTCGACGACGAGCGGCTTGATGCGTTTCGTCACCACCGCGACGGCGGTCAGCTCCCCGCGATTGCTGCGCACCTTGATCCAGTCGCCGGCCGCGATCCCTTTGGCCTTGGCCAGTTCCTCACCGATCTCGACGAATTGCTGCGGCTGCAGGATGGCGTTGATCAGCGTGTGCTTCGACCAGAAATGGAACAGCTCGGTGACCCGGTAGGTGGTGCCGACGTGCGGGAAGTCCGAGGGCTTGCCGAAGACTTCGAGGTCGCCCTTGAACACCCGCGCCGCCGGGTTCGCATTCACCTGCGGATGCAGCGGGTTCTTGATCGGCGCTTCGAACGGCTCGTAATGTTCGGGGAACGGGCCGTCGCGCAGGAAGCCGAGCGCGAACAGCCGCGCCACCCCTTCCGGCTGCATGATAAACGGACCCATCCCGGCTTCCGGCTTTGACGCCGGCACGAAATCCGGCACGTCGAAGCCGACCCATTTGGTCCCGCCCCATTTGATCAGGGTCCGCGACGGATCCCAGGGCTGCCCCTGCGGATCGCAGGAGGCGCGGTTGTACAGGATCCGGCGATTGGCCGGCCACGACCAGGCCCACTCGGGCACCAGCCCGAGCCCGCTCGGGTCGCCGGTTTCCCGGCGCGCCATCATGTTCCCCTTGTCGGTGAAGGAGCCGGAATAGAGCCAGCAGCCGCAGGCGGTCTTGCCGTCGTCGCGCAGCTGGAAAAAGCCGTCGAGCTGCTGGCCGGCGGCGAGGATCTTCTTGCTCGGGTCCTTCGGGTCGGCGACGTCGTCGACGGCCGAACCGTTGAGCTCCTTCGCCACTTCCTCGGCCGAGGGCAGTTCGGGACGGGCATAGGGCCAGTTGAGGTTGACGATCGGGTCGGGGAAGGCGCCGCCTTCTTTCTTGCAGAGATCGCGCAGCCGCAGGAACAGCCCGGCCATGATGGCGATGTCGCTCCTCGCCTCGCCGGGCGGCTCGGCCCCCTTCCAGTGCCACTGCAGCCAGCGCGAGGAGTTGACGAGGGTGCCGTCCTCCTCGGCAAAGCAGCTGGTCGGCAGCCGGAACACCTCGGTCCGGATCTTGGCCGGATCGGTGCGGTTGTAGCTGCCGTGGTCCTCCCAGAAGCTCGCCGTCTCGGTCGCCAGCGGATCCATCACCACGAGGAATTTGAGCTTGGCCAATGCCGCCGACACCTTGGCCTTGTTCGGCGCCGATTGCAGCGGGTTGAAGCCCTGACAGATGTAGCCGTTGACCTTGCCTTCGTACATCATATTGTAGATCCGGAGCATGTCGTAGGCGACATCGAGCTTTGGCAAATAGTCATAGGCAAAATCGTTTTCCGGGGTTGCGGCCTTGCCCCACATTGACTTCTGGAAGCTGACGAAGAATTTCTTGTAGTTCTGCCAATAGCTCAGTTGGCCCGGCCGCAACGGCTTGAAGCCGCGCGACTTCATATAGGTCGCGAGATCGGGCTCGTGCTCGCTCGGCAGGGTCAGATAGCCCGGGATCAGGTTGCTCAAGAGCCCCAGATCGGTCAGTCCCTGGATGTTGGAATGGCCGCGCAGCGCATTCATCCCGCCGCCGGCCATGCCGATGTTGCCGAGCAGCAGTTGCACCATCGCCATTGTGCGGATGTTCTGCGTCCCGACCGAGTGCTGCGTCCAGCCGAGCGCATACATGTTGGTCATCGTCTTGTCGGGACGCGCGGTCTCGGCGATCCATTGCCAGGCGGTCAGCAGCTTGTCGCGCGGCGACCCGGTGATGCGCTCGACCATTTCCGGCGTGTAGCGCGCATAGTGCCGCTTCATCAGCTGGAAGACGCAGCGCGGGTTCTGCAAAAGGTAGTCGGCCTTGACATGCCCGTCGGCGTCGAGGTCATAGCCCCAGTTCGCCGTGTCGTAGGTCCGCTTGGCCTCGTTGTAGCCGGTGAACAGCCCGTCCTTGAACCCGAACCCCTCCTTGATGAGGTAGGGCGCGTTGGTGAAGGACGCGACGTAATCGCGGTGGATCTTGTCGTGCGAAAGCAGGTAATTGATCAGGCCGCCGAGCCAGGCGATGTCGGTGCCCGGCCGGATCGGCACGTAAAGGTCGGCGACCGCGGCGGTGCGCGTCAGCCGCGGGTCGACGACGATCAGCTTCGCCTTGCGGCGCGAGCGCGCCTCCAGCACCCATTTGAAGCCGCAAGGATGCGCCTCGGCGGCGTTGCCGCCCATCACCACCACCAGATCGGTATTGGCGATGTCGGTCCAGGAGTTGGTCATTGCACCGCGACCGAATGTTGGGGCCAGACTGGCCACCGTCGGTCCGTGTCAGAATCTTGCCTGATTATCGAAGGCCAGGATGCCCAGCGAGCGGATGACCTTGTAGGTCAGAAAACCGGTTTCGTTGGAGGTCGCCGACGCGGCCAGCACCCCGGTCGAGAGCCAGCGGTTGACCACGGCACCGTCGCGGTTCTTGGCGATGAAGTTCTTGTCGCGGTCGTCCTTCAAGAGCCGGGCGATGCGGTCGAGCGCCCAATCCCACTCGACGCGCCGCCACTCGGTGGCGCCGGGAGCGCGATATTCCGGGTATCTGAGGCGGGTCGGCGCATGCACGAAATCGATGAGTGCGGCCCCCTTGGGGCAGAGCGTGCCGCGATTGACCGGGTGGTCGGGGTCGCCCTCGATATGGACGATCGAGGCCGGCGCATTCTTGGCCTTGTCGCCGAGCCCGTACATGATGACGCCGCAGGCGACCGCGCAATAGGGGCAGGTGTTGCGGGTCTCGGTGGTGCGTTCGAGCTTGAAGGCGCGCACCTCGGCGAGCGCCGGCTCGGGCGCAAAGCCGAGCGCCGACAGGGTCGAAACCCCCGCCGTCAGCCCGCCGAGCCGGAACAGCTCCCGACGTGTGACCGGCATCACGCTCATCGATCCCTCCCGCAAATCTGTTCTGCGGGTACGGCGCCGGCGTCAGGCCGGCGCGATACCCCGGCGCTTCTGCGCCGGCCGGCAGCATAGCGAAGGACAGAATACTTGGCAATCGCGCGGAACGCTTCCGTCAGTCCGCTTGAGCGACCAACGAGGGGCAGGCCCGCCCGGCCGGGGAACGCCGCGAATCCGACGTTCGTTTCCAGGCGGCGACACGTTGCCGGGCTTCCCTGGCGCGCACAAATCCAGGGCGAAGACGCCTCGCGTCGGCGGCGGGTTTCGTAGCAGACGGAAGGACGAGCGCGGCAAAATCATCGAGCGCGACTATCTGCATGACACGGTTGAGGTGTACCCGGCCGACGACATCTCGGCGATTTCGACCCGTGGATGGTAGGCGGGTCGGGCAGGCAGATCCGTCGCGGCATGTGGAGCCCCGAGATGATCTACCGGGTTGTGAGTTACGACAAGGCTAGCGAGCGAATGAGGGGGAATTTGCCGATCCCTCCCAGCGTTTGGCGCGAAGCAAAACGGATAGCGGGGTTCCAGCCGCAGGATGACGGTCTGGGCGAGTATCGATTGAATGAAGAGCAAACGGCGAAGATTGCGAGCCTGCTGGGGTTCCATCCGGAGCCGGATCGCTTTTTCTATTACGTTGAACCGTATGAGCCGCCCGAAGATAGCGGCTTGCAGGGCTCGAAGGATTTTCTGACGGGCGTCGAGGATCAGGCAAAAGGGGAGATGACCGCTTGACTGCGACCCTGACTTCTTGAGATCGGGCCGCGCCTGGTCCCTGAGACCAGCCCGCGGACCGACCGTGTCGGATACCGGAAGGGTCGATTTCCGCGACCCCTCCGCCTCATGTAGCGCATCGGCGAGGCCGATGTGCTGGTGATCTCCGCGCTTCGACCGCGCCCTCAACCGCTGTTTTTGCCGCCCTGCCGGGGTGCCGACGCCCCGAACCGCGAGCGGATGTACTGCGCGGCGCTGTCGGGCGCCAGCCCGACGGTTCCCGGCCCGCTGGTCTCATTCAGAATCTCAACTCACCATGCCGCGCCTTGGCTTTTATCTCATTTTTGAGATTGGTTCAAGTGAAGATCGGCGCCGCCTGCCGGCGCGCTGGGGTCTCGAGAGCTCAGGCAGCCGCGGCATCGGCCCAAATAATCACGTCAATTGTTTTGGTCATTCCGATCTCCCTACCGGTCGAAACGGATGCTTCCCCGCGCTTCACGGCAGCCCCAGCTTCCCTGTTCGATGGGAAAATACTGGGAAAAAGCCCGGTTTCGGCCCGAACGCACGTAAGAATATCCATTTTGATCAAGCACTTGCCGGGCCAATTCCCTAGGCAGGAAACAGGGAAATAATTCGCCGGAACAGGGGATTAAATCGGCGGATCAGCGAAATAACAGGGAACCGCGGACCCAGCCAACTCCTATCTGCACAAAGTGCCGACACCCGTCTCCATGCTAACCGACATCATAGCGGTCGATCTGGACAGAAATAGGGCGGCTATCGCCGAGCTCGCATTTCGTAGCCGCGGCAAAATGCTGGCTATAGTGCAGGTGCACACTACCCGGCAGCCGGCTAGCGAAGCTAGCTAGTAGTGCAAATCTAATCCATTCGTCTCGTTCACACCACCGCCTGGCCCCCTATTTACCGCGCGGCCCCGCT
The DNA here is from genome assembly GCA_963772295.1 of uncultured Alphaproteobacteria bacterium. Classification (GTDB taxonomy): domain Bacteria; phylum Pseudomonadota; class Alphaproteobacteria; order ATCC43930; family CGMCC-115725; genus AP-15. The sequence goes on from CAVYWO010000018.1 coordinate 130,208, forward strand.
CCCGGTCACCTCCGCCAGCATGCGCACGATGTCGCTTTCGAGCGCGCGGATGTCGGCCTCGATCTCCTCCAGCGGACGCGGTGGAGTGTAACGGTAGAAGTAGCGGTTGGAATTGATCTCATAGCCGACGCCGCCGATTTGCCCGTCCTTGGCGTCGCGCTTGGCCGTCTCGACAATCTCGCCATGGTTCATCGGATTGCCACCCCCGGGACGAAAGAGGCGGATCGCAGGTTAGCCCGTTTCGCCGGCATTGGAGGCTGTAATCCCATTGCCGAGCGGCTGGATCAATGCCATGCGTCTCCTGAGGGAGCCGCCGTCTTCGGCGGCGTCTCGAAGGGCGAGGCCTCCCCCCGGACGGCCGGCCCTTCGGGCCGTTCCGGGGGGCGCGAGGCACCTCAGGATAAGGAATTCCTTTAATGCCATCAATGGCTTCCATCATGCTGAGGAGCGCCCCCCGGGTCCGCGCGGAGTTTACCCTCGGGCCGCGTTGAGCGCGGACCCGGGGGCGCGGCCCGAGGACAGGCTCCGGGCGCGTCTCGAAGCACGCACCACGCCGATGGGGCGCTGTTTTTACCGCCTCGGCCAATTTCCTGACGGGTGGCGGGCCGCATCGCCGAGACCGATATTCGACCGCAGCGGAGTAGGCGAGCCGCCCCTTTGGAAGCTCCGTTGGACACGGGATATCGGGCGCCACATAGTCATCTCCGGAACATCGGGAGCGGTTCGATGGCGTCGGATACGGTGGTGCGCCCCCGCGTCGACGGACAGGTCAAGGAGAAGGCGGCCAAGGTCCTTAGAGACTTGGGACTGTCGGTTGCCGACGCGATCCGGCTGTTGTTGGTCCGCGTTGCCGCCGAGAACGCGCTACCTTTCGAGATCGAAATGCCGAACGCCGAAACGCGAGCGGCGATGGCCGAACTCGAGCAAGGGGCCGGCAAATCATTCGACAGCGTGGCCGATCTGATCGCCGATCTGAAGGCGGAGGATTGAGCGCGCGGCCGCGTTTAAACGCGACTTCCACAGGGCCACGGCGTCGTCACGCTACCGAAACCCGGAAGGGCGGCTGGCGAGCATTCTAGAGCTTCTGGTCAATGATCGCCCGTTATCGCCGCGGTACCGCGGCCGTTCTGTGACCAACGAGGCCGTGATCGCGTTATTCTTATGCGGGCAACGGCGAACTCGGGACGCCGCACCCGACCGCCCGTCCGTTTAGACCTCGGAGAATCCGGCGATGCTCCCGCCCGACGATCGGCCCGCGATCTGCTTTGCCCATGTCGCCTATCGATTGCACGAGCGGTTTTCGGCGCTCGGCACCGGCATCGCCAGCTTTGCCGTCCGCGACGGCGAAAGCCTGATGGAGCACATCGGCGAAGCCGATGTGCTGGTGATCTCGGGACTGTGGCGGAACGACACTCTCGACCGCGCGCCGCGGCTCCGTTTCATCCAATCGATCGGCGCCGGCACCGACCAGTTCCCGACGACGGCGCTGGCGGAGCGGGGCATTCGCCTGGCGAGCGCGCGCGGCGTCAATGCCCGCGCCGTCGCCGAGCACGCGATGGCGCTGATCCTCGCCTTGAGCCGCCGGCTGCCCGAGGCCCGCGACAACCAGAAGCGGCGCCACTGGCGCCAGATGATCGGCGATCCCGCCCGGCGCGAGGACGAAATCGGCGGCAAAACCCTCCTTGTCGTCGGCCTCGGGCAGATCGGCGACCGCCTCGCCCGGCTCGCCAAGGCGTTCGACATGCGGGTCTTGGGGCTGCGCCGCGACCCGGCGCGGGGCCCGGGCGCCGCCGACGCGGTGCACCCGCTGGCGCAATTCGCGGCACTCTTGCCCGAGGCCGATATCGTCGTTCTCGCCTGCCCGCTGACGACGGAGACCGAGAACCTCGTCGACGCCGCGGCATTCCGCCGGATGAAGCCTTCGGCCCATCTCGTCAACGTCGCCCGCGGCCGGATCGTCGACGAGGCGGCACTCGTGGCGGCGCTGACCGTCGGTCGTATCGCCGGCGCCGGCATCGATGTGACGGCCGACGAGCCGCTGGCGCCGGGCTCGCCGCTCTGGGGTATGGAAGAGGTGCTGATCACGCCGCACACGGCCGGCGAGACGCGGCGCTACGAGGACAATGTAATCGAGATCCTCTTGGACAATCTCTCCCGGCTGCGCCGCGGCGAAGAGCCGTTGCGCAACCAGGTGGTCTGAGTTCCGGCAGGTGCCTCCCGCCCTCCGCGTGGCGCTGGCCGGCTGGGCCGCGACGCCTTGGCCGGCGGCAATGCCGGATGCCGCCGTGTGGACGGCCCCTGATGATCTTAGGGCCGAGATGCAGCGACATCGCGTCCGTCGCGGCGGTGCCGCGTCCGGCGTCGGCCGTAGCCTGTAGACAATAACCAGCGAGGGAGAGAGCGATGTCGACCATCGTCACCATACCGATTTCCAATGTGTTGCTTGGCAGCGACTACACCGGAGAAATTCTGGTCGGCGCCAGCCGGACGACGATGAACGTGATCCTCGATACCGGCAGCAGCACGCTGGCGGTCAATGGCCAGGACTTCAATCCGGCCGCCGACGCCGGCACCACGACCACCCGGATCGCGCAGGCGGTGCAATACGGCAGCGGCAGCTGGGTCGGCGCGGTCGTGCGGACCTCGGTCGGCTTGCCCGGAGCAGTGTCGCTGAACGGCGTCAACCTCGCCGTGACCTACCGGGAATCGGCGAACATGTTCGGCAATGCGCAGGGCATCTGGGGTCTCGCCTATGAGACGCTGAACAATTCCTACCTGATGCCGGCCAATACCTGGACACACAAATACGCCGCCAACCGGATCCTGACCGGCAAGCAGGCCGATCTCGACCCGTATTTCAATCAGCTCGAGCAAGCCGGCATCGTCGCCAACAAGTTCGCCTTCTACACCAAGCGCTCGATCATCAGCGCGGCGACCGGCAACCCTGCGACCGACCCGGTGAACCAGGGGGTGTTCGTCGTCGGCGGCGGCGAGGAGCAAAATCAGTTCTATACCGGGAGCTTTACCGAGGTCGCGGTGCTCGACGACATCTACTACAATACCGACCTCATCAGCGTGCAGGTCGGCAATCAGGCACCGATCCCGGCGCCCGGGCTGCCGCCCGGCAGCCCCGACCCGTCCAACGCGATCGTCGACAGCGGCACCAACAGCCTCGTCATCGACCAGACGCTGTTCGACCGGATCCTGGCGTCGTTTGCCGCGATCAACCCGGGCTTCGCCACGCTCTTGCAAGACTACGCGCTGACCACCGGCCAGAGCGTGGACCAGACGCAGATCAATCTCGCCCAATGGCCCGATCTGACCCTCTCCCTGCAGGGCGCCGACGGCTCGCCCGTGACCCTCACGGTGACGGCCGGCAACTACTGGCAGTTCGACGCCGGCCAGCAAGGCCAGGCCATCGCCAATATCTTCGGCGACGGCGGTCAGACGGGCGGAATGTCGATCCTCGGACTGCCGCTGTTCAGCGGATATTATACGGTGTTCGACCGCTCGCTCGCCGGAGGTCGCGGTGTGATCAGCTTCGCCACCCGCACCTGACGGGGCTGCGCGGGCTCGCGGAGATCAAGCGAGACTTCGCGGCACAGTTGGCCGGCGTCACCCCCCAAAAGAGTATTTGGTAACGGTCTCGTGGTACAATGACGCCGGCATGAAGCGCCGCGGAGAGCAGCGGTGGTCACGGTCTACGCGTTGAAGCCGCGCTTCCAAAGATTGCTCCGACCGCTGGTCGGGCGATTGGCGCGGGCCGGGGTCACCGCGAACCAGGTAACGGTCGCGGCGGCGGTCGGCTCGCTCGCGGTCGGCGCGCTGGTCGCGTCGCTGGCGGCGCTGCGGCCGCTGTTTCTGCTGTTCGCGGCGTGGCTCCTGGTGCGCATGGCGCTCAATGCGATCGACGGCATGCTGGCGCGCGAGTTCGGCCAGGAGAGCCGCCTTGGCGGCTATCTGAACGAGCTCGGCGACATGATCTCGGACGCCGCACTCTATGCGCCGTTCGCGCTTGTCGCACCGTTCGGGCCGGGCTGGGTCGGGGCCGTCATCGTGCTGGCGGCGAGAGCGCCGGCATTCTCGGCCGGACCCTGGGCGCCTCGCGCCGCTATGACGGCCCCTTCGGCAAGAGCGACCGGGCCCTACTGTTTGGGCTGCTGGGGCTCGCGATCGCCCTCACCCGCGCGCTGCCGGGCTGGTGGTTCTGGGTGATGCCGCTCGCCGCACTGCTCTGCGCGCTGACCGCGGCGAACCGGGTGCGCGCCGGCCTCGCCGAGGCGGCCGGCGCCCGATGAGGAGGATCGGGGCACGGCTTTGCACCGGCGCGGTCACCGCGTTGGCATGGCTCGTCACCGGAGTGCGCGCCAATTGGCAGGGCTGCCTGCCGGAGCCGCGGCCGCGCATCTATTTCGCCAACCACCGTAGCCACGGCGATTTCGTGCTGATCTGGACCGTGTTGCCGCCGGCGCTGCGGCGCCACACCCGGCCGGTCGCGGCCGCGGACTATTGGGGTCGCGGCGGGCTGCGCGAGCTGGTCGGCAGGCGGGTGTTCGATGCGCTGTTGGTGGTGCGCGACGGGTCGAGCCGAGAGCGGGATCCGATCGCGCCGCTCGCCGCGGCACTCGACGCCGGCCAGTCGCTGATCCTGTTCCCGGAGGGCACCCGCAACACCACCACCGCACCGCTTTTGCCGTTCAAGAGCGGGCTCTACCGCTTGGCGCGCGCCTGCCCGGCGGCGGAGCTGGTGCCGGTGTGGATCGACAATTTGAACCGGGTGTTGCCGAAAGGCGAGTTCGTGCCGGTGCCGCTCTTGTGCACGGTCACGTTCGGCGCCCCGATCGCCGTCGATCCGGGCGAGGACAGCGCGCCGTTCCGCGAGCGCAGCCGGCAGGCCTTGCTGGCATTGGCGCCCAGCGAGGCTGCGGCGGCATGAGCCCCGCCGGCGAAACCGCGGCGCTGTTCGGCGGCGTCGTCGCGGTCCTCGTCGCCGCCTCGCTCTTCGGCTTCGTCATCGCGCGCCGCTATGCCGGCGCACCGCCGCCGCCGGCAATCGAGAACCTGAATGCCCGGGTGCGCGCCTGGTGGGTGATGGTGGCCCTGTTCGGCATCGCCATGGCACTCGGCAAGACCGGGGTGATCGTGCTGTTCGCCTTCGCCTCGTTCTTCGGGCTGCGCGAGTTCCTGACCTTGACGCCGACGCGGCGCGGCGATCACTGGGCGCTGTTGGCGGCGTTCTTCGTCGTGTTGCCGGTGCAATACTACCTGGTGTCGATCGAGTGGTACGGGCTCTATGCGATCTTCATCCCGGTTTATGTATTCCTGCTGCTGCCGGTGGTCGCCGCCTTGCGCGGCGAGGTGACGCAGTTCATGGCGCGGGTTGCGGAATTGCAGTGGGGGCTGATGATCGCGGTCTATTGCTTGTCCTACGTGCCGGCCCTCCTGACCCTGCCGATCCCCGGCTTTGCCGCGAAGAAGCTGCTGCTCGTGGCGTTTCTGGTGCTCGTCGTGCAGGCGAGCGACGTCCTGCAATACGTCTGCGGCAAGCTCTTCGGTCGGCACCCGATCGCGCCTCGCCTGTCGCCGTCGAAGACCGTCGAAGGCTTTCTCGGCGGCGTGCTCAGCGCCACCCTCATTGGCGCCGCCTTGTGGCGGCTGACGCCGTTTGCGCCGGGAGAGGCGGCGCTGATGGCGCTCATCATCACCCTGATGGGGTTTTGCGGCGGCCTCGTCATGTCGGCGCTGAAGCGCGACCGCGGGGTCAAGGATTGGGGCTGGATGATCGCCGGCCACGGCGGCATGCTCGACCGGCTCGACTCGGTCATCTTCGCCGCCCCGGTATTCTTTCACCTGACCCGCTACTGGTGGACGGCATAGAGGTCAGCGCGGCTTCTCTTCGACGGTCTCTTCCTCGATCTCGTAGAACCGGTCGAGGCCGATCAGGGTCTCGATCTCGTGCCGGGCGGCCACCAACCGGTCGCGGCTCAGACCGCCGTAGCCGCCCGTCGCTTTCAGCTCGGAGAGCGCCTCTTTCGCGTAATGGAAACCGACCACGAGCTGCAACAAGGCATCGATGCAGGCCTTGTAGCCCATTTCGGCCAATTCGGGCGAAGCGGGCGTCGGTCGGTTGTCGCGGTTGCCGAGGCTGCGCACATAGACGAGCGGGATCTTCGCGCGCTTTGGTGCCTCGACCGTTTCCTCGGGTGTGCGCGGGAAGATCATGCCGAGATCGGCGCCGGCATCGGCCGCCAGGTTGATCCGCGCCACCGCCTCCTCGAGACCCTCGAAGCGGCAGGAATTGCTGCGGGCGATGATCACGAAATCCGGGTCGGTCTCCTCGCGCTGGCGGCAGGCGAACTTGATCTTGTCGACGAAATCCTTTCGCGGCACCACATGCGCCACGTATTTGTGGTAGTGCGCGCGCTTTGGAAAAAGCTGGTCCTCGATATGGATGCCGGCGACCCCGGCATGGATGAATTCCTTGACCGTGCGCATCGCATGCAGCGGCTCGCCGAAGCCGGCGCCGGCATCGGCGACGACCGGCACCGCTACCGCCTTGGCGATGTCGCCGGCCGAGCGCACCTGCTCGTCCAGGGTCAGGAGCGGCTCGGAGACGGCGCGCGTCGCACCGGTGGCAAAGCCGCCGTTATAGACGGTCTCGAACCCGAGGCTCTCGATCAGCCGGCCGTAGAGCGGGTCGCAGGCGACCGGCATGTCGATGAAGCGCTGCTCGGCGAGGAGCCGGCGCAGCGCCGCGGCGCGCGCGCTCATTCGGGCTCAGGCCTCCGGCCGTTCCTCGATGGCGTCGACCCGGCTCGGGTAAAAGGCGAGATAGTCCTTGATCGGGATGACCGCCGGATAAGGATTTTCGTAGCTCCACACGGCGTTCTCCGAGCGCGCGCCGCCGAGCGGGATGCTGAAATAGCTGCAATCGCCCTTGTACGGGCAGTAGCTGCTGTGCGCGGTGCGGCCGAGGAGCGTCATGTCGACGTCCTGGCGCGGGATGTAGTGCACTGCGGTATAGCCGGCCTCGCGCAAGCCGAGCGCCGCGCGCGTGTCGGCGACGACCCGGCCGGCCACCCTGACGATGACCCGCGCCGGAGTGCGCTCGATCGCAATCGGGTGATCGGGCCCGGGAATTCTGATCGGCTTGGCGGCCGTCCCGACATTCGCTTCCATGGCTTCACCTCGCTGTGCTCGATATCGGGGCGGCAGCATAGAGCAGCGCCTTCGCTGATGCGAATCGCCTCACCCGCTCCTGGTCCGCCGGGGCGTTGATTTCGGCAGCTTTGGCGGCAGCGTGCCGACAAAGGCGACGGCGAGGTCGAGCCAGTCGCGCAAGGCCCGCGCATCCCGCGGCGGCGGATTGACGTAGAGATAGCCCTCGACCGGCTGCCCCTTCATTGCCATGGGCCTGACGCCGGGCCGCGCCAGCGCCTCGTCGTGTCGCTCCTTGCCGACGCGGACGAGAAGGCCGCGCTTCGACGCGCCGGCAACCATGTTGCCGTTCAGGGTAAAGCACAGCCCGCCGAACATCCTCACTTCGCCCACTCCGCCCGTCCCGGCGAGAGCGGCGCGCACGCGCTCGGCAAGATCGTCATTGCTAGCCACCGCAACACCCCCGATCATCCTCGGCGATCGACCGAAACACCCCGGGGCAATCGACCCTCACGCGGCCATCGCGGCGGCGCCGGCGGGCTCTTGCTCGAGCGCATAAAGGACAACATTGCTTTGCTTGCCGCGCAGGCGCAGGTCGCCGAGGGAACGCTTGCCGATGCCGGGCGGCAGCTCGACGAGATCGACCAACGCCGCCGAGGCAAGCACGCGCTCGCCGGTATGCCGGCAGAACTCCTTGATGCGCGCGGCGGTGTTGACGGTGTCGCCGAGAACGGCGATTTCCTTTTTTACCGAGCCCATCTCGCCGGTCACCACCGGACCGCAATGCAGCCCGGCCCGGCACTCCAGCGGCGCGCCGAAGTCGCGCAGATAGACCGGGCGCAGTGCGGCGAGCCGCTCGAGAGCGGAAAAGCAGCCGCGCACGCAGTTCGCGTCGGCGATGCCGACCGGCAATTTCCAGGTCGCGATCAGTTCGTCGCCGACATAGCGGTGGATTTCGCCATGCGCGGCGACGATCGGGGCGGTGATGTCGACGACAAAGCGGTTGACGAGGCGGTGGAAGGCGAGCGCGCCGAGCCGCTCGGCCAGCGCCGTCGAGCCCTCGATATCGATGAACAGGAAGACGCGCTCTTCCAACCGCGGCCGGTGGTAGCGGCCGGTGACGAAGTCGAGCAGCACATTCTGCCCGAGCAGATGGTTCACGTCATCGACGAACCGGATGGCCAGGACGGCGGCGAAGGAGAACAGGACGTCGCGACCCGCGATCGGGAACAGGCAACCGATCTCTGCCGGCGTCGGGAAGAGGCGCGCCCCGACCGCCAGCGCAAACAGGATGATCGCCAGATAGACGATCGTCTTTGTCGCCAGGTTCACCAGGAACGGCGCCCGCGCCAGCCACTCCGTCGCCGGCTGCGCCAACCCCCGTTCGAAGGAAATCAGAATGCTGCCGATCAGCACGCCGGTGAGGCTCCCGCGCGGCACGCCGGCGGCGCCGAGAAGCGGGTGGCCGTCGGCGACGACCGCGATCATGTGCCCGTAAGCGACCCCGACGAGCGCACCGATCACGGTGAACCACAGGATGTCTCTGACCGGCCGCTTAAGTCGTGGGAGATGCATCGGGGCGGCGAAAGGCTGATTGCGCGCCGGTGCACCCTAGCACGGCGCGGCGCCGGCGGCACGTCGCTCGTTCGCGACGGCCGCCTTCGGTCTACTTTATACCGCCGGCGCCGCCGACACCGGTTTCCTGCCCGCGCTGCTCTCCGCCGCCGGTGTCATCCCTTCGGCCGCGCTCACGGGTTCCGCACCGGCGGCAGCGTCTTGGGGTCTGCCGTATTGATGCAGGTCGGGTGACCGAACCCGCTCGCGCTCTTGCTCAACGTTCCAACCGGGTCCAGCAAGCCGCCGCCGGGAGTTGGCGTGATATCGAAGATGATGTTGTCGGGATGCTTCGCGTCGTCGGCCACTCCCTTTCCGAGAGTTCCCAGATGGTCGAGTTTCAAATTGGCGCGGACTCGCCAGGCGACAAAATGGTCGGTGCACGATTGGTCGCCGCTGGCCCCGACGCCGCCGATCTTCTTGCCGCCCGACGTGTAGAGCGCGAGGCCGCCGCCGAAGACATTGACGCCGCCGATCCGGTTGCCGACGAGGGGATCGGAGGCGGTGCCGAAGTCCAAGGCGTTGCCCATGTAAGCGATCGACGCGTCCACCGGATTGCTGTGCTGCAAGCCGTACAAGCTGCCGCCCGGTTGCACCGCCGAATAGAGGTTGGCGGTCGACAGCGCGAGGCCCGTCGGGAACAGGCTGGTCTTGGGCGTTGCCCCGTTGCTCACGCTGAAGTCGTTCGCGGTATTGGCCTTCTGCGCCGAAATGATCCGGCTGCCGAGCCATTGATCGGTGTAAACGCTTCCGGAGAAAGCAACGGCGCACACGGTTCCGTCATTGGCGACCAACGTCGCCCACATATTGAAGCCGAGACCGCCATTTTTTCCCGTGACCGCGCTCGCCAATGCCGATTTGAGCGCGCCAAACCTCGGCAGGTCGCCGCAAGACGCGGGGGCGGCAAGGGCCGGCAAGGACATCGAGCAAATGCCGAGGCCGACGACCCCGGCGACCGTTTTGCAAAATCTGTTGGTCATCGTTCTTCTCTCCCTATATTAGCCCGATGCTGCTGAGTCCTCCGCCGGCGCCCGTTCGAAGAGCCGCTGTCGCATGCCGGTAACGGCTGGGTAAGAGCGGCGTACCGGCCCGCTCTCGTCGGCAGCCATAGGTTTACCTCAAGCATCCTCACCGGTGATGCTATGCGGTTGACCGACCGCGCTCAAGGTCCATTATCCGTCCGGTGCCCCGCGCCAATCCACAATCGCCGCGAGCCCGGTGGTGAGTTCGGTCGGTTCGCCAAGCCCGAGCGCCCGCCTCGCGGCGGTCGGATCCCCGCAAGAATGTCTGACTTCGCCTCCGCGCTCCGGTCGGAAGCGGATTTCAAGGCCGCCGCCGCCGAGCGTCGCGATGGCTCGCGCCAGTTCCAGCACGGAGGTGCGCTGGCCGGTGCAGATATTGAAAACGGGCGCGTCCGACATCGGATGTTCCATGGCCCGCAACAGAGCGACCACCACATCGGCAACAAAGACAAAATCGCGCGTTTGATTACCGTCGCCAAAGATTTCGATTGGAATGCCGCGCCGAACCCGGTCGCAGAATAGGGAAATCACGCCGGAATAAGGTGATTTTGGATCTTGTCCCGGTCCATAGACGTTGAACAGGCGAAGCCCGACCGACCGAAGCCCGTGCACTTTACTGGCGGCGCTGGCATGGAGCTCGCACCCCAATTTGTCCGCTCCATAGGCCGACAGGGGCTGCTTCGCGGATTTTTCGCTAAGCGGCAGGCTGGCGCAGTCGCCATAGACGGCGGCCGAGGAGGTGTAGACGACCGGGGTGTTCTCGGAGACCGCCGCATCAAAGACAGTTAACGCCCCGGTCAGGTTCGTCCTGTGGGCCCGGAGCCAGTCGCGATTGCAGCGCTCGACCGATGCGACCGCCGCCAAATGGAAGCATCCATCAACCCCGTAGAGAGCTCTACGAACCGTTACGGGATCGGCGACATCGCCCTCGATAAGATCGACTTCCGGGGAGAGGCTGGCGGCGGACCCCGTCGACAAGTCGTCGAGGACGCGGACCGCGTCACCGCGCGACAAGAGCGCTCGACACAGGTGTGAGCCGATGAAGCCGCAGCCGCCGGTCACGAGGTACGTCGCCATCTTCCCTTTTGGGACCTCTCACTATGTGCTTTGGCGCAAAGGCACCGCCGGTATCGTCAAGGCCAGTGTCTTCAGGTCGAGCCAAAGAGACCACTGCTCGATATAAAGCAGATTATATTCGAGGCGAGCGCGCGCCTTCTCCAGTGTCGATTTCGCCGCGCAGCCCGTTGACCTGGGCCCAGCCGGTGAGGCCCGGCTTGCCGCGGTGACGTCGATCATCATCCCCCACCGCCTCGCCATAGAGCCGATCGCCGGCTTTCATCGCGGTCGCCTGTGGGCGCGGCCCGACCAACGACATTTCTCCCTTTGATATGTTCAGCACTGCCGGAGTTCGTCAAGGCTCAGCCGGCACCGACGCCGGCGACGAGGCGCAGCTGCCGTCGTTTGGGCGATGAGGTTCGAGCGCGCCACCCCAAGCGCCTCGGCAATCGCCTTCACGGCGTATCGCCCCGCACCGGCGAGGGCGCGCGCAACCGCCGTTTTTGGCTGCGCCAGATCCAGCGCTTCGCGCAGAGCCTGCCCCGGCGAAGGCCGGGGATCTCATTCTCCAACGTCTTCTTGCCCAGCAGCCGCTGCACCTCACGCACCTGATGCGGCAAGGCCCGGTACTCGGAGGCCGCCATCACTTCCTCGCCGGCCCCCACCGCCGACAGCGCGCTTCCCAGTCACAACGGCAGTAGGCGAGATAGGCGTAGGGCACCACTCCGGCTTTCCGCAGCGGCAGGGAACACGACGTCGCCAGAACTCACTGGTGCGAACGCGAAACCCGCTCGTGAGAAGCGTGACAAGCCCGTCGATATCGGCCGTGCCTATTTGACGACAGCGGGCCCGCCGTTTCGCAGGCGCTGCCGACGCTGGCATATGGGGGAATGCTTTAGCCACTGGCACGGGTCAGGTCATACTCTTTCCGGACGCAATCGCAAGGCAAGATGCGCGCGCGTCGACCTGCGCCAACCCAATTCGGGAGAGAGCGCCCCCGGTGCGCGGAGCGGGAGTTGCGGCGCCGTCGCGCGACGGGGTTAAATCGGCGGCACGGCACAAAGGAGAAATTTGATGGATGACGCAGCACCCTGGGTCGATCCCGAACTCTTGGCGGCGGGCCAGCTGTTGCAGCAGCACGGCTTGGTGGCGCCCGACCGCACCCGGGCGCCGCTCACCGAGGTGCGTGCGGCTCAGGACCGGATCGGCGCGTTTCTTGGCGAAGGCTCGGTACCGCTGCGCGACGAGCGCGACCTGTCCCTGCCCGGACCGCACGGTCAGGTGCCTTGCCGGCTCTATTTGCCGGATGCGGCCGCGCACCCGCCGCTCCTGGTCTACGCCCACGGCGGCGGCTTCATGCAGGGTAGCCTGCCCTCCTGGGACGCGATGCTGCGCGACCTGGTGCGCCAGTCGGGGGCGGCGGCGTTGTCGGTCGACTACAAATTGTCGCCCGAGCACCGCTTTCCCAAGGCATTCGACGAGATCGTCGCAATCGCCCGGCTGGCCGCCCGCGACGGCGCCGGCCTTGGCATCGACCCCGGGCGGATCGCGGTCGGCGGCAATTCGGCGGGCGCCAATCTCGCGCTCGGAGCGGCGCTCGCGCTGCGCCCCGACCGGCTTGCCGCAGTTGCGTTTCATGCTCCTGATTTACGGCGTCTATTCGACCGACACCGAGAGCCCGTCCTGGCAGCGCTTTGGCCGCGGCGCTGGCCTATCACAGACCCAGATGCGCTGGATCTGGGAGACCTATTTGGAACGGCCCGAACAGCAACAGGACTGGCGCGCCGCGCCGATCCTCGCCGATCTCGCGGCGTTGCCGCCAGCCTGTCTGCTGGTCGGCAGCCTCGATCCCCTCCTCGACGATAGCCGGCGGCTGTCAGCCGCCCTGCAATCCGCCGGCGTCGCCAACACCCTCAATGTCTATGATGGGATCAATCACGGGTTCATCCGCTACGGCAGGCTGATCGGCACCGCGCGGCGGGCGCTCGCCGACGCCGCCGCGGCCTTGCGTCAAGGGCTGGCCGCCTAGCGCGTGGCGCTCGGTTGGCGCAGATCGGGGGTCGCCCCGCGCCGGCGGGTGCGCGGGGTCGCCAGACAAAGCGGCACCACCGCGATCCGAATCGAAACCGGCGGCACCGCCGATCCGAGCGGCCGTCGCGCCCGACGGGCGGCGCGGTTGCTTCACCGCCATAATCCGCGATCCGCTGGCGCCGCAACCGCTTTTGCCGATGGCGGCATCGGGCCGTTCCCCCGCGCCAACAACGGCGTTGTCGGCCGCGGCGTCCCGCGGCATCTTCGGATGTCGTTCGGCAGGCAGGAGATAATGTCTATTCACCTCGAACTCGATGAAGGGCTCGCGCGGGGCCGGCGCCGGCCGGCGCACTCGCTTGGCGCGCCGGCGGTCCGGCCGGAGTAAGAAGGGGTTCGCCTTCGCCCTCGCGTTGGTTGCCACGATCGCCCCAGCCTTCGCCTCGGGTCCGCAAGACGCAATCCGCAGCTTCTACGCGAGCTTGCTGACAACGATGAAAGCCGGCGCAAGCTTGGGCGAAAGCGGACGCTACGCGGCGCTGGCCCCGGTGGTCCATCAGGTCTTCGACGTGCCGCTCATGACCCGGCTCGCCGTCGGCGCCGATTGGGCGGGGTTGGGGCCGGGCCAGCAGCAGCAGGTGACGACCGCGTTCGGCCGTTATATCGCGGCGACTTATGCCGACCGGTTCGACCGATATTCGGGCGAAGCCCTAGTCTTACTGCGTCAAGAATTGGGGATCGTTGGCCTTTTGCGGATTGGCGCATTGCAGCAAGGGCATCTCGGGAGGGTCCTGGCGAGGCCGACGATGATCCGTCGGCGGATGGTTGCGATCGAGTTGGGAACGTGTCGTTCGGGTCGGATCGGCGGCGCCTCTGGGTCGGTAACCCTCGGGAAGGCCAGATCCCGAGAAGAGCGTGGCGGAAGTCGGTCCTGAGGGGGGAAGGGCGCCGCGTTCGGCGATCAAGAAGCCGTAGGCGGCGATACAAAGTGTGGCGTGGTGGTGGAAGCCGCGCCACCCGCGCCCTTCGTAGTCACCAAAGCCAAGCTCCTGTTTGAGTTCCTGATAATCGCGCTCAATCCGCCAGCGCAACTTTGCGATGTCGACCAGCTGATCAAAGGCGACATCCTCGGGCAAGGTGGCAAACCAATATTTCGTCGGCTCGGTTTCGCCTTGCGGCCACTCGATCAGCAGCCACTCTTCGGCGCGCGGTTCGCTTAGCTTGGTATCGCGATGCGCTGGCCGCACCCTCTGCCGTGCGAAGCGTGAAGTGAGCCAATCGGCGCTGCCCTCGCGCCAGGTAATGGTCTGCCACGCTTGTGCCGGCAGACCCAGAGCGAGCGCCTTTACCGAGACCGGCTGATGCTCGTCGTCGCGCCGCAGCAACTTGGGTGGTCGACCGCTCCCGCGGCCACGTTGCGGTCGTAACGGCTCAATTCCCGGCGGCCAGACCGAGGTATTGGGACCGATACCCGCCGCGTAGCGCAAGCCGAGCGCTGTGATCTCAGTTCGCAGCCCGGTGTCGTTGCCGTAGCCGGCATCCATCAGCACCACGCCCTCGGGCAGCGCCGCCGCCCGAGCCGCTTTGATCTGCCCCAAGGCGATCTCAGGCTTGGTTTGGAAAGCAACCGTCGCCGGCACTTTGGCCTTGTCCCGACGCGCTTGGTCCTGGGCCCAGTCCTCCGGCAGATAGAGCCGATAAGCGACCGGCAAGCTGGCGTCGTGGTTGGCCAGAGACAAGCTCACCGCGACCTGGCAGTTGTCCTGCTTGCCGAGCTGGCCGCAATATTGCCGCGTCACCCCGACCGAGTGCTGTCCCTTCTTGGGAAAGCCCGTATCGTCGATGATCCACGCCTCGACCGGACCGCTGCGCGTGACCGCCGGCAGCACCAGTTCTCCCACCTTGTCCAGCATCGCTGCGTCCGACCACGGCGCGTTGCCGACAAAATGAAGCAAGGACTGATGCTTCGCGGCAACCGCCGCCGGAGCCGTCACCGCCGCCAGCGGCTCCACGCTCTTCCGTGCCAGCGGCATCATCAGCCCCAAGCAATAATCGCGCATCGGTTCCTGCCGGTCGGCATGGCCAAGTACCTGACCAAGGGCCTCGACATAGGCCACAAATCGCGCTTCACTCCCCTCACACTCGGTGCCGTCCATTCCGATCCCCCAATCGGTCAAGAACTGGGCTTATATACCATATCGTGTTCCTCCAACCTACAACAATACAGCATAGAAGATTTTGTGACTCAGTAAGACTAGAGGTCGGCGGCGAGCGGGTCTTTGCCGGCGGCTACATCGTCCAGACCATGATCGTCAAGCCGACTGGCGATCCGGTGACGATCGATTACTTGATGCGCGAGAAAGGCGGCATTTGGCAGATCGCCGATGTCTATCTCGACGGCACGATCAGCCAGCTGGCGGGAATTCCATTCCATTCTGCGCAGCAAGGGCGTCGACGGCCTGATCGCGGCATTGAACCGCAAGGTTGACCTGTTGAAGCGGAACGCCAATGATTAGCGGAGAGGGCGGGGTGACGGCCGCATCGCTGTACCGGTCATCAGGATCGGTTTCGCCAGGGTGCCGGTGACCCAGCGACAATCGCGGGACGGAGGGAGAACCATGTCGTCCGAACAGCGCAGCACGCGGCCGGCGGCCGGCGTCTTTTCCGCGGCCGATTTGCAGCGGCGGATGGCCGAACACGAAGCGGCCAGGGCCGCCGAAGAATCGCGGCGCATGCAGGACCAGGAGGAACGGCAGAAGGTGGTGATGGCGGAATTCCACAAACCGCCCGAGCGCACCGCCGAGCAGCTGATGCAGCTCGTCATGCAGCTGGTCAATCAGGCCGCGGACCGCGGCCAAACCGAAGTGCAGGTCTATCGTTTTCCGAACGAACTGTGCCGCGATCGAGGTCGGCGGATCAACAACTTAGAGCCCGAGTGGGAACAGACCTTGGAGGGCCGGCCAAAGCTCGCCTATGAATTCTGGCACGACCATCTGAGGCCGCTCGGCTTCGGGTTGAAGGCCGGTGTGGTCGACTACCCGGGCGGCATGCCTGGCGACATCGGCTTTTTCCTGACCTGGAAGTAGTCGAGCTTTCGTCGCTGATCGAAGAGCCAAGCAGGGAGGAGCGACCGATGTCCGAGACGGGTCAGGACAGGCCGGCGGCCGACGGCAAGTTGAAAGCCAAGGAATACGAACGGGAACTCGCGCGGCTTCATGTCGAGTTCGTCAGGCTGCAGCAGTGGGTGGTAAACCAGGGCCTGAAGATCTGTATCGTCTTCGAAGGCCGCGACGGCGCCGGCAAGGGCGGCACGATCAAGGCGATGACCGAGCGGGTGAGCCCGCGCGTCTTCCGGGTGGTGGCGCTGCCGGCGCCGACCGAGCGCGAAAAGACGCAGATGTACGCGCAGCGCTACGTACCGCATCTGCCGGCGGCCGGCGAGGTCGTGATCTTCGACCGCAGCTGGTACAACCGGGCCGGCGTCGAGCGGGTGATGGGGTTCTGCTCCGAGGAACAAGCCAAGCGGTTCCTCGAAATTGCCCCGTTGTTCGAGAGGACCGTCGTCGAGTCCGGGATCATCCTGCTCAAATACTGGCTCGAGGTCAGCGCCGAGGAGCAGACCCGTCGAACTCGAGGCGCGCATCGATGACGGGCGCAAGATTTGGAAGCTGTCCGACATGGATCTCAAATCGTATTCCCGATGGTACGACTATTCGAGGGCCCGCGACGAGATGTTCGCGGCGACCGACACCGCCTGGTCGCCGTGGTACGTCGTTCGTTCGGACAACAAGCGGCGGGCGCGGCTCAATGTCCTCAGCCACATTCTCGCTAAGGTGCCCTGTGGGGCGCTGCCGCGCGCCAAGGTCGAGCTGCCGAAGCGGCAGAAACGCGGCGACTACAAGGAAACCGACTATCCGTACCGGTTCGTCCCCGAGACCTTCTGAGGCGGCATCCTCTCCCCGCCGCGGTCCTCGTCGACGGCCAGTCCTCTGCCGGACCCGCCGCCTTCGCTTTGGTCGTCGCGTCGCAGGGGATTGCCGCGCTCGCGGCAACTAGGCTAAATCGCCGCTCCCTCGAGACTTTCGGGAGCGGGACGATGCCACCCCGGTCTTCCGCCGCCACAGGGTCGGCGAGCGTGGCGGTACCGGCGCCGATCGTCGTGACCCTGCCGGACGGCGGCAGACGCGACTTTGCCGGACCGACGAGCGGGGCCGAGATCGCCGCGGCGGTCGCGCCGCACCTGGCGCGGGCGACGATTGCCGTGCGGATCGACGGCCGGGCGCGCGATCTTGCCGCCGTCGTCGACCGCGACGCCGCGGTCGCGATCATCACCCGCGACAGCGAGGAGGGGCTCGCGATCCTGCGCCACGACGCCGCCCATGTCATGGCCGAGGCGGTCAAGGAGCTTTATCCGGAGACCGAGGTCACCTTCGGGCCGGCGACCGAGACCGGGTTCTATTACGATTTTGCCCGGGCCGAGCCGTTCACGCCCGCGGATCTCGCACGGATCGAAACCCGGATGCGCGAGATCGTCCGGCGCGACGAGAAAATCACCCGCGAGATCTGGGACCGCGACGCGGCGGCGGCCTTTTTTCGCGGCATCGGCGAGCATTACAAGGCCGATTATATCGGCGAGATCGCGGCAGACGAGGAAATCAGCCTCTACCGCCAGGGCGGGTTCGTCGATCTCTGCACCGGACCGCATCTGCCCTCGACCGGCCATCTGGGCCAAGCCTTCAAGCTGTTGAGCGTGGCCGGCGCGTATTGGCGCGGCGACCCCCGCAATGCGCAGCTGCAACGGATCCACGGCACGGCGTGGGCGAACCAAAGCGATCTCGACCAATACTTGCTACGGCTCGAAGAAGCCGAGCGGCGCGACCACCGCCGGCTCGGGCGCGAGCTCGAACTGTTCCATCTGCAGGAGGAGGCGGCTGGCAGCGTCTTCTGGCATCCGAACGGCTGGACCTTGTTCCGCATCATCGAAGATTACGTGCGCATGCGGCTCGACGGCGCCGGATATCTCGAGGTCAGATCGCCGCAACTCCTCGACCGCAGCCTGTGGCAAGCTTCCGGTCATTGGGAGAAATTCCACGAGAACATGTTCATCGCCGAGAGCCGTGATGCGAGAATTCTGGCGCTGAAGCCGATGAGCTGCCCCGGCCATGTGCTGATCTTCCGCAACCGTCTGCGCAGCTATCGTGAATTGCCGATGCGCCTGGCCGAATTCGGCAGCTGCCACCGCAACGAGCCGTCGGGCGCATTGCACGGCATCATGCGGGTGCGCGCCTTCACCCAGGACGACGCCCATATTTTCTGCACCGACGACCAGGTTGTCCCGGAGACGGTCGGGTTCTGCGAGCTGCTGCTGTCGGTCTATCGCGATTTCGGCTTTTCGCAGGTCGCGGTCAAGTTCGCCGATCGTCCGGCGCAGCGCGCCGGTTCGGACCCGGTCTGGGATCGCGCCGAAGCGGCGCTTCGCCACGCCGTCGAGGCGGCCGGCCTCGACTATGCGCTGAACCCCGGCGAGGGCGCCTTTTACGGCCCCAAGCTCGAATTCGCCCTGCGCGATGCGCTCGGCCGCGACTGGCAATGCGGCACCTTGCAACTCGACTTTGTCATGCCGGAAGCGCTCGGCGCCAGCTATGTCGGCGAGGACGGCGCCCGCCGCGTCCCGGCCATGCTGCACCGCGCGATCCTCGGCTCGATCGAGCGCTTCATCGGGGTTCTGATCGAGCACCACGCCGGCCGTCTGCCGCTGTGGTTGGCCCCGGTGCAAATCGTCGTCGCCACGGTCGTTTCCGACGCGGCAGATTATGCCGCCGAGGTGGTCAGGGCATGCGCGGCCGCCAGGTTGCGCGCCGTCCTCGACGCCGGGAACGAGACGATTTCCTACAAAATCCGCGAGCACAGCTTGGCCAAGGTGCCGATCATGCTCGTCGTCGGGAAGCGCGAGGCGAGAGACCGATCGGTCACGATGCGTCGGTTCGGCGGCGCCGGTCAGGAACCCCTTGCGCTCGGCGATGCGGTTGCTAGATTGGCGCGGGAGGCCGCCGTTCCGTCGTCGCGCTAGGGGGGACGTTGCGATCCGGGAAGACGAAGCCCGACCGGAGAGAGGAGAGTGTAAATCGCCAGGATACCGCTGAACTTCACACCCACGCGCGAAGGCCCGCGCATCAATGACGAGATCGGCGTGCCGCGCGTCCGCCTGGTCGACGAGCGGGGCAATATGGTGGGCGTCGTCGCCCGCAACGAAGCGCTCGCCATGGCCGCCAATGTCGGGCTCGATCTCGTCGAGATCGCCCCGAACGCCGATCCGCCGGTCTGCAAAATCTTGGACTTCGGCAAGTTCAAATATGAAGCGCAGAAGAAAAAAAGCGAAGCCCGCAAAAAGCAAAAGATCATCGAAGTCAAAGAGATCAAGCTCCGTCCCAGCATCGATGATCATGATTACGACGTCAAGGTCCGCAGCATGGTCAAATTCATCGAGGAAGGCGACAAGGTCAAAGTGACCATGCGCTTTCGTGGACGCGAGCTGGCGCACCAGGAACTTGGCATGGACGTCCTCGTCCGGGTTCGCGACAACCTTCAGGAAATCGCCAAGGTTGAGCAGATGCCGCGGATGGAGGGCCGGCAGATGACGATGGTGATGTCGCCGAAATAGCGCATTGCCCGCCGCTGGCCCTTGCCGCCCAAGGTCGGTGGAACCCCATGAGGCAGGCGCTGGGGCATATTCTCGACGATTTTGTGTCGGCTGTCTTGTTCGTGGTCGCCTATGGGGCCTCGGGCAGTCTGCGCGGCGCGGTCGGCGTCGCCACCCTTGCCGCGCTTACACCGGCTGCCTGGAGCGTCCTCCATCGCCGCCGGGTCGAGCCGTGGCAATGGTCCAGTCTCGGCTTGTCGTTGGCTCTCGGCGCCGCGGCGTGGTTTCTCGGAAGCCCGCGCTTCATCATGGCGAAGCCCTCTGCGGTCCACCTCGCGTTGGCCGCCGCGATGTGCCGCGGCGACTGGCTCAGCCCCCACCTCAACGCGACTGCGCGGCAAAGCGTGCCAAAGCCGGTGGTGGTCGCGGCGAGCTATGCCTGGGCCGTGCTGATGGCGGCGCTGGGCCTCACCAACCTGATCATCGCCTTGTATTTCGACCTCAAAGTTTGGGCCTGGTTCGTCATGGCGATCTCGGTCGGCGCAAAATTCGCCGCATTGGCACTGCAATATGCGGTGTTCCGGACGCTGGTGCGCCGACGGTCGGCTCGGGCGGCCGGCTAGCACCCGAGAGGCGTCAGATGACGCCCGCCTTGCATGCGATGCGCGGCATCGATATAAGGCGCTCGCGCCATAAAAACGGCCGCGCCCGGGCCGCCGAAGCAACCGATATGGAACCCTGACATGCCCAAGCTCAAGACCAAGAGCGGCGCGAAGAAGCGCTTTAGCGCCACCGGCACCGGCAAAGTCAGGCGGAACTTCGGCCACAAGCGCCATCTCTTGATCAACAAGGACAAGCAGATGAAGCGCAAGGCGCGCGGCACCACGACCCTGGCCAAGGGCGATGCCCGGCTGGTCGCGACCTACATGCCCTATCTCGGGGGTTAGGCGATGGCGCGCGTCAAACGCGGGGTCACCACCCACGCCCGTCACAAGAAGGTTCTAGCCGTCGCCAAGGGGTACCGCGGCCGCGCCAGCACCGCCTATCGGGTGGCGATCGAAAAGGTCGAAAAGGCGTGGCGCTACGCCTATCGCGACCGCCGCAACCGCAAGCGCGATTTCCGCGCCCTGTGGATCCAGCGGATCAACGCCGGCGCGCGCGAGCATGGCTTGACCTATTCGGAATTCATCCACGGGGTCAAGCTTGCCGGGCTCGACCTCGACCGGAAGATACTGTCCGATCTGGCAATCCGCGAGCCGGATGCGTTCGGCGCCATCGTTCTCGCCGCGCGCTCGGCACTGACCGCGCCGAGCGCCGCCTCGGCCGCCTGAGCCGAGCCGGGCCCCGGCGGCGTCAGCCGGCGGCCGTCGCCAATATCGTCAAGACCAATGCCTGGGCGCGCGGTACCATGGTGTCGATCCGGCACCATTCGTCATCGGTGTGGACGTTGCCGCCGATGGGGCCGGTGCCGCAGAGTGTCGGGATGCCGAGGGCGGCGGTGAAGCCGCTGTCGGCCGACCCGCCGGTCGCCTCGCCCGCGACTTCGAGGCCCAATCCCGCGGCCGAGCGCGCGTAGCGGTCCAACAACGCGCGGCTCGCCTCATCCTGTTCCAGCGGCGGAAAGCTGCGTTCGCCGAGAATGCGGCTGCCGCTTCCGGGCAGCTCGCAACAATTGCAGATCTCGCGCACCTCGCCGAGGATCTTTTCCATGATGTTGAGGGTCGGGAACCGGACGTCGATCGCGGCCGTGGCCCGCGCCGCCACGGTGTTGACCGCGGTCCCGCCCTGGGTCAGCCCGACATTGACCGTGGTGCCCAGGTCATAATCGGTCAGCTGGTGCAGACGCTGGATCTTGCGCGCCATCGCCTCGATAGCGCTGACCCCTTGCGCATGCGCGGCGCCCGAATGCGCGGCGCGCCCGGTCACCTCCAATTCGATAAAGGACGCCCCCTTGCGCCGCGACACGAGGTTGCCGCTCGGCCGGCCGGGCTCGGCGTTGAAGACCGCCCGGGCCGCCCTGGCCTCGGCCTCGATGATCGGCCGCGAGGAGGGCGAGGCGATTTCCTCGTCGGCGGTATAGAGGGCGTGCACCGGACAAGGCGCGCCGAACCGGTGCAGCGCCTCGAGCACGAAGCTGTTCATGACGAGGCCCGCCTTCATGTCGGCGACCCCCGGCCCGAAGGCCCGGTTGCCGTCGATCCGAAACGGCCGCTGCGCCGCGGTACCGTCGGGAAACACGGTGTCGCAATGACCCATCAGAACGATCGGGCGGTCGCCGCCAGCCACCGGAAGCCGCGCCAGCATGCAGCCGCCGAAACTCGGGTTTGGGAACGTCTCGCAGGCAATCCCGGCCGCTTCCAGCCAGGCCCGCAGCCGGTCGGCGACGGCATCGACGCCGCGCTTGTTGTAGCTCCCCGAATCGATGCCGACGAGTTCGGCCAACAGGGTCACCATCGCCTGATGCCGGCGGCCGAGATGCTCGATGAGGGCGGTCTTCGTTTCGCGGGTCATGACGGTGCTCCACAAGCGGGGAAAGGCCGGCCCGGTTCGAAATATCTCAGCGGTATTCGTCGCCGCAGTCGCCGATCACCCGCAGCAGATCGCGCGATTGCGCCAGCACCGGTTCGAGGCCGGCGGCATCCTCGGCCTCGAGTGCTATGTGATAGACGCGGGCGTTGTCGGCGATGTGCTCGGCGATGCCGAGCCGGGCGCCGATGATGACGCCGGCCACCGCCGGGCGATCGAGGATCATGCGGGCGCCGATATTGGCGATCCCGGCGCCGTGCTGTTGCGCAACCAGCCGCAGTGCGGCGAGCAATTTCTGGAACAGGGTCCAGCCGCCCCAGGCGTCGATCATGTTTTTGTATTTCTGCAGCGAGACCGTGCCGAGTTCGGCCCGGCCCGGTTCGGCCCGACCGAGCCAGGCTTCCGACACGAACCCGCCAAGCAGGGTGCCGTAGGTCAAGAGCGCAATCCCGCGGTCGCGGCAGAACCTTGCCATCCGCGCCGCCGGCCGCTGATCGACCAAAGAATACTGCACCTGGTTCGAGACGATCGGAATGCCGTGATCGACCACGACCGCGAGCCGCTCGGTGTCGAAATTGGTCAGTGCGAGATGCCGGATCCTGCCCTCGGATTGGAGATCGGCGAGATGCCGCAGGGCGTCGAGAAAGCGCCGGTCGTCATAGTCCCACCAATGGAATTGCAGGAGGTCGAGGCGGTCGACCGCCATCCTCCGGCGCGACCGGTCGATCGCGCGCTCGACGATCGCGCGCGTCATCGGGCCCGGCGCCGGCACCCATTTGGTGAAGGCCTGGATCTCGGCGACCGACCCCTCGGAGCACTCCTCCGCCATCTGCCGGCGGAAGGCGCCGATCAGGTCCTCGGCCGGGCCGTAATGGTCGGCGAGGTCCCAGCTGGTGAACCCGGCCCGGTGATAGGCGGCCATCGCCGCCACCGCGCGCCCCGGATCGATCCGTCCGTGCCCGCCCCCGACCTGCCACATGCCGTTGACGATCGGGCAGATCGACAGATCCCCGAGGCTTCTCCTGCTCGCGTCCGCCGGCGTCATCGACCAAATCTATCGCGGGCGCGGTGGCGCGCAAAGCCGCGAGAACGACCGGCAGGGGATCATGCGCCGGGGCGCGCCGGCGCCGCGGAATCGATGATGACGAGCATGGTTCCGGCCAGCGGCGTCGGGATGCTGTCTGCCAACAGCAGGGCGGCAAAGCCGGGGTCCCGCTGCGCCGCGCGCTCGTAGTCGGCGTCGAGAACCCCGTGACGATCGAGAAACCGGTTCATCGCCGCCGGGATCCGCACGCATCCTTTCGAGGCCGGCCGGCCGATCCGATGTTCGAGATTGGCCGGGTCGGTGGCGTGCATCAACAGCCGGATCTGGCCTTCCTCCTCGGTCCCCCAGCCCTTCGCCGCGGTCTGCCAGCCGAAATCCCACACGCGCATCCCCTTGAGCCCGAGGCCGCGGACGTGATTTTCGTTAAAGGTCCCCTCGGCGCGCCAGTCGAGGATCGCGTCGGTATGCGCAAAGACGCCGGTCGGCGTCAGATAATAGTCGAACCGGCCGGTCTGGCCGGTCGAGACCCTGGTGCCGCCGAGGTCCTGCCAATCGGCGTCGGGGCGCGCCACCAGGATGCGCATCTGCTGAACCCGAGGATTGCGATCGACGACAACGACCAGCTGCGGCCGATCGATGCGCTCGTTGCTGTCGGCAACCGCCGCCCGAGAGCGCTCGATCCAGCCCCGCTGCGCCGCCGGCGGATCGACGATGAGATGCGGCACCTCGCGACGGAGCTCCGCGTGCAATCGCACCGCCTCGCCGTCGACATCGACCGGGGGCGCCGTCAATTGCGGTTCTGCCGGCGATGCCGCCGGCGTTTCGGCGCGCGGCGCGGGTGCTTCGGCGCGCGGCGCGGGTGCTTCGGCGCGCGGCGCGGGTGCTTCGGCGCGCGGCGCGGGTGCTTCGGCGCGCGGCGTGTCGCTGGGCGGCGCGGAGGTCTGCGCGCACGCCGCGACGAGCATCAGCAAGCCTATCGCCGACCTCGAGATACGCATTGGTTACCGCCTTCGGACGATCGGCGTGCCTATCGCCGCCTGGCATCGAAGAGTGCGATGTTATCCGGAACTCCTATGGATAAAGGCTTAAGCCCCCGCTGGCCAAGGGGTTTGAAACCTCCGAAGGGTCCGGACGGCCAGCGGCCGAGCAGGACCGCTGGTGCTGCGCGCCGGCTCTGCGCTCGGCGCCGCCCGAGATGCGGATGCGCTCGCCGATGCGGGGCGCGCCGTCTCTATTCGAGAGGAGACCGACCGCGTCGCCCGCGAGACGTGACCCGCCGGCCAAGGAGGCCGCCATGACCACACCGGTTGCGCACCAGGCCTTCGGCGATCCCTGGAAGATCCCGCTCGGTCTGCACGACCGTCGGCGACCCGCTGCAGCCGGCTCTACGCGGTCTTCGTGCACGGGATCACGTCGATGATCGTGCGCATCCCCGGCTGAAGGCGACGGAAGGTGTTATCATGATTCCCGGGGAGCCCGAGACCACCCGATGCGACGCCGTGAAGCCATTGCCAGGCCGAAGCAGCACGAGGCGGAACTGAAGCAGCTTGGCGTCGAACACCTCTATCTGTTCGGCTCGACGGCGCGCGACGAAGCCGGCGAGGATTCCGACGTCGACTTGTTCTTCGATTACCAACGGGGCAAGTTTGGCCTGTTCGAGCTGATGGGTGTCAAGGAACGCGCTGCCGCGATCCTCGGCCGAAAGGCCGATATCATGACGCGGGACAGCCTGCACAAGGCGCTGCGGCAACGGATCGAAGCCTCAGCCTTAAAAGTGTTCTGATGGCCGCGCCATCATCCGCCCCGCGGCTGATCGACATCATCGAGGCCATCGAGAATGTTCGCGGCGAGACGGTGGGGTTGAGCCTCGACGGCTTCGAGGCTGATTGGCGCAAGCGCTGGCTCGTCGAGCGCGGCGTCGAAATCATCTCCGAGGCCAGCCGCCGGCTGCCGGACGAACCGAAGGCCCCGCACCCTGAAATCCCGTGGCGGAGGGTGGCCGGCATCGGCAACGTGCTGCGCCACGAATGCGAGAGCATAGCGGCCCCGGTGATGTGGAAGCTGGTTGAGTATGACCTGCAGTCCTTGGAGAAAGTGCGGCGCGCAGAGCCGGCACAGGAGCCGGTGCCGGGCTCGACCGGCAAACGCTGAAGGCGGCGGAAAGAAATGGCGATGTCCGATGCAGTCGAACTCCATGGCCGCCGCTATCGGAGGCCGGAGCGGCCGGTCGTCGTCATCTGCGTCGACGGCTTCGACCCGGCCTATCTCGACCGCGGCCTCGCCGACGGCATTCTGCCGGCGATCGCCGGGCTGGCGCGCGCCGGCTGGTGTGGCACGGCCATGGCCGCGATGCCGACCTTCACCAACCCGAACAACGTCTCGATCGTGACCGGCGCCGCGCCGGCGCGGCACGGGATCGCCGGCAACTACTATCTCGACCGCGAAACCGGCGAGGCGGTGATGATCACCGACGACCGGCTGATGCGCGGTGCGACGATCCTCGGGCTCTTGTCGCAGGCCGGCGTCAGGGTCGCCGCGATCACCGCCAAGGACAAATTGCGCCGGCTCCTCGGGCGCGGCCTCGACGGCCCCTGCTTCTCGTCGGAATGCGCCGACGCCGAGGTCGAGGCGCTGGTCGGCCGCCGGCGACCCGAGATGTATTCGGCCGATCTCTCGCTGTTCGTGCTCGACGCCGGGCTGCGGCTGCTCGAACGCGGCGCGGCGCGGCTCCTCTATCTGTCGTTGTCCGATTTTGTCCAGCACGCGCACCCGCCGGGCGCGCCGGAAGCGGACGCGTTTCACCAGGCGCTCGACGCGCGGGTGGCGCGCTTTGTCGAATTGGGCGCGGTCGTCGCCCTGACCGCCGATCACGGCATGAACGACAAGCCGCAGGTCATTTTTCTCGAAGACGAGCTCGCCCGCCATTTCGGCCCCGGGCGGGCGCGGGTCATCTGTCCGATCACCGATCCGTTCGTCCGTCATCACGGGGCGCTCGGCTCGTTTGTCCGCGTCTATGCCCGGAACGACGCCGACATCGCGCCGATGATGGCGGCGAGCGCATCACTGCCGGGAGTGGCCGCGGTCTTCGACCGGGCCGAGGCGGCCCGGCATCTCGAATTGCCGTTCGACCGCGAAGCCGACTTCGTCGTGCTCGGCGACGCCGCCACCGCGCTCGGCGCGGCCCGTGCCGATCATGACCTCTCGGGGCTTGCCGGGCGTCGGCTGCGCTCGCATGGCGGGCCGGCCGAACAGCTTGTGCCGTTCATCCTTTCACACCCGCTCAACGCCGATTATCGGCGCCGCGCCGCCGGCGGCGGGCTGCGCAACTTCGACGTCTTCGATTTCGCACTGAACGGGATTGCAAAAATCGGAGCAAACCGGCACCTGATTTCGGTCGAAATCGGCAGGTGATTTCGGCGGAAAGCGGCACCTGATTTCGCTCCAATCCGGCACCCGATTTCGGCGTTTTCGGCACCCTGGTTCGGCTTTGGCGTCGCCGCCGCGCGGCAAGTAATGGCGGCTAGCCTCGCGCCTTTTGGGGGGCGCGGGGAATGCCGAGACCGAGGATGGCGATGCGGCGGATCAAGGAAGTGCTGCGGCTCAAGCAGGTGCTCGGGCTGAGCGACACAGCGGTGGCGCGCGGCGCGCGGGTGGCGCGGTCGACGGTGAAGCAATATCTCGACCGCGCGGCGGCGGCCGGTCTGAGCTGGGAGACGGCAGAAGGGCTCAGCGAGGAGGAGTTCGACCGTCGACTGTTCGCGGTTGCCGACAGGCGCGATGTCGACCGTCCGCTGCCGGATTGGGAGGTGATCGAGAAGGAACTGCGCGGCCGCGGTGTGACGCTGCGGCTGCTGTGGCTGGAATATCTCGCCCGGCACCCGGAAGGTTACCGCTACACCCAGTTCTGCGAGCATTTTCACGCCTGGCAGCGACGGGCGCGCCCGCCGACGATGCGACGGGTGCATCGCGCCGGCGAGGCGCTCGAAGTCGATTGGGCCGGCATGACGCTGGCGGTGATCGATGCCGGCGTCGCCCGAGAGGCGCAGATCTTTGTCGCCTGTCTGCCGTGCTCCGACCTGGTTTATGCCGAGGCGACCTGGACTCAGGGGCAGGAGGATTGGCTGGGGGCCCATGTCCGCGCCTTGGCCTATCTCGGCGGCTGCGCCGAGAAGCTGGTCCCCGACAACACCAAGACCGGGGTGACCGAGGCCAATTACTGGGACCCGGTGCTGAACCGCAGCTATCACGAGTTGGCCCGCCATTATGGGGTGGCGATCGTTCCGGCCCGGGTCCGCAAGCCCCGCGACAAGCCGACGGCGGAGAATGCGGTCCGGCTGGTCGAGAGGTGGGCGCTGGCGCCGCTGCGGCACCGGCAGCTGTTCTCGCTCGCCGAGGCCAACGCCGCGCTCGCCGAGAAAGTCGAGGAATTCAACAACCGCCCGTTTGCGCCGCCGCGCGAGGGCAGCCGGCGCTCGCTGTTCGAGGCGATCGAGCGCAGCAAGCTCAAAGCGCTGCCGGCGGAGCCTTTTGTCGTCGGCCAATGGCTCACGGCGCGGGTCAATATCGACTACCACATCGCCGTCGGCGGCCACTTCTATTCGGTGCCGTACCGGCTGCTGCAGCAAAGGGTCGACGTCTTCCTGACGGCGACCGCGGTAACGGTCTTCCACCGGGGCGAGCGGGTCGCCAGCCACCCGCGCAGCGCCGCCAAGGCGCACCACACGACCCTATCCGAGCACATGCCCCCGGCGCACCAGGCGATCGCCAAGCGCACGCCGGACAGGCTGCGCGCCGATGCCGCCGCGCTCGGGCCGGCGATCGGCGCCTACGTCGACCGGCTGCTCGGCGCACGCGAGCATCCCGAGCAAGGGGTGCGCGCCTGTCTCGGGGTGCTGCGGCTCGCCAGCGCCTACGGCAAGGCCCGGCTCGAACTCGCCTGCGAACGCGCCCTCGCCGCCGGGATCGCCTCGTCGCGCTATGTCGAGCGCCTGCTCAAAGCCGACCGGCTGCGGCCGTTCCTCGACGGCGGGGCGGAACAGAGCCTCGGCGCCCACGCCAATCTGCGCGGCCCGGCTTACTACAACTGAGGTCTAGCGGGCCACTGGATTTGCGTTACGTGACGAAATAGAGGGGAAGTCATGACACTGACACGAGGACACAAGCCGCAGGGCGATCGGGCGCTGACCGGGGCCGAGCGCCAAGCGCTCTATCGAGCCCGCCACGCCGGCACGCCGATGGTTCGCTATCGTCGGCCGGCCGATCGCCGCAGTCGGCCGCAGCGCTGGCATGACGCTGTCGCCGAGCTGGTTGCGTTGCAGGCCGAATACCAAGCCTGGTTCGAGGCGCTGCCCGAAGCCACCCGTGATGGCGCCACCGTGGGCCTTCAGCCCACGGGCTTGACCCGTGGGGACGCCCTGCAGGCCATTCTCGATCTCGATCTCGACGAGATCGCCGCGATCGAGCCGCCGCGCGGCTTCGGGCGCGATTAGCCGACAACACGGATCCGAGGGAATGATGATGATCCATCCGACGATTGCGACGTTGCGCCGCCTGCGCCTGACCGGCATGGCCAAGGCGCTCGAGGAGCAGCAAGGCCTGCCCGAATGCGATCGGCTCAGCTTCGACGAGCGCCTGGCGATGCTGGTCGACCGCGAGGCCGTCGAGCGCGACAATGCGGCGCTGGCCCAGAGGCTGCGCCTCGCCGGGCTGCGCCAGGCCGCCTGTCTCGAGGACCTCGACTACCGCGCCCCGCGCGGTCTTGATCGCGGCCTGATCCAGGCCCTCGCCGCCGGCCGTTGGCTGTACGAGCACAACAACGTGCTGATTTTAGGCCCGACCGGCGTCGGCAAGAGTTGGATTGCCTGTGCCCTCGGCAACCAGGCGGCCCGCAACGGCTTCTCGGTGCGCTACCAGCGGCTGCCGCGGCTCCTCGACGAACTCGCTCTGGCCCGCGTCGACGGTCATGCCGCCAGGCTGCTCGCCCGCCTCGCCCGCCTCCAATTGTTGATCCTCGACGACTGGGCGATGGCCAGGCTCACTGCCGAACAGCGGCGCGACCTGATGGAGGTGATCGATGATCGGCACCAGCGCGCCTCGACCATCCTCGCCACCCAGGTGCCGATCGAGCGCTGGCACGACATGATCGGCGACCCGACCTACGCCGACGCCATCCTCGACCGGCTCATTCACAACGCCTATCACATCGACCTTAAGGGCAACTCGATGCGCCGGCGCAAACCGAGCCTCCCTGTGACCGAAAAGAATTAACCAAATAAAATACTTACAGTACTTATCCCCATTACTCACATAATCCACAGCAGCCCGCCACAACTACTGAAATGAGCAATATCGACGAAAGTACTTGCTTTCAGTGACCAGCACAAGATAGCATCTGCCCGACAGCGGTGGTTCGCTGAAGCCGGCACCCAAACGCCTTCGGAAGGGGGTGCCGCTTTGGACCGAAACGGCCTGTCGGTTTCAACCGAAACCGCCTGCCGCTTTCCGCCGAAATCGCCTGTCGGAAACTCCGAAATTTGCAGAACGGGATCGAATAGGCCGGGTTCAGGCATGGCGGCGATGCGCACCTTGATCCCGGCCGGGCGCCCGCAGCAGTTTTCCGACCAACTATCCCCCGAATTTGAGGACAGGCTGGATCAGCATCTTGTGGCGGAAGGCGAGATAGTAAAAGGCGGATGACCAAGTGTTCGCGCACCTCCCGCCCACCTTGAAAAGCAAGTCAAACCGCGGCAGCCGCCTGTTTCACTCGATCCTTAGCAGAAGGACTATGCGAGCACTTCGAGTGATTTATCATAATGAAGAGCATTTTTAGCGTAGCGGCGCGCTGCACGGAAAGCGCTCGGAGAGGCGAGGCTTCGGGGGCGCGACGGTGCGCTAAAAATGGGTTGGACTAAGCCGGGCCCGGTCGGCGGAGCGAAGTCGCTGTCTGTTTACCCCAACCGTTGGGCGAATGGCACGAATTTTGAGTATATGGGCATTAAATCGTTGTGGGTGTCTGCGGCGTCAAACAGTTACGGTGAGGACAAGACGAACCGGAGAACGTTAGTGTTATCATGCAC
Organism: uncultured Alphaproteobacteria bacterium; assembly: GCA_963772295.1. Lineage (GTDB taxonomy): Bacteria > Pseudomonadota > Alphaproteobacteria > ATCC43930 > CGMCC-115725 > AP-15. Next base: position 160,373 of record CAVYWO010000018.1, read on the forward strand.
AAATAACTATACACATGTCACGCTGCCTTCTTTCGCGTACGACGCACGGTGCAGCCGGGCTGAATCTCTTCCAGCCGCCGCCGACAGCGCTCGATCTTGGCGAGGATATCTTCGGCTTGCGCCCGCCAGATAAAGGGCTTGGAAATCGCAATTCCAAGCCGCAATGAAGTCCTCGATCGCGGCCACCAAGTCCGGGACACTGGCAAAGCTGCCACGGCGCACGGCTTTGCCGGTCAGATCGCCGAACCAGCGTTCCACCAAATTCAGCCAGCTGGAGCTGGTCGGAATGAAGTGTACCGTGAAGCGCGGATGGCGCTTCAACCAGCGTTGGACCTGTGCGGTTTTGTGTGTGCCGTAGTTGTCCAACACCAGATGCAAATCCAACTCCGGCGCGTACTCGGCATCGATCTGGCGCAGAAAGCGCAAGAACTCCTGATGCCGATGGCGCGGAAAACACCGCCCGCTGACCGTTCCGGCCGCCACGTTCAGCGCGGCAAAAAGTGTCGTGGTGCCATGGCGCACATAGTCGTGCGTCCAGGTGCCGCAACGTCCCCGCTTCATCGGCAGCCCAGGCTGCGTGCGATCCAAGGCCTGGATCTGACTTTTTTCATCCACGCACAGCACCACCGCGTTCTGCGGCGGATGCAAGTACACGCCCACCACATCCAGCAGCTTCGGCACGAATTGCGGGTCGCGCGAGAGTTTAAACGTCTCCTGCCGGTGCGGCTGCAAGCCGTGCTCCTGCCAGATGCGGCACACCGTGCTCGCGTCCACGCCTTGGGCCCTGGCCATCGCCCGAGTGCTCCAGTGCGTCTGCCCAGGCGGTTTGCTGCTCAGCGTGGCCTTCACAATGCGTTCGGCCAAGCCCGGCTGGGGTTTGCGTCCGCGTCCTTCGGCCACCGCCCACAAGCTCTGCGCCCCCGCGGCGACGAAGCGCTCCCGCCACAGCCGACAGGTGTGCCGATTCAATCCAAGCTCCTGCGCAATTGCCACGTCGGCGTATCCCTCATGCGCCAGCAAAACAATCCGGCAGCGCTTCACCACCTGCTGCGGCGTGCCATGCGCCCGAACCCATCCTTGCAGCAGTTCCTGCTGTTCGGCTCTCAGCTCCAGAGTGGCTACCCGATTCGTGCTCACCCGCTGAGTAGGCCACAAGGCGAGCCAAATGTCTAGTTATTTCGGCAGCAATACATTAGGTGGAACAACCTCAAAACGCCCGCGCTCCTGCCGACGCCACATGATGGGAGGCGCAAACCTCTGGGAAAGAGATTCGGGGCTGAGGTTAAAGGCGGTGATGACCGAATCCAAGAGCTAACAACAACGGTTCCCGCCGGTACTGTCGCGAAGCGGCTTAGTCCAATGGACATTATCCGACAGACAGTGCCGCGCGAGGGTCAGACAAATCACAAGCATGTTGATCATGTGGCTTGTCTGACAGCGCCGAGGTGACTCGGCCGTCGCTCGTGGATTGGACGCCGCGAAAGCGCGCTTACGGCAGCCGTCATTCGCCCTTCCAGTCAATGGAAAACGCCGGCGTTTTGCCGATAAAGGCGTAGTCGTAAGTCATGTTTCCCTGAATACCGGAATACTTGCCGGTACCACCGATATATTGGACCTTGCCCTCTCCGGCTCCCGGTCCGGTGACTTTTGTTACCGTCCACGAGCCGAAGAGTTTGTCACCGTCCTTGTCGGTAGCGATGCAGTATCCGCGGGTCGTTGCTGCGACCTGGAGCCCATTGACGATGTCGTTGACCCCTGGACAAGTCCACTGGGTCTTGTCCAGAAAACCGCCCGCAGCGTCATTGAGGAATACGAAATCAAACTTTCCGACGAAGAACACGTGACCTGTTCCGATCTCGTAGGCCTGCCCGCCCCCCTCGCCGCCGGATTTGCCGGTGAAGGTGCCGCTCTTCGCGAGCGGCTGGGCAGCCGCCGGCGCTGCCAGCAAAGCGAGAGTAAAGATCGCCGATACCAGCTTGTAGGTTGTCTGCATCTGTCCCTCCCGTTTGAGCCGGGCCTTCCAAACGGCTCGGTCGCGATTGCGAGAGTACGTGGCCGAGGCCCATCGGTCGAGCAGAGTCGCTGCATTACTGCGACACGTGCGTGCGTGTCCGCCGTTTCATAAATCAACATATTTGCATCACCCAAATCGCTCTCAAAAACGACCGTTTTTGAGAGGCCCTGTGGAAACCGATTAATCAGCGCCAAAAGTGCCTTAAACCGCTCTCAAACCCTTTCTTGATTTCGACCTCGTAAAAGGTGAGAGTGCGGTTGAGTTTCGAGAGGGTTCATGACGATCAAACGGGCAAAGACCGGTCACTCAGCTGCGCGGGCGAAGCGGCGACTTCGGCCGGCCACGACGAAGGTGACACGAGTGCGATCGTCCGATGCCGGCGAAATCACGTCCAAATCCATGCTGATTGGCTATGCCCGCGTGTCGACTGTAGACCAGAATCTCGCATTGCAGCGCGACGCCCTCACCGAAGCGGGGTGCGCCAAGATTTTCACGGAGCAGATGTCGGGTGCGGTCACCGACCGCCCGGCCCTGCATGACGTGCTCGAATTCGCGCGCAGCGGCGACACGCTCATCGTGTGGAAGCTCGACCGCCTGGCGCGCTCGATGAAGCAGTTGATCGAAACCGTCGAAATCCTTCGGGTGCGGGGTATCGGGTTTCGCAGCCTGACCGAAGCCCTCGACACGACGACCGCGCAAGGGCGGCTGGTTTTTCACATGTTTGGTGCTCTGGCGGATGATGCGGAGTGCGTGATTATGCGGAGTGATGCAGCCGAAACCCAGGAGTCACCTGGCTTGCGGCCGTACAGTGCTCCGCATAATCCAGCGAGACAGAGACGGCTCTCCGCGCAGGCGGTGCTGTTGTCGCGGTCGGCGGCGGGCTGGGGCGGAGCCGATGCCGCGTGGCGGGCGGTATGAAATGCCGCGCGAGCATGTTGCCTGCCCCTGACTGAAGGACGTGAGATTATGCGGAGTTCGAGGGTCACCTGCTGGGCCTCTGAATTCAATCAGATCAGTGGACTACGTGGCCGTTTGTTCCGCACTCGGCGAACGACTTCGCATAACCGCGCGCTCCGCATCATCCGCTTTATGCGGTGCTCCACATAAGGCGGAGTTCGAGCGCAGCCTGATCCGAGAGCGCACCCAAGCAGGCCTCGCCGCCGCCCGCCGCCTTGGCCGCACCGGCGGGCGTCCGCCGAAACTCACCGACGACGACATCGAGGCTGCCAAGCCGTTGTTGGCCAATCCCGACATCGGCGTGACGCAAATTGCGCACCGCCTCGGTGTTTCCCCCGCGACGCTCTATCGCTATATTCCCGCCGCTCGAACCGCCAACACCCCCAGCGCATGACCGCCAACGACATCGCTATTTTAGTGGCCCTTGGATCGCTGGTAGTGCCTATACTCATAGTGTTTCTATGGGCACACATGGTGAATAAGCGCCTCCAGCACGCCACGCACCGTCTCGAAGGCTTCGGTGGATGGCTTCTCGTTTTTATTGTATATCTGTTTATATTCAAGATTCCAATTTCCCTTGTTGGCTTATTATCATACCTTGCCCACAATTCAAGCGACCTACGTAGCCCTCTGTTACCGGTATTGACCACCGACACCCTTTGTACAACAGCATTGCTTGTTTTTAGCGTAGTTTCTGCAATTTTATTATTACGTCTCTCCTGTTATCTACCAATATTTTATTGGCGTACTTTATGGATTGGCTTCATCATATTATTTATCGACTTCCTTGTCGCATCGGGTTACGCCCTCGTTAACTATGGTGTTCACGTATGGCTTCTCGTTATGAGAATATATATTCTAAATAAGCAATTCGTTGTAGGCGATATTACACTTCCCATATTATCCGCATTATACATCTTGAAATCGCGGAGAGTCAGAAACACCTTCCTCAATCGCAGTGCATTATGAGTAACGATGTTGCTATACTCCTGAGCGCAATAGCTGCTATGTACATTGGCCTTTGCTGCAATACGTTAAGTAAACGCGAGCACATTGACATATGGATACAAACAGCCAACAAACGCGATATCTTCCCAAAAGCATTTACTCTATCAGAGCAGCTGGCGAATGTTTGTTTCGGTAAACGCCTAGTATCGGCTCGTGCAATGGTATGCAGCCTGATATTTAGCTCGGTGTTTTTCTGGGGAAGTTTGGAAATTGCATTTTATACGACGCCTGGCTTAATGCGCGACATCAACTGGCATGGCACGGGATCGATAGTAATAATAATCAGCCTTTTACTTTTGGAATACCTATACGTAACAAAAACAAGACTTATCTTAAGGACAATAGTGAATGAGCGACGATCGCAGCACAAGATTCTAATGTTCTTCATGATTGACTTAATTACCACTTATTGGATGTTGTTATTCGGCCTAGCGTTCGTGTTGTTGCTGTCGTTTTATTGTGAGCAGATCTACAGGACAGATATCGATATCTCTAGTAGCGCGCTAGCTGTAGCATATAGTAAGGGTAACAGAGTTTTCATCGTGTGGAATCCATATGACCCAGCCGCCTTTTTTAACGCCGTTAGCACATTCGCATATTTATTATTGGATCAAATAGCATCAGGATTTAGAGCATTTTTCGAGACGGAGCTGTGGTCAAAGACAGGTACGACAGAAAAGGGAGGTAGTATTCATCTTGTACCGTTAGTCGTTGTGCCATTTACCACGTTAGCAGCATCAACCCTTGCCACAACAATTTGGATTAGCATGTGTTATATGGCGGGGATCATTGTGCTAGGATTTTGCAAGTGGTGGTATTTAACGGGATTGATGGCGAAACATTTAATAAACCCGAATGTTGCATCAGCTATTGCTGCAGGCGGTGCGTTGGGTCTTTTTATATATGTAATAGTGAGGATAATTGTGTGCTGGGGCGGGAAGTAAGATATCTGCATCAAAACCGGAGCCTTGAAAAAATTGGGCTTTTTTCATGCAGATTTCTAATGCAGAATGAAATCATGATTTACGGCTATGCGCGCGTCTCGACGGCCGCGCAGGATGAAACCGGACAGGTGCGCCAACTGAAGGCGGCCGGGTGCGAAAAGGTGTTCCGCGAGAAGATCACCGGCACCACGGCCGACCGGCCGCAGCTTGCCAAGCTGATGAAGAAGTTCGCCCCCGGCGACGTGGTAATCATCCCGGCCGTTGACCGGCTATCGCGGGACACGACCGACTTGCTGGTTATCGCCCGCGAGATGCAGCGCGCCGGAGCCGGTATCCGGTCACTGGCCGAGCCGTTCCTCGATACGACCTCGGATTTCGCCGAGATCATTTTTGCGATCCTCGGCGTCGCCGCGAAGCTGGAGCGTCGCCGCATCCTCGAACGTACGGCGCGCGGCCGGGCCGACGCCAAAGAGAAGGGCGTCATATTTGGCCGCAAGCCGACCCTCACCCCCCACCAGCAGAACGAGGCCCGCAAGCGCCTCGAAGCAGGTGAGACGCAGCGCAGCGTCGCGCGCAGCTACAATGTCAGCCAGAGCACGATTTCTCGGCTGATAATGTGAAATTGAGGGCTATTCGGATGCCAGACCAGATTGTCTTTGTAAAAACAGGCTGGTCAGAAACCTACCACGGCGAGCCGGTAAGGGGTCGTTACAGCTATCTGAAAATTGGACAGGGACATGAACTCTATAACTTCAAACCAGCGCAGGATGGACGGTATTACGGGTATGTGCCGCCGATAGGTCCGGCCGGGGCTTCACCAAAGCCCGCTGTAGAGACCGGGTGGTTGGTGATTTTCGTCGCGACGTATAGAGGAAGTGGCACACTCACAGCAGTTGGTTGGTACGAAGACGCCGTTTTCACCCCCGGTTATGAGCCTCGCCCAGAATATCCTGACTTGTCCTACGATTCCGATGGTAACCCATTCGCTTACTGCGTCTCAGCGGATCACGCTTATTTGATCGAACCAGATCAGCGAAAAGAAGGTAATATACCTGGAGATCATCTCAAGCGATCTATTGCTTATGTTAGAGGCCAAGGAGTGTCCCCAGACCCTTGGAGAGATGAGCTTGCAAGGCTAGCAGAGGATATAGTCGCGGGGCAAGGGGAGCATGATGGCAAAGCTCGACGACTAGGATTTGGTGGCGCGCCCGAAGGCGAGGAGCATCGTCGCCTTAAGGAATATGTGAGATCACACCCTGAGCAATTTGGCGCTCCAACTCATTGCACTAGTACACTAGAAAAAAGATTACGAAGCAACGACGAAATTGATGTGTGGTTCGAGGCTCCAAGTGAACAGCTTGCCGTGGAAGTAAAATCTGTTCGCTCCAATGAGCTTGACTTATCTCGTGGCATCTTTCAGTGCGTGAAATATAAAGCGGTGCTTGAAGCAGAAGCACTATGCGAAGGATCGAATCCGGTAATCCAGACACTCCTTGTTTCAGAAAAGGAACTGCCAAGCCAATACGCCGCACAGGCCGCACTCCTTGGCATTAGAGTACAGGTAATTGACCCACTCGGCTCAGGCCGATCCTCCAAATCGCCTGTTGAAGACCCCTGACGCCGATGTCGAATTTTCCAGAATGAAGAGCGTTTTTCGCTTAGCGGCGCGGCGCACGAGCCTCTCCGCGAAGATTGCCTAGCTGGATTTCCGGGCCGGTGAGCGAAAAACGTATTGGACTAAAGCGCCGCCGCCGCCGCCGCCGCCAGGGCTATGGGCGTTGAATGGCCCCGAACGCATCGCCGGTGCGCGGTAGAGACGCCGCTGGCGGTCCGCTAGCGGCGGTTTGAGGCTGTGCGCCGCGCCAACCATGCCTCAGAATGGCGAACTCCATGAGGAGCTGGTGATTTGCGCGCTCCCGAGGCGGTTCAGAATAGCGCGCGACGCAAGCATCCCCAGCCTGGTGTGGCAGGCGATTTGGCTTGGCGCGCTCAGACCGCAAGGGTTGGGTCATGATGTATCCGGAACCGGCTGGCAGATCCTGGTCGGCGCGATGCTGTCAATCACAACCATGATGCCGGTGTGGCAGTGTGGACACTCGCTGAGGGACCGTCCGGTCAGCGCCTTGAAGCGATCGCGATAATCAGCGGGCGGATCGGGCGCGGGTGCGGCTGGCGCCATCCCGAGTAGCTCCCGGCAGCGCGCGAGTTTCCGCGTGCGGTGACAGTTGCCGAGGAAGCCATAGTAGCGGATGCGGTGAAACCCGTCCGGCAGCACATGAATGAGGAAGCGGCGAATGAACTCGCCACCATCCAGCGTCATCGTCTTCTGACGGTTGCCGTCGCGGTAATCCTTCCAGCGGAAGCGGACCTTGCCGTTGTCCATGGACAGCAGCCGGTTGTTGGAGATGGCGACACGGTGAGTGTAGCCTCCGACATAGTCGAGGACCTGGGTTGGCCCGGCAAAAGGCCGCTTCGCGTAGACCACGCACTCGGTGTTCCAAACCGGCGCCAGATGCCGCCGGAACGCGGCTGGTTCATGAAGGTGGCGGTACGCGGCGAAGAATTGCAGCTCACCGGCGGCGAAGGACTTTTCCAGATAGTACAGGAAGAGGCCTCGAAACATCCGCGAGAGCACTGTGACCGGGAGGAAGAACCCCGGCCGGCAGGCGATCCAGCTTTCACCGTCCAGCGCGATCCCGCCGCCAGGAACAAGAAAGTGAATGTGCGGGTGGTGCAACAAATTTTGTCCCCAGGTGTGCAGCACACCCAGGAAGCCGATCTCCGCGCCCAGATGGTTTGGATCGTGGGCCTTCAGCCCACGGGCTTGTCCCGTGGGGGCGATCTTACGCAACGTCTCCGACGCCGCCCGGAACAGGATATCGTAGACGACGGTCTGGTTCTGGAAGGCGATGACCTCGATCTCGTGGGGCACCGTGAACACGACGTGGAAGTAGGGCACGTCGAGCAGTTCGGCCTGACGGCCCTCGAGCCATTGAGCCCGTGCGAGACCCTGGCATTTCGGACAGTTGCGATTTCTGCACGAGTTGTAAGAGATGCGTTGGTGGCCGCAGGCATCGCATTCCTCGACGTGGCCCCCACGGGTCAAGCCCGTGGGCTGAAGGCCCACGAGCGCTGCTGTGCGACACCGCTCGATTGCCGTCATGGCACGACGCTGCGCCGTCGACAGCGAAGCGCCGTGCTGTTGACGATAGGCGTCACCGTAGCGGCGGAACACGTCCGCCACTTCCGCCGCCCCGCGGGGCATCGGGGTGACGTTTAGCCCCGGTCAGGCGGGTTTGGCTCGGTGGGAGGCGGCGGGTCCGGCAAGTCGAGGGGGCTGGCGGTGGCACAGACTGTGGCCGCCGCAATCTGCAGGTATCGGGCGGTTGTGCTCAGGCTACGATGGCCGAGGAGCAGCTGAATGGTGCGCAGATCGGTGCCCGCTTCGAGGAGGTGAACCGCGAAGGCATGGCGCAGTGAATGAGGGCTGATGGGTTTCGAGATGCCGGCGCGAAGGCGCGCTTCTCGGCAGGCATGCTCAACGGCGTGCGTGGTGATCGGTCGGCCGAAATACCCGGGGAAGAGCCATTCCTTCGGCCGCACGATCCGCCAATAGTCACGCAGCGTGTCGAGCAGTTTGGGCGAGAGCATGACGTAGCGGTCCTTGCGGCCCTTGCCTTCGGCCACCCGGATCACCATCCGCTGCTTGTCGAGCGAGCTGGTCTTCAGGCGGACCGCTTCGGAGATGCGCAAGCCGGCGGCGTAGCAGGACGTCAGGATCGCCTGGTGTTTGATGTCTTCGACGCAACCGAGAAAATGGAGAACCTCGGCTCGGCTGAGAACGACCGGCAGCTTCTTGGGCTGCCTCGGAGCGGGGATGCTCGCTTCCAGGTTCCAGCCTCTCTTGAGGGTAACATTGTAGAGGAAGCGAAGGGCGGCAGTGGTGACGACGATTGAACTCGGCGCCAGCTTCCGTTGGTTCGTCAAGTATAGCTGATAATCGCGTATTTCTTCCGGACCCAGCAGTTCCGGCGACTTACGAAAGTAGCGGGCGAACACGGATACATGCAGAATATACGTCGCCTGGGTATGCGGCGCCAAGTTCCGCACCTGCATGTCCTCGATCATGCGTTGCCGAAGGGGGGTCATCGAAAGCTCCTGTGCGAGGTGGAATGGGCTGCACATGCAGCCACAACAGGCTCTCGCAAACGGAGCGTCAGAGGGGGCCCAACCGCTCAACCGAGGAGCGGAACGATGCCCCTAGTAGTGACCGTTTTCGTCTCGCTGATGCCGCTCCCTACCGCGAAGCGGTTTAGTCGTGTGCCCAGCATGTTCGATAGCTTGGGGGTGGAAGTCCCCTATCCAACCTGATGGAGGTGAAGGATTAGCGAAGCACAAGGGCGTCATCGCGAGGTGGCGTCTGAAGGCAGTGCGGAGCAAAACCGCGACCTGACGAACAGAAAGCGGATATCAGGCATCCCTGGCCGGACGAGTGGGCGACTAATCACGAAGTTCATATCCATCAAGGACCAGGGCTGTAGATCCGGCGGGAGTGCGGGGAAGGCGATCGAACTTACCTGGGGAGGCCTGCGGCGTGTTCCGATCTCGGAACTGAGGGAACCGCGAGGTGACCTGATCGCGGCGCAGGAGTCAGCAGACGGCACAGTAGGTCAAGCCGTCGGCAAGGCTAGTGAGGCACTCCAAGGCCGAAAGCCGGAGCAACAGATAGGCCGAGCCGGAAACGATGGCCGAAGGCCCGAACGATTGGGAGTGGCAAGTAGGATTGGCGACTCATGAGTGGAACGCGGCAGAAGATCCAGTACTCACTGGCCCTGGAACCGGATGATCGGGGTGAAGCCCGGGTCAGCGGTCACCAAGGGGCCGAACCATTCGTGGCGAAGCCAGCACCCGAAAGCCCGGCTTTGACGGAACAATTAATGGAGGAGGTGTGCGACCGAGGGAATCTCGTAAGAGCGTGGAAACGCGTTCGACGGAATAAGGGCGGTCCTGGCGTGGATGGGATGACTATCGACGACGCTAAGGACTACCTGCGTGAGCACTGGCCAAGCATTCGGTGTCAATTGCTCGATGGAACCTACCAGCCGCAGCCGGTCAAGCGGGTCGAGATCCCCAAGCCGGACGGCGGGATCAGAAAGCTCGGCGTCCCTTGCGTCGTCGACAGACTGATCCAGCAAGCCTTGCTGCAGGTGCTCCAGGAGCGGTGGGACCCGACGTTTTCCGAGCATAGTTACGGCTTCCGACCGGGACGCTCCGCCCATCACGCGGTGGCGCAAGCGCAACGATACGTTGCCGAAGGCTACAGTGTCGTGGTGGACCTTGATCTCGAAAAATTTTTCGATCGAGTCAATCATGACAGCCTGATGGCGCGGGTCGCCGCACGGGTGCCCGATAAACGTGTGCTCAAGCTCATTCGGGCGTTTCTCAAGTCCGGGGTGATGGAAGGCGGCTTGGTCAGCCCGGTGGATGAGGGGACCCCGCAAGGCGGCCCGCTCTCGCCCCTCTTAAGCAATCTCGTGCTCGACGATCTCGACAAGGAGCTGGCCCGACGAGGTCACCGCTTTTGCCGATACGCGGACGACTGCAATATCTATGTTGGCAGCCGCCGCGCCGGTGAACGGGTCATGGCCTCGGTCAGCCGGTTCCTGACCCAGAAGCTGCGGCTGAAGGTCAACGAGGCGAAAAGCGCGGTGGCGCGACCGGAGGAGCGCAAGTTCCTGGGGTTCAGCATCTCGGATGACGGGAGCGAGCGGCGCATTGCGCCACAAGCTCTCGACAAATTCAAGACGCAAGTCCGGGAGATGACCCGCCGGACACGGGGGATCAGCCTACAGCAGCTGATCGAGGACCTGACGCCATACCTCATCGGATGGCGCGGCTACTTCGGCTTCTGCCAGACCCCACGTGTGCTCACGAACCTGGAAGCGTGGATCCGCCGAAGATTGCGCTTGTATCTTTGGCGGCAGTGGCAGAACGGGCACAACCGCTTCAACGAACTGCGCCGTCGCGGCGTACCGAAGTTCAATGCAGCGGTCGCGGCCGGTTCGCCGACCGGGTTCTGGCGCATGTCAGGACATCCGGCGGTCCAACAAGCACTGCCCAACCGCTACTTCGACTCGCTGGGTCTCCCCCGACTCCATGTCTCTGTCCACGCTTAACCCGGTCGAACCGCCGTGGTACGTGACCCGTATGCCCGGTGGTGTGGGAGGGGTGGCACCGCGAGGTGTCCCCCTATCCCGATCAACGTCGATTTCGCGACATCCGTGTTAAGCGCAATATAGAGATGACACCCCTGTGCAAAGTAGCGGTGACACTCCGCCGGGTCCTGGGGCCGGGAGGGCGCGCCGTGGCGGTGGTGTCGATGAGCCGGAGTTCAGCCGGCTTGAGGTTCTGTTGGGGTTCGGTCCGGGTGTCTGCCTGTCAGCGATGCCTGCGGGCTGATCGGCGTATAGCGGGGTCGAGCGCTTCGTCTGCTGCAAGCCCTCAAGCAAGACGAGCCCGCAAGCCTGCTTTCCAAACGCCGGCGGGTTGCGCAACCTCGACATCTTCGAGGTCGCGCCGAACGGGATCGAATAGGCCGACTTCAAGAGGCGGGCCGCTCGCTTCCCGCGGACGCACCGAGGCGGTAGAGCCTGGCGGCGTTGTCGTGGGTCAATTGGCGGCGCATCTCGGGCGAGAGATCCTTCATCTGCCGCTCGATCGCGGCCCGCGAATGAGGCCACACGCTGTCCGGATGCGGGTAGTCCGAGGCCCAGAGGAGATGGCCGTCGCCGAAGAACGGGATCAGCGCCATCGCCGCGTCGTCTTCCTGGAAGGTCGCCCAGATCTGCCGCTTGAAGAGCTCGCTGGGCTTGGTTTCGAGCGCGGCACCGCCCTTGTCGGCCCAGAATTCCTTGGCTTCCCAGAGCCGCCAATGGCGGTAGTCGAGCTCCTGGACGAGCCAGGGCAGCCAGCCGGTGCCGGCCTCGGCCAGCACCAGCTTGAGCTGCGGATGGCGCTCGAGGATGCCCCAGGCGAAGAGGTCGACAAACGGTTCGAGAAAGTTCGCCATGAAGAACTTGGTGTTCTCGAAAACGCTCGCCGCCTTGCCGGCGACGCGGTCGCCGGGTTTGCCGACAAACACCGTGATGTGCCAGGAGAGAATGATCCCGGTCGCTTCGAGCGCCGCCCAGAGCCGTTCCCATGCCGGGTCGTCGAGCTTGGGCGCGATGTTGGCGATCATCAGCGTCACCTGGCGCACCCCGCCCTTTGCCGCGAGGCGCAGCAGTTCCTCGGTCGCTGCGTCCGGGGTCTCGGGCAGCATCGGCACGCCGATCAGCCGCTCGGGAGCGGCGGTGCAGAACTCGAGGAGCCAATCGCCGTAGACGCGGTAGCAGGCGACGCGCAGCACCGGGTCGCTGGTGCTGATCTGGAAGATCGGACCAAAGATGACCTGGGTCGCGACCCCGTCGCGGTCCATATCGGCGAGCCGCAACTCGGCGACCGCCGGGCGGCGGACGCTCTGGTCCAGGATGCCGCCGCGGTCGAAGGCGTGGTAGATCGGCTTTGGCCGCGCCAGCTGCTCCGGCGACAGCCGCTTGCCGACCCAGCCGCCCCAGACCTTGCCGTCGCAGACCCAGACCGCCTGGCCGTCGCGCTCTTCGATATGGGGCGCCCGGTCGCGCAGCCCCGACGGCAGCCGCGCCGTCCACAGATCGGCCGGCAATTGGCCCAGATCCATATGGTCGTCGCAGGAGATCAATTCATTCTTCATATCTGGCTCCCAGGCCGGTCTCTGGCGGTTCGTCCTGCGATCATGCGCGGTTCCCAGCGCCTGGTCCAGAAATCAAAAGCTGTGATGGAGTGCGCTTCTGATAGACTCTCGCGCGGCGAGGGAGAGGATCATGGATTGGACAGACTGCCCCGACGTCGAGCGAATCCCGGGCAAGGTTTCGGGTGCCTGGCTGGTGAAGGGCACGCGCATCCGGGCAGATGACGTGATCGCCAATGCGGCCGATTTCACACCGGAGCAGATCGTCGCGGAGATTTACCCGAGCCTGCCGCTAGACAGGGTGAGGCGCATCGTTTCCTACGCCCGCAAGAGGGTGAATGCGCCGAATCCTGTTTGACGAAAACGTGCCTGTTGGCGTGCGCGACCAGTTGCCCGGCTTTTCCGTGGCCACTGTCCCGGAAATGGGCTGGGAAGGGCTGTCCAATGGTGAGTTGCTGACCGCCGCCGAGAGGGCGGACTTCGAGGTGATGGTGACGGGGGACCAGAATATCCGACACCAGAACGACCTCAGCGGGGTCAGGCTCGCCGTCGTGGTGCCTGGTACGACCCATTGGCCCACAATCCGTGCCAATCCGCAGCCGGTCCGCGAGACCGTCGAGCGAGCGACGCAGGGGAGCTACGTTGTTGTACCCTTCCCGCGCCCGAGGCGGCGCCGCAGGCAATCGCCCCCGCGCAACGGGGTGGCGTGAGGCGCCGAGGAGTGCATGCATATTCAAGATTTATGCACCACGGCAATGACGTCCGTTCCTACTTCGCCGGAGGTGGCTAACGTCTCCACAAACAGGCCAAGCACCGCGCCTAGGCTGAAGACGGTGCCGGGGCCGAGGTCAAAAAGTTATTCCGTAGAAGGTCCCGCCGGTGTCTTGAACCAATCCGACCTCGGGCGAGGCGTCGTCGGTACAGTTCGCCCGGGCACAATAGCTGTAGAGCGTGGTCAGCGTGGCTGCCGGGGTGACTTTGAAGGCTGTATCCTGGCCATTGGCCCCGCCGCTGATGGTCGTCCCCTAGAAATTCCCATCGGTGGCTAGGCTAGGGCCTGTCGTCAATTGAGCGGACGCCCCGTTCCGATTACATCCGATTACCGTCTTGCCCGGCCTTGGGCCGGGCATCCACGGGAGCCCGCGAAGGCCTGTGCCGTTTCTCGTGGATGGCCGGGCCGAGCCCGGCCAAAGCGTTGATATATGTGAGCCTGCGTTGCTAATTGACGACTCGCCCTAGAACCGGAGGGGCCGGCTGGCATCGCTGCCGGAAGCGGCTAGGCGGCGGCGAGCGTGATGCCGAGGGCCGCGATATCCGGTTCGATGCGCGGGGTCAGGACGCCGACCTTGCGCAGATTGCGGACCAGCCCGTCGTGCAGGTCGCGGCGAAAATATTTGCGGAATGCGGTCTCGTCGCCGCCGGCCGCACGCTCGCGCCTCATTTGCCGGATCTCGTCGATGTCGGCGCGGCCGAAGCCCAACTCCTCATAGGCGGCGAGCGGGAAGATCCCGCGCAATGTGCGGTTCAAGGACCAGACCGCGAAATCCTCCATCTCGCGCCGCTCGGCCGCACTCGCCTCGGCGACGACGGTCGGCAGCGACAGCATGCTGAAGCCCATATGGCGGGCCTCGTCCTGGAGGATCCGCTTGCACACCTGGCGCAGCACCGCATCCTTCGACGATTCGGCGAGCATCCGGAACAGCGACACGGCAAAGGTCTCGGCCACCAGCTGCAGGCCGATCGTCTTCAGATGCCAGGCGGCGGTGCCGAGCAGGGTGTCGAAGATCTCGCGGACGTTGCCGGCGAGCGGATAGTTCCGGCCGTCGAGGCGCAACCCCAGATAGCGGTGCAGGACCTCGTTGTGGCGGGCCTCGTCGACGACCTGGGTCGCCTGGAACAATTTGGCGTCCTGGCCCTCGACATTCTCGACCAGCTGGCTGCAGACCAGCATCGCACCCTGCTCGCCGGCCATCAGGAGCGAGATCCGCCAGCGGCTGACGGCGTGGTTGACCTCGACCCGCTGCGCCGGCGACAAGCGCTCCCAGAACCTGGTGCCGTAAATGTCGACAAGGTCGTCGGCGATCAATCCGCCGTCGCCATCGAGCGGTGCGGCCCAGTCGATGTCGCGCGCCGCGTTCCATTGGTCGAGCTTGGCCTGCTCGTAGAGCCGCCGCATATCGGCATGCTCGGAGTCGTAGTCGTGGCGGAAATAGGCGATGTTGCGGCTGTCGACGTGGTGTCCGCGCTCCATGGCGTGCCTCTCGAAGGGTGCTCAGAAGAAGGCAAGGCTGCGGATTTCGATGCTTTCGCGCGGCCGGGCATCGGGCGGCGTCGCCGGGTCTTCGAAAGCGGTGTGCGCGGTAAACCGGGCGGCCCCGTTCTTGAGCGACTCATAGGTCTTGAAGACCAAGGCCTCGTCCGGCCGCATCCGCGGAAACCAATACCAGCGGTGCTTGGGGTTCCAGGTGATCGCCGCGGTCTGGCCGACGCGATCGGGGTAGCGCCGCTCGGTCACCACCATGTCGGCGGGCGACAGGCTTTGCGCGTCGGCGATGGCGAGCGGCCAGCTTTCGACCGGATGGCGGATCGGCCGCCACACCTGCACGACCGCGAAGCGCCGGGCGAGCAGCGCCGGGGCCTCGTCGCCCATCAGATCCCTGACCCGCTGCGGCGCCGACCATTCGGTATAGTCGTTGTGGACGCGGCGCACCGGGTCGCGGACCTTTGCCGCCTCGCGCAATTCTTGGTCGGCGGTGCGCAAGGTGTGGTCGAAGACGACGACGCGCGCCGCCCCGCTTTCCTGTTTCACCAGCGCTTCGATCTCCGGGTAGTAGACCCGGCGGATCTCCGCCTCGTCGTAGAAGTCGGCCACCTTCGTGTCGTGCCGGACAAAGCGGAAGCCGTTCTTTTCGAGCCGGAAATCGGCGGCATAGCGGCGTCCGTTCAGCAACCGCACGCGGTGCGGATCCGAGCGGCCGCCGCCGGCGCGCAGATCGACGCCGCCCGGGGCGGCAACGAGGGTGACCGGCATCGCTTCGGTCGCGATAAAGTAATCGAGGGTCGCCTCGATCGCCTCGCGATCCGCATCCAGTTCGGCGAGCTCTGCCATAGGGGCTCCTTGGCGCTCTGTCGGCGGATGATAGATAGAATGGTTCGCCCGGCGAGACAACTGCCGCCGCTATCGGGTGCGGCGGCGATCGCTCGCCTCCGCGCCCGGCTTCTGATAGACTGGACCATCAAAGCCGCAGCGAAGGAACCGATCGATGAGCCTGACCGAACCCGTCAAGCGGATCCTCGGCTATTACGAGAGCGACAATCCCGGCACCAAGGCGAACCTCGCCCGGATCCTGATGCAGGGACGGCTCGGCGGCAGCGGCAAGCTCGTGATCCTGCCGGTCGATCAGGGGGTCGAGCACGGTCCGGCGCGCAGCTTTGCCCCGAACCCGCCGGCCTACGACCCGCATTATCATTTCGCGCTGGCGCTGGAGGCCGGTCTTTCCGCCTACGCCGCACCGCTCGGCTTTATCGAGGCCGGGGCGGCGAGCTTTGCCGGGCAGCTGCCGCTGATCCTCAAGCTCAACAACGCCAACAGCATGTCGCGGCTCAAGGAAGGCGCGACCCAGGCGGTGACCGCGGGCGTCAAGGATGCGCTGCGGCTCGGCTGCTCGGCGATCGGCTTTACCATCTATCCGGGTTCCGATGCCGCCTACCACCAGATGGAGGAAATCGCCGAACTCGGCCGCGAGGCCAAGTCCTACGGCCTCGCCGTCGTGATCTGGTCGTATCCGCGCGGCGGCAACCTGTCGCGCGAGGGCGAGACGGCGATCGACATCTGCGCCTATGCGGCGCAGCTCGCGGCCCAGCTCGGCGCCCATATCATCAAGGTCAAGCCGCCGACCGAACATCTCGAATTGCCGGCGGCAAAGAGCCGTCTACGAAAAACAAAAGATCGACATCTCGACGCCGGCAAAGCGCATCCGCCACGTCGTGCAGTCGGCCTTCAACGGCCGGCGCATCGTCGTCTTCTCGGGCGGCGAGGCGAAGGACCTCGACGGCGTCTTCAACGAGGTGCGGGCGGTCCGCGACGGCGGCGGCAACGGCTCGATCATCGGCCGCAACACGTTTCAGCGGCCCAAGGCCGAGGCGCTCGACATGCTCCGCCATATCATCGCGATCTACCAGGGGCAGGACTGATCGCCCGGCCCCGCGACGACCCGGCGACGACCCGGCTCTATCTGATCACGCCGCCCGCCTTCGATCCGGAGCGCTTTGCCGCCGCTCTCGAAGAGGCGCTCGCCGGCGGCGACGTCGCCTGCCTGCAATTGCGACTGAAGGACGTCGACGATGCCGCGATCGGCCGCGCCGCCGCCGTCCTGCAGCCGATCGCGCAAGCCCACGGCGTCGCTTTTGTCATGAACGATCGACCCGACCTCGCCGCCGAACTCGATTGCGACGGGGTCCATGTCGGCGAGGAGGACGCGCCCTATGCCGAGGCGCGACGGATCGTCGGCGCCGACCGGATCGTCGGCGTGACTTGCGGAGCGAGCCGGCAGCGCGCTTTCGCCGCCGCCGAAGCCGGCGCCGATTATGTCGCCTTCGGCGCCTTCTTTCCGAGCCCGACCAAGACCGCGACCAAGCACCGCGCCGATCCGGAGGTGCTGCGCGACTGGAGCGAGACGACGGTGGTGCCCTGCTGCGCGATCGGCGGCATTACCCAACAGAATTGCGGGCCGCTCGTCGAAGCCGGCGCCGATTTCCTCGCGGTTGTCGGCGCGATCTGGTCCTACCCGCACGGGCCCCGCGCGGCGGTTCGCGATTTCAACGCGGTCTTCGCGCGATACGAGCGGGCTTATCGCCCGTCGCGATAAATCCGATCAGACCGCTCGGTGTCGGCGAAGTGGTCGTCCGAGTGGCCGACCTCCGGCGCTCCATCGCGTTCTACCGCGATATCCTCGGGTTTCAACTGATCCGCGTGCTCCATGACGCCATCGCTTTTATGCGCGTGGCCGACGGTGTCGAAGGACACACGCAGATTATCGGCTTGTTCAGCAAAGATTGGCCTTCGAGCCGCGCCGGACAGACCTGGGACGGGGCCGAGACCCGGTTGTCAACGCTTCACCACTTTGCCATCGAAATCTCGCGCGACCATTACAATGAAGTGCTCGAATACCTGACCGAGCAGGGACTCGAGCCGGATATTGCGATTCACCGGTGGATCGGGTGGAGGTCTATTTACATCTCCGATCCCGATGACCACACGGTGGAATTCGTCTGCTTCGACCCCGCCACGCTGAGTACTTGACGCTGGGACCCGTAGGCGGCGAGCGCGAACGCCGCGGTTTGCGATTTCCAACGCGGTGTTCCAAAAATTCGGGCGTCGGCATCACGCACCTCATTCGAGACCTCACCGCACGTAAGGGGCTGCGTTTGCCGCCGCGGGCTCGCATTGCTGGCGCAGCATTCTCCGATTGACGGTCCGGAACGAACATCCCATCCACCAATCAAGCGGAGCAAGCCGCGCACGAAGTAAAGGCGCTGCTGCGAACGGCGTACAGCCTCCTCTCTATGGCGATGAGCCTGGTATGGAAGAATGGTCAGAAGCGCAGTGACCTCAACTGAGCTCGTCCTTCAACTCGTCGGCGACCGAATCGAGGATCTCCCGAGATAGCTTCTCATCGTTTACCGCACGGGCCATCGACACCGCGCCGACCAGCGTGGACAATGCGGCCAGTGCCTTCCTTCTCCGCGCTCTCTGCGTGTTGCCCGAAATCAGCTGGGTGAGCAGCTCCAGATAGGCACCAACCTGCCGCGTATAGGCGGACCGAGCTCGTTGATTGCCGCGGGCGACATCGGCCGCCAATGTCGTGACGGCACAGCTTGTCGCCAGCCCATCGCGGTGCGCGGTGCTCAGGTAGGCGTCTACCAACGCGTTTAGCGGGCGATCCTGGATCTTCGCCACCGCGGCGACCGCCCGCGCGCCTTCGCTCAGCGCCTGCTCGGTCGCTTCGGCCACCAATTCGTCGCGCGAGGCGAAGTGCCGGTAGAAGCCGCCGTGGGTCAGCCCGGCATCCTTCATCAGATCGGCGACGCCGACGCCTCCGACGCCGTTCTCGCGGAAGCGCGCGGCGGCCACCTGCACGATGCGGTCATGGCTCTCGGCTTTTTCAGCCCGCGAATGGCCCACCCGGACGTTCTCCATGATCACGCTTGACAGTCAGGATTATGTCCGTCATCCATGCCAATGTGGATGGCGACCGTCATCCAGATGGCTGCAACAGGAGGGCGATCCTAAAATGACGATGCATTTCCGCCAACACGTCCGCCTCGGCGTCGCTGCCATCGGCACGGTTGCATTTGTGGCTTGTGCCGCGATCCCGGCATTCGCCGGAGAGGAATCAACCACGACCGAGCAAAAACAACAAGCCACGGAACTTCTCAAGAGCATTGAGACAGACGATCCCAAGCCGCTCGCTTTCATCAATCCGGACAAATATATACAGCATAACCTGGCGGTTTCTGACGGATTACCCGGGGTCGAAGCTCTCCTTCAATCCCTGCCAAAGGGCTCGGCCAAAGTCAACACAGTGCGTGTGTTCCAAGACGGGGATTTCGTATTTACCCATACCGACTACAATTTCTTTGGCCCGAAGATCGGCTTCGACATCTTTCGCTTCGAAAACGGGAAGATCGTCGAACATTGGGATGACCTGCAGGAGAAGGCTGCCAGGCCGAGCCCAAGCGGCCATACGATGATCGATGGTCCGACGGTTGCGTCCGATCTCGACAAGACCGAGGCCAACAAGGCTCTGATGCAGAGCTACATGGACGACCTGCTCCACGGTCGCAGGCAAAAGTTTGCCGGCTATTTCGACGGTAACCACTACATCCAGCATAACCCATGGGTTGCCGACAACCTGACCGGTCTGTTCGCCGCTTTGCAGGCACTGGCCAAGCAAGGCAAGGCAGTGAAATACCAGCGGGTCGAGAAGATGCTTGGGGAAGGCAATTTTGTGCTGGTCGCAAGCGAGGGTACTTTCGGAGATCGACCGACCGCTTACTACGATCTCTACCGGATTCAGAACGGAAAAATTGCCGAGCACTGGGACACTTTGCAGGCCATTCCGCCACGCGGAGACTGGAAGAATCCGAACGGAAAATTCTGATCCAACTCACTCGTCGCATCGCGCACCACTTGCAGCGCTCGATTTTCGACCCGCTGCCATGTGCCCTCCGGACCGCGGCTGGTGACCGAACCGTCCCTCTCAAGTCGTGCTTGAACCTTCCGCATACCGTTTTCCTTCGCGGGCATTTGCCTTGCGCGCCGAGATGATCCGCCGAGCCGCCCCGCGCCGAGTATACACGATCACCAACAGGCGCCGTACGACCCGGCCGTATAAGCGGAAGCGCTCCTCGCCGTAGTCGCGGCGGCGGTCCCGTTCGATCCGCGCTCTTGGATCGACGAACGCCGGCAGGATGTCGGTAAAGCTGAACCCGCGCCCTCGCAAGCACCGGTCGCTCTTTGCCTCGTCCCCCCTCGAACCGGACTGGGCGGTCTGAGAGGCCGGCCCGAAATGGTACACGGCGGATCAACAACTTATTCGTCACCCCCGCGACAGCGGGGGTCCAGTGCCTGCCCCGGCGGAGGAGGCTGTGATCGAATTGGATGAGGGCCGTTCGTCCTTCGACACGGCCGCTGAGCGGCCGGCTCAGGATGAGGGACTCCTTTAATGCCATCAAAGGCTTACCTCATGCTGAGGGGGCCCCCCGGGTCCGCGCGGAGTTTACCCTCGGGCCGCGCAGAGCGCGGACCCGGGGGCGCGGCCCGAGGACAGGCTCCGGGCGCGTCTGGAAGCACGCACGGCATCGATGCAGCCCTGCGTTCGCATCGCCTCCAATTTCCTTACACGCTCGGAGGCCGGGGGCAACCGATGGAACTGCGGCCCTGGATTCCCGCTTTTCGCGGGAATGACGCGATAAGTTTCTGATTTAAATCGATTCATTTGGGTCGGCTTCTGACGACAAGTGTCCATTCCAGATCGCGGGCAGTCACCGAACCGGGGCCCACAGCACCTCCTCGATGTCGTCGGCGCCGGTCGCCAGCATGACGAGGCGGTCGAAGCCGAGCGCGATGCCGGCCGAGGGCGGCATGCCGCATTCGAGCGCTTCGAGGAAATCCTCGTCGATCGGATAGGTCTCGCCGTAGAGCGCCTGTTTTCGCGCCTGGTCGGCGCGGAAGCGGGCGCGCTGCTCGGCGGGGTCGGTCAATTCGCCGAAAGCGTTGGCGAGTTCGAGGCCGCACGCGTAAAGCTCGAACCGCTCGGCCAATCGCGGATCTTGCGCGTCGCGTCGCGCGAGCGCCGCCATCGCGGCCGGATAGCCGTGCAGCACGGTCGGCGCGCCGAGGCCGAGTTTGGCTTCGATGCGGTCGAGGAAGATGCGGAAAAAGAGCGCCTCCCAATCGTCGCCCAGGTGCGGTTCGATGCCGACGGCAGCGGCCGCGGCCTTGAGCAGGGCAAAATCCGGGCGCAGCGGGTCGGGTGCGGTGGCCAGAATGTCGATTCGGGCGTACCGGGCGAACGCCTCGGCCACCGAAAGGCGCCGGAACGGCCGGCGGGCGTCGGCGCTGCGGCCGCGCCAGACGAGCGCCTCGACCCCGGAAGCACTCTGAGCGAGACGCAGCAGCGCCTCGCAATCCTCGATCAGGTCGCGCCACGAAGCACCCGCCCGGTACCATTCGAGCATCGAAAATTCCGGGTGGTGGGTCCCGCTTCGCTCGCCGTCGCGAAACACATGGGTCAGCTGCCAGAGCCGCGGCAGACCGGCGACCAGCAGCTTTTTCATCGCCAGTTCGGGCGAGGTGTGGAGATAGCGGGGCGATGCGATTCGGTCCCGCGGATCGTGCCATTGGGTGCGGAACGCCCGGAGATGCGGTTCGAGCCCGGGGCTCGCCTGCAATGCCGGCGTATCGACCTCGAGAAAGCCGCGAGCGGCGAAAAACCGGCGCAGCGCTTCGAGGATCCGGCCGCGCTGTTCGAGCCGGCCGCGGCGTTGCGCCAAACGCTCCGGCCGCCACCATTGCACCCCCCTGCCCTCCTTGTTGCCGCCGCCGCAACCCATCTATGCTAGGTTCCCACCGGCGGGCGCCCGGCGGCGCCCTTTCGGGATATGCTTGATGAAGATCAACGCCATCGATATCAAGCCCGGCAATGTTCTCGAACATCAGGGCAAGCTCTGGATCGTCCTGAAGCGCGAGCTGGTCCAGCCCGGCAAGGGCGGCGCCTTCGCTCAGGTCGAAATGCGCGATCTGCGCGGCGGAACCAAGCTCAACGAGCGCTTCCGCACCCAGGAGACCGTCGAGCGGACCCGTCTTGACGAAAAGGAAATGCAGTTCCTCTTCATGGAAGGCGGCCAGGCCACCTTTATGGACAGCGAGAGTTACGAGCAGATCGCGGTGCCGCGCGAGATCATCGGCGACCCCGCCGATTTCCTCAGCGACGGCATGAACTGCACGATCATGCTCCACGAAGGCACGCCGCTATCGGTCGCCCTCCCGCCGAGTGTGTCGATGCGGGTCGTCGAAGCCGATCCGGTGGTGAAGGGGCAGACCGCCTCCTCTTCCTACAAGCCGGGCAAGCTCGAAAACGGCCGGCGGGTGATGATCCCGCCCTATATCGAGGCCGGCACCCGGATCGTCGTCAGCACCGCCGACGGCAGCTTTGTCGAACGGGCGAAGGACTGAGGAAAGGATGCCGGAGGCGCGGATTTGGCGATGCGCTCGCCGGTCTTGAACGTCATGGCAAACGCCGCCTTGAAGGCGGCGCGCGGGTTGCTGCGCGATTTTGGCGAGATCGAGCAATTGCAGGTATCGGTCAAGGGGCCCGGCGAGTTCGTCTCGACCGCCGACCTCAAGGCCGAGCGCACCCTGAAGGCCGAGCTGTCGCGGGCCCATCCCGGCTACGGGCTGCTGTTCGAGGAGACCGGCGAGGCGGCGGGGACCGACCGCCGGCACCGTTGGATTGTCGATCCGCTCGACGGCACGACCAATTTTCTGCATGGCATTCCGCATTTCGCAATCTCGATCGCCCTCGAACGCGACGGCGAGGTCGTCGCCGGCATCGTCTACGAGCCGACCCGCGACGAGATGTATTCGGCCGAGAAAGGTCTCGGCGCCTTCGTCAACGACCGCCGGCTGCGCGTCTCGGCCCGCAGGCAGCTCGGCGACGCGGTGATCGGCACCGGCATGCCCGATCGCCGGCACCGCGATCAAGGGGCCTATCTCGACACGCTGGCGGCGGTCATGGCGGCGACCGGCGGCTTGCGCCGGATGGGAGCGGCGGCGCTCGATCTCGCCTATGTCGCCGCCGGGCGCTATGACGGCTTCTGGGAATCCGGGCTAAAGCCTTGGGATATCGCCGCAGGACTTCTGCTGGTGCGCGAGGCCGGCGGCTATGTCAGCGACCTCGCCGGCGGGCGCGCCATGATGGCGACCGGCGACGTGCTCGCCGCCAACGATCATCTGCATCTGCCGCTCGCCGCGCTGATCCGGGAGGCGCAGCGCGGCGGGCGAGCAGCGCGCGCGACGCCCGCGGATCGGCGGGCGTCGTCCTTCAAGCAGTAGTTGATGAAATCATGCTCTTCACTCGCAAGTTTTGTTGCCGCGGGCCCGACCTTCGCGGTAGATTCGCTGCGGGGGTGCGCTTGCCCACGGCAAGATTTGGGATGACGGTGGCGATGGGCCTCCTAGTGCAGCCGGTGCAGATTCCCGGCGGCGTTGCGTGATGAGCCGCCCGGGGTTCTTTGTCTGGCGCATGCTGCTGTTCGTGGTGCTGGTCGCGGCACTGGCAGCGGCGCTCGGCCGGCCGCTCTACATCGCCTTCATGGGCAACTGGCTCGTCAACGGCGTCATTATCGTCATCCTCCTCATCGGCATCATCTACATCTTCTGGCAGGTGCTGCTGCTCCGACCCGAGATCGACTGGATCGAAAGCTTTCGCCGGAAGGTGGCAAGCGGTGAGCCGGCAAGGGCGTCGCGCCGGCCGCCGCGGCTATTGGCCTCGATGGCGCGCATGCTCGGCAGCCGACGGGACGGACGCGTCAGCTTGTCGGCGACCTCGTTGCAGACCTTGCTCGACGGCATTTCGGCGCGGCTCGGCGAGACCCGCGAGACCTCGCGCTATCTGATCGGCGTGCTGATCTTTCTCGGCCTCCTCGGAACCTTCTACGGGCTCTTGGAGACGGTGCGCTCGGTCGGCGGCGTGATCGGTGCGCTCAATGTCGGGGCGAACGACGTCGCGCGCGCCTTTGCCAACCTGAAATCCGGGTTGCAATCGCCGCTCGCCGGCATGGCGACCGCCTTCAGTTCCTCGCTGTTCGGGCTCGCCGGCAGCCTCGTTCTGGGCTTTCTCGATCTGCAGGCCGGGCAGGCGCAGAACCGCTTCTACAACGATCTCGAAGAGTGGCTGTCGACCTACACGAGGCTGTCGGGCGGCGGGTTGGGCGACACCGGCGATGCCGGGGTGCCGGCCTATATCCAGGCGCTCTTGGAACAGACGGCGGACAGCCTGGAAAACCTGCAGCGGATCCTGGCGCGCAGCGAGGAGAGCCGCATCGACGCCAACGTGACCCTGGCGAGCCTCACCGATCGCCTCGGGGTGCTCGGCGAACAGATGAAGGCGGGTCAGCTGTTGCTGGTGCGCCTCGCCGAAAATCAGCTCGAGCTGAAGCCGTCCTTGAGCCGGCTGGCGACGCTGGGGGAAAGCTCGCTCGGGCAGGAGGACCTGTTGCGCGGCCACCTGCGCAGCATCGAGGGCTATATCGCTCGCCTCTCCGAGGATCTGGCGCAGGGCCGGGCCCAGACCATTCAGGAAGTGCGCACCGAAATCCGCATCCTCGCGCGGACCATCGCCGCTGTCGCCGAAGAAAGCGGGCGCTGAGCGGGGGGCGAGGTTGCGCCGATGCCGATAGCCCCGAGAAACGCTCGCCGCCCCAGCAGCATCGACATCTGGCCGGGCTTTGTCGACGCCCTGTCGCAGCTGTTGATGGTTATCATCTTTATCCTGCTGGTCTTTACCGCCGGCCAGTTCTACCTGTCGGCGGCGTTGTCCGGGCGCGACGCGGCCCTGCACAAATTGGAGCATCAGGTCGACGCGCTGTCGCGACTGTTGGCCCTCGAAGAGAGCACCGAGAACAAGCTGCGGCAGAATGCGGCGCTGTTGTCGGAGCGGCTGAAGAGCGCCCAAACCGAGCGCGGGCAGCTGGCGGCGCAGATCGCGGGGCTCGAGGGCGACCTCGCCGCCGAGCGGCAAAAGCTGGCGGCGGCGCAGCAGGAGATCGCAACCCGCGACAACCGGCTCAAGCAACTTTCCGGCCGCACCGAGCAATCCGAGGCCGCACTCGCCACGCAGAAAGACATCAGCAGCAGCGCGCTGTCCAAGATCGACACGCTCAATGCGCAGATCGCGGCACTGCGCGAGCAGCTGACCCGCATCGCCGCGGCGCTCGACATCTCGGAGCAAAAGACCAAGGCGCAGCAGGGCCAGATCGCCGAGCTTGGGCAAAAACTCAACCTTGCCCTCGTCAAAAAGGTCGAGGAGCTGGGGCGCTATCGCTCGGAATTCTTCGGTCGGCTGCGCGAGATCCTCGGCAACCGCCCGGGGATCCGGATCGAGGGCGATCGCTTCGTATTCCAATCCGAGGTGCTGTTCGCGCCGGGCAGCGCCGAACTCAGCGACGCCGCCAAAAAGGAATTGGATCCGGTTTTCGCCGCCCTGAAGGAGATCGCCGCCCAGATCCCGGCGGACATCGACTGGATCCTGAGGGTCGATGGGCATACCGACCGCAACCCGATCCATACCGGGCAATTCCCGTCCAATTGGGAGCTGTCGAATGCGCGCGCCCTGTCGGTCATACGCTACGCGATGGCCCAAGGGGTTCCCGCCGACCGCCTGGTTGCCGCGGGTTTCGCCGACACCCGGCCGATCGATCCGGGCGATAGCCCCGAAGCCTTGAGCCACAACCGGCGCATCGAATTGCGGTTGACCGAGCGCTGAGCGCGGCGGCGCTCGCCCGGCCGTGCCTAGGGGCGTATTATTGCGTACGAACTTATCCGAATGGTGGGGCCTGGGCGATGAGGAATTTGCTGGCCGTCGTTGGCGACGGCAAAGCCACCCCGGTGCTCGAGGCGGCGCTGCTGGCGGCGCAACGGTTCGGCAGCCACGTTGTCGGGCTGCACAGCCTGACGACCGAATATGCGGTCGTATTCGGCGGCGAGATGGGGTTTTCGATTTCGTCGGAGGTCGACCGCACGCTCGAACGCGAGGGCCACGACCGGCGTGATCAGGCGCGCCGCCTGTTTCGCGATTTCATGGCGGCAAAGGGCGTTCCGATCAACCCGGTGCCGCCCTCGGATAACCGTCCGTCGGCATCGTGGCGCGAGGAGGACGGCCGGCAAACCGCCGTCGTCGGCATGATTGGGCGGGTGTTCGACCTGATCCTTGTCGAGCAGCCGGAAAAGCTCGCCTCGATCGCCGAAGCCACCCTCGAAGATGCCCTGTTCGAGAGCGGGCGGCCGATCCTGATGGTGCCAAAGCGCGTCCCGCCGACGATCGGCGAGGTCATCGCCATCGCCTGGAACGGCAGCACCGAGACGGCGGCGACCGTTGCCGTCGGGATGCCCTTCATCCGACAAGCGCGGCGGGTCATCGTCATCGCCGCCGGCGCGCCGAACATGCCGGAACCGGGACCGGAGGGCGACGAACTGGCGCGTTCGCTCGAAAATTACGGCGTTGCCGTCAGCCTGTGCACCGCCGTCGGACGGCAAAAGGCGCAAGGCGAATCATTCCTGCGCGAGGCGGTCGCCGCCGGCGCCGATCTGCTGTTGAAGGGAGCCTATACCCGAAGCCGCATCCGCCAGATGATTTTCGGCGGCGCCACCCGGCACATCATCATGGAAGCGAACCTGCCGGTGCTGCTGGCCCGCTGAGACGGAGGCCGCAAGCCGGAGGCGCGATCATGGCCACGGAAAGACGGCTCACCGCGCGCCAGGTCGAGGCGATCTTTCTTGCCTTTGCCGAAGCGATGCGCGAATTGCCGCCGGACATCGAAGCCGGCTGGCTCGACGCCGCGGGCGATCTGCGGCTCGCCCCGGATATCGGCAAGAAGCTGCGGACGGCGCGCGCCGTCCGGCTTTTGCTCAGGCAAATGCGCGCGGCCGAACCCGATCCTTGAGCTCGGCCGGGTTCAGCTTCCGTTCGGACCGGCGGCGATGCCGGCGTCGTGCAGCCGGCCGATTTCGGCCGAGGACAGCCCGAGCAGCCCGGCGAGCACGCTGTCCGTGTGCTCACCGAGCGCCGGCGCCGGGCGCGGCGGGCGGCGCGGTACTGCGGCAAAGTCGAGCGGCAGGCCCGGCATCGGATAACGCCCGATCCGCGGCTGTTCGACCTCGGCAAAGAGCGGGTTGGCGGCCGAGCAGCGCGGGTCGTCGCGCACCAGCTGGACGAAATCCTGAAACCGGCCCCACAGCACCCCGGTTCCGGCGAAGGCGGCGGCGATCTCGTCGAGGCTGCGTTCGCCGCACCAGCGGCCAACGAGTGCCGCGATCGCATCGCGCGCCGCGTAGCGGCCTTCTTCGGTATCGAGATCGACATCCATCAGTGGGCCGATCATTTGCAGGCGCGCACCGAGCCCGGTCGCCCGGCCGAGCGCATGCCATTGCCGCGCCGTCAGCGCGATGATCATGACCCGGCGCCCGTCGGCGGTGGCGAAGTCGCGGCCGAAGCTGCCGTAGAGGTCGTTGCCGAGCGCCGGGCGGGCCCGACCGTTCACATGGACCTCGCCGACATAGCCGAGGTTGCCGACCGTCGCCAGCATCACATCGGCAAGTGCCGCGACGACCTCCTGTCCGGCGCCGGTGCGGGCGCGCTGCCGTTCGGCGGCGAGCAGCCCGGTCGCGAGATAGAGCCCGGCGGCGAGGTCCCAGGCCGGAAGCACGTGGTTGACCGGGCCGCCGCCCGGGCCGGTCACGAGCGGAAAGCCGCTCGCCGCGTTGACCGTGTAATCGACCGCGGCCGTGCCGTCGCGGTTGCCGACGAGGCGCAGCATGATGAGATCTTCGCGCGCCGTTTTGAGGCTGGCGAAATCGAGACCCGGCAACGGCGGCAGATTGGTCAGGACGATGCCGCCGCCGGCACCGGGTGCGGTCATGATGGCGCGCGCGAGCGCGCGCCCTTCGGGCCGGTCGAGCGCCAGCGCCACCGAGCGTTTTTCTTTGTTGAGCCCGGCCCAATAGAGGCTAATGCCGTTGGCTGCAACCGGCCAGCGGCGAAAATCGAGGCCGCCGCCGATCGGGTCGATGCGGATCACCTCGGCGCCCATCTGCGCCATCGTCATGCCGCCGAGCGGGGCGGCGACAAAGGCCGAGAGCTCGACAATGCGCAGGTCTTCGAGGAGGCGGTTCATTGCCGCATCCTGGCCGGCCTCTAGCGGCAGGGCAAGGCAGACGAAATGAAGCAGGCCGATTTTCAACGTCCGGGAAAGCGATGGCCATCCCATTCGGAATGGTGCAAGATTGGTCGTCGGATCCCGCCGCCGCCGACCTCAATAGAATTGATATCGGGGAGAATGAACGTGTCTCAACAACAGCTTAGTCGACGTGACCTGCTCAAGACCGCGACCGCTGCCGCGGCGGCCTCGTCCCTTCCCGCTATCCCGGCCGCAGCGCAGCCCGCCGGCGACGGCGCTCTTCGACGGATCGACCAGATTTTGCGTCAGGCCACGGAGAGCAAGGCTTCGCCGGGCATCGTCGCGGTCGCGGCGACCGACCGCGGGGTTATCTACGAGGGCGCGTTCGGCGGGCGCGATATGGACAAAGGCCCGAATATCACGCCCGACACGATCTTCTGGATCGCCTCGATGACGAAGGCGGTAACGGGAACCGCGTGCATGCAGCTCGTCGAGCAGGGCAAGCTGCAGCTCGAGCAGGAGATGGGCAAGCTGCTGCCGGAATTGGCATCCCCAAAGGTTCTGGAAGGGTTCGACGCCAATGGCGCCCCCAAGCTGCGCCCGGCCAAGCGCCCGATTACCTTGCGTCACCTGCTGACCCACACCTCCGGCTTCGTCTACAGCGTCTGGGACCCGCTGATGCTGGAATACGAGAAGCGGACCCACGCTCCGTTCATCGGCACGTGCAAGGTCGGTGCGCTCAACGCGCCCCTCGTGTTCGATCCGGGCGATCGTTGGGAATACGGGATCGGGATCGACTGGGCCGGCAGGGCGGTCGAAGCGGTCAGCGATCAGTCGCTTGAGATCTATTTCCGGGAGAACATCTTCGGCCCGCTGGGCATGACCGATACCGGGTTTCTGATCAGCTCGGCGCAGAAGGCGCGGGTGGCCATGAAGTATAATCGCAAGGCCGACGGCTCGTTCGAAAGGTCGCCGTTCGAGATGCCGCAGCGTCCGGAGTTCTTCATGGGCGGCGGGGGTCTGTTCAGCACGCCGCGCAACTATCTGGCCTTTCTGCAGATGCTGCTGAACGGCGGCACTTCCAACGGGGCCCGGGTGCTGAAACCCGAGACGGTGGCGCTGATGGGACAGAACCACATGGGTGATGTGAACGTAGTCACCTTGAAGACGGTCTGGCCCGAGCTTTCCAATGATGCCAATTTCTTCCCGGGCATGGTGCAGAAATGGGGGCTGACCTTCGACATCAATACCGAGCCCGGACCGAACGGCCGCAGCGCCGGCAGCCTGTGCTGGGCCGGGGTGTTCAACACCTTTTTCTGGATCGACCCGAGCAAGAAGGTGACCGGCACGTACTTCACCCAGATCCTGCCCTTCGCCGACGCCACCTCGCTCAAGCTCTACGGCGAGTTTGAACGCGGCGTCTACGACGCCCTGAAGTCGGCATAACCTCGGAAGGTCGACAACCGGCGGCGGTCGCGGCGGGCGCGTTCACGACCGCTCGCCTTCCTGAAAGCATCACGGTAACGAGCGGGAGGAACCAATGAAACCTATTTTACGAAGCCTGTTGGTAGGCGCGGCTCTGGCGATCGGCTGCGTTTGGCTCGCCGCTGGGGCATCCGCGGCCTCGCCGGAGGGCATGCGGCTCTATGTCTTCTCCTCCGGCTGGCTGGGGCTCAACAAGTCGATGCTGCAAACCGGCGGCGAGGGCAAGATCTCGATCCCGGTGGCCTTCTTCCTGATCAAGCATCCCAAAGGCAACGTGCTGTTCGACACCGGGAACAACGACAGGGTGATCACCGACCCGACCTATTGGGGGCCGCTCGCGGCGATGCTCAGCGACGCGAGCCGCAACCCGGACGTCGCGATCGACACCCAGCTCGGCAAGATCGGCCTCAAGCCCTCCGACATCAACTACGTGATCCTCGGGCACATGCACCTCGATCACGCCGGCAATGTCGGCAAATTCCCCGGGGCGACGATCGTTTATCAGCGCGACGAGATCGTCAACGCGTTCTGGCCAAAACCCGGCTTCAGCGGCGGCTACATCACGACCGACTTCTCGATGCTGCGCAGCCCTGTCGGGTCGAGCCAGCCCAACGCGCAGAAAGTGATCGAGCTGGACGGCGATCTCGACCTGTTCGGCGACGGCAGCATCTACATTCATCGCCAGCCCGGGCACACTCCCGGCAGCGAGATGGCGGTGGTCCGCCTGCCCAAGACCGGGCCGATCGTGCTGACCAGCGACAACTGCTATTTGATGGAGAACCTGCAGAAGGACATCCTGCCGAGCGTGGGTCTCGCCTACAATCCCGCCGGGATCCTCGAGGCCTATGCCTGGATCAAGCGGCTGATGACAACGGAGGGCGCGGATGTGATCTTCGCGCACGACCCCGAGACCTTCAACAAGCACAAGCACGCGCCTGAATTTTACGACTAAGGTTTGTCGACACCATCGGGCAACGCCTGTCGGCCGCGCGCGCAGAATGCCGCGCGGCCATGCGGCGGCAACATCGGAAAATGGGAGGAACGACGATGCGGAAATTCTTTGTCTCACTGCTGGTAATCGGGGCCGTGTCTCTTTCGGCTTATGCGCAGGCCCCGCAGCACGGTCTCAAGACCGGGTATATCGCGTTCATCTATACCGGCGAGGTGCTCCCCGGGCAAATGGACAATTTCAAGCAGCTTGCACCCAAGGTGATCGCGGCCGTGGCGCAGGAGCCGGGCACGTTGATGTACGAGTGGACCCTCCGCCCGGATGGGAAGACCTTCGACGCCATCGAGCTCTACCAGAACTCCGACGCCGCGGTCGCGCATGTCAAGCACGTCCTCTCCATCTTCGGCAAGGATCTTGGGAAAGTGCAGAAGGAGGTGCAATTTTCCGTTCACGGCTCGCCGGACGAGCCTGCCAAGCAGGCATTGGCGCAATTGAAGCCCGTCTACCAGGCGCCGATCGACGGCTTCACCCGCTAGCGGCGGCGGCCCTCCACCGGCAGGCACGGACCGGACGGGCGAGGACGACTGAACCTATCAGACCCCTCGCCTCCGGGTTGTGCTGCCGGTTCGGGCGACTGAAGGGACCGAATGCGCTGCCCGAGCTGCATGGTCGAAAACGCGCCGGCGAGGCGCTTTTGCGCCCGATGCGGTGCGGCATTGCCTTCGCCTTGTGCGAACTGCGGCTTTGAAAACGAGGCCTCGGCCGCGTTCTGTGGCGGTTGCGGCAAGCCGACCGGGGCCGCGGAAGTTCCTGCCCCGGTAAGTGGGGCACCCCCGTCTCGTGCCGACGGTGCCGAGCGCCGGCAGCTGACCGTGATGTTCTGCGATCTGGTCGGTTCTACCGCGCTGTCGGCGCGGCTCGACCCGGAGGATCTGCGGGCGGTGATCGGCGCCTATCACCGCTGCGCCGCCGCCGTCATCGAGCGTAGCGGCGGGTTTGTCGCCAAGTACATGGGCGACGGGGTGCTCGCCTATTTTGGCTATCCGCGGGCCGACGAGCACGACGCCGAGCGCGCGGTGCGCGCCGGGCTGCAGCTGGTCGAGGCGGTGGCCGGGCTCGACACCGCGGCCGGGGCTCCATTGCAGGTGCGGGTCGGGATCGGCACCGGGCTGGTTGTGGTGGGCGATCTGATCGGCGAGGGGGCGGCGCAGGAACAGGCGGTGGTCGGCGAGACACCGAACCTCGCGGCGCGGCTGCAGGCGCTGGCCGCGCCGGGGACGGTGGTGATCGGGCCAAGCACGCAGCGGCTGACCGGCGGGCTGTTCGAATACGCCGATCTCGGCGCGATCGAGATCAGGGGCTTGGCCGCTCCGGTCATGGCCTCGCGGGTATTGCACGAGAGCGCGGCCGAGAGCCGCTTCGAGGCGTTGCGCGCGACCCGCACACCGCTCGTCGGCCGCGATGAGGAGCTGACGCTATTGCAGCGCCGCTGGCGGCAAGCCACGACCGGCGAGGGCTGCGTCGTGCTGCTGTCGGGCGAGCCTGGCATCGGCAAGTCGCGTCTGGCGCAGACCCTGCTCGAGCGGCTGAGCGGCGAGCCGCACACCCGCTTGCGCCTGTTTTGCTCGCCGCACCACCAGGACCATGCGCTCTATCCGACCATCACCCAAATCGAACGGGCGGCCGGGTTCCGGCGCGAGGACACGGCCGAGCAGCGACTCGACAAGCTGGAGGCGGTGCTCGGCCAGGCGGCCAAAGATCTCAGCGAGGCCGGTCCGCTGCTCGCGGCGTTGCTGTCGCTCCCGGCCGGCGAGCGCTACCCGCCGCTCGACCTCACCCCACAGAAGCAAAAGGAGAAGACGCTGCGCACGCTGGTGGCGCAGGTCGAAGGGCTGGCGGCGCGGCAGCCGGTGCTGATGCTGTTCGAGGATGCGCACTGGAGCGACCCGACCTCGCTCGAGCTCTTTGACCTGATCATCGACCGGGTGCCCGCACTTCGGGTCCTGCTGATCGTCACCTTCCGGCCGGAGTTCGCCCCGCCCTGGACCGGCCGGCCGCATGTCACCTCGCTCGGCCTCAACCGCCTGGCGCCGCGGCAGCGGGCCGAGATGATCGCGGGTGTCACCGGCGGCAAGGCCCTGCCCGAGGAGATCGCCGACCAGATCATCGACCGCACCGACGGGGTGCCGCTGTTTGTCGAGGAGCTGACCAAGGCGGTGGTCGAGAGCGGCATATTGACCGACGCGGGCGACCGCTACACCGCGGCGGGACCCGTAACGCCATTGGCGATCCCGGCGAGTTTGCAGGCCTCGCTCCTGGCCCGGCTCGACCGGCTGGCGCCGGTGCGCGAGGTGGCTCAGATCGGGGCGGCGCTCGCCCGGCAGTTCACGCACGAGCTGATCGGCGCCGTCGCCCCGATGCCGCAGCCGCACCTCGACGACGCCCTGGCGCAACTGGTGAGCGCCGAACTGATCTACCGCCGCGGCACCCCGCCCGACGCCGAATACACCTTCAAGCATGCGCTGGTGCAGGACGCCGCCTACAGCACCTTGCTGCGCAGCCGCCGGCAGCAGCTCCACGCCCGCATCGCCGCGACCCTCGAAGGCCGGTTCCCGGAGATTGTCGCGGCCCAGCCGGCGCTGCTCGCCCACCATTGCGAGGAAGCCGGCTTGGCGGAGAAGGCGGCCGTTTATTGGCTCAAGGCCGGTCAGCAGGCGATGGCGCGCTCGGCCATGACGGAAGCGGTCGCCCAGTTGCGCAAGGGGTTGGGCGTGCTGGCCGGCCTGCCAGACGGCCCTTGGCGCCGGCGCCAGGAGCTGGAGCTGCAAAGAGCGCTCGGACCGGCGCTGGCTGCCACGAAAGGCTACTCGGCGGCCAATGTGGGCGAGACCCTCGCCCGAGCGCGCGCCCTGGCCGAGCAGACCGATCGACCCGAATACCTCGTGCCGCTGATCCACATCCAATGGCAGTTTCATTTGCTCCGATCCGAGCACAAGCTGGCGCTGTCGCTTGCCGAGCAGATCGAAGAAATCGGCGAGGCGCGGAACGATGTCGCGGTGCAATTGCTGGGTCGCCGCGCGCACGGCCTGACCCACTGCTTGCTCGGGGAGTTCGTTGCCGCCCGCGCCCTCCTGGAGCGGTGTCTTGGCCTTTCTGATCCGGTGCATCGCGCCATCAGTGCGGGACTGTCCGAAGACCCCTACGCTACGATGCTCGGGCAGCTCGCGGCGACTTTGGCGTATCTGGGGTACATCGATCAGGCACGGTCGCGGCTGAACGAGGCGTTGTCGGAGGCCCGCCGGCTTAGGCACGCCCATACCCTGGCTAACGTGCTCGGTTCGGCGAATTGGATGGAATCGATCACCCGCTCGCCTGAGCCGCAACGGCACGCCGACGAACTTTTGGCGCTAACAACCGAGCACGGTTTTTCGTTATGGTTGGGTCGGGCAATAGCAGCCCGGGGACGGTCGTTGACTGCGCTCGGGCAACCACAGGAAGGCCTCGCGCTGCTCACGCAAGGGCTGGTGGCAGTCCGTGCTACCGGGGGGAACCGTTTTAGGGACGCCAAGGCTGCTCACGTGGCTGGCCGAGGCCTACGCCATGCTCGGGCAGCCGGGTGAAGGGCTGAATTGCCTCGCCGAGGCCGCGCAGATCACCGAGACCACCGAGGAGCGAGCCGACGAGGCGGAGTTGCATTGGGTGCGCGGCGATCTGCTGAACGCCACCGGCGATCGATCCGCGGCCGAGCGGAGCTATCGCCAGGCACTCGCCGTTGCCGAGCGGCAGAGCGCAAAGCTCTTGCAATTGCGCTCTGCAACCAGCCTCGCCCGGCTGTGGCGCGGCCAAGGCAGGCGCGCCGACGCCCGCGATCTGCTCGCGCCGGTCTACGGCTGGTTCACCGAGGGCTTCGGCACGCTCGATCTTATCGAGGCCAAGGCGCTGCTCGAGGGCCTGGCCGATGCGCCGGACTTGGCGGCGAGCGGAGGCTTGGCGGTCGCCGGCGCCGGCGGGTAACCAAGAAACACGGCCGGTGGCGGTCCTACGGGCCAGCCCCGGACTTGTCCCGCGGGTCCCCGTTTTCATCCCTCGCGGGTCGGCAAAGCCGGTGAGGGACCAGAGCTAGACGATGAGGGAGGGGGCAGATGACGACAGAATTTATCGATAAAGCGGAAATCTCGCGGCGCGAATTCATGGTCGCGACGGGTGCGGCCGTTGCCGTCGGCGGCGGGCTGGCGGCGGCGCCCGCCCTTGCCGCAGCGGCGAACGAGATCTGCCGCATGGACGCGGTGAGTTTGGCCGCGAAGATCCGCAGCAAAGAATTGTCGCCGACCGAGGTGACCGAGGCGGTGCTCGCCCGGATGGAGAAGCTCAACCCTGTGCTTGGCGCCTTCTGCACGCCCACACCCGATGTGGCGCGGCAGCAGGCAAAGGCGGTCGAGGCCGACATCATGGCCGGCAGGCCGGTCGGTCCGCTGGCCGGCGTCCCGGTCGGGATCAAGGATCTGGTCTACACGAAGGGCATCCGGACCACATCGGGATCGATCATCTACAAGGATTTTGTTCCGACCGAAGACGATGTCGTGGTCGAGCGCCTGAAGGCGGCGGGCGCCGTCATCCTTGGCAAGACCAATGTTCCGGAACTCGGCTACAGCGGCGCCAGCTACAACCTGATCTTCCCGCCGACCAACAACCCGTGGAATACCGCGCGCACCGCCGGCGGGTCGAGCGCGGGTTCCGGTGCGGCGGTGGCGGCGGGCATCGGACCGATGGCGATCGGCAGCGACGGCGGCGGTTCGATCCGCATTCCGGCGTCGATCAACGGCCTCTTCGGCTTGAAGGGCTCGATGGGGCGCGTGCCGCTCTATCCCGGCACCAAGGACGAGACGGCACCCGGCGCGTCGGGATGGGAGTTGATCGAGCACATCGGGCCGCTGACCCGCACGGTCGCCGACGGTGCCTTGATGATGAGCGTGATCGCGGCCGGGCCCGACGACCGCGACCGCCGCACGATCCCCAACGACGTCAAATGGATGGAGGCGCTGAAGGGCGACGTCAAGGGATTGCGCGTCGCGTGGACGCCCGATTGGGGCTACGCCCAGGTCGATCCCGAGGTGCGCGAGATCTGCGCCGGCGCCGCCAAGGTGTTTGCCGACCATCTCGGCTGCAGGCTCGAAGAAGCGTCGCCGTGGAAGGATGACTACTTCGGGCATTTCTTCACGATCGTCTTGACCGAGACCGATCTCAGAGGGATGCGCGGGCTTGTCGCAAAACACGCCGAGCACATGATGCCGCATCTGGTCGAGGCCGTGCTCGGGACAATGACCGATGTGCAGATCACCGATGCCGTCGTGGCGCGCAAGAAGATCGCCAACCAGTCCTGGCGGTTCATGCGCACCTACGACCTGCTGTTGACGCCGACGATCGCCGTGGCGCCGTTCAAGCAAGGCATCCAGGGGCCGGAAACGATCGAAGGGAAGCAGGCCGGCCCGTTCCAGTGGATCGCCTTCACCTACCAGTTCAACATGACCGGACAGCCCGCCGTCACGGTTCCCGCCGGTTTCACCAAGGACGGGCTGCCGGTCGGCTTGCAGATCGTCGGCCGCCACCTCGATGACGCCACCGTGCTGCGGGCGGCCGCGGCCTATGAAGCCGCCGCGCCGTGGAAAGACAAATGGCCGCCGCTGCTGCAGCAGATGGGCCTTTAATCGAGCGCTAGGAGAGAAGCTGCATCGGCCGCGTGCGTGCTTCGCGACGGCGTGCGGAGTTTATCCTCGGGCCGCGCAGAGCGCGGACCCGGGGGCGCGGCCCGAGGATAAGCTCCGCGGCCGTGTCGCCCTTCGAGACGCCGCCTGCGGCGGCTCCTTCAGGAGACGCATGGCGCCGATCCACCGGTTCTCATGCGCCGGGGCCTTGGCGGCGGCGATGGCGGTCGCCGCGGGCTCCGCCGCCGCCGAATGGCCGATGGCCAATCACGACCCGTCCGGCGGCCATTTCCAGCCGGACGAGACGGCGATCGGCGCCGCCAATGTCGGCCGGCTGGCACCGCGCTGGACGCTCAGCGTTGCCGGCAGCGTCAACGCCACGCCGGCGGTGGTGAGCGGCGCCGTCTATTTCCCCGACACCGGCGGCAAGTTCTGGAAGATCGACGCCAGGAACGGCAGGGTGCTCTGGTCCGTTTCGGTGCCGGAACTGACCGGGATCGACAAGGCCTTCTCGCGGACAAGCCCGGCCTTTGCCCACGGCATGCTGTTCATCGCCGCCAACCCCGGAGCGCAGCTGATCGCGGTCGACGCGGAGACCGGCAAGAAGCGCTGGATGACGCAGCTCGACGCCCACCCGTCGGCGCTCTTGACCTCGTCGCCGGTGGTCGTCGGCGGCCGCGTCTACATGCCGGTGTCGTCGAACGAGCAGTCGGCCGCGGCGAGGCGCGGCTATGCCTGCTGCACCTTCCGCGGCAGCCTGGCCGCCCTCGACGCCGAGACCGGCAGCATCGTGTGGCAGACCTACACGATGCCCGACAACGGCGGAAAACCGGGGGGCTTCAGCGGCGGGGCGGCGCTCGCCATTCCCGCGGTCGATGCCCAGCGGGGCATCGTCTATTTCGCCACCGATCATCAATATACGCAGCCCGATGCGGTCGTCGACTGCCTGACCGTCGAACCGGACGACTGGAACCCGGCATGCTGGCCGCGCGATGCGCGGTTCAATTCGCTGATTGCGCTCGACCTCGGGACCGGCCAGCCAAAATGGTCGTTCTTCGGCTCCGGGGCCGAGGTTTACCGGCTGGCCTGCGGCCGGATGCCGGAACCGTGGAAGGCGTTCGCCAGGTTCTATACCGGCGCCGGCGCCGCGCGCGTCTGCCCGCCTGCCGGCGACTTTCTCGATTGGTCCTTCGCCACCGGCTCGCCTCATCTATTCAAGATCACCAGCGACGGCGGCAGCCGCGACGCCGTCGGCATCGGCGAGAAGAGCGGCATCTACTGGGCGTTCGACCGGGTGACCGGCGAGGTGGTATGGCACACTCTGATCGGACCCTACTCCGAACCAGGCGGCGTCACCTGGGGTGCCGCCGATGACGGGCGGCGTCACCTGGGGTGCCGCCGATGACGGGCGGCGCATTTACGTCACGCTGACCAATGCCGATCACACGCCCTACCGGCTCGTATCCGGCAGGATCACCGACGCCGGCTTCTGGACCGCCCTCGACCCGGCCACCGGGGAGATCGCCTGGCAAACCGCCGAACCGCAAGGCGCGCTCGTCTATGCCGCTCCCGTCGTCGCCAACAGCGTTCTCTGTGTCGCCTCGCTGGCGGCAAAGGGCGATCAGATGTACGCGCTTGATCCGGACTCCGGTTTGATCCTGTGGCGGTTCGCCGCCGGCGGCCCGGTGGGCGCGCATCCCGCGGTCGCCGACGGCGCCGTTTTCTGGGGCTCGGGCTTTCCCGCGCTGTTTCGCGGCACCGCGCCGAACAACAAGGTCTACGCCTTCAGCATCGACGGCAAATAGCTCCGATCCGCCAACTACCGGGTCAGGTGACGGCGTAGCGGGAACAGGTGGATGTCGAAGCGCCTGGCGACGCGGCCCCAGAGGCCCTCCTGGGCGGTGAGCATGATCGCCACCGCGACGGCGCCGAGCAGGATGAGGTACCACGTGCCGTAATCGGCAAGCAGCTCGCGCAGCCCGAAATAGACGAGCACCCCGATGATCGGACCTTCGAGCGTGCCGATGCCGCCGATCACCACCATGAAGATCACAACCACGGTCCAGTCGTTGACGCTGAACCCCGCTTCGGGCGACAGGCGCAGCTTCTCCAGGAAGATGAAGGCACCGACCAGGCCGGTGCAGCCGGCGGTCAAGACGTAAATCGCCAGCTTGGTACGGAACGTGTCGACGCCGAGGCTCTCCGACGCCGGCTCGGAGTTGCGGATCGCCGTCAGGGCGAGGCCGTGACGCGAACGCAGCAGCAGATAGACGATGGTGCAGACGAGGACCACGACGGCGAGCGAAACCCAGTACACGATCAACTCGCGCCCGGCCCGCTCCGGCGCGATCCTTCGCATGATGGCCGGGGTGAGGCTCATGCCCGATCCGCCGCCGAGCGGCTGGATCAGGCTGACGACAACCTCGAAGGCCTCGGCAAAGACCCAGGTGCCGACGGCGAAATAGGCGCCGCGCAGCCGGAATACGGCAAATGCCACCGGCACCGAGACGAGCGCGGCGATCGGACCGGCGAGCGCCAGCGCCAGCAGCGGATGCACCCCCGACTGGCTGGTCAGATAGAAGAGCGTGTAGCCGCCGAGCCCGACATAGGCCTGCTGTCCGACCGAGACCAGGCCGGCGTAGCCGGCAAGCAGGTTCCAGAGCTGCGCCAGTGCCAGGTAATAGGCCATCTCGGAGACGAGCCGCATCTCGCCGGGCCCGCCCCAAAAGGGCAATGCCGCCAGCGCGACGAGGCCCAGTGCCAGTGCGGCGGTGAGATGTCGCGGATCGCCACCGGCGCCAACCCGAGCGACAGCTCGTCACATAAGAGGAGACGCGGATTGGACATCAGGGCGCGGCCGATGGCCGCCATCTGCTGCTCGCCGCCGGACAGCGAGGGCGCCGGCAGGGCCCGGCGCTCGGCGAGGATCGGAAAGAGCTCATAGACGCGGGCGAGGCTCCAGCCCCCGGTGCGGCGGCAATAGGCGCCGACCAGCAGGTTCTCCTCGACCGTCAGGCTCGGGAACAACTGGCGGCCCTCGGGCACCATGGCGATGCCGAGGCGCACGATCTCGTGCGCGGTGAGCGCCCCGATCGGGCGCCCGTCAAACTCCACCATCTCGGCCCGGCATCGGAGAACCCCCGCGACCGCGCGCAGGAAAGTCGACTTGCCGGCGCCGTTGGCACCGATCACGGCGACGGTCTCTAGCAGCCTGTCGGACTTAACGATTTCGCGCAATTATCGGTAACATCATGCCGACAACTCGCATGGTTTATTGCTTGTTACAGCCGTCACGAGACATAAAATCCCAAAATTGGCGGATTTTTGGCTAAGTCCGACAGGCTGCTAGAAAGCGCGCAATCCCCGGGTTCGCAACAGGGTCACGACGCCGGGATGCCCATATAGACTTCCCTGACGCGCGCGTCGGCCGTCACCGCGTGCGGCGCCCCCTCGGCCAGCATCCGGCCGAAGTTCATCACCAGCAACCGGCTCGCGACCGAAACCAGCGCATGGACGACGTGCTCGATCCAGATGATGGTCGTGCCGCGCGCATGGATCGCCCGGATCGTTTCGACCAGCTCATGGCACTCGGGCTCGCTCAGCCCACCGCCGATTTCGTCGAGCAGCAGAAGCTTCGGCCGCAGCGCCAGCGCCCGCGCGAGCTCGAGGCGCTTTCTCTGCAACAGGCTCAGCCGGCGCGCCGGATCGTTGGCATGGCCGATCAGCCCGGTGAGCTCCAGCACCTCGGCGCAGCGGCCGTAGCTTTCGCGC
The DNA here is from genome assembly GCA_963772295.1 of uncultured Alphaproteobacteria bacterium. Classification (GTDB taxonomy): domain Bacteria; phylum Pseudomonadota; class Alphaproteobacteria; order ATCC43930; family CGMCC-115725; genus AP-15. The sequence goes on from CAVYWO010000018.1 coordinate 200,430, forward strand.
TCGCTTTGGCGCGCGCCGAAGATCGCGCCGACCAGCAGGTTTTCGAACACCGTCATGTTCGAGAACGGATGCGGAATCTGGTGCGAGCGCCCGATGCCGAGCCGCGAGCGAGTGTGCGGCGCGAGCCCGGTGATGTCGGCCCCGGCGAACAGGATGCGGCCGCAATCGGGGGCGAGGTCGCCGGTGATCGGGTTGAACATGGTCGACTTGCCGGCGCCGTTCGGCCCGATCACGGCGAGCGCCTCGCCGGCGTCGACGATGAGGCTGAGACCGTCCATTGCCTTGAGCGCGCCGAAGGATTTCGAGACGCCGTCGAGCTCGAGCAGGGCCATGCTCGATGCGTCAGTACTTGATGACTTCGAACGGGCTGTCGAGCGGGATGTTGGGTGCCGTCTTGTTGTAGACGATGTGCAAATCGTATCTGAACCTCTTGCCCGGTTTCCACTGGCCGCCGACCAACGGTGTCGTGCACACGTTCTTGACCGGGTTCGTCGGTCCGCCTTTCCAGGAAAGCGGCCCGACCAGCGACTGGTAGTCGGTGTCGGCGATCGCATCTCGGATCGAAGCGGGATCGAGCCTCTTCGCCCGCTTCAGCACATCGACAGCGACCTCGAGGTTGGCGTGCTTGAAACCGATCGGCTGGGTCCATTGCTTGCCGGTCGCGGCCGAGTAGGCATCGCAGAACTGCTGTGCGGTCTGGCCGGTGAGACCGGACCGGAACGGATGATGTGCCGACCACCAGACCTCGGTAGAGAGCCCGGCGCCGCGGGCGCCGAGCGCCTCGACCGCCGAGGGAAACAGGATCGCCTTGGGCGGCGTCATGATCTTGGGCCGGTAGCCCTGCTGCGCGCACTGCGTCCAGAATGTCACGAATTGCGGCGGGTTGAAGATGCCCCAGCAGATCTCGCAATTGGCGTTCTTGAGCTCGCTGATCTGCGCGATGAAATCCTCGCTCAACGGCGGATAGAGGCCGAGATTGACGAGTTTGAAACCGTTCGACTTGAAAATCGGCTTGACGCCGTGCTGGTCGTCGTTGGCGGCAATGCCGTCCTGGTCGTTGGTGAACAAGAGACCCACGACCTTGTTCGTCGGCAGCTCCAGCCACATGCCGGCGAACAGATGGGCGATCATGCCGAAGCCCCAGAAAAAATGATAGGTCCACTCGAAGCCCTTCGCCGGATCGCCCTTGCGGCCGAAGAACCAGTCCTCCCACGGATCGTCCGCAGTGATGCAAGGCACGCCATTCAATTCGCACTGATCCGCCACCGGAACGACGGTGTCCCCGGTCGACGAGGCGACCATGATGTCGACCTTGTCTGAATTGATGAGCTGTGCGGCGACCTCCGACGCCCGGTTCGGGTTCGACTGGCTGTCGCGGTAGATGATCTCGACGGGATGTTGTTCGCCGGCGATGGCGATGCCTTGGGCCAGGGCCTTGCGCGCTTCGCCGAGCACCCATTCGTCGGCCTCGCCGAAGGCGGCGATCGGACCCGTCTGCGGGCTCACCATGCCGATCTTGACGGTGCGGCCGGCAGCCCGCGCCGGACGCAGCGCCGGCGCCGCGAGCGCGGTTGCGGCACCGGCACCCACGGCCTTGATGACGTTGCGGCGTGACGGGTGCCTGGGGTTGCTGGCCATCGCCATCTCCGTCCCTCCATTTTCAGTAAAGCGCGTCGCCCGGGGTCATCCCGAGGCCGAGCGAGAGGCGGCCCGAATTCTGGAATGAAACGCTGTTGAAGCCGTAGTGGTGGGCGATCGCATGCGCGTCGCGCCAATGGCGCTGCAATGCGCCGGTTTCGGTCAAACCCTGGGCGCCGGCCAGATCGAAAAGACGGTCGACCGCATTGAGCGCGAGCCGCGCCGCCGCAGTGGCGTTGCGCCGGTGGCGCACGCGATGCTCGAGGGTCAGCGGCTGCTCGGCGAAGAGGACCTCGTTGACCCGCTCGGCGAGCGCGAAGGCGGCGTCGAGCTCGGCCAGCGATTCGCCGATCGCGATCTGCATCGGCGCGCTCTCGGCCACCTTCTCGCCGAAGGTCGAGGTCTTGGTGCGGGTATAGCCGATGAACGCGTCGCTCGCGCCTCGCGCCACGCCGAGGAGCGGCGCCAGCAGGCCGATCCAGGTCTGCGCCGTCAGCGACGAGCGGAACAGGACCCCGTCGTCGAGGCTGCAGCCCGGTGCGGTGGCGTCGCGCGCCTGCTCGATGTCGAGCGTGAACGCTTCCGGCACGAACACCGGATCGACGACGATGTTGTTGGTGCCCGAGCCTTTGAGGCCGACGCTGTACCAGACGTCGCGCATGCGGAACTGACCGGGCAGGAGCAGGAACATCCGCGCTTGCGGCGGTTCACCCGGCACGATGGCGTTCACCATGCCGCAGTCGCAGTGATCGCCGCCCGAGCCCCAGGGCCATTCGCCGCTCAGCTCCCAGCCGCCGGCGACCGGGCGTACCTTGCCGACCGGCGCGAAGGAAGCGACGAATTTCGGATCGCGCGCCGTCCCGAAGACGCGTTTTTGCGCGGCATCCGGGAAATAGGCGAAGATCCATTGGTGATGGAGGAGGAACGAAAGACACCATGCGGTCGAGCCGCAGACCCGGCCGACCTCGGTGCAGACATTGAGGAGATCGAGCCAATCGCCGCCCAAACCGCCGAACCGCGCCGGCCGCATCAGCGGCATCAGGCCCGAATCCATCATTGCCTTGACGTTCTCGGGCGGCATGCGGCGCATCTGCTCGGCCCGCTCGACCTGCGGCGCCACCGCCGCGGCGATGTCGCGCGCCCGCTCGATCACCTCGGCGCGGCTCATGAGCCGGTCGCCGGTCATCGCGGTCATTGTCGTTCCTCCCGCAGCGCGATAGGTTTCGCAAAACTATAGCGGGCCAGGCGGCGCGGTAAAGCCGCGCACCCTCGAGGATCGGGCAATGAGTGACTTGGCCGCATGGCTGGAAACGCTGGGGCTCGGTCAGTACGCCGCCGTCTTTGCCGCAAACGACGTCGATCGCGATGCTTTGCCGTACCTTTCCGACCAGGAGCTCAAGGAACTCGGCCTCTCGTTGGGGCACCGCAAGAAGCTGTTGAACGCGGTGGCGGCGTGGGCCGCGGCTCCCGATGTCGCGACCGCACCGACACCCGGGCCCGAGCCTCAGGCCGAGCGGCGGCAGCTGACGGTGATGTTCTGCGATCTGGTCGGCTCGACGGCGCTGTCGGCGCGGCTCGATCCCTCGGATCTGCGCGCGCTGATCGGCGCCTACCACCGCTGCGTCGCCGCGGTCGTCGAGCGCACCGGCGGGTTTGTCGCCAAGTACATGGGCGATGGGGTGCTCGCCTATTTCGGCTATCCGCGCGCCGACGAGCACGATGCCGAACGGGCGGTGCGCGCCGGGCTCAAGCTGGTCGAGGCTGTCGGACAGCTCCAGGAGCTGCAGCCGTTGCAGGTGCGGGTCGGGATCGGCACCGGGCCGGTGGTGGTCGGCGACCTGATCGGCAAGGGGGCGGCGCAGGAGCAGGCGGTGGTTGGCGAGACGCCGAACCTCGCGGCACGGCTGCAGGCGCTGGCGGAACCAGGGACGGTGGTGATCGGGCCGAGCACGCGGCGGCTGACCGGCGGGCTGTTCGACTATGAGGATCTCGGCGCAGTCGAGATCAAGGGCTTTGCCGCTCCGGTCATGGCCTCGCGGGTATTGCGCGAGAGCGGGGCGGAGAGCCGCTTCGAGGCGCGGCATGGCCCGGACCTGACGCCGCTGGTCGGCCGCGGCGAGGAGCTGGCGCTATTGCAGCGCCGCTGGCAACAAGCCAAGAGCGGCGAGGGCTGCGTCGTGCTGGTGTCGGGCGAGCCGGGAATCGGCAAGTCGCGTCTGGCGCAGACCCTGCTCGACCGGCTGAGCGGCGAGCCGCATACCCGATTACGCCTGTTCTGCTCGCCGCACCACCAGGACCATGCGCTCTACCCGACGATCACCCAGCTCGAACGGGCGGCCGGGTTCCGGCGCGAGGACACGGCCGCGCAGCAACTCGACAAGCTGGAGGCGGTGCTCGCCCAGGCGACCAACGATCTCGGCGAGGCCGCCCTGCTGCTCGCGGCGTTGCTGTCGCTCCCGGCCGGCGAGCGCTACCCGCCGCTCGACCTCACCCCGCAGAAGCAAAGAGAAAAGACCCTTCGGGCGCTGGTGGCGCAGGTCGAGGGGCTGGCGGTGCGGCAACCGGTGCTGCTGCTGTTCGAGGACGTCCAATGGGGCGACCCCAGCTCGCTCGAGCTCTTGGACTTGATCATCGATCGGGCGCCGGCACTGCCTCTGCTGCTGATCGTCACCTTCCGCCCGGAGTTCACCCCGCCCTGGACCGGCCGGCCGCACGTCAGCTGGCTCGGCCTCAATCGCCTGGCGCCGCGGCAGCGGGCCGAGATGATCGCGGGTGTCACCGGCGGCAAGCCCCTGCCCCAGGAGATCGCCGCGCAGATCATCGACCGCACCGATGGGGTTCCGCTATTCGTCGAGGAATTGACCAAGGCGGTGGTCGAGAGCGGCATTGTGACCGACGTCGGCGATCGCTACACCGCGGCGGGGCCGGTGGCGCCGCTGGCCATTCCGGCGAGTTTGCAGGCCTCGCTCTTGGCCCGGCTCGACCGGCTGGCGCCGGTGCGCGAGGTGGCGCAGATCGGCGCGGCGCTCGGCCGGCAGTTCTCGCACGAGCTGATCGCGGCCGTGGCGGTCCCTGGGTCAGGCCCGGGGATGCCGCAGCCGCAACTCGACGACGCGTTGGCGCAACTCGTCGGCGCCGAGCTGATCTACCGGCGCGGCACTCCGCCCGACGCCGAGTATACCTTCAAGCACGCGCTGGTGCAGGATGCCGCCTACAGCACCTTGCTGCGCAGCCGCCGGCAGCAGCTCCATGCCCATATCGCCGCCACTCTCGAAGGCCGATTCCCCGATCTTGTGGCGGCCCAGCCGGCGCTGCTCGCCCGCCACTGCACGGAAGCCGGTCTGACCGAGGAGGCGGTCGCGTATTGGCTCGCCGCAGGGCGGCAAGCCTGGGGGCGCTCGATGGTCGCGGAGGCGGTGGCGCTGCTCCGCCGCGGGCTGGCGCTGGTTCCCGCCCTGCCCGACGGCGATTGGCGCCGGGAACGGGAGCTTGATCTGCAGATCGCGCTCGGTCAGGCGCTCATCATGAACCGGAGCTGGGGCGCGCCGGAACTGGCCGAAGTGCACTTCCGGACACGGGAACTTGCGTCCATGCTGAACCGGCCGCGCGCACTGCTGCCCGCCCTCTGGGGCCAGTTTACGGATCATTGGGCTCGAGCCGATCTGAAGCGGGCGCGACGGCTTGCTGCGGAGCTGCGAGAGCTCGGTGACACCGCCGGCGACGTCCTCATGCAAGTGATGGGCTGCCATGCGAGCGGGTTGGCGTGCTTTCACCTCGGCGAATTCGCCGCAGGTCGGACATACCTGGAGACGGGCCTTGCCCTTTACGATCCGGTGCATGGCCCTTCCTACTCGGAGCTGCTGTCCTTCGATGCGCTAGTTGCGTTACGGCTGCATTCGTCCTGGCTGCTCGCGTGCCTCGGACATCTTGATCAAGCATTGTTCCGTCGTGACGCGGCGCTGGACGAGGCGCGCCGGCTCTCCCATCCCCCCACACTGGCTGTCGCGCTAGCTTGCGCCTGGTTCACAGGGTCGCTCGTTTACTTGGAGCCCGGATCGCTGTTGCAATGCGCCGACGAGGTGCTGGCACTCGCCAACGAGCATGGATTGGGATTCTATCGGGCGCTGGCTCTCCAACAACGCGGGTGGAGTCTGGCGGTATTGGGGTGTGCGGATGAGGGAATTCCGCTCCTCGCCGCCGGCTCGGCTGGCCTTCAAGAGCTTGGATGCATCGCCTTAGGCCGATTGAAGAGGCGCATCTTGCGGACGCCTGCCGGATGGCTGGGCAGTGGCAGGCCGCGCTTGAGCACGTCGCCGAGGCGCAGCGCTTGGCGGAGGAGACACAGGATCGATGCTTTCAGGCCGAGACGCTCCGGGTGGCTGGGGACGTGCTGCTGACGACGGGCGATCGCACCGGAGCCAAGTCCAGCCACTGTGAGGCGCTAGCGCTCGCGCAACAGCAGAGCGCCAAGCTCTGGGAGTTGCGCGCCGCGACCAGCCTCGCCCAACTCTGGCACGATCAAGGCAACCGCGCGCAGGCGCACGCCGTGCTCGCGCCGGTCTATGGCTGGTTCACCGAGGGCTTTGGCACGCCGGTTCTGCAAGAAGCGAAGGCGCTGCTGGCGGAGCTGGCGGCATGAGCGCGGTGCGGAATTGGCTGGAGACAATCGGTCTCGGCCAATATGCCGACGCCTTCGAAGCCAACGACATTGACTCGGAGCTGCTGACCCGGATCGACGACCAGCTGCTGAAAGACATCGGCGTATTGAGCGCAGGCCATCGGCTGCGCTTTCGCGATGCCGTCGCCAAACTGGCGCCCAAATCCATAGATGCGGGGAACGCGACGAATGCCGTAGACGGGGCGAGTGCGGTGAATGCCGCAGCTGTGACCGAGATGTCTGCGACGTCCGCCGAGCGGCGGCAACTGACGGTGATGTTCTGCGATCTGGTCGGCTCGACGGCGCTGTCGGCGCGGCTCGACCCGGAGGATCTGCGGTCGGTGATCGGCGCCTATCATCGCTGCTCCAGCGCAGTCATCGAACGCGCCGGCGGATTTGTCGCCAAATACATGGGCGACGGGGTGCTCGCCTATTTCGGCTATCCGCGGGCCGGCGAGCACGATGCCGAGCGCGCGGTGAGCGCCGGGCTGGCGCTGGTCGAGGCGGTGGCCGGGCTCGACACCTTCGCGGCGGCGCCGCTGCAGGTGCGGGTCGGCATCGCCACCGGGCTGGTGGTCGTCGGCGATCTGATCGGCCAGGGCGCGTCGCAGGAACAGGCAGTGGTCGGCGAGACGCCGAACCTCGCGGCGCGGCTGCTGGCGCTGGTCGAGGCGGTGGCCGGGCTCGACACCTTCGCGGCGGCGCCGCTGCAGGTGCGGGTCGGCATCGCCACCGGGCTGGTGGTCGTCGGCGATCTGATCGGCCAGGGCGCGTCGCAGGAACAGGCAGTGGTCGGCGAGACGCCGAACCTCGCGGCGCGGCTGCAGGCGCTGGCCGAGCCGGGCACGGTGGTGATCGCGCCGAGCACGCGGCGGCTGACCGGCGGTCTGTTCGAGTACGCGGATCTCGGTGACGTCGAGCTCAAGGGCTTGGGCGCGCCGGTGAAGGCCGCGCGGGTGGTGCGCGACAGCGCCGCCGAGAGCCGCTTCGAGGCGTTGCACGGGCGAGACCTGAGCCCGCTCGTCGGCCGCGACGAGGAGCTGGCGCTGTTGCAGCGCCGCTGGCAACAGGCCAAGGCCGGCGAGGGCCGGGTGGTGGTGCTGATCGGCGAACCCGGCATCGGCAAATCGCGTCTCGCGCAGGCGATGCTGCAGAACCTTGCAGGCGAGCCGCACACGAGGCTGCGCCATTTCTGCTCGCCGCACCATCAGGCGAGCGCGCTCCATCCCTTCATTGCCCAGCCTCGAGCACGCCGCCGGCTTCAGCCGCGAGGACATGCCGGAAGCGCGGCTGGCCAAGCTCGAAGCGCTGCTCGCCCCGTCGAACGCCGGCGCCGAGGAGATCGGGTTCATCGCCGAGCGGATGTCGGTTCAGACCGGCGACAAATACCGTCTCCCGGACCTCACGCCGCAACGGCGCAAGGAGAAGACGCTCGAGGCGCTGCTAGCGCAGATGGCACGACTGGCGGCGCGGCAGCCGGTGCTGATGCTGTTCGAGGACGCGCATTGGATCGACCCGACCTCGCTCGAGCTGTTGACCCTGACCGTCGCGCGGGCGCCGCAGCTACCATTGCTGCTCCTCGTCACCGCGCGGCCGGAGTTCACCCCGCCCTGGCCCGCCGACGCCCACGTGACGACGCAGCCGCTCACTCGCCTCGGCCGCCGCGAGGGCGCGACCCTCGTCGAGCGGTCTGCCGGCGGCAAGGCGTTGCCGGCTGAGATCCTCTAGCAGATCCTCGCCCGCACCGACGGCGTGCCGCTGTTCCTCGAGGAGCTGACCAAGACCATTATCGAAAGCGGCCTGCTGCGCGAGGAGGACGGGGGCTACGCGCTCGACGGCGCGCTGCCGCCGCCGGCGATCCCGACCACCCTGCACAACTCGCTGATGGCCCGGCTCGATCGCCTGGCGCCGGTGCGCGAGGTCGCCCAGATCGGCGCCGCCATCGGCCGCGAGTTCTCCTATCGCTTGCTCAGCGCCGTGGCCCAACAGCCCGACGACCGGCTGAAGGAGGCTCTGGACCGGCTCGTCCGCGCCGAGCTGGTGTTCGGCCGCGGCGAACCCCCGGAGGCGGTCTACACCTTCAAGCATGCGCTGGTGCAGGAGGCGGCCTATGCCAGCCTGCTGCGCGAGCGCCGGCGAACGCTCCACGCCCGCATCGCCCGGGCGCTCGAAGGCGAGTTCCCGGAGGTGGTCGAGACCCAGCCGGAACTGGTCGCGCACCACTATGCCACCGCCGGGCTCCCCGCTCCCGCCATCGATTATTATCGCCGCGCCGCGGGGCGGGCGATGGCGGCCTCGGCCAACGCCGAGGCGATCGCCCATTTGACCAAGGGCCTCGAGCTGACCGCTTCGCTGCCGGAATCGCCCGAGCGGATCTCGCGGGAGATCGACTTCCGCCTCGCGCTCGGCGCCCCTCTTATTGCCACACGAGGATGGGGATCGGTCGAGGCGGAGGCCGCCTACGCCCGGGCCAAGGAGCTGTGTACGGGCGCCGGCGAGACCCCTGAGCTCTTTCGCAGCCTCGTGGGGTTGTGGATGTATTATCTGGTTCAACCAGATATGGAGACCGCGTCCGAGCTTTCCCGGGAGCTCTTCAACCTCGCAGCAAAGCTCCGGAGCGATGAGTTCCGTTTGCTCGCCGAATACGTCGCTTGCCACACTTGCTGCTTCTCCGGACGATACACGAGTGTGCCGTCTCACGCCGCTCGGGTGCGGGTCCTGTACGACCCGGAGCGGCACCGCGGGCCAAAGATTTTCATGGGAGACCCGGCCATGTGGGCCGTGGGTTATGAGTCGCTGGCGTTGTGGTACCTCGGCTATCCCGATCGCGCGTCCGAGCGGGGGCTCGCCGCCCTCTCGATGGGCCAGACGGTGGCTCATCCGTTCAGCCTGTGCATCACTTTGCTCTTCGAGGCTTGGCTCAGGATCGTGCGGAGGGAACCCGAGCTGATGGCCGCGCGGACCAAAGCCTATCTGGCGGTCGCAAGGGAGCAGGGGTTCGCGTTGGAGTGCGCGACGGGTCCGATGCTCGAAATCTGGCACGACGCTTGGGTGACGGGGCAGTGCGCAGACGATCGCATAGAAGCTTTCCGGAGCGCTTTGGCCGAGATGCGAAGGATGGGGTTCCGGTTGAACCTGGGCTTGTGGCATGTCCTATTTGCGGAATGCCTCGAAAAACAAGGGAATATCGATGAAGCCCTGACCGCGCTCGAGGCCGCGGTCGTGCACTTCGAGCGCGGGGGCAGCGACGCCACATGGGAGCCGGAAGTCCATCGGTTGATGGGCGATTTGCTGCTGCGGCGGAACCCGAGCGCTCCGGATCGGGCGGAAGTTTCCTATCGGCGGGCGATCGAGCGAGCCCGTTTCCAGGAGGCGAAGTCGTGGGAGCTGCGCGCCGCCACGAGCCTCGCCCGGCTGTGGCGGGATCAAGGCAAGCCCGCCGAGGCGCGCGATCTCCTGGCGCCGATCTACGGCTGGTTCACCGAGGGCTTCGACACCGTCGATCTGCAACAGGCCAAGGCGCTGATCGAGGACTTGGCCGATGCGCCGGACTTGCCGGCGACCGGAGGCTTGGCGGTCGCCGGCGCCGGCGGGTAACCAAGAAACACGGCCGGTGGCCGTCCTACCCGTCAGCCGCGGACTTGTCCCCGCGGGTCCCCGTTTTCATCCCTCGCGGGTCGGCAAAGCCGGTGAGGGACCAGAGCTGGACGATGAGGGAGGGAGCCGATGACGACCGAATCTCACGATACAGAGGGACTATCGCGGCGCGAATTCATGGTCGCGACGGGCGCCCGCCGTTGCCGCGGCGCCAAACGAGATCTGCCGCATGGACGCGGTGAGTTTGGCCGGGAAGATCCGCACCAAGGAATTGTCGCCGACCGAAGTGACCGAGGCCGTGCTCGCCCGGATGGAGAAGCTCAACCCGGTCCTCGGCGCCTTCTGCACGCCGACGCCGGATGTGGCGCGGCAGCAGGCGAAGGCGGTCGAGGCCGATATCATGGCAGGCAGGCCCGTGGGTCCGCTGGCCGGCGTCCCGGTCGGGATCAAGGATCTCGTCGAGACCAAAGGCATCAGGACCACATCGGGATCGATCATCTACAAGGATTATGTTCCAACCGAAGACGATGTCGTGGTCGAGCGCTTGAAGGCGGCGGGTGCGATCATCATCGGCAAGACCAATGTCCCCGAGCTCGGGTACAGCGGCGCCAGCTATAACCTGATCTTCCCGCCGACCAAAAACCCGTGGAATACCGAGCGCACCGCCGGCGGATCGAGCTCGGGCTCGGGTGCGGCGGTGGTGGCCGGCATCGGACCGCTGGCCATCGGCAGCGACGGCGGCGGGTCGATCCGCATTCCGGCGTCGATCAACGGGCTGTTCGGCTTGAAGAGTTCGATGGGGCGCCTACCGCTCTATCCCGGCACCAAGGACGAGAATGCGCCGGGCGTTTCGGGATGGGAGTCGATCGAGCACATCGGACCGCTGACCCGCACGGTCGCCGACGGTGCCTTGATGATGAGCGTGATCGCGGCCGGGCCCGATGACCGGGATCGCCGAACGATCCCCAACGACGTCGAATGGATGGAGTCGATCAAGGGCGACGTCAAGGGATTGCGCGTCGCCTGGACGCCCGATTGGGGCTATGCCCAGGTCGATCCCGAAGTGCGCGAGATCTGCGCCAACGCCGCCGAGGTGTTCGCCGACCATCTCGGTTGCAAGCTCGAAGAAGCATCGCCGTGGAAGGATGATTACTTCGGGCACTTCTTCACCATCGTGATGACGGAGACCGATCTCAGAGGGATGCGCGATCTCGTGGGGAAACACGCCGAGCACATGATGCCGCATCTGGTCGAGGCCATGCTCGGGACGATGACCGACGTGCAGATCACCGACGCAAACGTCGCGCGCAAGAAGCTCGCCAACCAGTCGTGGCGCTTTATGCGCGTCTACGATCTGTTGTTGACGCCGACGATCGCGGTGGCGCCGTTCAAGCAGGACATCCAGGGGCCGGAAACGATCAAAGGGAAGAAGGCCGGCCCGTTCCAGTGGATAGCCTTCACCTACCAGTTCAGCATGACGGGACAGCCGGCCGCCACGGTTCCCGCCGGTTTCACCAAGGACGGGCTGCCGGTCGGATCGCAGATCGTCGGCCGCCACTTGGATGACGCCACCGTGCTGCGGGCGGCCGCGGCCTACGAAGCAGCCGGGCCGTGGAAGGACAAATGGCCGCCGCTGCTGCAGCAGATGGGTCTGTAATCGCCTGGCGAAAACGGGCCTTGCGGGCCGCGGCCTTGGCCGCGGCGATGGCGGTCGCCGCCGGCTTCGCCGCCGCTGCAGATTGGCCGATGGCCAGTCACGACCCGTTCGGCAGCCATTTCCAGCCGGACGAGACGGCGATCGGCGCCGCCGATGTCGGCCGGCTGGCACCGCGCTGGACGCTCAGCGTTGCCGGCAGCGTCAACGCCACGCCGGCGGTGGTGAAGGGTGCGGTCTATTTCCCCGACACCGGCGGCAAGTTCTGGAAGATCGACGCCCGGAACGGCAGGGTGATCTGGTCCGTTTCGGTGGCGGAGCTGACCGGGATCGACAAGGCCTTCTCGCGGACCAGCCCGGCCTATGCCGACGGCATGCTGTTCATCGCCGCCAACCCCGGAGCGCAGCTGATCGCGGTCGACGCCGAGACCGGCAAGAAGCGCTGGATGACGCAGCTCGACGCCCACCCGTCGGCGCTCTTGACTTCGTCGCCGGTGGTCATCGGCGGCCGCGTCTACATGCCGGTGTCGTCGAACGAGCAGTCGGCCGCGGCGACGCGCGGCTATGCCTGCTGCACCTTCCGCGGCAGCCTGGCCGCCCTCGACGCAGAGACCGGCAGGATCGTGTGGCAGACCTACACGATGCCCGACAACGGCGGAAAACCGGGGGGCTTCAGCGGCGGGGCGGCGCTCGCCATCCCCGCGGTCGATGCCCAGCGGGGCATCGTCTACTTCGCCACCGATCATCAATACACGCAGCCCGATGCGGTCGTCGACTGCCTGACCGTCGAACCGGACGACTGGAACCCGGCCTGCTGGCCGCGCGATGCGCGGTTCAATTCGCTGATTGCGCTCGACCTCGGAACCGGCCAGCCAAAATGGTCGTTCTTCGGCTCCGGGGCCGAGGTTTACCGGCTGGCCTGCGGCCGGATGCCGGAACCGTGGAAGGCGTTCGCCAGGTTCTATACCGGCGCCGGCGCCGCGCGCGTCTGCCCGCCTGCCGGCGACTTTCTCGATTGGTCCTTCGCCACCGGCTCGCCTCATCTATTCAAGATCACCAGCGACGGCGGCAGCCGCGACGCCGTCGGCATCGGCGAGAAGAGCGGCATCTACTGGGCGTTCGACCGGGTGACCGGCGAGGTGGTATGGCACACTCTGATCGGACCCTACTCCGAACCAGGCGGCGTCACCTGGGGTGCCGCCGATGACGGGCGGCGCATTTACGTCACGCTGACCAATGCCGATCACACGCCCTACCGGCTCGTATCCGGCAGGATCACCGACGCCGGCTTCTGGACCGCCCTCGACCCGGCCACCGGGGAGATCGCCTGGCAAACCGCCGAACCGCAAGGCGCGCTCGTCTATGCCGCTCCCGTCGTCGCCAACAGCGTTCTCTGTGTCGCCTCGCTGGCGGCAAAGGGCGATCAGATGTACGCGCTTGATCCGGACTCCGGTTTGATCCTCTGGCGGTTCGCCGCCGGCGGCCCGGTGGGCGCGCATCCCGCGGTCGCCGACGGCGCCGTTTTCTGGGGCTCGGGCTTTCCCGCGCTGTTTCGCGGCACCGCGCCGAACAACAAGGTCTACGCCTTCAGCATCGACGGCAAATAGCCCCGGGCGGTGCTTGCGTCGTCTTTGTTGTCCCCCAGGCTTGGCAGTCTTGTAGGGCGGAAAAGCGGAGCGCCTTCCGCCATCTGCTGGGCACCTGAAGGTCGGTTGGCGGAATGCGCGCTGCGCGCTATTCCGCCCTACCAGGGTTTGTTTCTTGTTCAAAACCGGAGGCAAGTTCTGGAAGATCGATGCCAAGAACGCAAGTATGATCGAGCAAGCACAGCAGGCGATTGAGACCGTAAACCTGTCACTTCGTACATAACCGACATTTACGGCTACACTCGGCGACTTGGATCAGGTCCTTCAACTGCTCGCCACTACCGTATTAGCGTATTAGGTGACGGCGCACGGAGAACAGGTGGATATCGAAGCGATTGGCCACGATGCCCCATAGGCCTTCCTGGGCCTTGAGCATGATGGCGACCGCCACCCCGCCCAGCAGAATGAGGTACCACGTGCCGTAATCGGCAAGCAGCTCGCGCAGCCCGAAATAGATCAGTACCCCGATGATCGGACCTTCGAGCGTGCCGATGCCGCCGATCACCACCATGAAGATCACGACCACGGTCCAGTCGTTGACGCTGAACCCCGCCTCGGGCGACAGGCGCAGCTTTTCGAGGAAGATGAATGCACCGACCAAGCCGGTGCAGCCGGCGGTCCCGACATAAATCATCAGTTTGGTACGGAACGTGTCGACGCCGAGGCTCTCCGACGCCGGCTCGGAGTTGCGGATCGCCGTGAGGGCGAGGCCGTGGCGCGAACGCAGCAGCAGGTAAACGCCGGCGCACACGAGGACGACGATGACCAGCGAAACCCAGTAGACGATCAACTCGCGCCCGGCCCGTTCCGGCGCGATCCGGCGCACGATGGCGGGGGTGAGGCTCATGCCCGATCCCCCGCCGAGCGGCTGGATCAGGCTGACGACCACCTCGAAAGCCTCGGCGAAGACCCAGGTGCCGACGGCGAAATAGGCGCCGCGCAGCCGGAATACGGCAAATGCCACCGGCAGCGAGATGACCGCGGCGACGGGACCGGCGAGCGCCAGCGCCAGCAGCGGATGCGCTCCCGACTGGCTCGTCAGATAGAAGAGCGTGTAGCCGCCGAGCCCGACATAGGCCTGCTGTCCGACTGAGACCAGACCGGCGTACCCCGCAAGCAGATTCCAGAGCTGCGCCAGTGCCAGGTAATAGGCCATCTCGGAGACCAGTCGCATCTGGCCAGGCCCGCCCCAGAAAGGCAATGTCGCCAGCGCAACGAGGCTCAGCATCAGGAAAGCGCCGAACCCCCGGCTCGCTCGCGTCGAGCGCTCGACCCGGAACCGGGTCATCAATCCCTCGTGCGCGGGAAAAACCCGCTCGGGCGGACGACGAGGGCGATCAGGAAGGCGATGTGGCCGGCGAGAATCTGCCATGTCGGGGACAGCGCGGCGCCGATCGCCTGGGCGATGCCCAGCACCATGCCGCCGAGCAGGGTGCCCCACAGGCTGCCGAGCCCGCCGATGATTACCGCCTCGAACGCGAAGATCAGACGAATTGGACCTGCCGCCGGATCAAAGGTGGTGCGAATCGCCATCAGCACCCCGGCAAGCGCGGTGAAGATCATGGCGATGGCCATGGCGACCGCATAAAGGTGCCGGTTGTCGACCCCCATCAGCTCCGCCGTGCCGGCGTCATCGGCAGTGGCTCGGAAGGCTCGACCCAGCGCCGTTCGATAGAACAGCAGCTGCAGCCCGGCGATGGCGGCCACCGCAGTGGCGAACACGATCATCGGAAAGACGCCCACCGCGATGCCGCCGAGCTGGAGGCTTGCGGTCTCGATCGCTCCCGCCTGCAGCCGGCGCGTCTGCGCACCGAACCCTTCGAGCAGCAGGTTCTGGATGATCACCGAAACGCCGAAACTGACCAAGAGCGGCGGCAGCAGGCCGCCCGCCAGGGTGAAATTCAACAAGCCGCGCTGCAACAGGTAGCCGAGCGCGAACATCACCGGCACGACGACGACAAGGCTGAGGATCGGGTGCAGCCCGGTCGCGTCGATCGTCATCAGCGCGGCGTAGGCCGACAAGACGATCAGATCGCCATGGGCGATGTTGACCAGCCGCATGATGCCGAACGAAAGCGACAGCCCGATCGCGAACAGCGCGTAGAGCCCGCCCAAGAGCACGCCGGGGATCAGGATGTTGAGCCAGCTCATCGCGCCCGTCTCACAGACCGAAATAGGCGCTGGTGATGGCCTCGCGGTCGAAGCCGCGGGCGTCCCCGGTCAGCGCAACACGGCCCTCCTGGAGGCAGTAAAACCGCGCCGCAGCATCGAGCGCGCGGTCGATGTCCTGCTCGACGATGATCAGCGCCATCCCGGCGGCGGTGATCGCGCCAAGACGCGCATAGATGTCGCGGATCGCCACCGGCGCCAATCCGAGCGACAGTTCATCGCATAACAGGAGGCGCGGATTGGACATCAGGGCGCGGCCGATGGCCGCCATCTGCTGCTCGCCGCCGGACAGCGCGGGCGCCGGCAGGGCGCGGCGCTGGGCGAGCATCGGAAACAGCTCATAGACGCGGGCGAGGCTCCAGGCCCCGGCGCGGCCGCAATAGGCGCCGACCAGCAGGTTCTCCTCGACCGTCAGGCTCGGGAACAGCTTGCGACCCTCGGGCACCATTGCGATGCCTCGGCGGACGATGTCGTGCGCCGTCAGCGCACCGATCCGGCGCCCATCAAACTCCACCATTTCGGCCCGGCATCGGAGCACGCCCGCGACGGCACGCAGGAAAGTCGTCTTGCCGGCGCCATTTGCACCAATCAGGGCGACGGCCTCGCCCTCGCCGACCGTCACGTCGATGTCGAAGAGTGCCTGGAAATCGCCGTAGAAGGCGCGCAATCCCCGCGTTCGCAACAGGGTCACGACGCGGGGATGCCCATGTAGACTTCCCTGACGCGCGCGTCGGCCATGACCGCGTGCGGCGCACCCTCCGCCAGCATCTGTCCGAAGTTCATCACCACCAACCGGCTCGCGACCGAGACGAGCGCATGCACGACGTGCTCGATCCACAAAATGGTTGTGCCGCGTCCATGGATCGCCCGGATGGTCTCGACCAGCTGATGGCACTCCGGCTCGCTCAGGCCACCGCCGATCTCGTCGAGCAGCAGAAGCTTGGGCCTCAGCGCCAGCGCCCGCGCGAGCTCGAGGCGCTTCCTCTGTAAGAGGCTCAGCCGGCGCGCCGGATCGTTGGCATGGCCGATCAGCCCGGTGAGCTCCAGCACCTCGGCGCAGCGGTGATAGCTTTCGCGTTCGCTTTGGCGCGCACCGAAGATCGCGCCGACCAGCAGGTTTTCGAACACCGTCATGTTCGAGAACGGATGCGGAATCTGGTGCGAGCGCCCGATGCCGAGGCGCGAGCGGGCGTGCGGCGCGAGCCCCGTGACGTCGGCCCCGGCAAACAGGATGCGGCCGCAATCGGGGGCGAGGTCGCCGGTGATCAGGTTGAACATGGTCGACTTGCCGGCGCCGTTCGGCCCGATCACGGCGAGCGCCTCGCCGGCGTCGACGACGAGGCTGAGACCGTCCGTCGCCTTGAGCGCGCCGAAGGATTTCGAGACGCCGTCGAGCTCGAGCAGGGCCGCCATGCTCGATGCGTCAGTACTTGATGACTTCGAACGGGCTGTCGAGCGGGATGTTGGGCGAGGTCTTGTTGTAGACTACGTGCAGATCGTATTTGAACCGGGTGCCCGGGTTCCATTGGCCGCCGACCAGGGGTGTCGTGCACACGTTCTTGACCGGATTCGTCGGTCCGCCCTTCCAGGAAAGCGGCCCGACCAGCGACTGGTAGTCGGTGTCGGCGATCGCATCGCGGATCGAAGCGGCGTCGAGCTTTTTTGCCCGCTTCAAGGCATCGACCGCGACCTCGAGGTTGGCATGCTTGAAGCCGATCGGCTGGGTCCATTCTTTGCCCGTGGCCGCCGAATAGGCATCGCAGAACTGCTGCGCGGTCTGGCCGGTGAGACCCGACCCGAACGGATAGTGCGGTGACCACCAAACCTCGGTCGAGAGCCCGGCGCCGCGGCCGCCGAGCGCCTCGACCGCCGAGGGGAACAGGATCGCCTTGGGCGGCGTCATGATCTTGGGGCGGTATCCCTGCTGCGCGCACTGCGTCCAGAACGTCACGAATTGCGCCGGGTTGAAAACGCCAAAGCAGATCTCGCAATCGGCGTTTTTGAGTTGCGTGATTTGCGCGGTGAAATCCTCGCTCAGCGGCGGATAGAGGCCGAGATTGACGAGGTTGAAGCCCCTCGCCTTGAAGATCGGCGGAAGGCCGCGTTGCTCGTCATTGGCGGCAATGCCTTCCTGGTCGTTGGTGAACATCAGACCCACGACCCTGTTCGTCGGCAATGACAGCCACATGTCGGCGAACAGATTGGCAATCATGCCGAAGCCCCAGAAGAAATGATAGGTCCACTCGAAGCCCTTCGCCGGATCGCCCTTGCGGTTGAAGAACCAGTCCTCCCAGGGATCGTCCGCGGTGATGCAGGGCACGCCATTCAATTCGCACTGATCCGCCACCGGAACGACGGTGTCCCCGGTCGACGAGGCGACCATGATGTCGACCTTGTCGCTGTCGATGAGCTGCGCCGCGACTTCCGAGGCGCGGTTCGGGTTCGACTGGCTGTCGCGGTAGATGATCTCGACCGAATATTGCTGACCGGCAATGGCGATGCCATTGGCCAGCGCCTTGCGCGCTTCGCCGAGCACCCATTGGTCGGCCTCGCCGAAGGCGGCGATCGGACCGGTCTGCGGGCTGACCATGCCGATCTTGACGGTGCGGCCGGCAGCGCGCACCGGACCCGTCAACAATGTCGGGGCCGCGAGCATGGTTGCGGCACTGGCGCCCAAGGCCTTGATGACGTTGCGGCGTGACGGGTGCTTCGGGTTGCTGGCCATCGCTCGTCTCTCCCCTCGATTTCCCGCGCCCGGGCCGGTTCAATAGAGCGCATCGCCCGGGGTCATCCCGAGGCCGAGCGAGAGGCGGCCCGAATTCTGGAACGAAACGCTGTTGAAGCCGTAGTGGTGGGCGATCGCGTGCGCGTCGCGCCAATGGCGCTGCAATGCGCCGGTCTCGGTCAAACCCTGCGCGCCGGCCAGATCGAAAAGACGGTCGACGGCGTTGAGCGCGAGCCGTGCCGCCGCGGTGGCGTTGCGCCGGTGGCGCACGCGATGCTCCAAGGTCAGCGGCTGCTCGGCGAAGAGGACCTCGTTGACCCGCTCGGCGAGCGCGAAGGCGGCGTCGAGCTCGGCCAGCAATTCGCCGATCGCAATCTGCATCGGCGCGCTCTCGGCCACCTTCTCGCCGAAGGTCGAGGTCTTGGTGCGGGTGTAGCCGATGAACGCGTCGCACGCGCCGCGCGCGACGCCAAGGAGCGGCGCCAGCAGGCCGATCCAGGTCTGCGCCGTCAGCGACGAGCGGAACAGGACGCCGTCGTCGAGGCTGCAGCCCGGTGCGGTGGCGTCGCGCGCCTGCTCGATGTCGAGCGTGAACGCTTCCGGCACGAACACCGGATCGACGACGATGTTGTTGGTGCCCGAGCCTTTGAGGCCGACGCTGTACCAGACGTCGCGCATGCGGAACTGACCGGGCAGCAGCAGGAACATCCGCGCTCGCGGCGGTTCACCGGGGACGACGGCAACGACCATGCCCCAGTCGCAGTGATCGCCCCCGGAGCCCCAGGGCCATTCGCCGCTCAGCTCCCAGCCGCCGGCGACCGGGCGCACCTTGCCGACCGGCGCGAAGGAAACGACGAATTTCGGATCGCGCGCCGTGCCGAAGACGCGTTTTTGCGCCGCATCCGGGAAATAGGCGAAGATCCATTGGTGATGGAGGAGGAACGAAAGACACCATGCGGTCGAGCCGCAGACCCGGCCGACCTCGGTGCAGACATTGAGGAGATCGAGCCAATCGCCGCCGAAACCGCCGAACCGCGCCGGCCGCATCATCGGCATCAGACCCAAATCCATCATCGCCTTGACGTTCTCGGGCGGCATGCGCCGCAGCTTCTCGGCACGCTCGACCTGAGGCGCCACCGCCGCGGCGATGCCGCGCGCCCGCTCGATCACCTCCGCGCGGCTCATGAGCCGGTCGCCGGTCGTCGCGGTCATTGTCGTTCCTCCCGCAGCGCGATAGGCTTCACAAAACTATAGCGGGCCGGGCGGCGCGGTAAAGCCGCGCCCCCTCGAGGATCGGGCAATGAGCGACTTGGCCGCATGGCTGGAAACGCTGGGGCTCGGTCGGTACGCCGCCGTTTTTGCCGCAAACGACGTCGATCGCGATGCTTTACCGTACCTTTCCGACCAGGAGCTCAAGGAACTCGGCCTCTCGTTGGGGCACCGCAAGAAGCTGTTGAACGCGGTGGCGGCGTCGGCCGCGGAGAGCAAGGCTCGCGATGTCCCGGTCGCACCGACACCCGGGCCCGAGCCTCAGGCCGAACGCCGCCAGCTGACGGTGATGTTCTGCGATCTGGTCGGCTCGACGGCGCTGTCGGCGCGGCTCGACCCCGAGGATCTGCGGGCGCTGATCGGCGCCTATCACCGCTCTTGCGCCGCGGTCATCGACCGCGCCGGCGGGTTTGTCGCCAAGTACATGGGCGACGGGGTGCTCGCCTATTTCGGCTATCCGCGGGCCGACGAGCACGATGCCGAGCGGGCGGTGCGCGCCGGGCTGGCGCTGGTCGAGGCGGTGGCCGCGCTCGAGACGCCGGCGGGCGCACCGTTGCAGGTGCGGGTCGGGATCGCCACCGGGCTGGTCGTGGTCGGGGATCTGATCGGCGAGGGGGCGGCGCAGGAGCAGGCGGTGGTCGGCGAGACGCCGAACCTAGCGGCGCGGTTGCAGGCACTGGCCGCACCAGGGACCGTTGTGATCGCGCCGAGCACGCGGCATCTGACCGGCGGGCTGTTCGACTACGAGGATCTCGGCGCCATCGAGATCAGAGGCTTGGCCGAGCCGATCGTTGCCGCGCGGGTCTTGCGCGAGAGCGCGGCCGAGAGCCGCTTCGAGGCATTGCGCGCGACGGCGACGCCGCTCGTCGGCCGCGACGAGGAGCTGGCGCTGCTGAAACGCCGCTGGCAACAGGCGGAGCGGCGAGGGCTCCGTCGTGCTGGTTTCCGGCGAGCCCGGCATCGGCAAGTCGCGTCTCGCCCAGAGTCTGGTCGAGCGGCTCGCCTGCGAGCCGCACACCCGCCTGCGCTCGTTCTGCTCGCCGCATCACCGGGACCATCCGCTCTACCCGACGATCACCCAGCTCGAACGGGCGGCCGGGTTCCGGCGCGAGGCCACCGCCGACGAGCGGCTCGACAAACTGGAAGCGCTGCTGATGCAGGCGACCGACGATCTCGGCGAGGCCGCGCCGCTGCTCGCGTCGCTGCTCTCCATCCCCACCGGCGAGCGCTGGCCGCCGCTCGACCTCACCCCGCAGAAGCAAAAGGAGCGGACGCTGCGGGCCTTGGTGGCCCAGGTCGAAGGGCTGGCGGGGCGGCAGCCGGTGCTGATGCTGATCGAGGACGCCCATTGGAGCGACCCGACCTCGCTCGAGCTGTTGGACCTGATCATCGACCGGGTGCCCGCGCTGTCTCTGCTGCTGATCGTCACCTTTCGCCCCGAGTTCACGCCGCCCTGGACCGGCCGGCCGCATGTCACCTCGCTGGGTCTCAACCGCCTGGCGCCGCGCCAGCGGGCCGAGATGATCGCGGAAGTCACCGGCGGCAAGGCGCTGCCCCAGGAAATCGCCGACCAGATCATCGACCGCACCGACGGCGTGCCGCTGTTTGTCGAGGAATTGACCAAGGCGGTGGTCGAGAGCGGCATGCTGACCGACATGGGCGACCGCTACACCGCCGCGGGACCGGTGGCGCCATTCGCGATCCCGGCGAGCTTGCAGGCCTCGCTCTTGGCCCGGCTCGATCGTCTGGCGCCGGTGCGCGAGGTGGCGCAGATCGGGGCGGCACTCGGCCGGCAGTTCTCGCACGAGCTGATCGCCGCGGTGGCGCCGATGCCGCAGCCGCAGCTCGACGATGCGCTGGCGCAGCTGGTCGGCGCCGAACTGATCTACCGCCGAGGCACGCCGCCCGACGCCGAGTACACCTTCAAGCACGCGCTGGTGCAGGACGCCGCTTACGGCACCTTGCTGCGCAGCCGCCGGCAGCAGCTCCATGCCCGCATCGCCGCCACCCTCGAAGACCGGTTCCCCGAGATCGTCGCGGCCCAGCCGGCATTGCTCGGCCACCACTGCGCGGAAGGGGGGCTGACTGAGAAGGCGGCCGCGTATTGGCTCGCCGCCGGGCGGCACGCCTGGGCGCGCTCGGCGACCGCGGAAGCCGTGGCGCTGCTCCGCCGCGGGCTGGCGCTGGTTCCCGGCCTGCCCGACACCGATCGGCGTCGCGAAATCGAGTTTGATCTGCAGATCGGCCTCGGCCAAGTAACGATCGCAAGCCGGGGCTGGGCAGTGCCGGAGCTGGCCGAGGCTTACGCCCGGGCGCGGGAGCTCGCATCGACGGTGAACCGGCCGCGCGCGCTGCTGTTCGCCCTCTACGGCCAGTCTGTCTATCATGCCTTCCGCGGCGATCTGACGCGAGCGCGACAGCTCGGCGCGGAAATTCGTGACCTGGGCGAAAGCGGCGGCGACGTTGCCGCGGCAAGCATCGGCTGCCAGATCAGTGGGTTCACCTACTTGGAACAAGGAGATTTTACCGCCGCTCGAGCGTACTACGAGGCGGGTCTCGCGCAATTTGATCCGGCCTACCGGCGCTTCTACACGGAGCTGCTGTCCTACGATCAGTTAGTCTTGCTGCTCCTTCATTCATCGCAGCTGCTGGTCTGCCTCGGCGAACTCGATCAAGCAGTGTTCCGGCGTGACGCGGCGCTGCAGGAGGCGCGTCGGCTCTCCAAGCCGCACGACCTGGCGATGGCGCTGGGCTATGCCTGGCTGATCGGCCGGTGCGTTGGCGCGGACCCCAAATCATTGCTGCAAAACGCCGACGAGCTGCTGGCGCTTGCGGCCGAGCATGGGCTCGGGTTCTATCGGGCCGTGGGCCTGATGAAACGCGGCTGGTGCCTGGCGGCTTTGGGGCATGCGGACGAGGGCATTCCGCTTCTCACGACCGGCTTGGCCGGCGTAAAGGACGCCGAACTCGTGCTCAGGAGACCCTGGCGCCTCATCAGCTTTGCCGACGCCTGCCGCATGGCCGGGCAATGGCCGGCCGCGCTTGGGCATCTCGCCGAGGCGCACCGCCTGGCAGAGGAAACCGGGAATCGGTGCTATCAGGCCGAGACGCTGCGCCTGCGCGGCGACGTGCTGCTGGCGATGGACGAGCGCACCGGTGCCGAAGCCAGCTACGGCGAGGCGCTTGCGCTCGCACGACGGCAAAGCGCCAGGCTCTGGGAACTGCGCACCGGCATGAGCCTCGCCCGGCTGTGGCGCGACCAAGGCAAATCCACGGCGGCGCGCGATCTGCTTGCGCCGGTCTACGGCCGGTTCACCGAGGGTTTCGGCACGCCGGTCCTGCGGGAAGCCAAGGCGCTGCTCGCCGAGCTTGGCTGAGCCGGCAGATATCGTCATTCCGGAACGCCCCCCACGGGTCCGCGCTTTCGCGGCTGTGCAAGAATTGCGCTGCATCTGCCCCGTACGTGGTTCGAGACGCGTCCCGACTTCGCCGGGACGCTCCTCACCATGAGGTAAAGCTTTGACGGCATTGTTCAAAGTGCCTCATCCTGAGCGCGCGCGAAGCGCGCAGTCGAAGGACGTACAGCGTCGATCCAGCCCCTATGACGATACTTGCCCAGCCTCGGAGCGCGGACCCGGGGGCGGCGCCCCGGAATGACCTTTTTCTTCCTCGATCGAATTTTGAGTTCTCCGCCCTGGACAGAACGCGGCGCCGGGGCTGTAATCGGCTCCGAGGCTTGCCGTCGGCATGCGAGATCACAGCGAGGGAGGAGGATGCAACGATGCCAAATTGCGTCAAATTGCTGACTAGAGCGGCCGTTGCCGCGGGGTTCCTCGTTGCTGCCCCTGGCATCGGCCGGGCCGACGACGCACTCGACCGGGCGCTGCAGAGCGACAACAACTGGCCGATGTACGGCCGCACCTACGACAACCAGCGATACAGTCCGCTCAAGCAGATCACCAACGAGAATGTCGGCGGGCTCAAGCTCGCCTGGGCCTTCCAGCTCGGCGCGCTGCGCTCGAACGAGGCATCCGCGATCGTCGTCGACGGCACTCTCTATATCTCGAGCTCGTCCGGCCCGAAGGGCGTCTACGCGCTCGACGCCAAGACCGGCGCCATGAAATGGCAGTACCAGCCGGAGGTCGCCGAGGACGTTCAGCCCTTCGTTTGTTGCGACCTCGACAGCCGTGGCGTCAGCTTCGCCAGCGGCAAGATCCTGTTCAGCCAGCTCGACGGCTTCCTGGTGGCGGTCGACGCACAGACCGGCAAGCAGGTCTGGAAATCCAAGGTCGTCGACTACAAGGACGGGGAGACCAACACCTCGCCGCCGCTGATCGTCAAAAACATGGCGATCATCGGCTTCTCCGGCGGCGAATACGGCGCCCGCGGGGCGCTCCAGGCCTTCGACATCGCGACCGGCAAGCGGCTGTGGCAGACCTTCACGATCC
>CAVYWO010000019.1:0-709594 GCA_963772295.1 uncultured Alphaproteobacteria bacterium
GGCGGCGGTGGCGGCGGCGACTTTTTAGCTGGGTTTTGGGCGCGAAAAAAGGGTGGATTTCATCGTGTCTCTTTTATATAAGAATCCAATGTTAATAGCGTTACGAGTGTTACTGTATTGGCGCCATTGTATAAGTTTGGCAACAAGAGTGTTACCTTCAGTGTTACCGCCATGGGTTTTGCCGGTTCGCTTACCAACGGCTAACCTCATGGAACGCGGAGCCCCGGGCGGTATCGGTCGGACCGTGCGGCCCGTGTGCGCTGCAACACCCTTCCTTATTCCTGGACGGGCACCCACAGCGGCGGTTTCCAACCGACGGCCTTTCTCATAAGGGCAAGGGACACAGGGACGGTAATCTCCCAGAAGTTCGTCCTCAAGTCCTCGATGGGACGCCGCGGGGGATTAGAAGGGACCCTCGACCCGTCGCCGACACCTTGGCGCCGGTCATCGCCGCAGCGATCTTGTCCGGACGGCAGCGGCAGCCGCCTTCACCGGGTTACTCGCAAGGTGCGCGGAGCGTTGGGGGTGGCCTGTTGCGTATGCCCGAGCATCTTGCCGATGATCGGTAGCGGGTCCGACCGCTCGGCGTAATCCCGGACCCAACTTTGGACCCAAACGCCCCGGTATCAGCCGAACTCAGTCGGGATCACCTGGCGCCTTACCCGGGCATAACCTATTATAATTCAAGCATTCCCGGTATCAGACGAGACCGGCCGAGATAACCGCCGGAGGTTTAGCAAACCGCCGCCTTCAGCCACTCGGCCACCCCTCCACCGGTGAGTGGGGTCGACACGGCGCATGCGCTGCAACCTTAATCGTCGCCGGCAGACGAGTCAATTCGATGCACCAGACCGGGCGGAGCAGGTCTTCTTGCCGGAATTGCCGGCGGCGGTCGCCCGGACGGTCAGCTCGACCCCTCGATGCGCGCCATCTCGGCATCGCTGAAGCCGAAGTGATGGCCGATTTCGTGGATCATCACGTGGCGCACGACCCGGGCGAGATCCTCACCGGTCTCGCACCAATAGTCGAGGATCGGCCGACGGTAGAGAAAGATCATATCGAGCTGCGGGCGCGGGTCGCTGATGCTCTTGCGCGGCAGCGCCACGCCGCGGTAGAGGCCGAGGATGTCGAACGGGCTGTCGAGCGCCATTTCCGCTTCGGTCTCTTCGTCGGGGAATTCCTCGACACGGATCGCGACCGAGCCGAGATGCCGCTTCAGCCGGCTCGGCAAGGTGTCGAGCACCCGCCGCGCCAGCGCTTCGATCTCGGCGAGCGACGGCGGCAGGTTCGGGCTCACGGTCGCTTGACCTCGGGCGCGGCGCGGGGCACCTCACTATCACGGCATCGCCGGGAGGAGGGCATGGTCGAAAAGCTGGTCGGTGCGGCGCGGCACGCCGCGTTGCAGACGGTCCATGGCTGGATCGAAGTTGAAGATCGGGATGCGATCCGCAAGAGCTACCATTTCGGAAACTTTTCCGAAGCCTGGGGCTTCCTGTCGCGGATCGCCCTGCTCGCCGAGAAGATGGACCACCATCCGGAAATCTTCAATGTCTACAACCGGGTCGAAATCATTCTTTCGACCCATGACGCGGATGGCGTGAGCGATCGCGACATCCGGCTGGCCGCGGCGATCGACGAAATCGCCCCGGCGCGGGATCGTCGTCCGGCGCTGCCCTGACCCGGGTTCGCCGGGCCGATTTCGCTATTGCCGCAGGTCCGCGAGGGCGATCGCCGTTGCGGCTCCCGGCGTGAGCGGGCCAGGGGTCTCGCCGCATGGAGATGGCGGGTGGTCCGCCGTGCCGACATCGCCGGTCGTGAGGGAATGCCGGAGTCCGCTCGCCTCGATGAGCGGGGTCCTTCGAATGGTTCGGGCGCGTGATGCGCGCCCGGCAAGAAGGCGTCGCGGCGCACGGCGATCGGGCGGCGGCCGATCGGTAGACATAACCCGCCCCGCCCGGAACCTAGCGAACCTTGGCCATCGCCGCGCTTAGGCCAATCCGTCCAGCAGTGCCTTCGCCTCTTTCAGATCGGCGGTGTCGAACCCCTCGGTGAACCAGCCATAGACCGGCGCCAGCAATTCCGTCGCCCGCACCCGCTCGCCGCGCTCGGCCCACAACCGGGCGAGATCGCAAGAGGCGCGCAGTTCGAGCGAGCGCGCCTCTTGCCCGCGCGCCACCTCCAGCGCCCTCAGATAGCGGGCTTCGGCCTCGGCCGAGAGATTTTTGGCCAGCAGCAAATTGCCCTCGTGACGGTGGATTTCGGCCGTGACGTAGCGTTCGCCGGTCTCCTCGACCAGCGCCGCCGCCTGCCGCAGCGCGGCGAGGCCTTCCTCGTGCCGGCCGCACGCGGCCAGCGTCTGGGCCAGCAGGATCAGGTGATAGGTGCTCTGGAACCGGGCACCGGTCGCGCGGTAGACCGCCAACGCCTCGCGGATCTCGGCCGCGAATTCCTCATTCGGATGCAGCATTGCCCGCGCCGCGCCGCGCATGATCCGGCCGACGGCGACGACCATGGCAAGCCCGCGCTCTTGCGCCGAGGCGATCGCGGCCATTGCGCGTTCCTCGACGATCGACCATTCGCGGCGGTACGCGTGAAAGGCGCTGATCCAGTAGAGCCCGCGCGAGCGAGAATACCCGTGCTCAACCCGCTCGAGTACCGTCAAAGTCTGATCGGCGAGCCGCAATGCCTGGTCGGGATGGCCGAGCAGCCACAGACACCAGGCGGCGTAGGCATAAGTGCAGGCCCGCAGGTCGAGGCCGTATTCATAGGCGAGCCGCGTGACCTGCTCCTCCGAAACGGTGCGACATTTCGCGATCGCCGTTTCAAAATGCGGGCGAGCCTGCGGTATGGTTCCCAGATGCAATTCGCTGATTCCCGCCGCCATATTTCCGGCGATGTGCGCCCCGGCGCTCCCGGTCCGGCTTGCCCGTTCGAGGATCTCGTTGGCGGTCGCCTCGGCGTCTGCGTGATAGGCGCCGGTCACCTGAAACAGATAGACGCCGAACAATACCGGAAAGATGCTTTCGTCATCGCCGATCGCAGCAGCGCAGAGCTCGCGAGCCCGGCTGAAGGCGCGGGTCGCTTCGGGGGAAGCATAGCCTTTGGTGGCAAAACTCGCCTGGCCCAGCAGCCGCTGCAGCGCCAGTTCCCGCTTCGCCCGCTCCGGCGTCTCCGGGAGCTGCGCCACGAGGGAGAGGCCGGCTGTCAGATGGCCGATCGCTTCCAGATTGGCCGAGCGCCTGGTCGCGTTCTCACCGGCTCTCTGCCAATACGCGACCGCCGGCGCCGGCAGACCGGCCTCGGTGTAATGGTGCGCCAGCAGCTCCGGACTGGCCGCGACGGTGTCGGCGAAATTGCTCTCCAGCAGTTCGGCGACCTGACGGTGATACTGCTGTCGGGTGCGCCGCAACAGCGACTGGTAGGCCGCATCCTGGATCAGCGCATGCTTGAAGATATAGCGCGAACGCGGCGGCCGGCCGCGCTGATAGAGCAGCTCGGCCTCGACCAGGCGGCCGAGAACGTCGCGCAATCGCGGCTCGTCGAGGGCGGTGATCGCCCGCAGCATCTCATAGGCGAAATCGCGGCCGAGCACCGCGCCCAATTGCGCCACCTCGCGCAACGTCGGCAATCGATCGAGCCGCGCCATCAGCAATTCGTGGAGGCTCGCCGGGATGCGGATCTCCGACAGCGGACCGGTCAGCACGTAGCGGTCGCCGGCGGCGCGCAGCACGCTCGAGCCCAGCACCGCCTTCGTCATCTCTTCGACAAACAGCGGGACGCCGTCGGTCTTCTGCACGATGTGCTCGACGACGTCCGCCGGCAATGCCTTGCCGCAGGCGAGGCGGGTTGCCATGACCTCGATCTGCGGTCGTTCGAGCCGGTTGAGGGTCAGGGGCCTGACATGCGATCGCGCCGGCCAGGGCGGCACGAATTCCGGGCGAAAGGTCAGCACGACCAGGAGCGGCGCGGTCGGCGCCTGATCGATCAGCTGGCCAAGCAGGTCCAATGTCGACGGATCGGCCCAATGCACGTCTTCCCAAACCTCGAGCAGCGGTTGCCGCTCGGCTTCCTCCAGGGTCAATGCGACGAGCGCATCCTCGGTCCGCTCCTTGAGTTGCTCCGGTGTCAGGTCGAGCCGGGGATAGCCGTCGTCGATCGGCAACGACAAGAGCGACGCGAACAACGGCACCGCCTCCTCGTGCGGCAGCCGATAGGGCGCCAGCGAGCTTTCGAGCTTGGCGAGCCGGGCCAAGCCGTCGTCCTCCGGCTGCCAGCCGGCGAGCCGCTTCCAATGCTCGACCACCGGATGAAGGGCGCTGTTCGTATGGTAGGGCGAGCAGCGGAAGGTGACCCGCGTCAGCCCCTCGGCGCGCGCCTCGCGGCGCAAAATGTCGACGAGCGCCGATTTGCCGATGCCCGGCTCGCCGCTGACGAAGACGACCTGGCCGTGGCCCTCCTCCTTGGTCTGCTGCCAGGCGCGGCGCAGCAGGCCGATCTCCTCGTCGCGGCCGACGAGCGGAAAATCCGCCGCCGTGGTTTCGAACTCGGCATCCTCCTCCTCGCGCATGGACCGGTTCGGCAATGCCTTTGAGCGCGTGCGCACCGAGATCCTCGCAGGCGAAGATGTCGCCGACCAGATCGCGCGTGGCGGCGCTGATCAGGATGGCATCCGGGCCGGCGAGGGACTGCAGGCGGGCCGCAAGGTTGGGCGTCTCGCCAACGACGGTCTGCTCGCGCGCCGCACCCTCGCCGATCGTCTCGCCGACGACGACGACCCCGCTGGCGATGCCGATGCGCACGGCGAGGCCTGCGCCGTTGCCGTGAGCGATCTCGGCGCCGAGCGCCGGCACCGCGTCGAGGATCGCCAGACCGGTGCGAACCGCGCGCTCGGCATCCCTTTCCTGCGCATTCGGGTAACCGAAATAGACGAGCACGCCGTCGCCCATGAACTTGGCGATGTAGCCGTCGTAGCGCCGGACGGCGTCGCTGACCGCCTCCTGATAGCGGCGGATCACGTCGCCCATGTCTTCGGGATCGAGTTGCGCCGAAAGCCGCGTCGAATCCGCGAGATCGCAGAACATCACCGTCAGATGGCGGCGCTCGGCCCCACGGGCAGGTCGCGATCGGCGATACCGGGGCTCGACCTCTCGACCAGCCGCAAGGGCGGCAGCTTCGGCGGCGGCGCGGCGTCGACTTCGGTCCGCGCCGAGCGCCCAGACGAGACGCTTGCCGTCGAGGTCCGCCGCCAGGCGCTTGATGCCGATCAGTTCGTCGCGAAGCTCTTCGACGGCGTCGTCGTCAAGACCAAAGCTGAGCTTGATCCGGCGGTAGGAAATGCCGCCCTCGGTGGCGAGGCACCAGAGAACTTCCTTCAATACCTGGGCGAAATCCACGACGCCGCACGCCTGCTGCCGGCCGCTCGCGGACGGCTGGCGCTCATCGTCACCTAAAGGGTGGCCGAGCGTCAACAGCCGGCCATAGCCGGCGATCGGCGCGGCGACGCCGAGGCGTCCGGGATCGCCGCGCTTAGACCAGTCCGTCCAGCAGCGCCTTCGCCTCTTTCAGGTCGGCGGTGTCGAACCCCTCGGTGAACCAACCATAGACCGGCGCCAGCAATTCCGCCGCCCGCGATCGCTCGCCGCGCTCCGCCCACAGCCGCGCGAGATCGCAGGCGGCGCGCAGCTCGAGCGAGCGCCCCTGCTGTGCCCGCGCCACCTCCAGCGCCCTGACATAGCAAACCTCGGCCTCGGCCGCGCCGTCGGTAGTGAGCAGCAGATTGCCTTCGACGCGGTGGAGCTCGGCCTCGACGAAGCGTTCGCCGGTCTCCTCGACCAGCGCCGCCGCCTCTTGCACGGCCGCAAGACCCTCGCCGTGCCGGCCGCACGCCGCCAGCGCTTGCGCCAGCAGGACCAGGTGATAGGTGCTCTGGACCCGGGCGCCGGTCGCCCGATAGGCCGTCAGCGCTTCGCGGATCTCGGTTGCGAATTCGTCATTCGGGTCGAGCACCGCTCGCGCCGCCGCGCGCATGATCCGCGCCACCGCCACGACCATGGCGAGGCCGCGCTCTTGCGCCGAGACAATCGCGGCCGCGGCGCGTTCCTCGACGATCGACCATTCGCGGCGGCAAGCGTGAAGCAGGCTGTTCCAATAGAGCCCGCGGGAGTGGGTGAAGCCGTGGCCGCCGCGTTCGAGAATTGCCAGAGCCTCGTCACCGTGCCGCAATGCCTGGCTCGGATGCCCGAGCAGCCATAAACACCACGCGGCGTAGCCAAAAGCGGCCGCCCCGGGATCGACGCCATATTCGTACGGGAGGCGCGCGGCTTCCTCTACGGAAATGGCGCGATAATACTCGATCGCCTTGTCAAAATGGGCGCCGGCGGGTGCCAAGGTGCCGAGATGAAACGCGCCGAGCCCCGACACCAGGTCGCCGGCCAGTCGGGCGGCAGGGTTGTCGGTTCGCCCGGATCGCTGCATGATCTCGTTGGCGGTCACCACGGAATTCGCGTGATAGGCGCCGGTCATCTGAAACAAAAACACGCCGGCCAATACCGGGAAAATGCTGTCGTCGTTTTCGAGCTTGGCGCAAAGTTCCCGCGCCCGATTGAAAGCGCGCGCGGCCTCGGGAGAGGCATAGCCCTTGGCGGCAAAGCTCGCCTGGCCGAGCAGACGCTGCAGCGTCAGTTCCTGCTTCGCCCGCTCTTGCGTCTCGGGAAGCTGCACCAATTGCGCGAGGCCGGCCGTCAGGTGGCCGATCGCCTCCTGATTGGCCGAGCGCCTGGTCGCGTTCTCGCCGGCTTTCCGCCAATAGGCGAGCGCCGGCGCGGGCAGCCCGGCCTCGCTGTAATGATGCGCCAGCAGCTCGGGGCTGGTCTCGACCGCGTCGGCGAAGCCGCTTTCGAGCAGCTCGGCAACCTGGCGGTGATAGTGCTGTCGGGTGCGCCTCAAGAGCGACTGGTAGGCCGCATCCTGGATCAGCGCGTGCTTGAAGATGTAGCGCGCGCGCGGCGGCCGGCCGCGCTGGTACAAGAGCTCGGCCTCGACCAGGCGGCCGAGCCCGTCGCGCAATCGCAACTCGTCGATGACCCCGATTGCCCGCAGCATCTCATAGGCGAATTCCCGTCCGAGCACGGCGCCCAATTGCGCCACCTCGCGCAAGGTCGGCAGCCGGTCGAGCCGCGCCATCAAAAACTCGTGGAGGCTCGCCGGGATGCTGATGTCGGATAGCGGCCCGCTCAGGGCGTAAGCATCGCCGTCGGCGCGCAGCACGCCGGAGCCCAGCACCGCCTTGGTCATCTCCTCGACAAACAGCGGCACCCCGTCGGTCTTCTGCACGATGTGCTCGACCACCTCGGGCGGCAGCCGCTTGCCGCCGGCGTGGCGGCCTGCGAGCGCTTCGATCTGCGGCCGTTCGAGCCGGTTGAGCGGCAACGGCCTGACATGCGAACGGGGCGGCCAGGGCGGCGAAAATACCGGGCGAAAGGTCAGCACGACCAGGAGCGGCGCGGTCGGCGCCTGATCGATCAGCTGGCCGAGCAGGTCCAATGTCGACGGATCGGCCCAGTGTACATCTTCCCAAACCTCGAGCAGCGGCTGTCGCTCGGCTTCCTCCAGCGACAGCGCGACGAGCGCGTCCTCGGTGCGTTCCTTCAACTGCTTCGGCGTCAGGGCGCGCTTCGGATAGCGGTCGTCGAGCGGCAGTGACAAGAGCGACGCGAACAGCGGTACCGCCTCCTCGCGCGGCAGCCGATAGGGCATCAGCGAGCTTTCGAGCTTGGCGAGCCGGGCCGGGCCGTCGTCCTCGGGCTGCCAGCCGGCAAGTCGCTTCCAATGCTCGACCACCGGATGAAGCGCGCTGTTCGTATGGTAGGGCGAGCAACGGAAGGTGATGCGCGTCAGTCCCTCGGCCCGCGCGTCGCGGCGCAAGGTGTCGACCAGCGCCGATTTGCCGATGCCCGCCTCGCCGCTGACAAATACGACCTGGCCGTGGCCTTCCTCCTTGGTCTGCTGCCAGGCGCGGCGCAGCAGGCCGACCTCCTCGTCGCGGCCGACGAGCGGAAAATCCGTCGCGGTGGTTTCGAGCTCAACATCCTCGTCCTCGCGCAAGCCGGCGACCCGCCAGACCTGGACCGGTTCGGGAATACCTTTGAGCGCGTGCGCGCCGAGATCCTCGCAGGCGAAGATGTCGCCGGCGAGATCGCGAGTGGCGGCGCTGATCAGAATGGCATCGCGGCCGGCGAGGGCCTGCAGGCGGGCGGCGAGGTTGGGCGTCTCGCCGACGACGGTCTGCTCGCGCGCCGCACCTTCGCCGATCGTCTCGCCGACGACGACGAGCCCGCTGGCGATGCCGATGCGCACGGCGAGGTCTGCGCCGTTGCCGTGCGCGATCTCGGCGCCGAGCGCCGGCACCGCGTCGAGGATCGCCAGACCGGTGCGAACCGCGCGCTCGGCATCCTTTTCCTGCGCGTTCGGGTAACCGAAATAGACGAGCACGCCATCGCCCATGAACTTGGCGATGTAGCCGTCGAAGCGCCGGACGGCGTCGCTGACCGCCTCCTGATAGCGGCGGATCACGTCGCCCATGTCTTCGGGATCGAGCTGCGCCGAGAGCCGCGTCGAAATCCGCGAGATCGCAAAACATCACGGTCAGGTGGCGGCGCTCGGCCGCACGGGCCGAACCCGTGGGCTGAAGGCCCACCGCGGCGAACCGCAAGGGCGGCAGCTTTTGCAGCGGCCCGGCATCGATTTCGGCCCGCGCCGGGCGGCCCTCCGGCGCCCAGACGAGCCGCTCGCCGTCGACGTCCGCCGCCAGCCGCTTGATGCCGATCAGCTCGCGGCGAAGCTCTTCGACCGCGTCGTCGTCAAGCCCAAAGCTGAGCTTGATCCGGCGGTAGGAGATCCCGCCCTCGGTAACCAGGCACCAGACAACTTCCTTCAGTACCCGCGCGAACTTCATGACGCTGTGCGCCTTCCGCCCGCCGCTTGCAGACGGCTCGCGCCGATCGTCTAGACGGGGCCGAGCGTCAACAGCCGGCCATGGCCGGCGATCGGCGCGGCGACGCCGACCAGCCGCAGCGCGTACCACATCATCGCCGAGGCGCTCGAAACGACCGGTTTGCCGAGATCCTGTTCGAGCGCTTCGAGCACCGGCAGGGTCGGCATTCCGGTGCCGGAGAGAAACACCGCCTCGGCCTCGGCGCCGTCGACCGAACGAGCCAGCCGATAGGCGCGTTCGGCCGTCTCGTCATAAATGTTGACGACCCCATCGAGATTGGCCCAGCGCACGACCTCGAAGCCGTGCGCCTCGAGCTGGGCCTTCCCTTCCAGGGTCGTCTCGCGCGAATAGGGCGCGCCCAGCGCCAGCTTGCGCACGCCCAAGCGTTCGAGCGCCCGCGCCACCGAGCCGAAAGCGGTGACGACCCGCCTGCCGGTCGCTGTTTCGAGGCGGGCGAGAAGGTCGGCTTCGCCTGATCGGCCGAGGTAATAGCTCGTCGCCGTGTGGGCCAGGACGATGACATCGGGCTTGACCATCGCCAAGAGCGCGATGCTGGCGTCGATATGCTCGATCATCGTGCGCGTGCGTTCGCGCTGGCCGTCGATGGCGCCCGGCTCGCCACGAGCGACGAGACGGTGAAAGTGCAGCGAAACGCCGACGGGCGCGAGCGCCGTCATCTCCGGCTCCACGGTCGGATTGCCGGGCGGTACGAGAAATCCGAGCCGCGCCCGCCAGCCGATCATCCGGCTTACGCCGCCCGCGCGTCTTCGAGCGTCATCGCGGCGCATTTTTCGCCGATCATGATCGACGGCGCATTGGTGTTGCCGCCCGGCACGACAGGCATGATCGAGGCGTCGGCGACGCACAGCCCTTCGACCCCGTAGACCCTGAGCCGCGGATCGACGACGGCGTCGGGCTCGCGGCCCATCCGGCAGGTGCCGACCGGATGCAGGTTCGAGACGCCGCGCACCCGGATTTCCTCGATCATCTCGGCTTCGCTCTGCACCTGGCGCCCGGGCAGCACCTCCTCGCCGACGAA
Source organism: uncultured Alphaproteobacteria bacterium (assembly GCA_963772295.1). Lineage (GTDB taxonomy): Bacteria > Pseudomonadota > Alphaproteobacteria > ATCC43930 > CGMCC-115725 > AP-15. The sequence goes on from CAVYWO010000019.1 coordinate 10,032, forward strand.
CGGCCGCAGTGCCGGCTGCGCGGCGATCTTGCGGCTCAATTTCATGCCGTAGATCAGCGCCTGGAAATCGTAGTCCGTGGCCAGGAAATTGAACTGGATCGCCGGCGGGGCGAGCGGGTCCGGGCTCTTGATCCGCACCCAGCCGCGGCCGTCGGGGCGCAGGTGCACCGGGCTCAAGGTAAAGGCCGAGAACGGGTGCGGCTTGAGGCCGCTGCGCAGCCGCTCGAGGGCGCTCCACCCCGACATGTTGATCTGCAGATCGGGCTCGGCGAGGCGCGGGTCGGTGCGGACGAGCGCGCCGGCATAGATACCGGCATTGGAGAGATGGCCGGAGCGGCTCACGAGATATTGCACCGCCGCCTTCAGCTTGCGCGCCGGGCTCATCGCCATGTCGTTGACCGTGATCTTCCGGGTGCAGCGCCACACCAGATAGGTGTTGAAATGGTCGTGCAGATGGGCGCCGACCGCCGCCATGTCGCGCACCACGGGGATGCCGCATCGGGCCAAGAGATCGGCCGGACCGAGCCCGGACAGCTGCAACAGCTGCGGCGAGCCGAAGACGCCGCCCGAGACGATAATCTCGCCCTTCGCCCGCGCGATCCTAAGCCCATGCGGCGTCCGGTATTCGACACCGACGGCGCGGCCGCCTTCGACCAGGATGCGGGTGGCGTGCGCGTTGGTCGCGATCGTCAGATTGCGGCGGCCGCGCGCCGGCCCCAGATAGGCCCGCGCCGAGCTCCAGCGGCGGCGGTTGGTCGTCGTCGTCTGGTAATAGCCGACCCCTTCCTGGCGCGCCCCGTTGAAGTCGTCATTGGCCGGGATGCCGGCTTCGACCGTGGCCTGGACCATCGCGTCGCCGAGCGGCGAGCGCACCGCGTTCGAGACGTGCAGCGGCCCGCCCTTGCCGTGAAACGCGTCGGCGCCGCGTTCCTGGTCCTCGGCCTTCTTGAAGAACGGCAGCACCCCATCCCAGTCCCAGCCCTCGCAGCCGCGCTGCCGCCAGCCGTCGTAATCGGTCGCGGTGCCGCGCATGTAGACCATGCCGTTGATCGAGCTGGTGCCGCCGAGGACCTTGCCGCGCGGCTGGTAGAGGGTGCGGTTGTTGAGCTCCGTTTCGGGCTCGCTCTCGAACATCCAGTTGTAGCGCGGGTTGGCGAAGGTTTTGGTGTAGCCGAGCGGGATGTGGATCCACGGGTAGCGGTCGCGGCCGCCGGCTTCGAGCAGCAGCACGCGCCAGCGCCCGCTCTCGCTGAGCCGGCCGGCGACGGCGCAGCCTGCCGACCCGGCGCCGGTGACGATGAAGTCGTAGCTGTCCTCGGCCGTCGCGATCATCGTTTCCCCGAACCGCCGCCTGCGTTCTCAAACCGGTGAACGATAGCGAAGCAGAGCGCGCGGGTGAAGCGGTTGATCCTGCTCGGGCACGGGGGACGTCGCCTCACAAGCGACGCTTGTTGATGGGGTCAAAGCGCCTGGAAAAAGTTTTCCGTCAAGGGCCGGCAATCCTCGGCGATGAAACAATAAAGTGCTTTCAACTCCTTCCAGAGCGTGGCGAGAAGGCCGGGTGGAACGGCTGCCGCTTTCTCATTCGTCTGCCCGGAGGTCAAAGGAACGGCCCGGCGGTAGCCATCATCACGTCAAGCACGGTCAGAAATAGTTCTTGATGCCGATCGTGAATGGGGCTTTCAAGCAATTAACGACGGTCAATCCTATTGTAAATCGCTGCTCTGTTGTTTCGCGGACCTCCAGTCCGGCGGACATGAGTCATATCTCAGCTTCGAATTGGAATCCTTCACATCGTAGCAGCCCACCGCTTTGTAGGCATTCCCATCAAACCGATTCACAATCAGCCTTGTAATGCGCGCATTCAAAAGCGAGAGATCGGGCCAGCCAGAAGGGCCGCCGGATCCATGCTCGGACCGGCTCGGGGCAGGGCATGGCGGATCCAGTTCAGCGCAAGCCAACAAGGTGTTACCGAGGCCCTCAAAAATCTTACGCCAGCCTTTGCCGGCGCGAAAGTAAAGGAGCAGCTTCTGGACATAAGGTGCCCCGCACTCTGCTGTTACAAGCAACGCCCGTTGCGGTTGATCGAGATAAAACCAACGTGCCCGGAAGAAATTTCGTGGCGGCTGCTGGCATCCAGTACGAAAATCATCCGTGTCTCCACGGAGCGTAGCGAGAAGGCTGGACGGCACGTCCACGCTCTTTACTAGGGCGTGTCGTCAATTAGCAGCGCTGGCTCACATATATCAACGCTTTGGCCGGGCTTGGCCCGTGGGCCTTCAGCCCACGGACTTGATCCGTGGGCATCCACGAGAAACGGCACAGGCCTTCGCGGGCTCCCGTGGATGCCCGGCCCAAGGCCGGGCAAGACGGTAATCGGATGTAATCGGAACGGGGCGTCCGCTCATTTGACGACAGGCCCTAGTTCAGGGGCCTTATAAATTGGAAGACATGGCCTCGGCTTTTGATCCTCCAGCTTGCGGCAGGCAACGGCTTTGTCCACTTCCCCATTGAATCGATACACGAGTTGGGTGGCGTCATATGCCGAGCCGTGTATCGAGACCTCAAGATCGGGCCAGCCATGAGCGCCGCGGGAGCTGTGGGAGCCCTTCGGGAGAGGACACGGCGGTGCACCCGCTCGCCCGCAGACCCGCAAACCCACGCCGCCTTCGGCAAGAATCTGGCGCCAGCCGCGTCCCGAGCGGACGTATAAAAACATAGCGTTGTTGCTCGCCCCAACGGGGCAAGGCGTCAAAACATACGCCGGCGGTCGAGGTCGACCGAGGTCGAGGGGCCAAACAACAACCACGGATGCGGCTGGTCGGGGAACGTATCCATACAATCCTCGTACCATTCGACCCCTTTCAAATCGTGCCGGAGTGTAGCGAGCAGGTCGGATGGAATCTCAGGAGCTTTCTGATCCGGCTGCGTTTGTCCGAACGACACGTCGAACGGCATCGCGACGATTATCGCGACGATGACCCGAGCAAAGTCTTCATTCTGAAGAGTTTCCATTCTGAAACAGTAGCGCGGCAGCCGTGATGAGGCTGGGCCGGTCGAGAGAACTTAAGCCTCCACGTGCTTTCGCTCAGCAGGTTTTGAGGCTGCCAACCGCGGGTGATGCGGCGACGCCGGCGGGGAAGAGTTGCATCGGGCGCCCCGTCCCGCCAATTTCCTGACATGTGCGGCCGCGCCCGTCTCTCTTCCGATGTCAGCGAGATCAAGCTCGTGTTTTCGATCCCGCCGCATCGGCCGACACCCAATTTTCCGGCGAATTGGAACGCCGCGCCGACCGAGGATCTGCCGGTCGTCCGCTTTGATGCGAAAGCCGGGGAACGCAGCCTCGACATGATGCGCTGGGGCCTCGTGCCCTATTGGTCAACGGACCTCAAGATCGGCTTTTCGACGATCAACGCCAAGGCCGAGAGCATCGATTCGAAGCCGGCCTTTCGCGAGGCGTTCCGGCGGCGGCGCTGCCTCGTCCCGATCGACAGTTTTTACGAATGGCAAAAGCGCGACGGCGACAAGCAGCCTTATGCGGTGGCGACGGCCGACAAGCGGCTGATGGCGCTCGCCGGATTATGGGAGAATTGGCGCTCGCCCACGGGCGAATGGCTGCGCAGCTTCGCGATCGTCACGACCGTCGCGAACGATCTGGTGGCCACGCTGCACGACCGGATGCCGGTCATCCTCGATCCGCCGGCCTGGCCCTTCTGGCTCGGCGAAGCGCCGGCCGAGGGCCCCCGGCTGAAGGCGCTGCTCGTCCCCTACCCGGCCGAAAAAATGACGATCTGGCCGGTCTCGAAGCGGGTCGGCAATGTCCGGAACAAGGACCCCAGCCTGATCGAGCCGGTGCGGCTGCTGCCCCCACCCTAACCCTCCCCCGCTCGCGGGGAGGGTTAGGGTGGGGGCAGGGCGGCAGGGCCCGCGGGCGGCGGTCCGCACCGAGCGCCACATAGGTGAACAGCGCCTCGGTGACCTTGCGGGCCTCGCCGGTGGCGAGATTGCGCCGCCAGGCCTCGATGCGAATCGTCATCGAGGTGCGTCCGGTCCGCACCAGCTCGCCGTAGCAGCTGACCTCGTCGCCGACATAGACCGGCTCGTGAAACACCATCGCGTCGACGGCCACGGTGGCGCACCGGCCGCGCGCTCGCTGCACCGCCAGATTGCCGCCGGCGAGATTCATCTGGGCCAGCAGCCAGCCGCCGAAAATGTCGCCGTTCGGGTTGGCGTCGGCCGGCATCGCCATGACCCGCACCAAGGGCGGGGTCTTCGGCACCGCCGGCGGCGGCTCGATCTCGGTCGCTTCCCGTGGTGGCGCCATCGATTCCCTCGTAAGAGGATCACGTCAGCGCCGCCGCGCCAAACGAAAAGAGGCCGGGGAGGGTGACGCGCGCGACCGCGTATCCATATATATCAGGTGCACACGGGGCCGAGCGGCCCCTCGAGGTGGAGGTGCGGCATGCTTGTTCGCGACAAGGGCAGAGGGTTCCGGCAGACCGCCTTTGCCGCGGCCCTGCTGATGGCCGCCGGGCCCGGCGGCGTGCTGATGCCGCTGCCCGCCGCGGCCCAGGCGAGTTATTCCTATCAGCAGCCTTACGGCTATCCGGCCTATCAGCAGCCTTACGCCTACTCGTCGGCGACACCGGCGCCGAACTACAATTATAATTACCAGCAGCCGGCGGCGCCGAACTACAATTATAATTACCAGCAGCCGGCGGCGCCGAACTATGGCTATCAGCAGCCCTATTACGGTAATTACGGCAATTACGGCTATTCTGATCCATATTCTTATAATCCCTATTACTACTATCCGTATTACGCGGCCGGCTGGGGCGGCTGGGGCTGGGGCTGGCCGTGGTGGGGCTGGGGCGGCTGGTGGGGCGGCGGCTGGGGCTGGGGCTGGGGCGGCTGGTGGGGCCGTGGCTTTGGCTGCTGCGGCTTCGGCTTTAACCGCGGCTTCGGCTTCCGCGGCGGGTTCGGCCCCGGCTTCCGCGGCGGGTTTGGCGCTGCCGGCTTCCACGGCGGCTTCGCCGGCGGCGGCTTTCGCGGCGGTATGGGCGGCGGGGGCTTTCACGGCGGCGGCGGCGGGCACCGCTAGCCGGCAGCGGCGGCGGGGCGAACCCGCCCGCAGGGCGCGGTTAAGCCCGAGCGAAGGATCGATCGGCGTGGCCGAGCGGGCGGCGATCGAAGCCTTTCTCGACAACATCCTCGCCGACGCTGCGATTTCCGAGCTGCCCAATCACTACCGCGGCAAGGTCCGCGACAACTACGATCTGCCGGACGGCCGCCGCATCATCATCGCCACCGACCGGCTGAGCGCCTTCGACCGGATCGTGACCGCGGTCCCGCTCAAGGGCCAGGCGCTGAACCAGATCGCCCGGTTCTGGTTCGACGCGACCCGGCATGTCTGCCCGAACCACGTCGTCGAATACCCCGACCCCAACGTCCTCGTCTGCCGCCGCCTTGCGATCCTGCCGGTCGAGATCGTCGTGCGCGACTACCTCGCCGGGACGACGGCGACCTCGATCTGGCCGATGTACCGCGACGGGCGGCGCGAGATCTACGGCATCCCTTTTCCCGACGGCCTGCGCGAGAACCAGAAATTGCCGCAGACGATCGTCACGCCGACGACCAAGGCGGCCGATGGCGGACATGACATGCCGCTGACCCCGGCCGAGATCGTCGCGCGCGGTCTGCTCGGCGCCGAGGAATGGCGGCTCGTCTCGGAACTGGCGCTGTCCCTGTTCGCCTGCGGGCGCGCGATCGCCGGCGCCCGCGGGCTGATCCTTGCCGATACGAAATATGAATTCGGCCGCGACGCCGAGGGGCGGATCCTTCTCGCCGACGAGGTTCATACGCCGGACAGCAGCCGCTATTGGCTCGCCGCGAGCTACGAAGATCGGTTCGGCGCCGGCGCGCCGCCCGAGAGCCTCGACAAGGATTTCATCCGCCGCTGGGTGGCGGCACGGTGCGACCCCTATCGCGACCCGATCCCGGCGATCCCGCGCGCGGTCGTCGCCGAGGCGGCGCGGATCTACATCGAGGTCTTTGAAACGATCACCGGCGAGGCCTTCGTGTTACCCGACCCGGCGATCCCGGTGCTCGACCGCATCCGCGCCAACCTCGCCTCTTATCTCTGACCTCGGACCCGCCGGCTGGTGTAGACTTCCCGCCGCAAGATTCGGATCGGAGGGAGGACGAGGATGGCTTATGTCGATCCGCGGCTGCGCGGCAAGCCGGCGCCGATCGTTTCGGCCGAGGTGATGGCGCGCGACAACGCCGCCCAGCTGCGCGATCTCAAGGGGTCGGAGATCGCGTTTCTCGACCAGAAGATCCCGGGCTATCGGCGCGAGATCATCAACATGATCGGCATGGGCGTCGTCGAGAACGTCGACGACCCGAACCTCGCACCGAAGATCAAGGCGCCGGCAGCAGGGTTTGCCGTCACCTATGTCCGGAATACGCCAAGGGGCCAGGGTGCGGCGCTGCATCGCCACCCGACCGAGGAAGTCTTCGTCGCCCTCAAGGGACCCTGGGAGGTATTCTGGCTCGAGGGCGAGACCGAACGCCGGTTGCGGCTCGGCGAGGGCGACATCGTCAACGTCCCGATCGGCATCTATCGCGGCTTCAGGAACTTGGGCGACGATCCCGATGCGACCTTGATCGCGATCGTCGGCGGGCCCGACCCGGGCAAGGTCGACTGGCATCCGAGCGTCATCGCCGCGGCGCGCGCGACCGGGCTTTCGGTCGACGACGACGGCCGCCTCGTCATCGCCGACGCCACGCAATAGGCCGCGGAGAAAAATCATGCCCCGCATCAAGCATATCGCGCTGACCACGCAGGATCCGGCGAAGGCCGCCGCCTTTTATACGGAGGCCTTCGGTCTGCGCGAGATCCGCCGCGACCCCAGCGGCCAAGTATTTCTGACCGACGGCTACATCAACCTCGCGATCCTCAATTTCAAGACCGAGATGGACGCCGATGTCGGCGCACACGGCGCCAATTTCAGCGGCATCCACCATTTCGGCTTCGAGGTCGAGGATCTCGACGCGGCCGCCGAGAGGCTCGAACGCGCAAACGCCAAGGAGCTGACCGCCAAGGACAATCTCGACACGGCGATGGCGGCCGGCAGCCACCGCAATTTCGAGATGAAATGGCAGGGTCCCGACGGCGTCGTCATCGACATCTCGCACACCGGCTGGGACACCGGACCGTGATCGCCAACATCACGCTCTGCGTCGGTACCATCGGCAGCGGCGCCTGGGTCAGCCCGGACGGCGGCGAGCGCTGGCGCCGGGTCGAGCGCGGGCTGTCGGGCGAAAGCCGCGTTTATGGCCTCGCCCACCATCCGACCGAGCGGCGCACCGTCTTTGCCGGCGCCGAGGACGGCATCTTCCGCAGCGACGACGGCGGGCAGAGCTTCGTGCATCTCGATACGCCGATGAACAAGATGGACGTGTGGAAGATCGCGTTCGATCCGACCGAGCCGCAGACGATGTTCGCCGGCACCCGTCCGGCCGCCCTGTTCCGCTCCGCGGACGGCGGGCGCCGCTGGCGGCAGCTGCCGGTCGAGATGGTCGAGCATTGCCCGAATGTCGGGGTGCCGCGGGTCACCGCGCTGACCGTCGATCCTTTGGACCCCCGCATCGTCTGGGCCGGGGTCGAAGTCGACGGGGTGCGGCGCAGCCTCGACGGCGGCGAAACCTGGTCGCGGGTTGCCGGTGGGCTCGACGACCCGGACATCCACGACGTCGCGGTGCGCAAGGCGGACGGCGGCAGGACCGTGCTGACCAGCACGCCGCACGAGATCTTTGCCTCGACCGATAACGGGGAGACCTGGCAGCGGCTCGGCGTCGGCAAGCATTTCGGCCTCGGCTATTGCCGCGGCCTGGCCTTGAAGATGGACGATCCGAACACCGTCTTTGTCGCCACCGGCGATACCGCGGTCGGCAGCACCGGCGCGATCGAGCGCTCGAAGGATGCCGGCAAGAGTTGGGAAAGGCTGCCTTTGCCGGTCGCGCCGAACTCGCCGATCTGGGCTTTTGCGACCCATCGGGCCGACCCTGGGCTGATCTTCGCCTGCAGCCACTACGGGGAGCTGTTCGCCAGCGAAGACGCCGGCGATTCGTGGCGCAAATTGCCGCGCGAACTGACCGAGATCCGCGCCCTCGTCTGGACCCCGAACTGAGCCATGCTCGAAACGACGGTTGCCGGCAGCCTGCCGAAGCCTCGTTGGCTCGCCGAGCCGGGGAAGCTGTGGCCGGCCTGGCGGCTCGACGGCGAGGCGCTGACCGAGGCGAAGCGCGACGCGACGATCCTCGCGATCAAGCTGCAGGAAGAGGCCGGGATCGACATCGTCAGCGACGGCGAGCAGGCGCGGCAGCATTTCGTGCACGGTTTTCTCGAAGGGATCGACGGGGTCGACTTCAGCCGACGAGCGACGATCGGGATTCGCGCCGACCGCTACCGGGCCGAGGTGCCGACCGTCACCGGCCCGATCGGGCGCCGGCGCAGCGTCCACGCTTTCGAAGCCGGCATCGCCCGAGCCCATACCCGGCGTCGACTGAAATTCACCCTGCCCGGACCGATGACGATCGTCGACACGCTCGCCGACGCCCATTATGGCGACCGGCCCCGCCTGGCGATGGCCTTTGCCGACCTCCTCAACGCGGAGGCGCGCGCGCTTGCGGCGCTCGGCATCGATGTGATCCAGTTCGACGAGCCGGCCTTCAATGTCTACCAAAGGGCGGTGAACGAATGGGGGATTGCGGCGCTCGAACGCGCCGCCGCCGGTCTCGCGTGCAAGACCGCGGTCCATATCTGCTATGGTTACGGCATCAAGGCGAATATCGATTGGAAGGCCGGGCTCGGCCGCGAATGGCGGCAGTACGAGGCGATCTTCCCGGCGTTGGCGGCAAGCCGGATCGACCAGGTCTCGCTCGAATGCGCCGGCTCCCGGGTGCCGGTCGAGCTTCTGGGGTTGCTTCCGTGCAAGGATGTCCTCGTTGGCGCGATCGACGTTGCGACGCAACGCGTCGAGCCGGCGGACGAGGTTGCCGCGACGATCGAAGCGGCGTTGCGCTTCGTGCCGGCCGACCGGCTCTACCCCTGCACCAATTGCGGCATGGCGCCGATGGACCGCGATACCGCGATCGCCAAGCTCGAGGCGCTCGCCGCGGGTGCGGCGCTCGTCCGCCGCCGCCTCGGCTGATCGTCACCATCCGGCCGAGGCCCGGGCCTTCTACCCGGCGGCGGCGCTCTCTCTGCCGAGAACGAGCCGGGCGACGGCAACGAGATCGGCCTTGCCCGATCCGAGGAGCGGCAACTTGTCGACGACGATCACTTCGGACGGGACCATCAAATCGGAGGCACCGGTCGCCTTGGCATGACCCTGGAGGGCGGCGCGCGTCGCACCGCCCTGATCGGTGACGAGGACGAGCCTTTCGCCCCGGCGCGGGTCGGGGAGGGTGACGACGGCGGCCTGGGCGTCCGGCCACAGCCCGGCGGAGAGGCTCTCGACCGCCGCGAGCGAGACCATCTCCCCGCCGATCTTGGCGAAGCGCTTGGCCCGGCCTTTGATCGTCAGAAATCCGTCGCGATCGATCGCAACGATGTCGCCGGTATCGTGCCAACCCTGTTCCGGTGGAACGAGGACACCCGGCCGATCGGTTTTGAGATAGCCGAGCATGACGTTGGGGCCGCGGACGTAGAGCCGCCCGCCTTCCTCGATGCCGGGCACCGCTTCGAGCCTTGCTTCGATCCCCGGCAGCAGCCGGCCGACCGTGCCGAACCGGTTGAACATCGGCGTGTTGAACGCCAGCACCGGCGAGGTTTCGGTAACCCCGTAGCCTTCCAGAATGCGCAGGCCGAATTTCTCGGCCCATAATCGACGCGTCGCCTCCTTGACCGGCTCGGCGCCGGCGAGCACGTGGCGTACCGAGCGGAAATCATAGGCGTGGGCGGCCCGCCCATAGCCCGACAAAAACGTGTCGGTACCGAAGAGAATCGTCGCATTCGTCCCATAGACGAGCTCCGGGACGACGCGGTAGTGCAGCGGCGAGGGATAGAGAAAGACCGAGACGCCCGACACCAGCGGCAGCACCAGTCCGACCGTAAGCCCGAAGGCGTGGAAGAGGGGCAGCGCATTGAAGACCTTGTCGGAGCGGCCAAAGTCGATGCGCGCCGCGGCCTGGGCGGCATTGCACAAGAGGTTGCGGTGCGAGAGCACGACGCCCTTTGGCATGCCCTCCGAGCCGGAGGTAAAGAGGATTACCGCGGGATCGTCGGGATCGCGGGGCACGAGAGCGTGGCGATGTCCGATCAGCGCACGGATCCGATCGGCGACGGACACCGTCTCGCGCAGATCTTCGAGGGTGACGATAGGGACCGTCTCGGCGAGCGAACCGACGAGCTTGCCGAGCCTCGCTTGCTCGACAAATCGGCGCTCGAGGTGACGATCGCCTTCACCCCGGCCGCGGTGCAGGCGGCCCGGATGTTGGCCGAGCCCGCGGTGAAATTGATCATCGCCGGGACCCGCCCGGCCGAGATCATGCCGAGCACGGCCGCGGCGGCGCCATTGCTATTCGGCAGCATCACCCCGACCGTTTCGCCGTCGCCGGCAAGCGGCGAGAACTTGCCGGCGAGGACGCGGGCGGCGACCAGCAGCTGGCGATAGCTGAGCCTGCCGGTGAGCGGATCCTCGACCGCGATGCGGCGCCAGCCTTGCAGCCTTGCGGCCGCGGCCGCGGCGGCGACGATCGAGCGGCCGGTCGGCGTCGTGCGGAAGATCGCGTCGGACATGATCTGGTAGAGCAGGGCGCCCGCCGCATGGCGTCGCGCCTTGCCCTTCAACGCTTCGTCGACGGCGAGGCGGACCGGCTCCAGCACCGTGGCGGTGACCTTGGGAAACCAGCGGCGGCGCACCTGCGTGCGGTCGAGCCGCGAGAAGATCGTGGCTTCGAGACCCTCGATGCGCACCGGCACGATCATCGCGCCCGATTTCTCGGCGATCATCGCGGCGCCGTCATAGACCTTCATCAGTCGGCCGGTGACGGTGATCCGCCCCTCCGGGAAGATCACCAATGTCTCGCCGGCCCGCACTTGATGGATCAACGTGCGCGTCGCCAGCGGCTGCGCCGGATCGAGCGGAAAGGCGCGGGTCAGCCTCAGGAACGGCTTCACCCACCAGCGCTGCGCGATGCCGTGATCGACGGCGAACACCGGCTCCCTGTTCAAGATCGACAACGCCACCGCGCCATCGAGAAAGCTCACATGATTGAGCGCGATGATCGGGTTGGCGCCGGCGGCCTCGAGGTTTTCCAGGCCGCTGACCTCGAGCCGGTAGAAGGCGCGGAAGCACGATCGACAGGAAATCGCGGAAGGCGCCGGTCGGCATGGTCTTGCCGATCCACAGCCGCCGGCGAGGAGCATGAGCCGGCCAATCCCGAGGAACAGCATAGCGACGCCGACCCCGCCTTTTGCAACACGGCGACGACGAGGGTGCCGCCGACCATGAGCGCGGCGTTCAGCACATTGACCGCGGCGACGATGCGGGCGCGATGCTCGGGCGCGGCCCAGGCCTGGATCGCCGCGAAGGACGGCACGATGAACAGCCCGCCCGCCACCGCAATATTCCGAGGTCGAACGCGATGCGCCAGGCCACCGGCCGGGCAAAGAAAGCGCGAAGGCGCCAAGCCGATGCCGGTGTCGGGGGGCGGCAGGCGCAGCAGCGCAAAGCCGAGATCGAGCGCAAAAACGCCGATCAGCAGCGCCCCGACAACCGTCGGCAGCAGCACGATGCGCCCGGCCGACAAGCCAGGCGGCGAGGCCGGAACCGACGGCGATGGCGACCGCGAAGACCGCGAGGTGGATGGTCACGACGATTTCGCTGCCGCCGAGCGTGTGCATGACGAGCGGCGGCAATAGCGAGAGCGCGATCGCGCCGATCATCCAGAAGAGCTGGTGACGACGGCGCAGCGCCACAGCCGGGTCTCCGACCACAACTCGCGGAGCAATCTGATCGTGGAGGCGAGGAGGTTCGGATCGAGGGCCAGAGTCGGGCGCGGCGCGCGCCGTCGCCGGGATGAACAGGCTCGCGCCCCAGCACGCCAGCGCGAACAATATCATGGCGACGGCAAGCGCCCGCGGATCGCCGCCGCCCTGCATCGCGACGCCGCCGGCGATCGTGCCGAGGAGGATCGCGAGAAAGGTCGCCCCCTCGATCAACGCATTGCCCGCCGGCAGCTGCTCCCGTTTGAGATGATCGGGAAGGATGCCGTATTTGATCGGTCCGAACAGCGCCCCGATCACGCCGAAGAGGAACAGCGCCACAAACAAGAGCGGCAGCGAATCCAGCTGGAAACCGACGACCGCAATGACCGCAACGCCGATTTCGACGAGCTTCAGCCGGCGCGCGACAAGGGCCTTGTCGAAGCGATCGGCGAGTTCGCCGCCAAACGCGGACAGCAGAAAAAACGGGGCGATGATGGTGGCGCCGGCCAAGGTCACCAGCGATTCGCTCGCCTGTCCGCCGATCTTGAACAGGATCAGCAAGGCGAGCGCGTTCTTCAGGAAGTTGTCGTTGAAAGCGGAGAAGAACTGGCACCAGAACAACGGCGCGAACCGTCGAGAGGCGAGAAGCGAGCGTTCCATCGAATTATCTCCCAAGCCGGTCGTGCGGCCACGTCGTCCGGTTCCGCCCCCGCCTCAGGCTATTCTTGCCGCAGCGGGCGCAGCCGGCGATAGGCAAAGCCGATGCCGACCAGCGCCCCGCCGAGACCGAGGAACGACAGCGCCCGGAGGACGCCGCCGAGCGCCGCCATATCGGACAGGAAGACCTTGCCGACCACGAGGCCGACGCCGGCGAGCGAGGCGCGACGCAGCCAGTCGTTGCGCCGGATCAGCCCGGCCGCGAGCCCGGCTCCGGCAAAGAGGAGCCACGCCGCGGAATAGGCGTACCATTCGGCCTCACTGGTCTCGCCCCAGGTCAATACCTCGCCGCGAAAAGCGTGGCGGATCTCGAGGGTCAGCCACAAGAGCGCGAGGCCTGCGGCGGCGATGCGCGCGACCCAGCGCAACCGGTTCGGTCCCAGCCGGAACCCCACGATCCCGGCATAAAGGAGTGCCGGCAACGCAAAAGCCAGAGTCGGCACATCGAAGATCAAAAGTCGTCCGACCGGCTCTCCGGTCAACAGCGGATCGGCGATCAAGGCTTGCCACAGCACGGCTTCTACCGTGGCGAGGCCGAACAGGATGATCCCGCCCCAACGCAGCACCGGCCGCCGGCGCCGTTCGCCGAGCCACAGCAAAAAGGCCGCGAGGGCGAGCCAGAGCAGCGTCTGGGCGGCATCGCGGCCAAGATCGCCGAGCGGCGCATCGAGCCGGCCGTAGAGCGCATGCCGCAGCTCGAAGGTCAGCAGCATTGCCGAGAAGGCGACGCTGCCCGCCTCCAAGACCGAGACCAGCACATCGTCCATGCGACCGCCGAACTGCCGCGTCGCGACGAGGAAGGCGAGGGCGGGCGCCCCGTAGCCATAGAGGAGCCAGTTGAAGATCGGGGTCGAGGACAAGGGATAGTCGAGCAGGTAGGGGTTCAGCGTCAGCCGCACCAGCACGATGCCGGCCACCGCCAGAGCAAGCCGGCGCAGCACCGGCAGGCGAATGCGACCCTCGACCCATCCCATCGCCGGCAGGTGCAGCGCCAACGCTACGGTCAGCCAAGCGTTGGACAGCGCGAACGTCGCGGCGAGGATGGTCGCGCCGAGCACGCTGACGGCGTAGGCGGCCAGTGCCGTCTCGATCGGCCGCTCGGCGCGGCGGCGGGCGACCGCCGCGGCGGCTGCCAGATCGAGCGCGGCAAGAGCGAGGGCGGCGCTGCTCCAGCCGAGATCGAGAGCGAAATCCCGGACGCGCCAGTAGGCGATCAGCAGGGTCAGCAGCGGCGCCGCCGCCGACAGCGCGGCCCAGCGGCCGGGCCGGGCCGCCCGCCCGAGCGCGGCAAAGCCCCCGCCTCCGAGCAGCACGGCAAAGACGATCGAAGCCGTTGCGAAGTCGGCGACCGCCGCCGGCTGCCGCACATACACCGAAAGCAGGGCCTGGCTCGACGGCAGCGGCAGGTTCCAGGTCGCCAATACACCGAGGAGCAGGGCGCCGGCGGCGGCGATGACATCATCGAGAGCGGCGTCGCGGTACCCGAACCACAGCAAAAAGACCGCCGCGAGCAGGGCCGTTGCGAGGCTGGCGCCACCGAAGCCGTCGACGTGCACCAGCACCAGTGTCGCCGCAGCGATTACCCAGAAGGCCGCGCGGGTTACGGCGCGCACCATCGGCGCGTTGCCGAGGCCGGCGAGAAATGCCACGCGGTCGATGCCGCGGCGGAAGGCGCCGAACAGCGCCAGCTGGAGCAGCAGGAAACCGCCGACAATCGGCGTCTCGGGGCGAAGGCCCTCTTGCCCCAGCCAGGACAAGACCCAGAACCCGACCCCCGCCAGCGACAGCCAGGCGAGCCACCACCAGGCGCGGTGACGCAACGACTGCGAGCGCCGGCGCGGTGACGAAGGCGAGATAGCCGAACAGCGGCAACGCCTGCGGCGTCTCGGTTTCTATCAGGAGCGGCACGAGATAGGCGCCGACCAGTCCGAGCGCCGCGACGAGCGGTCCGTGCCGCAGCGACATGACGACCGCGCCCGCGGCGGTTGCCGCCAGGAGCGGGAATGCCAGTAGCGCCGGCAGCAGGTGATAGAGCTGATACGCCGCATAGAGGCTGGCGAATACCGTCGCCGCACCGGCGGCGGCGAGGGCTGGCGGGACGTAGGACGGGGCGGTCCGCTCGCTCCCGGACGCCGACTCGTGCCGCGCGATCCGATCGGCGCCGGCAGCAAGACCGACCCCGAGCAGCACGCCGAGAATGACGCGCACGGCCGGGGTCAGGAGGCCGTAGTCGATCGACAGCTTGACGAGGAAGGCGCCACCGAGCGCCAGCGTCAGCCCACCGAGCCGGACGAGCCAGTTCTCGGCCAAGACCTGCTCCCACCGGTTGCCGGGCGCGAGCGCGGTCGCAGCCCCCCTCTCCCCGGAACGGCCCGCAGGGCCGGCCGTCCGGGGGGCGGCCACCGGCTCCGGCGGTGGCGGCTCGGCCGGGGCGGCAATCGGCTCCACAGATGGGATCGGCGCCGCTATGGCGGGCGGCGGTTCGAACCGCTGCAACCGCTGGTCGAGCTCGAGCAGCCGCGCTTCGAAGCGCCGCACCTGGCCCGCGAGTGTCTCGAGCCGGGCGTGTGCGGCGCCGCTGCGCAAGATCGCTGTCAGCGCCAACCCGAAGGCGGCAAGGGTAGCGATGGCTTCCATGGGGCAGGCCCCTTGGCCGCTCGGCGGAAGGCGGCCCATTGCAATTGCGGGACGCCGAGCATATAATGAGTGAACGTTCACTTGCAAGGGCAAATCCGTGGCGCGAACGGTCGGGGTCAAGGCCAAGCTCGACCGAGCGGCCGTCGCGCTGTTTGCGGCAAAGGGCGTCGACGGCGTGTCGATCGCCGACATCGCCGCTGCCGCCGGAGTGTCGCAAGGCGCCCTCTATCGCCACTATCGGAGCAAGGACGAACTCGCGGCGCGCCTCTTCTCGAACGCTTTTCTGAGGACCGGCGCGGAGCTCGATGCGATCCGCGCGGACCGCTCCGGGTTTGCCGCGCGCGTCGGCGCGATGGTCGAGCATTTCTGCCGCCTCTACGACACCGATCCGGCCCTCTTTCGGTTCATGCTGATCGCCCAGCATGACCTGCTGGCCGGGATCGGCGAGGGCGGGCGGACCCCGACGGCCGTGATCGAAGACACGGCGGCCGACGCGGTCGCGGCGCAAGAGATCGCTTGGACCGACGCCGCGGCCGCCGCCGCGGTGATCATGGGTGTGGTTCTGCAGACCGCGCTCTTTCACCTCTATGGGCGCCTGCCCGGCCCGCTGCTGCCGCGCGCTCCGGCGCTCGCCCGGGCCGCGCTCGCCGCGGTCCAGGCGCTCGCCTCGGTCTGATATGTGACCCTCGGTCATCTCTGGATTGCGGCCACAGTTCCCACCCGCGCTTCCGATTAGCCCGCCACCGATCAACGTACCGCTGCCGACCACCCCGAAACCGCTGGTTCCCACCCAGGCTGTTATGGTGGGTCCATCCGGGCATCAGCCGTTGACCGCGCGCGCGATGCGTAAAGTGATCAACCAATGGTGTCCGAGTGCCACATTGGAGGCCTCCGCAATTCCCGTACCGCAGCTTGAGCTGAGGGCGGCGAGTGTAATAATCCCTGCCGCAGTGGTCGAGGCGCTGGAGCTGAAGGAAGGCGACGAGATCGAGATCCATGTAGCAGAAGCCCGTCAGCTTGGTATTGCGCGCAAGCCTGGGCGCGAAGAGCTGTTGAAGCGTCTGCGCGCCTTCCGCGGTCGGCTGCCCGCCGACTTCATATTCGACCGAGACGACGCGAATGCCCGCTAGTTTCTTCCACACCAATGTCCTTCTTTACATCGCGTCGGCCGACACGGCGAAGGCGGAAAGCGCTGAGGCAGCCATCGCCGTGGGCGGGGCGATCAGCGTCCAGGTTCTGAACGAGCTCACCAACGTCGCGCGCCGCAAGATGCAGATGTCATGGGCCGATACGAACGCTTTTTTGCGGATGCTGCGCGGCTTGCTCACGGTTCATCCGCTGACCGTCGAGACCCACGAAACGGGACTGGCGCTGGCCGAGCGGTACGGCTTTTCCACCTATGACGCCATGATCGCCGCCTCGGCGCTGCATGCCGGTTGCGACACGCTGTGGTCGGAGGACATGCAGCACGGCATGGCCATTGAGGAAGGACTGCGTATCGTCAATCCCTTTCGCGTGGCGGGCTAACCATGGACAAGAAAACCAAGGGGCGCCGGGGCTGGCGCCGCGCGCCTGGAGACTATCTCTGATGCGGGCCGCGTCGGTCGTCGGTTCGTTTATTGTCGACGCGCAACGCTTTGAGGAAGCCGGCGGCCAATTCCCAGCCGGAACTTCAGAGGCGAGGAGGGCCGCGGCGAGTTCATGGCCTATTCTGCGGCGAGCGAGTCCGCGCCGTCTCGATCGGAGGCTGCGGCCTCGAGCCGATCGACCGCCGCGTCGACCGCGACCTCGATCCCCCTTTTGCTGAAGAACGAGCCCGGGATCAGGGCGCGATCGGCGAGCACGCGGCGAAAGGCGTCGAGGAGCGACGGATCGGGCGGCCCGCCGGCGGTCCAGAATTCATCCAAATCGCCCTGGAAAGTCAGCCCCGGCAGGTCGTAGATGGCACTGCCGAGGGCGATGACCGCCCGGCCTTGCGCCAAGGCCTGAATGCCCGCGGTGCTGTTGACGGTGACGACGCCGCGGCTCGACGCCAGCGCCGCGTCGATCGCGCCGCCATCGAGGATCGTCAGCCGGTCGGACATCCCGAGCGCCACCGCGGCATGCCGGGTGATCGCCGCCCAATCGTAGATCCCGCTGTCGAGCGGATGCAGCTTGACAATGAGCCGCGACGCCGAGGCGGCATGGTTGGCAAACGAGGCCAGCACCGTTTCGATCGCGGCCCGAACCGACCGGAACGACGAATGCACGCGCAATTGGTAGTCGCAATCGAGCTGCAACGGGAAAAGAAAGATCGGGTCGGGGCAGGCGGCGAGGCCGGCGATGGCGGCTTCCGCCCGCCGCTCGGCGCGGCGCTGCAATGCCAGTCGGCGCAGCCAGCCGGCATATTCGACGAGCTGGAAGTATGGCCGGTGCGTCGCATAGTGCGGAAAGCGCCGCGCCGCGATCGCCGAGGCCAGCCAGTAGTAAACATCCTCGGCGGCGCGGCGGCGGAAGCTGCTCGGGAGTGGTGGCGGGTCACGCCAGGGCGGCAGCCGGCGGGCCTTGTCGCGGTACCACCTCGGGTCCCGCGACAGGGCCGAATAGCCGTTGACCCCACCTTGTTCGAAGGTGATCCAGTCGGGCCGCAGATAGCCCTCCTCGACCACCCAGACCGGCAGCCCCTGCCGCCGGGCAACCGCGATCGCGGCATGGTGCGGCGGTCGGCAGTCGCCGAAGAGGATGATGTCGCTCACTCCCGCCGCGGCGAGGAGACCGTCGAGAAAGCTCGGCCATTCCTCGGCGCGGCCGCGAAAGTCGACCGCACCCGGCAGCCGCCAAAAGGCTCGGTCGCCGCCGTTGAAGTTGACCCGGTGAACGGCATGCCCGCGCGCCGCCAGCGCCCGCCCCAGAGATTCGAAAAATCGCGTCGCCAGCCCTTGCAGAAACAAAAAGCTGCGGCCGGATCCTGCCACTTTCCCCGCCCCCGCCACGATCCCCGTCGCGCACGGCGCGCAAACCCCGCCGCGCATTCGCAATCTCGGGCAGCCTGCGGCGTGCTGTCCAGATCTTTTTCCCGCGTCACCCCGCTGCCCGGCCCCGCATTCCCGCGGCGATGGCGGCCCGGGCGAGCGCGTCGGCCCGCTCGTTTTCGGGATGACCGGCATGCCCCGGCACCCAGATCCAGCGGACCTCGTGCTCCGCCGCCGCCCGATCGAGCCGTTGCCACAGATCGATGTTCTTGACCGGCTTGTTGTCGGCGGTGCGCCAGCCGCGCCGCTTCCAGTTGTCGATCCATTTGGTGATGCCGTCGCGCAGATATTGGCTGTCGCTGTAGAGCCGTACCCGGCAACGCCGTTTCAGCGCTTCGAGGCCCATGATCGCCGCCAGCATCTCCATGCGATTGTTGGTTGTATGCGGCTCCGATCCGCTCAGTTCCTTCTCGACCCGGCGGTGGCGCAGGATCGCGGCCCAGCCGCCCGGGCCCGGATTGCCGCTGCAGGCGCCGTCGGTGAAGATCTCGACCTCGGCCGCCTCAGACATCGAGGCCGTAGCCGCCGGGCCCCAAGACGGTGCGATGAAAGCGCAGCCGGCTCAGGTATTCGAGCGGGTCCTTTGGCCGGACCAGCGCTCCCGCCGGCTGGTTCAGCCAATCGAAGAGCCGGGTCAACAAAAAGCGCAAGGCGCCGCCGCGCGCCAACAGCGGCAGCGCGCCCAGTTCGGAGGCGGTGAGCGGCCGCACCCGACGATAGCCTTCGAGCAGCAGCCGCGCCTTGGTCACGTTGAGGCTGCCGTCGCTTTCGAAGCACCAGGCATTGAGGCAGATCGCCAGATCGTAGGCGAGGAAATCGGTGCACGCGAAATAGAAATCGATGAGACCGGAAACCTCGCGCTCGCGAAAGAACACGTTGTCGGGGAACAGGTCGGCATGGATCACCCCGCTCAGCAGATGCTGCGGCCAGGCCCCTTCGAGGCATTCGAGCTCGGCCTCGATCTCGTCCGCCAAGCCCGGCTGGATCTCGGCGGCGCGAGTAGCACAGGCGTGGTAGAGCCGGCGCCAGCCGTCGAGCGAAAGGTCGTTTGCCCGGGTCATCGCGAACGAGGCCCCGGCGCGGTGCAATTCGGCGAGCGCCCGGCCGACCCCGGCGCAATGGAACGGCTGCACCCGCCGCGGCCACATGCCGGAAAGAAACGTCACCAATGCCGCCGGCCGGCCGCAGAGCGCCCGCAGGGCGATGCCGTCGCGTCCCTTGACCGGGGTCGGACAGGCGACGCCGCGGCTGGCCAGATGCTCCATCAGCGCGATGAAAAACGGCAGGTCCGCCGGCGAAACGCGTTTTTCATAGAGTGTGAGGATGAAATTGCCGCGCGCGGCGGTGATCAGGAAATTCGAATTTTCGACCCCCTCGGCGATGCCCTTGCAGGCCAGCACTTCGCCGATGTCGTAGAGTGCGGCAAAGGCGCGCAGCTCGTCGTCGGCGACATCGGTGTAGACGGCCATTGTTGGTTCTCGCCCCTCTCGGCCGACCCGGCTTGTTTGCCCGACGCGGCTCGCCTAGAGTGCGGCCGCCGCGCAAAAGGGGGCCACGGCGCGCGGAAGCAGCAACGGCGACGGCGGGAAAATCGACGATGACCGAACCGATTCCAGCACAAAAAGAGCCCTACGGCATCACCGTCGAAGGCGGCAAGCGGTATTTCTGGTGCGCCTGCGGACGCAGCGCCAATCAGCCGTTTTGCGACGGCTCGCACCAAGGCACCGGGCTGACCCCGGTGCCGTTCACCGCCGCGGCGAGCGAGGAGGTTTGGCTCTGCGGCTGCAAGCAGACCGGCGGCAAGCCGTTCTGCGACGGGACCCACGCCAGCCTGTGACGCCGGGACGGGCGGCGCGCGGCGCGGCGCTTGCCGGTTTCGTCGCGCTCTCGGGTTGCGGCTGGTTTTCGTCCTCGGCGCCGGAAAAACCGGCCCAGGGCTGCCCCGCCGCGGTGATCCTGCGGCCGCTTGCCAACACCGCGATCTTTGGCCCGGGTCCCGACCGCCGCCCGGAAAATGTCGCCTTTTACGGTCTCTTGAGCGAGGTCGAGAGCAGTTGCACCGTCGCCGCCCAATCGGTGCTGATAAAGCTCGACGTCATCGTCATCGCTCAGCGCGGACAGGTGGGCAGGGGCAGTTCGGTCGATCTCGATTACTTTGTTGCGGTCACGGCGCCGCAACAGACGATCCTCGACAAGAAGCCGTTCCGGGTGCGCATCGTCTTCAATCCGAATCAAATCCGCGCCGGCGTCACCGACCATATCGAGGTCGCGATCCCGCTCGGCGGCCGCACGCCCGCCGATCTGACGCTCGATCTCGGCTTTCAGCAGCCGCCCGACGTCGTCGACTTCTACAAGCGCTTCCGCGGCCGCTGACCCGGCGCAGCCTCAAAGTCAGTCGTCATACCGGCGAAAGAGGATGTAATCCAATTGGATGAGGGCCGTTCGTCCTTCGACACGGCGGCGGAGTTTACCCTCGGGCCGCGCAGAGCGCGGACCCGGGGGCGCGGCCCGAGGACAGGCTCCGGGCGCGTCTCGAAGCACGCGCGGCATCGATAGCCGCCCGACGCGCTCCGGAGCTTTGGATGGCTTCGGAATTTTCGCTTATCTGGACAACCCATCACGCTGCGACTACGTAGAGTTACTATTCTAAACTTAGAGGTGTAAGATAGTAACTCATCCGCACTATGCGCCGGCCTTGGCCGCCGGGGGGACCGGTGGCCCGCTCTACCGGCTCGGGACCGAGGCCGAGGCGGTCAAGCTGGCCAACGATACCGAGTTCGGGCTCGCCGCCTATTTCTACAGCCGCGACATCGGGCGCATCTGGCGCGTCGCCGAGGCCCTCGAATACGGCATGGTCGGCATCAACGGGGGCATCATCTCGACCGAGATCGCCCCCTTTGGCGGGGTGAAGGAGAGCGGCATCGGCCGCGAGGGCTCGAAGTACGGCATCGAGGAGTTCCTCGAAGTCAAATATTTGTGGATGTGCGGCATCGACTGCTAACTGGGTTGGGGCGCGGACCGCCGGTGTTGCCTGCGCTAGCAAGCGGCCGCGGTGCGGCGCACGGGGTGCGCGTCGACCGGAGCCTGTCGTCCGCGCAATGCGATGTTGGCGCCGGTTCCTACCGTTATCCCGGGCGGGAGCGCCGCGGCGCGCACGAGATCCGCCGAGGCCAGCAAGGCTTGCCGGGCAGTCCTGCAATGCCCGCAGAGCCGGGCGGCGACATTCATCGCGTCCCCGAACAAGGCGATCTGCCGCTTGATGTCGCCGCACTCGCTGACGACGACGGGCCCGGCATGAACGCCGGCGCGGAACCGCGGCGCGACGCCGTATTTCTGCGCATAGGCCGGGGTTAGCCCCGCCATCCGGTCTTCGGCGGCAAAGAAGCAGCGCAGCGCGCGGGCGTTTCGCACAGGGTCGTCGCTGAGCGGCCACGTGACGATCACCGCGTCGCCGACATAGGCATGCACCTCGCCGCCGTGCTCGGCGATCGCTTGATCGATATCGAAAAAGAACTCGCTGATCAGGTCGTGCACGCGCAGTTCGCCCATCCGCTCGGCCAGCGCCGTCGACAATTCGAGATCGAGGAACATGACGATCCGTTGCTCGCGCCGCGGCCGATGGTAGGTTCCGAGCAGAAGGCTGCCGAGGGCAGATCCGCCGACCAGCCGGCGGAGCTCAAAGATCGCGCCGACCAAGAGCGAGACGCCAAGGGCGATGCCCACGATCAGGCCGCCGCCACGGCCCGCGCCGCCTATTCGCTTCGACCCTATTGTTGTCGGACGCCCGCCCTGGCCGGACGGCCGTACGGGGTTTTTTCCGACCCAAGCGGCTATTCGGCGACGAAAGACGAAGCGATCTCCTCGGTGCAGTTGCCGTAGTGGATCGTTCTTGTCATGACGAAGGAGACCGAATCGATATAGATGAGCGTCGCCTCGAAAGTGGCTGACGCTGTCTTGCCGGACGGCTCGAAGTCGTAATTCTCGGTGCCGGACCAGTGCGTCGCACTCGCCTTCGGCGTCGTGGGGTAAGTAACCTTCTCGACGAGGGGGCCGGTGGCGGCGGTGTTGATCTGATACCGCCAGACCGCCCCGGTCTTGTCAGCGCCCGGCCAATTGAGGTGTCCGCCGAAAAGCTCGCCTTTCGACTGCACGCAATCGGAGCCGCTCGCCGAATCGACGAGATCGAGGGAGCTGTACACCCCTTTCGCTGGCGGTGTTGTCGCGCCGAAGACCGGGCCGACAGCGAGTCCGGCGGCGATCCCCGCCGCAACAATCGAGCCGCACAAGATGCGATTTGCTTTCATCGACTTCTCACCCAAAATTCTCAAATTCTCGATAATTTAGCCGAATATTCCTGAATTGTCCAGTTGATTAACCGCGTCCCGGTGGCGCAGCGAAAGGCTCGAAGGGCGGCGACAGGGAATAGAATGCCGCTCTCCGGCAGCCGCGCATCTTTCCGATTTTTGCGGGCTCCTCAACGATAACCACTGGATGCGCGCGCTTAGCTGCTCGCTCCGAGCGGTCGGTCCGCGGGCCTTTCGTAACCCTTCAATCCCTGTTCCGAGAGGAAACCCGAGGTCGCCCCGGCGACGCTGACCGGCACCCGTTCGACCCGGTGCGTCGGGTAGACAAACAGCACCCGCGCCGGCTGCGGATAGCGGTTGAGAAAGCCATGCGCGGTGCCGGCCGGAGCCAGCACCGTATGGCCGGGGCCGATCGTCATTCGCTCGCGGCCGAGCACCGCATCGAGCATCCCTTCCTCGACGATGACGGCCACCTCGGTGTGCGGGTTGACGGATCGGGGGATCCGCCCGTCGGGCATCACGGTCACCTCTTCAATGTAGAGACACCGGCTGCCGTGCTCCTTGCCCAAGAGAACGCGCGTCTCCAAGCCGGGGGCGGCCCCGACGGTCTGCGGCAAATCCGCGTTGGCGATGATCGGCACCGCACCTCCTCGACCTCGCGAGCGGCTTCGCCGCGGCGTTCACCTCAGCACCGGTTCACCATGTCATAACTGCGCAGCAGCTTCCCCGGCGTCGCCTGGGTGCATTCGCTGTCCTCGAACGTAACCGCGCCGTTGACGATCGTATAGTGGATGCCCTTGGCCTTCTGGATCAGGCGGCGCTCGCCGCCCGGGAAGTCCGCGGCATAGACCGGGTTGTCGTACAAAAAGCCCAGCCTCTCCTGCTCGTAGACGATGATGTCGGCGGCGTAGCCTTCCCGCAAGATGCCGCGGTCGTTGAACCCGGCAATCCAGGCCGGCAGGCCGCTGATCTTGTAATGCGCCTTTTCCAGGCTCATCACCTGACGGTCGCGCGTCCACATCGCCAAGAGGTTGACCGGCCAGGTGCCGAGGGTCAGGTAGCGGACATGGGCGCCGCCGTCCGAGACGCAGGGGTGGATGTAGGGATGGTTGAGGATCTCGGCGACCGCTTGCGGATCCGTGCCGTTCGTCGGGTCGGTCGAGAATTCGGTCCGCAGCTCTTCGTCGAGGGCCAGGTCCAGCATCGCATCCATCGGGTGCTTTCCGGTCGCCTCGGCCAACGCGGCGATCGTCAGCCCCTCATAGCGGAAATTTCGCGGGTGCCGAACCTCGACCACGCGCATCTTCGCCCAGTTCGCGGTCACGTCGGCGGTGCCCCCGGTGCCGGCCCAGGCGCCGACGTCCCGGCGCATCCGGTCGCGCAGGCCGGGCTGGTTCAGCTTGGCGATGCGTTCTTCCGGGGTCCCGACAAACGGATCGATCCAGCTCGGCATCGCATCAAAGCCGTTATATTCGGCGAGCTCGAAAACCGGCGAGGGCGGGTTCGACGCGGTCTGAGCGTACGTCGACGCTCCCTCGGCATGCGCGCGCTCGAGAAAGGCGAGCTGCTCCTTCCAGCGGCCCGGCGCCGCCTCGCTTTGGCTGACCGCCCCCCATTGCAGCGGCCGCCCGCTCGCGAGGCACATCTCAATGAGGAAATCCTCTCGCCCTTTGCCCGGGGCGTCGCCCTCGACGGGGTCCATCTGGAGTCCGGAGCCGGCCGCGCTTTCGCCGCCCAAGAGATCGGGCTCGCCGGGCGGCAGCGGCCGCTCGGCAGCACCCCTGGTCCAGCCGATGCTGCCGACGCCGAACTCCGACAGCACTTGCGCGAGCGCCAGGTACTCCTCGTTCGACGCCACCTGACTGGGGATGAAGCGGCCGTCATCGGGCCGGTTGATCAAGGTCTTCATCGACGACCAGCCAAACGCCCCCGCCGCCATCGCCTCCTGCACGAGCGCCTGCATCTGGCGGGTCTCGGCCGCCGTCGCCTGCACCCGCTCGCGCGCGGCGTCGACGCCCATCACATAGAGCCGAAGCGGGTTGAACGGCACCAGGGCGCCGACATTGACCCCCAACGGATGCCGGGCGAGGCTGTCCATCCACTCGGGAAACGTCTCCCAATCCCAGCGCAGCCCCGCTTCCATCGAGGCGAGCGGAACCGCTTCGATCCGGGTCAAGAGGCGCATCGCGGCCTCTTGGTCCTGCGGTTTGCACGGGGCAAAGCCGAAGCCGCATTGCCCGATCGCGACCGAGGTCACCCCGTGCCAGCCCGACATCGTCGCGTAGGGATCCCAGTTGAGCTGCAAGTCGTAATGGTTGTGCAGGTCGATGGCGCCGGGCGCCACGACGCATCCGGTGGCGTCGACCTCCTTCTTGGCCGTCGCCCTGATGCGGCCGCTGATCACAGCGATCTTTCCCGCGTTGATCGCCACATCGCCGCGATAGGCCGGGATGCCCCCGGTGCCATCGACGATCGTGCCGTTGCGGATGATCAGATCGTACTCGGCCATATCCGCTTCCTCCCGTCCTCGCCCGCGACCGCGCTATCTTGCCTCGTTTGCGCCGGTTTCGGAACGCCTCTTTGAGAGCCGCGGCGGACGGGCCGGGGGCAACCCGGAATTCCCGCCGGTCATGAGGGCTCAGCCGCGCAGGCTCGGGGCGTAGCCCCGGCGCGGATACTCCTCCCAGTAGTGGCGGAAGCCGTGCGCACTCGCTTCCTGGTGCGGGCGGCCGCGCAATCTGCCGACATCGATCTCGATGCCGAGCCCGGGTGCGGTCGGCAGGTCGATCCAGCCGGCCGCGACCGTCAACGACTGCGTTGCGATCTCGCGGCACGGATTCTCAAAATTGACGAAATACTCGGCGATGCGAAAATTCGGCACCACCGCCGAGAGGTGCACGGTCGCGGCGAGCCCGACGAGCGTGCTGTTGTAATTGTGCGGCGCCAGCACCACCGCCTGCGGCTGCGCCATCGCGGCGATATCGAGCATCGCGGTGACGCCGCCGACGACGCATATATCGGGATTGAGGATATCGGCCGCGCGTTTGGCGAGACAGGCAAAAAACGCTTCCCTGGTGTGGAGCGCCTCGCCGGTGACGATCGGGACCGGCACCTGGCGGCGCACCTCGGCGACGAGCTCGATGTTCTCGGCCAGGCACGGCTCCTCGTACCAGTCGATGCCGAGATCGGCGAGCCGGCGGCCGATGCGGACCGCGTGGCTCGGCGCAAAGCGGCGATGCGCCTCGATCAAGAGTTCGAAGTCGGCGCCCAAGGCCGCGCGCATCGCCGTGACGTAGTCGATCGCGAAATCCTCGTCGCGGCGGTCGACAAAGCTGCGCCAGGGGCCGGGAAACGGATCGAATTTGGCGGCCGTGAAACCCATCGCCTTGATCCTCAGCCCGTGCTCCACCCCTTCCTCGATCGAGTTGCCGCCGGCCCAGCCATTGGCATAGACGCGCACCCGTTCGCGCGAAGCGCCGCCGATCAGGTTGTAGACCGGCAATCCGGTATGCTTGCCAAGAATGTCCCAGGAGGCGATCTCGACGGCGCTCCAGGCCGAGGACAGTTCGGGCGAGCCGCGCTTGATCGCAAAATCCTCGAACATCACCTGGCCGGTATGGCGGATGTTGAAGACGCTGCGGCCGATGATGTGCGGCGCCATCCGCCGAATAATCTCGGCGACGACGGTTTCCTTGCCGCGCGTGACATAAGCCTCGCCCCAGCCGTGGAGACCATCCTCGGTCTCGACCCGGCAGAACAGCAGGTCCTTGGTGCTGCCGGTGCCGAAGATGAAGGTTTCGATCCGCGCGATCTTCATGCTGTCCCTCGATGGTATCCCTCGCCGATCGGGTGGTCGGGTGGGCGGCATTGCCGGCTGTCTCGGTTGCCGATAAGGTCGGTCATTCTGCGCCGAGGGAGCCCGCGCCATGAAGACTTTTGTCCGTTGCGGTCAGCTGTTCACCGGGCGGGAGGATGAGGCGCGCCCGGACGCGGCGCTGGTCTTCGACGAGCGCGGCGTCATCGAGCATGTCGGAGCCGAGACCGAGCCGCCGCGCCGCGCCCGCGGCGACCGCGTGATCGACTGTTCGGGCCTGTTCGTGCTGCCGGGGCTCATCGACCTGCACACCCACCTCGCCTATGGCAACGCCAAGAGCGAGGAGGACATCGATCTGTACAGCCCGCTCGAATTCCGCGCCTTGCGGGGGATGTTCTTTGCCCAAAAGGTCGCCGCCGCCGGTTTCACCGCGATCTGCTCGCCGGGCGACGCCGGGCAGATCAGCCTGTCGATCCGGAACGCGATCGCGGCCGGCTTGTTCGACGGCCCGCGGGTGATGGCGGCGGGGCCCTATCTGACGACGCATCAGGGCCTGACCGACTGGTACCCGACCTGGATCGGCGCCCCCGACACCTCGATCGGCAAGCTCGTCGCGACCGCCGCCGAAGCGGTCGAGGAAGTCCGCCGCCAGGTCAAGAACGGGGTCGACTGCATCAAGATTGCGCTCGACGGCATCGAGCGGCGCGGCGACGGCACTCTGGTCGCCGCCTTCACCCAGGACGAGACCGAGATCATCACCCGCGAGATCCACCGCCTCGGCAAAAAGGCGGTGGCCCATGCGCGCGGTCGCGAGGCCACCCTCTATGCCGCGCGCAGCGGCGTCGATCTGATTTTTCACGCGAACCATCTCGACGGCGAATGCATCGCCGCGATGCTGGCGACCGGCAGCGCCCTCTGCCCGACCCTGACCCAGCCAAAGAACGTCATCGAATTCACCCGGCCGCACGAACCGGCCGGGCAGCGCGGGCGCCCAGCCGCCACCGAGCGCGAATATGCGATCGGCTGCGGCAATTGGAAAAAAGCGCGCGCCGCCGGGGTGCCTTTCATGACCGGCACCGATACCGGCTTTGCCGTCACCCCCTATGGCGAATGGCATGCACGCGAGCTCGAACTGTTTGTCGAGGATCTCGGCTTCAGCCCGGCTGCGGCATTGCGGGCGGCGACCGAGGTCAATGCCCGGTTCATGACCGGCGGCGACCGGATCGGCGTGCTGGAGCCGGGCCGGGCCGCCGATTTCGTGGTGCTCGACGGTTCGCCGCTCGCCGATATCGGCGTCCTGCAGGACCGGAGACGGATCCGCGGCGTCTATATCGCCGGCAAGGAGATCCGGTTCCCGGAGCGCGATTACGACCCGCGCCAGGTCACCGATTTCGCCTTGTCGAACTGGACCGATCTCTATACCCGGGCGCGGGTCGCGGCGTTGCGCCGCGGCGGCCCCGAGCTCGCCGCCGCCGAATAGCAGGACGCGGACCACCGTACACCGTCCGTAGCGTAACCAAAGCTTCACTGCGACGATCCATGCTGCGGCATCGCAACGACGGCGGGCCGGGGGGGCGAGACCGGGCATGACGGCGGAGGGGTTTGACTACGACCTCCTGGTGATCGGCTCGGGACCGGCCGGCCAGCGCGCCGCGATCCAGGGCGCGAAGCTCGACAAGAAGGTCGCGATCGTCGAACGCAAGGCGGTCGTCGGCGGCTGTTGCGTCAATCTCGGCACGATTCCCTCGAAGACGCTGCGGGAGGCGGTGCTCGATCTCTCCGGATACCGCATGCACGAATTCTACGGCGCGTCGTACGCCGTGAAAGAGCACATCACGATGCAGGATCTCCTGGTGCGAACCGACCGGGTGATCCAGAACGAGATCGATGTCATGCGCCATCAACTGATGCGCAACGACGTCGAATTGTTTTGCGCCAGCGCGAGCTTTGCCGGGCCGGACAGCGTGCGCCTCGACTACCCCGGCGGCGCCCATTCGCGCACGGTGAAGGCGCGAAAGATCGTCATCGCCGCCGGCACCGAGACGACGCGCGACGCGCACATCCCGTTCGACGGCACGCGGATCTTCACCAGCGACGAGATCCTTGCCCTCGACCGCCTGCCGCGCAGCTTGGCCGTCGTCGGGGCCGGCGTCATCGGCTGCGAATATGCCAGCATCTTTGCCGCGCTCGGCGTACGGGTCACCTTGATCGACAAGCGCGACCGGCTGCTGCCGTTCATCGACGGCGAGATCGCCGACGCCCTGTGTCACCATCTGCGCGAGCACCGGGCAACGCTGCGGTTTAACGAGAGCGTCGGCCAGCTGCAGGCGGTCGAGACCGAGCACGGTCCTCGCGTCCGTCTGCAGCTCGACAGCGGAAAGACGATCATCGCCGAAAAGGCGCTCTATTCGGTCGGCCGCACCGGCGCCACGGCGGCGCTCAACCTGGCCGGCGCCGGTTTGGCGGCGGACAGCCGCGGCCGCCTTGCGGTCGACGCCAACTATCGGACCCAGGTCCCCGACATCTACGCCGTCGGCGACATCATCGGCTTCCCGGCGCTCGCTTCGACGGCGATGGAGCAGGGCCGCCTTGCGGTCTGCCACGCCTTCGGGGTCAGGGCGACGAGCACGCCCGAGCACTTCCCCTACGGCATTTACGCGGTTCCGGAAATCGCGATGGTCGGCAAGACCGAGGAGGAGCTGACCGAGGCCGCGGTTCCGTACGAAATCGGCAAGGCGCGCTACAAGGAAATCGCCCGCGGCCAGATCGTCGGCGACGTCACCGGCCTCTTAAAGCTGATTTTTCACAGCGAGACGCGCGAGCTGCTCGGTGTCCACATCATCGGCGAAGGGGCAAGCGAGTTGATCCATATCGGTCAAGCAGTATTGTCGTTCGGCGGCAGGGTCGACTATTTCGTCGAAACGGTATTCAACTACCCGACCCTGGCCGAATGCTACAAGGTGGCGGCGTTTGACGGGCTCAACCGGCTCGGCACCCTCGAAATCAACTGATCGCGCGCGGTTGCAGTCGCCGGCCTCAGCCCTTGCCGACCGGCGCGCGGCCGGACAGCGACAACGCCAGAAAGCGGCTGCGGCCGTGCCGGTTGATCAGCAGCAGCACGCTGTTGCCGCCGGCGGCGGCGCGGTCGAGCCTGGCCAAGGCGTCGGCCGGAGCGGTGACGCGTTGCCGATCGATCGTCTCGATGACATCGCCGGGCAACAGGTTCAAACCGGCAAACGGGCTCTGTTCGCCGACCGCGGTCACCACCACGCCCGATATTCCGCCGCCGATCCGCAGGCTGGCGCGCCGGCGCGCGGTCAGCGCGGCGAGCCTCAGCCCGGCACCGATCCGCACCGGTTCCACCTGGCGCGCCCCGCCCTCGTCCCCAAGGAGCGCGGCCGCATGCCGGCTCGTCGGCATCTGGTCGATGACCGGTCGCAGGCTGATCTTGCGGTTCTGCCGCCACACCGTAACCTCGGCCGTCCGGCCGATCGGCATCTCGGCGACGGCAAGCGGCAGGTCACGCATTCTCTCGATGGCGCGGCCATTGATCGCGAGGATCACATCGCCCTGCGCGAAACCGGCGCGCGCCGCCGGACCGCCGGCGCTGACCCCGGCGACGAGCGCGCCCGCTGCCCGCGCCAGCCCGAAGCTCCCCGCGATCTCGCGCGTTACCGGCTGGATCTGGACCCCGAGCCAGCCGCGCTCGACCTTGCCGTGCGCCACCAACTGCTCGACCACGGGCCGGGCGAGATTGGCGGGGATCGCAAAGCCGATGCCGACCGAGCCGCCGTTTGGCGAATAGATCGCCATGTTGATGCCGATCACCGCGCCGTCGAGACCGAAGGTGGGACCGCCCGAATTGCCGCGGTTGATCGCCGCATCGATTTGCAGGAAGTCGTCATAAGGGCCCGAATGAATGTCGCGGCCGCGCGCCGAAATGATGCCGCTCGATACCGTGTCGTCGAGCCCGAAGGGATTGCCGATCGCCAATACCCAGTCGCCGACCCGGGCGTTGTCGCTGTCGCCCCAGCGCACGTAGGGGAGCGGTCCTGGCGCATCGATCTTGAGCAAAGCCAGGTCGGTCGGCGGATCGCGGCCGGTGATCCGGGCCGGATACAGGCTGCCGTCGTGCAAGGTGACGGTGACCGTGACGGCGCGCTCGAGCACGTGATCATCGGTGACGATGTAGCCGCGCGGATCGATGATAAAGCCCGAGCCCAGCGCCAGGGCGGGCAGCTTCGAAGCATTCCGGCGCTGCTGTTCGAGCAGTCGGCGCAGCGCATCGCCGAGGGCCGAAGACGCCAATGCCGAGCCGCTGCCGGCCTGCCCGCGATCGGCGACCGGCATCGCCGCAAAGCCGGCCGCACTCTTTCCGGCGCGCTCGACCGCGGCGACGTTGACGACCGCCGGCAATACCTGCTGCACCAACGGTGCGAAGCTCGGCACCGCCACGCCGCCCGGCGCTCCGCCCTGGGTGCAGCCGCCGACGGCCAGCGCGGCGGCGAGGGTGGCGGCGGCCGCCCGCTTGGCTGCCTGCCGCGCCGCCGCCGCGGTGCGCGCATCGCTCATGATGCCCTCCGGCCTTCGGCCTGCGCCCACCCCGGTCCAAGGATAGCGCCGACAATCCTGGCGAAGCGTTAATGCTGGCCGATCGGCTGCGCTGCGCCCCGCCGCTGATATTTGGTCCGCGCCGGCTGGGGTCGCGAGCCTCGCCGGCAAATTTATTCTCGTCTCGCGCGATCGCCTGGATTGCCGGTAGGATTTGCGGCACTACCCGAAGCCGTATTCGGCGCCGGCCCGGCGGCGCAGCTCGGCGCCGAGCGCGGCGCCGATCCTGTCGGCGTCGTTGACGGCGCCGGTCTCGCGCCCGCGGATCGCGCCGCTGCCGTCGGGCGTCAGCAGCAGACCATCGAGGATCAGCCGGCCACCGTCGAGCACGGCGAGGCCGGCGATCGGGGTGCGGCAGGAGCCGTCGAGGGCGGCGAGCATTGCCCGCTCGGCGCCGACGCGGGCGGCGGTATCGGGATCGTCGAGCGGCGCCAGCAGCTGCCGCATTGCGTCGTCGTCGGCCCGGCATTCGACCGCAAGCGCACCTTGGCCGACCGCCGGCAGCATCACCTCGCACGGCAAGATCTCGCTGACGCGATGTGCTTCGCCGAGCCGTTCGAGGCCGCACAGCGCCAGCACGATGGCGTCGAACTCGCCGTCTGCGAGCTTCTTCAGCCGGGTCCCGGCATTGCCGCGGATCGGCCGAACCACGAGGTCGGGGCGGTGCCGCAAGAGCTGCGCCCGGCGCCGCAGCGACGCGGTGCCGATCCGGGCGGCTTTTGGCAAATCGGCAAGGCGCACCGCGCCGCGCGCCACCAGCGCATCGCGCGGGTCGTCGCGCGGCAGCACGCAGCCGATGACGAGCCGCGCCGGCAGCCGGGTCTCCATGTCCTTCAGGGAATGGACGGCGAGATCGGCCTGCCCGGAGCGCAGCGTCTCTTCGATTTCCTTGGTGAAAAGGCCCTTGCCGCCGATCTCGGCGAGCAGCCGGTCCTGCACCCGGTCGCCGGTGGTGCGGACGGTCACGATCTCCAAAGCGAGCTCGGGATAAAGCGAAATGAGCCGGTCGCGCACCAGCGCCGTCTGGCGCAAGGCCATCGGGCTGCCGCGCGTCGCCACGCGCAGAGGCGGCATCGGCCCCGGTGCCGCTAACGCCAGCCGCCGGCCGCGCCGGCGTCAGAGGCTGTAAGCAAATCGCACGAAGGCTGGATCAACGCCCTGCGTCCTTCGACACGACCGCGGAGTTTATCCTCGGGCCGCGCGAAGCGCGGACCCGGGGGCGGCCGGCTCAGGATGAGGAACGACTTTAATGCCATCAATGACCTACCTCATGCTGAGGAGGCGTGCGCAGCACGCTGTCTCGAAGCACGGGCGGCGCTTTTGCAGCCCCTTGTTTATCCGACCCCTGGCGATTTCCTGACACTCTCGTCAGCCGGGCGCCCGGCCGAGGACGCGGTCGAGGATGCGCACGGCATTGTCGGGGCCGCGCTCGGGCGCGGCTTCGGCCGCCGCCAGCTCGCCGTAAAGGCGGGCGATCGCGGCATAGAGGTCGCGCGACGGCGGGTTCGCTTCGAGAAAGTCCGAGATTTCCTCCATCTCGCCGACCCAGCGATAGGCCTTGTCGTACATCCGCGGAATGGTGTCGCGAAAGCGCCCGAGGAGATCGGGCTGGCTTGCCGACAGCTCGCCGATCAAGGCCTCGCCGCAGCCGAAGCGCGCCGCCCCGAGCAGCATCGCCGCGGCGATCGCGGTCGTTCCCTTGGTGATCCCGGCATACGACATCTTGAGGCCGGAGGCGGCCCCGATCGGGCCGTCGACGGCGCACAGGTCGAGCCCCCAGTCGCGCAGCGGCAGCGCCGCGCCGACCTCGGTGCCGGAGGCGTAGATCGTCGGACCCTTGCGGCCCGGCCGCGGCGGGCCGCCGATGATCCCGGCATCGACGAACCGGGCGCCGGTCGCGGTGACGATGGCGCCGATACGGATCGCCGTCTGCGGGCTGACCGCGTTGCAATCGACATAGGTGGGCCTGGCATCGAGCGCCGCGAAGGCCGGCGCCAGCCGCCGGGCGAGCGGCTCGGCCTCGCCCGGCGGCAGGATCGACAAAAAGAAATCGGCGCCGGCGAGCAGCGCCCGCTCGTCCGCGGCCGGCCGCATCCCGGCCGCCGCGGCCCGCTCGGCGCTCGCCGCACTGCGCCCGCGCAAGAGCGTGCGAACCTCGGCTCCGCTCTCGTGCAAGCGCCGGCCGATGCCGGCCCCCATCATCCCCTGCGCTATGATCGCGACCACCGCCATGCCTCACCTCCCGCGAGCGACAGATCCGGCCTCAACCTATCGGGCGGGGCGGCGCAAGGGAAGGGACGCGCGGCCTCGGGTAGCGCGCCATGGCAAGCAATCGTCGCGGTCCTCTTGTCTCGCCAGCGGCGATGACCCAGGCAATTTACTTGGGCGCGCGGTTCTGGTATGACGCTGTTAAATAGAATTCGCGCGCTCAACCTAAGGGGCGAGTTTTACACGCCGGGAGGGCATGATGACCGGAGAAGTCAATCGCAGGGATTTTCTTAACAAGCTGGGCGTGACCGTCGGCGTCGCCGCCGGGGCGGGTGCCGGGATCGCGGCGTCGAGCCTCGCACCACTCGGCGCCGCCCGAGCCGACGCGCCGCCGAAGGGCAACATCCCGGACAAGCCGTTCCGGACCGGCCATATGACCTTCCTGACCGGTCCCGCCGCGGTGCTCGGCCAGCCGTCCTTGAAGGGCCACACGCTCGCCGCCGAGGAGATCAACGCCCAGGGCGGGCTGCTCGGCAAGCGCAAGATCGAGACCGTCACGACCGACGAGGCCGCCGGCGTCGACGCCGCCGTCAAGGAAGTGCGCCGGTTGAAGCTTACGGAAAATATCGACCTCTTCACCGGTGTCATCTCCAGCGGCACGAGCCCGGCTCTGGGCCCGGTCGCCGAGGAACTGGGTCTCCTCACCCTCTTGACCGACGGCTGCACCGACTTTCTCTTCGACAAGGCCGTACCGAAACCGCACTACCTGTTCCGCGTCACCAACATCCAGTCGGCCGACGGCATGACCGCCGCGGTCGGCGTCGCGCAGACCTGGCCGCAGGTGAAAAAGATCGCCCATCTGCACCCGGACTACGCCTATGGCCACAATGCCGAGGAGCATTTTTCACTGGCGATCGAGCGGCTGATCCCGGGCACGGAAAAGGTGGCGGTCGCCTGGCCGAAACTCGGCACCACCGATTTCACCCCGCACATCACAAAGATTCTTGCGGCCCAGCCCGATCTCCTGTTCTCGTCGGTCTGGGGCGGCGATTATGTGGCTTTCTACAAGCAGGCGTTGCGCTACGGCCTCTATGACAAGATGAAATTCGCCAGCACGATCGCCTTCGGCATCGCCCCGCATGCAATCGGCGCGGATCATCCGGAGGGGGTGCTGGTCGGCGTCCACGCCAACTACCATTTTACCTATCCGAGCGGCGACCGCTGGCCGCCTAACGACGATTTTGTCCAGCGCTATTACAAGCGTTGGAAGGAATATCCGAATTTCGAGGCGGAAGGCGCCTATACTTCGCTGCTGGTTTACCGGACCGCGCTCGAGCGGGCCAACCGGCTGGTCGGCGGCTGGCCCGACACCGAGGTGATCATCAGCCAGATCGAGGGGCTCGGGCTCGAAACCCCGGCCGGATACCTCGTCATCCGTCCCGACAACCACCAGGGCTACAAGGACACGGTGATCGGGTTTGCCAAGAAGGTTGCGCAATACCCGTTCCCGATCCTCGACCCGGAACGGATCATCACGATCCCGGTCCGCAACATCAGCGCCCCGGCAAATTGGCCAAAGCCCGGCACGACCCATCACGAATCGACGGCGGCAGCCGATTGGATCAAAAAGACCTGGCCGTCGGTCAAAGCCTAGGCCTCGCGCCGACGATCCTGCATGCCCGTGCAATTGATGGGTCCCGGCATTGCCGGGATCCATCAATTCGCGGAAAGTCAACAGTTTTCGCTAGCGTGGTGGTTCACAAGTTCGTGTCATCCGTTCGTTGCCCCCAACCCTCTCGTCATACCGGCGAAGGCCGGTATCCATGGCCGAAATGGATCCCGGCCTTTGCCAGGATGACGAGAAAGATGGGTCAAGTGGATCCCGCCAATTTCTCGATCGGGACACTAGCGTCCCTTTGCTGAGGCGTTGATGGCGATCGTTCTGATCCAGCTTCTCAACTCGCTGTTCTACGCATCGGTGTTGTTTTTGATCGCCGCCGGGCTGAGCCTCATTTTCGGGGTCATGAACATCGTCAATTTGGCGCATGGCAGCCTTTATGCGATCGGCGCCTACATCACCGCTTGGCTCGTCGGGCAAGCGACCGCCGGCGGCATCGCCTCCGGCTCGGCCCTGCTCTTGCTGCTGCTGCCGGTCGGAGCGCTCGGCGTCGCCCTCATCGGCGCCGTCATCGAGCCGACATTGCTGCGGCCATTGTACCGTCGGGCCGAGGAATACCAGCTGCTCGTCACCTTCGGTCTCCTGCTGATCCTCGAAGATGCGATCCGCTTTGTCTGGGGTGGTCTGCCGCTCTCCGCCGACACGGTGATGGACGTCCTGCCGGCGGTGCCTGTGCTCGGCCTCAAATATCCCGCCTACAACCTTCTCGTCATCGCCATCGGCGCCGCCGCCGCGCTGGCATTGTGGGGGTTCGTCTACCGCACCCGCTTTGGCGTCATGCTGCGGGCGACCTCGCAGGACCGCCGGATGGCCGCCGCACTCGGCCTCGATGTCGGGCGGGTCTATGTGCTCGCCTTTGCCATCGGCTGCTTCTTGGCGGGGCTCGGCGGCGCGATCGTCGTGCCGAGCCAGGCGGCGGTGCTCGGCATGGGGGTCGAGGCGCTGATCCTGGCCTTCGTCGTCGTCGTCATCGGCGGGCTCGGCAGCCTCAAAGGCGCGCTTGTCGGCGCGCTGATCGTCGCCTTTGTCCGCACCATCGGGGTGCAGTTCTTTCCCGAGGCGGAATTGGCGATCCTCTATCTGATCGCCGGCTTCGTCCTGCTCGTCCGGCCGACCGGCTTGTTCGGGACGACATGACGGCGCTCGCCCCGACCGCGCTCAACGCCAGCCCGGGGCTGCGGCGGGTCGCGGTCGCGGCGGCGATCGCGGTGCTCTTGGCACTGGTGCCGAGCTTTGTCGGTACGTACCAGACGATGCTGCTCGCCTACGGGCTGATCATGGCGATCGCGGCACTCGGCTTCAATCTGCTGTTCGGCTACACCGGTTTGTTGTCGTTCGGCCATTCCGCCTATTTCGGGGTCGGAGCCTATACCGTCGCCTTCCTGGTACAGTATTTCGCTGTCCGATCGATGGAGCTGTACCTGCTGGTCGGACTGATTTCGTCGGCCGCCGTCTCGGCGTTGTTCGGCTATCTCTGCGTACGCCATACCAGGATCTACTTCGGCATTCTGACGCTGGCGTTGTCGCAGGTGCTGTGGAGCCTCGCGCTGAAATTGTTCTGGATCACCGGCGGCAGCGACGGGATGCGGGTGCCGCGGCCGAGCCTGTTGGGCGGTGCTCTCGTCTTCAGAGGCGCCGAGTTTTCGCAATTCATTACCGATTACTATTATTATGTGCTGGTCTTGTTTGCGATCTCTGTCGTCGTCATGTGGGTCATCGTGCATTCGCCGTTCGGCAAGGCGCTGCAGGCGATCCGCGACAACGAGACCCGGGCGCGGTTTCTCGGGCTGCGGATCCGCCGCTTCCGCTGGCTCGCCTTCCTGATCTCCGGCACCTTCACCGGGCTCGCCGGCATCCTGTGGGTGCCGCTCAACGGGCTGACGACACCCGACATCCTCTATTGGCCGTTCTCCGGCGAAATCGTGTTCCTGACCCTGATGGGCGGGTTCGGCAATTTCACCGGGCCGATCGTCGGCGGCATCGTCTTCACCTATCTGAAGAGCTACGCGGTGGCGGCGACCGAATACTGGCAGTTCCTCCTGGGCACGGTGCTCGTCATCCTGGTTTTGGTGCTGCCGACCGGGATCGTGGGGACGGCGGCGCGCCTCGTCCGTCGCCGCCGGCAAGAGGAGCTGCCCTAGGGTGGCGCTGTTGGAGACCGTCGGGTTGAGCAAGCGTTTCGGCGCGTTGCGCGCCGTCGATACGGTCGATTTCAGCGTCGACAAGGGCGAGTTCCTGTCGCTCGTCGGGTCGAACGGCGCCGGCAAGACGACGCTCGTCAACCTGATCAGCGCTCAGCTGATGCCGGACGAGGGGCGGATCCTGTTCGAGGGGCGCGACATCACGAATGCCTCGGTGGCCGAGCGGATTCGCGCCGGCATCGCCCGCAGCTTTCAGCTCGTCAACCTGTTCGACGGCCTCAGCGTCATCGACAACGTCGCACTGCCGATCTTCACCCGCGACGGCAAGGCGCGGCGGCTCTGGTCGCTCGCCGACAGCGACCGCGAGGTAGAGGCCGAAGCCCTTGAGGTGTTGAGCCTCTTCGGCCTCGACCGCAAGCGCAGCTTGCTCGCCGGCGGTCTCGCCCACGGCGAGCGCAAATTGCTCGACGTCGCCGTCGCCTACGCGCTGAAGCCGAAGATCCTGTTTCTCGACGAGCCGACGAGCGGAGTGGGCACCCGCGACAAGGCGCAGATCATGGACACGGTCGCCGCCGTCGTACGCGCCGGCGCCGGCACCGCCGTCGTCGTCGAGCACGACATGGACATCGTCTTCACCTATTCCGACCGGGTCTTCGTCATGCACGAGGGCGCCATGCTCGCCCAGGGCGCCCCGTCCGAGATCCGCGCCAACCACGAGGTCGCCGCGATTCTTCTCGGCACCGCGCCGGCGGACTGAGCGATGCTCGAAGTCGAGGGCATCAACACCTTTCGCGGCCCCGCCCATATCCTGAACGGGGTGTCGCTGCGGGTCGGCGCGCAGGAGGTGGTCTGCCTCGTCGGGCGCAACGGCGCCGGCAAGACGACGACGATCGAAAGCATCAACGGCCTGCTGCCGGTGCGCTCGGGGCAGGTGCGGTTTCGCGGCGAGGACATCACCCGGCTGCCGCCGCACCAGCGGGCCCGCCGCGGCCTCGGCTATGCCCCCGAGGGCGCGCATATTTTCCCCGATCTGACCGTCGGCGAGAACCTGATGATCAGCCGCTGGCTCTCGGAAGCGGCGGTGCGCGCGGCCCGGGCCGAACTCAGCGAGGACCGCGTATTCTCCGTGTTCCCCGAGATCCGAGGCCTGCTTGCGCGGCGCGGGCTCAACCTGTCGGGTGGCCAGAAGAAGATGGTGGCGATCGCCCGGGCGATGGCCTTGTCGCCCTTTCTGCTGCTGCTCGACGAAGCCTTCGAGGGGCTGGCGCCGTCGGTGATCGGCCGCTTTCGCGATGCGGTCGCCATGATCAAGGCGATGGGCATCTCGATCCTGATCGCCGAATTCGGGGCTGGCCAACGCGACGGCGGTCGCCGACCGCCTCTATGCGATCGACCGCGGCGAGATCATCTTCGAGGGCTCGCCGCAGGCGGCGCTCGCCAATGAGGACGTGATGCGCACCTTGCGCGGCTGATGCGCCAAAGGGCGCTGGCGGTCCTCGTCTTCCTTTGTGCGGCGGCGACGCCCGCCGAGGGCGGCCACGAGCTGCCGATCTATCCGAGCTTCTACCCGGCCGAGATCAAGGTCGAGACGGTCGATCCCGCCGCCGCGGCGCGGCTCCTGCCGACCGGCGGAATTCATGCCTATGTCGGCGCCGAGCCGGTCTTTGCCACGCCGCCGCCAACCTCGGTCGCCGCCGTTGCCTCGCTCGGCGGCTTGGTCACCGTTTCGGTCGACCCGCCCGATTGCCGAGCCTTGGAGGCGGCCCTGCGCGGCATCGCCGAGCATCCGCAAGAAATCGTCTTTCACCCCTGGCCGGTGACCCCGTTGCACCCCGACTACCTCGAACAAGCGGACCTCGCAGCGACGGCGATGGCGCGGGCGCGCGCGGCGGCACCGGCGCCGATCGCGGCAAAGACCGAACAGATCGATGCCTCGGGGCTCGTCGGCCCGACCGGCGCCGGCTATGACGGCTGGCTCGGACCGCCCTGGCGCAAATCCGGCTGGTTTGCCGCCTATCGGCTGCTCGCCGACGCGCTCGTCCCGGCCGACCGGCAGCTCGCCGACGAGCTGTTGCAACAGCTCGAACGCCGCGACTTCGATAGCCTGGCCGAGCAATACGCCGCCGAGCGGCGGCTGGTATCGTTGCTCGCCGGCAACTGCCGGCGCAGGGTGGCCGGCTACACCCTGCGCCATGAATGGTACGACGCCGAGTTCTCCTCCGGCATCGAAAACATCGCCTACGACTCGCTGAGCGGCCTCGATTCCGCCGTTTTCATCCGCACGGTCAAGCTCAAGGACTTTCCGTGGAACGGCTGGTTGCGGCTCGGGGTCGCGAGCCCGCCGGCGGCCGCATGGAACCCGGTCGCCGGGTTCACCGACACTGCCGGACGGCTGATCTGGGCGGCCCTCGGCGACCCGGCGGCGTTTCCGGCACCCGATGG
Organism: uncultured Alphaproteobacteria bacterium; assembly: GCA_963772295.1. GTDB lineage: Bacteria > Pseudomonadota > Alphaproteobacteria > ATCC43930 > CGMCC-115725 > AP-15. The sequence goes on from CAVYWO010000019.1 coordinate 49,590, forward strand.
CGGCGGCTGGGCTCTCGCCCGCATCGCCGACGTGACGCCGATCGAATGAAACCCCGGATCGTCGCCTCGCGGATCGGTTGGGCGGCGGCGTTGGTGCCGGCGTTCGGGAGGGCCGCCGCAGCGCACGGCTTTGGCGTCCGTTACGACCTGCCGGTGCCGCTGTGGCTGTATCTCGCCGGCGCCGGCGGTGCCGTCGCTTTTTCCGTTGTCGTGATCGCGCTGTTCGTGGGGGCCGCACCCCGCCCGGCCGGTGCGGCGCGGCGCCTTCTGCTGCCGGCCCGCTGTCCGGCGGGCGAGGCGGTCGCGGTGGCGCTGTTCCTGGCGGTCATGCTCGCCGGCTGGTTCGGCAACCAGAACCCGCTGATGAACCTCGCCCCGACCGCGGTGTGGATCATCTGGTGGGTCGGGCTCGCCTATGTCTCCGCTCTCTTCGGCAATCTTTGGCGGCTCGCCAATCCCTGGGCGGCGTTGTTCGCCTGGACCGAGCGGCTCGCCGGGCGGCGTCTCTCGCTCGATCTCCCCTATCCGGCCTGGCTCGATGTCTGGCCGGGCGTCTTGCTGTTGTTCGGGTTTGTCTGGATCGAGCTGATCTATCCCCGGTCGGCGGCGCCGGCGGCGATCGCCGCCCTCGCTTTTTGCTATTCGCTCATCACCTGGGCCGGCATGGCGCTTTTCGGCCGCGCGACCTGGCTCGAGCGGGGCGAGGCGTTCGCCCTCGCCTTTGGCGTCTTCGCCCGCCTGTCACCGTTCGCGGGCGACCGTAGCCCGAGGGCGTCGAACGCGACGGCCGCGCTGATCCTGTTCATGCTGGCCGCGGTCATGTTCGACGGCTTGCTGGCGACCCCGGTCTGGGCGGCCCTAGAGACGCGGCTCCCGGTCAGCGCCATCGCCGGCCAGACGATCGGCCTCGTCGCCGTCTGGCTCCTGTTCATCGCGAGCTACGCCGCGGTGTCGCTGGTGATCGCGGCGGTCGCCGGCGGCGGCCATTCCGCCGGCGAGATCGGCCGCGCCTTCGCCTTCAGCCTGGTGCCGATCGCGCTCGCCTACCACCTCGCCCATTACCTCACCTATCTCCTGATCGAAGGCCAGTACATCATCCCGCTCGCTTCCGATCCGCTGAGGCGCGGCTGGAACCTGTTCGGCACCGCCGGCTACCGCGTCGACGTCGCGATCGTCGGTCCGCGCTTTGCCTGGCTCTGCGCGGTCGGCGCGATCGTCGCCGGCCACGTCGCCGCGGTCTGGCTCGCGCACCGCAGGGCGCAAGGCTTTTTTGCCGCACCGCGGGCGGGGATGCGCAGCCAATTCGCGATGACCGCGCTGATGGTCGCCTACACCGTCGCAAGCCTGACGATCCTCGCCGCGCCGATCGTCGAGCGCCGGCGCGAAGCCGCCGAGCCCGCAACGGCCGAGGCGGCGGTGCCGGCCGACGCCGTCATCCCTGCCGCCGGCACCGGTGTCTGGCGGGCTGTCGGGCCGGGGCGCAGCGCGCGCGCCGCACTGCGCTACCGCGTGCTCGCCTCGCCCTTTCACGACGGCACGCGGATGGATGCCGCCGATCTCCTCTACGCCTACAGTTTCGCCTGGGCCTGGGGGAGCGGCGCCGCCGCCGATCCGGCGGTCGCGGCGGCGACGGCGCTGGCCCGCAGCCGCCTGGTCGGGCTGCGCATCACCGGCATCGACAACCGTTCGAAGACGATCCGGCTCGCCGACCTGACCTTGACCCGCGAACTCTTGATCGTCGAGATCTATGCCGATGCCGACGCCGCCGACCGCGACAGCACGGCTGCGATAGCGCCCCCGTGGAGCACCGTGCCGTGGCCGGTCCTGGCACTGATCGGGGAAGCGGTCAACCGGGGCTGGGCCGCGTTCTCCGAAGGCGAGGCGAGGCGCCGCGGCGTGCCCTGGCTCGACCTGGTGCGCGACACGGCGTTGAAGGAGCGCCTTGCCGGCCTTGTCTCCGGGTTTGCCCGCACCGGCTGGCGGCCGCCGCCGCTCGAACCGCTGGTGTCGGTCGATGCGGCGCGCGCCCGCTGGTCGGCGCTCGCCGACTTCTACCGGGCGCACGGCCATTTTCTCGTCACCAACGGCCCCTACCGGCTCAAGGCGTGGTCGGCGGGCGGGGCGACGCTCGAGGCCTGGCGGGACCTGTCCTATCCGCTCGGCGTCGGCTCGTTCGACACATTGCCGATCCCGCGCCGCGCCTTCATCACCAAGGCCGAGAAGACGCGGGCCGGATTGCGGATCAGCGCCGATGTCGAGGCCTTGCACAAATTCTCCCGCAGCTGGGAGCTGGTGCGCGAACCGCTGCCGCAATTCGCCGCGGAGCCCGATCTTTCGGGGCCGGTCACCCTCGGCTGCCGCTGGCTGGTGCTGACGGACGCGGGCGAGGTGGCGCTCGCCGCCACCACCCCGCCCGCCGCCGATTGGAGCTTTGTGCTGCCGCTCGCGGGCCAGCTGCGGCCCGGCAATTACACCGTCGCGGCGGCGGTTCTCGTCAATGGCAATGCCGTCAACCTCGCCATCGCCCGGATTCCCTATGTTGTCGACTGATCCGTGGAGCGCGGGCACGAACCGCGATCGCCGCCGCAGCTGCGAGCGGCGCCGGTATCGTCATTCGCGGCGGCACCGCCAATGGGGTGTCGACCAAAGGGGAGACCGGCCGGGCTACCACGGGAACGCTGGCGGCGGGCCGCTCTCGACGACCTGGTATGAGCCCGACGGGGTCCACCCGGATCTGGATACGACCATCGTCGGCAAGACCAGTCCCGGGCATCTGGGGCCACGACCATTGGACCTCTACGGGTCGCCCACCGGCGTTGCCGACCCGCCGAGCATGAAACTCACCCGCTGTCATCGCGAGGCGCCGACAGGCGCCGCGGCGATCTCGTCGTCGCGGACTCGCGAGGGTCGGGATGGCTTCGCTGCGCTCGCCATGACGATGAGACTAAGCCGGCGTGGCCCTGTTTCTTGCGAAAGCATCGCCTCGCGGCAGCGGCATCGGCGTGATAAGGCGACGGGTAGCTTCACAAAGCGTGATCGCAAAAGCCGCCCCGATCCCGCCTTGGGGCCAAGAGCGTCAGCGCTCATTCGGTCCAAAGGTCCAAACGCATTTCGATGCGACAAACCGGGTGTGGCGGCTCGAAGCCACTGCCTCCATAGTGACCCATAACGTCCTTTGTGACCCAGGACTTGATCCTGTTCGAAGAACTGCTGCGCTTCGCCGACTTCCGGGACGTCTTCCTTCGACCCTTTGAGCGGCTGGCTCATTCACGTGGCGTGAGACGGCGCTTGCCCAACTCGTGGCAGGCCGCGAAGGCGTCGAGAACGTGATTGAAAAATCGCGGCGGCAGAAAGCCGTAATCGTAGCGGTCGGTGCGCGGGTTTTTTCTGAGATCGCAGCCGGGCCAAAGAAATTCATTGCCCTCGTCGACGATGACCCATGAGCGGTCCTCGTCGAGCCCGAGATGGCGCTTGACCGGCAACGGGATTTCGACGGCCGAGGCCGGATCGGTTGGCGGGCTGTGTGTGATCGCCAGCACGGTGACAATGGTGGCGCCGTCTGCTTCGCGTTCGACGGCCAGAACGATGACGCTCGGCCGGTCCTTTTGTCCTTCTTCCCGGCCGGCTTCGTGTTCGTGGTGCCAGAGATAGCCATACGAGATGACGAGGCCCGGCTCGGGGTTCGGGCTCGGCATGCGGCTCCGCTATTTGGGATCGAGCATCTTGTCGAGATGGGCGTGCCGTGGATCCATGCGCGACCCGTGGATCGCCTCGACCTTCTCCTCCGGCAGCTCGGCGGTGGCGAAGCTGCGGCGGCTTTCCCGGAAGCGCTTGAACTCCTCATACTCGTCGGGGCCGACGAAGTAGCCGGTGATCTGGCCGTGGCTCGACACGGCGATGGCTTCGCGCTGGGCCCGCATCCGGTAGCGGCCGAAATTGCGGGTGAACTCGGAAGCCGGGACTGTCTCGGGGGTGTCCATGGGATCCTCTCTTTCTTCCGCCGTCCAATATACGATAATTGCGTAAAAAACGCAACTCGCGTGGATTGCGCGCTGGTTGATTCGGCGGGTAGTTGCTCTAACATAGTGATAAGAGGTTTCTTCATGAGACGGAGGCGGCACCGGTATTGACCGGATATCAGCGGCGTAACTGGTGGATTTCTCCTATAATTCGTTTGGTGCTGAGCCGCTTGCTTGGCTGGCGATATGACGGGTCGGAACAACGGAGCCGCCGGCTCGCCGCACAGCTGCCCATGATCGGGTTCCGTCCGCAGCCGTGACGTATCCATCCTCGCGTGGTTGCCGAGGTGGGGTCGGCATACGACCTCTACAACCGAAAATTGTCTCGACCTACGGCTGCAGGGTTGCCGCTTTTTTCGGCAAACCGCTCACGACCGTGCGGCCAGCCGGTGCTCACAGCTTTTTCGGCCGAGCTATCCCCGGATTTTGGGGATAACCGTCACCTGCATCTCGGAAATTGACGCATCGGCGGGGCCGGGAGTGCATCTTAACCATACGTCGTTGGGATTTTTGTGCGTAGACGCTCACGGCCGCTCTTAGCGGCCTCTGATCGCCGCCAGCATTCGCGGCGAACCCCGCGGCCGAGCAATTACGCGTCGCGTAGCGCGCGCTCAAGCTGGCCCGCCGAAACCCCATAGAGATCAGCAACCTGGCGAACCGTCATCCCGTATTTGAGCCAGGTTCGAATGCGGGCGAATTCCGATTTGGGAATCGAGCTCGTGGTCTGCAGATCGACCGCGATCGGAGCTTCGCGTCGGTCATCTGGACGAACCGGCGGCAGGATTACCGGCAGGACACGCGGTTTACGCGGCATTTGACCAGCTGTAGCGGCGGTCGATGTCGACGTGACCGGAGGTTTTGAAGGAAATAGAGCGTCCGCCGCTTGGCGCGCTCTGCGAATCCGTTCGCGATCATCGCTGCGAATGTCGGATGGGTGTTCTTGGCTCAGCAAGATTTGCTCCGAACGGTGATTCGTTGCGCCATATCGAAGACAGGCCTGCGCGTCAACTGTTCTGCCTGCGCGTTCTCAAAGCGGCCGACGGCCAATCTTCCCTATATATCGATTTAACATATGTGTAAATCACTCACCAGATATCGTTGGGCTTGATCATGATATTATCGTGTTCTACCAATGAGCAAATGCGCGGCGGTATTCCCCTCTCTGCGGAGAAAGAAGCAAGGATTATTTCCTCGTTGCAGAACACATCTCATGACTCGTTGGCTGCCCGCGAAGACGGCGACGTCAATTTTGCAACAGTGATGGCAGATTGTCGAACGGGCCGGCATCGAACTGACCGCAGGCCGTAAGGCAAAGGGATTGAAGCGGCTGTCACCGGAACGCCGGGCCGCGGTCATCGAAGCGCGGCGGGCGAATCCGATGGCGCCGCAGCAAGAGATTGCGCGCGCGGCTGGTGTCAGCCGTTCGACCTATGTCGGATCGAGCGTGGCAGCTCAGCGGCAGGGCGCCGCAATCCCGTTCTGTGACGCGCTCATCAAAGTCACAAACATGGGAGGATCCAAGTGTGGATATCATCGAGACGACCGCCGCCTTCGGTGCATGCCTCCTGGTGCTCGCCGTAGCGGTTGTTTTTGATCGCCGGCCCTATCACCCCGGCAAATGGAACTACATCCCGGTGATGATCATTGCACTGGCCGCGAGCCTGGTCCTCGGCCGGCATCTTCTGGCTTTGCTCTATATGAGATAATGTCCTTATCACATAGGAAAACGGCGGGAGATGAGATGGAGCGGATCAGCCTCACCGAGAAGTTTGCCCGCTTTGCCGAGCAATGGCAGCCGAAGATCATCGCCGAGCTGAACGGTCAGGAGGTCAAGCTGGTCAAGGTGCAGGGAACCTTCCCGTGGCATCACCACGACGATGTGGACGAGCTGTTCCTGGTCTGGCGGGGTCGTTTTCGAGTCGAGTTCCGCGACAGGATCGTCGAACTCGGGCCGGGTGAGCTTGTCATCGTTCCGCGGGGTGTCGAGCACCGGACCGCGGCGGATCAAGAGGCCGAGGTGATCCTGATGGAGCCGGCGGGTATCGTGAACACGGGCAATGTCGTCGACGAAAAGTACACGGCGCCCACGGGTGTGAGGATTTGAAGACCATGCCCGATGATCGCCAGCTCGGCGGGACGCTGGAAAGGCCGCGGCGATGGCAAACCATGCCTCGACGCGCACCGCGCAGCTCTATGACCGCTGACGAGACGAGGTGAGCCTCGATGAAGTCGGGCGGATCGTGATCTGATGGCTGTCTCTTATGCGCCGATTCCGGCCATTCGCAGGACCTGGATAAACCCCGCGGTCCGACCGCACACGCGCACCCGACTATCGCGCGGCAATGCGGTGTCAGCCGCTCGACGGTCGGGGGGCGGTGCGCGCGCCGCGCTACCCAGGCGATCGCCGGATGAGGCGCATCATGCAAAGCGGGTGCGCTTGCCGCCGGCCGAGCGGTAGAGGAGGGAGACCGGCCAACGGATTATTTCGCCGGGACCGGACAATCGAGCGCACCTTCCTGACACTTGAGATAGTTCTTGAAGTCGTCGATGCGTTTGCCGGTCAGCTTATCGAGGCAGATCGCCAGGATCATCCCATAGGCGCTGCCGCCGGAAACCCCGGACGCAGAAAAATCGCACTCGGCGTCGCGGAACACCACCCACGCCCTCTGCGCCGCAACAAGAAGCTTGGTGGTCGCTTTGTCGTCCTTCAGGCGGGCGGTGATTTGCCGGTAGAGGACATTGAGTTCGGCGTCGGCCTTTTTGTACGCATTGCCGTAGCATTCGTTCAACTCGGCTTGGCTCAGGCCGGAAGCGTCGCAGCCGTCGGCTGCCTGGACGATCGAAGCGGTCGCGCCTGCGATCAGCGACAGGGCAACGAGCAAACAACAAAATGCGACCCGCATTGGCATCCTCGTTTGGCGGCAAGGTCTATTTGATCCTATCGGCAAACTGCGGGGTCAAGACAAGCGCGGCCATGCGATAAGCGCCCGCCTCTTCGGCGCTGCGCGCTGTCGAAAAGCACGCGCGGCGGGGTTTTCGCAGGAGACCAGAATGTATCTTGGACCTTCCCGGCCCCGCTCCGGAACGGGGAGGTTCGACAACTCAAAGCTGCAACCCTGGCGCAAAATCGCCCGTCGCTTCTCGCAGCAACGTAAACACCGAGGCGGTCGGCTTGGTTCAACTGAAGGCAACGCTCGGGGTATTCGCGGTTCGTGCGGCGGGAATGTATCGGTAGAGCGTCGCCGGCGAGACGCCGAGACGGTGCACGATTTGAGTCACGCCGATGTCGGGATTGGCGAGCATTGCCCTGGCGGCCTCGATGTCGTCCCCACTCAGACCCCGCGACTCGCTCTTGGCAGTGACCGCAATGGGGCATCAGCGGTCGCCGTCGCGACCGCTCCAAGCGGTACACCCGATTGTCACGTGGAGGAGGTCGGGCCTCTGGGTATCGCTCTCACGGGACAGCATCGGCCGAACGGTGTGGTCCGTTTGCCAACCGTAATCGCAGCGGAAGACTGTAAGTTAGTCGCCCACCGGCGTTGCCGACCCGCCGAGCATGAAACTCACCCCGCCGTCATCGCGAGGCGCCCCCGGCCTTCGCCGGGGCAGGCTGCGCCGCGGCGATCTCGTCGTCGCGGAGTTGCGAGGGTCGGGATGGCTTCGCTGCGCTCGCCATGACGATGAGACTAAGCCGGCGTGGCCCTGTTTCTTTGTAGACAGCGGTCGGCCGCTCGCTGGGGTCGCGCCGCGACCCGCCACCCACGATGCCGGCGATCGTGTTTCCGACCGTGCCGAGATCGTGCAATTCCTCCTGACATGGCGCCTCCTCCTTCGGCGCCCTGTGGCGATGTTACTATTGACGCAATAAGAAGAATTGCGTATATGGTACGCCGCCGGTCGAGCGAACGGCTGAGGCGATGAACTGCGACGACGTTTTGCCGAGGGCGGCGCCGGTGCGTCGGCGGACCGCCCGACGACCTTGCGTCGGCGACGAATGACGTCGCCTCGGCACGATCACGCTTAGCCGGCCGGAGCCGACCCGGCCATTCGGGTGCGGCGAAACCGGCCGCAGTACGGCTACAACCAAGGCGGGAGGATTTTGCTGCAGATTTTCTGCAGATGCAGCAACCGTCAACAATTGGTGCAACTGATGATTGAGACTGCTTGGACCTGCCTCGGATGACGCCTCCGGCACTTTCGCGACGACTGCAGCGCGATGGTCGGTCGCCTCTCGGGCGCGCGATTGACGGCGCAAAGGGTCGAGCGGCCGGCCACCGAGTTGACGATCGGCCCGGCGATTGACAGCGGGTCGGGCGCTCGCTAGGGTCGCGCCGCGCGTCGCCGGGGTGCGCCGCGACCCGCCGTCGGCGGCCGCCAGTCCGCGAGTATCGCGCACTGGCGTTTTGCGTCTCGTGAGCGCATGGGGATCGGCTCCCGCATGTTCGACAGCCTGAGCGATCGACTGGGCGACGTCTTCGACCGCTTGCGGCGGCGCGGCGCGCTCTCCGAGGAGGATGTCGCGACGGCGCTGCGCGAGATCCGGATCGCCTTGCTCGACGCCGATGTGGCGCTGCCGGTGGTCCGGGATTTCACCGCGGCGGTGCGCGAAAAGGCGTTGGGGCAGGAGGTGGTGCGCTCCGTCACCCCGGCGCAGATGGTGGTCAAGATCGTCCACGACCAGCTCGTCGCGGCGCTCGGCGGCGACGCCGACGGCCGGCCGACGGCGACGCTCGACCTCGACGCGCCGGCGCCGGTGGTGGTCATGCTGGTCGGGCTGCAGGGCTCGGGCAAGACGACGACCGCGGCGAAGATCGCCAACCGGCTCAAGGGACGCGAGCGCAAGAAGGTGCTGCTCGTCTCGCTCGATGTGCAGCGTCCGGCGGCGCAGCATCAACTCGCCGTGCTCGGCCGCCAGATCGGCGTCCAGAGCCTGCCGGTGGTCGCCGGCGAGCGCCCGGTCGCGATCGCCCGGCGGGCCCTCGATATGGGTCGCAAGGAAGGCTACGACGTCGTCCTCCTCGACACCGCCGGGCGGCTGCATGTCGACGAAGAGCTGATGCTCGAGGTGGCGGCCGTGGGCGAAGCGGCAAAGCCGCACCAAACCCTGCTCGTCGCCGACGCGATGACCGGCCAGGACGCGGTCAACGTCGCCCGGGCTTTCGGCGCGCGCGCCCAAATCACCGGCATCGTCCTAACCCGGGTCGACGGCGACGCCCGCGGCGGCGCCGCCTTGTCGATGCGCGCCGTCACCGGCAAGCCGATCGTGCTGATCGGCACCGGCGAGCGGATCGAAGCGCTCGAGCCGTTCCATCCCGAGCGGATTGCCGGCCGGATCCTCGGCATGGGCGATGTCGTGGGCCTGGTCGAAAAAGCGGCCGAGACGGTCGACCGCGACGAGGCCGAAAAGCTCGCCGCGAAGCTCGAAAAGGGCCGGTTCGATCTCGACGACCTTGCCGCCCAGCTGCGCCAGATCGGGCGGCTCGGCGGCATGGGCGGGATGCTGGCGATGCTGCCCGGTGTGGCCAAGATCAAGAAGCAGCTGGGCGAAGCCAATATCGACGAAGCGGTGCTGAAGCGCCAGCAGGCGATCATCTCGTCGATGACCAAGAGCGAGCGGCGCAACCCAAAGCTGTTGAACGCCTCGCGCCGGCGGCGGATCGCCAGCGGCTCCGGCACCTCGGTGCCGGAGATCAACCGGCTGTTGAAGCAATATCAGGACCTGTCCGACATGATGAGGAAAATGAAAAAGCTCGGCCAAAAGGGATTGGCCCGGCACGGCCTCGCCGGGCTGATGCCGTCCGCCTTCCGTCGTTAGCGCTATGATGAAAGAGTCCCGACAGCTCCCCAAATCGTCATTCCGGCCGGAGCGATCCCCGGAACGGCCCGCCAGGGCCGGCCGTCCTGGGAGAGAGCCGGCATCCAGAAATAACTGGAGCCTCTGGATTCCTGCTTTCGCGGGAATAATCAAATTGGATCAGCGCCGTGCGTCCTTCGACACGGCCGCCGCGCGGCCGGCTCAGGATGAGGAACGACTTTAATGCCATCAAAGGCTTACCTCATGCTGAGGGCGCCCCCCCGGGTCCGCGCGGAGTTTACCCTCGGGCCGCGCAGAGCGCGGACCCGGGGGCGCGGCCCGAGGACAGGCTCCGGGCGCGTCTCGAAGCACGCACGGCGTCCATGCAGCCCAGCATTCGGCGTCGGGTCCAATTTCCTTACACGCGCTTTCGCGGGAATAACGCTCCGGGGTGATGCATGCGCTCTGCGATCGCGTCTCGGGCCTCTTTCGGGAGGCTTGCACGGGAGTGCCGCGATGAGGGCCCGGCGATGCCGCTGAAGCTCCGCCTCGCCCGCGGCGGGGCCAAGAAGCGGCCGTTCTACAGCATCGTCGTTGCCGATTCGCGCAGCCCGCGCGACGGCCGCTTTATCGAGAAGGTCGGCACCTACAACCCGATGCTCGACCGCGACCGTGCCGAGCGGGTGACGCTCAACGCCGAACGGGTGCGGCATTGGCTCGGTGTCGGGGCGTTGCCGACCGACCGGGTCGCGCGCTTCCTGGGCGATGCCGGGCTCGCCCCGAAGCCGGCAATGCGCGAGACGCCGCTCCGGTCGGCGCCGAAAAAGAAGGCGCAGGAGCGCGCCAAGGCGGCGGCCGCCGCGCGCGGCTGAGCCGGCTCGGGCATTGGCCCTTGCGCCGACCATGGCGGCAACCGGAAAAAGGCTCGTCGTCGGCATCGTCACCGGCCCGCACGGTGTGCGCGGGGCGGTGCGGATCAAGAGCTTTACCGCCCGGCCCGAGGACATCGCCGGCTACGGGGGGCTCGCCGACGCCGCCGGGCGGCGCTTTGCGCTGCGCCTCGTCGGTGCCGGCAAGGGCGCCTTGATCGCCCGTCTCGACGGGGTCGAGAACCGCGATCAAGCCGAGGCGCTGCGCGGTTTGCGCCTCTATCTGCCGCGGTCGGCGCTGCCGCCGGCCGCGGCCGAAGAATTCTACCACGCCGATCTGATCGGGCTCGCCGCGGTCCTCGGCGACGGGACGGTGCTCGGGCAAGTGCGCGCCGTCCATGATTTCGGCGCCGGCGACACCCTCGAAATCGACCGCCCGGCGGCGCCGCCGGCGATGGTTCCGTTCACCCGCGCCGTCGTGCCGCTGGTCGATCTCGACGCCGGCCGGCTGTTGATCGACCCGCCGCCGGGGCTCCTCGACGATGGCGCGCCGACGCGGCGCCGGCCGAGGCGGACGGCATGAGCTGGCGGGCGACGGTGTTGACGATCTTGCCGCAGATGTTGCCCGGGCCGCTCGCCTATTCGCTCGCCGGCAAGGCCTTGGAGGCCGGGCTGTGGCGGCTCGAAACGCTGGACATCCGCAGCTTTGCGACCGATAAACACCGTTCCGTCGACGCCGCACCGTTCGGCGGCGGGCCCGGCATGATCATGCGGCCCGATGTGCTCGACCGGGCGCTCGCCGCGGCGGATGGGGTCGGACCGCCGATCCTGTTGTCGCCGCGCGGCCGCCGGCTTGATCAGGAGCGGGTGCGGGGACTTGCCGCGGCAGCCGGCGTCACGCTGATCTGCGGCCGCTTCGAGGGGGTCGACGAGCGAGTGCTGGAGGCGCGCGCGATCGAGGAGTTGAGCCTCGGCGATTTTGTGCTGTCGGGCGGCGAGCCGGCGGCGATCGCGCTCATCGACGCCTGCGTGCGGCTGTTGCCGGGGGTGGTCGGCCGGGCCGAGACCCTGGCCGAGGAAAGCTTTCAAATGGGGCTGCTGGAATATCCGCAATATACCCGGCCGCGGCTGTGGCAGGGGCGGGCGGTGCCGGAGCCGCTGCTGTCCGGCGACCACGCGCGGATCCGCGCCTGGCGCCGGACCGCGGCGGAAAACCTGACCCGAGAGCGCCGGCCGGATCTCTGGGAGCGCGCCCGCTGCCGCGAGCAAGAGGTGAACCGATGAATCTTCTCGAGGAGTTGAACCGCGAGCAGGTCGCAAAACTCGCGGCGCTGCGGCCGGTGCCGCAATTCCAGCCGGGCGACACGCTGCGGGTCATGGTTCGCGTCGTCGAAGGCGAACGCGAGCGCATCCAGGCCTTCGAGGGGCTGTGCATCGCGCGCCGCAATGCCGATGTCAATTCGAGCTTCACGTTGCGCAAGATCTCCTACGGCGAGGGCGTCGAGCGCGTCTTTCCGCTCTATTCGCCGCGGATCACCGCGATCGAGGTGATCCGGCGCGGCGTCGTCCGGCGCGCCAAGCTCTATTATCTGCGCGGCCGTACCGGCAAGCGGGCGCGCATCGCCGAGCGCGCCCGCGAGACCGTGCGATCCGATGCGCGGCCGGCGCCGCCGGCGGCCGACGGCGGCGAGCGATAATCAGGAGAGGACACCCGAGCATGGCCGCACCGCGCACCCTCTTCGACAAGATCTGGCAGAACCACGTCATCGCCGAGCAGGGCCACGGCACCTACCTCATCTATGTCGATCTCCACCTGATCCACGAGGTCACGAGCGCGCAGGCCTTTGACGGGCTCCGGCTCGCCGGCCGCAAGGTCCGCCGACCCGACGCGACGATCGCGGTCGCCGACCACAACGTGCCGACGACAGACCGCAGCGCCGGCATCGGCGATCCGGAGTCGAAGCTCCAGGTTGATACGCTCGAGCGCAACGTCGGCGAATTCGGCGTCCCCTATTTTCCGGTCGACAGCATCAATCAGGGCATTGTCCACATCATCGGGCCGGAGCAGGGGCTGAGCCAGCCCGGCATGACGATCGTCTGCGGCGACAGCCACACCGCGACCCACGGCGCCATGGGGGCGCTTGCGTTCGGCATCGGCACCTCCGAGGTCGAGCACGTGCTGGCGACCCAGACCCTGATCCAGGCCCCGGCCGAGAACATGCTGATCGCGGTCGACGGCACGCTCGGCGCCGGGGTGGCGCCGAAGGACGTGATCCTCGCGGTCATCGCCAAGATCGGCACCGCCGGCGGCACCGGCCACGTCTTCGAATATGCCGGCAGCACCTTCCGCGACATGTCGATGGAAGGGCGGATGACGGTCTGCAACATGTCGATCGAGGCCGGCGCCCGCGCCGGGCTCGTAGCCCCGGACGAGAAGACCTTTACCTATCTGATGGGCCGGCCCTACGCGCCGAAGGGCGCCGCCTGGGAGCAGGCGGTCGCCTATTGGCGCGCGCTGCCTTCCGATCCCGGCGCCAAATACGACAAGGAGGCGCATCTCGACGCCGCCGACATCGCGCCGCACGTGACCTGGGGCACGAGCCCGCAGGACGCCTCGCCGATCACCGGCCGAGTACCCGACCCCGCGCAGATCGACGACCCGCTGCAACGGGCGGCGGTCGAGCGCGCGCTGCATTATATGCAGCTGAAGCCGCACACCTTGCTCACCGAGGTGCCGGTGCAGCGGGTGTTCATCGGCTCGTGCACCAATAGTCGGATCGAAGATCTCCGCGCCGCCGCGGCGATCGCCAAGGGCCGGCGGGTCGCCGCGGGAGTCCGCGCCCTGGTCGTGCCCGGCTCCGGCCTCGTCAAGCATCAGGCCGAGGCGGAAGGGCTCGACCGCATCTTCCTCGAAGCCGGCTTCGAATGGCGCGAGGCGGGCTGCTCGATGTGCATGTCGATGAACGCCGACAAGGCGATGCACGGCGAGCGCATCGCCTCGACATCGAACCGCAATTTCGAGGGCCGTCAGGGCAAGAACGCCAAGACCCACCTGATGGGCCCGGCGATGGCCGCGGCCGCCGCCGTCACCGGCCGCCTGACCGACGTGCGGCAAATGGCCTGATCCAATGAGGTGCCTGGCGGCAGCGAGCACCTGATCGTCAAGCCGGATGGCCGGGTCGTGCAGGGCAACACTCGCATCAAGGTGTTGGGAGAGCGAGGTTATCCGGTGAACGATCTGCCTCGGGAAGCTTTTGAATGAATACCGTCGGCAATGCGGTGGCTCGACCGCCGCTGCGCGGAGCATGCATCCAATACGCGGACGGCACGGTGGTGACGCCGCCGCCGCTCGATGTGGAGAGGATTCTGGAAGGCTTGCAGCGGCGGGACGATATCAGCCGCAGCGCTTTTCCATGTGTATTCGCGCATAGTCTGACGGTTGATGTCAGGGCGATCCTTCTGGACCGTCCGGTATCCGAGACCGATCTCGATCGCGTCAGCCATATCAACGAGTTTCTTCATCAACTCACGAGTTGTGTGAACCCTCGTCAGCGACGCTCGGCAGCCGGCGACGTCGAACTGGTTCGCGCCATTATCGAAAGCTCGTATCTCTACGAGCTGACACCAGCGGTTGGCCGAGCGCTTTCGACAGCCGCAGGAAATGCGGGGCTATTGATCGACCCGCCCGGTCCCTCCCGGTGATCCCTGACAAAGGCCCTTCGATGGAAAAATTCACCACTCTCTCCGGGGTCGCGGCGCCTTTGCCGATCGTCAACCTCGACACGGACAAGATCTTTCCGGCGATCTTTCTCAAGACGATCAAGCGCACCGGCCTCGCGCAGTGGCTGTTTCACGAGATCCGCTTTCGCCCGGACGGCTCGGAAGATCCCGATTTCGTCCTCAACCAAGCCCCGTACCGCAATGCCAAGATCTTGATCGGCGCCGAGAATTTCGGCTGCGGGTCGAGCCGCGAGCACGCCCCCTGGGCGCTCCTCGATTTCGGCATCCGCGTCATCATCGCGCCCACCTTTGCCGACATCTTCTACAACAACTGCTTCAAGAACGGCATCCTGCCGATTGCGCTGCCAAAGTCGAAGGTCGAGGAGCTGCTCGGAGACGCCGCGAGGGGCGCCAACGCGCTGCTGACGATCGATCTCGAAAGCCAGACGATCGCGCGCGCGGACGGCGACAAGGTGTTTTTCGCGATCGACCCATTCCGCAGGCATTGCCTGCTCAACGGCATCGACGACATCGGCCTGACCGAAGAAAAGGCGGCGGCGATCGACGCCTATGAGGCGGCGGCCCGCTTGGCGCGGCCGTGGCAGTTCGGCCTGACGCGGCCCGGTTCGCCAGCATGACGCAGGGCAGCGGCGGCAGCCGCAAAATCCTGGTGCTGCCGGGCGACGGGATCGGCCCGGAGATCATCCGCCAAGTGCTGCGCATCGTCGATTTCTTCGAGCGGCGGCAGATCGCCGGCTTCGAGATTGCCGAAGGCCGCGTCGGCGGTGCGGCGATCGAGGCCGAGGGTGTACCGCTTGGCGAGGCGACCCTTGCCAACGCACTCGCCGCCGACGCGGTGCTGTTCGGCGCGGTCGGGGGCCCGCAATGGGACGGCCTGCCGTTTGAGCTGCGCCCGGAGCGCGGCATCTTGCGTTTGCGCAAGGAGATGGACCTGTTCGCCAATCTCCGGCCGGCGGTGGTCTTCGACGCGCTCGCCGACGCTTCGAGCCTGAAGCGCGATCTCGTCGCCGATCTCGATCTCTTGATCGTGCGCGAATTGACCGGCGGCATCTATTTCGGCGCGCCGCGCGGGGTCGAGACCCTGCCCGACGGCAGCCGGCGCGGCATCAACACAGAAGTTTATCACGAGGCCGAGATCGCGCGGGTGGTCCGCGTCGCCTGCGAACTGGCGCGGGCGCGCAGGGGCCGCGTCTGCGAGGTCGACAAGGCGAACGTGATGGAATCGGGCGGGCTCTGGCGCGAAGTGGCGCAGCAGGTTCGCGACGACGAATTTCCCGATCTCGCCCTGAGCTTCATGTATGCCGACAATTGCGCGATGCAGCTCGTGCGCAACCCGAAGCAGTTCGATGTCATCGTCACCAGCAATCTCTTCGGCGATATTCTGTCGGATTGCGCAGCGATGCTGACCGGCTCGCTCGGCATGCTGCCTTCGGCTTCGCTCGGAGCGCCCGACCCCAGCGGACGGCGCCGGGCGCTCTACGAGCCGGTCCATGGCAGCGCCCCCGACATCGCCGGCAAGGAGGTCGCCAACCCATTGGCCGCGATCCTGTCCTTCGCGATGATGCTGCGCCATTCGTTCGCCATGGTCGAGGCCGCCCTTCTCGTCGAGAACGCGGTGCGCCGGGCACTCGCCGCCGGCCTGCGCACCGCCGACATCCTTCAGCCGAACACCGTGTGTGTCTCGACCCGGGTGATGGGCGATGCGATCCTGCGCGAACTCGAACAATCGGCGTGACCGGCCGGCGGCGGCGGGCGTGCGATATGGATTGAGAACGCCTTCGGGCTCTTTTAAGATATCGTTGGACAGCGAAGGTCGGAATGCGCCGGCGGCGGCGGTGCCGTCCAGCGGGGAAGGAAGACGCGGATGAACACGACGACACGGCGCTCGGTATTGCGCGGCTCGGTCGGGTTGTTGGCGGCCGGAGCGCTCGCCCGGCCCCATATCGCCAACGCCGCGGCCACGACGGCGAGCATGTGGGTGGCGCAAGGCTTCATCCCCGAAGAGGATGCCGCCTATCGGGCCCTGGTCGCCGATTACCAGAAGGCAAGCGGCAACACGATCGAATACAGCATCATTCCATTTGCCGCGCTGCGGCAAAAGATGGTTTCGGCAATTGCCGTAGGCGTCGTGCCGGACATGATGGAGATCGCGGATTTTCAATTTCTGTATTTGAATGCATGGAAGAACAACCTACTAGACGTAAGTGATGTCTTTGAGACCCAAAAAAGCACTTATAGTAAAAATGCCAACGAGTTCAAGTTTTGCCTACAACAACGTCGCTAAAAAGCACAGTTATTATATGGTTCCGTGGAAATCTTTCACGGTTCCTTTCCGATTCTGGAAATCTCTGGTCGAGAAGTCGGGTCAGAAGGTTGCAGATATTCCTAATACCTGGGGTGCTTTCGTTGATTTCTTCAGGCCGGTGCAGGACGGCCTTAAGAAACAAGGGATGCGCAACATCTATGGTATCGGCTATCAGCTGACCGCGACCGGGGTCGACCCGATCCTCCTCTTCAACGCCTTCATGATCGCCTATGGCGGCGAGAATTTCGTGACGCCGCAGGGCCAGCTGCAGACCGGCGACCCCAAGGTCAAGGAGGCCGCGATCAAGGCGACCGCCAAACTGGCGAAGGCCTTTATCGATGGCTATGTGCCGCCGGTCGTGCTCAACTGGAACGATGCCGACGACAACAACGCCTTCCACGCCAAGCTGATGGTGATGGATTTCGACGGGTCGCTCTCGACCGAGGTCGCGCTCTACCACAATAAGCCGGAATACGACGACATCGTGACTTATGGCCAGCCGCTCGGCGATGACGGGAACCGGGTGCCGGCGCAGGGGTTCAGCTTTGGTGTGGTGATCCCGCAGGGGGCGAAGAACATCGCGCTCTCCAAGGAATTCCTGAAGCATGCGATCGAGCCGAAGGTGCTGAACACTTATCTGAAGGCCTCCCTCGGCCGCTGGGTCATCCCGATGCCGGCGATCGCCAAGAGCGACCCGTTCTGGCTGGCCGAAGATCCGCACCGCAAGGCCTTGACCAACCTCACCCTGTTTGGTCCGACGATCCCGGTCTACGAGGCGCGCAACCCGGGCCTGGCGCCGGTCGGCGCCGAGAACGTGATGATGCGGGCGGTGATCAACGTGATGAAAAACGGCATGACGCCGGAGGCGGCGATCGATCAGGCCTTCAAACGGGTCGAGACGATCGTGGCGAAATACCCGGTCGTAGCGGCCTGAGCGAGGCGGCCATGGCAAACCTCGCACCGGCGGTTCGGCTCGGCGGCGCCGCGGCCGGGCGGCAGCACGGCCTGTGGGACTACCTGCGCGGCCATTTGAAGGGCTCCGAATATCTGTGGGCGCTCGCTTTCGTCATCCCCTATCTGGCGGTGTTTGTCGTCTTTGTCGCCTATCCGATCGTCTACGGGCTGTGGATGGGGCACGACCCGGCGCTTTATAAGGAATTGTTCGCCGATCCGATCTATGCGAATACAGTGGTAAATACGCTCATTTACCTGGCGGTCGGCGTCAACGTCAAGATGTTTCTCGCCTTTCTCTTGTCGGGGTTCTTTGTCAGGCCCGGCTGGTGGGTCAAGGCGCTGCTGATCGTCTTCGTCCTGCCCTGGGCGGTGCCGGCGTTGCCGACCTTCATCTCGATCCACTGGATGCTCGACGGCCAATGGGGGCTGTTGAACAACCTGTTGTGGAAGCTGTTCGGCATCAACGGCCCGTTCTGGCTCGATTCGCGCTGGATGGCGATGGGGGCGATGACCGGCGCCTATATCTGGAAATACATGCCGTTCTGGACGGTCATCTTCATCGCCGGCCGGATGGCGATCTCCCCGGAGCTTTACGAGGCGGCCGCCGTTGACGGCGCGACCGGGCTGCGGCGGTTCGTGCACATCACCTTTCCGCTG
The DNA here is from genome assembly GCA_963772295.1 of uncultured Alphaproteobacteria bacterium. GTDB lineage: Bacteria > Pseudomonadota > Alphaproteobacteria > ATCC43930 > CGMCC-115725 > AP-15. The sequence goes on from CAVYWO010000019.1 coordinate 67,929, forward strand.
CTCGCCACGCTCTATTTCGTCAATACGCTGTTGTCGACGATCTTTTCGGTCGGCGATTTCGCCACGCCGTTCTTCATCACCAACGGCGGTCCGGCGCTGACGACTTATACCTTGGCGAACCTCGGCATCCGCAACGCCTTCGACCTGTCCGATCCCAATCTCGGCGTCGCCTGCGTGATGTCGGCGCTGCCGCTGATGATCCCGCTCGTCATTTTCCTGATGCGCAAATTGCGCACGATGGCCGTGGAGCAATAACGATGACCGTCATCGCCGTCGACGGCAGGGCGAGAGCCGGCAGAGATACCGAGGCGCTGCGCGCGGTTCAGGCGGCGCGGCGACGGCGCGTCGTGACCAATATCGGCGCGGCGGTGCTCAGCCTGGTGGTGGTGATCTGGTCGGTTTTGCCGATCTATAACATGATCATGGTGTCGCTCGACTCGCACGGCGACGTGCTGTCGACGCATGTATTTCCGCCGCATCCCTCGGCCGGCAGCTATTGGATCGTGTTAAGCCAAGGCTATTGGTATCTGCAGTACTTCTGGGAGCAATTCGGCAGAAGCGTGTATCTCGCCGGGGCGACGGTGATCCTCACCTTGTCGATCGCCTCGCTCGCCGCCTTCTCGGTCGGGCGGCTGCGCGTCCGGCACGGCTGGCTCGTCACCAACGCCGCCCTCTTGACCTATGTGATCCCGGCCACGTTCCTGGCGATCCCGTTCTACCGGCTGATGGCGCAATACGGCCTGATGAACAATCTCTGGGCCGTGATCGCCTCGCTGGTCGCCTTCGCCACCCCCTACGCAATCTTCATTTTTCAGCAATACGGACGCAGCATTCCGATCGAGCTCGACGAGGCGGCGCGGATCGACGGCGCCTCGCCGGTGCAGATCTATTTCCGCATCTATCTGCCGCTGATGGTGCCCGCGCTGGTGGCCGTCGGCACCTTTGCGATGCTCTTGTCGTGGAACGAGTTTCTCTACCAGTTCCTGCTCTTGTCCTCGACCGAGAGCATGACCGTGCCGATCGCGATCGTCCAGTTTCTCAACAGCGACGAGGCGCCGTGGAACTACATGATGGCCACCGCCGTCATCTATGCGCTGCCGCCGGTCGCGATCTATTACGCGTTCCGCCGCTACATGGCCGCCGGCCTGACGATGGGCGGGGTCAAGGGCTGAGCCGCTCCGGCGTGCATCCGCCGCAGGATCGTGCGAGGGAGGCAGGCATGGACAAGCTGACCAGGCGCTCACTGTTGGGCGGATCGATGGGGCTGGCGGCGGCGAGCGCCGTCGCCCGCCCCCATATCGCCAACGCCGCGGCGACCACCGCGACGATGTGGGTGACGCAAGGTTTCGTCGCGGAAGAGGACGCCGCCTACAGGGCCATGGTCGCCGATTACCAGAAGGCCAGCGGCAATACGATCGAGTACAGCATCATTCCGTTTGCCGCGCTGCGGCAAAAGGCGGTCTCGGCGGTCGCCGCCGGCGTCGTGCCGGACATGATGGAGGTCCTCGATTTTCAATTCCTTTACCTCAACGCTTGGAAGAACAACCTCCTTGACGTGACCGAGATCTTCGATACGCAAAAACAGCATTACGGCGAGAGCGCTCTCGCCAGCAGTTTTGCCTATAACAACGTCGGCAAGAAACGCAGCCGTTACCTGGTGCCGTGGAAAACCGCCGCAGTTCCATTCCACATCTGGAAATCGCTGGTCGAGAAATCGGGCCATAAAGTCGCGGACATTCCGAAGACCTGGGATGCTTTCTTGGATTTTTTCAGGCCGGTGCAGGACGGGCTGAAGAAGCAAGAGATGCGCAACATCTATGCCTATGGTTATCAGCTGACCGCGACCGGGGTCGACCCGATTCTCCTTTTCAACGCCTTTATGATCGCCTATGGCGGCGAGAATCTGGTCACCGCGCAGGGTCAGCTGCAGACCGGCGACCCGCAGGTCAAAGAGGCGGCGATCAAGGCGACCGAGAAGCTCGCGAAGGCCTTTACCGACGGCTACGTGCCGCCGGTCGTCCTCAACTGGAACGATGCCGACGACAACAACGCCTTCCACGCCAAGCTGATGGTGATGGATTTCGACGGCTCGATCTCGACCGAGGTGGCACTCTACCATAACAAAGAGGAATACGACGATGTTCTCACGCTCGGTCTGCCGCTCGGCAACGACGGGCGACAGCTGCCGGCGCAGACGTTCTGCTTTGGCCCGGTGATCCCGCGTGGGGCAAAAAATATTCCGGTCGCCACCGAGTTCATGAAATATGCGATCGAGCCGAAGGTGCTGAACCAATATCTGAAGGCCGGGCTCGGCCGCTTTGTGATCCCGATGTCGGCCATGGCCAAGAGCGATCCGTTCTGGCTCGATCCGGCCGACCCGCACCGCGGGGCCTACGTCAGAGAAACTCTGTTCGGCCCGACGATCCCGGTCTTCGAGGCGCGCAATCCGGGCATGGCGCAGGTCGGCGCGGAAAATGTCCTGATGCGCGCCGTGATCAACGTCATGAAAAACGGGATCTCGCCGCAAGCGGCGATCGAGCAAGCCTTTCAACGGGTCGAGACGGTTCTGGCGAAATACCCGATCGTCGCGGCCTGAGGGGCGATCTGGAGCAGCGTCTCGGCGACTTGCCGCGCGCGGGGAAGTCTTGGCCGGGGTGCCGATGCGGAAGCGAACCCGTTGAACCGGCGATTTGGCCGGAGCATACTTCCTACGGAGCGGGCATCAGCGCCGATCCGCTGAACCACCGGCGGCGCGGAGCGAGGGAGGAAGGCATGAACAAGCTGAGCAGGCGCTCGGTGTTGCGCGGATCGATCGGGCTGGCGGCGGCGGGCGCCCTCTCCCGCCCCTACGTTGCCAACGCCGCGGCGACCACCGCGACCATGTGGGTGCAGCAAGGCTTCGTCCCGGAGGAGGACGCCGCCTACCGGGCGATGGTCGCCGATTACCAGAAGGCCAGCGGCAATACGATCGAGTACAGCATCATTCCGTATGCCGCATTGCGGCAAAAGGCGGTCTCGGCGGTTGCGGCCGGCGTGGTGCCGGACATGATGGAGATCGCCGATTTTCAGTTCCTCTATTTGAATGCCTGGAAGGACAACCTCCTCGACGTAACCGAGATCTTCGATACGCAAAAAGAAAATTACGGCGAGAGCGCGCTCGCCTGCAGTTTCGCCTACAACAACGTCGGCAAGAAGCGCAGCCGCTATCAGGTGCCATGGAAAACCGCCGCGGTTCCATTCCACGTCTGGCAATCGCTGGTCGACAAATCGGGCCAGAAAGTCGCGGACATTCCAAAGACCTGGGATGCTTTCGTTGATTTCTTCAGGCCGGTGCAGGACGGCCTGAGGAAGCAAGGGAGGCGCAACATCTATGGCTTGGGCTATCAGCTGACCGCGACCGGGGTCGACCCGATCAACACCTTCAACGCGTTTCTGATCGCCTATGGCGGCGAGAATTTCGTGACGCCGCAGGGCCAGCTGCAGACCGGCGATCCACAGGTGAAAGAGGCGGCGATCAAGGCGACCGCCAAGCTGGCGAAAGCCTTTACCGACGGCTACGTGCCGCCGGTCGTCCTCAACTGGAACGATGCCGACGACAACAACGCCTTCCACGCCAAGCTGATGGTAATGGATTTCGACGGCACGATCTCGACAGAGGTGGCGCTCTACCACAACAAAGAGGAATACGACGATATTCTGACCCTCGGCCTGCCGCTCGGCAATGACGGCAAACAGCTGCCGGCGCAAACCTTCTGCTTTGGCCTGGTGATCCCGCGCGGGGCAAAAAATATTCCGGTCGCCACCGAGTTCATGAAATATGCGATCGGGCCGAAGGTGCTGAACCAATATCTGAAGGCCGGGCTCGGCCGCTGGGTGAACCCGATGCCGGCAATCGCCAAGAGCGACCCGTTCTGGTTCGCGGACCCCCACCGCAAGGCCTACACCAATTTGACGCTGTTCGGACCGACGATCCCGGTGTATGAGGCGCGCAACCCGGGCATGGCGCCGGTCGGCGCGGAAAATGTGATGATGCGCGCGGTGATCAACGTCATGAAAAACGGGATGACGCCGCAGGCGGCGATCGACCAAGCCTTTCAGCGGGTCGAAACGATTATGGCGAAATACCCGATCGTCGCCGCATGACATCACCCCCGGCGGTCGAGGGCCGGGGGCGGGGGCGGGTCCGCGAACGGTTGAACCGGGGAGGCGGCCGGCGCATACTTCCTGCGGCGCAAGAATCGGCGCTTATGGCGCAGACGCGGGAGGAAGTCATGGACAAGCTGACCAGGCGCTCACTGCTGCGCGGATCGATCGGGCTCGCGGCGGGCGCGCTCGCCCGACCCCATATCGCCAATGCCGCGGCGACGACCGCGACGATGTGGCAGGCGCAAGGCTTCATCCCCGAGGAGGATGCGGCCTTCCGGGCCATGGTCGCCGATTACCAGAAGGCCAGCGGCAATACGATCGATTACAGCATCATTCCGTTTGCCGCTTTGCGGCAGAAGGCGGTCTCGGCGGTCGCCGCCGGCGTCGTGCCGGATATCATGGCGCCCGCAGATTTCAACTTTATCTATTTGAATGCGTGGAAAAACAACCTCGTCGACGTCAGCGACGTCTTCGAGACGCAAAAGGCTCATTACAGCGAGAACGCCCTTGCCTGCGCCTTTGCCTATAACAACGTCGCCAAGAAGCGCAGCTATTATCAAGTTCCATGGGTGACATTCTCGGTTCCGTTTCACATCTGGAAGTCGCTGGTCGAAAAATCGGGACAGAAAGTCGCAGACATTCCGAAGACCTGGGATGCGTTCCTCGATTTCTTCATGCCGGTGCAGGACGGTCTGCGGAAGCAGGGGATGCGCAACATCTATGGCTTGGGCTATCAGCTGACCGCGACCGGGGTCGACCCGATCCTCCTCTTCAACGCCTTTATGATCGCCTATGGCGGCGAGAATTTCATCACGCCGCAGGGTCAGCTGCAGACCAGCGACCCGCAGGTCAGGGAGGCGGCGATCAAGGCGGCCGCCAGGCTGGCGAAAGCCTATACCGATGGTTACGTTCCGCCGGTCGTCCTCAACTGGAACGACGCCGACGACAACAACGCCTTCCACGCCAAGCTGATGGCGATGGATTTCGACGGCACGATCTCGACCGAGGTCGCGCTCTACCACGAAAAAGAGCAATACGACGATATTCTGACCCTCGGCCTGCCGCTCGGCAACGACGGGAAAAAGCTCCCGGCGCAGGTTTGGAGCGCCGGCCCAGTGATCCCGCAGGGGGCAAAGAACATCCCGCTCGCCAAGGAGTTCATCAAGTACTCGATCGAGCCGAAAGTGCTGAACCAGTTTCAGAAGGCCGGGCTCGGCCGCTTTGTCATCCCGATGCCGGCCGTCGCCAAGAGCGATCCGTTCTGGCTCGATCCGGCCGACCCGCACCGCGCAACCTACGTCACGCAAACGCTGTTCGGCCCGACGATCCCGCTGTTCGAGGCGCGCAACCCGGGCATGGGGCCGGTCGGGGCGGAAAATGTCATGATGCGCGCCGTGATCAACGTCATGAAGAACGGGATGACGCCGCAGGCGGCGATCGATCAGGCGTTCCGGCGGGTCGAGACGATTCTGGCAAAATATCCGATCGTGGCCGCGTGATCGGCGAGTGTCGGGGGGCGACTTGCCGCGCCCCGCGCTCCGTTGCCGGTTGCGCTACCCATTCGGCCCCTGGGCCAGCGGCGCGGACCAGGGAGGAAGGCATGGACGGGCTGACCCGGCGCTCCGTGCTGCGCCGGTCGGTGGGGCTGGCGGCGGCCGGCGCGGTCGCCCGCCCCTATATTGCCGACGCCGCGGCCACGACCGCGACCGCGTGGTGGGTTCAGGGGTTCATCCCGGAAGAGGATGCGGCTTTTCGGGCGATGGTCGCCGACTACCAAAAGGCGAGCGGGAACCAGATCGAATACAGCATCGTGCCGTTTGCCGCGATGCGGCAGAAGGAAATAGCCGCGGTGACGACCGGCGTCGTGCCCGACATCCTCAATGTCGGCGACTTCTATTTTGCCGTGCTGAGCGCCTGGAAGGACCGGCTGGTCGACGTCACCGACGTCATCGGCACGCAGAAGGCGCAGTTCAGCCCGACCGCCCTGCGCACCGTTTCCGCTTTTAACAACGTCACCAAAAAACGCAGCTATTACATGATCCCGCATCGTGCGGGCGTCGTTCCGTTTCACATCTGGAGATCTCTCGTTGAAAAGGCCGGCTACAAGACCGCCGACATCCCAAAGACCTGGGACGCCTTCCTGGATTTCTTTAAACCGGTGCAGACCAAATTGCGAGCGCAAGGGATGCGCAACATCTATGCCTATGGCTATCAGCTGACCGCCAACGGCGTCGATCCCGCCGCCCTCTTCGCTCATTTTCTTATCGCCTATGGCGGTCAGGACATCGTCACCGCGGATGGCAGCCTGCACACCGACAACCCGGAGGTGAAAGCGGCGGCGGTCGCGGCGATCGCCAAGCTGACCACTCCCTATCGTCAAGGCTTCGTGCCGCCGGCGGTTACCAACTGGAACGATGCCGACGACAACAACGCCTTCCATGCCAAGCTCATCGTCATGGATCTTGACGGGACGATCTCGACCGAGGTCGCCCTTTATCACAACAAGGAAGAATACAACGATGTCCTGACCCTGGGTCTGCCGCTCAGCAACGCCGGCAAAGAGCTGCCGAGCATCGCCGGGGCGGTGACGGCGGTGATCCCGAAGGGGGCGAAGAATGTCGCCGTGGCCAAGGAGTTCCTCAAATATTCGATCGAGCCGAAGGTACTCGCCGCCTATCTGAAGGGTGGGCTCGGCCGGTTTCTGCCGACGATGCCGGCGATCGCCAAAAACGACCCGGGGTTCTGGCTCGATGCCGGGAACGAGCCGCTCTCGGCCTATACGCGGCAGGGCCTCCTGGGCCCGACGATCCCTCCTTACGAGGTGCTCAACCCGGCAATGGCCGAGGTGTGGACCGAGCACGTCTTCAGCGTCGCGATGTTCGATGTCATAAACGGCGGCATGGCGCCAGAGCAGGCAATCGACAAGGCGTTCAGGCGGGTCGAGACGATCTTCGCGAAATACCCGATCCGGCAGGCCTGAGCGGGTGGCGGGCGGAACGCTGCTGCCGCCGTCGCGGCGTTGAGACCGGGCTCTGCATCTTTGGCGCGGGCAAGACCGGCAAGGCGACAGCTATCCGGCTGCGCTCACCACACGGCCGGCCGCCAAGGAGGGTGGCCAAGCGCGGTTTTGTGTTATCTTTGTGAGCAATTTAGGGCGGGTGGAAGGGTGTCAGGGGCGTCGGGTCCGGCCGGTCGACGAGCGCTATTTGGCTTTGCCCTGATCGGTTTGGCGGCAGCGATGCTGTCGGGCTGCGCGGCGCCGCCACCGTCGCCGCCCGCGGTGGCGGAGGTAGCGGCGGCGCCGCCGCCGGCGCCGCCGGTGGTGCGGCGGCCCCAGACCCCGCTGCCCGAGCACAAGCCGGCGCCGCCGTCGGCGCCGGCGGGCGAGGCCGTCGCGATGGCCGCGCCGCAGCCCGCGCAGCCCGCTGCGACGCCGTCGGCGCCGGCCGTCGCGATGGCCGCGCCGCAGCCCGAGCACAAGCCGGCGCCGCCGTCGGCGCCGGCCGTCGCGATGGCCGCGCCGCAGCCCGCCCAATCCGCTGCGACGCCTGCCCACCCGTCGCCGCGGCGCCAGTTGATCGGGCTCGATCAGCGGGCGGCGACGCGGCTGTTCGGGACCGCTGCGGAAAAATCGGAAGAGCCGCCCGCCACGATCTGGCGGTGGCGCTCGGCCACCTGCGAGCTCGATCTCTATTTTTACCTCGATCTCCGCAGCGGTCAGATGCGCAGCCTCCACTACGTGTTCAAGCGTGATGCCGCCGGCCAGGAAGAGTGCCTCAAATCGCTCGCTGCGGCCACCCGCAGTTAGGATCCGCGATCGATGCCGCATCTGCTCTTGGTCGATGACGACGATCTGTTCCGCGAGTTGCTCGGGCTCAACCTGATCGACGAGGGCTACCGGGTCACCAGTTTTGGCAATGGGCGTGAGGCGCTAGCCTTTCTCGAAAGCGGCGGCACCGCCGACGTGATCCTGCTCGATTGGCGCATGCCGCAACTGGCCGGGATCGACGTGCTGCGGCGCCTCCGCCGCTCCGGGATCACGATCCCGGTCATCTTCCTGACCGTGCTGTCGGACGATATCTACGAAGAGGCGGCGCTCGCCGGGGGGGCCGTCGATTTCATCGACAAATCGCGCCGGCTCCCGATCCTGATCAAGCGCCTTCAACTGATCGCCGACGGGGTGCGGCCTGGCGCCGAGCCGATGCCCGAACCCGCCGCCTCGGCACCGGCGCCGCGACGCGTGGGCCCGCTCGAGCTGCGCATCGACACCAGCCGCGCCTTATGGGCCGGACGGCCAGTCGAACTCACCTTGACCGAGTTCAGGATCCTGACATTGCTGGCGGAGCGGGCGGGGCAGGACATCGGCTACCGAGAAATCTACGATCTCGTGCACGGCAAGGATTTCATGGCCGGGCACGGTGCGGAAGGATACCGCGCCAATGTTCGAACCTTCATCAAAAGGATTCGCAAAAAGTTCCGCGATAACGACCCCGACTTCGATCAAATCGTCAACTACCCAGGGTTCGGCTATCGCTGGGCCGCGCCGTGGTAAGGCGCGCGGATCGCTGCGCTCGGTCCGTTCGCTTGCCGCCAAGACCGCGCTGCTCGCCGTCGTGTTCCTGCTCGTCCCGGTGTTCCTCTACTTGCAGTTCCGTGCTGACTACGAACAGAGCCAGAGCCTCTTGCTGCGCAGCGTGCGCGACGAGGGACGCGTCATCAGCCAGGCTCTCTTGCCGATACTGCAGAATGCCGATACCGGATCGCTGCACCAGCTCGGCGAGTACCTCGCCCGGTTCGCCGGGGAGGTGACGCGGATCGAACTGTTGCTGGCACCCGCCGCCGCCGGCGGCGCCACCAACGGGTTTTATTATGTGGCGTCGTGGCCAACGGTCGCGCCGAGCAATTTGCAAGCGCAGCGCAACACGCTGGCGCGTGAGGGCGTGCTCACCCGGCTGGCGCAGAATTGCGCACAGGAGATGCCGTTTTCGCTCTTCTACCACCGTCCGACCGGCGGCGACGAGATCGTCACCGCGGTGACCCCCCTGTCGACCGCGGCGGGATGCTGGGCGGTGGTCGCTTCGTTCCCGGTCGAAGCGTTTCCGGGCGCGCATCTCGGCAAGCCGTATTGGGCGACGCCGACGGTTCGGCTAGCCGCCGTCATTTATCTGGCGACGGCGGCGCTCACCTTTTCGACCTTGTTGAGCGTGCGCGGCGGGCTGCGCCGCTTTGCCCGGCGGGCGCGGCGGATCCGCGATCAGGGACCCGATGCCGGATCCTTCGCCGACCGCGCCGATCTGCCGGAACTGGCCGAGGTCGCCGCCGAGTTCGACCGCATGGTCGAGGCCCTGCATCGATCGGCCGCCGAAATCCGGTTGACGGCGGAGGAGAACGCGCATGCGTTCAAGACGCCGATCGCGGTCATTCGCCAATCGCTCGAACCGTTGCGGCGCGCCCTCGCATCGGGCAATCAGCGGGCACAGCGGGCGCTCGGCGTCGTCGAACAGGCGCTCGATCGGTTGGACGGCCTGGTTTCCTCCGCTCGGCGTCTCGACGAAGCGGCCGCCGATCTGGTCGACGCACCGCTCATGCCTATCGATCTCGGGCGGGCGATCGACCGTTTGATCCAGAGCCAATCGCCGATCCTCGATAGCCGCGGGCTGAAGATCGTGCTGGCGAGCCGCGGCGTGACGATGACCGCAGACCTCCTGCCCGGCATGACCGTGCTGGGCAGCGAAGAGATGATCGAGACCGTTCTCGAAAACCTGATCGAAAACGCGATTTCGTTCTCGCCGCGGGATAGCGAAATCCTGATCCATCTGACGCATGACGGTCGCTTTGCCCATCTGACCATTTCCGATCAGGGTCCCGGTGTGCCGCCGGCCCAGATCGGGCATATCTTCGACCGATATTATTCGGAGCGTCGCAACGAGGCGGCGGTCGAGACCGCATCGACCTCGTTCGGCATCGGGTTATGGATTGCACGGCGCAATGTCGAAGCGATGGGCGGAACGGTCACTGCCGAAAATCGGCTGCCCTGCGGGTTGACCGTGCGTGTTCGTCTGCCGCTGGCCCCGGGTCGCGGTTGAGCCGCTGGCCGCCGAGGCAGCAGGATGGAACCGCGGCTCAAGACCGGGCTGTGGATCAGGGCGCTGATCCGCCGCTGTGACCTTGCCGCGGTCGCGGTCGCGGTGGCGGCTCGCGGCGACACCGATTCCGGCGCCGTCCTACTCAAGTTCCGCGACCGTCAAGCGGGCTGCTCGGTGCTGGCCCAAGCGCGTGGGCGGCAGGGCGAGCTCGTCTGGATGCGGGCCACCGGGCCCGAGCCGGTGGCCGAGGCCGAGGCCAATTCGTATATTGCACGACAGCGTCGCCGAGATCCCGATATTTGGGTCGTCGAGATCGAAACCGGGTCGGCTGCGGCCCTGATCGACGGACCGATCGTTTGAGCGGCGTGATCCTGTCGATTTCGCCGTGCTGAAGCTGCGCCTTGCCGAGCTGTTCCACGGCGCCGCGGGCGGTCGATCGCCGCCATCTGCATTGCCTCGCCCTGAAAGCGAGTGCAGATTGGCGGCAGCGCAACCGGCAGCGGTCGGCGAGAAGGAAGATGGCAAGCACGGCCGCAAATCGCGTTCCCGGTGGCGGCGCGGCGGCATGATGGAGCGGCTGCCGATCCGAACTCGGCTGATCCTGCTGTCGGGCGCCCTGCTCTTTTTTCTGTTGGCGACGAATTTTTATCTGAACCACAAGCTCGCCGAGAACTCGGCCGGGATGGCCAAGGCGGTAACTCTGCTCGGCGTGATCCGGAAGGCCAACGACGCCCAGCACGCTTTTGACGAGATGCGCTATTGGCTCGCCGATCTCGCCGTCAGCCTGCTGTCGACGTCCGAACAAAACGCCGCCGCGGCCCGCGAGCAGACCGAACGCGATCTCGAACGGTTGGCGGAGCGGCAGCCGCAGGCGATTGCCGCGGTCCGCAGCGATCTCGCGCATTACGAGGATTACGCCGGCAGGGCCGTCGAGGAATACACTTCGGGCGACCGCGAAGCCGGCGTCGCGGTCGATCGCCGGCTCGCGGCCATCGCCGCCGACCTCACCGCGCAATCTGTCGCGACGCGCGAGCGCCTGATGGCCGAGGCGACGACGGCAAGGCGGCTGTCGCGGACCGTGATGTGGACGGCGGTTTTGGTCGGCGCGCTGCTGACCTTGCTGGTGCTGCGTTCGATCGTCGGGCCTTTGCGCCGGCTGGTGGTGGCAATGAACGGCCTTAATGCCGGAAATGTCGCGGTGGCGATCCCCGTCGCCGGCCCGGACGAGATCGGCGCCATGGCGCACACGCTCTCGGCGTTTCGAGATACGCTTGAGGCGCTGCGCTCGACCTTGGCGCGGTTCGAGGCGTTGCGCGATGTCGGGCGCGCGGTTGGCTCGACCCTCGACGTCGACGCTGTTCTGGGTCTCGTCGTCGCTCGCGCCGTCGAATTCTCACACTCGCAGGCGGGGGTCGTTTATGATTATGACGAACCGGCCCGCAAATTCACGTTCCGCGCGAGCCGCGGGGTGGACGAGGCGGTGATCGCGCTCGCCCGCGGGCGGTCGATCGGTCTCGGAGAGGGCGCCATCGGTCGGGCCGCAGTCACCGGATCGTCGATGGAGATCCCCGATCTCTTGGCCGAGAGCAAATATTTCGCTGCCGGATGGACGGATGCGCTTGGCCGCCTGGGCTACCGTTCGCTGCTCGCGGTGCCGCTCTTGCACGAGCAGCAGATTTTGGGCGGGCTGGTCGTCATCCGCCGCGAGGCCGGTGCCTTCTCGGCGGAAATTGTCGGCCTCATCGAGGCCTTCGCCGCGCAATCGGCGCTCGCGGTGCGCAACGCCGGGCTGTTCGAGGTACAACTCCAGAGAGAACGTGAGCTGCGCGCCGCGCATGAGCAGTTGAAGGCGGCGCAAGCCAGCCTGATCCAGGCGGAAAAGATGGCGTCGCTTGGCGCGCTGACCGCCGGCATCGCCCACGAGATCAAGAACCCGCTCAATTTCGTCAACAACTTTGCCGATCTGTCGCGTGAGCTGCTCGACGAGCTGCGGGAGGCGGTGGCTACCGCTGCCGGCCAATGGAGCACGCCGGAGCATGGCGAAATCGACGAGCTGGTCGCGACCCTCTCGAGCAATCTGGCGAAAATCGGCGAGCACGGCCGGCGTGCCGACGGCATCGTCAGGAGCATGCTGTTGCATTCGCGCGGCGGCAGCGGCGAGCGCCGTCCGACCGATCTCAACGCCCTTGCCGACAAGGCGCTGGGTCTTGCCTATCACGGGTTGCGCGCCCAGGATCCGGGCTTCAACGCCAGGATCGAGCGCGACTTCGCGCCAAACCTGGGTTCGGCCGAGCTCGTGCCGCAGGATATCACCCGGGTGCTGCTGAACCTCTACGGCAACGGTTTTTATGCCGCCAACCAGCGTCGGCGCAACGGCAGCGACCAAGCCTTCGAGCCGGTTCTGAGGGTGATGACTTCAGGCGGCGACGATGCGGTCGAGATCCGGGTGCGCGACAACGGCATCGGCATGACCCCCGAGGTTCGCGCCAAGCTGTTCACGCCGTTCTTTACGACAAAGCCGACCGGCGAGGGCACCGGGCTCGGCCTGTCGATCAGCTATGACATCGTCGTCCAGGGACATGGCGGCGCGATCGCCGTCGACAGCCGGCCCGGCGAATTCACCGAGTTTGCCGTTCGGTTGCCGCGCCGCTGGCGCGGAGCCGTGGCGGCAGCCGGGGCGCAGGCATGAGCGAACCCGCTCGGCCGATGCACCCCGATGTCGAGATCGCGCAGACCGAGATTGGTTTCCAGGGCTTCCTGCGGCTCGATGTGGTCCGGTTTCGGCATCGCCGGTTCGATGGCGAATGGAGCGCGCCGCGCCGCTACGAGCTGCTGCGGGTCGGCCCTGCGGTGGCGGTCGTGCTCTACGATCCGGACCGCGACGCGGTCGTGCTGGTCGAGCAGCTGCGTCTGGGGGCGCTCTTCGCGGGCGCTCCGCCCTTGCAGCTCGAGGCGGCCGCCGGGCGCGCCGATGCCGACGAGCCTCCAGAATCGGTGGCGATCCGCGAGGTTCGTGAGGAAACCGGGCTGGTGCCGTCGGGCGCGCTGATCCCGATCCAGCGCTATCTGCCGAGCCCGGGTGTCTCCGACGAGAGCGTGCTCTTGTACCTGGCCCGCGTCGATTTCGACCGCCGCCGGCGGTCTCCATGGTCTGCCCGACGAGGGCGAGGACATCCGGGTCGTGGTCAAGTCCTTGGCCGAGATCGAAACGCTGCTCGACGCCGGGATCATCGAAAACGGGCACAGCTTGATCGCGCTCTATTGGCTCTTGCGTCACCGCCAGCGTCTGCGCCGGCGGTGGAGCGCGCCGCCACAGCCGGGTGCCCGAGAGCGGCGATAGCGACCCGACACCGGTACTGTGTCGGCGCGCCCGCTATGCCTTGCTGTCGAGAAAGTACCGGGAGGTGATTTCGAGCGCACGCCGGAGCAAACCCTCATGCTTGCCGAGCCTCGCTTCGACGCTGCGCAGGCGCTCGCTGAACTCGGCCTCCGCCTCGCCGCCGGCGTCGAGCGCTGCGTCCGGACGCCGCAGAGCGACCACCGCCAGCTCGTCGCGCAAGTCCTTGGCGACTTTTTCGACAGCGCTTTCCGGCAAGGTGTGGAGCTGTTCGAGAAACCCATATAGCATAAGCCTCGAGCACAGGACGTTGATCCGGCGGGGCACGCCCTCGGTGTGCCGATAGATCAGCGCGAACGAAGTCTCGCTAAAGCGGGGATCGCCCTTCCAATCCGCCCGGCGCAGGCGATGCTCGATATAGGCCCTGGTGTCGGCCTCGCTCAGCGGGCCCAGATGATAGGCGGCGGTGACGCGCTGGCGCAGCTGTTCGAGTTCCGGGGTGCCGAGGGCCGCGCGAAACTGCGGCTGGCCGAGCAGGAAACTCTGCAACGCCATCGTCCTGTCGATGACGATGTTGGACAGCATGCGCAGCTCTTCGAGCGCTGAGAACGCCAGATTCTGGGCCTCGTCGACGATCAGCAGGGCGCGTCTTCCGCCGCGGTGCTGGGCAACGACAAAGTCGCTGATCCGCTGCAGCAGCGCTCCTTTTGTCAGCCCCTCCCTGGCGATCCCGAACCCGGCAGCCACCAGGTGGAGAAGATCATCGGCGCCAAGCTGAGAGGTCACGATTTTGGCGGTGACGAACGTCGCTGTATCGATCGTGGCGAGCAAATTGTCGACGAGGATTGTCTTTCCGGCGCCGACCTCGCCGGTTATGACGATGAACCCTTCGGCATGGTGCAGACCGTAGATGAGATAGGCCATCGCCTGCCGATGCACTGCGCTCTCGAAAAAAAAGCGCGCATCCGGGGTCAGTTGAAACGGTCGTGTCGAGAGGCCGTAGAATTCGGAGTACATCGCTCAAACGTCCCCGGTCAGCACGACCGCGCGCAATCCCTCAAAACCCGAGGCACGACCGCGCGCCCGAGCCTGCCGCGCTGGGGTTTCATCATTGTAAACGCGAGCGCCGCGGCAACGAACCCCCCTCCTATCGGCGCATGAAATCGGGACTGCCGAGGATCAGCGCGGCGCGCAGCGCCGGGGCAGCCTGGCCCAGCGCGGCACGGGTCGTGCTCGACAAAGTCGAGCCGAAGATGGTTTCGAGACGCGCCGCATCGACCGGCACTTGCCGTCCGGGCAAGGTGGCGGCAAGGACGGGATCGGCGGGACGGCTGACCGGCAGCAAGCCGCGCGCGAACTCCACGGCAAAGGCGATCCGCTGCAAACTCGCATCGGGGCTCAGCCAGGCTTCCTCGCTGTTGCGGTATCCGTCCGGCGTCTGACAGCCATAGAGCGGCATCCCGAGCCGGGTCAACGCGGCGAGTATCGGGCGCGGGTTCAACACCGCAACCCCGGACGCGCGCACCGCCGAGATCACGAACTCATACGGCGTCTTGTATTTCTGGCCCTGGCTCGCCCAGAATTCGGAGCTGGCGAACAAACTCTTCAGCACCTCACGAATATCGCCGCCGGTTTCGCTAAAGCGCGCGGCCAGCCGGTCCACGAGCTGCGGCGGCGGCGCATCGGCGACAAAATATTGCGCCAGCTCAAAGGCGATGTGGTGCGCGGTCTTTGGGCTTCTCGCCAGGATGTCAAGCGCTTCCTCGCCCTCCGCCCGGCCGCGGCCGTTGAGCCGAACGCCAAGGAAGGTCTTGGGCGCGAAATCGTGGCGAGCGGCGACGAACACCGCGGCGTCCTCCGGAAGATCATGCGCGTCGGATCGGTTGACGACCCATCCAGTGAACACGCGGGCGAGGGTTGCGACATCCGCCTGGGTATAGCCGCCATCGGCGCCAAGCGTGTGCAGCTCCATGACTTCGCGGGCGAAATTCTCGTTGAGGCCGCCGGCACCGCGACGCCCCGGCGCGGAATTCAACGTGTTGTCGAGATAGACCAGCATCGCCGGGTGCTTGGCGACGGCGAACAGCAGGTCGCGAAAAGGGCCGAAAGCATGTTGCCGGATCACCTGCTCGTAATTACCGATCCAGATCCGGTCGAGACCCTTGCCGTCAAAAACATTGAAATGGTTGAACCAGAAGTTGACCATGACCTCGCGCAACTGGCTCGGGTTCAGCACCGCCCGATAGATCCGCGCGGCTGCCGCCTGGTCGCTCACGATCGGGGCGCGCTGCTCCTGGTCGCGCACCTCGGCGAGCGTCGGTTTGAGGCCGGCAACCCGCGGCACCGGTCCGAACAGTTGCCGCAGCCTGACCGCGTTAAGGTTCAAAGTCTCGAGTTGTGCCAGCCGCCAGCGTAGCTCGACCGGTTCCGGGACCGCCGCCGGGTCGAGCTGCTCGGCAATATAACGCCCGATCCCGATCGCTCTGATGTGACGCAACGCTTCGAGAGTGGGGCCGAACGCGACGCGGTCGAGGAGATGAATGATCGGGCGGTCCGCCGCCGGATCGGCACCCTGCGCCGAAACCGCCGACGCGAGGGCGATCGACAAGGCCGCCGCGAAAGCCGTAACGGTCCGCATCGGGCTCGATCGCGTGGCGCGCTCGGGGTCGCGGCGCATGCTACGGATCTTCCGGCCGGCTCCATCCCTGGCGCGCCATCGGCAGCGGCGATCCGGTCACACCATCGGCAGCGCCGCCGCTAATCTTTTGCGCTCGGCGCCCTCAACCCGTCGCCGCGATAATCGCGGCGCGCAGGATCTCCGGCAGGCGGTCGATGGTCTCGGTCGGGGTTGACAGCGGCGGCGCCAGGCAGATCGTGTCGCCGAGCGCCGGGTCGGCGCTACCCGGACGGGTCCGCGCCAGCAGCCCGCGCGCCAGCGCTTCGCGGGCGACGTGCGGGCCGAGGCCGAGGGCCGGGGCCTTGGTGCCGCGATCGGCTACCAATTCGATCCCGCACATCATGCCGAGCCCGCGCACATCGCCGACGGCCGGCAGATCGCGCAAGCCTTCGAGCCCGCTCAGCAACCGCCGGCCGGAGAGCGCGGCGCGCTCGATCAGGCCTTCGCTCTCCATGATTTCAACATTGCGCAGGCCCACCGCGCAGCATACCGGATGGCCGGAATAGGTCGCCGCGTGCATGAAGCGGCGATCGTAGGGCGCGCTTTCGATCGCCTCATAGACGTGCCTTGCTGCGATCACCCCGCCCAATGGCAAATAGCCGCTCGTCACGCCCTTGGCAAACGAGACGAGATCCGGCTCGACACCCCAGTGGCCGAGCGCGAACCAGCGCCCGGTGCGGCCAAACCCGGTGATGACCTCGTCGGCAATCAGCAGAACATCGTGGCGATCGCAAATCCGCCGCAGGGCCGGGAAATATGAGGGCGGCGGCACGATGACGCCGCCCGCCCCCATCACCGGCTCGGCGATGACCGCCGCGACGGTGTCGGCGCCCTCGGCGAGGATCGCCTTTTCGACCGCCTCGGCGGCGCCGATGCCTGGCTCTTGATTGCCCTGCCAGCGGAACGGGTAGGGCGGCGCCACCTGGACAAAGCCCGGCACCAACGGCCCGAACATCTTATGGTAGGCGGCCATGCCGGTGGCGCTGAGCGCCGCCATCGTCACCCCGTGATAGGCATGAATTCGGGAGATGATTTTAGTTTTATTTGGCTTGTCTTTAATCTTCCAGTAATAGCGCACAAATTTGAAGGCGGATTCGTTCGATTCGGCGCCGGCCGTCGTGAAATAGACCGCGGCGGAGCTGGCATAGGCGTGACCGACGATCTTTTCGGCGAGCCGCACCGCCGGCTCGTTCGTCTGGCCGATATAGGACGAGGCGAACGCCACCCGGCGCATCTGCGCGGCCGCGGCATCGGCAAGCTCGCCGCGGCCATGGCCGACATTGACATTCCACAGTCCGGACAGCCCGTCGATATAGCCGCGGCCGTCCGCGGTATAGAGCATCGCTCCCTTGCCCTCGACGATGACCAGCGGCTGCCGGTGGTCGTCGGGATGGTGCAGCGGATGCACCAGATACCGCCGATCGGTCGCGATCAATTCGCTGGCGCCGTTCATGAACTGCTCCTCGAGGGCTGGGCGTTGACCGATACCCTTACCGCGCCGCCCGCGTCTCGACAATGATGCTCAGCGGCTGGGGGTGCCAAGCGGGGAGATCGGCCGCCGGACCTTGCGCAAATCGCGCTGCCGGCAATCCGAGGTCGAACTGCCGAGCCTGGTCGGCGGTCAGCGCCGCGCCGTGACCAACGTGCCGAGATGGCGGGCGACCGCGGCGATATCGCTCGGCGCGGCGATCACCTTTTGGTTTTCCTCGACCACGATGCGAGCCGTCTCGCGGATTTGCGCCTCGCTATGCCCCGCCGTCAGGAAGAACCGCAGCCGGGCGGCGCGCTCGGGCACGGCCGGATAAAGGATCGGCGGGACATTGACGCCGCGCTCGAACAGCGCCTGCGCCAGGCGTCCGGCGCGGATCGAGCTGCCGGTGATCACCGGCACGATCGCGGCGCCGATCGAGCCGCCGACATCGAGCCCGCCCTCTTGCAACAGGCGTAGGAACAGCGCCGCGCGGTCGTTGAGGCGATGCACCCGCTCGGGCTCGCGCTCGAGGAGATCGAGCGCGGCAAGCGCCGCTGCCGCCGCCGGCGGCGCCATGCCGACCGAAAACACAAAGCCCGGAGCAGTGAGCTTCAAATAGTCGATCAGCGCGCGCGTTCCGGCGATGTAGCCGCCGCAGGAGACCAGGGCCTTGCTGAGCGTCCCCATCCAGATGTCGACCGCACCCGGATCGATGCCGAACCGGTCGGCCGAACCGAAGCCGCGCGGCCCGAGTACGCCGAGCGCATGCGCCTCGTCGACCATCAGCCAGGCGCCACGGCGCCGCGCCGCCGCGACAAAGGCCGGCAGATCGGGAACGTCGCCATCCATGCTGTAATGCCCTTCGATCACGAGCAGCGCATTGCCGTTGCGCGGCCGCGCCTCGGCGAGCAGCCGGTCGGCCTGTTCGTGGTCGAGATGGCGGAACGGCACGCGTCGCGCTCCCGACAACATCGCTCCCTGAACAATGCTGTTGTGGATCAGGGCATCATGGACGATGAGGTCGTTGCGCCCGAGCAGAGAGCCGATGACGGTCACATTGGTCGAGTGGCCGCCGACACAGACGACGCTGTCCTCAACGCCGTGCAGCCGCGCCAGAGCCTGTTCGAGTTCGCGGTGAAGCGGGCGCTCGCCGGAAACCGGGCGGCTTGCCGAGACCGAGGTGCCATAACGGTCGATGGCGCACTTGGCGGCGCCGGCGATCTGCGGGTGGCCGTTGAGGCCGAGGTAGTTGTACGATGCGAAATTAATATAGCTCCGGTTGCCGATGACGGTATCGGCCCCGGCGATGCCCTCGTGCATGCGAAAGAATGGATCAGCGATCCCGAGGAACTGGGCGGCCTCGCGGATCATGCGAATCTCGCGATATCCGTCGAGCCGCGTCGGGTCGAGCCGCGGGCCGAGGCGGCTGCCGGCGCTTTCTGTGCGGTGATCCGGAGGCCGCGGCGGCGGCGCCTTGGCCAGCATTTCGAGCAAGCGCGCCTTGGCCTGCGCCGACAATCCAAACAGGTCGCGTCGCGATTTCCACGCGGCTAATCCGCCCCGGCCATCTTGACCACGCGTCCGGTCGATGCTCTGCGCACCGCCTCGCTCGGCCGCACCTCGCCGTCGGTCGGATCGGCGCTCTCGTGGCGAACCGCCAAAGCCATGACCTCGGCGTCCTTCGCTCCGGCCGCATAGGCGCCCGCCAGGCGGAGCGCGATCGACCCGATGCTGGTGCCCTCGGCAAGCGACATCAGCGGCAGATCGATCCGCAACCGGCTTTCGAGGGCGAGGCGAAGCTCGACCGCCATCAGCGAGTCCATCCCCAATTGCGACAGCGGGCGAGCGGGATCGATGTCGCCGGCCGGCAGCCGCAAGATCCCGGCCGCCTCCTCGGTGACGACCGTGACCAAGAGGGCCAGCGCCGCTTCTCTGTCCAACGAAGCGAGGCGATCGGCGAGCGACTCGTCGAACGAGGACGAGCCGATCTTGGCCCGGATTTCGGAAAACAACGGAGAGGCGAGGATCGGCAGCAGCCGTCGCGCCTCGCCCCAGTTGGCGTCGGCGAAGCCGGCCATCGGCAGGCCGCTGGCGATCAGGGCCGGCAACCCGGAGAGAGCCTGTGCCGCCGGCAGGGGTCTAGCGCCGAGCCGTCGCGCGAGGTTGTCGCGAATTTCGGGCCGAGCGGCGAGATAGCCGGCGTCGGCGATCGGTCCCCAGGCCACCGTCAACGCCGGCCGTCCGGCGGCCCGCCAGTGACGGGCGAGGGCTTCGAGCGCCAGGCTTGCAGCCACATAGACACCCTGTCCCGGTGCGCCGAGGAGGGTCGTCGCCGACGAGAACATCAAGAACATCTCGATCGGATCCGCGCTCGTCAACGCGTCGAGTGCCAGCGCGCCGCCGAGCTTGGGACCCAGGACCGCGGCGGCGCGAGCCGAATCGATGTCGCCGGTCAAGCCGTCGTCGATCGATGCGGCGGCGTGCACGATCCCGCGCAACGGCGGTTGTTGAACCCGGATCAGGCCGAGGACGGCGGCGAGCGATGCCCGATCGGCGACATCGCCGCGATACACCTCGACGCGGGCCCCCTCAGCCTCCAGCTCGGCGACTCGCTCGCTGCACCCCGGCGTGTCCGAGCCGCGACGGCCGAGGAGTGCGATCGAGCCAGCGCCGCGGGCGACGAGCCAGCGCGCCGCGGCAAAGCCGAAGCCGTCGATCCCGCCGGTGACTAAGTAGGTCCCGTCGCGGCGGGCCACGAACTCCGGCGGCTGGCGCAGGCGTACCCCCTCGTGCGCGCCCGGCACCAGCACCAGCTTGCCGATGTGACCCGACGACTGCATCAGCCGAAAGGCGTCGTCGATTTCGGAGTAGGAGAAGGTCCGGTGCGCCAGCGGCCGGATCTCGCCCCGGTCCAGCTTCGTCGCGATCTCGGCCAAGAGATCGCGGGCCAGATCTGGCCGCCGCAGCGGCAGTTGATCGATGTCGATCGCGAAATAAGAAACATTCTGCCGCAGCGGGCGCAGATGGAAGCGGCGGTTGAGGTAGAAATCGCGCTTGCCCAGCTCGAGGAAGCGGCCGAACGGCCTGAGCAGCTCGACGCTGCGCTCCATTGCCTCGCCGCTTAGCGAGTTTAGGACGACATCGACGCCGCGGCCGCCGGTAAGTTCGCGGATCGCGTCGGCAAAAGCCAGGCTGCGCGAATCGAGAACATGATCCGCGCCGGCCACGCGCAGAAATGCCCGCTTCGCCTTCGACCCGGCGGTCGCGGTCACGACCGCCCCGCAATGCTTTGCATATTGGATGGCGGCGAGCCCGACGCCGCCGGCAGCGGCATGGATCAGGACGTGCTCGCCGGGCTTTAATTTCGCGAGGTGACCGAGGGCATAGATCGCGGTGACGAACGCGACCGGGATCGTCGCCGCCGCGGCAAAGCTCGTTCCATCCGGGACCCGCACCACGGCATCGGCAACGGTTACGACACGGCGGCCAAGCGCCGCCGGGGCGAAGGCCATGACCCGGTCGCCGACCGCCAATCCCTCGACCGCAGCTCCGAGGGAACGAACGATGCCGGCGCATTCAAGGCCAAGGGCGGGACCGGCGAAGCCGTCGATCAAGGCCTCCTCCGGCAACAGGTCCA
Organism: uncultured Alphaproteobacteria bacterium; assembly: GCA_963772295.1. Taxonomy (GTDB): domain Bacteria; phylum Pseudomonadota; class Alphaproteobacteria; order ATCC43930; family CGMCC-115725; genus AP-15. Next base: position 89,283 of record CAVYWO010000019.1, read on the forward strand.
TGGCCCACATCATGTCGCGGAAGTTTAGGCCCGCGGCGCGGACCTCGATTTCGACCTCGGCCGGTCCCACGGCTTGCGGCGGACGAATTTCCCAGCCCAACGAGTCGATGCCGCCCGGCTGACCGGCCAACAGGCCCAGCGGATCGGTCGGCGCCGCCCAGCGCGGAGGCAGACCGGTGCGCAACCGCGGCACATGCCGTCCTTGCGGCGTCCAGACGACCTCGGTCTCGCGCGTGTCGGCCGCCAATTCGCCGGCAATCAGCCGCGCCCGTTCGGTCGGCGCGGCGCTGCCGGGAAGATCGAGCAGGCGCACCGACAAGCCCGGCATCTCGTTGATCAGGACGCGCGCCAGCCCCCAAAGGGCGGCGCCGACCGCGGCGTCCTCGGCGTGTTCCGCGGCCGGCTGCTGCGCGTCTGAAGTGACGACCCAAAGCTGAACCTGCCGCGGTGCCGCCCGGGACGCAAGCCGCGCCAGTCGTTCGAGCTGACGCGCGGCACGATTGACGCCGTCTCTCTGATCGCCGCCCGGGGCCTCGAGGAACATAATGTCGCCGCTCTCGCCGTCATCGCATTCGCCGTCATTCCGTCCCGCCGCATCGAAGGCGGGATGGCGCCGGCGCTCGAACTCGATGGTCAGCCGCGATCAGCTGCGCTTCGACGGCGGCGGCGAAGACGTTTTCCTCGGCAAAGAGGGTGATCATCCGCGGCCTTGGCGGGGCGCCGGCGGCCGGACCGGCGCGCCGCGGCGCGAGGCCCCAGAATACGGCACTGGGCCAGGGTGCCGAGGCCAGCGCCGCCGCTCCGGCCGCACGATACCCGCTCGCCGCCAATTCGGCTCGCCATTCCTCACCGGAGCGGAGCGGGGATACCCCGCGGCTGTCCCACCAGCCCTCGATTTGTCCGAACACGGCATCCCAAAAGGTGTTGGGTCCCGGCTCGGCCGCCAGGAACGCCCCGTCCGGCGCCAGGAGGTCGGCCAGCTCGCCGAACAGCGCCGCATCGAGCTGCAAGCGGGCACACGCATTGACCGCGATGATCAGATCGAACGACGATCCTGCGAGCCGCTCGCTGTCCTCGCCCGGCGACCAACAGCAGGCGGCAAACCCGGGGCAATCGACCCCAAGAACCTCGAGCCTCGCAACGAGATCGGGATCGGCGTTTGTCGCGCGATAAATGACCGCCACCTCGCTCTGCGCCAGGCGGTCGATGACGCGGCGCGTGGCACCGCCGCGCGCACCGAGCTCGAGAATGCGCAGCCGCCGGTCCTTCGGCCATTTTTCGGCGATTTCCCGAAGCGCCTCGCACAGCAGATCGATCCCGGCGACGCTTGCTGGCGAGCCCTGAAGCAAATGGTCGACCGCCGGCGAGAGCCATGACGGCGGCGACCGCGGCCCGGCGGCGAGCACCTTCGGCAAGCCGTCGATCGATGTCGCCGCCAGCGAGAGCTCGGCGACGAGGTCCGGAGCGTCGGCCAGCAGCCGGCGCCAGATTTGCGACGGCTCCGGCAACTCCCCGGCCGGTTCGAGCTGCCATTCCGAGCCTCTTTCGCTTGCCGCGCCGAGCCGCTGCAGCGATCTGAGCAAGCATTCGGCAACGCCGGTCGATGCCGAGGACAACCGCCCGGCATCGACCAGTTCGCGGACCGAGAAGGGGCGATCCGACAAAACCAGACGGCGCAGCGCCGACAAGCCGATCGAACCGACCAGGGCCTCGAGCAGCGGCGCCTCGTCGCTCCGCCGCCGATCGGCCGCAAAGGGACCGGCGAGACGCACCAAGAGCAGACCGAGCCGATCGCGCAGACCGGTGTCGGCCTCGCCAAGCGGCGACGGCACGAGATCGACCCGCAGCGCGCGGTCTTCGAGGTTGCCGCGCCGTGTCAGATCGACGCGCCGCAGCCAGCATTCGACCACCTCCGCCACGACCTCCCCTGCCGCATCGCAGAGGGCGAGATCTGCCGAGATCGAACGAACGCCGATGCGGGTGAGTCGCGCCCGGGCAAGCACCGGGACCCGTCCGAACGGCGCCAACAGCCGAACCCGTTTGAAACGCCACGGCAGAAAGGCGGCCCCCGGCAGTTCGCGCCGGCGATCGGCCAGCAGCGCGAGGAGCCCCTGGAGCGCGCCGTCGAGCAGGGCGGGGTGCAAGAGGTATGGCTCGAGCGGTTCGCCGATCGGGGCCGGATCGAGATGGACCAACGCCTGATTGGCGCCGGAAAGCGCCACCCGGGCGACGGTTCGAAACCGTCTCCCGTATTCGAGGCCGGTCTCTTGGGCGAGGCGATAGAGCGCGTCGCCGTCGAGCTGGATACGCTCGCCTGTACGCTCGGCCCATTCGAGGATCGGCCGCGCCTCGGTCGCAACCGCGATGCGGCCGACGGCATGAACCGTCATCGGATCGCTCGACAGCCGCGGGCAGCTCGCCAGCTCCCACTCGCCATCCTCGGAACCGACCGTGGTCCGCAACGAGCGCATCCTGCCTTTGTCGAACGGCAACGGCCGGCGCAGCTCGACTTCGAACGCCTCGACCGCCGGTGCGTCCGGCCACTGGCACCGGGCGGCCGCGAGCGCGACTTCGATAAAGGCGGCGGCGGGGAAGACCGCAGCCCCCTCGATCGCATGGTCGGCGATCCAGGGCACGATCTGTTCATCAAGATGGTTGGTCCAGCATGTCAGCGGACCCGCTTGCCGAAAGCCGAGCAGCGGGTGGTCGAACGGCCGGTTTGTCAGATTGAGCGCCTCGGGTGTTTGGCTGAACCAGAACCGCGTCCGCTGCCACGGATAAAGGGGTACGCCCCGCGGCTCGGTCGGGCCGTCGAAGATCGGCGCGCTGCTCAAATCGAACCCGGCGGCATGACAACGCGCCGCGATCGTCGGAAACGGATCCTCGCCAGTGTCGGCTCGCGACAGGCTCATCAGCACCCGGCCCTGAACGTCGGCGGCGCGCAGCGCATCGCGCAGGTAGGACTGCAGAATGGCGCTGGGACCGATCTCGACGAAAATGCGATAGCCCTCGCCGATCAGTCGACCCGCGGCCTCGGCGAAGCGAACCGGATGCCTGATGTTGCGCCACCAGTGCTCCGGTCCAAGGATTTCGCCATCGACCGGGGCGCCGGTTACGGTCGAGACGATCCTTGTCGACGGCCGGCTCGAGGAGACGCCGGAAAGGTCCGTCACCAGGCCGGCCCGGATCGACTCCATCTCCTCCGAGTGAAAGGCATAATCCAGATCCAGCGGGCGAAACCATAGACCGCGACGCCGCGCCTCGCTCTCGAGCCGCTCGATTTCCCGGTTCGGCCCCGAAACGGTCAGGGAGTGCGCGGTATTGACGGCCGCTATTTCCGCCCGGCTGTCGAGCTCGGCCAGCAGCTCGCGGGCCGCATCCTCGGACAGCGCGAGCGCCGCCATCCGACCCTTGCCGCGGGTCCGCTGTTGATGGTGACTGCGCCAGACGACGATGCGGGCGGCATCGTCCAGCGACAGCGCGCCTGCGGCCCAAGCGGCTGCGATCTCGCCGACGCTGTGCCCGAAATGGCCGGACGCGGCGACGCCGGCCTGCCGCAGTGCCTCGACAATGCCGACTTGGATCGCGAACAGCAGCGGCTGGGCGATGTCGGCGCGGGCAACCTGCTCCGCATCGACACCGGCCTCGATCAGCTCGACCGCGGACCACCCGAGCTGCGTCCGCAACACGCGGTCGACCTGCGCCAAGGCAGTGCGAAAGGTGGCATTCGAGCGCAGAGCGTGCTGAGCCATGCCGGCGAACTGCGCTCCGTTTCCGGAGAAGACAAAAGCGAGCTTGCCGTCGGCGACCGCGGTTCCGGCAATGATCGCCGTCGGCGAAGCGCCGTCCAGAAAATCGGTAAGCAAGCCGGCGGTCGACGCCGCGCTGTGGCCGAGAGCGACCAGCCGGTGCGGCTGATGATCGCGCTGGCGGGCCGCCGCCCGGAGCAGGGCAGGCACCCGTGCGGCAGGGGTATCGATCAGCTTGTCGCGCCAGTTGCGAGCCAATTCGCGCAGCGACACCTCGGTCCGAGCCGAGATCAGCAGCGGCGGAAGCGACGTCGGCAGCTGCGGCTCCGCCTCCTGCCGCGGGGCCGCGCCGAGAATGACATGGGCGTTTGTTCCGCCAAAGCCGAAGGCGTTGACGCCGGCGCAGGGCAGTGCCGCGGTCGAAGGTATCGGCTCGACCGCGCTGACCAGCCTTAGGTTCAACGCTTTGAATGGAATCTGCGGATTTGGCGTCTCGCAATGCAGGCTCGGCGGGAGGATTCGCTGCTCCAGCGCAAGCGCCGCCTTGAGCAGCCCCGCCATCCCGGAAGCCGGCTCCAGATGACCGATATTGGTCTTGACCGAGCCGATCGGCAGCGGTTCGGAGCGGCCCTGTCCAAGTGTCCGGCCGACAGCGGCGGCTTCGATGGGATCGCCGACCGGCGTCCCGGTTCCATGCATTTCGAAAAAGGCCACGTCGTCCGCGGCGATTGCGGCACCGGCATAGACCGAGCGCAGCAGCGCGGCTTGCGCCGCTTCGCTCGGCAGCGACATGCCGATCGTCCTACCGTCTGAATTGACGCCGGAGCCGAGCACGACGGCTCGAACGGGATTGCCGTCGGCGAGCGCTGCAGCAAGCGGCTTGAGGATGACCGCCGCACCGCCTTCGCCCCGAACATAGCCGTCGGCACGCTCGTCGAAGGCGTAGCAGCGGCCCCGCCGCGACAGCATCGACGCGCGGCAGAAGCCGAGGAAGGGGTAGGGGGCGAGCAGGAGATTGATGCCGCCGACGATGGCACTGCCGATCCGTTCGGCGCGGATGGCCTCGCACGCCTCATGAAACGCGACGAGCGCCGATGAACAGGCGGTGTCGACGGTCAGGCTCGGCCCGCGCAAATCGAACGTGTAGGAAATGCGGTTGGCCAGGATGCTGAGCGTGTTGCCGATCATAAAATAAGCATCGCCCCCGGCCGGATCGCCGAGCGTCAGATCGGAATAATCGGTCGACGACGCCCCGATATAGACACCGGTACCGCTGCCGGCGAGCTTCGCCGCAGAAACTCCGCCGTCTTCGAGCGCATGCCACACGAGTTCCAGCAGCAGCCGCTGCTGCGGGTCCATCTGCATCGCCTCGCGCGGCGAAATCCCGAAAAACGACGGCTCGAACAGGTCGACATCGGGGATGAGCCCAGCTGACCATGTGTAGCTCTTGCCGGGTACGCCGCGTTCCGGATGAAAATAAAAACGGGTCGACCACCGCTCGCCGCCCACCTCGGAAACCGCATCGCCGGCGGCGACGAGCAGCTGCCAAAATTGCTCCAGGCTTGCGGCGCCCGGAAACCGGCACGACGCCCCGACGATCGCGATTGGTCCGTCACTCATGGCGCAGTGACAAATCCGCAACGGTTGCTCCGGCTTGCCGATAACGCGCTCGTGACCAGCGCGATATCGTCTGCCCTCCCCCGACTGCCAGCCCCCTCCATGCTCCCCCCGTCATCGAAGTTGTCAGTCGAAGCGTCTGTCACTGAGTTGGCGGGCGCGCTCCATCCCCAATTCTCCTCGTCGAAGTTCGTCACAATGTCAACCGCAGCGAACCAATTGCGAAAATTTCTGACGGGGCAGGTTGTGTCAAAAGGCTACCAAATTTAGCGCGGGAATTAGCGCCGGCGGCGTCACCGCCCCCTGCGGACGGCAGCGCCCCGGTGAGGCGCGGCGAGGATGAAGGGCGCTTGGATCAGCCGCGGGGCGCCGAAAATTCGCCCGAAGTCGTCACGATTCGTCGGCTCATCGCGCGCCGCCAGCCTCAATTGAGCCGCAGCTCGACGATGTGCTTCGGGTCGGGCTGCAATTCGCCGCGCTCAACCCGGGTGACGATGTCGGTCAGGATCTTGTTGGCCGGCGTCGGGATGCCGACCTCGTCGCCCTTGCGCACGACAAAGCCGTTGAGGAACTGGATTTCGGTGCGGCGTCCCTTGACCATGTCCTGGCCCATCGACGGGCGATGCGCGCCGCCTCCCGGCCGGTTGGCTTGAGCGAGGCGGTGCGCGTCGATTTCCTTGGTGGCGTCGACGTCGCCTTCGCCGGCGCGGGCGATCGTCTCCGGGTCCATGTGACTGACCTCGTCGAAGGTGTAGCCGAGCGCCTGGCCGACGCGGATCGCCTCACTCCCGAGCCGGGTCGAAAAATGCCGGATGGCGTCGTTCTCGATCATGTCGCGGGCGATCAGGCCGGTGCAGGCGGAGAGCCCGTTGCCCATCACGTTGGTGACGAGCTTCGACCAGCGCTCGCCCCACAAATTCTCTGTCACCATGGCGCTGTCGGCATAGCCGAGGAGGCGGCAGACCTGGCGCGCGCGATCGGTGACGCGGCCATGCACCTCGCCTACCCGGAACACGGTGTGGCCGGCGCCCGATTTGCCGGCGGCGCGGCGCACCTGCCCCGGTGCATGGAGTTCGACCGTGATCGAGCTGGCGATCGAGCCCAATGTCCTGCCCCAGCCGACGATGCCGGCGATCGTCTCCTCGTTCATGCAGTTCTGCAGGGAGACGACAAAGCCGGACGGCGCCAGGTACTGCTTGATCAAGGCGGTCGCCCACGGGGTGTCGTAAGATTTCATGCAGATAAACGCGATGTCGATCGGCGCCTCTTTGGCGAGCTGTTGCGCCTCGGTCAGGTGCAGCGCGCGCGGTTTGACGGTAAACGGCTCGATGTCGCGGAGGTGGGTGATGCGAAGCCCTTCATTGCGGATGGCTTCAACGTTTTCGGGCCACGGATCGATATAGGTGACGTCCTCGCCGGCCTGCACCATGTGCGCTCCGGCATAGCCGCCGACGGCACCGGCGCCGACGATGGCAATCTTGTTTTTTGGCATTCGTCTTCTCCCGTATCGAGCCGATCGCGCCGCAGGCAGGGCCGCCGATCCTAATACGGCGATGCGGCGCACGTCACCCATCGCGTCGGCGACGCCGGGCCGCGGCTGCTGCGGCGCAGCAATGACGCGCGGCATCCACCCGAAATTCCCTCAGCTGAGCGAATTTCGCCCGTTTTTGCGCGTTGAAGCGCTGCGCACTGCGATCTCAGCTTATTGATAACGATAAGCAATTTTCCGCGACACGGGCAAGGCCGAGCGGTTTCCTGAGGGATCTCTGAGGGAATTATCGGCAGGGGCTGAGGGATTTCGGCGCAGCGCCGAGCCGACGCGCCGGGCCGCATCGTCCGGGCCTGTCTCTTGCGATCCTAGCAACATATATCACATTGCGACCGGATTGACAATGCTGCTGTAGGCGCCGGCCTGTCGCGCCAGCGCGAGACCGGCTCTCACCCGATGGTTCTGTGGCTCTTGCCCATGCTACGATCAAACGAGCGGCCGCCTTGGCCTTGCCATATCCCTCGCCGTGGGTCCTCTTTCCAGACGCGAGATCGGTCCACGAGGCGAAAGCAGGTTCCGGGTGGGGGACCGATGACAAGCAGGTGCGGTGGCCGCTTCCCGGTGGCCGGCGGTAACGGCTCCGAGCCAACCCAGGGAGGATGCAGCCGTGACGCCCGCTGCTCAGCCGGCCCGCTGCTCAGCCGGAAGGTGAGACGGCTACATGATCCCGTCGGTGAGATCAGCCGCAGCGATCTCGCTCAACTCGAAAGGGGTGCCTACTGCGCCAGCCCCCAGATCATCGGCCGTTTGGCCGACGCGCCTGGCATCGAGCCGGCGAAGTTGCCAAGGCTACCACGGCCGCCGCCCCGCAACCTCCAACGGCGGCGCCGCCGGGCTACGTTCGTCAAACGCCAGTAGCCTTGCCAACACAAAGCGGTTCGGCTCTACTCAAACGCGCGGCATCCCGCAGGAAAAATTGGCCGGCGCTTGAGCAGCACCTCCTCCATCGGCGAAGGCCAAATCCTGACCGGTCCGCAATTCAGCGAGCCGGTGCGCGTCGAGACCGTCAAGGCGGACGGGCCCGGCAGTTGGGTGCTGGGCGTCGTCGGCACGAAGACGGAAAAGTTCCGGCGGGTCACGCTGACCGAGGCGGATCTGGCGCAACTCGCAATCCAGTCGGCGACCCTCGCCTTCGACGGCGACCCGAACCTGCTGCGGCTCGGCCTGCAAGCCTACGCGCTCGGCATCGCGTTCGAGTTCGACCCCTATTTCGGCCTGTCGATCAGCCGCGTCGACCCGCTGCCCCACCAGCTGGAGGCGGTGTACGACTATCTCTTGAAGCTGGCGCAGGTCCGGTTTCTGCTCGCCGACGATGCCGGCGCCGGCAAGACGATCATGGCCGGGCTGCTCGTCCGGGAATTGAAGCTGCGCGGTCTGATCGAACGAGTTCTCGTCGTCTGCCCGGCGAACCTCGCCTTTCAATGGCAGCGCGAGCTGAAGGAGAAGTTCGACGAGAAATTCGAGGTGATCAAGGGCACCGACCTCCGGGTGCAGTACGGGATCAACCAGTTCCTCGAACGGTCGCAGGTCATCACCTCGCTCGATCTCGCAAAACGCGACGACGTGCTGCCCGGCCTGCGGCAGGTCCATTGGGATCTCGTCGTCATCGACGAGGCGCACCGCCTGTCGTGGACGCCGCCGTCGCGCAAGACCGCCCGCTACGCGCTCGGCGAATTGCTGCGCGACACGTCGGACCACATGCTGATGCTGACGGCGACGCCGCACGGCCCCGACGTCTATGCCGATGTGCGCTCGATCCGGCAGGCGATGGAGAACCGTCGGGCGCCGTTCTATCTGCGCCGCACCAAGGAGGCGATGGTCTACTTCCCCGAGAAGGGAGCCGACGGCGAATGGGTGGCGCGCAAGGTCTTCACCAAGCGCATCCCGCACAGCATCGACTTCCGGATCGAGGGAGACGAGTTCGATCTTTACGCGGAGGTGACGCGCTTCATCCGGCGTCAGAGCGCCGCGGCGGCGGCGCATGGCGAGGAGATGCGGGCGCGCGCCGTCGGCTTCCTGATGGCCCTCTACCAGCGGCGGCTCGCCTCTTCGACCTATGCCCTGCGCCGTTCCCTCGAAAACCGCGCCCAGCGTCTCGCCGACGGCCTGAAAAAGGCGCAAGGCATCGCCCGCGACGCCCCCGCCGAGATCCCGTCCGAGGACGAGATCGAGGAAATGGAGGAGGCGGAGCGGGAGCGCTGGGAGCGGGTCATCGAGGCCGTTACCCTCGCCGGCAACCCGGAACAGGTCCGTAAGGAAATCGCCGAATTGGAGGGCCTCGTCGTCCGGGCGCAGGCGGTCGAGGCATTGGGCACCGAGGCCAAGCTCGCGAAACTGCACAGTCTGCTCGAAAGCGAGGGCTTCTTCGCCAATCCCGATCAGCGGCTCTTAATCTTCACCGAGTTCAAGGACACTCGAAGCCGACGTGTATTTGCTCGCTGCTACCGTTGCGGCGCAGCTTAAGGCGCCGGAGGCCGCGCCGACACCCAGCCCCAAGCAGGTACCCCTGCGGCCCGAACCTCCCCGGCGGCCGAGCGAGCCGCCAGAGACGCCGGTTTCTAGCCTCCCCGTTTGGATCACCGTGAGCGGGACGATCCCGCCCGAGCAATGGAACCGGCTCGGCACGAGGCTGCTCCCGAAGATGAGGGCCGCGGGCGAGGTGAGCGCCGCGGTTCGCCTCGAAGTCGAAGTCGACGCCGGCCGAGCGACGATGCTGTCGACCGAGCTGCATCGGGTGCTCGATGAGATCGGTCTGGCGGGGGCCGTGCGGATCGAGCGCGGATAGGCACCGCAACCGACCGTAGCCCGAATATCGCCGCCATATTTCTGTCCGGATCGCCGGCTATGATTTTGGTCAGCATGGGGGGGACTGCCGGCGTCATCCGGCGGCCGGGTCGGTATTTCCCGCCAATTCCCGGGTTGGCAATTCAAATTCCCGGTTAGGCCGAAAAAATTCCCGCTTTGACTGCGGGAAGTTGCCGAGCAAGTCGTTGACATATGCGAACTTTCCACCCGACCATGAGAAAATTTTCCCGGTAACTCCCGTATGAACGGGAATTCTGCGGCCGCAGAGATCGCCCCAGGTAGTCCAGCGCACCGGTTGCGGATGCCGGAAGCGGCCCCTAAAGTGTTCGTGAAAAAGCAGCGGCGGGAAGGCAGAACAGCATGATCGAAATCGAGCGGCCGGCCGATTTGACCCAATATATCGGCAGCGAGATCGGCGTCAGCGACTGGTTTACCGTCGATCAGGCGATCATCGACAAGTTCGCCGAAGCAACCGGTGACTTTCAGTGGATCCATGTCGATGTCGAGCGGGCCAAGCGCGAAATGCCGGGCGGCAAGACCATCGCCCACGGCTATCTGACGCTGTCGCTGGTGCCGCGCCTGGCGCAAACGATCTATCGGATAAGGCGGCGCTCGCGCGGGCTCAATTACGGTTCGAACCGGATCCGCTTTACCGGCCAGGTGCCCGCGGGCTCGCGCATCCGGTTGCGCCAGAAGATCAAATCGGTCGAGCCGGTCGAGGGAGGCGGCGTGCGCATCACCACGGAAAACTCGGTCGAGGTCGAGGGTGCCGCACGGCCGGCGCTGGTCGCCGAGACGATCAGCGTGCTGTTCGAGTGATGCGAGGGCCGATGCGAGCGGCACCCTCCGCCGATGGCTTGCAGCGCGAAGGACGGTTTGGCGCTTCAGCCGATGGTGTCGTCGGCGGCAGGCGCGAGGCGGTCGGCCATCGGTTCGTAATGGAGAATATAAAGCATGGTATTGCGCGCCGCGGCGGGCGAGCTGCCCGGCGGCAGGGCGTGCTTCATCAGCTGGCGGATCATCGCGCCATGGGTGGCGACGCCGATTCGGCGATAGGGATGCGCCAAGGTGAACCGGCGCAGTGCTTCAAGACCACGCCTGCGGGTGGCAAGGCCGGTTTCGCCGCCGGGAAAGGCGGTATCGTCGTCGTGGTACCAGCGTTCGGTCAGCCCTTCGCCGAATCGGACCTTCGCCTCGTCCCAGAGCAGTCCCTCGGCGGCGCCGACATGGGTCTCGCGCAGCCCGCGATCGGTGATGAGCGGGATGCCGAGGGCCTCGGCGACAATCCGCGCCGTCTTCCGGGCGCGGGCGAGATCGCTCGAAACGACCGCTTCCACGCGGTGCGGGCGCAGCCGCTCCACCAACGCCTCGGCTTGGCCGATCCCGGTACCGTTGAGCGGCACATCGGCATGCCCCTGCACCCGGCCTTCCCGGTTCCAATCGGTCTCGCCATGCCGAAACAGGAACAGGGTGCGCTCATCGAAGTCTCTTGGCACGCGCCCTCCTCCGGGATCGTCCGTGGCGGCCCGACGGCGGATGATCAGCATCGAAAAATAGGCGGCCGTCGCCGCCCCGACATCGGCAAGGGGTGCCACGCGTTGGTTCGGCATGGTCGCGCTCTCGATGTAGATCGCGGCGTCAATCAGGCCAAGCCGGCGCAGCACGCGCCGCACCTTGGCGAGGTGCCGGCCGAGCTTGACGATGGCGGCCGTCTCGGCGGCCAGGATGCGGCTCTCGAGGGCCCCTTCGTCGAGTGTCGCCGGGACCACCGCCAGGGTCTCGTCGCGGGCGGCGAGAGGGGTTTGCGCCGCCGCGGCGCAGGCCCCGAGCGACGACACGCCGGGCACGATCTCGATCGGATAGCGCCGCGCCAAGCGCCCGAAGAGCTCGATGAAACTGCCGTAGAACAGCGGATCACCCTGGCACAGCAGCGCCACGTCGCGGCCATCGTCGAGAGGTGCCGACAATGCCGCCGCGGCGGCGTCATACACTGCCCTCGGCACCGGCCCCGGCCGCATCGGAAAGCGGATCGCAATCTCCGGCCGGCTACCGTCGAGCCATTGCGCGACGATCGAACGGGCGAAGCTCGCCCCGCGCTCGGGCGCAGGATAGGCGATCACTGCGACTTCGCGGAGCAGCCGCAACGCTTTCAAGGTCAGCAGTTCGGGGTCGCCCGGGCCGGTGCCGAGCCCGTAGAGGCGGCCGCGCCGTTCCTCCATCTCAGGCCGGTTTGATCGCGGCGAGCTGGGTCACCGGTGCGAGCGCCCGCCAAAAATGACGTGCGCCCGCTGGCTCGGCGCGGCTCACCGCAATCCGGGTCAGCGCCCCGCCGTGCCGCGCGTGCCAATCGAACAGCCGCGCCTCGCCCTCGGCGGTAACGACGTTGGCGACGAGCCGGGCGCCCGCCGGCAATGCCGCCCAAAGCGCCGGCAACAGCGTCGGATCGTCGATGCCGCCGCCGACGAAGATCGCATCGGGCGGCGGCAGCCCGGTCAGCGCCGCCGGAGCGGCGCCGACGACGATCTGCAATCCCGGCACCCCGAGCGCCGCCGCATTGCGTGCGATCAGCGCGGCGCGCGCCGGCTCGCGCTCGACCGCGACGGCGCTGCAGCCGGCACCAATGCGCAGCCATTCGATCGCGATCGAGCCGCAACCGGCGGCGACGTCCCAAAGGGTCTCATTCGGCATCGGCATCAACGCGGCGAGCGTGGCGGCGCGCACCTCGCGCTTGGTCAGTTGGCCGTCATGCGCGAAGGCGTCATCCGGCAGGCCGGCGAGGCGCGACATGGCTCGTGTGCCGGGTTCGGCACGGCACTCGAGCGCGATCGTGTTGAGATCGTCGACGCGGCGCTCGCCCCAGGATCGGGCATCTTCCCGGAGCTGCCGCTCGCGCGCCCCGCCGAGATGAGAAAAGACCGTGAGCCGGCTCGCCCCCCAGCCGAACTCGCTGAGGAGCCGTGCGACGGCGCGCGGCGTGTCGCCGTCCGCGGACAGAACCAGGAGCCGCTGGTTCGGGGCGAGGTGCAGGCGCAAACCGTCGAGCGGCCGGCCGTGCAGGGTGATCGTCCGGCAATCGGCGAGCGGCCAGCCGAGCCGGGCAGCGGCAAGGCTGAAGGCGCTCGGCTGCGGCACGATCGCGATCTCCGCAGGCGCGAAGCGATGCACCAAGGTGACGCCGATGCCGTACCACAGCGGGTCGCCGCTCGCCAGCACGACTACCCGCCGCCCGCGGCGCTCGGCGATCGCCTCGATCGTGCGCGTCAACGGCCGTTCCCAGACGAGCCGCTCGGCGGCGCTCGCCGGGACCATCGCCTGATGGCGCTGACCACCGACCAGGACCTCGGCGGTGTCGACGAAAGTCCGCGCCGCCGCGGCCAGACCGGCGAGCCCGTCCTCGCCGATGCCGACGATCGCGAGCCAGGGTCTCACCGGCCGCCCGCCAAGGCATTGACCGCGGCGGCAGCGAGGGCACTGCCGCCGCGCCGGCCATGGAGGGTGACGAAGGCGAGGCCGCTGCCGAATTCGGCGAGCGCCCGCTTGGCCTCGGCGGCGCCGACAAAGCCGACCGGAAAGCCCAAGATCAGCGCCGGTTTTGGATCATCGGCGGCGATCAGTTCGAGCAGACGAAAGAGCGCGGTCGGGGCATTGCCGATGGCCACCACGGCGCCGCTGAGATGCGGGCGCCACAGCTCGACCGCGGCCGCCGAACGGGTACCGCCGCGCAGCCTCGCGCTGGTCGCGACCGCGGCATCGGACAAGGTGCACAGGACCTCGTTCGCCGCCGGCAACCGCTCGCGGGAGATGCCCGCGGCGACCATCGTCGCATCGACGAGGATCGGCACGCCGGCCTTGAGCGCTCGGGTTCCCGCCCCGATCGCGCCGCGCGACCAGGCGAGGTGATCGAGGATCGAGGCATCGCCGGCCGCTTGCGCCAGCCGCAGCGCCATTGGCCGCAGCGCGCGCGGGAACCGAGCGAGATCGGCCTCGGCCCGGATCAGCGCCGTCGATCGGCGAGAAATCGCGGCCGGGTTGTGTAGATAGGTGAAGTGCCCGCTCCCGGACCCTCCCCCGCGCGCGGGGGAGGGAAGCGCGCGCAGCGTGCGGGTGGGGGCAGCTGGCGGGATCGCCGGGTTTGATGACCGCATTGCCCGCCAACCCGGCTCCATGACGCCCAGGGTCCATGCTTCTTCTTCGATTACGCGGGGCACTTCGGCTTCGCCGATCGGCGGGGCGAACCAGGATCCGAGCTCGCCGGCACGGTCGCGCTTTGCCAGGATCGCGGCAAGGGTGCGCACCTGTGCCCTGTCTTTGGGTGGACCGAGTTCGCCGCGGACCTGAAACCAAGATGGCCAGATCTCGGCGAAGACGATGCGAGCCTCACCGCCAAGGCCGAGCCCGGTCTCGAATGGCCAGATTCGGGCGTGGTCGGTCCAGCGCGGGTCGGCGTGCAGCTCACGCACGACCGGGATGCCGGTCAGCACCTGGCCGCCGACCGCACCGGCGCCCAACAGCTTCCAGCAAGGTTGCGCACCGACCATCCAAGTATCGACAAGTCGCTTTTCCCGAAGGCCGCCGGCGTCGTGCCGCCGGTGGTGTTTGCTGCTGAGAAACGCGCTGTGCATCTGCCCCGGCCGGCCCCAGAACGGGAACACGCTGCCGGAAACGCGCTCGTTCAGCTGCGCCGCGACCTTGAACCGGTTGTTGCGGTTGCGCTCGTCATCCGTAATCAGCCGAGCGATCTCGTCCCAGACCGCGCGCCACGGCGGCCCTTCGAGCCTCAGTCGCGCGGCAAAGCCGGAAGGGTAACCGAACGGAAAATCGAACCCGATCAATACCCGCTCGCCGCGGCATACGGCCCCGGCAAGTCGCTCGCTCAGAAGCATCTTGGCGCGATCGCGGGTATCCGGATTTTCGCAGCTCTCCCCAGCCGGCCCCAGATGACCGATCCAGATGCTGTCGCGGCCCCTTTTCTTCTGGTTCGCCGCGCTCCAGTCGACGACGATGTAGTGGTCGAAGAGTGCCGGCATCCCGTCTCAGCCTTCGCCGCGATGGGGGTGCGGGTGACCGTGCGCGGCATCGGCGCCGACGCCGCGAACATGATGGTGATGCCCTCGTTGCGCAGCCCCGGCATCGCCCTCGAAGCCGATGATCTGGGTGCGGTATTTGCACAACTGGCAGTTCATCGGGGGCGGTCCGTCAGCCGGCTCGGCGGCGCGCTCGCAGAAGGCGTCGAGCACGGCCGGGTGATCGCGCAAATAGGAGGCCTTGGCGAATTCGATGTCGCCGAAGCGCCGCGCCGCGGCGTCGGTCGCGGCATAGATGCGTTTGACGAGAACGCCGGTGAACAGGAAATACGGGAATACGACGATGCGGCGGAACCCGAGCCGGGCGGCGCGCGCCAGGGCGGCATCGACGCACGGGGCGGCGACGCCGCTGAATGCGGTCTCGGCCCAGCCGAAGCCCATTCCCTCCCACAGCATGCGCGTGATCTTTGCGACGTTCGAATTCGCGTCGGGATCGTTGGTGCCGCGGCCGACGACGACGAGCAGGCTTTCGGCCCGGGCAACGCCGCTCTGCGGCGTGGCGGAGGCAATCCGCTCGGCCGATGCCTGCAACAGCCGCGGATCGATCGCCAAGTCGCGGCCAAAGCGCAGCTCAATCCCCGGGTTCTCGGCGGCAAAGCTGTTGATCTCCCAAGGCAGGTCGTTCTTGACATGGCTCGCCGCGAACAGCATGCCCGGGATCGCAAAAATCCGGCGAGCGCCGCGCGCCGCCAATTGGGCGAGCCCGTCACGGATCGTTGGGCGTGCGAACTCCAGATAGCCGGTGGCGAAGTCGACCGCCGCCAGTCGCCGCCGCAATGCCTGAGCGAACGCCTCGAATTCGGCGATCGCTTCGGGATCGCGGCTGCCATGGCCGCAGACCAGCACCGCCGGCCGGCTCATCGCCTCGCTCATCGATTGACCCGCGGACGGCCGCGGCCGAGACTGGCCTCGCCATGACGCCGGCGGTCGCCGACCCGCTGCTGCTCGTCGCCGGCCTCGCCGTCGACGGCGCGCTGGGCGATATGCCGGCGCTGTTTCGTCTGGTGCCGCACCCGGCGGTGCTCGCCGGCCGCGCCATCGCCGTTTTCGATCGCAAGCTCAATCGCGAGATCCGCAGCGATGCCTCGCGCCGCGGCCGCGGCATCATCACCGTCGTCGTTCTGACCGGCGGCGCGGCGTTGCTCGGGCTCGCCATCGAGCGGCTGTGCCGCGGCACGGTTCCGGGTGCCGCCGTCGAGGTGCTGCTGATTGCCGTCCTCGTCGCTCAGCGCAGCCTCTACGAGCACGTCGCCGCCGTCGCGCGGGAACTCGACCGCGGCGGATTGAGGGCCGGACGCGCCGCGGTCCGCCATATCGTCGGCCGCGATCCGGCGAGCCTCGACGTGCACGGCGTCGTCCGCGCGGCGATCGAGAGCCTGGCCGAGAACTTTTGCGACGGCGTCGTCGCTCCGGTCTTCTGGTACCTCGTCGGCGGGCTCCCTGGCCTTTTCGCGTACAAGATGGCGAGCACCCTCGACAGCATGATCGGTCACAAGAACCGGCATTACCGGGCCTTCGGCTGGGCCGCGGCGCGACTCGACGATCTCCTGAACCTGGTGCCGGCGCGGCTCGGCGGGCTCTTGATCGCCGCGGCCGCGGTCTTTGCCGGGGGTTGCCGTCCCGGCCATGCGCTCGCGATCATGCTGCGGGATGCGCGCAAGCATCGCTCGGTCAATGCCGGCTGGCCGGAGGGAGCGATCGCCGGGGCGCTTGGGCTCGCCTTGGCCGGCCCGCGCCGCTATGCCGAGGGCGTCGTCGCCGATCCCTGGGTCGGCGACGGCACCGCCCGCGCCACGACCAAGGATATCGCCCGCGCGCTGCGGCTTTATCGGCTTGCTTGCCTGATTGAAGGCGGCTTTGTCTTCGGCATTTGGCTCCTTCTGCGTGTCGCGCCGCGGTTCTAAGGCCGGGAACCGCGCCGCGGCGAGCAGGCGATCGAGATCGAGATTGGCGGCGAGGTGATCGGCCAGCGCGTCGAGGGTTGCGTCGATTTGCTTGCTGTAACCAAACGCACCGGGTGCCCCGCCCAGCCTGCGCAAGAAAGCGCCGCGAAACGGATCGCTAGCGAAGAGGCCATGGAGATAGCAGCCGGCGACGCGGCCGTCGGCGGCGACGGCGCCGTCGCTGCGGTCGCCGAGCCGCAGCATCGGCCGCGACAATGCGGGGCCGGTGGTCACTCCCTGATGCATCTCATAGCCTTCGACCGGCGTCTCGGTCTCCAGGTCGAGCCCATTCGTCAGCAGCAGCCGCTTGTCGCGGGCAAGGACAGTGTCGAGGTCGAGCAGGCCGAGCCCGGCGGCCGTTCGCCGGGGCCCCTCGACGCCGAGGGGATCGGCGATCGTCCGCCCCAGCATCTGGTAGCCGCCGCATAGACCTAAAATGCGTCCGCCCTGCCGGTGGTGCGCGAGGATGTCGATGTCCCATTCCTCGCGCCGCAAAAAGGCGAGATCGGCGATGACCGCCTTCGACCCCGGCAGGATCAGCAGCGCGGCATCCCGCGGCAAAGGGCGGCCGGGCCGGACCATGACGAGATCGACCTGCGGCTCGGCGACGAGCGGGTCGAGATCGTCGAAATTGGCGATGTGCGGCACCACCGGAACGGCGATGCGCAGGCGGCCGTCGCCGCGCCGATAGGGCGGCGGATCGATGGCCGCGCCGGAAAGCGCCAAACTGTCTTCGGCCGGCAGCCGTGACGCCGCCGGAAAGAACGGCACCACCCCGAACGAGGGCATTTGGGTGCGCGCCCCGATGGCGGCGATGCCGCCGTCGAAGAGCCGGCGATCGCCGCGAAACTTGTTGACGATGTAGCCAGCGAGCAGCGCCCGCTCGGTTGGCGTCAACAGCGCATAGGTGCCGACGAGCTGGGCGATGACCCCGCCGCGCTCGATATCGCCGATCAGCACGACCGGCACCCCCGCCGCCTCGGCAAAACCCATATTGGCGATGTCGCCGCGGCGCAGGTTGATTTCCGCCGGGCTCCCCGCCCCTTCGGCGAGGACCAGATCGGCGGCCGCCCCGACCCGGGCAAAGGCGGCGAGCACCATCGGCAACAGCCTCGGCGCCAGCCGGCGATAGCCGCGCGCCGAGGCGCTGCCCCAGACCCGGCCGCCGAGCACGATCTGCGCCCCGCCTTCGGATTGCGGCTTCAACAAAATCGGGTTCATGTCGGCGAGCGGGGCGACGCCGCAGGCGCGCGCCTGCAACGCCTGGGCCCGGCCGATCTCGCCGCCGTCCGCGGTGACCGCGGCGTTGTTCGACATGTTCTGCGGCTTGAACGGCCGCACCACGAGCCCGCGCCTCGTATAGGCCCGCGCTAGCCCGGCCAGCAGCAGCGACTTGCCGACATCCGACCCGGTGCCTTGCAGCATCAGCGCCCGCGCGGTCAAAACTCGATCCCCGGTTGGGCCTTGACGCCGGCGCGGAACGGGTGCTTGACGAGGGTCATCTCGGTCACGAGATCGGCGGCTTCGATCAGCTCGGTCTTGGCGTTGCGCCCGGTGACGACGATGTGCAGGTCGTGCGGCTTGGCCTTCAGCGCCGCGGTCACGTCCTCGACCGGCAAGTAACCGTAGCGCAGCACGATGTTGAGCTCGTCGAGCAGGACGAGCCGGTAGGACGGGTCAGCGATCATCGCCTTGGCGGTTTCCCACGCCCTTTGTGCTGCGGCGATGTCGCGGGCACGGTCCTGCGTCTCCCAGGTGAAGCCGTCGCCCATCGCCCGGCAGGTCACAAGCTCGCCAAACCGTTCGAGCGCCGCCCTTTCGCCGGTGTGCCACACGCCCTTGACGAATTGCACGATGCCGACCCTCATGCCGTGTCCGAGACAGCGCAGTACCAGTCCGAAGGCTGCGGTCGATTTGCCCTTGCCTTTGCCGGTATGGACGATCAACAACCCGCGCTCTTCGGTCTTGGTTGCCAGCATGCGGTCGCGAACCGCCTTGCGCCGCGCCATCTTCTCGTTGTGGCGGCGGTTGATCTCTGCCTCGGTCTCGAGCGGGTTGCTCACGCGGCACTCCATTGCCGCAGCGCCTCGCCCGCGCTGTTGCGGCGCGGTCGCCAGAGGCCGCGGTCGATCGCTTCGAGAAACCGGCGGCTCATATCGGCGAGCGCTGCCGGATTGTGCTCGGCCATGAATTGGCGCACCCGGTCGTCGGCGAGATAGGCGTCGTAGAGCGCCTCGAAATGCGCGTCGTCGACGGCGCGCGCGGTGGCGGCGAAGGCAAAGAGGTAGTCGACGGTGGCGGCAATCTCGGCTGCCCCCTTGTAGCCGTGCCGCATCACGCCCGCGATCCAGCGCGGGTTCGCCGCCCGGCCCCGAACGACGCGCCCGATCTCCTCGCGCAAGCTGCGGATCCGCGGCTCTTCGGGGCGCGAATGATCGATGTGCCAGACCGCCGGCGCGCGGCCCGAAAGCTGCCGCACGACGAGCGCGAGCCCGCCCTCGAACTGATAGTAATCGTCGCTGTCCAAGAGATCGTGCTCGCGGTTGTCCTGATTGTGCAGCACCGCATCGGCGGCGGAAAGGCGCGCTTCGAGCATCGCCCGCTCCGGGACGCCCTCGGCGCCGGCGCCGTAGGCATAGCCGCTCCAGCCCAGCCAGGTCGCGGCGAGGTCGCCCTCGTCGCCCCAGATCCGCTCGTCGATCAAGGTC
Organism: uncultured Alphaproteobacteria bacterium; assembly: GCA_963772295.1. GTDB lineage: Bacteria > Pseudomonadota > Alphaproteobacteria > ATCC43930 > CGMCC-115725 > AP-15. The sequence continues at coordinate 108,738 of CAVYWO010000019.1, forward strand.
TGCAACCCGGCGCCGTAGGCGCCGGGCTTGGCGCCAAAGACGCGGTAAAGGGCGCGCCGCCGGGCTTCCTCGGGCGCCACCCCGCGCGCTTCGAGGGCGCACCGGTCGGCGGCGACCCGCGCCGCAAGGGGGTTGACCTTGCCCGGCTCGTCGAGGGCGGCGACGGCGCAGACCGCCGAATCGACGAGGTCGATCAAGCCCGGGAAGGCGTCGCGGAAAAAGCCGGAGACGCGCAGGGTGACGTCGACTCGCGGCCGGTCGAGCACCGCCGCCGGCAGGATCTCGAACCCGGTCACCCGCCCGCTCGCTTGCTCCCAGACCGGCCGCACGCCCAACAGCGCCAAGGCCTGTGCGACGTCGTCGCCGCCGGTGCGCATATTCGCGGTGCCCCAGGCCGACAGGGCGACGCGGGCCGGGTAGCTGCCATGCTCCTGGGCGTGGCGCTCGACGAGCATCGCCGCCGATTTCCAGCCGAGCTGCCAGGCCGCTTCGGTCGGCACGGTGCGGGTGTCGACCGAGAAGAAGTTGCGGCCGGTCGGCAGCACCTCGGGCCGACCACGGCTCGGCGCGCCGGACGGGCCCGGCGGTACCAGACGCCCGTCGAGCCCGGCCAGGAGCCCCGCCAGCTCGGCGGCGCCGCAGCCGGCGACGGCGGGGCGCAGCGTCTTCTCGACCCAGTCCAGCACCGCGGCGGTCCGACGCCAGTCCGGCGCCGGCTTCACCAAGCCGGCAACGAGGCGCAAGGCGAGCGCCTCCAATCGCTCCACGGTATCGCCGACGGTCCGCCACGGCGCGTCTGCGGCGAGAATTCTTGGGCGCGGACCGGTCCAGGGGCGGGCCAAATCGAGCGCCAGCGGATCCCCCGGAAGTCCCAGATCGGCGGCGAGCGCCCGCAGCAACGACGCCTCTTGCGGGCGCGAACCGCGCGCCGGGCGGGCGCAGGCGGCGAGCAGTGCGTCGAGGCGCTCGCCCTCGGGGCTGCGCCCGTAGACATGCAGCCCATCGCGGATCTGCAGCTCCTTCAGCTCGCAAAGATACCCGTCGAGCTTGCGCAAGGCCGCAGCGCCATCGTCGTCCCCGGCGATGCCGCAATCGCCGTCGAGCCCGGCCGCCCGGGCCCGTTCGAGGATCGCCTCGGCCAGCACCGCGACGCGCCGCGCATCGCCCCGCGCCGCCTCGTAATATTCGTCGATCAGGCGCTCGAGTTCGGCGATCGGGCCATAGCTGCCGGCGCGGGTCAGCGGCGGGGTCAAATGATCGAGGATGACCGCTTGCGCCCGCCGCTTGGCCTGCGTGCCCTCGCCCGGGTCGTTGACGATGAACGGATAGAGATGCGGCAACGGTGCGAGTGCGGCCTCCGGAAAGCATTCGGCCGAGAGCGCCAGCGCCTTGCCCGGCAGCCACTCGAGGGTGCCGTGCTTGCCAAGATGAACGACCGCATCGGCGCGGAATTCGTGCGCGAGCCAAGCATAACAGGCGAGGTAGCCGTGCGGCGGGACCAGCGCCGGATCGTGGTAGGTCGCCTTCGGGTCGATGTTGTAGCCGCGCGCCGGCTGGATCACGACCGCGATATTGCCGGCGCAGAAGCCGGGGATCGCAAACCGGCCGCAGTCGAGCGATCCCTCGCGAAAGAACGGGTCACCGCCCGCCGCACCCCAGCACCGCGTCACCGCCTCACGAACCGCCGGCGTCAGGGTCGCGAACCACGCCGAGTACTGCGCGAACGACAGCGATTCCTCATCAGGCGCGCCGGGGTGCGCATTGGTCGGTCCGGCGAGCAGGCGGGCGATCAGCGCCGGCGCGTCGGCGGGCATGTCGCCAACGCGGTAGCCGGCCGCCGCCAATGCGCCGAGGATCGTGACCGCCGAAGCCGGCGTGTCCAACCCGACGCCGTTGCCGATGCGGCCGTCGCGGTTGGGGTAGTTGGCGAGGATCAGCGCCACCCGGCGCTCGGCCGGCGGCTTGCGCCGCAGGCGCGACCAATTATGCGCCAGATCGGCGACGAAATCGATCCGGTCGGCGACCGGCCGATAGCCGACAAGGTTTGTCTCGGTCTCAGGATCACGCCCGAGCGGCGTCTTGAACGACACCACGCGCGAGATGATGCGGCCGTCGATCTCGGGAAGGGCAACGTTCATTGCCAGGTCGCGCGGTCCGAGACCGCGGGTTCCGGCGCGCCAGCTCGGCTCGTCGCCGCCGGCAAAGACGACCTGCAAGACCGCGCAGTCGGCCGCCCCGAGCGGGTCCTCGCCGCCGCCGGCGCGCAGCGAGAAGCCGGTGGCGTTGAGGATCGCCGCGGGCGGCGCGGCGGCGAACAGCTCGGCGAAGAGGGCGGCGGCTTCGCCGTCCTTCAAGCTCTGCACGAAGACCGGCAGCGGCCGCAGCCGCCGCGCCGACAAGGCGCCGATCAGCGCGTCGACCGGCGCCGTGTTCCCCGACTGCAAGAGTGCCCGGTAGAAGACGATCGGGACGACGCCGCCGTCATCGCCCCACGCCGCGACGATGTCGGCGAGGCTCGGCAGCGCCCGGCCGGGCCAGTAGAGCCCGGCGCGCAGCAGCGGCGCCGGCTCGGCCCAGGCGGCCTCGTAGCCGATCAGAGAAGCGGCGTAGCGCAGCAGATTTTCGGCATTGGCGGGCCCGCCCTCGGCGAGATAGCGCCACAACCGGCGGCGCGCGTCGGCGGCGATCGTCGACCGTTCGGAGAGTTCCGGATCGGGCCGGTCGTCGCCGGGCAGCAGCGCCAGCGGAATGCCCCGGCCGCGGCAGGTCTCGACCAGGCGGTCGACGCCGTAAGGCCAATAGGCGCTGCCGCCGAGCAGCCGGGCGACGACGAGGCGCGACGCGGCGACGGTGTCCATGTAGAGATCGACCGAGAGATTGTGGCCGAGCCGGAGGACCGGCGCCAGGCGCAGGCGCGGCGCCGCCGGATCCTCTTGGCGCCGCCGCCGCTGCGCCGCCGCCAGCAGCGCGATCTCGGTGTCGGCGCTCGCCAGGAGCACGATGTCGCCCGGCGTTTGGGCCAGATCGACCGCGGCCGAGCCGTCGGCGATTTCGCCCGGAATGGTCGCCAAGAGGTGCATTCAAAGCGCCAGCGCCGCGCCGATCGCGGTCCGGTCGAGGCCCTTGCGGCCGATCACGACGAGCCGGGTCTCGCGCTTTTCGCCCACGGCCCAGGGCCGGTCGAAATAGTGCTGCAGCCGGTCGCCGACCGCCTGCACCACCTGCCGCCGTTGGCACCCCGGCGCGTCGACGAAGCCTTTGACCCTGAGCAGCCCGTAGCGGCGGATTGCCGCCTCGAGGCGCGCGAGAAAGGCGGCGCCGTCCGGCACCGTCGCGCGGGTTACGACAAAGCTCTCGAAATCGTCGTGATCGTGCCCGGTTTCGAGATCGTGCAGGGCGGGCCGGGCGGCCAGATCATCCTCGGCCGCGGCGCCGAGGCCGAGCGCCACCGACGGCGGTATGGCGGCGCCGCGGGCGACGACGAGCCCGGCGCCCGGACGCAGCCGCGCCGCAACCTCGCGCCGCAATCCCGCGAGCCGGGCCCTGTCGACGAGATCGGCCTTGTTCAGAATGGCGAGATCGGCGCAGGCGAGCTGGTCGGCGAAGACCTCGTCGAGCGGGTTGTCATGCGCCTGCGCCGGGTCGGCGGCGCGGCAGCGGGCGACCGCTTCGGGGTCGGCGGCGAAGCGCCCCGCGACTAGGGCGCCCGCATCGATCACCGTCAACACTCCGTCGACCGTTGCACGGGTGCGGATTTCGGGCCAGGCGAAGGCCTGGACCAGCGGCTTCGGCAAGGCCAGGCCCGAGGTCTCGATCAGGATGTGTTCGGGCGGCGCCGCGCGGTCGAGCAGCCGGCCGAGGGTCGGCAGGAAATCGTCGGCGACGGTGCAGCACAGGCAGCCATTCGCCAGTTCGATGATGTCGCCGGCACGGCAGGCGGCGTCGCCGCAGCCGAGCAGCAGCTCGCGGTCGATCCCCAGCTCGCCGAACTCGTTGACCAGGACGGCGAGCCGCCGCCCCTGCGCCCGGGCCAGGAGGTGGCGCACCAGGCTCGTCTTGCCGGCGCCGAGAAAGCCGGTGATTACCGTTGCCGGAACCCGCCGCATGTCAGCGCGTCTTCGCGCGCCAGACGCCGACCAGAATTCGCCCCTCACCCTCCCGCTGCGCGGGTCCCTCCCTCTCCCCGCCTGGCGGGGAGAGGGTTGGGGTGAGGGGTCGCAGGGCCAGTTGCTGCTGCACCATGGGTCATCCCTCCTTCAAAACCAGGGACAGGCCGGCGGCGATGAAGACGACGCGCTCGGCATGCGCGGCGATCTCCTGATTGAGCCGCCCGGCGGCGTCGCGAAACCGCCGCCCGAGCGGTGTCGCCGGAACGAGGCCCAACCCGACCTCGTTGGCGACCAGCACCACCGGGCCGGCGGCGAGCCGCAATGCCGCCACGAGTGCGGCGATCTCGCCGTCGACGGAGCGGCCGGCCAGCATCAGATTCGAAAGCCACAAGGTCAGGCAGTCGATCAGCAGCGGGCGATCTTGCGCCGCCTCGGCCCCGATCACCGCGGCGATGGCGAGCGGCTCCTCGACGGTGCGCCAGAAGGGACCGCGGCGCGCCCGGTGGGCGGCGATGCGCGCCGCCATCTCGGCATCGCCGGCGGCTGCGGTCGCGCAATAGGTGCCGCCCGCCGCGGCATCCTCGACGAGGCGCTCGGCCCACCGGCTCTTGCCCGAGCGGGCGCCGCCCAGCACCAGGGTCGCCGCGGCGAGCGCGGTGCGCGATCGGTCTCGGTCTGCCTGCGACAATGGCGCCTCCTCCGCCCGAGGAATCGTCCCAATTGGCCGCCGCCCTGTCGCCGCCCCTTGGCGGAACGAAGGCAGGCGGGCGAGGCGGAGGTCTCCTGGCTCGGGGTCGTTGGCCGCGGCGCCTTCCCGGCCTCCCTCCCTACCCTCCGCCGCATGCGGGGGAGGGTAGGGAGGGAGGCCAGTGGCCTATGCCGCGGTCTCGCCGCTCACAGTTGCGGGGGCAGCGCCGGTCTTGCACCGGACTTCCCTGTCGCGTCGCGGCCGTGAGGCTAGCACACCGCGATGGGGCCGTCTCGCGGATTAGGCTCGCTTCGCGGTTGGGGCGGCAAGGGTTGTTGGAATTATGGTAGGGATCGTGGCGGCAAGCGAGGCTTCCACCGCTCGATGCACAGCGTTGATCACCGATGATCCGAAGAACCTCCTGTCGCTGGGCGGCGCACGCCGTGGCGGCGGCAGGTCTCCTGTTGGGCGCCGCCACCGCCGGCGCCGCGCCGGCGCAGCCTCCTCCGGCGCCGCCCGAGGCCGAATCGGTTCCCCCTGTGACCGTCAACGGTTTCCGCTCGGCGCGCTGGGGCATGAACGAAGCCGAGGTGAAGGCAGCCATCGCGCGCGATTTCGGCATTCCGCCGGCAAAGGTGACGACCGGCGAGAATGCGGCGGAGCGCACGACCGTTTTGAGCACAACCGTCGCTAACCTGCTTGAGGGCGCCGGCGCAGCCCGCCTCTCCTACATCCTCGGCTACAAGAGCAAAAAGCTGATCCAGGTCACGATCCTTTGGGGGACGCCGGTCGATCCGCGTGTGCCGCCCGAGAACATCGTCACCGCCGCCAATCAGTTGCGACAGCTCCTTCTCGATTCGGGGTACGAGCCCAAAACAATCATCGCCAATTCACGGCTGGCCGACGGCAGCTTCCTCGTGTTCGAGGGGGAGGATGCCCGCCAGCACACGACCATTCTGCGGCTGGCCAGCACGCCGAGCCGGGCAAACGGCCCGCAGCACGAGGCCGGCATCGCCAGCATCACGCTGTCGCTCAGCTATGTCCTCGACAGCCGCACCCCCGATATCTTCAGGTTGAAGAAAGGCCAGTTCTGATCGGCGAAGCCGCAAATCAGGCAATTCCCTGCCGGGCGACCCCCGGGCCACCTCATTGGCGAGATTGGTCGGCGCGCTTAAATTAACAGGATGCGGAAACTGGATTCGGTTGTGACCTCATCCTTCGAGACGCTTCGCTCCTCAGAATGAAGTAAACATTATCAATAGCTTGCCTCACCCTGCGGAGGCCGGCCCTTCGCCACGCCGCCTTGCGGCCGGCGCCTCAGGATGAGGCGGCCGCCTCGAAGGGCGAGGCAAGCCAAAACCCGCGTTTTTCCACACCCTGTTAGGTTAGGGTGCGCGCCTTCCCGGCGCCGCCGCCGCAATCACGTTTCGGCAATCCTGCGAGGCGGGCCGCCGGGCCGGCGACGGGCGGCGCGTTCGCAGCCGGCGCCCGGAACAGGCGGCTCGACAGGATCTGTTGGTAAGGCCATAATCTCTTACCTTCGCGTGGCTGGAGAAACGCCGTGGTTTTGCGCTCGCGAGCATGCCTCGGCTGTCTGGCGCTGTTCGTTGCATTGGTCCCGAGGACGGCCTCGGCGCAGCACATTACAGTCGATGGGACGCTTTCCCCGCGCCGCACTCTCCCCGGGCCCCATTATCAGATCGGCGCCGAGCTCGGCCGTCAGCGCGGCGGCAATCTGTTCCAGAGCTTCGGGATCTTCGGGCTGACCCCGGGCGAGAGCGCAACCTTTACCGGCCCAGCCTCGGTCGACAACATCATCGGCCGCGTCACCGGCGGGCAGATCTCGTCGATCGACGGCACGATCAATTCGACGATCGCCGGCGCCAACGTCTATCTGATCAACCCTTACGGCGTCGTCTTCGGGCCGCAGGGGACGGTCAATGTTTCGGGCAGCTTTTACGCCTCGACCGCCAACTACGTCAAAATGGCGAATGGCGCGCGATTTCGGGCGACGCACCCCAAAGCCAGCACGCTGACCGCGGCGCCGCCGGCGGCGTTCGGCTTTCTCGATGCGAAACCGCCGGCAATCACCGTCAACGGCAGCTTATTGGAGGCTCGGGGCACGATCGGGCTCGTCGGCGGCCCCGTATCGATCCGGAAGGCAAAGATCGCGCCGGCCGGCGCGATCGACGTGGCGAGCGTTGCCGGCGAAGGCGAGGTGCCGGTCAACCCGCGCAGTGCGCAAGGCCTGACGGCAAAGCGTTTCGGTCGGGTGACCATCACCGGCGGCTCGACGCTCGAGGTCGGTAATCCAGGCGGACACGGGCATGCCGGCAGTGTCTTCATCCGCTCGGGCAGCCTGACGATCGACGACAGCACGATCGAGGCCGACAATCATGGCGCGCGCACCGGCGGCGAGATCGTGCTCGAGGCGGACGGCCGGATTGCGCTGGGCGACGGTGCCACCGTCGAGACGGTTGCCTTCGGCAGTGGCCGCGGCGGGCGGCTCTCGGTTTCAACCGGCCGGCTCGCACTGACCGACGCGGCCTCGCTCGTTACCGTTGCCGAAGGGATCGGCGCCGCCGGCCCCGTCGATGTCGCAGCCGGCGCGATCCTGATCGATGGGCGAGGCGACCCGAGTTCCGCGACCGGGCTCGGGTCGTACTCGGATACTCCCGCGAAAGGGCAGGCCGGCGCCGTGACGATATCGGCCGGCAGCCTGAGCATTTTCGCCAACGGCGTGGTCCTCGGCGCGACCTTCGGGCGCGGCGGCGGCGGCAACCTTGCGCTCGATGTGCGCGGCGCTCTGTCGATCGACGCCACCGGCGCCGCACAGGTGACCGGCGTTATAGCCGATGCGGAGGCCGGCAGCACCGGCAGTGCCGGTGATGTGGCGATCGTCGCCGGCAGCCTGAAGATAGTCGATGGCGGCGCGATCTCGAGCGGCGCGGACGGCAGCGGGGATGCCGGCGATGTAACGGTCCGCGTTGCCGGCGCGGCACTGATCAGCGGCGCCGGAACCGGCATTGAAGGCAACACCTTTGGGACCGGCCACGGCGGCATCGTCACGGTGCGCACCGGTGCGCTGTTCCTGGAAGACGGGGCTCAGATTTCGGTCTCCAGCGTGTCCACCGGAGCAGCCGGCGAGGTCTCGGTCGAGGTCGCCAACAACCTCACGATCAAAGGGAGTTCGGGCATCTTCTCGAATGCTCTCGCAGCCAATAGCAAGGCCGCGGGAACGATTACAGTTGCCGCCGGCTCGCTCTCGATCGAGGACGGCGGACAGATTTCGGCCGGCACGTCCGGGGCCGGGAACGGCGGCGACATCTCAGTCGATGTATCGGGCCGGCTGACCATCACCGGCGCGGCGGGCCTCTTCACCGGCATTGCCGCGCAAGCCAATCCCGGCAGCACCGGGAGCGCGGGCGCGGTAGGGGTGACGGCCGGGACCTTGATCGTTGTCGACGGCGAGATTTCTTCCGCCACGTTCGGGACCAAAAATGCCGGGACCGTCACGGTGAGTGCCGGAGCGCTGCGCGTCGCCGCCGCCGGCGAGATTACGGCAGACAGCGAAGCCGGGAGCAAAGGCGATGCCGGAAAGGTAATGGTCGCGGCCGGCAGTCTCGATATCCACGACGGGCTGATCTCAGCGGCCTGCTCGCCGCCTTTAACGGCTTGCCGGCCAGCATGGGGAAACACGCGGGTACCGTCATTGTCGAAGTCAGCGGTCTTCTCACGATCGACGGGGCAGGATCGGTGTCGTTGAGCGGGATCGCAGCGGACGCCAACACGGGGACGACGGGCACCGGCGGCGACGTGCGGGTCACGGCGGGAACTTTGTCGGTCACCGACAAAGGCGAGATCGCCAGCAGCACCTTCGGCGCAGGCCGGGGCGGCAGTGTCTCCGTCGCAGTCGCCGGCCGGCTGGAGATCGACGGCGCCAGCTCGCGCGCTCTCGGTTTGACCGGCATCACCTCCGAGGCCAATCCCGGGAGCAGCGGCAGCGCCGGCGATGTCTTCGTCAGGGCGGGAAGCTTGTCGATCCTGGATAACGGCGAGATTTCGAGCGCCACTTTCGGGACCGAGAATGCCGGTACCGTTTCCGTCACTGCGCGGGCGATATCCCTCGCCAGCGGCGGCGAGATCGCGTCGGGCAGCGAGGCCGGGAGCAGCGGCGACGCCGGAAACGTGATCATCAAAGCGGGCAGCCTCGGCATCAGCGACGGCTTGATCTCGAGCGGCCTGCTTGCAGCCTTTAACGGCGTGCCGGCGAGCGCGGGGAGGCGCGCCGGCAATATCACGGTCGAGGTCAGCGGCCTCTTGACCATCGTGGGGTCGGGATCTGCCGCGCTGGCGGGGATCGCGACGGACGCCGATCCGGGCACGACCGGCAACGCCGGCGATGTGCATGTCACCGCCGCAGCGTTGTCGATCGTCGACAACGGTGAGATCGGAAGCGGGACCTTTGGGGCCGGAACCGGCGGGACCGTCTTCGTCGCGGTCAGCGGCCGGCTGAAAATCAACGGCGCGCGCTCAGACCCCAAATTTGTGACCGGGATTGCGACGCAGGCCAATCAGGGAAGTACCAACAAGGCGGGCGATGTGTTCGTCCGCGCCGGAGGTTTAACGATCCTCGACGGCGGCGCGATTACCAGCTCCGCGGTCGGAGCCTCGGAGCAGGGGCCGGCGGCCACCGGCAACGCCGGGAAAGTGGCGGTCTTGGTCGCTGGGGAGCTGTCGATCCAGGGCGGGCAAATTGCCACGACCACCGATCCGGGAACCAGCGGCGCTGCCGGCTCGGTCGAGGTCACGGCGGGGCAAGTCTCGATCGCGGACGGCGGCGAGATCGTCAGCACGACCGCCGGAACCGGGGCTGGCGGCTCGGTCACGGTCACGACGCGAGGCGCACTGCTGTTGGACGGCAACGGCATACCCGGCACCGAGATCGCGGCCTCGGCGACCGGGCCGCAATCCGGGGGGGCCGGCGCCGTTGCCGTGACCGCCGGCAGCCTGACGATCGAAAGCGGGGCGGAAATCGCCAGTTCGACGGCGGGTCCCGGGGCCGGCGGCCAAGTCGAGGTTGTCGTCGGTTCCGGCGTCGTCCTTGCCGGCGCGGGATCGCAGATCACGGCGCAATCGATCGGCAGCGGAAATGCCGGCTCGCTCGAGGTCACGGCGGGGCAAATCTCGGTTGCGGACGGCGCCGCGATCGTCAGCACGTCCGCCGGAACCGGGGCCGGCGGCTCGGTCACGGTCACGACGCGAGGCACCCTTCTGTTGGACGGCGGCGGCGTACCGGGCAGCGAAATCGCCGCCTCGGCGACCGGGCCGCAATCCGGGCCGGCCGGTACGGTTGCCGTGACCGCCGGCAGCCTGACGATCAAAGGCGGCGCCGAGATCGCCAGCACCACCGCCGGAGGCGGCACTGGCGGTGACGTGATCCTTGACGTGTCTTCGGACCTTGTCCTCGTCGGACCCGGTCCGCAGATCACCGCGCAGTCGAGCGCCGGCGGCGATGCGGGCGCGATTGCGATCGCCGCCGATCGGCTTCTCCTGAACGGCGGCGCCGCGATCTCGACCGAGGCGGCGACCTCGACCGCCAATGGCGGCAATATCGGAATGTCGCTGCGAGAAATGCTTTATCTGACCGACGGCGAGATCACGACCTCGGTCCAGGGCGTGACCGGCAATGGCGGCAATATCACCATCGCGTCGCCGTTTGTCATTCTGAGCGGCAGCGATGTCATCGCTCAGGCGGTCGAAGGTCATGGCGGCAACATTATGATCGATGCCGGCCAATACATTCCGTCCGCCGACAGCATCGTCTCAGCGAGCTCGGCCTTCGGCGTGTCGGGGAACGTCGTCATCAGCGGGCCGCGCGTCGATCTGAACGGCACCCTTGTCGTCCTGTCGAGCGAGTTGCTCAGTGCCGTCGCCGTGACCCGCGCCAGCTGTGCCGCGCGCGCCCCCGGCCCGCAATCGAGCCTCGTCGAGGCGGGCCGCGGCGGCCTGCCGGAAGACCCGAACGCGAGCCTGCCGGCGCTCTACCTCGCGGGCCGCGATCTGCGGCTCGATCCGCGGGTCGCCCCGCGCCGCGCCGAGGCCGAAGGGGACCTCCCGTCGACCCTCGAAATCGCGGTTGCGCTGCGGTTGAGGCGATGGCGAGTGCCGCGACCGAGGCAGTGAGCCGGGCCCGGTCGGCGAAGGGCCGCATCGCGCGACTGTTGCGCCGGCCCGCGCTGAAGGCGCTGGCGGGCGCCGGCGTCGTTGCCGCGATCGTCATCCTGGCGCGCGGCTGGGGGCTCCTGCAGCCCTTCGAGCTGTGGATCTATGACGCGCTGCGCGTGGCGTGGGCTGGGGACTCGCGAGGCGATCGCATCCTGCTGGTGGGCGCCACCGAAGCGGATGTCGAGCGCTGGGATTGGCCGCTGCGCGATGGCGATCTCGCGACGCTGTTGCAGCGGATCGCCGGCTGGCAGCCGCGGGTCGTCGCCGTCGACCTCTACCGCGACCACCCGGAGCCGCCCGGCACCGATCGGCTCGCCGCCGTCCTCGCACAGCACAAAAACATCGTCTGGGCCTTCAAGCTCAAGGATCGGACCCAGCCGGCGATCGCGCCGCCGGCGGCATTGCGCGGCACCGACCGCATCGCCCTCTCCGATGTCATCCCCGATGCGGGCGATGTCGTGCGGCGCGGTTTGCTGTTTGCCGATGACGGCGTTGATAACTACCCGACGCTAGGGATGGCCTTGGCCTTGGGCTATCTCGCCCGAGATCGGATCGGGCTCGCGCCCGGCCCGGCCGGCGATTTGCGCCTCGGAAAGGCGCTGATCGCCCCGCTCGACGACACGCGCGGGCCCTATCTCAGGCTCGACAGTGGCGGTTACCAGATGCTGCTCGACTATCATGGCGGCCCCGACCCGTTCCCCGAGAAGAGCATCGGCGAGGTGATGCACAACGATGACGCGGCACGGCTGGCGCGCGGCCGGGCGGTGATCGTCGGCATCACTTCCGAAAGCGTAAAAGATTTCTTCTCGACCCCGTTCGACACCGGGTTCGGCCATGCGGGCCCAATCTACGGCATCGCCTTGCACGCCGATCTCGCCGATCAACTGATCCGCGAAGCCCTCGGCCGCAGCCCGAGCTTGCGGTTCCTGCCGCGCGGGATCGAAGATCTGTGGATCTGGAGTTGGGCGATCGCCGGCGCGGTGCTCGGTATATTCGTCGTTTCGACGATCCCGGCGGTACTCGGTACGATTGCCGGCCTCGCCCTCTTGGCCGGCATCGTCTATGGCGCCTTCGGCGGGGCGGCGTTGCTGCCGGCATTGCCGGCAGCGCTCGCCTGGGTCGGCTCGGCCGGTCTCGCCAACCAGTTGCTGCACTCGGCGAGCAACCAGGCTCGCGCGCATCTGCGCAAAACCTTCGAGCATTACCTGCCGCCTGCGGTCGTCGCAGCGATGCTGGAATCCGAGACCCTGCCGAAGCTCGGCGGCGAACGGCGGGAGATTTCGGTATTGTTCAGCGACGTCGCCGGCTTCACGACCCTCTCGGAAAGCCTCGACCCGGTATTTCTTACCGACCTGACCAATGAATATTTCGAGGGGGTGTGCGCCGCGATCTTCAAGGAGGGCGGCCTCGTCAACGAGTTTGCCGGCGACGGCGTGCTCGCCTTCTTCGGCGCGCCGCAGGAGCAGCCCGATCATGCCGATCGCGCGGTCGCCGCCGCACTCGGGATCGACGCCTTCGCCCGACGCTTCAGCGCCGAGCAGAAGGCGCGCGGCATCGCTTTCGGGCACACCCGGATCGGCGTCCATACCGGCATCGCGATGGTCGGCAATATCGGCAGCCGCACGCGGCTCAAATATTCGGCGCAAGGCGACACGTTGAACACCGGGTCGCGGCTCGAAGGGCTGAACAAGGCGATCGGCACCCGGATTTGCGTCTCCGGGGAGACGGTCAAGCGCGCGCGCCGGCACCATTTCCGCCCGATCGGCGCGTTCGTCGTCAAAGGCCGGCGCGGTGCCACCGACATTTTCGAGCCGCTCGCGGCGGAGACCGACGATCCGGCTGCAACCGCGCGTTACGAAGCGGCGTTTCGCGCGCTGACGGCGGGCGACCCCGGTGCCGCCGCCGCCTTCGCCGCGCTGCGGCGCGACCATCCGGACGATCCGTGCATCGGGTTTCATGCCGCTCGTCTCGCGGCCGGAGAGACCGGCAGCCTGATCATCATGGCCGAGAAATGAGACGCCGCGCTCTGCCGGCCGCGCTGATCGCGGCGTTCCTGTTCGGCGTCGCCGCCGCCCCGGCGCGGGCGTCCGACGATCGCACTCTGGCGCTCGATTATCTCGGGCAGGGGACGGCGGCATTTCGCATGGGCGACATCGTCGCCGCGACCCGGTATTGGTCGGACGCGATCCGGCTGTGCCGCCGGTCCGGCGACGCCGATCTCGAAGCGCAAGCCCTGGCGCGGCGCGGCGAGGCCTACCGCGTCGCCGGCTATTACCGCGACGCGAGCAGCGATTTGCGCGCGGCGCTCGCCAAGGCCGAACAAAGCGGCGACGAGCGGCTGGTCGCGGCGGCGAGCGGGGCGCTCGGCAACCTCGCCTTCATCTCGCAACGCACCGCCGTCGCCGAGCCACTGCTCGACCAGAGCCGCGAGCTTGCCGGCCGCTTGCACGACTGGCCGACGCTTGCCGCAAGCGAGAACGATCTCGGCAATCTCTATGCCGCGACGGGCCGGCCGGATGCGGCGGCGCGCGCTTATCGGGCGGCGATCGCCGATGCCACGACCGCGGGCGAAGGCCAGCTCGCCGCCACCGCCGAAACCAACGCCGCGCGGCTCGCGCTGCGCCGCGGCGACCCGGCGCCCGCGACCGGGCTGTTGAGCCAGGCGGTCGCCATGCTGCAGCGCGAGCCGCCTTCCTTTGCCGCCGGCATGGCGTTGGTCTCGGCGGGGTCGGCGGTCTTCGAGACCCGCGGGGCTATTCCCGGCGTCGCCGAGGCCGTCGCCGAGCGCGCCTTCGACGCCGCGGCCGCGACGGCCGAAACGCTGCACAACCCGGTGCTCGCCTCGCTCGCCGACGGCAGCCTGGGGCATCTCGACGAGCGGGCGGGCCGCGCGGCCGCTGCGGCACGGCTGACCGAGCGCGCCGCCTTTTTTGCGCAACAAGCCGGATCGGCGGAATTGTCGTTTCGCTGGGATTGGCAGCGGGCGCGTCTGGCCCGGCAGCGCGGCGAGACGGCTCTGGCGCTCGCGAGCTATCGCCGCGCCGTCGCCGAGCTGCAATCGGTCCGCCAGGACATTCCGGTCGAATACCGCGACGGCCGCTCGTCCTATCGGACAACCTTCGGCCCGCTCTACCTGCAATATACCGATCTGGTCCTGCGCCGCGCGTCGTCGGACAAGGCCGATGCACCGCGGCTGATCCGCGTGGCCCGCGACACGGTCGAGGCGCTGAAGGCGACTGAATTGCAGGATTATTTTCGGGATTCCTGCGTTGCCGCCTTCACCGCCCAGCAGCGTTCGATCGCCACCATCGCGCCGGGTACCGCGGTCATCTATCCGATATCGCTGCCGGACCGATTGGAGCTTCTGGTCAGTTTCGGTACGGAAGAGCGGCAATTCACGATTCCCGTCGCGGAAGCGACGCTGCGCGGAGAAGTGCAGCGCTTCCGCGCGTTGTTGGAGAAGCGGGCGACAAATGAATACCTGGTGCCGGCGCGGCAGCTCTACGACGAGATCATCCGACCGATCGAGCCGGCGCTCGCGGCGCACCATGTCGATACGCTCGTCGTCGTCCCCGACGAGGTGTTGCGGATCGTGCCGTTTGCGGCGCTGTACGACGGCACCCGGTTTGTCGTTGACCGCTACGCGACGGCAATCGCGCCAAGTCTGCAGATGGTCGCAGCCGAGCCGCTTGCCGCGACGGCAGGGACGGCACTGGTGCTCGGGATCTCGGAGAGCGTCGAGGGCTATGTGCCGCTGCCGAACGTACCGCAGGAAGTCGCCGGCGTGCATTCGATCGAGGGCGGCGATGTCCTCCTCAACGGCGCCTTCACCCGCGCGGCGTTTTCACGCGCGCTGAAGAGCGGCAAATACAGCATCGTGCACATCGCCTCGCACGGCCAGTTCGGCCCCGATCCGAGCCGAACATTTGTGCTCGCCTTCGACGGCAAGCTGACAATGGACGATCTCGAAGCCGACATCAAATTCGGTCCGCCGCGCGAAACCCCGCTCGAGCTGCTGATCCTCAGCGCTTGCGAGACGGCGAGCGGCGATGACCGTGCGGCGCTGGGCCTCGCCGGCGTGGCGCTGAAGGCCGGGGCGCGCAGCGCGCTGGCGACGCTCTGGTACATCAACGATGTCGCATCCGGCACGCTGATCACCGCCTTCTACCAGGGCCTGCAATCCGGCCTGTCCAAGGCGCAGGCGCTGCGCCGCGCCCAAATGGCGCTCGCCGCCGACCCGCGCTGGGCCCACCCGGCCTATTGGGCGCCGTTCCTGTTGATCGGCAACTGGCTTTAGGGGATGGGGGTGGCCGCGCGCTGCATCCTTTGCGTCTTCGTCGCCGCGGCGCTGGCGACGGCAGCCGGTCAGTCCACCACCGCGCGCGCGCAGACCAATCAGGGTGAGACAGCGCAGCAGCAGAGCGAGTCGCTGCCGACCTACCGGCCGCCGCCGCGCGGCGCGCCGGGCGGGCGCGTCGGCGGCGCCTCACGCGGCACCTTCCGACCGCCGGCACCGCTGCCGACGATCGAGCTGTTGGCGCCGCGCGACCACACGGGGCTGACCACAAATCCAGCGCCCGCGCTCTATTATTTCGTATCGGGGCCGGTCGCCTGGCCGACCCGCTTCACGATCAGCGCACCGGGCCAGCCCGCGCCGGTGCTCGAGGTGCCGATCCCGGCGCCGGCGGCCGCCGGCATCTTCCGTCTCGATCCCGGCGATTACGGCGTTCGGCTCGAGTCGGGCATCCTTTACACCTGGTCGGTGTCGGCGATCCTCGATCCGCGGATCCCCGCCCGCGACATCGTCGCCAGCGCCACGCTGTTGCTGCGCCGCTCGGATGCGGCCGCCGCCGATGCGGCGAGTGCCGCATCCCCGTTACGCCGCGCCGTGCTCAACGCGCGCGACGGCCTCTGGTACGACGCGGTGGCCGCTGCCGTCGCCGCGGCGCCGGCCTACGGCCGCGCCGCTCTCGACGCGCTGATGCGCGACGTCGGGCTCGCCGAACCGGTCGCCTACGACCGGCAATCCGCCGCCTTCCGCGCCCGCTGAGCCGGCCTGACCGGGTGGCTCTTGATAGTGACGTAGGGCGGAATAGCGCATAGCGCGCATTCCGCCGACCGAGGCTGCCTTCGCTGGTGCGAGCGCCAGCTCGGCCTCCGCAACAAGCCGATTTCGGGAGTCAATCCCACACCCCATCCGACCGCTACCCACGCTTCGGACCCACGTTACCGTGACACCCGCAGGGCTCGCTCCCGTCCTGCTTGCTAGGCTTTGGACGGGCCAGACTTGCACTGGCAAGCTCATACCAGCTTCTCCTAAGCCGGCAAAGCCGGAACCAGACAGGGTAGACTGCGCCGGCGGTTGACGAGCGCAGGGGGCGGGCGATGACGCCGCTTCTCACGGACCGGTATCGCGATCGAGTTGCCGGGGTCCTGTCGTGCTACGACCGGATCGTGATCACGGGCACCCTCCCCGGAGCTTGTTTTGCTGAGGGGATGACCAACCTGCTTCGATCGAAGGGCATCCGGATCTTCGATTATCCGACCTTCGCGGCGGGGCTGCGTGACCGGGTGCGCGAGCCGGCGCCGCGCGTCGCTGCGTCAGCAGGCGTGACTATATCCGCAAGGAAATGGTGGTCGCCAAGGTGCTCGCAGGACGCGGCCATCACCCGGGTCTGGTGCATGTCATCTCGGCGATGGAGGCGTGCGACGCCTACCAGCCTTGGCATGACAAGCGGACGGGGCGCACATTTCTGCGTCCGGACAGCGGCAAGTGTCTGCATTATTACTTCTACTTGGTGAACGGCATCCTCGACCCGAACGGCCCGGCGGAACCGCACAAGTGCAGCCCGGCATGGCGCGATCTTCTGCACAAATGGATCAAGTAATCAGCAGGCACTGCCGGCCGTTAGCCTGCGGCCCGCGCGGGCCGTCGCCGAGGTGACGATACCGGCGAGCCGCCGGTACGATGGCCCGATGCCGCTGGCAGTACTGACGCCGGCAACACCGCGCACACCGCACCACCGGCACCGGCATGAGACGCCGCGGTCGGATGCCGCAGGCGACGGCGAAGGGGGTGTGCCCGGATGCAGGTAAGATTAGGGCCTGTCGTCAATTGAGCGGACGCCCCGTTCCGATTACATCCGACTACCGTCTTGCCCGGCCTTGGGCCGGGCATCCACGGGAGCCCGCGAAGGCCTGTGCCGTTTCTCGTGGATGCCCACGGATCAAGTCCGTGGGCTGAAGGCCCACGGGCCGAGCCCGGCCAAAGCGTTGATATATGTGAGCCACCGCTGCTGATTGACGACAGGCCCTAGTGTTATGATGCGCAAATAACTATACACATGTCACGCTGCCTTCTTTCGCGTACGACGCACGGTGCAGCCGGGCTGAATCTCTTCCAGCCGCCGCCGACAGCGCTCGATCTTGGCGAGGATATCTTCGGCTTGCGCCCGCCAGATAAAGGGCTTGGGATCGCGATTTCAAGCCGCAATGAAGTCCTCGATCGCGGCCACCAAGTCCGGGACACTGGCAAAGCTGCCACGGCGCACGGCTTTGCCGGTCAGATCGCCGAACCAGCGTTCCACCAAATTCAGCCAGCTGGAGCTGGTCGGAATGAAGTGTACCGTGAAGCGCGGATGGCGCTTCAACCAGCGTTGGACCTGTGCGGTTTTGTGTGTGCCGTAGTTGTCCAACACCAGATGCAAATCCAACTCCGGCGCGTACTCGGCATCGATCTGGCGCAGAAAGCGCAAGAACTCCTGATGCCGATGGCGCGGAAAACACCGCCCGCTGACCGTTCCGGCCGCCACGTTCAGCGCGGCAAAAAGTGTCGTGGTGCCATGGCGCACATAGTCGTGCGTCCAGGTGCCGCAACGTCCCCGCTTCATCGGCAGCCCAGGCTGCGTGCGATCCAAGGCCTGGATCTGACTTTTTTCATCCACGCACAGCACCACCGCGTTCTGCGGCGGATGCAAGTACACGCCCACCACATCCAGCAGCTTCGGCACGAATTGCGGGTCGCGCGAGAGTTTGAACGTCTCCTGCCGGTGCGGCTGCAAGCCGTGCTCCTGCCAGATGCGGCACACCGTGCTCGCGTCCACGCCTTGGGCCCTGGCCATCGCCCGAGTGCTCCAGTGCGTCTGCCCAGGCGGTTTGCTGCTCAGCGTGGCCTTCACAATGCGTTCGGCCAGGCCCGGCTGGGGTTTGCGTCCGCGTCCTTCGGCCACCGCCCACAAGCTCTGCGCCCCCGCGGCGACGAAGCGCTCCCGCCACAGCCGACAGGTGTGCCGATTTAATCCAAGCTCCTGCGCAATTGCCACGTCGGCGTATCCCTCATGCGCCAGCAAAACAATCCGGCAGCGCTTCACCACCTGCTGCGGCGTGCCATGCGCCCGAACCCATCCTTGCAGCAGTTCCTGCTGTTCGGCTCTCAGCTCCAGAGTGGCTACCCGATTCCTGCTCACCCGCTGAGTAGGCCACAAGGCGAGCCAAATGTCTAGTTATTTCGGCAGCAGTACACTAGCGTGTTTTTGCGCCGTAGGGAGGTCAAGCGGCCGGTTCGACCAACTCCTGCGCATGAGAAGCGCGATTCACCGTTGCCCAACATGCCTTCGTCGCACAATCGCCCGGAATTGGCGGAATATCGGTTCAAAGGTGCGATCCCGGCCTCGAAGCCGTCGGGATCGCGGCAAATGTCGGCTTAAATGCGGTTGACCCGAGCGGTGTGACTCGTTAGGAATACCGGCAACGCCGAGCCGAAATCGGCCCCCGCTCCATCACGTGCGATCAAGAGGGGAGGTAAAGGATGAGAAAGCTCATTCTCGCATCGCTGGCCGCAGGGGCGCTGCTCCTGGCCTGCGGCGTTCCCGTCGCTCGCGCCGACACTTCCTGCAACACCGGGGAGGAAGGGGAGCTAAGCGAGATGACGATCCCCGGCAACGTCGTCGTTCCGCCCGACGGTATCTGCAATTTGAGCGACGTGACGGTCACCGGCAACGTGACCGTCCAGGGCGGCGCCACGCTTACCCTGGATGGGTCGACAGTCACCGGCAACATGGACGTCCAGACCGGCGCCTCGCTTTTCATGGTAGATGGGTCGACAGTCGGGGGCAATACCTCTGCCAATCAATGTTCCTCTGTGCAGATAGTAGGTCAAAATGCCATTAATGGTAATTTCTCAACTCAGGGTAATGTCTCAACTTCGAACACGAGCTGCACCACGAGCATTATGGCTGAGGGCATCCCCACGCTCGGTGGCAATTTCGTGTGCCAGAATACAGGAAGTTGCACTGCCGTCGGCGTTTCGATCTCCGGAAATATGTCGGTCAATGGCAATACGAAGGCCACCGTCAATGGCAATTCGGTCGGCGGCAATGCGCAGGTGAATAACAATGGGTCAGCCTCCACGGTCCAGAACAATCCGATCATCAGCGGCAGCCTTACGTGCCTAGGCAACAAGACGCCGTTTACGGCCAGCAACAACAAGGTGCTCGGTACCAATACTTGCAAAAGCTCTTGATGGTGACGTAGGGCGGAATAGCGCATAGCGCGCATTCCGGTCCCCGGGCAGCCCGCCCTTGCGGGCGGTCCCGGGGATCCGGCGTCGGCTGTGCCGCAGAGCGCGGACGGCGCTGCGGGTTCCGCCCGATGACGATGCCCGATATCGGCATTCAGAACAGGCTGGTCGTCACCCGGAAATAGATGCCGCGGTCCTCGAGAGAGTTGCCGACATCGACGTTGCGCAGCGCCTTCGCGTAATAGAATTCGGCGGTGATCCCCGAGCCGAGCAGCCAGCGCAGCCCGGCACCGACGCCCGAGATGCTGGGCGGGGAGGGCGTCGGACGGTCAACGTTCCAGCCGCGGCCGAAATCGTAGAAGGGGACGAGCTGGAGCTTGCCGGCCTCGTCGCTGTCGGCGAGGCGAGGGATGCGCAGCCTGGCGATCGGGATGCGCAACTCGGCCGAGACGAGGACCGCATCGTCGGTTACCGTCAGATATTCGCGATAGCCGCGCACCGTGTCGATGCCGCCCAATGCAAACTGCTCGATCTGGAAGAGCGGCCGATCGCTAAGCTGAGCATCGGAGCGGATCAGCACCTCCCAATCCTGGTAGATGCGGCGCACGTATTGTGCCTGCCCGAGCCAGGCGAAGTACTGGCCGGTCGGCGTCATGTTGGTTGCCATGTTGGTCACGGTGGCGCCGAGTGCCTCTAACCCGAGGCTCATCGTCGAGCGCAGCGCCAAAGCGTGTTCGGCGTCGCGGTCGAGCCAGCTCTGCGAAAAGCGCAGTGCGGTGACGTTGGTCTCGCCGTTCACCGAGCCGGGCACGAAATCGAACGGCATTCCCAACAGAAAGGTCTGCTCCTGCCGCCGCTCCAGGCTCAACCCGAGTGTCAGGTTCTGCTCCGCCGTGCGGTAAAACGGCCGGCTGAGCCCGATGCCGACGCTCGAATAGCTGCTGGTGATGTCGAGCGGTACGAGCGGCGGCGTGACCACCACGGTGCCGTTGCGGTCATAGCGCAGGTTGAGGCGGGTGTCGTCGCTGGCGATCGGCACCGAATAATCGATGAAGCCGTCGTTGAGCGAGGCACTGCGGCCGTAATTCGCGGTCAACAGGTCGCCGAACCCCAGGAGGTTCGCCATCGTGCCTTGCAACTGGCCGCGGATCTCGCCGACGGTCGGCGACTGATCGTCGGCAATTTCGGTCGAGAGCGAAAAGCGGCTGGCTTCGGTGACATCGGCGTCGAGCCTTGCCTCGCCCGGCGCCAGTCCCGGCACGAGTTCGACATTCAGTCGCCGGATCAGCGGATCCTGCAGCAGGATCTGCTGCTCCTCCGCCAGCGTCTCGATGTTGAACGGCGTGGCGGCAGCGCGCGCGAGCCGCGAGCGGAAATATTCCGGATTGAAATGATCGGCGCCGGTGACGTCGATATCGGTCACGCGGCCTTCGACAAAGCGAAAGGTGACGATCCCGTTCGAGACGTCCTGATCGGGGATCGTGGCCCCCGAATTGACGTAGCCGCGATCGACATAAAGCCGGGTGAACCGCTGTCGGATTTCTTCGAGATCGTCGAGAGTGACCGATTTGCCCAAATAGGGTGCCACGACGGCGTGAATTGACTGGTCGTCGAGCAGGGTGTTGCCGGCGATGTGGACGCCCTTCAGGATGAAGCCCCGAGTGCCGTGCAGCTGCGGCTTGGGCGCGGCGGGGGGCGCCGCCGGGGCGGGGAGGGTGGGAGCCGGAGCCGGCCGCGGCAGCGGCTCGATCTCGGGCAGGATCGGCGCACCACCGCCGCGGTTCTGTGACGAGAACCCCGGCGGGACCGCCGTCCCGGTCTGGCCGAGTGCGGCCGCACCGGCGGCGACCCAGAAGAGCACGGCCAGCGCGGCGCAGAACTGCGAAGCCCTGTTGCGCGCCCTCGCCATTTCAAATGCTTTCCCCTCGAGCTGCCGCATGGCGGGATTATCGCATGCAAGCGGCCGAGTGCCACGAATGCGTCAATTTCCAGGCAAATTTTGCGCCGGCGACGCGAATCGTTCGCCGACATGTCGAACAAGGGCACCGATCCCAACTCGAACGGAACCCGCTCTAACAAGAAACATGGACGACGTAGGGCGGAACAGCGCGCAGCGCGCATTCCGCCAAATCGGGGTGCTCGGGTGGCGGATTTCGCTTCCGCTCATCCGCCCTACGATGCTGACGCGGTTTCATCTCCTGCGGGTCGGCGCCACCGGTGGGCGACTAAAACCGACGCCCGCTCATAGCCGCGCGGCAACGAGCAGGATCACGGTCTCCGCGACCTGCTGGCAGGCGCCGAGAATGTCGCCGGTGTAGCCGCCGATCCGGCGCCGCGCCAGCACCGCCGCGGCGGCGACCGCGATCGCGGCCAGGCCGAGCGCCAAAGCGCCCTGCGAGGGTCCGAGCGCGGCGAGGGCGATCGCCGCGCCGATGATGACGGCGCCGATGGCCGCGGCCGAGCCGGGCCGCCCCGCCGCGGCGGCGAGGCCGTCGGCGCGGGCCGGGGCCGACAGCCGCATCGCCATCGGCAGCAGCGCGCGCGAGGCGGCGTGCGCCGCGATCAGCGCCAGCCCGGCATGGAGCGCTTCGCCGATCTGGGCCAGGGCCGCGGCGCGCAACCCCACGCTCAATACCAGGGCGAGACCGCCGAAGGCGCCAAGCCGGCTGTCGCGCATGATCGCGAGCCTGGTGTCGCGGTCGCCGCCGCCGAAGAGCCCGTCGACGGCATCGGCCAAGCCGTCTTCGTGCAGCGCGCCGGTCACGATGATGCTGGTCAGCAGCGCCAGCAGCGAAGCCGGCCAGGCGCCGAGACCGAAGAGTCGCGCCGCCAGGAAGACAAACGCGGCGATCGCGCCGATCCCGGCCCCGACCGGCGGGAATGCCCAGGCAGCATCGGCAAGCCGCAGGGCGCCGGGCGGCGGCGCTACCGGGATGCGGGTCAGAAACGCGGTGGCCGCGGTAAGGCCGGAAACAAAACCGCGCGGAGGAACGTCGGGGCCGGGCACGTGACGCCGATGGCTTTTCCGCTTGGGATATGGGAGCAGCTGGACGACGATCTCGCAGACAGGAGGATAGCGATGGACGAGGTGGCCGCCAATCTCGACGAGATGCGCACGCTGCTGCGCGAGCTGCCCGGGCCCGATCTCGCGGCCGGCACCGCCGCCGCGCTCCGCCAGGCGCAATTGACCAAGCCCAAGGGCGCGCTCGGCCGGCTCGAAGAGTTGGCGGTCTGGCTCGCCACCTGGCAGGCGCGCCACCCGCCCCGCGTTGACCGCCCGCGGACCGCGGTCTTCGCCGCCAACCACGGCGTGGCGGCGCGCGGCGTCTCGGCCTATCCAGCCTCGGTCACGGCGCAGATGGTGCGCAACTTCATCGCCGGCGGGGCCGCCATCAACCAGCTCTGCCGCGTCGTCGACGCCGACCTCAAGGTCTATGAGATGAACCTCGAGACCCCGACCGGCGACATCGTCGAGGGGCCGGCGCTCGGCGAAGCGGAATGCGCCAAGGCGATGGCCTATGGGATGATGGCGGTCGAGCCGGGGATCGATGCCATCGCCCTCGGCGAGATGGGGATCGGCAACACGACCGTCGCCGCGGCGCTCTGCGCTGGCCTCTTTGGCGGCGACGCCGAATTATGGACCGGGCCTGGCACCGGCGTGGCCGGGGCCGCGCTCGAAGCAAAGCGGCGCGTCGTCGCGGCGGCGGTGGCCCGCCACCGCCCGGCGGCGAAGGATCCGTTCGATCTTCTCTGCCGGCTCGGCGGGCGCGAATTCGCCGCGATCGCCGGCGCGGTCATGGCGGCACGGCTCGGCCGCGTGCCGGTGGTGCTCGACGGCTTCGCCGCGACCGCCGCCGCCGCGGTGCTGTTCGCCGCCGACCCGCATGCGCTCGACCATTGCCTCGTCGCGCACCTCTCGGCCGAGCCCGGGCATCGGCATCTCGTCGAGCGCCTCGGCAAGGCGCCGCTCTTCGATCTCGGCATGCGACTTGGCGAAGCCACCGGCGCGACCCTCGCGCTGACGGTGCTGAAGGCCGCGGCAGCCTGCCACAACGGCATGGCGACCTTTGCCGAGGCCGGGGTCAGCGGGCCGGCATGAGCCCGTTCCCGATCGAGGATGAGGTCGGTGCTCACGGCTCCTCCAGCAGCGCCGTGCCGGCACCAAATGCAGGGAACCAGTGCTTCGTCGGTGCGGATGCGCTCCAGCGCCAGCGCGGCGGTGGGATGATTCGCGTCCTCGAAGGCCCGGCACGCGGCGATAGAGGCGTCGAGGACGAATGGCATATCAGTACTTGTGGCCCTCGTGCCGGGTCGAGAGCAGTTCGTCGAGCGTGATTTTGCCGATCCGCTTGCGCAGCGCCTTGATGCTTTCGATCGCCTTGTCGACCTCCTCCTGGCGCCGCTGCGGCTCCGGCACGATGCGGGCGATGGGGCGGCCGTGCCGGGTGATGCGCACGGTCTCGCCGCGTTCCACCTCGTCGAGGATCTGCGGCAGCGGGTCTTGGCATCGGAGGCTTGGATCTCTCGCATCCTCAAGTGCCGTTTTGGTTGGTCAATTCGACCAGCCTAAACATCCCTAGCGATGCGAACGTCAACATCGGAGCGGGAGGCGGCGGAGGAGGGGCGGGTGATCGGCAAAATCGGCAGGCGGTTCCTGCTGCGCTGCGGCGCCGCCCTCCCCCTGCTGCCGGCGGTGGCGGCAGTGCCGGCGGTGGCGGCGGAGGCGGTCTTGGTGTTCGCCGCCGCCAGCCTGAAGAACGCGCTCGACGACGCGGCGCGCCAATTCGAGAAAGGGAGCGGCACCCCGGTCAAGATCTCCTATGCGGCGAGCTCGGCGCTGGCCAGGCAGATCGAAAACGGTGCGCCGGCCGACATCTTTATCTCGGCCGATCTCGACTGGATGGACTATGTCGAGCAGCGCCATCTGATCCGGCCGCCGACGCGCAGGAACCTGCTCGGCAACCGGCTGGTCCTCGTCGCCCCGGCCGACAGCCGGGTCAAGATCGAGATCGCGCCCGGCTTCGACCTCCTGGCTCGGCTCGAAGGCGGGCGTCTGGCGATGGCCGATCCCGAGAGCGTGCCGGCCGGCAAATACGGCAAGGCGGCGCTCACAACCCTCGGGGTCTGGCGCGCGGTCGCCCGGCACGTCGCCGCCGCCGAGAATGTCCGCGCCGCCCTGCGCTTCGTGGCGCGGCGCGAAACCCCGCTCGGCATCGTCTACGCGACCGACGCGGCGGCCGAGCCCAAGGTCAGGGTCGTCGGCGTCTTTCCCGCCGGCAGCTATCCGCCGATCCTCTATCCGGTGGCGCTCACCGCCGGCAGCACCAACCCGAATGCCCGGCGTTTCCTCGATTTTCTCGAATCGCCGGCGGCCCGGCCGGCGTTCGAACGGCAAGGCTTTGCCGTGCTCGGTCCGGCCGGGTGACGGCTCTTGCTCATTCGCCCATCTGCAACAGGGCGCCGCGCCGGCGCGCGTCCCAAAACGCCCAAAAAAACGCGGCGGCGCCGAGCGCCAGCCAGACCACGTCGAGCGCCGCCGCGGTCAGGAGGTAGTCGGCCTTGACGACGCCCGCGAACAATAGGGCGCGCATCCCCTCGAACACATAGGTCGAGGGCAATGCCCAGGCGAGGTGCTGGAGCCAGGCCGGCAGGATCGACACCGGATAATACACGGCGCTGATCGGGGAGAGGGTGAAGACAGCGAGCCAGGCGAGGCTTTCGGCCCCCATGCCGTGGCGCAGGATCATGCCGCAGATCGCCATGCCGAGCGACCAACCCATGGCCAGCAGCACGGCAAAGAACGCCACGAGCGGCAGCCCGAGCGAAAAGATCGAATAATGGTAGAGGAGGATCGCAAGCGACGCCGCCGGCAGCATGCCGAGCAGCACCCGAAGAAGGCTCATTGCCAACAGCGCCGCCACCCACTCCCAGGGGCGCAGCGGGGTAACGAAGAGATGCCCGAGATTGCGCGCCCACATCTCCTCGAGAAACGAGATCGACAAGCCGAGCTGGCCGCGAAACAGCACGTCCCACAGCATGACCGCGGCGAGCAGCACGCCGAAGGCGCGGAACACATAATTGCTGTGGGCATAGAGAAACTGGCTCATGAACCCCCAGATCATCATCTGCAAGGTCGGCCAATAGGCGAGTTCGAGAGTGCGCGGCCAGGAGCTGCGCAAGAGATAGAGATAGCGCAGCAGCATCGCCGCGATGCGCCCGGCGCTCACTTGACCGGCTCCAAGAGGGTCTCGGGCCGGCGCGCGATCTGCAGGAACACCTCCTCGAGGTTGGTCCGGCCATAGCGGCCGACGAGCGCCTGCGGGCCGCCGCGGTCGACGATCCGCCCGGCCTTCATCATCAGCACCTCGGAACAGAGCCGCTCGACCTCGGCCATATTGTGCGAAGCGAGCAGGATCGTGGCGCCGGTGCGGGCCCGCCAGGCCTCGAGATAGCCGCGCACCCAATCGCCGGTATCGGGGTCGAGCGAGGCGGTCGGCTCGTCGAGCAGCAGCAGCTCGGGCTCGTTCAACAGCGCCTTGGCGAGCGCCACGCGGGTCTTCTGACCGGCCGACAGTTTGCCGGCCGGGCGGTCGAGGAACGCCCCGATTTGCAGATCGCCGGCCACTGCCTCGATCCGGGCGTGGCGCCGCGGCAGGCCGTAGAGCCGGGCATAGACCTCCAGGTTCTGCCGCACCGTGAGGCGATGCGGCAGATCGACAAAGGGCGAGGAAAAGTTGATCCGCGGCAATACCCGATAGCGGTGCCGCAGCATGTCCTCGCCGAAAATCCGCACCGCTCCGGCGGTCGGCAGCAAGAGGCCGAGCAGAATCGCCAAGGTCGTCGTCTTGCCGGCGCCGTTGCCGCCGAGCAATGCCGTCGTGGCGCCGCGCGCGACGCTGAAGCCGATCCCGTCGAGCGCCACCGCGCCCGGATAATGCTTGACGAGATTATCGACTTGGACGGCGGGTTCCAGCATCGCATTTATATGAGACATCGGCGCCGTGCCGACCAGCATCGGGTTTGACGGCCTGCCCTGAGCGAAGACGAGACGAGACCCGAGAGCGTGACCGACGCCAGCCTCGCCGCCGCCGACGACCCCGGCACCGGCCTCGGCCGGATCAGCCTGCGCACGCTCGTGCCGATCCGCTGGATCGGGGTCGCGGGTCAGGCCTCGGCGATCCTCACCGTGCATTACGGCCTCGGCTTTCATCTGCCGCTGGTCCCGGCTCTCGCCGTCGTCGCTGCTTCGGCGCTGCTCAACACCGTCCTGATGGTCGGCCAGCGGATCGTGACCCGCCGCGGCGCGCGGCACGCGGCGCTCTATCTCGCCTACGACGTGCTGCAGCTTGCCGTCCTCCTGTACCTGACGGGCGGGTTGCAGAACCCGTTCGCGATCCTGGTCCTGGCGCCGGTGACCGTCGCTGCGACGGCGCTCGGCCGGCGCTCGGTCATCGCCTTGTCGCTGTTCGCGATCCTGGCGTTCAGCGGGCTCACCCTATGGCACCTGCCGCTGCCGTGGCGCGGCGCGCCGCCGGTCTTCCCGGTCGAGATGGCGGTCGGCATCTGGATCGCGCTGGTGCTGGCGACGATGTTCATCGCCGCCTATACCTGGAGCGTCGCGCAGGGGGCGCGCCGGCTGCGCGACGCGATGGCCGCAACCCAGCTGGCGCTGGCGCGCGAGCAGCGGGTTTCGGCGGTCGGCGCGCTCGCGGCGGCGGCGGCGCACGAGCTCGGCAGCCCGCTGGCGACGATCGCCGTCGTCGCCAAGGAGCTGGCGCGCGAACTGCCGGCCGACAGCCCGCACGCCGAGGATGCCCGACTGTTGTTGAGCCAGACCGAGCGCTGCCGCGAAATCCTCGCCGAGCTCGGCCGCCAGCCCGAGCCGGATGGCGGCTCGCCCTACAGCCGGCTGCCGATCTCGGCCCTCGTCGAGGCGGCCGGGGCGCCGTACCGGGAGCGGCGGGTTCGCCTGATCTTCGCGACCGCGGGCGAACCGGTGGAGGACGAGCCCTTGGTCGGGCGCAGCCCCGAGATCATGCACGGGCTTGCCAATCTGGTGCAGAACGCGGTGCAGTTCGCCCGCCGCGAGGTCAGCGTCACCACCTATTGGGATCGGGCGGCGGTGACGGTCGACATCGCCGATGACGGGCCGGGCTTCCCGGCCTATCTGCTCGCCCGTCTCGGCGAGCCTTATGTCTCGACGCGCACCGGCGCCGCCGACCATATGGGGCTCGGCATTTTCATCGCGCAGAGCCTCTTGGAGCGCAGCGGCGCGCGGCTCGCCTTCGAGAACCTCGCCGAGGGCGGCGCGCATGTTGCGATTTCCTGGAACCGTGCCAATCTGGAAACCGCGGAGAGAACCCGCGCGCCCGTCGCGACGCCGCCGTGATGCCACCGGCCGGCGTCGGGATCGCGCGGCGGGGGAGAACGATGCCAATGGATGCGGCCGACCGATTCGATCACCCGACCCTGGTCGACCGGGTTTCGAGCGCATTGAGCGGGCTTCCGGAAGCCGACCGGACCCTGCTCATCGTCGATGACGACGCGCCGCTGTGCCAGCGCCTGGCGCGGGCGATGGAGCGGCGCGGCTTTGTCGTCGCCACCGCCGACAGCGTCGCGCAAGGGGTGGCGGCGGTGACCGGGCGGCCGCCGGCCTTTGCCGTCGTCGACATGCGGCTTGGCGACGGCCGCGGTTTCGAGATCGTCGGCGCCTTGCGCCGGGCGCGCCCGAGCGCCCGCATCGTCATGCTGACGGGCTATGGCAACATCGCGACCGCGGTCGCCGCGGTCAAGGCGGGAGCGGTCGACTATCTGCCCAAGCCCGCCGACGCCGATGCGGTCGAGCGCGCCCTCCTCGCGCCCGAGGACGGCGTGCCGGAGCCGCCGGAGGACCCGATGTCGGCCGACCGGGTGCGCTGGGAGCACATCCAACGGGTCTTCGAACTCTGCGAGCGCAATGTGTCGGAGACCGCCCGCCGCCTCAAGATGCACCGCCGCACCCTGCAGCGCATCCTCGGCAAGCACGCGCCGCGCGGTTGAGGCGCGGCGCCGGCGCCGCACTCGCTTCGGCTCCAACCGCGAGGCGTCGGATGGCCGTTAATCGGAGGTTCGGCTACCGTGCCGAAATCTCGTAAAAATCCAGGGTCTGAAATCACGGTTAGGGCACGGTTAGGCGGAACTTTACCGGTGGCAAACGACGAAAGCCGCTGATCGCGCGGGTTTGCGCGGGACGGAGCGGTGGTTTTATGACTACAGGTCGGCGGCCGGCGCGATCCCGAGCAGGTCGAAGGCGTGCTGTTGGAAGGCGGTGGGTGTGGCCAGCACGGTGGCACACAAACCCTTGTCGAAGCGCACCGTATTTCGGGTGACGGTGGCCAGATCGGCGAGCAGGGTGCGGAAGCTGTGGACCGGGTAGCCGTCGTCAGTGCGCTTGCCGGCGGCCTTGCGGCGGGCGGCGGGCGAGACCCGCGCCTTGCCGACCGGAGAGAGGCGTTGGGCCTGGGCGGCGGTGCGATCGTGGTCCTCAAAGAGGATGGGTGTCAGCGCTTGCCGCATGTGCCATTCGAGGTGATAGGCGAGCAGGCACAAGAAGACGTGGGCGCGGACGCGATCCTCGTTCCAGTGGAAGACGGGCCGCACTTCGAGGCCGACGGGGTCTTGCAGCTGCGGAAGGCGCGTTCGACCGTCGAGAGGGCCTTATAGGAGCGCACCGTGGCCTCGGCGTCGAGTTCGGCCTGCGGTACCGGGGTGCGTAGCACGTAGATGCCGTCGAGCCTGGCTTCGGTCTCGATCGCGGCATCGTTGCGGGCGAAGGCGAAATCACCGTCGGTGATGGTGCGGGTGAAGTGCTTGGCCATTTTCTTGCGGTTGAGCACGGCGCCGACGGCCTCGCCAATCGCCGCGGCTCCCTTGAGCGGCCGGCGCTTGCGGCGTACCCGTGCCTGGATCGCGAGCAAGACCCGCTCGGTGGCGTCGAGCAACTCGCCGCGCTTGCGCGCCCGCTCCTCGGCGAGCGCCGGATTGCGGCAGACGATCAGGCGCTCGCCGGGGTAATCGGGACTGGCGATCTCGACCAGATCGCGCTGGTCGAACAGCGAGAGCTGCAACGGGCCGTCATCCTTGGAGAGCACCTGGATGTCAGGGGCGCGCAAGGCGGTGATCCAGTCGAGCCCGGCCGGTTGCAGTTCCTCGGTGATGCGCGCTTGGGTGATCATCCCGCGATCACCGACCAGCACCACGCGGCGCAAGCTGAAGCGCTGCCGCAGCTTGTCGATCTGGACCTTGAGCGTGCTCGGATCGGCGGTATTGCCGGCGAACACCTCGACCGCGATCGGACAGCCCTCTTTGGTGCACAACACGCCGAAGACGATCTGCAATTTGTGGGGTTTGCCGTCGCGGCTGTAGCCAAACTGCGCCAGCGGGCAGCAGCGGCCTTCCAGATAGGTCGAGGTCACGTCGTAGAGCACCAGGGTGCCCTCACCCAGGTGGCGCCGCGCCAGCTTGGCCTCGATCTTAGGCTGCTGCGCCAACAGCCAGTCGAGCGCTGCGTAGAGTTCATTCACCGCCACCACGCCCAAGCCCAGCACCGCGCCCAGCGAATGGCTCGTGGTCCTCTCGTCGAGCCGGCGCGCGGTCGCCAATTTGGCGGCGGGATCGATCAGCCGCGCCACGATCAGGGCCAGCGCCAAGAGCCGGGTCCGCGCTGCTCCCGGCGGCATCAGCTCGGCCGTCTTGACCCGCGGGTCGAGACCGAGGCGCCGGGCCACCCCGAGCGCGGCGACGATATGGCCGTGCGGCAGCGAGCGCAGGATCTCGAAACCCTCGCCAGCGGGCAGCAGCCGCTCGTCGCGCAGCACTGCGCGCAGCGCGGCGATCTTCTCGGGCTTCCATTTGGTCAGGTTGGCAAGCGTGCGGTTCTTGACCTTGCCGCCGTCGCGATAGGTTTCCCACCGTGACGTACATGAGGCTCGCTTGCCACGGACTGACCTGCCTGTCAACCCCACTCCGTCAGAATCACATAACTACGGTTCAAGGCCGAACGACCCCGAAACGCTAGCCTCGCCGCCACTTTCCGGCTATGACGGAGGTAAAGTTCCGGTTAGGGCGGTCGTCCCTGACCTGCGGTTACTCGCCTCAGCGAACGGCGGCGGCGGGATTTGCCCCATTGCGGCCATTGCCAATGCCGACCACGACGGCCGAGGAGGGCGGACGTAGGAGTGCCGGCACTGGGGCCCGCTCTGCGTGCATCCCGGGCGCACGGAGGTCGCCTGAGACAACCCGCCGGCTACGTATACTTCCGGAAATCCGGGGATACGGCGGTTCCGAATTCGATGTGTTTGAGGATGCGCCCGACCTCGCGCGCCGCCTTTATCGGGGCAGGAAGCTTCTGATCGAACTGCGTCGTGTTCCAATTCACCTTGGTGAGCGCCAGAACATCCTTCGCCAGCGTAAGGATTGTGCTGTCGGTGTTCTCATGCGGCACGAGCGATAACGGACGAGGGACACGCAGGCCCGGATAGGTCCCATAATAAGGGACGCTGCCGCGCGTGTAGAGCAGTCCCTTTCCATTTAGGTCGACGAATGTGCCGCGAAGGACTGGGTAGTTGCCGTCCCGGAACACCGCGATGGGGGAGCTTTCCTGCACCCAAAGCAAGTCGGCAATCTCGATGCCGAACGTTTTGAGAGCCGCGTCGATTCCCTCGGCTTCTTCAGCCCGGAATCGAGAGGTCTTAAGCACGACCACGCGTGCCGGCGCGTGCCGATGGTGCGCCTTGTACACCGTAATGGATTGCGCAACTAACCGCTCCGCATCTTTCGCGGTGAGATATGGATGGCGTCCCTTGGTTTCTGTCTGTGCGCGGGCTCCGCGCAGAATGAGGCCTCTGCCACGCTCATCGAACATCTGCGCTGTGCTGGTCCATAATTGTTGCCCGTCGAGATCACGATAGAAGCCGATCGCGAGAAAACTCGTCCGGTACTCCGCCTGATGAGGTAAAAGACGCCACGGCACCTTTCCCGCCTTGTAAAAGAGCGCGTTGAGCAGATTCCATGCGCGCGTGGCCTTTTGCTGCGTCAGACGATTGCTGTCGCGCTTTACCTTTCTCGGAATCTTTGCGGCATCATCGCACGTGTCGGGCCAGACAATCTGCGTCGGAACATCAAGGTGCAGCGTCTTGGCTTTGAGAAGGTCGCGGAAGTTCAGCGTCTCGTCGGCGTCATCACCATCCTCCGCGCCCTCAAGCTGCTCATCGCTCTTGGCGTTCACGAGCTTTTCGATGAGGGGCACCGGAAGGGCCACGACGATCACATCTGGTCTGGCACTGCTTTCTGTAAGCGCTGAGAGCTGAGACGCGATCAGTTCGACAGCGTGCCGGACCGCCTGATCGTGACGGCCAACCTGTCTGATGTCATTGACCTGCCGCCGCGATAGCGTCGCCGTCGCCCCATCCGGCACCTCAAATTTGCAGCGGAAGGGATTCTGATTACCCAAGCCAGGGAAATCCGGGTTGAGATTGATAAGCTGCTTGTTCTCGCTTTCGATGCCGTGCGCAGTCTCCGCGAGAAATTCGGTAAAGCCGCAGACAGTGTCCTCGGTGCCGATGACCCCAACGCGCACAACGTCGCCTGATCGCGGTTGAAGGGGCCCGTGTTCGCGCAAGCCCTGCCGGGGGTCGCAATGCTGCCCGCCGTCGCCGAATTCCAGCATCGGCTCGTCGAAGACGTGCGATTTAAAGATCATACCGGACCCGCTTCTTCGAAGAGGTCTCGGGATTCCATTTCCTTCGCTCGTGGATCTGTGCGGGTCCACGAGGACTCGGGCACCGCCCGCGAAAGCTGAAATCAGCGGCAGAGTTTCAAAGCCCAGAACCGGCTCCCGCCTCTCCGTATCGAACAGCCCAGCCTCTGATCTACCGCTCTCGACAAGCAGATGCTGCCACATCATTACTTGGCCGCGAACAGCGGCGTTCCGTTCGAGGCGCTTCTTGCCTGCTAGAAGCGCCTCCGGGAAACGGTGCGGCTGAAACCCGTCCTTCGTGAAATAGAAAGTCGGGTCAACGATAACGAACCACTCATCGACAAGCCGCTCGAACCGGAAGCTCGCAGCGTGATGGCGTACATAGCCTTGACCTTTGGGACGCTCTTTATTGGCATATGCGCTCACCACCTTGGCGGAGGTTTCGTTGACGTTGGCAACGTACCTGTAACTGCGCGACTTATTGAACCCGGTCGCGCGGAAATGAAACAGTCTGTCTTTGCGCAAATACGAGAGCTGCATCGAGGTCTGCCGCTCAACCGTCCGGCGCAGTAGGTCCATCATGTCATTCGTATCGTCGAGATCGTCATTGAAGGCAAACAGCTCTGTGTCAACCGCTTCGACCTGATCGACGTCGACTATCGCGCGCGTAGCGTAATCTCTTGGATCGAAGAATGAGACAAAGCGTCGTTTGCGGATCACCCAGTCGAACCGAGTGTTCTCATGCTTCACCAGCTCAGGGATGGCGTCGCGTCCGCTGCCGAAAGGCGATGAGGCGAGAAAAATCTCGTCAGGAAGCTTGATGCGCAACAGGTTGATGATCGCTGTCTCACCCTGGTTGAGGGGCGGAAGGTAGACGCCCGGCGTGCGGCGATCGATAGTAAGAGCGCCGATGCGATCGGCGCATCGCGCGTCGAACACATCGGCGTTCTTGTCGAACTTCAGGCGGCGCTCTGCACCTTTTAGGCAATCGGTTACGTCCTTCCAATAGGCGGAGCCGTCGGATTGACGCCATACGACGATGATTATCGGGATGTTGGAACCGCGCCAATATTTGAGATCGTCCGGCCTGAGCAGGTATTCAAAGCTGCGGCCGGTCTCCCGGACGTATCGGCCACTTCCTGTCGCCTTGACCTGAACGCCAAGCAACTTGCCGAGTGGCGTACCGCTCTTGCGATCGCGCAGCTCGATGATCCCGTCCGTCCCGGCTTCGAGCCGACCACGCGGTTCGTAGATGAACTGCATCTCTAGGACGAGTTTCTTGATGGCGGTCTCGCCGAGCTCGCCTAAGATCTGGTTGTCCGTGATTCGCTTGCTCACCGCCCGATCATACGAACTTCTGCCTTTCTTGCGACAAAATTGTTCTTGGGATGTTCCAATAAGCTGGATTCTTCCAACTTAATCAAAGCTTGGCGCTTCGGCGCTGCCCACCAAGCTGTCCGCGGCGAGCCCGTTTTCGCCATCGGCGCCCAATTTCTCGCGCGAATCGCACGCCCCAGAGAGCGCGAGAAGAGACTTGGGAGCGGCCAAACGCCTCTCGGGCGACACCCACCGAACGTTGGCTTCCGCCTTCCGAAAATCTAAGACGCCGCGTTTCCGCCATTGGCCCCTCAGCCGAGCGAGCCGCTGCAACAGTGACTGCAAGGTTTAGCGGAGCCCGGGCGACATCAGTCCCGTGTCTCAAAAAAAGCGATAACGCGCTGCAGAGAGGCCAAGACCGGCACTAGATCGTCAGTCATGCAGCCGTGGTGGGCGATATGTAACGTCGTCAGAAAGATGAGCGCTCTCATTACCAAGAACACGCAAGCAATCGAGGTGGGAAATAATCCAAGGCGCAATCTGCTTTCGACCCCCGAGCTCTTTAATGCGGTCCGATAATTGCCGCTTCGGCTGTTTTACTCCCTGTCCCTTGAGTAAGGCATCGACGGTGCACTCGGCTAGCTTTCGTCCATCAATCGCAATTCGATCAATGGAGATGCGACGCTGTTGAAGCGTCTCACAAAGATCCGCCAGGCAAGTTCTTACGTTCGAAGGTGGAACCTTGATCACACTCTAGTTAAGGCGCGCCAATATTTCCTCACGCAACGCTCGGACCAGCTCGTTCCGCGCTGTATCGACAAACTTTCGTCCTAGCACCTCGTCCATGGCAAGCGCCCACTCATCAATATGGGGCTGGTCAATCAGGTAGAAGTTGACAGCGTTCATGAACCGCGAAAGTTTTAGCCACGAAAGAGATTGCTCAAGGATTGCGCGCATAAGATCTTTGATCTCGTAACCGCGCGTGCCAGCGAGCAGCGGCAATGCCATCGATTTCAGGGCGTCGGTGCGGAGTTCAAGAGCAGCGAGCGATCCGAATAATGTCCAAAGAGCTTTTCGATATACCGAGATAGGTTGCTCCTCGCCCCTGACGGAGTGGCGACCCGGAATGCGAACCAGCAGCACCACCTCACCCGAAAAATGGCCTTTATCACTCACGCGAAAGGTGCCGAATCCCGGCTCAGGCACCGCACCGGCTCGAGGCTGCTGTACGTGAGCCGGAAACGGTCTGCCGCCGCTTGCAGCACTTTTCCATCAAGGGGTAAGCCCGGGTTCGCGTGCGTTGGTACCACAAGCGCCGCATCAGACGCTTCTGTGACGTCGCCTAGCACAAGGGTAAAATTGTGTAACCCGTACGGCGACTTAACAGTCACCGAGTTCCGGACACGGGGTGGGGTGCTTTCAACGGTCATTTTGCACATCCAGTCCTTGCTGGAAAACCGGTGGAGTTTGCCCCAAACCGTACGCTAAATTACGGCGCCAAAAATCGCACCGGCCGGGAACTACTCCTCTTTTTGTTGATAGTCGGCCGCGAGCGATCGCATTCGAGGACGCAGCACGTTGACGAACGTGTTTACCCGCTCAGCCAGCCACGAAAATGCTCTCTCTTGGTCCTCTTGCCGATTCGTCTGTCCAACTGCCAATGAATCTTGAATGTAGGCCTCACTCACCGCGTCGTCGCCTTGTCGGGTGATGGGTTTTAGCGGCTGCGCGCCCCCGGAACCCGAAGGTAGAAGAAGCGGAAAGGTATGTTGTTTCTCCAACCTACAGACTCCCGGTGTGAGAGGCACCTTACACGTGTTGATTACGGACGTCTTGTCCCTTTCAGTTGAACCCGATGGTTCAGTCGCGGTGGCCAAGAATGGCCGCTTACGGCGCGACCTCGCCGTTTGCGGCGGTTGCAGCGAAGGACGGGAATCCACGTGCGCCGTGACAAGGCGGCGCTTTTCCAGCGGGTGCAAGCCCCGCCCGGCGACCGCTCCAGCCGGAAGCAGCCGGAGCAGGCATGGAGGAGACGAAATGTCTGAAGCCTTCGGATAACGGTCACGGTTTTGGTGACCGCGCGAGTGTGCAGGCCGCAACGTGAGTAAACGCCGAGCAATCCTCGAAAAGGTCGATGTGCAGGCCGACCCGATAGTGGTTTCGGGGAAGGCTGATACGGATGGGCGAGTTTGAGCGAGGAGTAGGCCCATCTGCTGCACCGGGGTAGTGGCGGCAGCATGTACACAAGGAAAGCGTGCGCAACACGGGAAGCCCCAATGCGTGATCAGGGATGATCAACCGGACGCCCGCGAGGGACAGGCCGGGCGCAATGGGGTGGCGGAGAGGCCCGTAGTACCGGTGAAGCCGGGTAATGCCGGTGGAGGGAAGGGGCCTTGGTTCAAGACAGACGCAGGAAGTAGTGAGGGACCTGGAGATTGGGCAACCTATCAACTCCGAAGAGTGTTCAGAAGCTGCAGAGGGCGTCACACGCGAAAGCGAAGGCAGAAGCCGGCTATCGCTTCTATGCCCTGTACGACAAGATCAGCCGCGACGACATTCTGGCGCATGCCTATGCCCAGTGCCGCGCCAACAAGGGGGCGCCGGGAATAGACGGTCAGGACTTTGCGGACATCGAGGCCTATGGGGTCGAACGGTGGCTGGCTGAACTGGCGCTTGCGCTCAGGCAGGAGAGCTACCGGCCGGAGCCAATCAGACGAGTGTTTATACCGAAGGCCAACGGCAAACTCAGGCCGCTGGGCATCTCGACGGTGCGGGATCGGGTCTGCATGACCGCAGCGATGCTGGTGCTGGAGCCGATCTTCGAAGCCGATCTTCCGCCGGAAATCTACGCCTATCGCGCTGGGCGCAACGCCCAGCAGGCAGTCGTCGAGGTGGAGGAGCGGCTGTTCCGTGGCCACCCGGAAGTCGTCGACGCCGACCTCGCGGACTACTTCGGGAGCATTCCGCATACCGACCTCCTAAAGTCGGTGGCGCGCCGGATCGTTGACCGGCGCGTGCTGCATCTGATCAAGATGTGGCTGGACTGCCCCGTGGAAGAAACCGACCAACGGGGCCGGACAACACGCACGACCGAGGCGCGAGACCACCGGCGCGGCATTCCGCAGGGCTCGCCCCTCTCACCACTACTGGCGAACCTCTACATGCGCCGGTTCGTGTTGGGCTGGAAGAAGTTCGGCCTTGAGCGAAGCCTCGGCACTCGCCTCGTCACCTATGCGGACGACCTTGTGATCCTGTGCCGAAGGGGCAGCGCGGAGACTGCGCTGCATCACCTGCGCGCGATCATGGGCAAGCTGAAGCTGACAGTGAACGAGGAGAAGACACGGATCTGCAAGGTTCCGGACGGGGAGTTTGACTTCCTGGGTTATACGTTCGGGCGGATGTATTCTCCGAGAACCGGCCAGGCTCGCCTGGGACAGCGGCCATCGAAGAAGAGCATCAAGCGTGTGGTCGACAAGGTCCATGCGCTGACCGTCCGAGCACATACCTGGCAAGAAACCACAGAGCTGGTGGGTAAGTTGAACCGCACCCTTCGCGGATGGGCGAACTACTTCTCGGTAGGCACCGTCAATCCGGCGTATCGGGCGCTCGACAACTACACGGCTGTGCGGTTGCGTCGGTGGTTGCGCTTCAAGCACAAGACCAGACGATGTAAGGGCGGCAGCTATCCCCTCTCGCACCTCTACGAGACCCTCGGGCTCGTGCGTCTGACCCGGCTTGGGCACGACGTGCCGTGGACGAAGGCGTGAGGTCTTGTCCGAGAGCCGGATGCAGGGAAATCCGCATGTCCGGTTCGATGAGCGGGATGTGGAAACGGAGCTATGGTCGAGCCACTAAGGCACCGCCAAACGAAAGAGGCGGCAACACGCATGCCTGACCTAAGGCCACCGCGCCACATTCCGACTCTACCCAACTGAGCCGGTGCCCCGCCCCACCGGCAAGGTCGGATATGGGGCCACGAAGAGCCATTCAAGGGCGACACCTGAATAGCCTGCAGGGTCGGGAGCAGCCGGCCGCCCGCACATAACCTCGTCTCGCGCATCAAGACGGCGCCGTCGGACTTGCCTCTTGGCCCAAGGATCTGGCCTGAGCCGCTCGGCTCCTCGCCGGCGCCGTCTTCGGTAGCGTCTGTCAGGGCGTATTCGCGAAGCCTGGGGGACGGCGGGACGGCAAATCGGCCCTCTTCGCGGCCCGCGCGGCGAGCCTATCAAATGCTGCTAATAACTCACGGGCATTATCCGTTGCCCCGAGAAGAAAGTCGGTCTCCGCCACGAGGAGCCCCATTGAGAGAAGGCGCTGCTGGTCGCTATCAGTCCACCTCAGCGCCCAGGACAATATTTGGCCGCATCGCGTGGGGCCTTTAGCCAGCTCGTGCCGCCAGTAATCGGTGAACATCGCGCTCTCTCGCGCGTTGTTCTTCTTCAGAGACCTCAATCCGAAATTCGCGTACAGCGTCAGCCATCCGTGATTGAGGAATTTCCGATAGTCGTTTGACGAGAATCGACAATCCCTGGTTAATACACCATCGGATTACGTCCGACTTAGGTATCCGAAGGAGGAAGGCTATGCTCCGTAATTGCTCCTCCATTTGAAGCGGGACATTTATGGAACGCAGAACCATCGAACGACTGTTTGGCATCGCACAGACCTCTGCGCTCGGATTCCGAGCGACCTCTGGGTATACCAATATATACCTATACATCGATATATGTCAAGAGGTTCCCACGATTGGCGTCACGTAGCTTCGCAGGACCCGATCCGACATCCCCAACCGAGAGCCATCAGATTGGCTGCTGCGGGGCCTTGCCGCTCTGCCAATGCCGGAATATGGAGCCTTTCGGGAAACCCGCCTAAATCGAACGCGGAGCCAATGTTGCTTGTGATTGATAATCGGTTCGGAACGGCAAAACGCGGGTAAAGGGCGGAATTCCGAAAGAACGCATCCGCGAACCACCATCGATCGAAGCCCCTGGCATCAATGAAGACTGTTGCCGACTTTAAGACGTGCGCCCGTGGCGGAAACCTCGGCGCAGGGGGAGGCTGCCCAAGCTCGGCAAAAGCCGCCGCACGAATCCCATCGAAAGCAGATGGAGGATCGTGTAGCTCTGCATAAAGTCCGGGATGGTGGCCGGGCAACACCGGAGCAAATGACGGGACAAAGCGCCGGACATCATAACTCCGATAGAACACGCTTGTTTTATTAATAGAGTCTAAGACCTGCACCCATACTACTCCGCGATTTAATCGCTGTGTGTAAGCGTCTTTAGCCTGATCTGAAAGTTCTGCCCAGGCATCCTCATCAGTGTACAGTCGATCCTGCAACTTATTATTGATCCGCGCAAAGAGTGCAGGTTCTCGGCCAACGATGACGAGTTCTATTTTTTCTAGATCGGCACGGACAAAGAAATTCGCTATGGCAGCGGCAGTGCCACCCGCCCCAATAATCATGACAGAGGGTTCGTCGTCTTGGGCAAGCAAATTCGTTATAGTGGGCCAGGAAGTCCAAAAAGTCTGACCATTAAAGACCCTTGGGTCATTAACACTTCCGGGTAGACCAGGTAGGGGTGCACCGGTGCCAGTGATGACCACACCGTCGTAATACGCAGGCGGAGCGGCTGTGCCTCTTGTAGTGACGCTCCATCTCACGCCGTCATGGTCAATTTCGGAGACTTCGAGGTTCAAAACTGTTGTGGTGCTCTCCCTGCAAACGAATTGGAGATAGCGTGCAAAGTCTCCGTGACACGGAGGTGATCGACCATCCAGGACCCAATCTGCATAGGTGCCGGGGTCAAATCCCTCTCGAATACAAAAGGCATGCCAAGAAAATCTGCCGAACATAATCGACGCGACTGGAGGAAAAGTACCAACTTGAGGAAAGGTGATGCTGTCGTACGGAAACCCGATGTCACGTTCGGCAATAGTGCACAATAACTGCTTACCGTCCGTGTAGCCTGCTTGACCTGTCCAATTGGCGCCTACATCGGTCTGTTCATAGATCACCACCTCTGGCGACTCGGAGTACCCAGCATCCTGTAAGGCCCGCGCTTTGGCTGCAATCGCCGCGCCCTTTGGGCCCCCACCGATCACAGCTATCTTGGTCATCTTTCCATCTGTCCGGAATGCGCAATCCCCGGAGATAATAGAGCTTCATAACCGAGCGAAAAGGTCGAATGGCGACCCCTGTTCCGTTCCCTTGTTCCGCGGTTCGACGGTCTGGGGAAGAAGGCAGCTCTTTCTCCACATATCCGGAGGCGGAGCTCGAGCCGGGACGCGTATGTGCATGTGCGCCCATGCCAATGCCGACGCGGACGGTTTCGGCGAGATGCGGCGCCGCGCCGACGGTCGTCAGCAATTGTGGGAGCAGGATCGCGGCGGCGGTCAGCAGCGTCAGCCACGCGACGCCGCCAACTACGAAGCCTGATGTGTATTGTTCGATCGGGGCCAGCCGCAGCGACGGGTGATGCGGCGAAACGACAATGTCGGCGATGATCCAGGCGCTGCGCACCGTGACCACCAGCGCCGTCGCCGCGATCACGATCGCGTCGACATTCACAGACCACGGTAAGATCAGCGCCGCACCCACCGTCGATGCGGTGAACGACACCAGGCCGAAACCGAGCAACGCCAGCCTTCGCAATGCCAGTAGAGCCGCCTCTCGGGGGGTTGCCGCCGCCGTGCTGATAATGGCTCGCAGCGATGCGGCGGCGAACGTCCAGTACAACCATTCGAGGCCGGCGCCGACGATGACGAGGATCAGGACGAAGGTGACGGCGCGGACCGCGGTTCCGTCGCGCAGCGCCGCGGCGACGCCCGCACCAAGTCGTTCGGCTTCGGCCGGCGCCAGCGCAAAATCCTCCCGCAGGGCCCGCAGATTGGCGCTGACATGGTCGGGCGTCAGACCGGCCAGTCTCTGGACGGCAAGTTCGTTGGCGCCAGGCGGCGGTGGGGCCGCCCCACCGACAAGGACGACGATCACCCCGGCCAGAAACACCGGCCACGATCTCACGGTACGGCTTCCAGGGGAGGTTCGGTTGCCGACGGCCAGCTATCGGGCTGCCTCGCCGCCTCGGCGTCGACGAAGGCGGGATAAACGCGTCGCACGCTCACCGGCCTTCCGAGAAGATGCGCCTGGCAGGCAAGCCTCGCATCGGCCGGCGCCTTGACCCGGTCGAGGGTTGCGATCTCCGCTGCCGCCGGCGGGTCGAGATCGGCATTGGCCGACACGATGATCCTGCACGTCCGGCAACGGCCGCGGCCGGAGCAGACAGATGCATGCGGAATGTCGTTCGCCCGGCTGACCTCGAGGACCGACATTCCGACGCGTCCGACCGCGGTCAAGCCGCCATCGTAGAGCACTGCAACGCGCGTGCGCCGCTGTTGCAGAACGTTGGCGACGAGGATGCCCACCGCCAAGGCGACGGCCATCCCGTACGCCAGAAAGACCCCGCGCTCGAGGACATCGAGGCGACGGCTCATCGCGCGTAACAGCTGCAGGTTCTGCTCGATCACGGTCCGCCACGCGGCGTCGGTCGCAAGCCGCGCCAGCACCGCCTCTCCGGCGTGCGCAAACCCCAGCAGCGCGAGGACCGGGACGGCGAAGAGCAGCGGGATGATAATCGGCGCCAGTCGTGGCCAGGCGCGCTTCAACACCAACGTCGAATAGAGGCCGATCGCGCCGTGCGCCCACACGATCACTACCACAAGAAGCTGCTGCAGTGCCAGGAGCGGCGCGTATCGCCAGTAAACGGCGAGGACGTACCCGTAGTCGGGGCTGAACCGGGCCACAAGATCGCTCGTCACCTGAAGCCCGACGACATGATTGAGCAGCAGAGGCGGCGCTGCGAGACCCAGCAACAGCTGGACCCAATCGGTCCGGCTCATCGTCAGCGAACGGCGTGATGCCAGCGACCCCAGGCCAAGCCCGGCATGGACCATCGCTGCGGCCAGCAACAGCGTCTGGCCGAAGCCGGTCTGCCACGGCATCAGCAGCACGCTCCGCCACCGCTCCATCATGTCGACCGATACCAAGCCCAGGGCAAGATTACTAAGGTGCTCGGCGACAAAGAGCAGCAGCAGGAGGCCGCTGACGAGGCGGACGCGCCGTACGATCAACCCGGAAACCAGCATTCGGTCGGCCGCCTCCGCCGGGACGCGTCCGTCATCGATTGGAGCCGATTGCCGGCAGGATCGCGCGAGTGCCCGGGATTGGTCTCGAAATCAGGTAACGACGACGATCTTGCCGCCCGCTTTGTTCCCCTCCATGCAGCGGTGCGCCTCGACGATGTCGTCGAGCCTGAACACCCTGCCGATCTCGACGCGCAACTTGCCCGCGGCAACCTGCTCGACCAACTCATCGAGCGGTGTCAGCATGAAATCCTCGGACCCGCCATCGTAGGTCGTCAGGCAGACGCCCGTCGGGATCACCTCCATCGGGCTGAAATCGGCGAACGACCATTTGTTGCCTACCATGCCCGTCATGCAGACGATCCCGCGCTCTTTGGCGCAGCGGAGCGAGTCGACGAGCGTCGTCGTGCCGATGAGTTCGAGCACCTTTTCGACCCCGTCCGGGAACACCTCCTTGACCTGCTTGGCGATCGCGCCGGTATCGATGAACACCTCGTCTGCGCCGCTCGATCGCAGCAGCTCTCTGCGATCGGGCCGGCGCGTCGTCGCCCCGATCACAGCACCGTGGTTTTTGGCGATCGCCGCCGCGGCGAGACCGACCGATGTGGTTCCGCCCCGGATCAGGAGGCGCTCGCCCGCGGCGATACGCAGCGACTTGAACAGAGAGCCCCACGCCGTCTGCAGCATCTCCGGGAGAGCACCCAAGGTCTGCCACGGAAGATTTGTCTTGATCGGCTGCACCTGGGTGGCCGGCACGCAGGTGTACTCGGCATAACCGCCGTCGAAATCGCGTCCCATGCCGCCCATGGCGGTGGCGACGACATCACCCTTGGTGAACTCCGCTGCCGGCGCCTCTTCGACCACACCGACGGCCTCGATGCCGAGGATCCGAGGAAAGACGATGCCGGGAGAAAGACCCTGGCGCGTGAACAGCTCGGACCGGTTCAGTCCGAACGCCTTGATCTGGATCAGAACCTCCCCGGCCCGCGGCCTGGGGATCGGGCGGCTTTCGATCTTCAGGACTTCCGGCCCGCCGGGTTGGTGGACAACCGCGGCCTTCATCGAATCCATGGCTCAGCCCCACCCTGAAGCCCCTGGTCAGCCCGATCGATGCCCGTCGCCGGTCAGCTTCGCGGCGGGTTTGTCGTACAAAAACAGTAGCGTGCGATCTTCCAAGCACCGCCTATTTTCTGGAACAGAAAAAGCTCCTGGTTCGCCTCCGGGCCCTCGGCGAGGGTTGCATTGATCCTGGTGCGCCCGGCGGAATTGGTTCGCGCCACCACCCAATCCGGCGCGATCTGCCGAAGCTCAGCGATCTCGAACGTTACGGTGAGAGTGATCGCCGCGAACACTGCGTCGTACGCTTGGCGCAGCGCGGCGGTGCCGACGCTGGCGGGGCTGTGCTGCGGCATGAACACGCCATCCGGCGCGTAGAGCTTGAGCGCCGCCTCCGTGTCGGAGCCGTTCAAGGCGCTCTGGTAGTTCTTCAGGACCGAGGCGACAGCGGTTTCGTCGGGATTCATCAGCCTTCCCTCGCCAAGGAAATCGTAGAGCCGCGGCAAACTGCGCGCATCCGACGGATGCGACTAGCGGGTTAAATCGGGAATGCTTTTCCCGATCCTGGAAAGATCCTTGCAGGGATTGCCCGCTATCATCGCCAGCGCTCAATATTGCGCTACGGCGGGGTGGTTTACACATTGCATCGAGCCTATCGGGCAATCAGCTCGGCAGTTCCGGAAAGAGCTTCGGCGCCATCTGCGCAGCAAGCTCCTGGAACACGCGCAGTGGGCGCGAGATATGCCGATTGCCCGGGTAAATCATCGACAGGTCAAAGGTGCGGAAGCGCCATTGGGGCATGATCTCGACGAGCCGACCGTCGTGCAGCAGATCCGGCTGCACCAGGGGCGGCAGGTCGCCGATGCCGATGCCGTTGGCCAGTGCCGAAGCAAGACCGGCATAGTCATTCATCGACAAAGCCGCGTGAAACGAGACCCTTTCGATAACGCCGTTCCTGTCAACAAGGGTCCAACTGTTCTCGGGTCTCCAGAACGCGAAGCCCAGCAGCCGGTGATCGGCGAGGTCCCGCGGCTTCGTGGGCGATCCGGCCCGGTCGAGATAGGCCGGGCTGGCAACAAGTTGGTGGCGATATGTCAGGAGCCTGCGGGCGACAAGCGAGGAGTCCCGGAGCGGCCCCAGACGGAATGCCAGATCCACCCCCTCGGCGATATGATCGACAAAACGGTCGGTTACCAGGATTTGCACGCGTACATCGGGATGGGCGGCCTGGAAGGCGGCAACCAGCGGCACCAGCAGCGTATCCGAGATGCTCGGTGGCGCCGACAGCCGCAAGACGCCCGCGACCGTTGCGGATTTATCGGAGACGATGTTGCCAACCGCCTCGCTGATCTCGGCGCCGCGTTGGGCATGCTCGAAAACTTCTGCCCCCACATCGGTAAGCCGCAACTTGCGCGTCGACCGCTCGAGCAGCCCAACACCGAGCTGATCCTCCAATTCCGCCACCCGCCGGCTGACAGTCGAGATCGGGATCTTGAGGCGCCTTGCGGCTTCCGAGAAGCTTTTCGTCTCGATGACCTTGGCGAATATCGCCAGTGAATTGAGGTCGATCATCATTTGTTCGTAGGTTGTCGGCGGCAGGCGGTCTGTCGGTTCGGGCTAGATTTCACGATGGAGAGTAACCGCCGCCAAGTCATCCTGACCAGCCCGTCAAGCGAACGAGGATGGCGTATTGGAGATTCCCTCCCCGCAAGCGGGGAGGGAAAGGGTTTGGTCCCTGCACTTCAATCCCGAAATTCCGGAAGCCGCTGGCCAATCGGCGAAGTCAGGCTAAAGAACCGTAACCAGGCGGCGGGCGGCAAATCGCCTGCCCGCCGCGTGCGGCCCATCGCGATCGGCAAGCCTCGTCGCGAAAACCGGTTGCGCCGAGTGCGGCGGCGCAGCGAGAGTGCGGCGTTGTCCTCCGCAGGAGCGCCGCCATGCGGCAAGCGGTTCTCGGCAGCTTGACGATCGGCCAGGCGCCGCGCCCCGATGTCACGCCGATCATCGACGGTCACGTGCCGGCGGCGGTGCGCCGGGTGCATCGCGGCGTCCTCGACGGGCTGCCGCGCAGCGAGATCGACAGGCACTACCGGCCTGCGGCGGGCGCGGCGGTGCTGGTCACGCGGCTCCTCGGGGCACACGGCGCTTTGGGCAAGGATTGCGGCGATGACGAAGGGGCAAACTA
The DNA here is from genome assembly GCA_963772295.1 of uncultured Alphaproteobacteria bacterium. GTDB lineage: Bacteria > Pseudomonadota > Alphaproteobacteria > ATCC43930 > CGMCC-115725 > AP-15. The sequence continues at coordinate 153,717 of CAVYWO010000019.1, forward strand.
TCCGTTGAGCGCAGAAGCTTCTTTTGGGTTATGGATACCCGCATTCGACATCGGCCGGCACCCGGATACCCGCACTTCCGACCGCCAGCAATGAGCCAAGTCGTTCCGTCATTGGCCCTCGAAATCCGCGGGCTCGCCAAGAGTTTCGAGCAACCGGCGGTCGACGGACTGGATTTGCGGGTTCCGGCCGGCGAATTTTACACATTGTTGGGCCCCAATGGCGCGGGCAAGACCACGACATTGCGGATGGTCACCGGGCTGATGAAGCCCGATCGCGGGTCGATCACCGTCTTCGGCATCGACGCCATGGCCGATCCGCTGGCGGCCAAGCACGTCATGGCGTGGGTCTCGGACGAGCCGATGATCTACGACAAGCTCTCGCCGCTCGAATATCTCCACTTCGTCGCCGGCTTGTGGGCGGTAGAGAGCAGCCTCGCCGAGGCCAGGGCGCGCGATCTGATCGGTTGGCTCGGGTTGGAAGCGCACGCGCATGACCGCTGCGAGAGGCTCTCCCGGGGCATGCGTCAGAAGGTGGCGCTCGCCGGTGCGCTCGTGCACGAGCCGCGGCTGATCATCCTCGACGAGCCGTTCACCGGGCTCGACGCCGGCTCCGCGCGCCTCGTCAAGAGCGTGCTGCGCGAGCGTGTCGACGCCGGCTGTTCCGTGATCATGACGACGCACATCCTGGAGGTTGCGGAGCGGATGGCCGATCGCATCGGCGTGATGGTCGCCGGGCGGCTCCTGGCCGAGGGAACCTTGGAAGAGTTGCGCCGGCGGGCCGGGGCCGGTCATGCGAGCCTCGAGGACACGTTTCTGGCCCTCGTCGAAACCGACCCCGGCGAAAGGACGGTCGCCGCGTGAGCCGAGCCGGTACGATTTTCTGGTTCGCGCATCATGAAGGGCGGCTCGCGTGGCGGGAATGGTTGTGGCTGATGTCGGGCCGCCGCGGGAGCGGGCGCAAACTGGCATGGGCAGTGATCGCCATTGCGCTCTTCCTGCACGGCTTCGCCTACCTCCTCGTCTACCGGAATGCGGATCTGTTGCGGGCGCCGGCCGACAAGCGAATGTTGGTGATGCTGACCGGCACGCTCGCACTCTATGGCTCGTTGATGCTCTCGCAGGCGATCGAGGCAGTGACACGCGCCTTTTACGCGCGGGGCGACCTCGATCTGATCCTGTCCTCGCCGGTCGCGGCCTGGCGGCTCTTCGCCGTGCGCATCGGGGCGATTACGGTGCCGATCGCGGCAACGTCACTGGCGCTGGCCGCGCCCTTTATCGATATTCTGGCTTGGTTCGTCGGATTGCGTTGGCTCGCCGCTTACGGCGTTATTGCGGCGCTGGCGATGGTCGCCGTCGCGGTCGCGGTCATGTTCACGGTCGGGCTCTTCCGCATAATCGGGCCCAGGCGTACGCGGTTCTGCGCGCAAATCGTCGCCGCCGTGATCGGCGGGAGCTTCGCGATCGGCGTGCAATTGGCGGCAATCCTTGCCTACGGCACGACGTCCCGGGTGGTCTTTCTGCAATCAGCGGCGGTAATGAGATATGCCCCGGACGGCGCAAGCATCATCTGGTGGCCGGCGCGCGCCGTTCTTGGCGATTGGCTTGCGCTAGCGGTTGTCCTGGGCATCGGCGCGATCATGCTGGCGGGCACCATCTGCGTCTTCGCGCCGCGCTTTGGGCAGTTGGCGCGCGCAATCGGCGGGGTGTCGCAAAACCCGACCCGGCAGCGCCGACGATCCTGCGGTTTCCGCACGACATCGCCAGCACGGGCATTGCGCGGCAAGGAATGGACCTTGTTGCGACGCGATCCGTGGCTGATGTCGCAAAGCCTGATGCAATTGCTTTACCTTCTGCCGCCCGCTTTTTTGTTGGGGCATGCTTTCTACGGGGGCCACGCCGCATCCGCGTTGCTGGTCCCGATCCTGATCATGGCGGCCGGACAACTGGCGGGCGGTCTTGCTTGGCTCGCCATCTCCGGCGAGGACGCACCGGATCTCATAGCTTCGGCACCGGTGACGAACCCCTGCGTGCTTCGCGCGAAGACCGAGGCGGTGGCAGGGATGCTCGCGATCGTCTTCGGCCCCTTCGTCGTTGCGCTTGCGGTCGTTGCCCCGATTTCTGCACTGGTCACCGCGCTCGGGGTCGCCGCCGCCGCCGCTTCGGCCACGTCAATTCAGTTCTGGTTTCGCGTCCAGGCGAAGCGCAGCCACCTTCGGCGCCGCCAAACGTCGTCGCGTATTGCCACGCTTGCCGAGGCGCTGTCGGCGTGCAGCTGGGCCGGCGCTGGCGCACTGGCAGCGGCGCGCACTTGGCTCGCCGTCATCCCCGGACTTATCGCCCTCGCAATTGTCGCCGGCGCATGGATCATCAGCCCCGCCGAGAACGCAAGACTTGGGGCCTAGGACCTGTCGTCAATTGAGCGGACGCCCCGTTCCGACTACATCCGATTACCGTCTTGCCCGGCCTTGGGCCGGGCATCCACGGGAGCCCGCGAAGGCCTGTGCCGTTTCTCGTGGATGCCCACGGATCAAGTCCGTGGGCTGAAGGCCCACGGGCCGAGCCCGGCCAAAGCGTTGATATATGTGAGCCAGCGCTGCCAATTGACGACACGGCCTAGACTGCGGGAGCGGCTCTTATTCGGCTTTGCCACTGCCGGCCAGGGCTATCGCCGAGCCCGTTGGCAACGTGATGGGAACATCGTAGGACACCGACCGTGGGGGCCTAGAAAGGGAATAGCCATGGACTTTGAGCAATCCGAGAAGGTGAGGGCGCTGCAAGCGCGCGTCGAGGCCTTCATGGTCGAGCACATCTATCCGAACGAGGAAGAGCTGTTCGCGGAAGTCAATAAAGGCGACCGCTGGCAGCCGGTGCCGCTTCTGGAAAGCCTGAAGGCAAAAGCGCGGACAGCTGGGTTGTGGAACCTGTTCCTGCCCGAGAGTGCCTACGGCGCCGGGCTGACCAATCTCGAATATGCGCCGCTTTGCGAGATTATGGGCCGCTCGCCCTGGGCGCCGGAAGCGTTCAACTGCTCGGCACCCGATACCGGCAATATGGAAGTCCTGGTGCGTTACGGCACGCCGGAACAGCGCCGGCGTTGGCTCGAGCCGTTGCTCGCCGGCGAGATCCGCTCGGCCTTTGCCATGACCGAGCCCGAGGTCGCCTCATCCGATGCGACCAATATCGAGACGCGCATTCGTCGCGACGGCGATGAATACGTCATCAGCGGCCGCAAGTGGTGGACCTCGGGGGCGCTCGATCCGCGCTGCAAGATCATGATCGTGATGGGGCGGTCCGACCCCGACCATCCGGATCGTTACCGGCGGCAATCGATGATCTTGGTGCCGTTGTCGCACCCCGGCGTCGTCATCAAGCGGATGCTGCCGGTCTTTGGCTACGACGAGGCGCCCCATGGCCATGCCGAAGTCCTGTTTCGCGATGTCCGGGTGCCGGCCGCCAATATGCTGCTCGGCGAGGGCTGCGGCTTCGAGATCGCGCAGGGGCGGCTCGGTCCCGGGCGCATCCATCATTGCATGCGGCTGATCGGTCTCGCCGAGCGTTCGCTCGAACGCCTCTGTCGGCGCACGCTGACCCGCACCGCCTTTGGCGGTCTTATTTCGGATCAGTCGGTCACGCGGGAGCGGATCGCCGAGGCGCGGATCATGATCGAACAGGCCAGGCTCCTCACCCTCAAAGCCGCCTGGATGATGGATAAGTACGGCAACAAGGCGGCCCGCGCGGAGATCGCGATGATCAAGGTCGCGGCGCCGAACATGGCTTGCCGGGTGATCGACTGGGCGATCCAGGCGTTTGGCGGCGCCGGAGTTACCGGCGATTACGGCCTCGCTTACGCCTATGCGACGGCGCGCGTGCTGCGCCTTGCCGACGGTCCCGATGAGGTGCATCGCGACCAGATCGCCCGTCTCGAATTGCGCAACTATCAGGGTCCGGCCAGCCTCAACGGCGGCTCGGCCGAGTTGTTGCCGCCCGATACTTCACCCGAATTTCGCCGCCGGCCGGTGTGGATCGCTTGAGCGTAGCGGGCTCGATCCTAGGCACGCAGCGAGCGGGCCAGCGCCCAGGCCTGGGCGCCGACCGGGCCTGCCAGCCGGCCGAGCTCCAGGGCCTCGTCGCTTGCGGCAGTACCCTCGATCGCGCGTTTGGCGATGCCCTGCATGATCGCGGCGAGACGGAACAGGCTGTAGACCATATAGAAGTCCCAGTCCGGTATCGGGCCGCGACCCGTGCGTCGGCAATAAGCCGCGACATATTCCTCTTCTGTCGGGATCCCAAGACCTGCGAAGTCGATGCCGGCGAGACCGCGGAACAGCTCCGGCGTCACCCGCCAGGTCATGACGTGATAGGCAAAATCGGCAAGCGGATCGCCGATCGTCGACAATTCCCAGTCGAGCACTCCGATCACTTTCGGCTCAGTCTGGTGGAAGACAAGATTGTCCATGCGATAGTCGCCCTGGACGACACGGGGCGCCTCCTCGCGCGGCAGGTGGCGCGGCAGCCATTCGATCAGAGCATCCATTGCCGGCTGCGGTTCGGTTGCGGAAGCTTGGTACTGTTTGCTCCAGCGCCCGATTTGGCGCGCCATGTAGCTTCCCGGGCGCCCGAACCCGTCGAGCCCGACCGCGATATGGTCGACAGAGTGCAGGGCCGCGATGACGCCGTTCATCGACTTCGAACATGGCCCGGCGATCGGCGCGACCGAGCCCGGGCAGCCGCTGATCCCAGAAGACGCGACCATCGAGAAACTCCATCAGGTAGAAGCTGCTGCCAATGATCGCATCGTCTTCGCACAGCGCGTAGACGCGTGGCACCGGCACTGCGGTACCCGCCAGCGCCCGCATGACCCGGTATTCCCGATCGACCGCGTGGGCGCTCGGCAGCAGGTGGCCGAGGGGTTTGCGGCGCAGTACATAGGTGCCGCTCGCTGCGACCACCTTGTAGGTCGGGTTGGACTGGCCGCCCTCGAACCGCTCTACCGCGAGCGGCCCGCGGAACCCGGTGATGTGATCGCGCAGCCACCGTTCGAGCCGACCGAGGGGTAACGCCTGGCGGTCCCCGCGGATTGTCGCCCCCCCTGTCTCGTCGCCGATCGTCATCTCGCACCCCAACCCCGCGGCCGCGAAAACGCCCGGTCGCCTTCGGCGGAACATGGCAGCCGTAGGGCGGCGAGCGCAAGGCGGAGCGATCTGCGTTGCGGGGGCGCCGCACCCTCTCGATATGCGATATTTCCGCTTCCGCGAGCGGCACCCCACGCAAGGGGAAACTCGGGACGTCTCGTGGATAGGTGGAGTTCAGGCCGGATGAGCGCGCGTGCCGATGTCATCGTCCTTGGTGCCGGGATGGTCGGCGTGAGCGTGGCGCTGCACCTGCAAAGGCGGGGCCGCGATGTCGTGCTCATCGACCGGCGCAGCGCCGGGGAGGAAACGAGCTCCGGCAATGCCGGCCTGATCCAGCGCGAGGCAATTTTCCCCTACACCTTTCCCCGGGAATTCGGCGCCATCCTCAGCTATGCGATGAACCGCCGCCGCGACGCCGTCTATCATCTGTCGGCTTTGCCGCGCCTCGTCCCCTGGCTTTTCCGCTATTGGCAGAATGCGGCGCCCGAACGCGTCGAGCGCTCGGCGCAGGCGCTCGCCCCGTTGATGGCGCGCTGCGTCGAAGAGCACGAGGCGCTGATCGCCGAGGCCGGCGGGATGGTACCGGACCTGGTACAGCGCCGCGGTTGGCTCAACTGTTTCCGCAGCGAGGAAAGCCTGCGCCAGGCGATCGCAGATGCCCGCCGGCTTGACCGGTACGGCATCGACTATGCGGTGCTCGCCGGACAGCAATTGCGCGAGCTCGAACCGCATGTCTCGGCGGCGATCATCGGGGCAATCCATTTTCGCGGCTCGCCGAGCTCGTCCGACCCCGGCGGACTTACCGCGGCGTACGCCGATCTCTTTACCCGCAAGGGCGGGCGCTTTCACAACGCTGATGCGCGCCGCCTGGTGGCGGAACGTCCGGGCTGGAGCCTGCCGACCGCGGCGGGCCGGATCACCGCCCGCGCCGCGGTAGTGTCGCTCGGCCCTTGGTCCGACGATGTCTTTCGCCCGCTCGGTTACGACATCCCCTTGGCAGTGAAGCGCGGCTACCACATGCATTATGGCGCGGCGGGCAACGCCTCGCTCGGGCATCCGGTGCGCGATGCCGATGGCGGCTTCGCGCTGGCGCCGATGCGCCAGGGAATTCGCCTGACGACCGGCGTCGAGTTCGCCGATCGCGACGCGCCGCCGAGCCCGGTCCAGCTGGCGCGCGATGAGCCATTGGCGCGCGAATTGTTTCCGCTGGCGGAACGGCTGCAACCCGAGCCTTGGCTGGGCCGGCGGCCCTGCCTGCCCGACATGGTGCCGGTGATCGGCCCGGGCGAACGGCACCAAGACCTGTGGTTCGCTTTCGGCCACGCTCATCACGGGTTCACGCTCGGGCCGGTAACCGGGCGTCTGCTCGCCGAAATGATCACCGGTGAAGCGCCCTTCACCGATCCCTCGCCCTACGCCGCCGGCCGTTTCCGGAACCCGGGCCCCGGCTGAATCCGCCGGGGTCTTCTGCAATTGGTGGGCGGGGGTTCCCTCTCGCCTTGCTTTGGCGATCGCGCCTAGCCTATAGCCTAGGAACCTTCGTTGCCACGGCGCCCAGAGCGGGCAACAATCGCCGGTCGCTCAATCGTCAAGTGGTTCCGGCGTCAAGTGGTTCCGGCAATCGCCGCGCAACATCGGCTCAGCCGACCTTGATCAGCGCGCCGCCGTCGACCGGCAGGGCGACGCCGGTGATGAAATTCGCCTCGTCCGAGGCCAGGAAGAGCGCCGCGTTGGCGACGTCCCAGCCGGTGCCCATCTTGCCGCGCAGCGGCACCCGAGCGTCGCGCTCCGCGGCAACCTCGGCGCGGCTGCGGTTGCTGGCCCGCGCCCTGGTGTCGACCGCCATCGGCGTGTCCATCAGCCCCGGCAAGATGCAGTTGGCACGGATGCCGTAGGGCGCGTTGTGCAACGCCAACTGCTCGGTAAAAGCGATCATCGCCGCCTTCGTCGCCTTGTAGGCGACCAGCGGGTAGGTGTTTTCATAAGCCGCCACCGACGAGATGTTGACAATCGCCCCCGAACGCTGGCGCCGCATGACCGGCAGCACATGTTTGCAGGCCATGATCGTGCCGCGCAGGTTGATTGCCGATACGCGGTCGAACGCCGCCTCGGTTAGCTCGTCGAGCGGCTTGTCGCCGCCGGCGATGCTGACGCCGACATTGTTGTGCAGGATGTCGATGCGGCCCCAGCGCTCGACGGCCGTCGCCATCGCGGCGGCCAGCGTCGCCTCGCGCGTGACGTCGGCCTGGAAGGCGACGCATTCGCCACCGGCCTTCGCGACCAGCACCGCGGTCTCCTCGGCCGAGACAAGGTCGCGGTCGACGGCAAGGATCCAAGAGTGATGAGGGGAGCGTAGTTCGCCGGTTGAGATATAACAACCCGGCGGTTGCGCTGCGCTGCACCCACTCTGCGGCGGCCCGGCCGCGGGGAATTGTTTGGTGGAAATAATGGCCGCGATCATCGAGGCCCGCGATCTGGTCAAGCGCTTCGACGGCTTCACCGCGGTCGACCACATCTCGTTTGCGGTACCGGAGGGCGTCATCTTCGGTTTTCTGGGGCCCAACGGCGCCGGCAAGACGACGACGATCAAGATGCTGACGACGGTGCTCGCGCCGAGCGAGGGGCGGCTCCTGATCGCCGGCCGCGACCCGGTCAAGGAGCCGCTCTTGGTCCGACGGGCCTTCGGCATCGTCTTCCAGGACCCGAGCCTCGACGACGAACTGACGGCGGCCGAGAACATGGAGCTGCACGGCGTCCTCTACCGCGTGCCGCGGGCGCAGCGCCGCGGGCGCGTCGAGGCGCTGCTGCGCTTTGTCGGGCTGTGGGAGCGGCGCGACGACTACGTCAAACGCTTCTCAGGCGGCATGAAGCGCCGGCTCGAAATCGCTCGCGCGCTGCAGCACCGGCCGCGCATCCTGTTCCTCGACGAGCCGACCAGCGGGCTCGACCCGCAGACCCGCAACCAGATCTGGGAATTCATCCGCGCGCTCAGCCGCGACGAGCGCGTGACGGTGTTTTTCACGACGCACTACATGGAGGAGGCGGAGCGCGTCGCCGACCAGATCGCCGTCATTGACCACGGCCGGATCGTTGCTGAGGGCACCGCCGCGGCATTGCGGCAGGAGACCGGCGGCCGCACGCTGGAGGATGCGTTCATCGCGCTGACCGGGCACAGCATCCGCGAGGCCGAGGCAGCGCCGGTCGACCGCATGCGCATGATGCGTCAGGTGTGGCGCGGCCGCCGGTGAACGCCGTCTTCATCCTGTGGCTGCGGCAATTGAAGCGGTATTTCCGCTCGCGCGCCCGCATGATCGGCTCGCTCGGCCAGCCGACCCTGTTCCTGCTGGCGCTCGGCTTCGGGCTCGGGCCCACCTTCGCCCGCGCCGGCCGCGGCGACTACGTGCAGTTTCTGGCGCCGGGCATCGTCACGATGGGCATCCTGTTCACCGCTGTCTTCAGCGGCATCGAGATCATCTGGGACCGCCAGTTCGGCTTTCTGAAGGAGACGCTGGTGGCGCCGGTGTCGCGGTTCGAGATCGTGCTCGGGCGCACGCTCGGCAGCGCGACCGTCGCGCTGATCCAGGGCAGCATCGTCTTTCTCGTCTGCCTCGCCGCCGGGTTCCGGCCGGCGCACCCGCTGCTGCTGCCGCTGGCGCTCTTATTCATGATGCTGATCGCGATCATGTGCACCGCGATCGGCACCGCCGTCGGCTCGGTATTGCAGGACATGCAGGGCTTTCAGCTGATCATGAATTTCATCGTATTGCCGCTCTTCTTCTTCTCGGGTGCGCTGTTCCCGGTGCCGGACCTGCCGGGGGCAGTGCGGGTGGCGGTGCAGCTCGACCCATTGAGCTACGGCGTCGATGGGTTGCGCGGCGCGCTCAGCGGCGGTTTCGCGTTCGGCGCCGCGACCGACTTCGCGGTCCTGGGCCTCCTCGCCGCGATCCTGCTCGCGCTCGGCGCCTGGCTGTTCTCGAAGATCGAGGCGTAGCGACGGGATGTTCTACTCAGAGAGCCACTTTCCTCCCTTCCGCGCGGGCGGCGCGGCGGCAACCTCGAAAGGCGACCGTTGCCTTCTTCAACGACAGGACTTGCTCATAGCTTCACCGATCCCTCGCCCTGCGCAGCCGGCCGTCTCCGGAACCTGGGCCCCGGCTGAATACGCCGCGGCTTTCTGCGTTTGGCGGGCGGAGCGCGGAGCGGGTCGAGCGCCGGCTGGGGGCAATCCTTGCCGCTGATATTGCCGGCTATAGCCGCATCATGGGCCAAGACGAAGTCGGCACCCTCTCGCGGCTCCGCAGCCATCGCCGCGAGCCGATCGACCCGAAGATCGCCGAGCATAAGGGGCGTATGTTAAGACGTCCGGCGAGGGATCGAATTCCCGAGTGTGGTTGAAGCGGTCGCCTGCGCTGTCGCCGTCCAACGCGGCCTGGTCGAACGGAACGCGACGACGACCGAGACCGAGCCCATCGAGTTCCCAATCGGCATCCATCAGACCCCAGGCGCTCAGCCAGCCGACAACGCGGGCGCCGCGCCCGCCGGCTCGCGGCAATTCAGCGAGCGGCGGTCGTCGCTGACGGCGGGTGCTTCCGGCAATCGCCGCGCAACATCGGCTCAGCCGACCTTGATCAGCGCGCCGCCGTCGACCGGCAGGGCGACGCCGGTGATGAAATTCGCCTCGTCCGAGGCCAGGAACAGCGCCGCGTTGGCGACGTCCCAGCCGGTGCCCATCTTGCCGCGCAGCAGCACCCGAGCGTCGCGCTCCGCGGCAACCTCGGCGCGGCTGCGGTTGCTGGCCCGCGCCCTGGTGTCGACCGCCATCGGCGTGTCCATCAGCCCCGGCAAGATGCAGTTGGCACGGATGCCGTAGGGCGCGTTGTGCAACGCCAACTGCTCGGTAAAAGCGATCATCGCCGCCTTTGTCGCCTTGTAGGCGACCAGCGGGTAGGTGTTTTCATAAGCCGCCACCGACGAGATGTTGACAATCGCCCCCGAACGCTGGCGCCGCATGACCGGCAGCACATGTTTGCAGGCCATGATCGTGCCGCGCAGGTTGATTGCCGATACGCGGTCGAACGCCGCCTCGGTTAGCTCGTCGAGCGGCTTGTCGCCGCCGGCGATGCTGACGCCGACATTGTTGTGCAGGATGTCGATGCGGCCCCAGTGCTCGAGGGCCGTCGCCATCGCGGCGGCCAGCGTCGCCTCGCGCGTGACGTCGGCCTGGAAGGCGACGCATTCGCCGCCAGACTTCGCGACCAGCACCGCGGTCTCCTCGGCCGAGACAAGGTCGCGGTCGACGGCAAGGATCCTCGCTCCTTCCTGTGCGAAGCGCAGCACCGTCGCGCGACCGTTGCCGATCCCCTCGCCGCGGCCCTGCCCGGCACCGACGACGACTGCGATCTTCCCCGCAAGGCGCATCATGCACGTCCGGACCGGCTCCGCCGAACCGCAAGACCATATACGATCTCGCAGGTATCACGGTATCGCGAATCCCCCGATCGGTATGCCCGGAACGGCGTGAACGGGCGCTGTCGCCCCGAAGCCGACCTTGCCGGTGGAACGAGGGGCCCGGCCCAGTTGGGTGGAAAGCGGGCCATCCAGGGCGGTGCGAAAATCAAGAATTATGCAACGTATTAAGTGCAGGTTTTGACCCCGGCCCCCCTCCAAGGCACACTGCATTCGCATTTCGGCCGAGATGTGATATTATACGGCTTGCAGGTGGAGTATTGGCAATGACCGAAGACACCGAACAAAAGCAGCTTAAAGCGCTGCGCGATTACGCCGCCGGGCTTCTCGGCACGCGCGAGGCGATGAGGCGCGCGGGCATTGACGACTATGCCGAGCTGATCATTGCGCTGGCGCAGCACGACCTCGACTTACCCAAACCGGCTGACACACCGCAGCGGCGGGCGCATCTCGAACGCGCCAGTGCAATTCTCCAACCGCTGCTGCGTCATGCCCGTTGATGTCAAAATCATCGTCACTGACGCGCCGCCCCTGATCACGCTAGCGGCAGCCAAGAGCCTTGACTACCTCCTTTATCCGGCCTTGCCGGTGATTATCCCGGATGCGGTTTACTACGAGGCGGCCGGCTTTGCCGGCAAGCTCGGCGCGCAGGAGATCGTCGATTGGCAGCGCGCGCATGAGGACATGGTGCGGGTCGAAAGCACCCATGCCTTTATGGAAGCTGTGACGCTCGCGAGCGTCGTGGGCGGGCGCTTGGCAAGGGATTTGGGCGAGCGCGCCGCCGTTGAACTCATCCGCAGCTATCCGCTCGCCGAGCAGGAGCGCGCGCTGCTGCTGAGCGACGACCGCGACGTTGGGCGAGTGATGGTAATTGACCCCGACCGGCTGATCCTGCTGACGACATGGGACTATCTGCGCCAGCTTGAACAGGCTCAGCGCATCCAATCGGCCGATGCGGTGATCGAAGCCGTGCGGGCCGCTGGACGCAACCCGCCGACCCGCGACATTTGGGGTCAGCACGATCCGGAAATCCGCGATGCAGTGCGCGCCGTCATCGAACGGGCGCACCGCGAACGGCCGCCCCGCAACGATAGAGCGTAACTTGCTCGACGGTTGATTTCACACCGATGCCCTGACCCCTGCGCGTTGGTTGGTGGCGAGAAAATGCACGTCGACCGGCGCCGCTTGGTCGAACGCCGCCTCGGTTAGCTCGTCGAGCGGCTTGTCGCCGCCGGCGATGCTGACGCCGACATTGTTGTGCAGGATGTCGATGCGGCCCCAGCGCTCGACGGCCGTCGCCATCGCGGCGGCCAGCGTCGCCTCGCGCGTGACGTCGGCCTGGAAGGCGACGCATTCGCCACCGGCCTTCGCGACCAGCACCGCGGTCTCCTCGGCCGAGACAAGGTCGCGGTCGACGGCAAGGATCCAAGAGTGATGAGGGGAGCGTAGTTCGCCGGTTGAGATATAACAACCCGGCGGTTGCGCTGCGCTGCACCCACTCTGCGGCGGCCCGGCCGCGGGGAATTGTTTGGTGGAAATAATGGCCGCGATCATCGAGGCCCGCGATCTGGTCAAGCGCTTCGACGGCTTCACCGCGGTCGACCACATCTCGTTTGCGGTACCGGAGGGCGTCATCTTCGGTTTTCTGGGGCCCAACGGCGCCGGCAAGACGACGACGATCAAGATGCTGACGACGGTGCTCGCGCCGAGCGAGGGGCGGCTCCTGATCGCCGGCCGCGACCCGGTCAAGGAGCCGCTCTTGGTCCGACGGGCCTTCGGCATCGTCTTCCAGGACCCGAGCCTCGACGACGAACTGACGGCGGCCGAGAACATGGAGCTGCACGGCGTCCTCTACCGCGTGCCGCGGGCGCAGCGCCGCGGGCGCGTCGAGGCGCTGCTGCGCTTTGTCGGGCTGTGGGAGCGGCGCGACGACTACGTCAAACGCTTCTCAGGCGGCATGAAGCGCCGGCTCGAAATCGCTCGCGCGCTGCAGCACCGGCCGCGCATCCTGTTCCTCGACGAGCCGACCAGCGGGCTCGACCCGCAGACCCGCAACCAGATCTGGGAATTCATCCGCGCGCTCAGCCGCGACGAGCGCGTGACGGTGTTTTTCACGACGCACTACATGGAGGAGGCGGAGCGCGTCGCCGACCAGATCGCCGTCATTGACCACGGCCGGATCGTTGCTGAGGGCACCGCCGCGGCATTGCGGCAGGAGACCGGCGGCCGCACGCTGGAGGATGCGTTCATCGCGCTGACCGGGCACAGCATCCGCGAGGCCGAGGCAGCGCCGGTCGACCGCATGCGCATGATGCGTCAGGTGTGGCGCGGCCGCCGGTGAACGCCGTCTTCATCCTGTGGCTGCGGCAATTGAAGCGGTATTTCCGCTCGCGCGCCCGCATGATCGGCTCGCTCGGCCAGCCGACCCTGTTCCTGCTGGCGCTCGGCTTCGGGCTCGGGCCACCTTCGCCCGCGCCGGCCGCGGCGACTACGTGCAGTTTCTGGCGCCGGGCATCGTCACGATGGGCATCCTGTTCACCGCTGTCTTCAGCGGCATCGAGATCATCTGGGACCGCCAGTTCGGCTTTCTGAAGGAGACGCTGGTGGCGCCGGTGTCGCGGTTCGAGATCGTGCTCGGGCGCACGCTCGGCAGCGCGACCGTCGCGCTGATCCAGGGCAGCATCGTCTTTCTCGTCTGCCTCGCCGCCGGGTTCCGGCCGGCGCACCCGCTGCTGCTGCCGCTGGCGCTCTTATTCATGATGCTGATCGCGATCATGTGCACCGCGATCGGCACCGCCGTCGGCTCGGTATTGCAGGACATGCAGGGCTTTCAGCTGATCATGAATTTCATCGTATTGCCGCTCTTCTTCTTCTCGGGTGCGCTGTTCCCGGTGCCGGACCTGCCGGGGGCAGTGCGGGTGGCGGTGCAGCTCGACCCATTGAGCTACGGCGTCGATGGGTTGCGCGGCGCGCTCAGCGGCGGTTTCGCGTTCGGCGCCGCGACCGACTTCGCGGTCCTGGGCCTCCTCGCCGCGATCCTGCTCGCGCTCGGCGCCTGGCTGTTCTCGAAGATCGAGGCGTAGCGACGGGATGTTCTACTCAGAGAGCCACTTTCCTCCCTTCCGCGCGGGCGGCGCGGCGGCAACCTCGAAAGGCGACCGTTGCCTTCTTCAACGACAGGACTTGCTCATAGCTTCACCGATCCCTCGCCCTGCGCAGCCGGCCGTCTCCGGAACCTGGGCCCCGGCTGAATACGCCGCGGCTTTCTGCGTTTGGCGGGCGGAGCGCGGAGCGGGTCGAGCGCCGGCTGGGGGCAATCCTTGCCGCTGATATTGCCGGCTATAGCCGCATCATGGGCCAAGACGAAGTCGGCACCCTCTCGCGGCTCCGCAGCCATCGCCGCGAGCCGATCGACCCGAAGATCGCCGAGCATAAGGGGCGTATGTTAAGACGTCCGGCGAGGGATCGAATTCCCGAGTGTGGTTGAAGCGGTCGCCTGCGCTGTCGCCGTCCAACGCGGCCTGGTCGAACGGAACGCGACGACGACCGAGACCGAGCCCATCGAGTTCCCAATCGGCATCCATCAGACCCCAGGCGCTCAGCCAGCCGACAACGCGGGCGCCGCGCCCGCCGGCTCGCGGCAATTCAGCGAGCGGCGGTCGTCGCTGACGGCGGGTGCTTCCGGCAATCGCCGCGCAACATCGGCTCAGCCGACCTTGATCAGCGCGCCGCCGTCGACCGGCAGGGCGACGCCGGTGATGAAATTCGCCTCGTCCGAGGCCAGGAACAGCGCCGCGTTGGCGACGTCCCAGCCGGTGCCCATCTTGCCGCGCAGCAGCACCCGAGCGTCGCGCTCCGCGGCAACCTCGGCGCGGCTGCGGTTGCTGGCCCGCGCCCTGGTGTCGACCGCCATCGGCGTGTCCATCAGCCCCGGCAAGATGCAGTTGGCACGGATGCCGTAGGGCGCGTTGCGCAACGCCAACTGCTCGGTAAAAGCGATCATCGCCGCCTTTGTCGCCTTGTAGGCGACCAGCGGGTAGGTGTTTTCATAAGCCGCCACCGACGAGATGTTGATGTAGGCGCCGGATCAAAATGTCACTCGCCTGCCAATTAGAGATGACACTCCCGGGCGGATTTCCGGGGGGTGTCAAGGGTGACGGTTCGGCTGATGAGCGATGGCGAGTTGAGGCGGCTCGAGGTGCTGCGAGATTTGGATCAGCGGCGGCTGACGACCGAGGCGGCAGCGCAGCTGCTGAGGCTCGAGCGGCGTCAGGTATTCCGGCTGTTGAAGGCGTACCGGATCGAGGGCGCTGCTGGCCTGATTTCGAAGCGGCGTGGCGGTCCGGGCAACCGGCGCAAGCCCGAGGCGCTTCGGAGCAAGGTGCTGTCGATCATTCGCGAGCAGTATTGGGACTTCGGCCCGAGCTTGGCGGCCGAGAAGCTGCGCGAGGTTCACGGGATAACGCTCGGTCGCGAGACGCTGCGGCTATGGATGGTCGAGGCCGGGCTGTGGCTCGATCGCAAGCAGCGGCGAAAGCGCGTCCACCAGCCGCGCCATCGTCGCGACTGTGTCGGCGAACTGGTGCAGGTCGACGGCAGCGAGCATTGGTGGTTCGAGGACCGCGGCCCGCAATGTACGCTGCTCGTCTTCGTCGACGACGCGACCAGCCGGCTGATGCACCTGCAGTTCGTCGAGAGCGAGTTCGACATTCGCCTATTTCCATGCCGCCCGCGCCTATCTGGAGGCCTGGGGCAAGCCGGTCGCCTTCTACAGCGACAAGCACGGGGTCTTTCGCGTCAACCACGAGGGTGCCAGCGGTGGTGACGGGATGACCCAGTTCGGGCGTGCGCTGCATGCTCTGAACATCGACATCATCTGCGCCAATTCGAGCCAGGCGAAGGGCCGGGTCGAGCGGGCGAACAAGACCTTGCAGGATCGGCTGGTCAAGGAGTTGCGGCTAGCCGGCGCGCGCAGCCTGGCCGAAGGGAACGCCTTGCTGCCGGCTTTCATGGCCGACTACAACGCCCGCTTTGGCAAGCCGCCGGCGAACGCGAAGGACCTGCACCGGCCGCTGCGTGCCGGCGACGATCTGGAGGACGCCTTTGCCTGGAAGGAGGAGCGCACCCTTTCGCAAGCGCTGACGCTGCAATACGACAAGGTGATCTTCATCCTGGAACCGAGCGACCAGGCCAAGGCGGCGATCGGCAAACGGGTCACTGTCGTCGATTATCCCGATGGCCGGCTATCAATCCGCTACAAGGGCGTCGCGCTCGCCTACCGCACCTTCGATGAGCTGCGCCACGTCCCGCAGGCTGCGATTGTCGAGAACAAGCGGCTCGGCGCCGTCCTCGCCTTCATCCGCGAGCAGCAGATCGAACGGGCAGAGGTCCGCAGCAGGAAGGCGCCGCGCCGCCGCGATCAGCGCGACGCGCGCCTATTCAAAGTCGGCTGAGCGTTTTCACGAGCTGAGCAGGGCCGCCCTATACACACTCGTTACGTAACGGAATAGCGAGCCTATGAAACGAGGCCCTAAGCCCTTGCGTGAAAAGGCGATGACGACAGCCGAGCGGCAGGCCCGGTTTCGCGCGACGCACACCGACGGGGATGTCCAGGATCATATACCGAAGACCCGCCGACCGGCGCAGCCGGGCGCAGCGATGGCGCGCGGCCGTGGCCGAGCTTGTCGCCTTACAGGACGATTACCGAACGTGGCTGCAGGCGCTGCCGCAGAACCTTGAGGCAAGCGCCACGGCGGAGGCGCTGCGGGCGATCTGTGATCTCGATCTTTCCGATCTCGAAAGCGTCGAGCCGCCGCGCGGCTTTGGTCGCGACTGATGCAACGGGAGCCTGCCTGTCCGCCCGGGTTCTTCTACGAGCCGAGCGTGCTGACGCCCGCTCGGTAGACAACCGGTGCGGCTGCAAGCGTCCATGCATCGGGCGGGCGGCGGTCGGGCGCTGCGCTACGCCGGGGCTGCGCGCCCGCCCGCCGCCCGCCCCCAACCGACAGTGACATTTCTAAATGGCAGAAAGAGTGACATCTCTATTTGGTGGACACAGTTGACAATCGCCCCCGAACGCTGGCGCCGCATGACCGGCAGCACATGTTTGCAGGCCATGATCGTGCCGCGCAGGTTGATTGCCGATACGCGGTCGAACGCCGCCTCGGTTAGCTCGTCGAGCGGCTTGTCGCCGCCGGCGATGCTGACGCCGACATTGTTGTGCAGGATGTCGATGCGGCCCCAGTGCTCGAGGGCCGTCGCCATCGCGGCGGCCAGCGTCGCCTCGCGCGTGACGTCGGCCTGGAAGGCGACGCATTCGCCGCCAGACTTCGCGACCAGCACCGCGGTCTCCTCGGCCGAGACAAGGTCGCGGTCGACGGCAAGGATCCTCGCTCCTTCCTGTGCGAAGCGCAGCACCGTCGCGCGACCGTTGCCGATCCCCTCGCCGCGGCCCTGCCCGGCACCGACGACGACTGCGATCTTCCCCGCAAGGCGCATGATGCGCGTCCGGACCGGCTCCACCTAACCGCAAGACCATATACGATCGCGCAGGTACGACGGTATCGCGAATCACCCGATCGGTATGCCCGGAACGGCGTAACAGGCGCTGTTGCCCCTAAAGGGACCTTGCCGGCGCGATCGGGGAACGGCGAGGTTGGTGGACAGCCGTCATTCGCCGCAACCGCCGCCAGCGGCGAGGTTGCGCCGAAACCGGCCGTTGGTCGAGTAGCGAGCAACCACGGACACGACATCTGAAGGCAAAGCCGTTCTTTCTGCGGATGACGATGTCCGAAAGCGGCCAGCTTAATGCCGCGCCCTCGGGCATACTGATCCCATGGAACTTGATCACGAAGCCTGCTATCGAGCGTTATCGACCCGTGATGCGCGGTTCGACGGACGGATGTTTACCGCCGTCCGCACGACGGGGGTTTATTGCCGACCGATCTGCCCGGCGCGTACGCCAAAACGGGAGAACGTAACGTTCTACCCCACAGCGAGCGCGGCGCAGGAGGCAGGTTTTCGCCCGTGTCTTCGGTGCCGCCCGGAGAGTTCTCCGGACCTGGCGGCTTGGCGAGGCACGTCGAACACCGTTTCGCGCGGCTTGGCGCTGATCGCCGAAGGCGCGCTCGATGGCGAGGCGGTTGATGCACTAGCGGAACGGCTCGGGGTCGGTGAGCGGCAATTGCGGCGGCTGTTCAGGCAGCACCTGGGAGCATCGCCCATCGCTGTCGCTCAGACACGCCGCGTGCTCTTTGCGAAGCAGCTCATCGTCGAGACGACCATGCCGATGACGGAAGTCGCCTTGGCGTCTGGCTTCAGCAGCATCCGTCGCTTCAACGCGACATTCCACACGCTGTATCGGCGATCGCCTAGCGAGCTGCGCCGGTCGAGCAGTGCCGTCGGCGAGCAGACAGGCGCGGAAGGCATCACGCTCATGCTGCCCTATGCACCGCCCTACGATTGGGATGCGATGATCGGCTTCCTCGCGGCAAGGGCGATTACCGGCATCGAAGCGGTTGACGGGAGTAAAAGCTACCGGCGCTCGATCGCACTAGACGGTGCGCAAGGGACGATCACTATTGAACCGGACGAGCGGGAGCGCGGCCTGCGCGTGACGATCCGCTTTCCGCGCATCGCATTGCTTGCCACGATTGTTCGGCGCGTTCGACGCATTTTCGACCTCAGCGCGGACCCGCTGGCCATCGGCGAGGACCTTGCTCAAGACCCGCTGCTTGCGCCGCTGGTCGCCCGGCGTCCGGGCCTGCGCGTGCCGGGCGCGTGGGACGGCTTCGAAGTCGCCGTTCGCGCCATGCTCGGCCAGCAAATTACCGTAACGGGTGCCTTGAAACTTGCGGCGAAACTGGTCGCCGCCTATGGCGAGAAGCTGTGTCCCATCGACGGGGAGAGCCTGACGCATACGTTCCCGACACCCGAAAGATTGGCTCAAGCCGATTTGCGGTCGCTCGGAATGCCCACTATCCGAGCGGATGCGCTGTCAGCACTGGCTCGCGCTGCTGCCGCCGATGCGGGTCTTTTCCGCCCTACGCGGTCGCTGGAGGGCGCAATAGCCAAGCTCCGCTCGCTGCGCGGGATCGGCGAATGGACAGCGCAATACATTGCCATGCGCGTGTTGCGTGAGCCGGATGCCTTTCCCGCCGCCGATATCGGTCTTATGCGAGCTTTGACACCTCCGGGCGGCGCGCGGCCCGCGGCTAGCGAAGTCCTTGCTAGAGCGGAGGCCTGGCGACCGTGGCGAGCCTATGCGGCTCAACACCTCTGGACAGGCGATGCGGAGGCAGTGAGAGCGAGCGCCCGCATCAACTCAAAGGACAATCTCGACGCCCAACCCGATGCCGCCTCAAACGTTCTTTATCGACCGGGCCGAAAGCCCGGTCGGGACGATGCTCCTCATCCATGATCCCGAAGAGCGTGTACGAGCTCTCGACTTTCATGACTTCGAAGGCCGGATGCGGCGGCTCCTCAGGCGGCATTACGGTGAGGATGGAAATGATTTTGTCGTAAAGAGCCGCGAGACGCCGGCGGCAATTCGGCGCGCACTTGCCGGCTATTTCGCGGGCGATCTAACCGCGATCGATGCGATTCCGGTCGCGACGGCTGGCACTTCCTTTCAGCGCGAGGTCTGGGCGGCGCTTCGCGGAATTCGGCCGGGGACGACGTTAAGTTATGGCGCGTTAGCGCGAAAGCTGGGACGCCCGAACTCCGCTCGCGCCGTCGGCCTCGCCAACGGCGCCAACCCGATCGCCATCGTGGTTCCTTGCCACCGGGTCATCGGCGCGGATGCAAACCTTACCGGCTATGGCGGCGGCGTCGACCGCAAACGGTGGCTGCTCGCTCATGAAGGCGCTGCCTTCGAGGACCTAGCGGTAGGGCGCGTCTCAAACGCAGCCTGATCTACCAGCTCGCGAAGCCTGCCGTGTCAGACCAACTGGATCAGCTGATGGCAATCCCCTCCGGGCCGGGTCAATTCGTTGTCGGTGCGAGCTGCGCGATCGCGGCAGTTACCATTGCGGCGGGTTGGCTGGTCATGATGCGTCTTGGTGTTACGACGCGCTTATCCGCCCCCGACTTGACAGCCTTGCGTTTCCCGATTGGCAAAGCCGCCCTTTCTGCGGATGACGATGTCCGGAAGCGGCCAGCTTAATGCCGCGCCCTCGGACACACTGCGTCATCACGAACGAGGACGCTCCTCATGACCGATATGATCCTGCACCATTACGAAACCTCTCCCTATGCGGAGAAGGTCCGGCTTGGCCTCGGACTCAAGGGCCTGGCCTGGGCATCGGTCGAAATTCCGGTCATCATGCCCAAACCCGACCTGACGGCCCTAACAGGAGGCTACCGCAAGACACCCGTGCTGCAGATCGGCGCCGACCTCTATTGCGACAGCCAATTGATCATGCGCGAGCTTGAGCGCCGACACCCCAGCCCGAGCTTTTATCCAGCCGGCCGCGGCGCGGCCGATGCGCTCGCCTGGTGGGCGGAGAAGACAATGTTCAGCCCTGCCGTAAGCATTGTCTTCGCCAAGAGGCCCGACACGTTGCCTGAGGGGTTTCTCGAAGACCGGGCCAAGTTCTCCGGCCGGAATATCGATCCCGTTGCAATGATGGCGGCAGTGCCGAACCTGCTCGACCAGCTGCGCGCGCATTTCGATTGGCTGGACCAGATGCTAGCCGACGGCCGGTCGTTCTTGCAGGGCTCCGCCGCCGGCCTCGCCGACCTCTCCGCCTACCATCCGGTTTGGTACTTGCGCCAGAATTTCGGATCAGCGCCCGCGCCACTCGACGGCTTTCCGAGGCTGCTGAACTGGGCTGAGCGCGTCGCCGCGATCGGCCATGGCAGGCGGAGTCAAATGACTTCGCAAGAAGCGCTCGATGCAGCCAGGGCTGCCACATCGATCATGAGCGCAACCGCTGACCCGCAAGACCCCAGCAGCCGAAAGCCCGGCCAGATGGTTACCGTCACTCCGGACGACACCGGACGCGATCCGGTCGTCGGTGAATTAGTCGCCTCGAGCGCCGATGAGATCGTCATCCGGCGCAGCGATCCCGTGGTCGCCGAGGTCTGCATACATTTTCCGCGCGCCGGATTCGTGGTTGCGTCAGCCTAACTGCCAACGCTGGGGCGCTCAAAACACTGGCATCGGTAAGGTCCGGTCCGGGGCATGAAGACCCATCCCAGGGCGAAGGCTGAGGGTCCGCTGTGGGTCGATCCTCCCTGTTCCGGGGCAACGGCGGGAAGGTCCGGAATCCGGCGCATTTCGTCCCTTCGCCCAGACATGGCTCCATAGCTCTCGACGCCGCTAAACCTTCAACGTCTGCGTATCGATCGGCAGGCTGCGAATTCGCTTGCCCGTTGCGGCAAAGATGGCGTTGCACAGGGCCGGGATGGCCGGCGGGAGCGCGGGTTCGCCGAGACCGGTCGGCGGATGGTTGGTGGCGAGAAAATGCACGTCGACCGGCGCCGCTTGGTTGATACGCAGCGGCTGCACGGTGTCGAAGTTGGCCTCTACGACACGGCCGCGATCGATCGTGATCGCTTGGCCCAACGCCGCCCCGAGCCCGTCGAGAACCGCCCCCTGCACTTGATTTTCGGCGCCGCTGCGATTGATGATCTGGCTGCCGACATCGGCGACGACCCAGACGTGATCGAGCTTGATCTCGCCTGATGCGGCTACGGTGGCCTGCACGACCTCGGCGAAGTAACCGAGGTGGCTGAAATAGAAGGCTACACCTTTGCCCGTGCGCCTCGGCAGCGATTGACGGCTCCGCCAGCCCGCAATCTCCGCAACCTTGGCCAGCACGTCACGCATGCGGCCCGTATTGAAATCGCGCAGCGGGTTCGGGTGCCCGCTGGGATTGACGAGGACCTGCGGCTCGCCCAGCAGTGCCAGGCGAAATTCGACGGGGTCCGCGCCCGCCCGCTGTGCCAGCTCGTCGATGAAGGATTGGAACACGAACCCAGCGCATTGGAGCGCGGCGCGCGAAGCGGCCCCGTCGGCACGCCCAACTCCATGATCGATTGTCCGTATTCGAGGTTCGGCACGAGCTGCGCCGGGAACTCGTTGGCATCCATCCCCGCGGCATCGGCAAGTTTGCCGTTTCGGCCGAATGTCACGAAGTGATCGCTGAACGCGACGACCTTGCCATCCGTGTTGAGCCCGGCATTGATGAAATGGAAGCCTGCCGGCCGGTAGAAGTCATGCTGCATGTCATCCTGGCGGTTCCACAACAGCTTCACTGGCGCGCCGATCTGCTTTGAGATCCACGCGGCCTCGGCCATGTAGTCGTTGCGCAGCCGTCTGCCGAAGCCACCTCCGACCCGCGTCATATAAACCGTAACGTGGCTCTCTGGGATTCCCAGGGTTGCGGCGACCAGCCTGGCACCGGGACCCGGATTTTGCGTCGGCGCCCACAGCACGACCCTGTCGTCCCAAAAGCGTGCCGTGCAGTTCTGTGGTTCGAGATCGAGATGGGCGAGGAAGGGATAGGAATAGGCCGCTTCGACAACGTGCGCCGCGGCCTCGAGCGCTGCCGCCACATCGCCGTCGCGGCGGAGATGGGAGGCTGGCGCCTGTTGCGAAAGCCTGGCTGCGTCGCGGGCGAACCCGGCGCTGCTTTGCGCTGCGACCGGTCCCTCGTCCCAGGTCACTTCGAGCCTGCTGCGCGCCCGATCCGCTGCCCACCAGCTTTTCGCGACAATGGCGACCCCATCGCTCAGCGCCTCCGCAGCGCCCTCACGATTGGCTTTGGCCGCTCTGACGATGAACGCATCGTGCACGCCCGGCAGCGCCCTCAGCGCATCGAGATTTGCCCTCTTCACCGTGCCGCCAAAGACCGGGCATTTCTGAAACACGGCATAAAGCATGCCCGGCACGCTGACATCGATGCCGAAGAGCGGCTGTCCCACGACGATCTTCGCATTGTCGACGCCCGGAACCGGGCGGCCGATGATCGTGAAGCTTTTCGGGTCTTTAAGGGTGACAGTTGCCAGGTCTGGCACCGGCAACGTCGCCGCCTCGGCGGCCAATGCGCCATAAGCGAGCGATCGGCCACTCTTCTGATGATAGACGACGCCGAATTTGGTCCGGCATTCCGCAGGTGCGACCCCCCAGCTCCGAGCGGCGGCCGCGACCAGCATCTGTCGGCCGGCGGCACCGATGCGGCGCAGCGGATCGTAATTCAGCGGCGTCGCCAGGCTGCCGCCGGCGAATTGGCGACCGTATTTGGCCGCGTCGAGCGGTGCCTGCTCGACGCGCACGTTCTTCCATTCGACATCGAGTTCTTCGGCGATCACCATTGGCAGAGTCGTCTTGATGCCCTGACCGATCTCCGGGTTCTTCGAGATGATGGTCACGATGCCGTCGGGTGCGATGCGGATATAGGCATTGAGTCGGGCGGCTTCGTCGGTCGCTGCGGCCGCGGAATCCGCCATCGCCGGCTGTATCAACGCCGGCAGTACCGCTTGCAGGAGCAGACCGCCGCCGGCGGCCGCGCTTGCCTTGAGGAAGCCTCGGCGCGACGGCGAGAAATCGGGTGCCCGGAGGGCTGCCGCGGCGCGGGCGCGTTGCGCGATCATGGTCGTCATCGTTACCTCTCCAGTGCGGCAGCACGCAGGCTTGCCGCCTTTTTGATCGCGGCGCGGATGCGCAGGTACGTGCAACAGCGGCAGATGTTGCCGGTCATCGCCGCGTCGATCTGGTCGTCGGTGGGATGCGGATGCTTGGTCAGAAGTTCGGCCGCCGACATGATCTGCCCCGCCTGGCAATAACCACACTGCGGAACGTCGAGTTCCACCCAGGCTGCTTGCAGCTGCTTGCCGACGGGATCGGCTGCCAGCCCTTCGATGGTGACGATGGCGGCGCCGCCGACTGCGGAGACCGGTGTTATGCAGGAGCGCACCGCCTGACCATCGAGATGGACCGTGCAGGTGCCGCATAGCCCGACACCGCACCCGAATTTGCTGCCCTTCAGGTTGAGTTCGTCGCGCAACACCCAGAGGAGCGGCATCTCGCGATCGACATCGACGGTCCGCTTTGCACGATTGACATCGATGGTGTAGGTCATATTTTCGCGCCCCCAAAAAAGCCGATACCTGCAGCCCGCACTCGGCGGCATGCGGTCACGGCCGGCTCGGTTGCCAGCTCGGATCCGGATCGTATTGGGTGATCTGCTGCGCGACTTGCGCGGTCGCGAGGCCGAAATTCTTTTGATAGACGATCCCGTCCTGATTGACGATGAACGTCATTACACCGGAGTCGCCGTAAGTCGCCGGATAGGCCAACAGCGCAAAGCCGCCGGTCATATGACCATCGACAACATAATTGCGGGCGCCGCCGGGTGCGTGCGTCCCCTGCCGGGTCAGGATCCGGAAAAAGTAGCCGTAATAGGGCCGCGGCGCCGGATGCGGCGCACCTGGGGTGTAGCCGGCGGCGCGGGCGCGGTCGATCAGCGGTCCCAGCGGGCTCTCCTCCTCGCCGGGACCGACGGGCCAGTAAAGCCCGTTTCGTTGCCCTGCGGCGCTCATGAAATGCTGTGCGTATTCGGCAGGACCGCCGGACCTGGCGCGCAGGATCGCGTATTCGCGCTGGGCGACGACATAGGCGCGGCACACCTCGATCACGCTGAGCTCGTTGCGGCCGATCCGCCGGTCGAGAATCTCGGCCGCGCCGGCCTTGGTGTCGAAGCGCCAGGCGCCCTGCTGGCGGACCAGCGGGATTGGCAAGGGCCATCCCTCTTTGCCGACGACCAAGGTCGCCTTGTCCGGACCGTCGCGTTCGAGCCTGTGCGCTTCGTCATAGGCGGCGACGAACCGCGCTCTGCCGCTGCTGTCGGCGACGGGATCGCCGAAATCGATCAGCTTGGCGCTTTCCGGGCCAAGGATGACGAGTAGCTCGCGCAGATTATTGGCGCGGTTCGCCGCAATCAGCGCATCAACGGCCGCTGCCGGCGTGGCGAAGGTGCTCTGTTGCTCGGCGGCCGCCGGCGCCGCCGACGCAGCGCACACGACGGGGCCAAGCACCGTGGTGCCAAGACATAGCGCAAGGAGGAGGCCGCTTGCTCGTGGTCGCCCCATCGTTCGCATGATCCCAGAGGTTGCCGCGCGCATTATCGGCGGCCGCCAAAGCCCGCCGCCGGCGCGGCATGGAAGCTTGGCGCTGGCATGGCGGGCATCGCTGACGGCGGCGACATGCGGCTGGAAAACCCGCGGGCGGCTTCGCTGCGAGCCTCGGCGCCGCGGCCGAAGGACTGGAAAATCGGCGGCGCCGCAACCCTGGGCTCGCCGCCGCTGCCGCCGCGGATCACGCTCGGCGCGCGCGCGCGTTCCTCCGGCGGTCCCGCCGCCGGGGTCGGCGCGAAGCCGCGGAACTCCCGCTGCGCTGCCGCGGCCGCCCCGAGGAACCGTGCGTTCGTACCCGGATTGGCATAGGGCACGCCGCGGCGATGGGCGGGGTTGTGCTGCCAGAGCCCGCCGGGAGGCTCTTGGCGGGGGTGGAATTGCGCGAAGCGGGTGTGGTCGATCCGGATTTGGTGCCGGTGCCACTCGAAGAAGCCCCATGCCCAGAAGCCGAACGGCGGATAGATCCCGCCATATAAATCGGGGGTGCAGTCGCCGGGCCAGGTTCCGAACGAGAAAGGCGGGTAATCCGGAGCGGGCCAGATGCCGTAAGCGCACATCGGATTATAGGCCGGGACATAGATTTCCGGGCTGACGGGCTCGATCGCGATCTCCGGTCCGGCGGCGGACACTGTTTGCTGGGGCCCCGAGGCGAGCGATCCCGCGGCTTCGGCCAGCCGGCGAAGGCGCTGAACCGCATCCATCACGTCCGCCTGTTGCGCCAGGAACGCATCGCCAAGCTGCTCGGTCCAGCCGAGATCATCGTCCATCGTGCGCAGCACGCCGGGGAATGCAATCAGCGACTTTATGCTCGGATCCCACGGCTGCTGCTGCAGCGCGGCAGTCAATTCGTCACCCTTGAGCGCAGCATTGGCGGAAACCTGTAGCCAACGGTCGGCTTCGACCAGCTCCAAGGGGTAGGTTGCCGCCATCAGGATCTGGGCGAGCAGCGGATCGGGATAGAGCGCGATCGGCGCAACCAGCCGGTCGATCTGCGCGGCCGTGAGCGGCGGAACACTCGGCTGCGGCGGTGCCGCCACCGACTGCAGGTGGAAGCTCATCAGGCCGATCAGGCCAACGATGCCTGCCAAGATGCGGATGGTCACCCCGGATGGCATACGCGCTTTCCCGTTCTACTGCGGCTGATGGATAGCAGCCCTTCGGCGTACTTCTTCGAGAACTGTGGCAAATCTTGGGATGGCGACATTGATCTTCGTCAACCGGGGTCGGACCATCGGGGTTCGCGTCGGCGTCGGCCGACGCGCTAACCGGCCGGCATCCCAATGATCGGAATGGGCTTTTGCGGGCCATCAACAAGCAATTGGTAACCGACAGCGGTATATCGGTGACAGATCGCTTCGTTGTTCGAGCGGGGAGACGATGCGGATGATGTTGGGGCGCGCGATGCGCGCCGCGGTTGTTCTGGCGGCAGTCTCGGGCGCGCTGCCCGGCCCGGCCTTGGCGCAGGATCCGGAGCTGATCACGCAGCCGATCGACGCGGCGCAGCGCGTGACATTGGCCGGCAACACCCGGCCGGAGGCCAATGCCGAGAATGATCGCGGGGCGGTCGCCGGCGATCTCCCGATCGTGCACATGCTGCTGCTGTTGCGCCGCTCCCCGGTGCGGGAGAGGGCGCTCGAGCGGGAAATCGACGACCTGCAGGATCGGCACTCCCCCGGTTACCACCGCTGGCTGACGCCCGCCGAATTCGGCGCGAAGTTTGGCGCTTCAACATCGGATCTGGCGACGGTCACCGGCTGGCTCGCCGGCCAAGGGTTTCGCATCGATGGCGTTTATCCCAATCGGGTCGAGATCGATTTTTCCGGGACGGCGGACGCGGTGCGCGCCGCCTTCCACACCGAGATCCACAACCTCGAGGTGGACGGCGTCGCGCATGTCGCCAATATGAGAGACCCGCAGATCCCGGCAGCGCTGGCGCCGGCCGTCATCGGGATTGCGTCGCTGAACGATTTCCGGCCGGCGCCGCAATATACCTTCGCGGCACCCTGCGCCACCAATTCGGTGCTCGCCCACCGCTGCTATGCCGTCGTTCCCGCCGATCTCGCGACGATCTACGATCTGTCGCCGCTGCACCGCAGCGGCATCGTCGGCACCGGCGAGACGATCGTCGTCATCGAGGATTCGAACCTTTACGCCACCGCCGACTGGAGCACTTTCCGGTCGACCTTCGGGCTGGCCCAATATCCGGGGTCGTTGCGGCAGATCCATCCCGGTTGCCGCAATCCCGGCGTCACGCAAAGCGACAGCGAGGCGACGCTCGATGCCGAATGGGCCAGCGCCGCGGCACCCGGGGCGGCGATCGTGCTCGCCTCGTGCGAAGGCACGAGCGCTACCCCCGGCCTCTTGATCGCCGTAGACAACATCGTCAACGCCGGCAAGCCTCCCGAAATCATCAGCATCAGCTATGGCAGTTGCGAGGCGGCGAACGGTGCGGCGCTCAACCGGGCCTATGCCCTTGCCTATCAGCAAGCCGTCGCCGAGGGCATCTCGGTCTTCGTCTCGGCCGGCGATGCGGGTCCGGCCGCCTGCGACAGACACAAGCATCATCCACCGCCGGCAAAATACGGTCTCGCCGTCAACGGGCTCGCCTCGACCCGCTGGAACGTGGCGGTCGGCGGCACCGATTTCGGCGACACCTATACCGGCAGCAACGCGCTTTATTGGCAGGCGACGAACGGCGGCGGGTACGGCTCCGCCAGATCCTACGTTCCGGAAATCCCGTGGAACTCGACTTGCGGCAGCGCGCTGCTTGCCGGCTACCTGACCGGCTCGCCGCTGACCGATGGCGCCCGCGGCTTCTGCAACAAGGCCGAAGGCGCGCCCTACGTCAGAGTGGGCGCGGGCGGCGGCGGGCAGAGCGGCTGCGCCACCGGCAAAGCGGCCATTCCGAATGTCGTGAGCGGCAGCTGCGCCGGCTACACGAAGCCCGTCTGGCAGCGGGGGGTCGGCAACCCGAGCGACGGCGTGCGCGATCTGCCGGATGTGGCCCTCTTCGCCGCCCCCGGCGTCTGGGGGCACCGCTATGTCACCTGCTTTTCCGATCCGCACAACCAGGGCAAGCCCTGCATCGGGCCCCCAAGCGGCTGGGCCGGCGACGGCGGCACCTCCTACGCCGCCCCGATCATGGCCGGCATCCAGGCGCTGGTCGACCAGCATGCCGGCGGAGCCCAGGGCAACCCCGACCCGATCTATTACCGGCTGGCCGAGGCGGAATACCGAAAGGGCGGCAACCGAGCCTGCGACGCCGCGCGCGGCAACAAGATCGCCAACGATTGCGTCTTTCATGACGTGACCGTCGGCGATACCGACGAGCCCTGCACCGGCAGCCATGACTGCTATCGGCCGGGCGGCACTTATGGCGTGCTGTCGAAGAGCGACAGCGCCTACCGGCCGACCTTTGTCGCGGGCCCCGGCTGGGACTTTGCCACCGGGCTCGGCAGCGTCGACGCCGCCAACCTCGTCGGAAACTGGCCGAAGTAGCGTCATGCTCGCGAACCGGCGGCAAGCCGTCAATGGGACATCAACACCGGCACCGTCATGTGTCGCAGCAACTCGCGGCTGACGCCCCCGAGCAACGCCTCGCGCAACCGCGAGTGGTGGTAGGCGCCGGCGATGATCATGTCGGCGCCGAGATCGGCGGCGCGCGAGAGCAACAGATCCGAGATCGGGATATCGCCGCGCGGGGTGTCCTCCCCGTTGGCCCTGATCGCGTGCCGTTGCAAATGGCCGACAATACGGTCGAGCGCCGGCCGCGCGCGCTCGCGCTGCGTCTCACGCGCGCCAACGTAAAGCACGGTGACCGCCTCTGCGCTGCCGATCAGCGGCAACGCGTCGTTGAGCGCCCGCGCCGCCTCGCGGCTGCCGTCCCAGGCGATCAGCGCGCGGCGGCCGACGGTTTCCAACTGGCCCGCGTAAGGAACGATGAGCACCGGCCGGCCAACCTCGGTGACGACCCGGTCGGGCACGAGGGCGCCCGGCATATCCGGCGACTGCTGCCCGAGAACCGCCAGGTCGACGGTGTTTGCATATTCGACAAGCCCCGAGAGATCGCGCTCGTCGAGGAGATACCACTCGCCGTCGAGCCCGCTCGCGCGCAACGCGCTGCGAAACTGCGTCTCGGCCTCGTCGGCGCGTTCCGGTTCCCGCGGCGGCCCAGCCACTTGAGGCGGCTCGGTCCAAGCTGCGGTTGACGGCGGCGCCGGTCCGAGGCCGATCGGCACCGCCGCGACCGGCGGCTCCGGCAAAACATGGAGAGCGGTCAATCGCGCCCTGCTGCTGCGGGCGAGTGCCAGCGCCAGCCGCAGCCGCCCCTCGCCGGCCTCGCTCGAAATCGACACAAACCAGGATGTCGCGGATCGGCATTGAACTCTCCCCTAGGCGGGCTCCGGGATCAACCGGAGAGCTGCCGCTCGATGAAGCCGGCAAAGGCGCGCGCCTGTCGTCGCGTCGGGAACACCGCCCACGGCTCGACCGGCGGCAGCGACCAATCCTCGAGCACAGATATAACCGCTCTCGCCGCCACGCGGTCCATCTCCAAGCTCTCTCGAGATGAAGCATATCACGGTGACGGCGTCGGATACGGGCTCGCATTGGAGGGGATCGGCGACGCCGAAGTGGCGCGAGCGAGGCCCAAATGAGCCACACCGACGCCCCTGGTCGAGTTCCCCGTCGGATGACGAACCCGGGTGGGTGGGCGCAGTTCCGAGGGGATGGATAGGCTGAGAAACTATTAGCGATTGATTGGCAAGTGCTCTACCTAATTTTCGTAAAACTTAACCATACGGTAATCTTCCGCGTCATTAAACTCGAGCACAAACTCCTAGAAGTGCGAGGCGGCGTTATGCCGAAAATCTTGGTCATTGATGACGACCCCCTGGTGCGCAGCACGATCGCGCGCGTTCTCCGGCATCGGGGGTATGAGGCGGTCCTCGCCGAAGACGGCCACAAGGGCCTGAAGATGTTTCAAAGCGAGGCTCCGGACGTAGTCGTCACCGACATCATCATGCCCGATCGGGAAGGGATCGAAACGATCCGCGAGATGCGGGCCGTGCGTCCCGACGTCAAAATCATCGCCATTTCCGGCGGCGGGCGTCTCGGCAACCTTGATCTCCTGGCGATGGCCCAAAAGCTTGGCGCCGACGAAATCGTCGCCAAACCCTTCGACGCCGCCGAACTGGTCGCACCGCTAACGCGCTGCCTCGGCCGAGCAACCTAGGTTGCGGATAGTTCAGCCGAGGTGCGCGGAATGCCGACCCGGCATGGCTCAACAAATGAGCGCTATCGGCGTCATGCCAAAGCGTCCCGGCGCCGGCTTCTCGCTCTCGTCGCGATCCTCGCCGCCGGATTCTGCCTAGCCGTCACCCTGTTCCACGCGGTCGGAACCGCTGAGCGTGCCACCCCGACCCTGTCTTTCGCCAAGACCGAGCATTTGGACCTCGCGTCCATCAGCCTGCTCGGAACGCTGCTCTTCACCCTCGCAATCGGCATCTTCTATACCTGGTCCAACCGCGGCCAGCGCTTGCGGGCCATCGAGGCGGAAGCGCTGTTGCGCGATGCGCTCGAGAGCATCTACGAGGGGTTCGCATTTTTCGACGAGAACGATCGCCTGGTGATCTGCAACGAGGCGTTCCGGCGAATGCATTCGCTGAGCCAGGACACGATTTTCGCGGGCGCCCGCTTCGAGGACATGCTGCGGGCGGGGGTTGCCAAAGGGCAATACCCGGACGCCATCGGCCGCGAACAAGAATGGATGGCGGAGCGGCTTCGGACCCATCGCGAGCTGTCCGCCCCGATCGAGCACCAGATGCCGGACGGCCGCTGGCTACTCGTCTCCGAGCGGCGCACGAGCCGCGGCGGGAGCGCCGGGCTGCGCGTCGACATCACGACGCTCAAGAACGTTCAGGCGGAGCTGCGCGCCAGCCGCGAGCACCTGGCCCGCGCCCAACGGATCGGGCATATGGGCAGCGATGCTCGAGATCTGCGCAGCGACGCGGTCGAATGGTCGGACGAGACGTTTCGGATCTTCGGGGTGTCGCGCGACAAGTTCGTGCCGACCACGGAAAACTTCCTCGCCCTCGTCCATCCGGACGACCGTCCCCACATTCTGGCGCGGCTGGAACGGATCGAGGCGGGAATGCCGCCCGATCCGGTCGTATACCGGATCATCCGGCCGGACGGCGAGCTGCGTTATGTCCACCGGGAAGTCGAGCTCGTCTTGAACGACGCGGGCGAGCCGATCGGATTTGCCGGTACGGTTCAGGATATCACCGAGCTTCGCATCGCGCAGGATCGCCAACGCGAGCTCGAGCAACAGCTGCTCCATTCGCAAAAGCTCGAAGCGCTCGGGACCCTGGCCGGCGGCGTCGCGCACGACCTCAACAACTCGCTGGTACCGATCCTCGCCTTGGCCAAGCTGGCGCTCGAAAAGTTGTGCGAGGGCGATCCGCTGCGCGAGGATCTCGCCACCATCGTCCAGGCGAGCGAGCACGCCCGCGATCTCGTCAAGCAGATCCTCGCTTTCAGCCGCAGGGAAGCGCTGGTCCGGCGCGAGATCGACCTTGCCGACATCGTGCGCGATGCGGTTCGCATGCTGCGCGCGGGCCTATTGACGACGATCGATCTGGTTCAGGAAATCGACCCCGTGCCGGCGCTCTACGCCGATGCCGGACAGCTCCATCAGGTCATCGTCAACCTGGTGACCAATGCGGCGCAGGCAATTGGGCCTGCCGCGGGTCGCATCGCGGTCCGCTTGCGGTCGGACAATGGCAACATCCGACTCCAGGTTGCCGATACCGGCTGCGGGATGAACGCGGGCACCATCAAGCGGATCTTCGAGCCGTTCTTTACGACGAAGACCGTCGGCGAAGGCACGGGGCTCGGCCTGTCGGTGGTCCACGGGATCGTCGCGGCGCACGGCGGCCGCATCGAGGTTTCGAGCGAACTCGGCCGGGGAACGACGTTCACCGTGCTCTTCCCGGTCGGTGCGATCAATTCGGCGAGGGCAGAAGCGATCGCGGCCTAGCCGACCGATAACGTCATTCCCGCGCGAGCGGAAATCCCGCTATCGCTCAGCGGATGATGCCACGCTCGCCCAGCGCCGCTATATCGGCGGCGGAATAGCCGCAGGCGGCCAGGATCTCGTCGCTGTGCTGGCCGAGGAGCGGTGCCGCGGCCGGCGCGGGCCCGGGCGTGTCCGCGAATTTGATCGGCTTGGTCATCGTCCGGTAGCGGCCGACGACCGGATGGTCGAGCGTCGTGACCAGGTCATCGGCGATGACCTGCGGATGATCGAACATGTCCTCGATCGGCCGCACCGCCGCACAAGGGACGCACTCGCCGAAAATCTCCTCCCATTCGAGGGCGGTGCGCGCGGCGAGTGCGGCGCGCAGCTCGGGCAGGAGCTCGGCGGCGTGCGCGGCGCGGCTCTTTCTCAAGGCAAAGCGCGGATCGCAGGCCAGCTCCGGCTGGCCGATCCGCTCACACAGCGCGGCGAAAAAATGGTTCGAGTGAACCGAAATATAGAGCCCGCCCTCCTTCGTCGGATGGATGCCGGTGAGCCCGCCGGCGCCCAAATCGCGCGCGACCTCGCGGCCTTCGCCGGCGGCCCAGACGAACCGCCCGGCCTGGATCGTCAGCGCGCTGCGCAGCAGCGACAGGCTCGGGTACTGTCCCTTGCCGCTGCGTTCGCGATGGTAGAGGGCCGCGGCGACGCCATAGGCGAGGAGCGCCGAGGTAAAGTAGTCGAGCACCGACCCCAGCACCACCTGGGCCTTGTCGGGCCCGCCGCCTTGCAACGCCGCGATCCCGGTCAGGCATTGCAAGACCTGATCGAAGCCGCCTTTCCCGCTGAACGGCCCGCGGTCGCTGCTGCCGGACGGGCCGCGCTCCGGCGACCGGAAGAAGGTCGTATACCCATTGGAGAGCCCGCCGGCCCAGTGGTCGCCGAGCCTTTTCGGCGGCTGCGCTTCGCCCGGGAGCTTGGTCCGAGTGATTAGCGCCCAATCTTCGTTCAAGCGGAACGGCACTACCGCCTGATCGATCGAGAACGTGTCCTTGGTGGCCTTGCAGGGACCATCGAGAAAATCAGCCTCGTAGCGCTACGGCAGCGTGATCCGCCGGGTCACCGGGTCCTTGGACAGTTCGGTGTCGCTCACCGCCGCCGACTGGGCCAGCGACTGGCCGCTCCAGAGCATTGCCACAGCAAGGACGGGCGCTATCGGCTTCTTGATTGCTCAGAGGGGGTGGCCGGGGCCGAAATCCCCGCCGGCCGCTTCCGATCCGGCCCGGCCGAGTTACTTGTGGGGGTCATCTGCGGGCCACTGTCTGGTCAGTGAACGAAGAGGTCAGTGCGAGCTTGTCGCGTCAAACACGATCTGATCGTACTCCCAGAGCTGCTCGATAAACCTGCGAGCTTGCTCCTCGCCAACCGATCCCGCGGCGCCCCGCAGGATCTCATCGATAGAGCGGCTGCCGTCGATTGCGGCGAAGACTCGCTCTTGCGCGGCATCGACGGGGAGGGCGAGGTCGGGATAGGTGTGGGCCCGATTGATCAGGACGGCCACGGAACCCGGGGGCACCCGCTCCCGAATGCACAGGGTCCACGGCAGACGCAGAGGAACGTAGCCGCGCCAGGCACCACCGTCGAACGCGCTCGGCTGGCTCTCGCCCACGCGATCGTCGCGATAGGCGATGAAGTTGTGCTTGGTCATGGTCCCGCGCAACAGCTCGACCGCGGCGTGCTGCAATTGCGGCGAAAGCGAGGCGAGACGCGCGGCGTGTGGCGTCCGCGCCATTGCCCCGCACTGCGGGAGATAGGGAGCCTGCTCGAACCAGCGCCCGAACGACAAGCCGCACCGCTCGAGCCACGCGTAGAGCTGCGGCACTGTGTAGGCGCGATCCTGAGGGTGGAGCAGTGCATCGGCGAGCGCGTCCGGATGTCTGAAATCCTTTGTTCGTCTCGACACGCCCGCGATCGGATGGTCGGACGATAGCGCCCCGATCGTGGTGCCGAGGTCTCGTAATTCCTCCTCGGTGGCACCGACCCCGAGTAGGCGACAGTACTCCTGCATCATGTAGATGCCGGCACGCCCATATGTCGCATAGACCATCAAATGCATCGCGCCATCGGGTGCAAGGACGCTGCGCAGTGACCGAAGTCCTACATCCGGATCTGGTAGATGGTGTAGCACACCCGTGCAGACGATCTGGTCGAACATCTGGCCGAGGTCCCCGACCTGCTCGATTGCGCGCCGATGCAGATCGAGGTTTCGCAAACGGTATTTTCGTTGAAGATCGCGCGTACATCGTAGGCTGGTTTCGCTGATGTCGATTGCCGTCACTCGAGCATCGGGCTCGCGCAGCGCATAGGTGGCAGCCTGGGACGTTCCACAGCCGGCGACCAGGATCTCCCGATTTGCTCGCTGCCTCTCTGTCGGCCACAGCAGGAGGGACAGGGCCCGGTGCCGATCCGGGTTGCGATAGAGCTCGCGGTGCCGATCCAAATTATCGATCGGCGCCGGATACGGGTGGCTCTCGTAAAAGGCGCGCACCACGTCGGCCCGGGCGGTGGGCGCTGGTATCCTCTTCTCTTCCCGAGCCATGTGCGTCTGTTCACGCCCCGTAGAGCCCGACCTGAAAAGAATTCAACTGAATTAGGGCGTGTCGTCAATCAGCAGCGCTGGCTCACATATATCAACGCTTTGGCCGGGCTCGGCCCGTGGGCCTTCAGCCCACGGACTTGATCCGTGGGCATCCACGAGAAACGGCACAGGCCTTCGCGGGCTCCCGTGGATGCCCGGCCCAAGGCCGGGCAAGACGGTAATCGGATGTAATCGGAACGCGGCGTCCGCTCAATTGACGACAGGCCCTAGTCTCTTATCAAGGAACCCTTCGTTCCCGCAAAAGCGGGGAACCCAGGGCTGCAGGTATTCGAACCCTAGCCCTGGGCCCCCGCTTGCGCGAGGGCGACGATAGCCTATTGAGACTGCTCGCGTCATTTCGGCTCAGACACTCGGTCCTCCGGCAGATCCGAGGGACGCGGATCTGCGTTCCTCGATCGGGCACTCGTCGAGGCCGTACGGGGCCGCCGGAGAACCCGTATGGCCGCCCGCCGATCCGGTTCGGCTGGGGGTTAGTGGTGGTGGGCGCCCTCCTGCAACCTGCGGAGCACATCATCGAGGTTGAAGCTAGCGGCTTTCTGGCGCTGCGGATAATCCCGGAACGTTTGCAGGAATTCCCCGATGTAGGCCTGCGCCGGTACCAGCAAGTAGACGTGATCGACAAGCCAATCGTAGTAGGTGATCGAGGTGATGTCGGCGCGCTCGAACGGATCGGTGCGGAGATTGAAAATCTTGGGCACGCGAAGGGTGACGAACGGCTCGGACCAGACCCGGAGCGTGCCGGGCTCCCGCTGTTCCGCGAACACGATCTTCCAGTTGTCGTAGCGCAGTGCCACGACCTGCTGGTCGTCGTTGCAGTAGACGAACGAGACCCGCGGACTCTTCTGCGCTTCACCGGTCAAGTACGGCACCAAATTATGGCCGTCGAGGTGAACCTTGTAGGTCATGTCCCCGATCGTGTGGCCCTTCAGCACCTTGTCGGTGACCTCCGGGTCGCCGGCCATGGCCAGGAATGTCGGCAGCCAGTCGTGATGGGCTACGATCTCGTTCGACACGCTGCCCGGTTTGATCTTGCCGGGCCAGCGGACCACGCAAGGCACCCGATAGGCACCCTCCCAGTTGGTGTTCTTCTCGTTCCGGAACGGGGTCATCGCCCCATCGGGCCAAGAAAACATATTTGGACCGTTATCGGTGCTGTACATGACAAAGGTGTTGTCGGCGATGCCGGCGTCATCGAGTGCCTTGAGCACGGTGCCGACATTCTTGTCGTGATCGATCATCGTGTCGTGGTATTCGCTCTGCCAGCGGCCCGACTGCCCCCGGCTCTCCGGCTTCACATGCGTGCGGAAATGCATATGCGTGAAGTTCACCCAGAGGAAGAAGGGTTTGCCGGCCTGGGCCTGCCGCCTGATGTAGTCGACGGCGCGGTCGGCGATGTCGTCGTCGATCGTCTCCATGCGCTTCTTGGTCAGCGGGCCGGTGTCGCGGATCGTCTGCTTGCCGATTCTGCCAAAGCGCGGGTCGACCGTCGCGTCGTCGGTGCCGGTGGCCTTGCTGTCGATGACGCCGCGCGGGCCGAACCGCTCGTGAAAGTGTGGAAAATCCGACCCGCTCGGGTAATCGGGCAGTTCCGGCTCTTCTTCCGCGTTCAGGTGGTACAAATTGCCGTAGAACTCGTCGAAGCCGTGTACGGTCGGCAGATATTCGTTGCGGTCGCCGAGGTGGTTCTTGCCGATCTGCGCGGTGGCATAGCCCAGCGGCTTGAGCAATTCGGCGATGGTCGGATCTTCCTTGTGCAGACCGACGGTGGCGGCCGGTAGACCAACTTTGGTCAACCCGGTGCGCAACCCGTGCTGACCGGTGATGAACGACGATCGTCCGGCCGTGCAGCTCTGCTCACCGTAGAAGTCGGTGAACCGCATGCCTTCATTGGCGATGCGGTCGATGTTGGGCGTGCGGTAGCCCATCAACCCGTCGCTGTAGCAACTCAGGTTGGTCATGCCGATGTCGTCGCCCCAGATGACGACGATGTTCGGCTTGGGGGTTGTTCTGGATCTAGCCATCTCGATCTCCTCTCGTTGGTCGGGTGGTTTCGAAAGTGCTCAGTGGTCTCGGTTGTTCGGCCTGTCTGGCTAGGTGAGGCGGAACAGCACAGCAAAGAAGGCGAACAGGCCGATCAAGATGAGGAGGATGGCGACCGCCATGACCGGCGATTGCATCCCCTCCTGTGTCGCACCGGCTCTCATTCCGGCGATCGCCGCGAACGGTCCACCCCACAGGTAGCGAACCGTCCACCGGTACTGCCAAAGCGAAATGACGAGCGCCAGGATGCCGCACGAAATCAGTGCGAGCCCCAAATATTCCGGAGCGGTTGGAAGATAGGCGGCGCGGGCGCCGGGGATCTCTTGCAAGTGGTTGAAGTACTGAACGATCGCGAAGCCGAAGCCGATCAGTGCCACGGCGGTGCGCTGCCACGACATCATCGTGCGTTCGACGCTGAGGCGCGTGCGGATCCAGCCGAAATGACTGTCTGCCGTTGCCCTTACTTCGAACCTGCCCGCGTTTGGGGCGGTGCGTGGATCCGACATGCCCAATGCCTTTTTACTGACTACTCACGGCAACGCTCTCACGAGCTTCGATGTGCAGAGCCGCTACTGAGCCACCGGCGCGCAATGCGCGCGATCGGCCCGCGGATGATCACATACGGGACAAACGCGAACAGCAAAGCGACGATAACCGCCTCGGCCGGATAGAACCGCTTCAGCACGATGATCTGGTAGATCGCGTCCATCACGAGGCCGAGAACGATGATCCTGGCGGTCGCGTTCAATCCCTCCGCCAGCCGTTCGACGCGCTCGCGCGGATCGCCCAGCATGGTCCAAAAATACGGTGAGCGGCCGGTCCGCGCGTCCTTGAGACCAGCCAGGATCGCGGCGATCGCCGCCATCAACGGCTGCAGGATGAAGCGGAATCTCATCGGCGCGTCCGTCCGCTCGATGAGCTGGTACCAGATGCGTTTGAAGGTTGCGATCGAAACGCCGTGCCACACGATGCCGGCGACGATCAGCACCAGGAGGGACACAACGACCAGCTTCGCCAGGAGGCTCAGTTTCTGCGGCTCGGCATCGGTCATCGCTCTGCTCCCCTTTGCCTGCCGTCAGGCTCGCACAACGCAGCGGAAGCCGACATGGCTCATCCCGGAATCGATTGGCTGCGCGTGGCGCGCGGCCGGGCGGTAGCGCCGGCAGTAGTTCGGCGCACAAAGAAAGGAGCCGCCCTTGACCACCTTGCGCGGAATGCGCACCGACGGATTGCATTGGTCATAGCTGCCGGCCTCACGCCCGCCACGGGGATTCTCCGGGATGCAGCACGCCTTCGGCGCCTCCGCAGTGTGCCGGGTCGAGAACCAATCCGCGGTCCATTCCCACACATTGCCGATCATGTCGAAAAGGCCGTAGCCATTCGCTGGAAACGCGCCGACCGGCGAGGTGCGCGCATAACCGTCGGCAGCGAGGTTTTCGTGGGGAAACGCACCCTGCCAGGTATTTGCCATGTGACGGCCGCCCGGCGTCAGTTCCCCGCCCCAGGCAAATTCAGCCCCGTCGAGGCCGCCGCGCGCGGCGTACTCCCACTCGGCTTCCGTCGGGAGGTCCTTGCCCGCCCAGGCGGCATAGGCTTCAGCGTCGCTATAAGCGACTTGCACGACCGGGTGATCGTCGAGGCCCTGGTTCGAGCGGCCCCGACCGTTCGGTCGGCGCCAGTTCGCGCCAAATTCGAACCTCCACCATTGCGACCAGTCTCTAAGATCCACCGGGTACCGAGACGGCGCGAACACGAGCGAGCCCGGCTTCAACATGCGCGGCAAGGCACCCGGATAGTCCTTCGGGTCGGGTGCCACTTCAGCGAGCGTAATATAGCCTGTCGCCTCTACGAACTGGCGGAACTGGCGGTTCGTGACCGGCGTGCGATCGATCCAGAATGGACCGACCGTCACGCGGTGAACGGGCGCTTCTTCCGGATAATGCCGGTCCGATCCCATTTGAAACGTACCGCCGGAAAGCCGTACCATGTCCCGGCACAAAGGCGCCGCCCGGGTGGAATCATCGGCAAGCCGTTCAGTCCGCACTCGAGAACTCACCGGTTCCGCCTCCTCTGATCGGGTCTCACCGCGCAAGAGCGGGGTGCTTAACCGGGTCAATCGTACCGTCCGCCGCTCAGCCGTATCCTTTGCGCAGCTTGCCACGGAACAGCCAATAGACGAGTGCGGTGTAGATCGCGATCACCGGCAATACGAACACGCCGGCGCCCCAGAACAGAAAGGAGAGCGACTTTTCCGGCGCTGCAGCGTTGCCGACAGTGATCGTGTACGGGATCATGTAAGGCCAGAACATTACCGCGAGCGAGAGCAAGGCCGCCAAAAAGAACACGGCGGTCAAGGCGAACGGCCAAGCGTCGCGCCGTCGGCGCACAGCGGCGAAGACCCCGTACATTGCCAATAGCCCGACGGCAGGGAAAATAAACCCCCAGGGCCGGTCGAGGAACAGGTTCCCGGTCATCCGCGCCCGCGGTCGGTCCTCCGGCGGGAAGGTGTCGAGACCTATCTCGCGCGCATCCCAGGTGCCCGAGGCAATGAAGCTGCCGAGCCTCGGCACCTCGATCGCCAGCAGGTTCCGTTGCGCCGCCTCGTCGGGGATGGCGATCAGCACCTCGCTCGCCGGCTGCTGGGTTTGCCAGCGCGCCTCGATCGCGGCGAATTTCGCCGGCTGATAATGAAGGACGTACTCGCCGGTCAGATGGCCGAAGAACATCTGCACCGGAATGATTACTGCGACCAGCCCAATCCCCCAGCGCAGCATGACGCGCCCTTCCTCGGAGTATGTGCGGCGCGGCAGGTACCAGGCGCCGGTCGCGATAACGCTCATGCCGGTGGTCAAAAAGGCGGCGAGCAGCATATGTGGCCAACGCAACCGCACGATCGGACCGGTGGTGATCGTCCACCAATCGTCCGGCACCAGCTTGCCGTCGACCACCGCGTGCCCGAGCGGCACCTGCATCCAGCTGTTGTTGCAGAGGATTCAGAACGACGACAGCATGGTGCCGAGCGCGACCATGCAGCACGACACAAAGTAGAACCAGGGCGGGGTGCGGTCGCGGCCGAGCAGCATCACGCCGAAAAAGGTCGCCTCCAGCATAAAGGCGGTGAACCCCTCGTAGCCGAGCAGCGGGCCTTGGATCGGCCCGGTGCGCTCGGCCAGCACGCTCCAGTTGGTGCCGAACTGGAAGGCCATGACGATGCCGCTCACCACGCCCATGCCGAAGGAGCAGGGCGAACACCTCCAGCCAAAAGTCGAAGACCCGGCGGTAGACCGGGTTGCCGGTCGCCAGCCGCACCCCCTCGATCGTCGCCAGCCAAGCGGCCAGGCCGATCGTGAAGGCCGGGAAGATGATGTGAAAGCTGACGACGAAGGCGAACTGGATGCGCGACAACAGCAACGGATCGAGATCCATGGGATGCTCCGGGCTACCGCATTATTGGCGCGCGGAGGCGGTGGCGAGGCCCAGCACTTCGATCTTGGCGGTCACGATCTTCGTTGGCCAGGCGAGCATCGTAAAGCCGCTCGCCACCGCGATTTTTTGGGCACCGTTCGCGGTATAGGTGATCACGCCGCCGGCGATCGCGCCGCCGAGCTCCTGGCCCCAAAGTTTCTGTCCGTTGGCGGCATCGAGCGCGTAGAAGTTGCCGCCCAGATCGCCGAAGAACACAACCCCGC
This sequence comes from uncultured Alphaproteobacteria bacterium, assembly GCA_963772295.1. Taxonomy (GTDB): domain Bacteria; phylum Pseudomonadota; class Alphaproteobacteria; order ATCC43930; family CGMCC-115725; genus AP-15. The sequence continues at coordinate 193,860 of CAVYWO010000019.1, forward strand.
CGGCCGTCGGGGTCACAGCGCCGACGATCGGGTAATTGGACTTCAAGCGCCACTTCCACAACCGGTGTCGGCGTCGGCGGCGTAGAGCCATCCGGCCCAGTGTCCCTCCGTACGGGATTCTTTGCCGAACATGTTAGAACGGGTTGATGGCCGCCATTCCGGCCCATGGCTGCCCGACCGGTATCAGACCGAAGCTTATTCGATACTCTGCAAAATCGCCGTGTCGCACCAATCGACTTCACCGATCAAGGATAAGGTTCGTCTGCGGATCGTAGGCCGGGCTGTTCCATTCGGCGCCCCCGACCGCGCCCGGGCAGAAATGGATATCCTTGCCGGCCGAGAAAGTTGCAGCGACATCCTCGATCTGGGTCACCGGCACGCGATAGAGCGGCGGTTGTCGGCGAGATCGAAGCCGTAAAGGTGTCCATCTTTCGGCGCTCCGCCATGAGTTGCTTACCGCCCATCGTTTGAATCAGGACGGGTGGATTGGAGACGTCCCAGTCGTGCCAGTCTTTCGGCACGAGCTTGAAATGGTACTTGTAGTTCCCGGTCTTGGCGTCGAGCACGACGACCGAGTCGGAATAGAGAATTGTCTCCTCCGCGCGCGCCGATTACGAAGTCGGGAGCGGGATTGCCGCCGGGGACGTATAGCTGCCCGGTTTTCGTATCGAGCGTGTATGACGTCCAGGTCCCGCCGCCGCTGATCGGTATGCCGGGCGCGTTTTTCCAGGTCGACACGTTGAGCGGCGTCGCGCCCAGCGGTCCGCGGACCACGTCGCCCTCGGCTTCGGGAACCAGAAAGAACTCCCAGACGATCTTGCCGGTCTTCGCGTCGGCGCGAACATGTGCCCTTTCCCACCCTTGAAGTCGCCGCCCGCGTTGCCGACGAAGACGAGGCCGTCCGAGGCAATCGGCGCCGAAGGCACCGACTCGCCAAGTTTCACGTCGGCGATTGTCGTTTGCCAAATTCGCTTGCCGGTCTTGAAGTCATAGGCCAGCACCCGCCCGTCCTGGGTGCCGCGAAACAGCATGCCGTCCAAATAGGCGGCGCCTCGGTTGGCGGGCAGCAAGGGCGGGAGGATAGTCCTCGTGGGTTCGCCAATTCTCCGCGCAAGTAGCCGGGTTGAGCGAGAAAATATCGAATTCGAGTGGTGCCGATCAGAGCGTTGTCGACCATGATCAGACCGGACTCGAAGGCGGCGAACTGATTAACGTCGTAAGTGCACAAAACCTTCAGCTTCCCGACATTCTTCGTATTGATCTGGCTGAGCGGCGAGTAACGCTCCGAAGTGAGGGTTCTGTTGTAGCTCGGCCAGTCTCCGGCATTGGCGCCCGCCGATATCGCCTCGGCGGAAGGCGAGGGCGCAGCAGCCCCGGCGCCTTTGTAAGCCGTATTACTCGTAGTTACTGTGCCTGCAGGGGCAACCGCGAAATAAAAAAGTTGCGAGTCATACCCGCATAAGTGGCCATCTGGACCGGGTAAGCGAGTAGAGCGCGCCTGCTGTGGCCGCGCCTATGACAATAAGCGCGCCAGCGATAATAAGGAAGTTTGTACCTCATATTACTCCCGTACGAGCCGCCGTCAAAAGCGAAGATGCGCTTCCAGTCGTTCTTCATGCTGATGACGACCCAACCCTGTTTCATCGCCTCGTCGTATAGCGCCTGGGTGAAGGTGCCGACCTTCGTGTCGGGCAGGCCGGGCGCGGGCCATAGGCGTACTCGCGCTTAGCATCATCGTGCAATACCAGCATCGCCAGCCGCGCGCCGTCGCCGGCCTTGGTGTACTCCAGCATCTGCCGGTCGCCGGTTGAGTTGCCGAAACGCGGCATAGGGCCGGCGTCCGATCATCAGGTGGATGCCCTCCGGTTTGCCGGCGTTGTTGTCGTTAAGCAGCAGCTTGGGCTCCTTGGTCAGGAATGGCCGGCCGTTCCTGTCGTAGCCATAGCGTGTGCCGCCGGCGGTGCCGACCACCTGCTCGGGCGGGATGCCGTACACCTCCTCGGAATACACCCGCACGAAATCCTGGCCGCCGCCGGTGACGATGTAGGTCCGGTAGCCATTGGCGCGCAGGTATTTCAGTAACTCGATCATCGGCAGATAGGTCAGCTCGGTGTAGGGCCGCTTCCAGCGCGGGTCCCGCGCGGTGTGGAGCCACTTCCCCGCTTCGGTTTTGAACTCGTCGACACTCATGCCGGTCAGCGTGGCGGCGAGGATCTTGAACAGATCGTCCATCGAGAGCTTCGCGATCGCCTCCCGATTGCCCGACAACACGGTCTTGAACGGCTCTACCTTCGCGAGTTCCGGCTTAGCCTCGACGACCGCCGGCACCCGGTCCAGGCAATAGAGCACCTGCGTATACATCGGGTGCTCCACCCACAACGTGCCGTCCTGATCGAAGGTCGCTATGCGCTGTTCCGGCGGCACGAACTTTGGGCTCGACTGGTCAGTGGTGGCGTGGACGAATTCGTTTATCGCGGCGTTTGCGGCACCATCGTTCCACGAAGCGAGCGGATCGGTCTGCGCAAAAGCCTGCGTGCCAAAGGGCCGGCGATCAGCACGAAAGCCAATAGCACGCGGAGCAAGCAACGTCATGGCTGTTCTCCTCGGCATTTTGCCTTATCGAGCATGCGGGGAGCAAAGCGTTCCGTCAGCACGGGGCCGAGAATGGAGGTGGCTAGCATCAGAACGAGCACCGCGTTGAGCATCGTGCCGTCCAGCATCCGCTGCCCGGCCGCGTTGCGCGTATCAAAGGCAACTACCGCTGCGGCTAGGGTTGCGGCCACCTGCGGCAAGGTCAGCGCCCACATCGTCGATCTTGCTGCCGACGCGTAGCCGAAGGCGCGGGCCCCGGCCGCCGCGGCGATCCACTTTCCGGCAAGGAGGGCACGAAGGCAAGGGTGCGGCAGCTCCTGCCATTGACGTCGTTCTGACCCAGATCGAAGCCGTATTGGATATTGCCGCGCATGCTCTTGTAGGGATCGGGATAGAGAAAGTCGGAGAGCGGCGGGGCGAAATCCAATTTCGGCACCAGCTGGTCCAGCATGCTGTCGATCTTGGGCGGTGCTGCCTCGCTCGCATAGAACGGCGTGGCAGGGTCGTAGAGCGTGACCGATTTGCCGTCGTACCAGAACTGGCGGGCGCCGAGGTCGCCGTTCCATTCGACATAAAGCCGGCCGGGCCGCTGCAATACGACTTCCTCGGCCGCGGAGAATTGCAATTTCTGGCGCGAAGGCAGAACATGATCGAAGGTGACGTCGGCGTGGAAGGTGAACTGCTGGGCCGAGCCGATATAAGCGCCTACCTCCTTGAGCAGCCGATCAGCCTGCTCGGATATCACCGGCCCGGGAGCGTTCGTTGCCGCGGCCGGAGCGGCAGGTGCAGCCGGTCGGTTCTGCGCCGACGCTCCTTGCGCTGAAGCGAGCGCGGTGATTACCAGCGAGCAGGCAATGACAGAGTTGATGCTCATCGATAATGCTCCCATCACAGGATGCCGGAGGATTGTGCCGCGGCGTCCAAGGGGCGAGCTATCCGGTTTCGGCAGAAACGCCGACTTTGCCCCTCGGCGATTTCATAGTTTCCTACCCAAGGTGCTTTCGATCAGGTCAAATTGGACCTTCGCGGCGGAGGTCGATCGCACGAACGCAATCAGCTCACGCCAGGGATCGACGACGCGATCGAGCCCGCTGATGAAGGCCACCACGATACCGATTTCGGTTTTTCCGTTCAGAACCATGATCCCGCCGGCAAACAACAGTACAAAGACGCCCATCGACTGCAATGCCGCTGACCAGAAATTTCAACCCGAACTTCAGCTTGAACACGCGGAGACGGACTCGATAGATCGTTTCGAATGCTTTGCCGATCTCGCTTCCAAGAGAACCGGCAGATCCGCGTCTGGCCTGCCTGTCGTCGACGACCAAGTCACCCGCGCGAAGCAATGTGTGTGCGCGCTCTCTAACCTGAACATTTATGCGGCGCTGGATCATTGGGACGATCAAGACCTGCGGGAACGGCGATGAGCAAGACGACCAGCCCGAGACGAGGCTCGGTGTACAGCATGTAGCTAAACACGCTGAGCAAGGTTCCCGCCTGCACGATTGGGGTCGAAATGCAATCTCCGACAAACTTCCCGACCGCTTCCGCCTGGGTGGAGATCATGGTAACGAACGTCCCCGATTTGCGCTTCGTCTGTTTCCTCGAGCGTTTCATCGGGCCTAACAGGCGAGGAGCTGCGAACGATGTCCTCGCGCAGGGACCGGATCATGGCCTCTCCGAGGCCTGCGCTTTTGATATTCACGGTATATTTGAGGCCGCCGATGCCGAGTGCCGCAACCAGATAACCCCCGCAAAGCCAAGCCAAGTGCTCAGCCTTCTCATGCCCCGCGAGGGTATTTATAATGTGCCGCTGCAGCTCGAGCGGTGCCGCTGCCAGCAGGGCGGCCATGATCGCCAAGATGATCAGGACGATCTGTCGTGACGCCGATGACTGCCAAACATAAGCGTAAAATTCACGCATATGACTCCCCACCCAGTGAGCCACCTCATCGCGGGAACCCGGTAATCACCGGGGTTCGTCGCCATGCAAAGGGCGCATTTCTGTCCCGCTATGTCCGAACGACCTGCCGTGGTGTTCGGATTGGGCTGGGCGCATCCAACGAGAAGCGGACCCACTGCTCCCACGATGAGAGTGAACCGCCCAAGACTTACTCCGACCATTTCGCCCTCTAGGCCTGTCGTCAATTGAGCGGACGCCCCGTTCCGATTACATCCGATTACCGTGTTGCCCGGCCTTGGCCGGGCATCCACGGGAGCCTGCGAAGGCCTGTGCCGTTTCTCGTGGATGCCCACGGATCAAGTCCGTGGGCTGAAGGCCCACGGGCCGAGCCCGGCCAAAGCGTTGATATATGTGAGCCAGCGCTGCTAATTGACGACACGCCCTAGTTTAACGGCGTTAGGTGATCAGCGTTGGCCGAGATTGGTCATCGTCTGGAAATATGGCTTAGCGTCCTCCGGCGACATTGTCAGCACGGCAAAACTGGCGCCCATGGCGGTTGTTCGGCTGCAGTGCCGGAACTGGCGCCTGCGAGGCCGTGCAGCCGGCAAGCAGGGGGAGGCCGCGGCAGAACCCGATGCGCATTGTCATAGTTTCCTCCCAATTCAACCGGGCTCTCCGCATCAGGTCCCGGGGCCGGCTAGGGTCAGCTCGACGCGGCGGTTCTGGGCCCGGCCCTGTGGCGTGTCGTTCGGCGCGACCGGATCGGCATCGCCGAGGCCTCGCGCCGAGACCAAATTTGGATTGACCCCCTGAGACACGAGGAAATTGGCGACGGTCTGCGCCCTTTTCAGCGACAGCTGCTGGTTGTTGTCGACCCCCTGCGCGCGCAGTTCGGGACCGATCGGAACGTTATCCGTGTAGCCGGTCACGATAATCGTGGTTTGCACGAACGGCGCAAGAACCGGGGCCATTTTGGCGATCGTCTGGGCCGCCGCGGGAGGCATCTGCCAGCCGCCCGACGGAAACAGCAATTCGCTGTTCACGGCGACTTTGATCGCTCCCTGCAACCGAGTGATGTGCACCTGCTGCGCCCCGATCTCCGCGGAGAGCCGCTGATTGAGCTGGTTGTAATCGTTTTCGAGCGCGTCGTACTGCTGTGCCGGCACGCAGGCCGACAGGATCAACGCTATAGTCCCTGCTGCAGTGGCAATACGAGACATTCTTCTTCCCCTTCGGCGATGTGAGTGCTGACGATTTCTCCCGATAGGCGCCCCCCGCAATGGGGCGCCTACCTTTACTTAGCTAGCCTTCGGCCAGCTATCCAATTTCGGCAAATAGATGCCGATGCTGCGTGGAGTGCCGACGAAGTGTGGTGGACGGAGACTCGCCGAACAAAGACTGATACTCGACGGCAAAGCGCCCAATGTGCCAGAAGCCGTAGCGCGTCGCGATGTCGGTTACTGATGTCACCTCAGGGCCTGCCTGGCGCAGCGCCCGCCGCGCCAGATACATGCGGCGCAGCAGCAGGTAGTGTTTTGGCGCCATTCCCAAATGCTCTTGGCAGCACATGCGCAACGTCCGCTCCGAAACCCGGATCGCCTTGCATATGTCTGGGATGTAGAGCGGTTCTCCCGCACTCTCCTCCACTACCTTGCGAAAGCGCCGCATGACGATCGCGTGTTGCCCTTGCGCCGGGCTGGTGTCGCGGCGCTGGCGAGGGCCGAGACAGGCGACCATGGCTTCGATCAGCGCTTGCTCCAGCCCACGCGCGGCCTCAGGATTGGCGATAATTTCCGGGGCATTTTCTGCCAGATCCCCAGCCGCCCTGTGCAGTCGCTGGAGCTTCGCTATCGCAGAAGGTGCGGGGCTGAGGATCAGCGGGTCTTTCGGCGGCGTCAGGTCAAGCCCGGCAATCTCTGCCCCGACGGAGACCATGTCCCCCACCGGCAGTGACATGGCGCTCCAGTGAGCCGGGCCGGATGAATGCTGAAAGGCGTTCTCACCCTCGTTGTGTCGTATGATGTCGCCAGGTCGCAATTCCGCACCGCCCCAGACCAGGCGCGGTCCAGGGTGTGTACGGAAGGTGACGATAGCGCGCCCTGTCACGAAGGCAGAGTGCAAAGTCCGCGCCATGTTCTCGGATAACCGCTGCATCCACAGGCGATGCAGATCGATCCGGGTGCGTTTTCCGATGAAATGCCCGCGCCCCATGACGGTCAGATCGATCGTCGTCGCGCGGATCGCCGCCGCGTAATCGCCGGGATCGGTGAATGTATGGACCGCGCTCGACGGCATCTTTGGCCTCCCCCGTTTTGAATAATCTATCGCTTCGCTTTTTTGTTGATCAAGGACGGCAGCACCTTTCACAAAAGTTTCACCCGGGGCCGCGCGTCCGGCGCAGCGCGAGATGAGCAATTCCCGGATGCAAACTCCGTCGCAACGTGGCGGATGGCAGTTCGCCGTACAGGACGCGATAATCGGCGGCGAGACGACCCAGACCGCGGAAGCCGTGCCGCCGCGCCACCTCAGAGACGCTGGCCGTATCGATGGTTACCCTTCGCAGGGCGCGGTGCACCTCTTGCATAGCGCGGAGGCGAAGGTAGCTGCGCGGGCCCATCCCCAAGTGCTTCTTGCAGCAATCGCGCAGCAGGCGCTCCGACACGCCGAGCGCCGCACAGAGGTCAGGCAGCGGCCGGAACAATTCGGCCGCGAGCAGATCTTCGAACCGAGCAAGAATGTTTCGATGGCGGTGGCCAGTCGCGGTTTCTTCTTCCATCCCCTCAGACAGACACTCGATCAGTGCGTGGAGCAATTGCTGCTCCAGTCCGTGCGCCGCCTGACGATCGGCGAGCGCTCCCGCGCGCGCTTCGGCCAACCGGATCGCGTCCTGGTGGAGATCGCGCAATTGCCTCACCGCCGCGCGCGGTGGTCGATATCGCGCCGCGGGCGGAATAACAAACCGGGTTCCAGTCACCGCCCGGCCGTAATCGGCAAGCTGCTGTTCCGGGACATGGATCACGCTCCAGTGACAGGGTCCGACGGTTTTTGCGTGCACTCGCTGGCCTGGGCCAAGCGTGATCATTTCGCCCGGTCGGATCTCGATCCCGCCCCAGACCGGCGATGGTCCTCCGTCGATCAGAAACGAGACCAGAACCATGTTCGCGGGCACTGCTATAAAGGCGATCCGTGATTGCGTCTCCTCAACACCCGCAAGCCGCAAGCGCTCGAGCGAAACCTGGGTCAATCGCGCTCGAAATTGGCCGCGGCCGTTGAACAGCACGGCGGCAACGCCGTCCGCGCTCAAAGCCGCCTCAAAGTCCTCCGCTTCACCAAATACCGACGCGCGGCTGCCCGGCATTCCCTTGTCACCCGTGACCTAAAGCCATCGAGCTTGCGAAGAAAAGTCGGATCCTGGCTATCCAATTTCGGTAAATAGGCGCCAGAGATCGCAGAAATCGGATCCATACCGTTACGCAGCTCGCCGCCGTCAATTGAGAAAGCTTCGCCGAGACGGCCTTCCCTACACCGGAGAAAAGGTGCAGCGAATGTCGTGTGAGGAACCGAAGACAAAGCCCCAGCCGCCTGCCTCGTTGCAGCTCAGCGTCCCAGCCCGCAGGGCTTGCCCGTAGGCCGGCGCCCCGGGTATCAGAATTCCAGCCGCCCAGCCGAGAGCACCAATCGTTACGCAGGGTTTCCTGACTATTCCCCCTACCTTCTGGGTGAGAGTTTCGGATCGAGCACAAATCCCGACGCCGATGTCGTACAGCTCGGTTCCACCTGCGCGCAGGTTAGCGCGAAGTGCTGCGCGATCTGGGTAAGCCATGCCTGGATGATCCAACTCGAGGTTGCCGATACCGGCTGCGGGATGGATGCGGACGCCATCAAGCGGGTCTTCGAGCCGTTCTTTACGACGAAGACCGTGGGCGAAGGCACGGGGCTCGGCTTGTCGGTGGTCCACGGGATCGTCGCGGCGCACGGCGGCCGCATCGAGGCTTCGAGCGAACTCGGCCGGGGAACGACGTTCACCGTGCTCTTCCCGGTCGTTGGGATCAATTCGGCGAGGGCAGAAGCGATCGCTGCTAGCCGACCGATAACGTCATTCCCGCGCGAGCGGCTGTAATCGAATTGGATGAGGGCCGTTCGTCCTTCGACACGGCCGCCTTGTCCTGAGGGAGCCGCCGCAGGCGGCGTCTCGAAGGGGCGGCCGGCTCAGGATGAGGAACGCCTTTAATGCCATCAAAGGCTTACCTCATGCTGAGGGCGCCCGCAGGGCGCGTCTCGAAGCACGCACGGCATCGATGCAGCCCCGCGGTCGGCATTGCCTCCAATTCCCTTACAGCCGCGCGAGCGGAAATCCCTCTGTTGCTCAGCCGATGATGCAGCGGCCGCGCAGCGCCGCTATATCGGCGGCGGAATAGCCGTAGGCGGCCAGGATCTCGTCGCTGTGCTGGCCGAAGAGCGGTGCCGCGGCCGGCGCGGGGCTGTTGACGACGCCGGTGAAGGCGGCGCCGATGATGATGTCGACGGCGAGATCGATGACATTGCCGCGCATGATGAAGGCGCGGAACTCGTCGATCCAGGCCGGGTGGAGGCGCCAGGTCGGGGGAGGTGGTCCGCTCGCTCATGCTCGAACCCACGATAAGTCCGAGGCATCCTGCCACGAATACCCTCCCGGCGCATCTTCCACCACGGAGGCTTCCCAGCCGCGCCGGTTGGCTCATGTGCGGTCCGTCCTGGCGGACGGGCGCCGATTGCACGACGCGGCCGTCCGTGGCGGTAATGTCGTCTATGACCTCGGCTGCGGCACGATGCGCAGATACGGCAACGGCGCCTTCCAGCCTTGCGGATATGCCTTCTTCGCCTCCTCGTCGGAGACCGAGCCGGCAATGATCACGTCCTCACCGGGCTGCCAGTTGACCGGGGTCGCGACCTTGTGCCCCGCCGTCAGCTGCAGGGAGTCGAGCACGCGCAGCACCTCGTCGAAGTTCCGCCCGGTGGTCATGGGGTAGACGAGGATCAGCTTGATCTTCTTGTCGGGACCGACGACAAAGACATTGCGGACGGTCTGGTTGTCCGCCGGCGTCCGAGTGGCGGCATCACCCGAAGCGCTGGCCGGGAGCATGTCGTAAAGCTTGGCGATTTTGAGGTCGGGATCGCCGATGAGCGGATAGTTGGGTGCTGCACCCTGTGACTTCTCGATATCCCTCGCCCATCGGTCATGGTCGTGCCGCGCGTCGACGCTGAGCCCGATGATCTTGGTGTTCCGCTTGCTGAACTCGGGCTTGATCCGCGCCATGTAGCCGAGCTCGGTGGTGCACACCGGCGTAAAGTCCTTGGGATGCGAGAACAGCACGGCCCAGCTATCGCCGATCCACTCATGAAACCGGATGCGGCCTTCCGTGGTATCGGCCTCGAAGTCCGGAGCGACGTCATTGATGTGTAGTGCCATGTCGTGTTCCTTTCGTCGCCAGAGCCGCGCGATCGAATTCAGGTGCTCCGGTTCTTGATCCCCTCGATGCCGGTCGCCAACGGCTGCCAACCCCATATGGCGTTGCCGGTGGCACCGATCCATACCCTCAGCGGATGATGCCACGCTCGCGCAGCGCCGCGATATCGGCGGCGGAATAGCCGTAGGCGGCCAGGATCTCGTCGCTGTGCTGGCCGAGGAGCGGTGCCGCGGCCGGCGCGGGCCCGGGCGTGTCCGCGAATTTGATCGGCTTGGTCATCGTCCGGTAGCGGCCGACGACCGGATGGTCGAGCGTCGTGACCAGATCATCGGCGGTGACCTGCGGATGATCGAACATGTCCTCGATCGGCCGCACCGCCGCACAAGGGACGCGCTCGCCGAAAATCTCCTCCCATTCGCGGGCGGTGCGACGGGCGAGTGCGGCGCGCAGCTCGGGCAGGAGCTCGGCGGCGTGCGCGGCGCGGCTCTTCATCGAGGCACAGCGCGGATCGCGGGCCAGCTCCGGCCGGCCGATCAGCTCGCACAGCGCGGCGAAAAAATGGTTGGAGTGAACCGAAATATAGAGCCCGCCCTCCTTCGTCGGATGGATGCCGGTGAGCCCGCCGGCGCCCAAATCGCGCGCGACCTCGCGGCCTTCGCCGGCGGCCCAGACGAACCGCCCGGCCTGGATCGTCAGCGCGCTGCGCAGCAGCGACAGGCTCAGATATTGCCCCTTGCCGCTGCGTTCGCGATGGTAGAGGGCCGCGGCGACGCCATAGGCGAGGAGCGCCGAGGTGAAGTAGTCGAGCACCGACCCCAGCACTACCTGGGCCTTGTCGGGCCCGCCGCCTTGAAACGCCGCGATCCCGCTGAGGCATTGCAAGACCTGATCGAAGCCGCCCTTCTCGCTGAGCGGCCCGCGGTCGCCGTAGCCGGTCAGCCCGCAATAGACGAGCCGCGGATTGATCGCCCGGAGCCGCGGATAGTCGATGCCGAGCCGGGCCGGCACCGACGGCCGGAAATTCTCGACGAGGACATCGGCGGTCCCGACCATCCGATGCAGCACCGCCAGCCCCTCGGGCTCTTTCAGGTCGAGGGAGATCGCGCGCTTGCCGCGGTTGGCGCCGAGAAAGAAGCGGCTCTCGCCCGGAAGGCTCGACGGAAACTGGCGCAGCATGTCCCCTTGCGGCGGTTCGATCTTGATCACCCTTGCGCCGAGATCGGCGAGCAGCGTGCAGCCGTAGGGGCCGGCGAGATAGCTGCAGAGGTCGAGGACGGTGACGCTGTCGAGCGGTCCGGTCCGATTGGGCGGCGTCATTGCCGCCCCCCGGCGCGCCGCGCCGCGACTTTCTCCAATACCCGCCGCGCTTGGTAGACGATGACCGCGCCGCCATCGAGCGACAGCGCCTGTTCGGCCCTTCTCGCGTGGTTCCCCGGCGCAAACAGAAAGCTGCGTAACGGCTGAATGACGATCCTCCCGACCGAAACCCCCGGGGCTTTCCCGCTCGCCACCATAGCGGCAATTGCGGCATGGCGAATATCGCCTGTCGTGATCGGCGGCGCGGGCGCCTGCGGCCCTGCTTTGGCGCGCCCAGCAAGCGGTCATGCCAGTTCCGCCCGCGTATGACGGCCCGCCGCGGCGGCAAGACGCCGATCGCGGGTCAAGAGCGGCGCATCGAGAGCTTCGGCGAGGGCCACGTAAACGGCGTCGTAAGCCGTGAGGTGGTCCCGCAGTTCCCAGACGCGCGGCAACAAAAACGCGTGCGGGTACCGTCGCAGCGGGAAATCGGCGAGGTCGGCGAACGCCGCGCGGCCGCGATCCGGCTCGATTGCGCCCGCTGCCATACAGCGGCGGACGACCTGCGCTACTTCGACATCGATCAGTTGCGGCGCATGCAGCGTCTCGCCTGGTTCGAACAGCCGCCGCTCGACGGCCGCCGCCGCTGGCGTGCGCAGCAGAACCTCCAGCAGCGCCGAGGCGTCGACGACGATCACCGTCGATCGCGTTCGGCGCGGACCGCTTCGGCCGGTGCGACGGGCGGCGTCACCGGCGGCCGGCTCTGCAGCCGGGCGCGCAGCTCATCGAGCGTCGGCCGGTCGGCGACCTCCCGGATCTCTTTGAGCAGGTAGTCCGAAAGCGACATCCCGGCCAGCGCGGCGCGAGATTTCAGCCGGCGGTGCAGCGCCTCGGGCACATTGCGGATCTGGATCATGGTTGGCATGTCCCCAAGATGGGATCATGCAATGGGGTCTGGTCTGCCACCGGCCGGGCGGGCTGTCTCAAAATCTGTGTCCACCAAATAGAGATGTCACTCTTTCTGCCATTTAGAAATGTCACTGTCGGTTGGGGGCGGGCGGCGGGCGGGCGCGCAGCCCCGGCGTAGCGCAGCGCCCGACCGCCGCCCGATGCATGGACGCTTGCAGCCGCACCGGTTGTCTACCGAGCGGGCGTCAGCACGCTCGGCTCGTAGAAGAACCCGGGCGGACAGGCAGGCTCCCGTTGCATCAGTCGCGACCAAAGCCGCGCGGCGGCTCGACGCTTTCGAGATCGGAAAGATCGAGATCACAGATCGCCCGCAGCGCCTCCGCCGTGGCGCTTGCCTCAAGGTTCTGCGGCAGCGCCTGCAGCCACGTTCGGTAATCGTCCTGTAAGGCGACAAGCTCGGCCACGGCCGCGCGCCATCGCTGCGCCCGGCTGCGCCGGTCGGCGGGTCTTCGGTATATGATCCTGGACATCCCGTCGGTGTGCGTCGCGCGAAACCGGGCCTGCCGCTCGGCTGTCGTCATCGCCTTTTCACGCAAGGGCTTAGGGCCTCGTTTCATAGGCTCGCTATTCCGTTACGTAACGAGTGTGTATAGGGCGGCCCTGCTCAGCTCGTGAAAACGCTCAGCCGACTTTGAATAGGCGCGCGTCGCGCTGATCGCGGCGGCGCGGCGCCTTCCTGCTGCGGACCTCTGCCCGTTCGATCTGCTGCTCGCGGATGAAGGCGAGGACGGCGCCGAGCCGCTTGTTCTCGACAATCGCAGCCTGCGGGACGTGGCGCAGCTCATCGAAGGTGCGGTAGGCGAGCGCGACGCCCTTGTAGCGGATTGATAGCCGGTCATCGGGATAATCGACGACAGTGACCCGTTTGCCGATCGCCGCCTTGGCCTGGTCGCTCGGTTCCAGGATGAAGATCACCTTGTCGTATTGCAGCGTCAGCGCTTGCGAAAGGGTGCGCTCCTCCTTCCAGGCAAAGGCGTCCTCCAGATCGTCGCCGGCACGCAGCGGCCGGTGCAGGTCCTTCGCGTTCGCCGGCGGCTTGCCAAAGCGGGCGTTGTAGTCGGCCATGAAAGCCGGCAGCAAGGCGTTCCCTTCGGCCAGGCTGCGCGCGCCGGCTAGCCGCAACTCCTTGACCAGCCGATCCTGCAAGGTCTTGTTCGCCCGCTCGACCCGGCCCTTCGCCTGGCTCGAATTGGCGCAGATGATGTCGATGTTCAGAGCATGCAGCGCACGCCCGAACTGGGTCATCCCGTCACCACCGCTGGCACCCTCGTGGTTGACGCGAAAGACCCCGTGCTTGTCGCTGTAGAAGGCGACCGGCTTGCCCCAGGCCTCCAGATAGGCGCGGGCGGCATGGAAATAGGCGAATGTCGAACTCGCTCTCGACGAACTGCAGGTGCATCAGCCGGCTGGTCGCGTCGTCGACGAAGACGAGCAGCGTACATTGCGGGCCGCGGTCCTCGAACCACCAATGCTCGCTGCCGTCGACCTGCACCAGTTCGCCGACACAGTCGCGACGATGGCGCGGCTGGTGGACGCGCTTTCGCCGCTGCTTGCGATCGAGCCACAGCCCGGCCTCGACCATCCATAGCCGCAGCGTCTCGCGACCGAGCGTTATCCCGTGAACCTCGCGCAGCTTCTCGGCCGCCAAGCTCGGGCCGAAGTCCCAATACTGCTCGCGAATGATCGACAGCACCTTGCTCCGAAGCGCCTCGGGCTTGCGCCGGTTGCCCGGACCGCCACGCCGCTTCGAAATCAGGCCAGCAGCGCCCTCGATCCGGTACGCCTTCAACAGCCGGAATACCTGACGCCGCTCGAGCCTCAGCAGCTGCGCTGCCGCCTCGGTCGTCAGCCGCCGCTGATCCAAATCTCGCAGCACCTCGAGCCGCCTCAACTCGCCATCGCTCATCAGCCGAACCGTCACCCTTGACACCCCCCGGAAATCCGCCCGGGAGTGTCATCTCTAATTGGCAGGCGAGTGACATTTTGATCCGGCGCCTACAAAATCTGCGCGCATAACCGATGTTACGGAAAATCGGCGCGAAGATCGCACATTTCCTCCGCGCTAATCTGCTTAGGATGGTTTCGCATGGCTGACAGTGAAAAGACGGGCGCGATTTCACGTGGTATCCTGAGTATGGCTGTATTTATGGACGCTCATGCAGCCCTCGTCGGGGTTGCGGCGCTAGATGAAAGTCTCGAAGGTGCATTGCTGACAAAAATGCGGCCGTTGAACAGCGCTATGAAACGCCGGATTTTTGATCAGGGTGGTAACGCTCCCTTGGCCAACTTCGCGAGCAAAATAGATATGGCGTATGCACTAGGGGTCATCCCCGACGAAATGTACAATGCACTCCGTTTGATAAACAAGTTTCGCGTAAAATTTGCTCATGTACGAAGAATAACGCACTTTGCCGATCCGTCGATCTCACTTTTTCTTCGCGAATTGAATCTCGATATGACAATCCCGATCAGTGCCACCCGGTACCTCGCAAGGCTCAAGGTAATCGACGACTACCTACGAACGGTGACCGCGCCGGAGCATCTGGCCCCGGAGATTGAAGATAGTGAGCAAAAATCGATCAGATAGATTTCGATCAGGGCCTTCGTTTTATAACCGAAGGCGCATGCGCGATGTCGCATAAAATGGTCATCTGGAAAATCACGAATGGAAGGGTGCTACAGTCACCCAGATGTTAGGCGGTCGTCGTGGAACTCACAATTCCCCAGATGCAAAGCGACAGCTTCAATTTGCTCGATTTGACCAATCACCGTTATGTTGTCCCCCTTCTTTAAAATTATGGCTCTCTCCCTCCACGGCCCACGAAAATACATGTAGACGTCGGTGTAATCGACCCACTCACGTGGCACTGATCGTTGACGTTCGAATGTAACCTGCGCTTGCCGTTCGCTTCCAGCGAGCACATTACCGACTGATCCGGTAATCTTCATCCATTTTCCGATATAGTCTTTAGTCGCATTTGTCGCCTGCACGACAGTATGCTGTTGGTGGAAGAAACTGAGTAGATATTCAGGTGTAATACCCTTGCTTACAAATATTCGGTCTTCCGTGACGGCTTCTTGGGCACCGTGACCTGGGGTGCCTAACGTTGCCGGTGCGAAATCTGGGGCTCGCTCTTGTTGGGCTCGCTCTTGTTGGGCTCGCTCTTGCTGAACCCGATTTCGCTGAACCCACTCGGTTTGGGATTTCCAAATAAATTGTTGGAATTGCAGCGCAGCGGCTAGCATCAGTAACGCGAGGCCAGCGAAGCACACCCAGAGCGCGGGCGTTCTGCTTCCTGCATACCAGATGGGCGCAGACAAACCGATTAAGAGTGGCCCGATAATTACGAGCCAGAAAACCGCGACTTCCATTCCTTTTCTCTTCATGATGGGGCACAGTCCTCACGGCGAACGGCGAGCGAGTTTCGTCTCAATGCGCTCCTGCGCGCCGGGGCGGCGGTTACTCGACGCGATGCCACTCTGTAAGCCGCTTCGGTATCGAACGGTGCTGTTTGGCCGCGTGGGCGGCCCGGAAATCCGATTGTGCATCGGGTAAGGAAGCAACAATGATCAGTTGTCGCGGCTTGAACGTCATGCGGCCAGCCGCGAAATCGTGCTGTGCGAGACGTTGAAGCTTTTGGCGATGTCGCGCATCGGCTCGCCCGCATCGCGGCGCTTGATCGCCTCCGCTTGCTGGTGAGGGGTGAGCTTCGGCTTGCGCCCCATCTTCACACCCCGCGACTTCGCCCGCTCCCGGCCTTCGCCGGTGCGCGCCCGGATTAGATCGCGTTCAAATTCAGCCAGCCCGGCAAGCACGGTCAGCATCAGCCGCCCGTGCGCTGTGGTGGTGTCGGCCCATGCATCGCCCAAGGATTTGAAACCGGCCTTCTTGCCGGTGATGGTCGCAAGAACGTTCAACAGGTCGCGGGTGGTCTCTGCGTAGGCGTCGGTAAGCGGCGGCGTCAACAAACGGAGGCTGCTGCTTGATGAATTCAAGCTCGTCGTGGATCCCGTGGAGCTCGGCGCGGGCCTCGTCGGCCTGGCGCAGGATGAGGCGTTCGGTTTCTTAGGGCGCGACGCATAATCGCCAAATTTGGAGCGCCCCTAATAATCCGCCAAAAATCTGTGGCCCCTAGCGGGCACACAAGCCGCTAATTACCGACGTATGCAAATTAAAAATGCAGAAGTTGAGTTGCGAAATCCGTCGCAATCAAAAAATTAATTCGCAAAATTTGCAGCTATCCCATACTATGCCGTTGCGGCCAGAAAAAAACATCGTAACAGGAGGAAATTTGATGGAAATCGATCATAGCCGGCGCAATCGGTTTGTCGCTTGCGCGTTCGCGCTTGGCGCGGGCCATGCCGATTGCCACGACGCTCGCGTCGCGAGCCGGCGCGGCGGACTACCAGGAGAAGGTCCTTTACCGCTTTTGTTCGCAAGCCAAATGCACTCGCAAGCCAAATGCACCGACGGATTCCTCCCGGTTGCTAGCCTGATCATGGACGCGGCGGGGAACCCTCTACAGCACGACATTCCTGGGCGGAGCTAATCGACCCTCCGGGAGCCCTGACCTGATGGCGGCAGCACGGTGTTCGGTTGTGGCATGGTGTTCGAGCTGAAGCCCAACACGGGCAAGACCAAATGGAGGGAGACAGTCCCTTACCGCTTTTGCTCGAAAATCGGCTGCACCGATGGCCACACCGACCAACTCGGGCCGACCAAGAGACGAAGCGTTCCGACTCCGCTCATCGCCCGGTTGCGGGCACCGCCCGTTCAGTCGTGTGATTACAGAATTACAGAGGGAGGATGAACATGCATAAACCGCGATAAGGGGAACGCTGTGCTCCACCTAAGAAGTTAAGTACTAATGGCCCTGACCAAGATTACGAACACACCAAAACATCGTACGGCGAAAAGGAAAACGCTATGATGATGATCAGAACCACAATGCTTGTTGCCGCGCTCACGCTAACAACCAACATCGCGTACGCGGGCGACGTAACGGTTCCGGCTACTGCCACCGGTGGCTATGGGAATGCCAACGAGGGCTACACTCAGTTAGTCCCAGCTATAACAATAACCCAGGCTGGGACAATCAACGTTAAATATCTGCATGGAACGTGGTGTTGGTCATCGTCCCCATCTTGCTCCGGGCCGAATGGATCAGAATTCTTAAGCGCTGCAGGATTTACTCCACTCCAAGAATCAATTGGCGTACTAGGCCAGAATACAAATAACGAGGCTCTAATTGGCGCCTTCGTACCACGTTCTGTAGTGAACACTAAAGGATTCAGCCCAGTTGATGGAACGCAATTTGCAGGAGGTATTATGCCAAACCATTTGTTTTTTGTTGGGGAAAACAATTTTATCTCAGTCAGCGGTCCCGGCACACTCTACCTCGGTGCGAACGATACGATTGCTTCCGACAATACGGGATCGGTCACTATGAAAGTAACCTTCACCAAAGAATGAAATCAGGAAGCGCGCTACAATTCTATCCCAGATAAATCGAAAGTCGGCGAACCGGGATGTCCGATCATCGGCATCCCGGTTCGCCGGTTTACGGCGACACCGGAGACAGGTCATAAATCGACGTTATATCCAGAAAGTCGTAGCGGCAGCGCTCGTAATGTTTGCTGCCGGGTCGGTCGTCAACCGCCGCTGATCCAAATCCCGCAGCACCTCGAGCCGCGTCAACTCCCCATCGCTCATCAGCCGAACCGTCACCCTTGACACCCCCCGAAAATGCCCGGGGAAGTGTCATCTCTAACTGGCACAGGGATGACATTTTGGTCCGGCGCCTACACACTGATGCCGCATAACGCCCATTATTGAAGTATTCGGGAAGTCCCCGCGTTAACCTTCAGGTCGATCCGATCACCCGCGAGTATTCGGTGTGGGAAAAATCTACTTGCTGCGGTTGGACACAAAATGTAGGTCAAGAGCGGTTGCGGCGGGCTGGCAGGAACCGGGCCGCTGCAACCACCGGAGCCTCTCGCGCTTGGTGCATGGCGCTGCCGATCTCGCCCAGTTCGGGCACCAGTTTGGCGAAGCGCAAATCGTCCTCGTCGGAAAACTGGCCGTCGCCGCGCATCACATGTCAAGCCAAAGAACTCTTTC
The DNA here is from genome assembly GCA_963772295.1 of uncultured Alphaproteobacteria bacterium. Classification (GTDB taxonomy): domain Bacteria; phylum Pseudomonadota; class Alphaproteobacteria; order ATCC43930; family CGMCC-115725; genus AP-15. The sequence continues at coordinate 212,188 of CAVYWO010000019.1, forward strand.
GCGACGGTCATGCCACCCGGAACCGGAGCTCGCCGCCGTCGCGCAAGCGGCGCATGTTGTCGACCGCCACTTCGAGGCTGCGGTCGAGCGTCCCACAGTACGGTCCCCGCCACGCGGCGGCTCAGCCCGCCTGGGTCTTGAGCTCGCCGCGGCGCCAGGCGCGGAGGTAGAGGCGGCAGTGCTCGTCGCGGCCCATCAGCACGTCCTCGGCCAGGCGCCAGGTGGGGGTGGCGCGATCCATCGCCAGCACCGCCTGCGGGCGGGAGGCGACCGGGTCGATGATGCCGCTGTCGGCGCCGGCCTCCACCGCCAGGTTCAAGAACACGTCGTTGATGAGCTTGCGGCCGGGAATGCCGAAGGAGACGTTGCTCATGCCCCCGGTGATGTGCAGCGCCGGCCCGACGGCCCGCCGCAAGGCGGCGATCGCGTCGAGGCTGTGGCGGCCATACTCCTTGTCGACCGCGATCGGGAAGATCAGCGGGTCGACATAGACCTGCGACGGCGCGAAGCCCTGGGCGAGCGCGGCCTCGATCATGCGCGAGGCGTTGGCCACCCGCTCGCCGGCGTCGGCCGGCATGCCCTTCTCGCCCGCCGCGGTCACCACCACGCTCGCCCGGTGGTCCCGCGCCATCGCCAGCGCCTCCAGCCGCTCCAGCGAGGCCGAGTTCAGCAGCGGCGGCGGGCCGGCGCCGTCGCCCGCCTCCAGCCCGGCGCGGATCACCTCCACATTGGAGGAATCGACCGCCAGCGGCAGGTCCGTCATCTGCCGGACCGCCTTCACCAGCCAAGCCATCGCCGCCTTCTGATCGGCCAGCCGGACCGAGATCTCGTCGACATTGAGGTCGAGGAACAAAGCCCCGGCCTCCTCCTGCCGCCGGGCGAGATGGCGCAGATACTCCTGCCCCTCGCTCCGGTCTGCCTCGCGATCGGACATCGCGGCCTGGACCGCCAGCTGGACGTGCTTGACCCGCCCCTCGCGATAGTCCTGGCCGGCCATCAGCGCCGGCGTGAGCGGCAGCTCGCGCGCCTCGCCCGCGGCCGAGACATAGGCGATCGCCGCGCCGCCATCCGGCCGCGCGACGACGCGCCGGCTCTTGGCGGGGAGGACCCGCGTGCAGTGGATGTTCTCGCCGATGACGATGAAGGGCGGCGCCATCACGACGCCAGCTCGGCTGCCGGGCGAAAGCTCGCCGGCATCGGCTCGAGCCGGCAGCCCTCCACGAACACCTCGAAGAAGTCCGGCGTGGTCTCCAGCTCGATATGCTCCACGCTCTTGACCCGCTCCTCCAGCGCGCGACGCAGCCGGCGGGAGAGCAGGACCTGGCGCGCGCCCTCGACCGCGGCGTTGCCGATCTTGACGATGCGCTCTTCCGCGATCGGCGGCAGGAAGCCGATCGCGATGGCGTTGGCGACGTCGATGTAGTTGGCGAAGCCGCCGGCGAGATAGAGGCGCTGCACGTCGCCGGGCTCCGCCCCGAAGGCGCGCATCACGATCAGCTGGCCGCAATAGTTGGCCGCCTTGGCCTGGGCGAGGTGGCTGGCGTCCTCGCGCGAGAAGGTGATGCCGTGCTCGGGCAGGATGGTCATGGCGAAGCGCCTGCGGTCGGCGGTGAACACGCCCTTGGCCGTCATCAGCCCGTGCCGCCTCAGCTCGGCCAGCAGGTCGATCAGGCCCGAACCGCACAGGCCCTGCGGCTCGACTTCGCCGATAGTGCGGTAGTCGATGCAGCGGCCATCGGGGGAAAGTTGCAGCGACTCGATCGCCCCGTCCTGGCCCGGCATGCCGTATTTCACAAGCCCGCCCTCGAAGGCCGGCCCGGCCGGGCAGGAGGCGACGATCATCCGTCCGCCGCGGACGACGGCGACCTCGGTGTTGGTGCCGATATCGACCAGCATCGCCGTCTCCGCGCAGCCGAAGGCGAGCCCGGCGGCGACGAGGTCGGCCGCCATGTCGCCCCCGACATGGCTGGCGATCAGCGGCAGGCCATAGACCCTGGCCTTGGGGTTGACCTTGAGGCCGAGGCGCTGGGCATTCTCCAGGAGCGCCGTGGTCGGCCGGCGGCCCGCGCGCCAATCGTGCTCGACCGCCGACTTGTAGGGACGCTGCCCGATCGGCTGCACGTCGAGCTTGAAGAAGATGTCACGCATCGTCGAGTTGCCGGCGACCGCCACCTCGTAGATCGCGCGCCGCGAGCAGCCGAGGCTGCGGCACATGGCCTCGATCTCGCGATTGATCGCCGCCACCGCGGCGCGCTGCAGCTCGCCGCTGTGCTCCCCGTCGTAGGAGATGCGGTGCATCACGTCGCTGCCGCCGAAGCGCTGCGGGTTCTCGCAGCTCGCCGTCATCAGGACGCGGCCCGATCCGAGGTCGACGAGGTCCATCACCAGCGTCGTCGTGCCGAGGTCGAGCGCCAGCCCGAGGACGTGGCCGCGGAAGCGGTCGACCGCCTTGTTCTCATAGAAGATCGCCTCGCCGCGCCGCGACACCGCCGGGTCGAGCTCGACCGGCCGGCGCCGGCCGGCAGCCAGGATCTTCGGCCGCCGGCGCAGCGGCGAAAAGGCGATGTCGAGATCGTCGCGCAGGATGACCGCCTGGCAGGCCAGCCGGTAGTTCCCGCGCAGGAACAATTCCGCCTCGCTGCGCGGCCGCAGCGAGGCCATGCCCTCTTCCACCTCGACCACGCATTCGTGGCAACGGCCGGCCCGCTTGCAGGAGGTCGGCACCTCCACCGCCAGCTCGTCGGCGTAGTCGAAGATGGTTTTCCCGGGAACCACCTCGCGCGACCGGCGGTCGTGGGAGATCAGGCTCATTCGGGCTCCCTGCCGGTAGGGCTCTGCTGGCGCCGACGGGCGGCCTCGGTGTGCACCCGCTCAATTCGCGCCTTGGCCACGTCATAGGCGCTGGCGCTCGATTCCCAAGCGCTGCGGTAGTCGAAGGTCCCGTCATGGCCGCAGCGCGCCGGTCCGCCCGGTGTTTCGGGCGGCTGCTGGTGGTGGCAGCGGAAGGCTGCCGTGCATTGGTCGAGGCGGTCGCGGTAGGGGCAGCGATGGCGCGACGTTTCGCCGGCATGATCGACGATGGCCGACAGCAGCTCGCCCAGCCGGTCGAGCCGCTGCTGATAGGCCGCCTTGTCGAGCTTGGTCATGGCCGGTCAGTCCGGCGCCACGCCGAGCAGCTTCTTGGCCAGCGCCACGCAGGCCAGCGCGTCCTTGCCGTAGCCGTCGGCCCCCATGTCGTCGGCGAACTCCTGCGTCACCGGCGCCCCGCCCACCATGATCTTGATCTCGTCGCGCAGCCCGGCATCGATGAAGGCCTCGATCGTCTTGCCCATGTTCGGCATGGTCGTTGTCAGCAGCGCCGACATGCCGAGCAGCGGCGCCCCATGCTCCTCCACCGCCTCGATGAACTTGTCCGGCGAGGTGTCGACCCCGAGGTCGATCACCGTGAAGCCGGAGCCACTCAGCATCATGATGCACAGGTTCTTGCCGATGTCGTGCAGGTCGCCCTTCACCGTCCCCATGATCACCGTGCCCACCGGCTCGATCCCCGAGGCGGTCAGGATCGGCTCGATATGCGCCATCCCCGCCTTCATCGCCCGCGCGCAGGACAGCACCTCCGGCACGAAGATGTGGTTGTCGCGGAACTTGATCCCGACCACTCCCATCCCGCCGATCAGCCCGTCATCCATCACCTCTAGCGCATCGACGCCCTCGTCGAGCGCCTGGCGGGTCAGCCGCCCGGCCGCCTGGTGCTCGCCGTCGATCACCGCCATCGCCAGCTCCTGCAGGAGGGGCCGCGCCCGGGAGAACAGCGCCAGGTTGCGCGCCACCTCCTCCGGCCGCTCGACATACTGCTCGATCTCCTGCCGCAGCGCCTCGTTGGCGATGTCGGACAGCCCTGCCATCCCCCGGACCCCGACCTTCGCGCTAGTTCGCCAAGCCGTGGTGGGCGTGCCAGTCGACCACGGTCTTCTTGATCTCGACCAGGTTCTCGATCGGGGTCTGCAGCGGGATGGCGCATTCCGGGCCGATCAGCTGCACGCCCGCTTCCAGGTTGCGCACCACCTCTGCGCGCACCGCCTCCGGCCCCCGGGCATACAAGGTCTCGGGGTTGTTGACGTTGCCGACCAGCGCCGTCGAGCCATGCACTGCCTGCATCGATTCCTCCGGCTCGTTCTTCGAATCGAAGTGGAAGGCTGCCATGCCGGTCTCCGCGATATAGCCCATGCGGTCGACGGTGCGCCCGCAGATATGCAGGATCAGCGGCACCGGGAGGCGCTCGGCGAACTCGCCATGCAGCTCCTTCAGGAACCGGTTGTAGTAGTCGCCGCTCACCAGGTCGCCGGTGGCGTGGTCGGGCAGCGTCAGCGCATCGGCCCCGGCCTCGATCTGCGCCAGCCCGAAGCGGATCGTCAGACTCCTTCATCCGGTCCAGGCAGAGCTTCGTCTTGCCCGGATCGTCCAGCGACATCAGCAGGAAGTCCTCTACTCCGAAGCAGTGATAGCCCAGCGACCACGGCCCCATGGTCTTGCCGATGATCGCCACCTCGTCGCCATAGCGCCGCCGCAGGATGCGGATCGCTTCGAGCACGCATGCCGTGTCCGGGTGGCTCAGCAGATCGTTGGGGATGCGGATGTCGTCCGGCTCCTGCTAGATCGGCTCGCGCATCTTCACCGTCGGCCAGTTGTCCTTCTGCTCCCACTGGATCTTGCAGCCCAGCGCCGAGGACTCCTGGATGATCGAGAACACCGGCATGATGCTGTCGAAGCCGAGCTCCTCATAACCGGTCGCCGCCAGCCGAGCCATCAGCTCGGGATCCCGGTTGGCCTCGGGGAAGTGGGCGTCGACCAGGTCCATCATCTCGACCGTGGCGATCGAGGTGGGATTGCACACCGGCGTGCGGTCGACCGGCTGCCGGCGCAGCGCCGCCAGCACCCGCTCGCGGCTCGTCATCATCAGCGGCCTCGCTGTCTCCATCGTTCCTCTCCGCTCTCAGCGCTCCTGCGCGCTCGGCGCGGCCAGGACGCCGCGCGCCGCCGCCGCCTCCTGCTCGCGCAGCGCCGCCCGCACGTTCAGCGCCCGCGGCAGCAGCAGCCCGACGATCGCATCGTGCGCCCGCCCGCAGGCAAAGGCGACCTCGACGGCCCCGCCGGGCCCCCGCTCCATCTCCGCCAGCTTCACCAGCCCGTTGGCGATCGTCGCCTCCAACCGGGCCCGCGTCGCCTCGTCCTCGCCGTCGGCCTCCAGCCGGTAGGCGCCGCCGCCCAGCCCCACCGCGCGCACCGTCCGCCCCGACTTGCGGTCCTCGACCGCAAGTGGCCGGGCCGCCAGTTCGGTCCCGCTCGCCAGCTTGCAGGCCTCCAGGAACACCCGCCGGCAGGCCAGGCGGTGGTCGTTGCCGCAGGCGAACCGCAGCAGCGCCGGCGCTTCCCGCAGCGGCTCCAGCCCGCCCAGCGCCGCCATCGCCGCGCGCACGAACCCCACCCGCCCGCGCGCCCCCGGCCGCGGGCTGTAGCTGTGCACCCGGAAGGCGGCACCGTCCCGCCCGCCGCCCTCCTCATAGAGCGCAATCGTAATTCCGTCGCCATGCGGATGATCCATCGGCACAAGCTCGATCCGCCGGCCCAGGTCTGAAACGTGACTCATCGAAATCTCTTCCGAGGGGCGCTTCAGTGCAGAACACATCTTCGGTTCCTGAAGCGCGTCATAGTTCAGCGCAGCCCTCTTGTTCCATTCTCGGCCGAAGCCCACCGCCGGGACCCAAAGCGCATTATCGACATATCCACACGCACAGCGCAAAGATGAAACAGCACGTCTTTTTATGCTTTGTTGCGACCAAGTGCAAGCGCAGCTTGGGGGCGTGTCGGCGCCGAAGCCCGAGAATGCCATGCACTTCGAGACGGCCAGGGCGGCCTGCCTGAATGAAACCGAAGGCGACAGCAGCGTAGCGGCAGCCATCGTTAGTCCGGTGGTCGGGGTGCTTTCCGGCGCGGCGCAGGGAGCCGCCACAGGCGCCATTGCGGGCGCTGCATCGGACCATCGGTTACGAGCGTCGTTCGCCTACACCGCTGTCGTTCTTTTCGCGATAGTGCTGCCCTCTCGCGCCGACGAGGGACCGACGGATACCGAGTTCCCCGGCGCAAACAGAAGGCTGCGTAACGGCTGAATGACGATCCTCCCGACCGAAACCCGGGGCTTTCCCGCTCGCCACCATAGCGGCCATCGCGGCATGGCGAATATCGCCTCTTGTGATCGGCGGCGCGGGCGCGCCGCGCTCCTGCGATCACTGTCGATCGCGTTCGGCGAGCCCAAGAACTCTTTCGCGACGCTCACGCCACCCGGAACCGGAGCTCGCCGCCGTCGCGCAAGCGGCGCATGTTGTCGACCGCCACTTCGAGGCTGCGGTCGAGCGTCTCCGGGGTGAGCCAGGCGACATGCGGCATCATCACGACATTGTCGAGCGTCATGAGCCGGCTGTCGGCGGGCAGCGGCTCGGCGGCGAAGACATCGAGCCCGGCCGCGCGCAAATGCCCGGTCTCCAGTGCCGCGACGAGGGCGGGTTCGTCGACGAGCCCGCCGCGCGCGGTATTGACCAGGACGGCGCCGGGCTTCATCTGCGCGAGCGCCCTCTGGTCGATCAGCCGTTCGGTGCCGGGCACCAGCGGCAGGTGCAGCGAGACGATGTCGGCCCGCGCCAGGAGCTCGGCAAGCTCGCAACGCGCCACCCCGAGTTCCTTATGCTCGTGCGGCGACCAGTAGACGATCTCGGCGCCGCAGCCGCGCAGCATCGGGATCAAGGCCCGCGGCACCATGCCCGCGCCGACCAGCCCGATGGTCCGCCCGCGCAGCTCGCCGACCCGCTCCTGCAGCCCGGCGCCGAGAGCCCAGCCTTGGCCCATTCGGCAGGCGCGATCGAGGCCCGCGAGATTGCGCAACGCCGCCAGCATCAAGAGCAGCGCGGTCTCGGCGACGGCCTGGGTATTGGTGCCGGGCATGTTGGCGACGGCGATGCCTCGCGCCCGCGCCGCCTCGAGGTCGATCGTGTTGACCCCGACCCCGATCTTCTGGATCAGCCGCAAGGCCGGGGCCTGGTCGATGACCGCTTTGGTCACCGGCTTCAGGATGTGCAGCAGCACCTCGGCATCGGGCAGCAGGCGGGCGAACAATGCATCGTCACCCTCGGGGCAGGGGGTGATGAGGAAGCCCTGGCCGGCGAGTGCCGCAAATCGTGCGGCGAGACGCGGCCCGGCATCGTAACGAAAGATCGCCTTCATGCTCTCTCTGCGCCAAGATCGGTGAGCGAGACCCCGATCATGACCCAACCCGCCGCCGCCGCCCACCCGCTCGACGAAGACGCCATCGGCGCCGCGCTGTTGCGGATCGGCGCGATCGGCGCCGGCGAGCGCTGGCGCTGCCGTCCGCTGCCGGGCGGCGTTTCCTCCGACATTCGTCTGATCGAGGTGGAAGGGCGGCGGCTCTGCCTGAAGCGGGCCCTGCCGGGGCTCAGAACCGCCCAGCTCTGGGAGGCGCCGGTGGCGCGCAACCATCATGAATTCGCCTGGTTCCACGAGGCCGGGCGGATCTGCCCCGATGCGGTGCCGCCGCTCATCGGCGAAGACGCCGAGGCCGGCCTGTTCGTGATGGCGTATCTCGATCCGGCCGCCTATCCCTTGTGGAAGGACCAGCTGCGTGACGGGATTGCCGACCCGGAAACGGCGGCGGCGGTCGGCGCCCGCCTCGCCCGGATCCATGGCGCCACGGCAGGGGACGGCGAGATCGCGCGGCGCTTCGCCACCGACGAGAATTTCTACGCCATCCGGCTCGAGCCCTACCTGATCGCGACCGGCCGGGCCCATCCCGACCTCGCCCGCGCATTGTCGGCGCTCGCCGCTGCGACGGCCGGTACGCGCCGCGCGCTCGTCCACGGCGACGTCAGCCCGAAGAACATCCTCGTCGGGCCGCGCGGGCCGGTGTTCCTCGACGCCGAATGCGCCTGGTACGGCGATCCGGCCTTCGACCTCGCCTTCTGTCTCAACCACCTGCTGTTGAAATGCCTGTGGACCCCGGCTGCGGCCCGCGGGTTTCTTGCCTGCTTCGACCGGCTCGCCGAGACCTACCTGGCAGCGGTCGGCTGGGAGCCGCGCGCGGCGCTGGAGGCGCGGGCGGCGCGGCTCTTGCCGGGCCTGTTTCTGGCCCGGGTCGACGGCAAGTCTCCGGTCGAATACCTGACCGAAGAAGCCGACAAGGCGCGGGTGCGGCGGGTGGCGCGGGCATTCCTCGGCGATCCCGTCGCCCGCCTCGCGGCCCTCCGCGAAGCCTGGGCCCGCGAGGTCGGGGCGTGAGCGACACCCGCATCGCCGAGGTGCACGGCCGCCGCGTCTGGGACTCGCGGGGGCGGCCGACGGTCGAGGCCGAGCTGCGCCTCATGGGCGGCGCCTGGGGTCGGGCGATCGCGCCGGCCGGCGCCTCGACCGGGTCGGGCGAGGCGATCGAATTGCGCGACGGCGGGGTGCGGCTCGGCGGCCGCGGTGTAAGCCGCGCGGTGGCCGCCATCAACGGTGAGATCGCGGCGGCGCTGTGCGGGCATGACGCCGCCGATCAGGCGGCGATCGACCGGGTGCTGATCGACCTCGACGGCACCGCGCAAAAGCGCCGGCTCGGCGGCAATGCGCTGGTTGCGGCATCGATGGCGGCGCTGCACGCCGCCGCCGCGGCCGCCGGCCGCCCGCTCTGGGCCCATCTGCTCGGCGACGCCGCGGCGGTGCTGCCGCTGCCGGAGATCCAGATCTTCGGCGGCGGGGCGCATGCCGGACGGCGCGTCGACATCCAGGATTTCATGGTCGTGGCACCCCGCGCCCGCTCGTTTGACGAGGCGCTCGAATGGACCGCCGAGGTCTATGGCGCCGCCGGGGCGATGATGGCCGAGCGCGGTCTCTTGCAGGGGGTCGCCGACGAGGGCGGGTTCTGGCCGGCCTTCGCCTCGAACGAGGCGGCGCTAGACACGCTGATGCAGGCGATCGAGCGCGCCGGCTTCACGCCCGGCGACGAGATCGCGATCTCGGTCGATGTCGCCGCGTCCGAATTCTACGAAGGCGGTCTGTACCGATTGGCGCGCGACGGCCGGGCGCTCGACGCCGACGGCATGGCGGCGCTGTTGATCGGCTGGCTCGACCGCTACCCGATCGTCTCGATCGAGGACCCGCTCGCCGAGCACGATCCCGAGGGGCTGCGCCGCTTCACGCAGGCGGTTGGCGACCGGGTGCAGATCGTCGGCGACGATTTTCTCGTCACCGATGCGGCGCGGGTGCGCGCCGCGGCGGCGGCCGGCGTCTGCAATGCCGTGCTGATCAAGCCGAACCAGGCGGGTACCTTGAGCGAGGCGCGGGCGGCGCTCGAGGCGGCGCGCGCCGCCCAATGGGGGGCGATCGTCTCGGCCCGCTCGGGCGAGACCGAGGATGTGACGATCGTCCATCTCGCGGTCGGCTGGGGTGTGGAGCAGCTCAAGGTCGGCTCCTTCGCCCGCTCCGAACGGATGGCGAAATGGAACGAGGGGCTGCGCATCGAAGAGGCGCTGGGCGGCCGGGCCCGCTTTGCCGGCGGCCGGCCGCTCGCTCGACAACGGAGGAACGCATGACCGAGATCCGCAAGATCGTGACGCTCAGGGAGGTGATTTTCGCCGAGTTGAGACATTCGGCACCGCAGCCGGTGGTGCGCGCGGTCGGCATCGCCGTCATTCGCAATCCCTTTGCCGGGCGCTGGGCCGAGGATCTGCGGCCGCTGTTCGAAGCGGGCGCCGCACTCGGCGAGCGGCTGATGCCGGAATTGTCGCGGCTCCTCGACCGGCCGGCGGTTTCCTACGGCAAGGGGGCGCTGGTCGGGGTCCTGGGCGAGGTCGAGCACGGCGGCGCCTGCGTCCACCCGATGCTGGGCCGGCCGATGCGCGCCGCGGTCGGCGGCGGGCAGGCGGTGATCTCGTCCAACGTCAAGGTGGCGGCGCCGGGGACGCCGCTCGACGTGCCGCTCGGCCACAAGGGATTCCTGGTCGTTCCCGCATTTCGACACGCTGACGGTGTCGGTTGCCGACGCGCCGCGACCCGACGAGATCGTCGTCGTCATGGCGATTGCCGATGGCGGCCGGCTCCACAACCGCTGCGGTTCGGCCCCGATCCGCTAATGAGCCCACACTCGGCAAGGAGAAACTGCGATGCCGTTTTTTTGGAAGCGCGACGTTCGCATCCGCTATGAGGAGGCCGGCACCGGCTTCCCGTTGCTGGTCACCCCCGGCGGCGGCTTGAACTCGCGCGTCGCCAATTGGCCGACCGCCGTGTTCAACGCCATGGAGGCGTTCAGAAACGACTTCCGCTGCGTCACCATGGATCAGCGCAACGCCAATGGCGGCGAATCGAGCGGCCCGATCCCGGTCGATGACCCGTGGGGCGCCTTCGCCGACGACCAGCTGGCGCTGATGGACCACCTCGGCATCACCGAGTTCTTGTTTATGGGCTACTGCATCGGCGGCCCGTTTGCCCTGAAGCTCATCGAGCGGGCGCCCGAGCGCCTGGTCGCCGGCGTGCTCTGCCAGCCGGTCGGGCATCGACCGGAGAACCCCGATGTCATGTATAACTCCGGCCGGGATGTCTGGGCTCCCGAACTGTTGGCCCGGCGGTCCGAGGTGAGCATGGCGACGGTCGAGGCATACCTGCACAACCTCTACCGCGTCCGGGCCGACTTCGTGTACAGCGTGTCGCGCGATTTCGTGGGTTCCTGCCGCACCCCGATGCTGGTCCTGCCGGACGACACCCCGGCGCACCCTTACCAGGTCGCCATCGATATCGCTGCACTCGCGCCGAACGCCGCGGCTACGGTCTATCCGTGGCGGGAGCCGGCGGAGCTGCTGGCTCGGACCATCGAAGAGGTGCGCGCCTTCCTGCGCGCGCATCAACCGTCAAGCGCCGCCGCCGCGTAGGGCGGAAACCCCCGGCGAAAGCCACTGATCTTTACCCATATGTGTGCATCGGACAGTCGGTTTACGGCAGATTTGGTATGGGCTCGGCGAGGTCGGTTGGCGCCGGGCTAAGGGGGCAGTGGGTAGGCGATAGCGTAGCTGCGGAAGGCGGCGGTGATGTCGTCCAGGCGCTGCAGGCCGCGCCAGAGGGTTTGGGGACCGGGTTGGCCGTCGGATTTGCGGGCGAGGAAACCGCCGAGTTGGGCGATCAAGAGGATCATCTGGCAGAGCGAAGGCGGTTGCGCCGGCGGCGGCTTGCGGGTGTGGAAGACGACCAAGGCCTTCCACTGCTCGGGCTCGAAGGCGACGGTACAGGGCAGTTCGGGGGTGGCCCGCCCGAGCCAGGTGAGATAGTGGATGCGCCAGGCGACGACCATGTCGATGGCGAGGCAGGTTTCCAGACGGTCGGCGGTTTCGAGCTGGCGATCTTCAATGCGGCATCCGCTCTTGAGGATGCGGTGGAAGACCTCGATCCCCCAGCGCCGGGTATACCACTGCATGCGCTGGAGAGCGTCGTCCAGCGAGGCGACCGGCACGGTGGTCAGCAGCATCCAGTCGAGCGGCTTGATGTCGGGTGGCGGGTTTTCTTCGCGGCTGCGCACGACCCATAGCCGCAGCGCCGGGAGCTTTGCCTTGTGTCGCGGCGGCGACAGGGTGACCTCGGCGAAGCGCACGCTCATCAGGGCGGTACGGGCCGGCTGGCGGCCGCGGCGGGGCACCTCGAGTGCGATCTGCCCGGCCGCCGGCAGGCTTTCCATAAAGGGCCACAAGCGGCGCACCTGCTCGTCGCCCGGGTCAGGCTGGAGAGCACGGTCTTCGGTGGCCCTGACCAACAAGTCGAGGTGGGCGCTGTCGGCTTCCTGCAGGAACTCGAAGACATCGCACTCGCGATCGGCGACGGTGACGATGCGCGTGTTCGGGCATCGATCGGCGGCGGCCCGGATCTCCGTCAGCGGGCGGATCCATTTGTAGCTCTCCTTCGCCGCGATCGGCCTGGTGTGGCGCTGATGTTTCTTGCCGAAGGTATTGGCATCGCGCGCCCAGCACTGGACATCGAGCAGGCCGAGGGGCAGGCCATCGGGACGCAAGGCCAGGGTATTGTGCAGGATCAACCCTTGGGCGCCGTCGCGCCGGCTGCCGATCGGGCCGAGGCCTTGGGTCTGCGGGTGCTTGGTGTAGTTGAGGCTGGAGCTGTCCTGCACCGCCAGCACGATGACCTCCTGTCGCATGCGCGCGACGGTGGCCTGATGGTGCGGTTCGAGTACAGCGTCCATCGTGACCCGCTGGTGATCAAAGAACCGGTAGGCGGCCTTGGTTCGGGCCAGCGAACCGCAGGCTTGCGCGATATTGGCCATGGGCCGGGCAAAGAACGCCCCGGCCAGATCCAGCAGTCGCCGCTGCAGCCGGCGATCGCCGAGCTTGGCACCGCCGAATTCCTGCCGCACCCAGTTGGGCTCGGGCGCCGGCCGCGCCCCGCACAGGCGCTTGAGGGTCGGCCGGGACAACGGATAGAGAAACACCCGCTTCGCCGGCAAGTGCGCCGTGCCGGTCCGATCCTGGCGCCCCCGACCGGCGGTCATGCCGACTTCGATCCAGTTGGCGGCACGATAGGCGGTGCCCGGGCGAGCGGCCTCGACATAGCTTTCCATCAGCCACGGCCGGACCGCAAAGGCTTGCTGCCAATCGCCGACAATCCGCCGCGTTAGCTGCCCCAAAACATGCGAAGCGAGATGTGCGACCCGGACCGTCGGCAGGATCAGAAAGCGGCTGTTGCACACAACTCCCGTCAGGTTGGCGCCACGCTTGGCGTCGTCCCAGCCCAGCCACTCATCGCGCCCCCGCAGCCGCCACGCGGCGGCACTGACCGCCAGCCCGCCGAGCACACCATGCCGCGCGCCGCAAATCAGATAGCGAATTTGCTCACCACACAACGACGCGCGACCGCAGGGATGGTGCGCCGCCATCATCGCATCCCAGGTCCGGCTCTCCGGCGTCCCGCCGCTGACCCGCTGCAGCGTGACCGCCCCCAGATCGGCCAAGCGACCGCTCACTTGCGGGGCCGGGCAAACCTCGGCCGGACGCCGCTCCGGCGGCCGCCGACGGGCCGCCGGAAGCACGATCGCACCGCGCCGCTCAAGCCCAATCAGATGCTTGCGGCAGGCCATCTCCTGCGCGCGACCACGGCGATCCTTCCAGCCCAGCCGTTCGCATACCTCCTTGGCCAGCCGATAGCGCGACAAGCCCGCATCCGCGCCGACGCGCGCGCGGATCCATGACAGATGCTCTGCCGCCTCCAGCTGCTGTTTCGGGCTAAGGGGCCCCATGCCCCCTTGCTCGCCCATTCCGTTTTCTGTGTCCAGAGGCACTTATGGGCAAAGATCAGGCGAAAGCCGGGGGTAATCCACCGACGCGCGATGCGAACCGTCGCGGCGGAAGGCGCTGCGCTTGTCCGCTTGTCCGCCCTACGCTTGCTCCTCGGCATTGGTTAGCCGGCGAAAGCACCGAAAATCCCTAACCCCCAAACGATGGACATCACCAACGACAAGATCATCGACCCGACCCCGTGGCCGACCTGGCCTTTGGCGACCAGGATAACGCCGCAAACAAAGCCTATCGGTGGCAGCAGAAGTGCGGTCGCCCACGCGGCAAAGATGAGGGGGTCAAAGCGGCCGTTGGGGGACGGCGGGGGCATCAGGCGGAGCTCCGATATTGCCACCGCCCTCTGGATGCCATCGCGATCAAACGTAACGAGCACCGTGTCGCTATCCAGTGAGGTGTCCACGACCATGCCGTTGCCCAGTATGGGATGTGAAACACGGTCGCCGTACCGCAATGCCCGAGGCTCGACGGCATCGGATCCGGTAACGGCGGAGCTATCTTCGCTCGGCTCGGCCGGCAGATCGCGCTGGCAAAACCGGCAGATTTTGGCCTTGCTTCTGATTAACTCGGCGCAGAAGGGGCATTCCCGCATTCCCTCGGGAATCTCGTCAATGGCCATGTTCCTCTCCGACCAAATAGCCGGCGCAGTTGGGCATCCGGAGAATAGCTGCCCGCATTGCAGCCCATCTTAACCCAAAAGGAGGGTGGCAAGCGTAACCAAGCGCAGGGCCGTCGTTGGATTGCTCCGCCCTCCAGTCGCTGCCTATAGGGTCTCAGAGCCGCTCGTCGGTCTGTTGCGGTTCGTCGCTCCCGCCCCTCCACGCGTCAGGATATAGCCCGCCGCCCGCGCACCGGCGAAACGACGAATATGGCCAATCCGCGGGGTGCTCGACGAGGCCGTGTTTCACCGGGTTGAAACGCGTGTAATCCATGTGAGCGGCAAAATCCCGATCGCCGCGTATCGTGTGCTCCCAATAGCGACGCTGCCAAACGCCCCGTTCGCCGCGCCGGGTCATGGCGGGTGATCGCGGTTCGCCGGCGGGCAAACCTTTCACAAATGCGGTTCTGATGGCGCGCCATCTGCCGGGGAACTCGGTAGCGCCTTGCGGCAAGGTCCACAGGCAATGCAGATGATCGGGGAGGACGACCCAGGCGTCGATGCGAAAGGTGCCCGGGCGCGCGCCCGGCGAACCGCATCGCGCAACAGGTCGATCTGCGTCACCAACAGATCGGAGCGGCGGACGAGCAAGTTCACCGTAAAGAAGAAGGCCCCGCCCGGAACCCGATTGCGGCGATAACCCGGCATGCCGGGAATATGCTCAAGCTTTCGGAAAGGCGGAATGCGCTCCGCTGTTCCGCCCTACACTTGCTTACCAGGTTGCCTTAGATATCGCGGCGCTCGCGCCGAACGCCGCGGCGACGGTTTATCCGTGGCGAGAGCCGCCGGGGCTGCTTGCTCGGACCATCGAAGAGGTGCGCGCCTTCCTGCGCGCGCACCAACCGTCAAGCGCCGCCGACGCGCGATGCGAACCGTCACGGCGGAAGGCGCTGCCCCGCGGGTCACCCCCGGAACGGCCCGCAAGGGGCCGGCCGTCCGGGGGCGCGGGCTAAAGGCTTTTCCGCCCTACGCTTGCTGACGCGGCGGCGGTTCGGGGCGATGCTGGGTCGGATCGCGCGATTGCCGGTACCGATGGGATAGACGAATGGGGCGATTATATACTTGACTGACGCCCCGCGATTTCAGCATCGAGGCCGGGACAGGCCGGCGCGAAGGAACGAGACGCTAGGCGGCCAACCGCCGAAGTGTCTCGTCGTTCGTTTTTTCTATTTCGATGACGCTTGCCGCCTGAGAGAGAAGGTTCACAAAACTTCCCATAAGGTCCATGTCTCTTACCGTAATAATCGGCGAGGCGCATGCTCTAACCGTGCTATGTCGTGAAATTTAGCTACAGTGCTCGACACCGAATTTTTGTGCGCTTTGGCATAGTCGAAAATTGACATAACGTTGTCATTTACCACTTGCGCGGTGACTTCCCAATCCACAAGGGAAGCTCCCCTTATTACGATGTCTCTCTCCACCCGTTTCTTGCCAAAGGCAAATTCAAGGCGTTCAATCAAAATAGCTCTGTCGGAATCATACTTTTTCACCTCATGCTTTATCACCGTTTCTATGACGGCCCGTTGTGAACAATTGGCTATGGCGCTGACAACTCCGACCAAATCGTCTGAGGTCGCTTCCGCCACGAAAAAGCTGCGATTATCAAAACCTACTCCGGTTCCGCGGATGAGTGCCCTGGCGATTACGCCGTAACCCAACGCCGAGGTCAGCATCGACACCTCTTCGTATCCCATACCGAAATCGGACACGAAAAAGCGGTCAGATGATCCGTCAATGCGGACGACGACCGACGACCCGCTCGGATACAGCAGCGGCGTTTGGATATGGTATGCGCCGCCGACGCGCATGCTGCTGGCAAGCGATCGAGCAACCTGCTCGGCGATTGCGGCAATGGCTTCCTGCCGGACAGAGAGTGCGATCGGCTCTCCGCTCATCATAGGAACCTGGGCTCCCATCTCGGCGGCCCGATCTTCTGGATATCACTGATCCTCATAAGCTCGCCAGCGTAATTTAACATGTCCCGGAAGTTTTCTAAAGCCCTCTCTACGGGCAGCGCTATCGGCAAATTCTCTCGAAGCATTATCGGCAGTCCCCTCTCGAAATTCTCCCAGAACGGGTGGAAATGGGTTTGGTTGATACGCCTAAATGACCATTCTCCTTTAATTAGACCCCTGTTCGCGTGGTGATGAAATGGTTTCCAATCTAAACGTATTAGCGCTCCGCTTAACCCAAACGGCGGTTTATATGTTAGCATAAATGAAACGTCAGTATCAGGCATATGTCTGTGACAATTCGCATCAAGATAAAGCCCTTCTGCACAACGTTTTCTATTGATAGAGGGACGCTAAGGAGATACTTGTCTTCATTTTGTCTGTCAAAATGCCATACGGGTTCTACGCCAAGCGTCTTCTCGGCAGATGCCAAAACTCTGATATCAGGCGGCGGTCCTGGAATGTCCGTTCGTCGCGATCTGCGCACACGAATCCTCACGGCCTTGCAGCGAATCGCCGCTGCCCCGCTATTCGGCGCCCCGGTCTGAATGCTATATCCAAAACGCGATGGCGGAAAAAACCAAACCAGAAACCGGCGAGATCGCCGACGAGCCAGGCTGGGCCGAGCGCTTCCAGCGCGGTCTACAGCGCGCGCTCAACACGCCGCCGAAGCCGCGTAACCTGATCGGTCCGAAGCCGAAGGAGCGGCCAGCGTCGAAGGGGCGCGTTCACAAAGGGAAGACTGGACGCTGATAGCGGCGCAATGGGGGTGTGCGGCAATTGCGATCTTGACAAATGCCGCAAAGTTCGCTATACGTTCTCGCATGTCGGGACACAACGCGCCACCGCTAGTAGCTCATCCGCATCTTTGATAAACTCGTTATGGGAGGGAAGTGTCCGCTTCCCTCCCGGAGAGTGATCGGCCGCTGTTCCGACCGTATAGGCATTGGTCTACACGGAGAGGAAGCATGCGTCCATTTTTGAATCAGGGCAGCAGTGGTGAACTTCTGGGGATTTGTGAACGATGTGGCGGCGGTGGCGAGTCTGATCGGCCTGCCGGTCGGCATCGCCGGTGCCATCGCTCTCTTCGCGTCGTGGCAGAGTAATATGGTCCGCATATTATCAGGTGCAGCCTTCATAATTTTTGCAACATTGCTCGGAGCCGACATTGGGGTTCGAGCCGGCTGGTTCCAACCAAGCATTGTTTATGTTCACGATCAGACCTTCGTAAGGGAAGATGTCCCTCTCGATTTTCATTCTTACGAGCACTGCAAGTTTGTAAATGTCACATTTGTAACAAATGGAAGTGGGCATATCATCTTGATACACAACGAGTTTATATATCCAATCAATGTAAAGACTGTGAATAGAGCCGTATGGGAAACGGAATATTTACTTAACGGTCTTGGTCTGCTAAACATGAATTTTTTGCAGAATGGAGAAATTATTCCACGATGTGGTTATGGATCTCGACAAATTCCTCAATAGTCATTTTCACAGCCGGTCAACTTTACGCCCGAATACCGCCGCTGATTAAGAAAAGTCTAATTCCAACTGCACAGGCTCACGGTAACTATTCCCCAACAGCGGATTAGGCGGCCCCGGCTTCGCTTTCTTGGCTACGAGTCCGCCGATAGGTTAGCCGCTTGCCTTCCGCACCCTTGATCGCGCGGCGGGTGCGCTCAGTGTCGTCAACCCCTAGCTTGACGCGGTTGCTGTAGCGGAAATCAAACTCGACGAGATATCTCGGCAAATGGCGCTCATTGCAATGCTGGTAAACACCGACCATGCCGCGTTTGAAGATCGAGAAGTAGCCCTCAACCGTGTTGGTTGACGCCTTAGTGCCGTCATCGAGCCTGCGGGCGTATTCCTCGGCGCTGTGGTTGACCGTCTTGTGGCGGGCGAAGCGTCGCCCGATGCGGCGATAGCTGCCGAGTTCGTCCGTCATCAAGACGCTCTTGGTGTCGGCATTGCCGAGGACGGCCCCCCGAAGTTCGGCGGCTGTCACGTTCTCGACCTTGACGGAGCGGGCTTTGCCGCCGCGCTCGACCAGCGTGACGACCGGAATCTTGGTCTTGATGCCACCAGCGTAGCTCTTGATCCAGCCAAGCTGATTGGTAAGCGTCGCGTTGGCCCCACCTTGCCGGGGGTGAAGCGGGTGGGATGATGGGGGCCTTGAACGGAGGCCCTGGCATGGACGGTTTGCCCAGTAGTTTGCAAACGGAACGCGACACTTTCCGACGCGTCGAAGTGATCACCGGGGTGGCGCGCCGCCGGCGCTGGACGGCGGCAGAGAAGGCGCGAATTGTCGCCGAGAGCTACGCGCCGGGGGCGAGCGGGACAGCAGTCGCGCTGCGCTACGGGCTGCACCGCAATCAGATTTTCACGTGGCGGCGGCAATTTCGCGGCGGCATGGCGCAGAGCGATACCGGCTCGGCCAGCTTTGTTCCGGTGGCGATTGCCGCCGCGGGCGGCGAGGCGGGGCGGATCGAACTGATCTGCGGTGGGGTCACGATCCGGCCGAGTGCTGGCTTTGATGCCGGCGAATTGCGTCGGGTGCTGCAGGTCGTACGAGAGCTGGCATGATCTCGCCCGCCGCCGGGGTGCGGATCATGGTGGCCAGCCGGCCGGTGGATTTCCGCAACGGCCTGGACGGTTTGGCGGCGATGGTGCAGCAAGCGCTGCATGAGAGCCCGTTTTCTGGCGACCTCTTCGTGTTTCGCGCCAAGCGGGCCGATCGGGTGAAGATCCTTTATTGGGACGGCACCGGGCTGTGCCTGTTCCATAAGCGGCTGGAGAAGGACCGCTTCGTGTGGCCACCGATTGTGGACGGGACGATTCGCCTGAGCGCCGGCCAACTGGGCTTGCTGCTCGAGGGTCTGGAGTGGTCGCGAGTACGGCCGAAGCCAGTGATTGCGCCAATCCTGGCGGGCTGACCAGACGGTTGTATCGTATTACCGACGATCCCGGTACAAGCACCACATGCTGCTCGGTACCGGCGTACCCCTACAAAATCCTGTCCAGCTTCAGGCTCAGCTGGCGGCGGTGACGGCTCTGCTGGAAGACCAGGCGAGCGCTGTCGAGCGGCTGCGGGCGGAGCGCGACAACTTGCGTGCCGAGCGGGACGCGGTCCAGGTGGAGCGCGATACGGCGGCTGCCGAGATCGACAAGCTGCGACTGATGATCCGGCAGCTGCTGCGCGCGCAATACGGGCGGCGCTCGGAGACGCTCGATCCGGATCAGCTGCAGCTAGGGCTCGAGGAAGTCGAGCAGTCGCTCGGGACCGCACAGGCACCAGCACCGGCGGCAACGAAGGCGCCTGGGGTACGCCAACCGGCGCAACGCAACCGCGGTGCGCTGCCGCCGCATTTGCCGCGCTACGAGGTGATCGTTGATATCGCCGACAAGAGCTGCCCGTGCTGCGGCGGACCGCTGCATGTGATCGGCGAGGACGTGTCGGAGATGCTCGACATCGTGCCGGCACAATACCGGGTCAAAGTGATCCGGCGCCCGCGCTATGGTTGCCGCGGCTGTGAGAGCGCGGTGGTGCAGGCGCCGGCACCGGAACGGCCGCTGACCGGCGGCATCGCCACCGAGGCGGTGCTGGCGCAGGTGCTGGTGGCGAAGTACTGCGACCACCTGCCGCTCTACCGCCAGGCGCAGATCTTCGCCCGCCACGGCATCGATCTCGACCGTTCGACCCTGGCGAATTGGGTCGGAAGCGCCTGCTGGTGGCTGCGGCCGCTGGCGGAATTGCTGCTCGGCACGATCCTCTCTTCACCCAAGATCTTCGCCGACGACACGCCGGTGCCGGTGCTCGATCCCGGGCGCGGGCGCACCAAGACCGGGCGGCTGTGGGCCTATGCCCGTGACGATCGGCCATGGGGCGGGCCGGCACCGCCGGCGGTCGCCTACGTCTACAGCGAGAACCGCCAGGGGGCGCATCCGCGCAACCACCTCGCCGAATTCGCCGGAGTATTGCAGGTGGACGGCTACACCGGCTTCGACCGGATTGCCGGGGATCGCCCAAAGGGCACCGTCAAGTTGGCGTTCTGCTGGGCGCATGTGCGGCGCAAGTTCTACGACTTTCATCAGGCGACCGATTCACCGATCGCGGCCGAGGCGTTGCGCCGCATCGCCGAGATCTACGCCATCGAAGCGCGCATCCGCGGCCGACCGCCCGACGAGCGGCGGCGCCTCCGGCAGGCCGAAACCAAGCCCTTGGTCGAAAGACTGAAGACCTGGCTCGAAGCGGAGCTCGCACGGATATCGGCCAAATCGGGACTGGCCGGCGCCATCCGCTACGCGTTGCGGCATTGGCAGGGGCTCGTCCTTTTCCTCGATGACGGCAGCATCGAGACCGACACCAACACTGTCGAGCGCAGCATCCGGCCACTCAAGCTCGGCTGCAAAAATCACTTGTTCGCCGGCTCCGACGGCGGCGCTGCGTGCTGGGCGACCCTCGCCTCGCTGATCCAGACGGCAAAACTCAACGACGTCGAGCCGTTCGCTTATCTGCGCGATGTCCTCGAACGCATCGTCTCCGGCAAGACCAAAGCCAACGACCTCGCCGCCCTGCTTCCCTGGGCGTGGAAAGCCTCAAAGGCTCAGCCCGCAGTCAACAGCTAAGGGCGTGGGGCGGGGGCCACGCTTACGCTGATTGTGGAAGACCCACGTTCCATCCTGCTCTGGCGCGTCTTCTCTGCGCCCGTAATAGGTTTCGTCAGCTTCGACGGTCTTGCCTTCGCCGCCGAGCGGCGTCGGATCGGTATCCTTCATCGCTTCGCGGATGCGATGCCCGAGGAACCATGCGCTCTTGTAGGTGATCCCAAGGGTGCGATGCAGCTGGTGCGCGCTTACGCCCTTCTTGCTCGACGACATCATCCGGAACGCGAGCAACCACTTATGAAGCGGGATATGCGAGCGCTCAAAGATCGAGCCGACGCGCACCGTGAACTTGTCCTGGCATGATCCGCAATACCACCAGCCCGGCCCCATCGATTCGCCGCCAAGCTGGCCGATCTTGTCGAACGATCCGCAATGCGGGCAAATGACGAAATCAGGCCAGCGCACACCCTCGATATAGGCGCGGGCGGCGTCCTCGTCGTGGTAGACTGGGTCGGAAAGGCGCTCGGGGGTCTGCATGGCCTATCTCCTTGACACCTAAGATAGGCGCTCCCGGAGCTTCAGTCAAGTATATAATCGCCACGAATGGTGATCAAGTTAGCAACAGAATCCGTTTACAGCGGGTTAGAGTTAAGGAGGGTTGTTGCAAAGTGACGGAATATTGGGCAAATTCGGCGGTGTATATTCGGATCCCCGACCGTTGGGGCGGTCCGTATGAAGATTTTTTCCACTGTCGGCGAATAGGGTGTAAAATCCCCCCTGTTTTGGACCAAAAAGGGAGATCCCGGTCCAATTCTAAATAACGTTTCACAATGGAAGGAGGAAAACGTTATGAATAAGCTAAGAAGGCACCTGGCCCCGATGCTTTCAATAATCATCGGTGGATTGCTGCTGGTGACCGTTCCCGTCAAGGTAGCCCGAGCTGAAATTTTTACCATGCAGTCTGGGACGACAAGCACCCTCGGGGCGTTCCCGATAGGAGGATCTGGTTCTGTCCTAGATATCTCCGTTCCATGCCCAGTGGCGCCGAGTTGCGCCAGTGGAACCCAAGAGGCCCATTTCAAGATAACGGTTGCCATGAATCCCGCCTCAGCGGGGGCGGGTCAGGTCGTGCTCCACCTATACTACGGAGCCCAGGCCGCAGGGTGTCCCTCAACCTCAGCTGGTTTCAACTGCCCATTTAAGAGCATCGTGGTTCCAGCGGCATGCGGATGCGTAGCGGGGGGGCAGATGATCTCAGCGCAGGGACCGAAAATCGTCGAGTTCGACGGGTATGCTGCAGACATTAGAAACTACGGCCCCGGGAGCGTGGCGGTCGCGCTGTCGTGGACTGCATCGTGGGGGGATGACTATTAATCTTACACCGCCCGCGGTGGTTGAGTAGTTGGAGCTGTATGTTCTTCGAGCCATTGGCGATATCCCTGCGGTGCCCGCATCAAGCCTTGATCGGCCATGATCAGGCTGTCGGCGAGCGGCCGAGATATCCCCGGGAGGCGCAGACCGACCCCCTGGAGTGCCGGAAGCCGCGACGCGTAGCGCTGGTAACGGTGCTTCACCTGAATGATGCGGCCGGAGACGGAACGGTTGCAACCGGTCGGACCGATCGCAAGGAGCTTATAGTGCAGTAGAGCTCCGGTGACGCTGGCCAGCCGCAGATGCGTTGTGTCGTGATTGTCGAGACGCACACCGCGGCCGCATCTGATCATCGGAACCTTGTGCAGGTATTCCCCTGCGCCGGATAGCCGGCTCAATACCCCGCCGAGCGGCCTCGAATACGGCGAGCGGAAATGGCCCACCCAGACATAGTCGGCGTCGTAATAGCGGCATTCGGCATGCGTCGCCGGCTCGCCGTCGGCGTCGCACAGCCGTTCCGGGAAGACGTCGAGCATGAACGCGGCGACACCTTCTGCGCCTTCTCCATCCAAGTATTCGGTGAGACGGTCGAGCGGCGCCGATTCCCAGCCGGGGTAAATGAAGGCTTCGTCGGCGTCGGCATAGAGGCACCACCCGCGCCGGCCATGGCGTTCGATCAGCGCATTGATCCAACGAACTCCTCCGGCCGCGGCCGCATGGGCGTCCCGGGTCCGATAAAGAACGACGTCAGGCTGGTCGCGAAGATACGCGTCGCTACCGTCGGTCGACATATTGTCGACGACGACGAAGCCGCGAACGCCCAACCGGCGGTAATGACGCAGGAATTCGGGGAGGTTTGCAATCTCGTTCCGGACCGGGACGAATACTGTAACGCTGGCGGACCCCGGAAGATCGCGCTCCGGGGTCATAAATTCCAAATTGGGCTCGGCGGAATGGACCCCCGGGAAGTAGTGGCGCGTCAAAATCGAGCCCCAGAGCCGCCGCGCCGCATGGTGTTCGCCGCGGCGCGCGTGCGCCCAGGCCCGCAGCTCCAGGATCTCCCGCGACCGGAACGCGACCGGGACGCGATCGATCAGCGCCTGCGCCTCGGCGTCGCGGCGAAGCACAATCAACGCCCGCGCCCTGAGAACGGCAATGGCGACCCAGCCGGGATACCGGCGGTCGACCTCATCGAGCAGGGACAGTACCAACTCCGCCGGCCAAGCGGACCAGATACCGAGCAGGAAGGGTCCGAGCATGAGCGCCGCCTCGACTGCCCATGACCGGCCCGCGATGGCCCGACCGACCAATTCGGCGATCGCGGACTCGCCGCCCCGATCGATCGCCAGCCGCCAGCGGCTAACCGCGGCGAACTGATCGTCGCCGCCGGCTTCCAGGCGTCTGACAACGCCCCCAGCGTCGGCGAGGCGGCCCGACGCCAACAGTATCCTGACCCATTCCGACAGAAGACCGCGTTCCATTGGGAAACGGCGGACCGCGTCCTCGACAATCGCCGCGAACTCGCTGGCTACTCGTTTGGTCAAAGAAGCATACTCGATGGCGATTGTGCAGCCGAGCGGCAACTCCGGGAAGCGCGTCTCGAGCGCCGCCATGAGAGCTTGCAGCTTCTGGTCGACGCGCGGGGCGTCAACGCGCTGATTGAGCAGACATCTCGCCCGGGCTGCCAGCCAATACGGATCAATTCGATCGGCAAAGCGCTCGATCAACCCCGCCCAAAGTTCGGCGGCCTCCTCCCATATGCCCAACTCCTGCGCCGCGTGCGCCAAGTCGATGCGCGCCGCCGGCAGATCCGGGAAGCGCGCGATTAGACTGCGCCACTCGTCCAGCGCCTCTTCGACCCGCCAGAGCCGGAACAGCGTCTGCGTGCGCGCCAGCAGCCAATGCGGGTTCGCTGCCGGACCGGCACGCGCCAGGATGCGGTCCCAGCGCTCAAGCGCTTCGACCCGGGACCCGCGGCGCATCGCAAGCTGCGCCAGCCCGAGTTGAGCGCCTTCGAAATCGGGATCGGCGTCCAGCAATCCGCCAAACACCGCCTCCGCCTCGTCGAGCCGGTCGAGCTCCAGCAGCGCCTCGGCGCGCGCCAGCAGCCAGTGCTGCTTCGCCCCGGCGCCGGCGTGGGCAAGGAACCGGTCCCCCGGCGCGGTGAGTTGCGCCTCGCAGCCGGCGCCCTTCCAGGCCTCGAACAGCAGCCGGGCGAAATCAGCATTGTCGGGCGCCCGACTGACCACCAATTCCAATAGCGGCACCGCGGCCTCGAACCGTTTCGCACCGAGCAATGCCCGCGCTCGGGTCACCTCGCCCCACAGGTCATAATCGGGGTCCGCGGCAAGCTGATCGAGAAGCCGCAACGCCTCTTCGGGGTCGCCCCGCAACAGGTGCAAGTCGGCCCGCCGCAGCCTGCAGCAATAACCGCCGTAGCCGCGACGCACCAGCAAATCATAGAGCTGAAAGGCATCTTCGTACCAGCCGGCATCGAACGCCGCGCCGGCGCCGCGCAGCAGAACGGCGCCATGCCCCTCGCCCAATTCCTCCGGCGCCCGCCGGGCAAAGTGCACCAGCTCGTCGACGACCGTTCTTGCGCCGGCGCCGAGCTGTTCGAGCGCCATCGCCTTCTCCAGATGGGTCCAGACGAGCGCCTCCCCGCAGCCCAACGCCCGATCGAGCCGCTCGGGTCGCGCGTGGCGAACGAGAACCTCGTGAGGGTCGGGGCAGGGTTCGGCCGAAACCTCGAGGATCGCCGCGCGCTCCTCATCTTCTCTGATCCGCCGCAGATTAATGTTTGCCGATTGTCCATTGCCGGTTGAACGCAGGGGCTCGCGGTCGGAAGCGCAGGACTCGAGCGACAACTCAGGACGCCGCCGTTCTTCGAGCCATCGGCGATATTCCGGCGGTGCGCGCATCAGCCCGCGATCCGCCATGATCAGGCTGTCGGCGAGCGCCCGCGATACGCCCGGGAGGCGCAGATCGACGCCCTTGAGCGCCCCAACTCGCGACGCATAGCGCTCGTAACGCCGCCTCTGATCGATCGCGCGGTCCGGCACGAACGGGTCGCGGCCGGTTCGGCCAAGCGCGAGCAGCTTGTAGTGCAGCAGCGCTCCACTGACGCCGGCCAGCTGCAAGTGCGTCGTCTCGTGCGGGCCGATGTACACGCCGCGGCCGGATTTGATAAGCGGCACTTTGTGCAGGTATTCCCCGGAGCCGAACAGCCGGGTCCTTACCCCACCTAGTGCCTTCGAATAAGGCGGGCGGACATGGCCTCCCCAGACATAATCGTCGTCGTAATAGCGGCATTCGGCATGCGTCGTCGGCTCGTCGCCGGCGCCGAGCAGCCGTTCCGGGAAGACGTCGAGCATCAAGGCGGCGACCGCTTCCGCGCCTTCTCGATCGAGGTATTCGGTGAAACGGTCGAGCGGCGCCGATTCCCAGCCGGGGTAGATGAAGGCTTCGTCGGCGTCGGCGAACAGGCACCACCCGCCGCGCCCATGCCGTTCGATCAACGCGTTGATCCAACGCATGCCGTGGTACGCCGCCAGGTAAAGGTCGCGGGTCCGGTAGAGGACGACGTCAGGCTGCTCGCGAAGATACGCGTCGCTGCCGTCGATCGACATATTGTCGACGGCGACGAAGCCGCACACGCCCAACCCGCGGTAGTGACCCAAGAATTCAGGGAGATTTGCGACCTCGTTGCGGACCGATACAAATACTGTGACGTCGGCGGGCTCCGGAAGATTGCGCTCCGGCGTTATCGGTTCGAGGTTGGGCTTGGCGCTATGGATAGCTGGGACGTAGTAGCGCGCCAAAACCGATCGCCACAGCCGGCGCGCCGCATTGTCTTCGCCGCGGCGCGCGTGCGCCCAGGCCCGCAGTTCCAGAAACTCCCGCGACCGGAACGCGTCCGGCACCGAATCGATCAGGGCTTTCGCCTCGTCGTCCCGGCGAAGCGTAATCAACGCCCGCGCCCTGAGACAGGCGATCGCGATCCTGCCGGGATACCTGCGGCCGACCTCATCGAGCAGAGACAGTGCCAGCGCAGCCGACCAGGCCGACGAGATGTCAAGCAAGGACCGTGCGAGCATGAGTGCCGGGTCGAGCGCCCAGGACCGAAACGCCACGGCCCGATGGATCGCCTCGATGGTTGCGGCTTCGCCATCGCGATCGATCGCCAGCAGCCAGCGGCTGATCGCCGAGAACTGATCGTCGCCGCCGGCTTCCAATTGTTGCACGACCTGCTCGGCATCGGCGAGGCGGCCCGACGCCAGCAATACCCTGACCCATTGCGACAGCAAACCACGGTCCGACGGGAAACGGCGGGCTGCGTCTTCGACAATCGCCGCGAACTCGTCGGACCTGCGGCCGGTGATGCGGGCATGGTCGATTGCGATCGAGCAACCGAGCGGCGACTCCGGGAAGCGCGTCTCGAGCGCCGCCATCAGAGCTTGCAGCTTCTCGCCGACGCGCGGGTCGTCAACGCGCTGATTGAGCAGACATTTCGCCCGGGCTGCCAGCCAATACGGATGGATCCTGTCGGCAAAGCGCTCGATCAACTCCGCCCAAAGTTCGGCGGCCTCCTCCCATATGCCCAACTCCTGCGCCGCGTGCGCCATGTCGATGCGCGCCGCCGGCAGATCCGGGAAGCGCGCGATTAGACTGCGCCACTCGTCAAGCGCCTCTTCGACCCGCCAGAGCCGGAACAGCGTCTGCGCGCGCGCCAGCAGCCAATGCGGGTTCGCTGCCGGACCGGCACGCGCCAGGATGCGGTCCCAGCGCTCAAGCGCTTCGACCCGGGACCCGCGGCGCACCGCGATCCGCGCCAGTCCCGACATCGCGCGCTCGAAATCGGGATCGGCGTCCAGCAATCCGTCGAACACCGCCTCCGCCTCGTCGAACCGGTCAAGTTCGAGCAGCGCCTCCGCCCGCGACGCCCGCCAATGCGGGTTTGCTGCCGGGGCGGCGTTCGCGAGGATGCGGTCCCAGCGCTCAAGCGCTTCGACCCAGGACCCGCGGCGCATCGCAAGCTGCGCCAGCCCGAGTTGAGCGCCTTCGAAATCGGGATCGGCATCCAGCAATCCGCCAAACACCGCCTCCGCCTCGTCGAGCCGGTCGAGCTCCAGCAGCGCCTCGGCGCGCGCCAGCAGCCAGTGCTGCTTCGCCCCGGTGCCGGCGTGGGCAAGGAACCGGTCCCCCGGCGCGGTGAGTTGCGCCTCGCAGCCGGCGCCCTTCCAGGCCTGGAACAGCAGCCGGGCGAAATCAGTATTGTCGGGCGCCCGACTGACCACCGATTCCAATAGCGGCACCGCGGCCTCGAACCGTTTCGCACCGAGCAATGCCCGCGCTCGGGTCACCTCGCCCCACAGGTCGTAATCGGGGTCCGCGGCAAGCTGATCGAGAAGCCGCAACGCCTCTTCGGGGTCGCCTCGCAACAGCTGCAAGTCGGCCTGCCGCAGCCTGCAGAAATAACCGCCGTAGCCGCGACGCACCAGCAAATCATAGAGCTGAAAGGCATCTTCGTACCGGCCGGCATCGAACGCCGCGCCGGCCCCGCGCAGCAGAACGGCGCAATGCCCCTCGCCCAATTCCTCCGGCGCCCGCCGGGCAAAGTGCACCAGCGCGGCCACGACCGTTCTGGCGCCGGCGCCGAGCTGTTCCAGCGCCATCGCCTTCTCCAGATGGGTCCAGACGACCGCGTCCCCGCAGCCCAACGCCCGATCGAACCTCGCGACGGCTTCCGCCGGGCGCCTCTGACGCGCGGCGATGCGACCCAATTGAAACAGGCACCAGGTCACGTTGTGAGATTGCGCGAGGAGTTCCTCGAACTGGCGTTCGGCCGCTGCAAACTCGCCGAGCGCAAAGAGTCGATCTGCGTCGAAGGCGGCTTTTTGCGGGTTGCGGGACGGAAACGGACCGCTGCTCGGGACGTCCATGCTCAGGTGCTTCTGTCGGCCACAATTTTAGACACTCATATTACCTGACAGCGTCATGCGTTTCGAGCGGCATGCCGACCAAGGGCAGCAGCTTCTTCGATAGAGGTTTTGACAAGCCCTCGATGAAATTGATAGAGTGGCAATTGAGACTAACCGATTGAACTTTCCCTGCTATCGCCCTTTATATCGCCTCCTCGGTGCGCCGAGGATTGCGATTTAGATGCGGCGCCGGCTTAGACATTTTGTAGAGAGGGGCTCGAACATGCGGAAAAATTTCACCCAGGCCTGGATCAACAACGTGCCGCCGCCGTCCGCCGGGCGGGCGTCGCTGACCTTCTGGGACATGAATTTGCCGGGCTTTGGCATCCGCGTCTCCAAATTCCGCCAGACGTGGATTGCCACATACACCGTCAACGGCAGCAAAAAACAAGTCATGGAGACCCTCGGCACAACCAAGCTCATTCCGAAGCTCGCGGATGCCCGCGAGGCGGCCAGGGCCTCGATCTTGCGCGCTCACGCCGGGATCACCCCGGTCGCCGAACATCGGCAGGAGGCGGCCGAATTGAAGGCCGAGATCGTCGCTAGCTCGATGACCTTTCGCACGCTCGCCGAGGCATACATCGAACGCTATGCCGAGCCGAGCACGAAGCCCTCGACGTTGCGGGAGACCCGGCGGCAACTGGACAAGGACGCGGCATATTTCGGCGATCGGCCGGTGCGCGATCTCGGCGAGGCCGATGTGGCCGCGCTGATCGAGGTGCGCACCCGGAAGGCGCTGCGGTCGCGGGCACAGGGTCGGAGCGAAGCCGACAATTGCCTGCTGATCGTGCGGCGGTGCCTCAGATGGGCGAAGCGCACGGTCAATCCGGAGACGCGCAAGTGCTACATCGCCGCCGATTTTTCGGCCGACATCGAGCGGCCACTGGGCAAATACAAGGGGCGCGATCGGGTGTTGAATGACCACGAAATCGCCCAGCTATGGCACGGCTGCAGCGCCGTCGGCTATCCATTCGGGCCGCTCATCAAGCTGCTGCTATTGACCGGGCAAAGGCGATCGGAGGTCGCCGGCATGACCAGGACCGAGGTCGACCTCGACAAGCGGGTGTGGCATTTGCCGGGGTCGAGGACCAAGAACAGCCACCCGAACGATGTTCACTTGAGCGACCTCGCACTCGCGGTCATCCGCTCGATCCTGAGAGCGACGCCGTTGCCCAATAAGCCCGAGTTTGTGTTCACGACCACGAGGTGCGGCCCGGTGTCCGGCTTCGCGCTCGTTAACAACATCACCTCGATCGGTGGGTCGGCGCGACCGATTGGACGATCCACGATCTGCGCCGCACGGTGGTGTCCAACATGGCGCGGCTCGGGGTGCGGATCGAGGTGGCCGACAAGATCCTGAACCATGTATCGGGCAAGCCGGGCGGCATCGTCGGCGTGTACCAAAAATACGAGTTTGCCCCGGAGCGGAAGGCCGCGCTCGATGCCTGGGCGGCCTTTGTCGCGGGCCTGACGAGGCTGCGCCGGCCAGGGGAGCAGGAGCGACTGGCGGCAGAATGACCATTGACGCCGCTGTATTTCAGCGTTCGGGCGCGGCCAGATCATGAGTGTCACCCATGGGCAATCTGCCTCGCCGAATAGGCGGCGGCCGGCCGTGGGAATTTGTGTAACCCAGACCTCGGTTGCCGGCCGCCCGCTCCTCCTTCCTGAAATTTGCCACGCCAGGGTGCCGCGGAGCGCCCCTGATGAGCGAAAACCGGCCGAGGCGGGTGTGTGACGTGCCCGATGCACATCGGGCGCATCTGGGCGCGCCCCGAGGTGTAGAAACGTTTCTATACGGGTCAGACCCGGATTACGATGGTTCCTTCATTCGAAGGACCCACTTCCAACTATTGCAATTTTCTCGGCTGGCGGGAGCCATATGCCGGTGCGACGATCGTCGCACATCATCTGGGAAGCGCACATCCCGCGCGTTACAGGTGCTCATGCTCCAGGTGGAGCATGAGGATGAACGGGCGCCCGTTCATCCTCACAACCGCTGAAATCCGCCGCTTTCAGTGACGCATTTTCTGCGACTTAAACGAGAATATCGCATTACAACCCGACAAATCGCTCCGCACAGCGATTTTTTCCGCAGCCTGCTAGGGCTGATAGGTGAGCGTCAGCGCTCCGATACCGGCAGCGACGTTGAGACCAACACCGCCTTCGATGCTGACGGGCTGCAGCGAGATCGATTTGTTCGAGCCGCCGACCAGCACATTGGCACCGACACCGACGCCGGCCGCGGCGCCCGCGGTCGCGCCAACATAAGTGCCAGCAAGAGCGCCGGTTCCCGGGTTCGTGGTCGGTGCCAGCACCGCCCATATAATCACGGCGCTTTTCTGATAACCGATATCGACGCCAAATTCGGAAATCTTGCCGACATAGCGCTCCACCCTGCCCGAGACCAGAGAAAATGTGCAGCGGATATCGTGCGAAGAGCCGAAGACCAAGCCCCAGCCGCTGGCCTCGTTGCAGGCAAGCGTTCCAGCCCGCACCGCTTGCGCATGAGCCGGCGCATTGCCCAGCATTGCAGCCGCTAAGCCGAGCGCGGCAAAAGCACTGCCAAGTTTCCTGAACATTTCCTCAATCTCCTGCTCCAAGTTTTAACAGTCGAATGGCGACGCAACTATGACTTTCAACATTGCTGCCGGTCAAGCCGGGTCCGCGACCACCTCGTAATAGACACCGCTGCCAGTGTAGATCGGCCGGTAAGTAAGCGCCACCGTAAAAGAAGTACGTGACGCCGTTGACGTTCTGATCGACCGCGCCGTTGGGCAACGTCCAAGACGGTCGCGCGGGCCGGCGGCTGGTGCTGGTGCGGCAGGGCAGGCCTGTATTGCATCATTGGGGCGAGCGCGGCGACAGTGTATGGCAATTGTGCGGCCTCGCACGCGGCGTCAAATATATGCTCGATCACACCGCCGACGGCCAGCACCTATTGAGGATCGAGCCATGGACATTGTCGTCGGCGCCGCCGCGCAGGGTGCGCAATTTCGTGAATCGGTCGAGGAACGGTCTCGGCCATTATGGCATTGATCGCCGCACCCCAATACCGCCGCCAATAGAGACCGCACCACCGCGGTTGACCCGGCCGGCAGCATAGAGATGACCGGCATGGTCGTGATCGACGAGGTTGCGCTCCGGCAATTGCTGGCGGGCGAAGCGGTGATCCTCGAAGCGGCCGACCAAACAGAGGTCCGCGTCGTATTTTCCGATATCGGTTGAGCATCGATGCTCCGGGCAATCGCCAATGCGGTCGGGCATGGCGAGCTTCGCGAGGTCCTCGCCACGATCGCCGTCGCACTCGACCGCCACGAACTGCGCGCCGCTGTGCCGTCAATACCGGCCGCCTCAACGCCGCGGCTGCGTCGGCCGGCGACCTAGATAGCCATCAGCCGTGCGGGCGTGCCGCGACTTCGCGGCGGGACCGGCCCTCTCATCGCAATGCTGCCTTCTTTGGCAGCGTGAGTTTTAGGGCCCATCGCTGGATGACATACTCTGCCCCTACCCGATGCGCCGGGAAGAAGATGACGTCATCTAACTTCGATAACAGCACGTCTTCGATTTCGGGCTTCGCGTGGTCGATGTAATCGACATCGATCGGCTTTGCATCGTCCTTGAAGCTGAGCGGATAGTCGCCGTCGACGAGGTGCCGCAACGCCGTGAGTTCATGGGCCACACGCGGCGCCGGCGCGCGTCCTTGCTGGTGCTTCCTGCGGGCGTCTAGGACGTTACCCAGTGCATAAAGCATCGCGATTGTGCGCGCCTGCGGGGAGGGGGCGACAACCGGTCGAACTCCGGCAAGATGCTCCGCGGCCACGAATTTGCCGATTTCCCACGTCCAGCCGACGAAGAAAAATTCGGGGTGCTTGACGAGGCTCGCGAGTTGGTGATGTGCGTACAGGTGGATCTCGAGCGTGCGCCCGTCGAAGGTATCCCAGATGAACCGGCTTTCGTTCGGATGGAGGACGATCAGGTCGATGTCGCTGTCAGCAAGGAAATCGCTTGCGGCGTATGCGGCGCTCCCGATTACGCCAATCCAAGTGGAGGTTGTCAGTCTATTCACCGCAGCGGTCAGCGCAGCGGGGTTAACAGAGTCGTGCATTTCGACTGCCTCGTTGTCTTCTCCCTCGCGGTCGCCGCGGCGCTCGGTGTGCTTTCGGGCGCCGCGTGATCGGCCCCGCGGGGCGGCGGACGACGCCGCGCGACGGGGCTACGGCTGCCGATCGGTGCCCCGCACCCGGTCACCCTGTGACGCTAGTGCAACCGTGAGCCGCTCGGCAAGTGCGGCCAGCGGCACCGGCTTCTGCAAGACGATCACCGTGCTGCCGGTGGCGGGCGCCGCGGCGATGTCGCCGACATGGCCCGTCAACAGGATCGCCGGAAGTGCGGGGTATCGTTTTTGCACTTCACGGATGAGGTCGAGCCCGTTTTGCCCGGCATATAGAAATCGGTTATCACCGCATCGATCGCCTTGCCCCGATCGATAGAAGCGAGCGCATCCGCGGCGTCTGCGGCACCCTCGGCCGCGAACCCGGCCCCTTCGGAGCGACGTCATGACGACGTCCCGGACGGATTCGTCGTCATCCACCACCAGCACCAGGGGTTTGCGGCCGCGGTCGGCGGCGGTTGCGCGAGGCTGGCTTGCCGTCGGCGGCGGTGCCTCGACAACCCCTTCGGCCCTCGGCAGCCACATGCTGACGACCGTGCCGCGGCCGAACTCGCTGCGGATCGAGAGGGTGCCACCCGATTGTTGGGCAAAGCCCAGGGCGATCGAGAGCCCGAGCCCGGTGCCCTTGCCTCTGGGCTTGGTCGTGAAAAACGGCTCGGTGGCGCGGCGCAGCGTCGCCGCATCCATGCCGGCGCCGCTATCGGCGACCGAAATCCGGGCGTAGCGCCCCGCCTTCAGCATCGGGTCGTCCCGGTCTTGCGGCACCGTCTCGCTGACCGCGGAGAAGGTGAGTTCGCCGCCATTCGGCATCGCATCGCGAGCGTTGGCGGCCAGGTTCAAAAGGACGGTCTCGAGCTGGGCCCTGTCGGCGAGGATCGGACCGAGCCCAGCCTCCGCTTCGACACGAATGTCGATTGCCGACCCGAACGGGTGAGCCAACAGGGTTGCAAACTGTTCAGCGCGGCATTGGGATCGCCCATAGGCACGCCCCCGGCGCCGCGCGGCGGCGCTCGAGGCGGCTTGACGCGCGGCCGGTTCAGCCGCCGCAGCGGCGACCCGGAAGGCGCCCGATCAGCCTGGCGGGCGCCGGCGCAGCGCGCGCCAGATGCGCTCGGGTGTCGCCGGCATCGGCAGATCGCTGACGCCGAGCGCGGCGAGGGCGTCGAGAATGGCGTTCATCACCGCGGGCGTGCCGGCAACGGCGCCGCCCTCGCCCACACCTTTGGCGCCGAGCGGGTTGGTCGGGCTCGGGACCGGGCTGAAGTCGACCGTGAACGGCGGCAAGGTATCGGCTCGCGGAATGGCGTAATCCAGCAAGCTGCCGGTCAATAACTGGCCGTCACCGTCGTAGACGACCTCTTCGCTGAGCGCCTGGCCCGCCCCCTGGGCGACGCCGCCCTGGATTTGCCCCCTTGCCAGGAGCGGGTTGATGACGGTGCCGCAATCGTCGACCACGGTGTAGCGATCGAGTGCCACCGCCCCGGTGTCGGGATCGATCTCGACCTCGCAGATATGGCAGCCGTTCGGGAAGCTCGGCACGTCCGACGAGAAGGCGCCGGCGCCCTGCAGCCCGACGCCGAGCTCCGCCGGGAGGCCCACCGGGATGAACGACATCTGCGCCACCTGCGTGATCGGCATCGACCGGTCGGTGCCCGAGATCGTGAAGGCGCCATCGGCAAAGGCGATGTCGGCGGCGTCGGCCTCCATGAAATGCGCGGCGAAGCGCTTGCCGCGCTCGATCACCACGTCGGCCGCGGCGCGCAGGGCGCTGCCGCCGATCATCATGCTGCGCGACGCGTAGGTGCCGCGGCCGATCGCGATCTCGTCGGTGTCGGCCTGGGCCAGATGGATCCTGTCCTCGGGCAGGCCGAGCCAGTCGGCCGCCATCTGGGCATAGGTGGTTTCGTGCCCCTGGCCGTGCGACAGGGTGCCGGCGAGGATCGTCAGCTCGCCCGACGGGTCGAAGCGCAGCTCGATGCGCTCGTTGAAGATGCCGGTATTGTCGACGTAATACGTGAGGCTGCGGCCGCGGCATTTGTCGGCGGCGGCGCTTGCCGCCCGCCGCCCGGCATAGCCGTCCCAATCGGCGAGCCGCCGGCACTTCTCCAACGCGGCGGCGTAGTTGCCGCTATCATAGGTCCAGCCGGTACGGGTCGCAAACGGATAGGCGTCGGGGGGGATCAGGTTCTTCCGCCGCAACTCCGCCGGATCGATGCCGATCTCGCGCGCCGCCTGGTCGATGAGCCGCTCGATGATATAGACGGCCTCGGGGCGGCCGGCGCCGCGATAGGGCACGGTCGGCGCGGTGTTGGTGAAGACCAGGCTGCTCGCCACTGCGACTGCCGGAATGTCGTAGACGGTGGTGGCGAGCTTCAGCGAAAACAGGATCGGGATCGCGCCGGCGCCCTCGATATAGGCACCGACATTGTGCGAGCCGGTCCAGCGCAAACCCAGGAACTTGCCGTCGGCGTCGAGCGCCAGTTCGGCGTCGACGTTCTGGTCGCGCCCCTGATAGTCGGCGAGCATCGCCTCGCTGCGCGACGGGATCCACTTGATCGGCCGGCCGACGCGGCGGGCGGCCCAGACGGCGACCGCCTCTTCGGGATAGAGATTGCCCTTCATCCCGAAGCCGCCGCCGACATCGCGCGCGACGACGCGAATCCGGCTCTCCGGGGCGTGCAGGATCTGATGCGCCAAGGTGTGGCGGATGCCGTGCACATTCTGGGTGCTGGTGTGGAGCGTCCAGCGGCGGGTCCCCGGGTCGTAATCGGCGAGGCAGCCACGCGGCTCCATCGTCACCGCCGTGAGGCGGTGGTTGCGAAGCGCCAGCCGGGTGATGTGATGCGCCCTCTCAAAAGCGGGCTCGACCGCATCGGCATTGCCCATCGCGAGCGCAACTGCGGTGTTGCCGCCCGCCGCGTCATGGAGCCGCGGCGCGCCCGGGCGGAGCGCCTCCGCGACCGTCACCGCGGCGGGCAGAACCTCGTAATCGACGGCGACCCGCTCGGCCGCATCTCGCGCCAGCGCTTCGGTCGCGGCGATCACGGCCGCGACGCGCTCGCCGACATGGCGCACGCGATCCTGTGCCAGCGGCGGGCGCTTGGTGCGGTAGCCCTTGGGCCCGCCCATATCCTCCGGCATGAACTCGGGGTCGAGCGTGCCGAGCCCGTCGGCGGCCCAATCGGCGCCGGTGAGCACGGCGAAGACGCCGGGCATCGCCTCCGCCGCCGCCTTGTCGATGGCGTGGATTCGCGCATGCGCGTGCGGCGAGAAGACAAAGACGGCCTGCGCCTCATGGACGAAATCGAGATCGGCGACATAACGGCCGCGTCCGGTGAGGAAGCGCGGATCCTCTTTTCGCGTGACCGGTTGTCCGATGCCGAAGCGCATGACCTTCCCCCGCTCAGCCCGATCGGCCGAGGCTACATCGGATGCCGGCGCCGGGTCGAGCCGCCGCGCATTTGCGACCGGCCGCGGCGCGCCGTAACATGCCGGCAGGCGAACGGCGAAGGGCCGGCGATGATCGAGGATGCGGTCTGGTGGCTGTCGATCGTGCTGATGGGATTGCTCGTCGCCGTCTTCGTCTGGGTCGCGGCCGAGGCCCAGACGGGCCTCGCCGCCGATTACGGGCCGGTCATGGCCAGGGCCTACCGGCTGCGCGGTTGGTTGTTCGGCCTCGCCATCGTGATCCTGGTGGCGGCCAACTACCGAACCCTCGGCCAATTGCCTTACGTGTCGCGTGCGGCCGCACCGTCCGCCACGATCGCCGCGGTCGACGCCGTCGGCGAGCAATGGGCGTGGACGGTCAAGCCGAACGCCTTCACCGTCGGTCAGACGGCGGAGTTTCACGTCACCAGCAAGGACGTCAACCACGGTTTCGCGCTTTACGATCCGGACCTGCGCATCGTCGCGCAAACTCAGGCGATGCCCGGCTACGTCAACCGGCTGCGCTACACCTTTGCCCGGCCTGGGGTCTATCGGGTGCTGTGCCTCGAATATTGCGGGGTCTTGCACCACGAGATGAAGAGCGAAATCAACGTCACCGCCCGGTAGGGAGGCAGGCATGACAGACGAAGCCGCCGGCACGCAGAGCGGGATCGGCGGGCGCGCGGCCGTGCTCGCCTATCTCGGTGTGTCCGGCGTCGTGCTGCTGCTGATGATGCCCTTGGGCCTTGTCATGCGCATGGCCCAGGCACGGTGGATCGACCTCGATCCCGGCTTCTTTTACGTGATCATGACGATGCACGGCGCCGGCATGGTCGGCATTGCCGGGCTCGGCGGCGCCGCCGTGATGTGGCATTTCGTGCGCCGCCACGTGCCGGTCAGCACCGAGGTGTTCGTCGCCAATCTCTTGTTCTTCCTGTTCGGCGCCGTGCTGATCCTCGGCTCCGGGTTCATCGGCGGCTTTGCTGCCGGCTGGACCTTCCTCTACCCGCTGCCGGCGCAATCCGGGGCGCTGTGGTCGGTTCACGCCGCGGCGATCTATCTTCTCGGGCTGCTCTCGATCGGCGTCGGCTTTCTGCTGCTCTATCTCGATGTCGCCCGCGGCATTCTTTTGACATATGGCGGGCTCGGCGCCGCGCTCGGCGTCAAGCAGGCTTTCGGCCTGGCGCCGGCGGCGGAGGGGCCGCCGCCGGCGGTGACGGCGTCGACGATGGTGCTGATCGTGAACATCCTCGGCATCCTGTTCGGCGCCGCGGTGATCGTCGTCTCGCTCGTCAACCTCTATCTGCCCGGTTTCGCGTTCGACGCGCTCGCCGCCAAGAACATGATTTATTTCTTCGGTCATGTCTTCATCAACGCCACGATCTATATGGCGGTCATTGCGGTCTACGAGATCCTGCCGGTCTACACCCATCGCCCGTGGCGGACCGGCCGCGCTTTCTATTTCGCCTGGATGGCTTCGACGGTGTTGGTGCTGACCGCCTTTCCGCACCATCTGTTGATGGACTTCGTCATGCCGACTTGGGCGCTGATCGTCGGCCAGCTGATGTCGTGGCTGTCAGGCGTGCCGGTGCTGTTCGTGACCGCGTTCGGGACGCTGACCAACGTCTATCGTTCCGGCCTCAAATGGGATGCGGCCTCGGCCCTCGTCTTCCTCGGACCGGCGGGGTGGGCCGTCGGCATCATCCCCGCGGTCGCCGACGCCACCATTTGGGTCAACAGCGTGATGCACAACACTCAGTGGGTGCCCGGCCACTTCCATACCTATCTCTTGCTCGGCATGATGGCGATGCTGCTCGGCACGATGACCTGGATCAGCCCGCGATCGCCGCGCGGCTTGGCGGCCGCGGGGTTCTGGCTCTACCTTCTCGGCGGGCTCGCCGTCTCGCTTGCCTTCCTCGCTGCCGGCAGCAGCAGCGCCCCGCGCCGCTATGCGGTACACCTGCCGCAGTGGCTGATTTACGACCGCGTCGGCTCGGTCGGCGCGATGCTGGCGCTGGCCGGTGCCATGATCCTCGTCGGCCGGTTTCTGGCGGCGCTGCCGAGCCTGGCGCGCGGCGGCGGCAGCGGCGCGTGAGGCTTGGCTTCTTTGCCCTCCTCGGCATCGTGCTGGTCGCAGGTACCGCGGCACTCGCCTGGGAGACCGAGGGCTTTCGGATCGTCACCAGCGACGGCGCGCGCCAGCTTGCCGTCGCGCGCCGGCCGCTGCCGCTGCCGGACGTCGCGCTGATCGACCAGGACGGCGACCGCTTCCGGCTCGGCGACTACCGCGGCAGGAGAGTGCTCGTCGATTTCATCTACACGCGCTGTCCGAGATTGTGCGGCGTGCTCGGCGACGAATTCTACCGCGTGCTGGAATTGGCCGAGCGTGCGCCCGAAGGCCGGGAGATCGCTCTCCTCAGCATCAGTTTCGACCGGGAAAACGATGACCAAGCGGCGTTGGCGAGCTACGGCGAGCGCTATGGCGCAAAGGCACCCCGCTGGCGCGTTGCCGCCGCCGCCGACGACCGCGGCCTCGCCCTCCTGCTGCGGAGCTTCGGCGTCGTCGTCATCGCCGACGGCAGCGGCGGGTTCATCCACAACGGTGCGGTTTATCTCGTCGACGCCAGGGGCCGGCTCGCCGACATCCTCGACCCCGATGCGCCGCCGCTGCGCTTCGCCGCGGCGCTGCGCGGCGCCGCCCGATGAACCGCCGGCTGCTTGCGGCGGCGGCGCTGTGGCTCTTGTTGTGGTCATCGCCGCTGCGCCACCTCTTCGAGCACGACATGGCCATAGAGATGACGGTCCAGTTGCCGCTCCTGATCGGCGTCGGCTGGCTCATCGCCCCGGCGCTCCGCCCCTATGAGCCGCGCTGGCTCGCCGATGCCGATTGGCTCGGCATCCCCGGCCTTCTCGCCGTCGCCTTCGGCACCACGTTCTGGATGGTGCCGCGCGCGCTCGATGCGGCGCTCGCCGATCCGCTCGTTGACATTGGCAAGTTTGTCGGGCTGCCGCTGTTCGTCGGGCTGCCCCTGGGCTCGAGCTGGCGCCGCATGCCGGCGCTCGGGCGCGCTTTTCTGTGGGCCAATTTCATCCCGAAGCTGGGCGCCGTCGGCGGCCTCTATCTGGCGGCGCCGTCGCGGCTCTGCGCCTATTACCGGCTCGATCAGCAGGCGGCGGCCGGGCGGACCCTGATCGCCGTCGCCGCGGCGCTCGGCCTCGCCTGGTTCGTTGCCGCCTTCATTGGCTGGCCGCCCTGCCGGACCGACCCGACCTGACCGCAGCGGAGCACCCCATGGAACTCAATGCCGATTTTTTGCAGCGGGTCGTGGTCCATGCCGGGCACCTCGCCTGGACCCTGTCGCCGATCGCGGGCGTCGACCGGCGGATGCTCGACCGCATCGGCGACGAGGTGGCGCGCGCGACCTCGATCGTTCGCTATGCGGCCAACAGCCGTTTCCCGGCTCACACCCACGGCGGCGGCGAGGAGTTTCTGGTCCTCGGCGGCGTCTTTGAGGACGAGCACGGCGACTTCCCGGCCGGATCCTACGTCCGCAATCCGCCGACGTCGCGCCACACCCCCGGTTCGGCCCCGGGTTGCGTCCTCTTTGTCAAGCTGTGGCAGTTCGACCCGAAGGACCGAAACGAGATCCGGCTCGACACCGGGAAGATGGCCTATCGGCCGGCCCCCGGCCGACCGGGGGTCGAGCTGATGAGGCTTTTCGCCGATGGCCGGGAAGAGGTGCGGCTGGAACGCTGGGCGCCCGGCGCCGCGATCGCGCTCGAAACGCCGGGCGGCGCCGAGCTGCTGGTGCTCGAGGGCGGCTTCGACGACGGCGGCGATCGCTTGGAGCCGCAATCGTGGCTGCGCCTTCCGCCCGGGGCGGCGCTGCGGGCGCGGGCGGGTGCGGCCGGCTGCAGGGCCTGGGTCAAGACCGGCCATCTCCTTCATCTCGAGGGTCTGGAGCGGTGGTGACAGCGTCGGGAGAAAGATCGATGGCGCGGCTCGCCGGCAAGACCGCCTTCATCACCGGCGCCGGCAGCGGGATCGGCCGCGCCACCGCCATCCTGTTCGCGCGCGAAGGCGCCCGCGTGGCGATTGCCGACATCGACGCCCGGGCCGGCGAGGAAACGGCGCATCTCGCCGGCAGCGAAGCGATCGCGATCGGCACCGACGTGACCGACCCCGAGAGCCTGCAACGGGCGATCCGCGCCACCGTCGACAAGTTCGGCCGGCTCGACGTGCTGCACAACAATGCCGGCGGCTCGACCGCGCGGGACGCGACCGCGGTCGATGCCCCGCTCGACGAATTCTGGCGGGCGATCAAGCTCGATCTCTACGGCACCTTTCTCGGCTGCCGGTTCGGCATCCCCGAACTGATCAAGGCCGGCGGCGGCTCGGTGATCAACATGAGCTCGAACGTCGCGCTGATGGGGGTCGCCGGCCGCGATTGCTACACCGCGGCAAAGGGCGGGATCGCCGCGATCACCCGCTCGCTCGCCGTCGCCTACGCGCCGCACCGGGTGCGCGTCAACGCCATCGCGCCGTCGGCGACGATGACCGAAAGGGTCAAGAAGCTCGTCGCCGGCAACGCCGCGCTGACCCGGCTCCTCGGAGCGCATCTGCTCGGCCCGATCGAGCCCGACGACGTCGCAATGACCGCGCTTTATCTGGCCAGCGACGACTCGCGGATGGTCACCGGCCAGGTCCTGCCGGTCGACAGCGGGGTGACGATCTCCTGATGTAATCGGACGGCTGTCTTCAAGCCCCCTTTTCGTCATCCATCACCTCGAATTTCGGAACCCGACGTTCCGCGTCGCCGCCGCGTTCCGAGCGGCAGGAGTTGCCCCATACCTGCCGTTCGCAATACCCGTCGGGATCGGCTCAGGTGGGTAGAGTTGGAATGTGGCGCGGTGGCCTTAGGTCAGGCATGCGTGTTGCCGCCTCTTTCGTTTGGCGGTGCCTTAGTGGCTCGACCATAGCTCCGTTTCCACATCCCGCTCATCGAACCGGACATGCGGATTTCCCTGCATCCGGCTCTCGGACAAGACCTCACGCCTTCGTCCACGGCACGTCGTGCCCAAGCCGGGTCAGACGCACGAGCCCGAGGGTCTCGTAGAGGTGCGAGAGGGGATAGCTGTAGCTGCCGCCCTTACATCGTCTGGTCTTGTGCTTGAAGCGCAACCACCGACGCAACCGCACAGCCGTGTAGTTGTCGAGCGCCCGATACGCCGGATTGACGGTGCCTACCGAGAAGTAGTTCGCCCATCCGCGAAGGGTGCGGTTCAACTTACCCACCAGCTCTGTGGTTTCTTGCCAGGTATGTGCTCGGACGGTCAGCGCATGGACCTTGTCGACCACACGCTTGATGCTCTTCTTCGATGGCCGCTGTCCCAGGCGAGCCTGGCCGGTTCTCGGAGAATACATCCGCCCGAACGTATAACCCAGGAAGTCAAACTCCCCGTCCGGAACCTTGCAGATCCGTGTCTTCTCCTCGTTCACTGTCAGCTTCAGCTTGCCCATGATCGCGCGCAGGTGATGCAGCGCAGTCTCCGCGCTGCCCCTTCGGCACAGGATCACAAGGTCGTCCGCATAGGTGACGAGGCGAGTGCCGAGGCTTCGCTCAAGGCCGAACTTCTTCCAGCCCAACACGAACCGGCGCATGTAGAGGTTCGCCAGTAGTGGTGAGAGGGGCGAGCCCTGCGGAATGCCGCGCCGGTGGTCTCGCGCCTCGGTCGTGCGTGTTGTCCGGCCCCGTTGGTCGGTTTCTTCCACGGGGCAGTCCAGCCACATCTTGATCAGATGCAGCACGCGCCGGTCAACGATCCGGCGCGCCACCGACTTTAGGAGGTCGGTATGCGGAATGCTCCCGAAGTAGTCCGCGAGGTCGGCGTCGACGACTTCCGGGTGGCCACGGAACAGCCGCTCCTCCACCTCGACGACTGCCTGCTGGGCGTTGCGCCCAGCGCGATAGGCGTAGATTTCCGGCGGAAGATCGGCTTCGAAGATCGGCTCCAGCACCAGCATCGCTGCGGTCATGCAGACCCGATCCCGCACCGTCGAGATGCCCAGCGGCCTGAGTTTGCCGTTGGCCTTCGGTATAAACACTCGTCTGATTGGCTCCGGCCGGTAGCTCTCCTGCCTGAGCGCAAGCGCCAGTTCAGCCAGCCACCGTTCGACCCCATAGGCCTCGATGTCCGCAAAGTCCTGACCGTCTATTCCCGGCGCCCCCTTGTTGGCGCGGCACTGGGCATAGGCATGCGCCAGAATGTCGTCGCGGCTGATCTTGTCGTACAGGGCATAGAAGCGATAGCCGGCTTCTGCCTTCGCTTTCGCGTGTGACGCCCTCTGCAGCTTCTGAACACTCTTCGGAGTTGATAGGTTGCCCAATCTCCAGGTCCCTCACTACTTCCTGCGTCTGTCTTGAACCAAGGCCCCTTCCCTCCACCGGCATTACCCGGCTTCACCGGTACTACCGGCCTCTCCGCCACCCCAGTGCGCCCGGCCTGTCCCTCGCGGGCGTCCGGTTGATCATCCCTGATCACGCATTGGGGCTTCCCGTGTTGCGCACGCTTTCCTTGTGTACATGCTGCCGCCACTACCCCGGTGCAGCAGATGGGCCTACTCCTCGCTCAAACTCGCCCATCCGTATCAGCCTTCCCCGAAACCACTATCGGGTCGGCCTGCACATCGACCTTTTCGAGGATTGCTCGGCGTTTACTCACGTTGCGGCCTGCACACTCGCGCGGTCACCAAAACCGTGACCGTTATCCGAAGGCTTCAGACATTTCGTCTCCTCCATGCCTGCTCCGGCTGCTTCCGGCTGGAGCGGTCGCCGGGCGGGGCTTGCACCCGCTGGAAAAGCGCCGCCTTGTCACGGCGCACGTGGTAAGCGGCCTTTGCAGCAGTGATAGCAAGCGAGCGAGCACGACCCGCCGCGCCGACGACCCCTTTGACTCCGCATTCGCAAAATCGTTGAACTCGATAACCGACCGTTAACCGGCACGAGAGTAAGCTTCTACAAGGCGTTTGGGACCCCGCCGGTTATCAGCGGGTCGCTCCCGCGGCAAGACCTTAACCTTATCAACGCAACGGAGAGCTTTTATGCAGAAATTTACGCTCGCGACAGCGCTACGCGTCTCGACCGGCGGCATTGCCTCGACACTGGCCGCCGCCCTATTGCTTGCAACGTGTCCCGCCGGCTCGGCCGTCGCCGGCACCGCGTTGACGCTCGTCAATGGGTGGACGAACGCGCCGTTCGGCACCCATGTTGCGACCGTCGAGCTGGTGGGTGGCATTGTGCGCTTCCAGGGCGCCATCGCGACGACCGGGACCAATGCCGAGCCGTTCGTGCTGCCCACGGGCTTCCGTCCTGCGACCGATGTCTACGTCCCGGTCGATTTGTGCGATGCCACGAACGGCCGGCTATTCATCCAGCCAAACGGCGTCGTAGAGGTAGAGGCGGAGAGTAGTTTCTCCGACGCCCAGTGCTTCACCTCGCTCGACGGCGCATCCTTTGCCAAGAATGCCAATAATTTTACGCTGCTCGGTCTGATCAATGGATGGGTAAACGCACCGTTCAGCACCAGCGACGCGGCCGTCCGGATCATCAACGGCGTCGTGCAGTTCAAGGGTGCCATCGCGACGAGCGGGACCAACGCCGTGCCGTTCAGTCTTCCCGCGGGCTACCGCCCGTCGACCGATGTCTACGCGAAAGTCGATCTGTGCGACGCAACCAACGGCCGGCTATTCATCCAGCCGAGCGGCGTCGTGACGGTCGAGGCCGAGAATAGTTTCTCCGATGCCCAGTGCTTCACCTCGCTCGATGGAGCGTCTTTCGCCCTCTCCGCTTTTGCCCCGCTGAAGCTGAAAAACGGTTGGACCGGCGGCCCGTTCGGCACCGCTCTGCCTGGGTTGAAGACGATCGGCGGGGTCGTGCACTTCCAGGGCGCCATCGCAACGACCGGGACCAATGCCAAGCCGTTCGGGCTGCCCCTGGCATACCGTCCGAC
Organism: uncultured Alphaproteobacteria bacterium; assembly: GCA_963772295.1. Taxonomy (GTDB): domain Bacteria; phylum Pseudomonadota; class Alphaproteobacteria; order ATCC43930; family CGMCC-115725; genus AP-15. The sequence goes on from CAVYWO010000019.1 coordinate 255,750, forward strand.
GGTCAATGTCTACGTGCCCGTCGACATGTGCAACGCAACCAACGGCCGGCTATTCATCCAGCCAAGCGGCGCCGTAGAGGTAGAGGCGGAGACCAGCTTTTCGAACGCCCAATGCTTCACCTCTCTCGACGGGGCGACGTTCGTCCAGTGAACACGACCATGTAATCGCGTTTTTCGCGGGCTTGTTTTCATCGGTTCCGGGATCGCGGGCGAAGCCCGCGCCCCGGGACGCGCCGGAAATCCCGGTAACGCGGCCCTATTCGGTCGGCGAGTCAAAATGCTTGCCGCCGCCCGCGGGTACGACAAAGCCTTCTGCTGCGTTCATGTCTATGTCCTCCCTGTGGCGGACTGAGGATAAACCCCGATGCCTCGGTCCACCAGCGCCGGGCCTTATCCGCGCCAGCGCGTACCACGACAACGACGAGGCCCGAGGTGCAGTACCTTGTTCGGGCCGCTTCGGGCATACGCTCCCGGTTTATGGCGAGCGGGGGGTGTCGCCCCCACCTCCTTGCCGAGCTCACGCCCGCGCCGGATCAGATTGCTTCGGCGATGATCACGCTGGCGGGGCCGGCTAGCTAAGACAGGCCCAACAGCGCCTGGGCCTCGGCCCACAATCGTTCAACGATGGCGCCGGCCGGTTCGGCGGCAGCGAGGGCCGCAGATTGACCGGCCCAGGCCTGTATCCGGTCGATGTTGTTCTCCTTGGTCCCGAGGCCGCGCATCCCGGCCGTGAAGCCCCGTTGTATCGGGTAAGGCGCAGGGGCTGGCGCCTCGGGGGCGGTCGCAGCCCTGGCGTAGGCGGTGGCTATACTGCGACCGGGACGGCCGCTAAAGACGCGGCTGACGAGCGTGTCTTCCGGTGCGGTCTTGGCCAGCGCATCAGCCCAAGCCGGAGCGATTTTCGCCTCGGGGGAGCGCAAAAAACCTGTACCGATTTGGACCGCGCTGGCACCGAGCACGAGTGCTGCCGCGACGCCGCGCGCGTCGGCAATGCCGCCAGTCGCGACGACCGGCCGATCGACCGCGCTGACGATCGCCGGCAATAGCGCGAAGAGCCCGACCTGCCGGAGCTCTGCCTCGGCAGCGTCAAAGGCACCGCGGTGGCCGCCGGCTTCGGCGCCTTGCGCGACGATCACCGCCGCGCCGGCCGCCACGGCGGCACGCGCCTCGGCCACGGTTGTGGCGGTCGCCCACCACGCAATCCCGCGCGCCTTCATCTTGGCGACGAACGCCTCGGGGTAGAGGCCCATGATCGACGAGATGATGCGCGGACCGGCCTCGAGCATTGCCTCGCATTGGGCGGCGAAATCGGGCATGGCAGCCTCACCCGCCTCCGGTGCCACCGGCGGGCCCCATTGCCCGAGAAATTCGCGGATCCGCGCTTCGTGTATCGAGTCGCGCGCAGGCGGCGGGTCAGGTATCCAATTATTGAGCTGAAAACTGCCATTGCTGCCGGCCCGCACATCGCGCGCCCAAATCCTGATCTCGTCAGGCTGCATCAGCAGCACGCCGCAAGCACCGAGCCCGCCAGCGTTAGCGACCGCAATCGACAGCGGTGCCGGACACGCTCCCGCCATCGGCGCCAACAGGATCGGCACGCGCACCTCGAACCGCCGACAGAAAGCGCGAGTTCGCTCGACAATACCGTTCATGGCGCGCAGTCCCGATCCAATTGATTTCTAGCCCCACGAGCGCTCTCGGCACGACGTGGGAGAATTGGCCTATCAGAACACGCAAAAGCGGAGCCGGGAAGTCCCTCGAATGGACCGCGGTTCGGCTCTATCGGATGGCCAGTAGAAGGCGAAGCTCGCAGCGCGCGAATGGGCGCTCTCGGGCCCGGGAGGTCGTCAGGATGGGGTCGGCGCATGCGCCGCGACCAGCCTCTGAAACATTTCGGAGAGGCGTTCCGCCGGGCCCTTCGGCCCGAGGCTTTGAATGCTGAGGCGGGCGCCTTCACCCAACAGAAACAGCTCATCGGCAAGAAGCTCGGGATCGCGCAGCCCCGCCTTGCGGCAAAGCTCGATGATCAGATCGCGATACCGGCCCTTGTATTCCTCGATCACGCGACGGGCCGGGTGATTGGAATCCGGCAATTCGACCGCGGCATTGGCGAAGGCGCAGCCGCGTTCGGTCGTGCCGAGCTTGAATTCGGCGATGAAACGCAGCCAGGCGAGCAATTGGTCCCTTGGGTTGCCGTCATACGCCCGTTCGATCTCGGTCCAGGCCGTCTCCAGCTCCCGGCCGTATTCGCGCAGGCACTCGGCGACCAGCTCGTCTTTTGATTCGAAGTGACGATAGAGCGTCGTCTTGTTGGTGGCGGCCGCCTCGGCTATCGCATCGACGCCGATCGCACGGATCCCGTTCTGGTAGAACAACTCTTGCGCCGCCTTCAGAATGCGCGCGCGCGGTCGGACTGCTGTCTCTTCCCGTAGCTTTGTCCCCCCTATTTCGCTTGTCATCGACGCCCTCTTGAAATGTGAGTTACCGGTTAGTACCTAACCGACCGGTCAGTAACAGACCGGGTGTGACCGGTCGGTACCATACCTGGAGAGGCTGTGACGGGTTTTCCAGCCCCCGGGGTGCGCAGGAGGTCGTCATGCAGTTCGCGAACACCGAACCCGCCAGTAACGGTCCGGAAATTTCCCTTTATCGCATGGCCAACGGGGTTGCCCCGGCGGCGGCGATCGAGCTGCCACGCGCCGTCTCGGAGGCGCTCGCCGATCCGATCGTCAAAGCCCTGATGGCCGCCGACCGCGTCGAGCTGAAAGATATCGAGGAGCTGTTGCGGCGCACCGCCGGCCGGCTGGCGTTGCACGATCAGCAGAGCACATCCCGGCGCGCCGCGGAGCCCGAACGTGCAGTCAAACCTCTCGTCAGCACCGCCTTGGCGCGGTTCGCCAAGGTCGTCACGCTTGCGCTTGCGCTGACGGCGGGCGTGTCGGCGGCTCCGCGTTCCGCCGTGGCCGATGACGCGCCGGTCGCGTTCATCCGCGCCCTCGGCAACCAGGCGGTCGCGGTGATCCGCTCCGCCCTGCCGCAGGTCTCGAAGGCGGACTATTTCGAGCGGATGGTTCGGCAGGATTTCGATCTGACCGGCATTTGCCGGTTTGTGCTCGGGCCCTATTGGCGCATCGCGAGCCCGGCCGAGCGACAAGAGTTCTGCGACGGCTTCGCCGACCGGCTCGTTCGCTTCTACGGCCGGCGGCTCGCGCAATCCGGCGACGGCACTTTCGTCGTGACCGGCAGCCGGAGCGCTCCCGACGGGGTCATCGTCACCAGCCGGATCATCCGTCCAGGAGAGGCCCCGATCGCCGTCGATTGGCGGCTCGGGATCAGCGACGGCGTCTACAAGATCGTGGACTTCGCGATCGACGGCATCAGCATGGCGTTGAGCCAGCGCGCCATGATCGCGGCGCTGATCGCGCGCGGGGGCGGGCAGGTCGAGATGCTGCTGGCGACGATGCGCGAGGGAGACTGAGCAAGATCGGCACGGCTCGGGATCACTGTCGGCGGCAAAAAAGCCGCCGCATCCCCGCCATCCATGCAGGAGCGCGAATGATGCGGTTAGAGGCACAGGGTCGAGACCCCGGCGAGCAATCGCTGCTGGACCTTTCGGAAGGGCGCGTTGGCGACGAAGAGCCCTCGACAGATGCCGCGAACGATTTCCGCCGCGTCCCGGGATCGCGGCCGCAACAGAACCCTCCCGGCGTCAAATGGCTCCCTGAACGCGAGGACCGGGACCCGGAGGAGGGCGAGCAACGCGAAGATCAGCGCTCGAGGAGCTTGCTCGCGCGATACCCGCTCGCATGCGCGATCGCTTTCATCCTGTTTCTCGCGGCACTGCCCGCCGGCTATCTCTACTGGGACTACGCCAGCCATTTCGAAACGACCGACGACGCCTACATTGCGGCGCGCCAGTTCGCGATCGCCCCCGAGGTGTCGGGCTACATCACGGCCGTCCCGGTCACCGACAATGAGCATGTCGCCGCCGGCGGGGTGATCGCCCGCATCGACGATCGCACGTACCGCGCGGCACTCGCCCAGGCCGTGGCGCAAGTCGCCGCAGCACGAGCCAACATCGAGAACATCGATGCTCAGCTGAATGTGCAGCAAGCCCAGATCAGCGCCGACCAAGCGCAGGTGGACAAGGCGCAGGCGGCCTTGGTGTTCGCTCGGCAGCAGGCGGCTCGCTACCGATACCTGGCAGGGACGATCGCCGGCACCGTCCAGAACGCCCAGCAATACACCTCGCAGCTGCGCCAGCAACAGGCCACGCTCCAGAATGCGCAAGCGAGCCTCAAGCTGGCGCAGCGGCAAATCGAAGCGCTGCAGGCGCAACGCGACAGTGCCGTCGCGGGGCTGGCACAGGCCAAGGCCGAGCGCAAACAGGCGCAGCTGAACCTTTCCTATACGACCGTTACCGCAGACCAGGCAGGGCGCGTCGTCCAGCTCGGCGCTGCGGTCGGCCAATATGCGCAGCCGGGCACAAACCTGACGATGTTCGTACCGGACGACATCTGGGTCTGGGCCAACTTCAAAGAGACGCAGCTCGATGCGATCCGGCCGGGACAGAAGGCGGCGATCGACATCGACGCCTACCCGGAACGCACGATCCGCGGCCATGTCGCCAGCGTGCAGCCCGGCTCCGGCACCGCGTTTTCGCTGCTCCCGGCCGAGAATGCCACCGGCAACTGGGTCAAGATCGTGCAGCGCGTGCCGGTTAAGATCGTCATGGACAATCCGCCGACCGATGTCGCGCTCGGCCCGGGCATGTCGGTCGAGGCCAGCGTGCGGATCAATCGGAATCGGCCGCTCTATCGGCGGCTGCGGGGATGGTTGTGAGCGCCGCGACAACCCGCGCCGGTATTCCCGCGGCGACGAGCAACACAGCGGCCAACCCCTGGCTGATCGCCGTTCTGGTCGCCCTCGCGTCGTTCATGGAGGTGCTCGACACGACGATCGTCAACGTCGCGATCCCCTACATCGCCGGCGGCCTGGGGGTCAGCACGGACGAGGCGTCCTGGGTAGTGACGACCTATCTCGTCGCCAATGCCGTCAGCCTGACGGCGAGCAGCTTTCTCAGCCGCCAACTCGGCCGCAAGACCTTCTTCCTGATCTGCCTGGCGTTGTTCACCGCGAGTTCGGTGCTGTGCACTTATGCCGGGAACCTCGACGCGCTGTTGCTGTTCCGCATCATGCAGGGCCTCGGTGGCGGCGGCATGGTGCCGGTCGCGCAGTCGATCCTCGCGGATGCCTTTCCGCCGGAAAAGCGCGGCCAGGGCTTCGCATTGTTCGGCGTGGCGGTCGTGGTGGCGCCGGTCGTCGGACCGACGCTTGGCGGGTGGCTCGCCGACAATCTCACCTGGCGCTGGTGCTTTATCATCAACGGCCCGGTCGGCGTGCTCGCCTTTGCCCTGATCGCGGTGATCCTGCGGGAGCCGGCGGCCGCGATTGCGGAGCGCCGGCGGCAGCAACGGCAGGGAGGCGGGTTTGATCTCGGCGGCTTCGTGCTGGTCGCAACCTTTCTCGGCGCGCTCGAGATCATGCTCGACCGCGGGCTCGAGGACGACTGGTTCGCCTCGCCCTTCATCGTCAAGGTCGCGGCCGTCTGCGCGCTCGCCTTCGTGCTGATGATCCCGTGGGAAATGCGCCGCCGCAATCCGATGATCGATCTCCGGATGGTGGCAACGCGCCAGTTCGGCGCCTGTTTTGTCGTGATGCTCGGCACCGGCGCCATCCTGCTCGCGACGACCCAGTTCCTGCCCGAGCTCGTGCAGCAGGATTTCGGCTATACCGCGACCTGGGCCGGCCTCGTGCTGTCGCCAGGCGGCGTTGTCACGATGGCGATGATGTTCGTCGCCGGCCGGCTGTCGGCCAAGGTTCAGCCCAAATATCTAATCGCCATCGGGGCGGCGCTGATCGCGCTCTCGATGTACGACCTGACCAATGTGTATGGCGATCTCGGCTTCTGGTTCCTGGCGCGTTCACGCATGCTGCTCGGCCTCGGACTGCCACTCGTCTTCATCCCGATCTTGACCGCGTCCTACGATGGCGTTCCCCCCGGCAAGACCGACCAGGCCTCGGCCCTGCTCAACGCGGCGCGCAATACCGGCGGCTCGATCGGCATTTCTCTGGTCGCCAACACGCTCTGGGATCGCGAGCAGTTCCATCAGAGCCGGCTTATCGACCAGGCGGGCCCGTCGAGCGTCCAATACCAGCACACGCTGCAGCAGATGACGAGCTATTTCGTTGCTCAGGGCAGCTCGCTAGGGGAGGCCAAACACCAGGCAATCCAATGGATTGGTCAGCAGTTGCAGGCGCAGGCCTCGTTTTTGGGCTATATGGACGCCTTCTGGCTCCTGACGCTGATTTCGCTCGCAGCCGTGCCGCTGGCACTGGCCCTGCGGAAGGTCAAGCTGGGCGGTCCCGCCCGGGCGGGCCATTGATGAAATGACGTCGCTCGCAGCCTGCCGCGGCGGCGATGAAGAAGGCGCCATGTGGGGGGCATGGCGCCTTCGGGGCATCGAAAGGCAGCGTGGCGGTTGGGGGGACCGAATTTCCGCCCAGGATACTGCCCTCCGACGGTTAACAACGCTCCGAACCAGGCAAAGTTCCCCGATCAGGCTACCCGCGTACGGAGGCCGGCGCTTCGATCCGCGCGCGCCCGGTTCCACCCGATCGGCAACGCCAGAAGAAATGGTCGGCACTAAACGTACCTGAGCGTGGTGAACATGCCGGCATCGGCATGGTACAGGAGGTGGCAGTGGAAGGCCCAGGTCCCCGGGTTTCGCGTCGAAGGCGATGACGACGCGCCGGCCCGGCGTCACCAGCACGGTGTCACGCACAGCCCCAGAGAAACGCTTGCGGTCTATTTCGACGACCTGGAATTGGTGGTCGTGCAGATGCATCGGGTGCGGCATCCCCGTCCGGTTGACCATCACGAGCTCCACCCGTTCGCCGTTGGCCACAGGCAATGGCGGGACGCTCGAGTTCCACGCGACGTTGTTGATCGACCAGATGTATTTGGTCATGTCGCCGGTAAGGTTTAGCGTGTGAAAGCGGTCGGCCTTGCGCGGCTGCAGCGCGCGCAGGCGGCCCTCCAGATCGAGGGCGAGCGCCGGCGACGGCGCCTTGGCCAGATCCGGGATGCGGGTTGCCGGCGCGTTTCCGGCCACCAATAGGATGCCGCTCTGTTTGCGTTCGCCCTCCAGCACGGCGAGAACCGGATAGGACGCCGGTGGCCGCGGGATAGCGAGGCGAATGTCGAGGCGTTGCGCCACCGCGATCGGGAAACTGCGCGCTCTCACCGCAGTCACGGGAAAACCGTCCACTGCGATCAGCTCGCCATCGAGCGGGCAGAGATCGATGTGATAGGCGCTCATCGAGGAGCTGTTGATGATGCGCAGCAAGACGCGCCCGCCGGGCTCGACCTTGATCACCTCGGGATCGGCGAGGGTGCGGTCATTGGCAAGAAAAGCATCGTATTTGACATCGTTCAGATCCGGCTTGCCGGCGGCTCCCGCCCTCGCCATGCCTGCCATCGGCCCCTTCGCCGCGACCGGTGTCGCCGCACCTTGCGCTGCCGGCTGGGCCGCACGCGATCCGGTTTTCTTCAGCTCCGCGAATATCTGGTCGGGCGGCATGAAGCTGAAATCGGCCAGCATCACAACGACCTCCTGCTGGTCGGGGCGGTCGCGCTCGTCGCTCGCCGACATCGGTCGCGATGCCGAACGTCCCGTCCGGCTGCCGGATACCGAAGATGGAGGCCGGCTTGCCGTTCACCTCGATATTGCGCCGCTGCAACTGAAGGATCGTCCTGGGCTTCGGGTTCCCGTCCGGGCTGGCCTCCGGCGGGTTTTGCGCCCGCGCGGTCGTCCGAAGGCTAGCCGACGCCGCAAGGGCTGCCATTATGACGGCACGGCGGGACAGCATGACGAAGCCTCCCTGACCACAAGTTTTGCCCTACTAACAGGGTGCGGAAAAACTCGGCCGTCATTCCGGGACGGCCCGTCAGGGCAGGGCCCGGCCCCCGGGTTACGCTGGCGACGGTTCGTCGGTGCTAAGCCCGGGGGCAAGAACACGGGCCAAGTCATTTATTTCACGACCCCGTGTTCATGGATTACGGATTCGCGGGCAAAGCCCGCGCTCCGGAATGACAATCTATTCTAGCGTTTTTCTGCACCCTGCTAATTCGCATGGGCGTGAAGCAGTCGCAAGGACGAATGCCCTTATCATTACGCGTCCGGCGCCCCGTGACGAAGCTGTTTGCCAGCCACAACGCCCACGTCTTCGGCAGTTGCTTGGCCCGATCGGTGACCATCCTGAATGGCGAGACCTGGCGTCGGCGCACTTTTGCGATCATTTCGCATCCCGACCCCGGCAAGACCGCTTTGCCCGCGAAATAGCTGCTGGTTGGCAGCAATGACAGAAGTCATTGCGGGGCGCATCGCGCGACGCAACAGTCTGCTGCGCCTTGCGCCGGGCAAGAGCAGCACTGGCGAGGAACCGCAGAGGCGGACGGGACCGGACGGCCCCCCAGCGATGGCGGCCATTGCCGGATGCATCTTCTGAGGCTCCCCTCATTATCGCCATCGGGAGGCCTCGGATTATAGTCGGACTGTGCGCCGAGACGGTTGGCTGGCGCAAGCGGCTCACGCGCCGCGGATTTCAGCCTCGAACCGCGTCTTTTCCGAGCCGGGCGCGCCGCCACAGGGCGGTCCGGCGCAGGCCGCCGAAGGTGAAGACGTGCAGGCCGTCGATCGGCGCCGACGGCGCTTCGGCGGCGACGAGGGCCCGGATCAGCGCGTCGGGGGTGGCGCGCGTCCGCACCCGGGCGAGGGCGGTCTCGCCGCGGGCGAGCGCCTGCAGCGAGGCGCCGACGCCGCAGCGGATCGCGAATTTGGCGAGGGTGGCGACATTGCCGGGGCCGGCGATGCCGACCGCGATCGGACAGGCGATGCCGCGCGCGCGCAGCGCCGCGATGCGGGCCGCGATCGGCGCCGCGGCAAAGCCGAACTGCGTCACGAGGGACGGTTTGAGCCCGCGCCGGCGCGCCAGTTCGAGCTTGGCGTCGAGGGCCGCGTCGAGCGCCGGGTCGCCGATCCGCGGGTGGCGCTCGGGATAGACGGCGAACGATACTTCCGAGAGGCGGTGGCGCTCCAAGGCGCCGCTCGCCAACAGGTCGAGGCTGTCGCGGAACGGCCCGACCGGGCGGTCCGGGTCGCCGGCGACGATCAGCGCCCGCTCGACCGCGGCCTCGGCCACGGCCCGGCGCAACAGGTCGTCGAGCTGGGTGAAGCTCGATAGCCGCCGCGCCGCGAGATGCAGCACCGGCGCCAGGCCGGCCCGGCGCAGCCGGCGGCAGGCGGCAACGATGTCGTGATGGGTGGCGCGCGGCGGATGGTTGACGAACACCGTGGTCCCGGCCGGCAACAGCGCGCGCAGCGCCGCCGCGTCGAGACCCTCGCGCGGCGACAGCTCGACCGAGGCGCCCGCGATCAGCGCCGCCGCCCGCCGCCGCACTGCCCCGGCCGCGGCCGCAGCCGAGGTGCGCGGCCGGGCCAATTCTTTCGATAATGCTTCGCTGCCGGCGCCGATCATCGCGAATCGCGTTTGCGCGAGATCACGTAGGATTCGTCCCAGAACCAGAGCCCGCCATGGCGGCGCAGCACCTCGCGGGTGGCGTCGAGATAGGCGCCGCTGCTGATCGCCTCGCTGAGGCGCCGGTCCTCGATCTGTGCCACATAGACGGCGGCATTCCAGGCCGCGAACAGGGTCGAGGTGCCGATCGTCTCGCTGATCTCGCTCGGCAAGGTGTGCATGTCGTAGCGGAACAGCGCGCGGGCGTCGGCATAGGCGCCGAAATTGAGCGTCCGCCCGGCGCTGCCGAGCTCGGTCTTGGTCGCCCGCAACAGCGCGTGGCGGTCGGTGGTGAACGGATCTTCGCCCGGCCAGATCCGCCGGATGATCTCCAACCCGGGATCGTCGCCGTGCGCGTGGATCGCGATCAGCCGGCCGCCGGGGCCGAGGCTGCGCGCCAACGGGGCGATGACGCGGCGCGCCTTGAATTCGAGCGAGGCGCGGGCGCGATAGGGCTGCGAGGCGATGACCAGATCATATTCGGCCTCGGTGACGCCGAGGCGCGGCCGCACCTGATCGAGCAGGAATTTGTGGTCCTCGCGGTAGAGCACGAGCACCACCGGCTTTTCGTAAATCGGGTTGCCGCCGCTGCCGATGCGGGCCCGCCACTGCTCGGCGAGAAACGGCTGCAGGCCGCCGATCTGCGTCTCGAAGTCATAGGCCGTGTTGCCGACCAGCGGCAGCTCGTGCCAGACGAGGCTGGTCGCCGCGGTCACCGAGTTCGGCTTCAGCCACGGCGCCTCGGAATAATAGAGGTTGGTCATGACGAGCACGGTCGCCGGGTGCTCGAACAGCCGGTCCGGCATCTTTTCGAGCACCAGCCGGACGTCTTCGAGGCTGATCTCCTTGCCGACGATGTAGAACGGCATGGTCGGGAACCGCTGATGCATGGCGCGCATCGTGCGCGCCAGCACGGTGCCGTCGCCGGTGCCGGCGTCGAAGACGCGCAACGCCGGCGGGCGCGGGTGGATGTGGGCAAGCTCCATGCCCACTCGTTGGGCGATGACCCACTTCTCGCTGCAGGTGGTGACAAAGAGGAGGTATTTCTGGCGGTTGTCGTAGAAGCGGAAATTCTGCGCGGCGGCCGGCGCCGGCGCGGCTGGGGCGCCGGCTCCCACCGCCGGAACCGGCGCCCCATCGGCGGCGGGTGCGGGTGCGTCGGCGATAAAGCCGCGCACCCGGTCGACGGTCTCGGCTCTCACCCGGCCGCCGAGGCGCAGGCGGCCGACCAGCTTGCCGTCGTTGACGGCGTGGCGGCCGAAGGTCGATTCGGCCATGCCGGCGCGCCGGCAATATTCGGCGATGTCGCGCAACAACGCTTCGCTCATCGGCCGAGATTGAACGGCCGCGGGCCGGCCGGGTCAACCACAATTGTGCCCACCAGAGGAGTGGGCAAACAGTTGGGCAACAGAGCCCGGCGGGTCGCGACCCGTTCTGCGGCGTGCTAGAATGGCGCCGGAGATGCAGCTGCGGCTGCCGTACAGCCGGAGAGGGACGATGCGGGCCAGCACCGATCACATCCTGACGAGCCATGCCGGAAGCCTGCCGCGGCCCGATCCGCTGATCGCGGCGAACCGCGCCCGGGTCGCGGGCGAAGCAATCTCCGACGCCGATTTGGCGGCAACGCTGGGCGCGGCGGTGGCCGAGGTCGTCGGGCGGCAGCGGCAGATCGGCATCGACGTTCCGGGCGACGGCGAGTTCGGCAAGCCGATGGGCGAGCGGGTCAATTATGGGTCGTGGTGGCGCTATTCCTGGCAGCGCCTCGGCGGGCTCGATCTCAAGGGCCCGAGCCTCTACGAGATGGCGCCGCGGCGGTCGCGCCCCGGTGCGGTGGTGCTGACGAGCTTTGGCGACCGGCGTGACCGCACCCGGTTTGCGGCGGCCTATAACGACCCCAAATCGGGGATCACCACCGGGCCGCGGCCGCCGGCCCCGATCTGCGTCGCACCGATCGGCTATACCGGCCGCGACGCGATCGCCGCCGACATCGCCAATTTCAAGGCGGCCTTGGCGCAGGCCGGAATCGCCGAGGGCTTCATGAGTGCGGTGGCGCCGGGCAGCGCCGCGCGCATCGGCAACGTCTATTACAAGACGGACGAGGAGCTGCTCTGGGCCTGCGCCGAGGCGATGCGCGAGGAGTACAAGGCGATCCTCGACGCCGGCCTCGTCCTGCAGCTCGACGACCCGGCGATCGCCGAGAATTGGGACATGATCAACCCGGAGCCCTCGGTCGAAGAATACCGGAAATTCTCGATGGTCAGGGTCGAGGCATTGAACCACGCGATCCGCGGCCTGCCGCAGGAGCGCATCCGCTTTCATCTGTGCTGGGGCAGCTGGCACGGGCCGCATGTGACCGACATCGGGATGCGCGATATCGTCGAAGTGATGCTGGCGGTCGACGCCCAGGCCTATTCGTTCGAGGCCGGCAATGTCCGCCACGAGCACGAATGGCGGGTCTGGCAAGACGTGAAATTGCCCGACGGCAAGCTGATCCTGCCGGGTGTGGTCAGCCACGCCACCAACGTCGTCGAGCATCCCGAGCTCGTCGCCGACCGCATCGAGCGCTTTGCCGGTCTCGTCGGCCGCGAGCGGGTCATCGCCTCGACCGATTGCGGCCTCGGCGGGCGCATCCATCCGGAGATCGCCTGGGCCAAGCTCGAAGCGCTGGCCGCGGGCGCCGCCTTGGCGAGCCGCCGCCTCTGGCCCTGACCCGAAAGGCCCGCCGCAGCGGAACTCGATGACCCAGAACCTCTACGACGATCCGGAATTCTTTGCCGGCTACAGCCGGCTCGGCCGCTCGGTCGCGGGGCTCGACGGCGCCGCCGAATGGCCGGCGCTGCGCGGGCTGCTGCCCGACATGCGCGGCCTGCGGGTCGTCGATCTCGGCTGCGGCTTCGGCTGGTTCTGCCGCTGGGCGCGCGAGCAAGGTGCGGCGCGGGTGCTCGGCATCGACATCTCCGAAAAAATGCTGGTGCGCGCCGAGGCGGCCACGGCGGATTCGGCGATCGCCTATCTGCGCGCGGATATGGAGCGGCTCGGCCTGGCGCGAGCGTCGCTCGATCTCGCCTACAGTTCGCTCGCCCTGCACTATGTCGCGGATCTGGCCGGATTGCTGGCGACGGTGCACCACGCCCTGGCGCCGGGCGGCCGGCTGGTGTTTTCGGTCGAGCACCCGATCTTCACCGCCCCGACCCGGCCGGATTGGTCGGTCGGCGCCGACGGCCGCAAGACCTGGCCGCTCGATGCCTATCTTGTCGAGGGGCCGCGTACGACCGACTGGCTGAAAGAGGGCGTCGTCAAGCAGCACCGTACCCTCGGCACCTATCTGACCCTGCTCATACGCAACGGCTTCACGATCGCCGATGTGGTGGAATGGGGCCCCTCCGACGCGCAGATCGCGGCGCGGCCGAACCTCGCCGACGAACGCGAGCGCCCGCCGTTTCTATTGGTCGCGGCGCGGCGATAGCAGGGGGCTCGCCGGGCCGTCGGGGTCGGCGGTCGCCGTTGCCCGCGAGCGACGCCGCCGAACCCGTTTCTGCTGGCCGCCGCCGGCATGATCAAGAGCAGCAGCCCCACAGCGGGTAGCGCTAGACCATGCCCGGCTGCTCGCGGCGTCAGCAGGGGATGACCCGCAGGTGACCGTCACCTGCGTAGGCGACGATCCGGCGGTCGCGGGTGACGACCGGAATGCCAAGGTGCCGCGCCGTTGCCACGATCAGACGGTCGCCGGGGTCGCCGTGCAGTTCCCCGGGCAGATACGAAGCATCGATCGCGATAGCGGGCGTGAGCGGTGCTTCCGTGATGGCGGGGCCGGCCATTACCCGGGCAAACCAGGTCTTCGGGTCGGGCAAAAATCGCAATACCGAACCTCTTCGCGCTCCGGGCCTGCTCAGCAGACCGATTTCCCAAGCCGAAATCGGAGAAATGAAGACGCCCTCGGCCATGCCCGCGTGAACGATTGCGGCAACCGCCGGGCCCGCGAGCGGATCGCCATTGGCGAGCCAGATCACGGCACAAGTATTGAGCAATACCGCATTCGGCGGCGGGTCCGCGCTCACCGGTGGATCTCGCCCTCGTCCGCGGCGAGGGCCTCGTCTGCGACCGGCGCGGTCAAATCGATGTCGGGAGGAATGACGACGGATCCGCGCAGGAATCCGTGCAGCCGCTCGACCTCGACCGCGGCGGCGGGCGGCGGCACGAGCACGGCCACCGCAACACCGCGCTTGGTGATGACGACCTGCGCCAATTCGCGCCGGCCGACCCGGTCGAGGATCTCGAGGCATTTCGCCTTGAACTCGCTGGCGCTGAGGATTTGGGAGCCGGCCACGGCATCCTCCAGTTGATCACTCTGTGCGACCGGTCATTTGCGATGACCTATGCGTCGCTCAACGCCCCGGATCGGCGGCCGGATTGCTCGACCTCCCCGCGGCTTCGGCGGCGCGGCAAGCTTGCCCTAATTTCCATCGCGGCGCTGGCGATAATCTCATCGATAGGCGATACTTCAACGATCGACGGTGGGGGCGAAATGGGCCTCGTCGAGGCAGCGGCGTTCGACTTCCGCTTTCAGGCGCAGCAGCCGATGCGGATGCCGGGCTATATGGGCACGGCCTGGCGCGGCGGCTTCGGGCGGGCCTTGCGCCGCGTTGCCTGCATCACCGGGCTGCCCGTTTCTCGCTGCCTGCGTCTATCCGTACATCTTCCGGACGCCGCCCGGAACCGAGGGGCTGGAGGCAGGGAGAAGGAGGGGGAGGGCTTCCACTTTCAGGAACACAGCCGCCGCCCGCCGGGCCGATACACGGCCACAACTACAGCATTACATGACCATTACATCGCCACAAGTAATTCGCCGCCGGCCTCGCCAAGTCCCTGCAAGACGAACCGGAACCCGGCCCCGCCGGCCCCGACCAAACGATCGTTTGGCAGCCCACACCCACCCCACGCGTTCGTGCAGCAGGGCGGGGCACTGACGGAACCCCGCCCATCTCACCGCGCCATGGCCGCCGGCGATCGTGCCCTTCAGCGAGCCCGCCGACCCCGCTGGGCTACCGAAACCAACCCGGCCGCCGGCGGGCGGAGCCCGTCTGACAGGCCGCGCCAAGCGGCGGTGGGCGATGGCGGGCGACGCTGGGCGATGCCAACGGCAGCCGGCGGGATCGCGTCGTTTCCTTCCTGCCAACCCCTAGCATCCGCCCCGCGGTCCCCAACAGCGCCAGCCAGCCCGCCGGCCGCGCATCGAGGGGCGGCGAGCCGCTCTGCGCCCGCTCCCGGCGACGCCACCTCGGCGATCACAGCCGGCAGGCGCAAGCATCGTTCCCGGTCCCATACGACCGGCTTCGAAGCGCCGACGATGAGGGACAGCCAGAACGCAGCACGCCCGATCGCCAAAGCGGCCGTCCTGAAAGTGCAGTGGCTTGGCGCCGGCAGCCGCGAAATGCTTCCGCAGTTCGATCCGTGCCAGCCGACCGAGCCCGGCGAGGAAGCCGGCCATAGCCTGCGCCGAGGACAGCGAAGCGATCGTTTTTCCGGCTCCTTCACCCGGTGCGGCAGCCCCGGCCGCAAGGATGTTTTTGCCGACGGCCGATCGCGAGATCGCCATTTCCCGCGCCAGGCCTTCCTGGCCGGCGTATCCGGCGGCCAGGATCGTTGCCGCCATCGCATTGAACCGGTGCGCCTCGGCGACCCGCTCTTTGAGGGTGGTGCAGGCGCCGGCGAGGCCGCCGCGGAATTTCGCCCCGGCATCGGCGATGCCAAGGCTCCGCGCCTCGTCCCAGATCGCTTGCGCCACCTGGTGGACCGGCAGCGGGTTCATGCTCGCCGGACGCCCACGCCCGCGCGGTCTTTTCGGTCACCCCGAGCCTCTTGGCGACGGCGGGGATACCCACGATCGGCAGCGCCGGGCGGACGGTTTCCCAATCGGGGTCCGCCGGGCGCGGCGGTGCCCGGTCCCGCGAAGCGAGATCGCCCGGACTATCGGAATGTCTCGCGTCTATGCACGGCACATCGCCCGCGGGAAGGTTCCGCACCCGCGCCACTTCGCGGCGATGGCGGCGCCCGCCGGGGTCGAAATGCCGACGCGGGCTTGAACCCGGCGGTCAGAAAGCTTTTTCAATTCAATGAAAGGGACTTGACCGTGGCCGGACGGGCGGACCATCCCTCATCCGCGGCATTATGCCGCCGCCCGCGGGTGTGTCGATACCGGAAACAGCGAGGCGCGCGCCGAGGGCGAACGCCGCAGCTTTGTGTGTGTGTGTGTGTCGGCGCGTAACGGATGTTAACAGCGTAAACCGGGGGCAAACCGCAAGATGTAGAAAACGCCGCCGACCCGTAGCAGCCAACTGCAATGCTGCTATCCGCGATCCTCTCCGCTCCGTTGCCCGACGTTGCCTGTGTGGCATTGGCCTTGCCGTTGTCGCGGCGATCCTCTGGGTGCGCGCGGCGAAAGCGATCTTCTGCGTACTAAATTACATCAGGTCATGGGAGCTGTCGTTTGGCCCGGTGTTCACCCCCCGAATCGCTCTCGAACCGCGCGTCCAACGGTACCGAACTCTTTAGGGTATTTTCGGCTTAGGGTATTTTGGGCGTCTCGATCGACAGGAGTGGATCATGGACATTCCGAAGCTTCTTGTCGCAGTCGTCCTCTTCGCGAGCACGGCGACGACCACCGGCGATGCTGAGCAGCAATCAACTCCACCGGTGACGCATATCCACCGGACCGTCCCGCGCGATGTCGAGACAAGGATCACCTGGGGGGCATTCTGGAGACGCAACGGGATCGGTGTGTGCACGGCTCGGTTCATGCCGAAGTTCGAGATTGTCACCGCACCGGCCCACGGCACCGTTCGGTTTGTCACCGCTGCCGGTACACCTGTTAATTCGGGATGCGACAATTCCGTTTACGGGACCGCTGTGATGTACCGGCCTAATCCGGGCTTCGTTGGTCAGGATCAATTTAGCTATAATTTCCCCACGGATCCGACGACCATGAATTGGGTTGGCCACGGCCCCGGAACTCGGATCGTTACAGTCGAAGTCCACTGAGCGGCGAGACGTAGCGTCCACACAATCGAATGTGGGATCGGGTGGTAGGTGCAGAAATCAAGACTTTTGCAAGTTTTCCTTGAGCCAGCTGCGCCAATGGGTTAGGGCTTGCATAAGATATGGTCGAAACTCACCCGCAAAACCGCCGCCTCGGCTATGCCCGCGTCAGCACCTACGGCCAGACGCTCGACACCCAGCTTGAGCAGCTTCGCGGCGCGGGCTGCACCAAGATTTACCGCGAGAAGGTGACCGGCGCGCACAGCGACCGGCGCGAGCTTCTGAAAATGCTCGCCGCCCTCGCCCCCGGCGACGTGGTGACGGTTACTCGCATCGACCGCCTGGCGCGCAGCACTTCGACCTGTTCGGCATCGTCAAGCGCATCGTGGACGCCAAGGCGCAATTCCGGTCACTGGCCGAGCCGTGGGCCGACACCGGCACCAGCACCGGGCGGCTGATGATCGCCGTTCTCGGCGGCCTCGCCGATGTCGAGCGCGATCTTATCCGCACCCGCACCGCCGAGGGGCGTAGCCGGGCGCAGAAGCGCGGACAACACATGGGCCGACCGCCGCGATTGACTGACGCCCAGAAGGCCGAGGCCCGCCGGCGACGGGCGCAGGGCGCGACGCTCACCGAACTCGCGCGCAGCTACGACGTGAGCCAAAGCACGATTTCGCGTCTCGCAGCCTAACCACGGCAGCCGCCGCGCGATTTCGGGCGCGACTGAAATTAACCACGGTCACTCCGCATTCGACGAAAGTATTTCACGCTTTTTCTCTTTTCTGTGCTATACTATAAGCTGCACGACCAAAATTTGGGGCACTATGTCTACAGAGCAAACATTGATATGGGTTGCGAATGTGCGCCAAGATTTGTTAGATGCTGGCGTCGTTCAGTGCATCAATGGCATTGTGCAGCACACGCCGCACGCCATTGCTGGACGTTCCGAGGAGAGCGAAATTGGTGTAGTTGGCATTTACAAGCGCGAAGGTGATACAGAGTTTCGGCTCATTTCGAGAACGTCATTTCTTGATCTGTCGTCGGCTCATTGCCGTGCCATCTGCCCGGTGCCTAAGCCACAGCCCGGCTAATCAACATCTTGTGGTTTCGCGTCGTGACGTATTCGCGGAACGGTGAAGTAATCGTGCAACATTTTCTATTGGAAACCTATAGTAAGGCCGCCGGTCATACCGAAGGAATTTTGGCCGGTTCGCGGATTGATGCTCCACGTCGGCTCCACGTACCAGCCGACGTTCCCGTTCGGCCAAAACATCAAATCGAGCGCGAGTTCCGCGCTCGCGGCGGTGCCTTTGTCCGGGCCGTTAAGCGTTTGCGTAATTTCAGGCCCGGCTCCAATCATCAACTCGACTGTCGGTGACAAACGGAAAGGTTTTTTGAATAACAAATCGGTCGATAGCTCACCGCGGCCCGAAGTAGCCAGCCCCGTAACGCCAAGCTCCAACTCCAGCCAGTCCTCGATTACCCCTTTTTCGACGGCGATGTTGCCGCCGTAGTTTGCACGCTCACCGCCAAGGGGCCATTCGGCGGCAGGGCCGAGTTCCAACACCAAGCCATGTTCTTTGCCGCCATCATCTTGGGTGTTGTCTTCCGCGTCGGCGCCGGTTCCCCAAAGCAACAGGGCAAGCCCGACAGCCGGTGCGGTGCTAAGTGGCCAAATTGCGTTCATCGTTTCTCGGGGGTCAGCAGCAGCGCAGCTTAGGTACAATTCAAAATACGCCGCTTGCCAAGGCGATTTTCCAGAATCCCATGTTATCGGCGGTTTTCTTTCTGATTTTCAGCGGGGCCAGTACAGACCGTACAGACTGGACTCAGGAGGATGCGCCGCTGCGATCGGCCGACACGGCTAATACGGGATGCGGATCCGTGTAGCCAACCCCCGGTTCACCAGCTCGTCGAGCACTGCCCTGCCAACCGGTCCGAAAATCTCATCGGGTAGCGTGATCGCGTGGCGCCACGTGCCGTTTTCGTCGCGGAACATGGGCAGGTCGATGCGAGTCCCGCGCGGGTGGTCTCTTATCGCCCGAACTCCATGGACGAGAACCAGCACCCCGTCGATGTCGATCTCAACCGATGCGAGCGCGAAGATTTTGCCGAATTTCACCGGCTTGACCGACAGGACGGTGATCGAGACGGTGCTCGTCGGTGGGGAAGGTTCGGGATCATCGAGCGGCGCTCCGGACATCATTTCATTACGGCAATAGAGGAAGCCACCGCCCGATTTCACCTCATGGTGTAAAAGCCGGCTATCGCTACTCCCGCAGACCAGCCCCTCGGCTCTTGGTCGCCTGTCTGAAATATCTACGTGATAATCCGGGGAGCGCGGCTATCGCGCCCCGCGTCCCTCGCGGTGTTGCCGGCTGGACTCACCTTCCCCCGCTTTCGGGCTTTTGTCCCTCCCGTTCTCCGGTTCCGGCTTGCGGTTCTCTCCGCCGCGCGCGAGAGTGTTATAACCTCCTGTATAGAGCTTGACGCGGCAAATAACCCGCGCGATCTCCGGCGAGTACCGAACGCCTTTAGGACCGGTTTGCCGAGAGGTAGGTCGGGAATTCAGCCTCGGCGACATTGCCGACGCTAATCAGCCATTGCCGGAGAGCAACAACCGTGGGTGCATCGCTGCTGGTCTCCGCCGCATAAAAGAAGTATCCGCGCGTCCGCGTCGTCGGTTCCCAGATCGGCGCCAGCAGCCGTCCGGCGCGCAGCTCGTCGCTGATTAGCGCCAAGGGACCCATAGCTACGCCGAGCCCTTCGAGTGCCGCCTGGATGGCAAAGTAGAAATGCTCGAACACCTGATCGTGCGCTGGCTTGAGGTCGGGAACACCGGCGGCGGACAGCCATCGCGGCCACGCCTCTCGCAGCGTCGCTGCATGAAGCAACGTGTGACGCCCAAGATCTGCCGGTGTCCGCAGCGGGCATTCTCCAATCAGGTCGGGGCTCAAAACCGGCAAGCGTGCCTCGCCAAGAAACCGTCTTCCAACCCAGCCGGGTTGCCGCGACGGACCGGAGATCACCGCATCGACATCCATGCGGAATTGTTCGGCCGGCGTGCTCGCCGTCACGATCCGTAATTCCAGGCCGGGATGCTCCCGCTGGAACTCCGGGAGCCTGGGAATGAGCCACCGCATCGCAAAGGTCGGCAGCGCCGATACGCGAAGCAGCCCACGGGCCGGCGCGTGGTTCTGCACACGCTGAGAAATAGCCGCTAGCCGATCAAGTGCTGGGCCCACTTCGGCCAGCAAATCCGACCCCGCCTGCGTCGGCACGGCGTTGCGGCTCGTGCGCAGGAAGAGTCGCGTGCCCAGCCAATCCTCGAGCAAGCGTATCTGCCGGCTGACGGCGCCATGGGTGACGTTGAGTTCGTCCGCCGCACGCGTGAAGCTGCCGAGCCGTGCCGCAGCCTCGAAGGCTTTGATCGCATTTAAGGGCGGCAGGCGAGAACGAGCCATGCTGTGAGTTTTCCTCACGGCCGCCGTCAGAACAAGTCGTTTGTCATCAAACCGTCATCGCGCCAAATGGGTTTCTGGCGCGCCGTCCTTTACCCTCCCGTTGGGCACCGCTTTATGACGATCACTGCTCTCTCAACTGCAACCGAGCCTGCTCCAAGCAGAGTGCGCGTGCTCTGGGTCGCCTGTGGCGCCCACGCGCTGCATGATGGCTTGACCGACACGCTCTATGTGCTGCTGCCGCTGTGGCAGGCACAATTCGCCTTGAGCTACGCTGCGATTGGCATATTGCGCGCGCTTTACGCCGGCGTGATGGCGGCGTTACAGGTCCCAGCAGCCAGGGTAGCGCAGCGCACGGGTGGGGCGGGAATGCTCGCCGCCGGTACCGCCCTCGCCGCCGCCGCTTATTTGTTTCTCGGAGCAGGCTGGAGTGTCCCCATGCTCGCCGTCGCCCTCATACTCGGAGGGATCGGCTCGAGCACCCAGCATCCAATCGCATCAAGCCTCGTCGCCGCTGCTTATGAGGGGCCGCGCTCGCGCGGTGCGCTCGGCACCTACAATTTCGCAGGCGATCTCGGGAAAATGGCACTACCTGCGATCACTGCTGGCCTGATCGCGGTGACGTCCTGGCGGTCGACCGCATCGGTCATCGGCATAATCGGTTTCTTGGGGGCGGGCGCCATATTGCTGTTGCTGCGAACGGCGCCACCGGAGAGAGCCGCGGGCGCAGGGACTCGGCCCGATGCCGGGCAAGTCCGCGGCCGCACCAGCCTGCTGCGCAACGGCTTTCCGCTGCTGCTGACGATCGGCGTTATCGACACCGCCACCCGGATGGGCTTTTTGACTTTTCTCCCCTTTCTGCTGCGGACAAAAGGGGCCGGGGTCCCGGAAATCGGCGTCGCATTGACACTGCTGTTTGCCGGCGGTGCCGCCGGCAAGCTCGTCTGCGGCTTTCTCGGCGCTCGGCTCGGCGTGTTGCCAACCGTGCTCATTACCGAAGGAGCGACAGCGGCCGGCATCCTGGCGCTCCTGCCGTTGCCGCTGGGTGCGGCGCTGATGCTGTTGCCGATCATCGGCGTTGCCCTCAACGGCACGTCATCCGTCCTTTACGGCACGGTGCCCGACCTCGTGGCGGCGGACCGCCGGGAGAGCGCCTTTGGCGTTTTTTACACCGGCACGATCGGCGCCGGAGCGTTGTCTCCCGCAATCTACGGGCTGTTCAGCGATGCGATCGGTCTCACCGATGCGATGCTGCTCGCCACTGCGGTCGTCTTGCTGACGCTGCCGCTGGCATGGCAGCTGACCCGCCAACTGCCGAGCCGTCCCGGCGGAAGCGACGGATCGGGCCGGTGATCGAGAATGTCGTTGACCCTAAACCTAAAGCGAAGCTCCGATGAGGCGTCGGCAGGCGCCCGGCGACGACGGCGGGCAGCGTACCGCCATGAGGGGCGGCAAATGACAACCGGCCGGATCACCGTCGTTGTCGCGCTCGGCGCTACGCAGACCATCGCCTGGGCGTCGAGCTATTACATGCCGGCGATACTTGGCTCGCCGATCGCCAGATCTCTGCAGCTGCCGACCAGCCTGTTCTTTGGCCTGTTTTCTGCGGCGTTGCTGCTGTCGGCGGCGATTGGGCCATCGGTTGGGCGGATGATCGATCGCCATGGCGGGCGCGCTCTGCTTGCTGTCTCGAACCTGGTGATTGCCGTCGGCTTGATGATCCTTGCGGCTGCCCACGGCGTCGCCGGGCTCGTTGTTGCCTGGGCAGTGCTCGGCGTCGGCATCGGCATGGGTCTTTACGACCCGGCCTTTACCGCCCTGACCTGGCTCTACGGCCGCGACGCTCGCGGCGCTATCACCGGGATCACGCTCATCGCCGGCTTTGCCAGCACGATCGGCTGGCCGGCCAGCGCGCTCTTCCTGCACGAATTCGGCTGGCGCGCCGCCTGTCTGATCTGGGCCGGGATCAACATGCTGGTCGCTGCTCCGATCAATTGGCTGACGATTATCCCGCACCGCGACAGACCGGCGGCCTCACCGCGGGTCGCAACCGAATTGCCGACGGCGGGGCCGCCGCGCGGGGCGATGCCGATCCTCGCCTTCTTCTTCGCCGCCACCTGGTTCGTGCAGGGGGCGATGGCGGCGCATCTGCCGGGCTTGCTGCGGGCGGCGGGTGCGTCCTCGACCGCGGCAATCGCCGCCGCGGCATTGGTCGGTCCGGCCCAGGTCGGCGCCCGCCTTGTCGAGTTCGGGGTGTTGCGCTCGTTCTACCCGATTTCCTCGGCGCGGATCGCTGCGGTGCTGCATCCGATCGGCGCGGCGTTTCTTGTCGTCTTCGGCGCTCCCGGCATCATTGCGTTCGCGCTGCTCCACGGCGCCGGCAACGGTATGATCACGATCGCCAAGGGTACCTTGCCGTTGGCGTTGTTCGGGCCCCAAGGCTACGGGTTGCGGAGCGGGTTGCTGTCAGCCCCAGCCCGGGTGCTCCAATCTGCCGCACCGTTTCTGTTCGGCCTGCTGCTGGACCGGGTGGGGATCGGCGCAGTCGGCTTGTCAGCTGGGCTTTGCCTCGCCGCTTTCGGCTCGCTGTTCCTGCTGCGCCCGCGCCGTGCCCTCGCATGCATCGCGGCGCAATCGTGAAGGTGTGACCAGCTCCTCCCACGGCAGGATTCCTGGCGTGTCACATTCACCCCGCCGCTCAGATATCTTGTCTGAGCCGGCTCGACAGCAGCTCGCCGCGTTTTTCGAGCACGGCATAGGCAGCGGCGGCGACATGGGCGTTGATCCGCTTCAGGTCGCGCAGCACGTCGAGATGCAAGGCGCTGGTCTCGACGCTCTCGATCCGGCCGGCACGGATCCGCGCGAAATGAGATGCCGTCGCCCGCGCCTCAAGGTCGCGAAACACCTCTTTCTCGGCGAGCAGGCGACGCGCGGCGCGCGCGTCGTCGGTCATGAAGACCGCCGCCGCCGTCTGCACGTTGCCGATCAGCCGCTCGAGCATGGCGCGGATTTCCGCCTGCCCCTCGACCGAAAAGGCGAGCCCGCGCTTCAGCCGCTTCGCCGCGATCGCCAGCAAACTGCGTTCCACGATGTCGCCGGCGTGCTCGATATTGGTGATGAAGGCAAGGATTTCGCTGAGCCGGCGGTTGTCGTCATCATCAAGGGAATCGGGGTCGAGTTCGGTCAGATAGACCTTGATCGCGCGGTTGAGGTGGTCGAGCACGTCGTCGAGCCCCTTGATCGTGCCGACCTGCTTGCGGTCGCCCTGATCGAGCGCGTCGAGAGCGCCGCGCAGCATGGCTTCGAACGTGTCGGACATGCGCAATGCCTCGCGCGCCGCCCCGGCCAACGCGATCGCCGGGGTCTCGTACGCGGTGCGGTCGAGGTAGACCGGTTTTGCCGGATCGGCCGGCAGCGCGCGCGCCGGCAACAGCCACACCAACAACCGCGCAAAGGGTTGCAGAAGCGGCAGGAACAGTGCCGCCATGATGAGATTGAACGCGGTGTGGAAATCGGCGACGACCCGCCCGGGGTTTGGCTCGATCGCGACCAGCCAGGGCCCGACCCAGTTCAGAACAGCCAGTCCGAGGACGACGCCGACGGCGCGGTTCAGCAGATTGCCGGCCGGCACCCGCTTCGCCGCCGGATCGCCGCCGGCGACGCCTTCGAGGAGCGGGTTGAGGGCGGAACCGAGATTGGCCCCGAGCACCAGGGCGAAGGCCGCCTGCGGCGGCACCACGCCTTGGATTGCCAGCGACATCGTGAGCAGCACCGTGGCGACGCTCGAATGCGCCGCCCAGGTCATCGCCGCGGCGATGATCACATCGATGATCGGCTGTGTTGCGATCGCGCCCATCAGGAGACGCAGGCTCGGCACGTCCTCATAGGGTGTCAGCAGAGCCAAGAGCTGCTGCAGGGCAAACAGCACTAGGCCCAGGCCGATCGCCACGCGGCCGAGGTCGCGCGAGCGGGTGGCCGTGCCGCGCCGGAAAAAGATGACGCCGATCAGCACAAAGAGCGGCGCGATGCGGGCGATGTTGAAGGACAGGACCTGGACGATCAGGGTGGTGCCGACATTCGCGCCGAGCATCACCGCGAGCGCCGGCACCAGATCGACCAGCCCGCCGGCGGCAAAGCTCGCCATCATCAGCCCGGTCGCGGTGCTGCTCTGCAAGATGGCGGTGACGCCGAGCCCGGAGAGAAAAGCCGGCAGGCGACCGCGCAGGGTACGCCCGAGAAAGCGGCGCAAATTGGGGCCGAAAGCGCGCTGGATGCCGCTCTGCACCATGTGCACGCCCCACAGCAGCAGGGCGATCGAGCCGGCGAGATCGATCAAGGTCAGGGTCGTATCCATCCCACCCCTCCCGCAGCCGCGCGCGCTGCGATAAAGTCGCCCGGCGAGTCACAAATTCAAGCTCGCGATCAGCCGGAATTGAGCAGAAGCGTTGATTCAGGGGTTAAAAGTGGGCACGGGCGGAATGTCCGAACGAACTGCGCGTGGAGGCTGAGGATGGCGAAAAAAGTGAGAAAAATCGCCGAAGCCTCGGATTTACGCCAAGAACACAGTCGACGGCACGAGGCGAGTACCCCGCTTTGGGGCAAAGCCGGCCCTCCTCCCACACCAACCATCACACCGGCTCCGCGCCAGGATCGCGCCTCGCGTCAATGTTGCGCCTTCATCACCGATACCGGGCAGCCCTCGCCCCTTTTGGCGGAACTGATGCGGGCTCAGGCGACCGCTCCGCCGCTGTTGGACGGAAAACCTATCCTCGAAGCCGGGGCATTGGCTTGCCGCCGGCTGAAAAACGGAGAGCTGTCGATCCTGCTGATCAGCAAGAGCCGATCCGGGAAATGGAGTATCCCCAAGGGCAGGCTCAACGGACGTCTCACCTTCGGCGAGGTTGCGGCGAAGGAGGCCTTCGAGGAAGCCGGTATCAAGGGCTATGTGTCGCCCAACTCGATCGGCATGTTTCGAGTGAAGAAGCGCACCCCCAGCCGGGAGCACAGCCAGGTTGTAGAGGTCTGGGTTTACTTGATGGAGGTGACTAAGCGCGTGCGCAATTGGCCTGAAAAAGGGAAGCGCGAGGTCAGATGGGTTTCCTGCGAAACGGCGGCGCAGGAGCTCCGCGAGCCGATGCTTGCCGATATTTGTCATCGCCTCGCAAACGGGTAGCGGCTCGGCGTTGCCAAAAGTAGAAATGATCTATCCCAGGAACCAAGGGGATTTCAAATGAGAGCTCGACGTTTTGTTTTGGTGTGCGTTGCCGTTGGTGCGTCAGTCACATTTATGTCGGACGGGGCGCGAGCCACCGGCGACAAAAAAGCCGAAGACGAATACGTTGCCGTTCCTGCCGAGGCTCATGGACCGCATTCTGAGGACGAGATGGGAGTGTGGGTGGTTAACAAACGAACTGGGAAGGTCAAATGGTGTCACATAAAATATGGCGAAAACACAATCTCTTGTGTCGCGGAGTAGTGTGGAAAAATGCGGGGGCCGCTCCACGCGCGATCTGCCGCCCCTCGGGAAGGTTTTAGCTATAGCTAAAGCAGAATTGCCGATTTGCGTGACAGCGGCGGCACTAAGAGTCATCCGGACCCCAGACGTGGCCTTTACTTAGAGCGCTGTCCCTCTCGGATCTCGCGGAGTTTGTCAAAGCCCCAATATATTTTAGCGCCGTGGGCGAGGCCGAAGGTAGCCGGGCGCCCGGAACATGCCTTCTCGACAATCACCCGTGTTTTCAATAAATCAATTGGGATTTCCGGAAGGCTATACCATTCCATTCGCTATTGGATTGCCTGCATGTTGACGAAGTTGCCGGTCATGCCGACGGCCTTGGCAACGTCATATACAGGAAGAAGGTGTACCGGCCCGACCAATATCAATCAGCGGCTTGAGCCTCTCCGAGCAGATCGGATCAGACGCCTCCCACAATAGATCAGCGCTTCCCGCGACCCGCAAAGTCGGGTCGCCGATCGGGCGTTGCCCGACCGCTATGCTGACACCGGCGACCACCGAGCCGTGGCTGCCATGGGGTTTTCGATGATTTAAAAAAGCCCGACCTCGCGACAGGGCTCTCTCGGGTCTCCTGGAAAAAAAATGGGCCGGCTGCAGATGCGCGCCGACCCAAGATCGAGAGAAGTGGATCGAGGCCCATGAGTACTCGATCCGGCGCGGAACATAAAAGCTCCGACCGGCGGCGTCAATCCTTATTAGAATCCGGTTGGCGCCAGATACCCAAGACATGCTGAACATAATGCGAACTGTGCATCGTCCACATTTTTCATAATATCAGAAGATAGGCTAAGCAATGACTTACAAACCTTCTAGAAAATGGATGTTTGATTTACCGAACATCGCGCGAAAAGGATGTGCAGATTTCCGCACATAGCGGCGGCTCGAAAATCGGCCGCGACATCCGTGTCTCCTGAATCGTCCCGGTGCACCACCGGTTCCCCGGTTGCTTGCGCCGACCTGGCTCGATTTCATCATCCACCACCCGGCGTTTCACCCGTTCCCGCCACGGCGCTGGCGCCGGCACGGCTTGTGGCTGTTTATCGGAAACTGCCGAATTTAATAGGCGCGGCGATCCGAGTCCCCCGACCGCGATCGTCTGCTCCTGAAAACCCAGCGGGCGGCCCAAGCCGACCGACATTGACCCGCACAGCCATGGCCCAAATCATCTGGCCTGCGATAACAGGCGTCATCGCCTCCTCGCCCGAGGAATGGCCTTGCCACCCCTCCCTGGGGTGGCCGACATCAAATCGGAATGGCCGAGATCAAATCGGAATCAGTGGCCGACTTCATTCCGGAATCGCCGGCCGACTTCCCCCGGAATACGCACGAGGAATACCGTTGCAGGTGAGCGAACGTTTGATTTTAAGCCTCCGCACGACGGCGCGTAATAACACAACAGTTGTCGCCCCTTACTCGGCCGGGCGCCCGGGGTCAAGCAGCAGCTGGCGGCGGTAGGCATGCTGTTCGACTGGCTGGTCACGGCCAGGTGGTGCCGATGAACCAGGCCGCGGCGGTGCGCGACCTGCTGATCATTGCACGCGCCCGCGACGCGGACTATGCGGCGCATCTTTACCGTATTGGCGCTTCCGATGCGGTGCCCGAGACGATCGAGGCGAGCCTGCAACTATCGGAGGCAGTCCTGGGCGATGTCGGCGTGCCGGTAGGACCACTACGAAAAGCGCGCGAGCCTGCAGGCCACGCTCAAGGCGATGGCACCAGGCGCCGAACTCCGTCCGTTGGGACGTCGGCGGCTACGCGATCCATAGTAGGCAATAGCGGGCGGCTGGGCCGCGACGCAGCAAGATTCTCGACGAGACCCCACGTGCGGTCCAGGCATGTCGTCGACCAATCGAAAGTGATTGAGCGGGCCTTCCGCCGATCCCTCGCAATCGATCAGGGTCGTTGCCGGTCCCCGCACAGGCAAATCCTTCGGCCTCAAACTCTGCCGGCTGCGCTCGACGACCACGAGGTCGGTCATCCAGCCTTGCCTACCTCCGTGAGCGCGGCGGCCGCCATCCATGATGGTCTATGCTCACAGCCCGGCACCGCCAACGAGTGCCCGGCACTTGCCAGTCGGACTATCGCTGGAGGCGGAGCCGGCGCATCTTTTCCCAAAGGGTTGTGCGGGAAATACCGAGCAAGGCGGCTGCTTTGCCGATTTCGCCATCGGTCTGTCGAATAGCTTCCTCGATCTGCAATCGCTCTGCGCGCTCGCGTGCCTCCGCAAGACTCGCAATGCGGTTACCCGGATGATCGAGAAGGGTCTCTTCCGGGAACAGGCCGTTCGCCGTTAGTTGCGTTATGCCGCCAGACAGGCCAAGCGCTCGCTCCAGCCTATTGCGAAGCTCCCGGATGTTTCCCGGCCATGCATGGTCCCGCAGAGCGGCACGCGCAGCAGGCATCAACGACGGGAACTTGTTGGCCTCGGCGCCGCGCAAACTGTGCGAGAAAGTGCTCGGCCAGGGGGACGACATCTTCCGGTCGGTCACGTAACGGCGGGATGCGCAGCTCGATCGCATTGAGACGATAGTAGAGATCAGCCCGGAACCGTCCCTCCGCCACCAGCGCGGGCAGGTCTGCATTGGTCGATGAGACGATCCGCGCGTTAGACACCATCTCTCGCACGCCGCCGAGCTTGCGATAGGTTCCGTCCTCGAGCAATCGCAACAGCTTGCCTTGCAGCGCCAACGGAAGCGCCGATACCTCGTCGAGGAAGAGTGTGCCTGACCCCGCTTGCTCGACTAACCCGGCATGCGCGCGGCGGGATCCGGTGACGGCGCCACGCTCATGGCCGAACAGTTCACTCTCGGCGCGCTCGAATGGAATCGTCGCGCAGCTGACAACGATAAAGGGCAGTTCGCGCCGCACCGACGTATCGTGCAGCTGCCGCGCCGCGACTTCCTTGCCGACACCGGTCTCACCCAGCAATAGCACCGGGGTCGCAGCATCTTTTATACGTTGGAGTTGCGCCTCGACGTACCGCATCGCGACAGAGCAGCCGAGCGCCGCTCGGCCGCGCATATCGCTGCCGGCGGTGATTTCCCGCGCGCAGAGGGTGGCGATCTTCTGAAGGAGGGCTTCCACCTCGAACGGCTTGGTCACATAATCATCTGCGCCGGCCCGCAGCAGCCGCACAGCCTGCTCTAGCTCGCCGAATGCGGTAATAAAAATTACCGGCGTCGCACCAAGATCGGGAAGGGCTCGCCGAAACAACTGCTCGCCATCGAGATCTGGTAGCCGGATGTCGCAGACCAGGACCTGGCACGTTGCTTCACGGAGATGCGTCAACGCTTCTTCGCCCGACTGCCACCAGTTCGCGCGATAGCCTTCCAATTCGAGACGCTGCACCAGCGCCTCTCCCATGATCGGGTCATCTTCGACGACCCCGATCAGGGGTCGAGGTCCAGCAGGCGAGAAGACGGTCTGCGTTGGCATGGAGGAGCTCATATCGCGGCCTCCCGCCTGGTTCCAATACCGACCGGCAAAGTCACGATAATGTGGGATCCGTGGTCACGAGACGCGGAAGTCGCGGCGATTCGGCCGCCCAACCCACGAACCAGGTCGCGGACGACACGGATGCCGAGACCGCACGCAGAATCTTGCGGGTCTGGGACGCCAATCTCCGTTAGCGCCGTAGTGACAGCATCCGGCAGCCCCGGGCCGCCATCCATAACCTGCAAAGTGAGTTCCGCTGGGCCCGCTTCGTCACTGCCTTGCTCCACCCACGCCCGAAAACTGACCTCGTCGCCGGGCGGCGAGGCCTCACAGGCATTCAGGAGCAGATTCAGAGCTATCTGCCGAGTTTCGGTTGCTGCAACATCAATGGCTTCCTGGATACCGCAATCCCAGGCCAAGCGAAGCTGCCGCCGCGCCAGCTCGGGCTCGATCAATATCCGCAGGTCGTCCAGGTCGCGTGCGGTCAGGCGGCGGCGGTCCGGCGGCATTCGGTGAAACGCCAGCACGGAACTGACAACGTCCCGCATGCTCCATAGGCCGCGCTCAATCAGGTCGAGGCTCTTTGTGCGAATATCCGCATCATCGCCAAACTTTCGTATGGTGTTGACCGCCGTAGCCATGCCGGCAAGCGGATTGCGTATCTCGTGCGCGACGGTCGCGGCGAGCCGACCGAGGACGCTTTCGCGCTCGCGCTGCGCTAGCCTGGCAGCAAGCGCCTCGCGCTCGCCGAGCGCATCGATAAGGTCGTTATAGCCTCTGAGAAGACGGCCATATTCGCTCGAGGCCGGCGGAAGCGCGGCGGACGATACACGCTCAAAATCCCCCGCTTGAGCGCGGCGCAGCCGTTCGGTCAGCAAGCGAACCGGCAGCACCATGCGACGCATGATGAGGAATCCGATCGCCGCGGCTCCCAATCCGGCCAGCATCGTCGCCAAGAGCAGCTCGCGACGAAGCGCTCGCCGCCCCTCTATCAGCGGCTTCAGTTCCACCGCGACATAGAGATCGGCGACGTATTTTCCGCCACGTACGATTGCCCGCAAGGCCCAACCTGCCCCGGTATCCTCGTCGAAGGCGAAGCCGCGTCCCTGTTCTAGTCGTCGACGGAGCGCGGGATCGTGAAGCGGATCGCCCGCGCCGAGTTGGCCGTTCGGACCAGACACGTCGGCGAATACGGTGCCATCGGGCAGCCGCACAATGGCACGTGTCTCGCGCATGCCCTGGTGAAACCACATGGTCCGGCGCAGCGCCTCGTCCGTGTGGGCGAGATTCCGGGCAACGATGTGAGGGTAGATCGTGGTGGCGATGCCGTCGAGATAAACGGCGGCGATCTGGCGGACACCGAGTTCCTGCTCTTGAGCGACGGAAGACATCATAAAGCGTGCAACGGCGACGGCGACGGCGAGGATTAATGCGCCCGATACGATTGGTACCCGAGCGGTCAAAGGCCAAGATCGTCGCCACCAACCCAGGCCGGGGCACGCAACCGGGGAAGCGGTAGTGCGCCCGGACAATTCAGGAGACACGGATGTCGCGGCCGATTTTCGAGCCGCCGCTACGTTCGGAAATCTGAACATCTCTTTCCACGCGATGTTCGGCAAGTGAAACATCCATTTTCTAGAAGCGTTGCAAGTCATTGCTAAGCCTATCTTCTGATATTATGGAATGTTTGGACGATGCACAGTTCTCATTATGTTCGGCGTGTCTTGGGTATCTGGCGCCAGCCTGATTATAATATTATATGTTGCACGCCCGCATTTTCTCCTTTATCGCTTATCGCTACATCCGATGGGCCCCATCAACAGGACGGTTCGGAGGACGCCGAATAATCATGCTACTGACCAACCTGGCGGAGATGGTACACCGCGGCTTGAAGACAGCCGTTGACGCGTTCGATCAGATGGTGGCGCCGCGCCGTCAGGATCCTGATGCCCATCTGCCGGCGCCCGCGTGGTTCAAATATCCTCCGATAAGCTAACACGCTGCTTTCCGGAATCAGAATTCTAGTAGATTTGACGAATCCGCGCCCGTGGTACAAACAGCCGACCAAGGATCAGTGGCACGCCTATGTAGCGGCTGGAGGCTCGACGCCTTTGACTTCACCGCATTCCTATTGATCATGGTGCCGATTTCGAAGGAATCTCACGTCCCGCTCGCGGACGTGACGATCGTCTTTACCATTACATTGCGGATTTGCCTCATCGGCGCGACAGCGTCCGGGTGGATGGCAGACCGTCTGGGACGCAACAACCCGCTGACGATTTCTGGGGTTTTGCCACAGCACCATCGCGAGGCGGATTAAATTCCGAGGAGTCCAGGGGTATGCGGTCATCTCTCCGTTCAGCGACATTTGCGATGCTCGCGACCGTCGCGATCATGGGGATGCCACTGACGCCTGCTCAAGCAGGAGATCATGACGCGGACTACGATGGTGTGCGCCGAGCCGTCCAGAGGGGAGAAATCCGATCCTTGGTAGACATTCTCGTCATGACCCGCGGCAAGTTGCCGGGAGATGTGTTCGGGGTCAAGATAGAGCAAAAGTACGATCACTGGCAGTATAAATTCAAGGTGGCCGACAACCAAGGTCACCTGTTCGAGGTCTATGTGAACGCGCATACTGCAAATATCGAGCAAACCAAGGAGAAGTAATGCGCGTGCTTCTTGTCGAGTATGATCATCGAAGCGCAGCGGATATCGAGATGGACGGGCTTTCGGTCCTCACCTTATCCTTCCGTCTTCTCGTCGACGAGCGCCCCTGTACCATGGGGCCCGGCTATCATCCGCGTCGCCGATCTCAACGTCAGTCGGATTCATAGAGAGGAAACCATGGACAGACGCGCTTTCCTTGCCGGATCTGCAGCCGCTGCGACCGCGGCCACGCTCAAAGCCGCCACCGCCGCCGAGACTGAAGGACCGTTCGGCGAAACCGGAATGCCGACCGGGGTTCCGCTCAACGAGGGGCTGCCACTCGGACCTCTGCCGGACACACGCTATCCCGATAAGCATATCGAGAGCCTCGACAAGCGGTTCAAAGGCAGCGTGGGCACCGGTGCCGTCGAGCGCATCGCCCACGGCTTCCGCTGGGCCGAGGGGCCGGCTTACTTCGCTGCGGGCCGCTACCTCGTGTTCAGCGATATTCCCAACAACCGGATGATACGGTTCTTGGAGGACGATGGTCACGTCAGCGTGTTCCGCTACCCCTCGCTGAACTCAAATGGCAACACGGTCGACTACGAGGGCCGTCTCGTCACTGCGGAACACACCGGCCGGCGCATCACCCGTACCGAACACAATGGCACGATCACAGTGATCGCCGACCGCTACAACGGCAAGAAGCTCAATTCGCCGAACGATGTCGTGGTCGCCTCTAACGGCTCGATCTGGTTTACCGACCCGACCTACGGCGTCAGAGGCTGGTACGAAAGTCTCCACGGCGAGATCGAGCAGGAAAAGCACAACGTCTTCCGGGTCGACGGGAAAACTGGCGCGACCACGGTGGTTGTCGACGACTTCGTGCAGCCGAACGGCATTTGTTTTTCTCCCGACGAAAAGAAGCTCTACGTCATCGATACCGGCATCTCGGAGGGGCCCGGGAATCCGGCACATATCCGTGTGTTCGATGTCGATATCGATAGCGGCAAGGTCGCCAACAGCAAGGTGTTCGCCGATGGCTGGGCGCCGGCTACGACCGACGGCATGCGCTGCGACGTTGAGGGCAATGTCTGGTGCAGCATGGGCTGGGGCGATCCGAAAGAAGACGGCGTGCGCTGCTACCACGCGGACGGCACGCTGCTCGGCAAGATCCACACCCCGGAAACGGTATCGAATATCGCATTCGGCGGGATCTTGCGGAACCGCTTGTATATCTTGGGCACAACCTCGGTTTACGCGTGCTACGTCAACACCCAAGGTGCAGCACCCGGCTGACGCCGCAGACAATGTCCGGCCGGCGCAACAGGGCACACGCCCAGCAAGTCGAGCAACTCGATCGCAAATTGCTGGCGATTTCCGCGACAGATGCAGCGGATATCCGGAACGACGACCAAGTCCCGAGATAGGAGGAGGAACCTATGCAAGTCACGATGCGAAATTTGTTCATGGGCATGACCGCCGCCGTCGGTGCCTGCATTTGCCTCGCCGTCGGGGCATCTGCAGCCTCGCCCGAGGGAATGCGCCTCTACGTCTTTTCCTCCGGCTGGGGGCATCCGGACAAGTCGCTGCTGCAGACCGGCGCCAGCGGCAAGATTGCGGTCCCGGTGGCCTTCTTTCTGATCAAGCACCCGAAGGGCAACGTACTGTTCGATAGCGGCAACAACGACAGGATCATCACCGACCCCTCCTATTGGGGGCCGCTCGCGAAGGCGCTGGGCATCGGCCGCAGTCCGGACGTCGCGATCGACCTCCAGCTCGCCAAGATCGGCGTCAAGCCGTCCGATATCAATTACGTCGTCCTCGGCCACATGCACCTCGACCACGCCGGCAATGTCGGCAAGTTCCCGACGGCGACGGTGGTCTATCAGCGCGACGAGATCATCAATGCGTTCTGGCCCAAACCGGGCTACGGGTGCTGCTACATCACCGGCGATTTCTCGATGCTGCGCAATGACGTCGGCCAGAACAACCCGGCCAAGCAGAAGGTGATCGAGCTCGACGGCGATCTCGACCTGTTTGGCGACGGCAGCATCTACATCCACCGCGCGGTCTCGCATACGCCTGGATCCGAGATCATGATCGTCCGTCTGCCCAAGAGCGGCCCCGTCATCCTGACCAGCGATGCCTGCTTTCTGATGGAGAACCTGCAGAAGGACCTGCTGCCGACCGTCTCGCTCGCCTACGACCCGGCCGGGATGATTAGCGCATACCAATATATCAAGCGGCTGATGGCGACCGAAGGCGCCGATGTGATCTTTGCCCACGATCCCGACACTTTCAACAAGCACAAGCACGCGCCGGAATTCTACGAATAAAGGCAAACCTCTTCGCCCTACAACCCTTGGGGCCCCTACCCCAGGGTTGTGGGATGCCATCTGCCGTCCGACAACCCCACCGGATCGGGCGTCGCGTCTCTGCGTGTGTCACGGAGATAGGTTTCGGTGAAACGGGGATTTATCGGCGGCACAGACAATTCAATGGCACCCGATGCCGTTATCATTGGTGACATTTGTGACGGTCGATTGGTGGCGATCTCGGAAAGCCGCTCGGTTAGTGGCCGGACCTGCCGGAGTTTTGGGTCTGGAGTTTGGGGTTACAGTCCGGCCCGCTGGCGCACAAATTCCGGAGGTCCTCCGGGGGCCGGTCGCATAGCGGGCTCATTTCATCACGCGTAAGTTGATCTCGCTCTGTTTCTCAGGAACGAATTGGAGACGGTAGGAAAGGGGAGGGGCGCGGGGTTAACGTCGGTGCGAGGTGCAGCAGTGCCGACCACTCCGCTTATGACGTGGACGACGACGGATCGAACGAAGCCGCTGCGTCGACATTCCCATGCGACGATGGTTCGAGATCGACCCCGCCGAGAGGCGCAAAGCGGCGCCGGATCGCCTCGGCCAGGTTCGGCTCGACTTCTTTCTGCGCCTGCTTGATCAGCCGGTCGATATCGGCATCGGCAAGACCGGCGGCGACAACGCGCACCCGCGATTTTCGTCGCGCGAGCGCCAGCCCCTCGGCCGGCTCGATGATGATCGACACCGGCTCGTCGGGACCGACGCCCCGGCGCAGCAACTCGCCGGTGACCTCGGCGACGGTTGTCTCGATGATGTCGGCGGGCGGCATAAGGACTTTAGCCTGGCTTGGCTTCCAAGGCTCGGCGCACGCCCTCCGGGTCGTGCGCGATCACGGCGAGATAGGCGCGCGCAGGCTGGTCGGGTTCCGAACGGCCTTGCTCCCAATCGCGCAATGTGCCGATCGGGATGTGATAGCGTCCGGCAAATTCTTCCTGCGTGAGGCCGAGCGCGCGGCGCAGCGTCTTGGCGCGCGGCACCCGTCGCACCTTCGCCAACTCTTCGGCCGTGAAGGGCCGCGCATCGGGATCGGCAGCGGCCGCCGCTTCGACTTCCTCTGGCGTCATCGGCGCCAGCGGCGTAACCGGCATCACCTCTTCGGTGCCGTCCGGCTTGACGCGCACGAGCACGCCGTCACGGCGCATTCTGGCGATAGTAGTAGTCTCGTTCATGACGCGTTGCTCTCCAAGCCGAGATGATGCGGATGCGATCACCGCTCTCTGGGTAAACGACGGTCAGCACCTGACCGCCGGTCATGCCGAGCAGGACAGACCGTTCCTCGCCGTAGGCTTCGCGCTCATCGATCCACTCGACGGCGAACGGGTCATTGAAGGCAAAGGCGGCTTGCTCGAAGCTGACGCGATGATCGCGGAGATTTGCAGCCGCTGGTCAAGGAGCAGTGCGAGGACGGGCAGACCGATTAGAACTGGCTTGCCCTGCGTTCGTCACGTGCCAACGTCGGCGTCAGACCCTTGATCGCCGCCAAACGCTGCTCCAGCCGCGCCAGGTCCTCCGGCGGCAGCCGCCCCCGGCAGCCTTCGACGACGTGCGCACCGCGCTCGACGATGCGCAGACGCAGCGCGTCGTTCTCGACGGTGACGGCGACATCGTGCAGCAACCGCAGCAGCCGCAGGCTGACCGGCGCATCGTTCGCGGCGTAGGCGCGAATCTGCTCGATCGAGGTATCCAGCATCCCGTCCAGGTCGATCCATGGCAGCACGACGCGCAAGACGTGCGGCGGTTTGTATAGGTGAGACTCCGGCGGGAAGCGGCCGACCCAGCGGATCAGGATACGGGTGAGCTGGTCGATGCAACTGATCGCCGTGCTCGGGTCGTTCACCGCTGGCGAGATCGCGCGCAATGCGATGTCGACGATCTGGATGACGCCGAACTCGACGTCCTGCTGCAGCGTGCGCATCGGGCCGATGTCGAACGCCCCGGTCAGTTCCACGGCCCGGTCGCGGTCCATCAAGGCGCGCCGCGAGACCATCAGCAGCGGCACGCCGGCCGGCACGAAGTGGCCGACCTGTCGCGTGACGCGCAGGTGCAGGCGGTACGTCCGTGCGAACTCCACCAGCCGCCGTGTATCGATGAAGCGGATATAGCCCGAGACCTCGTTGAGGATCGGGAACTCATCCCCACCCGGCTCCTGCAGGACAGGCGCCGAGCGGTAGTGGCCCGCGCGTGAATGCGGCATTAGCTCGTCGATCACCAACTCGGTCTCGCGCGCAATCCGGTCGACGATGTGGTTGACGCTAATCGACCGCGAAATGTGCTGGATGAAGAACAGCAGCCAGCCGACGCACACGAGCGCCAACAGCATCGCGCCGAGCACCGTCACCACCGGCGCGAACGGATGCGGCATGGAGCGGGCGGCGGGCAGCGCCGCCACGCAGTAGGAGAAGGTGCCGAGGAAGATGCCGAGCGTCCACTGCGTGCCGCGGTCGCGCACAAAGCTGATCAGGATGCGCGGCGAGAACTGCATCGACGCGAGCGTGAGTGTCATCAGCAGGATGGCGAAGACGATCGAGACTACGGTCATGATCGACTGGGCGATGACGCTCAGGATCACCTGCGCGACCTGCGCGTCCTCGTGCGAGGGGAATAGCGTCGTCGGCACCCAGGTGGCGGCGACGGGCGCCGCCTCCTCCAGCGAGGACAGAACCGCGCCGCACAGGCCGAGGACGACGGCGATCACCAGCGGCCGGATCAGGAAGCCGCCACGTAGCGCATAGGCGGCGGCGCGCAGCCGCAGGGGCAGCTGTTTCAACACGGGGTTCCTCTTGGCCTCCTCAGTAATATCAGAGGGGAACGCGAATTTCGGCCGCGCGAGCACGGCCGCTTATTCTTCGAGGATCTCTTCCGAGAAACAGGGATGCACCAGGCCCAGATGGATGGCGAGCAGGATCAGCGCCTCGTTGCCCGTGGGAGAGAGAAGGCCGGACACCAGCACATTGGTATCGATGACCGCCCGGATCACTTCACCCCGCCAGGGGTGATAGGGTCCTGTTTGCGCCGTTGTGCGGTGATCTCGGCCTCGATATCGGCGGGGGCGTCAAGGTGTGAGCCCACGCCGCTTGGCGCCGCTCCACGCTTTCTCGAGTGTGTTTCTCGTGAAGCGGCATTTGCGTCCGCTCGATGTGACTAAGAAGAGCGCTGGCGTCGGGCGAACCGCTGTAGCCGATCGATCGGCGATCAAACTCACGAACCGGCGAGGGTTCTTCGCAGGCGCGCGATCGCGCCGGGCAGGCCGCGCACCTTCATGATCCGGCCGGTGCCGTCGTAGTCCTCGGAGAGCACGCGCGCATTCGCGTACACATCGCCGAGCAGCCCCTGCTTTGCGTACGGCAGCACGAACTGATCCTCGACCATTGCCGCTTCGAAGAACACGATGATCGTCTCGCGCAGCGCGGCCACGTCCTCGGGTGACTTCGCGGAGAGCAGGATCGCGTCGGGGTGCTTCGCGCGGAGGGCGGCGCGATCGGCCTCGCTCACGCGATCGATCTTGTTGAGGAGCAGGCGCGACGGGATGCTCTCCGCGCCGATCTCGCGCAGCACGTTGCGGGTCACCTCAAGCTGCGATTCATACGTCGGATCGGACGCGTCGACGACGAACAGCAGCAGCGACGCTTCGAGCGCCTCGGCGAGCGTGGATCGGAACGACGCGACGAGATCGTGCGGCAGCTTCTTGATGAACCCGACCGTGTCCGAGACGAGCACGCGCGGCTTTGTCTCCGGCTGCAGGGCGCGCACCGTCGTGTCAAGCGTCGCGAAGAGCTCGTCCGCGACCAGCACCTCGCTGCCCGTGAGCGCACGCATCAGCGACGACTTCCCTGCGTTCGTGTATCCGACCAGCGCGACCCGGAGCTGATCGCGACGCGCGAACCGACGCTGGTCGCTGTCTCGCTGGATATCCTCCAGCTGCTCTTTCAGCTCCGCCAGGCGATCGCGGATCTTGCGGCGATCGAGATCGAGATCGGACTCGCCCGCGCCGGAGCCCTGCTGCCGCCCGCCGCCCGCCAACGACTCCCGCAGGCGCGGCGCGAGATACTTCAAGCGCGCGATCTCCACCTGCAGCTTCGCCTCGCGGCTGTGCGCATGACGATGGAAGATCTCGACGATCACGCTGGTCCGATCGAGCACCCGCGCCCCGGTTGCACGCTCGAGGTTGCGAGCCTGGCTAGGCGAGATCTCGTGATCGATGATCACAAATTCCGGCTTCGGCGGCGCCTCCGGATCCGGCTCGATCTGTCGGGCATCCGGCTGCTTCGCGCCGGCGTCCGCAAAGCGCTCGCGGGCCTTCGACTTGTGCGGGGTCGCCATCGATCCGACGACGCCCGTCCCGCCGGTGATCGCCGCGAGTTCCGCAAGCTGCCCCTTGCCGAGCACCGTTCCGCCGCCGATCCCGTCGCGCTTCTGCGACTTCGTACCGACCACCACGTAACCGAGCGTCTTCACGAGACGGCCCAGCTCCTCGATGCTCGCGGCGTGTGCGGCGTCGTCGACGCTCGGGAGCTGGATCCCGACGAGCACCGCGCGCGGCACGAGCGGTTTAGTTTCCATGAGCGAGGAGGTAGCACTAAATCGCGCAGGGCCGTGCGGAATAAGAAAAACGCGACCAGCTTCTTATGGGCGCACTCGGCGCAGCGCAGCCTGTTTGCGCCGATGTGCGGTGATCTCGGTCTTTATATCAGCCGCCGTCAAGGCGTCGAGCCCACGCCACTTGGCATCCGTCCAGGCTTTCTCCAGCCAGCGGGGCGGCGGCGCCACGGTGCGGATAAAATCCCGCACACTCACGCCGTCGTCCACGGATCGGCAAGCGTGAGTTCGCAGCCTGCGAAGCCAGCGGTGTCCCGCGTGGCGACGCTCGCATCGACACCCAGCGCGGTCGCGGCGATCAAAGCGTCAAATCCCTCGATCGGGTTGCCGGCCTGGCGCCGCGCGACGACGATGTCGGCATAGCGCGCGGCCGCCGTGGCTTCGAACGGCAGGATACGCCCGGCAAAATCCTCGGCGAATACTGCTGCCGCAGCCGCCGCGAGCGCGGTGCGCCGTCGTCCCTCGGGCAGGGCCCCGATGCCGTGGAGTATCTCAGCCTGATTGATATTCGTCGTGTACAGCAGAGCGCGCGGCTGCCTTGCCACCCAGCCGAGGACCGCGCGACGCGGTTCCGCGCGCATCAGCTCCGAGATCACATTGGTGTCGAGAACGATCACGGATCGAAGGAGGGCGGCGGGCCGGTCGGTACCGGTGGATGCGGTTCGAGATCGACCCCGCCGAGAGGCGCAAAGCGGCGCCGGATCGCCTCGGCCAGGTTCGGCTCGACTTCTTTCTGCGCCTGCTTGATCAGCCGGTCGATATCGGCATCGGCAAGACCGGCGTCGACCACGCGCACCCGCGAATTTCGTCGCGCGAGCGCCGGGCCCTCGACCGGCTCGATGACGATCGACACCGGCTCGTCGGGGCCGACGCCCCGGCGCAGCAACTCGGCGGTGACCTCGGCGACGGTTGTCTCGATGATGTCGGCGGGGGGCATAAGACTTTAGCCTGGCTTGGCTTCCAAGGCTCGGCGCACGCCCTCCGGGTCGTGCGCGATCACGGCGAGATAGGCGCGCGCAGGCTGGTCGGGTTCCGAACGGCCTTGCTCCCAATCGCGCAATGTGCCGATCGGGATGTGATAGCGTCCGGCAAATTCCTCCTGCGTGAGGCCGAGCGCGCGGCGCAGGGTCTTGGCGCGCGGCACCCGTCGCACCTTCGCCAACTCTTCGGCCGTGAAGGGCCGCGCATCGGGATCGGCAGCGGCCGCCGCTTCGACTTCCTCTGGCGTCATCGGCGCCAGCGGCGTAACCGGCATCACCTCTTCGGTGCCGTCCGGCTTGACGCGCACGAGCACGCCGTCACGGCGCATTCTGGCGATAGTAGTAGTCTCGTTCATGACGCGTTGCTCTCCAAGCCGAGATGATGCGGATGCGATCACCGCGCTCTGTGTAAACGACGGTCAGCACCTGACCGCCGGTCATGCCGAGCAGGACAGGCCGTTCCTCGCCGTAGGCTTCGCGCTCATCGATCCATTCGACGGCAAACGGGTCATTGAAGGCAAAGGCGGCTTGCTCGAAGCTGACGCGATGATCGCGGAGGTTCGCCGCCGCCTTGTCATCATCCCACTCAAAATCTTCATCCTGCATACATTACGGGTTACCCGTATATTTTGCCGGTCCCAGTCGAAGGCCCCGGTGTAAGCGGCCCGCCATTCCTCCGGACCCTTGCCGCGGAACAGCTCCTCCAGGGTGAAATGCGGCATCGTGCGGCGGATAATGATATTGCCGTCATCCGCTTCGATCTCGACCCGCTCGCCGTCGCTGAGCCCGGCCGCCTTCACGATCTCGGCCGGGAACCGGATGGCCAGATTCTTCCCCCATTTCCCCACGGTGACTTGCGGCACCGACACCTCCCGCTCCGGTGCGATATTCCTAGCATATCCCCGGTCTGGCGACCAAGGCACCCAGCGCTGCTGCGGCCTTCGACTTCCGGTTTCGCGCACGCCAGCCGATGCGGCGGCCGGACCGCCTCGCGGCGACGCCGCGGCGCGCGGTGCTCGAAGACCACTCGCTTCGCATTCGTGTGCTTGCGCGAATAGGGGTCAATCGGAGAAGAGCGGCGGATCGCCGGCAGGAACAGCCGCGGTCGGAGTATGAAACCCGACGAAACGATGGCGATGGCCTATCCCCGAAAGTATCTTGAGCACAATATCATCGGGTTGGAGGATCCTCTCCATCAGAGTCTCGTCAAGCTCGCGGGCCTCGACTTCCCGCCCGAACAGCGGCGGCATTTCCGCCGCGAGATCAGGACCTAGTGTGCTGAGCCATGAGTTCGCTTCATAATTAACAGGAATTGTCATTGCGAGGAGGCCGGAGGCCGACGAAGCAATCTCTACAGCATTCGGTCATTTGTGGCGCGAGATTGCTTCGCTTCGCTCGCAATGACGGCACTCGTATTGTGAAACGAATTTCTGATCCACCACACTGGCTCGACAAGATTTAAGGGTGCAAGTTTACCTGCCGCCCTGAAACAAAAGGGATCGAGACGTCGGCATCGGCCGGTCGCCAACCTCGACTATCCTCACCAGCCTCTTCACCGCATCGAGCGACAAGCTCGGCCAGACCGAACGCAAGCCGTCGCGAGAGCGGACACAAAATTGCGCCGTTGCTTTCTGATTTCGTCATCCACAAAATTGACGTTTTCTCATTGCACACTGCAGCCCGTCGAAGCCGGCCACCCGCGGGCCAGCGCGGCCGGCATTGCGGGGCTGCGGTTGCAGCAGTGGTTCAACCGTTGGGAGAAATCTCGCTGCAGATTTTCTGCAGATGCAGGAAGCGGTGATTTGCCGAATCAATTTTCGATTGCGGGCGGCGGTGAACAGCTCGGCGACTGTCGCCGTTTGAGCTGCGCGAGGGGAATGGTGGGTTTCGCGGATGAGGCTGGGCAGGCTGGGCGAGAATTGCGCTGCATCTGCGCCGTGCGCGGTTCGAGACGCGTCCGTTCCCGGACAGCCGCCCGCCAAGAGCCTGCCCTTCGACTGCGCGTTTCGCGCGCGCTCAGGATGAGGAGTTTGAGGTGCCGCCCCAAGAAAGGGATTGAGACGTAATCCGGCCGGTCGGCTCCGCTCCTGCCATGCGCCTCGGCTCGCCCTCCCGGCCTCGCAGTTCAGCGGCAGCGGCGCATGAGCGCGGCCCAGCCGCCGCTCGGGGTCGACGCGGGCAGCCCTTGCCGCTCGCTGCAATGACCAGTCTCCGGCAGCCCGAGACCGAGAACGGCCAGGCGAACAGGGCGGCGCCGGTCGAAGTCACAAATGCCGCATCGCAACCGCAATGATCGACGATCAGA
This sequence comes from uncultured Alphaproteobacteria bacterium, assembly GCA_963772295.1. GTDB lineage: Bacteria > Pseudomonadota > Alphaproteobacteria > ATCC43930 > CGMCC-115725 > AP-15. Next base: position 297,734 of record CAVYWO010000019.1, read on the forward strand.
CCGGCCGCCGGGCGGCCGAGGGACGCACCGACACCTTGTGCCTCCGCAGCGGCGCGAGTGCCGGCGACCACTCCTTTTGTCGGTCGCTGCGCGGCGGCAGATGGGTTGACCCCGGCGGCCGGGGGAAATCCATCTGCGGTGCCGGGAATGGTGGGTTTCGCGGATGCTCAACCCACCCTACGCCTGGAGTTCATCCTCGGGCTGTACGAATCGCGGACCCGGGGCGCCGGGACCGTTGATTTTCGCAACACTTCGGAACGGCGATTTGGGGGTCGGGCGGGCGGTTCGAAAATTCCCTGTCAACGGGAATTGCCGACCCGCCCAAAAATGAGCGACTGGTCTTTGCCGCGGCTCCGTGCTAGACACGATTTGCCGATTGCACGCCCGCAGGAGAGGCCGCCTCCCCGATTCGAAGGGGAAGGCGGCGCCGAAGGAGCAACCGCCCCGGAAACTCTCAGGCAAAAGGACCGCGGGCGGAAGGGCGCTCTGGAAAGCAGCCGCCGGTCCCAAGACGCCGGCCGCTCTCCGAAGGAGTAAACCGAGGGCGGCGCCCTGCGCCGGCCCGGTGAATCTCTCAGGGTCCACGACAGAGGGGGCGAATGGGACGCCCACGCGTCCGCTCTGTCGGAGGCAGGCCATTGACCCAGGCCGCTGCGCCGCCGTTGCGGCAGACGCCGCTCCACGCGCTGCACCAAAGGCTCGGCGCCCGCATCGTGCCGTTCGCCGGCTATGCGATGCCGCTCCAGTATCCCGCCGGGATCCTCGCCGAGCATCGCCATACCCGCGCCGCGGCCGGGCTCTTCGATGTCTCGCATATGGGCCAATTGCGGCTCGCGGGCGGCGATCCGGCGGCGGCGCTCGAAGCGCTGGTGCCGGGGGACATAAGCGGGCTTGGCCGGATGCGGATGCGCTACACGCTGCTTCTCGACGACCGCGGCGGCATCCTCGACGATCTGATCGTCACGCGTTGCGAAGACGGCCTCCACCTCGTCGTCAACGCCGCGCGAAAGGACGCCGATCTTGCCGATCTCAGGGCGCGCCTCGATCCCAAGGTGGCGGTCGAACGGCTCGACGACCGCGCCCTGTTGGCATTGCAAGGCCCGGCCGCAGCCGCCGTCCTGTCGCGCCTCGCCCCCGACATCGCCCGCTTGGCGTTTATGACCGCAGCCGAGGCGACGCTCGCCGGCGCTTCCTGCCTGGTGACGCGTTCGGGCTACACCGGCGAGGACGGGTTCGAGATTTCGCTGCCGGCCGCCGCCGCCGAGGCCATCGCCGAGCGGCTGCTCGCCGAGCCCGAGGTCGAGCCGATCGGGCTCGGCGCCCGCGATTCGCTGCGCCTCGAGGCCGGCTTCTGCCTCTGGGGGCGCGACATCGATGCGACGACGACCCCGGTCGAAGCCGAACTCGGCTGGAGGATCGGCCAGCGGCGGCGGCGAGAGGGCGGTTTTCCCGGCGCGGCGGTGGTCCTGCGCCAGCTCGCCCTGGGACCGGCGCGCCGGCGCGTCGGCATCCGCCCGGACGGGCCGGCGCCGGCGCGCGACGGAACCATCGTCGTCGACGCCGGCGGGCGCGAGATCGGCCGGGTGACGAGCGGCGGCTTCGGACCCTCGGTCGGCGGCCCGATTGCGATGGGTTATGTCGAGGCCGCGCAGGCCATGCCCGGAACGGCGCTCGCCCTGGTCGTGCGGGGCGCCGCGCGCCCGGCCCGCGTCGTCGCACTGCCGTTTGTTCCGCACCGCTATTTTCGCCCCCACCCTGCCCCTCCCCCGCGGGCGGGGGAGGGAAGGGAGGGGGCCGCCCGAGGAGCAAGCCGATGAACGCGCCGCGCTTCACCAGGGATCACGAATGGGTCCGGCTCGATGGCGACCTCGCCGTCGTCGGCATCACCGATTTTGCCCAGTCCCAGCTGGGCGACGTCGTCTATGTCGAATTGCCGGAAGTCGGGCGGCGGCTCGAACAGGGTAAACCGGCGGCGGTCGTCGAATCGGTCAAGGCGGCGAGCGATGTCTTTGCCCCGGTCTCGGGCGAGGTCGCCGAGGTCAACGATGCGCTCGCCGCCGATCCGGCCCGGGTCAATGCCGATCCGATGGGTGCCGGCTGGTTTCTGAAATTGCGGCTCGCCGACCCCACCGAACTCGACGCGCTGATGGAAGAAGAGGCCTACGCGCGCCTGGTCGCGGAGCAGCCCTGATGCGCTACCTGCCGCTGACCCCGGCCGATCGCGCCGCGATGCTGGGGGCGGTCGGCGTCGATTCGATCGACGCCCTGTTCGCCGAGGTGCCGCCCGCGGCCCGGCTCGACGGCCTCGTCGATCTGCCGCGCGGCCAGGGCGAGATCGAGGTCGAACGGGCGATCGCGGCGCTGGCGTCGAGGAACCTCGCGGCCGGCTCGGCACCGTTTTTCCTCGGCGCCGGCGCCTATCGCCACCATCTCCCGGCCGCGGTCGACCACCTCATCCAGCGCGGCGAGTTCCTGACTTCCTACACCCCCTACCAGCCCGAGATAGCGCAAGGCACCCTGCAATATCTGTTCGAGTTCCAGACCCAGGTGGCGCTCTTGACCGGGATGGAGGTCGCCAACGCCTCGCTCTATGACGGGGCCACCGCCTGCGCCGAGGCGGTGATGATGGCGAATCGCCTCACCGGGCGGAAGCGGGCGGTGCTGTCGGGTGGCCTGCACCCGCATTATCGCGAGGTCTGCGAGACCTATGGGCACTTTGTCGGCTTCGACCTCGCGGCACCGCCGCCGGCGCCGGGGATCGAAGAACAGCTGGCCCGGCTGATCGATAACGCCACCTCCTGCGTCGTCGTACAGAACCCCGATTTCTGGGGCGAGCTGCGCGACTGGTCGGCGCTGGCGCAGGCCTGTCATGAGCGGGGGGCGCTGCTGGTCGTCGTCGTCACCGAGATCCTGTCGCTGGGTGCGGTCCGGCCGCCCGGCGAAATGGATGCCGACATCGTCGCCGCCGAGGGCCAGTCGCTCGGCAATGCGCTCAGTTTCGGCGGGCCCCATCTCGGGCTCTTTGCCAGCCGCGACAAATTCGTTCGCCAGATGCCGGGCCGTCTTGCCGGCCAGACGGTCGACGCCGAGGGCAGGCGCGGCTGGGTGCTGACCCTGTCGACGCGCGAGCAGCACATCCGGCGCGAGCGCGCGACCAGCAACATCTGCACGAATTCCGGGCTGTGTGCGCTGGCCTTCACGATCCATCTCGCTTTGCTCGGGGAAACCGGCCTTACCCGGCTGGCGCGGCTCAACCACGCCGCCGCCGCCGCCCTGGCCCTGCGGCTCGAACGCCTGCCCGGGGTGCGCCTCGTCAACGGCGGCTTCTTCAACGAATTCACGCTGTGGCTGCCGCGGCCGGCCGCACCGGTGGTCGACAGGCTCGCCCAATCGGGCATTCTCGCCGGCGTCCCGGCGAGCCGGCTCTATCCGGAGCGGCCCGAATTGGCGCATCTCCTGCTGGTGGCCGTCACCGAGACCGCGACCGCGGACGATGCCGAACGGCTCGAACAGGGGCTGCGGGAGGCGCTGTCGTGAGCGAATGGAGTCGGGCGCTCGCGGCAAGCCGCCCCGAAACGGCGCCGGGTCGGGCCGCGACCGTGAGCGGCAACCGCGGTCTCGAGATCGAGGAGCCGCTGATCTTCGAGCAGGATTCGCCTGGTCGTTGCGGCGTCGACCTGCCGGAGCCGCCGCCCATCGGCACCCGGATGGGCGGTCTCGAGCGGCAGGGCGCGATCGGTCTGCCCGGTCTCAGCGAGCCGCAGGTGGTTCGCCATTTCACCCGGCTGTCGCACAAGAACTATGCGATCGACACCGGCCTCTATCCGCTCGGCTCGTGCACGATGAAGCACAACCCGCGGCTCAACGAAAAGCTGGCGCGGCTGCCGGGTCTCGCCGACATCCATCCGCTGCAGCCGGTCGCGACCGTCAAGGGCGCGCTCGAACTGATCGATCGCCTGGCGCACTGGCTGAAGATCCTCACCGGCATGCCGGCGGTTGCGCTGTCGCCCGGCGCCGGGGCGCATGGCGAGCTGTGCGGCATGATGACGATCCGGGCGGCGCTTGCCGCGCGGGGCGACCCCCGGCGCCGGGTTCTGGTGCCCGGAATCGGCCCACGGCACCAACCCGGCGAGTGCCGCAGCCTGCGGCTACGCGGTCGATCCGGTGCCGAACGACGCGGCGGGGCGGGTCGACCGCGGCACGCTCGAAAAGAAGCTCGGGCCCGATGTCGCGGCCCTGATGCTGACCAATCCGAATACCTGCGGCCTGTTCGAGAGCGAGATCGTCGCGATCGCCGAGGCGGTGCATCGAAGCGGCGCGTTCTTCTACTGCGACGGCGCCAATTTCAACGCCATCGTCGGGCGGGTGCGGCCCGCCGATCTCGGCATCGACTGCATGCACCTCAACCTGCACAAGACCTTTTCGACGCCGCATGGCGGCGGCGGCCCGGGCAGCGGCCCGGTGGCGCTGGCGGCGGGCTTGGCGCCCTATGCCCCGCTGCCTTGGCTCGTGCATGGGCCGCGCGGGCTCGAACTCGTCGAGCACAAGACCGGTCCGGCGCGGCAGGCGATCGGCCGGCTCAAGGGCTTTCACGGGCAGATCGGCATGTTCGTGCGCGCGCTTGCCTACATGATGAGCCACGGCGCCGACGGGCTGAGGCAAGTCGCCGAAGATGCGGTGCTCGGCGCCAATTATCTGCGCGCCCGGTTGGCACCCGATCTCAGCCTGTCCTATCCGGGCCCGTGCATGCATGAAGTGCTGTTCGACGACCGGTTTCTGAAGGACCGCGGCGTCACCACGCTCGACTTCGCCAAAGCGCTGATCGACGAGGGCTACCATCCGATGACGATGTACTTCCCGCTGGTCGTGCACGGCGCCCTTCTGATCGAACCGACCGAGAGCGAGAGCAAGGCCTCGCTCGACCAGTTCGTCACCGTCTTGCAGGGGCTCGCCGCCGCCGCCCGTTCGGGCGACGCCGGGCGCTTTGCCAAAGCGCCGCGCTTCGCGCCGCGCCGCCGGCTCGATGAAACCGCGGCGGCGCGCCGGCCGATCCTGCGCTGGCGACCCGCCGGGGACGAGTGCCCGGCACCGGCCCCCTAGCCCGTCTTCGCGAATTCGGGAACCGGCGACGAGGACTACCATGTTCACCCCCTCCCAACCCCCGGAACGCCCGCCCTGGCGGGCGGCCGTCCGGGGGCTCCCCCGTCAAGGGGGAGGGCTTAGAATAACCGAACGAGCGCTCCCGCCCCCTCGATGGGGGTACAGGGCTGGGGTGGGGGTGAGATGCAATGCACGGGATGTCAGGGAACGTCCCGGCCAATCCGTGAAGTCGGGCTAGGACGCGGCGCCGGGGATGCGCGCGCCGTTCCGCGTCGTAATCGTTACCGGGGCTTCGAGCGGGCTTGGCGCCGAATTGGCGCAGGCCTATGCCGCACCGGCGGTGACGCTGGGCCTGGTCGGACGCGATCGGCAGCGCCTCGCAGCCACCGCAGACCGATGCGAGGCAACGGGGGCCAATGTGAAAATTGCGGCGATCGACGTCGGCGATGCGGCGGCGATGGAGACCTGGCTCGGCGATTTCGATCGCGAACACCCGGTCGATCTCGTCATTGCCAATGCCGGTACCTCGGCCGGACCCGCGCCGGACAGCCCGTCGGAGGGCGCGGCGAGCGCGGTCAACCAGATCCGGGTCAATCTCATCGGCGCGATCAATACGGTCGAACCGCTGCTGCCGGCGATGTGCCGGCGCGGTCGCGGGCGGGTCGCCGTGGTGGCGTCGGTCGCCGCCTATCGCGGGCTGCCGAACAGCCCCGGTTATTGCGCGAGCAAGGCCGGGCTGCGGGCTTACGCCGAGGCGCTGCGGCCGCGACTGGCGCCGCGCGGCGTCGGCGTGACGATCGTCTGTCCGGGGTTTTTCGCTTCACCGATGACCGATCGCTTCGACGGGCCGAAGCCGTTTCTGGCGAGCACCGCGGCCGCCGCCGGTAAGGTCAAGCGCGCGATCGATCGCGGCCGGCGGCGATCGTCCTTTCCCTGGCCGCTGGTCCTCGGCCTCCGGTTCTGCGACCTGGCGCCGCCGCTCATCGGCGACGCGATCCTGCGGCATTATCGTTTCCGCATCCGCCCGGTCTGACGCGTCGATGGGCGTGTGGCTGCAGTCGGCACTGGGCGGCGCGCTGATGCTCGCCGGCTGGTTAATTCCGCGCCATGTCGCGAAAGCCCGAGCCGCTGCAGCACCGGCGCTCCTCGTCGACCTGCTGCCGATCGGGCTGGCGGCGACCCTGCTGCTGGTTTTCAGCGGTCGGCCGATCTTCAGCGGCCTCGTCGTCTTGGCGCTCGGCGCCGGATTGGCGCTGGCCGATCACACCAAGCGCGCCGTCCTGCGCGAGCCGGTGGTCTTTTCGGACCTGTCGGAATTGCCGAATGTCGTCACCCATCCGCATCTCTACCTGCCGTTCGCGGGGCCGGGACTGGTGATCGGCAGCGCCGCCGCCGGGTTGGCGGGCGGTATATTACTGTTGTTGCTGGAGCCCCGCCGGTTCGCGCCCAACCCCGCGGTGACGATCGCCTGCGGGCTCCTGGTTGCCGCCCTAGGCTGGATCGTCGCGCGCGAACCGGTCCTCGGCGCCGCCGCGGCGCTGCTGCGCCGTCTCGAACCGGTCGGCGAACCGGCCGCGGATGCGGCCCGCCTCGGCCCGTTTGCGACGCTCTTCGTCTACGGCATCATCGCCCGCGCCGAGCGGCGCGAGCGCCGGGCCCGGCACGCGCCGCGGCCGGCGCCCGTTGGCGGACGGCCGGCGGGCGCCGCCCCGCCGGTCGTTCTCGTTCAATGCGAATCGTTTTTCGACGCGCGGCGCCTGTCGCCGACGATCCCCAAGGACCTGCTGCCGGGGTTGGAGCGCTGCCGCAAACATGCGGCATGGTTCGGCCGGCTCGACGTCACGGGATGGGGCGCCAACACGATGCGCACCGAGTTCGCCGCCCTCACCGGGATCCCCGAGAGCGATCTCGGTTACGACCGCTTCAACCCCTACCACGCCCTGGCTCGCGCGCCGCTCGCTTCGCTTGCCCGGGAGTTGCGCAGCCAGGGCTATCAGACCCTCTGCGTGCACCCGTTCGACCGCAGCTTCTTCCGCCGCGACCAGGTCATGCCAAGGCTTGGTTTCGACGAGTTTTTGTGCCGGCGGAGCGTTGGCGGCTCGCGGCGCCCACCCTATTTTCCCGACCCCGATCTGGCGCGCCTGATCCTCGAGCTGATCGGCTGCCGCGGGCCGCGCGTTTTCATCTTTGCCATCACCATGGGCAATCACGGGCCGTGGCAGCTCGAAGGACCCGCAATCGACGCCGAGCTGGCGCGGCAGTTCGACCCGAGCGGGGTGCCGCAAGGCGGCGATCTCCTGCGCTATCTCGACGGTTTGCGCCGCTCGGACGAGATGCTGGAAATCCTGGTCGAGGGCATCGAGCGCCGGGGCGGCGACGGCGTTCTCGCCTTTTACGGCGACCATCTGCCGAGCCTGCCGCGGGCCTTCGCGCATTTCGGCTTTGATGAATGGGAGAGCGACTACGTGCTGTGGCCGGGCAACGGAATGCCGGCGCAGCGGCTCGACCTGCCGGCGCATCGGCTGCCGCATCTGATCAGGGACGCGTTGGGCGTCCGCGGCGCCGTCGATCCGGTCATCGCCGAAACGGCGCGCCTCGACGGCGCGGCTTGACAGCCGCTGGCTGCTGCGGAACATCGGTCGACGCGACGACGCAAGGGAGAGACGGGATGGGACGATATCTTAGGGCGGCGCTGCTCACGGCGCCGCTCGTGATGGCCGCCGGTTTGGCGGCGGCGCAGGCGCCGATGCCGACCAACAACCCGGAGGCGATAGCAAACGTGCGCGCCAGCAAGCAATACAGCGCGGCGCTGCGCAGCAATTCGGGGTTCCGGCAAAAGCGCATGCAGATGGAGTGCGGCCCGATCACCGACCCCCAGCTGCATGCCAGCTGCATGGCGTCGTTCCAGGCCGACAAATAGCGCCGCCCGGTTCGCGCCGGCCGATCGATGCGTCTGGCGCAGAATTGGGAGATCACGAAGCCGGCCGCGGTATCGCGCGGCGGGATCGTGGCGGCGCAGCAGAAGATCGCAGCCGAAACCGGGGCCGCGATCCTGGCGGCGGGCGGCGGCGCCGTCGATGCCGTGGTTGCCGCCGCGTTTGCGCTCGCCGCGGTCGAGCCGTGGAACAGCGGGCTCGGCGGCACCGGCTTCATGGTGGTCCACCCGGCCGGCGCGCGCGCCGCCGCGGCGATCGATTTCGGGCCGATGGCGCCGCAAGCCCTCGATCCGGCCGTTTATCGGCTGACCGGCGGGACGCGCACCGACTTGTTCACCTGGCCCGAGGTCGAGGCCGACCGCAATATCGAGGGGCCCTTCTCCTTCGCGATCCCGAGCGCGGTCGCCGGTCTGGCGCTCGCGGTCGAGCGGTTCGGCCGCCTGCCCTGGCGCGAGTTGCTGCTGCCGGCGGTGGCCTTGGCGCGCGCCGGCTTGCCGGTCGACTGGTGGACGACGCTCAAGGTCGCAAGCGCTGCCGCCGGTCTGCGGCGTTACCAAGAAACCCGGCGAATTTGGTTGCCGGATGGGCTGCCGCCGGTCTGTCCGCCCGACCGCGACACGATGCACCTGCCGCTCGGGCGTCTCGCCGAAACCCTCGAACGCCTCGCCGTGGCCGGAGCGCACGACTTTTATCGCGGCGAGATCGGGCGATCGATCGCCGCCGATCTGGATGAGGCGGGCGCCTTCCTGTCGGCCGAGGATTTCGGCCGCTGCCGGGCGCGAATCGTCCCGGCCCTCGACATTTCATATCGGGGTGCCACTCTCGCGGCCGCACCTGGGATGACTGCCGGACCGACGCTGGCGCGGATCCTCGAGCGGCTGGCGCCTCTGCGCTTCGCGGCAACGCCGGACGCGGCCTATTTTGCGGCGATGGCCGCTGCCCTGCGCGCGGCCTATGCCCGGCGGCTCGAGCGCGACGGCGACGTCGAGGCCGACGCATCGACCTCGACGACCCATGTCACCGCGATCGACCGCGACGGCGGCATCGCCGCCCTGACCACAACCCTCTTGTCGGTGTTCGGCAGCCGCTACGTCCTGCCGGGTACCGGCATCCTGATGAACAACGGGATCATGTGGTTCGATCCGCGCCCGAGACGGGCCAATTCGATCGCTGCCGGCAAACGGGCATTGACCAATATGTGCCCCATCGTCGCGGCGCGCGACGGGCGGCCGTGGTTCGGCGCGGGCGCCTCGGGCGGCCGTCGGATCCTCGGCGCGGTGCTGCAGCTCTCAAGCTTTGTCGCCGATTTCGGCATGACGGCGGAAGCGGCGGCGCACCACCCGCGCATCGATGTGAGCGGCACCGACCGCCTCGGGATCGACCCTCGCCTCGATCCCTCGATCATCGAGCGGCTGATGACCGAGCCCGGCGCAGCACTCGTCGAGCACACCGTCTTTCCCTCCCGCTTTGCCTGTCCGAACCTCGTGCTATCCGGCGAGGACGGGCTCAACCACGGCATCGCGGACGCGATGTCGCCGTGGTCGGCGGCGGTCGCCGAGCCCGAACCCGATTGACCGGTCGCCTCGACCGGGCGCCGGGCGCCGATAAGTGACCATTCCCGGCGAGGGCAAGACCGAGGCGGCGACGGCCCGGGCGGTGCCGTGGCGGGCAGGGCTGGCGGCGGCCGGGACCAGCGTCATGTTCGGCTTCGTGCCATTGGCGGCGCGCGGCCTCTATGCCGACGGTCTGTCGACCGGCTCGCTACTGTGCTGGCGCTACCTCTTGGCACTCGTCGTCATCTTTGCCGGCATCCGCCTCGCCAGGCTGCGCCTCGGCGCCGCATTGCGGCAGGGCGCCTGGCGCATCGCCCTCGTCGGCGTCAGCCTCGGGGCGGTGCAGACCCTCTGCTATTTTCAGAGCCTGCGCCGGCTCGACACCGGCATCGCGGTGCTGCTGTTCTATACCTTCCCGGTGGTGACCCTCGGCGTCGAGCGGTTCTTCTTCAAGCAGCCGGTGGCGACGGCGGCGCTGCTGTGCGTCATCGTGATCCTCGCCGGCGCCGCGCTGATCGCGGGGCCGGGATTGCATAACGGCACGATCGACCCGCGCGGCCTCGCCTGGGCCGTCCCGGGCCCGGTCATCTACGCCTTCTACCTGGCGGCCAATGCCCGGCTGATGGCGCGCCACCCGCCGCTGATCGGCGCCGGCTTCCTCTATGGCGGCCTCGCGGCCGCCTATCTCGGCGCCGCGCTGTGGCTCGGGGCGTCGCTGCCGAAGAGCGCTGCGGGCTGGCTCTCGCTCGCCTTCCTGGCGCTCGGGCCCGGCGCCGTCGCCGCAGTGGCGCAATCCTACAGCATGCCGCGGCTGGGTCCCGCAACCTATGCGATTATCGCCAATTGCGAGCTGGTCACGGTCGTCGTGGTCGGCGCTGCCGTGCTCGGCGAGAAGCTGACCCCGACCCGCGCCCTCGGCGGGGGGCTGATCCTCGCCGGCATTCTGCTGTACGGCTGGGGGCGCACGCCGCCGCGGGATCGAACCGCCGAAAACCCCCGCGTCGCGGCTCGTCGGCCTGCCGCCGGCCGGTTTTGGCGAAGCGGCTGCGCTGCGCTGCTGCTGGTTTTGCTGCCGGCGGCGCTTGCCGCCCAACAATGGACGCAAACCGAGCCGCCGATCGATCTCGCCCATATCGACATGGGTGAGATCAACCGGCACGGCGAGCCGGTCGGCTATCACCACCGGGCGAACGGCATCGACCCGCCCAGTGCCCGGGTATTGCGGATCGTCCAGCCGCCCGACGCGAACGGCGTTTACCGCGCCCGGGTCGAATTGCGCGACCCGGCGACCGGCGCGTGGCTCGACAAGCGGGCGGCCTCGACCTTTTTCCCGGATGCGATGTCCGACGCCGAGGTCGTCGCGGCCGTCCTCGCGGCGTTCGGCAACGGTCATGTCAGGCGCGACGGCCGGTTCGTCGGCCGATCGGGGCGCGGCTTTGTGATCGAGGGCTGGTACCGTTCCGGCCGGATCCTGGCGGCCTATCCGCTGCGCGGACCGTGACGGCAGGCACCGGCCTCGTCATGGCCCGGCTGAACCGGGCCGGCTACCTCGAAGCCCGGCCGCGGCGCGGCAGCGGCCGGCATGGCGCGGTGCTGGCGAGCTTTCTGCAAAGCGACGTGCAGGGCGATGCCGGCGCCGCGCGGGATTTGCTCGCGGCGATCGCTGCCGCCCGGCGCGGCGAACCGCCGCAGCCGCCAGCGCTCGGCAATGCCTTCGCGATCGCGATCGCGGCGGGCAGGGCGACGCTGCGCAATGTTATCCTCGCCGATCCGCCGGAGAACTACACGCTCGACGAGCTGGCGGCGGCGCTCGATACCTGGATTGCCGCAATCGCACGCGCGCGCATAGTACCGCCATGAACGATGCCGGCGAGACGCCGATGCGGCGACCGGCGGTGGTGCGGCCGCGCGACGCCGCCTCGCTGATCCTGTTGCGCGGCGAGGGGGAGGGGCTCGAAGTCCTGGTCGGGCGCCGGTCGCCGCGGGCCAAATTCATGCCGGGGGTCACCGTCTTTCCCGGTGGCGGTATCGAGGCGGCCGACCGGCTGTGCTGGAGCGTCGAGGCGGGCACCGAATCGCTGGCCCCAAGATTGCGGCAGAGCGCGCGCGCGGCGTTGCGCGAGACCTGGGAGGAAGTCGGCGTGCTGGTCGGCCGCGGGGCGGGGGCCGACGCCGCCCCGGTTCCGCCGACGGCGGAACCGATCGAGCGCGCCTATCGCGCGCGCGGCCTGATCGCGGCGATCGACCGGTTGCAGTATGTCGGGCGAGCAATCACCCCGTCCTATTCCAGCCGGCGCTTCAACACCCGTTTTTTTCTCGGCGACGGCGGCGACGTGGTCGGAGAGCCGCGGGCGAGCGCGGAACTCGACGATGCCGGCTGGCGCCGGCTGCAGCCCGACTTGATCGACAGCCTGCGCGACGTGACCCGGTTTATGCTGGGCCGGGCGCTGGCGCTGCGCGGTGGAGAGGCCTGCGGCCCGGCACCGCTGTTCTATTTTGCCCGGAACGCCCGCCGCATCGGCATCTGCCGCGAAAGCCGCCGCTGAACCCATTCATCGCTCGCGCACCGCCGCAGCGGCCGGGGACAGATCGGCGACGGCATCGGCCAGCAACCGGTATCTGATCTGAGTGACACTGACGTCGCGAAAATAATTCACCAGATCGCCCCACGGGTCGTTCAGGCGCGCAATCCCCGAGATGAATGCGACCACCCCGCCGATTTCGAGTTGCCGGGTATAAACCCACCAGCCGCCGACCAGCAGCGCGGAAATAACTTGCAAGTGATTACAAATATTCATCAGGAAATTCATCGTGAACTTGAATTTGAAGATCCCCATGTCGAGGGAAAAGGCCTGCTCGATGCGCCGTTCGTCGTCGGCGCCGTCGCTGCGGTCGATCATCGCGATGCCGAGCTCGCGCAACACCCGGACGCGGGCGCCGGTCCGCCGGTTGACGGCGGATTGCAGCAGCGGCACAAAGACGATTTGGGGGAGGAAGATGGCGACGGCGGCGATCGCCATCCAGCGGTCGATATGAGTGAGGTAGGCGAGTACCGAGGCCATGATGCCGGCCTGCAGCAACGGCTCGGAGACGCTCTCGCCGACAAACCCGCCGACCGGCTCGACTTCGGCGACGATCATCGAGATCGCGATGCCCTGCGCCTCGGCTGCCGGCGAGGATGCGGGCGACCCTTCGACGAAGGCGTGGACGCGGCGCCGCAGGTCGCGTTTCGCCCGTTCGCCGACCCAGCCGCGATAAATATTGAGCACGAGTTTGGTCCCGCCTTGAATCAGGACCACCCCCGCGTAGAGCGCGCACAGTGCGATCACCAGCGAGTAGCGGCGGTGTTTGACCAGATCGTTGACAATTCGCCGCTGCAGTTCGAGCGGCACCACTTCGAGCAGAAAGACGGCGACCGTCAACGCCAACAGCGACAGCTGGTGCGCAGCGCTCGTCTGCAATACGTAGCGCAGGACGGTGCGCGGCAGCGCGCCCCCGCCGCCCGCGCTCAGCTCATGTTTCCGGGTCGCGGCGCGCATCGGCCGACCACTATCGGCCGATCGCGCCGCGTCGGCAAATGACTTGGGTCACCGCGCCGGCGGTGCCGTGCTACAATCGGCGCGACCGCGGAGCCGCCGATCGCTAATGTCCAGTCCCGAAGATCCCTCGCCCTGTCGGTCCGGCTTCACCCCCTCCCGGCGCGGAGCCTGTCCTCGGGCCGCGCTTCGCGCGGACCCGTGGGCGCCGACCTCCCCCATCCAGGGGGAGGTCGATCATTCTTGCGCCGAAGCACTTCGCCTCCCCCTTGATGGGGGAGGCCGCGAGCGTCAGCGAGCGGGTGGGGGTGTGGCTCGCGGATACGAGAAGTGTTTTCTAGAGAAAGGGAGAGCCCAATGGAGATCCGCCGCATCGAATTGACCCAGCCGCCCGGCCCGCGGATGAGCCGCTGCGTCGTGCGCGGCGACATGGTCTATCTCGCCGGCCTGACCGCCAACGACACGACCCAGGACATCAAGGGTCAGACGCGGCAAGTGCTCGACAAGATCGACGGGTATCTCGCTCAGGCCGGCACCGGCAAGTCGAACCTGCTCTCGGCGAATTTGTGGATCAAGGACATGGCGTTGTTTGCCGAGATGAATTCGGCGTGGAACGCCTGGGTCGATCCGGCGAACCCGCCGGCCCGCGCCTGCGTCCAGGCCCAGATGGCGCGACCCGAGGTGCTGATCGAGATCATGGTGACCGCCGCCAAGTGAACGACCGCGGCGGCGCAGAGCCCCGAGCCCGGTGAGCGCCGAGGCACTCGTCGTCGCCGCTCTGGGCGTGTCGGCGGCGGCATTGGTGCTGGCCGCGGTTCTCGCCATCGGGCGAGGCGGTCTTGCCGGTCGGGCCGTCTCGGCCATCGAACCGGCGCTGCGCCGCCTCGACCAGGGCTTGCGCGACGAGCTGTCGCGCGGCCGCGGCGAGGCAGCGGTGCATGCCAAGCTGGTCCGCGAGGAACTCGGCGGCGCGTTCGATACGGTGCGCCGGACGGTCGAGGAGCGGCTCGACGCGATGCGCGCCGACAACAATCAAAAGCTCGAGGCGATGCGCGCCACCGTCGACGAAAAGCTGCACCGCACGCTCGAAGAGCGCCTCGGCGCCAGCTTCAAGCTGGTCAGCGATCAGCTCGAGCAAGTGTTTAAGAGCGTCGGTGAAATGCAGAGCCTGGCCGCCGGAGTGGGCGATCTGAAGCGGGTGCTGACCAATGTCAAAAGCCGCGGCATCTGGGGCGAGGTGGCGCTCGGCAACATCCTCGAACAGGCGCTGACCGCAGAGCAGTACGAGCGCAACGTCGAGATCCGGCCGGGCAGCGGGCTGCGCGTCGAGTTCGCCGTGCGGCTGCCCGGCGCCGACGGCGACGGCCCGCTGTGGCTGCCGATCGACGCCAAATTCCCGACCGAGGATTACGAGCGTTTGCTCGACGCCGCCGAGCGGGCCGACCCGGCGGCGACCGAGGCGGCGGCGAAGGCGATCGAGACGCGGGTGCGGCAGGCGGCGCGCGAGATCTGCGCGAAATATGTGGCGCCGCCGCACTCGACCGATTTCGCGCTGCTGTTTCTGCCGACCGAGGGGCTCTATGCCGAGACCATCCGGCGCCCCGGTCTCGTCGATGCGCTGCAGCGCGACTGGCGGGTCGTCGTCGCCGGGCCGACGACGCTCCTGGCACTGTTGAACAGTCTGCGGATGGGGTTTCGCAGCCTCGCCGTCCAGAAGCGCTCGGGCGAGGTCTGGCAGGTGCTGCGCGCGGTCAAGACCGAGTTCGAGAAATACGGCGACATGCTCGACAAAGTACAGAAGAAGCTCGACGAGGCGTCGTCGACGATCGAAGGCGTCGCCAGGAGCCGTCGGCGGATCGACCGTCGGCTGGCCGGGGTCGAGAGCATGCCGGAGGGCGAGGCGGGGCTCTTGCTCGGGTTCGATCGCGCGGCCGACCAAGCGCCCGCCGAGGACTGATCGCAGGCCCTCGAAGTGCGGATACTGCTGACCGGGTCTTCGGGGTGGCTTGGCCGGACCTTGGCGCCGCGGTTGCGGCGCGCCGGCCATCACGTCGTCGGGTTGGATGTCCGCCCGGGCGAATTCACATCGGTGCTTGGCTCGGTGGCCGACCGTGCGCTTATCAATCGGATCATGGCAGCGCATGAAATCACGGCGGTGGTCCATTCCGGGGCGCTGCACAAGCCCGATCTCGTTCGGCGGACCGCTGCGGAATTCGTCTCCGTCAATATCCGGGGCACACAAAACCTGCTCGAAGCGGCGGTCGCGAAGGGTGCGGACCGCTTTGTCTTCACCTCGACCACGTCGTTGATGATCAGTCAGGCGCTTCGCTCCGGCAGGGCGGGCGGCGCGAAGAAAGCGGCGTGGATCACCGAGGAAATGCATCCGCTCGAACCGCGCAACATCTACGGCGTGACAAAGCTCACCGCCGAGCGTCTATGCCGCGTGGCGCACCAGGATCATCATCTGCCGATCGTCGTGTTGCGTACCGCCCGCTTCTTTCCCGAGGAGGACGACATGGCGCACGAGATCGAGCAATCGGATGAGAACAGCAAGGCGAACGAGTTCCTCTACCGTCGGTTGACCGTCGAAGATGCCGCCGAGATCCATTTCGCGGCACTCGAACGCGCCCCGGCACTCGGTTTCGACACCTTTATCGCCGCCGCGCCGACGCCGTTCAGGCGCGCGGATTGCCAGGAACTGATGGCCGATGCGCCGGCGGTCGTGGCGCGCTATTTCCCCGAATATCCCGGCCTCTACCGGCGGCGCGGATGGACGATGTTCCGTTCGATCGATCGCGTTTACGCCGCGCGCCACGCCGAGGAGCGGCTGGGCTTTCGCTGCCGGACCGGGTTTGCCGAAGTTCTCGCGCGCCTCCGCTACTTTGCGGAGCAAAAAATCGCATTTTCGAGGGCGGTCGGCGGCGCATGACAAGAGCGGTCCTGTCGGTGGCGGGCCGGCGGGGTGGCAGCCGAAGCTCGCCCCCCGGCAGACGACCACCCGGCTCGCGCCGCTCGTGGGGACCGGAAACAATTGGCCGACCGGTTGGCGAGAAATCGACGCGATCGGGTTGCGATCCGGGAAGGTGGATCGCAGTTGGGGCGCGTCGGCTGCGACGAGGCCAATTGGCGCCGATGCGTTCAGGTCGTGTATCGCTGCCATATTTCTGTCCGGATCGCAGGTTATAATCGTGTCTATAATGGGGGTAGTCCGAGAGGGCCTTCGCAGCATTCGGTTTGACGGCGGAGGGGGCAATATTTAATTCCCGTTTGACGCCGAATTAATTCCCGTTACGGCGATACGATTTGATCACCAAGTGATTGATAATGATGGAGATTTTGACCCGAGCCGGGGCTGAATTCGAGGATTTTCCCGTTGTTTTCCCGTCGATCGGGAATTTTGGACGCGGCTATGACGTGGCGCGGCAGGAGGGTTGCCAGGGGACCGCGCGTCGCTTTTCGGAGGCGTGATGCCGCGGTCGCGGCCCGCCACCAAGAAAACGTCAGTTATCGCCTGTCGAGGCCGCCCTGAACAGCCGCTCGGCCCTCGGTCGGCGAATTTTGCGCCGGAAAGCAGCTAGCGGGTGCGACGCCGCCGCGCCGACGCCGTTCAGGGGTCTGCGCAGCGTTGAGGATCAGGTCAGCCCGATCTCGCCGTCGACGAGGTGATCGAGCCCGATCTCCGGGATCGACAATCGCACTTTGGGCCGCAACAGGGCGGTCTCGGCGAGCGTCCCGTTAGCGAGTGCGGCGCGTACCGCCTGCTCGATCTCGCGCTGCGAGGTCACCCCGACGATCTTCAAAAACTTGCGGATATCCATGTTGAAGCGGTCTTCGTTCATCGCTTCCTCCGCTCAGCCAGGCGATGGCGGAATGATGACGTTCTCCTCGACGACAAAGCTCTTGATTCGACCGATGAACAGCGCGCCGTCGGCGAACAGGCGCCGGGCTTCCGGCGTCGCATGGGCCCGCTCCATCGCCTCGCGGTCGTCGTACCAGAGTTCGGCGATGCCGTCGATGTCGACCGCGATCGCCGGAATGTCGGGCCGCGAGCGCTCGGCGACGATGAGCGACTGCACATAGCGCCGCACGCCCGGCACGGCGAGCGCCAGCGGCGCATGCACCTCCTGCCAATGCGCGACGAATTGTTCGTGCGTCAGTCCGTCCTTGCGGCTCAAGAGCCCGATCGTCTTGATCACTGCGTTCTCCTCTTCAGCGCAGGCCGGTGATGCTCGCCTCTCCACGCCCGATCATGCTACGGTTCCCGAGAGGCGCGGCAAAGAGCGAGGATCGCCGATGGATCCAAAGCCGGTGCGGGAACAGGCGATCGAGGCGACGACGCGCTTTTTCTGGGATCAGCGCGGGTTCGTGCCCGACGAGGACAGCGCGGAATGGGAGGCGGAATATCGCCGTCAGTTCGAGCTGGCAAAACAGCGGAAAGAGGCGGTGGGCCCGGTCGCCCCCGCCGCGGTCGAGGCGCCGCGGCAGGACCAGACCGGGTGGGTCGCGTTGCGCGGCGCCCCGACCGAGATCCGGTGGGCGGCCTCGCTGCGTGCCGAACGGCTCCAGGAGATCGCCGACCGGGACATCCGGCATTGGCTGGCCACGACCTGGACCCGGGCAAAGAGCTGGCTCGATACGCGCGAGCTGCCGACGGCGATCTTTCTCGAGCGAATCCGGCCGCATTACCGGGAATACCGCAAGACCGTCGAGGAGCGGGCGCAAGCCGCGAGGGCGGAGCGCGAGGCGCAGGCGGCAGCTGCGGCAGAGATCCGCCGGCAGGTCGAGGCGGCCGGGATCAGCGTCGAAGGCCTGATCGAGCTGATCGACATCGCCGAACGGCTGCCGGCGCTGCCGATCAAGACAAAGCTTGCCGAGCTCGAGGCCAGCGAACGCCATTTGCGGGTGTTCGACACCGCCGACCCGGCGGTGCTGACGGTCCTGGAAAAAAGCGCCGGAGAGCGCAGCGAATACGGTATCGAGCGGGACCCGGGACTGGTCGCCGATCTGGCGCTCTTTGCCCGAGCGCGGGCCTCCGCGTGAGCCGGAATTGTAGGAAAGTTGTGAGGAATTGCGCGAGGTAGCAAAAATCGACCGATTCCTGACGCCGTCCCAAACCGCGTCGCCTGACCGGTGCTATGGTGCTTGCGGGATTTTGATCGGGATCACGACATGAGCATCGTGCGCGAGCTTCTCGAAGACGCGATTGCGCTGCACAAAGACGGGCTCAGCCCGCCCCAGATCGGGCTCGCGCTCACCGACCGCTGGGAGGCCGAGCAGCCGGGCGGGGCAGGCGAGGTCCGCCGCACCCGCTCCAAAACCGGCGCGATCGAGCTGCGCTTTCCGAGCGGCGAGAAGATCCTCTGGGACGGCACCGGCTGGCACTACGTCCCCGGCCAATGAAAGACGACCAGCGCGACCGGGATCGGCTGCCGCTCCGCCGGCTCGTTTCTAGCGTTGCGATCGGCTTGTTCGGGGCGGCAGGCTGGCCCGGCGGCGCGCATGCCGAGCCGCTCGTCGCGCTCTACGACGCGTTCTGGGCCGGTTTGCCGGCGGCACGGATCCGCTTCGAATTCGGCGAAACCGGTGCGCATTACCGGGACGGCATCGCGATCAGCACCCTCGGCCTGCCGCGCCTCGTCACCCGGTTTCGCGGGGCCGCGGCGGCCGAGGGGAGGCTCGGGCCGGGCGGCCTGGCGGAGCCGGAGCGCTACGATGCCGTCTACGCACTCAGAAAGCGCCACGACAGCCGGATCAGCATGCGCTTTGTCGCGAAGGACGGCGCCACCGTCGCCGAGCGCGGCTCTGGCGACACCAGCCGCAAGCCGCCGCTCGCGGAAGCCTATCGTCGCGATGCGGTCGATCCGCTGACCGCTTTCGAGCGCATTCGGGAGGCGCTGCGCGCGGCACTGCATGCGGGCCGCCGGAGCTTCACGGTCCCCGTCTATGACGGCGCCCGGCGCTTTGACGTGAAGGGCCAGGTGCTGCCAAAAGCGGGCGACAACGGCAGCTTGCAGGTGGCGCTGACCCTGCGCCCGATCGCCGGCTTCAAGGGCGAATCGAGCGACGACGGCGACCCGGACGACGCGCCGCGGCCGGCCCGGCTCAAGCTCAGCAACGATGCGCGGCTCTTGCCGCTCTCGATCGAGGTGCCGGTCTGGTCTCTGCCGCTGGTCGTGCGGCTCGACCGCCTCTGCTCGCCACAACTGCCCTGCGCGCCCGCTCCAGATGTTCCGGCCGACGGCCCCTCACCCCCCGAATCTCCTTGGGTGAAGATTCGGACACCATCCACACCTTCGGACCTCAGGGGGCAAGCAGATGACGACGACCCTCCGGCCCTTCGCCGCGGTGCGCGAGGGCGCGCAGCCGCCCTACCTCCACCCCGATTACCGCAGCACCCTCAAGCGCGCGCCGAAACACCCGCCGATCCGCCTCGAACAGACCCTAACCGAGGTCACCGGCCCGGTTTTCGCCGGCGGCTGGGCCGGTCCCGACGCCGTCGACCTGACCCGAACCCATGCCGGGCCGCCGCTCGGCGAGCGGATCATCTTCGCCGGGCGGGTCCTCGACGCGGATTCGCGGCCGGTGCCAGGCACCTTGGTCGAGCTCTGGCAATGCAATGCCGCCGGGCGGTACCGCCACCCGGTCGATCAGCACGACGCACCGCTCGATCCGAACTTCGACGGGGTCGGGCAGGCGATCACCAACGAACGCGGCGAATACCGGTTTCTGACGATCAAGCCCGGCGCCTATCCCTGGCGCAACACCCACAACTCGTGGCGCCCGGCGCATATCCATCTCGGCGTCTTCGGGCCGGCCTTCGCGACGCGCGTCGTCACTCAGATGTATTTTCCCGGCGATCCGCTCTTGGCGTTCGATCCGATCTTTCTCGGGATCGCCGACGCCGAGGCGCGCGCCCGGCTGATCTCAGCCTACGACCCGACCCTGAGCGAGGCCGAGTGGGCGCTCGGCTACCGCTTCGACATCGTGCTGCGCGGCCGCGCCGCGACGCCGATGGAGCGCGCCTGAAATGGCCGGAAAGCTCGTTCCGACACCGTCGCAGACGGTCGGCCCGTTCTTTCATTTGGCGCTCGACCGACCGGCATGGGCGGATCTCGCGGCGGATCGGCCGCAGGGCGAGCGAATCCGCGTCTCCGGCCGAGTGATCGACGGCGACGGTGCGCCGGTGCCCGATGCCTGCCTCGAAATTTGGCAGGCAAACGCGGCCGGGCGCTATGCCCATCCCGACGACACCCGGGCCGACAAGCCTGTTGATCCGCGGTTTCGCGGCTTTTGCCGGGTGTCGACCGATGCCGAGGGCCGGTTTCGCCTGACCACAATCCGGCCCGGGCCGGTGCCCGGCCGCGGCAACAGGGTGCAGGCGCCGCATCTTGCCGTCGCGATCTTCGCCCGCGGGCTGTTGAAGCAACTCTTCACCCGCATCTATTTTACCGGCGAGGCGCTCAACGAATCGGACCCGGTGCTGATGTCGGTCGACGATCCGGTGCGGCGCCGCACCCTGATCGCCGCCCGCGACGACGCCACGGGTGGAACGCCCGGCTACCGCTTCGACATCGTCCTGCAAGGCGGCGGCGAAACCGTCTTCTTCGAGATTTGAGGTTGGGGGCTATAGCATCTGGCCGCCGTCGACCGCGATGTTCTGGCCGGTGACCCAATGGGCGAGCGGCGAGCATAGAAACAACGCGACCTGCGCCACCTCTTCGGGCCGGCCGAGGCGGCCGAACGGGATGCTGCGCAGGATCGCGGCGTAGAGCACGGGGTTCTGGCTCTTCGCCCGATCCCAGGTGCCGCCGGGAAATTCGATCGAGCCGGGGGCGATGCAGTTGACGCGGATGCCCTTGCCGGCGAATTGCGCGGCGGTCGTCTGGGTATATTCGAGGATCGCCGCCTTGACCGCAGCATAGGGCGGGGTGCGGGGGGTGGCGCGAAACCCCGAGATCGACGAGATGTTGAGGATCGTCCCCGCCGCGGATTTTTCGAGATAGGGGAGGGCGGCACGGGTCGCCCGCGCCGTCGCCAAAAGATCGACCGCGATGCTCTTTTCCCAGCCGGCCTCGTCGTCGGTGGTGCCGAAGCCCGAGGCGTTGTTGACGAGAATGTCGATGCCGCCGAGCGCCGCCGCGGCGTCGTCGATATAGGCGGCCAGCGCCGCGGCGTCGGCGACGTCGCAGACCGCGGCGTGTGCCTCGTGTCCCGATTGGGCGATATCGCTGCGGGTCTTGGCCAGGGCCTCGCTGCCGCGGGCGCAGATCGAGACGCGAGCCCCGGCGGCGGCAAAGGCGAGCGCCATCGCCCGCCCGATGCCGCGGCTGCCGCCGGTGACGATGGCCCGCTTGCCGCCGAGATCGATCTTCATCGCGTTGCCTTCCTTTATTCAGCCGGCGAGCAGGATGGCGCAAGCGGCGTCGGCGAACGCCTGGGCGCCGAGCACGATGTCCGCCTCGTTGCTGTCCTCGGACCAATGGTGGCTGATGCCGCCGAGGCTCGGGATGAACAGCATCCCGGCCGGCATCCGCGTCGACAGGATGGCGGCGTCGTGCCCGGCCGCACTCGGCAGGCGCATGTGCAGTCCGGGCGCCAGCCGCTCGGCGGCCGCCTCGATCCGCGCCTGAAACCCCAAATCCATCGCCCGCGGCTCGCCGCGGACGATCGGCTCGATCGTCACCCGGCAGGGCCCGGCCCGGTCGGCCTCGCCGACAAGCTGGTAGAGGACTTCTTCGCAGCGGCTCAGGCGCGCCGGGTCGGTGTCGCGGAACTGGACCTGCATCTCCGCCCGGCCGGGGATCACCGAGGGCGCGTTCGGCTCGATCGATAGGCGGCCGATCGTCCACACCGTGTGCGGGCCGGCGATTTCGGGAAAGCGGTCGTGGATCGCCGTCGCCAACCGCACCATCGCCACGCCGGCATCCTTGCGCCGGACCATGCGCGTCGTGCCGGCGTGGTTCTGCTCGCCGGTCACGATCACTCGGAAGTTCCAGATGCCGACGATGGCCTCGACGACGCCGAGGCGCAGCCCGGCGCCGTCGAGGATGTCACCCTGCTCGATATGGGCTTCGAGATAGCCGCGATGGCGGCCGGGCTCGACCGCCTCGCGCCGCCGGCCGGCGAGCCCGGCCTGGGCCAAGGCCTCGTGCAGCGGGGTCCCGTCGCGACTTACGCAGCGGTCGATCTCGACTTCGCCGAGGTCGCCGATGAACGAGCGGCTGCCGAGGAAGGCACCGTAATGGCCCTCCTCGTCGGCCCAGGCCGCGACCTCGATGCCGAGCCCGGCGCAATCGGGATCGGCGGCGAAGGCGCGGGCGAGTTCGAGCCCGTAGATGACGCCGAGCGCGCCGTCGAGCCAGCCGCCATAGGGCTGGGTTTCGAGATGCGAGCCGACCAAGAGGCGCCTCTCCGCCTTGGGATCGCGGCCGATGACGTTGCCGATCCCATCGATCGTCGCGTCGAGCCCTGCCGCGCGAAGCCGCTCGGCGAACCAGTGGCGCAATTCGATATCGACCGGGGAATAGGTCGGGCGGTGGTTGCCGGTCTCGTAGCGGCCGAATTCAGCGAGCCGCCGCAGATCGGACAAGACCCGCCCCCCATCGATTTGCGGCATTCCCTTGCTCCTTCGCAGACGATCAGGCTTAGCTTCTCTTAGCACAAAGCGGGATATCGGCATGACCGCAAGCGCGCCGCGCGTCGCGATCCTCGGTTTTTCGATCGAGTGCAACAGGTTCGCGCCGGTCGCGACAAAGGCCGATTTTCTCGCCGACACCTATCTCGAAGGCGAGGCGATCCTGGCCGAGGCGCGGACGCCCTTTCCGCGCATGCTGGCCGAGACGCCGGGCTTCGTTGCCGCGATGGACGGCTCGGGCCGATGGCATCCGGTCGGCATCGCGCTGGCGATGAGCGGGCCGAACGGGCCGGTCGAGCACGACTTTTTCGCCGAGCTCATGGACACGATCGAACGCAGGCTGAAGGCGGCCCTGCCGGTCGACGCCGTCTATGTCTGCGCGCACGGCGCCGGGCTGACGACCGCGGAGGAGGACCCCGACGGCGCCCTGTTCGCGCGGGTGCGGGAGATCGTCGGCCGCAAGGTGCCGATCGCCGCGACCCTCGACCTGCACGCCAATGTCTCGGACCGGATGGTGGAGTCGGTCGACGCCTTTATCGGCTATCGCACCAACCCCCATCTCGACATGCGCGAGCGCGGCGCCGAGGCGGCCGCCGCGATCCGCGAGATGCTGGCCGGCACCCGGCCCGAGCGCGCGCGCGTCCGGCTGCCGATCGTGCCGCCGACGGTGACCTTGCTGACCGCCGCCGGACCCTATGCCGAGATGATCAATCTCGGCCAGCGCCGCTTGAACGAAATGACGCCGGAGATCATGAACGTCTCGGTGATGGGCGGCTTCGCCTTTGCCGACGCTGCGCAAAGCGGCCTGTGCGTCGTCGTCACGGCGCGCCGTGACCGCGCCGCCGCCGCCGCGCTCGCCGGCGAGATCGCGGCCTGCGGCTGGGCCAACCGGGCGCGCTTTCGGGTCTCGCTCACGCCCCTCGACAAGGCGGTCGAGAAGGCGCTCGCCGCCGCCGATCCGTCCTTGCCGGCGCTCGCCTTTGCCGATGTCGCCGACAATCCGGGCGGCGGCGCGCGCGGCAACACGGTCTTCCTGCTGCGCGCGTTTTACGAGGCGGGTGTCGAGGGCGCCCTCTTCGGCATCTTTTATGACCCCGACCTCGCGGCCGAGGCGCATCGGCAGGGCCTCGGCGCCGATTTCGAAGCGCGGTTCAATCGGTCGGAAACGACCAAATTCTCCGAGCCGTGGCGGGCGCCCGCGCGGGTCATGGCATTGACCGACGGCAATTGCGTCGGACGGCGCGGGATCTATGCCGGCATGCGGCTGGCGCTCGGGCCCTGCGCCGCACTCCGCATCGGCGGCGTCACGGTCGTCGTCGTGTCGCATCGGGTGCAATGCGCCGATCCCGTCTTCTTCGAGATGATGGGCCTCGATATCGGCCGGGCGCGCACGGTCGCCGTCAAGTCCCGCGGCCATTTTCGCGGCGGCTTCGACGAGTTCTTCGGCCCCGAGCAGATCGTCGAGGTCGACCTCCCCGGGCTGACCTCGCCGATACTCGGCCGCTTCGACTGGGCACGGCTGCCGCGCCCGGCGATCCCGCTCGACGACGAGGTCGAATGGCGCCCGCCGGAAAGTGCTAGACTGAGTCACCCCCGCGATGCGCGGGTGTAAGGAAATTGGGGGGCGATGCCGAATGCAGGGCTGCATCGATGCCGTGCGTGCTTCGAGATGCGCCCTCGGGCCGCGCCCCCGGGTCCGCGCTCTGCGCGGCCCGAGGGTAAACTCCGCGCGGACCCGGGGGGCGCCCTCCGCAGCTGCAACGGCCCTCATCCAATTGGATTACAGCCGCGATGCGCGGGAATGATGCGATAAGGTTGCGACTAAATCGATGCAATTCCGGCCCGGCTCTTAATTTGAGAAAGTCACATTCATCCCAGCCACCTTCGCGAGGGCGATTTGGACCGACGGCGAGTTACGCAGCGGATGCTTGTCATCGCCAGACGAGCGCCAGAGCCAGTAAGAGAATTTCGGTTGACTACGATTTTCTGCATATCAGGTTTCACCACTGGTAAGAAATCGGGAAGCGAGGCGACGCGATGCAAGCGGTTCGTCATGTCTCTGTATTTGGCGATCTGGATCGTTGGTGGAGAGGATAGTGAGAGCATTCGGGGGTTTTACCGAGCACTACCGGCAGTTCTTTGCCACCCGGACACGCGACAATTCGGCGGTAGCGCAGCGGTATCTGCGGGGTCTGACGCAGGCCAGCGAATGCACCTTTGAGGGGATGGCCGCGGTGGTCGAAGCGGGTTGCCCACAACAGTTTCAGCATTTCATCACGGCCCAGGTCGCCCGAGATGCGGATTTGCTTGTCGGCGGGATGCCGGAAAGTTGCCTAATCATCGACGAAACCAGCTTCATCAAACAGGGTGAGCGTTCGGTTGGCGTTGCCCGTCAGTGGTCCGGGCGGCTGGGAAAGGTGGACAACTGCCAAGTGGCGGTGTTTGCCGTCTTGTCGGATGGACGACAGAACGTGCCGATCGATATGCGGCTCTACCTTCCGCGCAGGTGGATCGAGGATGAGGCGCGCTGCACGCTGGCGGGGGTTCCGGCGAGCGCGCGGGAGCTGAAATCGAAGAATGAGCATGCTCTGGATATCGTGCGGGCAGCGCGGGCTCGCGCGGTGCGTTTCGGGTGGGTGGGCATTGATGCCGGCTACGGCAAGGAACCGGCATTTCTGCGGGCGCTGGACGATGACACGGTGGTGTTCGCGGCCGACGTGCACCGCACGCAGAGTGTGTGGCAGGAAGAGCCGGAGCTCGCGCTGCCGACGCGACCGCCGGGCAAGGGTCGGCGCGCGACAAGGAGGCGGGCATCGCACAGTCCGGTCACGGTGGAGCAGCTGGCGCGGAGCTTTCGTGCGGAGGATTGGGCGCGCCTTGTCCTGCGCGACAGCACGCGCGGTCCGCTGCGCGTGGATGTCGCCTGCCGGCGGGTCTGGCTGTGGGACGGTGCGGAAGCCAATCCGCGGTGCTGGCACCTGATCGTGCGCCGGGAAGTCGGATCGCCCAAGACGATCAAGTACAGCCTGAGCAACGCTCCGGCCGAGACGCCGCGTTTGCGCTTGGCCCAGATGCAGGGGCAGCGCTATTGGGTCGAACGCGTCTTCGAGGATGCGAAAGGTGAGTGCGGTCTGGCCGATTATCAGGCGCTCGGCTGGCGGGCCTGGCACCACCATGTTACCATGGTCATCCTGGCGATGCTGTTTATCGCTCAGCAACGCGCCGCTCATCACGACGAAATCGATCTGCTGACATCGCGCGACATCGTCGAGATCCTGACCGAGATCCTGCCGCGCAAGGCGGAGGGCACCGCGGCATTGGTACGCCGCATCAACCAGCGCCACGAGCGCCGCCGCGGGGCAATCCGATCCCGCCACCGCTACGACCAACTCTTGCAATAACCGTGACTTACAATCACAAACACATCAATTACTACCTATACGAGAGTGATTCTGTCAAATTAAGCGACCCCAAGGGTCGAGGCCATCACCAGACTGTTGCGGAGGAGGACAGTGATGAAGCCCGAAACGGTGGGCATGTCGTCGGCGCGGCTGGCCAGGCTGGATGCGGTGATGAGACGCCGTTACGTCGAGGGCGGCTATCTGCCCGGCACGCTGGTCCACGTCTATCGCAAAGGTCACCTCGTCCATACCGCGATGTCGGGCCACATCGACCTCGAGCGCGACAAGCCGATGCGCGAGGACGCGATCTTTCGCATCTATTCGATGAGCAAGCCGATCACCGCGGTGGCCCTGATGATGCTGGTCGAAGAGGGCCTGATCGGCTTGGATGACACCGTCCACAGCCATATTCCCGCCTGGAAGGACATCGGCGTCTACGCCAGCGGCGTGCCTTCGCTGCTGCCCGAGCCGGCCCTCGGCTTTCTGACAACGCCCCCCTTGAGACCGATGAAGGTCATCGACCTCGCGACCCACACCTCCGGTCTCACCTACGGCTTCATGAACCGCAGCAATGTCGATGCCGCCTACCGCCTGGCCAAGGCGACCGACCGCGAGACCCCGGGCGGGCTGCAAGCGATGATCGATCAGCTGGCCCAGATCCCGCTCGATTTCTCGCCCGGAACGGCGTGGAACTATTCGGTATCGATCGACGTGCTGGGCTACCTCGTCGAGAAGCTGTCCCAAATGAGCTTCGGCGAGTTCCTGCGCACGCGGCTGTTCGCCCCGCTCCGCATGGACGACACCGCATTCCATGTGCCGTCGGACAAGATCGAGCGGTTCGCCTGCTGCTATCAGCCGGCGTTGCCGGGCGGGCTGAAGCTTCAGGACGATGCCCGCGAGAGCCACTACGCCAGGCCGCCGATGCTGGAATCGGGAGGCGGCGGCCTCGTTTCCACGGCGCATGACTATCTGCGCTTCTGCCGCATGATGCTGAACGGCGGCACGCTCGACGGCGTGCGCATCCTCAGCCCCAAGACGGTCGCGCTGTTCAGTCTGAACTACTTGCCGGACGGCAGGGAGGTCGCCGATCTGGCGCTGCCCGGGATGTTCAGCGAATCCGCCTATGCCGGCGTCGGCTTTTCGCTCGGCTGCGGGGTCAACGTCAACCTCGCCAAAACCCGCCTGCCCGGCACGCTCGGCGAATATTTCTGGGGCGGCGCCGCCGCGACAGCGTTCTGGATCGATCCGAAGGAGGAGCTGACGGTCGTGTTCATGACCCAGGTGATCGGCAGCGAGGTGCGCCTGACCCTGCGTCGGGACTTGCGCACCCTGGTCTACTCGTCGATCACCGAAAGCTTCGCGTAGCTGGGTGCCGCTCACGCGGTGCGGTAGCTCTCGACCCCGGCGGGGTCGAGCTCGATGCCGAGCCCCGGGCGTTCGGGCAAACGGATCATCCCGTCGCTGTCGATCGCAATCGGCTCCTTCAACAGTTTGTCGCGCAGGTCGTTCGGGTTCTGGTCGAATTCGAGCACCAACCCGTTTGGGATCGAGGCGGCCAAGTGCAACGAGGCGGCCAAGGTCACCGCGCTGTTGAAAGCATGCGGCGCGACCATGAGATGATGAGCCTGGGCCAGCGCGGCGATGCGCCGGCATTCGCTAAAGCCGCCCGACCAGGCGATGTTGGGTTGTACGATGTCAACCGCAGCGCGGGTGATCAGCTCGCGAAAGCCGTAGAGCCCGATTTCGGTCTCGTAGCCGGCGATCGGCGTGGCCAGTGCCGCGGCGACCCTGGCGCTGCCGTCGATGTCGTCGGTCGCGACCGGCTCCTCGATCCAATACGGCTCATAGGGCTCGAGCGCGCGGCCCATCGCGATCGCCATCGCCGAGCTCCAGGCGCAGTTGACATCGACCATCAGCTTGGCCTTTGGCCCGAGCGCGCGGCGCACCGCCGCGACCCTCGCGATGTCTTCGCCAGGCTCGACCTGGCACCGCGCCGCATCGGCCACGAGATGGCGCAGATGCGTCTGGGTCGACGGGTTGCGGCCGATCTTCATCTTCATCCCGGTGAAGCCGCGGGCGCGATAGCCCTCGGCCTCCCCGGCGAGATCGTCGATCGACTTGCCCTCCCGATAGAAGCCGCCGCTGGCATAGGCTTCGACCCGGTCGCGGCAAGCGCCGAGCAACCGGTAGACCGGCAGCTTCGCGACCTTGCCGGCGATATCCCAGAGCGCGATGTCGATCCCGCTCAGCGCATTCATCACAATGCCGCGCCGGCCGAATTGTCGGGTGCGCGCAAACATCCGCTGCCACAGGCCCTCGATCAGCAGCGGATCTTGGCCGCGCAGCATCGAGCGAAGCTGGGTTTCGATGAGGTGCCGGGTGGCGCCGCCGCCGACCCCGGCCTCGCCGATCCCGGTGATGCCGCCATCGGTTTCGACTTCGACGATCAGCCCCTCGCGCGCCGCCAGCATGCCGCCGGCGCTGCCATAGGGCGGCTCGCAGCGGTAGGAGAGCGGGATCGTGCGGACATCGACGATCTTCATCACGGTTTCCTCGTGCTGCGGGTCGGCGGCGGACGATAGGCAGCGAGCCGGCGATGTTGCAAGATCGCGGCATGCTGTCGGCGGCAGAGCGGGACTTCCTGGCGCGATCGCGGGTCGGTTATCTGGCGACCGCCGATGCCCGAGCCGCACCGCATGTCGTGCCGGTGTGCTTTGTCGTGTCCGAAAACACTCTCTACATTACCGTCGACCAGAAGCCGAAAGGCGCCCCCCGCGCTTTGAAGCGCTTGCGCAACCTCGCCGAGAACCCGGCCGCGGCGTTTGTCGCCGATCGCTGGGACGAGGATTGGACCCGCCTCGGCTGGGTCATGCTGCGCGGGCCGGCCGAGATCCTCGACAGCGGCGCCGAACATGATCTTGCACAGGCGAGGCTCTGCGAGCGCTATCCGCAGTACCGCGGAATGCGGCTCGCCGATTTGCCGGTGATCGCGGTTCGAATCGAACGGGTGGCGAGCTGGGGCGAACCGACAATCAAAAGCGGGTAATCCATGAGCCGCGTTGACACCGCGGCCGCGGCGGGCGCGATGATGCGGCGCCCAAGCCGCTTGCGCGAGAGATGATGAGCAGCCTCGATCCGATCCCCTACCCCGATGCGCGACTGCGCGCGATCCTGCAGCGCGTCAAGACCATCGCCATGGTCGGCGCCTCGTCCAATTGGAACCGGCCGAGCTACTTCGTGATGAAGTATCTGCAAGGCAAGGGCTACCGGGTGATCCCGGTCAACCCGGGCCTCGCCGGCGAGATGCTGCTTGGCGAACGGGTCTATGCGTCGCTGCGCGACATTCCCGAGCCGATCGACATGGTCGATGTCTTCCGCGCCGCCACCGAGGCGCCGGCGATTGTCGACGATGCAATCGCGATCGGCGCGAAAATCGTCTGGATGCAGCTCGGCATCCGCAACGACGCGGCCGCCGCCAAGGCCGAAAAGGCCGGGCTCGACGTCGTCATGAACCGCTGCCCGAAGATCGAATACGGCCGGCTCGGCGGCGAGTTGTCATGGAGCGGGGTCAACAGCGGCATCATCCGCAACCGCGCCCCCGAGCCGCCGACGATGCGTCCGACGCGGCAGCGGCCCGCGCCTGCCGGGCCCGGCTCGCATAACGAGAGCTACGGGTTCGAGACCCGCGCGATCCACGCAGGCGCCGCGCCGGACCCGGTGACCGGCGCCCGCTCGACGCCAATCTATCAGACGGCAGCCTATGTGTTCGACGATGTCGACCATGCCGCGTCGCTGTTCAATCTGCACAATTTCGGCTACATCTATGCCCGGCTCAACAACCCGACCGTTTCGGTGCTCGAAGAGCGCATCGCCAGCCTCGAAGGCGGTCGCGCCGCGGTCGCCGCCGCCTCAGGCCATGCCGCGCAATTCCTGATCTTCTTCACCTTGATGGAGCCGGGCGACGAGTTCGTCGCCTCGAGGAGCCTCTATGGCGGCTCGCTGACCCAGTTCGGGCTGTCGTTCAAGAAGCTCGGCTGGAAATGCCATTTTGCCGATCCGGCCGATCCGGAGAATTTCCGCACGGCGTTGACCCCGCGGTCGAAGGCGATCTTTGTCGAAAACCTCGCCAATCCCGGCGGCATCGTCGTCGATCTTGAAAAGGTGGCAAGGATCGCGCACGAGGCCGGGATCCCGCTCATCGTCGACAACACGCTCGCCACCCCCTATCTTTGCCGGCCCTTCGAATGGGGCGCCGACATCGTTTGCCATTCGACGACCAAATTTCTTTCCGGTCATGGCCATGCGCTGGGCGGCGTGGTCGTCGAATTGGGCCGCTTCGACTGGTCGCAGGGCGGCCGCTTTCCGTCCCTGACCGACCCCGAACCGGCCTATCACGGGCTGCGGTTCTTCGAGAATTTCGGCGATTTTGCGTTTACGACAAAGGCGCGCGCCGTGGCGCTGCGCGATTTCGGCCCGACCCTCTCGCCGATGAACGCGTTCTTGACCCTGACCGGGGTCGAGACCCTACATGTCAGGATGGAGCGGCATGTCGAGAGTGCGCGCCGGGTTGCCGAATTCCTCGCCGCCCATCCGCGCGTGGCCTGGGTCTCTTACGCTGGGCTCGACGGCAGCCCGTACCGCGCCCTGGCCAGGAAATATCTGCCGAGAGGGGCGGGGTCGGTCTTCACCTTTGGCGTCAAGGGCGGCTACGAGGCGGGGACGCGCCTTGTCGAGAGCGTGCGCCTGTTCTCGCACCTCGCCAATATCGGCGATACGCGCAGCCTGATACTGCACCCGGCGTCGACGACGCACCGGCAACTGACCGACGAGCAGCGGCTCGCCGCCGGCGCCGGCCCCGATGTCGTGCGCCTGTCGATCGGCCTCGAAACCGCCGACGACCTGATCCGCGACCTCGACCAGGCGCTCGCCGCAGATTAGGGTCGCCTCGCTGCCCGCGCCGATCTCAGGCGCCGCGCAGCCGGTCGAGCGCCATGGCCGCCATCGGGTGGCCCTGGTCGAGCGTCAAAAGCTGGGGTTCGAGCCGCCCACGCAGCGATCCCGCCTCGGGGAACCGGAGATCGGTCCAAAAGCGTTTCGCCGGATCGAAATAGCCGACCGTATCGAGAAAGGCGACGGTGAAATAATAGCTCTCGGGCACCGCTTCGCCCACCGCCCGCGCCACCACCCTGCCGTCATCGGCGATCGCTGTCGCCAGGCACCAGTCGAGCAGGCGGTCGAGTTCGCGCCTGGCGCTCACCCGCTGGTCGGCCCGCATCTCGGGCCAGCCAAGCTGCAGCAGGACCGCGACATCGTAATTATTGTGGCTCGTCATCACGCCGCCCTCGTCGAGCCAGCCGTGCGGATAGCGCCGGTCCCGTATCGACAGCAGGGTGTCGATCAATTGCGGCCAATGGCCGATTTGGCCATCGAGATATCGGGCCATGTGAAACGTCAGGCTCAGATCGGCGGTACGGTATCGCGTTGCGTCGATCTCATAATCGGCGCCGAAGAAGCCGGTTCCGGGATCCTGCCAAGCGGCGACAAAGCGGCGGATTGCGGGTTCGAGCCGCGGGTGCCAAGGATACCCGCTCGGCCGGCGGCGGAAGATCAGCCGAACGAGAGCGGCGGTAGCAAAGTTCAGCTCCTTGCGGCGATCGACCCCGTCCTCGGCCGGGCGCGAGACGAGAATGCCGCCGAGGTATTCCAAGAGGCGCTCGGGATCGTTGATCCGGTCGAGCAGGCGCGGCGGGTCGGCGCCGACCTCCGCGGTCGAAACCAGCCAATGATCGACCAAGTCATCGAGCTTCAGGAACCAGACATCGGTCGAGGCACCCCAGCTGCCCAGGGCATCGCGCGCTCGCCCGGCCGGCAAGATCGGCAGACCGGCCAACGAGCGCAGGTGCGCGAGGGCCGCGGCAGCGGCCGACACATCGGCGGTGTATTCCAAGCGCCAGCGCAATTCGCGCAGCACGAGGCGCAGGCTCGAACCGTCGCGACCCTGGGCTTCTTCACGATCGAGCCGCGCTTCGATAGCCGCGATTTCAGGCAGCGCCACCCGCGAGAACCGTGCCATCGCCGGAAAGGCCCGGTCGATCGCATCTCGCGGGCGCCAGCCGAAGGGCGGGGCATTGACGGCGGTCGGGGCGGTCCCCGGCTGATTTCTTCCGGTCAGTCGGCC
This sequence comes from uncultured Alphaproteobacteria bacterium, assembly GCA_963772295.1. Taxonomy (GTDB): domain Bacteria; phylum Pseudomonadota; class Alphaproteobacteria; order ATCC43930; family CGMCC-115725; genus AP-15. The sequence goes on from CAVYWO010000019.1 coordinate 330,072, forward strand.
ACCCTTGGACGGGCCGCGACCTGCCGCGGCGCCGATTGGATGAGTATGGCGAACGCCGCGGTCCCGGAGAGCCCGGCAAAAGCGACAACGCCGGCAAGGACGATCGGGCTGCGTCCGGCGCCGAGCGACAGAAAGGCGGTGGCGCCGGCCGCGCCGATCATCTGCAAAAAGCTGGTGAGCCCCGAGGCGGCGCCGACGACCCGCGCATCAACCCCGAGGCTGCTGGCGACGGCATTGGGGGTAATCAGCCCGCTGCCACAGCAGACGACGACCATCGGGCCGACCACGGCATAGGGACCGGCCACGCCGAACAGCGCCAGCCCGAGCATCGTCAGGCCGGCCGGCACCAACACCAGGCTGCCGACCTGGATCATGGCGTCGGCGCCGAGCCGGCGCGACACGCGGTTCGAGACAAAGCTGCCAACGAGGAAACCGATCGGCGGCAGCGACGCGTAATAGCCGTATTCCTCCGGCCGGACGCCAAAGCCGCCGATCAGAACACCGGGGGCCCCGGCGGCAAAGATGTGGAAACCGGCGTGAGCGCCGGCCGCGACCAGCGCATAGGCCAGGAATTGCCGGGTGCGGATCAGAACTCAGGTAGCTCGCCAGCATCGATCGAGCCATGATCCGCGCGCTGCCGAGCGCCCTGCGGTCCGGAGCGCAGGTCTCGGGGATGAAGCGCACCGCGAGCGCCAGAGCGGCGATCGCAAAAACGGTTACGGCGGCGAAGTTTGCCCGCCATCCCAGCAAAGCCTGCAAATAGCCGCCCGGTATCGGCGCGAAGGATTGCACCAAGGTCATCGCGATCGCCAGCCCGGCGATCACCTGCGCGGCCCCGTCGCGGCCGTAGAGTTCGCAAATCGTGGCCCGACCGACGACTAGGCCGGCGCAGGCGCCGATCGCCTGCACCACCCGTGCGCCGATCAGAAAGCCGATCGTCGGGCTGAAACAACAGGCAAGACTGCCGAGCACCCCGAGGCCAAGACCGAGCAACAAGACGCGGCGGCGCCCATAGCGATCCGACAGCGGCCCGAGCGCCAGCATGCTGACCGCAAACGCAAACAGGTAGCCGACGAAGGTGAGCTGCACCCGCACGACCGAGGTGTCGAGCGCGCGGGCGATGGCCGGGATTGAGGGGACGTAAATCGTCGAAGCCAAGATCCCGAGGGTCATGACGACGGTCAGTGTCACGAGCACGATCGGGCGGCGCGGCACCATCGTTTCAGACATGATCGGCGCCCCCCCGCAAGGCTCGCCCCGGTTCCCCGATCATCCCGCTCGCAAACCTCGCCATCGAGCCCGTGGCGGCGTCTTCTTGGTTGTTTGCCGGCCAAACACAATCTGCCAGCGAGAGCGGACGCCGGGCAAGCCAATAATCGAGCGGCGCCACCGGCAGCACCGCGTCGTCGGCCTCGTCGCAGTCGGGCAAGAGCGAGACCGTCAGCCGCCGCACGCCAGCCGGCAAAACGATCTGCAGTCGCCGGACCGGCGCCCCCGCGCCGCGCCGTTCCTCATCGTTGTCGCGCCGCTCCATTTCGCGCACCCGCACGCTGCTGCCGCGCCCGGTGTGCCGACGGCCGTGCAACAGCCGCGGGTCGGCCACAACAAACCGGCGGGGCGCCGGCGGCGAGGTCAATTTGAACCGGGCGGCGGCCGGCTCCAGGATGCGCACGACCAGGCGGTCGTCACCGCGGCTAAACGAGGCCGTGGTTCCGGCGACGCAAACCGGCTCGGCACTCGTATGCATCGTCCATACGATGCCTCTGGACACGCTTGGGTTGAACTCATCTGTGATTATCACCTGTCGGCCGATCAGCGCCGCGCCCCGGCGGATCGATCCTGCCGGCCTGCCATCAGACCGCCGAAAGGTCATAAACGACCCATTTGCATCCGCCTTCGACGGAACTGCCGAGCAGCGTCGCCCGGGCGCGCGGGTCCTGATTGCGCCCGCCGATGACGAGGGTGTTATGGCCCGCCGTCCGAACCCGGTAAAATTGCCAGCGCGGTCCGCTCCGGCCGTCGGCGCCGTGATCGAAATAGCCGGGCAGATCGTAGTCATCGCCGCCAAGATCGATCACCCAACGGTGTCGCGCGCCATCGACAATAAAGCTGCCGGCATCCGCCTGGGCATGCAGCAGCCGGTTTTCCAGCGGCGACGACGACGGCGGCGCGGCCGGCGCGTTGCCGCCCTTGATGGCGAGATAGACCGGGCGTGCCGCCGCATCGTTTTGCCAGGTATTGCGAAAGCAGGCGAGATCGGCACTCCGAAACACCTTGCCGGTGGGCAGATCCAATTCCGCAGGGCCGGTTGTTGCCGCGGCCGGCCACATCATCGTAAATGGAAGGTGCCAGCCGTCGTAATCGCCGAGGAGCCAGCCATCGACCGGTCGCCGGAAGCGATGCGCCAGCCAGGCGAGCGCGCCGACGTCAAACTGGCGTACCGAGTCGCCGAAATCGAAGGCCGCACCGAATGGCCCCGCCGCGTGCAAGGCGAAGTCGCCGGTCGCGGCGAAGCCGGGACGGTCGGCGAGACCGAAGCTGTCGCTCAGCGTGCTTTCCAGCGCCGCGACCATGAGACCCGCATGCCGCACGGCAAGCGACCAATAGCTGAGCCCCTCGGGCCAGGCGCCGTCGGGGCCGAATGCGGTAAAGGCGTTCCAGGCCGAGCAGAGGCTGTGCTGTACCAGGGTGGAGGCGAGGCGTCGATGGCGCCGCAACATGGCCAGCGCGGCGACCATGATGCCGCAATTCGAGACCAGGCAGCAGTTGTCGCGCCGCCGGGTCCACAACGACGATTTGTCCTCGAACGCGGCCAGCGCCGGTTCGAGAACCTGGCACAACAGAGCCTGCTCGATGGCTTGGCGCTCGTCCGGTGACAACTCCCGGTAAAGCCAATCATAAGCACAGGCGACGGCAACGGCGGTTTCGGCGCAATCGAGAAACGATCGGATCACCTGCCGCTCTCGCCAGTTGGCGGCCGAGCACAACGCGCTCAATATGCTGCGGCTGGCCCGCAGAGCCGGAAGCCTGCGGAACTCGTCGGCGGTCAGCGCGACGAACGCGGTGGTGATCAGGCGGCGTGCGCGCTGTTTGACGAGTGTACGCACGTCACTCGGGCCGGATCGTTGGGGGGTCTCGACCAACGACCGGGCGAACCGCGCCTGCAGCCTCGCATCGGCGGCGGCGACCGCCCGGAGGCGCCCGATCGCGGCTTGATCGAACAGCAAATATGGAGGGTTCGAGGCAAATTGCTCCAAGCTTGCCTCGACGCGGCGCAGATCGGGGTCTGCCGCTTCACCGCGCTCCAACGTGCTTGCAATATCGAAGGGCAATCAACTCCGCGGTCTATGTACAAGGGTTGCGCAAAAGTGCGATAGGTGCTCTCGAAACGGGACCTCTAGAGTTCGTTCTCGATCATTGCAAGTATCGATCCGCGGCTTTTTAGGCGTGCGGAGATGCACCGACGCCGGCCCGCGCCTGGGCGAGCAGTTCGGCGAGAAACTCGTCCTTCCAAGCCGCGAGGTTGAATTTGCTGCGCAGCGAAACCCCCGAGCGGTCGCGCTGCATGAGGTTCAGGGCCATGTGGCGCAGGATGCCCAGATTGTAGGGGCTGTTGTCGAGGCGGCTTCTGGCTTGGTCCTCGTTCATGACCACATTGAGCATCCAATGCAGGCGATTTTCCACGCCCCAATGCGAGCGAACCGCGGCGCCGAGCGCTTCGGCCGACAACGGCGCGCTCAGCAAGTAATAGTTGGTCTCGGTGCTCGTCTGCCGAACCGCCTTGACCTTGGTTTCGCGGGTCCGGAGCACCCTACCGACGGCGGCTAGGCCTGGCCATCGATGCTTTTCCTGCAAGCCGCCGATCTCGGTCGAGACCAAGCTGGTGCGGGTCTCGACTCGGCCATGATCGCAGTCGACGATCGAATGGCCGGCCGAAGGCCCGTAGCCGTCGTCGAAGTGTCGGCGAACGTCCGCGTACAGCGTCGGATGGTTGCGCTTGAGCGCCAGCGCATAATTCCCGCCCTGGCTGATGATCTGCCGGGCGATGTCGCGTTGGCAATTGCGGGCGTCGGTCGTGACCAGCGATCCGCTCAACGACAGCATCTCCAGAACCCGGGAGACGGCGGCGATTTCGTTCGCCTTGGCCGAGGTGGCGACCTGAGCCAGGACCATGCGTCGCTCACAACACCAGGCGCTGACCATGCGCAGCGCCGATCTGGGGTGCTTCGGGTTGAGCGACCGCCGCATCAGCTTGCCGTCGATCGCGATCACGCCGCCGGACGCACCGCCGATCCGCCCCGCGAACTTGCGGAAACAGGCGCGGAACTGGTCCGGGTCGAGACGGCGAAACACGCGACTGAAGGTATCGTGACTTGGCACACCATTCTTCAACTGCAGGAATCGGCTGAGAAAATCCTGCTTGGCTTCGGCGAAGCAAGCCATGTCCACCACGGTTTGCCCGCCGGAAAGAACCGCACAAAGGGCGATCGTCAGGATCTCCAACAAGTCGTGACGCCGCGAGATGCTTCCGCGCGGATCCTTGAGATCGGCAAAGTACTCCTCGAGCCCTCCCATTGCTTCCTCCGCCAATGGTAGCCGGGAATCGCGAGATCTCGGGGCGGATGCGAACGCCGCCCTGCATCACACTTTCGGGTAGCAAGCTCCGTTTCGAGCGATCGTCCCCCGCCTGCGGACTCGCGGCCGACGTCGCCGGGGACCGTATCGCCATTCGACCCACCGCCCGCATCGATGGGCGGCGTGTTTCCGATCGCAACCGTAACCACAATGAACGTGCCCCCATTGGTGTCAATCGGCAACCACACTAGCTTACCGGGTAAGGATTGCTATCACTGAAGTCAACAAAATGTCGATCGCTACGTCAAACCTACGTCAAAATCGTTTAGCGCTTCATTCTCCTGTGTCGAGATCGAATCCGTCGATGGGTAGACCATGTCTCTGCTATCCAATCGAGGTGGAATAACTATCGCCGGAGGGAGGGCGTCAGCCGTGTCCGATGCCGGCATCGCGCGGTATTAGGGGTGGCCGCTGCGATCGCCCCGCCGCGCCGTGACCGACGCAAACGTTTCGTTAAGAGGTGCTGAAAAAATCTTAGCCCCCGCTGCGGTCGGGACGCGTCTTTGACGCGCGTTAACGTAACCATGGTTAACAATGGGGCGCAACCGCGGACGCGCCGTCGGCCGCCGCAGGCCAAAACGTTGAAGGGGGACCTCGATGCTCATTCGCAATCCGGCGACCGATGTGACCGGCGGCGCCAGGGTGTCCTCGGCCGTGATCGTGTGGGAGGATCACGACTACCCCGATCAAACCCTGACTTTCGAAGAGACTGGCGGTGCGCAGCGGCGCGGCGATTGCCGCGAACCGAGCGCCGACGCCTTTTTGACCGCGTGCTTTCCGCTGGCCGCGGTGCACGGCGAAGCGCGGGTGCGGATCGAGGGTCGGCCCTGCCCGATGCTGGTCGATGGCCTGCGTACCGTGCATGCATGGTGGGTGAGCTGGGGAGGGATGCCGACCCCGGCGCCCGAGATCGAAGCCCTGGGGCGCGGTCACGGCGAGGCTGCCCCGGAGCCGCGGCACGCCGTTGCCTGTCTGTCGGGCGGCGTCGACGGTCTGCACATGCTGATGCGCAACCGTCAGCTTTATCGCGAGTACGACCCCGCTTACATCCGCGAGGCGTTGTTCATCCATGGGTTCGATATCGGCAAACGCGCGCGCGATCCGGAGAACGAACGGTATCAAATAGCCCTGCGCCGCCTCGAGCCGATCGCTGCCGAAGTGGGGTTGCGGCTCATTCCCTGCCGAACCAATCTGCGTCACTTGCCGACCAAACCCGATTTCTGGACGCATCGCCACAATGTCGCGGCCTTGGCCGCGGTCGGTCACTTCGCCACTTGGGGCTCGACCCGCCTCTTCATCGCCGGGGCCTATTACCTCGCCAATCCGGTACCGATGGGGTCCCACCCGGCCGTCGACGGCCTGTTCTCCAGTCAACGCCTGACGGTTCTCCATGAGGGGGCGCGCTTCACCCGGGTCGACAAGGTGCGCAACCTGGCGAAATGGCCGAGCGCACTCGCCGCGCTTCGCGTCTGCCCGGCCAATGTCGGGAACGAGCCGAATTGCGGTGTTTGCGAGAAATGTCTTGGAACGCGGCTCGAGTTGTATGCGGCCGGGGTCGAGGAGACGGCGGTGTTCGGACCGAGCCTGACCCCTGCCGAGCTCTGGGAGAAGGCCGTTCCCGTGCCGAGCGGCCACCGGGCGCTGCGCTACGCGGATCTCCTGCCGGTGCTGCAGGCGCGCGGTCACAAGGAGCTTTGCCGCGTGCTCGAAGAAAGGATTGCGATGTACCGGCAGCGATTGGGGGACGGCATGCGTTGGCCAGGTCTTTGATCGCCGCCCGGGCTTTTCCTAATATTTTCTTGCTAACCGGCGGAATTTGTCCCACTGTTCCATTGTGCCGGTCGATGCTCGTCGCGGTAGACGGCACGGCCGTCAGCTGTCCCGGAGGGCGGTAGGATGGCCCTTTCGATCGGCATTCTCGGGTGCCTGACGATCGAGTTGGGTGGCCAGCGCCTCGGCAAGACGCCGCGCAAGGCGCGCGCCCTGCTCGCCTATCTGGCGGCTCAGGGTGGCCGGGCCGTCAGCCGGGAGCGTCTTGCCGACCTGCTCTGGCCTTATCAGGGTACCGATCAGGCTCGCCACAGTTTGCGCAACTGTCTGCTGGAATTGCGCAAGGCTCTGGGAGAAGGCGCCGAAATCCACCTTGGAGCTGACTTTTCCAGCTGTCGCGTCCAAGCCGCGGATGTCGATCTCGATCGCTTTGAGAGCCTCGTCCGTTCCCAGCAGCTGCCGGATCTGAAAGCGGCGGCGGACTTGTACCGCGGTGAATTCCTCGCCGATTTCACCGTCAACTCCGAGCCTTTTCAGGAATGGCTTACCTCCGAACGCGACCGCACGCTCGATCTGGTATGCGGCGTTCTGCAGCGGTTGTCGGCGCAGCAGGATGCCGTGGGCGACCACGAAGCGGCGATCCAGGCGGCGCGCCAACTCGTCGCGCTCGACCAGTTGTCGGAAATCGGTCACCGGGCGCTGATCCGCGCCTATATGCATGCCGGGCGCCGTCCCGAGGCGCTGCGGCAATATCGCCATTGCACCGAGATCCTCAAGCGCGAGCTCGACGTCGCCCCCGATGCCGAAACCCAGGCGCTGGCCAGGGAAATTGCCCGCGCGGGCGGCGCCGCAGAGCCCGCTGCACCGCACCCCGGCCGCGCCGCGGATGAGGGCTCGTCCCTCGGCGCGCACGATCGCCCGGCCAGCGGACGCGTCGATAGGCATGCTCCGTCGCCGGGCTCGGCCGCCGCCAACCGGCGATGGCCGATATTGTCGTCGACGATCGCCGTCGGCGTCGCGCCGGTGCGCAACCTGACCGGCGAACCGGCTCATCAATATCTGGTCGACGCGCTGACCGACGACCTCGTCACCGATCTGATCCAGCACGGCCGCGGCATCTCGTTCAAGACGATCGCGGATGAGCAGGCGGGCAACCGTTCGCAGACGACCGACGGCGGGTTCGATTACTTCTTGAGCGGCAGCGCCCAGCGCAGCGCGGCGGGCGGGCTGCGCGTCAATATGCGAATCATGCATGCGGCGACCGCCGAATATCGCTGGGCCGGCCGTCTTGAACTCCGGCTTGACGAAGTTGGCTCGACCCAGACCGAGATCACCCGTCGAATATCGCGCCAGCTGCACGTTCTCGCCCTGCAGGAGGCGAGCCGCCGCGCGACCATCGGGTGGGGTCGGGAGGTTGGGGTCAACGAGTGTTTGGCGCGCGCGGCGGCGGTCCTGAGGGCCAAGGTTGCCCCCGAGCCGACGGCAGAGGCGCAAAGCTGGCTTTTGGGGGCACTCGCGCGTGATCCGCGCAATGTCGAGGCCTTGACGGGTCTTGCCCGCACCTGCCAGCTTCTTGTCAGCCAGCCTTGGTGGGGCGATCCCCAGGTCGTGGCCGCATCCTATGATCTGGGGCGCGAGGTCGTCGCGCTCGCGCTCGATCTGGCACCGGGGCACGCCGATGCCCACTGCATCCAAGGGATGCTGTATTCCGCCGCAGCACGGCTGGAGGACGCGGCCCGCGCCTTCGAACGCGCACTCTCAGCCGACCCGCGGCTCGGGATCGCGCATGGGTTCTCGGGTTACAACGCCGCCTTTATGGGTCGTGCCGAGGAGACGCTGCCGGCGGTCGAGCGCGCCATGCGGCTCGATCAAATGGAGAGGCACCACGTGTTCTGGCATTTTTTTGGCGGCTTTGCCCAGCTCTTGATGGGTCGCGTCGACGAGGCGCTCGTGCTTCTCGACAAATCCATACAGCGCAATCCGCGCTACGGGAGTGCGCAGCTGTTTCAAATGGCGGCCCTTTCTCTCCTCGGCCGGCGCAACGAAGCGGCCCGCACGGCGACCCTGTTCCGTCAGCAATACCCCGAATATCAGGCGAGCGCGTTTGAGAGGCTGTGGCTCTCGCGTTCGCCTTCGGCCGTCTATCGGGGCCAGATCCACCCGATCTTCGAGCAGATCCGCAGTCTCGGCATCGGCGGCTGAGCTGAGCGCGATCAAGGGAAGATCGTCGGCGCTCAACCCAGGGTCAGGCCACCGTCGACAATGACGGTCTGGCCGGTGATCATCGCCGCCCCGGCGCACAGAAAGAAAATCGTCTCGGCGATGTCGGCGGGCGTGCAGGCGCGCTGCAGCGGCGTCCGCGCGATCGCGCTTTGTCTGCGGTCCGCGGGCCAATCCCGGTTCCACGGGCTGTCGACAAAACCCGGCGCCACGGCGTTGACGCGGATCTCCGGGGCCAGGCTGCGCGCCAGGCTGCGGGTCAGATTGATCAGCCCGGCCTTGCTCGTCGCATAGGGAATGCTGCTGCCCGATCCCATGACGCCGGCGATCGAGGCCGTGTTGCAGATGGCGCCGCGCGCCGCCCGCAGCGCCGGCACCGCGGCATGGGCGCAGCGGAAGGGACCAATAAGGTTGGTGGTCAGGATCTGCGACCAGAACGCCTCGGTCAGGGCGTCGAGATCGGCAAACGGGATCGGTACCGGGGTCGCCGGCGTCCCGGCGTTGTTCACGAGAAAATCGAGCCGGCCGAGTGCCTCGATGGCATTCTCGACCATCCGTTCGGCGGCACCCGGTCGCGACACGTCGCCCGGTGCCGCGACAACCCGCCCCCCCTCCTGCTGCAGGCGCTCGACGGCGGCCGGGCCGCGCGGATCGTCCGGCAGATGGTTCAGGGCCACCATCGCACCGCAACGCGAAAACATCTCGGCCGCGGCGAGCCCGATCCCGGAGGCCGCGCCGGTAACGAGCACCGCCTTGCCAGCGAGGTCTGCCCGGATCATGTTGCGTCACTCCCGGATCGATAACACCGCGCTCGAGCATGCGGACCCGGCCGGCGCCGTCAAGCCCGGTGCCGGCGAACGCTGCCGCCGGGACAGCGGCCGAGGTCTCGTGGTATCGTCAGGAGTGCCAGCGAAAGAGAGGTGAAGATGGAGAGGAACGACGCAGGATTGTCGAACCGGCTGCCGTCGCGCCTGCACCACAACGCCCGGGTCGTCAAGGACCACGAGGTGAACCGCCGGTTTTTCGAGGATCTCCTCGGCATCCCGCTGGTCGCCACCTGGTGCGAAAAGAATTACAGCGCCGAGCTGCGGCGGGAGATCGAGTTCTGCCACACCTTTTTCGGCATGGCCGACGGCGGCGCTCTCGCCTTCTTCCAGTTCGCCGACCCCGAATTGTACGCGATGACCCAGGCCGAGCAGCCGGCCAAGATCGGCCGCTACGACCACATCGCCTTCAAGGCCGAGGCCGAGACCTATGACGAGCTGAAACGGCGGCTCGAAGCGGCCGGCGAAAAATACCGCGAGACCAATCACGGCTACTGCAAGTCGATCTACGTCACCTCGCCGGACGGGCTGATCGTCGAGTTCACCCAGGACCCGCCGGACGTCGCCGAGATCGACGCCCTGCGCCGCGCCGACGCGCATAACGAACTGGCCCGTTGGCTCGGCGGCGACCGCCGCACCAACAACGAGCTGCGCGGCCGCCATATCTGACCCTGCGGAAGAGGGCGGCGCCGTTGAATTCCGCCGCTATGCGGTCTCGGCAAAGATCTCGCGGCCGATCAGCATGCGGCGGATTTCCGAGGTGCCGGCGCCGATCTCGTAGAGCTTGGCGTCGCGCAGCAGGCGGCCCGTCGGGAAATCGTTGATATAGCCGTTGCCGCCCAAGACCTGCACCGCGTCGAGCGCCATCGCCGTCGCCTTCTCGGCGGCGTAGAGGATGGCGCCGGCCGCATCCTTGCGCGTCGTGCGGCCCTGGTCGCACGCCCTCGCCACCGCGTAGACATAGGCTTTGCAGGCGCTCATCGCCGTATACATGTCGGCGAGCTTCCCCTGGATCAGCTGGAACTCGCCGATCGGCTGGCCGAACTGCCGGCGGTCATGGACATAGGGGATCACCACGTCGAGGCAGGCCTGCATGATGCCGAGCGGCCCAGCGGCGAGTACGGCGCGCTCGTAATCGAGCCCGCTCATCAGCACCTGCACGCCGGCGTCGACCCGGCCCAACACGTTTTCCTCGGGGACCTCGCAATCCTCGAAGACCAGCTCCGAGGTCGGCGAGCCGCGCATGCCGAGCTTGTCGAGCTTCTGCCCCGGGCGGAAGCCTTTGAACCCGCTTTCGACAAGAAAAGCGGTGATGCCGCGGGGGCCGGCATCCGGCCGGGTTTTGGCGTAGATCACCAAGGTGTCGGCGACATGGCCGTTGGTGATCCACAGCTTTGTTCCGTTGAGGATCCAGCGATCGCCCTTTTTGTCGGCGCGCAGCCGCATCGAGACGACATCCGAGCCGGCGCCCGGCTCGCTCATCGCCAAAGCACCGACATGCTCGCCGGAAATCAACCGCGGCAGGTAGCGGCGCTTTTGCGCATCGCTGCCGTTGCGGCGAATCTGGTTGACGCACAGGTTCGAATGCGCGCCGTAGCTGAGCCCGACCGCGGCCGAGGCGCGGCTCACCTCCTCCATGGCGACGCAATGCGCGAGATAGCCCATGCCGGCGCCGCCATATTCCTCCTCGACGGTGATGCCGTGCAGGCCGAGGGCCCCCATCTGGGGCCATAGCTCGATCGGAAAGCGGTCGGAACGGTCGATCTCGGCGGCGAGCGGCGCCACCTTATCCTCGGCAAAATCGCGCACGCTTGCGCGCAGCAGGTCGATCTCGGGGCCGAGATCGAAATCGAGGGCTGCGAGGCGGGTGTTGCGCATCGGCGGCAATTGTTTCCCTCGAGGTTGTCAACAACAAGGCGTTCCGACCGGTTAGGATCGCAATTCGACTTGCGGTCGAACTGGACAAGCCCGCCGGGCGGGTCCACGCTGCGACATCTCGGCGCGAGAGGCGACGATGGATGTCACCGAGTGGCTGCGGTCGCTTGGCCTCGAGCAATATGCGCCCACTTTCGCGCAGAACCACATCGGGCCGGAACTGCTGCCGACCCTGAGCGCCGAGGATCTGAAGGAACTCGGCATCGCCTCGTTCGGTCATCGTCGGGCGATGCTGGCAGCGATTGCCGGCTTGCGGACCACGCCCGCCGCCGCAGACGTCCCGTCAGCAGCCCCCGCGGCCGTCTCGGCGGCGGAGCGCCGACAGTTGACGGTGATGTTCTGCGACCTGGTCGGCTCGACGGCGCTGTCGGCGCGGCTCGATCCCGAAGAGCTGCGCGAGGTGATCGGCGCCTATCACCGCTGCGTTGCGGGAGTGGTGCGCCGCTTCGATGGTTTCGTCGCCAAATACATGGGCGACGGCGTGCTCATCTACTTCGGCTATCCGCGCGCCCACGAGGACGATGCCGAGCGCGCCGTGCGCGCCGGCCTCGACATCGTCGCCGCGGTCGGTCGGCTCGACACGCCCAACATCGGCGAACTCCAAGTTCGCATCGGCATCGCCACCGGCCTCGTCGTGGTCGGCGACCTGATCGGCGAAGGCGCGTCACAGGAGCAGGCGGTGGTCGGCGAGACGCCGAACCTGGCCGCGCGATTGCAGGGATTGGCCGAGCCCGGCTCGGTGGTGATCGCCCCCGCCACGCGCCGGCTTCTCGGCAATCTGTTCCGGTTGCAGGCACTCGGACGGCACGAGGTCAAAGGTCTGGCCGAGCCGGTCGAGGCCTGGGCGGTAGAGGAGGTGTCGGCATCCGAGAGCCGCTTCGAAGCCGTCCGGAGCGGCCGGCTGACGGATTTCGTCGGCCGCGAGCACGAGCTCGGCCTATTGATTGAGCGCTGGCACCTGGCGCGGGACGGCGAAGGGCAGGTGGTGCTGCTGTCGGGCGAGCCGGGCCTCGGCAAGAGCCGCATCCTCGGCGAGTTGCGCGGGCGTCTCGAGGCGCAGCACGCGACGAGCCTGCGCCTCCATTGCTCGCCCTATTTCGTCAACAGCGCGTTCTACCCGATCATCGACAATTTCGAGCGCGCCCTGCGGTTCGCGCGCGACGACACGGCTGAGCAGAAACTCGACAAGCTCGAAGCGCTTGTCGTCGGCCATTACGGCAGGCCGCGCGAGGACGTCAGGTTCCTCGCGGCGATGCTGTCGATCCCCTGTGACGAGCGCTACGGGGCGGTCTCGATGACGCCGCAGAAATTCAAGGATGAGACGTTGCGCGCGTTGGTCGACACGACGGAGGCCGTCGCCCGCCAGCAGCCTACGGTAGAGCTGTTCGAGGACATCCACTGGGCCGATCCGACCACCCTCGAAGTCATCAACCTTCTGATTCACCGGGTCAGGAACATCCCGCTGCTCGTTGTGCTCACCCATCGGCCGGAGTTTTCGTCGCGCTGGTCGCATTACGGTCACGTCGCGGCGCTGACGCTCACCAAGCTCACCCGGTCGCAGGGCAGTGCGATGGTATCGCGGCTGGCCGGCGGCAAGGCGCTGCCCGCGGATCTGCTCGATCGGATCCTCGACAAGACCGACGGCGTGCCGCTGTTCGTCGAGGAGTTGACCAAGTCAATCCTCGAATCAGGCGACCTCCAAGATGCCGGTGATCGCTGGGAATATGCCGGGCGCGCAGGCACCTTGGCGATCCCGCTGACCTTGCGCAACTCGCTGATGGCGCGGCTCGATCGCTTCGCGCCGGTCAAGGAGGTCGCACAGATCGGTGCGGCGATCGGGCGCGAGTTCAGCTGGGAGTTGCTCGCCGCCGTCGCACCGCATTCCGAACCCGCGCTGGACAAGGCGCTGGCGCAGCTTACCGCCTCGGGGTTGGCGTTCCAGCAGGGCACGCCGCCCGATGCGGTTTACACCTTCAAGCACGCGCTGGTGCAGGACGCCGCCTACAACTCGCTGCTCAGATCGCGCAGGCAGCAATTGCACGGCAAGATCGCCAGGGTCATCGAGGAGCGCTGGCCGAACATCAGGGATACCGAGCCCGAGCTGCTGGCGCACCACTATACCGAGGCGAAACAGCTCGAGGAGGCGATCCCGCTGTGGCAGAAGGCGGGCAGCCTGGCGCTGAACCGCTTGGCCCTTGCCGAAGCCATCGCGCATCTGAACAAGGGTCTGGAGCTGATCGCCGCGCTGCCGGCCTCGGCGGTGCGCGACGAGAGGGAGCTGGACCTGCGCACCCGGTTGGGCACTGCGTGGATGGCGCTCAAAGGCTGGGCGGTGCAGGAGGTTTGGGACAGCCTGCATCCGGCGTTAGGGACCGCGAACTCGCTTCGCCGCAACGACGCTCTGTTGCCGATACTCTACGGACTCTTCCTTCACGTGTTGGTGAATGGGCGGGTGGCCGAGTCGCTTTGCTGGGTCGCGCAGCTCATGAACGCTGCGGAGACCTACCGCGACGCCGATCTCCTGATCGTTGGGCACATCGCCGCGGTGGTCGCCTATTTTTGGCTAGGCGATCCGATCAAGAGCCGGGAGCATGTGGATCGGGTGTTGGCGCTCTACAGCGAGGAGCGGCATGGTCATCTGGTCGGTATTCTGAATAGCGACCCGAAGACGGTAAGTTTGAGCTTTTCAGCGCTATCGAGCTGGATGCTCGGAGTTCCCGAGCAAGCGGTCAGGATCAGCAATGCCGCACATGCCCACGCCCGCCGGCGCGGGCACCCCTTCGATCTGGGCTGGGCGCTGACCACCGGCGCTCAGGTCTTCGATTTTCTCCGCGAGCCCGACGAATGGCTGAAGCGCATTGAAGAGGCCGATCGGGTGGGTCGCGAAAATAGCCTGCCGTTCGTGACGGAGTGCTTCGTGCCCATCAATTCCGGACCTGCATTGATCCGGAAGGGGCAAATCGCACGAGGGATGGTTCTGCTCAAGACGGGCCTCGCCGTCTATGAGGAATCCGGTGCTCGAGCCAACACTCCCTATATAAAATCGGTGCTGGCCGAGGGCATGGCCCAGCTTGGCGATCTCGACGGCGCGCTCGATCTGATCGACCAGATCATCGCGCAAATCGAGAGGCCGGGTTGGGAAGAGCGGTATTACTACGCCGAAATCCTCCGCATCAAAGGCTCGCTGCTCGCGCTGAAGGGCGATCCGGAGGGGGCGGAGCGCGCCTACCTCGCCTCGCTCGACTGGGCACGAACGCAGCAGGCGAAGTCCTGGGAGCTGCGGACCGCGACCATCTACGCCCGCCTGATGCGCGACCAAGGCCGCGCGCGTGAAGCCCGCGACCTGCTGGCTCCGGTCTACGGCTGGTTCAGCGAAGGCTTCGACACGAGGGACTTGAAGGACGCCAAGGCGCTGCTCGACGAACTCGAAGCATCAGGCCCACCGGCGCCGGCGGCGCACGGCTAGCCCTCGGGTTCCCGTTCATGGCCGGTTGGCCTTTAGCCCGCGGGCGCAAAGCGGCCCGCGGGTCGGGCCCGGCCATCCACGAAATCACAAAAGCCTGTCGTAGAGAACCTCCCAATTCGCGTTGTTTACGAGGATCAACCGAACCTTCCAAGCGCGCGGATAATGCTTGATGTTTTGCTCGCGTTGCCGTGCCTGGCCTATGTCGTGGTGATGCTCGACGTGGACGAGCCGCTTCAAACCGTATCGTTTGGTAAATCCTTCCACCAAGCCTTGCCGATGCTCCCAAATTCTTCGCGCGAGATTGTCGGTCACGCCGACATAGAGCGTACTATTCGGCCGGTTCGTGGTGATGTGGACCCAGCCATCCGCCACGGCCAAAGTCTGTCAGGGAAACGGGACCGGCCGCAATCTCGTGGATGGCCGGGCCGAGCCCGGCCATGAACGGAAGGGTAAAGCGGCGCGGGTCGGGGAGACGTACGAACCGCTGGCATCCGTCAACGGCTGGTTCACCGAGGGCTTCCCGACGAAGGACCTGAAGGAGGCCAAAGCGCTGCTCAGGATGGAACGACAAACATCAGGCACAATCTCCCTCTCCCCGCGCGCGGGGAGAGGGAGGACGCTCGGCGCTCTCACGCGGAAGCCTGGTGCGGTCGAGAAAACTCGAACTTCCACGGAGTTTCCCCCACAGCGACCTCAACGCTGCGCGTCTACCAATTCCGCCACGACCGCACGGTAGGGGGGCGGCGTGATTAGCAAATCCGCGCTACCATATCAAGCGGGATGGGTTCGATCGAGTGGCGCACCAGCGGCGAGCGCGTCGACTACACCGCGGCGGTCGCGGAAATGGAGGAGCGGGTGGCGGCGATCCGAGCCGGCACTGCGCCCGAACTCGTCTGGCTGCTCGAGCACCCGCCGCTCTACAGCGGCGGAACCAGTGCCCGCGACGAGGAGCTCCTGGAGCCGGAGCGCCTGCCGGTGCATCGCAGCGGCCGCGGCGGCCGCTGGACCTATCACGGACCGGGCCAGCGCGTCGCCTATGTCATGCTCGACCTCACCCGCCGTCGGCTCGACGTGCATTGCTTTGTCGATCACCTCGAGGAGTGGGGGATCCGCGCGCTGGCGCAGTTCGGCCTTAAGGGTGAGCGCCGCCAGGGCCGCGTCGGCATCTGGGTTCGCGACGGCGCCGGCGAGGCCAAGATTGCGGCGATCGGCGTCCGCGTGCGGCGCGGCGTGACCTATCACGGCATCGCCTTCAACATCGACCCCGACCTCGGCCAGTACCGCGGCATCGTCCCCTGCGGCATTGCCGAATACGGGGTTACCTCGCTCGCGGCACAGGGGATCGCGGCGGCGCCGGCAGCGGTCGACGCGGCGCTCCGCGCCAGCTTCGCGCCGGCCTTCGAGCGGCCGGCGGCCTGCCGATGAGCACCTTGTTCGAGAGAGAGGCGCCGCGTCCTCTCGCCGACCGGCTGCGGCCCCAGCACCTCTCCGAGATCGTCGGCCAAGAGCACCTGCTCGGCTCGGACGGGCCGATCGGCCATATGGTGGCGAGCCGGCGGCTGTCCTCGATGATCCTCTGGGGTCCGCCGGGTTGCGGCAAGACGACGATCGCCCGGCTCCTGGCCGACGGCACCCAACTCGTCTTTGAGAATGTGTCGGCGGTGTTTTCCGGCGTCGCCGATCTGCGCAAGGTGTTCGAGGCGGCGAAGCGCCGCCGCGAGGCGGGCCGCGGCACCCTGCTCTTCGTCGACGAGATCCATCGGTTCAATCGGGCGCAGCAAGACGCATTTCTGCCGGTGGTCGAAGACGGCACCCTGGTCCTCGTCGGCGCCACCACCGAGAACCCGTCCTTCGAACTGATCGGCGCCCTGCTGTCGCGAGCCCAGGTATTCGTGCTGCGCCGGCTCGCCGACGACGACCTCGAAACCCTGTTGCAGCGGGCCGAACGGCATCTCGGCCAAGCGTTGGCGTTGACTGCCGAGGCGCGGGTGGCGTTGCGCGCGATGGCCGACGGCGACGGGCGGTTTCTTTTCAATCTCGTCGAGGAAATCGCGCGCCGGCCCGACACCGCCCCGCTCGGGCCACAGCAGCTGGCCCGGTTGGTCCAGCGCCGCGCGCCGCTCTACGACAAGGCGCAGGAAGGCCATTACAATCTGATCAGCGCCCTGCACAAATCCGTGCGCGGCTCGGATCCCGACGCCGCCCTCTATTGGCTGGCGCGCATGCTGGCCGGCGGCGAGGACCCGATCTACATCATCAGGCGCCTGGCCCGCGCCGCGGCCGAGGATATCGGTCTCGCCGATCCGCAGGCGATCGTGCAAGCGCTCGCCGCTTGGGACGCTTACGAGCGGCTCGGTTCACCCGAAGGCGAGCTGGCGATCGCGCAATGCGTGATTTATCTCGCCACCGCGCCGAAATCGAACGCCGCCTACGAGGCCTTTGGCGAGGCCGCGGCGATGGCGCGGGAAACCGGCTCTTTGATGCCGCCGCTGCACATTCTGAACGCGCCGACCGGGCTGATGCGCAAGCTCGGCTACGGCCGGGGCTATCAATATGACCACGCCACCCAAGCCGGCTTCTCCGGCCAGAATTATTTCCCGGACGGGATCGCGCGCCGCAATTTCTACCGCGCGAGCGAGCGCGGTTTCGAGCGCGAGATCAGAAAGCGTCTCGAATATTGGCAAAAGCTGCGCGAACGCGCGGCGGCCCCGCCGTCGTGAGCCGCCCGGTCGAGACCGTGACCATCGCCGACGCGGAAGCGGCCCAGCGCCTCGACCGCTGGTTCAAACGCCACTATCCGGCGCTCGGCCACGCCCGGCTCGAAAGGCTGCTGCGCACCGGCCAGATCCGGGTCGACGGCAAGCGGGCGCGCGCGGGCGACCGGCTCGAGCCCGGGCAGCGGATCCGGCTGCCACCGCTGATCGAGCTGCCGCCGCCGGCGCCGGCGCTCGCGGTCGCACCCGCCGATGCGGCCCGGTTGCAGCGGCAGATCCTGCACCAGGACGCCGCGGTGATCGTCTTGAACAAGCCGCCGGGCCTCGCGGTGCAGGGCGGCACAGGGGCCGAGCGCCATCTCGACGGACTGCTCGACGCGCTGCGTTTCGGCAGCGACGAGCGGCCGCGCCTCGTCCACCGGCTCGACCGGGACACGAGCGGCGTCTTGTTGATCGCCCGCACCACGGCAGCAGCGGCGTTTCTGACCCGGGCTTTCCGCGACCGGACGACGCACAAGATCTATTGGGCGCTCGTCGCCGGCCGGCCCAAGCCGGCGCAAGGGCGCGTCGATCTGGCGCTCGTCAAGCGCGCCGGGGCCGGCGGCGAACGGGTCCGCCCCGATGCCGAAGAGGGCAAGCGCGCCGTCAGCCATTACCGCGTCGTCGAGAGCGCCGGCGAGCGCGCGAGTTGGCTGGCGCTGAGGCCGGTGACCGGGCGGACCCACCAGCTGCGGGCGCATTGCGCCGCGATCGGCACGCCGATCCTCGGCGATTTCAAATATGGCGGGGCGCAGGCCCTCCTCGCCGGGCTGCCGACGACGCGCCGGCTGCACCTGCATGCCCGGGCGCTGGCGCTGCCGCATCCCGCCGGCGGCACCTTGCGGATCGCGGCACCGTTGCCGCCGCACATGCGGGAGAGCTGGGAGTTCTTCGGCTTTGCCGGCGATATCGCGGATCCGTTCGCCGGTTTGGAACGGCTCGGGTGAGGCGCTTTTATCGCCATGCGGCGCCGCTCGCGACGGCGGCCGGGTTCGGTGTGGCGCTCGACGGCCGGCCCGTCAAGACGCCGGCGAAGCACGACCTCGTCGTCCTGCGTCTCGCGTTGGCAAGCGCGATGGCTGCGGAGTGGAATGCCCAGGAGGCCGAGTTGCGGCCGTCGGCCATGCCGCTGACCCGCCTTGCCAACATCACGATCGACCGCGATCGGAAAGAGCGCGAAGCGATCGTCAAGACGACCGCCGTTTACGCCGGCACCGATCTCGTCTGCTACCGGAGCGCGGACCAGCCGGCGCTCGCCGCCCGGCAAGAGGCGGTCTGGCAGCCGCTCGTCGACTGGGCAAGGAGCCGCTACGACGCGCCGCTCGCGGTGACCGCGGGCGTGATCCCGACCCGCCAGCCCGAGGCGAGCCTCAACAGGTTGGTGGCGGCGGTCGCCGCGCAGGACGATTTCGCCTTGACGGCGCTGCAGGTTGCGACCGCGGCCTGCGGCTCGCTGGTCATCGCCCTGGCGCTGTTTGAGGGCCGTCTCGACGCGGCCGAAGCCTTCGCCGCTTCGCAGCTCGACGAGAGCTTTCAAATCGAAGCCTGGGGCGAGGACGAGGAGCAGGCCCTTCGCCGCCGCGCGCTCGCCGCCGAGATCGCGGCGGCGGCCCGTTTCTGGTCGCTCTCGCGCGCCTGAGCGGACGTCGGCGCCCGTTCTCGTGCGCGCCGGCTTGGGGAAACGGATGCCTCCCCGGCGCTTCAGGGCAGCCCCCAGATTCCATGTTCGACGGGAAAATACAGGGAAAATGCCCGGTTTCAGCCCGAATCCACGTAAAAATATCATTTTCGATCAAGCACTTGCCGGGCCAATTCCCTAGGCAGCTAAACAGGCAAATAATTCGCCCGAACAGGGGGTTAAATCGGCGGATCACGGAAATAACTCGGAACCGCGGAGCTGGCTGGCTCCCACCTGCGCAAAGTATCGACACCATCCCCATGCTGACCGACATAGTAACGGTCGATCTGGACAGCAATAGGGCGGCGATCGCCGACCTCCGCCGGCCCTTCGTTGCGGACCAGACGGCCGAAGCTCGCGGCAAAGATCGCGTCGTTCAATTCACCTTCGAGCACGTCGCTCCGCGGCGTGCAGCCGGCCTTGACCGCCATCGCCACCTCCCCTCGACCCGCGCGCGGCCCGTTTCTGGTCGCTCTCGCGCGCCTGAGCCGTTTTCGCAGCCGACCCCGCCGATCCGGCTTGTGCCGCGCCAAGCGGGGTTTTAAACGTCGTGGGCAATTCGCAAAAGCTCAGGGAGGACGAAGATGAGTCGGGTCGACCGGCGGCGGCTGTTGCAGGTTTCGGGGGCCGGCGCCTTGGCCGCGGCTTCGGGTGGTCTCGCCGCGATCCTCGCCAGCGGGCGCGCGCCGGCCTATGCCCAAGGGAGCAGCGTGCACTATCTGCGCTGGTCCGATTTCGTCCCCGCCTCGGACCAGTTGCTGCGCAATCAGATCGCGCCGGAAGCGGAAAGGGCGCTCGGCATCAAGCTGCGCCTCGAGATGGTCAACGGCAACGATATCCAGGCGCGGGTGACCTCGGCGATCCAATCGGGCACCGGGGCTGACATCATCATGGCGCTCAGCAATTGGCCGCAGCTCTATGCCGCGAGCCTCGCCGATGTCGGCGACGTGGTCGACAAGATCGGCGCCGAGCAGGGCGGGCATTACCCGATCTCGAAGGCGGTCGCGACCGTCGGCGGCAAGTGGATCGGGGTGCCGTGGTCGATCGGCGGCGGGCTCGTCGCCTATCGCAAATCCTGGTTTCACGAGATCGCCTACGACACGTTTCCCGCCACTTGGGAAAAGCTGCGGGTGGCCGGCAAGCTCCAGAAGGCCAAAGGCCGGCCGATTGGCCAGGCGCTCGGCCACTCGTTCGGCGATCCGGTAAGCTTCTGGTACCCCTATCTGTGGTCGTGGGGCGGCAAGGAGGTCGAGGCGGACGGCAAGACCGTGGCACTCGACAGCAAGGAGACCCTGGAGTCGGTCAAATTCGCGGTACCGTTCTGGAACGACGCCTGCGACACGGGCGGCCTCGCCTGGGACAATTCGAGCAACAACCGCGCTTTTCTAGCCGGCAGCATCAGCGCCACCAACAACGGCGCCTCGATCTACCTCGAGGCCAAGCGCAAGCCCGGAACCTACCTGACCGAAAATGGAACGCCCTTATATCAGGACATCCTGCATGTACCGCTGCCCAAGGGCCCGGCCGGCCAGTTCACGCTGCCGTTTCCGTCCACCAACATGCTCATGGGCTACTCCAAGAACCAGAAGGCCGCCAAGGAGTTCCTCCTCTGGCTCAGCTCCAAGCCGATCTTCGAGCAATGGTTCACCTCGCAGCAGGGATATACCGACGGCGCGACCAGGTACTGGGAAGAGGACGCGGTGTGGGGCAAGGACCCGGTGCTGCTGCCGTTTCGCAACATCCCGAACCAGGCCCGGCTGATGGGCTATGCCGGGCCGCCCGGCCGCGCCTCGGCCGAAGTCCAGACCAAGTACATCATCGTCGACATGTATGCGAAGGCGGTGCAAGGCATGCCGGCCGAAGACGCCGTCAAATGGGCGCAGGGCGAGCTGACCAAGGTCTACGGCTGATCCGGGCGCCGGCAGCGCGGAGGCCTTCGCGATGACCTTCGCCACCGCCGCCTGCTCGAAGACGAGCGCCGACCAAGGAACATTAGAGCGGCTTCCGAACAAGTTGGAGCATTACGCTTGTAATAGAAAAGATGTCATTGCGAGGGGCGCTTCGCAGCGGTCCCGGCCCCCGGGTCCGGCCGTCCGGGGGTCGGAATGACACAGGGAACTGTTCTGTGCAATTTGATCGGAAACCGCCCTAGCATCACGCGCGGTCCGTCGGGATTCAGGGAGGAGCGAGATGGCTCCCGTGGCCGGCGCAGGGATGGACATCGCCGAATGGCTGCGCAGTCTCGGGCTCGAACAATATGTGCCCGCGTTTCGCGCCAACCACGTTGACGGGGACGTGCTGCCCGAGCTAACGGCCGATGACCTGACCGGGCTCGGCGTCATCTCGATCGGCCATCGCAGGAAATTGTTGGCGGCGATCTCCGCTCTTCGCAGCGATGCGCCGCAACCCATGGCAAAGACCGCGTCCGCCGCTGCGGCGGTCTCCGTCGAAGCCGAACGGCGGCAATTGACGGTCATGTTCTGCGACCTGGTCGGCTCGACGGCATTGTCGTCGCGGCTCGACCCCGAGGATCTGGGTGAAGTGATCGGCGCCTATCACGCCAGCGTTGCCGAAGAGGTTCGGCGATTCGGCGGCTTCGTTGCTAAATACATGGGCGACGGCGTGCTGACGTATTTCGGTTACCCCGAGGCGCACGAGGACGATGCCGAACGGGCGGTGCGGACGGGCCTGGCGCTGGCGGACCGCATCGCCCGGCTCGAGACCCACGCCAGGCTCGAAACCCGCGTCGGCGTCGCCACCGGGCTGGTCGTCGTCGGCGACCTGATCGGCGCCGGCGAGGCGCAGGAGCGCGGCGTCGTCGGCCAGACCCCGAACCTCGCCGCCCGCATGCAGGAGCTGGCGCCGCCGAACGGGGTCGTCGTCGCCGAGGGCACAAGGCGGCTGCTCGGCGAATTGTTCGAGCTGCGCGGTCTCGGCGCGGTCGCGGTCAAAGGCTTCGCCGCACCGCTCTCGGTCTGGCAGGTGCTGCGGTCGAGCGCCGTCGAAAGCCGTTTCGAGGCGCTGCGCGCCGGCGCGCTGACCCCGCTCGTCGGGCGCGAGGAGGAATTGGAGCTGCTGCGGCCGCGGCGGGCGAGGGGCAGGTCGTATTGCTGTCGGGCGAGCCGGGCATGGGCAAGTCGCGGCTGATCGCCGCCCTGCGCGAGCGCCTGGAAGAGGAGCCGCACATGCGGCTGCGCTATTTCTGCTCGCCGCACCATCAGGACAGCGCGCTCCATCCGTTCATCGCGCAGCTCGAACGCGCCGCCGGCTTTGCCCGCGAGGACGCGGTCGAGGTGCGCCTCGACAAGCTCGAAGCGCTGCTGGCGCCGGCCGCGCCATCGCCTGAGGAACTGGCGTTGCTGGCCGAGCTGCTGTCGCTGCCGGCAACGCCGCGCTATCCGGCATTGCAGCTCACGCCTCAGCGCAAGAAGGAGCGCACCTTCGCGGCTTTGCTGCACCAGTTGACCGAGCTGACCCGCCACCAGCCGGTGCTGATGGTGTTTGAGGATCTGCACTGGGTCGATCCCAGCTCGCGCGAACTGCTCGACCTGACCGTCGAGCGGGCGGCACGCCTGCAGATGCTGATGATCGCCACCTTCCGTCCCGAATTCCAGGCGCCGTGGAGCGGGCTGCCGCAAGTCACGGCGCTGACCTTGAACCGCCTCGACCCGCGCACCAGCGCGGCGATGGTCGCGCGCATCGCCGGCAATCAGCCATTGCCGGAAGGGCTCGCGGCGGAGATCGCCGAGCGCGCCGACGGCGTGCCTTTGTTTGTCGAGGAGTTGACTCGTGCGGTCATCGAAGCGGCCGCCGGCGACGAGACCGGCATCGCCAAGGCATTGGCCGGCGCGCCGTTGCCGGCGGCCGGCGTGCCGGCGGCGCTCAACGCCTCGCTGATGGCGCGGCTCGACCGGCTCGGCCCGGCGGCCCGCGAGATCGCCCAGATCGGCGCGGTGATCGGCCGTGACTTCCCCTACGAGCTGCTGGCGCCGGTTGCCGCTCCGCGCAGCGAGGCCGAACTCGCCGACGCGCTCGGCCGGCTGGCCGATGCCGGTCTCGTTTTTCAGCGCGGCGCGCCGCCCGCGGCCACCTACCTCTTCAAGGACGCGCTGGTGCGCGACGCGGCTTACGCCAGCCTGCTGCGCCGCCGGCGGCAGGAGCTTCATGCGCAGACCGCCGCGCGGCTGGAAGGCGGGTTTCCCGAAATTGTCGAAACGCAGCCGGAACTGCTCGCCCATCACTTCACCGAGGCGGGCCTCGGCGAGCAGGCAATCGCATACTGGCAGCGCGCCGGCGAGCGGGCGGTCGCGCGCTCGGCCAATATCGAAGCCGCCGCGCATTTCGGCCGCGGCATCGCGATCCTCAAGTCGCTGCCGGAAGGCGCGCGGCGCGACGAGCGGGAACTCGCACTGCAAGTCGCCCGGATCGTTCCGTTGCAGAACAGCCAGGGATTTGGATCCTCGGAGACCGAGCACGCGGCCGCCAGCGCGCTCGCAATCAGCCGGCGGGTCGCCGCGGATACGCAAGCGCATTTCTGGGCCTTGTTCGGCGTGTCGATGGCCTATCTCGTGCGGGGAGCGCTGCGGCAGGCGCGCGACTTGGGCGACGAAGCGCTCGGCGTCGCCATGCGCCTGCAAGACCCCGAGATGATGGCGTATGGGCACGCCAATCTCGGCATGGTTGTGCTCTGGTTGGCGAGTGGGTGGAGGCACGGGCTCATCTCGAGCGGGCGATCGCGCTTTACGATCCGCATTGGGGCCGCGCAGCAGCCTTCCGCGCCGGGTTCCACTTCCTTGTCTACCGCGCCGTGCTCGGGCGCGTGCTCTGGCATCTCGGCTACCCCGACCGGGCATTGCACGCGCTTCGGCAGGCGATCGCGGATGCCGATGAGAGCGCGCATCCGTTCACCCTGACCGATGCTTTCCAATCGGCTGCGGTGCTCCATCAGTTGCGCCGCGAGGCGGGGCCGACGATCGATGCGGCCGACGCCGCCCTGACGCTTGCGAACGAACATATCTTCCCGTTTCTCGGCGCTCACGCGACGACTCTGCGCGGCTGGGCGCTGGTCCAGCAGGGCTGCGGTGAGGAAGGCATCGACGCCGTCCGCCGGGGCATCGACGCCGACCACAGGACCGGAGCCGATCTCGAAGATTCGCATTGGCTCGCCCTGCTTGCCGAAGCCTGCAGCAAGACCGGCAATGTCGCGGAGGGGCTGCGCGTGGTGGCGGAGGCGCTCGCCCATGTCGCGCGTACCGGCATCGTCTATTACGAAGCCGAGCTGCATCGGCTGGACGGCGAATTGCGCCTCCTCTGCGATCCCACTGCCGCGCCGGCGGCTGAGGTCTGCTTCCGGCGCGCCATCGAGATCGCCCGCCGGCAGCAGGCAAAATCCTGGGAACTGCGCGCCGCAACGAGCCTGGCGCGGCTGTGGCGCGATCAGGGGAAGCGAACGGAGGCGCGCGAATTGCTGGCCCCGATCTACGGCTGGTTCACCGAGGGGTTCGACACCGCCGATCTGAAGGACTCGGCGGCTCTGTTGTCCGAGTTGGCGTAAACCGGGTTCGCATGGCATAGCGGCTTGGCATCGCTGCCCAGGCTAACCGCGGAAGAACGGTAATCGGGTAGTGCCGCATCGTCGACCCGCACTACGGAAGCGTCGACGTGAAGCGCGGCATCCTCCGCTCGATCCTGCGCCAAGCCGGGCTTACCGCCGACGAACTTGTACGCCTCCCTTGACCGTCTGGTTGCGGACACTGTGATCGCGACGGCGACTGCTCGTGCCTTGAGCGCCGACTGCGGGGTCTCGAACGGAGCGCGGTTCGCCCGGCATCGTGCCGGCACCGACGCAGGCTGGCGTGGCGTTGCACGCGGCGTCGCGGCGCCGACGGGGTTCCGATCCGGCTTGTACCGGACCAAGAACTCGCCTTACACATCAGCATCACGCGGGATCCGTCGAATTTCAGGGAGGAACGACATGGCTCGCATCGACCGGCGGCGGTTGCTGCAGGTTTCGGGAGCCGGAGCATTGGCGGCGGCTTCGGGCGGCCTTGCCGCGATCCTCGCCAGCGGGCGCGCACCGGCCTTTGCCCAGGGGAGCAGCGTGCACTATCTGCGCTGGTCCGATTTCGTGCCGGCTTCCGACCAATTGCTTCGCAATCAGATCGCGCCGGAAGCGGAAAAGGCGCTCGGCATCAAGCTGCGCTTCGAGATGGTCAATGCCAACGACATCCAGGCGCGGGTCACCTCGGCGGTCCAGTCGGGCACCGGGCCGGACATCGTCCTCGCCTTCGGCAATTGGCCGCAGCTCTATACTGCGAGCCTCGCCGATGTCGGCGACGTGGTCGACAAGATCGGCGCCGACCAGGGCGAGTTCTACCCGATCTCGAAGGCGGTCGCGACCGTCGGCGGCAAATGGATCGGGGCGCCCTGGGCGGTCATCGGCGGGCTCGTCGCCTGGCGCAAATCCTGGTTTCACGAGATCGGCTACGAGACGTTCCCGGACACCTGGGAAAAGCTGCAGGCCGCCGGCAAGCTGCTGAAGGCGAAAGGCCGGCCGATCGGCCAGGCGCTGAGCCACTCGTTCGGCGATCCGCCGAGCTTCTGGTACCCCTATTTGTGGTCGTGGGGCGGCAAGGAGGTCGAGGCGGACGGCAAGACCGTGGCACTCGACAGCAAGGAAACCGTCGAGTCGGTCAAATTCGCGGTTCCGTTCTGGAACGACGCCTGCGACTCGGGCGGCCTCGCCTGGGACGATTCGAGCAACAACCGCGCCTTTCTTGCGGGCAGCATCAGCGCCACCAACAACGGCGCCTCGATCTACATCGAGGCCAAGCGCAAGCCGAACACCTACCTGACCGAAAGCGGCACACCGTTATACCAGGACATCCTGCACGTACCGCTGCCCAAGGGCCCCGGCGGTCAGTTCACGCTGCCGTTTCCGTTCACCAACATGCTGATGGGCTACTCCCAGAACCAGAAGGCCGCCAAGGAGTTCATCCTCTGGCTCAGCTCCAAGCCGATCTTCGAGCAATGGTTCACCTCGCAGCAGGGCTACACCGATGGGGCGACCAGGTACTGGGAAGAGGACGCGGTGTGGGGCAAGGACCCGGTGCTGCTGCCGTTTCGCAACATCCCGAACCAGGGCCGGCTGATGGGCTATGCCGGGCCGCCCAGCCGCGCCGCGGCCGAAGTCAATACCAAGTATATCATCGTCGACATGTATGCGAAGGCGGTCCAAGGCATGCCGGCCGAGGACGCCGTCAAATGGGCGCAGGGCGAGCTGGCCAAGGTCTACGGCTGATCCCGGCCCGAGCAGCGCGGAGGCCTTCGCCATGACGTTCACCACCGCCGCCGCAGCGCCCCGCTATGTCGCCGCGCCGCGGCGCGGGCCGGTCACCCGCCTGCTCGAAGACGAGCGCTGGCTGGCCTTGATGCTGCTGCTGCCGACGGTGGCGTTGCTCGGACTGTTTATCGCCTACCCCTTCGTCAAAGGGGTGATGCTGTCGGTTACCGACACCAAGGTCGGCATTCCCGGTCATTTCGTCGGGCTGCAAAATTTCGAGGAGGTCTGGAACGACGGCATCTTTCGCGTCGCGGTGTGGAACACTTGCCTCTACACCTTGGTGACGACTATTTTCAAACTCGTGCTCGGGCTGTGGCTGGCGGTACTGCTCAACCGCCACTTCCGGGGGAAAGCCTTCACCCGCGCCTTCATCCTGTTGCCGTTCATCATTCCGACCGTGCTGTCGACCCTCGCCTGGAAATGGATGTTCGACCCGACCTTCAGCGTCATCAACTGGGTCTTGTTCCATCTGGGCGTGATCAGGGGGCGCATCAATTGGCTCGGCGAGCCGGTCCTGGCGATGGTCTCGGTGATCATCGTCAATGTCTGGCGCGGCGTCCCGTTCTACGCAATCAGCCTGCTGGCCGGGCTGCAAACGATCAGCCCCGAACTGCACGAGGCCGCGGCGATCGACGGGGCCCGCGCCTGGCAGCGCTTTCGCCATGTGACCTGGCCGCTGTTGCTGCCGGTCACCTTGGTCGTGGTGCTGTTTTCGGTGATCCAGACCTTTGCCGACTTCCAGCTCGTCTATGTGCTGACCGGCGGCGGACCGGCGAATGCGACCCAACTGTTCGCCACCTATGCCTATCAGATCGGCATCGGCACCGGTCTCTTGAGCCAGGGTGCGACGATCTCGCTCGCGGTGTTTCCGGTATTGCTGCTCGTCGTCGTCGTGCAGCTCCTCTATATCCGCAAAGTCGAGATCCACTAGTGGATCAAATCCAACAAGACGAGCCCAGCTCGTCATTCCGGGGCGCCGCGCAGCGGCGAGCCCGGAATCCATTTACCAGAGGCCCGTGCTCATGGATTCCGGGCTGCCTCGCTTCGCTCGGCCCTAATGACAGCAGAGTTTTTCGCCAGCCCGCTGAGAATCGGATGGACGCTTACATCGGCGCGGCGCAATGATCGAAGGAGCGAGCTGGCGGCGGTGGGTTTTCTTTTATGTTCCGCTCAGCGGGTTCATTGTTGGGCTCTTGTTTCCGTTCTACTGGATGTTGATCACTACGATCCGGCCGGACGGCGAACTCTATCGGCCGTGGAATGCGTCGAATTACAATCCCTTCTGGACGTGGCATCCGACCCTCGACCACCTCCGGGACCTCCTGACCGAGACGCTGTTCACGACATGGCTCTTGAACACGATGATCATCGCCCTGTCGGCGACGGCGATCTCGCTCTTCTGCGGCCTCTTGGCCGGCTATGCCCTGTCGCGCTTGAAATTTCCGTTTGCGGGCGCGCTCGGCACGATCATTTTCGTCACGTA
The DNA here is from genome assembly GCA_963772295.1 of uncultured Alphaproteobacteria bacterium. Lineage (GTDB taxonomy): Bacteria > Pseudomonadota > Alphaproteobacteria > ATCC43930 > CGMCC-115725 > AP-15. The sequence goes on from CAVYWO010000019.1 coordinate 358,178, forward strand.
TCTGGTGCCGCAAACGCTGTTGTTCATACCGCTCGCCGACATCATCCGCGACTTCCGGCTCGGCGATACTCCATGGTCGTTGATCCTGACCTATCCGACCTTTCTGATCCCGTTCTGCACCTGGCTGCTGATGGGGTATTTCAAGGCGATCCCCAAGGAACTCGAAGAATGCGCCCGCATTGACGGCGCGACCCGCTGGAAGGCGATGCTCTACATCGTTTTCCCGGTCGCGGTGCCCGGCATTCTGTCGGCCGGGATCTTTGCCTTTACCCTGTCGTGGAATGAATTCATTTACGCGTTGGTGTTCCTGTCTTCGCCGAGCGAAAAGACGGTCCCGGTCGGCGTCACCTCCGAGCTGATCCGCGGCGACGTGTTTTATTGGGGCGAGCTGATGGCGGGAGCGCTGTTAGGCTCGATCCCGGTGGCGTTCGTCTATTCGTTCTTTGTCGAGCACTATGTCGCCAGCGTAACCGGCTCGGTCAAGGGCTAGCCTCGAGCAGGAGAAAGTGAATGGCGGAGGTCGCCCTGCAAAACGTCAATAAGGCTTTCGACGAGGTCCAAGCCGTGCGCGACGTGAACCTGTCGATCCACGACAAGGAATTCGTGGTCCTGGTCGGTCCTTCGGGCTGCGGCAAGACGACGACATTGCGAATGGTGGCGGGGCTCGAAGTCGATCTCCTCGGGCCGGATTTTGATCGACGACAAGGTCATCAACGATCTGCCGCCGATGGATCGCGATATCGCGATGGTGTTTCAGAACTATGCGCTCTATCCGCATATGAGCGTCTACGACAACATGGCCTTTGGTCTCAAGATGCGCAAATTCGACCGCGCCGACATCGCCCGGCGCGTGCAGGAAGCGGCCGAAATCCTCGGCATCGAGCAATTGCTGCAGCGCAAGCCGAGGCAGCTGTCGGGTGGCCAGCGCCAGCGCGTCGCTCTCGGCCGGGCGATCGTGCGCCACCCGCAGGTGTTCCTGTTCGACGAACCGTTGTCGAACCTCGACGCCAAATTGCGGGTGCAGACCCGCGTCGAGCTGAAAAAATTGCACAACCGGCTCGGCACCACCGCGATCTACGTGACCCACGATCAAGTCGAGGCGATGACCCTGGGCGACCGCGTCGTCGTCATGAAGGACGGTCTTGTGCAGCAGGTCGGCGAACCGCTCGAACTCTATAACGAGCCTGCCAATCGCTTTGTCGCCGGGTTCATCGGCTCGCCGGCGATGAACTTTCTGAGTGTGCAGGTGAGGGAGGCGGACGGCGCGCTATGGGCCAAGCGCGCAGGCGTCGAGATCAAGATTCCGGCGGCAATCGCAGGCCGGCTGCGCCGCCACCGCGGCGCAGAGGTGGCGCTCGGCATCCGGCCGGAAGACCTTCACATTGCCACCGCGGCCGATCTGCCGGAGCTCGGCTTCGCCGCGGTCGTCGAGGTCATCGAAAGGCTGGGCTCCGAAACCCTGCTCGACGTCGCCGTCGACGGCGAAACGATGGTGGCCTCGGTCGAGCCCACGGTGCGCGTCGCGGTCCGCGAAAAGCTGCGGCTGGCGATGAACTCGGAGCGGATCCACTTCTTCGACGTGTCGTCCGACCGGGCGATCTGACCGAAACCCCAGGCCGCGCTCAGGCGTGCCCGGCGTCGCTCGACAGGCTCGTCAGGTCGACCCCGAGCTTGGCGAGCGCCCGGCGCCATTTCCGGTCGTGATCGCTGCCGAACACGATGCCGTCATCGGCGGCGACGCAAAGCCAGCCATTCGCCTGGATCTCGGCGTCGAGCTGACCCGGCGCCCACCCCGAATAGCCGAGCGCAAACAGACATTGCCGCGGGCCGCGGCCTTTGCCGATGGCGTGCAGGATCTCGAGCGTCGCGGTGACCGCGATGTTGCCGGCGACATGCAGCGTTGCCTCCTCGCTGTAGTCGGCGGTGTGCAGCACAAAGCCGCGCCCCAACTCGACCGGCCCGCCGAAATGCACCGGCTGCGCCTCGGCCATGCCCGGCGGTGCGATGTCGAGCTGGGCAAACAGCTCGGCCAGGGTCAGCGAGCCGAGCGGCTTGTTGATGACCAAGCCCATGGCGCCGTCGGTTTCACTGTGCGCGCATAGATAGATTACGGACCGAGCAAATCGCTGGTCCGGCATCTGCGGCATCGCCACCAGAAGCTGGCCGGCAAGCGTTTCCATGCTGTCCTCCACTCGGCCACACCCGAATGCCCTCGACCCGCCGCCGCTTAAATTAGCACGCTTTGATGAGAAATTTGTTGTCGTCTGCGATAAAAACCGGGAGCGGGCGATCCGTTCGCCGCAATCCGACCGTCCCCTTTGCCGCGTCGCTCGCCCTGTGCTAAGCGTCCGCAGGCCGGCTCGGCGCACTATCGGAGGGACAGGCGATGACGATCAAGCTCGGCGACAAGCTGCCGTCGGTGACGTTGCGGCAGGTTACCCCCGCGGGACCGAAAGAGGTCACCACGGAGAGCTTATTTGGCGGCAGGAGGGTGGTGTTGTTCGCCGTGCCCGGTGCCTTCACGCCGACCTGCTCGCAGCGCCACCTGCCGGGCTATGTGGAGCGGGCGACGGACCTCAGGGCGAAGGGCATCGACGAGGTCGCCTGCGTCGCGGTCAATGACGCCGCGGTCCTGACGGCTTGGGGGCGCGACCAGAAGGTCGAGGGCAAGGTCACGTTGCTGGCCGACGGCAGCGGCGATTTCACGCGCGCCTTGGGGCTTGAACTTGATCTCTCGAAGATGGGGCTCGGCATCCGCTCGCAGCGCTATTCGATGCTGGTCGAGGATGGCGTCGTCAAGTCGCTTAACCTCGAGCCGGCGCCGGGCCAGGTCGACACCTCGGGCGCCGAGGCGATGCTGAAGGCGCTAGCGTAGCCTTCGCGCGGTACCCTTGGATCGCTGCCGAGGCGAACGGCGCCGCCGGCGGCGGCGCGAAATTCGCGGGCATGACCGATGATCGCCGACGCCTGATCGGCAGGGCCTGGATCGCCAACGCCGCGACGAACACGGTCTTCGCCGCGCTGCTGTTCGTCGGCGCCGGCAGCATCGATTGGCCCGCCGGCTGGGCCTTCATCATCTTGTTTTTGGCGCTGTCGCAAGCGGCGATGCTGCGCTTGGCGCGACGCGATCCTGCACTCCTCGCCGAGCGCCTGAGGCCGCCGCTGCAACCGGGGCAGCCGCTCTGGGACAAGATCTTGATGACGAGCCTCATGCTGGTCTGGCTCCTCTGGCTCGTCCTTTTGGGGCTCGACGCACGGTTCGGCTGGTCGGCGGTGCCGGTTTCGTTGCGGGCCGCCGGCGCCGCCGGCGTCGTCTTGGGCTTTCTGATCGTGATCCGCGTGCTCGACGAAAACACCTTCTCGGCGCCCGTCGTAAAGGTCCAGCGGGAGCGCGGCCATCATGTCGTCGCGACCGGCCCGTACGCCGTGGTTCGCCATCCGATGTATGGCGGGACGTGCATCCTGGTGCCGTCGATCGCCCTGCTGCTCGGCTCCTGGTTCGGGCTCGCGGCAACGCTGATCATCATTGCCGCCGCCGCGGTCCGCGCCGTCAGGGAGGAGCGCGAACTCGAAACCGGGCTCGACGGCTATCGCGCTTACATGGCGCGCGTCCGATATCGGCTGGTGCCGTTCATCTGGTAACGGCGTTCTCCGGCAGGTCGCCGCGCGGCGGGGTCAGCGGGCTGGGCGGCCGCCGCTCCAGCAACGGCAGCAGGGCGATGCCCCGCTGCGCCGGCTGCGCCAGGGCACGATTTTGCGGCATAGTCTTCGTAGTACGCGGCCCGGCCTGATTGGGAACGAGCTGCGGCCCCTGCCGGCTTGACGGCCCGAGGCGGATCGCGACGAGAACTGCGGGGCAGGCTCGCGGCGCTGCGGGAGCAATCAGGCCCCCGAGCTGCACGCGTCCAGGCCCGAGGGGAGGCGGATTTGGTGGGTAACGACCCGACAGCCGATCCATGGCGGCTGGTTGCCGATCTCGAACGTCGGCTTGCCGCGTGCGGCGCCGAGCTCGAGGAGTCGCGCGAATACCAGACCGCCATCAGTGCCGTGCTGAAAGTGATCAGCCGCTCCACCTTCGATCTGCAGCCGGTGCTCGACACGCTCGTCCAAACGGCGGCTCGACTCTGCCGAGCCGACGTGGCGAGCATCAACAGCCGCGAAGGCGAGGTCTACCGGTCGGTGGCCAGGGTCGCCCACTCGCCCGATGCCGACGCGTTCTCGCGTGACTTGGTGTTTACGCCCAGCCGCGCCACCGTTACCGGGCGGGCAGCGCTCGACCGCAAACTGGTCCATGTTGCCGATATCGCGGCCGACCCCGATTACGCTCTGCCTGGCATGGTCACGATCGGCGAGGTCCGTACCGCGCTTGCTGTCCCGCTCTTGCGCGAAGGCGAGCCGATCGGTGTGCTGTCTCTCGGGCGCCACCGGGTCGAGCCGTTCAGCGAGCGACAGATCGAGCTGGTGCGCACCTTCGCCGACCACGCGGTCATCGCGATCGAGAACACGCGGCTCTTGACCGAACTGCGCGAACGCACGCGCGATCTGCAAGAATCGCTCGAATGCCAGACCGCGACCAGCGACGTGCTGAAAGTCATCAGCCGCTCGACATTCGATCTGCAGCCGGTTCTCGACACGCTCATCGATACCGCGGCGCGGCTCTGTCGCGCCGAAAACGGACATGTTTCCACCCGCGACGGCGAGGTCTACCGGTCGGTGGCGAGCGTCGCCTTTTCCCCCGAGTACCAGGCCGCCCTGCGGAACCGGGTATTCACCGTCGATCGCGGAACGATGGCTGGTCGAACCGCGCTCGAACGTCAGGTGCTCCACGTCGCCGATATCGCCGCAGACCCGGACTGCGCGATGCCCGAGACGGTTACGATTGGCAACGTCCGTACGGCGCTCGGCGTACCGTTGTTGCGCGAAGGCGAGCCGATCGGCGTGATCGCACTTGGCCGCAGCCGGGTCGAGCCGTTCAACGAGCGCCAGATCGAGCTGGTCCGCACCTTCGCCGACCAGGCGGTCATCGCGATCGAAAACACGCGCCTGCTCGCCGAGTTGCGCGGCCGTACCGACGAACTGGCGCGGCGCGAGGCGGAGTTGCGCGTCACCTTCGACAACATGGGCGATGGCGTGGTCATGTTCGACATTGGACTGCGCCTCGCCGCCTGGAACCGCAATTTTGAAAAAATCCTCGACCTGCCCGACAGGGTTTTGGCCGAACGGCCCACCTACGCCGCGTATTTCCGTTACCTCGCCGAACGGGGCGAGTTCGGCGTAATTGACATCGACGCCGAGGAGCGCCGCTACGCCGAGAACGTGACCCGTCACTGGTCGGTCGAGCGCACCCGCCCGGATGGGCGCGTGCTCGAGGTGCGCCACAACCCGGTGCCCGGCGGCGGCTTCGTCCTGATCTACGGCGACATCACCGAACGCAAGCGCGCCGAGACCGAGATCCGCGCCGCGCGCGAGGCTGCCGAGACGGCATTGGGCGAGCTCAAGGCCGCGCAGGCAAGCCTGATCCACGCCGAGAAGATGGCCTCGCTCGGCCAGCTCACCGCAGGCATCGCGCACGAGATCAAGAACCCGCTCAACTTCGTCAACAATTTCTCGGCGCTCTCCGTCGAGCTCTTGGACGAACTGAAGCAAACGGCGGCGCCGGGCTTTGCCATGCTGGAGAAGGAGGCACGGGGGGAAATCGACGAAACCATGACGATGCTGATCGGCAATCTCGAAAAGATCAGCGAGCACGACCGCCGCGCCGATGGCATCGTCAGATCGATGCTTGCGCACTCGCGGGGTTTGAGCGGCGAGCGGCAGCGCATCGACGTCAACGCGCTGATCGACGATGCGCTCAATCTCGCCTACCACGGTGCGCGCGCACAGGACCAGGGTTTCAACATCACGCTCGAGAGGGATCTCGCGTCGGAGATCGGGCCGATTGAAGTGGTGCCGCAGGATATGACGCGCGTGCTGCTCAACCTGTTCGGCAACGGGTTCTACGCGGCGAACAAGAAAGCCCGCACGGCCGGTAGCCGGCCGGTCTTGAAGGTGAGCACCAGCAACCTTGGGGAGTGGGTGGAGATCCGCGTGCGCGACAACGGGGCGGGCATTCCGGCGGAGCATCGGCAAAAGCTGTTTCAGCCCTTCTTCACGACCAAGCCCACCGGGGAGGGCACCGGGCTCGGGCTTTCGATCAGCTACGAGATCGTCACTCACGAGCATGGCGGCACGATCACGGCAGAGAGCGAGCCGGGGGCGTTCGCCGAATTCATCGTGCGGCTTCCGCGTGGACGGGCCGCGCCGTTGCCGGCGGCGTGAGCGCCGGCATACCGATCGTCGACGACGAGGCCGATGTCTCGGAGCTGTTCCGCCGGCATTACCGCCGCGAAGGGCTGGAGAGCGGGATCAAGCCGGCGCCGGTTCGCGACGCTCTCCGATGCTAACATGCCGGGCATCGACGGTCTGGCGCTCTTGTGAGAGATCAAGCGTCGGCGGCCCGAGGGTGACCGCTTGCGGCGATGGGGAACGCTGCCGGCAAGCAAGAGCCGCGGATCGCCCGCACGATTGCGCCGCAGGCCGGCCTTGATCCGATGTAAAAGCCCTTTACATGAACGGAATGAACGGGTCGGAATGAACTGGTCGGGCGAGGGGCCGGGCGGACGGCGCGGCTACCATCACGGCAATCTGCGCGAGGCGCTGATTCAGGCCGCGCTCGACCTGATCGCCAAGAAGGGGCCCGCCGGTTTCACCTTCGCCGACGCGGCGCGCTCGGCCGGGGTCAGCTCGGCCGCCCCTTACCGGCATTTCCGCGATCGCGACGCCCTGATCGCCGATGTCGCGCGGCGCGGCTTCGAGCAATTCGCGGGGCATCTCGAAGCGGCCTGGGACGACGGCCGCCCGGAACCCTTCGCCGCCTTCGAGAACTTGGGCCGCGTCTACCTTTCCTTTGCCCGCAACGAGCCCGCCTATTATTCGGCGATGTTCGAGGCCGGGCTGTCGTTCGACGACGACCCGGCCCTACGTCAGGCGGCCGACCGCAGCTTTGCCGTGTTGCGCCGCGCCTCGGAGACCCTGTGCGCCGTGCTGCCGCGCGAACGGCGCCCGCCGGCGCTGATGATGAGCCTGCATGTCTGGGCCTTGTCGCACGGCACCGCCTCATTGTTCGCGCGCGGCGACGGCGGCCGGCGGCGCCTGCCGATGACCCCGGAAGACCTGCTCGAAGCCGGCATGCTGATCTATCTGCGCGGCCTTGGCCTGATCGCCGAGCCGGCGGCGGAGAAAGGGCCTGGCGCCCCTTGACAGGGCGGGTGCGTCGGTTTATGTGAATGTTAGATACATTCACATGAGGTCGCCATGAACATCACGGGCTATCTCGACGACATCGGCAAGCCGGCCTGGATTGCCTTGATGATCATCAGCTTTGTCGTGTTCTGGCCGCTCGGCCTCGTGGTTCTCGGCTACACGATCGGGAGTGGGCGAATGGCATGTTGGACGCACGATACCGGCGGCCGCTGGCAACGGCGCATGGAACGGATGCAGCGGAAGATGTCGCGCATGCAGGAAGCGACCGAGCGCTGGGGCAGCGGAACGCGCACCAGCTACCGGGCCACCACCGGCAACCGCGCCTTCGACGAGTACCGCACCGAGACGCTGCGCCGCCTCGAAGAAGAACAGCGCGAATTCATGGAGTTTCTCGATCGCCTGCGGCACGCCAAGGACAAGACCGAGTTCGACGAGTTCATGGCCGAACGCCGCCGCCGTCCGCCGGGACCGATGCCGCAGCCGCAGGAGGTCTGATCCGCCGTCCGGCGCCGCCGCCACAGGGCGGCGGCGCCGCTGGTGCATCGAAGGGGGCTGGGCCAATCAATGCGGATTGTCGTTCCCGTTGACGGTTCCGAGAGTGCGAACCGGGCCGTGGCGCACGCCCTGTCGCTCGCCGCGGGGCGCGACGATGCCGAGATAACGCTGCTCAACGTGCAGAATGCGCAAACGCTCGATACCTCGGACATCTCGACGATCACGTCGGTTGGCGCGGACACGGAACGCGCTGCCGAGCATTCGGAAAAGGCGCTTCGTCACGCGATCGCGCTGTGTCGCAAGGCCCAAGTAAAGTTCAGTAGCCGCTCCCTGTTTGGTCCGATCGCGAAAACGATCGAGACGACGGCTCGTCAGATTGGAGCGGATCAGATCGTTATGGGGACCCGCGGTTTCGGTCCATTGCGGGGCGCCGTTCTCGGGTCGGTTTCCTCGAAGATCGTTCGGCTCGCGCGCATCCCGGTGACCTTGGTCAAGTAGGCGCCCCGTTCGCAACCAGCCGTCGGTTTGGTCAGTTGGCGGCGGGGCCGGCCGGAAGTTCGGCGGCGCGGACGTGTGCGGCGAGAAGCCCGGCGAGCCGCGCCGGGTCGCCGCGCGCCATGCCACATTCGGTGGCGATGCCGTCGACATGCGCATGACGGCGTGCCGCGGCGAGCCTTGCCCGATCGCCCGCGGCATCGTCGTAGTGGATGAGACCGAGATAGAGCGCGGTGCCGGGGGCGAGGCGCAGGTGATCGAGCGGCGCAAAATAGCCGTCGTCGGTCCGATCTTTCGGCACCGGCATGTGAAAGAACTGGATCGGGCGCCCGATCCCGGCGGCGACCGCGTTGGCGAGCTCGACCATGATCCCCATGTCCTTCGGCTGGACGCAGTGCTCGTCGGCCGGGCTGCCGTAGCAGAGATGGTAGCCGAGTTCGATCGCGGCCGGCACCGCGTTGCCGATCCGGATCAGGACCGACAAGGTCTCGCTGCGGAAATCGACGGGTCCCGGCTCGTAATAGCCTTCCAGGGCCAGCACCTCCTGGCACACGTCCCACTGCAGGGCAAGGCGATCCTGCGGGATGGCGGCGGGCAAGAAGCTTGAGTTCTGCTACGAGGCAGGCTGCTACGGCTACGGCATTTATCGCCAGATCGTTGAGCTGGGCCACGGCTGCACGGTCGTGGCGCCGTCGATGATCCCACGCAAGCCGGGCGACCGCATCAAGACGGATCGGCGGGACGCGGCGAAGCTAGCCGTGCAGCATCGCTCCGGCGATCTGACGCCAGTATCGGTGCCGGACGAGGTTCACGAGGCCATGCGTGATCTTGCGCGTGCCCGTCTCGACACTGTCATGCAGCTTATGCGTGGGCGTCAGGAGCTTCTGGCCTTTCTTCTGCGTCACAGACGGATTTACGCGACCGGGAAACATCGGACATTCCGGCATCGCAGATGGCTGGCGACCCAAGTGTTCACACAACCGGCCCACCAGATTGTTTTTCAGGACTATATGGAAGCGGTCACCACGGCCCAGGACAGGCGCGATCAGCTTGAAGAACGTATCACAGCGACCATGACGAACTGGTCTATGGCGCCGCTCGTCGACGCACTGCGGGCGCTTCGTGGTCTCGACTTTATCTCGGTCGTGACCTTCGTGGCGGCCATTGGCGATTTGAGCCGCTTCGAGACGCCGCGTCAGCTTATGGCTTATCTCGGCCTGGTGCCGTCGGAACAATCGAGCGGCGAGCGGGTTTGCCGGGGCGGCATCACCAAGACAGGCAACCGGGAAGCGCGACGCATGCTCGTCGAGGCGGCCTGGAGCTACCGCTACCCGGCGCGCGTGGCACAGCACAAAAGCGACATCATCGTGCAGCAGCCAAATCGATCCGTGACATCGCATGGAAAGCGCAAACCCGATTATGCCAGCGATACCGGAGGCTGAGCGCTCTCGGCAAGAAACCGACCGTGGTTGTCACTGCGATCGCGCGCGAACTCTCCGGATTTATCTGGGCCATCGGCAAGGAGGTCAAACTGGCGCCGGTGTAACCACCTTCGTTCCCAAACTGTTTGGCCGGGGGCGGAGCACAGGTTAGGGTAATCCTCGAGCGCTCTATGAGGCCGGTAAAACCGACGCCCGTGCGTAGTCCGAGGTAGACCCGCGATGAAAAGCGTTCATGCGGCAATCAAAATCCGCGTATGGAAGATTGATCGACCGTTGCCATTGTTGCCCCGCCCTCGACCCGACAGCGTAGCCTCATTGGCCTTCATCGTCATGCCTTCAGCATGACGAGCGAAGGTTCGCATCTTTTTACTTGAAAAGGGACATGGAAGAGCGCGGCCCGACCCCGTGGGGGGATCGCAGAGGGCGATGTGTGTCGCCCTCTTCGATCCCGTGAGGTTACGGAGACACTAAGATGCTTATTACCGTGCCACCAGCGCTCACACCCTTGACGGGGACACCGCATGCCGCCGCGTTACCGGTGACTTCAACGGATATATGACTGGACTCGGCAACGACCGCCGTATTAATGAAAGTCGCGCTCGTTGTGGTGAAGTTAAAAAAAGTCGATCCTGGCCCATTCTCCGCTACACCTATGTTTGTAGCAGTAGGGCTTGCTTGCACGTTTACTCTCGGGATCGTTCCGTCTGCAACACAGGTAGCTTGAGACACCGACGGTAGCAGACAAACGGCTATTGCGGCCGTAAGAGAAGCAAGTAACGTCTTCATTTTTCTCTCCATAACTAAGAAGCACGATTTCCCAGATCACATTCTAACTGGGGCTATGGGGCGGTGGTAAAGGTAACTACAGTCCCGCCATTGATTTGCCCGCCAACGACCGCGCCGCACGACGTCGCCGATCCAGTAACCTCTACCGTCATGTGACTGGCTTGGGCAGCTAGGACGGCATTCATCACCTTCACGTCGGTCGAGAAGTAGGCGTAACTAGGTTGCGCAGGGGTACTCGTTATCAACAAAAACGAGCTGCCAACGTTGCCAGGGTTGATGCTGACGCGCGAAATTTCACCTGTAGCAACGCAATGAGCGTGAGATGCCGATGCCAGTGTCGTAGATACGGCGATAACCGCCAGGAAAGCAACCAACTTCTTCATCCGATTTTCCCTCTAATTCTGAGCTACAGTCGAAAAAACATAACCTCTTACGGAAGAATCCGGAAGGAAATTCTTGAAGCGGCCCCCTAAAGAACCGGACGGGGTCACTCGTTTAGTTAAGAACCCTCGCCGATATGTGGTATCGTGGCCTCGGCGCCGCCGACGCGCGACCGACCCACCGCCTCAATGCAGCCTCCCCGACGGCGGCGCCTGAAGCGCCTCGATCGCCCGCCTGATGCGCATCCACACAGATTGCCCCTCGAAATCGCCGCGATCGAGCATGAGATCGGCGCGGGCGCCATATCGTCCGATGAGCAGGGTGGCGGCGCGCCAGATGTCGAGATCGGATATCATGCGCGGGTCGTTACGTGCATTCCCGAAATCGGGGAACGTCGGCTTGGATCTCACATGCCCGTCGAATTTGGTGGACGCGACCGTGCCGCAGACCGTGGCGGTTTCTCCGATATGGCTCGCTGCGTCGCTGGGGCTCAAGGACGCTGCGCCAGCCGAGAGGGCCGAGAGGCCGATTGCCGCGGAAATGACGCCCACCTTGACTGCTTTCATTTTCATGCGCTCCGCGCGGTGCGGCCCGATGTGGCGCCAGGTGCCGAGCGAGCAGCAAGAGCGGCTGACAATCGATCATGGCTGCTCAGGAGGCCGAATTTTTCTTGCCCCCGGATGATCGAAATCGATCACCGGAAACGCCCTTCTCAACCGCTCTCCCGCCTCCCGGATCGTGCGGTCAACCGTCGTCTCGGGCGGCAGCCCGGCGAGCCAATCAAGCATCGACAGTCGCGCGAGCGTCACCAGTCTGCGGGTCGAGCGATCCGGAGTACCAGGTCTTCCGCTGCAATGACTGCAATGCTCCTGCGGTCAACGAGCGGGAGCGTGAACACGCTGCCACACTTGATTACTAGCCAATCACCAATCAGCTATGAAATTGCTAACCAGAGAGATCCTCAAGCAGCTGCCGTCGATCGGATCGCAGGAGGGGAAGGGCCTCGACGCGCTCGCCGTCGTGAAGTTCTTCACGCCCGACAGCAGCTGGACGTGGTACGCGTCCGAGTTCGACGGCTCGATGTTCTACGGGCTCGCCGTCGGCTTCGAGCCGGAGCTCGGGTACTTCTCGCTCGACGAACTCACGAGCGTCCGCGGCAAGCTCGGCCTGCCGGTCGAGCGGGACAAGTGGTTTACGTCCACGCCGCTCCGCGAGCTCATGGCCGAGCACAAGGCCGGATTAGCAGCCTAATCAACTACGCTTTTTCGCAGACCGGGCTGCGAAAAAGTGGCCCCTTCGGGGCAGTTTGAAGTCGGCGGCGGAGTGCTTGTACCGTGAACGACACTTGACCGCAAAGGGCGCTGAGGATGCGCCAAGGACGTGGGGTGTCGGCGAGAACGAGAATCCGCCACAATGCCCACCTGATGCGCTTGGCCGGCCGTTTCAACCGCCGCGTTCGCGGCTATGCCAAGGCGCACAACATTCCGGTGATCGACTGTTCGCGCGGCGAGCGCAAGCACGAGATTGGCGAAGAATATCTGACCAAGACGACGGTCACCCAAGGGTTGTTTCTGATCCTGGTCGGTCGCGCCCCAGCGCTGGGGCAGCGGAACGCGCACCAGCTACCGGGCCACCACCGGCAACCGCGCCTTCGACGAGTACCGCACCGAGACGCTGCGCCGCCTCGAAGAAGAACAGCGCGAATTCATGGAGTTTCTCGATCGCCTGCGGCACGCCAAGGACAAGACCGAGTTCGACGAGTTCATGGCCGAACGCCGCCGCCGTCCGCCGGGACCGATGCCGCAGCCGCAGGAGGTCTGATCCGCCGTCCGGCGCCGCCGCCACAGGGCGGCGGCGCCGCTGGTGCATCGAAGGGGGCTGGGCCAATCAATGCGGATTGTCGTTCCCGTTGACGGTTCCGAGAGTGCGAACCGGGCCGTGGCGCACGCCCTGTCGCTCGCCGCGGGGCGCGACGATGCCGAGATAACGCTGCTCAACGTGCAGAATGCGCAAACGCTCGATACCTCGGACATCTCGACGATCACGTCGGTTGGCGCGGACACGGAACGCGCTGCCGAGCATTCGGAAAAGGCGCTTCGTCACGCGATCGCGCTGTGTCGCAAGGCCCAAGTAAAGTTCAGTAGCCGCTCCCTGTTTGGTCCGATCGCGAAAACGATCGAGACGACGGCTCGTCAGATTGGAGCGGATCAGATCGTTATGGGGACCCGCGGTTTCGGTCCATTGCGGGGCGCCGTTCTCGGGTCGGTTTCCTCGAAGATCGTTCGGCTCGCGCGCATCCCGGTGACCTTGGTCAAGTAGGCGCCCCGTTCGCAACCAGCCGTCGGTTTGGTCAGTTGGCGGCGGGGCCGGCCGGAAGTTCGGCGGCGCGGACGTGTGCGGCGAGAAGCCCGGCGAGCCGCGCCGGGTCGCCGCGCGCCATGCCACATTCGGTGGCGATGCCGTCGACATGCGCATGACGGCGTGCCGCGGCGAGCCTTGCCCGATCGCCCGCGGCATCGTCGTAGTGGATGAGACCGAGATAGAGCGCGGTGCCGGGGGCGAGGCGCAGGTGATCGAGCGGCGCAAAATAGCCGTCGTCGGTCCGATCTTTCGGCACCGGCATGTGAAAGAACTGGATCGGGCGCCCGATCCCGGCGGCGACCGCGTTGGCGAGCTCGACCATGATCCCCATGTCCTTCGGCTGGACGCAGTGCTCGTCGGCCGGGCTGCCGTAGCAGAGATGGTAGCCGAGTTCGATCGCGGCCGGCACCGCGTTGCCGATCCGGATCAGGACCGACAAGGTCTCGCTGCGGAAATCGACGGGTCCCGGCTCGTAATAGCCTTCCAGGGCCAGCACCTCCTGGCACACGTCCCACTGCAGGGCAAGGCGATCCTGCGGGATGGCGGCGGCCATCTTCGCGACCTCCCCGATCAGATGCTCGGTCAGCGCCGGCAACAGCTTTGGCCGGTCGGAAGGCACCATATTGTTGTAGGTCGGCGCGATCGGCGTCGGCAACGACACCTGGAACCGCACCGCCGCCGGGATCACGCCGGCGGTCTGCAGGCGGTCGAACAACCCCCAGGACTGGATCGCCATCTCGGCATAGCCGGTATCAAAACGCGCCGGATCGGGTGCCGCACCGGGCTTGATCCGCAGGCGCGGGATCTCGCGCAGCAGCTTGCCGTCCCATTGCGTGAACTTGAACGGCGGCACGTCATCAGCAACTTCGATGGCCGGGTTTTCCGCCAGCACCGCCTGCAAGAACCGGATCCAGGTCTTGCGGATGCCGGTCTCGCCGTCGGGCAGCCGCAACAGATGGGGCCCCGCCGCGGCGGCGAGGGTGCGGAATGCGGTTTCGGCGTCCGGCAGCGGAACGCTGCCGACAAAATGGACGATCGGATGCTGACGACGGTCGACGGCCATCGCGGTCCTCCCTGGCGGCGCTCAAAAACTCATAGCTTATCGCTGGCGTGTTCGGCGAGATCGTGCTTGGTTTTGCCCGGCGGTTCGCCCGCCGGCGCCCGACGGACAGGCCAAAGGTGACGACATGGGATACAGCCTCGATGAGTTTTCGTCCGAATGCCACCGCATCCTCGCCGCCGATCCCGGGGTCGAGGGCCGCGAGCAGGTCTGCGCGCTGGTGTGCGAGGTGCTGAAGGACGACGCCTTCGTCGCGGCATATCTCGGCGACGACGTGCCCGAACGCAAGGTGCTCTACGAAGACCCGCAACTCGGCTTCTGCATCCTCGGCCACGTCTATCAGGGCGCCAAGAACAGCAATCCGCACGATCACGGGCCGTCATGGGCGATCTATGGCCAGGCCCGCGGCGAAACGATCATGACCGATTACGAGGCGGTGGCGCGGCCCGCCAAGGGCCGGCCGGGCTGGGCGCGACCGATCCGGGAATATCGGCTGACCCCCGGCATGGCCTATCTCTACAACGAGGGCGATCTGCATTCGCCGCGGCGCGACGGCACGACCCGGCTGATCCGCATCGAAGGCCAGAACATGGCAAGGGTCGAGCGCTTCCCCTACGAGCGCGTCGCCTAGCTCCGGGTTCCCGGCGGCTCGGTTTGCGCCAGCACCTCGGCGCAGCGCGCGACGAGGCGGTCCTCGGCAGCAAAGAAATCCGCGCCGAGGTCGAGGGCGGCGCCGGGGCGGGCGGTTTCGAACCGCGCGCCGCGCTGCCGTGCAATGTCGGCGAGCCGCTCGGCGACATCGGCGCGACCGGTGAAGATGAGACCCTCAACCCCCGAGCGCAGGGCGGCCAGGGCGGCGCCGGCCTCGTCGCCGCAATCGAGCAAGGCCGAGAACCGGGCCTCCGGCACCGCCTCGCGGGCGGTGTCGACCAGCCCGCGGAACCAGCCAGGACCGGCGTAGCCGCCGGCGCCGCTCGCGCTCAGCAGCGTCACCCGCTGCCCGGCGGCCGCCGCCGCCTTCAGGGCCGCCACCGCTTGCCCAAGCGAATGGACGATGATGACGGGGTCGGGGTCGACGCGATCGGACGGCGGCATCGGGCTCAGCCGTCGAACAATTCGACATCGTCCTCGCCGCCGCCTGCGTCCGGCCGGCCGAGGCTGCGGCGGTCGATCGCCACGGTCTTGATCACCGCGAAGACCGGCCGGCCGGGAGCGAGCGCCAGGCTCTCGCCCGACCGCCGCGTCACCCGCGCCAGCAGGCGCTCGCCGCCGACGCGCAGCTGCACTTCGAGCGCCGCCTCTTCGATCGGCACCAGCGCCTCGACCACCCCCGGCAATACGTTCAGGGCGCTGATCCCTTCGGGTGGTGCCAGGGCCAGGATGACGTCGCGGGCGCGGATGCGCACCCGCAGGGGATGACCGGGCGGCGCTTCGAGGCGCGGCACGAGGAGCCGGCCAAAACCGCCGCTGAGCTCGGTCAGGCCCCAGCGCACATCGGTGCCGGCGACATGGGCGGCGAGCACGGCGCCGGCTTCGAAACGGCCGGTCAGCGGGTAGAGCTCGGCCCGCCCCAGCACTTCCTCGACCGGCCCGGCGGCCCGGACCCGGCCCTCCGAAATCAGCACGATCGTGGTGGCGAGGCGGGCGACTTCGCCGACCGAATGGCTGACATAGACGATCGGCACGTTCGCGTCGTCGCGCAGCCGTTCCAGATAAGGCAGGATCTCGTCCTTGCGCGCGGCGTCGAGCGAGGCCAGCGGCTCGTCCATCAAGAGCAGCAGCGGATTCGCTAAGAGCGCCCGGCCGATCGCGACGCGCTGCTTCTCCCCGCCCGAGAGCCGCCCAGGCCGCCGCTCGAGCAGGTCGCCAATGCCGAGCAGCTCGACCACCTCGTCGAGCTTGCCGCCGGTCGCGCCGCGCGGCGCGAACCAGCGGCCGAACAGCAGGTTCTGCCGCACCGTCAGATGCGGAAACAGGCGTCCCTCCTGGAACACATAGCCGATGCGGCGGCGATGCGCCGGCACCGCGATGCGGCGCCCGGTATCGAGCAAAACCTTCCCGCCGACTGCGATGCGCCCGCGCTCCGGTCGCAAGAGCCCGGCGATCGCGTTGACGATCGAGGTCTTGCCGGCGCCGGAGCGGCCGAACAACGCGGTCAGGCCACGCCCGCTCTTGAACCGGGCGTCGAGCGCAAAGGCGCCGAGCCGATGCTGGATCTCGACCTCGAGCACCGCGCTCAATCGCCGGAAAGTCTGCGGCCAAGGCGCCGCGCCAGCAGGTCCGAGGCGAGCAGGGCCAGCATCGCGAGCAGCAGCGCGACGCCGGTGAGGCGCAGCGCGGCGGGGTCGCCGCCGGGGACCTGCGTCAAGGCGTAGATCGCCAACGGCAGGGTCTGGGTTTCGCCGGGGATGTTGGAAACGAAGGTGATCGTGGCGCCGAACTCGCCGAGGCTGCGGGCGAAGGACAGCACCAGGCCGGCAGCGAGCCCCGGCACGATCAGCGGCAGGGTGATCAGCAGGAAGACAAAGACGCGCGGAGCCCCGAGCGTTTGCGCCGCCTCCTCGAGGCGGCGGTCGACCGCATCGAGCGACAGGCGGATCGCCCGGACCAGGAGCGGGAAACCCATGATCGCGGAGGCGAGTGCCGCGCCGGTCCAGCGAAACGCAAAGACGATGCCGAAGGTGTGCGCGAAAAACCGTCCGAGCGGCCCCTGCCGGCCGAACAGCAGCAGCAACAGATAGCCGGTGACGACGGGCGGCATGACCAGCGGCAGGTGCACCAATCCGTCGACCAGGCCCTTGCCCCAGAACCGGCCGCGCGCCAGCAGCATTGCCGCCAAGAGACCGAAGGGGAGGCTGCCGAGCATCGCCCAGAAGGCGACGCGCAGGCTGAGGCGGACCGCCTCGACCTCGTCGGCGGTGAACCCGAAGGCCCCGGTCAAATGTCGATCGCCTCGCTCCGCATGCCGCAAAACGTTATATCCGATTGGATATTGAGGCGCGATCATCGCCATTGCCGGTCCGATATGATAAGGGTGCCGCGCACTCATCCGGAGGAACCGGCGATGAAGGTCAGGATCGAATACTGCGTGCCTTGAAACTATGAACCGAGGGCCCTCCGTGCGAGGGCGAGACTGGTCGAAAAGTTCGGCGCCGAGGTCGAGCTCGTCAAAGGCACGGGCGGCGTCTTCGAAATCACGGTCGACGGCCGGCTGGCGTTTTCCAAGAAGCGGCTCGGGCGGTTTCCCGAAGACGCCGAGATCGACGCCCTGGGCGGTGGTTAGTTAGGCGCCGCCAGCCTGGGCAAGAATGGCGCTGCATCTGCGCCGTGCGTGGTTCGAGACGCGTCCGCCAGGGGCGGGCGTTCCGGGGATCGCCGGGACGCTCCTCCCTATGAGGAGAGCCTTTTATGGCATCCCTCAGAGTTCCTCATCCTGAGCGCGCGCGAAGCGCGCAGTCGAAGGATGCACGGTGATTTACCCGCTAAGCGTCGCCGTCGAGCTCCGGATAGCGGCGGAATATGCCGTACTGGTTGAAGGCGATGCGGCGCTCCGAGGCGAGATAGGCGGCGATGCGCGGGCGGGCGGCAATCCGGTCGTGGAGGCTGACCACCCTGGTATGCTGCGGTTCGAGCCGCGCCATCGCGCGGGGAAAGGCGTAGCGCAGCCCGGCGACGATCTGGAACAGCGACAGATCGGCGTAGGTAAGGCGCGCCCCGACCAGATGCCGGTCGCCGGAAGGGTTGCGCATCAGCACCCGCTCGAAGTAGCCGAGATATTTCGGCAGCCGCGACTTGACAAAATCGGCGGCGCGGGCCCGCGCCGCCTCGCGCTGGTCCTCGTAGTAGAGGCTCGAGGCGATCGGGTGATGGGTGTCGTGGACCTCGTCAACGAAATCGGCGATCGTCAATTGCAGCTGATGCGTCCATAGCCGGCCGGCCTCGGCCGCCGGCGCCAGCCGGTGCCGGCCGCCGAGATAGAGGAGGATGTTGGCGGTCTGGCCGATCACCAGCCTGCCGGCCTTGAGAAACGGCGGCGCGAAGGGCGGCCGTCCGCCGCCCTCGCCGTCCATCAGCCGGGCGAGCGCGGCCTCGCCGCCCGGCTCGCGCGCGATGTCGACATATTCGGTCGCCGCCTCCTCCAGCGCCAGGCGGACGAACTCGCCGCGCCCTTGGATCCCGGCCCAATAACAGAGTTCGTACGGCATTCTTTCGTTCTCCGCGGGCACCCGACGCTCAGGATGAGCGGCGCCAGCGGTGCCAGAGCCAGAGTACGGCGAGCACGATCAGCGAGCCGACGACCGCGGCCACGATGTCGCGCAGCGAGACCATCACCCGGTCGAGCGCCGGCAGCAGCGCGAACAGCCGGAACAGGAAACCGCCGACCACCGCTCCGGCGAGACCAAGCACAAAGTTGCGCAGGATGCCGAAGCCCTTGCGCTCGCGCCTGACGATCAGCCCGGCGAGGCTGCCGCCGATCAGCCCGATGATGATCCAGACGACAATTCGATCGAGCGACAGCATCGCCGCCTCCCGCAGTCGCGGCACCGCGCAATCGGCCCGCTCGGCAATGATAACGCGCCGCGGCCCCGGCGCGGAAAAGGTTTCGCCGAAATCGCCCGCAAGCGCGACTGGTTGTGCCAAACGGCTTTGGCGCATAGTTTCCGTCCCCGCGCACGCAGCACCATGGGAGGCCATGCACATGCCGCACGATCCGCGGCTGATCCCTGACGAAGACAAGATCGAGGAACTGAGGAAGACGGTCCCCGACTGGGTCAGGCGCCTCGAGCGGCCGCCGACGCCGTGCATCGTTCCGCCGTTCGGGCCGCTCGAGGGGCTGCGCGCGGTCGGCACCGGTGTCCTGATCGCGCAGCCCTACATCGGTACCAAGCTCGCCGAATTCGGCGCCGAAGTCATCCACGTCGAGCGCCCGGGCGGCGATACGTTCCGATACACCGCACCGCTCTTGACCCGCGGTCCGCGCCCGCACGGCTGCGACGAGGCGGAGGTCGCCAAGAACAAGCTGTCGATGGGGATCGACCTCAAACCCGCGCGCGGCATCGAACTCTTGATGGCGCTGTGGAAGATTTCCGACGTCTGGATGGAATCCTCGGCGCCCGGCACCCTCGAACGCGCCGGGATCAGCAGTGCGCTGGCGCTCGCGGTCAACCCCAGCCTGGTCATCGTGCGGGTCAGCACCTACGGCCAGTACGGCGAACCGGATTACCTCGGCCGGCCGGGCTATGACGCGCTGGCGCAGGCCTTTGGCGGGATGATGAACATCACCGGCGATCCGGCCGGACCGCCGCAGCGCGCCAAGACTTATACCGGCGATTACCTGACGGCGCTGACCGGATGGGCGGCGACGATGATGGCGCTGTGGGAGGTGAAGAAGAGCGGCCGCGGCCAGGTGATCGATCTGGCGCAATATGAGGCGGTGGCCCAGACCAACGGCAACACCCTGCCGCTGTTCACCGGGGAAGGCGTCGTCTATGGGCATACCGGAAACCGGGCGCCGGGGTTTCAGCCCTACGATACCTTCCGCTGCAGCGACGGATGGGTGTTTATCGGCGCGCTCGGCGGCGCCATCTACGAACGATTGACCAGGTTCCTTGGGCTCGATCCGGTCGAATACGGTTACGGGGCGTGCTCGAAGGACGCCGCGGCGGTGAATTCCGAGAAGGGCCGCGAGTTCGACCGCCGCTTGCGCGAATATTGCGCGGCGCGCACTTGCCGCGAGGTCGAGACGGCGCTCAACGCGGCGAGGCTCGGCTGCGCGCGAGTGTTCAGCACCCGCGACCAGTATGAGGATGCCCATTATCGGGCGCGCGAGATGACGGTGCCGGTGCTCGATCATCAGTCGGGCGTGCCGATCCGGGTCTATGGGGTGGTGCCCAAGATGTCGCTGACGCCGGGACGGATCTGGCGCGGCGCGCCGTCGATCGGGCAGGACACGACCGACGTCTTGGCGCGGCTGCTCGGTCTGTCCGAACTCGAGATCGAGAGCCTCTACGCCGAAGCGGTCGTGCACCGGACCGAGCCGTTCACCGAGCCGCAGGCCGCGGCGATCAACCCTTAGTTTAGCAGGCTGCGGATAAACCCTCCGGCAATTCCGGCGCGGCCCCCGCTTCTACGGGTGGCGAAAGCGCCCGATCAACCCGGCCGAGCCCTTGACATGGCCCTGCAGGGCGGCGGCCAGCTCCTCGCGGGTCAGGCCCGGCGGCAACGCTTTCGGGTCGAGGTCGGTCGCGACGATCGTCAGCGTGTAGTGGTGCCAATCGGTATTCGGCGGCGTGCACGGACCGAAATAGACCCCCGCACCCATCAGGTTCTTGCCGCCGACAAATTTGTCGGAGGGGTGGCTGATTTCGCCCTCGGCAAAGCCGGTCACCGAGGCCGGGATGCCATAGATCACCATGTGCGACACGCCGGCCGGGGCCCGTCCCTCGGGATCGAACATCAGCAGGGCATAGCTCTTCGTGCCCTCCGGCGGGTTGTGCCAGGCGAGCGGTGGAGACAGGTTCTGGCCGACACAGTTCGGGCTTCGCTTCTTGTCGCTGCCGGCATTCTTGAGCGCCAGCGTGCCGTTGTCCTGGAAGGCGGAAGAGGTCAGCGTGAACACCTCTGCCGCCCTGGCCGGGAGGCTGCCGCACAACAGCACCGCAGCGAACCCAACCGCGAGGGACAAGCCTCCGATCCGGCAATTCATGACGTTTCCTCCCACTCGCGCCGCCCGCCCCCGCCTGCCAGGCCGGCGGCGGTCCGGGTTTATCGCGTGGAGAGAATAAGCGCGTCGTGCCACCCCTTTACAGGGGCGTGATGCGCATATCCGAAGCTGACGATCCGGATGCGCTTCGCGCGCGCTCAGGATGAGGCGCTTCGCACAATGCCATCAAAGCTTTACCTCATGGTGAGGAGCGTCCCGGCGATCCCCGGAACGCCCGCCCCCTCCGCCCGCCCGCCAGGGCGGGCGGGCCCGGGGCAGGCTCTTGGGCGGGCGGCCGTCCGGGGACGGACGCGTCTCGAACCACGTACGGGGCAGATGTAGCGCAATTCTTGCCCAGCCTCATCGCCCGGTACAAGCCCTACGCGGCGGTTTTCGCGCCCCCGGAAGTTGCTGACTTCCTCGTCGAGGGTTTGCGCCAGGCTGGCCTCCCGGAGGCATGAACGCCGCGACGATGGCCTCAGGCGGTCGTCGAGGGCACGGACGGAGCCAATCGGCGAAAAACGCCCTTGACCAAAGCGGTAAGGCGCAAGGCCAAGCCGAGCACGATCAAAGCACCAAACGGGGCGTAGGCGAGCGGCTGCTTGCGGCAAGCCGCTTCGCATAGACCTGCGCTCCCCGGTTGAAGGAAATCCAAAAAGAACAGATAGGCGATGTACTCGAGCCCGATCGTCTGCAGGATGCGCCAAGCCCGCCCGGGCAGGTTCTGTCGGACGGCGCGGACCGACAGCAGGACCAGGACAAAGATCCAAAAGAAGCCAATGCCGAAGATCACCGCCGAGGAATTCGAGACCGGCGGCGTGCTCGATAGGCGATAGAGCCAGATGACGAGGCCGAGATGCACAAGGTGGGCCGAGGCGAAGGCAAGCCCGAATTCGCGCCGGCGCCGGGCAAGTGTCGCAAAGCCCGGGCCATACAGCGCCGCCAGCGCGCCGCCCGCATAGGCCGGCCAGAACAGCAGCACGGAGAACCGGGCGGTGACGCGCAGCGCCCCGGCGATCGCCCGAGGGTTCACCCCGAAAATGGCGAGGACACCGGCCGCGAGCACCGCGGCCGCCGAGAATGCCGCCGCCATCCACACCCAGACGCCGAGATCGGCCGCGGTCTGCCACCACCCCGCGGCGCGGCCGAAGCGCCGCTCAATGTCGATCGGCCAGGCTCGCACGCGGCTGAATGCCAGCATCCCGACGGGCTGCCTCCATCAATTGCGCCCCGGGGCTCGGGGCTGCCGAAACCGCTCACGCCTAGCAGACAGACCCGCGACTAGGCAATCTCATCGCCGAAGTCCCCCGGCACGCGGCGGCTAGCGCGGCGCGCGGATCGCCGCCGCTGCCGCGCGCGCCTGGTGCGCCTCGTACACCAGCCTGGCGGCCGCGAGATCCTCGACGGCGATCCCGACCGATTTGAATACGGTCGTGGCGCCGGCGGGCGGTTTCGGCCTCGTCCCCGCGAAGATCTCGCCGACCTCGGCGTAGATCGGCGCGTTCGAGAGGATCACGTCGCCCGACTCCTGGAGCACCGCCTCCCGCGAGTTCGACGACCAGCGCGCCCCGGTTCATCGCCTCGTCGTCGAGTTCCCGCCAGGTCGGGCGCGGTGCGCCGATCGCGTTCACATGCGCCCCCGGTTTCAGCCATGCCCCGCGCACGATCGGCTGCCGGGCATGGGTGGCCGTGACGACGACATCCGCGTCGCGCACCGCGGCTTCCGCGTTCGGCGCCGCCCGAGCGCGGTGCTCCTCGGCGAAGCGCCGAGCGTGCCCTTCCGTCGGGCTCCACACCCGCACCTCGGCGAAGCTGCGGACGCGGGAGAGCGCAGCGAGGTGGGCGCGCGCCTGCACGCCGCTGCCGATCACCGCCAGGACGCGGCTCTCCGGCGCGGCGAGGCGCCCGGTCACCGCGGCCGAAACCGCAGCGGTCCGCATCTCGGTGATCAGGCGGCCGTCGATGACGGCGAGCGGCTCGCCGGTGTCGGAACGGCAGAGGAGGATCATCGCGAAGTGGGTGGGGATGCCGGTATCGGCGTTGCCCGGGTAGAAGCTGACCAGCTTGAGGCCCATCTCCCCTTCGGCCACCGCCGGCATGACGCCCAGATAGCGTCTGCCTTCCTCGATCGTCAGCATGGTGCGCACCGGCTGCAGCACCCGGCCGCACGAGAAGGCGGCGAGCGCCGCCTCCATCGCCGCGATCAGCGGCTCCCAGCCGAGCACCGCCCGGACGCTCGCCTCGTCGAGATACCTCACCACGCCGTTTCCTCATCGGGCGTCGCGCATGGCGCTGGCGACGCCCGCGCGCTATTGATAGCGGCAACCGATGCCCAGATCGAGGGAGGTGCCGCCATGCCCGCCGACCCCAACCGAATCATCCTGACCGGCGAAAACCCGTTCATCCGCCTCGGCGCAACGGCTGGCGGGCCGCAGACGACAAATGCCAGCTTCTGGCGGATCGTCACCTGCCCGAAGGGCCCGGGCCACGTGCTTTACGTGAAGAGCGAGCTGACCGAAAACGTCTGGCAAATCTACTCCGACAACATCGCGATGGCGCGCTGGCTGCAATCGACGGTCCAGGGCATGCTCAACCCTGAAACCGCCGACCTCGCGATCCCGGTCGTCGATGCCGAATTCGCCAAATCCGGGGATCCGCACTATTTCTGGACCGAGCGCGTCATTGCCAGCGACAGCGAGATCGCGCTGACCTGGTACGAGATCGGCGAGCCGCTTCTGATCCACACCGCGCCCGGCGAAGGCGGCCGGCGCTACGGCGTGTGCACCTTGCTGATCCCGGCCCTGGGTGCGCGGGTGACGATCGACGGCAGGGAGGCGGCCGGCCGGGCCTGGCCGACCGAGCGCGAGGGGCGGCCGTTCAGCAGCTGTGCCTTGGCCTTCTCCGAGAGTTGGACCGAACCGCGCTGACCCGGTGGCGGGCGGGGGAGGGGTCAGGGCAGCATGCCCTTTGCCGCGAGCTCGCGCCGGGCGTTCTCGTTCTTGTCGAGATCGAGCTCCATGGCGCGCAAGACCTGCGGCGCCTTGGTGAATTGGATGTTGTCGTAGTCGACGACTTCGACCCGGTTGCCCCACGGATCAAGGAAATCGAGAAACGGTCCGGGCAGAAGCCTGCCGCCGGCCGCCTCGACCCGGGCGCGCACGCTCGACCGGTCGTCGACGACGAGCCCGAAATGCCGGCGGGCATCTTCGTGCGGCGTCTTCACTTCCATCATATTGATGAACTGGTCGCCGAGCTCGATGAAGGCGTTCCCCGGCCGCTGGGCGCGCAGCGTGAAGTCGAATATCTGCCGGTAAAACGCGAGCGCCGCTTCGATGTCGCCGACCTCGATCGCGAGGTGGTTGATGCCGACCAGCCGCGGCTTCGGCGGATCGTTTTGCTTGCCGTCGGTCATCGGTGCTTCCTCCTGGCCGGTGTCGGGTCTGGCCCCTATAGTAGATCTGCTGCCGGTCGCGGTCGATGCCGATCGGTTTCGGCCGCATGATCCTCGAGGGATGAGATGTCGGTTGATCTGACCGTCGACCGGGCGGTGGCGACGATCCTGCTGAACCGTCCGGAAAAGCTCAACGCGCTGACCGTCGAGATGCGCGAGAGCTTGTGCGAGATGTTCGTCCGGCTGCGCTTTGACGATGCGGTGCGCGCGGTCGTCCTCAGCGGCGCCGGGCGCGCCTTTTGCTCGGGTGCCGATGTCGATGGCATGGCCGGGCAGGCAGAGGATCTGCGCGCCGGCCGGGAGCGCCTGCAGCGCGGTGGGCACCGCTTCATCCGCGCGCTCGCCGCGATCGAAAAGCCGGTCATCGCCGCGGTGCGCGGGCCGGCCGTCGGCATCGGCTGGAGCCTCGCACTGGCTTGCGATCTCGTGGTGGCGGCGAAGAGCGCTCGGTTTTCGCAGATCTTCCGGCGCATCGGGCTGGCGCCGGACGGTGGCGCCATCTGGTTTCTCACCCGGCGGATCGGCATGGCGCGGGCCAAGGAGCTGGTGTTTTCGGCGCGCTTTGTCGAAGCCGAGGAGGCGTTGGCGCTCGGCCTCGTCAATCATGTCGTCGAGGACCACGAACTCGAGACCAAGGCGGCGGCGCTGGCCGCGGATCTGGCCGCGGCGCCGACTTTCGCCCTGGGCCTCGCCAAGAGGTTGTTTGATGCCGCCATGGGCCCGAGCCTCGACCAATATCTCGACATCGAGAGCCTGGTTCAGCCCCAACTGCACCATACCCAGGACCACGCCGAGGGAGTGGCGGCCTTTCGCGCCAAGCGACCGCCGAAATTCATCGGCCGCTGAGCCGGTTCCGGCGCGACGCCCGGGACGGAAGAAGGAGACCAACGTCATGCGCGCTGCCGGAATGGCGCTCGGAATGGCACTCTTTGCCGTCGCGTCGACGGTCGCCGCGCTGTCTGCGCGGCCGGCGGCGGCCGCTTCCGACCCCTCGACCCGACCCGCCTGCACGACGCCGACGGTCTCCACCCCCGCGGGCCGGTTCTGCGGGCTGGCCGTCACCGTCAAGGACGAGGGCGGCGCGTTCGCGGCCGATGCCTATGAGGGGATTCGCTATGGCAACGCGAAGCGCTGGACGCCATCGACGCCGGTGCCGGCGTCGGGGCTGGTCAAGGCGACGGCGTTCGGCCCGATTTGCCCGCAACCCCGCGGAGACGGGACAAACCAGAGCGAGGAGTGCCTCTATCTGAACCTGTGGACGCCGACCGGGTCAGACGCAAAAAGCCTGCCGGTCATGGTGTTCATCCATGGCGGCTCCTTTGTCAGCGGCGCCGGCTCGCTGCCGATCTATGACGGCGCCCGGCTCGCGGTTCGCGGCGAGGTTATCGTCGTCACCTTGAACTATCGGTTGGGCGCGCTCGGCTTTCTCGCCGGCGGCAGCGGCGCCGACCGGCTCGCCGGCAATTACGGTTTCAGGGACCAGCAGCTGGCCCTGCAATGGGTCCGCAAGAACATCGGCGGCTTCGGCGGCGACCCCACGAGGATCACGATTTTCGGCGAAAGCGCCGGGGCGATGTCGGTCGGTGCCCATCTCGTCGCGCCCGGGAGCCGCGGCTTGTTCAGCAACGCCCTCATGGAAAGCAATCCTTACGGCGTCCCGTTCAAGACGCGGTCTGGAGCGGACAAGATCCGCAGCGAATTCGATACGATGACCGTTGCCGCGGGGTGCCGGGGGCGTCTCGCCTGCCTCGCCAAGCTGCCGGCGGGCACCATCGTCAGGGCGCAGGACGAAGTGGTGCCGCTGCAGGCGTTTGCCGGCGAGCTCGGGTCGATCCTCGCCTGGGCGCCCTACGTCGACGACCGGCTGATCGCCGGCCAGCCGAACCAGGCGCAGATCGCCCGGCCGCTGATCGCCGGGACGAACCGCGACGAAGGCACCCTGTTCGTCGGCGAGGCGATCCCGAAGGGCCTGAGCAACGCCGAATACGAGCTGCTCGTCGCCGATGTGTTCGGGCTCAACGCGGCGCTGATCCTGTTCGAGCCGCGCTACCAGCCGGACGGCAAGGGCAATCTGGTGCCGCTCGCCAATCTCGTCGGCGATTATTTCTTCAGCTGCGCGACCCGCCATGTGCTCGGCAATGCCAAAAGCGCCCGCTTCGGCTACGCGTTCGATCATCCGCCGTCCTACGCCGTCTGGCCGAGCGCGCCGCCGGCCTGCCGGCCCGGCGCCGGACCGGATCGGGGCCGGGTCTGCCACACCTTCGAGCTGCCCTATGTCTTCCGCAACCCGATCACGTTCACCTTGCCGCCCAAGCAGCACCGCTTCACCCCGGCCGAGCAGGATTTGGTCGACGCGATCTCGGCCTATTGGACGGGCTTCGCCGCGGCCGGCGATCCGAATGCCGGCGGCGGCGCGCCCCTCGACTGGCCGCGCTACGGCGCCTCGGGCACCCGGCAGGTGCTCGACCTGACGATATCGCAGACCACGGACGCGGAACTCAACTGCCCGCTCTGGGACAAGATCGGCTATGACCCGGCCGCGGCATCGATCTATTAATCGGCGATATCGGTCCTAACGCCCGCCTCTTTTGCCACCCGGCGCCAGCGCGCGATCTCGGCGCGAATAAGGTCGCCAAAAACTGCGGGCGAGCCGCCAATCGGCTCACCCCCGATCGCGGCAAATTGCGCCACGACATCGGGCTGGTGGACGACAGCATCGAGTTCGGAGCTGAGCCGCTCGACCACCGCCTTGGGCGTGCCGGCCGGCGCCAACACACCGAACCAGACCACCGCGGTGAAGCCCGGCAGCTCGGCATCGATGGTCGGCAAATCGGGGGCGGCGAAGACGCCGTGCAGGTCGCTGACCGCAAGCCCGCGCAGCCGATGGTCACGCAACAGCGGCACCGCCGCGATCAGCGGCGCCAGCATGACTTCCGCCTTGCCGGCGGCAACCCCCTCGACCGCCGCCTTGCCGCCATCGAAAAAGGCCGGCACGATATCGGTGCCGCTCGCGATCTTGAACAGCTCGAAGTTGAGTTGGGTCGGCCCGCCGCTCCCGGCCGCGGCGTAGCGCAGCCGGCCAGGGTGCTCCTTGGCATAGCCAATCAGCTCGTCGACCAATTCGACCGGCAACGACGGGTTGACGACCAGCACAAATGGTCCGCCCAACAGCAGCGAGACCGGCGCGAACGCCTTTTCGCTGTCGAACGGCAGCTGGTTGTACGTGCCGGGGTGGGTGGTGAAGTCACTCGTCGCCAAGAGCAGGGTGTAGCCGTCGGGTCGCGCCTTGGCGACGCTTGCGGCGCCGACGATGCCGTCCTCGCCGGTGACATAGTCGATCTCCACCTTCTCGCCGAGGCGGGCGGCGAGCCGGGGCGCCATGGCGCGGGCCACGATATCGGCGGGACCGCCGGCCGGAAACGGCACGACGAGGCGGATCGGCCGATCGGGATAGGCGGCAATTGCCGCCGTGCCGCAGAGTGCGGTCACGATCAGCGCGATGCACAGGCGGAAGAACGCTGTCATCGGGTTTTCGTATGCCGTCCCGCGGCCGAGCGCAATCTCGCGCAGGGCGAAGCTGCGCCATTCGCATGGCTCCGCCGCCGCGGCGTGGGGATGGCGGGGGCTGCGTCCCGGGCCTAATATCGCGGCAGGCCACGATCGGCAAAAGAGGATAGATGGTCGACTTCGCGAGCCCGACAGCCGCTTTGCGCGACCCGCTCTTCGTCACCCTACTGGTGATCGGCCTGGGAGCGCTGCTGGTCCACTTCCTGTTCCGCCGGCATGCGCTCGCCAAGCCGATCGGCAGGGTGGTCGCTCTCGCCGTCCTGACCGTCGTCCTGCTGCGGGCCGGGGTGGTGCCCTATCAGCCGCTGGTTCTGACCGGCGTGCCGCTCGAAGATGCCGTCCATGCCGCGCTGAAGATCGCCTGGTGGCTGTGGACGGCCTGGTTCCTGGTCAGCTTTCTGCGTGCCTTTGTCGTCGCCGAGCACCGCCCGCGCGAGGGCAAGCTCATTCAGGACCTGCTCGCCGGCCTCATCTACCTCGCCGCCCTGTTCGCGATCGTCGCCTATGTCTTCGATCTGCCGATCCAGGGTCTGCTCGCGACCTCGGGCGCGATCGCGATCATACTCGGGCTGGCGCTGCAAAGCACCCTGAGCGACGTCTTTTCCGGCATCGTGTTGAATTTCAGCCGCCCCTACCGGCCGGGCGATTGGATCAGCATCGACGGCACGACCGACGGGCGGGTCATCGAGATGAACTGGCGCGCGACGCATGTGCTGACGGCAAAGCGCGATCTGGCGATCCTCCCGAACAGCACGATCGCCAAGGCCAAGATCGTCAACGCCAGCTCGCCTTCGGGGATCCACGGCATGACCGTGACGGTACGGCTCGAAGCCAGGACGACGCCGGCGGCGAGCGCCGAAATACTGCGGCAGGCGGTCGTCAATACCCGGCCGATCCTGGCGACCCCGGCGCCGGCGATTGCGGTCAAGTCGATCAGCGCCGATGCGATCGAGTTCGACATCGGCTTTTTCGTCGAGGAGCTGGCCCAGTCGACCGGCGCGCAAAACGAGCTGTTCGACTGGATTTCGCGGCACCTGGCGGCGGCCGGCATGGGTCTCGCATCGAGCCAGAGCCAAACCTATGCGCCGCCGCCAGGCGCCCCACCAGAGGCGGCGAAGAGCGCTGTCGAACGTGCGACCGATCTGGTCGCGATTTTTGCCGAGATGACCGGGGACGAGCGCAAGAAGCTGGCCGCCAAGGCGAAGCGTGCGCATTGCGACGAAGCCGCGGTCTTGGTCGAGCCCGGGACGGTGCTGCATTCGCTGTTCATCGTCGGCTCCGGCGTCGTCTCCCTCACGCGCGCGCTTTCCGGCGTCGGCGAAATCGAGCTGTGGCGCCTCGGTCCGGGCGATCATTTCGGCGAGATCGGGATGCTGACCGGAGCCGGCGCCCAGGCGACACTGCGCGCGCTCACCCCGGTCACGACCTACGAGCTGGACAAGGAGGATCTGGCGCCGGTGCTCGAGGCGCGGCCGGATGTGTCGCAGGGGCTGTGCCGAGCGCTCGCCCGGCGCCAGGCGGCGGGCCAGCTGCTGCCCTCGCCCGAGATCGAAAGCCAGCCGCCGAGCAGCGTCGCCAATTGGTTTTCCGACCGCCTGCACCGGCTGTTCGATCTCGCCGCCGCCCAATGAGCGCCTTGCCGCGCGCCGTCGTCGTCGCGGTGTTGTTCGCCGCTGTCATCGGGCTGGCGATCTGGTATCTGGTCAAACCGGAGCCGCTGTTGGTCCAGGGCGAACCCGAAAGCACGCGGATCGACATCGCGGCGCGGGTCTCCGGCCGACTGACGACGATCGCGGTCGGCCGCGGCGAGAACGTCGCGGCGGGAACGACGCTTCTCGTCATCGACAATCCGGAGCTGGTTGCCGGACTGCGCGAGGCCAAGGCCGAAAAGACCGTCGCCGATGCGGAATTGGCCCGCATCGTGGTCGGGACCCGGCCCGAGATCGTCGCCCTGCGCAAGGCCGAGATCGACCGCGCCGCCGCCGATCTCACTCTGGCGCAACAGACCTACGGCCGGACCCGAGTGCTCGCCGCCGACCAGTTCGCGCCGCGATCGAAGCTCGACGAAGCCACCGACGCGCTGACCCTGGCGCAGCGCCGCCTCGAACAGACCGTGCTTATCCGGTTCACACATACAGACGCAAGATATTAAATCGGCGATGCGATCTCCATTAGGACGGCCAACCAGGGAGCGTTTTCCAGCACTCCCTGTATGGAGCCGCAGCTTGCCATGCGAATCCGCCGCCAACATCGCGCAATCCCTTCGCCTTGTCGATTTCGTCTTGAGCGGCAATCAACTCGTTAACTTGCGGATGGCTTAAGACAAAAAACACATCGGCTGCGCGCGTTTCTCCTACACGCACAAGAATGTAGAAGAGGCTAAGAACTGCTGGTCTTCGCCGGATGAGCCAAGCACTATTCGATCCAACCCCTTTTACATCGATCCAGAACCGATGTGTCGCATCCCGGCTTCCCACCATCAGATCCGCTAGGGGCGTATTTCCCATTGTGAATGAGACGACGTAGCCATTACGGACCAATTCCGATGCAGCGAGGAATTGCGCTGTCCATTGCGTGCGCTGCACTTTCGCCGAGCGCGATATCGGCGTTTTCGCTTCCATATCGTCTGCTCCCATCCCTGCTATAAAGCCGTTACGGATGAACGCGATTTAGTTTGTCTGCGAGCCTCAATAGCAACCGACTGGCTTCCTCGGCGCACTCGTCAAGAAAGCGTTTTCCCTCGTTGCTACTCCACCATTCGATATTGTCTGGTTCCCATTCAAGGCATGGTGCTACCGAAATTGGGCTGTATAGAATTTGATCTGCTGTCATAGCGGTATTTAGCCAGACAGGCGTTTGCCGTCCTTATATGCGGCCTGCCGTTGGGTATAATTATACATCGCGCGATTAACAAACTTCTCGAAGATTTCCTTGCGAAGTTTGGCACGTTCCGCAGCATTTGCTTCGCCTTGTGCGGGCGTCTCGTAGGTCAGTCCTGTGATAAGCGGTCTGCCATAATAGCGCAACGCTGCATCTGTGGCCTGATCGAGCGCCGCTAAGGCCGTTTCTCTGGCTTTCTTTGGCGTGACCGTATATGCGATCTCGCGGGCTGCAAGGCGTTTGAATCTCAACAGCCTCGGCGCAGCCGTCGCGCTGATGCCGGCCGACGGCGGTGCCTCGATCGCAGCGCGGATCGACGAAATCGTGCCGCGCGGCGAATTCGCCACCTGGCGCGCCGCGCGCGCGGTCGGCGACTACGATCTCAGTACTCTCCTCATTCGTGCCGATCCGGTGAGCGCCACGCCCGGGCTGCAGCCGGGGATGACGGTCTGGCTGGGCCGCTGATCCGCGCCGCGGCGCGGTGCCGCGGGCGAATGAAAGCTACTTTTTCTGGCTCGCAGCGCTCGCCTTCAGCACCTTCACGATCTGGTCGAGCTGCTTGAGCGCTTCCTGATCCTCGGTGCTGACCGGACCCTCGTGCTTGCAGCGCGGATCGGTGCGCTGCAGCGCGCCGAACATCGCCCGCGTGACCGGGATCGGCGCGCAGCCGTGATCCTGTTCGCAGACCAGATCGAACTCCGGACGCGCCAATTTGTGACAATTAAAGCAGTTCAGGCCGAGCCGGTTGTTCACTTTTTCAAAGCCGCGGGCGAAGATCTTCGAGCCGTTCTTGTCGGTGTCGATGTAGAAGAATTCCCAGTCATCGGTCGTGGGATTGAAACCCTTCTCGTGCTTTACCATGACCTCGTTCGGCATGAGCTGAAGCACCGAACCGGGTGGATACTCGCCCTTGTCCGCCGTCGCCACGGCCACCGTCCCGGCTACGTTGCCGAGCAGGTTGTCGACGTAGAAATGGCGTACCTTGGTCATCTCCGTGATGCACTTGAACGAGTGGTCGTCCACCTTGACCTTCTGATTCGGCGCGGTGTCCGCAGCGGCGGCATAGGCGGCGATCAGCAGCAACAGCGCCGCGGGCAGGACCCCGGCAAGCGGGCGGGACAGCGGCAGCCTCATCGCGTTTCCTCCCTCTTCGTTTGCGCGCGATCCCAGGAGCCGGGCCTGGAACGGGTGCCCGACAGCGTATCAATCCGGGATCAACTCCGCCAGAGCCTGCGTCGTATCCTAAAGCGGGGTCCCGCAGGCACCGAACCGGTCGTTCAATCCGGCCCGGAGGGAACGCCTCAAGCCGACCGCCTCCGAAACTCCACCAGCCCGCGGACGCCAACCGGACGAATTTGTCCCCGGGACCTTCTCGAGCCGGCGATCCTCAAAGGTCATCCCGGTCATTTCACCCGATAAGGTCAAGGTGAGCCGGACAATAGGCTTTGACAGTCCCTTCAAAGAAACCCTATAATATGGTTATTCGAGCGGGGCGTTGGACATGCCCGAGAACCGATTGTCGCGAAGGCGGGGTATCCGGAGAACGGAAGAATCAGGGAAGTCGTTCCCACACTGGCCCTGCGTGCTGCCGAGCATTGCCGTAGGTGTTGCGCCATTTCGGAATTTGACCGGCGACGCCAGACGACAACCCTTGGTCGAAGGCTTAACCGACCGGGTTGTCACGCAGCTATTTCGACGTGGTCCCGGCTTTTCGCTCGCTTGGGCGGCCGACGAACCGCACTGGGCCGCGAATATCGCCACACCAAACCCGGCTGAAACCAGGTATTTGGTCACCGGGAGCGTTCTGCGGAGTGGTGCTCGGATGCTGCGGGTTAACATGAGGATCCGCCACGGGGTTACAGGCGAATACCTATGGGCAGGTCGACAAGAATCCCACCGAGATGATCTCGCTTCGATTCACCAAGATATAGCCCAGCAAATCTCTCGAGAGCTCAAGATCCTCCTCCTCGAAGCGGCAAGCCGCGATGCTGTTATCGGACTGGGTGCGGACCCGGGCGTCGACGAGGCCCTGTCTCGGGCAGCAAATCCGCTCAGAGGAGGAATTGTGCAGGCGGAGCTCATCGCCGAAGCACAGCGATGGTTTCTGGCAGCGCTCGCCAGTGATCCGCGCAATCCCCAGGCACTTTCGGGTCTCGCCTATACTTGCCAAAATCTCGTTAGTAATCCTTGCTGGGCCGATGCTCGTGGTGTCGCCGTGGCGTTTGATATAGGGAACGAAGCGGTTGCGATCGCTCTCGAACTCGAACCCGGGAACGCGTTCGCAACCTGGACCCAAGGCATGCTGTACTCCGCCGCCAGAGATGTGGAGCAGGCCGCTGCGGCATTCCGTCAGGCCTTGACGTTGGATCCGATGGCGCATGTCCCTGCTTGGGACGGGTACAATATGGCGCACGCCTATGGCTGGGACGGGTACAATAAGACCTTTCTAGGGCATGCCGAAGAAACTTTGCCGGCGATCGAACGGGCGATACGGCTCCATAATCCGAGCGCGGGCGAATTCAGTACCTGGTCCTTCTTCGGCGGATTTGCCGAACTGCTCCTCGGGCGAACCGAGGCGGCTATTGCGCTGCTCAGTAGATCGCTTCAGCACAATCCCACCCATACCAACTCGCAATTCTTCCTGATGGCTGCCCTGTTGGCGGCCGGGCGTCGCGGCGAGGCGGACCTGATGCAGGAGTCACTCCGCCGGCACTATCCCGGATATTCGGTACAAGCCTTCGAGCGGCTTTGGCTGTCGCGCTCGGTTTCCCCGGTCTATCGCGCCCAAGTCCATCCGCTGTTTGCGAACATCTGGGCACTCGGCGCTGCGTCGTAGCAGCCGAGCCCCGCCGCTCTCGACCGTGCGGGCGACCGGCCCAATGCGGTGCATCGCGAATGTGGGCGCGATTTGCCGTTGCCCAAGTCGCTCAAAGCGGCGAATTTGGCCGCGCAGCCGCCGGGAAGCTGGCGAATTGTCAGGGGAAAGTGGCCGCAATCTTAGGATCGGCGGGACCGAGCGACGCTTTGCCACCATCCGGGAGCCGCTGCGATGAAATTTGGCATCTTCTACGAACACCAGCTGCCGCGCGCCGCCGGCGCCGACTGGGACGATGACGCCGAGCGCAGGCTCTACCAAGAGGCGCTGGAACAGATCGAGCTCGCCGACCGGGTCGGTATCGACTACGTCTGGGAGGTCGAGCACCATTTTCTCGAGGAATATTCGCACTCTTCGGCGCCCGAAGTGTTCCTCGCGGCGTGCTCGCAGCGCACCAGGCGCATCCGCCTCGGCCACGGCATCACGCTGATGCCGCCGCGCTACAACCATCCCGCTCGCGTCGCCGAGCGCGTCGCCGCGCTCGATCTGGTATCGAACGGCCGCGTCGAGTGGGGAACCGGCGAGTCGGCGACGGCGGTTGAGATGGGCGGATTCCTGATCGACCCGGCCGACAAGGAGCCGATGTGGCGTGAAGGCGCCGAGCAGGCCGCCAACATGCTGGCGATGAAGCCCTACCCCGGGTTCAAGGGGCAGTGGTTTGAGATGCCCTGCCGCAATATCGTCCCGAAACCGGTGCAGAAGCCGCACCCGCCGATGTGGGTCGCCTGCTCGCGCCGAGAAACGATCCACCGCGCCGCCAGAGCCGGCATCGGCGCGCTGGCTTTCGCCTTCGTTGAACCCGAGCAGGCGGCGAAGTGGGTCGAGGATTATTACGCGATCATCAAGTCCGACGAATGCGTGCCGATCGGCCATGCGGTCAATCCCAACATCGCCGTCGTGACCGGCATGTCGTGCCACAAGGACGAGGACGAGGCGATCCGCCGCGGCCTCGACGGTTTTCGCTTCTTCGGCTACTCGCTCGGGCATTACGCGCTCTTCGGCCAGCATCGGCCGGGCGTGACCCATCTCTGGGACCGGTTCCTGCAAGTGAAGGACAAGATGCCCGACAACGCCGGGCGCGGCGGCATCGGCACGCCGGCGCAGCTCCGCGAGCATCTGCGCCGCTACGAGAAAGCCGGCATCGAGCAGGTCATCTTCGTCCAGCAAGCCGGCGCGACCCAGCACGCGCACATCTGTGAATTGATCGAAACCTTTGCCGCCGAGGTCATGCCGGAATTCGCCGAGCGTGAGGCGGCGTATGCCGAGCGGAAACGCCGTGAGCTGGCGCCGGTGATCGAAGCGGCGCTCGCCCGCAAGCCGCGTCTGCGGCCGCTCGGGGAGGCGGCGATCCCGGTCGTCGAGGCGCTCGGGCGACAGGGCATCTCGCCGCTGCAAAGCACCTCGGACCGCGACGGCGCCATCCCGATCGCGACCGCCGACCTGCTGGCCGAGCGCCCCGGCCTGGCCGAGGCCGCGGCGGCCCACGCCGCTTACGAGCCCGAGGCGAACGTGGTGTCGAAGTAGCGCGGCGGCCGGCCCGGCTACCGTTCGACGCTGCCGGCCGATCGGCCGTCCCTCATTGGCGGGCGCGCGGTTGCGAGACGGAGCGGTATAGGGCCGGACGGGAGGGTCTGTGATGCGCCGGAAAGTGCTCGGGACCTTGACTATCGGCCAGGCGCCGCGGCCGGACGTGACGCCGATCATCGACCGGCACGTGCCAGCCGACGTGCGCCGTATCCACCGCGGTGTGCTTGACGGGCTCTCCGATGCGGAGATCGACGCGCGCTTTATCGCGAGGCCCGGCGAGCCGATGCTGGTTACCCGGCTGAAGGACGGCCGGGTGGTCGAACTATCCCGCCGGCGCATGCGCGAGGGCGTGCAGGACACGCTCGGAGTGCTCGAAGCCGAGGGGTGCGACGTGATCCTGCTGCTCTGCACCGGCACCTTCGAGGGTCTCGAATGCAAACGAGCTTGGCTCGTTGAGCCGGATCACATCATCCCCGCTATGGCCGCCGGCCTGATCGAACGGCGGCAGCTTGGCGTTGTCGTGCCGCTCGCCGCCCAGATCGGCTCAGAGAACGCTAAATGGCGCTCGTTGCCGACCCCGCCGATTTTTGGCTCGGCCAGTCCCTACAGCGCCGACACCGAGGCGGAGGTCCGCCGCGCCGGGACCGAGCTGAAGGCGCGCGGGGCCGAGGCGATCCTGTTGGACTGCATCGGCTTCATCGAGCGGCACCGGGCCGCGCTCCAAACCTTCGACATCCCCGTCATCCTGTCCAACGCCGTCGCCGCCAAGGCCGTCTCCGAGCTGTTCGGCGGCTGAGCCGTCGCCGCCTCCGCCCCCATCCTTCGGCTTCAACGGACGCTTCTGGCATCACATTTGCGCCGCACGACGACGACGGCAGAGCACTATGGCAGGCCGAGCCCGCCGGGCTTGAAGTTGGGTTTTGGCGGGTGCCTTATTGGCGCAAATGCGATCAGCGCGGTGAGCCCCTTGATGCACCTCCGGCCTTCCTCCCGGCAGCGCGAGTTGATTGCGCTTTCCCGCCGTCTGGCCCGCGAGCGCTTCGCCCCACGCGCCGACCGCCACGACCGCGACGCGTCCTTTCCCTTCGACGACTATGCCGATCTCCGCGCCGAGGGGCTCCTCGGCCTGTGCGTGCCCGAACGCTACGGCGGGCTCGGGGCAGGCTACGAAACCTACTGCCTGGTGGCGGAGCAGCTGGCGCAGGGCAATGCCTCCACGGCGCTCACCTTCAACATGCACTGCCTCACGATGCTGATGATGGGCCCGATCGCCGACACTATGGCGATGCCTCCCGCCGTGCGCGAGCGCCACGAGCAGCTCCGCGCCGTCAAGTTCCGCGAAGTCCTTGAGGAAGGCGCTTTCTACGGGCAGCCCCACAGCGAGCCGGTGGAGCAGGGCGAGACCGATACCAAGCTCGATGTGGGCGGTCGGCGCTTCGGCACCACCGCGCGGCAGGTGGATGGCGGCTATGTGGTCAACGGGCGGAAGTTTTTCGTCTCTCTGGCGGGCTGCGCCCGGTATTACGCCACCCCTGCGATCCGGCTTGGCGACGAGCCCTGGATCGAGCGCACCCTCTATCTCCAGATTCCCAAGGACACGCCGGGTGTGTCGTTCCCGGGCGACTGGGACCCAATGGGGATGCGCGCCACCGTCAGCCGCGACATGTTGCTCCAGAACGTGTTCGTCCCCGACGATGCGGAGGTGCTGCCGCCTGGTCTCTTCGGCGCCATGTACAACGCCTTCCCCCATCTCTTCGTAAGCTTCTCCGCGACCTTCCTGGGGCTCATGCAAGCGGCCTACGACGCTGCCCTCGCGTACCTGACCGGCCGGATGCCGGGCCCGCCGATCCCGCATGCGGAGATCGCGGCGAAGGGTCATGCGATCGCAGAGATGCTGTTCGCGATCGAGTCCGCCCGCGCGATCTACTACCGAGCAATCGCAGAGGCCGAGGTCAATCCTCCGCTGGAGGCGGTCCAGCGCGCCCGGGCGGCGCACGTCACCGTGCAACGCGCAGTGGTCGCGGTCACCCAGGAGGCGATCCGTGTCTGTGGCGGACGGGCCTTCCTCAAGCGCTATCCGCTCGAGCGCTACGCCCGCGACGCGCGGGCCGCCGCGCTCATGCGCCCTTGGACTCAGGAGATTGCGATGCGGCAGGCCTGGGAGGCCGCGCTTGGCCTGGAGGGGCAGCGGGGCGGTGCCGCAGGAGCGTGACCGTACTGCGGTCGGTTGCGCGAAAGACGGCGCAGCTTTGCTGCCGATGCAGCGCCAGCCCGAGCCCTTTCCGAGAACCGGCCGGGTCGGCTGGTAAGCTGCCATTTCCACTGGACTTCTGCACGGATTAAACTATTGAGAATTTGGGTGGGGAAACCGTGTAGAATTTAGATTTCCACAACGCGGTGAGCAGTCGTACAATGGTTGGAGTTCGGGGAAAACAAGCGGCCACCGCCGGGTCGAAACACGTTTAAAAAGACTTGGGTCACAGGGGGCGATCCGTTGGAGAATTGGACTTGGGGTCTGTCGCTCATCGCGTTGACGATGGCGATTTACGCGACTAGTGTACTGCTGCCGAAATAACTAGACATTTGGCTCGCCTTGTGGCCTACTCAGCGGGTGAGCAGGAATTGGGTAGCCACTCTGGAGCTGAGAGCCGAACAGCAGGAACTGCTGCAAGGATGGGTTCGGGCGCATGGCACGCCGCAGCAGGTGGTGAAGCGCTGCCGGATTGTTTTGCTGGCGCATGAGGGATACGCCGACGTGGCAATTGCGCAGGAGCTTGGATTGAATCGGCACACCTGTCGGCTGTGGCGGGAGCGCTTCGTCGCCGCGGGGGCGCAGAGCTTGTGGGCGGTGGCCGAAGGACGCGGACGCAAACCCCAGCCGGGCCTGGCCGAACGCATTGTGAAGGCCACGCTGAGCAGCAAACCGCCTGGGCAGACGCACTGGAGCACTCGGGCGATGGCCAGGGCCCAAGGCGTGGACGCGAGCACGGTGTGCCGCATCTGGCAGGAGCACGGCTTGCAGCCGCACCGGCAGGAGACGTTCAAACTCTCGCGCGACCCGCAATTCGTGCCGAAGCTGCTGGATGTGGTGGGCGTGTACTTGCATCCGCCGCAGAACGCGGTGGTGCTGTGCGTGGATGAAAAAAGTCAGATCCAGGCCTTGGATCGCACGCAGCCTGGGCTGCCGATGAAGCGGGGACGTTGCGGCACCTGGACGCACGACTATGTGCGCCATGGCACCACGACACTTTTTGCCGCGCTGAACGTGGCGGCCGGAACGGTCAGCGGGCGGTGTTTTCCGCGCCATCGGCATCAGGAGTTCTTGCGCTTTCTGCGCCAGATCGATGCCGAGTACGCGCCGGAGTTGGATTTGCATCTGGTGTTGGACAACTACGGCACACACAAAACCGCACAGGTCCAACGCTGGTTGAAGCGCCATCCGCGCTTCACGGTACACTTCATTCCGACCAGCTCCAGCTGGCTGAATTTGGTGGAACGCTGGTTCGGCGATCTGACCGGCAAAGCCGTGCGCCGTGGCAGCTTTGCCAGTGTCCCGGACTTGGTGGCCGCGATCGAGGACTTCATTGCGGCTTGGAATCGCGATCCCAAGCCCTTTATCTGGCGGGCGCAAGCCGAAGATATCCTCGCCAAGATCGAGCGCTGTCGGCGGCGGCTGGAAGAGATTCAGCCCGGCTGCACCGTGCGTCGTACGCGAAAGAAGGCAGCGTGACATGTGTATAGTTATTTGCGCATCATAACACTAGCATAGCCTTCATGGCTTTCGCGGCAGTGAGTATCCGGATTCGAATGGAAAGCCTGAACCGCCTCGTCTTGCGTCATGTATTCGCGATCATGATCGGCCTGATCGGCGTGGTCGGACTTCTTCTGGCTGCGCTGTACGGGATGGAGGCGGCGCTTTGGGTGTCTCGGGTCACTTGAGTGGGAGCACTCGCGCTGCCGAGAGCGGCAGGTCGATCCGGGGAGATCGACACGACCGCGCTTCACGAGCCTGGTGGCGAGTCGCGATTGCGCTGCCGGTCGCCGGGTGCAGTTACGCGCCGACAATGGATCTGTTCGGCTCCTACTTCCCGGCTTGGATGCTGTGCGCCGCGGTCGGCATCGTCGCCGCCGTCATCATGCGGCAGATCCTTGCGGTGGCCGGCATCAACGACCACGTCGTCGCCCCGCTGCTGACGTATGCCGCCCTCGCAGCGGCCGCCACATTGCTCGCCTGGTTGGTCTGGTTCGGTCACTGAACAATGTTGGCGGTTCGCAAAGCGCTAGGCGTCCTGGTCAGCCTCCTCGCGCTGGCTGGCGTCCTGGTGACCGGGGTGCTCGCAACGCGCCGGATCGACCAGCGGCCGCGCACCGACGATGCCTATCTTCAGGCCGACCTCGTCCACATGGCACCCGACGTCAGCGGCCGGATCGTTGAGCTCGACGTGCGCGACAACCAGCCAGTTCACAAGGGCGACGTGTTGTTCCGGATCGACCCGGAACCTTACCGAATGCGCGTGGATCAGGCTCGTGCGGCGGTGCAGGGCCTGGACGCCAAACTCGCCCTGACCGCCGACCAGGTCGCGGCGCAGACCTCCAAGGCCGATGCCGCCGCGAGCGGCATCGGCACCGCCGAGGCGCAACGGGCACTCGCGGCCAGCACGCTGGCGCGGATGGAGCCGCTGCTTGGGCGCGGTTTCGTCACCGCCCAGCAGGTCGACCAGGCGCGCACGGCGCGGCGCACTGCGCAGCTCGGCCTACAGCAGGCGCGGCTGCAGGCGGACGAGGCCCGCCAGGCCATCACCAACACCAAGCCCACCGAGGCGGAGCTCGAAGGCGCGCGCGCGACGCTCGCCCTGGCGGAGCGCGACCTGAACAAGACGGTCGTGCGCGCGCCCTGCGATGGCCGGATTACCGCGCTCGACATCGCCGCCGGGGAGTTCGCCGCGACCGGCCACCCGCTGTTCACGATCATCGACACCGAGCACTGGTATGCGATCGGCAATTTCCGAGAGACAGATCTCTCGGGCATCGAGCCGGGGCAGCGCGCGACCGTCTACGTGATGGCGCAATCGAGGCGCCCCCTGCGCGGCAAGGTCGACAGCCTCGGCTGGGGTGTGGCGTCGGATGTAAGCGCCACGTTTGGCGGCCTCCCCCATGTCGAGCGCACTCTCAACTGGGTGCGGATCGCGGCCCGCTTCCCGGTACGCATCCTGCTCGACGCGCCCCCCGACGACTTGATGCGCTATGGCTCCACGGCGGTCATCGTGATCGATAAATGAAGGCGCACGCCGCACATCGCGGCCCGCCGCCGGATGTGGACGAGGGCGACGTGCGCGATCTGGTTGCGCTGCTGCGCCGCGAGCTGCGTCCAACCCCGGGCCGCCTCGGCAACTCGGTGCGTATCGTCGCCGTGGTGCTGGCCGTAGTGGCGATCTCGGAGACGTTCCGCATCCCCGACATTGCCCTCTCGGCCTACATTGTTCTGTTCCTATCGGGTCGCGAGGCGGCCTCGACGGTGCGGACGGCGCTGATCTCAGGCGTCGCCGTCATGCTGGCGATTTTCACGACGATCGCCGTCTTCATGCTCAGCCTGTCCGAGCCGGCGCTCCGTATTCCGCTAATGGCGGTCATGACCTTTGGCGCGATGTTTCTGTCGCGGGCCTCGCCGCTGGGGCCGGTGTTCTTCGTCACGGGCTTCATCATCGCCTACGGCCTGACCTTGGGCGACCAGGTGCTCGGGCTCGCGCTGCAGCCGGCGACCGCCGGCAACGCGCCGCAGTTCGAGTTGCCGGAAATTTTCTTCATCCCGCCGGAAGAAGCGCTGGTGCGTTTCCTTCTCTGGCTGAGCCTGGCCGTTGCCCTGCCCGTCGCGCTGCTGATCGCCGCCAACCTGCTGACGGGGCGAGACCCGGCGCGCCTTCTCCGCCGCGCGCTGGCCGAGCGGTTGGCGACGGCAGCACGCTTTTGCGCAGGCGAGAAGGGAGCGGAACACGTGCTCGAAGACCAGGCCTTCGAAGGCACCGCCCAGCTGCGCAAGTTGCACGATCTCGCAGGTGTCCTGGGGCGCCGCCGGCCCCGCCCGGCCTGGGGCGCCTCGCTGATCGACGACATCGCCCGGCTCGGCCTCCTGCTGCTCTCTTGGCTGCGCGTCGAGGGCGACGCTCGTAATGCGCTTCTCCCGGCGGCGAGCGCCTGTTGCGAAGCGGAACGCGCGCTTCAAGACGGCGAAGCACCGAGCGCCGAACCGGTCACGATCACCGGGACGGGCGCCGCCCGACCGCTGGCCGACGCGATCTCGCGCACCTTGCGGGCTATCCGGGAGACACTGGCTGGAACAGCCGCACAGCGCGGAGTACATAAGGCGGCGGAGGCGCCGCGACGGCTACTGGCCGCGGATGCGTTCAGCAACCCGGAGTACGTTCACTTCGCGCTCAAGGTCACGCTGGCGGTGATGACCTGCTACTTCGTCATGAACATGACCGACTGGCCGGGCATCCACACCTGTGTGATTACCGCCTTTTTCGTCGCCCTCGGCACCGTCGGCGAGACGCTGCACAAAGCAACTCTCCGCTTCGTCGGCTGCCTGATCGGCGCCGGGCTCGGCCTCGGCGCGATCCTGCTGCTGATGCCTGACATGACCGATCTCGGCGACCTGTTCCTGCTGCTGGCACCGGTGACCTTGCTCGCCGCCTGGGTCGGCTACGGGAGCGAGCGCATCTCCTATGCAGGCTGGCAGATCGGGCTCGCCTTCTATCTTGTGGTGCTGCAGGGCTACGGCCCGACGATCGACATGTATACGGCCAGGGACCGCACCATCGGCATCCTCTTCGGCAATATCGTGATCTTCGTAATATTCGTGACGATTTGGCCGGTGAGCGTGGCCAACGTTGTGCGTACGCACCTCGCCCGAGCATTAGAGCAACTGGCGGCGCTCTTGGGTTTGGAGGCCCGCAGCGATGGGGAGATTTCGCCAGCTGCACGCTCAGCGGCCGAGATGGCGTTCGGGCAGGCGATCGCGCAGGCCCGCGCGGTCCTCGTCAACGATCCGTTCGAAACGAGGGAGGTGCAGCGCGCCGTCGGGAGGCGGCCGATCGACGCGATTGTGGTAGAGCAGGTCGGTCGGCTGTTCATCCCCATCTCGGCGATAGTCGATTTGCGCACAGATCTGGCTGGGCGCGACCTTCCCCACCCTACGCAAGACGCAATTCGTGCGCATCACCAGGCGCTGGCAGCGTGGTTCCGGCAGGCAGCGTCATGGACGCGCAGCGGCGAGGGAGCGGGCGAGGTGGTAGGCGGCCTACCGGAACCGCCGGCCCTATCCGGCCCGGATGATCACCTCACGGCGCTCGCGACATGGTACGGCGTGTTGCACCAGGACATCCGCAAAATTCTCGACGAGGTTGGTCCGAAACCGCAGTCGGGGATCGAGCCGTCGGTCGGGGGCGCACTGCATGCCGCCGGCTAGGTTCCGACGTAGTGCCCTGGCCGGATGCGCGCTGCTCGGCGCCTGCAATGACACGAGCGACTTGGCACCGCCATCGCCGGACGCCCCGTGGCAGGTCCAGGTGACCGAAAAAGCGCCGGCGCCAGCCGCATCCGCCGCGCCCGCGTCCCGGCAATTCACCGTGCCGACGAACACGGCGGTCCATTTGTCGTCGCCCGCCGACATCGACCCCGGCCATGTCTATTCGCTCGTCGAGCTGATCGATATCGCCCAGCGCCGCAACCCGACGACGCGCGTCGCCTGGGAGCAGGCCCGGCAGGCGGCGATCGACGTCGGCATCGCGCGGGCGGCATATGTGTCCACCAAATAGAGATGTCACTCTTTCTGCCATTTAGAAATGTCACTGTCGGTTGGGGGCGGGCGGCGGGCGGGCGCGCAGCCCCGGCGTAGCGCAGCGCCCGACCGCCGCCCGATGCATGGACGCTTGCAGCCGCACCGGTTGTCTACCGAGCGGGCGTCAGCACGCTCGGCTCGTAGAAGAACCCGGGCGGACAGGCAGGCTCCCGTTGCATCAGTCGCGACCAAAGCCGCGCGGCGGCTCGACGCTTTCGAGATCGGAAAGATCGAGATCACAGATCGCCCGCAGCGCCTCCGCCGTGGCGCTTGCCTCAAGGTTCTGCGGCAGCGCCTGCAGCCACGTTCGGTAATCGTCCTGTAAGGCGACAAGCTCGGCCACGGCCGCGCGCCATCGCTGCGCCCGGCTGCGCCGGTCGGCGGGTCTTCGGTATATGATCCTGGACATCCCGTCGGTGTGCGTCGCGCGAAACCGGGCCTGCCGCTCGGCTGTCGTCATCGCCTTTTCACGCAAGGGCTTAGGGCCTCGTTTCATAGGCTCGCTATTCCGTTACGTAACGAGTGTGTATAGGGCGGCCCTGCTCAGCTCGTGAAAACGCTCAGCCGACTTTGAATAGGCGCGCGTCGCGCTGATCGCGGCGGCGCGGCGCCTTCCTGCTGCGGACCTCTGCCCGTTCGATCTGCTGCTCGCGGATGAAGGCGAGGACGGCGCCGAGCCGCTTGTTCTCGACAATCGCAGCCTGCGGGACGTGGCGCAGCTCATCGAAGGTGCGGTAGGCGAGCGCGACGCCCTTGTAGCGGATTGATAGCCGGCCATCGGGATAATCGACGACAGTGACCCGTTTGCCGATCGCCGCCTTGGCCTGGTCGCTCGGTTCCAGGATGAAGATCACCTTGTCGTATTGCAGCGTCAGCGCTTGCGAAAGGGTGCGCTCCTCCTTCCAGGCAAAGGCGTCCTCCAGATCGTCGCCGGCACGCAGCGGCCGGTGCAGGTCCTTCGCGTTCGCCGGCGGCTTGCCAAAGCGGGCGTTGTAGTCGGCCATGAAAGCCGGCAGCAAGGCGTTCCCTTCGGCCAGGCTGCGCGCGCCGGCTAGCCGCAACTCCTTGACCAGCCGATCCTGCAAGGTCTTGTTCGCCCGCTCGACCCGGCCCTTCGCCTGGCTCGAATTGGCGCAGATGATGTCGATGTTCAGAGCATGCAGCGCACGCCCGAACTGGGTCATCCCGTCACCACCGCTGGCACCCTCGTGGTTGACGCGAAAGACCCCGTGCTTGTCGCTGTAGAAGGCGACCGGCTTGCCCCAGGCCTCCAGATAGGC
The DNA here is from genome assembly GCA_963772295.1 of uncultured Alphaproteobacteria bacterium. Classification (GTDB taxonomy): domain Bacteria; phylum Pseudomonadota; class Alphaproteobacteria; order ATCC43930; family CGMCC-115725; genus AP-15. The sequence goes on from CAVYWO010000019.1 coordinate 402,620, forward strand.
GCGGGCGGCATGGAAATAGGCGAATGTCGACTCGCTCTCGACGAACTGCAGGTGCATCAGCCGGCTGGTCGCGTCGTCGACGAAGACGAGCAGCGTACATTGCGGGCCGCGGTCCTCGAACCACCAATGCTCGCTGCCGTCGACCTGCACCAGTTCGCCGACACAGTCGCGACGATGGCGCGGCTGGTGGACGCGCTTTCGCCGCTGCTTGCGATCGAGCCACAGCCCGGCCTCGACCATCCATAGCCGCAGCGTCTCGCGACCGAGCGTTATCCCGTGAACCTCGCGCAGCTTCTCGGCCGCCAAGCTCGGGCCGAAGTCCCAATACTGCTCGCGAATGATCGACAGCACCTTGCTCCGAAGCGCCTCGGGCTTGCGCCGGTTGCCCGGACCGCCACGCCGCTTCGAAATCAGGCCAGCAGCGCCCTCGATCCGGTACGCCTTCAACAGCCGGAATACCTGACGCCGCTCGAGCCTCAGCAGCTGCGCTGCCGCCTCGGTCGTCAGCCGCCGCTGATCCAAATCTCGCAGCACCTCGAGCCGCCTCAACTCGCCATCGCTCATCAGCCGAACCGTCACCCTTGACACCCCCCGGAAATCCGCCCGGGAGTGTCATCTCTAATTGGCAGGCGAGTGACATTTTGATCCGGCGCCTACAGCATATCTTCCGGCGCTGACGGTGAGCGCACTCGGCGGCTACGAGCACGTAGTAGGCCCGTTCCCCACCAACCTCGTCCCGCGGGGATTCATCACCTTCAACGCCCAGGAAGTCTACCCGCAACTCACGGTTAGGTACCTGCTGCTCGATTTCGGCGGCCGCGCGGCCGCGGTCGAAGCAGCGGGTCAGCTCTCGATCGCTGGTAATGCGGCCTTTACGGCCGCGCATCAGCTACTGATCTTCAACGTCGCACGCGCCTACTTCGTGCTGGACGGGGCTGTCGCCGCAGTGCGCGCGGCCCGACAGGCCTTGGCCGATGCGCAGGTGGTGCAGCAATCTGCCGAGGCGCTGTCCAGCAGCGGCCTGGCCACTGTCGTCAGCGTCCAGCTCGCCCGGCGCGACACAGCGCAGGCACAGTTCGATCTGGCACAGGCCAACGCCGCGCAGCACGATGCGATGTACACGCTGCTCGCGGCGATGGACTTGCCGCCGACCACGAAGCTGCGAGTGGCCGACGCGTCGGCGCGCCCGCTGCCGTCGCGCACCGAGCGGACCGTTGACGACGTGCTCGGCGAGGCTTTGCGCCGCCGGCCTGATCTTCTGGCCGACGTGGCAAAGCTTCGCGCGACCGATGCAAACATCACGGCGGCACGCTCCGCGCTCGCCCCCAAGATTGCGCTGAGCGGGAACGTGCAGGGCAATATCGGCCGGTTGAGCGTGGAAGACACGCCTTATTTGGGCATCAAAGCGCCGCAGGGCGCGCTGCTGCTGAACTTCGAATGGCCGCTATACGAAGGCGGACTGCTGCAGAACAAGCTGCGCCTCGCCGAGTCGCAGCGCGAAGCGGCGGCGGACGAACTGAAGGAACGCACCGACCAGGCGCTGCGCGAGGTGGCCCTTGCCTACGACCAGGTCGAAACGGGGCTACAGCAATACGAGGCCGCGATAGCGCTGCAGACGGCGTCCGAGGTGGCCTTTCACAGTGCCAGCAATTCCTATGCGCAAGGCGTCGGCACCTTCACCGATGCGGCGTCCGCAAGGACCGGGCTCGCCGCGGCGCGCGCCGCGGTGGCGCGGGCCCACGCGCAGTCGCTGATCAACGCGGCGGCGCTTGCCTTTGCGACGGGCGAGCTGACGTCAAGCACTGATTTCACCACCCCGACACCCCGGTGATGCTGCTGCACGGAACGGGTTGGTTGCTCGCCTGTCGCTTTACGAGGTCGTTCCCAGAATTGCTGATGTGTGCACCGGCCGAATGTCGGCATCGGGTCGAGCCTCGTGGTTCGATGGCTGGCTCGCGAATGGCTGGAATCGGCGCAACCTCGCCGATCCGGATCTGCCCGCCCAAGGTCGGCTTTCCACCCGAACCGTGAGTTCGCCTCGCGCCTAGCTTTTGCGATTTACAGTCGAATCCGCTCCACCTCGTCCTGAGTCAGGCGTTCCTTGGTCCGGTCGTAAAGCTTCCTCGTGCGGGGGCTCTCGTGCGCAGCCATTTCCTGCGCGTGCTCGAGAGCACCGCCGTTGGCGAGGCAGGCGGTGATCCCGGTCGCCCGGAAAGTGTGGCAGCCGATTTCCGCCGCAATGCCGGCCGCGGCGGCGCGCCGGCGGATCATGCGCCAAGCGTCCGGCTGGCTCATGGTCTTGGCGGATAAGGCACCACCGTTGTGGCCTCGCGCGGTGCGGAACAGCCAGCCCTTGCGGTCCTCGGCAATGCCGGCAGCATCGATGTAGGAGCGTAGCGCTTCAGCGAGCGCGTGATGGCACGGCATTGGGTGCTGCTTGCCGCCTTCTTCGTGCAGCCGAATCGTCCACCCGGCACCGCGCGGCCGCAAATCCTCGACCTTCATCTTCAAGGCCGCGTTGATCCGCGCGAAGCTGTAAGTGAGCGTGGCAATCAATGCCCGGTCGCGCAGGTCGCGCAACGTCGTCGACGGGATCGAGGCCAGCAATTTGCGCCATTCGGTGCCTTCGAGCACCGGCGTCTTGCCGGTCTTGACTACATGGTTGGGCCCGCGCACCGGTGCCGCCGGGTTGGTCGGCACGACCTGGCCGGTCACCAGCCAGTCGGCCGCTTATTCCGTGGCAATCTTGGACCGCTGACGAACGGACTGCCCTGAAGATAAAATCGCAGGAGCCTGTTCGCATCCCGCGCGATTCCGATCCTGATGCTCTGCCCGATTTCGCCGGGTTCGTGATCACAGCGTCCGAGCCATAGAGGGCCTTCTCGGCAAAGATCGAGCCCATCGAACCGAGAATCAACCCGCAATGCCGCGGCGAGTCTTTCTGGTCCTCGCGCCAAGTCGCGAAGCCGCTCAATTTGACGATTTCGCTGCGTGATCGGCATGCCGTCGCGCGGCTCAAGCGCCCTGATGAGGACCCCAGCCCCAATCCCCGCTATCTCGCTTGAGACGTTCAGCATGTATGTGCAGCCATAGACGAGGTACACGTCGGCATGCCCGCGCTCGAGAAAGAGCGACCGATTACGCGGCGTCATCCCGCGGTAGGCGTGCCCCGCGGCGTCGCCCGAGGACATCATGGATGCCTCGGCCGCTCCGCCAGTGCTGGGGAACCAACACCCCTTGATGCCGCGCTCCGTCGCGGCGCTGTTGGTGCGCATCGACGCCCGCCCCGGGCCGGCGCTGGAAGTTGTAGAAGACACCGTCAGCAACGCTGTATACTCATAACGGGTCGCCTGAACCGCATCAGGGGCACAAGCAATGGACGCTCCAAGCGGCACTCTCGAAACGCCTCGCTCCGAGGTAACCCTCTCTGCACGGCGCGGCCCCTTGCGTCGATGGCACCGGTCAGGGGTGATACTCGGCGCGCTCGTTCTCGCCGCATGCAGCACCGTTCCCAGAACCCCTTACACGGCGGCCGAACAGGCGGCGCCGATCCCGAACATGGCGGACGTCCGCGTTTTCGCCGACGTGTCGCAATCGACGTTCATCAAGGGCGTGTGCCCCCAGCTCATTGCCGCCGCGGATCGCGCCGCAGAACCGGCCTATCTGGCTCTGTCGGGTGGCGGCAACGGCGGCGCGTACGGGGCGGGCGTGCTCAACGGATGGTCGGCCTCGGGGACCCGGCCCGAATTCGTACTGGTGTCGGGGGTGAGCACCGGCGCCATGATCGCGCCCTTTGCTTTTCTGGGCCCGAGCTACGACGGCTTGGTGCGTGAGCTCTATACGAGCGGCATCATACGAGCGGCATCACCGAGAGCCTCGTCACTTCGCCTCGCCTCGAAGGCTTGCTCTTCGGCTCGGGGCTGTCCGGCAATGAGCGCCTGCGCGAACTCGTGGCCCGATATGTGGATGGGCCCATGCTCGCCCGGATCGCCGCCGAATACGCCAAGGGACGGTGCCTGGCCGTCGTCACGACCGATCTCGACGCGCAGCGCGCCGTCGTTTGGGACATGGGCCGTATCGCCTCGTATGGCTCTCCGGCAGCTCTGAAGCTGTTCCGCGATGTGCTCATCGCCTCCGCCGCAGTTCCGGTCGTCTTCCCGCCGGTGTTCATCGACGCCGAGGCGAACGGTCGGACCTTCCGAGAGATGCTTGTCGACGGCGGCCTCACGGCGCCCGTGTTCACGCTGCCCGAGGCCTTTCTGCTGAGCAATGTCCGACCCAAGCGCCGTGTGCCGCTGGACATCTATGTTCTGATCAACGACGAAATTTATCCGGAATTCGAAGTCGTGCCCGAGAGCACCGTCGCTATTGCCGGCCGGGCCGTATCGGCGATGCTCAAGACCGAGACTCGAATTCGTGATCCTCCGAACCTACGAGTTCGCACAGAAAAACGGGCTGGGGTTCAATGTCACCTATATCGGTGTAGATGGGCCTCACTGCGGCGCCGGGTTCGATGCCCCTTGCATGCGCCAGCTCTACGAATACGGCTATGAAAAGGCACGGTCGGGCCGCTTTTGGCAGACAAGACCTCCGACCCCGGTCCCCCCTGTTGTCGAGCAGCCGTGACCCGGATGAAATCATGGGCCAGCCGGGCCTTCCGGCGACGCTGGCCGATGATCACCCTGCGCTTGCCCAAGGGCTGAGGGTCCCGCGTCCGGGGTCAGCAAAAAGCACCCATATCGCCGAGGGTCTCCTTCGCCGCCACCGGCGTGCTGCCGACGCGCGGCTCATGGATAGCGGGCTGAAGCCGTCAGCCGCGTCATCGCGCGAAGCGAAGCCCGCAGCCCTCGGCGTTCCCTTTAAGCTGGATCAATGTGACCCAACTGGACACGTCCGATGCTGTGCCGCGCGTGACTTAGCTAAGCTAACCTAAGCCGGCAAAGCCGGAACCAAACAAGGTAGTATGCGCCCGCTATAGGCAAGCGGCAAGCGCGGGTGGCGGAGGGTGGCTAATTCGGACACTCCTGCCGCCCCGTTTCTATTTTGTTCTGGACAATCCGGATACAGGATGGTATTAACTGCGATGCTCGCTTGGGATCGGGAGATCACTCCCGGTCCCCGTCAATCACCGTGAACCGACCATGGCGCCGACCGCCAGGCGCGGGAACTACACCGTCTAAAGCGGCGTCGACCAATTCGCCGATTGTCCAAACGTGAGCCGTGACGCCAAGCTGCATCGCCGGCGTCACCCGCAGCGTTTCATGGACACGGCAGAAATTGTAGTGCGCGACATACAACGCGACCGCCGCGACGTGGTTCTCCAGCTTCTTGCTAAAGGCGTTCGTCAGACGGGTAAACCGGCGTTGTTGCATCCGCAGCGTCAGATTTTGCCGCTCGATGTAGCTAGTTGAAACCTTCCGTTGGGCTCCGATGATGCGCCGGCGCGTTACTGATACTACGGCAGCCGGCGAGTAGCGGCGGGCAGCCTCTACGGCGGCGTCTACCGCATAGTGCTTCTCGATCGTTCCAAAGCTGCATTCGATCCCGAAGGCTTGCTCAACGGCATCCGGATAGGCCGGGAAAGCATCCGAGGAAATCTCGGGAGCACCTAGGACGCGGGAGCGAAGGTCGGCCAGGAACGCGCGGCAGTTCTCGCCAGTGCGCTTCCCGACCCGGCAGGAGATGATCGCCTTGCCGGCACCGGCAAGGGCCAGGAACACGTAGGCGTCGCCGTATTCCTCGGGGTCGCTCTGCCGAAGATGGCGCTGCTTTGTGTGAATGAATGACCATGCTTCGTCGAGTTCGATACGCCCGACATGCAGGCCGCGCATTATCGCGTCATGTAGGGCGGCGCAGCCGTTGCCGACGCGGACGCCAAGGCGCATGATCGTGTCGCGATGTATGCCGGTTAACCGCTCCACTGCGCGGATCGAACAACCCTCAACCAAGGCGGATACGACGGCAATCTGTTGGTCGTGAGGCAGAACGTTCATGGGGCCAATCCATGATCTGCGGGATAGCCCCTGAAGCGGGTAGAACGGGGAAGGGAACGTTGCTATATTCGCTGCCACGGTCATCGCTTCAGGGGGCCAATCCCTGGGTTGTGATCGAGGAGCTGGCCGCCGTTACCAGCAGCGACCGGCTCCGTCTGGTTGCGGACGGGGTGGGGATTGAACCCACGAGACCCTTGCGCACTCGACAGCCTGGGGGTCTGCCTCGGAGTGTAAATCCGGCGCGTTACCGCTCCGCCACCCGTCCTGTATCGCTCTCGATCAGCCCGCCCGGCCAAGCCGGAGCGGGCTTTTCGGCAAGTGTCCTAATATACCCACATTTTTGTGACCGCACAAGCCGGAAACTGCGTGTCGTCACAAAATTGTGTGCGGATGGTTGACCTTCGGTGCTATAATCCGTCCGGCGGCGTCGGCCAACGGGAGGCGTGGCGTGTCCCGATACCGCTCGAGTTCGACGCCGACGTCGACGTTGCAATGAGGGTACGTGAGCGAGAGCATACATTAGATGACGACCGGTATTTCAAAGAACTCGGAGGCCGGAGGCCGTGCAGAGGGCTGACTGAAGTCCTGATTGACATCATATTGGAGCCAGATGATCCGCGGGCACGGAAACGACACAAGGGATCTGCCAAACGCCATAAGCGAGAGAAGGTTACGATCCGCATTTTGGGCTTTGGGAGTGTGGACAATATCATCTTGCTGTATGGCTTCCGCAAATACGGCGGCCCAGATTACGGACCTGCATGCCATTCTGCCCTCAATCGAAAAGCTGGAGTAGAGCGAGATGGACAGAGAGCACGACCTTGTACCTTCAACTAGATTGCTAAGGCTCGCGGCAAGATTTCATGACAAGCAATATCGCGACGCGTATGTTGCAGCACATGCTCGCGAAATACTCGCGAAGCAAATGCGCAGTTTCCGCGGCGCACTCTCGCAGGCCGAATACGCCGAAAAGATCGGGAAACAAAAAACCGTTATCGGGCGTCTTGAAAATCCAGCATATAGCGGGTGGAGTGTCCGCACAATGCTGGAAATAGCGCGTAAGGAAAACGTTGGTGTTCTAGCCCAATTTGTCGATTTTCCTACGTTTCTCAATTTCACCGACGAGATGTCGGATGACACACTACATCCGCAGGAATACGATGAAGCGCGGACAGACGACATTGCGTTGTATTTATCCGGGACAAAAACCTATTATGATCTCGGGACGACAGTCTATCTCGGGGACGCAATCGCAATGCAGGCTGTGGCACCCGCTCCCTATCCAGATATTTTCTTTGGCGCAACGCGAAACGCACTGACATTAGCAGTGCCCGGAGGCAGCAATTTCGCTCTGTTTGGTACGTACGCAGGGACCATCGGGCAATCTCTTTGGCCAAGCCACAACACGGTGCTTGACCCGCTTACCGCAGGGGAATCAGCCCCGCTGCTGCCTAATGGCGTGGCCCGCACTCAGGCCGCAATCAGATGGCTAACCAATCTGGCGATCTCACAGAAAAACGAAATTCAGGCCCTTCAATCAGAGCTCGCGTCACTCCGCGAAACGCTTTCATCGCTTTCCGCCCGAACTGAGCAGCAGTCAACCAACATATTGTCGTTGGGATACAAACGCAGGCAAACCTTCGGCAATCCACTCGGTGCCTTGGGATTGGAGGCAGCATGAAGTTAATCGGTCGCGCCGGTGGTATCGTTGCATGCCGAGAGACTCCCGAAGAATACATTCCAGATCGACCTCCGCCCACACAAGATATTATAAACTCGATTCGGACGCACTATCAATTCGGGAACTTTCCTGTAGTGCGGCCTGGATTTATCGTCGGTGGACCGCTCGTTTTTTCCGCGGGCAGGTTTGTCCATGGTGATCAGGTATTCGCTATTGGGCAACTCGTGATGTTGCTGCAAGGCGATATTATAAGCACTAGCTCGACCGAGGACTCAGAATTGGTCTTGGACGATCTTATGCGGATTTTGGATGAAACTTTTGGATTTCGAGTGCGGCAGGCGAGCGTCAAAAGGAGTTATCTAAGCACAATTGTTGTTGAATTTGATCGTACGTTCTCCGCCTACATAGATAAAAACGCGAAAATGGAACAGGCGATCAATGACATGCTGCCGCCCGGAATAGAAGAGAGACGTTTTAAGAGCATCTCATTCGGGAAGGTGGATATGGCCGATCCAGCATCTATAACCGATCAGATATTACTTATAGAAAACGCGGATTTCGCAATAGAGAGGCGCGCGGGACAGCCGCTTTCCTCAAATAGATTTTACTGTACAGCTCCTATGCGAACCTCCGATCACATCCGTGCCCTTGAGCAGATCGAGGCAATCGCACGGGGCTGACCAACTTTTGAGCGCGGCCCCGCCATCAAATTAGTGCTACGACCGGATCGTGATCACGGGAACCTTGCCTGGGGCGTGCTTTGCCGAGGGCATGACAAAGCTGCTGCGGTCGCGGGGGATCCGGATCTTCGATTATCCCGACGTCCAGCGCAGCGCAGGACGGAGGCTCAGCCAGCCGATTTCCCAAATCCGGCTTGCGTGGATCAGGGTCAGGCGGCAGGTCGTGTTGTCGGCACCAAAGCTGCCAGTCGTCGCGCTGGGACCGGTCACCCGAACGATGGGTCCCTGCCGCCGGGGCCAGCGGGATCGTTCAAGGCTGATCGGTTGTTTTGTAGCCAGTAAATGCAAAGGAGGGGAGTCGCGGCACCAGTGTGAGGGTGCGCGGGTGCTGGAGTAGGAGGCGGCGTATAGAGCGGGGTTCTGGTTTGGGCGGCAGTGGGGCACACAAATAGTAGAAAAACGAAAAAGCTAAAAGCTGAGCGGATAGATGTCATAGGGTGTTTCTTTTCTTTCCCGGTTCACTTTCCCGCGGCACCCAGCATTAGTTGAGCGGTCGCCAGGTCGGCACCGACAGGCTTGCGCAGGGATAGGTTATTCCGGTGCGTGCGTGTGATGACGCCGCACGCTGGGTAGGCTCTGCAAGCCGCTAGGCCGTAGACAACCCGCCGTGACCATCGCCGACGACCAGATCTGACGGGTTCATTAGCATATAACAGCCTTGTCCATTTTGACCGACGCCGCACATGAAAAGGGCGTATTCCGTTGTGGTTTGAGAATGCCCCGGTGAGCAGGGGTAAACCAGGTCCGCGATTGTCAGTGCAGCAACGAAGGGCGTAACACATACCCGCCAGATGAACACATCAAGGAACTTCCTCATGTTTCCTCCAAAGCCGACCCTTCCGGCCCGCTGCATCCCGTAGGATCGCCCAGTTCGCCATCATTCCCGCCCTCGCAGACGTCTTTCTGCTCATAAATCATAAATCGTCGCGAGTCGGTTCGTTAGAGACTAACGTAATCGACAGGGATGCCGCTGTCAAGTGTGGTAATAGTCATTCGACCTTGGCGAGTTCCCACAACACGAATGTCCCATCAGGACTGGCAAACGACCGAATTAAACCTTTTGCCCGATGATGTCGGAGCAACGAGCTCGTGCGCTGGCGGAATAACTCGAACGCTTGCTTGTCAGAGGTATCGACGCCGCGATTGGGTTGGTTTGCTCCATAATGCCGCCGAAGCCCGGCGCGTGCTCCACCGCATCGTTTTGGGCATGATTCCGATGTCTCCTCGGCTCGGTTCGAGTTGCTCATAAAACACCTGTGCCGGGCACCGATCGACGCGCTACTGGCCGTTAGCCATCAGAGCAGTTTTTCCAACGTGATCGGTAGATCGCGCACCCTCCTGCCGGTCGCGTGATAGACGGCGTTGGCGATCGCGGGCGCCACCGACACGGCGGTCAGCTCGCCGAGGCCCTTGGCGCCGAGCGGGCTCGCTTCCTCGTCGAACTCGCCGACGAACAGGACGTCGAGCTCCGGGATATCGGCATTCGTCGGCACGAGGTAGCCGGAATAGTTGCGGTTGAGGAAGCGGCCCAACACCGGATCGGTCTCCGATTGCTCGAAGAGGGCTTGTCCGACGCCCCAGATAATGCCGCCGATCGCCTGGCTGCGTGCCGTCTTGGGATTGATGATCCGGCCGGCATCGTAAGCGCCGACAAAGCGGTTCAGCCGCACCAGCCCAAAATCCGGGTCGACGCGAACTTCGGCGAATACCGCGGAAAAGCTGAAGACCGCCTTCGGTCCTAGCGCCTCCTCGACCGGGTCGTAGTCGCCGTCGGCGACCAGTGTGGGAAGCCCGTTGCGGGCCAGCAGCTCGCCATAAGTGATATTCACGTTCTGTCTCGCCAGCGCCAGCCTACCGTCGGTGACGATCACGTCATCGGCGATCGCGCCGGCAAAGGGCGCGTCCTGGCCGGTCAGAGCCAGTGCGATCGCCTGGTCGCGCGCGGCCTTCGCGGCCAGCATGACCGAGGCGCCGGCATTGGCCATCGTGGCCGAACCGATGGAAGCATGCGACGCCGGCAACCGCGTGTCGCCCAGGCGCACGGTCACCTTCTCCGGCCGCAGTCCGAGGGCGTCGGCGGCCACCTGCCGCATTACCGTATAGGTGCCGGTGCCGAGGTCGTGCGTGCCGGCCTCGACGAGCGCCGAACCGTCGCGGTTCAGGGTGACCCGCGCCTTCGCCGGCCAGCGCCAATGCGTATAGAGCAGCCGCCATCCCCTGGCCGATCAGGTAGCGGCCGTCGCGCATCGACCGCGGCTCTGGCGTCCGCTTGTCCCAGCCGAAGCGCGCAGCTCCCTCCGTCAGGCACTTGCGCATGGCGCGCGTCGAGAAGGGGCGGCCGCTCAGCGGGTCGATCGCCGTGTCGTTGCGCAAGCGCAATGCGACCGGATCGACGCCGGTCGCATAAGCAAGCTCGTCCATCGCGCTCTCCAGAGCGTAATGCCCGAGAGCCTCGTGCGGGGAGCGCATCGCGGTCGGCGTGTTGCGGTTCACGTGGACGACCTTGTGGTTTGTCGAAATGCCGCCGCTGGCACCCCATAGCGAGCGCGAGGCAAGCGCCGCATATTCTATGTAGTCATCGAATACCGGCGTCGGCGAAGTGCTGTCGTGGCGGATGCCGGTCAACTTGCCATCCTTGCCGGCGCCCAGCGCAATCGTCTGGATGGTCGCCGCTTGGTGGCCCACCATCGAATACATCTGCGCGCGGGTGAGCTGCAGTCTCACGGGTCGGTTCAGAACCTTGGCGGCGAGTGCCGCCAATAACGAATGTGGCCAGACATAGCCCTTGCCGCCGAAGCCGCCGCCCAGGAAGTGCGACACCACATTGATCTTTTCCGGCGGTACGCCGAGCACCATCGACACCAACTCCTTGGTGCCGAAGATATGCTGAGTCGTTTCATAGAGTGTCAGCGTGCCGTCGCTCTCCCAGGCCGCCGCCGTGGCGTGCGGTTCCATCTGATTGTGGTGGCGATCGGAGGTCGTATAGGTCTGCTCGATCCTGACGGCGCCGGCCGCGATACCCTCGTCGGCGTCGCCGACCGACGAGCCGACCGGCCACAGAAATTGTCGTGGATCGACGGCTTCCATCGCCATGTGCGGGCCGAACACCACCGGCCGCTGGGCCTCGTATTCGACGCCGATCAGCGTCCCGGCATGGCTCGCCTGGTCGAGCGTCGCCGCGACCACCAGCGCGATCGGCTGGCCTGCGTAGCAGATCTTGTCGTCCTGCAGCGGCAGGTAGGACTGCCCGTGCGGATGGAGGTGGCTCCAGGGCTTTGGCGTCGGGTTCATGCGCTGCATGTTGCGATGGGTAAATACCGCCAGCACGCCGGGCGCATTCGCCGCGGCCGTCGTGTCGATCGACACTGTCCGGCCGTTTGCTATCGTACTGTGGACGATCGCAGCATGCACCGCGCCTGCGACCGGAATATCGGCCGTGTAGCGCGCTCCGCCGGTCACCTTGAGCGGTCCATCGGCGCGTGAAATCGGTTGTCCAATGGCGCTCATGCGCGTTCTCCCGCGGTCTGCAAGGTGCGCAGAGCGACGCGCTGGGCGAGTTCGACTTTGAAGGCGTTGTGGGCGAGCGGGCGGGCGTCGATGAAGGACGTGGCGATCGCCGATTTGAGCGCGTCGCTGTCGTCGAGCGACGCCCCGCGCAGCGCCGTCTCGGCCGCTGTAAGGCGCCACGGCTTGTGCGCTACACCGCCCAACGCAAGCCGTGCCGAGCGGATGTGCCTGCCGTCGGTCGCGACCGCCGCTGCCGCAGAGACGAGCGCGAACTCGTAGGATTGGCGGTCGCGGAGCTTCAGGTAGTGCGAGGCGCGCCCCTCGATCCGTGCCGGCACTTCGATTGCGACGATCAGGTCGCCGCGATCGAGCACGGTGTCGCACTCCGGTGTGCTCGCCGGCAGGCGATGGAAACCGGTAAACGGGATCGATCGTTCGCCGGTGGGCCCGCGCACAATGACATTCGCGTCCATGGCCGCAAATGCCACCGCTGCGTCGGAGGCATTGGTCGCGACGCAGGCATCGGACCATCCGAAGATCGCGTGATTGCGATTAAGGCCGTGGCGGGCCGAGCAGCCGGAGCCCGGCCGCCGCTTGTTGCAAGCGAGATCATCCGCGTCGCGGAAATAGGCGCAGCGCGTGCGCTGCATGATGTTGCCGCCGATCGACGCCATGTTGCGGAGCTGGCCCGATGCGGCGAACAGCAGCGCCTCGGCGATGACCGGAAAGCGCCGGCGCACCTCCACGCCCGCGGCAACGTCGCTCATCCGCGCCAGCGCGCCGATGCGCAGGCCGCCGTCCGGCAACGCTTCGACCCGCGCCATAGCAAACCGTTGATGTCCAGTAGACGCTCGGGGAGCGCTGCGCGGTCCTTCATCAGGCCGATCAGATCGGTGCCGCCCGCAATGAAAGCGAGCCCGGGGTCCTGGGCTTGGGCCGCGACGGCTTCCGCCGGATCATCGGCCCGCGCGAGCACGAAGGGATGCATGGCTCAGCGCCTCCCCGCCGCTTCGGCGACGGCGGCGACGATATTGGGATAGCAAGCGCAGCGGCAGAGATTGCCGCTCATCCGCTCGCGGATCTCCGCGTCCGACAGATCCGCCAGGGTGAATGGCGTTGTGATGTCGGCCGTGGCGGCGCTCGGCCAGCCGGCTTTCGCTTCTTCGATCACCGCGATTCCAGACATGATCTGCCCCGAGGTACAAAAGCCGCATTGGAAGCCGTCATGCTCGATGAACGCCGCCTGGACCGGGTGCAGCTTGCCGTCTCGCCCGACCCCTTCGATCGTGGTGATCCGCCTGCCCTGCTGCATCGCCGCCAGTGTCATGCAGGAGAGCACGCGGCGGTCGTCGACATGCACGGTGCAGGCTCCGCACTCGCCGCGATCGCATGCCTTCTTGGTGCCGGTCAGCGCCAGTTCTTCACGCAGTGCGTCAAGCAGCGTTATTCGCGGTTCGACCGTGATCGTGCGGACCTGGCCGTTGACGGTCAGGCTCACCTGCATGCGCTCGGTCTCGATCATGGCGCCGCTGTCCTCCCTCTCTCAGCGAGCCTGGGAGCGAGCAACATCAGCGGCGCTGATGCCCTCACGCCCTGGGGGCTGAAGAAGTCGAAGCCCTCGGGGCTGATCGGCTGTCGCGCGGGCATGATGGCTAGCGTGCCGGCGATGGCGGCGATTCCGTGCCGGCTCCCCCCTGCGGGCGGGCACGGCCCAATCCGGGATGCTCCGGCAGCTTGGTCAGCGTGCGCGCCGCCATGTCCTTTGCCGGATCGAACGAGCAGCCGACCCGTTTGCCCAGGTCGGCCGGCGCGGCGCCGTCGGGCGTCGAGACGGCGACAGCCGTCTCGACCGACATGCCGGGGCGCGCCAGCGCGGCGTTGGGGTCGCGGAGATTGAATCGGATGCGCACGGCGAAGCGGCGCACGATCTTGGTGAAATTCCCGGTCGCGTTGTCCGGCGGAATCAGCGCAAATTCCGCGCCGGCGGCCGGCAGGATCGCTTCGATATAGCCGCAGATCGGCCGGCCGGGATAGGTATCCATGTCGATGCGGACCGGATCGCCGATTTTCATCCGGCCGATCTGCGTCTCGCGATAATTGGCCTCGATCCACAGGTTTCGGATCGGGACGATCGACAGCATCGGCGTGCCGGCGGCGACGTATTCGCCGACACGCACCTTGCGGTCGGCGACGATGCCGTCGATCGGCGCCCACGCCGCGGTATCGGCGAGCGCGAACTTGGCCGAGAGCAACGCCGCCTGCGCCGAGTCGACCTGCGCCTTCGCCACCGCCTCATCGGCGCCGATGACGGCGAGCTGGTTGCGTTCATAGGCAAGGTTGGCCGTCCCCTGATCGACCTCGGAATGGGCCTTCACCCCCGCCGCCTCGGCGTCGTCGAGTGCTGCCTGGGTCCCAAAGCGCTCCTTGTACAGCACCGTCGCTCGCATCAGCGTGGCGTCCGAGTTCTTCGCCTGCGCCGCCGCAGAGCGCAGCGCGGCCTCCGCCATGCTGATCTTCGACTGCTGCAGTTCGCGCCTCACCTCGACCTGCGCGAGGTCGGACTTGGCCTGTCCGAGCGCGGCCGCGGCCCGTTCGACCGCCATCCGATAGTCGCGCGGGTCGATGCGCACGACGACATCGGTCGCCTTGACCGGCATGCCGTCGTCGAGCAGCACCTCGACCGCGTAGCCGCTGACGCGGGAGCTGAGCGCCGTGATTTCGCCCTGGACATAGGCGTCGTTCGTGCTCTGCACGGCGCGCGACCGATCGTACCAGCGCCAGGCGAAGAAGCCGGCCGGCACCAATACGACGAGGACTGCAAGCACCGCGGCGATGCGTTTCAATCCGGCCATCATCGCCGGCTCCCCGATGCGTTTGCGGAATTTGCCAAGGCGGGCGCGGCTTCGGCGGCGGCGCCGCCGGCTTTACCGTGCAGTCGCGGCAGCATCAGGACGAGCAGCGCCGACACGCCCAACACCGCGGCGATGATGACGAAGGCATCGGCGAAGGCCAGAACGAAAGCCTGGTTGGACAATGTCGCCGACAGCGACGCCCAGGCTTGCCGGGAGGCGACCGCGGCGTTGCCGCTCGTCGCCATGAAGCTCGCGACCAGCCCGTTGAAGCGCTCGGCGACGGCGGAATTGGCGTTGTTGACGCTGTCGACCAATAGTGCCGAATGGAAATCCTCGCGCCAGGTAATCAGCGCGCTGACGCTGCCGGTGCCGAAGGTTTGTCCGACGACACGGCTGAGGTTGAACAGCGCCGCTGCGGTCGGACCCTGTTCCGGCTTCACGTCGCGCGTCGCGTAGAACAAGGTCGGCACCAGGAACAGGCCTTCCCCGGTCCCGACCAGGACGAGGGCCAGGCGGAAATCGTTCGCCTGCCATTGCGGCGTCAGCCAGGTCGCGACATAGGCGCCGGCCGCGAACAGCGCGAGCCCGAGCGACAGCGGCTGGCGCGCATCGCCGTACTGGGCCCAGAGCCAGGCGAGCGGGAAGCTCACGCATTGCGCCCAGAAGGTCCAGATGTTGGCGTCGGCGATCTCCGGCAGCCGGTAGGCCTGCAGCCGCATCAGCGCCTGCGGTACGACGAACGCAGTCATGACGAGCCCGAACCGGTAGAAGGTCGCGAGCGCGATTGCCCAGCCGAAGGTCGGGGTCGCGATCAGGCCGAGGTCGAGCAGCGGCCGACGCCGCACGACGAGGAACAGCAGCGCCAACGGCAGGGCGAGCGCGGCAACGAGCCCGGCGCGCCGGATCGTTGCATTGTCGAGCCAGAAGAACCGGTCGCCTTGTTTCATGAACAGGATCAGGGCGGCGAGCCCGACCGCGAGCGGCAGATAGCCGAGCCAATCGATCTCCGCAAGGCGCATCGCGCGGGGCGCCGGGCGCAGCAAGCGCCAGGCCAATAAGAGGAAGGTCACGCCCCAGGCGATGTCGAAATAATAGAGACCCTGCCAGCCCCAGCGCTCGGTGACGAAGGCGCCGGCCGAGGCGTTGAGCGCGGTCGGCGCGGTCGAGGCGAAGGCGAACAGCGCGAGCCCAACGCTGCGGGCAAAGCCGGGCGGCAACGTCGCCATGACCGAGACGAACATCAAGACCGACAGCGTGCCGCTGCAAAAGCTCTGCAGCGCGCGCAGCGCGATCAGCCCCTCCTCGCCGGGGGCGGCGAGGCTGAGACCGGCGCCAACCAGATAGAGCGAGGCGGCACCGATCGCGACCCGCCGCAGCGATAAGGCCCGCACCAATAGCGCGGCAATCGGGATGCTGGCGACCTCGGCCATCGTGGCGACGCAGGCGATCCAGGAGGCGTCGTCTGCCGACACCGAGAAGCCGCCGGCGATATCGGCGATATCGAGATCGACGAGCTGCGAGGAGATTGTCGAACCGACCATCGCGACGGCCATCGTGCCGATCGTCGTGACCGCGGCCGAGAGCGACTGATGGGCGGCGACGACGGGCGCAGCGCCGACACCCGGGGCCCGGTCGCTCATCGCCGGTCCTTCATCCGGGGACCGAGAGGCCGAGGACGCAGAGCAACAGGAGCCCGCCGACGATCGCCAGATGCTCGAGGCTCGTCGTCAGGTCGTGGCGGAACTCGACGCCGCGGCGGAGCCAGAAGCGGTGCCCGACCAGCGTGGCCGCCACCGTGAAACCGGCCAACAACAGGGCGCAGAGCCAGGAAAAGAAGCCGCTCGCGACGAGGCAGCCGCCGACCAGCTGGGTGAACACCGTCGCGCCGGCGAAAGCCGCTGGCCACGGCAAGCCGTCGCCCCTGACCTCTTCGATGCTCGAACGCCAATGCCAGAGCTTGTCGACGCCGCTGTACAAAAACACCGCCGCCAGGCACAGCCGGGCAATCGGAAGCCCGTAAGCGATCATGACCTGTCGCTCCTCTGCGCAGCAATCAGGTGCCGGACCGCGGGCACGCTTCCGGCATGAAAACGTTGTACGGCGTCCTGCAGCACGCGGTCGGCATTCGTCACCCGGTGATGCTGCCGCATGTGCTCGAGCCAGGAATCGACGTGGAACGTCTCGACGAAGACGCCTTCCTGCGCGGCATCCTCATAGACGTCCCAATCATAGGCGCCGTCGCGCCGGCGCTCACCAGCGAGCTTCGCGACCGCGGCGAGAAACGCCTCCCGGTCGCTCGGCGCGACCGTGTATTCGACGGTTACCAGAACCGGGCCGCGATCGGGCTCGACCTCGCCGGCGAGCACCGGTGAAGGCCAGTGCAGCGATGGCGCGAGGTCGAGATCGTGGCCGCCGGAGAGCCGCCAACGGCGCAGCACCGGGATCAGGGCGACGAGAGCAATCGCCGCGGCCAGGTGAGCGGCCGGCAGGCCGATCGCCTGCGCCGCTCGGCCCCAAACGGCGCTGCCGACCGCCAGCCCGGCGAACTGCACGGTCGCGAAGATCGCGAGGCCGCGGCCGCGGACCCAGCCAGGCAAGGCCAATTGCACCGACACGTTGAGGGTGGCGATGACGGCGATCCAGGAGATTCCGGCAAGAGCGCAGCCGACGAGTGCGGTTGCCGGGTCGCGAGCGACCGCCAGCAGGACGAGCGCCAGGGCGGTCAGGACCGTGGCGGCAGCGACGGTGCCGTCGGCGCCGAGCCGCGCCTTCGCCCGTAGCGCGAAGGCACCGGCGACCGCGCCGCCGCCGATCGCCCCGACCAGTACCCCATAGAGTTCGGGTCCACCGCCGAGCTGTTGCCGCGCCACCAGCGGCAGCAGCGCCCAGTAAACGCTCGCCAACGGGAAAAACCCCGCCGCCCGGATCAGCGCCGCGCGCAGCCGCGGGTTATAGCGGGCATAGCGCAGACCGCTGCGCATCGCGTTGCGAAAATGCTCGGCAGGCAGGGGTTGCCCGAGCGGTCGGAACCGCCGCCACCAGACGAGCGCGGCAATGACCGCCACATTGCTCGCCGCGTTGAGCCAATAGGGTGCGGCCATGCCGAGTGCCGCGATCGCCAGGCCGGCGAGGGCCGGACCGACGGCACGGCTGAGGTTGAAGCCGACGCCGTTTAGCGCGACCGCGGCGGACAGCTCCGACCGCGGCACGAGTTCCGGCACGACGGCTTGCCATGCCGGCACGGCGAGGATCGCCGTCGCACCGGATGCAAACAGGAACGCCAGAAGCCAGTTCGGCGTCGCCCGATCTTCCCATACCAATAGGGCGAACAAGGCGGAGAGCGCGGTCGCCGCGACCTGCGTCGCGATCATCAGGCGGCGGCGGTCGATGATGTCGGCCAGCGCTCCGGCCGGGAGGCTGAACAGAAACATCGGCAAGGTCGAGACCGCCTGGACGAGCGCCACTTCAAGCGGTTTCGGGCTGAGTTCGGTCATCAACCAGCCGGCTCCGGCGTTCTGCATCCAGGTGCCGATATTGGACAGCACGGTCGCGACCCAAAGCACCGTGAACGCGGTGTGCCGGAACGGGCTCCACGGCGAAGCGCCGGCCTCGGCCTTGGCAGAGGGCGAAGATCGGGATTCGGTCGCCTCGCTCATCGGTGGCACGGCTGGGGTCGCGGCCTCGGCCAGAGAATGGCCCGGATCAGAACGCGAAGCAGCTGCATCCGAGCGCGCCCCAGAACGATCGCAGATCCCCGGCCGGTACCCGGGCCGACCAGGCGGCGGCGTGGTCGTGGCCGTGGACGCCGCATCGGTTCGTGCAGCCACAGGCGGCAGCCAGCGACCGCCGCGCCGCTGCCGGTGCCGAACCGCCGCGATCGCCCCAGGCGGCATAGCCGCCGAACCGCCGAACCGGCGACCAGTCGGGCATGGCCGGCGGTGGTGCGGTCTCGTCGAAGGCGCCGAACTCGCCGGCGCCATAAACCACTTTGCCGCCGACGATCGTCAGCTCGGCCGCGGTGTCGGCGATCTCGTCCTCGGAACAGGCGAAGTAGTCGCGGTCGGGGACGACCAGGTCGGCGAACTGGCCAACCTCGATGCGACCCTTCTTGCCCTCCTCGTTCGAGAACCAGGTGACGTTTTCGGTCCACATCCTGAGCGCCGTCTCCCGGTCGAGGCGGTTGCGGGCGGGGTAGAGGCGCAGGCCGCCTACCGTCTTGCCGGTGACCAGCCACGCCAGCGAGACCCACGGATTGTAGGAGGCGACGCGGGTGGCGTCGGTCCCGGCCGAGACCAAGATGCCCGCCTCCAGCATGCGGGCAATCGGGGGTGTGGCTTCGGCCGCGCCGATGCCGTAGCGCTCGACAAAATATTCGCCCTGATAGGCCATGCGGTGCTGTACGGCGATACCGCCGCCGAGCGCCGCTATACGGTCGATCGATCGGTCCGAAATGGTCTCGGCGTGATCAATGAACCAGTGTAGACCGTCGATCGGGATGTCCTGGTTGACCCGCTCGAAGGCGTCAAGCGCGCGCGAGATCGTCTCCTCATAGGTCGCGTGCAGCCGCCAGGGCCAATTGTTGGCGGCGAGGATGCGCACCACCTCTTCGAGCTCGCTTTCCATTTCGGCCGGCATGTCCGGCCGCGGCTGGCGGAAATCCTCGAAATCGGCAGCGGAGAAGACCAGCATCTCGCCGCCGCCGTTGGAAATAATCCGTGCCTTGCTGATATTTCGAGGTTTTCGTCCAGTTGAGGAAATCGTCCTTCTCGGCCTTGGGTTTCTGCGTGAACAGGTTGTAGGCGATACGGACGGTGAGCTGGCCTTCGGCGGCAAGCTTTTCGATGACCGCGTAGTCTTCCGGATAGTTCTGAAAGCCGCCGCCGGCGTCGATCGCACCGGTTACCCCGAGCCGGTTCAGCTCCCGCATAAAATGCCGGGTCGAGTTGACCTGATAGTCGAACGGCAATTTCGGACCGCCGGCGAGGGTCGCGTAAAGAATGCCGGCGTTCGGCTTTGCCAGCAGCAGCCCGGTCGGCTCGGCGTCGCTGTCGAGCGCCATTTCGCCGCCCGGCGGCACCGGAGTGTCCTCGGTGTAGCCGACCGCGCGCAACGCCGCCTTGTTCAACAGCGCACGGTCGTAAAGGTGCAGGATGAACACCGGTGTGTCCGGAGCCACCGCGTTGATCTCGTCGAGCGTCGGCAACCGCTTTTCGACGAATTGGTGTTCCGTAAAGCCGCCCACCACCCGCACCCATTGCGGCGGCGGTGTCACCGCCACCTGCCTTTTCAGCATCGCCATCGCATCGGCCAGCGAGCGCACGCCGTCCCAGCGCAGCTCCATGTTGAAGTTGAGCCCGCCGCGAATGATGTGCAGGTGGTTGTCGATCAGGCCCGGCAATACGCGTCTGCCGTTGAGGTCGATGATCCTGGTGTTTTCGCCGGCGAGCTTCATGACGTCATGGTCGCGGCCGACCGCGGAGAACTTGCCGTCCGCGATCGCGACGGCGGTTGCGGTCGGATTGGCGCGGTCAAGTGTCACGAACAAGCCGCGATGGAGAATCAGATCGGGGTTTACAGTCACGGAAGCCTCCATACGATACCGATCCCGCCCGGCCGGACGCCCCAGGCCGTCAAATGCAAATGGCTTAGGTCCGGCCTCGACCGGCGCTGGCGCCGGCGCCATGTCATCTCGCCGTCTTCCGCGCCTGTTGCGCCCTCTGATAGCTCTCCATGACCGCCCGGTAGTGTGGTGCGACCATGGTGTAGAGCCGAGCGAGTTCTGTGGCTTCGGGACGGTTCCAGGTGCGATGGATTTCGCAGATCACGGCATTCGCCGTCGTCGGGACGACGCCGGCTTGCACGAAGCGGGCGAGTGTCGTTCTCGACGCCATCTCGCTCGGGTCGCCCGACGCATCGATCACCGCGTAGACCTTGAACCCGGCAGCCGTCGCATCCGCTGACGTCGCAAGGGCCGCGGAGCTGGCTGGCCAACGAATTAGCGTCTCGGCGCTGGACCGGCCTCGGAGGCGTGTTCGCCCAGCGCCCATTTGGAGAACCGCACCTGGATACCGTAGGGGGTGTGCGCCCGCAGTATATCCATCACGCCTTCATAGGTCTCCGAACGCGCCCAGTCCTGTTGCAGCTCGAAGACATATTGCAGTGACGTGATCGGAACCGCACCGGCTTGGACTAGGCGATCCATAGAACGGTCGTGCGCTTCGGGCGAAATATCGCCGCAGGCGTCGGCCGGGATATAGACCTCGAACCCCTCCTTCAGGAGGTCAAGCGTGCCAAACATCACGCAAGCCTCGGTCCACAGGCCCGCGATCGCGATCTTCTTTCGGCCGGTCGCGTATACGGCCTCACGGAATTTCGCGTCGAGCCAGGCATTCATCGACGTGCGGTCGATGACGGTGTGATCCGGAAACAGGCTCGTGATCTCGGGCATGAACGGACCGGAGAACGTATCCTGCGCAATCGTCGAGATGAGCGTGGGCACGCTGAACAACTTGGCCGCCTTCGCCAGAATCTGGATATTGTTGAGGGTCACCAGACGATCGTGCGACTGCACACCCTGGTACATCGCCGGCTGATAGTCGACGAGGGCGATCGCATGATTTTGCGGGCTGAGCATCTCGAATTTCGACATGAGACGTGATCCTTTCTCTCCGGGTTGGAATGATTGAGATTGTATTGTAGTGGGGGGCTTTCAGGCTCCGGTGAGGGCGACGATCCCGTCGTAATGCGCCTTGGCGCCGCTCATCATGCCCTGACGCCACCAATTCTCAACGATCGCCTCCGACGATTTTACGTCAGGTCGGTTGATGCCGTAGAAGGGACCGGCCGCGATGTCGCGATAGAATTTTGCGCGATCGGCCGCGGCCGCCGCGCGCGTCAATCATTTCGCCCCTGCCCGCGCCACGTCGGCGGCGCTGATGCCCTCCAAGGCGAGCCCGTAGCCGACGCCCTCGTCGACGATGCGGCGCAGTTTCTGGGTCATCGCGATGCGCGTGTACCTGGTCGCCAGCGGCGGCAGCACGGCGAGGCCTTCGGCGATCTCGCGGGCGCGCGGGAGCAGCCTGTCGGCCGGGACGATCTCGTTGACCGCGCCCCATTCCTTCGCCGTCTTGGCATCGAGCTCCTGGCGGGTGAGGATGAAATAGCGGCCGCGGATCGTGCCGATCGCCTCCTGCCACAGCAGGTGGACGCCGTCGCCGGAGACGATGCCGAACTCGAAATGCGGCTTGTCCTGAAATACGGTCGACGGCGTCGCCAGCACGATGTCGGCGAGCAGGATGTACTCGGAGTGCAGCCGCACCGGGCCGTTCACTGCGGCGATCAGCGGCACCTCGATGTCGAGGAGGTTCATCAGGACCTTCTTGCCCTCGCGGTAGATCTTGTCGTAGCCCTGCGGGGTGAAGAAGTCGAAGCCGTCGAGGGTGATCCTCTCCATGAAGGCATCGCCGCTGCCGGTCAGAATGACGACGCGATTTCTTGCGTCCTGGCCGATCTGGTGGAAGAGGTCGACAAACTCCTCATGGGTGTAGCCATTGAAGATCAGCGTATCCCCGTTCGTATGCAGGACGACCTCGAGCACGCCCTCGGACGAGCGGCTGAGCTTGGCGTGGGGGAACGCATCCTTGTAGATATTGAAATCGGCCATCGTCTTGGTCCTTTCCATCATCGGTGTTCCAACGCGGACGCTGCTGCAGTCCGATCGAGGATTTAATGAGCATGATGGTGGGCGGGTCCGTGGGCGGCTAGCCGGTTCATCATGCGCAGCATCGCCGGGCCGCCGGTTTTGAGGAAACGCCCGAGGAAGAGCCCGGCGAGAACGAGAAAAGCCAGGTTCAGCCAGCTCGTGTAATTCCAGGTGATGGAGGCCTCGACCACCCGCGCGCTGCGCTCCGACGGGATCAGGGCGAGGCCGCGGAAGATCAGCTCGACGATCAGCGCCGCGACCGCCATGGCGACGTAGAACGTGGCGAACAGAAAGCCGGCCATCCTCAGCCCGTAATACTTGCGATAGATATTCAGGACCGGGATGACGATCAGGTCGGCGAAGATGAAGGCGATCACCCCGCCGAAGCTGATGCCGCCGTTCCACAGCACCGCCGCCAGCGGAATGTTGCCGACCGAGCAGACGAAGGAGATCACCGCCACCAGCGGGCCTACAACCGGTCCCCATAGCGTCGCGAGAGCCGGATGCCCGGTCAGGAAGAAGGATTGCCAGAACGCATTAGGCACCCAGGCTGCGAGAGCGCCCGCGATCAACAGCCCGCCGACGATGTCGAGCCAGACTGCCGCCCAATCCATCACGAAATAATGGCTGATCGCGGTGAAACCACGATCGGATGTTATCCGCTGCCAGAACGCGCCGCCCTCGGTGACGGACATGTCCATTTCGGCGTGGCCTTCCATGCGGCCAGCAATGCCCTTGTCGGCTTGTTTCTTGGCTTGTTCGAGAAGATCCCGGCTGAGAAACACCCGGAAGAAAAGGACCAGCGAAACGACCATCAGCGGTGCGCCGACGAATTCGGCGAGCGTGAACTGCCAGCCCAGGAGCACCAACATGACGATGCCGAGCTCGACGACGAGATTGGTGGAAGCCATCTCGAACGCCATCGCGGCGGTGAAATGCGCGCCCTTGCGGAAGATCGAGCGGGCGAGCGCCACCGCCGCGTAGGAGCATGACGACGAGGCGGCCCCGAGCGCGAGAGCGGTCGCGATCGAAGGCGCGCGATCATCCGGCAGAAGCCGGCTCATCTGCTGATGCGAGACCGCGGCCTGCACGACGGCGGAAAGTGCGAAGCCAAGGATCAGCGGCCACAGAATTTCCCATCCCATGGCCAGCGCCATTCCCAGTGCGCGCACGACTGCATCGATCATCCGACCCTTCAACCGATCCATCGAGGCTCTGAGCTCTCCGATAGAGCCGCGATACCACCTCATCGTCTCTGTATTAACGCGTGTCGTCAATTAGCAGCGCTGGCTCACATATATCAACGCTTTGGCCGGGCTCGGCCCGTGGGCCTCCAGCCCACGGACTTGATCCGTGGGCATCCACGAGAAACGGCACAGGCCTTCGCGGGCTCCCGTGGATGCCCGGCCCAAGGCCGGGCAAGACGGTAATCGGATGTAATCGGAACGGGGCGTCCGCTCAATTGACGACAGGCCCTAATCGACGAATTGCTTGTCTGTTGGCAACGGTCCGCGCGAGCCCTTATCGGGCCGGCACATCCGAGAAGAGGGGACCGAGGCCCTCGGCCATCGTCGGGTGCGCAAGAGCGGCGTCACGGAGCCTCGGATATGGCAGGTCGGCCAGCATCGCCGTTTGCACCGCTGCCATGACTTCGCCGGCCTCGGCACCGATCATTGCGAAGCCGAGAATGCGGTCGTCAGTTCCAATCAGGGCCTTCATCAAGCCGTGTTTTTCGTCCGTGGCCTCGGTCCGCAGCACCGCGCTCGTCGGCAGCTTCGCGACGCGCGCGGTGATGCCATGGCGTTCCGCTTCGCCCTCGCTCAGTCCGACGCGAGCGAGCGGAGGCTCCGTGAACATACAATATGCAACCAGCCGATCGCGCGTGCTGCGCCTTCCCCCGGCGAGATTGTCCCGGATGATCCGAAAATCATCGACCGAGATGTGCGTAAACTGTGGGCTACCGGCACATTCCCCGATCGCCCATACGTCGGCCGCAGTCGTCTCCAACCGCTCATTGACGCGAATGTAGCCACGGCTGTCCAACGCGACGCCGGCCTCCTCGAGCCCGATCCCGGCGGTGTTCGGAATACGCCCCACGGCGAGCAGGACGTCGCTGCCGTCGATCTTTTGCTCTCCGGAGGTCGTGCGCACGGTAAGGCTGACCTCTTCTCCGGATCGGCCATTCACATCGAGCGCCTCGGCCGCGGTTAAAAAACGAATCCCTTCTTCAGCAAGAATTCGCTGCATTTCGTCCGCGACGTCTGGATCCTCCCGGGTCATCAGTTGCGGCCCGGACTCGATGACCGTCACGCGGCTCCCAAAGCGGCGGTAAGCCTGCGCCATTTCGAGACCGACATAGCCACCGCCCAGCACCACCAGATGTGACGGTAAATAGTCGAGCTCCAGAGCCTCGATGTGCGTGAGCGGTCGCGCGGCCTCGAGGCCGGGAACGCTTGGGATCGCCGCGTGCGTTCCGATATTGAGAAAAACCTGGTCGCCCGCCAGCACCCGTGTGCCGCCGTCATTGAGGCGCACCTCGAGCGTTTTCGGTGCCACAAAACGCCCGGTCCCCATGATCAATTCGGCGCCGCTCGTCTTGTAGTTCTTCAGATGCAGGGCAATCTCGCGGTCGACCATGTCCCGCTTGCGCTGCCGAACCTTCGCCATGTCGGTCGTGATGGGGCCGGTGATCATCGTGCCGAACTCTGCGGCGTGCTGGGCCAGATGCGCGACCCTCGCACTCCAAATCTCATTCTTGCTCGGCAGGCAGGCGATGTTGGGACAGGAGCCCCCGATCCACCGGCGCTCCACGACCGCGGTCCGTCGCCCCGATCGCGCCATATGCCAAGCCAGCAGCTTGCCGCCCTGTCCACTGCCGAGGATTATGATTTCAAACCGTTCTGGCTGAGACATAGCTACCTCCGTTTATGGTGCTCGCTGTACTGCGGCTGAGGTTAATTCCAGCCCGGCACAGTTGCCACGAAGTGCTTGCCGGGCAAGGGTGATAGTCATTGCTTCAGCAGGGTGCGGAAAAACTCGGCCGTCATTCCGGGACGGCCCGTCAGAGCTTGCCCCGGCCCCCGGGTCCGGCCTTCGGCCGGCCCGAGGACAGGCTCCGGCCGGGGGCCGGGCCCGGCCCCCGGGTTACGCTGGCGACGGTCAGTCGGTGCTAAGCCCGGGGGCAAGAACACGGGCCAAGCCATTGATTTCACGACCCCGTGTTCATGGATTCCGGATTCGCGGGCAATCCCCGGAACGGCCCGCCAGGGCCGGCCGTCCGGGGACGCGCTCCGGAATGACAATCTTCTGGCGTTTTTCCGCACCCTGTTAGAGCGGCGTATCCTTGCATAGAAATCCAATCCAAGGCTCGTGCCGGCTCGTGCCAGGGCAGACGCCACTTTGTAATCCGTGGTTTTGAATGGTTGGCGACATCGAACCGGTCCCAACCGTTGCCCCACACACGCTCCTCCCTCGCGACGCTATCTTCTGCAGAAACGCTTTCGGGCCGCCCCGCACGCTCGCTTCGGGGCAAAGTACGCGACCCCGCCGCGTGAACACCGTATCAGGCGGAAGGTTCCGGCGCACTTCCGCATAGCACATCGTCGGCAGGAAGTTGCCGGCGGTGCCGAGGCCGAAATCGCGCCTACCGAGCGGTCGAAAATTGACGCGGCAGCGGCCGCGTTCGGCCGGATCGCCATCCGCTAGTCCGGCTGCGGCAACGCAGTGAGGTGTTTTCCTGGGCCGGGTGTGGTGAACCGTCGGATCGGGCTCTGCTCGCCATCGCCGATATCATCGCCGCCGATCGAGGTGACCCGGTAGTAGTAGGTCGTCAGCGGTTTCAGGCCGTCGATACGCACGCGAAAAATCGTCCGCGGATGGCTGCGGTTGAGTCGGATCGGAGATTTCGCCGTTCGGCTCGGCATCGTCGGATCCGTGCCGTAATGGATGACGGCGAAATGATCATCCGAGCCTCCCGGGTTGTCGCTGGCCCAGCGGATGATGGCGAGGTCGTCGCGGACAAATTCGAGCACCGGTCCTTGCCGGATCTCGATATGCTCGGCTCTCCTCGCCGGCGGAGGGATCGGGGTCGGCTGGTACGGGTCGTAGGAAATGGAATGCGGACCGGGCAGCGGGGCGACGCCGCAGATCGCCGATGCGCAGGACGGAAATGGCGACGGCGCGGGAACGATGGAGGCGTCACCCTGGGTCGCTGCCGAACCGCCTTTCATGCATTGACCGGTAAAGGTGTTCCTGTCGGGATAGGGCGTCGTGTACCCGTCCGTCAGCGTCTCCAGAAAGGCCACAATTTGGTTTTCCTCCCGGTCGCTGAGGCCGAGATTGCCGAACGTCATGTCGATATTGTTCGGCACCTCGGGCATCGGCCAGCAAGTGACTTTTTCTATGGTTCCCGGCGGACAATGTCCGGTCGTAACCTTGTTAGCGTACACGTCGCGCGTATTGTAAAAGTGAACGAGCTGCTTCAGGCTCTTGATGTAGCCGTTGTGAAAGAACTCCTTCTGGAAATAGGGCCCAGGCGCCTCGGTGGTGGGGCATTGCGTCGGCGTCATCGCCGCATCGCGCGCCGTCGTGGTCTGAAATTGGCCGTCGGAACCCGGCGCGTATTTAACCCAGCTCGCGTTCGGATTGGGGCCGGTACCGAAGCCGCTTCTGAGGAAATTGCCGAGTCCCAAATCCCGATAACCGAAGCCGTAAGGATTGGGCGTAAACCCGAAGCGATCCGCCCGAGTCTCGTAAAACAAGGCGACGTTGGCATTGAGCGGCAGGCCGAGATTGGCATAGCCGAAGCAGGTAAAGAGCGGCCGCCCCGCGTTGTTGCTGCCGGTGTCGCTCTGGCCCGGCTTCTGGGTTGTCGATACGCCGTCGAGATGACAGGAATTGCAGTTGGCCTTGCCGTTGAATAGTTTGTAGCCGGCCATCTCGTCCGGCGTCATCTTGTACTTGCCGGCCAGGAAGGCGTCCAATTTCGACGAGAACGCGCTGACCGCCGGCGAGCGTTCATACTTGGAAATGGACTGGCCCCAGTGATCATAAATATCGTTCGCCTTGGCGCGGTCTGTAGGGCTCAAATGAATCGGCGTAGCGCTGCCCTGGAAGATCGCCGCCCCACCCGGAGTGTCACAGATCTTCTCGGTATTGGCCGGCCAACGGATGTCGAACAAATTCCCCCATACCTCGACGAAGAGCGGCCGGTACACCGCTCGGGACAGCCGGTACGCGATGCAGGCGGTATCAGGAAAGCCCATTTCGCCGCGATCGACCGGCGGATGCTGCGCCTGCTCGGCGTCGGGACTCTGCAGCTTGTACCCGGTCGCTCGCGCATCAAAGAAGTTTCCACCAAAGAACGCCGCCTCGGTCGTGTCGTACTCGAGCACAGGAAAGTCCGGTGAATAGGTATATCGCTGCGCTGTCCGCTTGTTGGCCCGATAGTGATAGGTCCCGGGATACGCGATCATCGTCAGGTTGACCGAGGGGATCGGTCCGCTGAAACCGGCATACGGCATATGGCAGGACGCGCAGGCCTCATTCTTGAAAGGCGACATGTTCAAATCGAAGTTCAGCAGCTTGCCGAGCGCTTCTACCGCCTGATACCCGCTACCGCGAGGGGTCGGCGCGTTAGCGGTCACGGTCGGCGGCGGCAGTCGCCGCCACTCTCCGAGCGCTTCGTTGAAGACGACACGAATTTCGCGCTGAACCCTTGCGATTTCCGGCTTGAGATCCGGCGGGAGAATGGCGGGCGGATACGGGTTGTACGCCGGGAGGGGTTTGAAACCGGCTTTGCCGGCCGGGTCGCCCGATTGGGCCGCCGGGGACGGCAGCACGAGCAACACTCCCGCGATGGCGGCGGCGGCGAGAGCCAGCCGGATTGTCGAGTGCATTGCGTCCCCCCGTTACCCCCTCTGTTTCTTGCATCTGATGTCGTTCCGACGGAGGGTCATGGCCGGAAACAGCATCGCGCTTGTTCCAGAACTGGCGACGCTCACCCCGTTCTAGTCGCCCACCGGCGGTGCCGACCCGCCGAGCATGAAACTCACCGGCCGTCATCGCGAGGCGCCCCCGGCCGGAGCCTGTCCTCGGGCCGGCCGAAGGCCGGACCCGGGGGCCGGGGCAGGCTCGGCGCCGTGGCGATCTCGTCGTCGCGGAGTCGCGAGGGTCGGGATGGCTTCGCGGAGTTTATCCTCGGGCCGCGCCGCGCGCGGACCCGGGGGCTCGCCATGACGATGAGACTAAGCCGGTGTGACCTGGTTTCTTGTCAGCCTGGCGCCGCAGCTTTCCGCGCGGCGATGCCGTTGACACGAGCCAGCGAGCGTTGACCGCTATTCGGCGTGCGAAACGTGCGCCTCCAGGAACCACAGTTGCTTGTCGAGAGCGCGCGAAAACGCAATAAAGATATCGTTGGTATCGGCGTCGCCCGCCTCGCCGGTCGCGTCGATCGCCGCGCGCACTGAACTTCCGAGCTTGGCGTAGCGCTCGATCAGGGCCGCGAGGTGATCCGTCGACCGATGGATGTCGGTCGGATAAGGCACAAGCGTCGTTGCCGCGGCGACGGCCTGGGTCGTACCGAGCGCCGTACCGCCGAGCTGCACGACGCGTTCTGCCATTGTGTCGACATGCGTGTCGAGCTCGCTGCGGAACCCGTCGATCATCTCGTGCAGCGCGATGAAGTTCGGGCCCTTGATGTTCCAATGCGCCTGCTTCGTCAGCAGCGCCAGATCGATCGCATCGGCAAGACGGGCGTTGAGGATGACGATCGAAACCGCCTTGGCATTGGCTGGCAGGTCATTATGGGTCTGGTAATCGAGCATTTTCGGTTCCTCTCATTGGGGCCGGCCGAGGTTGACAATAGACCGGCCAGGCGAACGACAAGATCGGCGCGAACTAGACGGCTTTTGCCACGCCGGCATCCTCGGCCGCGAGCGCGCCGATCGCCGACCAGTCGAGCGCATCGCCGCCATGGGCGAAGAGGGTCAGGAAGCGGTCGTGCAGCAAGCCGGCGATCGGCAGAGGCACGCGCAGATCCTCGGCCGCGGCGAGGGCGAGCCGGATATCCTTGTGCCCGAGCGGCGCGGCAAAGCCGGCCGGCGTGAATTTTCCCTCGGCGATGAGCGTGCCGTAGAGCTCGTAGGCGGGAGCGCCGAACAGCGTCGAGGTCAGGATCTCGACATATTGCCGCGCATCGACCCCGCCCTTGCCGACGAGCGCGATCGCCTCCCCGAGCGACTCGATGACGCAGCCAAGCAGGAAATTGCCGCTGAGCTTGACGAGATTGGCGGCCTTGGGCGTCTCGGAAACGACAAACGTCTTCCGGCCGATCGCGTCCAGAAGCGGGGCCGCGGCGTGCACGGCCGCCGGCGCTCCGGCAGCAACGACGAAGAGATTGCCGGCGTCGGCGGCGTCGGGACGCCCGAATACCGGGGCCGCGACGAAATGCTGGCCGGCCTGCGCATGCGCCTCGGCAAGGCGCTCCGCCAGAGCGACGCTGATCGTGCTCGAAGAGATGTGGATGGCACCGGCGGGCAGACTCTCGATGATGCCGCCGGCGCCGAACACGACGCTCTCGACGGCACGGTCGTCGGCAAGCATCGTGAACACCGCATCGCCGTCAGCGGCCTCCGCGATCGTGGCGCCTGCTCTCGCCCCCAGCGCCACCAGGGCTGCCGCCTTCGCCCGCGTGCGGTTGTAGACGGTCAGCTCGTGACCCGCCTTCAGCAGGTTGGCCGCCATGCCCGCGCCCATGTGGCCGAGCCCGATGAAACCGACTTTCATGATCCTGCTCCCTTCGACATCGGCGATTGGCCCGCGCCGAGTGGGCCCGGCGCCGCCGCTGTCTCGATCTCTTTCTTCCCGGTTGCCACGGCCGCCGGCTTCAATGACGGTCGTCGAGGCCCGCATCGACGGCGGCGAGCAGGCCCAGGGCCGACCAGTCGAGACCGCTCCAGCCGCGCGCCGCCAGGCCGACGAGGCGGTCGTGCACGAGGCTAGCAGCGGGCATCGGCACGGCCGCGCGCTCGGCCTCGGCCAACCCCAGGCGGAGATCCTTGATGGCGAGCGGCGCCGCCATCCCCGGCGGGCTGTAGCGCGCCTCGACGATCTTCGAGCCATAGGCCTAGTGCACGGTCGAATCGAACAGCGAGTTCGTCAGCACGTCGTAGGCGAGCCGGGCGTCGATCCCCCCCTTTCGCAACAGGGCGAAGACCTCGCCCATGCATTCGAGGGTGGTCGCGGTCAGCACGTTGGCGGCCAGCTTAACCAGGTTCGCCAAGCCGGCTTCCTCGCCGACGACGAAGAGCCGCTGGCCGAGGCGCTCGAGCAGCGGCCGTACCCTATCGAGCGCCGCCGGCGAGCCCGCCGCCAGCACGAAGACTTTGCGCGCACGGGCGAAGTCGGGGCTTCCGAGCACCGGCGCGGCGAGATAATGCTGGTCGCGCCGCGCATGCTCCTCGGCGAGGCGCCGGGATAAGCCGGGGCTGACGGTGCTTGTCGACACGTGCACTGCGCCGGCGGCGAGTATGCTCGTCAGCCCGTCCGCCGAGAGCGCGACCGCGACAAGCGCATCATCGTCCGGAAGCGAAGTGAGGACGACGTCGCAAGCGCCGAGATCGGCGAGCCGCGCCGCGGCGCGGGCGCCGCTCGGCAGCAGCGTCGCGATGCGCTCGGGATCGCGGTCATGGACCAGCACCTCGCCGCCGTCCTCGATGAGATTGAGGGCAAAAGCCTGTCCCATCCGGCCGAGACCGACGACGCCGATCCGCCGCCGGCAAATTCCGTCGATCCCTGAATGCTGCGGCAAGTCCATGGCCGGATTGCGCGAGCTCGTCATCCGCCCCTCCATTGCTCCCGGCTTCCTGCCGATATAGGGCTCGGCTACCCGCGCCGTTCTTCGCCTGAAGATGAATTCGAATTCACGTAAGCCGCCACGGTCGCGCGTATGATTTGGCCCCGCTGCGTCGTGACCGCAGTAAAAGCTGATTAATTCCGGTAAACGCCTTTGCGTCGGCTGTTGCCGGACGCGTGGCCCCGCTCGCCGGAATGCGAGGGACCGCATGCCGGCGCGCGCGGCCGCGTTCAGGGATATTTGCCCAGGCCCCCGCGATAGCCGGCGCATTGGGCGACAGAAGCCGAGGGCATCGGTCGACCTTTCTGGGATGAAAGAGCGCTTCCGAGAAGAGGATCGCGGGATTAGGGCGTCACAACAAAGGCGCGCTGAGCGGCGCCGCGGCTACGGGTGGATCACGGTCGGCGTGCGGCTGACGACGAAGGCGTCGTGGCGGTCGAGGAAATCGCTGACCACCTCGGTGAAGGCCTCCGGCCGCTCGGCCGCAATCGCGTGGCCGGCGTCATAGACGAAGACCAGATTACAGTCTGGGATCAACTCCTTGTAGAGGTGCCCCAGATCGGGCGGGATCATCGAATCGAGCGTGCCGAACAGCGCCAGGGTCGGCGGCGCCAGACCCGGCAGCCGCGCTTCAAGGTCGGGGTCGCGGGGCGGGCCGAACACCCGCCGCACGAAGGCCGCCTGCTTTGCCGCCTGCTGCGGATCGACGGTGGGCAGCGGCGGCTGCCGCTCCGGATGGGCGAAGAGCCGGCGTGCCATTTCCTCGGGCGTGCCGGCGGGCGGTACCGCGCCCGCCGGGCGGATCGCCGCCGGCAATTCCAGCACCAGCGCCAAGACCCGTTGCGGCTTCTGCAGACCCAGCCACAGCGCCGCCTTGCCGCCGAACGAGGTGCCCATCAGGTTGAAGCGGTCGAGGCCGAGGGCTTGGGCGGCGGCGGCCATGGTCCGCGCCAACTCGGCCATGTCGCGCGTGCGCGCGTTCTCGGCCGAGGCGCCGAAGCCCGGCATCTCGAAGGCGACGACCCGGTACTTGCGGCTCAGCAGCTCGTGCGCGGGCGTGAGCCTGAGCCCGCCGGCGCCGTGCAGATGAACGAGCTCCTGACCCTCGCCCGCCTCCCTATAGCGGATGCGAAACCCGTCCGCCTCGACCAAACCCTCGCGGAACCCGGCTGCCATTGCCGCCCCTTTTTTTCAGATGTCGCGGATCTGCGGCAGCACCTTCTTGCCGAACAGTTCGAGCGCTTCCATCAGCGCGTCGGGATCTTCCGAGCCCGGGGTCTGGAACGACAGATCGACGACGCCGGCGCCGATCTGTTCGCGGCATTGCTTGAATTGCGCGACGATCTCGTCCGGCCCGCCGCAGAAGTTGATCGGCAGCGCCCGGTTGACATTGGCCGGCCGCCGCCCCTCGCCGGCGACGTTGCGCTGGTCGAGTTCCAGCAGCGCGGCGGCGACCCCGGCCTTCAGCGGGAACACCGCCTGCCGCGGATACCGTGCCAAGGCCTGCTGCGCCTGCTCGCCGGTCTCGGCGATCAGGATGTTGGCACGGTAGATGATCTGGTGCGGCTCCGGCTGCCAGCCGTAGCGCGCGCACTCTTCCTTGTAGTAGCCGGTCACCTTGCCCATTGCGTCGAACGGGCCGAACGACACGCCGAGGCCGATATGGTTGCGCGCCGCGACGTCGCTGGCCTCGCGGCTGGTGCCGAGGGCATAGATCGGCGGCAGCGGCTGCTGCAGCGGCTTTGGCCACACCGAGACGGTGCGGTAATGGAAATGCCTTCCCTGCCAGCCGAAGGGTTGCGGTTCCTTCCAGGCACGCAAGATCAGCTCCATGCCCTCGTCGGTGCGCTCGCGCGATTCCTCGGGGTTGAGG
Source organism: uncultured Alphaproteobacteria bacterium (assembly GCA_963772295.1). Lineage (GTDB taxonomy): Bacteria > Pseudomonadota > Alphaproteobacteria > ATCC43930 > CGMCC-115725 > AP-15. The sequence goes on from CAVYWO010000019.1 coordinate 435,822, forward strand.
TCATAGGTCAGCATCTCGTTGGTGGTCCCGCGCAGCATGCCGACGATCAGCCGGCCCTCGGCCATCGTGTCGAGCATCGCCATTTCCTCGGCGAGCCGTACCGGGTTGCTCTGCGGCACGATCGGCCCGAGCAGCGCGATCTTGATGTTGTGCACATGCGCGGCGATGTAGGCCGCGGCGATCGGCAGCGACGGGGTCAGGATGCGCGGCGAATAATGGTGCTCGGAGACGCTGACCCAGTCGAACCCCAGTTCCTCGACATACCGGCTGCGCTCGACCATGCCGCGAAAGGCGCGCAAGCCCGCCTCGCGGTCGTAGGTGCCGGCCGGCATCGGCCATTGCCGCGGCAGGTTCGAGGGCGCGTAGTAGCGGCCGGTTTCGAAATACGAAACCTGCATTTTGGCGCCTCCCCGGTTCAGCGGGTACGGTTGTAGCTATAGTCCTCACGCTCGCCAGCGCCGAGCCGCAGCCCCTCCGGCAAAGGCGGGCGCTGCGCCTGCAGCTTGGCGTGCGCGTCGAGCGCGGCCTGGTCCTTCCACAATTCGAGCAGGACCAGCTTGTCGGGATCGAAGACGCTCCGGAACACCTCGAACTGTTCGCAGCCGGCATCCTGCCGCGAGACCTCGCAGCGCGCCTTCATCGCCTGCGCGAGTTCGGCGCCCTTGCCGGGAGCCGCGTGGAAGGTGACGACGAGCCGGACCGCCATGGCCTTTCCTCCCGTGCCCTAAATCCGTGTCAACCAGTATCATGACCCGCCCGCTGCCGCGTCAAGCGCGCGCCGGAATGGCGAAGAAGCTCGCCGCGCGTCGCGCGGACGAGGCGGCCGACCAGCGAGCGGTTCGCGCGGCGCGTCGCCGCCGGCCACGGGGCATCGGCACGCCGCTTTTCGAACCATCAACCACGAATTGCACAGCGCGATTCCGCTTCCTGCATCTGCAGAAAATCTGCAGGAGGAATTTTCCTTTGGGTTGAATAAGGGCCCTTCGACGAATTGTCTCGCCGGCAGCCGTCGGCCGGCGCCGTCTACGGGTCGCAATCGTCGCTGGCCTCGGCATCGCCGATGTCCTCGTCCTCGTCTTCGACATCGTCGCCGGCCGTCAAGATCTGCAGCAGATTGCCGCGGGCGACCTTCTCCCTGGCAGTGCCGGCCGTTCGCACTAAGGTCTCGTAGACCCCGGCGACCGAGGGTGTCAGGAAATTGGCAGAAGTCGGCCAAGTAAGGCTGCATCGCTGCCGCGCGTGCTTCGAGACGCCGCCGGAGCCTGTCCTCGGGCCGCGCAAAGCGCGGACCCGGGGGGCGGCTCCTCAGCATGAGGTATGTCGTTGATGACATTAAGGAAGTGCCTCATCCTGAGGCGCCTCGCACAGCGAGGCCTCGAAGGACGCAGGGCGTTGATCCAGCCCTCCTGCGATTTGATTACACCCTCGATCGTTGCCGCCTCGCCCGGCGTGATCTCGCCGCACGCGAGCGCCGTCGTGACCGCATTCATCGCTCGCGATACGTTCTGCGGCGACGGTTCGTCGATTTCGCCGTTGCCGACGGCCGCGAGCGACGGCAAAGAGCACCTGACCGGGCGTTCATTGCACCGCGGCAGCACCCGTTCGAGACACAGCTTCATCGCCAACATGTCACCTGCGAGCGCCGCCCAGGGTTTTTACACCCCGGCTCTGCGCGTCAACCCCAGGGCTTCGCCATTGTTTCGGGAGCCCCGCCGCCGGCCCGCGGGATTGCCTGACTGCCCCGGCTGGAACAGCCGCCTGCGCCCGCGCGCCGGCGGCCGCGGCACAATCTCGTCGCTCATCGAGTTGCTTTCGCGTCGTTGCGTATTTCAGCTTATATACGGAATACGGCATTGCGTCAATAGCAATCGCGACCGCCCTCGGCCGCTCATGACCCGAGCCAGATCCGCAGAGATCGCGGTATCGCCTGTTCGGCGCGCCGATCGCTTTTCGCGTCGCTCGAAGTGCTGAGCGGACGGTCGATGACGAGGGGTACGAGATCTGGCATGCCGAACGCGTCACGCTGCATCGGGGCTTCATGGCGGAACTCGGGAGCGCGACCTGTGCGCCGAGCCGGGCTGCGGGACCGCGGTCTTGCGCAACAGACGGTTGGCGTTCCACTTCGTATCGTCGAGCACGCCGAGGCGCATCCCTTCGAGGTCGGGAATGCGCGGCGGCAGCAAGCGTTCGGCCGCGCCTGCTTCCGGCGATGGCAGCTTTTGCCGCCATAACCGCGTATGCGCTCGCGCTCGCCGACGCAGAACGCCGGGCCTCGAATGAAGACCTTTGCTACTTCGGCTTGTAGGCTATGAAGCCGTAGCCGAATACCTCGAACGTGACGTTGGTTCCGACATTGGCGTAGTCCCCGAGCTGCGCTAATAGATTGGTCACCCATCCGTTGACCGGAGAGCGAATTTCGGTCCGCTGCAGATTGACGCGCGCTTGATCCAGCTTGGCCACCGCCTGCTGATATTGTGCCTGAACGGCAACCGCATTGCTCGCGTAGGTCTGTTTCTCTTCGACGGTGGCCGCAAGAGTGGTGAGCTCTTGCCGTCGCTTCGACTCCCGCTCGGCGTTCAGCGCGTTGGCCTGGGCTTGTTGCACCGCCGCCTCGTTGAGGCTGACCGCAATCTTGTAGTCGGTCGGGTCGATGACCATCAGCAGGTCGCTCTTGTGCACGAACTGATTGTCCCTGACCGGCAGCTCGACGATGCGGCCGGCGCATGGGCGGGTGCCAGACATGGCGCAACAAGCCGAAACGGGCGGCGCTCCGGCGCAACCCGATCGCGACGACCCAGGCGGCGACCAGCATCAGCGAGATCGGGGCGACGTAGACCCCCAGCAGGTTGATCTCGACGAACCTCATGCGGGCGTCCCGGCGTCAAAGTAGGCGGCGTGTTTGGTCAGCGCTTCAGACAGGACGAGAATGCTGGCGCGCGCCCGCAGGACGGTCTGTGCCCCTGGCTCGCTGGCGGCACCGGCGGCGAGCACCTCGTCGAATCGGGCGAGATATGCAGTCGCGCTCGCCGTGTCGCCTTGCGCCACGGCTGCCAGCGCCGGGTCGAGATCGGCATTTAGCCCGAGCCGGCGCGCGCGATCACGCAACTGGATGATCTCGCTGCCGACCGACAGCGCCGCCAGCAGCTGCGCACGCTGCAGTGGCGTCGCCGCGTCGGGCATCGCCACGAGCCGGCCGCCAATGCGACCGAACCAGTCGCGATACGGGCGCCCCGTCGCGAGGCGGCGCAGATCGCGCAAGGTCAGCGCCACGAGCCGGCGCGTGCGGTACGCCGGTGACAGTGGCGGCAATAACCGAAATGACAGCAGCGCAGCGCCGATACCGGCGATGATCGCAATCGTACCATTGTAGAATTGCACCGTGTCATAGACCATCCGGTTCGTCGGCGCGAGCAGCGGCATGAAGGTCATCGTCATCGCGGTAAACATCCCGATCTGCAAAGGTTGCCGTGCGTGCGCGAGCAGAGCGCCAATCGGTACCAGACAAAGGCCGATGACGAGGCTGAAGGCGGCAAAGGTCTCCGCCCCCGACCCCGGCAGCACCGCAAATGCAACGGTCGCCGTCAGTACGACGTTGAGGAGACTTCCCAACAGGAAGGCTATCCCGGCGGCATAGGTCTGATCGGCTCGCGGCGAGAGCAGGATGACGATGATCGCAGTGAAGCTGATCGCCGACGCGCCGCTCGGCCATTCTGTGACGATCCAGAACAGCGCGACCGCGCCGATCGCGACCAAAGCGCGCCCGCCATTGACGAGAGCGGGCAGCCAATCGGGCACGCGCAGCCGCAGGCTGCCGCGGTGCGGGACCGGACGCGCCGGATCGGCGACGAGCAAGGCCAGGCCGTTGAGCGCCTGCATGATCCCGGCCAGCACGTTCGCCGTCTGGTCGGCGAGCAGCCGCAACGAGGGGGTCTCCGCCGGCCAGGCGATCAGCCTCTCGATTGCGGCCGCGCAGATGCGGTGCAGACCGATCGGGTCGGCCATCCAAAGCGTCGGCTGATCGTGCTCCAACTCCGATTGCAACTGCCGCGGCACGCTTTCGAGGACGGCGGCCGCTGTTCGCAGGGCCTCGTCTTCGGACAGACGGACAAGGTGGTTTGCCACCGCACGCCAGCCCAACAGGGCCGTGAACAAGCCGTCGACCGCACGCTGTAATACGGGCGAGTGATAGCGCAGTTGCGAGGATTCCCCGATCGCCTCGTCGATGACCGGGTCGAGGGCGATGACGCGCCGGGCAAGCTCCCATCGCACCGGCTGGATGTTATCGAAATTGGTTCCGCCGACCGTCAACGTGCCGGCAAATCGACCGGTAATCTCGGACGAGATGGCCGCGAACCACGCAGCTAAACGCCGCGGGGCGTCGCCGAGATCGGTGGCGGCAAGCACGATTTCGGCGCTGACGATGCCAATGATGATCTCGCTCCCCCGGCTGACGGCGAGCAGAAACGCGGCATCTGCATTGACCCCGCCGGTGGCGCCCAACAGGTCGCCGGCGACGATTGCCGCCGTGTAGCCGGCCAATGCCGCCGCGTAGGCCGCGAAGTTGCGCAGCAATGTCGCTGCGAGCGCGCTGGCACCGCCCCACAGCGTCAGAGCGCCGAGAAACAACACGCGGTCCTGCGGAAAACAGGCGGTCAGCACCACGATCGCGACGGCGCCGACGAGGGTGCCGAGCATGCGGAACCAGCCCTTGCGGAGCGACGCCCCGAGATGCGGCTGGCAGACGATCGCCGCCGAGGTGCCGGCCCAATACGGGTTGTCGAGCTCGAGCCAGAACGCGACGTAGAGCGCAAGGGACACCGAAGCCCACAGACGCAGCCCGAACAGCAGCGACGGACCTGCGGCCCGCAACGCCTCCGCGAACCGCCCCGCGTCAAAGCCTCCTCCGTGCCGCGACGCGAGGGCCGCGTTCGATCGCAACGGAAGAGCGGTAGCCTGAAATGTCGCCCGGCTTCTCGACGGCAACGCCATGAGATCTCTGAGTTGGACTTGCAGGACGGTTAGGCAACAGCAAAGCGCCGCTCAGCCGAGGCTGAAATTAAGCTGTCGCCTCCGAGATCAAACTCTTCCCACTCCCGTCACGGACACGCTAAACCGGCAGGTTCACTCCGATCGGCGATCACGACAATAAGGACCAGGTGCGCAATCAGGCCTAGGTGTTCGTAGCAGGAGGTCGCCGCGAACCGGCCCCGGGACCAGCATCACAACCTCAGTCAGCGTGCCCAGCGCACCGGCGCCAATCAGATGCCCGCTCGAGTTCGGGCAGCTTCTTTCTCCAATTCCGCCGCTGTCCGCAAGCGCGCCTCCCAGATAGCGGGATTGCCGGTCCTTTCGGCAAATCCTCGATACCATGTGGCGAGCTCGCGTAATCTGCGCGGATCCTGCGGCCAGCCATCGATCATAATGATCGTTGTCATCGGTTCACCCTCGGATCACCCGCATGCAGTAGGGGCCGGTATCTGAATAACTCACCCGTTCAGGAATAGTCGCGCATGATCGAGAAAGACTTCCGCGTGCTGCGATTGGGCTCCGTGGCTGGCATCCGGATACATCACGAGCTGGGCATCTGGCAGGTGCTGGGCCAGCAGGAAGGCGTTGATCGGGAGGACGACAATGTCTTTGCTCCCATGCACAATCAAGGTTCGCTGATGAATCCGAGCTAGCATAGCGTAGCGGTCCGCCGAGGGAATCGCGCCCCATTCGCGGATCGCCTCCAATTGAGCGCCTGCCGTCTTCACGGATACCGGCGCATCGCGATCCACGACGCGAAGCTTCAGTCGTTCGATATAGGCGCGCCCCGCGGCTTTGCTGGCCTCGCTTGGAGTAAAGAACGCGGACATGAGCAGGGCCACTGGGTCGGCCAAGTCGTCGACCGACAGCTCGGTGAAGGTCATGCCTTCTCCACCGCGCGGGCCCGTACCGAGCAGGATCATCCGCCGGATCATTTCCGGGTATTCAAACGCGAGTTGCTGCGCGATCATGCCGCCGAGCGAGAACCCCACCACATCCAGCCTCTTCAAGCCTAGCGCGCGGCAAAAGTCGACACAGACCTTTGTCATCGCTGCGACGGTCGACGGCGTTTCGCCACTGGAGCTCCCAGCGCCAGCGTTATCAAGCAGGATCACGTGGCGCTCGGCTGCGAAGCCGTTCGTCACCTTCGGGTCCCAGTCGTCCATGTTCGCGGCGAAGTAATTGAGAAACAGCAGGGGAGGCCCTCCACGCCGACCGAAGCGCCGATACGCGAGCCGGACGTTCCCGATTTGGACGAATTGTGTGCGAGCAGTTTCGTGCGTCTTATTGCACATCGTGTTCTCCCCGAGCGGTGTCAGCTCTCAGGTCGCCCGCTCTGTTAATCATCGCGGGATATCGAAAAGCGCAGAAACTAGCTTTCCTTGAAGACGACGTCGCAGCTCGTCCGAGAACCGAACAACAATCTGAAGCGGCCGATGGTATAGTTGGACACTTGCGATCAGTCCGGCCTCATCATGGGTAAGAATGGTCGTACCGGCGACATCTTTGCCGAATACTTTCCCTTCCCACTCAAGACAGGTCTTTGAGCCGTTCTTCGTTTCATGAGTGAAGGCGATGCTGTCGTACATCGCGCTGGTAGCAGCGAAGAGCGCGGCAAGAGACTCAACGCCGATGCACGGCGCATTCAGCACCGATGCATAGAGCATCGGTTGTCCCACGAAAGCCGTCGCAAACTCTTTCGTGCCGTTGTTGCGGAGGACCGCAATCCAATCTTGGCCAGGTGCGTGGTCTAAAGCTTTGGAGTTCATAGAGTACCTCTCGGGCAGCCCGCGGGCCCCCTCGCTCATCGTGCACGCCTCGTCGCGCTGCAGCGGGCAGGCGGTCAGCCCATGGTCAGAACCATGCGAAAGCGCGCCTCCCCAGCCATCATCTTCGCATAGGCATCCGCCGCTCGCTCGAGCGGGACCGTCTCAATCATGGCGGACACGCCACTCAGCGCACTGAAACGGAGCGTTTCCTCACCGGTCGCGGGATCACCGGTTAGGGCACCTTCGAGCTTGCGGCTCCCGAAGATGAGATCCATGCTCGAGACCTCGATCGGCTCCGGCCCGACGCCGAGGACGATCGAGACACCACCGGGACGCAACCCCTTGAAGGTCTCGGCGACCGTCTTGCCGCCGGACGCCGTTATCAGAATGACTTTGGCGCCGCCAAGCGCCTGCAGAGCCTCGGCGGGGTCGGTAGCGGCGCTGTCAATGTAGTGGTGGGCGCCGAGCTTCTTCGCTAATTCGGCCTTGTCCGCACCATGGGCAATCGCCGCGACCTCGAATCCCATGTGCCGCGCATATTGCACGCCCAGATGACCCAGGCCGCCAATACCGAGTACAGCGACAAGATTACCGGCCTTCGCCGGTGCGTTTCGCAGAGCGCTGAACGTCGTGAGTTCCTGCGCAAAGCAGCGGCGCCGCATCGACCGAGGACAGGGAGTTCGGGATCGACACGAGCCCGCTGGCCTTCGCGATCATCACTTCGGCATATCCGCCATCATGATGAATGCCGGTATATTCCTGGTTCCGGCAATTCACGAGATCGCCGCTGCGGCAGAACTCGCAAGAGCCGCAAGACCCGCCGAGAAACCCGACGCCCACGCGCTGACCGACCGCCCAGCCCTGGACGCCGGAACCAAGCGCATCGATGCGGCCGACGACCTCATGGCCTGGGACGCGCGGCCAATCGATCGCAAACAGGCCTTCCACTGTGCCGGAATCCGAATGGCAGACCCCACACGCCTCGACGCGGATCCGCACCCTGCCGGGTCCCGGAGCCTGCATTGTTTTTTCGGTCAGTTCCAGCCGACCTAGGCGGACCGCGTGCACTGCGCGATAGGTCGATGCGGCTTCCATCATCAACTCCCCGTCAGTCGAGCAGGGGCGTCGTTGCCCTGACTTTTTGGTAAGGTGCTTCCGCCCGTCGGCAATTTACAATTGCCGCAAGGGTCAAAGTTTTGGCCGCAAGCGACAAATTGGCGATGCCCGATGTTTACGCTAACGGTGGCGAGCGGGAGCGTGAGCCATGGATGGAACGGGACAGGGAAACGCGACAGGTGTTCGTCAGCGGCATCGGCGAGGAACAGGAGCGGCTGTCCCTTTTGGCCAAGACTTTGACCCTTGCGGCAATTGTCGGTGCCACTGGAGGGAGGCAGGATCCCGCACGGTGCAAATAGGATCGAGGGGTTGGTGCCGCTTGCTGCTGAGGTCGGCGCCAAAATCCTCTTCGCCTGGCATAGGCGCATTTACTCCTATGTGGCATACGCACTCATATCAAGGACGGTGAACCAGAAGAGGATTTTCCGATGACGAGGCATACGCACACAACGGCCCCAACCCAATACGTGGAGGCAGCTGGAATTCGTTTTGCCTACCGCCGGTGGGGACAAGACACCGGGGTGCCTTTGCTCTTCCTGCAGCATTTTCGCGGCGGCATGGATCACTGGGATCCCGCAGTTACTGACGGATTTGCCGCAACTCGGCCAGTCGTCTTGTTCGACAACGCCGGGGTTGCTGGTTCGAGCGGCGAAACACCCAATACAGTGGAAGCAATGGCTGACCAGGCTGCAGACTTGATCGGCGTACTAGGGCTTTCACCGGTCGACGTTCTTGGATTTTCGATTGGTGGATACGTCGCGCAAACGCTGGCGCTGCGCCATCCCGCCATTGTCAGACGCCTTGTGCTGGTCGGAACGAGACCGCGCGGGGGCGAGCCGTCGCACGATCCCAAATATGGCGAATATGCCGGAATGACCGATCCAAAAAGCGGGGAAGGTCCCCTTGAAGCCTTCCTTTACCTTTTCTTCAGCCCCTCGGAGACGAGTTCAGGCCGCAGGGAAGGCCTTTTGGGAGCGACGTCATCAGCGCAAGAAGGACGTAGATCCGCCGAGTTCGCCGCAGACGATGGCAGCCCAGTTAGCGGCACTCACAGCGTGGCGAGAAGTTCGCGGCGTGCGGTACGCGGAACTCAATAACATCAGGCAGCCAACCCTTGTCGTGAATGGAAACAATGATGTGATGGTCCCGACCATCAATTCATACATCCTTTCGCAGAATATCCCTCGTGCCATGTTGATTGTCTATCCCGATTCCGGACACGGTTCACTTTTCCAGTTTCCGGAGCTGTTTGTCGCGCACGGGAAAATGTTCCTGGATGACGCTATCTGATCGATGATCGCCAAACGACACGTCCAAACAACGGGAGTTTCAATCCCGAACCTCTGGGGCCGGCCATCGGCGGATCGAGAGCCTGCAAAAACTGAGCAGATTTCGGACTAGCGATAGGGCGGAGATTTGCCAGACAAGTTTCGCAGACCCCCCGGCCATTGAAGCAGGCATGGAGAAGGTCATCTGGCGACGTACGCGGAAGTCGCCCCTTGGCGGGATCGATTTTCGGCTTTGTCATTGCGCAATAGGTTTGGCACTGGTCGGGTAGGTGGACTGTCAAAACATTGCGGAATGCGCGACTAGTAACCGGATGTCGAAACAGCGCGCACCGCGAGCGGAAGAAAAAACAACAGGTAGTGAAGCCGGAACGCTTTCACGTCGCAACTCAGGAGGACCCGATGAACGCCGATGTTCTGACAACAAGAGTAGCCGATGGAATTGCGGTCGTTACACTCGGCAGCGCAAGGCGCATCTATTTCGACGAGGAGATGGGCGACGCGCTCACCGAGGCGCTGGACGGATTCGCGGGCGACGCTAAAGTTCGCGTTGTCGTCGTGACTGGCGGCGCACCCGGTTATTTTATTCGTCATTTTTCCGTCGCTGCGCTTATCCGCCTCGCAGAGTCCCTGCGCGCTTCCGGTCGCGAGTGGCCCGAGAACGCGACCTACAATGGGGGATTCTTCGACAAGGCCATGGCGCTGTGCGAGAGCATGTCAAAACCAGTAATCGCCGCCATTTCCGGCACATGCCTGGCCGGCGGATTCGAGTTCGCGCTCTCGTGTGATCTTCGTATCGCTGAGGATGGTGACTACCTGATCGGATTGCCGGAGGCGAACCTTGGACTCCTTCCCGGCGCCGGCGGCACGCAAAGGCTGCCACGCACCATCGGAACGCCAGCCGCGCTCATGCACATCCTCATGGGTATTCCCCTCAGTCCACGTGAAGCCGAAAGGAAGGGGCTGGTGCACGAAACCGTCAGCGGCAAGGCCCTCGATCGCGCGATCGAGATTGCACAGCGCCTGTCGTCACATACGCCGGAATCGGTTGCTTACATCAAGCGTCTCGTCCGCAACGCGACCGAGACGCCGCTGGCACAAGGACTGGCACTCGAACGAAATCTCTTCTTGAAATTGTGCATCACCGAACCTGCACTCGCGCGCATGCGTTCCTACGAAGAGGAGAACATCACCTCGCCGTCGCGCTCTATCGTGGTCGAAGCAAGGAGCGTGAATTATGACTGAACCAGCGGCGCACGTGCGGGTCGTCGAGGAAACGTCTGCGTGATCCTGGCCGGCTATTCGGTGCTGTTCGTGCCGGCCCCGACCTTGGTCGCCCAGCTTCGCCAAGGCGCATGGCGGCGTGCTGCGTGCCACACCAAACGCCAGCAACGGTGATCTGTCCGAGTATCACGCGTGCGACTTTGGCTCAGGTCGTGCCGCGAAGATCGAGAAGCACCTTTCCGCCCCGCTGGGCGTGAAGAACCGCTTCGCGCAATGAGGACAGAGGATAGGTTGCCGCGATGGGCACCCGGATCGCGCCGGAAGCGACGAGCGGCACGGTTTTACGTAGCGCCGCGTAAATCTTCGGCTCGATGTCGGGATGGTTCAGGAAGAAGCCTTTGACGACGACGCGCTTCACGATCAGGTCGAACGGGTTGATCGCGACCGGTCCTCCGCCCATGTACGCATACACAACGAAGATCCCATGCTCGCTGAGCGCGCCGGCGATCGTGGCGCTGCTCTTGCCCGCAACTCCGTCGATAGCGAGCGGCACGCGGCCGGTTCCCATTGCTGCCCGGATCTCGTCGAGCGCGCCGTCTTCATCCACGACCACGAGGTCGCCGCCAACGGCCTGCAGCTCGGGGATGAGCTCCGGGCGCCGCACGAGATTGATCGTCTTAATACCCCGCGCTTTGGCGATTGCGATAAGCGACCTACCGACACCTGAATTGGCCGCGTTCTGGACGACCCAGTCGCCAGGCTTGAGATCGGACGCTTCGTCGAGGAGTAGAGACGCCGTGGGTGGATTGATGCCCAGCATCGCCAGTTGCTGCGCTTCGGCCTCGGGGAGGCTGAATAGACCTGTCGCAGGCACGACCAACCGTTCGCGCCAACTGAAGGCATAGAGCGGGATGAGGACCCGATCGCCGATCTTTAGATGCTCTACGCCGCCGCCAACCGCGAGGACGCGGCCGACGCCCTCATTGCCGACGACGCTGGGCAGCGAAGGTCGAACCGGAAATGCGCCCTGAATCACATATAGGTCGTTCATATTGATCGGCGCGTACTCGACACCGACCAACACCTCACCCTCAGCCGGTCCCGAAGGCTCCGGCACATTGGCAAGCTCGAGCACTTCGGTCGGTTTACCAAAGGCCTTGATCAGCGCTGCACGCATTTGGCGATTTCCTGCATTGCCTCAGAGGCTGCCGAACTCGACGAGATCGCGACCGGCGAGCGGGCCGCCCGCCTGCTGCAAGCGGCCGCCGGTCGCGAGACCGCCAAGGTAGACCGGTACGAAGCCGAAACCTTCGATCACGCTCTTGACGAATTCGGTCGGCTCTGGGTGATCCCCGGAGACGAAGATGACGCGGCGGCCACCATTCTTTATTGGCCCTTCATTGAAGTGCGCGGTGACGATCGAATTGAACGCCTTCACGACCCGGGCGCCCGGCCCCAGGCCGGCTACCACTTCGCTCGCCCCCTTGCCGCCCAGGTCGGCCAGCACGAGTTTGGGGCTGTACTCGACGAACGGATTTGTTGCGTCGATGAGTATTCGGCCGTTCCACGCTGGCAGGCCCCGTAGCGCGTCCTCGACATTCGGCCATGGAACGGCGAGCAGGACATAGTCGAGGCTTGCGACCTCCCCAACCGTAGCCGCGGACGCGCCGTGCCCAAGATCGGCAACTTTGCTGGCAAGAGATTCTGGACCTCGTCGGCTGCTCAACACTACTTCGTGGCCAGTCGCCAGGGCCTCCCGCGCGAACGCAAGCGCGACCGTGCCGGCGCCGATCGTTCCGAACTTCATGATCCGGCCTCCTAGTCTTTCGAGAGATCGATGAGAACGACGCCGGCCCGACCTGCTTGACTGACATGCGCAACGGCGTCGGCGATCCGGGATGGCGAGTAGCGTTCGACAACCTCGAACAGAGTTCCGGGCTCGTGCTTGAGCCGCTGCGCGAGCGCAACATCGGCTTTGCGCTGCTCCGGTGGCTGCTGCATTCCAACTGCCGAGCACCACGCCTTTGAGCGTGAGGGAACGGGGCGGAAATAGACGGATGTCGCTCGTCTCCCCGCCGAGCGAGCCGAAATTGATGACGGCCCCGGTCCGTTCAGCCAGCAAATCCGCGACGTCGCCCAACAGACGCCCGCCAACGCTGTCGATCGCGACGTGGATCGTGGCGCCCTCGGCGGCGGCCGTAACGCGGTCCTTCCAGCCAGCAACTTGCGTCGCGAAAACCGGGGACCCTGGCATGGTCCCGGTGAGTTTCGCTGCGCTAGCTTCGCTTCGGACCAGTCTGATGACCTTCGCGCCCCGCCCCGTAAGAACCTTGCCGATGAGGCGCCCGACGGCCGATCCTGCTCCGGTGAGCAGCGCGACGACCTCGGTACACGCGTCAGGGGGAAGGGAATCGTGTGCCGCGCGGATCACCGTGAGAGCCGTGACCGTGTTGATCAGCATCCGCGCGCCGACTTCGTCCGGAATCGAGTCCGGCAACGGCACCACGGAACTGGCAGGCGCAGGACGCGGGGAAGAAGGCCACTCTGAGGCCCTCTTGCGACCCGAGAGCAGGATCGACCTTGGAGCCGATCTCGCTCACGACGCCGGCGCCTTCAAATCCGGGTATCCGCCCGCCGGTGGCGATCGTCGGCGGCGTTCCGAAGGCTGGCGAGCCTATGATCCCGAGAAGATCGCCTGGATGGATCGGCGCGTTGGATCTGCGAGAAGCACGTTCTGACAGAGCCCGCTGAGCGGCGAGCAAAGCCCGGATGCTTTCGTGAGCCGCCGACGTATGCGTGCCCCAAGTTGCCCAAGAGCAATCGACCTCCTTCTGTCGGCCGACGTCGCGCGAGACGACCGGCAAGCGAGTAAAGGAGCCTCGGCGTGAAAACCTTCAACCGCTGCACTGGCGGACCAATAGGGTGAAGCGCCCTACGTGGCCATGGAAGGCACCAGGCAAGCATGCTCGACCCGCGGAATCAGGGTACGCGAGGCGGCGGATGCGCACTTCCCCGGCCCCGGAGACCGCAGGGCCTCCCGCCCGCCTGATCCCAGTCCGGCGGGACGTGCTCTGGCCATCCCGACCGGCTGACCAAGACCTGGGTCAATATTCGAACCACAGCTTGAGCGCGGCATTCTTCTCCGGCGTGTAAGGAGGGAAGAGATGGTCGATCGCGACATCCGGCGGCGAGATCAGCATCGACTTGGCGTGGGTCAGCATGTCGAAGCCGTATTTTCCATAGTAATGGCCCATGCCGGCCGGTCCGACGCCGCCGAACGGCATCGTCTCCACGAAAAGGTGGATATTGACCTGATTGATCGCGCCCCCGCCGAAGGACAGTTCGCCGATGAAGCGATCTATCGCACTCTGATCGCGGCTGAAGATGAACGCCGCCAGCGGATGCGGCGTGGCCGCGATCCTGTCGAGCGCCTCGTCGAGCGTCCGGTAGGTCAGGATGGGTAGGATCGGCCCAAAGACCTCATCCTCCATGATCGGATCGTCCCAGCTTACCGGATAGACGATTGTAGGATCGAGGTAGCGCGAGTCGGGATCGGATCGGCCGCCGATGATCACCTTCGAAGGGTCGATCAGGCCGGCGAGGCGGGCGACCTCGCGGGCGCTGACGATGCGCGAATAATCGGAATTGGATTTAGGTGCCTCACCAAAGAGCGCGATCAGGGCCGCCTCAGCCTCCGAGACGAATTCCTCTGCGACGGACTCGTGCACATAGGCGTAGCCTGGGGAGGTGCACCATTGCCCGCCCCAGGCCATCGCGCCCCAGACGATCTTCTTGGCCGCATCCTTGATGTTGGCGGTCTCATCGACCAGCGCGGGATTTTGGCCACCGAGTTCGAGGAGGACCGGCGTCAGGTTCTCGGCGGCCGCTCGCGCGATGACCTTTCCCGTGCTCGTGCTGCCGGTAAAGAAAATGAAATCGAAGGGAAGCTTGAGAAGCTCCGCAACCTCTTCGCGATGACCCGCCACTGCGGCGACGGCCTCCGGCTCGAAATATTTCGGCACCAGAGCGAGCAATAGCGCGGACGTTGAATTAAGCTTCTCACTCAGCTTGAGCACGCAGCAATTGCCCGCCGTAAGCGCCATGATCGCAGGGCGGAGCAGCAATAGGAGCGGGCCATTGAAGGGACCGATTATCAACGCCACGCCATAAGGATCGCGATAGACAACACCGCGATGCCCGGTGGCCGCCAGCGCCCGCGGCACGGGCGCCTCGACCGGCTTCATCCACGCCTCGAGCCGGCTTTTCTGGAAAGCGACCTCGCCGAGACACGCGAGCGTCTCAAAGATCTGCTCCTGGCTGGCGGTCTTGAAATCCTGCGCGATCGCGTGCTGGAGCTCTGTTTCGTTCTCGGCGACAAGCCGGGCCATGCGGTCAAGCTGCTCGATCCGCCACGCATAGCTCCGCGTCACTCCCGTCGCGAAGTGCCGCTTCTGCCGGTCCAACAGATCCTGGAACGAATTCATGATCGCCATTCCTCTGAGAGGGGGATTACTTTCGAACTGCTGGGCGCCCGTTACGGGCGTCACCCACGGACGGCGGCGGCCGACGAACAGTTCCATGACCGGGTGGAACCATTCGTTGGAATCGATGCCGCCCGCTTTCACCATCATCATTTCCGGCGCCGCATCCGGTTCTGTCGTGAGCGGCGAGCCGCAGCGCGGGCAATAGCGGCGTGCCACCGGCAGGCCGCTTGAGCCGATGTCCTCGAACACCGCCGTCTCTCCTTCCAATGTGACCGTCGAACGCTTGATGATGATGACTGTCGAAAAGGCGCTTCCGGATTGCGGTCGACATCGATCGCAATGGCACGGAGCGGCGACCATAGGCGCTCCCGAAATCCTGTAGCGGGCAGCCCCGCACATGCAGCCGCCGGCGAGCTTCTCCGGCAGTGCCCGAACCTCCTCGTTCATCGTACACACCTCGTCTCTGCCGTATCGGTGGGCGGTCAGTTCATGGTCAGAACCATGCGAAAGCGCGCCTTCCCAGCCATCATCTTCGCATAGGCATCCGCCGCTCGCTCGAGCGGGACCGTCTCAATCATGGCGGACACGCCGCTCAGCGCACTGAAACGGAGCGTTTCCTCACCGGTCGCGGGATCACCGGTTAGGGCACCTTCGAGCTTGCGGCTCCCGAAGATGAGATCCATGCTCGAGACCTCGATCGGCTCCGGCCCGACGCCGAGGACGATCGAGACACCACCGGGACGCAACCCCTTGAAGGTCTCGGCGACCGTCTTGCCGCCGGACGCCGTTATCAGAATGACTTTGGCGCCGCCAAGCGCCTGCAGAGCCTCGGCGGGGTCGGTAGCGGCGCTGTCAATGTAGTGGTGGGCGCCGAGCTTCTTCGCCAGTTCCGCCTTGGCGCCACGGGCAATCGCGACGACCTCGAACCCCATGCGCCGGGCGTATTGCACGCCCAGATGACCCAGGCCGCCAATACCGAGTACAGCGACAAGATTACCGGCCTTCGCCGACGCGTTTCGCAGAGCGCTGAACGTCGTGAGTCCTGCGCAAAGCAGCGGCGCCGCATCGACCGAGGACAGGGAGTTCTGGGATCGACACGAGCCCGCTGGCCTTCGCGATCATCACTTCGGCATATCCGCCATCATGATGAATGCCGGTATATTCCTGGTTCCGGCAGTTCACGAGATCGCCGCTGCGGCAGAACTCGCAATAGCCGCAAGACCCGCCGAGAAACCCGACACCCACGCGCTGACCGACCACCCAGCCCTGGACGCCGGAACCAAGCGCATCGATGCGGCCGACGACCTCATGGCCGGGGACGCGCGGCCAATCGATCGCAAACAGGCCTTCCACCGTGCCGGAATCCGAATGGCAGACCCCACACGCCTCGACGCGGATCCGCACCCTGCCGGGTCCCGGAGCCTGCATTGTTTTTTCGGTCAGTTCCAGCCGACCTAGGCTGACCGCGTGCACTGCGCGATAGGTCGATGCGGCGTCCATCATTAACTCCCCGTCGGTCGAGCAGGGGTGTCGTTGCCCTGACTTTTTGGTAAGGTGCTTCCACCCGTCGGCACCTTACAATTGCCGCAAGGGTCAAGGTTTTGGCGGCAAGCGACAAAATGGCGATACCGGACGTTTACGTCAGGGACACCGAGGCGGAGGGCGAGCGGTGGATAGAACGGAACAGGGAAAAGCGACAGTTGTTGCTCAGCGTCATCAGCGGCGAACAGAGGTCGCGGGCGCCACGAACGAAATTGGGATTGTGCTCTATCCGGGCGTGCAAGCGGCCTGTGTTCACGGTCTCACGGATTTGTTCGGCATCGCCGCTGGCATCGCACTTGATCAACAGCGAGACGGTCGATCCCCGCTTCGCGTTACGCATTGGCAACCAGCGCATAACCGCGATACCAACCTTTCGTGCGTGTACGATAGCGATCCGCGCGGGAGCCCACAGCCGCGGATCCTGATCATACCACCAACTATGGTTGACCTTCCGAATCCTGATGTCCCCGCCGGCGTGGTGTCCTGGCTGCGGAACCATTATACTTGCGGTGCCAAGCTGGTTTCTGTGTGCTCGGGCGCCTTCATCCTTGCCGAAACGGGTCTCGTCGCCGGGCGTTCGGTTTCGACACACCGCATTTGCGCAGAGTCGCTGGCGAAACGGTTTCCAGAGATTACTGTCGACACGAACCAACGCATTATTGACGACGGCGACATCATCACAACGGGCGGATTTCTGGCGTGGGTCGACGTTGGCCTGCTTCTAGTGGACAGGCTTCTTGGCGGTGCCGTCAGGGCGGAAACGGCTCGCTTTGTTCTCTCCGATCCAGCCGCGAGTGAGGCGCGCTATTTCCCTGGCTTCGCTCCTAGACAAACGCACGGAGATACAGCTGTGCTGAAGGCTCAGGAGTGGGTGCACATCAGGGATGGGCGAGACGTATCTCTCGCCTCCATGGCGGCGTCGGCGGGATTGGAAAGGCGCACGTTTCTCCGTCGGTTCGCGAATGCAACGGGCATGACGCCGATCGAATATTGTCGAGCGGTTCGCATCGCGCGGGCCCGCGAGCTCCTGGAATGCGGGAACACGCCTCAAAAGGAGATCGCCGAATCCCTCGGGTATAAGGACGTGGCCTCATTTGCACGCGTCTTTCGCAAGGTCACAGGGTTGGCGCCGGGTGTCTACCGAAAAAGATTCGGCCTTAACGCAGTGTCACTTGACGATCTCCCGCAAAAGGACGCTCCAAGTCCCGAGTTTCGGATCTTCGCGGCAGCCGTCGAGCCTGGCGGCGGGGACATGCGCCACCGGTGAAAGCAGCGTTCTGCAGATGTCCGTTTTGGGTCAAAGGACGGCCCGATTCTTTCGCGAGCACGCTCAAGGTACAAAGGTCCGCTGGCGGATCAGGTAGCGGACGCCCCGGACGCGTGTGGCCAATGTCGCAGTTGGGTCGACAGCGGCTACCAGCCATGCGCGAGCGCTTCTATAGCGACCCCCGAATTGGGCTGAGCAAAAACACCGCCCTTGAGATCGTCACACGGAACCGGGCCCACTTCAGGCCGAGAGCTGAGGCGCTCAACGTTCTCGATCTGGTCCTACTTATCGTGCTATCCTGCCCGTTTTATCTCGTCACCTCTCGCTGAGCGGGTTGAGCCGCACCGCTAGCCGCACCGGCCCGGGCGGTCCGGCACCGGGAACGGCGCGCTCGAGAGGGAGCAGAGCGGCAGCAGGTCAAAGTTCATGATCAGCTGAAAGCCCTGCATGTCCTGCAATAACGAGCCGAGGGCGGTGCCGATCGCCGTGCCCATGATGGCGATCAGCGCCATGAATAAGAGCGCCAATGGCAGCAGCAGCGGGTATGCCGGCCGGAATCCGGCGGCGAGGCAAACGAGAAAGACGATGCCCCCCTGGATCAGCGCGACCGCCGCGCCGCCGAGCGTCCGCCCGAGCACGATCTCGAGCCGCGACACCGGCGCCACCAGCGTTTCCTTCAGAAAGCCAAACTGGCGGTCCCAGATGATCTCGATGCCGCCGCGCGCTCGCCTCGCCGCGGCGGTGCCGCGCCGGCGCGCGAGCCCCGCGATCGCCGGGAGAATGCCGTCGGCGATGCCGCGGTCGCGGTAAGCCGGGTCGAAGCCGTCGGCGCAGATCACCCGGCCGTTCCGGCCTCCGGTTGCGACCGCCATGGCGTTCGACCGGGTCGGACATCGCCTGGCCCTTCTGCCGCCGTCAGCCGGGGATGCGCACTCTCATCGACGTGATCCCGTGCACGAAAACCGCGTAAAGCCGCCGCGGCGGTTCCAGCACCTCGATCATCGGAAAACGCTTCAGGATTTCTTCCCAGAGGATCGTCAGCTGCAGTTCCGCCAGCCGGTTGCCGAGGCAACGGTGAATGCCGAACCCGAAGGAGAGATGCCGGTGCGGGCGGGCGCGGTCGATGATGAACCGGTCGGCATCCTCGATCGTTTCGGCATCGCGGTTGCCCGAGATGTACCACAGCGCCACCTTGTCGCCGGCGCGGATCGTCTTGCCGCCGAGCGTGTAATCCGACAGCGCGGTCCGGCGCATATGAGTGATCGGCGTGTGCCAGCGGATGATTTCCGGCACCATCGACGGGATCAGGCCGGGGTTCTCCCGGAGCTTGCGGTATTCCTCGGGATGCCGGCTCAGCGCCCATAGCCCGCCGCTGATCGAATTGCGCGTCGTGTCGTTGCCGCCGACAATCAGCAGCACGCAATTGCCCATGAACTCCAAGGGGTCCATGTGCCGGGTCGCCTCGCCATGCGCGAGCATCGAAATGAGATCGGGGCGCGGCGGCGCATTCACCCGTTCGTTCCACAGCGCGGTCATTGCCGCGCCCATTTTTTGCAGCTCGTTGAAGCGCTCCGCCTCGGTCCGCACGGCTGCGTCGGGCGCGGTCAGGTTGGCGGTCGCGATATCCGACCAGCGGGTCAGCTCGCGCCGCCGCTCTTGCGGATAATCGAAGAGGGTGGCCAGCATCTGCGTCGTCAGTTCGATCGACACCCGCTCGACCCAGTCGAACGGCTCGTTGCGCGGCAAACGGTCGAGGATCCGGACCACCCGTTCCCGGATCGTATCGGCGAGTTTCCGAAGATTCTCGGGAAACATGATCGGCGCCACCACGCGGCGTTGCGCATCGTGTTTCGGCGGGTCCATCGCGATAAACATCGGCAGCCGGTATTCCGCTTCCTGGTCGGCAAGCGTGATCCCGGAAGCGGAAGAGAAGACCGAGGGCGTCGCCTCCAACGTTATGATGTCGGCGTATTTCGTCACCGACCAGAACGGCCCGAACCGGCTCTCGCTGTGAAAGTGCACCGGATCGTCGCGCCGCAGGCGGGCGAACCAGTCCGGCCAGACATCGTCCTGGAACAGCTGCGGGTCGGCGACGTCGAGCCGATCGAGCGGGATGGTCCAGGGATCGCCCGAAGCTTGGGGCGCAGCCGGCGCGCTCATCGCAGCCTCCTTGTCCTCAACCGGAAGAAGAGCCGGTGTCCGAACTCGGCGGCGGTTCGCGGAGGATCGCGAACAGCAGATGGTCCTGCCATTTGCCGTCGATGCAGAGATACTGCCGGGCGTAGCCTTCCTGCTGGAAGCCGGCGCGCAGCAGCACCGCCCGGCTCGGCACGTTGGTCGGCAGGCAGGCGGCCTCGACCCGATGCAGGCGCAGCCGGTCGAAAGCGAAATCGAGGACCAGCGGCAACGCCGCCGTCATGTAGCCCTGCCGCGCGAAGGGCTCGCCGATCCAATAGCCGAGGCTCGCCGTCTCGGCGACGCCGCGCCGCACATTGGCGAGGCCGATGCCGCCGAGCAACGCCGTCGTCATGGGCGAAGATGAAGAAATTATAGGCCTGGTCGGTGCGCCAATCCTCGGCGTAGCGGGCAACCCGCGACGCGGAAATCGGCGCGCGACAGCGCATCGGGCGGCCAGCTCGGCTCCCACGGCGCCAGAAAGTTGCGCGAGCGCGCGCGCAGGCTCGCCCAGTCCTCGTAATCGCCGCGCTCGGGCGGGCGCAGAAAGACGCGTTCGCCGGCTGAGCCGGAACGGCTCCGGGCGGGCGAGAAAGAGCCGAGGGAAGGTCTTG
This sequence comes from uncultured Alphaproteobacteria bacterium, assembly GCA_963772295.1. GTDB lineage: Bacteria > Pseudomonadota > Alphaproteobacteria > ATCC43930 > CGMCC-115725 > AP-15. Next base: position 456,327 of record CAVYWO010000019.1, read on the forward strand.
CGCTGCGCCGCCATCGCGCCCGTCACGCGCGTCAGGCGGCGAGCCGCGCCCGCACGCGGTCGAAATCCTCGAGCCGGCTGACCGGGCCGAGCGCCGCCAGGGTCGGCGGCGCGCGTGCGCCAGCGCGCGACGACGCGGCCGATCGCGGCAGTCGTCGACCGCCTCGATGCGGCGCACCGCATCTCGGCCGGGTCGAACGGCGTGCCGTGGATCAAGAGGTGCTGCGCCAGCTGCTCGCAGCGCGCCGACGTGCTTTCGAGCGACATCAGACAGACCCGCCTTCATCTGCGCCTTGGCGCGGGCGAGCTCGACCGGCGCTCAGCCCGTCTTCGAGCCGGATGGTCTCCGTCGCACAGAGCCGGCACCAGCTCCGCCGCCTCGCTCTCGCCGGTGCCGGCATAGATGCCGAACAGCCCGCCGTCGCGATAGCTGTGGGCAAAGCGAATGGATCGTATAGACGAGCCCGCGCTTTTCGCGGATCTCCTGGAACAGCCGCGACGACATGCCGCCGCCGAACGCGGTCGACAGCACCGAGGCGGCGTAGAAGTCGGGGTCGGCGAGGCTCGAGCCGGGGAAGCCCAAGCACCAGGTGCAGCTGTTCGAGATCGCGCTGCCTCGCGCCGGTCGCCGCCGGTATAACGCGCCGGCTCGGCCGCCGTCGCGCGCTTTGCCGGCAGTCGCGCCAAGCAGCTTGTCGGCAAGCGCGCCGAGATCGGTCGTGGTCGAGGTTGCCGGCCGCCGCCAGCACCATCCGCTCGGCGCCGTAATGGTCGCGCAGATAGCCGATGACCGCGTCGCGCTCGAGCCGGCGGATGATCTCGGGCCGGCCGAGCACCGGCCGGCCCATCGCCTGGTCGGGAAAGGCGCATTCCTGGAAATGATCGAAGATGATGTCGTCCGGGGTGTCGTTGGCCTGGCCGATCTCCTGCAGGATCACTGCGCGCTCGCGCTCGAGCTCGGCCGCGCAAAGGTCGAGTGCTGCAGGATGTCGGCGAGGATGTCGAGCGCCAGCGGCACATCCTCCTTCAGCACCTTGGCGTAATAGGCCGTGCTCTCGCGCGAGGTATAGGCGTTGAGGTGGCCGCCGACCGCCTCGATCTCCTCGGCGATGGCGAGCGCGCTGCGCCGCTCGGTCCCCTTGAACGCCATGTGCTCGAGGAAATGCGCGACACCGTTGATCTGCGGCCGGCTCGTGCCGGGTGCCGACATCGACCCAGATGCCGAGCGAGACGGTATCGACCGTGTCGATCCGGTCGGTGGCGATGCGCAGCCCGTTGGCTAGCGTGGAAAGCCGATGGTCATGCTGCTACTCCCCGCGCGCCGCGCATGGGCGCGAATGAAATCGCGCACCGCGCCGAGCTCGTTGGGCAGCACCGTCAATTCGCTCGCGCCGCTCGAAGAGATCGGCGAGCGCCGGCGGCAACGCCGGCCGGATGCCGGTCGCGCGCTCGACCGCGTCGGGAAATTTCGCCGGGTGGGCGGTGGCGAGCGCCACGATCGGACCGCCGGCGTCCGCCCGCCGCCAGCGCGCGCGCGCGGCGGCGACGCGCAACCGCGGTATGCGGATCGATCAAGAGGCCGGTGCGTGAATGGGTTTCGGCGATCGTCTGCATCGTCAGATTGTCGTCGACCCGATGGGCGGAAAACAAGTCGCGCGCTCGCGCGCCATGCCGGGTCGTCCCGTGGCAGGGCGCCGCCCGACCGGAGCGCCGCGATCGCGGCATCGACGGCAGCGCCGTTGCGGTCCTGCAACTCGAACAGCAAGCGCTCGAAATTGCTTGGAATCTGGATATCCATGCTGGGGCTTAGGCTCGGGCTCGACCGCGGCGATCGTCATGTCGCCGGTGGCAAAATAGCGGGCGAGGATATCGTTGCGGTTGGTGCCGATGACGAGGCGCTCGATCGGCAGCCCAAGTCGGCGGGCGACGTGCCCGGCATAGACATTGCCGAAGTTGCCGGTCGGCACGCTGAACGACAGCGACCGCGCCGGCGCGCCCGAGCAACATCCCGGCGGCGATGTAGTACACGGTCTGCGCCGCAATCCTCGCCCAATTGATCGAATTGACCGCGGCGAGGTTGAGTTCGTGCCGGAATGCCGCATCGGCGAACAGCGCTTTGACCAGGTCCTGGCAATCGTCGAAGGTGCCCTCGATCGCGATCGCGTGGGCGTTGGCGGCGGCGGCCGTGGTCATTTGCCGGCGCTGCACCTCGGAGATGCGGCAATGCGGATAGAAGATGAAGATGTCGAGCGCCGCGCGGTCGCGGCAGGCGGCGATCGCGGCGGAGCCGGTGTCGCCCGAAGTTGCGCCGACCACCGTCACCCGCTGGCGCCGCCGCGCCAGCGCCGCGTCGAACAGGCGGCCGACGAGGTGCAAGGCGAGATCCTTGAACGCGAGGGTCGGTCCGTGAAACAGCTCCAAGAGCCACAGCCGCTCGTCGAGTTGCACGAGCGGGGTCACCGCCGGATGAGAAAACTCGCGGTAAGCTGCTGCCGCGAGCGACCGCATGGCGTCCGTGGAGAAGGCGTCGCCGGCGAAGAGCGTCATGATTCGCGCCGCGAGCTCGGCATAAGGCAGGGCGCCACCCCGCCAGAACGCCGCGTCGAGCTTTGGGATCCGATCGGGGACGTAGAGCCCGCCATGCGCGGCCAGGCCGCCCAACAGCACCTCTTCGAAGTCCAAGGTCTGCGGCTGCCTGCCTGGATCGCGGGTGCTGAGGTATCGCAAGGGTTCGAACCCGATCGGTACCAGCGGAGCCTATCGCCGCCGCCCGCTCGCCGCAACCGGGGTCCGGCCCGCCAGCACCAACGCATCAACAGGGTGTCATAGACACCCCGGCCGAGCGCTTCGCCAAGTCGCGCGGCTGGTGCCGATCACGCAGGCAATTCCCCCTGGCCCGCCTCGCCCGCGGCGCGCACCACCACGGCCGCTACCGGACGGATGGACCGGAAGCGCTCGGCTCGGGCCGCTGCGGATCGGGTACCACAGCAACAGGCGATATCGATCACCGTCATCCGCCATACCGGCTGACGCCTGGACGACCTCTGGGACCAAACCTACGGCAGCTTCGACGAAATCGTCCGCAAGGAACCGGCAGAAGCCAAAGCGCGCGCCGCGTTGCCCGCCTTTCTTCCGATCGTTGCGCCGCTCATTGCTTTGTCGGCGGACGCGCAGCCACCGGCACCATCACGTGCGCATAGGGTGTACCCTTCCACATCACGTAGGCGCCGCCGCTGTTCGGATCGGTGGAGAGACCCTCCAACTGTGCCGGGGTCGGGAAGAGGACCATGATATGCGGACCTTCGACAACCCATTGGTTGTCGGCGGTCGGACCCTGCGCGTAGGGATCGATGTTGCTTGCGCCGGTGTCACCCGCGAGCATGTAGGCGATACCGCTGCGGTCGGTTTTGAACGGCTTTTTCCCGACAAAGGCGTCGAGCCAAGCCATCCAGGGCTGGTCGAGGCACATCGGATTGTAGCCGCCCTTGGCGCGGGTAGCCGGATCTGACGGCATGCAGGTGTAGGCGCCGCTACCTTGCTTGAGGATCTTGTGATCCCAGTCCATTACGCTGGCAGTGCTGGCGACCGCCGGCGGCGCGGCCCGCAGCGCGTCTCAAATCAGCGCCTCCTTGTCCGGCTCGGCCCCGACCGCAGGCAGGGTCGCGGCGAAAGCCAAACAGCCAAGAAAAGCCGTTACCCCCGCAAACCGAGCGGCCAAACGCATCGATTGATTACTCAGTCGTTGCATCCTATCTCCCTCCCTCGTTGGTCGACTAATCACAAAGGCGATTAGTAATTTCTGGTTTTGAATTTATTGGAGCCACGGCCGCTGCGCGGCGGACATGGCTTGTTCCTGCCAGGATGAGCGAGCCGAGCATCGCTATGCAAGCGAAATCCACGTGCCGGCCGTTTGGTGTCGCCGACGATCTGACCGAACTGAGCGATATTGCGATGCTGAGCTGGAGCGTATTGTCAATCGGCGCGTGCGGCAGGCGAGGGGTAGTTGCCGCCATAAGCAAGCCATCCGGACAAGGGCGTGCGGGACGAGCGCACGATTGTGGGCCGACGGCTCCTACGGTCGCTCCTCGGCCAATGTGCGAATGTCGATAAACGCCTGGCGCTCGTCAAAAAACGCCAGCGCGTAAATTTCCCGTATGTTGCCCCGACGGTCGATCAGATAGACGCGCGCCGGGTGGTCCAACTCGCCGTTGGGCAGCGGTTTCGTCCATTCGTCGTAGGCGGCGAGGACCGACCGCGCCGCCGCCGGCTCATCCCGCAAAAAGCGCCAGTTCGAGTCCACAGCGTCAAATCGTTCGGCATAATCGGCCAAAACCGGCCCCACATCGCGTTCAGGATCCACCGTCACCGAGAGAAAGCTTATCGAGCGAGGCCACAGGCCCGCGTCTTTGAGGCGATCCTGCAGCAGCCCCATCCGATGGGTGAGCAATGGACAGGTCGTTGCGCAATTCGTGTAAATGAAGCTGAGCAGGACGACACGGCCACGAAGCTCGGAAAGCTTAAGCCTTTGATCTCTGCTGTCCAGCAAGGTAAAGTCTGGCGCCGCTTGGATGACGGCGAGGGACGGGTGATTGGCGATCGCCAATGCGCTCGCGCCTGTCGGAACCGATTGCTGTACTTCGTGTGCCGGCGCGCTTATGCACCCAGCCGCCGACAAGAATCCGGCGAGCATGACACAACCGACGATTCTGGAGCCGTAGCCGCCGCGCACAGTGTCCCCGTTACGGTTCCGGAAGCTAGCCTAATTGAGCAGAATATCATGCGGTCGCGCCGGTCCGTCGGGGGCCTTCGAGAAGTCGACCGCGAACAGAGGATCGAGCTTCATATGCCCGTCAGGCCCGATATAGATAAGACGCAGCATGTAACGAGGCGAGTAGTCGATGCTGCTGATGCCTGAGTTCGTAACATATAGGCGATGGTTGTCCCAGGTCAGGTGCATCATATTGGCCTGCACGATGCCCTGGATCGTATCGTGAAGTCGAGGGTGATCGGGGTCCGAAATGTCCCAGGCCTCCACCTCGCCGGCGGCGAAACAGCTGACATACAGGTAATGGTCATCAGAAGACTGCCTGAGATCGCCCGGAGAGCAACCCTTGGGAAAATCGGCCACCTTCCGATAGGCGAAGTTACCATCGGACTTCATGCGGAACATCCATAGGGAGTTGCCGCCATTGGAGATGTTATAGCCGTAGGTTGCATTTGGTGCGAGCATCCAGCGTGCTGCCAGGGGGATTGGATCCCCCGTTAGCTCCTGGATGATCCGCCGCTCCTTGAGGTCCCATACCTCCAGCGTGTTGCTGAAATCTTTCGGGTCCCACTTATTCGGAGGAACTCATGAACGTTTTCTGCGACACCCAGCTCGAAGTGATCATCCGGTTGAACTCGGGCTTGATCACGGTCTCGTAGGGGTGATTGGGCGCGCGATGGCTGGCGACGAACTCGCCATCGTTGGTGAACTCGGCGATGCCGCCGGGGCCGGTTCCATCCGGGCCGGAGGCCATGCTAATCAGCATCCGACCGGGTATGGCATAGGGCGTATGCGGACCGGTCAGACCGGTGAGCTGAGCAACATTGTCGATCGTCCGGACAAGTCGCGGGTTCATCGGATCCGTCGCGACGTCGAAGACGAAGAACCGATTGGTGTTGAGCGAGGCGGCCCAGATCTTCGTCCGATCATCGGTGTAGCCCATATGATGAGCTTCGTTGCCGACCGATCCGACTTCGACCTTTCGCAACAGCTTTCCGTAGGTGGGCGATGCCAAATTGGCGTCGATCACGCTGAGAAAGTCGGCGCCCTTGCTGGTTGAGTTGCCTGCGGGCAGGGTCCAGACATAAAGCACCTTCTCCGGCTGCCGCAGTCCCTTAATATAGGGCGAGAGACACGTTTCCGACCACGCGGAGCCGGGGATCAGCAGGCTCAGGACCAGCGGCGCTGCCGCGGCCCATTGCCAACGCAGGCCCATAGGATCCTCCCCGATTCGGGTTGAACTGTGCCGGTTTGCGGGAGTCCGCGCCCGCAGCGCGAGGTCTCCCGCCTCCTCCGTGCTCAAGTCAAAGATTAGGAGTTGGACGCGTTGCCGGCAACCAAAATCTGAACGACCGAGGTCCGGCCCGCGATCGATTGGGCGAGAGGCGGCGCCACTCCTGATAACGTAGGCTTATTCACCTGGCGATCCGGCAAAAACACGATCGCGACGCGCCGCCAGCCGCGCCGGTCGTCAGGCTCAGCGGCATCGCCAAGCGCTTCCCGGGCGGGGTTGCGGCACTCGATCGGATCGATCTCGACATCCGCCGCGGCGAGTTTCTGAGCCTGCTTGGCCCCTCGGGCTGCGGCAAGACGACCCTGTTGCGGATCATCGCCGGGTTGAGCCAGCCAAGCGCCGGCGAACGGCATTTGGCGCTCGCCCCCGCCGATCGCAGATTTCGCGCCGCCGATCGGCTTCGTCTTTCAGGATCCGACCCTGATGCCGTGGACCACGGTCAGCGGCAATGTGCTGCTGCCGTTTCGCCTCGCCGGCCGGGTCGGACCGGCCGAACGCGAGCGCGCCGCCCAAGAAATCCGCGCCGTCGGGCTCGCCGGCTTCGAGCGCGCCTATCCGCGACAGCTGTCGGGCGCCTTGCGCCTATCGCCAGAATATGCCGCCGTCTGCGCCGAGATCTCCGTCTGTCTGGCAGAGGCAATGGCCGGCGCCGGTCACGAGCCCCGCCCGAAGATCGGATGGAGGACGCGGTCGCCGGGGGCGATGCCCAGCCGCTCCGCCGTGCCGCCGTTCAATTCGAGGACGGCGCGCACCGGGACCCCGGCCGAGATAATGGCGTCCGATCCGGGGATCGCGCGGGCCCGGATGGCGAGGATGGTGCCGGCCGCGTCGACGAACAGCATGTCGAGCGGGATCAGGGTGTTGCGCATCCACATCGTGGCCACGGTCGGCGCTTTGAAATCGAACAGCATGCCGGCATCGGGCGCCAGCGACGGACGAAACATCAACCCTTGCTCCAGCTGCTCCGGCGTTTCGGCGAGCTCGACGGTGAAGCGATGGCGGGCGTGCGCGCTGACGATCACGAGGCCCGAAGTTTCGAAACTCTGCAGCGGCGCCGCCGCCGATCCGGCCCCGGCGGCGACGCAAACCAAAAGAGAGAACCACAAGACCGCGCGGCGCGTCAGCATGAGCGGGGATCCGATGATGGGGTTGCGGGCGCTCCCATCGCCGGCGCCGACGCGGGCACGCCGAAGCGGGCTAGGGCCTGCCGAAGGTGGCGATGCGGTCGATGCGGCAGACGAACAACACCCTCTTTTCGTCGATCGCCGGGTCGCGCAGGACGTAGGGCGGCGGTTTGCCGGTGTACTTCGTCCAGATCCGGTCGAGCTGCCGGGTGACGTACTCGCCGCCCGCTTCCCACTCGCGCCGCTCGTTCTCGACCGTGTGCTTGATCTGAACCCAGTGATAGGCGTTGTCGGGGTTGACGAGCAGGCTCGTCAGCCGCGGGTTCTTGCGGATCCACTCACATTTCGGGCGGTGCGAGGCGGTATTGACCAGGATCTTGTTGCCCTCGTAGTCGAACCACATCGGGGTCAGGCTCGGCCGCCCGTCCGGGCCGATGATGCCCAGCGTCTGCGTGATCGGCCGATCGAGGAGCTGCCGGTAGATCGGATCGAGATCGTCGAGGCTCGCCGCCCGCCGGCGGGCGCCGACCGCGAACTGGCCTTCCTGCAGGCCGTCGGCGACATCGCGGAAACTCGCGATGACAAAGCTCATCGGCACCTCCCTCCGCTGCCGGGCGCTGCCGCGCCGCGCCGGGCACCCTGTAAAGTGTGAACCGTCGTGGACCGCGGCGGCAAGAATGTCATAATTTTACCGGCCTTGCGCGTCTGATCGTATGCGGGCTGCTGTGCGGCGCCATCGGGGAGGATGCCCGACGGCGGGCTTGATCGAGGATCATCATGCAACAGTCGGCGCGCCTGGCAACCTTCGCAGCGGTTCTTGCCCTGGTTGCCCTTCGCGCCAACGCGCAGGATGCCGAGGTGGCGGCCGGCCATGACCTGGCGCGGCGGGTCTGCGTCGCCTGCCACGTCGTCGATGGCGAAAGACCGTCAAGACCGCTCATCGCCGGCGCGCCGAATTTTCGCGACATCGCGAACACCCCGGGCATGACCGCGGCGGCTCTGCGCGTCTTTCTGACGACGACGCATGCAAAAATGCCGAACCTGATCCTCAAGCCCGACGAGATGCGCGATGTCATCGCCTATATCCTCAGCCTGCGCGGGTGAACCGCGAACCCATGGGGCGGATTGAAATCCGCCCTGCATACATGATTTGGGCCCCGGGTCAGGCGATCACCTTGGCCTGCCGCAATCCGTCGAGCCGCGCGCGATCATAGCCCAAGAGGCCGGAGAGGACCTCGTCGGTGTGCTGGCCGGGGGTCGGCACCGGGCCGACGCGCCCGGGCGTCCTCGACAGCTTGATCGTGGCGCCGGGCAGGTAGATCTCGCCGGCGAGCGCGTCGGGCATCTTGACCAGCATCTCCCGCTCCCACAGATGCGGGTCACGCGCGACCTCCGGGATCGACTTGACCGGAGCGACCGGGATCTCGGCGTCGAGCAGGGTCTTGACGATGTGGTCGACGGTGTGTTCGGCGCACCATTTGGCGACCGCCTGCTGGCGCGGGTCGCCGGCGCCGACCCGGTTGGTCAGGCCGCCCGCCGCGGCCGCCGCGTCGTCGCCGGCGATCCGCATCAGCCGGCTCGCCATCGCGCCGCCGGCGGCCGAGATCACGACATAGCCGTCCTTCGCCTGGTAGGGCGGCCGGCCGCTTTCGCCGCCCTCCTCGCCGGTCGCGAGATAGTAGGAGGCCGGGATCTCGACCATGGTCAGCGCCGAATCCATCAGGCAGCAATCGACGAGCTGGCCCTCGCCGGTCCGGTCGCGGTGGCGCAGGGCGGCGAGCGTGCCGATCGTCGCGTGCAGCGAGGTGTAGCGGTCGACGAGCGAAGTGGCGGCGCCGAGCGGGGTGCCGACCGGCGCGCCGGTCAGGCTCATCAGCCCGCTCATCGCCTGGCCGAGCGGGTCGAAGGCCGGGCGCTCGCGATAGGGGCCGTATTGCCCGAAGCCCGAGACCGAGGTCAGCACGATGTCGGGCTTCAGCGCGCAAAGCGCTTCATAGCCAAAACCCATTTGCGCCATGGTGCCGGGGCGGAAGTTCTCCAGCACGACATCGGCCTTCGGCACCAGTGCGGCGAAGATCTCCTTGCCGCGCGGGTCGCGCAGATCGAGACAGAGGCTCTTCTTGCCACGGTTGTAGACGGCGAAATAGACGCTCTGGCCGCGCACGACAGGCGGTGCGCGACGGGTTTCTTCGCCGCCTGGTTTCTCGATCTTGATGACCTCGGCGCCAAGATCGGAGAGGATCATGCCGCCGCGCGGCCCGGCCTGGTAGCGGGCGAGTTCGAGGACCCTGATGCCGTCAAGACTGCCGACCATCGCCGCCTCCCGCCGCTCCGCGCCTGACTTGAGCTACCACCCCGCCCGATAGAGTGTCAAACCAACCCGAGCCGCAGAAGGAGGTCGCAATGGCCCATCAATTCATCGTCGACGAGCGCCATGACGGGGTCGCCGTGATCACGTTGAACCGGCCCGAAAAGCTCAACGCGCTGAGCTTTGACCTGGTGCGCGAGCTCGACGAGGCATTGACGGTTCACGAGACCGACGACGCCGTCAAGGCGGTGATCCTGACCGGCGCCGGCGAGCGCGCCTTCTCCGCCGGCGCCGACATCCACGAGATGGCGGCACTGTCGAGCGAGGAGCTGGCGCAGCGCCAGGAATTCCGCGGCGCCGCGATCTGGCATATCGCGAGCTATGCGAAGCCGCTGATCGGCGCGATCAACGGCCTCGCCTATGGCGGCGCCGCATTGCTGGCGTCGACCCTCGATCTGCGCATCGGCTGTCAGCGCAGCCAGTTTCGTTTTCTGGCGGCGAGCTACGGCCGGGTCAATTCGACCTGGTCGCTGCCGCTCCTCGTAGGCCTGCCGAAGGCCAAGGAACTGCTCTATACCGGCCGCGCCGTGGCCGCCGACGAGGCGCTTGACATCGGCCTCCTGAACCAGGTCGTGCCGGCCCCGCGGCTCCTCGAAGCCACCATCGAAATCGGGCAGATGATCGCCAAGAACGATGCGCGCATGGTCCAGGGGATCAAGCGGCTGCTGCACGAAGCGATCGGCATGGGCTGGCGCGACCGCTATGCCACCGAGGAGGACGCGCGCGCCACCTGGCTCGCCGCCGATCACCCGCGCGAGGGCTTCAGAGAGTTCCTCGACCGCAAGGGCCCCGCATAGTGTAGTGGATTAGAAATTCGTTTCACAATATAAGTGCTGTCATTGCGAGCGAAGCGAAGCAATCTCGTGCCACAAATGACCGAATGCGGTAGAGATTGCTTCGTCGGCCTCCGGCCTCCTCGCAATGACAATTTCTGTTGGTTCGAAGCGGCTTAGCCCGACTTCGCCGATTGGCCGTCTCGCCGACCTTTCGCAAGCGTGAACTCGTTGTTCTCCGCGACCATCCCGGCGCAGGCCGGGATCCATGCCAGCGATGGGCACCGGCCTTCGCCGGTGTGGACTCCAACACAAACAACGGCTTACACCTACGGACCCGTCGAATGGGCGAAGCGGTTCAGGCCACTAGTTTTTGCGTGGTGACGGATCCTGCGGGGGATCAAATTAGTCTTGATTTCGAGCATGAAAAATGGGGCTCGCTGAACGCCAAGAGCGTGCCCGCGTCGGCCAAGACCACGGGCGTCCCAGGCGGGCGTTCGCCAGCCATCGGATCAACTTGTGAAACAGGCGCGCCATCGCCCATCATGAACATGATGAAGCGATTATGGGCAGGTCATGATGATCAATACCGCTCGGCAGGTTTCGGCGGCGAGCTTCAAAGCCGAGTGCCTGCGCTTGCTGGATGAGGTGGCACAGCAGCGCCGGCCGATCATCGTCACCAAGCGCGGCAAACCGGTAGCCAAGCTGGTACCGGTGGACGAGGAACCGATCGACCTCTTCGGACGGATGGCTGGGACGATACGAATTTGCGGCGACATCATCGGCCCGATCGGCGACCTGGGATGGACCGGCGATGCCGAAAACATCTGAGCCGCAAACGCGGCCGCGCGGCGAAAGTCGGTGGGGCTCGTGTTGATGGTGATCCCCGGCAGCAGAATGACCGATAACCGACTTCTGGAAAATTCACGCGTTGCGGGTAGAATTAGGGCGCGCGGGGTAGTGACTGCTTCCGCCGCTCTTTCTGGTGTCGCCATGCTGCCGCCGGCTTACAAAATATCACCCGCAGACCTTACCCGTGGTCACGCTGCATTTGAAAAGAATGAACCTCGTGACCTGTTCTATCGTGCGGCCACAGCCCTCGTCTCCTTCGCGCTCGCAGAGACAGCAACGACCAACACTTTCCCTGTGGCCGACGCACTAGCCGTGCTACTGCAAACGTGGAACGTCTCTTTTTACCGGTTCAAGAGGAAGACATTTGATAGGGCAAAGCACTTCATGGACATAGAGGGATTGATCTCCACAAATCGTAGTGTACTTGCGACATACAGAAACGCAACTATCGAAAAATTAGATGATGTCGTGGATCACATGCAAATCTGTGCGCTGTTCAACGAGTGCGACGCAGTGCTTGGTCCGGTAGGCGCAGCAAAAGCGTTACACCTGCTGGCGCCGAAATTCTTCCCGCTTTGGGATCGCGAGATTGCCAAGTGGTACAAATGCCCCCTTGTCGGGGTTGGATCGAATGGTGAGCGCTATTGGCGGTTCATGAAGATTGCACAGGAGCAATGTATTGATCTAAAGAATCAAGGTGAGAACGTTTTAAAATTAATAGATGAATATAATTACGTCACCTTCTCGCGGAAACTCTTGGTACAGCCCGCGCCGCGTTAGCTGCTCAATCCGGCATTCCCACTGGCAGAAAGTCTGGAGGCATGACCCGTATATTTCGCTACATCCTGCGCCACGACACGGGGATGGCACCCTGCATCGACAGAGGGTTGGTTTCCCTCGCCACATGTAAGCCGAAGATACGCGGCAGTGCGCAACGTGGCGATTGGGTTGTCGGCTTTTACCCGAAGGAGCCGCGCGAACTCGTGGCTTGGGCGGGCCGTATTTCCCGTCGCGTTGAAATTGGCGACTATGAAGCAGAATTTCGAGGCCGCTCTGATGCGGTCTATCGGGCGAAGCCGAATGGCACGTTTAAGCGCCTGCGCCCGGACTATCACCCCGGAGCGAATGAAATCCGCAAGGATATTTCATCACCTGTTCTCGTGTTTGATCCTGTTTCAACATGGTATTTTGGTAATCAGCCTAAGATGTTACCGGACAGTCTCATGTCGCTCGCTGCGAAAGGACGGGGCTATCGTGTCAACGGAGCCACTGATAGCGACCTCGCATCTATGCGGGCATGGCTTGAAACTGCTCCGCCCGGAATACATGGCGCGCCTCGCCACCCGCCCTTGCCTACCGGTCCTACCCGCAAGTGTTGATCGCTCCGATCACTATTCCATGCCTCCAATGAGGTTTGTCCTCTATGATTGAGAACCTTCCCCAGACCTCCGTTCTTTATGTAAAAAACGGAGAGCACGGTAGATGGTGGCCGGTATCCAAAGCAAAGGGACAGCTTCATGCTGGATGGTCAAACATTCCACATGCGATTCTGCTAAACCCCGATCATGACACTATAAAAAAACTCGAAATAGAAGACTACGTGAAGCGCGGAAAGCCCAAAGGCTCTGCCATAGCAGATGCCAACGCGCTGTGGCGCTTACTACACGCCCCTAGCGAGCACGTATGGATCACCTTCGAGGAAGGTTGCATGTGGTGGTGCACAGTCCACGACGGTGCCGTGATTAATCCGACCGGACGGGACGAGCACACGGGCAACTTCTGGCTGGTTTGTGACCGTAAGTGGTCGAACGAATCGCTCGTCTATAAACGAAGACTCGCCAGTGTGGTGCTGCCCGGCACGGTTTCTGCGGCTGCGGGGTTTAGGGCAACCGTCGCTAAACCAAAGGCATGGGAGACAATCCTTCGCATCATTCGTGATGAGCAGGACGACGATGCAATCAAAGCAGCCAATGCCCGTACCAGCTACGAAGCGGCGATAGACAACATGGTCAAGCGGCTTCACTGGAAAGACTTTGAATTGCTAATCGACCTTGTGTTTGCTCGGACGGGATGGACACGTATTTCTGTTTTGGGTGGAACGCAGAAAGACATCGATATGGAGGTACAGAATCTTACTGCCGATGAAATTTGTTCAGGTGAAGAGTTCTGCCGATCAGGTGGCGTTGGACTACTACGTTGACCACTTTAAGGCACAGAGCGATCGCTATGCGCGGATGATATTTGCCGTTCATTCTCCGGGTGAATTGAATCCGCCCGCAGATGATCCCCGTATACAGGTGTGGACTGGTAAACGGATAGCCCGGCTTGTCGTACAACTTGGATTGGGAGAGTGGGTCGAAAGCAGGCTCGCTTAGCCTGCCTAGTTCTAGATGTTGTGGTTCTGCGCCAGCACCGAGCCTCCGTGAAAGCCGCATAAGCTCCATTACGCGAATCTTCACGCAATATAAGTCAGGTACTTTCTGCCAGGTCTCGCCCCCGCTCCAGTTGACACATGGCGGGGGCAGTATTATAGCCTTTGTGCAGGGCTATGAATAGTTGCACTGCCACAATTTTTACTTGGCTGTCCACAACACAAGATACGGGGCGAGGTTCTCCCCAAAATTGGGGGATAGGTGGTCGGAAAAGGGCTGCGCTTGCCCGGCCCGAGCGGCGTTGATCGCTTTGCCCAAAAACCCGGCAGCGCTCTAGCGGTTGACCGGCTCACGGCGCGGCGCCGACCCGCGACGCGTCGACAAAGCGCTCGGTCGCGGCGTCGATCGCCCGCCCCTTGCGGCCGCGCGGCGCATGGATATAGAGGGCGGCCGGCGCCGCCGCGGCGGCCGCGCGCTGCGGCGCCGGGATCTCGTAGGCCACCCTCTGCCGGTGATCGGCGAGCAGCAGTTCCGGGCGATAGACCTGGTTCAGCTTGAACAGGCTCTTGACGAAATTGGTCTGGCCGCGCAGCAGGAGCCGGGCGACGATGCCGCCGGCCTGCCAGAGCTGACGCCAGTCGAGGTGCTTTTTGAGGACCGCCCGCTGTGTCGTCACCAGCTCGCGGTAGAATTCGGCGAGCGGCAGCCGCGTCGGCAATACCGCATGCTGAATGTCGAACAGCCGATAATCGCGGGTCTCCAGCCGGCGGCCGTCGGTGACCCAGCTCTCGGTGCCGGGATAGGGCGTGTTGACGCTGATGTTGATCACGTCGGGCATCTCGAGGCACCACTCGCGGACGATCCGAAACCGCTCATGGTCCCAATCGGGATCGGCGATCAGATTGACCGCGACATTGATGCCGAGCGAACGGGCGAATTCGACCGCCTCGAAGTTGCGGTCGAGCGTCACCCGCTTGCGGAATTTCTTGAGCCCCGCGTCGTCGATCGCTTCGAGCCCGAGAAACATCGTGCGCAGCCCGAGACGCGCCCAGAGGCGAAACGCCTCCTTGTTGCGCAACAGGACATCGCCCCGGGTCTCGAGATAATAGGTCTTCTTGATGCCGGCGCGGGCGATCGCCTCGCCGACCTCGATCCCGTGCCGCTCGTGGATAAACGCCACGTCGTCGACAATGAAGATCCCCGGCTCGCGGATCGTGCGCAGGTCGTCGACGACCCGTTCGCTGCTGACGAGGCGATAGCTGCGCCCGTAGAAGGTCCAGGCGCTGCAAAATGAGCAGTCCCAAGGGCAGCCGCGCGACGTCTCGAGCGAGGCGCAGGGATCGAGCGTGCCGATGAAGTATTTGCGGCGATGGCGCAAAAGATCGCGGGCCGGAGTGAGGTCGTCGAGCGATTCGACAAATTTGGGCGGCGGCCCCTGACCGGCCGCGGTGACGGCGCCCGGAACCCCGCCCGGCTCCGCGCCGGCTTCGACCGCCTCGAGGAGCAGCGGCAGGCTCGCCTCGCCCTCGCCCTTCAGCACGCAATCGATGGCGCCCTCGGCATGGGCAATGATCGCGGACGCGGTGAACGACGCGCTATGCCCGCCGACACAGACGAAGATCTTGGGAAAGCGCGCCTTCGTCGCCTTGGCGAGGTCGACGATCTCCGGCACGTTTGCCAGATAGTTGCAGGAGAAGGCGACGACCTGCGGCCGCCAGTCGCCGACCAGGCGGAAATAAGCGCGATGATCCTCGACCTGCAGATCGATCAGCCGGACCGCATGGCCGGCCCGGCGCGCCGCCTGGGCGACGAGTTCGAGGCCCAAGGGTTCGAGCCGCAGAAATACCTTGGTGTAGAGGAGCGGGCCGGGATGCACGCCGAGAACCCGCACCGACACCCCCTTCGCGCTCGCCGGCGGCGTTAGTGACGCAGAAAGTAGACGCGGTAGAGCTGATCGCGAAAGCTGGCGCTACCCTCGATCGCGGCGCGGAAGTCGGCTTTGCCAAGGGCATAGGCCTCGAGGTCGGTGCGGGCGACCACCGTCGCATTGCGTGGCTCGCCGGTGATCAGCGCAGCCTCGCCAAAGAAATCGCCCTGGCCCAATGTCGCGACCTCATGTTCCCGGCGGATGACGTCGACATTGCCGTCGGAGATCAGAAAGAACTCGTCGCCCGCCTCGCCCTCGCGAATGATGACATCGCCGGCGACATAGCGCCGCTTCTTCGTCTTTTCCGCAACATTGGTCAGCTCGACCGGGGTCAGCTCCTTGAACGCATCGACCGTCTTCAGGAACTCGCAGATCCGCAGTGCGTCGTGCAGCACCACATCGGAGACGATCCGGCCGTCGACCATGTGAATCAGGCGATCGGCCTTCTCGATGATGCGGTGGTCGTGCGTGACCATGACCACCGCGGAGCCGTGCTCGACCGTCGTCTCCTTCAAGAGATCGACGACGGCACGCGTCGAATTGCGGTCGAGCGCCGCGGTCGGCTCGTCGGCGAGCACCAGCCGCGGATGGTTGACGAGGGCCCGGGCGATGGCGACGCGCTGCCGCTGGCCACCCGACAGCGATCTCGGCTTGTAGTCGATGCGGTGCCCGAGCCCGAGGCGATCGAGCACCGCGGCGCAGCGCTGCCGCATCTCGGTCGGGGCGCAGCCGTCGAGCTGCATCGCCATCTTGACGTTCTCGTAGGCCGACAGTGCGTCGAACAGATTGTGCATCTGGAAGATAAAGCCGACGTTGCGCCGCACCGCGACCAGCGCGCGCGAGCTCAAACTCGAGAGGTCGTGGCCGAGGACGTCGATGCGGCCCTCCTGCACCGAACGCAGGGCGCCGACCAAAGTGAGCAGGGTGGTCTTGCCGGCACCCGAGGGCCCGGTCATCACCACCAGCTGACCCGGCTCGATTTCGATCGCGTTGGCGAACAGGACCTGGTTGCGCGAGTTGCCTTCACCAAAGAAGTGATTCAGGTTGTCGACCCGAACCGCCGGCTGCGCCGCAGCCGGGTCGACAGAGTGGGCAATGGCGGCGGCGCGCATCAGAACACCTCGGCCGGGTCGGTGGCAATCACTCGCCTTATCGCGAGAATGGCCGAAAGCAAGCACATTCCGAGGGTCAGGGCAAGGCTGAGGAAGGTCAGCTCGACGGTCATGCCGAGCGGCAGCAAGGCGATGGCGCCGATGATCCGGAACAGCAGGAGCGATACGAGCCAGGCCGGAACCCAGCCGGCAAGCGCGCTCAACGCCGCCTGTTCGAGCACGACGCGCACCAGATAGCGAGTCCTGTAGCCCATCGCCTTCATCGTCGCATATTGCGGCAATTGGTCGGACAGATCGGTGTAGATGATCTGGTACGAGATCAGCATGCCGACGACGAAGCCGACCAGGGTTCCCATGAAAAAGATCGGCCCGGCGGAAGACACGTCGGCCTGAAATTTGCGCTCCAATTCGAGCAGCTGCGGCTTGGTCAAGACCGCGATCTGGGCGGGGAGCGCGGCGGCGAGGGCCTTCTGCACGGCGCCGGTTTCGCTGCCCGGAGCCAGCGTGACGACCCCCAATTCCACTTGCGGCGGGCCGCCCTCCGGGTTCGGCAAAAGCTGGCCGAAGGTCTTGCTGCCGACCACGACGCTGCCGTCGTTCTCAAAATCGGGACCGAGCGCAAAGCTGCCGACGACGTGCACCGGGTTGCCGTTCAACGCCGCCTCTTTCGCCCCTCGGTCCATCCCCATGAACCGGCGCGCACGGCGGTCGACAAGGACCGCATTCGGATCGCGCAATGCCGCGAGATCGCCCTCGACCGCCGGCAGGCGCAGCACCGGATGATCGGGGTCGAAGGCCAGTACGCGAACCCGGAAATTCTTGCCGTCGAACGGGTTCTTCCAGAAAACGTTCAGCCAATCCGCATAGAGCGGCGACACGGTGCCGACCCCCGGCACGCCGCGCGCCTTGTCGAGATCCTCGGACGGAAACGGGTCGCGCGTGGCAAACCGGTACTTGCTGGCGCTCTCTAAGAAAAGATCGCCGTCGAAACGCCGGATCAGTTCGAGCGAGGCGTTGAAGAAGGCCCGTTCGAAGCCGAGCTGCATCAGCATCAACAGCACCGCAAAGCCGATCCCGCCGCTCGACCGCAACAGCCGCGGCTTGTTCGCCAACAGATTGCGCCAGGCGAGCGGCACCGCCGCGGAGCGCCGTCCGCCGGGTCGGGAAGGGGCCGTGGCTGTCGACATTTCAGAAAATGTCGGCCGGATCGGCGCGGCGCAGGCTGCCGGCCGACAGCAGCGCCGAGAACGCCGCCATCACCACGGTGGCGGCGAACACGGCGCCGATCCGCGACGCGGTCATCGTCACCGGCAACAGCGTCTCGTCGCGGATCACGACATAGCTGCCGAGAGCCGCCGCCAGCGCCGGGACGAAGCCGGCGAGGACAATCACTAGGGCCATCGCGAGCACGGTGCCGCCGAGCGATCGATCGGTATAGCCGATTGCCTTCAAGGTGGCGAATTGCGGCAATTGCCGGCTGACCTGGGTTGCCAGGATCTGATAGACGACCATGATCCCGACGATAAAGGCCACGAGCAGCCCCGATCCGAACAAGAGGCCCACCGAGGTGCGGGTCGTCCAGTAGGCGGTCTCGTGCGCCTCGAGCTCCGGTCTGGTAAATATCCGGACGTCGCTTCCCAGACTCTTGCGCAGCGCCGCGGCGGCGGCATCGGGATCGGTGCCGGGCTTCAATTGGATCAGGCCGAGATTGGCCCGGTCCAAGGTGCGAAACGGGAACAGCCGGAGGAAATTGGGCTCGCTGACGAGGATCACGCCGAGGCCCATAAAGCCGGTTCCGAGCACATACTGCCCGCCGATCGTCATGCGCTGCCGGTTGATCTCGACGACCCGCCCGGTCTCGAGCGGCCCGAACATCGGCCGCGTCGCGCTATCGACGAGGAAGGTGTCGGCCCGTTCGAGCACGGCGCGCTGCTGCCAGATGTCCGTCGGCGTGAAAATTTGGGCCCGCGGATCGAAACCGATGACAAAGACGTCCGGCGCCTTGCCGTCCGCGCCGCTCTCCCACTTCGCCTGCCCGAAATAGAGCGCCGTCGCCTGCGCGACCTGCGGCAGCCGCCGCGCCGCGTCGAGCCGCGCCGGCGGAAAGGCGCCGGGCTGCGCCTGATATTCGTACTCGTTCGAAGCGAGCAGCAAGTCGAACCGCATCCGGTCGTAGAGGAGCATCCCGCCTTGCGGCACCGCAATAAAAAAGCCGAGTTCGACGAACACCAGGAGGATCGCCATGAAGACGCCGGCGATCGCCAGCACCGAGCGCCCCTTGTCGTGGGTCAGAATTCGCCATGCCAGGGCGAAGCTGATCATGGGCGAAGCACCGCGCGCCGGCGCTGCCGGCATCGTGTGGCACGGGCAACCGTGCCGAGCGGCCAATTTCGGCAGGGGGTGTGATACATAAGCACGGCACCGGCTGCGCAGGACGTTCGGCCGACACTATGGTTCAATCCGCCCGCCACCAACAGCGGTACCCGCCGTGACCTTTTTGCGCTCGGTTCTCCCGCTCGCGATCGCAGCGTCGCTCTTGACCCTCGCCAGCCCGTGCGCCGACCCCGCGGCGCCGGCGAACGCGGCGAACAAGGTCGAACTGCGGATCGAGGTCTACGCCTTTGCCGGGCTTCACGTCTTGACCAACCGCACGACGATCGACGCATCGCCCGGCCGCTATCGGATCACGACCGTAATCGACACGCGCGGCATCGTCAGCCTGTTCATCGATTTGAACAGCCGCTCCAAAACGGAGGGGCGCATGGCCGGCGAATCCGTTCTTCCGGAGCATTACGACAGCGATGTGCGGCGCAATGGCGTGGATCGCCGCTACCGCATCGATTACGCTCCTCGAGGGCCGCTGGCGAGCGAATGGGCGCCGCCGGCGACGACTTGGCAAAGCTCGATCCCGCCCGAGAAGCTCGCCGGCACCGTCGATCAGCTGACCGCCTACTTCATCGCCGAGCGCCAGCTGCGCGAGCGCGGCAGCTGCAACATCATCGTTCCGGTGTTCGACGGGCGCGGCCGGTACAATTTGCGCTTCAGGGATGCCAAGTCCAACGATCCGGCTACCCGCGGAGCCCGATATTACCAGGGACCCGTCCATGTCTGCGACGTGAACCGCGACGACGTTGCCGGCTTTACGGGCAATCAGGATCCGGCCGAAGCCACCTATCAGAGGGGCAAGCTGTGGTACGCCCCGCTGGGACCGGCTGGCCGGATGGTCCCGGTGCAGATCGATTACGATACCGAATTCGGCATCGTGACCGGCTATCTCGCCGAACTGCGCGGGCCGGAAGGTACCCGCCGCTTCGCGCAATAGGCCCGGCGCCAACCCTCACGGCGTCGCCCCCATCCGGGTCTCCTCGACAAAGCGCTCGGTTGCGGCATCGATCGCCCGCCCCCTGCGGCCGGGCGGCGCATGGATGTAGAGCGCGCCGCGCGCCGGCGGCTGGGCCGAGGCCGGCCCCGGCAGCGGCATCTCGTAGGCGACCGGCGCGCGCATGGTCGGCGAGCAGGAATTCCGGGCGGTAACACCCGTTCGAGGTTGAACAGGCTCTTGACGAAATTGGTCTGGCCGCGCGCCAGCTGGCCGGCGACGACGCCCGCCGTCTTCAATAGCCGCCGCCAGCCGAGGTGCTTGCGGTAGAAGGCGCGCTGGGTCGTCACCAGCTCGCGGTAGAATTCGGCGAGCGGCAGCTGGGTCGGCAATACCGCGTGCTGGATGTCGTAAAGCCGATAGTCGCGGCTGGCGACGCCGGCGCCCCTCGGTCACCCAGCTCTCGGTGCCCGGATAGGGGGTGTTGACGCTGACGTTGACGACCTCGGGCAGCTCCAGACGCCCATTCGCGCACGATGCGGAAGCGCTCGTGGTCCCAATCGCGGATCGGCGATCAGGTTGATCGCGACGATAGATGCCGAGCGACCGGGCGAATTCCAGCGCCTCGAAATTGCGGCCGAGCGAGACCCGCTTGCGGTATTTCTGCAAGCCCTTCCTCGTCGATCGCTTCGAGCCCGAGAAACATGTATTCGAGCCCGAGCGTCTTCCAGAAGCGAAACACCTCCTTGTTCCGCAACAGCACATCGCCGCGGGTCTCGAGGTAATAGCGCTTGTTGATGCCGGCGCGGGCGATCGCCTCGCCGATCTCCATCGCCGTGCCGCTCCTGCACAAAGGCGACATCGTCGACGATGAACACCCCAGGTTCGCGGATCGAGCGCAGATCCTCGACCGCCCGCTCCGGGCTCACCAGCCGGTAGCTGCGGCCGTAAAACGTCCAGGCGCTGCAGAACGAGCAGTCCCACGGGCAGCCGCGCGAGAACTCGATCGAGGCGCAAGGGTCGAGCGTGCCGAGAAAATATTTGCGGCGATGGCGCAACAGGTCGCGCGCCGGCATCAGATCGTCGAGCGAATGGACAAAGCCCGGCGGCGGCCCTTCGCCGGCCGCGGTGACCGCCCCCGGCACCGTCAGCAGGTCGCGGCCGGCCTCGATCGCTGCGAGCAGGAGCGGCATCGCCGCCTCGCCTTCGCCTTTGAGGACGCAGTCGATCGGCGCCGTCGCCATGCGCGATCATCGACGCCGAGGTGAACGACGCGCTGTGCCCGCCGACGCAGACGAAGCTGTCGGGAACCGCGCCTTCGTCGCCTTGGCGAGGTCGACGATCTCAGGCACGTTCGGCAGGTAGTTGCAGCAAAACGCCACGAGATCGGGGCGCCAGCGCATCGAGCAGGCGGAAATAGGCGCGATGATCCTCGACCTGCAGATCGATCAGCCGGACCTCGTGGCCGGCCCGCCGCGCCGCCTGGGCGACGAGCTCGAGCCCGATCGGCTCGAGCCGCAAAAAGATCTTGGAATAATGGAGCACGCCGGGATTGACGCCGAGCAGTCGCACGCAAGCCCCCTTCCGCCGCCGTTGTCGGGCCGGCGCGACAGCCAAGCGCGTCGCCACCCGTCTGTCAACCAACGCCCGCCGAGAGATGCGAGATGACCCTCGATTGGAAGCAGCTGGTCGCCGACCTGGAGCGCCTCTTGAAGCTCCGTTCGATCCCGTTCGGGATGAAACTGTTCGAGCGGCGCGAGGCGATGGAAGCGATCCCGAAGATCCGCCGGCCGCAGGCCGTGCACACCTTGGACCAGATCGTCGCCCAGGCGGCGCGGCTCGGCTGGACCGTCGGCGTCACCGCCGAGGATTTCGTCGGCGCGCAGTGCCGGGCGGTGGTCGGGCTCGGCCTCGCCAAGGACGCGGCCTGGCGCTCCGGGCGGCACATGGTCGGGGTCTGGTACGCGACACCCGATGACGCGCGCGCCCACCAGGCGGCCATGGAATGCGTCGCCGACGGACGCTACGCGGCGCTCGCCGTGGCGCCGCTCGCCGCCGGCCGCCTCGATCCGCCCGATATCGCGCTGTTCTATGCGACGCCGGGAGCGATGATCTATTTCATCAACGGCCTGCAATGGGCCGGCTACAAGCGCTTCGATTGGAGCGTCGTCGGCGAATCGGCCTGCGCCAATTCCTGGGGCCGGGCCTTGAAGACCCGCGAACCGAGCCTGTCGATCCCATGCTTTGCCGAGCGCCGCTATGGCGGCGTGCTCGACGACGAGATGCTGATGGCGCTGCCGCCTGAAGATCTCGGCAAGGCGATCGCCGGGATGGAAGCGCTGGCCAAGAACGGTCTTCGCTACCCCTTCCCGCAATACGGCATCCAGCAGGACGCCCGCGCCGGCCTTGCCGTCAGCTACCCGGCGCGGCCGACGGCAGCCGGGAGCGTGCGATGATCACCCTCTACCAGCAGCAGGACTCGGGAAATTGCTACAAGGTGCGGCTCGTCCTGGCGCATCTCGACCGGCCGTTTCAGACGGTTGCGGTCTCCGCGCTCGACGGGTCGACGCGCCGGCCCGAGTTCCTGGCCAGGAACCCGATCGGCAAGGTCCCGACGGTTCGGCTCGACGACGGCCGATACCCTGGCGGAATCGAATGCGATCCTGCTGCATCTTGCCGAAGGCACGGCGCTGCTGCCGAGCGACGCCTATGCCCGCGCCAAGGTCTATGAGTGGCTGTTCTTTGAGCAATACAGTCACGAGCCGGCGATCGCGGTGCGTCGGGCGCTGACCGTCTACGCCGCGCGCCGCGCCGAGGCGACGCCCGAGCGCATGGCGCAGCTGCTGGAGGCCGGCAACCGGGCGCTCGCCGTCATCGAGCGGCGGCTGGCCGCGGCCGACTGGCTCGCCGGCGACGCATTCTCGATCGCCGATATTGCCCTTTACGCCTACACCCATACGGCGGCCGACGGCGGCTACGATCTGCATCCCTATCCCGGGATCGGCCAGTGGCTGGCGCGGATCGCCGGGTTGCCGCGCCACCGCACGATCGCCGAATAGCGGTCGGAGTGGCGCGCCGGCCCGGCGTCAGCTGCTCGGGCCGCTGGCAGCCCCGGTCCGCGTCGGATCGGCGGCGAGGCGAACCAGGAGCTTGCCGAAATTCCGGCCCTGCAGCAGGCCGATGAAGGCGGCGGGCGCGTGGTCGAGCCCTTCGACGATGTCCTCGCGATATTTGAGCCGGCCGGCGCGCAGCAGCGGCGCCGCCATGGCTCGGTATTCGGCCAGCCGTTGCCACCGGTCGCTGACGATGAAGCCCTGAATCCGCAGGCGCTTTCGGACCGCTGCCATCAGGTTGGGGCCGGGCCGCGGCTGCGTGTCGTTGTATTCGGCCACCATGCCGCAAAGCACCATGCGGGCGAAGTCGTTGAGGCGCGGGAACACCGCCTGCTGCACCGCGCCGCCGACATTCTCCCAATACACATCGATGCCGCTTGAGCAGGCTGCGTCGAGGGCGCCTCCGAGATCGCTCGCGCGATGGTCGAGACAGGCGTCGAAGCCGAGCTCGTTCTCGACATGGCGGCACTTCTCCGCACCGCCGGCGATGCCGACGACGCGGGCGCCCGCGGCCTTCGCGAGCTGCCCAACGACCGCGCCGACCGCTCCCGAAGCGGCCGAGACGACGACGGTTTCGCCCTTTTTCGGCTGGCCGATGTCGGACAATCCGACATAGGCGGTGAGCCCCGGCATCCCGAGAACCCCGAGTGCGGTCGAGATCGGCGCGTCGGCGGGATCGAGCTTGACCAGATCGGCCCCCGGCACCGCGCTGTAGAGTTGCCAGCCATAGCCGCCATAGGCGAATTCGCCCGGCCGGAAATCCGGGTGCTCCGAGCGCACGACCTCGCCGACGACACGGCCCTCGATGACGGCGCCGACCTCGACGGGCTTTGCATAAGACCGGACGCCGCTGATCCGGCCGCGCATATACGGGTCGAGCGACAGGTAGACACCGCGCAGCAGGACCTCGCCCGCTCCCGGCAGCGGCAGCGGCGCGTCGACGATCGTGAAATCGTCGGGCGACGGCATCCCGGCCGGCCGGCGCCGCAACAGGACCTGACGGTTTTCGATGGCCATGCGCGCCCTCCCTATCGTATCGGCCCCGACCGACGGCCGATGTTACAGGGCGCATGCGCCCGCGCCCAGCGCTTGCTGTCACCGGAGGCGCGCGGCGCTGCACCGGTGCACGGACAAGCGGTTCCTGCCGGCCCCCGGGGAGGACGATATGGGGGCGCGTCGATCCGCCCGACATCGCGCTGTTCTACGCGACGGCGGGGGCGATGATCTGCTTCATTAGCCCGACTTCGCGGATCCGAGAATCGGCGACGACGATTACTGTATTCACCCCCTCCCAAACCCTTCCCCATCATAGGGGGAGGGCTTTTGCTTCCCGCTGAAGCTGCGCTCCCGCCCCCTTGATGAGGGCTGGGGTGGGGGTGACAGCAGGGATCAGCGCTCGGATTTAAGCTCCGAAAAATCGGGCGGCAGGCGCTCGGGGGCCGCGCCGCGCGGCGGGATTTCGAGGTCGAAACCATGCTCGGGGCCGAATAACCGCCGCGCTCGTTGGACGAGGGTCTCGCGCGGTTCCGCCTCCTGTCGCGCGACACCTGCTCGCAGCTCGCGGGCCTCTTCCTCGAGCGAGCGCCGGTGTTCGGCCGCGCGCGCCTTCAGGCGGGCATGCAGCGCCGGGTCGACATTGCGGATCAGCAGGCTGGGCATCCGCAGGGCAACTCCGGTAGGGCGCGCTCAGCGCAGCGCGGCGGCGATGTTGCCGCCGTCGACCGTGGTGACGTCGGCGGTCGTCTTCAGCGCCAGCGCCTGGTGCAGAAAGGCCTGCGCCACGTCTTCCGCGGTCACCTCGCGGCGCAAGAGGTTGCCCTTCATGTACGCCGCTTCGTCGACGCCGCGCGCCTTGGCGCGGGCGGCGATCATCTCGGGGGTCAGGAGGCCGCTCCTGATGCGGTCGGCATTGACCGCGTTGGCGCGGATGCCGTCGGCGCCGTAATCGAGCGCGTATTGGCGGACGAGCGCCAGGGTCGCGGCCTTCGGCAGGCCATAGGGGCCGAAATTGGGGCCGGGGTTGACCGCCTGCTTCGACACGTTGAACAACAGGACCCCGCCGGTCCCTTGCGCCAGCATGATGCGCACGGCGTTCCGCGCGACATGCTGATGGGCGAAAAAGTTCAATTCGAAGCTGTGGCGCAGCACCCGATCCTCGACATCGCCGATCCGCCCCTGCCAAGCCGCCCCGGCATTCGAGACGACGACGTCGACGCCGCCGAACCGTTCGGCGACGCGGTCGAAGGCGGTTCGCACCGCATCGGGGTCGGTCACATCGCAGGCGAGGCCGAGGGCCGCACCGCCAAGCTCGGCCGCGGCCGCCGCTGCGGCGGGGCCGTCGATGTCGAGTACCGCCAGCTCGGCCCCGGCGCGGCCCATCGCCCGCGCCGTCGCCAAGCCGATCGTACCGGCGCCGCCGGTCACCATCGCGATCTGTCCGGCGAGCGGCTTGGGGGCGGTCTGCCCAAGCTTCGCCTGTTCCAGCGACCAATATTCGATGTCGAAGAGATCGGCTTCGCCGACCGGCTCGAACCGGCCGGTCGCCTCGGCATCGCTGGCGGTCTCGACCGTCGCGAGCGCCAGATCGGCGGCGATGGCGGCGTCCTTGGCGGTGCCGCCGAGCCCGAAGAGGCCGAGCCCCGGCACCAGGATGACCCGCGGCATCGGATCGAGCTCGCGTTTCGGCGTCGCCTGGCGGGCATTGTGGCGCGCGAAATAGGCATGATAATCGGCGACAAAGCGTTCGACTGCCTGGCGCGCCGCCGCCTTGAACGCCCCGAGCCGGCCTGCCTCGGGCGGCGGCACGATCAACGGACGGCTCTTGGTGCGGATCGCATGGTCGGGGGTGGCGACCCCGGCGCAACCGTAGCGCCCGAGCTCGGCGCCGTTGACGTAGGCAAGCACGGCGGGGCCGGTGCGGAAATCGAGGATGAACCGCCGATACGCCCCGGCCTCGGCGGGCGCGGGAATGGCGCAGGCGCCGCGCAGGATCGGCGCCGCCTCGGCGGCGGCGGCGATCGCCGGCGGCAGTGCCGCCGCAATGAAGACGCTCTTGCGGCCGCGGTCGAGTCGTTCCTCGGCTTCCGACACCGCGACGATCATCCGCTGGTAGGCCTCGCGGGCGGTGGTGCCGAAGGTAAAGATCCCGTGCTTCAGCAGGATCAGCCCTTCGACCGCGGGATCGACATCGAAGATCTGGGCCGCCTCCTTGGCGAGCTGAAAGCCCGGCATGACGTAAGGCACGAGCCCCAGCCGCCCGCCGTAAAGATCGGCGCAGCGCGCGGCCGCGTCGGGCTGGTCGGCGAGGCTCAGCACCGCCGTCGCATGCGTGTGGTCGACGAATTTGTCCGGCAGGAAGGCGTGCAACAAGGTCTCGACCGAAGGATTGGGCGCCCCGGGATCAATCAGGTTGGCGCGCTGCACCCGTACCATTTCCTCATCCGAGAGGGCCGCGCGTTCGCGCAATTTGCGCAATGGCGCGAGCCGCACCGCCGGCAGCCCCTCGGGTTCGATCGCCGCCATGTCCCAGCCGCTGCCCTTGACGCACAGCACTTCGGCCGGTTCGCCGACGAGATCCTCGACGACGGTCTTGACCGAGGTGTTGCCGCCGCCATGCAGCACCAGCTTCGGATCGCGGCCCAAGAGGCGCGAGGTGTAGACGCGGAGGGCGAGGTCGCGGCCAATTCCCCGGCCGGCATAGCGCTCGACCAGGCTTTCCGCCTCGGCATCGGACCATTGGCTGCGCAATTCTCGACCCCTCCAAATGCTGGAAGATGCGGAAACCGATACATACCCCGGCGGGGAGGGCCGGTCAGCCACGATCCCGGACCGGCCGGCTCAGCCGCAGCGAAGAGGGAGGCCCGCGGCCGGGCCCAGGCGCACCAGGAGCGAGCCGCGCAGCCCGCACCAGCCGGCGGCGGGGCCGAACGGGCAACCCTCCAACGCCTGCAATGTGGTGTCGCGATAGATCGCGGTGATCGCCGCATCGCCCTTCACCCAGCGCGCTTCGGTCGCCGCCTGCCATCCGCTCTGTGGCGCCGGCGGGATCGTGCAGATCTGTTCCGGTCGGCCCAATTCGGCCGAGAGCGCCGCGGCAATCGCGCGCAAGGCCGGCGGGTTGACGCCGTGCGGCGGCCGCTCGAGCTGGATGCGCCGAAGGCCGTGCGTTTTCTTGTCCATCTGAAAGAACGCGACCATCGGCACGCCCCCCAAGACCGCGCCCGGCAGCACGATGCGTGCGTAGCTGTCGCCGAAATCGAGCGGATGTTCGAGCCTTCGCGCCGCGGCGCCAAAGCGCTGCGCCAGCTCATTCGAGGTTTCGCCCCAATGGGTCTCGCGCAACAGCGCCGCGACGCCGTCCGCCGCCGACGAAGGCGAGGCCGCGAGCAGCACCGCTGCCGCGGCCGCCACCCCCTCCCTAACCCTCCCCCGCGGGGGAGGGTTAGGGAGGGGGTGCAGAGCGAGCGCGACAAGAGCCAGCGCGCCCGCTAGTCGGCGCCGGCGGCGACGGTCCCGATGCCGTCGAACGCGGCCTCGATCCGATCGCCTGACGCGAGCGGGAACTGCCGGGTGAACGAACCGCTCATGATGTAGTCGCCGGCCCGAACCCGCTCGCCGAACTGCGCCAGCTTGGCCGCGAGCCAGGCCACCGAATTGTAGGGGTGCCCGAGCACCGCAGCGCCCGTCGCCGTCGCCACCAGGGCGCCGTTGATCCGGATCCGCACCGTCACGGCGGCCAAGTCGGGCAGGGCGTCGCGGCCGACAGGCGGTCCGAGAACGAAGGCCTTTTGCTGGGCGTTGTCGGTCATCGCCAGGGCGAGCTGTCCCGAAAGGTCGCCGCGGGTTTCGATGATCTCGAACGCCGGATGGACCCGGTCGACCGCGGCGGCGACCGAGGCGCGCGTCGCCGCGGCCGGCAGGTCGCGGCCGAGTACGATGCACAGTTCGTTCTCGAAGCCGGGCTCGATCAGCGCATCACGGCGAAATATGTGGCCCGATTGGACGAGGCCTTCGCCCAGGAGGCAGGCGAAGACCGGTTCGTGCACGCCGAACTGCTGCTGAATCGCCGGCGCCGTCAGGCCGACCTTCCAGCCGATGCGGCGCGCCCCGGCGCCGCGGCGGCGGCCGACCAACGCCAACAGGATGCGGTACGCGTCGTCGAGGCTGAGCCGGCCGAACCAGGCCCTGGGAAAATACTCGCCGCGCGCCTGCGCCGCCTCGAACTCCGGCACTGCCGAGGCGATTTCGCTCTCGTCCATCACCCTCACCTCATTTATAGCCCGAAGCGGGATCGAACGACGCATCAGCCGCAAGCAGACCCGCACCGGGAACAAAGCAGACCTCCAGCCGGATGCCGTCCGGGTCTTCGAACAGCACCGAGTAGTAGCCCGGCGCCCAGCTGCCTTCCTCGGGTCCGCGGAGGATCGTTGCCGCCATCTCCTTGAGCGCTGCCGCGCACCGATCCACGTCCTGGCGCGAACGGGCGCGCAGGCAAAGGTGGTGCAGGCCGACGCGCCGCTGGTTGAACCGTTCGGGTCCCAACCCCGGATCACCGGGTTGAATGCCGATCGCCGTCCGGCTGCCGACGCAGTAAAAGAGCCTGTCGCCGTCAAACACCGGCTTCATGCCAAACCGGGGCAGCAGCTTTCGGTAAAAATCGCGGGCGACTTCAAAGCGGCTGACCGTCAGGATCACGTGAGCCATGCCGTTGATCTCGATCGTCATCGCTCGCGACCCCCTGCTCCGATCCGGCGTGAAGGTCATTCTCGGCCGATCTTTCGCGCGTGGCGAATGGTTTCCGGCATGACGTCGCCTCATTAGCGCGCCACACCCCCACCCGCACGCTGGCGCTTGCGGCCTCCCCCTTGAAGGGGGAGGCGAGGGGTTGCCGAAAAGCGATTCCTCCCCCTCGATGGGGGAGGTCGGCCCGAAGGGCCGGGAGGGGGTGCCGCGGGGCCGCGACGCGGCCATCTTCATGCTATGGTCTTTACCCGCAAACGGAGATCGAAGAATGACAGAAGCCAAGCTCGCGCCCAACCTGCCGGGTTGGATGGTGGACCATGCGAACCGCTACCTCGCCAGCGGCGGCACCGACGGGCATCTGTACCAGATGACCCAGCCCGGTCGGCCGCAGTCGACGGTACCCTCGCTGCTGCTGACGACGACCGGCCGAAAATCGGGCGAGCGGTTCGTATTCCCGCTGTTCTACGGAAAAGCCGGCGACAGCTATTTCGTCGTCGCCTCGAAAGGCGGAGCACCGCGACACCCCGGCTGGTACCGCAACATCCTCGCCAATCCCGACGTCGACGTGCAGGTCGGAACCGCGAAGATGCAGGCGCGGGCCCGGACCGCCAGCGGCGAGGAGCGCGCCCGGCTGTGGGACAAGGCACTCGAGTTCTGGCCGCCCTACGCCGACTACCAGCGCCAGACCGAGCGCGAGATCCCCGTGGTCGTGCTCGATCCCGTCCGATAATTGTCCCTGTTGCGGAGTCGAACTCAGCCGGGCGCCGCCCGCATTGCCAGCCGGTAGCCGGCGAGGAAAAACGCGCGCTGCTCCGGCGGTTGCGGCATGATGACCAGCGGCTCTGCGACCGGCGTCGTAAACTTCGCGAGCCGCTGGATGGTGTCTCGCGCGTCGTCGAGCCGGCCCAGATGGGCGTAGCAGGCGGCGAGATAGTAGTAAGGCGTCACGTAAGTAGGCAGCTGCTGCATCGACGCGAGCAGCATCGCCGCCGCCTGGTCGAGCCGGCGCGCCAGGAAATGGGCGATGCCGGTCCCGGCCAGAGTGAACGGACGGAACGGCGAGCGCGGGTCGAGCCGGTCGCCGCTCGCGAAATCCGCGATCGCGCGTTCCGCGTCGCCGGCGGCCACGCGAACCCAGCCGCTGATCCGCCAGCCCGAGGCATAGCCGGGGTTGAGCGCCAGCGCCCGGTCGATCAGGCCGACGATCAGCGCGACGTCCGGTCGGATCGTCGCCGGCGGCCTGCAGCGCTCGTTGGGCAAGCGCGATGCCCTGGCGCCGGGTCGCCTCGGGATCGTCGGCCCAGCCGGCGCAAAACAGCATCGAATGGAAAACCCCCGCTAAGGCCCTGATCTTTGCCCATAAGTGCCTCTGGACACAGAAAACGGAATGGGCTAGCAAGGGGGCATGGGGCCCCTTAGCCCGAAACAGCAGCTGGAGGCGGCAGAGCATCTGTCATGGATCCGCGCGCGCGTCGGCGCGGATGCGGGCTTGTCGCGCTATCGGCTGGCCAAGGAGGTATGCGAACGGCTGGGCTGGAAGGATCGCCGTGGTCGCGCGCAGGAGATGGCCTGCCGCAAGCATCTGATTGGGCTTGAGCGGCGCGGTGCGATCGTGCTTCCGGCGGCCCGTCGGCGGCCGCCGGAGCGGCGTCCGGCCGAGGTTTGCCCGGCCCCGCAAGTGAGCGGTCGCTTGGCCGATCTGGGGGCGGTCACGCTGCAGCGGGTCAGCGGCGGGACGCCGGAGAGCCGGACCTGGGATGCGATGATGGCGGCGCACCATCCCTGCGGTCGCGCGTCGTTGTGTGGTGAGCAGATTCGCTATCTGATTTGCGGCGCGCGGCATGGTGTGCTCGGCGGGCTGGCGGTCAGTGCCGCCGCGTGGCGGCTGCGGGGGCGCGATGAGTGGCTGGGCTGGGACGACGCCAAGCGTGGCGCCAACCTGACGGGAGTTGTGTGCAACAGCCGCTTTCTGATCCTGCCGACGGTCCGGGTCGCACATCTCGCTTCGCATGTTTTGGGGCAGCTAACGCGGCGGATTGTCGGCGATTGGCAGCAAGCCTTTGCGGTCCGGCCGTGGCTGATGGAAAGCTATGTCGAGGCCGCTCGCCCGGGCACCGCCTATCGTGCCGCCAACTGGATCGAAGTCGGCATGACCGCCGGTCGGGGGCGCCAGGATCGGACCGGCACGGCGCACTTGCCGGCGAAGCGGGTGTTTCTCTATCCGTTGTCCCGGCCGACCCTCAAGCGCCTGTGCGGGGCGCGGCCGGCGCCCGAGCCCAACTGGGTGCGGCAGGAATTCGGCGGTGCCAAGCTCGGCGATCGCCGGCTGCAGCGGCGACTGCTGGATCTGGCCGGGGCGTTCTTTGCCCGGCCCATGGCCAATATCGCGCAAGCCTGCGGTTCGCTGGCCCGAACCAAGGCCGCCTACCGGTTCTTTGATCACCAGCGGGTCACGATGGACGCTGTACTCGAACCGCACCATCAGGCCACCGTCGCGCGCATGCGACAGGAGGTCATCGTGCTGGCGGTGCAGGACAGCTCCAGCCTCAACTACACCAAGCACCCGCAGACCCAAGGCCTCGGCCCGATCGGCAGCCGGCGCGACGGCGCCCAAGGGTTGATCCTGCACAATACCCTGGCCTTGCGTCCCGATGGCCTGCCCCTCGGCCTGCTCGATGTCCAGTGCTGGGCGCGCGATGCCAATACCTTCGGCAAGAAACATCAGCGCCACACCAGGCCGATCGCGGCGAAGGAGAGCTACAAATGGATCCGCCCGCTGACGGAGATCCGGGCCGCCGCCGATCGATGCCCGAACACGCGCATCGTCACCGTCGCCGATCGCGAGTGCGATGTCTTCGAGTTCCTGCAGGAAGCCGACAGCGCCCACCTCGACTTGTTGGTCAGGGCCACCGAAGACCGTGCTCTCCAGCCTGACCCGGGCGACGAGCAGGTTGTGTCCACCAAATAAAGATGTCACTCTTTCTGCCATTTAGAAATGTCACTGTCGGTTGGGGGCGGGCGGCGGGCGGGCGCGCAGCCCCGGCGTAGCGCAGCGCCCGACCGCCGCCCGCCCGATGCATGGACGCTTGCAGCCGCACCGGTTGTCTACCGAGCGGGCGTCAGCACGCTCGGCTCGTAGAAGAACCCGGGCGGACAGGCAGGCTCCCGTTGCATCAGTCGCGACCAAAGCCGCGCGGCGGCTCGACGCTTTCGAGATCGGAAAGATCGAGATCACAGATCGCCCGCAGCGCCTCCGCCGTGGCGCTTGCCTCAAGGTTCTGCGGCAGCGCCTGCAGCCACGTTCGGTAATCGTCCTGTAAGGCGACAAGCTCGGCCACGGCCGCGCGCCATCGCTGCGCCCGGCTGCGCCGGTCGGCGGGTCTTCGGTATATGATCCTGGACATCCCCGTCGGTGTGCGTCGCGCGAAACCGGGCCTGCCGCTCGGCTGTCGTCATCGCCTTTTCACGCAAGGGCTTAGGGCCTCGTTTCATAGGCTCGCTATTCCGTTACGTAACGAGTGTGTATAGGGCGGCCCTGCTCAGCTCGTGAAAACGCTCAGCCGACTTTGAATAGGCGCGCGTCGCGCTGATCGCGGCGGCGCGGCGCCTTCCTGCTGCGGACCTCTGCCCGTTCGATCTGCTGCTCGCGGATGAAGGCGAGGACGGCGCCGAGCCGCTTGTTCTCGACAATCGCAGCCTGCGGGACGTGGCGCAGCTCATCGAAGGTGCGGTAGGCGAGCGCGACGCCCTTGTAGCGGATTGATAGCCGGCCATCGGGATAATCGACGACAGTGACCCGTTTGCCGATCGCCGCCTTGGCCTGGTCGCTCGGTTCCAGGATGAAGATCACCTTGTCGTATTGCAGCGTCAGCGCTTGCGAAAGGGTGCGCTCCTCCTTCCAGGCAAAGGCGTCCTCCAGATCGTCGCCGGCACGCAGCGGCCGGTGCAGGTCCTTCGCGTTCGCCGGCGGCTTGCCAAAGCGGGCGTTGTAGTCGGCCATGAAAGCCGGCAGCAAGGCGTTCCCTTCGGCCAGGCTGCGCGCGCCGGCTAGCCGCAACTCCTTGACCAGCCGATCCTGCAAGGTCTTGTTCGCCCGCTCGACCCGGCCCTTCGCCTGGCTCGAATTGGCGCAGATGATGTCGATGTTCAGAGCATGCAGCGCACGCCCGAACTGGGTCATCCCGTCACCACCGCTGGCACCCTCGTGGTTGACGCGAAAGACCCCGTGCTTGTCGCTGTAGAAGGCGACCGGCTTGCCCCAGGCCTCCAGATAGGCGCGGGCGGCATGGAAATAGGCGAATGTCGACTCGCTCTCGACGAACTGCAGGTGCATCAGCCGGCTGGTCGCGTCGTCGACGAAGACGAGCAGCGTACATTGCGGGCCGCGGTCCTCGAACCACCAATGCTCGCTGCCGTCGACCTGCACCAGTTCGCCGACACAGTCGCGACGATGGCGCGGCTGGTGGACGCGCTTTCGCCGCTGCTTGCGATCGAGCCACAGCCCGGCCTCGACCATCCATAGCCGCAGCGTCTCGCGACCGAGCGTTATCCCGTGAACCTCGCGCAGCTTCTCGGCCGCCAAGCTCGGGCCGAAGTCCCAATACTGCTCGCGAATGATCGACAGCACCTTGCTCCGAAGCGCCTCGGGCTTGCGCCGGTTGCCCGGACCGCCACGCCGCTTCGAAATCAGGCCAGCAGCGCCCTCGATCCGGTACGCCTTCAACAGCCGGAATACCTGACGCCGCTCGAGCCTCAGCAGCTGCGCTGCCGCCTCGGTCGTCAGCCGCCGCTGATCCAAATCTCGCAGCACCTCGAGCCGCCTCAACTCGCCATCGCTCATCAGCCGAACCGTCACCCTTGACACCCCCCGGAAATCCGCCCGGGAGTGTCATCTCTAATTGGCAGGCGAGTGACATTTTGATCCGGCGCCTACACAGGTGCGCCGCTTGTGGCCCTTTATGGAAAGCCTGCCGGCGGCCGGGCAGATCGCACTCGAGGTGCCCCGCCGCGGCCGCCAGCCGGCCCGTACCGCCCTGATGAGCGTGCGCTTCGCCGAGGTCACCCTGTCGCCGCCGCGACACAAGGCAAAGCTCCCGGCGCTGCGGCTATGGGTCGTGCGCAGCCGCGAAGAAAACCCGCCACCCGACATCAAGCCGCTCGACTGGATGCTGCTGACCACCGTGCCGGTCGCCTCGCTGGACGACGCTCTCCAGCGCATGCAGTGGTATACCCGGCGCTGGGGGATCGAGGTCTTCCACCGCATCCTCAAGAGCGGATGCCGCATTGAAGATCGCCAGCTCGAAACCGCCGACCGTCTGGAAACCTGCCTCGCCATCGACATGGTCGTCGCCTGGCGCATCCACTATCTCACCTGGCTCGGGCGGGCCACCCCCGAACTGCCCTGTACCGTCGCCTTCGAGCCCGAGCAGTGGAAGGCCTTGGTCGTCTTCCACACCCGCAAGCCGCCGCCGGCGCAACCGCCTTCGCTCTGCCAGATGATCCTCTTGATCGCCCAACTCGGCGGTTTCCTCGCCCGCAAATCCGACGGCCAACCCGGTCCCCAAACCCTCTGGCGCGGCCTGCAGCGCCTGGACGACATCACCGCCGCCTTCCGCAGCTACGCTATCGCCTACCCACTGCCCCCTTAGCCCGGCGCCAACCGACCTCGCCGAGCCCATACCAAATCTGCCGTAAACCGACTGTCCGATGCACACATATGGGTAAAGATCAGGCTAAGGCCAGGGCGATGCCGTAGCGCGGATCGCGCGCGATGGCGCGCGCCAGGAGCTCGAGGGCGTGCAAGGCCGGCTCCTTGGACCAGGCCTGAAGCAGTTCAAAGCTGCGCAGGAAGAGATCGTAGGCGGTGAGGTCGCTGGTCGGGCGCGCCCGCGCGCGGCGCGTTTCGGCGGCCTGCAGGGCCGGCTCGATGACGCCGGCGACACTGGTCGCCACCCGATCCTGCAGGTCGAATACGTCTTCCATCGAACCGTCGAAGCGGTCGGCCCAGAGATGCGCGCCGGTCTCCGCCTCGATCAGCTGGGCGGTGATGCGCACCCGGTTGCCGCCCTTCCGCACGCTGCCTTCGAGCACATAGCGCACCCCGAGGTCGCGGCCGACCTGCTTCACATCGACCGCCTGGCCCTTGTAGGTAAAGGTCGAGTTGCGGGCGATTACGAACAGCCAGCGGATGCGCGAGAGGGCGGTGATGATCTCCTCGACCATGCCGTCAGCGAAATATTCCTGCTCGGGGTCGCCCGACAGGTTCTGAAACGGCAGGACAGCGATCGACGGCTTGTCGGGCAGCGGCGGCGCCGTGAGCGGCGCCGCCGCGCGGGACGGCGCGCCGACGGCGATGGCGTAGGTGCGCACCGGGCGGGCGATGTTCTTGACCTGCTGTTCGCCGAGATCGTCGAAGGCGATGTCGAGGCGGTCGCGCACCTGCTCGTGCGCGGCCGCGCTGAGGCAGATCCCGCCGAGCGCGGCCAAGGCTTCGAGCCGGGCCGCAATTGACCCCGTCGCCGAAGATGTCGCCATCCTCGATGATGATGTCGCCGACATTGATGCCCATGCGAAATTCGATGCGGCGCCCGGCCGGGACCGCTGCGTTGCGGGCGATCATCGCGCGCTGCACTTCGACCGCGCAGCGCACCGCATCGACGACGCTGGCGAACTCGACGAGGAGACCGTCGCCGGTGGTCTTGACGATCCGGCCCCGATGCTCGGCGATCTTGGGATCGCCGAGTTCGCGGCGGATCGCCCGCAGCGCGGCGAGCGTTCCTTCCTCGTCCTCGCCCATCAGCCGCGAATAGCCGGCGACATCGGCCGCCAGGATCGCCGCCAATCGGCGCTCGACCCGCTCCCTGCTCATCGCGCCGGCCAGTTCCGGAAGGAAATGTGCGGCGCAGAGTATGATGGCACTCGGTCAAAGACCAGCGTCGTTTTGGCGTCCCGGGCGGGGCGGCAGGCCGATCCGGCTCGCATTAGCGGCGGCGGCGGCGTAGATTGGCGCGACCGGAACAACCGGTTGCATGGGAGGAGCGAAACGGAATGAAGACCATCCATCTCGGCGTCCTCGTCCTGGCGGCGAGCCTCGCCTGGCTGATGCCGGTGCGGGCAGCGGACCTGACGGAGATCACCTTCCCCGGCGATCACGCCTATCCCGAGAGCATGACCGCGACGGCGGACGGCACGATCTATGCCGGCAGTCTCTATGAGGGCGGGATTTTCCGCGTGATGCCCGGGGCGGCCACGGCGGAGCAGTGGATCAAGCCCGGCGCGAACGATTCGATGATCACGCTCGGCGTGCTTGCCGACGAAAAGGCCGGCACGCTGTGGGTGTGCTCGAGCAATCTGACGGCGTTCGGCGTGAAGCCCCCGGCGGGCGTAAAGCCGGTGGCGCTGAAGGCGTTCGACCTCAAGACCGGTGCCGCGAAAGGCAGCTGGCCGTTGCCCGGCGAAAAGTCGCTGTGCAACGACATGGTCGTCGACGCCGATGGTTCGGTCTACGTGACCGACAGTTTCCAGCCGCACATCCTGAAGCTGGCGCCGGGCGGGACCTCGCTCGAGGTCTGGGCGACCGATCCGGCGTTTGGCGGCGAGGGACCGCAACTCGACGGCATCACGATCGGCCAGGACGGTAATGTTTACGCCAATACCTATGCGAGCGGCCGGCTGATCCGCGTCGAGAGGGACTATTACGGCAAGGCGGGCAAGATCACGCAGCTCAAGACCACACCGGGGTTCGAGCATCCGGACGGAATGCGCGCCTATGGCAAGAACGGATTGCTGGTGGTCGAGGGCGCCAATGCCGGCCGCTTCGATATCATCACGCTCAACGGCGACAACGCCGACGTCAAGACGGTGAAGAGCGGCTACAAGCAGCCGGTCTCGGTCTGGCAAATCGGCGACACCGCCTGGGTGCTGGAAGGCCAGTTGGCGACGTTGTTCGATCCGCCCGAAAAGCGGGGCAAGCCCGGGCCGTTCCGCGCCTATGCGGTGGCGTTGCCGAAATAGCGTGCGGTACGCGGGTCGACCGCCCGCTATCGCATGAGTTCGCCGGGCGGCTGACCGGCGATTACGCTGTTATTGTCGAGGCCTTGACCGCGGTCCCGGGCGAGTCGCGCGCGCTGCTCGAAGTCCTCGCGTCGCTCGGGATCGACACCAGACCGCCGATCGAAACAGCCGCAGCGCTCTCCTTAACAGCGTCTCGGCGCTGCCGGTCGAGATCTTGCTGGGTCGCGCGCGGGGATTTGCCGGCGGGCACCTATGTTGTTGCGCTGGCGCTTACGCTCAGCGATGGCCGGGTCATAACTTTCGCGACGACAGCACCATAGGCGATCATGGTGCCGTATCGTCGCGCGCCCATTTGGGAATGTCGTCGTAGCTCACCTTGAAACGCTTGCGGTCGTCGGGGGCCGAGCGGCGCGCTGTCTCCGGCGGCGACGGCTGGCGGTTGAGGCTAAGCAGTTCCGCCTCGACGCTAGCCTGGCGCTCTTCGAGAGCGGCGAGGCTGAACGGCGAGCTTCTCTTTGTCAGCCGCGTAAGCGGCGCGCAGCGCCGCCAGTCGTTTCGGCGACTGTGCCCTTCCCGCTGTCGCCGGTCATGCGCCGGGCACCGGCTTTCCCCCACCCGTTTTCATCCCGCCACCATGTGCCCTCAATGTCACCTTTTCGACCCCGCCCTTTGTTCGACGCGCCGCAGGCCCGTCGAAAATTCGGGACGCCCTTCGTCCCGACGCGATCCCGTGCTACCGAAAATCGTCTCGACCCAGGGCTAGCGCGTTGCCGCATTTTTCGGCAGACCGATCAGGCCCGCCCCGGCTGGCCGCGCGCAGCGGTTTTCCGACCAGCTATCCCCGAATTTTGGGGATAGGCCCGATCAACATCTTGTGTCACCCCGGCCCCAAGTAAAAGCCGGCCGGTCAAGTATTCGAGGCCCGGCGCGGCCCCGCAAAAACCAAGTCGAAACACGGGGCGCAGCCGGATTAACTCAATCGTGAACAGGGCGACTTTGTGGATACCTGAAAAGATTTTCCGTAACGGATATGCGGCTGGGCGCCGCTTCCCGCAGCGGCGCAAAGCCACAAGATGTTGAATCAATTAATCAAGTCGTGGATAGGCACGGCAGGTCACGGGAGTTTGTAGCTGCCCTGACTGAGGCAGTAATTGACATAGGTGCCGTCGGGCGCCGCGTGAAATTCTGCTGCGTGACATTCAAACTTAAAGCCACCGCTGATACCAGCATACTTCCCGGTACCCGTCGTGAACGTGCTGATCCCGCGAAAGGTCTTCGCATCGACGGCGAATTTCCCATCACTGGCACCATTGAGCACAATTTGATCGCCACTAGGGTCTGTCCCCACGCAGTAATATTGCGACTGCGCCATGCCGTTCGTGGCGTCCTCAATGCCGAAACAGTGCCATCTCATATGATCAGTAGGCCCGTCTCCGACCGTTAGCCCGTTCTCGTCCAAGACAACTAGAAGTCGATCTTTCCCGACCTGCGTCGCCTTGGCTACGCCATACGAGGAATAGGTGAAGCTAAACGTCCCTTGCTTTGGCAGATCGGCGGCCATTGCCGCGACCCCGAAGGCCATGGTGGTGCCCAGCGCGAAGGCGGACAACATGCATGTGCGCGATTGCATCGAACTTTTCTCCCTTTGGTTGGGGGATGAAGAAGTCTAACCCCCGGCTAGCCGACCTCCTTTTTTGAGGCCGGTCTACTTCATCGAAACTCCGGGTTGATATAGGGCGCGGCTAGGCCTCGGCATCCCCACGCCCGCGTCTGCATTTCGCATGGAGCCGGATTGCGCGCCGCGAGGACGGGGGGCTCCTTTGCGCTCGATCCCTGCCTCTACAAGCTCAAGCTCAAGGAGCTATGGGTTGCGGCAAAAGCTCGATTTTCCAGATGTGGCCTTATGCGGCTTCGCGCCGCTTCCCGAAGCGGCGCGATACCACAAGATGTGGAGATGTTGAACCAAAGGGCAAGCCCGGTGCGGTTGTCCGTCCCTTTATATCACCGTACTGGACAAATCATTTTAGCTGATAGTCGAATTGCTGTGTGCAACTACTGAGTTCGTGCGCTGAGTCGATGGGCGGCCCGCAATGGTACGCCATTTTACCCTTGATACCGGCATACTTACCAATCTCGCCGATGATGGTGCCAGTGCCTTGGTCTACGTTTGCGATATTCGTCCCCGACCATACGATATAGATTTTGTCCGCGCCCCCGGCATCGCCGAATGCGCAAGCGCCGCCATTCTGCGCCGGGCTACTCACGTTCTCGAATGCGTACGTACAAAACCAGACGCCCATGTGGAGCGGCCCGCTTCCGGCGTCGTTGTAAGTCACACCCCAAGAGTTACCCGAAGTCATGAAGTGCTTTTCTCCGACGTCGGTACTCTGGTTCTGGAGATAGGCGTTACTGTGGATTTTGATGGTGCCCTCCTTCGGCAGATCAGCCGATATCGCCGGAGTGGCCAAAGCGAGGGCGGCACCGACCGAGAATGCTGTCACTGTTAGCTTGTGCGCTTGCATCGAACTTCCCTCCCTTTCGTTGGGCGGTGAGATGTCTTAACCCCCGCCCGCCGACCTCCCTTCGAGGCCGGTCTGCTTCGTCAATCTTGGTTCGAAACTCCGGCGAGGGCCAGCGAACGATTTAAAGGGCTGCGGCAAAGGCGCGATTTTCCAGATGACCATTTTATGCGGCAAACGCCGCGGCAGAGGCCCCCTAACCCGCAGTGATATGCTCATCGACGACGTAAGCCCGCGTCCGGGAGCGGTCGAGGAACACGGCCTCGTCTACGGCAACTCTGTCGCCATTCTCCGGCGCCGCGAGCTTGCCCATCCATGCAACGAAGGCCTCTCGGTCTGGAAAGACCAATTCCGTCATGACGTCGAAATCGACTGGCGCGCCGCTCTCCGTGAACTTCTCATCGTGATTGAGATAGCGGCGCTTGTAGATGACGGGGCTCGGCGCAAGGCTAAGAATAAGCGGAATGTAGTTGTTCTCGTAGTACTCCTTGAACGCAGACATGCTAATTTCGTGACGCTTTGTCAGGAATGCAAAAATGCGGTACATCGTTACTCTCCATCCATGTTGATTTGAATGTTTCGCTTCGTCGCCGGCGCGGTGCTCGCCACAGCGGCTATCGAGCTTTTCGGACGGGGTTTCTGAAAACCATTGGCTTTCCGTAGTTTTGACAAACTCACAGGCCGGCGCGCAGAACTGTAATCCAATCAACAAGCAAGAAGGGAAGGCATGGGCGCTACAAATCGGAGAGCGATGCGCCTGCTGGCGTGAGAGCCGGCCTGGCCGAGGCTGTCACGGCGAAGCTCCTGGCCTTGATGGAAACCCACGGCCAGAACTGGACGCGGCCGTGGATCGCCGGCGGCCTGCACCGCAACGCCCTGGCCCGGGCGGGATGGACGCCTCGAACCGCCGGTCATAAGATCGCCCGATGGCATGGGCGGTCGGTCGGGCACCTTACGCGTCGCAGCCCGAGGAGTCGCGCGGCCGGCTCTATCCGGAGCCTGAGCACCCGATCCGCTCGCCGTTCCAGCGCGACCGCGACCGCATCATCCATTCGACCGCGTTTCGCCGCCTGACCCACAAGACGCAGGTCTTCGTCTGTCACGAGGGCGATCACTACCGCACGCGGCTCACCCACAGTCTCGAAGTCGCGCAGATTGCGCGCACCGTCGCCCGCGCCCTCGGTCTCGACGAGGATCTGGCGGAAACCGTGGCCCTGGCGCACGATCTCGGCCACACGCCGTTCGGCCATGCCGGCGAGGAAGCGCTCGATGCCGCGATGGCGCGCTTTGGCGGCTTTTCGCACAATGACCAGACCCTGCGCATCCTGACCCGGCTCGAAAGCCGCTATGCCGAGTTCCCCGGCCTCAATTTGACCTGGGAAGCGCTCGAGGGAACGGTCAAGCACAATGGCCCGCTGCGCGGCCCGGACGTCCAGGCGCCGGTGCCGCCGGCGATCGCCGAATACGATCGCCGCCATCCGCTCGCCCTCGACACCTTCCCCGGTCCCGAGGCGCAGGTCGCGGCCCTCGCCGACGACATCGCCTACAACAACCACGACCTCGACGACGGGTTGCGCGCCGGGCTGTTCGCCATCGCCGATCTCGCCGAGGTGCCGCTGGTCGGGCCGATCTGCCGGTCGGTC
The DNA here is from genome assembly GCA_963772295.1 of uncultured Alphaproteobacteria bacterium. GTDB lineage: Bacteria > Pseudomonadota > Alphaproteobacteria > ATCC43930 > CGMCC-115725 > AP-15. Next base: position 497,262 of record CAVYWO010000019.1, read on the forward strand.
GGCGAGCGCTATCCCGGGCTCGACGGGCCGCGGCTCGTTCACGAGACGATCCGTCGGGTCATCGATCGAATGGTCGGCGACGTGCTCGCCGAGACCCGCACGCGGCTTGCCGATAGCGGGGTCGGCTCGGCGGCGGCGGTGCGGGCGCGGCCGGCGCCGGTCGTCGGTTTCTCGGCCGAGATGCGCGAGAACGACCGGGCGTTGAAGCGGTTTCTGTTCGAGCGCATGTACCGCCACTGGCGCGTCAACCGGATGAGCTCGAAGGCGCGCCGCGTGATCCAGGATCTCTTCGGGCTGTATCTGGCCGAGCCCGAATGCCTGCCCGGCGAATGGTGCAGCCAGGCGGCCGGCGCCAACGACCCGCAGACCGCGCGGGTGGCGGCCGACTACCTTGCCGGCATGACCGATCGCTATGCGCTCGACGAGCATCACCGCCTGTTCGACACCTATATGCCGACGTGAGCTTGACGCGGCCCGCACCAAGTCGCGCAGATGAGGCTGCACCCGCACGCCGCGGCCCGAATGCGGGAACGCGGAGCGAGCGAAGCGGAAATCGCATCGGCGCCCGCTGACGGCGAGCGGTTTGCGGCGAAATTCGGCCGGAACGGCTTCAGGCGAAATTTCGGATTCGATGGGCTGTGGCGCGGCCGGCGCTACCATATGAAGCAAGTCGAGGTCTTTGCCGTCCTTGAGGACGGTGATTGGCTGGTGATCACTGTCGTCGTCAAATACTTTTGAGGGCTAAAGGAGTGCAGCTCAGTTACGATCCGCGGCGCAACATCGCTATCTACGCCTTCGGGATTCGGTCGGGGTCGAGGTCGAGACACTGCGGTTGAGCGATGAGGTCAATATCGATCTTGCCCCGGATGGAACCGTCTACGGCATCGAGTTGTTGAACGCGAATGCCCAGCTTCGCGCGACCGACGGCGGCCGGCTGGTGGTCGTCGACGAGGCGGCCGGCCGCCGGGTCGAAGTGCCGTTGCCGGATCTAGCTTGAGCCTGACGAGCCGCCCGATCCGCGACATGAGCAATATCTTCGAAGACGTGCGCCGGCTGGTCGTGGCCGCGCTCGGCGACCTGGCGGCGCAGGGGTCGCTGCCGCCGGGGCTCGATCTCGGCCGGGTCGCCGTCGAGCCCTCGCGCGATCCGGCGCATGGCCACCTCGCGACCAATGCAGCGCTGGTGCTGGCGGGCGCAGTCGGGGAAGACCCGATGGCGCTCGCCCGGCGGATCATCCCGGCGCTCCGCTCGCGCGCGCCGGACCTCGCCGTCGCCGCGGCGCGACCCGGCTTTCTCAACATCGGCTTGGCGCCCGAGGTGTGGCAGGCGCAGCTGCGCGCGATCCTGCGCCAGGGCCTTGCTTTTGGCGATTCGCGGCTGGGTGCCGGCCGGCCGGTCAATGTCGAGTTCGTATCGGCCAACCCGACCGGGCCGCTGCATGTCGGACATGGCCGCGGCGCGGTGGTCGGCGACGCCCTCGCGGCCCTCCTCGAGAAGGCCGGCTTTGCCGTATCGCGCGAGTATTACGTCAACGACGCCGGCGCCCAGGTCGAGATCCTCGCCCGCTCGCTCTACCTGCGCTATCGGGCGGCTTTGGGGGAGGAAGTCGGCGCGGTGCCGCCTGGCCTCTACCCGGGGGAGTATCTGATCGAGCTCGGCCGGGACTTGGCCGAGCGCGACGGCGGGAAATGGCTGGGTCGCCCGGAAAGCGAATGGCTGGCGCCGCTGCGCGAGTTCGCCGTCGCGCGGATGATGGCGCTGATCGGCGACGATCTCGCCGCCCTCGGCGTGCGTCACGATCGCTTCGCCGCGGAACGCGAGCTGGTCGAAGCGGGGGCGATCGACGAATGTCTCGCCGCCCTCGACCGGCGCGGGCTCATCTATGAGGGCGTGCTGGAGCCGCCCAAGGGCAAGACCCCCGAGGATTGGGAGCCGCGGGCGCAGACCCTGTTCCGCGCCACCCGATTTGGCGACGATGTCGACCGGCCGCTGCGGAAATCGGACGGGTCGTGGACCTATTTCGCCGCCGACATCGCCTATCACCGCGACAAATTCCACCGCGGTTTTGCCGATCTGATCGATGTCTGGGGCGCCGATCACGGCGGCTATGTCAAGCGGATGCAGGCGGCGGTCGCGGCGGCGACCGATGGCGGCGCGGTGCTCGACGTCAAGCTCTGCCAGCTGGTCAATCTGCTCGACCGCGGCGTGCCGGTGCGGATGTCGAAGCGCGCCGGGACCTTCGTCACCCTGCGCGAGGTCGTCGACCAGGTCGGCAAGGACGTGTTCCGCTTTATGATGCTGACCCGGCGCAACGACCAGGCGCTCGATTTCGACTTTGCCAAGGTCACCGAGCAGTCAAAGGACAACCCGGTCTTTTATGTGCAATACGCCCATGCCCGGACCGCCTCGGTCATGCGCCACGCCGCCGCGGCGTACCGGGAAGACGATCTCTCCGACGCCGCACTCGCCGCCACCGCGCTCGACAGCCTGTCCGAGCCGACGGAACTGGCGTTGATTCGCCTGCTGGCGCAGTGGCCGCGGCTCGTCGAGGGCGCCGCCGAGGCGCACGAGCCGCATCGTATCGCCTTCTATTTGCAGGAGGTCGCGGCCCAGTTCCACGTCTTGTGGAACAAGGGCCGCGACGAAGCCACGTTGCGGTTTATCCTCGCCTCCGACCGGGCGCTGACGCGCGCACGGCTCGCCCTCGTCCGCGGCGTCGCGATCGTCATCGCTTCCGGCCTCGCCGTGATCGGGGTCGAGCCGGTCGAGGAGATGTAGCGATGTCCTACCAGTTCGATCCGGCGGCGCTCGACCGGCAGCAGGAGCCGTTCGGCGATCGCCGTCAGGCGCGCCGCCTGCGCTTGCTTGGGGTCGCGGCGGCGGTTCTTGTCATGGGCGTCTTCGCCGGCGGGCTCTGGCTGGCCTATGTCGCCGGTACCCGGCATGCGGCCGGCGGCAGTGCGGACGAGGTGCCGCTGATCCGCGCCGATACCCGGCCGATGGTGGTCCGCCCGGCCGAACCCGGCGGGCTCAAGGTTCCCGACCGCAACATGCTGATTTACGATCCGGGTAAACAGATGGTCGAGCATCTGCTGCCGCCGCCCGAACAGCCGATGGCCCGGCCGACGGCGGTCGCCGCGCCTGCCGCAGCCCCGGCGCCTGCCGCCTCACCGGCGGGAGCGGCCGCCGCGGCGATACCTGCGGCGGCACCGCACGGAGCGCCGCCGGCAAAGGCCGGCAATGTCCGGCTGCAACTGGGCTCGGTGCGCAGTGCCGGTGCCGCGCGTCTCGAGTGGGACCGCATCCGGCAGCGGAATTCGGACCTTCTCGGTGCGCTTTCGGCGAGCCCGGTGCGCGCCGATCTCGGCGACAAGGGCGTCTACTATCGCATCGAAACCGGTCCCATCGGGTTCGCTGCCGCCGATCGGCTGTGCGGTGCCCTGAAGGCGCGAAAGGTCGGGTGCGTCATTGTCCGATGAGCGCGCCGCGGCGGCCGGAGCGCCGCTCGCCGCGGTTTTTGGCTGTGCCGGCGAGCGGCTTCTTGCTCCCGAGGCGCGCTTCTTCGCCGCCGCCAACCCGCTCGGGTTCATCCTCTTCCGGCGCAACTGCCGCGCCCCCGATCAGGTCCGCACGCTGGTCGCGTCACTGCGCGATTGCCTGCGGCGTCCCGACGCGCCGGTCCTGATCGACCAGGAGGGCGGCCGGGTGGCGCGGCTCGGGCCGCCCGCCTGGCGCCGCTATCCGACCGCCGCCGCGATCGGGGCACTGCCCGATCCGCTGGCGCAACAGGCGGTGCGGCTCGGTGCCCGGCTGATCGCCGACGACCTCGAACGGCTCGGCATTTCCGTCGCCTGCCTGCCGGTGCTCGATCTGCCGGTATCCGGGGCCGATCCGGTGATCGGCGACCGCGCCTACGGCTCCGACCCCGAGCGGGTCGCGGTTCTCGGCCGGGCGGTCTGCGACGGCCTTCTCGAAGGCGGCGTGCTGCCGGTCTTGAAGCATATCCCTGGTCACGGGCGCGCCCGCGTCGACAGCCATCGCGCCCTGCCGACCGTCGAGACCCGCCATCCGCTGTTGTCGGAGACCGATTTTGCGCCGTTTCGCGCCTTGGCCCAGATGCCTTGGGCGATGACCGCCCATATTATCTACATGACCATCGATCGCACCGCCCCGGCGACGTTGTCGCCGCGGGTCATCGGCGAGGTGATCCGCAAGGAGATCGGGTTCGACGGCGTGCTCGTTTCCGACGATCTGTCGATGCGGGCGCTGGCGGGCGGCCTCGGCGAGCGGGCGCGGCTGGCGCTCGCCGCCGGCTGCGACCTGGTGCTGCACTGCAACGGCGACCCTGCCGAGATGGCGGAGGTCGCTGCCGCGGCGCGGCCGCTCACCGCCGCCGCGGCGGCGCGGCTCGCCCGCGCCGCGGCGCTGCGGCGCCCGCCCGCGGCTTTCGACCGGCAGGAAACGGAGCGCCGCTTCGACGCGCTCTGCGGCGGCGCAGAGGGATGATCGGCCAAAGCCGATGACCGGCGCCGCATCAGCCCTCTACGAGGCCAGCACCTGGGTAGCGCCGGTCGTGTTTGCCGTGACCCTGCACGAGGCGGCGCACGGCTTTATCGCACTTCGCTTCGGCGACGACACCGCGCTTCGGGCGCGGCGGGTAACCTTCAACCCGCTCAATCACATCGATCCGTTTGGTACGGTCGTTCTGCCGGCGTTGCTGATCTTGCTGCGTTCGCCGTTCCTGTTCGGCTACGCCAAGCCGGTGCCGGTCAACTTTGCCCGCCTCAACAACCCGCGCCGCGACATGGTGTGGGTGGCGCTCGCCGGTCCGGTGACCAACATCCTGCTGGCCATCGCGGCCGCGACGGCATTCCATGGCATCGCGATCCTGCCCGGCGGGCCGGGGCTCGCCCGCGTCGGGCTCTTTCAGCTGTTGTTCGGTGAGCTGCAAATTCTGCCGAGCGCGGCCGGGTGGGTCGCCGCCAATATCGTGAACGCGATCATCATCAACGCCGTGTTGTGCGTTTTCAACATGTTGCCGTTGCCGCCGCTGGACGGCGGCAGGGTCGCGGTCGGGCTGCTGCCGCGCCGGCTCGCCCTCCCGCTCGCCCGGCTCGAGCGCTATGGCATCGGGATCGTGCTGCTGCTCCTCTTCCTGCTGCCGTGGATCGGCCAGCGGCTCGGCTGGAACCTCAACATCCTCGGCTGGCTGGTCGGGGTGCCGGCGGAGTCGCTGATCCGGCTGGTTCTGGCGGTCACCGGCCAAGGCCAATGAACGAACCAACCCCGGCGCCGGGTTTCGCCGCCGCAGCGCCGGACCGCGATCGCGACGAGCCCGAGGCGCTGGTCCTCGATCTCGATGGGTATGAAGGCCCGATCGATCTCCTGCTGTCGCTGGCGCGGGCGCAAAAACTCGACCTTGCCAAGATTTCGATCCTGGCGTTGGCCGACCAATATCTCGACTTCATTGCCGCACGGCGTCGGCTCGATCTGGAGATCGCAGCCGATTACCTGGTGATGGCGGCGATCCTCGCTTTTCTGAAGTCGTGCCTGTTGCTGCCGCCAGCGCCGCGCGATGACGAGCCGAGCCCGCAAGAGCTCGCCCTCGGGCTGCGGCATCGCTTGGCGCTGCTCGAAGCGATGCAGCGCGCCGGCCGGCGGCTGATGGCGCGCCCGCTCCTCGGCCGCGAGGTCTTCGCTCGCGGCGCTCCCGAGGAACTCGCGATCGTGACGGTGCCGCGCTGGCAGATCGGGCTTTACGAGTTTCTGCGCGCCTATGGCGACGTGCACCGGCGGCAAGGCGCGCGGGTCCTGTCCGTCGAGCCATCCGCGTTTCAATCGGTGCAGGAGGCGTTTGCGCGACTGGCGCGCCTGTTGGGCCGCGCGGTGAATTGGCGCGAGTTGTCGAGCTTTTTGCCGCCGGCGCCGGCCGGCGATGAAGCCCGCCGGTCGCACCTCGCGGCGAGTTTCGCGGCGGCGCTCGAGTTGGCCCGCTTGGGCCGGGTCGAGCTGCGCCAGCAACGGGCGTTCGGCCCGATCTGGCTGCGCCGCGCCGGGTCCGGTGCGGCGGCGCGGCGGTGAGCGACCGGGTGCGGCAATTGCGGCTCGTCGAGGCACTGCTGTTCGCCGCCGCCGAGCCGCTGACCGAGGAGGCGCTGCGCGCCCGGCTCGGCCCCGAGGCCGACCTGCCCGAGCTGTTGCGCGCGCTGGCGGCAAACTTTGAGGGGCGCGGCGTCAACCTGGTCCGCCTCGCCGGCGGCTGGGCTTTTCGCACGGCACCGGATCTCGCCGAAGCGCTGCGGGTCGAGCGGCCGGTCTCGCGCAAATTATCGCGCGCCGCGGTCGAGACGCTGGCGGTCGTCGCCTATCACCAGCCGGTGACCCGCGCCGAGATCGAGGAGATCCGCGGCGTCGGCCTTGCCAAGGGCACGCTCGACACGCTGCTCGAGGCCGGTTGGGTGCGGCCGCGCGGTCGCCGGATCAGCCCGGGACGACCGCTTCTCTGGGTGACGACGCCGGGTTTTCTGGCGCATTTCGGCCTCGACAGCCTCGCCGACCTGCCGGCCGCCGACGAGCTGCGCGCCGCCGGGCTCCTCGATCTCGCGCCGCCCGCCCCGAACGGCGAGGAGCGAGCCGCGCCCGAACCTGGTTAGCCGGCCGCTGCGTTAGTTGTTGCCGGGGGGGAGCGCACAAATGGGATCGACGCGGGTGGGATCGCCATTGATTTTGTTCAATAGCCGCCGAAGGGTGCCGCGAACAGGTTACTCACCCCGATCGTGATTGCGAGATTGCGCTCCTTGACGGGGTCCGTCGGGAAAATAACGCGGATGTTTTTAGTCATGCGGACACTTAAGTTGCCTGTGACACTGGGCATTTCGCCGAGCGATTGCTTACAGACATCCTGACGGTCACGTGCCGTTACCGCGTCCGAGACCGGTAAGGAGGGATTCGAAGGGATCAGGACCCCCCCTTGCAAAGCGCTTTGGCGCTCGTCAAGGAAATGGCCGACTAAAAGGCGCCTGCGGGCGATGGGAACCAATGGCTTTCAGGAGCCCGCAATCGGCTTTGAAAACGGCAAAATCATCGGGACCAAACGCCTCTACGTGGACGGCCATTTTGGCACACCGACAAGAAGGCAAAGTTCATGGCGACCCGGTGGCGCGGCCTTGAAGCGCCGGGGAAGCAGCAGGGGAAGGACAAGTTCCCGTACCTTATCAACAACGGGCGAGCCAATCACGTCTGGCAGTCGATCTATCTCGATCAATACAATGATTTCGTGATGGGCCGGTGGCCGCTGCCGTTCCTCGAGTTGCACCCCGACGACCTGAAGGAGCTGGGACTCAACCCGGGCGATCTGGTCGAGGTCTACAACGACAACGGCTCGACCCAAGCGATGGCGCAGCCAAGGACATCGGCAAAGCCGAAGCAGACTTTCATGCTGTTCGCCTATCCGACAGGGACGATGGGAAATGTCGTGTCGAAAGGCGTCAACGAATTGATCATCCCGAACTACAAGCAGACCTGGGCCAACATCCGCAAGATCGCCGACGCGCCCGAGGTCACGCGCACGCTCAGCTTCAAATCCCAGGAATACGTCTCAAGCTGACGCCTCGATCGGCACATCGCCGGATCAATCGCTTAGCCGCCAAAACGCTTTGACGGCCGCGGCAACGAGGATGGCGCCGAGCATGAGCTTGAGCACTTCGGCGGAGGTGGTGCCGGCGAACGCGCCGCCCGCCGCCGCGCCGACGAAGCTTTCAACGCCCATAGGCGGGCCGATGCGCAACAAGGGGTGCTGGCCGCGCCGATGCACAGGCCGAGGGCGAAACCAACCGAGATCTGCCAGCCGGGTTCGGGAGGTATCAGCGCGGACAGGCCCGCCGGGAGGAACCGCTCGCCGGTCAGCAGGAGACCAATCGCCGTCAGCAGCACGGCGATCGCGCTCGAGCGCCTGAACTCGAAAACGATACTGACCCTGATCCCTGCCATGCCGGCAATGTGCCACCCTTCAACGGCGCAGTGTGACCCAATTTCCCGGACAGGAGAGTCATGTATCGTTGACGCACGATGCCGGGCGGACGGGAAACGCGGGGGCCGAAAGGCGTCAACGAATTGATCTTTCCCAACCACGAACAGATCTGGGCCAAGATCGCCGGCGCACCCGAAGTCACGCGTTCGCTGAGCATCAAGTCCCGGGAATACGTGACAGCGATCTGTCCTCGGAAGGTCGCCTCTCCGACACCCGGTAAGCACCTCGGCCGCGGTTGGTCTGGCCGAGGTGCCGGATCAGCGAAAGAGGACGGTGCCGGTTTTCGCGGCTACGAGGCGCAGCAGGCGGGCGCGCAGCAGGCCGCGGCAGCGGGCTTCGGCGCGAGTTCGGCGACCGGCGGTTCGCAGCCGCAGGCGGCGCTCTCATTCGCTTCCCTGAGTGCGGTGAGCGATCCCTCGCCATAGACCGTGGCCCTGCCGTAGGTGAAGAAGGTCTCCCACGGGACGCCTTGCGGGTCGGCGATCCACTTTTTGTCGGAAAGGGCATAGCAGCACGTGGTGCCCTTGGCTTCGACGACCGGACGCTCGGCCCGGCCCAGCCGATCGTAAACCTCGATGAGTTCGCTCTCGTCTTCGACCTCGATGCCGAGATGCGAGACGCCGGCAACACCGCCGGGACGATTGCCGGCGCGCGTGCTGATTGCGAAATTGGCGCGAGGATCGTCCAGCATCCATTTCGCATAGTCATCCTCGACGACAGTCGGCTCCGCGGCGAACAGGGTCGAGTAGAACCGGATCGACTGGGCCAGATCGTCAACGGACAGATGTACGTGAAGGCGCTTCATCGCTCACTCCCACGAAGGACAATCCGACGTTTCAACAGGAGTCAAAATAATCTGAAATTCGGCTACGTCAAGCCGTAATTCGACGATTGTTGAATCGACGTATCATGTCCGGTGACCCTCGGCGCCATCGGTCGGTGCTTCCCGTTCCGCCGGCCCGATCAGGCGTTCGACGCATCGGCCGGGGCCGCGGCGCGGGTGACGAAATGGTCGGCCTCGCGCAACGGTATCGCAACCCCGTGTCTAAGCGAAACGAGCGCCGCCGCCGCGGCCATACCAGACGCGCGTGCGCAACACGATGCTCACGACGGACAGCATGACCGGGACCTCGACCAGCACGCCGACGACGGTCGCGAGCGCGGCACCGGATTGAAAGCCGAACAGCGCGATTGCGGCGGCGACCGCGAGCTCGAAAAAATTCGAGGCGCCGATCAAGGCCGACGGACAGGCGACATTATGCGGCACGCCGAGCGCGCGATTGAGCGCATAGGCGATGCCGGCGTTGAGATAGACCTGGACGATGATCGGCACCGCCAACAGGGCGATCACCAGCGGCTGGCGCACGATCTCGTCGCCCTGGAACCCGAACAGCAGCACGAGGGTCGCCAGAAGCGCGAGGAGAGAGATCGGCTGAAGGGTTCGCAGGGTTTGCGCGAGCGCCGCCTCGCCGCCATGGACGAGCAGCGACCGCCGCCACAACTGCGCGGCAATGACCGGGACGACGATGTACAGCACGACAGACAGGAACAGGGTCGACCACGGCACCGCGATCGAGGACAGGCCGAGCAGCAGGCCTACGATCGGTGCGAACGCGAAAACCATGATCGTGTCGTTGAGCGCGACCTGAGTGAGGGTAAAATTCGGCTCGCCGTCCGAGAGGTTCGACCAGACGAACACCATGGCCGTGCAGGGTGCCGCGGCCAGTAGGATCAGCCCGGCGATATAGCTGTCGATCTGTCCCGGCGGCAGCAGCGGGCGGAACAGCCAGCCGATAAACAGCCAGCCGAGCAAGGCCATGCTGAACGGCTTGACCAGCCAGTTGATGCCGACGGTCACGCCGATGCCGCGCCATTGCTCCGCGACGCGATGCAGTGCGCCGAAATCGACCTTGAGCAGCATCGGCACGATCATCAGCCAGATCAGCACCGCGACCGGGATATTGACCTCGGCCAAGGTCATGCGGCCGAGAAACTGGAACGGTGCGGGCTGCAAGCGGCCGAGCACGATCCCGGCGATGATGCAGAGCGCCACCCAGAGCGTCAGGTAGCGCTCAAAGGTGCCGAGCGCCGGCGCCGCGCGACGCCGGCTGATTTGGCTGACCGAGGTCATGGCAACTCCAGCTGAGAGGGTGCGCGGCGGCCGATTTCATCGACCCGGCGCTCGATCGTCATGCGGTCGAGCTTGTCGATCGGCAGGGCGACGAAAATCTTGATCCGGGTTTCGAGCGCGAGATAGGCGTCGCGGAAGGCTCTGCGCTGTTCCGCCTCGGTGCCGTTGACGGCGGCCGGGTCGGGGACGCCCCAATGGGCGGTCACCGGATTGCCGGGCCAAACCGGGCAGGCCTCACCCGCGGCCTGGTCGCACACCGTAAAGACGAAATCCATCACCGGCGCCCCGGGGCGGGCAAATTCGTTCCAGCTTTTGCTGCGGAGCCCGTAGGTTCGCAGATGGTGGGTTTCGAGCTGATCGAGCGCCAGCGGATGGACGGCACCTTTCGGGAAGCTGCCGGCGCTGTAGCCGCGAAACCGCCCTTTGCCCCAATGCTCGATCAGCACTTCGGCCAGAATGCTTCTGGCCGAAGTGCCGGTGCAGACAAAGAGGACGTTGTAGGTTTTCCCGTCAGTCATCGGCGCTCGCCTCGGCTCACGGTTTGTTGGCTTCGACAATGGCTGAGACGATGTATTCCTCCACGCCGCTGCCCGGTGCCCAGATTTTTATCAATTCGCGGCTTTCGGGCTTGGGCGTGACCCGGACACGGACAAATCCGGCCGCCGTGAGCCAGCTCTCGATGCGTTCCGCCGGCGCGGCGCCGGCGACGCAACCGCACAGCAGCATAGGATCACACTCCAACTCAGCCGGCAGTCGGGCCGTGCTGATGACGTCCGAAACGGCGAGCCGACCGCCGGGCTTCAGCACCCGGAAGGCCTCGCGAAACACCTGCTCCTTGTCGGGGACGAGATTGATCACGCAATTCGAGATCACGACGTCGGCGGTGTTGTCCGCGATCGGCAAATGTTCGAGTTCGCCGAGGCGAAACTCGACATTGCCGAGGCCGATGCGGGCGGCGTTGTCACGCGCCTTTTTCAGCATCTCGTGGGTCATGTCGACGCCGATGACATGGCCGGTTGCTCCGATCTGGTGGGCTGCCAGAAAACAGTCAAACCCGGCGCCGCTGCCTAGATCGACGACGGTCTCGCCCGGCTGCATCGCGGCGAGCGCCTGCGGATTGCCGCAGCCGAGCCCAAGATTGGCCCCTTCGGGGACCGAGGCGACTTCCGCCTCCGAATAACCCATCCGCCGCGCTTTATCGTGCCAAGCCCCCGCAGTTTCCGGACCGCAGCAGGACGACGCCACCGGTGCGCAGCAAGCAGCCTCGTTCGCCGCTGCGATGCTGCCGTAGCGGGCGCGCACCATTTCCTTGATCTCGACTTCATCCACTGCCGTACCTCCTCGCTGCTCAGGCTGCTGTAATCTTTGCCCCGGTATCCGCGCACCCCGCGGCCGGGTTGCAGGCGGGAACGCGTGGCGCGCCCTGCCCGCAGCAGTTCTCGGTAAGGTAGGCGAGCAATTCGTTCATCGCGCCGTACTCGGCCGAATAGATGAGCTGCCGGCTCAGACGCCGCTGAGTGATGAGGCCGGCGTGCGCGAGCTGCTGGAGGTGAAAGGACAGCGAGGACGGCATGACCCCCAGCTTCTCGGCAATGAGACCGGCACGCAGCCCGGCGGGACCGCAGGCCACGAGCAGACGGAAAAGCTCGAGCCGGGTTTCCTGAGCAAGGGCGCTGAGCGCCGCGATCGCACGTTTTTGATCCATCGGGTGCGTCACAAATCTTTCATGTTTCGACTAATGTCAAAATCTAACACTTAATCCGAAGGTGTCAAGCGCCCAACGGCAAAATCGAGGATTAGAAGTGAATCAGCGATTATTCACGACCGGTTTGATCCGCGAAGGGACAAACATCGGTAGGGGCTGTTCTGCACGGCGTCGGCGCAATGTGCACGACGGCGAGTGCGTCAGCGGACGCGCAGTTTGCGCCGTGACAAAACCCACATGAGCGGGATGGCGATATTGCCGGCGAGCAGGCTCAGCCGGAGGGAGGAGAGCGAGCGACGGCGAGACCCGAAGACTGGCAGCGCAATCCGAGCGTGGCGGCGAGAGCGGATCGGAGCCATCGCGAGTTCAGCTTAGCCCTTCCCGTCCGGAAAAAACAATTGAGCACCGTTGATCTTGTAACTGGCAATCGATGAACTGTGCTTCTCTTATGGAAGGCGCATTTTGTCGAAGACGATACCCGGGACGTTGATGTCGACGGCGGGAGGGCCGCTGTTGGACACAAGGTCGGATTGCTGTTCTCGCGCCTACGACAGCCAGCGCTTGCGGCGCTTGTAATGCTTGAGATCGCCATAGGACTTGCGGGCGCCGGCTTCGTTGAGGCCGAGATAGAATTCCTTGATGTCGGAGTTTTGGCGCAGCGTTTCGGCCGGGCCTTCGAGCACGATCCGGCCGTTTTCCATCACATAACCGCGGTCGGCGATGTCGAGCGCCAGGGCCGCGTTCTGCTCGACGAGGAGAACCGTCAGTCCGCGCTCCTCGCGCAGGCGGCGGATGATGCGAAAGATCTCGCCGACCAATAGCGGCGCCAAACCCAATGACGGCTCGTCGAGCAGCATGAGCTTGGGCTCGCACATCAGCGCCCGGCCGATCACCAGCATCTGCTGCTCGCCGCCCGAGAGATAGCCGGCCGGCTGGCCGCGCCGCGCCTTCAGCGCCGGGAAGATGTCGAAGATCCCGCCGATCGTCTCGCGCACATGGCCGAAATCGCCGCGGGTATGCGCGCCGGCAATCAGGTTCTCCTCGACGGTCAGGTTTTCGAAAACTCGCCTGCCCTCGAACACCTGGACGACGCCGCGCCGGACGACGGCGTGCGGCGGCAGCCGATCGAGCCGCTCGCCGCCGAACTCGACGGCACCCTTGGTGACGGCGCCGCGCTCGCTGCGCAACAGGCCCGATATCGCCTTCAGCGTCGTCGACTTGCCGGCGCCGTTGGCGCCGAGCAGGGTCGTGATGCGGCCCTCCTCGGCGGTCAACGAGACGCCTTTCAGCACCAGGATCACGCCGTCATAGACGACCTCGATGTTGTTGAGCGCGAGCATCGGGCAATCCGACGGCCGTGCCTTGCGGCGTGGTCGGTTACTGCGTCCGCTCCGCCGCCTTGACCTGTTGCCACACGACATCGCGATAGGCGCTGAACCAGCCGGTCACCGGGACGAAGCCCTCGCCCTTGACCCGGAAGATCCGCACCAAGCCGCCGCCTTCATGATCGCTCGGCGTGATCTGCAGCGGCGGCACCAGACCGCCGAGCGTGAAGTCGTGGATCTCTTCCATGCCCTTCTTCACATCGGTTCCGGTCGGCTGCTTGCCGTGCGTCAGTTCGAGCGCATTCTGTAGCGCCTTCACCTGGATCGCCGCCCAAAACAGCCCGCGGTTGTAGTAGACCGTGTTGTCCATACCCGCCGGCGGGGTTTTGCCCTCCTTCTGGTACATCGCCTTGATTTCCTGGCGGATCGGATAAGCGTCGCCGGCGCCGGCGAACTGCATCGTGTTGTAGCCCTGCGCGACCGCCCAGCCGCCGGCCGCCTTGATGTCGGCTTCGCCCGAGGCCCAGACAAGGCCGACCACCTTGGTCAGCGGGTAGCCGCTCGCCTTGAACGCCTTGATCGACAGCGACGGCGACCGGCCGAAGAGATGCGAGATCACAAAGTCGGCCCGGTAGCGCTGCGTGATGTCGAGCACCTGGGCGCTGAGGTCGACACCCGGCGGCGGCACCGCGAAGGTGCGCAGCTCGAACCCTTCCGTCTTCTGCAGGTCTTTGAGGACCGGTATCGGCTCGGTGCCGGCGGGATTGTCGTAATAGATATAGGCGATCTTCTTGCCTTTGAGGCTGCCGCCCAACTGGTCCTTGGCGAATTTTACCGCGGCGGCACCCTGCGAAAAGTAGCTGGCGGCGATCGGGAACAGATACGGGTATTTCTTGCCGTCGGCCGAGGCGGCGATGCCGAAGCCGGGCGTCGTGCCGACGATCTTGTCCTGTTCCAGCCGCTCGTTCAGGGCGTGCGTTTGCGGCGTGCCGTAGATCGGCATCATCACGGCGCCTTCCTGTTTCTGGCGCTCGTAGGCTTCGACGGCCGCCGGCACCTTGTACCCGTGCTCGATCTCCGAAGCGTCGATCGTGTAACCGTCGAGCATGTGATTGGCATTGACGTAGTCGAAATAATCGTGCATCGCCGGGCACAGCACCGTGCCGACGATCTGCGTCGGCCCGGTGCGGTCGCAGGTCACGCCAATCACGATTTTCTTGTCTTGCGCCGCCGCGGCGGCGGCAAGCCCCAGTCCCATTGCCGCGCCGGCCGTCAGGGCCAGCGCCGCCTTCGCTATGTGCACCATCTCACTCCTCCCTCTGTTGCACGCGATCAATACGAAAATGGCCACAAGCGGAAGTAGTTGCGGATGTTCCGCCAGAGCCGCGCCAAGCCGTCCGGCTCGACGATCAGGAAGAAGATGATCAGCCCGCCGAAAATCACCAGCCGCAATTGCGGAACGAGCGCGTCGAGATTGGCCTGGCTCAGGAACAGCCCGCCGAAGCCGTCCAGCAGCCAGCGGGTCGCGATCGGCAGCAGGGTGACGAACAGGGCGCCGAAGATCGAGCCGAGCACCGAGCCGAGGCCGCCGATGATCACCATCGCCAGGTAATCGATCGAGACATCGATCTGGAATTGCTCGTAATTCGCAATTCCCAAATAGTAGCTCTCCAGGGCCCCGGCGACGCCGGCATAGAAGGAAGAGATGGCGAACGCGTAGAGCTTGTAGCGGAAGATGTTGATGCCGATGATTTCGGCGGCGATGTCCTGGTCGCGGATGGCGATGAAGGCGCGGCCGATCCGGCTGCGCACCAGGTTCAAGGTGGCGACGATCGCCAGCACGACGAAAAACATCAAAAAGATATAGATTTTCGTCTCGGAGGTTAGCGGCATCCCGAAGATCGATGGACGCGGGATCTCGATCGAGGACTGCACGCCGCCCGAGATCCAGGTGACGTGGTTGATCGTCCATTCGATGATCAGCTGTGCCGCAAGGGTGGCGATCGCCAGATAGATCCCCTTGATGCGCAGCGACGGGATGCCGACCAGCGTGCCGATCAGGGCGGCCATCAGCCCGCCGGCCGGGATCGTGATCCAGAACGGCAGGCCGAGGCGCACGATCAAGTTCGCCGCGGTGTAGGCGCCCACCGACATGAACGCGCCCTGGCCGATCGAGATCTGCCCGGTATAGCCCAAGAGGATGTTGAGGCCGAGCGCGCCGACGATCGCGATCAGGCAGAGATTGATCAGCGACAGCGGGTATTCGCAAAGGGTCAGCGGCACGATCGCGATGAACAAGCCGGCGAACGCCGCCACCGCCCAGCGCGCGATCGGCAGCGGGTAGAGCGCCATATCGGCGGCATAGCTGGTCTTGAAGACGCCGGCCTCACGGTGGAACATCGGCGCCTCTCCGCCTCAGACGCGCTCGATCCGGCGCCGCCCGAAAATGCCTTCGGGCCGCACCATCAAGACCGCGATCATCAGCACATAGGGCGTGAAGTCCTTGGTGCCGCCGCCGACATAGGGGTCGAGGTAGCCGGCGGCGACGCTCTCGACGACGCCGATGATGAGCCCGCCGACGACCGCGCCCAGCGCCGAATCGAGCCCGCCCAGGATCACCACCGGGAAGACCTTGAGCCCGACCAGGGCCAGCTGATTGTCGACCCCGAGCAGTGCCCCCCAGACCACGCCCCCCAGCGCCGAGACGATGCCGGCCATCGCCCAGGCGAGCGCGAAATAGTGCTGAACATTGATCCCCATGGCCATCGCCACCTGCTGGCTGTCGGCGACCGCACGCATCGCGATGCCGACCCGGGTCTTCAAGAAGAACCAGGTGAAGGCGGCGAGAAAGACGAGGCTGACCGCGGCGCCGACGAGTTGGATCTGACCCAAGGTGACGGGTCCGAGGTGCAGCGGCGCGTCGCCGACCGGCATCTCGATGGCGCGGGTCCCGGCGCCGAAAGCCAGCACCGCGCCGCCGCGCAGCACCGCCGCCAGCCCGATCGTCGCCATCACCACGGCGATGACCGGGCGGCCGATCAGCGGCCGCAGCACGACGCGTTCGAGGCCAAAGCCCAGCCCCACCATGCCGGCGATCGCCAATGCCGCCGCCGCCCAAAACGAAAGTCCGGCCATCCCGGCGGCGGCGGCGGCGATGAAGCCGGCGAACATGACGAACTCGCCCTGCGCGAAATTGATCGCGTCGGTGGCCTTGTAGATCAGCACGAAACCGAGCGCGATCAGCGCATACATCGAACCGGTCAAGAGCCCGTTGACCAGAAGCAGCAACCCAAACTGCCAATCGGAACCGGCCATGGACGGGCTCAGGCGGGGGCGGGGGCGGGTGCCGCCGGATCGGCGCCGGCGACGATGTCGATCGCGGCGCCCGGCCTCATTCGGCGGCCTCCCGGTCTTCCGCGGCGGTTCCGAGATAGGCGCGGATCACCTCCGGATCGCGCTGCACCTCGGCCGGGGTGCCCTCGGCGATCTTGCGGCCGTGATCGAGCACCGCGACCCGCTCGGAAATGTCCATGACGACCGCCATGTCGTGCTCGATCAAAATTGTCGTGATGCCCCATTCGCGGTTCACCTCGAGGATGAAGCGCGCCATGTCCTCTTTTTCTTCCTGGTTCATCCCGCCCATCGGCTCGTCGAGCAGCAAGAGCTTCGGCTCGAGCGCCAAGGCGCGGCCGAGTTCGACCCGCTTGCGCAAGCCATAGGCGAGGCCGCTCGTCGGCTGCTTACGCAGATCTTCGAGCTCGAGAAACTCGATCAGTTCCTCGACCCGGGCGCGGTGCCTCACCTCCTCGCGTTGCGCCGCTCCCCAATAGACAAGCGACGGCAAGATCCCGGCGCGCATCCGTACATGCCGGCCGAGCATGATGTTGTCGAGCACGGTCATGCCGTTGAACAACGCGATGTTTTGAAAGGTGCGGGCGATCCCGAGCGCGGCGATGCCGGATGGCCGCAGCCCGGTCACGTCCCTTCCTTCGAACCGGATCGAGCCGCCGTCGGGCCGGTAAAAGCCGCTGATAATGTTGAGGAGTGAGGTCTTGCCGGCGCCGTTGGGACCGATGATCGAGGTGAGCGCACCGCGGCGCACGGCAAGCGAGATGTCCTCGACCGCGCGCACCCCGCCGAAATGCTTCGACACGCCCGCGACCGCGAGCAGCGGTTCGCGGTCCGGAGCGGCGGCGTGAGCGCTCAGATTGCCCGACACGTTATCGCTCGCATGTTTTCTCGCCTGACCGAACCTACCGACGCTGCGCGAGGCCGCGCATGATGCTGACGCAAGGCCCCGAATGCAATCGCTTCCGCCGGCATTTGCCGCGGCTTCTGCGGCGGTTTTGCGGCGGCCGCCCGAAGCGGCAGCAACCGGCGGCTCCCGGTGGTTAACAGCGAAACCGGAACCGGGCGACCCGATGCCGCAGACCGCGTCCGCGCGCCGACCGGCAGTGCCTATACCCGGGGTAAGCACCTATGGCATGGTAGCGGGGTCCGGCATCGAGCGGAGAAATCGATGAGTAGTGCTGCCGACCAATTCGCAGGCGGCTGCTTGTGCGGCGCCGTGCGCTTTATTGCGACTGGTCAACCGAAAGGGGTATATTGGTGCCATTGCCACAGTTGTCGCAAGCATAGCGGCGCACCCGCTTCCGTGTACGTGGCATTCGAACGCGCCGCTTACACGGTCACCAAAGGCGAGATCGCCAAGTTCAATTCGACCCCGGGGAGAACCCGGCGGGGATTTTGCGCCAGGTGCGGATCAACATTGACCTGCGAAAGCGCACGGCTGGCGACCGAAACGCATTTTCCTGTCGGCGCATTCGATGAAGCCGCCCGGCTGGTGCCGACGAGGCACGTATTTCCCGAGGAGCGCCTGCCGTGGGTCCATACGGGCGACAGCTAAGAACGCGACGGTTATCAACAGAGCGGGGCGCGAGGGCGCGTAGCTATCAAACGGCGGAGCGGCCCAGCGCCCTTTGATGCTTTTGACGCGCCTTCTTAGGCGGGGGAAAAGCACCGAAAAATGACCGATAACCGACGTTGATCGGGATAGGGGGACACCTCGCGGTGCCACCCCTCCCACACCACCGGGCATACGGGTCACGTACCACGGCGGTTCGACCGGGTTAAGCGTGGACAGAGACATGGAGTCGGGGGAGACCCAGCAAGTCGAAGTAGCGGTTGGGCAGTGCTTGTTGGACCGCCGGATGTCCTGACATGCGCCAGAACCCGGTCGGCGAACCGGCCGCGACCGCTGCATTGAACTTCGGTACGCCGCGACGGCGCAGTTCGTTGAAGCGGTTGTGCCCGTTCTGCCACTGCCGCCAAAGATACAAGCGCAATCTTCGGCGGATCCACGCTTCCAGGTTCGTGAGCACACGTGGGGTCTGGCAGAAGCCGAAGTAGCCGCGCCATCCGATGAGGTATGGCGTCAGGTCCTCGATCAGCTGCTGTAGGCTCATCCCCCGTGTCCGGCGGGTCATCTCCCGGACTTGCGTCTTGAATTTGTCGAGAGCTTGTGGCGCAATGCGCCGCTCGCTCCCGTCATTCGAGATGCTGAACCCCAGGAACTTGCGCTCCTCCGGTCGCGCCACCGCGCTTTTCGCCTCGTTGACCTTCAGCCGCAGCTTCTGGGTCAGGAACCGGCTGACCGAGGCCATGACCCGTTCACCGGCGCGGCGGCTGCGAACATAGATATTGCAGTCGTCCGCGTATCGGCAAAAGCGGTGACCTCGTCGGGCCAGCTCCTTGTCGAGATCGTCGAGCACGAGATTGCTTAAGAGGGGCGAGAGCGGGCCGCCTTGCGGGGTCCCCTCATCCACCGGGCTGACCAAGCCGCCTTCCATCACCCCGGACTTGAGAAACGCCCGAATGAGCTTGAGCACACGTTTATCGGGCACCCGTGCGGCGACCCGCGCCATCAGGCTGTCATGATTGACTCGATCGAAAAATTTTTCGAGATCAAGGTCCACCACGACACTGTAGCCTTCGGCAACGTATCGTTGCGCTTGCGCCACCGCGTGATGGGCGGAGCGTCCCGGTCGGAAGCCGTAACTATGCTCGGAAAACGTCGGGTCCCACCGCTCCTGGAGCACCTGCAGCAAGGCTTGCTGGATCAGTCTGTCGACGACGCAAGGGACGCCGAGCTTTCTGATCCCGCCGTCCGGCTTGGGGATCTCGACCCGCTTGACCGGCTGCGGCTGGTAGGTTCCATCGAGCAATTGACACCGAATGCTTGGCCAGTGCTCACGCAGGTAGTCCTTAGCGTCGTCGATAGTCATCCCATCCACGCCAGGACCGCCCTTATTCCGTCGAACGCGTTTCCACGCTCTTACGAGATTCCCTCGGTCGCACACCTCCTCCATTAATTGTTCCGTCAAAGCCGGGCTTTCGGGTGCTGGCTTCGCCACGAATGGTTCGGCCCCTTGGTGACCGCTGACCCGGGCTTCACCCCGATCATCCGGTTCCAGGGCCAGTGAGTACTGGATCTTCTGCCGCGTTCCACTCATGAGTCGCCAATCCTACTTGCCACTCCCAATCGTTCGGGCCTTCGGCCATCGTTTCCGGCTCGGCCTATCTGTTGCTCCGCCTTTCGGCCTTGGAGTGCCTCACTAGCCTTGCCGACGGCTTGACCTACTGTGCCGTCTGCTGAACTCCTGCGCCGCGATCAGGTCACCTCGCGGTTCCCTCAGTTCCGAGATCGGAACACGCCGCAGGCCTCCCCAGGTAAGTTCGATCGCCTTCCCCGCACCCCCGCCGGATCTACAGCCCTGGTCCTTGATGGATATGGACTTCGTGATTAGTCGCCCACTCGTCCGGCCAGGGATGCCTGATATCCGCTTTCTGTTCGTCAGGTCGCGGTTTTGCTCCGCACTGCCTTCAGACGCCACCTCGCGATGACGCCCTTGTGCTTCGCTAATCCTTCACCTCCATCAGGTTGGATAGGGGACTTCCACCCCCAAGCTATCGAACATGCTGGGCACACGACTAAACCGCTTCGCGGTAGGGAGCAGTGTCAACGAGAGAGGGTCGATAGAGGCGTCGTTCCGCTCGTCGGCTGAGAGTTCGTGCCCCTGAGGGGCTCCGTTTGCGAGAGCCTGGAGTGGCTGCATGTGCAGCCCATTCCACCTCGCACAGGAGCTTTCGATGACACTCCTTCGGCAACGCATGATCGAGGATATGCAGGTGCGGAACTTGGCGCCGCACACCCAGGCGACGTATATTTTGCATGTCTCCCTGTTCGCCCGCCATTTTCGTAAATCGCCGGAACTGCTGGGTCCGGAAGAGATACGTGACTATCAGCTATACTTGACGAACCAACGGAAGCTGGCGCCGAGTTCGATCGTCGTCGCCACCGCTGCCCTTCGCTTCCTCTACAATGTTACCCTCAAGAGAGGCTGGAACCTGGAAGCGAGCATCCCCGCTCCGAGGCAGCCCAAGAAGTTGCCGATCGTTCTCAGCCGAGCGGAAGTTCTCCATTTTCTCGGCTGCGTCGACGACATCAAACACCACGCGATCCTGACGACCTGCTACGCCGCCGGCTTGCGGATTTCCGAAGCCGTGCGCCTGAAGGCCAGCTCGCTCGACAACCAGCGGATGGTGATCCGGGTGACCCAGGGCAAGGGCCGCAAGGACCGCTATGTCATGCTCTCGCCGAAACTGCTCGACACGCTGCGTGACTATTGGCGGATCGTGCGGTCGAAGGAGTGGCTCTTCCCCGGCTATTTCGGCCGACCGATCACCAGGCACGCCGTCGAGCATGCCTGCCGAACGGCGCGCCTTCGCGCCGGCATCTCGAAACCCATCAGCCCTCATTCGCTACGCCATGCCTTCGCGGTTCACCTGCTCGAAGCGGGTGCCGACCTGCGGACCATTCAGCTGCTCCTCGGCCATCGCAGCCTGAGCACTACCGCCCGATACCTGCAGATTGCGGCCGCCACGGTCTGCGCCACCAAAAGCCCCCTCGACTTGCCGGACCCGTCGCCTCCCGCCGAGCCAAACCCGCCTGACCAGGGCTAAGCATCACCCTGATGCCCCGCGGGGCGGCGGAAGTGGCGGACGTATTCCGCCGCTACGGTGACGCCTATCGTCAGCAGCACGGCAGCTCGCTGTCGACGGCGCAACGTCGCGTCATGACGGCGATCGAGCAATGTCGCACGGCAGCGCTCGGTGGCCACGTCGAGCAATGCGATGCCTGCGGCCACCAACGCATCGCCTACAACTCGTGCCGCAATCGCAACTGCCCAAAGTGCCAGTCCCTGGCGCGTGCCCAATGGCTCGCGGACCGTCAGGCCGAATTGCTCGACGTTCCCTACTTCCACGTCGTGTTCACGGTGCCCCAGCAGATCGAGGTCATCGCCTTCCAGAACCAGACCGTCGTCTACGATATCTTGTTCCGGGCGGCGGCGGAGACGTTGCGCAAGATCGCCGCCGATCCAAAACATCTGGGCGCGGAGATCGGCTTCCTGGGTGTGCTGCATACCTGGGGGCAGTCCCTTCAACACCACCCACATGTTCATTTTCTGGTTCCTGGCGGCGGGATCGCGCCGAGCGGAGAGAGCTGGGTCGCCTGCCGGCCAGGATACTTTCTTCCGGTCACGGTGCTGTCGCAGATGTTCCGAGGCTTGTTCCTGCACTACCTGGGGAAGGCGTTCGCCGCTGGGGAACTGAATTTTTTCACCGCGCACCGCCACCTTCATGAACCAGCTGCGTTCCGCCGGTATCTGGCGCCGGTTTGGAACACCGAGTGGGTGGTCTACGCGAAGCGGCCTTTTGCCGGGCCAGCCCAGATCCTCGACTATGTCGGGCGCTACACCCACCGTGTCGCCATCTCCAATAACCGCCTTCTCGACATCCAGGAGGGCAAGGTCCGGTTCCGTTGGAAGGACTATCGGGACGATAACCGGCAGAAGACGATGACGCTCTCCGCCGACGAATTCATTCGCCGCTTCCTGCTACACGTTCTGCCCGACGGCTTTCAACGCATCCGCTACTACGGCTTCCTCGCCAATCGCTACCGCGAGCAGAAGCTGGCGCGGTGTCGTCAACTTCTCGCCATGCCTCAGCCTGTCGCACCGGACGACCAAGTCGGCGGGGATTATCGCGACCAATACGAGGAACTCACCGGTGCTTCCCTTACACAGTGCCCGGTCTGTCAGCGCGGCCATATGGTCATCATCGAAGTGCTCCAGCCCGCCAAACCATGCCGCCCGATCCACGACACCTCATGACGCCCGCTGACGCCCCGAACGCCTCGGAGAGACCTGCTTGGCACGAGCAAGCCACGGCAGGGCTGTCGCTGCCGAACCAGCCGACAACGCTTTGCCCGCTCGCCGCGTCCCAGCACCGGCACCGCGGCGACCTACCGCGCGTTCCATGACGCCTGCTTGCGCTTCAAAGCTTACGCTCCACCCGCCCGACAACCCTAGCTCACCATCGCCGGCGCCATTCGATCCCCATAGCTCGCGCCGCCGTGCCACGGTTTAGTCCAATCCGTTTTTAGCGCACCGTCGCGGCCCGGCCCTTTCTCAACTCTCCCTGAGAATTCGTGCGCCGCGACGCTACGCTAAAAACGCTCTGCATTCTGGAAAATCGCCGGAAGTGTGTCCACCAAATAGAGATGTCACTCTTTCTGCCATTTAGAAATGTCACTGTCGGTTGGGGGCGGGCGGCGGGCGGGCGCGCAGCCCCGGCGTAGCGCAGCGCCCGACCGCCGCCCGATGCATGGACGCTTGCAGCCGCACCGGTTGTCTACCGAGCGGGCGTCAGCACGCTCGGCTCGTAGAAGAACCCGGGCGGACAGGCAGGCTCCCGTTGCATCAGTCGCGACCAAAGCCGCGCGGCGGCTCGACGCTTTCGAGATCGGAAAGATCGAGATCACAGATCGCCCGCAGCGCCTCCGCCGTGGCGCTTGCCTCAAGGTTCTGCGGCAGCGCCTGCAGCCACGTTCGGTAATCGTCCTGTAAGGCGACAAGCTCGGCCACGGCCGCGCGCCATCGCTGCGCCCGGCTGCGCCGGTCGGCGGGTCTTCGGTATATGATCCTGGACATCCCGTCGGTGTGCGTCGCGCGAAACCGGGCCTGCCGCTCGGCTGTCGTCATCGCCTTTTCACGCAAGGGCTTAGGGCCTCGTTTCATAGGCTCGCTATTCCGTTACGTAACGAGTGTGTATAGGGCGGCCCTGCTCAGCTCGTGAAAACGCTCAGCCGACTTTGAATAGGCGCGCGTCGCGCTGATCGCGGCGGCGCGGCGCCTTCCTGCTGCGGACCTCTGCCCGTTCGATCTGCTGCTCGCGGATGAAGGCGAGGACGGCGCCGAGCCGCTTGTTCTCGACAATCGCAGCCTGCGGGACGTGGCGCAGCTCATCGAAGGTGCGGTAGGCGAGCGCGACGCCCTTGTAGCGGATTGATAGCCGGCCATCGGGATAATCGACGACAGTGACCCGTTTGCCGATCGCCGCCTTGGCCTGGTCGCTCGGTTCCAGGATGAAGATCACCTTGTCGTATTGCAGCGTCAGCGCTTGCGAAAGGGTGCGCTCCTCCTTCCAGGCAAAGGCGTCCTCCAGATCGTCGCCGGCACGCAGCGGCCGGTGCAGGTCCTTCGCGTTCGCCGGCGGCTTGCCAAAGCGGGCGTTGTAGTCGGCCATGAAAGCCGGCAGCAAGGCGTTCCCTTCGGCCAGGCTGCGCGCGCCGGCTAGCCGCAACTCCTTGACCAGCCGATCCTGCAAGGTCTTGTTCGCCCGCTCGACCCGGCCCTTCGCCTGGCTCGAATTGGCGCAGATGATGTCGATGTTCAGAGCATGCAGCGCACGCCCGAACTGGGTCATCCCGTCACCACCGCTGGCACCCTCGTGGTTGACGCGAAAGACCCCGTGCTTGTCGCTGTAGAAGGCGACCGGCTTGCCCCAGGCCTCCAGATAGGCGCGGGCGGCATGGAAATAGGCGAATGTCGAACTCGCTCTCGACGAACTGCAGGTGCATCAGCCGGCTGGTCGCGTCGTCGACGAAGACGAGCAGCGTACATTGCGGGCCGCGGTCCTCGAACCACCAATGCTCGCTGCCGTCGACCTGCACCAGTTCGCCGACACAGTCGCGACGATGGCGCGGCTGGTGGACGCGCTTTCGCCGCTGCTTGCGATCGAGCCACAGCCCGGCCTCGACCATCCATAGCCGCAGCGTCTCGCGACCGAGCGTTATCCCGTGAACCTCGCGCAGCTTCTCGGCCGCCAAGCTCGGGCCGAAGTCCCAATACTGCTCGCGAATGATCGACAGCACCTTGCTCCGAAGCGCCTCGGGCTTGCGCCGGTTGCCCGGACCGCCACGCCGCTTCGAAATCAGGCCAGCAGCGCCCTCGATCCGGTACGCCTTCAACAGCCGGAATACCTGACGCCGCTCGAGCCTCAGCAGCTGCGCTGCCGCCTCGGTCGTCAGCCGCCGCTGATCCAAATCTCGCAGCACCTCGAGCCGCCTCAACTCGCCATCGCTCATCAGCCGAACCGTCACCCTTGACACCCCCCGGAAATCCGCCCGGGAGTGTCATCTCTAATTGGCAGGCGAGTGACATTTTGATCCGGCGCCTACAGGAAGATCGCGCATAACGCGGGATTCTGGAAATTCGGCTTTCGCACTGGTCGCCGCGTGGCTATGAAGTCGCACAAGGTAGAAATTATCTACGGAACGGAGACGGTGACGGACGCTCAATAATGACAATCGGCGAGTCTGCACCAGACGACGCGACAAAGGTATGGCGTTACATGCGTTTTTCGCGATTCGTCTGGCTGCTTCAAAAGAAGCAACTCTGGCTATCGCGTGCGGATCGTCTTGGCGATGCGTGGGAAGTATCCCTCGCGGGTAGCCAGCTTGAATATGTGATTTCACATCACCCGATTACGCCGCTTGGAGAGGAGAGGGCAAGGGGAGAAACGGCAATGCAGCGATCCGAGAGGATCATTACACTTTGGCGTCAGAACACATTTATTAGTTGTTGGAGTGCCTCGAAGCACGAGTCACATGCGTTGTGGCGCATCTATTGCCAGTCCACTGATGGGGTCGCAATACAAACCACGTTTGCTAGGCTACGAGAGTCAGTGGGCGGTCTACCTCTCTTTGAGGTCGCCTACAAAACACCCGGAGCCCAGCGGCAAACGCCTACGCTTGTCGATCTTGTGACGACAAAGCGGCCAATGTTCGCCTATGAACAAGAAGTTCGAAGTCATCCGAGAGGCAACTCATGAAGCCCCCCGAGAACAGGAACTACTCGGCTATCCTCTCGAATGGGACCCCGAAAAGATTGTTAAATCAATCCGAGTTCATCCTGAAGCCGATTGCGCATTTTATGACACGGTAACCGCCACGGTAGCGCATTATGCTCCTGCATTGAAAAATAGTATTGCATGGTCTGCAATGAGGGAGCCTCCCCCATTCTAAAATCGATGCCTTCGGTCTCATGTGAACTGAGGGCGGCCCCTCCATAGCTGCGGGGGTGTGGCTCAATGCCAAAATGGTCAGAGGTGCCGTGGGGAACAGTGATAACCGGGGTGGTCGCGGTCTACGGGGCGGCTCTCAGTACATTCAATTTCCTTCGTGCCGGGCCAAAGCTGCGTTTTACGGTGCGAACGGGCATGGTGATGATGCCGTCTGATGACGGGAGGACGTTTGTGCAAACGGAAGTGACCAATTACGGGGACCGGTCTACAACTCTCAGGACAATCGATCTTCGCTATTTCGAGAGGCCGTGGTCATGGGCGCGGCTGCGGAACCGTGCCACGCAAGCGGCAGTGTTGAACGATCCCAACCCGGCGCAGCCTTTGCCGTACGAACTGAAACCGGGCGGTGTCTGGAGCGGGCTTACCGCACAAGAGCCGGAGCTTGTGGAGTGGGGAACGAAGGGGGCTTTGTATTGCGACCTCTACCACTCGCATCGCACCAAGCCGGTGCGAAAGCGCGTCCGGTTTCAGCCTACGCGCAAGCAATAACCAAGAGTCACTTCGGTGCCCATCCGGGCGGCGTCGTGCCGTTGCCGTCTAACACGGATTCATCAACTTCTGTTTCTGTCTCTTCAATTGGCACTGCTCCACCAAATGACTTAATCGCTTGTCGGGTAGCCATGCTAGGGCCAATCTTTTCCTGGTTGCTGTTGGGATCGTATTTTTTCCACTTATAGACCTTCACTGAACTCATTCTTTCGCTCCTAATTTGATAACGGCGCTGCGATGCCCCATTTTCCCCGAGCCATCTGGGTGCTCTCCGAATTTGGCTCGGCGAACTCCCAGTCGTGCCGAAGGTACTTCCTTCCAGCCATGCGATTAGCCGTCGCGGCGAAAAAGATTGCAAGCACAACCGGCAGCAAATCTAGGATTATCTCCACATATGCTCCAGCAGCTGAATATTGATGAGTACCCTGTCGGAGTGCCTGTATTTGTTCCTGTGTTCTCCCTTGTTGTAACAAAGCTAATAACAGCATCACAGCGCCCGAACCATATAATTTTCGGAAAAATAGAGGAATTCCCCAAAATGGGCTAAAAAATAGACAGGTCCAACTCCATCCAATTTTCTGTGATTTGATTTTCCCTGTTTTCTTATTGCGTAATGCCACCGTAGCGCCCGCCACCCACCGTCTGGTAGCCGCCTCTTTGTGTTGCTCCGGTGTGAGCATCATGTACTTCGCCCCTTATGCTCAGCTTACGATTGCTGCGCGCCGCACTCAATAGGGTCTTGTAGCACGGCGCATCGTGGAAATGCTGCGGTCGTAGATGTGCGCCAATTCCTGCAACGTAGCGCCCTGCGCGCGGCGTCTGGTGGCCTCCTTCTGCTGTGCCGGTGTGAGGGAAGGGGGGCGGCCCATAGGCTGTCCTCGGAAGCGTAACCCCTTGATCGGGCAGGGGCAAGGATTTGCGAGTGTCGAACTGTCGTACTGTCTACGGCTTTGGGGTCTGAGTGCGTCTTGGTCGTCGCCCCCGCCGGCCGCGCGGACGGGGGCTTTCATCGGGAGCGGCCGGGTTTCGGCTCGGGCTGTTGCGGCTCGGTGCGCCCGGTCAGTTGCCCGCGAAGGCGTTCGCGCGCTGTCGCGTCATCGCCAGCGATGCGCTGCTGCTCGACGTTGCGCCCGCGCGCGGCGGCCTGTTCGAGAACATGATCGGCCGATTGAATGCGGTTCTCGGCTTCCAACGCACGAAGAAAATCGCCAGTCGAAATCGCTGTCACCCGCTCGGGCAGCGTTCGCACGAATGAACGGCTGCGGATGTCGCTATCTTCGAACAACAGCAAAGCTTGCAGCGTAGGATCGCGGGCGATCTCGTAGTCCAACACTTCGACGGCGGCTCGTTCGCCGCGATCCAGTGAGCGGATTTGCGGATTGGTCGCGCGCAAAGTCTCAAACTCGGCATAGACCGTGGTTGGGACGATCTGCACTTGCTCACGGTTGGTGCGGAGCCAATCAACAATCTCGTCCGCGCCAAGCCGCGTCATGTCGCGGGTGATTTCGGCATAGACCATGTCGGGCACCAGCACCGGCACGCCGGGCATCAATAGGCAGGAAAGAGCGCCGGCGGCTCCCAAGGTGATGAGCGGCGATGCGTCGGTAACGATGAGGCCGAGCCGCTGGGTCACGGCTTGGCGTCTTTGAGCGCTTGGCGCAAGAGGGCGATGCCGCGTTGCCGGGCGGCGACGTTCGGCCCCTCCATCGGCGCAATGGGGGGGCGCAAGCCGAGCCGGCCGAGCCCGGCCAGTACGTCAAGATAGCTCTCAATGCCGCGCTCGCGCAGCGCCCGCCATGTGATCTCGCCGGCGGCATACTGGCGGATCAGCTTTTCCTTGTCGGTTTCGGTCATAGCTCATTTTCCACTATTGCGCCGTATATTAGCAGGTCTTTGGCCGACGGGCGAGAATTGTATGAAAAGTCTTGATTTCTGAAAGGTGGTGGCCGCTGGGGCTTAATCTCGCTCACGCTCATCGTCGCGGTCGCGGCCGGCTTCATGGCTCATGGGCGTCAACTCTGTTCGCGGCGAATCGTAACCGGGAACGTGTTCGCGGTATCGGTCGGATTGACGCTGGTTCAGCAAGTAATCGATCTGCTGTTTCAGCTTCGGCAAATCCTCGTGTACGGTCTGCCAGACGATTTCGAAATCCACGTCGAAGTAGGCGTGAATGACGATGTTGCGCATGTCGCGCATGTCGTCCCGCGGAAGTTCCGGGCGCTGCGAGATGAACTCCGCGGCCATGCGATTGATCTGGTTCGCCGCCTCGCCGATGAGCCGATGATCTCGATGTTGCGGACAACCGCATCCTGAATTTGCGGGTTCTGCCGAAAGGCATCAAGGTCGGGCAAGGGTTGAAGGGAGCTGGTGGCGCGCTCGATGGCCTCGACAATGTGCGCAAGATAATCCTCGACGCGCCCCGGATGCTTCATAGCGGCAGCGCCCGCCCCAAAACCTCGCTGCGGAACTTCAGCGGCAGAGCATTGGGGGTCAGGACGGATACCGGGACGCCGAGCAAGGTTTCGGCATCGCGCTTGAACGCGGCCAGTGTCAACAGGCTGGTCGTCTCCGTAGGGTCAACCAGCAAATCAAGGTCGCTTTCGTCGTCGTCGGTGCCGGTCAGCACCGATCCGAAGACGCGGGCGCGTGCCAAGCCGTGGCGGGTCACAAGCTCCCGCAATTCGCCGCGATGGGTGGTCAGTGCGTCGGATGGTTTCATGCGTGGTTTATAGCACAGAAGGGGTTTACATATTACCCCTCATCCGACTCCCGCCGCAATATTCCTCAGGTACTTGCCGCCCGCTTGCCGCCACCCTCCGGTTGAAAGATGGCGGGGGCAGTATAACCACTCTCCGGCACGGCCGCGAATACTGGGTCGGCCACAATTTTTCCGCGGCCGTCCGGAACACAAGATATAGGGCGAGTTTGGCTGGCGACGACGTCGTGGTCGGATTGCTCGGTGCGCTCAGCCGGGTCGGCGAGCGCAACAGCGCCGAGATCGCGCGCGTCACGGCAACCTATTTCCGGGCACGCGACGCGTTCGATCCGGTATCGCGCGGTGAATTGCTCGATCGGCTGCGCACCGGAACGGCGACCGTTCTCGATGTCCGTCCGGAGCACGAGTTCGCTGATGGGCATTTGCCCAAGGCATTGAATATCCCGTTGGAGCGCCGGTTGGCCGAGCTGCCGGCGGAACAGGAGATCGTCGCCTATTGCCGCGGCTACCGGGCGCGGCGGCTGGAAGAGGGGTTTCCCGGGTGGCAGACGGCAGGGCCGCCGATCGGCTGAGTCCGTAGGTAAGGCGCCGCGGACGCATCGCGTCGGGTTCCGAGAACTCTCCAGTCGTTCCGGCCTCGTCCGCAGGACGAGGCCCAGAACCTATGAACACTGAGCTGTGGAGTGGGCGTAGGCGCCAGCGACAGCATGACCGAGCCCCGTTTGCATGCCCCCGGGCTTAGCACCGACGGGCCGTCGCTCGCTTAACCCGGGGGCCGGGCGCGCTGTCGCGCCCCGGAATGACCATTTTTGGGTGGGCCGGCCGGCGGTCCCGTTCGTCACACGATCCGCGCCCGGCATTCGCCAAAGCCGATCGTCGCGAAGCCCGGGCGCCGGCAGTGAGCACGAAAGATCACCTCGTCGCCGTCTTCGAGAAAGGTGCGGGTTTCGCCCGAGGCGAGCGTCGTCGGCCGGGTCCCGTCGTCGGACAATTCGATGAGGCTGCCATAACCCTCGATCGTGCGCCCGGAGATCGTGCCGGTGCCGAACAGATCGCCGGGCAACAGGTTGCAACCGCCGCAAGTGTGGTGCGCCACGAGCTGCGCCAAGGTCCAATAGAGATCGGTCGCATGGCTCGCCGACATCGGCTGCGGCGGCTGCCCGCGGGCGCGCAGCCCCGCGGTCGAAAGCAAGGCTTCGAGGGCGATGTCGAAACCGCCCGATCGCTGATCGGCCTCGTCCCAGAGGTAGGGCAGGGGCCGCGGATCGCCGTCGGGCCGCGGCGGCTGGGCGACGCGAAACGGCGCCAGCGCCTCGCGCGTCACCACCCAGGGCGACACCGTCGTCGCGAAATTCTTGCCGAGAAACGGCCCCAGCGGCTGCGATTCCCAGCCTTGCACATCGCGCGCCGACCAGTCGTTGAGCAGTCCGAGCCCGAAGACGTGATCCGCCGCCCGGTCGATCGGGATCGGCTCGCCCAGGGCGTTGCCGGGGCCGATCCAGACCGCGAGCTCGAGCTCGTAATCGAGCTTCGCCGATGGACCAAAGCTCGGCTCAGCCGCATCCGGCGCCCGCCGCTGGCCGTATGGCCGGCGGACCGGCACCCCCGAGGGCCGCACCGACGAGGCCCGGCTGTGATAGGCGACCGGGACGAATTTGTAATTGGGGTTGAGCGGATTGCTCGGATCGCGCCGGATGCCGCCGTTGCGGGCGTGATGAATGCCGGCGAAGAAATCGGTGAAGCCGCCGATCGCGGTCGGCAGCTGCATCGTGCACACCGCGGCTTCGTGCAGCAGCGGCGTCTCCGGTCCGGCGATTTTCGCCTGCTCCGGCGCGCCCGCGGCGAGCAGCGCCGAGAGCCGCCGGCGGAGCGCGACGCGCGGTCCAGCGCCCAGCGCCATCAGCGGGTTGAGGGCCGGCCCCGCGGCAGCCTCGGCCGCCTTCGCGGCCTCCCCGCTGAACACCCCGGCTGCCAGCGCCGCCGCCAGGTCGAAAATCATCTCGCCGATCGCCACCCCGCCACGCGGTGCGCCGCCGGGTGGGCGGAAGACCCCAAACGGCAAGTTCTGGATCGGGAATTCGCCGTGTCCGCGGGCCGAAGCGACCCAGCTCTCGCGCCGGACATCGTGGGTTTCGTCGATGGCGCTCATCGAGGGTTTGTCCTGGTCGGGATTGCTGCCCGATCATCCCGATTTCGACCGACAAAGGCGAGACGCAAATCTCGCGTCTGGACCTCGGCCGCACCTCGCTTGACGGCCTTCGCCCAAGGCGCTAGCGCAGCGTGCATGTGGCGGGACGGGCTTCGCTTCATCGACGCAATCTGGCACGTCGTCGGGCTCTTGCTCGTCGCGATCCTGGTGAACGAGGCCGGCGTCGACGGTTGGCGGCGCTTGAGCCGCCGGCTGCGCTATCGCCGGGCGACCCGGCCGGCGCCCGCCGCCCTCGCCGATGCCCATGGCGAGGCGGACTGGGCGGTCGCCTATTTCGACGAATTCCACCGCGCGGTCCGGGTCGGGTGGAAGCCCTATGTCGAATGGTGGCAGCGTCCGTTTCGCGGCGCCTATGTGACGATCGACGAGCGCGGGCTGCGGCCGACGCCCGGCGAGACGGTCGCCGACGCCGACGCCTTGCGCATCCTGTGCTTTGGCGGCTCGACGATGATGGGCATGGGCGCGCGCGACGACCACACGATCCCGGCGCTGTTGGCCCGCCGCCTGGCGGCGCTCGGCCATCCCGCCGTCGTCACCAATTACGGTCAGCTCGGGCACAACGCCACCCAGGAAACCATCACTCTCTTGCAGCTGCTGAAGGCCGGGACGCGCATCGACATCGCGGTCTTTTACGATGGCGTCAACGAGATGGCCTGCGCCGAGCAAACCGGGGCGGCCGACGGCCTGTTCAACGAAGCGCGGCGCCGGGCCGAGTTCAACCTCCTGCTGCCGGAGCGGCGCCCCGATCTCGCCGCGGCGGCGTTGTTCGCACTGATACCGCGGACGATCCGCCGGCTGCGCCGGCTGACCGGCCTCGACCTGCAGGGACCCTTGCCGGCGCCCGAGGTCGATCTGCGGCAGCTCGACATCCCGGCTCTCGCCCGCGCGGTGCTCGCAGTCTACACGGCAAACCTGCGCCTGGTGCGGCTGCTGGCCGCGGAGTTCGGCTTCCGTCCGATCTTTTTTTGGCAGCCGGTGATCGCCACCAAGCGGGTCAAGACCGCCGACGAAGCGCGCTGGGAAAGCGACTACACCAAGGATCCGGCGGTGCGGCGGGCGCTCTATCGAGCGATCGTCGCCGCCCGCCGCGGCAGTGCCGAGCTTGCCGGTGCCGCCGACGCGGTCGATCTCTCGGCCTTGTTCGACGAGCGGGCGGACCCCGTCTATATTGACCTCTATCACCTTTCGGAAGCCGGCAACGCCGCCGTGGCCGAGGCGATGCTACCCCATGTGGCGCGCGCGGCCGCGGCGCGGCAACGATAACTCGCGGCGAGGACGGATCATGGAATGGTGGATCATCGCCGGTCTCGCGCTCTCGGTCGTTGCCGTCGGCGTCGTCAACCGCCTTCGTAAACCCCGCCGCCGCAGCGCGCGGCATGACGGCAATACCATCTATCCGTTGTGGTAAATGGTCCGGCGAGGCCGTGATCGATGTTGACAGCCGATACACCCAGCGCAACACTCTTTCGGCGCGATTGGAGTTCCGGGGAGCCGCGAATGCGGCCGCAGCATCCGGCTCCGCGGCACGACGCGGTGGGTGAGGTTGGCCAGGCCCATCGCCGAGGCGGGCGTGCGGTCGCCTTCCGCCTCCAATGCAGCCTGGCTCGGCCGTCGCCGCGCGGGCATGAGCATGCGCTGCGCCGCGGAGATTACCGTGCCGCGGCCGGCGCGCAGGGGAGTGAAAGGGCAACGGAAGGGACAGATAGGAGACAGCGATGCCGTTCGATGGTACCGATTTCCGGGCGCCGCCGGCGCTCGACACCGGGATCTTCCCGCTGTGGAGCAAGCACGGTTTTCGCCTCTGGCTCAAGGCCCGCTTCCGGCCGGAGGACCGCACGACCGTTCCGGTGGCGCTGCGCGCGCCGTCGCCTACCGAAAGGGATCTCGCTGTCGTGCAGTTGCTGCGGGATGCCAGGGCTCTGATTGCTGATCCGCGGAACTGGACGCAGCGCATCTACCGTTCGTTTCGCGGCCGGCGGTGCGCCGTCGGCGCACTGCGCGCGGCGGCGCGCGGGCTTGACGATCCGAGCCTGGCTTGGTCGGCGCACGGGCTGTTGATCAAGATCGCCCGGTCGCGCGGCTTTACCAATGTCGAGGCGATGAACGATCGTTCGTCGCACGCGGCCGTGCTGCGCGCCTTCGACGAAGCGATCGCGCTCGCCGGCGGCTAGCCGGCCGCCTGCACCGGCGCCGTCCGGACGGTCGGCGCAGCATTGCGAGAGGGAAAGGGGTGAGGCGGCAGAACCCGCTGCCGGCCGGGAATGCGGCGTACCGGCCGGGCGTCGGCGTCATGCTGCTCAATCCGCAGGGTAAGGTTTTTGTGGCGCGGCGCGCCGATTTGCCGGGCGAGGCGTGGCAGATGCCGCAGGGCGGCATCGAGCGGGGCGAGGACCCGAGGGCGGCGGCGCGGCGCGAGCTGGCCGAGGAGACCGGGATCGCGCGGGCCGAGATCCTTGCCGAGAGCGTCGGTTGGCTGCGCTACGACCTGCCGGCGGAACTGCTGGCGCCTACCTGGCAGGGCCGCTGGCGCGGCCAGCGGCAGAAGTGGTTTCTGATGCGGTTCGCGGGCTGCGACCGCGACATCGACCTCGGCGCCGATCACCGGGAATTCGACGCCTGGAAATGGGTGGAGGTCTCTGACCTGCTGCGGTTGGTGGTGCCGTTCAAACGGCAAGTCTATCTCGATGTCCTGGCCGAGTTTCGCCACTTGCTCGACGGTTTCACATGACCCGGCGCGGCGCCGGATAGCGCGATGAACGGCAGACGTTCGCTGCTGGGATGACTGTCTCGGCGGCGCGATTTGCCGACGCGAATCCCGCCGGCTCTGCTACCATTGGTTAGATTAGCAGGGTGCGGAAAAACGCTAGAAGATTGTCATTCCGGAGCGCGGGCTTTGCCCGCGAATCCGGAATCCATGAACGCGGCGTCGTGGAATCAATGGCTTGGCCCGTGTTCTTGGATTCCGGGCCCGGCCCCCACGGGCCGTCCCGGAATGGCGGCCGAGTTTTTCCGCACCCTGTTAGTTTAGGGGTCGCGATCACCGAAATAAAGAAGGCGAGGAAAAGATGGAACCGATCGTCGGCGCCGGCAATTATACCTACCGGGTGCGCGAGGATTGGGCGCATCCGCCGGCGGGCCTCGAAGTCAGAGCCTGCGCCGTATCGGTCGATTTGCAGGACCGGGTCTATTGCTTCAATCGCAATGCCGAGCATCCGGTCGTCGTGTTCGACCGCGACGGCAATTTTCTGTCGTCCTGGGGCGCCGGGATGTTCAAATTCCCGCATGCGATCCGCGTCGACGCCGAGGATCGTGTCTGGCTGACCGACGAGTACCGCGGCCAGTTCATGCAATTCACCACGGACGGCCGGTTGCTGCGGACGATCGGCGTCTGCGGCCGGCGCTCGGATACCGGAGTGCCGGGGGACGAATTCTCCTCCTCGGCCTGGAAGAAGGTGACGCGTGGCGGCGGTCCGTTCAACCTGCCGACCGACATCGCCGCGGCGCCCTCGGGCGAGCTCTTCATCAGCGACGGCTACGGCAACGCCCGCGTGCACAAATTCTCGTCCGAGGGTGAATATTTGCTCTCCTGGGGCGAGCCGGGAAGCGGGCCGGGCCAGTTCAACCTGCCGCACGGTGTGTGGATCGACCGGCGCGGGCGACTGCTGGTCGCCGATCGCGAGAACGACCGGGTACAGATCTTCGACCAGCTGGGAAAGTTGCTGACGATCTGGCCGACCGAATTGATCGGCCCGGCATTTTTCTATGTCGACGACGACGACATCGTCTATATCCCCGAGCACAACGCCGGCATGGTCAGCGTCCTCACCCTCGACGGCGAGCGGCTGGCCCGCTGGGGCGGCCCGCTTCACCGCTCCTGTCACGGGATCTGGGTCGACCGGCACAAGGATCTCTATGTGGTCCAGCCCGGCGAGTGGGGTCGCGCCCGGCGCGTCGTCAAATACGAGCGGCAATAGAGCGTCAGAGTGTGCGCCAATCGGCACCGCCGTGCTAATTTCCGATTACGGCATTAGCCAGGAGGAGATCGATGCTGCAATTGGCAGGCCGGATCGGTGTGCTTGGCACCGAGACGGCGTTCGAGGTGCTGGCCCGCGCCCAACGGCTGGCGGCGCAGGGCCGCTCGATCATCAATCTCGGGATCGGCCAGCCCGATTTCCCGACCCCCGAACACATCGTCGAGGCCGGCCGCAAGGCCTTGGCCGACGGTCATCACGGCTATACCCCGGCGAACGGCATCCCCGAATTGCGCCGGGCGGTGGTCGCCGACCTCTACCGCCGCCACCGCGTCGAGGTATCGCCCGAACGGGTGCTGATCGTGCCGGGCGGCAAAGTAACGATGTTTTTTGCCATCCTGATGTTCGGCGAGCCCGGGGTCGAGATCCTCTATCCGAACCCCGGGTTTCCGATCTATGAGAGCGTGATCCGGTTTTCCGGCGCGGTGCCGGTGCCGGTCGCGCTCCACGAGAGCGCCGGCTTTTCGTTCAGCGCCGACGAGGTGCTGAGCAAGATCACGCCGCGCACCCGCCTGCTGATCGTCAACAGCCCGGCTAATCCGACCGGAGGGGTGGTGCCGCGGGCCGAGCTTGATCGCCTCGTCGCCGGGCTCGATCGCCAGCCGCAGGTGGCGGTGCTGAGCGACGAGATCTATGGCGAGATCCTCTATGACGGGGCCGAGCATGCGGGCCTCCTCGGCTACCCGACGCTGCGCGACCGCCTGATCCTGCTCGACGGCTGGAGCAAGACCTACGCGATGACCGGTTGGCGGCTCGGCTATGGGGTGTGGCCCGAAGCCCTGGTCGCGGCGGCCGAGAAATTGGCGATCAATTGCCACTCTTGCGTTAATGCCGCGGCGCAACACGCCGGGATCGCGGCATTGACCGGTCCGCGCGAGCCGGTCCGGCGGATGGTCGCCGCCTTTGCCGAACGCCGCGAGCTGATCGTCGCCGCACTGAATCGCCTGCCGGGCGTCTCCTGCACCCGGCCGGGCGGCGCCTTTTATGCCTTCCCCAATGTGAGCCGGACCGGCCTCGGCGCGCAGGCCTTGCAGGCCCGGCTGCTCGAGGAGGCCGGGGTCGCGACGATCGCCGGCACCAGCTTTGGCGGATTCGGCGAGGGTTATCTGCGACTGTCCTACGCCAATAGCCTCGCTGCAATCGGCGAGGCGGTCGAGCGCATCGGCAAGGTGCTGGGCCGGCCGCCCGGCGCCGCTTGGACTTGAAGGCGGCGGTTGCCTAATAATTGGGCGGAGTTACGCCGCGGCAGCCCGGATCCCGGGCGCGGCACGGCCATTTGGGATTTTGCCGATCGCCTAACTCGGCTGGCATAGGTTATGCTATAGCCGAGCGTGAGAAACGGGGGCTGTCCGGAAGAGATCGGGAAGACCATGAAGAAGGTCGAGGCAATCATCAAGCCGTTCAAGCTCGACGAAGTGAAGGAAGCGCTGCACGAGGTCGGAATCAAGGAAATCACCGTCACCGAGGCCAAAGGCTTCGGGCGCCAGAAAGGCCATACCGAACTCTATCGCGGCGCCGAGTACGTCGTCGACTTCCTGCCGAAAGTAAAACTCGAGATAGTCATGGAAGACAATCTCGTCGAACGAGCCGTCGAGGCGATCCAGCAGGCCGCTCATACCGGCCGGATCGGCGACGGCAAGATCTTTGTGACCTCGATCGACGAAGCGGTGCGGATCCGCACCGGCGAGCGCGGCGGCGATGCGATCTGAGGCCGATCGGGGCGGCCGCGGGCGTGCGCCGGCCACTGGTTGCGGGCTCGACCTTGGCGATCGACCGGGGTAAGGGAAGGCCGGCCGGGTCCAGGGTGGAGATCGCACCGCGCCTGCGGTACGTCGCCGTCGTGGAGCGCGCCGGTTCGGCCCCATTTTTGCGTGTCGCGGGTTGTTGCAAGCCGAAGGGAAGCGTCGATGCCTTATGATCTAAAGACGCCCGAGGACGTCGTCCGGGCGATCAAAGACGACAAGATCGCCATGGTCGACCTGCGGTTCACCGACCTGCCGGGAACCTGGCAGCATTTCTCGGTGCCGCCGCGCGCGCTCGATGCCGATGCGTTCGAGGACGGCGTCGGCTTCGACGGATCGTCGATCCGCGGCTTCCAGGAGATCCAGGAAAGCGACATGCTGGTCATCCCGGACCCGGCAACGGCCTTTCTCGACCCCTTTACCGAGGCACCGACCCTGGTGCTGATCTGCACCATCCGCGATCCGGTCACCGGTCAGAGCTATAGCCGCGACCCGCGCAACATCGCGCAGAAGGCCGAGACGTATCTCAAGGGAACGCGGATCGGCGATACCGCCTATTTCGGCCCCGAGCTCGAGCACTTCGTGTTTAATGAGGTGCGCTACGACCAGTCGACCAATTACGGCTTTTACGAAATCGGCTCGGTCGAAGCGAACTGGGCCGCGGCGACGCGCAACGGCCCGGGTCTCGGTCATATTCTGCGGCCGAAGGAGGGGTATTTCCCGGTGCCGCCGGCCGATACCTTGCAGGATGCGCGCAGCGAAATGGTGATGCTCCTCGAAGCGCTCGGCATTCCGGTCGAAGCCCACCATCACGAGGTCGCCACCGCGGGCCAGGGCGAGATCGACATGCGCTTTGCGCCGCTGACGCGGATGGCCGACAACGTCATGATCTACAAGTACATCGTCAAGAATGTCGCGCGCCGGCGGGGGATGACCGCGACCTTCATGCCGAAGCCGCTCTATGGCGACAATGGCTCGGGGATGCACGTGCATTCGAGCATCTGGCAGGGCGAGCGGCCGTTGTTCGCCGGCGACGGCTATGCCGGAACAAGCGACATGATGCGCTCCTACATCGCCGGGCTGTTGAAGCACGCGCCGGCGCTCCTGGCGATCTGCGCCCCGACGGTCAATTCCTATCGTCGCTTGGTGCCGGGCTTCGAGGCGCCGGTCAACCTCGGCTACTCGCAGCGGAACCGCTCGGCCGCCTGCCGAATTCCGATGTATTCGCCGAGCCCCAAGGCAAAGCGCGTCGAGTTTCGCTGCCCGGACCCGTCATGCAATCCCTACCTGACATTTGCGGCGATGCTGATGGCCGGCATCGACGGCATTCAAAACCGTCTCCACCCCGGCGATCCGATCGACAAGAACTTGTATGACCTGCCGCCGGAGGAGCTGGCGAGGGTGCCGAAGGCGCCCGGTTCGCTCGAGGAAACGCTGAACGCGCTCGAACACGACCATGCTTTTATGCTGAAAGGAGATGTCTTCACCCCCGACGTCATCGAGACCCATCTGAGCTACAAGCGGTCCCGCGAGATCGATGAAATCCGCCTGCGGCCGCATCCCTACGAATTCTTCCTCTACTACGACGTATGACCCGATCCGCCTCCGGCGAGAAATCCGCGGTACCGCTCGGCTCCGGTTCCGTCCTCAACCGGAATAGGGCATGACCGAGATTAAAACTATTCTTGACTTGATCAAGGAGCGCGAAGTCAAATACGTCGATTTTCGCTTTACCGACCCGCGCGGCAAGTGGCAGCATCTAACACATCACGAACGCACGATTACCGAGGACTTGCTGCGCGAGGGGGTAATGTTCGACGGCTCTGCGATCGCCGGATGGAAGACGGACGTGTCGGACATGGTGCTGGTCCCCGACTGCGCGACTGCGGCCATGGATCCGTTCGCGGCGCAGACCTCGCTGATCCTGGTTTGCGATGTCCACGAGGCGTTGTCGAGAGAGCCCTACGGTCGCGACCCGCGCTCCACCGGGAAAAAGGCGGAGCGGTACCTGCTGTCGACCGGCATCGGCGACAAGGCGTGTTTTGGCCCGGAGGCGGAGTTCTTCATCTTCGACGACGTGCGCTTTTCGAGCACGATGCAAGGGGCGATGTACGAGATCGACAGCGAGGAGGGGCCCTACGTCAGCGCCAGGAAATTCGAAGACGGCAACACCGGCCATCGGCCGCCGGTCACAGGCGGTTATTCTCCGGTCCCGCCGGTCGACGGTCAAAGCGACATTCGGGCCGAGATGCTCTCGGTCATGCACGACATGGGATTGCCGGTCGCAACGCACCACCACGCAGTGGCGCCGGCGCAGGCCAGGCTCGGGTTTTCGTTTTCGACCTTGGTGCGCGCCGCCGACAATATGCAGATCTACAAATATGTCGCCCAGAACGTCGCCAACCAGTACGGCAAGACCGTCACGTTCATGCCTAAGCCGGTCAAGGGCGACAACGGCTCGGGCATGCCCACCCATCAGTCCTTGTGGCAGGCCGAGCGGCCGATTTTCGCCGGCAATCTCTATGCCGACCTGTCGGAGGCCGGGCTCTATTACATCGGCGGCATCATCCGCCACGCCAAGGCGATCAATGCCTTCGCCAACCCGACGACAAACAGCTACAAGCGGCTGGTCCCGGGTGTCGCGGCGCCGGTGCTGCTTGCCTACGCCTCGCGCAACCGGTCGGCTGCCTGCCGCATCCCGTACAGCAGCGCCGCCAGCGGTCGGCGGGTCGAGGTGCGCTATCCCGACCCGGCGGCGAACCCCTATCTCGCTTTCGCCGCTATGCTGATGGCCGGGCTCGACGGGATCGAGAACAAGATCCATCCGGGCGACCCGATCGACAGCAGCCAGTTCGATTTGCCGCCCGCGGACGTGAAGGACGTGCCGACCGTATGCGGCTCGCTGCGCGAGGCGCTGGGCGAATTGCGCGGCGATCACGCCTTCCTATTGAAGGGCGATGTCTTTACCCGGGACCAGATCGACGCTCATCTCGAGCTGAAGTGGGAGGAGGTGCGGAAGTTCGAGCACAGCCCCCACCCGATCGAATTCGAGATGTATTACTCTGTTTGAAATTCTTCCCACCGTGGCCGTGGGATCATTTCTCGATGTTGCGGCGGAGTCTCAGTTCGGCAATCGCCGACGCATGGATGTCCCACGGCCCGCGTTTGTTCTCTCGTAAGTCGTTGTCCTCGTAGACGCCGGCGCCACCTTCGTCGACCCAAACGGCTTCGTACCCATTCTTGTCAACTCTGTTGTTCCGCACCAAAGGTGGGGCCCCCGACTTCACGTTAGTAGCAAGGCAGGGGGGCGAGGATCTCGCGTTTCATCCGCTCGATCTCCGAGCTCACCACGTTGACAAAGGCATCGCGTCACCGACATGGTGACACGGTATGGCGCTCACGTCGTTTCGTAACAAGCACCTTGAAGAACTGTTCATCGGCGGCGCGACACGGCGGATCGACAAGCGGCTGCATCGCCGACTGCTGCTGATTCTCGATGTTTTGAACCGGGCGGAAGGGTTGACCGATGTCGCGACGTTGCCGGGGTTTCATCCGCTCGCGGGCGATCGCCAAGGGCATTACGCGGTCACCATCACCGGTAACTAGCGGGTGACGTTCCGGATCGAAGGACAAGATATCCATGATGTCGACTACCTCGACTATCACTAGGCGGCGGCGCCCGAGTTCGCCGGGGGAGATCCTGGCCGAGCTCTACCTTGCGCCGCGCGGGATCACGGTCACCAAGCTTGCCGCTGCGGCCGGTCTCTCGCGCAAGCATGTCAGCGACATCATTCACGGCCGCGCCGGCATCACCGCGGAAACCGCGGTGCGGCTGGGACGAGTTTTCGGCACCAGTCCGGGGCTATGGCTCGGCCTGCAAAGCGATATCGATCTCTACGACGCGGAAAGGGCCGTGCCGCCCGAGGCCATTCGACCGCTGATCCCGCCGGAGGGGACGGGTGCCGGCGACGAAGCCTCCCGCTGATCCCGCCGCTCGGGAAGACGCCCTATTCGCCAAACCGCGAAACGCACGTACTGAGAGATATTAGCCTGACCGGCGACGGCGGCGTTTGCCGCGGCTGGTCGAGCTCAGTCGGTGGCCGCCGCGGCTTGCGCCGTCGGCGCCGGCTCCGGCGCTGACGCGTCGACGCCGGGCGCCGGCAAGGCCGGCGGGGCGACGATCTCGGCCTTCAGCCGTTCGATCTCCGGCTCGTTCAAGGTTTCGGTCGCGAGCAATGCCGCCGCGGTGCGGTCGAGCAGCGCGCGGTTCTTCTGCAATACCGTCGAGGCCTGGGCAAAGGCCCGATCGACCAGTTCGCGGACCGCGCGGTCGACGGCATGGGCCGTCGCCTCGCCGTAGCTGCGCTCTTGCGGCACCGGGATCGTCGGCTGCAGGAACGGCGAACGATCGCGGTCATAGGCGACGTTGCCGAGCGCCTCGCTCATGCCGTAGCGCAGCACCATGGCGCGGGCGATGTCGGTGGCGCGGGCCAGGTCGTCGGCGGCCCCGGTCGAGATCTCGTCGAAGACGAACTGCTCCGCGGCGCGTCCGCCCAGGAGCCCGGCCATCTTGTGTTCGAGCTCGGCGCGGGTCATCAGATAGCGGTCTTCGGTCGGCCGCTGGATCGTATAGCCGAGCGCGCCGATCCCATGTGGGATGATCGACACCTTGTGCACGGTCTCGGTGCTGGGCAGGGCCAGCGCCACCATGGCGTGGCCGAGCTCGTGATAGGCGACGACCCGCCGCTCCAATGGGTTCAACAG
Organism: uncultured Alphaproteobacteria bacterium; assembly: GCA_963772295.1. Taxonomy (GTDB): domain Bacteria; phylum Pseudomonadota; class Alphaproteobacteria; order ATCC43930; family CGMCC-115725; genus AP-15. The sequence continues at coordinate 538,889 of CAVYWO010000019.1, forward strand.
CCGGTTGCGTTTTTCCAGGCCGGCGACGATGCGCTCGACGGCGTTGGTGAAACCGGCCACGGTCACCGCGTCGAAGCCATAGCCGCGTCAAGGGTGTCACGCAATTGTCACCTGCTTGGGCTAGGTAAGTCGTACTATCCGCCGCTAGCGTCACACGGAGGCGCCGCTGAGGCGGACGCCGACCCGCTTTCATCCCTTTGCGGGTTCCAAGGCAAGTCGGGGGCCTGGTGATATGCCTGACAGTGCCGTTCTGAGCTTTACCGATCCCGATGCCTTCCATGCGAACCTGCGACGCCCGCGGGTAGAGGGGATCGTCACCGGTCGCGGCGAATACCGTGCCGAGTTGACGCGCATTGACCTCCACCGTCTGTGGATGCAGCACGGGGACGAAAGTCTGCCGCGCGTCCTGGACCTCTCGCCGAGCAGGGAACGGCCCGCGATTGTTCTCGGCACTAGTCAAAAGCAACCAGCCATGCATCTCGATGGCAGGGAACTGCCACAACACGAGATCATCGTCGTCGGCTCCGGTGTGCCGATCCGCTTCCGATCCTCGGGGGCCTGTCATTGGCGTGCTATGTCCCTGACTTTAGGGGATTTTGTCGCCTCCGCCCAGGCCATCACCGGTCGCGAATTTATCGCACCCTTTTTCACGCAGTTCATCAGACCGCCACCGGCCTTCCTTGCCCGGCTGTCGAACCTGCATGAAGCGGCCGGCCACCTCGCCAGGACCGCCCCTGACATCCTGGCCCACCCCGAGGTAGCTCGGGCGCTGGAGCAGGGCCTTGTGCACGCGATGGTCTCGTGCCTGAGTGGCGCAGAGGCCGCCGAGAGCGGTAGCGCCCATCACCGCCACACAGTGATAATGCGGCGACTTGAGGAGCTTCTGGAGGCCAACTCCGATCGGACCCTTTATCTGACGGAACTGTGCAGGGCGGTCGAGGTATCGGAGCGAACGCTCCGCGCCTGCTGCCACCAGTATCTCGGCATGAGCCCGACGCGCTACTTGTGGCTACGGCGCATGCATTTGGCGCGCCGCGGCTTGCGAACAGCCGATCCGGCGGCGACGACCGTGACCGAGGTCGCGACGAGCTATGGCTTCTGGGAATTAGGGCGCTTCTCGGTGGCGTATCGGTCGCTCTTCGGGGAGTCGCCTTCGGCAGCGCTGCGCCGGCCCCCCGACCACCCCCGACCGCAGAAAAATACCGCTTCGCCCTGGCAGTTGCCGGAATCTGCATAGTCAGCCACGGTCTGCCGGACCTACCCTCCCTTCGGCGGCAATTCCGGTCGGCATCATGGCCCCTCGGACCGCGGGTCTGATCCGGTCGGTATGCAGGAGAGCGAATGCCGGGAAGCGGCACAGGCACCTTCGCCGATCCCGATGATTACCAAGCGAGCCTGCGCCGGGCGCGGATCGATCTCCTTGTTACCTCTCGGGGCTCATTCAACGCCCGCCGGACCTGGGTAACGCTCCATCACATGCAGCTGCTGCACAGCGAGGAGGATCTAGCGCGCATCGCCTATATTTTCGCTGGAGCCGACGCTGCTATTTGTAGGGTTTGCGATGCGCCCGGACCCGCCGATGCTGTGGGCCGGCGGGGAACTGCAAACCGGGCAAATACTATTCCACAGTCGGGCCGAACGGTTCCATCAGTGGACGACCGGCCCTTGCAGCTGAAACCTCTTAGGGCTGGCTCCAGAACACCTCGAAAAATATGGAGGTGCTCTTACCGGAAAGCCGCTGGCGAAAGTAACGTAGCTTGGAGGCTAAATCATCGTGAAGAAAATCCTTGCTGCAAGCACGATCGTGCTGCTCTCGGCATCAGGCTCGCTGGCGCAGACGAGCCTCGCCGCAGAAGGGGTGGGAATGGACCGGACGGTCCTTCCGATCCCGGAACCCGCATACCCGCCGATCACCACCTTCGATGCACGCAACGCCACCCCGCCGCCGCGGTTCGAAGTGAAGGCGCCCGCCGATGCGCCCAACGTGCTGATCGTCCTGCTCGACGATATGGGCTTCGGCCAATCGAGCGCCTTCGGCGGCCCGATCGACATGCCGACAGTCGATGCGCTTGCCCGCCAGGGTCTGCGCTACAACGAGTTCCATACGACGGCGCTGTGCTCCCCGACGCGGGCCGCGCTGCTCACCGGCCGCAACCATCACCCCAACAATTTGGGCGCGATCGAGGAGCTTTCCACCGCCTTCCCGGGTAACACCGGGGTGCGCCCCAACAGCATCGCGACGATCGCGCAGATCCTGCGGCTCAATGGTTACAGCACCGCGGCGTTCGGGAAGTCGCACGAGACGCCGCCGTGGCAGGTCAGCCCCTCGGGTCCGACCGACCTGTGGTATACCCGTTCGGGTTTTGACAAGTTCTACGGCTTTATTGGCGGTGAGACCAATCAGTATACGCCGGCGCTCTACGAGGACCTTTCGCGGATCGAACTCCCGCCCAATCCCAATTACCACCTTATGACGGATATGACCGACAAGGCGATCGGTTGGGTCGAGTACCAGAAATCGCTGACCCCCGATAAGCCGTTCTTCATCTATTTTGCCCCCGGCGCCGTGCACGCGCCGCACCAGGTGCCGAAGGAGTGGATCGACAAGTATCGCGGCAAGTTCGAACAGGGCTGGGACAAGCTGCGCGAAGAAACCTTGGCGAGGCAGAAGCAGCTCGGCGTCGTCCCGGCGGATACCAATCTGGCGCCAAAGCCGCAGGCCATCAAGGACTGGGAAGCGCTCTCGGCCGACGAAAAGCGTCTCTTTGCCCGCCAGATGGAAGTGTTCGCCGGCTTCGGCGAGTACGCCGACCACGAGATCGGCCGGCTGATCGAGGCCATCAGGAATTCGGGGCAGCTCGACAATACTCTCGTCTTTTACATCGTCGGCGACAACGGGGCGAGCGCCGAGGGCGGCATGAACGGGCTCTTCAACGAGGGCACCTATTTCAATGGCGTGCCCGAGACGGTTGCGGACATGGTGAAGCACATCGACGAGCTTGGCGGCCCGATGGCGTACAATCATTACGCCGCCGGCTGGGCGGTGGCGGGCGATACGCCCTTTACCTGGACCAAGCAGATCGCCGGCAGCTATGGCGGCACCCGCAACCCGTTGGTCGTCAGCTGGCCCAGGCATATCAAGGCGAAGGGCCAGCTGCGCACGCAATGGCATCATGTCATCGACATCGCGCCGACGATTCTCGAAGCAGCGGGGCTGCCCGAGCCGCGCGTCGTCGACGGCACGACGCAGACCCCGATCCAAGGCGTCAGCATGGTTTATAGCTTCGGTGACCCTGCCGCGGCGAGCCGGCATTACACCCAGTATTTCGAGATCCTCGGCAATCGCGGGATCTACCATGACGGCTGGCTCGCCGGCACGGTTCATCGAGCGCCCTGGGAAGATGGGAGAACGACAAGTGGGAGCTCTACGACACGCACAGCGACTTCAGCCTGACCAATGATCTGGCCGCAGCCAATCCGGCCAAGCTGAAAGAAATGCAGGATCTCTTCCTCGAGGAGGCGGTCACCAACCATGTGCTGCCGATCGACGACCGCACTCTCGAGCGGCTCAATCCGGCGACCGCCGGCCGCCCCGATCTGATGGCCGGCCGCACCTCGTTGACCGTGCACGAAGGGATGGTCGGAATGCCCGAAAACGTGTTCATCAACGTCAAGAACCGATCGCTGACGATCACCGCTGAATTGGTCGTCCCCGACGGCGGCGCCGAGGGCACGATCATCGCCCAGGGCGGAGATTCGGCGGCTGGAGCCTTTATCTGAAGGACCACAAGCCGGTTTACACCTACAATTTTCTCGGGTTGCAGCGCTTCACCGTGGCCGGGGCTGAACCGGTCGCAGCGGGAAGAGTGACGATCGGCTACGACTTTGCCTATGACGGCGGCAAGCCCGGTGCCGGCGGCACCGGCAGGTTGTCCGTCGACGGGGCGCTGGTCGCGCAGGGCCGGATCGAGCGGACGCAGTGCTGCATCTTCTCCGCCGACGAGGGCGCCGATGTCGGCTTCAAAGAAGGAACACCCGTCAGCGAGGAATACCAGGTGCCGTTCAAGTTCACCGGCCGGATCGCCGGGGTGAGGATCGACGTCAAGAACCCGAGCCCCGCGGAACAGGAGGCCGACGAAAAGGCCGATGCAGATGCAAAGCTGAATAAGGATCTATCCGACTAAATCCGCAGATCATGCCGGATCTGCCGAAATTGCCCAGCTAGCCCTCCGCTGGCGGCGCCGCGCGGGCCTGCGAGTCCGAGCCGTTCAGCGTGCTCGGCGACGTGCTCCATGTCCCGGTCGAAAGCAACATCACCACCCCGCAATATCTTCTTCCAGGGTGGCAAAGCGGCGCTGACGACGAATACGGGCGCAGCGCTCCTCCTCTACCGGGCACTTGGCACGCCCAACCAGTTTGCGGATGCCGGCCTCGGCTTTCGCTCATGGGGGTTCTCGATGAATCTGAACCTTCCAATCGCCGCACTATCACTGCGTGGCGGTGACGGGCGCTACTGCTCTCGGCGGCCTCTCCGCCACTTATGCGCGGGAGCATCGGACCGCACCCTCCGTGCCTGCTGCCACGAGTATCTCGGCATGAGCCCGACGCGCTACTTGTGGCTGCGGCGCATGCATCTGGCTCGCCGCGGCTTGCGAACAGCCGATCCGGCGGCGACGACCGTGACCGAGGTCGCGACGAGCTATGGCTTCCAGGAGTTCGGGCGCTTCTCGGTGGCGTATCGGTCGCTCTTCGGGGAGTCGCCTTCGGCAGCGCTGCGCCGGCCCCCCCACGACCCCCGATCGCAAAAAAATACCGCTTCGCCCTGGCAGCTGCCGGAATCTGCATAGTCAGCCGCGGTCTGCCGGACTTAGCCTCGCTTCGGCGGCAATGCCAGTCGGCATCATGGCCCCTCGGACCGCGGATTTGATCCGCCTCATATGCAGAGAGGCAGATGCCGGAAAGCGGCACGGGCACCTTCGTCGATCCCGATGATTACCAAGCGAGCCTGCGCCAGGCGCGGATCGATCTCCTCGTCACCTCCCGGGGCTCATTCGCCGCCCACCTGACCTGGGCAACGCTGCATCACATGCAGCTGCTGCACAGCGAGGAGGATCTGCCGCGCATCGCCTATATTGCGCTGGAGCCGGTGCTGGTGTTTGTCGGGTTTGCGATCCGCCCGGACCCGCCGATGCTGTGGGGCGGCGCAGAACTGCAAACCGGGCAAATCATATTCCACAGCCGGGGCGAGCGGTTCCATCAGCGGACGACCGGCCCGTGCAGCTGGGGCCTGATCAGCATGGCGCCACAGCACCTCGAAAGATATTGTCTGGATCTCTCCGGAAAGGCGCTGGCGGCGCCGCTGGGCGCGCGGGTCCTGCGCCCCGCCGCGCGCGACGCGGCCCGGCTGCGGCGTCTGCACGCGCAGGCCTGCCGTCTCGCCGAGACCCGGGCCAAAGTCTTGGCCCACCCCGAGGTTGCGCGAGCCATAGAAGAGGGCCTCATCCGCGCGCTCGTCACCTGTCTTGCTGCCAGAGCGCGGGATGACGGGGCCGCCAGACGGCATCACACCGGGATCATGGTCCGGTTCGAGGAGGTGCTGGCGGAGCATCCAAACCGACAATTGCACTTGCCGGAGCTGTGCGCGCTGATCGGCGTCTCGGAGCGGACCCTGCGGTCGTGTTGCGCCGAGTTCTCTGGGTATCAGCCCCAGTCGGTACATGCTGCTGCGGCGCCTGAAGGCGGTGCGGATCGCGCTGCGGGATGCCAGCCCAGCCACGGCGAGCGTCGCTGAGATCGCGGGCGGCTGGGGCTTCACGGAGCTGGGGCGCTTTGCCGGGGCCTACCGGACCGCATTCGGCGAGTCGCCTTCGATCACTCTCCGACGCGCACCCGGATCAGAAATTTTCGGCACAATTGCCGATCTGCATAGTCAGCCGAAAAACCACGGGTCTAGGCTCGCGATCCGGGCAGCGCTTCGCCCGGCAAGGATGAACCCGATTGGAGACGAGCCATGAAGATCAGCTTGGCGGCCGCGGCTGCGGGTCGTCCCGTTGACCGCGCTGATGTTGGGCGCCTGTGTCTCGCAAAGCGCCTATGACCAGCAGGCGGCAGAGTTGCAGCAGGCGCAGCGCCCAAATCCAGCAGCTGCAGACCCAGCTCGCGGCGTCGAAGGCCGAGCAGGATTTCGTCGAGGCGAGCGACCTGTTGTTCCCGTCGGGCGGATTTCGGCTGAGCCCGGCCGGGGAGAACGAACTCGCGACCAACATCGTTCCCAAACTGCGCAATCTGCAGAACGCCAAGGTCGTCGTTCTACGGCTATACCGACGACACGCCGGTCGGGCCCGCCCTGCAGCGCCAGGGCATCCCCGACAACCTGGTGCTGTCGACCCGGCGCGCCGCCGCGGTCGCGACCTTCCTGATAGCCCAAGGGGTCAACCCGAACATCACTTCGGCCAAGGGGTTCGGCGACACGCATCCGGCCGCCCCGAACGACACGCCCGAGGACCGGGCGAAGAACCGGCGCATCGTCGTCACCGTGCAAGGGCCTGGAGCCCCCGGCGCCTGAACTCGAGCCATTGGATCGAAGAATGCCGGGGATGATGCGGCAACTGCCGTCCCCGGCTGGGTAATTTCGCTCGCTAACAGCCGCTGTTTCGGCAAACCGGAGGCAAAGATGAAGGTTCGAGATCTTACGGGAGCAGAACAGATGGACAAGGCTCTTGGGCATGACGGGCCTCGCGGAGCCGAAGATCGGGCTGGCGGCGCACACAATGCCAAGACCGGCGGGGAAAGCCTCCCGGCCCTGACGAACTCGACCACTCGGCGCGGCCTGTTAAGAGCTGGGGCGGGTCTTGCCGCCGCTGCCGTCACCGGCATCTCCCCTAGGCTTGCCGCGCCTGCGGTAGCCGGCGATGCGATCAAGGTGCCGAACCGGCCCAACATCATTGTGCTGATGACCGACCAGGAACGCCATCACATGCACTGGCCGCAGGGGTGGGCCGAAAAGAATTTGCCGGGATTGCAGCGCTTGAAGCGTCACGGCCTTTACTTCAACCGGGCCTACACTGCGGCCTCTCAATGTTCACCCTCGCGCGCGGTGATGACGACCGGCCGGTTCGCCCCGGTGAACCGAGTAACTCGGACCTTTCTATGGCCCGGCCTGGTGCATCAAAACCGCCAACCGAATATCGCCTCGCTGCTCAGGGACAAAGCGGGCTACGAGGTGGTCTGGAAAGGCAAATGGCACCTGAGCTACGCCGCCAACGCGGCGATCGGCAACGGCGGCGAAGACTGGACGGAGGCCGACATCGCCGTGTTTGAGCAAAATTACGGCTGGACGCAGTGGAATCCACCCGACGCCGGCAACGCGATCGTGGATCGGCAGCCGGACGAGTTCGGGGTATTCAATGGGCTCGCGACCTTGGGCGGCGCCGATGCCAACAACGATGGACGTTATGTGGATGGGCTCCAGCCGGGGGCCCGGGGTCAAACTCCGGGTTTCGGTGAAAGCGTCGTCGAGTTTTTGAAGAACCGAGCGCCCAAGCTGGACAAGCCGTTTTGCCTGTTCATATCCTTGGTCAATCCGCACGACGTTTACGTCTATCCGACAAGTTGGCAGAAGGCGGGCTACCGCCATGAGGCTTTTGCCAATCTCGGCATCGTGCTGCCGCCCAACTACGCCGACGATTTATTGAAGAAACCCAAGATCCAAAGGGCTGCGCGCGCCGGCTACGACAAGGTCTCTCCGCTCAACAGCGCAGAAGAGCAACGAGAATATGTGAATTTTTACGCGTATCTGAACACCCTCGCCGACAAACACGTCATGACGGTGCTCGACACGCTCGAAAACACCGGATTGATCGACAAAACGGTCATTCTGCGGACGGCCGATCATGGCGAGGGCGGCCTGTCGCATGGGATGCGCGAGAAGGCCTACACGGCCTATGAGGAGATGATCCATATCCCGCTGATTGTCCACAATCCCCAGCTCTACCCAGAGCCGTTGGAGACAGAGGCGTTTTACGACCACCTCGATCTGCTGCCGACGATCCTCGACCTCGCCGGTGTTCCGCAGCCGGAATCCTACGCTCTGGGCAAGAGCATCGTGCCGGTGATGCGGGATCCGTCGCAAGCCGTGCAGAGCTTCACAATCTTCTCCACCGATGATGTGTTTTTTGTTCTTGAAGCCGGCCGGCCGGCGCTCGTCGCGGGGTTTCCGGGAAGCCACATCCGCGCGATCCGCGAGGGCGATTGGACCTACGCGGTTTATTTTGGGCTGGACGGCAGCGGGCTGGAATACGAGCTCTACAACCTCAAGAGCGATCCGGGCCAGCTGAACAACCTGGCGTATGGCGAGCCGACCGCCGACGTGAAGAGGGAGTGGTTGCGCCTCCATCGCATATTGACGCCCCGCCTTGTCGAGACCAGTAATCTGCCCGACGCCTTTACCTGGCCGCTCGAGCCTGCAAAGGCCTGACCCGGACACCCGATATCGGACGCGCGACCCTCGTCGCCATGCAAAGGCCGGAGGCGCGCACCCGTCCGGGTAGCCTGGTACCCGAGTGAGACCAGTGTCGTGGATCCGGAGTTCGTTAGATCTAATTGAGGCGATGTCTTCCTTTGTGTCATACCGGCCCCCGGGTCCGCGCTGCGCGCGGCCCGAGGATAAACTCCGGCCGGTATCCAAGGCCGAAATAGACCCCGACTTTCGTCCGGATGACGAGTTGGGGATGTCGCGAACTTGTGGTTCAATACACTCGCACAATGCAATCGGCGCTCCGCAGTGGGGCATCCACCGAGGCAAATCGTAGGCCTCCACATCAGCAAGGGGGAGAAAGAATGGTTACCGTCCGTCTGTCTCGCATCGCCGCGACCGCGGGGGCTGTGATGTCCCTCATCGGACTGAGCCTGTCGGCCTGCGTGCCGGCGCAGCAATACGACGCACTCGAAAACGATTACAACCAGCTCAACCAGCGGCTCTCGGGCGAAATCGCGTCGCAGCAGGTGCACATCACGCGGCTGCAGGGAGCGATCAAGGTGGCGGTGAACAGCGATCTGCTGTTCCCGTCGGGCGGCTGGCAGATGCCCCCCGCAGCGGCCCATACCATCGCCGAAATGGCCCCGATCCTGGCGCCATTCCAGCAGACCACGATCATCGTGACCGGCTACACGGACAACGTCCCGATCGGCCCCGAGCTGCAGCAGCAAGGGATTGACAGCAACCAGCAGCTCTCGCTGAAACGAGCCCAGACCGTCGCCAATTTCCTCGTCTCGCAGGGGGTCAATCCGAACCTGGTCCAGACGCGTGGCCTTGGGGATGCCGACCCAGTCGCCTCGAATGACACGCCGCAAGGGCGGGCGCAGAACCGCCGCGTCGAACTCACCCTCGCCGGCTCCGGCACCTGAACGGCGGTTCAGGACTTGTTGTGTAGACGTCGCCCGGGCACGCCGTGGAGGACTTACCATGGCCACCCGCCGCGATCCGGACTACCAGACGATGGAGGGATTCGACATGACAAGGTCGAAAGCTATAGCGCCTCTGGTGTTTGCAGCATTCGTTGGAGGTTTGTTGATGGCAGGCGTATCGACGGCCTCAGCGCAGAACGTCACACCCAGCGAAGCCAAGGCGATCGGCGAGGACGCCTACATTTACGGCTATCCCCTGGTTACGATGGACATGACCCGTCAGGTGATGACCAATGTCGCCGCCCCTGAGGGTCTACGCGCTCCGATGGGCCAGTTCATTAACGCCAAGGAGTATCCGACGGCCGCGTTCAGGGACGTTACAACTCCCAATGCCGACACCTTGTATTCGGTCGCCTGGCTCGACCTCTCCAAGGAGCCCTACATCCTCAGCCTGCCGGACGAGGGTGAGCGGTACTATCTGATGCCGATGCTGTCGGGTTGGACCGACGTGTTCCAGGTGCCCGGCACGCGCACCACCGGCGACAAGGCGCAAACCTACGCCATCACCGGGCCGGGCTGGACGGGCACACTGCCTGCGGGTGTTACCCAGTACAAATCGCCGACCAATATGGTCTGGATCCTCGGCCGCACCTATTGCACCGGCACGCCCGAAGACTACAAGGCGGTGCACGCCATCCAGGATCAATACAAGCTGGTTCCGCTCGGCGCCTACGGCAAACCCTATACGCCGCCACCGGGCAAGGTCGATCCCAGCATCGACATGAAGACGCCGGTGCGCGACCAGGTCAACCGGATGGACGCGGCGACGTATTTCAACCGCCTGGCGGCGCTGATGAAGGACAACCCGCCGGCAGCCGAGGACGCGCCGATCGTCGCCAGGATGGCCAAGATCGGCATCGTCCCGGGTCAGGACTTCGATATCGGCAAGCTCGCTCCGGCCGACGCTCAGGCCCTGCGAGGAATTCCGAAGCAAGCCATGGAGAAGATCATGGCCCACATGAAGGTGGCGGGCACCGTCGAGAACGGTTGGACGTTCACAACGAACATCGGGCTCTACGGCACCGACTATCTGCAGCGGGCCTTCACTACCGCAATCGGGCTCGGCGCCAATCGTCGGCAGGATGCGATCTATCCCATTAGCGAGGTGGACAAGGACGGGAAGCCGTACAGCGGCGCCAACGGCAACAAATACATCATGCACTTCGGCAAGGGCGAAACGCCGCCGGTCAACGCCTTCTGGTCGCTCACCATGTACGACTCCCAATTCTTCTTCGTGGCGAACCCGCTCAACAAATACACGGTCAGCCCGCGCAACGCGCTCAAATACAATCCCGACGGCTCTCTGGACATCTACGTGCAGAACCAGTCGCCGGGCGCGGAGTGGGAAGCGAACTGGCTGCCGGCGCCCGCCGACAGATTCATCCTGACCCTGCGGATGTATTGGCCGAAGGACCAGGGCCCCTCGATCGTGAATGGATCTTGGAAGGTCCCACCGGTAACCCCGATCCAGTGAAATGCCCCTAATCACCGGTCGCGCCGATCCGAGCATGGCTGCCAGCGACGTAACTCCGTTGAGCCCCCTATTATCCGCCGCCCTGCGACGACCATCCTGACCCTTCCTGCTGATCGGCGCCGACCCGAAAGGCGGCCGCCCGGAAGAAGAGGACAAAATGCGGCATACCTGCCAGTTTATTGTTACCTCTTTTGCCAGCTTGGCGATCGCACTTGCGGTGATCGCGACCGGGGGGATTCCGGCCTGCGCGCAGCAAGCGCCGCCGCCGGCCGGGCCGCCGCCGGTGTTGCCGGGCGGGCCCGCCCCGCCGCCGAGCCCGCTCGCGTCAGGCTTGCAGGTGACGGTGACGCCGTATCTCTGGCTTGCCGGCGTCAACGCCGCGATCAGCACGCCGCTGGCCCGCGCACCGGTGGTCGATGCCAGCGTCGGCGCCTTCCAGCTCCTGGGCCACCTCAACGGCGTGCCGTTCCTGGGGTCGGTCGAGATAAGCGACGGGCCGTTCAGCCTGTTCGGCGACGCGCTGCACCTCCCGGTCGGCACCAGCATCACGACCCGCAACATCTTCTTCAGCGGCGGCAGCGCGGCGCTGACCGCCAATACCGGCACCGCCGACCTCTTCTATCACTGGATCGCTCAGCCGACACAATCGCTCGATGCCGGGATCGGCTTTCGCGCCTGGTCATTCGCCGAGGACATCACGCTGAACGGCCGGACCGTGCGGACGGTGAACGTTGACCAGACCGCCCAGTGGGCCGATCCGCTGATCGCGGCCCGCTATCACTACGATTTCGGCAACGGCTTCGGGCTGACCGCCTATGGCGATTTCGGCGGCTTCGGCGTCGGCGCGCATGTCGATTGGCAGGTAATCGGCACCATCGACTATGCCTGGAAGCCGTGGGCGACGATGCGCCTCGGCTATCGCAGCCTCAATTTCGATTACACGGCGGAAAACAGCCTCGGTTTCAACGTCCATATGAAGGGCCCGATCCTCGCCGCCAGCTTTCGATTTTGACATCGGGACCCGACCAAGAGCGTGAAACAGATCAACCCAAGAAAGAAGAGCAACCCATGTTACCACACCGACAACTCGTTGCTTCCCGAGAACCAGGAAAAACTGTTGATTTGTGCTGCTCTTTATACAAGACCTGGAAGATGTCCGACATTGAGCGCATAGAGTAACGACGGTGCGCTTTAGTTCAGTACAACCCCGGCATGGAGAGCTTTCAATGGCCCTGCATCGCGCCTTTCACGCGTTGATGACGATCGCGCCCTTGATTTGTATGCCATTGTTGGCATCTGCACAGACGCCCAGCACAGGCGCGACAAGCGCTCCCCCACCAGGCAAGTCGACGGTCAAGGTCGACATGGTGCCGTCGCTGATCGTCATGAACGCGCGCGGCGCCACTTTGGAAAGCCAGGCTCTGACGCTGACCGGCGTCAGCCCGAACTCCATTGTCTTCGCCGACCGGCCGACCAGAGCCGCCGGCCATCTGCTGACCCAGCACCTGCTGGAGGAATGGACCGTGGGCAGTTTCGCCAAGGATGCGCCGAACGCGACCGTGTCGGCCATGAGCAAGGACGGCGTCTCGGTCCGCGACGCCGTCGTCGAGCTGAAAGATCCGCATCTCGACGGCGACCGGCTGACATTCAACGTGCGAGTGCTGGAGGGCAATCTCGCCGGCGCCGACGGTCCGGCTGCCGTCTTTATCGATATCATCGGCATGCCGAGGACGCCGCTCTCGTTCGCCGGCGTCGCCCGGCGTACGGCTCGACGCGCCGCCTGGTACGGCGCCGCGACCGCAGGGGCGGCACCATACGGGTATCCGTACTACGGCGCTCCGCCGTATTACGGTCCTCCTCCGTACTATGGCCCTCCTTACTGAACGTTCGTCGCCCAAGTCACTGTATAAGGAGCTTCGTATGATCACCAGACGTACTCTGTTAGCTGCGGCCCCTGCTCTTGTGACCTTGCTCGCCTCGGCCAAGTCGGCGCTGGCACAGGCCGCTCAGGAACCGGCGAAACAGGCCGACTTCCTGTTTGTGCAGACCGCGAAGGGGATGACGTTCGACAAGTCGACGGACAAGCTGACGTTGGACGGCGTGAGCCCCGTCACGGTGATGTTCTCCGACCGTCCCGAGCGCATCGCGGCGAACATGAACACGGCGGCGTTCGTGCCGTTTTGGAGCAAGGGCAAGGACAGCTTTCTCTCCGACCCACCTAACGCCGACCTTTCAATTACGGAAGGTGACAAGCTCCGGCAGATCGTCGTGGTGCTGCAAGACCCGGCGCTGCAGGGCGACAACCTGACCTACACGGTCAAGGTGCTGGAAGGGGAGATGCCGGCCACGGCATCCGACGTGTCGGTGTTCATCGATATCATCGGCATGCCTATGACGCCGCTTTCGTTCGCGGGCGTTGCACGGCGCCACTACCGGCGGGCGTTCTACCGGTGACGGCTGCCTCGACACCTATCGAAGGGCGATAATAGCGAGACGTGGGAGGTATCAATGGCCAGGAGCTCGACAACCGAACCAGCCAAGACGGCCGAAGCGTCGCGTCTGGACGAGGCGCGGGAGCAAGCGGTGCCGTGGCGGCAATGGGGCCCATACCTCAGTGAGCGCCAATGGGGCACGGTGCGCGAGGATTACAGCGAGGACGGCAATGCGTGGGACTATTTCACCCACGACCAGGCTCGCTCGCGCGCCTATCACTGGGGCGAGGACGGCCTCGCCGGGATCAGCGACGACAAGCAACGATTGTGTTTCGCTCTTGCCCTGTGGAATGGCAGGGACCCGATCCTCAAGGAACGCATCTACGGCCTGACCAACAGCGAAGCCAATCACGGCGAGGACGTCAAAGAGTATTATTTCTATCTCGACAGCACGCCGACCCACTCGTACATGAAGTATCTCTATAAATATCCGCAGGCGGAATACCCTTACCTGAACCTGATAGAGACGAACCGACATCGCGGTCGCCTGGATCCCGAATACGAATTGCTCGACACCGGCATCTTCAACGAAGATCGATATTTCGACGTGTTCGTCGAATACGCGAAAGCCGCGCCCACGGACGTACTGATCCAGATCAGCATATCCAATCGGGGGCCCGACGAGAGTGTGATCCACGTATTGCCGACCCTGTGGTTCCGCAACGTCTGGAGCTGGTGGCCGGATGAGCCGAAACCGTCGCTGAAGGATGCATCCGGGAAGAACGGCGCCGGTGCCGTTGCCGCGACGGACGCCCAGCTCGGCGACTATTTCCTGCATTGCGAGGGACATGCGAGGCTGCTGTTCACCGAGAACGAGACCAACAACGAGCGGCTCTTCGGTTCGGCCAATCCCACGCCCCATGTCAAGGATGGGATCAACAATTATGTGGTAGCGGGCAGGCAGGACGCGGTCAACCCGAACCGCACCGGGACCAAAGCGGCCGCGCATTACCAGTTACGGGTCGGCGGAGGGGCGACAGCAATCATCCGGCTGCGGCTCACGAATGCACCCGATGCCGAGGAACCGTTCGGCAGGGGGTTCAATCAGATCATCGAGGCGCGCCGGCATGAGGCGGACGCGTTCTATCGCGTGATAACGCCTGCCGGTGTCGGCGAAGACGCCGCCAATGTCATGCGGCAGGCATTGGCCGGGATGCTGTGGAGCAAACAGTACTTCTTCTTCGATGTTAACAAATGGCTCCAGGAGCATGGCGTCGACCCGGTGCGACCAACCCGCCAGCTACGGAACCGTGAGTGGTTCCACATGATCAGCGACCATGTCATCTCGATGCCGGACAAGTGGGAATATCCCTGGTTCGCCGCCTGGGACCTCGCCTTTCACACGATTGCGCTCGCCGCCGTCGACGTCGATTTCGCCAAGCAGCAGCTCGACCTGCTGCTTGTCGGGCTGTTCCTGCATCCGACCGGACAGATCCCGGCCTACGAGTGGAACTTCAGCGACGTCAATCCGCCGGTGCATGGCTGGGCCACGATCTTTCTCTACCGGACCGAGCAGGCGTTGCGGGGCAAGACCGACCTCGAGTTCCTCAAGCGGATCTTCGGCAAGCTCAGCTCGAACTTCGGCTGGTGGGTGAACCGCAAAGACCGCGACGGCAAGAACCTCTTTGAAGGAGGGTTTCTCGGGCTCGACAATATCGGCGTCTTCGACCGCAGTGCGCCATTGCCGACCGGCGGCCATCTCGAGCAGGCCGACGGCACCGCTTGGGTGGCCCTCTATGCCCAAAACATGGTCGAGATCGCCGTCGAGCTCGCGGCGCACGAGCCGGCCTATGAGGAGCTGGCGACCAATTTCGGTCTCCAGTTTCTGCTGATCGCGCGCGCCATGAACGGGATCGGTCCGGACGGCATGTGGGATGAGGAGGACGGTTTCTACTATGACGTCCTTCGTCTCCCCGATGGCAGCGCCACCCGGCTAAAGGTCCGCTCGATGGTGGGACTGCTGCCGCTCTGTGCTACAACGGTTATCGAGCGGTGGCAGCGTGAGCGGGTTCCGACCGTTACGGCGCGGCTGCTCGAGCGCTTCAGGCGCATGCCGGAGCTCCGCGCGTCGATCCATGCCACCGGGCCGGGGCAACTTGGCGTCAACGAACGCGGCATCCTTGCGCTGGTGAACGAGAGCCGGCTGCGCCGGATCCTGTCCCGAATGCTCGACGAGAACGAGTTCCTCAGCCCCTATGGCATCCGGGCATTGTCCCGCCATCATGCCGACCATCCCTACGTATTCTCGGTGCAGGGCCAGGAATACCGGGTGAACTATCTGCCGGCAGAGTCGGACACCGGCATGTTCGGCGGCAACTCGAACTGGCGCGGGCCGATCTGGATGCCGGTCAACGTGCTGCTGATCCGCGCCCTGACGCAGTATTACTTGTATTACGGCGACAACTTCAAGATCGAGTGCCCGACCGGCTCGGGCAATTCGATGAACCTGTTCGAGGTCGCGCACAAGATCGCCAACCGGCTGACCCGGATCTTCCTGCGCGACCAAGCCGGCCGGCGGCCGGTGTTCGGCGGAGCCGAGAAATTCCAGAGCGATTCCCGGTGGCGCGACTGCCTGCTGTTCTACGAGTATTTCCATGGCGACAACGGCGCCGGCATCGGCGCCAGCCACCAGACTGGTTGGACCGGGCTGGTGGCGCCGCTGATCGAAATCTTCGGGCACCTCGACGCCCAGACCTTTCTCGAAGGCGGCAGGGCGGCCGCCTTCCAGCGCGAATAGCCTGCCCCGGGAGGATCAACATGGAAGAGATGACGACAGCCGCACACGCTCCGGTGATGCCTGCCGACCGAAAGGCTAACGGCAAAAGGCCTCGGGACCGCGTGCCGCGCGATGCGCATGCGGGCTGGCGGGAATATGCGGGTCGGGCGGACCCGATCAGTATCCTGCGCGCCGCGGACGCGACCCGGCAGCCGGATCTGGTGCCGGTGCGGTACGGCCGACTGCTGCAAACGCCTTGCACGTTCTACCGCGGGTCAGCGGGCTAACCTCCGATCGGCGTCGGGGAGGGATTGATCCGCATGACAGGCGTCACCGCGTGGCTCAAAGAAATCGGGCTGGAAAAATACGCCGACGCGTTTCGCTCGAACGACATCGATTTCGATGTGCTGTCGGCGCTCGGGCCGGACGAGCTGAAGGAGCTCGGCGTGTCGCTCGGCGACCGCCCGCGCCTGCTGAAGGCCATTGCCGCGCGGTCCGGGCCGGCCGCGGAGACCCCGGTCCCGAGCGCGCCCGCCGCGGCAGCACCGGCAGCGACAGCTCCGGCAGCTCCGTCCGCGACAGCTCCGTCCGCACCGGCGCCGGAGCCGTCGGCGGAACGGCGGCAGCTGACCGTGCTGTTCGCCGATCTGGTCGGCTCTACCGCGCTCTCGCAAGCGCTCGACGCGGAAGACCTGTGCGACGTGCTGCATGGATACCATGACGCCGTCACAGCGGCGATCCGCGACGCCGGCGGCTTCATCGCCAAGTTCATGGGCGACGGCGTGCTGGTCTATTTCGGCTATCCGCAGGCGAGCGAGGACGCCGCCGAGCGCGCCGTCACGGCGAGCCTGCGGGCGATCGCGGCAGTTCAGGCATTGCCGGCGGTCAACGGCCAGGCGCTGGCCACCCGGATCGGCATCGCGACCGGGCCCGTCGTGGTCGGTGAGATCATCGGCGAGAGCCTCGCGCGCGAGGTCAACGTCGTCGGCGAGACGCCGAACCTGGCGGCCCGGCTGCAGGGCCTGGCGGCACCCAATTCGGCGGTGCTGAGCGAGGTGACGGCGCGCATGGTCGCCGGCAGTTTTGCGCTCGACGACCTCGGCCTCCACGACCTCAAAGGCATCGCCCTTCCGGCCCGGGTGTTTGCCGCGGTTCGGGAGCGCACCGCGACCGAGCGCGAGGCCGCCGCCGAGACTGCGGGGGGGGTGGCGCTGCTGGTAGGACGCGACACGGAACTCGCGCTGCTGATGGAACGCTGGTCGCAGAGCAAGGACGGGCGCGGCCAGGCAGTGCTGGTCAGCGGCGAAGGCGGCATCGGCAAATCGCAGCTGGTGGACGCCTTGCGCCGCCGGGTCGGCCGCGAGGGCTTCACCCGCATCGCGCTGCGCTGTTCGCCCCATCAGCAGAGCAGTGCGTTCGGCCCGGTGATTGCCCATCTCGAGCAACTGCTCCAGTTCCGCAGCGACGACACGCCGGAGGGCAAGTTTGCCAAGCTCGAGCGGGTGCTGGGCGCCTATCGTTTTCCGCGCGCCGACACGGTGCCGCTGTTTGCCACGCTGCTCTCCCTTCCGCTCCCGGCAGATGTGCCGCCTTCGCGCCTGACGCCCGAGCAGCAGAAGCAGCACACGCAGCACGATCTAGTCGCGTGGATGACCGAAGAGGCGGAACAGAAGGCGCTGCTCACGGTCTGGGAGGATGTGCAGTGGATCGATCCGTCCTCGCTGGAGGTGGCGGAGCTGTTGCTCGACCAGATCCCGACCGTGCCGATGCTGATGGTGGTGACCTGCCGCCCCGAATTCCGCTCGCCCTGGGGAATGCATGCTGGGAAATCTGGGCCGGGCACATGTTGAGACGATCGCCACTCACGCGGCCGGCGGCAGGGCGCTGCCCGCTGCACTCGTCGCGCAGATTGCCGAAAAGACCGATGGCATCCCGTTGTTCGTCGAGGAAATGACCAAGGCCATCCTCGAATCGGGCGTGCTGCGGGAGGAAGGGGACCGCTATGAGCTGACCGGGTCGATCGAGGCGCTGAGCATTCCGGTCAGCCTCAACGACGCCCTGATGGCGCGGCTCGACCGCCTGCAGGCGGCCAAGAGCCTGGCCCAGCTCGGCGCGGTGATCGGCCGCCGGTTTTCCTACCACCTGATCAGGACGCTGGCGGCCTATGACGAAGGCCGGCTGCAGCAGGAACTCGGGCAGCTGGTGTCCGCCGAGTTGCTTTATCAGCGTGGCATGGTCCCGCGCACGACCTACATGTTCAAGCACGCGCTGATCCAGGACGCGGCCTATGAGAGCCTGCTGCGGCGCCGGCGGGAAGTGCTGCACGGCGCCATTGGCGAGGCCATCGAGGCGCTCGAAGGCGCTTCGGCCGGGGAGCAGCCGGCGATCCTCGCCTACCACTATGCCCGCAGCCCGCATCGCGACAGGGCCGTCAAATATTCGCTGCTGGCGGGCGACCAGGCGATGCGGCTCCACGCCCTGGCGGAAGCCGCGATCTCGTACGACCAGGCGCTCACCCTGGCGCGCGGGCTCCCGGACACGCCGGCAGCCCGTCGGCTGCAGATCGACGCCATTCTCAAGCTCGCGGCGGTCGGCCGCTCGCGTGAGGATAGGGCGCGGGATCATGCGAACCTGGCCCAGGCGCAGGCGATGGCGGAGGCCCTCGGCGACGAGCCCGCTCGCGCCCGCGTGCTCTATTGGCAGGGCCGCATCGCCTATCTCCGCGGCAATTTGTCGGACGCGCTCCCGCTCGCGGAACAGAGCCTGGCGATCGCCGATCGCCTGGCCGACGAGACCTTGTCGGCGCCGCCGGCCAATCTCCTCGGCCGCATCACCTTTGTGCGGTGGGATATCGTCCGGTCGAGCCAGTTGATGGCGCGGAACACCGAGCAGATGCACCGGATCGGCGACCGCGTCGAGGAAGCGACCGCGTCAGGCTTGGCCGCCAGCGCCTTCGGTTACCACGGCGAGCCGGGGCAGGCGCTGGCGTATGGCGACCGTGCGGTCGCATTGGCCCGGGAATTGACGGACCCCTTCGCCGAGGCTGCCGCTCTCCAGTATCGGGGCCAGGTCCATGATGCGCGGGGCGCGTGGCCGCTGGCGATAGCGGATTTCGGCGCCGCCCGCCGGGTGGCCGAAGCGACGGGGGACCAGTTCCGCGTCTACCTCGTGAACCTCGTAGAAGGCGCGACCCACAGCAAAGCGGGCGACCCCGCCGCGGGACGGGTACTGGTCGAGGAGGGCCTGCGCTTTGCCGAGAAGATCGGGACCCAACTTTGGTTCGCCCTGGGGAAGGCCTTCCTCGCGGCGTGCGCCGTGGCGCTGGGCGACGGCGCCGCGCCGGCATTGTGCCGGGACGCGCTGCTCGAGGCGGAGAAGACCACCGATCGCCTTGCGCAGGCGGTGGCCTATCGTGCCCTCGCGGAGGCATTGGCGCAGGACCGGGCTGCACGCGATCGCGCCCGGGCCGAGGAGGCCATGGCCGAATCGATCCGGCTCTACAAGGAGATCGAATTCAACCCCGAACTCGCCCGAACCTATGTCAGCTATGCGCGCCTGCTCCAGGGGTGGGGAGAGGACGGCCAAGCCAAATCCTACCTCACCCAGGCCATCGCCATGTTCCAGTCGATGGACATGGCCTGGGACCTCGCCCCGGCCGAAGCGATGCTGGCAACCGGAACAGATTGACGACGCAAATGTTCGAGCGCATCAGGCGCATGACAAAAGCTCCGCCGCTCGACGGCTTCGCAACGCCGGAGCGGCGGCTGATTTTCGGGCACCGACGACCTCGACGAGACCTTGTTCGCGCGCTCGGAGTGGGACGTCAAACGGCTCCCCTCCAATGTCGGTAAATCGCATTACCCGCCCTGCACCACGCGGCTGATCCCGCAGAAACCTTCGCACATGCTCGCCAAGCTCTACGCGGTGAACCCTTGGGTCGCCTACGGGGTGCCGATGCTGGCCATCCTCGCCGCCGCCGAGCTCGGCCGCTTTGTCGGCGCCGCGCGGCGGCGGCGCCGCGGCGCTTCGATGTCGGCAGAGATCACCACGTTGCAGGCCTCGATGCTCGCCCTGCTCGCGTTGATGATCGGCTTTACTTTCTCGATGACGCTGACGCTGTTCGAGACCCGCAAGCAGGCCGTGCTGAACGAGGCCAATGCGATCCGCACGATCGCGCTGCGTGCGCGCATGCTGCCGGCGCCCTATGCGAGCGAAGTGCGCAAGCTGCTGCGCGAATATGTTCAGCTGCGCATCGATGCGCTTCGCGAGCCGCAGGACCAGGTCTCGTTCGAAGCGGCGACGCGCCGCAGCGACGACCTGCAGGCACAACTTTGGCAGCAGGCCGTGGAGGTCAACGCCGCCAACCCGCAGTTGAACATCGTCCTGTTCGTGCAGTCGCTGAATCAGGCGATCGATCTGCAGCAGACCAGGCTCTTCGCGGCGCGCAACCGCGACCCGGGAGCGCTGTTCCTGCTGCTCTACGCCATCGCCGTAGTGGCGGTCGGCTTCAGTGGCTTCGCTGTCGGTCTCGAGGGCCAGCAGGGGCCTATCCCAGCCGCGATCCTCGGCGCGCTGGTCGCCAGCGTGATCGGGTTGATCGCCGACATCGATCGCCCACGTAGCGGCTTTATCACCATTAATCAGCAGCCGATTTTCGACCTTCAGGCGAGCCTGGCGTCCTAGGACGTGCCTGATAACACTTGCACCGGGAGGATCAACATGGAACAGACGACGACAGCCGCGCACGCTCCCCACGCTCCGATGATGCCCGCCGATCGGAAGGCCGCCGGCAAGCGGCTGCGCGACGGCGTGCCGCGCGATGTGCATGCCGGCTGGCACGCGCATGCGGGCCGGGCGGACCCGATCGGCATCCTGCACGCCGCCGACGCGACCCGGCAGCCGGATCTGGTGCCGCTGCGCTATGGCCGCATGCTGCAATCGCCATTCACCTTTTACCGCGGATCCGCGGCGGTCATGGCGGCCGATCTGGCGGAAACACCGGCGACCGGCCTCCATGTCCAGGTCTGCGGCGATGCCCACCTGATGAATTTCGGCGGCTTTGCCACACCGGAGCGCCGGCTGATCTTCGACATCAACGATCTCGACGAGACCTTGCCGGCACCCTGGGAGTGGGACGTCAAACGGCTGGTCGCCTCGTTTGTGCTGGCCGCGCGCGCCAACGGGCTCAGCGACGCGGACGGCCGCGATGCGGCGGTCGCCTGCGCCCGCTCCTATCGCCGCAAAATGCGCGACTTTGCCGCGATGGACGTGCTCGACGTCTGGTACGCCCGGCTCGATGACAGCGATTTTCTGGCGATGCTGCCGGAAGACCGCAAGGCGGTGGCGCGCAAGCGCATCGCCAAGGCGACGGCGGCCAGCAGTTCGGAGCTGGTGTTCCCGAAGCTGGTCGAGCAGGCCGGCGGGCAGCCGCATATCCGCGACACCCCGCCGACTATTTTCCATGCCGAGGCGTCGCATGCCGCCGGCGACATGGAAATGTGCAGGGAGACACTCGCGAAATACCGGGAGACCTTGGCCGATGACCGGCGCGTCTTGTTCGATCGCTATCGCCTGGTGGATGCCGCGATCAAGGTCGTCGGCATCGGCAGCGTCGGCACCTTGTGCGCGGTGGCGTTGATGATGTCGATCGCCGACCACCCGTTGTTCTTGCAGATCAAGCAGGCCAACGCGTCGGTATTGGAGGCCTATGCCGGCAAGAGCGTATACGCCCAGCACGGCGAGCGCGTGGTCCAGGGCCAGCGGGTGATGCAGCCGGCATCCGATTTGTTTCTCGGCTGGGTCATCGGTCCCGAGGGCCGGCATGTCTACATCCGCCAGCTGCGCGACGTGAAGCTCTCGCTGGCGGTCGAGACCTACGATGCCGAGAT
Organism: uncultured Alphaproteobacteria bacterium; assembly: GCA_963772295.1. GTDB lineage: Bacteria > Pseudomonadota > Alphaproteobacteria > ATCC43930 > CGMCC-115725 > AP-15. The sequence continues at coordinate 560,924 of CAVYWO010000019.1, forward strand.
GCTGTCGATCTATGGCAAGGTGTGCGGCTGGGCATTGGCGCGCGCCCACGCCAAGGCCGGCGACCCCTGGACGATCAGCGGCTATCTCGGCAATGGCGGCCAGTTCGACGACGCGATGGGCAAGTTCGCGCTCGCCTATGCCGACCAGGCCGAAAAGGACCATGCCGCGCTGAAGGCCGCGGTGCGCGCCGGCATCGTCGACGTGCAGCTGGAGCACTGAGCGCCGGATTGTCGGTGCCCGGGTATCCGACCCGATTTGCCGACCATGGCCCGATCTGGAGGGGTTTCCGATCAGGTTGGATTTGAGAAAATGATGTCATTGCGAGGAGCGCATGGCGCGACGAAGCAATCCCGCGGTCGAGCCACTGTCGACCTGAGATTGCTTCCCCTCGGAACGGCCCGCAAGGGCCGGCCGTCCGGGGGTCGCAATGACAAACGAACATCACTGCTCGACTTGACCGAAGACCGTTCTGGAGCCTCAGCACCCTGATCCACGAGGGCGTCGCAAGGTCGGCTTGCCTCCACACCTATGGGGAGTTCAGCAATGGAGAAGACCAAGATTGCGATTGCCTGCCAGGGCGGCGGCAGTCAGACCGCCTTCACCGCCGGGGCACTGAAGGCGCTGTGCGACAGCCGCCTGAGGGACGAGTTCGAAGTCGTCGGCGTCAGCGGCACCTCCGGCGGCGCGCTCTGCGCAACCCTTGTCTGGTATTCGTTTCGCAGGGGAGATCAGCCGATCTGGCAAAGGCTGATCGACTTCTGGCTTGACAACACCACGCAGAACCAGTCGGAGCGAATGATCAACGACGCGATCATCGGGTGGATGCGCATGGTCAACCGCGGCATGCTGCCGATGTACCAGACCAGCCCGTCCTCGCCGCTGGTGCAGGCCATCAGCCAGTTCTTCACCGCCGGGCAACGGCGCGAATTCGGCGATTTTCGGGCCCTGCTGCGCCGCCATATCGACTTCGACGAGCTTGCCGCCTGGGGCCCGCAGCCCGCCGCCCCGGTGCTGGTCATCGGCGCCGCCAGCGTGCTCTCCGGCCGGTTGCGGAAGTTCTACTCGACGAAGGAAGCGATCCGGATCGAGCACATCCTGGCCTCCGCCGCGGTCCCGAACCTGTTCCCGGCCGTGGAGCTGGACGGCGACGCGCTGTGGGACGGGTTGTTCTCCGACAACCCGCCGATCGACGACCTGGTGCGCAAGGGCATCGTCGGCGCGGGCAACGTCGCGCACGAGATCTGGGTCATCAAGATCAACCCGACCGCGCGCGATCGTGCGCCGATAGAGCCGAACGAGATCGCCGACCGGCGCAATCAGCTCGAAGGCAACGTCTCGGTGTTTCAGAACCTGAAATGGATCGAAGCGCTCAACGACCTGATCCTGGCGGGCGCGTTCCAGCCGGACTTCTTAGCCGACTTCGACATCCCGCACCCGGTGCGCATCCCGAAGGCGTTCGCAGCGGAGCCGGACAAGCCCTACCACATCCCGTGGATCGAGATGTCCGACGAGATGCAGCGATCGCTCGATTACGAGGGCAAGCTCGACCGCAGCCCGGCCAACGTCGAGTCGTTGATCGCGCATGTCGAGGAACGCGGGCGGGTGTTCCTTGCCGAGCGGGCGCGACATGTCGCGGCCGCCGGCACCGGGCATGCGGGCGAGGACGCCGGCCCGCGTCGCCGGAAGTAGAACGGCGCAAGTCGCAGCGGTAGAACGGTCGACTTGAAGCTGGAGCATTGGAGCGAAAGATCGGCGGCGGCATAGCCGGGAGAAAACTGATGAGAACTACGCCCATTCGGTCCAGTGATGACGGTCCGGAACTGGCCATTCCTCCCGCCACGCCGACCAGCCACCTTGCCGGACTTGGCCGCCGGGTGGGCATCTGGTTTCTGCACGAGCTGTACGAGATCGTGCCGCCAACGATCTTCTTCATTATCGGCTTCAATCTGGTTGCGCTGACGACGAATTTGATCCTCGCCCAGTACTCCGTCGCCTTCGCCAGCTTCATGATTGTCACCGCCGCAGCGCTCGTCGTCGGCAAGGCGGTGCTGGTCGCCAACACACTGCCTTTCCTCGGCCGCTACGACCGGGCGCCGCTGATCGAGCCGATCCTGTTCAAGACCGTCGTCTACTGGGCCATCGTATTCGTCGCCCGCCTGCTCGAGCATTTCGTCCGGTTCTGCCTCGTCGAGCACCATCCGGTGGGCAGCTTCCTGCCGCACATGGTCGCGACATTTTCCTGGGATCGCTTTGCCGCGATCCAGATTTGGATATTCGTGCTGTTCCTGATTTATGTGACGGGATCCGAGCTCAATCACCTGTTCGGCGACGGCGAATTGCGCCGTATCCTCTTTACCCACCGGCGGTCCGAGCTGCAGCTGAACCGGCGGCAGCGGATCCGCGAGCTGGTCCGGCTGAGCGATCTCGCCGACGCGCACACAGTCGATGAGTTCGGCGATCCGGCCAGCGCCGCGCACCGCCAGCTGGTCGACATCGTGCGCCGGCTCGCACGGTGAAGCCGCGGTGCGCCGCTTGATCAAATGAACAAGCGCGCCGCGCTCTTCCTGGCCACGGCCGCATGCTGGAGCGGCCAGGCCCTGGCCCAGACGCCGTCGCCGGTCACCGACACCGAGCTGTCGAAGGAGACCGAAAACCCGGTGACCCGTCAGATCACGCTGCCGTTGCGCTACGAGGCGGATTTTCTGGATGGTGCCTATGACGCCACCAAGGACACGTACGAGATCGATCAGGCGGTGGTGCCGTTCCGGCTGAACGAGGATTGGGCATTGATCACCCGCACCAAGCTTCCGGCCGAAACGCTGCCGCCGAAAAACCTCGGCGAGGCCTGGACGTCCGGGCTCAGCAACGGCTACACGACGTTCTTCCTGTCGCCGGAGCACGGCCAGGGTTTCTACTGGGGCGTGGGGCCGGTTCTTTATTATCCGACGGCGACGAACTCGGCGCTCGGCGTCAACAAATGGGGTTCGGGACCGTCGGCGGCATTCCTGCACAAGGATCAGGGACCTTGGGTGTTCGGCGCCGTCGTCAACAACATCTGGACCTTTGGCGGGCCGCCCGGCACCAACGCGCTCTTCCTCAATCCGATCGTCAACTATCATTTCGGCGATGGCTGGTCGGTCGGCTCGTCGCCGGAGATCACCACGAACTGGATCACCAGCGGCGGGAAATGGACCGTCCCGGTCGGCGGCGGCTTCGGCAAGCTGTTCCGGGTGGGCGGACAGGCCGTGAAAGTCGATCTCGACAGCTACTACAACGCCATCCGACCGACGGCGAGCAAGGAGACCTGGCTGGTCCAGCTCAAGCTCACCTTCGTGTTCCCGAAGTAGGCCCGCACCAACATTCGTGTCGCCAGACGCGAAGCAGCGGTTCTGCCCCTTGTTCGGCGTCATCGCCCGGTCGAGCGGCACCGGCTCGCGCGTCCATCCGCGCGGTAGGCCCCCGTCGCGTCCGGACGCCCCGTCCCGCTCTCCCGCCCCGAGCCGTCGCATGGAGCCGCCCGACCTCGTGGACGAACGACGCTATTGCGATCGAGCGTATGCGGCCGAGAGCCCAGCCAACCGCAGATCGGCCGCCTGCGCCACGCTCCATGTACGTTCAAAGGCATCTATTGTGCTGTGGTGGCCGTTGCTACATAACACCGGAGTTTTTCAGGGTCTCGATGGTGCCCGTGCGCTCGCCATTCTCGATCTGAGACAAATAACCTTTGCCGATACCGGCTTGCGTGGCGAGCCGGCCCAGGCTCATCTTGCGATGACCGCGTTCGCTCGCGCCAGCGGATAGATAAGGGTCTCGGTCCGCACCCCGGCCTTGAGCGCCAAGGCGAGGAACGCCCCGGCGTCGCGCCGGGTAAGATTGGCGACCGCGGGCGGGCGGTGGCGCGGCTGGTCGGGCTCAGTCCGCCACAGCCGAGGGCTGCGCCGTCGGCGCCGGCAAGGCCGGCGGGGCGACGATCTCGGCCTTCAGCCGTTCGATCTCCGGCTCGTTCAAGGTTTCGGTCGCGAGCAATGCCGCCGCGGTGCGATCGAGCAGCGCGCGGTTCTTCTGCAAGATCGCCGAGGCCCTGGCAAAGGCCTGATCGACCAGTTCGCGGACCGCGCGGTCGACGGCATGCGCCGTCGCCTCGCCGTAGCTGCGCTCTTGCGGCACCGGAAAATTCGGCTGCAGGAACGGCGAACGATCGCGGTCATAGGCGACGTTGCCGAGCGCCTCGCTCATGCCGTAGCGCAGCACCATGGCGCGGGCGATATCGGTGGCTTTGGCAAGGTCGTCGGCGGCGCCGGTCGAGATTTCGCTAAATACGAGCTGCTCCGAGGCGCGTCCGCCCAGGAGCCCGGCCATCTTGTATTCGAGCTCGGCGCGGGTCATCAGATAGCGGTCTTCGGTCGGCCGCTGGATCGTATAGCCGAGCGCGCCGATCCCGTGCGGAATGATCGATACCTTGTGCACCGTCTCGATGCCGGGTAGGGCCAGCGCCACCATGGCGTGGCCGAGCTCGTGATAGGCGACGACCCGCCGCTCCAATGGGTTCATCAGCCGGTTGCGTTTTTCGAGGCCGGCGACGATGCGCTCGACGGCGTTGGTGAAATCGGCCATGGTCACCGCGTCGGCGCGGCGCCGGGTGGCGAGGAGCGTCGCTTCGTTGACCAGATTGGCGAGATCGGCGCCGGTGAAGCCGGGGGTCAGCGCCGCGATCTCTTCGGGCATCACATCGGGCCCGAGCCTCGCCTTCTTCAGATGCACGGCGAGGATCTCTTCGCGCCCCTTGCGATCGGGCCGGTCGACCAGGATCTGCCGGTCGAAGCGGCCGGCGCGCAGCAAGGCCGGATCGAGGATTTCCGGCCGGTTGGTGGCGCCGAGCAGGACGAGGCCGCTGGTCGGGTCGAACCCGTCCAATTCCGCCAGCAGCTGGTTCAGCGTCTGATCCTTTTCGTCCTGGCCCCCGCCGGCGAACGGACCGCGGGCGCGGCCGAGCGCGTCGAGTTCGTCGATAAAGATGATCGCCGGGGCGTGCTGTCGCGCCTGCTCAAACAGGTCGCGCACGCGCGCGGCGCCGACGCCGACGAACATTTCGACGAATTCCGAGCCCGAGATCGAGAAGAACGGTACCCCGGCCTCCCCGGCCACGGCACGGGCGAGCAGGGTCTTGCCGGTTCCCGGCGGGCCGACCAACAGCACGCCTTTTGGCGGCCGACCGCCGAGCCGCCCGTAATCGACCGGGTTCTTCAGAAAATTCACGATCTCGACGAGTTCTTCCTTGGCCTCGTCGACCCCGGCGACATCGGCGAAGGTGACCTTCGTCTCCTTCTCGACATAGATCTTGGCCCGGCTCTTGCCGATCGTCATCATGCCGCCGAGCCCGCCCTGACCCAGGCGGCGGATCGCAAAGATCCAAATCCCGACAAAGATGATCGCCGGCAGGATCCACGACAGGAGGTCGGCCACGATATGGCTCTCGACCACGCCGCTGTAGACGACGCCGTGCTTGTCGAGACTTTTCGCCAGATCGGGCGGGACGCGCGTGGTGATAAAATCCTTGAGGCCGTCGGGATCGGCCTTCTTGAGCGTGCCTTTGATGTAATTCGCGCCGATTTCGACCTGGGCGATCTGATCCTTGTCGAGCAGCGACTGAAACCGGCTGTAGGGGATCTGGGTGCGCTCGGTGCTTGCGAGATAGAGGCTCTGAATCCACAGCATGCCGAGGATCGCGGCGATTACGTACCAGAAGTTGATATGGGTCGTCTTGTCCATCGCCTGCCGCCCTCGACCGCCTGTCCCCGCGTCGCTAATATAATCCTTCTTGGTCGGGCGGCCGCGAGCGCCGCGCGCCGGCTCAGGCCTGTTCCGGCTCCGGGACCGGTGGCGCGACCGAGGTTTCGAGGCGGCGGCCCGCCGCCTCGAGGATGACGCGGGCGAGGTCGGGCCGGCGGCCCATCAGCTCGCGAAACTCGACGATGTCGAGCCGCAACAAGGTGGCGGGTTCGACGGCGACGACGGTGGCGCTGCGCGGCGCCCCGGTCAACAGCGCGATCTCGCCAAAAAAATCGCCTTCGCCCAACCGCAGCGGCGCGCCGGGCAGGCGGATCTCGACCGCGCCGGTGGCGATGAAATACATGCAGTCGCCGCGCTCGCCGCGGCGCACGACGGCCGCACCCGCCGGCAAATTCAGCGGCCGCAGCAGCCAGGCGACCTCGGCGATGATCGAGGCGCCGACCTGACGGAAGAACGGAACCTTGGCGACGATGCTCCAAGTGCGCAAAAAGGCGTAGCGGCGCATCTCGTCGGCAAAGCCGGTCGCGAGGATGCCGGCCGACAGCGCCAGCACCAGGATACCGCAAACCATCACGACGCCGGCCAATAACCGGCCCAACGGCGTGCCGGGCACGCTGTCGCCGTAGCCGGTCGTGGTCACGGTCTCGATCGCCCACCACAGCGCCGCCGGGATCGAGCCGAATTTGTCCGGCTGGGCGTGGCGCTCGATCAGATATTCGAGGCTCGCCGAAGCGAGCAATACGACGGCAAAGCCGAGCAGCACCGAAAACAGCGATTGCCGGGCGCGGCTGACCACCCGCTGCAAGCCGGCGAGGCCGGGTGCGTAGCGGACCAGTTTGAAGACCCAGACGACGCCGAACAGGATCGCATCGGAGCCGCCGAGAACGGCGTGCAAGAGGCCCGGCAGGGCGCCGAAAAGATCGACGGCGCCGCCGAGCGAAGCGGCATAGGCGCAACGCGCCTGCCAGGCCGAACGGTCGGCCGCGCTCGGCTCGGCCGGCGCCGCGATCAGCCGTGCTCCATATTCGGCAATGAAAAAGGCCGCGACCAGATAAAAGCCGGCGATGATCAGCTTGGCGTGGCGCTCGCGCCACTCGGCGACGGTCGCCGCGAGCACGACCCCGATCCCGACCGCCGTCATCGCGTGGTGTAGACCGCGCCACAGACGGGCCCGCGTCGCCGGATCATCCGGCCGCAGGAGCGCACGGAGCTGTTCCCGGTCCATCCTCGGATCTTACCGGGCCGGCCCCGAACATCACCCCTTTTTGCGCCGCCGCGACTATCCGCCGTCGGCCGCCGACGGCGTTGTCGGAGGGCTCGGCAGGCTGCGGCGGGCCACCCATTCGAGGCTCAGCCCTTCTGCGACGATCGAAAACACGACGATCCCATAGGCCACCGCCGCCAATCAAAAGGCCGTCGGGTAGGATCGAACGGGGAACGCAGGCCGTGCCAGGGCTGCGCAAGGCTGGCGGCGGTTTGCAAAGAACCGCCGGCGCGGCATTTTGTCCCGGGCTACGGCGCCGCGGCGGCCGCCGAATTATCCCCGCCCGACGATAATTGCGGCGCAGTTCAGCCATGCGCTTGAAACTGGGGAACGGCTGCGCACGTTGATGGGTTAATGGAGCAGGACCACGAAGGGTCGAACGATGAACGCGAACAGGTTGGCACTCTCCGTTCTGCCGAAGGCCGCTAGGCCGGCGCTGGCGCGCCGGCGGTGGCGGAGCGCCGCCAGCGTCGCGCTGGCGCTGGCGCTGTTGGCGGCGCCGCGCCCGGGCCTCGCAGCGCCCGTAGGCGGCGGCGCCATCGTGCAGAGCCTCTACTACACCTTGCTGGGCACGATGAAAAACGGCGGGAGGCTTGGCGCGAGCGGACGCTTTGCCCAAGTGGCGCCGGTCATCCACCAGATCTTCGATCTTCCGCTGATGACCCGGCTGGCGGTCGGGCCGAGCTGGGCTACCCTCAGCGATGCGCAAAGACAGCAGGCGATCGACAGCTTCGGACGCTACATCTCGGCGATCTATGCCGAGCGCTTTGACAGCTACCACGGTCAAAGGCTCGAGGTGACCGGGGAGGAGCCCACGGTCGCCGGGGTGATCGTGCGCAGCCGGATCATCAAGGCCGACGGCGAGCCGGTCGAGGTCGACTATCTGATGCGCCGGAGCGGTGAAGCCTGGCTGATCTCCGACATCTATCTCGACGGCTCGATCAGCGAGGTGGCGACCCGCCGCTCGGAGTTCGCCGCGATCATCCGCAGCCAGGGCATCGGCGGCCTGATCGCGGCCCTCAACCGCAAGGCCGACATGTTGACGGGGACGACCGCGCGCGCCTACTGAAGCGCGCGCCGCCGGCGAGAGCCGGTCGTCTCGCCCAGCCACGGCCTACCAGCATTTCGAATAGTCGCAGCTGGTGCATTCTTCGCAGCCTTCGAGGCGGACGAGCGCGGCTTCGCCGCATTTCGGGCATTGCGCCATGCGGGTCGCCGGTCCCCGCTGGTCGGCGATGCTGCCGCCGCCCGCGGCCTGGCCGGCGGTCCTCGCGACGGCAGGGACCGCCGGCCGCTCGCGCTTCTTCGGCAGAAACCCGATCTCGATCATGTGGCGCTCGATGACATCGCCGATCGCGGCCAACAGCGACGGCACGTACTTGCCGTCCATCCAGGCGCCGCCGCGCGGGTCGAAGACCGCCTTCATCTCGTCGACGACAAACGACACGTCGCCGCCGCGGCGGAAGACGGCGCTGATCATCCGGGTTAGCGCCACCGTCCAGGCATAGTGCTCCATGTTCTTCGAGTTGATGAACACCTCGAACGGGCGCCGCCTGCCGTCCTGGACCATGTCGTTCAGCGTGATGTAGAGCGCGTGCTCGCTGTCGGGCCAGCGCAGCTTGTAGGTCCGGCCCGGCAACGCTTCGGGCCGACTCAAGGGCTGTGTCATATAGACGACGCCGCCCGCCTCGAAGATGTCGGCCGGTTTCGCCGACGGCGCCGGCAGCGGCAGCTCCGGCTGGCGCGTCGCCGCGGCGGCGCTGACCGCCTCCGGTCGCGCCGCCAGCACCGCGCCGGTCACCTCGTTCGGGCGGTAGGTGGTGCAGCCTTTGCACCCCAGCGCGTAGGCCCGCAGATAGACACCCTTGAAGCGCTCGAATGGGATGTCGGCGGGAACATTGATCGTCTTTGAAATCGAGCTGTCGATGTGCATCTGCGCCGCCGCCTGCATGACGAGGTGGTCCTCCGGGGTCAGCGCCTGGGCGTCGACGAAATAATCCGGCAGCGGCGCATCCTCGCCGTTGCGCCGCCGGAACAGCCGGTAGGCATAATCAATGACCTCCTCCTCGCGGCGGCTGCCGTCCGGCATCAGCAAGTGGCGGGCATGGCGAAAGCTGAACACCGGCTCGATCCCCGACGAGACATTGTCGGCGAACAGCGAGATCGTGCCGGTCGGCGCGATCGAGGTGAGCAGCGCATTGCGGATGCCGTCCCGGGCGATCGCCGCGCGCACTGCCTCGTCGAGGGCACGGATCGTCTCGCCGGCCAGATAGCGGTCGCGATCGAATAGCGGAAAGGGACCCTTCTCCGCCGCCAGTGCCGTACTCGCGAGATAGGCCTCGCGCCGGATCGCGCCGATCCATTCGCCGGCGGCCGCGACCGCGGCCGGTGAACCGTAGCGCAGCCCGCACATGATCAGCGCATCGGCGAGGCCGGTGACGCCGAGCCCGATGCGCCGCTTGGCGAGCGCTTCTTCGCGCTGCTGCGGCAGCGGAAACCGCGAGATGTCGATGACATTGTCCATCATCCGCACGCAGTCCGGCACCAGCCGGCGCAGCCGCTCGAGATCGAGTCGCGCCTCATGCGTGAACGGGTCCTCGATCAGCCGCGCCAGGTTGAGCGAGCCCAACAGGCAAGCGCCATAGGGCGGCAGCGGCTGTTCGCCGCACGGATTCGTAGTATATATTTTCTCACAATACCATAAGTTGTTGCGCTGGTTGATCCGGTCGATAAAGATCACGCCGGGTTCGGCATAGGCGTAGGTCGCCCGCATGATCTTGTCCCACAATTCGCGCGCCGGTAGCACCTTGGCGACGGTTCCGGCAAAGCCGAGCTGCCATGGCGCGTCCTCGGCGACCGCGCGCATAAAGGCGTCGCTCGCCAGCACCGAGAGATTGAACATGCGCAGCCGGCCGGGCTCGCGCTTGGCTTCGATGAAGGCCTCGATATCGGGATGATCGCAGGCGAGGGTGGCCATCATCGCCCCGCGGCGGTGGCCGGCGCTCATGATTGTCCGGCACATCGCATCCCACACATCCATGAACGAGAGCGGTCCGGAGGCGTCGGCGCCCACCCCTTTGACCGGCGCGCCCTTCGGCCGCAGGCTCGAGAAATCGTAGCCGATGCCGCCGCCTTGCTGCATCGTCAGCGCCGCTTCGCGCAGCTGCGCGAAGATGCCGCCCATGTCGTCGGGGATCGTCCCCATCACAAAGCAGTTGAACAAAGTTACGTCGCGACCGGTACCGGCGCCGGCGACGACGCGTCCGGCCGGCAGGAACCCGAAGTCCTCCATCGCCTCGTAGAACCGGCGGGCCCAGGGCTCGGGCTCGCGCTCGGGTACGGCCAGCGCCTTGGCCACCCGGGCCCAGGTGTCTTCGATCGTCTTGTCGATCGGCTCGCCCGGCATGCCGCCAAGGGCCGGCGCCCGCAAGCGGTATTTCATGTCCCAGATCTGCTGCGAAATCGCGCCGACCACAGCCATGCCGAAAGATCCCTCCTGTGCGGCAGCCTATCGCAAAAAGAATAAAATAGGAACGTTTAGCGCAGCGGGCGTAGCAGGCGAAACGGGTTCGGCAACGCCGCCACGGCCGTCGCCAGCCCGCGGCGGGCGCGGCCGATCCGGGCCAGATCGCCGAGCCGGCGGGCGACAAAGCCGCGGGTATCGACAAAATCCTCGGACCGGTCTTCAAGCCAGTAGAGCACCGCCGCTGCCCACAGCGCCGCTAGGCTCATGCGCTTCGTATAAAAGCTGAAGTCGGTGGCGCTGTCGCCGGCCGCGTACCACATCGCATCGACGGTCTCGTACACGAGCCGCAGCCCGAGCGGCGCGTGCATCGGCGAGGCGAGGACGGCAAGAGCGGCCCGCACCGCCTCGCGCCACGGTGCGAGGATCTCGAGGCGGATGCCGACCGCGAGCGCAATCCGCTCCGAGACCCGCAAGCCGCCGAGGGCGGTGCCTTCGAGCCGGTCGAGCATCCGCTGGTCGGCCCAGCGGCTAAAGCCGGCGACGAGGTCGGCGGCCCCGCCGGGGAACAGCGCCAATGCCTCGCCGGCCGGAATACCGAGCCGCCGCGCCGCGCCGCGCAACGCCGCGCGCGACCAGCCGTCGAGCGCCACTTCTGGCAGGATCGCTTCGATCAGCGCCGCCCTCTCGGTTTCGGCGAACGGGCTTCTCATTCCGGCCGCTCGGCAAGAAAGACGGCAAGATCAATCGGATGGTGCTGTAATTCTTCAAGGAAGACAAGCAGCCGAAGGTCGGTCATGCGCTGCGGGTAGAGGATCCCGTCGAGATGGTCGCATTCGTGCTGCACGACGCGCGCGTGAAACCCCTCGACTACGCGCTCGATCGGCTCGCCGTCGAGCCCGGTTCCGCGATAGCGAATCGAGAGATGCCGCGGCACGACACCGCGCAGCCCAGGCACCGAGAGGCAGCCCTCCCAGCCGAAAGCGCGCTCGCGGCCGATGAGTTCGACGACCGGGTTGACCAATACCGTCAGATCCACGGGAAAATCCTGCGCCATCCCGCTCAACCGATCGGCATCGACGCGGAAGACGACGATCCGCCATGGCTCGTTGACCTGCGGCGCGGCGAGCCCGGTGCCGCCGGCCGCTTCCATCGTCTCGATCATGTCGTCGGCGAGGCGGCGCACCCAGGCCGCGGTTGGGTCGTCGACCCTCTGGGCGACGGAGCGCAGAACCGGATGGCCCATCCGGGCGATCTCGAGCACGGCCATGCGCCATATATGCAGCCGCCTGGCACCCCGGTAAAGGCACCCGGCGGCAAGGCCCGCTTCCCAGCGGCCGGACAGGATGCTAATTTTGCGCGTCTATAGTGCTCTCTTTGTGGAGAACCGCCTCCGTGCAAGTCCTCGTCCGCGAAAACAACGTCGATCAGGCCCTGCGGGCCTTGAAGAAAAAAATGCAGCGCGAGGGCGTGTTCCGGGAAATGAAGCTGCGGCGCAGCTATGAGAAGCCGTCGGAGCGCCGCGCCCGGGAGCGGGCCGAGGCGGTGCGCCGCTACCGCAAGCTGCTGCGCAAGCGCATGGAACGCGAAGGTTACTGAGCCGGCGCCGCGGCGCGACTCGACGCGCGGTTCGGGCAAAGGGCAATCGGCGTGACTATCACCGACACGCCGGCTGGCGCTGCGGCCTCGGCGCTCGTCGCCGGCTTCGCTCGGGCCCGGCGGCTCTGTGCCGCGGGGCGCTTCGGCGAAGCCGAGCGCCGGTGCCGGGAAATGCTTGCGGCCGCCCCCGGCCATCCGCAAATCGTGCTGATGCTCGGCGAGATCCTGTCGGCGACCGGGCGCCACGAGGCAGCCATAGCGGCGCTGGCGCCCGTCGTCGAGCGCTGGCCGAATGCCGGTTCGGCGCAATTCTGCCTCGGCAATGCCCTCCACGCCGCCGGCAGGCTGGCGGAGGCCGCCGCACGCCTGCGCCGCGCGACCGAGCTGCAGCCGCATCTTGCCGGCGCCTACTGCAATCTCGGTCTCGTTCTCGAACAGATGGGGGACCGGGAGGGCGCGATTCACGCGTATGAGCGCGCCATTCTGATCCAGCCCGACCTGGCGGAAGCGCGCGCCAATCTCGGCCACGCTCTGCTCAAGGCCGACAAGCTCGACGACGCCATCCTCCATCTTCGCCAGGCCGTCGCGCTCAGACCTCGTCTGCCGGACAATCACTATTTTTTCGGCGCCGCGCTGCAGCGCCGCGGCGCCGCTGCCGAAGCCGTCGAATGTTATCGCGCCGCCATTGCGCTGAAGCCGGATTTCGCCCCAGCTTACTATTCCCTGGGCGCGGCCCTGACGAGCCAGGAGAAAGTCGCGGAAGCGCTGCCTTATTACCGGCAAGCCGTCGCCCGCAAGCCGGATTACGCAGCAGGCTGGGTCGGCCTCGGCTCGGCGCTGCGCGCGCTCGGCCGCTTCCCGGAAGCGATCAGCTCCTTCGAAAGGGCGCTCGCGATCGATCCGGATTTTGGTGTGGCGCACCGTGCCTTGGCGACGTGCCGTCAGGCGATCGGAGAGGAAGCGGAGCTCGATCGGCTGCGCCGGGTGATCGCCAATCCCGCGGGCACTGCCGAGGATCGCGGCTCGGCCGGACTCGCCATCGCCAAGATGTTCGATGATGCCCAGCGCTATGACGAGGCCTTCGCCGCGGCGACCGAAGCCAACGCGCTGCTGCGCGCCGCGCAGCTCGCCGCCGATATTCGCTACGACCATGACGCCTTTCGCGCCCAGAATGACCGGGTCATGCGCATCTTCACCCACGAGTTGCTCGCGGCGACGACGGGCTGGGGCAATCCGTCAGAATTGCCGGTGTTCATCGTCGGCTATTTCCGCTCCGGCACGACGCTCGTCGAGCAGATCTGCGCGAGCCATTCGCAGGTCTTCGGCGCCGGAGAGTTGCAGGACATCCCGCAAATCGCCGCCCATCTGCAGCATACGACGCCCTCGCCGCAGCATTGGACGCCGCAACTTTTCCGCGGCTACGCCGATCGGCACCTGGAACGTCTGAGGGCCCTGGAACCCGGCGCGGCGCGCATCGTCGACAAGCTGCCCGACAATATTTATCTGTTGGGCGTCGCCGCAGCGATGTTCTCGCGGGCGCGGATCATTTTCTGTCACCGCGACGGCCGCGACGCCGCGCTGTCGGTGTTTTTCCAAAGATTTGCCCGGCAGGTCGCCTTCTCGACGGACCTGGTCGACGCCGGACGCCGCTGGCACGAAGCGGAGCGGATGGCCGCCCATTGGGCCGGCGCTCTCCCGCTGGCGGTGCATCATGTACAGTACGAAACGCTGGTTGGCGATTTCGAGAACGAAGCGAGGAAGCTGATCGCGTTCCTCGGGCTCGTCTGGGAGCCCGCCTGCCTCGAATTCTACAAGACCGAACGAGCGGTGCGCACCGCGAGCACCTGGCAGGTGCGGCAACCGCTCTATGACAGTTCGGTCGGCCGCTGGAAGAATTACCGCAAGCATTTGGCGCCGCTCTGCGCCGCGATCGGCCTCGACCGGGATGCGCCGACCCGCGCCCGCCCTGGCGATCTCGTCTGATCCGGTCGGCATACGGGCGGCGCGCCGATTAGCGAGCTGCGCTATTCACCGTTGGTACAGCCGGTCGGGAAATGCAGCAGGCAGGGAACGCCGAGCCCGGTGATGTTGTTGTAGTATCCCGGGCTGATGGCGGCGGCGGCGGAGTACCGGTTGTTGTTGCCTTCCGTGATCTTGGTGAAGAAGTTCGTCGACTTTTTGGCATTGGCATACAAAAATTGCGGCCACTTGGTGCTGTTGACCCCGGCCTGTTTAAGCAGCGCGACGGTGGCGGCCCAGGTCGGCGAGGCCGCGCTGGTGCCGCCGCTGAAAGTGACCGCACCGCTGACCACGATAAGCACGGGCGATTCCGCCGAGGCGTCATGCGCCAGGTCGGGAACGTTTTTGTGTGTCGTCGAAGCGATGCCCGGGACGCCCACCTGCCACGATGGGAGCTTCCAGACGTTGCTGACCCCGCCGCCCGAACCGCCGTCGATGTTGGAGAGCGAGGAGCCCGACCACGCGAATTCCTCCGCCCGCGTGAACGAACTGTTCAGGATCAAGTTGGTGCCGCCGACCGCCAACACGTTGGGATCGGAAGCAGGGTATGTGACGTCGGCCTGCCCCAGCGGAGTGCCGAGTTCCTTGGATTCAAAGACCGACCAGTCACCGCGGTCGCCGGACGCCGCGAACAGGGCGACCTTCTGGGCCGCGCCGCCGGTGATCTTGGACAGCGCGGTGTCCATCGCAGTCATTTCCTCAGAGCTGAGAATCGGTTCGCCATGCGAAGTAGCGAACAAACCCATTATCTCGGGGATCCCGTAAGACGTGGTGAAGGCGGCCGCCGGATGCTTTGCCTGATCGTTGGCGATGTCGGTAAACAAGCTGGTGAATTCGCTGAACGTGTCGGTTTGGTTAAACCACATCCGGATCGCCGCGCCGGGCGCGGTGCCATAGACGCGCTGCACATCGAGGTCCGGCTCGGTGGAGTGGCTGTTCGGTGAATTTGGCGTTACCGCCGTGACGTTTGGTGCCGGCGTGATGCCGAAGTCCGTTGCATAAGTCGCGAGATCGCTGGTACTGTAGCCAAAGGCGGCGGCGATATCGACGGTCTCGCCCTTGCCGTTGAACCCCGCGGCGTACACCTTGTCATAGCCGTAAATGGCCCCGAAATCCGATTTGAAGGGCGCGAGCCCAAAAACGCCGTCGTGCTCCGGCATCGTCGTCGGCGTGCTGATCGTGAACGTGAGCTTCTGCGGCATCATCACCGGTCCCGGCTTGAAGGTCGTGACCAGGATCGCGTTCGCCACCGCCTGAGGGAAGGTCGGCTTCTGGCTGGGGCGCAACGGGACTATCGGCAGGCGCCCGGCGACGTAGGTGAAGTTCCCCGCCCGCCCCGCCTGCGCGTAACTGCCCAGCAGCTTGACCGTATTGGTGTAGGGAAAATATTCCGTCTGGAACCCGAAGCCCTTGAAATAGTTCTGCACCAAATCCGCCGAGCCGGCCGCCCCCGGCTTCAGGAAGACGGTGAACTCCCGCTGCCGGTTCATGTCCTTTTGCTGCGGCAGCTGCGCGATTTCCTCTGCCGTCAACTGATGATGCCCGGCACCGGGTAGGTACGCGTTGGCGTAAGCGCCAGAAGACATCAGCGCCACAGCGCTGACCGACGCTGCAAGATATCCCAGCTTGTTCATGTTCTCTCCCAACAAATAAGTTCCCAACATATAATGGCGTGTCGTCAATTAGCAGCGCTGGCTCACATATATCACTGCTTTGGCCGGGCTCGGCCCGGCCATCCACGAGAAACGGCACAGGCCTTCGCGGGCTCCCGTGGATGCCCGGCCCAAGGCCGGGCAAGACGGTAATCGGATGTAATCGGAACGGGGCGTCCGCTCAATTGACAACAGGCCCAAGTTTACTCAGGGTTTCCGGCTAGAAGTCAATCATGAGTCGATCCATCTCGATGGCGAAGGCTGCAGGCGCTCGACCACCGGCACCAGCGCCACATCGTCGGCGTGAGCTTGTAAGCGAGACGTTGACCCCACCTTGTGTGGCGGGATGAGACTGTTGGGATGATGGGGGCCTTCGAGAGGAGGCCCTGGCATGGATGTTTTGCCTGATAATCTGCTCACGGAGAGTGACACTTTTCGTGCATCCCGGCGGGCATGGTCAACTGCCGCCGGCGCTCTATTGTCCCGCCTCTTCGGTTACGCGCAAGCCCTGCCGGACGGCTCAGAGGCGGTAACGCCTGCGTCCAAGCTGGTATGACCGGACGAAGCCGGCACGCGCGCGCACACCAGGGTCGAGCACCGCCGCCCGCGCCCGCCGCCGCTGCACCGCAATCAAGTCGGCACGAGCGGACGAGCGCTGGGCAGCCTGAGTTTCGATCGGATCGATACCTGCGTTAATACGTCTCGCGCGGCAGGTCGAGCAGTGGGAAGGCGCTGTGCACATGCGGCGTCACGACCGGCCGCGCCGGACAGATATAGGATTTGTCGAGGGCGGCGAAATTGGTGACGCCGAGCAGGGCGAGACAGATCGTGATCTCGTGCTGAAGGAGTTCGAGCAGGCGCACGATGCCGGGACCGCCGGCCGCCGCGAGGCCATAGACATAGAGCCGGCCGACCGCAACCGCGTCGGCGCCCAGGATCAACGCCTTGACGACATCGGTGCCGCGGCTGATGCCGCCGTCGACAATGATCCGCGCGCGGCCGCCGACCGCCTCGACGATCTCGGGCAGGACGTCGATTGCGCCGGGCCCGTGATCGAGCTGGCGCCCGCCATGGTTCGAGACGTAAACGCAATCGATGCCGAGCTCGACCGCGCGCCGGGCGTCCTCGACCGTGGCGATGCCTTTGAGGATCAGCGGGATGTCGAATTTCGCCCTGCAGCGCTCGACATCGCGCCAGTTAAACTGCGCCTGAAAGACGCGGGCGTTGTCGCGAACGACGACGCCGCGGCGCTGATAGCGCTTGGCGATGTCGCGCTCGCGCCGGCTGTAACGGTCGGTGTCGACGGTTATGCAAAAGGCGTCATAGCCGGCGTCAATCGCGCGACGGAACTGGTCGTCGACCCAGTCGGCGTCGCCGAGCACATAGAGCTGGTAGATCTTGAAGCCGTCACCCGAGGCCGCGGCGGTGGCTTCGAGTTCGGGATGGGAGACACAGCTCAGGATGATCCCGCTACCGAACTCGGTGGCCGCCTTGGCCACCGTGGCGCCGCCGCCCGGCTCGAACGATTCGAGCGAACCGACCGGTGCGAGCAGCACCGGAATGCGGAGCTTGCGGCCGAACAGGCTGGCACTGCAATCGACCTCGGAGACGTCGCACAACACCCGCGGTCGGAAGGCGATCGAATCGAGCGCCATCCGGTTGCGCGCCACCGTCGTCTCGGTCTCCGAGGCGCCGATCAGGTAATCCCAGATGTTACGGTTGAGATTGTGGCGCGCCACCCTGATGAATTCGTGAAGGTTTTGAAAGCGGTCCTGGAGCGACTCGGGCATGACTGTTCTTCCTCGCCGATTTGACCGTCGGAAGGTATCGCTACGATCCATCCCTTGCCGACAGCTCACACCGCATTATTAGCCATCTGGCCGCGAAAGTCAGCGTTGCGGTCGGCATCGGTACCGGAAAAAAGGGCGCAATGCCATGTCAGCGCCCTGCTCGCCCCGTGCCGTGACCCTTCAGTGCACATAGCCCCAGCCGGTGCAGTAATTGTAGGCGAAATGATAGTGCGCATCGTTCCACTGCGGATCGTAGGGCTGGCCAAAGCCGTTGGCAAAGCCGCCGGTGGTGATCGCCCCCGGCGGGCCGCAGTTGCCGTTCAGGATCGGGGTGATGTGCGTCGTCCTGAATTTGCCGGTATTACCATAGATCGCGGTGAGCGCCGCACGGCTTGACTTAAAGAACAGGCCAAGCTCGTTGAAGATGGCGGCCGTCGTCGGTGTCGCGACGCTCGTGCCGAAGACCCCGCACCAGCCACCGCAGGGTTCGGCTGTGGTGCTGTAAACCCAAACCGAGCTGGAGGCGCCCGCGATCCCGCCGAGATCGGGCGTGCCCCGATGGGCGCCGACGAGGGCCGCTACGCCGTTTTGATAGCTGGGGCGGCCTTCATAGGCGCTCGGACCGCCGCCCGTCCCCATGAGGGCGAGGGGAGGAGCCGTGAAGAGGAACAGATCCTGATTCCCCCAGCTGGCTTGGCTCTGAAACTCCCCGGTGATCTGGTTGCGGCTGAAGACGCTGCCGCCGAGGCCGATCACGTTTGGCGAGGCGGCCGGATACAATACTCCGACATCATCGCCAGCCGAGGCGAAGTAAACGATGTTTTTTGCTGTGAAGACGGAGTCATTGGCGTCTTCGCCGGAGACTTCGTTACCGCCCCAACCGTTCGCGATCTGACCATCTTGCACGCAGGCGGCGGCAACCTTTTCCGCGTTCAGCAGATCCGTGGTCAAATTCGATTTGGCTTCGACCAAGTAGAGCTTGGCCGAGGGCGCAAACGCATGCGCCCATTCGACGTCCAACGCTTCTTCGAGATCCCAGCCGGTACCCGCGGCAGCTGGCGGCTTGCTGCCGTTTTTGCAGCCGTCTTTCGGGTTGCCGGTGCCGTAGATGACCGTGAAATTCGCATGGGAGATGCCGAACTGGCTGTCAAAGACCGCCAGGTCGCTGGCCGCGTACCGCGTGTCGTCATAGGCGTCGACCACCGCGATCGCGTGCGAGCCGCCCCTTGGGTTCGCGGTCACTTTGTAAGGGTTGCAGCCCGGCGTGACGGGTACCAGCTCGTAAGCGCAGGCGACCGATGCCGGCGTCTCGAACAGGTATCCCTTAAGAGGCGGTCCCGCAGCAGCCTCGACTTGGCGCGGGTAGCCGCCGGCGGGAAGCAACAGCTCGACCGCGGTGTGAGCGCGTACCCCGATATCCCCGGGCTGCTCAAGACCCGAAGGTGGGGTGACGATCTGCGGACCGGCTGGGTTCTGCGCCCCAGCGCTGCCGCCGGCGAGCAGCGCCGCCGCGGCGACAGCGCCGACGGCCCGCCGCAGCAGCGCACTCGCCAAGGGGGATGCCGACATCCTCGATCGACAAAGTTCGTACTCAGCCAAAATCTCCTCCCGTAAACACCCATTGAGATCGTAAAACCTGTAGGAATCCAAGACTAAAGTCAATAAACAATTTTCCGAATGTGCAAATTCATTCACTTGAAAAACTGGTTTATCTCACCAGCGCCGGCGTTTGTCGGCGTTAGCCGTGGCGGACCGGCCAGGCGGGCTCGTGATAGCCGAGCGGCACCGACGGCCGCACCCAAAAGGGCGGCGTTTCCGAGAGCTGCACCGCCGGACCGAGATGGCGCAATCGGCCGGCCGGCGTCTCGGTCTCGATCGACCAGCGGGCGATCTCGGCCGGGTAAAACTCGTCTTCGACCTCGGCGAGCAAGTCGGGCGCGACCTCGCCGAGCTCGACGAGCCAGCGCCCGACTTGCGCCAGCGAGAGGCGGACGAGCCAGCTGCCGCCCTCGCGGGCCCGCCGCAGCAGCGCCGCCATCGCCCCGAACGCCATCAGATAGCCGGTCAGATAATCGATCGCCGAGACCGGGTAGAACTGCGGACCGGGTTCCCTGCCCGGGAACAGCTCGCGCTGGCGCGTGGTAATGCCGCTCACCGTCTGCACGACCGTGTCGAAGCCGCGGCGCGCCGCCCACGGCCCTTGATGGCCGAAGGCGCACATCGACACATAGACGAGGCCCGGCCGTAATTTCGTCAGCGCTTCGGGGGACAGGCCGCGTTCGTCCAACGTGCCCGGCCGGTAGCCCTGCGCGAACACGTCGGCATCGCGCACCAGCCGGCGCAGGGTCTCGAGCTCCGCCGGTCGGCGCAGATCAAGATGCGCCGACAACTTGCCGTGCCCGGTGTCGAATTCCTGGTAGCCGATGTTTGGCAGATGGCGGGCGGTGATCTTGAGGACGTCGGCGCCGTGCTCGGCCAGGGTGCGGGCCGCAGTGGGGCCGGCCAGGACCCGCGTCAGATCGAGCACCCGGATGCCGGACAACGGCCGTTCGCCGTCGGGCAGCGGCTGCGGCGGGCTGTCGCCGATCTTCAGGATCTCGAGCAACGGCAGTGCCTTGATCGCCGCGGCCTGCGGGTGGGCTGCCCATTCTGCCATGCTGCGTACCATGCCGCCGGCACCCTTGGCGGCGATGATCGCCTCTTCGAGTTCCTGCGCGTCCCATTTCGCCACCGCGCGGCGTACCGCCTCGCGCTCCTCGTCGACGCCGAGAACCCGAAGCGCCGCGGCCCGGTGGTTCGGGAAATTGGCATGGATGTAGCACCAGCGGCCGTTCCGCGCCGGAAAGACGCCCATCACCGGGTTGCGCTCGGTCGACACGGCGGCGCCGTCGATCTGCAGGTAATGACCGCTGCGCAGTGAGGCGACCGCTTGGCGCAAATCGACCGCGACCTCCTGGCGCCGCCCGCCGCGCAATTCCCACAGCTCTGCGGCGGCGAGCCCGGTCGCGGCGAGTGCCGCCGCGGCCGCGGCGCCGATGCGGAACGGCGTCGGCAGCACCGGGTCGGCGCCGCCGCTGAACCCGACCGTCGCCGCGCGCTCGCCGGGCCAGCCGGCGAGCGGCAGGATCGTACGCAGCGCGTCATCGGCCATGGTCCCTTCTCCCTTCGCGTTTCGCCACGCGCGCTTGTCCGGCGCGGCGGGTTGCGCGATGATGCGCCGAGAACGGGCACAAAGGGAACGTAGACGAGCGAGGCCATGATTGCGGCGCGCCCGCCGATTGGCGGGAGAGCGGCCATCGCGCCGGCGCTGCGCGCTCTTCGGCTCGGGCTGGCGGTGGTCCTGATGGCTTTGGCGGCCGGGACCGGCGCCGTCGGCAAAGAGGGACCGTCGCCGCCGCCGCAGCCGCCGCAGGTGCGCGCGCTGATCAACCTGCTCGCCGATCCGGCGGTGCAGAAATGGCTGGAACAGGCAGGTGCCCCCGAGCGGCCGGCGATCGCCGCAAAACCGCAACCGGTCACCGAGTTCTTCGCCTCGGATCTGGGCCGGATACGCCAGCATATCACCGAGGTCGTGGCGGCATTTTCGACCCTCCCGGCCGCGGTTTCCGAGGCCGCGCTCGGGCTCGAAGCCGAGGCCGAAGGCGGCGGCAGCTTCCCGATCGGCAAATTGCTCGCCGGCTTCGTCGCCTTGGGGTTCGGCGCCGAGCTGTTGTTTCGCCTGGGCACGCGTCGGGTCCGCCGGCACCTCGACGCCTTGCCGGTGGCCAGCCAGGCGGAGCGGATGCGGGTGATCGCCGAGCGTTTTGGTCTCGCCGCTGGCCTCGTTCTCGCCTATGCCGTCGGCAGCATCGGTGCCTTCCTCGGGTTCGACTGGCCGCCCTTGCTGCGCGATATTGTCTCCAGTTATCTCATCGCCTTCGTCGCGATCCGGGTCGCCGTCGTCCTCGGCCAGTTTGTCCTGGCGCCACGACACGATCGCTTTCGCATCGTGCCGATGGAAGCACCGGCGGCGCGTTTCTGGTGCCGGCGGCTCTACGCTTTTGTCGGTTGGTTCGCGCTCGGCTCGGTCACGGTGGAATTGCTTGCGACGCTCGGCTTCTCGGCGCCCGAGCGGGAGCTGATCGCCTACGCGCTCGGCCTCGGCCTCCTCGCGATCGCCCTCGAAGCGATCTGGCGGCGCCCAGCGGCACCCGCCGCCCCGGCCGAAGTCCCGGCAGGCGAAACCAACCGTCTGGGCCGCGGCGCGCAAAACACCCTCCTGACGGTCGGCGCCGTCCTCTTATGGGTGCTGTGGGTCGCGCGCGCGATGCCCAGCTTCTGGCTGCTGCTGCTCGTCATCTCCCTGCCGCTCGCGATCGCCGTAACCCGGCGGGCGGTCGATCACCTGCTGCGACCGGCCGGGGCGTCGCCGGTCGACGGCGCCGTGCCGAGCGTCCTCGCCGTGTGCGTCGAGCGTGGTGTGCGGGCCTTGCTGCTGATCGGCGCGGTCGCGCTCTTGGCCTGGGGCTGGGGCGTCCCGCTGAGTGCGCTGAGCGGTCAGGACACCGGGTGGAGCCTCTTCGTGCACGGCGCATTGAGCGCCGTCATCATCCTCCTTGTTGCCGATGTGCTGTGGCAGGCGGCCAAAGCGGCGATCGACCGCAAGCTCGCCGAATCCACCGATGCCGGACTGCCGAACAGCGACGAGGCGCGGCGCCGCGCGCGGGCGCGCACCCTATTGCCGATCTTTCGCCATGTCCTGTTTTTCCTGGTCATCGCGATCGCCGCGATGATGGCGCTGGCGGCGATCGGGGTGCAGATCGGGCCCTTGATCGCCGGCGCCGGGGTGGTCGGGGTCGCCGTCGGGTTCGGCTCGCAGACCCTCGTCCGCGACATCATCGCCGGCATGTTCTACCTGCTCGACGACGCCTTCCGGGTCGGTGAATACATCCAGAGCGGCAACTACAAGGGCACGGTCGAAGGCTTCAGCCTGCGCTCGATCAAATTGCGGCACCACCGCGGCCCGCTCTACACGGTGCCGTTCGGCCTCCTGGGAGCGATCCAGAACCAGAGTCGCGACTGGGTCATCGACAAGATCATGATCGGCGTCACCTACGACAGCGACATCGACCTCGCCAAGAAGCTGATCAAGCAGATCGGCCTGGATCTCGCGAAGAACCCGGATTTCGCACCGCTGATCATCGAGCCCCTGAAGATGCAGGGCGTCGACGCGCTCGGCGACTTCGCGGTCCAGCTGCGGGCCAAGATGATGACCCTCCCGGGCGAGCAGTTCGTGATCCGTCGCCAGGCCTATTCGATGATCAAGAAGGCGTTCGACGCCAACGGCATCAAATTCGCCTACCCGACCGTGCAGGTCGCGGGCGGCGCCGAGGGCGAGCCAGCGACCGCGGCCGTCTCCCAGCAGGCCCTCGAACTGACCCGCCCGCAGGCGGCGGAGTAGCGGCATCTGCTCGCGCGCTTGTAGAGCGCTACCGCATCGGCGATGATGCGCCGAAAGCGGGGGCGAGGGAAACGCCGATGAATGAGGTCATGATCGTCGTCGAATTCGAGGTCAAGCCCGAGTACCGCACCCGGTTCATCGAGCTGATGCGCGGCCATGCGCGGCGCTCGCGCGGCGAGGACGGCTGCCTGCAATTCGACGCGATGCTGCCGCGCGACGACGATGCGCATGTGTTCCTGGTCGAGAAATGGCGCGATCAGGCGGCGCTCGACGTTCACGCTCGCGGGCCGATGCCCGGCGAGACCTACCGGGATTGGATCGTCGGCCGCAAGGTCGCGCGCGGCGCGCCCGCCGATTAGCGGGAGAGCGGCGATCGCGCCTTTGGTACGTACCTTTTGGGTCGGGCTCGCGGCGCTCCTGCTCGCTCTCGCCGCGCTGACCCCAGCGAGCGCGTCGGCGGCCGCGGCCAAATCGGCAAAGGATGCGGCCGAAGCGGCAACGCCGGCCGAAGTCCAAGCGCTGATCGCGCTCCTGGCCGAGCCCAAGGTGCAGGCCTGGCTGGCGCAGCACGAGGCAAAGCCCGCTGCCGCGCCGAGCCCGGAAATCGCGGAAGATTCGGTTTCGCACGCTCTCGATACCCGTCTCGCGACAATCCGCGCGCACATCGCGGCGCTCGCCCGGACGATCCCGGATCTCCCGCACCAGTTCTGGCGAGGGCGCGCCCGCGTCACCGCCGACCTGGGCCAGAACGGCAGGCTCACGGGCCTGCTGCTGCTCGCGTTTTTCGTCGGTTTGGGGAGCGGCGTCGAATGGCTGTTCCGCAAGGCGACGGCACGGTGGCGGGCGCGGCTCGACACCTTGGCACTCGAAACCGTCGCGGATCGGCTGCGTCTCGTCGGCCTGCGCTTTGCCGTTGCGGTCGGTCTGGTGGCGGCGTTTGCCCTCGGCAGCGTCGGCCCGTTTCTCGCCCACGACTGGCCGCCGCTCTTGCGCGAGATGTTGTTCGGCTGTCTCGCGGCCTTTCTCGCGGTGCGGATCGCGCTTGTCGTCGGCCACTTCCTGCTGGCTCCCGATTACGAGCGGTTCCGGATCATTCCGATGGACGGTGCGGCGGCGCGGTTCTGGTGCCGGCGGCTGGTCGCGTTCGTCGCCTGGCTTGCCTTCGGCTGGGTGACGGTCGGGTTCGGGGTCACGCTCGGCTATTCGCTCGAAGGACGCCAGCTCGTCGCCTACGCGTTCGGCCTCGGTCTCGTCGCGATTGCGCTGGAAGCGGTCTGGCGCCGACCGGCGGCGCCAAGCCATGACAGTGAAGCGCCGTCACCGGCAACGCATAGTTTCGGGCGGGGTACGGCCAACACGGCGCTGACGGTCGGCGTCGTGCTGCTGTGGCTGCTCTGGGTGATCCACGCCGCGGCCAGCCTGTGGCTGGTTCTCGTCGGCATGACCTTGCCGCTGGCGATCGGGGTCAGCCGGCGCGCGGTCGAGAACCTGCTTCGACCCGCCGGATCGCCGCAGGGGCCGACGGTACGCCGAGCGTGCTCGCGGTCTGCATCGAGCGCGGGATCCGGGCGCTGCTGATCTTGGGGGCGGTTGCGATATTGGCGTGGGGCTGGGACGTCGACCTCGCCCATTTCCGCCGCCAGGAGACATTGGTCGGCCGCCTCGCCGACGGCGTCTTGAGCACCATCGTGATCCTGCTCATGGCCGACTTCTTGTGGCATGCGGCCAGGGCGGCGATCGACAACAAGCTCGCGGCGGCGGCCGAGATCGGCCCGCCGAACACCGACGAGGCGCGGCGGCGGGCGCGGCTGCGCACCTTGCTGCCGATCTTTCGCAACATCCTGTTCGTTCTCGTCATCGTCGTCGCGGCGCTGATGGCGCTGACCGCGATGGGCGTCGAGATCGGGCCGCTGATCGCCGGACTGGGCGTCCTCGGGGTCGCCGTCGGCTTTGGCGCGCAGAGCTTTGTCCGCGACGTCATCGCCGGCATGTTCTACCTGATGGACGACGCGTTCCGGGTCGGCGAATACATCCAGGCCGGCCACTACAAGGGCACGGTCGATGGCTTCAGCATCCGCTCGGTCAAGCTGCGGCACCACCGCGGGCCGGTCTTCACCGTGCCCTTCAGCCTCCTGGGCGCGGTCGAGAACATGAGCCGCGACTGGGTCATCGACAAGATCGCGATCGGCATCACTTATGACAGCGACCTCAACCTCGCCAAGAAGCTGATCAAGCAGATCGGGCAGGAGCTCGCCAAGATCCCCGAATTCGCGCCGCTGATCATCGAGCCGCTGAAAATGCAGGGGGTCGACGCGCTCGGCGATTACGCGGTGCAGATCCGGGCGAAGATGATGACCCAGCCCGGCGAGCAGTTCGTGATCCGCCGCCAGGCATACGCGATGATCAAGAAGGCGTTCGACGAGAACGGCATCAAGTTCGCCTTTCCGACCGTGCAGGTCGCCGGCGGCGCCCAAGGTGCGGCCGCCACCGCCGTCGCCCGGCAGGGGCTCGAACTCACCCGTCCGCAGGCGGCCGAATAGCCGTCCGGGCCGGTTTTCTACCGGGCGTAGGGCGAAACCCTGTGCCTCACCTGCTTCCCTTCTGCGGCTTGGTCGGCGGCGGCGGCGCGACCGGCTTCAACGCCACCTCGACCGCCCCGGCCGGTGGTTCAAAGGCAAAGGCGGCGTCCGAGGTGTGGACAGCAAAGCTCCAGTCCGAGAACTCGGCGATGAAGTTGGGCTCGCCCGGCAGCATGCGATAGGTCACGATCAGCCGGCTCGGCAGCGACTGGTCGTTTTTCGACAGCCACAGTTCGAGCTCGATGCCGGGCGGCTGGCTGAAGAACAGGTGCTGGTACGGGGCGCCGTCGATGGTCACGGTATCGACGATGCGGCCGGCGGTGACACCGGTCAAAAATGCCTTGTTTGGCGCCGGGCTGAGGAAATCCGCGAGCGGAAAATCGACGCCGAGCCGGCCGACCGCTTCCTTCAGCATCCCTTCGATGGTGCCGTCCGGAACCGGGATTTTCGCATAGTTGTTTTTTGCGGCCGAATAGATGTAGGCGTTCTTGCCGTCAAAGACGAGCTTGGTCGTGCCGTCGTCGCCGGTCCGTTTGGCGAACACGCGATTGGGCCGCTGCACGACGACCCTCAGCGTATGAAAGATGTGCAGCGGCAGGCCGCCGGCATCGGAATAGACCCGGATCGTCCGCGCCTCGAACGAGAAGCGCTCGGCAGCAGCGACGGTATGGCCCATGCGCAGCAAGGCGGCACTCGCCGCCTCGCTGATCGCCGGCTTTGCCGGCTTGGCGGCCTGGGCCGCCGGGAGCAAGGTCGGAACAAGGCCAACGGGCCCGGCGGCAAGCAATACGCCGGCGAGGACGATGGATCGAAGCCGCACGCGATTTCTCCTTCCAATGTTCGCCGCCAAGCCGCGCAGGATGCCCTGCGCCGCCGGGTTCGGCTAGGCAATTCTGGCAAGCCGCACCGGCCGCGGCGAAAATGCGCGAGCCGGCGCCGTGCCGACCGGTTGCCTTGGGGCGCCGCCGATAGCGCATTGCTCGATGCGGGCGGCAGCAGGCAGCAAACCGCGATTTTTCGTCTCGAATTTGGCGGGGGACCATGCGGCATATCGAGCGATCCCGGCTTTCGGCATTGGCATGCACGGCTCTGGCGCTCACCGTGATCGGCGCCGTCGTCGGCCCGGCCGGCGCCCAGCAAGCGCCGGCGCCCGGCGAGCCGCCGCCGCCGCCGAGCCCGCCGGTCAGCGGCTTGCAGATTATCGCCACGCCCTATTTGTGGCTTGTGGGTATCAACGCCACGATCAGCACGCCGCTCGCCCGCGCGCCGACCGTCAATGCCAGCGTCGGCGCCTTCGAGTTGCTCGGCGACCTCGACGCGGTGCCGTTCATGGGAGCGATCGAGATCAGCGACGGGCCATTGAGTCTGTTGGGGGACGCCTTTCATGTCCCGGTCAGCACCGGCATCACGACGCGCAATGTGTTTTTCAGCGGCGGCAGTTTGTCGCTGATCGCCAACCAGGGCACCGCCGATCTCCTTTATCACGTCCTCGCTCGGCCGGCGCAGTCGCTCGATGCCGGCATCGGCTTTCGCGCCTGGGCCTTCACCGCCGACACGACGTTGAACGGCCGCATCGCCCGCACGGTGACGATCCCGGAATTCGCCACCTGGGGCGATCCGCTGATCGCCGCGCGCTATCATTACGATTTCGGCAACGGATGGGGGTTGTCGCCTATGGCGATGTCGGCGGCTTCGGGGTAAGGCGCGCATGTCGATTGGCAGCTGATCGGGACGATCGATTATGCGCTGAAGCCCAGGGCGGCGCTGCGCCTCGGCTACCGCAGCCTCAACTTCGATTACACGACGAATATCGGTAGCATCGGTTTCGACATCCATATGAAAGGCCCGATCTTCGCCGCCACCTTCCGGTTTTGAGGCATCCGACGCCGATCAAGGGCGGCGTACCGTGCGGGCCGAATTACTGCCGGCGCTACCGGCCTGCGGCCCGCTACTCGAGGGAGACACCAAGTGAATCGAAGGCAATTATTTCTATCGACGGCAAAGGCGGCACTGGCGCAAACGACCGGTGCGCCGACCGCGGTCGAATTCCCCGACAGCACGGTGCTGCCGATCCCGAAGCCGCCCTTCACGGGCGTGATCGAACCGAACCTGGTCGACAGCACGCCGGGCTGGCCGCCGACCGTCGCGCCGCCGGCCGGTGCGCCGAACGTGCTGCTGATCTTGATCGACGATGCCGGCTTCGGCTCCAACTCGGTGTTCG
Organism: uncultured Alphaproteobacteria bacterium; assembly: GCA_963772295.1. Lineage (GTDB taxonomy): Bacteria > Pseudomonadota > Alphaproteobacteria > ATCC43930 > CGMCC-115725 > AP-15. The sequence goes on from CAVYWO010000019.1 coordinate 588,742, forward strand.
GCGGCATCGTGCCGACGCCGACGCTGGAAAGTCTGGCCCGGCGCGGCCTGCGCTATACCCAAATGCACAATACGGCGCTGTGTTCGCCGACCCGGGCGGCGCTGCTGACTCTGCGTAATCATCACGCGGTCGGTTTCGGTATGGTTGCCGAAGGCGCCACCGGGTACCCCGGCTATGATACGATCACGGGTCCCGAGACCGCGCATGTGGCGATGACCCTGAAGGAGAACGGTTACGCCACGGCTTGGTTCGGCAAGAACCACAATGTGCCGATCTGGGAGGGACCCCCGCCGGATCGTTCGATCATTGGCCGATCGGGCAGGGGTACGACTATTTCTACCGGGGGCGACGCACGCGCCGCACCATCCGACAAAGGAGTGGGTCGACAAAATCAGCGCGCTGCACCTCTTCGACGACGGCTGGAACAGGGTTACCGAGCGCATCTTCGAGAACCAGAAGCGGCTCGGCGTTGTTCCGCCGAATGCCAAGCTGCCGCCCTGGCCGGACGACATCCTCCCCCGGTGGGAGACCCTGTCGGCCGACCAGAAGCGGCTCTACCTGCGCCAGATCGATGTCTGGGCCGCCTACATGGCCTACACCGACCACGAGATCGGCGCATCATCGACACGATCGAGAAACTCGGGCTCTTCGACAACACGCTGATCTGTTCGTTTGCGGCGACAACGGCATGAGCGCCGAGGGGTCGCTCAACGGCACGCCGAACGAGGTTGCCTATTTCAACGGCTTCGCCTTCACCGTGGAACAGATGCTGCCGCTGATCCCGGTCTGGGGCACCGATCTGACCTACAACCATTTCGCCGCGCCTTGGGGCTTTGCGATGGACACGCCCTAATCGCTGGGTCAAGCAGGTCGCCTCGCAGCTCGGCGGCACGCGCACCGGCATGGTGATGACCTGGCCCAAGCGGATCAAGGACGCCGGCGGCATACGCAATCAATTTCATCACGTCATCGATATCGCGCCGACGATCATCGACGCGATCGGCATCCCGCAGCCGACGATGGTGAGCGGGATCGCCCAGCGCCCCTATGACGGCGTCAGCATGGTCTATAGCTGGGACAAGGCCGGTGCCGATGCGCCGTCGACGCGCAAGACTCAGTATTTCGAGATCTTCGGTAATCGCGCGACCTGCCACGATGGCTGGATGGCCAATACCGTGCCGGCTGTGACACCTTGGGAAGGCGTCAACGCGCATCCGCCGACGGACGTGATGAATAGCTTCAAGTGGGAGCTTTTCAACCTTGCCGAGGATCCGACACAGACCAACGACCTGGCGGCCAGGGAACCGGAGCGCCTGCGCGACATGCAGGAGCTTTGGCTGATCGAGGCGACGCGCAACCAGGTTCTGCCGCTGAATGACTCGCAGGTCCCGATTCTCACAGTCGAGCGCCCCGGCCCGGCAGCAGGACGCACGCAGTTTGTTTACACCGCGCCGATGACCTCGACCCAGTTCGCGGTCGCACCCTCGATCCTCAACCGCTCGTTCCGCATCACCGCCGAGATCGAGGTGCCGCCCGGCGGGGCGAACGGCGTGCTGGTGACCCAGGGCGGGCGGTTCGCCGGCTACGGGCTCTACCTGAAAGATGGGAAACCAGCGTTTACGATGAACCTGCTCGGCCTCGAGCGACCGAAGTGGCAGAGCACTGAGGCGCTGCCGCCCGGCAAACACACGATCGTTTTCGACTGGAAGATGGACCCACAGGGCCTGGCCGTCGCACGCAGCGGCACCGGCACGCTATCGGTCAACGGCCAAAAGGTCGCGCAGAAGTCGCTTCCTAAGACCATGCCCTTCGTCTTGCAATGGGACGAGACCTTTGACGTCGGCCCTCGATACCGGCACGCCGGTAGACGATGCCGACTACCAGGTGCCGTTTCAGTTCACCGGCAAGCTGGAGAAGATCGCGTTTGATCTCGGTGAACCGAGTGTGTCGCCGCAGTCCATTCGCGCCATGATGGAGGCGCTGTCGAAGAAACGGGACCGATGAAGCGCGGCAAGAGGACTTCCGACCTCGGTTTTCGCGCCTCGGTCGCCAACACCGATTTGACGCCGAATCGCCGAGTCGCCCGGACCGTAAGCCTCACCCAATCCGCCGTCCGGGCCGATCCGCTCTGTGCCGCCTGCTTTCTCTGTTCTCCGAGCTCCCGGCCGCTCATCCGGGCCGATTGGCGGCCCGGCAGCGGCACTGGTCGATCTGGTGGAGCTCGATCATGTTGCCGCAGGGGTCGTTGACGAAGACCTGCTCGGCTTGCGGACCGTTGATGCCGGTCATCGACCAATAGACGACGCCGAGGCGGTCGAGCTCGGCCTTGGTCGCCTGGATATCGGCGACCGCTAGCGCCACATGCGGGATCGTCGGGTCCTGTCCCGGCCCCTTGGCGAGCGGCGACGGCTGAGCGCCGCCGATCAGATGGATCTGCCCGCTCGTGCCGGTATTGATCCAGAAGCCGGGAACGCCCGGTATCGTCGGGCGGCCGGGATCGACATCGAGGCCAAGCACCCCCTCGTAGAAATTCTGCACGGCATCGAGCTTGGGCCGGTCCGCGTCGACGCGGATCGCGTGGTGGTGGATTTCAAGAACGCCGATGGCCATCGCAAGCCTCCTCAGCCAGACGATCGGATTGTAAGCCGCTCGACCGCATAAGGCATGATCTTATCGCCGATGCGATCATCGGGCGTTCCCCGGTTCCCCATCTTAAGACTGACGCGCGGTACCCCCTCCGATACCCAGCTCAAACCAGCATCACTGAGCCGCCGGTCGAGGGTGAACAGCGTCGCACCATGATCGGCGCAGACTGCGAGATGTAGGGCATCTCCAGCGCGCAAGCCCAGCGAGTACTGGTCTACCTGGGGGAACGCGTGCCTCGGCGGGTTGGCCGCGATGCAAGTCCCCTCTCGCCGCCCATGGCCACGTCCTCTCTGCTTCTAGTCGTGGCCAAGCTTCGCGATCGCGATGTCGGGCTGGATGACGCGGATGTCCGTCGAATAGCGCGGCGGCAGCCCGACGCCTGCGCTGGCGAAGCTGATCGAGGTGATGGATTGGCGTCGGACGATGAGAGCCAATGTTCGAGCCGCCCCGCGGAGGGGGCCGAGGCATGGCTCAGACGGTTCGCAGACCCGGCTTGAAGCAGGTTGCGTTGTCCGAAATCAGTCGCGACATCTCCCGGTTTCTTCGCGAGGCTGCGGACGAAGAGATCGTCATCACCCGCACTGGGGTGCTGATAGGCTTCGCGTCTCGGGATGATTGGCTCGACTATCAGATCGAAAACGACCCACGCTTCCTTCGCCGCATCGAGCAGGCGCGCAGCAGCCTGCGAGATGGCCGCGGCGTCAGGATCGAGGATGTCGAGTGTGACGAGTGCGGAAAATCGTGAGCATTGACTGAGTCGGGTCGGAAGATAAATCGAATGGCGACAGGCCGCGCCAGCCGGCGCGGCCTGTTGCGTCAGCGCCAGGAGCTCAGCTGTGCCAGCGGAACTGCTGCGGCTTTCTGGCCGAGCCCTGGCTGATCACGACATTGACGAGGGCCGGGCCGGGGAAGTTCATGGCCTCGTCGAGGGCGCCCTTGAGATCCTTCGGGTCCTCGACAAAGAAGCCCTTGCCGCCGAAGGCTTCCATCATCCGATCGTAGCGGGCGCCGTAAATGAGCGCGTTGGGTTCATGTTGAACATCGGGTTGTCCGGGATTTCGGGCATGCCGGGGCCGATGCCGCCATTGTTCAGAACGACGATCTTGGCCGGGAAGTTGTAGCGGACCAGGGTCTCCATCTCCATGCCCGAAAAGCCGATCGCCGAGTCGCCGGAGAGGTGGATGACCGGCCGGTCGGGATGGACGACGCAGGCGGCGATGGCCTGGCCGAGGCCCACCCCCATCGTGCCGTAGGTGCCGGCGTTGAGGCAGGCGCGGGCGTGGAAGCTCGGCAACTGGGTGAGGCCTATATCCATCGTGCCGGCACCCTCGGCGCTGAGGATCGCGTTCTTCGGCATCCAGGCGGCGACATCCTTGAGCGCCCGGAAATAATTGGCCGGCGCCTCGTCGTCGTAGATCTGCGGCCGGATCGCCGCCGCGTTGTCGGCCGATTTCTGGGCGATCATCTGGCGCCACGGCGTGTCCTTCGGATGAAACCACTGGCGGCCTTCGAGCGCCTTGTTCAATTGCCGGTCCCCGCGCAGGCGGGGATCGCCTTGCCGTCGCCGACCAGCGCCACTTGGGTCGCCTTGTTGTGGCCGATCTCTTCGGGCGCGATGTCGAGTTGGATGACCTTGACGTCCTTGGCGTAGCGCGGCGGCTGGCCGAAATGCAGGACCCAGTTGAACCGCGCACCCATCAGAAACACGACGTCGGCGTTCTGCAGCGCCAGCGTCCGCGCCGCCGCGACCGACAGCGGATGGTCGTCCGGCATCACGCCCTTGCCCATCGGCGACCGCAGAAACGGCAATTGCGTGCGCTCGATAAAGGCGCGCACCTCGTCCTCGGCGCGCGACCAGGCCATGCCCTTGCCGAGGATGACGAGCCGCTCACCATTTACCGGTTATTCTGGCAACAATGGCGTACGACATTGTCCTGGCACCAGAGGCAGTGGAAGATCTGCGGGCGCTCAAAGCAAATCTTCGAGCCGCCGTGCGGTCGGCACTTGAGACCCATCTGCGATATGAGCCGGGAAGGACGGGCCGAAGTCGCATCAGACGCTTACGCGGTCTTCGCCGACCGCAATACCGGCTGCGGGTCGGCGAAACCCGAGTGTTTTATGATATTTCCGGCTCGACTGTCGAAATCCTCGCGATCCTGACCAAATCGGAGGTCGAGGCATGGCTAAAGCAATTCGGAGATCCGGCGTGAGGCGGGTTCCGCTGTCCGAAATCGAGGGCGACCTCTCGCGGTTTCTGCGCGAAGCCGAAGGCGAGGAGATCGTCATTACCCGCAACGGGAAACCAGCCGGATTGCTGATCGGCTTCAGGTCCGAGGAGGACTGGCTCGATTATCGGCTCGAGAACGACCCCCGCTTCGTGCGCCGCATCGAACAGGCGCGAAAAAGTTTGCGAGCCGGTCACGGCGTCAAGATCGAAGATGTCGAATGAGAACCCGGTAACCGCGTGAATTTGAGTAAACTGTCACCGTGACCCACGAGAACGCCATGAGGAAAATAACAAAGCGAGAATTCTTTCTTCCGTCAACGTTTGGGAAATTTCAGGCAAATTGAAGATCTCAATCCTTCTGTGAAGGTGGTATCGACAGCAAGCTTTAATCCCGAACTCAACGTCCTGCTGAGCGCAGAACTCGATGCGTTAGCAAAATACTGGACAATCACCCAGAATTTCAGGTACTCCAACTCCACAGAGCGGTTCGGCAAATTTCTTGCGCGTCATGCCGGCCCCGCTTGGGACAAGTGCAGCCACGGGAATCTGTTGAAGCGGGCGGCAGAGGAGGCTAGGACCGCGAAATCGCGGCACCGCCCGAGGGCCGGGGGACTGCCGGATCCAATACGGCAGGAGACAGAACTCGATCGGATACTTCACCGGCTTCTCGGACCCCTCCTATGGAGCCCTGTAGTGATCTCGCGGAAGGATGACCCCGATCTTCTGATCCTGTTGCAGCAAGAGCAGACGGCTGCCGGTGGCATTACCGCCGATTGGTTACGCCGGAGCCGTTATGGCGAGATTCTCTATCGCCATTACCGCAGCGGCTGGATTCACGCTCTCGATCCCCATCCGGAACTGCACACGGAATATCACCATATCCTCGATCCTGAGCATTCTCCGCATTACCTGTTGCATAATAGCAGCCGCGTCTTCGCCATCCCCACGGAATTCATTCTTTACAGCTTCGAGCAGGCGCTGAGGGGGTTCGAGGCGGAGATTCCCGAGGATGCGGAGATTGTACTCCGGGCGTGACGTACTCATGCGTCAATGGCGGGTTCAACTCGGGTTCAACCGATGTCGTCGGCAACAATTGTCGTTAGATCCTGGTCTGACGGACTTGGAAGCAGCGCGATGCGGTTTGCATGGCCCTCCTGTGTCCTCTCAAAGAGGTTGCGCACGAGCCGGCCGTTGCCAAACGATGGCCCGCGCGAGGCGTATGCCGCGGCGAATAACTGCGCTGCGCGCTCGCGAGCCGCGACCGCGAGCTGATAGCCGCCCTCTCGGACCATCGCCTCGAAGATCTCTAGGAGCTCTTCGGGGCTGTAATCCTGGAACTCGATCGTCCGGTTGAATCGCGAAGCCAAGCCGGGATTGGAGCCGAGGAATCGGCTCATCTCAGCGGGGTAGCCCGCGGCGATCACCGCAAGCCGGTCGCGTCGATCCTCCATTGCCTTCAGCAGCATTTCGATAGCCTCACGACCGAAGTCGTTCTCGGAGCCGCCCGCGAGCCTATAGGCTTCATCGATGAAAAGGATTCCATCCAGTGCGCTGTCGATCGCCTCACGTGTTTTGATCGCGGTCTGACCGACATAACCGGCGACAAGGCCAGCCCGGTCAACCTCGATAAGATGCCCTCTTCTGAGGAGACCAAGATCGCGATAAATTGTCCCCAGCAACCGAGCCACCGTCGTCTTGCCCGTCCCCGGTCGACCCGTGAACAACTATGTGCAGTGAGACAGGCGATGCCGGCATACCGCGCTCTCGGCGGAGCGCCTGAACCTTCAGAAGATTCGCCAGCGATGCGATCTCGCGCTTCACCGTTGGAAGCCCGATTAGTGCTGCCAGCCGGTCGAGGGCAGGGGAACTATCCTTTGCAGTCTCAGACTGTCGCGTACCCGCCGAAGAACTCGACGCATCGCGACTAACTATCGAGGCTCGTTCGGGAAATTTGTCCAATTCGCGCAACACTAGACGAAGCCCACTATCGGCTTCCGCGTTTCCTGGCTCCGCTTCCAAGACACCGTTGTAGAGGGATAGCGCTCCCACTATACCGCGGGCGCGTCCGGATTTGAGCTCCCCGCGGGCCATTGCCAACGCCAATTCGATTGGCGCAGGATCGCGCGGATGGCTCCTTATGTCCCTGAGCACGCGAACTCGTCGCAAAAACTGCTCGACATCATACTTCGAGATCTCCGGGTATATTGTTCCGGGGTCTAGGGCGTCTACCACGTCCCCATTAACAAAAGCATAGATGGCCGGGACATTCGTCATCCCCGCCTTTGCGGCCTTCCACTCGGCAACCGTCCGCGGTCGGTGAGGAGCGACCTCGAAGTCAACATAGCTGGCAAATCCGGCTTCGTAGACCGCAGATCCGACTACCGGCTCGAAGTCTCCGGCAGAGATCGCTCGACCGTGTCCAAAAATACACGATGACCGGGATCTGGGAGGAGATGTCGCGGACCTTCGAGATCTCGGATTCGAAGTCGGAAAAGATGGTCGGATCCGCCATCTTGATCCCCGGACGTCCCGGCCCGAGCGCGGGGCCCCTCCTCGCGGAGCGGTCCCGGCTCCGCCCTCCCCCGCGAGCGGGGGAGGGTTTGAGGCGGTGTCAGCCGCTCAGCTGTGCCAGCGGAACGGCTGCGGCTTTCTGGCCGCGCCCTGGCTGATCACGACATTGACGAGGGCCGGGCCCGGGAAGTTCATGGCCTCGTCGAGGGCGCCGCGCAGGTCCTTCGGGTCCTCGACAAAGAAGCCCTTGCCGCCGAAGGCTTCCATCATTCGGTCGTAGCGGGCGCCGTAAATGAGCGCGTTCGGCTTCATGTTGAACATCGGGTTGTCCGGGATTTCGGGCATGCCGGGGCCGATGCCGCCATTGTTCAGAACGACGATCTTGGCCGGGAAGTTGTAGCGGACCAAGGTCTCCATCTCCATGCCCGAGAAACCGATCGCCGAGTCGCCGGAGAGGTGGATGACCGGCCGGTCGGGATGGACGACGCAGGCGGCGATGGCCTGGCCGAGGCCCACCCCCATCGTGCCGTAGGTGCCGGCGTTGAGGCAGGCGCGGGCGTGGAAGCTCGGCAACTGGGTGAGGCCTATATCCATCGTGCCGGCACCCTCGGCGCTCAAGACCGCGTTCTTCGGCATCCAGGCGGCGACATCCTTGAGCGCCCGGAAGTAGTTGGCCGGCGCCTCGTCGTCGTCGATCTGCGGCCGGATCATCGCCGCGTTGTCGGCCGATTTCTCGGCGATCATCTGGCGCCACGGTGTGTCCTTCGGATGGAACCACTGGCGGCCTTCGAGCGCCTTGTTCAATTGCCCGACGATCGCCTTGCCGTCGCCGACCAGCGCCACTTGGGTCGCCTTGTTGTGGCCGATCTCTTCGGGCGCGATGTCGAGTTGGATGACCTTCATGTCCTTGGCGTAGCGCGGCGCCTGGCCGAAATGGAAGATCCAGTTGAACCGCGCCCCCATCAGAAACACGACGTCGGCGTTCTGCAGCGCTAGCGTGCGCGCCGCGGCGACCGACAGCGGGTGGTCGTCGGGCATCACGCCCTTGCCCATCGGCGACCGCAGGAACGGCACTTGCGTGCGCTCGATAAAGGCGCGCACCTCGTCCTCGGCGCGCGACCAGGCCATGCCCTTGCCGACGAGGACCAGCGGCCGCTCGGCCTTTTCGAGCAGGTTCAGGGCGTCCTCGATGTACTCCTGCGGCGCCACCGTGCGCGGCGGATCGGGGGCCCGCTCGACCTCGACGAGTTTGCTCTCCTCGCACTTGCCGGTGATGATGTCGTCGGGCAGGTCGAGATAGGTGGCGCCCGGCCGGCCGTAGATCGCCTGCCGCGTCGCCATCTCGACATAGTAGGGAATGCGCTGGACGCTCTCGATGCGGTGCGCGAATTTGCAGAACGGCGTCGCGATCAGCACCTGGCGCTCTTCCTGGAAGGCCCCCATGGCGTCGCGATAAGTCTCCGAGGCGCCGCCGATCAGGATCATCGGCCAGCAATTCTGCTGCGCATTGGCGAGCCCGGCGAGGCCGTGCACGACCCCCGGGCCGGTGACGACGATGCAGGCGCCAGGGCGGCCCGTCAGATAGCCGTAGGCCTGCGCGGCATAGGAGGCGGCCTGCTCGTTGCGCATGCCGATATAGGCCACACCTTCTTTTTGCGCGGCCGCGGCGATCGGGCCGACCGGAAACCCGACGACCCCGAACAAGTGATTGATCCCCTGCTGCTTGAGGCTCCTCGCGATCACCGTGGCGCCGTCGATCTCAGCCATGTTTCTCTCCGTCTGGTGCGGCCGAGGCCGACCGCTGCGCGAGCGGCGGCCGGGCTCGGTGGTCGAATGGGTCTGCGCCGCGGAGATTACGCATTTATGGCGCGGCGGGAAACGCACTTGTCGGGGGCGGACGCGCTCGAACCGTCAATAGCCGCGAGCCGGATCGACCCGGTGCGACAGCGCGCGGCCCGCTGCGCAGCGCCGGATGTTGTCGAGGATGATCGGGGCCGCGGTCAGGGGATTGGTGACGCCGGCGATGTGCGGCGTGATCACGATCCGCGGGTGCCGCCAGAACGGGTGCCCCGGCGCCAGCGGCTCGTCGCGGAAGACATCGAGCGCCGCGGCCGAGAGCTGCCCCCGGTCGAGCGCCGGGATCAGATCCGCTTCGACGAGATGGGCGCCGCGGCCGGCATTGACGAGGCCGGCACCCTCGGGCAAGAGGCCGAAGGTGCGGGCGTTGAGGATCCCTTCGGTCGCGCCGGTCAGCGGCAAGAGGCAGACGAGGATCTCGGATCCGGCGAGCAGCCGGGGCAAGCCGGAGACACCGGCATAGGAGGTAAAGCCGGCGATCTCTCGCGGCTGCCGAGTCCAGCCGGAAACCGGGAAGCCGAGCCCCGCAAGCTTCTTCGCTGCGTCCTGTCCGATGGCGCCGAAGCCGAGGATGCCGACCGGCCGCTCGCCGGCGTTCTTCTGCGGCAACTCGCGCCACACGCCGGTTTGCTGCTGGGCTTGATAGTCGAGATCCCGGCGGTGCAGGCGCATGACCTGCAAGACGAGGTATTCGCTCATCGCCGCGATCAGGTAGGGATCGACGAGGCGAACGATCGGCACGCCGCGCGGCAACAGCGGATCGGCGAGGATATGGTCGATCCCGGCGCCCAGCGACAGAATCAGTTTGAGGTTCGGCAGCGACGCTAGCAGCCCCGGTTGGGGCCGCCAGACAAGCGCATAGACGATCTCGGCCGGGTCGCCGATGTCCGGCCAGATCCGGACCTCGATCTCGCTCGACAACTGCGCGAGCCGCGCCCGCCAGCGGGCCGCCGAATCGACCGACGAACAAAACAACAGCGCCATCGCCTTGGGTCATAGCACAGTGGGCGGCGGCGCCGTATTTCGTTTCGCCCCAACCCCAGCCGAAAGCCCCAGCCATCCCGCATTGTTGCAATCGCGGGCGAACCCTGTAGCCTTACCCCGGTGTCGGCGGGCGGGCCGCGAACCGGTTCGCTGGCGAGGGCGGGCCTGCGCCATGCAAGCCTCGGCGGTTGAAAGGAAATGAAGGATGCCGGCCGGCTCAGCCAAGCGCCGCCCTGCGCTCGATCTGGTCGAACGGATGCGCGACTATTTTTCGCCGCGCGAGCGGATCGACACCTCGCCCAAAGTGTCGGACGCGGTCAAAACCACGACCTGCTACATGTGCGCCGGCCGTTGCGGCATCAAGGTTCATCTCAAGAACGGCGGCATCCGCTACATCGAGGGCAACCCCGACCATCCGGTCAATCGCGGCGTGATCTGCGGCAAGGGTGCGGCGGGCATCATGCAGCAGCAGTCGCCGGCCAAGCTGACCAAGCCGCTGCTCCGGGAGGGCCCGCGCGGCTCCGGCCGGTTCCGCGAAGTCGAGTGGGATGAGGCGATCGCGACCGCCTGCGAATGGCTGTCTGCGATCCGCGCCGAGGATCCGCGCAAGCTCGCCTTTTTCACCGGCCGCGACCAGAGCCAATCCTTGACCGGCTATTGGGCGGCGCAATTCGGCACGCCCAACTATGCCGCGCATGGCGGGTTCTGCTCGGTCAACATGGCGGCGGCCGGCATGTACACGCTCGGCGGCAGCTTCTGGGAATTCGGCGAGCCCGATTGGGAGCACACCCGATTGTTCGTGATGTTCGGCGTCGCCGAGGATCACGATTTCGAACCCGATCAAGATCGCGCTGTCGGGACTGCGCCGGCGCGGCGCCAAATTCGTCTCGGTCAACCCGGTGCGCACCGGCTATTCGGCGATCGCCGATGAATGGATCGGGATCCGGCCCGGAACGGACGGGCTGTTTGTCTTGGCGCTGATCCACGAATTGCTCGATGCCGACCGGATCGATGCCGATTATCTGGTGCGCTATACGAACGCCCCGTGGCTGGTGATCCGGGCGCCCGGCGCCGCCGATGACGGCCTCTTCGCGCGCAACGCGGCAGGCGAGCCGCTGGTCCTCGAAGGGTCGGGATCGCTGGCCAGCGGCCTCGCGGCGGGGGTGCCGGCGTGCCTCGTCGGCGAGGCGATCTTGCCGGATGGAAGGCGCGCGGTGCCGGTCTTCCAACTGATCGCCGAGCGCTACCTCGACGAACGCTTTACTCCCGAGGAGGCGGCCGAGACCTGCGGCGTGCCGGCGGCAACGATCCGGCGCCTCGCCGCCGAGATCGCGCGGGCCGCGTTCGAAGAGGAGATCGAACTCGCCCAGCCCTGGACCGACTGGGCCGGCCGCCGCCACGAAACGATGCGCGGGCGGCCGGTTTCGTTCCACGCGATGCGCGGCATTTCGGCCCATTCGAACGGATTTCAAACCTGTCGCGCGCTGCACCTGTTACAGCTGCTGCTCGGCACGATCGATGTGCCGGGCGGCTGGCGGTACAAATCGCCGCACCCGAAGCCGTGTCCGCCCGGGCCGAAACCGGCCGGCCGGCCGGAAGAGATCGCGCGCGAGCGGCCGTTGCCGGGCGGGCCGCTCGGCTATCCGACATCGCCCGAGGATTTGATCGTCGACAGCGACGGCCGACCCGGCCGGATCGACAAGGCGTTCTCGTGGGAGGCGCCGTTCGCCGTCCACGGCATGATGCACATGGTGATCGCCAATGCCGCCAAAGGCGATCCCTATCCGATCGACACGCTGTTCCTGTACATGGCCAATATGGCCTGGAACTCGGCGATGAACAGCGCCGCGACGATGCGCATGCTGACCGACAAGGATCAGGCGACCGGGCGCTATCGCATCCCGCGGATCATCTATGCCGATGCCTATTATTCCGAGATGGTGGCGTTCGCGGATCTGGTGCTGCCCGATACGACCTATTTCGAACGCTGGGATTGCATCTCGCTGCTCGACCGCCCGATCGGCGGCGTCGACGGCCCCGCCGACTCGATCCGTCAGCCGATCGTAAAGCCCGACCGCGACGTGCGGCCGTTTCAGGATGTGCTGATCGAGCTCGGCGCCCGGCTCGGCCTGCCCGGGTTCGTCACGCCCGACGGCAAGCCGCGCTATCCGGGCCTCTACGCCGATTACCTCGTCAACCACGAACGCCGGCCGGGGATCGGGCCGCTCGGCGGCTGGCGCGGTGCGGCCGGCGATCGCTCCGGCCGCGGCGCGCCGAACCCGCGCCAGCTCGAGCGCTATGTCGCGAACGGCTGCTTCTGGAAGCATCCGCTGCCGCCGGAGCAGCACTATTTCAAACACGCCAACAAAGCCTATCTCGACACCGCGGTCGCGATGGGCCTGCTCGATGCCGCCGAGCCGATCGTGCTGCAGCTTTATGTCGAGCCGTTGCAGCGTTTCCGGCTCGCCGCCGCCGGACACGGCAAGATCCAGCCGCCGGTCGTGCATCGCCAGCGGATCGCGACCTATTTCGATCCGCTGCCGTTTTGGTACAGGCCGTTCGAGGAGGCCCGCATCGACCGCGAGACGTTCGCCCTCCACGCGCTGACCCAGCGGCCGATGCCCATGTATCATTCCTGGCACGGGCAGAACGCGTGGCTGCGGCAGATCCTCGGGTACAACCGTTTGTTTTTGCACCGGGCGCTCGGGCAGAAGCTCGGGCTGGCCGAGGACGACTGGGTCTGGGTGTCGAGCCATCACGCCCGGATCCGGGTCCCGACCAAGCTGATGGACGGGGTCAATCGCGATACGGTTTGGACCTGGAACGCGATCGGCAAGCGCGCCGGCGCCTGGAACCTCGATCCGGCATCGCCGGAATTCCGCCGGGGATTTCTGCTCAACCATCTGATCTCGGAGCTGCTCCCCAGCGATGGCGGCTTCGACTACGCCAATGCCGACCCGATCACCGGACAGGCGGCATGGTATGATCTGCGGGTGCGGATCGATAAGGCGTCACCCTTCGAGGCAGGCGAAAGCGCTCCGTCCTTTGCGCCGCTCGGCCGCCCGCCGGGCTTGCCGCCGCCGCCGCCGATTCTGCGCTATGGCGCCGGCGGTGCGAAGCCCGCGGATGATTCCGGCGCGCCGCCGCAACCGATCGATTTTCTGGTCCGACTGAAGCGCTGGACAAGCAGAGGTCGCGACCGGACGCCCGGCGGCGACGGCGCGTCGTGACCTCGCTGCCGCCGCCGGGCGCGAAAAAGCTCGGCCTCGTCATCGACCTCGATATTTGCGTGGGCTGTCACGCCTGCGCCACCGCCTGCAAAGAATGGAACAGCGGCGGCCACATGGCGCCGCTGCCCGATCTCGATCCCTATGGCGACGCGGCGCGGGGGGTGTGGTTCAATCGCGTCCATGCCTTCGAAGAGGGCGAGGGCGATGGCGCGCGGACCGTCTACTTCCCGAGATCCTGCCTGCATTGCGACGAGCCGGCTTGCGTCACCGTGTGCCCGACCGGCGCCTCCTACAAGCGCGCCGAGGACGGGATCGTCCTCGTCGACGAGGCGCTGCTGCATCGGCTGCAAACTGTGTTCCTGGGCTTGCCCTTACGGCGCGCGGGAGTTCGACGACGACGCCGGGGTGATGAAGAAATGCACCTTGTGCATCGACCGGATCTATAACGAGCACCTGCCGGAGGCGGATCGGCAGCCGGCCTGCGTCATGGTCTGTCCGGTCAGCGCCAGACATTTCGGCGACCTCGGCGACCCCCGGTCGGAGGTCTCGGAAATGGTGGCGCAGCGGCGCGGCGCCGATCTCTTGCCCGAGCTCGGCTACCGGCCGGTCAACAAGTACCTGCCGCCGCGTCCCGCCCGCATGGCGCCGGCGGCAGGTGCCGTCCCCGATCCGCCGCCGCCCGTCGCCGCGCCCAAGCTGCAGAACCGGCTGCTGCGCTGGGTCGATCGGGTGCTGTCGCGCTGATCGGCAGTGGGAAGTGGCATGCGCCCGGCGCTCTCGATCGTCTTCTTTACGACCTCTTCCGGCGCCGGGTTCGCGCTGTTCTTGCTGCTCGGGCTCGGCGCCCCGCTCGGCCTCACACCGCAGAGTTCCGGCTTCGGCTTTGCCGCACTCGCGGTCGCCGCCCTCTTGGCCGGGGCCGGGCTCGTCGCTTCCCTCTTTCACCTCGGCCGGCCGGAGCGCGCGTGGCGCGCGTTCTCGCAGTGGCGCTCGTCCTGGCTGTCGCGCGAAGGGGTGTTTGCGGTCCTGACCTTTCTGCCGGCGGCGATCTTCGGCATCGGCTGGGTCTGCTTTGGCGCCACCGGCCGGCTGTTTGGCCTGTGCGGCATCCTGACGGCGGCGCTGGCGGCGGCAACGGTCTATTGCACCGGGATGATCTATGCCTCGCTGAAGCCGATCCATCAGTGGCACAACGCCTGGGTCGTGCCCGCTTATCTTGCACTCGGGCTGATGGGCGGCTGCCTCGTCCTCGACTTTCTCGTTCGGTTGTGGTCGCGGCGTTCCACCGGCATCGCCCTGTTGACGATGATCTCCGTCTTTGCCGCGTGGTGGATCAAGGAACGCTACTGGCGGTTCATCGACACGACGCAGGGGCGCAGCAGCGCGGCCGCGGCCACGACCCTCGGCAGTCGCGGCCAGGTTCGGCTGTTTGAGGCGCCGCATACGCAAGAAAACTATCTGCTGCAGGAGATGGGCTTTCGCCTGGCGCGCAAGCATGCGCGGCGGTTGCGGCGCATCGCCCGGCTCGCCGGCTTTGTCTGGCCGGCGTTGTTGAGCATTTTCTGCCTGTTTGTCGGCGGGGTGGGCGGCGGCATCGCGGCCGGGCTCGCGGTGATCGGGGCGGCCGCGGGGCTCGTCGCCGAACGCTGGCTGTTCTTTGCCGAAGCCAAGCACACGATCATGCTGTATTACGGCGCCGATGCGGTTTGACCGCATGGATCGCGACCGAGCCAGGAAATTTGCTTGACGAGCGTCGGCGGCGGGGGTTACAACCTCGGCCCCGTTTTTGCGGGGCCATGCTGATTGAAATTGTGGAGCGAGGAAGGGATGCGCGGGCGGCGGCGCGGGTTGCCGGACGTTCGCGCAAGGTGCGGACGTTTGAGCAGCCCTTGACCGTTTTCCGGGGTGGCGGCTTTGGTCGCGGCCCTGGGGGACGGGGATGAACTTGAGAGTTTGATCCTGGCTCAGAACGAACGCTGGCGGCATGCCTAACACATGCAAGTCGAACGCTTTGCGGGTTTCGGCCCGCGGGGAGTGGCGCACGGGTGAGTAGCGCGTGGGAACCTGTCCCTTTGTGGGGGATAACCGAGGGAAACTTCGGCTAATACCGCATGCGCCCCCGGGGTGACCCGGGGGAAAGATTGATCGCAGAGGGAGGGGCCCGCGTCGGATTAGGTTGTTGGTGGGGTAACGGCCTACCAAGCCGATGATCCGTAGCTGGTCTGAGAGGATGATCAGCCACACTGGGACTGAGACACGGCCCAAACTCCTACGGGAGGCAGCAGTGGGGAATCTTGGACAATGGGCGCAAGCCTGATCCAGCAATGCCGCGTGAGTGATGAAGGCCTTCGGGTTGTAAAGCTCTTTGGGCGGGGACGATGATGACGGTACCCGCAGAACAAGCCCCGGCTAACTTCGTGCCAGCAGCCGCGGTAATACGAAGGGGGCGAGCGTTGTTCGGAATTACTGGGCGTAAAGGGCGCGTAGGCGGCGATCCACGTCAGGCGTGAAAGCCCCGGGCTCAACCTGGGAATGGCGCTTGGGACTGGATGGCTGGAGTTCGGGAGAGGAGCGTGGAATTCCCAGTGTAGAGGTGAAATTCGTAGATATTGGGAAGAACACCGGTGGCGAAGGCGGCGCTCTGGACCGATACTGACGCTGAGGCGCGAAAGCGTGGGGAGCAAACAGGATTAGATACCCTGGTAGTCCACGCGGTAAACGATGTGTGCTAGACGTTGGGGAGCCTAGCTCTTCGGTGTCGCAGCTAACGCGGTAAGCACACCGCCTGGGGAGTACGGCCGCAAGGTTAAAACTCAAAGGAATTGACGGGGGCCCGCACAAGCGGTGGAGCATGTGGTTTAATTCGACGCAACGCGAAGAACCTTACCAGCCCTTGACATGCCTCGTGTGGGCGGGAGAGATCCCGTTCTTCGGTTCGGCCGGCGGGGACACAGGTGCTGCATGGCTGTCGTCAGCTCGTGTCGTGAGATGTTGGGTTAAGTCCCGCAACGAGCGCAACCCTCATCTTCAGTTGCCAGCGGTTCGGCCGGGCACTCTGGAGAAACTGCCGGTGACAAGCCGGAGGAAGGCGGGGATGACGTCAAGTCCTCATGGCCCTTATGGGCTGGGCTACACACGTGCTACAATGGCGGTGACAGCGGGCGGCGACGGGGCAACCCCGAGCCAATCTCGAAAAGCCGTCTCAGTTCGGATTGCTCTCTGCAACTCGAGAGCATGAAGTCGGAATCGCTAGTAATCGCGGATCAGCATGCCGCGGTGAATACGTTCCCGGGCCTTGTACACACCGCCCGTCACACCATGGGAGTTGGCTTTACCCGAAGGCGGTGCACCAACCCCCGGAGCTTCCGGGGGCGGAAGCCGACCACGGTAGGGTCAGCGACTGGGGTGAAGTCGTAACAAGGTAGCCGTAGGGGAACCTGCGGCTGGATCACCTCCTTTCTGGATGCCAGAAGACAGAGGGCAGAAATCAGATATCAGAGATGGTGTCTGGCCCGCCTCTTCCGGCTTTCCACAAGCGTCAGAGCGGCAGGAATTCTGATCTCTGGTATCTGGTTTCTGACCTCTGGCGAGCCGCCGCCTGCGCATCCCTTCTGCCGCCCGCCATCGCCCGCGGCGGGGCTAGTAGCTCAGCCGGTTAGAGCGCGCGCTTGATAAGCGTGAGGTCGGAGGTTCAAATCCTCCCTGGCCCACCAGGGCGGCGGAGAGCCCGGCGGGGGTGTAGCTCAGTCGGCAGAGCGCCTGCTTTGCAAGCAGGAGGTCACCGGTTCGAACCCGGTCACCTCCACCAGGCGGGGCGCGCGGCCGAGGGTGTTGATTGACGGGGTGAAGAGGGAGTTGAGTGACCGAGGCGGGAGCCCGGGCGCCGGTGGCGCTGGGGGTCCCGGGTGTCTTCATGGGCGCCGGCATGGGGCTGGTTTGCGGATCGCGGATCCGGGGCTGGCCGCTGTGTGCGGCGGTTTGTGGAAGCGCAAGCAAAGGGCATCTGGTGGATGCCTTGGCACTGAGAGGCGAGGAAGGACGCGGCACGCTGCGAAAAGCCCGGGGGAGATGCGAGCGATCGGTGATCCCGGGATCTCCGAATGGGGCAACCCACCCAAAGGGGGCGACCCCTTGGGGTATCCCGCACCGAATCGATAGGGGCGGGAGGCGAACCCGGCGAACTGAAACATCTCAGTAGCCGGAGGAACAGACATCAACCGGGGCGGCGCGAGCCGCCCTTGAGATTCCGTCAGTAGTGGCGAGCGAACGCGGAACAGGCCAGCGGTCAGGGTTGTTGGTACCGGAAGCGTCTGGAACGGCGGGCCGCAGCGGGTGAGAGCCCCGTACGGGAAACCGCGACCCTGGTCCACGAGTAGGGCGGGACACGTGCAATCCTGTCCGAAGATGGGGGGACCACCCTCCAAGCCTAAATACTCCTCAGTGACCGATAGTGCACCAGTACCGTGAGGGAAAGGTGAAAAGCACCCCGACGAGGGGAGTGAAAGAGTTCCTGAAACCGGATGCCTACAAGCAGTCGGAGCACGGCGCCGGGAGCGATCCCGGGGCCGGTGACGGCGTACCTTTTGTATAATGGGTCAGCGAGTTGGTCTTGGCAGCAAGCTTAAGCCGTTAGGTGTAGGCGCAGCGAAAGCGAGTTTGAAAGGGGCGTCTGAGTTGCCGGGATCAGACCCGAAACCGGGTGATCTAGCCATGGGCAGGTTGAAGGTGCGGTAACACGCACTGGAGGACCGAACCCACTGCTGTTGCAAAAGCAGGGGATGACCTGTGGCTAGGGGTGAAAGGCCAATCAAACCCGGAAATAGCTGGTTCTCCGCGAAATCTATTGAGGTAGAGCGTCGATTGCTCGCCGCCGGGGGTAGAGCACTGGATGGGCTAGGGGGGCGCGAGCCTTACCAAACCTAACCAAACTCCGAATACCGGCGAGCGGAGATCGGCAGCCAGACGGCGGGTGCTAAGGTCCGTCGTCGAGAGGGAAACAGCCCAGACCGCCAGCTAAGGTCCCCCAGTCGCGGCTAAGTGGGAAAGGATGTGGGACGGCCAAGACAACCAGGAGGTTGGCTTAGAAGCAGCCATCCTTTAAAGAAAGCGTAATAGCTCACTGGTCGAACAGCCGTCCGGCGCCGAAAATGTACCGGGGCTCAAGCCGCGCACCGAAGCTGCGGATGCCAGAAGACAGGGATCAGTAATCAGGTATCAGAAATGCGTGAATGGGCACGGCGGTTCGAGGATCTCGAAGTGTTCCGGCGGGCGCATGCGCTGTCGCTGGAGGTGCATAAACGAAGCCTCGAGTTTCCGCGGATCGAGCAATGGGCGCTGGCCGACCAAGTGCGGCGGGCGTCGAAGTCGATCCGTGCCAACATTGCCGAGGGGTTCGGCAAGCAGCGTCAGTCGCGTACCGAGTTCCATCGATTTCTGTTGATGGCCATCGGTTCGGCCGACGAGATGCAGGTGTGGACGATGTATTGCCGGGATCTCGGTTATGTGACCGCCGATGTCGCCGAGCGGTGGCGGGGCGAATATCGAGAACTCGCTCGCATGCTGCAGGGCCTGCATCGCGGCGCTTCTGATCCCTGATGCCTGATTCCTGTCCTCTGGCGTGGTAGCGGAGCGTTCCGTAGGCCGGCGAAGGCGGCGCGCGAGCGGCGCTGGAGGCATCGGAAGTGCGAATGCTGACATGAGTAGCGTCAATGCGGGTGAGAAACCCGCACGCCGCAAGTCCAAGGGTTCCTGCGCAAGGTTGATCCGCGCAGGGTTAGCCGGGCCCCTAAGGCGAGGGCGAAGGCCGTAGCCGATGGGAAGGGGGTTAACATTCCTCCGCCTGCCGGGGCGTGACGAAGGCCAACCGTCGTTTCCGCTGATTGGATTGCGGGGGCGGCCGCAGGGCTTCCGGGAAACAGCGCCGGCACAAAGACCGTACCCGAAACCGACACTGGTGGACTGGTAGAGCATACCAAGGCGTGTGAGCGAACGGTGTTGAAGGAACTCGGCAAAATGCCCCCGTAACTTCGGGAGAAGGGGGCCCCGCCCGGGGGCAACCCGGGGCGGGGGGCACAGAAGAGGGGGTGGCGACTGTTTACTAAAAACACAGGGCTCTGCGAAGTCGCAAGACGACGTATAGGGTCTGACGCCTGCCCGGTGCCGGAAGGTTAAGAGGAGGGGTGCGAGCTCCGAATCGAAGCCCCGGTAAACGGCGGCCGTAACTATAACGGTCCTAAGGTAGCGAAATTCCTTGTCGGGTAAGTTCCGACCTGCACGAATGGCGTAACGACTTCCCCACTGTCTCCAACACCGGCTCAGCGAAATTGAATTCTCCGTGAAGATGCGGAGTACCCGCGGTCAGACGGAAAGACCCCGTGCACCTTTACTACAGCTTTGCAGTGGTGTTAGCGATCGCATGTGTAGGATAGGCGGGAGCCGGTGAAGCCCTGGCGCCAGTTGGGGTGGAGGCAGCCTTGAAATACCGCTCTTGCGGCCACTGGCACCTAACCGCGGCCCGTGACCCGGGTCCGGGACCCTGCATGGCGGGTAGTTTGACTGGGGCGGTCGCCTCCCAAAGAGTAACGGAGGCGCGCGATGGTGGGCTCAGGCTGGTCGGAAATCAGCTGTCGAGTGCAATGGCACAAGCCCGCCTGACTGCGAGAGCGACGGCTCGAGCAGAGACGAAAGTCGGCCATAGTGATCCGGTGGTCCCACGTGGACGGGCCATCGCTCAACGGATAAAAGGTACGCCGGGGATAACAGGCTAATGACGCCCAAGAGTCCATATCGACGGCGTCGTTTGGCACCTCGATGTCGGCTCATCGCATCCTGGGGCTGGAGCAGGTCCCAAGGGTATGGCTGTTCGCCATTTAAAGCGGTACGTGAGCTGGGTTTAGAACGTCGTGAGACAGTTCGGTCCCTATCTGCCGTGGGTGTTCGAGACTTGCGAGGCGCTCTCCCCAGTACGAGAGGACCGGGAGGGACGCACCTCTGGTGTACCGGTTGTGGCGCCCGCCGCAATGCCGGGTAGCTAAGTGCGGACGGGATAACCGCTGAACGCATCTAAGCGGGAAGCCCCCCTCAAAACCAGGTCTCGTCGAGAGCCGTGGAAGACCACCACGTCGATAGGCCGGGGGTGGAAGCCGAGCAATCGGTGCAGCCGACCGGTACTAATCGCTCGAACGCGCATTCCACCCCCCGGCCGCAGGGCCGGGGGCCGCCCGCACCCAGCGGCCAGCCCCGGCCGCCACACCCCGGTCACCCGCTCCCGGTCACCCGCTGCGGGCTCGCCCGGCCTGGTGGCCATAGCGGGGGGCAACGCACCCGATCCCATCCCGAACTCGGCCGTGAAAACCCCCAGCGCCAATGGTACTGCGCCAGATAGGCGCGGAAGAGTAGGTCGCCGCCAGGCCCGGCCAACCCGCAGCCAACTCCCAACCCGTTGTGAGACCCGGCGAACGAAGGGAGCCGGTGGTCGAACAACGCCCCCGCGAAAGCGGGGGCCCAGACACGAATACCCCCGCGGGGTGGAGCAGCCCGGTACCCCCGGACAACCGCCCGCCGGGGCGGGCGTTCCGGGGGTCATAACCGTTGCGAGACCCGGCGACCCCGGACATGATCCGGGGGAGACGGTGGTCGAACAACGCCCCCGGTCCCCGGACCATCCCCGGACTTGATCCGGGGACCGGGGATGGTCCGGGGGCCCAACTACAGCTCAAGCGCGGGGTGGAGCAGCCCGGTAGCTCGTCAGGCTCATAACCTGAAGGTCGCAGGTTCAAATCCTGCCCCCGCAACCAAATAAAATAAGTACTTACGGAGCGAAAGGGGCGTGCTCGCCGCCCCTTTTGCTGCGTTGGGTTCCACGTTGGGTTCCGGAGGCGACAATACCGCTTGATCGTCCGTGTCCAGGAATGATGATGGGCGGGTCCTATCTCTTGTAGGCTTGATCCTGGGGACTGTCCCTCCGCGAGTTGCTCTCTCACGGCGGCAACACCGGTTCGAATCCGGTAGGGGACGCCATAAAAATCAGATTGTTGAGAGATATGGTGGCAATCGGTGTCCCGGTTGTGTCCCGTCTCAGGGTCGGATTTGCGTCACGACCGGTCGCTGCGTTCGATCCGCAGAGCGTACAAGGCCGGCTCCATCGATCCGGCGCCAGGCGAGGTCGCCCCATCTCGCGGCTGCCGCCAACCAAGCCGCCTTGCGAGACAGTGCTTTCGCCCATTGTCGCGACCCATTTGGGCCCCCTTCGGCGTCGTCGCCGGCGCACCAGCGATCGGCGCAAAAAGATCTCCTTGCCGGGACCACCCGTGCCGCCGAACTCGGGAAAAGGCCCGGCTCAGCGTGTATTATTGCCGCACGATCGCCCGCTCGTCGGAAGCCCACGCCCAGAACGGCGCCAGTTGCTCGTCGGAGAGAAGACGGCGGCGAGCCATCGGTACGCATTCGAGCCCCGGATTTACCGGGGTTTCAAGCGCCTTCGGCCGAGGGGGTTCAAGTGGGACAGCGTGCAGCCCTCTACTGCCGCGTCTCCACTGCCGATCAATCATGCGATCGGCAGGAACGTGATCTGCGGGCCTTTGCCAAGCGTAGCAGCTTCGAGATCGTCGGCGTCTACAAGGAGAAAGCCTCCGGTGCCAAGATCGACCGTATCGAGCGCAAGAAGGTGATGGCGCTCGCGCAAGCTCGCGAGATCGATGCCATCCTGGTCACCTAGCTGTCCCGATGGGGACGCAGCACCGTCGACCTCGTGCAGACGCTGCAGTCGCTGCAGGCGTGGGATGTGTCCGTCCTCGCCGTCTCAAGCCTGCAATTCGACCTGTCGACGCCGCTCGGCAAGATGATCGCCTCGGTGATGGCCGCGCTCGCCGAGTTCGAGCGGGACCTTATCCGCGAGCGCATCAAGTCCGGCATCGCCGCCGCCAAGGCCCGCGGTAAGCGGCTCGGCCGCCAACCAGGACAGCGTCCATCGGACCGCAAGACGAAGAAGGTCCTCAAGTTGGCAGAGGCTGGTCTGAGCTACCGGTTGATCGGCCGCCATGTCGGGCTCAGCAAGAACACGGTCGGAGCAATCCTGCAACGCGCGCGTGCTGCGAACCAATAAAAGCAAGTGTAACCGTCCCGAAGATAGTGACGTCTTGAGTGACACGCACTCGGGCGCGTATCCGCTGCCGGGGGGCGCAAGAACGGCCGAGATGGGTGGTGAGCGGAAATTCGCACCAGATCCAAACCCCGAGCGCAAGGGGTGCCGCCAAACGCGCCGCCGCAGGGGAGCCGCGGGCCGTGAGGTCATTGCTGCGCTACGGTATCGTTGGGCGAAAGAACAAACACCTCGAACCGGCCATTATTTGGCCCGCTTGTGTAGATGCCTTCTGAGAGAATCTCGCCGTTGGCGTTGATGCTACCGCCGAGGAACAGTTGGACTTGATTGTACAATGGGTCCTTGGGGTCGATCAGCGTGTTGAGATTCATAGGGCTGACTGGCCCATGGCTTACTTTCAGGGCACTGAGTACGACAGCACCGACGAGGCGCACATGACGATAGCCAGGGAATGGCTCTTGAGGCGCGGACAAAGATTTATCCGCGAACGAGGAGAGTACGGCGCGAACAACCGGGAGGACATGCTCAACGCGCTCGCCACGACGAGCGACGAGGACCTGGTCTACGAGGCGATGGAGGGCGAGGGTCTGGACGATTTGGCAGAGCAGGGGGCGAGGAGCTTCTTCGGCGGGTTTCTGCCCGTCGCCTTCGCCGACATCCGAGAGAATTTCGACGAGCATTTCCCGGCGAGCGAGGGCGACGCTGTCGCGCGCCAAGCACAAAACGCTAGCCCGGCGGCATCACCACGTTTATCGACGCGCCGCGGGCACCGACGCGGAGCAGCGCGCCGACGCCAAGCGGGCCGACCAAGCCGTCATCGAAGAGGCCGTGCTAGCCGCCGCCAGGAGTCAAGATCACGCCATCCGAGGAGTGCCCCAGCCGGGGGGACAAGTTTACCTGGAAAGAGGGCCAGAACTAACGAACGGTGCATTTTTGCGGTATTATGTAGCAACAGCCACCACGCCCCAATAGCGCCGGGCCGGACCCAAGGCCACCATACCCAAGCCTTCATCATTGCTTGGGTGGTGTCATGGCCGATCCGCCCTTCTCCCCGGTCGCCGTCAATGCTTTGCGCAACAAGCGCGCCGACATCGCCGGCCAAATCGAGATGCCTAACCGCGAGGTTGACCGGCTCCGGTCGGAGTTGGTGCATCTCGACGCGACGCTGCGGCTATTCGATCCCTACGCGCTACCCGAGGAGATCGCCCCGAAACACCGTTGGCCGTGCCGGACTGACTACTTCGCCAAGGGCGAACTGACGCGGCTCGTCTACCGAGGCAATGCGGGACAGCGGCACGACCTCTGCCGGCGAGCTGGGCGCCGCCGTGATGGCCGCACGGAACATCCCCGAGACGGACAACCAGGTCCGCCGCGACTTC
Organism: uncultured Alphaproteobacteria bacterium; assembly: GCA_963772295.1. GTDB lineage: Bacteria > Pseudomonadota > Alphaproteobacteria > ATCC43930 > CGMCC-115725 > AP-15. Next base: position 612,676 of record CAVYWO010000019.1, read on the forward strand.
GTGGCATGCTTCCTCAACACGCTGCACGACCTCTTGCGGCGCGGCACCGTCGAGGAGATCGGCTCAGGCCGGGGCGTGCGCCGGAAGCTCGCGGAGCGGGAGCCAGGATTGGGGGGGACCGAGTACTCCGGTAATGTGCCGAGTAACACCCCTGCCCACTCATCTAATGGCAATTTGGAGAACGCTGTTATTATAGGATTGAGATTGTCGGATTGTGAAAATGTGGCGGAAACCATCACCGAATGGGTTTTCCGACAGGTGCTTGCCGAGCTTATGAGTATCAGAAGGCCAATCCGTTACTTCTGACCAGACGGTTCACAGTATGGGCGGGGAGGTCGCAGGTTCAAGTCCTGCCGTCGCAAACCTTTTGCCCGGCCGGGGGGCCCCGCCGGCCGGCTATGGCTGGCCTTGGAGGCCCTCGATCTCCAATTCTGCAGCCGCTCCTTCCCGTTCCAAAACCGCAAGTGCCTCGCCGCTTGTCTCCGAACGCGACAACCGCCGCACGAGCTGCGCCATGACGATGATGCGCAAATCATTTCGGCTCAGCCACCGGCCGGTTGCCCGCAATCGGGCGACCTGGTGGCGGGCCACGCTCATTACCTCCCCCCACAGATTGCTGTCGAAATCGCCAGCGCCTTGATCGCGCTTGCGGCAGACAAGGATCATGTCGAGGTCGATCGGCTCCTTGGCCTGGTGCTTTGGCGTGGCGACCGACATTTCCGACTTGATCGGATGCGCCGCCGCGATCACGAACCCGGCATCCATGAGCGCCGCGAGGATCGAGGCCCAGCCTTCGGCGCGCGAGTGATGGTAAGTGAAGACCAGCAGCCCATCATCCTTGAGCACCCGGCAGCATTCGCGCCACACCGCGCCGAGCCGCTCGGTGAACGCCGTGGCGTCGCTGTGTTGAACCTCGCCTGGCGCGCGCGTCGTCGCCGGAGCGCGATCGTCGCTCAGGACATGCCGCTGCCACACATGGAAGAAGTCGGCGAGCCGCGAGTAATGCACGTTGTCGAAGAACGGCGGATCGGTGATCACCGCATCGACGCTGCCGGCCGCCAGGTCGGTGCGGCTTGAATCGCCGCTCGATAGATAAAGCCTCGCCCCTGCGGCGAAGCCAGCAAAATCGGCGGCCGCATCGTGGCCGATCGGCGCGGACAGGCCGAACAGTTTCCTGCTCGAGGCCTTGCCGTCCCTCTCGGCGAGCCGCAGCTCGAAAGGATCATCGGCATAATCGAGCGCGCGCAGGATGCGGCTTTCGAACAGCGTCGAGAACGAGCCCGAGCTTTTGGGCGTGCCCCACAGATTGGCTTCGAGCGGCACCCGCTCCGGCTTGAGGATGTGGTGATAGAACATGTGGCGCACGGCACCGGTGCCCTCGCCCTTGTAGGACGCGAACATGTTGTTGAATTCGAGCGTCCCCGACAGCAGGCACAGAAACAGATCGCGCAGCGCCGGCTCGGCGATCCGCGCGATCCGCTCGCCCAGGATCGACAGCCCGAGCAACTGGCGGGCGTTGAACATCTCATGCCAGTGCCGGTAATTGTACCCGAGCGCCTGGTCGGTGTTGTAGCCGGGCGATCGCCACCACGGGATAAGCGTTCGGACGGGCCGCGAGACTGCGCTCGGCCGCCGCGTACAGCTCCCGATCGGCTGCCGTCGCCCGTAGATAGACCTTGCGGCCGTCCGGCAGCAGCACGAGCTTCGCGTAAAGGCGGTGATCCGGCGGACGAGCGCCGGCTTTCACTGTCTTTGCAGGCACCGCAACCGACAAGGGATTTGATATCGATGATTTAAGAAGTAGACTCGTCGCACCAGCCGTCGCACAAATCGCGATCGGAGCCGACACCGAGATCGGCGGGGCTACACCTTAACAAGCGGCTCCGGCTGTCGCACGTTCGGGGTCCACCTCAACTTCCCGAGTCGTTTGAGTCGGTTACCGGCTGCGAGATTGGCGGCTTGATAGGATAGTAGCAAAGGAGGGCCGGGGATGCGCGTGCAGCTTGCAGCCGCGGGGCGATCCCGCCTGCGGCACTGCTTGGCGGTGGGTGCGGCGCTGCTGCTTGGCGCGGCGCAGCAGCCGCTACGGGCGGCAGACGCGTCCAATCCGACGGAGCCGCAGCCATCGAGCATCCCCGATCAGCCGAACGCGGCCGCACCGCCAGCCAACATCCAAAATCAGCCGAGTGTGGCGACGCCGCCATCCAGTGTCCAGAATCAGCCGAGTGTGGCAGCGCCGCCATCCAGTGTCCAGAATCAGCCGAGTGTGGCAGCGCCGCGGGTCGATGTGGACGGGGTGGCCGCCTATTTCGCCGCCGCGGCGGCGCACGCGCGCGCGACGCAGCCGAGTTGGAGTAGCCCGCTGGTCACCACCACCGCGTTGCTTGAGCGGCGGCTGCGCTTTGACATCGACTATGAACATTCAGGCAACGGCACCAACACAACCCTTGTCGACGGCGGCAAGGGCCTGGACCTGATTGTCAGCGACACCAACGAGATCCAGTTCGCCGCGCCCCCATACTACATCCGCACCGGCGTGGGCGCCAGCAGCCCCAAGGGCAAACCTATAGAACCCATCAACGGCTTCAACGACTGGGCGTTCCTGCGCGTGGAGCAGCGGCTGGCCAGCGCTCCCGCAAGCGGCGGCGACTACGTGCTGACCGCGTTGCTGCAAGTGCAGGCCCCGTCGGGGAACACGGCCCTGACCAGCAACGCCTGGACCTACCTGCCCACGCTGGCTTTCGGCAAAGGCTGGGGACCGTTCGACATCCAGGGCACGGTCGGCGGCGTTATTCCCGCCTCCCACACCGACACGCTCGGCCACCAGATCCAGACGAATATCGCCTTCCAATACCACGTGCTGCGCGTGTTCTGGCCGGAACTCGAGGTCAACTGGACCTATTATACCGACGGCCAGCGCGGCGGACTGAATCAGGTCTTTCTGACCCCGGGGCTGGTGGTCGGCCGCTTTTCCCTCGGCACGGGAGAGTACCCAAATTGCACGTTCGGATTTGGCTATCAAGTCGCCGTCTCGCCCGACTTTCGCGCCAAGCCGCTGACGCCCGCGTACAACCACGCCTTTCTGTTTACCTCGCGGCTGAATTTTTAGCGCTTTGCCGAAGCGCGGCGTTGTGGCGTCACGTGATGGCGCCTTCTAGGAAGGCTGCTGAAACGCTTGATCTCGCCTCAAACACCGTCATTCCGGCCGGAGCGAATACTCACCGCGGCCCTCGGCGAGAACCTTTCCGGGGCAATGATACCCGGGGGCGGCGTTGCGGCCGCGATAGTGGGTGTGCAAGCGGCGGCGGCAATGGTCGCAGCGGGCGAGCCCTTGCAGCAGAGCAGCGCCCTCGCGCGCGGCGCCGCCCTCCTTGTGCGGACTGGGCCTCGTATTGACGAGGCGCGTGCCGGCGGCGACGTTCCTCTGGCCCTCGTCCCAGTCGGTACCTTCGGCAGCATTCCGCACACCGACCTCCTAAAATCGGTAGCGCGCCGGATCTTTGATCGGCGCGTGCTGCATCTGATCAAGATGTGGCTGGACTGCCCAGTCGAAGAATCGACGATAAGGGTCGCCGCCGGCGCACCACCGAGGCCCGCGACACCAGCCGCGGCATCCCGCAGGGTTCACCCCTCTCACCGCTGCTGGCGAATATCTACATGCGCCGGTTTGTGTTGGGGTGGAAGAAGCTCGGCTCGGAGCGCCGCCTGGGCAGTCGGCTCGTGATCTATGCTCCGCGACTTCCTCTCGGGGCTGAAAGCCCGCGGGCTCGCCGGCGTCGAGTTTATCGTCAGCGACGACCATCCCGGCCTTAAACAAGCAATCCGCGAGGTGCTGCCGGAAGCGGCTTGGTAACGCTGTTACGTGCATTTCCTGCGCAATGCACTCGATTACGTGCCGCGCAAGGTGGACGACGACTGCCTGCAGGAGCTGCCTTGGATATACGATCGGCGCGAGCTGGCCGAGGCGCGGCGCGACGTCGGCCAATGGCTCGCCAAGTGGCAGGCGAAGTATCCAAAGCTTTGTGATTTGGTCGAAGAGAACATCGAGGAGACGTTGACCTACTACCGCTTACCCCTTGCCCATCATAAGCATATGAAAATCGACAAACATGCTGGAGCGGCTCAACCAGGAGCCGCCTGCAGCAGTGCCTCCAGCCCGGCCCGCGTAAAATCTTCGCCCCGCGCCAGCAACCCTTTGATGTCGACCGCTTCTGACTACCCTCTCGCTTGGTCATGGTGTGCTCCCCTGCCAGGGTCGGTGATCTCGTCAATCACCCGCATACCATGACCCTTCGCCCACCCAGCGAATTTGCTGAACCTTCAGGACAGTACCGCACCCCGTTTTGACCGGACACCGGGCGCTAGCCGGAGGACCTGGGGATAGCCCCAGGCATACGCCTATGTCCGATACGTTTTCGAAAGTCAAAGTGATCGCCGACTGCCTTCTTCGGTGTTTGGTCGGCAACGATTTTCGCATATTGCCGGCTCGCTTCGATGCCGCGCGCCATAATGTAATGCTGATGTGTGACCCTGGGTGAGGAATGGTCCAGGAGCCCGACCGCGGTTCGGATCTCGCTTGGCGCGAACACTGCTACCGTCGATGCTGCACAATGCCGGAACCGGTGCGGAGAAATCCGGTCGCCGAATTCCGCCTTGGTTCTGTTGCCGATCAGGTTGGAAATCGATTTGGGTGCGAGCGGCCCACCACCACGCGCGCCGATCCAGAGCGCATCGTGCTGCTTGGCTCCCGGAAAGGTCGGCCGCACCTCGGCTATGTACTTCTCCAGGAAAGGTATCACTTGACGGGGCAGTGTCACCTGGTACGGGCGGCCCGACTTCATCTCTGGGCCCTCGAATATGAGTCGCCATTCTTCGCCGATCTTGCGAAGGTGCTTGCCGATCTGGATCTGCGCAAATGCCCTGAGGCGGAGCGGCCTGGACGGCCAGAGCATGAGCATGAGGCCATCGCGGTAACGAACGTTCGAGAACGTTCGCCCTTTATGGCCTGCCTCCTCGATCAGCTTTTCCCCCAAAGCAATGAGATGCGGGGTAACGACCCAGGGCTTTGGTCGTGCTGGGCTTTGGCTCTTGAGCTGGGCCGCAACAGATTTCAGGATTCGCAGTGGCTCGCCCGGAAACATCACCCTGCACGCCATCAGAAGATGTGCGAGGTAGATACAGCGGCCCACCGATTGGACGGTCTCTGCGAGATGGCCGACATACCCCACAAGCCGATCCCCCGTCAGGCGCGCGACGGGGTGTTCGGCCAGGGCGTCGCGCTCGAAGGCGGCGAGATATCCTAGCCACCGGCAGAGGGCCTTCTCGACGTCGCATCGCGTCGACGGGGACCAGTGCGCGGCCGGACCGCGTCGGAAACGGTCTCCCTTGGCGACGGCCGCGGTCCACGCGATCCGATCCGGCTCAGGCCAATCGACGAACTTGAGCCCCGGGCAATGTTTGGGCACTAACGTTTCCTCCGCGCCTGGCGCCGTCCATTGAGCTCGGATTGGATGATGGCGTCGAACCGCCGACCGATTTCGAGGGTATTCAGTTCGGAATAATGGTTGCGGACAGTCCTTGTGCTCTTGTCACCGAGAAGCTGAGCAAGCGCTTCCAAATCGTCGTACATCAGCAGCCCCGCGAGGTGGCGGAACTGTTGTGGGGTCATTTGGATGCCGACCCAATCGGCAATGCAATGCCTGATCGCCTGCGACATCACCACAGTGCTCCTGTGATGAGAGCCCGCCGGGAAAAGGTATGGATTGCCTAGCTCCGCGATCCGAGGACGGAAATCACGCCGGAACCGGTCGAGTAACGTTGTGGCACGATGCGGAAGCTCGTGGACCAGACGCACTCGGTTTTTTACTTCGTCCTCGGGAATGTCGATCAGCCAGAGCGAACGGGATCCTCCAGGCCGGAACAGATGCCGGTCGAAACGCAAAGCGACCAAATTGGAGATCCTTATCGGGGCTATGAGCAGGATTGCGATTGCCACGGCGAGTTGCATCGCCCGGCCTCCCGGAACCGGGGTGGTTCGTGCTGCCCAGGTGGCGAGCCGGTCGGGTAATTCGTACAGCTTCGCTCGAAGGCCGGGATCAGAAAGCTCGAGGACCAGGCGGCGGTTCTTCTTGGTCAGGCCCGTAGGTTTTGCCCCGAGGCATTTTCGAAGCCGGCGTAATTCCGCAATCAGCTCGCGACCAGCGGGATCCGGTCCGAAATATCCATCGGCGATCCGAATGAGGGTACTCGCGATGTTGTGCGCAGTCGGCCTCGGCGTCTGCTCGTCATCATTTTTTAGGTAGCGGCGAATGATGGTCTCATACGCCTGCGGCTCAAGAAGGCATCTTAGCGATGTCATCGTCTCGGGAGGCTTGCCGGCATCCACCAGAGCCGACAGTGCGAGTTTTAGCTGACTCCTGATCTGCTCGACCGTGCTTGCGCGAAGGACCTCCGGTGACCGTCGAGCGCAAAGCGGTTCTCCGGACGAGGAGGGGCAAGGCACCGACTGATTTCTTCCTGCAGGCTCGGCGGATAGCTGGTCAGAGGCGGTTTCAGCCGTGGTTTTCGCCGGCTGGGCACGTATAGACGTACCTGCGGCCAGCCGGGGACGGTGACCATGACTGCGTTCCAAGTGGTGCATGCCATCCGAACGCAGCGATGCGGGTCCCAGACCAGCGAGTTTTTTTCGAGGTAGTCCTCATAATCGCGCAGGACCGCGTCCGATATCTTCGTGGGGGCGATGCCCGCGCCCTGGCAATAGCTCCTCAACCCGCTGAGGTGTGCTCGCATCCAAGCGACCGGTATTGCCCCTAGCAAGGTGTCCCATTCGGGATTCTGCTCTTTCGGATGGCGGGGTAGGGGTGCCACCACAGCCGCGCGAAAGTTGGCGCGCAGATTGCTCCAGGTCTTTGGCCGAATGTCGTGTCGCGCGGGTCGCACCTCTTGGATCAGCGGTCGCATGTAAGGCAGCGATGCCGGTGTGACCTGCGGGTCGATACCAACGAGCTCGCAGATCCGCAGCACGGCGGAGATGAGATCGCGCCTCCGCGCCGGAGAAAGAGTCACGTTCTTTTTGATGTGTTCGATAACATCGGTGAGCGTGAGATGAACTGCTATGATGCCACCCATGATCCCTTCCAATTTAAGGTTATATAGGACAAATCAGGACAAGGATGGAAAACATTAGCCATTCGAGAAAACGTAGTAAATAGATTGACGCGCGAAGTTATTCATATCGTTTTCCCGATATGACGATAATGCCTGGGCATGATTGGTAAACTAGGGACTACGATGATCGCGGACGAAATCCTGAAGATCATCTGGATCTATCCGCCACACGCCGCCGATGCGGATGGCTCTAAGCTCGCCGTTGCCGTTATCGATAAGGCGGTAGACCGTCTTCTCCGACATGCTCAGGATTTCGGCAACATCGCGGATAGAGAGCAGACGTCGCGGCTTGTTCGCGCGCGCCGAAGGACCTCGTCGTCGCAGCGGCAGAGGTCGGAGATCGTGCGGCGCTTCAGTCTTCGCAGCCCGCTTGCCCCGACCTACCCCAGCAGCAGTGGGAGGGCGTTTTGGCGGATCGGAGGGGTTTTCTGCCCTCTGCGCCACCGTGAGCAGGCGGATATCGGTTACATGGCCCAGCGGCAGCTCACCATCGTGTGTGTGGCCAGCCGAAGGCGAGTTCCTCCTGCGTGACATAATCGGGCGCCTCTAGGCTGTCGGCTTACGGTCGGGTCGAGTGACTGGAGCAAAATTCCTGGTCCGGACACGATCCTCGACCCAGCGATCGACCTCGTCGGCGATCCAACTCACCGAATTCTCACCGATTTTGAAGTGCCTCGGGAACTTGCCGAGCTTTTCAAGATGGGTGACGTGCTTGCGGGTGAAGGGGACTCCCACACCTTTCAATTCGCGAAAGCGGTAGAGACGCATGGCCAGCGACCTGACGAACTAAGTTAGCGGAGGCTAGCCGTGGTTCTACGCTCTCGCCATTGACACAATCGGCGCGATTAATGTCGGCCACGCCAAACCGTGGGGTAAGAGGTTGATTGCCTTGGCGGCTTGGTAAATATGCGAGGTCTGAGGCCGCAAAGAACAGTCGGACCAGACCTGCACGCTGTTTCCCGCACCAGGCGGTCTAGTGGTTAAAATCTGACGCTGGGTACCTGCGCCGGAGGTCGGCTCTGGTGGAAAACCGTCCTTCGCGCATTGCATCAGGGCGACCGAGTCGCGCCAATTCCGGCCGCTGGCCGGATCCCAATGGAGCCGCAACGCTTGGATCTCAAGAGACGTTCCTGGCCACGCGAAGCTCGTCGGATTGCCCAGGAAGCGGTCATTCGCACCAGACGGTGGACATGCCGACGTGCGGCTCACCTCAACCCGTTGAGTAGCCCCTTAGCTTCTATCAGATCGGCGGTGTCGAAGCCTTCGGTGAACCAGCCGTAGACGGGCGCGAGCAGGTCGTGGGCCTCGCGCGCCCGGCCCTGCTCGCGCATCAGCCGGGCGTAGCTCGTTGCGGCTCGCAGCTCCCAGGACTTCGCCTGCTGCGTTCGCGCCCAGTCGAGCGAGGCGATGTAGGCGCGCTCCGCCGCTGCCGAGTCGCCGTTGCGCGCCAGCAGCCAGCCTTTGATACGGAGTGCTTCGGCATAGTACCAGCGCTCTTCCCAGCCCGGCCGCTCGATCTGCACGATGGCCTCGTCGACGAGATCGAGCGCCTCAGCGAGATAGCCGCATTGCGCCATGCCCTCGGCCAGCACGGATTTGAAGTAGGGACTGGTGGCTCGACCACCGCCCCTCTCAAAGACGGCGAGTCCCGCCTTGAGCGAGGCCATCCCTTCAGCGGCTTGGCCCTTCCGGATCAATGCTATTCCGGAACAAGCAGGCACAAAGCACTCGGTCGGGAAGGCAGGCTGTTTTCGCGACCCAATCGGTCGGCTTCTTCGATACGCTTCAGCCAGTCATCAAACTCCCGAAGGAGATCGAAGACATACGCACCGACGGTCAGCGCCCAGCCGAGGTCGAATGGATGCCCGCGCCTGCGGGCGTGGGCATCTTTGGCGAGGCTGATCCGTACGGCTTGATCAGGGTAACCGAGCATCCAGGTCGATAGCGCCGTGTAGGCCAAACTTATTGTTTTCGGATCATGGTTCTTAATATCGACCAAATGACCATGCCGCTCTTCGCTGTAGAGCGCCAGGACCCGGTCTGCATGCTCGCGGGCTTTGATCGGATCGCCGAGCCAAAAATAGGCGGTCACCGCGGCGTTGTGCCCAACGATCAGGAGATCTGGGTCGTCGTAGGCCTCGGCGGCATTCATCAGCTGCGCGACCCAGCGCAGCAACTTGGCGACCCGTCCCCTCGTCAACACGTGGACGAACAGTCCCAGGAATATCGTCACCAGCGCATCGTTGCGGCAAAGCGAGTGCGCCAGCCCTAACGCGGGGTGCAGGCTGTCCCAGACCTCCTGAGCCGGCCAGCCTTTGAGCGCCATCCACGCGGTGCCTAACAGGGTGCGTAGATCCAGCTCCATGCCGTCGCGCTCCGCCGAGGCCGGCAGCGCGGCGACCAGCTCCAGACCCTTGTTCAGCTGCGCGATAGCTTCGGCCAGCGCCATCCGCTTGAGCGCCAGGCTGCCCGCCTTCCGCCAAAGCGGGATCGCCTTCTCGAGCTGTTTCGCCTCGGTGTAATGGTGCCCCAGCAGCTCGGGCTCGGTTGCCTCGATGTTCGGAAACCGCTCCTCGATCGCCTTGGCGATCTTGCCGTGCAATTCCTGCCGGCGCCGTCTGAGCAGCGAATTGTAGGCGGCATCCTGCACCAGCGCGTGCTTGAAGGTGTAAAGCGCGTCGAGCGGCGTGCCTTGCTGGAACGCCAACCCCGAGGCGGTGAGCTGGGCCAGCGCCCGGTCCAGCTCGGGTCTTGAATGCGGGGCGACAGCGGCGATCAGTTCGTACGAAAACTCGCGCCCGATCGCCGCACCGATCTGCGCGATCTCCTTCACTGGAGCGAAGCGATCGAGCCGCGCCATCAGCGAGTCGCGCAAGGTGAGCGGGATCGCGAGGTTGCTTGCGCGCCCAACATATTCCCAGCGGTCGCCGGCATCTCTGAGGTCTGCGGATTCCAGGATCGACTTGGTCAATTCCTCGACGAACAGCGGCACGCCGTCGGTCTTGCCGAGGATCTCTTCAACGAGGTCCGCGGGCAGCGCCTTGCCGCCCGCCAAGCGCGATACCATCGCAGCACTCTGCGGCCGGGTGAGCCTGGTAAGCGTCAGCGTCGCGACGTGACCGTAATGCGACCAGCGCGAGGAAAACTCCGGCCGGTGGGTGAGCACGACCAGCAGCGACAGGTTCCTGACCCGGTGGATCAGGAGGTCCACGACTTCGAGCGTGGTCGGATCGGCCCAGTGCGCGTCTTCGAACAGCATCACCGTCGGCTGTCGCCGTGCGATCGCTTCCGTCGTGTCGACCAGCGCGCGCAACGTCTCGTCCTTGAATTTCTGCGGCGTCAACGCGACCGCGCGGTAGCGCTCCTCGAAGGGGATCGAGAGCATCGCGGAGATGAACCGCAGGTCCTCGCGCGGGCGCCCATATTGGCCGACGATCAGCGCTTCGAGCTTGTCGAGCTTCTGCTCGGCCGTGTCGTCGCGCGCGAACCGCAGGGCGCGCTCGAAGTTGTCGATGATCGGGTAGAACGCGCTGTTGACGTAGTACGGCGAGCAATGCAGGCGCACGCTTGTCGCGCCCTGTGTTTCCAACCGCCCGCGCAACTCGCTCAGGATGCGGCTCTTGCCGATGCCCGGCTCGCCGGACAACAGCACCACCTGGCCTTCGCCGTCCTGCGCCAGGTTCCAGCGCTCGTGCAGCAGGCCGAGTTCGTACTCGCGGCCGACAAAACCGGTCAGCCGGCCGCTGCGCACCGCCTCGAAGCGGCCCTCGGATGCCGACACCCCCTCGACCGCCCAGGCCTCGACCGGTTCGGTCAAACCCTTGACCTCATGCCGGCCGAGTGCCTGCAGCCGGAAGCGATCGCCGAGCAGCCGGCGTGTGGCGGGGGCGATCAACACCGAGCCCGGCTCGGCCAAGGCCTGCAATCGCGCCGCCAGGTTCGGTGTCTCGCCGACCACCGCCCGCTCCTGTGCGGCGCCTTCGCCGACGAGATCGCCGACCACGACAAGCCCGGTGGCGATCCCGATGCGAACTTCGAGCTTGCCGATCGCGGGCGTGTCGAGCCGACCGACCGCCTCGACGATGCCCAGACCGGCGCGCACCGACCGCTCGGCATCGTCCTCGTGGGCCTGCGGATAGCCGAAATAAACGAGCACGCCGTCGCCCATGTATTTGGCGACGAAACCGTCGAAACGTCGAACCGCCTTCGCCACGCAGCTTTGATAGGCGCCGATCACCTCGCGCAATTCTTCCGGGTCGAGCCGCGCCGCCAGCGCTGTCGAGCCGACCAGATCGCAGAACATCACAGTTAATTGCCGGCGCTCGGCATCCGCGAGAGCCGATGCATCGGAGACCGCCGCCCTCACCGCGGCGCTGGGCAGTGAGGCGCCCAGCCCAGCGATGGCGTCCAGCAGCTTGCGCCGGTGGCCGATCGCTGCAACGCCAATTTCCCTGAGATCCTCCGATGTCAGCCTCGGCAGCACCTCCCAATCGATCTCGTTGTCGCGGAAGGCCGGCACATAGCGCTCGAGGCCCAAACCCCGCAGCCACGCCTCTATGTCCATGCGGTGATCCTCGGCTCCGAGGAGAGGGCACCTCCACTTGTTCGAGGATATCGCTCTCTCCGTCGACTTGCCAGCAGCAGCGCTGAAGTAGACGCACCGTCCGAGGTCGTGGCTTCGTCGGGCAATGACCGCTTTTGAAAAAACGGGCATCGCAGATCGGGGCAAAGTTCGCCACCCGCGCCGAGCTACACGTCGAGCTGGGCTAAGGTCGGGTATGGGGCAAGGGCAGGCATTGCCGCTCGCGGCGGGGAAGGTCGGCAAAGTGTCGCGAGCCGCCCTCCGAACCGGGTACCAAGCGTAAGATTTTCACCACTAGCGCCGACCGCTTTCGAAGGTCGATGCTGCTATCGTCTTGTCGAGTGCAACAAAGTGTTTCTTTATCGCCGCGTCAATCGACCCGTTGCTGGCCATCGCCAACGTTCGAAGTTCACTCTCCCTATCAGTCGCGGACTGAATGTCGTGCGGCCATGGAAGCCGGCTCCGCTCCCAGGAATTATAAAACTCCACCACGCGCATGCCCGCGCCGTTCCGGGCGTAAAATTCCTGGGTTGCAGAGCGTTTTTCTCCATTAAAAGTTTCATCAAACCGCCGAACCAGCGCGCGAGCTTGATTCTCCCGCTGAGCGCCAGGGCCATCAGCAAGGCTCAGGATCTGCTTCGCGGCGGTAAACCGATCTCTGCCATAGACCCCGACAAGGGCAAACATGCCCCAGAGAAGTCGCCCGTAGATCTTGCTCTGAGGCCGTCCCTTTCGGTTTCGTTGCGTCCAGATATCAACCGCGGCCTGAAGTTCCGAATCGGTGCATCCGTGCCGCATCGCCAAACTAAACATATCAATAACAACTTGAGGACGAGGTTCAGTCATGCCGGATCGGCTTGTTGTCGGGGGGCTCGCACAAGTTGGATCACATTAGGCGTCACAAAACTCTCTACGTGCCTAGCCCATGCTTCGAGGGCGATCTTGCGCTCGGTAAGGTACTCGTGCCGGTTGTAGATCCGCGCAACACCGCTGATCTTGCCGGTGGAATGATTCAAGATACGGTCGACGACGTGCGGCGCGATGCCGAGCCCGGCCATTCCAGTGGCAGCGGTGCGGCGGAGATCGTGGAGCGTAAACGGCTCGACCTCGACACCGCCGAGATCGTTCATTGCCGTCGCGTGTTTCTGTCGCGCCCGGGTGAAGCCGCTGACCGGCGTCTTCCCCGTTGTGGTGAACAGAGACCCGCCGCCACCCGCGGTCGGCAGATTGCGGAGGATTTCGGTCGCTTTCGGGGCGAGGTGGATCAGATGCGCCTTATCGTTCTTCGCCCGCTCTCGAGGTAGCGTCCACAGTGCCCCTACGAGGTCGAATTCGTCCCAGGGAGCCTCGGCCACCTCGTCGCGCCGTTGCGCGGTGAGGAGGAGCAGTTGGAACAGTGGGCCGAACGGCCAGCTGATTTCGTCGCATGCTAACCAGAACAGCCGGATCTCGTCGTCGGCGAGTGCGCGGTCGCGCTCAGCCTTCGGCGCCGGCATTTTCAGGCCAGCGGTCGGATTGGCTTCTATCAGGTCGTCGCTGACGGCCCAGTTCAACATCGCGCGCAAATAGGAGAGCACGTGGTTGGCGTGCGACGGTGCACCGCGGTCGACGATCGCCTCTAGAAGGTCGCGGACATCGCGCCGCGCGAGGTCCCGAATTGGCCTAGACCCCAAGACCGGCTTCACATCGCGCTCAAGGGTCCGCTTGATCTCCGCGAAGGATGCCGGCCGCATGTGCGGCGCGGCGTAGCGAACAAAGTATTGGTCCATTGCCCGACCGAGCGTGTCCAATTGCCTCGCCGCGGCCGCGGCGGCATGCAAATGCTTTTCCTCGACCGGATGAACGCCCTGCTGCGCCCGCTGCATGCTCGCCCTAGCGAGGTTACGCGCGTCGTCAACCTTGGGAACTGTCGCTGTCGTCCCGAGCGTCTCGCGAACCCGCCTGCCGCGAACCCGGTAGGTACACACCCAGGTTTTGCGAGGCGGGCGACCCTCCAGCGCAGCGGCGACGCGCAGGCCGAATGCCGGCAGGATCGTGTCCCAGTACTCGACGCGTCCGGTTGCAGGCGGTTGCAGCCGATCGACGGCGACTTGGGTGAGCTTCAGGGAAGGCACGTGATGCCCTTTAGACTATTTCGGTGGGTTCCACATGGGTTCCACATATACGGGTTTATCGAGGTTGACAACCCGCGACAACCAGGGTCAACCATAGCCAGAATATTATGCTGAAGCAATTGGCTTAGGTAGCTTCAGGTATACGCAGTAGTCCGGCTACCGCCAAACTCATAACCTGAAGGTCGCAGGTTCAAATCCTGCCCCCGCAACCACGTTTGCCGCAGTTGGTCGTGACGTCCGCATCGGGTAGCCGCGCCCTACCTCCCGTCGCCCGTTTCGTTTTTCCCGTGCCGCCACCACCGATTTGCGGTAACTGCACGTCGGCAATGGGTCGCGCCGGCCTCTCCGCCTGCGCCAATCGGGCCGAGGCCGTCGGCGCCATCCCAATCAGCTTGCCGATGCGTCCCGCACGTCGAGATGAAGGTGCAATGGCAGGGCCGGCCCTACCGCGATTGAGGCGGCAGCCGATCGTCATCATGAAGCGCCGGCTGCGCCGGCTTGTCGCCCGGTCGTGGTTGCTGTCGAGCCTTTACTACCCGTTGCGCGGCGCCCGCCTCGCCGGCCGGCCATCCGAGGAGATTTGGTATTTCGCCTATGGCGCCAATATGCACGACCGCGCGTTCCGCATCCGACGGGGCATCCGGGCGCTCGAATGCCGGCCCGCCCGGGTCGAGGGGTTCCGGCTGCGCTTCAATCTCGACGGCCGGCCCAAAGGCAAGGCGGCACCGGCGAACCTGAGCCGCGACTCCGAGGCCGAGGTGTGGGGCGTGCTGTACCGGATCACGCGGCGCGACTTGCTGCGTCTGGACGCGACGGAAGGGGTGCCGGGACAAGGCTATCGCCATATCGAGATCGAGGCCGAAGACGCCGGCGGTCGGCGGCTCCGTGCCGTTGCCTACATGGCTCCGGGCAACGCCACCGACGGCAAGCCGTCACGTCGCTACATCACGCTGTTGCGCGATGGCGCGCGGGCCCATGGCCTGCCCGAACATTATGTCCGCTATCTCGAAAGCGTCGAGCACGCGCGCTAAACTAACCTTCTGTCGGCAAACCCGAGGAGATGTTCCATGGCCGCGCCTTACGAGAGGCATCGCGCGCAGCTCGAAGCCATATTGCTGGCGTGGGGGATGCCCGAAGACAGTGCCGCGGCGACCGCCGACATCCTGTCCTGGGCGGATCTGCACGGCGTCGACAGCCACGGCATATCGATGATCCCGGGCTACGACCGACTGCGCCGCGAGGGTCGGGTGAACCTGCAGGCGCAGCCCCGGATCATCCGGGAAACGCCGGTCTCTGCCCTCGTCGACGGCGGCGGTGGGCTCGGCCACGTGCCGGCACGCTTTGCGATGCAGGCGGCGATCGACAAGACCAAGCGCTCGGGCATGGCGATCGCGGCGGTGCGCAACTCGGCCCATTTCGGCGCCACCGGTTATTACACGCTGATGGCGGCTCGGGAGGGGCTGATCGGCATGGCCTGCACCAGCGCTTCGAGCGTCCAGGTGGCGCCGACCTTTGGCAAGGAGGCGAGGCTCGGCACCGATCCGTGGTCGTTTGCGGCACCGACCGAAAACGGACCGCCGTTTCTGCTCGACATGGCGACAACGACGGTGGCGGCCGGCCGCATCCGCAACAAGGCGAACGAAGGACTTCCGTGCCCACCGGGCTGGGTCCTCGACAAGGACGGGATGCCCAGCACCGACCCGCTCGTAGCGCGCGAGAAGGGCGGGTCGCTGACCTCGCTCGGCGGCTCGCCGGAGAATTCGAGCTACAAGGGCTACGGGTTGGCGGTGATGGTGAACATCCTTGGCGCGTGCCTGCCGGGGGCGACCCTGATCACCGAACGGCCGCGCGCGACGAACCCGCCGGACATCGGCCACTGCTTCATCGCAATCGATCCAGGCCTGTTCCGCGACCGTGCCGAATTCACCGCGGACGTGTCCCGGTTGTGCGACGATCTGCGCGCGACGACGCCGATCGATCCGGCAATGCCGGTCATGGTCGCCGGCGATCCGCAGTGGACGAACGCGGCACAACGTCGGCGCGATGGGATTCCGGTGGGCGCGGGGCTGCTCGGCCAGATTCGGCAGATCGCCCAGGCCTGTGCCGCACCTTGGCTGCTGGATTGAGGAGGTTGGCGATGACCGCGGTACCAGGTCCGCTCGACGGGGTGAAGGTTGTCACCTGCTCGACGGCGCAGGCCGGCACCGTGCCCTACATGCTGATGGCCGATCTCGGCGCCGAGGTGATCAAGGTCGAGATGCCCGAAGCCGGCGACAATTCGCGCGGCTCGACGGTGCTGCCCGGCCTGCCCAGCACCTATTTCGAAACCAACAATCGCGGCGTGAAGAGCCTCACGCTCGATCTGAAGACCGAAGAGGGCCGCGAAATCTTGCGCCGCCTGATCGCCAAGGCAGACATCTTCGGCCAGAATTTTCGCCCCGGCGCCGCCGAGAAAAACGGCTTTGGCTATGCCGACCTGCGCCGGGTCAATCCGCGGCTCGTCTATGTCTCCATCTCCGGCTACGGCCCTAACGGCCCGCATGCCGACCTGCCCGGCACCAATTCGATGGCCCAGGCATTGGGCGGGATCGCCGAGGCCTATTCGACGCCCGGTCAGCCTCTCAAGACGGGCATCGTTTCGGTCGCCGACGAAACCTGCGCCATCCTCGCCTTTGGCGGGGCGCTCGCGGCATTGACCTATGCGCGCCGCACCGGCATCGGCCAACGGGTCGATTGCTCGCTGCTCGGCGGTCAGATCCGGCTGATGGGCTGGACCCTGACCACGGCGATGTGGCGCAACCGCAATCCGGTTACCGGCCAAGCCCGCATCACCGGCACGGCGGACCGCCCCGGCCTCAGCGCCAGCTTCGACGACCGGGACGGCAAGCCGCTGGTGTTTCAGCTGAACGGCGCGGCCAAGTGGCGCGCGGCGATGAAGGCGCTCGGCTTTTACGAGGCGCTGGAACGCGACGGGTTCGGCGATCTCGGCGTCGCCGTCGAATCGGACGCCAAGCGCGCGAGTTTGTTGCGCCGGCTGGACGCGCTGTTCGCGACCGGCTCGCGCGATGCATGGGTGGCGCGGCTGCGCGCTGCCGACGTCGTCGCGGCGCCGATCAACACCGTCCTCGAAGCCGCCGACGACCCCGATGTGCTGGCCAACGGCTACGTCACCGAGGTCGATTATCCGGCATACGGCAAGCGGCTGAAGGTGCACGGCTCGCCGTGGCATTTCTCGGAGACCCCGCCGCATATCGGCATCGCCCCGGAACTCGGCGCGCACACCGAGGAAATCCTCGCCGATCTCGGTTACAGCCGGGCCCAGATCGAGGATTTCCGCGACAGAAAGATCATTTGACGCCAGTCATTTGCTTCAGCTTATCGGCAACCCGGTCGTGCCGTCGCGAATGACCTCCGGAGGTTCCCCCGCCGCCCCTGCCGCGGGTCTGGGTCCAGCTTTGAGGATCGTCCGCAGGTGATCTTGACGGCGCGCCGCGGACGCGGCGGCATCGCCGCGTCGATCCTCGCGCCATAGCATAAGCCGGGCCGCGAGCGGCGCCGGCAGCACCGCGAGGGCGATGTCCTCGATGACCGCATCCCAATCAATTCGCATCGCGGCGCGCCCCGATATGCCAGCCGAGCCCGCTCGGCAGCAGAAACGAGATGCCCCGTTTGCCGGCGACGTAGCGGAGAGTGTTAACTCCTGTAGGCCCCCTCGGCAAGTGCGAAAACATTGCAATTGTTCTGCTCTTTTTTTCATTTTTACCAAGAGTTTACGAAGCCGAATGGGGTCGCGAGCGGTCGCGAGCGGCTTTCCATCGGCGCCGTCCGATGCAATTCTCATCACATGGTCCCGCTCTCGGTTCTCGACCTCTCCCCGATCGTTGAAGGCGGCGATGCCGGCCAGGCGCTGCGCAACTCGCTCGACCTGGCGCGGCACGTCGAAGCCCTCGGCTACCGCCGCTTCTGGATGGCGGAGCACCACAACCTGCCCGGGATCGCCAGCGCCGCGACCGCGGTGGCATTGGCCCATGTCGCGGCCGGCACCAGCCATATCCGGATCGGCGCCGGCGGCATCATGCTGCCGAACCACGCACCGCTGTTGATTGCCGAGCAATTTGGGACCCTCGCCGCGCTGCATCCGGGGCGGGTCGAGTTGGGGCTCGGCCGCGCCCCCGGCTCGGACCAGATCACCGCGCGCGCCGTGCGCCGCGCCCTGCTCGGCGGCGCCGACAACTTTGCGCAGGACGTCGTCGAGCTGATGGCCTATTTCCGGCCGGCCGAACCGGGCCAAGGGGTGCAGGCCGTGCCCGGCGCCGGGCTCGAGGTGCCGATCTGGATCCTCGGCTCCAGCACCTTTGGAGCGCAGCTCGCGGCTTATCTCGGGCTGCCTTTCGCCTTCGCCGCGCATTTCGCACCCGGCATGATGATGGAAGCGATCGCGATCTACCGTGAGCGCTTTCGTCCGTCGGCGCAACTCGCCTTGCCCAACGTCATGCTCGGGGTCGTCGTCGTCGCCGCCGAATCGGATGCAGAAGCACGGTTTCTCTTCTCCTCACTGCAGCAGTCGACCTTGAACAGCAGGATCGGACATCCCGGGCGGGTGCCGCCGCCGGTCGCGGGTTTTGCGGCGCGGCTCGATCCTTATGCGCGCGCCATTTTGGACGAAGCCTTTGCCTGTGCCGTCGTCGGCGGTCCGCAGACGGTGCGGCGCGGTCTCGAGGATTTGGTCCGCCGCACCGGCGCCGACGCGCTGATGGTGACGGCGAACATCTTCGACCACGCCAAGCGCAGACGGTCGTTCGAGATCGTCGCCGAGGTGCATGGCGCGCTGACCGGCAATCAGCCGTAGACGAAGACGGGGTCGTCGAGGTCGATGGCCGGAAACTGATCCTTTTCGGACCAGTAGTCCTGGGTGTGCTGCCATTCCGGCTTGGCGCCGCGCTTTGGCAGCAGGTGGACGCCGCGCATGATATACCCGGGATTGAAATTCTCCCGGTCGATCCACGGCAGGAGCGGCATGTCCCTGTCCTCGGGGCGCAGCGCCGGCATCACCCGGCGCGCGCCTTTTTTGTTCATGTGCCGGATGAGCCGGCAGACGAAGTCGGCGACGAGGTCGGCGCGCAACGTCCAGCTCGCCCGGAAATAGCCGAAGACCCAGGCCATGTTGGGGATGCCGGTGAACATCATGCCGCGATAGGTCACGGTGTCGGCAAAGGCGAGCGGCCGCTCGTCGATCGTAAAGGCAATGTCGCCGAGCACGCTCAACCGAAAACCGGTCGCGGTGACAATGATGTCGGCGGCGAGGGTCTTGCCGGACCGGAGGAGGATGCCGGCCTCGTTGAAGGTCTCGATCTCATCGGTGACGACCGAGGCCTTGCCGGCATGGATCGCCTGCAACAGATCGCCGTCGGGAATATAGGCGATGCGTTGCTGCCAGGGTCGGTAACGCGGCGTGAAATGGGTTGCGATGTCGTAGTCGGGCCCGAGATGGGCGCGAACCGCGGCGAGCAGCTCCTCTTTTACCTTCTCCGGTTCGGTGAACGAGCGGCGGGTGAAGACCGACTGCTCGCGCAGGATCTTTTGGCGCACAATCTCGTGGATCCACGCCTCGTCGATCTGCAATTCGCGCAGCTCGTCGGCGAGCGGGATCGCGTTGCGCCCGGTCCGGTACCAGGTCGGCGAGCGCTGCAGCAGCGTCACCTGGCCGCAATCCTCGGCGATCGCCGGGATCAATGTCGCCGCGGTCGCGCCCGAGCCGATGACCACGACCTTCTTGCCGGCGTAGTCGAGATCGTCGGGCCAGGTCTGCGGGTGCACGATCCGGCCCTCGAAGCGCGCGAGCCCCGGCCATTCGGGCGTATAGCCCTCGCCGTGCCGGTAATAGCCCTGGCACATCCACAGGAAGTTGCCGGTGAAGCGGACCCGATGTCCGGTGTCGGTCCGGGTCGCCTCGATCGTCCAGAGATTGTCGCGGCTCGACCAGCGCGCCGCAGCAATCCGGTGCCGGTAGCGGATGTGCCGCGCGAGGTCGTTCTCGTCGATGACCTCGCGCATATAGCTGAGGATTTCGGCGCCGCTCGCGATCGGGGGGCCGGTCCATGGCTTGAAGCGGTAGCCGAAGGTGTAGAGGTCGCTGTCCGAGCGGATGCCCGGATAGCGGTGGGTGAACCAGGTACCGCCGAAGCTTTCGAGTGCTTCGAGGACGACAAAGCGCGTGCCGGGGCACTGTTTGGTCAGGTGATAGCCACCGCCGACCCCGGAGATCCCGGCGCCGACGATCACCACGTCGAAATGCTCGGTCGTCGTCTGGGGTGCGTTCTTGGCGTGGGTTGCGGCCTCGGTCATCGGGTTCCGATCTGCTTGTCTGCGGGCCGGCAGATTACCGGAAAAAATGGGGCACGAAGCGACTGGTGTTGCGGGTAATCGGGTCGCGGTCCTCGCGCAGACCGATGCCGGCCGCCTTGCCGGCGATGACCCACGAGCCGATCAGCGCGTGCCAACCGTCGAATTGCGGCAGCGGCGCCGAGGCCTGGTAGATGCGGTCCGGGCGGTTGATGACCGTCTCGCGCTCGCCGACCCGCGTGATGCCGGCGCCTTCGCGACCATGGATCCGTTTTTCGATGCAGGCGCCGGCGATCGCCTCGCGCTCCCGCGCCGCCGGCAAGAGGTTCGGATGACCCGGGAACATCTCCCACAAGATGGGGAGGATCGCCTTGTTCGACAGCAGCATCTTCCACGGCGGCTCGACCATGCCGATGGCGTCGGTCAAGAGGTGCGGACCGAATTCCTCGCGCAACAGCCACTCCCACGGGTAGAGCTTGAACAGGAAGCGGATCGGCGCCTCCGACAGGTCCGTGAAGTTGCGTCCGTTCCAGCCGATTTCGGCGATGTCGAGCGGCACGCAAGACCACCCGGCCTGGCCGGCGACATCCTGCATGTAGTCGACGGTGCGGCGGTCTTCGGGCGCGGCGAAGACGCCGGTGAGATGGAGCCGGGCAGCGCTCGGCACCCGCGCGCGAAGGTTGCGCCAGCGCTCGATCAGCTTTTCGTGGATCGAGTTGAACTGGTCGCGGCCGGGCTTCACCTCTTCGAGCCAGGACCATTGCACGACCGCGGCCTCGATCAGCGCGGTCGGCGTGTCGGCGTTGTACTCGAGCATTTTGGGCGGCGAGGTGCCGTCATAGGCGAGGTCGAAGCGGCCGTAGACATCGGGGTCGCGGCGGCGCCAGGATGCCGCGATCCACGACCAAAAGCTCTCGGGGATGTCGAGACGGCCGAAATCGCCGGCGGCAACCAGCCGGTCGACCGCTTCGAGGCAGAGCGCGTGCAGCGCCTCGGTCGCCGCTTCGAGCCGGTCGATCTCGGTGGCGGAGAAATCATAGCAGGCCGCCTCCCACCAATAGGGCTCGCCATCGGCGCCGGTATGGAAATCGAACCCCAGCGCCTCGACCTTGGCCGGCCAATCCGGGCGCGGCGATAGCATATTGCGCCGCATCCTAAGCTCCGGCGTGCGCCGCTCGGCCGAAGGCGCCGAAACCGCCGCGGATGCTGGTCTCGGTCGGCGTTGCCACGCCGGTCCGACCGCTGCCCGGATCGTCGCGCGCGGCGGAGGTGCGGTCTGTCGCGTAGTAGGGCCCGAGCCAGCGGCCGCTCGTCAGACTGGTCTCCTCGCATTGCGACGGCGAATAGTCGCGCTCGCAGCTGGCGCGGTCGTAATAGACGTTGCGCCGCATCTCGGTTCCGCGGAAGGTTTCGGCCGCGGCGATCACCGCGCAATTCACGCCGATCAGGCTCAGCAGCACGATGTTCGAGCGCTTGCTGTCCATCGCCGTCACCCGACCATGCACGCCGCCGAGAGCAGGCCGAGCGACATCGACAGCCCGGCGAGGAACGCGGCGTCGGACACCCGCCCGTCGCAGACCGCCTGCGGCAGATGCGGCATCAAGAGCCGGGCGAGCAGAAAGCCGCCGAGCTGCACGATCATCGCGATGACGCCCCAGACGACGAGGTCGACCAGCGAGGCGCTGTGGGCGATGACGCTGGCGAGCGGGATCATGAACCCCAACAACCCGCCATTCAGCGCGATGGCGGCGGCGACGTTGCCCTCGCGGATCAGGGCGATTTCGCGGTGCGGCGTGATCCGCGTGTAAAGCGTCAGAAACAGCGCGGTCAGAACCCCGGCGACGATGAAATAGGCGAGAAAGTTCGGAAAGTTCGTCAGCGAACTGGCAACCATGCGCTCGTGCCTCGATTGCGCGGGACAACGATCGTATCACCGTGCGAATAAACCGCCAACGCTAGCCGGATCGGCGGAGTCGCGCCCGCACCGGACCAACGCGCGTCGTGGTTCGCAATAGGAGTGCGCGATGCCAAATCGCGGCAGCCAGCCTGCGGTCGCGGGTCAACCGAGAATTTCCGGCATCAATCTTTTTCATTTTACCGGCTTTGATCATCGCGTCTCCATCTTCCTGTACCCCTTCGCTCATCCGACATTACCCGACTTTACCGGTTCACCGCTACTGGCGGTACGAAGAACTGCGCCGCGTCGGTGGAGAGCAGGCCCTCCTCCCCTAGGTGTCGAGGTGTCGAGTGGGCGTGTTCGCGCCAAAACCGGAAGACGACCCGGTCTACACAAAACGGCGACTCACCGACAATATCGATCCGGGAAGTCCTGTCGTGGGCGCACCTTCCCACTCTTCGCAGGCGTCGCCGAACTCGCCGGCGTGAATGCTGACGGCCCGAGGCAAGGATCGCCGTGATGCAGGCGGCAACGGTCCGGTAAAACTCGAGCTGCTCTGATTCATTTGTGGCACGAGGCGGCCGACCAGCGGGCGGTTCGCGCGGCGAGTCGCCGCCGGCCACGGGGCACCTGCGCGCCGCTTCGAACCATCAACCACGAATTGCGCCGCGCGATTTTCGCTTCCTGCATCTGCAGAAAATCTACAGGAGGATTTTTCCTTTGGGTTGAATAAGGACCCTTCGACGAATTGTCTCGCCGGCCGCCGTCGGCCGGCGCCGTTTACGGGTCGTAATCGTCGATGGCTTCGGCATCGCCGATGTCCTCGTCCTCGTCTTCGACATCGTCGCCGGCCGTCAGGATCTGCAGCAGATTGCCGCCGGCGACCTTCTCCTTGGCAGTGCCGGCGGTTCGCACGAAGGTCTCGTAGACCCCGGCGATCGTTGCCGCCTCGCCCGGCGTGATCTCGCCGCACGCGAGCGCCGTCGTGACCGCATTCATCGCTCGCGACACGTTCTGCAGCGACGGTTCGTCGATTTTGCCGTTGCCGACGGCCGCGAGCGACGGCAGAGAGAACCTGACCGGGCGTTCATGGCACCGCGGCAGTACCCGTTCGAGACACAGCTTCATCGCCAACATGTCGCCGGCGAGCGCCGCCCAGGGTTTTTACACCCCGGCTCTGCGCGTCAACCCCAGGGCTTCGCCATCGAGCAAAGTCGCTGCGGCGAGCGTCGCCTTATTTCGGGAGCCCCGCCGCCGGCCCGCGGGATTGCCTGACTGCCCCGGTTGGAACAGCCGCCTGCGCCCGCGCGCCGGCGGCCGCGGCACAATCTCGTCGCTCATCGAGTTGCTTTCGCGTCGTTGCGTATTTCGTCTTATATACGGAATTTGGCATTGCGTCAATAGCAATCGCGCGGCTCTCGGCCGCTCATGACCCGAGCCAGATCCGCCCCACACCCCCGGGCAGTCCACAGGGCAGTCCACGGTGTTTCACAGAGCGAGAGCCCGCTCCGGCCCCTTTGCGGTCGCGGCGGCGGTGACGGGGCGGGGGGCCGCTGTGGGGAAAGCGCGGTTCTGCCTTATCGGGGCTTTCCTGGCGCCATGAGTATTTTCCGAACCTACCAATGGTTGACTACCGGAGCAAAATTGGCTGGCGCGACATCCGAACGCGAACGGAGCGGATATGCTTAGCCCCCGATTCTTACGCATGTACGCGGAAAAGTGCCGGTGCTCGGCCGAATTGATGCACGATCCCAAGTCAATGGCCGAATTTGAGGCGATGGCGCGCGATCTGGAAGATTGGGCGAACGATCCTGCAGTGTCATCCCCTTTCGAAGGCGACGCCGAGGTGGCGACCTATCGTATGCGTGCCGCTGCGGGTCGATCTTGATGTGGACGGCGAGCGCAACAAAAGCGTTTCGATCAAGCCGAACCCCATAACGGCGTGTTAGGAGCGCACCAGCCGGTCGCATGATCCGTCGGCGCCTCGCCGAGGCCGGCTTCAAGGCGCGCGAGCCGGCCCGCGCGTCGTCAGCCCACGCGGTTATCGGGAGATACCGTTGCTCGCATTCTTTTCTCGCAAGGCAACCAGCAAGACTTGCATCTGGCCGCTGTTACGCTGGATGACTGAGATCAAGTCGGAGTTCTGAAGGCGGGCCATGTTGATCCCGCTGACGATCACGTTCGTCACCCTGTAACCATTGTTGGTCCGGTTGACCTGCCAATCGAACTCGATTGGCGCAGCACCGTCGATCCAATTCATCCGGCTCGTCACAATGACCCCTTCCTTATCGGGCTCACTCTCGAGTACCGTGAAGCTTTCACCGCCAAGGTGTGCGAGGGGGATAGAATAGCCGATGACGACGTAATCCTCATAACGCAAGACGAACTCCTGTCGCTGCTGCGCCGTCGCGTTTAACCAATAGGGCCCGAGCGCGGAACGGGCGCAGGCTTCCGTGTCGAAATACTCTCGGTAGACCTGGCGGAACAGCCCCTGTCTCGCCACCGCCGAATCCCCTTTTCTGATCGCCGCGAGGGCACGAATGCCAAGATCGTTGACAAAGCTCACCGGGCTTTCGCCGGACAGGGTGCTCGCGGTGTTGCCCCGCGCACCAGTCGCGGCCGTCCCAGCTTGAGCGGCCGATCTGACGCGCACTCCGTTCGGTCCAGCAACCGCTGCCCCTCGTGGTCCGGCGACGACGGCCCCATTGGGACCGGCACAGCCGACGCGAACAACGCCGGCCGCACATTCGGCGGCGTGCGCATTCGGAATGACACCAGCCAGCAGGGGAAAGACTGTCGCAATGGCAAACAGCGTTGGTTTCATCACTTGTCTCCCCAGAAAGATCGCCCACACGTCGCTGCGTCGCGCGAACGAAAACGGGGATGATGGGCGCAAACCTCGTCAGTGAGGCAACCCTCGGAATCTACTCAGAGACAAATCCTCGTCGCCAAATCTGGCAGGCCGCGTTGGCGACGACTGTCGCCGTGCGCTCTCGGTCAGCCGAGAGGCTGCGGCGCGGTGCCTGGAGCGGCGGCGAGCGCCAAGCGGATCAGCGCCGAAAGCGAGGGCGAGCCGGTCTTTTTCATGACCGCGGCGCGATGGTTTTCGACCGTGCGCTGGCTGATGCCGAGGTCGGCGGCAATATTCTTGCTGGGATGGCCGGCCAGCACCAGTTCCATGATCTGGCGCTGGCGTGCGGTAAGGCTGGCGAGGCGCGTCGCCGCCGCCTCCCGCAGCATCGCAAGCTTGGTCGAAATCCCGCGCCTGTTCCAAGGCGCGCTCGATGCTGACGAGCAGTTCGTCGCGGCGGATCGGCTTTTCGATGAAATCAACCGCCCCGGCCTTCATCGCCGCGACCGCCATCGGCACGTCGCTCTGCCCGGTAATCATGATGGCCGGCAGCCGAGTTTCCTCGCTCCTGAGCCGCTGCAGAAGTGCCAGCCCGCCCATGCCGGGCATCCGGGCATCGACCAGGAGGCACCCGTCGCGCCCGAGCCGCCCAGGGGAACGATAGGCATCGAGGAACGCCTCGGAACTGGCGTAGATCTCGACCGTCCAGCCATCTTCCTGGAGCAGATCGCGCATCGCTTCGCGCATTACGCGGTCATCGTCGACGACGAAGACGGTCGCCGGCCTCGGGCTATCGCCGACCGCTTCGCCGGGCTGCCTTGCGCTCGCCGGCGCCGGCGGTGGCAAGGCCGCGAGGCAGCGCTGGATCAGGCCGATCAGCTCCCGCGCGCTCACCGGCTTGTTCAGGTGCAGGTGGCCGCCGTGGGCGATTTCGCGCAAGGTGTCGGCCGAGATGTCGCCGGTCAGGATGACGGCCGGGACCTCGCGACCGAGCGCCTTCCGCAGACCGGCGACGACCTGCAGGCCGTTCAGACCGTTCGGCAGATTGTAGTCGGCGAGAACGAGGTCCGGACGTATCGCCCCTCGCGCCGCCAATGCCAGCGCCCTTGTGCCGTCCTCGACGGCCGTCGTGCGGTGACCCTCCTCCTCGAGCACGAGTGCCAGCATCTCGCGTACGGATGGCTCGTCTTCGACGACCAAGATAGCCGCGCTCTGATGCGCACCTTCTCTTGCCTCGTGCCAGACGTGCCGAGGCCATCTCGGCGCGCCGCCGACGAGCGGCACCTCGACGGCGAAGACCGAGCCTTTGCCCGGAATGGATCGAACGTCGACGGCGTGCCCCAGCAAGTCTGCCAGTCGTTCGACGATCGTGAGACCGAGGCCGAGCCCTTTGCTGCGCTCGCGCGCCGGATTGTCGAGCTGATGGAACTCCTCGAAAATTGCTGGGAGTTGCTGTTCGGGAATGCCGATGCCGGTGTCCCAGACCTCGATGCGCAGCTTATCGCCGCGCCGCCGGCAGCCGAGCAGGATCTTGCCTTTATTTGTGTATTTCACCGCGTTCGACAGCAGATTGCGGATCATCTGCTCGAGCAGGCGGGGGTCGCTGCGCACGTTGAGACTGCTCGGGACGACATGCCAGCCGAGGCGATGCACCGTGGCGTGAAACATGAACTGGGTGCGCAGCTGCTCGATCACGGCATTGATCGGGAAATCGACGATCTCTCGGCGGACGATCCCAGCCTCGAGCTGGTTGATGTCGAGGAGCGTGTCCAGCATGCTCGACATGGAGCTCACAGTCTCGTCGAGCCTGCCGATAAGCCTCAAAGTGGCCTCGTCTTCGACCTTCTTAGCCAATATTTCATACAGCAAACTGATCGTCTGCAACGGCTGGCGCAGATCATGGCTAGCGGCGGCCAGGAATCTCGACTTGCTGAGATTGGCCTGCTCGGCCTCCCGCCTCGCGGCTTCCAGCGCCTCG
This sequence comes from uncultured Alphaproteobacteria bacterium, assembly GCA_963772295.1. GTDB lineage: Bacteria > Pseudomonadota > Alphaproteobacteria > ATCC43930 > CGMCC-115725 > AP-15. Next base: position 639,607 of record CAVYWO010000019.1, read on the forward strand.
GTCGCCTGTCTGCGCTCGGTGATGTCGTCGATCGCCAGCAGGATCTTCCGTTCGCCCAGCGGGCCGTCGCGGATCTCCCGGGCATTCAGCAACAGCCGCCGCCAGCCGAGCAGCGGAAGCTCGATCTCGACCTCGTAGTCTTCGACCGCGGCGGGCTCGGCCCGAACCCGATCGAGGAAGCCGCGCAACCCCGGAATTTCCGGGTGGCCGTCAGCGGCGAGCTGCAGCACTCGGCCGACGGTTTCCTCGCGTGCGAGCGCGAAGGTCCGATAAAAGGAACGGTTGGCGGAGACGACCTGCAACTCCGCGTTGAGCACGACCTGCGGCTGCCGGATCGTGTCGATAATGCTGTCGGAATAGGCGCGAGCCGCCCGGATCTCGCGCTCCGCCGCCTTTATCTCGGAGATGTCGGCGAAGGTGATGACCACCCCATCGACCCGGTTGTCCTGGGTTCGGTACGGGAGGATGCGGCGGACGTACCAAGCACCGCCTTCGGCTTCGATCTCGCGTCCCAGGGGGGTAAGGCTGCTGAGCACCGCGCCAGCATCGGCGAGGAGATCGCGGTCGGCGGCGAGCGGGGTGAGGTCGGCGAGCGGCCGGCCAATGTCGGTGGCGATGACGCGGAACAGCGATTTGGCCGCCGGCGTGAAGAAGCGGATGTTGAGCGCGCTATCCAGGAACAGGGTCGCCACCCCGGAGCTGTCCAGGATGTTCTGCAGATCATTGGCCGTGCCGCGCTGGCGTTCGAGCGTTTCCTGCAGCTGGCTGTTGAGGGCGGTGAGCTCTTCATTGAGCGATTGCAGCTCCTCTCGCGAGGTCATCAGCTCTTCGTTGGTCGACTGGAACTCCTCGTTCGCCGACATCGCTTCCTGGTTGATCGCCTTCTGCTCCTCGTTGGCGATCTCAAGGTCCTGGATGGCGGTCTGCAGCTCCTTGCGGGTGGCGTCGAGCTCCCGCTCGAGTTCGGCGACCTTCGGGGGGTCATCGGCCGGCTCGGGCGGTCGGTCCGGCCGCTGCTCGCGCGCGGGTTCGTCGAAGAAGCTGACCAACAGCAACTCCTCGCCGTCGCGCCGCACCGGATCGACCGCGATGCGGACCGTGAGCGTACCGCCGCCGAAGCTCGCCCGCGCGCCGGTAGCGGTGGCGTGCGCGTGCTCCCGGCTCGCCTGCTGGATCGCCGCTCTGAGCTTGTTGCGCAGGCCCTCGCGCGCCATGGCGAGCAGATCTCGGCCGGGCTCGCCCTCGGCCACTTGCAAAAAGCGGTCGGTCGGCCCCGAGTAATAGAGGCACTCGTGCTTGCGATTGATCAGGACCGAGGCCGGCGCATACCTCTCGAGCAGCAAGCGTTGCGTGAGGTCGCGAGCGCCGATCCCCCGCACCGCAGCCGCGTGCGTCCCTCCCGGCCAAATCGCTCGCCCACCCGCTCCCGAGCCAATGGGAAAATCGACTTCTACAGGCCGGCTGCGGCCGATTTGCCGGTAGATCCGCTGCCTCTTCGAGATTGGCTCGAAGCGATCGTCGAGACTGCCCACCGTCTCGGAGTCGCCGAGCATCAGAATGCCGCCCTCTCGTAGCGCGAAATGCAATAGCAGAAGAACCCTTTCCTGCGCTTCGGGCCGTAAATAGATCAGCAGGTTTCGGCAAGAGATCAGGTCGAGGCGCGAGAACGGCGGATCAGCCAGTACATCCTGGACCGTGAACACCACCACCGAACGCAACTCGGGCACCACTCGATAGCCCTGCTCCTCCTGGGCGAAGAAGTGGGCGAGCCGCAGCGGCGACACATGCGCTGCGATCGACTCCGGGTAGCGCCCCTCGCGGGCGAGAGCAACCGCGTCCTCGTCGACGTCGGAGGCGAAGACCTGCAGCTTGAGGTTCCGCTTCGCCGCCGTGATCTGTTCGAGCAAAAGCATGGCGAAGGAATAGGTCTCCTCGCCGGTGCTGCAACCCGCGACCCAGATCCGCAACGGCTGGTCCGCCGGATGCCGGCGGACCAAGGCGGGGATCACCTCCTCCGCCAGCAACTCGAAGGCTTTCGGGTCGCGGAAGAACCCAGTGACGTTGATCAGCAGATCCTTGGCGAGCAGCTCGAGTTCGCCGGAATTCTGCCGCAGCATGTCGAGATAGCGGCCGCTGTCGTCGACCCCGGCCAGCGCCATGCGCCGCTCGATCCGGCGCCACAATGTGCCGGGCTTGTAGAGCGCGAAATCGTGGGCGGTCTTGGTGCGCACGAGGTTGACGATCTCCGCCAACCGACCCGCGGTATCATCGCCCGGCGTCCGACCCTGCCGTTCCCCGTCAAGAACCCGCTGTCGACCGTATTTGGCGAGGATCTCGGGGATCTTCGCCACCGGGAGCACGAGGTCGACGGCGCCGGTCAGGATCGCGCTGCGCGGCATGCCGTTATACTCGGCCTCGTCTGGATCCTGCGCGATGACGAGCCCGCCCTGCTCCTTGACCGCCTTCAGCCTCAGGCTCCCGTCGCTGCCGGTTCCCGACAAAATCACGCAGATCGCACGTTCGCCGAGTTCTTCCGCCAGCGAGCGCAGGAAGAAGTCGAACGGCAGGCGCGCGCCGTGTCGTTCGCGCGGCTCCGAGAGACGTAGGGCACCGCCTCGGATCGAGAGATAGGCGCCCGGCGGAATGAGATAGACATGTTCGGGCTCGATCGGCATCCCGTCTGCGGCTTGCTGGACCGTCAGCGGCGTATGGCCGGCCAGCAGGTCGACCATCATGCTGGCATGCGTCGGATCGAGATGCTGGATCAGGATGACGGCCATGCCGGTGCCGGCCGGGAGCACGGCGAGCAGCCTGCGGCAGGCATCGAGGCCGCCGGCCGAGGCGCCGAGCCCGACGACCGGGAAACTTTCAGCGCCGAGCGGCGAGCCAAGCCTCTGCGGCAAACGCCGGCTCGGCCGCGGGCGAGCCGCTCCAGCCGGTCGCGGCCGTCGTCCTGTCATAGCAATGCACGCTCCTTCGGCATCGTGCAAATCTAGCAGGGTGCAGAAAAACTCGCGTTCGCCGGGTCAGCACCCTTCGAGACAGCCGCGGAGTTTATCCTCGGGCTGCGCCCCGGGGGCGGCTTCCTCAGGGTGAGGTAAGTGTTTGCAAACTTGGCCTCATCCTGAGGAGCGGCCGTTTTCGGCCGGGTCTCGAAGGATCGGCAAGCGGCGAGATCCCCATTTTTCCGCACCCTGCTAGCTAGTGTACTGCTGCCGAAATAACTAGACATTTGGCTCGCCTTGTGGCCTACTCAGCGGGTGAGCAGGAATCGGGTAGCCACTCTGGAGCTGAGAGCCGAACAGCAGGAACTGCTGCAAGGATGGGTTCGGGCGCATGGCACGCCGCAGCAGGTGGTGAAGCGCTGCCGGATTGTTTTGCTGGCGCATGAGGGATACGCCGACGTGGCAATTGCGCAGGAGCTTGGATTGAATCGGCACACCTGTCGGCTGTGGCGGGAGCGCTTCGTCGCCGCGGGGGCGCAGAGCTTGTGGGCGGTGGCCGAAGGACGCGGACGCAAACCCCAGCCGGGCCTGGCCGAACGCATTGTGAAGGCCACGCTGAGCAGCAAACCGCCTGGGCAGACGCACTGGAGCACTCGGGCGATGGCCAGGGCCCAAGGCGTGGACGCGAGCACGGTGTGCCGCATCTGGCAGGAGCACGGCTTGCAGCCGCACCGGCAGGAGACGTTCAAACTCTCGCGCGACCCGCAATTCGTGCCGAAGCTGCTGGATGTGGTGGGCGTGTACTTGCATCCGCCGCAGAACGCGGTGGTGCTGTGCGTGGATGAAAAAAGTCAGATCCAGGCCTTGGATCGCACGCAGCCTGGGCTGCCGATGAAGCGGGGACGTTGCGGCACCTGGACGCACGACTATGTGCGCCATGGCACCACGACACTTTTTGCCGCGCTGAACGTGGCGGCCGGAACGGTCAGCGGGCGGTGTTTTCCGCGCCATCGGCATCAGGAGTTCTTGCGCTTTCTGCGCCAGATCGATGCCGAGTACGCGCCGGAGTTGGATTTGCATCTGGTGTTGGACAACTACGGCACACACAAAACCGCACAGGTCCAACGCTGGTTGAAGCGCCATCCGCGCTTCACGGTACACTTCATTCCGACCAGCTCCAGCTGGCTGAATTTGGTGGAACGCTGGTTCGGCGATCTGACCGGCAAAGCCGTGCGCCGTGGCAGCTTTGCCAGTGTCCCGGACTTGGTGGCCGCGATCGAGGACTTCATTGCGGCTTGGAATCGCGATCCCAAGCCCTTTATCTGGCGGGCGCAAGCCGAAGATATCCTCGCCAAGATCGAGCGCTGTCGGCGGCGGCTGGAAGAGATTCAGCCCGGCTGCACCGTGCGTCGTACGCGAAAGAAGGCAGCGTGACATGTGTATAGTTATTTGCGCATCATAACACTAGGCTAGTCTAGTGGTCGAGATGCGGCCCATCTCCATCCTGCCAGGCCGCGACGATTGACCCAAAAAGTCACCTCCTCCAAGCGCCAGGTCTGCCTCACGCCTTTTCCGGCCGGTTTTCACGACACGGCTGAGGTCGATACTACTGCTCCCGTGCCGGCGCGTCATCGCCGCGAACCTGGCGGACCAGCTCATGTATGTTCTTCGAGGAGCGCCCTGGCCTCCTTGAGGTCGGGCGTGTCGAAGCCCTCGGTGAACCAGCCGTAGATCGGCGCGAGAAGGTCGCGCGCCTCGCCGACCCGCCCCTGATCGCGCATCAGCCGGGCATAGCTGGTCGCCGTGCGCAGCTCCCAGGCCTCGCACGGAGCATTGAAGCCGTGGGTTGGGGGCTGGGAACGGGCAACTGTGTCCTCAAGCGTGGGCAAGCTGCGGGACAAACCCACCGAAGAGGCTATCGCGCCGTCGTGTTCCTGCGCGCCGCGCGGAATGCGCAAGCGGGATGGAACGAAAACGGAATGTATGGGTTGGAACACGTGGAACATGGAACACGCCCGCGAGCGACGCGAGCGACGAGCGGAGGACCTGAACAGATGACCAAATCTGCACCGAAGTTAGAACCTGCCGCGTATGCGCACGCTCAGCGCGCGCTGCGCCAAGTGATCCGCGAGCATCCCGAGCTTTGCGCAGAAGGATTGATACAACCGCGGCACTCGGCGGAGTGGCGTCGGTGGTGGCAGATCGATCGCACGACAGAGCGGCGGGAGCTTGCGCGCGAAGTCAAAGAATTTGCGATGGCCTGCGATTGGCTCTCGCGACAGCCCCGACGCAAAACCGTCAACCGCGGCATGTCGAGCTATGGACTCAAGCACGTGGTCGAAGGTGAAAGCAGGTGCTATCTGACCAACGGGGCGTTTATTGCCGCTGCGCTGGCACTAGGCTTCACCGTTCGGCCGATGCACCGGGGCTCGCTAAACGCGTATCTCAACATCGCGACCGCAGCGTTCGACGGCAAGCCGCCGGCCCGAAGAGCTTCGGTCACGCGGACATGACCATCCGGCGCGCGGGCGGCCCGCCACCCGCACTACCGGCCGCATACCTCGCCGCGGTCGCGCGCACGCTCGGTTCGGTGCCGCTCTTTCCGGCCCGTCTCGGCTAATCATTTTCGACTGGCGTTTCGATCGAGCGTCCCTGTCACTCTTACCCGACTACACGCCAAGGCCTCGGCAAGAGCGAATGTCAGGCCGCGCTCTAGGCGCTGCGCGCCGGGAGCGCCCCCTCCCTTGAGCCGAGCGCCAGTGTTTTCCTAACAAAAAACAAACCGACAGGACCGCGTTGGCCGACCCTCGCTGTCATTGCGAGCGCAGCGAAGCAATCTCGACGCCGCAAACTCCGCGACGCCGAGATTGCCGCGGCGCCTATCGGCGCCTCGCAATGACAGCGGGTGAAGTTTCATGCCCTGCGGGTCGGCAACGCCGGTGGGGGACTGAAAAAAACAGATGGCGCGCTCCACTCGGACCGTCACCCGCGGGCTTGACCCGCGGGTCCAGGGATCGCCGGGACAAGCCCGGCGATGACGGCCCGTTTCATCCCCGGCGGGTCGGCGCCAGCCGGTGGGGGACTAAAATCGCGGCCGACTTGCGCCGTTGCCTCGACTTCTGCCGCGCGCTGAACAAGAGCCGGTGACTTCTATAAACTCCTTGATGCCACGGAGTCCCGACAAACCCTTGCCCGAGGGATCATCCGAGCGCCTCACCCTGCGCCTGGCCGATCAGGCCCGCGCTGATCTCTATGCGATCCACGACGAGCTTGAGGTGATCAAGGAGCCGCTCGCCCGGCTGCCGACGCGACGGGACGCGTGGCGCGCGTGGCCCTGATCGCGGTTCTCGTCGGTGCTGCGCTCGCCGTTGCCGCCGTTGCGCTGTTCGGCCGGGGATGGTCAAAGGCCACGTGCAGGGGGAGGGCGCACCACCAGAGGGTTCGGCCCCTATCCGGGCCGCCCTGGGCCGACCCTGCTGCGCAGCGGATGGGATTGCATCCGGCCACGCTTGGGTCATGCGGCGAACCCCCAGGCGTCGCAGACCGCTATCTCAATACCGGATCAGATATCTTCAGCCCTCACCAGCACACAGCCATTGGCATCGAGTAGTCCAGCATTCAACTTCTGGGCAGCTCGGAGTTCTACCATCTGCCGGTGCGCCTCAAATATTCTAGTCAGTGCCGGTCCGGAAATGTCGTTTGACTGAACCGCTTGCTCCAGCGCATCAATGGTTAGGACACATGATACGCGCTCATGCCCGCGTTTGGATAAGAAGAAGGAAAACGTCTTGGCTTCTGCATCCCACGATGGTGGGCCTGCGTCCATATACCATCCTTCAGGTTCGATCGACATTGTGTAACCTCCTCATTTTTCATTCTTCAACGCCGCAGGGTCGTAATCGTGCCGCCGCTGCTCGGCTGATCCTGATTCGAGCCTGCACAGGCTTGGCCATGACGATGGGCTTGCGGATAAGTTCCCCGGCCTCCAAAGTCCACCAAATGGAGAACATCGGAACAAATCTTGCGTAGCCGGCCGCGTCAACCGCGGGCTCGCGGCGATCATCGCGAGCGTATCGACAGAGCGGACGCGGCTGCTCTCGCTGGTTAACAACACAGCCGAGGTTGGAAGGGTTCCGCGACGGCTGCCACCTGATCGATCGCAACGGAACAAGCGCAAAGAGCCTACCGGCCGCATGCTCTGAACATACGCGCTGATCAGCAATTCCACAAAAGCGGACTCAGAAGATTGGCAGTCCGCCCTTACTCGGGCTCCACTTTTTGCGAACCTGTTCTTCGACCGATTGGCCGCTCTCGGTTCTAGAGCTGTGAACGCGCCGTTCCGGAGCCTTTGCTTCGTAGCACTCTTTCACCAGGTGGTCGATTGTCGCCTCGTCGCATACGTGCCACCTGTGGATACGCCTTGGTGAGGTAGTAACCATTCGCATTCTCCCTGATTCGTTGCGGCATTCCCGGCAATTTCAGCCAGGTCGAGTTAGCGCCTGCATTGGAACGGGCGGCGGGTCCACCGGGGGTACCGGCAGCGGCCGCGGTGGCTCCTCAATCGGCCGAGGCCGGCGCGGTTCCTGTCGTATCGGCGGATTGCCTGGCGGCTTCGGTTTTCCGGGCTGACCTCCCATTGCTGAACTCCTGTATCCGTGAGATGAGACCGATAGACCCCTGCCTGACGACCCTGGGCTGATGCCCCGTGTTGGGCGGGGGTCTTGCCTGATCGAAGGGATTTCGTTGGCGCTCCCGCGCTCCAATCGGAAAACACCGCCATCAACAATTGCGTTCCCATACCATCAGATATTTTCGCACTCCTTGGCATATGTCAGACGGTCAAGGGTCGGCCAAAGGCTCGTAACCCGGCCCGAATGCCTCTGCCAATGTAGAGGTGACAGTGCGAACACCGATCCGAAAATTGGTTCTCGGGACAGCTTCCGTCCTTGCTTTGGGTATTGCGGGCACCGCTCTGGAGCATGCGGCCGATGCAGGCAGCAGGGTGAATACAGCATGCATGGACCGCGCGTCTCAGACCTCCGATGATTGGCGAACCCGCGAATTCCTCCGGAAGGACGATGGGTTCTTAGCCACGAGACAAAGCGCGCCCTTAGCCAGTTTCAAAAGATCAACGGCTCAGACCAGACGGCATCACTCGACACGCAAACTTTTGAAGCGCTGACCGGCAATCCCAGGGGGCAGGGTCAGTCCGCCACGCCCGGCTACGCTGAAGCAATTACGAATTCATTAACGCCGTTCCCTCTTCGCGCCGGCAAGGTCCCGTTTGGGGCAATCTGAGACGCCCGCTAAGTACAGCGCCGATACCGATGACACGGCGGTGCTGGACGGTGTCACCGGGCCGATCGCAAACAGGCACCTGGGCACGTCTCGCCAAACCTTCCGCTTCCCGAACCTCATTCGAAATACGCCGTTGCCCCCGTTTCGAGGCGGCCTCCGTTCGCCTTGCAGGCCGGAGATTGTCAGCGCCGGGGCGGCGTGAAACACTCGGTCCCCGGCTCGAGTACGGGTATCGCCATGATCGAGATCGCTGCCGTTGGCGTCGACCACTACATCGCGGCCTTGGAGCTGGTCACGGTGCGGTTGCGCGACGCTGCGGGCGTCGAGGGGCTCGGCTACACCTATACCGTCGGCCAGGGCGGCGCGGCGGTCGCCGCCCTCGTCGAGCGCGATCTGCGCCCGGTGCTGCTCGGCGCCGAGGCGGACCGCATCGAGGCCTTGTGGCAGCGCCTGTGGTGGCGGCTGCATTACGGCGGCCGCGGCGGGTTTGCGAGCCTCGCCATCTCGGCCGTCGACATCGCCCTGTGGGACTTGCGGGCGCGGCGCTTCGCGACGCCGTTGTGGCGGCTCCTGGGCGGCCACGACCCGCGAGTCCCGGCCGGAGTTTATCCTCGGGCCGCGCGCGGCGCGGACCCGGGGGCCGGTGGCATCGATCTCGATTTTCCGCTCGACCGACTGCTGCGCCAGACCGACGAAAACCGCGAGAAGGGGTTTCGCGCCGTCAAGATGAAGGTCGGCCGGCCGCACCTGTCGCAGGATCTGGAGCGGGTGCGGGCGATGCGCGAGCATCTTGGCGCCGACTTTCCGCTGATGGTCGACGCCAATATGCGCTGGAGCGTCGACGAGGCGGTGCGCGCCGCGCGGGGGCTGGCCGAGTTCGACGTGTACTGGCTCGAGGAGCCGACCATCCCGGACGACGTCGCCGGCCATCGGCGGATCGTTCGCGACGGCGGGCTGCCGGTCGCGACCGGCGAGAACCTGCACACGCTCTACGAGTTCAAAGAGATGATCGCCGCCGGCGGGGTCACCTTTCCGGAGGCCGACGTCACCAATTGCGGCGGGGTCACGGCCTTCCTCAAGATCGCCCATCTGGCCGAGGCGTTCAACCTGCCGATCACCTCGCACGGCGCCCACGACGTGACGGTCCAGCTGTTGGCGGCGCTGCCGAACCGGTCCTATCTCGAAGTGCACGGTTTCGGCCTCGAGCGCTTTCTGCGTTACCCGTTCGAACTCGCCGATGGGATGGCGACGGCGCCGCAGCGGCCCGGGCACGGCGTCGAATTCGATTGGCGCGGTTTGGACAGGGTTCGGGCCCCTTGACCGCCGACCCGCGGCCGACCCTCGAAGCGCCCGACGACGACCCCTATCTGTGGCTCGAAGAGGTCGACGGCGAGCGAGCGCTGGCCTGGGTCGAGGTGCAGAACCGGGCGACTCTCGAGGAGTTCGGCGACAGCCGCTTTGCCGCCGATCGCGACCTCCTGGCCGCGATCCTGGACCGGCCCGACAACATCCCGCTGATCACCAGGCGCCGCACCCGGGTCTTCAATTTCTGGAAGGATGCGGCGCAACCGCGCGGCCTCTGGCGGGCGACGACGCTCGACAGCTTCCGCCACGCCGAGCCGCAATGGGAGATCGTGCTCGATCTCGACGCGCTCGCCGCCCGCGAAGGCGAGGACTGGGTCTGGGGCGGGGCCGCGACCATCCCCCAAAGCCACGACCGCGCCATCCTGATGCTGTCGCGCGGCGGCGCCGACGCCGTTGTGCTGCGCGAATTCGATCTGCTTTCGCGCGACTTTGTTCCGGGCGGCTTTGCGCTGCCGGAGGCCAAGGGCGGCGCCGCCTGGCTCGACCGCGATAATCTGCTGCTGTCCTCGGCCTGGGGCGAGGGCATGGCAACCCATTCGGGCTACGCACGCACGGTGCGGCGGTGGCGGCGGGGCACCGACCCCGGCGCCGCGCCGGTCGTCTTCGCGACCGCCGCCGACCATCTGGCGGTCTCGGCCGATGTCGACCGCGAGGCCGGCGCCGACCGTCTGGTGTTCATCGATCGCCGTGGCTTCTTTGATGCGGAGCTGTGGCTCGGCGATCGCACCGGACCCCGGACCCTCCTCGAAATTCCCACCGACGCCTCGGCCGATTGGCATCGCGGCTGGCTCGCGGCGAAGCGGCGGACCCAATGGACCATCGCCGGCGAAACCCATCCGCCGGACACCGTCCTCGGTATTTCTCTTGCCGCCTTCCTCGGCGGGGATCGCCGTTTCACCCGCCTCTTCGAACCGGCCTCGCGGCGCGCCCTGCAAGGGTTTTTCTGGTGCGGCGGCCGGCTCATGGTGGCGCTGCTCGATGATTTGCGGCCGGTGTTCGAAGCGCTGACCCCGTCGGCGGCGGGCTGGTCGCGCCAAGCCGTCACCGGGCTGCCCGAATTCGGCGTCGCCAACCTCTGGCCGTTGGATGAGCGCAAGGAAGAGGCGAACGGCGATCTCCTGGCCAGCGCGCAGGACCCGCTGACCCCGGCCTCGTTGTACCTGCTGCGCCCGGCCGGGGCACCCGAACTCCTGAAGCAGGCGCCGCCCGCCTTCGACCCGAAGGGCCTCGCCGTCAGCCGGCATGAGGCGATCTCGGAGGACGGCACCCGCATCCCCTATACCCAGGTCGGGCCGCCCGGCGAGACCGGCGACGCCCCGGTTCATCTCAGCGGCTATGGCGGGTTCGGCATCGCGCAGCTGCCCTACTACAATCCCGCCATCGGCAAGCTGTGGCTGGAGCGCGGCGGCACCGCCGTCATCGCCAATATCCGCGGCGGCGGCGAGTTCGGGAGCGGCTGGCACGATGCCGGGCGACGGGAGGGCAAGCGCCGCTCGCACGATGATTTCGCCGCCGTCGCCGCCGACCTGGTGCGCCGCGGGGTGACGCGGCCCGGCCGGATCGCCGCCGAGGGCGGATCGAACGGCGGCATTCTGATCACCAATATGCTGACCCGGTATCCAGAGCGGTTCGGCGCGCTGTTCTGCACGATCCCGCTCGTCGACATGCGCCGCTATGCGAAATTGCCGCCCGGCGCCAGCTGGATTGCCGAATACGGCGACCCCGACAACCCCGAAGACTGGAACTTCCTCGGCGCGATTTCGGCCTATCACACCGCGCTTCCGGGCCGGCACTACCCGCCGATATTGTTGGCGACCAGCCGGCGCGACGATCGCGTCCACCCCGGTCATGCCCGCAAGATGGCGGCGAAGCTGCAGGCGATGGGCTACGAAGCCTATTTCTACGAGCCCGCCGCCGGCGGCCACGGCTATGGCAAGGACAATCGCGAGCGCGCCTCCTTCACCGCCCTCGGCTACAATTTTCTGCGCCGCGCCATCGGTTGGGATGCGGGGTGAAACGCGCAAAGCGTCGCGCCGGCCGGCGGTTCGTGCTATGCGTCATCGGTAATCTCGGGAGGAAGACGATGATCCATCATCTGTCGATTGCGGCGCGCGACCCGCAGCATGTTGCCGGGGTGCTGGCCGAGTTGATGGGCGGCGTCGCGGTGCCGTTCCCGCCCAATCCCGGGAGCTTCTTTGCGCTGCAGCGCGACGCGCACGGCTCGGGCGTCGAAGTCCATCCGGCCGGGACCGAGTTGCGGCCGGGCGGCGACCACGGGGCGGGCTTTGCCAAGCGCGAGGCGCACGGCTTTGGCCCGACCCATTTCGCGCTCAGCGTCGCCACCTCGGCCGATGCCGTCGAGGCGATCGCGCGGCGCGAAGGCTGGCACTGCTATCGCTGCGACCGCGGCCCGTTCCATGTCATCGAGGTCTGGCTCGAGAACGAATTGATGGTCGAGGTGCTGCCGCCCGAATATGCGGCCGAGTATCTCGCCTTCGCCCGCCCCGAGGGGATCGAGGCGGCGCTGCGGTCGGCGGCGGCCCGCCCGTCGCGCCAGCACACGGCATGATTTGCGGCCGGGGATGATCGAGGACGCCCACGGACATCGCCTCTCCGGCGCCACGGCCGAGGCCGCCGCCGCCTACGACGAGGCGGTGCGGGCGTTCAACCTCGTCTGCGGCGATGCGGTCGGCCGGTTCGACGCGGCACGACAAGCCGCACCCGGCTTCGCGATGGCGCATCTCGGCAAGGCCTGGGTCCTGGCCGCCGCCAACGACCCCGGCCTCGTGCCTGCCGTCGCGGCCCTCGTCGAGACCGCCCGGCCGCTGCCGTTGAACGAACGCGAAAGAGCTCACCTCGCAGCCCTCGACCATTGGCTGCAAGGCGCCCGCGCCGCCGCCGTCACCGCGCTCGACCGCCACCTGATGCGTTACCCGTTCGATCTCGTGGCGCATCAGAGCGCGGTCCTGATCGACGGTTTCCTCGGACGCTTTCATTGGATCCGCGACCGGTCGGCGCGGGCCTTGCCGTTCTGGTCGAAGGACCAGAGCGGCTATGCCACGTTGCTCGCCTTCCACGCCTTCGGCTCGGAGGAAGCCGGCGATTACGCCCGCGCCGAAGACGAATCGCGCGCCGCCGCCGAACTCGAACCCTTGAGTTTCTGGCCGCATCACACGGTCGCGCATGTGATGGAGATGACCGGTCGGCCGGAGGACGGGCTCGGCTGGATGGCGGCGCGCGAGAAGCTGTGGTCGACCCCCGGTCATTTGAACCAGGTCCATATCTGGTGGCACAGGGCGCTGTTCCACCTCGAACTCGGGCAATACGAGGCGGTGCTCGCGCTCTATGACGGGTCGATCCGCGAGACCCAGCGCCCGCTCTGCCTGAGCCTGACCAACGCCACGGCGCTGCTCTGGCGCCTCGACGCATCGGGCGTCGACATCGGCGACCGCTGGGCGGAGCAGGCGGATCTGTGGCAGGGCCATGCCGATGGGAAATGCCTCGTCTTTGGCGATGTGCACGCGGCGATGGCCGAGTTGGGCGCGGGCCGGGAAGCCCTCTTCGAACGGCGGCTCGAAGCGATGCGCGCGACGGCCGAGAGCGGCCGCGAAGCGGCGCCCATCTATCGCCAGGTCGGCATCCCCGTCGTCGAGGGCCTCGCCGCGTTCCACCGCGGCGCCTGGGCCGAGGCCGTCGAGCGGCTGCTGCCGGTGCGCTTCGATCTCTGGCAGATCGGCGGCAGCTGGGCGCAGCGCGACGTCGTCGACTGGACGCTGACCGAGGCGGCGCTGCGCGCCGGTCAGCGCGACGTCGCCCTGGCGCTCTCCTATGAACGGCTCGCGAGCCGCCCGCGCAGCGTCCCGAACCGGCGGTTTTTGCGCGCGGCCGAGGCGATCGCCGCCTGAGCGGGCGAGACGTGCGATGAGCTTCACGATCCTGTTGCTGGCGGCCGATGCCGACCCGTCCTGGCCGGAGAAGATCCGGCAGGCGGTCCCGGGCGCGGTCGCCAAGATCTACGCCGATCCCAAGGACCCGCTCACCGACATCGAGACCGCCGATGCCGCCTTCGGGACGGTGCCGCCCGAACTCTTCGCCCGGGCGAAGCGGCTGCGCTGGATCTGCGCCAACCGCGCCGGATTGGGCGGCGCCTGGTTCTACGATGCGCTGGTCGAAAGCGATGTCGTGGTCACCGGCATGCACGGCAGCTACAACGAGCATCTCTCGACGCATGCGGTGGCGTTTCTGCTCGCCTTCGCCCGCCGCTTCGACCATTACCTGCCGCAGCGGCGCTGGCAGCGCGGCCCGGGGATGATCGACCTGCCGGCGCAGACGGTGCTGATCGTCGGGGTCGGCGGCGCCGGCGGCGAGGCGGCCAAGCAGTGCGCCGCGTTCGGCATGCGGGTGCTCGGCATCGACCCGCGGGTGACCGTAGCCCCCGCCGGCATGGCCGCGCTCGATACTCCCGACCGGCTCGACGCGCGCCTCGGCGAGGCCGATTTCGTCATTCTGACGACGCCGGAGACGCCCCACACCTTGGGCATGTTCAACGCCGCCCGGTTCTCGCGGATGAAGCGCGGCGCCTATTTCATCAACATAGCGCGCGGCCGTTGCGTCGTCACCGCCGACCTGGTCGCGGCCCTGCAGTCCGGCCGGCTCGCCGGTGCCGGCCTCGATGTCGCCGACCCTGAGCCGCTGCCGCCCGACAGCCCGCTCTGGGGCATGCCGAACGTGCTGATCACGCCGCATGTCGCGATCCTCGGCACCCCCTATCGCCGGAACTGGGAAGCGATCCTGCTCGAAAACTGTCGCCGCTTCGCCGCCAATCGGCCGCTGATCAACGTCGTCGACAAGCGCCAATGGTACTGAGCGCCTGCTCGCGCCGCAGCGTGCTGGGCGGACCGTGGGCGTTCTTGGCCGGATCCCGCGGTAGCGTGGCGATGGCCGGGCCGGTGCGCCTCGAATACCACGGCGGCCGTCTCTTTTGGCCCGCGGGCTCCGCCCGCGCCGCGGTCGGCAGAGCCGGCGTGCGCGCCGATAAGCGGGAGGGCGATGGCGCGACCCCGCCCGGGACCTTTCCGCTCCTCTTCGCGATGTACCGGCGCGACCGGTTGACGCTGCCGCCTCTTGCCCTGCCGACGACGCCTCTCTCGGAAAGACACGCCTGGGTCGACGATCCCCAAGACTCGAAATACAACCGCTTGGTCGAACTGCCCTATCCCGCCCACGTCGAGAGGCTGTGGCGGGAAGACGAGGTATACGACCTGCTCGTCGCTGTCGGCTACAACATGAACCCGACGCGGCCCGGTGCCGGCAGCGCGATCTTCCTGCATATCGCCCGCCCCGACTTCTCGCCGACCGAGGGCTGCGTCGCCGTCGCCCGCGGCGTGCTGCTGCGGCTGCTGCCGGCGCTCGGGCCGCACAGCACACTCACCATCCGAGCTTGAAGCGCCGTCTACCTCTCGCCGCTACACAAGAACCAGGATGGCGCTCCATATCCGCAGCGAAGTCGTCAACCGGCTCGCCGAAAGGCTGGCCGTCCGCCAGCAGGTGACCAAGACCGAGGCGGTCCGCATGGCGCTCGAAAACGAGCTTCGCCGGCTCGACGCGGCGGTGCCGCTGCGCGCTCGGCTCCGACCGCTGCAGGATCGCGTGTCGCGGCGGCCGGCGACCGGCCTCGAGGCCGACAAGGCTTTCTTTGACGAGCTCAGCGGAAATCCCTAACGGGAGCGGCGTCGGCGGCCACCGGCCACGCCACTTTTTTGGCGGTTGGGCTGGGTTGCGGGTTATCGCTAGTGTTATGATGCGCAAATAACTATACACATGTCACGCTGCCTTCTTTCGCGTACGACGCACGGTGCAGCCGGGCTGAATCTCTTCCAGCCGCCGCCGACAGCGCTCGATCTTGGCGAGGATATCTTCGGCTTGCGCCCGCCAGATAAAGGGCTTGGGATCGCAATTCCAAGCCGCAATGAAGTCCTCGATCGCGGCCACCAAGTCCGGGACACTGGCAAAGCTGCCACGGCGCACGGCTTTGCCGGTCAGATCGCCGAACCAGCGTTCCACCAAATTCAGCCAGCTGGAGCTGGTCGGAATGAAGTGTACCGTGAAGCGCGGATGGCGCTTCAACCAGCGTTGGACCTGTGCGGTTTTGTGTGTGCCGTAGTTGTCCAACACCAGATGCAAATCCAACTCCGGCGCGTACTCGGCATCGATCTGGCGCAGAAAGCGCAAGAACTCCTGATGCCGATGGCGCGGAAAACACCGCCCGCTGACCGTTCCGGCCGCCACGTTCAGCGCGGCAAAAAGTGTCGTGGTGCCATGGCGCACATAGTCGTGCGTCCAGGTGCCGCAACGTCCCCGCTTCATCGGCAGCCCAGGCTGCGTGCGATCCAAGGCCTGGATCTGACTTTTTTCATCCACGCACAGCACCACCGCGTTCTGCGGCGGATGCAAGTACACGCCCACCACATCCAGCAGCTTCGGCACGAATTGCGGGTCGCGCGAGAGTTTGAACGTCTCCTGCCGGTGCGGCTGCAAGCCGTGCTCCTGCCAGATGCGGCACACCGTGCTCGCGTCCACGCCTTGGGCCCTGGCCATCGCCCGAGTGCTCCAGTGCGTCTGCCCAGGCGGTTTGCTGCTCAGCGTGGCCTTCACAATGCGTTCGGCCAGGCCCGGCTGGGGTTTGCGTCCGCGTCCTTCGGCCACCGCCCACAAGCTCTGCGCCCCCGCGGCGACGAAGCGCTCCCGCCACAGCCGACAGGTGTGCCGATTCAATCCAAGCTCCTGCGCAATTGCCACGTCGGCGTATCCCTCATGCGCCAGCAAAACAATCCGGCAGCGCTTCACCACCTGCTGCGGCGTGCCATGCGCCCGAACCCATCCTTGCAGCAGTTCCTGCTGTTCGGCTCTCAGCTCCAGAGTGGCTACCCGATTCCTGCTCACCCGCTGAGTAGGCCACAAGGCGAGCCAAATGTCTAGTTATTTCGGCAGCAGTACACTAGAATGGCGCCCGTTTTGCCCGAAGCCGCGCGACAAACCCGCCAAAAAGGAGACGCAGAATGCCCCGCATCCTGACCCCCGTCAGCCATTCCGCCGACACGTTGGAAATTGCTTATGAATTGCTGCCGAGCGGCTGGGAATTGGTGACCGCGCCGCACGGCCGTCCGGAATTCTGGGACCTCCTCAAGGATACCGAATTCTACATCGGCGTCGGCCAGTTCAAGCATGGGCCGGAATTCTACGAGAAGGCGCCGCGGCTGCGCCTCGTCCAGACCTTGAGCGCCGGCTACAACACCTACGATCTCGAGGCGGCGCGGAACGCCGGCGTGCCGATCTGCAACAATGGCGGCGCCAATGCGACGGCGGTCGCCGAGCATGCGATGCTGTTGATGCTGGCGGTCAGCCGCCGACTGATCTGGCAGCACGAGGGCGTTGCCTCGGGGCGCTGGCGCGGCAACGATTTCCACGCGGCCCGGCTCTACGAGCTCGAAGACAAGACCCTGGGGATCGTCGGCCTCGGCAATATCGGCAAGAAGGTCGCCCGCCGCGCCAAGGCGTTCGATATGCACATCAAGTATTACGACACCAACCGGATGACCGCCGACGAGGAAGATGCGCTGGGTGTCCGCTTTGCGCTGTTCCCCGAACTGCTGAAGACGTCCGACGTCGTGACCTTGCACGTGCCGCTCGACCGGTCGACACGCAATCTGATCGGCGAGAGGGAGCTCGCGCTGATGAAGCCGACAGCGATCCTGGTCAATACCTGCCGCGGCCCGGTGGTCGACGAGAAGGCGCTCTACAACGCATTGCGCGACGACAAGATCCTCGGCGCCGGGCTCGACGTCATGGTCGAGGAGCCGCCGCGGCCCGACCATGAGCTGTTCGGCTTGAAGAACATCGTCTTCAGTCCGCATGCCGCCGGCCCGACCTGGGACAATCACTGGAAGCGCTGGCGCAACGCCCTCGACAATTTCGAGCGCGTCGCCCGCGGCCAGCAGCCGTTCTGGATCGTCCCCGAGCTTCGCGATATGCTGCGGAATGGGTGAGCAAAGGCGAAGGCGATGAGCGGCATCAGCGACCTGGCGGGCGGCTGCGCCTGCGGTGCGGTCAGATACCGGCTTCTTGGCATGCCGATGTTCGTGCATTGCTGCCACTGCCGCGATTGCCAGCGCCAGACCGGCAGCGCCTTTGTCATCAATGCGTTGATCGAGACCGACCGGATCGCGCTCGCCACCGGCGAGCCGCAACCGGTTGCGGCGCCGACCGACAGCGGCCGCCCGCACCGGATCTTTCGCTGCCCGGCTTGCGCAACGGCGATGTGGAGCGAATATGGCGGCTTGGCGGCGCTCCGCTTCGTCCGCGTCGGCACCTTGGACGAGCCGGCGGCGCTGGCGCCCGACGTCCACATCTACACCCGCTCGAAGCTGCCCTGGGTCAGACTGCCCGAAGGCGTGCCGGCGTTCGAGGCCTATTACAATTCGGCAAAACTCTGGCCGGCCGCCAGCCTCGAGCGCCGCCGCGCAATCTTTGGGTGACCGGCCTCGGGCAGGGCAGATTCGCTGCGGCCTTTACGACCGGTTACCGTTCCGGAGCCCGTTTACCGCGCGGCAGCGGTACAGAGACTTCATGGCGCAGATCGAACTCGGGGACGCTCTCGGCTTCGATCTGGCGTCGCTCGGATAAATCGGCATCAGCGCTGACGTTTTCCGCGGTCATCGCGAGGCGCCGTCAGGCGCCGTGGCGATCTCGTCGTCGCGGAGTCGCGAGGGTCGGGATTGCTTCGTCGCTCCGCTCCTCGCAATGACCACAGGGGTAGGCGGGCGCGGTCGGGACGCCTGTTTCTTTTTCGGCGGTGACGCGCCGCCATCCAATCGCAATAGTTTTTTCACTTTATTGAAACAAAGGGCGGCTAGTCTTTTATGACGATCTTGAGACATCACTGAGGTAGTGCCGGTGGCGGAAGCAGTTGGACAGAAATCGCGCGCGGAACTCGACTTGGTCACGTTGCAGAAGGCGTATGCGCGCTGGGCTCCCGTGTACGATCTGGTCTTCGGCGCCCTGTTCGATCGCGGGCGGCAGGCGGCGATCGCCGCGGCAGAGCAGGTGGGTGGCCGGATTCTCGAAGTCGGCGTCGGCACAGGGATTTCGCTGCCTGGCTATTCCTCGCGGAACCGCATAATCGGGATAGATCTTTCCGAGGTCATGCTCCGCAAAGCACGGCGACGGGTTGCGGATCTGTCCCTGACAAATGTCGAGAAGCTGGAGGTGATGGACGCGGAGCACTTGTCGTTTCCCGATGGGTCGTTCGACGTCGTCGTGGCGAATCATGTGATCTCGACCGTGCCAAACCCGGAGGCGGCGCTCGACGAGTGTGCCCGAATGCTCAGGCCCGGCGGCGAGCTGATCCTCCTCAGCCGCATCGGTGCGGATGCCGGGCTGCGACATCTGATCGAGCTGTTGCTGCAACCGATCGTTTGTCGCCTTGGATGGCGGACGCAGTTTCCCTGGGATCAATTCGCTCGCTGGACCGAGCGCCGAACCGATGTGCGCCTGATCGAGCGCCGGCCGACGCCGCCGTTTGGTCATTTCTCGCTGCTCAGGTTCGTCAAATGCGCCCAGGGGTCGGGGGTATGACCGTTGGTGCAAAAAGGGGGACGGCAAATGAGTGGATTTAGGCAGACGCTGAAAATTCAGCGCTGGGACGATCATCGATATTATCACCACAGCCTGGTCAATCAATCACTGCACCTAGTAAGCGCGACCAGCTTCATTCTGATGTATTTCCTGCTGTTCTGGGATCCGGCGATAGCGGCCTTGATCGGCTGGATGATGTCGATGACCAGCCGCCAGATCGGCCATTTCTTTTTTGAGCCGAAGGGTTACGACGCGATAAACGATGCCACTCACGAATACAAAGAAGCGGTCAAGGTAGGCTACAACCTCCGCCGCAAGGTGGTTCTGCTCTCGATTTGGGCATTATCTCCGCTGCCGCTGTGCTTTAGACCGACGTTCTTCGGGATCGTCAATCCATGGGAAAGCGCATCGGGATTTTTCCATCAGATCGGAATGTGCTGGTTGTTCATCGGGGCCGGCGGGGTAATTCTGCGTTCCGTTCAATTGTTCTTCATCAGCGACCTGCAGACCGGATTGGTTTGGGCGGTCAAGATCTTGACCGACCCCCGTTTCACGACATCAAACTTTACTACAAGGCGCCGTACCATCTGCTGCGCGGCCAAATGGCGCTGAACCATGGCCACTGACGGCGCTTCGGCGTCGTTCAGCCTGGCGCCGGCCAAGCCCGCCGCGGCGACAGCCGATGAGCGATCATCTCGCGCAAGATCCGCCGCCTGATCTTGCGGTTGCTGGCGAGCGGGTCCTCCCACCACCAGCCGCCCCGCTGCATCGCTTCGGCGGCCGCAACGAACCGGTCGGCGACCACCTGGTAATCGGCTTCCGTATAATTCAGGCTGAAGATGAGCCTGCCGGTGCCTACCCAGCTCAGCGCCAGGCCCTCCGCCCGCAGATAATATTGGAACATCCAGTTGTAGGCGGAAGGCCGCGTGTAACAAATCGTCCAGATCGACGACAGGTTCGCTACCTGTACCGGCAGCCCGGCATCCCGGAGCCGCCGATTGAGCGCCGCGGCGCGACGATCCCAAATCGCATCGAGGTCGCAGTAGAGCACGCGGATCGCCGGTTCTTCGAGGCGCCGCAGGAATTCGTTCATTGCCGCCATGACGTAGGGATGCGAGTTGAACGTGCCGCGCGCCAGGCACATATCCGCCGGTCGCTCCTCCCGGAAACGCTTCATCAAGTGCTTGCGCCCGCAGACGGCGCCGACGGGCAGGCCGCCGCCCAGCGTCTTGCCGTAGGTGACGAGGTCGGCCCGGACGCCGAAATAATCCTGCGCGCCGCCGGGTGCCAAGCGGAAGCCGACAAAGACTTCATCGAAGATCAGCACGATGCCGCGCTCGGTGCAGACCGCGCGCAGTTGCTTGAGCCAATCGGCGTAGGCGGCGCGATCGAGACCGGCCGGCCGGGCGCTGTTGACGAGCGTCGCATCGGCCGGCGCGGCGCTGTTCGGGTGCATGACCTGCACCGGGTTGACGAGGACGCAGGCAATGTCGCGGCGCCGGCGCAGCACGCGCAGCGCCGCCTCGGACATGTCCTTCAAAGTGTATGTTTCGTGCGGCGGCATCGGATTGCCGACGCCCGGCTGGACGTCGCCCCACCAGCCGTGATAGGCGCCGCAGAAGCGCACCAGGTGGGAACGCCGCGTATGGTAGCGCGCGAGCCTGACCGCCTGCATGACGGCCTCTGTTCCGGACATGTGAAACGAAACCTCGTCCATGCCCGACAGGCGCACCAGCCGCGCGGCATTGTCGGCAACCAGCGGATGATAAGAGCCCAATACCGGGCCGAGCGCATGCACGCGCTCGAGACCGCGATCGATGCACTCCTTGTAGAAGTCGTAGCCGAACAGATTGACGCCGTAGGAGCCGGTGAGATCGTAGAACAAATTCCCGTCGAGGTCGGCCGTCGTGACCCCGGACGACGATTGGAGAAATGCCCCGACCGGCAGCTGTCGCCGCACGTGGCGGCTGAATTGAAACGGGATGCGGTAAGCCTCGGTGAACTGCAGATCCGAGATCAAATCGGTGGCCTCGCTCGTCAGTCTCAGCGTCGCGGCATAGCGTTTTCGGTAGAGATCCGCGAGCCGCGCAAAATCCGCGCGTCGCTGTGCCGCGACGTCATCCGGTGCGGCGTCGGCCTTGAAGATCTGCGCTTCGTCATACTGATAAAACGGCACCAGCGAGGCCACGAAGCGGGCAATGCGCTCATGCCCGGCGAGCGATCTGTGCCTTGCCTTCGACAGCTCCAGCCGGGACTTCAGGCCGACCGCCGTCGCCGCCAAACCGATGACGGCGAGCGCGCAAGCGGCCGTGGTCGCGAGTGCCGCCTCCATGGATGCGGTCATTATTCGATAATTCTTGCAAAGATATGACAGGGCGAGCGGCAATCGCGAGATCCTCGCTTCGGGAGGACATCAGTTTTCTCGTGACGAACCGGGTCCCGCACCGGCTGGCGAATCGGTTTATCGGCTGGTTCAGCCGGATCGAGGCGCCGCTGCTGGCGCGCGCCTCCATCGCGATCTGGCGGCAGTTCGCCGATCTCGACCTGAGCGAAGCGCGAACGCAGCACTTCACGAGCCTGCACGCGTGCTTTACCCGAGAGCTGAAGCCCGGCGCGCGTCCGGTCGACCGCGACCCGCATATTATTACCAGCCCCTGTGATGCCATTGTCGGAGCCTCCGGCGGGATCGATCGGGACGAGCTGATCCAAGCCAAAGGATTCCGCTACACCTTGCAGGACCTGCTGATCGACCCGCAACTCGTTGCGCTTTATCGCTATGGCCAATACGCGACGCTGCGGCTGACGTCCGGCATGTACCACCGCTTCCATGCTCCGTACGACTGCACCGTCGACAGGGTCACCTACATTTCCGGCGAGACGTGGAACGTCAATCCGATCGCGCTCAAGCGCATCGCCAAGTTGTTCTGCAAGAATGAGCGCGCAGTCATTCGCATGATCCTCCGCCCCGGCGGCATCGTCGTTACCCTGGTGCCGGTGGCGGCGATCCTCGTTGCCGGCATCCGTTTGAATTTTCTGGACGTCCTGCTGAACACGCGGTACCGCGGAGACGCCGAAATCCCGTGCCGGGCCGCCTTCAGCAAAGGGCAGGAGATGGGGATGGTTCGAGCAGGGATCGACGATCATCGTGTTTGCACCGAAGGGTATCGCCCTTTGCGACTCGGTAGCGGAGGGTGCGGTCATCCGCATGGGAAGGCCGCTGATGCGGCTGCCGTCGTGAGCGCCTCGACGATGCGAATACTGATCGCGACCGATGCCTGGTCGCCGCAGGTCAACGGGGTCGTGCGGAGCCTGCAGGCGCTCGCCGCCAGTGCCCGAAAGCTGGGTGCCGAAGTCGAGTTTCTGACCCCGGAAGGGTTTCGATCGTTTTCGCTGCCGACCTATCCAAGCATTCGCTGCGCCATCCCGAGCCGGCGAGAAATCGCCCGTCGGATTGAGCTGGCGGCACCGGATTCGCTGCATATCGCGACCGAGGGACCAATCGGGCACATCGTGCGGCGCTACTGCCTGCTGCAGAAGATTTCCTTTACGACGAGCTACATGACGCGGTTTCCGGAATACGTCTCGGCGCGGTTGCCGGTTCCTCCGTCATGGAGCTACGCGCTGCTGCGCCGCTTTCACGCTCCGGCCGAGGTGACGATGGTGGCCACCCGCTCCTTGACCGAGGAGCTCGGCGATCGCGGCTTTGGGCACTTGGCGATGTGGACGCGCGGCGTAGACACCGACCTCTTCCGCCCCGAGCGCGCCGTGGCACTCGATCTGCCCCGCCCGATCTTCATCAGCGTCGGCCGCCTCGCCGTGGAAAAGAACCTGCCGGCGTTCCTGACGCTCGATCTTCCGGGCTCGAAGGTCGTCATCGGCGACGGCCCGCAGGCGCGGGAGCTGCAGCGCCGCTATCCGAATGCCCACTTTCTCGGTCAGCTCGAAGGAGAAATCTTGGCGGCGCATCTGGCGGCGGCAGACGTCTTTGTGTTTCCGAGCCGAACCGACACGTTCGGCGTCGTTCAGCTCGAGGCGCTGGCCTGCGGCGTTCCGGTTGCCGCATACCCCGTTCCGGGACCACAGGACGTGATCGGCACCAATTCGGTCGGTGTGCTCGACGACGATCTTAAAATTGCCGGCCTCAAGGCACTGACCATCTCGCGCGCGGCCTGCCGCTCTTTTGCGCTCACCCAATCCTGGGAACGAAGCGCGCTGCAGTTCATTTCGAATTGTCGGCCATGTCTGCCCTCGCGGGTCGACAAATCGCCGGAGACAACAAAGCCCTTATACCATTGAAACGGGATCCATAACGCCGCATCGACACTGAACTTCAAGCGACGCTATTATTGGCATTCGAGCGCGCGTCCGCTCAGCGTGCAGCGGGCCAGAACAGCGTCGTTGGTGTCGTAGAGCGTTCCGTCCCATCCCGCGGCGGTGCGCTCCAGAACGAAGAACCCGAAGCGCTCGAGCGCGAATGCTTTCCGCACCTTGATCCCATCGATCTCGGTGCCGACGAGCGGCGTCTCGCCGAGCGGCAGCATCGTGTCGCCGCTGTCTCCGACGATCAGCTGCGCCGGCCGTTCGGGCCCGAATTCATAGCTCGTGAAATCGTGGAGGTGGCCCGACAAGACGAGATCGAGTGCCGGCGGAACTTGTCTGCGGATCGCCGTTTGCAAAGTCGCGTTGACGCTTTGCCCGACCAGCTTGCCCTGAGCCGAGGCCCAGACCGGCCGGTGGGTGAGGAGCCAAGCATCGGATGAGGCCGTCTTCAGTAGACTTTTCAGCTGTGCGGCGTAGGCTGCGACTTTTTCGGCGGGAGCCGAGAAATCGTCGGCATCGGCGCTATCGAGCACCAACAGGTTCAGTCCGCCGAGATACAGCCCATACGGGTCGCCGATTGCCGCGCACTCGGGCGAAGCGCGATGCGGGTCGAGCAGGCGGCGCCATCCCTCACCGCCACGGCCGCACAGCTCGTGGTTGCCGCGGACCATGACCCACGGCGCGGCGGACAACAGAGGTGCGGCCGGTGTGAAGAAATCCGCGAGCCATGTTGTCCAGCTATCCCCGTAAGGGCTGCCGATGCACCCGGTCCGCTCGGCCGGGCATGGCGTCTCGCGGTAATAGTAGTCGCCGACATGGATCACGAGATCGGGCTTGTGGCCCGCGGCGCGCAGCGCGATCGCGGCAAATGGCCAAGCCTGGGGGTCATTGCAATCCTGAATGGCGCGCCCTTCGAGACGACAGCCGGTGTCGCCGATCACGGCGATGCGCCGCACTTCCTTCGGCAGCGCCGGTGTGGCTGAGCCGGCGACGGTGAGCTTTATCGTGTCGGCAGGGGCTCGCGCCTCGCAGACGACCACCGGGAACCGGGCTTCGGCAGCGGCGCGCGGGCGCATGATCAACCGGACCCCGTCCGCTGCCGCCTCAGGACAAGCGGCGCCGGCCGGTACAACGCTTCGCACCGAGAGCGCGCCGTCGGAGCCGAGCGAGCTCCACCTGAGGGGCTCGGCAGTCGCGTGCGCCGCGGCCGAGGCAGCCACCACCGCAACCACCCATAATCCAAACCACCGCATTTTCAGTTCGGCCCCCGAGCTCCATGAGCCTGGTCATCCACGAGCGCCTCGGCCACAGCCGGCCCACGCGCCGGTGCCGATCCCGGCCTCACGCGTCGACGATGGCGACGGCCTCGATCTCGATCATGAAATCGGGGCCGGCGAGGCGGGTGACGCCGACGGTCGTGCTGGTCGGGGTCGCCACTCCCAGATAGCGCATGCGTACATCGGCGCACTTCTGGAATTCGTCGAAGTCGGTGACGAAGGTGTTGGTCTTGACCACGTCGGCCCAGGTGGCGCCGGCTGCCTTGAGGCAGCGGTCGAGGTTCTGAAAGGTCTGTTCCATCTGCGCCCGCATGTCGCCCTTGCCGACGCAATTGCCGTCGGCGTCGCGGGCCAGTTGGCCGGCGATGTAGACGATTTTGCCGGTGCCGCTGACCGTCACAACGTGCGAATAGGCGGGCTGCCCGCCGGACAGCCTCACATTCATGCCTGCCGGCTGAAACCGCTCGATCTTGAGAACCATGTTTCGCTCCCCGAGGCGTTTGTCGGTTGACGCAACGCGGTTAGCACGCTGGCGCGGGATCGCCAAGCCGGATGACCGGGCGGCGGCCGGGATCGGGTACTCGACAGGGCGGACGCCATCTGCTGGAATTGCGCCAATCGGATGCGAGGTGTTCGATGAACCGTGCCGAACTGCGCGAACTCCAGGCGCCGCTCAAGGAGAGATATCGCGGCGATCCCGAGGCCGCGATCGTCACACTCCGGGCGCGCGGCGAGCTCGGCGACGGCGCCATCGCCTGCAAGGTCGACACCGGGCGAGCGCTGGTCGTGGCCGGTCTTCACCCCGCGACCGGCGGCAGCGGGATTGAAGCTTGCTCCGGCGACATGCTGCTCGAAGCGCTGGTCGCCTGCGCCGGGGTGACGCTGAAGGCGGTGGCGACGGCGCTCGATTTTCGCCTCGGCGGCGGCACGGTCAGCGCCGAGGGCGATCTCGATTTTCGCGGCACGCTCGGGGTCGAGCGTACGGCGCCGGTCGGCTTTCGCGAGATCAGGCTGAATTTCGTCCTTGACACCGACGAACCCGAGGAGCGGCGCCAGAGCCTGTTGCAGTTGACCGAGCGCTATTGCGTCGTGCTGCAGACGCTGCGCGCCTCACCAAAAGTGACGGCGCGGCTCGGCTCGGCGGCCGGGATGCCGCCGGCTTGAGGCACCACGCGCCGCCACAACCGAGAGCGGATCGATGCTGGCCGGTCAGCTCGCTTTGGCGCTAGCCGCCGCATTCACCGGGGCGGCGATCTATGTCAACATCGCCGAACAGCCGGCGCGCCTTGGGCTTGAGGATCGCGCCCTCCTGGCCGAGTGGAAGCCGGCTTATCGGCGTGGCTACCTGATGCAGGCGAACCTGGTCGTCGTCGGCGGGCTGCTCGGGCTGCTCGCCTTTTTAAGTACCCTTGATTGGCGCTGGCTGCTCGGAGCCGTCGTCCTCCTTGCCAATTGGCCTTACACGATCTTCGTGATCATGCCGACCAATGCGCGTCTGATGGACACGCCGCTCGACGCCGTCACCGCTGAAACGCGGCGCCTCATCGAACGGTGGGGCATGCTTCATGCCGGCCGCAGCGCGCTCGGGCTCGCGGCAACCCTGATCTTTCTCTGGGCTCCCCGGTAAGACGAGGTCCTCACTGGCGGCCGGCCTACCCTATCCGGTAACATCCCTGCGTCAGGCAATCTGGGGGTCGATTCCGGATGTCGTTTGAACGCCTCACTCCAGGGGCTGGGCGGCGCGCTGTGGCCGTGGCCTGCCCCCCTGACGGCTAAGCATGGACCTACCTTCGCGACCTCGCCGATTGATGCCCTGGAATTACCAGCCTGCAGTCGCCCAGACTGCCGCCTGACCCCAGCCAAACGGCCAAAGCCGGAGGCTTGCGTTTCTCGGCGTCCGCCGAACTCCCTCGCCGACACTCTCGGTCGAAAGCTCAATGATATCCGCCTCATTTGCTTATGTTTTGTCAGTATGCTATCCTTCCATCGTGACGCAACCACGCGACCCGACCCTCGATGCGCTTCTCGACCTCGACGGGCAGGTTCTCGTGGTGGACCCGGAGGGCGGCCGCTGGGTCCGGTTCGTCGTGACGCGGGTGCCAGTGTCGCAAGAGAAGCCGCGTGGGCTGGACTACTCGCTCACGCTTCAGAGTCCCGATGGCGAGCGTTGGAGGAAGGTAGGGCGGGTGGTGGTGGTCGGATTTCGGTGCGGAGGCGAAGCATTCGTGAAGGGAAAATGCCGCGGCGAAGTAACACGCAACGCCGAGGCTACGCCATTACAGCCGCATTACATCGCGAATACACAATGCGGAACACGCCGCTGCCAAGTCACCGCAAGTCGCCGTCAGCATTCGCCGCAAGTATTCGCCGGCCCCGCCGCGGCGAGCCACGGCGCCGCCCGCTGTAACCGGGGCATGCCGGCCCGAGGCGGGCGAGCCCATGCCGAACCCGCATTGCGATGTCGCATTGCGATTTGCCGCCAGA
The DNA here is from genome assembly GCA_963772295.1 of uncultured Alphaproteobacteria bacterium. Taxonomy (GTDB): domain Bacteria; phylum Pseudomonadota; class Alphaproteobacteria; order ATCC43930; family CGMCC-115725; genus AP-15. Next base: position 666,929 of record CAVYWO010000019.1, read on the forward strand.
GGGCCGACGGAGTTCGAGGGGTCGGGGTTCGAGGGTCGAGCGGGCGGTTCGAGGTCGAGCGGTTCCGCCGCCCGCGGGCTCGGCGATATCTCCCCGGCCGATCTCCTCCCCGGCGCCGATCTCACCCCGGCCGATCGCGGCCATCCCGAGCCGCGCCGAAGGCCGCTGGCGAGCGGAAACCGCCCCGAGCCTAGAGAATGGCCGTCGGCGAAGCGAAACCGCACCGGGGGGACCCCTGCGGGGCCGGACCGGCGGAACCCGCGCGTCATGGCGAGCGGCAAATTTCAGCTTCGGCGGAGCGAGCGATTTGAGTATCTTGATTTGCATCAGCGCGCACGCGCCAAGCGGCGTTTAGCAAATCCGTAGGAAACGAAAAAAACGGAAAAAAGAGGAAGGATTCGATGTGCAAATTGGTCTCGTCGTTGTTCCTCGCGATTTCGGCCTTTGTCGCCGCCATCGCGCCGGTCCAGTCGCACCCCGCCAATCTGACCACGCTGGTCAGCTTCTGCGCGCTGGCCAACTGCGCCGACGGCTCTGACCCAGAAGGCCCGTTGCTCGCCGACGCCGACAGGAACCTGTTCGGCGAGACAGTCATTGGTGGTGCCTACGGCCGCGGCACGGTGTTCGAGGTCGCGAAGACCGCGACCGGCTACGCCAGCACCCCCACCGTCCTGGTCAGCTTCTGCGCGCTGGCCAAATGCGCCGACGGGCTTAATCCGTCTGGCGGTTTGATCGCGGACGCCGACGGCAACCTGTTCGGCACGACAATCGACGGCGGTACGAACGTCGGCGGTGATTATTTTTTTTTCGGCGGCACGCTGTTCGAGATCGCGAAGAACGCCGGCGGCTACGCCAGCACCCCCACCGTCCTGGTCAACTTCTGCGCGCGGGCCAACTGCGCCGACGGCTTTGAGCCAAACGGCGGCTTGATCGCCGACGCCGACCGGAACCTGTTCGGCACGACAGCGGCTGGTGGTGCGTACGGCAGCGGCACGAGAACCGTGGGCGGAGCATTTCTTGGCGGCACGGTGTTCGAGATCGCCAAGACCGCGACCGGCTACGCCAGCACCCCCACCGTGCTGGTCAGCTTCTGCGCACTGGCCAACTGCGCCGACGGCAATGGGCCATCAGGCGGCTTGATCGCGGACGCTCACGGCGACCTGTTCGGCACGACTGTTAATGGCGGGGCGTACGGCGGTGCCAAAGGAGGATTGGGCGGCGGCACCGTATTCGAGATCGCCAAGACCCCGACCGGCTACGCCAGCACCCCCACCGTGCTGGTCAGCTTCTGCGCGCTGGCCAACTGCGCCGACGGCGCTTCGCCCACCGGCGGCTTGATCGCGGACGCTCACGGCGACCTGTTCGGCACGACAGTCGTTGGCGGAGCGCACGCCGGCGGCACGGTGTTCGAGGTCGCGAAGACCGCCGGCGGCTATGCCAGCACCCCCACCATCCTAGCCAGTTTCTGCGCGCTGGCCAACTGCATCGACGGCGATGCGCCCACTGGCGGCTTGATCGCGGACGCTCACGGCGACCTCTTCGGCACGACAGACGCTGGCGGAGCGCACGCCGGCGGCACGGTGTTCGAGGTTGCGAAGACCGCCGGCGGCTATGCCAGTACCCCCACCATCCTGGTCAGCTTCTGCGTGCTGGCCAACTGCTCCGACGGCGATGGGCCATCAGGCGGTCTAATCGTCGATCCCAACGGCAACCTGTTCGGCACGACTGTTGGTGGCGGGGCGTACGGCGACGGCGGGGAGGACGGCGGCACGGTATTCGAGGTCACCAACAGCGGCTTCGTCAGCACCGTCCCATTCGCGTGGTTCGACGCGGGCCTGACCATCCAAGGCGGCCAACGCGCCCGCTTCGAGCTCGACGCTAAGTTTGGTCTGGGTGCAAGCAGCAACGGGATCAACCCGCCCTCCGAACCCGTCACTCTGCAGATTGGGCCTTATACGGCAACAATCCCGGCCGGTTCCTTCCGCCAGCTGCCTAGCGGCAAGCATTGGAGCGTCTACGCGTTCATCGGCGAGGAGAGCAATGTCCAGCTGGCATTCGACATCCTCTCTCTCGGCCCCAAGTCCTACCAGCTCGGCGCCGTTGGCTGGCCGATCAATCTCACGGGGCCGAACCGGATGCCGGTCTCGTTGCAAATCGGTGATGCTCAGGTTCGGCCGTCGTCAAGGCCGTGAGACTGCATTGATACGCTTCCGCTCGGGGCGGCGGCGCCACGCCGAGTACGGCGTGGCGCCGCCGATGCGGAGCTTTGGCGAAGCGGGCCGAGGCGAGGGCGGCCGAGGCGGGGCGTCATGCGGCGCTCTTCGTCTCGACAACCCCCAACGCCCGCCCGACCGTCCCGAACCACTCGCAGCCAGTGCCAGGCCGGCCCCTTGTCCGTGTCGGCAAGCCACCGCTCCGGCGCTTCAGGCGCTGGCAGCGCCGCCACCCGCGCCGGGATGCCGAGGCATTCTTCGGGCGTTAACAGCGCCGGCTCTTTCGCTTCGCACAACAGCGACAACAGCGCCACGCAGGCTTGTCGGTCGCCACTGCGGCCGATCTCGAACGGCAGCTGCTTGCCCTTGCGGAACAGGCCGCGCTTCGGATCCCGCTCGTCGATGGTCTTGCGCACTTCCACCCGCGCGAGGGCGCCGAGCCGGCCGAGAAACCGACCGATCGGTTTCGCCCCCTTCGGGGCCTTGGTGCCGATCGCCGCTTCGAGGGTGCGCTTTGAGACGAACAGGCGTTTTGCCAGCGTCTCGTTATCGGGGCCGACCAACGCGGCCACCGTGCGATTGAAGCGGTGGGCGGCGGCGAGCGTGTCATCGAGGCTCGCGGTCGCACAGAACCGGCCGAGGATGTCCGCCGTCGCTTCCCGCGCAGCCCGGCGCACGTCGATGACCGGCTTTTCCGCCTCCCGCTCCGGCGGACCATGCTTCGACTGTGCTGTCGGCGATGCCGAGCCTTGCCGCGACGGCGGCGAGGCCGGGGATCTTCAGGGCAGCGCGGACGGGTTCCCATTCGAGCGAACGAATCGCCGCCGCCTCGGGCGCCGGGTCACCCTCGAACCACTCCGGGAAGACGAGGCTCACGGCCGTCCATCCAAGCCGCATAGAAGGCGCTGTCATCGCCCGCACCGACCGCTCGCGAGACCGCCAGAATTTCACCGAAATCCATGCCGCCGTAGCGGATATAGGCGAGCGGCCAGGTTCCGAACTCATCATGAAATTCCTGCTTGAAGATCAATCCCGCCACTTCGGTTTCCTTCGTTCGGCCCTTCATGCCCGTCGACGCCGGCTTCCAGCTCTGCACCGAATTGACCCAAATGAGGGAGAAAGCCCTTCTCACGGATGGCTGCGCCGGAGACGAGGCCGGACCGATATTGCCCAGACGTGCGCGGTCGCTTGCACTCGCACGATCCGGATTTGCCGCGACCGACCCCGGTGCGGGCTCGGGGTGGTCCGGCGCATGCCTGCTATGGTCTCTCCGCAACTCTGTTGCGATTGCGAATAGCTCGCAAGTCGGTTATGTCACAGGGGCTAACTCCAAGAGAGCAGAGAATGTACGTTTGCCTCTGCAACGCGATTACCGATCGTGAGTTTTGCGCCCATGCCGCTGATGAAGGCTGCACGGTGTCAGCCGTCTACCGATCTCTTGGCACAAAGCCGCAATGCGGCAAATGCGTCCCGTATGTTCGACAGTTGCTACAGAGGGTGACCGAGACGCCGCACCAGGCGATAGCGGTGACGTGACGAGGCCACACCGACCTTGCGGGTCGCACGACCTCGCCCCAAAAATGGTTTCGGCAATTCTTCTTGGGAGGCGACCGTGCATGGCGATGCAACTGTGCTGCAGCATTTGAACGCGGTTCTGAAGAACGAGCTCACCGCGATCAACCAGTATTTCCTGCACGCCCGCATGCTGCGGCATTGGGGGGTGAACAGGCTCGGGGCGTACGAATACACCGAATCGATCGATGAGATGAAACATGCCGATAGGCTGATCGAGCGCATCCTCTTTCTTGATGGGTTGCCGAACCTGCAGGATCTCGACAAGTTGCTAATTGGCGAGACCGTGCAAGAGGTTCTGAAATGCGATCTTCAACTGGAGCAAAAGGCGCTGCCGATGTTGCGCGAGGGGATCGCCCACTGCGAAGGCGTTCGCGATTTTGTCACGCGTGACCTGTTCACCGACATCCTCGAGGCCGAAGAGCGTCACGTGGATTTCCTCGAGATCCAACTTGACCTTATCCCCAAGATTGGCATCGAGAATTACATCCAGCTCCAGTCCAAGCACGCCGAGTAGCAGGGGAGGAACCGCCGGACGTGACCAACTGCTTCTGAGAGTTCATCATCGGCCACGCCTTTGCGCAACAGATGCAGCTCGCGGCGTCGGAGCACGCGGATGCGAGCCCGATCTTGAACGCATAGGGCGCGGCCATTCCCGGGAGCCAGAGCGCAACCGGGGGGATCTGGAAATTGGCAATCTCCTCGCCGGTTCCGCCCTGGCCGAACATGCCGTTGAAGCCGCCGAAGCGAGCCACGCCCACGACCCATTCATCGCCCGCGGTGGCCGAAAAGAACGTGAACAGCACCAGCAGGGCGACCGTGATGATCCCAGCATAAATATCCGAGATGCGGCCATAGAACATGAAGTAGCCGACGGCGGCGGCAACCAGGTCGATATCAGATCACTTCAGCCCGACGATCTCACCCTGACGCATCGCGGTCGCAATCGCGAAGCGCACAATCGGTCCGAGCAGGCGATTGGATTCACTGTCGCACAGGGCGAGAAGACGCACTTCCTCATTTTTGGCGGCCGAGCGCGACGATCCTTCCTGCGCCGCCGCGAATACCCGGTCGCGGTTCCGTCTGCCATGCGGTTATCGCTTGACGATCGGCTCGGCTCGCGAATTCTGCGCTGGAAAAATAGCTGGCAGCATGTCGGACTTAAGTGGAGTTGAGCGCATAATGTGGTAGGGTTGGTTGGTCAATGTACCAGGGGCGGTGGGGATGAGCAATTTGCTCCCGGTGGATCGGCACACGGGGTTTCTACAGCCGCCGTTGGCGGATGAGCGGCGGGCGGCGGGTGGGTTCCGGCTGCGACGCGCAAGCCGTGGTGACGGCGGACGGCCTGTTGGTGGTCGCCACCGATGTCGTACAAGCCGCCAAAGCCCGGCGTCGATGCTCGGCAACAACGGCAATTTCGGCGCGGCCGCCTCGAGCGCGAAAAAGCGTCGGACGATAACCGCCACGGCCAGGCGTTCAGCCCGGACAAACCGGTGTCTGCCATGAACAAATCTGCATCACGCCGCCACGTCCTCTCCCTTTCGTCGGACGCCCTGGCCGAGCGCGGCGCCGAGGCCTTGCGCCGCGGGCGCTTCAAGGACGCGACGGATATCTTCAAGCAGTTGGCTCGGCAGGACCCGCGGCCGGAATGGACGCAGCGTCTCGGCGACGCCTATGCCGGCCGTGCCCGCGTCCTGGCGGAAAAGGACATGTTCAAGGAGGCCGCGATCGTCCTCGAGAACACGCTCGCGGCCGATGGAACAATTCGCGAGCCGTTGCTCTATCTGTCCTGTCTGATCCGGCAGGGCCAGCACCAGAAGGCCCTGCGCACGGCACTCGCCAGCATGGCGCGGCTGCCGGCGCCCGACGCCGCGCACTGCGCCGACATAGCAGCGGCGCTGTCGCTCGCTTTGCCCGCCCCGATGGCGCCGGGAGCCAATCCGCCCGCCGGAACCATCTGGGCAGAACAAACCCGCACCACGCGGGACGCGGTCCAAGCATGGCTCCAGGGTAGCCCAGCGGACGAAGTGGATCGTTCCCTCGGCGGCATAGCGTTGCGCTCGCCCTTTGGAGCGGTGCGACTGATCCTGAAGAGCCTGATCGGCGCGCCGGATACGGGGACGAAGGCCCGTGCCCTGCTGGCCATGGTGCCGGATCAGTCGGCATTCGCCGGCGCCCGCGACGCCGCCGAGGCAGCGCTGGCGGAGGCAGAAGACTTGCGCGATCGCTGGTGCCGCCTGCGGCCCGCGCAACAGCAATTCGTCGCCGAGATCCGTGGCTTGCCAAGGGACGCGACGGTGCTGCTGAATCAGATCCAGGACGCCGAACGGCGCGGCCCGACAGCCCTGTTCGACGTGCTCACCCGGTGCCGTCTGCCGCTGCCGGCGGAAGACCTGCGCGCGGCCTGCCTCAACCTGCTGCCGACAATCCCGGAGCGCCTGCCGCAGTTCGAGCACCGGTTCGGGCGGCTCTCCGTGCTCGAACGCAATCGCATCCTGGCGCTGGCTGCCGAGGCGAAGCACGACTTGGACGGCGTCCCGCGTCACTGGCGCGCCGTCGTCGAGGCCCTGGCGCAGGAGGCGGCGCCGGAGGCACGCCGGGAGCAGGCGGTGGTGCTGCGCCACCTGGCCGAGCTGGCGCGAACGCATCCCAATATCTGGGACGATCCAAACGTTCCGGCCGACAGCGACCCGGTTGCCCACTACCTCGAACGCAGCATCGAGGCCGATCCGGATTGCCTCCCGGCCACGCTCGCCCTGCTCGAGCGCTACCGGACCGATGACGATCCGAAGGACTGGTACCGCGCGGCGGCGGCGGCGGCGCAGCGGTTCCCCGGCACCGTTGCGGTGCTGCAGCACGCTGTCGATGCGGCCGTGGCGCGCAACGCCTACAAGAAGGCGGCCGGTTTCACCCGGCAGGTGCTGACGGTGGATCCGATCAACCTGCCGGTGCGCCAGCGCATGATCGAGCTGCAGCTCGCCCATGCGCGCAAGCAGATGCGCTCCGGCCGCCGCGCCGACCTGGCCTTGAAGGCGCTGGCCGAGGCGGCGGAGTGGGAGCGACCGGACGCGCCAAGCGCGGCCCTGCGGATCGGCCGGGCGCTGGCGGCGATGACGGCGTCACCAGGGAACGCTGACCCTGATATGCTGCGTTCGGCCGTGCAGGAGGCGGGCGGCGGCGCTGTCGGGTGGTTCCACGCCGCACTGGAAGCCAGCCTGATGGGCTGGCCGGAGGAGCGCCTGCAATCATTCCGGCAGGAACTGGAGGCCGCAACGAGAAGCGCACCCGACCGGGCGGCGATCCTGGCGCTCGTTGGCTTGCTCGGCCAGAAGGAAATCCGCGAGAGCCGGCGGGCAATCGCACCGGCCATGCGCCGCATCGAGCAGTTCCTGGAACGGGGCAGCCGCATCGCCTGGTCGTCGGCGGAATTCCAGGCGATCGCCGAATTGCTCGCCCATCTGCACGAATTCCGCGTGCTGCATCGTTATGCCGGCGCGGCATTGCAGCGCGAGGCCGGCGATCACGCCGCTCGCTTCTATCAGATCATGGCGCGGGCCGAGGGCGACTCCGACCGCCTGACCGCCGTGCAGGAAGGCGAGCTGCGCACCCTCTTGGAACAAGCGGGCGAGCGGCAGGACTTCCGCCTGTGCAACCGCGTCCAGAGGTGGTTGTTCGGACCCGAGGTGACCCGCGCCGGGCGCGGCAGCTTGCCGCCCAGCGCGGCGGAGGAGCCGGTGAGCGAAGCGGAGATGGCGGAAATGATGGCAGCGATCGGCGCCGGCAAGCCGATCCTGCCGCCGAAGGAGGTCCGCGCGATGGTGAACGAACTCGGCCGCGACCTCGCCATCGACGCGCTCATCGAAGCGATGGCCGATTCGCCGATGGCTGACATGCTGTCGGAGGAGCAGATGACGCGGCTCTGTGCCGCGTTGGTCGCGCAGGCGCTGGACAACCGTCCGCGCCCCGCGCGGAGGCGATGAGAAGCGACAGCTTAAGGAGGCATGCCAATGAGCGAGGACCCGTTCGCCGCGCTCGGGCTCGGCGAGAATGCCGACGACGACGCGGTCAAGCGCCGCTATCTGGCCCTGGTACGCGCCTATCCGCCGGATCGCGAGCCCGAGCGCTTCCAGGCGTTGCGTCAAGCCTACGAAGCGGTCCGCGGCCAGCGCGAACGCCTGGAGCGGAAGCTGCTGCATACCAGCACCGCCGCGCTATCCCGCCTCAAGCTGCATTGCCTCTCGGCGCCTGGCGGTAAGCCTCGCCGCGCGTCGCCGGCCGCCCTGACGGCGCTGCTGCTGGACGGGCTGCGGCAGGTCGATCACTGAAGCGTGGACGCGGGAAGGAGCAGGAGTGGACGCCGCCGCCAAGGAACGCCTGCTCGACCAGCTTCGCCAATATCTCGACGGCATCGAGACGCTGCCGGTGCCGGCGCCCGATCCCGGCAGCGCGGAGGCCGACTTGTTCACGGTCTTCGTCGAGCTTGCCGCGGTCCGCAACGAGGTGCGCACCGAATCCCGGCTGGTGAAGGAGGCGCTGGACCACTTCCGGACCGTTTTCGGCACGTTGCAGTCGAGCCACGCGACATTGGAGCAGGAGCTGAAGCGCGTTCGGGCAGAGGCTCGGGAACGCGGCCAGGCGTTGTTGCGCCCGTTGCTCTTGGACCTGCTCGACCTGCGCGACCGGCTGGACGCGGCGCTGCAAGCGCCTGTCATGCCGCCGTCACGCTGGCTGGACCGCTGGCGGAAGCCGCGCGCGGCGCCGGAGCATTGGCGCGAAGGGATCGGCATCACGGTGCGGCGGCTCGACCGGATGCTGGCCGAACGCCGCGTATCGCGCATCGAATCGGTCGGACAGCGCTTCGATCCGCGCCTGGCGCGCGGGGTCGGCGCCAGGCGGGATGCGGGTGTCGGGCCCGGCATCGTGGTGGGCGAAGTGCGCGCCGGCTATCTGTGGGATGACGAACTGCTGCGCACGGCCGAGGTGATCGTCAGCAGGGCCGGCGAAGGAGACGGCGAGCCATGACCGAAGAGATCGTCGGCATCGACCTCGGGACCACCAATTCCGAGATCGCGCTCTACCGCAACGGCCGACCGGAGATCCTGGCCGATGAGCAGGGGCGCAAGATCCTGCCGTCGGTGGTGGGCCTGACCGAAGCCGGCGAACTTCTGGTTGGCGAAGAGGCCCGCAACCAATGGCTGCTGTATCCCGACCGCACCGTGCGTTCGATCAAGCGGCGCATGGGCCAGGCGGCGACGGTGCACATGGCGGGCCGCGAATACACGCCGCAGGAGATCTCGGCGATCATCCTGAAGCGGTTGAAGGAGATCGCCGAAGCCCGGCTCGGCCATGCGCTGAGCAAGGCGGTGATCACGGTGCCGGCGTATTTCTCCGACACCCAGCGCCAGGCGACGCGCGAGGCCGGTGAGATCGCCGGGCTGGAGGTTGTGCGCATCATCAACGAACCGACCGCCGCGGCGCTGGTCTATGAGGCCGGTCAGCACGAAGGCAAGCGGATCCTGGTCTACGACCTGGGCGGCGGCACCTTCGACGTCTCGGTGGTGCGGATCGAGGAAGGCGTGGTCGAGGTCATCTCGAGCCACGGCAACAACCACCTGGGCGGCGACGATTTCGACCAGAAGATCGTCGCCCACATCCTCGAGCATTTGAAGATCAGAGCGGCGGTCGATGTGTCCGCCGAGCCGCGCGCGATGGCGCGCATCCTGCGCGCCGCCGAGGCGGCGAAGAGGCACCTGTCCGATCACCCGTTCGCCCGCATCGAGGAAGAATACCTGACCGAGGTCGAGGGCAAGCCGGTTCACCTGTCGATCGAACTGGCGCGCCGCGAATACGAAGCGATGATCGCACCCTATATCGAGGAGACCTTGCAGGCGATCCATACCGCGCTGCGATCCGCCGACCTCACTGCTTCGCAGGTCGAAAAGATCCTGCTGGTCGGCGGCGCCACGCGCACGCCGATGATCCGGCGCCGTCTGGTGGAGGTGTTCGGCCACGAACCGCGCGGCGAGGTGGATGCGGATCTCTGCGTGGCGCTGGGCGCGGCAATTCAAGGCGCCGCGATCGCCGGGGCTGAGGTTTCCGCCGTGCTGGTCGATGTGACGCCGTACACGTTCGGCACCAGTGCGCTCGGCGAATTCGAGGGCGGGCTCTATCCCTATAGCTATGTGCCGATCATCCCGCGCAACACGCCGATCCCGGTGCGCAAAAGCGAGGTCTTCTACACCGTCGCGGACGATCAGACCCAGGTCGACGTGCGGATCTACCAGGGCGAGGACGCCGATGCGCTGCAGAACATTAAGATCGGCGAGTTCCGCGTCGAGGGTCTGAGCAAGGCGCCGGCGGGCAACGAGGTGGTGCTGGACCTGGCGCTGGATCGCGACGGCATCCTGCACGTCGCGGCGCGCGAGAAGAAGACCGGCCTGGAGCGGCGGATCAGCATCGACCAGGCGGTGACACGCTACGAGGCGGCGGAATTGCAGCAGGCGAAAGAGCGGATCGGCTCGCTGTTTGGCGAAACCGGAGCGGAGACGGCGCAAGAGGGCGACGCCGGGGTCGATGCGGCGATTGCCGCGTTGCTCAAAAAGGCGCGCGGCAAGCTCGACGTCGTCGGCGACGAGGACCGCAAGGAACTGATCGACCTGATGGAAGCAGTCCGCGACACCCAGGCAGCGGACGATGCGGCGGCGCTGGATCAGGCGCGGGGTCAGTTGGCCGATCTGCTGTTCTATCTCGAAACGTAACCTGCGATGGACGCCTGCCCGATTTGCCGCGCCAGCCTGAATGGGGCGACGACCTGTCGGCGATGTCGTGCCGATCTCGACAAGGCGCAGGCGGTGGAGCGGCGCGGACAGGCGCTGGCGATGGCCGCGCTGGGCGCGTTGGTCGAGGGGGACTCGATCAGCGCCGCGCTATGGCTCGACCGCGCGCGCCGGGTGCATGCCACGCCGGCGGTACGGGCCCTGCGCGCGCTGGTGGATGCGGCGGGTTGTCGGGAGGACGAGGGCTCGGCGGTGACGGTCGCTGCGATGGCGCAACGGGATGTCCGGTGAGAGGCGTGTGGCGGCCGGCCACACCACTTGGCAGCGGAGCGAAACGCTCCAGCGGATTGCCGATGTCTGCCGCGTCTTTTTTTGGTCCGTAACGAAGTCCTGGAAGTGGCGTGCCGACGCTGACGGTGATGAGCACTATGTTGACGCCCATAGCCCTGTAACACGGTGTCGGGCTTTTAGCTGGTCGTGGTTTCCGGCAGGATTTCCGGAAACCAATGGAGCTCGAGCATGAGCAGTCGATCTCGATCCTCGCTTGCAGTCACCGCGCGCGAAAGACGCGCCTGGGCTTTGTCCGAGTCGAAGTCAATGTCCGAAAGGAAGATGCGGGCCTGGTACGGCAGGTGGCGGCCGCTTTGTCCGATCCGGCACGTCAAGCCGCCGCGCGCACGCTTCTGCGACAACGGTTTGTCGAACCGGCCACGTTGAGTTCAAAGGCGCTGCTTGCGGCGGCGCCGCTCGATGGGATTGCTCTCGATCGCAGCCATGACAGCGGACGTGATGTCGATCTATGAGCTACCTAATCGATACGAACATTATCTCCGAGGTCCGTAAGGGCGACCGGTGCGATCCCCAGGTTTCTGCCTGGTACGCTTCGATCGTAGACGAAGATCTCTTTCTGAGCACGCTTGTTCTTGGCGAGATCCGCACAAGGGGTCGAGCTGGCGCGCGCACGCGATCCCGATAAGGCGGCAGCGCTCGAACGGTGGCTTGGACAAGTGGAGGCTGCATTCGGCAGTCGCGTGCTCGGCATCGACAATGCGGTCGCCGACCAGTGGGGGCGCATGAGCGCTATCAGGCCAATACCGGTCATCGACGGTCTGCTGGCGGCCACCGCGACGCTCGTGACGCGAAACGACCGCGACTGCTGGCCTCGGAGCGGTGGTTCTCAATCCGTTTCGAATCACCGAGAATGGGCGATCATAGCGCCGGCGGCAACAGAAACGGCGAAGGGTGGCGTCCCGGGGCCGATGATGATGAGCACTATGTCTACGCCATAGCCCTATGAGGCGGACGCGCCGCCAACCGCTCGAACCGTCGAAACAACGAGCCGGCTCCCGCCGACTGTACGGCGGCGTCAAATCGGCGCCTCACCGCCCGTGCTGGCTCTCAATCCGGGCCATCATCGAGGGGCTGGGGTAGATCGGTGGCAAGGCGCAGGCGGCCGGTGCCTCGCTCATACAGAATCACGGCATCGACCAGGAGATCATCACCGGGGGCGAAGCCATCGATCACCTTGTTGAACGGAATGGCGCCGCAGCCTGGGACCAGGCAGTCCCGCTTGCCCTTCGGACATTGATTGAAGGAGCACAGACGTCCGAGACTGCGAGCCCGGCTCGAAGAGAAAGGTGTCGACCTGGTGGCCGACGATGCCAAAAGAGGCGCCGGCTTCGAACATCTCCCGCAACGCGCGAGCGCAAGCCCTGCGGAGAGCGTCGAGATCACCGAGCGAGTCCAGCCAGACCGCGAGGTCGAGGTCGCCGCATTCATGCCATAGCTCGATACCCCGACTACGATATTCTCGAAAGCGCGGGACCTCCTTCCACAATGGGCGAGCGACCGAGCCGATGACAGCGATAGCGCGGACAACCGGGAACGCCATCCAGGCATCGGTCACCACGTCTGCGGCGTCGCGGAACTGGCGTTGGCGATCTAGCAGCGCACGGTTCTCCCGATCGATGTCGGAACGCCGCATCCGGTCACGTCCCCAACAGGCTTACGGAGCAACCGGGCGAATAATACAAGCCTACTTGTCGTTCAGCCATCGGGTCCACTCCGGGCAGCGCGCTCGGATAAACGCTTCCATCGCATCGACACCGGCCTCGCCTTTCTGTCGTTCCCGCCACTGGTCCATCAGAAGGCCGGCGCATTCGGCCGGAATGTCTACCGACCATTCGCTGAACTCTGATCTGGATTCTCTCGGGTACCGGTAAATGCCAAGAAGGACCCCCATGCAAAACGCCAATTCCTGCGCGGGCATAGCCAACGCCCGATATCGCTCGATTTGACCGAGATACGGCTGAAGCTCCTCCTCGATAATCTCTGCAGCCGCCTCATCGGGCGACGCATAGCCGTCTCGTGATCGGCCCGACCGGTCCCAACAATCCTGCACGTCGATCAAGTCCAGCGCGACGAAGACCTCGTCTGCTATCGTATCCACGTCGATCTCGGTCAGGACGCTCATCGCCTCGGCGACGACGGCGTCGCGCAGAACGCCCTCTGTCCGGCACAGCCGGACGACAATCATCAATGCCTGCTCGGCCGTGAGCATACTGATTACATCGGTCATGGGGGGCCTCCTACTCTCGCGCCCGCTGTCGGAACCCGGGCACCGGCGAAGGGCCCGCTACGATAGGATAGAGTATCGCAGCATAGCGTAGGATTGGCGTGCCGGCGCCGACAATGATGAGCACTATTTCTAGGCCATAGCCCTCTGACATATATCGGCGGCTGAAACACCCTGCTCAACCCGAGCCCTAGGTGCGCTCGGCCATTTCGGCCATTTGCCCGCCAAGTCGAACGGCGCCTGCCGTACCCCCCGACATCCAGACCTACCTTGGTGGCCGGGCGCGCCATTGCTTCCGTATGTTGCCGCATAGCCACACTGGGACTTCCTTGGCCGAAGGTGTAAATTTCTACCGTCGTCAACTGAATATACGAGTTAGACCAGGGAGCAAGCATGTCGACATTTGGGCGTACGTTCGCCATTGAGAAGATCACCGGTCGGGTTCTCGAGGAGAATCCTTGGTTCACGGACATGCTTCTCGAGTGGCGACCCGCGGGCGACGCCCTTCAGCGCGACATGACCGAAGTAAACAAGCTCGCCTCGAGCGACTGGATGCCGGAGGAAGATCCGAGGTGCTTGCGTCTGGCGATCCGCAACCGGTCTCTAAACCTCTATCGGGCTGGCCAGTCTGTCGCAAGAATCGACTTCGGCAGAGACGTCGGACTGCGGGCCCATATCCACAACAAGTATGTCTACGGCGACAAGGGCAGTGGGCAAACCCTCGTCACCCTGACGTCGACTGGCCTTGCAGACCGCAAGAGAGACCGGCGTTGGGAGTACGGGGGTGTTGGTGAACTGCACTGCTGGGTCGCCAATGCCAACAAGTATGTCGGCAGGGAGAAGCGGTTTGTAGACTTGATCGTCGGGCGGAACCCCGACACGATCGACCTCGAAATGGCGCTGCCGGCCTACTCGCTCGTTCCCGAGGAGCGGATAGCGCCTCGAATGGACCTCGTTGCACCTGAGCCAGTCGGCAATCGCCGGCGGATCGTGTTCTGGGAAGCGAAGCTCGTTGACGACGCTCGCGCCCGCTGCCCGCTGCCGGGGCGACGACGTTTCCCCCAAGTCGTTGATCAGCTCGCGCAATACACAAGCTGGCTACGTCACGCCAATCACCGTGACTTGGTCGCTTGTGCCTATCGGAACAGCTGCCGCCTGCTGGTGGCGTTCCGCGGACTGGCGAAACGCGTAAATCCCGGGATCGAAGAGCTCGGGCCGGGCATTATCGCTGCGGCGGCACCGGACGCGCCGTCGCTCCTTGTCGATGACCAACCGCGCCTTCTGATAGACGATCGTACCAGCGACGATCGCACAAGAAGCCTTGCGTTCACGAAAAATGGACACTTGGACAAGCTGCGCAACGCCTCGTTGAGCATGGCAAGCGTCAGATCGACCACGCCTTCCAGCATGGCCATCAGGCGCGATAACGAGATCGATTGGGAGGTAGTGCCGAAGCTGACTTCGGACGACCTCAGGGAAATCGGCGTTGCAGCGGTCGGCCACCGGCGCAAGCTCCTCGATGCCATTGCCGCGCTCGGCGCCGCGGTACCCGCCGCCACGGTGACGCCGGCGTCCGGCGATGCTCCGGCACCAGCCGAGGCCGAACGCCGGCAGGTGACGGTGCTGTTCTGCGATCTCGTCGGCTCGACGGCACTGTCGGCGAGGCTCGACCCGGAAGACCTGCGCGCGGTGATTGGCGCCTATCCATCGTTGCGCGGCCGCGTTCCCCCGAACCGATAATCTTGTGTCCTGCATGAGCACCGCAGAAGTTTCGGAGCGGCGTCGTATTTGCCTTGCCGCATTGATTTTATCAATTGTGTGGTGCTGCGGGGGGCTGGTTCCGCCTGTAAAGGCGTTCCTCAAGGAACTCTCGGTAATTATCCTGATTTATGCTACTGAAAACACTTTGCTCGCGCGGGTGGCCATTCCTGATGAAGTCCGCATCTCCGAAAATCCCGCCATGCGCAAAAATGGAGGCAAGCTCATCAAATTTCTTAAAAGCGATCTTTTTATTTGGATAATAGAAAATTTTCATGGGCTTCTTTGTAGACACGACATCAGGCCCGCCTTCGTAAACAGCTATTTCATATTTTGGTATAAAAAGCGCGATGTCGAAGCGGTTGATTAACCCTAGCTTCTTCCCAAGATAGAGCATCGAACGTCTCGCTCGCCACCTCACCATACTGAGCGTGATTTCATCCGCGCCGTGCTTGACGGCCGTAACCTTCCCCATCTGCCGCGCTCTCTAAAGAAACTGCGCCTTAACGCCCGCTGCGAGGGACACGCGCGAGAATTCTCGGTGTGTTCCCTTAAAAAGAGATGAATAAACTTAGTCAGCTTCCCGTGGTGCAGATTTCAGCATTCCGGCGCGGTAGATTCGGGCGCAGGCGACAGAGCAAAATTTTTGCGAGGCTCTGAATCCCTCGTCGAGCGCTCGCCGGTCTCCCATCCGACAGTGCCGGGCAGGGCTTCCGCCTCTCTGAGGCATCCCGCGCGGCGCGCACGGGCAACGTCGTCGCGCCGGTCTCTGCGGCTTCGATGACCTCGTCCTCGATCCCCGCTCGATCGGCGCCGCGAGCCGTTGCCTCGAACGCGTCGGCGAACCATCGCGCCACGACCTCCGCGGCGCGCCGCCACAGCGGCGCCGTCAACGCCAGCCAGCTTGTGAGCGGCCTGGTCAACCGGATCGTGCCGTCCGGCTCTTCCCAGAAGTCGCGTTTGGCGAACCGGCATTCGGCGAGGCAGCACAGCAGCCAGGCCTCGACATAGGGTCGCACCGCCTCGATCGCGTCGTAGGCGAGCGACGCGCGGCCGTCCTTGTCGGCATGGAAGATCCCGATGCCGGGATCGAGCCCGACCTCGGTGAGGGCGATCGTCATCTGTGAGACGGCGAGACCATAGAGGTAATTGAGCATCGCGCCGGGAGCGCTTGCCGCGTTCTGCGACCGACGCGAACCGACTATGCCCGAAGGCGCATCCGGCGCCGCCTGCGGTCGGCGGCGCGTTCCGAAAACTGGCCAGCGGTCCGGCACCTTGTTGCCCCTGGCGAAGCGCATGCAGACATCGGACCAGATCGACCAATACCCCGCAGCGGCGCCGGCCTCGGCACCGAGGATCTGAAGGCCGGTCCGCGCCGTGGCAGCCTCGCCGGCAAGCCTCTCGATCAGCGCCGCCGTGTCGTCGCCACCTAAGAGCCGCGCCACCGCGGCCTGGCCGGCCAGCTTGCGACCGAGGATTTCGCGCATAATCGCGAGCCCGGTTTCCGAGCCGGCAGCCAGCGCCTGCGCCCGCCGCATCGCCGGCCGGTCCGGGCCGGCAGGACCCAAGGCCGCCAAGACCTGGCCGTGCCAATCGAGCTGCACAAACGAAACCCCGACCTGGTGCAGCCATTTCGATCGCCGCCAGGGTAATGAAGCCATCGGGTCTCGTGGCTACGACGCTCTTCACCGGACACCCCGCGCGCGGCAGCCGCAGGGTTTCCATCCGCTCTTCGACTGGCGGGGCTGGCTTGTCCCGTGGCCAGTCGGCCGGCACGATATGCGGCCCGTCGCGAACCACGAGCATGCCGTTGTCGACCTTGATCGAGGGCGCATTGCCCGAGAGGGTCAGGGTACCGTGTCGGACGCGGCCATAGAGGACGTCGTCGCTGTCCATGATTGGCGCTACTTCGAGAAGGCACCGCGGCCGGGGCTTCGCAAGCCGATCATGGGCGCCCTACTCCGGCTTGTTGCAAGACATTGGCAAGTTCCTGCTCCATCGCCGGCAGAAACTCGTCGCTGAAGAAATCATAGTTAACGTGTTGCCGCAACCCGGACGAAAGAAGACCGATGGACCCAAACGACATCGGAGATGGCACGGATCTGTTTCTATCGGCACCGCGATCGGCTGCCTATTTCCGCACGGCTGCGGAGCAAGCCAAAGTCGCTCCACGCTTTGACCACGACACCAGCCTCAAACGATATCTCGGGGAGATGGTTGCTCGGTATGAGGAGCGAGCCGTTGATATCGAGGGGTCCTCCGAGGCCCAAGATTAGCGTCGCTCCGTCCCGCTAACGACCACAGCGAACTGGCCGGCTGCCGCAGCTGAAGCACACAAGCCGCTCGCGCCAATCGGGAACTGGCATCTCGGCACCGTAGCGCTCGGCCATCTCCGCAGGATCGGGCTCGACCTGACGGCCGCACGCTCGACACCAGACAATCAACCGAACCCCCGCCTTGGCGGCGTTGCCGAGTGTCATCGGTGGCCCGTGATACGAGTTCATCGCCCCCGCCGTCGCTTGGCTCTCGGTCCCATCAAGGCTTTCAACGGTTGTGGCAGACCAGGGCGAGGTCCTGGCGGCTCGATCTTCGCCAAAAATCGCCCTTAGCGGTGCCAGCCGCGGCGAAAGCGGATAGGTGTTGTCGCCGGAGAACTTCAGTGAGGGCGTGCTTCTCGTCATCGGTAAGGTCAAGCAGGATGATCGCGTGATATGGTGCTTCGATTGGCCGCTGAAGGCTGTGTCATGTTCTCTTGTCTCTGCTCCGAATTCCTCGACCGGGCCGACTACCTGCTGACGCTCGCTCGGCTGACCGTCCTCGATTGGCTTGCCGGGCCGCCTCCCGAAACCCAGACCGATCGCGCCATCCGGGAAGAAGGCGAGCGACTGCGCAAGGCGTTTCCTCAAATTGATTTCGACCTAATTTGAGAAAGTCACATTCATCCCAGCCACCTTCGCGAGGGCGATTCGGACCGACGGCGAGTTACGCAGCGGATGCTTGTCATCGCCAGACGAGCGCCAGAGCCAGTAAGAGAATTTCGGTTGACTACGATTTTCTGCATATCAGGTTTCACCACTGGTAAGAAATCGGGAAGCGAGGCGACGCGATGCAAGCGGTTCGTCATGTCTCTGTATTTGGCGATCTGGATCGTTGGTGGAGAGGATAGTGAGAGCATTCGGGGGTTTTACCGAGCACTACCGGCAGTTCTTTGCCACCCGGACACGCGACAATTCGGCGGTAGCGCAGCGGTATCTGCGGGGTCTGACGCAGGCCAGCGAATGCACCTTTGAGGGGATGGCCGCGGTGGTCGAAGCGGGTTGCCCACAACAGTTTCAGCATTTCATCAGCAACTCGCCATGGGATCACGAGGCGGTGCTGGCCCAGGTCGCCCGAGATGCGGATTTGCTTGTCGGCGGGATGCCGGAAAGTTGCCTAATCATCGACGAAACCAGCTTCATCAAACAGGGTGAGCGTTCGGTTGGCGTTGCCCGTCAGTGGTCCGGGCGGCTGGGAAAGGTGGACAACTGCCAAGTGGCGGTGTTTGCCGTCTTGTCGGATGGACGACAGAACGTGCCGATCGATATGCGGCTCTACCTTCCGCGCAGGTGGATCGAGGATGAGGCGCGCTGCACGCTGGCGGGGGTTCCGGCGAGCGCGCGGGAGCTGAAATCGAAGAGTCAGCATGCTCTGGATATCGTGCGGGCAGCGCGGGCTCGCGCGGTGCGTTTCGGGTGGGTGGGCATTGATGCCGGCTACGGCAAGGAACCGGCATTTCTGCGGGCGCTGGACGATGACACGGTGGTGTTCGCGGCCGACGTGCACCGCACGCAGAGTGTGTGGCAGGAAGAGCCGGAGCTCGCGCTGCCGACGCGACCGCCGGGCAAGGGTCGGCGCGCGACAAGGAGGCGGGCATCGCACAGTCCGGTCACGGTGGAGCAGCTGGCGCGGAGCTTTCGTGCGGAGGATTGGGCGCGCCTTGTCCTGCGCGACAGCACGCGCGGTCCGCTGCGCGTGGATGTCGCCTGCCGGCGGGTCTGGCTGTGGGACGGTGCGGAAGCCAATCCGCGGTGCTGGCACCTGATCGTGCGCCGGGAAGTCGGATCGCCCAAGACGATCAAGTACAGCCTGAGCAACGCTCCGGCCGAGACGCCGCGTTTGCGCTTGGCCCAGATGCAGGGGCAGCGCTATTGGGTCGAACGCGTCTTCGAGGATGCGAAAGGTGAGTGCGGTCTGGCCGATTATCAGGCGCTCGGCTGGCGGGCCTGGCACCACCATGTTACCATGGTCATCCTGGCGATGCTGTTTATCGCTCAGCAACGCGCCGCTCATCACGACGAAATCGATCTGCTGACATCGCGCGACATCGTCGAGATCCTGACCGAGATCCTGCCGCGCAAGGCGGAGGGCACCGCGGCATTGGTACGCCGCATCAACCAGCGCCACGAGCGCCGCCGCGGGGCAATCCGATCCCGCCACCGCTACGACCAACTCTTGCAATAACCGTGACTCACAATCACAAACACATCAATTACTACCTATACGAGAGTGATTCTGTCAAACTAATTCGGCCTCCCCATGGGCACGGCCAGCAACTCGACGATCGCCCGCCTGATCCGAAGCCAGTCCAGTTGCCCGTCACGGTCGCCCCGGTCGAGCCGATTTCATTTAGGGTCGTGCGCTCGAAAAATACGCGGGGAAAATTCACGGCGAATGTCGAGAATCACTGCCCGTGAGATACAAGGGTGAAACCCGAGCAGCGGCCCACCCCGCGACCTACCGAGGCGATGCTGCCCTCGTGCACTGTGACCCGAGCATGATGAAGCTCCCCTATATGCCAACCGCCGTTGTCTTCGACATGGACGGTCTGCTTTTCGACACTGAAACGCTCTACCAAGAGGCGGCCCTGGCGGCAGCGGCAGAGGGCGGGCACGATGCGACCTCGGGTATCTTCAGCCGCACGATAGGTCTGCCGTGGCCCCAAAGTCGGAGCCTACTCCTGGGCCATTTTGGCGATGCCTTCCCGGCGGACGAATTCGTGGCGGCATGGTTGCGGCACTTCGATGTAATTGCGTCAACGCGGCTATCGTTGAAGCCCGGCGCGATCGAATTGCTCGATACGTTGGATGATTTGCGGCTCCCTCGGGCCATCGCCACGTCCTCGGCTCACCATACCGTGCACCACCACCTGACAGCCCATAATCTGGTCGGGCGGTTCCACGAGATTGTCGGACATGGGGACTATACGGCTGGCAAACCTGCACCCGACCCTTTCCTGAAAGCTGCGGAGCGGCTCGGCGTCGAGCCTCGGCTATGTCTGGCCTTGGAGGATTCCCATAACGGGGTCCGCTCCGCGTCCTCCGACGGGATGATGACCATAATGGTGCCGGACCTTCTCGAACCAACGGACGAAATTCGAGGTCTCTGCACCTTTGTCGCCCGTGATCTGCACGAGGTCCGCCGCTTGATTTTTGCCGGTAATTCGGATCGTCAAGGATGAGCATCACCATCGAACGGGTAGTCGAGGCGACATCCGAAGTGCATGAACTGATCGGCGAACTGAACGACGTGCTCGGTGCAGCCTATGAGGCCGATCAACGACACAATTGGCGCGGTCGCTTTCGTGGTGCTAATGGCGGCAGAGTTCCAGATCGTGTTTGCCGCGTTTCCCAGAGCGGAGCTATTATTTTGGCCAAGGCTGAGGCATCAGGACGGGGTACATGAAAACCCCACAAACCGGCGGCTGTCAGTGCGGCAAGATCCGCTACGAGATCGCCGAAGCACCGCAGTTGGTCTACACGTGCCACTGCACCGATTGCCAACGCCTGACGAGCAGCGCGTTCAGCATAGGAGTCGTCATTCCCGAGAAGGGCTTTCGGCTCAGCGGCATCGAACCGCGCCAGCTACAGCGGACCGCCGATAGCGGCCGCATCAGCATCCGATTGGTTTGCCCCGAGTGTGGCACCTGGATTTGCGGGATGCCGAGGGATGGAGTGCACCGGGTCCGGGCCGGCACGCTCGACGATACATCCTGGCTGCGGCCGACACGGCACATATGGGTTCGCAGCAAACAGCCATGGATAATGTTCGCCGAAGGCGATGAGGTCTTCGAGAAACAGCCTCCCACATAGATCTTCGCGTTCTACCTCTCGGTCGAATTGCTCAGGGAAGGCCGGTCCGGTCTTTGGGGCGGGCGGGCGGAACCTGAAAAGGATGGTTGGCGGACCGACGCTACGGATATGGAGATCCTAACCGCCGCCCAGGGATTTAGCCGGCTAGGTCCTTTATCAGCGGGAACGGAGAACGGCGATGCCCGACAAACCGCCATCCGCTCTTGTCAGCCAAGAGATCGCGCCTCCCGTGTCGAGAAATTCGTGATCGCAAAGATCGCGGCGAGCGCAATGGATTGATCTGGCGGGCGTATAGCTCTGCCTTACGCTGCTTTTTGATCGCGCTCCTCAACGGTCATCGAGACCTCGCTGTAACCAGTGATGTACCATCAAACCCTGCGCACAACGCCTCGTATCAGTCAAAGCGATGGGTTGCCCGACATCGAAACTCCAGCAACGTCTGATGGGAAAAATAATTCGCGGCCAACTCAGTTAAACCCTTTTGGCGGGTTCCATCTTTCCCCACATGGACAAGAGGCATCTCCTCGGGACTTCGACATGAACTCCAACGGAAACGACCCGCATCTCACGACCAAGATCGTCAGCAGGTACGTCGGACACCATAAGCTGGCACCAAGTCAGCTTTCGGATCTCATCACCACCGTCCATCAGGCAATCGGGCAGCTAGGCCAATCACCCGAGCCAGAAGACGCGCGAACTCCTGCGGTATCAGTGCGGCGATCCGTCCGTCATGATTATGTCATCTGTTTGGATTGTGGCTATCGAGGGAAGACGTTGCGACGCCATATCAATGTTCGACATGGGTTGAGCCGAGACGAATACCTGCGGCGATGGGGGCTCAAGAGCGATCATCCGCTCACGGCCCCGGCTTACTCAGAGCGACGGTCGGCAATGGCGAAGGAACTCGGGCTTGGACGCAAGGCTTCGATCGAGACGGCTCCGCCAGACACGCCAGTCCAGGCACTGGCTCCGGTCGAGGCCGACAAGAATTCCGAGGCCGAGGCAGCACCGAAACGGAGAGCGAGCCGGACCTCGAAATCTGCGGCTGTTGTGAGCAACCCGGTCGTTGAGGCTAAGCCCACGAGGACCCGCCGATCGCGCCGGGCTGCTCAGCCAGAGAGGAATGCGTCGCCGACCGTAGAACCGTAACCCGCAAGCACCGGGGAATTTTGCGGTTGCCGACCACGAATTTGGCAGCACCACCGTCGAGGGGCACGGCCGTCTAAACCACCGCCGAAACGCAACTACCAATAAGGGGGCCGCTATGGCGTGCTCGACGGCCCGGCCTTGCCGGCATGGAAGTTGCTCAGGCGTGGCTGATCCAGTTTTGCCGTCGAACCGAGCCGGTCATCGATGCGATCACCGCTAGCAGCCTGTCGGACTTAAGCGTTGGATGCAACATTCTTTCGCTGAGATGGCGAACTACGTAAGAATATTCCGCATGAGGAGCTTGATGAGAAATTATATATCAAAAAATTCGAATTTTCGGCTAAGTCCGACAGGCTGCTAGGCGCGCCGCCGGCTCGAATAACTCCAGCAAATGGTTTCGCAGCGGATCTCGACGACGTTGAGATACATTCGACGCTGCGAATCCGACCGAGGGTGTGCGGCCGGGCTAACCGACCAGAATAGGGAGAAACAAATGCGCCAATTCCAACTCTGCAAGCCAAATACGACACTAGGGTTGGCATTCGTCTGCTTGTTAAGGATTATCGCTACCGTCGCACCGCCGGCTTTGCTGGAGGAAGTGACGTCCGCCCAGGCACAACTCTCAAAGAGCGTGGACAATCTGGGCGTAATGACCTATAACGTTTACGAGGGGACGGATTACACGCAATTGGCTGCTGCAACGAACTTGGCGCAGCTTCTCGTCGCCGTCGGGCAGACCATCACGCAGGTGCGCGCGACCAATCCGCCAAGCCGGATGCGGGCAATAGCGAAGCAGATCCTTGCCGCCGGGCCAACCCTCGTGAGCTTGCAGGAGCTGGATCAGTGGTATTCTGGGCCGATTGATGTGGCGACACTGAGCTGCGGCCCGATGTCGCTAGAGTTCGACATGCTACAGGAGCTGCTGAACGCGGTCGGTCCCTCCTACCGGCTCGTTTATCAAGCCCCGCAGTATCAATTGCCAGCAGTGCCGGGGCTTATCACATCCACCCAGACGTTACTTTGTGTGCAAGCGCGCGATTACGTAGCAATTTTAGCGCGCACTGACCTGCCTTCGTCCGAATTTCAGTTGAGCAACGCGCAATCAGCGCAATACATCAGCGAAGCATTTTTCAAGACGCCGGTGGGATCGTTCCCGGAGCCGCACGCTTGGATCTCGGTCGACGTGAATTTCAATGGCGAAACATTTCGCTTCATCGGCACGCAGCTGGAGTCGGAGGATGCCAATATCTGCCGATTACAGGGCAGCGAGCTACGCGCCGGCCCGGCAAGTACGTCCTTGCCGGTCATCATCGCTATGGATTCCAACGCGCGAGCCGCTCCGCCACCACAGGACCCGACTTACAGGGATTTCATTGGGGCGGGCTACACCGACGCGTGGGCGGCAATTTTTCCGCAGACGGCTGGTTTCACTTGCTGCCAGGATGACTTGGTAAGCAATCCCGTGTCGCAGCTCTCTGAACGCATCGATTTGATCCTCACTTTAGGAAATCTCAAGGCGGCGACAATCGCCTTATTTGGGGCCACTCCAGCTAGCAAGACGCCGGAAGGGCTCTGGCCGTCGGATCATGCCAGTGTAGCGGGCCAAATCAACATCCTCCCGCCCTAAACCTCCCCAAATTTGCGCTGGGTTCCGAATCGAGCCGCACCGAGCCACTCTCCGAGCTTCGACCACCGCCGCCGCGTCTGCTTCCCTCTGACGGCGATGGCCAGCGCCTTGCGTTGACCGACGAGGACGACCAAGCGTTTTCCGCGCGTCACCCCGGTGTAGACGAGGTTACGCTGTAGCATCGGGTAGTGCTGTGTGGTCAGCGGAATGACAACGGCTGGATATTCCGAGCCTTGGCTCTTGGATCGTCGTCGCGTAGGCGAGCACCAGTTCGTCAAGCTCGCCAAAGCCGTAGGTGATTTTGCGGCCATCGAACACGACCACGACTTCGCCTTCCTCCACATTGATGTGTTAGATGATCCCGAGGTCGCCGTTGTAGACATCCTTGTCGTAATCGTTCTCGACCTGCATAACCTTGTCGCCGGCACAGAAGGTCCAGCCGAAACGCTCGATGCGGATCTCGCCGGGCGGGTTCAGCACTTTTTGCAGCTCGATATTGAGCGAACGAGCCCCGAGGCCGCCCCTGTTCATCGGACAGAGCACCTGGATGTCGCGGATCGGGTCGAGCCGGAATCGCCTTGGAATACGCTCCTGGACGATTGCCAGCAGCTTGCGCACGCTTTCCTCGGGGTCGGGAGCGTCGATAAAATAGAAGTCGGCACCCTCGACATGGGCGAGATCGGGCATTAGGCCCTGGTTGATGCGATGGGCGTTGGTGATGATCCGGCTCTCGGCAGCCTGGCGGAAAATTTCGGTCAGGCGAACCACCGGCAGGGCACCCGACGAGATGATGTCGGCCAGCACCTGCCCTGGCCCCACCGAGGGCAATTGGTCGACATCGCCGACGAGCAAGAGCGACGCCTGATCCGGTAAGGCGCGCACCAGAGCCTGCATCAGCGGCACGTCGACCATCGAGGTCTCGTCGACGACGAGCAGATCGCAATCGAGCGGAAGCTCCTCGGTGCGCCGGAAGCGTCCGGTCCTGGGGTCGGTTTCGAGCAACCGATGGATCGTCTTCGCCTCGATCCCGGTGCTATCAGCGAGGCGTTTTGCGGCGCGTCCAGTCGGCGCACATAGCGCGATCGATACGGTCTTCGCCAGCAGGATCTTGAGGATCGATTTGATTAGCGTCGTCTTGCCGACCCCTGGACCACCGGTGATTACCAGCACCTTCGAGGCGAGGGCGATGCGGATCGCTTCTCTCTGGCTTTCGGCGAGTGCCAGCTTTGTCCGCTTCTCGACCCATGGGATTGCCTTGTCGGGATCGATCATCGGCCAAGGAGGCTTCCCTATGGCCAGCGCCTTCAGCCTCTCAGCAATTTCCCGTTCGGCTCGATATAGGCCGGCAAGGAACACGCAGCGCCGGCCATCGAGATCGTTGGCGATGACCGTGCCGTCCTGAAGTTCGACGCTCAAGGCTTTTTCGACGAGTGCCCCCGGCACTTCGTCGGCTCCAGATAATGCGCCTTATGTCGATCTCCGGATAAGGCGCATGCCCGTAGGCCCTTCTTCGTCATGGCCGACATCGCCGCCAACGCTCGCCGCAGGGCGCAGGGCAAGACCGCCGTGATCTCGCCGCTGGCGTTGGAGATGGTCCCGGCGCATCGACGCCCTGTTCGAGATCGAGCGCTCGGTCAATGGCCAAAGCGGCGAAACTCGGGTGCCATACCTTCCGGGCCACGGGGATCACGGTTTACCTGCTCAACGGCGGGCTGCTCGAATATGCCCAGCAGATGGCGGCGCACGAAAGCTCGCGCAGGACCAAGCTCTATAATCGACGGATCGACACCGTAGTATACCTGCTCATATGTCGATCCGCCGGCGTTGGTCGCGGTCAGGCGGAAGCCGAGGATCGTCGCCTGGCTGACAGCCGGTGCGCTGAACGATGCCTGCACAGAGTCTGCATTCGCGATCGTCACGGGCGGCCCCGAGATCTGCGTCCACCCATAGCTGACGCCCGCGGTGCCCCCCGTCATCAGGCGGGTCGCCGAGCCGTCCAGGACGACGTTTTGACCCGGTCCGGCGACAACCCCCGGGCCCGCATCGGCGACCGGCGGCGCGTTGTTCAAAGGCGAAGTCGAGGGGGTGGTCTGATTATTCGTCAGGGTCTCCGCTCCGCCCGAATTGTTTTGAACCGCCGCGCTGCCCGGCCCCCCGTAAGGGTAGAGTACGTTGTAGGCCAACGTGTTGCCAGTCTGGTTGGGTTCAAAATATACGCCGTATTGCGCCGCAGCTGCATTCGAAGTAAAGCTGTTCAATTGGATTGTGTTATTCGTTGAATTCTCAACGACCGCGCATCCCGCATCAGCCGCCCAGTTGACTACGCTGATGCCGGCTGGCCAATGCGACGAGGGATCGCCAACTGTTTGGGTTCCGATGTTACCGGTATTGCCCTGGATGTTCTCGACATCGATCCCGGTGCCAGACGGGTCGACCAGCGGCCCGCAGGTCGGAGGCGCTCCGCCTACGTTGCCAATTGCAAGGATCTGATTCCCGGCAATAATGTTGCCTGTCGAATTGGCGAGGATTTGCATCCCGTAATGGGAAAGACACTGAATAGTATTGTTCTTAATCACTGAGTTGGTGACGCCGGTGCCGTTGAACTCGATCCCGTAGGCGCCCGAGCCACTCAGTCCCTGGATCGTGTTTCCAGAGACAAGCAAATTGTTGCCGTAGATGTCGAGACCATACCACGGATTGGTCCCGCCGCCGTCGACCAGATTGTTTATCCAGTTCGTATTATCGCCTTGGCTGAAAACTACGATATAGTTGTTACCCGTGAACGCTAGACCAGTAAAGGTGACATTTATAGCGGAGGTGTTGATTGAGAAAGTATTAGGGTTCAGCGATACGCCGGAAACGATGGGCGTGTTCACACCGTCCGGCGAATAATAAGACCACGTCTCGCCGTTGTCTGCCGGGCTGGTTAAAACGAGACCGCTCGACGGGAGCGTGTATGTGCCTGCCCTCAGATAGCAGGCCTTGATGGTGCCATTGGCCTGCATCGCCGCCTGGCATTTGCCGAGCGTGGCAAAGGGGGCCGCGAGCGTCCCCGGATTGCTGTCGCTGCCGTTCGCGGCGACATAGAATGCCGGCATGATCGTCGTGCCAGGCGCTCCGGTGCCGCTCAGCGAAGCGGTATACGTGCCGCCGCCGGACGCGGTCGCAACCACCGAAGCCGTCCTGGTGCCCGTCCTCATTGGAAGGAATATCACGGAGATTTGACAGCTGCCGCTCACCGCCAAAGAGTTCGGACAGTTGTTGGTCTGAAAAAAATCGCCGGCATTGGCGCCGGTGATGGCGACGTTCGCAAGCGCAAACGATACGGTGCCGGTATTGGTCAGCGTGAGCGCGTGCTCGGGGCTCGCCGTGCCGGTAGCTTGTGAAGCGAAGGTGAAACCCGCCGGATCGAAGCCGACCGATTGGGTAGCCGGAGTGATCGTGATAGTGATATTCTGCGAGACTTCCGCTGCTTCCGACATGCCCGTGGCGGCCAGAAGCGCTGCGAAAGCGCACAGCAGGACGGAAGCGGCACGGAGCATTGGTCGATCCTCCTACTGTATTGCGCCGATCGTGACAGTCGCGGTTGACCCGCCGGCGGAGCCAACCCCTGGTCCGAGAGGGTTAATGATGAGGTTGTTGTTGCTGTCGAGCGCATAGACCCCGCCGTGGGTGAAATTCGGCGCAACGAACAAGAGGGCGCCGGTGAACGGGGCGCCGTCGCTCCATGTCGCCGCAACGTTCGCCACCACCGCCCCCAACGGGGTGGCGCTTGGAATGCTCGGATTTGGCGGGGTCACGACTATGCTCAGGTACGGCAGCCCTGGCGTGAAAGCGACATCGACGAAAAAGTTTCCGTCGAGATGATCGTTAGTCGGGTAGTCGAGACCCCTGACCATAACACCGTTACCGCCGACCAGGCTGGCGGCGGGAGCACTCAACGGCCCATTCGAGACGGTCTGCCCCAAGCCGTGCCATGTTTCGGAATATTGGCCGCAGGGCGCGTAGTAGGCCGCCAAATAGGTCGTGTTCGCTGCGATTGATATCGGGACCGGGAAGAGCGCCGTCTGCCACCCCGGAACGGGGCCCAACTCCGACGCCATGCTCACCGAGGCTAATCTTTTGATCCCTGCCCGGTATAAGCGCGCTATATAACCATTGCGGCATTTCGCCGCTCGGTAGAACCGGATCGCCGAGATCGTTCCATTCTGCGAACTCACAAACTTCACCCCAAGCGTTGTGGGGCCGGAGTACGGGTCCACGGGGTTTGCCGGCAACGCATTGCTGAATAAGGAGACCGGTGGCGTTTGCCCCAGGCATCCGTTGCCGTATAGCAGCAATACGAGCAGGAGCGGGACCAGGAGGGTGCGTATCGGTCGCACGCCAGGGAGAAACGAGACCAGGCCGATGGCGCCGTGTCGTATCATTCCGAGATTCCGCGCACGTTTACGTAATTGTATCGCCATCACGCACCCGATATGGTTCCAGACCGGTTTAAACGGCGACGGAAAATGTTTGACTTCGAAGCAAGTCCGGTCTAAATTAAAGAAGGGTCTGAATAAATTTCTATATTGATCAGAATTCCGGGATAACTTACAATTTTTGTTTCAAACTCCAGGCTCCTCAGCCTTTATTTCCTGGCACCAAGCGATTGTGTCGGACCGCCGCATTGGCAGGCAGGTTCGGTGGCTCGGTGATGCAACTCGTCCGCTTAAGTCACAAGCCGCGTGATACCGCCGACATCACTGCAGCCGAGGCCGCGGCTTCGGCGGCCGAGCGCGCGATCAAGCACTGGGAAGAGATCGAACAGGCCACAGGTTCCCCTGGGCTTGGCGCTGTCCCTCGGCCAGGGCATTAACCCGCGCCTGCTCTTCGTTGAGCCGCTCGATGGCCTGTCGGAGCTTGTCCCGCGGCGACAATGACGGCTCGACCGCTTCGGGCCGGCGCAGTGGCTCGGGCATTCGAACCGTCAGCGCCTGAACCGGGCCTCGATGTGGCCTGAATAGTCGCCGACCTGGATGTGCCGCGCCTCCGGGAACCGGTTGAAGAATCCGGCGCGATCGATCTGCCTCAACGTGTTCATCGCATCGCTCGCGAGGCGGCGGTCGCTGGCCGGCATTCGGTGAGAGGGGCGGGAGGCGCTGGCGGGTGCTGCGGCATGGGCTGGGCTCGGCCTTGCCACGAGGGTCGAAACCACTGTAGCGCAGACCGCAGCCGCCCCATCACGAAATTTCCCCGGCCGGGGCCTCAGGGAGGCCCGTGGACGCGCAAGACGCCTCGTGGTGGTGTGTCCCTGTGGCCAGCCGGCGCGCTGCGCGCGCCTACGGGCTTCTGTGGAGCTTTCCCGATGTCGACCCTCTGGGGCTCATCATCGAATGACGTCTTCTGCGCTCGCGTGTCGCGCCCGCCCGCATGGATATCCAATACACACCGCTTAATTGCTCGCCTTTAATATTTACTTTTCTTGTTCATACTCCATTAAATATGTTTTAACAAAGTATTCATCATATTTTAACCAAATATTCACCATCTTTTTGCTTGCCACGATCTGCCAAAAACGACAAACTTATGTCATCAGCGCGTCAAGTATGGGGTCGAGCGCAGGTGCGGCGAGGGTGTTTGGCCTCAAAGTTTCACCTGCAGCACATTTGAGGCGCGCTGAAGTTAGGGCATCAACTCTAACAGACTGTTGTCTGTTAGAGAATCTCTTGGAGGAATGGATGCATACGTTCATACGCAGCTTCAAATACGCCTGCGTCGCCATGCTGTTGGGACCCGGGCTGAGCCTAGCAACTGCCACCGCGGCAAACGCACTGAGCAACTCGCAGGAACCGGGAAGCCTGATCATCTTTCCCTATTTCCAGACCGGTACAGTAACCCCCGATAATTCGGTCCAGCCCAAGACCGAGATTCACATCGGCGTTACGTGCCCCGTTGGGGCCACCTGTCCCGAGGGTGAACCCGTCAAGCTGGACGCTCATTGGGTTTGCCCCGGGTCGGAAAACCCGAGCACGAGCTTCGTCTGCAAGGAGACCGACTTCGTCCTCTTCACGACAGTGAACGGCAAAATCACCGTGAACCCGAACGGTCAGTCCAGCGTAGGCAACATCCCAGCGCCGCCATGCGCGCATGGTTATCTAATTGCTTGGGTGATCAACACTTCGGATCAGCCGATCAAGTTCGACGGTCTATTCGGCGATGCGGTGGTCCGCATCAGCAGCACTGCCGAATCGGCATATGACGGGATCCCGGTCCAGGCAGCCGATACCGATCCCGCAAGCACGGGCAACCTGATCACGACCGGCGTTGATCTAAACACCGGGGAACCAACGCTGATCTTCGACGGCGTTGTGCCCCATTACACGATGCTAACCGGACAGCTGACAGGAGATGTCAGGTTCACCGACGCGGTCAACAAGCCCGGAACGGTGGACCCCAAGACTCTTCTGGTTTTTCTGACCGTCGATGTGCAGTCGAACTTCCCGAACAACCCAACTTTCGTGCCGCTAACCTTCTACAACGCGAGAGAGGCCCCGACGTCCACCAGCTTTAATTTCGTGTGCTGGGGAGCAGTCCAAATTACGAATCTCAACGCGAGCCTGACCCAGACGGCGCAGGGCACCATGGAGGGAAGCTTTGCTTCCGGGCAGGCGGTGAAGGTGCAAATCTCTGGAATCCCCGACAGCAGCGGGCCGGCCACTCTGCTGGGTCTCGTCATCACAACCGAGGGTAGCGCGCCCCCCGCAATCGAACGGGAATATATAACCCAGCCGTTCAACAACAGCGTCGGAATTCCGACAGCTTTCGGGTTCGATTGAGGTCTTGCGCGACAGTCTGAAGAAGTTGGTCAAGCGAGGGCGGCGGGCGCCGCCCTCGCACAACTTCAGGCACCGGAGCGGATCGCGTTCGGCGCAATCCCGTGCTGGCGTGCCACCAGCGACACCGACCTGCCCGGCGCGCAGTATCGCGGCGCTCGACATGCGCCGATTTCGGGAGATAGGGCATGGTCGCAGAGAAGGAGCGGGAATGGGCACATCGAGCACGCCGGTTCCTGCGGGCCGAGATTAAGCGGGCAGAGGTCGGCTATGCCGAGCTGGCGGAACGGCTCAAACAGCATGGCCTAGAGGAAACGGAAGCCTCGATCGCGAGCAAGCTCAGCCGCGGCACATTCGCCGCGACTTTCTTTCTGGCTACGATGAAAGCAATCGGTCGAGATCATATAAATTTGGCGGATCTCTAGACTGTGGTGGAGTTCGGTGAAGCTCTTCGAGCAGATCATACCCAGCATGGGGAAAGTGCGACAGCGCACCAATGACCATATCTCGGTTTCCGGCATGCCGATCAGATCCGGGGTCACCGACCATGGTCGGCGCCGAGGCTCCAAGACGGCCGCCAGTGCGCGAGAGCGGTCGCCCGCCTATCAGGGCTTGACCGAGGCTTACGATTTTTTCAATGAGCGCCTATTCGGCGGACGGTTGCCGCGCTGTTTGATCACCATCCAGCGGAAGCGGGGAGCTTACGGCTATTTTTCGGGCCAGCGGTTCGGCACCAAGGACGGCAGCGAGGTAATGGACGAGATCGCGTTGAACCCGGCGCATTTCAAAAGCCGCACGACCGAGGAAAGCCTTTCAACGCTTGTCCATGAAATGTGCCACCTTGAGCAGCATCATTTCGGCAAGCCGAGCCGCAGCGGCTATCACAACCGGGAATGGGCCGGAATGATGAAGGCTATCGGCCTGATCGCGAGCGCCACCGGCCTGCCGGGCGGCAGTGAAACCGGCCAGAAGGTGACCCACTACATCACGGGCGGCGGGGCTTTCGACCGCGCTTGTGCCGAGCTTGTCAAATCCGGTTTTGCCGTACGCTACGTCGAATTGCGGAGCGCGGATCGCTGGAAGAAGGCCGCGAGCAAGACGAAATACAGCTGCCCAAGCTGCGGGCTCAACGCATGGGGCAAGCCGGAAATCAACCTTGTATGCGGCGATTGTCGCGAACGCATGGGAGCAGGCGACAGCGGCGAGCCCGAGGCCGACGGGCTATGATTGTGTCTTCTTGAAGAAGCCGGCGCTGGCGATCATGCAAGTCTGCCAGGGCAAAACGAGCTTGTTGCCATATTGCTCCAACTGATGCTGCAGCTTCGCCAGATCGGCGCGGTCGCCTTTGTCGGTGTGCTCGGCCGACAGCCTCACCGCCTCGATGAGCAGTGACAACGCCCGCTCGGGATCGAGATCCTCGGGCAGCGGCAGAATGATCAGAGGCGCCCAGATCTCGATCCCGTCGGGCAGCGGCACATAGACGGTTCCGTCGCTCGTATGCTCTCGGCGACGGCGTGATGAAGCCGCGGCCATATCCCGAATAGTCCTCCAGCAATTGACCACATAGGTCGAGCCGTGCCAAACGAGCGGTCGACCCGCCGCCGATCCCCGATCCGTGGGGCAGTGCTTAAGTGCTTTTTTGCAGCTTGCCGGCGATCGTGCATTCTATGCCAGTGACCAATATTGCCGGTGTCTATATGGCAAGCGCCTTCGCCAGCTGCCCTTCTCTTACCACCGGCAAGACTTGCACTGCGACCCTTCCCTGCCGTGCCGAGCGGCAATTCCCTCGTCGTTTCCCATGTGTCATTTATCGTTGCCACGGTCGGATCTGCTATTCCCTTCGTAGTGCTGTTGATTGGAGGGCAGGAGACGTTCGTGGCCAACGGTGTCGGCGTCTTCTTTGATGGCACAGCCAACCTTCGAGGTCCTGAGCGTGTCCGCCGCCGCCCACAAACCTTTGGTGGACGTGACCCCGCTCGCATCTTCAGCGAACATGAAAGGCGTAATCGACGAGATCGTCGCCGGCGTAGATCTGCTGGTGCGCCTCGCGCTGATCCTCATACCAGACCCGTCCGCCTCGATGAATGTCGGAATGATCGCCTGGTACCGACCGGGCGACGTGCCGAGGAAATAGATGACCGGGATCTGCTGCTCCATCGCGTCCCGAAGCCAGCGGTTATCTGGCGAGTTCGGATCGCTCCCCATGATGGGCTGGCACCCGGAGAGCCTGCGGGTCCAGCTTGCCTTCGGGGCGATCGTAGGGGCCTCGGCTCAAGCCACCCTCCCGGCCGCTCCCGAGCGTCGCTGCGCGCTTCGGGAGGTCAAGGCACGGTTTTTGCACCAGGCGTCCTTCCGCGACGCCGTCCTGGCGGCCTACGGAAGTCGCTGTGCCATTTCTGGGTTGCCTGAACCTCGGTTCCTCGATGCCGCCCACATCGTCATGGATGCCGACGAGGAATTGGGCCATCCGATCGTCTCGAACGGCTTGCCGCTGACGAAAATCCATCATGCCGCCTTCGACGCCCACCTGATCGGGATCGACCCGGACTTCCGCATCCATGTCTCTGACCGGTTGCTCGAAATTCACGACGGCCCCTTTCTCGAACTCGGCCTCAAAGCGATCACCGGCAGCCTCATAGCGTTGCCCAGGCGTGCCGAGGATCGTCCGGATCGAGATCGCTTGGCGTTGCGATTCGACCAGTTCAAAAGAGCAGGTTTTTGATCGTCAGCCCCTATCGCTCTCGACCGGCTTATAGAGATGACACAATGACCAGAACACTATGGTTTTCCAAGTAATTTTCATATAACGGATGATCACAGGTCCGGAATGGATGGGCCGGTGGCAGCGACCAGGAAGCTCGCCATAAGATCGTCGAGCAAATGTCAACTCATCGAGCCGATCAGTGATGTGCGTTACGCCAGTCGCCGAGAAAGATTGCCTGCGCAGTCGGGAGCGTGATTTTCCCGGGACAGACTGCTCGGCAGATGCGCCGCTCCAGTTCGTCTTTCCGCTCCGCCTGATCCCACTGTTCAGGCCAGTGGTTGAGCGCCGAGCCGTTGTCGCCGCCGAGGCAGATCGGCACCCGGTCGTCATCCTCGTACTGGTCAGCGTCGGCGGCCGGAATACCGTATTTGGCGAGCTGCCGAGCTTGTCGTGCCAAACACGATGCGAACGGGAATAGCCGGGTGCACAGACGATCGCCGGGTCCGTGTCGGCAACCGCACCGGGGGTCAGTTGAGGGTCGGGCATCGACGGCGCCGCCGCGATCAGGAAGAGCAGCGGCAGCCGTCGGAAGAGATGAGCCTTCGGTCTGCCAGCGATCCCCATATCACGCGATTATGACGCTCGACCTTACCGATGACGAGACGGCCGCCCTCGTCCGGCTTCTCCGGCGCACGATCGATGACGACCCCTATCCACTCTCGCCGCGGCTGGCACCCCTAAAGGCGATCCTGGCAAAGCTCGATCCGCCGAAACCTCGCCCCGAACTTCAGCCGCTAAAGGCCGGCGATGCGCCCCGTGCCGCTGGTAGGCGCCGGCGCCGAGAATGAAGCCCTATCGCGGCCCATCGATGACCCTCGGCAACGCCGCCAAGGTCGGAGTCCGGTTGATCGTCTGGTGTCGAGCGTGCGGCCGGCAGGTCGAGCCCGATGCTGCGGAGATGGCCGAGCGGTACGGTGCCGACATGGCCGTTCCGGATTGGCGCGATCGGCTTGTGTGCTCCGGCTGCGGCAGCCGACAGGCTGAATTCGTGGTCACCGGAACCGAGCGACGACGAATTCCTCCCGGTTGAGGCAGGTCTTGAGTTTTTCTGTAGTCGACGGGCCGCGGTCAAGCCCCATGTTCGAGCTTCGTCCTCCGGCGCGAAGGAGTCGTTCCAGGCCCGATCTGGGATGGTACGGAATCCACCCACTGCGGAAGTTCCACCATTCTCGTCCAGATCTCGCGGTGCGGGTCATCCGCTGGGTCGCCGACGATCTTCCCGTCCCGCATGCCGTCGAAGGCCCGCCGGGTGGGTCTCGCCATGGGCGGCTGGCCGGATTTTTCCGGGGCGGCGAGAAGATGGCGGTCCCTCGATCTCGCAGCGCCGCGTCCCGACGCTCTGAGCGGGCCGCGGATTGCAGAACGCCCGGCGAACGCTTGCTACCGAAACAGCTACCGAACTCGGTAGCACGGAGCGGCACGAGACGGGATGGAGAACATTTCGGGGGCAGGAAGAGCCAGCCATTCCGGGGCTATCCGGGACACGGGTGGTACGCGGCGAGACGACTGCACGCGATCAAGAGGATTGCGACTGACCACTCACCGGCCCATCCCAAGTTTCTAGAATGGTCGACGGCATCTCGACCCCGGCAAGCACGGATCCGGTGCTTCACCCGAGCGATGCCCGGGCTGCAGGGAGCGGCGGACGAGGTCTTCGTGTGCGGCGATCTGCCGACGCCCAAGGCCGGGCACGGGAGCCGAAGCGCCATCGTTTGTTTGTCCGAAGAGGTGACGCGTCCGAGAGCGTCCAGGGCTGCTTATTGGCCAAATCTTGGATAAAAGGCTCAGGCGGACGGCGAGGTCGATTATAACCTGTTGATTATGATGGCGTCCCCAAGGGGATTCGAACCCCTGTTGCCGCCGTGAAAGGGGGTCAAAACGTCCACCGGCGCACATTGGCGGACGACTATCTCTCGGAACCGATTGAAAAGTAGTGCGTGTCTGTTCTTGCGTGTCCGCTAGTGTGCGCCTACATGATTTTGGGAAATTTTTGGGAAATCGGGAGACCCCATGGCGCGCACCGTCCGCAATGCCAAGCTCGATACCCGGTCGGCCCGGGCAAAGCTCCCGGCCAACAAGTCCGGATATTGGGTGCCCATCACCCGAGGCTTCGCGGTCGGATATCGGAAAGGACCGAAGGGCGGCGTCTGGCTGGCGCGGCTGATCGAGCCGGGGCGGCGGCATGAGACGACGCTCGGTCCGGCCGATGACGCGCTCGACGCCGATGGCGTGCGAATCCTCGACTATCCCCAGGCGCAGGCGAAGGCGCGCGCCTGGGTCGCCGCACTCGACGCCGACGAGGCGGCCGGTCCCTATACCGTCGATCGCTGTCTCGACGACTACATCGCCGACTACAAGCGTCGCGGCGGCAAGGCGCTCGACCGGCTTGAGAACGCGGCTGCCGCGCTGATCAGGCCGCCGCTCGGCGGCTGCGAGATCGGCGAACTGACCGCGGGTATGCTGCGCAATTGGCACGCGGCGCTTGCCGAAGCGCCGGCCCGGCTGCGCACGCGCAAGAACGCTGCCACCCGCAATGTCCGTGCGATCGACTTGAACGACCCTGATGCCGTGCGGCGGCGGCGCGCGACCGCGAATCGCGTCCTTACGATCCTCAAGGCGGCGCTGAACCTCGCCTATCGCGACGGCCATGCGCAGAGCGACGAGGCATGGCGCCGGGTCAAGCCGTTTCGCGAGGCGGACGCCCCGAAAATCAGATATCTAAGCCACGCCGAGACAAAGCGGCTCGTCAACGCCTGCGATCCCCACTTTCGGCCGCTCGTGCAATGCGCGCTCCTGACCGGCGCCCGCTATGGCGAGATCGCCGGATTTCGCGTTTCGGACTTCGATCATGACGCCGGCACCATCACCGTGCGTGCAAGCAAGGGCGGACGGCGTCGCCATATCGTTCTCAACGACGATGGGACGGCACTCTTCGAGTGCCACGTCGCCGGCAAGCTGGGGTCCACGCTGATCTTCACGCGCCCGGACGGTTCGGCCCATCGGCGATCACAACAACGACGCCCGTTGCTCGCAGCCTGCGAGCGGGCGGCGATCGACCCGCCGGCCAGCTTTCACATCCTTAGGCACACCTATGCGACGCACTTGTTGCAGGCCGGTGCGCCGCTACCGGTGATTGCAGCGAATCTCGGGCATGCCGACGCGAGGATGACGGAGCGTCACTACGCCCATCTTGTTCCGTCGCATGTGGCGCAGGTGATCCGCGCCGCGATGCCGCGGCTCGGTCTCGTCGAGCCCTCGAACGTCGCGACGGTTGGCATGGAATATCGCCATGAACCGCATCGTGGCTAAGCGTGAGCAGGGCTCGCGGTCTCTTAATCAGTAGGTCTCGTGGTCGAATCCCGACGGTCTCACCAACATAATCAAATGGCTTAGAGGAGAAAGACGGCGAAGGCGCGGCGATCGTGTCCGTAGGAGGTCCGCAAATTCGCGGCCGAGAAGGGGAGGGGAGGGATGGCCGAAAAGCCCTGGGAGGCGATGACGATCGAGGAAAGGCGCAACTTGTGGTGGTGCGTCATCGCATATGAAGTAACGATGCTTCGATGGGCTATTTCGGCGCAACCATTGGATGTGTTGGCGAAAAATTTTATAACCGAGAACAAGATCTTACACGCCCGCAATCTGTGCGATTTCTGCACCTCCACACGCAAAAATGACATCAAACCAGCAGACCTATTCGATAGCT
This sequence comes from uncultured Alphaproteobacteria bacterium, assembly GCA_963772295.1. Classification (GTDB taxonomy): domain Bacteria; phylum Pseudomonadota; class Alphaproteobacteria; order ATCC43930; family CGMCC-115725; genus AP-15. Next base: position 704,009 of record CAVYWO010000019.1, read on the forward strand.
TTGATGACGATTTGAAATATACAAAATTGCGAGAGCTGTTGAGATCGCTATCTCGGCAATATGGTAACGGAAGGGAAGGTGATGTAAAGTGGACTTTTAATAAAATGTTGGCGCACCCGACCAAGGAAAGAGGAAAGAACTTCGATTACACTACCTTTTTAGATCGCATATCCCCGGTGCTAGGAGAGATCATTGCCGAAATAGAGAGTTTACGAGAACGCCCCTTTTAAGGGTTCGCGCAGGGGATCTGTAGCTACTCAAAAAAGCCCCGCCGGAGCGGGGCGAGTGCCGACCAGTCGTTTCGTGGCGGCGAACGCGCGGCGCGGGCGGTGGTTCAGCTCGCGCTTGGCGATCAATTATTCTTCAGCCGCACGAGCCGCGCTCTCCAAATGCGCACGGATCGATCGGCCGCCGGCTCGCCCGCCGGCGGAGGAGCGCTTAGCGGCCATTGCCAGATCAACCGGCGGCCCCAGCAGCGGCGCCAGCGATCGGTGGTCATGCCCTCTCGCGGCTGGGCGGCGATATATCTGCAGACGGGTGGAGCGCAGACCGTACAAGCCGTGACTTTCATAGTCGCGCTGCCAGGAGAGAAGCTCTTCGATCGATATTTGATAGCGGCCACAGATCTCCTCGCGGGTGACTTCCCCTGCGTTGACGGCGTTTACGACCGCAGCCTTGCGGCGGATGGTCCATCTTTGGACGTTTTCGGAAAGCAATTCGATCACCTCCGGCGTGCGGCAGCAGATATCACCCGCCGGCTCCGGCGAAACAAATACGCGCGAACACGTATGGCCGCTCGGGACCGTCGCGTTGACGGGCGGCCTTGACACGCCGAAAACGCCGCAAGCGGGAGCGGGCTAGCGCCGCTCGGTTCCGCTCACCACAAAATCAACCTGTCGACCGCCGCAACCGGAGCAAACAAGGCGAGCGTGCCAGTCGATGACAGTCGTCTCGGCTCCGTAGCGCTCCGCCATCGCGCCGGGATCGGGCTCTACCTGATGGCCGCACGCTCGACACCACACGTTCAACCGGACACCGGCCTTGGCGGCGTTCCCAAGGGTCATCGGTGGGCCGCTGTATTTCATCTCGGTTGCTCACACATGCCCCCGCGGTTTATCTCAGTTTCGACCCGCTCAGCGTGAAACTCGACAGCCTCCTCACAGGGTGGGTACCAAAAACGAAACGTGTAAAAAGGTGCTCAATTGCCGGAAACCACCAATTCTTCTCCGCTGGCTAAGCCGTCAATTCAGCGTCTCAGATTTAGCAATGGATCGTCACGCAATTCAATCCAAACTGTATTTCCCTTCGGGTAGAGGATATCCACATTTTTGTGGATAACTCTGTTGAGAAGTCTCTTGGTGATCATCCGAAATCCAATCGATATTGGGGTTTCCGACTTCCGCCCAAAATTTAGGCATATGGACTAACCAATTGAATTGAAGCCATTTTTCTTGGTACTGGTCCTTTTTCCCGTAACTCGGGCTGCTGTCGTGGAACTGTCATATAGACTGTGTGCAAATGACTACCTAAGCGTGCATCGAAAATCTGACAGCGCAGGACCCATAGCCCTCAGCGGCGGTAACGGCTCGGTCTAAACTCGGCTGTTCAAGCGAACCGAACATATCGCGGTCTCCGAATGCCTTGGTCAGCCAACCTTCGACGGCGCAGGGGCGAGCCCAGGTTCGGCGGGTCGACCTTCGCCAGGATCGCCCGGAGCGGTGCCAGCCGCGGCGAGAGCGGATAGCGGCTATCCTCGATCGTGCTCCTGAGAAGCTGGGCAAGGGCAACCGTCTCGTCATCGGTAACGGTCGAGCGTCATGATGGCGGGATATGGTGCTGCGTGCTCCGCCGTCTCTGCGCCGAATTGCTCAACCGCGCCGATTACCTGCTCACGCTCGCACGGCTGACGGTCCTCGATTGGCTGGCGCCGATGCCCGAAACTCCGACCGATCGCGCCATCCGGGAGGAAGGCGAGCGCTTGCGCAAGGCGTTTCCCGAAATCGATTTCGACCATCCGAGGATGATCACGCGGCGCGATGATCTCCGATCTTGATATCTGGCCGGCTGGCCAACTGCTGATCGCACGGCCCATGCCGAGCACCGCTGCGCACTTCCGCGCCGATCAACCGGACGATCGCTGATCGATCCGGACTGTGCCGGAGAGACCGGTCTCCTCGACGATCTGGCGCAGCTCGGTTGAGAGAGCAGTTGCTTTGGTCTGATCGATCTCGATCTCAAGCCGGATAGTGGCGGTCACGGCGCCCGCGGCGCGCATTTTCGGGAGCAGCCGCGTGCCAATTCGGTTCCATTGCTCTGGCGGTATAGTCCCGCTGACGCTGATGAGTGCGGGGAGGTTTGAAACCGGCGTTTCGGCCGGTTCGCTCGGTCCTGGGGAGCCTCGGGCACCACCGGTGGCGACGGCTCGGAGCCAGGTGTCGGCACGACCTCTGGCGTCTTGAGCTTGGTGGCGACGGCCGCGGCAAGCAGGTAGACATCGGCTTCGAACGCCACATCGGCCGAATCGATGTCCTCGCGAAACCAGACGCGCCGAAAGCCGGCGCCGGCGGGATCAAGGCCTGACGCAAGCCCGAATTCGCCCTTGGCGACAAACTCGACGATGCGCGTCTTCAGCACACGGTCGGGGTCGATGAGGCGGGTAAGTGTCCCGTTCATAAAGCTCTGCCGCAAGCTGGCGAGCGGCCAAGCGCGGCTGTCCTTGAACGCCGGTGGCCAATGCCGGTCGAGATAGCCGGCCCCGACCAACTCGTTCAGAAGGGCTTCGCCCTTGAGCGCAGCGATAACGCGCCCGCAAAGGGTTTGGCTAGCACTCGCGTGGCCCGCCCCGAGGTCGATGACCTTCAGCCTGTTCGGCGCCGTCGGCTCGAAGAGGACGACGAAGCGGTACGCGCTCCAAACCTCGTCCTTGGCTACGGCCTCGGCCGCCTTCACCTCGAGCTGAACTTCGGCGCGATCGGTACGGTTGTATTCGGTGCCGAGCACGCCTTCGGCGACCTCCCTTGCGACCCGGAGCCACGCAAGCCACAGCTCGACCGCTTCGCGCAACTCGCGACCCGGCTTTTTTACGCACCAGATCAGGGATGCCGGATAGAGGCGCAGCGAGCGCCCACGCTCGCGCGTCCATCGCCCGATCCGCTCGGCGATAGCGTCGCCCTCTCGCCACCCGGTATCGGGATCGAGCGGAACGAGAACCAGACCGGGCGCATCGCGGATAGCGTCTCGATCTTCCCGCAGTGGGACCACCGGGATGCTGGCGCCACGTTCGAACTCCGCCTCGACGAGCCTCTTGAGGGCCGGCAGCACATCGGTTTCTTCATCGAGCGAGGCACGCCGGTCGTTGACGACCTTCCGCAAGGTCGCCTGATGGTGAATGAGAAAGCCGTCGGTCCCGATATTGCGAATGAAGAAGCTCGCCGCTTCCAACTTGTTGGCGGCGGTGTCGATCGAGGCCGTGTCGACCTCCGGCGGTTCGCCGAGCGCGAAGCGCAACTCGGGCAGGTGTGCGACCTTGTCGATCTGGCCGCCCGACGATTCGAACAGGATCGCGGTTCCGACCCGGCGGTGGATATCGCGCAGCGCGCCCTTAATGTCGGCGTCCAACGCGCCGGCATGGCACGGCTCGCCGGCGATGTCGGCGAGGATCGCGGTGTCGAGCCGGGTTTCGCCGAGCTGGCCGAGAACGACGGCGCGAAATTCCGGGCTCTGCAACGGCGCCGATCCCAAAGTGATCAAAGGCTCGCGCCGCGCTTTCTCGAACTGCTCGCGGGCCGCAAGGGAGATCCATTGCGCCAGCATCGCGAGCGTACCGCGGGTTTGTTGAAACTGCTGAAGCGCCCGCCACTTCCGCTGAAACACCGAGAGGGTGGCCGGGTGGAACGGGTAGCTCGCCTCGAACCGACCGCGTAGAAAATCACGCGCGTTCGCCTCGGTGGCGGCCAAGTCGACCGCCGTCCACTCCGGCGGCAGCTGATGCCGGCGCTCGAAGCACCAATCGGCATATTCCCTCGCGACCCGCCGGCGCAGCCGCGCGTCGCCGATGTCTTCGAAGAGCCGCCGCCGCACGACCTCGGCGATCTCGGCTTCGTCGTTGGCGATCAGGTCGCGCGCGACCCGGCGCACCACCTTTGTGATGCGGTCGTGCCATTCCTGGTCGAATTCGGTCATCTCGACCTGACTGCGCGGAAGGCTGATGACCGCGGCGGCGCGGGGATTACCGGTGGCGGCGACAGTCAGGTTCTGCAAAAAGGCGAAAAGGCTGTCGCCCATGCCGCGATGCCGGTTGACGAAGTTCAGAACTTCGTCGAGGAGCAGCAGCACCGGCGCATTGGCGGCGGCGAACACCCGGCCGATCGCCTCGGTGCCGGGGGGGTTGTTTCAGCCGCCACGCCGAGGGCAGCCACGCCCGCATCGCCGGCCACCTGTCGCGCCAAATCGATCCATGGCGTTTCATGCCCCGGTTGCGGGTCCCAGGCGTTGCCGACGAAGACCCCGACGCGGGCGAACGGCGCCGCCGCCAATCCGGCAGCCGCGAGCAAGTCCGGAACGCCCGGCAAATCGATGGCGCGCGGCCCGGCATTGCCGAGATGGTAGAGGGCCGTCAAGGTGTGGGTCTTGCCGCCGCCGAACTGCGTGATCAAGGTCAAGACCGGCGCAGTGTTGCTGGTCTCCCCCGAAAGGCGCCGCAGCACCATCCCGGCATGCTCTTTCAGCGCGCGGGTGAAACAGGTGCGCGAGAAGAACTGCTCGGGCTTTGTATAATCGTCGGGCGCCGTGCCGGCGACGACCTGTTCGAGGGCGATGGCGAATTCGTCGGGGCTGAACGATCGCCCCTCGCGGACCTCGCGCCGCGGCGTAACGTGCTTGTACCAAGGGTCCACGGTCAGTCCTCCCTTTTTCCAAGCCCGGCGTTACGATCGTTTTATTCTGGTAAAAAACCTTGCCGAGGACTGCTTGGGGACCAACAGATTGGCATATGCGGCGGGCAGATAATCCATCGTCTTTTCGTCGTATTCGTATAATCGATAACGCAGACCATCGGTCACGATCAGGTCGCAAGAGATCCCCATAGCCGCAGCGTACCCCTTGGCCTGCCCGAGCGCTCCTTCTATGCCGTCGCCGAGCCGCTTCCCCTCGACGATGAATTGGACGTTTTCAGCCACGCGGGGCAACGCCCGGAAGACGCAGACATCGATGCTGTGCCATTGAACAGCGATATGCTCCGGAGACCAACCCATCGCGCGCAGTAGCGGGATCGCGTAGTGAGCGATCATTTCGTCTTCGCTCGGGCGTTCGCCGAACCGCTCGATGTCCCAATAACTCCACCCAAGATCCGCTGCCAGAGCAACAATTCCCGCAATGGGTTCTGGGACCGAGGATAGGGGCGGCTCAGCGTCAGGCAACGCGGGAAGGGGTGCGGCCTGCCAATCAGTCGGTGGTGATCGAATAAAACTTCGAGCATAGGAAATGCCCGCATCGTTATAGATGCGTGAAAATCGTCTCGGGTTAGCACCGAAGACGGCGGTCTCGAATACGTAGGGCGCGGGTAGCCGGTACCACGCCACCCGCCTA
>CAVYWO010000020.1:0-1008883 GCA_963772295.1 uncultured Alphaproteobacteria bacterium
ACCGCGCTGCACCGTGTTACCTTCCGCTGCCCACCCAGGAGTTTTCAGCCGGGCCCTGCTCGATCATGTAATTATTTTGTGGCCTGGATGCGTCGCGTTCCGGTAAGCCCAGCTTAAATCGTGATGCGCTCGACCTCGTCGAGCGTGACCGCGTCGCTCGTGCGATCGTAGAGCTTCGTGGTCGGCGGGCTTTCGTGTGCGGCCAGGGCCTGGGCGTTCTCGAGCGTGCGGCCGGCCTCGAGGTGAGCCGTGATGCCGGTCGCGCGGAAGAACGTGACAGCCGAGCTTGATCTTGAAGCCAGCATCGGCAGAACGGCGGCGTACCATGCGATAAGCGTCGACGCGGTTCATCGGCTTGTCGGTCAGGACGCCCTTTTTGCCGATCGCCGAGCGGAAGAGGGGGCCTCTGCCATCCTCGCGAATGCCAGCCGCGGCAAGGTACTCGTCGATGAAGGCTTCCAGCTTGTGATGCGCGGTATCGAGGCTTTCGAGCAGCCGCCGGGCCTGGTCCTCGGTCAGCACAGGGGTTTTGCCGCGGCGCACGACGTGTTTGGCCCGCGGGCATGGGCAGGGTTGACGGCAAGGACCTGGCCCACGACCAGCCAGTCGAAGAGCATCCGAATGGCGGCGAGGTGCAATTTGACGGTCGGCTTGGCGGCCGTGGCCTGCACCGCCTCGATATAGGCCGCGACATGGACCGGCTCGATGTCTGCGAACTCGCCGATCTCGTGCTGCTCGACCCAGGTGAAGAAGTGGCAGGCGGCCCGGTAATAGGCCATGCGGGTGTTCTTGTTGCCGATCGTCGCAGCGAAAAATTCGAGGAAGCGGCGCGCGGCGTGCTCGTCGGCGTCGGCGATCACCGCTGGCACGACGACCGCGCCATGTACGGCAAGCGCCTTACCCGGCGCCGCGCTCCTCAGAACGGCCGGCAGGTTGCGCCGCGGTGCGCGCACGCCAACTCGTCATGAGTGAATTGCAACCTCCGCATGCAGACCTCCCCCGAACGGCGCTTAGGACCGGGGAAGGTTCTCACCTAAAGCCGTCATCGGGCCGGTGGGATAAGGTCGCGAATTTCATCATCCGGGCGCTAAGGCGTTGAAATACGCGGTGTGTTCCGTAAGCGCCTCCGAGATCGCGAGCAGCCCAGCACGCGCCCGCAGAATAGCCGTGCCCGGTCGTGCCGCGAGCGCGTCATCAAGATTGGCAAGTTTGGCAACCGCCGCCGCGCTGCTGCCTTCCGCCAAAGCCTCAAGCGCTTCATCAAGGCCTGAGCCCAAATCGAGGCGGCGACAGATGTTCCGCAGGCGGGTGATCTCGCAACCGACCGACAGCGCTGCCAAGAGCTGCGAGCGCTGTAGCGGCGCGGCCGAGTCCGGCAGGACGGAGAGGCGGCTATAGACGCGACCCTCCCAGCCCTCCGATCCCCGGGGAATTTTGCCCGTCGCGAGACGACGCAGATCCCGTAACGTGAAACTCAGAAGCCGGCGGGCCCGCGATGCCGGAGGCAACAGCGGCAGCAGGCGAAACGAGAGCGCCGCGCTACCCAATCCAGCGATTGCCGCCGCTGACGCATTATAGAATTGCACAGTGTTGTAGCTCATTTGGTTTGTCGGTGCGAGGAGAAAACAAAAGAACGCTGCTATAGCGGTAAACATTGGCGTCCGCCACGACTGGGCCGCCCCTGCGCCAGCCGGCACCAGAACAAGGCCGATCGCGAGGCTAAAACCGACGAAGGTCGACAACCTCGGCAGCAACGCGAAGCCAATGATCGCCGCGAGAGCGGCTGTGAAAAAGGTGCCTATCGTGAAACTCATGGCTGCCGGATATGCCTGGTCGCCTCGCTGTGCGAACAGAATCGTGCCGATCGCCGCGAAGGTTATGGCGAAGGCGCCGTTCGGCCATGCGGTGACGATCCAGAACAGCTCGACAGCACCAACCGCAACCAAGACGCGCGCTGCGTCGATCAGCGGGGGACGCCAGTTCGGCACATGCAGCCGAATACCCCCACGGCGCGGCACCGGCCGAGCCAAATCCCCAACGAGGAGCGCCAGCCCGTTGAGCGCGCACGAGACACCCGCCAGCACTTCGGCCGTCTGATCGGCAAGCAACCGCGCCGACGGTGTGTCCGCCGGCAGGATGTTCAGCGCTGCGACACCTTGCTCATAAATACGACGCAGACCGACGGGATTGGTGAGCCATCCCACCGGGTCTCCACTCTCGAACCCAGGCCTCAGCTCGTTCGGTACGGCTTGCGACACGATCGCCGCCAGTTGTTGAGCTTGGTCACGCGGCAGCTGGGCAAGGTGAACCGCAACGATGCGCCAGCCGGCCACCGCCTTGAGCAAACCGTCCACCGCTGCCTGTAACACAGGCGAATTTTGACGTAGCTGGGAAGATTCTCCGACCGCCTCTTCGATGCTCGGATCGAGTTCGATAATACGCCGGGCTAGCTCTTGCCGTACCGGCTGCGTCTCCACAAGTTCAGGTCCAGCCAGTGCCAAGGTGCCGGAGAAGCGACGGATGATCTCCGCCGCGATGGCTGCGATCCGGGTGGCCAGCCGGCGATCTGCGCTGCCGAAATCGGTTCCCGAAAGGACGATACCGGCGCAGACAATGCCGATGCAAATCTCAGTGCAACGGATCACTGCCAAGATAAAAGCCTCGTCGCCGTTCACGCCCCCGGTCGCCCCGAGCTCGTTGCCCGCGATAATTGCTGCCGTAATCCCGGCGAGTTGCGCCGCATGGGCCAGAAAATTGCGCAGTATTGTGGCGACAAGGGCGCAGGCCGCGCCCCACAAAGCCAGGCCCGCGAGAAAGGCGATGCGGTCCTGCGGGAAACAGGCGGTCAGCACCACGATGGCGATTCCGCCCGCGATCGTGCCGATCATGCGATACCAGCCCTTGCGCAACGAGGCGCCAAGATGAGGCTGGCAAACAAGAGCCGCGGTTGTTCCGGCCCAGTACGGATTGTCGAGTTCAAGCCAGAACGCGACGTAAAGCGAGAGACAGACCGAAATCCATAAACGAAGTCCGAAAGCCAGTGGTGACCGTGTCGCTGCCCAAGCGGTCTGTAACCGCGCAGCAGTCGGCCCTCTGCCCGTAATTGCGCGCAGCAGATGCGACACACAATTACTGTTAGCGAAACGCCGCAAAAGGGTAGACCTGGGCGTTGAACGGCGGTCTATTGGGGGGTACATGCGATGCGGATTGTTAGGGCTTTTCGGACGCCTGCCTCCGAGTGCTCCATCGCGCCCGAGCCTGGCAGGCGTCCGAAGAACCTTAACACGAAGACCCGTTCCCGCCTCCAGGGCTGAGCGACCGCTAGGTGATCAGACAGGGACCCTGGCCGGGACGCGGGGCAAACCGGCAAGATGCGCCGAAAACGGACACTCGCCAACTCGGTGTTGGCCGGCGCGCTGGCCTGATTATCGCACTCACCAGCCCGACCGGCTCCTCAGCCCCGAGGGGCCGCGATCACAAAGCGCATTTCGTCGATCGTGGTCGGAATGAACCGGGTCATACTGAGACTTGACGCCGACCGCTCGAGCTGCGGAGGATCGGAGAAAAGAGGGGCGACGATGGCGAATGTGCGAGGAAGTTGCCTGTGCGGCGGCGTCAAGTCGCCCGGCTTTTACCGGGGGTTTTGCGGCGCCTGCGGCTCGCCGATCATCAACAAATCGAGCCACCTCGAGTTTGGTGTCCCGCTGGGCATCCTCGACGGATTGTCGGCGCCGACGGATGTGCTTACTCTTGGGCCTCTCTTGAGAGGAGATCAAAGCGATGGCGCGGTTGCTCTCAGTAAATGTGGGCCTGCCACGCGACATCGAGTGGCAAGGGAAAACCGTCCACACCGCCGTCTGGAAAACGCCGGTTCAGGGCCGACGCATGACACGACGGCTCAACGTTGATGGAGACGGTCAAGGAGATTTGGCGGGGCATGGCGGCGAACACCGGGCAGTCTTTGTCTACCAGATCGAATCTTATCGTTATTGGCAAACCCAGCTCGGTCGAGACGACTTTACCTATGGCCAGTTCGGAGAGAATTTTACAGTCGAAGGGCTGGCGGATACTGAAGTGTGCATTGGCGATCATTACCGGATCGGCGATGCGCTGTTCGAGGTGACGCAGCCGCGCGTCACCTGCTATCGGGTCGGCATCCGCATGAACGAGCCGCAGATGGCGGCACTGCTCGTCTCACACGGCAGGCCCGGCTTCTATTTCCGGGTCCTGGAGGAAGGCGAAGTCGGCGCCGGCGCCGAAATCGCGAAGGTCAGGGCGGGTCCCGAGCGGGTGACCGTCGCCGAGATCAATGCGCTGTTATATTTGCCGGGTCACCCGGCAAGCGGGCTGGAACGAGCGTTGCGCATCCCGGCATTGAGCGCCGGTTGGCGAACCTCGTTAGAGGCGCTGCTCGACCGGGAACGAAAAGGCGACAGATCAACGGGTAACCCCGGGCTTGGTCCACCGATGGGCCCGCCCCCCGCGTGGCAAGGCTTCCGTTCATTGCGGGTGTCGCGCAAGCTGCACGAAAGCAGCAATGTCATTTCGCTCGTCCTGGAGCCGGCCGACGGTGAGCCGCTGGCGGCCGCCCTGGCGGGGCAGTTTATCGTATTGCGGCTCAGGCCACGGCCCGACGAGAGCGCTCTCCTGCGCAGCTATTCGCTGTCGGGCGCGCCGAGCGAGGATCGCTATTGCATCAGCGTCAAGCGCGAGCCGCATGGCGCCGCCGGGGCTTACATCGATACGCGGGTTCAGGCCGGCGATATTCTCGACGTGAGCGCCCCGCGCGGCAGCTTTACGTTGCGGGAGGACGAGCGTCCCGTGGTCCTTGTCAGCGCCGGCATCGGCGCCACCCCAGTCCTCGCTATGCTGCACGCACTGGCCGCCGAGCAAACTCGGAGAGAGATTTGGTGGATTCACGGTGCCCGCAACAGCAGCGAGCATCCATTTGCGGCGGAGGTGCGCGAGCTCCTCACGACTTTGCCCGCAAGCCGCAGCCACATTCGTTACAGTGCGCCAAAGCCAACCGATCGGCCGAGTGTCGATTTCGACAAGGTGGGGCGCGTGGGCGTGCCCGTGTTCGAGGAAATAGGCGTCCCGCCCGATGCGGACTTCTACATCTGCGGTCCAGCCGCGTTTATGAGCGGTCTGGTCGACGGTCTTGCAGGCTGGGGGGTCGCCCGTGACCGCCTGCACACCGAGAATTTCGGGTCGGGCCAGTCGAAGACGCCGGGCATCGCCGCGGTCCCGCGGCGGCCGCCGCATCCGCCGGCGGAAGCCGCGGAGGTCGGGCCGCTTGTATCCTTTACGCGCAGCAATCTCGCCGTCCACTGGGGTTCCGCATTCCACAGCCTGCTCGAACTAGCCGAGGCGTGCGATGTGCCCGTGCGCTGGGCGTGCCGCACCGGAGTTTGTCATAACTGCGAGACAGGGCTGATTTCCGGCTCCGTCATCTACCGGCCGGACCCAGTCGAGCCGCCGGCCGAGGGCAATCTGTTGATCTGCTGCAGCCAGCCCCAAGGTGACATTGCTCTCGATCTTTGACGCGGTTGAAGCGCCCGTCGTGCCCAGCCGCTACATAAAACGATATAAGCAACTGGTTATTATACCTCCTACTGCTGGAGAGGCTTGTCATGCCCGACTTCGACGCGATCATCATCGGCACCGGCCAAGCCGGGCCATCTTTGGCATTCCGCCTAGCCGGCGCCGGGATGAAGGTGGCTGTCGTTGAGCGCCATCTCGTCGGCGGCACTTGCGTCAATACCGGCTGCACCCCGACCAAGGCCTTGGTAGCGAGCGCCGATGCCGCCCGGATCGCGCGCCGCGCCGCCGAGTATGGTGTGGTGATCGGGGGTGATATCGGCATCGACATGCGGCGGGTAAAGGCGCGCACGGATGGGATTGTGGCGGCGTCACGAAACGGGCTTACCTCGGCCCTCGAAAACGCCACAAACATCACGTTCTACCGCGGCCACGCCCGGTTCGCGTTGCCGCAAGCGGTGGAAATCGCCGGCGAGCGGCTGCGCGCTGGACGGATCTTCATCAATGTCGGCGGCCGGGCGCTGGTGCCGCCAATGCCCGGCATAAACGAAGTGCCCTACCTGACGAATTCGTCGATGATGGACGTCGATTTTCTGCCGCACCATCTCATCATTGTCGGCGGCAGCTATATCGGCCTCGAATTCGGCCAAATGTACCGCCGCTTTGGCAGCCAGGTAACGATCATCGAAATGGCGCCGCGGCTCGTTCGCCATGAGGACGAGGACGTGTCGGCGGCGATCAAGGACATCGTCGAGCGCGAGGGCGTCGATGTCAGGTTGAATGCCGAATGCATCAGCCTCGTCAAGCGCGGCGACGCGATCGTCGCCAAGGTCGATTGCACCGCCGGCGCCCCCGAAGTCGCTGGCTCGCATCTGTTGCTGGCAGTCGGCCGTCGGCCGAATACCGACGATCTGGATCTCGACAAAGCCGGGGTGCGCTGCGACGAGCGTGGCTACATCATCGTCGATGACCGATTGCAAACCACTGCGCCGGGCATCTGGGCTCTCGGGGACTGCAACGGCAAGGGCGCCTTCACCCACACCGCGTACAACGATTTCGAGATCGTCGCCGCGAATTTGCTCGACCACGACCCGCGCCGCCGGGTCAGCGAGCGTATCACCGCATATGCCCTTTACATCGACCCGCCATTGGGCCGCGTCGGCATGACCTTGGCCGAGGCACGCAACAGTGGGCGGCGGGTGTTGGCCGGCGAGCGGCCGATGACGCGCGTTGCCCGCGCCGTTGAAAAGGGCGAGACGCAAGGCTTTATGCGCATTCTCGTCGATGGCGACAGCAAAGAGATCCTCGGCGCCTCATTGCTCGGTACAGGATGCGACGAGGCTGTCCACGCGATCCTCGATCTGATGTATGCCAAAGCCCCGTATACGGTCATGCAGCGCGCGATGCACATTCATCCGACGGTCAGCGAGCTGCTACCGACTATCTTAGGTGACCTCAAATCGGTAGGTTGAGCCGGGCTGGTCCTCGACAAAATACGCAGGGGCTTCCGTGAGCTTCGACCGATCTCGGCCGGTGGCGGCTGCAACGCCCGGAAGGCTGAAGCTGCGGTGGCAAGGGTGCCGGCGCTGAGCATGCAGATCGTCAAGCAGAGCCACGACACGAAGGGCTTCGTCGGCCTGCCGCGGCGCTGGGTGGGCCGTCATGTTGCGCGGCGGTGGCGACAGGCAAAGGGATTTGGTGCGACATGGCGGCGAGCATCGGGCGGCCGTCCGTCGTTATCGTGTGCATGGCAAGACTGTTGAATTTAGATCGTCCGTCAGAGATCAATCGCGATATCGCCCTCGGGCCGAGAGCAGCATATCAGCGCATTGCCGTCGGCCGGCGGCTCAACCGGGTCGGGCCGATAGCTGACGTCGCCGCCGATGAGTGCCGTCTCGCAATCGTGGCAGACCCGGTGCGGCACGACCATCGCACCGGTACATCGCACGCCTCGGCCATCTCCAGGAGGCTTTGGAACGCCGGGTCCCAACGGACATTGAGGCCGCTGCGCGCGAAGGATTACGAGCGGCCCCGTGCCGACGGGTCCCGCCGGCAGGTGCGGCGGCTTGAGCGGAGCCACGGCAATTCTCGGTGTCAGCGACGGACGCGCTCCGAACGTCTCGGTGTGAATGCGTTTGGCGGCTGCTCCCCAGGCTGCGAGGCCGGCCGGCAGATCGGCCATAAAAGGCAGGTGGCCCGCATAGGTAGAAATCGGCATCGCGGGGCACGCTTCAAGGACGCCCACTCCCAAGCGGCCAGGGGCGTCAAGAGATGCTAATATGGCTGACGTCAGGGTGACTTGTACCAATGGGGTGCACCGGTGGCGCGAGGGAAGATTGAAATGGAAGACTTTGAGATTCGAGCGGCATTGGATGCCCACTGGGCTGCATCCGACGCCAACGACTTTGAGGCGGAGCACCAGATTTACCGAGAGGATGCGGTGCTCGAGTACCCGCAATCGGGCGAGCGCATCCGCGGCCGGCGCAATATTCAGGCGTCTCGCTTCGCACAGCCGAGCATGAAGCGCTTCACGGTGCGGCGCATCCTCGGCGCTGCCGACCTCTGGGTCACTGAATTCGTCCTTACTTACGACGGGCAACCGTCTTACACGGTGAGCATTATGGAGTTCAAAGATGGGAAGGTGGCCCGCGAGACCCAATACTTCGGCGATGCGTTTGAGCCGGGGCCTTCACGCGCTCAATGGGTCGAGCTGATGCGGTGAAATGCAAACGGCGCGAGGTGGCGATCCAACGCTTCCTCATGCCGAGCTAGATCTCAGGACGGAGGAGTACGAGCATGACAGCGCCCGACACTCTTCGCTATGCAAGGATCCCCCTCAGCCACGGATCTGGTGCAATTCCCGCCCTCGGGTTTGGTACGCTGATTCCGGATCCCCTCGCGACCGAACAGGCAACCAAGACCGCATTGGAAGTGGGGTTTCGTCACTTCGATTGCTCGGAGCGCTATCGCAATGAACCAGCGGTCGGCGATGCGATGCAGAAGGTGTTTAAGGCGGGGACGATTTAGCGGAAGGATGTGTTCGTCACCACGAAGCTCTGGAATAACAATCATCGCTCTGAGCGGGTCAAGCCCGCCTTCGAGGCGAGTTGCCAGCGACTCCGACTCGACTATGTCGATCGCTATCTCGTCCATACCCCCTTTGCCGTCCTCGCAGCCGACCGCCCGGAGCCGGGGCATGTCGGTCGAACTGAGCCAATCCAGAATGGCTGCACCCGCCGGCTACGGCAGCGATCTGCCCCTGAAGATGCTGGTTTGACAGGATCATCCCGTCGCCGACTTGTCGGCACGAACGGAGGGCTTACCGACCGGTGAATGGCGGGGTGGCTCCGGCGCCGTAGAACTCAGCGACGACGTGCATATCATCCGGCGTCAGCTGTCTCGCGATTGTACGCATTTGTTCATTGATGTCATTCTGGCGCCAGCCCTGGGCGAAGGCCGCGAGCTGGCGTTCGATATAGGCGGGTTGCTGGCCTTGCAGCGGCGGCGCCCCGATGATGTGGCCGGCGGGACCGTGACAGGCGGCGCAGGGCGGGATGCCGCGCGCTGGGTCTCCGGCGAACACGAGACGAATGGCGGGATTTTTTTCGCGAAGGGTATGGCCGGACTGGAATGGCTCGCCACGGAGGGACATCAGACCCTTCGGACGGCCCGCGAAATAAGCCGCCACATCGGCCGAAGCCGACGGCGACAGCACTTTCCCGATCGCGTTCATGACCCCCGACTGCCGCTTGCCGGCGCGAAAGTCGTCGAGCTGCTTGTAGATGCCCGCATCGTCCATCCGGGCAAGGGTGGGATAGAGGCCGGCAGCGCTGATCCCTCCTTCGCCGTGACAGGCGGTGCAGTTGAGCGCGACAAACGCGCCGCGCGCGGCGTTGCCGCCGGCGACCGTCGCGAGCGTGGCGCTGGTCCAGGCGATGCGTGTGGGCGTGACCAGGGGCGGCTGCGGTTCGCTCGCCGGCCCGGTATCGGCGGTGATCCCGAGCGCGTGGCAAAACGCGGTCCACGCCCCGAGCGGCGACCCATTCTGCTGCTCGCGACCAAGCACGACAAAGCCCAGGACCACCGATATCGCGAGCGCCGCGGCGGTCACCCACCAAGCAATCCGCGGCCACGGATTGGCGAGTTCGACCGGACCGTCCTCCCGGGCCATCACCGCGTCCCGATCGCGGCGGATCGGCCCGTGACCTCGATGGCGGGAACCGAATGCCCCTTGAGAAAAAAGAATTGCCCGATCGGGTAGCCATAGGCCACGACCATCATCACCAGCAGGACCGCGTTCCACAGCGCGAAACCGTTGAGCGCCGGCGGCACCTGCCGCGGCGGATTGACGGCCAATGCGTAGCGCAGCGGTTTCGTCACCGAGCGCGCGCCGAAATGCGATCGCACCAAGATGATGATCAGCAGGATCGCCGAGATCAGCAGGATGACGCCGCCGATCACCGAGGCGATGACCAGGGGGGCCATCCGGGCGACAAACGGAATACTGTAATCGAAGACGGCGACGCGGCGCGGCTGTCCCATCACCCCGGCGATGTGCCACGGTATCGACGTGATCAGCATGCCCCAGAACCACAGCCACAGCTGCCAGCACGCCAGCCGCTTCGAGCGCAGCGGCTTGCCGGTGATACTGGGCCACAGCTCGTAGCCGATGGCGAAATACATGATCACGGTCGCGCCGCCAAAGATCATGTGGAAATGCGCGGTGACCCACGACGTGTTGTGGATCATCATATTCATCGCGTAGCTCATGTTGATGAACCCGCCGAAGCCGCCGAAGCCGAGCATCACCAGCGCCAAGCCGGCGGCCAGTACGATCGGTTCGTCCCACGGCAACGCCCGGATCCATCCGAGGAGACCGCGGCCGCCGCGGAGACGGCCGGCGATCTCGAGACTGGCGGAAATTGAGAACACCGTCAGCAAAGTCGGCAGCGCAACCAGAAAGGTCAGCGAGGACTGCAGGAACTTGAAGCCGGTGCCGTGTTCCGGATCGGCGAGGAGGTGGTGCATGCCGACCGGCAGCGAGAACACCAGGAACATGACGAAGGTGAGCCGCCCCATCGTATCGCTGTAGAGGCGTCCTCCGGCCGCCCGCGGCAGCAGCGTGTAGAAAGCGATGTAGGCCGGCATCAACCAGAAATAGACGATGCCGTGCAAGGTCACCGAGAACAGCGTGCGGGCGAGGCCGGCATCGATCAGATCGCCCCAGCCGAAGGACCGCGGCAGCAATATGCCGACGAGTTCAAGCTCGACGCCGGCCGCCGTCCACGCCCATAGCAGCGCCGTCGCAGTGATCGCGAACATCGCGAGCGGTACCGGACGGCCGGGATGGTCGCGCTTCCAGCCGATCATGTTGACGACCATCAGCACGACCCAGATCATCGATCCGCCGATCAGCAGGAATGCTCCGAGGTAATACCAGGGGCTCGCCAGCAGCGGTGGGTAGAAGGTGTAGAGCACCGTTGCCCGGCCGGCGAGGAGATCACGTTGCGCATGAAGCCGCCGCCGTTCCAATTCGGCTCGGCCGGCTGGACGTCGCCCTTCGTATTGGTACAGCGCACCTGCAGCGTCATCGATCCGGATGGGGGTGCTGTGATCTGCGTACTCCATTGGCGAAAACTGTACGTACCCTCGTCGCGGCCCAGTTCGGTCTTTTGCCAAACTTGTCCGCCGTCGGCCGACAGTTCCACTCGAGCCACGCCGCTATTGCCGCCGAACGCAATTCCTCGAACCGCCACGGCCGCTCCGGGCTTGACCATCGTCCGGTCGGTCACGTTGGTGAAAAAGGAGCGCGGGATCAGCCGGCTGACCGGCACGGTCTTGAACCCCGTTTGCCCCGGCTTCACGCTCGCATGCGGCGTGTCGGGAACGCGATACGCGACCCTCTCAAAGTAGTTCTGGTCCGGCGCATCGAGCACCTCGATGTTGCTCAACATCTTAAGCCAGTAGTCGGAATACCAACCCGGCACGATCAAACGCACCGGGAAGCCGTTCAGCAGCGGCAATGGCTCACCGTTCATCTGGAGGGCCAGCATCACCTCGCCGTCACGGGCGTGATCGATGTCGAGCGGTTTCATGAATTTGGGTGCTGCCGGCACGACCGGATCGTCCAAACCGCTGGATCGAACCGCGACGGCCCCGGCCCTGACACCCGCGCGATCGAGCACGTCGCGCAGGCGGACGCCGGTCCACCGAGCATTTCCCATGGCCCCGTCTTGCCATTGAGCGCCGGTCACGCGCGGTTGGAACAGACCGCGGGAATTGCCCGAGCATTGACAGACCGCCGCGACCTCGACCCGCGGCATCGCCAGCAGATCGGCGAGCGACAAGGAAACCACCTGGTTGACATGACCGCGAACGGTAAGCTTGAACGCGGCCACGTCCACGTTTTCCGGGATCACGGCCCAATGCCAGCGCACGAAGAACCGATCGTTGGGCGTGAAGACGCTGCGATCGTAGACATCCCACGGAGTTCCGAGCAAGGGCGGCCGCGTGCGCTGCAGAATCATCGACCCTTTTTGCGGGAAGGCCGTCGTCAACTCGCGCCGGTCCGGTCCGCCCGGCAGATCGAGATCGATGTAGGTGTCGGCGCAGGCGGGAAACGTCGCTGCCATCCCGCCAACGACGCCTGCGCTCTGAAGAAAATGACGACGAGTTGGGGTCCAGATGATGTGCCGGGGGACCCTCATCCCGCCACCCTGCATCTCGCGTTCGTTATACTTAGCTTCCCGAGGGCAGAGACCCGAAGGGCGGTGCTCTGCCTGTTGGTCGCGACGATCGCTACAATCCGCCGGCCTGCCGTCGCCGCCGGCCGCTCAGCAGGTAGAGATCCGAGCGAACCTCGGTCAGCGGATCGCCCGACGGCTCGATGCCGTCGGTCCGGGGGACCGGGTCGAAGATCATCTTCCGCCTCTTTGGCGTCTGGTCGTCGATCAATCCCGCCACGGTGACCATGCCGAAGGGGATCTCTTCGCGGCCGGCGGGCCATGCGAGGCTGGCGTCCGCCACATCGTCGTCCGGTCCCGCCATCTGCACGACGACGCGGAGCCGGAACGGACCGCGGGCCAGCCTCGGGCCGATCTCGTCGAAGAGGAAGTTCCCGGATTTCGCGGCGGCTTCCTCGCTCGACAGGTACTCGGTTCCTTGCTCGGGCAGGATGCGAAACCGCCCGTGGCGGCTCGGGCCCTCGGCGTTGGTGAACCTGAACGACGTAACCGCGAAATAGGCCTCGCGCGCAAAACTGCTCGGGATCGGCTTCGGCGCTTCGACGAACCGCTTTGCCCGCGGGTGCGCGGCGAGGAAGGCGCCGAATGCTTCGGGCCTGCCCGCTCCGAATGCGGCGGCGGCGTGCAGGAACTCGAGGAACTCTTCGCCGGTGCGGACCGGGAAACCGTCGAAGGAATGGGCGATGATGTCGGTATGGACGTGGTCGGCCAGATGGAAGCGGACCGCGATGCCGCGCGGGCCCGACCGCGGGTCGTTGTCGGGGCTCTCGGGCAGACCCGGCGCATTCGAGTAGCGCACCGTCACCGGGGTTGATGGCCGGTTCGCGTGCGCCGCCCGCGTCAGTTTCGGCGCTTCCGGGGACGGCGTGAACGTGCCGGAGCACATCAGCCCCTTGGCGTGAACCGGCCGGCAGCCGGGATGCAACCCGGACAACGCATCGAGAGCCTCGAGGAACTGCTGCGACATCGCGGGATTGCCTGGCATCCGATCCTCCCGGGAAGGCGAAAGGCTTGCAGGTTAATCCCGGACGCGACCGGCGAAAAGATCGACCCGCTTGCGGTCGCGCGCGATCGACAGACCCGTTGCCCTGCGATTGCTCCGGGGCTGCTCGGCTTGCGCGCGCGGTCGGGACACGCCAAACGATACGCCGATATCGCTCGACCTGCGCCGATAACAGGAACCCGGGCCAAGCCATTGATTGGAGGACCCCGTGTTCATGGATTTCGGATTCGCGGGCAAAGCCCGCGCTCCGGAATGACAATCCCTCGGGTCGCGCGCAGCGCGGACCCGGGGGCCGGGATGACGAGGAAGAATGGGTCAAGTAGATCCAACTAATTTCTCGATCGGGACACTAGGGCCTGTCGTCAATTGAGCGGACGCCCCGTTCCGATTACATCCGATTACCGTATTGCCCGGCCTTGGGCCGGGCATCCACGAGGGCCTGCGAACGCCTATGCCGTATCTCGTGGATGCCCACGGATCAAGTCCGTGGGCTGAAGGCCCACGGGCCAAGCCTGGCCAAAGCGATAGTATTTGTGGGACCCGTTGCTAATTGACGACACGCACCAGCGTCTTTCCGCACCCTCTTATGCCTCTTTGATGAACAAGGTGGCCGGCTGCTCCAGGTAGCCCTTGACCCGCTGGACGAAGGCGGCCGCCTCCCAGCCGTCGACGATGCGGTGGTCGAAGGACGAGGACAGGTTCATCATCTTGCGGACCACGACCTGGCCCGCGCGCACCATCGGCCGCGCGACGATGCGGTTGACGCCGATGATCGCCACTTCCGGGCGGTTGATGATCGGCGTGCTCGCCAGGCCGCCGAGCCGGCCGAGGCTGGTGATCGTGATCGTCGAGCCCGACAGCTCGGGCAGCGTTGTCTTGCCGGCGCGGGCCGCTTCGGCAAGGCGCGCGATCTCGGCCGCGGCTTGCCAGAGATCAAGCGCCTCGGCGTGGCGGACCACCGGTACCATCAGCCCCGCCGCGGTCTGCGTCGCAATGCCCATGTGCACCGCCTGGTGGCGGTGCAGGATGCCGGCCTCGTCGTCGAAGCGGGCGTTGACCCGCCCGTGCTCGGCAACGGCGTTGACGATCGCCCGCATCAGAAACGGCAGCAAGGTCAGATGCGGGCGCTTGTCGGGCACCTCCGGCGCCGCATTCAGCTGCTGGCGCAGCTCTTCGAGCGCGGTGACGTCGACTTCCTCGACATAGGCGAAATGCGGGATGCGGCGGGCCGCCTCCTGCAGCCGCTCGGCGATCGTGCGGCGCAGACCGATGACCGGGATGTCCTCGTCCTCGCCGCGGCTTGCCGGCGGCGCCGGCCTGGTCGGCGCCGTGCTATAGGCATCGAGATCCGGCTGGGTCACACGGCCGCCCGGCCCGGTGCCGGCCACCAGGCGCAAGTCGATGCCGCGCTCCGCGGCGCGCTTTCGCACCGCGGGCGAGGCGAGCGGCCGCGCGACCGGCGGGTGGTCCGCCGCGCGAAGGGCAGGCGCCACCGTCTGCGCGCCGAGGGCGGCGGCCGCTTCCTCGCGCACCGCCGGGGACGCCGGGCCGCCCGATGCGGCCTCGCCCACTTCGAGCGTCGCCAGTTCGGACCCGACCGGCCGTTTGTCGCCGACGGCACCGCCAAGCCCAACGACCGTGCCGGACACCGGCGATGGGATCTCGACCGTCGCCTTGTCGGTCATCACGTCGACGAGCGGGTCTTCCTCGCGGATCACATCGCCCGGCTTGACGTGCCAGGCGACGATCTCGGCCTCGGTCAGGCCTTCGCCGATGTCGGGCAGCTTGAAGACGTAGCGCGCCATCTCACCCTTCCAGCGCGCGGCGGATCCCGTCGGCAACCCGCTTCGGCCCCGGGAAATAGGCCCATTCGAAGGCGTGCGGGTAGGGCGTGTCCCACCCGGTCACGCGCACGATCGGCGCCTCGAGGTGGTAGAAGCACTGTTCCTGCACCAGCGCCGCGAGCTCGGCGCCAAAGCCGCAGGTTCGCGTCGCCTCGTGCGCGATCACGCAGCGGCCGGTCTTGTTGACCGAGGCGACGATCGTGTCGATGTCGACCGGCCAGAAGCTGCGCAGGTCGATGATCTCGGCGTCGACGCCGAGTTCTTCGGCCGCGGCGCGCGCAACATGCACCATCGTGCCATAGACGAGGACGGTGACCGCCGTGCCCGCTCGGACGATCGCGGCCTGGCCGAGCGGCACGGTGTAATGGCCGTCCGGCACCTCGGCCTGCGGGTGCTTGGCCCAGGATACCGCCGGCCGGTCGGGGTGGCCGTCGAAGGGGCCATTGTAAAGGCGCTTCGGCTCGAAGAACATGACCGGGTCGTCGTCCTCGATCGGCGCTGATCAGCAGCCCCTTGGCGTCGTAGGGATTGGACGGGATCACCGTCTTCAGGCCGCAGACATGGGTGAACAGCGCCTCCGGGCTCTGGCTGTGCGTCTGGCCGCCGAAAATGCCGCCGCCGCACGGCGCGCGCACCGTGATCGGCGCCCAGATACTCGCCGCCCGAGCGGTAGCGCAGCCGCGCCGCCGCCGAGATCAGCTGGTCGGTCGCCGGGTAGATGTAGTCGGCAAACTGGATCTCGACGATCGGCCGCAGCCCATAGGCGCCCATGCCGACCGCGGTGGCCAGCATGCCGCCCTCGGCGATCGGCGCGTCGAACACGCGCTCTTCGCCGTATTTGCGCTGCAGACCCTCTGTCGCCCGGAACACGCCGCCGTAGAACCCGACGTCCTCGCCGAAGATCAGCACGTCGGGGTCGCGCGCCAGCATCACGTCCATCGCCGAATTGAGCGCCTGCACCATCGTCATTGCCGACATGGCCTAGGCTCCCAACTCCTGCCGCTGGCGGCGCAGATGCCAGGGCATCTCCTTGAACACGTCCTCGAACATCGTGGCGGCGCTGTAGGTCGGGCCCTGGTCGAGGGTGCCGTGGCGTTCGGCCTCGCGGGCCGCCGCGCGCACCTCGTCGGCGAGTTCGCTTTCCAGCTGCCGATGGCGTTCGGGCGACCATTCGCCGAGCCGTGCCAGATGCGCCGTCAGCCGCTCGATCGGATCGCCATAGCGGCCAGTGCTGCCATTCGTCCTCGGCCCGGTAGCGGCTCGGGTCGTCGCTCGTCGAATGCGGGGCGGCGCGATAGGTGAACAGCTCGATCAGGGTGGCGCCGCGATTGGCGCGCGCCCGAAGGGCGGCCCACCTCGTCGCGGCGTGGACGGCGAGAAAATCGTTGCCGTCGACGCGCAGGCAGGCGAGGCCGAAGCCGATCGCCCGCGCCGCGAAGGTCGCCGCCTCGCCGCCGGCAATCTCCTGATGCGAGGAGATCGCCCACTGGTTGTTGACGACGTTGAGCACCACCGGCGCGCGGTAGACCGCGGCAAAGGTCAGCGCGTGGTGAAAATCGGCTTCGGCCGTCGCCCCTTCGCCGATCCAGGCGACGGCGATGCGGTGGTCGCCCTTGTAGGCCGAGGCCATCGCCCAGCCGACCGCTTGCGGAAACTGGTTGCCGAGATTGCCCGCGATCGAGAAGACCGAGGCCTTGCGGGCCGAATAGAGCACCGGCATCTGGCGGCCCTTCAGCCGGTCCTGGGCGTTCGAATAGACCTGGCACATCATGTCGACGAGCGGCCAGCCGCGGGCGATCAGGATGCCCTGCTGCCGGTAGGTCGGAAACGCCATGTCGTCGGGGGCCAAGGCCAAGGCCTGGGCGACGCCGATCGCTTCCTCGCCGGTGCACTTCATGTAGAAGGAGGTCTTGCCCTGGCGCTGGGCCCGGTACATGCGGTCGTCATAGGCGCGGGTCAGCAGCATCGCGCGCAGGCCGCGGCGCAGGGTTTCGGGGTCGAGCCCGGGGTCCCAGGCGCCGACCGCGGCACCCTCGTCGTCGAGCACGCGGATCAGGGAATAGGCGAGATGGTGCGTCTCTTGCGCCGGCACGGCGATGTCGGGCCGGTCGACCGCACCGGCCGGCAGGCGCGGGACATAGCCGAAATCGGGCCGCTCGCCGGGTGCCGGGTGATGCGCCGGAATGTGCAGTTTGAGGCGCGGCACGCCGTCGGATGGCGGCTCCTCGGTGGGTTCCTTGCGCCGCGGCGTTGCCGCCGTCGTGTCGGTGTCCATGGCTCAGCCCGCTCGAAGAAACAACATGGTACGCGCCAATCCCGCGCGGCGGCCCCTCACCTCGGCCCTTTCCCCGCCGCGCGGGGAGAGGGAGGGACCCGCGGATCCCCGGATCAAGTCCGGGGAGGAGCCCCCGGACGGCCGCCCGCCAGGGCGGGCGTTCCGGGGGGAGGGGCAAGGCTCGGATGCTCGTCAGTTTCATCCCTGGCGGGTCGGCAACGCCGGTAGCGAACCAGAAGCGAGGGCTTTACAGGGGCGGCAAACCGCCGGAGACGGCGACGCGTATCAGGCATCCGATCACAAAGTGAAAAACCGCCGATCATGCCGCTCGGGTCCGGGTGCGGATGACGATTTCCGAAGTCAGGGTCCGGTGCACCGGGCAGCGGTCGGCGATCTCAATCAGCCGGGCGCGCTGCCCGTCGTCGAGCGGGCCCTTGATCTCGATTTCCCGGCTGATCTCGTCGACGAGGCCAATCTTGGTCTCGCAATCGGCGCAGTCCTCGGCGTGGATCCGGCGATGGTCGAGCGCCACCCCGATGGGCTCGAGCGGCCAGCCCTTGCGCTCGGCATAGAGGCGCAAGGTCATCGCGGTGCAGGCGCCGAGTGCCGCCAGCAGCAGATCATAGGGGTCGGGGCCGGAACCGAGGCCGCCGGCGGAAGCCGGTTCGTCGGCGATCAAACAATGGCCGCCGGCCTCGACCCGCTGCTGAAAGCGGCCGCCGCCGGTCTCGGTGACGGTCACCGTGTGGCCGGGAGGTGCCGACTCGACCACAGCCGCGACCGGATCGAGGTAGTGCTGCAGCCACGCCGCCAAGAGGTCGGCGACGAATTCGGCGTCGCCTGGCCGCGTCAGCAGGTGGTCGGCGCCGTCGAGTGCGACAAAGCTCTTCGGGTGGCGGGCGGCGTCGAAGATCGCGCGCGCATTGTCGATGCCGACGATCGCATCTTGCGGCGCGTGCAGGATCAAGAGCGCCTTGCCGAGATGCGCAATCCGCGCAGCTTGGTCCTGCCGGCGCAGATCTTCGACAAAGTCGCGGCGCAGCGTGAAACTGCAACCGGCGATCGTCACCTGTGCGTCGCCGTCGCCGGCTGTCGCGGCGAGCTGCGGCTCCAGCGTGTCGGCGAGATGTGCGGCGGAAAACGGGGCGCCGATGACCGCAACCGCTCTGGCGTCGGGGATGCCGGAAGCGGCAGCAAGCACCGCAGCACCGCCGAGGCTGTGCCCGATCAAGAGCGCCGGCGCCCGGCCTTCGGCGCGCAGCCCTGCCGCCGCCGCGAGGATGTCCGCGACGTTCGAGCTGAACCCGGTATCGGCGAAATCGCCTTCGCTGCCGCCGAGGCCGGTAAAGTCGAAGCGCAGCGTGGCGATGCCGCGCGCGGGGAGCCCGGCCGCGATCCGGCGCGCCGCCGGGATGTCCTTGCCGCAGGTAAAACAGTGCGCGAACAGCGCCCAGGCACGCGGCGCGCCGTCGGGCAGGTCGAGCCGGCCGCTCAGCCGCTCGCCCCGCGCATTCGGAAAACTCCACGCTTCGACCCGCATCGCCTCGCCCGCATTGCGACCGATATCCCTAAGCCTCGGGGGTAGATGTGGGCCGTTGGCTGATCTCGGGCAACGGACAATCGCGCACCCGCAGGGGCAGCAGGGACCGCCTGCTGCAAGGCGCTGAAGACCCTGTGCTCGGCAAGCCAGGCCGGGCGCTCAATCCGCCGCCCTTGCGGAATGCCCTCGCCCTCGGAGGGGTAAGAGGCCCCGGTGCCGGACGCTCCGAATGATCATGCAAGAGTGTACGCTATCGCCGTACAGTTGTCAAGGGCGCGGCTAGGGCCGCCGGAATTGCTGTCGGCGCATAACGGTGTTCTGGAAAGTCGCGCCGGCCGCTCCGCCGCAGCGCCGCAGGCTCCCTTCAACACCCCCCGAGGGAGCCACCCGGTAACTCCGGGCAGAAGCCGATCACGGCAGTTCGAACACCACGCCGTATCCGGTCGGACATGCCGCCGGGCCATCCACTATCGAGGCGTTCGGCGGGCTCAAAAGAAGCTGCGGGCCAGATAATTATTGAAGTTGGCGCTTGCCCGGGACGCTTGGCTAAGATGCACAAAATTCCGACGGGAGGTCGCCGTGAGAACACGAACCAGCTCGTTTAGCCTTGTTTGCCTCGCTGTTTCCCTCTCGCTCCTGTGCCCCCGCCCGGGAAGCGCGTACGACCATCTGGTGGAGAAAAAGGTGTTCGAGGTGCCCGCGTTCACCACAACGGGTGGTGACGTGCTCAAGGACGTGCGCTTCGGTTATGAAATGTATGGCGAGCTGAATGCGGCCAAGGATAACGCGATCCTCATCCTTCCGTATTTCTCTGGCACCGGGCATGCCGCCGGGAAGTTCGCAGCGAGCGATCCACAGCCTGGCTATTGGGATAGCATCATTGGACCCGGTAAGCCGCTCGATACTGATCGATTCTGCATCATCGCCGGCGATGGGCTTATCAACCAGAGCATTAAGGACGGCCACACGGTGACGACGGGACCGGCCTCGATCGACCCGAACACCGGCAAGCCCTACGGGATGCGTTTCCCCATCTTGATGATCAGAGATCTGGTGAACGCGCAAAAGGCACTCGTCAATTCGCTCGGGATTCAGAAGCTGCACGCCGTGATGGGACTCTCGATGGGGGGCGTCCAAAGCTTCGAATGGGCCGCCGTGTTTCCGGAGTCCACCGACCGCATCATTCCAGTGGTCGGCGCTGCCGAGGCAAACGGGTACCTCATCGAAGATCTCGACGCCTGGTCTGCACCGATCAAGGTCGATCCGAAGTGGACTCACGGCGATTACTACGGAAAAGCCGAGCCCGCAGATGGGCTCGCTGCTTCGTTCAAGATCGTCCTTTATGAAGCCCAAAACTGGGCAAGCGTCTCAAAGACGGTTGACCACAAGTGGGCGCAAGAAGGAAAGGACCCGGCGAAGGGTTGGGATAACGGTTTTTTGGCAGAGCAGACGCTAGACCGGCTTGCAAAATCGTCTGCCGAAAGAAATGATGCCAACTCGTTCCTTTATCAGGCAAAGGCTCTACAGCTGTTTGCGGCCGGCGATGGCCAGAACATGGATTCAGGATTGGCAAAGGTGAAGGCCCGGATGCTGATCCTGCCCGCACAAGCCGACGTCATGGTTTTCCCGAAATACTCGCAGGATGCAGCGGAACGCCTTCGACAGCTTGGAAAATCGGTTGAGTACCACGAGATTCCCGGCGACGGTGGTCATATCGATGGGATCTACAACATTGCGGCCGTTGGAGACTTGATCGGAAAATTCCTGAGACAATAGGGCCGGCCCTCGGAAACAGGGGTTGGCACCCCACGCTCGGCGCGGATTTCTTGCACGTCGAGAGAGCCGCCGCGTTTAGCACGTCGATCTCTACGTCACGGCGCATCGCTCCGAATTACTTCGCCGGTCGCGCGGTTGCTTGGTGCTCGATGACACAAAATCTAGGTCGCGGGTGGATCGCGCCAGCCGGTCAAGCCGCGTCACCCACCACCACGTCGCCGGCGTCGAGCTGGTCGAGCAGGCGGCGAAGCTGCGCCCGGTCGGTCTCGGCTCCGCTCGCCACTTCGCGGAACACTCTGTCCGCGCCGGCGGCGTGGAGCTGGTGCACCTGGGCGTCAACGCTTTGGCCGTCGGTCGATACCCGCGCATAGCCGTAAATCATGGGTTCATTCTGCAACGGGATTGTGCAACGGAAAAGCCAAATCAGTTCAACGTGCTAATTTTGGTGCATAATTCTCGATTTATGCACTGTGGTAAGATCGCGGGTGGATGCCCTTACGTTCTTCGGCCTTTTCGCCGTTTCGGCAATGCTCGTGTGCTACGCGCTCGAAAGCCGTAGTCATTGGTTCGTGCTGTTGTTCGCCGTTTCGTGCGCTCTCGGGTCTGCCTATGGCTTTCTTCAAGGGGCTTGGCCGTTTGGTCTGGTCGAGATGATCTGGTCAGCCGTTGCCCTTCGGCGCTGGCTCACGGTTCGAAAATCTTGATTTATGCGACACCGACCGGGTTTGGTGGAAAGGCAATTAGCCGGCGAGGATGCCGCCATCGACCGCCATAGCATGGCCCACCATGAAGCTCGCGGCTGGGCTACAAAGCCATACCACGGCAGCGGCGATTTCTTCCGGGTCACCGAAGCGCCCGATGGGTTCTTGCGCCACCATCCGCCTGACGATTTCTGGATCGTAATTCTTCGTGACGAGGACTGCCATCGGCGTGTTGACCATTCCCGGGCAGACCGCGTTGATGCGGATGCCCTTGTCGGCATAGTCGAGAGCGGCGCTCCGCGTCAGACCGATCACCGCGTGCTTGCTGGCGGAATAAGCGCTGCGCCCTCTGGACCCCTTCAAGCCACCGATCGACGAACAGTTGACGATCGCGCCGCTGCCCTGCGCCAGCATCTGGCGAAGCTCGCCCTTCATGCAGTTCCACACGCCGCGCAAATTGACGTTCAGCACGCGTTCGAATTCGTCGTCGCTGGTTTCCAAAAACGCGGCAGCCTCGGAATTTACGCCAGCATTGTTGAAGGCGGCGTCAAGCCGGCCGTAGGTGCTGACGGCGCGGTCGATCATCGCCTCGACCTGAGCGGTGTCGGTCACGTCACAGGTGACGCCGATGGCGGTGCGACCCGCTGCGCGCAATCCCTCGGCCGCCTTGCCGATCATCTCCTCGTCGCGATCGGCGAGGAGGACGGACGCGCCGGCCTTGGCGAAGGCCTCCGCCGTCGCCAGACCAATGCCGCCGCCAGCTCCGGTGACGAGTGCCACTTGTCCATTGAAAGCCGTAGTCATCCTGCCGTTCTATTTGAATCTACCGTGCCGCGCAAAGGTCGGCTTTCAGACAAGACAGGTCCGTAGCCAGGGCCTCTCGAATCGACCAAAACGACCGCGATCGGCGCAGGTCAGCGTCGGGTCGGGAGCGACCGACAAGCTGTGCAAAAATCTTGATTTCCGCACGCCGAACAGAAAGCCTTGGCAAACGCATAACTGACTGGTTATGAATTTGCCATGCTTGGAAGTTCACCAGACGCCCTGTTCAAAACGCTTTCCGATCCGACGCGGCGCGCGATCTTCGAGCGGTTGAGCCGCGACGGCGAGCAAACCGTGTGGGTGCTGACGGTACATTCCGGCGTGTCACAGCCGGCTGTATCAAAACATTTGGGCGTCCTGAAACTCGCTGGCCTCGTGGGCGACAGGCATGTCGGGCGCGAAACCCACTACAGCGCGAAACCTCAAGGTCTGCTGCCTCTCATTGATTGGATGGGACTGTACGGGGCCTTCTGGCGTGACCGATTTGATGAACTCGAAACTCTATTGAACAGGATGGATCAATGACCGAAGCCACTCCCGCGTCACTTTCCGTCATCGTTGAACGGGTCATGCCTCATCCGCCAGAAAAAGTCTGGCGGGCGCTCACGCAGCCACACCTCATCGAGGTGTGGCTCATGAAGAACGACTTCAAGCCTATCGTGGACCATCGATTCAATCTTCGCGGAGACTGGGGCGCTGTCGATTGTCAGGTCGTGGCTGTCGAGCCGAACAAAACGCTGTCTTATACGTGGGGAGCCCATGGTCTCGAAAGTGTCGTCACTTGGACTCTCACTCCTACGAGCACGGGGACCCACCTACGCATGGAGCAATCGGGCTTCCGGCAGGATCAGCCGCAGTACTACGAGGGTGCCAAGGGCGGATGGCAGCGGTTTTTCGGCGAGCTGGAACGCGTGCTGAGCGCGCTTGCATGACGTTTTTCGGAAACTGACGCTGGACCGCCTCGGGATCGCCGCAGACACGGCGGTCTGACCCATGCTCGCGTGGCGGCTCCTCAAAACCCCCCGCATTTTTAGGCCAAACCCGCTGTTCGATCGATATCGGGCGTTTTGCCGATTGCTGTTGACACAATAGCATAATTGCGTATATCGTTATGTCCGCCGATCGCGCCGCCTGGAGTGCGCTGCCGGTCAAGGCGGGGACATGGCGATGAGCGATATCCTCGCAGCAAAGCCGGTGGGGGCGGGCGCGAGGGGCCGCCCTTAATATGCTGCGGATTTTAACGTTATCCGCGGAGGGGCGTGGCAAGGGCTTCAGGGCGCACGGCGGCGGTTGATCGGGCGGGGCCCGGCCGCTACCGTGTCCCGGCAAAACCGACCCTCAGGGAGATGCCGAGATGCCGGACGACGCCCGCAAACCGAGCTTCGACAAGTCGCGCCTGCCGAGCCGGCACGTCACGGTCGGCCCCGAGCGCGCGCCGCACCGCGCGTTTCTCTACTCGATGGGGCTGAGCGACGAGCAGATCAACCAGCCGCTGGTCGGGGTGGCGACAACCTGGAACGAGGCGGCACCCTGCAACATCGCGCTCGCCCGCCAGGCGCAGGCGGCGAAGAAGGGGGTCGCGGCCGCGGGCGGCACGCCGCGCGAATTCACCACGATCACGGTCACCGACGGCATCGCGATGGGCCATGCCGGGATGAAATCGTCGCTGGTCAGCCGCGAGATCATCGCCAACTCGGTCGAATTGACGATGCGCGGCCATTGCTACGACGCGCTCGTCGGGCTCGCCGGCTGCGACAAGTCGCTGCCCGGGCTGATGATGGTGATGCTCCGCCTCAACGCGCCCGCGGTCTTCATGTATGGCGGCTCGATCCTGCCCGGCCGCTTCAAAGGCAGGGACGTGACGATCGGCGATGTGTTCGAGGGCGTTGGCGCCCACAATATCGGCGCGCTCTCGGATGACGAGTTGCATGAGCTCGAATGCGTCGCCTGCCCATCGGCCGGCTCGTGCGGCGGTCTCTTCACGGCCAACACGATGGCCTGCGTCAGCGAGGCGATCGGCCTCGCCTTGCCCGGCTCCGCCGGCGCGCCCGCACCCTACGACTCGCGCGACCGCTATGCCGAGGCCTCGGGCGAGGCGGTGATGCAGCTCATCCGCGCCAACATCCGGCCGCGCGACATCGTCACCTTGCAGGCGATCGAGAACGCGGCGATGGTCGTCGCCGCCGCCGGCGGCTCGACCAATGGCGGGCTGCACCTGCCGGCGATCGCCCATGAGGCCGGGATCGATTTCGACCTGCACGCCTTTGGCAAGATATCGAAGCGCACCCCCTATATCGGCGATCTGAAGCCCGGCGGGCGCTATGTGATGAAGGACCTGCACGACGTCGGCGGCGTGCCGGTGCTGATGAAGGCGCTCCTCGACGGCGGCTACCTGCACGGCGATTGCCTCACCGTGACCGGCAAGACCGTCGCCGAGAACCTGCGCGGCATGGTATTTCCGGCCGGTCAGGACGTGGTGCGGCCGACCGCGCGCCCGCTCTCGCCGGAAGGCGGCCATGTGGTGCTCAAAGGCAATCTGGCGCCGCAGGGCGGCCTGGTGAAGGTCGCGGGGATGACGACGGCGCTGCGCTTTACCGGACCCGCGCTGTGCTTCGATTGCGAGGAAGACGCCTTCGCCGCCGTCGAGACGCGCCGCTACAAGGAGGGCGACGTGATCGTCATCCGCTACGAGGGGCCGCGCGGCGGCCCGGGCATGCGCGAGATGCTGTCGACGACGGCGGCGATCTACGGTCAGGGGATGGGGGAAAAGGTCGGGTTGATCACCGACGGCCGATTTTCCGGCGCGACGCACGGCTTCTCGGTCGGGCATGTCGGCCCGGAGGCGGCGGTCGGCGGGCCGATCGGGCTCTTGCGCGACGGCGACACGATCACGATCGACGCCGTTGCCGGCACCCTCGAAGTGGCGCTCGCCGACGCCGAATTGGCCGAGCGGCGCCGCGCCTGGACGCCCCGCCGCACCGATTACCAGTCGGGAACATTGTGGAAATACGCGCAGACGGTCGGCGACGCCGAGAAGGGGGCGGTGACCCACCCCGGCGCCCGCGCCGAAACCCATGTCTACGCCGACATCTGAGGAACGGCTCGGCGCCGCGCCACCCAGACGAGGAACGGGATGGCGGCGATCTCGGCGGCAACGCAAAACCCGACCGCCGCCGCCACCGAGGCATCGTAAAGGATGCCGATGACGGCGCTGCCGAGAAACCAGAAGGTCCCGTAGAGCGCGGTGAACAACCCGTAGGCGGACGCCCGCCGCGCCGCCGGCGCCATCGGGGCCACGGCCGCCGGGATCATCGCTTCGTGGACCCCGGTGCCGAGCCCCCAGACCGCTGTCCCGAGCAACGCCAGCCAGAACCCGCCGAGAAAGACGAGCGGGGCAAAGAAGGCCGAGACGAGGGTGAGGGCGATCAGCAGTGGGAAGCCGAAGCGGTCGAAGAGGCGCCCGAGCACCAGCGAGCCGGCCCCGCTTACCGCCATCGCCAGCGCGTAGAAGCGGGCGATGTCGGCGCCGGGAACCCGGCCCGAGCGGCCGAAATGATAGGCGATCAGCGGATAATCGGCGAAGCCGGCGGCGATCAGCGCGGCACCCGCGAGATAAACCCAGTAGACCCGCGGCAAACCCTCGCTCGAACCCGGCTGCGGCGCCGGTTCGAGATGCTGCGGCCGGGGATAGGCAAGGCGCGTCGCCAGCACCAGTCCGAGACAGATCAGCGCCGGCAGCAGCAGTGCCGCAAATGCCGCGCGATAGCCGCCGCGATGCGCCAGCACCGCGGCCACCGCCAGCGGGCCGAACATCGCGCCCAGCTGGTCCATCGCCTCGCGCAGGCCGAACACCCAGCCATAGCCGCCGAGCCGCTCTCCGGCATGCGACAGCATCGTATCGCGAGGCGGGGTGCGGATCGCCCGGCCGACCCGTTCGAGCACGATCAGGACCGCCGCCGTCGGCCAGTTCGCGACGAACGCCAGGGCCGGCACCGCGGCCATCTGCACGACGTAGCCAAGGATCGTGATCGGCCAATATCGCCTTGTCGCATCGGCGAGGCGACCCGAGCCGCAGGGCGTAGCCGAGGAACTCGCCAAAGCCGGTGACGATCCCGACGGCCGCACCGCTGGCGTTGAGCGAGGCGAGAAACGGGCCGAGGGCGCTGCGCGCGCCTTCATAGGTGAAATCGGCAAAGAAACTGAGGATGCCGAGCATCAGGACAAAGCGGAAGGCGGCAGCCTTCGCCGACCGGTTCGCAGGGAGGTCGTCGCCGTCCCGGCCGGTCAAGGCTCGGCCTCCTCGCAGCGCAGCCGCATGGCGATGTCCGGGGAGTGCCGCGCCTCTAGCGTTTGCGAATTTATCCCACCGCCCCCCATGAATTCGTCACCCCGGCGAAGGAGGCGGTCAGGAAATTGGAGGCGATGTCGAACGCAGGGCTGCATCGATGCCGTGCGTGCTTCGAGACGCGCCCGGAGCCTGTCCTCGGGCCGCGCAAAGCGCGGACCCGGGGCGCCCTCAGCATGAGGGAAGCCTTTGATGGCATTAAAGGAGTTCCTCATCCTGAGCCGGCCGCTCAGCGGCCGTGTCGAAGGACGAACGGCCCTCATCCAATTGGATTACAGCCTCGAAGGCCGGCGTCCATGGTTCCGCAGCACCGGCGATGATCCTCTGGGCAAGGGGATGAAACTGTCGGCGAAATGCGAAGTGGCCGAGATATCGATCCCGGCTTCCGAGGCTGTAATCCAATCCCGAAAAAAATTGGAATTCGGGGTCTTATCGCTAGGTTTTGGTCCGCGCGTTCTGTATAACCCTATTAGTGGGGGTAGCGGGGGGCCGCTATGAGCGAAGGTGTGCGGGTGATCCGTCCGGACCGGGCTCAGTTGCGCTGGGACATGGTCGATCTGGACAGCCAGTTGCCGGACGACCATCGGGCGCGGCTGGTTTGGGCGTTTGTTGAAAGTTTGGATCTGAGCGAGTTTTACGACCGGATCAAGGCGCGTGACGCGGTTGCCGGACGGCCGGCAACGGATCCGCAGGTGGTGTTGGCGGTCTGGCTCTACGCGACGCTGGAGGGGATCGGTTCGGCGCGGGCGATCGACCGCCTGTGTCAGCAGCACGCGGCCTATCGTTGGCTGTGCGGCGGTGCGCCGATCAACCACGATCTGCTGGCCGAGTTTCGGCGCGAGAATGCGGCGTTGTTGGATCGCCTGCTGACCCAGAGCGTGACTGGGCTGATCGCCGAAAAACTGGTCACCCTGGAAGAGCTGGCAATTGACGGGACCAAGGTGCGCGCTCACGCCGGCCGGGGTTCGATGAGCAAGCGCAAACGGCTGGAGAGCATCGAGCAGGCGGTGGCGGAACGGGTGGCGGAGCTGAAGAGCGAGCTCGACACGGATCCCGCGGAGCCGGAGCGGCGGTGCAAGAGGCGCGCCTTGCAAGCCGCAGAGGAGCGGGCTCGGCGGGTCAAGCAGGCGCAGCAGAAGCTGGCGGAATTGGAGCAGGAGAAGGCCGAACGGGCAAAGACACATCCCACGGAGGAAGCCAAGAAAGGCGAACCCAAAGTTTCGGTCAGTGACCCCGACGCTCGCTTGATGCGGCTGCCCGACGGTGCCGCCGCGCCCGCCTGGAACGTGCAAGTGGCGACCGCCAATGGCTTTATCGTGGAGATCGATCCGACGGATCGGCGCCAGGACAGCGGCACGGCGCCGGGACTGGTGGAGAAGGTTGCCGAGCGTTGTGGCCGCGCGCCGCAACGGCTGCTGGCCGATACCACGGCGATGACCCAGGACGACATCGTCAAACTGGCCGAGCAGCATCCCGATCTGACCGTCTATAGCCCGCCGCCGTCGGAACGCCCGAACGTCACCGCCAAGACGCTGCACACGCGGCGCTGGAGACGGCGCCATGAGCCGCCGCCGGTCATGGCATGGCGAGCGCGAATGGCGAGTGAGGAAGGCCAAGAAGTCTACCGCCGACGCAAGCTGACCGAACGGGCGCACGGCATCATCAAGACCCGAGGAATGACCCGGTTCCTGGTACATGGCCGCGAGAAAGTCCGGTCCGTCTGTCTGTTGCAGGCACTGGCCCTCAACCTATCCTGGGCCAATACGTTGCGCCGCCGTACTGCCGCGGCGGCAGCAATGGCGATACCGGCGGCCGCATGACCACAGCAGGCCCGAGCAGTGCCCTCCGCGACCACATTCACGGCGCCACGGTCCAAACACGGCGCCACAGCCCAATCCCCCAGGTCAAGTATCTCCAAACTGCCACACCCTTAAGTTGAGCTTCCAAAAACGACACACGCCCTGCCCAAAAAGCGGGATTGGATTACAGCCTCTTCCGCCGGGATGGACACTGGGGAATTTCCCATGCTCGCAGAATTTCTTCACACGCTCTCAGGTCTTGGCGACGTTCCACATCAGGATGACCGGGGCCGGATGACACCGGTCAGGGTCTTGCGATACGCGGTCATTGGCGTGAATTGGCTGGTCGGGATATGAGGCACGACCTCGAACTGGATCTTGGCGGCGATCGCCTGGCGCTCTTCGAGATCGTTCGCCTTGATCCACTCCCGGCGCAAGGCCTCGATCGCGTCGTCGCCCGGCCAGCCGAACCAGGCGGTTCTGCCGTCGCAGCGCAGCGGCTGGTTGAGGGTCGGGTCGAGCATGTCGGCGCCGATCCAACCGGTGCCGAAGACGTTCCAGCCGCCTTCGGCGATCGGCTTTCGCGACGCGCGCCGCGTCACCAGCTGGCCCCAATCCATCTCCTGGATCTCGACGGCGAGACCGATCCTCTTCAGCAGATCGGCGACGACCAGCGCCTGCTCGTGCGGGCGCGGCAGGTCGGTCGCGTCCATGACGACGACCTTCTCGCCCTTGTATCCGGCCTCGGCGACGAGCCCTCCGCCTTGGCGAAAACCCGCTTGCCGGTGAGCGCCTCAGAGCCGGCGTTGTTCGCCATCGGCGCGCCGCAGGTGAAGAAGGAAGGCAAACCCGCCAGTTCTTCGGGTCGCCGGCGACCGCCGTCATGAAATCGCGCCGCTGTTGAGCGCCGCGGCGGCGGTGGTGTGGTCGGGTCTGTAGAGCCATTCGACGCGGTCGATCTTGGCGACCTTGCCGCCCGAGGCCCAGCGAGCCGGCCCTACGAAAGCACCGACATCGGGTGGAGCACTTCAATCCCGTAGCGGGTGAAGTCGTCGGTGTTGAACGTCAGGATCCTGCACACGCCGTGCACGTTCATCGCGGCGACCAGCCGCGCGTCATGCCCCTTGCTGCCGACTACGCCGTGCCGCACGATCAGGCGTTTCCACTCGGCGTAGACGGCCGGCGCATCGGGCAGCAGGGTCAGGATGCGCTCGATCTTCTCGACCTCGGCCAGGGCAAAGCCCGCAGTCAGCCCAAGGCCGTTGTTTGCAGCGGGCCGGGTAACGACGTTCCAAAACTCCGAAATGTTCTGAAACGTGAAATACACGGGCTCACCGGTGCCGAGCACCCGGGCGACGCTCTCGACCGCGACGGTGTGGTTTTCATGCGAGGGCTGGGTACGGCGCAGCAGGACATTGGTATCGACAAGGACGCTCATCTAGCCGCGAGCGCTGTAGATGCTTTCGCGGCTTATCGCCTCGTCGGAGAGCGGCGGCGTATCCGGCAGGCCCCTGACTGCTTCGCGCCAGGCAGTGGCGCGCTCAGCCGGCGACAGTGTGCTGTTTCCGGCGCCGGCAGCAACCTGGTCCTCCAGCAGATGCCTTAGATATTCCGGCAGGCTGACGCCGTGCGCCGCGGCCTGGAGGGCAAGGCCAGCCTCAATCTCGGGAGGCAGTTCGATTTTCACTGTCATGGCTTGTTTGCGGCTCGAACATATATTTACCTAAGTTCTATACCCCATCGCCGCGACGCTGTCCACTGAGCGTTTGATTTGACCGCGTCACGCAAGGTCCAATAAAGCAGAAGCCGCCCGAAGCGACCTCACGCCGGCCATCGAAATAACCGGGGAATATACTTTAGATTTTTGAATGTTCCCGAAGAGAAAGCTGAGCAATTCCGGGCGTCTCCCTTTGGTACCGGGCTCTAGCTTGCTGCCGATCGGCAGACCGCCCCGCTTCAATTTAACTATCCCCGAATACCCAGCCGCGCGCAACAGCCGGCAAGATCGAAATAATATATCGATTTGTCGCGTCTGTCGCGACGGTCGGCAGCAGACCAATTCGTCCGAGCGGAAGTCTTACTCGGCAGCTTCCGGGTCCCAGTCTTGCCGGAAAGAAATCGGTCACTCACCGGGCGCGCCCCCTTCCGCGGAAGTGACAGGGTCGTGGGGCTAGTTTGGCCGCCGGAGGCCGGCTTAACCTAGGGCTGTGTGATCTCCGTCGAAACCCACGGTCCATACTCTTCCGGTGGCGGGCTGCCATCGGATGGCCCGCAGAACCAGCCATCGGCACCGGCATTCTCGAGCCCGGGAACGGCTCGGCCTCCGCCGTTTTTCCAGACATAGTCGCAGGCGTTCGTCGTCTCACGGCATTCGCCCGATGCGGTACAGCGGTGTTCCTGCCCCAAGATGATGTTCGACCATTGGTTCGCGATCCTTGTGTGCGCGTCCAAATACCTTCGGCCGGTTTCGAGCATCATGCTTTCCATGGCTTCGTTGGCCTGGGCGAGAGCGGTGTTCGCAATGTGCAAGCGGTCGTCCACCCTGGCGCGCCATTGCGGGTTCACCCGATAGGTCGCCTCCATCCGCAACAGCACTTGCCGCGACAGTTCGTAATCGGCGGAGCCGGTGGCCGCGAACCCACCGAGAGCGAAGACGTCCCAGCTATCGACGCCAGGACCGTTCTGGCCCGCCAGCAGGGTTACGGCACGCACATAGCCGTCGGAACTGCCGCAGTTGACGTCAGCCTCGCCGACCGTAACCAGAACTTTCAGGTAAGCCGGGAACGGCTGTAACGCTCGCATCAAGTCGGCGCTATCCCGCTGAAGCCGGAAGCTTCCGGCGTTCCGCGGATTGGAGCAAATGGTGCGGGCGTGGAAAAAAGCGTATTGTTCTGCTGCCATATAGGGCTGCAACAGCGTCCTGGTACCGGCCTCGGTGGGATCGTGCTGCCGCTGTTGTAGCCTGCCCGCTCATAAACCTGATTGGGGACGAGCCGTGGCAACATGTCGGGATCGCCGATGAACACGATGGCTGTGTTCGAGGGGTTGCGCACCTTCACCCATTGCCGCGCGACGTTGCTGCCGTTCCAGGCGACGCCCCCTTGGACAGCCCAATTCGCCGGCACCTCGACGCTGAACGAATTCTCCTGCGGGTCACTCCAGCGGACGAACTCAAGCTGCTGCACCGATGCGGGCTCGATGTACTCATTCCACTTTTCATAGGGATCGTCGCTCGCCGCCGGCGCCATGCCGCCCGCCGTCACGAGCATCGACAGGGAGAGAACCCCGATGAGCATCCATCGTGACGGATGCATCTGCGCCTCCTGCGACCGTCGCTTCGGAACTCGAAGAAGCCTGATGACCGGTCGGAATCTATACCCGATCCAATCTGTTGGCTAGCGAGGCCGCCGGGGATCACCAGCCGTCGTCGCTGTCAGCGCAGCCGGCAACGCTCGACGCGCTCAACGAACGCCAGGCGGCGTTTCCCGCCGAGTATCAGGATGCCATCTACGCCGGGCGCTATCGGGCGCGCAATTGCGCGGCTGCGCGCGGCCGAGACCCAATGCCTTCCCGGCGGCACCGCATTGACCGAGGCGGCTGCCCGCGCGCTCTTCGAGCTGATGGCCGATTGATCGGCGCGCCAGTCGAGATGCTCCTTCCGGAAGCCCTTCGGGAGATCCACGTGCAGCATCGCAACGGCTATGTGGCGGAGCCGCGGCTGCGGCCGATGGGGATTGAATTGGCGCTGAGCGGGAGACACAAGACGGGGATGGTATTTCCGATCGAGATCGTGCTGCCCCCGACAGTCACGCCCACGGGGCTCTATGTGATTGCGACCGTACGGCGTCGTCCGAAACCCGCTGCCGCTCGCCGGCAGTCCGGAACCCACACCGGGCTTTCTGACCCCGTGCTTCCCGAGCGCCGCGACTAGAGCGGCGACGCTCTGCCCGTCGCTCGATACCCGCGACACCCCACGGAATGCTTGGTACACGGCCGGGGGCAGTCGCATCGCCCGCCGGCACCGGCAAGGTGTGGCTGTCGTCCAGCCCGGCGCCCGTCATCTGGAATCCACCCTCTTCCAGTTTTGTGAAATGAACCCGCGCGGATCGACGCTGAGCGCCGATCGAGAGGCCACGGGCCGGGTGTCGTCGCAACGCCAGAGGTAAATCGTAGCGTGCCCGGTCACATATGCCGGTACGCTCTGCGATCCGGCATGCTCCACGCACCAAGCTTTGACGCCGGAAAGATCGCGGCGCGTATCTGCCTTGCCGCAAGCCAGGTTCGCGCCGACCGTGCAGACCAAAACAAGGCGGTCGGCGCAACGGAAATAGGTCGAACGCTCCACCTGCTCCACCGGCATCGCTTCGAGCCGGAACAGCCGGACGACGGCGGGCACCAGCGATGGCGGAACGGCGCGCAGCGCATCGTCGGTCCTGATCTGCTGGCAGTACAGGGCCGGCGAGGTTTGCGCCCAGGCCCCCTGCGTCGCCGCCAACACGAGAAGCGCCGTCACTGTCGCGCCCACAAACCGGCCCCCTGTGCTCCCCCAGACCCCTCAGCGAACAGGCGTCGGCGAACCGACGCTCGCCGTAGACGCGGCCTCGCTGTGTGATAGCGCGCTGTTACGCCTCGACCGCGTTTCACAAAATCGCCTCGATGCCCTTGCGGCGGATGACGTTGAGCAGCACGAGCGCCGGGCCGGTCGGCCGCTTCGTTCCCCGCTCCAGTTGCGACACGTAGCCGACCGTGAGGTTGAGATAGCGGGCAAAGACCGCCTGGCTGAGATGCGCTTCCTCGCGCAACGTCCGTATCTCGTCGCCGGTGATCGGCTCGGCTATGCCGTCCGCTTTGTCGCCGAGATGACGCAACGTGATCTTGGCATGCGTGGCGGCGTCCATCACCCCGGCGCGGCGCATGTCGTCGGCCGTTTCGAGCAGCGCTCGCGTCAGCCGGCTAGAGTGAGTTTTTCTTGTCGTCATTGGTCACCTCCTGCAAAATCCCTTCACCGAGAGCATGCGCAATCCGCTGCGCGTCCGCCGCCAGCCAACCGGCCCCGATCTCCTGCAAAGTCAGCAATTCATCGGGGTCGATGTTCTCGCGCTCGTTTTTGGCGAACGCGTAGAGAAACACGGCGCGAGTGCCGGCCCGGTAAGCGATCAGCATGCGGTAGCCGCCGGAGCGGCCCTGCCCGCTACGGGCGACCCGCTGCTTGATGATGCCGCCGCCCAGATCGGCGTCGATCGACCCACGACCGGCACGCTCGATCGCCTCTCTAAGGCTCCTGTCGGCTATCCGTCCCGGCGCGCATACCGCATCATCCATTTGGTTTTGAAGATGCGCACGCCATATCCTAACGCTATAAACTATAGCACATAGAACTATAATGGCAAGCTGTGAATTTCCCGGGACGCCGCGCGGCCCGGTGAGCCTGCCGCTCAAAATCAATCGCCGTGCCGCAAATCCGATGGCGTGTCAGCGCGTTAGGTGAGCCCTGAAAAGTGTCACACTGAGTGTTATAGTAAGCTTCGGTAGGGGGACCTGGGCGGGCGGATATTTCGGAACAAACCGTTCACGCGCTTTGCACGCAAGGTGCGTATCACGGATGCGGAGCTATGCGAGGCGGTGTCGAATGTCGAGAGAGGCTTGATCGATGCCGATCTCGGCGGCGGCGTGATCAAGCAGCGGATCGCCCGCAAGGGGGGCGGAAAGTCCGGCGGCTTCCGCGCCCTGATCCTGCTGAGGGCGGGCGAGCGGGCGTTCTTCGTCCACGGGTTCGCGAAAAGCGATCGTGACAACATCCGGGACGATGAGCTCGTAGCCCTCAAAAAGCTCGCCGTCGAGCTTTGAATTATGACGAGGCTGCGCTTGCCAAGGCAGTCGCAGAGGGTGTCCTGACGGAGCTGATGCGATGAGCAAGAGGAAACAATACCGCAGCGGGGTGCTGGCCTCGGTCCACGAGACCGCGGAAGGCCTCACCGGCGTCGGCGTAATGAGCAAGCAGACGATGCGCGAGTTCGATGAGGTGTGCCTTACGCCGGTGCGACCGCTGACGCCGGAGGAAATTCGGAATATCCGCGAGCGGGAAGGGGCGAGCCAGGCTGTCTTCGCCCGCTACCTGAACGTCACGACGGGGCTGGTCAGCCAATGGGAACGCGGCGAGAAGCACCCGCAAGGCGCCTCCCTGAAGCTGCTCGCGTTGGTCGCCAAGAACGGACTGAACGGCGTCGCTTAGGCGGCGGTCGACCGCCAGCGGGGACTAGGGCCTGTCGTCAATTGAGCGGACGCCCCGTTCCGATTACATCCGATTACCGTCTTGCCCGGCCTTGGGCCGGGCATCCACGGGAGCCCGCGAAGGCCTGTGCCGTTTCTCGTGGATGCCCACGGATCAAGTCCGTGGGCTGAAGGCCCACGGGCCGAGCCCGGCCAAAGCGTTGATATATGTGAGCCAGCGCTGCTAATTGACGACACGCCCTAATATAACGCTGTCTTTGTCAGTGGCCGGGCCGGCGACCCTCCCGCCGCAACGCACATCTGCGCAGATGTCGCGCCGATGGGAGGGCGTCCGCGCCTCCAAGGTGCTAGAGATTGGCGGCGCCAGGCCTGGCTGCGCGGGATGGATCAGCGCCGCGCGATGCATTCACGAAGCCCTTGGCACGAAGCGCTTGGCCAAATTTCGATACCCATCGGGTCATCTCTTGACCAGCGCCGGCCGGCCTGATCTGCGCGCGGGCGCCGTCGGGGCCGGATCAAGCAATATTGCTATTGACGCAAACGCAATTGCGTGTATTATCATAACTCCGGCGCACAAACGAGGTTACAAGGGTACAGGGAGAGACGCGCCACGCTCTCGGGCGATGAATGCCACTTCGCGCGCCCGCAGTCAGGTCGCTCCGGGTCAGGCGGCGGCGATGGCCCGAGCGGCCGATCCGGTGCCGGATTTTGACACCGGGCGATGATCGCCGGACCCGGTTCGCCGTTCAACCAACGCGGGAGGAGTTTTCTGCAGATTCGCTGCAGATGCAGCAACCGGACGCAAAGGGGGCAATTCGTGGTTGCGGGGATCGGCGGCGCAGCCTTGCCGCGAAGCAGGGCTACCCGGGCGATGCACGGACCGCGAAACGATCGAGGCGGCCATCCCTTGATCCTCGGGTTGAGACGGTCGCGTCACAGGAGCTGCCGAGGGGACGGGACCGCCGGCCGGAATGGTCGCCCGAGAGCGGGGGCTCCCCGAAGTCGTCGTCCGCCTATCGGACCCCGGCGAGGTCTACGCGCGAACGACGCGGTCGAGAAACGCCCGCAGGTCGCCGCCCGCGAAGAGATGGCCGGGAACGCCGGCGCGCCGCCCGGCTTCGAGGTCGCTCTCCTTGTCGCCGATGACAAAGCTGCCGTCGCGGCGGATCGGCCATTCCCGCATCGCCCGCAATAACATGCCGGGACCCGGCTTGCGGCAGTCGCAGGTGCCGGCATAGGCCGCGGTCCCTAGGGGATGATGCGGACAGTGGTAGAAGGCGTCGATATGCGCACCCTGCGGGCGCAGCGCGTCATTGATCCAGCGATGCAGCCGGTGCACGTCGGCCTCGGCATAATAGCCGCGCGCCACCCCGGCCTGGTTGGTCACCACGATCACGAGATAGCCCCGGTCGTTGAGCGCCTTGACCGCTCTTTCGGCGCCCTCGACCCAGCGAAACTCTTCGGGCCGATGCACATACCCGCTATCGATGTTCAAGACGCCGTCGCGGTCGAGAAACGCCGCCGGCCGGGCGACGATCCCGGGCACCATCGTTTGCGCCGCGGCAAGGGCTTCGGGGACGCCGATGTCGATGAAGGGAGCGGCGAAGGTTTGGCCGTAAAGCACGCCGGCAAGTGCCGGAAAGACATCGCGTTCGAGCGAGACCATGCCCTCCCCGATGCGTTCCCGGATCTCGCGCTTCAACAGGTAGATCCCGCCGTTGATCAAGCCGCCGGCCGTACCGTGGCCGCGCTCGCGGAACGCGATGATGCGGCCGCCCGCGGTTTCGACCTCGCCGTAGCGGTCGGCGGCCGCGCTCCGGCGCAGCGCCAGCTTGCCGAGCCATCCTTCGCCTTCGGGCGGCCGAACGAGATCGAGGTAATTGATCGCAAAGAGCGTGTCGGCGTTGGCGAGGAGGAAGGTTTCGGCCAGCCAATCGCCGGCTTCGCGCAATGCCCCGCCGGTGCCGCGAGGCTCGGGCTCGATCAGCACCCGCACCGTGGCACCGGCGACCGGGCGACGCCCGAAAAAATCCTCGATTTGCCGCCCGAGATGACCGGCGAGGA
Source organism: uncultured Alphaproteobacteria bacterium (assembly GCA_963772295.1). Classification (GTDB taxonomy): domain Bacteria; phylum Pseudomonadota; class Alphaproteobacteria; order ATCC43930; family CGMCC-115725; genus AP-15. The sequence continues at coordinate 36,685 of CAVYWO010000020.1, forward strand.
TCAGGAAATCGCCGAAGCCAAAGCGGCGGTAGTCCTCTACAAGGTATTGGATGAAGGGCTTGCCGGCGACCGCGGCCAGGGGTTTCGGAACGCTCTCGGAGAGGGCGCCGAGCCGGGTTCCGCGCCCGCCGGCAAGCAGCACGACCTGGGTCGTCATCGGCCAGCGCGCCGCTCAGGCCGGGCGCAAACGGATTTGGTGATGCGGCACGGTGGCGATCCCTGCTGATGGTTCGGCACTGCCCGTGGCGTTCCTCTATTGGGGGCGGCGCGGCGCCCTGCCCCGGTTCACGCTCGATCTCGCCCAGGCGGCGCTCGGCCGGCCGGATCTCGACCTCCACGTGTCGATATCCTACCAGAATGAGCTCTTCGCCGATCATCTCTGGCTCGGCGACCGGCTGCTGCCGATCGACACGTTTCGCTCGGCCGCCGGCGTCGTCTGGACCGCGCCGGCGGTTGGGCGCCGGGTGCGCGACATCCGGCGGCGGCTGGAGCAGCGCGAGGTCGGGGTCGCCGTCGTGCTGATGCTGCACCTGTGGACGCCGCTGTTGGCGCCGCAGCTGAGACGGGCCGGCATCGCCTATATTCCCGTCGTCCACGACGCCGCCGCCCATGCCGGCGACAGGACCGGCATCGCCAATTGGTGGCTGTTGCGCGACCTCGACCGCGCCGACCGAATCGTGACCCTGAGCCCGTTCGTGACGCGGGCGCTGATGGCCGCCGGTCGGGCGCCCGAGGCGCTGATCGACACGCTGTTTCTGCCCGATCTGAGGTACGGCAGCGGGCGGCGGGAGCCGAGGGACGACGCGGCGCCGCTGCGGCTCCTCTTCTTCGGCCGCATCCTCCGCTACAAGGGCCTGCCGCTCTTCGTCGAGGCGGTCGATCTCCTGGCGCGCCGCGGAATATGCGTCGAAGCGGGCGTGTTCGGTGCCGGGGATCTTGCAGAGGGGGGGCGGCGGCTGCGGGCGCTCGGCGTCGAGGTTGCCAATCGCTGGATCGACGACGGCGAGATCGCGGCGATCCTGGCGCGCTACGATGTGATGGTGTTATCGCATACCGAGGCCAGCCAGTCCGGCGCCGCCGCCGCGGCACTCGGCGCCGGCATGCCGGTTGTCGCGACCCCGGTCGGCGGCCTTGTCGATCAGGTCGAGCACGAGAAGACGGGCCTGATCGCCGGCGGCGTCAATGCCGAAGCGCTCGCCGATGCCATCGGGCGGCTGGCGCACGACCGGAGCTTGCTGAAGTCGATGGTCGCCGAGATCGGGCGGCGGCGCGCAGAGCGGTCGATGAGCGCGTTCCTCGACCGGATGATCCCGATTGCGCGACGCGCCGCCCAGGGCAGCGCCGCGGCCCGGGCGTGACGAAGGCGCCCGGGCGCCCGCCCGATGCTACGACGTACAGTTGGCGATCGGCGGGGCGGGCATGGCGGGTCAAGCGCGTCGCCGCTGACCCCCAAGAACTTCGCCGGAAAGCCGAGCTCGGTTATTCTTTGGCTTGGAGCAGCACCCCGCGATGAGCACAACGACCACGACCGACCTGGCCGCGCACGTCATCGGCGCTCTGCGGGCACACGAAACCGAGCTGCGCCGTGCCGGCATCCGCCATCTCTCCCTGTTCGGCTCCGTTGCCCGTGGTGACGCCGAGGCGGCTTTTGACATCGACCTCGCCGCCGAGTTTGATCCTGCCGCCCGCATGGAAATCGATCGTGATCGGCAGCGTGCCTTCTAAGCACGACCCAAAATGAATTCAGCTGAATCAGTCCCTTCACCCCCTCCCCACCCCCGGAACGCCCGCCCTGGCGGGCGCCCACGGACTCGTATGGGGATTTTGCTGTCAAGTAGTTTCGACATGGCGGTTGGCTGGTGTTGGTTAAGGACCTTCAGGTCAGTCGCGGCCGTAGCCACGGGGCGGGTCGATCGCCTGCAACTCCTCGATGTCGAGCTCGGCGATTGCTTGCAGCTTCTCCGCCAGCCTGGATGCTTCGAGATTGGCGGGAAGGTTGTCCAGCCAGGCGCGGTAATTGTCCTGCAGCTCGATCAGCGTGGCGACTGCTGCCGCCCAGCGCCTTGGCCGTGGCGCGAGGCGCGGTGCCGGTGACGCCGTCTGGCTCTGTTGGCTCTGCTGGCGCCGTCTAGCGCGGCATCGCGCTTGACGCTCAGCTGGGGTCATCGGGGCGCTGCCGGTCCGATGTCTGGGCATCTTCGATCTCCTATTGGCAATCGTGACTGTCACGTTTCCCGGACGGTTGCTCCGTCGCAATCTGGGCCCGAGCTGCGGTCTGGGCACAGGAAACCGGGGCGAGGAGTTCATTGGCGTCACCTGTCACGAGCCTGGGCGGCTCCCCTGTGCTCAGGCCGATGGCCTGCAAACTCGTATCCGGCGGAACCTGCGGTTCCGTACCACGATGCCTCAATCGCGAGGCCGACGGGGAGCCTGGGAGGGCGGGACCACTCTAAATGGCGGCATCTTGCAGCCATAGTCCGTGACGGCATCCCGCCCACCCAGGTCGGTTCCAGGCGTCGGCGCCAAGCGCCTTGCTCCGCCCGGTGTCTTTGTGTCTCGCCGCGTGCCCTGATCTTGCGCTCAGGCGGCGGCGGTGCGGGCGTCGGCTGGTAGTTCGCCGGTCTCGACATAGCGCCAGAGCGCGACCAGCAGCTTTCGGGCAAGCGCCACGATCATCACTTTGCGGATGCGCCCCTTGGCACCGCTGGTTCGCTGGACGAACCAACGGCTGAGCGGGCTTTGCGGTTGGAAGCGAAGCCAGCGCCAAGCCAGTTGCATCAGGATGTGGCGCACCCGTGCATTGCCGTTTTTGCCGATGCCCTGCTCGCGCTCCATGCCGCCGCTCTGGAACGGCGTGCCGGTCAAACCGACAAAGCTCGCCAGCGCCCGGCGATCACGGAACGAACGGCAGCCTAGCATCTCGCGGACCAGAACGGTCGCGGTCTCGACACCGAGGCCGACGATCTGGGTCAGCAGCTGGATCATTCGCTCGGCGCGGTCCGGCTCGGCGATCTTCACGACCGCGTCGCGCTCGGCCTCGATCTCGCGCAGTTGGTCCGAGACCAGGCGGTGGCGCACTATCAAGCGTCTCAGCTCCGCCATCGTCTTGGGCGGCAACGGCGAGCCGGCAAAGGTCTGCAATGCCTCCAGCCGCTCGAACGCCTTCTTGAGGCGCGGCTTGAAGCCGACGATACCATGCAGACAGAGCAGACTCTCCACGCGGCTCTCGAGTTGCAGCCGCTCGCGGACCAGCCGCTCCCGTTCGCGTCCCGGCCGGCGCAGTTCCTCCTCCGCCTCACTCGCGATGCGCACCATCGAACACACCCGCGGCTCGCCGCGCAGCCACGCCAGCAGCGTGCGCAACAGCATGTCTAGGTCGATCCGATCCGTCTTCGCCCGCCGGCTCCGCCGCGGCACCGGAATGCTCGCCGGATGCATGACCTGCACCTCGATCCCCTGCGCCAGCAGGTAACGGGCAATCCAGAAACCGTCTCGGTCCGCCTCGTAGCTCAGCACCACGCGCTGCACCGCCCGACCCGCGGCCTCCGCCTCCGCCTTCCACAACCCGATCGTCCGCAACAAGCCGGCCAGATCGCGCGGCGCGAGCCGCCGCCGCGGCCGACGGGCGACCCCGGGAACCACCGCCCCGGCCTCCCACGACTTGCCGCTCAATTCCAGCGCCACGACCAAAGTGCTATTATGGTCAAAGGCGGCCGTGGTGTTGCTCGGTTCGATTTGCTTTGGCATCGGATCAATCCTGTCTGGTCTTGGACAACCGACAAGATACTCAATGCCGCGGCCGTCCTCCCCATAGCATCTAAATCCGTGGGCTGAAGGCCCACGTCCGGGGGCTCCCCCATCAAGGGTCCCATCAAGGGGGAGGGCCTTGTAGCGCGTCCTTGCAGCGCGCCCCCGCCCCCTCGATGGGGGCGGACCCCCCCCCAATGATCAAGCGAAAAATGCGGGGCGGTAACCCCGCAGAGGGGCGCGCGGTGAAGGTCCAGACCGGGTGGATGCCTGACCGGTCTTTGGGCCGGCAAGGCCGCGAGGAAGCAACCGTTAGCGGCATCGGGAAACGTGACGTAACGATTGCCAATAGGAGCCGGGAGATGCCCGCGCCAGGCTGCGGCAGCGCAGTGTCTCGGAGCGATCGTCCCGCGCCGGGAGGATAGCACCGTGCTTGCTCTGTCAAGGACGTTGCGCGCCGGCTTCGCCGGTGCCGCCGCGTTGCCGGCGGCATCCTTGACTGCCGCTGCGCGCGGTGCTCTGCCGACGGGCAGGTCGGGACGAAGGGATGGTCAGTTTCGATCGAACAAAGGGATGACAGCGGGAGGCTCATGCGGCGGCAGCCTCCGGCGACTTGTAGTTGGGGTCGAACAGGGTTTGCCGCTCGAGCAGGGTACAGGCCACCGACAACAGGCGGTCGGCGACGGTGCGCAGGGCACGGCCGTGGCTGTGGCCACGTGCGCGCAGCGCGGCGTAGCGATCACGGCTGGCCTGATCGTGCTGGGTGGCGACGCGCGCCCAATGATAGAGCGCATTGTCCAGCCGCTTGTTGCACGCGTAGCGGCGCACGACGATGCAGCTCTTACCGCTGCGTCGGGTCACCGGCGCCACCCCGGACAGCAGGCGCAAGGCATGGTAATCTCTCCGCTGCAGAGGCTGCGAGGCCTCGGCGAGCAGCGTGGCGAGGGTGATCCTTCCGAGCCCTGGCATGGATCGCAGGATCGCCACGTCGCGCTGCTCGCAATGCTGCCCCGGCGCGTTCTCCTCGCGGCCTTCCGCCGGTGCGGTTTCCGCGGGCGGGATGAGCTGGTCGCAGAGCTGGTCGAGCTTGCGGTGCGCGGCGTTGAGCTGCTGATTGACCAAGCCGATGCGGGCGGCCACGGCGTCGATATGAGCCGTCGCCGCCGCGACCACGCCGGGCGCCACCGTCAACGGCTTCTGCCGCAAGACCTGCAACACCTCGGCCGCCTGCAGACGGCGGATACGGTGGGCTTTGAGGAGCCGCTCGATTGTCGTAAGGTGCAGCCGGGCGGCCTTCGCCGGGGTCGGCGCCTGGCGCCACAAATCGAGAAACCAAGCGGCCGCGAGGTCGTCGGAGAGGGTCAGCATCTGCGGGTAATAACGCCAAAGCTGTTCGCGCACGCGGTTGGCCAGACGATTGCGTTCGCGCTGCAGATCCTCGGTCATACGCGACCATTCGCGCAGCTCGACAATCACCGGGTCGTCGACCGACAAGCCTCGGAAGGCGTGGCGATCGGTGCGCAGGCTGTCGGCCTGGACCCGCGCGTCGCGCTGATCGTCTTTGGCGCCGGCGACAGTGAAGCGGTCGCGGAACCGGTCGAGCTGTTTGGGGTTGATCGCGTATACCTGGAAACCACGTTCGAGCAGGGTTTCCACGATCGGGCCGTGCGGCACTTCGATCGCCACCGCGATCGCCCCTGGTTCGGCTCCGGTCATCGACGACAACCAGGCGCAGAGCTCCGCCAGCCCGGCGCCGTCATGGTCAAACGCTCGCTCACCAACAATCTTGCCGCCGGCATCGATCAAGCAGGCTTGATGCGTCTTGCTCGCCCAGTCGATGCCGGCAAACCACTCAATCCCTTCCGTCATAATCACACCCTCCTTGCACAGCCGGACCGCCGCGACGACCGTCAGTCCCTGTACCGGCGCTCGAAGCGCAACCTCCCACAGGACTTCCGTCGCGGCCAACCCGCCGGGGTGCAGGTCCGCCCCAGGTGCTCAAGCCACGGGTTGGGGTCGGCGACTCCCGGCGGGTCGGCCCGGTCCGGCCAGTCTGAAACCAGACCGGTTCACGACCGCTTTAAGGGTACAGGGCCGGGGTGGGGGTGATGCGACATAGCACTCGATGAACCTGCCGCAGCGGCTGATCATCGCCGATCCCGGGCTGCGCGGCACGCTCGGGCATCATCTCGGCTATTCGCTGGCGGTGGCGCAAGCGGCGCGCGCGAAGGGCATCCAGCCGCTGGTGCTGACTTCCGGCGATTTCCGGGGGAAGGTTCCCGGCGGCGTCGACTTCCGGCCGAGCTTCGCTGCGGCCTATCAGTCCGCCGGCGGCGGTGGCGCGCTGCGGCGGATCGTGTTTGGCCTGGCGGCGCGCGCGCCGATGCCGTTGGCGGCCGGGGTGGCCCCGCTGCTGCAGCGGGTGCGCCGGGGCTTGCGTCGGCCGGCGCCGGATGGCTTTGCCGAACAACTGGCGGCGGCGCTCAAAGCCGATGGCGACGCCGCGCGCGACCTCTTGCTGTTGCACAGCGTCTCGGCCGCCAACCTGGCGGGGCTGGCGGCCGCGTTGCCGGGGCCGCGGCTCGGCGCCATCGCCATCGTGTTGCGCCGAACCCCCGAGGAAATGGACGGCGACGATGCGGGTCCCTTGCCGATAGCGGCGATCCTGACCGGGCTCTTCGCGCATTTCGGCCAGCGCCTCCGGGTGCTGGCGGATACCGCACCGCTGGCGCGGCTGTGGTCGGCCGCGTTGCAGCGGAGCGTGGCAACCGCGCCGATCCCGGTGGTCGCCCCGCCGGTGCGCGGCGCGCCGCCCGGGCGGCCGCCGCATTTGCTGTTCGCCGGCGGGGCAAGGGTGGAAAAAGGATATGGTCTCTTGCCGAAGCTCGTGCAGGCGCTCGCCGGCGAGGCGCGTTTTACGATCCACAGCGGGCCGGTCGACAGCGCCAGCGACCCGCTGGTTCAGCGTGCCCACCGGCGATTGCGCGCCCTGGCAGGGCCGGGGTTGAGGCTTCTGGAGCGGCCGCTGCCGCCGACCCAATATCGGTCCCTGCTGCGCGCTGCCGACCTCGTGCTCTTGCCCTATGATGCCGGCACCTATGGTCCCCGCTCCTCCGGTATCCTGGCCGAGGCGCGGGCCGCGGGCGTGCCGGCGGTGGTGCCGGCGGGTTGCTGGATGGCCGATGCCGTCGCGCCGGACCCGGCATTGACATTTTGCGGTGCGGCCGGGTTTGCCGCGGCGGTGCAGGGGGCGCTGGTGCGGCTGCCGGCGCTGCAGCAAGAATGGGCGGCCGCGGCACCGGCCTGGCGGCGGACCCATTCACCGGCGGCGCTGTTGTCGCGACTGCTGCGCGACACGGTTTGACGCAACGGAGGGGGATCATATGCACGTTCTAGTGACCGGCGGCGCCGGCTACATCGGGTCCGTGCTGGTGCCCGCCCTGCTGCAGCGAGGCTGGCGGGTGACCGTGCTGGATACGTTCGCGTCCGGCGACGCCTACCTCGCGCCATGTTGTGCCGACCCGAAGTTCGAGCCGGTGCGCGGCGATTGCCGGGACATGGGGATCGTCGAGCCGCTGCTGGCGAAGGCGGATGCGGTGCTGCCGCTGGCCGCGCTGGTCGGCGCACCACTCTGCGCCCGCGACCGGGTCGGGGCGGTCACGATCAACCGGGACGCGGTGGTCGATCTGACAAAGCGCCTCTCCCGGCAACAGCGCGTGGTCTATCCGACGACCAACAGCGGTTATGGGGTCGGCGAGGCGAATGCCTATTGCACCGAGGAAAGCCCGCTGCGGCCGGTTTCGCTCTATGGCACCACCAAGGTCGAGGCCGAACGGGCGGTCTTGGATTGCGGGGTGGGGATCACGCTGCGGCTCGCGACCGTGTTCGGCATGGCGCCGCGCATGCGGCTCGATCTGCTGGTGAACGATTTCACCTGGCGCGCCGTCAACGACCAGGCCGTGGTGCTGTTCGAGGCCCATTTCCGCCGCAACTACATCCATGTGCGCGACGTGGCCAAGGCCTTCATCCATGCGCTCGAGAACCTCGATCGGATGCTGGGCGAGGCGTACAATGTCGGGCTGTCGGAGGCCAACCTCTCCAAGAAGGAGCTTTGCGAACGGATTGCCGCGCAGGTACCGGGCTTCGTCTACCTCGAAGCGCCGGTCGGCGAGGACCCGGACAAGCGCGATTACCTCGTCTCCAACGCCAAGCTGGAGGCGACCGGCTGGCGCCCGGACTTCAGCCTGGATGCCGGCATTCGGGAGCTCGTCAAAGGCTTCCGGATGCTGCGCCACGGACGCTTCGCCAATGTCTGAACCGGCCGCGGCGCGGCACCGCACCCTCGCCCAACCCGGGCGGATGCTTGACCTCGGGTGCCGGTGCTGCGGCGGGCGCCGGGTCGAGCTGGTGCTCGACCTCGGCGATCAGCCGCACTGCAACCGGTTGGTGCGCCCCGGCGAGCCGCCCGGCAGCGAACCGCGCTTCCCGCTTCGCCTCGGCTTCTGTCGCGACTGCACGATGGTGCAGATCGACCACACGATCCCGAAAGAGTCGATGTTCTCGAACTATCCCTATGTCTCGGGCACCACCGGGACATTGCGGGCGCATTTTGCCGCGACCAGCCGGCGGCTCGCCGAGGCCTATGCGCTGGGCCCGCCGGACCTGGTGGTGGATATCGGCAGCAACGACGGCACTTGGCTCAAGCAATACGCGCCCTTCGGCTGCCGGGTGCTCGGGGTCGAGGCCGCCCGTAACGTCGCCAGGCTGGCTCAGGATGCCGGCATTCGCACCTGGCCGGTATTTTTTGACGAAGCCTGCGCGCGCGACATCCTGGCACGGCTTGGCCCGGCCAAGCTCGTCACCGCAGCCGGGGTGTTTTTCCACTTGCAGGAACTGCACAGCGTGGTCCGCGGCATCCGGGCGCTCCTGGCCGAGGACGGCGTCTTCGTCGTGCAGGCGATCTGCCTCGGCGGGATGGTGGAGAACACCGCTTTCGATCAGATCTATCATGAGCATCTTTGCTACTACACTTTGCGTTCTCTCCGCGCCCTCTTGCAACGCCATGGGCTCGACGTGTTTTGGGTTGCCCGGATCCCGATCCACGGCGGCAGCATCGAGGCGCATGTGGCGCGGCAGGGCAGCCGTCCGCCCGGAGAAAGCGTGCGCGTCCTCGAAACCGAGGAGGCGCAGAAGGGGCTCGGCGAGATCGGCACGTATCGGCGGATGTCCGGAAACGTGCTCGGCTTGGGCGAGCGTCTGCGGTCTCTCTTGGAAGATTATCGGGCGCAGGGCAAGACCGTGTGGGCCTATGGCGCACCGGCAAAGGGTGCCACCCTCCTGAACAGCTTTGGCATCGGGCCGGCGCTGGTGCAAAAGGCGGTGGAACGCAACCCGATGAAGATCGGGCTCGCCATTCCGGGGGTGCGCATCCCGATCGTCGAAGAACGCGCCGACGAAAAGCCGGATGCCTATCTGGTGCTCGCCTGGAACTTCATCGACGAGTTCCTCGCGGATCCGGTCAATTCCGCCTTTATCGAGGGCGGCGGCGAGTTCATCGTGCCGATCCCGCAGCTGCGGGTGCTGCGCGGCGCCCAAGCACCGGGCGCCTCCCGGTGACCGACGCCGTCGTGCTGTTCGGCGCCGGCGGCTTTATCGGCCGCAACCTCGTCGCAGCCCTGCGCGGCCGGGTACCGCAGCTCTTCGGCGTCACCGCCGGCGGTCGGGCGGTCGAGGGCTGCGCGTTGACCGTGAGTGCCGCCGACCTCCAGGCACTGCCGCCGCTGCCGCCCGCGACCGCCATTTGCCATGTCGCCGCTTACCGCTATCGCGCGACCCGCTTTGCCGCCGAGCAGGCGAGCATCCTCTCGACCAATCTCGGCCTGACCGACCTCGTCTATCGCTTTGCCCGCGAGCGCGGCATCGGCGAGATCCGCGCCGCCAGCAGCGCCGCGGTCTATCCGGCCGACTGGGCGGTGCTGGACAATTCGCGCCCGCTCGACCTCAACGCCTGGCCGCATAACGGCGAGGCAGCCTATGCCTGGTCGAAGCGCTGGGGCGAGATCGCCGCCGAGCTGTGGCACCGCTGCGCCGGCATCAATACGATCAGCTTCCGGTTGACGAACCCCTACGGTCCGTTCGATACGCCGGTCGCGGCCGACGCGCATGTGGCGACCGCCTTTGCGATCCGCGCGCTCGACGATACGCCGGAATTCGTCGTCGCCGGCGATCCCGACGCCGAACGCGACTTCGTCTTCGCCGGCGATGTCGCGGCCGCGTTCGTCGCTTCGCTGGCGTTGCGGGGGGTGCAGGCGTCGGTCAACTGCGCCTTCGGGCAGACGACGCGGATCGCGGCGCTGGCAACGGCGGCAATGCGCGCGGCCGGCCGCGAACGGCCGCTGCGCCGCGAACCGCCGCGCGGCGGCCGCGACGGTGCGGTGAAGATCCGCCGCGCCACCGCGGCACGGCTGCGCCAGCTGCTGCCGGAGCTGCCGCCTTTTCGTCCGCTCGATGCGGGGATGCGCGAAACCGTTGCCTGGTACGGCCATGCCCGCGGCTGACCGCAGCGCCATCGTGCTGGGCGCGGACGGTTTCATCGGCCGGCACCTCGTCGCCTGTTGGCGCGCGCATGGCTGGCCCGTGCATCCGATCGGGCGCGCCGCCGGCGATTTCACCGACCCGGAGGTGGCGACGGCGGCGCTGCGCGGCGCCCCGCCCTTGGCGCGCATCCTGCACGCCATCACCAAGCAGCGCACCGGTGCCGTCCAATACGCGTTGCAGGGCGAGCTGTTGGCCGACAATGCCCGGATCCACCTCAACGTCCTGGCCGCCTGGCGGCAGCACCAGCCGCAGGCGAAGCTGATCAGCCTCGGCAGCTCCTGCGTCTATCCCGAATCCGACCGGCCGGTAGCGGAGGATGCCTTCCGCGCCGGCCCGCCGCATCCCTCGGTGCGCGGCTACGCGCTGGCGAAGGAGATCCTGGCGACCGGTTGCGAGACCTATGGCGCGCAATACGGGCTGCGCTGGCTGCATTGCATCCTCGCCACCCTTTATGGCCCGCACGCGCATACCGAACCCGATCGCAGTCATTTCATGGCGGCCCTGATCGCGCGAGCCGTGGCCGGCCGCCGGGCCGGCGCGGCCGGCTTTGAGGTTTGGGGCAGTCTCGATTCGGTGCGCGACCTGCTCTACGTCTCGGACCAGATCGAGGCGGTGCTGGCGGCCGACGCCGCGTTCGACAATACGATCCTGAACTGCACGGCGAATGCGCCGGTGACGATTGGTGATTGCGCCCGCGCGGTGCTGGCGGCACTCGACTGGCGCGTGCCGATCGTGACCCCGGCGCAGAGTTTCCGCGGCACCCGATACAAAAGCCTCAATTCGTCGCGCTTTCTCGCGGCCACGGGCTGGCAGCCGCGGGTCGGCTTGGCCGAGGGGGTGGAGCGCGTGCTCGCTGCCGATTTCGCCGCGGCGGCACCGCGCTCCAGCGACCGCCGATGCTGATCGTCTCGCGCACCCCGCTGCGCATCAGCTTCTTCGGCGGCGGCACCGATTATCCCGAATATTTTGCGCGCGCGCGCGGCGCCGTGGTCGGCATGGCGATCGACAAATACTTGTACATTGCGGCGCTGCGCCTGTCCTCGATCCTCGATTACCGCTATCGGGTCAGCTATTCGCGGATCGAAACCCGGACCGATGCCGCGGCGATCGAGCATCCGGTGGTGCGCAGCGTCATCCGCCATTTCAACGTGACCGATCCGCTCGACCTGTCGATCATGGCCGACCTGCCGGCGCGCAGCGGGCTCGGCAGCTCGTCCTCGTTCACGGTGGGGCTCGTCAACCTGGTCTGCGCCCTGCAGAAGCGACCGATCACCAAGCTCGACCTCGCGCGCACCGCGCTCTTTGTCGAGCGCGAGCTGCTGGCCGAGAACGTCGGGGTGCAGGACCAGTACCACGCCTCCTTCGGCGGGCTGAACCGGTTCGATTTCGAGGGCAATCGCACCCGCATCAGCCCGGTGCAGATGACCGGGCCGTGCCTGGCCGCGCTGACCCAATCGTTGTTGCTGGTCTATACCGGTCTCAACCGGTTTGCCTCCGAGACCCTGGCGGAGCAGATGGAACGCACCAAGAGCGGAGCCTTGGACGGCGATCTTTCCCATCTTCTGGCGCTGACCGATCAGGCGGTTGACACGCTCGAGGGTGAGGACCCGGCGCGCATGCTCGCCGATTTCGGCGCCATGCTGCACGAGGGCTGGGAAACCAAGAAGCGCCTGTCCTCGATGGTCAGCAACCCCGAGATCGATCGGCTGTACGAGGGGGCATGCGCGGCCGGCGCACTCGGCGGCAAGCTGTGCGGCGCCGGCAGCGGCGGGTTCCTCTTGACGCTGGTGCCGCCCGAGCGGCAGGACCGGTTCCGCGAGCGGATGGGCGCGGCGGTGATGATCCCGGTCGGGCTCGATACCATCGGCTCGACCATTCTGACCGGGTGAGGCGGTGGAAGAGAGCCTGCAAGTCGTGGCGCGCCCGCCGGCGGCGCCGCGGGATGCGCAGGGACAGCGCATCCTGCTCTTGGATTTCGATCTCTACCGCACTATCGGCGGCGGACAATCGGTCTATCAGCGACTGATCGCGCTGCGTCCGCAGGATACCTTCTACTACCTGCGGCAGCGGGAGGCGGCCGATGCGCCGCGGCCGGCCAATACCGTGGCCATTCCGTTGACCACGGTCTACCGCGGCGCGGCCAAGGGGTTGCCGCGCGCGACCGCGCAATTCCTCTCGGTCTATGTCGATTGCCGCAACATTGCCGCATCGCTGCGGGCGGCGCTGGGACCGGTCGACTTCGACGTCGTCGACACCCCGGATTACCGCTACCTCGGCCTTTTTATTCGCCCCGCGCTCGAGGCCGAGGGGATGCGCGCCGCCACCGTGGCGCTGGCCTTGCACGGCACCTTGTCGATGGCGCTGCGCGCCGGCTGGCCCGGCAACCGGAATGACGGCCGATTTCTGGCGACCCTGCGCGCCAGCGAACAGTTGCAGTTTCGCGTCGTCGATACGCGCTATGCGATCAGCGAGGCCTACGCTGCCCAATGGCGCCGCTATGCCGACCTGCCGATCCGGCCGCTCGATCCGCTCGCCATCGTCGGCGAGTTTGCCCCCACGCTCCCGCCCGCGGCGGATGCGCCGCCCGACCTCGCCTTTGTCGGCCGGCGGGAGAAGTGGAAGGGTCCGGACCTGTTTCTCGACCTCGCTTGGTGGCTGGATCCGAGTTCCTACCGGCGATTGCTGGTAGTGGGCCCGGATGCGCCCAACGGGTTGGGCCGCGGCTCCTCCGAGATCCTCGCCGGGATGGCGCGGCTGCGCGGCTTGTCGCCGGAGATCACCGGCGGCTGGCCGCGCGCGGCGCTCGACCGGCTGTTCGAGTCGCGCACCGTGCTGCTGCTGCCCTCGCGCCACGATACGTTCAACTTGATCGCACTCGAGGCGATCGCCCGCGGCTGTCCGGCCGTGGTTTCGCGCGCCGCCGGCGTCGCGCGCTGGGTCGAGCGGCACCTTTCGGGTCTCGGGTGGCTGATCGCCGATCCCGGTTGTAGCCGGGCCGCCGCCCTGCAGACCGAGGCGGTGCTGCGCGACTACGACGCCTGCCGCCGCCGGCTGGTCGAGACGCTCGCCCGCAACCGGCTCTGCGCCGATCTGGAGGGGCCGCAGGCGATCTACCGACCGGCGGCGCAACAGGACATGTCGGCGCGGCAGACCATGATCGATCTGGCCGCGCATTTTGCCTTGCATGTCGGCCTCGAGGCCCAGCCGCGCGTGCGGCGGATGGCGCGTGCCGCGCTTGCCCCGGCGTCGCGCGTCGGCCGCGGCACGCTCGCGCATCTGCCGGTGCCGCTGCGCCGGCGGCTCGAAGCGCTCGGCCGGCACGGCGCGGCGCTGTGGCGGCTGCGGCGTCGCGGCGAGCTGCATTGGGGGACCAAGGAAGCCTTGAAAACGGCGCTGTTGCGCGCCACCGGGATCTCGCCGCGCAGCTTCATCCAGGTCCTGCGCGTGCGCGATGCCCGGGTGCTGCGCCGCCGCATCGTCCACGGCGCAAACCGCCGCGCGCGCGACGTTCTCCGCGGCGCGCACCGCGGCGCCCGGGACGTTGCCGCCCAGATCGCCTACCTCTCCGCCGCGGTGCCGAACCACCTCGCGGACCGGGTGCGGCTGTTCCGCGAGCTGATGCGGTTGGAGCGCCGGGCCGGGCGCGATCTCGTCGCCGCGACCTATGGGCTGCGCCTGATCCGCTGGCTCGGGCGCGATGCCTACGGCGACCTGCCGTTCATATGCGCGACGCTGGCGCAGCAGGGCTTTGCCCAGGAGGCCGAAACGGCGGCGGCGATGTTCGGCTCCGGCGGCGACGGTTTCGACCGCTGCCTCGATCTGATGCAAGGCGCCTCCGAGCGCCATCGCTGCAACCCCGACCGGGCGCTTGCCGTGCTCGACGATCGTCGCGGCGACGCCGCCCCGCGGGTCGCAGTCGTCGCCTCGCTCTACAACGCGGCGGACAAGCTGACGACCCTGTTGACGATGCTGCACCAGCAGAGCCTCGCCAGGCGCCGCGAGATCGAAGTCGTACTGGTCGACAGCAACTCGCCCGCAGACGAGCGAGGCGCCTTCGCCGCCTTCGCCGCAGAGCACGACTTGCCGATCGTCTACGCGCGGTCGGCGGCGCGCGAGACCATTCAGGCGGCGTGGAACCGCGGCATCAAATTGTCGCGTGCGCCTTACATCACCTGCCTCGGTGCCGACGAGGGGTTGCATCCCGACGCGCTGCGCCAGCTGGCCGCGGCGCTCGACGCCGAGCCGGCCGCCGATTGGGCCATCGCCGACAGCCTGGTGACCACTGTCGATCGGGACGGCGTGTTCAACGCCGACGTGATGCCCTACGATCGGCGCGGCTATCGCCAGGACCTGGTGTATCTGGAGACCTGTTATCTGTCGTGGGTCGGCGGGCTCTATCGCCGCAGCATCCACGACCGGTTCGGCTGGTACGACGAGAGCTTCCGGGCCGCCGGCGACACCGAGTTCAAGTGCCGCATCCTGCCCCATATCCGCTCGGTGTACGTGCCGCGCATGCTCGGCGTCTTCAACAACTATCCCGAGGCGCGCACCACCCAACACCCGCGCGCCGAGATCGAGGATTTGCGCGCCTGGTATCTATGGCGCAGCGCCGCCGGCATGCACTACGCCTTCGCCCGCCGTCCGGCCGCGGATGCGGTCGAGCTGCTACGCGACAGCCTGGGCTACCGCAAATCCTATTGCGCCCATCTGAGCACCGATTTCGATCTGGCCGACACGCTGGCCGAGTTTCTGGCGACCCGCCCCGACGCGCCGGCCTGGGCCCGGCGAATCCGACCGCAGACTGCGGCGGCGCTCGGTTTCTTGCGCAACATCGAACTGGTTCGCAAGACGGTGCCGCTGGGGCCGCGCGGGATTTTCCGGTCCCTGTGGCTGCACCAGAAGTTGCGGTCGGCGCGGCGTCTGGCGGCGGCGCACCGGGCCGCCTTCGGACTGCCGGCGACGCCGCATTACGAGATCTTCAACGACAACCGCTACGAGCAGCACTGGTATTCTTGGAGCGGGTCGTAGGGGGAAGCCGACCGAGGATTGGGACCGGTCGACAAGGGGTTCGCTCGCGTTGGCGCTCTGGGCGCGCGGCTAGGCCACCTTCCGCGTGGCGTGACTAATTTTAGGCCAGCCTCATCGCCGGGTGTCTCGTTATCTCGTTAACGCTGGTTTCGAGCACTCCAGCACCGTTCATCCGCACAAGGCGCTCGGATATCGCTCGCGGCGTCGACCGCACAGATGCTCACTGTCCAAGGCCGCCAGCCGCGGACAGCGCTGGGGTGGCCACGCCCGGCTTGTCGCGGGCGCAGCCGTCCAACTACAGGCATCAACCCGTCACTACTGCAAGTTTGAATTGGCCGTCACGTTGTCGCCGGCATCTCGAAATTCCAGCGTCCCACGTGCGAACTCCGCATTCGGAAACTTGGCCTGCATCGTGCACGAGTAGGCCTTATTCGCGGCAACAGAAACCGTAACTGAACACAGTCCCCCCGCAGTCACCGCTCCACAATTATGAAACCCCCCCGTCACGGTCGCCCCGTTCTGGCCGCGGATTCGCAGAGTGATTTTCGTAATCGTACCTCCAAACGACCCTTCTGACCCATTGAAAGCATAGCAAACTGCGTGGGTCTGGCTAATGCCGCCGAAAAGCCCGCCGGTCGCGAAGAGGTCAGCGGGGTCACCGGCTCGGGCCGCCGTCCCGCTCAGCAACGCCGCTCCGGCGGCGACAGCGATGACGCCACGAACGAGGTGCGATCGCGGCCGATCGTTTGCCAAGCTCGTCATCGTTCCGAAAAAAAGACGCCTGATTGCCAACATGGTTACTTCTCCCCTAAGGGTTGCCAAAGGAGGGTCATTATATACCGCATTAGTCACGTTGTCAAACGCTCAAGCGTCCCCCGCGTGTCGTTTGGCGCGAAGAGCCGCCGCCGTCGTAAACGTCGCGGCGAGCTCACCTTTGCCGATCGGAGGCTGCCGCCGATGCTGCGAGCCCGACCCGAAATTATCTATCTTTTTCAAAATTTTATCCTGTCATTCCCAGGCCAGCGGGAACCCGGCGGTCAAAGTTTCTGTCGGCTGCCCTGGACCCCTCGCCGGACGGCCGGCCCTGGCGGGCCGTTCCGGGGATCGCGGAGGTGACGATTAGACGATTAAAAGTTGTCGATACACCGTGAACCGGGCCGAGGATTTTGCGTTCCGAGCAGTCCCGAAGACTCGGTGCGACAGAGGCGACAGGATCTGTACCGTTGCTCTGCCCACGAAGACTGGCCAGACGCTGCGCATCCGCAAGGCTGCGACGCCGGAAAAGGATGTCGCAGAGCTCTATCAGCTGCTCCGCATCCCCGACCAGGTCATCAACCCCATGGCCCGTTGGACCGCTTCGCCCGCCAGCGACTGAAATGCCGCTCAAATCATTGATACGTGCGGACTATGCCCCCTAAAATGTGGAAGTTGGCCGAGGGGAACTCGGATGCGGCGGGCCATTATTTATGTGATCGATTTCGTGCGGCGAGTCATGGGGTATCATCATGTTATTGCCCGCCTCGAGTCTCTGTCGGTGGGCATCGATTCGCTGCTCCACGAATTGCCGAGTGCAGTGTCTCAAAGCATCGCCGAGGCGCGGGTCGGTGCTCCCCGCGAGCCTGAGCGCCCGCCGACCGCTCTCAATACCGAGCCATTCCGCGCCGAGCTGCTGCAGAAGGATGAGCGCACCGCCGGCTTTACCGGCAACGGGCTTGCCGTCACTTTCACCCCCCGGGAGCCATACCCCTTTACCAACATCCGCATCGAAGATGCCGACGGCGACGTGTTCGAGGAGGAGCTGAAATACTCGCATCTCGGGCTCGGTCGCTTTCTGACCGGGTTCGATTTCACCACCATGCTCGAGATCGGGTCGGAAGCCGGGGTTGCCGCCCGCGCCGCGGCGTTTGCCGGGAAGAAGGTAACGACCTGCGAGATCCTCGACACATATGATGCGTCGTTTTCCGGCGACTATCTCGATCTCGGGGTCAGCGAGCCGTTCGATGCGATCTGGTGCTCTCATGTCTTGGAGCACCAGCGCTACCTTGGGCGCTTTCTGGACAAGATGTTCGATGACCTCAAGGACGACGGCGTCCTGGCGGTCACGGTACCGGCCGCCCTGTCGCCGTTGCTGCACGGCCATGTCAATATCTTCACTCCGGGGCTGCTTTTGTACAATCTGATCTGTGCCGGTTTCGACTGTGCCGACGCGCAGATCAAAACCTATGACCCTAAAAAGCGCAGTTCGCGCGGCTCGGTAAGAAGGAGAGATTTGATATAATTGGGCATGTCGAATGAGAAATCTGCCTCAGACTGTCCACCCGGCGGGTGAGCTACCTATGGTTGCGGGGGAATTTGCCGACGGCCCGGTGGTGGTCGACACATACGCGGGACCGGTGCGGGTTGAGTGGGATGCAGATGCTGCGGTAACGCCGCTCGGCCACTTGGCTTTTTTTGCCGAATACTTGAAGCTGAGCGGGCGGTTTGAGGCGCTGCTGGCGGATTGTCCGCTGGTCTACACGAGCGGCAACGCGCCGGCGGTGCGCGACGTGATCGGCACGGCGGTGCTGGGCATCCTGGCCGGGCATTGGCGCTACGCGCATCTGACGGCGCTGCGGGGCAATTCGGTCAGTGCGGCCCTGTTGGGGATGAGCCGAGTGGTCAGCGAGGACGCGGTGCGTCGCGGCTTTGCCAAGATCGATGCGGCGGCGGGCGAGGCTTGGCTGCATCGGCATCTGAAGGACACGGTGGAGCCGCTGCTCAGCACGCCGTGGATCCTGGATTGCGACACCACGGTCAAGCCGCTCTACGGGCATCAGGAGGGGGCGGTTGTGGGCTACAACCCGCACAAGCCGGGGCGCCCGTCGCACGCCTATCACGCGTTCCAGATCTGTGGGGCTCGTCTGGCGCTGGACGTGGTGGTAAGGCCGGGAAACGAGCACACCTCCAAGCATTCCGAGCCGCATCTGTGGGGGCTGCTGGAGCCGCTGCCGCGGGGGTGCTGGCCCGATTTTGTGCGCGGCGACAAGAACTGGGGCAACGAGCGCAACATGGCGCGGTGCGAGCAGGAAGGCATGCCTTATCTGTTCAAGCTGCGCCTGACGAGCGGGGTCAAGCGCGGCATCGAAAAGATGATGGGGCGCGGCGGCTGGGTGGATGCCGGGCAAGGCTGGCAAGGTCATGAAGCGCAACTGCGCCTGCAGGGCTGGGGTCGCTCGCGGCGCGTCGTCATGCTGCGCCGGCGCTTGCCGCAGAGCTTGGCGGTGACGGTTTCGCGCGACAACGACCAAGCCGATCTGTTCTGGACCGGCACCAAGTCGGGCGCCGAGATCTGGGAGTTTGCCGTGCTGGTCACCTCGGTGGATTTGGAAATTCGCGCGCTCGCCCAACTCTATCGCGACCGCGCCGACAGCGAGAACCCGTTCGACGAGTTGAAGAACCAGTGGGGCTGGGCGGGGTTCACGACGTCGGACCTGACGCGCTGCCAGATCATGGCTCGGCTGATCGCCCTGGTCTACAATTGGTGGACGCTGTACGTGCGTCTGTCCGACCCCGATCATCACCACGAAGCGCTGACCACCCGTTCCCTGCTGCTCAACGCGGTGGCGCGACAGACCCGGCATGCCGGCCAGACCCGCCTGACGGTGACCTCCAGCCACGGTCGCCGCGAGCATGCGAGAATGGCTCTGCTAAGGATTGCCAGGTTCTTCGCTACGCTTCGGAAAACTGCGGAGCAGTTGACCGATGCCCAAAGATGGGCCTGTATCCTCAGGGAAGCCCTGCAAAAGTATCTTCGCGGCCAAAAACCACGGCCGCCGCCAGTTTTACTGCCGGCCTGAGACTACCACCCAAGGTTGAGCAGCGATGACGCGGCGGCTGGTGAGCCGCCCGCAACAGCCGGATTTAGGATGACTGGCAATTCTCGATCATCCTGCAAAAAAAGCCGAATGGGCTTCCGCGCATCAGCTATGGATTTGAGCGCCTCGGCGGGGTTCCCCACTTGAACTCCCTGTTCCCGGAGCCCTTCCGCAGCGGGTTTACCCCGACCGGCCACGCCTGGGGAGAAGTGGAGCGGGTCAATTGGTAGCGTTGCAGTAATCGCACGCCGCGTAGTTGCGGTCGGCGCGGTACTCTTGGAGCGGGTCGTTGGGCGAGGAAGGCAGCCGCCTCACCGCGCGCCCGGCGTCGGCGGAAGCCGTACCAGGAGGGTGAACTCCCACAGGCCGTAATCCTGCAGCAGCGCAACGTGCCTCCCATGCCGCGCGATCATCGAGGCCAGCGTTGCCGGCGGGTCGGCATAATAGAGATCGGCGCGACGGCGCTCCGGGTCGGAGTTGAGGCTCAGCAGGTTAAAGCCAAAGCCCCGGCACGCGTTCTGCGCCATCGTCTCAATGGTCGCCTCGACGTAGCGCGCCCAGCTCGCCGGGTCGGCCCCGCGGATGACATTGAAGGTGCCGCTCGCGATCGCATAGTCCGTAGGTTCCGGCGGCACGGCCGTCAGGAAGACGCGATCCGGGCCTTCGCCGTGCAAATCGCGCGCCGCCTGGACCATGGCCGGTGCGATGTCGAGGCCGACGTAGCGGCCGCGATGCCCGTGCGCACGCAGGAACCGCAGGAAATCGCCGTAACCGCAGCCGAAGTCGAGGACCGAGGCCTCCGGATCAGGCGACACCAGCCGCAAGAACTGGCGATGGCGCAGCCGTTGGCCCAATTCGTCGTTCCAGTCCACGCCCTTCGCCGTGGCGCCGTGGGCGGCGAGCGTCGTCTCGAAATAGGCTCGGACCGCGGCGAGGATCGGATCACAGCTCATCCAGCATCTCGCGCGTCTTCGCAGGTCCGAGCGTCAGCAGCGGATCGACGATCGAGACCGACGGCTCGAATTCGCCCCAGAGCTGCTGGTAGCGCGGCAGACTGGCATAAGACATCCACTCCACTTCAATGCCGCGCGCGGCAAAGCGGTCTCGATCGAGATAGGATTGCGCGGCCGGGCCGGAAAGATAGCGCGCCGCTCCGGCCGCGGCGGCGAGGGCCACCAGCCGCGCGGTCGGGTCGAGGGCGCCGAGCCGCTCGCGCGGCAAGAGATCGACATCGCGCAGGAACGGCGTGGCGATGCCGAGGATTGCGCAGAACGCACGCGTCAGCCGCTGGTTCACGCGCCACAGCATCGGGTCACCGGCCACCGCGGCGTAGGCTCCCCTGACCGCAGCGATACTCTCGACAAATCCGGCAGCACGGCGATAAGCGCCTTCGATGCTGCGCAAATGCTTTCCGGCCCAACCCGTTTCGGCGATCTCGATCGCATCGATCGGCGCCAGGTAGTTGCCCTTTTGCTTCACCGGGACGGAGAGCCACAGCAATCCCCGCGACGTCTTGATGCGGTTGCGCGTGCGCCAATCGCGCCGGGTGAACTGGACGCTGTCGAGGAAGACGAAGACATCGCAGCGCGCGATCAGGGCGAAGGCGCCGCGCCACGGCAGGTATGACGACTGGACGATGCCGACGCGGCGCCCGCCGGTCATCGACGGCGCTCGAAAAAGGCAGCCACCGCGGCGATCACCCGAGCGATATCGGCATCGGTCAGACCGAGATGTATAGGCAGCCGCACCAGGCGGGCGGCGATGTCGTCGGTCACCGGAAGACCGCCGTGGGGACGGCCGAAGCGGCGCCCGGCCGGGGCGGAGTGCAGCGGCACATAATGGAATACCGCTTCGATGTCCTGAGCCTTGAGATACGCCAAAAGGCGCCCGCGACACTCGGCATCGGGCGCCAGCAGCCAGAAAATATGACCGTTGGTTTCCCTGCCGGCGGCGGCCGGCAAACTCACCAACCCCGCCTCGGCCAGGGGCGCCAAGCCCTGCCGATACGCATCGTAGATGGCGCGGCGTCGCGCGATGATCGCTTCGGCCTGCTCGAACTGGGCGTAGAGGAAGGCAGCGACGATCTCGCCCGGGCAGTAGGAGCTGCCGATGTCGCGCCAGGTGTACTTGTCGATCTCGCCGCGGAAGAAGCGGGCGCGATCGGTGCCCTTCTCGCGCAGAATCTCTGCGCGCTCGACCAGCGCCGGGTCGTTGATGAGCAGGGCGCCGCCCTCGCCGGAAATAATGTTCTTGGTCTCGTGGAACGACAGGCAGCCGAGATCGCCGATGGTGCCGAGGGCCCGCCCCTGCCAGCGCGAGAGATGCGCCTGCGCCGCGTCCTCGATGACCATCACCCCGTGCCGCCTGGCGATGGCCATGATCCTATCCATCCGGCAGGCGAGGCCGGCGTAGTGGACCGGGGCGACGACGCGCGTCCGCGGCGTGACCGCATCCTCGATCAGCGCCTCGTCGAGGTTCAGCGTATCGGCGCGCACATCGACAAAGACCGGCGTGGCACCGCGGAGCACGAAGGCGGTCGCGGTGGAGGAAAAGGTGAAGGAGGGCATGATGATCTCGTCGCCTGGCCCGACCTCGGCCAGCATCGCCGCCATCTCCAGCGCCGCGGTGCAGGAATGCGTCATCAGCGCGCGAATCGCCGGAAGCTTTTCTTCGAGCCACGCCTCGCAGCGCTTCATGAACGGGCCGCCGCCGGCGATGGTGCCGTTCTGGATTGCCTGGGCGATATAGAACATCTCTCGCCCGACCATGGTGGGGCGGCCAAAGGGGATCGTCTCGCGCTCGGTCGGGACACTCGTCATCGCAGCACTCATGTTCGCCGGCGCCGAGCATTCGTCAAGCGAGGGGCTGGACCCTTCGCGAACGGCCAGGCGATCGGTGCGGCAAGATCGCGCCTGGTGACGCGTGGCGCATCGTGGGTGCGCCGGTCGAGCGAGTCGACGAACCCTCAAAAATTCCTGCGACGCGCCGCGGCGCTGGCGATTAGTACATGGCGCCGAATGCCCTGATTCGCCGAGGTGGCGGTGATTCGAGCATCGCTCCAGGCCTCGACGGCAGGGTGGTGACGATCCGCAAAACGATCGTCTTCGGCGGCTACTGCGTGATTGAAGCCTCGCTCGGTTGCGATCCCGAGGGTGACGTTGGTCGCGGCCCGATAAGTTTGTAGTCGGGTCCCGATTGGGCGGACGAGTTGGGCGAGACCCTCGTTCAGCGCTTGACAACGTGATGGGTGTGCGGCATAGGATTGCGCCGTTGGTACATTGTGGCTTCGCCACTTCGCCACATAATCTAGACCGCTAGGGGGAGAGGTCCTGATGCTGGCAATCAGGTGTCTTTTTTCGGGAATTGAGACGAGCTTGCGATCGCACGTCGTTCGTAGCGTCATTGCACTCGCCACCGGATCGGCGTTGCTGGCCGGGGCGCCGGCCCGGGCCGATGACCCGACGTTTCCAGTCCTGTTGTTGGCAAACGGCGGGGTATACGGTGGCATGTCCCAGAACCACGATGTTTGCTATGTTTTCAATGCGGGCACAACTCCGCAGACAATCTTGATACAACTCCGCAACCAGAACGGGGGATTCGCAGGACCCGCCACCACTACCGTCTTGCTTCCCGGGAAAATCAGTGCACAGGCCTCCTTTGTCGCGAACAGCATGGCTTACTCGTGCACCGTAAAGGGCATAGCAGGGAGTTCGGCTACGGACCTACGCGGGGTGGTGGATTCTCGAGACGTTAACAACAACGTGCTGATTAATGCAAGCTTGCGCTGACGGGTGGATGCGATTTGGCCGTAACCCCTCGACGTTACGGTGAGCGATTATGGCGGTTACGTTTTTTCAAACGGGAATGTAAAGGCGGCCGACAATCGACTTATCCCGATTTAGTACGCACATAGCCAGGCGGGACTGAAACAGAGTTGCTTGTGGTGATCCGCGCCATCTCCTCGACGTCGCAGGCGCCAGCGTCGATCGCCAAGCGCAGTTTGGCGGGCGGCATCAAAAGGGTGCCCGGACCAACAAAGCCAGTCCCTATACGACAAACCCGATAGGGGTCGGGAAGACGTGTGGCCGCTCCCCGCCCTCCGAACCGTACGTGCGGTTCTCCCGCATACGGCTCTCCAGTCGTTCGTTTCCTCATCGGGAGTGCCTCGCCTGCTCGAAGGCTGCGCGAAGGGTGAACAGACCTTGGGCCCCGAAGAACGCGTACTTGCCTCCTTTGACGCCGCTGACCAGCGCCGACACCATGCGCTCGGTCCAGATCGAGGCTTCCGCCCACGCCCATCGAGGGCCGCGATCGTCTGTCCCGGGCTTAGCCTTTCCAGGCACTGCCGAGACTGTGCCTTGCCTCATCTCCGGCCTTGCGCCTCCAACTCCCCGCCTCCCTTCCCTTGGGGCGGTTTTGCTGCCCGTCCCTCTCCGCGACTCACGCCGCATCACGGTAATATGAAGGCTCTGACTCCTGCCCTGCCGACAGGCCTCCTCGCTTACCTCGCCTTGCCGTCCCGACATTCCGACCCCAACCACGCGGGCTGCCCGATGGTCGCTTTCCCAGTCGCCTCAGCGCCACCGGTTGCTTCCAGGCTTCACCACGAACGAGCAGCCCCGGCCTGCGCCGGGGTTCACGCCAAATCGGGTTCGTCATCCTACGGACTGCCGGTTCACCTCCGGTTGCTCCCCACCCCGCCTCACGGCGACGCAGTTACCTTCGATTTCGGAGCCTGCGACCGGCCCCGGCACGGACTTGCACCGTGCAGACAAAGCGCCCTCACAAGGCGCACTCGTTCCCGCGCAAGCGGGAACCCAGTGCTGCAAGTATTCGAGCGGTTGCCCCCGGCCCACGCCGCGGGAGGCACTGGGCACCCGTTTTCGCGGGGGCGACGATGACCTATTGAAATTGCGTGCTTCCATTCGGGTCGGACACTCAGACTTCTGAAATCGGGGCGCTGGTGCGCCCCAGCGTGCGTCTTATCAAGCTGGCCATGCCCCAACACCCCCTATTCGCTGGGGATGCTGGCCGTGCGACGCGTCGCTGCCGCCTGAAAACCACCCCGGCATGAGAAATCCGGGCTAAGGCGTACCCGAGCGCCATGCTGGACACGCCGCCGCCCGGCGCCGACCTCGCTACGCTGATCGGACGATTTACCGACCTCGGCGGGGACGCCGCGCGGGCCCGGCACGATGACTTCGCCGCCGATCTGCGGGCCTTGCTGGCGGCGCCGCCATCCGGGGTACCCGATCCGGCTGCCTGGGCGGCGGCGATACGCCATGCCCTCGCCTATTACGCATGGTCCTGGGATGCGCGCGGCGCGGCGCTGATACCGGAGGTGACGCGAGCGATCGCGGTCCGGGCGGCAGAGGCGCCGGCGGACCTGCCGGCGCTCTTGGAGCTCTGCGACCTCTTGCTCTTTATCGGCTGGTGCTTCGAGGCTTCCAACCTCCGGCAATGCCGGCTGGTGCTGCCCGGTCTCACCGCCGCGGCGCGCGCCTTCGCCCGTGCTGCCCGTCCGTCGCCGCCGCTGCGTGCCGGGCCGCCCCGAATCTGTTTTTTGTCGATGTTCGCCGAAGAACGGCACGTGATGACGATGGCGCCGCGGCTGCTGATCGAGGCGCTGCGCTTTCTGCCCGGTGGCTGCGAGGTCGCCATGGTCGCCTGGCAATTCGCCGAGCCGAGCTTTGTCGAGGCGTTGCGCGCCCAAGGGGTCGCGGTGACGGTGACGGCGGGCGATACCGCCGCCGCGCGGCTGGCCCAGGTGGAATCGGCGCTGGCCGAAGTCGCGCCCGACATCCTGATCACGGACATGAACACCGCGGTGCCGCTGGCGGTCTTCGCCCGTCGCGCGGCCCCGGCGCAGGTGTTCCTGCAGGCCGGGCTTCCCGCCTTCCCCGAGCCCGGGCTCGACGCGGTGTTCGACGGCTTTGGCGTCGGCGCGAGGGAGACCGGCTGGGGCCGGGCTCGTCGGCTGCCCTTGTACCTCCCGTGGGACCTCGAAATGCTGGCCCCGCCACCGGATCCGGCGCAACTTGCCGCGGAACGCGCGGCGCTGTCCGGCGATGGCCCGCTGATCGGCGTCTATGGCCGATTGGTGAAGCTGACGCCCGGCTACCTGCGCGCGGTCGAGCGCATCCTGTTGGCGGTGCCCGAGGCGCGCTTTGTCGCCGGCGGCACCGGCGACCCGGCGGCGATCGAGGACTTCGCCCGATCGAGCCCGGTTGGTGCGCGCCTCCAGGTGCAGCCGCGCTTCGTTGCCGGCCATGCCTGGGGACGATTGCTCGATCTGTTCCTCGACACCTGGCCCCAGACCGGTGGCGAGAGCGCGCGCGAGACGATGGCCAAGGGCTGCCCGGTCGTGGCATTGCACAGCGCCGAGATGCCGGCGTTCGACGCGCAGCGCGATCCGGCGCTGTTGGCGCGGGATTGGGACGCCTTTTGCCGCCATGCGATCCGCCTTTTGCGCGACCCCGCCGAGCGCGCCGAGGCCGGCCGGAGGGCCGCAGACTTCGCCCGGCAAATGGCCGAACCTGCGCCGTTTCGGGCGGCGACCGCCGACGCCGTTGCCATCCTGCTCGCCGGTGCTCGCCGCCGCGCCGCACCGCGTGGCCTGCGCGGCTTCTATCGAATATTCAGGCGCGGCGCATGATCTATTGGGGGGGAGTCATGCGGTTGAAGCGGCTGGCGCTCCGAGCCCCGTGGGCATGGCGGTTGGCCAAAGCGCGGAAAAGCATACCGTCGGCGGCACCCACTCTCGAAATACTCCCGGGGACGCCGTATTCGCGCTTCGCGATGCCGCTGGACTACCGGCCTTCGCGCGACTTGTCGGCGCGCTGGGGCGGCTCGCGCCCGCCGATCCGCCAGCTGGAGGACTGGTTCCGCGCCCATGCCGCCGAGTACCATGCGCTGATCGGCGAAATCCGGGCGAGCGCCCAGGCGCTGAAGGGCATACCGGTCGAATTCGACCCGGCGCGACTGCCGGATCCGGCCTGGCACGGCGTGCCCTATGCACCGTTCGACGCGGCCACCTTGTACACGATGATCCGCACCTACCGCCCGGCAGTCTACCTGGAGATCGGTTCCGGCATCACCACCTGCTTCGCCCATCGAGCAATCGGCGACAGCGGCCTCTCGACCCGGATCGTGTCGATCGATCCCGAACCCAGAGCCCAAATCAATTCGATCTGCAATTCGGTTATTCGCACCGGGCTCGAAACCTGCGACCTCGAAGTATTTGCCCGGCTGCAGGCCAACGACATTGTTTTTTTCGACGGATCGCACCGCTCATTCATGAATTCCGATGTGACGGTGTTCTTTATTGATGTCCTGCCATTGCTCGAGCCCGGGGTGATCGTGCATATCCACGACATAATGCTGCCTTATGACTATCCGGATTGGGCCAAAAACTGGTATTGGAACGAGCAATACATGCTGGCAGTATATATGATGGGACATATGGCGCGGTTGGCACCATTGGCGCCGACCGCCTTCATCTGCCGCGACGCGGAATTCGCCGACGAATTGCGCGAGCCGATGATCGATCTCGGACCCTATAACGATGGTTGGCTCGGGGGTGGGGCGATGTGGTTAACGGCGCGCGGATAACCCCGGCCCGCCCGGCGATCGATCAGGCGCGCAGCACGATCCAGTTCTGGTATTGGCCCTCGCGCGGCGGCAGAAAATCGACCACATCCATGATCCGGCCCCAATAGCGCTTGATGGTTTCCTCCTTGAAGAATGTCTGACTGATGAACCCGTCGCCGTAGAGGAAATAGGCGTTCGCCAT
The DNA here is from genome assembly GCA_963772295.1 of uncultured Alphaproteobacteria bacterium. Classification (GTDB taxonomy): domain Bacteria; phylum Pseudomonadota; class Alphaproteobacteria; order ATCC43930; family CGMCC-115725; genus AP-15. The sequence continues at coordinate 63,703 of CAVYWO010000020.1, forward strand.
CTGCGGTTGCTCGAGCATCCACCCCGGGTGTCCCGCCTGCACCCAGTCCAGATGGCGGTTTTCATGATAAAACCGCCATGCATACTCGCATTGCACGGTCTGAATGACCAGGCCGCCGGGCCGGAGTACGCGCCGGAACTCGGAGAGCCAAGCGTCCCACAGGTATTTGGTGTGGGTGAAGACCGAGATGCCGTAAATTACGTCGAGTGAATCGTCCTTATAGGGGAGGTGCGGCAAGGTGAAGGCCGAGAGCACCTCGATCTCGGACGGGAAGCTCTGCCGCATCCATTCGACGAGGTAGGCCTGAATGTCGGTCCCATAGAGGTGCCAGCCAAGCGTCTTGTGCTCGTTGGTATAAAAGTGGCGGAGCACGCGTCCGGATGAACAGCCCCAATCGAGGATCGACAGTCCGGGCTCGATTCCGCGATGCTTGCGGATTATCTCGATGATGAAATCGTGATCATCCTTTCCCCACTGCAAATAAACCTGGTCATCATCAGGCGAATAGCCGGCGCGACACCTGGGGGGAGGGATCGGCAGTTCCTCGCCCGGCAGAAAGACGGCTGGATCATACTTTGGCGGGTGCAATTCGATCTCATAGTCCAATGGGCTCGTGTAAAGATATTTCGGCATCAGCAGATCGTGTTTTATGCCGTCGATTTCGGCGCCGGACGCCGGTTGCAGCAGCGGCGCGGGCGGGTCCACGGCATACGCCATCCGGCGCAGCACTCGAGCGAGGAAGCGTCTCATTATTACCGCTCTGGCAGGGCACCGATCATAGCCGCCTGCCGCGGCCGCAGCCACTCTTATTGTTGTTTTCCCTGGCTGGGGTCATGAGAGACTAGCGCATAGGCTCTGCGGTATCAAAAACGGGCCTATCCCTAGGCCGAGACAAAAACTCGGGCGGCGATATCTGCGAGGGCCTTCGCTTCAACAGTCCCCGGCCGGCGTTGATGATCGGCCGCTCCAGACATCGATAGGAGAGGGAGGCAAGTGCAATCGAAACCGGGATGTAGCCGACGAACAACACCGCATAGAACGTTAACGGAGCGCGAGCGTTCCAACCCGGGTCGATCCTCCATAGCAGGATCGAAAACAACGCGCTCACCGGGATATGCACGAGGTAGGTCGAATAGCTGATATCTCCCAAGCGCGCCAGCAGGCGACCGATCAGGCCCAGCGGACTGCGAGATTTTGCGGCGTGAGCCACGGCCAAGCCGAAACAAAGATACATCGGGATATACCCGGATAAGGTCAACCGAAAGGTATTGTGATCCGAGTTAGGTGTTCCGCACGCGGCGATCGGGATCAGCGGAAGTGCGATGAGCACAACACCAGCCCAATTGGGCAATTGCGCCCGCAGCTTGGATCCCAGCGTTGCGATCGCTACGCCGCACAGAATAAATTCTGCTTTTGAATCTACAAGAACCATAACGGTGATGTTTGACACATCAATCAAAGTTTGTCGGAACCCGGAGCCATCAGTCTCCGGAAGACGGAAACTCCAGTATGGATTGGTGAGCATCAAGCGGCCCAAGACAATGACAGCAACCAGAGCAAGGCAAGCCAACCCAACTCGCTTCGCACCACCAAAATGGAATATAATACCCGCCGATAGGCCGTAAACAACGTAAAAAAGGTCTTCCACTGAAAGTGACCACATTTGCGCATACAGAAACGGAACAGATTCGCCGGTGGAAATAACTATTTCCTGCACTCCGGTCAGAACGTAAGAAGACTGGAGCAGCATCTCCGTCGTGGGGACGTAGCCGAGTGGCATTCCGGCCTCGTGGCCCAAAAACTCATTCATGGCTACGCAAATCGCAACATAGACTATCAGAGCTGGGTATAAGCGAAAAAAGCGCTTTACGAAGAATCGCGTCCGCAAAAAGTGATCTCGCTTCAGACTCTCCGTGATCACATAACCGGAGATAATAAAGAACAGCATAACCCCGGCCCAGCCTGGATCTTGCCATCCAGGCAGCACGCTTTGAAGCACGAGGTTCGGGAATACTCCGTGCACCGACAGGACAAGAGCTATACTGACGCCCCGAAGTGCCTGAATGCGCTGGTTCACCACTCACCCATTCGATTTTGGATCCAGGATCAGGCATATCCCTTTGTCTCGGAGTAGGGCGATGCCGTTGCGCGACGGCACAGCCGGTGCCGGAGCGTGTCGCGAACGGAACAGAGGACCGCTGGAAGACCGATTCCCCGAGCCCTCTGATCGTTTCCGCCTCCCGCAGCCTGTCCGCGCAATAGGTGCTGGCGGTGAGAGTGAGCATCTGCCGTTAGGAGCCTGTCCCGACCAATGTGGATGAGTGCCAAAAATCAGCAACAGTCTACTCCCCGTCCCCCGCGAGTAAGCATACACCGACGGTCCGAACACGTCGCGGTGATACGTCAAGTGGAAACCGCGCACCTGATGTGGATGATGGCGCGTCGGAAGGAAGGCGGCACCTTCCTCGATGTGGGGCCAGCCACCGGTGCGACGACTGTGCCGGTTGCGAGACGCTCGGCTCATCTGTGTCGATCGTCGCTTTGAGCCGTCCGGGCGGGCGCGCCGTCTCCTGACCGAGTCGCTGATTATGAACCGGCTCGGAGCCGAGGTGAAAGCCACCGCCATATCGGATCCCGCGGGCGACGCGGAGTTCCGTGAGATGCCGTTCGACGGTTCATTCGAGGTCGCGGGTCACGTTCTGTCGTGCAGCCCGACCTGATACACTCTCGCCTTCGAGCTCGTGCCGTGTCATGCGGCCGGCCGGTCTTGGCCGCCATTCGCGGCCGGCCGATCGCGTCCGCGCCCCAGGACATCGCTGGCTATGCTATCGCGCCTCGTCTCCCTGTTGCATCGCTCTCGGGCCGGCCAGCGACTCATCGACGACCTGCGCGCCGCCGCCCGCCCGTTGGTCGACCCGGCCGCCACCTTTCCGTTACAGAACTGGTGGGAGCCGAGCTTCTGGGAGCACACAGTAGCCCTCGCCATCCGCGACCATTGCCGGCCGGGCGAGGTGGTGTTCGAGGTCGGCGCCAATGCCGGAGCGCTGGCGCTGCTGATGTCCCGACTGGTCGGGCCGCGCGGCATCGTGTGCGCGTTCGAGGCGAGCCCGCGGATCATCGACAAGACCCAGTACAATCTGGTCAAGGCCGGCTGCCATAACGTCACCTTGTTTCACAAGGCGGTGTGGCACGCCACCGGTGACCTGTTGAACATCGAGGCGGGCGCGCAGCTTAACGACCGCGTCACCGCAGCGGCCACCGGCATGGCGGTGCGGTCCGTGGCGCTCGACGACTTTGCCGCGGCCGGCGATTTTCGCCCCTCGTTCATCAAGATGGACATCGAGGGCGCGGAATTCGACGCGCTGCGCGGCATGCCGCGGCTGCTGCGCGAGGTGCGGCCCGTCCTGGTGCTGGAGCAGTCGCCGGCGGACATGCGCTGCCACGCGTTGCTGGCGGAGGCCGGCTATGTGGCGGTCGATCTCGCCACCTACGTGCCGATCGCGAGCGCGCAGGATTTCCGCCCCGGCATCGGCGTTGCGAATGTGCTGTTCGCCCCGCGCGAGACGGCCGCCGGCAGCCCCTATTTCAGCGGCACGCCGCCGGAGCCGGTAGCCAGTCTCCCGGCCGGCGACTTCGCCGTCGCCAATGGCGAGATCAGCCTGCGCACGCCGTTTATGCTCCCCTCCGGCCGCTACATCGTGCGCGCCGAGTTCACCGCCGAGGGGATCGACAACGAGGTGTTCGCCGGTGTCTTGCGCCATGAAGCGGGTATGAGTGTGATAGCGAAAGATGACCGCGCCGTCCTACCGCGACTGGGTGATCCAGCTCGACCGGCCGTCGCGCATCAGCCCTTATCTGCGCTTCGTGCGCGGATCCGACGGCTCGCTGCAATGGAACGGCGCAACGATCGAACGGCTGCCGGCATTCTCGGGTCGGCTTGCACCGGCGATCGAATAGCCGGTCCGACCGCCCCGCCGCTGACTAGACGATGTCGGATTCGCCGGCGCGGCGCGCGACCCAGCGGCAGGAGCGTTAGAATGGTCGACGATGACCCCCGGTCGTCCAGTTGAAGCGGCCGGCGCGCCGATTTCCAGAGATACGGCGGTTGGCCGACGAGGGGCCGCAGAGGATGCCGTCGGCCGCGCCGGGGACACCGTATGGCGCTTTGCGATGCCGCTGGACCACCGGCCTTGGCGCGATCCCTCGCCGCGTTGGCACGGCTTGCACCCGCCGATCCGCTGGCTGGAGGATTGGTTCGACGCGGCGACGTTGCAGCTGGCGCGGCGCGCCAGCTGCGCCGCATAGGCACTCGCCGCCACCACCAGGGTCTTGGTCGGGGTGCCGCCGGTATTGACGCAGGCGCCGCCGACGAGCTTGCGCTCGGCCGCCGCGACCTTCCTGCCGGCGGCGGCAAGGTGCAGCGCCAGGGACGGTCCGGCCTGGCCGGTGCCGATCACGATCGCGTCGTATTCCGGCGATCGGCGCGACCTACGCCGGGGCGAACAGATCCCCCGCGGCCGATTGCGGCGGTGCGGCCGGCGGCGGGGGCGCCGCGAAGGCGCCATCCCGCTGCAGCACCGGCAACACCCGAAGGGCGAAGAGCCGCATGTTGCGTTCGGCCTCGGCGTGCGGGATGCCGCCGAACGAGAATTCGGTGACGAGGTGGTCGGTCCCGGTCAGGCGCTGCAACTCGGCGATCTGCTCGAGGCAGTCTTGCGGCGTGCCGACGATCTGGATCTTGACGTAGAACTCGGTGGCGCGGGCCCGCTCCTCCTCGCTCTGCAGCCGGGCGTAGGTCTTCGCCATCTTGCCGTAGCTCTCGTAGCCCTTTACCGCGGCGAGATGCCCGTCCGAGAAGTGGTAGTGGTCGTCGATCGATTGCCACTTCTTGCCGAACCATTCGAACGCCCGCTCCTGCGCCTCGCTGCGGCTTTCGGCGCAGGAGACGTTGGTCAGGATGATCGGCGGCGGCGGGTCGTAGCCGACGGAACGCGCGATCTCGCGGTAATTGACGATGCTCTCCGCCGCCTTCGGCCATTCGTTCTGCATCACGACGAGGATGCCGAAGCCGAGCTTGGCCATGATCTCGGCCAATTCCGGGCTGACCGACGAAGCATAGAAGCGTTCTTCGGGGTGCGAGATCGGGCGCGGCCGGATCTGGGTACGGGGTATCCGGTAGAACGCGCCCTGCCACTCGAATTCGGGTTCGCGCAAGGCCTTGCGGATCAGTTGCGCGGCTTCGGCAAAGCGCGGCCGGGCCTCGCCCATCGGCACCCGGAACCCGTCATATTCGACGCTCGCCGCCCCCCGGCCAAAGCCGAAGAGACAGCGCCCCTGGGAGAGGATGTCGATCAGCGCGATCCCCTCGGCGACGCGGATCGGGTCGTGCCACGGCAGGACGATGACCGCCGTGCCGAAGGTGATCCGCGTGGTGCGGCCGGCGAAATAGGCCAAGAGCTCGAGCGGCGCCGGCGACATCGCATAGCCGGTGAAGTGGTGCTCGAGGGCGAAGAGCGAGTCGAAGCCCAACGGCTCGGCGAGGTCCCCGAGCGCCAGATGGTCGCGGACGACCGCAACATCGGGGCGGCCTTGCTCGGACAGGATGTTGAGCGCGATACCGACCTTCACGGCGATTCTCCCCGGCGGCTTGGCGGTCGATTCCGGCCTAGCGCCGGTGCGAAGTCAAGACCGCGCCCGATCCCCGGGCCGACCACCACGACGAGGAGGGAACGACATGGCGAAGATCGAGCCCTATGCCGCCAAAAGCGGCTACGACCCGCCGGCCTATGCCCAGGCGGTCAAGGTCGAGGGCGGGCGGACGATGCTCTTTATCGCCGGCCAGGTCGCCTATGACGCCAAGGGCGGCGCCGCGCATGCCGGCGATTTCAAGGCGCAGGCGCGCGCCTGCCTCGAGGCGTTGCGGGCGCAGGTCGAGGCCGGCGGCGGCACGATGCGCGACATCGTCAAGGTCAACACCTATCTGACCGACATCCGCCACCGCGCCGAATACGGGGCGATCCGCGAAGAATTCTTCGGCAAGAAGCTGCCGGCCTCGACCCTGGTCGCGGTCACGGCCCTGGCCCAGCCCGAGTTTCTGATCGAGATCGAAGCCGTCGCCGTGCTCTAGCGCTGAGCCTCGCGCCCGAAGCCGCCCCATTGTGCAAGGGGGATGCAGGCGGATTGACGGGTGACCGGCTGGATGGGTGAGGTCTCGATCCGTTTGGGAAAAACGATTGTGTGGCTGATGGGCCTGTGGGATTGCGCGGCATCGCCTTAACGATGTCCACAATCCCACAGACCGGTTGACGGAATGCAGCGTATCTCCCGCGGCCAGCCTGATCCGGCGCGCTGCGGGCTCCGTTCCCTCCGCTCCGCGCTTCACATGCGGCAGATCGACGTCGTTGCCGCTCAGCAGAGTGAATAGCTCGCCAAACGCCTTGTCGATGTCCGCGCGGTTGATTTCGTCGATTACCAACACGCGCTTCTGCTCCATCGCGCTCACGACGAAGCCCTCTTTACCCCTGAAAGCCCGATAGGCGAGCCCTGCGGGCGAGCGGGCTGGAGGCCGCGTGTCTGTCGTGGCTTTCATCTCCGCAAATCCGGGCTACCGTCCGCCCTGCCCCTCCGTCTCGCCGGAACAGCTCGAGCCCGACGACGATCAGACGCGCCAGCTCGCCCTGCTGCAGCGTAAGACGGGAAAGCTCCGAGTGCCGGCCAAGCTTAACAGCGTTTCTGCTATCGCATTGAAAAAATTGTCTCCTTGATCTCTCAGGATGGCAATGCTAACCTCGCAGCCATGGAAATTCGTCTCCCTCCCGACCAGGAAGCCCATCTCGCCGCGCTCGCTGCCAGCGTCGGGCGCAGCGCCGATGAAATCGTGCAGGAAGCCGTCGTGCTCTGGGAAGAGCGCGAGAATGTCCGCGCGCTCGTCGAATTCCGGGCCAGCCTCGACAAGGCGGAAGCCTCCCTTGCCCAGGGGAAAGGCCGGGCCATCACCCAGGAATCCATGCGCGAGCTCGCCGACGATGTGCATGAGCGCGGCCTCGCCCGTCTCGCGGCGGAGCAGAAACCCTTGCGCTGATGGTTCACCGCCTTTCAGAACAAGCAGAGGCGGATCTCGACGAAATCTGGTGGTACATCGCCAAGGAGAGCGGCAGCACCGCCACCGCCCAAGGGGTGATTTCCTCGCTTACCGAGCGGTTCTACCTGCTGGCCAGCCACCCGCGCGCTGGGCGGCCCGGGATGAGGATTTAGGCCCCGGCAGAAGGACCTTTCCCGTAGACCGCCATATCATCGTTTACACGATCGCAGGCGACGACGTGCTCATTCTTCGCGTCGCGCATGGCAGCCGAGACCTCAAGGCGCCGATGAGCCGGTAAGTAATATCCATGACCATAACTGTAACTTTTCCCCGATACCCCTCCTACACGGCGCCGCCGCATGTCCAGCGCGAAATTGACGACCTCATCCGGCACGGAGAATTCGCCAGCCTCCAGGAATTCATCACCGCGGCTCTGGAATGGTATCTCGCCCAGCGGAAGCAATTGCGCGCGGCTGGCCGGCCTACGTCGGCCGATGGTTTGCCGGACTCTGCGCCGATCGAGATCACGGGCGCTCACCCACCCGAGGCCTCCGAGCGCGCCATATTCAATCATCTTCTGCACACCGCCCGCGACGGCGGGCGGCTCACCGAACCCGATCCCGAATGGCAGCTTATGCTCGCCGAGTTGCTTCCTCTCGCCAGGCACCAGAGCAAGGACAGTGTGCTCGAAAGCCTCAGCGGCCAGCAGTGCTCGATGCAAAACCACCCTGCTGGAGTCCATTGAGACGGACGACGGCGACAACCCCATTGTCCGTTACCGGATACCGGAGCCGCTCCGCGCCGTCCTGGCCCGCTTGATCCTCGCGTAGCCGTGTCGTGAACTGATCTTCCGTAGCACCACGCTACGTACGCGCACCCCTCCTGCCCTCGCAGGCCCGTCTCCGCCTACAGCCGCGATGCCTCCTCCGCACGCTTGAGCACACCGCCGATCGTCGCGGCGTGCTCCTCGAACCCTTTCGTGGTGATGCTGAAGGATAGCTCGTCCGTCCGCCGCGCGGACGCATCGATGCCTCCCTCGACGAGCGACGTCACCAGCGCATCGCGCGCCTCGCCGCCCTCGCGCATCCGGATTTCGATGTGGCAATAATTCACCGCCTTGCGGGGGTGGAGCCAGCAAAAATTGTAGCCCGTGGTCCCAAGCGCGACGTGCCAGCGATTGTAGGTCATCCGCGGCTCCAGCCCCTCCTTGCGCAGCAACTCCGCCGTGCCGTCGACAATCGTCAAGAACCCGGGGTGCGCGTTTTTTTCCATTAAGCCCTGTCGGCCCGCTCCGCCTGGTCCACATCGTCCGACGTCGCCGTCTCCTCGATGATGTCGAGCACCGTCACGGGGTGAAGCACTATCTTGCCGTCGAGCTGGAGCGCGCTCAGCTTGACGGCAATTCCGCTTCCGCATTCCGCATGAGGAAATCAATTCGTCCGCCGAGCGGCTGGTGGTGTTCCTTTCCAGCTATCTCCAGTACCCCCAGACCCAGAATGGACGGGTCGAGGCTTAATCTGATTCTGCAGCCAGCGCTCGTCGAGGCCAACCGAACGCAGCAGCACCGGCATCGCCTTCCTGAATTCGGGCGGCAGGTAAATGTCCTTTCCGTCAAAAGCAGCGAAGTAATAATCCTAAAGCCCAGGGGTGACGAGCTCAAAACCGACCATGCAGCGGACGCGCACTGACGCGACGCCCCTGCCGATGGATGATCCGCGAAGAATTCTTCGGCAAGAAGCTGACGGCCTCGACGCTTGCCGCGGTCGCGGGCCTGGCGCAGTCCGAGTTTCTGATCGAGATCGAAGCCGTCGCCGTGCTTTAGTGGTGTGAACGAGACGGATGGTGCCCGTCATCCGTCGCCCCCCGATCCCCGGAGCGGCCCGCAAGGGAGGCGCCCGCGGAGGGGCCCTGAGGAGGGGACCAGGGCCACAAGCGCAAAGGCGATTGCCCCTGGGTTCCGGCTCTCGCGAGCGCGACAGAAAAAAACGGTAGGTTCTGAGCGTTAAATTCGCACTACTAGCTTCGCTAGCGGGCTACCGGGTAATATTTCGCCTGCTTTATCGCGAGGCATTTTGCCGTGGCCGGCGAAATGCGAGGTCGGCGATGGCCGCCCTATTTCTGTCCGGATCGACCGCTATGGTGTCGATGAGCATGGGGATGGTGTCGGCACTTTGCGCAGGTGGGAACCGGCCGGGTCCGCGGTTTCCTGAATTTCCCTGATCCGCCGATTTAATCCTCTGTTCCGGCCAATTATTTCCCTGTTTTCTGCCTAGGGAATTGGCCCGGCAAGTGCTCGATCGAAAATGATATTTTACGCGGGTCCTGGCCGGAACCGGGCTTTTTCCCAGTATTTTCCCGTCGAACAGGGAATCTGGGGCTGCCGCTTAGCGCGGGGAAGCTCCTATCCGCGCAACGCCGCGATCTCGGCCGGGGTGTAGCCCAGCTCGGTCAAGACTTCTTCGGTGTGCTCGCCGAGGGCGGCGGCGAAGGGCTGGGCCGCGGTGCGCGCGGCGGAGAGGCGGAAGGGCGGGTTCAGCGCCAAAAACGTGCCGCCCCTATCGGCAATCTCGGCCAAGGCATGGCGATGGGCGAGCTGCGGGTCGGCCATCGCCTCCTTGACCGTGCGGTAGGGCGAAGACGGCACGCCGTGGCGGTCGAAGATCGCCTGCACCTCGGCCGTGCCGAGCGTCTTCGACCAGGCTTCGAGTTCGTCGACGAGCTCGCCCCAATGCCGGCGCCGATCGGCGTAGCGGGCAAAGCGCGGGTCGGCGATCCATTCGGGGTGGCCGCTGGCGGCGGCGAGGTTCTGAAAGGTGCGCTCGCTGGCGATCGCCGGCATGATGTAGCCGTCCCGGGTCGCGATCGGGCCGAAGATCGGCCGGCCGGGCGGCGCCACCGCGAACTGCGCCGCCTGGATCTCGCTCAAGGTCAGGGTCAGCATGCTTTCGAGCATCGACACGTCGATCATCTGGCCTTCGCCGCTCACCCGGCGCTGATAGAGCGCGGTCATGATCGCGCCGAAGGCATAGGCGCCGGTCAGCACATCGGCGATGTAGATGCCGCAATAGTCGGGGCGGCGCGGCTCCAGCTGATGCGCGATCTGGGCGAGGTCATAGCCCGAAGAAGCATGGATCACCGGCGCATAGGCCGGCAATTCGGCGCTCGGGCCGGTCTGGCCGTAGCCGGAGATCGCGCAATAAACAATGTCGGGCTTGATCTCCTTCAGCGCCGGATAATCGAGGCCGAAGCGGCGCATGACGCCGGGCCGAAAATTCTCGACGACGACGTCGGCGGTGGCGACGAGGCGCCGCGCCGCGCCCACCCCTTGCGGCGACTTCAGATCCAGGACGACGCTCTTCTTGCCGGCGTTCAATTGGCCAAAGCTGGTGCTGGCGCCGTCGCGCAACGGCGCCCGGGTGCGCATCATGTCGCCTTCCGGCGCCTCGATCTTGATCACCTCGGCGCCGAGATCGGCCAGCAGGCGGCCGCAATGCGGACCGGCAATCGTCGTCGTGAAATCGAGCACGCGCAGGCTGGCCAACTCGCTCGTCATGTCACATTCTCGCTCCCGGGCTCGCTCCCGGGCGGTGCGGCGGAACAGCGGCTTTAACATGAACGAAGACGGCTTGCGCAATCTAATCGCGGCGGTGGCGGCGGGCCGGCTGTCGCGCCGCGCCTTCGTTCAACGGATGGCGGGGCTCGGCCTCGCGGCGCCGTTCGCGAACCTGCTGCTGGCCGATGCCGGGGCGGCGCCGGCGCCGGCTCGGAGCGAATACAAAGCGACGAAGGCCGGGGGCGGCGGTGCACTCAAGACGCTGTACTGGCAGGCGCCGACATTGCTCAACCCGCATTTTGCGGTCGGCACCAAGGATCAGGACGGCTCCCGCATCTTCTACGAGCCGCTGGCGGCATGGGACGCGGACGGGGCCCTGGTGCCGATCCTCGCCGCCCGGATCCCGAGCGCCGAGGGCGGCGAGGTCGCGGCCGACGGCAAGTCGGTCGTCTGGAAGCTCAAACCCGGCGTCGAATGGCACGACGGCCGGCCCGTTACCGCCGACGATGTCGTATTCAACTGGGAATACGCCTCCGACCCGGCGACTGCGGCGACGACGATCGGCACCTACAAGGACGTCAAGGTCGAGAAGATCGACCCGCTGACCGTGCGCCTCCGGTTCGCCAAGCCGACGCCGTTCTGGCCGGCCGCCTTTACCGGCGCTTTCGGCATGATCATCCCCAAGCACCTGTTCGCGACCTACAAGGGTCCAACCTCGCGCGCCGCGCCCAACAACCTGAAGCCGGTCGGCACCGGGCCCTACCGCTTTGTCGCGTTCAACCCGGGCGACGTCGTCCGCGGCGAGCGCAACCCGCACTATCACGAACCGAACCGGCCTGTTTTCGACACGATCGAGATGAAGGGCGGTGGCGACGCCGTCTCGGCCGCACGGGCCGTGATCCAGACCGGCGAATACGACTACGCCTGGAACCTGCAGGTCGAGGACGAGATCCTGAAACGGCTGGAACAGACGCCGGGCGCCCGCGGCCGCGTCAAGGTCTTTCAGACCGGCAACATCGAGCACATAGAGCTGAACCGCACCGATCCGTGGACCGTCGTCGACGGCGAATTCTCCAGCATCAGGACCAAGCACCCGCTGTTGAGCGACCCGGCCGTGCGCGAGGCGCTGGCGCTGCTCGTCGACAAGAACTCGGTGCAGAAATACATCTACGGCCGCGCCGGCGCCGCCACCGGCAACTTCATCAACAGCCCGACGCGGTTCGTGTCGCACGACACGCATTGGGAATTCAACATCGCCGGGGCCAACGAGGTCCTGGACCAGGGCGGCTGGAAGCGCGGACCGGACGGTGTGCGCGCCAAGGACGGCAGCAAACTGCGCCTGACCCTTCAGACCTCGGTGAACGCCCCGCGCCAGAAGAACCAGCAGATCATCAAGCAGGCCTGCCAGAAGGCCGGCATCGCGCTCGAGCTGAAGGCGATATTGGCTTCGGTCTATTTCTCTTCCGATGTCGCAAACCCCGACACCTACCGAAAATTTCATTCCGACCTGCAGATGTTCACGGTCGGGATGGGGGCGCCGGACCCGCAGGATTTCATGCGGCAATTCCTGTCGGCGGAGATCGCCCAGCAATCCAACAAATGGCAAGGCCGCAACGTGACGCGCTGGCAAAGCGCCAAATACGACGCGCTGTTTCACGCCGCGGAGGGCGAACTCGACCCGGTCAAGCGCGCCGCCCTGTACATCGCGATGAACGACATGGTGGTCGGCGACCGCGCCGTGATCCCGGAGATCTACCGGCCGGCGGTCTCCGGGATCGCCAACAACCTGCAGCTGACATTGAGCGGTTGGGACAACGATTTCGCCTTCCTCAAGGACTGGTACCGCACCACGTGACCGGCGCTCGTCGTCGGCTGGCACCGGCCCCTCACCCAGCCCTCTCGCCGCAAGCGGGGAGAGGGAGGGACCCGCGCAGCGGGAGGGTGAGGGGCATTCTGCGGCTCGCCCTAGGGCATGTCGCGCTACCTGACGCGGCGCTTGTTGCTCGCGATCCCGAGCCTGTTGGGGATCAGCGCGGTCTTGTTCGCGATCCTCGCGCTGGCTCCCGGCGACCCGTTTTCCGAGATGGCGACCAACCCCAATATTCCGCCTTCGGTTGCGGCGACGCTTCGCGCGAAATTCGGGCTCGATGACCCGATATGGTTGCGCTATCTGCACTGGGTCGCGGCGATGCTGCATGGCGACTGGGGTTTTTCATTCGTCAGCCGCGTCGATGTCGGCCGGCTGGTCATCGAGCGGCTGCCGACCACGCTCTTCGTCATCGGCTCCTCGCAGCTCCTGGCGCTCATGATCGCCTTTCCGGTCGGCGTCCTCGCCGCCACCCGGCCCTATTCGCTGTTCGACCAGATCGCCAATACGCTCGCCTTTGTCGGGTTCTCGCTGCCGACCTTCTTTACCGGGCTGTTGTTCATCCTGCTGTTCAGCATCCGCCTCAAATGGCTGCCGTTTGTCTACCGTGCCGATCTCGCCGCGACCGGCTGGGGCTGGTACCGTGAGGAGTTGCGCCAGGCGGCCATGCCGGTCGCGGTGCTGGGCTTGTTCCAAGGGGCGGCGTGGACGCGCTATGTGCGCGCCGCCGTTCTCGATGTCATTCGTCTCGATCACGTGACGACCGCCCGCGCCAAGGGGCTGACCGAACGCACCGTGATCTTGAAGCACGTCGTGCGCAATGCCCTGACCCCGGTGGTGACGCTCGTCGCCCTGTCGATGCCGGGCGTGTTCGGCGGCGCCATCGTCACCGAGCAGATCTTCCGCATTCCCGGCATCGGTTCGCTGCTGATCAGCTCGATCCTGGCCAACGACACCCCCGTCGTCATGGCGGTGACGTTCGTCTTCGCCTGCCTCGTCACCCTGTTCAACCTCCTCGCCGACATCCTCTATGGCTGGCTCGACCCGCGCGTCTCCTATCGGTGATCGCGAGCGATGACGCTCCTCGCACCCAGCGACCGCGTGTTCGAAGCCGGCGGCGGAGCCGACTATGGCTCGCTCGGCCGCCGGACCTGGCGGCGCTTTTGCCGCCACCCGATGGCGGTCGCGGGTGCGGCGGTGCTGCTGGCGATGCTGCTCGCCGTCGCCGCCGGGTCGCTGTTGTGGCCGGCCCCGATCAACGACATCGATTTCGCCGCCCGCCTCGCCGCCCCATCCTGGGCGCATCCGCTCGGCACCGACGATCTCGGCCAGGACCTGCTGTCCCGCATGCTCTATGGCGGGCGCATTTCGCTCGGGGTCGGGGTCACGGCGATGCTGGTGGCGGTCCTCGTCGGCGTTCTGATCGGCGCGATCGCCGGCGCCGCAAGCGGCGGTGCCGACGCGGCGCTGATGTGGCTGACCGACCTGTTCCTGTCGCTGCCGCAGCTGCCCCTGTTGCTGCTCGTCATCTATCTGTTCCGCGATGCGCTCGTAAAGCTGGTCGGGGTCGAGGTCGGGACCTTTGTCCTGATCGTCGCGGTGATCGGCGGGTTTCGCTGGATGCCGGTGGCCCGGCTGGTACGCGCGCAGTTTCTCAGTCTGCGCGAAAAGGAATTCGTCGAGGCGGCGCGGGCGCTCGGCGCCACCCGGCTGCGCCAGGTGCTGCGCCACATTCTGCCGAATTCCCTGGGGCCGGTCATCGTCGCCGGCACGATCGAGGTCGCCACCGCGATCATCCTCGAATCGACCCTGTCGTTCCTCGGCCTCGGCTTTCCCCCGGATATCCCGAGCTGGGGCCGCCTGCTCTTCGACGCCAAGGACTATCTCGACATCGCCCCGCATTGGGCTTTGTTTTCGGGTGGCGCGATCTTTCTCGCCGTCCTCGCCATCAGCTTTGTCGGCGACGGGCTGCGCGACGCGCTCGACCCCCGCAAGGTGCTCTGAACGGTGGCGGCGATCGCACCTCTGCTCGAAGTTCGCGGCCTTCGAACCGAGTTTGCGACCGATGACGGCATCCTCGTCGCGGTCGACGGGGTCGAGCTCGCCGTCGGCCGCGGCGAGACCGTCGGGATCGTCGGCGAGTCGGGCTGCGGCAAGACCGTCACCGCCTTGTCGATACTCAAGCTCTTGCCGATGCCGCCGGCGCGGATCGCCGGCGGTCAGATCCTGTGGCAGGGTCGCGACCTCGTCCGGCTCGACCGCGAAGCGATGCGTCGCATCCGCGGCAAAGAGATCGGGATCGTCTTCCAGGAGCCGATGACCTCGCTCAACCCCGTCTACCGGGTAGGGGCCCAGATCGCCGAAGTGATCCGGCGGCACGAGGGGCTGGGGCGTCGGGCGGCGATCGAGCGAACGATCGAGCTGCTGCGGCTGGTGCATATCCCCAACCCCGGCCGCCGGGTGGACGACTATCCGCACCAGCTCTCGGGCGGCATGCGCCAGCGGGTCATGATCGCAATGGCGCTCGCCTGCAACCCGCAGCTGTTGATCGCGGACGAGCCGACAACGGCGCTCGACGTCACAATCCAGGCGCAGATCCTGGAGTTGCTGCAGGAGATGCAGTCGCGTCTCGGCATGGCGGTCATGCTGATCACCCATGCGATGGGCATCGTCGCCGAGACGGCCGGGCGCGTCATCGTCATGTATGCCGGCCGGGTGGTCGAGGAGGCCCCGGTCGGGGAGCTGTTCAGCCGGCCGCGGCACCCCTATACCCAGGGCCTCATTCGCTCGATCCCACGCCTCGACCGGGCCGGCGAAAAGACCCGTCTCGAAGCGATCGACGGCATCGTCCCGAATCTCGTCGGAGCCGATGCCCGGCTGCCGCTTTGCGCCGCGCTGCCGTTTCGCGACCACGGCCTGCACCCGGGCGATCCCGCCGCTGCGCGAGGTGGCGCCCGGGCACAAGGTCGCCTGCGTGTTGTGATGCCGGCACCGCTGCTCGAAGTCACCGGTCTCGTCAAGCATTTCCCGGTCAAGCGCGGCCTTTTCTCGCGCACCGTCGAGCGCGTGCATGCGGTGGACGGGGTCGGCTTCGCGATCGGCGCGGGCGAGACGCTGGGCCTCGTCGGCGAAAGCGGGTGCGGCAAATCGACAACCGGCCGCTGCATCCTGCGGCTGATCGAGCCCGACGCCGGCGCGATCCGCTTTGCCGGCAACGATCTAACGGCACTCTCCGGTGGCGCGCTGCGGGCGCGGCGTCGCGAGATGCAAATCATCTTCCAGGACCCGTTCGCCTCGCTCGACCCGCGCATGACCGTGGGTGCGATCATCGGCGAAGCGCTCGTCATCCATCGGCTCGCGGCGAACCGGCGGCAGTTCGCCGAGCGCGTCATCGAACTGTTGGAGACCGTTGGCCTGAGGGCCGACCACATGCGCCGCTACCCGCACGAATTCTCCGGCGGCCAGCGGCAGCGGATCGGCATCGCGCGGGCCCTGGCGGTGTCGCCGAAGCTGATTGTCTGCGACGAGCCGGTTTCCGCCCTCGACGTCTCGATCCAAGCGCAGATCATCAACCTGCTCGAAGACCTGCAGCAGCAGCTCGGCTTGACCTATCTGTTCATCGCCCACGACCTGGCGATCGTCGAGCACATCTCGAGGCGGGTCGCGGTCATGTATCTGGGGCGGATCGTCGAGCTGGCGCCGGCGCCGGACCTCTACCGGGCGCCGCTGCACCCCTATACCGAGGCGCTGCTGTCGGCGGTCCCGGTCCCGGACCCGAAGGCGAGGCGCAAGCGGATCACGCTCGAAGGCGAGCCCCCGAACCCGATGCATCCGCCTTCGGGCTGCCGTTTCCACACCCGCTGCCCAATCCGGCAATTGCCGCTCTGCGCCGCCGAGACGCCGCCGTTGAAAGAAACCCGCGCGGGCCACTGGGTCGCCTGCCATCTGCGCGACTGAGACACTGAGTTTGTGGTTAGGGCCTGTCGTCAATTGAGCGGACGCCCCGTTCCGATTACATCCGATTACCGTCTTGCCCGGCCTTGGGCCGGGCATCCACGGAAGCCCGCGAAGGCCTGTGCCGTTTCTCGTGGATGCCCACGGATCAAGTCCGTGGGCTGAAGGCCCACGGGCCGAGCCCGGCCAAAGCGTTGATATATGTGAGCCAGCGCTGCTGATTGACGACACGCCCTAGTCCGCCACCGGCGGTGCCGACCCGCAGGAGATGAAACTTCAGTCGGTATCATTGCGAGGCGCCGGCAGGCGCCGTGGCAATCTCGTGGTTGCGGAGTCTGCGGCGGCGAGATTGCTTCGCGGAGCCTGTCCTCGGGCCGCGCGGAGCGCGGACCCGTGGGCTCGCAATGACCACGAGGCGGTCCCGCCTGTCGCTTTCCTCCAACCGCGCTGCATCCGCAAGGCCGGTTCGCGAATTTGTCCGGCAAGGTTAGAGGTTTCAGTGAGGGTGTTCGGCGTAACGATAATATTAGCCGCCGAACCGAGCAGACTTTTTAGCAGATCGAAGTCGCTCTCTTCGTATCCTTGAAGCCGTTTGTGCTTGGAAATGTACGTCCGCGAGGTCAGGCCAACCACCAATAGCAGCAGCAAATTTGCATCGAGAACAACCACTTTAGCCCGACTTCGCGGATTGGCCGATCGAGGGGGCACTGCTGTTATCGGACGTCCCTTCGAATCGTGTCACCCCCACCCCACCCCTGTACCCTTAAAGCGGTCGTGAACCGGTCTGGTTTCAGACTGGTCGGACCGGGCCGACCCGCCGGGAGTCGCCGACCCCAACCCGTGGCTTGAGCACCTGGGGCGGACCTGTACCCCGGCGGGTTGGCCGCGACGGAAGTCCTGTGGGAGGTTGCGCTTCGAGCGCCGGTACAGGGACTGACGGTCGTCGCGGCGGTCCGGCTGTGCAAGGAGGGTGTGATCATGACGGAAGGGATTGAGTGGTTTGCCGGCATCGACTGGGCGAGCAAGACGCATCAAGCCTGCTTGATCGATGCCGGCGGCAAGATTGTTGGTGAGCGAGCGTTTGACCATGACGGCGCCGGGCTGGCGGAGCTCTGCGCCTGGTTGTCGTCGATGACCGGAGCCGAACCAGGGGCGATCGCGGTGGCGATCGAAGTGCCGCACGGCCCGATCGTGGAAACCCTGCTCGAACGTGGTTTCCAGGTATACGCGATCAACCCCAAACAGCTCGACCGGTTCCGCGACCGCTTCACTGTCGCCGGCGCCAAAGACGATCAGCGCGACGCGCGGGTCCAGGCCGACAGCCTGCGCACCGATCGCCACGCCTTCCGAGGCTTGTCGGTCGACGACCCGGTGATTGTCGAGCTGCGCGAATGGTCGCGTATGACCGAGGATCTGCAGCGCGAACGCAATCGTCTGGCCAACCGCGTGCGCGAACAGCTTTGGCGTTATTACCCGCAGATGCTGACCCTCTCCGACGACCTCGCGGCCGCTTGGTTTCTCGATTTGTGGCGCCAGGCGCCGACCCCGGCGAAGGCCGCCCGGCTGCACCTTACGACAATCGAGCGGCTCCTCAAAGCCCACCGTATCCGCCGTCTGCAGGCGGCCGAGGTGTTGCAGGTCTTGCGGCAGAAGCCGTTGACGGTGGCGCCCGGCGTGGTCGCGGCGGCGACGGCTCATATCGACGCCGTGGCCGCCCGCATCGGCTTGGTCAATCAGCAGCTCAACGCCGCGCACCGCAAGCTCGACCAGCTCTGCGACCAGCTCATCCCGCCCGCGGAAACCGCACCGGCGGAAGGCCGCGAGGAGAACGCGCCGGGGCAGCATTGCGAGCAGCGCGACGTGGCGATCCTGCGATCCATGCCAGGGCTCGGAAGGATCACCCTCGCCACGCTGCTCGCCGAGGCCTCGCAGCCTCTGCAGCGGAGAGATTACCATGCCTTGCGCCTGCTGTCCGGGGTGGCGCCGGTGACCCGACGCAGCGGTAAGAGCTGCATCGTCGTGCGCCGCTACGCGTGCAACAAGCGGCTGGACAATGCGCTCTATCATTGGGCGCGCGTCGCCACCCAGCACGATCAGGCCAGCCGTGATCGCTACGCCGCGCTGCGCGCACGTGGCCACAGCCACGGCCGTGCCCTGCGCACCGTCGCCGACCGCCTGTTGTCGGTGGCCTGTACCCTGCTCGAGCGGCAAACCCTGTTCGACCCCAACTACAAGTCGCCGGAGGCTGCCGCCGCATGAGCCTCCCGCTGTCATCCCTTTGTTCGATCGAAACTGACCCATCCCTCCGTCCCGACCTGCCCATCGGCAGAGCACCGCGCGCAGCCGCAGTCAAGGATGCCGCCGGCAACGCGGCGGCACCGGCGAAGCCGGCGCGCAGCGTCCTTGACAGAGCAAGCACGGTGCTATCCTCCCGGCGCGGGACAATCGCTCCGAGACACTGCGCTGCCGCAGCCTGGCGCGGGCATCTCCCGGCTCCTATTGGCAATCGTTACGTCACGTTTTCCGATGCCGCTAACGGTTGCTTCCTCGCGGCCTTGCCGGGCCAAAGCCCGGTCGGGCATCCACCCGGTCTGGACCTTCACCGCGCGCCCCTCTGCGGGGTTACCGCCCCGCATTTTTCGCTTGATCATTGGTGGGGGGTCCGCCCCCATCATGGGGGGATCAAGGGGGCGGGAGGCAGCCTCAGCGGGACGCAAAAAGCCCTCCCCCTTTGATGGGGGAGGGTTTGGGAGGGGGTGGATACAGTAATCATCGTCGCCAATTCTCGGATCCGCGAAGACGGGTTAGGCGGCATCGGCGGTCTCACAATTCTTAATCGAAAGTAGACTCCCGGTAGCGTCCGATATTTTGACTACCTCGTAGTCTCTCCGCCAAGGTCGCAATTCCAATGGTGCCAAATTCGCCAAGGGGCCTACCGGTTTGTCCCACGGCCTGGAAAAGCCTAATGTCACGGTCCACGTTCCGGTCGCTTCATCGAATTCCACTTCCTCAAGTCCAAGATTTGCAATTTGTTCGTCGGCGAATAATTCCTGGATATGATCTTTGGCGGCGGCTACCGCCTCTCGGACTTTCATGTGAACCTCGTCCAGTTTCCGGCCCCTGATCGTTTCTCGCGCGAGCGGCTTGCGTGTCAGCAGGATCGGGACGAGGCGCCATGTCAAGCCGCCAGCAAAGCCGACATCCGGCTTGCGTTTCGCCGGGCTCGGTGCCAAGAGAGCGGCCGCCTTTTCAGCGGAGGACCCTTATGGCATTTCGCAACATCCAGGCCGGGATGGCGACCTATCGCGGGCATGGCGGCGAGCGCGGCGACGCCTATTACGCCCACCCGACAAATGCCGGGCCGCATCCCGGCGTCGTCGTTATCCATCACATGCCCGGCTGGGACGAGTGGACCTGCGAGGTCGCCCGCAAATTCGCCCATCACGGCTATGCCGCGGTGGCACCGAGCCTCTATTTCCGGGTCGGCGACGGCGCCGATGAAGCGGTCGTGGCCAAGGTGCGCGAAGCGGGCGGTGTTGCCGACGACCAGATGCTCGGCGACGCGACCGGGGCCATCGACTTTCTGCGCTCGCAGCCGCATGCCAGCGGCAAGGTCGGGGTGATCGGCTTCTGCTCGGGCGGGCGGCAGGCCTATCTCGCCGCCGCCAAGCTGTCGCATCTGATCCAGGCTGCGGTCGATTGCTGGGGCGGCAATGTCGTCGTCGACGACAAGTCGCGGCTGACCAAGGCCCAACCGGTGGCGCCGATCGACTACACGAGCGGCATCGGCTGCCCGCTCCTGGGTCTCTTCGGCAACGACGACCCGAACCCGACGCCCGATCAGGTGAACCGCACCGAGGCCGAGCTGAGGAAGCACGGCAAGGAGTACGAGTTCCACCGGTACGACGGCGCCGGGCATGCGTTCTTTGCGCATTACCGGCCGCTTTACCGGCCGGAGCAGGCGGTCGACGGCTGGCACAAGGTGTTCGCCTTCCTGCACCAGCATCTCGGCGCGCCGAGCCGGTGAGCGGCGGGCGCCGCTCGCGGTCGGCGTGGTCGGGGAATAAAGGCCGGAGGATACGGTCTTTATCATGAGACCATCGACGGAGGCACCCATGCATGTATCGTTCCCGCTCGCCCGGCGCGCGGGCCTCCTCGCCGGAGTGCTCGGGCTCTCGCTGATGGCGGCCGGCCCCGCCTTTGCCGACCACGACAGCGACGACCCCGATCAGACGACCTGCGGCAAGGGCGAGGTCTGGGACAGCAAAACCCAAAAATGCGTCAAGGCGGAGAACCGGGTGCTGCCGGACAAGGCGCTCACCGATTATGCCGAGGCGCTGATCAAGGCGCACCGCTACCAGGAGACGCTCTCGGTGCTCGATCTCTTGCGCGATCCGAATACCGCGATGGCGCTCAATTACCGCGGCTACGCGACGCGCAAGCTCGGCCGGATCGACGAGGGGATCGGCTACTATCTGCAATCGGTGGCGAAGGATCCGCGGTACCCGCAAGTTCGCGAGTACCTCGGCGAGGCTTATCTCTTGAAGGGCGACACCGCCGCCGCCGAGGCTCAGCTGCTGGCGATCAAAGGGATCTGCGGGACCGTCTGCGAAGCCTACGAGCATCTCGCGGTGGCGATCGCCGACCCGGCGGATCTCTGACGCCGACCGCTTCGCCGCCACCGACGCCGCGGGATTGACTGTCTGGTCCAGCTCGACTAGATAACTTACCGGTCAGTTATCTAGTGGGCACTTTGAGCGCGATCGAGCACCACCCCAGCGGCCGCTGGCGGCGGCGGAAGACTTCCCGGCCGGCCGAGATCCTGTCGGCGGCGCTCGCCTCGTTTGCCGAGCACGGCTTCGCGGCGACCCGCCTCGACGATGTCGCGGCCCGCGCCGGCGTTACCAAGGGCACGCTTTATCTCTACTTCGACAGCAAGGAAGAGCTGTTCAAGGCGGTGGTCCGGCAGGAGCTGGTGCCGAACCTCGAACGAGCGGAAGCAATGGTCGCCGGTTCGGCGGCGGAAAGCCTCGATCTGCTCGAACAGCTCGTCCGCACCTTCGCGCGGATCATCGGCTCGCCGCTCGGCGCCATCCCCAAGCTGGTGCTGACCGAGGCCGGCAATTTTCCGGACCTCGCCCGGTTTTACCGCGAGGCCGTGGTGGATCGCGGCAAGGCGCTGTTCCGCAAGGTGATCGAGCGTGGCGTCGCCGCCGGCGAGTTGCGCCCGGTCGATGTCGAGAACACGGTGACGTGCATCGTCGCGCCATTGCTGCTCGCCGCCCTGTGGCGCCATTCCTTCGAGCGCCATTCGGGCCCGGCCATCGACGTCGATGCGCTTTGCCGCGCCTCGCTCGACCTGCTGCGGCACGGCCTGGCGGCCGGAGAGAAAGGAAGTCGATGAGCCTCGACGAGATCGACCGGCCCGCGCCCGAGTTGAGCCTTCCGCAGCGGCGAGCGGCACTGCCGGAGGTGCCCGTCGGCCGCCCCGGCCGCCGCCGCAAGCTGCGCCTCGTCGCGGCGCTGGCGATCGCCGCGGCGCTGATCGCGGGCGGCGTGTCGTGGTGGCGCGATGCGCGCCAATGGGAGACCACCGACGACGCCTTTATCGATGCGCATATGGTGCTGATCGCGCCGCAGGTTGGCGGACGCGTCGCGCGGGTTCTCGTCGGCGATAATGAGCGGCTCGCCGCCGGCCAATTGCTGGTTGCGCTCGATCCGGCCGAGTACCAGGCGAAGCTCGATCAG
This sequence comes from uncultured Alphaproteobacteria bacterium, assembly GCA_963772295.1. GTDB lineage: Bacteria > Pseudomonadota > Alphaproteobacteria > ATCC43930 > CGMCC-115725 > AP-15. The sequence goes on from CAVYWO010000020.1 coordinate 85,906, forward strand.
GCGGCGGCCAATCGGGCGGCGGCGGCCGGCAGCCTGGCCCAGGCCAAGGCGCAGCGCAACGCCCTTATCGCCAGCAAGGAGCAGGCGCAGGCCGAGGTCGGCGTCGCCGAGGCCAATGCGGCGAATGCCGCGAGCCAGCTGGCGCGCACACGGTCGCTCGTCGAGCGCCAATTCGCCTCGCGGCAGCAGCTCGACAACGATCTCGCCAACGCCCGCAGCACCTCTTCGACCCTCCTCGCCGCCCGGAAAAAACAGACCGCCGCCGAGGCCCAGCTGGAGGTGGCGGCGAGCCAGATCGCGACCGCGAAGGCCAATCTCGAAAGTGCCTCGGCGCAGCAGGAGGAGGCGCGGCTCGACCTCGATTACACCCAAATCGTCGCCCCCGAGGCCGGCTGGGTCGCGCACAAGAATGTCGCCGCCGGCGACTATGTGCAGGTCGGGCAGAATTTGATGGCTCTGGTGCCGCTCGGGGTCTGGGTCACAGCCAACTTCAAGGAGACCCAGATCGATCGGATCCGGATCGGCCAACCGGTCGAAATCAGGGTCGACGCCGATCCCGACAAGGTGTTCCGCGGCCGGGTCGACAGCTTCACCGCCGGCAGCGGCGCCGCCTTCAGCCTGCTGCCGCCGGAAAACGCGACCGGCAACTACGTCAAGGTGGTTCAGCGGGTGCCGGTCAAGATCGTCTTCGACGCGCCGCCCGATCTCCATTTCCCGCTCGGGCCCGGCATGTCGGTCGTGCCGAGTGTGAAGGTGCAATAGAGGGCGCGCCGATGCCATCGCGCCAAGCGGGCGTTCCCGGCGGCGCCAGCCCGTGGCTGGTCGCGGTGACCGTCGGGCCTCGCCGCCTTCATGGAGGTGCTCGACATCTCGATCGCCAATGTCTCTCTGGAGCACATCGCCGGCAGTCTGTCGGCGAGCCAGGAGGAGTCGACCTGGGTGCTGACCTCGTATCTGGTGACCAACGCGATCGTCCTGCCGACGAGCGGCTGGCTCGCCTCGACGATCGGCCGAAAACGCTATTTCATCGGCTGCATCATCGGCTTCAGCCTGACCTCGCTGCTCTGCGGCCTGGCCCCGAGCCTTGCCGCGCTGATCATCGCCCGCGGCCTGCAGGGGATCACCGGCGGCGGGCTTGCAGCCGAGCTCCCAGGCGATCATTACCGACAGCTTTGTCCCGGAAAAGCGCGGCCAGGCCTTTGCCGCCTACGGCATGGCCGTCGTTTTCGCGCCGGCGATCGGGCCGACCTTGGGCGGCTGGATCACCGACAATTTCACCTGGCGCTGGGTGTTCCTGGTAAACGTGCCGGTCGGCATCATGCTGTCGATGCTCGCCGCCCGCGTCCTCGCCGACCCGCCCGATCTCGTCGCGCAGCGCCAGGCGCGCCGCGGCGTCAAACTCGATCTCGATTACCTGGGCTTCGCGCTGCTCCTGATCGGGATGGGGGCGTTGCAGATCGTGCTCGACCGGGGGCAGGAAGATGACTGGTTCGGCAGCCCCTTCATCACCCGCCTGACGATCGTCGCTGCGCTCGGCCTCGTCGCTTTCGTCGTCTGGGAGCTGCGGCGCGCCGACCCTATCGTCGATCTGCGGCTGCTCGCCGACCGCAATTTTGCCGTCGCCAATTTGCTGATGTTCGTGCTCGGGTTTGTGCTGCTGGCCACGACCACGCTGTTGCCGCTGTTTGCGCAGACGCTCCTTGGCTATACCGCGACCGAAGCCGGGCTGGTCATGTCGCCGGGCGGTTTCGTCGTGATGCTGGCGATGCCGGTGGTCGGGGTGCTCGGCGGCAAGATCGATGCGCGCCTGTTGATCGCGGTCGGCTTTGCCGCCACGGCGCTGGCGCTCTATTCGATGACCCGCTTCGATGCCGAGATCGACTATGCCACGATCGCCTGGGCGCGGGTGTTCCAGTCGCTGGCCCTGACCCTGCTCTTCATTCCGATCAATTCGACGGCGCTGGCCGGCATGCCGCGGGCCAAGAGCAACAATGCATCGGCGATCATCAACATGATGCGCAATATCGGCGGCAGCTTCGGGATCTCGGCGGTGACGACCATGATCGCGCGCCGCGAACAATATCATCAAAGCGTGCTCGTCGCCCACGTGTCGCCGCTGAACAACCCCTATACCGCGGCGCTGGGCCGGTTGCAGCATGCCTACCTCGCCTATTCCGGCAGCGCCGTCGATGCGTTGCAGCAGGCGGAGGCAAAGGTCATGGCAATGGTGCAGCAGCAGGCGGCGGTGCTGTCATTCATCGACTGCTTCTGGGCGATGGCGATGGCGGCGGCGGCGATGCTGCCATTGGTGCTGCTGATCCGCCGGCCGGCGGCCGGCGCCGGGCCGCCGCGGCATTGATGCGGCAGGCGGCTCGCATAACCTCCCTCTCCGCCCCCGGGGGCGGAGAGGGCTCATCTTTGCTCAACGCCGGGTGAGACTGCCGGCAAAGCGCAGGATGCGGCGGCCGGCTTCTTCGAGGCGCGGCTCGGGCGCGGTCAGCGCGATCCGCAGATGACCCGTGCCGCTCGGTCCAAAGGCATCGCACGGGAGCAGCGCCACATCCTCGCGACGCAGCAGCCGCTGCGCGAAATCCTCGGCGCCGAGCCCGGTGCCGCGGATGTCGAAGAGAAGGAACATCCCGCCCTCCGGGGGGATGACCCGACAATTGGGTGCGCGCTCGAGCATACCCGCCAGCAGGCTCGCGCGCCGCCGGTAGGCCTGGCGCAGCAGGCCCGCCTCCGGCAGCTCGTCGCCCAGCGCCGCCAAGGCGCCGTCCTGGATGAAGGCCGGGCCGCCGAAATAGAGGCACAGCAAGAGGTCGAAGAGATGTTGCGACAGCGCCGGGGGACCGACGACCCAGCCGAACCGGAAGCCGGCCATCGCGTGCGATTTCGACAGGCTGGAGACGACGATCGTCCGCTCGGCCATGTCCGGCAGCGACCATGGGCTGACATGCGGGCGGGCAAAGGCGAGGTCCTCGTACACTTCGTCCGAGACGAGCCACAGATCGCAGCGGCGGCAGATCGCGGCAATGCCGGCGATCTCCTCGGCGGTGAAGACCGCACCGGTCGGGTTGTGCGGGCTGTTGATCCAGACCACCCGCGTATGCGGGGTGACGGCGGCCGCGATCGCCTCGAGATCCGGATGAAAGCCGCGCTCGGGGCGCAGCGGCACCGTCACCAGGCGCGCCCCGCTCGCCCCGACGACGCCTTGATAGGGGCCGTAGATCGGCTCCGGCAGGATCACCTCGTCGCCGGCGCCGGCGAGGCAGTGCAGCGCGCAGTAGAGGCCGCCCTGCGTTCCCGGCGTCAGCACCACATTGTCGGCGCTGCAGGGGCGGCCGGTGCGGCGCGCGACGCGCCGGGCGACCGCCTCGCGTACGCGCGGATAGCCGATGATCGGCGAATAGCCGGTGCGGTTTCGCCGCAGGGCGTCGATCGTCGCCGCGATCACCGGCTCGGGTGCCGCCTGGTCGGGGTCGCCGATGGTCAGAAAGATCACATCGCGCCCGGCTTCGCGGCGGCGCACGCCCTCCTGATGGACGCGCCAGGCGCCGGCCCCGGGACCGGCGATGCGCTCGACAAACGGCGAAAAGCGCATGCCTCCCTGACCCCTTCAATATCCGACCGCGGCACCCGCCGGCCGGCGGCTGTCGTTGGCGCCATAGAGCCGGCCATTCGCGACCTCGATCAGCTCGGCCGCACCCCAGGGCCTGCCCTCGACGAGCCGGTAGCCCATGCCGCGCAGCAACGCCGCGGTGTCGGGTGAGAGGGCGAAGGGCTCGCAGAACACCGTGTCGGGCTCGCCCTGGAAGTGCAGCCGCGGCATATCGACCGCCGCCTGCGGCGCCATCCCGTAATCGACGATGTTGATGATCGTTTCGAGCACGGTCGTGATGATGCGCGGGCCGCCCGGGCTGCCGAGGACGAGAAACAGCTTGCCGGCGTTCTCGACGAGGGTCGGCGCCATCGACGAGAGCGGCCGTTTGCCGGGGGCGATCGCGTTGGCCTCGCCCTGGACGAGGCCATAGAGGTTCGCCGTGCCCGGTTTGGCGGTGAAGTCGTCCATCTCGTTGTTGAGCAAAAACCCGGTTGCCGGCGCCACCACGCCGGCCCCGAAATAGCCGTTCAGCGTATAGGTCGCCGCGACCGCATTGCCGGCTTCGTCGACCACCGAGTAATGCGTCGTCTCGGGCCGCTCCGCGACCGGCGGCGGCGGCGCCGCTGCCGCGCCGCGCGCGATGGCGGCGCGGATCGTTGCGGCATGGTCGGGCGACAGCAGCCGGCCGACCGGGTTCTCGACAAATGCCGGGTCGCCGAGCTCGGCATTGCGGTCGGCAAAGGCGCGCCGCATCGCCTCGACCATCAGCCGCACCGAGCGCGCCCCGCGGAAGCCCAGAGCCTTGAGGTCGTAGCCGGCGAGGACGCCAAGGATCTCGCAGATCGTCACCCCGCCCGCGCTGGGCGGCGGCGGCGAGCGGATCACGTACCCGCGATAGGGGCAGGAAATCGGCAGCCGCTCCACCGCCCGATAACGGGCGAAGTCGGCCGCCGTCAGAATGCCGCCATTGGCCCGGCTGGCCTTGTCGACCATGGCCGCGACCGGACCGTCATAGAAGATTTCGGGGCCGTGTTCGGCGATCGCCGCCAAGACCCCGGCGAGATCCCGCTGCACCAGCCGGGCGCCGGCCGCGAGCGGGCTGCCGTCGGGCTGCAGGAAGATTTTCGCCGCGGCCGGATCGCGCTTGAAGCGCCCGGCGGCGGCGCCGAGCAATTCGGCGTCGGCCGGGCTCAGCACATAGCCGTCCCGCGCCAGCGCCGCCGCCGGCGCGATCAGCGCGCTGCGCGGCAGCCGGCCGTATTCGCGCGCCGCCCGGTCGAGCCCGAGGACGGTGCCCGGCACGGCGGCGGCGCGCCAGCCGTGGCGGCTCAATTCGGCGGCCGGCTTGCGGTCGGCGCCGAGATACATGCCGGCGGTCGCCGCCGCCGGCGCCGTCTCGCGGAAATCGATGACGGTGTCGCGCCCATCGGCCAGGTGGATGGTCATGAACCCGCCGCCGCCGAGATTGCCGCAACAGGGGTCGACGACGGCCAGCGCATAGCCGACGGCGACGGCGGCGTCGATCGCGTTGCCGCCGGCCCGCAGGATGTCGCGACCGATCTCGGCAGCCCGGCGGTCTTCGGCAACGACCATGCCATGCCGCGCCTCGACCGCCGGCGGCGAGGCGGCAACGGCGGCGCCGGCCGCCGCGACGAGCCCCAGCCCGGCCAGCAAGACCCTCAGGCGTTGCCCCGCTGTTCGCGCCACAAACCGAGCTTTTGCTGCACCGGTCGGTCGGAATAACTGAACAGCACGGCCTCGTCCAGGGCCCGGTGGCTGACCGGCAGCCAGCTCGGTGCGACAAAGATGTCGTGCGGCTCCCAGCGCAGGATTTCCGCGCCGACCTGACTCTCCCCCCGACCCTCGACCGCGACGAAGACGGTGCCGTCGGTCGCGCGGTAGGGGCGGGTGTGAAACCCCTTTGGCAGGAGCTGGACAAAAGCGCCGATCGTCGGCATCGCAAAATCGCCGTTCGCCGGGTTGACAAAGCGCAGCTTGTACCCGTGGCATGGGTCGGGCGCCTCGTTGCGGGCGAGCGTCGCCAGTGATTCGCGCGAACGCTCATAGGGGTAGTTGAACACCGGCGAGGTCTTGGCCGCGGGCTGCCAGTCGACCGGCAGCAGATTGTTCGAAAACCGCGCGGCATTGTCGCCTTCGGGCCGGGTCAGCCGTTGCACCTCGGCCTCGCCCGGCTCGGCAAAGCTCGCGTCGAGCAGCCGCACGATCGGGATGTCGAGCCCGTCGAGCCAGACCATCGGCGCCGCGGTGTCGTTGCCGTGATCGTGCCAGGCCCAGGACGGGGTGATCACGAAATCGCCGGGATGCATCGCGGTCCGCTCGCCGTCGACCGCGGTATAGGCGCCGCTGCCCTCGATGATGAAGCGCAGCGCCGATTGCGTGTGCCGGTGCGCGGGTGCGACCTCGCCCGGCAGGATCAATTGCAGCCCGGCGAACAGCGAATGGGTGATCGAGGTTCGGCCCTTGAGCCCCGGATTTTCCAGGATCAGGACGCGCCGCGTCGCCTCCTGCGCGCTGATCAGCCCGCCCGATTGCATCAGGCAGGGCCGCACGTCGCGGTAATGCCAGATTGCCGGAACGCAGGGCGTGACCGGCTCGGCGGTGACGAGGGCGTTGAGCCGCTCCCACAGCGGCGCCAGGTTGAAGGCGCCGATCCGGTCGTAAAAGGCCTCGCGCTCCGGGGTGCGCGCCGCTGCCTCTTCGCTCGCCATGGCCCGCCTCCTCAGGCCGCCTGCCGCCGCTCGCCGAGGGTGAAGCCGAGCCTGGCGAGGTCGGCGACGAGCGCCGACGATTGCGCCGGTCCGAGTGCCACGAGCGGCGGGCGCACGGCGGCCCAGCCCGGATCGCCGTGGAAATGGGCAATGACGCGCTTCAAGGCCGGGATCATCGGATAGGCCTGCATCGCCCGGCGCAGCGCCGTCGCCTCGGCCTGCAAGGCATCGGCCTCCGGCTCGCGCCAGCGGGCGTAGACCCGGGCGATGCCGGGGAGGTTGATGTTGCCGGTCGCGGTAATAACGCCGGCCCCGCCGCGGCGCAGCGCCTCGAGCAGAAACACCTCGGAGCCGGGAAAGACGGCAAAGCCGGGGAACCGCTCGAGCAACGCCGCGGTATTGGTCCAGTCGCCGGAGCTGTCCTTCAGCCCGACCACGGTCAGGGGATAGGCCGCGATCAGGCGCTCGACCAGGTCGAGCGAATAGCCGACCACCGCGACCGGCGGGATGTGATAGAGGAACAGCTTGAGCGCTGCCGAGCCGACCCTGTCGATGACCGCCGAAAGAAAGGCGAAGAGGCCGTCGTCGGCGACCGGCTTGTAGTAAAAGGGCGGCAGCATCAGGACGCCGCCGCAGCCGTGGCCGACGGCATGGCGCACCAGGGCGACGGCATCGGTCAGCGCACAGGCGCCGGTGCCCGGCATCAGCTTGTCAGGCGGAATGCCGGCCCCGATCAGCCGGTCGAGCAGCTCCATCCGCTCGCCGGCCGACATCGAATTCGCCTCGCTCGTCGTGCCGAAGATGGCCAGCCCGCCGGCCCCCGCTTCGAGCAGCCACCGGCAGAACCCGACAAACCGCCCGGCGTCGGGTTCGCCCTCGGCGGTGAACGGGGTCAGAACCGGAACCAGCACCCCGTGAAACGGCGTTGACGCCATCTTGCGGCTCCCTTCGGCGACTTTTGCGCGCCGGCACTAAGCGCGGCGCCGCATCCGGCGTCAAGCCGTGACGGACCGGCGCGTCGGACGCATTGGCGACGGCCCCTCGCCCCGACCCTCTCCCCGCAAGCGGGCGGGGGAGTTCGGCGCGTTCTTGGGCAAATTTAGTTTAGGGCCTGTCGTCAATTGAGCGGACGCCCCGTTCCGATTACATCCGATTACCGTCTTGCCCGGCCTTGGGCCGGGCATCCACGGGAGCCCGCGAAGGCCTGTGCCGTTTCTCGTGGATGCCCACGGATCAAGTCCGTGGGCTGAAGGCTCACGGGCCGAGCCCGGCCAAAGCGTTGATATATGTGAGCCCGCGTTGCTAATTGACGACACGCCCTAGTGAAGCAAGCCGGCGGGCGCTTCGGCCATCACGGGAGACGCGCCGGCATGGCCCTCTGCCCGCAGCAGCTACTCGGTGATGTACTGGGGCGCCTCGTAATAGGCGGCACCGGCATTGGCGAGGAGGTGATGCCGCGTCCGCACGGGTCGGCATGGCACCCCCATCCGCGGAAAGCCTGGCTCCCGATAGACGGAACCGGCCGGTTGCGCTATGGAACCGGAGATGACCGACGAGCGGAGCGGTCTGATCCTCACCATGCTGCGGGCGATCCGTGCCGAGCAGGCGGCGCAGCGCGAGAAATTGGACGAAATCATCAGCCGGCTCGGCCGCCTCGAACTCGAGGTTGCCGGCCTGCATGCCGATTATGCGAGCCTGTCGGTGCAACTCGACAGCCTCGACCGGCGCGTCGGACGCATCGAGTCGCGGCTGGAACTCGTCGACCTGCCGACACCCGAGCCGATCTAGCTTCGGCCGCGCGCCGAGGCCGGCGCTGCCGCGACCAGCGCCGGCGGCGGGATCCCGGGTCGCTGGTAGAGGACCCTGAGCACGACCAACCAGTGGTGCTCGGGGTCGAGCACGATGCCGTCGAGGCCGGCGAGGCGGCCGTCGGCGGTGACCGGGATCGGCTTCATCGTCACCGCATTGTCGACATTGCCGCCGATCACGTCGAGTTCGCCGGGCTTGCGGCCGACGACAATGTCGCAATGGCCGGGGAACCGCCCGGCCGTCGGCAGTTCGTCGAAGCTTACCGGCGTTTGGCCGCGCCAGGCGCAGATCAGGTCGCCCGGCTGCGGCGCGTAAAGGGTGACGCGCTCCGCCGTCAGCGCCACCCCGCGATCGCGGCGGGCGGCCGAAACGATATAATCGGCATGCGTTGCCGAATAGGGAAAGCTGCTGCCGGCGCCGGCCAACCGCATGACATACGAAATGAACGCGGCCGACCAGGCGTAATTGCCGTCTTGCCCGGCCGCAAAGACGACGCCGTTCTCGTCATGGATGCCGGTCCAGCCGCTCTCGCGCTGGGTCGGATCGAGGCCGATCCACCAATAGAGACCGACACGCTGCCACAACCCCTCCTCTCGCTCCTCGTCCTCGGGCAACTCGGTGCCGGGGTACTTCACCGGCTGGCGAAAGGCTCGCCATTCGCCAAGCGCGATCTGCACCGCCGCCTCACGCGAGAACGGCGCGTAGGGCCAGCGCGCAAAGGGCGCTATGTGGGCGTTGAAGGCGGTCGGCGGCGGCCCCCCCCGCCCGGCGCCGGGCGTCGGCGCCACCGCGACGCAGCCGGCCAGCGCCGATGCCGCCAAGAGGATCGCGGCCGCTTGCCTCATCCGGGTCGTGGGGCCGGAATGTGCTTTGCCCGGGCGAAAGCTATTCGAGCGGCACCGCCGGCGGGTTCTCGCGCCACAGCTTGATCCCTCCGGTCAGCCCGTCGATGTTCGGCACGATCGAGACATCGTCGGGCAAGGCAAAGGTGATATGCGTGGCGTTGCCGCCGCCGATGTAAAGGTGATCGAAGCGGACGACTTCGCGCAGGATCTCGATCGCCTTCAAGACGCGCTTGTTCCAGGCCTTCTTGCCTTTCTTCCGACGGGCGGCGTCGCCGATATACTCGTCATAGGTCTTGTTGCCGCTGACCGGATGATGCGCGAGCTCGAGATGCGGCATGACCTCGCCGTCGCCGAAGATTGCCGTCCCGGCCCCGGTCCCCAGGGTCAGGATCATCTCCACCCCGTGCCCCTTGATCGCGCCATAGCCCTGGACGTCGGCATCGTTGAGGACCCGAACCGGCTTGCCCCAAAGCCGGGCGAGTGCGGCTTGCAGATCGAAGCCGGCCAGTGTCTCGGTACCGAGATTGGGCGCGGTCACGAGCTTGCCGTCGCGCACATAGCCCGGAAACCCGACCGACACGCGATCGAACGCACCGAGCGGCGCCGCCGCCTTCTCGATCGTGCTCATCAGCGCCTCCGGCGTCACCGGCCGGGGCGGGGTAGGCACTCGATCCCGCGCGCCGATGATCGCGCCGGCGGGGTCGAGCAGCGCCGCCTTGATGCCGCTGCCGCCGATATCGACTGTTAGCGTACGGATCTCGTCCATGGCTCTCCTTGCCTCAGCTCCCGGTCGCCTGGGTGACGGCGCCGCCGGTCGCGGTGCGGCCGCCATCGACGACGTATTGCGCACCGGTGATCGCCGAGGCGAGATCGGAGCACAGGAACAGCACGGTGCCGGCGATCTCGTCGGTCGTCACATAGCGGCCGAGCGGGATCGACGACTGGTAACGCCGGCCGATGCTCGCCGGGTCGGCCGGATTGATCTGCGCCTCGATCGAATGGATCATCCGGGTGTCGACCGGGCCGGGGCAGACGGCGTTGACCCGCACACCCTGCCGCGCGACCTCGCCGGCGGCGGTCTTGGTCAGACCGATCACCGCGTGCTTCGAGGCGACATAGGCCGGCATCCCCGGCGTCGCCACCAGCCCGGCGACCGAGTCGGTATTGACGATCGCACCCCGCTTCTGCCGCAGCATGACCGGCAGCACGTGGCGCAGGCCGAGAAACACGCCCTTGACGTTGACCCCGATCACCGCGTCGAACACCGCCTCGTCATAGTCGGCGGTGTGCGCCCATTTGCCCTCGATGCCGGCATTGTTGAAGAAGCAGTCGATCGCCCCATAGGCGTCGAGCGCCGCCTTGACATAGGCTTGTACGTCGGCCGATCGGGTGACGTCGGCGGCGACAAAGCGCGCCTCGCCGCCCTGCTGCCGGATCACCCCGGCGGCGGCCTCGCCTCCCGCCTGATCGCGGTCGACGACCACGACTTTGGCGCCGCCCTTGGCAAAGCCGAGCGCCGCGGCGCGGCCGATGCCGTTGGCCGCACCGGTGATCAGCGCGACCTTGCCGGCGAAATCGAGTTCCATGACGACCCTCCTCAAATCAATTCTTGCGGCCGATCAGCCGGGTCCATTGCTCGAGCGCGACGAGCAGGTCGCGGATGAAGCCGCGGCCGGCCTCGTCGGTTAGCCCTCCGGCGGCATCGAACTTGGTGTGGGCCTGGCCGATCATGACCTCGGGCCGGTTCAACGGGTGCATATCGAGAAAGACGCAGCTGCGGCGCAGATCGTATTGCGCCCGCGCCGTGCCGGTCATGCCGGCGCTGGCGCCGATGATCGCCACCGGCTTGCCGGCGAACGGCTGATCGGGCGGGCGCGACGCCCAGTCGATCGCGTTCTTCAACACACCCGACATCGAGTAATTGTATTCGGGCGTGGCAAAGATCAGCGCATCGGCCTCCCTGATCTGCCGGCGAAAGGTCTCGACAACAGGCGGGAAGCCTTGGGCCCGCACATCCTCGTTGTAGAGCGGGAAGGCCGAGATGTCGGCGACCCGGATCGTCATCCCCGGCGGCTTCAGCTCGATCGCGGTGCGCAGCGCCGTCATGTTGTACGACCCGGCGCGCAAACTGCCGCAGATGCCGAGCACCGAGAGTTCCGTCGCCGCGCTCATTCGCCCGCCTCCGTCGAGGATCACTCTTCTCCCTTATCGCACCGCCTCGATCGCGACAAGCCGCGGCGCCGGAGCATCAATCGAGAAGCGCCGCGAGCACGGCGTTGAGCCGCTGCCGGCCGGCGGCGGAAGCGGCGAGACGGTCCCCGTCGAGGCTTAGGAAACCGCCTTCGACGAGCCGCGGCAGGGTATCGGCGAAGAGCGTCTCGACCTCGCCGCCGGCGGCGTTTTCGAGCCGAGCGCGGGGGATGCCGTCGGCGAGGCGCAGGCCCATCATCAGCATTTCCGCGATGGCCGCGTCGCGGCCGACGGCGGCGATCTCCTCGCGGCCGCCGCCGGTCGCTTCGACCGCGGCGAGCCAGCGCTCCGGCGCCCGATGCTGCCGGGTCGCGTGCTTGACCCCGCCCAGGGTGAGCCGCCCGTGCGCGCCGGGGCCGACCCCGAGATAATCCTGATAGCGCCAATAGGCGAGGTTGTGCCGGCATTCGGCGCCGGGGCGGGCGTGGTTCGAAATCTCGTAAGCCGGCAGGCCATGCGCGGCGAGGCGGTCCTGGGTCATTTCGAACAAGGCGGCCGCAATCTCGTCGTCGGCCGGCACGAGATCGCCCCTTGCCGCGGCGGCGGCAAAGGCGGTGCCGGTCTCGATCGTCAGCTGATAGAGCGAAAGGTGGTCGCCGGCCAGGGAGAGCGCCTCGTCGAGCTCGCGGCGCCAGGCGGCGAGCGCCTGCCCGGGCCGCGCATAGATCAGATCGAACGAGAAGCGGGGGAAGCTCGCCCGCGCGCTTTCGATCGCGGCGATCGCCTCGCCGCGACTATGGCGCCGGCCGAGAAACCGCAGCGCCGCCGGATCGAGCGCCTGGACGCCGAGCGACAGCCGATTGACCCCGGCCGCGGCAAAGGCGGCAAAGCGCTCGGCCTCGGCCGAATTGGGATTGGCTTCGAGGGTGACCTCGGCCTCGGCGGCGAGCGGCCAGCGCCGCCCGACCCGCTCGAGTAAGGCCGCGACCGTATCGGGCGGCATCAGCGACGGCGTGCCGCCGCCGAAAAACACCGAGCCGACCTCGCGTTCTGGCACCAGTTGGGCTTGCTCGTCGAGGTCGGCGAGCAGGGCGCGGGTCCAGCGCGCCGCGTCGACCCGGTCGCGCACGTGGCTGTTGAAATCGCAATAGGGACATTTCGACCGGCAGAACGGCCAATGGATGTAGACGGCGAGCGGTGCCAACACGCGGGGAGAGGAGCTCAATGCAGTTCGTCCAGAAGCGCCTTCGCTTCCTTGAGAACCGGGGTGCCGAAGCCCTCGGTAAACCAGCCATATACGGGTGCCAGCAGATTGCGGGCTTCGATGCGCTTGCCGTGGTCGCGCCACAGCCGGGCGAGGCTCATCGCGCCGCGCAATTCCCAGAGCTTGGCGCTCTGCTGTTGCGCAATCGCAATCGCCTCGCAATAGCTCGCCTCGGCCGCCGCGGGATCGTCCATCGCCAGCAGCACCTCGCCGCGCAACCGCAGCGTCTCGGCCGCAGCCCATCTCTCCCCTGTCTCGTCGGTCAGGCGCTGCGCCTCGGTGAGATGCCGCAGAGCCGCCGGCAGCTGCCCGGCAATCCGGCAGACGTCTGCAAACAGCGTGAGAACCAATGGCCTCCAGAGCATGAATCCAATCTCGTCGCAGTCGGCCACGCCGGTGCCGAGGGCGTTCAGCCCCTCATCCGCATGCCCCAGTGCCGCCAGGCTCCACCCGCGATAGATGCGACCCAATGCCTGATGGGGCCCAAGTCCGTGCTCGGTTGAGAACGCCAGATACTCATCGGCGTCTTGCTGCAGCGATTCGGGGTTCGAGCGAATGCACCAGCGCACCAGCCAGCCGTGCGACATCGCCATGGCTACGGCGTCGGGACGGGACAGCTGACGCGCCTCGTGCAACGCGCGATGACGGCGGGACAAAGCCTGATCGAGGTGTCCCATGCAGACCAGCAGCTGCGACGAATTGGCCAGCAGGCAGACCAGCTGATCGAAGGGGAGTTCCGCATAGAACGGCCGGCGGCCCGGATCAAAAAGCACGAGGCTTTGTTCGAAGTCCGCCCGAGCCTGGGCAAATTCCCCGTAACTCATATGTATGTACCCACGCATATGGCAGCCGGTCTCCAGCGAGGCGGCGTCGCCGCTGGTCTCGCCGAAGTCCCGCACCACCCGGGCAACCTGCATTGCTCGATTCAGATCGGCCTGGATTGTGAGATAAAGCCACTGGCCGTGCAGCGCCAACATCGCGCGCCCCCAAGCCTGCCGGCCGGCGGCGAGCCAATAGCTCTGAAAGTTGCACAGAGACTGGCCGAGCGCGATCTGCAGATCGAACTCGCGCTCGCGGCTCCAATCGCTGTCGGGCAGGCCAGGGACCCAGCGCCAGCCCGCGGCGGAGCAAGGCCACCGCTTCCGCGAGCCATTGCGAGGAAGGCGGGCTGACGGAGAAGGCGATCGACGGTGCGCGAGCAATGCCGGCTCGGCCCCGACAATCTCGGGGAACCGGTCTTCGAGGGTGGCGGCGATGTGCGCGTGGAGCTGCTGCCGGCGGCTGCGCAATAAGGTGCCGTACGCCGCGTCCTGCACCAGCGCGTGCTTGAAGATGTATTCGGCGTCGGGCGGGGCGCCGCGGTGATAGATCAGCTCGGCGCCGACCAGCTGCGCCAGGGCGTCATCGAGCTGCGCCGGCGGCATCCGTGCCACGGCGCCGATCAGCTCGTGCGAGAACTGCCGGCCCAATACCGCCCCGATCTGGGCCACCTCGCGTACCGGCGCCAGCCGGTCGAGCCGGGCCAGCAGCGATGCCTGCAGGCTCGCCGGGATCGCCAGCGCCGGCATTTGTCCCGTCGCCGTGTAACGGTCGCCCAAGGCGGTGAGCATGCCGCTCTCGACCACTGCCTTGGTCAGCTCTTCGACAAACAGCGGCACGCCGTCGGTGCGGTCGATGATCTGGTCAGTGATCTCCTTCGGCAGGGCCTTGCCGCCGGTGACGCCCGTGATCATCTCCGCCCGCTGCCGTGGCGCCAAGCGGCTGAGGCCGAGCGCGGTGACGTGCGGCCGGCCGGTCCACGGCGGGTTGAACTCGGGGCGGAAGGTGACGATCAGCAGCACCCGCAGCGCCGGTACCCGATCGACGATCAGGTCAAAGAGTTCGAGCGAGGTCGGGTCGCTCCAATGCGCGTCCTCGAACAGCAGCAGCATCGGCGTTCGCGCCGCCAGCCCTTCGACCTGCGCCACCAGCGCCCGCAGCGTCCTCTCTTTCTGCTTCTGCGGGGTCAGGTTGAGCGGCGGGTAGCGCTCGCCGGCAGGGATTGACAGCAACGCCGCGAGCAATGGGGCGGCCTCGCGGAGATCGTTGGTCGCCTGGGCCAGCACCGCCTCGAGCTTGTCGAGCCGCTGATCGGCGGTGTCCTCGCGCCGAAACCCGGCCGCGCGTTCGAGCTGGGCGATCGTCGGGTAAAGCGCATGGTCCTGGTGGTGCGGCGAGCAGAACGAGCGCAAACGCGTGTGCGGCTCGCCGGCGAGCCGCTCGAGGAATGTCTGGGCCAGGCGCGACTTGCCGATGCCGGGTTCGCCGGACAGCAACACGATCGAGCCCTCGCCGCTCTTGGCCTGCTGCCAGCGCCGCTCCAGCATCGCCAGCTCCTCGTCGCGGCCGACGAGCGGCGTGCGGGTCGCGCGCAGCGCCTCGAAGCGGCTCTCGGCGGCACTCTCGCGCAACACCCGCGAGGCCGCGACCGGTGTCGCCAGGCCCCTGATCTCGACCGGCCCGAGATCCTCGTAATCGAACAACCCGCCGGTCAGCCCCCGGGTGCTCGGCCCGATCACCACCGTCCCCGGTGCGGCCAGCGCCTGCAGCCGCGCTGCCAGGTTCGGCGTCTCGCCGACCACCGCCTGCTCCTGCGAGGCACCCTCGCCGATCAGGTCGCCGACCACGACCAAACCGGTGGCGATCCCGACCCGCACCTGCAGCCGCGTCTCGGCTGCGGTGTCGACCCCCGCCACCGCCCCGACCAGCGCCAAACCGGCGCGCACCGCCCGCTCGGCGTCGTGCTCGTGGGCGCGCGGATAGCCGAAATAAACGAGCACTCCGTCTCCCATGTATTTCGCGACGAATCCGCCGCTACGCTCGATGACCGCAGCGACGCAGCGGTGGTAGGCGCCGATCACCGCGCGCAGATCCTCCGGGTCGAGCCGCGCCGACAATGCCGTCGAGCCGACCAGATCGCAGAACAGCACCGTCAGCTGCCGCCGCTCGGCCTCCGCCCCCACCCTTCCCTCCCCCGCCAGCGGGGGAGGGCCAGGGAGGGGGCCGCGCAGCGCCGCGATCGCCTTCAAGAGCTTCCGGCGCGGCCCGATCGGCAGCCCCAGCGCCGAGAGATCCAACTCGGTCAGCTCCGGCAGCACCTCGATGTCGATCTCATTCTCGCGGAACGCCGGCTCGTAGCGCTCGAGCCCCAGTCCGCGAAGCCACGCCGCGATATTCATGCGGCCCTCCCCAATCGCTGAGCCGTTTTGGGCCCGTGACTGAACCGAGCAACGCCGCCCCACTATACGCTACTCGGCGACCACCTCTGGCAGACGAACAGGTTCGCCCTGAAAAGCGTCCACGACCCGGTCGACGAACTCGCTTTTGCCGATGGCCTCGCAAAACGGGCGCAGAAAGCCAGTCAGCTCGGCCATGACTTGCCGGCGGTCCTTGACGACTGGACGCTGATATTCCCGTTCGATTTGGCCGAGTTTCAATTGCAACACCCGATCCTCGGCCCCTTCGAATGGCTCCCGATAGAGACCGTTCCAGGCTAACGCAAACCCCATCGGGGTCACGCCTCGAAAGCCGGGTAGCTGCATCGTCGCAAGGTCGTTTCCCCACGCGATAAGCTCGCGTTTCCAGTGCGGGGCGTCCTGGCTCTCCGGATAGACGATGATCTTCAAAGCGTGCGAGTTGATCGGCGTCTGCAGGGCCCGCAGCTTGTCCACGATGGCCTTCCGGCGGAATGCCATTTCGTCTATTCGGTAGATGAGTTGCCACAGCTTCATGACATTCCCGGCGGCCGGCTCGACGCGGTCCTGATCTCAGGTGGGAAAGCCTCCCGCGCCGTTTCAAGCTCACGCGGTTGGGCCAACAGCTCGTCCAGCAGCGCCTTCGCTTCCTTGAGCACCGGCGTGCCGAAGCCCTCGGTGAACCAGCCATGGACCGGCGCCAGCACGCCGTGGGCCTCGGTGCGCTTGCCTTGGTCGCGCCACAGCCGGGCGAGGCTGGTGGCGGCGCGCAATTCCCAGAGCTTGCCCCTCTGCTGTTGCGCGATCGCGATCGCCTCGCGATAGCTCACCTCGGCACCGCCGCGATCGTCCATGGCCAGCAGCACCTCGCCGCGCAGCCGCAGCGTCTCCGCCGCCGTCCATCTCTCCCCTGTCTCGTCGGTCAGGCGCTGCGCCTCGGTGAGATGCCCGAGAGCCGCCGGCAGCTGCCCGGCAATCCGGCAGGCGTCCGCAAACAGCGTGCAAAACAGAGGCCTCCACAGCATGCACCCAACTTCGTCCCAGCCGGCCAAGCCGGTGCCGCAGGCCGTCAGCCCTTCATCCGCATGCCCCAGTGCCGCCAGGCTCCACCCGCGATAGATCCGACCCCCTGCCTGAAAGAGCCCAAGTCCGTGCTCGGTTGAGAACGCCAGATACTCATCGGCGTCTTGCAGCAGCGATTCCGGGTTCGAGCGAATCCACCAGCCCACCTGCCAGCCGTGCCCCATTGCCATGGCTACGGCGTCGGGACGGGAGAGCTGACGCGCCTCCTGCAACGCGCGGTGACGGCGGGACAAGGCCTGATCGAGATGTCCCATGCAGGTCAGCAGATGCGACGAATTAGCCAGCAGATAGACCAGCGGATCGTAGGAAAGTTCCGCATAGAACGGCCGGCGGCCCGGATCAAAAAGAGCCAGGCTTTGTTCGAAGTCCGCCCGCGCCTCGACAAACTCGCCGCAAATCCAGTGTATACAACCACGCATGTGACAGCCGGTCTCCAGCGAGGCGACGTCGCCGCTGGTCTCGCCGAAGTCCCGCACCACGCGGGCAACCTGCATTGCTCGATCCAGATCGGCCTGGATCCAGTAATTAATCCACTGGCCGTTCAGCGCCAACAGGAGGTCGCGAGGACGGTTCACCGCCACTGCGAGCTGCTGCGCACGAGCGTAGGCTTCGCCTGCCTCCGGCGCGCTCCAGCTGCGGAATGCGCACAGAGCCTGGCCGAGCGCGATCTGCAGATCGAACTCGCGCTGGCGGCGCCAATCGCTGTCGGGCAGTCCAGGAACCAGCGCCAGCCCGCGGCGGAGCAATGCCACCGCTTCCGCCAGCATCGAGCGCGCCCAGGCCTGCCGGCCGGCGGCGAGCCAATAGTCGATCGCCTTTTCCGTCAGCCCGGCTTCCTCGCAATGGCGCGCGAGCAATGCCGGCTGGGCTGCGACAATCTCCGCCAACCGGCCTTCGAGGGTCGCGGCGATATGGCGGTGGAGCTGCTGCCGACGGCTGCGCAGTAGCGTGCCGTACGCCGCATCCTGGACCAGCGCGTGCTTGAAGGTGTACTCGGCGTCGGGCGGCGTTCCGCGCCGGTAGATCAGCTCGGCGCCGACCAGCTGCGCCAGGGCCTCATCGAGTTCGCGCGACGGCATTGGCGCAACGGCGCCGATCAGCTCGTGCGAGAACTGCCGTCCCAAGGCCGCCCCGATCTGCGCCACCTCGCGCACCGGCGCCAGCCGGTCGAGCCGGGCCAGCAGCGATGCCTGCAAGCTCGCCGGGATCGCCAGCGCCGGCATTGGTCCCGTTGCCGTGTAGCGGTCGCCAGCGTCGGTCAGCATACCGCTCTCGACCACCGCCTTGGTCAATTCCTCGACAAAGAGCGGCACGCCGTCGGTGCGGTCGACGATCTGCGCCGCGATTTCCTCGGGCAGGGCCTTGTCGCCGGTAATACCGGCGATCATCTCGGCCCGCTGCCGTGGCGCCAGGCGGTTGAGAGCGAGCGCGGTGACGTGCGGCCGGCCGACCCAGGGCGCGGTGAACTCGGGGCGGAAGGTGATGATCAGCAGCACCCGGAGCGCCGGTACCCGATCGATGGTCAGGTCAAAGAGTTCGAGCGAGGTCGGGTCGCTCCAATGCGCATCCTCGAACAGCATCAGCACCGGGGTTCGCGCCGCCAGCCCCTCGACCTGCGCCACCAGCGCCCGCAGTGTCCTCTCTTTCTGCTTCTGCGGCGTGAGGTTCAGTGGCGGGTAGCGCTCGCCGGTGGGCAGCGAGAGCAGCGCCGCGAGCAGCGGAACGGCCTCGCCGAGATCGTTGGTCGCCCGCGCCAGCACCGCCTCCAGCTTGTCGAGCCGCTCGTCGGCGGTGTCCTCGCGCCGGAACCCGGCGGCCCGTTCAAGCTGGGTGATCGTCGGGTAAAGGGCGCTGTCCTGGTGGTGCGGCGAGCAGAACGTGCGCAGGCGGGTGTGCGGCTCGCCGGCGAGCCGCTCGACGAGGGTCTGGGCGAGACGCGACTTGCCGATGCCGGGTTCGCCGGACAGCAACACGATCGAGCCCTCGCCGCTCTTGGCCTGCTGCCAGCGCCGCTCCAGCATCGCCAGCTCCTCGTCGCGGCCGACGAGCGGCGTGCGGGTCGCGCGCAGCGCCTCGAAGCGGCTCTCGGCCCCGCTCTCGCGCAATACCCGCGAGGCCGCGACCGGTGTCGCCAGGCCCCTGATCTCGACCGGCCCGAGATCCTCGTAATCGAACAATCCGCCCGTCAGGCCCCGCGTGCTCGGCCCGATCACCACCGTCCCCTGTGCCGCCAGCGCCTGCAGCCGCGCTGCCAGGTTCGGCGTCTCGCCGACCACCGCCTGCTCCTGCGAGGCACCCTCGCCGATCAGGTCGCCGACCACAACCAAACCGGTGGCGATCCCGATCCGCACCTGAAATGGCTGACCGGCGGCGGTGTCGAGCCGCGCCACCGCCTCGACCAGCGCCAAACCGGCCCGCACCGCGCGCTCGGCATCGTGCTCGCCGGCGCGCGGATAGCCGAAATAAACGAGCACGCCGTCCCCCATGTATTTCGCGACAAATCCGCCGCTACGCTTGATGACCGCAGCGACGCAGCGGTGGTAGGCGCCGATCACGGCGCGCAGATCCTCCGGGTCGAGCCGCGCCGACAATGCCGTCGAGCCGACCAGATCGCAGAACAGCACCGTCAGCTGCCGCCGCTCGGCCTCCGCCCCCACCCTTCCCTCCCGCGCCAGCGGAGGGCCAGGGAGGGGGCCGCGCAGCGCCGCGATCGCCTTCAAGAGCTTCCGGCGCGGCCCGATCGGCAGCCCCAGCGTCGAGAGATCCAACTCGGTCAGCTCCGGCAGCACCTCGATGTCGATCTCATTCTCGCGGAACGCCGGCTCGTAGCGCTCGAGCCCCAGTCCGCGAAGCCACGCCGCGATGTCCATGCGGCCCTCCCCGTCGCCGAGCGGCTCTGGCGCTCGGAAACCTCATTTTGACATCGAACGTCATTACCATGGAACAACTTCGACACGAACGTCGCCGCGGCGATGCCCGGGATCCAGCCCAAAACGAAGCGGTGGACATTCCGGTACTCGGATCTCGTGAAAATTCGGCAGACAACCCTCGATATCCGCAATTGTCTTGCGCTCATCGAAATCGGCATTGCCCGCAATTTCCGACGGTATCGCATGCCAGCCCGGCGATTTATGCGCATTCCGCCGAGGCGACCTGCGATAGGCTAACGACGGTACACGATCGAAGGAATTCGCGAATGGCTCGGCACTATCGGCGCATCTCGGCGGATTGTCATCTCGACATGCTCTGGCTGCCGCCGGACCTGTTCACCTCGAACGCATCGAGCAAATACAGGGACAAGATGCCCTACGTCGCCGAGCAGGCGGACGGCGTCAAGCGCTGGACCGACAACAACGGTGCCGATTACGGCATGCCGGGCGGTGTCGGCGCCACCGGCTCGGCCTGGGTGCCGGGCAAGCAATTGCGCGCCGACAAGATGGCTGAGGCGGGCCTCTATCGGGACTATTTCGAAAAGGGCCTGCGCCGGCCGGGCGATCCGCACCTGCGCGTCAAGGAGCTCGACCGCGACGGCGTCGACGCCGAGGTCATCTACGGCATTCTCGCGGCGTGCGCGAAAATAAAAGACCCCGAAGCTGCCGACGAGATGCTGCACATCTACAACGACTTCATGCACAATTTCTCCAGCTACTATCCCGACCGCATGATCGGACTGGCGTGCCTGCCCTAGAGCAACATCGAAGGCGCCGCCCGGGAAGTGCGCCGCGTCGCCAGGATGGGCATGAAGGGCGTCGAGTTGTCCTGCTCCTGGCACATGACGCCGATGTGGCATCCAATGTGGGACCCGCTCTGGGAGGCGGTCAACGAGGCTCAGTTGCCGCTGCACTTCCACACCTTCCCGGCGAGCGACCCCGAACTGCGCAAGTCGCTCGAACCGGCGATCGCCCGCCGCATGACCTATAGCGGGCTCTGCCGCTTCCAGATGACATTGGCGACGATCCTGACCGACCTGATGGGCGCGGCGGTGTTCGAGCGCTTCCCGAACATCCGCGTCGTGTTCGGTGAGAGCGGCATCGGCTGGATCCCCTACGTGATCGACCGTATGGACTTCGAATACAAGGACCAGTACCAGGATCTGAAGCTGAAGAAATTGCCGAGCGAGTATTGGCGCGCCCAGTGCCGCGCGACCTTCCAGTACGACCGCGTCGGCACCAAGCTGATCGAGGACATGGGCGTCGAGACGCTGATGTGGGGTTCCGACTATCCGCATCCCGACGGCGTCTGGCCGGAATCCGCAAAGTACATCGACGACCAGTTCAGCCACCTGCCGGCCGAGATCGTCCACAAGATGACCTGCGAGAACGCCGGCAAGTTCTACGGCCTGATGAACTGATTTCCCGGCGGCAAGCGCCGCCACCAATACCCGGCGGACCCCATCAAGCGGCGCGCTCCTTCGGGGGCGCGCTTTCGTTCAGCGTCGGCCGCCACCCTTTTCAGCCATCGACTCCGGCGCAGGAGCCTAGGAAGAAACAGAGCCATGAGTGGCGCCCGCCCACCTGCGCTGTCTTTGCGAGGAGCGGAGCGACGAAGCAAACTCGACCCCCGAGACGCTGCGGCGTCGAGATTGCCGCGGCGCCTGACGGCGCCTCGCAATGACACGGTAGCGTTTCATCCCTCGCGGGTCGGCCGTAGGCCGGTGGGAAACTGTAATCCAATTGGATGAGGGCGGTTCGATGCCCAGCAAGCAATGTTTTCCTCGCCCTCCACTTACGTCGAGCCGTCTTGGCGCCGGGGAAACCCTAATTCGATACGAAACACCGTAGGCGGCGTGTCGTTTGTCCTACAAGCCCGCTCATCGCGGGCGATGCTTTTGGGCTTCGACATAGGACCGCAGGACTGCGTTCATGCGGGTCTGCCAATCCGGGCCCTGAGCCTTGAACCACTCGATCACGTCCGCATCGAGGCGCACGCCCTGATGCGGCTGCGGGATGCGCGGCGGCACGACCACCCGGGCCTTTTCCCAGAACTGGTCATCGAGCGGTGGCGCATCCGGATCGGCGAGGGCCGCTGCCTCGATCTCCGCGTCGGTGCGAGCGTTGACGCGCTCCCAATCGGTTTTTCCCGTGGCCTCGCGGTAACTCCCGTCCGGTTGACGGACCAACACCTTCCCATCCGCCAAGACGGCCCTAGTGATGTTTTCGTCGCTCATAGTCCTGCACCTCTCTCGGGTTCGCACGGCGCGCCGAAATCAACCGTATGCGATCCTCGCGCCATGTGAACGTCACATGGTAGATTTTGCCTCTGAAGGGACACAGCAGAACAAAGCGCTTTTCGCCATAATGATGTCGCCTGTCTTCGAGAGTTAAGCCTTTAACTTCCGCAACCACGAAAATCGAAAGGATATCTTCAAACGAAATCCCGTGCTTTTGGCGATTGGCGGCGTTCTTCTCATCGTCCCATTCAAACATGATTGAGTGTAGCAACAGGCTGTTGCAACGCAAAGCGCCGATGGGTATCTCCAGGGGGCTGGCCGCCGGCAACGACCAGCCTTGTTGCGAAACGGAGTGGAGAGCGGCAAGATCACGCCCGGTTCCGGACGGCTCGCCGGTGTCGGATGATGAGGGGAGGCACGACCATGCTCGAGGTGTATCTCGATCCGTGTACCGTGAACAGCCGCAAGGTATTGGCCGGGCTGGACCTGCTCGGCATGCCGTTCACCCTGCACCACGTCGATTATTTTGCCGGCGCCCAAAAGCAGCCCGAATTTCTTGCGATCAACCCGAACGGCGCGTTGCCGGCGGCAAAAGACGGCGATTTCGCGTTGTCGGAGTCGAATGCCATCCTGCAATACGCGGCCGATCTCTCCGGCTCCGACCGGCACTATCCGAAGGATCTCAAGCAGCGCGCCGACATCAACCGCTGGCTCTTGTGGGAAGCCTCGACCTGGTTCCCGAGCTGCTACACCTTTCTCGTCGAATACGTGGTCAAGCCGCTCTTGAAGACCGAGCCCGACCAGGCGGTCATCGACAAGGAGGCGCCGAACTGGCACCGCCTTGCCGGCATCCTCGATGCGCGGCTCGCGACGTCGAAATGGCTCGCCGGCGACAGCGTGACGATTGCCGACATCGCCGTCGCGGCGCCGATGCATCTGCACAAGGCACAGCGTCTGCCGCTCGATCGGCACCCGAACCTCGCGCGGTGGATGGCGGACGTCGAGCAATTGCCGTGCTGGCAGAAGACGCAGGGCGCGGTCGACCGGGCGCTGCAGCCCAAATGAAAAGCGGAACGACCGTCAGCGCGACGTTCAACTACACGCGCGACACCGGCGTCGCGCCGGAAATGTATTTCTACGAGCCGCCGCCGGGCACGATGGCGCGCGGGCCCGGCGACGACCGGCGGGAAATGGCCGTGCTGAGCGGCTGGGATCGCGCGCCGTCCTTCGCGCTCGATCGCGAGGGCTTTGCGTTGCGCGAGTTTCGCTCGCGCTTTCAGGAGTGGGACGACGATGCCGCGATCGGCGCGCGGTTTTACCCCGAGGCGACCGAATTCGTCAGACACCAGGTCGGTGCCAAGCGGGTGATCGTCTTCGATCACACGATCCGCGCCAAGCGCAACGAGAAACAGCAAACGAGCGAGCACACCACCTCGCAACGGGCGCCGGTCATGCTCGTCCATTGCGATTACACCCCGGTTTCGGGTCCGCTGCGCGTCAAGCAGCTGTTCCCGAACGAGTCCGAGGAATTGCTGCGGCGCCGCGTGGCGTTCTACAACTTCTGGAAGCCGCTGAAGCAAACCGTCGAAGAAAAGCCGCTGGCGATGTGCGACGCTACCTCGTCGACGGATCGGGACTTCATCACAATGAAGCTCCACTATCGCGATCGGGATGGCGAAATCTTCGTCCTGCGACATTGGCCGCAACATCGATGGTGGTACTTTCCGCAGATGACGCAGGATCACGCGGTTCTGCTCAAGACTTACGATTCGGAGACCGACGGGCGCACCCGCTTCATCGGCCACAGCGCCTTCGACGATCCCGATACCCCGCCCGATGCGCCGATGCGGGAGAGCATCGAGATCAGGACCGCCGCCTTCTTCTGATCGCCCGATGGCGGGGAATCCGTTCTCGCTCGAGGGCAAGGTCGCCTTTGTCACCGGCGGCAACAGCGGCCTCGGGTGCGCCGTGGCGCTGGCGCTCTCCGAGGCCGGCGCGCGGCTGGCGATCGGCGGCCGGCGACCCGCGCGCAATGCCGAGGCGCTGGCGGCGCTGGGGCCCGCGGCGGCCGCCTACGATCTCGACGTCGCGGACGAGGGTTCGGTCGAGCGCGCCCTCGCCGGCGCCGCCGAGCGGTTCGGACGTCTCGACATCCTCGTCAACAACGCCGGGGTCGGGCAGCGCGCCTCGGTCATGGAGCTCGACCGCACGACCTGGCAGCGCGTCATCGACACCAACTTGACCGGCGCCTTCCTGTGCACCAAGCACGCGGCCCGGCGCATGCAGCGCCAGGGCGCCGGCAAAATCATCAACGTCGCGTCGATCTACGGCGTCGTCGCGCCGAGCAGGGGCCTGCAGGTGGCCTATACCGTAACCAAGCATGGCCTGATCGGGCTGACCCGGGTCACTGCGGTCGAGCTGGCGCCGCTCGGCATCCAGGTCAACGCGGTCGTGCCCGGCTGGTATTTTACCGAGATGACCGACGAATTGCGCGGCACCGCGTTCGAGCAATCGGTGATCCGACGCACCCCCGCCGGCCGCTGGGGCGAGGGGTGCGACCTCGTCGGCACCTGCCTCTACCTGGCCTCCGCCGCCTCGGACTTTGTGACGGGTGCGGTGATCCCGGTCGACGGCGGCTATACCGCGAGCGACGGCTTGGAGCGGGGCTGACCGAAACAGGCGTCGACGAGCTTGGCGAAGGCGCGGGCGCGATGGCTGATCCGATGCTTGGCCGCGGGCTCCATTTCGCCGAAGGTGGCGCAATGGCCGTCCGGCACGAAGATCGGGTCGTAGCCAAAGCCGCGGTCGCCGCGCGGGGGCCAGACGAGCCGGCCGGCGACTTCGCCGCGGAAGAGCGCAACCCCGCCATCGGGCCGGGCGAGGGCGAGAACGGCAACAAACGAGGCCGTGCGCTCGCGGTCGCCAAGCGCCGTCTCGACGCGTTCCATCGCCCGACGGAAATCCTTCGCCGGGCCGGCCCAGCGGGCGGAATGGATCCCGGGCGCGCCGCCCAGCGCCGGAACGACGAGACCCAAATCATCGGCGAGCGCCGGCAGCCCGCTGGCCTTGGCCGCGGCACTCGCCTTCAGGGCGGCATTCGCTTCGAAGCTGTCGCCGGTCTCCTCGGGCTCGCGCAGGCCGAGCGTGCCGGCGGCGACGGTCGCGATGTCGTAGGGCGCCAGCAACAGGGCGATTTCGTCGACCTTCCCCGGGTTGTGGCTGGCGATAACCAGCCGCTCGCCCCGGAGATCCCGCAACGTCATGGCGCGGCGAGGCCGAGGGCCGCCCGCTGCCGCCGGGTCAGCTCGCCGATGCCGGCCCGCGCCAGCCGCAGCATTTCGGCAAACAGCGTCTCGTCGAAGGGCGCGCCTTCGGCGGTTGCCTGGATCTCGACGATGCCGCCCGATCCGGTCAGCACGAAATTGGCGTCGGTCAGCGCCTGCAAATCTTCGGCATAATCGAGGTCGAGCACGGCGGCGGCGCCGACGACGCCGCACGAGATCGCGGCAACGCTGTCGGCGAGCGGCAGCGCGGCGAGGTCGCCGGCCGCGACGAGCCGCCGGCAGGCCTGATGGAGCGCCACCCAGCCGCCGGTCACCGCCGCGGTGCGGGTGCCGCCGTCGGCCTGCAATACGTCGCAATCGATCCGGATCTGGCGCTCGCCCAAGGCGGCGAGATCGGTGACGGCGCGCAGGCTGCGCCCGATCAGCCGCTGGATCTCCTGGGTGCGGCCCGATTGCCGGCCGCGCGCCGCCTCGCGCTCGGTGCGGCTCTGGGTCGAGCGCGGCAGCATCCCGTACTCGGCGGTGACCCAGCCCCGGCCGGTGTTGCGCAGAAACGGCGGCACCCGCTCTTCGATGGACGCGGTGCACAGCACTTGGGTGTCGCCGAACTTCGCCAGGCACGAGCCCTCGGCATATTTGGCGACCCCCGCCTCCAGGCTGACCGGGCGCAGCGCATCGATCGCACGTCCCGAAGGCCGCAGGCCGCTCATGCCGCTCACCCGTCATCCCCTTCGATTGAGCCGGATCCATTCGGCTCGGAGCCGCCCTCGCCTCTCACCCGTCACGAGATGGCGCCGGGCCGGCAGCGGATCAACCTGACCCGGCGCAGCGGTTGTTGACCCAATTCCTTTTTGCGCCCAGAACCGGCGTGTCATCGGCGATGACCGGCATGCTTGGCGATCGTTCCGCGCTTTGCCGCTGCGGCAGCGGGCTGCGGCCCGAGCGCTGCTGCGCGCTCGATCCGGCCCTGTTGCCGCCGCCGGGCGCGGATGCGCCGCTCTTGCCGCTCGTCGAGCGCGCCGTCCAACTGGAGCGCGCCGGCGCCTCGGGCGAGGCCGAGGAGCTCTGCCGCCGGGTATTGGAGTTGATGCCGGGCCAGCCCCGACGCGCTCGCGATCCTTTACCGTCTGTGCCGGGCTGCGGGCCGGACGAACGCCGCCGAGGCCTTGCTGCGCCGCATCGTCCGATTGCATCCCAACACCGTCTCGGCGACGCACGACCTGGCTCTGGCTCTGTTGGAGAAGGGTGCCGTCGCCGAGGCCGAGATCCACGCTCGGAACGCGGTCCGCATCGCGCCGGAAAACCCCCAATCGCACAATCTCTTGGGCATGGCGCTGACGGAAAGCCACCGGCCGCAGATCGGCGAATACCATTACCGCCGGGTCCTCGAATTGTCCGGGCGGCGCGACCCGATCCTGCTTGTACAGTTTGGCCATCGAGCGCCGCCATTCTTCGAGCGACAAGAACGGCACCGGAAAGCGCGCCACGTGGCGCAGGAGGAGCCAGGACCGCTGCTGCAGATGGTCGCGGCACGATCTGCCGGTGCCCCGCAGCATCTGCGGCGCTTGCCCCGAGGCGATCGATCTCACCCGCCGCACCGATGTCGCCGAGTTCGCCGCGTTGGCCCAGGCGGCGACGCGGATCTCCCGGTCGCGGCCGTCCTTGCCGCCGGCCTCGCCGCGGCCGGGCAATGACGCCTCCGCCGCGCAGTGATATATGCGACATCTGGGCAGGAAGCCGCCATTTCATGCATGATCCATGGGGTGCAGCCGGTCATCGGCAAAAATCCGTGACCCCGGCGGCAGCGGTCGAGCCCGCTGTCGCGGCTCTCGTTGTGCTTCTGGTACGGCCGTCGGACGCCGCAGATGAAGACACCATTTTTTCCGAGGCGGGAATGCTTGGAAGCGACTGACGCCCGATCGCTGTTGGTCTATCGGGATCGGATCGTTCCGCGCTCGGAGGCACATTTCCTCCGCCGGCAGTATGTCGGCTTTCACCGTCTGGCGCCGATCTGGATCGGTCGCCGGGTTGACATTGGGCTCTCTGATCTCAAGGCCGAGACGAGACTGCTTGGGCGTCGCGGCCTCCGCGGTGCGCTTGATCGGTTGTTGTTCAAACATTTTGGCCGCCTTCCGCCCGAGCCGGACCTCGCCGGGCTGCGACCGCTGTTGATCCACGCCCATTTCGGCCGCGGCGGGGCACTCGCCTTGCCGATCGCTCGGGCCCTGAGGCTGCCGTTGGTCGTCACTTTTCATGGCGGGGACGCGACCAAGGAGAAGCACTACCGGAGGCAGTTGATCCCGACGGTTTACCAGCGGCGCTCTGCGGCGTTGCAACGCGAGGCCGCGCTGATCATTTGCGTCGCCGAGCATATTCGCGAGGTTCTGCTTGCCCGCGGATTTCCCGCCGCGAAGCTGAAGGTCATCCGCTACGGTGTCGAGCCCGACGCGGATCATCGCCCGGAGCCGCCCGCCCAGCGCCCGTATCTGCTGTTCGTCGGCCGCTTCGTCGAAAAAAAAGGGGTGCGCCATCTCCTCGATGCCATGCAAATGTCGGCGAGCGGCGGCGCCGCGGTCGACTTGGTCCTGGTTGGCGACGGTCCGATGGCGGAGTCGCTGAAACGACGGGCTGCCGGGCTGAACTGCGCCCGATTTCCGGGATGGCTACCCTACGCGGAAGTGCGGCGGATGATGCGCGGCGCCCTCGCGGTATGCGTCCCGAGTGTGCCGGCTCGGACCGGCAACTCGGAAGGACTGCCGAATGTCGTGCTCGAGGCGATGGCGAGCGGGGCACCGGTAATTGCCTCGGACCTCGGCGGGATTGGCGAGGCGGTGGAGGATGGCCGTACCGGCTTCCTGGTGCCCCCGGCCAATTCGCCGGCGATTGCCGCGGCCGTATTGAGACTGCTCGCCGATGCGGCGTTGTGCCGCCGGATGGGGATCGCCGCTCGAGCGCGGGCGACCCTGCATTTCGATGCGGTCACCCAGTCCCGGATGCTGGAAGACGCGTTGCTTGCCGTCAGCCGTGACGAGGCGGCATGACGCTCGTCAATTTTGGCGCGCCGCCTGCTTCGCTCCGTGCCCGCGATTTCCGCGCCGACACGCCGCTTCGAGCCTTCTTCGGCTGGAACGAGGCGCGGTGGAGAAAGGATCGCCGCTACCGGATCGCTTGTGACCTCTATCAGCTGCACAAGCGGTTCGCCGCCGATGGTGCCGGCGCCGTCCTGTGCACCCTCCATCTCGCGATCCGTCCCGTCGTCCGGTGGCGATTTGGCTCGCAAATCCTGGTCTCGTCGGCCGGCCGCAGGACCGCTGTCGCAATGCCGTCGAGCCCTCCCGACCAGACGGTGGTCGCCGTTGCGAAAGAGGTTCTCGAGAGTCTCCTGGCCAGCATCGATGCGACCGAATTGGACAAGCACGCGGCTGTCTTCAAAGCCTTCGAGGCGCTCGCGCGCTCTGTCGATCTCAATGCTCTGGCGGCCCCCCGGCCGCGCCTGATCAGGCGCGCGCCGCCGCCGCGGCGTAAGATCCTCGTCATCAAGTTGAGCGCGCTCGGCGACTTCGTTCAGGCGCTCGGGCCTGCGGCGGCCATCCGCCGGCATCACGCGGCGGACGAGATCACGTTGCTGACGACCCGCAGCTTCGCCGAACTCGCGCGGCAGAGCGCTCTCTTTGACAAGGTCGTCATCGACGGCCGGCCGAAGTTCTTTGACGTGATCGGCTGGCTTGCTCTGCGGCGGGTTCTGCGCGGCGGCGGCTTCGACCGCGTCTACGATCTTCAGACATCGGATCGTTCGAGCTTTTACGCGTGGCTGTTCCTCCCCGGCCGCCCCCCGGAATGGTCGGGGATCGCTTGGTATTGCTCGCACCCGCACGCCAATCTCGGGCGCGACCCGCAGCACACCATCGATAAGCAGGCCGAACAGCTGCTGATGGCCGGGATCTACCCCACCCCTTTGCCGGCCTGCCTGGTATCGGCTCGACCGTTGCCGGCCGGGCTTGAGCAGCGCCCCTTTTTCCTGCTGATCCCCGGATCGTCGCCACGCCATCCGGGGAAGCGTTGGCCGGCCAGAAGATATGGCGAGCTGGCCCAACGTCTGTTCGAGGCAACCGGTGCTCTGCCGGTCATTGTCGGCAGCCGGGGCGAGGAGACCCTCGCGGCCGAAATACGCGCCGCCTGCCAGGCGGCGATCGATCTCGTCGGGCGGACCGAGCTGACGGGCTTGGTCGATCTCGCCGGCGCGGCGGTGTTCGCCGTCGGCAACGACACCGGCGCCACGCATATCGCGGCCGGCACCGGTCATCCGGTGATCGTCCTTTTTTCCGCCGCTTCGGAGCCAAGCCGATGCGCGCCGCGCGGGCGTCAGGTTCATGTGCTGACCAGTGCCTCTCTGGACGATCTCGGGGTCGACCGGGTATTCACCGAGGCCTTGCGGGCGGTTCGCGTGGGTGAAAGCCCCGTCTCGATGCCCAACGTTACATCCGCATCCGCAATAGCGCAGCCTTCAGCTCCGTGCTTTCGGCAATATCGGCATCGGCAATAACCATATCCGATGGAGCGGTACCTCCCCTCTGCAATCGATCTGGGCGGGCTCGCCACGACTTGGCTGGTGGCGGTGATCCTGACGCTGGCGGGTGCAGCGCTCGTTGGCCGGCGCCTGCCGCCCGAGGTTCAAATCGGCGCCGGATGGGGCGGCCTCTGCCTGCTGCTGACGGTCTGGGGCGCGCTGGCCCCGCTCAGTCTGGCGATCCCGGCGGCGGGCTTTGTCGTGGCGGCGTTTTGCGTTCTGGCGTTCCCGGATCGGCGGCCGAGTTCGACCGCGTGGAAGACGCTCGGACGGCTCTTGCTCCTGTCGCTGCCGCTGTGGCTCGTGATGGCGCCGATACGGCCCTCCCAGCCCGATACCTGGCTCAACCTCCTGCCGAATGCATTCTATCTGCTCGACTGGGGTCGGCTGCCAACCGCGGCTTTACCGCGCAGCTACTCGTATCTGCCGGCAGCACCCTACAATACGCAATTTCTCAGCTATCTCGGCGGTCTCGTGGCGCCAAACTACCCGGCGGCGGGCATGTCCCTCATCAATGTGGCGCTGCTGCTGACGACCGGCCTGCTCGTCGGCCGCGCCCTCGTCGCACGATCCCCCGCCGCGGATGCGGTCCCGCCCTGGGGCGCCGTCGCCGTCGGCATCCTTGTAGTGACTCTGTTCAATCCCGGCTTTGTTCCGCGCTTCCATCTGTCGGCCTACGGCGAGACGGCGCTTGCCGTCACTGCCGCCACGGGGGCTTGGCTCCTGGTGTCGGCACAAGGCGAGATCGCCGCCGGAGAACGGCCGGCGCGGCCCCTCCCACTCGCCCTCGTGTTGTCGGCTATGGTCGGCGTCAAGCAGTCGGGCATCGGGCTCGTTGCGGCACTGGCCGGCGCCGGGCTGATCAGCAGCTTCGCCGAGCGCGCCCTGCCGCGCAAGGCTGCCTTGCGGTTCGCCGCCGCAGCGCTGCTGCCCGCGGTGTTGCTTTACGCAACGTGGCGGTATTGGGTCGCCCATGCCGGGGTCGGCGAATTGAAGCTGCTGCCCTTGGCCGAATGGAACTGGCGCAATGTCGCCGCCAGCGCGGCAAGCGCGCTTGCCGTGGTGCGCGCCAAAGCCGTCTATTTCGGCGGCGTCCTCGCCGCGTTGACGAGCCTGCCGATACTGCTGTCGCGGCAGGGCTGGACCCCGACGACGCGGCTGCTGACGTTGAACGCGGCGCTCTTCACGCTCTACAACGGATTTCTGTTCCTGACCTATATCGCCGCTTTTCCGACGCAGATGAGCGAGGCGGCGCATTCCTTCTTCCGCTACAATACGCATCTCTCGCTGGTGCTGGTGCTGGCGCTGACCCTGACGGCCCGCGATCTGCTGCCGCTGTCGTGGCGCGAGCGCGGCCGGTCGGCCCGCCTGGCGCCGGCGCTGATCGCGCTCGTCCTGCTGGCGCCGCTCGCCTTCGCCAAGCGGCTGCGCTTCGATCTCGACATGCCGCAGCCGCTGGTCTGGGGTTTGGCGAAGCACCTCGTTCCCTACCTGCAGGACGGCGATCGTCTGGCACTGCTGCTGCCCGGCGACAACGACAGTGTGGCGACGATGCTGGCCGGGGTTCTCAGAGACACGCCGCCCCGCCGCCGCGGGCTTGCGTTGCTGCGCCGCAGCCGCGCCGACCCGGCGACCCTCGACGAGGCGGCGCGGCTCGGCTACTCCCTTGCCCTGATCTCGTGCACCCCGCCCGGGCTGCAGGTCGCGCCGGCCGGCGAGGCGGCGCTGTTGCGCCACGATCTCGACGGTTGGCGGCTCGTCGCCGCTTGGCCCTATCCGGCTGCCGAGCCGGGGCAACGCTGGCAGCACATTCTGGCCTGGGCGCCGCTCTGCCGCGCCGGCTAGCCTCGGCCGGCGGCGCCGCAGCGCAGGGCAAAGATTCGGAAACTCGGCGCCGCGAGGAGCGGGCGCAGGCGGCAGCCCGGCGGCTCCTGTACCGGCCTGCGGCCAACGAGTGCGACCGCGTCGAACGCGGCCATGACCGGCGGCAGCGGCGGTCGTGCCGCGGCGCCGGTCAGGACGGCCCAGAGCAGCGCAGGCGGTGCGGCGGCGGGGATCGCCGCCCAAACCGGCCGCAGCACCAGCGGCTGCTGGTCGGGTGCGGCGAAGAGCGTCGGCACAAAGGCTTCGCGTCGGACGACGGCCATCGCCGGCAGGTGCACCTCCGGCACTGCCGCAACATGGATGGCATCGGCCGGATAGGCGACCGCGAGCCGCACCCCTCTCGGCAACCTGTCGATGCCGGCAAGATCGACCGCGTAGATCCGGTCGGCGCGCAACCAGACCCTTTCGATGACAGCGATGCGCAGCACCAACAGGAGCGCCGCCGCGCTGCCGACCGCGACCGCGGCCCGCCGGCTCGGAAACCGCGGCGCGCTGCCGGCGATCAGCAACAGAAAGACAGCGAGCGGCAGCCGGTGGTCGAGCCCGGAGCCGCCATAGATCCGGGTCGGCAACGCCAAATAGCCGATCAACAGCAGCCCCGCCGCGCTGCCGAGCCGCGGCGTCAAGCCGAGCCGGCCGGTCGCGCCGAGCCAGATCAGCGCGCCGGCGAACAAGGCGAAAGAACCGATGTCGAAGCCGCGGTCGTAATTGTCGAAGACGCTGAACAACAGATCGAGTTTGCGGGGAAACGCGGCATAGCTGATGCCGCTTTCGCCGGTCTGCCGGTGCCAGAGGAGCAGGAGGGCGGCCGGGATGACGAACGCCGCGCCGAGCATTGCCACGCTGCGCCCGAGGTCAAGCCAGCGGCCGGCTCGCAGATCGGCGACGGTCCGGGGCAGCTCGACGCCGCAGATCGCGACGGCGTAGACGCCAAAGGCGGCGAGGTGGCTGAAAAAGCAAACAAGTGCCGCGGCCGCGCCGGCGAGGGCCCGCAGCCACGGCCGCCGGCCCTCGAGCGCCAGCCACAGGCCGAGACCGAGGAGTGCGGCGCCGAGCCCGAACAGATAATTGAGAAAGCCCCAGAGAAAGGTGCGATTGTACAGCAGCAAAAACGCCGCGAGCGGCCACAGCCGCCAGCCGCCGGTGGCGACCCGGTTCAGACACAAGACGCCGCCCGCGATCAGCGCGAAAATCGCCACCAGGAACAGCTTGCCGGCGATTTCGAGCGGCATCAGCCGGGCGAGCGGCGGCACGATCAGATCCTCGGCCAGATTGGGCAAGGGCGCCCAGCGCACGGCATAAAACCGATCGCCGCCCTCGGCCAGGAGATGCATTCGCGCCAGATGGTTCGGATAGTCGAGGAGCGGCGGCAGCACGGTCGAAAACACCGGCGCCGCAACCAGCGCCAGCAGCAGAGCGAAGACGACCCAGACGCGCCGCCCGCGGCCGAATTGACTTAGCGCGGCCCCGACGGCCGCGCCGCGCCGCGCCGCCGCCCTCAGAAGCGCTCGACCCAAGGGCGCAGCTCGACCTCCCAGGTCCAGGCCGAACGCGGCTGATGCAGCACGTCGAGATAGCTGGCCGCGATCGCGTCGGGATCGAGCATGCTGTCGGGCCGGTCCGCGGGCTCGACCAGCCCGGGATTGCGGATCGCGCCGTCGATGACGAAGTGGGCGACGTGGATGCCCTGCGGCGCCAATTCGCGGGCCATGCTCTGCGCCAGACCGCGCAGCGCGAACTTGCCCATCGCAAACGGCGCCGACAGCGGGTAACCCTTGACGCTGGCCGAGGCGCCGGTGAACAGGATCGCACCGTGGTGCTTCGCGAGCATGCGGCCAACCGCCGCGCGCGCCACCAAGAAGCCGCCATAGGCGCTGACCATGATCGCCCGGCGGACCTCGGCCGGAACCAGTTCGGCGATCGGGCCGCGGGCGCTGGCGCCCGCATTGTAGACGACGACATCGGGCGCGCCGCCCGCGGCCTCGACCGCGGCAAACAGCTCGGCGACCCGGTCCGGGTCGGTGGCCTCGCAGGCAAACGCCTTGGCGCCGGTCTCGGCGCATAGCGGCGCGAGCTTGTCGATATTGCGCGCGGCGAGCGCGACGCGCATGCCCGCGCCGGCGAAGCGCCGCGCCAACGCGGCGCTCAATCCGCTCCCGGCGCCGACGATCAGCGCTCGTTCATAGCTCGGCTGTGGCATCTCGCTGTCCTCGCATAATCTGGAGGGGGTATCATCCGGCGCCAGCATAGCACCGGGCGTCCGGTTCTTCGGGAGGAGTTATGACGGCGCCGCATCGGATCGAACCCCACCCGAAGCAATTTGCCACCGTCGCCGGACGGCGCATGGCCTATGTCGAGCTCGGCGACGGCGAGCGGGCGTTCCTCTTTCTGCACGGCAACCCGACCTCGTCCTATCTGTGGCGCAACGTCATGCCGGAGGTCGCCGCGCACGGCCGCTGTCTGGCGCCCGATCTGATCGGCATGGGCGATTCCGACAAGCTTGCCGACCCCGGTCCCGAGACCTACGGCTTTGCCACCCATCGGGATTTTCTCTGGGGTTTCATCGACGCCGTGATCGGGCCCGAGCCAGCCCTGGTGATTGTCGGCCACGACTGGGGCTCGGCACTCGGCTTCGACTGGGCGAACCGGCATCGCGCGCGAACCGCCGGCATCGCCTATATGGAGGCGATCGTGCGGCCGCTCGCCTGGGCCGACTGGCCGCAGGCTTCGCGCCGCGTTTTCCAGGGGTTCCGGTCTGCCGCCGGCGAGGAAATGATCCTCGACAAGAATTTGTTTGTCGAACGCGTGCTGCCCGCCTCGATGCTGCGCCGCCTGGAACCGGCCGAGACCGCCGAATACCGCCGGCCCTTTGCCGGGCGCCGCGAGGACCGCTGGCCGACGCTCGCCTGGCCGCGCCAGATCCCGATCGACGGCGAGCCGGCCGCGATCGCGGCCCTCGTCGACGATTATGCCCGCTGGCTCGCGGCATCCGAGATTCCGAAGCTCTTCGTCAACGCCGATCCCGGCGCGATCCTGGTCGGTGCGCAGCGCGAATTCTGCCGGGGCTGGCCGAACCAGCGCGAAGTAACCGTCCGCGGCGGCCACTTCCTGCAGGAGGATGCGGGGCCCGAGATCGGCCGCGCGATCGCCGCCTGGGCCGGCGCTCTTGCCAACTGAGGAGGGGCCGGCCGTGACCGAGCTCGTTTTGCTGCGCCACGGCCACGTCGATTGGCACGATCCCGAGCGGTTTCGCGGCCGGGCCGAGCTTGCCCTCAGCGACCTCGGGCGCCGCCAGGCGCGGGCGGCGGCGCTCGCCGTCGCGGCGACCTGGAAGCCGGACGCGGTCTATACGAGCCCGCTCGGCCGCTGCCGCGATACGGCTGCGGCGATCGCTGCACCCCTGCGCCTTGCGGTAACGCCGATCGAGGCGCTCGCCGATATCGACTACGGCGCCTGGCAAGGATTGACCCGCGACGAGGCGGCGGCGCGGTGGCCGGCGGAGGTCGAGCGATGGTTTCGGGCGCCGCATCTCGCCTCGATCCCGGGCGGCGAAACCCTGGCGGCGCTCTACGCGCGCACCAGTACTGCGCTCTGCGACCTGCTGCGGCGCCACCCGGCGGAGACCCTGGTCATCGTCGGCCATGACAGCGTCAACCGGGTGCTGCTGCTAGAGGCGCTGGAGCTGCCGCTGTCGCGCTATTGGCGGCTGCGGCAGGACCCGTGCGGCATCAGCACTCTGTCCTTTGCCAACGACGCGTTTGTCGTGCGCTCGTTGAACGAAACGCGGCATCTCGCCGGGCTGCAATAATCTTGAGTTCCGCACGCTCACTTAACAACAGTGACACCGTCCCGCGCGGTCCTATTTTCCGAGGTGGGTATCCAAGAACCGGGCGATCTCTGTGAATGCTTCTTTGGTCTCGGGCGCGGAGTCGTCGGCGACGTATTGGGCGTGCGATTGGCCCTCGTAGACCTGCAAGGTCGCCTCGACGCCGGCCTGGCGAAGCTTGCGGTGGACTCTCACTGTGTTGCTCAGCAGGAGATCGCGTGTGCCGGTAGTGAGGATCGTCGGCGGAAATCCATACATGTCTCCGTAGACCGGCGAAAGTAGCGGGTCATTGAGGTCGTGGCCGTTCGCGTAGAATTTGGCGGCGGCGTCGCAAAGCCCATCGCGCGAAATAAGGACGTTGTCGACCAACTCATTCGTCTGGAATGAATCGCCGACCTTGGTCAGGTCGGACATCGGCGTTCCGGGTGCGATCGCGGCCGGCAGCGGCAGCCGTTCCTGCTTGGCGCGAAGCACCATCTCGAGGGTTAAAGCACCGCCGGCGGACGTGCCGAAGATCGCCATGTTCTTAGGGTCGGCCATCTTCAGTGCCGCCTTCCACACTGTCATCGCGTCGTCGAGCGCGGCAGGGAAATAGGCCTCGGGCGGCATGCGGTAATCGACCGAGATCACCTTGAATTGCCCGAAACCAGCCATCAAAATCGCTTCAAACGTCGCCGCCTCGCCTGGGAAGAATAGGTAGCAGCCGCCGTGGAGATGAACGAGCAGCCGGTTGCGGTTCTCGGGCGGAATGACCTCCGGAGTTGCGACATAGACATCGACGCCGTCGACCGTCTTCTTCTCGACCGTGACGTGGAGGCGCTCGCGCAGCCCCGGAAGGCCTTTTATTTTCGCCGCCGCATATGCACTGACGAGGGCTTTCCATTCATCCCCTGATTTCGGCAAAACATTCCAGTTCTGCCGGAGCGGCGCGCCGATCAGCTTTTGCATTTCGGGACTGACGTCCATCGGCACCGGCAAGGTGCGAGCCGGCACCTCCCGCGCTGCTAATGCGGCTTTCTGGGCGTCCGCATGGGACGCCAAGAGGCTTGTTACGATCAGGATTGCCGCGAAACCTTGCACGATGCGCGCGCGGCACAGAGATTTAAGTAGCTGAAGCCTTGCAGAATGAATGGTAGGTGATCCTATCATGGCGCTCCTCCCCAGTGCTCACGCTTGGAATTTTCACGCTGGGCACGCTACGCGAATGCTGATGGCACCAACAAGCTTCCCGGAACCCGATTCCGCCCCATGCTATCGCAACGATGGTTTTAGTACCATTCTTCTAAAGCATTTCGGGCGAGCCCAGGGATTTTTTCGACTGCGTAAGTCTTAGATACTGTTGAAAAACTCGGATCTTGCGCAACGACAAGCACTAATAGGTCATATCGCTACCGCCTTTAAGCCTAAACGATCATATAATTCAAATATCACGGCGTATGGCGCCCAACTCTTACTCATACCTCGCCTCAGGCGAGTTTTTGAACGGTATCCATGACCCAAAGCAGAAGTGGCGGGCGGACGACTCAAAATCGGGAGGTAGCAAATTCATGCTCGTTCAAGCCCAGCCAGGGCATCAACTGGTTCGGACATATCGCGGCACCTGATCCGTCATGCGTGTGATCTCGCGCGACGGTCGAACCCTATACGGTGCCCGCTCCCTAGCTCATTAAGGTTCGCCTCTAGGCCGCCAATTTGTCAGCAAGGTCATGCAAGCTGTTCGCCGCGATGTCGACGGGCACTTTTGGAACGGATTCAGCAGTCCCCGGCCCAAATTCATCAGGCCTTGCAACGCTAGCGGTGCGCAGGCCGACCGCCGCGGCTCCTGCGATGTCGCCGGGATGCGCCGCCGCAGAGACCATCATGCATTCGCCCGGAGGAAGAGCAAAGGCTTCAGCAGCGGCGAGATAGACGCGCGGCTTTGGTTTGTAATCGCCGGCAATCTCAGCGCCGAGAATCGCGTCAAAGTGCAGGTGGTTGCGGCGAGCGAGATCAACCACCAGCGAAATGTTGGCATTTGACACCGGAGCCAACAGGAACCGATTTCCCAACCGGGCGAGGCTTGGCGTAACGTCCGGCCAAGCGTCGAGACGATGCCAGGCAAAGTTCAGGCTGTGCAGAACGTCTTCTGGCAAATCCTTGATGCCGAAGCGCGGCAACAGGCGATCGAGCATGCGGCGATGAAAAATATCAAGCCTGGAAAATGGAATGCGACCCGAACGGACCTCCTCCATACCCGGGTTATATTCGGCGCGCCAGGCATCCGCAAAGGCGAGCCAGTCGATTGCGTACCCGCGCGGCTTGAGATGAGCTTCGGCCTCGCGCGCAACTCCGGTACGCCAATCAACTAGCGTGCCAAACACGTCGAAAAACAAAGCCTTCACGCCATATTGCGAACTTCCTGGCACGGTCTGTGCGAAGACGGAGCCTCTGTGTGAAATTTTCGAGCTCGCGAGCACACCACCAGCTACTAATGACGTTGCGGCACGCAGGAAAGTTCGCCGTCCTACTGTAATCATCTTAAGCCTCCCATAGCTCACCTGGACATGACCAGTATTTCACTCGCCTAAAAGAAACTCCCGATTTTACCCACGCCGAATATCGGAATGGTTGGCGCGATTCGATTCTGGAGTTTTGATGCCCACCGCGAGCGCCCGGCGCCTCCGGCTGGCAGCCAGCGGACTAAACTCAATGTCCATATGTGCAGGATACAAGTTTTACCCATGCGGTGGGTAGGGGTCCGCGTCGTGGCCTCCCGCGTCCGGAGGCAGGGCGTGATATCTCTTCCTGGCACAACCCAGCGGCGCTGGCCGGAAGTCAGCCGGTCCGGTCATTGGAGTAGTGCGGCCTTCTTTTGTCTTGCGTGAACGGGACATGTCCGGGGGCACAACTGTCAATGAACTCGCTGGCACAGGCTCACTTCCTGCGTGTCGTCAAAATTCTTGATTTTTGCACCCAATCCGGGGTTACTCTTCTCCGCGCCGGTGAATACGGCCCGCATTCCGCCCTCCGTCCGCGAAGGTCCTATTCCGACTTCACAAGCTCAAACTCAATGACGCTCATCGCGCCGGTCATCGGGACCACCACACCCGGCGACTTCGCAGTCAATTTATTGCCATCGACCCGCATGAAGTATACGCGGTCGTTGCCGGTGATCGCCTGACTTGATGCGGCGTCGACATGGGCGGTCACCTTGATGCCGTCCGCCGTATTGCCCGCCGTCGAGTATTTGCCGGTCCAGGCGACCTGGGATTTCATCATGGCGATAGCTTCGGCATTGGTCAGCTTCGCAGCCGCGGGTGCTTTGCGCGTCGAGTTCGACGAACAATAGCCAAATCCGTTCTGGGGTCATGGTCAGATATCCGGTCGGCCGTTCTCCGAGGGGATAGCTGACCCTACCCTCCGATGTGGCCTTGAGTGTCTCGACCTTCCAAGTCCCGATCAGCTGGTCCTTGGTCGTCGCTTGCTGGGCATGCGACGGCGCCGAGGCGACGAGCAGTGCAACGGCGGCGCCGGCGAGCAGTATCTCGTTCATGGCAGATCCTCCCTGGATACCCGCCGCAGCATCAAGACGGCCGGAACGCCTCGGCTGAACCGGTGCGGATATCTTGCCGGCAAACTGACGACACGCGCTAATCGGGGCCGGCCGCCTTCCCGCGCTCGCGCGGGCCGGCGAAAGCGGTAAGGACGCCGTGCAGGGTGCGCAACTCCTGCTCGGTGCATTGCGCCCGCTGAAAGAGGCTGCGCAGATTGCGCACCATGCTCGGGCGGGCCTCGCGGTGGCGCAGAAAGCCGTTCCTGACCAGCTCCTCTTCAAGGTGCGCGAAGAAGTTCAACAGTTCGTCCTTGGTCGCCGGGCGGCTGCCGCCGCGGCGCAGGGCTTCGGGCGGCATTGCGGCGGCCGCTTCGAACCACTCGTAGCCGACGATCAATACCGCCTGCGCCAGATTCAACGATGAGAAGCCCGGGTTGAGCGGGATCGTCAGCACGGTGTCGGCGAGCACCACGTCGTCGTTCAACAGCCCGGTGCGTTCCGGGCCGAACAGCACGCCGCAGGCCTCGCCGGCGGCAAGATGGGTGCGGATCTCGGCCGCGGCCCGACGCGGCGTCACCACGCGCCGGACAACACCGCGGTCGCGCGCGGTCGCCGCATAGACATGAACCAGATCGGCGATCGCCGCTTTTACACTCGGATAAAGGCGCGCCCGCTCGAGCACCGCGTCGGCGCCGCTCGCCGCGGCTACGGCCTTTGCCGAGGGCCAGCCGTCGCGCGGCCGGACCAGCCGCAGATCGTCGAGGGCGCAATTCATCATCGCCCGCGCCGCGGTGCCGATGTTCTCGCCGAGCTGCGGCTCGACCAGAATGACCGCCGGACCGTCGGCCGCGGCGCGCCGGCGGTGATCGGTGCCGGCCATCGTCAGTCCTTGCGCCACCAGGTCGTCGTACCGTCCGGGCGATCTTCGAGCACGATGCTTTCGGCGGCGAGGGCCGCGCGGATCCGGTCTGCCTCGGCGAACCGCCGCGCTCGGCGCGCCGCAGCGCGCGCCGCGATCCGTTCGTCGATCCGCCGCGCGTCGGCTTCGGCGCTGCCGCGCAGCCAGGCGAACGGGTCCGCGGCGAGGAGCCCCATCAGCCGCCCGCCCTCCGCGAGCGCTCGCTGCAAGGCCGAGCGCGCGGGGTCGGAGGTGGTCCGGTTGATGGCGCCGACGAGTTCGTGCATTCGGGCGAGGGCGAGCGGCGCGTTGAGGTCGTCTTCGAGCGCCTCGCGCACCGGCCGCAACGCCGCTTCGGCTTCGCCGAAGCGCTCGAACACCGGATCGTCGGAGAGGGTCAGCGCCCGGTAGAACCGGTCGAGGGTGCGGCGCGCCTGGCGCAGGCGCTCGCCGGTCCAATCGAGCGGGTCGCGGTAATGCGCCGACAGCAGCGCCAGCCGGATCGCCTCGCCCGGCGCGTCGGCCAGAGCGTCGCGCACGGTGATGAAATTGCCTTCCGACTTCGCCATCTTGGTGCCGCCGACGGTCAGCATCCCATTGTGCATCCAATAGCGAGCGAACGGGCGCCCGCTATGCCCGCAGACGCTCTGCGCGATCTCGTTCTCGTGATGCGGAAAGATCAGATCGAGGCCGCCGCCG
Organism: uncultured Alphaproteobacteria bacterium; assembly: GCA_963772295.1. Classification (GTDB taxonomy): domain Bacteria; phylum Pseudomonadota; class Alphaproteobacteria; order ATCC43930; family CGMCC-115725; genus AP-15. The sequence goes on from CAVYWO010000020.1 coordinate 126,520, forward strand.
TGAATGTCGAAACTCTCGCCGAGCGTCGTCTCGGACATCGCCGAGCATTCGATGTGCCAGCCCGGCCGGCCGCGCCCCCACGGGCTGTCCCAGCCGGGCAGATCCGCCGGCGACGGCTTCCACAGCACAAAATCGGCAGGGTCGCGCTTGTAGGGTGCCACCTCGACCCGGGCCCCGGCGATCATCTCGTCGCGGCTGCGGCGCGACAGCGCGCCATATTCGGCATAGGTGGAGACCGCGAACAGAACGTGCCCCTCCGCCGCATAGGCGTGGCCCGCGGCGATCAGCCGCTCGATCAGCGCGATCATCGGCACGATGTATTCCGTGGCGCGCGGCTCGACATCGGGCGGCAGATTGCCGAGTGCCGCCATGTCTTCGTGGAAGAGCGCCGTGGTGCGACGGGTCAGGGCGTCGATCGGCTCGCCGTTGGCTTGCGCCGCGGCGATGATCTTGTCCTCGATATCGGTGATGTTGCGGACATGGCGCACATGCCGCTCGCCATAGAGATGGCGCAGCGCGCGGTAGAGCAGGTCGAAGACGACGACCGCGCGAGCATTGCCGATATGGGCGAAGTCGTAAACCGTCGGGCCGCAGACATAGAGGCGCACATTCTGCCGATCGAGCGGTTCGAAGGGCTCCTTGCGACGGGTCGCCGAGTTGTAGAGAGTGAGCGGCATGGCGACCGGGGTAGCAGATTGTGCCGCGCCGGTCCATGCAGGAGAAGGCGGTGAAGTTCGGCATCTTTTATGAGCTGCAATTGCCGCGCCCGTGGGAACCGGACGGCGAATTGCGCCTCTACCAAAACGCGCTCGACCAGGTCGAATTGGCCGACCGGCTCGGCTATGACTTCGCTTGGGAAGTCGAGCATCACTTTCTCGAAGAGTATTCGCACTCGCCGGCCCCCGAGGTGTTTCTCGGCGCGGCGAGCCAGCGCACCCGGCAGATCCGGCTCGCCCACGGCATCATGCAATTGACGACGAGCCCGCCGGCGCGGGTCGCCGAGCGCATCGCCACCCTCGACCTCGTCAGCCGCGGCCGCGTCGAATTCGGCATGGGCGAGAGCGCCAGCAGCACCGAGCTCGAACCCTTCGGCCGCGCCTTCGCCGAAAAACGCGCGGTGTGGGAGGATGCGGTGCGGGCGATCATTCCGATGTTCGCCGACGGCGGCTGCGAATATCACGGGCCCCATTTCGATTTCCCATTGCGCAACGTCGTGCCGAAGCCGGTGCAAAAGCCGCATCCGCCGCTTTGGTGCGCCTGTTCGCAACTGGAGACGATCGAGATGGCCGGGCGCCGCGGTCTGGGTGCCTTGGCCTTCCAGTTCTTGAGCGCGGAGGCGGCGCACGCCTGGGTCCACGCCTATTACAACGCCTTTACCAAGGGCCTCGACAAGCTCGCCGACTACGTCACCAACCCGAACCTCGCGCTGGTCAGCTATTTCATGTGCGCGCCGACCGACGAGGAGGCGCGGCGCCGCGCCGACGGCCTCCCGTTCTTTCAATTCGCGCTGCGCTTTTACGGGCTGAGCCCGACCCGCGAGCGGCCGAAGCCGGGCGAGGTCAACCTCTGGGACGAATACGAGAAGTGGAAACGCGCCAACCCCGAGGGGCTCGCCCGCGCGCTCGCGGGCGGGCTGATCGGCTCGCCCGAGACGATCCGGCGTCGTCTGCGCCGCTTTGCCAGCTCGAACATCGACCAGGTCATCCTGTTGAACCAGGCCGGCAAGAACCGGCACGAGCACATCTGCGAGAGCCTCGAACTCTTCGCCCAGGAGGTGATGCCCGAATTTCACGCCGACGAGCCCGCACACCAGGCCTGGAAAGCGCGCGTCCTGAACCGGGAAATCGAGTTGGGAGAGATCGATACGACACCCTATCGCGACCGCTACGGCGCCAATTCGGTGCAGGTCACCCGCCCCCGGGCGGCGCAGTAGGCGCCGATGCCCCCGCCGCTTCCCGCCATCAGCCTCGTCGCCGTACCCGGACGACGGCGGCGGACGCTGGACATCGCGCGCGAGATCGAACGGCGCGGCTTCGCCGGCATCTACGTGCCGAGTCGCTTCGGCAACATGGCGCAATGCACGGCATTGGCGCTCGCCACGGAGCGCATCCCTTTCGGCACCGCGATCGCCCCGATCTATGCCGCGACCGCCGAAGAATTTGCGGTCGGCGCCGCCTATCTGCATGAGGTTTCCGGCGGGCGCTTTCGCTTCGGCATCGGCGTCGCCCACGGGCCGCTGCATCGGCGGCTCGGCATCAGCCCCGGCAAGCCGCTCGCCGAGATCCGTGGGTTTGTCGAAAAGCTGAAATCGGTCGACGGCATCGGCGCCTTGCCGCCGATCGTGCTGGCCGCGTTGCGCCGGCGCATGGTGGCGCTCGCCGGCGAGATCGCCGCGGGTGTCTGGTTCGCGAATGCCAGCCTGTCGCATGTACCGCGGTCGCTGGCCGCCCTTGCGCCGGCCAGGCGCAACGACCCCGAGTTCCTGATCGGCAACATGCTGCCGGTCTGTATTGCCGAGGACGAGGGCGCCGCACTGGCGCTGCACCGGCGCCGGCTGGTGCGTTATGCGCTGCTGCCGAACTACCGCAATTACTGGCGGGAGGCCGGCTACGGCGAGGAGATGGCGGCGGTCGAGAAAGCGATCGCGGAACATCGCGGCGACGACATCCAGCACTGCCTGACCGATCGCTGGATCGCCGACAATACGCTTGCGGGCCCGGCGACAAAGGTGCGCGATCGGCTGGCCGCCTGGTATGCGGCCGGCATCAACACCCCGGTGCTGGTTCCCAACTCGGTCAACGGCAATCAGCTGACGGCACTCGACGAACTCTTTACCGCCTTCGCCCATTGACGCGCACGCAGGAGGCAGCAGATGGCGAGCACCGGCACCATTCCGATTAGCGATCGGATCCTGGCGATCCGCGAGCGCTGGCACACCAAGCGGCATCCGTTCTTCCTCGCCTTCGCCGAGGGCAAATTGCCGTTGCTGGCGTTGGGCCGCTATCAGGCATTGCATTTCCATTTCGTGTCGCGGGCGCTGGCGAGCTTCGGCCTCCTCTACGCGCGCGGCTATCAGTTCGAAGAAGTGCGCAAGATGATCGCCGAGAATATCGCCGAGGAGGAGGGGCTGAAGGCGATCCCGGAACCGGGCTACGCGCCGCAGGACCACAACGAGCTGATCCTGCGCTTCTGTCGCGCCGCCGGCCTCAGCGAGGACGAGGTGCGCCGCACGAAAATGCCGCCGGCGTGGTGGGCGCGCTCGCTCTACATGTACCACACGACCGCGACCGAGCCGGTCGGCGTGATCCTGGCAATGCAGACGACGCAGGAAGGCCAGATGCCGGGACTGATCCGCGAGGTGCTGCTGCCGGCCTTCGAAAAGCATTACGGGTTTACCCGCAACGCGCGCGAGATCGAGTTCTTTACCGAGCACGGCGCCGCCGACGTCGAGCACAGCCGGCGCCAGATTGAACTATGCGGCCGGCATCTCGGCACGCCGGAACTCGAAGCGCGCGCCGAACAGGTGGCGGAGGAGATCTGCCAATTGCGCTGGGCCTCGATCACCGAGCTCTACCGCTCCGAAGTGCTCGGCGAAGAGGAAATCCTGCCGCCCGGCATGGCCTGAGCACCGCAGATCGAATGAGCAAGGTCAGCGGTCTCTATGACCGCGATTTCGTGTTGTGGACCGAGGAGCAGGCAACACTGCTGCGCAATGCCAAGGATTCGAACCTGCCGCTCGACTGGGAGAACCTGGCCGAGGAGATCGAAAGCCTGGGAAGATCGCAGCGCGCCGAATTGAAATCGCAGATCCGGCGGATTCTGCGACATCTTCTCAAGCCGGTTGCCTCTCCTGCCGCGGAGCCGCGCGGCGGATGGCACGCGACGATCCGCGACGCGCGCGTCGAGATCGAAGACGTGCTCGAGGACAGCCCCAGCCTTGGGAGCGAGATCGCCGACATCATCGCCAGACAGACGCGCAGCGCCGCGAATCTCGCTGCGGCGGATCTCGGGCGGCACGGCGAGCGGGCCGACAAGGTCTGGGCAATTCTTGAGCCGGGCGGGTTCACCGCCGAGGAGGTGGTCGGCGACTGGTTCCCCGGGCCGCCGGGCGGGGCTGATCCGCGAAGCGCAAGATGAGCAAGGCCGGCAGCCTGTACGACCGCGATTTCGTGCGGTGGACCGAGGAGCAATCCGCGCTGCTGCGTAATGCCAAGGATTCGAACCTGCCGCTCGATTGGCCGAACCTGGCCGAGGAGATCGAGAGCTTGGGGAAATCGGACCGCCGGGCGCTCACCTCGCACATCACGCGGATCTTGCGTCATCTCCTGAAGCTCGCCGCCTCGCCGGCGACCGCACCGCGCGCCGGGTGGCAGGAATCGATCGAGGACGCCCGCGGCGAGATCGAAACCCTGCTCGCCGATAGCCCGAGCCTGCGCCGCGAGGTCGACGAGCTGATCCGCAAGCAGGGCCCGGTCGCGGCCAAGCGGGCGGCGACCGATCTGGCCCGGCAGGGCGAGCCGACGGAAAAGGTCTGGGCACTGCTCGAAGGAGGCGGGTTCACCGCCGAGGAGGTGCTCGGCGACTGGTTCCCCGAGCCGCCCGGCTGAGCTGCGCCGTCAGCCGCCGCCGGCGGGCGCGTTCGCGGTCCGACCGTGGATGTGAACCTGGCGGCCGCCCGCTTCTTCGAGGATCCGGGTGGCGGCGAGTTCGCGGTCGGGATCGTCGCAGCGCACCCATAGCAGCGCCGCCCCGGCCTCCAGCGCCGCCCGAAAATCCTGCCTGTGCCGCGGCGCGGTATAATCGTCGAACAATTCCTTCAACGCCGCGCCGCCGAGACCGGCGCCGACCAGCGCCGCGACCGCCGTTGCGATCGGCCCGCCCGACAACAGCACGATCCCCGCCACCGTCAATGGCGCGAGATATTTGACCTCGGCGCTGAGCCCGGCCGGGAGAAGCCCGCCCGCGCCCGCCTCCGGCTCGCCGGCCGTGGCGAGCGGGTCGTGCGTCGCCAGCACCGATAAATCGCCTGGCGCGAACCCGGCGGCGATCAGGTTCGACACCGCCGCATGAAAATGCTGGCGATCGGGAAACGAGGCCACCGCCTCGCGGACGATCGGAAAGGACGCCGGCGTCTCGGTCATGCCGCCGCAGCTTGCGGGAGAAGGGCACGAAGGTCAACGCGCCGCCTCCTTGGCCCGTCGTCGATTGTGCGCCGCACTATGTTGACGCCCAACATGCTGCACTGCATCATCGCAGCTGCGAAATGCGGGCGCGCGGCGCCCGGCAAAAGAGGAGAACATGGCCAAATCGAGCGATTTACCCGAGGGCGTCGTGCTCCGCGGCGCGATCCGGCCCGGCTGGGAGGCGGTGCTGACGGCCGAAGCCATCGGTTTTGCGGCGGGGCTCGAGCGCCAATTCGGCGCGACCCGGCGCCGGCTGCTCGCCCGCCGGGCCGAGATACAGTCCCGGCTCGATGCCGGGTGGAAACCGGATTTCCTGCCCGAAACCAAAGCGATCCGCGACGCCGATTGGCGGGTGGCGGCGATCCCGCGCGATCTCGAGGACCGCCGCGTCGAGATCACCGGCCCGACCGACCGCAAGATGGTGATCAACGCCCTCAACTGCGGCGCCAGCGTCTACATGGCCGATTTCGAGGATGCGAATGCGCCCTCCTGGGAGAACATGGTCGAAGGCCAGTTGAACCTTTACGAGGCGGTGCGGCGACGGATCGCCTTCGACGATCCGGAAACCGGCCGGCATTATCGGCTCAACGACCGGACGGCGGTCTTGTTCGTCCGCCCGCGCGGCTGGCATCTCCCTGAAAAACACGTTCTTGTCGACGGCGAGCCGATCTCGGCGGCGCTGTTCGATTTTGCCCTGTTCTTCTTTCATAACGCCAGGGAGCTCTTGGGGCGCGGCACCGGCCCCTATTTCTATCTGCCGAAGCTCGAAAACCATCTCGAGGCGCGGCTCTGGAACGACGTGTTCCGCGCCGCGCAGGCCGCCCTCGAGGTGCCGAAGGGCACGATCCGGGCCACGGTCTTGATCGAGACCATCCTCGCGGCCTTCGAAATGGACGAAATCCTCTATGAGCTCAGGGATCATTCGGCCGGGCTCAATTGCGGCCGCTGGGATTACATCTATAGCTTCATCAAGAAATTCGCCGAGGACCCGGCCTGCGTGCTGCCGGACCGCGCCGAAGTGACGATGACCACGCATTTCCTGCGCAACTACAGCCTGCTTTTGATCAAGAGCTGTCATCGCCGCAGGGTTCACGCGATGGGCGGGATGGCGGCGCAAATCCCGATCCGCGACGATCCGCAGGCCAACGCCGCGGCGATGGAGAAGGTGCGCCTCGACAAGCGCCGCGAGGCGGGCGACGGGCATGACGGCACCTGGGTGGCGCATCCGGGGCTGGTCGCCATCGCCAAGGAGATCTTCGACCGCGAGATGCCAACGCCGAACCAGATCGCGCGCCGGCGTCAGGATGTAGAGGTTTCTGCGGCCGACCTCCTGGCGGTGCCGCGCGGCAGCATTACCGAGGCCGGGTTGCGCCAGAACCTCAATGTCGGGATCGGCTATATCGAGGCCTGGCTGCGCGGCATCGGCTGCGTGCCGCTCTATCACCTGATGGAGGATGCCGCGACCGCCGAGATCAGCCGGGCGCAGGTGTGGCAATGGATCCGTCATCGCGCGAGGCTCGCCGACGGCCGCACGGTCGATGCCGCGCTGTGCCGCGCGATGCTCGGCGAGGAGTTGGAGAAGCTGCGCCCGGCGGCGGGGGACGAAGCTTACGATCGCGGCCGTTTCGCGGAGGCGGCGGAGCTTTTCCGTGAACTGATAGAGGCGCCGCGGTTTGTCGAATTCCTGACCCTCCCGGCCTATGATCTGATCACCGCCGACCTCGGCTGACGCGGTCGTCAGCCGGATACCTTGCGGAATTTAACCTTGCCTGAACCCTTGACCAGGAATGCGTCATACCCGGCTGCACGCCACGCTTCCCGCTGTGGACGGCCCGGCGCTGCCTGATTGGCCCACCATTGCGGGCGTTCGGCGCCTTTTGGCAAGCGCACGTCGCCGCCGAGGATTTCCTCGATTGCGTCGAACGTAAGCTCGAACTCGTGGAGGTGCTGTTGGCGCAGGTAGTCGCGCAGAGGAGCATATTTTGACGGCGCCACTGGCGCCAGTTTACTGTCGAACCCCTGTTGAGGAGAACCGAGGGATTCCGAGTTTGCATTGAGATTGCGCCTGAGCGCACGCAGCGCCTCTCGCCCTCTGATGGTGAGCGATTTTGACATTGAAATACTGTCGTTTATGTTTTGGATAGGCAAAAAAAATCGCTTACTTGCATGGATAATCTCCTCCAACAAGGACTTAGGAGGCTCCAGGCGGAGGGGGTTGATTTTGGGTTCTTGCATTAACGTGCTCCGCCATGTCGTTAAGCAACAGCAATATTGAGAATACGAAATATATCAAATAGACGAGCACATCTAACGTGAAGGTGGTATAGGCGGCGATGCCAAGCGTCACCGCGATGTATGAGGACGTGTGAAGGTAGCTCACGAGCCAGTGCAATCCTACGGCAGCTCCCCCGATTCCGATGAACAGAGCTGTACCCGATATTATTTCGATAAAAAAACGCCACACTAAATGGAGTGGCATTAATGATCTCCGCGCGAACGTAGTTACTTTTGGTGAAAACCGGGTGTGGCATCAGTAACGGCTCCTTATCCGGCGCTCGTATTTCGCCGGAGCCTACTACCCAATCGAGATGGCTATCCGCGCGCCGTCATCAAGGCTCATATTCCGGTTTCCGGCCGCCGAGGCGCTTCCAGGAGGGAGTTACTTCACCCCTCATCCGATCGTGTTAGTCCGAGGGCGGACGCCGGGGAAGGTGACGGCGCCCGAGAACGGTGTGGGCAGGAGCACCGGCGAGGTCGCCGAGCTTCCCGGTGCCGAATGCGAAGCGCGGATTGAAGGCGTGCCAGCGGGCGTACTGATAGGCCGCCGCCGAGATCGTCAGCGCCGTGGCATGGGTACTCATGTGCCAGCCGTCGGCGACGAGAGCGAGCGAGCCAAGTGCGCCGCTCGTTTTCGTCGTGCTGCTCGCCGAGGAAGGCGTGCGAATGGGTCAGATGGCGGAGCGAGTCGACGTGCATGGGTGCCTCCTGCCGAGTTGCATAAGTAGCGTAGGATCGCGAGCGGCGATCAAAAAGGGCCGCAGGTATCACTCGGCGAAAACATCCTGCAAGCGCTTCAGCGTCGCCCGAAGCGTTCGCTCCTGTACCGTGCCGAGCCGCTTCATCAGTCGCTGCTTATCGAGCGCCCGGATCTGGTCAAGCAAGATGAGACCGGTCTTGTCCTCGAAACGAACAGAGATACGAAAAGGGGCCGGACGGCTACCCGTCGTCATTGGCGCCACAAGCACCGTCCGCAGGTAATCGTGCATTTCGGGCGGCGAGATAATCACACAGGGTCTCGTCTTGCGGATCTCGCTGCCCACCGTCGGGTCAAGCGCGGCTAGCCAAATGTCGCCGCGCGCGACAGCCGTCGGAAGTTCAGCTCCGGCGGACCGAGCCGAGCGCCTCACCAGGTCAGATCGCTATCGCCGAGATTACCAAACTCCGGCCAGACCAGGGCATCGTCCCCGGCCTCGGCGATTTGCTTCGCAGCCTCAGCCCATCCGGAGCGCGGATGAGCCTTCGTCGGCGTCAGGATCACCCGGCCCTTCTCGAGCGTGAGAGACAGGTCATCGCCCGCTTTGACGCCCAACTCAGCAAGGACCGGTTTGGGCAGAATGATTCCGGCCGAATTGCCCATGCGACGAATTGAAGCGCGCATTGACAGGAACTCCCTCGTAAGAACATTGTTCATACCACGGGCGCAGAGGTCGTGCAAACAATGTTATGACGGGTCGGCTTCGCACTTCCCACCGCATGCCGGCATCGGTCCGGCAGATCGCCTCAACCTGGGCCTGCCTATACGCAGCGACTGGTAGTCGATGCCCCACAGCGCGCGGTCGCCGCGTCATCCAGGACCGGCATCGTACTCCGGCCCATCCTGGACACGGTAACAGGCCGTCGAAATGCCGCGCTTGTGGGGACGTCGAACTTGAACGGCTGCGCGCGCACGAATCCGAGTTGACGGCGCTCGGTGTCGTGCGACCGCGGGGGGTGACGCGAAAACGGTGTTGACAGGTCGCAAGGAAAAGAACAAAACGGGAACCCAAACGGCGTTTGTCGACATGGCGAGCGAGCTTCTTCCAACCCTGCGCGAACGGGTGCGGCGGATCGAGCGGCCGGCGGCGGTGCACGGGGGGTTGTCCTCGGGCATCGCGGCGATCGATCGGGCCTTGCCGGGCGGCGGGCTCATGCGCGGCGCCCTGCATGAAATCATGGGGATGGGCGGCGACGAGGAAGACGGCGCACTCGCCGCCGCTTTTGCCGCCGGCATGGTCGGACGGCTCGGCGCCGGCGGCGCCGTGCTGTGGTGCCTGCCGCGCGCCGATTTGTACGGGCCGGGCCTCGCCGGCTGCGGGCTCGATCCCGGACGTCTCGTTGTGGTCCGGGCGGCGCGCGACGCCGAGATCCTGTGGGCGATGGAGGAAGGGTTGCGCGCTCCTGGCCTCGTCGCGGTCATCGGCGAGGTGGGCGTCCTGCCGCCGGTGACGAGCCGCCGGCTGCAGCTCGCCGCCGAAGGCTCCGGCATCACCGCTTTTTTGCTGCGGCGCTGGCGCAATGCCGGGGTGGCGGCGCGCGAACGCCATCTGCCGAACGCGGCGTCGACCCGATGGCGGATCTCGGCCCTGCCGTCGGTCCCGGCCACGGGCGAGCCGGGGGTCGGGCCTCCGCGCTGGCGGATCGAGCTGTTGCGCTGCCGCGGCGGCGAACCGGGCTCGTGGCAGGTGGCGGTCGGGAAAGGACAGGCGAGCGATGCGGCGGATCCTCTATCTGTGGCTGAAGCACTGGCCGATCGACCGCTGGCGCCGCGCCGCGCCGCACCATCCCCATTCCGCCGCGCCGGCTGACGGGATCCCGTTTGCCACCGTCGTCGACATCGCCGGACGGCGTCTCCTCGCCGCGGTCAATCCGGCGGCAGCGGCAAAGGGGCTGGCTCCGGGCATGCCGCTCGCCGACGCGCTGTCCTTTCTGCCGGGCCTCGCCGCCGCCGCGGCGCAGCCGGTCGAGGATGCCGCGGCCCTGCGGCGGCTGGCGGAATGGTGCGGCCGCTACAGCCCGTGGACGGCGCCGGACGGAGCGGACGGCATCAAGATCGAGATCACCGGCTGTGCGCATTTGTGGGGCGGGGAGGAAGAGCTCGCCGCCGATCTCGCGACCCGGCTCGGCCGTCAGGGCATCGCCCGGCGCATCGCCATTGCCGACACGCTCGGCGCCGCCTGGGCGCTCGCCCGTTTTGCGCCAACGGACGAGGCGACCATCCTGCCGCCCTTGGCAACGCGCGCCGGTCTCGCCGCGTTGCCGGTGGAGGCGCTGCGCCTCGACCCGGCTACCGCCCAGGGGCTGCGCCGGGTCGGTTTGCGGCGGGTCGGCGATCTCTGCGCCATGCCGCGCGACGCCCTCGCCTGCCGTTTCGGCGACACCGTGACGCGGCGCCTCGACCAGGCGCTGGGCAATCTGCCCGAGCCGTTGTCGCCGTTGGGCGAACCGCCGGTCCGGCGGGTGCGGCTGAGCTTTGCCGAGCCGATCGCCGATCCCGCCGATCTCGCGCGTGCAGCCGAGCGGCTTGCCGCCGATCTCGTGCTCCGCTTGGCGCAGCAAGGCAGCGGCGCGCGGCGGCTCGATCTGGCCCTGCATCGGGTCGACGGCCGAGTCGAGCACATCGCGCTCGGCACCGCCCGGCCGAGCCGCGACCCACGACATCTCGCCGCCCTCTTCAACGCGCGGCTCGACACCGTCGATCCCGGTCTCGGCGTCGAAGACATGATCCTTGCCGTCTTTGCCGTCGAGCCGCTGCCGCCCGAGCAGATCGGCTTTGCCGGCGCCGGCGCCGATGCGCAAACCCTTGGCCTGGCCCCGCTCCTCGACCGGCTCGGCAACCGGCTCGGTCTCGAAGCGCTCACCCGCATCGAGACCCGCGAGAGCCACATCCCCGAACGCGCCGCGGTGGCGGTGGCGGTCGACAAGTCCCTCCCCGCCCCCGCCCCCCTCCCCCTTCCCTGCTTCACCCCCTCCCGGCGCGGCGTCAGCGAGCGGGTGGGAGTGCGGGTTGAGAAGGCGCGGCCGATCCGGCTGTTCGAGCCGCCGGAGCCGATCGAGGCGTTTTGGCTGCTGCCCGACGATCCGCCCTTTCGTTTCACCTGGCGGCGGCAGGCGCATCGGGTAAGCCGCGCCGACGGGCCGGAGCGGATTGCCGAGGAATGGTGGCGACCCGGCGCGAGCGGCGGCGACATTCGCGACTATTATCGGGTCGAGGACAAGGACGGGCGGCGCTTCTGGCTGTTCCGGGCGGGCCTCGCCGGCGGCGACCGTCCGCCATGCTGGTATCTCCATGGCGTCTTTGCCTGACCGCGGCTACGCCGAGCTGCAGACCACCAGCAATTTCTCGTTTTTGCGCGGGGCCGCGCATCCGGGCGAGCTGGTGGCGACCGCGGCGGCGCTCGGCCATCGGGCGATCGCGATCACCGACCGCAACAGCCTCGCCGGCGTCGTGCGCGCGCACCAGGCGGCAAAAGCGGCCGGGTTGCGCCTGGTCGTCGGCTGCCGCCTCGATCTCGACGACGGCCCGAGCCTGCTCGCCTTTCCCGAGGATCGCGCGGCCTATGGCCGGCTGACGCGCCTCTTGACGCTCGGCAAGCGGCGGGCGGCGAAGGGCGAATGCCGTCTCGACTATGCCGATGTGGTCGCCCATGGCGAGGGCCAGATCGTGCTCGTCCTGCTGGGCGAGGCGGCGGCGGCATTCGCCGCCTTTGCCGGCCGCGTCGCGGCGGATTTTGCCGGCCGCGCCTATCTCGCCGCGCACCACCTTTATCGCGGCGACGATGCGCGGCGCCTCAAGGGTCTGGCGGCGCTGGCCGAAACCACCGGGCTGCCGCTGGTGGCGACCAATGACGTGCTCTACCACGTCGGCGAACGGCGCCCGCTGCAGGACGTGCTGACCTGCATCCGCGAAGGCTGCACGATCGGCGAAGCCGGGTTCCGCCTCGCCGCCAATGCCGAGCGCCATCTGAAATCGCCGCCGGAGATGGCGCGGCTGTTCCGCGGCTATGAGCACGCCGTCCGGCGCAGCCTCGAGATCGTTGCGCGCTGCCGCTTCAGCCTCGACGAGCTGCGTTATGAATACCCGGACGAAACCGCCGAAGACGGCCGCACCGCGCAACAGCGCCTCGCCGATCTTGCCTGGACCGGCGCCAAGGAGCGGTTCGGGAGCATTCCGCAAAAAATCCGCGATCTGATCGCGCATGAATTGCAGCTGATCGAGCGGCTCGATTACGCCCGCTATTTTCTGACCGTGCACGATCTCGTCGCGTTCGCGCGGCGGCGCGGCATCCTGTGTCAAGGCCGCGGTTCGGCCGCCAATTCCGCGGTCTGCTATTGTCTCGGCATCACCGCCGTCGATCCGGCGCGGATCGACGTCTTGTTCGAGCGCTTTATCAGCGCCGCCCGCAACGAGCCGCCCGACATCGATGTCGATTTCGAGCACGAACGGCGCGAGGAGGTGATCCAGTACATCTATGAGAAATACGGCCGCGACCGGGCCGGGCTCGCCGCGACCGTGATCTGTTATCGCTCGCGCTCGGCCATCCGCGAGGTCGGCAAGGCGCTGGGCCTCTCGGTCGATGTCGTCGCCGCCTTGGCCGGCATTGTCTGGGGCTGGAGCAACGACCCGATCGCCGAAGCAAGGGTGCGCGAGGCCGGGCTCGATCCTGCCGACCCGACCCTGCGCCTCGCCCTCGATCTCGCCGCCGAGCTCGTCGGCTTTCCGCGCCATCTCTCGCAGCATGTCGGCGGGTTTGTGATCACCCGCGGGCCGTTGTCGGAACTGGTGCCGATCGAGAACGCGGCGATGGCCGACCGCACCGTCATCGAATGGGACAAGGATGATCTCGACGCGCTCGGCATGCTGAAGATCGACGTCCTGGCCTTGGGCATGCTGACCTGCATCAGAAAGGCCTTTGCCCTGATCGAAACCCATTTTGGCCGCCGCCTCGAACTCGCCACCGTGCCGGCCGAAGAGCCGGCGGTCTACGAGATGCTGAGCCGCGCCGATTCGCTGGGCGTGTTCCAGGTCGAAAGCCGCGCCCAGATGACGATGCTGCCGCGGTTGCGGCCGCGCGAGTTCTACGATCTCGTCATCGAGGTCGCGATCGTCCGCCCCGGTCCGATCCAGGGCGACATGGTGCATCCCTATCTGCGCCGGCGCTCCGGGCGCGAGCCGGTCGACTATCCTTCCGAGGCACTGCGGCAGGTGCTGGGCAAGACCCTGGGGGTGCCGCTGTTTCAGGAGCAGGCGATGAAGATCGCGATCGTCGGCGCCGGTTTCCTGCCGGAGGAGGCCGACCGGCTGCGCCGCGCGATGGCGACCTTCAAGCGCAGCGGCGACATCCACCTGTTTCGCGACAAGTTCATCGTCGGCATGGTGAGGAACGGCTATGATCGCGACTTCGCCCAACGTTGCTTCAGCCAGATCGAAGGGTTCGGAACCTACGGCTTTCCCGAGAGCCATGCGGCAAGCTTTGCGCTCCTGGTCTATGTCTCGGCCTGGATCAAGTGCTGTTACCCCGAGGTCTTTGCCTGTGCTTTGCTCAACAGCCAGCCGATGGGGTTTTACGCGCCGGCGCAGATCGTCCGCGATGCGCGCGCGCATGGCGTCGAGGTGCGCCCGGTCGATGTCAATCACAGCCGGTGGGACTGCACGCTCGAACCCGCCCCCTCCCACTTGGAAAACCCTCTCCCCCCAATGGGGGGAGAGGGAAGCCCCCGGACGGCCGGCCCTGCGGGCCGTTCCGGGGGGAGGGGGGCGTACGGGCCGCAGCCTCCCCCCTCACCCCGACCCTCTCCCCCCGAAAACGGGGGGAGAGGGAGTAATTGCAGCTGGGCGCTGCGCCTCGGATTCCGTCAGATCAAGGGCTTTGCCGAGGCCGATGCGGAACGGCTCGTCATGGCCCGACCGGCGCATGGTTACGCGGCGCCGCGGGCTCTGTGGCGGCAGAGCGGGCTCGGCCGCGCCGCCCTCGAACGCCTCGCCGAGGCCGACGCCTTTGGTTCGATCGGGCTCGATCGCCGTCGCGCCTTGTGGGCGCTGAAAGCGCTCGGCGAGCCGCCGCTGCCGTTGTTCGCCGCCGCCGAAGCTTCGCCGGCGGAGTTCTGAAAGCCGCGCCGCGGAACTATTGCCGCAGATGCCGCTCGGCGAGCATGTCGTCGAGGATTACGCCAGCCTGGGTCTCAGCTTGAAACGCCATCCGCTGGCTTTCCTGCGCGCCGAGCTCGCCCGCGAAGGGCGGGTCAGCGCCGCCGATCTCGCCCGGCTGCCGGTCGATCGTCGGGTCGCGATTGCCGGGATCGTGCTGATCCGGCAGCGTCCGGGCAGCGCCAAGGGCGTGGTCTTCATCACCATCGAGGACGAGACCGGGATCGCCAACCTGATCCTGTGGCCGCCGATCCTCGAACGCTTCCGTCGCGCGGCACTCGGCGCCACGCTGCTCGGCTGCACCGGCAAGCTGCAGCGTGAACAGAATGTGATCCACATCGTCGCCGAGCGGCTCGCCGATTTGACCCCACGGCTCGATGTCTTGCGCGAGCTCGATGGTGATGACCTGCCGGCAAGGACGTCTTTTTCGGTTCCGTCGAAGGCGCCCGGCTACGACGCTCGCGACCTCGCCATCCCGGCCCGCAACTTTCGCTAGCTCTTGCCGCCCCGCTATCCGGAGCTGGCGCGAGCGACGCAACAGGCCAGCAATTCGGTCGGCGAGGCGGTGAACAGGTCGAGCGCACGGCCGTTGCGGTACTCCTCGACCAGCCGCCGGATCGTCGCTTCGCACGGGTCGGCGTCGTGCCTTGCCAAGAGTGCTGCATCCAGGCGTCGCAGTTCGGCCGTATCCGGGATGCCGGCAAGTTCGGCCGCCGCCTCCTCGCCGAGCCGCAATGCCGCGGCGCCGGCCGCACCGACCGCAGACAAGGCCCCTCTTCGGCGCAAACCCGTGCAGATTTCGACCCGCGCCCGCAACATCGCGCGGCGGCGGGCCGCCCCCAGATCCGGCGGCGGCGGTGCCAACCCGGCCCGCGCCGCGCCCGGCAGCTCAGGGTGCGGCCGCATGCGCCGCCTCCAGCGCTCTGAGCCGCCGGTCGAATTCGCTCGTCTCGATCGCCCGGAGATAGGCGTCGGCGACCTCTGCCAAAGAGGCCGCCTCGGCGGGGGTCATGCTGCCGCGGCGGACCGCCCCCGTGATCGCGTCGAGCATCGCCGCGATGTCCGCGGCGCCGGCAATCGCCGGCAGCGAGAGCCGCACCGCACGCCCCCGGCGCGGCGCCAGGACGGGCCGGAGCAGGCGGAGGATGCCGCGGCGCAGCGCCGGCGCCCGGGCCGACACCCACCGCCACAACCCAAATCGGCCGGCCCGCCGGGTGCCGCCGCGGCGCCGCCGCCGCGCGGTCGGCGGCGGTTTCTCCGGGCCGGCCGGCCGATGCGATTGCCCGATGCGCGGTTCCCCCGAACCGCGTCTCGTCGGTCTTGCTGTCGCATCCTCCGCCATCGACCGCTCCTTTCGCCGGATTGTTGATGTCAGCGCAATTATCACATATCGCACATTATTGTCAATAAGAATATGCTATTATCGCAATAGCGGACCGGTCTTTGGCAAAGCGCGGTTTCGCGTTAGGCTCGGGACCCATCGGAGGATGCCGAGCATGACCGCGACCAAAGCGCCCAATCCCGACGAGATCGGGCTCGACAAGGGCCCGGCAAATTTCGTGCCGCTGTCGCCGGTCGGGTTTTTGTTGCGCGCCGCGGCGGTCTATCCCGATCGCCCGGCCGTGGTCTATGGCGGCCGGCGCTACAGCTGGCGCCAAGCGCTCGAACGCTGCCGGCGGCTGGCCGCGCGCACTCGCGGCGCAAGGTGTTGGGCGCGGCGACACGGTGGCGGTGATGGCGCCGAACCTGCCGGAGACGTTCGAGGCGCATTTCGGCGTGCCGATGGCGGGGGCGGTGCTGAACGCGCTCAACATCCGCCTCGACCCGAAACGATCGCCTTCATCGTCGCGTCATGGCGAGGCGAAGGTGCTGATCACCGACAGCGAATTCGCCCCGGTGGTCGGCCCGGCCCTGGCGCGGCTGGCGCGCAAGCCGCTGGTCATCGACATCTGCGATCCGGCGGGGCCCGGCGGCGCCCGGCAGGGCGCGCTCGACTACGAAGCCTTTCTCGCCGCCGGCGACCCGAATTTCGCGGAAATCACCGCCCGGCGACGAGTGGGATGCGATCGCGCTCAACTACACCTCGGGCACGACCGGCAACCCGAAGGGCGTCGTCTATCACCATCGCGGCGCCTATCTGAACGCGCTCGGCAATATCCTGGTCTGGGGCATGCCGCCGCATCCGGTCTATCTGTGGACCTTGCCGATGTTCCACTGCAACGGCTGGTGCTTTCCGTGGACGATCACCGCGCTTGGCGGGGACCCATGTCTGCCTGCGCCGGGTCGAGGCCGGCGCGATCTTCGAGGCGATCGCGCGCGAGCGGCGTGACCCATCTTTGCGGCGCGCCGGTCGTCATGAACATGATGCTCAATGCCGGGCCGAACTGACGCGCCATATCGATCGGCCGGATCGAGATGATGACGGCCGGCGCGCCGCCCCCGGCCGCGGTCATCGAAGGGATGGAGCGGCTCGGCTTTCGCATCAGCCATGTCTATGGCCTGACCGAGGTCTATGGTCCGGCGACGGTCTGCGCCTGGCACGACGAATGGGACGCGCTGCCGGCCGCGGAGCGCGCCCGGCTCAAGGCGCGCCAGGGCGTCAATTATCCGGTGCTCGACGGGCTGATGGTGGCCGACCCCGAGAGCCTGGCGCCGGTGCCGGCCGATGGCGAAGACCATGGGCGAGATCTTCATGCGCGGCAACATCGTCATGAAGGGCTATCTGAAGAACCCCGAGGCGACCGAGGCGGCCTTCGCCGGCGGCTGGTTTCATACCGGCGATCTCGGCGTCGGCCACGCCGACGGCTATATCGAGCTCAAGGACCGCTCGAAGGACATCATCATCTCGGGCGGCGAGAACATCTCAACGGTCGAGGTCGAGGACGTGCTCTACCGCCATCCGGCCGTGCTCGAAGCGGCGGTCGTCGCCCGCCCCGACGCGATCTGGGGCGAGACCCCTTGCGCCTTCGTGACCCTGAAGCCCGAGGCCGCGGCCGCGGCCGACGACATCATCGCCTTCTGCCGCGCCCACCTCGCCCATTTCAAGGCGCCCCGCGCCGTGATCTTCGGACCATTGCCCAAGACGTCGACCGGCAAGATCCAGAAATATCTGTTGCGCGAGCGCGCGAAAACGGCCGTCTGAGGGCTCGCGGCGTTGGTCAGAGCGAGCTGCCGGCGTCGACCGTCAGCACCACCCCGGTGATATTCCTGGCACCGGGACCGAGCAGAAACTCGACGGCTTGGGCGACGTCGTCGATCGCGGCGAGGCGGCGCAGCGGCGCCCGGCGCGCCACCCGCGCGCGCAGGTCGGCGAAGTCGCGCGTCATCTCGGTTTCGAGAAAACCCGGCGCCACCGCGTTGACGTTGATGCCCGACGGCCCGACCTCGCTGGCCAGGGCGCGGGTGAAGCCGATGAGCGCCGCTTTGGTCGCGCTGTACACCGATACCCCGGGG
This sequence comes from uncultured Alphaproteobacteria bacterium, assembly GCA_963772295.1. Classification (GTDB taxonomy): domain Bacteria; phylum Pseudomonadota; class Alphaproteobacteria; order ATCC43930; family CGMCC-115725; genus AP-15. Next base: position 144,340 of record CAVYWO010000020.1, read on the forward strand.
TAGCCGTTGATCCCGAGGATCGACGCGATATTGACGATCCGGCCGCGGGTCTCGGCCAGCATCGAGCGCACGACGCATCGGGTCAGCACGATCGGAGACAGCATATTCACCCGCACCAATTCTTCGATCCGGGCGACCGGCATCATCGCCAGCACCCCGCTCGTCCCGAGCGCCGCATTGTTGACCAGCCCGTAAACGGGCCCGAACTCCTTTCTCAGATCGCGCACGAAATCCGGGATTCCGGATATGTCGGCGAGGTCGAACCGGCGAAACACGAACGCACCTTCCCGACCCTGCCCGATTTGTCGCACCCGGGCGGCGAGGTCGTCGCTCTGCCGGCGCGCGACCGCGATCACATCATAGCCGGCGGCAACGAGCTTTTCGGCGATGCCGAGACCCAGTCCCCGGCTGCCGCCGGTGACGATGACATTAGCCATCGCGGCGGACCAATTTCCCGGAGGCGGCGATGTCGAGGGTGGAAACGATCCGAATCACCGCCGGCACCTTGTGCGGAGCAAGGCTGCGGCGGCAGAGCTTCCATATCCCCTGCTTGAGCGCCTCGGCGTCGCCGCTCTCACTCCCGGCGTCGCGCGCGAAGCCGGCGGCGACGACATCGGCAACGACGATGGCGCCGATGAGCGGGCTGCTCCGCCCCCTGACGAGCGACATCTGCACGCCCGGGTGGCGGTTGATCACCGCTTCGACCTCTTCGGGACAGACCTTGCAGCCGCCGACATTGACGATCCCGCCTTTTCTGCCGACGAAGTGGCATCGATCGCCCCGGCGCTCGACGATATCGCCGGTGTCGACAAAGCCGTCTGCGTCGGCGACCGGGCCGCCGTCGCCGCCGAGATAGCGCAGCGCCGTTCGCGGCGAGCGCAGGCGAAGCGAACCGTCTGCGACTTTGATGTCGACGCCATTCGCCCGACTGTCGAGCAGGCTCGCGGGAAAACCCGATAAACCGTCGTTCACCTCGAACCCGACGCCCGCTTCCGTCGACGCAAAAGCATGGCCGATTCGGGCGGAGCGGTAAGTGGCCTGCAAGCGGTCGAGGATCGCCTGATCGGCGATCTCGCCGGACAGCCGAACGTATTGCGGCGCGATCCGGTGCGCCGCGCCGCTCATCAGGGCGCGGCGCCAGTGCGAGGGCGTCCCGGAGATATGCGTCACACCGCAGGCGCCGGCTCGTGCCAGGAACTCCGCCGTCGGCTCCTCGGCGCTCGACAGCACAAGCGATCCGCCGGCGATGACGACACGCAGGAATATCTGGAGGCCGCCGTAGCGGCGGATGTCGTAAAAGGTGCCCCAGACAAGGCCGTTTCCGGCCGAGCCGCCGGTCCGGAACGCGCCGGTCAAGCTCGCCAGCGTGTGGACCACCAGCTTCGGCGCGCCGGTCGTCCCGGAGGTCAGCAGAACCCACTCCGTCGCCAGGTCGCCGCCTGCTTGCCGCCCGACCGGCGCAACCTTGGCGCCGCAGCCGATGAATTGGGTCCCTCTCGGCAATCCGGCCGCCGGTATGATGGGCCCGTCGGACAGGACCGCATCGACCGCCGCCGCCCCGATGATCGACGGAATATGCTCCGGCGGCAGGTCGGGAGGACAGAGTACCAGCCGCCGCACCACGCCATCGAGTTCGATGAGAGCCAGTGCCGCGGCGAGCTGGTCGCTCGCTGCCAGCAGAACCGAGCGGCCGGCCAGCCGGTCGAGCCGAACCGAAAGGCTCGAACCGCCCGCCAACTCGGCAACGGCGACCTCTCCCTGAACCGCGTAGAGAGAACCGAGGGATGCGGCGCCGACGGCCGTCAACGAAGCCGGCAACGACCTCGGATCATTTGGCGGCGGCATCGTAAAGTCTGATGAAATCTCCCACCGTCACAGGAAAGTCCATCTCGTCTTCAGCGCCAAATGGATCTATGCCGGTGATGTCTTCAAGTCGCGCCACGATGATGGCTACGCTCAGCGAGTTGAGGCCCGATTCCGTCAGCGGCAAGTCGTCGCTCAGCGGCGCCAGTTTTTTTTCCTGTTCCTTGGCGACTTGGACGAATTGGGCGAGTACCGTGGACCGTATCGACATGACCTCAACCCCTGATGCACCCGGAACTTTAACATAATCTCCCGCCGCTAGCCAGAACCTTGCCGGCAGGGTTAACCCGACTTCGCCGATTGGCCGTCTCGCCGACCTTTCGCAAGCGTGAACTCGTTGTTCTCCGTGACCATCCCGGCGCAGGCCGGGATCCATGCCAGCGATGGGCACCGGCCTTCGCCGGTGTGGACTCCAAAACAAACAACGACTTACACCTGCGGATCTGTCGAATGGGCGAAGTCGGGTCAACCCGCAGCGACCGGAGCCGGCCCGAAACCGCCCCGACCCGGACCGCCGCCGGGCCATCGGAATGCGCGGGTTGCAGCAATCGCCAATGCTACAGCGGGGTGTCGAGCGCGGCACTTCCGTGCCACGCCGGCGGTCCGCGACCGCCGAGATCGCCGCCCATCAAGTATATCAGGTGCTCGATCGCCGCTGTCTGGTCCGCCGACGGGATGGTCTCGGCGGTAATGCTATTGGCGATCCAAGATTGATCGAGCAGGTTGGGACGGCCCATCTTGTGCGCGCATTGCGGCGCCGAGAGCCGGCACCACAGGCGTATCGCATTGATCTGGGTGACATCGTTTCTGACCCTGTCGACCGCGGCGACGGCCAGCGGGCTGATGCACCAATAAGTCGAGGGAACGAGATAGGGGTTCAGCTCGGCACTCGGCAGGCCCTGGAAGCACATCTCGCCTTCCGGCGAGATGAAAAATGAGGTGCTCGCCGAGACGTACCGGAGCCCGTCGGCGATATACCTGATGGTTTCGAGATACCCCATTTGTCCGGGCAACGGCGCGCGCCGGGCGAAGGCCGGCGAGTCGAGGAGCGGCGCTGACGGCGGAGCGCAGGCCGCCAGCCCGAGAGTAACGAGGACGCTGCGGATCACCCGGTTTGCGCGCATGCGGCAGCTTTTCGCGATCGTTGCTTCGATGGCTCGGTCGGCTGGCACCATAGTCCAAAGCCCTTAGTTTAGTTTAGATTGGCCGCCGCCAGGACCGGCTTCGCCGGGTTCGATCCCAAGGAGCCGGCGCGCCAAGGTCAGATGTGGGCGGTCGATCATACGGCCGTCGAGGGCGATGGTGCCGGCGTCCGGATTGGCAGCGAACAGGGCCACGACCTTGCGCGCCCAGGCGAGTTCGTCGTCGCTTGCGGTGAAGGCGGTGTTGATCATCGCGATCTGCGCCGGATGGATGGCCAGCTTGGCGGTAAAACCGGCCCGTCGAGACGCGGCGCATTCGGCGGCGAGCCCCTCGGCATCGCTGAAGTCGGTGTAGATGGTGTCGATCGGCGCCGCCGCCGCGGCCGCCGCGGCCAAAAGGCACAACGAGCGGGCGAGCCGATAAGCATCCTCGTAAACGCCATCACGCCGGCGATTGCTGCCGCCGATCGCGGCCGCCAGATCCTCGGCGCCCCAAGTGATGCCGGCGAGCCGCGGGGTCGCCCCGGCATAGCCGCCCATCAGAAACATCGCCGCCGGGGTCTCGGTGGCGATCGCGATCACCCGGATCGAGCCGGCGGCGATCGCCGCCGCCGCTTCGAAGGCGGCGAGGTAATGGTCGAGCGTGCGCAGATCCTCGGGAACGCATTTCGGTAACACAATACCGTTCGGGCGTCCGGCCGTCACCGCGGCGAGATCGTCGAGTGCGGCACCGCTCGCCAGCGGATTGACCCGCACCCAGCGTTGAAAGCCGGCGGAACGGGTCGCGTCGAGAAAGGCGCGGGCCCGGCCGCGCGCCAGCCCCCGGTGGCTCGGCACGACCGAGTCCTCGAGATCGAGGATCAACCCGTCGGCCCCCGATTGCGGCGCGCGGGCGAGCTTGCGCTCGCTGTCGGCGGGAACGAACAGCAGCGAGCGCATTCAACCCGCCGCCGGCCGGCACTTCATCAGACCGGCGCGGCGGCAGATCGCCACGGTCTCGCCGTGCTGGTTGATGCCCTGATGCTCGAATTCGACGATGCCGGCATCGGTGCGCGACCGGCTCATCCGCTTGGCGCGGACGATCGTCCGGGCGCGCACCGTGTCGCCGTGAAATACCGGCTTGGGAAACCGCACCTCGCTCATCCCCAGATTGGCGATCGTGGTGCCGAGTGTCGTGTCGCCGACGCTGATGCCGATCACGAGGCCCAAAGTAAACAAGCTGTTTACCAGACGCTGCCCGAATTCGGTCCCTTTGGCGAATTCGGCATCGAGATGCAGCGGCTGCGGGTTCATCGTCAAGGCGCTGAACAGCACGTTGTCCATCTCGGTGACGGTGCGGCCCGCAGCGTGCTCGAACACCTGTCCCTCGGCAAATTCCTCGAAATACAGTCCTGCCATGTCGTCTCCTCGCTGGGTTGGGTGTCGCCGCGGCTTGGCGGGCCGAGCCGGCCTTCCGGCGGCGCTGTTCGCCCCAGCCAAATCCCCTCGACCGGCGCTGTCGAACAACCTAGCATGGCGCCGAGCCGGAGGGGGGTTTGGCGCAGCGCCTGCACCGCGCGCCGCGCTGGCACGGGCGGGGGCGGGACATGGCCGGGATGGACATCAACCAGCTTATCGCCGAACACGGCGCATGGTTCTACCTCATCGCCTTTGTCTGGACCTTCCTCGAGGGCGAGACGATCGTTCTCTTTGCCGGCTTTGCCGCGGCTCAGGGCCTGCTCGATCCGTTTCTCTTGCTGCTCGCCACCGGCCTCGGCAGCTTTGCCGGCGACCAGACTTATTTCTGGATCGGGCGGCATTTCGGGTCGGATTTGCTGAACCGGTCTCCACGCTGGCGCAATGGCGTCGAGGCGGCGTTGCAGTGGCTCGAACGGTACGACGCCGGCTTCATCCTGTCGTTCCGCTTTATCTATGGGGTACGAAATTTTTCGTCGTTTGCGATGGGCTTGAGCGCCATTCGCTGGCAGCGTTTTCTGGCCTTGAACTTGCTGGCCGCGGGCCTATGGGCAACCGCGTTCGTCGCGATCGGGTATTTCCTCGGGGGCGCGTTCCGCGCCATTCTCGGCGACATCATCCGCGCCTTCGGGTGGTCGCTCTTCGTCGTCTTTCTGGTATTTGCCGCCGGCGTGGCCGTTGCGCACCGGCTGCAAAGGCGCCGGCAGCCTCGGTTTCCGCGCGCTCTTTAGCGCCTCCGACACCGGACCGCGCCGCTTCTGTGTGCCGACGCGATCGAGGGCTAGATCAGGGCAACCGCAGCCGCTACCTCGCGGCCGCGGCCGCCATCGATCATCGCCTCGGCCAACTCCGGTTCCCATTCGAGCACGCGTCGGTATTGCGCCCCCGCCGCTGCGACGATCTCGCCATTGCGACCGAGCGCCGCGTCGCCGAGTTCGAGCATGCGCAGATTAGGCCAGGCGCGCGGGCGCAGCCGTGCGACTTCGGCCAACGCCTCGTTCGCCGGGCGGTCGGCATAGCGCTGCGCCAGGATCAGGATTGCCGCAGCCGTCGAACGCGACACGCCGGCATGGCAATGCACCAGCAAATGGCTCCCGCCGGGGGCCTCGGTGACATCGCGGCCAAAGGCGAGCAGCAGATCGACATCCCATCGTTCCGGTGCGATCCGCCCCGGCAACGGCTCGATCACGTCGTGAAAATGCAATCGGAGCCGCCGGCGGACGTCGAAGCCGCCTAAGGCTTCGGGCTCGGGCCAGCCCGGATCGAGGATCGACAAGACATGGGTGACGCCCGCCGCAGCCCGGGCAGGCAGCTCGTCGAGACCACAGACCGTTATTTGGAACGGGATCGGCACAGCCCCTCTCGCTCACCCATTCGCGATCGATTACCACGCATGATGGCGCCCACTTGTGGCAACTCTGTGGGCGCTTGGTGCCTTTGTGCAAGAATTGTCATCCGGGGCCCGCCGGGCTGAATACCACTGGTAAATCGCCGAGCGGGCCCCTAGCCTAGTGAGCATGTTCACCGGCATCATCACCGATCTTGGGCATGTGAGGCGGCTCTTACACGGTGAGATCCTCGAAGTGACGATCGCCACCGCGTTCGATACGGCCGCAATCCCGATCGGCGCCTCGGTTGCCTGCTCCGGCGCCTGCCTCAGCGTCGTCGCCGTCGAGCCGGGCACCTTTACCGTGCAGGTTTCGGCCGAAACCTTGGCATGCACGACAGTCGGCGAATGGCGGGAGGGCACCCCCGTCAACCTCGAACGGGCCTTGCGGCTCGGCGACGAAATGGGCGGGCACCTCGTCTCGGGCCATGTCGACGGCGTCGCTCGGATCGTCGAAAGATTGCCCGAGGCCCAGTCGGTGCGGTTCGGGTTCGCGGCTCCGGCGGCTCTGATGCCGTTTATCGCGCCGAAGGGCTCGGCCGCCCTCGACGGCGTCAGCCTGACCGTCAACGAGGTGTCGGGCGTCCGCTTTGGCGTCAACATCGTGCCGCACACCCTCGCCCGCACCAATTTCGGCGACGCTCGTCCGGGACAAGCGATGAACCTCGAAGTCGACATGATCGCGCGCCATGTGGCCCGGCTCCTGGCGGCGCGAGAGAGCGGGCCGACCGGATGAGCAAGCCGCCCCATATTCTCCTCGTCGAGGCGCCCTATTACCCCCATATCGCGGCCGATCTGCGGCACGGCGCCGAGCGTGCGCTGGATCTCGCCGGCGCCACCCATGAACGGGTCTCGGTGCCCGGCGCCTTCGAGATTCCGGCCGCAATCGCCGCGGCGGCGCGCGCCGCCGAGCGCTTCGACGGGTTTGTCGCTCTGGGCTGCGTAATCCGCGGCGAGACGACGCATTACGATCACATCTGCGCCGAGAGCGCCCGCGGCTTGCAAGAATTGGCGATGCGCGACGGGCTGGCCATCGGCTACGGCATTCTGACGGTCGAGAACGAGGCTCAGGCGCTGGTGCGGGCCGCCCCCGAGGGCCGCGACAAGGGCGGCGAAGCGGTCCGCGCCTGCTTGGCGCTGGTCGCGCTGCAGCGGCGCTTCTCGTCGGCGGCCGAATGATGGTTCGGGCGGCGGGCGACGCGGCGGCGCAGGCCGAGGGCCGCCCACGCGGCGGCGGCCGGCGCCGCGTTGCCAGGCTGGCGGCAGTGCAGGCTCTCTATCAGCTCGAACTCAACCCCGAGATCGCGGCCGAGGCGGTGGTGCGCGAATTCGTCCGCCACCGCTTCGGCGAGGAAATCGACGGCGGGCGGCTGGCCGAAGCCGACGCCCAATTCTTCTCCGACATCGTCGAGGGCGCCAGCGCCGATCGCGAGCGGCTCGATGTCGAGATTTCGGTGGCACTGGTCGAGGATTGGCCGCTCAATCGGCTCGATGCGGTGTTGCGGGCGATCCTGCATGCCGGCGCCTGGGAATTGATCCACCGGCCCGACGTGCCGCCGCGCGTCTCGATCAGCGAGTACACGGCACTCGCCTACGCCTTTTTCACCGGCAAGGAGCCGGGCCTCGCGAACGGCGTCCTCGACCGGCTCGGGCGCGTGCTGCGCGCCGACGAGATGTGAGCCGGGGATGAGCCGCGGGGCCGCGGCGCCGCTCGGCGAGTTCGAGCGGATCCGCCGCTTCTTTGCGCCGCTCGCCGGGCCGGGCGGGCTGGGTCTGCTCGACGATGCGGCGCTCATCGACTGCCCGGCGGGGCAGCGGCTCGTCGTCACCACCGATGCGATCGTCGAGGGCGTGCACTATCTGCCCGAGGACCCGCCCGATCTCGTCGCCCGGAAATTGTTGCGGGTCAACCTGTCGGATCTCGCGGCGATGGCGGCGCGGCCGCTCCACTACCTGCTGACGACGGCATTGCCCACGGCACTCGGCGAGGAATGGCTCGACGGTTTCGCCCGGGGGCTCGGCGAGGATCAGCGCCGTTACGCAATCGATCTCGTGGGCGGCGACTCGGTCATGACCAGGGGACCGGCGGTGCTCTCGCTGACCGCGATCGGCGCCGCCGCGGCGGGGAGGGAAGTGCGGCGCCGCGGCGCCCATCCCGGCGACCTCATCTGGGTCTCGGGCACGATCGGCGACGCGTTTCTCGGGCTCGAGGTGCTGCGCGGCGCCCATCCGGGGCTGGCGGCGGAGCATCGCACGGCGTTGATCGCCCGCTTCCGGCTGCCCGAGCCGCGCACCGAACTCGGACCCGAGCTCGCCGGGATCGCCGATGCGATGATCGACGTGTCGGACGGCCTGCTTGCCGATCTCGGGCATATCTGCGCGGCCGCGAATGCCGCGGCGGTCGTCGAACTCATGGCGCTGCCGTTGTCGCCGGCGGCGCAGGCGCTGGTGGCGGCGAAACCGGCGGTCCGGCCGCTCCTGGCGGCGGGCGGCGACGATTACGAGCTGTTGTTCACGGCACCCGAGGATGCGGCGGCGGCGATCGTCGAATTATCGGCGCGACTGGGCGTGCCGATCGCGCCGGTCGGCCGGATCGAGCCCGGCGCCGGCGTGCGGCTCGTCGATGCCGACGGCCGGGCGGTCGCGGTCGCCGCCGCCGGCTGGCGGCATTTCTGAGCGCCCGCCGGCCGTTGTCGACGGCCGCCGGCCGGCTTATCGTGCACCGCGATTTTCCTGGGAGGACGAGCGAATGCGCTGGGCAAGATATGACGCGAACGGCCGTCCGGCCTATGGGATCGTCGACGGCGAAGAGCTGATCGAGGTCGAAGGCGATCCGTTTAGCGGCTATCGGATGACCGCGACCCGCCGGCGGCTGGCCGCGGTCAAGCTGTTGGCGCCGATCGAGCCGCGCACCTTCTATTGCGCCGGCCTCAACTATCCCGAGCACGTCATCGAGGCGGCCCGGATGCGCGGCGCGGAACCGAACCTGCCGCAGGCGGCCGATATCGGCTATCGCGCCAACAATGCGCTCGTCGCCGCCGGCGAGGCGATCGTGATCCCGGCCGATGCGAGCGAGCGCGTGCAGTACGAGGGCGAGCTGGTCGCGGTGATCGGCAAGAAGGCCAAGCATTTGGGCGAAGCCGACGCGCTCTCCTGCGTCCTCGGCTGGACCATCGGCAACGACGTCAGCGAGCGCCGCTGGCAGGCCGGCGACCGCACCCTGTGGCGGGCCAAGAACACCGACACCTTCAAGCCGATGGGGCCGTGGATCGAGACCGATTTCGATCTCGGCGCGGCCGAGACGATCATCCGCGTCAACGGCGTCGAAAAGATCCGGTTCAAGACCGGCAGCATGATCTTCGGGCCGGCCGCGTTCATCAGCCGCATGTCGCAATACCTGACCCTCTATCCCGGCGATGTCGTCTGGATGGGCACCGAAGGTGCGACGGAAAACCTGAAGCACGGCGACATCTGCGAGATCGAGATCACCGGCATCGGCACCCTCTCGAACCCGGTGGTCCGCGCCGGCCGCTGATCGACCGGCGCCCGGTTAGCCCGTCTTCGCGTATCCGAGAATTGGCGACGACGATTACTGTATTCACCCCCTCCCACCCCCGGAACGCCCGCTCTGGCGGGCGGCCGTCCGGGGGCCCCCCATCAAAGGGGGAGGGCTTTTGCTTCCCGCTGAAGCTGCGCTCCCGCCCCCCTGATGGGGGCGGACCCCCCACCAATGATCAAGCGAAAAATGCGGGGCGGTAACCCCGCAGAGGGGCGGGCGCTGAAGGTCCAGACCGGGTAGAGTCGGAATGTGGCGCGGTGGCCTTAGGTCAGGCATGCGTGTTGCCGCCTCTTTCGTTTGGCGGTGCCTTAGTGGCTCGACCATAGCTCCGTTTCCACATCCCGCTCATCGGTAGGGTCGAGGACTGGCGCGCCGGTTTAGGCCGAGGTTTGGGTTCCCTGTTGTCTCGCCCTTTCGTCTGCGAGTGTCCCAGCATTTCGACCATGCCACGTTTCCAGCCCCCGCCACGTCGAACGCAGCGTGCGGATTTCCCGCACTGCGCTCTCCCATTTGCTTCATGTCGAGGGTTATGGGACCTAGCCTGCCGGGGCGACTTTCGGCCTGTCGCGTCGCACTCGATAGCCGTTGAACAGCCCTAGAGTGTCGTACAGCCACCGCCTACTCCATCGTTCCCAGCCGAAGCCCTTTCGTTGCTGAGCCCGCGCCAGATGGCGCCTGACCTTCTTCTCCACCCAATCCTTGATGAAGCCGAAGCACTCGCTGGAGTGCCCAACCGCGAAGTAGTTCACCCATCCCCGGAGCACCGGATTGATCAGGGTCAGCACCCGTTCGATCGGTTGCGACCGGTATCGGCGGAACACCGCTTTGAGCTCCCGCATTAGTGCCGTCCGCTTTTTGAGCTTGGGCGTGTAATGCGGGCGCCACGCTCCGCGCAAACTGCGGAGGTAGCGGAAGTCGAAGCCCAGAAAGCCGAAGCTTTCACCGCGTTCAAGGTCGACTATACGGCTCTTTTCATCATTGATTTCAACCTGCAACTTACCGAACTCCTCCCGCAACCGTTGGTCCACCGCCCCAACCAGCCAGTCGTGTCGCTTGTAGGCGTCGACCAAGATCACCAGATCGTCAGCAAATCTTGCATATTCGATGTAGGTGTACTTGCCATTGCGGGTGACCTCCCGCGCTCGCTCCAGCATCCGATCCACCTCATTGAGGTAGAGATTGCTGAGCAAGGGCGAGATGACCCCACCTTGTGGAACGCCCTTCTTGCCAGAAGCTTTCAGCATGACCTTGAGAAGATGCATGATGTCTGCGTCATCAACTCGCTTTGCCACTTTTTCCAACAGCCGGTCGTGCCGGACATTGTCAAAATAGGCTCGCAGATCAAAGTCGAGAACACGCGTCTTCCGTTGGACAATTGCCGTGGCTACCCGCTCGATCGCGTCATGTGCTGTCCGTTTCGGACGATAGCCAAACGATCCCGGTTGGAAATCCGCCTCGAAGACAGGTTCGAGGATGAGCTTGAGCGCTCCTTGCACCACCCGGTCCCGGATCGCCGGTATCGAAAGGACGCGGACTGTGCCCCCATCCTTCGGTATCTCCTGCCTCCGGGCTGGAAGTGGCTTGTAGGTGCGCCCGGTCAGTTCGTCCCGCAGCTGCTCGAGCAGCGCCTCCGCGCCTTGCGCCTCGATGGCCTCGAAGGTAACCCCGTCTACTCCCGGGGCCCCATCGTTCTGTTTGCTCATCGCATACGCTGCGCGTAGGGTCTCCATCTTGCAGACGTGGACGTATAGACCCCAGAAACGCCAGGACGGTTCAGCCTTCGCCTTGACGTATATCCTCCGCCTCAGGTCCTGCAAATCAATGGACGCCTTTGTCATCTCGTCCTTGCCTTCCCCTATGGCGGAGGCGTTACAAATGGCAGGGCCCCTTTGCTCCACGGGCATTACTCCGCTTCGTCGCTACTACGGACCCAGCCGCCACCCTCTCGTCTTCGGCCGACTTCCCGGTTTCGCCGGTTATACGGCCTACCTTGCTCCGGCGATTTCTCGCCGGGACGAGGAGGGCTTCTCCAGTTGCTTAGCATGTCCTTGTCACCGTGCTGTCGCTTCCACCCCGCCGAGGTGATCAGCCGTGTCGGTCAGATTTCGGCTGTTCATGTTGCCTTCGCCCTACGGTTGCAGGCTCGGCCCTCGGGGATACTCATTTTCGAGGCCACAACGCGTTCACTGTTGTTACGGCCCGGTGACTCGTGGCCTCCCCTGGGGAGACTTTGTCGATGGGCTTCAGAGTTTCAGTTTCCATCACCTCTGCTATCCAAACTACGGGGCTCTGACTTTTACCCCGGCAGGCTTGTCTCCTGCTGAACATGCCAGCCTTCGCTGGACACACAACCGGACATGCGGATTTCCCTGCATCCGGCTCTCGGACAAGACCTCACGCCTTCGTCCACGGCACGTCGTGCCCAAGCCGGGTCAGACGCACGAGCCCGAGGGTCTCGTAGAGGTGCGAGAGTGGATAGCTGCCGCCCTTACATCGTCTGGTCTTGTGCTTGAAGCGCAACCACCGACGCAACCGCACAGCCGTGTAGTTGTCGAGCGCCCGATACGCCGGATTGACGGTGCCTACCGAGAAGTAGTTCGCCCATCCGCGAAGGGTGCGGTTCAACTTACCCACCAGCTCTGTGGTTTCTTGCCAGGTATGTGCTCGGACGGTCAGCGCATGGACCTTGTCGACCACGCGCTTGATGCTCTTCTTCGATGGCCGCTGTCCCAGGCGAGCCTGGCCGGTTCTCGGAGAATACATCCGCCCGAACGTATAACCCAGGAAGTCAAATTCCCCGTCCGGAACCTTGCAGATCCGTGTCTTCTCCTCGTTCACTGTCAGCTTCAGCTTGCCCATGATCGCGCGCAGGTGATGCAGCGCAGTCTCCGCGCTGCCCCTTCGGCACAGGATCACAAGGTCGTCCGCATAGGTGACGAGGCGAGTGCCGAGGCTTCGCTCAAGGCCGAGCTTCTTCCAGCCCAACACGAACCGGCGCATGTAGAGGTTCGCCAGTAGTGGTGAGAGGGGCGAGCCCTGCGGAATGCCGCGCCGGTGGTCCCGCGCCTCGGTCGTGCGTGTTGTCCGGCCCCGTGGGTCGGTTTCTTCCACGGGGCAGTCCAGCCACATCTTGATCAGATGCAGCACGCGCCGGTCAACGATCCGGCGCGCCACCGACTTTAGGAGGTCGGTATGCGGAATGCTCCCGAAGTAGTCCGCGAGGTCGGCGTCGACGACTTCCGGGTGGCCACGGAACAGCCGCTCCTCCACCTCGACGACTGCCTGCTGGGCGTTGCGCCCAGCGCGATAGGCGTAGATTTCCGGCGGAAGATCGGCTTCGAAGATCGGCTCCAGCACCAGCATCGCTGCGGTCATGCAGACCCGATCCCGCACCGTCGAGATGCCCAGCGGCCTGAGTTTGCCGTTGGCCTTCGGTATAAACACTCGTCTGATTGGCTCCGGCCGGTAGCTCTCCTGCCTGAGCGCAAGCGCCAGTTCAGCCAGCCACCGTTCGACCCCATAGGCCTCGATGTCCGCAAAGTCCTGACCGTCTATTCCCGGCGCCCCCTTGTTGGCGCGGCACTGGGCATAGGCATGCGCCAGAATGTCGTCGCGGCTGATCTTGTCGTACAGGGCATAGAAGCGATAGCCGGCTTCTGCCTTCGCTTTCGCGTGTAACGCCCTCTGCAGCTTCTGAACACTCTTCGGAGTTGATAGGTTGCCCAATCTCCAGGTCCCTCACTACTTCCTGCGTCTGTCTTGAACCAAGGCCCCTTCCCTCCACCGGCATTACCCAGCTTCATCGGTACTACGAGCCTCTCCGCCACCCCATTGCGCCCGGCCTGTCCCTCACGGGCCTCCGGTTGATCATCCCTGACCACGCATTGGGGCTTCCCGTGTTGCGTGCGCTTTCCTTGTGTACATGCCGCCGCCACTACCCCGGTGCAGCGGACGGGCGCACTCATCGCTCAAACTCGCCCATCCGTATCAGCCTTCCCCGAAACCACTACCGGGTCGGCCTGCACATCGACCTTTTCGAGGATTGCTCGGCGTTTACTCACGTTGCGGCCTGCACACTCGCGCGGTCACCAAAACCGTGACCGTTATCCGAAGGCTTCAGACATTTCGTCTCCTCCATGCCTGCTCCGGCTGCTTCCGGCTGGAGCGGTCGCCGGGCGGGGCTTGCACCCGCTGGAAAAGCGCCGCCTTGTCACGGCGCACGTGGATGCCCGGTCGGTCTTTGGGCCGGCAAGGCCGCGAGGAAGCAACCGTTAGCGGCACCGGGAAACGTGACGTAACGATTGCCAATAGGAGCCGGGAGATGCCCGCGCCAGGCTGCGGCAGCGCAGTGTCTCGGAGCGATCGTCCCGCGCCGGGAGGATAGCACCGTGCTTGCTCTGTCAAGGACGCTGCGCGCCGGCTTCGCCGGTGCCGCCGCGTTGCCGGCGGCATCCTTGACTGCCGCTGCGCGCGGTGCTCTGCCGATGGGCAGGTCGGGACGGAGGGATGGGTCAGTTTCGATCGAACAAAGGGATGACAGCGGGAGGCTCATGCGGCGGCAGCCTCCGGCGACTTGTAGTTGGGGTCGAACAGGGTTTGCCGCTCGAGCAGGGTACAGGCCACCGACAACAGGCGGTCGGCGACGGTGCGCAGGGCACGGCCGTGGCTGTGGCCACGCAGCGCGGCGTAGCGATCACGGCTGGCCTGATCGTGCTGGGTGGCGACGCGCGCCCAATGATAGAGCGCATTGTCCAGCCGCTTGTTGCACGCGTAGCGGCGCACGACGATGCAGCTCTTACCGCTGCGTCGGGTCACCGGCGCCACCCCGGACAGCAGGCGCAAGGCATGGTAATCTCTCCGCTGCAGAGGCTGCGAGGCCTCGGCGAGCAGCGTGGCGAGGGTGATCCTTCCGAGCCCTGGCATGGATCGCAGGATCGCCACGTCGCGCTGCTCGCAATGCTGCCCCGGCGCGTTCTCCTCGCGGCCTTCCGCCGGTGCGGTTTCCGCGGGCGGGATGAGCTGGTCGCAGAGCTGGTCGAGCTTGCGGTGCGCGGCGTTGAGCTGCTGATTGACCAAGCCGATGCGGGCGGCCACGGCGTCGATATGAGCCGTCGCCGCCGCGACCACGCCGGGCGCCACCGTCAACGGCTTCTGCCGCAAGACCTGCAACACCTCGGCCGCCTGCAGACGGCGGATACGGTGGGCTTTGAGGAGCCGCTCGATTGTCGTAAGGTGCAGCCGGGCGGCCTTCGCCGGGGTCGGCGCCTGGCGCCACAAATCGAGAAACCAAGCGGCCGCGAGGTCGTCGGAGAGGGTCAGCATCTGCGGGTAATAACGCCAAAGCTGTTCGCGCACGCGGTTGGCCAGACGATTGCGTTCGCGCTGCAGATCCTCGGTCATGCGCGACCATTCGCGCAGCTCGACAATCACCGGGTCGTCGACCGACAAGCCTCGGAAGGCGTGGCGATCGGTGCGCAGGCTGTCGGCCTGGACCCGCGCGTCGCGCTGATCGTCTTTGGCGCCGGCGACAGTGAAGCGGTCGCGGAACCGGTCGAGCTGTTTGGGGTTGATCGCGTATACCTGGAAACCACGTTCGAGCAGGGTTTCGACGATCGGGCCGTGCGGCACTTCGATCGCCACCGCGATCGCCCCTGGTTCGGCTCCGGTCATCGACGACAACCAGGCGCAGAGCTCCGCCAGCCCGGCGCCGTCATGGTCAAACGCTCGCTCACCAACAATCTTGCCGCCGGCATCGATCAAGCAGGCTTGATGCGTCTTGCTCGCCCAGTCGATGCCGGCAAACCACTCAATCCCTTCCGTCATGATCACACCCTCCTTGCACAGCCGGACCGCCGCGACGACCGTCAGTCCCTGTACCGGCGCTCGAAGCGCAACCTCCCACAGGACTTCCGTCGCGGCCAACCCGCCGGGGTGCAGGTCCGCCCCAGGTGCTCAAGCCACGGGTTGGGGTCGGCGACTCCCGGCGGGTCGGCCCGGTCCGGCCAGTCTGAAACCAGACCGGTTCACGACCGCTTTAAGGGTACAGGGCTGGGGTGGGGGTGACACGATCCGAAGGGACGTCGATAGCAGCGCCCCGTCGATCGGCCAATCCGCGAAATCGGGTCAGTAGCGGCCGCAGGATCCGGCTTCGCCGGCTGCGGCGCCACCACCATGCTTTATCTGGTCGGTTGATCGAAAGCGGTGGCGGCGGCGCCGATCTGCGCGAGTTGCCGGCGGGGCTCCGTCGCCGGCTCGACGCGGGCGGGATTGCCGTCGACCGGGACGGCGGTTCGGTCCTTCGGCTGCAGCCGCAGATCGCCTCGCAGGCGATCGCATCGACGGCCGCTGACCAGCTGATCGCGGCGAAAGTCCGGCGCGAAATTTACAGCGTTCGCCGACGGAGGCGGCGGAAGAAAAAAGCGATCCCGAGCATGGCGACTTTGGCAATGGCCACGGCTTCGATGAGCAAGAGGGCGCGATCGGCGCCGAAAATGCGGAGCGCGCTTTCGGCCTTACTGCCCCAGTCGAATGGGAATGCGCCGGTGACCGTTTTGATCAGCCGAAGATTTTGATCCGCAGCCGCTGTGAGGAGCGAGGCGTCCCACCACCAAGCGGCAATAATAATGACAAAAGCGCCGACGAGCGCGGCGCCCTTGAATGCGCCGCGCCCAACCCCGCGCGCAACGAGCATCAGGTGTCGGTTCACGATGGATCAACGGCTGCAACGCACCGTCCGTCTCGCCGATTTCGAGCCCTTACCGCCGAGCCTCGCAAGGGAGAGCCTCGACGAATCCTCGCACTCGACAACGTTGACCCCGAGCCACTCTGATGGTGATAGCTGCTGCCGTGCCTCCGTGGCTGGCCGATACCGCGAACGCAGTGCTGATGGTCAACCAGCGCCAAAGTGTCCACCATGACCACCTCCTGCGGACCAGCGCAGGCGGCATCCGCCCGAGCGCTGCACGAGAGCGGCGCGCTACGCGCCCTCGGGGCGTCCATTGGACGTCGGGATCGCGCTCCATCTCGGCGACGTCATGTACGGCAACGTGGGCACTGACGAGCGCCTCGATTTCACCGTTATCGGTCGCCCGGTCAATCAGGCGGCCAGGCTTCAGGGGCTGACGAAACATCTCGGCGAGCCCGTGCTTGCTTCCGCGGAATTTGCCCGGCCGGTGCGCAAGCGTTTCATCTATCGCGGCGCGCACCCGGTGCCCCGGTTCGACGAACCCTCGGAGGTTTATAGCCCCCGCCGCGGCGGCGCCGTCCCCCCGCGGCGTCGCTAGAGTCGGGTCAGGCCGCCTTCCTGCCCCATAGCCGCCGCGAGGCGAGATCCGCCCCGGCGTGCAACGTCGCGAGCTTCGCCCAGACCACGTCCTCGGTGACCCATTCCCAGCCTACGAAGGTGCCAAAGCCGCAATCGACGCCGGCGATCACGCGCTCGCGGTCGCCGACCGCCCCGGCCACCGCCTCGATCCGCTGCGCCACCACCTCGGGATGCTCGACGATGTTGCTCTTCGGATCGATCACCCCGGGGATCAGGATCATCGTGTCGGGCAGCTTGCACTTGCGCAAGGCCGCCGCCTCGTGCTGCCGCCGCGGACTGGCGAATTCGAGCCCGAGCGCCCCGACCTTCGCCTGGTAGAGCGCCGGCAATATTACCTCCATCGCCACGTCGTGGACGTGCGGCCCCTCCCAGTTGCCCCAGCAGACATGCAGCCGCACACGGTCCGGCGGGATGCCGTCGAGCGCCGTGTTCAGCGCCGCGACATGCTGCTCGACGAGGCTGGCGTATTCGGAGTCGGACTTGTCCTGGAACAGCAGCACGCGCTCCATCGCCATGTCGGGCGCGTCGATCTGCAGCACGAAACCGGCCTTGGTCACGGCGAGATACTCGGTGCGGAGCTCGCGCGCGATCGCGTCGAGATAGGCCTCGTGCGACGGGTAGTGCGCGTTGAGCATGGTCGTGGCGACGATCCCGGGCGAGGGCGCGTTCATGAAGAACTCGGCGACGCGCGGCTTCACCGCCGCACCGAGACGCGTCAGCCGCTGGATTTCGGCATCGATCAGCGCGGTGTCGCGGTACTTGATGTCGGCGACGGCCTCGGGCGCGTCGAACACTTTGCTGAACTTGCCGAGACGCTCGAGCATGCGCTTGGTGAATTGCGGATACTCGATGAATTCCTTGCCGTAGGGCCGCTTCGAGACGCCGCCGAAGCCGCTCATCCGCTGCGTGACGTAGGTCTGGAAGCCGACGCGCCCCTGCTCGCCGTCATTGACGCTATCGATCCCGGCCTGCGCCTGCTTCTCCAATACGTACGAGACGCGCGATTCGATATTGGACCGCAGCGCGCCGGCGTCGACCGGCTTGCCGGCCTCCTCGTCGATCAGCATCTGGCCGAGCGGCTCGCCGCGCGGGATGCTGCCGGCATGCGTCGTCAGAATTCGGTCGGTGCTCTTGTGCATATCGCCCCTCCCCTGCCCGCTGCTTGGTTGCTGCCCGCCTCGCGACGGGTTCTAACCGATCCCGAGGCCGCTTTCATCGGGAAATCGCCGCGCCGCCGGCCTTCGGCATCATGCTGAGATGCGACGGTGCCCGGCTGCGAGGGCGTGCCGGGCGGCCGCCGCACAGAGCGCGGGGCCGGCTTCACCCGCCCTGGCTCGTAGCGGTGGCGGTGGCGGCGAGGCTGGGTCGACTGGTAAAGAATGTGTCCGGGGACTGTTGTTGCTGTGTTGTGATGTCGGCGCAAGATAGAAATGTCACCGGGCGCGCAAAGTAGAAATGACACCGCACGGGGTTGGGGTCGGGCGTCGGGCGGGCGCGGAGCCCCCGGCGCAGCGCAGCGCCCGACCGACGTCCGACCCCAACGATAGTGACATTTCTAAATGGCAGAAAGAGTGACATCTCTATTTGGTGGACACACGCTCCGCGGCAGTGCCCCGCCAGAACCGTTGTCGTTTAGCTCTTGCATTCCGCATTTGCTGCCGTCACCCTCACCCCGAAGACGTTGAGTTTTCAACGGCGTTACGTCGGCGACGGCGAGGGGCTTTTTCACGGGGTCTACGGCTCTGTCCATGCAGCGCGACGCCGCGGCAAAAATGCTCTTCGTTCTGGAAAATCGACGCGTGCCGCTCGGCTCAGCCCCACATAGAGGGAATTCAGCGCGTCTTGAGGCACGGCAGTGACACCCGAATTCTATACAACGCTGCAAGCCTACGTTGTTAATGCGGGAATCGACAGGTCTGTCATCCAAATTCGCACGAAAGAAAGCAAAAGCGAAGGTACGGTAGAAGCAGCGCGACAATTCCTATATCATGTTGATCTCTCCGCATTCGGTGCTCCCGAACTCTTTTCCGACTATACTTAACACTACGACAGTTGCCCTAATGCATCACGTTAATCGTTCTGTTCCTGATGTTGATCCTCTGCCATGGGGTTTTGCACGCAAGGCTTTGAACATCTTCTTACGGAACTCATTTTATTCGTATTATTTACGTCCGAGATACAATCTTCAGCGTGTCGAAGCGATTCTGGAAATACCATTAGATGAAAACGCAGCAACAGGGCTTCGACGGGACGCAAAAACATACGGCCTCCGCCCGCCGCGTTGGAAAAACATAAGACACCTGACGCCAGAGGAAAACGTTAATTGGCAACAATTAGCGCTTGACGTGGCACAGAAGAAAAATACCTATCGCGTCCATCTTGATATTTCGTACTGGCGCGCGCGAGCTATGCGACGGATGACCGGTTGAACCACCTCGCCCCGGTTTCTAGATGTTGTTCTCGCGGGGCATAAACGGGGATTCTGGAAATCAGTTGGATGGATGAGGCGGCACAGAGAAATACACGACGCTGACGCTGCTCGGTGCCGTGGTGACATAGGCTCCCGCCGGCGTGGAGAAGGAAGTTGAGATGACGGGCGGAAGATCACGAATTTTACTCTGGTTGTATTGAGGCAAAAGATGCGCCTTAAATTCGCTAATTTCGCGCGACAGAATATTGACTATTTCTGCTCTATCGAGAGCAGTAATTTTATCGGCTTCGTTGGTCGTGCGGCCGTGATACTTTACATGTGAGATTTGCACATTTATTTTTCGTCGAATGCTCGCTAGTCTATTATCGCTGATGTCGCAAAATGGACGATGGCTTTGGGTGGTATAATTCCGTGCTTCTTCGGCAAAGAACTCGATCAAATTACGTGCGTGCACGCAAAAGGATTCTATGAGTGCATTGTTGATGACTTGATCCGTATCGTGATGCTTTTGGTAGGTCTCTTCGAGCATCCAAATTTCGTAATTCAGGTGATACTCTCGGCTTTCGGGTGACGGTGACGGTGCTGACAAGCTTGGTTCCTTTCGCGCGGCTGTCTCCCATATGATCTGCTATGGCGCTTCTGAAAGGGATCAGGCGCGCGCGGCGGATCGCCGACGCAACGCCGTTGGAAAACGCGCCGTCTTCGAGAGTGAGGTTGACGGCAGGGAATGGCGGAATGCAAGAGCTAAACGACAATGGTTCTCGCCGGGCACTGCCGCGGAGCGTGCTTAGTCCAAGGTGCCTTCTGGAAAATCTGTGCGGGGAGGCGCGCATAAGCTGCGCGCCAGTTCCGCGAGCGTAGGTGCCGACTGCGCGGAGCGAATCGGGTAAAACCGCTGAAATTGATAAAAATCCTGGGGAAATCATCCAACACAGTCCGATATAGCTTACTCTCGTTGAACCGGGAAACGCCACGCAATCTCGCCGCACGGGCGTTGCCCGCGCACCGCACCAAAGCAAGGATCAAAATAATGACGGACAAAGTACAACAGGGGGACGCCGCCGAGAGGCTGATCGTGAATGAACTTGCCGGGGCTGGCATCCCAGCTTTCCTAACCCCCATAAACTATCGGGGGCACGACATCGTCGCTCATCCGGCAGGCAGACCGCCGCAGCGCATTCAGGTCAAGTCCCGCGAGTACGCAACCCCAACGAACTTCGTGGGCTGGAAGTACGTCGATGACTTCGAGTGGCTGGCCGTGGTTCTTCTGAATCCTCCGGGCTACGCCCGCCGCATCTTCATTGCGCCACGGGCGGTTGTCGATGCACGTTCGCACAATGCCACTTTCCGGCGGGGACGCAGTTTCACTGCCAAAAACGTCAGCCAGAAGCTCGCTGACTACGAAAACAACTTCCGGCTGGTGCCTGAAGGGGCGGGGGGGGGTGGCGAGAGGAAGAAGTCAAAAAAGCTTACCAGCACCATGCTCAGCCACAGTCAATAAATCGGCGGGAATATGGATTGGTAAAGAAAGGCCATCAAAAGAAAAACAAACAATGGCTAATCCTGAAACCAGAGCGTTGAGCAACTCGTCTAAAGACACGGCGTTCAAGCGGGCCTCGTTCGTGAAACAGTGAGCCTTGAAATCGTACTCTTTCCTACGCCGTAGCTGTGCGCGAGTTCAACGAGCGTGGCACCTTCGGTGCGCCGCTTGCGGGCCTCGGCCTGCTGTTCCTCGGTCAATTTCGGTTTCCGGCCCATGCGCTGCCCGCGCTTCTGCGCCCGGCTGCGGCCCTCGGCGGTGCGGGTGCGGATAAGATCGCGCTCCACGTCGGCAAGGCCGCCCAATACCGCCAGCATCAAGCGCCCGGTGCTGGTGCCGGTGTCGGCCCACGGCTCGGCAAGCGAACGGAATTGCGCCTTGGCGTCCACGATCTGCTTGACGATGGCGAACAGGTCGAAGGTGCTGCGCGCCAGGCGGTCGATGCGTGTGACCGTCACCACGTCGCCGGCGGCGAGGTGCTTGAGTATTTTGAGAAGCTCGCGCCGGTCGTTGTGCGCGCCGGTCACCTTCTCCCGGTAAATTTTGCTGGTGCAGCCTGCGGCCCGTAGCTGCTCAAGCTGGCTGTCGAGCGTCTGCCCGTAGGTGCTGACGCGGGCATAGCCGAGACGGCGGTTTTCGGGGCGTAATCCCTTGATCGGGCGGGAACAAGTTTTTTCCCGCAATTCTTGATTTTTGGAACAGCGCCAGCTTGACGGTCGTAACGGGTTTTTGATAACGAAATACGTTATCGTCATGCGATAATAGCATGGAAGACAGGTATCTCTACGCCGGGTTCATCCGGCTGCACGTGCTGCACGACGCGGTGAAGGAACCGGTCTACGGGCGCGCGATGATCGAGGAGCTTGCACGTCATGGCTACGCGCTGAGCCCAGGCACGCTCTACCCCATCCTGCCCGGATGGAGGAAAGGGGACACCTGACATCGACCGAGGAGCGCGCGGTCGGCTCTGTGCGCCGGGTCTACCGTGCGACCGCAGCGGGAGCGAAAGCCCTGACGGCAGCCAAGCTCAAGGCGCGCGAACTGTTCGCTGAGTTGTTCGAGGACGAAGCGGGTGAGGGAGAGAACGATGGTCGAGTTTGATGCCGCGCGGCGGCGGCTGGTGATAGCGGCGGGTGCAGCCGGTGCCGGATTGATGCTCGCTTCGGCTGGCGGCGGAGTTGCGCGTGCCGCCGAAAAAAGCCGTCACGGCAAAGGCCAGGAAAAGAGGTCGGCGCGGTCGAGGACTTGATGCGCGAGCACGGTGTGCTGCGCCGGGCGCTGCTGGTCTACATCGAAACCGTTCCAAAGCTCTGGGCAAATCCAGGCAGCGTCCCACCTGACGCGTTGGCGCGCACGGCCAAGCTCTTCCGTACCTTGGGCGAGGACTATCACGAGAGGCGGCTTGAAGAGCCCTACATCTTCCCGGCTGTCAAAAAGGCAGGCGGGGAAGCCGCTGGCTACATCGACGTGCTCAAGGCACAGCATGACCGGGGTCGCGAGGTCACCGATTACATCCTCGCCGTTACCGGCAGGGGGGCGCTGAACGCGGATGCCGAGCCGCTGGCGCGGGCGTTCGAGAGCTTCGTGCTGATGTATCAGAACCACACGGCACGTGAGGACACGATTGTCTTTACGGCGTGGAAAGCAGCGCTCACCGCGCGCCAGCTTGACGAGATGGGCGACAAATTCGAGGACATCGAGCACCAGCAATTCGGCAAGGACGGCTTCGAGGATGCGGTTGCCCAAATCGGGCAGATTGAACAGGCGCTCGGG
This sequence comes from uncultured Alphaproteobacteria bacterium, assembly GCA_963772295.1. Taxonomy (GTDB): domain Bacteria; phylum Pseudomonadota; class Alphaproteobacteria; order ATCC43930; family CGMCC-115725; genus AP-15. Next base: position 166,814 of record CAVYWO010000020.1, read on the forward strand.
TTTGCCGACCTGGCGCAGTTCACCGCTCCGCCGCCGCCGAAAGCGTAAGCATGTCCACCAGCGAGGGAGCGGTTGAAGAGAGCCCGGCGCATTCCGGGTCGCTCCTCGAAGTCCTGTTCGTGTTCCTCCGGGCTGGGGTTTACGAGCTTTGGCGGGCCGCTTGCCCATCTGGGCTATTTCCGGGCCGAGTTCGTCGAGCGGCGCAAATGGCTGGATGGAGCGGGCTACGTCGATATCGTCGCGCTCTGTCAACTCTTGCCCGGCCCGGCAAGCAGCCAGGTCGCCGTCACGCTCGGCACGCTGCCGGTGCCCGGCTGCGAGGGCGTGCAGGGCGGCCGCCGCACAGAGCTGATCTCGGCCGGCGCAGTCTGCGGGTGCCTGTTCGACGCCGGCAGGCCGCGCCGGCGGTAAACGGTCCGCAAAGTCGGACCGGAGGGCCTACCGGCTGCTGTGAGTGGCGGTCTTGTTCGTGATCTTCCAGACGCCGTTGATCCTGAGCAGATTGTGAAAATCGATCCACCCACCGATCATCTCAGACGCAAAGCTGAGCTGGACCGAGGCAGCATCCCCCACCTGGGTCACCGAAACGCATCGACCGACGACGCCCGCACTCGGCGGAGCAGCCCACCGCTCAAAGCTATCGGAGATCAGATTCTTATGAAGGACGCCGTCGGCGTCGATGTAGAAGATCCAGGCGTCTTTGTCGAAAGCCTCCTTGAGCTTGCTGACATCGTTATCATTGAATGCATCGACGTAGAGCTGCACAACTCTAACGATTGCGTCGTAGTCGTCTGTTCTCGCAGTCATGGTCATCTTCCCTGATCGGAACTTTTGAGCCGACATTCGCCAGATCCGCGGCCGGTTCGAGGCCACGATGGCCCCGCTCAGCGAATTCAGCAACGGCGAATAGCGCTCGCCGCCAGCAAGAGGCGGTCAAAGCACGCACGCTGGTTGACCACGGCGAGCCTCTCAACGGGGCCACTTCAGACCGCATCAAAGGCGCACCTCCACGGTCGTCGCTTGCTACGTCGATCCCCTTGGTCCCCTCATGCGGGCGTTGGTGCTGCCCGCAGCCCGGTAGTCGCCGTTATGGCTTCGGCGCAGCCGAGGGCCGCCGTGTGATTTGTCGCAAGAGACTTCGGGTTTCCGGCGGCACTGGCGTCGGCCGGTGCCCCGGCATCTGACGGCCGTTATAGTGCACGATCTCGACCAGCTCGTTGTAACTGTTCACCCCAAGCCAGCGCATCGCCTCGCTGTGCCCGATCCGACCGCGCTCCAATTTGTCCAGCATCTCAGCCAGCGTCATTCTCGCGTCTCCTTCGCGTGAGCCAGCGCGAGCGCACCCGCGCCGTCTGGCCAGGGCGTTCCACCGGCTTTAGGCTCTGCGCATTGATCGCGTCGAGCAGCGCCGGGCCATCGGCAATGATTTTTTCATCGGTCAAAGCTCTGATCCACGCGGCGGTGTTCAACAGGTGGACGCGCGGCAGGCGAGCGATCCGCGTTTCCAGCACGTCGGGGTCTTCGAACAGCACCAGCGGCACAAAGGTCGGCGAGCCACGCAGCGCTAACCGCGTCGCGTACTCGTCCACGGCGATCTCGCCGAGATTTCGCGCTGCTCGGCGTTTCGCCGTGCTCAACTTTGGTGCGGAAGCCCAACCCGAGAAGCGTTTCCTCGATCACAACGCGGTTGCCCATGCGCCGAAGCCACGCCCTGACCTCGCCTTTCGGATCATTGGTTTCCTTCGTGATCTCGTACTCCACCTGATCGACAATATGGATGGGCGCGGTGAAGGTGTCGAACAGGTCGAGCCGCCCGATGCGCGCGAGCGTCAGCACCGGGCTTGCGTCCGGGATGATGACGGCGACATCGACGGTGCTACGCGCCACGACCTCTCCTCACCTTTACGCATCATATATATGTAGAATACCACAGCCGCTCGTTCAATGCGACGGCTCCGCAGTTAGTTAACGCAGTCAAACGTCTTGTATTCTGTAATGACCGGCAGAAACGGCGGGTTAACCTCTGCCAAATCGACCTGCGTGTCTGACTTCTGGGCGTAGAGCTGCGTCGTGCGCGTCGAGGCATGGTCCGCCATCGCTACGGCCTTTTCGAGCGTGCCGCCATTCTTGAGGTAAGCCGTGATCCGGGTGGCCCGGAAGCTGTGGTTGCCGAGCTTGGTGGCGATGCCGGCCGCCGCCGCGCGCCGGCGGATCATTGCATATGCGTTCGCCTGCGGCAGCACCGTGCGCGTCAGCTTGCCGGTGCCGCGCCCGATCGTGCGGAACAGCGGTCCCTTAGGATCGTCGCGCAGGCCTGCGCCGTCGAGATAGGCGACAAGATATTCATCAAGGTTGTGGTGGCACGGCATCGCGCGGCGCTTGCCGCCCTTCTCGCGCAGCCGCACCCATAGCCGGCGGTTCTGCGTGTAGACATCCTCGACCGCCATCCCGAGCGCCTCGCCGATGCGGGCGAAGGAATAGACCATGAGACCGATCAAGGCGCGGTCGCGGAGACCCGCGACCTTGCCGGTGTCGATGGTATCGAGCAGCGCCCGCGCCTCGGCCGGATCGAGCACCGGAGTTTGTCCGCAGGTGACGACGTAGCGCGGGCCCCGCACCGACCCGGCGGGGTTCACCGGCACGACCTGGCCGGTGACGAGCCAATCGAATAGATGGCGAATTGCGCGAGCCGTTGCTTGACGCTCGGCGCGGCGAGCTCGCGCGTGCCGGCCTCGATCCAGGTCGCGACATGCACCGGCTGGACATCGGCGATCGATCGCATGCCGACGCTTGCGCACCAGCCGAGAAATTCCTCGGCCGCCCGCGCATAGGCCCGGCGGGTGTGCGGGTTGCGGATGTCGACCGCGAAGAATTCGAGGAAGCGCATCGACGCACGCTCGCCGGCGGCGGCCAGATCGAGGGCACATGAAGTTCCGCGGCAGCGGGAAGCGGCGCACTGAAAAGTTGAAGATGACCCTCGGTCACGGTGTCGCGGCTCCAATCGAGAGTCGAGAAAGGCACCATCCCTACCATGGAGCCAGCACGCCTCGCCTCTCGGGTGAGCGTTGCGACGAAGCGACCTCACCGACAAGCCACGATCACGCGTCAGGGCAGTGGCAAGCCGACGACCGACGTTTTCCTGGCGTGCGCCTTGGAAATCGATGAACCCGACCGGGCACAGGAAACGGGCGGCATATTCCTCGTCGTTCTGACGGGTTATCAAGAGCATTGCCCCTGGGCCACGTCCGGTCGATGTCATCGGGAATAAAAGCCGACCCCTCGGCTTCAGCGCCTCAAGCCCCGATTGCATCGGGTGAAGTCGCGCCCGCACTTGCCAGGATCGCGTCGGCCGGGTCAAAAGCACCAGCCGCCCCATCCGCATTCTTGACGACAACCTGTGGCCATCGGGCAAGCGCGACACGTGCCTTCTCGGCGAGCGGCGCATCTACCTCCACGGCCGTTATCTTCCCCGCCGGTCCGACGAGTTCGGCCGCGATCGCGGTGTAATAGCCGGTGCCGCAGCCGAGGTGCAGCACCTGTTCACCGGCCGTGATGCCGAGCTGGTCGAACAGCCCGGCCCAAAGGCTGGGCTGGCCGTTGTTGATGCCGCGCGCCTCGTCAAGTGCGATCAGTACGTCGTGGTAGACATGGCGTGGGTCAGTGTTCTCGGTCGTCCAGTAATCGTCCGCGCCCGTCGGGTTCTCGATGCGCCAGTTCGGGCTCTTGATCCGCCACGGGCCGGGTCCGACGAAGCACTCACGCAGCACCGTCGCGAAAGCATCGATGAGGACCCGCGATCTCACGCTAGCCGTGAAACGCAGTTCCTCCGCATACCAGCGGCGCGCCTGCTCGATCGAATCAGCCGTCCCTCCCCCCCTCGCGCGCCCGCACGGCTACCGGCACAGACTTTCCGACAACCGACATTATCCTATAGAGACCGGGCCGGCGAGGGCCTTGAAATCTTATACTTAACATGTTATGTTAAGCTATGGACGAGGCCGAGGCTGGAGTTGCTGCTGAGCCTCGATGGTGCGGCATATGAAATGGCTCCGGGGGTGAGTGTCGAGTTCGCCGTTCGGCGCACGCCGGCGACCCCGCAGCGCCCGCACGGCATCAGCTATGCCCTGGTGCTGCGGCCGAAGGCTGGCGGCGCGCCGTGGGTGCGGTTTGACAACGCGCACGCGGTCGAGCAACGCCGCAAGGGCCGCAAGCGCGTGGTCTATGATCACTGGCACCGCACCACGCACGACGAAGGCCGCCCGTACCACTTCACCACGGCGCTGCAACTGCTCGACGATTTTTGGCGGGAGGTAAAACGGACATTCAATGAAAAAGACATCCCCAACGACCTATAAGGTCGGTTCGATCGGTGAATTCGCCGCCTGGACCAAGCGCGTCGTCTGCGATCCCCAGGCCGCGCGCGAATTCCCGAAGAAGTGGTTCGACAGCGAGCAAGCCGCCGCGCGCGCCGAGCAGGTCTCGGCCGAGGCGATGGTCAAGTTGCTGTCGCCGGGCAATCTCGCCGTGCTTGAAGCGATCAAACGTCACAAGCCGGCATCGCTGCGGGAGCTGGCGGCGCTCACCGGGCGCAAGGCGGCGAGCCTCTCGCGCACCTTGAAGCGCTTGGCGCAGCTCGGGATTGTCGCCTTCGAGGACGGCCCGCACCGATCGCGTGTGCCCGCCTTGATCGCAACCCGCGTCCACCTCGAAATCGACCTGACCGGCCGCCACAGCGCGGTCGCTGTGGACGGGCCGCGATAGACGAATACCGCGCGCGCGGCCGGCCGGCGGCAGCGAAAGCCGCCTGATCCGCTATATTCGGTGGCGCACTCCGCCGAGCAATCGCGTGAGCCGGCAAGTCATGGCTGATGCGGCGAGGGCCTAGGTCGGCAAATCAACCCTCGCCCCCGCCATGTTTTTATTCCACCCGGCGCAGGAGGATATCACGAAACCTTCCCGGCGCTTGTCATAATAATTTGGAGCTTATGCGGCTTGCGCAGGATTCCGCGCGACGCTCCGACCTACTAGATTTAGAAATGCGGCCGCGAAAAAAGAAAAAGATGGTACACATCATTGACCACCCAAAATATGATCGAGGCATGATGCCAGGAGGGTCACCGCCAGACGAAAGAGATGGCAATCACGAAGATCGAAAGCGTGGCCGCAATGTCCGCATACAAAGCGGCCAATCCGAGTGCGTGGGGCCATGTCCTGGCTGTCGTATTGGCGTTGCACGCCAATCGAGCAAAACTCGGCGGAATAAGAGTGGTAACGCAGTCAACAAACCGCCGCGCCGTCCGGATCGCCTCTTGGGCCTGCTCGACCGTCACTTGCGAACCGGGGCCTGTGAGATAGTCGGCAATGGCTTTGAGAGAAGCGGGCCGCGCGGCCTATCTGGCGGGACTGCATGCGGCGCAAGCCTTGATCTACGAAACGACGGGCCGGGTACGAAAAAGACATTCCACCATGCAGGGGGAATTTGCCCGGCTGGTGAGGGATGACCCGCGCTTTGACATGGAGTTGCGGGCGTTCCTCCCGCGCACCTACAATCGTCGGGCCAGTGGTGCGCGCCGAATAAGTCATTCGCCTTGTCCAGAAATTCGCGCGACTTGGCAAGGAAAGCGGCGGTTTGCGGTTTCACAAGTCGATGTCTTCGGCGCGGATTTCGTGCATCAGCGGCATGCGCTCGTCGTTATAGGAACCGGCGGGATAGGGCATGGCGTGGATGAACGGCCCTCCTTCATAGAGAATCTCGGTGACGAGGTCGGCCAGCCGGTTCATCTCGGCGGGCCGGTCGGGCATGTCGCGCAAGAATACCGCAACATCGTAGTCGGAGTCCGGGTGTGCATCGCCGCGCGCATGGGAGCCGAACAAGACAACGCGCTCAATCCGGTCGCCGTAAATTTCACTGACAGCGGCGCGGAAGCGCTTCAATACCGGATCGTTTTGCGGTTTCTCTGTCATGCCCAGCATTATAGCACAGAATGCATTGACAACAATTTTGGTTGCATAAGTGTCGAATTCTGTAATACCCGGCAGAAACGGCCGGCCATGCATTCGTTTGTTGCAGCCGGGATCCCCGCCTCGAGCTGCGCACAAACCCGACGAAGAGCCGTCAACGACAATTCCAAAGTCAAGCGGAATTCCGCCGCAGGAGGCTGCGTCGATGTGCAGGCCAAGCCCGCGGCGCGCGATGCGCCGCCGCCGGCGAGGTGCCGTTGATCGTGATCGTCAGCCCGCCGCTCGTGCCTGCCGCACAGGCGATCGGATTGTAGGTCGTGTTGCCCGAAGATATTGCTATTGACACAATTATGCGATTAGGTTTATGACAACGACGAGGTGACGACGAGCGACCGAGAGGCTTCTGGGGCGATGAATGCGGTTACTTCCGCGCCTCGCGCGGCGAGGTCGCCAGATCGTGATGACACATCGGAGGATTGCGACGCGGACGAAGCGGGGCCCCCGGCCAACCGTGACGACAGCCGGCAGGAGCCGAAAGCGGCCGGCTTTCTCTCAATCAGAACGGGAGGAATCTGCTGTAGATTCGCTGCGCATGCAGCAACCTAAGCCAAAGAAAGCAATTCATGGTAGAGGCAACCGCCTCGACTAGCCCCGACGCGGCGCTCTCCGTCGGCCCGGCGGCGGATTCAACAGGTCGCGTATCGTCGCCGCGTTTCGCCCGATCGGTCAAAATTCGACGATCTGGCGCCGCAACCCTTTGGCGACGGCCTCGGCCCGGCAGCCGGCGCCGAGCTTGCGGAACAGCGACTCGCCGTGGAATTTGACGGTGTGCGGCGAGATGCCGAGGCGGCGCGCCGCTTCCTTGTTGCTGAGCCCGTCGGCGAACGCGCCCAGCACCTCGATCTCGCGCGGGGTCAACAGCGGCGCCGGCTCGTCCGGCGGCGGCCCGAACCGGGGCCGGGCGCGCGATTGCGGCCGCACCGCGAGCCCGGCGGCGACGGCGCGCAGCGCCGCGTCGAGCTGCATCGGCCCCGCACCCGCCGGCAAGAGCCCGGCAAAATCGCCCTCGGCGATGCCGATGGCCACCGTCGGCCGGTCCGCCGCCGGCAGCGCCGAGCCGTCGCTCACCACGACATCGGCGGCCTCGGGGGCGCCCACGACCTCGTGCCCGCAGCGCCCGGCAAGTGCGGCGAGCCGCGCCGCGGCGACCGGGTCGGCGGCAGCGACGAAGACCCGCAGCGGCAACGCGGCAGCCCGCATCGCGAGCGCGGCACTCATCGCGCCGGCCGCGCGCCGATCGTGACCGCGATGGACTGCAGCGCGCCGGCGCGGATGAGGCGCAGCTCGACCCGCGTTCCCACCGACGCTTCGTCGAGACGGGCCGCGAGCTCTGCCGGACTGCCGACGGCAGCCCCGTCGACGCCGACCAGGATATCGCCGGCGAGCACGCCCGCCTGCGCCGCCGGCCCGTCCCTGGTCACCCCGATCACGATCAGACCCAAGGCACGCCCGATTTCGGCCTGCAGCGCCTCGGGGACGAGGACCGGCTGCACCGCGGCGCCGAGCCAGCCGCGCTCGACCCGGCCCGTTGCCAGCAGCGGTTCGAGCACACGCTCGACGGTCGCCGCCGGGATCACCAGCACCCGGCGCCGCGGCCCCAGGGTCGAGATGCCGAGGAGCCGGCCGGCGGCATCGAGCACCGGGCCTCCCTCTTCGCGGCTGCCGAGCCGGATGTCGAGCAGGATGCGCCGGTCGACACGTCCGCCGGCGCGGCTGTGCCAAGCGGGACCCACCGCGTGCACCGCCCCGAGCCGGGCCGCGACGCGGCCGGCGCCATCGGCGGCCAGGGCCAGGACGAGGGCGCCCGGCCGTGGTTCCGGCGGCGCTTGCGGGGCGGGGAGCGCCGCTGCCGGGCCGCCGTCGAAGCGCAGCACCGCGATGTTGGTGCCGGGGTCGCGGCCGACGATCCGCGCCGCAAAGGTGCCGCCATCGGCGAGCGCGACCTCGGCTTCCCGGCTGTCGGGCAGCGCCTGCTCCGAGGCGACGACGACATCCTGCCGCCACAAGGTGCCGGAGCGCTGCGGCTGGCCCCGCACCGCGATCCCGGCGACCAGGCCGCGCGCCGCCGCGACCCGCCCGCCGAGGGCGGTGGAAAGCTGATCGAGAATATCCTGCACATCTTGCGGCATCGCCCGCTCCTTCTCCGGCATCCCATGAGAGGATGGGGCCGGACGGCCGCCGCCGCCACCGGGCGGATGGGGAGGGTGCCGGGCGGCCGAAGCGCGGCAAGGTGGCGGCGCCGCCGCACGCCGGCTATCCTCGGTTTTCCGGCCCGGCACTCGGCGAGGAGACGGTCATGCCGCTCGAGATCTATGGCGTTCCCCGTTCGCGCGCCTTCCGCACCCTCTGGATGGCGGCCGAACTCGGTCTCGACTACCGGCTCATCAGGGTCGATTTCGCCGATGGCGGCACCCGCCGGCCGGAGTTCCTCGCGCTCAACCCGAACGGCCATGTGCCGGTGATCGACGATGGCGGCTTCCGGCTCTGGGAGTCGATGGCGATCAACCTCTATCTTGCAAGGAAATATGGCGGCTCCGGCGGGCTTTACCCGCAGCGGCTCGAAGACGAGGCGCGCGCCTGGCAGTGGAGCTTCTGGGCCATGACCGAGGTCGAGCGGCCGGCGCTCGCCGCGCTCCTGAACCGGATCGGTCCCGAGGACCGGCGCGATGCGGCGGCGGCCGAGGCGGCCGAGCGCCAGCTCGCGGCGCCGCTCGCGGTACTCGATGCGGCGCTCGCGGCGAGCCCCTATTTGCTCGGCCCGCATTTCAGCGTGGCCGATCTCAATGTCGCCAGCATTCTCTCCTGGGCGCGCCAGGCCCGGGTCGACCTGTCGCCGTTTGCCAAGGCCGAAGCATGGCTGAAGGCGTGCCACGACCGGCCGGCAGCCCGCGCCGCGCGGGAATTGCAACGGGAGGGCTGAGCCATGCCGGAGAACCCGGCGACGGTCGTCTACGTGTCGAATGCCGCCAGCAAGGAGATCTTTGTCTTCGCCATGGATCGCGACAGCGGCGCGCTGACGCCGATCGAGCGGGCCGCGGTCCCCGGCACCGACAAGCCGTCGCCGACCAGCATGCCGCTGGCGATCAGCCCCGGGCACCGGTTTCTCTATGCGGCGCTGCGCAGCCCGCCCTTTCCGGTATCGAGCTTTGCCATCGATCGACCGGGCGGGCGGCTCTCGCATCTCGGCACCGCCCCGTTGCCCGACAGCATGGCCTATATCGTCACCGACCGCAGCGGCCGGTTTCTGCTTGGCGCCTCCTATCCGGGAGCCAAGCTCGCGATCAACCCGATCGACGCCGACGGCCGGGTCGGCGGGCGCCCGATCCAACTGCTTTCGACCCGGCCGAAGGCGCATTGCGTCGTCGTCGACGGGTCGAATCGTTATGTCTACTGCACCAGTCTCGGCGGCGACCTGATCATGCAGTTGCGGTTCGACGACGACGCTGGCACGGTGTCGCCGAATACGCCGGCGGCGATCGCCACCCGCGCCGCCGGGGCCGGGCCGCGCCATCTGGCGTTTCATCCAAACGGGCGGTTTCTCTATCTGTTGAACGAGACCGACGCGACACTCTGCGCCTATGCCGTCGATGCCGGCAACGGCACCCTCGCCGAAGTGCAGACCGCGCTGGCGAGCCTGCCGCCCGACTTCGTCGGCAAGCCCTCGGCCGCCGATCTGCACGTCACCCCCGACGGCCGTTTCCTCTATGCGAGCGAGCGCGCCACCAGCGCCCTCGCCGCGTTCCGGATCGATCCGGCGAGGGGCAGCTTGTCGCTGCTCGGGCGCTATCCGACCGAGACCACGCCGCGCGGCTTTGCGATCGATCCGCGCGGCCGCTTTCTGCTCGCGGTCGGGCTCGCCTCGAACGCGATGACGGTCTACGCGATCGACCCGGAACGCGGCTGTCTTGCCGAGGTCGAGCGACATCCGCTCGGCGACATGCCCAACTGGGTCGAGATCGTCGACCTCGAGTAGCGCCCGCCGGGGGGCGTTCGCCTCCTGCGGTCGTTCGCGGACATCCAACCGCGTTGCCGCCGCCACCATCCGCATCCGGTCCTGCCAAATCGCCGCCGTGCGCTTGATCTGCGGAGTCCGCCCGGCAACCATCTCGAAGCGCTGACGGGCGGGCGGGCCGGTCAGCACAGCATTCGCGTCAACGACCCGTGGCGCCTCTGCTTCGCCTGGCAAAACGGCGACGCTTACGATGTTTGGATTGTCGACTATCACGAGGAGACGAAGGTGAGCATTTCCTCCGATGACGTGGCCGCGCTGAACTTTTCGGACGTCGCCGGCAGCGAACGCATCGGCCTGGTGACACCCGGCGAAGTCTTGCGCGACGAATTCATGGCCCCCCTCGGCTTGTCGGGACGCGCGCTCGCCCGCGAACTCGGCGTGCCGTCGAACCGCATCACCGAAATTGTCGCAGGCATGCGCAGGATCACGGCGGAGACCGCCATCCTCTTGGCCGAGCGGTTTGGCACGTCGGCCGAGTTCTGGCTCAATTTGCAGACGGCGCATGAGCTGGAGGAGGCACGACGGCACCGGCATCGGGCGGCGTAAAGGGCGGCGATCCCGAGGCGTGGGTGCCCGCGGCGCCGTCGATCGAGCGGGGCGCGCCCTCCGGCCCGGAGCCGTAGGGCGGATTGAAATCCGCCAGGGTGGCAAATAGCGCGGTGGGCGACAACGCAATGACGGCGGCGGAGCGTCAGGCCCGGTTCCGGCAGGCTCACTCAGACGGCGCGGCGAAGATTCGCTATCGCGGACCCGCCGCGATCACGCGCACGGCGATGGCACGACGCCGTGACGGCGGCCTGAGGATGTGGACGCCGCCATGCCGCAGCGAGCGCCCGTGGCGGCGCCGATCGGGACAGCGTGAAAGCGTGGTGACGCCTTCCGAGACCGGCGTATGATCGCGGCCGCAATGCAGCCGAAGGAGGATTGGATGGCGGCGACACAGGTTTACGCCGGCGCGGCGCGCTCGATGGGCGGGAGGTTGGGCGGCGTCTTCCGCCAGACGGCCGGCGCAAACACCTGGGAACATCTGACGAACGGGCTGCCCGAAGGCGCCGATGTTCACGCGGTCACGGTGCATCCGGAAGATCCGGAAATCGTCTATATCGGCACCACCAAGGGCCTGTTTCGCAGCACCGATCGCGGCGCCCGCTGGCAGCGGCAGGACCTCCCCGAAGACGCCGACATCTGGTCGGTCTGCCTCAATCCGAAAGATCCGCGCATCGTCTTCGTCGGCGGCTCGCCGCCCGCGGTGTTCCGCAGCGACGACGCCGGCGAGACCTGGCGCAAGACCGCCGATCCGGGACTGCCCAATCGGGTGATCATGGACTTCGCCTGCCGGGTGATGCGGCTCGCGGTCGACCCCAATTCGCCCGACGAGGTCTATGCCACCCTCGAGGCCAACGGCGCGATGCGCAGCCGCGACGGCGGCGAGCGCTGGGAGGATTGCAGCGCCGATCTGATCCGATTTTGCGAAGAACCGAGATACCGCAGCCGGATCGGCAGCCAGACCGAGATCGAGGGGATGCTCGACGGCCACGCGCTGGCGGTCAGCGCCGCCGCCCCCGGCAGCGTCTTCCTCGCCAACCGGATGGGCCTCTTCCGCAGCGACGATCGCGGCGGCCACTGGCGGATATCGAGATCGGCCGCTTTTCGCCGCTGACCTATGGCCGCGACATCCGGGTCTCGCCGCACGACCCGAACGTGCTCTATGCCTGCCTCAGCCCGGCGGCGCGCAGCAGCGACGGCTCGATCTATCGCTCGGACGATGTCGGCTCGACCTGGCAGCGGTTCGACCACGACATCAAGGCCGAGGCGACGATGATGGGCGTGGCGCTGCACCCTCTTGATCCGAACCAGGTCTACGGCGTCTCGCGCTTTGGCCAGGTGTTCGGAACGCAGGACGGCGGTCGCAGCTGGCGCGAGACCCGATTGCCGGAGGGCGTGCGCGACCTCTATGCCGTGGCCTGCGGCTGAGCCGATCGCCGCCGGCGCCGTCGTGCTGCGCGGCTTTGCCCGGCAGGATGCGGCGGCGCTGGTCGCGGCGGTCGAGGCGATCGCCGGCGCGGCGCCGTTCCGCCACATGGTGACGCCGGGCGGCTGGCGGATGTCGGCGGCGATGACCAGTTGCGGACAGGTCGGCTGGGTCACCGACCGGACCGGCTATCGCTATGCGGCGGCCGATCCGACCACCGGGCGCCCCTGGCCGCCGATGCCCGAGCATTTTCGCCGCCTGGCGGCGGGCGCCGCAGCAACCGGCGGCTTCCCCGGCTTTGCCCCGGATGCGTGCCTGATCAACCGCTATGCGCCCGGGGCGCGGCTGTCGCTGCACCGCGACGAGGACGAACAGGACCTTGGCGCGCCGATCGTTTCGGTCTCGCTCGGGCTCGGCGCCGTGTTTCTGTGGGGCGGTGACCGGCGCGCCGACCGGGCGCGCCGCATCGCTCTCGAAAACGGCGATGTCGTCGTCTGGGGCGGCCCGGCCCGCCTCGCCTATCACGGCGTCGCCCCGCTCGCCGACGGCGATGATCCGCTGACCGGCAACTGCCGGATCAATCTGACATTCCGCAAGGCGCTCTGAACCGAATCGCGGCGGCGCGCGGCACCGATGGCGGCGGCATCGCGCCGCCGCCGTGGGCCTACCGGTGCGGGCCGGCATATGTGTTGGCGCTCGCGGTGTTTGCCGCCGCCGCCCTCTCGATGGTCCTGCCGGCGGCCTCGATCGGCCTTTATTTCGAGCGCAGCTATAACGAGGGCTGGAACGCCTATCATCAGGCGCGCGCCGCCGCCGGCGAGCCGCTCTACGGCGCCGAGCCGTGGCGTCCGGTCAACTACCCGTTCCTCTCGTTCTACCTGGTGGGTTGGCTCGGGCGGCTGTTCGGCAATGTGCTGATCGCCGGCCGCGTCCTCAACCTCGCCGGTTTGGTCGCGATGACCATCTCGGGCGCGCTCGTGGTCCGGCGCCTGGGCGGCGGCGGCCCGGAAATGCTGTTCGCCGCCGGCTGCGTCATCGGCTTCCAAGAGATCCAGGCGGGCCCATGGCTCGCCGCCGACGAGCCGCAGATGCTGGCCGAAGCCTTCGCGCTCGGCGGGTTCTTGTGTTACCTCTCCGGCCCGCCGCGCCTTCTGCGCCTGCTCGGCTGCGCGCTGCTCTTCGTCGCCGGCGGTTTCGTCAAAGCGATCGTCGTCGTCTTCCCCGTCGCGGTGACGGTCGACCTGTTGGGGAAGGGCCGCCGGCAATTTCCGCTCTGGTTCTTCTGTCTCGGGCTCGCCGCGGCACTCTTCGCCACGGCGAGCGCGGTCGTCGCCGGCGGCGATTTCCTGGCCCGGATGCTGGAGCCGCGGATCTGGTTGTGGCAGTGGGTGTTCTACCACAGCAAGAAGCTGTTCTTTGCGCTGAAGGCGCCGCTTGCGGCGTCGATCGTCGCGCTGTCGGGGAAGCTGCCGCCGGGGCGCGAGGTGTTGCTGCGCGTCGCCGGCATCGCCGCCCTCGGCGCGGGCATTGCCTTTGCCGGCGGCGACGGGGTTTCGGCCAATGTCTTTCTCGAACTCGCCATCGTGATGGGACTGATCGCCGGGCTGGCGCTGGCGCGCTGGCGGCAGCCGTGGCCCCGGCGCCGCGTCGGCGCCATCGTCGCCTTGCTGCTGCCGCTCTTCTTCGCTGCGCCGATCCTGGCGCTCGGCGGGCGCAGCCTGCCGCCGCTCTGGCAATTTGCCGCGAGCTGGCGGGCTCTCGACGAGCGGCAACGAGAGTTTCTGGCGGCGGCGGCGTGGTTGCGGGCGCAACCGGGGGCGGCGCTGTGCGAGAGCCTGTTGTTATGCTTTGCCGCGGGCAAGCCGCTCGTTGTCGACCCCTACAACGCGCGCGAAGAGATCCTCACCGGCCGGGCCGACGAGGCGGCGCTCGGGCGCATGATCGGCGAACGCCGCTTTGCCGCCATCGCCCTGCCGAGCGAATTGCGCGCCGACCTGCACCAGCCCGACCGCATCGCCGCCGATCAGCTGACCTCGTTGCGTTTTACGCCGGCGACATTGGCCGCGATTGCCGGCGATTACGCGCCGGCCGCGCGGTTCAGGGCGGCGGTGTTCTATACCCCGCGCCGGCACTGAGCGGCGGCAGCCACTCAGACGGCGGAAATGTCGCGGTTGGTGTAATCGGGCAGGAAGGCCGTCGCACCGACGCTGACAAATGCGCAGAACAGGATGTAGAGCGCGATCGCATAGCCGGACCCGGTCGCCGCGAACAGCGCCGTGGCGATCAGCGGCGCCGGCCCCCCGGCGACGACCGAGGAGAGGTGGAAGCCGAGCGAGGCCCCGCTGTAGCGGAGCCGAGCGGAAAAGCATTCGGCGATCAAGGCCGCCTGCGGGCCAAACATCATGTCGTGCGGCACAAACGACAACACCACCGCCAGAAACACCAGCCCGGACGCCCCGGTGTTCATCATCGCGAAATAGACGAAGGCGAAGACGCCGGTGGCAACCGCGCCGATCAGATACATGCGCTTGCGGCCGATCCGGTCCGACAGGAACCCGGAGAGCGGGATCGTCACGACCGACAAGGCGGAGGCGACGAGGAGGGCGCTCAGCAGCAGGTCGCGCGATGCGCCGGAGACCTTGATCCCATAGGTGAAGACAAAGGCGGCAAAGATGTAGAACGGTCCCTGTTCGGCCATCCGCGCCAACGCGGTCAGAACGATCAGCTTCGGCTGCCGCTTCAGCGCCTCGATGATCGGCGTCCGCTCGACCTTCCCGGCGGCGAGCAGGCGGGCAAACACCGGGGTCTCGAAGAGGCCGAGGCGGATGTAGATCCCGACCCCGACCATGACGATGCTGAGCAGGAACGGGATGCGCCAGCCCCAGACCAGAAACCGGTCGCCCGACAGCCGGCTGAAGGCCAACACCGCCAGATTGGCAAGAAACAGCCCGGCCGGTCCGCCCCATTGCGGCCAGGAGGTGATGAAGCCGCGATGGGCGTTGCCTTGTGCCCATTCCATCGTCACCAGGATCGCACCACCCCATTCGCCGCCGATGCCGAGGCCCTGGATGAAGCGCAGCGCGGTCAGGATCACCGCGGCCCAGATCCCGATCGTCGCATAGCTCGGCACGAGACCGACGGCGAAGGTCGACAGCCCGGTCAAGAGCAGGGTTGCGATCAGCGTCGCCTTGCGGCCGATGCGGTCGCCGAAATGGCCGAAGATCGCGGCGCCGACCGGGCGGGCGGCAAAGCCGACGGCATAGATGCCGAAGGCCTGCAAGGTCCCGGTCAGCGGAGCCGAGCCGGGGAAGAACAGCTTGGCGAAGACGAGCCCGGCCACCTGGCCATAGAGCAGGAAGTCGTAGGCCTCGATGATCGTCCCGATCGTGCTGGCAACCATGGCGCGGCGCAATTGCCGCCCGTGTTCGGCCTCCGACAGCCTGGGTGCGGCCAGTTCGACCGCGGTCATCGCATCTCCCCCCACGCCCGTGGTCCGCGGCCGATGATCGCACAGCCACCGGGTCGGGCGCGATCGGGAAACGCGCAAAGGCGGCGCACGGCTCGCGGCCGGGGGCCTCAGGGCGGCGGCATTGTCTCGCACCCGCGGCTTCGCTAACCTCCGAGCGGCCGCCGCTGGCTGAACACCATGGGGACGCGAAAAATGGCGATCATCGTCGGTTCGGGCGACTACAAATACCGGATCATCGAAGATTGGGCGAAATTGCCGGAGAGATGGTCGTTCAAGGAGGTCGCCGCGGTCGCCGTCGACAAGAACGACAATGTCTACGTCTTCAACCGCGGCGACCATCCGGTCATGGTGTTCGACGGCGACGGCAATTTCCAGAGATCCTGGGGCGAAGGGCAATACCCGCGCGCCCACGGTGCGCATATGGGGCCCGACGAATCGCTCTATCTGACCGATGACGGCGGCCATTTTGTCCGCAAATGCACGCTCGACGGCAAGGTGCTGCTCGAGCTCGGCGTGCCCGGCGAACCCAAGCCCTATATGAGCGGCGAGCCGTTCCACCGCTGCACCCACACGGCGTTGTCGCCAAAGGGCGAAATCTACGTCTCGGACGGCTACGGCAATGCCCGCGTCCACAAATATTCGCCCGACGGCAGGCTGCTCTTGTCCTGGGGCGAGCCCGGCACCGACCCGGGCCAGTTCAACATCGTGCACAACATCTGCACCGACAGCGACGGCTGGGTCTATGTCGCCGACCGCGAGAACCACAGGGTTCAGGTGTTCGACGGCAACGGCAAGTACGAGACGCAATGGAACAACCTGCACCGGCCGTGCGGCCTTTACATGGACTATACCCGCCACCCGGTCTGCTATATCGGCGAACTCGGGCCGACGCAGCCGGTCAACCGCAACGTCCCGAATTTGGGACCGCGGGTCAGCATCGTCGACCGTCAGGGCAAGCTGTTGTCGCGGTTCGGCGATCTGCATGCCGGGACGGCGCCGACCGCATTTCTCGGCCCGCACGGGCTCGCCGTCGACCGGCGCGGCGATCTCTATGTCGGCGAGGTGTCGTGGACGCAGTGGCCGCAATTCTATCCCGACAAGCCGCGCCCGGATTACATCCGCTCGTTGCAGAAATACGAGCGGATCCATTAGGCGCCGCGATCGGCACGGCGATGAGCCGGTTGGAAGAGGCGCTCGAAAGGCTGGAGCGGGCGGTGGCGCGGCTCGAGGCGGCGAGCGCTGTCGAGGCGGCGAGCATCGAGCCGGCGGCAGCGCTTCGGCTCGTCGAGAGCGAGGCCGAGAACCGGCGCTTGCGCGAGGCCGCCGGCGAAATTGCCGCCCGCGTCGACAACGCTCTGGGCCGGGTCGGGCAGGTCCTCGAAGGAGACGGCTGAGGTGGGCCAGGTTGCGGTGACGGTCAACGGCCGCCCGTTCAAGCTCGCCTGCGATGATGGGCAGGAGCCGCGCCTGCGGCGGCTGGCGCAATATGTCGACCAGCGGATCGCCGAGTTCGTCAAGAAGGTCGGGGAGGCCGGTGAGGCGCGCCTCTTGCTGTTCGCCGCGCTCGCCGTCGCCGACGAGCTTTCCGATGCCAACGAAGCGCTGGCGCAGGAGCGCAGCCGGGCGCGCGCCGCCGAGGCCGAAGCCGCCGCCGCCGCCGAGGCCGCGGCCAGCGGCGTGCATGCGGTGGCGCAGCGCATCGAGGCCCTTGCGGCACGGCTGGAGAGAGCCTGAGCGGCAAGCGCGCCTTGGGAGCGCTGGCCTCCGGCCCGCACGCGGCCGGGACGGCCGCGCTCCTTCGTTTTCGCCGCTAGGACATGAGATGAAGCGCCATGGCTGAGGCCCGCGGCAAGGTGCACCCGCTCGGCGTCCGCGCCGAATGGCATTCGCGCGGCCGTCTACCGCATTGGGAGGCCGGCGAGGTCCCGCAATCGATCGCCTTCCGCCTCGCCGGCTCGCTGCCGCGCGCCGTCGTCGAAGGTGAGTTGGCCACAGGAGAAGCGCGGGCCTCCGGCCCGCACGCGGCCGGGACGGCCGCGCTCCGCCACGCGGCGGCGCGGCGCAAGCGCTTCGAGGCAATGCTCGACGCCGGTCACGGAGAATGCCTCCTGCGGCGGCCGGAGATCGCCGCCATCGTCGAGAACGCCCTCCTCTATTTCGACAGCGCGCGCCATCAGCTGCACGCCTGGTGCGTAATGCCGAACCACGTGCATGTGCTGGTCACCCCACTTGCCGGGCATTCGCTGTCATCGCTGATGCATTCCTGGAAATCCTTCACCGCGAAGGCGATCAACGCCGCCCTCGGCCGGCGGGGGCCGGTATGGTTCGAGGAATATTTCGACCGCCGAATCCGCGACGAATCGCATTACGCCGCCGCACTCGGCTATATCGAGAACAATCCGGTCGCGGCGGGGCTCTGTTCAAGGGCCGCGGAATGGGAGTGTTCAAGCGCCGCGGCGCAAGGCCCTTGCGGCGCGGCGGGAGAGAGCCTAGCTTTTGCCGGCGCGGGGCGGGGCTGCGCGGTGCGTCAGGCCGCATGTTGCCCCGGGGCCGATACCTACCTCTTGGGAGCCGTCCCTGCCGGAGTCGTGGCTTCGGTACAAGGCACCCACCTGCTAAGGCGGGCCACGGAGGAGTTGCACGCCAACGGCCGAGGCGGCGCCGCCCCGCGCCTGCGCAGGCTGTTGCCGAGGGTGCTGGCCCGATGAGGATCCTGTTTTGCGGCGACGTCATGGGGCGGCCGGGGCGCGACGCCGTCAAGCGGCACGTGCCGGCGCTGCGCCGCGATCTCGCCCTCGATCTCGTCGTCGTCAACGCCGAGAACGCGGCGGCGGGCCGCGGTCTGACCGAACGCCTGTGCGGCGAGTTCTATGATTGCGGCGTCGACATCCTGACCACCGGCAATCACGTCTGGGACCAGCGCGAGATCATCCCCTACCTCGAGCGCGATCCCTGCGTCCTGCGGCCGGCGAACTTTCCGCCGGGGACGCCGGGCGCCGGCTGGCGCCTGCATCGGTTCACGGATGGCCGCAGCGCCCTCGTCGTCAATCTGATGGGCCGGCTGTTCATGGACGCGCTCGACGATCCGTTCGCCCGGCTCGAGGCGATTCTCGCCGGGCACCCGCTCGGCGGCGGTGCGGCGATCCTCGTCGATTTTCACGCCGAGGCGTCGAGCGAAAAGATGGCGCTCGGCCATTTTGCCGACGGTCGGGTATCGGCGGTATTCGGCACGCATTGGCATGTGCCGACCGCCGATGCGCAGATCCTGCCGGGCGGCAGCGCCTATCAGACCGATGCCGGGATGTGCGGCGATTACGATTCGGTGATCGGCATGGAGAAGGGTCCGGCGGTCAAGCGCTTCGTCAGCAAGATGCCGGGCGAGCGGCCGCAGGTCGCCGACGGCGAGGGCACGCTATGCGGCATCCTGCTCGAAGCCGACGATGCCAGCGGGCTCGCGCGCCGGGTCGAGCCGGTGCGGTTGGGCGGCCGCCTCGCGCCGCATCTGCCGCGGCTCTAAATCTAGGCGTCCCGAGCCGCGGAACTGGCGGTTCGCCGCGGCCCGAGACGCCCCAATCCTGCCATATTGGCTCGCTACGGCCGTTGTTTCCGGCAAGCCCGGGCGACGCGGCGCGGAGATTGATGGCTGGCCACTCCCAGTTCAAAAACATCATGTACCGGAAGGGCGCGCAGGACAAAAAGCGCGCCAAGATCTTTACCAAGGTCATCCGGGAGCTTACCACCGCGGCCCGCACCGGTGTCGCCGATCCGGCGGCGAACCCGCGATTGCGGGCCGCGCTCCTGACCGCCCGCCAGGCCAACATGCCGAAGGAAACGGTCGAGCGCGCCATACGCCGCGGCGCCGGCGGCGAGAGCGAGGCCGCCTACGACGAGGTCCGCTATGAAGGCTACGGTCCGGGCGGGGTCGCCGTCATCGTCGAGGCGCTGACCGACAATCGCAATCGAACCGCAAGCGAGATTCGCGCCGCCTTTACTCGGGCCGGCGGCACGCTCGGCGAGACCAACAGCGTCGGCTTCCTGTTCGATCGCGCCGGCGAGATTTCCTACCCGGCCTCGGCGGCGAGCGGCAGCGACATGCTCGAAGCCGCCATCGACGCCGGAGCGGACGATATCGAGAGCGGCGCCGAGCAGCATCTGGTGAGCTGCGCGCCGGATCAACTCATCACCGTGCGCGACCGGCTCGAGGCAAGCTTTGGCCCGGCCGCTTCGGTCCGGCTCTGCTGGCGCCCAAAGACGACGGCGCCGATTGGCGAGGCGGTGGCGCCGGCGCTGTTCAAACTGCTCGAAACGCTCGAAGACAGCGACGACGTCCAGAGCGTCTACGCCAATTTCGACGTGGCCGAGGACGTCCTGGCCCGGCTCGGCGCTTGATCAATTCGCCAGGCGGCGGGATCGGCATGCGCGTTTTGGGGCTCGATCCGGGGCTGCGTCATACCGGCTGGGGGATCATCGACATCGCCGGCAACCGCCTCCTGCACGTCGCCGACGGGATCGTGCATGCCGCCGCCGATCAGCCGCTGGCGATCCGGCTCGTGTCGCTGTTCCGGCAGATCATCGCCGTCGTCGAGCGCTTTCAGCCCGACGAGGCGGCGGTCGAAGAGAGTTTTGTCAATCGCAACCCGGCTTCGACGTTGAAGCTCGGCGTCGCCCGCGGCGTGGTGCTGCTGGCGCCGGCCGAGCGCGGACTGCCGGTCGCCGAATATTCCGCCAACCGGATCAAAAAGGCGGTGGTCGGGGCGGGGCATGCCGACAAGACGCAGGTGGCGCTGATGGTGCGGCGCCTTCTCTCGGGGCCGGCGATCGGGGCCGCCGACGCGGCCGACGCGCTGGCGGTCGCGATCTGCCATGCCCACTACGCCGAGCCGCGGCGGCTCCGCGAGATGCCGGGATGATTGCCAAGCTCGCCGGCACCGTCGATCAGATCGGCGCCGATATGGCGGTGATCGATGTCGGCGGCGTCGGCTATCTCGTGTTTTGCTCGACGCGGACGATCGCCGGATTGTCGCCGGCCGGCGCACCGGCGCAACTCTTGATCGAGACGCATATGCGCGACGATCATATCCACCTCTACGGCTTTATCGACGCTGCCGAACGCGACTGGTTTCGCCGGCTGACGACGGTACAGGGGGTTGGCCCGCGGCTCGCGCTTGCGCTCCTGTCGAGCGCGCCGCCCGATCAGCTGGCGCGCGCCATTCTCGCTCAGGACAAGGTGGCATTGACGCGGGCTGAAGGGGTCGGGGCGCGGCTCGCCGCCCGCATCGTCAACGAGCTGAAGGACAAGATTGGCGGCCTTGCCGCTTCCGCCGGCGCGCCGGCCGCTGCGCTGCGGCCAACCGACTGGGCGAGCGCGCCGGGGGCCGCCGCCGACGCCGTTGCGGCGCTGGAGAACCTCGGCGTCGGCCGAACCGAGGCGCTTGGTGCGATCGCGGCGGCGGCGCATCGCCTCGGCGGCGAGGCTGCTGCCGATGCCTTGATCAAGGCCGGATTGGAGGAGCTTGGGCGATGAGCGATGCCGCCCGGCGCATCGTCGCCCCGCACCAGGCCGAGCAAGAGGCGACGGAAAACCCGGTTCGGCCGGCGACCCTCGACGCGTTCGTCGGCCAGCCGGCGATGCGGGAGAATCTGCGGGTCTTTATCGATGCCGCGATCAGCCGGCGGGAAGCCCTCGACCACATCCTGCTCTCTGGTCCGCCCGGCCTCGGCAAAACGACGCTCGCCCAGATCGTCGCCCGCGAACTGGGGGTCGACTTCCACGCCACCTCGGGCCCGGTGATCCAGCGGGCGGCAGACCTGGTGGCGTTGCTCAGCAAGCTTGGCCCCCGCGAGGTCTTGTTCATCGACGAGATCCATCGCATGCCGCCGGCGGCGGAGGAGTACCTCTACCCGGCGATGGAGGATTACCAGATCGATCTGATTATCGGTCAGGGCCCCGGGGCGCGCTCGATACGCTACCGGATCGAGCGGTTCACGTTGATCGGCGCGACGACGCGTTCGGGTTTGGTCACCCGCCCGCTGCGCGAGCGCTTCGGCATCCCGCTGCGCCTGGTTTTTTACGAACCGGCCGAACTCGGGATCATCGTCAGTCGCGCCGCCCAGGTGCTCGGCATCGATCTTCGCCCCGAGGGCGCGGCCGAGATTGCGCGGCGCGCGCGTGGCACGCCGCGGGTGGCAATCCGCCTGTTGCGCCGGATCCGCGACTTTGCCGGGGTCGGCGGTCTGACCCAGGTCGATGCGGCGGCGGCCGATGCGGCGCTGCGGCGGCTCGATGTCGATCGGCGCGGCCTCGACGCCATGGATCGCCGCTACCTGCGATGCATTGCCGAGAATTATGCGGGCGGCCCGGTCGGGATCGAGACCTTGGCGGCGGCGATCGGCGATGAACGCGACGTGATCCAGGAAGTGATCGAACCCTATCTGATCCAGGAAGGGTTCGTGCAGCGAACACCGCGCGGCCGGATGCTGACACCGCTCTCGTTTCGGCACCTCGGTCTGGCGATGCCGGCAACCCTGCCGACCCAGCTCGACCTGCTCGCCGGCGCGCCGCTCGCAGCCGATGCCGAAACCGCGCCGTGATCCCGAAACTCATCCCAAAGACGCCATAAAGGGTCGCTCGAATGCCGCCTAATGCCGTTGCCAGCGCCCCCCTGGCTGGGTCGGTACCGCACGATCTGTCGATTATCGGGTTGTTCCTGCAATCGGATACCATCGTCAAGCTGGTCATGCTGCTGCTGCTGGTGGCGTCGTTTTGGACCTGGGCCGTGATCTTCGACAAGGCGATCCGGCTGCGCCGGTTGCGTCAGGCGGCGGCGAGTTTCGAGGAGAGCTTCTGGTCGGGCGGGTCGCTCGACGATCTCTACGAGCGGGTCGGCCAGCGTCCGCCCGATCCGATGGCCGCGGTATTCTCGGCGGCGATGCGGGAATGGCGGCGCAGCGCCGCCAAGGGCCTGCTCGGCACCGCGATCATGCGGGCCAGCCTGCAGCAGCGCATCGAGCGGGTCATGAATGTCACGGTGGGCCGTGAGATGGAGCGGGTGGAGCGCTTTATGGCCTACTTGGCGACGGTCGGTGCGACCGCGCCGTTTATCGGGCTGTTCGGTACCGTCTGGGGGATCATGAACAGTTTCCAGTCGATCGCGGCTGCGAAGAACACCAGCCTTGCCGTGGTTGCGCCCGGCATTGCCGAATCGCTCTTCGCGACCGCGTTGGGGCTCGTCGCCGCGATCCCGGCGGTGATCGCCTACAACAAGCTGGCGACCGATTTCGGGCGCTACGCCGGCCGGCTCGAAGCCTTCGCCTCCGAGTTCAGCGCGATCCTGTCGCGCCAGCTCGACGAGCGGCCCTGAGCATGCCGGCCGTCGATTTTGACGGCAATGGCCGGCGTCGCGTCGGACGGTATCGGCCGATGTCGGAAATCAACGTCACGCCGCTCGTCGACGTGATGCTGGTGCTGCTCGTCGTCTTCATGATCGCGGCACCCCTGTTGACGATCGGGGTGCCGGTCGAGCTGCCGCAGACCGCGGCGCCACCGATCACCGATCCGAAGGAGCCGCTCGTCATATCGATCGACGGCGCCGGCCAGATCTTCATCGCGGATGCCGTGATCGAGACCGCAGCGCTGGTCCCCCGATTGCAAGCAATCACCGACAACAATCCCGATGCGCTGCTTTACGTCCGCGCCGACAAGTCGATCGACTACGGCCGGGTGCTCGAGGTGATGAGCCTGGTCAGCTCCGCCGGCTTTCGCAAGGTCTCCCTGATCGCCCAGCCGCCGCGCGGCGCCGGTGAGCGGATCGCCGGCGCGGCGCCGGCGGCGCGCGCGTCGCGAACGGCAAGGCACTGATCGCTTCGCGCGGCCGCCCCGGATGAGCCTCGTCGCCGTTCAGCAAGGACCGGCGCGCCGACCGAACGGGGCGGCGCCGTCCGAGGGCATCGCGCGGCCTGGCTTGGCGCTTTCCGGGGTGCTCCACCTCGTCCTGATCACCTTGCTCCTATTCGGTCTGCCGGCGCTGTTCAGCCCGCCGCCGCCGTCGGAGATGCCGATCGCGGTCGATCTCGTCAATATCGGGCCCGAAACCCGGGCGACGCACCCCAATCCGGTGGCGCCGCAACATGCGGCGAAGCCGGTCGAGCCGGTACCCGGCCCGGCTCCGGCAAAGCCCGATAAGAAACCCGAGCCGCCGCCGATGACGCCGCCGGCGGCCGCGGCGGCGCCGGCACCGGCGCCGCCGATCCGGCCCGAGCCGAAGCCCGAACCAGCGCCGCCTCCGCCGCTGCCCCAAGTCAAGCCGGTGCCGCCGTCAAAACCGGTCGACGAGGTTGCCGCCCCCCGGCCGCGCGAGAAGCCCGAACCGCCAAAGCAGACGGCAAACAGCCAGGCGCGAGCACAGGACCGAAAATACGACCCGGGTCGGTTCGATGCATTGTTGCGCAACCTGGCGGCGGCGAGCACTTCGCCGCCGCCCGACTCACCGCCGCGGAGATCGGCGTCGGCGGCCGGGGTGTGGTCGTCGCAGCCCAAGGCGCCGCTCGGCCGCCGCCTCAGCGCCAGTGAAATGGACATGGTCCGCGAGCAGATCTCGCGCTGCTGGAATGTGCCGGCCGGAGCGCGCGACACCCCCGATCTCGTGATCGAGATCAGGGTCGTCGTCAACCCCGACGGCAACGTCCAACAGGCCGCGATCGTCGATGGCGCGCGCGCCGCCGCCGATCCCTTCTTCCGCGCCGCGGCGGAAAGCGCGCGGCGCGCTTTTTTCAATCCCGAATGCCGGCCGCTGCGTTTGCCGCCCGGCAAATACGAGATTTGGCGCGACATGGTGGTCGACTTCAGCCCAAAGGACCTCTCATGAAGAAAGCCTGCTGCAAGGCCGCGGCCGTGGCAGCCGCGCTGCTCCCCGTTCTGGCCTATATGGGGGCACCGACGCGTGCCGAGTTGCGGCTCGACATCACCAGCGGCGCGGTTCGGCCGATGCCGATCGCGATCCCGCCCTTCGCCCCCTCGGGCGAGGGCGGTGGACAAGCGGGACGGGAGATCCCCGGCGTCGTGTCGGCGGATCTCGGCGGCTCGGGCCTGTTCCGACCGCTCGATCCGAGGAGCTTCATCCAGGACGTCTCGGCCGCCGAGGGCCAACCCAATTTTGCCGACTGGCGGCCGCTCGAGGCGCAGGCCCTCATCACCGGCGCGGTCGAGACGCAAGCCGACGGGCGGCTTCATGTCGCCTTCCGGCTCTGGGACGTCTTCGCCGGGCAACAGTTGACCGGCTACGGCTACACGACAACGCCGCAGAATGGACGCCGCATCGCGCACATCATCGCCGACGAGACCTATAAGCGCATCACCGGCGAGGACGGCTATTTTGATACGCGCATCGTCTATGTCGCCGAATCCGGACCGCCGCGGCGGCGCATCAAGCGCTTGGCGATCATGGATCAGGACGGCGCCAACAACCGCTATCTGACCGACGGCCGCGCTCTGGTGCTGACGCCGCGCTTCTCGCCGACGGCGCAGGAGATCACCTACCTCTCCTTCGCGAACGGCCCGCCGCGCGTCTACCTGATGAACATCGACACCGGGCAGCAGGAGGTGATCGGCGATTTTCCCGGAATGAGCTTCGCGCCGCGATTTGCCCCGGACGGCAATCGCGTGATTTTGAGCCGCGCCGAGAACGGCGCGACCAATATCTTCGTCTTCGACCTGCGGACTCACGGTGTCACTCGCCTGACCGACGACGACGCGATCGACACCTCGCCCTGCTATTCGCCCGACGGTGCCAGAATCGTGTTCAGTTCCGACCGCGGCGGGTCGCAGCAGCTCTATGTGATGAACTCGGACGGCAGCGGGGTCCGGCGGATCAGCTTCGGCGCGGGGCACTACGGCACCCCGGTCTGGTCGCCGCGCGGCGACCAGATCGCGTTCACCAAGATCGACAGCGGCTCGTTCTCGATCGGCGTGATGCATCCCGACGGGTCGGGCGAGCGCCTTTTGACCACCGGCTTTCTCGTCGAGGGACCGAGCTGGGCGCCCAACGGCCGAGTGTTGGTGTATTTTGGCCAGGAACCGTCCGATGCGAGCGGCGGCGGCGGTGCCCCCCATCTTTATTCGATCGATTTGACGGGATACAACCAACGCGAGATCGCGACCCCCGGGGCGGCCTCCGATCCGGCTTGGTCTCCGCTGCTGCGCTGATCGGCAAGGGGTCGTATTGACACCTTTCCAGGGAGTTGAAGATGCGGGCGAAGATGATCGGCTGGGCGAGTGTGCTGTGCCTGCTCGCCGCCTGCGCCGCCCCCCCGCCGCCGCTGCCGCCACCGCCGGGTCCGGCCGGCCCGCCGGGCGGGATCGGCGCCTCGGCGTTCGCCCCGGGCTCGCAGCAGGATCTCGCGGCGACCGCCGGCGACCGCGTCTTCTTCGCCTTCGACCGGTCGGATATCAACGCCGAGGGACAGCAAACCCTCGAGCGGCAGGCCGCATGGCTGCACCGTTACCCCAATGTCAGCGTTGTCATCGAAGGTCACTGCGACGAGCGCGGAACGCGTGAATACAATCTCGCCCTCGGCGAACGCCGGGCCAACGCCGTCAAGAACGTGCTGATCGCCGCCGGCGTCTCCGCCGCGCGCATTTCGACGATCAGCTACGGCAAGGAGCGCCCGATTGAGCTCGGATCGAATGAGGAGGCATGGGCGCAGAACCGGGTCGCGATCACCACCGTGCAGTGAGCCGGGACGCCCTTTTTTCGCCCCAAACGGCCCCGATAAAAGCTGCCGTGCAATCCGCGCCGGGCGCGGCGCCATCGAGGGTGGCCGCCTTCCCTATACCCCCGCGGATTCGAAGAGGCGCCGCCGATGATCCGGCATTGGTTCTTGCCGCCCGCCCGGCCGACCCTGCTCTTGGTGCTGTTTGCGGTCGGCGCAAGCCTGTCCGGGGCGCGGGCGCAGGACGCGACGACGCAAGACCGCCTCGACCGCATCGAGCGCGACCTCAGCATGCTGCAGCGCCAGGTCTACCGCGACGGGGCCGGCCCCGGGGAGGATGTGAATGCCGGAACCAGCGGCAATCTCGCGGTCGATACGCAGATCCGGTTGAACCGCCTGGAACAGCAGTTGCGCGAGTTGACCGGTAGGGTCGAAGACGAAACCAACCAGGTGCAACAGCTGCGCCAACGCCTCGAACAAATAAACAACGATCTCGAGATCCGCTTGGGCGGGCCGAACCCGGGGGCCCGCGCGGCGCCGCCGCCGCTGCCGCCCCCGGTCGTCCCGCCGGGCATGCGCGCGGAGCTCCCGCCGCCGGGTGTGGGCGGCGAGACCGCGGAGCTGCCGGGCAGCGCCACGGCGCCGCCGGGCGCCCTGTTGCCGCCGCCCGATGCCACCGGCACGCTGACCCCGCCGGGGGCTGCGCCGCCGCCGAGCGCCGCCGCCGGCGAAGGCCCGCCACCGGCGGCACCGACCTTGCCGTCGGAATCGGCGGCGGCGCAGTACAATTCGGCCTTCGGCCTGCTGCGCAAGGCGAACTACCAGGCCGCCGAGGACGCGTTCCGCAGCTTTGTCCAGCAGCACCCGAACAGCAACCTTGCCGGCAATGCCCAATATTGGCTTGGCGAAAGCTATTACGCGCGCGGCCGCTACGGCGATGCCACGATCGCCTTTGCCGAGGGCTACAAACGCTATCCAAAGGGGCCGAAAGCCTCGGAAACGCTCTTGAAGCTCGCCATGGCGCTCAACCGTGCCAATCAGAAACAGAACGCCTGCGTCGCGCTGGCCCAGCTCGATCATGATTTCCCGCACGCGGCGAGCCCCGTGAAGGAACGGGCGGCGGCGGAGAAGAAGCGGTCCGGTTGCTGAGGCGTTGACCATCGCGCCGCCGCTGACCGGCGCCGAATTTGCCGCGGCACTCGACGCGATCGCCGATTTCGAAGCGGCTCCGTTCCTGGCGGTGGCCGTCTCCGGCGGTGCCGACAGCCTGGCACTTGTCGTTCTGGCTGACCGCTGGGCGCGCGAACGTGGCGGCCGGATCTGCGCCCTCACCGTCGATCATCGGCTGCGGCCGGAGAGCGCCGACGAGGTCCGCCGTCTGCAAGGCTGGCTGGCGGCGCGAAAAATCCGCCACGAAGTGTTGGTCTGGTCGGAGCCGAAGCCGGCCACCGGGATCGAAGCGGCGGCCCGGCAGGCCCGCTATCGGCTGCTCGACGGATGGTGCCGCGAGCGGGGCTGCCTCCATCTGCTGACCGCGCATCATCGGGACGACCAGATCGAGACCCGGCTGATTCGACGCCGCGCCCATAGCGGGCCCGACGGCCTGGCCGGCATGTCGGCGGTTCGCGAACTGGCGGCTTGCCGGGTGCTGCGTCCGCTGCTCGGCTTCGCCAAGGCCCGCCTGGCGGCAGTGCTCGCCGCCGAGCAGCAGGCTTGGATCACCGATCCCAGCAATCTCGACCCGGCCTTCGAACGGGCGCGGCTGCGCCTCGCCGGCGCGGCCGCCGCCGGTTCGGAGCGCGCGGTGGCGCCGGGGCAAGTCGACGGGCTCGGCCACCGGCGGCGGTCGCGTGAGCGCGCTCGCGACCGACTGCTGGCGCGGGCCGTGGCGCTGCACCCCGCCGGGTTCGCCGTGCTCGAACCCGAACCCTGGCGCTCGGCGCCACCCAACATCGCCGAACGGGCGCTCGCCGCCCTTGCCGCGACGATCGGGGGTAGGTGCTATCCGCCGCGACGACAGCGGCTCGTCCGGTTGCGCCGGACACTCTTCGGCAGCGAACCGGGCCCGGCCGGGTGCACGCTCGGCGGCTGCTGCTTCCGCGCCTGGCGGGGCCGCATCCTGGTCTTGCGTGAGGCCGCCGCGGCGGCGGGTCCGGTGTCGCTGACACCGGGGGCGGTGCTGGTCTGGGACCGCCGTTTCCGCGTCTCGCTCGCTCCGCGGGCGCGCGCCGGCGCACTGGTCGGCTATCTGGGGCCAGCCGGCGTGGCCGAGCTCGACGGCCGGCAGCCGGCGCTGCGCCGGTCGCACCTGCCGCGGCTCCTCTATCCGGTTTTGCCGGCGGTGTGGGATCGGGCGGGCCTCGCCGCGGTGCCCGCTCTCGGCTATCGGCGCGCGGGAGTGGGGCTCGTGCCCGACATCGTCCCGCGGCCCGTCAATAGTCTCACCACCGGGCCGTTTGCCGTTGTTTCGCGGTCGGCGCGTCTTATGTCTAGGGCTGAGATGAAAGTAGTCGCAGGCGGTTCCCTATCGGGGTAGGGTGATCCGGCGCTTGCTGCCCCTGGGCTTGGAAAGGCCTTTCACGGTGAACAATTTCGGCAAGAATTTGGCGCTGTGGATCGTGATCGGGCTGCTTCTCGTCGCGCTCTTCAACCTCTTCCAAACCTCCTCGAGCCGAGGGCCGCAGGCCACGCTCGCCTTTTCCGACTTTCTCAACGACGTCGGCCGCAGTCAGGTGAACGATGTCACGATCCAGGGTAATACCATCAACGGACATTTTACCGATGGCCGCGCCTTTTCGACCTATGCCCCGAACGACCCGGATCTCGTCAACCGCTTGACGGCGAAGGGTGTTCGCATCACTGCAGCGCCGGTCGACGACAACGTCCCCTCCTTGTTCGGCGTGCTGATCTCATGGTTCCCGATGCTGCTGCTGATTGGCGTGTGGATATTTTTCATGCGGCAAATGCAGGGCGGCGGCGGCCGCGCCATGGGCTTCGGCAAGAGCCGAGCGCGGCTTTTGACTGAAAAAGTCGGTCGCATCACCTTTGAAGACGTAGCCGGCATCGACGAAGCCAAGCAGGAATTGGAAGAGATCGTCGAATACCTTAAGGACCCGCAGAAGTTCCAGCGGCTCGGCGGCAAGATCCCGAAGGGCGTGCTGCTGGTCGGACCGCCCGGAACCGGCAAGACGTTGCTGGCCCGGGCGATCGCCGGCGAGGCGAACGTGCCGTTTTTCACGATTTCCGGATCCGACTTTGTCGAGATGTTTGTCGGCGTCGGTGCCAGCCGGGTGCGCGATATGTTCGAGCAGGGCAAGAAGAACGCGCCCTGCATCATCTTCATCGACGAAATCGACGCGGTCGGCCGGCACCGCGGCGCCGGCCTCGGCGGCGGCAACGACGAGCGCGAGCAGACATTGAACCAGCTGCTCGTCGAGATGGATGGGTTCGAGGCGAACGAAGGCGTGATCCTGATCGCCGCCACCAATCGCCCGGACGTCCTCGATCCGGCGTTGCTGCGCCCCGGTCGCTTCGATCGTCAGGTGGTTGTGCCGAACCCCGACGTCGTCGGCCGCGAAAAGATCCTCAAGGTCCATATGCGCAAGGTGCCGCTGGCGCCCGATGTCGACGCCAGGGTGATCGCCCGCGGTACGCCCGGTTTCTCCGGCGCCGATCTCGCCAATCTCGTCAACGAGGCGGCGCTGATGGCGGCGCGGCGCGGCAAGCGCTCGGTGGCGATGAGCGAGTTCGAGCAGGCCAAGGACAAGGTGATGATGGGCGCCGAGCGGCGCTCGATGGTAATGACCGAGGACGAGAAGAGGCTGACCGCCTATCACGAGGCCGGGCATGCGCTGTGCATGCTCTATGTCGAAGGGCACGAGCCGCTGCACAAGGTGACGATCATCCCGCGCGGCCGCGCGCTCGGCATCACGATGTTTCTGCCGGAGCGCGACAAGTACAGCCAGTCGAAGATCGAGATCAAAGCCATGGTGGCGAGCCTCTTCGGCGGGCGCGTCGCCGAAGAGCTGATCTTTGGGCCGGACCGGGTGACGACGGGCGCTGCCGACGACATCCGGCGCGCGACCACCCTGGCTCGGCGGATGGTCACCGAATTCGGCTTCAGCGAAAAACTCGGGCCGCTGCGCTACAGCGACAACGAGGAAGAGGTCTTTCTCGGGCATTCGGTGACGCAGCGCAAGAACGTCTCCGATGCGACGGCGAGGCTCATCGACGAGGAGATCCGCCGCCTCGTTGACGAGGGCGAGCTGACGGCGCGCGAGATTTTGACGGCGCGACTGGACGAGCTGCATGCGCTGGCCAAGGGGCTGCTCGAATACGAGACCTTGGCGGCCGATGAGATCCGCCGCATCATCAAGGGCGAGCGCATCGTGCGCGAGACCTCGCCCGCTCCGGCGACCGAAGAGATCCGGCCCGGTCGGCGCAGCTCGGTACCGCCTTCCGGCCGGCCAACCGGCCTCGAACCGACGCCGCAGCCCGGCGGGTGACGCGTCGGCGCGCCGCGGGTCGCGCGCTCCGTCGCTCTCGGCGGGCGTAACACGGCCGCGCGTTAGACACGTTGACCTTTGACTTTTGCCGTAGAACTCGCGAAATACTTGAGCCGGCTGTTGCTGGATCGCGAAAGCTGACATGACGCGCAAACTCTTCGGTACCGACGGGATTCGCGGCACCGCCAACCGCGAGCCGATGACCCCCGAGACCGCGCTCAAGGTGGCGATGGCCGTCGGCGAGTGCTTTTACAACGGCCTGCACAAGCACCTCGTCGTGATCGGCAAGGACACGCGGCTCTCGGGGTACATGCTGGAACCGGCGTTGACCGCCGGTTTTGTGACGATGGGCATGGACGTGGTGCTGGTGGGGCCGCTGCCGACCCCGGCGATCGCGATGCTGACCCGCAGTCTGCGCGCCGATCTCGGCGTCGTCCTGTCGGCATCGCACAACCCATACGCCGATAACGGCATCAAGCTGTTCGGTCGCGACGGATATAAGCTCTCGGACGCGATCGAGCAGCAGATCGAAGCCTCGCTCGAGCGTGGGCCGAGCCGGCGCGCCGACCCAGCCGAGCTCGGCCGGGTCAAGCGGCTCGACGACGCCGGCGGCCGGTACATCGAATTTGTCAAGCAGAGCTTTCCACGCGGTCTGCGGCTCGACGGGCTGCGCATCGTCCTCGATTGCGCGAACGGCGCCGGTTACCGGGTCGCTCCGACGGTATTCTGGGAGTTGGGCGCCGAGGTGTTTTCGCTCGGCGTGGCACCCGACGGGCTCAACATCAACCGCGAATGCGGCGCCCTGTCACCCGAGCAGATGCGGCGCGAGGTGCTGGCTCGCCGTGCCGACCTCGGAATTGCCCTCGACGGCGATGCCGATCGGCTGCTGATTGCCGATGAGCACGGCGTGATCCTCGACGGCGATCAGCTGATGGCGCTGATCGCGACCAGCCTTGCCCGCTCCGGTCGGCTTGCCGGCGGGGCGCTGGTCGCGACGGTGATGTCCAATCTCGGGCTCGAACGGTTTCTCGCAGACGCCGGCATCGGGCTGCACCGGACGTCGGTCGGCGATCGCTACGTCGTCGAAAAGATGCGCAGTCTCGGCTGCAATCTCGGCGGCGAGCAATCCGGCCACATCATTCTCGCCGACTATGCGACGACCGGGGACGGCCTGATCGCCGCGCTGCAGATTTTGGCCTCGATCGTCGAGACCGGACGTCGGGCAAGCGAGGTATGTCGGCTGTTTGCGCCGGTGCCGCAGCGCTCGCGCAACGTTCGCTTCGCCGACGCGATGCTGCTCGACAAGCCGCGGGTAAAGCAAGCGATCGCCGGCGGCGAAACCAGAACTCGCCGAGAACGGCCGCCTCGTCATCCGCAAATCGGGAACCGAGCCTCTCGTCCGGGTCATGGCCGAGGGCGAGGACGAGAGGCTGATCGCCGCGGTCGTCGACGAGATCTGCGCGGCGCTGGCCGCCGCCGATCGGGCCGAGACGACGCAACCCCCGGGCTCTCTCGGCGAGGCGGCGGAATAGTGCGCGGCCGCGTGCTGATCGTCGCCGGCTCCGATTCCGGAGGCGGCGCCGGGATCCAGGCCGACATCAAGACGGTGACCATGCTCGACGCCTACGCGGCGACGGCGATCACCGCCCTGACCGCGCAGAACACGCTGGGGGTGTTCGGCGTGCTGCCGATCGCGCCGGATTTCATCCGCCGCCAGATCGAGGTGGTGCTCGACGATATTGGCGCGGATGCGGTCAAGAGCGGGATGCTGCACAGCGCCGCCGTGATCGAGACCCTGGCCGCCGCGCTCGACGAGCGCGCCAAGGGCGTCCCCCTCGTCGTCGACCCGGTGATGGCGGCCAAGGGCGGCGCCCAACTCATCGAGCCGGACGCAATCGCAGCCCTCAAACAGCTGTTGGTCCCGCGCGCGACGGTGCTGACGCCCAACTTGCCGGAAGCCGAAATCCTTGCCGACACGCCGATCCGCGACGTTGCCGCGATGCGGCGCGCCGGCGAGCGGCTCTTGGCGCTCGGCTGTCGCGCGGTGCTGATCAAGGGTGGACACCTCGCCGGCAATGTCGTCACCGATGTGCTGGTCGCCGATGCGGCAACAAGGGTCTGGGAGAGCCCGCGGATCGACACCCGTCACAACCACGGCACCGGCTGCACGCTCGCCTCGGCGATTGCGGCGGGCCTGGCGCAGGGCTTGGGGATCGAGGACGCCATCGATCGCGCCCGCTGCTTCGTCCGGCGGGCGCTGGCGACGGCACCGGGCCTCGGCCGCGGCCACGGGCCGCTCGACCATGCCCATCCGCTGCGGCCGAGCGACCGGAAATTGGATGGCTGATACTGCCGGTCCGGCGGCCGAGCCGGGACTGGAGGCGCGCGTCGCACGGCTCGAATCCGATGTCGGGCACATCCGCGGCGACATCGCCGAAATCAAGGCCACGCTCAATCGGCTGGCGCCGCTGATCGACGAATTTCGCGGCTTTATGGCGGCGACGCTGCCGACCCTCGCGACCAAGGTGGAACTGGCCGCGCTGCGCACCGAATTGAAAGCCGAGATTGGCGAGCTGCGCGTCGAAATGGCCGAGCTGCGCGCCGAGATTCTGCAGCGACCGACGCGCCGCCAAGCGATATTCGATATGTTCGCCATCGTCGGCTTGGTCGGCGCGGTGCTGGCGATCGCGACCCGGTTTGCGCATTGAGGCGGTGACGATGCGGCTCGAGTTCGTGACGGTCGATGTCTTTACCGAGCGTCGGTTCGGCGGCAATCCGCTGGCGGTCGTCTTTGACGGCGATCGACTGTCGACGGCACAAATGCAGTCGATTGCCGGCGAGTTCAACCTGTCCGAGACGACCTTCGTCCTGCCGCCGAAGGAGGCGGCGCACACGGCGGAAGTTCGGATCTTCACGCCGCGGGCCGAGCTGCCCTTTGCCGGGCACCCGAATCTCGGCACCGCGTTCGTGCTCGCCAACCGCGGCAGCGTCTTTGGCCGCCCGATCGGCGACAGCGTGGTCTTCGAGGAAAGGGCGGGTCTCGTGCCTCTGGAGCTATTGCGGGAGGGGACGACGACGGTCGGCGCCCGGCTCACCGCGCCCCAACCGCTGTCGCGCGGCAAAGATATCGCCGCCGATGTGATCGCGGCGGCGTGCTCGATCGCGGTCGAGGACGTCGAAACGCGGCACCACCCGCCCTGCATCGCCTCGTGCGGGATCGCGTTTGTCATCGCCGAGCTGAAAACGGTGCGGGCATTGCAAGGCGCGCAGCCGCGGCCCGATGCTTTTTTCCGAGATCTTGCGGCGGCGGATGCCACCGGCATCCATCTCTACGCCCGTGACGGTGCCGATGGCGTCAATTCCGGGCGCGGATGTTTGCCCCGGTCTACGGCGTGCCCGAGGACCCGGCGACCGGCAGCGCCAATCTGGCGCTCGCCGCCCTGCTGGCGAGCCTGCGGCCCGAGCCCGACCTGGCGCTGCGATGGCGGATCGCTCAGGGGGCCGAGATGGGCCGCCCGAGCCTGCTCGACGCCGCGGCCGAGAAGCGGGGCGGCAGCGTCGTCGCGACCCGGATCGGCGGGCGCTGCGTCGCGGTCATGACCGGCACGATCGATATACAAACCCTCCCGAAATTTCGCGCTCCCGCAGAGAGTTTTCCGGGGATCAAATTGACGAGCCCGCTGACGGCTACCGAACCGTTACGGGTTGTGCGCTCGCATCGGAGGTAGGAGATGGCCAAGAGCTACCGGGTGGCGGTAATCGCCGGCGACGGCATCGGGCACGAGGTGATGCCGGAAGGGGTCGCCGCGATGGAACGGGCGGCGCGGACCTACGGCTTCGGCTTCAGCTGGAGCGCCTTCGACTGGGGCTGCGCCCGCTACGCCAAGACCGGCCGGATGATGCCGGAGGACGGGCTCGACCGGCTCCGCCTTTACGATGCGATCTACTTCGGCGCGGTCGGCCATCCCGACGTGCCCGACCATGTCTCGCTGTGGGGGCTCCTGATCCCGTTGCGGCGCGGCTTTCACCAGTATGTCAACCTGCGGCCGGTACGGCTCCTGGCCGGCGTCGCATCGCCGCTGCGCGACCGCGCCCCCGGCGACATCGATTTCTATGTCGTGCGCGAGAACAACGAGGGCGAATATTCCGAGATCGGCGGCCGGCTTTATTCGGGCAGCGATTTCGAGATGGCGATGCAGCAGACGGTGTTCACCCGGCGCGGCGTCGATCGGATCATGCACTACGCCTTCGAGCTTGCCCGCAACCGCAAGAAGCACGTGACCTCGGCGACCAAGTCGAACGGCATCATCCACACCATGCCATTCTGGGACGAGCGGTTTGCCGCAGTCGCGCGCGATTATCCCGACGTCAAGACCGATCAGTACCACATCGACATCCTGACCGCGCATTTCGTGCGCCATCCGGATTGGTTCGACGTCGTCGTCGGCTCGAACCTCTTTGGCGACATCCTCAGCGATCTGGGCCCCGCGGTGGTCGGCTCGATCGGCATCGCGCCCTCGGGCAACATCAACCCCGAGCGCGACTATCCGTCGATGTTCGAGCCGGTGCATGGCTCGGCGCCCGACATCGCCGGCCGCGGCATCGCCAACCCGATCGGCCAGATCTGGTCGGGGGCGATGATGCTGGCGCATCTCGACGAGACCGCCGCAGCAGCCGCGGTCGAGCGGGCGATCGCCGAGGTCCTGGCCGAGGGCGGCATGCGCACTCCCGACCTCGGCGGCAATGCCGGCACCAAGGAGCTCGGCGCCGCGATCGTCGCGGCGATCCGCTGACGTCCGTTGCTGCCGCCGTATGCGGTGGCGGTGGAGCGGCGGCGCCCGCCTGGGGTCGCGGCTTGCAACAAAATATTCTCTCCAGAGATTTACCGTAATTCCTGCAAAGATGGCTTTTCTGCAGCACGCATGCGCCGAAGATTTGACCTGAATACGCCTTCGCCTTCCCACCGCCATAATTGATCTGCATCAAATATGCGGCAGCCGGGAACCTCGGTTTAGCCCACGCGTTACTCAGGACAAGCGCTGGAGTCGCAGCGCTTGTCCTGAGAGGTGATTTATGAAAAGCTTGATTCTCGCCGCAGTGTCGGTCGTCGCCCTTGGCATCGGCGGTGTCGGGGTGGGGTATGCGATGCCCCCGATCAACTCGCTCCCGAGTTCCTCTTCGGGCCAGACGACCGGCTGGATGGCCGGATACGGAGTACCGGCGACCCCGGCGCAGATGGCTCGGGTCTG
The DNA here is from genome assembly GCA_963772295.1 of uncultured Alphaproteobacteria bacterium. Classification (GTDB taxonomy): domain Bacteria; phylum Pseudomonadota; class Alphaproteobacteria; order ATCC43930; family CGMCC-115725; genus AP-15. Next base: position 202,749 of record CAVYWO010000020.1, read on the forward strand.
GCGCGAGGTGAAGTTGGCTAGGCTCCAGCAGCAGCAACGTCATGCCCGAACCAACACCTCCCAAGAGCCAAGCTCGGTGGGCGACGGGGCGCCGGTCTAGAGCGATACCTTGTGCCGGCCCTGCCTCGGCAGGGCCGAAACCGATGCGACACAACCGGAAGTTCGTCCGGCCGGCTCAGGCAAACAGCGGGATCGCCTGAAATTCCTGCCTGAGCACCGACTTGCTGTCGGGATGGCCCATCCACTCCTTGATCAACGTCGCGTAGACGCGCCGGAAATCGGTGGTGTAGCGAAGGTTGCCGTCGTCGAGATCGGTCAGGCTCGGCGGCTTGCCATAGTGTCCGCCTTTCACGGGCTTGCCGGTCACGAAGACCGGGCCGGCCGTGCCATGGTCGGTGCCGCGGCTCGTGTTCTCGGCGACGCGGCGCCCGAATTCGCTGAACGCCATCACTACGACCTCGTCGCCGCGGCCGAGCCGGTCGATGTCTCTGACAAACGCCGCGATGTGGTCGGAGGTGTAGGTCCACAGCCGGGCATGCAGATCGGCTTGATAGACATGCGTGTCGAAGGCATTGTTGCGGACCGCCACGTAATAGATCCGGGTCGGGAACCCGGCCGAGATCAGCGCCGCCACCCGCTCCAGCCCGAAGCGGACGAGACCGTAATCCACCGGCGTGCGGTAGTTGGCGCACGCTTCGCGGACCCGCGTCTCGGCGTTCTGGGCGCTGTGGGCGACATCGAAGATGAAGGCTTCGGCGCGGTTGCGGGCGCCGTCGCGGGCGATGAGTTCGTGGAGCGCCGCCTGTTCCCCGGCAACGCTGCCGCGGGCAAATTTCGCCGGGTCGTCGAACACCAGCGGGACATGGTCGCGGGCGCTGACGGCAAGCGACTGATGCGAGTCGATATCGACGAGATAGTCGGCGCCGCCGGCCGGGTCGATGGCGTCGGCGAGCCGCCCGAGCCAGCCATAGGTCTCGCCGCTGTTGGGCGCGCCGGTATGCCAATAGGCCATCGACGTGAAGTGCGAGAATGACGGGTGGTCATAGCCGGCGCCGTGGACGATCGCGAGCCGACCGTCTTTGTAGAGCCGCTCGAAACCCGCCATGGTCCGCTGAAAGCCGAACCGGTCGTCGATCTTGCGCAGCTTTTCCGGCCGTAGTGCCAGCGTTGGCCGGGCCCGGTAATAGGCGTCGTCGGTGTAGGGCACCACGGTGTTGAGGCCGTCATTCGCCCCCGACAGCTCGACCACCACCAGGATGCGCCCGGCGGCGCGATCGGCCGCGTGCGCCGGGTTGCGGCCAAACAGCGCCGGCACACCAACGGCCCCGAGGCCGATCCCGTAAAGCCCGGTTTGCAGCAGCTGGCGTCGGGAAAGGGGGTCGGGGCGCAAACGCGACGTCGCCATGAGAGGTCTCCTTCGATCAGGTTCGCGCGAGATCAGCCCAGCTGGTACTCGGGCATGCTCATGATCAGGTGTACGACCGAACGCAACGGTTCTTCGAGGTAGGTCTTGGCACGGGCGAGATCGGTGGTGCCGAGCTGCTCGTTGAGAAACGCGATCAGGGTCGCCCGCGACTTCCCGTCCGCGGGCACGTTGAGAAAGCGCTTGAGCAGAAGGTCGACCGCGTCTGCCGTGGTCTCGGCCTGCGCCGCGAGGACGATGTCGGTGAGGCTGAATTGCGCCGGCGCGCGCAGGATCGGCTTGACCTTCCGGGTGGCCTCCTGCCAACCCCTCAGGCTGCCATAGCGCGTATTGAATTCTTCGTGGTTGGCCAGCACGTTGGCCATCGCCTTGTCGCCCGCCATCCCGCCGCCGGCGGCGCCGTCCGCGGTCTTGCCCATGGTCGCGGCGGTGATTCCGAGGCCCATCAGGATCCGGTGATTGACCTCGCGGATTTCCTGGCCGGGATCGAAGTTCGGGTCGACGAAGTCGATCGTGTCGGGAAACACCACCTGGCGGGCGAAATTGCCGCGCGCCAGCAATGTGCCCGGGGTGATCCAGGCGCGACCCTGCGCCCATCCCGCCACGGTCGGCGGATTGAGCAGCAACTGCCCCAGTTCGCCGCTCGCCGCGTTGAAATCGGGAATTCCCGGGAGTTCCTTGAGGCCCAGCTCGCGATAGGTCGAGACGATCAGCTCGACCGGCCCCTTGATCCGCGTCCCGACCGATGGCGGGCTATAAAAATCCTTGGAGAGGAAGATCGTGCGCAAGACCGGCTTGATCTCATAATCGTTGTCGCGCAAAACGGCGCCAAGGCGCTCCTGCACGGCCGGCGACAAGTCGTCACGCACAAAGAACCGGTAGCTCTTACCGGCGATAAAATTCGCCGTTACCTTCTGTTCCAGAATGATATTGAGGATATCGACGCCGCCGAAGTTCCCGCTGTGGCCGAGAAAGGTCTTCTCTCCATCGTCGTGCTTGGCAGGATCGATTTTGAAGCTCAGATCATCGTCGATCCAACCGGTGAAGGCACGAGCGGCCTCGCGAATGTCCTTTTCGCTGTAGTGGCCCACACCCATGGTGAAGAGTTCCATCACCTCGCGGCCGAAATTCTCGTTGGGGGCACCCTTGACATTGTGGCCGGCATCGAGGAACACCAGCATCGCCGGATCCTCGGCGACCCCGATCAGGAGCTGGCGAAAATTGCCGGTCGCCTGGCGGTGGAACAGCTCGAGTTGAACCAGCATCTTGCGGTAATCGCGCACCTTGTCTTCGTTGCTCGCAAAATGCCCGTGCCAGAACAACGCCATCTTCTCTTCGAGCGGATGGTCGGTCGCCACCATGCGGTCCGCCCACCAGTTGGCGATGCGCCGCGTTTCCAAGGCACTCGCGCGCAGCCAATAGAAGAAGCGGTCGACGACCGGCTGCAGCCTGCGGTCGCCCGACGGCTTGACCGCGACCCCCATCGCCTCGCCTTTTTGTTCGGCCATCCGGGTCGCCGCCGGGCGGCTCTCGGGGAACACCGCGAGCGAGGGATCATAGACGCCGGAGGGCTCGAACGGCTTGAGACGGTTCTCGATCGCCGCGTAATCGACGAGCCGGCGCACGGCCGCCTCGGGGGTCATTCGGGCCAGAGCCTCGATCTCTTCCGGGGTGCCGCCGAAACCGGCGCGTTCGAGCAAATGCCGGGCGCGCTCGTAATTCCAATCTGCGGGCCCGATCGGCGAGAGGTCGTTGACCCAGGCGTCGGTGCCGGCGTCGGCGCGAGCCGGGCTCACGCCAAGGCTCAGGACGATCGCACCGATCGCCGCCGCAAGGATCCGAGATCGGGGCATGCCAGCCATCACCGCTCCTCCTCGCCGACCAGATCCGCGCTCTCCGCGCTTTTGGGCGGAACCGTGCCAACAACTGTATTTCTACCGCGACGCCGGTATGGTCTACAAGCCTCGGGGGACGCGGTAGTGTTCGAAATCCTCCGAAGCGCCGGCGGTTGCTATATTGACAAAATCCGCATCAATATGATAGCATATGGGCAATTTGACGCGTTACCGAGGCGCAGCCCTCACTTGCGCTCCACCTGGCCCGGATCATGCAAAAAAGCCAGCCACGGATCCGGGATGACTGCTAGATTTGTACCACTGGCGGGTGCGGTCCGGGATTGAGGTATGCTATTTCTCGCCGGGAGGATCCGCCCGAGCCGTCGCCCGCGACCATCAAAGGGATACCCCGTGGACACAGCATCGATCGATAGCCGCCCTTCGCTGTTCCTCGCGACGAGGGCCGAGTCGCGCGATTTCCTGCCGTTTTTGCGGTGGCTGATCGTCATGTGCCTGACGGCGGTCGGCGTCGGCATATTGTGGCAGCTCGGCCTCATTCGACTGATGTTCGAGACCGATCGGACCCATATCTCATCGGTGATCCTGGCGCTCTTCGCGCTGACCAGCCTGCACTGCCTGACCCAGACCTGCATCGTCTCGAGGGAGATGATCGCGGTCCGGCGTTTCCGCTACCGATTGCTCCGCGGCGGCCTTGCCCGCCTCGGCTACGAACACCCCGACGACCTTGGCGAATCCAGCCTGATCACGTATCACGTCGGCAATCTGATCGCCAAGGGCAAGGCGCAGAAGGGCCGGCGCATCGACCAGACCTTGCTGTTGCGGACCTTGGCCGACCGCATCCGCGGCCGCGAGAAACTCGGGCTCTTCGTGTCGGAGGCGTTGCTGCGGTTGGCGCTGCTCGGAACCGCGGTCGGGTTCATCCTGATGCTGATCCCGATTGCCGGCCTCCTCGCCTTCGATGCCGAGTCGCTGCGCAAGGCGCTCGCCGGGATGAGCGGCGGCATGGCGACGGCGCTCAACATCACCGTAACCGGGATCGCGACGGCGCTCGTGCTGAAGCTCCAATATTTCTTCCTCGACAAGGCGCTGGTCGATCTCCTGGACAGCATCACCGAGGTCACCGAAGTGCACGTCATCTCGGCGCTGGAGGGTCAGGCCGATGGATGACCACACCCTCCTGGCCGGCGGCGACGACGGCACCTTCGTTCCGTTCACCGACATGCTGTTCAATGTGCTGCTCGGCTTCGCGTTCATGGTGTTCACTGCCTTCGCGCTGATCAGTCCGACGGCGAAGACCGGGGCCGTCGACATCAAGGCCGAGTTCATCGTCACGATGAACTGGCCCGACAACAATCCCAACGACATGGACCTCTATGTCGAGGATCCCGCCGGCAACATCGTCTGGTATCATTCGAAGGAAGCGGGGCTGATGCATCTCGACCGCGACGACCGCGGCGACTACAAGAACACGATCACCGTCAACGGCAAGACCATCAAGAATCCGATCCGCCAGGAAATCGTCACCTTGCGGGGCATCATCCCGGGCGAATATGTGGTGAATGCCAACGAGTTCCTGGAATCGGCGCCAGGCAAGATACCGGTCTCGGTCAAGGTCGAGAAACTGAACCCGACGGCGAGCGTGGTGTACTACGGGACGCACGATTTCGATCACAAGGGCCAGGAGGAGACCTATATCCGTTTCTCGCTCGATGGCGACGGGTCAGTGAGCGATCTCAACACCCGGCCGAAATCGCTGGTGCGGGCGGTGCGGACGCCGGCGGCGGGAAATGCGCCGCGCCAGATCAATAACTAGAGCAGTTTTCAAATAGGCTGGATCGTGTTTACTTACCGGTCATGGCCGGGCGTGGCCCGGCCATCCACGTGGATCCTCGGGACAAGCCCGAGGATGACGATTTGGAGGCGGTTCAACCTGATCGGATCGCGATCTAGCCGGCGGCCAACGAGGGCAATGTAAAACGAGGGCCATGCGATGAGCGCGTCCGTCCTGGGCCTCGCTTCCGCCTATCTCGTGCTGGCGGTGCTGCTGCTCAGCCTGAACCTGACGTCCTTGTGGCGCTGGTGGATCAAGGCCGGCGCCGTCGTCGTCACGACCGGCTTCTTTGCTGTGACCTATCTGGCGGTCAACGGGCTGATGGGATGGCCGACGGGGCAACGGCTGCCGCCGCGGTTCAACCTGGTGTGGACCAAGCTCGTCGAGCCGGACAAGAAAACCAACAATGCCGGGGCCGTCTACATCTGGGCCGAGGCGCTCGACGAAAACAACGTCCCGGCCCGCACCCCGCGCAGCTATCAGCTCTCCTACACCGACGCGCTCGCACGGAAGATCGCGGCCGCCCAGGAAGAACGCGACAAGGGCGCCGACGTGATGGGCCGGCTCGACGACGATCCGGGGCAGCGCGACGACAGGACGGGCAAGAACATCAAGATGGGGCAGATCCAAAAAAACGGCGAGCAGAACCCGGAGGGCGTCGACACCGTCCCGTTCCGGGACGATGCGGCGTCGATCACGTTCCAGGAGTTGCCGCCGGTTGTCTTGCCGGACAAGGGCCGCTACTGATCCGCTTGGTGGCCAACGGCGCACGTTGCAAGGCGGCGACAACGGTGTTAGCCTTTGCTGGCGGGGCATCGCCTCGCGGTTTCGACAACCGGTAAGAAGTTTCGGGGGGCTCGCAATTCGATGCCGACCTCGAATTCGATAAAAGAACCAAGCGACTTGCACAGCAATGAGGAGGAGACCGTGAAAGACCGCTCGATCTTACGTGTCACACTTCTGGCATCGGCACTGCTTGCGTCAACATCGGTGTTGGCACTGGCGGCGGATGTTACGGCGGAACGACTGATGAACGCCAGCCAGGAGCCGCAGAACTGGCTGATGGTCAACAAGGACTATTCCGCACATCGGTTTTCCCAACTCGACCAGATCAACAAGGACAACGCCAAGGATCTGCACGTCGCCTACACGATACCGCTGGGCGGCGCCTTCGGCGTGGCTCCGCTGCCGTGGGGTGGGCACCAATCGACGCCGCTGGTCGATGACGGCGCTATGTACGTGGTCGACGGTTTCGGCACCGTCTACAGGATCGATGCGAGAGACCCCGGCACTGCGAGGATCGTCTGGGTGATGGATCCGGGCGTCTCCAAGGCCGATGTCTGGATCCCCTCGAACCGCGGGGTCGCCCTCTACAAGAACTTCGTCGTTTCCGTGACCGGCAACGGCAAGGTGATCTGGACCAATCGCGACACCGGTGAACTGGTCAAGTCGGTTCAGGTCGACGATCCCAAGACCGGCTATTCGCTGACCGCGGCCCCGCTGGTGATCGGCGACAAGCTCATCGTCGGCGGTAGCGGCGGCGACCGCGGCGCCCGCGATCACATCGATGCTCTGAACGCGGACACCGGCCAGCAGCTCTGGCGGCTCTACTCGATCCCCGCCCCCGGCGAGCCCGGCGCCGACACCTGGAAGGGCAACAACAACGCCTGGCAGCATGGCGGCGGAGCGTTCTGGCAGACCGGCTCATACGACCCGGCGCTGAAGCTGACGTACTGGGGCACCGGCCAGCCGGTCCCGATGTTCGACCCCGAGTACCGCCCGGGCGACAACCTCTATACCAACTCGACGCTCGCCCTCGATGTCGAAACCGGCAAGATGAAGTGGTACTTCCAGTACACGCCCGGCGACTTTCTCGATTATGACGAGATCGGCATCAATCAGCTGGTCGACACCAAGGTGAACGGCGAGGATCGCAGGATCCTGGCCCATTTCGGCCGCAACGGCTTCTTCTACACGCTCGACCGCACCAATGGCCAGTTCATTCAGGCCCAGCAATACGCCCAGAAGGTGAACTGGACGGACGGGATCGACCCGAAGACCGGCAAGCCGATCGAATACGACCCGAACAAGGATCTCCAGGTTTACAAGATCGGCAAGCCGTCGCGCCGTGCGCAAGGCAAGATGCTCGGTTGCCCGGATCTCCAGGGCGGCGTGAACTTCTTCCCGACAACGTATAGCGATCGTACGCATCTCTCTTACGGCGGCGGCATCGAGGTCTGCTTCAATGTCACGCCCGATCCGTCCAACGACGCCAGCGGCTACTTCTGGCTGGGCGGCACGTTCGAGCGGGACGGGCGTATCAAGGGTAGTGTGGCCGCGATGGATCCGGGGACCGGAAAGAAGGTCGCGCAGCTGTCGATGCCCTATGCCATCTACTCCGGCGTCACCTCGACGGCCGGCGGCGTATTGTTCACGTCGACCATCAACGGGACCGTCTACGCTCTCGACGACCAGACATTGAAGCCGCTCTGGAGCTTCAATACCGGCGGTCTCAGCTCGGCCCCGCCGATGACCTACTCGGTAAACGGCAAGCAGTATATGGCCATCCTCATCGGCGGCGCGACGACAGCGCAGGGCATGCTGGCGAAGTCGCCCGAGTTGAAGGACCTGCAGCAAACCTCGATGCTGTACGTGTTCAGCCTCTGACGCGGTGGTACAGGCGGCCGCCCCCGGGCGGCCGCCGCCTTCCGCCTCGGACGAGACGGTCCGCCGGCGCCGTTCAGTGCGACGATGCCGGCTTGGTGTCGGGGAAGCTGTCGCAGCGTTGCACCCCTGGCCCAAAGTAGGCGAGGCATTCCGCCTTGGTCACCGGGCCCGCGCCCTTGATCTTGGCGGCGACGTAGTCGGCAAGCGCATCGATTTCATCGCGCTGCAGGGTGGTATCGGCGCGCTGCGGCATCAGGGCGCCGAGATTAGCTGCGGTCATGCCGTAGCAACGCTTGTCGGTATAGGCGAAGCGATCGAAATACCGCATGGCGGTTCCGGGGCGCCCGCATTGTATCGTCATGCGGATCTGATCGCGGGTGAGCTGCGTCTTGCGCAGCGACGGGGCGTTGCCTTCATGATGGAAGCCGGAGGTTGCGGCTCCATCGCCTGCCCAGCCGTGGCAGAAGTTGCACTCCGCCTTGTCATGCCAGATCTGCTGCCCGCGCGCCACATCCTCTTGCGCCACGGCCGCGGGTGCGACTGCTAAAAAAGCCGCGATCGCCAGCGTCGTCAGTGCCGCAACTGCAATAGAACGGGCCTTGTACCGCTTCATGGCGTCCCCCTTGATCAATTTTCCTCTTCGTCGACGAAAGGCCAATGGCGGCACCCCGGTCTTGGCTCGCTGTCGAAACCGGCGTGCGACCGCTCCGTCAAATTCATGAACGATCCCGTAGAGGCCGCGGGTCCGCCGGCTGGAGTATTTTATAGACTGCGAAACCGACAGCGCAAACAGGCCCAGAGGCCGCGGACGGTTTTGACGCGATCGGGCCGGGCTCTGAGAACATGGGCCCTGTTCAAGACTTCGCATCCTCGCGGACCCGCACGACCGCTGCCGGCAACAGGCGACGCCAACGGCCAGGCCGCCGGACAAAACCCGGACATTAAATTAAATTAATCCGTCCACGCCAGAGACAACGCAGGGAACCTGTTGAGATGCGCCAAGAACGATGTTAGCCTTTCTTTGTGAGGCACCGGCTCATGGTCCAGCTTCTGGCAGCCGCCGGACGCAGGCGGGGTTCGGTCGCGACATCGGGACCTATCAAAGAACGCCGAGAGGCGATGAGGAGGAGACCATGAAAGGATACTCGAACTTTCGTATCGGACTTTTGGCGTCGGCGCTGCTCGCGTCGACATCGGTATTGGCGATGGCGGCAGATGTAACGACCGAGCGACTGCTGAACGCCGATAAGGAACCGCAGAACTGGCTGCAGGTCAATAAGGACTACGCCTCGCATCGCTATTCCGAGCTCGACCAGATCAACAAGAACAACGTCAAGGATCTTCACGTCGCTTTCACGGTCGCACTTGGCGGCATGCAGGGTGCCAAGAAGTTTTCGACGGGCGGGCTCCAGGCCACGCCGCTCGTCGACGATGGCGCCATGTACGTCGTCGACGGTTGGGGCACCGTCTACCGGATCGACGTGAGGGACCCGGCCAAGGCCGGCAAGATCGCTTGGCTGATGGATCCGGGCGTGAACAAGGACGACCTGTTTCTTCCCTCGAACCGCGGCGTTGCCCTCTATAAGAACTTCGTCGTTTCCGTCACCGGCGACTGCAAGGTGATCTGGACCAATCGCGACACCGGCGAAGTGGCGAAGACGGTGAAATTCGACGATCTCAAGACCAGCCACTGCACCCTGACCGGGGCGCCGCTGCTGATCAACGACAAGATCATCGTCCCCGGCAGCGGCGGCGACCAGGGTGCGCGGGCCCATATCGACGCTCTCAACGCCGACACCGGGGCCCTCGTCTGGCGGACCTACAGCGTACCGGCGCCCGGCGAGCCCGGCTCCGAGACCTGGAAGGGCCCCAATAACGCCTGGCAGCATGGGGCAGGGTCGTTCTGGCAGACCGGCTCGTGGGATCCGAAGCTCAATCTGACGTACTGGGGCACCGGGCAGCCGACGCCGATGTTCGATCCGGAATACCGCCCGGGCGACAACCTGTACACCAACTCGACGCTCGCCCTCGACCCCAACACGGGCAAGATGAAGTGGTACTTCCAGTACACGCCCGGCGACTTCCTCGACTTTGACGAGGTCGGGATCCATCAGCTGGTCGACACCAAGATCAACGGCGAAGATCGCAATATCATTGCGCATTTCAGCCGCAACGGCTTCTTCTACACTATCGACCGCACCAACGGACAGTTCATCCAGGCCGAGCCTTATGCCATCAGGATCAACTGGACCGGCGGCATCGATCCCAAGACCGGCAAGCCGGTCGAGTACGACCCGAAGAAGGATCTCCAGACCTACAAGATCGCCAGCCCGGCGGGGCGGCGGGCGCAGGGAACGATGCTGGCGTGCCCGCATATGGGGGGCGGCGTCAACTGGTGGCCGACGACCTACAGCCTTCGCACCCATCTTTCCTACGGGGGCGGGCGGGAGGCTTGCAACAACATCACGCCGGACCCCTCCAACGACGCCAGCGGCGACTATTGGCTGGGCGGCAAATTCGCGAGCTCCGAGCCCGAACACGGCAGCGTGACGGCGATGGATCCGGCGACCGGGAAGAAGGTCGCGCAATTGCCGACCGATTACACCGTCCAGTCCGGCGTCACCTCGACCGCCGGTGGCCTGGTGTTCACGACGACCTACGACGGGACCGTCTGGGCGCTCGACGACGAGACCCTGAAGCCGCTGTGGAGCTTCAACACCGGCGCCTTGAGCGCGGCGGCGCCGATCACCTACGCGGTCAACGGCAAGCAATATGTCGCCGTTCTCATCGGGAACAGGAAAGACACGGACCCAATTTTAAAGAGGCCCGAACTCAAGGACTTGCAGAACACGTCGATGCTGTTCGTGTTCAGCCTCTGAGGCGGGGTTGCTTTGAGACAAAGCGGCCGCCTTCGGGCGGCCGCTTTTCTTGGTGCGCCAGGCATGGCGCCCTTACGATCGACTGCTCGGCGAGGCGGTTGGTGAATTGGGCTCGCAGGCTGAGGATCATGAAGATCGCTTCCTTCGCCTCTTTCCGGCGACTTTGCCGTCGTCAGAGGCGTGCAATGCATCGCCGAGTTGATGAAGTCGGAGGGCGGGACGCTTAGGCAGCTTCACCACTAATTCAAGTTCACCGCCTATCGCCTCGATGTAGCTGCGCAGCGTCGATAGGTACATGTCGGTCTGCTTCTCGATCTTGGAAACCGACGGTTGCTTGATGTTCAGGCTGGTTGCGATGTCAAGCTGCGCCTTCCCGGCGATCTGCCGCAGTTCACGCAGGCTCTCGACCTGTTGCCGAAGCTCCTGGTAGCGCGCCTCGATGCGCTCCTGCCGCTCAGGCGGAAGCTCAGCAATGATCTCGTTCAGGTTTCGGCCCATCTCAGTTCTCCTTCTTTCCGGCTCTTGGGCTGCCCAGATGCGCTGAGAACCGCTTATCCGCCTTGGCAATAAGCTGCTTGTAAAAGCGCTTCTGGCTCCCGCCGATTTGTCGCCCGCAACCAGCAGGATCGCGTTCCGCTTTGGATCAAACGCAAAGGCGACGCGCCACTCACCGTTCGCAGCCTCAAACCGCAGCTCCTTCATGTTGACGTACTTCGAGCCCTTGAGCGTATCGACGTAGGGCCGGCCCAACTGCGGGCCATAGTCGCTCAGCAACCTGGCGACCGCCAGCAGCGCATCCTGGATGGGCTGCTCAAAGGCCAGAAACTCCGGCTCGAAGTCATCATGGAACTCGACAACCCACGACACTAGATAGCCTTGAAGCTATGTCGCGTCAAGCCAGAGCGTGCCAATCGCGACCCGCGGGTTCGACCCACGGGAAGCAATCCCGGCGGTAATTCGCTCCGGGAATCAAACCTCTGGTTCGCGCCTTTCACCGCGCGGGATATTTGGCGCATTCGGCTCCGGTGGAGCCGAAATAGGCGGCACATTGGGCCCGCGTTACCGGGCCCGCCCCCTTGAGCTTGGCAGCGACGTAGTCGGCGACGGCATCGACCTCCCACGGCTGCAGCGTGGTATCGGCACGATTGGGGACCTTATCGCCGAGATCCTGGGCGGTCACGCCGAAGCAGCGCTTGTCGGTATAGGCGAAGCGGTCGAAATGCGGCATCGGCGTTCCCGGCCGCCCGCACTGTATGGTCATGCGGATCTGGTCTCGAGTGAGTTGCGTCTTGCGCAGCGGCAGCCCGCCCGGGCTTTCGAAGCCCGAAACCAGGCCGTCGCCGGCCCAGCCGTGGCACAGCGGACAACCGGCCTTGTCCGTCCAGATCCGTTGTCCTTCGGCCACATCATCCTGGGCCACCGCCGCGGGTGCCAGCTGCAAAAGGGAGGCCATCGCCATCGCCGTCATCGCGGCAACAGCGATGGAACAAGCCTTGTAATGCGTCACGACGCCCCTCCTCGATGATTCTTCTTCATCCCCGGCCGCCCTACCCCTTTCACTTTAAGGGCGATTTAAGCGCGGTTTCCGATCAACTTGCATCATTCGCTTTTCCGGTCATGCCCGGGGGGGAGATGCTGCAACCTGATAGGAAACCGCTCCAGGAGCTCCTTGCTGATTTCTTCATGGTCGACCAACAACGGAGGTCGCCGGCCCGCATCGCCGGTGTTCGCTCACTGTTGCAGCTCCGCTCGCAGCAGCCGCGATCGAACTCATGGACGATCGACGAAAATGCCGTGGCTAGTCCGGAATACATCCGGCCGCTGGAACTGCCCCTGCCATAAACCGAGCTTTTCCTTTTTTGCCGCAGCCTCGGCGGCCACATAATCCGTGGTATCGCTGGGCCGGGCGACTGCCCAACCCTCGCGTACCAATTGCTCGTTCAGGCTCTTGCCGTTGATCGTGCAGCGGGCAAGGATGCGGCCGTAGACGTCCGGCTCGCCGACCGCCTCGCAGGTCGCCGGCCCTTGATCAGTCAGGATCTGAAGATTGCGTACTGCCGCCTCCCAGCAATTCCAGAGTTTGCGATCGAGCGTGCAAGCCTGCTTGCGCATGACCGAGTCGATGCCGAACAGCATGATGCGTTGGCCGTCGATATCGATCACCTGAGCGTCCAGAACCTTGGCCGGGCCGGTGATCGTTTTTGCGCCGACTGGCGCGGCGAGGAGGACCATCGCCAGCGACAACAGCATCCTGACCATGTTTTTCTCCCTAGATTAGACTAATGAAAGCTTGGGCCGGCGATGGGTGCGATCATCGTTTGTGGCCGGCTGCACGATTTTATAGAGTGCAAAGCTTGGAGCGCAACCAGGTCTGGAGACCCTGCATGCATCGTCGATCGATCACTCGGACCGGGATGACCTTGCGCTTGCTTTTCGCGGCGGGGGCGGCGCTCGCGCTGCTGACCGCGGTCGGCGCCGCGATGGCCGCGGATCGGCCGGCGGGGCCAGTCGTCGCCGCGGCCGACCGCCAGGCGTTCCTGGCGGGGGCACGCAAGGACTGCCGCGGCTGCGATCTGCGCGACGCGAAGCTGAAGCGCCGCGACTTGAGCGGCGCTGATCTCACCGGCGCCAATCTCACCGGCGCCGTCCTGCATCGCGCGAAGCTCGGGAACGCCAGGCTCGATCACGCCAAGCTCGAGGACGCCGATCTCAACAAGGCCGATCTGAGGCGGGCCTCGTTGACCGGCGCCGATCTTAGCGGGGCGCTTCTCTACGGGGCAGACCTGAGTGGCGCAAAGCTCGAAGGAGCCGTCATGACGCAGGTGCACATGCAGCATGCACGGCTCACGCGCGCGGTGCTGCGCGGGGCCGACATTTCGCTCTCCGCGATCATGGACGCGGAGATGACCGGCTGCGACCTGTCGCATGCCAATCTGAGGCAGTCGAACCTCAGTCGCGCGAACCTCAGCCGTTGCGACCTGACCGGCGCCGTGCTCAACGGCGCCGGTTTTGTCGAAGCTCGTCTCAGGGATGCCAAATTGCCGGGCGTCACTGCGAGACAGGCGGATTTCTATCAGGCCGACCTGTCGGGCTCCGACCTCACCGACGGCGATTTTCGTGGCTCGCGCCTGCAATTGGCTGATCTCGACGACGCCGTCAAGGTCGGCATGAAAACGAAGGGCGCCGTGCTCGTGGACGGCAGTATCGGGAAATGAAAGAGCAAGGTCAGTTTACGCTGGCCTTCCGCTGCGGCAGCGCCGCATCGTACATCTCGAAACGAGTGACGCTCTCATAATCCTCCCTCCGGGGCTGCCCGGTCTCGGGATCGATCGATTGCTCGCCCTTTCTCCGGAAGTAACGCTGATCGAGAACGAGGCGCATGCCGCTCACCGACTTCGTGCAATGGTTCTTGACGAAAAAGGACCCCACCGCGTGCTCCCCCTCCTTGGGCGGCAAGTCCTTGCATTGCCATCCATCGTCACCGAACCGTTGGCGGATGAAATTGGCCAATGTCCAGAACTCGCTGCGGTCGCGCGACAGGTGCTGGCGCGGATCGGTGACGAGGCGCACACCCCTGGCCAGCCCGGCATCGTCGAACAATACCGAGGCGACGACCGGGAATTCGTATGCCGTGGTTCCGGCGTACATCCTGATCTCCGCCTTGTCCTCGAGCGCACGCGCCCGATACTCAAGCTCATCGTCATACTCGAAATACACCTCACGGAGCCCATTGGCGTCGGGTCGGCACTTCTTGAACTCCGCGAAGCTCGCGAGCGGGAGCGAAGGCGGGCCGCCATTGGTGCCGCAGGCATAGTTGTTGAACCCGTCAGGGATCTCCGAAGCCTTTTCCCCGATGTGGATATCCCAGACATTGAGCCGAGTGGGCCGGTCATCGGCCCGGGTTTGCCCGATCGGAACCAGCCATAGGAGGACGAGGGCGAGCCGTCCGATCAGCCGAACCGCTTTGTTCATTGCAGCCTCGTTCAAGGCGGGAAGCGCCGGCCGCGCACGTCAAAACCGGCAGGTGGTCTCCGGCGCGTCCAGGCCGAGCGTGTCGAGCACATTGGTCTGATGCAGAAATTCCGGCAACGGAGGGCGCGCGATGACGGCGTCGGCGGTGCTGAGCAACAGCGGCATGCGCAGCTGATGATCCCATGCCCGGAACGAGCCGGGATTGCCCTTGACCGTGTCGAGCGCCAGATTATCGCTCAACAGGAAGGCTTTGACCGTGTCGAAGTCGGTCGAACGCGTCCGCATCACCGCCTGGGTCACCGCCTTGACGGCTTCCCAGGCCGCCCAATCGGCGCCGTTCATGCGGCGCGGCGACGCGATCTTCTCGAACCGATGCTGCAGCTGCACCGCGGCATCCCGGTCCCAGCTCCACGACCATGCCGTCGGCACCAAGCCGGCGCTGCCGACGACCGGCCGCGGAAGTTTCGTCTTGTACGGGACGTAACGGCCAAACTCGCCGCTGCTGTCGGCGACATAGACGACGTCGTAATCGACGCCGCCGGTCATCAAGAGGATGTTGGTCTCCTCGCGAAAGCGGGGATCGCGGGTCAACAGAAACGGCCTGATGGCGACGATGTTCGCCCGGAACTTTTTCGCCGAATGCTGCAGTGCCGCCACCATCGCGGCGTCTTCGGGCGCCGGTCCCTGCAGCACGAGGATCTTCCGCCAGCCCTGGACCACGAGATGCTGCACCAGAGCATCCGCCAGCATCGCGTTGCTCGGATAGGTGTGCACCACGTTTTTCGCGCAATCGGCACCGCGCAGCGCATCGTCCGGGGCCGAGATGTTGAACAACAGGACCGGTTGGTCCGCAAGCCTGCGTGCGACCTCCTTCAGGGCCGCGGCGGGAAGATCGGCGAGAACAAAGTGGATGCCGTCCTTCGTTATCCAATCCGAGATCTGGTGCGCGAGGTCGTCGGCGGATTTGCCGGTCGCCTTCTCCATCGAGAACGCGATCTTGATGACCCGCCCGATCGTCAGCGCATCCGCCAGTGCCACCTGACTTCCCGGATAGGGACGGCCGAGGTCGGTGAAGACGATGCCGGAATGCTCGCCCCGGTTGGCGTAGCGCGGGTCGTTCGCCAGCTCGACATAGCCGAGCTTCATCGCCCCTGCCTTCGGCGCCTGCGGATCGGCGGCGGTCGACGAGGATGCGGCGCTCACCACTGCCAGCAGGATGGCGGCGGCGAAAACGCAGGCGTGCCTTCCGACCAGGTTGCGGTGCGGAGCAGCCCCCCTCCCCCGGAACGGCCCGCAGGGCCGGCCGCCGAGGGCGGGCGTTCCGGCGCTGGGTGAGGCGGGTCAACCCGGTTAGTCCCCCACCGGCTGGCGCCGACCCGCCAGGCATGAAACTCACCCGTTGTCATCGCGAGGTGCCGACAGGCGCCGTGGCGATCTCGTCGTCGCGGAGTCGAGAGGGTCGGGATTGCTTCGTCGCTCCGCTCCTCGCAATGACCACGGGGGTCGGCGGGCGCGGTCGGGACGACCGTTCTTTGTTGCTTTTTAAAAAATGCTCTAATCATCGACGATGACCGTATGCGGCGTGCGGCCGACCGGCACCGCCCGGACCGCCTTGCGGCTCGCCATGTCGACGATCGACATGTCGTCGCTCAGCCCGTTGGCGACATAGAGCGTCTTTTCGTCGGGACTGAGCGCCGCGCCCCAGGCACGGCTGCCGACCAGCACATAGTCTTCGACCTTCCGCGTCGCGGTATCGACGAAGGCGATGTGGTTCGAACGTCCGAGTGCGACAATCGCGGTTTTCCCGTCCCTCGTCATGGTCATGCCGACGGGTGTCACGTCGACCTGACGGAACCCGGGCGGCAGGAAGTCGATCGTCGCCGAAACCTGCTTGGTCGCGCGGTCGATGACCGAGACCTGCCCGGACAATTCGTTGGAGACCCAGAGTTCCTTGCCATTGGGCAGCAACAGGAAACGCCTTGGCCGGGTCCCGACGATGATGTTGTCGGTGACGGCACCGGCCCCGGT
Source organism: uncultured Alphaproteobacteria bacterium (assembly GCA_963772295.1). GTDB lineage: Bacteria > Pseudomonadota > Alphaproteobacteria > ATCC43930 > CGMCC-115725 > AP-15. Next base: position 219,405 of record CAVYWO010000020.1, read on the forward strand.
GTCGACCACGTGCACCATATCGGTCACTTCGGAGGTCACGTAGAGGGTCTTGCCGTTGGCGCTCAGGGCGAGGCCCTCGGGCTCGGCGCCGGTCGCGATTTCGCGCGCGATGAGCTTGTCGGCGAGGCCGATCTCCTGCACCGCGGAGGCTTCTTCGTTCGAGACGTAGAGCGCTTTTCCGTCCCGGGTCAGGACAAACATCTCGGGGCTCCGACCGGTGGGGATGTGATCGACGACCTTGAGCGTCGCCACATCGATCACGTCGATCACGTCGTCATCGCCGCAAGCCACGTAGAGCAGCCGGCGGTTGTCGGCAAAATGCATGTCGCGGGGACGCTGCGACGTCGCGATCCATTTGATTATCTTGTAGCCCTGTTTGGGATCGAGCACCGCAATGTTGTTCGTCTGCTCGTTGCTGACGAAGACGTAGCCGGTGCCCTTCGCGCTCGCCGCCGCCGACAGCAAGAGCGTGAACAGGACGAGGGCGACGCAACCGGCGCCGCGCGCGCACCCGACCGCTTTCAGTCCGAACCTGGGCACGAATTTCGATACTCTAAACTGCGCGATGTCCAATTTTCGCCGGTATCGGTCGAGCGCAGGCGCGAGGTTGAGACCCGTATGGGGCAAATTCGTGGCTGGCCGCCGCAGCTGCGGTGCGGCAAATCACCGCCCTCGACCGCTGGCCCGGTTTGCTTGTGGCGCCGGCTCGGTCGGTCTCTTGGTCGCCGAGCCGGCGTCGATCGCCGCTATTTTGTCGGCAGGTGATAACCCTTCTTGACCAGCCGGATCGTGTAGATGCTCTTGCCCGAGGCGAGATAGAGCAGGTTCCCGTCATCGCCGTAGCCGAACGAGACATTGGTCGGCAGCTCCGGCGTCTGCCCGCCGGCGGCCGGCTTGCCGGTCGGGATGTAGGCGAGCTCCTTGCCTTGCGGCGTATAGATGTGGACCCCCGGCGCCGCGGTGCTGCGCACGGCCATGTAGAGGTTGCCTTCGACATCGACCGTCATCCCGTCGCCGGCGTCATTGGGCGCGAAGTCGGTCAGGACGCGCCGGTTGCTGACCGACCCGTCCGCTGCGAGGTCGTAAACGAGGGTCTGCATGATCCCCTTTTGGAAGGTCACGCCCTTGCCCAGGAAGACCTCGTTCCCGCCGTTGTCGTGCGCCAGCACGTAGAGCGTCTTCTGGTCGGGCGACACCTGCACCCCGTTCGGCTTGCCGGCATCGGTGATCAGGCGCGTCACCTTGCCGTCGGGGTCGATCCGGTAGACCGCCTGGATCGGCTGGTCCATCGGCTCCCAGCCCAGATAACGTGGATCGGTGAAGTAGATGCGGCCCTGCTCGTCGATCGTCAGGTCGTTGGGCGCATCGTACGGCTTGCCGTTGAAGAGGCCGGTCAGGATATAGCTCTTGCCGGTCTTCATATCTGTCTTGGTAATCCGACGCCCGCCGTAATCGGCACCCTCGGCGATCACGAGGTTGCCGTCGGCATCGAATTTCATGCCGTTCGACATGCCGCTCGGCGAACGGAAGATCTTGGCCTCTTTGGTTTTCGGATCGTATACCCAGAGGTTGCCGGCCTGCGGGTATTTCCCCGACGGGTCCTTGCACAGGGCCGAGAAGGTGATGTCGCTGAAATAAACCTTGCCGTCGGGGCCGGCCTGGACCCCTTCGGTGAGGGCGCAGGCGCCGTCGAACACGCGGTCGAGCTTGGCCCCCGCCGGCAGCACGCTCGGATCGCCGCTCGGCGCGGGGAACCCGGGATCCTCGGCCCAGGCGCCGCCCGCGGCCGCCAAAAGGCCGAGGGATGCGCCCAGTACCGCGACCCGCCATGATTGCATCGTCATCGACACTTCCTCCCATTGTGTTTGGTTAGACGCCAACGCCGGAGGGCGTTGGCGTCGGGTTCTAACCGTCGCCACCCAACCGGTCAATGGGTCGCAATTCCGGGGCCGTTATCGGCGCGCCCGGAAGCCGTCTTGCGACGGCCGATCCCGTATTGGTCGCCGACCCGGCTGATCTTGCCGTTGGCGAAGTCGACCTCTAGCATGTCCTCCGACGCCCCGATCGTGCCGATCGAGGCATGGGTGCGCGTGTCGAAGATCTCGGTGCGGTCGGCGCTGTTCTTGTTCGGCGCGACATAACCGTAGTCGCCGTCGATGTCGAAGGTCAGCCAATGCGACCCGCGGCCGCTGCGCAGCGGCAACCGGTCTTTCAAGACCGGCGCCATCGGACTACGCATATCCCAGAGATAAACGTGCGGGTCGGCCTGCGTGCCGTTCTGCCACACCTCGCGCTGATCGGGGGTCCAGCCGATCCCGTGCAACAGCCCGGCATCGCCGGGCGGATGATCGGGGATGCCTGCGGCGACAATCCGGCCGGTCTTCAGATCGGCCACCTCCATTCCCCACAGGTGCCTGACCTCGTTGACCGCGTAGCTGCTCGTCCCGTCCACCGCATACGGGCCGAGAACCCCGGAATAGGGTCCGACGCGCTTTACCGCATAGCTCTGCGGATCGATCAGATAGAGGTAGTTGCCGCTGCCGTCGGTGGCTTTGGTCTCCTGGAAGATCGGCCCGGACAGCGGATACTGGGCGTCGTGCGACCGGTTCGAGAAATAGACCCGGCGCACCGTCTCGCCGCTGCCGGCGTCGACGATATTGATGAATTCGGCCGAGCCGAGCTCAAAGGTCGGAACGTAGAGCAGCCGGCCGTCCGGCCGGATCGCCAGCCGATCGATGCCGGGGGAAATCTCGCGGTCCCACAGCACCTTGTCGGTGTAGAGGTCGAGGCAATAGATCCTTCCGATGCCCGAGACATTCAGATAGGCGACGTAGAGCTTTCCGGTGGCGGCGCTGGCGGCCACCCCTCTGACATCGTCGACCCCCGCCACCGTCGCGATGGTTCTGACCAGCCGATGCCCGGAATCGATATCGTAGACCGAGATCGAGCCGCGCTCGGCTGGCGACTCGTTGACCGCATAGAGGGCGCGCGCGACGAAGGACGGCCGCGGCTCGGCGGCGCCAGCCGCGGCCGCGGCAATTACCGCTAAGCCGCTGCCGAGGATGAGCAAAAATCTGACGAGACGTTGGTTAGAGAGCGGTTTCCGATCACGTTGCATAGCCGGCTTGATTATAGCCGGCCTGATTTAAGAAGTCGCGGCATTGCTGGGGTGGGTAGCGTTGCCGCAGTTCGGATTGGCGATGCTGGTTCGGAGGCGGTAGTGAGTTCTTCACGACCGGGCTGTTGCTCCTTTTTGCAATCGACCGCCCAGAAATCGCCAGGCCGGGAGCCGAATTTGCGCGCGAGGACAATCTAGCCGCCCACCGGCGGTGCCGACCCGCCGAGCATGAAACTCACCGAATGTCATCGCGAGGCGCCCCCGGCCGGAGCCTGTCCTCGGGCCGGCCGAAGGCCGGACCCGGGGGCCGGGGCAGGCTCGGCGCCGTGGCGATCTCGTCGTCGCGGAGTTGCGAGGGTCGGGATGGCTTCCCCCCGGAACGGCCCGCCAGGGCCGGCCGTCCGGGGGTCGCAATGACGATGAGACTAAGCCGGTGTGACCTTGTTTCTTGTCTTTTGGTTTACCGTACCGGAAAGGTGGGCCGAAGCCTCCGGCGGGCGCGACTTCAAGCCTTCTGCGCCGCGCCCTCGATAGCGCGGCTGAAACTGCCCCACGCGAGCTGACTCACTCTTTCCGCTTGAGCGACTTGATGTATCGAGCCATCAACGCGATCTGCTGGTCGTCAAGGAACTTACGGAACGATGGCATGAGGCCCTGCTTGCCGTTGCGAATGCGCTCCTCGACCTGCTGTTGTGTCATCTGCGTCCCTGCGAGGCGCGGGCCCGCGCCGGCGGTCATGCCGAAACTGCCGTGGCACCAGCCGCACTGGCCGGCAAAAATCAGTTTGGCCTCGTGATTTTCGGCCTCGCTGATTCCTTCGGCGGGGTTCCGTTCGGTGTTCTGGGTTTCGGCCGCTGCGGCGAACGCAGGCGCAAGCAAGATAACAGAACCATACACGGAGAATCCGGCTAGCGACCGAAAAACCGTCATGGCCGCTGACTCCTCGGATGAAAAAAGCTCACAGCAGGTTGGTGCTGTGAGCTTTCTTCAGTTTGCGGCGGCGGCCGAGGCGGGCTCAGAGCCCGAACACGAGCAAATTGCCGCCTTCGATTGGCATACTCTCGAAAGGCTCGCCAAAGAGGGGCTTGAAGTTATCCGACACGTGACTGCCCCAGCCGCTGACCACGGCGATGTACTGCTTCCCGTTCACCGCATAGGAGATGATGCCGCCACTGTGACCAATGCCGTCATTGTGCGACCACAGCTTCTTGCCGCTGCTGGCGTCGAGCGCATCCAACCAGCCGTCGGCGCCGGGCACGAAAACGAGGCCGCCTTTGGTCGAAAGCAGGCTGGCCAGCGGGAAATACTTGTAGGGTACTTCCCAGGCGATCTTGCCCGTGATCGGGTCGCGCCCCGAGACGTGTCCGAATGCCTTGTCGTGACCCGGAGGGGCGTGCACGGTCCAGCTCGCGCTGATGTAGAGCTGGCCTGACCCTTCCTTCGGCGTCGGGACTTTGAGCGCCTCCATGTCCTGGCAGAATTCCTGCCCGACCTTGTAGTAAAGCCCGGTATCCGGACTGTAGCTGCCGGAGTTCCAGCTGATCGCGCCATCGATCGCCGGGCAGACATTCTTGCTCACGCCGATATGCACGTCGCGCCGGCCGATGAGTTGGCCGGTCTTCGGATCGACGTTATCGACGAAGTTGGACGTCTTGCCGAGGTGCCAGACATTCTCGATTTTGAGCGGAACCGTGCCGGGATCACGATTATAGACGTACACGTAGCCGCCCTTGTTGGGGTGGACGACGACCTGCTTTCCGTCGCGGTCGAGCAACACGAACTCGCCGACTGCGCCGTCGAAATCCCACGCATCGTGCGGGTTTTCCGAGAAATACGACTTCAGTTGACCGCTGTCGGCATCGAGCGCGACCACGCCCGACGTATAGAGGTTGTCACCCGGCCGCTTGTCGATGTCGTAGTCGGGCGCCGGGTTCGCCGTACCCCACCAAGATGGTGTTGGTGGCGGCATCGTAGGTCCCGGGCATCCAGCCGCCGCCACCGCCGATTTTCCAGCTATCGTTGCCCCAGCTCGCGCGCGAGCGCTCGTCCCCGCCGACCGTGTCGAACTGCCATAGTTTCTTGCCGGTCCGCGCATCGACGGCGAAGATCGGCCCGCAGCACCCCGCCAGCTCGCCGCCGTCCGCACCGATGATCACCTTGTCCTTCACGACCAGCGGCGCGCCGGTGAAGCCCTTGTTCCCCTTTTCCACAGTGAGAAGCTCGTTATCCCATACTTGCTTGCCGGTTTGCATATCGACGGCAATCAGGTGACCATCGAGCGTGCCGAGGTAAAGCTTGCCGTAACCGGCCGCAAGGCCGCGGTTATAGGGACTATAGACCGTCCCCTGCGCTCGCTCCTCGTCGAGCTTGGGCTTGAAATTCCACAGGAAGGCGCCGGTGGCGCCATCAAGCGCCCAAACCTGATCGTTGGTGCTGGTATAGTAAATCCGGCCATCGATCGCCAGCGGGAAAGACTGGATGCCCCGCTTCCCCGCGCCGGGCGTGTGCATCCAAAGAAGCTTCAGGTCCTTCACATTGCCCGCGTTGATCTGATCGAGCGGGCTGTAATGCCAGGACTTGTAAGATTGATGATACATGACCCAATTGTTCGGATCTTTGTCCGCATTCAAGAGCGCATTGCCGTCCAGTTCCGCCGCCGGGGCCGGCACGCCCGCAACAGCGCAGAATCCCGCGATGATGCTGCCGGCAAGCAAGGCGCGTTTCATTTGGCCGATCATTAGGTTCGCTCCTCCCTCAGGATATTCCAGCCATTCTTCGCGCGAGGGCCGACTAAACTACAGTGATCGGCTTATTCCGAGATTCCACAGACGGACGCCGAAAATGGCGGGACCACCGAACATTAACCGATTCTGGGCATCCTGCAAGAGCGATATGTGACGCGGAACGTCGCGGCGCTCACAATGGGGCAGTCCGCCGCCGCGGAGTTGCGTGCGGTTCTCACACGACGCTCCCGCCAAGTCATTTCGGGCTCGATCGCGTAGTCTAGCTAGACTAGTGTGCTGAACCATAAGTTCGCTTCATAATTAACAGGAATTGTCATTGCGAGGAGGCCGGAGGCCGACGAAGCAATCTCTACCGCATTCGGTCATTTGTGGCACGAGATTGCTTCCCCCCGGAACGGCCCGCCAGGGCCGGCCGTCCGGGGGTCGCAATGACTGCACTCGTATTGTGAAACGAATTTCTCATCCACCACACTAGGGCCTGTCGTCAATTGAGCGGACGTCCCGTTCCGATTACATCCGATTACCGTCTTGCCCAGCCTTGGGCCGGGCATCCACGGGAGCCCGCGAAGGTCTGTGCCGTTTCTCGTGGATGCCCACGGATCAAGTCCGTGGGCTGAGGCCCACGGACCGAGCCCGGCCAAAGCGTTGATATATGTGAGCCAGCGCTGCTAATTGACGACACGCCATAGTGGCGGAGATCACGGATCGGTTCCCCGGCGGCGGATCAGCCTCGGCGAACGATGTTGCTGTCGGTCGAGGCCGCGGTACAACGCGGCGGAACAGGATTACCGGTCGCTTGGCCGGACGCTCGCGAGCAGCGCGGTGCCCAGTCCCCACAGCCCGTTCGCGATCGGCGCGACCACCACCCCGGGAAAGCGGAAGCGGACGGGAAGCCCCTTCAACGGCAGCACGACGCACCAAAGGACGAGGGTCGGGAGGACCGCACCGAAGAGGAGAGCGCCCGGCCAATAGCCGGCGGGGCCGCGCGCGATCGCCCGCTCGACCAGCACGAAGACGATGCCCCACACTCCGCCCCAAAACGCCAACTGGATCACCGCCGGCACGCCGAAGGGCGGTACCGACTCCATATTGAAGGCCGACCCGCCGAAAAGTCCGACCCCGTGCAGCAGCGCAAGCGCCGGCTGGTGAAACAAGAGGGTCGCGAGAAAGCCGGCGACGAAGCCATGGCCGAGCCGCGCCGCCGCGGGCGAGCGTGCCGGTGCCGATCGCGCCATGTCGTCCTCCGGGTTCCGTTGCCGGTCGATCGAGCTCGACAAGCCGATGGTCGCGCCGGTCACCGGCCGGAAGCCGCCGCGACGAGCGCGCAAAAGATGAGCCGGTCGCCGTCGCTGAGTTCGAACTCGGGATGCCACTGGACGCCGAGGCAAAAGCGCCGGCGCGGGTCCTCGATGCCCTCGATGACGCCGTCCTCGGCAACGGCGTCGACGACAAGGCCGGAACCGACCTCTTTGACCGACTGATGATGCGCGCTATTGACGCTGAGAACGTCGGCGCCGGCGATCCGGCGCAACTGGGTATCGGCGAGGATCCGGACCCGATGCCCCGGCTCGTTGCGCGGGTTCGGCTGGCGGTGCGGCAGGGCGCTCGGCACCTCGTCCGGGATGTGCTGGATCAGGGTGCCGCCCAGCGCGACGTTCAGCAATTGCTGGCCGCCGCAGATGCCGAGCACCGGCATGTCGCGGGCGAGTGCACCCTGTGCCGCGGCCAGCTCGAAAGCGGTGCGCCGGTCCTTGGTGGTGACCGTCGGATGCCGGATTTCGGCTCCGAACAAGGCCGGGTCGATGTCGAAGCCGCCGCCGGTGACGATCAGCCCATCGATCGCGTCGAGATAGGCCTCGGCGAGGTCCGGCTCGTGCGGCAGCAGCAGCGGCAGCCCGCCGGCGCGACGCACCGCGGTGCAGTAATTCTCGCGGATCGCATACCAGGGAAACTTCGACCAGCCGCCTGCGGGCTCGTGGTCGAGGGTCAGGCCGATGATCGGTCGCACCATACCGCCAATTCCGTCAAATCCTGCCGCCGCATCCTGTCAGCCGCTCCCGCCCACGCCGGCCGCGGTCAGCAGCCGTAGCGCCGTTGGCGTTCTTGGTAGGACCGGATGGCGCGCAAGAAATCGATCTTGCGAAACGCCGGCCACAACACGTCGGTAAAATAAAACTCGCTGTGCGCGCTCTGCCAGAGCAGAAAACCGGAGAGCCGGACCTCGCCGCTGGTGCGGATGATCAAATCGGGGTCCGGGACGCCGGCGGTGTAGAGATGGGCCGCGATCGCCTCGGGCGTGATCCGGTCGATCGCCGCTGCCAACGTCGTTTTGCCGCCCTCCATCCCGGCGAGCAGCGAGCGCACCGCATCGGCGATTTCCTGACGCCCGCCATAGGCGACGGCGATGTTCAGCTTCATGCCGTCATAATCGGCGGTGGCGCGCTCGGCGGCGGCGATCGCGTCGAGGACCGGTTGCGGGAGCATGGCAAGGCAGCCGATGGCGCGCACCCGGACGCGGCGGCGGTGGATCGCTGGGTCGCGGGCGAGGGCAGCCAGCTTGGCCTCGACCGAAGCGAGGATGCCCGAGACCTCATCTGGTGGGCGGCGAAAATTGTCGGTTGAGAAAACAAATAAGGTCACCGCCGGGATCGCGAGATCGGCACACCATTCGAGCACCGCATCGAGCTTGTCGGCGGCGAGTTCGTAGAGGGTCCGCGGCTCGGTGATGCCGTGTGCGCGCCCGTGCCGGCGGTTGCCGTCGAGAATGATCCCGACATGCCGGGGCCGCGGACGTTTGCGGACATCGCGGGCCAGCCGCCGCGCATAGAGATAATAAAGGAGCCTGCGCATCGCGGCCCAGTGCAGAGGCCCGGGCCGCGCGGGCGGACAGCCCGCCGCGCCACCGAGCCTTAGCCACGCCATTACGCGGAAAATGTGGCAAGCGGATGACTAATAATCGATTAATCCCGCAGCGGCGGCCCCGGTCCGCTGGTAGTGCCGCAGCACGCAGGCCGGGCGCAAGCGCCGCAACAGCGCAGAGCGCCGAACGGCAGGTCGCGCGATCGCCGCGGAACAGCGGCACATTTTGTGCCGCAGGCGGACCTCAGCGGCCGGGCCGCAAGGTGATCGCGCCGATGCCGGCGGCGACGTTCAAGCCGGTATTGCCTTCGACGCTGACCGGCTGCAGCGAGATCGTCCTGTTCGAGCCGCCGATCAGCACATTGGCGCCGACCCCGACCCCGACCGTCGCGCTCGCCGTGGCGCCGGCGTAGTCGCCGGCAAGCGCACCCGGCGCCACATTGGTGGTCGGCGCGAACACCGCCCAGACCAGCACGCCGCCCTGGGTGTAGCCGATATCGACGCCGAACTTGTTGATCCTGCCGTAGTAATGCTCGGGGTGACCCGGCCCGGGCGACAGCACGCAACGCAACGCCCGCGAGGAACCGAAGACGAAGCCCCAGCCGCTCGCCACGTTGCAGCTGAGCGTTCCGATCCGCACGCCGGCGCCCTGCGCCTGCGCCGGCGCGCCGTGCATCAACACTCCCGCCGCGATCCCGAGCGCGCCGATCGCCAAGCCTAGTATCCTGAGCATTCCGCCGACCTCCGTTTCACGGGGACATCCCGCATTACGCGATCTTGCCCGCTTCCGCATCAATTTACTATGGGCACAACGCCGCGCCCGCACCGTTTGCGGAGAATTTTCCGCATAGTCAAGGCCCGTCGCGGCGACGCCGTGACACCGGGGGGAAAGATACATTATATCAATAAGCCCTCGGGAAAAGCGCCGACCGCGAGCCTGCGCATGCGCCACCCGCCAATCGATCTACGGCGACCCCGCTTTCGCCGCGAGCGTCGCCGCGGCATCCGCCGGGCCGTCCTCGGCGGGTTCGCCGGCCTCGTTACCGCGATCGCCGTGGCGCAGGCGGCGCCGATCAAGATCGTCGCCGCCGAGAATTTCTATGGCGATGTCGCCCGCCAGATCGGCGGCGGCAATGTCGACGTCACCAGCATTCTGACCAGCCCGGAAGGCGACCCGCACGCGTTCGAGGCGAATGCGGCAACTGCCCGGGCGATCGCCGATGCGGCCATCGTCATCTATAACGGAGCCGGCTACGATGCGTGGGCCGAGAAGCTGTTGTCGGCGTCGCCGTCGGCTTCCCGCGTGGTTTTGGTCGCCGCCAAGCTCGTTGACGGCAAGGCCGCCGACAACCCGCATCTCTGGTACGGGCCGGCAACGATGCCGAAACTCGCGGCGGCCCTTGCCGCGGCACTCGAAGCGCTCGATCCCGGACACGCCCGCGATTATGCGCACCGTCTCGCCCTGTTCCGCGCCTCGTTCGCGCCACTCGCCGCGCGGATTGCGGCATTGCGCCGGAAAGCCGCGGGGACGCCGGTGGCCGCGACCGAACCGGTCTTCGGCCTCATGGCGGACGCCTTGGGCCTCGCGATGCGCGATCGCCGGTTTCAGCTGGCGGTCATGAACGGCACCGAGCCGAGCGCCTCGGTGATCGCCGCGTTCGCTGGAGAGCTGCGGGCGCGATCGGTCAAGATCTTGCTCTACAACACCCAAACCACGGCGGCGCTGACCGCGCAGATGCGGCGGATCGCGGCGCAAGCCGGCCTTCCGGTCGTCGGGGTTACCGAAACCGAGCCGCCGGGAAAGGATTACCAGGAGTGGATGCTGTCAACACTCGACGCCGTCGATCGGGCCCTCTCGCGCTAAAGAACGCGGCGATCGAACTCGATCGGGTCACCCTTGCGCGCGGTCGCCGGATCGTGCTCGCCGATGTCAGCGCCTTGATTCGGCCGGGGGAATTCATCGGCGTCTTTGGTCCCAATGGCGCCGGCAAGACCACCCTGCTGCAGGCGATCCTCGGGTTGCATCGCGCGGCCGCCGGGGTGATCCGGGTGCTCGGCTCGCCGCCCGGGCGCGGCAATCGCAACGCCGGCTATCTGCCGCAGCGGCGTGGTGCCGTCGCCGACCTGCCGCTGCGGGGCTGGGATTTCGTCGCCAGCGCCTGCGACGGCTGGCGCTGGGGGCTTCCGCGCCTCGGCCGCGCCGGGCGCGAGAGTGTGGCGGCCGCGCTCGAGACGGTCGGCGCCGCGACCCTCGCCGCCCGGCGCCTCGGCGACCTCTCCGGCGGCGAATTGCAACGCCTGCTGCTGGCGCAGGCGCTGCTCGGCGCGCCGCAACTCTTGCTGCTCGACGAACCGCTGATCAGCCTCGACCCGCATTTTCAACAGGAGGTCGTGGCCCTCGTCGCGACCATTCGGAAGATGCACGGCATCACGGTCCTGTTCACCGCACATGATCTCAATCCACTGCTTCCGGCGATGGACCGGGTGCTCTATCTGGGCCAGGGCAGGGCCGCCCTGGGAACGGTGGAAGAGGTGATCCGGGACGACATCCTCTCGGACCTCTACGGGACGCCGATCGAAGTATTGCGGGTCAAGGGGCGCATCGTCGTCGCGACCGCCGATGGCCCGTTCGAGACCGAAGCCCATCGCCACGACGCGGCACCGCGAGATGCTTGACTACGAGTTCATGCGCACCGCCTTTCTCGCCGGCGGCATCGTCGCGATCATCGCCGGGGCGGTCGGGTATTTTCTGGTATTGCGCAACCTGACCTTCGCCGGTCATGCGTTTTCGCATATCGGCTTTGCCGGCGCGACCGGCTCGATCCTGCTCGGCATCGATCCGCTCTGGGGGCTGCTGGCCTTCACCCTCGCCGCGGCGGCGGCGATCGGTATCCTCGGCGACCGCCTGCGCAACCGCGATGTCGCGGTCGGCACCGTGCTGGCCTTGGCGCTCGGCCTCGGCGTTCTCTTTCTCTACTTCTATACGACGAGCGCCAGTGCCACGACCGCGATCCTGTTCGGCAATCTGTTCGGGGTCGATTACCACACCTTGCGGGGCCTCTTGTGGTTGAGCCTCGTCGATCTCGTCGCCCTAGCGGCGATCGCGCGACCGCTGCTGTTCGCCACCCTGGCGCCGGAGCTCGCCGAGGCCAAGGGCGTCCGGCTCAAGCTCGTCTCCGTGCTGTTTCTCGCGATTGTCGCGATCGCCGTCGCCGAGGCGGCGCAGGTCGTGGGCGTGCTCTTGGTGTTCGCGTTGATGGTCGGACCGGCCGCAACGGCATTGCGGCTCGCCTCGCAGCTGTCCCGGGGCGTGGCCCTCGCCGCCAGCCTCGCGCTCGCCGACGCCTGGGGCGGCACCGCCCTCGCTTACGTGACCAATTGGCCGCCGACCTTCTGGATCGTGCTGTTGAGCTCTCTCGCCTATTTCCTCACCTTTGCCACACCGGCGTTAGCGCTGGACAGGATCGGGGCACCGGGGCGGGATCGCGGTCCCGCGGGGATTGTCCGGACGCGACGATGAATAGCGTCGCGGTCCTCGCGTCTGGACATCGCGGGCGAGAAAGTCCACACATCTCGCGCTCGACAGACGACGGTGCGGATCGACTGACGTGGGCGACGCGATCCTGGTTCTGAACGCCGGCTCATCGAGCCTCAAATTCACGCTGTATCTCGTCGGCAACGGCGGCGAGCTCGAGACGAAGCTGAGTGGGAACCTGGAGGAGCTTTACGGCCGGGCGCGGTTTCGCGCGCGGGATGCGGGTGGCGCCGTCGCGGGCCGGCACGACTGGAGCGAAGACGCGCCGCCGCAACATGAGGGCGCGCTCGAATTCCTGTTCGAGTGGCTGCAAACCGCGGCGAGCGGCACGCGGCTCGCCGCGGTTGGACACCGCGTCGTGCACGGCGGCACCGATTACGCCGCGCCGGTGCGGGTGGACGCAACCGTCCTCGAGAAGCTGGCTGCGCTCGTCCCGTTGGCGCCGCTGCATCAGCCGCACAACCTGATGCCGATCCGCGCCATCGCCGCGCGGCGGCCTGGGCTGGCGCAGGTCGCCGCCTTCGACACCGCGTTTCATCGCACCGCGCCGGCACTGGCTCAGGCCTTTGCGCTGCCGCCCGCGATCACCGAGCGCGGCGTGCGTCGCTACGGCTTTCATGGCCTGTCCTACGAATATATCGCCACTGTGCTGGCGCAAACGGATGCGCGCGCGGCCGCCGGCAAGACCGTGGTCCTGCACCTCGGCAATGGCGCCAGCATGTGCGCGATGGATGGCGGCAAAAGTGTCGCGACGACGATGGGGTTCACCGCCGTCGAGGGTCTGCCGATGGGGACGCGCAGCGGCAGCCTCGACCCCGGCGTGGTTCTCTTTTTGCTGCAGTCGCTCGGCATGGACGCCGGTGCGATCGAAAGGTTGCTCTATCACGAGTTGGGCCTGCTCGGCGTCTCCGGTGTGTCGAGCGATATGCGCGATCTCCTGGCCAGCGCCGAACCGCGAGCGAAATTCGCCATCGACCTGTTCGTCTATCGGATCGGCCGCGAGCTCGGCTCGCTCGCCGCCGCCTTGGGCGGCCTCGAGGCGATCGTGTTCACCGCCGGCATCGGCGAGCGGGCGGTCGCGGTCCGCGAGGCCGCGTGCCGGCAGGCGGCGTGGCTCGGCGTCGCTCTCGATGCGGCGGCGAACGCGCGTCACGGTCCGCGCATCAGCACGCCGTCGAGCCGGGTCGCCGCATGGGTGATCCCGACCAATGAGGAGCTGATGATCGCGCGGCACACGCTGGCGCTGATCTGATCGGGCCGCGGTGGGCGGGAGACACGCGATGACAGCAGGCTACGCCGAGACCTACCGCCGATCGCTCGAACGGCCGGAAGAGTTCTGGGCCGAGGCGGCCGAGGCGATCGACTGGGAACGGCGCTGGGACCGGGTGCTTGATCGGAGCCGACCGCCGTTTTACCGCTGGTTCCCAGGGGGCCGGCTCAACACTTGCTGGAATGCGCTCGACCGCCATGTCGCGGCCGGCCGCGGCGAGCGCGTGGCGCTGGTCTGGGACAGTCCGGTCACCGGACAGATCAAGGAATTCACCTATCGCCAGCTGCGCGACGCCGTAACCCGGCTCGCCGGCGGCCTCCAAGGGCTCGGCGTCGCCACCGGCGATCGGGTCTTGATCTATATGCCGATGGTACCCGAAGCGGCGATCGCGATGCTGGCCTGCGCCCGCCTCGGCGCCGTCCATTCGGTCGTCTTCGGCGGCTTTGCCCCGCACGAGCTGGCGACCCGGATCGACGACTGCAAGCCGCGCGTCGTCCTGTCGGCCTCATGCGGGATCGAGGTCGCGCGGATCATTCCCTACAAGCCGCTCCTCGAGGCCGCGATCGCCGAGGCGACGGCGAAGCCGGTGCACTGCGTCATTCTGCAGCGCCCGATGTGCCGGGCCGACCTCGTACCGGGGCGCGACCATGATTGGCACGATCTCACCGCCACCGCGCCGCCGGCCGATTGCGTCCCAGTCGCCGCGACCGACCCGCTCTACATCCTCTACACTTCGGGCACGACCGGCGTCCCGAAGGGGGTCGTGCGCGACAATGGCGGCCATGCGGTGGCGTTGCGCTGGTCGCTGCGGAACATCTATGGCGTGGCACCCGACGAGGTGTTCTGGACCGCCTCCGATGTCGGCTGGGTGGTCGGCCATTCCTACATCGTCTATGCCCCGCTGCTCCTGGGCTGCACCACGGTCATGTACGAAGGCAAGCCGGTCGGCACGCCCGACGCTGGCGCCTTCTGGCGGGTCGTCGAACAACACGGCGTGCGGGTACTCTTCACCGCGCCCACGGCGTTCCGCGCGATCAAGCGCGAAGACCCGGAAGGCCGGCTCATCCGCAGCCGCGATCTCGGCCGGTTCCGCGCCCTGTTTCTCGCCGGCGAGCGCGCCGATCCGCCCACCGTCGCCTGGGCCGAGGCGCAGCTGCGGGTCCCGGTCATCGATCATTGGTGGCAGACCGAGACCGGCTGGCCGATTGCCGCCAACTGTCTCGGGATCGAGCGGCTGCCGGTCAAGCACGGCTCGGCGACGCGGGCGGTACCGGGCTGGGACGTGCGCGTTCTCGACGCCACCGCCGCCGGCGCGGCGTCCGAGCGGAAGCCGGGCGAGATTGGCGCGCTCGCGGTCAAATTGCCGCTGCCGCCCGGCGCTCTGCCGACCCTGTGGCAGGCCGACGATAAATTCGTCGCCTCGTATCTGAGCGCCTTCCCCGGCTTTTACCAGACGGCCGACGCCGGCTTCATCGACGCCGACGGCTATATCCACGTCATGACCCGGACCGACGACATCATCAACGTCGCCGGGCATCGGCTCTCGACCGGCGGCATCGAGGAGGCGCTGGCCGGCCATCCCGACGTCGCCGAGTGCGCGGTGATCGGCGTTGCTGACCCGCTGAAGGGCCAGGTCCCGCTGGGCCTCTTGGTCTTGAAGGCCGGCGTCGCGCGCCCGGCCGAAGAGATCGAGCGCGAGGCGGTGCAGCGGGTGCGCGACCGCATCGGCCCGGTTGCGAGTTTTCATCGGGCGCTGATCGTCGCCGGTTTGCCGAAGACCCGGTCCGGCAAGATCCTGCGCGGCACGATGCGCCAGATCGCCGACGGCAACGATTACCCGATGCCGGCAACGATCGAGGATCCGGCGGTGCTCGGCGCCGTCGGCGCCGCCCTCGCCGCGGCCGGCTATGGCGGCGCGCGGCGCGACAGCTGAGCGGTGTATTGCATCAGCGTCCGACCCGAAATGACGTGTGCACCTGATGTGTTGCCGGCTTTGAACTCGTCTTGCCCGGACTTGGTCCGGGCATCCACGAGAACTGGAAAGGCTTGGACAGTCTTCGCGTGGATGGCCGGGCCCGACCCGCGGGTCAGGCCCGCGGGCTAAAGGCCCACCGGCCAAGACGAGCGAGAGATATAACCTCTTGAAAACGACCGGTTAATTTTGGGTCAGGCTTTCAGCCAATTTCCTAGGCGGTGCCGACGCCGCTCCCGATAGCGGGGCGCCTCGCGCCGGCGCGCCGCTTCCGGCGGGATCGAAGAGCCGTTATTGTAGGCGCGGCAACGGGGGCGATCGCTTGACCGGATCGCAGAGGCTGCGGCGCGCGTCGTGGGCGGTTTGGCTCGCGGTGCTGGCGCTCGTTCTCGACGCGCTGGTCCCGATCCATCTCGCCCTCGACCTCGACGAGGCGCTCGGCGTCGCGCATCGCGCCGCGCCCGGAGCCATCGGTCGCGGTTTCGAATGGCGTCTGCTGGCGCTCGCCACCGGCCACGAGATCGGCGACGGCAAGCCCGACGGCGAGCATCGGCACCCGATCTGCCCGGCATTTGCCGCGCTCGGCGCCCTCGGCGGTTTTGCCACCATCGCGGCACCGGTGCTGCCGGCCCCCGCCTTGGCCGCGGCGTTGCCGGCCCCGGCGCCGCTCGCCGCCGCACCTGACCGCACTCCGGCCGCCGCCTACCGCTCCCGCGCCCCGCCGCTCGGCTGACCCTCTGCCATACCGAGCCTGCCGGACCGCCCTCGTGCGGCGCCGGCAATGTGTAATTCAAGGTTGGGAGCATCCTTTATGGAGCGCGCTCTGCGGCGCGCGGCGGTCCTTGCCGCCGCCGCCTTCCTTGCCGACAATTCCGCGGCGCTGGCGCATGGCTTCGCCGGCGACCGCTTTTTCCCGGCGACGATCCTGACCGACGATCCGTTCGTCGCCGACGAAGCCTCGCTGCCGACGGTCACCCTCGACCCGACCGCAGCGGACGGCTCGCGCGAGGTCGACCTCGAAGCCGATCTGTCGATGCTGATCACCCCCAAATGGGATTTCACCCTCAGTAACTCTTGGGCGCATATCCACACCCCGGCCGTTGGTACGACGACCGGGCTCACCGGCCTGACCACCGGAACGCAATACCAGCTGTTCATCAACGCCGAGCACGAGGCGATGGCGCTCGCCGCACTCGATGTGACCTGGGGAAATACCGGGCGGCTGGCGGCTGGGGCGCCCGGCTTCACCACCCTGTCGCCGACTTTCGACTTCGGGAAGGGCTTTGGCGACCTGCCCAATTCGCTGCCCTGGCTGCGCCCTTTCGCCTTGACCGGTAATCTCGTTCTCAACTTTCCGACCGAGGCGCAGACCAACGGGATGCCGAACCCGAACAGCTTCTTTTATGGGTTCGCGGTCGAATACAGCATTCCGTACCTGCAGGGCCAGGTCAAAGACCTCGGCTGGGGGGCGCCGTTCAACCGATTGATCCCGCTCGTCGAGTTCGCGCTGACGACGCCCTTCAACCGCGGCCAGAGCGGCATGACGACCGGGACGGTGCAGCCCGGGGTGATCTGGGCCGGGCAATACTTTCAGGTCGGCGCCGAGATGATCATTCCGACCAACAGCCTCTCGGGGCACGGGATCGGCGGCCTCGTGCAGCTGCATTTCTATCTCGACGACCTGTTCCCGAAGAGCATCGGCAGGCCGATCTCGCAATGGTGAGCCACCGGATGATCGTGGCGGCGGCGGTCCTCGCCGGAGCCGCCATGCTCGCGGCGCCCGCCGCCCGCGCTCACGCCTTCCTCGACCACGCCAGTCCCGCCGTCGGCAGCTCGCTGCCAACGCCCCCGGCCGCGGTGACGATGTGGTTCACGCAGCAGCTCGAACCGGCCTTTACCACGGCAACGGTGAGCGACAAGTCCGGCAACCGCGTTGATGCCGGCCCGGCTCAGGTCGATGCCAACGATCCGACCGAGCTGCGGGTGCCGCTGAAGCCGCTGCCGCCCGGAACCTACACCGTCTCGTGGCACGCGCTCTCGGTCGACACCCATACGACGACCGGGCACTTCAGCTTCACGATCGGCGGCGGATGAGCGGCGCGGCCCTGTAGCGCCGGTCCTTCGGGGAGAGCGGAGGCGATGGACAACTTCCTGATCGCGGCGCGCGTGGTTCACTACGCGTCGGCGATAGCGCTCGGCGGCGAGTTTGCCTTCCTTTGCCTCGTCGCCGGCCCGGCCTTCCGCCGGGCCGCGACCGATCCGGCGGCGGCGGCATCCCTGCGCCGCAAGTTCGCCTGGCTCGCTTGGGCGGGCCTCGGGCTGGCGCTCGTCTCGGGTGCGGCTTGGCTCTGGGCGACCGCGTCGAGGATGAGCGGCGAGCCGCTCGAGGCGGTGTTGTCGCACGGTGTTCTGGTCACGGTGCTGACGCAAACCCGGTTCGGCCAAGTCTGGCTGTTGCGCCTTATCTTCGCGGCGCTGCTCGGATGCTGCCTGCTGGCCCGGCACCGGTGGCGCAATTCGATGTCCGGCCCGGTCGACCGGGTGGCGCTGGCCCTTGCCGCGGCGTTGCTCGGATCTCTCGCCTGGGCCGGGCATGGCGCGTCGACGCCGGGCGCGCCCGGCGATTTGCACCTCGGCGCCGACATCCTGCATCTCTTGGCCGCCGGCCTATGGCTCGGGACCCTGGTCCCGCTCGGCTTGCTTTTGATGGAAGCGCGGCGGAACGGCGGCGCGGGCTGGACGGCCGTCGCCCGGGTTGCGACCCGGCGCTTCTCGGCGATGGCGATGGCCAGTGTGGCGGTGCTGTTCGCCGCCGGCCTCGTCAACACCTGGTTTCTCGCCGGCACGGTCCCGGCCTTGCTCGGCACCGGATACGGCCGTTTGCTCCTCGCCAAGATCGCGACCTTCGCGGTGATGGTGCTGATCGCCGCGGTCAATCTCTTCCGCCTGAACTCCGCGCCTGGCCAAGGCACCGGCGATGACGATCGGGGTCACGCTCGGCCAATTGCGGCGCAACGCCTATATCGAGGCCGCCTGCGGTCTCGCCGTGCTCGGGATTGTCGGAGTTCTCGGCACGTTGCCGCCCGGGTTGCATACCGAGCCCGGCTGGCCGCTGCCGTTTCGTATCGACACCGCCGAACTCGGCGGGCGGGCCGAGATCATCCTGGCGGCGCTGGCGCTGCTGTTCGGCATATGCCTGGTGGCCGCCGTGATCCTCACCGCCGCCGGAAATTATCGGCGTGCGATCACCCCGCTCGCCGGCCTTGTGCTCTGTCTCGCAGTCGCTTGGCTGCCGCTGCGCCCGGCGGTCGAGGCGGCCTATCCGACCACCTATTACGTGCCGGCCGAACCCTATGCGGCGCCTTCGGTTGCCCGCGGCCGGCCGCTCTATGCCGAGAACTGCGCGCTGTGCCATGGCGCCGGTGGCAGGGGTGACGGCCCGGCCGCCGCCGGCCTGCCGATCCGCCCCGCCGACCTGACGGCAGCGCATCTTCTCGCCCACCCGCCGGGCGACCTCTTCTGGTGGATCGGCCACGGCCGCGGCAACGGCGCGATGCCTGGATTTGCCGCGATCATCGGCCCGGACCGGCGCTGGGACCTGATCAATTTCCTGCACGCCCGCGCCGCCGGCGTGCTGTCGCAGCGGCTCGGGCCGACGATCGCCGCCAAGCCGGCAGTGCCGGTCCCGGATTTCGCATTCGAAAGAGACGGCCGACAGCAGACCCTCGCCGCCCTGTTGCGACAGGGACCGGTGCTGCTGATCCTGTTCTCGCCGCCGGCGCCGGCGGCGCGCCTTGCCCAACTGGCCGCGGCGCGGCCGCGGCTGGCCGCCGCCGGGCTTGCCGTCGTCGCCGTCGATCTCGGCGGGCCGCCCGCGGCAGCCGCGACCGAACTTCCCTTCGTTGCCGAGGTGGCGGCCGACGTCGCCTCGACCCTGCGGCTCTTCGCGCCGGCCGGACGCGGTCGGGCGAGCGAGCTCATGCTTGATCGCGCCGGCAATGCGCGGGCCCGTTGGGCGAGCGATGCCCCGGGCGGCCTCGCCGATCCCGAGACGCTCGCCACCGCCGCCGAGCGCGTCGCCCGCATCCCCGCGACGGCGCCAAGCCATGCCGGCCATGCCGGATAACGGCGCCGGGCGTACCGGCGGATCTGCCCATCGCGGTCAGCCGGCCTCGTCCAGCAGCCGCCACATATGAAGCGCCAAGATCGACCGATACGGCGCAAACCGTTGCGCCGCGTCAGCCGGCTGCTGCCCTCCGATGAATTTCGCGAAGGCCCGTTGTACCGAAATATCGCCGCCCGGCCACACGTCCTCATCGCGGCAATAGAAAATCGCGGCCATGTCGCAGGTCCACTGACCGATCCCCCAGATCTCGCGCAGATGTGCCGACCGCGCCCCTTGCTCCATGGCGCGCACCGCGACGGCGTCGAGCCGACCCTCCGCCGCGGCCGCGGCGATGCTCAAGAGCGCCTTCAGCTTGTTGCTCGAAACGCCGCAGGCTCGCAGCGCCGGTCCGTTCTCCTCCCGCAAGAACGCTGCCAACGGCTCGGCGGCGAACGCGGCGGCGGCTTCGATCCGGGCCCAGATGCTGCGAGCCGCCTTGGCCGAAAGCTGCTGCCCGACGATCGCGCGAGCGAGGTGCGCGGCGAGGCCGCGATCCTCGCGGTTCGGAAACCATAGAGGGCCGTTCCGCGCCAGCGCGTCGTGCAGCGGCGGCGACAGCGCTGCGGCGATGGCAATCAGAAAGGCGTGAACCGCTTCGGGCCGAGATGTTTCCGGCATTGGAAATCTATCGTGGCGGCGATCGCCGGCTCAGCCGATGCCGAGCGGGCTGCTGCGCCGGGGCGCCGGAAAGGACCGGTCGATCGCGGCAAGATCATCGGCCGAGAGCGCGATGTCCGCGGCCCCGCGGTTCTCGCGCACATGCTCGGGGCGCGCCGCTTTTGGGATGACGATCGTGCCGGCGCGGCGCATCAGCCAGGCGAGCGCCACCTGCGCCGGGGTAGCGCCGTGGCGGCGGGCGATCTCGACGAGGTCCGGGTCCGCCAGCATGCGGCCATGGCCGAGCGGGGTGTAGGCCATGATGGCGACGCCGTGCTCGCGGCACCACGGGACGAGGTCCCATTCGATGCTGCGGGTCGCGAGATTGTACAGCACCTGGTCGGCCGCGACCGCGGCACCGCCGGCCAGCGCCCGCCATTCTTCGAGGTCGCGGCGATCGAAATTGCTGACCCCGTGATGCCGGATCTTGCCGTCGCGCGCGAGCTGCAAAAACCCTTCCAAGGTCTCGGCGAGCGGCACCGAGCCGCGCCAATGCAGCAGATAGAGGTCGATGCGGTCGGTGCCGAGGCGCCTCAGACTGCGTTCGCAGGCGGCGACCGTTCCGCTGCGCGAGGCGTTCGACGGCAAGACCTTGCTGACGATAAAGAGGGCGTCCCGGCAACCCTGGGCGGCCTCGCGCACGACCGCCTCGGCGCCGCCCGAGCCGTACATCTCGGCGGTGTCGATGAGGGTCATGCCAAGCTCGATGCCGAGGCGCAATGCCGCCGCCTCGGCGGCGGCTCGGCGTCGGTCCTCGCCCATGTGCCAGGTACCTTGGCCGAGCGCCGGCGCCCGCTCGCCGTCCGGCAAGGCCACGGTCGGTAAGGCTTCTGTCATGGCGATCCTCCGATGACGGCGCCGCGGCCGAGAAAAACGAGCCGGGCGGCGCCGTAGACGCGCTCGTCAAGAAGGGTGAAGCCGGCAGCCGCGGCCAATCTCTCCCGCGCCGCAATCTCGACCACGGCAAGCGCCGCCGGCGCGAGCCAGCCTGCGGCCGCGAGTGCCGCCAAGGCCGGCGACGCGAGCCCACTACCGTAAGGCGGGTCGAGAAAAGCGACGGCACAAGCGCGATCGCCGCGCGGCGGGCGGGTGGCGTCGCCGGGAATGATCCGGGCGCGGGCGGTTTCGCCGAGGCTGTCGACATTGCGCCGCAGAGCCGCGAGAGCGGCGGCGTCGCGTTCGATAAAGACCGCCTCGGCGGCGCCGCGCGACAGGGCTTCGAGGCCAAAGGCGCCGGTTCCGGCAAAGGCGTCGAGCACGGCGGCCGCGGCGAACGGGTTGCCGTCACGGGCAAGGCGTCCGTGCGCGAGGATGTCGAACAAGGCCTCGCGAACGCGGTCGCCGGTCGGCCTGACCGCCGCTCCTTGCGGGGCGGACAGACGCCGGCCGCGATGGCTACCGCCGACGATGCGCATGCGCGGCCCAGCGCGGCACCGGATTCCCAAGCTGTTCGGCGAGCGCCTTTTGCGGCACCTCGGCGACCGCGCCCGGCGCCAGATTGCCGAGCTGGAACGGCCCGTAGGAGAGGCGGATGAGGCGCGTCACCTGCAGACCCAGCGCTTCGAGCACGCGCCGCACCTCGCGGTTTTTGCCCTCGGCGAGCGCCATTGCGATCCAGGCATTGCTGCCCTGGAGCCGCTCGAGCCCGGCGCGGATCGGGCCATAGGCAACGCCGCCGATGACGGTGCCGTCGGCGAGCGCGGCGAGGCCGGCCGGATCGACGGCGCCGTGCACGCGCACCTTGTAGCGCCTGACCCAGCCGGTCGCCGGCAGTTCCAGCCGGCGGGCGAGGCCGCCGTCATTGGTCAACAGCAAAAGCCCCTCGGCGGTGAGGTCGAGGCGCCCGACCGAGATCAGCCGCGGCAATCCGGCCGGCAAGGCGGCAAAGACGGTGGGCCGGCCCTTTTCGTCGTGATGCGTGGTGACGAGGCCCTTCAGCTTGTGATAGCGCCACAGCCGCGGTCGGTCCGGCTCTCCGACCGGCCTGCCGTCAACCCGGATTACGCTCGCCATGGTGACCGTCGCTGCCGGCGTCGTCAGCACCGTGCCGTCGACCGACACGCGGCCGTCGGCGATCCAGCGTTCGGCGTCGCGGCGCGAGCACAATCCGGCGCGCGCCAAGACTTTCGCGATGCGCTCGGGGGGCGGAGCCGAAGTCTCGGGCAAGGAATTCTTCTTCCTAGTTCGCCACCGGCCCCGCCGATCCGCCGGGGATGAAACTCGCCTTCCCCGCGGTCATTGCGAGGCGCCGACAGGCGCCGCGGCAATCTCGTCGTCGCGGCGTCTGCGGCGTCGAGATTGCTTCGCTGCGCTCGCAATGACAACAGGCGTAAGCCGGCGCGTCCGATGGTCCATTTTCTTCCTAGAGCCTGCAATCAGGCCGCGAGTGCGGTGGTCATCGCCGGGCGCCGGCTACGAAAATCGGTCGCCGTTTCGAAGGTGTGCGCGATGCGAAACAGGGTCGGCTCGGCGAACGGCTTGCCGACCAGCTGGATCGCCACCGGCAGACCGCCCGCCCCGAAGCCCGAGCACACCGAGATCGCCGGATAGCCGGCGAGGTTGAACGGCATCGTAAAATTCGGCAATTCGAGCACGTCCCATTTGGGCAAGGCGTCGATCGGCGGCGCTTCGGCCGGCTGCACGGCGGTCAGCACCGCGTCGAGCCCGGCCATCGCCGCCCTGAGTTCGGCGCGCAACTCGCGGCGGCGGCGCACCGCCTGCACATAATCGACCGCCGAGACCAGGGCGCCGAGCATCAGCCGGCGCTGCACGCGCTCGCCGAAATCGCCGAGCCGGGTGCGCGCCCACTCCTCATAGGCGGCGGCGCGTTCGGCGATCGAGATCAGGGAGCCGCAGGCCATCCAGTCCTGCAGCGGCGACAGCTGCACCTCGCGGATCTCGGCGCCGAGCCCGGAGAGGGTCGCGACCGCGGCGTCGATGCCGCCCCGGGTGGCGTCGCTGACCTTGTGATCGACCTCGTGAAAATGGTGGATGGCGCCGATCCTGAGCCCGCCGACGCCGGCGCCGAGAAGGGCCGCGTAATCCGGCACCGGGCGGTCGGCGCTCGCCGGGTCGCGCGGGTCGTGGCCGGCCAATGCCTGCAGCAGCAAGGCGCAGTCCTCGGCGGTCCACGCCATCGGCCCGACATGGTCGAGGCTAAAGGCGGCCGGAGCGACCCCGGCGCGGCTGACGAGGCCATAGGTCGGCTTGATCCCGGATATCCCGCACAGCGCCGCCGGGCCGCGGATCGAGCCGCCGGTATCGGTGCCGACGCCGCCAAGGATCATGCCGGCGGCGACCGCGGCGCCGGTGCCGCTGCTGCTGCCGGCGGTGAAATGCTCGGGGTTCCACGGGTTGCGCGCCGGCGGCCAGGGCAGGTCGAAGCTCGGCCCGCCATCGGCGAATTCGTGCGTCGTCGTCTTGCCGATCAGCACCGTGCCGGCGGCGGCGAGCCTAGCGGCGCAGGTCGCATCGGCCACGGGCACATTATCGGCGAGGATTCTCGACTGGCAGGTCGTCGAGATGCCCTTGGTATCGACGATGTCCTTGAGGCCGATCGGGATGCCGTGCAGCGGGCCGGACGGGCCATCGGCCATGATCGCCGCCTCGGCCGCAGCCGCCTCGGCGAGCGCCCGCTCCTCGGTAAGGCGGACAAAGGTGTGCAGGCGATCGTCGAGCGCCCGCACGCGGTCGAGGCAGGCCCGGGTCAGTTCGACCGGCGACAGCCGCCTCGCCGCGAAGAGCCGCGCCGCCTCGGCGATGGTCGGGATCGCGCCCGTCATCAGAGGTCGTCCTCGGCGAAGCCGAAGGTCGATGCCGGCTCGGCCATGATGCCGCGCGGCTTCCTGACCCGCTCGGCCATCGCCGCGATGGCGGCGTGGACCTCGCGCAATTCGGCCTTTTGCGCCGCGTCGAGCCGCAGCCCGGCGCGCGCCAGCAGGAATTCGAGCGCCTCTTCGGTGATTTCAGACGGCATTGGACAAGCTCCTATGCGGCGAGCCGAACCTCCCGGCGCAGCAGGTCGGCGAGCTTTTCGCCGATCATGATCGTCGCCGCGTTGGTGTTGCCGGAGACGACGGTCGGCATGACCGAGGCATCGGCGACGCGCAAGCCATCGACCCCGCAAACCCGCAATTCCGGATCGACCACCGCCATCGGATCGACCCCCATCTTGCAGGTGCTGGTGGGATGAAAGACGGTGCCGCCGTGGCGGCCGGCGAAATCGAGGAGTTCCGCGTCGGTCGTGACGCCCGGGCCGGGCAGCATCTCGCGATCGACAAAGTGCTGGAGCTGCGGGCTCGCCAGCAAGCGGCGCAACAGCTTCAGCCCGTCGACGATCGTCCGCTGGTCGGTTTCGGCCGTCAGATAATTCGGATGCACCGCCGGCGGGGCCCGCGGATCGGGCGTTTTCAACTTGATCTCGCCGCGGCTTTCCGGCCGCAGCTGATAGACGATCGTGGTGAAGCCCGACCACGGATGCAGCCCGTCCTGCGGCCGGTCGGCGCTGAACGGCGACACCGAGCATTTGACGTCGGGCGAGGCGAGCTCCGGCCGGGTCCGCGCGAACAAGGCCGCCGGCGAGGTCCCCATGGCCAGCGGGCCGGTGCGGAAAAGGTAATATTCGATCCCGACCTTGAGCTTCTTCAGACGGCTCTGCATCACGTCGTTGACGGTGATCGGCAACCGGCATTTGAGCTTGACCGGCGCCGAGTAGTGGTCCTGCAGGCTCTGCCCGACCCCCGGCAGGTGCTGAACGACCGGGATGCCGAATTCGGCGAGATGCGGCTGCGGCCCGACCCCCGACAACATCAGGAGCTGCGGCGAGTTGACGGCGCCGCCGCAGAGCACGATCTCGCGCCGGGCGCGGGCGGTGCGCAGCTCGCCATCCCGGCGAAATGCGACGCCGGTGGCCCGACGGCCGTCGAAGACGATCTTTTCGGCCAAGGCATCGGTAACGACGCGAAGATTGGGGCGGCTCATTGCCGGCCGCAGGTAACCGACGGCGGTCGAGCAGCGCCGCCCGTTGCGGGTCGTCGTCTGGTGCCAGCCGACCCCTTCCTGACCGCTGCCGTTGAAATCGTCGTTGCGCGGAAAGCCGAGCGCCATGGCGCTGTCGATGAAGGCCTCGCAGATCGGGTGATGGTCCGGCACGTCCGAGACGCAGAGCGGCCCGCCCGCCCCGTGAAACGCATCGGCGCCGCGGGTCTGGTGTTCGGCGCGCTTGAAATAGGGCAGGACATCGTCGAACGACCAGCCGGTATTGCCGAGCTGGCGCCAATGATCGAAATCCTCGGCCTGGCCGCGGATATAGACCATGCCGTTGATCGACGACGAGCCGCCGAGCACCCTGCCGCGCGGCCAGAAGACGCGGCGGCCGGCCGCACCCGGATCGGGTTCGGTCTCATAGCACCAGTTGACCGAGGCGTCGGCGAAGGTCTTGCCGAAGCCGAGCGGGATATGAATCCAGCGGTTCTTGTCTTCGCCGCCGGCCTCGAGCAGAACGACTCGGGTCGCCCTGTCCTCGCTCAGCCGCGCCGCGATCGCACAGCCGGCCGAGCCGGCGCCGACGACGACGAAATCGGCTTCGACGAAATTCTGCCGTGCGGCCATCCGTGAACTCTCTCGTCCAGCGACCGGAACTATAGTCGGCTCGCCGATTGGGGAAACATCGAACAATGGAGGCAACGCATCTTGAAGAAAACCCGCCAATGGCGTATGTGAGGGCGTCGCATCCGGGGCTGCACACGGTCGTCGAGACGCCCGAATTTGCCGGCAGCGTGAAGCGGGTTCTGATCGAGGCGGAGCGTGCGGCGCTGATCGATCATCTCGCGGCGTACCCTACTGCAGGCGACCTCATCCAAGGCACAGGCGGCGCCCGCAAGCTGCGGTGGGGCGCCACGGGGAAGAGCGGCGGCGCGAGGGCCATCACCTTCTATGCCGAGCCGGACCTTCCCGTATTCCTGATGGCGGTATTCGGGAAGGGCGACAAGGTGAATCTGTCGAAGGCCGAGCGAAACGAGTTGCGCGCCGTGTTGGCGAGCATTGCGGCGGCGTATCGGAAAGGAGCGAGGTAAAGATGTCAAAGGCGGGCGAGAGCATTCTCCGGGGAGCGCGGCAATCGCTCGACTATGCCCATGGCAAGCGCGAGGATTTCGTAGCGCATGTGCCCGAGGAGGTGGACGTAGCAGCCATCCGCAATAGCCTGGGGCTCTCCCAGGCAGATTTCGCGGTGCGCTTCGGTTTCACGCTCGACGCCGTGCAGAATTGGGAGCAGGGGCGCCGCCGTCCGGAGGGTGCCGTGCGTGCCTTGCTCCGGGTCATCGAGCGCGAACCCGCGGCCGTCCGGCGTGCGCTGGCCGAATGACCGTCCATAAACGGGCGGCTGCTCGGTCGGGCCGACCGCGGTCGAGCAGCGCGGTCATCCTTTGCTGCCCGGCGCCGTTGAAATCCTCGTTGCGCCACGGCGCTATCGTTTGCCGCGCAGCCGGCCGAACCGGCGCCGACGACGACAAAATCGGCTTCGAGTGCTTCGTGCCAGCCCGCCGTCATCGCTCTCCCTCGCGCACCGAAAGCGCTCACCCGGCCTTGCCGACGAGAGCCTGATAGGTGAGATAGCGGAACGCCCGCCAGGATCCTAAGGCATTGGTGAACGGCACCTGAACCATCATGATCGCGATCAGCTTCTCCGCGGGGTCGACCCAGAAAATCGTGCCCAAGTAGCCGGCCCAAAAATACGTGCCGACACCGGCGGGCAGCGGGTTGCGGCCGGCGGCGGTGCGGATCGCGAAGCCTAGCCCGAAACTTTGGCCTGCGGCCGGCGTCGGCAGGAATTCGGGGGCCAGCGTCGCGAGCGCGCCCGGCGAATAGGCGATCCCCGGCGGCAGCGCGTCCGAGGTCATCAGGGTCACGGTGGCCGGAGCCAATACCCGCGCCTCCTGCCATTCACCACAATTCAGCAGCATCTCGCAGAATTTCAAATAGTCGCCGGCGGTCGACACCATCCCGCCGCCGCCCGACAGCCATCGCGGCTTCTTGCTCATGTCGGGCACGGCCGGCGGCTTGCCGGTGGCCGAGTCGGCCTGCGGCTGCGCCACCCGTCCGAGATCTTCCTCGCGGACCCAAAAGCCGGTCGAGGTCATCCCGAGCGGCCTGGTGACGCCCTCCTCGACCAGGCGGTCGAGGGTCATTCCCGACGCGACCTCGACGACCCGCCCCAATACGTCGGTCGCCATGCCGTATTCCCAGACCTCGCCCGGCTGATGCGCGAGCGGCAATCTCGCCAGTTTGCCGATGATCTCCGCCTCCGGCTGGTCGAAGTCAGAGACGTTGGCAATCGCGGCGCGATAGGCCTGGTGCACGACACCGTTGCCGAAAGCGCCATAGACGAAGCCGGCGGTGTGGCGCAGCAGGTCCTGCACCGTCATCGGCCGCTTCTGCGGCTCCATGACGAGCGCGGTGTCGCCGGTCTTCGGATCGCGCCGCTCGACGCCGACCTGCACATCCTTGAATTCGGGCAGATATTGCGACACGGGCGCGGCGAGGTCGAGCTTCCCCTCCTCGGCCAGGCTCATCGCCGCCACGCTGACGATCGGCTTGGTCATCGAGTAAATGCGAAAGATCGAATCGGGCCGCATCGCGATGTGCCGCCCGCGATCCTGCCAGCCGAAGGTGCGGAAATAGGCGACCTTGTCGTCGCGCGCGATCAGCACGACCGCGCCCGGCAGCCGGCCTTGGTCGACATAGCCTTGGAACGCGTCGGTCAGGCGCTGCAGCCGGTCGGTCGCGAAGCCGACCTCCTCCGGATGCGCGAGCGGCCGCAGTTCCGCGGCGAGAGCGGGTATGGCGAGCCACGCTACGGCAGCGACGACCCCGGCAAACCTGGCGCTCTTCATCGTCTCCTCCCAGCTCCGAGAAAATTCACGCGGGGGGGTATCGCACGAACCCTCTCGTCCCCGACCGGAACTATAGTCGGCCCGCCGACCGGGAAACATCGAAACAATGGAGGGATTGCCGTGCCGATGCATCGCTTTGCTTTCGTGCTCGGGGTAGCGCTGGCCGCACCGGCGAGCGCGCAGCTCATCGACCATAAGGATCTGTCCTTGGCGATGGCGCTGACCATCGCCACGACCGCCGCCGACACCTGCAAGGCGCAGGGCAACCGCGTCTCGGTCACCGTGGTCGGGCGCGAGGGGCAAGTCCTCGTCGTCTTGCGCGGCGACGGCGCTTCGCCGCACACGGTCGAGAACAGCCGCCGCAAGGCCTATACGGCGCGCACTTTCCGCGTCCCTTCGGGCGAGATCGCCCGGCGGGTCAAGGACAATCCGACACTCGGCCTGGTGCATCTGAGCGGCGTTATCGCCCTGCAGGGCGCGCTGCCGATCAAGCTCGGCGACGATGTCATCGGCGCCGTCGGCGTCTCCGGCGCGCCTGGCGGCGACAAGGACGAGGCCTGCGCCAAGGCCGGGCTCGACAAGGTCGCCGATCAGCTGAAATAGCGAGCGGCGGCTCCGCGTCCCGCCGCGCTTCTCCCTCTCCGCCCCCGGGGGCGGAGAGGGAGAATCTCGCCCAACGTGACCGCGAAGAATGAGGAACGGATTGGCCCCGGACGTGCCCGGGCGGGTCTCATCCGCGCGGCCAGTCGCGGCGGACCGGATCGGTCCCGTCCCAATCGACCGCGGCCGCGCGCACCGCATCGAAGATGCGGCGGCGGGTCGGCGTCAGCTCGGCCATCTCGATGACCGTGCCGGGGTGGCCTTCATTGAGGAAATAGACGAAGGGCCCGCGTGGGCTTTCGCCGCGCTGGCCGATCGTCCAGCCATCCTTGACCGCCTGCCCGAGCCGCTCATGGTAGTCGAGCGGCCAGCTCGACCAATGCTGCAGGCCCTCGTGGCCGGCGGCGAGAAAATCGCGGTACATGCTCGACGTTTCGTCACGCTGCTCGATCAACTCGAGCTGCACCTCGCCCGAATTGGCGAGTGCGATCGTCAGGTGAATGTCGGGATGGGGCGTCTCCTTGTACCAGAAGCCGTAGAGCGGCAGCTTCTCGACGAGAAACCACGGCCCGACGCCGCAGACCTCGACCCAGTGGCGCATCGCCTTGTCGATGTCGCGCACGACAAAGCCCATCTGCCGCAGCGGCCCAAAGAAACGGCTCATGATCGCCCCCTGGCTGAACTAGTGCGGTTTCCGATCGTCTCGCATCACTCCCTTTGTTCGGTCATGCCCGGCCTTGTGCCGGGCATCCGCGTGGATGGCCGGGCCCGACCCGCGGGCCGCTTTGCGCCCGCGGGCTAAAGGCCAACCGGCCATGACCGGCGGAGATGCGGCAACCTAATAGATAGAAAAGCGCTCTAAAATGGTTATGGGATGCCGAGGATCGAACCGGTAACCGCGCGCGGGTCGCGCCGCGGCCAGCGTTGGCACTCGACCTGATGGAAGAACCGGTCGAGGCTGCGGTTGAACAGTTCCGGCTCTTCGAGGTTGAGGGCGTGGCCGGTATTTGGGAAGACGACGAGCGCCGCGCAGGGAATGGTCCGCTTCATCAACAGGCCCGGTTCGAGGCACGGGCCGTCCTCGTCGCCGGTCATCACCAGGGTCGGCACTTCGAGGCCCCGCATCGCGTCCGTCAGGTCCCACAGGGACGGGCGTTCGGACTGAACCCCGCGCATCGTCAGCGCCGAGCCTCGGCTCGAATGCCCGGCGAGGCGCGCGGCGAATTCGCTCCAGCCGCGCGGATCCTTGTTTTGCAACTGCACCCGGCTCGGGCCGAGGGCATAGCCCCTGCTCGCGGTTTCCATCCCCTCGCTTTCGATCAAGGCGATGGTCCTTGCCGTCTCGTCGCGGAACTGCTGGCGCTGGCCTGGCTCGGCGCCATAGCCGCAGCCGGCGACGACCAGGGACAGAGCACGGTCGGGATAGGCGAAGCCGAAATGCAGCGTGGCGAACCCGCCCATCGAGATGCCGACGACGTGCGCCTTGTCGATCGCCAACGCATCGAGCGCGGCGCGAATGTCGTCCCTGGCGCGGGCCTGCGAATATCGCGCAGGATCTTCGGGTACATCGGAGGGCGGGTAGCCGCGGGCATTGTAGGCGATGGCGCGATAGCGCCGTCCAAAATGGCGCAACTGGCCCTCGTAGCCGCGGTAATCGTCGGCGAATTCATGGACGAAGACGATCGGCGTGCCGGAACCCGTCTCCTCGTAATAAAGCCGGACGCCGTCGTCGATCGTGAGGTGTGGCATCGCCGCTCCTTATTCGGCACAGAACGCGCCATCCTAGGGACGCCGGCGCGGCTGTGGCAAGCCGCGGGTTGGCACGATCCTTGAAACGATCGGCGACAGGTCCGGGTCCTCGGCGGATCGACGAGGGCCGATCCGGGCCGGGCTCGCCGGATCTCATCCGGACCTCATGCCCGGACCAGCCTTTGCCGATCTGCACAACCTATGCGCAACCGCCCATCGGCCGCGCAATCCGCCCTGGCGGCGGGCCGATCTACCGCACGCGGTCCGCCTGGGCCGCGGCGCGTTCGGCCGCCAGTTCCGAATAATATTGGCGCTGCTTCGTCCGCCAGGCGGCGAGCTCGGCGGCGTCGAGCTTGCCGTCGTGGTTGGTGTCGATCTGATCGAAGCGCACGCGAAACAGCCGGTCGCGTTCCGCGGCCGGCAGCGCCGCCAGCCGATCGTAATAGGCCTTGATCCGCTCGAGCCGCGCCTTGTCGTCGGCCGAGACCCCGGGCGACGCCAGCTGCCGGGCGAGCCCCGCCTGGCGGGCGGCGATATAGTGTATGCGGAAATCGCGATATTCGTCGAAGGTGATCCCCGCTGCCGGCTGACCAGCCGGCGGCGCCGCGGCCGGCTGGTGCGGCGGCCCGGCACCGCCCTGCGCGGTCGCGGGCAGGTGCCACAAACCCGCGGCCAATATGGCGGCCAGAACCGCCGCAATCATTGATCGTCTCATCGCTCCCTCCGAACAAAGGATGAACATTCGGATGGCCAATTATGGAGTTTACTGCACACTGGCGGGCATGCTAACGCTGCGCCGACAGGCCGGCGCAAGGCGGGTGCGCGATGAGCGTCCCGCCAGCTTGCAGTTTATCTGATCTGCTGACCACCAAAATACGGTGGTTGCGTTCTCGCCTGCACGGTATCAAGGAAGGAGTGGGTAATCTCATCGGCAGTATTGTCATCGAGCACCAACTGCGTCGGGAATTCCGCCGGCCTCTCATAAATAGGCCAGACAATCCACCTCACAGGCCACATTTGAATCAGACCACTCGCCTTGGCTGCAACTTCAAATTCAGACACAAGTCGTTCGTTTGGGCAACTGAACACTTGAGCAAACAAATTACCCATGCCAAACGACGAGAGTTGTGTGTTTGGTGTGATTCCGAGATCGACAGCAGCGAAATATTCGGCTCTACTAGTAAATTGCCCAATGAATGATGTTCTGTTGCGATATTTGGCCTTCCACTCATCCGCGTTTAGGGAGCAAGACATTATGCACCAATGACGCGGAGGCATAAGGCGGGTTTTAATAAAATTGCGATCCTCCACCGAAATCGCATTCCTGCCACTTACAATAAACTCCGCAAGGACAGTAATCAGCGAGACCCAAACAGCAAATACACGTCTTTGCCTCCTACTCAATACTACTCTTTCGTGTGTAACGAAGAATAGTTTTGCAAAGGAGCATCCTGCACAACATAAATACGGTCTCTGCGAAAAGATACTGCCGGAACGCAATTTGCTGTGCATGGGGCGGTCTGGTTCAGCAAGAGTCACGCCTTGCTTATCTAGCTCCTCCAATCGTACCGAGCGGGGACGCAGCATTCTGTTTAGCCATGCTGGCCAGATATGTGTTTCGGTTAGTGGTCCGTGGTAATCACAGAAAAGACAGGTGCCTACTTTGTTTCGTGGACGCTTGGAACTATGCCGTGCCATGGTAGGATTTCGCATCTCTTAGATCGGGTGGCGCCATCTAGGATAGCGAAGCGGCGGGGTCGGCTGTCATGGACGCCCCGCCGTGCTATATAAGCGGGCATGAAAGCCGATGACCAATTGCCGGCCGATGAGATCGCGCGCCGGATGGAGCGCGGCATACGGCGAGCTTTCGACAAGCCACCACAGCCGCACGGTCGCAATCCTGCAACGCCGCGTGCTGTCAAGCCTAAGGAACGCCCCGCATCGAAGGGTCGAATTCATAGGGGGAAAATTGGCTGACAATGCGCTGCGCGTGATCTGATACTCTCGTTTCCACTAGGAGAGATACGAAAGGGGGCCAAATGAGACGTCCGGTCGCGATAGCGTTGATCGTTGCCGCTTTCAGTGTATGTCCGCGATCGCAAGCGGCTCTTTCGCCCGCCACAAATCAGATACCCGCAAACAATCCTCTCGTTATCGGTGGGAAAATTACCATATTTAGCGGCGCACGTGTCGTGATCCGAAATGTCGCTGATTTCGATCATCTTCCGCAAATAACAGTCAGAGCAAATGGCTATGTTGTAATCGACGGGAGCAGCGACGCTACCCCCGCCGTTGCGAGATGAGCGAACTATTTTCGAGCCGCGGCGCCGCACTTTTGCTCGAACACGGCTGTTTCACGGGTGTTCTTTAGTGTGTCGTTTTGCAAGGTGACATTCCCTGGCAAAATGACCTTGAGAATTGTCCATGAACCGTCTGGGTGTCTCTGGACGGCAGAGCACGGAACGTCATATGGATAATTAGTGACGACCGCGGTCTGTTGCGCTTGTGCGATGGTTACGATGAACGGCATGACAATAACCACGGTGGCCAATGCGACTGTCTTTGTGAAGTACAATGGTCGAACTCCTATTGTCGCCGCCGACCTGTAATCGGCGGACGAATGGATGACCGTCTTGACTTCGCGGAAAATAGTCCCTATATAGGGATGCACATACCGCAGCCCGCAAGACGGTCATGGTCCTTTGCGGGTTCCACCAGCCGGCCGGGGTCCCTCAACCCCGGCCAATTGGTGTCGAAATCAAAAGTCTGCCGAAATATAGTGGCCCGACCGATCCGGAACAAGAGCCTGTCAAAAATGCATCAAACTATTGATGGTGCAAACCAGGCCTCTTGCTCGCGAGAAGCATCCTGCGACATGTTGCCGCGCATGGTCGCTCAAAACGGCAATTCCAGCTGCACCGGCTTCTGATAATCCGCGCCAGCGAGTGGGATTGGATTGGGCGCCTTCGGCGGCGGCGGCGGCTTAGAGACGAGGTTGCCGGTACAGCAGTCGTTTGCCATCGGCACCCCAAATCGCCATCGCTGACCGCTCTGCATCCTCGATGCCAAGCGCCGACCGGCGTGAGTAACGGAAGGCGAATTCGTGCAGGTAGCGGGCAAGGTGCTTATCGCTGCAATGCTGGTAGACGCCCTTCATGCCGCGCTTGAACACCGAGAAGAAGTTCTCGACAGACTGCGTGTGAGCTTCGCCGCGCGTCCATTCCTGTTCGCTGTGGATCACGGTTTCATGGCTCGCGAACTCGCGACCCGGCCGGTCATACGCACGCCACTCGTCCGTCATGAGGGCGCTTTTGGTGTCAGCGTGGCGCTTTAGGGCGGCGCGCAGGGTGTTCGACGTTGCGTCGCCAATCGGCTGCGCGCGTGCTTTGCCGCCACGCTCAACCAAGGCGAAGATCGCCAAGCTGCGACGATCGCGCTTCTTGGTCCAACCTAGCTCGTTAGAATAGATCCACTCGCCGCGTCCGCGCTCTTTCGTAATGTAGGTTTCGTCGGCTTCGACCGTCTTGCCTTCGCCACCGATCGGGCCGGCATCGTCATCGTCCATGCATTCACGGATCCGGTGCTCCAGGAACCAAGCCGTCTTGTAGTCAACGTTGAGGGTTCGGTGCAGCTGGTGCGCCGAGATGCCCTTCTTCGAGCCCGCCATCAGCCGGAATGCCAGCAACCACTTGTGCAGCGGCACATGAGAGCGGTGGAAGATCGAGCCGACGCGGACGGTGAAATTGCGCCGACAGACGCGGCACCGATACCATCCTGCGCCTTTCGCCTTGGGCGGGGTCGCGGTCGGTCGCACCTCATCGAAACTACCGCAGACCGGGCAGTATGGACCGTTGGGCCAGCGGATTGATTCGAGTTGAGCCCGCGCGGCTTCCTCGTCGTGGTAGCAGGGATGCGTTAACTCGGTTGGAAGCTGCATGGCCTATCTCCTTGATGGGTAAGATAGGCGCTCCGAGCCGTGCAGTCAAGTCCATAATTGCCATTCGGATTAGAACAAAGAGTGATCGGGTTTGGCAAGAGGTTTTTTTGCGGCCAGACGCGCGCGGCGCTCTCACAGCGCGGCGCTCTCACATAAAGAGACGCTCGTCCTTCAACCCGTCATAGAGATGCGCGACATAGGCGCCGTAGCCGTTCCAGATCAGGGTCGGCACCCGCTCGTCGCTGCCGAGCACGCGCTCGGTCTCCTGGCTCCAACGCGGATGCGGCACGGCCGGATTGACATTGGCCCAGAAGCCGTA
Source organism: uncultured Alphaproteobacteria bacterium (assembly GCA_963772295.1). Taxonomy (GTDB): domain Bacteria; phylum Pseudomonadota; class Alphaproteobacteria; order ATCC43930; family CGMCC-115725; genus AP-15. The sequence goes on from CAVYWO010000020.1 coordinate 254,222, forward strand.
TTCGTCGGCGGCCAAGGCCTCCCAGTAGGACACCGGCCGCTTGTCGGTAAACGCTACATGGACGATCGACTTGACCGATTTGAACCCGTATTTCCACGGCAGCGCCAGGCGCAACGGCGCCCCGTCCTGCTTCGGCACCGGCTTGCCGTACATGCCGGTGACCATGAACGCGAGTTCGTTCTTGGCCTCGGCGATCGTCACCCCTTCGACATAGGGCCAGGGATACCAGAACTGCTTTTGCCCGGCGGCCACGCCCGGGTCGAGAAACGTCTCCATCCGCACATACTTGGCCGAGCCGAGCGGCTTCGCGTAGGCGACGAACGCGGCCATCGGAAAGCCGCTCCACGGCACCGCCATCGACCAGGCCTCGACACAGCGGTGGCGATAAAGCCGCTCCTCGAGCGGCATCTTGCGCAGAAGATCGTCGATGCCGACGGTGAAGGGCTTCTCGACCATCCCGTCGACCTTGATCGTCCAGGGCCTGATCTTGAGCGCCTGCGCCCTGTCGGCGACCCCCTTGTCCATGCCGAACTCGTAAAAGTTGTTGTAGTACTCGGCGTATTTCGCCGGGGTCAGCGGCCGGTCGAGGACATAGCGCGGATTGCGCTTGACCGGATAGAGCCCGGTCGAGGGATCCTCTTCGCCCGCGGCCGCGACCCTGGCCGTCAACGCCGGCGCCAGGATCGAGCCGAGGCCCATCGTCTTCAACAGCGAGCGGCGGTTGAGAAACGCCGCCTCCGGGGTCACCGCACTATCCGGCAGCTCCCAGCCTCTCCTGCGCCGCACCGGCATTGCCGCACCTCAATTCCGTTCTCACACCCTAATCTGGGACCACGCCGGCCGGCGCCAAGTAACGCTTTTGCGAGCGCCTGCGCGCCATTACCCGTTACTGCGCGGCATCGGCGGTGCGCGCGGCCAGCACTTTCTCGGCCGGCCTCCCGGTCAGCTCCTGCATATGGGCGAAGCGATGGGCGAAGCTGCCGACGCCGAGGGTCAGCGAGCGCAGCTCGACGATCAGATCGTGCAACTCGCTCTGCGGCATATGGGCGCTGACGACGTCCCAGCCGAGCCAGCCCTCCTTGGCGTCATAGCCGAGGATCTGGCCGCGCCGGCCGGAGATCAGCCGCTGCACGCGGGCGGTAAAGGCGTTCGGCACCGAAATTTGGACCGCGTCGATCGGTTCGAGGAGGATCGGCTCGCATTTCGGCAGCGCTTCCTGGACCGCTTGGCGGCCGGCCGTCTTGAACGCCTGATCCGAGCTGTCGACCGCGTGAAACTGGCCGGTGATCAGGTTCACGGCCACGTCGATGACCGGAAAGCCGAGCGGCCCGTGCCGCAACGCCTCGACCACACCCTCCTCGACGGCCGGGATATAGTTGCGCGGGATCGCGCCGCCGACGACGCCGTCGGTGAACGTAAACCCGGCGCCGCGCGGCAATGCCTTGATCTCGATCGTCACATCGGCGAACTGCCCGTGACCGCCGCTCTGCCGCTTGAAGCGGGAGTGCTGCTGGGCGCCGCGACGGATCGTTTCCTTGTACGGCACCGCGGCCGGGCGGCTCGTTACCGCCAGGTTCTGGCGGTTGCGCAGGCGGTCCATCGCGATCTGCAGATGAATGTCGCCTTGACCCCAGAGCACCATCTCCTGGGTGTCGGCGTTCTGTTCGAGCTCGAAGGTCGGGTCTTCGTCGATGAGCTTGCCGATGGCGCCCGTCAGCTTGACGTCGTCGGCGCGCTTTTCGGCGGCGACCGCCAAGCCGAAGACCGGCTGCGGCCGCTCCGGCCGCGGCAGCGGGTCGGCCTTGCCCGACGGCGTCAGCACCGCCCCGGTCGCGATGTCTTCCATGCGGGTCAGCCCGACGACCTCGCCCGCCTGCGCGGCGGCGAGCTTTTCGTGCTGCGGGCCGAAAATGCGCAATAGACCGGCGACGCGGGTGCCGTTCAATACCATGCCCTCGGTGATCGTACCGCGCCACACCCGCGACAGGGTCAATTTTCCGGTATGCGGCAGGTGATAGGTCTTGATGACCTGTGCCAGCGGCTCGCCCGCGGCGGCGATGCCGAGCCGGGCCGCGGTTTCCGGGGCGAAGGGCGCCTCGTGGCGCAACGCCTTCCACAACCGCCGGACGCCGAAATCGGCAAGCCCCGAGCCGAGAAAGACCGGCACCGTCTGGACCCCCTGCAAGGTCCGGGTCAGGTGCCGGTAGATCTCTTCCTTTGGCGGTTCGACTTCTTCGAGCAGCTGCTCGAGGAGCGCGTCGTCGAAATCGGCGAGCTTCTCGACCAGGCCGGCGCGGTTCGCTCGCTCCGTGTCCCAGAAGCCATCGGGCAACGGGATCAACTCCGAGGCCTGGCCGGGCCGATAGCGATAGGCGCGTTCGCTGACCAGGTCGACATAGCCGGTGGGTTCGCCTTCCGGCCCCGGCAACGGCACCTGGCGCAGGACGAGCGGCCGCGGCGACACCGCCTGCAAACCGGCGAGCACGTCGGGCACGCGGGCGCTCGCCGTGTCCATCTTGTTGATGAATACCATGTGCGGGATCTTGTGCTGGTCGAGAAAGCGTAAGAGCGGGCCGATCGTCAGCGCCCTCTCGACCTCCGGCTCGACGACGACGACCGCGACATCGCTCGCCAGCACCGTAGCCTGCGCCTCGAACATCAGCTCGACCGAGCCGGGGCAGTCGAGGATCGTCCAGGGGTCGCCGAGAAAGCTGGTCGTGGCGACGTTGAGCTCGGTCGACATCTGCCGCGCCCGCGCCTCGGTGGCGTGGTCGCCGACCGAGTTGCCGTCGCGCACGCTGCCGCGGCGGGTGGTGGCGCCGGCCGCATGCAGCAACGCCTCGAGCAGGCTCGTCTTGCCCGAGAGATACGGGCCGATCAGAGCGACGCAACGCGGGGCTGCGGTCGTGCTGGCCATGGGCGCCTCCGGCGATCTCGTTGGACGACCGCTGCGCGGCCCCGATGGCCCGGCGACGCCCGCGATAGCGACGAATCTGGCGCCGCCGGCCGCCGCAACGCAAACGAAATCTGCGGCGACCCGTTCCCGTTCTCGGCCCGCGGGCGCTTGCCGAAGGGTGGGCCCGGCATCATTTTCTTGGCATCTCTCGGAGGTGCCCGGTGACCATCCAACTCGACCACACGATCGTCCCCGCCCGCGACAAGGAGGCATCGGCCCGGTTTTTCGCCCGGATCTTCGGGCTCGAGTACCAGGGCCCCGTCTCGCATTTCGCGCCGGTGAGGATCAACGAGACGCTCACCGTCGATTTCGACAATTGGGACAAATTCGAGCCGCACCACTACGCCTTCAAGGTCAGCGAGGCCGAGTTCGACGGCATTTTCGAACGGGTGCGGGGCGACGGGCTCGTCTACGGCAGCGGGCCGTTTTCGGCCGAGGACATGCAGATCAACCGCCGCCACGGCGGCCGCGGCTTTTACTTCCGCGACCCGAACGGCCACCTCTTCGAGGTGCTGACCGCCTGACGCGGCGCCGCGGCCCTATCGGGCGGCGCCGCTCCGCGAGGTCTGTTCGGCCCGTTCGAGCGCGGTCAGGATCTCGCGCGCCCGGCGCAGGGCCCGGTCGGACCGCAGAAACACCTCGCGATAGCCGTCATCCGGATAGAAAAACATCTTCTGCTGCTGTTCGAGCGCCCAGCGGTCCTCGGCGATGACCGCCGGGAAGGTCTCCATAAAGCGCGCGACCGCCGAGCGCGTCGGGTCGGACTTGCACCTCTGCCCGGCCGGCATGTTGACGATCAGCCGCCAGACGTGGTTGCCGCGGTCGACCGGGGTGTGCGTGTGGATGATCACATAGCCGCGCTCGAGCGCCGCCTCGCCGTGATGGCCGGCCGGCCAGACCCGCATCTCGACCCGCGTCGCCGCCGGGCTCAAGAGGAAATGGCTATGGTCGCGGTCGACCCGGTCATAGCCGATATAGTCTTCGAGAAACGGCGGCTGGCGATAGTCGCGCACCTCGCGCACCGTGCCGACAAAGGGGTTGCCGTCGCGGATCCCCTCCTCGAGCCGGACCGGGATCCGGCTGTTGGCGACGTCGCCGATATTGCCGTCGTGCAGCGGGTAGAAATGGCTGATGTCGAGAAGGTTCTCGATCAGCAGCAGCGAATTGGCCGGCACCGGCATCGGCCCGGTATCGGCGGTTTCCCAAGCCGGGTCGGCGATTTCGGGCAGGCGCGGCGGCCGCGCCGCGCCGGCCGCCAGGGGGTCGCCGGGCCAGACCCAGACGAGCCCGTCCTGTTCCGTCACCGGAAAGGCGCGCAATTTGGCTTGCGGCGGGATGCGGCCATCGGGGTGCGACGGGATCCGCACGCAGCTCCCGGTCGCGTCATAGCAAAGGCCGTGATAGGCGCATTCGAGCAGCTCGCCCTCGATCAGCCGCCCCTGCGACAACGGCATGCGCTTGTGACAGCAGCGCTCGTCGAAGGCGACGACGATGCCGGACACGGTGCGCCACAAGACGAGCGGCTTTTCGGCGACGACCTGGCCGCGGAGCTCGAGTACCGGAAATTCACGCGCCAGCCCCACGACGTACCAAGCGTTCCTTACCAGCACATCGGCGGGCATCGCTGATCTCCCGCGCCAGAGAGTGCCGCTCCGATGGTTTCGCGGCGGTTCGCACTATATCCGACGGATGTCGGCAGAGTGCAGCGCGCCGATGTGGCGCAGGAGGGGCCGGGTGCCGAGTTTCGACATCGTCTCACGCATCGATCTTGCCGAGGTCGACAACGCGGTTGCCGGGATGACCCGCGAAATCGCCACCCGGTTCGACTTCAAAGGCAGCAAATGCACGGTTGCCCGCGAGGAGGTCGTGCTCACGCTGCGCGCCGACGACGAGCTCAAATTGAAGCAGATGCACGAACTGTTGCGTGTGCATCTGACGCGGCGCAAGGTCGAGCCCGGCGCCCTCGAATACCGGCCGCCGGAGAAGGCCTCCGGCAACACGCTGCGGCAGACGATCCTCCTGCGGCAGGGCGTCGGTGTCGATCTCGCCCGCCGGCTGATCCGCGAGATCAAGGACCAGAAGCTCAAGGTGCAGGTTGCGGTGCAAGGCGAGGAGCTGCGGGTTTCCGGCAAGAAGCGCGACGATCTGCAGGCGGCGATCGCCGCCGTGCGCGGGCTCAAGCTGGAGCAGCCGCTGCAATACCTCAATTTTCGCGATTGAGCCGCCCACCCTTGCCGCACCGGCGGCAAGCCGCTATGAAACGGCCGGCGCCGCGTCCCCTTCGTCTAGAGGCCCAGGACACCGCCCTCTCACGGCGGCAACACCGGTTCGAATCCGGTAGGGGACGCCAGTAAAATCAGATTGTTGAGAGATATGGTGGCAATCGGTGTCCCGGTTGTGTCCCGTCTCAGGGTCGGATTTGCGTCACGACCGGTCGCTGCGTTCGATCCGCAGAGCGTACAAGGCCGGCTCCATCGATCCGGCGCCAGGCGAGGTCGCCCCATCTCGCGGCTGCCGCCAGCCAAGCCGCCTTGCGAGATAGTGCTTTCGCCCATTGTCGCGACCCATTTGGGCCCCCTTCGGCGTCGTCGCCGGCGCACCAGCGATCGGCGCAAAAAGATCTCCTTGCCGGGACCACCCGTGCCGCCGAACTCGGGAAAAGGCCCGGCTCAGCGTGTATTATTGCCGCACGATCGCCCGCTCGTCGGAAGCCCACGCCCAGAACGGCGCCAGTTGCTCGTCGGAGAGAAGACGGCGGCGAGCCATCGGTACGCATTCGAGCCCCGGATTTATCGGGGTTTCAAGCGCCTTCGGCCGAGGGGGTTCAAGTGGGACAGCGTGCAGCCCTCTACTGCCGCGTCTCCACTGCCGATCAATCATTGCGATCGGCAGGAACGTGATCTGCGTGCCTTTGCCAAGCGTAGCGGCTTCGAGATCGTCGGCCTCTACAAGGAGAAAGCCTCCGCTGCCAAGACCGACCGTATCGAGCGCAAGAAGGTGATGGGGCTCGCGCAAGCTCGCGAGATCGATGCCATCCTGGTCACCGAGCTGTCCCGATGGGGACGCAGCACCATCGACCTCGTGCAGACGCTGCAGTCGCTGCAGGCGTGGGATGTGTCCGTCCTCGCCGTCTCAGGCCTGCAATTCGACCTGTCGACGCCGCACGGCAAGATGATCGCCTCGGTGATGGCGGCGCTCGCCGAGTTCGAGCGGGAACTCAAGTTGGCAGAGGCTGGTCTGAGCTAGCAGTTGATCGGCCGCCATGTCGGGCTCAGCAAGAACACGGTCGGAGCAATCCTGCAACGCGCGCGTGCTGCGAACCAATGAAGTGTAACCGTCCCGACCGTGTTGCCGCCTCTTTCGTTTGGCGGTGCCTTAGTGGCTCGACCATAGCTCCGTTTCCACATCCCGCTCATCGGTAGGGTCGAGGACTGGCGCGCCGGTGTAGGCCGAGGTTTGGGTTCCCTGTTGTCTCGCCCTTTCGTCTGCGAGTGTCCCAGCATTTCGACCATGCCACGTTTCCAGCCCCCGCCACGTCGAACGCAGCGTGCGGATTTCCCGCACTGCGCTCTCCCATTTGCTTCATGTCGAGGGTTATGGGACCTATCCTGCCGGGGCGACTTGCGGCCTGGCGCGTCGCACTCGATAGCCGTTGAACAGCCCTAGAGTGTCGTACAGCCACCGCCTACTCCATCGTTCCCAGCCGAAGCCCTTTCGTTTCTGAGCCCGCGCCAGATGGCGCCTGACCTTCTTCTCCACCCAATCCTTGATGAAGCCGAAGCACTCGCTGGAGTGCCCAACCGCGAAGTAGTTCACCCATCCCCGGAGCACCGGATTGATCAGGGTCAGCACCCGTTCGATCGGTTGCGACCGGTATCGGCGGAACACCGCTTTGAGCTCCCGCATCAGTGCCGTCCGCTTTTTGAGCTTGGGCGTGTAAGGCGGGCGCCGCGCTCCGCGCAGACTGCGGAGGTAGCGGAAGTCGAAGCCCAGAAAACCGAAGCTTTCACCTCGTTCAAGGTCGACTATACGGCTCTTTTCATCATTGATTTCAACCTGCAGCTTACCGAACTCCTCCCGAAGCCGTTTGTTTACCGCGCCAATCAGCCAGTCGTGTCGCTTGTAGGCGTCGACCAAGATCACCAGATCGTCAGCGAATTCTTGCATATTCGATGTAGGTGTACTGGCCATTGCGGGTGACCTCCCGCGCTCGCTCCAGCATCCGATCCACCTCATTGAGGTAGAGATTGCTGAGCAAGGGCGAGATTACCCCATGCCAACGGCAACGGCGCTGCGGGGATCACCGTCGAGTGTCCAAGCAATTTGTACAACAACACCGCCAACGGCAACTCCGGCGGCAACACTTCGTCTCTCACGGGCTGCGTCGTCCTCGACAACAACTTCGACCCGTCAGCTCGGAACTTCTCGGCGGCGAGCCGCGTTTCGCATCGGTGGTAAGTCTCCCTGTGCGGGTTGCCACATCCCGCAAACTAGCCGGGTTCATCACATTGCCTGGCCAAATTCTTGTCCGGAGCCGGGAAGCGAATGCGCACGTTCACAACCGACGGCGACGAGATCACGGTTCCGGCTCGGCTGATCGTCCGTATGGCCGACCGGCTGCACCGGCTTGGCCAGGTTCGGCGCGAGGCTTATCCGATGTCCTGCTGCCACATCAGGTGGCGGATTTCATCGGCCTGCCCGAGCGGGAAATCTGGGAAATGGTGCGGGCGCGCAAGTTCCCGATGCCCGGCCTGATCTGCTCGTCGAACCGGGTGACGCGGCTGCCGTGCTGGAGCCGCGACGAGGTCGCCGACTGGCTGCGGGCGCGGGCACGCCCAAGGCTGCAACGGCCGCAGTAACTGACCGACCCCTCGATGGTCCCGATGCCCATCGGGACCACCATCGTTGCACAGCAACGCGCGTCTCATTGAGCCCGGTGGCGGGTTCACCGCGGTGAAGCGCTCAAAGTTGAAAATTTTCAACGGGTCACTGTGCTGACCGAACCTCGACCGACTTTCCCGCTTGATTTGCCCCGCCAGTGAAACTTTCGCCCTACAACCACCCGATCGGCACCAAGCGCCCGCCGATCGATACGGACTACTACGAGACGTTCAACCGCGAGAACGTCATGTTGATCGACATCCGCGAGGACCCGATCGAGGAGATCACGCCCGGCGGCATCCGCACCGCCAAGCGGGAATACCCGGTCGATGCCATCGTGTACGCCGCGGGCTTCGATGCCATGACCGGCTCGCTGTTCCGGCTCAACATCCGCGGGCGCGGCGGGATGTTGTTGCAAGAGAAATGGGCCGACGGGCCGCACACCTATCTCGGCATCGCAACCGTGGACTTCCCCGACTTGTTCATGATCACGGGGCCTGGCAGCCCCTCGGTGCTGAGCAACATGCCGGTGTCGATCGAGCAGCATGTCGAGTGGATCGCCGACTGCCTCGGCTACATGCGAAGCCGCGGCCTCAACCAGATCGAGCCGCTGTGCGAAGCCGAGGAGGCGTGGGACGCGCACGTGGCCGAGACCGCCGCCGCCACTTTGTTTCCCCGGGCGGATTCCTGGTACATGGGCGCGAACATCCCCGGCAAGCCGAGGGTGTTCTTCCCCTATGCGGGTGGCGCAGGTCCCTATCGCCAACGCTGCGCGGAGATCGCCGCCAACAGCTATGAGGGTTTCGTCTTGAGCCGGCACCGGGAGCAGGTGGCGGCGGAGTAGCTGGCGCCATACGGCCCGGGGCCGCGGAGAGGGCTGGGGAAATAGCCAAGCCGTTCGACTGCCGAGCGAGGTCGGCGAAGGCAGTCGACTTGTGGGTTTACTGGCACCGACGGCGAGCTGCTGCGGCGGTTCGGGAGAGGCCCGGTAAACGTAGGCTCTTGGCAGGTCAGAGACGTGACTCCGGCCGCCACCCGAGCGGCAGCCATCAAGGGTGGAGCGGACACACCAGCGCGCAGCCCGTTCATGCTTCGTCCACGATGTCGTACACTCAGAGCACTTTCGTGTAGTGACCCCTTTTAGGAGGAAAAATCTCCATGTCTGGCATAACCCCGTGCCTCTGGTTTGATGGCAACGCCGAAGAGGCCGCCAAGTTCTATGCCTCCCTGTTCCCCAACAGCCATGTTGATGCAGTCCATCGCGCACCGAGTGACTACCCGTCGGGCAAGGCAGGCGACGTGCTGCTGGTCGAGTTCACACTGATGGGTCAACCGTTCGCCGGCCTGAATGGCGGACCGCAATTCCAGTTCAATGAAGCGATCTCGTTCCAGATACCGGTGGAGACCCAGGCCGAGGCCGATCGCTTCGCCGACGCACTCTCGGCGGTCCCCGAGGCTGAGCAATGCGGCTGGGTGAAAGACCGCTTCGGCGTGTCGTGGCAGATCGTTCCCCGCCAGCTTATCAGGTTGATTGGCGATGCCGATCGCGCTCGGGCAAGGCGGGCCTTCGACGCGATGATGCAAATGAAGCGCATCGATATCGCCACGATCGAGCGGGCCGCCGACGGCATCGCCCCGTCCGCCTAAATCGACAAACCCGAGGGAGCCTCGCTCCAATGACCGGAAGGGGGCAGCAAGACCCGTTCCCAGCGCGAAGGCCGAGCGACGGCTTTGGGTCGGTTTGAGCCGTTCGCTCGGGGTCGCGGGCGGTCGATGAATCTCGACGGGCCGCGAATGGCTTCACCGGGTAGAGTCGGAATGTGGCGCGGTGGCCTTAGGTCAGGCATGCGTGTTGCCGCCTCTTTCGTTTGGCGGTGCCTTAGTGGCTCGACCATAGCTCCGTTTCCACATCCCGCTCATCGAACCGGACATGCGGATTTCCCTGCATCCGGCTCTCGGACAAGACCTCACGCCTTCGTCCACGGCACGTCGTGCCCAAGCCGGGTCAGACGCACGAGCCCGAGGGTCTCGTAGAGGTGCGAGAGGGGATAGCTGCCGCCCTTACATCGTCTGGTCTTGTGCTTGAAGCGCAACCACCGACGCAACCGCACAGCCGTGTAGTTGTCGAGCGCCCGATACGCCGGATTGACGGTGCCTACCGAGAAGTAGTTCGCCCATCCGCGAAGGGTGCGGTTCAACTTACCCACCAGCTCTGTGGTTTCTTGCCAGGTATGTGCTCGGACGGTCAGCGCATGGACCTTGTCGACCACACGCTTGATGCTCTTCTTCGATGGCCGCTGTCCCAGGCGAGCCTGGCCGGTTCTCGGAGAATACATCCGCCCGAACGTATAACCCAGGAAGTCAAACTCCCCGTCCGGAACCTTGCAGATCCGTGTCTTCTCCTCGTTCACTGTCAGCTTCAGCTTGCCCATGATCGCGCGCAGGTGATGCAGCGCAGTCTCCGCGCTGCCCCTTCGGCACAGGATCACAAGGTCGTCCGCATAGGTGACGAGGCGAGTGCCGAGGCTTCGCTCAAGGCCGAACTTCTTCCAGCCCAACACGAACCGGCGCATGTAGAGGTTCGCCAGTAGTGGTGAGAGGGGCGAGCCCTGCGGAATGCCGCGCCGGTGGTCTCGCGCCTCGGTCGTGCGTGTTGTCCGGCCCCGTTGGTCGGTTTCTTCCACGGGGCAGTCCAGCCACATCTTGATCAGATGCAGCACGCGCCGGTCAACGATCCGGCGCGCCACCGACTTTAGGAGGTCGGTATGCGGAATGCTCCCGAAGTAGTCCGCGAGGTCGGCGTCGACGACTTCCGGGTGGCCACGGAACAGCCGCTCCTCCACCTCGACGACTGCCTGCTGGGCGTTGCGCCCAGCGCGATAGGCGTAGATTTCCGGCGGAAGATCGGCTTCGAAGATCGGCTCCAGCACCAGCATCGCTGCGGTCATGCAGACCCGATCCCGCACCGTCGAGATGCCCAGCGGCCTGAGTTTGCCGTTGGCCTTCGGTATAAACACTCGTCTGATTGGCTCCGGCCGGTAGCTCTCCTGCCTGAGCGCAAGCGCCAGTTCAGCCAGCCACCGTTCGACCCCATAGGCCTCGATGTCCGCAAAGTCCTGACCGTCTATTCCCGGCGCCCCCTTGTTGGCGCGGCACTGGGCATAGGCATGCGCCAGAATGTCGTCGCGGCTGATCTTGTCGTACAGGGCATAGAAGCGATAGCCGGCTTCTGCCTTCGCTTTCGCGTGTAACGCCCTCTGCAGCTTCTGAACACTCTTCGGAGTTGATAGGTTGCCCAATCTCCAGGTCCCTCACTACTTCCTGCGTCTGTCTTGAACCAAGGCCCCTTCCCTCCACCGGCATTACCCGGCTTCACCGGTACTACCGGCCTCTCCGCCACCCCATTGCGCCCGGCCTGTCCCTCGCGGGCGTCCGGTTGATCATCCCTGACCACGCATTGGGGCTTCCCGTGTTGCGTGCGCTTTCCTCTGTGTACATGCCGCCGCCACTACCCCGGTGCAGCGGATGGGCGCACTCGTCGCTCAAACTCGCCCATCCGTATCAGCCTTCCCCGAAACCACTATCGGGTCGGCCTGCACATCGACCTTTTCGAGGATTGCTCGGCGTTTACTCACGTTGCGGCCTGCACACTCGCGCGGTCACCAAAACCGTGACCGTTATCCGAAGGCTTCAGACATTTCGTCTCCTCCATGCCTGCTCCGGCTGCTTCCGGCTGGAGCGGTCGCCGGGCGGGGCTTGCACCCGCTGGAAAAGCGCCGCCTTGTCACGGCGCACGTGGATTGCAGCCGTTCCGACCGCGAGGCCATTGCGGTCTCTGCGCTTAATTGCGGACCCTGCATGAGGGCTCTCTCGCGGCCGCAAGTGCCCTCATGACGCCAGCTCATCGAGCAGGGCTTGGGCCTCCCTCAAGTCAAGCGTATCGAAGCCCTCGGTAAACCAGCCGTAGACTGGCGCGAGAAGATCGCGGGCCTGTTGCCGCTTGTCCTGATCACGCCAGAGTCGGGCGAGGCTCGTTGCCGCTCGAAGCTCCCAGGATCGCGCCTGCCGCGCGCGTGCGATCTCGAGCGCACGTCCGAAATAGGCTTCAGCTTTCGCCGCGTCCGGCTCCAGCGACATCAGCGCGATTTCGCCAGCTATGCGATGGACGTTCGCTTCATTCCACCTTTCTCTCGTTGCTTCCACCGCCGCCATCGCTTCATCAATGCAGCGCCAGGCGTCGTCGAAATGGTCGAGCTCGGCATAGGCCCTCGCCAAAATTGATAAGCAAAACGGCATCCAATGCGATGATCCCGTTGACCGGTAAGCGGCGATCGAGGAGGCGATCAATGCGACCGCTTCTGAGGCTTGGCCGGCAAGGGCGAACACGCAACCTTGGGTCGCCATTCCGAGCGCCTTCCAGAAGGGGGCGCCTTTTTCGTCCGCCAATGCGACGAGTTCGTCCAATTGCGTGTTTGCGGTCGCCTAATCTTTGCAGTGGGTATGGGCCAAAGTTCCCCAGAACAACGCAACCATCACCGTGGGGGCGTGGCCGATCTCGCGCGCATCCCCAAGAGCATGGGCGGCGTCCCTTCGGGCGGCGTCGGGATAGCCCAGACACCATAGAGCCACCAACCGGGAGGCCAAGATGTTCACCCTTACGTCCGAGGAAAATAGCGTAGCAAGCGAGCGATGCTCCCTTGGGACGTAGAGCGCGATCGCGCAATCGAGATACGCTCGCCCTTCCGCGACATCGCCCGTAAGCACCGAGGAAGTGCCCACGAGACGATGCCCGATCATGAGCGGGACGGTCGCCATTTGTTTTTTCGCGATACCGAGGAACTCCGCCGCTAGCTCGCGCAAGGCGTCGCCATTGAAGGCCACAAGGTTCGCGAGCCAGAACCCGTATAGGATGGAAAACAACGCAAACTGGTCTTCGGCGGGCTCCCCCCGCGCCTTCGCACCCTCGATCAATACGCGCGCTTGTTCGAGGGACGCCTTAGTGTCGGGGGCCGCATAGCCCTTGGTCTGCATCTGAGCGTTCGCAAGTCCGATCTGCAGCTTGATCTGCTCGCGGCGCAAGGCTGGGGTGCCCGCCAATGAGGCAATTTGGGTCATGGCGCGGGTGAGCTGCGCCTCGGCCTCCACAAGCGCCGAGCGCGCCAGAGACTGTTGTCCCGCCTTGCCCCATAGGCTCGCTGCCTTCGCTATCAGGCCCGCCTCGGTGCAATGACGCGCCAACAGCTCCGGCTGGCCCGCTACCGCCTCCGCGAATTGGTTTTCGAGGGCGGCGGCGATGCGGGCGTGGATTTGCTGGCGGCGGCTGCGCAAGAGCGTGCTGTAGGCGGCGTCCTGCACCAGCGCGTGCTTGAACGTGTATTCCGCGTCCGGCGGTGTGCCGCGACGGTAGATCAGTTCGGCGCCGACCAGTTGTGCCAGCGAATCATCCACCTGAAGCTGCGGCATCGCCGCGACGGCGCTGATGAGCTCGTGCGAGAACTGCCGGCCCAAAGCGGCGCCGATCTGCGCCAACTCGCGCACCGGCGCCAGGCGGTCGAGCCGGGCTAGTAACGAGGCCTGCAACGTCGCCGGAATCGCCAGCGCCGGCGCCGGTCCCGCCGCGGCGTAATGGTCGCCGGCGTCGGTCAGCATGCCGCTCTCGACCACCGCCTTAGTCAGCTCCTCGACGAACAGCGGCACGCCGTCGGTGCGCTCGACGATCTGCTCGGCGATCTCCCTGGGCAGCGCCTTGCCGCTCGTCACGCCCGCGATCATTTCCGCGCGCTGCCGCGGGGGCAGGCGATTGAGGCTGAGCATGCTGACATGCGGCCGGCCGGCCCAGGGCGGCGCAAACTCCGAATAGGTGGGTGCGTGCCGGTAGGTGACTATCAGGAGCAGCCGCAGCGCGGGCGTTCGGTCGACGATCAGGTCCAGCAGCTCGATCGAAGTCGGGTCGGCCCAATGCGCGTCCTCGAACAGCATCAGCACCGGCTGGCGCGCGGCCAGCCCTTCCACCTGCGCAACCAGCGCCCGCAGCGTCTTCTCCTTGCGCTTCTGCGGCGCGAGGTCGAGCGGCGGATAGCGATCCCCGGCCGGGATCGACAGCAGCTCGGCGATCAGCGGCGCCGCCTCGGGCACATCGTCGGTCGCCTGGCCGAGCAGCGCCTCCAGCTTGTCGAGCCGTTGCGCCGCCGTGTCGTCGCGGCGAAAGCCGGCTGCATGTTCCAGCTGGGAAATGGTGGGATGGAGCGCGCTGTCCCGGTGGTGCGGCGAGCAGAACAGTCGAAGGCGCGTATGCGGTTCGTCCGCGATACGATCGAGCAGAGCCTGTGCGAGTCGCGACTTGCCGATGCCGGGCTCGCCCGACACCAGCACGACCGAGCCCTCGCCACCCTTGGCCTGCTGCCAGCGGCGCTGCAATAGTGCCAGCTCCTCGTCGCGGCCGACCAGCGGCGTCAGGTCCGGCCCGTGGCGCGCCTCGAAGCGGCTCTCGGCCCCGCTCTCGCGCAGCACCCGTGAGGCGATGACCGGTGCGGCAAAACCTTTGATCTCGACGGCCCCGAGCTCCTCGTAGTCGAACAGCCCACCTGTCAGCCGTCGCGTGCTGGGCGCGATCACCACGGTGCCCGGCGCCGCCAGCGCCTGCAGCCGCGCCGCCAGGTTCGGCGTCTCGCCGACCACCGCCTGCTCCTGCGCCGCGCCCGTGCCGATTAGATCGCCGACGACGACCAGCCCGGTGGTGATCCCGACCCGCACCTGCAGCGGCGCCCCCGCCGCGGTGTCGAGCCCGACCACCGCCTCGACCAGCCTAAGCCCGGCGCGAACCGCCCGCTCGGCATCGTGCTCGTCGGCCCGCGGATAGCCGAAATAGGCCAGCACCCCGTCGCCCATGTACTTGGCGACAAAGCCGCCGCCGCGCCCGATCACCTTGGCAACGCAGCGGTGATAGGCGCCGATGACCGCGCGCAGATCCTCCGGGTCTAGCCGCGCCGACAGCGCCGTCGAACCGATCAGATCGCAGAACATCACCGTCAGCTGCCGCCGCTCGGCCTCGGATAGGCTCACCGAGACCGTCTCGGTAGGCTGTTCCGCGGCAGGTGGCGGCAAAGCGCCTTCGCGCAGCGCTGCGATCGCTTTCAGCAGCCTGAGGCGCGGACCGAGCGGCAGCCCGAGCGCCACGAGATGGGTCTCGGTCAACTCCGGCAGCAAATCGAGGTCGATCTCATTCTCGCGGAACGCCGGCTCGTATCGCTCGAGCCCCAAGCTCCCGAGCCACGCCGCGATATCCATCCGGCCCCCTCTTTGTTTTCGCCAAAACCTACAGCAACTCCCTGTGTCGGCGCCACCGATAGTTGTCGGATCATTGCCAATGGTCGCGACCACCGCCCGCCGCCTATCCTCCGGCCGCCCGGATGATCGCCGCTTGTCTGCCAGACTAAGTGCCGAGTTCCGATTGAGCAGATTAACAGTGTGGACACGGGGATTGCCGTATTCTTGCCGTCCGACTTGCAACGCCTTACAAAGGCGCCGAGCGAGTGCCGGTCCGATCCCCGGAACCGATCGAGAAAAGCATTTCCGGTTCGGCGGTCCCTCTCAGCAGATCGAGGAAGGCCCAGCGGCCGGTCGCCAGCATTTCTGCGATGGCGCCCGCGATCGCGGCGTCGACGCCCGGGATTGCCTCGAGTGCAATGGAAGAAGCAAATGGGCCCGATCCCCGAACCTGCCATCCCGAGAAACGGGTCTGCCGCGCCGGAGCCGGGAGCCCTTTCAGTCACCGCCGCTCGCGGTGGCGGCTTCCAGAAGCTGTACCGCTTCGCGTCCACCCTTCGCCGCGATCGTCGCAAGATTATCGTTGCAGGCGCAGACCGAATCGGCTGCCCGCGATACGCGGCGATTCGGAATGGATCAGCCGCCTGTGCGGAGAGAATGTCAGCGGCTCACGCTCGAAGGGCTGGAAGCCGCCGCGCATGATGGACGATTGCAGCAGGTTCCCGGTTTCGGCCATCGTCGCGCTGCGATCGTCAGAGCCGCGCTCGGGAACATGCTGTCCCGGGTTCGCGGCGCTTCGCCCGTCCTCTTGGAAGAACCCTCGGTGAGTTTGCTGCTGGACGTCGACGTCGAGTACCGCGATCGGGCGACGGCCGGCGAATTGGACGGCCGCGCCGAGGGCCAGCGCACTGTCGTCACCGAGACCCGGGGAGAAGCCGCCAAGGCGCGGATCGTCCGCGGGCGCGAGGACGAATGCCGGCGCTATTACGCCGCGATCTGAGTGCCGGCGCCGGCCGATGCCGCGATAAACCTGGTTTTGGCGCGGCTTGACGGCGCGACCGCCGTCACTGGGACGCCGATGCCTTCGGGCGCAACTGCCATCGCACGATTTTCGCTGCTAAGGTAAACCCGTGTGTGGCCGCGCCCGCCTTTCTTCCGATGTGAGCGAGATCAAGCTCCGCTTCTCGATCCCGCCCTCGCGGCCGACGCCGAATATCGCGCCGAGCTGGAACGTGGCGCCGACCGACCTGCTGCCGGTCGTGCGCTATGACCAGAACGCCCATGAGCGCCGCCTCGACGTGATGCGCTGGGGCCTCGTGCCGTTCTGGGCCAAGGACATCAAGGTAGGCTTCGCCAACATCAACGCCAAGGCCGAGGGGATCGAGAGCAAGCCGGCCTTCCGCGAGGCGTTCCGGCAGCGGCCCTGCCTGCTGCCGGTCGACAATTTCTACGAATGGAAAAAGACCGCGGCGGGCAAGCAGCCTTACGCGATCGCGCTCGCCGACCGCAAGCTGATGGCGCTCGCGGGCTTGTGGGAAATCTGGCGCTCGTCGGCGGGTGAGCGGGTCCGCAGCTTCGCCGTCATCACGACCACGCCGAACGAATTGTGCGCCGAGCTGCATGACCGGATGCCTGTGGTCCTCGCGCCCACGGCCTGGCCGATCTGGCTCGGCGAGGAACCGGCCGGCCCGCCGCAGCTCAGGGCACTGCTTGCGCCGTACCCGGATGAAGGCATGATCTGCTGGCCGGTCAGCCGGCGCGTCGGCAATGTCAAGAACAACGATCCGAGCCTGATTGAACCGATCGCCACCGCTTAAATATTCCCCCGGGACTGGCTCGCCTCGTGCGATGCCGAAGGCGCCGCAACCAGCCGCTGATCTCGCAACTCAGCCGGCGGGCAGCGATCACGGCTCCGATTCAGGTGCGGCGAGCGTCTTCGGTACCTTGACCGAAAGCCGCTGCTCGTCCGGTCCGGATCAATGGCGGCACCGCTCGCATCGTGGGAATTGATCCAGCTCATATGCGCTCGATCCTGAAAGCGGCGATCAAGCGGTGCGCTCGAGCGGCGGGCATTCGCGACCGGCGCTCGGGGGATCGGCGTGTCAGCCGGGAAGGAGCATCATGAGAAAGATATCGGATATTGTCCGGCAGCAAGTCCCGTTGACCGTGCCGCCCGACACGACGGTAAAGGAGGCCTGCCGTCGCATGCGCGACCGTCGCGTCGGCGCGGTGCTGGTAACCGAGGAGGACCGGCGTCTTGTCGGCATATTTACCGGGCGTGACGCCGTCCACCGGGTGCTGGCGGAAGGGAAGAGCGCGGCGCGGACGCAGGTGTCCGAGGTGATGACCCGTTATCCGGCCGCGATGCCGCCGGGCAACACGGCGATCGACGCATTGCGGCTGATGGAGGACGGCCGCTATCGCCATCTCCCGATCGTCGACGACGGCAAGGTCGTGGGCATCGTTTCACGGTTTGATTTCAGCGGCCTCGAACTCGACCGTCGCCTCAACGAAGAGACCGGCATTTGGGAGCGGATTTGACCGCGCGCCGCCAGGTTGTTCGGCCAGATCGAAACTCACTCGGGCGCGCCGCGCCCAAGCGGATCTGATCCTGCGCTCGGAACGCCGCACTCGCGCATCATTCCCGCGCCTTAGTATAGGGGTAGATCAAATCGCCGGTCTTGTATTGGGCCGGGCCGAGTATTGTCACGGTTCCAGCGCCCCGGAACTGGTCGACACCGTGCCCTTTGATGTCGTGGTACTGGACCCAGATCGGCCGCCCTTCGGCCCACTCGCCGTCGGGCCCGAAGGCGAGGTCGCCGACGATCGTGTGGAACGGATGGTGGTGCATGTAATCGGCGAGCTTGTCGTTATCGGTGGTCCCGGTCGCCGCGATCGCCTGCCCGAGCACCTGCAGTTCCGCATAGGCGAAGGGCGGCAGGAAGTAGCCGAGGCGATCGACCCCCGCGGCCGGCGCCCTCGCCTGATATTTGTTGATGAAATCCATGATGCCCGGAAATTGCATGCTCGCGACCGGCTCCCATAGATCCACGTTTGTCACGCCATTGGCCGCCTCGCCGAGCTGCATCTTGATGGCCGCCGCCTGCAGCCCGGCGAGGCCCCCGCCGAGCATCTTTGCGTCGAGCCCAATCTCTCCGACCGCGCGCAAGATGCCGACGGTGTCGGACGGATAGGAGGCGATGTAAAGCAGATCGGGCCGAGCCGCCTGCACGGCGTGGACGATCGGCGCGAAATCGACTGTGTTCGGGGGATAGGCCCGGTCGTAAACGATTTTGATACCGGTCCGCTTGGCGTGCTCGCGTGCGCTCTCGGCGGCCTTATGCTGGAATTCGGCGTCCGTCGCGACGATCGCCACTGTCTCCGGTTTCGGGTTCTGCGCCGCCGCCAGGTCGAAGAAACCCTGGGCGAACGTTTTCACCGGTTCGGGGCCGAACGGCAACATCGAGAAATATTTCGGGTAATGGAACTTGGCGTTGGCCGCCAGCGCGAAAAGGCCGAAAAACAGCCGGTGCTGCGCAATCGTTATCGGCATCGCCGGGGCCACGAGATTGGTGCCGTAGCTCGAAATCAGCAGATCGACCTTGTCGATGTCGGTCAGCTTGGTGTAGATACCGGGGACGTTCGCCGGGTTGCTCTGGTCGTCGTAGTAGACGAGCTTGACCGGCCGGTCGAGCAGCCCGCCCTTCTTGTTGACCTGTTCCTCCCAGATCTTGAAGGCGAGGAGGCCGGTCCTTCCAACCACGGCGAACGGACCAGTCAACTCCATACTGAAGCCGATCCTGATCGGCTCCTTGTCCTGCGCTGCGGCCGAGACCGCGAAAACAATTGTCAGTCCGACCGACATTGCTACGAACGTTGCTGCTACCTTTCCGCTCACTGCTACACCTCCTGGTCCGGCAATGGGTTCTTCAATTAGCCGACATTGGCTGGATCCTCGCAACCGGCGGCCGATGGCACCGGAACGCGGACACAACAGCTGCCGCAGCGTCGCGGCGACACCCCCCGTCAGAACTCGAACTCAGGACCGTCGACGTAGCGGAACCGCTCGAGCGCGTCCGCGCGCAAGGTGAAACCGAGGCCCGGCCGGTGCGGCGCATGCACCATGCCGTCCGGACGGATGTCGAAGGGCTCGTTGAAAAGCTCCCACATCATCGGCATGTAGCCTTGGCTCACCTCAAGGATGTGGCAATTGGCGGCTGCCATCGCAACGTGAATGCTGGCGGCGAACAGAACGCCACTGCCCCAGGCATGTGGAGCGAGACGCACGCCATGCGCCGAGGTCAGAGCGGCAATGCGCCGGATCTCGGTCATGCCACCCGCGCGGGCCACATCCGGCTGCGCGATATCGAGTGCACGGCGCTCGAGCAGATCCTGGAAGTCGAACCGCGTGAACTCGCGTTCTCCCGAGGCAATGGGGATTGTCGTCGATCGGCGCACCTCGGCCTGACCGGCATGATCGTCCGGCGAGACCGGCTCCTCGAACCAAGCGATGTCGTAGGGCTCAAGCTCCTTGGCAAGCTTGATGGCGGTCGCAACCTCGAGCGAGCCGTGCGCGTCGATCATCAGTTCGACGTTGGGGCCAAGCCCGCGGCGGGCCGCCTGCACGCGGCGCACGCAGTTCGAGATCGAGAAGCCGTCACGGCCGACCACGCGCATCTTGGCAGCGGTGAACCCCTTGGCGGCGTAGCCCGCGAGTTCCGCCTCGGCCTCCTCGCCCGGCGCCCAGCCGCCGCTCGCATAGCCCCGCACCGAGCTGCGCGCCGCGCCAAGCGCCTGGTAGAGCGGAATGCCGAGCGCTTGCGCCTTGACGTCCCATACCGCGATATCGACGCCGGCAATCGCCTCCATAATGACGCCGCGGCGTCGGCTTTCATCAGCCTGGGTTATGCCACGCTCGAGCGCCGGCCTACTGCGCGAGCCGTTATACATCTTTTCGTAGATGCGCTCGGAGAACAGGGGATCCTCACCGAGGCATTCCGCCGCGAGCTCGTGCTCGACGATGGCGGCGACGATAGGCGGCGTGCCGAGAGCCGCGCCGATGCCGGTGAGCCGATTGTCTGCTTCGACGCGGATGAGCGTCGCGTCACTTTTGACCTTTGTTCCAAGATCGGTGCGGTGACGGTTTTCCTCCGGAACAGGGGCCGACATTGGGATCGCGGACACTTTGACGATTTTCATGGGCCGTTCTTCCCTGGTCAGTCGATCTGATCTCGATTTGGACAGCGGCCATCCGGGCTGTCCCTGCGGCACCATTCCCCGTCTGCGCGTCAATAAACCACGACGCTGCGGATCAACTCGCCGGCGTGCATCAAATCGAAGCCTTTGTTGATCTCGTCGAGCGACAGCTTGTGGGTGATCAGGTCGTCGATATTGATTTTCCCGTTCATGTACCAATCGACGATCTTGGGCACGTCGGTCCGGCCTTTGGCGCCGCCGAATGCGGTACCCTTCCAGACGCGGCCCGTGACCAGCTGGAATGGACGGGTCGAGATCTCTTGTCCGGCCCCGGCGACGCCGATGATGACGCTGACCCCCACCCCCGGTGGCAACATTCGAGTGCCTGGCGCATGGTCGCGACATTGCCGATGCACTCGAAGCTGTAGTCGGCTCCGCCCTTGGTCAGACCGACGAGATGGGGCACCAGATCGCCGCCAACCTCGTTCGGATTGACGAAGTGCGTCATGCCGAATTTTGCCGCGAGAGCCTGCCGCCGAGGATTGATGTCGACGCCGACGATCATGTCGGCCCCGACCATGCGGCAGCCTTGAATGACGTTCAGCCCGATGCCGCCCAGGCCGAAGACGACGACATTGGCGCCCGGCTCGACCTTTGCGGTATTGATTACCGCGCCAATTCCGGTTGTTACCCCGCAGCCGATATAGCAAACCTTGTCGAAGGGCGCGTCCGCGCGGATTTTCGCGGCCGCGATCTCGGGCAGGACGGTGAAGTTCGAGAAGGTCGAGGTGCCCATATAGTGATAGAGCTTGTCCCCGCCGAGCGAGAAGCGGCTGGTGCCGTCGGGCATTACCCCCTGGCCTTGGGTCGCGCGGATCGCGACGCAGAGATTGGTCTTGCCCGACAGACAATATTCGCACCGCCGGCATTCCGGGGTGTAGAGCGGGATGACGTGGTCGCCTTTCTCGAGGCTGTTGACGCCGCGTCCGACATCGACGACGACACCGGCGCCCTCATGGCCGAGGATCGCCGGAAAGAGCCCCTCCGGATCGGCCCCGGACAGGGTGAAGGCGTCGGTATGGCAAATCCCGGTCGCCTTGATTTCGATCAGAACTTCGCCGTCTTTCGGTCCATCGAGCTCTACCGTCTCGATCGTCAGCGGCTCTCCGGCCTTGTGAGCAACAGCGGCACGAGTTTGCACAGGCACCTCCCTTCGATCGGGTTACCCGAACGGTGATCAATCAGGCCGGCCCGGGGACCTGGCCGCTCAACCTGCGTGCGGCGAGTTGTCATTTGCGCCTCCCCGCCTGTTCTGGTTGAAAACGTCGCCAGGGTCCACGGTTCCGGAGGGCGATCGTGACACTTGGCCCGGCGGTCGACAAGCATCCGTCGACCGGGTCTTGCACAACCCATCCTTGATCAACGTGGGAGGAAGAGAATGCGCGTCTCGGTCAGACCCCTCGTCCTGGCGGTTGCGTTGCCGTTTGCCTTGGCCGGCCCCTGCGCCGCGGCCGATGTCGAGGCCGGCAAGACCAAGTTCAAATTATGCGCCATCTGCCACACCGCCGAAGCCGGTAAGAACAAGGTCGGACCGAGCCTGTTCGGCATCATCGGACGGAAGGCCGGCAGCCTGGAGGGTTATAATTACTCTGATGCCATGAAGAATTTCGGCAAGACCTGGACCCCCGAGAACCTCGATGCCTATCTGACCGATCCGCACGCCGTGGTTCCCGGAACCAAGATGATCTTTCCGGGAATCAAGGACAAGACCGAGCGGGCCAACCTGATCGCCTATCTCGAGACGCTGAAGTGAGCGATGAGCGGCCGCCGGCACCGCTCGACCATAAATGTGCCGCCGACACCAAACGCCCGGACCAGAACCGGTTCTACCCCACCGACGGGGTCGGCGATGATATATCGGTATCGACGCTGGCGCGCAGAGGATGGTTAAATCGGTGCCCGTCGGGTATCGCGACTCGCCCGTGAGGCTTTCGTGAATTCTACGCTTGCGTTCTCGGTAGAGGGTCTGGGGCACCGTTTTGGCGAAAGACGGGCGCTGAAGGATGTCTCCTTCGCGATCGCTGCCGGCGACTTTACCGTGCTGCTCGGGCTGAACGGCGCCGGCAAGACGACGCTCTTTTCGCTCGCCACCCGGCTCTATGCCCAGGCGGAGGGGGTGATCCGGGTCTTCGGCATGGACATTCGCGAGCGCCCGCTGGATTGCCTGCGACTGATGGGGGTCGTGTTCCAACAGCCGACGCTCGATCTCGATCTCTCGGTCGAGCAGAACCTCTATTACCATTGCGCCCTGCACGGGCTGTCCCGCCGGGAAGCCGCCGGGCGGATCGCCGCCGAACTGGACCGGGTAGGGCTCCAGGAGCAGCGCCGCGACAAGGTCCGCCGCTTGAGCGGCGGGCAGCGGCGGCGGATCGAGATCGCGCGGGCGCTGCTGCATCGCCCGCCCTTGCTGCTGCTCGACGAGCCCACGGTCGGGCTCGACATCGCGAGCCGACAGTTTCTGTTGGACCATGTCCGGCGACTTTGCCGAGAAGAGGGCTTGGGCGCGCTCTGGGCCACGCATCTGATCGACGAAGTCGACGAGGGCGCGCGCGTCGTCGTCCTGCACCGGGGCGAAGTGCGGGCGACGGGCGGCGCCGCCCAGCTGATCGCCGAGAGCGGCGCGCCGTCGCTGCGCGCCGCGTTCGAAACCCTGGTGCAGGAGCGGGCGGCGCCATGAGGCCGATCCATTATCTGCGTTGCTTTATCGGCGTCTCGCTGCGCGAATGGCTGCGCTTTCTGAACCAGCGCGGCCGCTTCTTCTCGGCGCTGGTGCGGCCCCTCGTCTGGCTGGCGATTTTCGCTACCGGGTTCCAGTTCGTGCTCGGCGTTTCGATCATGCCGCCCTACGACACCTACATCCCCTATTCGCTCTACATCGCTCCCGGCCTGCTCGCGATGATCCTGATGTTCAACGGCATGCTGAGCTCGCTGTCGATGGTTTACGACCGCGAGATGGGGAGCATGCGGGTGCTGATGGTCAGCCCGCTGCCGCGCTGGTTCCTGCTGTCGGCAAAACTGTTCGCCGGGGTGATCGTGTCGGTGCTGCAAGCCTACGCCTTTCTGGCGATCGCCTTGATCTGGGACATCACGCCGCCCTGGTACGGCTACCTTGCGGTGCTGCCGGCCCTCGTCCTCGCCGGGCTGATGCTGGGCGCGCTCGGTCTGTTGCTGTCCTCGGCGATCCGGCAGCTCGAAAACTTTGCCAGCGTCATGAACTTCGTGATTTTTCCGATGTTCTTCGCCTCCTCGGCGCTCTATCCGCTGTGGCGCGTCAAGGAGGCCAGCGTGCTGCTGTACCAGATTTGCCAGTTCAACCCGTTCACCCATGCCGTCGAGCTGATCCGTTTTGCCCTTTATGGCCGGCTCGAACCGGTGTCGGCGCTGGTGCTCGTTGCCGCGACCGCGGTGTTCATGGCGCTCGCCGTCTATGGCTACGACCCGGCAAAAGGGCTGATGGGACGGCGCGCGACCGAGTAGGGCGTGGTCCACAGAGCGGCGGCGGCAGTATGGGCGGCGGCGCTGATCGGCGTCGCCGCGACCGGCGCGACGCAATTGCCGGCGGAGCCCGATTGGCCGTGCCGGCAGCGCCCGGTGCCGAAGCTCACGGCGGCAGCCTATTGGAACCGCCCGCCGCTGGAGGGCGTCGGTGATTGGCATGCCGACCCCGAGGTCGCCGCCCTGGTCCAGCGTCTCGCACCGCGGCAGGTTTCGCCGGAGGAGGGGCTGGCGGCGATCGCCGCGTTTGCCCGCGGCCTCTCCGGTGACCGTCGGCGCCGCCTCGGCCTCGCCTTTCACGGGCTCCTCGATGAAACCGATCGGGAGCGGCGCGCCCTGATCGACGCGCTCAACCAAATCGGTCGACGCCAGCGGGAACTAGCGGGTCTCGTTGCTCGGCTCTCGGCGGCACTCGATGCGATACCGCCCGACGCCACCGGCGAAGCGGCGGCAAGACGCCTCGATCTTGCCCAGCGGCACGACTTCACGATGCGGAGTTTCGAGGCGATCCAACGGACCGTCGGTTATGCCTGCGAGGCCCCGGCGACGCTCGAGGCACGGCTCGGCGCCTGGGCCCGGGCGTTGCAGGCAGCCGCCGCGCAATAAAGCGGGCCGTCACCGCGTCGGCAGTTTGCGCCCGATCATCGCGTCGAGGCCGCGCGCGTTCGTCAGCACGGCACCGCCGAAATCGGCCTCGGCCGCATTGGCGCCGGTGAGATCGGCGCCGGTGAGATCGGCGCCGGAAAGATCGGCCTCGGACAAGTCGGCGCCCCGCAGGTTGGCGCCGCGGAGATTGGCAAAGCGCAGCAGGGCCAAGCCGAGATCGGCCTGCGAAAAATTGGCGCCGGCCAGGTTCGCCCCGGACAGATCGGTGCGCATCAGCCCCATCGACTGGTTCTTCCGATCCGCGCCGAGCCTGGCGCCGGCGAAATTGGCGCCGGAGAGGTCGAACCGGCTGAGCCGGGCGAGAATATGCGCTCCCGCGAAGTTGGCGCCCGCGAAGGTCGGGGCTTCGCTTGGGGAGTAGTCCAGCCCCGACGCGACGACGAGGCCGAGAAGGCTCGCCTTGGAGAGGTTGGCGGCGGTGAAGTTCGCCCGCATGATCCAGGCGAGGTCGAGCTTTGCTCCGGAAAGATCGGCGCCGGTGAAATCTGCGCCGACGAGTTTCGCCCCGAACAGGTTCGTGCGCGCGAGGTTCGCTCGGCTGAAGTCGAAGTGACTGAGATCGAGGTCCTCGAGCGATTTCCCCGAAAGATCGGCCGGCCGGCCGGGCGCGGCCGCGAGCAGGATCTCGTGGACACGCGTAGCGCTGAGATCGGCGCCTCGAGCCGGCGCCGTCGCGACGGCGAGCAGCACCAAAGAGCCGAATATGACGCCGGCCACCGGCGGATTTGACCGCTTCGGCTTCACGGGCTGGTCAGCTCGCCGCGCTCGTTGAGCAGCGGCACGCCGTAGTCGCGCAGGATCGCGCTTATCTGGGGTTGCTCTTTGCCGATCAGCGCGTCGACCCGGCGCCGCCACTCGGGCTCGCCGGGGCGGACGCCCATCGCGATATGGTATTTCATCGGCGCGGCGCCTGGCTCGTCCGCGAGCGGCACCAGGGTGAGCGGGAGCTTGTCATGCGCGCGGTAGTAGCCGGCGATCGGTCCCCACAGCAGCCCGACATCGATCTTCCCCGCCATCAGGTCCTCGACCATCTGGTGGGTTGGCGATTCGACGCGGGTATCGACGGTCAGCGGGTAAGGCTTGGCGTTCGCCATCAGACCGTGACGCACGAGAAGGTCGGAGGGGGGTGTGGCGCTGACGACGCCGAGACGCAGGCGCGCCAGCTGCGGATCCTGCAGGCTCTTGACGCCGAGCCCCTTATCGCTCCGATAGAGCATGACGTAGGTTGTGAAATAATACGGGTTGGTGGTCTGCATCGAGTCATCGCCGGCAACGGTGCCGATCACCAGATCACAGCGATGCGCCTGTAGTGTATTGCGCACGAAGCCAATGATCTGCGGGAACCAGGTATATTCTACCTTTGCGCCGAGAGCGGCGGCGATGCGCTCGGCGATCCGGTTCTCGAATCCTTCCTTCTGTTGATCCGAGAACGGCAGATTATTCGGATCGGCACAGACTTTGAGCACGCTGCGATTGACGAGGTCGGGGTTCTGCGCCGCCGCCGGCCGACCGCCGACGACGAGGCCGATGCCGAGGAGCAGCGCAATCGAGTTTTTCCGGGTAATCATCTACTCACCGATCCGCGGCGGCCGGCCGCGGCCGATCGCGCCGTCCGCGCGGGCCTTCAGATAGGCCCAGATGTCGTCGAGATAGGTCACAACGTCCTCGACCGTGCCAAAGGGCGGCATGACGTTCTCGTTCGCGGCATTGACGTTGACCCGGCCGTTGACGACGATTTCGTTGAACTGGTCCTGCGTCATGGTTTTGGCGGAGTCGACGAGGCTCGGCGCATAAGAGCTGCCGGCGCCGTCGGGACCGTGGCAGCGCAAGCAGGATTCGGTATAGCGCCGCCACCCGTTGAAGGTCTTCTTATCAACCTTTCCGTTCTCGACGGTATAGGGTTTTTGCGCCGATTGCTGGTTCTGCGCCGCGCCCCCGAACCCGGTCACAAGGGCGATGCCGGCGCCCACCAGCAGCAAGGAAAGTCTCGTGGCGACGCGTCCGAACTTCATCGGGACCGAGCCGAAAAAGCGGGCCGACACCCGCGGTTGGGGTGCCGGCCCGGCATTCTTGTCAGCGCGCTTCGATGGTCACTCGGGCAGGCCGAAGACCGTCAATACGCCGCCGAGTTGGGTATAGTTCGCCAGAGCCTTGTAGGCCCCGACCGCCCCCAGCCCCTCGGTGTCCTTGGTCAGGCCGGCCGCCATGCCGATCCCGGCCCAGCCGCCGACGCCCGACAGCACGGCGATGTATTGCTTGCCGCCATGGCTGTAGGTGTTGACGTTGCCGATGATCCCCGACGGGGTCTTGAAGCGGTACAGCTCCTTGCCGGTCTGCATGTCGACCGCCTTCAGGTAGCCTTCGAGCGTGCCGTAGAAGGCGACGCCGCCGGCCGTCGCCAGCGCCCCCGACCACACCGAGAACGGCTCCGGATCCGACCACACGATCTTGCCGGTCCCGGCATCCCAGGCGATGAAGTTGCCGAGATTGCTCTCGCCTGATGGCGGGTACATCGACAGGGTTGCCCCGACATAGGGTTGCCCGGCGGTGTAGGTGACCTTGAACGGCTCGTAATCCATGCAGACGTGGTTGGTCGGCACGTAGAAGAGCCCGGTCTTCGGCGAAAACGCCGCCGGCTGTTGATCTTTCGAGCCGAGGGCGGCCGGGCAGATATTCTTGTAGTTGACGTCCGCGCCTTTGGAGCCGGGCGCAAACTCGGCGACGACCTGCGGCACGCCGGTCTTCATGTCGACGTTGGTCGCCCAGTTGACCCTGGGATCGTATTTCTCGGCGACGAGCAACGCCCCGGTCTCGCGGTTGAGGGTATAGCCGAAGCCGTTGCGGTCGAAATGGACGAGCGCCTTGGTCGGCTGGCCATTCACGTTGATGTCGGCGAGGATCATCTCGTTGACGCCGTCATAATCCCATTGGTCGTGCGGCGTCATCTGATAGACCCATTTGGCGATGCCGGTGTCCGGGTTGCGGGCGAAGATGGTCATCGACCATTTGTTGTCGCCGGGGCGCTGCACCGGGTTCCACGTGCTGGGGTTGCCCGAGCCGTAATAGACGAGGTTCAGCTCGGGGTCATAGGAGAGCCAACCCCAGGTGCCGCCGCCGCCGATCTTCCACTGATCGCCCTGCCAGGTCTTCAACGAGGAATCCTTCCCGACCGGCACGCCGAGCGAGGTGGTGTTGGCGTCGAACAGGATCTGGTCGTCGGTCCCCTCCGAATAGGCCTTCCACGCCAGCGAGCCGTCCTTGATGTTGTAGGCGGTGACCCGGCAGTGGACGCCGAACTCGCCGCCGCTGATGCCGACGAGCACCTTGTCCTTCACTACCAGCGGGGCGCTGGTCCCGGTTTCGCCCTTTTGCGGATCGCCGTCCTTGACGCTCCACACCACATTGCCGGTCTTGGCGTCGAGCGCCACCAGCGTGGTATCGGCCTGATGCAGGAAGATCTTGCCATCGCCATAGGCGACGCCGCGGTTGACCGTGTCGCAGCACATCACCGGGATGACCGTCGGATCCTGCTTCGGCTCAAATTTCCACAAGATCCGCCCGTTGTTGTTGAGGTCGAGGGCAAAGACATTGTTGGGGAACGGTGTACTGAAGTACATGACATCGCCGACAACCAGCGGGCCGCCTTCGTGACCGCGCAGGACGCCGGTCGAAAACGTCCACAGCGGACGGAGGTTCTTGACGTTGTCGGTGTTGATCTGATCGAGCGCGCTATAGCGGGTGCTCGCGTAATTGCCTGCGGGGATCACCCACTGGTTCGGATCTTTTGAAAGTTGGATCAATTGATCGTTGGCGTAGGCGCCGCTCGAACCAAGAGCCAGGGCCAGCGCCGGTATCCACAAACGAGACAGCTTCATCGCCTCCAGCCTCCTCCCTTCCTCGCAATCCCAGGAGCCCGCCTCTCCCCGGGGAGACACACGGACATCGTGAGCCCGGCCTTGGGCCGAACATCTGCGGTGTCGCGGATGCTATGTTACTTTCCGGAATTCGGCAAGCCGCCGCGAACACCGATTTGCGGCGGGCGGGCCGACCGCGGCAAGCGCATTCGCCCGCGACCCCGTCGGGGCGGCGGTCACGGCCGCCGATCACAAGCGCGAAGCTCGCCGCAAGGACGCCCGGCTGCTCCAAAAAATCCGCGCTATATATGTGTACTTTCCTCTCGCATAGATCCGGCTAATCTGCCGGGGTGATCGCGGCCGAAGCGAAATCTACGCACCCGCTGTGGATTCTGGCCGGTCTGACGGCGGCCTCGCTGTTCGGGATGCTGCTGTTGCCGGCGATCCCGCAGGATCAGGCCTATCATCTGTTCGCCGATGGGCGCACGTTGCTCGGCATTCCGAACTTCTGGAACGTCGTCTCGAATATCCCTTTCCTCGTTGTCGGCGCGGTCGGACTTGCACGCGAAAGCAAAGATCCGGCCACGATCGTGTTGTTCCTGGGATTTTTGCTGACCGGGATCGGTTCGTCCTATTATCACTGGGACCCCAGCGATGCCACGTTGTTCTGGGATCGGCTGCCGATGACGCTGAGCTTTGCCGCGATCTTCGCGCTCGTGGTCAAGGAGCGGGTCGGCGACAGGGCGGGGGCGATATTGCTCTGGCCGATGCTGGCGATCGGCCTGGCGAGCCTCCTGTGGTGGCTCCTGGTTGACGATTTGCGACTCTATTTTTGGGCGCAATTCTTCCCCGCGGTGGCATTGCTGGTGCTGCTGGCACTGTATCCGGCGAGGTTCACACACGGCCGGTATTGGCTTATTGCCGCCGGATTATATGCGCTGGCCAAGCTGTTCGAGTTCTCCGACACCGCGATTTACTCCCTCGGACATATCGTGAGCGGACATACGCTAAAGCACCTCGCCGCCGCCGCCGCATGCTTTGCCCTCCTGCGGTATTTCCGGCTTCGCCGGCCGATCGAGAGATAGTCGGCGGCGGGGGCCCGGCTATTTTACTGCGGACGGGTTCTGGGTCGCGGCAGGCGGGGCTATGCGCGCCAGCATCGATCGAATATCGGCTTGCTCTGAACGAATATAATTGTAATAAAGGCGCTCGACGCGGCGCAGCGGCGTGCCGCGCACGCTGGCCATGGCGTCGCGCCGCTCGTCGTGGCCCGAGAGGATCGCGTCGTACCTTTTCTCGAAGTAATGCAGATTGGCCTCGAGATCGACGAATTTGGGGTCCGACAACAGATCGATCGCGCGCTGCGTCTTAGCCATCAGGAAGGGCGATTGCAGCGTAAACAGCCGAAACCTGGTGTCGTAGAGGTCGTTGGGGTCGTGGACCGGAAGCGTCTTTAGGAGGGCCCCAGGTTCGGTCGGCAGCCAGCGGAATTCGTGGAAGGCGTCGCGCCGCGGCCCATCCTTCAGGATATCGCGATAATCGAGAACCCCCTGCGTCATCAGCTCTGCCAGGTTGACGAATTCGTTCGCCGGCACGGCAAGGTTGAATATCTGCCTGAACTTGATGACCCGCACCGACAACGGCGACCAGATGTTGGCGGCAGCCAAGGCATTGCGCAGCGTATGCGTGCAATTGTCGGCCCACACGCTCCAATTGTAGTCGGCCTCGCCCTCGGCATATTCACGGTTCTTGTCGTTAAGAAAGGCGATCACCTGGTCCAACATCCCTGCGGTGACCGGCAGGCGGGCGCAAAAAACCGACCGCGCGAACTGCAACGCCAAGTCGGTGCCGATGCTTTCCCGCTGCACGAAGCCGCGGAGATCGGGGTCGGTGTCGGCGCCGGGATAGTGCTGGAAGGCGACGCCTTTGTAGATGCCCTTGGCGATCACATCCTGCTCGAGCGCGTCGAACCGGGCCTGGGTCAGGCGCTCGCCCGGTTGCAGATTGCCGGCATAAAACAAGTCATGGCCCGGGACTGCCACCCAATTGACATTCTTGAACCACCGGTTGACGCTGATCCCGGCGCCATGTTCCGGATCGTCGAGGCTCGATGCCACCGCGCGGCACCGGCGCAGCCGCGGAAACGGGGCGTCGTCATCCTTGCAGGCGCCCTTTAGATACATGACGGCATGCCCGGCAACCCCGCCGGTACCCGCGACCTTCCCGCGGAACTGGCTGGCGGCGCAGAGCTCGACGTAATACGGGAACAATCTCTCGTAGGCCGCGTCGGGCCGGCGCTCGATGATCACATGACCGGGCTTCAGGAGCAGCCGGCCGATGATGCCGTCGTCGCCGCAACCGCCGAGCAAGGTCAGCAACAGGGCAACGGCGCCGGCAACGAGCCGACCGGTCCGGCGCGCGCGCCGATCGCAGCGAGCGACGACATCGCATTTGCGCACGCCCCTCCCGCTTTCGGTCGCTATTTCGACGGTTCGCCCGATCCGCGGCCTGGACATCTATCGTACCTATTCCCCATTGAATTGGAAATCTGGCGCGGGCGGGCTACTGTCACCGTTAAAGCGGCAGCGAAACGCCCGCCCGGGTCGAAGGCGCCCAGCATAACACATGGCATCTCACCGAATTGCTGAGAGTTGGCCGCCTTCCGCTTTCGCGCAGCGAGCCGAGCGGCGTATTTGCAGCGTCTCCTTGAGGTATCGAGCGGAACCGCTCAGGCGCGCTTGGCGAAGCCGATCATCGTCGGCGATCACCGCGTTCGGCCCGATCGGGACGCTCGCCGGCTTGGGCAGGTTGAGCTTGCGGAAGGCGATCTTGTCGTGCCAGACCTTGCGCAGGAAATCCGCAAACACTTCGATAGTGAGCTGCTCGCCGGGACACCGCCGGTAGCCGAAGCCAAACGGCGCGAACCATAGTCTCAGACCGGCAATGACTTGCCGTCCGCCACTCCGAAGACGATGCCGAAGCTGCTGTTGGTCAGGCCCATCTTGCGGCCGTCGCTGACCGGCCACGTGGTGATGCCAAACGGGCAACGGGCAAACCCGAGTTGCCGGCATTTGTCCTCGTCGATCTGGGCGCTGGTCGGCACGCTTCGATAACTATCGGGGTCGAACTGCTGCGGGCTTTTCCAGTGCCGCAGGTCGAAGCTGGTCGCGGTATGCGGCGTACTCATGTAGCTGCCGCGCTCGAAACGCGAGCCGAGGCGCTGGCAGGGCGAAAAAGCCGTAGGCGGTATTTCGCGCATCCTGGATGGCCGACGTTCGTGGGTTCGGCCCGATATCTCGATGCCGACGCCTTTGCCCGGGCGCTGCCGATCCTCTACCGGCGCGGGATCCGGTTCATCACGCTGCAAGGCGGTGAGCCGCTGGTGCATCCGGATATCGTGCGGCCGGTTTCGCTGACGAGTTCGGCTGGTGTCGGCTGTGCCGTCATCACCAATGGCTGGTTTTTGCCGCGCTATATCGGCGGGCTGGCCGCGGCCGGGCTGTCCCGTCTGATCGTCTCGATCGACAGTGCCGAACTCGGAGCCACGAGCGCAATCGGGGTTTGGAGGGGTTGGAGCGGCGCCTCATCGACGGCATCGCGGCGGCGCGGGCGCTGGGCCTGCCGGTGCAGGCTTCGGTGACGGTCAGCCGCCTGGTCCGTTACGACGAATTGCCGGCTACCTTGCGTCGCCTGGGCTTCGACGCCGTCTCCTTTTCCTATCCGCGGCGCGAGCCGTTCGGCTCCAGCTCGCTGGTCTACAGCGCGGACTCGTCGCTCGTCGATCTCGATCGCGACGAATTGCTCGCGGCGCTCGAGGCAATCGGCCGCCTGCGAAAGCAGTTCCCGGTGCTCAACCCGCGGGCCGTGCTCGCCGAAGTCGCGCGCTATGTGCGCGGCGAGCGGCAGGCGGTTTCGCGCATCGGCGGCCATAAATATTTCTATCTCGACTGGAACCTCGACATCTGGCGCTGCGAGGCCTGGAACCAGCCGCTGGGGTCGGTGTTCGATCTGGAGCGGATCCCCGACCAGCGCGAGCCGTGCAACGACTGCATGATGGCCTGCTACCGCAATGCCAGCCTGCTGATGCATGCCGCCGTCGCGGCGGCCGATGCGGGACGGGCCCTCGCCGCCGGCCGTATCGGCGCTGTGACGGCATCGCTGTTCCAGCGCGGCGTGGCGCAATCGCTGCTGGCGCTGGCCGAGGCGCTGCCGCAAATGCGGCGCGCGTGGCGCGCCGCCGCAAACGTATTGCAGCCAGAGCCGGGGGTACCGTGCCTTCGAGCCCGCCTCCTGCGTATCCAGCGGGATAGAGATCAAGCGGCGAACGGATAGGGCAGGCGTCAGCCCGGTCGGCGACGAGCCGCGCCATCGGCCGACAGCGCGATCGCAATGCCGCGGGTCGCCGGGTTCTTGGCGCAAAGGTCGGCCAGCGCGATCAGAATCGGCACGCCGATGAAAGCGCCGGCGATGCCCCAGAGCATTCCCCAGAAGAAGACCGCGAACAGCACCATGAAGGGGGAGACGGACACCGCGGCGCCGGTGACGCGCGGCTCGATGTAACTGCCGACGACGAACTGGACGATGTTGAGCCCGATAAACACCCAGACCGCCGACGCGAACGATTGGTACTGGGCCGCAGCAAAAAGCGTAGGCAGCAATGTGGCAACGAACGAACCGATGAACGGGATGAAATTGAGGACAAAGGCGATCACCCCCCATTCGCGGCCGAGATCGAGACCGTAGAGTGCCGCGAAGGCCCAGAAGCCGAGCCCGGTCAGGACGCTCATGCCAAAGCGCACGAGCATGTAGGTCTGCAGACGGCCGGCAATTTCCGCCGCGGCATCGATCGCAGCGGCGCCGAACGCTCCGTCGCCGATCTGCCCGAGGCGCCGGCCGAGCGTCTCCAGCTCGAGCAGGCCGAGGATGACGAAAATGAAGGTCACCAAGGCGAAGGTGACGATGCCCTGCAGACTGCCGCCGATGCCGCGCAACGCGCCGACGATCCACGACATGCTGAACTTCTCGGCAAACAGCTCGGCGGCGTAAATGCCGCGCTGCTCCAAGCGCTCGGCGGCGTGGGTATAGAGGCCCTGCAGTTGCGCCGAATTGGCGATGACCCATTGCGCGATCCGGCCGAAACCCCAAACGATCAGCCAGCAGCCGATGCCGATCGCGAGCAGCGCCACGGCGGCGGTGACGAGGACCGCGACCAGCTGCGGCAGGCGTGTCTGCAGCCGCCGCTGCAACGGCCAGACGAGTGCAATGATGAACAAGGCGAAGGCGACCGGCGTCATGATGCTGCGCGCCAGCGACAGGCCGACGAGGCCGAGGATGATCGCGCAGATGAGCGCCGAGAGCCGCAATGTGCGGTCGCCGGGGTGCGGCGGCGGACTATCGGAAGCCACGGCCGCTCCGATCCCGCGGTGTCTTCAACGCCATATCACCATCGCGGCCGCGAGCAGGATGGCCACGGTCAGCAGCGACAGGCTTGCGACAGGCCATTGCCGTAGCCAGGCATCGGCCCGCTCGACCGCCTCGCCCCAGCCGACCGTCGCGCGCGCCGCGGCCTCGCCGGCGACGACGATGTCTCCCTCGGGCAGCTCCGGCAGCTTCGATCTCCAGCTCCAAACCCCGCCGAAAACGACGCTGCCGAGCAGCATCGGCCACAGCGCCGAAGCCAGAGTTCCGAGGCCGAAGGCGTCGAGCCGCGTGCCGGCATTGGCGATCGGGTAGAGCCCCCAGGGCACCGCGAGAGCCGCGAGCGCCGTTGCCAGCCAGCACCACCCCAGTCCGGCCGGCGCCTCGCGTTTCGCGGCCCCGACCGCCGCGAGGCGATAGAGGAAATGCAGCATCAGCACCGTGGTGCCGGCCGCCGACAACGCTGCCAGCGCGCCGACAAGTCCGGTTCCCAATGCCGCCTTCGACGCGAGCTTCGCCAGGGCGCCGCCGGTCAAAGGCAACCCGCCGAGCCCGAGGGCAAGAATGCCGGCCGGCAGCAAAACCGCCAAGCGGTGCGGCCCGGCCGCGGCCGCAACGCCTACCGCGAGGAACAGGGCGCCCTTGACAAGGACATGGTTTGCGGCGACGAAGCTCGCCGCCGATGCCACGCCCGGCTCACCCGCCGCCCAGCCCATGCCGAGCACTGCCGCCAGCAACCCCATCTGGCTGACGCTCGAATAGGCCAGCACCGTCTTGGGGTGGGTCTGGGTAATGCCGACCGCAACGGCGTAGAAGGCGGAGAACAGGCCGGCGGCGGCCAGCGCCTCGCCCCATCGCGGCATCGCCACGCCGAGCGGCAGAAAGCGGATCAGCCCGATGATGCCGGCCTTGACCGCAGCCCCGCTGAGTACGGCCGCCGCCGGGGCCGGCGCCGCTCGATAGGCGAGCGGCATCCAGACATGCCCGGGCACCAGCCCGATCTTGAGGCCGAAACCGAAAATCAGCAGCGCCAGCGAGACAGCGCGCCAAGGCGATGCCGGCAGCGCCGACACGGCGTCGCGGATCAATAGGCTGCCGCGCGGCGCGGCCGCCGCCAGCAAGATAAAGGCCATCAGCAAAAGCGCTTCCCCGAGCACGGCAAGCGCCACATAGATCGCGCCGGCGCGCCGATCGGCGAGGGCGCCATCATGTACGACGAGGCCGTATGCCGCCAGACTGACGACCGAGTAGGTGAGATAGAAGCTCACGAGGTCGGCGGCGATAAAGACGCCGAGGCTGCCGGACAGGGTCAGGAGCCACCATTCGGCGAAGCGCCCTGAATTTCGGTCGCCGCGCAGATATACCGCCGCGTAGGCACCGGCGACGAGCCACAGCAGCGCGGCGGTTCCGAGCAATGCGGCCGCGGGCCGGTCGAGCCCAAGGATCATGCGGAACGGCGGGGGGAACAGCACCAGCGGCGCGCCGCCGGGGGCCAGCACCGCCGCCGCCAGGGCCGGTGCCGGAGCAAAGGCCAGCAATACCGGCATGCGGTTGCGCAGACGGCGCGACACACAGGCCATCAGCATCGCGAGCGGCGCGGCCGGCGCCGCGACGAGCAAGGCTTCCCCGGTGATCACGATCGAAGATCCCGCGCCGGCTGCGGCCCGCCCCGAGGCGCCGACGGAAGAGCGTTCGACGCTCGTTTACAACTCATCTGAAGCTCGCCGCACCCAGATCCGGCTGGCCGATCAGCAGCAGCGGCGCCGGACGGAGCGGCGCGAAGCCGAGTGCCACGGCAATGAGCGCCACCGCCAAGGCCACCGCCTGTCGGCTTCGCGGGATTTTTACGCGCAAGATCAATGGTTCGGTCGGTTCGGAGAGAGCCCGGGCAAGCACCAGAAACACGTAGCCGCCGGCCAGCAGCCCGCCGACCAGGACGATCAATGCCCACCACCACTGGCCCCCCGCCACCGCCGCGGTCAGCAGCATCGCCTTCGCGACAAAGCCGCCGCTCGGCGGCAGACCCATCAGCGACAGCCCGCCGAGCCCGAAGGCAAAGACGGTAATCGGCAGCGCGCGCCCGACACCGGCGAGCGCCGCTATCCGGTCGTGGCCGAGCGCCTCGGCGACGAGTCCGGCCGCCATGAACATTGCGGCCTTGGCGAAGGCGTGAGAGATGGCTTGAAGGACGCCGCCGGTCCAGGCGGAGCTGCCCCAGGGATCGCCCATCGGCGAACCCCCGGCGAGCGGCAGGATCAGGAACAGATAACCGATTTGAGCGACGGTCGAGTAGGCGACCAAAAGCTTCAGCCGGGCCTGCCGCAACGCAACGATGCTGCCGAACAGGATCGCCGCCGCCGCCGGCAGTCCGAGCAGTTGTGCCGCGGCGCGGCCCGCAAGGCCGGGCATCACATCGAACCAGAGTCGCAAGACGATGAAGAATGGCGCCTTGACGACAAGCCCCGACAAAACGGCGCTGGCCGGGGCCGGCGCCCCGGCGTGGGCCGGCGGCAACCACAAATGCAACGGGTAGAGGGCCGCCTTGGCCAGCAGTCCCGCCGTCATCAGCGACAATGCCGCCCAGGCGGCCGGCCCCGCCCGAACCCGGCTCGACAACAGCGCGATGTCGAGCGTGCCATAGGCGCCGTAGAGCAGCGCAGTGCCGAGCAGATAGAGGACCGAGCCGAACAGCGCAAAGAGCAGATAGCGCAGCGCCGCCACCAGAGTCTCGCTGCGCCCGTCCAGGCAGACGAGCGGTACCGCAGCAAAGGTCAAAAGTTCGAGGGCGACAAAGAGGCTGAAGAGATCGGCCCCGAGGAAGATTGCGTTCAAGGCCGCCCAAAGGGCCAACAGCAAAGTCCAGAACGAGAATGGGGCGCGCGCTTCCGCTCCCGGCGGCGTCGGGAACTGCGCGCGGGCAAAGAGCCCGATCGCCGGGATCAACAGCGCTGCGGTAACGACCATCGCCGCCGCAAGACCATCCGCCCGCAACGCAACGCCGAGCGGCGGCGCCCAGCCGCCGATGACATACTGCAGCACCTTGCCCGAGCGCCAGACAGCGGCGGCAATCGCCATCGCCGAGGCAACGCCGAGCGGCATCACGAAGAGCGCGACGCGGGCCGCCTGACGCCCGCCGAGCAGCAGCGACAGCAATGCGCCCACAATCGGCAACATGACTGCCAAGACCAGAGCAAACCCGGCCGTCGCCGTCCCCGGCGGCATGACCGCTGCACTCGGCATCAGGAATGCGTGTCGTCGGCGCGGGCCGCGCTCGGCGCATCCGACCGCAGCGAGACGCGACCGCTGTCCTCAAAGAGGCGCAGCAAAAGAGCCACCGCGAGCGCGGTCGCGGCAAAGGCGACGACGATCCCGGTTATGACCATCGCCTGCGGGATCGGATCGGCGGGAAGCCCGGCGGCGGCGCCGCGCCGCGCGACGATGCCGAAGATGACGAACACGCCCGCGCCGATCAGGTTGAAGGCTAACACCTTGCGCAATGGGTGTGGATCGACGATCACGCCGTAGAGGCCGAGGCCCACCAGCGCCGCGGCGCACAGGCCGAACAACGTCGCGCCGCTCATCCCGGGGATGTCGATCCGGCGCCCGTGCCGCCGGGCCCGCCACCAAGAGGACGAGCGCGGTGGCCACCGACAAGGTCACCGGCACCTCGATTGCGACGATCAGCAGCTTGGCGTGCTCCGGCGGATAGGCGAGGAAGCCCCAGGCCATCGCCCAGCCGGCAAAGCCGACGGCGAGGAATACGGCCGGTCCGCCGACGAGCAGGAGCCGCAGCCGGCGCCGTTCGATCGGCGGCGCGTCGACGAGCCCGGCCATCATCGCCAGAATCCACATCGCGGCGAGCACGGTAGCGCTCTGAAATTCACCGCGGGGGGCATCGGCCCCGATCCAGAACAAGTGGATTGCGACAAGGATGCCGATCGGCGGCAACAGCCGGGCAAAAAACGCCAGCACGCCGTCTGGGTCTTCGCGCTGGGGCAGGCCGGGGCGGCCACGCCAGAAGCGGTCCGGCGCCAACGACCAGATGCCGATCACCGCCAGCAGCAGGACCGCGACTTCGAGCAGCGTGTCGATCGCGCGGAATGCTATCAGCACCGCGGTGACCGGATTGCCGAGACCGGTCAGCGTCAGATGCGCGGCCGCCAGCGGCGCCAATGTCGGCGCCGGTTCGGGGAGCGACAGCACGGCCACGGCGATCCCCGCCGTCACCAATGCGCACGCCGCTGCTGCCGCGAACCGCCGGTTCGCGCCCGGCGCTTCGCCCGGCTGCGCTGCCGGTGCGCCGCCGGCCAGCCGGCAAGACATCGAGAGCTGCGGCGAGGGTCACGCCGGCGGCCCGTCCTGACC
This sequence comes from uncultured Alphaproteobacteria bacterium, assembly GCA_963772295.1. GTDB lineage: Bacteria > Pseudomonadota > Alphaproteobacteria > ATCC43930 > CGMCC-115725 > AP-15. The sequence continues at coordinate 292,379 of CAVYWO010000020.1, forward strand.
GGCGACAAGGGCGATCAGCTGGCTGACGACGGCTCCGGCCAGCAGGGCGAGCGCCCAGACGATGACCAGCCGCAGTGCCGGCGCGCAACCCGCGGCCTGAAACAGCAGTCCCAACACAATGAGGCCGAGGCCGAGATTATCGGCCTTGGTCAGCGCGTGCAGTCGACTCAACGCATCGGGGAAGCGCAGCAGCCCGACCGTCCCCGCCAGAAAAAAGAACGCTCCGGCCGAGACCGCGCCGATCGTCAGCGCGTCGCGCACGAGATTCATTTCCCGCCGCCGGACGCCGATTGGTCCGCCGCCGGCCGCAGGACGGCTTTGACAAAAGCGATCGCCGCAAAAGCCGCCAGCAACCCCAGGACCAGCGAGACATCGACCACGCCGGCCATGGCCACCGCCTGCGCCAGGAGCAACAGCACGGCAACGCCGCCGGTGCCGAGCAGCTGCACCGCCATGATGCGGTCCGCCCGCCCCGGTCCGCGCAGCACCTGGACCAGGCCCACCACCACGACCGCCAGCACGAAAGCCGCGGCGGCCAGCAGAAAGTCAGCCATCGCCGGAGGCCGCGCCGATGATCCGGACCAGCATCGCCTCCTCGCCCGCAAGCTGCGCCGCGACCGGCTGTGCTGTGTCGAGACAATGGATGACAAGGGCCCCGCTTTCGTCGGCGCCGAGCGGCAGGGTGCCTGGGAGAAGGCTCATCAAGGTGGTAAAGGTGTTGCGTCGTACTCCGACCGGCAGGCCCACCGGATAGCGCACGAAACCGGGATCGAGCGGCAGCCGGGGATCGAGCGCGCGGCGTGCGACATCGGCCCCGGCGAGCACCGACTGGATGAGAAAGCGCAGCGCGAATTCGGCGAGGGCCCGCGGGTGCAGGCGGGTTGTGCCGGGAGGCAGCAGCCGCAGGCCGATCCAGGTCGCCGCCAGCGCCGCCACAATTCCAGGCAGGAGATCGCCGGCGGCGCCGCCGGACAACGCCATCCAGATCGCGAAAAATCCGATCGCCCTGAATGGCGGCCGGCCGCGGCGGGATCGCGGCGCGAATAGCCGTCATCGCGGCGGCGCCGCGGCGGCGATCGGCGCGCCGACCGCCGCCGATTGGCCGGAAGGCGAAGCGCCGCGCCGCTCGAACCAGGTGACGTAAAGCGTCGGCAGAAAGACCAGGGTCAAAAGCGAGGCAACGAGGAGTCCGCCCATGATGGCAAAGGCCATCGCGCCCCAGAACACGGTCGGTGCGATCGGGATCAGCCCGAGGACCGTCGACGACGCGGTCAGTAGGATCGGCCGGAACCGCGAACTCGACGCCTCGACCACCGCTTCGCGCACCGCCCTTCCCGCCCGGCGTTCGGCTTCGATCTGCTCGATCAGGATGACGGCATTCTTGGCGATCATGCCGACCAGCGCCAGGATGCCGAGGATCGCGACAAAGCCGAGCGGCTGTCCCGAGATCAGCAGCGCCGCGACGACCCCGATCAGCCCCAGCGGCACGACGCTCAAGACGATGGCGAGTCGCTGGAAGCTGCGCAACTGGAACATCAGGATCGTCAGCATCAGCAACAGCATGAACGGCACCACCTCAAAGACCGAGGCCCGCGATTGGGCGCTTTCCTCGGCGATGCCGCCGAGCTCGATGCGGTAGCCGGGCGGGAGATCGGCCGCCAGCCGCGCAATGTCCGGTTGCAGGGCGGCGATCACGGTTTCGGGCAGAACGCCGTGCGCGACATCCGCCTGCACCGTCAGCATCGGGATGCGGTTGCGCCGCCAGACCAGCGGGTATTCCTGCGTGTAATCGAAGGTCGCGATCTGGTTGAGCGGGACGCTGCGACCGTTCGGCAGCGGCAGCTGCAAGGTGCGCAGCGTATCGATCGACAAGGTCGGCCCGCCCTCCTGCCGCACGACGAGGTTGATCAGGTAGATGTTGTCGCGGACCTGGGTGACGGTGGTGCCGGAGATCGCCGTGTTGAGGACGGTTGCCACCGCCGCCGAACTCAGCCCCAGGCGCCGGGCTTCGTCCTGATCGACCTTGACCCGCAGCTGGCGTTGCGGCTCCATCCACTGGAAGTTGATCCGGCGCGCGTCCGGCGCGGTGGCGATCGCCTGCGCCACTTGCATCGCCACATCGCGCAGCTTGTCGAGATCGGGACCGAGCACCCGATATTGCAACGGCCAGCCTACCGGGGGGCCGAGTTCGAGCGGATAGACGCGGCCGACGACGCTTGGAAAGCTGTCGGCGAGCAGCTTTTCGAGCCGCGACTGCAGGCGCCGGCGGGCGTCGATGCTCTTGGTGACGATCACCACCTGGCCGAAAAACGGGTTCGCCAGCTGTACGTTCAGCGGCAGATAGAAGCGCGGCGCGCCGCGCCCGACATAGCTGGAGAAGTGATCGATGTCGGGATCGGTTTTGAGGTTCTGTTCGAGGCGCTCGACGAGACTCAGGGTCGCGTAGATCGACGCGGTCTGCGGGAGATTGAGGTCGACCAGGAGCTCGACGCGGTCGGACGGCGGAAAGAACTGTCGGGGCACCACCCGCAGCCCGGCCACCGCGAGCGCGAAGGCGCCGAGCGTCACCGCAAAGGTCAGCCAGCGGCCCGCGGATCGCCAGGCTTAGGAAGCCGCGATAGGCGCCGAGCACGCGGCTCGGCTTGGCCTCTTGCTCGGGCTTTGGCGGGCGCAGCAGCATCGTGCCGAGCAGCGGCGCGAAGATCACCGCGACAAACCACGATGCGATCAGCGCGATGGCGACGACGGCGAAGATCGAAAAGGTGTATTCGCCGGCCGAGCTTTGCGCGAAGCCGATCGGCACGAAGCCCGCGATCGTGACGAGCGTGCCGGAAAGCATCGCGAAAGCGAGCGCCCGATAGGCGTAGACGGCCGCGACCTCCATCGGGTCGCCGGCGGCGAGCCGCCGCGTCATCGCATCGATCGTGGTCATCGCGTCGTCGACGAGCAGGGTCAGGGCGATGATCAGCGCCCCGAGCGAGATCCGCTGCAGGTCGATCCCGGCAATCGACATGACCGGGAAGACGATCGCCAGGGTCAGCGGGATCGCGATCGCGACCACGGCCCCGGCGCGTACGCCGAGCGCGATGAAGCTCACGGCCAGGACGATGATGATCGCCTGCCATAGCGAACTGGTGAAGTCGGTGATCGCGTGATCGACGATCGCGGCCTGATCGGCGACCAGGACGGGGTGGATGCCGACCGGCAGATTGGCGGTGATCCGCCCCATCGCCGCGTTGATGTCGCGGCCAAGGGCCAGGATGTCGCCGCCGTCGCGCATGGCGACGGCCAAGCCGATCGCCGGCTCGCCGTTGACCCGGAACATCGGCTGCGGCGGATCGGTATAACCGCGCCGTACCTGTGCCACATCGCGCAGCCGCAGGATCCGGCCGCCGGCCGCGAAATTCACGTCGAGTACGTCCTGCTCGGACTTGAAGGCACCCGACACCTGCAACGAGATCGCTTCTTCGCCGGTTCGCAGCACGCCCGATGGGCGCACCATGTTTCTGGGCCTGCAGCGCCGCGATCAGGGTGTTCGGATCGATGCCCAGGCTCGCCAACTTTTCGTTGGAAAAGTCGACATAGATCACCTCGTCCTGGGCGCCGAGCACGTCGATCTTCGAGACGTCGGGCAATTTCAAAAGCTGCGAGCGGATGTCCTCCACGTAATCGCGCAGTTCGCGAAACGTGAACCCGTCGGCGGTAAAGCCATAAATCGGTGCCGTAGGTGTCGCCGAATTCGTCGTTAAAGAACGGGCCGAGGACGCCCTGGGGCAATGTTTGGCGCATGTCGCCGATCTTCTTGCGCACGTCGTACCATGCGTCGTCCACGCTGCGCCCGTGCGCGCTGCCGAGAAGATCGACAAAAATTACGGTACGGCCGGCCGTCGTATAGCTGCGCAGCACGTCGAGATGCCGCACCTCCTGCAGGGTGCGTTCGAGCCGCTCCGTCACTTGCAGCAGCGTCTCCTCGAGAGTGGCGCCCGGCCACTGCGCCTGCACGACCATGGTGCGGATCGTGAACACCGGATCTTCCGCCCGGCCGAGCTTGAGGAAGGTGAGAGCCCCGGCGGCGACGATCACGATCATCAGATAGACGACGACTGAGCGGTTACGGATAGACCACTCGGAAAGATTGAACCGGCTCACGATGCCGTGCCGAGCAGCCTGACCTTCTCGCCCGGCCGCAGCGACTGCGCGCCAGCGGTGACGACGACGTCGCCCGGTTCGAGCCCTTGTCTCACGATCACCTGAGCAAGGTCATAGCTGGCGACGTCGATCGGGCGCAGCGACACCGTGTCGGCCTTGGGATCGACGATCCAGACCGCCGGCTGCCCCTGGGCGCGGGTCAGCGCCGAAGCCGGGATCGCGATCGCGGCGGCGCCTTCCTGGGTGATCGTTCCGGTAACCGTCGAGCCGAGCCGCATTGCCTCGGGCGGGTTGTCGAGGCCGACCCGAACCCGGAAGGTGCGCGTGACGGGATCGGCCTGCGGCGCGACTTCGCGCACCCGCCCGGTGGCCCGGATCGCCGGATCGCTGGCCAGCACCACATGGACGAGCGGGTCGTAAGGGGCGCCCTGGATGACCCGCGCCGGAACGTCGAACACGGCGTCGCGGCCGCCCTCGCGCGCCAGCTGGACAATCATCCGCCCGGCCGGGACGACCTCGCCGGGCTCGGCGCCGACCTTGGTCACGTGACCGGCGGCATCGGCGACCAGCTCGGTATAGGAGAGATTGTCGTCGGCGGTCGCTAGCTGCGCCCGCGCGGCATCCACCTGGGCCTGCGCCGCCTGCATCGCGTGCAGCGCCTGATCGTGGCGGACCCGGGTCGTCCAGCCGCCGCGCAGCAACTCGTCCTGCCGGTTGAACTCGTTGCGGGTCTTCGTCAGCAGGCTCTGCGCGGCGGCGAGATTGGCACGCGCCGAGCGCAACTCGTTTTCCGCCGGTTCCGGCTCGAGCCGGGCGACCACCTGCCCCGCCTTGACGCGGTCCCCGACGTGCACCGGGCGCTGGATCATCCGCCCCCCGACCCGGAACGAGAGGCTGACCTCGGTCTCCGCCTCGATCTGGCCGCTGAGGGAGACCGTTTCGCCGCCTTCCTGACGCTCGACGGTGACGACCCGCACCGGGCGCGGTTGCGCAGTCGCCGACTTCTCGGCCGGCTTGCACGACGCGAGCGCAATCGCAATCGTCAGCAAGAAAAACAGAATCCGGAGCGGACTGCAGATATGCACTAAAAAGTCCCCGCACCTGTCTAGCTCCGGGCTTGCCCGGTGGCAAGGGACATTTCGCTTCGGCGCCGTCTTCGCGCGCCGGAGGGCCGATGACAACTTCATGAATTCGCCGACTATTTCGAGAAGGAAACGCATCCGGCACCGTCATCGACGGCTTCGACGTCCGGTGCGGCGGCCTGTGTCGATGGGATCGGACACTCGCGAGCGGCGGGCGCCGCCCGCGGGAAATAAGGCCGGGGGCTGGCCCTAGGAAGAGAGAGAAGCAAGCTGTTGATATAGAATAGTGCTCCTCGCCAAGTTGCCGAAGTTGGGCTAGCCCCGGGCTCGCGCCGGTCAATGACGTGATCTGGTCGTGGTGCCGCCGCCCCACGCGCGGGTGTCGCACGCCCACCTACCGAGATTGCCAGCATGCTGATGCATGCCGCGGTCGCGACGGCCGAAGCCGGGCGGGCCCTCGCCGCCGGCCGTATCGGCACTGCGGCGGCATCGTTGCTCCGGCGCGGCGTCGCACAATCACTGCCGTCGCTGGTCGAGGGGTTGCCGCAAATGCGCCGCCTGGCGCGCCGCCGCAAACGCAGTGCGGCCAGCGCCCGAGCTGCCGCGGGTTAGAGATCAAGCGGCGAAGGTATAGGGCAGACGTCAGACGCGTCGGCGACGAGCCGCGCCACCGGCCGACAGCGCGATCGCGATGCCGCGGGTCGCCGGATTTCTGGCGCAGAGGCTCACCACCGCGATCAGTATCGGAATGCCGATAAAGGCGCCGGCGATGCCCCACAGCATCCCCCAGAAGAACACCGCGAACAACACCATGAGACCGCGACCGCCCTCCCGGCCACGCGCGGCTCGATATAGCTGCCGACGACGAATTGGATGATATTGAGGCCGATGAAAATCCAGACCGACGACGCCAGCGATTCGTATTGGGCGGCGGCGAAAAGCGTGGGCAGCAAGGTGGCGACAAACGAGCCGATGAACGGGATGAAATTGAGGACAAAGGCGATCACCCCCCATTCGCGGCTGAGATCGAGCCCGTAGAGCGCGGTGAACAGCCAAAAGCCGAGCCCGGTCAGCACGCTCATTCCGAAACGCACGAGCAGGTCTGCAATCTACCCGCGATCTCCGTGGCGGCATCAATCGCGGCGGCCCCGAAGCTGCCATCGCCGATCCGACCGAGCCGCCGCCCGAGCGGCTCCATCTCGAGCAGGCCGAGGATGACGTAGATAAAGGTCACCAGCGCAAAGGTGACAATGCCCTGCAGGCTGCCGCCGATGCCGCGCAAGGCGCCGACGACCCACGACTTGTTGAATTGTTGCGCAATCAACTCGGCGGCGTAGAGGCCACGCTCTTCGAGGCGGTGGGCGAGATGGGTGTAGAGGCCTTGCAGGCGGGCCGAATTGGCGATGACCCACTGCGCGATCCGACCGAAGCCCCAGACGATCAGCCAGCAGCCGATGCCGATCGCGACGAGGGCGACGGCGGCGGTTATCAACCCGGCGACAAGCTGCGGCAGGTGCACCTGCAACCGGCGCTGCAACGGCCAGACGAGGGCGATGATGAAGAGCGCGAAGGCCACCGGCGTCATCACCCCGCGCGCCAGCGACAGGCCGGCGAGGCCGAGGATGATCGCGCAGGTCAGCGCCGCCAGCCGCAAGGTGCGGTCGCCGGCGTGCGGCGGACTATCGGAGCCACGGCCGTTCCGATCCCGCGGCATGTTCAAGGCTATATCAACATCGCCGCGGCGAGCAGGATTGCCACGGGATCGCAATCGCGGCCAGCGGGGTCGCCAGCCAGGGCCAGGCGAGAGCTGCCGGCGCCCGCACCGGCGGGTCCGCTGTCGCGACTGCCGCCAGTGCGGCGCAGGAAATGCAGCATCAGGAAGGCGCCCCCCGCCGCCAAGGTCCCACGACGCCGGGCAGCAGATCAGCGCCATCGCCGCCGGAAGGAACCAGCCAGACGGCAAAAACCGTCTGCTAAAGAATAACAATTTAGTCAGAAGAAGATGCGAAACTTGAAGTGGGGTACTGCCGCAAAACTAGCATGGGGATTAAAGGCCGGGTTGAAGATGAGTTGAATGCCAGGTGTCGCCGTGCTGTTGGGCGTGATGCCGATGTTCCAGTAGGTCTCTACTCCGTATTGGTTCCTGACACCGACTCCCGGAGCGAGATTGGCGAAGGACTGCGCCCACGTGGCGCCGGCCGCTACCTCGCCCTGCACGCCGAAAGGCCGCAGATACGCCACCCCGGCGACCGCCGTATGTCTGGAGAAGGTCGTCGAGATTCCGCCGCCCTCGGCGGTGTTGTACGTATAATTGGCAAAGCCCACGAGGCGGTTGATCTGCTTTTCCCCGGCCAGCTTGAAGCCCCCGCCCGCCTCGTTCGGCGTCGTGTCGGGATTCCGCGTACTCCGAGTATCAGCGTGGAACAGATCAAGGTGCAGGTGATCGAACTCGCCGTCGTCGCGCCGCCAATCCTTCCCGATCTCGAGCCCATAGAAATACTGCCCCTTCCCGAAGGTACTCCAGTCCAAGCCGAGTGCAGCAGGGTCGCCGTTCATATCATTCAAGGTCCCGACGACGTACACCCCGGGATCTGTCGCAAGCGGCCGCAAACGGAACGACGCGCCGAGACCGAAGGTCGGGTAGGGAATCGTCTCATTGAACGCAAACGGGCTGGCGGTGAACCCCGTCCTCGCGTCCTTGAAGCGAAAGAAGTTGAAGACTGCCTGCGGGCCTTGGTTGCCGATGCGGAAGCTGAGCTGGGGTCCCAGCTGCTGTTCCCAGAACAGATCTTCGATCCTGACGCCCTGATTCCACGATGTAAACTCATAGTTGGACCAGAGCGAGCCGATGTCCGCGGGTCCGAACACGGCAGGCACTGCATTATCGCCGAGACTTCCGCGAAAGGCGCCGCGTGCCACTAGCGTGCCTTGGTAGTCCCCGCCCCGGTCGAGGGGGGCCCAGGTAACACTCGCCGCGGCCCAGGCGCCCAGCGCCGTATCGTTATTGGCGCTGGGTACGGTCGCCGACGACCACTGAAAGAGTTGCTGGTAGCTGGCGCCAAACGTAAGTCCGTATTTGTCGTAGGCAAGGCGCCGAAACTCCGCGATATCGGCGCGCCCGGGAAACTCCAGGCTCGGGAAGAGGGTCCCCGGCGGCGGCTGCGCCTGCGGGCGAGCCTGCGGCTGCCCCTGATCCGCGTCCTCGTTCGGATCGTCCGCCAGCGCCGAAGAGGGCGGTGGCAGCTCCGACGGCGCCTCGAGCTCCTGCGCACGCGCCCCACTCGCGAAAATCGCGATTATCAGCAGGAAGCCAACGAAAAATGGAAGCAACCGCCACGCGGGACCGAACAACGGTGTTCTCCTGTCTCGCGATCATCCCTTCGCCCACTCCGTCCGACCGACGGCACGGATGGAGATCAATCGCTCCACTTCGGCATCTCCGTAGCCGAGTTCGGCAAGAACCGCCGGCCCGTCCGCGCCGATCCTCGAGGCCGCCCTCGGGCGGGGCTGCGTTTCCCCGTCGAAGGCGAACCAGGTTGGCGCGAAGCATTCCGTGATCCAGCCGTCACTCTCGCGCTTTTCGAACTTTACTGTGGTGGTCGGGTGTTCGCGATGCCGGTCGGCGAGTTCCTTGCACGTCTGCACCGGAACCGCTTGGATGTTCTGTTGTGCGCACCAGGCGAGCGCCTCGGCCCGGCTCCGCTTGCCAAGATCCGCCGTTATGTCGCGCGGCGCTTGTGCAAAAATCCAGCCGTCGCTCAGCTGATACACGCGCTCGCCCGCCGTCATGCCGGTCGCGAGCTGGCCGCGCGCGCTGGCGGGGGCGTCACTACCTGCGCGCTGGTACAATAGCTGGAGCAGCGTCGCGGCGTTGCAGAGCGAGGTCTCCGCCCAGTCGCCATGCCCATCGACGCGCCGCTCGCGAGCATAAAGCGCGATCACGCCCGAGAGCGCGCCGAGATAGCCGCAAAGATAGTCTACGGCCGAGGCGAAGCCGTGGAAGGTCGGCGTCTCCGGCCCGCCGAAGCGCATCATCACCCCTGTGGTGCCCTGGATAGAGGGGTCGTAGCCCTTGTCGTGGTGCCGCGGCCCATGCCGCTCGCCGCGGGTGGCGGTGATCTGCAGGCCGATGGCGCGCGGATTGCGCTGCACCAGCGACGCCGCATCGACGCCGAGGCGCCCCATCTGGTCGTCCATATTGCTGCAGCAGACGATGTCCGCGCGCCCAGTGATCTGATGGATGATGGCGAGCCCTTCCGGTTTTCGCCGCTCCAAGATGATGCTGCGCTTGCCAACTGAGTTCTCGCCCGACCACAACACGTGGATGGCCGGAGGATGCTGCGGATCCATCACGTCCACGCGCGTCACGGCAGCGCCGAGCTCGACAAACATACGCGTGCAACTCGGACCGGCCAGCACGTTGGTCATGTCGACCACCGTGTAGCCTTCCAGCGGCAGGCGCGCATTGGTCCGGCCGGTCGAGGCTGGCGGCGGCGCGGCGCGGACAGGCAGGGCGGAGGCGGCGCGGCGGGCGAGAAGCGGCTCGTAGGGCAGCCCGCTTTGCAACCAGTTTACTCGCCCGATCTGTACGCCCTTGGTCTCCGGGATCTCGGCGAAGACGCCGGCCGTGCGCGCGTCGGCGTCGCGCTGCCATTCCTCCCAGGTCATCATGATGGTGGCCGCGGTGCCGTTCGCGGCGAGGAAGCGCTCCCACTCGGCCGCGGTGCGGGTGGCGAACGCGGGTTCCAGCAGGTCGGCCAAGGGCGACGTATAGGCAAAGCCGAGCGACAGGCTGTCGGCCAGGTTACGCCGCGCATCGGCGATGTTGGCGGGATCATACGGGTTGACGAAGACCGCGCCGGTGGTCAGCGCCCGATCCCAGAGATTCATGGCTTCCAGCAGGCGCCGCGATAAACGGGCGTTCGGTCCGGCCATCGGCAGGATCCATCGCCCGTCCCGCGCACGATAGGGCGTCGAGAAGGGCGCGAAGCGCCGTTCCAGCCACATTTGCCGTCCGGGATCGCGGAGCGCGTCAGCGACGGCGGTGTGGAACTGCTCGGGCGTCATCCCCGGCGGCAGGCCGCCGATGATGATTGGCTCGAGAAACTCGGGCAGCCCCTTGGAGGTCATGCTGAGCGCGCCGATCGCCGACAACCCGCCGGCAAGGCGGCTCGCGACGATCTCCCGACCGAGGCCGGTGCGCAGCCGGTCCACGAGCGCAGAGACGGCCGCCACCGCGCCGATGACGCTGCAATAGACGGAGGGAAGCGGGAGCGGTGTGTAGATCACCGGCCGATTGAGGATCGGGCCGGAGACGCTCATGTTGGTGAAGAAGCCGACGAGCGCTTTGATCAGGTCCTCCGAGCAGTCGTGCGGCAGATGACCATAGTCCTCGTCGCCCGGCAGCGCCGCCACGATGCGCAGCAGGATCTGGTGCGGCGCCCGCGCGACTTGCGCGTCCCCGTCCACGATGACGATGTCGGCGGAAGCGGCGTCCGCCGCGGCGACCGGCGGCAGCGCGGTCTTGCCGCGGTCGAAATAGGGCGACGCGCTGGTCCGCCGCCGGGGTCGGGCCGGCCCGCTCCACAAATACCTCGGCACCCTGGTCGGCCAGCAATAAGCCAGCCAGGCGGCCTGAAAGTACGACACTCCGCTCGATCACGCGCACGCCCTCCAGCGGCGGCATGCCGGGCCGCACCTCACGGTGACCCTGAGCCATTTGTGCAACTGCCGGTGACGCACCGGCGGCGAACGCCGCGCCGACGGCGCCGCCCAAGCCGAGCAGCGCGTCGCGACGTGTTGGCTTCCTGCCCCGATCGGTGTCGTCCGTCATACTCTGGTCTCCTCAGGCGTGCCGCAACAGCGGGCGCAGATTATGAAAACGAGTCGTCGTTTACTTCGGGAACACCAGCGTCAAGCGGGGCTGGCACTCCCACTTCGATCCGCACAGGGAGTTCCGAGTAGTCGTGAACCAGGCCGCCGACGCGCAGCAATTGATTGATCCCGAGCTGAGCCGCTGCGTCGAGGACGCGTGCGGGACCGTGCAGAGGGCATGGCCGCGCGGCATTTGGCAAAGGTCAAGTCTCCCAGGTCGGCTGCGCCGCACCACGCACGTCTATTAGGGGCTTGCGCCAGCGCGTTGGCGTTCGCGACAGCTTCACCAGCGGGGCCAGCCGCTCATAGTCGCCATACGGGGTCATGCCGCGGATCGTCTCCGGCGGGCCAAGCCGGCTGTCCGGGCCCGGGTTGGCTAGCTCCGCCTGATCCACCTGCCCAAGGCTCATGAACCACATTGCAGCGCGGGCGAGGCTCACGCGGACATGGTAGCTGCCGCCTTCGCGGGCGCGGCGACGCAACGCAGCGATTACCCCGGCTGTGCCGAGGTAGCCGGCGATGTAGTCGTTCATTACAAAGGTAGGCGGGAAGCGCGGGTGGTCGGGGCCGCTGCCCTCGATCGCGGTGAAGCCGCTCACCGTAAGGCCCTCCATGTCGAAGCCCGCGAACATCTTCCATGGGCCCTCCCAGCCATAGCCTCGGACTGAGCAATAAACGCTGCCCGGACGCGCGTGGGCGACCTCCTCCACCCCGAAACCAAGCTCGTCCATCTTGCGACCGCGGAAACCCTCGATGAAAACGTCGGCCTGTGGGAGCAGGCGCTGCAGGAGACGGTTGTGCCCTGCATTCCTAAGATTGAGCAGTGTGGAGCGCATACCCACATTGACGTCCTGCCAGATCGCTTCATGCTCGAAGCCCTGGTTACGCGCGATGTGCAGTACCTCGGCGCCATAACCAGCGAGGTTGCGCGCGACCGTGGAACTTGCGATCACGTGGGTGCACGCGAGCGCGCGAATGCCCGACAGCGGCTGCGTCGGGTTCGGTGTCCAGGGCACAGGATCGCTGTCGCCGACCTTCACGATCTCGACTAATGGTGTCGCCGCCGCCGCCTGGCCTTGCGGATGTGCCAGCCACTCCGCCTGAGTGCGGTGAATGCCCATGATCATCCCTGCCTCGCCCACGCGCTCCTCGAGATCGGCGCTATTGAAGGTACGGATCGCCGCCGCAATCGCGGCCGTATTGGGAGCAGCGTCGATTACGCGCAGGAAACCCGTGAAATGCTGCGGGTAGAGACCGGTCGGGGTCACCCGACGGCCGTCGCGCGTCTCATAGATGGCGAAGGAGAGTGGGTTCCCAATCGCGAGCGGTGCCTGCAGGGCGCGATCGTTCAGCGACGGCTGCCAAGTCCATTCGGCCGGCAGCGGGTCGGCCGGTAGCATGCCGATGTCGCGCAGCTCCTCGACAAGAAGGCGTGCCCAAGGAGAGACCGCGTACACGGCCTGGCGAAGGTCCGCGCTGAGGTCTTGCGATTGCCCGGTGCGCTCCCGCCAGACCGCGGCAGCGCCTATGCCCGCACCCATGGCGGGGATGGCCATGCAGGCCCCGGTACGAAAGTGGCTCCGCACGATCGGATCGCGGCCCGTGAAGATCACGCTTCCGCCTCCGTCTTCGGGCGTGCCGCCGATGTTGCGCATGAACTCGGCCAAAGTCGTCTCGATCGAGAAGGTGCCTGAGGTGGCGATCTCGGCAACTGCCGGTCGGTTCGCCGCGAGCATCGACGCTGCGAGGGTTCCTCCCGTGGCTTGCAATACTTCGCGGCGACTCAGTGACATTCTAAGCCTCCCATGCGCCGTTGTCGGCGCTTCGCTAGGTATACCCCAAAAGATCGCGGGTAGCACGATTGCCTGTCACCCTTACCTGACAAAACCGATGACCGGCTTCCAGCGGGGTGATCCGTTCCAGGTGGTGTGGCGCTATCCTGTAACCCACACGGCGGCGCATAACGGCAGCCGGCTTGGCGCGGTGCTCGGGCGCGGCAACACGGCCACCGACGTCTCGCGATACCGCCTATCGCTCGGCGGCAAACTCGGCGCTGCGCGCCGGGCTCGGCGCCGTCGCGTCGCCCGGCATGGATAGCATGGACAAATATGGCCGCAGCTTTCACATTTAGCGGTCAACGGTCGCGGCTGGTGGCGCTTGGCTGATCGCGAGCGAGCGTAGGACGGCCGCGTCCGAGGCGCCATTCAGCCAATCCATAGGGGAGGATCGCATGCTGAGAAACGGCACTTTCACATTCGGCAACTTTCTGCTCGACGTCCTCGCCATCTTCATCTTCGTGATGTGGTTCTGGCTGCTGATCACGGTGATCGGCGACCTGTTTCGGCGGCACGACACGTCGGGGGTGGTCAAGGCGATCTGGGTGATCGTGCTGATCCTGTTCCCGTATATCGGCATATTCGTCTACCTGATAACGCAAAGCCGGGGCATGGCCGAGCGGAGCAGCCAGCGCGCGCAACAGGCGCGCGACGAACTGCGCCAGATCGTCGGCTTCAGCGCCGCCGACGAGATCGAAAAGCTCGACCGGCTGAAGACGGCCGGTACCATTTCCAACGAGGAATATGCCCGGCTACGGGCCCGACTGGTCACGTAGCCCCAGCGACACCGGCGGGCGCTAATCTAGCTGCCTCGGCGCCCTGCCTGGTAGCCCTGCTGGAACGCTGCATCCTGAGAGCGGCGGGATTGATCGACCACCAGGCCGCCGAGCAGGCCGGCTCCGGCACCGATCCCGGCGCCGAGAGCGGCATTGCCGCCGATCGCCCCAATGATCGCCCCGCCGCCGGCGCCGATGGCGGTGCCGGTGAGCGCGCGCTGCTGGGTCGGGGTCATGTCGGCGCAGGCGATGACCGGCAGGCAGAGGGCGCCAACCAATAGCTTGTTCATGCGAACCCCCGGGGTGTGTTCAGTCAGGGCGACGAAGAGCAGGGATAGCGTTCGCTCAGAAAGCGGAACAACCCGTCGGTTGCCGACTGGGTCATGCGGTCCGGTGCGGCCCGTGCCCAACCGACGAATTCGCGCATCGCCTGCGAGCGCGTCGGCGGCGGATCGGGCAGGCAGAACAGCTTGCGTCCGCGGAAGGGGGCCATGTTCTGCATCTCCACCGTGACCGCGCCCTGCAGATAGCCCTCGCAGAAGTTGAGGGCCGCCGTCCCGATCCCGTTGTCGGCTGTAGCGCCGCACAGCTCCGCGAGGTCGCCGGCGGTCTTCGCGTCGAAATTCGCTTCGGTCGCCGCCCGCGCCGCAAGTGGAACGCAGAGAGCGAGCAACGCAATAGCGATCCGGCCCCTGTCTTTCATGTCTTGTCTTCCCCTTCCAGCCGCGGCCCAGCATATCGGCCGATCCGGCGCCGGTAAACCGACCGCCGCGGCCTCAGAACGACCCGAATGCCGACCCGAGGGCGATCACCGCGGCGAGCGCCACAACCGGCCCCACGATGACCGCCATCACGATGTCGAAATAGCTCTCGCGATGCGACGAACCGCAGACCGCGAGCAAGGTCACCACCGCGCCGTTTTGCGGCAGGCTGTCGAGCGTGCCGGCGCTGATCACCGCGACCCGATGCAGAAGGGCCGGATCGATGCCGTGCGCTTGGGCCAGGCGCAGATAGGTTCCGCCCAGCGCCTCGAGTGCGATCGTCAGACCACCCGAGGCGGACCCGGTCAGCGCCGACAGCACATTGGTGGCGACCGCGAGCGAGACGAGCGGGCCACCGCCGATCGCCAATACCCAATCGCGAACGAGGGCAAAGGCCGGGACGGCAGCGACCACCGCGCCAAATCCGACAAGGCTCGCGACGCTGAGCACCGGCAGTACCGATGCCGTGGCGCCGGCATCCATGGTTTCGCGCAGCGCCAGGAAACGCCGCCAGTTGACGGCGACGACTGCGAGGGTCGCCGCCAAGAGAGCAGTCACCACCGACCAGACGCCGCCGACGGCGGAAAGCGACGTCGCGCCGAACCGTTCTTCGGCGAGGAACGAGACGTCAAGGCGCGGCAGGACGACGAGCGACATCGTGACATTGACGACGACGACCACAACGAGCGGCAGCGCCGCCAGCGCGATCGGCGGGGGTTCGCCGCTTGGGCGGCCGTGAGCGGCTTCGGCGGGGTCGAACTCGCGGGCGGTGGTGGCGCGCTGCCGCACCGTGGCGTCCTCGGCCGCCCTCTCGACCGCAGCGGGGAGCGAGGGAGCCCAACCTTCGCCTTTGCGGCGCGCGGCCGCCTCGGCGCGCCCCAGCCACCACAAGCCGAACGCGAGCATGATCGCGGCGGCGATGATGCCGAGGCCGGGGGCGGCGAGCGGCGTCGTGCCGAAGAACGGTATCGGGATCGCGTTCTGGATCGCCGGCGTCCCGGGCAGCGCCGACATCGTGAAGGTGGAAGTGCCGAGCGCGATCGCCGCGGGGACCAGCCGATTGGGAATCCCTGCGGTGCGAAACACCGCCTGCGCCATCGGCACGAGCACGAAAAACGCGACGAACAGGCTGACGCCGCCATAAGTGACGAAGGCGCCGGCGAGCACGACGGTCAGCACCGCGCGGCTCGGGCCCAACCGCGCCGACATGAATCGTGCAATCGCGGCGACCGAACCGCTGTCCTCCATCAGCTTGCCAAACAGCGCCCCGAGCAAGAAGATCGGGAAGAACTGCGCGACGAACCGCGCCGCGCTGTCCATGAAGGTCTGCGTCCAGTAGGCGAGCAGCGGCCCGCCTGCGAAGAGCGCCGCCAGCAGCGCGGCGGCCGGTGCGAGCAGCAGGATGCTCCAGCCCCGGTAGGCGAACCAGACGAGAAGGCCGAGCCCGAGGAGGATGCCGAAAAGCCCCATCGCCCGCCCGTTGCTATCGACAGCGCGCCGAGGTCTTCCCCGGCGTCATCGAGCGGCCTCCTTGATTGCGGTTCCGCGCGCCGCACCCTCGGGCAGATGCGCCGGCTTCAGGCTTTCGTCGAAGATCCAGGAAAGATCCAGCGTATTGCGCACGCCGAGATCGTCGTAATGCGCCGACAGCCAGTGTTGCGCGGCGGTCCGGCCGCGGTCCCGGAGATAAGTCAGGAAGGCCCATTCGGCATTGAGTTTGCTGGAGACGCCGAGTTCCAGCATGAATCGCGTGGACGTGGACGTCACGGAAGCGCTCGCGCTCGAGATCCTCGTAATGGATGATTTCCCAGAGGAAGGCGAGCGCGCGCAGCTCCTTCAACAGGCTCGCATTGAACGTGATCTCGTTCAACCGGTTTTGGATGTCGCGGGCCGACCGGGGAACATCCGGGCGGTAAAACGGGTTGATCTGGATCACCATGACATCGCCGGCGGCGCATTCGTCGACGAGCGGGAACAGGGCCGGGTTGCCCATATAACCGCCGTCCCAATAAGCCTCCCCGTCGATCTCGACGGCCTTGAAAAGGAACGGAAGGCAGGCCGACGCCATCACCGCGTCGAGCCCGATCCCGGGTTGCCGGAATATCTTCGGTCGCCCGGTCCGGACATTGGTTGCGGCCAGAAACAGCTTCGGGGCGGCGGTGTCATTGACCCGCTCGAAGTCGATGCAACGCGCAACCACGTCGCGCAACGGATTGAAATTCATCGGATTGAGGTCGTACGGCGAAAACAGCCGCGAAAGGTGATCCATCAGGATATAGCTCGGCGACGCGTCGAGGCTCCAGTTGCCCATGAAGACATCGACGACCGACCGCTGGATCGGGCTGTACCGGGCCGCGGCGCTGGTCGCCGACCAGAATTGCTCGAGGCTTTTGCGCGCTCCGGCCGGGCCGTCGCGCGCCAGGCCCTCGGCGAGTGCCACCGCGTTCATGGCGCCGGCGCTGGTGCCGCTGACGCCGGCGATGGCGAGCCGCTCGTCTTCGAGCAGCCGGTCGAGGACGCCCCAGGTGAAGGCGCCGTGCGAGCCGCCGCCCTGCAAGGCAAGCTTGATCGTCCTTTTGACCCGCCCTTTCATGCCGCCCTCCGGGGTTCGACCGCTCGTCAATATGTTCGGCGGTCGCAGTCGCGGCAACCCGATGCTGCCTGGGCAGGCGGCGGTTCGTGTTCACTCGACGGCGACCGCCGCGCCAACGCAAGGAAATCCGCGACCGACTTCCGTAAATTTTCGCTACCGCGGGGGATCGGCAGAGTGTAACAAATCCGTATTATTGGGAGGACGACGCAATGAAGTGTCTCGGCGCCGGGCGGGCGGGCATGGTCCCCGCCTGCTCGGCGGTTGCCGTCAGAACAACCGGATTCGGGCCGGCCGCATAGATGAATACGGCTTCCGCGATCACGCTGGTCGGCGGATTGGGGCTGTTTCTGCTCGGCATCCACCACCTCACCGAGGGCCTGAAGGGTCTTGCCGGCGACTCGCTGCGCCGCACCCTGCAGACCCTCGTCGCCGGCCGGTTGAGCGCGGTCGTTTCGGGCGCGCTCTTCACCGTCGCGATTTAGTCCTCGACCGCGACGACTTTGACGGTGATCGGCTTCGTCAGCGCTGGACTGGTCACCTTCGCACAAGCGGTTGGGGTCATCGTCGGCGCGACCTTCGGCACGACCTCGACCCCGTGGCTGGTGGCGATCTTCGGCTTTCGCGTCAGCGTCTCCGTCGCAGCCCTGCCGATGCTCGGCATCGGCGCCTTTCTCTGGCTGATCGCCAGGGGCCGGGCTCGCTCGCTCGGAGCGATCCTCGCCGGCTTCGGGCTGCTGTTCATCGGCATCGAGTACCTTCAGACCGGAATGAAAAACATTTCCTGGGACCTCGATGCGATCGGCGGGAGCGGCCCCGGCGCGCGCTGGATCCTCGCCGGGATCGGGATCCTGATGTCGATCGTCATGCAGAGTTCGAGCGCTGCCGCGGCGACGACGCTGGTCGCTCTGCACGCCGGGTCGGTGACATTTCCGCAGGCCTGTGCGATGATCGTCGGACAAAGCGTTGGGACCGCCGCGACGAGCGCGCTGCTGTTGATCGGCGGCGGGCTGGCGGTGCGGCGAGCAGCGCTGGCGCACATCGTCTACAACGTCGGCGTCGGCATCCTCGGAATGATACTGCTCCGACCGATCGCAGCGGCCGGAGACTGGGTCGGCGCGCAGCTCGACGATCCCGACGGCGTGCTAGCGCTCGCGGCCTTCAGCAGCATTTTCAAGTTCGTCGGCGTTGCCGCCTTCTTTCCGTGGCTCGAGGGTTTTTCGCGAGTCATGGTCAAGATCTCCGGCACCGGCGCCGAGTTCGGCCCTTGCCCGTCTCGAACCGACGCTCGCCGAAGCGGGAGGACCAGTCGCCCTCGAAGCAGCCTGGCGGGCGATCCTCGAAACGGCGCGTGCTTGCGTCGATGCCGTGCGCCGACGGCTTGCCGGCGAAGCCGTCCGTTACGACCCGCCGATCGATGCGCTCCGCCAGACCGAGCAGTTTCTGGAATCGCTATCGCTCGAAACCTTTGATCTCGGCGTGATCGAGCCTCGCCTCGTGCGGCTCTGCCACGCCCTCGATCATCTCGCGAGGCTGATCGACGACCTGCAGCAGCTGCCGGAAGTCGAAGCCGTTTGGCAGCCTCCCGGCGGCTTCGCGGCAGGCGCGCGGGCGCTCGGCGCCTGGCTCGACGCCACGCGAGACCCCGCGGCACCGTCCAATTCTGCGATCTTCTCGGCGCTCGAACATGCCTCGAGACAGCTCAGCTTGGAGCTCAAAGCGGGCCGCGAGGCGACGCTGGAAGACGTCGCCGTACAGCGAATGCCGGCCGCCGCCGCGCGCTGGGTTATCGAGACGCTGGCCTGGGCCGAGGGCGCGCTCCATCATGCTTGGCGTCTGGCCGAATCGCTGAGATTAGCCTCGGGCAACGAGCCAGCTTCGAGGAGGGAGGAACGATGACCACCGCTCCACCGCCAACGAAGCGCAAGGACTACGAAAAAGAGCTGCGCAAACTGCAGGTGGAACTTTGCGCGCTGCAGGACTGGGTCAAACACCAGCGGCTGCGCATCGTCGTGATCTTCGAAGGACGCGACGCCGCCGGGAAGGGCGGCACGATCAAGGCCATTACCGAAAAAGTCAGTCCGCGGGTATTCCGGGTCGTGGCGTTGCCGGCCCCGTCCGACCGCGAGAAGGCGCAATTGTACTTCCAGCGCTATCTCCCGCATTTTCCGACCGCCGGCGAGATCGTGATCTTCGACCGCAGCTGGTACAATCGGGCGGGCGTCGAACACGTGATGGGTTTCTGCACCGAAGCGCAGCACCGTCGTTTCCTGCAGATTTGCCCCGAGTTCGAACTTTACGTCGTCGACGACGGCATCACACTGATCAAATATTGGCTCGAAGTGAGCGACGAGGAGCAGAAGCGCCGTTTCGAGGCGCGCATCAACGATCCGCTGCGCCAATGGAAGCTGAGCCCGACGGACCTTGCCTCACGCAGCAAATGGTTCGAGTACTCGCGGGCGCGCGACGTCATGTTCGCCGCAACGAGCACCAAGCACGCACCCTGGTACATCGTCCGCTCCGACGACAAACGGCGGGCGCGCCTCAATTGCATCCGCCACCTGCTCGGCCAGATCTCCTACCAGAAGCTGCCGCGTGACAAGGCGGAGCTTCCCGAACGGTCCAAGAGCGGCGCGTATGACGATCTGGCGGCGCTCGACGGCATGCAGTTCGTGCCGGAGACGGCATAGGTGACGCCACCCTTTCCGCACCGGCCGAGCGCGGAATGTCGGTGGTCGAGCCGGTGCCCGACGAGCCGGTTAAGCGAACACAACTCTCTCATCGAACCAGGATGAAACCTGACGTCGGTCGGCAAGGGAGGACGCATTATGGCTGAGGCGGTGCAGGGCGGACCGGGCGGCGCGGCCGTGGCTTGGCATGCCGTCGCCGCCAATCAAGTGATCGGGCGGCTGAACACCGACGGGGCCCGGGGATTGGATGCCGACGAGGCGTCGCGGCGGCTTTCCCGATACGGCCCCAATCGCCTGCCGGAGGGCAAGAAGCGGGGGCCGCTGATGCGGTTCATCGCCCAGCTGAACAACATCCTGGTCTACGTCCTGCTCGCCGCCGGGTTCGTGAAGCTGATGGTGGGTCTGTGGCTCGACGCCTCGGTCATCCTCGGCGTCGTGCTGATCAACGCCGTGCTCGGCTTCCTGCAGGAAGGGAAGGCGGAAAAGGCGCTCGAATTCGATCCGCAACATGCTTTCGGCGGAGGCGCGCACCGTGCGCGGCGGCGAAACCCGCCTGATCTCGGCCGAGGAACTCGTGCCGGGCGACGTCGTGCTGCTCGAATCGGGCGACCGGATCCCCGCCGACCTGCGCCTCGTCGACGTGAAGAACCTGCGGACCGAAGAGGCGGCGCTGACCGGCGAGTCGGTGCCGATCGACAAGACCACAGCCGCCGTGGCCGAAAGGGCGACGGTCGGCGATCGCGAGGGAATGGCTTTTTCCGGAACGCTGGTCGCTTCCGGGCGCGGCAAGGGCGTCGTCGTCGCCACCGGCAGCGAGACCGAACTCGGGCGCATCAACCAGCTGATGGCCGGGGTGAGCGCGCTCGACACGCCGCTCTTACGCCAGATCAAGAAGTTCGGTTATGCAATCACCGCCGTCATCGCGGTGGTAGCCGCGATCGTGTTTGCCTATGGCCGCTGGGTCCGCGGCATGGATTTCGTACCCATCTTCCAGGCGGTGGTCAGCATCGCCGTGTCGGTGATCCCGGAAGGGCTGCCGGCCCTGATCACAGTTACGCTCGCGATCGGGGTGCAGCGCATGGCCCGGCGCAACGCCATCATCCGGCGGCTGCCCGCGGTCGAAACCCTGGGCTCGGTTTCCCGCATCTGCTCGGACAAGACCGGGACATTGACCCTCATGGAGATGATGGTGGCGTCGGCAGTCACCGCGCAATCGGTCTTCAAGGTCACTGGCCAAGGCTATGCGCCCGCGGGCGAGGTCCTGAAGAACGGTGCATCGGCATCGGGCGACCCGGTCCTCTCGCTGATGGGCCGGGTCTCGCTTCTTTGCAACGATGCGGAAATCCGCCAGGAAGAAGGGGCTTGGAAGGTCGAGGGCGACCCGACCGAGGGAGCGCTCTTTCCGTTCGCGAGCAAGCTCGGCCTGGAACGGCAAGCCGAGGAGACCGCCTATCCGAGGGTCGATACGATCCCGTTCGAGTCGGAGCATCGCTTCATGGCGACGCTGCACCGGGACGCTGGCGGCGGACAGTCCCTTTTGGTGAAAGGGGCGCCGGAGGTGATCCTCGGACATTGCGATCGGCAGGCAATGAGCGGCGGACCGCCGGCGCCCCTCGACTGCAAACATTTCGAGCGGGCGTCGGACGCGCTCGCGGCGCAGGGCGAGCGCGTTCTGGCGCTCGCCTGGTCCGAAGAAGCAGGGCTCGTCACGGGGACCCTCGCTCCCGCCGATCTGCCGACGAACCTCGTGCTCCTGGGCCTCGTCGGCTTGCTCGATCCGCCGCGCAAGGAAGCCATAGAGGCGGTGGCGGAGTGCCATCAGGGCGGCATCCGCGTGACGATGATCACCGGCGACCACCGGATCACGGCGGCTGCGATCGCCAAGCTGTTGCGGATCGGCGACGGCAAGACGGCGGTCACCGGGGCAGAGATCGAGGAAATGGACACGGCGACCCTGCAGGAGCGGGTGCGCGAGGTGGACGTCTTTGCGCGCGCCAGCCCCGAGCACAAGCTGCGGCTCGTGAAGGCGATACAGGCCAACAAAGAGATCGTGGCGATGACCGGCGACGGGGTGAACGATGCGCCGTCGCTCAAAAAGGCCGATGTCGGCGTCGCGATGGGCATCAAGGGCACCGAGGTCACGAAGGAAGCGGCCGAGATGGTGCTGGCCGACGACAACTTTGCCTCGATCACCGCTGCGGTTAGGGAAGGCCGCACGGTCTACAACAACATCGAAAAGGCAATCCTCTTCATGCTGCCGACGAACGTCGCTCAGGCGCTTGTAATAATGGCGGCCATCTTCATCGGCTTTACCGCGCCGATCACGGCGCCGCAGATCCTCTGGGTCAACATGGTGACGTCGGTAGCGCTCGGTCTCGTAATCTCGTTCGAGCCGCATGAGCTCGACGTCATGCGGCGGTCGCCGCGGGCGGTCCACAGGCCGATCCTCGACGGTTTTGGGATCTGGCGTGTGTGCTTTGTCGGGCTGGCGCTGCTGGCGCTGACCCTATGGGCCTTCTTCTGGATGAAGTCGAAGTCCGCATCCGACGAATTGGCCCGTGCGGTCGCCGTCAATGCGCTCGTGATCGGTCAGATATTCTATCTGCTCAACAGTCGCTACAAGCTCGACTCGTCTCTGTCCCTGAAGGCTCATCTCGGCAACAGGTATTTGCTGATAGGGATCGCCGCCGTCGTGGTCTTGCAGCTCCTTTTCACCTACGCGCTGCCGTTTCAGGACCTCTTCGAGACCGAGGCTATCCCGCTGTGGATCTGGCCTCGGCTGTTCCTCGGCGGTCTCATCTTCTTCCTTGTCGTCGAGGGGGAAAAGCTTGTCATCCGCAAAGCCGGCCTGGCACGCGGCGCGCCGGCTTTGACGGAACAGGCCGCGTGAGCCGGGCGGCGGGCGCTACCTCGGACAAGCCCGTCGATCATTGGGTCATCGGCTATTGCGCCCGGGGCGCGCAACGCCGCTCACACTGGCTGCCGGCGCGGCAGATTGGTTTCGCACCGCCACCGCGACAAGAGCCATTTGGGATGGTCGGCCAGCCAATTCGCCGCGTATTGCTGGGCTTGCACAAGGCACGCGGCAGGTGTCAGGGTTTCGGCGGGCCGCTGTTCGATGCACGAATTGGGCGCCGATTGGAGACAGAAAACGAGCACGAGAGCGGTCATTCATGGTCCTTTCCGAGGGAGCGAGAAGGTGACCGGTTTCCTTTACCAATTGAGGCGTTATCGATCGATGAGCGGCGGCGCCCTGGCGCTGCTGCTGGCCGCGGCGGCCACGGCGCGCGCGCAGGATCACGCGCAAGATCACAATTATCCGACTTCGGAGCGGGCGGATTACGTGATCGGCTGCATCGCGGTGAACGGCAACACACGCGAAGCCTTGTTCAAATGCTCCTGCGCGATCGATAAGATCGCTGCATTGATGCCCTATTCGCATTATGAGCAGGCGGAAACGGCGCTCAGTTTGCAGAAGGGCGGCGGGGTCGGGGGCCGCGTCGGCGTGTTCCGCGATCCGCCGCAGATCAAGGCCGTCATCGAGGAGCTGCGACGCGCCCAGGCCGAGGCGAACCTGCAGTGCCGCTGACCGCCTCGAGCTGCGGCCTCGGCGCCAGCTTTGCCGTCGAACGGCGATCAATGCCCGCGCTCCGGGTGGAGCGACGCCGCGGCAGGCCCCGACGATCGAGACCCCGACCTTGGTCGTCGCGCGGATGTCGCCGGCGACGACGATCCGGCGCGGCGGTGGGGCCTCTACCTCCAGCTTGTCAGCGTCGAGGAGGCGTTCAAGAACCTCAAAAGCTTGCCCCCGCGAAGGCGGGGGGTGACCTCGCCGTCCGGCCGATCTTTCACCAAGACCAAGCGCGTATCGAGGCGCATATCTTCCGACGGCCGCGAACTGCTGCTGACCCGCTACACCGAGCCGGAACCCGAGCTCGCGCCCCTGCTCGACAAGCTCAAATTCATCCCCAACCGGAGCCCAAAATCAGCGCCGCTCAGATCGCCCCGCCATCCCCGGTGTAGTGAAGACCTTCGAGGGTCCGATCGAAGGATATCAGCCACTTACCTCGCTCAACCTGGCCCAATCGGCCAAGTTAGGTTAGCGACGTACCGCGTTCATTGCACCTCATTTCGTGAACTGGCGCTCGCGCACGCCGCGATCGTTTTCGCCGTGGGGACGAGCCCCCAAATTTGGGATGGTTCGTCTCGGCGCCGGTGCGCCCGCTTCGCGGTTTTGCCGAACTGGTACGCCAAGGCGATCGGCGGCAGGCCTCGCCCCTACGAGCTCAAGGCAAGGGAACGCCGAGGTCGAGCGGTGAACTCCCGGTAGACGAACTCCGGAGCGCCATCGCTGGTCGCTTCGAGCGCCGCCTCCACCACGGCGTGATTGGGCGACAAGCCGCAGACCGGGTCGGTCGCGGCGGCATCGCCGATCAGCGCAAAGGCCTGGCAGCGGCAGCCGCCCCAGTCGATTTCGCGCCGCTCGCAGGAGCGGCACGGCTCGGCCATCCAGGCGGTGCCGCGAAACCGCTCGAACGCCTCCGAACGCTGCCAGATCGTCGTCAGATCCGCCTCCGCGACATTCGGAAAGCGCAGTCCCGGCAGGGTCTCGGCGGCATGGCACGGCAGCACCTTGCCGGACGGGGTCACGTTCATGAAGCGCCGACCCCAGCCGCCCATGCAAGCCTTGGGCCGATGCGCGTGATAATCGGGAACGACGTAGTCGATCACCAGCACGCCCTTGAGCCGGACGCGGGCGTCCTCGACGAACGCCGTCGCGGCATCGAGCTGTGACCGGCTCGGCAGCAGTGCGGCACGGTTGCGCAGGGCCCAGCCGTAATACTGGACATGGGCGATTTCGAGCCGGTCAGCACCGTAGGCCACGGCGAGGTCGACCATCGCCTCGAGGTGCTCGAGGTTCTGCCGATGGACCACGGCATTGACCGTCAGCGGCAATCCCGCCTCGCGCACGAGTTGCGCAGCGCGGCGCTTTTGCTGTTGTGCTCCGGCGAGGCCGGCGACCCGGTCGCCGGCCATCGGGTCGGAATCCTGGATGCTCAGCTGGACGTGCTCGAGCCCGGCCTCGACCAGACCCTGCAGGCGGGCGCCATCAAGACCGATGCCCGACGTAATCATATTGCTGTAGAGGCCTTGCGCCGTGGCGTGCCCAACCAAGAGTGCGAGGTCGCGGCGTGCGAGCGGCTCGCCGCCGGAGAAGTGCACTTGCAGGACGCCGAGCGCCGCCGCCTCGCTCAGCACCCGCCGCCAAGTCTCGGTGTCGAGCTCGACCCCGGCGCGTTCGAGCGCCAGCGGGTTCGAGCAATACGGACAGTGCAACGGGCAACGATGGGTCACCTCGGCGAGCAACGCCAGCGGCGGCTCGACGCGGGACGGTGGAGGGTTCATCGGCGCAGCACCTTTTTATCAAGCAGGTCCTGCAGCATCGCCATCACATCGACGGCGATCGCCGCACGCGGTGCGTCGTACTGCTGGGCCAGCGCCTCGACGATCGCATCGGCGTCGCGGCCGCCGTCGATGAGCCGCAGCACCGCCACCGCCTGCTCGTCCGGCAGCAGCAGCCGCTCCGGCATCAGCACGACCCAGGTCTGCCGAACTTCGTCAAAACGAAACCGGGCGTGCGGCGCAAAGCGCAGCACCGCGCTGCCGGCGACCTCGGCCCGGCTCATCTTCCGGTCTTGTCGGGAACAAAGGCGCCGGGCGGGATCAGCCCCGGCTCGACATAGGAGAAATAGAGCGCATCGAGCTGCGCCCACAGCACGTCGCATTTGAAGCGCAAGGTATCGAGCACCTGCGCCTGCTTTTCCGGCGTGTCGGCGTGCTCCTTGACATAGGCGAGGGCAAAGGCGACGTCGGTCGGCGCCTGGGTCAGCCGCGGCGTAAAATAGGCGAGCGTGTCGCGGCTGACGAAATCGTAATTCTGCAGCATCCCCGAGACCCGCTCGGCGATGATCTGCGTCGAGAACATCTCGGTCAGGCTCGAGGCGACCGCCTCCAGGAGCGACCGGTCGCGCACGAAATTGACATAGGCGTCGACCGCGAAGCGGGTGATCGGCAGCAGGCCCCTGGTCGAGATCACGTAGTCGCGATCGAGACCGAGACCGTCGGTCAGCTTGAGCCAGCGCGCGATGCCGCCCGTCGACTCGTCCTCACCGTCGTGGTCGATGATCCGGCGCCGCCATTCGCGCCGCAACGCCGGGGTCGGCAGGCGGGCGAGAAGATGGGCGTCCTTGGCCGGGATCCGCGACTGATAATAATAGCGGTTCAACGCCCAGGCCTGGATCTGGCTGCGGTTGAGCTTGCCATCCCGCATCAAGCGGTGGAACGGATGGCGATTGTGGTAGCGCTCGGCGCCGATCTCGCGCAGCTGCGCTTCGAGTTGGTCGGGCGTCAGCAGGGTCTCGCTCACAGCCTCAACTCCATCCCGTCAAAGGCGATCTCCCAGCCGGCCGCCTCGGCCTCGCGCCGTTCCGCGGACTCCTCAAGCAGCACCGGGTTCGAATTGTTGATATGGATGAAGACGCGCCGCCGCACGCCGAGATCGCGAAAGGCGGCAATCGCGCCGCCAGAGCCCGACATGCTGATATGGCCCATGCGGCGGCCGGTCTTTTCGCCGATGCCGGCCCGGATCATCTCATCGTCGCACCACAATGTGCCGTCGAAAAAGACCACGGCCGCGCCCTCGAGGCGGCGGCGCAGCCCATCGGTCATGGCGGCGCAGCCCGGGATGAAGAACAGGCGGCCGCCCGCCGCTTGGTCGATGATTTCGAGCCCGACCGTATCGCCGGCTTCGCTCGTCCCGGGGTCCCGCCCGGCGGTTTCGAGGTAGAGCGGCACCTTACCCGGCACCGCGAAAGCGCAAACGGCCAAGCCCGAACCTCCGGCGGCTCCGGCGAGGCTGATCGGCTTGTCGAGCGGCAATTCGACGCGACTTACGCAGTCGGGCGCAAGCACGCCAAAGATGGAATTGACGGCGATTACCTCGAGCACACGCCGCGGCCCATAGACCGCGAACCGATGCCGTTCGCGCAGGTGCAGGAGACCCGCGATCGCGTCGACATCGGCGTTGCTCAGAACGACCCCGGCGATCGGCGACGACCGCAACCCTTGCCGAGGATGCAATACCGCGGTGGCCTCGATCTGCGATCGCAGATCGGGCGACGCGTTCAGCAGGAACCAATCGCACTCATTGGCCGATACCGCGAGCGACGCTTGCGTGCGCGCCGGCGCCCGCGGATCACCCGACCGCGCCCGACGACAGCCCGGCGCATTCGAGTTCCATTGCGGAAAGCCGCCGCCGGCCGCCGCGCCGAGGACCACCGCGTGAAGCATCGCAGCGCCTCGCCGGAACAGCCGGCGTCAGCCGGCTAATGCTTCAGACGACTTCCGCGCAAGCGTAGGCGTTGATCTCGCAGCCGACCGCGACTTCGGTGATAACCGGTGTCTTCCACTTCATGGCAGCTTTTCCTTTGCTGGATTTTGACAATGGGAAAACTAGGGTCGCGGTAAAGCGGTGTCAAGCCTCGGTCGGGTCAGCCGGCGGCTCGGGTCCGGGTGTCGCCAGATCGGCGTCGCCGTCGGTGACGCCGGATCGGATCGCGATGCGGATCAGATCAGCGGTGCTGGAGGCGCCGAGCTTGCCTTTGATCTGACTGCAATTATTCGCCACCGTCTTGTAGCTGATGCCGAGCGTGTCGGCGATTTGCGGCAGACTGCAACCCGCTGCGAGCAGCCGGAGAATTTCGAGATCGCGCGACGACAGATCCTGGAGCGGCGACCGTTCACGAAGATTTGAGAATGCGAGTTCTTCGGCGATCTCGTGCTCGAGATAGGTGTGGCCGTTCGCCACTCGCCGCACCGCCGTCAGGATCTCCTCCGGCGCCGCACCCTTGCTGACGTATCCGGCCGCTCCGGCGCGCAACGCACGGGTCACGTGGATCGGGTCGTCGTGCATGCTGAGGACCAAGATCCGGGCGCCGCGATCGGCGCGGCGCAGTCGGGCGATCGTTTCCAGCCCGCCGAGCCCGGGCAGGTTGAGATCGAGAACGACCAGCGCCGGATGGTGCGCTCTGAACAGGCGGAGCGCTTCTTTGCCGTCCGCCGCTTCGCGAATGTCGCACCCCGGCTCGCTTGCCAGCAACCGCCGCAGCCCGGCGCGGACGACCGGATGATCGTCGACGATCAGGATCTGCACGTCTCCGCCTCGCCCGCCGGCGACGGCATCGGATGAGCGTCGCGTGAACAGGGAAACGCCGCCCGTAAGGTCATGCCGGTGCCGGGACGGCTGACGACCGACAGCCGGCCACCCATCGCCCGGACGCGTTCGCGGATGCCGATCAGGCCGTAGCCCAAGGGCGTCGCTTGCGCCATGCCGCGGCCATCGTCGGCAACCTCGACCCGGATCTCGCCGCCGCCGGCGGCGGCAGGGTCGCGATCGATAGTGATCGTGATCAGCCGCGGTTCGGCATGGCGCACCGCGTTGCTCAATGCCTCCTGGACGATCCGACAGATGGTTGGACCGGCCAATTCCGTCCGATCTCCGCAGGCGGAGGCGACCGCAACCCGGAACTCGATCTGCGGGTGCCGGCGGCGCCAAAATCCGACGATGTTTTCGATCGCCTCCGGCAGGCCAAACTCTGCCAGCCCGATCGGCCGCAGCCGCCCGAGCATGCGCCTGACCTCCCGCTGGGTGTGGCGCACCGCCTCGGCGATCGATCGAACCCGCTCGCCCGCCTCGCCGGCGCGGTGCTCCGCCAAGAGTCGGGAAGCGGCCGCGGCGTCGACGCCGATGGCGAACAAGAATGGACCGACATCGTCGTGAAGGTCGCGGGCGAGATCGCCTCGCTCCTGTTCCTGCAGCGACAACAGCTGCTCGTTGAGGCGCCGGTTGTCGGCGTCGGCTGCCGCGAGGCGGGCCGCCATGCGATTGAAGCTGTCGCGCAGCCGCGCCAATTCCGGCGGCAGCCGGCCGCTGAAGCGGGTCCGGAAGCGGCCGTCGCCGACCTCTTCGAGGGCGTCGCTCAACCGGTCGATCGGACGCAGCATGCGCCCGACGAAGACGTAGATCAGCAGGATCGTCAGGCCATAGAGGACGGCCGGGGCAAAGAGACCGTCGGTGAATTGGCTCCAGACTTCGAGGGTCTCGTTGTAGGGATCGGTCGCGATCACGATCGTCCCGTAGTCGCGGGCGCCGATCTTTAGCGGGATCCGCTCGAGTTGCGGCGCCACCCCGACGAGGCCGACAAACCAGCGCGGCACTCGGCCAAACACCGAGTGCTCGACGGGCGGCGCGACCTGCGCCGGGTTGTTGCCGCTCAGCTGGACGCGGAGATGGCGATTGCCGTCGAACGAGGCGACCAGCGCGTCCAGGACGCGCGACGGATCATCCCTCTCCCGCAGCCGTTCGAGCGTGCTGTCGATTGTCTGCCGGCCCACCACGAAGGCGGCATGCATCTCGGTGCGCACCCGGCGGCTGGCGGTGGCATAGGCGACGAGGCCAGCCAACAGGAGACTGACGGCGAGGACACCGCAACAAAGGCTGATCAAGCGCAACCGCAGGGACATCGGGCTCCCGTCGACAAGCCGTGACCGACCGGCGGCAGGATGTCACGGCCGGGCCGAGATGCCTATCGGGTTATCCGCGGCGATCCCGGCCAATCTCGCACGGCAGGAAAATTTGCCGCGGAAACGGGAAGTTTTGCCGAAGAGATCGGGAAAGCATCGCCGCTTGCACCCTGATTTAATCATCCGATCGAGGCGCGGTCCGACGAGAGGGTATGACCAGCGCATTTTCCGCTCGGATCGAGCCATTTCCCACCCGTTCATGGCCGGTTGGCCATCAGCCCGCGGGCGCAAACCGGCCCGCGGGTCGGGCCCGGCCATCCATGGACCCGCGGGCCACCCCCGGACGGCCGGCCCTGGCGGGCCGTTCCGGGGGCGCGGGTGAACGGTCTAAGGGACGGCTGCACCGAACTGGAAAGAGGTCTAGGCTCGCGCGTTTGCTGCCGGCGCTGGCGCTGGTCCTGCCGTCGGTCGGCGCGTCGGCGCAGGAGGCTCCGCCGCTGACCCTGACCTTGCCGACGGTCGAGGTGGTGGCGACGACGCCGTTGCTCGGCTCCGGCGTCGACGCCGCCAAGGTGCCGGCCCAGACGCAGGTGCTGACCGGCGCCGACGTGACCCGCGAGGGCAATGCCGACGCCTTGCGCGCGCTCAACCAGAACGTCCCCGGCGTGACGCTCGATGCGGCCGCCGGCAACCCGTTTCAACCGAGCCTGTTCTACCACGGTTTCCAGGCTTCGCCGCTGCAGGGCAATCCGCAGGGTCTGGCGGTCTATCTGAACGGCGCCCGCTTCAACCAGCCGTTCGGCGACACCGTCAACTGGGACCTGATCCCGGACCTCGCGATCGATCGAATGAACCTCGTCGGTTCCAACCCGGTCTTCGGTTTAAACGCCCTCGGCGGCGCGCTGTCGGTGCAGTTGAAAAACGGCTTTACCTATCAGGGCACCGAACTCGATGCCCTCGGCGGCTCGTTCGGAAAATATGAGGGAGAGTTCCAATACGGCGTGCAAAAGGACGGCGTCGCGTTCTATGGCGCCGCCAGCGGGGTGAGCGAGGGCGGCTGGCGCGACGATCAATCCTCCGATCTCGCCAATTTCTACGCCGATCTCGGCTGGCGCGGCGACCGCGGCGAGCTGCACGTCAACGCGATCTACGCCGATACCCGCCTCAACGGCCCCGGTACCTCGCCGGTGCAACAGCTGGCGGCCGATCCTTCGGCGCAGTTCACCGCGCCGAACCTGATCACCAACAACTATACGCAGGTCAATCTCAACGGAAACTATCAATTCTCGGACAAAACTTCGCTGCAGTGGAATGCGTATTACGAATACCTCTTACAGAAAGTCTACAACGGCAATGTCCCTTCCTGGGCGCCGTGCCCCAGCCCCGAAGCGGCCTTCTTGTGCGAGTCGCCCGGCGTTTTTCTGACCGGCCGCAACGGCCAGCCGATCCCGAGTTTCAACGACGGCGGCTTCTATTCCGAACTCGATCAGCAATCGACCAACACCAACGGCTACGGCGCCGCGCTGCAAGTGACGAACACGCACGATCTGTTCGGGCGGCCCAACCAGTTTGTCGCCGGGGTCAGCTTCGACGGCGGCCAGACCTTGTTCGGCGCCAGCGCCCAGGCCGGATCGTTGTCGGTGGTCGACCGCGTCTTCGCCGGCCCCGGCATCACCATTGATCAGGCCGACGGCTCGATCGCGCCGGTCCGCGTCGCGATCGCCAACGCCTATTGGGGCGCCTTCTTTACCGACACCTACGACTTCACCCCGCGCTTGACCGGCAATGTCTCGGGGCGCTTCAACTTCGAACAGATCGATCTTGCCGACCAGATCGGCACTTCGCTTACCGGCAACCACACCTACAGCCGGTTCAACCCGGCCGGCGGCCTGACCTACAAGCTCCTCCCCGATCTCAGCGTCTATGCGAGCTATGCTGACGCCAACCGGGCGCCGACCCCGGCCGAGCTGACCTGCGCCAATCCGGCCGCCCCGTGCAGCCTCGCCAATTTCTTTGTCGGCGACCCGAATTTGCAGCAGGTCGTTTCGCATACCTTCGAAGCCGGGCTGCGCGCCCGCCTGCACCCATTCGCCGGCGCCACCCTTGCTGCCGACATCGCGTACTATCACTCGTCGCTCACCAACGACATCCTGTTCGTCAACAGCCCGATCATCGGCCGCGCCTTTTTCGAGAATGTCGGCAGCACCTTGCGCCAGGGCGTCGACGTCAACCTCCGGCTCGAGACCGGGCGACTGCGCGCCTTTGTCGGCTATTCCGTTATCGACGCGACCTTTCAGAGCGGCTTCATCGAAGCGAGCCCGCTCAACCCGGGCGCCAATGCCGCCGGCAACACCCACATCCAGCCCGGCGATCGGCTGCCCGGCATCCCGCCCTTTCAGTTCAAGTTCGGCCTCGACTACCGGTTGACCGACGCCTGGACCGTCGGCGGCACCGGCATTTATGCCGCCGGGCAATTTCTCTTCGGCGACGAGGCCAATCTGACGCCGCCGACGCCGTCCTACTTCGTCCTCAACCTCTACACGAATTATCAGCTCA
The DNA here is from genome assembly GCA_963772295.1 of uncultured Alphaproteobacteria bacterium. Classification (GTDB taxonomy): domain Bacteria; phylum Pseudomonadota; class Alphaproteobacteria; order ATCC43930; family CGMCC-115725; genus AP-15. The sequence continues at coordinate 324,274 of CAVYWO010000020.1, forward strand.
CCAGGCATCTCCAGCTGTTCGGGCAGGTCGAGAACGCGTTCAACGCGACCTATTACACCTTTGGCACCTTCTCGCCGACGTCGCTGGTGCCGATCGTCCAGGCGCCGGGCGCCACCAACCCGCGCAGCTACAGCCCGGCGGCCCCGATCGCCGGCTTTGTCGGCTTCCGCGTGACGTTCTGAGCCCCTTCACCCTGCCTTGCGCGGCGGCGCCAGGGCGAAGGCCTCGGCCATCGCCCGGCAGCCCGGTTTCGGCCGCAGCTCGGCATCGAACGGCAGCGGCCGCGACGGCAGGCCGTCCCGGCGCTGGCGCGTCTCGTTGGTCTCCTTGCGTACGATCCAGCTGTAGCGGTCGGACAAGCCCCAGGTCACGATCATCTTGACCGCCGGCTCGACGAGAACGGCGTCGAGAAAGCGGCGATAGGCATCGGCCACCAGCCGGTCGCGCGCTTCGATTGCGGCCGGCGCCATCTCATCGGTCACGTCGAGCTCGGTGATCTCTATTTCGAGGCCCATGGCTGCAATCTCGGCGAGAAACCGGCGCAGCTTCGCGACCGACAGCGGCGGTCCGCCGACCGCCCGCAAATGGGCCTGGACGCCGACCGCGTCCACCGGGGTCGCGGCGGCCCGCATCCGCCGCAGCAGCGCGGTCAGCGCGGCGCGCCGCGCCTCCTGCTCCGGCGCGTCGAGCTCGATGTCGTATTCGTTGACGACAAGGCGCGCCTTGGGGTCGGCGGCGCGGGCGGTGCGGTAGGCGAGGTCGAGATATTCGGGTCCGAGCGCGTCGAGAAACACCGCCTTGCGCAGCCCGTCGGGGCGCCCGTCCTTCGGCTCGATCGGCTCGTTGACGACATCCCAGGAATGAATCTTGCCGCGGTACCGCCCGGCCATCGTCTGAATGCGGGCAACGATCGCGCGTTCCTTGGCGGCCCGGCTCGGCAGATCGAAGAACCAGCGCGGGGTGCGGTGGTACCAGAGCAGATTGTGGCCGCGCAGGACGAGGCCATTGGCGACGGCGAAATCGACGATCCGATCGGCCGGGCCGAAATCGTCGTCGCCCGGCGCGCCGCGGTTCATGAACTGCCACTTCATGTCGTTTTCCGGCACGACCAGGCCGGCCTCGTGCAAGACGAGCGCGACGAAGGCGGGGTCGCGCCGGATTTGCGCGGCCGAGATTGTCGTGCCATAGACAATGCCTTTCGCCGCCGCCAATCGGCGCAACGGCTCGTCCGGGGCGGCCGGGCTCGGGGCCGGCAGCGCGGCGGCGATGCCGGCGGCGAGCCCGGCCTTCAGGATGCGACGCCGCGCCGGCCCAGCGGCGGCACGTCCGCGGGCCCGCTCGCGGGACGGCGCAGCGGTCATGGCGATGGCGGCGCCGTCGTCGCCGGCGCCGATTTTTGCCCGAGATGTTCGAGATTGGCTCGCGCCGCGATGTCCGCCGAGGTCCCGGGTGCGATCTCGTCGACCCGCTGCCAATCGCGGCGGGCGCCGTCAAGGTTCCCCATCAACCGGCGGATGTTGCCGCGCTCGAGCAGGGCCGGCGCCGAATTGGGGGCGCCGGTCAGCGCCGCGTCGATATCGGCCAACGCGGCGTCGAGGCGATCGAGAGCGCGATAGGCCGAGGCGCGGTAGATCAGCGCATCGGCGCGGGTCGGGTCGGCCTTGAGGACGACATCGAGATCCTCGATCGCCCGATCGAAATAGCCGGCCGAAGCCGCGGCCTCGGCACGATCGAGGAGGAGCTCGGGGTCGGCCGGCTGCAAGGCGACCGCCTCCCGGGCGCTGGCATAGGCGTGCTCCGGATCGCCCGCGAGCAGCCAAGCCTGGCCGGCCTGGTCCAGAACCTCGGCCCGCAACGACGCCGGCGCCTTGGTCATCGCCCGCGCCAGAGTTTCGAGGCGGAGCGCCGCTTCCCGGTATTTGCCCAACTCGAAAAGCGCGACGGCGGCGCAATGATCGGCCGGATGCGCCCCGCCGCGCGCATGCCATTCCTCGGCCAGGCGCTGCGCGGCGGCGGCATTCTGTCTGGCGAGCTGCATGCAATAGGCGTAAGTGTCGGCACCCCTCTCGGCCGAAGACGGGGCCGGCGGCGCGGCGACCGGATCGGCGCCAGCGGCCGCCGACAACGGCAGCAGCAGGCCGAGTACCGGGCCGGCGAGACCGCGTTTTGTCACAATTGCCATTGCTTGCGACGAACTCGGCTGATCCCCGCCATCATACGCTCGGTTGCCGCCCGATCGCGCCCAGCATTAGCATGGTTTCATGGCGCTGCAATCCGAGGAACCTGCCGTGACCGGCCGGCATCTCTTCTGCTTCGGACTGGGCTACAGCGCGCGGGCGCTCGGCCGCCGCCTCGCAGCGGAGGGCTGGACCGTGACCGGCACCTGCCGCGGCGGCGAACGGGTCGCGGCGCTGCGCCAGGCCGGCTTTCCGGCCGTCCCGTTCGCACGCGATCGGCCGCTTGCGGGCGTGGCATTCGACGGGGTCAGCCATATCCTGGTCTCGATCCCGCCGGACCCTATCGGCGATCCGGCGCTCGACCTGCATCTCGGCGACATCGTCCGCTTGCCGGCGCTTTGCTGGCTCGGCTATCTGTCGACCACCGGCGTTTACGGCGACCGCGGCGGCGGCTGGGTCGATGAGGACGTCCCGCCGGCGCCAAGCGGCGAACGCGGTCGGCAACGGCTGATCGCCGAGACCGCCTGGCTTGAGGCGTGGCATGCCCGCGCGGTGCCGGTCCATATCTTTCGGCTGGCCGCGATCTATGGACCGGGCCGCAGCCCGTTCGCCGCGCTGCGGGCCGGCACCGCGAGACGGATCGACCGGCCGGGCCAGGTGTTCTCGCGCATCCATGTCGAGGATCTGGCGACCGCACTCGCGGCCTCGATCGCCCGGCCGCGCCCCGGTGCCGTTTACAACGTCTGCGACGACGAGCCGGCCGCACCCGCCGCGGTGGTCGCGCATGCGGCCGAATTGCTCGGACTGCCGCCGCCGCCGCTCGTTCCTCTCGCCGCCGCCGGGCTCTCGCCGCTGGGGTTGAGCTTCTACGACGACAACAAGCGGGTCGGCAACGCGCTGATCAAACGCGAGTTCGGCATCGCCTGGCGCTATCCCGACTACCGCACCGGCCTCGCCGCCATCCGCGAAGCTGAAGCTGCCGGCTTGCCTAAGTAAGCGGCATCCGGCATGGTCGGGCGCCAGCGCGTCGGCAAAGCCGGGCACCGCGTCCGGCTCGGGAGGAAAGCCATGGCCCAATACAACGTCCTGATGATGGGTGCGTCCTACGGCTCGCTGCTGGCCATCAAGCTGTTGTTCGGCGGCCATCGGATCACCATGGTCTGCCTGCCGGCCGAAATCGAGGCGTTCAACAGCGACGGGGCGCGGGTGCGCCTGCCGATCCGCGGCCGCAAGGAGCCGGTCGAGCTCGACTTTGCGCAAATTGCCGGGCAGCCTGCTCGCCGCCGGCCCGGCGGCGGTCGACCCGGCGCAATACAACCTCGTGGTGCTGGCGATGCAGGAGCCGCAATACCGCTCGCCCGGCGTGCGCGAACTGCTCGATGCGGCCGCGAGGGCGCGCGTGCCGTGCATGTCGATCATGAACATGCCGCCGTTGCCGTATCTGAAACGCATCCCCGGTCTCGCGGTCGACGAACTGCGCTCCTGCTACACCGATGCGACGGTCTGGAACAATTTCGATCCGGCGCTGATGACCCTGTGCAGTCCGGACCCGCAGGCGATCCGGCCGCCCGGCGAACAGATCAACGTGCTGCAGGTCACGTTGCCGACCAACTTCAAGGCGGCCCGCTTCGCGGCCGAGCCGCCGACCGCAATGCTGCGGCAGATGCAGACCGAGATCGAGGCGATCCGCTTCGATCCGGGCGACGGCCCGATCGACCTGCCGGTCAAGCTCAAGGTGCACGAGTTGATCTTCGTGCCGCTCGCCAAATGGGCGATGCTGCTGACCGGCAACTACCGTTGCGTCACGCCGGATGCGGCGATCGACATCCGGGACGCCGTACATCGCGACCTCGCCGCGTCGCGCTCGGTCTATGACTGGGTTCGCGCCGTGAGCATCAGGATCGGCGCGTCACCCGAAGATTTGGTCCCGTTCGAGAAATACGCCGCGGCGGCACTCGATCTGGTGCGGCCTTCTTCGGCCGCGCGCGCGCTCTTTGCCGGGGCGCCCAACATCGAGCGTACCGACCGTCTGGTGCAGACGCTCGGGGCGCAATTCGGCATGCGCAACGCGATTGTCGACGAGACCGTGGCGCTGGTCGATGCCCGCCTCGCCGCCAACCGCAAAGCCGCCGCTTGAACCGGCATTCGATGCCGGCGCTGTTCCACTCCGTCGCCGGCCTTGCCGACCCGCGGGAGATAAAACCGCGCCGCCTTCGTAGGGCGAAAAAGGGAGCGCCTTGCGCCATCTCCGGCACCGCCGAGGCCGGTCGGCGGAATACGCGCGGCGCGCCATTCCGCGCTACGTCGTTCTGTTCCTTCCTCGCACGGTCTGCGGCGCGGTGAGCGACATCGGCGGGCCGTTTTCGCGCGGGCAACCCGCCGCAGCCGCGGGCGAGTCGATTCAGGGCTTCGCCGCGGCAGGGCTTCTCAACCGCCGCCACAAAAAGATGCACAAAAAGATGCCGAGCACGATGGCGCCTTCGGCGACGCCATTGAAAAGCAAGAAGTAGACGTCCTTTCCGGTTGCGAATCTCCACACGCCGGCGAGTACATTTCCTGCACAGAGCCAAAGAAAGATAAATGAGAAAGAAGGATAACTGGGCTCTGGCTGATAATTGACCTTATCGGGCACGCGAGCGAGATGTTTCAAATCTGCGGCAGTTGGAAAATAAAATAACAGGCCCAATACAATGAAAAGAATGCCTAAGGTAACCGGTATCAAAACATCTGAAATATTAGGGAGCGCTGCAAGATAAAGGACGCACGCGACCCATGACAAGCGAATACACCACACAAGCTTCTGTTTGATTCGGATTTCGGTCTCGGTGTCGGAGATGATGTATGGGCGCCACCCCATACCCCATCTGTAGAACAAGCGTCGGTGGGCGGCATCGGTCATGAACGACTGCTCCGCGAGAGACATGAAGAGGCGCATGATCGGCACACCCAAGATTTCAAGCGGCGCTTGGCCTGCTCGCTCCGGATAAAGGCACGCATCCGTATAGCACTCCGGATGCATGCACGCATCCGTACATATGCCGATTCAAACTGGATTATCCCCGCTGCTGCGGCGCGGCGGCCCCTGTCATTCTGAACATTAACTGGCAGTGATTTTCGATCGCCAGGCGGCGGAGCTTGGACGATAGTGTCCAGAAGGTTCAGCAAAATGCCATAGACCCGAGTGACAAGCCCGCGGGTGACGGTGAGAAACGGCACCTGCTGTAGTTTCTTTCGAAGCGGATGGCGATATTCACCTTTCATTAGAGAAGTTGGGTTGCACTCGATCGGTGTCGCATTGCTCCGTATCCGATTGGGGTGGCCGATGGCGCGGGTCCTGCTGGCCGAGGCGAACCGGCGAATAGGCGATTTCCTCGCCGGGATTCTGGTCGAATTCGGTCATGAGGTGACGCTGTGTGCCGACGCCTCCGAAGCCGATGCGCGGCTCGCCGTGAGCGCGATCGACGTGGTGCTGACCGACGCGGTGCTGGACGGCGCCGATCATTTCGGCCGAGATTGGCTGGCGCGGGGGATCCCGACGATCACCTTGACCGGCCTCACATTGTCGGCCGATCGCACCAACCCGGCCCCGCCGCCGCTGATCGACAAGCCATTCCGTTTCACCGATCTGCGCTGCGTGGTGGAGGCCGTTGCCGCGTGCGAGGCAACCGATCGACCGCGGCGGCCGGCGCTCGATCGAGCCGCCTGAGCGGCGGCGGCCTCATCGAGGGCTCCAGGCGCCGCGGCGGGCACAGAGCAGGAATTCGCGGTTGCCGTCGGCGCCGCGGATCGGGCTTTCGGCAATGCCCACAACCGTCCAGCCCGGCTGGGCGGCAACCCAACCGGCGATGCGGGCGCAAACCGCCTGTTGAACGGCAGCGTCGCGCACCACCCCGCCGCTGCCAACGTGCCGGGGGCCGGCCTCGAATTGCGGCTTGACGAGCGCCACCAGCACCAATTCCTCGGCAGCGAGGGACAGGGGGGCCGGCAATAGCGTCGCCAGCCCGATGAAGCTCGCATCGCAGGCGATGATGTCGATCGGCTCGGGGATCTCTGCTCGGCCGAGGTAGCGCGCGTTGATCCGCTCGCGCAACACGACGCGCGGATCGTGACGCAACTTCCAAGCGAGCTGACCATGGCCGACATCGACCGCGTAGACGCGCCGCGCGCCGCCCGCCAGCAGCACGTCGGTAAAGCCGCCGGTCGAGGCGCCAATGTCGAGCGCGACCTTGCCGCTGACATGGATGGCAAAATAATCGAGCGCATGCGCGAGCTTGACGCCGCCGCGCGAGACCCACGGATGATCCCGCCCTCTGATCTCGATGGCGGCATCGCCGCCGAGCTGCTCACCGGACTTGACCACGCGACGTGCGCCGGCAAACACCCGGCCGGCAAGGATCAGCGCCTGCGCCCTGGCCCGGCTCTCCGCCAGTCCGCGTTCAACCAGCAGCTGATCGGCGCGCCGCTTCTCGCCCAAATCCGGCTGCGACTAGGCGCGCGCCGGCTGCTCGGCGATCTCGCGGCCGAGCGCCGACAATGCGGCCGCGACGATGTGGCGGGCGTTGAGCCCGGCCCGCTCGTATTGCGCCTGCGGGGCGTCGTGGTCGAGGAAGACGTCGGGCAGCACCATCGTGCGGATCTTGAGCCCGTGATCCAAAAGTCCGTTCATCGCCAGGTGATACAGCACATGGCTGCCGAACCCGCCGATTGCCCCCTCCTCGATCGTGACGACGACCTCGTGCTCGCGCGCCAGACGGGTGACAAGCTCGGCATCCAGCGGCTTGGCAAAGCGCGCATCGGCGACCGTCGTCGATAGCCCATAGGCGGCCAGATCCTGCGCCGCCTTCATGCATTCGGCGAGCCGGGCGCCGAGGCTCAACAGCGCAATCTTGGTGCCTTCGCGCAGGATCCGACCACGCCCGATCTCGAGCGCCACGCCTTGTTCGGGCAAGGCGACGCCGATCCCTTCGCCGCGCGGGTAGCGCAGCGCCGAGGGCCGGTCGTCGATCGCGGCGCAGGTCGCGACCATGTGGACGAGATCGGCCTCGTCCGCGGCCGCCATGATGACGAACCCGGGCAGGCAGCCGAGATAGGTCACATCGAACGAGCCCGCATGGGTCTGCCCATCGGCGCCGACGAGGCCGGCGCGGTCGATCGCGAAGCGAACCGGGAGTTGCTGAATCGCGACATCGTGCACGACCTGGTCGTAGGCGCGCTGCAGAAAGGTCGAATAAATTGCGGCAAACGGTTTCATTCCCTCGGCGGCGAGACCGGCGGCGAAGGTCACCGCGTGCTGCTCGGCGATGCCGACATCGAAGCACCGCTTGGGGAATTTTTCGCCGAAGAGGTTGAGCCCGGTGCCCGACGGCATTGCCGCGGTGATCGCGACGATCCGCTCGTCCTTCTCTGCCTCCCTGATCAGCGACTTGGCAAAGACGGTCGTGTATTGCGGCGCCTTTGGGCTCGATTTGGCCTGGGCGCCGGTGATCACGTCGAACTTGGCGACGCTGTGCCATTTGTCGTCGGCCTGCTCGGCCGACAGATAGCCGCGGCCCTTCTGGGTCACGGCATGGACCAGAATCGGCCCGGGCTCGCGGCTGTCGCGCACGTTCTTCAGCACCGGCAGCAGATGATCGATGTTGTGGCCGTCGATCGGACCGATGTAATAGAAGCCCATCTCCTCGAACAGGGTACCGCCCGTGACCAGCCCCCGGGCCAATTCTTCGGCCCGCCGGGCGGCGTCCTCGAGCGGCTTCGGAAAGCGGCGCATGACCTCGCCGGCAATGTGGCGCAGCGACAAATAGGATTTTGACGACAACAGCCGCGACAGGTAGGCGCTCATCGCCCCGACCGGCGGGGCGATCGACATGTCGTTGTCGTTGAGCACGACGATCAGCCGCGAATCCATGGCGCCGGCATTGTTCATCGCTTCGTAGGCCATCCCGGCGCTCATCGCGCCGTCGCCGATCACGGCGATGACGTTGCGCCGTTCAGCGCGGAAATCGCGCGCGACCGCCATCCCGAGCGCGGCGGAAATCGAGGTGGAGCTGTGCGCCGCACCAAACGGGTCATATTCGCTTTCGGAGCGCTTGGTGAAACCGGAGAGCCCGCCGCCCTGCCGAATCGAGCGGATCCGGCTGCGCCTGCCGGTGAGGATTTTGTGCGGATAGGCTTGGTGGCCGACATCCCAAATCAACCGGTCATCGGGCGTATCGAACACATAGTGCAGCACCACGGTCAGCTCGACGACCCCGAGCCCGGCGCCGAAATGACCGCCGGTGATCGACACCGCATCGATCAGTTCGGTGCGCAACTCGTCCGCGAGCTGCCGCAAATCGCCCTCGGGCAGCCGGCGCAGATCCGCCGGCACCTCGATTCGATCGAGCAGCGGCGTCCGGTTGGAGATCGGACGAGTCGGGGTTTTGTCCAAAGCTGCACTCCTCAAGTGCGGCGGATGAGAACAAATCGCGCCGCCTCGCGCAAAAGTTCTGCTCTTCCTTCGAACAAATCAAGATGCGCCACCGCCTGCCGCACCAAAAGCGCCGCCTGCGCCCGCGCCCGCTCGACCCCGAGGATCGAGACAAAGGTCGCCTTGCCGGCGGCGGCGTCGGCCCCGACCGGCTTGCCGGTCTCCATCGCCGATCCCTCGACATCCAGGAGATCGTCGGCGATTTGAAAGGCGAGCCCGAGATCGTGCGCATAGCCCCGCAGGGCCAAGCGCGCCCCGCCTGGCGCCTTGGCAAGCAGCGCTCCGGCCTCGCAGGAAAAGGCGATCAGCGCCCCGGTCTTCATGCGCTGCAACCGGGTGATGGCGCCGATGTCGAGCGCCTGCTTTTCGCCGATCAGATCGATCATCTGACCGCCGACCATCCCCTCGGCACCCGCCGCCGCCGCAAGCGCGGCGACGAGGTCGCAACGCACCACCGGATCGGCATGCGTCTCGGGATCGGCCAAGATCCCGAAGGCGGCGGTCAAGAGGCCATCGCCGGCAAGAACCGCCGTCGCCTCGTCGAACATCTTGTGGCAAGTCGGCCGGCCGCGCCGCAGATCGCTGTCATCCATGGCCGGCAGATCGTCATGGACCAGCGAATAGGCGTGGACCATCTCGACCGCCGCGGCCGCCTGCAAGGCGCAATGCCGTGCGACACCGAACAACCGCGCTCCGGCCAGCACCAGAAACGGCCGCAGCCGCTTGCCCGGCGACAGCGCCGCGTAGCGCATCGCCTGATGCACCCGCGCTTCGAGACCGGGCGGCACCGCCAGCAACCGGCCAAGCACGGCATCGGTCATCTCCGCCGCTTGCGCCAGCGCCTCGGCGAACGACGTCCCGGGCGGCCATAATGCTTCAGTCAAGGCTTTCCGGCCTTGCGGTGACGACGCCGTCGGCGCCGACGACGATGCGTTCGACGCGCTGCTGCGCCTCGTCGAGTTTACTTTCGCAGTGCCGTCGCAGCCGCGTGCCGCGCTCGTAGCAGCGAATCGCCTCGTCGAGCTTGACCTGCCCGGCTTCGAGCCGGCGCACGATCTGCTCGAGTTCGGCGAGCGCGTCTTCGAAAGTCATCGCGTCGATCTCGGCGGGCTCAGCCAAATCGTTCATCGCTCCTTCCCCCGGCATGACCTCCGGCGTCATTGGCGATCATGCCGTCATCAGCACGCGCAGATGGGCAGCCACACTCGCGCCGAGGGTGGCAAGATCATAGCCGCCTTCGAAGGTCGAAACGAGCCGACCGTCGGCGTGGCGGCCGGCGATCTCGACCAGCTTCTCGGTAATCCAGGCGTAGTCCGAATCATCCAGCATCAGCTGCGCCAGCGGGTCGTTGCGGTGGGCGTCGAAACCGGCCGAGACGACGACGAACTGCGGACGGAAGGCGTCGAGCGCCGGCAGAACGCGCTCGCTGACGCCGAGACGGAACGGACCCGAACCGGACATCGGCCGCAGCGGCACGTTGACGATGTTGCCGACCCCGGTTTCGTGCGCCGCGCCGGTCCCGGGGTATAGCGGGTACTGGTGGGTCGAGGCGTAGAAAAAGCGACCGTCCTGCTCGAACGCCGCCTGCGTGCCGTTGCCGTGATGGACATCGAAATCGACGACCGCCACCCGATCGAGCCGGTGCACCGCAGCGGCTCGCGTCGCCCCGATCGCGGCATTGTTGAAGAGGCAAAAGCCCATCGCCCGGTCGGGCTCGGCATGATGTCCGGGCGGACGCACCGCGCAAAAGGCGTTGTCGGCCCGATCTGCTGCGACCGCATCGACCGCCGCGATGACCGCTCCGGCCGCGCACAGCGCCGCCGTGCCCGAGGCGGGCGACAAAATCGTGTCGGCATCGATGGCGACATGGCCGGATCTCGGGACCGCGGCCAATATCCGCTCGACGTGACCGCGACGATGCACCCGCAGCAGGTCTTCGAGCGCCGCCGGCGGCGCCTCGCGCCGTTTCAGCCCGGCGAACTCCGGCGCCTCGAGGGCCTCGAGCACGGCGCGCAATCGCGCCGCCAATTCGGGATGTTCCCTCCCGGGATCATGATCGAGGCAGGCCGGGTGGGTAAAGAGCCAGGTCGTCATCGGAGGCCTCAGCGGCGGCGCGCGGCCGAGTGTCGCATAGCGCTTCGGGCTCGGCCAGCGGCCGAAGTAAGATCCGCGGCGACCGCTCGGCCGCCCGGTTCGCCGCGATCCTAGTCGACGCAGTCAGCCACGTTCCGCCAGCGCCCGCGGCTCGTTGTAACTCTGAACACCGGTACCGCGATACAACATCCTGGCGTTGCGGTCGGTGATGCTGTGGTGAAGCGCGACAAATTCCGGGTCAAGGTCAGAGGTCGGCTCCGGCTCGAGCCCGAAATGATGATAATGATCTTGTCCCCGTACCAAGGTCGCGCTGTCCTCGCCCCAGACTTGCGCCACGCTTGTCGGGATGTAACGGATGGCAAAGCCGATCCGGCGGTCGTTCGAGCGATTTGGCGGCGAGCCATGAACGAGCCGGACGTGATGCAGCGACATCTCGCCGGGGCGCAGCGTTATGATTTGCCGTTTCGCCGGGTCGACCTCGACCATCACCTCCTGCCCGCGTGACAAAAGATTGTGTTTGGCGAAGGTATCGCGGTGCGGGATCTGATCGAGGTGGTGGCTGCCGGGAATGTACTCCATCGCGCCGTTGGCTTCGGTCGCCTCGGTGAAGGCGATCCAGGCCGTCACCACATCGGGCCTGCTCAGGCCCCAGTAAGTCGAATCCTGATGCCACGAAACAAACGCCGGATCGGCAGCCTCCTTGATGAAGAAGCTGGTGGCCCAGCACAACAGGTCCGGGCCGTAAAGATCCTCGACGGCATCGAGTATGGCGCCGCAGCGCACGAGCTCGGACAGCCAGGTAAACAAAAGATGCGGTTTGTGTCGCAGATCGCCGTTGAGGGGTCCGCCCGATTGCCGCTCGAACTCTGCAAGCTTGGCGCGGTTCTTCGCGGCGTCCGCCTCCGACATGACCCGGATCGGGAAGACGCAGCCCTCGTCTCGAAATTGTTCGATCTGGGCAGGGGACAGCCGTTTCGGCATCGAAACCTCGCACGGATGCGAATTTTGCGAATTTATAGCACCTCTCGGGCGATCATCTGCGCGTGATTAGGGGGCGGCCGATGCGGCGGGTCAGAACAGCGCCAGCTGCTCGCCGGGTTGCGGCGGCGGGCAAAACCGGCTGGTGTCGAGCGGCTTTGAGCTGCGCTCGGCGAAGCCGAGACGGCGGCAGGCGCGCTCGAAGCGCCGCCGCAGCATCTCGGCGTGGGGTCCGCTGCCGGTCATCCGCGTCGACCATGCCGAATCATAGAGCCGGCCGCCGTGGGTCTGGGCGACCAGCGACAGCACATGCGCCGCCTTCTCCGGCACATGCGTTTCGAGCCATTCCCGGAACAGGGCCTTCAGCTCCAACGGCAGGCGCAGCAAGGTGTAGCCGGCGGCATCGGCACCGGCGGCGCGGGCCCGTTCGAGCAGCCGCTCCAATTCGCTGTCGTTGAGCGCCGGGATCATCGGCGCGGCGAGGACGCCGGTCGGGATCCCGGCGGCGGCGAGGGCGGCGATCGTCTCGAGCCGGCGCTCGGGGGACGAGGCCCGCGGCTCCATGCGTCGGGCCAGCGCCCGGTCCAGCGTCGTCAGCGAGATCGTCACGATCGCCAGCCGCTCGCTCGCCATCTCGGCGAGGATGTCGATGTCGCGCTGGATCAGCGCTCCCTTGCTGACGATCGTCACCGGGTGGCGGAAATCACGCAGGACTTCGAGGATCGCGCGGGTGATGCCGAGCCGCCGTTCGACCGGCTGATAGGGGTCGGTGTTGCTGCCGAGCGCGAGCGGCCGGCAGACGTAATTTTTCTTTCTCAGCTCGGCGGCCAGCAGCGCCGCCGCCTGCGGCTTGTAAAAGATGCGGCTTTCGAAATCGAGCCCCGGCGACAGGCCGAGATAGGCGTGGCTTGGCCGCGCATAGCAATAGATGCAGCCGTGCTCGCAGCCGCGATAGGGATTGATCGAACGGTCGAAGCCGATGTCCGGCGATTGGTTGCGCGCGATGATCGTCCGCGTCGCATCAACGCCGAGGATTGTCTCCAGCGGCGGCGGTTGCGGATCTGCCGCATCCCAGCCGTCATCGAACGGCACCCGCTGTTCGCGCTCGAAGCGCCCGCTGGCGTTGCTGACGGCGCCGCGGCCCTTGCGCGGCTGGAGGACGGCCGGCATATCCATCCGCGAACGATACCCGACCGGTGCGAACTTTTCAAGAACAAATTGCGCTGTCGGCGGTGATCCCGACATTGAACGAGGCGGCGGGCCTGCCGCGGGCCCTGGCGGCGCTGCAGCCGGCCGCGATGCTGCGCGAGATCATCGTCGCCGATGGCGGATCCTCCGACGACACGATCGCCGTCGCCCGCGCGGCGGGGGCCCGGGTCGTCGTCGCGGCGCCCGGGCGCGGCCTGCAGCTCGCCGCCGGCGCGGCCGCGGCCTCTGGCGACTGGCTGTTGTTTCTGCACGCCGATTGCCGGCTCGAGCGGGGCTGGGAAGAGGCCGTCCGCGCCTTCGTCTGCGCGCCGGGGGCGGCAAACCGCGCCGGCTATTTCGATCTGGCGCTCGACGACCCGGCGCCGGCGGCGCGGCGGCTGGAGCGGATCGTCGCCTGGCGCTGCCGCTGGCTGGCGCTCCCTTACGGCGACCAGGGGATGCTGATCGCGCGCCGCCTCTACGATGCGCTCGGCGGGTTTGCGCCGCTGCCGTTGATGGAGGATGTCGAGCTGGTGCGCCGGCTCGGCCGCCGGCGGATCGCCCGCATCGGCGCGCCTGCGCTCGCTTCGGCCCGGCGCTACCGGCGCGACGGCTACTGGCGCCGCTCGCTGCGCAATTTCCTGTGCCTCCTACTCTATTTCGCCGGGGTGCGGCCCGAGCGCATCCGCCGGCTTTACCGCTGATGCGCCGCACCCTGGTGTTGTTCGTGCGCGCCCCGGCCCTCGGCCGCGGCAAGCGGCGCCTCGCGCGCGAGATCGGCGATGTCGCGGCGGTGCGCTTCGAGCGGCAGATGCTGGCGCTGCTGCCGCGCCGCCTCGGGCATAACCGGCGCTGGCGGTTGCGGATCGCGGCGACGCCCGATCGCGCCCTGCGGCACGGGGCCCGCCGACCGGCGCCGATCGAGCGGGTCGGCCAGGGCGCCGGCGACCTCGGCGCCCGGATGAGCCGGGCCATCGCCCTTTGCCCGCCTGGCCCGGTGGTCCTGGTCGGCGCCGACATCCCGGCGATCGGCGCCCGCCATATCGCCGCCGCATTCGCCTTGCTCGGCGCCCGCGATCTGGTGTTCGGCCCGGCCGAAGACGGCGGGTTCTGGCTGGTCGGCGCGCGCCACCGGCAGCATCTGCGATCGCTGTTCGCGGCGGTGCGCTGGTCGACCCGCGACGCGCTTGCCGATGTCCTGGCGAACCTGCCGCGCCATCTCGCCGTCGGCTTTGTCGAGCGGCTCGAGGATGTCGACGATGCCGAGAGCTACCGCCGCCTGGCACCGCGCCGCGGCTTCTGAACTATTTTTCGTTGAGGCGCGGCATCAGCTCGACAAAATTGCAGGGCCGGAAGCGGTTGTCGAGCTGGTGCGCCAGGATCCCCTCCCAGGCGTCGCGGCAGGCGCCGGGCGAGCCGGGCAGGGCGAAGAGATAAGTGCCGCCGGCGACGCCGGCGGTGGCACGGCTCTGGATCGTCGAGGTGCCGATCTTGTCGAAGCTGAGCCAGCGGAACAGCTCGCCGAAGCCGGCGATCTCCTTGTCGAAGACGCTGTGGAACGCCTCCGGCGTCACGTCGCGGCCGGTCACCCCGGTGCCGCCGGTCGAGATCACGACATCGATTTCGGGGTCGGCGATCCAGGCGCGCAGCTGGGCAACGATCGCCTCGCGCTCGTCGCGCACGATCCGGCGGGCAACGACGCGGTGCCCGGCGGCGGCGGCAAGCTCGGCGAGCGTGTCGCCGGAGCGATCCTGCGCCGCCTCGCGCGTATCGGAGACCGTCAGCAGGGCGATGTTGACCGGCAGGAACGGGCGGGTTTGATCGAGGCGGCCCGGCATCGCGGTTGCTCCCTCTGCGGCGAGAGCGCCAGGATAGGCGCCAAGCGTTTCCGCGGCTAGTATGCTGAACCATACGTTCAATTCATATTTAACAGGAATTGTCATTGCGAGGAGGCCGGAGGCCGACGAAGCAATCTCTACCGCATTCGGTCATTTGTGGCACGAGATTGCTTCGCTTCGCTCGCAATGACGGCACTCGTATTGTGAAACGAATTTCTGATCCACCACTAGCTTCACCGAGCTAAAGCTCGTCTGGCCGAAGGCCGGTGTGCTTCGCTATGCGCGAACGGGAACCGGCTCCCCATGCTCGATGCGATCGGCGATCACGCGCAAGGCGAGCGCGGTCGCTTCGATCCGCGCCTCGGCTTCCGTCGCGCCATAGGCGAGTACTCCAGGCAGTTCCGGCACTTCGCCGAGCCACCGGCCATCTTCCTCGCGCTCGATTTCGATCCTAAGCATGGGGCATTCCCTTGCGTCTATCTCGGGCCGCCGCCCCGCCCCCCAGATCTTATCCTAATCGGTCGCGGCGGCGACTTCGTCGAGTCGAGCGCGCAGGGCCAGGAGGTCGTGCCAGGCCTCGCGCTTGCGCTCGGGCGAGCGCAGCAGGAAGGAGGGGTGAAACATCGGCAGGGTCGGCACCGGCCGGTCGAGCCCGGGGACGGCGAGGTCGAACCAGCGGCCGCGCAGCCGGGTGATGCCCGGCGCTTGCGGCAGTAGGGCACCGGCCGCGGTGGCGCCGGCGAGAACCAGAACCTTGGGCCGGACCAAGGCCACGTGGCGCAGCACAAAGGGCAGGCACGACGCGATTTCGGCCGCGGTCGGGGTGCGGTTGCCCGGCGGGCGCCAGTAGATCACATTGGTGATCAAGACCCCGCTGCGGTCCAACCCGATCGCCGCCAGCATCCGGTCGAGCAACTGCCCGGCGCGGCCGACGAACGGGCGGCCGGTGCGGTCTTCTTCGGCCCCGGGCGCCTCGCCGATGATCATGACCGGGGCGCTCGGATTGCCGTCGGCAAAGACGGTGTTGGTCGCGGTGAGTTTCAGCGAGCAGCCGTCGAAGGCAGCGACGCGGGCCGCAAGCTCTTCGACCGTCGTCGCACTCGCCGCCATCAGGCGCGCCGATTGCGCGCCCTCGCCCAGCGATTCGGCGAAGGCCGAGGGCGGCGCTGCAGCCACCGCCGGCGGCTTCGGCGCCGATCGCGGCAATGCTGCCGGCTCGCGCCGATCACGCAGCGCGGCGGGGTCCGCCAAGCGGTTCTGCGGCGCCTCCGCGATCGCCTCGTCGGCCCCCATCTCGACGTACCAGCGCAACAGCGCCAGCGCCGCTGCGCGGCGCTCGGCCAGCACCCAGTCACCCGCCTCCGGCATGCCGATCAATCTATCACAAACCACCGACGTCCGGTCACCAGACGCCGGCGGCGGCGGCGCCATTGGGGCCGGCGGCGCAGCGGCGGCTGTGCGGTGAGGGGCGTGGGGAACCGCTTCGGGTGACCCTGCGCCACTTTCGGTTGAATGACGCCCTCGCGCCGATTCCGGGCGACAATCTGGTCTACAGAACGGCGACCTACCAACAATGTCGATCCGGGGAGTCCTGCGATCGGCGCACCTCCCCAGTGTTCGCAGGCGTCGCCGAACTCGCCGGCGTGAATGCTGACGGCCCGAGGCACGGATCGCCGTGATGCAGGCGGCAAGGGTCCCAACAGGGTGCAGAAAAACTAGCGTTTGCCGTGTGAGCACCCTTCGAGATAGCCGCGGAGTTTATCCTCGGGCCGCGCGAAGCGCGGACCCGGGGGCGGCTTCCGCAGGGTGAGGTAAGTGTTTGTAAAACTCGGTCTCATCCTGAGGAGCGGCCGTTTTCGGCCGCGTCTCGAAGGATCGGCAACCGGCGAGATCCCTATTTTTCCGCACCCTGCTAATCTTACTGCGTCAAGATAATCTAATTCATATGTGGCGCGAGGCGGTCGACCAGCGGGCGGTTCGCGCGGCGCGTCGCCGCCGGCCACGAGGCATCTGCGCGCCGGCGAGGCCGACGCGGATGTCGGAGTACGGACGCCTAGCTGGGCCATCCTCCGATAGCCCCTCTTCGGCGGTTGGGCGATTGCCGCCGCGCCGTCGGCGATCCGCGCGCCGCTTTTCGAACGATCAACCACGAATTGCACAGCGCGATTTCCGCTTCCTGCATCTGCAGAAAATCTACAGGAGGATTTTTCCTTTGGGTTGAATGAGGACCCTTCGACGAATTGTCTCGCCGGCAGCCGTCGGCCGGCGCCGTCGACGGGTCGCAATCGTCGATGGCTTCGGCATCGCCGATGTCCTCGTCCTCGTCTCCGACCTCGTCGCCGGCCGTCAAGATCTGCAGCAGATTGCCGCGGGCGACCTTCTCCTTGGCAGTGCCTGCCGTTCGCACGAAGGTCTCGTAGACCGGGCGTTCATGGCACCGCGGCAGCACCCGTTCGAGACACAGCTTCATCGCCAACATGTCGCCTGCGAGCGCCGCCTCGACGGCTCTGCGCGTCAACCCCAGGGCTTCGCCATCGAGCAAAGTCGCTGCGGCGAGCGTCGCCTTGTTTCGGGAGCCCCGCCGCCCGCCCGCGGGATTGCCTGACTGCCCCGGTTGGAACAGCCGCCTGCGCCCGCGCGCCGGCGGCCGCGGTACAATCTCGTCGCTCACCGACTTGCTTCCGCGTCGTTGCGTATTTCGTGTTTATATATACGGAATATGGCATTGCGTCAATAGCAATCGCGACCTCGGCCGTCATGACCCGATCCGCCCCACACCCCCGGGCAGTCCACAGGGCAGTCCACGGTATTCACAGAGCGAGAGCCCGCTCGGGCCCGTTTGAGGTCGCGGCGGCGGTGATGCCCCGGAAAACCGCCTGATCGGCGATGCCGTGATCGGCATCAGCGACCGCCTTCCTTGTTTCCGTCGATCCGCGGTGACGGCACTCCCTCTCTCAAACCCTCAATTCCATCGAGTGGAAAAGAATACACCGGCCAAACTGGGCCACCCAAGAGCTCCGGACCGAGACGGAGAAATCAGCCGCGATCGCCCGTCTCTTTCGCGCCGTGAGCGGTCATTCCTCCGACCCAAGCGAAGAAGGGTGGATTACTAATCCACGAGGCCCCGGTTGCTGAAATGGATACAGGCGAATTGGGCGTGTGCGGTTTCGAGGTCAGGCAGCGGGATCTGTCCGGTCGTCCGGGTCGTGCCGCTGCCGGCTTCGGCGGTGCGGAACTCGACGCCTTCGGGCATCTGGATTCGCGCGCGGTGCTGCTCGGCCCCGGTCACCGGGTTGCGGATTGGCTCGCCGATCGCGTTGCCGGCGCGGCAGGGCGCTGTTAGCCTGTATTGAGGAAATTAACCGGTAAGCCACTTGGCACCCCGGCTCCGCTGCAGCGCTGCCGGTGGCTTCGCCGAGGTGCGCCGGCGCTCTAAACCCGCCGCAGCGCCCATGTCGAGATCGGCGAGGAATCGGCCTCGGCTTCGAACCCGGCCGAGAAGCGCACCAGCGAGCCCGATGCCGAGCGCCGCTCGCGCATCCGGTCGGAGCCGCGACGACCGTGGCATCCGGCCTCGCCGCGAGGGCGAACGCGCCGCACTCGCCACGCGCCACCGGGCGCGAAGCGGAGAGCTCGCGGATCTGCCGCGGTCAGTCGAGGCCGCTCAAGATCGCGCGCCGTCGGAAAGTCGGGGATCTTGACCGCGAGCGATGCGTATCTCGTCGTTGCTGGCGATCTCGCGCTCAGTGGTCAGTGTGTCGCCTGCGGCGGCTCCTTTACCCAGTTAATATCGAATGCGCCGTCGGTTGTAATGAAGTAGACGGCTTCTTCACCAGGTCCGGTCCAGGCTTCATGAACCATTTTTGCGGGCATGTAGCCGAAATCGCCGACATTCAGTGTCGTCCGATCCTCACTGCCGTCGTGCTTCAGGATGAACGTGCCACGGAGAACGGTGATTGTCTCGTCCGACGAATGCCAGTGTCTTGGTACATGATAATTTTTGGGAGATCGTATAAAGAGCTCGGTTTCTTTCGTATCTTGGTGCAAGATCGCGACTTCTGGCGAATTAGTTCCCTGTTCGGGATTGGTCTTCTCCCACTTCAGGTCCTGATATTTCACGGAGAAAGCGTGTCCGGCAGGCTCGTGAGCGGGTGCATTCTGCGCGAGTCCCGCAGTGGGGACAGCGGCGCCGCTTAGGATGATCGCAAGCAGCCAGTTTCTCATGGTCTCCTCCTCTGTGTGATGCGCAGCCGCAGGGCCTGCGTCGTACGACGTGAAGAAGGATCGCCGATAATTGTAATGCGGCGATGTCGCGGCGGTAACTCCGGTGTAAATTCAGCAGCGATCAGCATGTCCGGCCGGATCGGGGGACGCGAAGCTATGGAACAACGGACCTTCGGCCCGGCGCGGAATGTGAGTCCCCAGTCCTCGCGCGGATTGCACGATGATGGCGCGACGCCAGACGTGCCGACGCCCAAGCGGTGGGAATTCGAGGGGTTCACGCTCGATCTAGCGGGCCGCACACTGACCGATGCGTTCGGAAAGGAGGTCCTGCTCCGGCGCTCCGAGTTCGCGTTGCTGCTCGCCTTCCTTCGCGCACCCGGGCACGCGCTGACACCAGAGCATCTGCTTAATGCCGTTTCGGGTCGCGACGCCGAGGCATTCGATCGGAGCATCGACGTCCTCGTCGGGCGGCTGCGGCGAAAAATCGAACCCGACCCAAGAGCGCCGAGGCTCATCGTAACATTGCCTGGAGTTCGGCTACAAATTCGCTGTCCGAGCACGCGTGGCTGCGCCGCCGGCCGAAGAAGAACCTGACGTGCTGCCGCCGACCGCCACGCCAACGCACCACCGGGCGGAACGGCGGCAATTGTCGATCTTGCGTTGTGAGATCGTGTCGACAGGCGCGCTTGCGGCTACGCTCGACCCGGAGGACTGGTTCGAAACTGCCGCCGCCTTTCGGGACTGCTGCTCACAGATCGTCACGAGACTTGGGGGAAGCGTCGCACCAGCTGCAGGTGACGACGTGATCGCCTGGTTTGGCTATCCCGAAGCAAGTGAATTTGATGCCGAGTACGCCATTCAGGCAGGTCTTACGCTCGTTCGAGCGGTGCCGAAGCTTCGCGTCGGCCCCAAAGTGCCGCTGCGAGCACGTGCCGGGATTGCCAGCGGACTCGCCGTTATCAGGATTTGCGCGGCAGCCACGGAGTCAGCGCAAACGGTAGCCGGAGAAGCATCAAGCCTGGCCGCGGTGCTGCTTTCGCGGGCTCCAGCCGATACGGTACTGATCGCGGCTAGTGTTTAATTGCGTTAATATACGATATTAAGTAGGATGCCTCAGGTGAGCATACCAGCCGAGGTGTCCGATGGCACGGGTGGCGATTGCGCTGACCTGCACGGCGGAGCAGAGAGCCGAGTTGACGACGCTGGCGCGCAGTCGGACGGAGGAGGCGCGTCTAGTAGAACGGGCCAAGATCGTGTTGGCGTGCCTGGAAGGCAAGCGCAACGATGCGGTTGGCCGCGAGCTTGGGGTGCGCCCGAATACGGTTGGTCTATGGCGCAAGCGCTTCGCGGCGGCGGGACTGGCTGGGCTGCGCGATCGGGTGCGGCCGGGCAAGACGCCAAAATATGGCGCGGATCTGCGCCTGCGGGTTCTGCGCCAGTTGGAATTGCCGCCGCCCAAGGGATCGGCCAGCTGGGACGGGGCGTCGGTGGCCGCGGCATTGGGCGTCTCGGACGATGCGGTATGGCGGCTGTTGCGCAAGGAAGGGGTGCAGCTGCGCCGACGGCGCTCGTGGTGCGTCAGCACCGATCGGCAATTTGCAGCCAAGGCCGCCGATATCATCGGTCTCTACCTCAATCCGCCGGAGCATGCGCTGGTCTTGAGCGTCGACGAGAAGCCGACAATCCAGGCGCTGGAGCGGGCCAGGGGGTATGTGCTGACCAGCAGCGGCAAAGTTGTTCAAGGCCTCAAAAGCACCTACAAACGGCATGGCACGGTCAACTTGTTCGCGGCGCTCGAAGTCGCCACCGGCCTCATTCGTGGCAAGACCACCCAGACCAAGAAACGCGTCGATTTCCAAGCATTCATGACCGAACTCGTCGCCGAGCACCCGCCCGATCGTGAGATCCATGTCATCCTCGATAACCTCTGCACCCACAAGAAAAACGACGACTGGTTGGCAGCGCACCCGAACGTCACCTTTCACTTCACCCCGACCTCGGCCAGCTGGCTCAACCAAGTCGAGATTTGGTTTGGCATATTCACCCGAAAAGCTCTCGCCGGCGCCAGCTTCGCCGGCGTCGAGCAACTTACCCAGGCGATCCGCGACTTCACCGAAGCCTACAACCGCAACGCCGCCCCCTTCGTCTGGCGCAAGCGCGAGGTGAAGGGGGCCCAGTTGCGGTATACTATCGTTAATTTACGCAATTAGACACTAGCACCCGGCGGCTGGTTCGCGGGCTGTTCGAGCAACGCGCCTTTGAGCCGGTCGCGGCACAGGGTTTCACGGAACCGATTGAGGCTTGGCAAGTGACCGATCGGAATGCGCCGGCGAGCCGGTTCTTAGCGCTGCGCGCCCCGGAGGTGTCGCCGCTGGTCGGGCGTGATGAGGAGCTTGATCTGTTGCTGCGCCGCTGGGAACACGCGAAAGCTGGACGCGGGCGGCTCGTGCTGGTCAGCGGCGAACCGGGAATTGGCAAGTCGCGCTTGCTGCACGCGTTTGAACAACGTTTACCACCGGAGACCGCGACCACCTTGCGGTACTTTTGCTCACCACATCGGGCCGAGCGCGCGTTCTTTGCTGTTATCGAGCAGTTTGAGCGTGCGGCCGGCTTCCTGCGCGCAGATTCTGCCGAGGAAAAGGTTGGCGAGCTGGAAACCCTCCTTGCCCCGTCGGCGGTGAGCGATGAACAAATCAGCCTTATCGCAGGCCTGGTTGGCATTAAATCCAGTGATCGGTACCTACTGCCCGAATTTTCGCCACACCAGCGCAAGGACAAGGTGCTGGCGGCGCTGGTAGCGCAGATTCGCGGACTCGCCGCGCGGCGGCCCGTGGTCGTGCTATACGAAGATTTGCAGTGGATAGACCCGAGCTCACTTGAACTGTTGTCTTTGGTGATCGAGTGGATCGCGCGCCTCCCGGTTCTGGTGCTGGCTACGGCGCGCCCCGAATTCCGGCCGCCATGGGCGGAGGAGGCACACTTGACGAGCCTGACATTGGGGCGGCTCGACCATAGCGATGCCCGGAAGCTCGTCACCAGCGTTGCGGCAGGCAGGCCTCTTTCGCGCAGCGTTGCCGAAGAGATCCTGGCGCACAGCGAAGGGGTGCCGCTGTTCGTCGAGGAGTTGACCGAAGCGGTCCTTGAGGCCAGGCCGGGGAGTGGCAGTGAGGCGTTCAGGCGCGAGGCGCCGCAGATCATTATGGTACCGGCCAGTCTCCAATCTTGGTTGGCAGCCCGACTCGACCGACTCGGAACGGCGAGGGAAGTTGCGAGGATCGGAGCGGTAATCGGCCGAGAATTCGAATACGACCTGCTCTTCGCCGTGGCCGGGCTAACCGAAGGCGAGCTGGCAGCGGCGCTTGAGCGGCTTTGTGATTCAGGTCTGACGTTCCGACGCGGCAATCGGCCTGAGGCTACCTTTCTGTTCAAGCACGCGCTTATACAGGATGCAGCGTACGGGTCGCTACTGCGGGCCGACCGGCGAGACTGGCATCGCAAGATCGCCGAAGCGCTCGAGGCACATTTTCCCGAAACTATTGAGACTCAGCCCGAGCTACTGGCGTACCACTTCACTGAAGCGGGCGTTGCCGAACGCGCGGTTGGATATTGGTCCAAAGCTGGCCAACAGGCGCTCCGGCTGTCGGCGATGGCAGAGGCGGCGGCGCTGCTTGGCAAGGGGCTGACCTTTATTTCCGCCGTGCCCGATAGTTGCCACCGGAACGAACACGAGCTCGATCTGCAAATTGCCTACGGGCAGGCTATGATTGCTACGCACGGTTACAGTGCGCCCGCGGTAGGCCAAGCCTACGCGCAGGCACGCGAGCTTTGTCAAGAGCTGAGATACACAAACAAGTTATTGCCTATCCTCTACGGTCAGTGGGGACATCACTCAGTGACTGATCTGAAGCAGGCGCGCGAGCTTGCCGCTGATATACGTCATTTTTGCGAAGAGCAGGACGATAGTGTAGCACGGGTAACCAGTTGTCGTGCGAATGGGCTTACCCATCTGGTTTTCGGTGATTTTGTGGCGGCGATTGTTCTCCTTGAGGATGGGCTTGCGCTCTACAACTCGGCGCAGCAGACCGCCCATGCCTCAATTTACGCAGTGACAGATCCGCTTGTCTTCTTCCATTCGTATTTGTCTCTGGCGCAAACCTGCTGTGGGCATCTGGATCAAGCGCTTTCGCTCTCAGATTCAGCACTCGCCTATGCCCGCAATCTCTCGCACGCACATTCGCTCGCCTTTGCGCTTCACTGGACGTGGGCGGCGCGGCGCTGCGCTCGATTTGAACCGAGTATCCTATTGTCGCAGGCAGACGAACTGATAGCCCTTTCCGAGGAGCGTTCTTTTGCAATGTGGCGGGCCCTTGGCCTTGCCTTCCGGGGCTGGTGTGTATCGGCTTTAGGGCAACCGAACCGGGGAATTCCGCTGATGACCGCCGGGTTGGCCGAAATCCGGGTCAGTGGAAGACTCCATGTGCCACATGTCCTCACCCTCGCCGGGGACGCCTACCGGATGGCCGGCGAACCGCGAGCTGCGCTAGCCTGCGTTGCCGAAGCTGAGCAGTTTGCCGAAGCCATGGAAACCCGATGGCTACAGGCCGAGACGCTCCGGCTGCACGGCGATCTTCTGCGCAGTGTTGGGGATTGCACCGGCGCCACGGGACGTTTTCTCGAGGCCATCGCGCTCGCTCATCGGCAGAGCGCCAGGCTGTTTCAGTTGCGCTCCAGCGCCAGCCTCGCGAGCCTTTGGCGCGATCAGGGACGGCGGGCGGAAGCCAGCGAGCTTCTCATTCCTATTTACAGCTGGTTCAGTCATGGATTTGACCTGCCGGATCTGTTCGACGCGAAGGCGCTGCTGAGCGTACTCGGCTGATCGCGTCCCGCACTCATGGTCGCTGTAGGCCATGTAGGCGGCCCCAAACGTCGATCTGGCGCAAATAGAGCCGTTTCTGGTCGGCCGATAGCGTTTGGCCCCGATGTATTCTGGGATCGCATTGATCCGGAAAGTCGCCGAAGGGGTGGCGTCGCTCGAGAAGGGCGTTGCCGTCTGGGACGAGGAGGCGCCGGAAGAGTTAACAACCCTTACGTCAAATCGGTACTGGCGGAGGGCATGGCGCAGCTCGGCGACGTCGGCGGTGCGCTGCATCTGATCGACGAAGTGATCGCGCAGGTCGAGCAGCCGGGCTGGAAAGAGCGCTGGTACTATGGAGAAATTCTCCGCATCAAAGGCTGGCTGCTCGTGTTCAAGGGCGACCTGGCAGGGGCTGAGCGCAGCTGCATCGCCTCGCTCGACTGGGCACCGCAACAGCAGGCGAAATCCGGGGAGCTGCCCACCGCGACGAGCTATGCGCGGTCGCTGCGTGACCAGGGCCGGACCGGCGAGGCCCACGAACTACTCTGCCGGTCTACGGCTGGTTCACCGAAGGCTTCGCGACAAAGGACCTGAAGGACGCCAAGGCGCTGCTGGAGGAGTTCAACGCCGATCAAAAGTCCTTAAATGGGCGACAGCGTTGGGCCTGGCACGTCTTGTACGATTTGGCGCGGGGAACAACGCACGGGTCCGACAGGATGCCCTCGCCAGATTCCGTCAACGGAACCTCGCCGCGCGGGCGCAGATCAGCATCAGTGTGCTGCTTCCGCAACCTGCGGCGGCGCTTGTAGGGGCGGTTTCCCGACCGAGGTGATTGCTTCATTTGCGCTGCCTCAAAGGTCGGCAATGGGTCGTTATGGAAAGCTTTCCATAACGACCCTAATGCACAGAACCCACTTATGCACAGTTTTTGCCTCGGCCCCAGTGCCGGTGAGGACTGGGGCCGTTGGCACTCTGCATAATTACAGCGCCTGCAGAAACTGCATCAATGCATCAGGCGGGTGGTAGCGGCGCATCTCAGGTTGCGGCTCTGCAGTTCTGCCGGTGCTGCTCTAGGTGATCGAGGAACGCCAGCACCAAGTCGGGTTCGATGTCGGCCAGGCACAGCGCCGTGGGCAGTTTGCCCAGTCGGTTGTGCGCGAAGTCCAGGAACAGCATCCAGGAGTCGCGGTAAGACGCGATGGTGCGGGAGCTCAAAGCACGCTGGGTGACCAGATATTCAGTGAAGAACTGCTGGACCAGCGATGGGAACGAAGGTGGCGGCGGAGCGGTAGCGTCACGCATGGGGCACCTCCGGCGACGGCATGAACGGCTCGAATTTGGACGCCGCCACCGCCATCAACTCGGGCACGCCGGTGAGGTACCAATAGGTGTTGGTCACCATCGCGTGGCCCACATAGGTCGACAGCGCCAGCATCGCCTGATCGACGTCCACGCCTTGGGAATGCCAGAGCATCACGCGACGGACGATGAATGTGTGCCTCAACTGGTGGATTCGCGGGCCATCTGGAACGCCGCGGTTGCGCCACCCCATTTGATCGCGCAGGCCGAAAAAGACCCGATGCACCTGACGCAGGCTCAGTCCATATCCCCGGCGCCGGCCCCGCGTGCTCACGAAAAATGGCAATTCGTTGGTGATCTCGACATGGTGATTGCGGAGCGAGCGATAGCGCCTCAAGGCATCCGTCGTGCTCGGGTGAACGGGCACTTGGCGCGATTTGGCGAACTTGGTCCGCCGTATGGTCATCATGCCCGACTTCAGGTCGACATCGGCATCCTGCAGATGCACCGCTTCGGAGACCCGCAGACCGGTCGACGCGATCAGGCCGAACAGGGCCTCGTAGGTCGCCCCGCGTAAGCCTCGCACGGGGCCGAGGCGGCGCGCTGCCGCCAGCAGGTCGACGATCTCCTGGTCGCTGTATATGTGCGGGGCGAGTCGTTGGCCGATTTTGCCAAAGATGGTGTCGTCTGGCACCTCGGTGTTCGGGTCGAACTGCTGCAGGTATCGGGCAAACGAGCGAAGCTTGTACAGGCGCCGCGCCCAAGTCGCAGGCTTGTTGCTGTTACCTTTGTCACACCGGGCCCAGTCGGCCATGACCTCGACGGTCAGCGAACTCGTGATCGCCAAGTTCATCGATGTAACGTGCAAAGCTCCTTATCGCGTAATCTGCGTTGCGCAAGGAAAATCCAAGTTGGCGGCGCCCGCTCAGATAGTTCTCGGCGTGCGATTGCATCGTGATCGTGTTCATGCTGTGCACCCCGGCCAAGGCAGCGCGACTGCCGCAAGATTATTGCTGTCGAGTTTGGCGTAGATCAGCGTCGTGTTCAGCGAGCGGTGCCGCAAGACATCGGCCACCTCCTTGAGCGAACTCCCACCTTCCAGCAAGCGGCTGGCCATGGTGTGGTGCAGAATGTGGGCCCTGGTGTACGGCAGTCCGGCCCGGGCATAGGCTTGGCGGATCACCTTGCGGACGAGATCGGGGCCAATCGGTTGGTTGCGTGGTGCAACGTGACGCACGAACACCGACCGGTTGATCGTCTTCGGACGTCCGAACTTCAGGTAGTCTGCAATGGCGCGACCAGTCGCTTCCGGCAAAGGCAGAATTCGGCTCTTGGTTCTTCGCAGCGTGACGGTGCCGGCACGCCAGTCGATGTCGTCGAGGCCGAGCTTGGCGACTTCACTGCTCCGCAAGCCAAGGTCCAGCGCGCAGCGCACGATGGCCTCGGCACGGCGTCCCGATGGGCCGCCGTGGCCAAGCGATCCCAGCAGGCGCTCGACCTCGGCAGGGCTCAATGCCTTCGGCAGGGACGCCAATTGCCAGTTGGCCGGATAGGACACCACGCCGATCAGGCCATGCACCTGATCGCCACAGGTGGCGCGGAAGCGGAAATAGCCGCGCAAAGCCGAGGCCAGCGCACCGGAGCTGGCCGGCGTGCTGTACCGTACCTGGCAGGCTGCGATGAACCTGCGTACGTCGTCTGGCTTGATCGCCGAGAAGACGACAGACCGTTCGCCAAATTGATTGAGCAGCAGGAGGCGCACTGGATGTAGAGCCATCCTGCGCGTCTTCGGCGCGAGCCCACGAACATCCTTCATATGGTCGTCGAAGCGGCGCAACTCCTTGTCGACCGGGGTCATTCCGGGAAGGTGTTCAGCGATGACGGAGTTGGTGCGCAGCACGACGAGCAGATGTCCGAGCGCCGCACGCAGATGGTGGTGCGTCCTTTGGACCGGCCGCGCACAGTTGCAGTGCGGCAAGTGGTCGTCGAGAAATCGTCGGACCAGGTCTTCGTCGATCCCATGGATGTCCAACCGGCACCGGCTCGTCCAACGCGCAAAGTGCGCGATGCATGCCAAGTAATTGCCAACGGTGTGGGATGAGTACCCGCGCTCGCTCAAATGATGCGTGAAAGCATCAACGTAGGGCGCCAGTTGGCTCTCAAAAATCCGGTCCGTCCAAGTGCAGTGAAGTTCTCTGGTCGAGTTCATTGCGGTCTCCTGAACTGGGGAGACCACTTCCGAACACCGACGAAATTATGTCGAGTTCAGCCGTCGCCCACTTGGCCAAAACCCGAGCAAAACCGCCGTGCACAGACGCCTAGAACCTGTGCAATGTGCATAAGTGGGTTCTGTGCATTAGGGGCAAATCCCGCCGCTGCCGTTCGCCGAGCCGTTGAACCGGACGAGCGTTTGCACAGACGCCAGCCGGTCTCGCATAGTCGTACCGTCTGCCTCTGGCACACCGATGACTGTCCCACACTGAAGCCGGCGGCGCCCGCTGCGGCGACGGCCCTCGGGCAAATTTTAATCTGCGGCCGCTCGGGGCAAGTTGTGGCATCCTCGCCATCCGAAAGGCGGTGCGAGGAGGAACGGATGAGAGGGCGTCAGAGCGTCAATTTCCCGGGGTTCAGCCACCAGAACCCGATCCCGAATGCGAGCCGGGTCGGCAACATCGTGATGTCGAGCGTGATCGGCGGCAGCAATCCCGGCACCCGCGATCTGCCGGCGACGCTCGAAGCCCAGGTCGCCAATGTCTTCGGCTACATCAGGAGTGCCGTCGAGGCGGCCGGCGGCACGACCGAGCACATCGTCAAGATCAACTTTTTTGTCAGGGATCCGGCGACCCAGCGCGCGGCGCTCAACGCCGAGTGGGTCGAGATGTTTCCGGACCCGAACTCGCGGCCGGCGCGGCACACCCAGGCATTGCCGGCCGACAGCCGGGGGCTCGTCCAGGCCGATTTCGTCGCCGTCCTGCCGTGACCGAAGCACCCGGCGGCACGGCGCCGGTCAGCGACATCGATCCGTTCTGCGCCGCGTTCTTCGAGGACCCGTTTCCGGCGCACCGGGAATTGCGCGATCTCGGACCCCTGGTGCGGCTGCGGCGCTACGAGGTGTGGGCGGCGGCGCGCTACCGCGAGGTCCACGCCATCCTCAACGATTGGCAAACCTTTGTTTCGAGCCGCGGTGTCGGCCTCAGCGATTTCGCCAAGGAACCGCCGTGGCGGCCGAAGAGCCTCCTTCTGGAGACCGATCCGCCGCTGCACGACCGCACCCGCCGGGTCCTGAGCCGGGTGCTGTCGGCGGCGGCGATGCGCGATCTGCGCGACCGCTTCGCCGCTGCGGCCGACGCGCTCGTCGATGAGTTGGTCGAGCGCGGCGCGATCGATGCCGTCACCGACCTCGCCGAGGCCTACCCGCTGACGGTGTTTCCCGACGCCATGGGCATGCCGCGCGAGAACCGGCATTTTCTGCTGCCCTACGGCAATATGGCGTTCAATGCATTTGGTCCGAGGAACGCGTTCTTCGCCGCGGCGTTCGCCGATGCGGAGCCGGCCCTGGCCTGGATCGAGCGGCAGATGCAGCGCGACGCCTTCGCCCCGGGCAGCTTCGGCGCGGCGATCCACGCCGCCGCCGACAGCGGCGAACTGACCGCCGAGGAAGCGCCGATCGTCGCCCGTTCGCTGTTGACCGCCGGCGTCGACACCACGGTCAGCGGCCTCGGCGCGGCGATCTATTGCCTCGCCCGGTTTCCCGACCAGTTCGCGCGGCTGCACGCCGACCCGTCGCTCGCCCGCGCCGCCTTCGAGGAGGCGGTGCGCTACGAGACCCCGGTGCAGACCTTCTTCCGCACCACGAGCCGGCCGGTCGAGATCGGCGGCGTGGGCTTGGGCGAGGGCGAGAAGGTGCTGATGTTGCTCGGCGCCGCCAACCGCGATCCGCGGCGTTGGCCGCGCCCGGACGCGTACGACATCGGCCGCAGCACCGCCGGGCATGTCGGCTTCGGCAGCGGCATCCATCACTGCGTCGGGCAATTGCTGGCACGGCTCGAAGGCGAGTGCGTGATCGCCGCTCTGGCGCGGCGGGTCGCGGCGATCGAGATCACCGGGCCGCCGCGGCGCCGCTGCAACAACACGCTGCGGGCGCTGGCGCGCCTGCCGGTCAGCCTGCGCCCGGCATGATCAGCGAGGGCTACAAAGGCATTGTGCATGCTTCGAGACGGCGTGCTGCACACGCCTCCTCAGCATGAGCTAAGCGGTTGATAGCATTGAAAATGTCCCTCATCCTGAGCCGGCCGCCCCGGGTCCGCGCGGAGTTTACCCTCGGGCCGCGCAGAGCGCGGACCCGGGGGCGCGGCCCGAGGATAAACTCCGCGGCCGCGTCGAAGGATGCACGGCGTTGATCCAGCCTCGTGAAGCCAGGCGATGCTGAAATTCGGGGTCGGCCAGCCGCTGCGGCGCTTCGAGGACCGGCGGCTCTTGACCGGCCAGGGGCGCTTTCAGGACGACGTCGTCTTGCCGCGCGAAGCCTTTGCTGTGTTGGTCCGCTCGCCGCACGCGCATGCCGAAATCGGCGCGGTCGACGTCGCGGCCGCGCGCGCCATGCCGGGCGTGCTCGCCGTCTATACCGGGACCGACTACCGCAATGCCGGCCTCGCGATGCCGAAGGCGACGATGCCGCGCAAGAAAGCCGACGGGTCGCCGATGTTCGCACCGCAGCGGCCGGCATTGGTCGTCGACCGGGTGCGCTATGTCGGCGATCCCGTCGCGATGGTCATCGCCGAGAGCCTCGACATGGCGCGGGACGCCGCGGAATGCGTCGCGGTCGATTACCGGCCGCTGCCGGCGGCAACCGCGGTCGCCGAGGCGGCGCGGCCAGGGGCGCCGCGGCTCTGGGACGAGAACCCGGACAACATCTCGCATACCTACGAACGCGGCGACCGCCAGGCGACCGAGGCGGCCTTCGCGCGCGCCGCCCGGGTCGTCGCGCGGCGCTATGTCGTCAGCCGCGTCCATGCCCAGTACCTGGAGCCGCGGGGGGCGCTGGGCGCCTATGACGCCGCCGAAGACCGCTACACGCTCTACGCCGACGTCAATTATCCGCACCGGGTCCGGAACATGCTGGCCAACATGGTGTTCCGGGTGCCCGAGAGCCAGGTCCGCGTGATCTGCCGCGATGTCGGCGGCGGTTTCGGCGCCAAGGGCTGGCAGTATGTCGAGCACCGCCTCGTGCTGTGGGCGGCGAGAAAGCTCGGCCGGCCGGTCAAATGGCGCTGCGACCGCTCCGAGACCCTGCTCGCCGACGAGCATGGCCGCGACAA
Source organism: uncultured Alphaproteobacteria bacterium (assembly GCA_963772295.1). Taxonomy (GTDB): domain Bacteria; phylum Pseudomonadota; class Alphaproteobacteria; order ATCC43930; family CGMCC-115725; genus AP-15. Next base: position 354,711 of record CAVYWO010000020.1, read on the forward strand.
TGTCGGCACGATCGAGCTGGCCTTCGACGCCGGCGGCAGGATCCTCGGCCTGCGGCTCCACATGCTCGCCAATATCGGCGCCTATGTCGGGTCGGACCGGCAGCTGCTGACGCCGTTCGGCCAGATCGGCACGGTGATCGGCGTTTACGACATCCGTGCCGCCCATGTGCGGATCGATGCGGTGCTGTCCAACACGAGCCCGACCGCACCCTATCGCGGCGCCGGCCGCCCCGAAGCAACCTATCTGATCGAGCGGGCGCTCGACGCGGCGGCGGCCGAACTCGGCATCGATCCGGTCGAGCTGCGCCGGCGCAACATCATCCGTCCCGAGGCGATGCCGTTCCGCTCGCCGCTCGGGCCCATCTACGATTGCGGCGCGTTCGAAAAGAACATGGACATGGCGATCGCCGCCGCCGATTACGCCGGTTTTGGCGCGCGGCGCGAGGCGGCGACGCGCCGCGGCAGGCTGCGCGGCATTGGGCTTGCCAACGCGATCGAGCAGGCGGCGGGGCCGGTGCCGGAATATGCCGAGATCCGCTTTCAGCCAAGCGGCAGCGCCCTCCTGCTGATGGGGACGAAGACCCACGGCCAGGGGCACGAGACCGCCTTCAAGCAGATCCTTTACGAAAAGCTGCAGATCGATCCCGGCGAGGTCGTGTTCATCGACGGCGACACCGATCGTGTCGCCTTCGGCATGGGCTCGAACGGCTCGCGCTCGATGGTGGCCGGCGGCGGGGCGCTGTCCCTGGCCGCCGACAAGGTCATCGACAAGGGCCGGCGGCTCGCCGCGCATCTGATGGAGACCGCCGTCGCCGACATCGAATTCGCCGACGGCAGGTTCACCGTCGCCGGCACCGACCGGGCATTGCCGCTGCAGGAGGTGGCGCGCGCCTCGTTCCAGCCCGCCCGTCTGCCGGCGGGGATGGAGCCGGGGCTGATCGAGCACGCGACCTGGGCGCCGGCGCAGGCCACTTATCCGAACGGCTGTCACCTCTGCGAGGTCGAAATCGACCCCGAGACCGGCGCCGTCGAACTGGTTTCCTATGTCGTCGTCGACGATGTCGGTACGGTGATCAATCCGTTGACCCTGCACGGGCAGATCCATGGCGGGGTGGCGCAAGGCGTCGGGCAGATCCTGATGGAAGAGGTGGTCTATGACGCGGGCTCGGGTCAGCTCTTGAGCGCGAGCTTCATGGATTACGCGATGCCGCGCGCCGATGCGATGTGCGGCATCGCGATCACGAGCAACCCGGTGCCGACCAAGAGCAACCCGCTCGGCGCCAAGGGTGCGGGGGAGGCCGGGACGGTCGGCGCCCTGCCGGCGGTGATGCTGGCGATCATGAACGCGCTCGCGCCGCTCGGCGTCGCCGATTTCGACATGCCGGCGACGAGTGCCAGGGTCTGGCAGGCGATCCGGCGGGCGCGGCGCGAGGGATGAGCGCGTCGGTCCGCTGACGGAGGTGGAGAGATGGCAGAATTGTCTTCCGGCACGCGCGACGCCCTGCTCGGCGTCGGCACCTCGACCCTGACCGGCATCCTCAACCGGCGCGGGTTCAAGAACATGTTCATGCAGGAGGTATGGCCGATCCGGCCCGATATGCCGCGCCTCGTCGGCCTCGCCTATACGATGCGCTTCATCCCGGCGCGCGAGGACAAGGCCCGCGCCCCGGCGGCGGGCCCGATCCAGCAGCAGGCGATGGAGGGCTGCCCGCCGGGCCATGTGCTCGTCGTCGACGCGCGCGGCGACGCGCGCGCCGCCTCGGCCGGCGACATCTATTGCGGGCGCTTGAAGGCGCGCGGCTGCGCCGGCATCGTCACCGATGGCGGGCTGCGCGATACCGAAGGGATCGCCCAGACCGGGCTCGTCGCCTACCACCGCCGTCCGTCCTCGCCGCCCTCCGGCATCGTCCATCAGCCGATCGACATCGGCCTGCCGATCGCCTGCGGCGGTGTCGCGGTCTATCCCGGCGACGTCATCGTCGGCGACGGCGACGGGGTCGTCGTGATCCCGCCCGAGATCGCCGACGCCGTCGCCGAAGAGGCGCTGGCGACCACGCTTTACGATGAGTTCGCCGCCGCCGAGGTGGCGCGCGGCCGCTCGCTCGTCGGCCTGTTCCCGGCCGCCGGGGAGGCGGCAAAGCGCGATTTCGAGGCGTGGCGGGAGGCCCGCTCGAACGGCGGCTAGCCGCGGCGCGGGTGCCAGCGGACGCAGGCTTGACCTGCGGCCGGCGATCGCCTAAATGGGCGCCGGCGATGAAGACATTCTCGGCAAAGCCGACCGATATCGAGAAGAATTGGGTCATCGTAGATGCCCAGGGCTTGGTGCTCGGCCGGCTCGCGGCAATCCTCGCGACCCGGCTGCGCGGCAAGCACAAGCCGTCCTACACCCCGCATATGGATTGCGGCGACAACGTTGTCGTGATTAACGCCGCGAAGGTCGAATTGACCGGAAACAAGCGTCAGGACTCGATTTTCTACTGGCATACCGGCTATCCCGGCGGGATCAAAGGGCGCAGCAAAGGCGCCATTCTCGCCGGCAGACACCCGGAACGGGTCGTCGAGAAGGCGGTTGAACGGATGGTGCCCCGGGGTCCGCTCGGGCGCCGGATCATGAAGAACCTGCGGGTCTTCGCCGGACCCGAACACCCGCACGCGGCGCAGCGGCCGGTGCCGCTCGATGTGGCCGCGATGAGCCGCAAGAACCGGCGGCATTTGACGGGGGCATAAAGATGGCCGAAAGAGACCGCGGCGGCGGCCCGCGCGGCGCCTCCCAGACCTTTCAGGGCCTGGCGAGCCTGCGCCAGGCGATCGCCGCGCGGACCGCACCGACGGCGGCGCCGGCGGCGCCGGTGACGGCGCCCGAAGACGTGAAGCCCCAGATCGACGAATTGGGCCGCGCCTACGCCACCGGCAAGCGCAAGAACGCGGTCGCCCGGGTCTGGATCAAGCCCGGCAACGGCAAGATCGCCGTCAATGGCCGCGAAAGCGCGATCTATTTTGCCCGGCCGGTGCTGCGTATGATCATCAACCAGGCGTTCGTGGCGGCGGACAGGCTGGGCCAATTCGACGTGATGTGCACGGTCAAGGGCGGCGGGCTCTCCGGCCAGGCCGGCGCCCTGCGTCACGGCATCAGCCGGGCGTTGACGCATTATGAGCCGGGGTTGCGCCCGCTGTTGAAGAACCAGGGCTTCCTCACCCGCGACAGCCGCGTCGTCGAGCGCAAAAAGTACGGCAAGCACAAGGCCCGCCGCCGCCCGCAATACTCGAAGCGCTGACGCAGAACCAACGGGGCGTCTTATTTCGCCGGTACCGGCGAAATAAGGCGCGCCAGCCCTCCGGCTTGTGACGCCACGCCGCGATGTCGCCGCTTCATACTTCTTGATCGGCCGGGCGCAACTCGCGGTCTTCTGCGGGGGTAAGCGCGGTCAGCGACAGCGCGTGGACGCGACCCCCAATTCCGCGGCGAGCACGGCGTAGACGAGACGCTGCCGCGCCACCCGGTTCAATCCGGCAAAGGCCGCCGACACGATGGTCAGGGCGAAATGGGTTTCGCCTTCCGGCCGGGCGCCGGCATGGCCGGCATGGCGCTGCAATTCGTCCACGAGGTCGAGCCGAACCGGCGCGAACCGCTCGGTCAGTTTGCTGCGGATCGTATCGGCGACGGACATTCTTCGGCCGACCCGGGACGCGGCCGCTGCCGATGCGAGCAGGGGTTCAGCTCAACAGCCCGCGCAGCCGCGCCGTCTGCGCCGCGTCGACGGCATCGGGCGAGGTCAGCACGACCCCGTAGTCGCGGTGTGCCGCCGCCGCCGACAAGAGGCCGTCCGCAACATCCTGGCGTACCCGCTCCGGCGGTCGCGCCAGCGGGTTGCCATAACCGCCGCCGGCCGGACCGAGGCAAACAAACCGCTCGCCGGCGCGGATCTGCATATGCGGCACCTTCGACGGCAGCACCGCGACGGTCCCGTCGCGCCGGACCAGCTGCAACACGGCCGGACTTCCCGCCTTGCCGCCGGCGAACCCCCAGGGCGCGAATTCGTGCCCCTCGCCTTCGACCGAGGCGCCGCCATCGCTCAGATAGACAAATTCGCGCACCGAACCGAGGCCGCCACGCCATTCCCCGGCGCCGACCGCATCCTCGCGCAGCTCATAACGCGCGACCCGGAGCGGCATATGGCTTTCGATATCCTCGATCGGGTTGTTCCGGGTATTGGCGTAGAGCGTGTCGACGGCATCCATTCCGTCGAGCCCGGCGCGACCGCCGTAGCTGCCCTCAAAGATCTCCATATGGACCCAGTGTTTGGCGTCTCGCACCCCCGAGAAGGCAATGACTTTGAGATTGCCGATCCCGGCCGAGACCTGGCCGGGAACGGCTTGCGCCAATGCCTTCATCACCGTGTCGGCGAGCTGGTTGCCCGGGCAGAAGCGCGCGATCGTCGGCGCCGGAAATATCGGGTTGGCGAGCGAGCCGAGCGGCGCCTTGATCTTGATCGGACGCAGCAGCCCGTCATTCACCGGAATGTGACCCCGGGCGGCGGTATCGAGCAGCACCGAGCGCACGGTCAACCACACCGCGACATCGACGGTGCCCTCGAACGGCATGTTGATCGGCCGATCGGTGACCTGGCCGGCGGTGCCGGTCAGATCGACCTCGATTTCGTCGCCGCGCACCCGCACCGTGGCGACGATCGGCAAGTGTCGTTTCTGCGGGTCCGGGCTGTCGACAAACCCGTCGATCATCGTCCGGGCCGTATAGTCGCCATCGGGTAGTGCCGCGATTGCCTGCCGCATCAGCCGCTCGGCGTAATCCATTACGGCATTGCAAGCCGCGGTGAAGCGTTCGTACCCGTAACGTTGGATCAGCGCGACCAGCCGCTCTGCGCCAATGCGCGCCGCCGCGATTTGCGCTTCCATGTCGCCGACGACGAGGTCGGAGACGCGGATGTTGTCGCGCAGCAGCTGCCACACGGCATCGTTGCGGATGCCGCGGTCATACACCTTGATGGCTTTGAATTGGAGCCCTTCGGCATAGGCGTCGATGGCATCGACGATACCGCAACTGCCCGGGCTCAGCGCCCCGATATCGAGATGGTGAGCGGTCGTCGCAGCGAAAGCGACAAGCTCGCCCTCGTGAAAGACCGGCACCGCGAAGGCCACATCCGGCCCGTGGCTGGCGCCGCCATACGCATCGTTGTGCATGATCACGTCGCCGGGCCGCAGCGTCTCCCGGCGCGCTCGCAGCGCCTTCAGGATACCGCGGATGTAGCCGGGGATCGGCCCCGACTGCAGCGGTGTCGATTGTGCCGAACTCGGCGAGCCCGCGGCCCGCGGCATCGACCAATGCCGCACCGAAATCCTCGGATTCGCGGATGATCGACGAATAGGACATCCGCATCAGCTTGTAGCCCATCTCGACCGCGATGTTCTCGAGCGCGCCCTGCACGACGCTCGCGGTGATGCTGTCGACCGCCACCGGCTCCTTCATTGCTGCCTCCCGTCGTGCTACTCCTCGATCCCCAGAATCAGATTGCCGCTGGCCTCGGCGAGCACAGTGGCGCCCGGCGGCACGACCGTCGTCGAAATCGGTTTGCAGGATGATGGCCGGCCCGACGATCGGTTGCGCAAGCGGCAGGCCGCCGCGCCGGTAGCACGGCGTCGCCATCATTTCGAGCGCCTCGTTGCGCCGAAATCCGCAGCGCGCCCTCTTCACCAGCGCTTCAGCGAGACTGCCGCCGGCGGCGATCCGCGGGGCGGCGATCTTTGGCATGCGGCCGATGCCGGTGACGCGGATATTCACGATCTCGACCGGGCTCGCCTCGAACACATGCCCGTACTCTGCTCGGTGGAGCTCGGCAAAGCGCGCAAAGATTTGCGCGAGTGCGGCCGCGTCCAATTCCCCGTCCGGAAACGGCACGCGCAGCTCATAACCCTGTCCGACATAGCGCAGATCGCCCGAGCGCTCGAACAGTGCATCGCCGGGCGCGATCCCGTCGGCGACGAACTGGCGCGCCAGCTCGCTCCGCATCGCCGCCAGATCGGCGTTGAGCCGGTCGAGATCGACCGTGGCACCGGCCTGGAATTCGGTGCGAACGGCGTCGTATTTGAGGTCGGTGGTCAACAGCCCGACGGCGGAGGTGATGCCGGGATAGGCCGGCACGACGACCCGCGGGATGCCGAGGGCGCGGGCCACCTCGGCGCCGTGGAGCGGTCCGGCGCCGCCAAACGCGACGAGCGCAAAGTGACGCGGATCGAGACCCTTTTGCACCGTGCGCGAGCTGATCGCGTTCGCCATATTGGCATTGACGATGGTGAGAATGCCCTCGGCCGCTTCCTCGAGACCGAGGCCCAACCGTTCGGCCAGACCGCCGACGGCGCGCCGCGCCGCGGCGGGGTCGAGCGGCATCGCCCCGCCGAGAAAATTATCGGGATCGAGCCGGCCGAGCACAAGATTGGCGTCGGTCACTGTCGGCTCGATACCGCCCTGCCCGTAGGCCGCCGGTCCGGGATCGGCCCCGGCGCTGCGCGGGCCGACGCGAAAGGCGCCGGCGCGGTCGAGATAGGCGATCGACCCGCCGCCGGCGCCGATCGTGTGGATATCGATCATCGGCGCCAGCAGCGGATAACCCCCGATCCAGGTGTCGCGGGCGGTCGCTTCGGCAAAGCGGCCATCGATGACGATGCCGATATCCGCCGACGTGCCGCCGACATCGAACGTGATCAACCGGTTGAACCCGGACAGCGCACCGCTCCAGGCAGCGCCGAGAACGCCGGCGGCCGGTCCCGAAAGCAGGGTCGATACCGGGGTCCTCGCGACGGTCGCCGGGGTCGCCACGCCGCCGTTGGAGCGCATGACATGGAGATCGGCGGCGAAGCCTTCGTGCTTCAGGCTGCGTTCGAGCCGTCCGACGTAATCCCGCAACCGCGGCCCGACGAAGGCATTGAGCAGCGCCGTGGTAAACCGCTCGAACTCGCGAAATTGCGGCGCGACCTCGGCCGAGGTGCAGACAAAGCAATCCGGGAATTCTTCCTGCACGATCTGCCGCGCCCGCGACTCGTGCGCGCCGTTCAGATAGGAGAACAGGAAACAGATCGCGATCGCCTCGACCCCCTCGGCGCGCAACGCCCGAGCCGCCGCGCGCACCCCTTCCTCGTCGAGCGGAACCAGTTCCTCGCCGCGCGGCGGTATCAGGCGCCCGGCTACCGTCAAGCGATGACGGCGTTGCACCAGCTCCCGGTCTTGCCACGGAATTTCTTGGCGGATCGAATAATGCTGCGGGCGCTGATGGCGGCCGATATGGACGATATCGCGATAGCCGGCGGTGGTGAGCATGCCGGTCCGCACCCCGTCATGCTCCAGTACGGCGTTGGTACCGATCGTCGTGCCGTGCAGTACATGGTCGATCGCTGGACGCAGCAAGTCGAACCGCGCGCACAGCTCGCCAATGCCGGCGATCACGCCGCGCGACGGGTCGTCGCGCGTCGTCGGGGTTTTGTGGATCAGGGTCCGGCCGGTTTCGGTGTCGGCAAAGACGAAGTCCGTGAAGGTGCCGCCCACGTCGACCCCGATCAGCTGCATATCCCCCTCATAAAGCTTGCCGGCGCCACCCATTCATGATGACGACCGCGTTCGGCTCCGATGAACCGGCGGCCGGGTAAGCTAGCGCTGGATGCGGTCGATTGTCATCGCCACCGGCGCCACCCTGGCGAGCCGCCCGGCCGTCGTCAAGTCGCTGCCGGCGACGGACATTCTGCGTTGGCCTCGCCACCGGCGGCGTGCGCGAGGAAGGCGCCGAGATCGTCGACGACATAGTGGATGTGGCCGTCCTCGGCGCCCGTGGTCGCCCAGTCGACGGTGCCGCGCAGCCAGGCGGTCGTCATGCCGAGCGCCGCGGCCGGGACCAGGTTTTTGGCGATGTCTTCGACCATCAATGCCGTTTCCGGCAAAACCCGGTGCCGCAGCAGCAGTTCGAGATAGCCGGCGGGCGCCGGCTTCGGCTCGAACCCGGCGGCGGCGATGTCGACGATGCCGCTGAAGCTTTGGGCGATCCGGAGATGGGCGAGGAGGCGCTCGGCATGAGCGGCCGAACCGTTGGTATGCACGAGCTTGCGGCCGGGCAACGCGGCAAGGGCCGCCGCCAGCACCGGGTCTTCCGGCACGCAGGACAGGTCGACATCGTGGACGAAGCGCAGGAATTCGTGCGGATCGACCCGGTCCACCGTCATCAGCCCGCGCATCGTCGTCCCGTATTGGCGGAAATAGCTCTTCTGCACGGCAAGTGCGGCTTCCGGCGAGAGCTCGAGGCGCCGCGCGACGAAGCGCTGCATGCGCGTCTGGATTTGGTCGAAGAGCCGGCAGGACGCCGGGTAGAGGGTGTTGTCGAGATCGAAGATCCAGGTCTCGATCTGGCTGAGCGGGCGGCCGCGAGAGGCGGGCATCTCAGCCGGCGCGGATCAAGGTGCCCACCCCCGAGGTGTCGGTGAACAACTCGAGCAGGATCGCATGCGGTACGCGTCCGTCGAGGATGACCGCCGCTTCGACTCCGCCATCGACGGCGGCGAGGCAGGTTTCGACCTTCGGGATCATTCCGCCGGCGATCACGCCCGCCGCGATCAGGCGGCGCGCCGCGGCGACGCCGATTTCGGAAATCGGCTCGCGCTCGGCGTCGAGCACGCCGGCGACATCGGTCAACAGCAAAAGTCGCGTCGCCTTGACCGCGACCGCGACCGCACCGGCGACCGTATCGGCGTTGATGTTGTAGGTCTCGCCGCCGGCGCCGACCCCGATCGGCGCGATCACCGGGATGATGTCCGAGCGCAGCAGGGTGTCGAGCACGGCGGCGGCGACATGCTGCGGCTCGCCGACAAAGCCGAGATCGATCTCGCGCCCGATCCCGCCGGCGGTCGGGCTCCGGACCAGTTTTTTCGCCGCGATCAGCCCGCCATCCTTGCCGGTCAGCCCGATGGCGCAGCCGCCCTCGGCGTTGATCGCGGCGACCAGCCCTTTGTTGATCGTGCCGGCCAGCACCATCTCGACCACTTCCATCGTCGCCCGGTCGGTGACCCTGAGCCCGTCGACGAACCGGCTCTCGATGCCCAGCCGTTCGAGCATCTGGCCGATCTGCGGCCCGCCGCCATGGACGACGATCGGGTGGATCCCGACCTGTTTCAACAGCGCGACGTCGCGGGCGAAAGAACCGCCGGTTTCGCCCATCGCCGAGCCGCCGTATTTGACGACGAGGGTCCTGCCGGCGTAGCGGCGCATGTAGGGGAGCGCCTCGGCCAGGATCGCGGCCTTGACGACGGCGTCCGGCCTGCCGGCGCAGCGGGCGCGGGGGGTGACGACGGGGTCCATAGAGGGGCTTACTCTATCGCGGTTGCTCGGCGGTTGTCACCGCGGGCGCCAGCTCGGCGAGCGCCGCCCGCAGCGCTGCGATCCCGTGCCGCTCGACCGCGCTCGTCAAATGGATCTCGGGATGGGCCGCGGGGCGGGCGCCGATCTCGGCGACTACCTGCTGCGCGGCGCCGTAGAGCGCTTCGGCGGCGAGCTTGTCGGCCTTGGTCAGCACCAGCTGATAGGAGACCCCGGCCCGGTCGAGGAGCGCTAACATCTCCCGGTCGGCGTCCTTGAGGCCATGGCGCGCATCGATCAACAGGCACAGTCGGCGCAAGGCGGCGCGGCTCACGAGATAGCGCCGGGTCAGCGCGCCCCAGCGCTTGGCCGCCGCCTTTGAGGCCTCGGCGTAGCCGTAGCCCGGCAAATCGACCAGCAGCAGCCGGCCGTCCACGTCGAAGAAATTGATTTGTCGGGTGCGGCCCGGCGTGCCCGAGATCCGCGCGAGCAGCCGGCGTCCGGTCAAGGCATTGATGAGGCTCGATTTGCCGACATTGGAGCGGCCGGCGAAGGCGATCTCGGGCAGGCCCTCGGGCGGCAGGGCGGCGGTTTCGCCGGCTCCGGCGACAAAGCGCGCCGTCCGGGCGAACAGCCGTCGCCCCGCCTCGGCGAGATCGTCGTCGGTCGCCCGCGCCGGAAAAATCGCCAAGCGGCTCATCCTTCGAGGCCGCGGCTGTCTAGAAGGACGAGGCAGCTCGGGATAAGCAAATTACCCGATGACACTCGAGAAACCCTCATGCCGAGGAGGCGCGCGCAGCACGCCGTCTCGAAGCATCGATCATGACGCTGCTCGGGCGGCGCCGCGCCAAGCCGGTAGCCCATTGTCGCGTGCCTTCCCGACGCTCATCCTCGAAGGATGAGGACGTCACCTGACCATTGCGGGTTTGCGAAAATTTTCGGGACCGCCGGGCCCCAGGCTGGGGGCCCTCATTCTGGGAGTTCGTGAAGCAATAGCAAGATGGCTGGATAGGCGCGGTGCGTCCTTCGAGGCCTCGCGGAGCCTGTCCTCGGGCCGCGCGCAGCGCGGACCCGTGGGCGAGGCACCTCAGGATGAAGGAAAGTTCTGGGAGGAGGCGTGCGCAGCACGCCGCCTCCTCAGGCGGCGCCGGCGCGGTGCATGATCACCCATTGCTGGGCGATGCTGAGGGTGTTGTTCCACGCCCAGTAGATCACCAGCCCGGCCGGGAAACGCGACAGCATATAGGTGAACACCACCGGCAGGATCATGAACATGCGCGCCTGCATCGGGTCGACCGGCTGCGGATTGAGCTTTTGCTGGAGGAACATCGTCAGGCCCATGATCAGAGGCCAGCCGCCGATCAGCAAAAACGAGCCCACATACGGAACAGCTTCGGGATTGAACGGCAGCAAGCCAAATAGGTTGGCGAAGGAGGTCGGATCGGGCGCCGACAAATCGTGGATCCAGCCGAAAAACGGCGCGTGCCGCATCTCGATCGTGACGAACAGGACCTTGTAGAGCGAAAAGAACACCGGGATCTGGATGACGATCGGTAGGCAGCCGGCCAGCGGGTTGGCGCCGACCCGCTTGTACAGCGCCATGATCTCCTGCTGCTGGCGCGGCTTGTCGTCGGGAAAGCGCTCGCGCAGCTTCTGGATCTCGGGCTGCAACAGCTTCATCCGGCTCATCGCCTGATAGGATTTGTTGGCGAGCGGAAAAAACAACAGCTTGACGCCCAAGGTCAGAGCCAGGATGGCAAGGCCGAAATTGCCGAGCACCTGTTCGAGGACCAGGAGGATGCGAAAAATCGGCTTGGTCAAAAACCAGAACCAGCCAAAATCTATCGCGTATTCGAACAGCGGAATTCCTTGGGCGCTGTAGTATTCGAGCAGGTTGAGCTTTTTCGCGCCGGCGAAGAAGCGGGTCGAGGTCGCGGCCCCGGCGCCGGGCATCACGGCGATCGGCGCCGCTCCCGTGTAGTCGGCCTGGTAGTGCTCGACACCGTCCGCCAGCGAGTGCGTAAAACGCGCCTTGACTGCGCCATTTTGCGGCGGGATCAGCGCGGTCAGCCAGTATTTGTCGGTGAAGCCGAGCCAGCCGCCGGTCGACTGGAACGACAGCGGCTGGCCGGGCGTCAGCGCGCTGTATTTGACCTCGCGCAACGACCCGTCGAGATAGCCGATCAATCCTTCGAACAGGATGTAATAGCCGGCGACCTGCGGCGTCCCGGTCCGACTGACGAGGCCGTAGGGCAACAGCTCGACCCGATTGGCGCCGCTGTTACGGACCGCGTCTTGCACGGTGAACATGTAGAATTCGTCGACCGAGATCGTCCGGGTGAAGGTGAGGCCTTCGCCGTTGTCCCAGGTCAGGGTTACCGGGTGCTGCGGCGTCAGCGGGCCGGCCGAGGCCTGCCACCGGGTTTGCGGTCCCGGCACCTTGACCGACGGCGTCGTCGCCACCCAGCCGAATTCGGCGAGGTAGGGGTTCTCGGTGCCGGACGGCGACAACAGGATGACAGGAGGGCTCTTCGGATCGACGGTTTGACGGTAGTTGACCAAGGTCAGGTTGTCGAACCGCGCGCCCTCGAGCGCGATCGCGCCGTGCACCCGCGGGGTTTCGATCGCCAGTTCGGGCCGCCCGGCAACCGCTGCCGCGAGCGTCTTGGCGGCCGGTGCGGCACTCGCACCCGGGGCCTTCGGCGCCGCCGCCGCGGCGGGTGCCGACGGCGCCGAGGCGGCGCTCGGCGGCGCGCCGCTCGGCGCACCTTGGGGCGGGGGCGGCGGGCGCAGCCGCTGGAAGATGAACTGAAAGCCGATCAGGATCCCGAGCGAAAGCACGATCGCGATCAGGAGGTTGCGCTGTTCCATTAGCGGCGGCTGGTGCGAGGGCGGGCGAAGGCGCCGGACCCCGGCACCGGATCCCAGCCGCTGCCGCCCCAGGGGTGGCAACGGGCGAGCCGGCGCAACGCCAAAACCAGGCCGCGCCGCGCGCCGTGCCGCTCGATAGCCTCTCGGGCGTAATCCGAGCAGCTCGGCAGAAAGCGGCAGGACGGCGGCAAGATCGGCGACACCAGCAGCTGGTAGGCCCGGATCGGCAGGGTCAAGAGCGCGCCCGCCCTGGGTTCCGCCCGCTCTCGGCGGTTCATCCCGCTGCTCCTCGCCGGTGCTCCGTGCCCTGCTCGACCCGGCGCAGCGCCGCCGCGAGATCGGCGAGCAAGGCGGGATAGGGCCGATCCGCGGTGCCGGCGCGGGCGATCAGCACATAGTCGGTTCCCGGCCTGCCCAGCACCGGGATGACCGCCGCCGCCGCGGCCCGCAACCGCCGCTTGGCACGGTTGCGGCGCACCGCGCTGCCGACCTTTCGGCTGGCGGTGAAGCCGACCCCGAGCGCCTCCGCCGACGGTTCCGGCCGCGGCGCCGCCTGCAGGATCAGACCGGGCAGCACCGCCCGGCGGCGGGCGGCGGCGACGCGCAAAAAATCGGCCCGCATCTTGAGCCGTGCAAGGCCCCTCGGCGCAGCAACGGGTGCGGAAATCGGGATCGGCCGCGGGTTGCCCCGGCTCAGGCCGAGAGGCGCTTGCGGCCCTTGGCGCGCCGCGCGGCCAACACCCGGCGGCCGGCCGCGGTCGCCATCCGCGCGCGAAAGCCATGACGACGCTTGCGTACGAGGTTACTGGGCTGGTAAGTGCGCTTCACGGGACCGGCTCCCACCGCGGCTTGCTGCTGAGACGCGGCTCTATACGAAAGCCGGCCCGGCAAGTCAACGCGGCTTGGCGGCGCGGCGTTGCGGCGTCGGGAGCGCCGGGCGGGATCGCGGAACGCCTCAAGGCAGGGTGGCGGCTGATGTCGGATGACAACAGGCTCGAAGCCGCCGATCGCGCCGCGCGGCACTGGACGGCCGCCGCCGAGGGGCCGATCGTGCCCGGCAGCGAGGCGCACAAGATCGCCTTCTGCCGGATGCTGCTCGACACCCACAATCCCTATAAGCCGGCGGTCATCGATTGGCCAAAGCTCGAACCCGAGGCGCGCGAGCGGCTGATCTCCCTGCCGATCTGGGACATCGCGGTACAGACCGAGGGCAAGGCGCGGCTCTTTGTCGCGAGCTACGCCGAAGAGATCGACGACCCGCTGCTGCGCCGGGCGATCGAGCTCGACGGTTTCGAGGAGGGGCGCCACCGGGAGGTGCTTGCGCATCTCGTCGCGGCCTATGGCATCCCGCTGGCGCCCGAGCCCCCGCTCGCGCCGCCGCGCGATCGGCAATGGGCCTTCATGGTAACCGGCTTCAGCGAGTGCATCGACAGCTTCTTCGCCTTTGGCCTCTTCGCGCTGGCGCGGCATTCCGACTTCTTCCCGGCCGCCCTCGTCGATACCTTTGAGCCGGTGATGCAGGAGGAGGGCCGGCACATTCTGTTCTTCGTCAATTGGGTAGCCTGGCACCGCGCCAACCTGCCGCGCTGGCGGCGCCCGCTGTTCCTCGGCAAGATCCTCGCGGTCTGGGCGTTTCTGCTATGGGAGCGCATCGGCCTCGCGCGCAGCCTCGGCGCCGCCGGGAGTGCGCCGCAGGACAACAATTTCACGATCAGCGGTTCGAAGTCGGTCGGCGCCGACCTCTCTCCCGCCGCGCTGATCGAGGTCTGTCTCGCCGAGAACGACCGGCGCTTCGCCGGCTACGACCCGCGCCTGTTGCGGCCGGAATTCGTGCCGCGCTTGATGCGCTTTGTCGGCCGCTTTCTGCGGCGGCCGGCGTCGGCGCGATAATGATCGAGATCGGATCGGACGAGCACAAGGAGCGGTTCTGCCGCCAATTTGTTGCGAGCCATCGCCGCTGCCGACCCGAGAGCCTCGCTTGGCCCGAGCTCGACGCGTCGGCGCGCGAGCGGTTGCGCGCGATCCCGTTCTGGCCGGAGGTGCTGTTCACCGAGCGGCGTGCGGGCGCGATCGTCGACGCCTATGCCGCGACGATCGCCGACCCGGTCGTCCGCGAGGCGGTGGCGCTGCAAGGCTTCGAGGAAGCCCGCCATGCCGATTTTCTGCGGCTGATGATCCGCCGCTACGGCATCGGCGCCGACGAGCGCCCGCTCGATCCGCCGAGCCCTGATCCCTATCGTGCCTTTGTCGATTTCGGCTATGGCGAATGCCTCGATTCGTTTTTCGGGTTCGGCGTCTTTGTGATCGCCCGCCGCGCCGGCTTTCTGCCAGACGCGATGTTGGCGCTGTTCGACACGCTGTTGCGCGAGGAGACCCGCCACATCGTTCTTTTTATCAATTGGATGGCGCGGCACCAGGCGAGCCGCGGGCGGGACTTCTCGGCGACCGAGGCGGCCGTCTTTCTCGACGGCTTCAGCTGGCGCGGCCTGGTCGAGGCCTGCGTCGCCGAGCCTGCCCGCCGCATGGCCGATTTCGACCCGGCGCTGCTGCGCCCGCGCCTGCTGCCCTGGGCGGGCGGCCTGGCGCTGGCCGGCATGCGCCTTGCCGCCACCAGGCAACGATGACGGGCGGCGCGGCATGAGGCTCATTCCGGCCGCCGCCGCCGCCGTCGGGTCGGCGCTGATCGCGGCCCTTGTCGTGCATTTCGGAGCGGATGCGGTGATCCGCGCGCTGCGCGCGGTCGGCTGGCCGGGATTTGCCGCGATCATTGTGATTCATCTGGCGTTGATTGCGGTGTTGGGCATCGCCTGGTGGGTCCTGCTCCCCGGGACCCGCCCGGTGGCCGCGATCTGGGGGCGGCTCGTCCGCAACTCGGCGTCGGAGGTGCTGCCGATCTCTCAGCTCGGCGGCTATGTCGCCGGCGCCCGGGCGTTGGCCGGTGCCGGGGTGGCCGGCACCGCCGCGGCGGCAACGACGATCGTCGACGTCACCCTCGAACTCTTGGCGCAGCTCGCCTATACCGCGCTGGCGCTGGCGCTGCTCCTCGATTTCGCACCGGCGAACCGGGTTGCTGCCGCGGTCGCCGCCGGCCTCGCCGTCGCCGCGCTGCTCGCCGCCGGGTTTATCGCGGCCCAGCGGCGGGGCTTCGGCCTCATCGACCGCATCGCCCGGGCGGCCGGGCCGGGCTGGGCCGAGCGCATGGCCGAAGGTGCCGCGGCACTGCATGCCGCGATCGGCGCGGTCTATCGCCGCCGCGGCCGGCTGGCGGCCGGCTTCCTGTTGCATTTCCTCGCATGGATCGCCAGCGCCAGCGAAGCCTGGCTGGTGCTTCGCCTCGCCGGGCGGCCGCTCGGCTTTGGCCCGGTGCTGGCGATCGAAGGCCTGCTCTACGCCGTCCGCTCGGTCGCCTTCGCCGTCCCGAACGCGGTCGGGGTGCAGGAAGGCGCCTACATCCTGCTCGGCGCCGGCTTTGGCGTGACGCCCGAGACGGCGCTGGCGTTGTCGCTGTTGAAGCGGGGGCGCGATCTGGTGATCGGGTTGCCGGCGCTCCTCGCCTGGCAGCTCGCCGAAGGCCGGCATCTCTGGCGCCGCAGCAGCGGTGCGCCGCCGGCCCCTGCCGGCACCTGGGGCCTCGCGGCGAAGCCCCAGCCGAGGTGACCGAGCCACTCACCCCCGATCTCTGCGTCATCGGCGCCGGTGCCGGCGGGCTCGCGGTGGCCGCCGGCAGCGGCGCAGATGGGCGCCAGCGTGGTGCTGGTCGAGCGCGGAAAAATGGGTGGCGATTGCCTCAACTTCGGTTGCGTGCCGTCGAAGTCGCTGCTGGCGGCGGCGCAACTCGCCGACCTCGGACGCCGTGGCACCGGGTTCGGCGTCGACTATGCCGCCCCGCGGATCGATTTCGCCGCGGTCGGCGACAGCGTCGGCGGGTCGTCGCCGGGCTCGCACCGCACGAACTCGGCCGAACGCTTTCAAGCACTCGGCGTCACCGTGCTCCGCGCCGAAGGCGCGCTTTACCGGCCCGCGCCGGTTGCGCGCCGGCGACACCGTGATCCGGCCGCGCCGCTTTGTCGTCGCCACCGGCTCGCGACCCTCCGTGCCCGCTGATCCCCGGCCTCGCCGCGGCACCCTATCTGACCAACGAGACGGTGTTCGACAACCGCTGCCGGCCCGAGCACCTGATCGTGATCGGCGGCGGCCCGATCGGCATCGAGATGGCGCAGGCGCATCGCCGGCTCGGCGCGCGCGGTGACCGTCATCGACAGCGGGCCGCTACTGCCGCACGACGACCCCGAGCTCGTCGGCCTCTTGTGCCGGCGGCTTGAGGACGAAGGGATGGCGCTGCGCGCCTCGACGACGATCGCCGCAGTCGAGCGCCGCGGGCGGCGGCGTCGCCGTCACGCTCTCGCCGCGGGCGAGCGGATCGCGGGATCGCATCTGCTGGTCGCCGCCGGGCGGCGCCCGGCGATCGAGGCGCTCGATCTCGCCGCCGCCGGCATCGCCGCGACCGCCGCCGGGATCGTCGTCGACCGCAGGCTGCGCACGACGAACCGCCGCGCCTTTGCCATCGGCGATGTGGCGGGCGGTCCGCAATTCACCCATGTCGCGCTCTATCACGCCGGGATCGTGATCCGCAACGCGCTGTTTCGCCTGCCGGCGCGCGTCGATTACCGTGCCCTGCCCTGGGTCACCTACAGCGATCCCGAGCTGGCCCAGGTCGGGCTCGAGCGAGGCGCGCGGCGCGCGCCTCAGGGCCGGGTGCGCGTGCTGCGCGGCGCGGTTTGCCGAAAACGACCGCGCCCGAGACCGAGCGCGACACGGAGGGCATGATCAAGATCGTCGCCGCGGCGAACGGGCGTATCCTCGGCGCCGCGATCCTCGGCGCCGGCGCCGGCGATCTGATCCTGCCCTGGGCACTGGCGATCGCGCAGCGGCTCAAGATCGGCGCGCTCGCCAAGCTCGATCGTGCCCTATCCGACGCGCGGCGAAGCCGGCAAGCGCGCCGCCGGCAGGGCTTTTACACCCCGGCTCTGTTCTCGCCGCGCACCCGCCGGCTCGTGCGGTTTCTGGCGCGGTTCGGATGAAGGGAGGGCGCCATGCGGCTGCGTAGCCTGTCGGCCCGGCTCCTCGTGCTGACCGTCTTTTTCGTGATGCTCGGCGAAGTGCTTGATCTTCGTGCCCTCGGTCGCGCGCTACCGGATGACCTATCTCGAGGACCACATCGCCGCCGGGCGGATCTCGCGGCACTGGCGCTCGAGGCGAGCCCGAGCGGCGAGATCGAGCAGGCATTGACGCGACGGGTTGCTCGACCATGTCGGTGCGCAGTCGGATCGTCCTGCACCGGCCGGACGGCATGGTGCTGATGCTTGATCAGCCGGTGCCGCCGACCATTGATCTGACGATCGATCTGCGAAAGGCGAGCATGCTGCGGCGCGATCCGCGCTCGTTCGCGACTTTGTGCGCGCCGCGACAATCGGGTTCTGCGGGTGCTCGGCCCAGTCGCCGATCGAATCCGGCCGAGACCGTCGAGATATTGCTCGACGAGGCGCCGCTGCGCCGAGCGATGTGGGGTTTCGGCGTCCGCATCCTCGAGTTGTCGATCGTGCTGTCGCTGATTGACCGCGGCGCTCGTCTATCTCAGCCTGCAATGGCTCCTGGTGCGGCCGATGCGGCGGATGACCGCGAGCATGACACGGTTTCGCGAGGACCCGGAGGACGCCTCGCGGATGATCGTGCCGAGCGGCCGCGCGGACGAGATCGGCCTCGCCGAGAGCGAGCTTGCGGTGATGCAGGAGACCGTGCGGCAGGCGCTCGGACAGCGCGCCCGGCTGGCGGCGCTCGGGACCGCGGTGACCAAGATCAACCATGATCTGCGCAACATCCTGTCGACGGCGCGCCTCGTCACCGACGGCCTGACGGCGAGCGCCGCGCCCGAGGTTCGCCGCCTCGCGCCGCGGCTGATCGATGCGATCGACCGCGCCGTGGCGCTGTGCAGGCGACCCTCGATTATTCGCGCGAGGGCGCGCCGCCTATGGCCCCAAGCCGGTTTGCGCTGGCGCCGCTGATCGCCGAGATCGGTCCGGGCCTCGGCGAGGCCGGGACCGGGCTCGTCGTCGACTGCGCGCTCCCGCCGGCGCTCGTGGTCGAGGCCGACCGCGACCAGCTCTACCGCGTCTTTACGAACCTCGCCCGCAATGCGGTCGAGGCAGGGGCGCAGCGGCTGCGGGTGTCGGCCGGGCGCGAGGCCGGCACGATCGCGATCGAGGTCGCCGACGACGGTCCGGGCCTGCCGCCGAAGGCGCGCGACAACCTCTTCCGGCCGTTTTTCGGCACCGCCCGGCCGGGCGGCAGCGGCCTCGGCCTGGCGATCGCGCGCGAACTTGCGCGGGCCCATGGCGGCGATCTCGCGCTGGTGTCGAGCACCGCCGCCGGCACCGTGTTTCGCCTGACCCTGCCGGCCGCGGCCGAGCCCGCCGTCGCCGCCCTCAGTCGAGCGTCAGCATCGCCGTCTTGAGATAGGCGGTCTCGGGCAGCGCCGGATGGATCGGGTGGTCGGGGCCGGCGCCGGCGCGGCGCAGGATCCGGCCGGCGCGTCCGGCATCGGCGAGCCCGCGCCGCACCGCTTCGGCGAATTCGGCCTCGCCCACATGGAACGAGCAGGAGGCGAGAAACAGGAAGCCGCGCGGCGCGACGAGCGCCGCGGCGAGCCGGGCGAGCTTGCGATAGCCGCGCAGCGCCGGCCCGGCGTCGCGCCGCGACCTGGCGAAGGCCGGCGGGTCGGCGACGACGACATCGAAGCGGTCGCCGGCGGCGGCGAGCCGGGCGGTCTCGGCAAAGGCCTCGGCGCGGCGGAAGGCGCAGCGACCGGCGACGCCGTTCAGCGCCGCCGCCTCGGCCGCCAGGCGCAGCGCCGGGGCCGAGCTGTCGATGCCGGTGACCGCGGCGGCGCCGGCGCGCGCCATCTGCACCGCAAACCCGCCGCTGTAGCAATAAAGGTCGAGCACGCGGGCGGCGGAAGCCAGGCCGGCGACAAAAGCGCGGCTGCGGCGCTGGTCATAGAACCAGCCGGTCTTCTGCCCGGCGAGGACATCGACCGGGAAGCGGGCGCCGTCTTCGTCGACGACGACGGCCGCGTCGAGCCGGCCGCGCGCCACCCGGGTCTCGGCGGCGAGCCCCTCCTGTGCCCGCACCGGGCTATCGTTGCGCAGTACGATCGTCGCCGGCCGCAGCAGCCCATCGAGAGCGTCGAGGACGATGGGCTCGAGCCGGGCGATGCCGGCGGCGTTCGCCTGGGCGACGAGCACCGCGCCGAAGCGGTCGACGATGAGGCCGGGGACGCCGTCGGCCTCGCCATGAACGAGGCGGTAATGCGGCGCGGCGAAGAGCCGCTCTCGCAGCGCCAGAGCGCGTTCGAGCCGGCGCGCAAAAAACCTCCGGCCGATCGCGCGCCCGGCGTCGCGGTCGAGGAGGCGGGCGGCGAGCAGCGTGTGCGGGTTGAACATCGCCACCCCCAAGGGGCTGCCGCCGGCGCGGCAGAGGGTGACGAGCGCGCCCGGCGGCAGCGCCCTTGCCGCCGCGTCCATCCGCACCTCGTTTGAGAAGATCCAGGGGTGGCCGGCTTCGGCGCGCCAGGCATGGCCGGGCAGCAGGCTGATCCGGGGCCGCGCCGCCGGGTCGTCGCCGCCCAGGTCGGCCGCCGTTTCCTCAGTCATGCGACGATCTTGCCTCGCCGCGCGCCGTTGCGGTAGTTATCGCGGCTCGCTGCGCCCGTAGCTCAATTGGATAGAGCACCAGACTACGGATCTGGGGGTTGGGGGTTCAACTCCTCTCGGGCGCGCCATTTTTTCAATGAGTTAGAAGTCAACATCGGCCATGACGGCTAACTAACTTTGACTTGCGGACCCCATGCGGACCCCGCGGACCCGATTTTGCGGTTCTGCGGCCCATTGCGGTGCACGCGCATCAGGGTTGCGCGACCCGTCGGCGAACCCGCCGCGGAGCAGCCGTTTGCGAGCCTGCGGCGGACCCGCCCGGCAAAAAGACCGTTGCGCACCATGGCGGGCGCGCCAGGACGCGCGAAAGCTTCGTTCCGCCCTCCGGTGCCCGCCGGCGCGGCTCCGCGCGTCTACGCCAGCCGCTACGGGCGGGAAGGCCGCTCGCCGCCGTCAGGCACGCCTGATAGGCCGCGTCGCAGCGGACCCGTTCGGGCAAGGCGGGGCGCCTCGGCGAGCGGCTGAAATTTCAGCCCCGCCCTCCCGAACCGCGGCCGATTTTCGGAATTCCGGGTTCGCGCGTTTCGCAACAACTTCGCCCTTTCCCCGATTGCGCAGCCCCTCGCGCATGCAGCGCATCAACTCTCTCGTCTAAGGCATTTTCTGGCAGTCCTGACTATGAGACCAATACCCCGATCCGTGGAATCGGCCGAGACGGACGACCTTCTCGCACCACTGCAATGAAGGAATTCGACCCAGCTTAGGTTCCCCTCCGCCGACCCGTCCACGGATCAAGCTCGGCGATCAGGCGGCCCGATGGGTAGTGTCGCCGGTCCTCCCCACGCGCGCCGCTCCGTCGCTCGCGTGAGGGCACTGCGCGACGCGCGCGGGGGGGGCCCCGCTCGGTCGGCGAGTGGGGTACGGTGTTCGGCGATCCGGACATTGACGCCCCTGCGGCCAGGGTGCGAAGCGTACGCCTGGGCGACCTCCTAGGTTTCCCTTTGGATCTGTCGGGCGGGATTTGGGGGGCGCAGGCGTCGAAGGCAGGGAAGTTCCAACCGCCGAGGAAGGCAGGACGGGAAGCGAGCGCGGCCTGGTGAGCGCTACCGCAGCGGTTGGCCCTCCAACAGCAACGATCGCGATTATGGCAGCCGCCCAGGGATTGCCGAATATGGCATCGACCCCAGAGACAATCAGACCAATCGCCGCGACGGCAGCCGCCAATACTTGGCCGCGCTTCATTCGATCTTCCGCGCCCTTCGTCCGAAGGTTCTCCAGCGTACGGCGATGCTCGGATTGTTGCTCGACCCAGCCGATAATCCGCTCGCCCAGGCCGGGGACGGCCTCGCTGTACTCCCGGAGCATGCTCGGAGGTGGGATGGGGCCGGCGTACAGGGCGCCAACGAGCGCGGCAACTCTCACTCTGGGATCGTAGGGATCTGCACCAAGCTCCTTTAACTTGGTCTCTGCTCCGGGCGGGAAGCGGAATGGTCGCTTCGCCGAGCAATGACGGGTCCTTATTCGGCCCGCCCTGTTGTTCCGACACCGCGCCTAATTCGTTCACCGCTTTCTCGCGACCCGTGGTGGGGTGCTTTCACCGCCTGTGTACTCTGCTCGGCTCTAACAGACCCCAGGAATTCCGTCCAATGGTCGGCGAGCCCGTGATTGATATCTCCACAAACTATAGCAACGTCCGATCGTAGCGCGTCATAATCAGAGGTTTCAAAAATCTCATAAGTATAGATTGGGAACAGATTGATAGATTGTCCCGCTCCGATCACGTAGTCGCGGATAGCACCAGGAGCATGGGCAATAAGGCTCCCGACCACACTACCTATCCACGTTGTAGCATTAACCGCAGAGGATGTGGCTGTCGAATAGCTAGGCGTGACAGACGCACTCGTTGAATTGACGGCATTCTGGACTGTCACAGAGTTGCAAGATGTTAGTGTGCATCCCGATGCTTGAGCGGGGTACAGGGTATTGCACCAAGAGGCATACCAACTCGGTTCGTTTTGCTCGGGGCGTTCCAAAACCCTTAGCTGCTCCGATCGCCGCGTCTTGAACTGCATAGAAACTTACCGATCCAGGGAGAGCATCGTCATTTTCTAGAGGTGGGCGTGCAACCCGATCAGTCAACCGTCCGGCCCATAGTAGGGCAAGGCGGTTTCGGCTTGCCAGAGGAGCGCAGCCTGAAGCGCCCCGATCGCTCGCCTGATCTGCTGCCAAACCTGCCGTCCCTCGTCATCCCCGTGGTCGAGCATGAGGTCTTGCAGGCGGGCGGCTTCAAGCTCGGCGTCGGCGCCGTGCTGGCGGGTCAGCAGGTTGGCGGCGCGCCAGATGTCGAGGTCGGAGATCATGTCCGGCCCATCAATGATACGCCTTGCGCCAGTCTCCCAGAAAGATCGCCTGTGCGGCCGGTAGCGTGATCTCGCCAGAGCAGACCGCGCGGCACATGCGCCGCTCGAGTTCGTCTTTCCGCTCCGCTTGATCCCACGCCTCAGGCCAGTGGTTGAGCGCTGAGCCGTTGTCGCCGCCGAGGCATATCGGCACGCGGTCGTCGCCCTCGTACTGGTCCGCGTCGGCGGGCGGGATGCCGTATTTGGCGAGGGTGCCCGCCTTGTCGTGCCACACCCGGTGGGAACGGGAATATCCCGGTGCACAGACGATCGCCGGGTCGGTATCGGTGACGGCACCGGGGGTCAGTCGAGGGTCGGGCATCGAGGGTGCCGCCGCGACCAGGAAAAGCGCCGGCAACGTTCGGAGGAGATGAGCCTTCGGTCTGCCAGCGATCCCCATATCACGCGATTATGGCGCTCGACCATGTCAACGGCCCACGGCGAGGGGCGCACGCGGGCTGCCCGCATCGCCCCCAAAGATCGCGGTCGTTGCCGCTTGCCGTCAATTCATCTTCCCAACGCACGGCGCCTGTACACCGTCCGGCAGGCAACCCATCTTTTCTGGGATAGCGGGTCGTCGATCGATGGAAATTCACGGTCACGGGGCCGCGGTCGGTGGTGCGTGTGCGCCACACATTAGGCCAACAAGCCCCCGCCCGTGAGGAGAGAGACGTGAGTAGAACCTTTTCACGCGTGGACGATTTCGCGCGGCAGCCCTGCCAAACTGGAGAGACCGGCTGGCCGGCGGACAACCGAAGCACTTGGCGTGAACGCGCAGGATGGTTCACGTTTTGCGCCCTGGTCGCTGCGCTCATGTGCTTAGCGGGGACTGTGCGCGCCGACGAGATGGACCGCTGGTGCTCCCAAGTCAAGAAAGCGTCCAGCATAGTCATCTGCTCCGATGCCCATCTGCGCGGGCAGGCCATTGCCCGGAACAAGCTGTTCGAGACGGCGCGCGCCAAACTCAGCTCGGAGGCCTACAAGAAGCTGGCCGACGACCAATCGCGCTGGATCAAATCCTACACCGCCGCGTGCGGGGTCTCGGTCGATGACCCGCCGCCGTCGCTTCCAATCCCGCAATCGGTCATCGAATGCTATCGGCGAGCGTCGGACGCTCGCACCGCATCTCTGGCGGCATATCTCTCTGTGCCCGACCTTATGGCTTCAATGCCGCCGACCAATTCCGATATTGCTGCGGTTCCTCCCGCCGCGCCTCCCACGGCGCCGCCGGCCTCTTCAGCCGCTCTCCCCGACGAATCAGGTCCAACCTGGCATTGTCGCGACCCCAATACGAATTTCGTCTACGAGAGATCTGAGCCCTGTGCCAGAGGGGACGTCATTATCAGTAATGCGGGCCATGACGAGATTATTTTAGTTGAGGCTAACGGCGTCGATACGGTTCCAGTTTTAATTAATGGCGTATTGCCGTTGCAATTCGTGGTCGACAGCGGAGCCGCCGACGTTTCAATTCCTCAGGATGTTTTCTCGGTACTCAAACGGACCGGTACCATCACGGGCGACGACTACATCGGAACCGGCACCTATCAGCTGGCCGACGGCTCTGTGGTGCAAAGCGATCGATTTTACATTCGGGAGCTGAAAGTCGGCCCCCACTTGCTGAAGCATGTCAGTGCCAGCATTGGAGATAAAGCTGGTCCTCTGCTGCTGGGGCAGAGTTTCTTGAAGAGATTCGATTCGGTCCAGGTAGATAATACCCGACATGTGCTTTTGCTCGGGTCCGAAGCCAGTGCGTCGGCCGCCTTGTCTCCACCGCCGACGGGATTCACGTCCGATCAACCACCGCCATTTGACCCAACAAAACCATACACCGTAGTCCCGTCATCTCCGTCTTCTGGCAACGGCACTGCTGCGGCGCCGCCTGCCCAAATAGACTTGAGTAAGATCAAACTTTCGGAAATTACGCGGCCCTATTACCTAATACATCCTGAGACAGTACAGTTTATCGTTTCAAATGCTAGCGATCAGCATATTTCGGAGATCACGATAGGGTCTGAAGATAGTCCGGGATACTGCCCGCGAGGCTTGTCGGACTATCAAGGTTTTAAGAAATTTTCGGTTAACCTCGTACCGGGAGACTCTATCGAAATACAAGGGGAATTCAGCTCGGACGCGAAGTGGTTTTGCGTAATTAGTGCCCAGTAAACATTCCTTGCACTCGTCGTTAGTCTCGGTTATTCAATCAATCTTGTGCCGGAGAAGCTCGGCCGAACCCCTGCCGCCACCGACGGGAGACCCCCATGCGCCAAGGCCGCGGCGCGGCTCGGGCTCGACCTGCCGGCCCCAATCTCGGCGTCACCCGGAACCGAGCGGCGGGACTGAGTCGACACCCTACTGACCGTTCCTCGTGGCGCGGTCGCCAGCCTCTTGGGCTTCCTTCTCGCAGGCGTACGCGCCGCTCCTCGTCCGGCCGTACCATCGCTCGCCGTTGAAATGATAGACGCCGCTCCGCAGATTGAGCCAAACGACGGTATCGGCCGGGCAATGTCGTTGAGCCTCTTGCTCGCTCGGAAACTCGGCCACCGGGTGTTGCGCAGCGGCGCCAAGCGGGAGCAGAACAAGCGCAAGTACAACCGCGTATCTCATCGGCCCCGCCGTCGCTCGTCGAGCCATGGGAATGCTCTCCTCAGGCGCTCGCCTTCCTCGCGGATCGCCCGGTCAACAGGCGTCTCTCGCGGTGGCGCCTGTCTCGATGTCAGCTAGACCGGGGCGGCGCCGGTGTGGGAAGGATCAGGGGTAAGACTTAACAGGGCGAAGGGTAAGGCTTATCATGTCGCGTGGCCCGGGCTCAAATTACCGGGACCTGGATCGCCCGGCTCAACGAAACCGAGGTAATGAAATCGAAGGTATAGGTCGCCTTGAAGACCATCTGCGTCGAGCTCCCCGTGCAGGCGCTTCCGGTGCTCGGATCGGTGCAGCTGATCGCGTAATAGCTGCCCCAATTCTGGTTGGCCCAAGCGACGGCGCAGTTGGCGAGCGTTACGCTGACGACGCCGCTGGGGCAGACCGTCGCCAGCGTGAGATTGCCGTTTTGCAAACTGGTAGGATTGTACAGCATCGCATAGCGGCCCGCCTCCTCAGCGGCGAGCAACATCGAGTTCCAATTCCAGAGGGCGAGACTGAATTCGATCGCGCCTCCGATGAGCAGCAGCAGCGCCGACAGGGTGACGGCCATTTCGACCGCCACCGAACCCGCCTCGCGGCGGCGGCGAATGAGCGGTCGCCGGGTCATCAGTTCAGGCGGAGCTGCGTCAGCCCCTTCACCGTCGTCGGAAATCCGGACCAGGAAAGGATCGGCGTGATCGCCAGGCTGGCGCTGACGGTGACGAAGACCCGCCTTGGCGCCGTCGCCGCGGAACAGGCGGTATTGCCGCAGGCGATCGCGGATCCGTCGTCGCATGTGCAGGTCAGGCAGCTGCTTCCGCTGGTGTTGCACGAGGTCATGTTGGGGAAGGTCAGCGCTGAGCCCAAATTGATCGAGTTCTTCATCGTCGCTTCGATGCCGACCGCGCCGGTCGTCGCGTTGCCGCTCAGACAGTCCGAGTTGATGAGGACGTTGACCGTGTCGATGCCGGTCTGGGTCTGCTGGCAGGTCGTGCTGTCGCGCGCATATTCGGCGCCGATCCTCGTCGCTGCGGCGACCTGCTGGCTGGCGTTCATGTAGCCGCCGAAATCGATGACGCCGAGGGTCAGCAGCACCAGGAACGGGAACATCATCGCCAGCTCGACGGCGGCGGCGCCGGCGGTATCACGGGACAACCTCCCGAGGGTCGCCGCCGTCATGATCCCCAAGTTTGGCCTCATCGGCGGCCTCATTGGACGAGGGTGACGGTCTTGGGAAGGGGCAGCGTGGTGAGCCCGATGCTCGAACATCCGTTGATCGCGAGACTGGGATTCCCCTGCATTGCCACGGTGTTGGCGACGAGCACCAGGCACGGGTCGGTGCTGGCCGGCGTCCCTTGGAAGGTGACCGCCGCGTCTGGGAAATAGACGAGCCCGTTCAGCGTCTCGGTGGCGTTCGCGCTGGCGGAGAAGTCGTCCGGGTTGGGCAAACTGTCCGCTGTTGGCAGCCCGTTCGAGTCCTGGATCAGCACCATGCCGGCGAACGGCCCGGTGCTGGGCGCGTTCAGGTTGAGATCCGCATTGGAGCCCAAGCTCACGGTCCCGACCGTGCCGCCGCCCGGCGGTGCCGTGAGGATAATCGTGACGCCGGAGCCGCCGCTGCTGCAGGTGGTGCATTCGAGGGTGGCGCCGCTGCCGTTTTCAAGGGTGAGATTGCCCTCTATCCAGTAGGTGCCTGGGGCCAGGTTGACGGTCGCGTTTTTGATGTCCAGATTGCCGGAGATCACGCAGCCGGGATTCGTACCGCCGGGATTTGCGTAGCCGCCGGACACCGCCGTGCAGGCCCCTGCCGTGGAAAGCCCGTCGGTCAGAAAATTCGAATGGGTCAGCGTGCTGGCATAGGGGTCGGGGATCGGGTTGGCGCCGATTTGCGCCGGATGGCTCAGATCGAGCGTGTAGGCGGCGCCGGTGTGCGAGATCTGGCCGGGGGTGATCAAGGTGGCCGCGGTGATCGAAGCGGCGCCCTGCAGATGAACCGCGCTCGAAGCGTCCGAGTCGGAGACGATCGTGCAGCTGGGTGCATTGATCGTCGGATTGCCCGCCAGGTTGATCGCGTCAGCGAGGGTCGGGTTCAAGGCCAGCATGCAGGCCGGCGGCAGATTGCTGACGACGGCGACGGCGCTGTTCGTGATCGTCACATTGGCCAGCGAGGCAAAGTTGGCGAGCCAGGTGGGTTGCTGCTGTTGCAGCACGACCTGGATGCCGCCGGCGGCAAAGGTGCAGGTGCTACTGCTACAGGGGTAGTTGACCGTGATCGGGGTCAGCCCCGCCGGCGGGTTGGTGTTGTTGACCCAGCCGTTTGCTGTCGCCGCCTGCGTTGCCGCCGCGAGTTGGTTGCCGGTAGCATACGCCACCTCGTAAGCGGCCGAGAGGGCCGCGGCGTCGGCCGCGGACTGGTTCTGCCGCTTGATGGCGAACCAAAAACCGGCGTCGACGCCGAGCCCGGCTATCGCGAGCAGGATCGGCGTGCTGAGCGCGACCATGACCGCGGTGGCGCCGGAGCGGTCGGGCCACAACCCATGCCGGGCGCGGGCGGCCCCAACCCCGCCGTCATACCGGCGATCCCGGCCAATATCCATGGCCGGCGGGTTCCGCTTCCGCGCTAGCCCTTCCATCGCCGTCGTCCTGGAAGAAATGGGCGGTTGGCGCCTCCGGCGCGGCGCTTTTTCGCGGTTGTTCGGGTTTCAATCATCACGGTTGTCAACGTTCCTGATGCCCCCACATCGCCGGCAGTCCGCATCGAGCGCCTGTATCCTGCTAAATTGTCGATTTTCCTACTAACTGTAATTTAATCGTCCGCAAGTCAAGTCGTCTCAAAAAGAATTCGCGGATGGCTGAGGGCGCGCCGGTGGCGCGGACCGGCGCCGGGAGCGAGTTAGAGCATGGCGAGAAACGGTGGCGTCGTGCTGGTCGGCGGCAAGACCGGGACCGGCGACAACCGCTACGACACCTTTGGCGCCTGCGGCCGGCTGATCGGGCAGCGCGTCGTCGACCGCACCGCCACTTTCGTCTTCTTTCTCGGCGACCGCTTCTTCGGCACGATCACCGCCTACGTCCCCGGCGCCGTCGCGATCCGCTACGATTTCACCAGCGCCTTGGCGGTGCAGCTCCTGAAGGCGCTCGAACCGCGGCTGCGGCCCGCTGTTCGAGACGCGCGCGATGTCGGTGCTGTTCTCGGCGAAGGGCGGGACCGTGACCCAGCGCATCTCGATGCGGATCGACGGCTCGTCGGCGGTCCAGCCAGGGAAGATCATGCGCGACGCGGCGAGCCGCAGCTCGTTCAGCGTCAGCTTGCCGGCCGCGTCGACCTTGGCGATCAGATCAAGGCGGCAGGGCGATCTCAGGCTGCGGTAGCGGGTCGCGACGAGCCGCAGATATGCGCGCCGGGTCGGCCAAGGCCAGCTTGGTCTTGGTCGCAGCGGATAGCGGCCCGCGCCCGGTATGATATTTCTCGCCAGGACCCTGCCGAGATGCCCCTGCTGCAACGAACCAATCCGCAAAATCCGAAGGATTCCAGATTATTGACGCAGTAAGATTAGCTGTTCCCATAGACGGTATGCGCCCGTATCCGTCATCGCACAGGACCAGGGACCACGGGGTCGGTAACATAACTCTCGCCCTAGGCCATCCGCGATCAGAAAATCGCTGACAGATCGCTTTTAGGTGCGTCTGCTACATAATTGCGGAAAAATAGGACAACTCGTCGAGCAATGACTCGCCCCGGTGGGCGAGCGAGATCTCGCCTGGCCGTTCGCACGATCCGCTCCCGGCGAACGCCCGCATTGTCGGGGAGACGACGAAGCCTAGCAAGATGCCGGTGCTCATCGCGCACCCGCCCAAAGCATTGCGCGGGCCGCAATCCCGATCACCGCAGCGCGCACCGCGTCGTTGTCGGCCCGGCGGGCGGGATCGAGCCAGCCCAGGGCGACGAGGCTCGCAATCGCGTGGCCGCCGACTGTGAGCGAAAACGCATATGTTCAGGTTCGCCGCGGCTTTCTGGGTGTGGACTCGTCAATCCAGTGCTATGCTTTCACGAAATCCTCTCTTCCAACGGAGTTTATGCGGCCTACGGGGGATCAATGCCCGCCAGCAAAGAACTGGCTGAAATCCGGAAGCGCGCGAAAGCCTGTCATCAGACGCTTGTTGAATTAGAGCGTCTTGCTAGTATTGTGGATTCCGCCGAGAAAATACGATCAGAACCCCCAAATTATTTTGCAATCTACAATGCTGCGGAACGTTATAGCGATGAGCAGCGAGAGCTAGAGTCCCACGAAGAGGAATTTCAACAACGCCGGATACGGCAGCGTCTTCGTGATCTCTATTTCCGAGTGCCCGATGTCGAACTCCGCAAGCAACTCATATCGCAGGATCGAGAAGAGGGCGACACCGCACTCCGCTACTTTCAGCAAGAGCTGACAGCCGCAGCGCGAAATCTCGACACAGCCCGCTCAGCCCGCGGCGATTGGTGGGCTTGGGCAGCGTTCTGGGGAATCATCGTCATCGGCGGCGCGTATTATTTCTTTGGGCTGGTCGGTGCACTCGGCGGGCTGCTGGTTGGCTATTTCAATGGCCGACATATGGAACGGGAAGCATCCCATGCCCGCGCAACTGCGGTCGTCGAGGCCGAGCGCGAGCTGAAAGAAGCAAAAGAAACGTGGGATAGGGTTCGGAACGAACCGCAAAATTTCTCTCAGCGCGAGGCCATTACGGGGGAGCCAGATTTACAGGATCGATTGCGCGCCGTGTGATGAGACCGAGCGCCTCTGTCCTTCACTCGCGGATCGACTCTGCGTTCGGATTGTAAGGAGCCGGATATCGTTTCGCTGCGGGCGGAAGTTGTTTTCACGCTTTCTCTCGCGGTTCTCTTCCTGGAGCATCGACAATCAGCGGAACGTCTTGGTCTTGCGATAAAGCCTGCTTCGGTTTTTCAGCCGCCTCGGTCGTTTGGATCGCACGCAGCCTGCTTGCGAGCCCGATCCGCCTCCTGTTCCTCTGCTGCGAGGAGCTCCTGCAGCAACCGGCCCACCGTGTCGTCCTTTCTCGCCCGAAATTCCGCCTCCGCCGCTCGCATGAACAGCTTGCACACGCCGAGCGCCATGTCGCCGGCAAGCCGTTGCCGCTTCATGTCCATGTGTTCGCTGACCGGGACCTCCAGGATCTCGGTCAAGCGATCCAAACCCAGCAGCGCCGCTTTCCGGAGCCGCTGCGGCGCCGTCAACTCGCTGCTCGGCATCGCCTCGACCTCGGTCGGCAGGTGCGCCCGTATCTCCTGGCTTGCCATTCGCAACCGTTCCTTTGCCTGATCCACCAAACTCAAAGCGCGCCTGAGCTTGCGCGGACGCCCGCCGGGCGCCCTCAGCCCCAACGCATGCAGCCGCTCAATCTTGCGCTTGCGGCCCCACCACATCGCCGCGACCGTCCGGGCCATACCCTCGGCAGTCCGCGGCCCGGTGGAAGATCCGCCATGCAGCCGACAGCGGCGCTTCCCAGCCAGCGGGTACCGCCGGCATCGTCCGCTTCTTCGTGTCCGCGCGCCGCAAAACATTTAAGCCCTTGAAGATTATGGCGCCATCCCGGAAAGCTAACCGAATTTCGCCCGACGCTGCGAGCGCGCGCCGAAACGTTGCCGCCCTTTGCTCCGTTTCAACTGGCGTCGCGAACGCCGCAGGCCGGCGGGCGGACCTACTCCATGTTTATGCTCGAGCGCCGCGACTGGAGGCAAGAAGCCAACGGCACCGCGCCCACTGGTAGCCTCTACGGGGAAACGTCGGCGCGACGGCGGGGGTGGAGGCGAGAGATTCGGAGCCGGCGTGGAAATTGCGCGCTATTTCCGTTCGATCCACGCGAGGAGCCGATCGACCAGCGCCTCGGGCAGCACAATCGCAGGCCACTGCGGCAGGTAGACCAGCACGGATACCAACTCGTCGAGCAACTGGGCGGGGGTGTCCTCGGAACGCTCCGCCGGCGCGTCGGGAGCGGGGGTCCGAGCCGGATCTATCGGCGCGGGCGAGACGGCTTCCGACACCAACGCGCGCGTTGCGGCGGCGCCGTTGCGGAGCGCCTCCACGGTCAGCGTCCCGCCGTCGATCGCGTCCGCCACCCAGCGGCGCCCGGCGGCATCGAAGGCCCGGCGGCAGGCCGAGCGGCAGAAGCGTTGCGCCTTGCCGCCGTCGCGGCGCGCCATGAACGCTTTCCGGCACCACCGGCAAGTGCCGTTCCTCGTTGCCATTGTCACGTTGGGCATGTGGGGTTTGTGGGGTCTGTTCAGTCGGAGTCACGCGCGCGAGGGGGTGGGTGAAATGAAGCAAACCGGGGGGTAGGTGAAACAACCCCACAGACCCCACAGACCCCACAACCGCAGACCCGGCGGAGCATCATTCTGTAGCCTTCGACAGGCACCAGCGCGGGCGGGCGAGATCGGCTCGATCCGCCGTCAGCTTGTAGCCGGCGGTGATCCTGTTTTCCGAGCGCTTCAGCCATTGCCCGAGCCGTGTCGGGTCGAGCCCGCGGTCATGGCGCGACTTCGCGATATCGAACAGCGCGGCGTGGAGACGGGGACGCCTTGACCCGCCGAAGTGTTCGGTTTCCTCCGCGGCTTTGATCAGCTCGCTGGTCTGAAGCATCGCGGGCGCGAGGTCGAGCTCGGCTGCCCAGGCGGCGAACACGGCGGCACGCTTTTGCCGCTGCGGGTCTTCGGCTCGCGCGGTTGAGATGGTCGCGGCCGGATCGGAGCGGCGGAGCCAGACCAGCGAACTGCGCACGAGGTCCGACCACCCCTGGTAACTCGGCAGCGGCGGCAAGAGGTCAGGCTTCCCAGCGGCGATGTAGGCGCGCGCGATAGTGAGGATGGCCGCGACGTATCGCCCGCGATTGGCGAGCACCGCGCTTACGGGATCGGCCCTGAAGGTTCGCTCTTCGGGATTCTCCATGTTGGCGTCGAGCCGGCTGATCAATGTGCGGCGCACCAGGTCCGCGACCACGACGAGGTTGTTGCCGTTCGCGAAGACCGTGACGGTGTTCGGCACCCGGACGACGGCGCTCGAACCCAGGGGACGCAACTGAAGGACCGGGCGCTCGCTCGCCTGGCACAGGAAATCGCCTGCAAGCTCGGCGTTGCAGTTGTCGAGCGCGATGATCGGATAGCCGGCGAGGACAGCGCCGATCAGGCGTTTCTCGGTTTCCTCCGGCTTGGACGCCACCGCGATCACCGCGCAGCGCTCGCCGGTGGCGATCACCGAGGCAAGGTCGGCCAGGTAGCTCTTGCCGGTTCCGGGCGCGGGGCCTGTTCCAGCGTGGAGCGGCACTGCCGGAAACAATGCCCCGCGGAGCACCGGCGTCATCAACATCGAGAACGCGACGGACCGCGACGCATCGTCGACGAACGGAAACTCGGCGAGGAGATCGCCGAGCAACGCCAACGCTTCCGAGGCTTGGGACTTGCTCGGCGCCGACGGGATCGCCGGCATTGGCGGCGGCGCGAGGAGGACCAGGCCGGTCGCGGAATCGTAACCCTCGGTCGCGAGCACGGTGCCGTCCGGCCGAAGGGTCGGAGTGCCGATAACGCCGGAGAGCGGCAGGAACGGCCATTCGCCGGCCATCGCGGCGATTTGTTCAACAACATCTTTCGGAGGATCGATGGCGAACGGAGCTCCGTTTCGGTCCAGCTTTGCCCAGCTCGCGGATTGTCCGAGCGCGCGCCCCAGCGCGGGCAGGGTCACCGGCACGATGCCCGGAACCCGAATCAGGTCGCCGTTGGATGCCTTTGCTTCGATGACGCAGCAGCGCACCAAAGACCGGTCGCGCTGGTAGAACTCGACACCCGCGGCGACCAATGCAGCAAGGCCGGCATCCGCGGCTTCGTGTCGCTGCCCCGGTGTAACGAGAATTTGAGGCTTGGCGACTTCTGCCGCCAAGAACACACGCGCTTCCGCAGCGAGCCTTTGTAGCCTTTCGCGCGTGCCGCCCGCAGCGAGCCAGTCCGAAACGTCGCATTTGGGCGGCAAGCCGGGCAGCTCGAGGATCCGCACGCGAGCCGCAATCGGGGCGAGATGGGCCGTCACGGATTGAGCATGGCCGCGGCCGGCGTCGTCATTGTCGGGCAGGATCACAACATCTCGGCCCGCAAAGAACCGGTTGTACTCGGATCGCCATTTGCCGGCGCCGCCGGGGTTGCAGGTGGCGACGAGCCCGAGACCGGCGAGCCGGTCCGCGTCCTTCTCGCCCTCGACGATGAACACGACGCAATCGGCGCGTGCGGCGAGCAGCTCGGGCAGGCGGTAGGGCAGCCGCCGAAGACCCTTGACGCTCCACGCCCAGCCGCCCTTGCCATCCGGCATCCGTTGCCGAAAATCTTTGGGCTCGAACCGGCAGACCTGGAACACGAGATCGCCGTCCTCGTCGCGGTAGCCGTAGGTCGAAACCATCCGACTCGATGTCCTGGCGCGAGGTTTGATCTCGATCCCAAGTTCCGATTGCAGCCACTGGATCGCGGCGCCGTTCGACATGCCGCGCTTGATGGTCAGCAGCTCCCAGGGTCCGCCGCCTTGTTGCGCCTCGTGGTCGTACCATTGGCCGCGCTTCGACCCGCCGATCTCGACCGCGACGCTGCCGTTGGTTCCGAAGCGAAGCTGGCGCCGCGTCGAACGCTGCTTGTTCGGCTCGCCCAGAACCGCGCGCGCGATCTTTGCGATGTGCGGTCCCAAGTCGGGGAGCGTCATCGCGGCGCCACCGTGTGCACGGGCGGGTGTGGGAATTGGTCGGCGCCGAGCGCGGCGAGAACGCTGCCGTCGAGGCGGGACACATAGCGCTCGACCATCGCCTCGATCTCGGTGCGGATCATCCGGGACGCGCCTAGCTCGACGAGCAGTGCAATCGCGCCACGGCGCGCGCGAACTGCGTCTCGGAAAGGTCTACCGCCGGAGCTTGTCGCGTGGTATCGGGATGCCGCCCAGCATTACCGATACCGGCCCTGACCGCGGCGCCACCCGCGGCGGGGTCGCTTCGTTCGGGCATCAGGCCGCGGACTGGCGGGAGGCCTCGTCGGCGAGGCTCCGATAGGTGCGCTCGGCGAGCCAGCGCTCGACATCGGCCACGCGGTACGCGACGCGTCGGCGCCCGAGCCGCACGAAGGCCGGCCCGTCACCCGACGCGCGCCATCGTTGAGCGGTCCGCGGCGGGATCAAAAACCGCTCGTGAAGGCCGTCCTCGTCGATGTACTCGGCCGCTGCGGTATGGTCTCGATCGGTCGCCATGACTGTCCTCTACATCGCGATATTACGCGTATGTAGCCGACACTCGCCGCGGCTCAAAAATCTGCAAATCCGCGAGGCGACGATTTCGGCGGAATTACTCGGCGGAATTATTCGGCGGATTTCCGGCTTTCCGCCGCCGCCCCTGTTGCCGCCAGGCTTCGGGCGCCAGCTCGCGCCGGATCTGCCGCACCTGGTCCCGCCGCACCCGTGCGCCGAACTTCACTCGCGCCGCCGCCCAATCCGCCGCCTCGGAAGTCGGGTCGTCCTTCTCGACTTGCTTTTCATACCACGTGCGCAAGTTGTCATCCGGCAGGGTCGGGCGTGGTAAAGCGCTTGCTGTCGCCGGCGTGGTTCCGGTAACAGCAAGCGACCTAGTGGATTTCTGCCGTCTTGCCTTGAGCTTGAAGCCGGCCGATTGCAGTTCCTCAACAAGCTTCGGCCAGTGAACCACTACATCCGTAAAGGTGATCGCATCCTCGATCCTGAACTGCGCATCGTTGAATGTTGGTCTCAGCACATCACTGTATGACGCTCTCAGGCGGTCGAGTTCAGATGAACCGGCAAGGATGATTTCGTTCAAGGCCGGGGAGATGCGAACCTCGCGCACATGCGGAAGCTCGATGGGATCAGCCCGAACACGGCCGTCGCGCTTCCCGCGCAACGGCACGCGGCCGCTTTGCAAGATGTCGTTGAGTGCCGTCTCGGAGACACCCGCCCGCTGACAGCGGGTTGCCGCGTCATTCAGCGGCAGCCAAGGGGCTTCGTCTGACAATGCGCGCCTCCGCTGGCGCTCCGCAGGGTGAGCAGCGGAAGCCCGGTGCGGAGCCGGGCTTGTCGGGTCGCGATCCCCTATCCGCCGCCGGCTGAGATCCTACCGCGCAGCGGGATGACGTTCTCGGCCTCGGTCCCGGTGACGTGCGCCGCCCAGGCGTCGAGCGCCCCGGCGCGTTCCCTGGCGAAATCGTGCCGCTGGTAGACGCCGGCGACGCCGCGGAGCTTTGCCGGTTGATGCGCAAGCAGCTTGTCGACAACGATGCTGTCGAACCCGAGCGACGCCAGGATCGTTACGCCGGTGCGCCGCAGATCGTGCACATGCCATTCCGGCATCGCCTCGGCGATTCCGGCCTTCGCGCGCGCCTTGCGGATGGCGGCATCGAGGTAGCGCTTGCCTTGCGAGAAACCCGAGATCGGCGCCGGGCCGGTGGCACCCGCTTTTCTGCGGCGTCCGGTGCTGAATATGAAGTCGCACCCTCCGATGCGCGGGATTTCCCTGAGCACGCATTGCGCCGCCTCCGAGAGGTGGACGACATGCGGCTTGCCGTTCTTCATGCGCCCGCCCGGCAAGCTCCACCGCGTCATGTCGGCGGAAATCTCGCTCCACCGCATGCCAGCGACTTCCTCGCGCCGCTGCAAGGTCAAGATTGCGGCCCGGTAGAACGGCCCGAACGGATAGCCGAGGCGGCCCGCCGCCGCCCAGACTTCGCGGATTTCCGTGTCGCTCAGCACCCGCTCGCGCTCGCCGGTGCCGGTTGCGATCGGCAGCTCGGCAAACGGGTTTTCCGAAACCTTGCCGCGCTTTTTCGCCCAGGCGAAACAGGCTCGCGCATAAGCCATCGTGCGGCCGGCCGTGACTGTCTTGCCGGCTTTGACAATCCGATCGAGTGCATTGACGACAGCGGCTCGCGAGATTCGCGCCGCCGGTTGCCGCAACAGGTCGGCGAGCCCGAGGCGGATGGCCCGCTCGGCCTCGGCTGCGTAGCGTGGCCGGCGCCGCGCCAAATGCAGCGCCTTCCATTCCTCGATGAGCGCTTCGAAGGTCAGCGCCAGCTCGGCGCGTTCGCGCTCGGCCGCCTCGCGCCGGCGCTCGCGCTCGGCCCGCGGGTCGATGCCTTTCGCCACGTCGCCGAGCTTCGCCCTCGCCGCCGTGCGCGCTTGATCGATCGTCAAGTTGCCCCAAACCCCGAGCGGCTCGCGCACCTTGCGGCGCGTCACCGGATCAGTCCACTGCAAGATGAAGCTGCGCGTTCCCGCCGCGGTCACGCGGACGCCGAGCCCACGACATTCGTCGTCGAAGACGAGGCGATCTTTGCGGCCGTCTTCGACTTTGAGCGCCGCCAGAAAGCGATCGGTGAACCTCGGCATGACGCAACCCTTTTGCTTTGGCTTGCGGACCCCACGCGGACCCCGCGGTTAGGTCCGCACCGGGTCCGCATGGCGTCTCGTGGCGATATCAAATCAGAAGGTTAAGCGAAAAGCAAGGAAAAACGAGCCTTATGGCGCGATTTGGCGGACCCCGGCGCGCTTCATACGCTGACTACGGATCTGGGGGTTGGGGGTTCGACTCCTCTCGGGCGCGCCATTTTTTTCAAGGGCTTAGACGATGGGTCTCAAATAAGCGGCCCGACAAGTAAGCGATAAGTAAGCGGCGGTTATTTCCGCTGGCCGGCGCCCGCCTGCGGCAGGGTGCCGCACTCTAGGGGTGCGAAGAATGCGGCGGACGGAACTTCATCCCTCGGGGGGGACGAAGTTAGACGGTCCTGGCGAAGACCGGGCTAAAGGAAGGTCGCAATGTGGTGGTTCTGGCTCGTCGCGGCGATCGTCGTCGGCCGCTCGATCAGCCTGCGGCCGGTGCTCGTGGCGCTGGGCTGGGTGGTGATCGGCCTGGTGCTGCTAGCGCCAGCCTTTGGAAGTCCGCAAGTGTGGGGAAAAGGATGGCGATCCGGTTCGAGATCACCAAGCAGATTGCCTACATCGGCGCGGCCAGCTATCCGATCGCCGCAATATCCTCATTGCGCGTCGCGACTAAATGGCGACCTATTCTCGGCCTTCCCCTAGTAGTTCTTGCCGGCATCCTACTCAGCAATGCCTTCGATTCGCAGCCTTTCGGTACGGTCGCCGGCCTCGTGGTCGGGCTGATCGCGATTGTTTGTCTAGTGCCCAAATATATCTTGGTCATTGGCAGCGCTGGCGGTGAGAAAGAAGTCTTGAGCAGCTACAACCGTAGGGCAATCGAAGCGATGCGACGCGAGATTGAAGCGGCAATAACAGCCCGCTCGCGCGCTGTCCTAACACCGTCGGCGGGTGGGTCTGCAACATAATTCGGCAAAATCCGGAAGGCTCGTTGAGGAGTTGCGCGTCAACCTACGCAAGAGATATCCCCGCTACGCAGCGCCAGCACCGACGCGCTCTTGGGACGGCGATCATGGACCAATAAGCCCGGCGGCTCTCGGCCGTAACATCTCCTTTCTGAGGAGGTAGAACGCCTGCGGGAGTTCATCCGATTACGTCGGAGGTCATCGTGACAAAGTATCTTCTCCCGACTGTCCTCGTTGGGCTCACCCTCGCCATGGTCGCCGCCCCCACGCCCGCCGCCGCGGACTGGACCGCGAGCGCATGGCGGGGAAGGCGGCGGACATGTTGCACCGGATCATCCCGGCCGCCCACCAACCACGAAAATTCGTGCGACGGCTCGCACCGGCGGCTCTTTGATTTAGGTTGGAGGCTCGGGTCATCCGGAAAAGGCAGCACATTGCGAATTGCGATCGGAGCGGCGCTCGCCCTGGCGCTTGGCGTTTTTCTCGCGAGCCCAGCCGAAGCCGCCGCGGCCGATGAAGCGGGCGGCGCGGTCGGTGCGCTGGCGAGCAAGCTGGCGCAGGGCGCACAACCCGCGCATGGCCTGAGGGCCGACATCGACGCGCTCTTGCAAAAGCTCGAAACGGCGACGGGCGGCGTCGTAACCTGGGATGGCGCCGGGCAATTCGATGTCCGGCGGGACGGCAACGCCGAAGTCGCCGACATCGCCGACGCCCGGGTCACCGTCCACCTGACGCATGTGATGCGGGCGGAGCTCGCCTTGGACCGCATCGAGGTTCGCCGCGCGCCGGGCCCGGACAATTTGACGGCCCTCGATATCAAGCTGCCAGGGAAGTGGATGCTGCGGGCAGAAACCGGAGACGAAACCAAGCTCGCGCTCCAGGACGGGACGGCCCGCGTCGTGCTCGACATGGCGACCGGCCGTGCCCGCGAGACGAGCGTGGCAGTCGCCGGGATGCGGGTTGACGACAAGAAGACCGGCGACTGGATCAGCTTCGGGCCGCTGTCCTTTTCGTCGAAGCTGGCCGCCGCCGGCGCGGGCTGGTCGCAGCCGATCGATTTTACGGTGCAACACGTCGGGTTCATGTTCAACGGCGGGCCTGCCGGCGGGACGATCGACCGCATCGCTTACGGCGGGAAGGCCGATGGCCCCGATCTTGCGGCGCTGAACCGGCTGCGCGACGAGATCGATGCGGTGAACCGGAAGACCGTCTTGACGCCGGACCAGCAAGGACAGGCGTTTGCCGCCCTGTTGCCGCAACTCCTCAGCGCGTTCAGCGAGGCGAAGGGCGAACTGACGATCGAAGGGGTGGCCGTGCGCGGCGTGGACGATCAGTCCTTGGTTTCGTTCACCGAGGCCAGCCTCGGCGGGTCCCTGACGAGGATGCCCGGCGATGCCGAAGCCGTTCGCGTCACGCTAAAGGAGAACGGGCTCAGCTTGGCGCCGAAGCTGGCCGACCCCAGCACTGTGCCGCGCCGCGCTGAGCTCGACATCGGACTGGAGGACATCGCTATCGCCCCGCTCCGCGCCCTAGTGGAAGCCAGCGGCAAGCTGCGAGCCGACAGCGGCGGCCCCGCCGACCGGCAGCGCGCCATGCAGACGCTCATCGGTGCGGTGTCAAAGCTAAATCCGCGTTGGCGCGTGTACGAACTGACGGTCGACACAGCGGATGTCGGCATCGAGGCCAAAGCCGAGGCGCAAGGGTCGCCCCTGAACCTGGCGCAGGCGAAGGCCGAGGCCGATGTCGCGGTGCGCGGCTTCGCTGCATTGCCGGAGTTCGTCGGCCATGCCCCGGCGGCACAGTTCCTGCCGCTGCTGGCGGAAATCGGCACCCCCAGCCATGCTCCTGACGGAAGCCCGCGGCTCGACTTTCACCTGGTCTCGACGCTGACGAAGTGGCTGACCATCAACGGCAACGACGTGAGCGCCTGGTTTGCGCCGACGCATGCCGCACCGGGTGAGCCGCGCAGCCTGCGCCCCGCCGTGCCGCCGATGGCGGGAAAGGATGTCAGCGCAGTGCAGCGCGCCCTCGCTGCCGCTCATTTCGACGTCCCGCAAACCGGCCTTTATGACGGCGCGACCGCCCTTGCAATCGCCCGCTTTCAGAAGCGGAAGGGGCTCAACCTCGACGGCGTCGCTGACAGCGCGACGCTGCGCAAGCTGGGCGTCGCGCCGCAGCCCCCGGAGCCGAACCAACCATAGGCACCGGCAGCCCCGCCGGTCGCATTCGCGGCCCGCCGCGAACGGATCACCGCAGTCGTCAGCGAACTCAGAGGTTGCTTGAGCGCCGTGCGACGCAACCCAGCCTACACGCTTCCCGGCAGAGCTTTTTGCATTCCTGATATCGGCCACCTTTGCCGAGCGGGTTTTTGACGTCGCCCTTCCTGAACATATGCGCGCGCAACGCCAGCGGCAGCACGGAGAGCGCAAATCCCGTTCAGCTAACTTCGGCGGACCTCCCACTGGTCAACACTACTGCTGCCGCCGACGGTAGCGTGCCCGAACCAGGCAGTGATACCGGTTCTCGCTCCTCGAAATCGGCGATCTGCGCGGCGAGCGCCGCCTGGAATGCGGGACGCGCCTGGCACCGCGCCTTGTAGGCGACGAGGTTCGAATACCGGTCGAGCAGCCCCTTGCCGTCGGTGATCCGCAGCACCGTGGTCATCATGAGATCGCCAGCGGTGAAGCAGTCGCCGTCGAGATAGGCCTTGTCGCCCAAGGCGCCGGACAGGCGCGACAGCCGCTTGTCGATCATCTCGATCACGCCGGGGCGGCGCAACTTGGCCCATTCCTCGCCAGCGGCAAAGATGTCGATCGTGGCTAGCTGCATCAGATAGGGTTCGACACTATTGAGCGCGGCGATCAGCCACGCCGTAGCGCGCGCCCGAGCGGCTGGATCGGTAGGCAGCAGCGTCTCGCAGTCGCGGCCGATATGGAGCACGATCGCGCCACTCTCGAACAGCGAGACGGTGTCGTCATGGTAGCTCGGCACCTGACCGAAGGGCTGTTCCTCATAATAGTCGGCGGGACGTTCCGCCATCGCGTCGAGCTTGCGCACGGCATAGGCGATTCCGGCTTCTTCGAGCGCCCAGCGCGGGCGGAGGTCGCGGACCTGGCCCTGGGCAAAGGGCGGCACCCAGTTGAATGCGCTGATGCGGACCGGGGCGTTGGAATCAACAGGCATAGGTATCTCCTTTGCTGACGGTTTAGGCGGATGGGGTGACGCCGTCGGCGGCGCGCTCGAGCACGGCGATGTCGATCCGCTTCATTTGCATCATCGCGTCAAAGACGCGCTTGGCGCGGGCGGGATCGGCATCGCCGAGCAGTCTCGTGAGCCGGCGCGGAACGATCTGCCATGAGACCCCGAAGCGGTCCTTTACCCAGCCGCATTGTTCGGCCTCGGCCACGGCCGAAAGCGCGTCAGTGAGGCGGTCAACCTCGGCCTGGGTCTCGACCGGGATCTGAAACGAGATCGCCTCATTGAATTTGAAGAGCGGTCCGCCATTGAGGCCGATGAACGGCCGACCCATCAGCGTGAACTCAACCGTCAGTACGTCGCCTGTCTTTCCCGACGGAAAGTCACCCGGGGCGCGATGGATGGCATCAACATGACTGTCGGGGAACAGCGAGGCGTAGAAACTGGCGGCCTCTTCGGCTTTACCGTCGAACCAGAGGCAGGGGGTAATGTTAGACATGTATTCTTCTCCCAAAACGGCCGTGTCAGGCGACCTGATGGGGTCCCTTTCAGCCGACCGGCGGCAGCGCGCGGACGCGGCCGTCACGCAGCCGTAGCCCGCCCCAACGCGCGATGCCCAGATAGGCACCGAACAGGATGTGGCTGAAGAGCGGGGTTGCCAACCCGGACGTGCGTTGCGACCGCCCCGCCGAGATAGCCGGGCAACAGGACCGCACCGAGCACGGCTGTTCGTGGCCACGCATCAAGCGCGGTCATCGCGAGCGGTAGCAGGCCGGTCGCCCGCCAGAAGCCGGGATCAGCGGTCCAGCCGATCGTCGGCGCGGTTTCAGCGACGACTTAACACTTAACAAGGAGACGGATCCCATTGGATTTTACAAATTGCACGGGTGTATCGATTTCCATACAAACTCCGAGATTCCGCTAATCCTCGGTAATGCGGTAATGAGCAATACGCAAGCTACGAGCTACGAGTTCGAACAGATCGCGATTTTACGGGCGGTTTCGTGATTTGGGTTTCGAGTATCCTATCGTCTTCGCAGGATATTCAATTTCTGACCCCCTATTACAACGCATGTTGTTTGATCTAACGGACCAAACTGTAGAGCGGCCATCCTATTATCTTGTTTCTCCAGGGATTTCTGATGTCGAGACAAGATACTGGGCGGTACACAGAGTATTTGCAATAGATATCACGTTCGCCTGACCCTACGCTCAAGGAGTTCTGATCATGTCCCAGCTTGCTGCATCCACGACGCCCAAACGTTCCGTTGCATCCCGGTCAGTCTGAGGCGGTCGCGCCCTGTCGAGCCTCGTCATCCTATTGTGGCGATGGACGCCGAAATGAAGATCGCGGCGCTGCGGCGAATCGCCCCGCCCGGTCACCGGGGCCGGGGAAACCGGTTTCGCGCGTCCGCGCCGCCCTGGCGCGGCCGCTGCCGGTCATCGCGCCCGATATCGCCGGCCGGCTTGGCGGCCTCGGGTCCGCCCGCAAGCGGCGGCAAGAGGCGCGCCCGCCGCCGCCTGAGGGGGCCGGCCCTGCTCTCGACCCATCCTCGCGCGTCTTCTATCTGAAGCGGATCGCTGACGTGGGGGGGCCGGCGACGGCGCCTCATTCGCCGCCAGCGCCGCGCCCGGCGACCTGGTCCGAGCCGATCGCTGCTTCTGGCTCAGCCAAACCGCGGGCATCGCCGTTCGCCCGGCTGGGCTTACCGATCGCGATCTCGTCTAGCTCGTCGGCGAGGTCGATCGGCGTTGTGCCGTCCACGATCTCGACCCGGTGCGCCGGGTTGCCGTTGACTCGGCCGTAGTAGTAGGCCTGCGACAGCGTCCAGCTCTGCGGTGCCAGCACGCCGCCGAGCAGACCGTGCCACGAGATGGGTGTGTTCGCCGGGCGAATTTCAGCCAAGGCAGATCGTCCTTGATAGACGCGCTGGCCGCGCGGATCTTCGCCGCCAGCTCTTCGAGCGACAGGAACTCTTCAGTCTTCGCCGACGCGGCGTAGTCCTCGAAGAAGGTGGTGAAGACGCGGGCGCTCACCGCTCGCACCGATCCCCACGGCCCCGTCGTCGTGGCGGATCACTGATTGCCACGCAGGCGTGCCTCCAGCTTCGCGCGCGTGAGCCGGCATGGTAGCGCGTCGGACCGCGGCATTATCGATTATCTACGACCACGCACTGGATTAAATTCGCGACGGTCCTTCAGATGGGTTGCCCCTGATGGCCGTGCGTCGTCCCCAGCCGTTGCCGCTCCGATGATGCCGGCCCGAGGAGGGGCGCGAGCCGCCTTTCGAGGTCAGGTCAAGAGGCGCACGAGTTCCGAAATCTCGGATAGCCTATCGAGCCGGCCGACCGTGGCGATGAGGCGTTGCGCCGTGTCCGCCGGCAGCGCCGGCGCGGCGAAGGTCGCGCAATCCGTCGTCTTGGCCGCGAATTCCGCGTCCGTCATCGGGTTTCTCGGATGACCTTTCGGATAATCGACGCGCGCCTCGACCGTCTCGCCGTCACGGAATTGGACGCTGACCAGCGCCGGCGTAACAACGCGGCTCCAGTCGCGATCGATCTCGGCATCGACGTAGGGCTGCACCCGCGCGGCAAGAGCGAGAATGTCGGCACGCCCTCGTCGGAGAAGTGGCCGATGCCCAGGCCGCCATCGATCCAGGAGGCGGCCACCGCATAGGGAATGCTGAACTGCGCCTCGACGATCGTGCGCGGCGCCACGCGCACCGGCTCGGGGACGCAAACCATCTGATAGCCGGGTGCGGTGACGCCGACGCGGATCCGTTCGATGTCGTTAGCGGGACGCCGCACCCTGGCGCGCACCTCCAACATCGCGTCGATCGCGGTGTGCACGTCGCGGCAGCACGGATAGGGCTTGTAGCTCAGGTTCATCAGTTCGAACCGGCGGCCGAGATCGTTGCGCACCGCGTCGGCATCGACCTGGCCGCGGAGATAGACGCGGAAGAAGCCGTCAGCGCCTTCGAAGACACCCTGCGCGCCGCGAATCCCGCGCCGGGCGAGCTGCACCGCAACCAGTGCGGCCTGGGCGGCGAGCCCGGGCTGCAGTCGTTTCATCAGAGAAGCGTCGCGCGTGACCTGGTGGTTGCCCGCGGCCGAACTGTAAACGATGCCGAACGCGTTCAGCATCTCCGCTTCGGTCAGGCCGAAGGCCCGGCCGGCGGCCGCGGTCGCGCCGAAATAACCGAGCAGCGAGGTATAGATGAAGCCGCTCTCGATCAGGTCGAGCTTGGTGGCGAGGCCGAGGCGGCAGGTCACCTCGAGACCGACGGCGACGGCGGCGATCAGATCGGGACCCGACAGCGCGCCGCGCAACTGCCCCGCCGCGATCGCGGCGGGTACCGACGACACGCCGGCATGCAGCACGGCGGCGTCGTGCGTGTCGTCATAGTCGCGCGCATGCGCCATGCCGGCATTGACCCAGGCCGCGTGATGCGCGGGGAATTTGCCGCCGAACACGAACATGTCGGCCTGGGGCGCACCGCCCCACTCCCTGACCAGGCCTGAAACCTCGGCGATCGCCTTGGCGGACGATCCCGCCAGCGCGCAGGACAGCGTATCGAGGATGTTGGTCTTGGCGGCGGTGACGACGGCGGCGTCGAGACGCGCGGTGTCGATCGTCGCCGCGAAACGCGACAGATCGATCGCGAGATCGGGCGATGCGAGCTTCACAGGTTTGGCATAGGTCTGGCGATGACGGCGGTCGACATCGTGGATTGCCTCTTGTGTTCCGTGTATACGGATGATAAGTCGAATATGCGACTATCCTGCAGGTTTGGGGACGCTTGTCAAGAGCAGGTTTCTTTCGGAGGAAGCACGATGCGGATGACCGCCGCCGTCCTGTACGAGCAAGGCCTGCCGACGCCCTATTTCGAAAGCAGGCCTTTCGGGATCGAGGATGTGGAACTGGAAGGGCCGGGCAAGGACGAGGTTCTGGTCGAGGTGCGAGCGGCGGGGCTTTGCCATTCCGACCTGTCGCAAGTGGCGGGTTTAAGGAAGCGCAGGCTGCCGGTGGTCGGCGGACACGAGGGTGCCGGCATCGTCCGCGAGGTCGGGCGCGGCGTGGCGCGGCCGAAGGCGGGCGATCACGTGGTGATGACCGTAGCGACCGGGTGCGGCCATTGCCGCCCCTGTTCCGAGATCCGGCCGGCGCTTTGCGAGAGCGTCGGCCTCTCGCGCTCGCAAGGCCTCTTGCCGAACGGCACGCGACGGCTGAGCCGTGA
The DNA here is from genome assembly GCA_963772295.1 of uncultured Alphaproteobacteria bacterium. Lineage (GTDB taxonomy): Bacteria > Pseudomonadota > Alphaproteobacteria > ATCC43930 > CGMCC-115725 > AP-15. The sequence continues at coordinate 399,457 of CAVYWO010000020.1, forward strand.
CGGCCACCCGGTCTATCACTACAGCGGCGTCTCGTCCTTCGCCCAGTACGCGGTAACGGTCCCGAACACGCTGATCGGGATCGACCCTGCGATTCCGTTGGATGTCGCGGCGATGTTCGGTTGCGCGGTGGTCACCGGCGCCGGCTCTGTGTTCAACGCCGCGAAGCTGCGCCCGGGGCGCAACGTCGCCGTCTTCGGGCTCGGGGGTGTCGGGCTCAACGCCGTGATGGCGGCCCGCATCTCCGGTGCCTCCGAAATCATCGGCATCGACGTCAACGACGGCAAGTTTCCGCTGGCCATGGAACTGGGCTGCACCCGCACGCTGTCGGCCCTCGATCCGAACCTGGCCGGCGTGGTGAAGGACCTGACGCGCGACGGCGTCGACTTTGCGTTCGAGATCTCCGGCAGCAAGCCGGCAATGGCGTCCGCGATCGCGATCACCCGCAGGGGCGGCGAGATCGTCTGTGTCGGTCTCGAGGCCTCGACCGAGCTTTATCAGTACGCGCACGCCGCGCTGGTGTCGGAAGAAAAGGTGTTCCGCGGGTCGCTGATGGGGAGCGGCGTGGCCGAGCGCGACATCCCGCTCTACCTGAAGCTCTATCAGGACGGCAAAATGCCGGTCGACCGGCTGAAGAGCGGTACCATCGGCTTCGATCGATTGAACGACAGCCTGGACCTGCTCGATCGCGGCATGGTGGTGCGCCAAATCCTGCTGCCGAACGGTTGATCCATCGACCCGCTGGTCGATGACCACCCGAAGCGCATAGCGGACATGCGGGCGCGCGCGAGCGGGGTTGCCGCCGGCGGTTCGCGCGTCGGACCTCGTCCGGCCGGGACTCCGACCAGGTTGAACCGCGAAGCGGCCCCCCTCCCCCCGGCCGGAGCTGGGTGAGGGGGACAGCAGCGCAATGCCAGCGGCGACGGTGCGCGGCCCGGAAAGCCGGGCCACGGCAAAACCTCCGGCGTCAATACCTCCCTTGACAGGTGCGCGCCGGCAGCCGATGTTAGTTCTCATATACGATCAGTAATTCGTATATAAGACCAGTCGGAGGGAAGCCATGCCGGACGCCGCAGGCATCACGACCGAGCTCGCTCGGGGCCGGTTCACCGATGAGATGCTCGAGGAGATGCGTTCGCTGATCGGCACCGAATTGCGCACCGACGCCTGCGTCAACAACGAGTACGCGACGCGGCTGGCGATCCTCCGGTTCGCCGAAGGCATCGGCGACGACAACCCGTTGTGGACCGATCCAGCCTACGCGGCCGCGACGCCGCACCGGACATTGATTGCCCCGCCGAGCTTTATTTTCGCCTGTCTCGCCTCGGTCCAGGTCGGCTGGCGGGGTCTCGGCGGCTTTCATGCGGACACGACACTGAAGTTCCATCAAACCATCCGCGTCGGCGACCGGATCACGGCGCGGGTCTTCTTCGACGGGTTCGATGGTCCGACCACGGGCAACTTCGCCGGTCGCCGCATCAAGGACTACATCCGACAGGAATACGATAACCAGGACGACGAACTCGTCGCCGAGTTCGTCTGCTCGCGCGTCCGGTTCGAGCGTACCGAGGCGCAGAACCGCGCCTCGTCGCGCGCCGTGACGCTGCCGCATCCGTGGACGGAAGCGGAGATCGCCGCGATCGAGGAAGAAATATTGGCCGAGGCGCCGCGCGGGACCGTGCCGCGCCATTGGGACGACGTCGGGGTCGGCGACGAGATCGACCCCGTCACCAAGGGACCGCTCGGTCTCACCGACGAGATCGCCTACATCGCCGCCGGTGCGGCGCCGATCCCTCGGGTCGCCGCGCACCGCGTGGCATTGCGGCGGTATCGTCGGCATCCGCGTTGGGCCTACCGCGACCCGCGGACCTGCGCCCTCGAACCCGTCTATTCCGTCCACTACAACGACTACGCGGCACGGCTCCAGGGCGCGCAGGCCGCCTACGACGTCGGCATCCAGCGCACCTGCTGGCAGATCCACTCGCTGACGAACTGGATGGGCGACGCCGGGTTCCTCCAGGCCGCGACCTCTCAGTACCGCTCGCACGTCTACCTGTCCGATGTCGTCCGTCTCGGCGGCCGCGTCGCGGCCAAGGAGGTCGACGCCGACGGCAACCATCTGGTGCACCTGACGACATGGGCGCGCAACCAAAGGGGCCAGGACGTGATGCCGGGCACCGCCGTGATCGCGCTGCCCTCTCGCACCGTGCCCGGCGGCGCCGCTCGGACCATGGAGACGGCACGATGAGCTTGCGCGACGATACTCCGGCCGCCCCATTGCCGCTCACCGGCGTGCGCGTCCTCGATCTCGGTCACGTCTTCCAGGGACCTTACGCCAGCTTCCTCTTGGCCATGGCCGGAGCCGAGGTCATCAAGATCGAGCCGCCGCGCGGCGACATGTCGCGACAGCGTGCGCGCGACGGCGATTATCCGTTCCGCGCCCTCAACGGCTGCAAGCGCGGCATCGTGCTGAACCTCAAGACCCAGCGCGGCCGCGAGCTCCTCATCGAGCTTGGCCGCACGGCGGACGTGCTGGTCGAGAACTTCGCTCCCTCGGTCATGCCGCGGCTCGGCCTCGGACCCGAAACCTTCCGGAAGGTGACCCCCCGCCTGATCTATGCCTCGGCCTCGGGGTTCGGACGGACCGGCCCCTATGCGGACAAGCTCGCCCTCGACCTGACGATCCAGGCCATGGGCGGGCTCATGAGCACGACCGGCGAGCTCGGAGGGCGGCCGCTCAAAGCGGGGGTCCCGGTCGCCGACTTCATGTCCGGCGCCCATCTCTACGGGGCGATCGTAACGGCGCTCTATGAACGCGAGCGCACCGGCCGTGGCCGTACCATCGAGGTGTCGATGCTCGAGGCCACCTTCGCGCCGATGCTTCCGGCCGCCGGACATGCCTACGCCAGCGGCGCCGTGCCGCGGCGGACCGGAAACCGGCACGTCGCCAACTCCTACGTCCCGTTCGACACGTTCGCGACCGCGGATGGCTGGGTCGCGATCGTCTGCGCCACCGACGAGCACTGGGCGAACCTTGCCGAAGCGATGAACCGTCCCGATCTCGGCGCGAACGAGGCGCTGCGTCACCTCGAAGGGCGCGTCGCGCGGATCGACGCGGTGACGGCAGCGGTGGCGGATTGGACGGCGACCCGCACGCGCGAGGAAATCAGCGCATTGTGCGAGAGGCACCATGTGCCCGCCGCACCGTTGCGGGATGTGAAGGAGGTCCTGGCCGATCCGCACCTGCACGAGCGCGGCTTCCTGACGGTCCGGCCGACCGACGCCGGCCCGGTCGCGTTGCCGAACAGCCCGATGCGCTACGCGGGATCGGGGTTGCGGCCGATCACCCCACCACCGGCGCTCGGCGAGCACACGGACGAGGTGCTGGGCGAGCTGTGCGGCCTCGACGCGGCCACGCTCGCCGGACTTCGCCGCGAAGGCGTGATCGGAGCATAGCGTCATGTCGCCGACCGCAGCGTTTTGGGGCAAGGAGATTGCCGTCGAGCAGATCGGCGGCGTGCCTTTCCGGATGTATTCGGACCGGCCGCGACGGATCGACCGGCTGCTTGCATTCGCCGACTGCTGGAGGGCGCGCCCCTACATCGTGCAGGGCGAGCGCACCGTGACCTTCGCGGGGTTGCGGCGCGCGAGCGCCGCAAAGGCGCGGCAGCTCCTCGAGATCGGGGTCGAACGCGGCGAACGGGTATTGCTGTTCGGCTGGAACAGCCCCGACTGGATCCTCAATTTCTGGGCCTGCGTGCGGATCGGCGCAATACCGGTGCTGGGCAATGCCTGGTGGAGCGAAGGCGAGCTCGAGCATGCTCTGAACCTGCTGCGTCCGGTGTTGGCACTGGCGGACGCGCCGGGCGCCGCCAAGCTTCCCTCAAACTGCCGTCGCGCGCCCTGGGGAGTGGACGAAGGTTCCGCCGGCGTGCCGCCGGCCGACCCGCACGGCGCGGCGCCGGCTTCGTTCGACGAGAACGCCCCTGCGGTGATCATCTTCACCTCGGGAACGGCGGGGCGGGCAAAGGCGGTCGTGCTCGCCCATCGCGGGCTGCTCGCGACACTGCAGATGCTGCTGCACGTCACGCGCCGGCTGCCGTACCGGACCGACGCAGCGGCCGGTGAGGTCTGCCTGCACACCGGTCCTTTGTTCCATATCGGCGGCGTTGGCGCGTTGCTGCGCGGCGTCACCGTCGGCAACACGCTGGTGCTGCCGCGCGACCGGTTTGACCCCGCCGAGGCGCGGCAGCTCATCGAGCGCTACGAGGTGAGTCGCTGGAACGCGGTGCCGACGATGGCGACGCGGCTGCTCGACCACCCCGACATGGGGCGGCGGCACCTCCGCAGCCTGCGCGCGCTGACCTTGGGCGGCGCGCCCGTCCATGCGGAGCTGCTGCAGCGGGTGCGCGCCGTACTGCCGGACGTCGAGGCGCGGATCGCCACCGGCTACGGCCTCAGCGAAAACGGCGGGCAGGCGACTGCGGCATCCGGCGCCGACACCTCCTTGCGGCCCGGCACGAGCGGCCGCCCATTACCCTGCGTCGAACTCGACATCGCGTCCCGGCCCGGATTGCCGGATGGCGAAATCCGCGTCCGATCGCCAACGCAGATGCTGGGGTATTTCGGCGACGACGAGCAGCCGATCGATGGCGACGGATGGCTCCGCACCGGCGATCTCGGACGCATCGACGATGCGGGGCACCTTTGGGTCATCGGGCGTTGCAAGGACATCATCATCAGGGGCGGCGAGAACATCGCGCCGGCTGCGGTCGAACGCGCGCTGGTGGCGATACCGGGGGTCAGCGACGCGGCGGTGTTCGGCGTTCCGCACCCCGATCTCGGCGAGGAAGTCGCGGCCGTCGTCGTGGTTATGGCCGAGCTTACGAGCAAGCGGCTCGAAGAGCAGCTGCGCGCAGGCGTGGCATCATTTGCGGTGCCGAGCCGCTGGCGGCTCCAGATTGAGCCGCTCCCGGTCAACCAAACGGGCAAGGTCGACAAGGCGGCATTGCTTGCCCGACTGCGAGCGGAGCGCGGGGGCGAGGCCACGAAGACGGCGTCATGAGGTGCGATGAGAGCGCTGGCGGCTCGGTCGCGTGTTCTGGATCCGGCTTTGAGGGGCGACAGGCAAGGCGGATGCATTGCAGAGGAAGCTCAGCATGAAGATCGGGTTTATCGGGCTCGGCATGATGGGGCGCGGCATTGCCGCAAACCTGCAAAAGGCCGGGCATGATCTCTTTGTCAACGATCTGACGCGACAGGCCGCGTCGCAGCATCTGGCGAACGGCGCGACCTGGGCCGAGACCCCGCGTGCCGTCGCGCAGGCCTCTGATGTCGTGTTCACCTCGCTGCCGACGCCGGCCGACGTCGAGACTGTTGGGTTGGGCGAGGATGGGCTCGCCGCCGGCTTCCGCCAGGGTGGTGCCTGGTTCGATCTTTCCACCAACGCGGTCGATGTCGTGCGGCGGCTGCACGCCACCCTCGCCGCCCAGGGCGTCGATTTTCTCGATGCGCCGGTCAGCGGCGGGCCTGCCGGCGCCAGCAGCGGTCGGCTCGCGGTCTGGGTCGGCGGCGACAGAACCGCGTTCGATCGCTACCGGGCGGTGCTGGACGCGATGGCCGACCAGGCGCGCCATATCGGTCCGATCGGCGCCGGAACCATCGCCAAACTGACGCACAACCTCGCCAGTGCCACGATCAGTACGGTACTGGCCGAAGTGTTCTCGATGGGCGTGAAGGCGGGCGTCGAGCCGCTCGCGCTGTGGGAGGCGATCCGCCAAGGCGCCACCGGACGGCAACGTACATTTGACCGTCTGGGTCAGCGTTTCCTCGCAGGCCGCTTCGACGAACCCAATTTCGCGCTCAGGCTGCTGCAGAAGGACGTTTCGATCGCATTGCAACTCGGCCGCGAGGCAGGCGTCCCGATGCGGTTGTGCAACCTGGTATTGCCGGAGATCATCGAGGCGCTGAACCGCGGCTGGGGCGGACGCGACAGCCATTCGATCATGCTGCTGCAGTGGGAGCGCGCGGGCCTTACGCCAGTCTCCGTGCCGGTCCGGAAGACCAGGGAAGTAGAGGAGAAGAGCTGAAACGCTGCGGTGATTTCTCATGCCCCGGCGGGTGGCCCGCGGCGCCCGGTCAGGTATTCACGACGGCAGCGATTTCCTTGCCGACATCCCGCAGCGCCGAGACCTCCCGGCAAAGCCGCAGAAGCGCGTCGGTCGCGTGGCTGGATAGGAGAGTGCTTACCTGTGCCTGAAACTTGGCACTCAGTTCGTCGTCGGTCATTGGCCTGGCGATGCTGCCGCGCGCGTTCGCGATGTGCGACCGCAGAACCGCGTCGTTGCCGAGAGTAACCTCCACGACCGCCTCGTCGCACCCGATGTGCGGGTCCGGAACTGCCGTTATCCGCTCCCGCAATGCGGCCACGGCCGGGTCGTCGATGCAATCCTGCCGCATCTCAGCGAGCCCCGCGCGGCCCCGCAGCAGAGCGGCGGCCATCCAATGGAACAGGCTTACCTGCGCTTCCAACGGCGTGGTCGGTGCCCGCCGGCTGGTAAGGGTAAGGGCCAGCGGGTGAACCTTCGCCGCGACGTCGGCTATTGCGGCATTGGGCTCCAGGCGCTCGCTGATTTCAAGGCAAGCATCGATCGTGGGATGGATGACGATCCCGCACGGGTAAGGCTTGTAGGCGTTGGCGAGGAGTTCGAAATGCCGGCCGAGGCCGTCGTCCGCGCGATCGAGGTTGCCGCCGCTCGCGAAGATTTCGATAAAACCGTTGCCGGCTTCGAGGGCGTGCTCGGAACAGGTGAACCCCTTGGCGGCCAGCAGTGCCGCGGCAACCCCGTTGCGTGCGCCGAGACCGGGAACGGCGAGCCCGGCCATCGAGCCATGGGTTGCGCGAAACCCCGAGGCCTGCTCCAGACTTACAATACATATCAACTATTTATGGGAATGCGCCAAAGGGCGGCGCCCTTATTTCGATGTTGTGGTGTCAACATGGTGTCCACAATGCCTTACGTTGGCTACGCCGAAACGCGACCGCGGCGAGCCCGCGCCATCGCGCAGCACGCCTCAATCGAGCCTAGGGATCCAGGTGAGCAACCGCGGTACCGACAGACACCGAGCTTATTTTGTGGGCGCCTGTCCCTCGCGATAACGTTAGGGCGTCCCGCGGCCCCTGCCGGAGGCCGCTATCTCGCGCCGTCGCTGTTCACGCTGTTGTAACGCTCGCTCTCGCCGCGGACTGGCCGACGGTATCATCCCGCGGCCAAGGCCTTCCAGAACGTCCGCGCCGCATCGCACAGGCAATTGCTCGAATCCGAAGCATTTAGCTTCGCAGCGGCCTCTTCGACCATTTTCTGGAAATCCGATTGGCTGAGCCGTCGATGGACAATGTCGCCGATGATCTCGCAGCCGGAGACGCCACCGCACCGCCGCACGTCGAAAGCGCCTTCGTGGGCCTCCTCCACTAAAGCATCAATGGCATCCAGATCGCCTTCGCTCCGCTTGATGATCTCCTCCTGTATGCGCTGGGTGAATCCCGAGATTCGTTCATAGGCCTCGATCGCCTCATCACCGGAAAAGGTGGAGGCCAACCGCGCTAGTGTTCCCACGCCAGCCGGTCCGCTTGCGGTGCTGAGCCGCTCCCGGAGTTCCTCGGGTAAGGTGAGCAACTGGATGTATTTTCGGACAGTCGAGACCGACCAGGCCAATTCGCGGGCGACGCGCTCATAAGACTGGTAGCGGTCATAAAGCGCTTTCAGGGCGTGGGCCTTGTCGAGCGGGTGCATATCCGCACAGTGGACGTTTTCGACAAGCGATAAGGCGACGGCATCGGCGTCGCCCAGATCATCGCGCACTAGGCAGGGAACCGGATCAAGGCCGATTTTTCGGCATGCGAGCAACCGTCGTTGCCCGACGAGCACTTCGAAGTGTCCATCCGATGTCGGACGCACGATCGGTGGGGACAGCAGCCCTGCTCGAGGCCAATTCATCGATGCCCGAATCCTCTTGCCCCGCATGCAAATCCTTGCGGGCATTCAATGCAGAAACGACGAGCTTATCGAGCGCAACATCAACCTGGCGCATGGTAACCTCCGTGATCGCTAACGACACCCGGCCATAGCAGATGACCGAAACCGGCTTTTCGGATATGAATGGCGCTTGTAAAATTTTGGCCGATGCTGACGCTCAGCGCCCTCTGTGCCGATATCGAGGCCTCGGATCGCTATCTCTCGCACCGCGCGGCGAGAGACTGGTGGACGAAGGGACTATTGCCGCGCCCGCAGCGCCGTGGACTCGGGCGAGGTAGGGGCACCGAGACCTTCTGGACTAATCCTCGGGTTACTCAACAGGCGCGCGCCGCCTTCGACTTGCTCGCGGCTCGCCCGCGAGCTGAATTTGCCCTCCTCAGTCTCTGGCTTTTAGGATTCCCTGTCAGCCTGCCCAGCGTCCGGGCCATCTACCGCAAGCTCATCAATCGTCATCTCCAGGTGGTTCACGGGCGCCGCGGGCAACAGCCCGACGACGTCGTCTGGCATTTCGCAGACAGCTTCGCCCGCCAGACCGCCAAGAGGAGCGCGGTTCCCGCTGAGGCACGGCGATCCCTTGCCTATTTGGCGTACGATTTCCTGGAAGTCTTCTACGGGCTCGACAGCGAAGTGGTAAGCCAGGGCCTTGCGAAGCTCTGGGAAAAGGCGGCCCCCTACATAGGCGATGACACATTGCAGAGCAGGGGACTTGCCGATCTCCACCCGAAGGACAAGGATCTTGCCGCCTGGGCGTACTATTTAAAGGATATGGCTTCACTCAGCGCTCAGCTGAAGACGATAAAGCTGGCGAGCGACTATGAATTGATACGTGCGCGCCGCTTGGTGCTTTTTATTTTCGGCTATCTCCGCCGCCTCGCATTCGTAACAAGATGCCAAGCCGATTTTGATTTTGAGGAGTGCGGCCGGCGCCTTCTTGTTGCCCTCGGCCGTCCTGCGATTCCTATTCTCATTGCCGTCCTCCGCAACGACGCCGTCCGGCACAAGATCACCTCGTCGCTCCTGGGCTTCGTGCAGAAATTACCCCGATCGGAGGAATGGCCCACCCGTCTAGCTTGATAAATGCACACGAAGAAGAGACAGTTCTCCGAGAATATGCGTGCTCACTATTCTTGACATAACTTTATAATGGACTTCTCCGCTCCTGCCTTCACGCGCCCCAAGAGCATCTCACACCGATCTGGTCGTGTCTTTCATCATGGCTGTATCTCACTGAAGGCCAGTGTTCCTCATCGCTTGAAACCAACGGTGACCCAGGTTCGCCTTCGCATCATCCACAGTGAGCTATTCTACATAGAGATTATGCAGAGAATTCAGGAACGCGTGGCGCGTGCTGGCTCACAGCGAACCCTGTGTCGTTTCGCTACGCCAAGACTGAGCTGCGGTGTAGGTTGGCGCCGCCAATCTGGAGAGTCGGGTGGGTCCATGTCGTCTGCGGGCATGACTGCCCCGACATATGCTCGCTCTTGGTGCAGGTCGAACGCGGCCGTATCGTGCACATCGGTGTGACCCGCTTCAGCCTTTCACCGCCGGCTTCGCCTGCGCCAAGGTCAGCCGCGACGCCGAGTTCGTGGTTCGTATGAGCGACCGGCGACGGGAATACGATGCGGCCAATCTCGATGCTGAGGTGCAAGAAGATGTCATCGCCTGCGGCGAACGCTCTGCAGAGCAGCCCGCTCGATCCTGCGCATCTGCTTCTGTTAACACGGTTCCTTTCGCCGCAAAGGATCGGCGTACCGTGGGGAGCCCAGTGGGACGAAGTGCTCGGTGAGCGGGTTGGTGTAGCCATACAAAGGCTCAGAGACGAAGGCCTCATCGAGGAGATAAACGTCGAAGAAAAGCTGATGCTTTTCCGGACTGCTGCGAGCCTGAGAGCGCTTCTGAAGGCGGCAGGCTTACCGACCAGGGGGTCCAAGAGCGAATTGGCCTGTAGGTTTGCAAGCGAGAGGACAGGCGAAGCCATCTACATAGTAGCCGGCCTCGCCGCCGAACGGTGCAGCACGCGTAGTCGGATGCTCGCCGAAGCGGCGGTGGAAAAACACCGGGGGGAGCGGATGGCGGCCGAGTTCGCTGCACTTGACGCAATGACAAAGGGGAATTTCGCGGGCGCCGCCAGAGCAGTTGTAGAGTTTGAAACGAGGCAAGTGTTTCCTCGTGGCCTCAATATTCGGTGGGACGAAAGCGAGATAACCCGCCTAGCTATTAGCCTTCGCTACCTTCACGAGGCTCAGCCAACCATCCTTCGCGACATGTCGAGCGAAGCACTAAAGGCGCTTCGTCCGGCGGCCGCGATGATGATGTTGTGGGGCGAAGCCCGGCTCCGAGAGAAACTTGAGACGAGCACCCGGTTCTCCTGCGACACTGCCGCCCGCATGCTCGTATTCAGCGTAAATGCCAGGCATAACTTAGAGCAAATGCGGGCGAGCGGGGTAGTAAAGCGCGTGGGCGTCGCGGGCGCAGAGGATTTATGCGACGAATGCAGGAACCTCGCCGCGCGAACACACCGATTGGCTACGGCGCCGGAACTGCCTCACCCCCGTTGCACACACGCCATGGGATGCCGCTGTTGTTACCTTCCCTACACATAGCCGAAACTGCCAGACCGAGGAAGTTGGGGCAGACTGCTGGCTCAACCGACGCGACGCACTGATATGTGGCGAAGTCACGACTCTGTCATCCCCTGCGGGGGTTCTTCAATTTTTATCCTCCATGGCAGCGACTACAAGGCTCCGCTCAGATTTCCCCTTTTCCGTTAGCATTTCAATTGGCAATGCTCCCACCCCATAGACCCATTGGGGGCGGCACATGCAGCCCGCCTCTTGGTGAGGACGGCTGATCTGGTCGATGTAGCCATCGGGGCCCGTCCTCATCAGACCCTTCCGAATAGCCCAATTGTTGCGCACGGCACACACATGCCCATCCCGTTGTTTGTGGTTGTAGGTTTTCTGATACTCACCTTGCTCGTCGAGCCGACTATAGTGCCAAATGCAAGCGATTGGATTGCCCTCGAGTGCAAAAATGTATTCTATCTCCGAAGCGAAGCTCGCAGCCTTATATCTATAAAACAATTGGTCCCATTTGCTCACGCTGCGAAGCTCGGCTTTGATCTCGGCAATTTTATGCTTAATGGCCTTATCGTTGCTCCCACCAACTGGGATCTGTTCCAAGAACTTTGCCACTAGCTCGTTAACATGCGCGAGCTGATCCTCCCAAAAACGTCTGCCGTAGTTTTTAATGCACCAGTCGAACCGGTCTAGTATCAATGGCAACAACGCCGGAAATTTTCTTGAAATGTGGTCACCGCTAGAACTTACGTTATCGGGTCCACTTGCGCTGCTGCCGGAAGCTGTCCTTGACGGCACTCCCCTGACTTGTTGGACACGATTAAGAAACTCGCGGCGTGTCACCGTGTAGTGCGCTGTAGCTTCCTCAGGTGTTAAGACGGCAGACGAGATTATCGAAGAAACTCCTGCCCTTAGATCCTCTATATGGCTTGTGGAGCGCGGACCGGACTTAAGGAAAGCGGTCAAGATTTTTTCTGAGGCCTGGATTGCCTCTCGTACCTTGATAGCGTTGTCTGTCGCCGTCATCCCCCATCATCCCCGGCAGTCGTTCGCGAACTCGCCAACCAACGTCCGACTACGCACCTCACACGCTCATACACTTGCCGCAACCTCTTTTTTGATCTTAACGACCATCCAATGGTCCGATGGTGAAATTTGTCGTCGATCTTAAGCTTGGCAAGGTCGCGCCGCAGCTACTCAATCCTCCGGTACTTCTGCGCCTCGTGCGATCCCTGTTTTGCCGTTCCCGCCATCGACGCTGCGGTCCGCTCAACGTCAAGACAGAGGGGGGAGGCGCCGGAGCCGGAAGAGGGCGGATAAAAGGGCAGCGAGCAAAGGAGCATCAATTGACTTCAAGCATTAGACTGGAACCGTCAGGAGTTTTGCCGACTCTCACCCGCGCCGGCAGCCGCAGGCTCAGCTCTTCAATGTGGGAGATGATGCCGACCATCCGGCCTCCGACCGGTAGGCTTTCAATAGCACCGGCGGCTGCGTCGAGCGCCTCGGGATCAAGCGTACCGAAGCCTTCATCGATGAAGAGGCTGTCAAGCTTTGTGGCTCCGGCAGCCCTTTGCACTTGCTCGCTCAGCTGAAGGGCGAGAGCCAACGACGCCAGGAAGGTTTCCCCTCCGCTCAACGTATCGGCGCTCCGCAATTGACGGGCGTTATCGTGGTCAACGACGTAAAAGGCCTCATTCTGCCAGTCAAAGCGATAGCGTTTCGTGAGATCCCATAGCCGAATCGAGGCACCCGAGACCAGTTCGCGAAAACTCTCGTCAAGCAAGAACGCCTGGAAACGATCGCTTCGTAGATCAAGGGCAAGGCTGCGATAGAGGGAATGCTCTGCTCGTTGTCGCGCCAGCTCGTCGCGCAGCTCCTTGGCGCGCTCGATATCCTTTGTCAAAATCTCGATGCGCGTGTTGAGTTCGGCTTTTAAGCGCTCCACGGTGCCAAGTTTGGCGCGCAACTGAGTAGCCGCAGTTTCCGCAACGGCGAGAGTTTCTGCATCGACCTCCGTACCTTTAAGCTCCTCGGTTAACTCCTCGATCCTCGCCTGGACACGCCGGGCCTCATCGCGGTGCGTGTCGATTTGCGTTGAAATTCGCTGCTCTTCAGCGGACGTCATCTCGGCCTGGGCTGCCTCGGCTTCGTCACCAAAGCCGGCGGTGACGGCGGCATCGCGCGCCTCCGTTCGCGCCCGTTGCGCCTCGGCACTCGCCCTGTCGCATGTATCGCCGCTCTCCGCCAGGCGACCGATGGCGCTCGCCAGCTCCCGAGCAGCCGCGGCCTCAGCCGCTTGCCGCTCCTGGAGGGCCTTCTGGATGTTGTCGCGCCGCCGTCTCAGTTGTGCCCGTTCGGCTTGCGGGTCGGCCGCTTGCGTTACCTTACGAACCACTTCGTCGATTTCAGCAATCTGGCGCGTAAGGTCAGCGATTTTCTCGTCATGCTGGGCCAGCTGATTGACGGCGGCAGCGACCGCATTTTTGAGGTCCACAGTATTCTGTTCCGCCTTTCTGACGGCCTCGTCCGCCTCGGCGCGCTTTATCCGGGCGGCTTCCTGGCGCTGTCTCGCCGCGGATAGGACTTGGTAATTCTCTCGAAGCTGTTCGTCGATATACCGTTCTTCGTCGACAGCGATGACACCGCCAACCCGAGTTGCCAGGGATTCGCATGCCTTTGCGAGTTCCGCTTCCGCCGCTTGGTAGCGCTGACCCGACTGCATAACATTTTGCTGTTCCGCAACGACGGCAGCCCCGGCGACGGCCGCCGCCGATCTTGCCCCATCCCTAAGCTCCCGCGCTTTACTTTCCGCGCGCCTCGCTAGCTCGAGTTTTTTCTCCAGCGCATCGAGCGCGGGCGTCGGGAGCGGCGACGGATGTTCGTCGACCGGGTGCTCGCACACCGGGCACGGCTCGCCGACCCGCAGTTCTCGTCGCAGCAGTGCGACGGCATCCCGATGATGGGCATCGGTTAGTTCTCGATCGACCTCGAGCGTTCGCTGCGACGCCTGCCCCCATTCCTGCTCCACGGCTTCCGCCGCGGCGTTTGCGCGATCGCGCGCCTTCTCTTTAGCCTTCAGGCGTTCTTCCGCCGCCCGCACTTCCGCCGCAGTCGCCATGGCGCTGTGACGCAAATTACCAATACGGCTCGCGTCCTCCCGTGTTGCATCAAGCGTCTCGAACAGTGCCCGATCGAACTTCACAGCGGCGAGCGCTTCATCGGCGCTGCGCAGATTAAGGCGCGCCACAGCCAAGCCCTTTTCAGCCTTTTCATGCGCGGCGCGCGCGTCCTTCAATCTGCTTTCCGCATTCAGCTTCTGCTTCATGCCCTCGCCAAGCTGCGAAGCGAAAGCCGGCCGCGGCTGCATCCGACCGATGACCTGGTCCAAGGAGGCAATTCGCTCGTCGAGAAGCGGGATTTCTGCGGCCTGTTCGATCGCCTGCTTCAGCACGCGTTCCGCCGCTTTGTGCTCCGCATCAAGCTGCGCGTGCCGCTGTGTCAGACTGTCGTGATCTTGTTTTGCCCGCGCGGCGTTCTCCTCCGCCGCCCGTGCAGCACGGATCAGCGGCAATACCGGCGCGGCGCGGCGCACCGCCGTGAGCTGTCGCTCGTACGAGCGTATCTGCGGTTCGTCGGCTTGCAGTCGGCTGAGACGCACGCGTCGTTGCTCCAGTTCCCGAGTCTTTTCCCGCGCCGCACGCATCTCGTCGCGCTTCGCCTCGGCCTCGCCAAGACGGCCGGAGAGCGCCTTGACCTCGGAGCTCAGACGATCTGCCTCTTCGGTGAAGCGATGCAGCGCCTCGGGCGTCGCCTCCTTATAATCTTCGGCCAGGCGCCGCTCCCGATCCTGCACCGCTTGCGCAAGCATATCGCTCCTGCCCGACGCGAGGCGTCGCATCCGCTCATAGATTTCGAGACGCAGGATTTTTGAGAGAATCTCCCGACGGCCGCGGGGTTCGCTCTTCAAAAACCTTTGAAACTCCCCTTGCGGCAGCACCACGGCCTGGGTGAACGCCTCGTATGACAGCCCGACAAGGCGGGCGACTGCCTCATTCACCTCGCGGACCCCTTCCTTGAGCGGTAGCGCATCGTCATCGGAGCCCAGTTGTTCCAATTGCGCCGCGCCCGCGCCCCTGCGTCGGGCGAGCCGCGTAACACGATATCGCTGGGCCGCAATCTCAAAGTCGAACACGACCGACATGCGGTCGGCGCCGAGCGATATCATTCCGGCAGGATGAGGCCCGAGCCGAGGCGTCGCGCCGTAAAGCGCAAAAATGATCGCATCGAGAAGGGTCGATTTGCCGGCGCCGGTCGGCCCTGAGATCGCGAACAACTCGAGAGGTGTGAAGTCCAGCTCCACCGCCTGACCGCGGTATGACGCGAAGTTCTCGACCCGCAGCCTGACGGGTCTCATTCCGAGGCCTCCTCCGCCTCGAGAAGAAGTTGGTTAAAGGCTGCCGTCATGCGCTCTTCCGCTTCGGCACCATGCTGCGTGCGACGATAGAGCTGAAACAGCTCGACTGGTCCGAGCCCGCTGCGGGATGGAGCTGCCGGCGGGCCCTCGGCAAGCTCCGGCAACTCGTAATTGACAGATACCACCGCTCCGCCCAGCAGGTGCCGCACCTTCCGGTTCAGGTCGAGGTCGCGCTCGGCAAGCGGCACCGTCACCCGCAGCCAGCCGCCATCGCGCAGCCCTTCGGCCTGTTGTTCGAGTTCGGGCAGAGTGAAGCGGATTTCGCGAAGCGGCTTGCCCCCGGCATAAGGCACCCGCTCGATTTGCGCCGGTTGTCCCCGCTCGGCACCGATGACAACGAAGGATTTTTCTTCGCCGACTTCACCGAAATCCAGCTGCAGGGGTGAGCCAGCGTAGTAGGTGGGCGACGGTGCTGATTCGATCCGCTGCGGCCGGTGAATATGCCCGAGCGCCACATAATGCGCCGTGGACGGCAATGATTGGGCCGTCGCGGCCCATTCCTCTCCCAGATGAACCTGCCGCTCGGAGCCCGCGAGCACGGCGCCGTCCAGATGCGTGTGGGCCATCAAGAGGTTGACGGAATCGGAGCGGAATCTCACGGTGAGCAGTTCGACGATGCGCCGCATCCCTTCGGCATAGCGCTGGTGGGCGGTCGTGTCGTCGCTAGCCATCTCATAGGCGCTGACCAAGTCCGAGGTTTTTGCGAACGGCACCGCTGCAATAACCGCTCGTTCCCCGGAGCGGACCAGGAACTCGATGACACCGCCCCGATCGGCTGGTCGGGGGCGGGCAACCGTCGAAACATCGACGAGCTCAGCCAGTGTCCCCCATGCTTCCAGGCGCAGAGGATCGTCGTGGTTCCCGGCTATGACTGCTGTCTTGGTGCCGGCTTTGCCTACTCGCCGGAAAAACCGGAACACGGCTCGTTCGGCCGCGGCCGAGGGCCCCCGGCTGTCAAACACATCTCCGGACATCAGCAGCAGATCGACACGTTCTCGCTCGATGAAGTCTCCTAGGTTTTCCAGCACGGCTTCGAGCTCGGGCAGTCGGTCGATTGCCTTCCACAGGCGGCCGGCATGCCAGTCGCTGGTGTGCACGATCAGCATGCGTCAGCCCCTTATGCGGGCAAACGGGTCGCGATCCGAAGCGACCGACAACGCCTCGCTCTGCCGAGTTGCCCAGGCTGGAAACGGAAAGCGCAGCAAGATGGGCGTCGGTATCTCCGGCTGCGCGACAATCATCGTACCCGGCTGGAGCAGCGCCGCCCGTAGCCGGGCGACCCGCGTCAGAAAACCGTATTCGCTGCGTTCAGCTTCGGCCACATCCAGCCGGCCGACGACCTTCAACGCGGCATTCGCGACCACTCGCCGCTCAACCTCGCTCGCCGTTTGCTGCGCTCCAAACAGCGAGACGCCAAGCGAACGGCCACGCTCGGCGATGTCAAGAAGCACATCGCGGATCGGGCTCGAGCCTTCCCGCGGAGCATATTTGTTCAGCTCGTCCAATACCACGAATACAAGCGGCCGCGCGGTTCCGCGCCTTTCCTTTTCTTCCATCATCCGCTTCAGCAGCACACCTACGACGAACATCTGCGCCGTAGAGTGCAGCGTATGAATATCGACGACCGTGACCTGATGGTCTGCCCAGTCGATCGCGAGATTGCGTGCTGCCTGGGTACCGCGAACGAGATGCCCCATGTGCTGCGCGGCGGCATGCAGCCGGCGGCGAAACGCATCGAGTGTTCCCGGCGCTACGGGTCCCGCCATCATGCTGTCTAGCGCTTGCCCATCCAAAAGCTCGACGAGTTGGTCAAACGTTTCGAGGCGCTGGCTGTCTATATCGATAGCGAGATCGTCCGGTGCACCGTCGGCCGCGGCCCGCTCCAATGCCCGCTCGACGCGAACAATCACGAACGACAACTGGCCCCGGTTGGCCTCGGCTTCGACGAACGCGAAGCGCAACAAGCGATCCCGCGCGAACTCCCGCATTGTCCAAACGTACGGCCTCACGCCCTCCTGCCGTCCGCCGGTGTCCGGCATCGGCGCGCCATCGCCGCGGCGGGTGGGAGCGTACAAGCCAACGCTTTGAAATGCTCCAGCGGGCAAACCAAGCCGCTCGTAGAGTGAGCGCGCTTCGGAGTCGAGGCGAACGTTTGGCCTGTCGAGCCAAAGTAAATCCTCGCCCTTGACGTTGAAGATCAGCGCTTTGGAATTGATGCTTTCGGCACCGAGCGCCTGCGAGCGGAACAGAGAGTATAGGAGAAAAGTCGCATATGAGGTCTTGGTCGCAACCCCCGACACCCCGCTGATCGACGCGTGCGCGCCCCGAGTCCCGTCGAGGAATTCGAGATTGGCAAATACTGGCTCGCCAGTGCGCGTCAGCCCGATCGGCAATCGGTGTTCCATCCGATCGAAATAAAGCGCCTCCTGAAATTCCGCGCCGCGGACGACGCGTACGGCGTCGCCGGGATGCGGTGGAATAAAGACTTCCGGATCCACCCGCGTCACCTGAACGTGAGCGGCATAAGATATGTCCACCGGTAGCGTACCGGCCGCAGCGCGGAAGGCATCCGTATCGTATTGAGCGCCTTCGTAGCGTTTGCGAACAGCGTCGACGATGCCGAAGAACCGCACCGACTGGCCTTGCGGGCTCACCGTTTCCACAACGACGAGGTCATCGAGCTCGATCTGGTTCCCGTCCTGCACCCCGACCCAGAACTCGAGCGGCGTCGCGTCGTGCGAACCGAGTACAAGGCCGTCAATGTTGAGGTTGGTCAATCCCGAGGTGCGCGACACCTCCGAGAGGCTCGCGCTTTCACCGGTCTGCTTCGATTCAGACACCGCGGACCTCTGTCGCGATCAGCGTTTCTATGTGTCGACGGATCAGCCGCCCATCGCCCATGTGTCGCCGCAAGCTTGCTTCCAGTGCTCCGATGGGAAGAAGATTCTGCGGGCTCCGGGGATCGCGCCATCGGCCTCGCACAAACCGCGGCAAGATCGCTGTGCTCGCATTTGCCAACCGCCGTGCGACGTCGGCACCAACCGTCTCCGACACCTCCAGGCGCGCAATACCCGCAAGTTCGGAGTCTCCTACCTGGGGCATTGCGAGTCGCACAAACCATGAGAACCGTACGAAACGGCGGCTCGACCGGATCGCGAACACCGGCGTGCGTTCTCCGGCCCTCAGTCGGGCCAACAAATCCAAATGCTCCCGGGGAACATAAAGCTTGAAGATCCGCTTGATATAGCCGAGGACGGCACCACGCGAAGCCTCCTGAAAAGTCAGGGGACCATCCGCGACCACGAGAGTGCCTTCAGTGTCCGCCAGCTCTCTGCCCAACCGCTCCTCTTCGATCCGCATATGCTCCTGGATCGCTCTTAGCGGACCGTCCGGATCGGTATCCGCCGTACTGACTGGCAAGTAGGTCAGCCCGCATGTAACAGTGATGGGGCTGTCGATCAACTCGCCCGAACCGATCACCAAGAGGCGTCCCACACGAGACGCGGCGGTAGAGGCAGCCCGCGCAGCAACTGCAACCGCACCCACGGCATGGCTCCCGAACCCCCCGTGACAAACTCGCTCCTGCCGGCGGATAATGAGCCTCGCCTCGATTCGCCGCACCCCATCGACAAAAATCAGTTGTGCGGGCGCCGTTGTTCCCTTCGGCGAGATGGGTCGCCATTCTTCAGGAGGAAGTTCGACGTCGAGAGCGACGCCATCGTCCTGGCCAGCGTCCTCACCCTCGTCCAGCTGCAGTTCAGCGCCATAGTCGACTTGCCAGGGATCGAGCCGCACCAGAAGCTCTCCAAAAATGCTCATCTGCCGCCGATGCCCGCAGGGATGAGCCACGGACGCGCTCGCCCAACTCGATCCGAACTCGACCATACAAAGTCGGCGCATTCCCGGTCCTGCGTCAAGGTTAATCTCCAACGCGCCGTTCACACGGCTAGGACCTTCCGGAAGCGGGGGATATCGGATAATTTGACAGTGGCAACGGGTATATTGATTACCGCTAACCCTCGTGAGATCACAGATGACCTCCCCAGAACCACGACAAAATGAGCAGATATATTTCACCGATGAACTCAATGGCTTTACGCTCACTGTATCGATTGTTTCAAACACTGGCGTAGACCCGCAAGATATTAGGGATCGCCAAAGCGCCTTTCGAGTGAGTTGGGATGCGCTCCAAAAAAATGCCTCGGATCCCGTATGTGCATTGGTTCTTATTCATGCCGCTTTTGAGGCTGAACGGGCCGACGCGATAACCAGCCTTCTGCTAAATCACAAACTGATCGACAACGCGTCATTGCTGATAGTAGATGAACAAGCGAGTAATCGCTTTACCGCAATACGATTAGCTTTATTTGCAGATAACAAACCGGATGCCCACCAATGGGAATTAGAGCAAGAGAATAGAATATGTCGTGATCGTTTTCGGCGAGGAAGGTGGAGAACATTTTTACGTTGGTCTGAGTTCCTCTGGAATTCAAAGCTGGCTCGCGAAGCGGTAAAAATGCTCGAAGATATTGTTGTTGCCTCCAAACATGGAGAAATTACAGGAGATGATGCGACCTATATGTTGCCGGATGTAATAAAGCAGCTATGCGACTTTCACTATATTTGGGCGCAATACTCCGATCCGGTGACAGGTGTGAAGGCTGCTCCCGAAGTTCGCATAGTGCATTTGAATCGGGTTGTGGAATTGGGTCCTCAAGCCGGCTATCTCTTTAAGTTCCTCGCCGAAGCGTATCATGATCTAGGTAATGACGACGAGGCCCGCGCATATCTGCGGCGCGCTTGGGAAATCAGCCCCGAATTAAGCGCCGTGCGCATCGCGAAGGCCCTGGGTGCAACCAACATGGCAAAATCGCCGCAGCATACGGCTGTGCCCGCCGGGGTCGCCAGGTGGACGCGTGCCAGCCAAATTCCGACCGAGCGGCAGGTGCTCGAGTGGACAAACGCTAGCCGGTGGGATCTTCTTACCGAGTACGCAAATCCGACTGAATATTCTCAACGCATTCTTCCCAAAGCGCGCAACGTATTGCGATTAATTACGATCAGTCTCGGAAGGTGCCGCGATAATCAGGGTGCCTCAGAAGCGCTCTTTAAGCTTTTAGACTTTCCTCTATACTTTGATCTGCGTGAGGCCGCTGCTATCTCGCCCTCTAAGGTTGGCGACAAGCGAATTCTCACATTGATGAAAGAATTCGAACGACATGTGAACGCAGGCCAAACCAGTTGGAGACCAAGCGGCGCCCCGCACCTAAGAAACGCTATAGCGTATTTGTGGATGCACCTTTATTCTCCCAGATTGCCAATAGAGAGACAGTTCTATATTGAGCTTATTGAGCGCGCCAAACGTCGGTTTGACCGAGGAAAATACGGGATTGCTCGATACATCCTTGAACAAATAGTCTCAGATACGTTGCAACAGGAAAGCTCATATTTCATCGCAACCGTGTTGTTGGCTCGCTGCTGCGCCCAGATGCATGACGTTGAGACGGCCCTACTTCTTACGGAGCCGGTTTTGCACCTGGCTGAGCAGAGCGATCGACAAACTATAAATCACATAACGAATTTGCTATCGTTATGTGTTGGGGAATATTCTCCACAAAAAAACAATCTTTTTAAGTGCGGCGTTAACCTAGAATTTATTTCGGTCCTTACCGCAACGGCACCAGATGAAATCCTACGCCCACTTCGCAACCTAACCCGATGGTTGGAAAGGCTAGGAGTCCGAGGTACTACGATGATGTTACGAGACCTTATTCGGAAAGAAGCCCCCGGAACTTCTTACGTCGATCCGCACGACCGACTTAATTATGTACAACATTACGAAAAGAGTGTCAAACTGAGCGATGAGATGCAAAGCTTTCTACAGGAATTCGACGTACGCGTGAAACGAACCGTGCAGGGTAAACTGAAAGAAATAATAGAAGGCGAACCCTCGGCTCAGTAGATAGGGATAGCCTGAGAGCTCTGGACGCCCCATCGCCGCTGACGCACGCCCCCTCTTCTGCGAAGGCGCAGAGCTGTCGAGCTGTCGCCTTTCTGCCCTGCTGTCTCCGCCCTGAGGGATGACCATCCCCGCCCGGGTGGCCCGCGGCGATCGGTCAGGTATTCACGACGGCAGCGATTTCCTTGCCGACATCCCGCAGCGCCGAAACCTCCCGGCAAAGCCGCAGAAGCGCGTCGGTCGCCTGGCCGGGTAGGACCGTGCTTACCTGTGCTTGGAACTTGGCACTCAGCTCCTCGTCGGTCATTGGCCTGGCGATGCTGCCGCGCGCGTTCGCGATGTGCGACCGCAGAACCGCGTCGTTGCCGAGAGTAACCTCCACGACCGCCTCGTCGCGCTCGATGTGCGGGTCCGGAACTGCCGTTATCCGCTCCCGCAATGCGGCCACGGCCGGGTCGTCGATGCAATCCTGCCGCATCTCGGCGAGCCCCGCGCGGCCCCGCAGCAGAGCGGCGGCCATCCAATGGAACAGGCTTACCTGCGCTTCCAACGGCGTGGTCGGTGCCCGCCGGCTGGTAAGGGTAAGGGCCAGCGGGTGAACCTTCGCCGCGACGTCGGCTATTGCGGCATTGGGCTCCAGGCGCTCGCTGATTTCAAGGCAAGCATCGATCGTGGGATGGATGACGATCCCGCACGGGTAAGGCTTGTAGGCGTTGGCGAGGAGTTCGAAATGCCGGCCGAGGCCGTCGTCCGCGCGATCGAGGTTGCCGCCGCTCGCGAAGATTTCGATAAAACCGTTGCCGGCTTCGAGGGCGTGCTCGGAACAGGTGAACCCCTTGGCGGCCAGCAGTGCCGCGGCAACCCCGTTGCGTGCGCCGAGACCGGGAACGGCGAGCCCGGCCATCGAGCCATGGGTTGCGCGAAACCCCGAGGCCTGCGTCGCCGCAAGGCCGATGGCCCAGTTCATTTGCCGGTCGTCGAAATTGAGCAATCTGCCGAGCGCGGCGGCCGCGCCGATGGGTCCGGTGAGACCGGTGACATAGAGTCCGAGATTGGCTCGCGCCGGCGGGAGCAGCAGGACGTTGCCGATCCGGCACTCGATTTCAATCCCCAACGCGAGCGCGTTGACAAATTCCTCCCCAGGCACCGCCACCTTCTCGCTCAACGCAAAGAGCGCAGCCGCGACCGGCCCCGTTGGGTGAGTGACAGTCGCCGGATGCGTGTCATCAAACGCGAGAGCACTCGAACTCACGCAATTCACGAACGCGGCGCTCGCCAGGTCGGTACGCTCTTTATACCCGATGATCGAAGCCTCGGGGCGACCTCCGGTCTCGCCGACGGCGGCGACGGCGATCCCGACCGCCGGCTCACCGCAGCCGCCGAAAACACAGCCCATCCAGTTCAAGAATGCGCGCTGGGCCTCGGCGAAGACGCGCCCCGGCAATGCCGCAAAGGACGAATGCACAGCGTAGGCGGCGAGCTCACGCGTTATCTCGCCAGGTGGAGATTTGCTGCCGGCGGCGAGCGCTGCGGATTTGGGTTCGGGGGCCATTGCCGAGCAAAACCTTCATGTGGCCAGAAAATGCCGAGACCTGGTCAACGACCGCGCGAAGCATCCCTTCGGGAGAACCTGGAGCCAGCGTTGCGTCAGATTGCCTCGCGCGGTGTCGCCGATCGCTTCGACCAAGAGTCGACGTGCCGAAGCAGCAGTTCGCTCAATTTCTTCGCGCGCGGTTGCAGATCCTGGGTTCGTCCCACCAGGGTGATCGACGCCACCGCCGCGCCGGACTTGTCACGGACGGTCGTCCCGATCGCGAATCGCCTACCCGCCAACCGGATATTCGTCGCGATCCGCGTCCTCTGGATCTCTTCGTATTCGCCAAGGAATTTCTCGACCTGATCGGCCTCCTCGGCACCGCGACGGCGCAGAAACGCCGTCAACTCGAGGTCCGGCAGTGCCGCCAGCAACGCCTTCCCGCCGGCAGTTGCCAAGAGAGTGCGCCGGATGTTGGACCGCGCCTCGATTCCGGCGATCGCATCGCCCCCGGCTTCGGCGATGTAGATCAGGTGATCCCCGGCCTGCACACCAAGAAATGTCGCCGCGCCGGTCGCCTCGTGCAACGCGAGAAGGTCCGCATGCGTCACCATGCCGGCCCGGATCTGGCCACTTGCCAGCGTCAGACCGTAGACCGCCGGTCCAAGATAGAAGCGATGGTCCTCCTCGTAAAGCCAGCCCTTGGCCAGAAGCCCTTGAATGAAACCGTAGACCGAGCTCTTCGGCGCTCCCAGAGCGCGGGCGAGTTCGGCAAATGTCATGCCGGGTTTGTAGACGACCTCCTCGAGGATTTGCGTGACCCGATCGACGGTCCGGTGATTTTGCGGTTCGCGCGCGGCACGTCCCTTCTCCGCACCACCGCGTGCCGTACCGATCGTTTCCGCCGTCGACTCTTTCGATCGCAACATCGGGGATCCGTCCACACCTTCGACATTCGAGCAAGCTTGTAGGGCCTTCCGAGACTTCAGCCGAGCATCCTTCGGCGTTCACCATGCTGCCTCGAGAACCTGCTGCAGTTCCGACACGTCCTGCACGGGGCGCGGGTTCGATCGCCGAACCGCCGCCGACGGCGACCACCGCATCCGCGCCCAGCCGCTTCAGCTCCCGCGCTCCTGCCTCGACCGCCGGCACACCGGACTGTGCGCCCGAACGCCGGAGAACAGGCCAGCGCAGCGCTCACCGATCGCCGTTCGCATCAAATCGAGCGGCGAGCCTTGGCGAGCCAGGGACGAGCCGCAAAATATTACGGCCCGCCGGCTGTTCAGTCGCTCGAGTTCGCGGCCGAGCAGTCCCAGACTCGCCGGCCCACTGAACAGGCGCTGCGGCGCGGTTATATGTTGAAAGGACCGCATGTGCCGTATTTCCGACCGTATAGCTGCATATACGATTCCCGCGAGTGCGTCAAGGGATGGCGTCAGGAGGCTATGGCGGCCGCCCGTGCCTAACTCGCGATCGGAATGGCGGTAAAGGCCGTTGACATAGATGCGTATGCGCTTATTTAGGAGCATATACGTGCTTTGGCCTGCCGAAGCGGTGCTGAACCGGGACCCGGCGGTAGCCCAGTCGGTTGGGCGCACCGTCCCCGGCAACAGAAGGTCGGCGACTTTCGAGCTCCAGGTCGATGCTCTGCCATCCGCGCTACGGGGAAGATCTTGAAGGACCGACTGGCCGCGGCCGTAGGCGCACCGGCGACGGACTGAACATAGGAGGCTCGATTGCAATACAGAAACGCAACCGCGGCGGTGATCGGCGCCGGCGACTTCATCGGCGCCGCGATTGCCCGCAAATTTGCCGCCGAGGGGTTCGCGGTCTTCGCCGGGCGTCGCCAGGACGGGAAACTGGCGCCGCTCGTCGCCGAGATCGAAGCGACCGGCGGGCGGGTCGTCGGCCGCTCGCTCGACGCCCGCAAGGAAGACGAGATTGCAGCCTTCCTGCGGGACGCCGATGCCGCCGCGCCGCTCGAAGTGTGCGTCTTCAACATCGGCGCCAACGTCAATTTCCCGCTGCTCGAAACGACCGAGCGGGTGTTCCGCAAGGTCTGGGAGATGGCCTGCTATGCCGGGTTCCTGACCGCACGCGAGGCGGCGCGGCTGATGGTGCCGCGCGGCCGCGGCAACATCTTCTTCACCGGCGCCACCGCCGGACTGCGCGCCGGCGTCGGCTATGCCGC
Organism: uncultured Alphaproteobacteria bacterium; assembly: GCA_963772295.1. Classification (GTDB taxonomy): domain Bacteria; phylum Pseudomonadota; class Alphaproteobacteria; order ATCC43930; family CGMCC-115725; genus AP-15. Next base: position 424,228 of record CAVYWO010000020.1, read on the forward strand.
CTTCGCCAGCGCCAAATTCGGCCTGCGCGCGGTGGCGCAGAGCGCGGCCCGCGAATTGGGGCCGCACAACATCCATGTCGCGCACCTGATCATCGACGCCGGCGTCGACACCGCCTGGGTGCGCGACAGGATCCGCGAGCGCGACGGCGAGGCGGCGCTCGCCAATCTCGCGCCGGGCCGGCTGATGCGGCCGCAATCGGTCGCCGAAGCATATTGGCAGATCTATCAGGAGCCGCCCGACGCCTGGTCGTTCGAGCGCGAGATCCGGCCCTTCGCAGAGAATTGGTGAGACCATGGCCAGGGTCGAGTTCCATTTCGATTTCGGCAGCCCCAACGCCTATCTGGCGCACCGGGTGATCCCCGAGATCGAGCGCCGCACCGGCGCCCGGTTCGACTACGTGCCGGTGTTGCTGGGCGGGGTCTACAAGCTGACCGGCAACCGCTCGCCGGCGGAAGCCTTCGCCGGTATCAGGAATAAGCCCGAATACGAGCAACTCGAGACCGAGCGGTTCCTGAAGCGCCACGGGATCGGGGACTTCCGCCGCAACCCGTTCTTCCCGGTCAACACCCTGACGATCATGCGCGGCGCCGTCGCGGCGCCGCGTCTCGGTGTGTTCGCGCGCTACGTCGACGAGATCTACCGGCATATGTGGTCGGCCCCGAAAAAGCTCGACGACCCGGCGGTGTTACGCGCCGCGCTGATCGAGTCCGGTTTCGACGCCGATCGGTTCGCCCAGCTGGTGCAGGATCCCGAAGTCAAGCAGGCCCTCATCGACAACACGACGCGCTCGGTCGAGCGCGGTACCTTCGGTTCCCCGATCTTCTTTGTCGGCGACGAGATCTTTTTCGGCAAGGACCGGCTGCGCGATGTCGAGGAAACGATCCTCGCGCTGGGTCGCGTGTGACGGGCATCGAATATTGAACGAACTGCTCGCCAATGTCAGCGACGGTCACGGCGGCTTAGCGCGCTGGAATGAGCACCAAAAGGTCGAGGCTACGCTTCTCGGCTTTGCCGTGGCGCGCGGCCCGAGAGCCGACAATCCGGCACGCGGCGCGAGGCGCGCGGATCGGGGCTCGGCGCGGCGATGCCGATCAGGGTATGCTTGGCGCCGGCCCTGCCGGCTACCGAGGTCCCGCCATGCTCGAAACGCGACCGCCGCATCCGACCCTGGCCCTTGAGGTCTTGGGCCTCCGGCTTTGGGAGAAGCTGGACGACGCGACCGTCGCCGAGCTGTGCGATCTCTACGCGCAATACGGTGTGCTGGTGTTTCGCCGCCAGGCGCTGAGCGAGGCGGAACTCGCGGCGTTCTGCGCACTGTTCGGCACGCTGGAGCGCACGGTGCGCGGCGATTGGGCGTCGCCGACAAAGCCCGAGGTCACGGTCCTGTCCAATCTCAAGGACGGGCTCGGCCGGCCGATCGGCGGGTTGGGCGACGGCGAGTTGCAATGGCACTCCGACCAGTCCTACATGATGAAGCCGGCGACCGGGACGGCGCTTTATGCCGTCGAACTGCCGTCCGCCGGCGGCGAAACCTTCTGGGTCGATTTGCGCGCCGCCTATGCCGGCCTGCCGCGCCAATTGCGGGCGGCAATCGCCGGCAAGCGCGGCATTTTCGATTACGCGAAGCGGCTCGCGGGGTATGGGCGCGAGGCGGACCGGCAAATTTCGGAGGAAGCGCGCCGCCAGACGCCGGCGGTGACGCATGCGCTCGTCCGCGCCCACCCCGAGACCGGCGACCGCTCGCTGTATCTCGATGCGACGACCACCATCGGCATCGCCTACATGGATACGACCTCGGGCCTCGCGCTCCTGGACGAGGTCTACGCGAGCGCTACCCGCGACGAATTCGTCTATGCGCACCGGTGGCAGGTCGGCGACTTGGTTTTATGGGACAACGGTTTCACGATGCACCGGCGCACGCCATTTGACGCGGGCGAGCGGCGCCTGATGAAACGGATGACGATGAACCTCGACCGCCGCCGCCACGTCATGCCCGACGGCAAGCTTTCCCAGTCCGAAGTCGGAATGCCGATTTAGCCGATTGAACCGACGGCGCTTGGCGCTGGCTCTACCGTTCGGTAGCAATCCAGGAAGGCGGCGACCTGGGCGGTCGATTCGGTTGGCTTCGCGAAAGCCGGCCAGCGACCGCAATGGCACTGTAGGGAGTGATCGATGCCACAATACAGTCCCCCGCAATATCGCGTGCTCGTCGAGAAGAATGTCCCGATGACCGCTCGCGACGGCGTGACATTACGGGCCGACGTGTATCGCCCCGACGCACCGGGGCGCTTCCCGATCCTCCTGTCGCGCCTGCCCTATAACAAAGACTTGCGCCCGCGCCCGGGGGATATCGACTACTTTGTCGAGCGTGGCTACGGCGTGATCATGCAGGACACGCGCGGACGTTTTGCGTCCGAGGGCGAGGAATATTACGCCCTGATCTGGGAAATGTCCGATGGCTACGACGCGGTCGAATGGGCAGCCGGCCTCTCTTGGGCCGACGGCAATGTCGGCACGACGGGCCAGTCCTATCTTGGCGCCACACAATACCTGCTTGCGCCCGGTCGTCCGCCGCATCTGAAAGCGGCATTCCCGGTCTCCGCGGCGGCCGATTTCCAGCAATGCTGGGTGTACCACACGGGCGGCGCCTTCGAGTTCGGCTGGCAGGTGCCCTATGCGATCTTCATGGCCCGCGACTTGCTGGAGCGGCAGGGGCTGAACGCGCAACTGTTGGCGACGCTCGAACGCGACCTGATTCCGGCGCCGACGCCGTTTGCCCAACCGCTGTCCGAGGACGCTTATCGTCGACTGCCGCTGATGGCCTGGGGCGACCTCTTGCGCCCGGTGGCCCGCTATCTGACCGACTATTTGCGCCACCCCGAGGATGGCCCTTATTGGTGGGCCAGCAACCTCGAGCGGCAGCATGCCAACATCGACATACCGATGTACCATGTGACCTCATGGTACGACATTTTCCTGCGCGGTGGGCTGACGCACTATTGTGGGCTGCGCCAGCACGCAATGACCCCCGAGGCGCGCGCCCAGCAGAAGCTCTTGGTAGGACCATGGGCCCACCGGTTTCCCTATACCGCTCCGTCGTCAGGCGATACCGGCGATATCGACTTCGGCGCCGATGCTCGTATTGAATTGCACGAGACGCAGCTGCGCTGGTTCGACCATTATCTCAAGGGCATCGATACGGGCATCCCCGACGAACCGCCGGTAAAGATCTTTGTAATGGCGGAGAATGTCTGGCGAGAGGAGCAGGAATGGCCGCTCGCGCGAACCCGCTATACCCCGTACTATCTCCGGAGCGAGGGACAGGCCAACAGCCTCCATGGCGACGGCCGATTGGAATTGGTCGGACCCGCGGATGAACCCCCGGATCGCTTCGTCTACGACCCGGACGACCCGGTGCCGACGTGTGGGGGCAATACCTTGATCATTCCGATGGGCGTGCAAGACCAGCGCCGGGTGGAAACGCGGCAGGACGTGTTGGTCTATACGAGCACCCCAGTGCCCGCACCGCTGGAGGTGACGGGTCCCCTGGTCGTGAAACTGTTTGCCTCGAGTAGCGCCGTCGACACGGATTTTACCGCCAAGCTGGTGGATGTCCGGCCGGATGGCTATGCGCAAAACTTGGCCGACGGCATTTTACGTACACGCTATCGCGCCTCGCGCATGCGAGCGGCGTTGCTGACACCGGACGAGGTCTACGAATTGACGATCGACCTGTGGGCCACGAGCCATGTGTTCTTGCCCGGGCATCGCGTGCGCCTGGAGATTTCCTCCAGCAACTTCCCACGCTTCGACCGCAATTTGAACACTGGTGAGGACCAAGCCACGGGCAGCCGCCGGCAGGTGGCGGCGCAGGCGATTTTTCACGACCGGCGCTACCCGTCTCACCTATTGCTGCCGCTGATCCCCCGGTAGATGAATCTTCGGGATCAGCCCTTCGACCCGGCGGGCACGGTCAGCCGCATCAATCGGGTCGGATCGGCCTCGCCCTCGATGCCCCGCACCGCCGCGATCAGGCCGGCAGCGTCGACAAACGGGGCGCCGTAGGCGGCCAGCTCGCGCACCTTGCTGTCGAGCTCGGGGTCGCTCATCGGCCGGCCCGGCGTGCCGCGGCCGTGCCGGATATGCTGGCTCAGCTCCGTCCCGTGGGCGAGGTGCAGCGTCACGGTCGCCGACTCGACCGGCGCCGCCGGGTCTTCCTCGAAGACAACCCTTGCGCGCAGCACGCGCACCGCCGCGTCGGCGACGCAATCGTCCTCGTATTGCGCGAGCCCGGCGGCGCCAAAGAGGAACGCTGCGGCGACGCTGTGCTGCAGGCTGACCTTGGCGTCGCGGCCGGTCTCGACATTCGGCCGGTCGGTGCGCTCGCGCACCAGCGGGTGGCCGCGGACGACGACGCGGTCGATCGCGTCCGGCGTCGGCGCGTGACGGGCCCGCAGTTCGAGACAGGCGTCGATTACCGGGAACAGCACGACCCCGCACGGATAGGGCTTGTAGGCGATGTCCAGCATCTCCCAGCGTTCGCCGATGCCGTCGGCGATACGTGCGAGATCGGCCGAGTCGCTGGTCACCGCCGCGAACCCGTAGCGCCCTTCGATCGGCCGCTCGGGTCCGCTGAACCCGCCCCCGGCGAACAGCGCCGCGGCCAGCCCGTTCTTCGCGGCGTTGCCGACCCCGAGGCTTTTCGCCATGCTGCCAATGCTTTCGACGAGGCTCGCGGATTGGGTTGCGGCATGGCCGAGGGCCCAGGCCGTGCGCCGCGCGTCGAGCCCGATCAGGCGGGCGCAGGCGGCCGCCGCCCCGAAAATCCCGCAGGTCGCGGTGATGTGCCAGCCGCGCCGGTAATGCGTCGGCATCACGCCGAGCCCGACCCGGCACGAGATCTCGACCCCGACAATAAACCCGTGCAGCAGTTCGCGGCCGGACACCGGACGCAGCGCGGCAAGGGCGAACAGGCCCGGCGCCACCGGCGCCGCCGGGTGCATCACCGTTCCGAGGTGCGTGTCGTCGTATTCGAGGACATTGGCGCTGACCGCGTTGAGGAAAGCGGCATTAAGTGCGTCGGGCCGCTCGCCGCGCCCGATCACGATCCCCTGCGGCGGCCCGAAGAACGGCGTCAGCACCTTGACCGCGATGCCCATTGCCTCGTCGTGCGCGCCGCCGAGCGCACAGCCGACAAAGTTCAGCAGCCCGCGCACGCCCTCGCACCGCACCTCCGGCGGGATGGCTTCCCATTGCGAGCCGGCGACGAATTGCGCCAGCCGGTTCGTGACAGGCGATTGGTCGCCGGTCATTGGCGCCGCCTCAGATCGCCAGATAGCCGCCGTCCACTGTTACCGTGCTGCCGGTTACCCAGCGTGACTCGTCGGAGGCAAGAAACAGCACCGCCCCGACGAGATCGTCGGGCTGGCCGAGCCGGCCGAGCGGGATCATCGCCTCTGTCGCACGCCGTGCTTCGGGGTCGGTATAGCTCGCGCGCGTCAGCCCGGTCAGCGTTGGGCCGGGCGCGATCGCGTTGACGCGGATGCCGTGCGCCGCCAAATCGACCGCCATCGCCTGCGTCAGCGAGCGCGCGCCGCCCTTCGAGGCGACATAGGCGGCGCGCTCGGGCCGCGCCACCTCGGCGAGCTGCGAGGTCACGTTGATGATGCTGCCGCCGCCCTGCTTGGCCATTTGCCGCGCCGCCGCCTGTCCGACGTGAAACATGCCGGTCAGGTTGACCGCGATGATGCGGTCCCAAGTCTCGGCATCGACCTCCAAGAAATTGAGCCGGTGGCTGATCCCGGCCGATTCGAGCACGATATCGAGCCGGCCGAACTCGCGCACGACGGCGGCAACGGCCGCATCGACCGCCACACGGTCGCGCACCTCGAGAGCCGACGCGGCTGCCCGCCCGCCGGCAACACCAATCCGAGCAGCGGTGGCCTCGGCCGCCGCGCCGTCGCGGTCGGTGCAGAACACCGCCGCGCCCTCGCGTGCCAGCGCCTCGGCCCCGGCGCCTCCGATGCCGCCTCCCGCGCCCGCAACCAGCGCCACTTTGCCCGCGACCCGCCCCATGCCGCCCTCCTCTCATGCCGTCCTCGCGTTTCTACCATGAGCCCCGGAAGCTGGCGCGACACGCGGCGCCGGAGAGCTTGGCTCTGCAAGCGGGGACGGTCAGCCTCGCCACGTCAAAGCGGTACACGCGGGCGGTGTTGCCGCCGGCGATCCCCGGATCGCGGTGCGGGGCAGGCTTGGCCTGTTCGTCCTGCGGCACCCCGGCCAGAATCTGCTGCGATCGGGGAAACGTCGACTCGCTGTGCGGATAGTCCGAGCCCCACATCATGTTGTCGACGCCGATGACGTCGCGCAGGCGAATGCCGATGGCGTCCTCCTGGAAGCTTAAGACGACGTTGCGGCGGAAGAAGTCGCTCGGGGTGACTGCTCCTCAGACGAACCGGCGAGCCAGCGCCGTTTCCGCCTCCTTTACGACCCGTTCGACGATGGCCGCAGCCGGCTCGATGGCGCGGACTAAGTCGATCGCCTCGCCGGTATGGATATGCGCGATGTCGTAGTCGCCGGCTGCGGCGGCTGCGAAATAGCGGGAAAATTCTCGGTCCTGTGCTGCGATTAACTCCGCCTCGCGACCATGCCAGGAGTTGGTAAATTGGTTGCGCAGCACTCGGCCATTGATTCCGGCGGGAAAATCCCAGGCGCGCGCAAGATCGAAAACACTCGTGCGTAAGGTATCGTCGCCACCGGCTTCGACGATGCGCGTCTTGGCAATCTCGGGGGCAAGCGACTCTTCGCTGACGTAGAAGCGCGATCCCATCAGCACCCCGTCGGCGCCGAGCATTAACGCAGCGGCCAGGCGCCGTCCGTCAGCTACGCCCCCGGCTGCGACAAGCGCCGCACTGAGGCCTGAAGCGGATATCATATCGGCGACCGCCGGAATAAGAGGCAAGGTGGCGCGGCGGCCGCCGTGACCCCCAGCCTCGGTCCCCTGCGCGACGATAACGTCGGCACCCTCAGCAAGGACAACGCGGGCCTGCCCCAGGCTGTGGACCTGGCAGATTACGAGCGCATCGCGTGCCTTGATCCGCGGAATGAACGGCGTCGCATCACCAAAGGACAGCATCACCGCGGGCGGCGAATGCCCGAGCGCGAGGTCCAAGACTTCGGGGTGTCTCTCGAGTGCCCAGGTGATGAAGCCACAGCCGACGCGCTGGTTGCCGGCTGCGACGAACTCGCGCGCAAGCCATGCGGGATCGTCGGCAAGGCTGCCGCCGATAAGTCCGAACCCCCCGGCGTCGCCGACGGCAGCCGCGAGTGCTCCACCCGCCGCATTGCCCATAGGCGCCAGCAATACCGGGTGCCGGATACCGAGCAGCTCGGTCAGTTTCGTCCGTAATGTCATATTCGCCTCCGCACCGCGGTCGGCATCGGCCACAGCAGAATGTCACCGTCCAGGCCCTATAACAGAGATTTTCTATCTCCGACCGATTTGGCGAAAGGCCGGTCCCGGCGCATAGAGGCCGTTGCCCATTCGGCGCTTTGCCTCTCATCTTGGAGGACTCGCTTCTTCGGGTGCAGAGTTCGACCGCTACCAAAGGGCCAAACACCGACAGGATGGGACGATCGGATCGCAGTCGCCGCACACATGAGGACATACGATGAAGCAACCCAACCGGATCAAAACCGCCATGCGTGCCGGACGCAAGGCGTACGGCTACAACCTTTCCTTCCCATCCCCATGGGTGATCGACATTCTGGGGAAGCTCGACTTCGATTTCGTCTTCATCGATGGCGAGCATGGACCGTTCGGCCTGGACCAGCTTGAGGACCTCTGCAGGACCGCCGAACGCCATAACCTGACAACGATCGCCAGGGTGCCGGACATCGGCTCGTCAACCATCCTGCGCTATCTCGATCGTGGGATTATGGGCATATCGGGCCCACACATCGCCACCGAGGTGGACACCCGCCAACTCGTGCGAGCGTGCTACTTCGGTCCGCTTGGCGAGCGATCATTCGGGGCAAATCGGGGCACCGACTACAATGCCGGGATTACAGACAAGGCGGCGTACTACCGTGAGGCAAACGAACAGATGCTGGTATGCGCTTTGCTGGAAGATGTCGCCGTGCTGGACAACCTCGACGCCATTCTGTCGGTGCCGGGCATCGACCTGTACAGCATTGGCCCAAACGATTTTGCCCAAAGTCTCGGCCATCCCGGCCAGCCCGACCATCCGGAAGTTGTCAAGACAATGCAGGAAATCACACGTCGCATCCGACAGGCTGGGCGCACGATGCAAGTCGACGTGATGCAAGGGGCGTGGGTCAGCGATATGCTGCTCGATGCGGGTCGTCGTATTCTATCATCGTAGCGTGGGTGGACACTGCAGTTCGATCCGATATCGCTTGCAAACGCGCCGCGACGGGCTTGCGGCAGCCTACGCGACCGACGATGCTATGCGGGCGCTTGCGCGAGGTTTCGAGCCGGATGGCGCCATGGCGCCGATGCTGGCTAGCCCCGTCCGCACGGCGCCGAGATCCAGATGCTTCACGTGCGCCATGCGGAATTTCGTGGCGGCGGCCTCGGGGATGACGCCCAGCGCGGCCTGCGCCCGGCCAGGGCCGCCTCCACGTCGAGCCAGAACCGGAAGCGCGCGGCCTGTGTCAACAGCGCGGGCACGCCGAGCTCGTTGATCTGCAGAGAGGTTGGCTCTTCAAGCATCTCCGCCAGGATCCTCCGCGATCGGGGAAACCTCGACTCGCTGTGCGGATAGTCCGAGCCCCACATCATGTTGTCGACGCCGATGACGTCGCGCAGGCGAATGCCGATGGCGTCCTTCTGGAAGCTCAGCACGACGTTGCGGCGGAAGAAGTCGCTCGGGAGCATGCCGTCCCCCGCCTTCGCGAGGGCAGGCCCTTGAACCGGTAAATCGCCTCGCCGTGACGCTCGCGGTACGTGTAGTCCATGGTCGAGAGCCGACAGCGCCGGATAGAACGCCTTCGTCGCGCGGCTGCTGGCGTCGCGCAGCGTCCTGTCGCCGGCCCCGCGGATCCTGCCCTGCCGTCGCGTCGCGGTGTGCAGGCTCAGCGGCATGTCGAGCGCCGCGGCGGTGGCCCAGAACGGCTCGTATTCGGATTGGTCGTAGCGCCCGTGCTCGAGCGGATATTCGGTGATCATCGCGCCGGCGAGGCCCAGGCGAGCGGCGCGCTCCAGCTCCTTGACCCCGTCCTGGACATCGTCGAGGTTGATCATCGCGATGCCCTTCAATCAGGCGGGAACCGTGCGGCAGCCCCCGGACGGCCGCCCTGCGGGCGTTCCGGGGGTCGGCGAGCCAGTCGTTGTAGGCGCGAAAGACGGCGGACATCAGCGGCGTGTCCGCCACCTTGAAGTAAAAGAGCCCTTGCGAGAGATCGAGGACTTCACCGGCCACCCCATCGAGCGCCATGTCCTTGAGGTGTTGCTCGGGGTCGTACCCCCCGCGGTGCACGTCTTCGAAGCGCCCCTGGGCGGAGATCGTCTCGGGGGCCTCCAACCGCGCGCCGGCGTTCGAGATCAGGCCGATCCCGGTGAGGATCTGATCCGCCTCGACCACGATCTGGTCGGCGCCGTCGACCCGCTCCAACGGTGACAGCCCGATCGAAGTTCTCAGAAATGACCGTTTGCGAGAAGCCCCAGCCTCTCAGAACCGACGGTTTAACGAACTGTCCGATGATGAAGCGGGTCGAGGATCGCGAAGGTTCTGCTGCCGTTTGCTGAGCGCCGCCGCGACTGTTCCGCAGCGTTCCCAGAGCAAGACGGCGGCTGGGATACGGTCCTTATCAGAGGCACCATCAACATTTCATTCATTGGAGCGCGAAAGGCCGCCCTCATGAATACGAAAGAGACAACTTCTTCCGATCCTGGATTGGCACGTCTTCCCGGCCTGCTCCCGGAATTGGAAGCGCTTTACACCGACCTGCACGCCCATCCCGAGCTGTCGATGCAGGAGACCCGGACAGCCGGATTGGCAGCGGAGCGGCTGCGCGCCGCCGGTTACGACGTGACGACGGCGATCGGGAAGACCGGCGTCGTCGGGCTCTTGCGCAACGGCGCAGGGGCGACTGTCATGCTGCGCGCCGACATGGATGCGTTGCCGGTCGAGGAGGCGACCGGTCTGCCCTATGCCAGCAAGGTCAGAGCCACGGACCGCGACGGGAAGACGGTGCCGGTCATGCATGCCTGCGGTCACGACATGCATGTCGCCTGGCTCGTCGGCGCGACGACGCTCTTCGCGCAAGCCCGCGACACCTGGCGAGGGACGCTGATGGCGGTGTTCCAACCGGCGGAGGAGACCGCGGAAGGCGCCCAGGCGATGATCGATGACGGGCTCTTCGACCGCTTCCCCAAGCCCGATGTGGTGCTTGGCCAGCACGTGATGGTCGGACCGGCCGGGGCCATCGGCGGGCGCGCCGGAGCTATCACCTCGGCGGCCGACAGCCTGCAGATCCGCTTGTTCGGGCGCGGCGCGCATGGATCGATGCCGCAGGCCAGCATCGATCCGGTGGTGATGGCGGCGGCGACTGTCATGCGCCTGCAAACCATCGTTTCCCGCGAACTCGCCGCCGCGGAGGCCGCCGTGGTCACGATCGGCTCATTGCAGGCCGGCACCAAGGAGAACGTCATTCCCGAGGAAGCCGTCATCAAGCTCAACGTGCGCAGCTTTGACGAGGGGGTGCGCCGGCGCGTACTCGCCGCGATCGAACGGATCGTCAACGCCGAGGCCGCGGCCTCGGGCGCCCCCCGGCCGCCGGAGATCACGCCGCTCGACCGCTATCCCCTCGTGGTCAACGATCCCGCGGCGAGCAAGCGCGTCGCCGACGCGTTCCGCCGGCACTTTTCCGCCCACCGCGTGCGCGAGACCGGACCGGCGCCGGCCAGTGAGGATTTCGGATCGTTCGGCGCGGAATGGCACGCGCCGAACGTGTTCTGGTTCGTCGGCGGCACCGACCCCGACCGCTACACGAAAGCTAAGCAGGCAGGTCGGCTTAACGAGATCCCGACCAACCACAATCCGCGCTTTGCGCCGGTTATCCATCCGACCTTGCAGACCGGCGTCGAGGCTTTGATCGTCGCGGCGCGCGCCTGGCTGGCGCCATAGGGCGGCCGATCGGCCCGGTCCCGGACTGGAGAACGGCGGGTTGCCCGGCTTGGAGTAGGAGACACAGGATGGAATCGCTCCTGCTGGTGCTCGATCTCCTCGGGACCCTTGTCTTTGCGCTGAGCGGCGCGATGGCCGGGGTCAAGCACCGGCTCGATCTGTTCGGGGTTCTGGTCTTGTCGTATGCGGCGGGCAATGCCGGGGGCATCGCCCGCGACCTGCTGATCGGTGCGGTGCCGCCGGCGGCGATCAGCGACTGGCGCTATCTGGGGGTTTCGCTGCTGGCCGGAATCGTCACCTTCTGGCGCCCTTCAATCATTGACCGGTTGCGCAGCCCGGTGCTCCTGTTCGACGCCGCGGGGCTGGGTCTCTTCGCGGTTGCCGGCACGCAAAAGGCGCTCGCTTTCGGGCTCAACCCGGTCATGGCGGCGCTCCTCGGCATGCTGACCGGGATCGGCGGCGGCATGACCCGCGATGTGCTTCTGGCCGAGATTCCCACCGTATTGCGCGCCGATCTTTACGCCGTCGCCGCCCTGGCCGGCGCGGCCGTGGTCGTGCTCGGCGCCGCGTTGCGGCTCCCGTCGACCGCGGTGACGATTGCCGGCGCGGTCCTCTGCTTCGGGCTCCGGTTTATTGCTATTCGCCGCGGCTGGCACCTTCCTGTCGCCGACGAACCCGAGCCACCAGCCACAAAATTGCGTGCGCCGAAGGATTGGAAGGATGACGGCGCGGGGAGGCGCTGAGCTTATTTGCAGATAATGTGAGCATGACCGGATGATTACGAGTACGAGCTTACGATTGCGAGCACAGTATCACGGAATGTGAGCATTACGACTGCTCCAGTCGCATTTATTGTGTGCAGAACCCGGCCCTTGTTTGCGATCACGGCCGCCGATGATTGCAAGCACGTACAGCTAGTGTTATGATGCGCAAATAACTATACACATGTCACGCTGCCTTCTTTCGCGTACGACGCACGGTGCAGCCGGGCTGAATCTCTTCCAGCCGCCGCCGACAGCGCTCGATCTTGGCGAGGATATCTTCGGCTTGCGCCCGCCAGATAAAGGGCTTGGGATCGCGATTCCAAGCCGCAATGAAGTCCTCGATCGCGGCCACCAAGTCCGGGACACTGGCAAAGCTGCCACGGCGCACGGCTTTGCCGGTCAGATCGCCGAACCAGCGTTCCACCAAATTCAGCCAGCTGGAGCTGGTCGGAATGAAGTGTACCGTGAAGCGCGGATGGCGCTTCAACCAGCGTTGGACCTGTGCGGTTTTGTGTGTGCCGTAGTTGTCCAACACCAGATGCAAATCCAACTCCGGCGCGTACTCGGCATCGATCTGGCGCAGAAAGCGCAAGAACTCCTGATGCCGATGGCGCGGAAAACACCGCCCGCTGACCGTTCCGGCCGCCACGTTCAGCGCGGCAAAAAGTGTCGTGGTGCCATGGCGCACATAGTCGTGCGTCCAGGTGCCGCAACGTCCCCGCTTCATCGGCAGCCCAGGCTGCGTGCGATCCAAGGCCTGGATCTGACTTTTTTCATCCACGCACAGCACCACCGCGTTCTGCGGCGGATGCAAGTACACGCCCACCACATCCAGCAGCTTCGGCACGAATTGCGGGTCGCGCGAGAGTTTGAACGTCTCCTGCCGGTGCGGCTGCAAGCCGTGCTCCTGCCAGATGCGGCACACCGTGCTCGCGTCCACGCCTTGGGCCCTGGCCATCGCCCGAGTGCTCCAGTGCGTCTGCCCAGGCGGTTTGCTGCTCAGCGTGGCCTTCACAATGCGTTCGGCCAGGCCCGGCTGGGGTTTGCGTCCGCGTCCTTCGGCCACCGCCCACAAGCTCTGCGCCCCCGCGGCGACGAAGCGCTCCCGCCACAGCCGACAGGTGTGCCAATTCAATCCAAGCTCCTGCGCAATTGCCACGTCGGCGTATCCCTCATGCGCCAGCAAAACAATCCGGCAGCGCTTCACCACCTGCTGCGGCGTGCCATGCGCCCGAACCCATCCTTGCAGCAGTTCCTGCTGTTCGGCTCTCAGCTCCAGAGTGGCTACCCAATTCCTGCTCACCCGCTGAGTAGGCCACAAGGCGAGCCAAATGTCTAGTTATTTCGGCAGCAGTACACTAGCGGCGGCGGTGTGAGAAGCAGCGAAGCCCATTGAAACTGAGCAGGGCCGCGTCCGTGGGCTGGCCTCGGCCTGTTGTTCAAATAATCGTTCGCGGAAGTGACCGTCTCTCAAGGCGGGGAAGCAGTCGAGCGAGGCCTCCTCCAAATACCATCGAGGGGCGCTGAGCCTCGCCTCGTCAAAATTGTACACGCGGGCGGTGTTGCCGCCGGCGATCCCCGGATCGCGGTCCGGGGCAGGCTTGGCCTGTTCGGCGTCCGGCACCCCGGCCAGGATCTCCGCCAGGATCTTCCGCGATCGGGGAAACGTCAACTCGCTGTGCTGATAGTCCGAGCCCCCCCATCATGTTGTCGACGCCGATGACGTCGCGCAGGCGAATGCCGATGGCGTCCTCCTGGAAGCTCAAGACGACGTTGCGGCGGAAGAAGTCGCTCGGGAGCATGCCGTCCCCCGCCTTCGCGAGGGCAGGCCCTTGAACCGGTAAATCGCCTCGGCGTGGCGCTCGCGGTAGGTGTAGTCCATGGTCGAGAGCAGGTGGGGCGCCCACGCCAGCTCGAACTCGACGATGGCCTGTGTGAGGCCGGGATGAAGCTCGAAGACGCCGGAGAAGTCACGGTGATCGCGGTTAGCGATCCCGGGCCCGGCTGGCGTCAAGGTCGACTTAGGGTCCGCATGCCGAGGAGTTGGGGGTCCCCGCCCGCAGCAGCCATGTCGATGATGGCGCAGGATATTTCCGACCGAACCGAGGCGTGCCGCAGCGATCGCCGCAATGCTGACCAAAACCGTCGCCGCTCGACCGGCGCAGTTTCCCGATACGTTTGCAGCGGCCAGGGCGTCGTTAACGCCTCGCGGCGCGAGGCGCCTCTCCCTTGTCACGACGGGCGTCGCGGCATAATCTTGATCGGCCCGCGACCCTTGCTTCAGAATACTATTGAGGGTGCCTGGGGCAACGTCATCGCTCGGCTTTCCTGCAACCGTGGCTCGGCCCGGTTTTCATCGCCTCAGACCGGCGCGCCCGACGCCCGCCCGACGATAAAGGGCGTCGAGCGTCGGCGGTCCGTCGCTCTCGACGAGGCCGCGCTCGACAAGATCGATGAGATGCGCCTGCACCGATCTCCCGGCGGCGCGGCGCAACCCCGGCTGCAGCCCGGCATAAAGCCGGTCGACGATCGCATCGATCTGCCCGACGCCCTGCGCGAGACAGTCGAGGATGCCTGCCTCGCGCTCGCGGCGATGGGCGATGAAGGCGCGGACATGGCGCTGCGGCTCGTGGATCGCCGGCCCGTGGGTCGGCCAATAGACCTTGTCGTGCCGGCCGAGCAACTTGTCGAGCGAAGCGAGATAGGCGCGCATGTCGCCGTCGGGCGGAGCGATGACGCTGGTCGACCAGCCCATCACATGGTCGCCGCTGAACAGGATGCCGCGATCGGGGAGGGCAAAGCAGAGATGGTTCGAGGTATGGCCCGGCGTGTGCACCGCCTCGAAATGCCAGCCGGCGCCGTCGATCGCATCGCCGTCGCGCAGCACGACATCCGGACTGAAGTCCCAGTCGCCGCCCTCCTCGGCGCCGGCCTCGCCGCGCTTGCCGCCCATATGCGGGCCGAACCCGAAGGTCGGCGCCCCGGTCGCGTCCTTCAGCATCTTTGCCGCCGGCGAATGGTCGCGATGGGTATGGGTGATCAGGATGTGGGTTACCCGCTCGCCGGCGAGGCCGGCGATCAGCGCCGCGACATGCTCGGCGAGGTCGGGGCCGGGATCGATCACCGCGACCTCGCCGCTGCCGACCACATAGGTTCCGGTTCCCTTGAAGGTGAAGGGGCTCGGATTGCGGGCGATGATGCGGCGCACACCCGGAGCGACCGCTTCGAGCCGGGCGTATGCGAACCGAAAATCGCGGCGAAACGGGATCTCGACAGCCATGGCCCAAAGATTATACGGGAGCGGCGGTCAGCCAATGCCGTTTTTCGGCGGACCGCCTGATGATCGGAGGGCGGAGGCGATGAAGATCACTCTCGACATCGATTGCACGGCCGAGGAGGCGCGCCAATTCTTCGGGCTCCCGGAGGTGCGGCCGTTGCAGGACGCCTTGCTGCACGAGGTGCAGGAGCGGTTGAGCGCCAATATCAGGGCGATGGATCCCAAGGCCATGCTCGATGCCTGGCTACCGGCGACGCTCAAAGGGTTCGAGCAGCTGCAAGAGCTGCTGCTCTCGCGGCTGGCGGGAACCGGCAAGAAAAAATAGTGGTGACCCCCTCGCTGCGAACGGCCCGGCTCTTGCTGCGGCCGTGGCGCGAGACCGATGTCGCGGCTTTTGTCCGGATGTCGGCCGACCCGGCGGTGATGGAATTTTTGTCGCCGCCGCCGGACCGGGTGGCGGCCGAAGCCTGGGTGGCGCGGGTGCGGGAGCATTGGCGACGGCACGGGTTCGGCCAATGGGTCGTCGAAATGCCCGGCGACACCGAGTTTGTCGGCATCGTCGGTTTCGCCCGGGTCGCTTACGAGGCGCATTTCACCCCGGCGGTCGAAATCGCCTGGCGGCTCGCGCGCGCCCATTGGGGCCGCGGCTATGCCACCGAAGCGGCGCGGGCGGCGCTCGATTACGGGTTCGGAAAGCTCGGCCTCGACAAAATCGTCGCGGTCACGGTGCCGGCGAATTGGCGTTCGCGCCGGGTCATGGAGCGGCTCGGCATGACCCGCGCGCCGGAGGAGGATTTCGATCACCCGCGCCTGCCCGACGGGCCGCTGAAGCGGCACGTGCTCTATCGCCGGCGCAGACCCTCCTGACGATCCTCCTCGTCCGCCACGGCGAGACCCGATGGAACCGGGAGCGGCGCCGTCAGGGCCGGTTCGATTCGCCGCTGACCGAGCGCGGCATCGCCCAGGCGCGGGCGATCGGCAAACTGTTGCGCACCCTGCCCGAAGCGGCCGCGGCGCCGATCATCACGAGCCCGCAAGGGCGCGCCCGCCGCACCGCCCTGATCATTCGCGAAGAGCTTGCGGGCGTCGGGTGCGGCGCGATCGGTAGCGACGCTCGGCTGCGCGAGTTGACGCTGGGCGCCTGGGACGGGCTAACCTATCGCGAAATCGAAAAAGTTTCGCCGGGGATTTTCGCCGGCGACGGGCGCTACGAATGGTGGTTCCGCGCGCCGGGCGGCGAACCCTATGGCCGCTTTGCCGCACGCCTCGCCGAATGGCTGGCCGAACAGGATGAAGCGGCTGCGGTCATCGCCGTCGCGCACGGGGTCGTCAGCCGCATGCTGCGGGGCCTCTATGCCGGGCTCGAGCGCAAGGCGGCGCTGCGGCTGCCGGTGCCGCAAGACCGAATATTTCGGATGGCCGGCGGCCGAATCGAGGCGCTGGTCGCGGTCGGCGCCCTTTAGGCAAAGTGCGGCATGACCTCCGATGCGAACAGTTCGTGCGTCTCGGTGTCGTTTCGATAGTCGCTGTTGATCAAGAGCTGTACGCCGCAATCCTGGTACCGGCCGATCAAATCGATCGCCTCGGAGACGGTACCGACAAAGCCGCGCAACGGCCCGCGGCTCGAGAGCCGCTCGCGTTTCGCCGCCACCGCGGCCGCGTCACGGGCGAGTAGCCAGCTGTGACTATGAGTTTTTTCAATCGTGTCGTAGTCGCGTTTTGCGGCGTCGCAATGGCCGCGAAGGATCGCGAGCTTGTGCGTTACCGTTTCCGGCTCGCCGCCGAGATTACAGGCATCGGCCAAGCGGGCGACCGCGCGCAAGGTCAGCTGCTCGCCGCCGCCGGCGATCATCACCGGCGGCCGCGGCTTTTGCACCGGCTTCGGCTCGAGGATCGCGTCCGTCACGTGGAAGTACCTGCCGTGAAAGGTCGTTCGCTTCTCGGTCCAGATTGCGAGGATCAGCCGGACGGCCTCCTCCATCTGCCGGATGCGGACGGCCGGCCGGGGCGGAAATTCCCAGCCGTATTGCCGATATTCCGTCTCGAAATAGCCGGCGCCGATGCCGAGCGTCAGCCGGCCGCGGCTGATCAGATCGACGCCGGCGGCGATCTTCGCGAGATGCGCGGGATTGCGATATCCGACCGAGGTGGCGAGCGTCGCAAGGCGAATGCGGCCGGTCACGGCGGCCAGCGCCGACAAGACGGTCCAGCCTTCGATGAAGGGTTCGTCGGCCGACCCCACACCGCTGATCTGGATCAGGTGGTCCATCACCGAGAACCAGCCGAAGCCGTGGTTTTCGGCCCATTGCGCTTTCGCCTTGATCGCCTCGAACGCTTCCGCCGGATCGGGGCCATAGACCCATGATGGGTTGTGAATGCCGAACTTCATGCTCATCCGCTCCCGTTCAGCCCGGCCTGGGCGGCGATGCCGGGCCGCTGCACCTGCCGAGGGTCGGCACGCCCGGTCGGGAGACTAGAACAGGATGCCGGTTTCGAGCATCACCCGGGTTTGCGAATTGCCGTCGAGGTTCGGGCCGAGGCCGAAACCGGGGACGACGCTGTTCGCCTTCACCCAGGAAAACTCGGCGCGGGCAAAGAAATATTTCCACTGATAGGTCGGAGTTAGGGTGAACGAAAAGGCGCCGCTGCCCGGGCCGTAGAGCAGGTCCGGCGCCGTCGGCGTGCTGCCGGTCGAGCTGATGTATTCGAGCCGGCCGCCGAGATTGAAGCCGCCGCCGATATCGTAGTTGGTCAGGAGGGCAACGCCGAAGGTCGACGCCGCGGTCGAAAAGCCGAGGCTGGGGTAAGCGGGAACGTGGGTCGCCTGGAACCACGGCTGAATGATCCACGGGTCGTTGTTGTAGGTGTAGATCAGATTGAAAATATACGAGTTGTTTTGCGCCACCGGTGTGCGCAAAGTGGAGATATCGGTTTTCCCAACATTGGCGCCGCCGACGAATGTGAACGTATTGGCGCTGTTGATGGTGTAGATGGCACGGCCGGTGACCCAGTTGAAGACCCCCGAATCGAAGCCGTCAGTGAACGACAGCGACAAGGCGGCCGGGCCGAGCGTTAGGTCAGCCTCGCCGCCCTTGCTGATCGCTGGTTCCTGGTTGACCAGCAGCCCGCGTTCAATATTGATGTTTTGAAACGACGCGAAGGCGTTTTCGGCGCCAATCAGGGTCGCCAATTTGCCGCCTTCGATCGAGAAATTGTCGGTCGGCGCGATCTTGGCGTAGCCTTCCGGGAACCATCCCCACAAATTGCCATTGGCCGGGACGCCGCCGTAGCCGAAGGTGGCCTGGGCCGCCGAGATGTAGGGCACCCCCAGAGCCGCCAAGGAATAGGCGCCAAACTGCGTGTAGAATTGAAAGATTCCATCGGTTTTTTGCAGGATGACCATGCCGTTCGAGAGATCGGCCTGCGTCGCGTGGTTCCCCGCGAACGGGTTGTTCTGCCATTGGAAAAGGCCGCTGCCGATGGCGTCGAAATAAACGTCGCCGATCAGCGGCAGGGTATATTTGGGCGGCGGCAGCTGGATCGTCAGCGGGCCGCTCATCGACGGCCCGATCAGCGGCGAGGTCGGGGCCGCCGGGGCGGCCGGGGCCGGGGCTCCCGGCGCCGCTGGTGCTCCGGCTGGAGGCGGTGCCCCCGGGGCGGCCGGCGGTGCCGGAGGTGCCTGGGCGACGGTCTCGTCGGCGCGCCCGGACAGGGCGGCCAATCCCAACATTGTGAAGACCACTGCAGCCCCGGTGACGATGTTTTTGTTCTTGCGCATAACGGCACAGCCTTTCGCAGCGACGTGATCCGACGGCCGACGCGGCGCAGGGGCCGCCGACTCGGCCGGTTCGGGGAGGTGCAAAGGACATACCAGCGCGGCGCGCGTGGGGCAATGACCAACAAACCGGCGGGTTGTGCGGCGGTCTTCGATTTCTCGCTCCCGCTCCGCCGGCGCCGCCCGGTCAACCAACGAAGATCGTTGACCGTTTTCTGAGCAGACTGGGCGTTTTTGCGGCGACCAAAAACCCGTTCAACCCGCCGGCGCCGGGTCGGGTCGGCGCGGATAGACCTCGTCGTGCACATCGTCGAGCCAATGCTCGGCGAGACCCGGCACCTCGCATATCCTGGCCGAAAAGCCGCTTTCGCCGAATTCGTAGCAGACCGCGCCGAGCCGCTTTTCCCCCGGCATCGCCGGCTGCACGGCGCCGACCAAAAAGCTCGAAGCCGGTGCCCAGAGATAGCGGGTGTGGCCGAGCCGGAAGTCGTGCGCCTTGTGCAAATGGCCGCTGGCGACGAGCGCCACTCGATGCCGCTCCAAGAGCGCCAGCAACCGGGCGCGCGGCTGCGGCCTCACCGACCAATAGCCGGTGTCGCCTTCCGCGGGGTTGTCGATAAACAGCGGCTTGTGCAGAAACCAGGCGATTTGCCTACCCGCGGATTTGGCCATGGTCTCTTCGAGCCAGGCCATCTGGATCGCTTCCCCGTCGTCGCCGCTGCCGAAGAGCAGCGCGTCGAGCCCGATGAGGCGCCAGGCGGCGATCTCCTCGACCCACCAATCCGCTCCGAACCGAGCGCGCCAGCGGGCGAGCCGTTCCTTGGTGACCGGCTGATGCCGGTGGCCGGTCTCGCCGACATCGTGATTGCCGGGGAGGGCCCGCCAGCGCACCCGCAAGCCCGCCATCAGATCGGCGCTATAGGAGAGATCGTCGTCGATCTCGGCGCCGTCGACGGTCACGTCGCCGGTGTGGATCAAGAGGTCAGGGCCTTGCGCTCCGATCCATCGGGCAAGCGGCGCCCAATTGTCGGTAAAATGCGCCTTGCCCCGGCTCAGATGGGTATCGGAAATCTGGATTATCCGCACGGCGCGCCTTTCGATGGCTCTGCAGCGGGGGAGCAGATCACGACGCGGCCGCCCCAGGTGTGACCCGGCTCACACTCGGTCGAATCCGCCACCGGCGCAGTCCGGTCGCTAAAGCGGCCACGGTCGGACCACCCGGCCCGGCGCAACGAGTTCGTCCTGCGCCGCGACCAGGGCCAATTCGCCGCCCGTCGCGATCGTTCTTTCGATGACGCCCCACAGCGATGCGATCGTCGCGGCGAGGGCCTCGACCATGGGCTTACCCTTGAGCAGCCAAGCGAGAAACAGCGCCGCCGCGGCGTCGCCGCAGCCGGTCGCCTCGATCGGCAGCCGCGGGGTCTCGGCGACCCAAACGCCATCGGGTCCGGCCGCCAGCGCCGCGACCCGATCGGCCGCAGGTTCGAGACTGGTGACCAGCACGATGCGGGGTCCCCGCCGCCGCAACAGCGCGGCGGCCGCTGCGGCATCGCCATGGGTTGCGATCGGGCCGCCGATCAGCCATTCGAGTTCGAAGCGATTCGGCGTGGCGATGTCGGCGACGGCCAGCGCTTGGTCGCGATAGAATTCCGGGAGGCCGGCGCGGACATACCAGCCGGGTCCGTAATCGCCCATGACCGGGTCGCAGCAGAAGAGCGCTCGCGGATTCGCTGTCTTGACCCTGGCGACGATGTCGAGCAGCACCGGGCCGACATCGGCGGCGCCGAGATAGCCCGACAGCACCGCGTCGCAGCGGGAGAGAACGCCGAGCTCGGCGATGCCCTCGAACAGCGACGCGATCATGCGCGCCGGCACCGCGTCGCCCCGCCACTTGCCGTGGCCGGTATGGTTCGAGAACGCGACGGTGTTGAGCGACCAGGTCTCACAGCCCAGGCGCTGCAAAGCGAACAGCGCCGCGCTGTTGCCGACGGTGCCGCAGGCGACCCAGGACTGGATCGAGAGGACGGTCGGCATCTCAAGCGCCAGGCGGAAGCGACATGTCCTCGACAATGCCTACCGGAAGCTGTCGTTCGCAACCGATTCCGCGCGCCCGATCCGCCGCGCCGGCCGCTCGATCGCCGCGGCGCGTGCCGGCCGCCGGTGCGCATCCTCGACATCGAGCTTCGCGACGCGGACGGCTTTGGTTGACACCCCGGCGGCCGCGGTCTAAGTCACTCGCCCGCCTCGTGCCGCCTCGTTTTGATCATGCCGGAACGATCGTGGATGAACCCCCCAGACCGGCCGCTGTCGCCGCACCTTCAGATCTACCGTTGGCAGCTGACCATGGTGCTGTCGATCCTGCACCGCGCCGCCGGCGTGGCGCTGAGCCTCGGCGCCATCCTCTTGGTCTGGTGGCTCGTCGCCGCCGCGAGCGGGCCCGAGGCCTATGACCGGGTCGAGAGCTTTCTCGGATCCTGGATCGGCTGCCTGTTGCTCCTCGGCTGGACCGCGGCGCTGTTCTACCACCTGTGCAACGGCATCCGGCATCTGATCTGGGACACCGGCCACGCGCTCGACCTGAAATCGACCTATCGCGGCGGCTGGGTCGTCGTCGCGGCGAGTGCCGCGCTGACCGCGGTTGCCTGGATCGCCGGGATCTGGATCCGGGTGTCCTGAGATGGCGGCGCCCGACATGCGCTCGCCGCTCGGCCGCGCGCAGGGCTACGGTTCGGCGAAGGAGGGGGTCGAGCATTGGTGGCTGCAGCGGCTTACCGCAGTGGCGCTGGTGCCGCTCTCGGTATGGTTCGCGGCCGTCGTCATCAAGCTGGCCGGCGCCGATCTCGATACCGTGCGGGCTTGGATCGGCCATCCATTGCCGGCGGTATTGCTGGCTCTCCTACTGATCGCCACCTTCTATCACATGGCGCTCGGGCTCCAGGTGGTGGTCGAGGATTACGTCGGCGCCCCGCTCGCCCGGCTCGGCCTCGTCCTGGTCCTGCGCCTCTCCTGCTTCGCGCTGGCGGCGGCCGGCATTTTCGCCGTGCTTAGCATGGCCTTCGCCGCGCCTGGCTGAACCGGAGCAACCGATGCCGGCCTATCGTATCATCGACCACACTTACGACGTGGTCGTCGTCGGCGCCGGCGGCGCCGGCCTGCGCGCCGCCCTCGGAACGACGGTCGCCGGACTGAAGACCGCCTGCATTACCAAGGTCTTCCCGACCCGCAGCCATACCGTCGCGGCGCAGGGCGGTATCAGCGCCGCCCTCGGCAACATGGGCGAGGACGATTGGCGCTGGCACATGTACGACACGGTCAAGGGCTCGGACTGGCTCGGCGACCAGGACGCGATCGAGTACATGTGCAAGAACGCGATCGACGCGGTGATCGAGCTCGAGCACATGGGCGTCCCGTTTTCGCGCACCGCGGACGGACTGATCTATCAGCGGCCGTTCGGCGGCCACCTGACCGAATACGGGGAAGGTGAGATGGCGAAGCGCGCCTGCGCCGCCGCCGATCGCACCGGCCATGCGTTGCTGCATACGCTTTATCAGCAGTGCCTGCGCAATGCCGCCGAATTTTTCGTCGAATATTTCGTGCTCGACCTGATCACCGACGACGAAGGCGCCTTCCGCGGCGTCATGGCGTGGTGCCTCGAGGACGGCACCTTGCACCGCTTCCGCGCCCATGTCGTGATCCTCGCCACCGGCGGCTACGGCCGCACCTATTTCTCGTGCACCTCGGCGCATACCTGCACCGGCGACGGCAACGCCATGGTGCTCCGCGCCGGGCTGCCGCTGCAGGACATGGAGTTCATCCAGTTCCATCCGACCGGCATCTACGGCGCCGGCTGTCTGATCACCGAGGGTGCCCGCGGCGAGGGCGGCTATCTGACGAACCGCGACGGCGAGCGCTTCATGGAGCGCTATGCGCCGCACGCCAAGGACCTGGCCTCGCGCGATGTCGTCAGCCGGGCGATGACGGTCGAGATCCGCGAAGGTCGTGGCTGCGGGCCGCTCCAGGACCACATCCTCTTGCATCTCGAGCATCTCGACCCGGTGCTCTTGCACCAGCGCCTGCCCGGCATCTCGGAGCTCGCCAAGATCTTTGCCGGGGTCGACCTGACCCGCCAGCCGATCCCGGTGTTGCCGACCGTGCACTACAACATGGGCGGGATCCCGACCAACCATCGCGGCGAAGTGCTGCGGCCGACCGAAAGCGATCCGGACCCGACGGTTCCGGGACTGCTGGCGATCGGCGAGGCGGCCTGTGTGTCGGTGCACGGCGCCAATCGGCTCGGCTGCAATTCGCTGGCGGACATCGTCGTGTTCGGGCGGGCCGCGGCCCGCCGCGCCGCCGAGACGGTCCGGCCCGGGATGCCGCACAAGCCGCTGTTGAACGGTGCCGGCGATGCGGCGGTGGCGCGGCTCGATGCAGTGCGTCACGCGAAGGGGCCGCGCAAGGCGGCCGAGATCCGCCTCGAGATGCAGCGCGTCATGCAGAGCAATTGCGCCGTGTTCCGCAATGCCGAGGTGCTCGAGGAAGGGGTCGGCAAGATCGACGGCGTGGCGCACAGCTTTGCCGATCTCGGCATCGCCGACCGCTCGATGATCTGGAACAGCGATCTCGCCGAGGCTCTCGAACTTGAAAACCTGCTGCAGCAGGCGGTCGTCGCCTTGCATTCGGCCGCGAACCGGAGCGAAACCCGCGGCGCCCATGCGCGCGAGGATTACCCCGAACGGGACGACGAGAACTGGCTCAAGCACACGCTCGTCTGGCGCGACCAGGCGGGCGTGGTCAAGATCGGTTATCGGCCGGTCCACCTCCACACCTTGTCGAACGAGGTGCAGAGCTTTCCGCCCAAGGCGCGCGTCTATTAGGGGTGGCGGCAAAATCCGACGCCTGGTATCTGTTCGTCATACCGGCGAAAGCGGCTCAATCCAATCGAAGGGTGGCTGGATCAATGCCTTGCGTCCTTCGAGGACAGGCTCCGGGCGCGTCTCGAACCACGCACGGCGCCGATGCAGCCTTTGTCCCGCGTGACCACCCGCGCCGCGGCCCTCGGCACAACGCAATGAGGTGGTAGGATGGCCCAATTCGCCTTGCCGGCAAACTCCAGGATCGGCATCGGGAAACGCCATCCCGCACCCGCCGGGGCGGCGCGAGCGCGCGAGTTCAGGGTTTATCGCTGGAACCCCGACGACGGCAAAAACCCGGTCATCGACAGCTATTCGATCGACCAGGGGCAATGCGGTCCAATGGTTCTCGACGCGCTGATCAAGATCAAGAACGAGATCGATACGACCCTGACGTTTCGCCGTTCGTGCCGCGAAGGGATCTGCGGTTCTTGCGCGATGAACATCGACGGCACCAACACCCTCGCCTGCCTGACGGCGATCGACGACATCAAGGGCCCGGTGCGGATCTATCCGCTGCCGCATCTGCCCGTGATCAAGGATCTGGTGCCGGACCTGAGCCATGTTTATGCGCAATACCGCTCGATCGAGCCCTGGCTGCAGAGCGCGAGCGCCCCGCCGCCCGACCGCGAGCGGCCGCAATCGGTCGCCGAGCGCGACCGGCTCGACGGGTTGTGGGAATGCATCCTGTGCTTCTGCTGCTCGACCGCCTGCCCCAGCTATTGGTGGAACGGCGAGCGTTATCTGGGCCCGGCGGTGCTGTTGCAGGCCTATCGCTGGATCGCCGACAGCCGCGACGAGCGCGCCGGCGAACGCCTCGACGCGCTCGAAGACCCGTTCCGCCTCTATCGCTGCCACACGATCATGAACTGCACCAAGACCTGCCCGAAAGGGCTCAACCCGGCCAAGGCGATCGCGGAGATCAAGAAGCTGATGGTGTTGCGCCGCTGAGGCCTATTTCCGCGCGGTCAGAAGTCGGGCTTCGGCAACGGCCGGGCCCGCGCGCGGATCGTCACGGGTGCCGGGGCCGCCTCATCGATCGCCGCCCAACCCCATTCGAGGAGCGGCATGACGGCATGGGCAAAGCCGACGATGCGATCGACGAGGGCGGCCGATTGCATCTGGGCGTCGGTCAGCGCCGCGTGGACGGTGAACGACTTCCACCCGACATACTCCGCCGCCGGCGCGCCCTTGGCTGCTTCGAACCCCCGCGGCGGGCGGCTCAGCCGCTCGTCGGTGGAGAGCGGATGGCCCGCTCGATCGAGCCGCGCGGCCAAGCTCATAAACGCTTCGGCGTCGGCGAGAATGGCGCGTCGCAACCTGGCAAGGAGATTGGGCTCCGGGTGCCAGAAGCCGGCCGCGGCCATCGATTCCCCCGGTGCCACGTGGAGATAGAGCACGCCAGGGTGGTGCCTGTCGCCGGAGCGGGTCAGCACCGCCCCGGCATGCGTCTTGTAGAGCCGCTTGTCGGGCGAAAAGCGGACGTCGCGGTAGATGCGGAAGATCCCGCGCTTAGGATCGCTGACCAGCGGCAGCCCGTCGCGACCCAGCGCCGCCCCGACCGCGATCATCAAATCACGGAACGGAGCCAGGACTTCGGCCTCGTAGACCGCCTTGCGCGGCTTGAACCAGGCGGGGTCGTTGTGGTCACGCAGTTGGTCGAGAAACTCGAAGGTTGCCGCGCGAAATCCGGAAAATCCGCTGGTCTCGGTGATCATGGTCATGCTCCTTTGGCCGCAGAGGCATGATGACCGTGATCCCCCGGAAAATCGTCATCGACACCGATCCCGGCATCGACGATGCGGTGGCGATCCTGTTGGCGGTGGCAGCACCCGACGCGTTGCAGGTCGTCGGGATCGTCGCGGTCGCCGGCAATCTGCCGCTGACGCGGACCGAGCGCCATGCACGCCAGATCTGCGAGCTCGCCGGCCGTCCGGACCTTGTCGTGTTTGCGGGCTGCGCGCGGCCGATGCTGGGTCCGCTCCGAACCACGGCGGCCATCCATGGCGACGATCTGGGGGCGATTCTGGGCCTGCCGGAGCCGACAATGCCGTTGCAGCCGGGGCACGGCGTCGACTTCATCATCGACACCCTGCGCGCGGCGGCGCCGGGATCGGTGACGCTGTGCGCGCTCGGGCCATTGACCGACATCGCTTTGGCCCTCGTCAAGGCGCCCGATATCGCCCCCAGGATCGGCGAATTGGTGGCGATGGGCGGCGCCGGCTTCGAGATCGGCAATGTGACGCCCGCCGCCGAATTCAACATTCACGTGGATCCGCACGCCGCCGCGATCGTGCTCGACAGCGGCGTTCCGCTGACGATGATCCCGCTCGACTTGACCCACCGGGTGCAGACCACACCGCCGCGCCTCGCCGCCTTGCGCGCGCTGCCCAACCGCTGCGGCCCGGCCGCCGCCGCGTTGCTGGCCCGCTTCGAGGCAGCCCGGACGAGCCGGTTCGGGGCGCGCGGCCTGGCGCTGCACGACCCGTGCGTCATCGCCTATCTGCTGCGTCCGGATTTGTTCGAGGGCCGCGAGGTCAATGTCGCCGTCGAAACCGCGAGCCCGCTGACAAGGGGCGCGACCGTCGTCGACTGGTGGGGCGTCACCGGCGGTCCGAAGAACGCGAAATTCGTGGCCGAAGCCGATGCCGACGGGGTCTATGCGCTGTTGACGGCGCGGCTGGCGGGGCTGCCTTAGGCGAGCAACCTCGCCTGTTGTCCGCGCGGGGCGATCAGCGTGCGGCCTGCTTGTCGAACGGCATGAAAATGTCGCGCCGCCTCCCTCCCGCCGCCCGAAAGTAGGCTAGACTGCGCCGCGCCATAAACTTTGCCCAGGAGCGAACGATGATCTTCGAGATGCGGACCTATCGGTTGCAGCCGGGATCGGTTCCCGAGGTCGAAAAGCGGTTCGGCGAAGTGCTGAGCGAACGCGTCAAGGTGTCGCCGCTCGGCGCCTTTTTTCATACCGAGGTCGGGCCGCTCAACCATATCATTCATATCTGGCCCTACGACGACCTCCAGCACCGGACCCGCGTCCGCTCCCAGTCGATCCCGAACTGGCCGCCGAAGATCCAGGAATTTATCCTCGAGATGGAAAGCCGGATCTTCATCCCGGCGCCGTTCTCTCCGGCGTTCACGCACCGCCAGCTCGGCAACCTTTACGAGATCCGCCTCTACACGATGCTGCCCGGGTCGGCGCCGGCGGTTGTCGAGCGCTGGGCCGAGAAGATCGAGGGGCGGGTGAAATTGTCGCCGCTGGCCGCCGCCGGCCACACCGACCTCGGTCCGCTCAACCAGTGGATCCACATCTGGCCCTACAAGGACGCCAACGAGCGCGCCCGCATCCGCGAGGAAGCTGTAAAGTCCGGCGTTTGGCCGCCGGGGACGCGCGGCGTGTTCGTCAAGCAGGAGAACATGCTGGTGGTGCCGGCGGCGTTCTCGCCGCTGCATTAGGCCCGCCGGTCACGGATCCCGCGCCCGGTTCATCGGCTTGTCGTCGCCGAGCCAGACCCCGGCGACGAGATCGGCGGTGTAGCCGACGAACCAGGTGCCGCCGTAACCCTGCGTCGCTCCGGTTTTGCCCGCCGCCACCGCGCGGCGAGACCGCCTGGGCGCGGTTCGACCGTAAAATCGACACAACAAATCCAGAGGCTCGCGCCAGGCTAAGCATGGAGGGCGCGATGGTTCGATGGTGGCACGCGGCGGCCGTTTTCGTGCTGCTCGGGCCGGCAAACGCAGCCGATCTCTCCCTCAAGCGGATCATGCTGTCGAGCGGCGGCGTCGGCTATTTCGAGTATGAAGCGACGGTCGACGGCAACGCGACCGTGAGCCTCGACGTGCCGATCGACCAGGTCGACGATATCCTGAAGAGCCTCGTCGTCTATGACGATAGCGGCACCGCCGGCGAGATCACTCTGCCGGGCCGAGAGCCGCTGACCCAAAGCTTTGTCGATCTTCCTTTCGACCGCGCAGCCCTCAACTCGGCGCCGGCGCTTCTCAACGCGCTGCAGGGCGCCGAGGTGCGGGTGACCGGCGCAAAGCCGATGAGCGGACGACTGTTGCGTGTCGTCGAGGAAACCGCGCGCGGTGCCGACGGCCTCGCGATCGCCCGCAACCGGGTGACCCTGGTGACCGATGCCGGGATCGAGCAAGTCATCTTGGAAGATGTGAGCAGCATTGCCTTCGCCGATCCCGAACTGCAGAAGAAGGTTGTTGTCGCGCTGTCGCGGCTCGCCTCGCACCGCTCGGACGGCCGTCGGCAACTGGCGATTGAGAGCCACGGATCTGGCACAAGGCTGATCCGCGTCGGCTATGTCGTCGGCGTGCCCCTTTGGAAGGCCTCCTACCGGCTGAGCCTGCCGACCGATGGGCACTCGGGCCACACACGCCTTCAAGGCTGGGCGGTGCTCGAGAATTTCAGCGGTCAGGACTGGCACGATGTCGGTCTGACCTTGCTGTCGGGCAACCCCGTGACCTTTCGTCAGGCGCTGTTCGAGAGCTACTACGTCACGCGACCAAGTGTTCCGGTCGAAGTAGCGGGCCATGTCCTGCCGAAACCGGACACGGGCGGCATCGGAGGTGCGCTTATGGCCCGAGGCGCAGCACGTCCTTCGCCTGCTCCGCTACAGATGGGGCTGGCTCGCTCGGCCGCCGAAGCGGCACCGTTGCCAGCGCTACCTGCACCGGCGCCACCTCCACCGCCGGGCGCCCCGGCACGGATCGAAGCCGCCGAGACGGTCGAAAGTGTGACCCAGACCATTTTCACTCTGCCTTACAGGGTCTCGGTGACCGCTGGGCAGAGCCTCTTGCTGCCGATCCTCGATCGTGAGCTCCCGGCGGAGCGCATCGACTTCTATCAGCCATCGGCCGATCAGAGCCATCCGCTGGCGGCGATCGCACTGACCAACGATGTGGAAACGGGGCTGCCGCCTGGCGTGCTGACGCTGTATGAGCAGACCGCGACGGCCGGAGCGGCCTATCTCGGCGATGCGCGGCTTGCCGCCTTCCCGCCCGGGGAGAAGCGGATGCTGAGTTATGCGGTTGACGCCAAGGTGACCGTCGATCGCAGCAGTGAGGAGCAGCAGCAGATCGTCAAGGCGGCCATCGCCCAAGGGGTGATGCGGTTGACCCGGCTCGCTCGCCAGATCACGACCTATCGGTTCAAGGCGGCGAGCGACGGCGAGCACCGCCTCGTGATCGAACATCCGCGGCTTGCCGGCTGGCGCCTTGCCGTCCCCGATGCGACGCGTGTCGAGCTCACCGCCGATGCCTACCGGATCCCTGTGACGTTCACCGGGGACAAGCAGAGCAATCTTACGGTTACTTTGGCGCGCCCGCTCGAGGAGACGATCCGGCTTCTCGACCTCGCCGACGACAGCCTCGGCGTGCTGGTAGCGTCGAACGAACTCGAACCTGCCGTCAAGAAAGCGCTTGCAGAGCTGGCTTCGCGGCGCCGGGCGCTCGCCCAGCAGAACGCCGAGCTGGATAAGCTGACGGAGCAGCGCCGCCAGCTTGTCGAGGACGAAAAGCGGTTGCGCGACAATCTCGCCGCGGTCGGACGCGATACGGCGCTCTACAAGCAGACCCTCGACAAGCTCGGAGAAAGCGAAGCCACGATCACCGCGCTATCAGCCGCCATCGTGAAGGCCGCTGCCGAAGTCGAGACCGCCAGAGGCCACCTGCAGGACTTCGTCTCCGCCCTCATCCTCTGAAGCTAACCGCCTTGTCGACCGCCGCGCTACGGTGCCGGCGGCGTTCTCGCCGCGGCATTAGGCCCGGCGGTCAAGGGTCCCGCGCCGCCCCGGAGACAACGGGCGCGGGGCGCGAGGCCCGGCCCAGGAGGTCCAGCAGGCGGTCGAACAATCCGCCCGACGACGCCGTGGCCGCCGTCGGCGGCTGCGGCGACGGCAGACCGGGCAGCGGCCTGATCGGCGTCGATTGTGTCGCCGCCAGCATGAAGCGTCGCCAGGCGAGCGCCGGCAAGGAGCCGCCGGTCACCCGGTTCATCGGCTCGTCGTCGTCGTTGCCGAGCCAGACCCCGGCGACGAGATCGGCGGTATAGCCGACGAACCAGGCGTCGCGGTAATCCTGCGTGGTCCCGGTTTTGCCCGCCGCCGGCCGCGGCAGGGCGGCGCCGACCCCGGTGCCGTGCCCGATCACGCCCTGCAGCATCTGGTTCATCGCACCGCAAAGCTGCGGGCTCATGACCCGCCCGGGACCGCTGCCGCTGCGGCGAAACAGGACTCGGCCGTCCTTGTCGCGGATCTCGGTGATGCCGTACGGCCAGACGCCAACGCCGCCATTGGCGAACGGCGCATAGGCCGAGACCAATTCGAGCAGGTTTACCGCGCCGCTGCCGAGGGCGATGCTCGCGTCGGGCGACAGCGGCGAGGCGATGCCGAGCCGGTGGGCGGTCGCGACGACGTTGCCGACGCCGGCGCGCAGCGCCACTTGGACGGCGATCGTGTTGATCGACTGCGCCAGCGCCTCGGCCACCGTCATGTCGCCCTGATAGCGGTTGGCATAGTCGCGCGGCTGCCAGCGGCCGACGCGGATCGGCGCGTCGACGAAATGGTCGGAGGGCTGCAATCCGGCTTCAAGCCCGGCCAAATAGACAAAAGGCTTGAACGCGGAGCCGGACTGGCGCTCGGCTTCGGTCGCCCGGTTGA
Organism: uncultured Alphaproteobacteria bacterium; assembly: GCA_963772295.1. GTDB lineage: Bacteria > Pseudomonadota > Alphaproteobacteria > ATCC43930 > CGMCC-115725 > AP-15. The sequence goes on from CAVYWO010000020.1 coordinate 454,776, forward strand.
ACTGGCTCTGGTCGTAGTCGACGCCGCCGACCATCGCGCGGACCGCCCCGTCCGGCGACATCGCGACGAGCGCCGCCTCGCCCGCCGCCGCCGCTTTGCCGTAGCGCCGAAGCGTGTCGGCGACCGCCGCCTCCGCCGCGTTCTGCAGCCGCGGATCGAGCGTCGTCGCGACGGTCAGATCGCGGCCGCCGAGATCTTGTTGCTCGGCGAGCCGCGCGACGATCCAATCGGCGAAATAGTGGATGCCGGGCCGCGGAACGGCCACGGCATGAGCCGATTTGCCCTTCCTCGTCGCAGCCGCCGCCTCGGCCACAGTGATGAACCCGGCATCGACCATGTTGGCGAGCACCCGGCCGGCACGGGCCGCCGCCATCGCCCGGTCGCGGATCGGATTGAACCGGGTCGGCGCCTTCAACAACCCGGCAATGACCGCACTTTCCCAAAGGTCGAGCCGCCGCGCCGACTTGCCGAAATAGCGCTGAGCCGCGGCGTCGACGCCATAGGCCCCGGCCCCGAGATAGACCCGGTTCAGGTAGATTTCGAGGATCTCGTCCTTGCTGAAGCGATGCTCCAGCCACAAGGCCAGCAAGGTTTCGCGAACTTTGCGCGCGAGATTGCGCGCCGGCGTCAGAAACAGGTTCCTGGCCAATTGTTGCGTGATCGTGCTGCCACCCTCGACGATGTGGCCGGCAGCGAGATCGGCGACGGCGGCGCGGACGAGCCCGACGGGGTCGAGGCCGAAATGGCGGTAGAACCGCCGGTCCTCGGTCGCGATCACCGCTTCCGGCAGATAGCGCGGCATCTGGTGCAGGATCAGCGGCTGACCGAACAGCTCGCCATAAGTTGCCAGCACCGTGCCGTCGGCAGCGAGGATGGTGACGCCTTGTCGCCGTGCGGTGCGGCCAAGCTCGCTGGTGTCGGGCAAGGTCAGCGCAAAATAGCCGAGGAGGCAGGAGCCGACGATCAGCATCCACAGGCCGATGAGCAGCATCAGCCTCGGCAACCCCGTCCGGCCGCGGCGGAGCGGGCGGCGGGAAGGCGGCCGAATGCGATTGGCAGGATCGAGACGCGATCGCGGCTCAGCCAATAGCGCTCGCCGATCCGGCTTCGACCATCCGGCCCCCCTCGCTACTGCCGCCGGTCTTCCCCTGCACCCGCCGGCATCATACGGCAGATTTATCGCCCCGGCCGGCCGCGGCCGGCGGGAACCATGCGCGTGTGCAGTGTTTTTAGGTCGTGATCAAGGGTAGAAATGCGGTGCACGAGCCTTGTGTCGTCGGACACGCGGCGGCAGCCGGAGCGGCGCGATGGTCAACGGGGACGATTCGATCGCGGACGAGAGCGAGAGACCGCACGGGCTCGAACGCGCCGCGGCGATCCTCGCCGAAATGGCCGAGGCCTTCGGCTCGGCGGTCGTCGCCTCGGTGGAAGAGCAAAGAATCGAGGCGGCCGAGCGGACGAAAGCCGTCGCCGCGGCGCTTCGCTGCGCGGCTCGGTCGCTCGACGAGTTGGACAGTCCGAGCCTCGCCGAACGTGCCGATCGCGCCGCCGATCGCATCGATGACGCGGCGCATTTCGTCCGCGAGCGAGATTGGCGCGACATCGCCGCCGAAACCGCTGCCTTCGCCCGGCGCCGGCCGGGGCTGTTCGGTCTCGCGGCCTTATCGCTGGGTTTTCTCGCCGGCCGCCTGCTGCTGCTGCCGGAGGATCGGGGCGGGCCCGCCGACCGCGCGCCGACGGCCGAAGGCGGCGGCGAAGCCGCGGACCGCGTCGATCGCGATCAATGATCGCCCCGGACGATCGGGCCGCCGCGACGGCCGGCCAACCGCGCGAGGCCGAGCTGTCGACTGCGGCACTGTTGTCCGAGCTGGCCGATGCCGCCGGCCTGCTGCTGCGCCAGCAGCTGGCGCTGCTGAAGTTTGAGCTTGGTCAACAGCTTGCCAGCATCGGGTACGGCGCCGTTGCGCTCGCGGCCGGCGCCGTCATCGTGTTCAGCGGCTGGTGCGGCTTGCTCGCGGCGGCGACCTTGGCGCTCTGCGCGATCGTCGCTCCATGGCTCGCCGCGCTGATCGTCGCGCTCGCCAGCCTCGCGCTGGGAGCGGGCCTTCTCTACTTCGCCAGGCGGCGGCTTGGCTCCGGCTCGTTTACGCTCCGCCGCACGGTTCGGTCGCTGCGTGAGGATGCCGAATGGATCAGGGATCGCATCCGGTGACCCCGGTCGGAGGGAGGGTGCCGGCGCCGCCGCCAGCCGAAGTCGACGGAGAGATCGAGCGAGAGATCGGTCGCACCCGGCGCCGGATCGATCGCACCCTCGATGCTTTGTCGCACAAGCTCGCCGCTCGTCGGCTGCTGCGAAGAGGATTGCGATCGGTCGGCGCAGAAGCGGCCGCGCGGCCGGACCTCGAGGCGCGCTTCCGCCCCGATCCGCTGGCGCTTGGCCTGATCGGGGCCGGGGTCGCCTGGCTCGTCGCGGAAAATGTCCAGCTCCTTCGCCTACGCAAGCGGGACGCCGGCACCGGCGCGAAATCCGCGAGTTCGACCGTCGCCGGATTTTGCCGGAGAGGCGGCCGGGCGGCGGCAGATCTCATCAAGGGCAGTCCGCTGACTGCGGGTCTCTTCGGCCTCGCCGTCGGCGCCGCTGTCGCCGCATTGCTGCCGGCGACCCGGCGCGAGCAGCAATTGGTTGCCCGGGCGCGGGAGAATTTTTGGCGGCAGGCGGAGGCGCTCGGTCACCGGACGGCGGCACGAGTTCATAGTCCCGGCGAGGGTTCGGGCGCTGCGGCGGCCGACCGCGGCGCGAGGAAATGAGATACTCGGTCCTGGTCCGCGCCGCGGTCGCGGGGTCGCCCCGAGGCTTTTCGGCATTTCGAGAGAGGAAACCATCATGGCGGTCTCGAACGGCGTTCAGGGCGCGGTCGCGTTCGGTTTGAGCTTGGTTGTGGCGCTCGCGGCACGGCCGGCGGCGGCGCAGATGTCCAGCGATCCGGCCGAGATCAATGCCTGCCTGTGCCTTGAACAGGGGGTCGCAACAATGGCGCGGTCGATGGACGACAAGACTCGGACGCTGGCCGCGGTGCGGCAGCGTCTAGCCGATCTCGATGCCGAATTGGCGCGCGAGCGCCCGCTCGTCGACGTCAACAATCCGAGCTCGGTCGACCGGTACAAGGCGTTGCTCGACCGGCGCGACGCCGCCTATCGGGAATCGATCGGCCCGGTCGTGTCGGAGGTCGATCAGGCGATCGCCCGCTATGGTGCGCTGGTCGGGCAATATGACCGACAGTGCGCCCTCCATTCGTTCAATTCGGAAATCATGAACGAGATGCGCGCGCATCTCTCTTGCCCGCCGCAGCCATAAGAGCCCGCCGGCCGTTCGGCCGGCCTCCCCGAAAAGAGCGAAGCGGCGGGCGAGGCCGAGATCGGAAAGAGCGATCTTGCCGCCGGCGTCCAGACTGGGCTTGTCAAGACCCGGGGTTCTGGTCCAGACTTCGCGTGGTTCAGCGAAATTGGGGTGCCACCACCGAGCAGGCCGTGGAAACCCTGCTGTCGTCCCGGGGCGGTCCTTCAGAGTCCTGTCCCGGCGAAGACCGGGAACCGGGCCCGGAATGCGGGAACACAGGTCAAGCCATCGATTGCGCGTGGCCGTGTTCATGGGTTTCGGGTTCGCGGACGAAGTTTTTCGCAGCCTGCTTATGCCAGGGCACGGCAGCGGACACCAAGGGGGCGGCGATAATGGGTCGCGATCTCCGACAGATGGTCGAGAGTGCGTAAGCTCGCGTGGATCGTGCCAGTCGGGTTGGTGGTCGCCCTCGGCAAGCTGTGCTTCTTCAGCGTCGACAGCGCGGAATACGATATCGTCACGGATTTCGGCAAGCCGACGCAGGTCATCACGACGCCGGGACTTCACGTCAAATATCCTTATCAGAGTGTCCGCATCTTCGATCATCGCCTGTTTGTCTACCCGTCCCCGGCGAGCGAATTCCTGACGCTTGAAAAGACCCCCGTCGTCGCCGCCGCCACCGTATTGTGGCGTGTTGCCGATCCCAAAAAATTTTTCGAAACGGTCTTCGACAAGACCGGCGCCGAGTCGCGGCTTGGCGACATCGTCTTTGCCGAACTCGGCGCGGCGGTCGGCCGCAATCCTCTGACCGCGTTCGTTTCGCTCGACGCGGCTGCCTACCGGGGCGACAGGATTGTCGGCGAGATCGCGCAGCGATGCCGCGCCACAGCACTGCGGGATTATGGCATCGAGGTAGTCGACGTGCAGCTGCGCGGTTTCGACTTCCCGGACCAGAATCGGCTGCGGCTCTACGCCAGGATGAAATCCGAACGCGGCCGGATCAGCATGCAGTATCGGTCGGAGGGCGAGGAGGAGGGGCTGAAGGTGCGGGCGGCGGCCGAGGAGGAAAAGGCGCGCATTCTCGGCAAGGCCGTCGAGGCTTCGCAGCAGAGCCGTGGCGAAGGCGAGGCGGAAGCCGCGCGACTCTATGGAGAAGCGCTGACCCGGGCGCCCGATTTCTACGCCTTCCAGCGCGCCATGGAATCGTCTCGGAGCCTTGCCGGAAAAGGCACGATGGTCCTGCCCGCCAACTCGCCGCTCTTCGGAGTGCTCTTCGACCGCGACTATTTTAACGCAGACGCCGCCGAGGACAACGGCGGCATTCACGGGGAGGCGCCGCATAAGTAGCATCCAGGAGAAGGCAAAACATATAGCGCTCAACATCGTGCATTGTCCACGGGACAACCAAAGGGAGAGGCTAGATGCGTCAATCTTATCGAAGATCGAACTCGGCTGCTTTCAGGGGCATTTGTGTTTTCGTTGGCCGGGCTTTTATTCGCCGGATCCGCGGTTGCGGCGGAAGTGCGCTACGATCCCGGCGACAAGGTGTACTTCACCTATTGCTACGCCCATCCGCCGGCCGCCCGCATCAACCCCGGGGACTCGGTGGTCACCAGCACGCGCGACGCCTCCAACGATGCCTTCAGCGTCACCGACAAGACGCTGGCGCCGAAGATCGACCTCACCAAAGTGAACCCGCAGACCGGCCCGTTCTACGTCGAAGGCGCCGAGCCCGGCGATACGCTCGTTGTCCACATCGACAGCATCGAGCTCAACCGGGATTGGGGGTGGGGCGGTTCGATACCGTATTTCGGGGCGCTCGCACCCGAGTACAAAACGATGATGGTGACCCCGCCGGTGCCCGACCATCTCTTCGTCTGGCATCTCGACAAGAACACCAACACCGCTACCCTCGACATGCCGAACAGCAAGGTGGGCAAGGTGGAAGTTCCGATCCGGCCGTTCTTCGGCACGATCGGCACCGCTCCGGCCGGGAAGGAATGCATCAGCTCGCTCTATCCCGGACCCTATGGCGCGAATATGGACTTCAACCGGGTCGTCGCCGGCGTCACGCTTCAGTTCCCGGTGAACGAACCGGGCGCACTGCTGTTTCTTGGCGACGGACACGCTGCCCAGGGCGATGGCGAGGTCGACGGCGCCGCCATCGAGACCTCGTTCAACACCCGCTTCACGGTCAATCTGATCAAGGGAAAGAAGATCGGCTGGCCGCACATGATCACCGATGACGAGATCATGTCGATTGGCAGCACCCGGCCGCTGATCGACGCGCTGCGGCTCGCCTGCAACGACATGGTCAACTGGTTGATGCAGGACTACGGCTACGACAAGTACGACGCCGTCGAACTGCTCGGGCAGACCGCCCACATCTATGTGTCGAATGTCGTCGACCCACAGTATTCGGTGGCCTGCGCCGTGAACAAAAAATACCTGCCGAAGTGAAGCGGCGGCAAAAATAGCGACGCCGCGGCGCGCGTCCCGCGCCCGGCGAAGCCGGTAATTCGGTCGGGGATCGGGCTTGGTCCCGGTCCCGGCCGGTCCGGCGAAGAGGATCCAGATGATCGGTTTTCTGTCCGGCGTGTTCTGGGAGATCTGGGAGATCCTGAAGGAGGCCTCGGTCTTCTTGATCTTCGGCTTCCTGCTTGCCGGCGCGCTCGCCGTCCTCGTGCCCAAAGGATTGTTTACGCGTCTCGTCGGGACCGGCCGGGTAAAGTCCGTCCTCTGGGGGTCGATGATTGGCGCGCCGCTGCCCTTGTGCTCGTGCAGCGCGCTGCCGACCGCGCTGGGTCTGCGGAAGCTCGGAGCCACTCCTGGGGCGACGGTCGCATTCCTCGTCGCCACCCCGGAAACCGGGGTGGACAGCATCAGCCTGACCTACGCGCTCACCGACCCCATCATGACCGTGTTCCGGCCGATCGCCGGGGTGGTGACGGCGATCGCCGCCGGCCTTGCCACGAACTTTTTCGGCGTCCCGCGGCGACAGGCCGCAGATCCTGCACCCGGCCAAGCCGCCATCGACCACGAGATCGACGATCACGGCCACGGCCACGTCCACGTCCACGCCCCCGAGCCGAGTGCCGGAGCCGACGGCGGCCAGGATGCGCGCCGGGCGGCGGTGGTCGCCGCCAGGCGCATCGTCCGATTTGCCTTTGTCGAGTTGCTCGACGACGTCAGCTATTGGCTGGTCCTTGGGATCGTCCTCTCCGCGATCGCCACCGTCGCGATACCGGCCGAGCTGTTCGAGGGCATCTGGGGCGGCGGCATCGCCTCGCTGGTCCTGATGCTGATCCTTGGGATTCCGCTCTATACCTGTGCCTCGTCGTCGACACCGATTGCGGCGGCGCTGGCGCTCAAGGGTTTGAGCCCGGGAGCGGCGCTCGTCTTCCTGCTGGCCGGTCCCGCCACCAATATCGGCGGTCTGGTCGTGCTGCTGAAGGTCCTGGGCAGGCGCGCGGTGGCCGTCTATCTGACTGCGGTCGTGGTCGCGACCCTGGCCGCCGGCCTCGCCCTCAACGCGGTCTATCGGGCCTGGGGCCTTGATCCGCGCGCCACCTTCGGGGCGGCGACCGAGTTCGTTCCGGAACCGGTCAAGAATGCCGGCGCGCTGGCGCTGATCGCACTGCTCGTTCTCAGCATGCGCCGCAGCCGCGTCCCCGACGAGTGGCTCTGGCTGCGCGACAAGACTGTCGGGCACCCCGCCCCGGGCAGCCTGATGGCGACGGCATTTGCGGCTGCGGTCGCGCTGTGGCTCGGCAGCGGTCTCTTCATTGTCGGCCCCGGCGCGGTCGGGATGCGGCTGTGGTTCGGCGCGATCGTCGCATCGGACCTCGCACCCGGGCTCCACTACCGCTGGCCGTGGCCGATCGAGGCCGACCGTATCGTCGCGGTGGATCGGGCGCGGCGCCTCGAGTTCGGGGTTCCGGCAACGCCGTCCCGCGAGGTCGCGACCCGGTCGCAGGTGCGCGGCCGGTTTCCGTTCGCGAGCCCGGCACCGGTCGCGACGCGGGGGATCTGGTTCCAGAAACAGACTTCGAGCGAGGGCTCTTTTCTGCTGACGGGCGACAGCAATCTGATCGATTTGCGGTCCGCCGCCCAGTACGTGGTCAAGAACCCCCTCAACTACGCGTACAACCTCGCCGAGCCCGAGGCGCTGGTGCGCAGCACGATCATGGCCGCACTCCGCGGCGTGGTCGCGACGCACGCCATCGACGCCGTCTACACGACGGCGCGCGAGGCAATCGAGAACGAGACCCGGCAATCCGCCCAGACGATGCTGGACCGCTATCGGGCAGGGATCGAGATCCTGTCCGTCCGTCTCCTCTACGACCACCCGCCGGCCGAGGTCCACGACGCCTTCCGCGACGTCGCCAGCGCCCAGGAAGACAAGCTGCGCACGATCAACCTCGCCAACGTCTTCGCGGTCGAGGAGATCAGCCAGGCGAAGGGCGAAGCCGCGGCGATGACCGAGGGGGCGCTGGCCTTCAAGGAGCAGCGGATCCTCGGCGCCCGGGCCGGTGCCGACGCCTTTGCCCTCCGGCTCGATGCCTACCGGCGCTCGCCGGAGCTGACGAAGTTCAGGCTGCAGCTCGAGACGCTCGAAGCGGTGCTGCCGGGCGTGCGGAAATTTGTCCGGCCCGGCGCCGGCGAGGTGAAGGACTTCGATTTGTGGCTCCTGCAGCCCGCGGGCGCGGGCCAGAGCAAGTAGGCGGCAGTGACGACGGGAACAGGCCGCGCGAGAAGCCGGGTGACGCTGTGGCGGGTGTTGCCGGCGTTGCTGTTGGCGGCTGCCGCCTGGGTGCTGATCGCCGCGTTTTATACGGTCGACGTCACCGAGTACGGGCTGGTCGTCCGCTTCGGGCGGGTGGTTCGGGTCGTCGCCGAGCCTGGCCTCCATGTGACGGCTCCGTTCGATCGGATCGTCCGGCTGGACAAGCGCGTCCTGTTTCTTCGCCCGGCGCGGTCCGAATACTTGACGACCGACAAGAAGAACATCGTCGGCGAAAGTCTCGCCACCTGGAGGATCGCCGACCCGGAACAATTCCTCGCCGCCTTCGCCACCCGCAGCGCGGCCGAGGAGCGCCTCTCCGACATCGTCCTCTCGGAGATCGGCTCCGTCATCGGGCGGTATCCGGCAGCGGCTCTCGTTTCCACCGACCCGGCGGAGAGCCGGTACCGGGCCGTGTTATCGGAGATCGGCCGCCGCGTCGCGGATTTCACCCGACCGGCCTACGGCATCGACGTGTTGAGCATCGCTCTGCTCCGGCTGTCGCTGCCGGAGCAGAACCGGGAGCATGTCTTCGATCGCATGCGGGCGGAGCGGGCCAGGATCGCCAAGGAGAACCGCTCGGCCGGCGAGCTGCAGGCCAAGAAGATCATCGCCGAGGCCGACCACGATAAGACCCGCATCGACGCCGAGGCTGCCGGCCAGGCCGAGCGCATCAGGGCCGAAGGCGACGCCCAGGCGTCGCGCCGCTATGCCGCCGCGTTCGGGCTGGACCCAAAGCTTTACGAATTCATCCGTACCCTGCGGGCCTACGACAGGATCCTCGACGACAAGACGACACTCTTTCTGCCCGCGGATGTCGACCTGCTGCGGATGCTGCACTTCGATACGCAACCGGCGCATCTTGAGCCGCCCCCTCGGGCGCCCGTTCACGAGGGCGTCGCCGATCTTCCATTGCCGAACAAGCCCGCGGAGGGGGGCCGATGACATTCGCCGCCGGAAAGCTGCGGGCCGGCGCGGCGGACCCCGACCGGCGGGCTGGCGCCCGCTGGCGGCGTCGGCGCGCCGGCTGGATCCTCATTCTTCTCGTCGTTTTGCTCGTAGCCTATCTGGCCTCGGGGTTCTTTGTCGTGGCCGCGGACGAGCGCGCCGTGGTGCGCCGGTTCGGTGCGGTCGCGGCGCAAATCGGACCCGGCATGCACTATGCTCTCCCGTGGCCGGTCAACCGGGTAGACGTCGTCAAGACGACGAGCGTGATGAAGGTCGGCGTCGGATTTTCGCTGCCGGCCGCGGAGTCGGAGGCGCCGTCCGGCATGGAGCTCTTGAGCGGCGACGCCAACATCCTCAACGCCGCCCTCGTCCTGCAATACGTGATCCGCGATCCGGCGGAATTCCTGCTCCAAATCGAAGACCCGCAGGTCTTTGTCGAAGCCGTCGCCGAACAGGCGCTGACCGAGACGGTTCTCGGCATGCCGATCGACGAGGTGCTGACGCGCGGGCGGGTGGCGGTGCAGGAGCGGGTCAAGGCCGAGACGCAGCAGATCCTGGACCGCCGCCGCAGCGGCATTCAGATCGTGTCCGCGAACATCATGACGATGACGCTCGACCGGTCGGTGGCCCAAGCCTTTCAGGACGTGGCCGACGCCATGGCCGACCGCGAGAAGATGATCAACGAGGCCCGGGCCTATGAGAGCAATCTCATTCCCAAGGCGCGCGGCGAGGCGCGCACCCGGCTCGCCGAGGCCGAGGCCTACAAGCAGCAGCGCATTTCAGAGGCGGTCGGCGAGACCGGCCGGTTTCTGGCGCTGCGGAAGGAATACGAGAAGGTCCCCGGCGTCACCCGGACCCGACTGTATCTGGAAGCCGTGGAGCGGATCCTTCCCAGAGTGCAGCTCTACGTGATCGACTCGGACAAGGGGCGGGTGCCGCTGCACCTGAGGGTCACCGGGCCGTGATGACGACGGGATGAGGACCGCTTCGGCCGCGTGCGTGGTTCCAGAGGCGCCGGAGCCTGTCTCTTAGAGACTGACCGGAAACGACACATACAGTCTCAATAACTTATCCGCGACCCCAGCGTCGGTGCCATGTCGCATCACCCCCACCCCGGCCCGGCCCCATCGAGGGGGCGAGAGCGCGCTGCAAGGCCCTCCCCCTTGATCTGATCTTTGCCCATAAGTGCCTCTGGACACAGAAAACGGAATGGGCTAGCATGCTGGATCTGGCCGGGGCGTTCTTTGCCCGGCCCATGGCCAATATCGCGCAAGCCTGCGGTTCGCTGGCCCGAACCAAGGCCGCCTACCGGTTCTTTGATCACCAGCGGGTCACGATGGACGCTGTACTCGAACCGCACCATCAGGCCACCGTCGCGCGCATGCGACAGGAGGTCATCGTGCTGGCGGTGCAGGACAGCTCCAGCCTCAACTACACCAAGCACCCGCAGACCCAAGGCCTCGGCCCGATCGGCAGCCGGCGCGACGGCGCCCAAGGGTTGATCCTGCACAATACCCTGGCCTTGCGTCCCGATGGCCTGCCCCTCGGCCTGCTCGATGTCCAGTGCTGGGCGCGCGATGCCAATACCTTCGGCAAGAAACATCAGCGCCACACCAGGCCGATCGCGGCGAAGGAGAGCTACAAATGGATCCGCCCGCTGACGGAGATCCGGGCCGCCGCCGATCGATGCCCGAACACGCGCATCGTCACCGTCGCCGATCGCGAGTGCGATGTCTTCGAGTTCCTGCAGGAAGCCGACAGCGCCCACCTCGACTTGTTGGTCAGGGCCACCGAAGACCGTGCTCTCCAGCCTGACCCGGGCGACGAGCAGGTGCGCCGCTTGTGGCCCTTTATGGAAAGCCTGCCGGCGGCCGGGCAGATCGCACTCGAGGTGCCCCGCCGCGGCCGCCAGCCGGCCCGTACCGCCCTGATGAGCGTGCGCTTCGCCGAGGTCACCCTGTCGCCGCCGCGACACAAGGCAAAGCTCCCGGCGCTGCGGCTATGGGTCGTGCGCAGCCGCGAAGAAAACCCGCCACCCGACATCAAGCCGCTCGACTGGATGCTGCTGACCACCGTGCCGGTCGCCTCGCTGGACGACGCTCTCCAGCGCATGCAGTGGTATACCCGGCGCTGGGGGATCGAGGTCTTCCACCGCATCCTCAAGAGCGGATGCCGCATTGAAGATCGCCAGCTCGAAACCGCCGACCGTCTGGAAACCTGCCTCGCCATCGACATGGTCGTCGCCTGGCGCATCCACTATCTCACCTGGCTCGGGCGGGCCACCCCCGAACTGCCCTGTACCGTCGCCTTCGAGCCCGAGCAGTGGAAGGCCTTGGTCGTCTTCCACACCCGCAAGCCGCCGCCGGCGCAACCGCCTTCGCTCTGCCAGATGATCCTCTTGATCGCCCAACTCGGCGGTTTCCTCGCCCGCAAATCCGACGGCCAACCCGGTCCCCAAACCCTCTGGCGCGGCCTGCAGCGCCTGGACGACATCACCGCCGCCTTCCGCAGCTACGCTATCGCCTACCCACTGCCCCCTTAGCCCGGCGCCAACCGACCTCGCCGAGCCCATACCAAATCTGCCGTAAACCGACTGTCCGATGCACACATATGGGTAAAGATCAGCCCCCTTGATGGGCATAAGCGCTAACTTAATGCGAGATTGCAAAGCATTTCCCTCTGGAGTTGACGCCGGCGTGGGGGCTCGGCGAGGCGGCGAGCAATGTGATGCCAGCGCTGTAAGGCGTGCCCAACGGAAATGGTTGGGTTTATGGCGCCGCTAAGAAGGTGCAGCATGAGGGAGGTCTCCCGCCAGAGGCAGCGCCGAGGAATTGGGGGTAAGCGGATAGCCCCAGGGAAAAAAGCGTTCGGCCAACGCGATCAAAGTCTCGATCAGGACGGCGACCAGCAGCTTACCTTGCAACCACGCCTTGGCGCCCTGCGGATCAACCTTTTTGAGATGGCCAAGGGCAAGCAGCGATTTGAGCCGCTTGAAGGTCAGTTCGACCTGCCATCGGCCGCGATACATCTCAAGGATCGCCGGTGCCGGGACGTCGGCGCCAAGCGTGGTGAAGACGAAGATGTATTCCGCCGCCTCCAGCGTCTCGGATTGGACCTGGTGGCCACCGTGTCGGGACTCGCTCGCCGCCTTCGCGCGGCTTCGTTCTGCCGCCGTCTTGCTCTTTTTGATCGCGCAGACGCGCCCGGCGATGGGTGGCAAACCCTTCTTGTCCTCGCTTATCGCGACCGGCCAATCACTCACCCCATCCGCGCTCAGCGTGCGCAGATGCGGCAACAAGGCAAACGGCTGTCCCGCGCCGTCGCTCAAGGGGAGGTTCGTCAGATTGAGACGTACGATCACTGACCCGCCATGCTGATGCACGTGCCGCACACCCCTGCGGTTGGCAAAGCCGCGATCGGCAATGAGCAGATCTCCGGCCGCAACCTGAAACCGACGCAACGATTCGCCGACCGTCGTATCGGTGACGTGGACCTCCTCGCAGGCCAAGGACGGCAGCCCCACCGCGTAATGCAACCGCCACGTCGACCCCGTTGCTCCCGGTTCGTTGACCGTCGAGCCATCGACGATGCGCACGCGCCGGCCGGCGCCCAGCAATGGCCGGACCGGCGGTGGCGTCATCCAGCGGCGCATCAATTCCTCGCCCATCCAGCGAAACCATTCGCCGCTCACCCTCAGCCTTTTGAGCAGCGCCACATCCGAGACCGTCGCCAACTGTCCTTCCGCCGCCCGCACCGCCGTTTCGCGCAGCGAACAGCCCTCTGCCAAGTGGATAAGCAAGACGCGCAGCAATGTCGCCGCGTCGGCAAACTCCCGGTGACGCCGCAACGCCCCCAGTTCGCGCGCCTTGTCCTGCCAGCCCAAAGGCAACACGCGCAGCACGATCTGCCAATCTTCCGCAACGCCGGCCAGGATGTCCTCGTCCATCCCCGCGATGATACACTCGCCGGCCTCCGAACATCAACCATTAAGTTAGCGCTTATGCCCATCAAGGGGGAGGGCTTGGGAGGGGGTGAAGTGACTGATTCAATTGAATTCATTGTCGGTCGGGATCTTAGTCTTACTGCGTCAAGAATTGGGAATCGTTGGCCTTTTGCGGATTGGCGCATTGCAGCAAGGGCATCTCGGGAGGGTCCTGGCGAGGCCGACGATGATCCGTCGGCGGATGGTTGCGATCGAGTTGGGAACGTGTCGTTCGGGTCGGATCGGCGGCGCCTCTGGGTCGGTAACCCTCGGGAAGGCCAGATCCCGAGAAGAGCGTGGCGGAAGTCGGTCCTGAGGGGGGAAGGGCGCCGCGTTCGGCGATCAAGAAGCCGTAGGCGGCGATACAAAGTGTGGCGTGGTGGTGGAAGCCGCGCCACCCGCGCCCTTCGTAGTCACCAAAGCCAAGCTCCTGTTTGAGTTCCTGATAATCGCGCTCAATCCGCCAGCGCAACTTTGCGATGTCGACCAGCTGATCAAAGGCGACATCCTCGGGCAAGGTGGCAAACCAATATTTCGTCGGCTCGGTTTCGCCTTGCGGCCACTCGATCAGCAGCCACTCTTCGGCGCGCGGTTCGCTTAGCTTGGTATCGCGATGCGCTGGCCGCACCCTCTGCCGTGCGAAGCGTGAAGTGAGCCAATCGGCGCTGCCCTCGCGCCAGGTAATGGTCTGCCACGCTTGTGCCGGCAGACCCAGAGCGAGCGCCTTTACCGAGACCGGCTGATGCTCGTCGTCGCGCCGCAGCAACTTGGGTGGTCGACCGCTCCCGCGGCCACGTTGCGGTCGTAACGGCTCAATTCCCGGCGGCCAGACCGAGGTATTGGGACCGATACCCGCCGCGTAGCGCAAGCCGAGCGCTGTGATCTCAGTTCGCAGCCCGGTGTCGTTGCCGTAGCCGGCATCCATCAGCACCACGCCCTCGGGCAGCGCCGCCGCCCGAGCCGCTTTGATCTGCCCCAAGGCGATCTCAGGCTTGGTTTGGAAAGCAACCGTCGCCGGCACTTTGGCCTTGTCCCGACGCGCTTGGTCCTGGGCCCAGTCCTCCGGCAGATAGAGCCGATAAGCGACCGGCAAGCTGGCGTCGTGGTTGGCCAGAGACAAGCTCACCGCGACCTGGCAGTTGTCCTGCTTGCCGAGCTGGCCGCAATATTGCCGCGTCACCCCGACCGAGTGCTGTCCCTTCTTGGGAAAGCCCGTATCGTCGATGATCCACGCCTCGACCGGACCGCTGCGCGTGACCGCCGGCAGCACCAGTTCTCCCACCTTGTCCAGCATCGCTGCGTCCGACCACGGCGCGTTGCCGACAAAATGAAGCAAGGACTGATGCTTCGCGGCAACCGCCGCCGGAGCCGTCACCGCCGCCAGCGGCTCCACGCTCTTCCGTGCCAGCGGCATCATCAGCCCCAAGCAATAATCGCGCATCGGTTCCTGCCGGTCGGCATGGCCAAGTACCTGACCAAGGGCCTCGACATAGGCCACAAATCGCGCTTCACTCCCCTCACACTCGGTGCCGTCCATTCCGATCCCCCAATCGGTCAAGAACTGGGCTTATATACCATATCGTGTTCCTCCAACCTACAACAATACAGCATAGAAGATTTTGTGACTTAGTAAGATTAGAGACGCCGCGGGCAGGCCGTGACCCCCGCTGCAGACACAGTGCGCCGAGAAGCGGCGACCATGGCCGCCGCCCTGCCGGCCGAGGATTGACCTTGGCAGGCGCGTTTGTGCGTCAATCGGCCGATGCGCCTCGATGACGTCGTTGCGGTCTCGCGGAGGGTCGGCGAGTCGAGCGCCCGCACCGACAAGATCCGACATCTCGCCGAGTGCCTCCGGCGCGCCGAGCCCGAGGCCGTCGAGACGGCCGTTGCTCTGTTGTCGGGCGAACTGCGCCAGGGGCGGATCGGGCTCGGCCCGGCAGCGCTGCGCGCGGCGATGCCGCCGACGGCGGCGCCGGCGGCGGCGCTGACCCTCGCAGAGGTCGATGCGGCGCTCGAACGGATCGCGCGGCGGCGCGGCCCCGGTTCGACCGCGGATCGGTCGCGGCTGACGCGCGAGCTGCTCGCCCATGCTACCGCCGACGAGCAGGATTTTCTGCTGCGCGCGGTGCTGGGCGCGTTGCGCCAGGGCGCGGTCGAGGGATTGATGGTCGAGGCCGTGGCGGCGGCGGCGCAGCTGCCGATCGACGAGATCCGGCGGGCGCTGCTGGTTTCCGGGAACCTGGGTGCCGTCGCTCGGGCGGTGCTGAGCGAGGGGCGACCCGCGCTCGCCGGCATGGCCGTTCGGCTGTTCCGGCCGCTGCAGCCGATGCTTGCGCAGACCGCCGAGGACCCGCGCGAGGCGCTGGCGCAGCTGGGCGAGGCGGGGTTCGAATACAAGCTCGACGGCGCCCGGATCCAGCTGCACAAGGAGGGCGGCGAGATCCGCATCTTCACGCGCCACTTGAACGAGGTGACCGCGGCGGTGCCGGAGATTGTCGAGGCCGGGCGCGATCTGGCGGCGCCGAACCTGATCCTCGATGGCGAAGCCTTGGCCTTCCTGGAGGACGGCAGGCCGGCGCCGTTCCAGGTCACGATGCGGCGTTTCGGCCGCAAGCTCGAGGTGGACCGGCTGCGCCGGAGCATCCCGCTGCGACCCTTCTTCTTCGACTGTCTTTATATCGGCGGCGGCGCCATTATCGACCATCCGGGCGCCGAGCGATTTGCCGCACTCGCCGGCGCGGTGCCGGAGCCTCTCCTGATCCGGCGACGCGCGACGGCGGCGTTGGCCGAGGCCGAGGCGTTTCTCGACGAGGCGCTCGCCGCCGGCCATGAAGGGGTGATGGCCAAGGCCCTGCACGCGCCCTACGAGGCCGGCGGGCGCGGCCGCGCCTGGCTCAAGATCAAGCCCGCGATCACGCTCGATCTCGTCGTCCTCGCCGCGGAATGGGGCCATGGCCGGCGCACCGGCTGGCTCAGCAACCTGCATCTTGGCGCCAGGGACCCGGCACAGGGCGGCTTTGTCATGCTCGGTAAGACCTTCAAGGGCATGACGGACGAGATGCTGGCGTGGCAGACTGCCGAGTTGCGCAAGCTCGCGATCGCGAGCGACGCTTACACGGTCCATGTCGAGCCGCGGCTCGTCGTCGAGGTGGCTTTCAACGACATCCAGGCGAGCCCGCGGTACCCGGACGGTCTCGCCTTGCGCTTCGCCCGGGTCAAGCGCTACCGGCCCGACAAGCGGGCCGAGGACGCCGACACGATCGAGACCGTCCGTTCCATTTATCGGCGGCGCCAGGCGACCGCCGCGCCGCCCCGCTAATGCGCACCGCTCGCTTGGCGCACGAGTGACGCCTTCGCGCCGAAACCGGGCGACAACCTGGCCTACACAGTCTTCGCGGGCGTCGCCGAACTCGCCGGCGTGAATGCTGACGCCCCGAGGCAAGGATCGCCGTGATGCAGGCGGCAACGGTCCGGTGAAACTCAAGCCGCTCTGACAGGGTGCGGAAAAACTCGGCCGTCATTCCGGGACGGCCCGTCAGGGTCGGGCCCGGCCCCCGGGTTACGCTGGCGACGGTTCGTCGGTGCTAAGCCCGGGGGCAAGACCACGGGCCAAGCCATTGATTTCACGACCCGTGTTCATGGATTCCGGATTCGCGGGCAAAGCCCGCGCTCCGGAATGACAATCTTCTAGCGTTTTTCCGCACCCTGCTAATCTAATTCATTTGTGGCGCGAGGCGGTCGACCAGCGGGCGGCTCGCGCGGCGCCGTCGCCACGGCCACGAGGCATCTGCGCGCCGGCGAGGCCGACGCGGATGTCGGAGTACCGACGGATGGCTGGGCCATCCTCCGATAGCCCCTCGTCGGCGGTCGGGCGATTGCCGCCGCGCCGTCGGCGATCCCCGCGTCGCTTTTCGAACGATCAACCACGAATTGCACAGCGCGATTTCCGCTTCCTGCATCTGCAGAAAATCTACAGGAGGATTTTTCCCTTGGGTTGGGCCCTTCGCCGAATTGTCTCGCCGGCCGCCGTCGGCCGGCGCCGTCTACGGGTCGCAATCGTCGCTGGCCTCGGCATCGCCGATGTCCTCGTCCTCGTCTTCGACATCGTCGCCGGCCGTCAGGATCCGCAGCAGATTGCCGCGGGCGACCTTCTCCTTGGCAGTGCCGGCCGTTCGCACGAAGGTCTCGTAGACCCCGGCGATCGTTGCCGCCTCGCCCGGGGTGATCGAGCCGCACGCGAGCGCAGTCGTGACCGCATTCATCGCTCGCGACACGTTCTGCGGCGACGGTTCGTCAATTTCGCCGTTGCCGACGGCCGCGAGCGACGGCAGAGAGAACGTGACCGGGCGTTCATGGCGCCGCGAGCAAAGTCGCCGCGGCGAGCGTCGCCTTGTTTCGGGAACCACGCCGCCGGTCCGCGGGATTGCCTGCCTGCCCCGGTTGGAACAGCCGCCTGCGCCCGCGCGCCGGCGGCCGCGGCACAATCTCGCCGCTCATCAAGTTGCTTTCGCGTCGTTGCGTATTTCGCGTCTATATATACAGAATTTGGCATTGCGTCAATAGCAATCGCGACCTCGGCCACTCATCACCCGAGCCAGATCCGCCCCACACCCCCGGGCTGTCCATAGGTATTCACAGAGCGAGAGCGCGCTCGGGCCCGTTTGAGGTCGCGGCGGCGGTGATGCCCCGGAAAACCGCCTGATCGGCGATGCCGTGATCGGCATCAGCGACCCCTTCCTTGTTTCCGTCGATCCCGCGCTGACGGCGCTCCCTCTCTCAAACCCTCGGTTCCATCGAGAAGAAAAGAATACACCGGCCAAACTGGGCCACCCAAGAGCTCCCGACCGAGACGGAGAAATCAGCCCCGATCGCCCGTCTCTTTCGCGCCGATTCCGGCTGTTCCTGCCTTGGATCTAACCGCGGGCTTGTCTACCTCATCGCGCCGCTGCGCGGTCAGAAAGAGTAGCTTGGACAGGGAGGTTAAACGCGCCCTGGGGAAGGGTCAGGTCCACACCGTGAAGAGCCTGTCCAGACCCGACGCCGATACGCTTCACGATTCCCATAGCCTGAACCATGGTGATGCCCAGCGGCCGGACCCGGTCGGCCTCAAGGTACATCACGTTACCGGACATGGGGGTGGGCGCTTGCGGCAGAAATACGGCCAACCAACCGTTTTCAAGCACCTCGAGGATATATCCGATCTGCCAGCCGTCCTCGATGCTGATCAGTGCTGGCCTTATCCCGGTATCGCCTTCGATCTGTGCAAGGCCTTCGGCCATGCTCTTCAGCATCTGGTACTGCGGAAGTGCGCCGAGCACCGAACCCTCAAACCAACCAGAGATCCGTCCGCCAATGGACGTGCGGGCAACCATGCCAGCAGCAAAGGAGACGAGAACCAACAACAGCACCCCGACGACTGTGGTGATTTCGACGCCGGCTACGTCACCTAATTGATCCAGGTGAAGTGCCTTTGCAATCGGTTGAGCCACACTGGTGGCCAGTCGCAACGCGTAGCCCAGAATGAACAGGACGATGCCGAGGGGCAGGAGAAATAGCACCCCGCCGACGATCGTCGTTTTCAAGAACTCTTTCACTGAAGTTCCTCCCTCCTAAGCGGATTCTGAGCAACGCCATCTTGCTCGTCATCGACTCCCGTGGTCTCACATCGCATCGGTCGACATCGCCTTGCGGCGGTCATGGACGAATTGATCGGCCAACGTTTTTGAGCAGGTGGATGCGGGAAGGGGCGATAGAACCCGTCGAACCGGTCATGGTTGTGCATCCACACCTCAGCGCGACAGTCCCCTTACTGACCCGCGGCCGGTTCTGGTTATGAAGATGCAGCCCGCCTGTTTCAAGGGCGGGCTGCTGGAGTTCCGATCTCCCGGGCGGCTTCGGCTCGTCGCGCTGGGCTGCAGCCGGCGAAAAGGGCCACACGAGAGAAGCGCAGTTAGCGCAGACTTAGGCCGCCAGCCTAATGCCGTGTTTGGTCTCGATCGTGTTTCGGATCAAGCGACGGGTCCGTTCGAGGAAGGCTTGTTTATCCGCAAGGCAGCTCTCGAGAAGCACGCCGACGCCAAAGTGACCGGTTACGTCGGCCATCGCGATCAGCGCCACGTACTCTGCCATGCGGAAGTGGATCAGGTGGTTAGCCTTGATCAGGACAAACAGGGCTTTCGCCGCCGGGTTCTGGATCTCGGCGAGTTCGCGTCGGAAGTCCTCGACGAAGATCTCGTGCAGACGTCCGCTCGGCGCGACGGGTTTCTCCCCGATGAGCTTGAAGCAGCGGTCCAAAGTGCTGAGGATCTTCTCCTGAAGGAAGACACGCGATTCGAGGGCTTCCTTGACGTTCGGATCCTGAGCGACCTCGCTGAGTTCCCCGTAAATTTTCGTGGTTCTTTCACTCCCGTGATAGAGGAATGTCTGTGCACAACCCAAGGGAACTCTTTGTACGAATGTTAAGGGACCCTCGTCGCCGGGCTCAACGACAATATCTTAAAACCATTGATATCTTAAAGCCATTGATGCTCGGCCGCGGACTGGAAGTGCCGATGCCGGTAATTCTGATGGGCGTCATCGGCGGCATGATTGCCGACGGCCTTCTCGGGCTGTTTGTGGGGCCCGTGGTCCTGGCCGTCGGCTATGTGCTGCTCATCGAATGGATGCGACAGCGCCGCGCCCAGAGCGGACGGCAAACCGCCGATCGGACGCCGTAAAATGCGACTTTTGCGGTCGGCACGCCTTGGGCTCGAGGAATCTGGCATCGGTGCTAGCGCCGCCAAGGCGAGGAAGAGGACGACGACATCGACGAGGAGGACGCGAGCGCAGGCCGCGGATCTAACCAACGGCGGCTCGTGGGCCTCCTCATCGGCCGCAGGCAGCGGTCTGCGCCGTCGGCGCCTCGCTCGCCCCGCTTGGCGCACCTCTTCTGGGAGACCCGGGGGAAGGTGGGCGCAATGTGCTTTGAGCGCGCTCATCCACGAGGTGAAGCGGTTTGCGGTGGTGTTCCCCTATCTATAGGCAATATTTTGGCTTTTCACCTGGAACGAGCGAATCGTTCTTCGCGAAAGGGGGATCGGCTCTTAGATACCTCGGCACCTGCGATGGGGGATATCTCGCGGTTCCTGGGCCGGTGCCGGCCGAGGCACACTCAGTGGCGCCAACGCGAACCGCGGCAACTTCAACAGTGCCAACGTGGACCGCGGCAACTACGGCAACGTCAACCGCAACGTCAAAGTCAGCGGTAGCGGCGTCGCCGCGGGTGCCATCGTCGGCGGTGCCGTTGCCAGTACGGCCTATCCGGCCCCGGCATATCCATATTGTCCGTACCCGAATTACCCGAACTGCGGACTTTGAGCGAGTTCGGCGCGACGGCATTTTTGAAAGCGGTTGCTGAGCTGTTGTACCCCTTCAAAGCGCAGCCGGGAAAGTGGATGGCGTGTTCTAGCTGGTTCGCAGCCTGGCAGGGATAGCCTCCAGTGAACCTGTATTTCGACGGGTGGGTCGGCTTCGAGGCAGATCCCGCCGCTCGCGCTCGCCGGTGCACCCTAGCCCGCTTCGGCTCCGATCAGCTGCTCGATGGTGATCGGAAAGCGCCGGACGCGAACCCCCGTTGCGTGCCACACGGCGTTGGCGATCGCCCCCGCGCTGCCGGTAATGGCAATCTCACCGACGCCTTTGATGCCCAGCGCGTTCACGTATGGGTCGGCCTCCTCGACCAGGATGGCCTCGAGCGACGGCACGTCGGCGTTCACCGGCACGTGGTATTCGGCGAGATTGGCGTTCATCACCCGGCCTGACCGCGGATCCGGCATGGCCCGTTCGTGCAGCGCGAAGGACAGGCCCCAAATCATGCCGCCGTAGTACTGGCTGCGCACGAGCCGCGGGTTGATGATGGTGCCGGCCGCGAAGGCGCCGACCAGGCGCGTCGCCCGGATCTGTCCCAGCTCCGGGTCCACCTTCACCTCGGCGAACACCGCGCCGTGCGCGTACATGGCGTAGGGCTTCTCCGCGAACGGATCTCCGCCGGCGCTGCCGCGCCCCTCGATCTCGGCCACGCCGGCGCGGGCCAGGATGTCGGCATAGCTCTCGCTCCGGCTCTCGTCGTCGCGCCGGATGAGCCGGCCGCCATCCGCCAGCACGCCGGCATTGCCGGCACCGAACAGCGGCGAGCGTTCGTCGCCCATCGCCAATTCCGCCAGCTTGGCGATCACGTCGGCGCCGGCGTCATAGATCGCCATGCCGGCGGTCGCGGTATGCGATGAACCGCCGGCAATGCCCGCGTCCGGCAGGTCGGAGCTTCCGGCCCGGAACTCGAGTTGCTCGAGCTCGAGGCCGAGGCTGTCCGCGGCGATCTGCGCGAGTGCCGTCCAGGCACCCTGGCCCATGTCCTGAGCGCCTAGCTCGACCAGGCCCGTCCCGTCGCGGCGCAGGACGGCCCTGGCCTGACCCTGAAACATGATGGCCGGGAAGGTCGCGGTGCCGAGACCCCAGCCGACCAGCAGCCCGTTCTCGTCGCGCATCTGTCGCGGCGCCGGCGGACGCCCCTGCCAGCGAAAGCTCGCGGCGCCCTGCGCGTAGCACTCCCGCAACGCCTTCGAGGAGAACGGCTTGCCGGAGATCGGCTCGACCTCGGCGTAATTCCTCAACCGGAACTCCAGCGGGTCGATGCCGATCGCCTGCGCCATCTCATCGATCGCGCTCTCCAATGCGATGCTGCCGCTCGCCTCTCCGGGCGCGCGCATGAAGATTGGAGTTCCCGTGTCCAGCCGCACCGCCTCGGCGGTCGTCGCGATAGCAGGACTGGCGTAGAGCGTGTGGCTGACCTGGCCGGAGGGCTCGAAGAAATCGTCGAAGCTGCTCGTGGCCGTGCGCACATGGTGGTGGATCGCCGTCAGTGCGCCCTGGCGGTCGGCGCCCAGGCGGAGCGTCTGGCGCGTCGGCGCACGATGGCCGACCGGGCCGTACATCTGTTCCCGGCGGAGCACCAGCTTCACCGGTCTTCCGACCAGGCGGGCGGCCAGGATGCCCAGGACTTGCGGTCCGGAAATCATGCCCTTGGAGCCGAACCCGCCGCCCAGGAACGGGCTGCGGATGAGGATGTTCTCCGGCGGGATCCCGAACAGCCCGGCAAGCCGCGCCTGTGCCCAGGCCAGGCCTTGGCTCGGCGTGTCGACCGACAGGCGGTCACCGTTCCAGGCGGCCACGATGGCGTGCGGTTCCATGGCATTGTGGTACTGGGTAGGCGTCTCGTAGATCGCCTCGACCCGGTGTTCGGCTGCTGCCAGCCCGGCTTCGACATCGCCGTGACGCACCTCGGGCGGCGTGCCGACGCCGATTGCGGGCGGGATGAAGCTGTCGTTGCCGTCCAGCCCGATCCGCGCCGGCTCCGCCTCATAGCGCGGCGACAGCAGCGCCGCGCCTTCCGTCGCCGCCTCCAATGTCTCGGCGATCACGACGGCGATCGGCTGACCGGCGTAGCGCACCCGGTCGTTCTGCAGCAGGTCGAGGCGGAACATGAAGGGGTCCGTCTTCGCGTCCGGATCCTGCGCCAGCGGCGGGCGGTTCGCTGGGGTCATCACCGCGACCACGCCGGGATGCGCCTTTGCCGCCGTCACCTCGAGGAAGGTCACCCGGCCGCGGGCGATGCTGCTGACCGCGAGGACGGCGTGCAGCATGCCGGGCGGGTGGTTGTCCGCCGCGTAGCGGGCCTGGCCGGTGACCTTCAGGAGGCCGTCACGGCGCGTGAGGGGCTGGCCGATGCTAGCGCCGTGCCGGCGTTGCGGAACGATTGCTGTTTGTGCGATCTCAGACATCAAGGGGGCCTCCGGGAATAGGTGCGAAGGGAGAGGCCGGGAGGGCGGGCACGCGCTCGGGTGTTCCGGCCGCAGCAAGGGCCAGCGCCCGCACCACGATCCGCCGCGCGAGCTCGATCTTGAAGGCGTTGTCGCCGGACGGACGCGCCTCCGCCAACGCCGTCTCGGCAGCCCGGCGGAAGCACTCCGAATTCGGGCGGGCGCCGGCCAGCGCCGCCTCTGCGGCTCGGGCACGCCACGGCTTTGCCGCCACGCCGCCCAGCGCCAGCCGCGCCTCGGCAATGATCCCGTCCTCGATGTTGAGGCAGGCTGCGGCGGACACCACGGCGAAGGCGTAGGAGGTGCGCTCGCGGAGCTTGAGGTAACGGGCGTGCGCTGCGAACCGCGCCGACGCGCCCGGTAAGCGAACGGCCACGACCAGTTCGCCCGGCGCCAGCACGCTCTCGCGCTCCGGCGCGGTGCCGGGCAGCAGGGGAATTCTTCCAGCGCCACCTCGCGCGGGCCCGCCTGCCCCTCGATTTCGACGACGGCATCCAGTGCCGCGAGCGGCACGCAGAAATCGGACGGGTGCGTGGCGATGCAGGACTCACTCCAGCCCAGCACGGCGTGCCGGCGATTCTCGCCGCCACGCGCGTCGCAGCCGGCGCCCGGCTCCCGCTTGTTGCAGGTACTCGCCGGGTCATAGAAATAGGCGCAGCGTGTGCGCTGCAGCAGGTTGCCGCCGACGGTCGCGGCATTGCGCAGCTGAGCGGAGGCGCCGGAGAGCAGCGCTTCGGCGACCGCCGGGAAGCGCTTGCCGACGGTCGGGTGATCGGCGAGGTCGGCGTTGCGCACGCGAGCGCCGATGCGCACCCCGCCATCCGGCAGAGGCTCGATCCGGTCAAGTCCGGGAAGGCGATTGACATCGATCAGCCGCTTCGGGCTGACGATGCCGCCCTTCATCAGGTCAATGAGGTTGGTGCCGGCCGCCAGATAGGCGCTGCCGGGAACCGCGGCCGCCGCGACGGCCTCCGACACCGTGGCCGGCCGGACAAAGTCGAAGCGGTTCATGCTGCCTCCTTCCGGTCGGCCTGACCGAGGCTCCGCTGCGCGTCCAATACCGCTTCGGTGATGCCGCGATAGGCACCGCAGCGACAGAGATTGCCGCTCATGCCTTCGCGCACCCGCTCGGGATCATCCCCGGCTTGGCCTTCCTGGATCAGACCCACCGCGCTCATGATCTGGCCGGGTGTGCAGAAGCCGCATTGGAAGGCGTCATGGGCGATGAAGGCGGCCTGCACCGGATGGCAGGTTTCGCCCTGCGCCAACCCCTCGATGGTCAGCACCTCGGCGCCATCCAGGCTGACCGCCAGCGCCAGGCAGGAGTTGATGCGGCGCCCGTCGAGCAAGACCGTGCAGGCGCCGCACTGGCCCCGGTCGCACCCTTTCTTGGTACCGGTCAGGTCCAGGCGCTCGCGCAGCAGGTCCAGAAGGGTGACTCTCGGGTCGTCCAGTCCGATTGTCCGTCGCACACCATTGATGATGAGAGTGATCGGCCAGCTCATGCGGTGCTCCGATGAGAACTGTTTCGGTATGATTCGGCCCGCGCGAAGTATCCTTTCCGCGGACGGCACGGAGGTCTAAATATGGAGGCAGCCTCCGGTACAAAAATATGGAGGGATCCTCCGCTTACAAGGGCGTTCCGAGCGACCGAATGACACATCAGCCGGCCATCACCAAAAAACGCAAGCCGCGTGCGGACGCCATCCGCAATCGCGAGCGTGTTCTGGAGGCGGCAAAGGCGGTGTTCAGCCAAGGCGGCCCGGAGGCGAGCCTGGAGGCCGTCGCGCGGCGTGCCGGCGTCGGGATCGGGACATTGTATCGGCACTTCCCAACCAGGGAGGCCCTGTACGAGGCGGTCTACCGGCATGAGGTGGAGCAGCTTGTCGAGCTGGCCAAGCAGCTCGAGGCAGAGGCGTCTCCAGTCGAGGCGCTGCGCCGCTGGCTGCAGGCCGGCGTCGAATTCATGGCGACTAAGAAGGGCATGGCGGCGGCGCTCGCCATGGCCGCGCACGGTTCCTCCGAGCTCGTCGCCTATTCGCTCGACCGGCTGGGCAGAGCAGTAGGGGAACTGCTGCAGCGCGCGGTCGCAGCGGACGAAATTTGTGCCGATGTCGACCCCGAGGACCTGCTCCGTGCGCTGGTCGGCATGTGCTACGCCCACGACAGGCCCGGCTGGCAAGCCAAGGTGCTGCGCCTGATCGACATCTTCATCGATGGACTACGCCGGTCGCGCGATCAGAGACACAATCGACAGGCCGGTGACCCTGCTCGAGCCCCGCAGCCCTGATGTCCGCTGTCCACCACTGCGGACCTTCATCACCGCGCCAGCGGATAGTGGGATTAGCTGTCAAGCAGACATTCGCACCGGACTTCTGCGCATGATAATCTCAAGCTCACGCCAGGTGGTCGAGAAGCGCCTTGGCATCCTTCAGATCGGCGGTGTCGAACCCCTCGGTGAACCAGCCGTAGATCGGGGCGAGAAGATCGCGCGCCTCGGCGGGCTTGCCTTGGTCGCGCCACAGCCGGGCGAGGCTGGTGGCGGCGCGCAATTCCCACGATTTCGCCTCTTGCGAACGGGCTCGCTCGATCGCCCGCCGATAGGAAACTTCCGCCCGATCCGGAGCGCTCGGGTTCCGCCGGAGGAGCAAATCGCCCATCACCCGATGGACTTCCGGCTCCCAATGGGCGTCGCTGCCCCTGCGCTCGAAGTGCACGACTGCGGCCTCGAGCGCCGTCAGGGCTTCATCGGTATTCCCTTGTTTTTCTAGGCATTCCGCAAATAGCACGTGCCACATACCCAGGGCTATCCGGATCCCTATCCTCCGCAGCTCGGCCAGAGCGCTCCGGAAAGCTTCGATGCGATCGTCTGCGCATTGCCCCGTCACCCAAGCGTCGTGCCAGATTTCGAGCATCGAGCCCTGCGCGCAGTAGGACGCGAACCCATGCTCCCTGGCGACCGCCAGAAGCGCTGTGGTCCGCGCGGCCATCAGCTCGGGTTCCCTCCGCTGGATCCTGAGCACAGCCTCGCACCACAAAGCGGGGCACAGGCTGAACGGATAAGCCACCGTCTGGGCCATCGAGAGGACGGCGAGCGCCCGCTCAGACGCGCACTCGGGATAGCCGAGGTACCACAAGGCCAACGACTCAAACTGCAGGGCGCTGATGGCCGGGTCCACCATCCCAATCTTTGACCCGCGGTGGCGCTCCGGGTCGTACAGGACCCGCACCCGAGCGGCGTAAGACGGGACGCTCGAGTATCGTCCGGACCAGTAGCAAGTGACGCACGCGGCGTTTTCGGCGAGCAAACGGAACTCGTCGGTCCCGAGCTTTGCCGCAAGGTTGAAAAGCTCCCGGGAAAACGCCGACGCGGTCTCCATATCTGATCGAACCGAGTAATAGGTCCACAACCCCACAAGGCTGCGAAAGAGCTCGGGGGTGTCGCCGGCGCCCGCACACAACTCGTTGGCTCGGGTGTAGGCGGCCTGCGCCTCGACAGATGCCCACCCTTGTGTGGCAATAAGCGGGGCGCCGAGCGCGAGGCGGAAGTCGATCTCCCGCGAGATCCGCTCGGACGATTCGGGGAGCGCGGCGATCAGCTCGAGGCCCTTGGTCAAATCGGCGATCGCATCGGCGTTGGCCGAGGCGGCCATCGCCCGCTCCGCGGCGCGGCGATAATAAGCGATGGCGGGAGCGGGGAGCCCGGCGGCGGCGTAGTGGTATGCGACCAGTTCCGGCTGGGTCTCGGCCACTTCCGGGAACTCGTCTTCGAGCGCCTGGGCGATATGGGCGTGGAGCGTTCGCCGGCGCTCGCGCAATAGGCTCGCATAGGCCGCCTCCTGCACCAGCGCATGCTTGAAGGTGTAGACCGCCTCCGGGGGTTCGCCGCGGCCGAACACCAGGTCCGCGCGGACCAGCCGGTCCAGAGCCTCCGTCAGCCGGTCATCGGGCTGCTGCGCCACGGCGCTGAGCAGGTGATAGGAGAACTCGCGGCCGATGGCGGCGCCGATCTGGGCGACCTCGCGTACCGGCGCCAGGCGGTCGAGCCGAGCCGTCAGCGAGTCGTGCAGCGTGGTCGGGATCGCCCGCGGCGGCAGCGCGCCATCGAGCGCGTAATGCCCGTCCTCCTCGCGCAGCAGGCCGCTTTCGATGATGGTCTTGGTCAGCTCCTCGAGGAACAGCGGCACGCCGTCGGTGCGGGCGAGGATCTGCTCGAGGATCTCGGCCGGCAATGCCTTGCCGCCGGCGGACCGCTCGACCAGGGTTGCGCCGTCGCGGCGGCCGAGGCGGGCGAGCGGCAGTGTGGTGACATATGCCTCGGCGGGCCAGGGCGGGGTGAACTCCGGCCGCGCGGTGACGAGGAGCAGCAACGGCAGCCGCGATGCCCGCGCCACGGTCAGGCTCAACAGCTCGAGCGAGGTCGGGTCGATCCAGTGCGCGTCCTCGAACAGCATCAGCACCGGCTGCCGCGCCGCCAGCCGCGCCATCTGCGCCAGCAGCGCTTCGAGCGTCTTCTCCCTGCGCCGCTGCGGCGTGAGGTCCGGGAGAGGGTATTTGTCGCCGGTCGGGACCGACATCCGGTCGGCGATGAACCCGATCTCCTCGGCGCCGGCGCTCGACCGGGCGAGCAGCGCTTCGAGCTTGGCCAGCCGCGCTTCCGGCATGTCCTCGCGGCTGAAGCCCGCGGCGTGCTCGAGCTGGGCAAGGAAGGGATGGAGCGCGCTCGCCTGATGGTGCGGCGAGCAGAAATAGCGCAGCCTCGTGTGTGGCTCGCCGCTCAGCCGCTCCAGCATCGCCTGCGCGAGGCGCGATTTGCCGATGCCGGGTTCGCCGATCAGCACCACCACCCGGCCCTCGCCGGTCTTGGCCTGTTGCCAGCGGCGCTGCAACAGCGCCAGCTCCTCGTCGCGGCCGACGAGCGCTGTGCCGGCCGTGCGCAGCGCCTCGAAGCGGCTCTCGGCGGCGCTCCCGCGCAGCACCCGCGACGCCGCCACGGGCGCGCCCAAGCCCTTGAGCTCGACGGCACCGAGATCCGCGTACTCGAACAGACCGCCGGTCAGCCGCCGCGTGCCCGGCGCGATCACCACCGCGCCCGGCTCGGCCAATGCCTGCAGCCGCGCCGCGAGGTTGGGCGTCTCGCCCACCACCGCCTGCTCCTGCGACGCACCCTGGCCGATCAGATCGCCGACGACCACCAGCCCGGTGGCGATGCCGACCCGCACCTGCAACCGCGCCGCCGCGACGGTGTCGACCCCCGGACGAACGCCCGCCTTTGCGGGCGCCCACGGATTTAATCCGTGGGCTGAAGGCCCACGTCCGGGGGCGGCCACCTTCTCGACCAGCTTCAATGCCGCGCGCACCGCGCGCTCGGCATCGTGCTCGTCGGCCCGCGGATAGCCGAAATAGGCCAGCACCCCGTCGCCCATGTACTTGGCGACAAACCCGCCGCCGCGCCCGATCACCTTGGCAACGCAACGGTGATAGGCGCCGATGACCTCACGCAGATCCTCGGGATCGAGCCGCGCCGACAATGCCGTCGAGCCGACGAGATCGCAGAACATCACCGTCAGCTGCCGCCGCTCGGCCTCGGCTGGTGCCGGAGCATCGCCGGACGCCGGCGTCACCCTCGCGGCGGGCACCGCGGCGCCGAGCGCGGCAATCGCGGCGAGGAGCTTGCGGCGGTGGCCTCCGAGCACCACGCCAAGATCCTTGAGATCCTCCGCCGTCAGCTTCGGCAGTGCATCCCAATCGATCTCGTTGTCGCGGAAGGCCGGCATATAGCGCTCAAGGCCCAAACCCTGTAGCCATCCTGCTACGTCCATACGGTGATCCTCGGCTCCGAGGAGCGGCACCCCTCATGGACGACGATAGCAGTAAATGACCGCTTTTAAGCCACGGGCATCGCAGGCCGGGAAATCGGGAACGGCAGCTCACCACCCGGCGGAGCCATTCGCGGTCCGGCGAGACCATCGATCGCGTTCGACCCGAGTGAACGGCAGACTGGTCATAACGCACGGGGATGGTAAGCTGGTCGCAGGCTCCTCGACCGTAAGAGTGAGGTTCGAATGCCGCAGCCGCGTTCGGTGTTTGGATCGCTGGTGCTGATTGCCGTAGTCATCGCCGGCGGTGCCGCTGCCTTCGCCTACACGGCGGGATGGTTCTCGCCGCAGCGCCTCACGCCGAAGAAAATCGTGAATGCGCTGGCGCCGCCGACCGGCGCGGCGCTCGGCCATCGCCGGAACCATGCCAAAGGCATCTGCTTCACCGGCGTCTTCGAAGCGAACGGGGCCGGGGCGGCGCTCTCAAAGGCACAGGTTTTCACCCGCGGCCGGTATCCTGCCCTCGGACGCTTCAATCTCGCCACGGCAGATGCGAACGCGCCGGATGCGACGGTCCGGGTGAGGGGCATCGGATTGCGGATCTCGACGCCGGACGGGCAAGAATGGCGCAGCGCCATGATCGACCCGCCATTCTTTGCGGTCTCGACGCCGCGAGCCTTTTACGAGCTGTTGCTCGCCTCGAAGAGCAAAGACCCGAACGCGATGAAGACATTCGCCGGCGCGCTTCGTCTTCACCGACAGTGCCGGTACGGAGAATACGGTGCGATGGTCCCTGTTGCCGGCGGCGCGACCGGTCGCGGTCTCGCCCGCCGACCTCGCAAAGCGCGGCCCCGACTTCCTCGAACAAGAGATCGCCGAGCGGGTCCGCGGCGGGCCGTTGCGCTGGACCATGGTGGTTTATGTCGCCACTCCGGACGATCCCACCGCGGATCCGAGCAAGGCTTGGCCAAAAGATCGCCGTGCCGTTGAGGTCGGCACGCTGATTGTCCAGCAGATAGAAGCCGAGCGGGACGGTCCGTGCCGCGACATCAACTTCGATCCCGCCGTCCTACCCTCCGGCATGAGGACATCGGACGACCCGTTCCCGGCCGCCCGGTCGGCTGCCTATGCGAGGTCATACGACCTGCGCACGGCGGAGGCCAAGGACTATCCCCGAACGACAGCGGACGCCAAGCCATGATCGGGGGCCGCCAACATTTCACCCCGGTCCAGCGCCTGCTGCACTGGCTCATGGCGGTCTGCATCTTGGCCATGCTGTTCATCGGCGTGGGCATGGTGTCCACCATCATGCCGAAATACCTGACGCTGGTTTCGATCCACAAGCCGCTCGGCATGGCAATTCTGGTGCTCGCGCTGCTCCGCCTGGCGGCGCGCCTGCGCTACGGGACCCCGCCGCTGCCGGCCGACTTGCCCGAGCCGATGAAGCTCGCGGCCCAGCTGTCGCATTACGCGTTCTACGTCCTGATGATCGCCATGCCGCTGCTCGGCTGGGGTATGTTGTCGGCGGCAGCCTATCCGGTCGTGCTGTTCGGCGGCGTGCACCTTCCGGCGATTTTGCCGCTGAGCGACAGCCTGCATACCTTGCTCTGGAACGCGCATTTCTGCCTGGCCTTCGCGTTCTTCGGCCTGATCCTGTTGCATGTCGCGGCGGCGCTGTTCCATGCGCTCGTCCGACGCGACGGCGTATTCGAGGCGATGGCGTCGGTGTCGACCCACGACGAGGTCATGCCCGCCGAGTGACAGGGCCGTGCTGGGAAGTGCGCAAGGACCGCTTTCCACGTGCGCCGTGACAAGGCGGCGCTTTTCCAGCGGGTGCAAGCCCCGCCCGGCGACCGCTCCAGCCGGAAGCAGCCGGAGCAGGCATGGAGGAGACGAAATGTCTGAAGCCTTCGGATAACGGTCACGGTTTTGGTGACCGCGCGAGTGTGCAGGCCGCAACGTGAGTAAACGCCGAGCAATCCTCGAAAAGGTCGATGTGCAGGCCGACCCGATAGTGGTTTCGGGGAAGGCTGATACGGATGGGCGAGTTTGAGCGAGGAGTAGGCCCATCTGCTGCACCGGGGTAGTGGCGGCAGCATGTACACAAGGAAAGCGTGCGCAACACGGGAAGCCCCAATGCGTGATCAGGGATGATCAACCGGACGCCCGCGAGGGACAGGCCGGGCGCAATGGGGTGGCGGAGAGGCCCGTAGTACCGGTGAAGCCGGGTAATGCCGGTGGAGGGAAGGGGCCTTGGTTCAAGACAGACGCAGGAAGTAGTGAGGGACCTGGAGATTGGGCAACCTATCAACTCCGAAGAGTGTTCAGAAGCTGCAGAGGGCGTCACACGCGAAAGCGAAGGCAGAAGCCGGCTATCGCTTCTATGCCCTGTACGACAAGATCAGCCGCGACGACATTCTGGCGCATGCCTATGCCCAGTGCCGCGCCAACAAGGGGGCGCCGGGAATAGACGGTCAGGACTTTGCGGACATCGAGGCCTATGGGGTCGAACGGTGGCTGGCTGAACTGGCGCTTGCGCTCAGGCAGGAGAGCTACCGGCCGGAGCCAATCAGACGAGTGTTTATACCGAAGGCCAACGGCAAACTCAGGCCGCTGGGCATCTCGACGGTGCGGGATCGGGTCTGCATGACCGCAGCGATGCTGGTGCTGGAGCCGATCTTCGAAGCCGATCTTCCGCCGGAAATCTACGCCTATCGCGCTGGGCGCAACGCCCAGCAGGCAGTCGTCGAGGTGGAGGAGCGGCTGTTCCGTGGCCACCCGGAAGTCGTCGACGCCGACCTCGCGGACTACTTCGGGAGCATTCCGCATACCGACCTCCTAAAGTCGGTGGCGCGCCGGATCGTTGACCGGCGCGTGCTGCATCTGATCAAGATGTGGCTGGACTGCCCCGTGGAAGAAACCGACCAACGGGGCCGGACAACACGCACGACCGAGGCGCGAGACCACCGGCGCGGCATTCCGCAGGGCTCGCCCCTCTCACCACTACTGGCGAACCTCTACATGCGCCGGTTCGTGTTGGGCTGGAAGAAGTTCGGCCTTGAGCGAAGCCTCGGCACTCGCCTCGTCACCTATGCGGACGACCTTGTGATCCTGTGCCGAAGGGGCAGCGCGGAGACTGCGCTGCATCACCTGCGCGCGATCATGGGCAAGCTGAAGCTGACAGTGAACGAGGAGAAGACACGGATCTGCAAGGTTCCGGACGGGGAGTTTGACTTCCTGGCTTATACGTTCGGGCGGATGTATTCTCCGAGAACCGGCCAGGCTCGCCTGGGACAGCGGCCATCGAAGAAGAGCATCAAGCGTGTGGTCGACAAGGTCCATGCGCTGACCGTCCGAGCACATACCTGGCAAGAAACCACAGAGCTGGTGGGTAAGTTGAACCGCACCCTTCGCGGATGGGCGAACTACTTCTCGGTAGGCACCGTCAATCCGGCGTATCGGGCGCTCGACAACTACACGGCTGTGCGGTTGCGTCGGTGGTTGCGCTTCAAGCACAAGACCAGACGATGTAAGGGCGGCAGCTATCCCCTCTCGCACCTCTACGAGACCCTCGGGCTCGTGCGTCTGACCCGGCTTGGGCACGACGTGCCGTGGACGAAGGCGTGAGGTCTTGTCCGAGAGCCGGATGCAGGGAAATCCGCATGTCCGGTTCGATGAGCGGGATGTGGAAACGGAGCTATGGTCGAGCCACTAAGGCACCGCCAAACGAAAGAGGCGGCAACACGCATGCCTGACCTAAGGCCACCGCGCCACATTCCGACTCTACCCCCTCCGGCACTCGAAGGCGCTACGGCCGGTAGCTGCGTTGCCGCGGTGGAGAGCAAGCTTTTTCAATGCCCGTTGAACCCGTCGGCCACCGAGAATCCGCCCGATTAGCCGAACCGCCTTGATATGCGGGCGACCAGCTCGTCTGCCCTTGAGAGAAAAAGCTTAAGCAGGGGGGACGTGTTGGCCTTATGGTAGCCCAGAACCAGATCGATCGAAGGTGCCTCTCCAGCGAGGGGTCGGCTGATGACCGACCAGGTGAGGAAATTGCGGGCAAAGTCGGGCAACAGTGCCAGCCCGCGGGTTGAGGCGACGAGTGACATGGCCATCGAGAGATATTCGACCCGGTGCGCCGGGTGCAAGTCGATGCCCGATCGCCGGAAGTAGTCTTCTATCAGTGAGCGCAAGACCGGCGCCTGGTCGGCCATACCGATGAACGTTTCCCCTACGAAATCCAGCGGGTGGATCACGTCATGTGACGCCAAACGGTGATCGCTCGGTAGAACGACAATCAGCGGTTCCGTAATCAGCACTTGGTAGACGAGATCAGGGTGGCCTTCCTCAGGTCTCATGAAAGCCACGTCCAACTTCCCAGTGGCAAGGCCCTCGGCGAGTTGCGGGGAGTGCTTGCTGGAAATTGTGACCTCGATCTTCGGCAGCTCCTCCCGAAGAACATGCATCACTGCGGGTAGCCATTCCGGCTCGCAGCCGCTCAGAAAGCCTAGCGCCAACGTCCTCTGCTCCGGGTGAGCAGCGCGCCGGGCGGCGGACGCCGCAGCCTCGACCTGCGCCAGCGCGAGCCGCGCGTGGTCGAGAAAGGCGCGGCCGGCAGCGGTCAGCTCGATCCCGCGCGTGCTGCGGGTCATGAGCTCGGCGCCAACTTCCAGCTCCAACTCACGGATCTGGCGGCTTAGGGAGGGTTGTGCCGTGTGCAATCGGCGTTCGGCCGCCAGCGTCAGACTGCCTTCCTCGGCGACGGCAACGAAATAGCGCAGATGCCTTAGTTCCATCGCCGCCTGCCATGCCTGCCAGGTATGGCGCCGACCCTACAAAGTCTTTTCGATGGGCGCGAGCGAAACCTAAATCCCCCCAAAGGCACCGCAGAAACTCTGACCTCACATTGTGAGGTCGGAGGCGGGCCGGAGGAGTGGTGGTGAAACATCCTGTTGTTTTGATCACGGGCGCGTTGACAGGCATCGGCCGAGCGGCGGCTCTCGCTTTCGCAAAGGAAGGCGGCCGCATTGTTGTCTCCGGCCGGCACGAAGAGGTCGGGCAGGCTTTGGCCACTGAATTGCGCGCTCTCGGCGCCGAAGCCGAGTTCGTCCGTGCTGACGTGCGCCACGAGGACGAGGTGCGGGAGTTGATCGATCAAACGGTCGCTCGCTTCGGTCGGCTCGACGCAGCCGTCAATAACGCCGGCACTGAAGGCCACCCTGGCCCGGTCACCGAGCAGTCAGCCGATACCTACGCAGCCACCTTCGATACCAACGTGCTCGGCACCCTGCTCAGCATGAAGCACGAACTGCGGGTCATGCTGGCCCAAGGCGGCGGCAGCATCATCAATATCTCATCAACCTACGGTCACCTTGGGGCCCGCGGTGCGTCGGTCTATTCGGCAAGCAAGCACGCCATCGAGGGACTCACTAAGTCCGCGGCGCTGGAGGCAGCGGCATCGGGGGTGCGGATTAATGCCGTCGCGCCGGGCCCGATCGAGACCGCGATGCTCAACCGCTTTACCGGCAGCGCCGAACGAAAGACCGGCCTGGTGGCGGGTGTTCCGCTCCAACGTGCGGGCGAGCCCTACGAAATCGCGAACGCGATCGTCTTCCTCGCTTCGAGCAAGTCGTCCTTCACGACCGGTCAGGTGCTCTTCGTCGACGGTGGCAAGTCGGCGACGTAGTCCGGCGCAGCTCGACAGCTAAAGGTGACCACTATGGAACAGAGTATCCAAGCGCAAGCGAAGCCGATCAAAACCCCTGGTCCGGATCATCCGATCTCGGTCGAGCGCAACCCCAGCCGAATAATCGTCTCGGTCGCGGGCCGCGTCGTCGCCGACACGCGAGAAGCGCTGACATTGCGTGAAGCAGCGTATCCCGCGGTTCAATACATCCCGCGCAAAGATGTCGATATGGCGGTCCTCGACCGCACCGATCACACCACTTACTGCCCCTACAAGGGGGACGCCTCCTATTTCAGCGTCCCGCTGGGGGGCGAGCGCTCGGTCAACGCGGTGTGGAGCTATGAGGCTCCCTACGCCGCCGTCACGCCGATCAAGGATTATCTCGCCTTTTACCCCAATCGCGTCGACGTGATCGAAGAACGGCCAGAGCCTGAACGCTTTTTCCCAGGAGCTGCCGGCTAGTGGCCACGTCCCGAAAAGCTTAATGGAACTCGTCGACCCCACCGCCGCGTCGACTTGGCGTGATGCAGGCGGTGTGGTGTGGCTCGCCGGGCCCGACCCTTTCGATGCCGCGTTCCGAACCAACAAGGAGCCAGTCATGTCCCGTATGGTGTCAGTGACTTACAGGTTCGTTACTTTATAGGAGGACACCGATGCGCGCGATCGAGGCGGAGACTTTCTCGGGCTATGGCGGGCTGCGGCAGATCGAATTGTCCAAGCCGCAACCGGCAAAGGACAGGGTGCTGGTCCGCGTCACGGCCGCCGGCGTCACGCCGCTCGATCGCACGATCCTGTCGGGCGGACACCCTCGGGCTAGGGCGCCGCTGGTGCTCGGCAACGAGGGCGCCGGTATCATTGAGGATACCGGCGATTCCGGTCTCGCGGTGGGAAGCCGCGTGATGTTTACAGGGCCCTACGGGGTTCGCGAGAATGGCGCGTGGCAAGAATGGCTGCTTGCGCGGCCCGGAGATTTGGCGCTCGTGCCCGACGCGATCGACGACGTAGTCGCGGCCAGCCTCCCAGTCGCCTATCTGACGGCGCAGATCACGCTGACGCTGGCCGGCTTCAGCCCGGGCATGACGGTGCTGGCTCCGGCGATCGGCGGGTCGGTAGGAAACGCGACCTATCAGCTTGCGCGGGCGCAGAGCGCCGGCAAAGTGATTTCGACGGCCGGCAGCGCGGCGAAAGCCGCCAGGGCACGCGAGCTTGGCTTCGAAGACGTGATTGACCTGACCGCGGAAGGTCTCGCCGACGGCGTTCGCCGGATAACGGGCGGTAGGGGCGTCGATATCGTTATCGACAGCATCGGCGGCACCGTGACTGGTGAGGCGTTGAGCAGCCTTGGACTCGGCGGTGTCCTGATCACCTTGGGCTATTCCGCCGGACGCAAAACCACGATCGACGTGACAGACCTGATCTGGAAAGGCGCGCGGATGGCCGGTTTCTCTATGTTCGCCCAATCACCGACCGCGATCGCCACTGCGTGGCGGGACATCATCCCGCTGATCGTGGGCGGATCAGTCAAGCCGATCGTCGAGCGGGTCTATCCTCTCCACGAGGCGGGCGAAGCCTTGCGCCATCTAACTGAGGATCGGCCGTTTGGAAAAGTCGTCTTGGCGGGCTGATCGACATGGCAACAGGCCCCGCGCGAGCGCATTATCCATTGGGACGATCCCGGTGCCTTGGCTGAAGCGCGTCAGACGATGAGCGGGCGAGATTTCCTCGACGCCATGCTTCGAGGCGAGCTTCCGCTGCCGCCCATCTGTCATCTGGTCGATTTCACCTCCGATCGGATTGATATCGGCCGCGTCGAGATGGCGCTGAAACCGCGGGAATCGCAATACAATCGAATCGTCTCGGTGCATGGCGGGATCATTGCTACGGTCCTCAACTCGGTCATGGGCTGCGCCGTCCACGCCAAGCTCCCGGTTGGACGGGCGTACACCAAGCTGGACGGTCGCACGCGCGAAGCGGCGCTGATGCGAGACACGCGATCACGGCTCATAGCGCATGTCGGTGGTTCCCCGCCGCCGTTGAACTAGCTTTAATTGAGCGATCAGCGCAGCTTGCTCTTAAGGTTGCGAAGCTCGAACTCGAGCAATCCATGTGCGCCGAAAGGGGCCCCAGGCGCGAGGGCACCGGCCAAGCCGACAGTCCGTCACCGAGTTGAAAGCCAAGATCGCTGTTCGCGAGAGCCCGAACCGGGCTCGATGACCTCGGGCTCTTGAGGCTGGCGCCTCGGTGGGCTGAGCATCAGCCGCAGCGCGGCTTCGATCACATCCAGTTGCTCGGGAGAATAATCCCGCGGCCGGCTGCGCTACATGGCGGCGACGTGGGTGCACGAGCACGCCTGGGGCAAGCCGAAAGAATACGACCCGTCCTCGTTCTCGTCGCGCATTTGTTTGATTGATCATCAGGCGAGCGGCGTCGCCGGACGCGTCGCGGCAGAGTTTGAGGCACTCTTGATATTTGCCGCCCTTGCCGGCCGGATTGTGGATCTCGCCCTTCCTAAACAAATGCGCGCGCAACGCCGCACCGGGCCCGCGCGCGCTCCAAAGCAGACCCCTCGCCCGTCACCGGAACCTTGTTTGGCGGGTTGTATCCGGATTTCACGGTGATTGGTAACCGAGTATTCTTCGCAGGATATGGAAAGGATGGGAGTAAATCTTTGGGTTACTGATGGTACGCAGGCCGGGACGAACGAGGTGACTCACGATGGCCCGCAGCCTTCGGACATTACCTTTCCGCTTTTCCCAACTCGAGCAATTTCCTGTGGGCGGAGATCGCCGGCAAGGAGGGAAGATGTGATGACGCTCGGCGCCGGTCCCCGAGGCGCTCAGCCGCGTTGCGGGCCCCCCGCTTTCGCGAGGGCAGGCTTGCGGCGCCGCTCGGCGAGCATCCGGTAATAGGCATAGATGCCGTCTTCGCGCCCGGCCACTTTGAACCAGTCGAGCATCTGTGCGGTCGAATCGACCTGGTCGTCGTGCCGGCCAGAAATTTGTGCCGATGTCGACCCCGAGGACCTGCTCCGTGCGCTGGTCGGCATGTGCTACGCCCACGACAGGCCGGGCTGGCAATCCAAGGTGCTGCGCCTGATCGACATCTTCATCGATGGACTACGCCGGTCGCGCGATGAGAGACACGATCGACAGGCCGGTGACCCTGCTCGAGCCCCGCAGCCCTGATGTCCGCTGTCCACCTAAGCGGTCCGCCGGCGCGTCGTGATTAATTCGCCCTTCAGGGTGACCCGGTGACAAGCAAATGCTCCCGGAGCCACTCGCAGGCCGCTCCAGAAGAGGCCGCGAAATCTTGCACGTAAGCGTCAAAATGCCCGCCGGGCAGCATCACCAGCCGCTTTGGTTCCAACGCCCGCTCGTAGGCGGCCAGAGCTTCGTCCGCAACCGTCAGATGATCGCCGAGCGCCACCACCATCATCAGGGGCGTTGGGCTAATATGGGTGACGTGCGCGCCCGGTTCGTATTCCAGGAACATCTCGACCGAGCGCAGCGTGACCTCGTTGCGCCATGCCGGCGCACGGGTGCGAGCGGTTTCGGTGAACCACTGCCAGGAATCCGCGGTTGGCAGCACGGCGGGCCCAATCGGGTTTTCGGAGACCACCGGTATCATTCCCGGCGGCTTGCGTTGATAGCGCGCCCTGCGGTCCTCGAGGCACGCTGCTTGCACTTGGCCGATGAAATCCGCGCGGATGAGCCGCCGCGCGTCCGCGTGCCCGCTGCCGGTCAATCGCGCCGAGCACGAGCACACGCGCGCCGCTGTAACTTGAGCCCCAGATGCCGATGCGCTCGGCATCGACCTCAGAAAGGCCGCTCGCCCAGGTGATCGCGTCTCGGTAATCGCGGATCTGCTGCCAGGGGTCGATTTCCTGCCGCGGCTCCCCATCGCTCGCGCCAAAGTTGCGGTTGTCAAACACCACAGCGCCGATGCCGGCCTCGGCCAAGGCTTCGGCGAACCGGTCTAGATACATCTCCTTCACGGCTGAGTATCCGTGGGCCATTACCACGGTCGGCGTCGGTCCCGCGCCATCCGGTAGGTAATGCCAGCCGCGAAGGATAACGTCGTCCTCGGTGCGGAACTCGATATCACGTCGCATGGCGGGCCTCTCCTCCTCGATTTATTAAGCTTTCGTGCCGACAAGGGCGAGGCACGCCCTGTTCGAGAAACGCCTCGATCAGCGCCAGCGCCCGTCCGACACCTCCTGCCCGACCCGGGCAAGAAGGCGGTCCTTCGGGATCGTGCGAAGTAGCTCTTCAGATCGGCGTCGACAACATGCAGGTAACCGGCCTTCAGCAGTTCGTCGACCCGCCGCAGCGCGTCCTTACAGCCCCGTCCGGGGCGAAAGCCGCAACTGTGGCGAGCGAAGTCTCGCTCGAAAATCGGTTCCAGCACCATCCGCAACGCCGTCTGGACCACTCGGTCACGGACTGTGGGGATGCCCAGCGGACGCTTCTCCCGACTTCCCGGTTTGGGAATCTAGTGCCGGCGGATCGCCTGCGGCCGGTAGCTTCCGGTCCGCAACTCCTCGCTCAGCCGCTTCAGGTTGGCGTCCAGATCATTCGCGTAATATTCGACAATAACGTGGTCCACCCCCGCGGCTCCCCGGTTGGCCGCCACTCGCGCGAAGGCCTGGCCGAGCGTGACTTCGGGGTAGAGCTTGTCGATCAGACTGTACCATTTGCCGCCTTTGACCCCCTCTTCGAGGGCCGCCAGCATCCGCTCTGTCCAAATCCGCGGTTCGACCCACGACCATTCCTGGTGCGGCAACGACGCCTCATGGGTCTCTCCGGCTCGTGTAGCCCTGCGGGCACTGCGGCCGGGCGCGGTCCGACGGCTTCGGTCATCGCGTCTCCATCTTCCTGCACCCCTTGGCTCCCCCGGCATTACCCGGCTTCATCGCCACTACGGGTGCTGTGACTCCTGCTCGTCCACCTGGCTTGCTGACGAGCAGAGCCTGCCCCGGCGAAGGCCGGGGCCTCCCTGCTTCACGCAACCGACCTTCCGAGCCCTCTGTCTCCAACCACCGACCCGCTCCGATGGCCGCTTTATCACCTAACCCGTCAGCGCCATCGGCTTCCCCCGTTGCCGGAGGTCTAGGCTTCACCCTTGGACCGCAGGCTCGCCAGACGGTACGGCCGAATCGAGTTTCTCAAAGTACGGATGGCTCGTTTGCCTCCTGTTGCTCCCCACCCCGCCTCGCGGCGGCGCAGTTACATTCGGCTACAGGCCGGAGTAGGTATACCTGGGGAAGACTTGCCCTCCCTGGTCAGTTACGCTCGCAGGCGCACGGTCCCCGCTTTCGCGGGGACGACGATGGGTTGGTTCAACCTGATCGGATCGTGCTCTAAAATTACCGACTGCGGCCGGCCGATCGACTGATGCCAAGGGGGGGCGAAGTCATGACGATCTTCAAACCGCTGCAGCATGTGCTGGATGACTTGGCGGGCGCTCCGTTCGCACCGAGCGGCTACGAGAAGTTCGTCTTTCAATGGGACAAGGAGTTCTTTGTCGAACGGGTCGACATGATCGGGTTCCGCGACGGGGCCACCGTGCTTGATGCGGGATGCGGCTTCGGTCAGTTCAGCTATGCCCTTGCTCGGCTCAATCGCAAGGTAATCGCGATCGATCGGGCGGATTGGATGCTCAAAACCGCCAAGATTCTCGTGGCCAGATGGGGAGCAGACAACATTGTTGTCGAGAAGCAATTACTGCCTCACCTGCCATATCCTGACGGCAGCCTCGATTTCATTTGGTGCTGTAACGTCATGAGTTTTGTCGATAAGTATGCGTGCATGAGGGAGTTTCATCGTCTGCTGAGGCCGGGCGGGCGGGTCTACGTCATGATCAACAGTTGGGGCCGCTGGCTCTACAAAGCCGCATTGGCTCGCCAGCAACGCAACAAAAAGGGTGAACACGCCTCGCTGCTGGGGTTGAGCGACGGCCGTCGCGAAGGCGCCGTCCCCAACTACCTCGACTTGGCCGATGTCGCTAGGTTCTGCACGCTCTGCGGGTTTGCCGTGATCGCGGCCGGGGCGGAGGGGTGCGTCGACCTGTCGGGCGCCGACCGTCGCCACCCGATGTACGCCGAGCGGATCCGGATCTCCTCGGCGGGCGAGCCTGCCGCAGAGCTCGACGCCAACATCGAATTTGTCGCTGAACGGTGCGGGTAGCGAACCGCGTCGGCGCGTCCGCCCGGGAAGAACGGGCTCCCCCGGTCGTTCAGCCGCTCGGCCGCGGTGATCGTGGCATCATGACCGCCGCTACGGTAACAGCTCGAACACCACGCCGCCGTTGTTGCTGCCGCCGTTCACGGTCGTGCCATAGAGATTTCCCGCCCCGTCCAGGATCAGCCCGGCATAGGGATTGGCGCCGTCGTTGCAATCGGTTTCCACGCAAAAGCGGTGAAGCACCGTTTCCGTCCACACGCTCCGGGCCGCGTTCGGCGTCAGCTCGAATGCCGCGCCGGATTGTCTCAGGCTGCCGCCCTGGATGGTCGTGCCGTAGAGGTTTGTGAGTGTATATGAAGAGATACCCGGTATGGTCGCAGATCGAGAACCCGGACGTGTGGGTCCGTTCCCGCCGGGGCGCGTTGGGATTTCTTTATGGGGTAGGCGCTGGAGGTTGCGGGGTAAAGGCTCGGCGGGGCACGCTGCCCCGTGCTTCAAGTGACCAGACGGGGCAGGCGTTCGAGGGCGAGGCGGAAGCTCGGCTGATCGGGAGCGCTGGTCGGCAGGTGGACCTTGACCTGGGTCTTCAGTTCGACGACGCGGGCGGCGATCTTGATCAGGCGCAGCCGCAGCGTGTCGAATTGCATGACGCGCCAGGGGGAGCGCCGCGGCATGGCGTGGCGCAGCGACCAACAACCGCCAATACGCCCCACGGGACAAGCCCGTGGGCTGAAGGCCCACGGCATGCAGGAACAACCGGAACCGGTTGGCCTCGGCCTGGTGGCAGGAGGTGCGGTCGGCAGCGAGATGGTTCTTGAATGCCTTGATGTGGTTCTCGGCCTGGCCGCGGGCGCAATAGAGCCGCTCGTAGAGCTTCGTGGGCCGGCCGCCTTCGAGATTGGTGAGGATGAAGCGGGTGTCGGCCCCCAGGGGGCCGACCTCGACCCGGGCGATGATCCGCTCGACCCGGCTCCAACTCCCGGCGGCGTCGTAAAATTGCTTGTACCGCCGCAGCTTCGTCCCCGCCGCGGGCGCCGCAAAGCGCTCCGCCGTGCTGCCTTCCAGCTCCGCCACATGCCGGTGCAGCGCGGGATTTGGCGGCAGACCGAGGACGTAGTCCACCCGGTTGGCGCAACACCAGTCGAGCACCTCGGGGGCGGTATAGTGGCTGTCGGCCCGCACCAGTATTGCGACCCGCGGCCGGCGCGCGCGAAGCGCCCCAATCAGCCGCCGCAGCAGCGCCCGCGCCTCGCTGCCACTCGGCCGCTGGCCCGGCCGCAGCGTTCCGGCAGGTGCCGCGGCGCATCGTCCTCGATGTCGACGATCGCGTGCAGAGCCTGCCCCGGCGGAGGCCGGGGGCGGCCAGCAGCTGCGGCTGTTCAACGCCTTCCATAACGATTGCGGGTTCCAGCCAATTGTCGTGTTCGAAAGCCGCCCCGCCAGCCCCAGCCGCCGCTCCACCTCGCGCAGCGCCAAGAGGCCGCCTTCCGACGACAGCCGACCGCCGTCGAACCGCGCCACCACCGCCTTGCCGGCAACCGGTGACAGCCCGGGGAGAAAGGGCGTATTATCAACCATGGCGGGTGCGCGCTCCTGTTGATCCGGGGCTCCGTCTTGACAACCGAACCAACATCTTGGGCTACACCCGCCTGCCCTCATGCATAATCCGGGTCACAAACCGACCCCGGTGGTCCTGCCGACGGGGTCCACCTCAGACTCGATGTCTCATACGCCCTGTTGCCGGACACGCATGACGTGTCGCAATTGCTCGAGGATCCTACCTTGACCGGGAGTTTCACACTATGCAAGATCGTGAATCCGAGCTAACGGGACGTCCATGATCATGAGTGCTTCTCTGAGCGTTTTACCTTTTGGGGGATGTCTGTTGCACGGCCCGCTTAATCCGGTAGCGCGGTCTGCAGCCGATTTTAGATACCCGAAGTACGGTCCTATCCCGGGTGTTTATACATTCGGCGAGATGCACCAGGTCATCGAGGTTTTGCGCGGGCAGCGCAATATCCCGGGGTATATACGTCCGTTGTGCGGCATGAGTTCGAATTTTCGCGCCGTGCCGGGGACTGCCGAATTTAGCGATGTTGATGTCGCGCTGTTGGAGCCGTCCTCGCCGATCGACCTCGTTTTCCGAGGCTGCTATCTCAATCGCTCCGGGCTTGCGATGCATGTAGCGCATCCGCTGCGGGCCCTTGGCCGCCAGCCGGCAAAGCATGCGAACCTGTGGGTCCGCACTGGCCTTATCGGATTGAATGAGAAGGTCAGAGCGGAAGCAGCGGAGGAACTTATCACCTACATCCCCAAGAACATGGAAAACGCCAATTGTATCAAGGCGGTGATCCTTGAAACCCGGTCGGTACGAAGCGATATCCGCACCGGGTTCCTGCGCATGCGAGAGCTGATCCGGCGGCCGATCGGAGTCGTCGTGTACATCTTCCAGTATCTTGCCGACGGCCGGGCCGTCAGTTGGCCGGCGGGGTTTCATGAGGAGATCGCGGAGGTGGCGCGACAGTTGGATCTGCCGACTTTCGATCCGTCAACGGTCGTTCGGGAATACGGTGTCGGCGCAGCTTTGCGTGACGACTTCCGT
Organism: uncultured Alphaproteobacteria bacterium; assembly: GCA_963772295.1. Lineage (GTDB taxonomy): Bacteria > Pseudomonadota > Alphaproteobacteria > ATCC43930 > CGMCC-115725 > AP-15. The sequence goes on from CAVYWO010000020.1 coordinate 497,969, forward strand.
CACTACAACGCGGGGTTCATGCCGGTCATGGCTAAACATCTTGCCGCGTTTGCTAGATCTGTTTTTGACAAATCGTGGGCGCTCGCCGCTGAATAGTTGGACGAAAAAGGCGACAGCAAGCCGGTGTTTATGCTTCCTTCGCCGCGCGCATCGCTCGTCAGCAGCCCGATCAACACCCAAGGGGCGGCCAAAGAAGTAGGGGCTATTGGCACCGCCGACCCGCTTGATGATCTCGAGTGGTCCTGTACCGAGTTACGCCAGCGCCCGTCAGCCCATCTCGATCGGGTAGGCGGCCGGTTCCGGGGCGAAAGCGGCGTCGGCCCCTGCCACGATCCTCACCGTTCGACAGATAGATTAACGATGGATCCTGGGTCCAATCGCGATGTTCTGCCAGCCCTGAACCGATAAGAGGCATAGGATGGCAACCTCACCTTCCGCGGCGGGCGCCTCTGGTTTCTCCTACGCAAATGTCTTCAGCCCAGCGGAAGAGAACGACCTCAGGCAATTGCTCGCCGATAAGGGAGTGCGACTTTTACCCTATCCGTTCGCTTCGGCCGTCTCCGTGGTCAGCGACGTCGATGCGTCTCGACGGGCTCGATACGATGGGTACGTCGGCATGCTGGTTGGCGAACTTGGCCTAGATTTTGGCGATTCGACGTGGTTGCGGTGGCAATACTTTACGAAGCAAAACAAGAGCAATGGCTTCGGCTTCTTCTCGCGATACTTGACCATCGGCCGTACCGAACACCCGAAAATTTTCGAAAATACACGCACATTCAACGAGGGGATTGCAGAATTTCATAAGGGAAATATCGACCACTTTCACTCCTTTCTACAGCGCGGACCGAGGGTCGTCCTAGTCGACAAATTCGATGTGCGGAGCGATGGCCGGGTCGAGATCGAGTTCGACGAGTTCCAACAAACCGGACCGTGGGCCTGCGACGATATCCACGTCTTTGGCGTCTGCATCGTCGGCAAGCCGGGAAAACCGATCGAGGTCCGCGGGGTTACCGTGCGTGACCGGGGCGGGGTGGTCACCGACCGCTACCGCGAGACCCGATACGACGCGCCTCCGAACGGACGCGTGCATCGGATGTTCACTCTGTTCGAGCAGCCGGAAGAAGAGTTGCCGGCGCCTCAACTCGATACCATCGAGAGCGTGATCATCGAGTTTCATGATCCCGAACACGCTGTCAATGTCGAGCGTGTAATGCTGACCAGTTGCTATGGCGAAATTCTGCTGGATAGGCTGAGGTTTCTGCGCGACCGTTACAATGTCGAAATCGGACTTATCACGCAGCACGCGGGAGTTCATTTCCGAAACCCGGCCACCGAACGAAAACAGGACATGATGCTGAAAGAACACATCAGCACCTTAATACGGCCAGTCGAGGCCTATAATGGAACTCTGGTCGACGATGACGGGAATCTTGTTTTTTCAACGGATGCCGACCAGCCCCATTCGTTCTGTCGCGTCTTTCCTGACCTTTCTGACGATCTGGAGGTCCGCTTCGTCAACGCTCAGACGGTGACCAAAACGTTCGGATGGAATCCGCTGGAGGTCGTGACGCCGTCACCGACGCGCGCGGCTGGTGGAATTTATTGTGTGCGACGTACCTCGCCAAATATCAAGATACCACTACCCGGGCGGAAATTTGACGGCAAATCTCGGCATAGTACGTTTGCCCAGCGGATGTCGCGCGTTCTGGAGGACACAGCGCGGGAGCCTGGGTTATTTTGGCCGATCTACACGCATCTCGGCAGCTTCGACAGCGATCCGGGCAACGTCGATACGAAGTATAATGTCCAACGCTACGTCCCATCACCCTATTTCGACCCCGACCGCATGCGCGCGCTTCAAGATCGCGTCTTCAACATTTCCAGGAGCGTGCCGGCGAGATCACGCCTCTGGTTCGCCCGGGCAACGGTGCTATATGATTACGCGCTAATGCTGCGCGGCATTGCCTACCATCTGGAACGTCCCGACGCCAACACCGTACACATCAGGTCCTGGGTAGATCCCGCTTTGGGCAAGACGCTGCCGCGCTCACAAGGGCAGCTTTACGGGCTGACATTCTATGTCAACGATCCGGGGAGAGCCGATGTCCGTCTCGATGGCAAGCGGGTCGAGACGCTCGTCAGAAATCCGCGCGATGAAACAGGCCGTCTGTCGGTGACGATTGCAGAGGCAGCGATCCGGTATGTGGTATTCGACCGGCTCGATCCGGTTGCGAATGGATCCGGCCAAATCCAGCCAGTGGGGGGAGAGTGGCGCTGGGTGGAACCGGCTCAAGAGCCACCGTTCGGCCGGTTGACGATCGTCTCGGGTGAAGCGAGAGACACGATCACTGGAACGGGGGGCGGCCCTGGGATCGCCATCTTGAAGTTGCCACTGCACGGATTGACGCCGACTGGGGCGCAATTGATTACGTTCGCGGTTATGCCGGCCGCGGGCACGGTGTTCGGCCTGGTGTTCGAAACAGATACCGGTGGCGTTTTCTACTTTGGCGACAAGTTGGTCGCGGCGCGTTGGGTACAAAACGCTACCGCGCACTATTTCATAATTCCCCGTTATCGTCCGGCGGGCGAATGGCGCACCGTGACGGCACCGTTTCATGACCTCACGTGGGCCGTGGGTGCCGCGCCCGGCGGACCGATGCCAAACCACCCTTTGGCTTCTATGACGATACTGTGTGCTGGGAAAGTTGGTTCTGGGATCAGTCTCGGACGGGTCGCCTTTTTGCGGCCACGCGCCACCGCCGTGCCATGGGCTCCTGCTGATGAATATTGTGTGGGTGGCTACCTATCCGCGTTCACCGGTGGCGAGACTGTGCATCTGATGAGCCAAGATTTTGCTTTCGGTGCTCCCAGGACAGTTGCAGTGGACCAGCGCGGGCATTTCTGCTTCGACCGGGTGCCGTGCGGGATTTACAAGGTTTGGTCTTTGTCGCGGTGCGGCGAGATCCATGATCGGCGAGGGGCCTGGGTTGAAGTCGGCACCAATGTCATGAATTTAGTTTTAGGTTGACCAACTACAGACTCATCTGCAATCAATGCGGTCGGTCAATTCCCTGGGCAGGCCGATGAATGCGGGGGCGAAAAGTTGGCACTGACGGAAAGAATTAGCGCCCTATGGCGAGGTCGGAACACTCCTGGAGAAGAGGTGTGTTCGAAAGATTGCGAGGTGACCGTGTCAGGCTTGGTTGAGCCGAGGGCGGTCGCGGAGGCATTCCGGATGTTCGGCGCCGGATGCTACGAGGAGGTGGCCAGACTCTTGCTGCAATTGGAAGCGCAAAAACCATTGCGAGGCATGCCGCTCGCCACTTTAGCGCGAGCGCTGGTGCATACCGGAAAAGTGGCGCGCGCAAAGGCATTACTGCCCCGCCTGTTGGAGGATGCAGCAGGAGACTTGAGTCTCTTGCTGGTGACGGGCAGACTTTGCATGAGGCTTGATGCATGGCCGGCCGCAATTGAGATTTGGCCGAGGGTCACCGCACAGAAAAATCAGGAGGAGGCCAGTTTGCAATTGGCGCGCGCCTTCCTGAAGCTAGGGCGAGCGGGTGACGCTGCGAGGGCGGCCGGAGCGGTTTTGCAATCTGCACCCTGGCATGAGGAGGCGCTTCGCATTCGGGCGGCGGCGCCGGCACATGCGGCGCATAACGCCGTCGTCGACGCTGGTTGGACCGATCTCGTCAGCAGCCATTTGTCGGGGTTCCCCCAACCGAACGGAGTTGCGGTCCGGGCGCTCGGTCCGGACCGGAAAAGTGCTCATGTCCGAAGCATCGCATTAGGTTTTCAGCGCGAAGTGTCCGATGATATTGTCGGCGCCTATGTCGCCTATCGGTTTGCGTCGATGACGGGTTCAGACGAGGATACACGACAAGCACTTATCCGGATCAAGAGCAAACTGATCGCGCGCATGAATTTGGGGAAACTGGATCCGCGAACGCCGGATGAGACGATTATCGCCCTAACGCTAGTAGAACCCAGCTTCGCTGCGCCGGCACGTGTTCTTGCCAAACATTGGATTGCACAAGGCCGGCTGGAACAGGCGGCCCCGCTCATCGAGGCGATCCCGGCGCCACCAGGCTAACGTGGAGATCATCGGCCTATGTGCGGAATCGTTGGCGTTCTAGTTAAGAAGGAGGCTATCTCTCATGACCTCATGGTCGACGCGCTAGCGCGTATGGCCGAACAGGTCGTCCATCGCGGGCCCGATGCCGGCGGCCTCAAGGTCATTGGACCTGTCGGGATCGGCTTCCGCCGCCTGTCGATCATTGATCTTGATCAACGCGCGAACCAACCGATGAGCTTGATTGACGGTTCGGCGTGGATAGTGTTCAATGGTGAGATATACAATTTCCGTGAGTTACGCACGGAACTTGAGACGAGAGGCTGTATCTTTCGCACACAGAGCGATACCGAGGTTCTGCTCCATGGCTGGCGCGTCTGGGGCGAAGCTATGGTGGGTCGTCTCCGAGGGATGTTCGCCTTTTCGCTCTGGGACGATCGGGCGCAGGTTCTATTCTTGGCGCGTGATCGTTTTGGTAAAAAACCGCTCTTTTATTCAGACAAGCCAGAATATTTTATTTTTGCATCTGAGATCAAATCGATGCTTGAATGGCCTGGTTTTCCGCGGTGCGTCAATCTCGAAGTCATCCATGACTACCTGACCTACGGTCATTGCATTGGGCCCGATTTTGCGTTCGAGGGTATAAAAAAGGTTCCGCCGGCTCACTTCATGGTCATCGCCAAAGGCAAAACACCGAGGCTTGAGCGCTATTGGCGGCTTGCCTCGGTAGATCATCGCCACTGCAATCGATCGATCGACGATTTGGCGGGTGAGCTCATCGAGCGCCTGGACGGTGCGGTTCGCTGTCGAATGATCGCCGACGTGCCGCTGGGCGCGTTCCTTTCGGGCGGCGTCGACTCCTCGGCGATCGTGGCGCGCATGTCAGCATTGTCAGACGGGCCCGTGAAGACGTTCAGCGCCGGCTTTGCAATTGAAGGCTATGACGAGACACCCTACGCGCGGCAAATAGCCGAACGATTTGCGACAGATCACCATGCTTTCATCATGGATTACGGGCTCATTCGCGAATTGCCTCGTTTGGTGTGGCACTATGGGGAGCCCTATGCCGATTCCTCGGCCCTCGTGACGTTCGCGCTGGCGCGTGAGGTGCGCAAGCACGTGACGGTGGCGCTTTCGGGTGATGGCGGCGATGAGATTTTTTTGGGTTATACTCGGTATAACATATTCCGCGAAGCCATGTTCGAGCGCGAGCAGCGACCGCGGCTGTCGTATCCGTTGCTCGTCGACGCGGGCCAGCCCCGGCGGATGCGAGATTATTATTTGCGAAGCATCGAATCGTTCCGCGAAGAACACAAGCTAGGCGGCTATGGCGACAATCTTGTTGATCATCTTTTCACTCCCTCAGCGGATAGGCTCGGGCTCTCGCTCGAGGACGCGAATGCTGATGACGTTATCGATCGTATTGCGCGTGTCGAGGTTGATACCTACCTTCCGGACGATCTGTTGGTAAAGGCCGATATCGCGACTATGGCGGTGTCGTTGGAAGGACGCAGTCCCTTTCTCGATCACGAGCTTGCCGACTGGGGGGCGAGCCTCCCGCAATCGAAACGCGTCTTCGAGCGTAATGGCGTTCTGGAAATGAAGGCTCTGCTCAAACACGCCTTCGAACCTCATTTGCCGCAAGAGGTGCTCTATCGACCTAAGCATGGGTTCGGGGTACCCATACACCACTGGATGCGGCATGAGATCAAGGATTTCATGATTGCCCTGCTGACCAGCCCCCGCTTCCGCCATCGTGGGCTCATTACGTCGGCATTCGTCGATCAGCTAATGGCGCGCCACTTTTCCGGGCGCGAGAGCCATGGCACCCGGCTATGGACGCTGCTGTGCCTGGAACTGTGGTTCCAGACTTTCATCGATCGTAAGGATGCCGGTCCGCTCGACCTTGATGTTATGGCGCCCCTCGCGGCGGACATCCCGCTCCGTGAGATAACCCAGGCGGCGTGAGATCCTGATGGCTGATATTTGCGATCGTGTGGGGTTGGAGGGTTCCGAAGCCGAAGGGGCGGCGCGGCAACTCGGCAACGCGATGGGAGCCTCGTGGAACGGCGATTTGACAGCGGTCTTCCTGTCGATTGACGCGGCGGTCGGACGCAAATTCGATGATCACGAGGCCCTCGCACTTGGTCTAAAGTTGGCGAAAGAGGTACGGGAGCATGCCCGAATCGCTTATTTCGGCGCGTATCTTCTCGCACTCCACCCCGAACATTCAGCGCATCGAGTGGCTTTTGCCGCTGATCTTCTGAGCATTGGGGAGCCGCACGCCGCAATCGATGTGGTTGCCCCGCTGCTGAAGCGTGTATCCGGGCCCTCGGCGGCTCTTTCGCTAAAGATAGATGCCGTGTTCGCGACTGGGGACGGAACCCGCATCGATGCGATGCTTGACGAGCTTGCTCGCCGAAAATCGCCCCCGATCAATTCCCGGTTTGTCAGCTGGGTCGCCGATATCATTGCCCGCACAGGCGATAATGCACGGGCGATGGCTTGGCTGGATCGCCGTTGGCGGTTTCCTCAAGACGCTGCTTTCGTTAATCGATGCGCGAGAATTCTTTATTCGTGTGGATGCTACGATCGGGCTGAAAGGGAGTTTGCATGTCTTGAGGAGATTGCGTCGGACCCACAGTTGCGCAGCACGGCGAGCTTGTTTCGTGCCCGCATTGCACGCAATAAGGGCCTGCCAGATCAGGCGGCAGCGGCCTACGCTAAGCTGCTCAGAGTCAACCCAGCAAATGCAGAGGCTGTCGAAGCCGTTCTGAAGCATCATCTTAACGAGGGCGACCTGACTGCAGCGGCAGATATGCTTGCCACCGTTGACGCCGCAGCGCCCATGCGCGTGTGGCTCGCGGCAGCGTTAGCAACTGCACAGCATGATTTCGCCGCGGCAATCTCCATCTATCGCGAAGCGATCGCGGCGCATCCTACCAACGTGGAGTATTATTGGCGCTTTGCCGACCTTCTCGCCAATCTGGGAGATTATGACGAGATGGTGTCGGTGTTGGATCAAGCCGAACGCCTCGCACCCGGTTCGCCTCGAGTCTTGGCGGGGCAGTTACGTGTTGCCCGGCTTCGCGAGTGGCCCGCGACAGAAATTGTAAAATTATGTGAGCGCGTCCTTGCCGTCGAGCCGCGAAACGCAACGGCCATGCTTGAGCATGCCAGCGCCTTGCTGCGGATGAATCGCCGTAGCGAGGCACTCGATGATTATCTCCGGGGAGCCAAGGCTCATCCACGCAACGCGAACTTCTGGAAAGCCGCCGCGAGCTTGGCGGTCAGTCTCTATCGCGCGGACGAGGCGCAGGTGATCGCGGATGATGCAGCCCGCATATTCTCCTCTGAGAACATCGACGAATTGACGCACAAAGCAGAGATTTACGAGGCGTCGGGCCGGATTGCAGATGCGCTCGCGGCGGCGGAAACTGCTATCGCCATTGACTCTCGAGCGGTCGCCCCACGCCAGATAGCCGCCCGCCTGTGGATTTGGCAAGGGTGCTATGCCCAGGCTTGGCCCAATCTTTCCATTCTCAAGGAAGCACCGAACCGATCCGTCGAAAGCGTGGCCATGCTTGCGCAGACTGCGGCCGGGTTTCGTTACCTTCGGCCGAGCCAGACGGAACTAGGCGAGATCGAGCCCATCGAGGCACCCTTCCCGGCCATTCTATTTGACGAGATCGTGACGCGAAGCAGGGTGCGGCCGCGCGAGCAATGTCGGGACCTAATGCTTCACGTGACTAGCACGTTGGCTCCCGGTGGGGCCGAGCAGCAGATAGCACTGACAGTCAGCCACTTTACGGGCCGAAAGGGTGCGCTGCGAGTTGAGTTTGTCGCCGACGATCTCGATCCCGCACAGATGCACGATTTCTTCCTGCCGATAGTGGAGCGGGCCGAGATACCCGTGCATGAGCTGCGGAATTTACGGAATTCTGGAGCTTGGCGCGACTTCCTGGCACGTGAACCTGAGCAGCGAGAAGCCATTCGAGTACTGGGGGCGATGCCTCGAGACTTAGGACGTATGGCGCTTCCTCTCTTTGTATTATTCCAGGAGCGACGCCCAGCTGTGGTTCATCTTTGGCAAGACATGGTGTCGTGCGCCGGCGGCTTGGCCGCAATTCTTGCGGGCGTGCCGCGAGTCATCTTGTCCATGCGAAGCACGAGGCCGATCGAACCGCAACGCTCGCGGCCGTACTTTCATGCGGCTTACGGTGCCTTCCTCCGGCGGCCGGGGATATCGATGCTGTGCAACTCGAGGTACGGTGCTCACGACTACGAAGACTGGCTGGGTCTTCGTCGTGGGACCGTCGAGGTGATCCATAACGGCTGCGAATTTTCCGAAATGCGTGCACGCACCGATCGGCAACTCGCCGTGGCATCACGTGCCGAGGCCGGTATTCCACCAGATGCCGTCGTGATTGGCGGCGTCATGCGGTGCTCGTTTGAGAAGCGCCCCGAACTTTGGACTGCTGTCGCATGTGAGCTCGCAAGCCGTGACCCTCGCGTCTACGGCATTCTCGTTGGCGACGGGCCCATGCGACCTGGGCTTGTCAAGGAAGTGGAAGGGCTCGCGCTTGCCAACCGCATCCGGTTTGTCGGCCATAGATCGCCGGTGGATCCTTGGATTCAGGCGATGGACCTGCTGTTCCTGTCTTCATTGACCGAGGGTCTGCCGAACGTTTTGATCGAGGCGCAATCGTTAGGCGTGGCCGTCGCAACGATGCGCGTCGGTGGTGCGCCGGAAACAGTGGACGAAGGCCGCACCGCGGTGGTCATTGATGAAGGGTCGGTGAAACAGGTGGCTAACGCGGTAGGGACCCTGCTGTTTGATCCAAACCGGCGGTGCGCCTATGGTCAGGCCGGAGTGGAATGGACCTCCACCAAGTTCAGCCTGGAGCGCATGCTAGACAGGTTGCTGGAATTCTACGGCGGACCGATCGGTAGCAATCCGGCGGCGGGGGTCCTGCAACAAAGCGAGGTGACGTCCCCCGGCAGCGCATTATTTTCGATGCCTACGCTAGTCTTGCGGCCTCACAACATTCTTTGAAGCCAGTAAGTTGGTGATCGCATGGGAATCGCAGTGAGAACCCGCCGTCCAGGACAAAAATCTACGCATATGAGGCAGCTTAATCGTACCGGCGGATCTCGGGCTGCACCTCCTTCTCGCCAGGTTATCGATCATCTGGCGCAATTGTGGAGGAACAGACAGTGGCAAGAATGTCTATCCGCAATAGAAACGGCATTGGCAGCAGTCCCACGAGACACGATCCCTCCGCGTGAACTCCTAGTGTTCCATGTGCGCCTTCTCGCGTTTTGTGCGACAAGAAGCCGCGGCAGCCTGGAAGCGGCCCGCGGCGCCACGGAGATTTATCCAAACGATATTCAACTCTGGTGGTTCTGTGCCATTGCCGAAAGAAGGGCTGGCCATCTACTGAAAGCGTTTACCGCTTTCAATAAGATCCGACGACTTGCGAACAATTTTGATCCGCGACTCTGCCAGCAGATGTTTGAACTCCTCGTGGACAAGCGCCGATACTTCCAGGCACGGCGACTCTACGAATATGCAGTACGGCAGCAATGGGATGTAGACTATTCATACGCATATCGAGCAGAGCTTGCTATTTATGATGGTAATATCGCTCTATGTCGACAAATACTACAGGAGGCGCCAAACAAATTCAGATCCGCTCCCCGTTACGCACTTTATGCCTCGGTGCTCGAGCGGATGGCGGCGGAGCGTGCTCATCCCGAAGCAATAGCGGACATTCGCCACATAGCGATCGGGGGCGTAGCCTTCGTTGGGTCGAACTCTATTGGGGGTAATCTTGGGTTCCGTGCCTGGCGTAACCTTTGGTGGCGAGGCCCATTGGTTATTCGCACTCGACCAAAGGCTTCCCGATGGCCGACGCGCGACTTTGTTAGATCGAGACGTACCCATGGACGAATGGCCGGTCGCTTGCCGCGTCTGCGGTACAATGTGTGAAGTCTTTAGCCCCGAATTTCGGCGCTCGCTTGCTGCAATGCAGTACGGCCGCTATGCCGAAATCGCCAAGCGGCTGGGGACGAAGGTTCTTGTAACCAGCGACAAAAATTTCAATAATTACTGGCTTGAGGACCCATTGTTCCGCTTCGACTTGATAGTGTTGTTTAAGCCGTTAAAGTCGCAGATCTGGTCGGCCTTGAAGAAGAGAGCGAGAGATGGCGAAGCCGTCGGTGGCTCGGAAGCCGAGGACTACGTGCGAGGTCTACTCGATCGGTGGGCGCGCGACTATAGTATGTTGTTGAGATTCATTCGGCCTAAAGGCCAGAAGATTGTCCTGAATTGGAACGCATTTACTTTAGCGCCGGCAGCCCACATGGCTGCTCTGGTGGATAAGCTAAATCTGCCTGGAAATGGCGATGTACTCGAAAAGATTAGAGTGCAGCATACGATCGGAGGAAATACGGGAGTTGATTTCGATAAAATTCGCAACAATGGTCGAGTGGTAGTGCAAGCTGCCGAGAACCCCGTGCTCGACGAAGCTATCATCGACGTCATTTTGGCGCATACGGAAGCAAGCTATATTGAACGCGTACTGAAGAATCGGTACCGGCAAGTGTTCGGTAATCTTGCGTCTGAGGCGGTTTAAGTGTGGTGAATCAACGTCTCGTTTAAGCCAACTATAGGCCAGAATATTTTAACACGGCGCCGCGATTTTGCTTGTGGTGACGCAGAGAATCGTGGTGCTCTTGCATGAGCAGGGTGCCGCGTCAGAGGCTTATGCCGTTGTCCCAGGTTCATCAACATCTGGGGTCCGATGGGTCGGCGAGGCCGAAACGGATCGTCGCACGGGTCTCATAGGGTCCTGCCGTATTCCGTCCGCGGTTTTGCGCCGCCGTGGCTAGCGCCGCACCGTGGCGGCTCCGCTGCGCGGGTTGTCACGGCCGATGATGTCCCAATAGCTCGTCGGCTGCTGGCGAGAGGCGAGCCCCAGTACGGTCCTTCAATGGGCGGGCGTGAGCTCAGAATACCATATATGGGCCTACCTGGGACAACGGCATAAGCCTCCCGCGTCATGTTTGTCCGCGTCAAGAAGATCGGAGCCTACGACTACCTCTACCTCGTCGAGAACGCCCGCGAGGGCGGCCGCCATGTGCACCGCGTCATCAAGGCGCTCGGCCGGCGCGAGGAGGTCGAGGCCTCGGGTCTGATCGATAGGCTGATCGCCTCGGCGGCGCGCCATTCCCGCCGCTCGATTGTATTGTCGAGCTTCTATCGCGGCGAATTGCCGCAGCTGCACCGTCTCAGCATCGGGCCCGACCTGGTGTTTGGCCGGCTATGGTCGGAGACGGGATGCGGTTACGTCCTAAAGAGCCTGGTCGCCGACCGGCGCTTTTCCTTCGATGTCGAGCGTGTGGTCTACCTCACGGTGCTGCACCGGCTGATGATCTCGGGCTCCGACCGCCATGCCCATGACTGGTGCAGCCGGGTGCGCGTGCCTGGCCTGGCGCCAAGCCTGCCCCGGCGAAGGCCGGGGGGCTCGATTGCAAATTTCGGAGTTTCCGACAGGCGATTTCGGCGGAAAGCGGCAGGCGGTTTCGGTTGAAACCGACAGGCCGTTTCGGTCCAAAGCGGCACCCCCTTCCGAAGGCGTTTGGGTGCCGGCTTCAGCGAACCACCGCTGTCGGGCAGATGCTATCTTGTGCTGGTCACTGAAAGCAAGTACTTTCGTCGATATTGCTCATTTCAGTAGTTGTGGCGGGCTGCTGTGGATTATGTGAGTAATGGGGATAAGTAATGTAAGTATTTTATTTGGTTAATTCTTTTCGGTCACAGGGAGGCTCGGTTTGCGCCGGCGCATCGAGTCGCCCTTAAGGTCGATGTGATAGGCGTTGTGAATGAGCCGGTCGAGGATGGCGTCGGCGTAGGTCGGGTCGCCGATCATGTCGTGCCAGCGCTCGATCGGCACCTGGGTGGCGAGGATGGTCGAGGCGCGCTGGTGCCGATCATCGATCACCTCCATCAGGTCGCGCCGCTGTTCGGCAGTGAGCCTGGCCATCGCCCAGTCGTCGAGGATCAACAATTGGAGGCGGGCGAGGCGGGCGAGCAGCCTGGCGGCATGACCGTCGACGCGGGCCAGAGCGAGTTCGTCGAGGAGCCGCGGCAGCCGCTGGTAGCGCACCGAGAAGCCGTTGCGGGCCGCCTGGTTGCCGAGGGCACAGGCAATCCAACTCTTGCCGACGCCGGTCGGGCCTAAAATCAGCACGTTGTTGTGCTCGTACAGCCAACGGCCGGCGGCGAGGGCCTGGATCAGGCCGCGATCAAGACCGCGCGGGGCGCGGTAGTCGAGGTCCTCGAGACAGGCGGCCTGGCGCAGCCCGGCGAGGCGCAGCCTCTGGGCCAGCGCCGCATTGTCGCGCTCGACGGCCTCGCGGTCGACCAGCATCGCCAGGCGCTCGTCGAAGCTGAGCCGATCGCATTCGGGCAGGCCTTGCTGCTCCTCGAGCGCCTTGGCCATGCCGGTCAGGCGCAGGCGGCGCAACGTCGCAATCGTCGGATGGATCATCATCATTCCCTCGGATCCGTGTTGTCGGCTAATCGCGCCCGAAGCCGCGCGGCGGCTCGATCGCGGCGATCTCGTCGAGATCGAGATCGAGAATGGCCTGCAGGGCGTCCCCACGGGTCAAGCCCGTGGGCTGAAGGCCCACGGTGGCGCCATCACGGGTGGCTTCGGGCAGCGCCTCGAACCAGGCTTGGTATTCGGCCTGCAACGCAACCAGCTCGGCGACAGCGTCATGCCAGCGCTGCGGCCGACTGCGGCGATCGGCCGGCCGACGATAGCGAACCATCGGCGTGCCGGCGTGGCGGGCTCGATAGAGCGCTTGGCGCTCGGCCCCGGTCAGCGCCCGATCGCCCTGCGGCTTGTGTCCTCGTGTCAGTGTCATGACTTCCCCTCTATTTCGTCACGTAACGCAAATCCAGTGGCCCGCTAGACCTCAGTTGTAGTAAGCCGGGCCGCGCAGATTGGCGTGGGCGCCGAGGCTCTGTTCCGCCCCGCCGTCGAGGAACGGCCGCAGCCGGTCGGCTTTGAGCAGGCGCTCGACATAGCGCGACGAGGCGATCCCGGCGGCGAGGGCGCGTTCGCAGGCGAGTTCGAGCCGGGCCTTGCCGTAGGCGCTGGCGAGCCGCAGCACCCCGAGACAGGCGCGCACCCCTTGCTCGGGATGCTCGCGTGCGCCGAGCAGCCGGTCGACGTAGGCGCCGATCGCCGGCCCGAGCGCGGCGGCATCGGCGCGCAGCCTGTCCGGCGTGCGCTTGGCGATCGCCTGGTGCGCCGGGGGCATGTGCTCGGATAGGGTCGTGTGGTGCGCCTTGGCGGCGCTGCGCGGGTGGCTGGCGACCCGCTCGCCCCGGTGGAAGACCGTTACCGCGGTCGCCGTCAGGAAGACGTCGACCCTTTGCTGCAGCAGCCGGTACGGCACCGAATAGAAGTGGCCGCCGACGGCGATGTGGTAGTCGATATTGACCCGCGCCGTGAGCCATTGGCCGACGACAAAAGGCTCCGCCGGCAGCGCTTTGAGCTTGCTGCGCTCGATCGCCTCGAACAGCGAGCGCCGGCTGCCCTCGCGCGGCGGCGCAAACGGGCGGTTGTTGAATTCCTCGACTTTCTCGGCGAGCGAGAACAGCTGCCGGTGCCGCAGCGGCGCCAGCGCCCACCTCTCGACCAGCCGGACCGCATTCTCCGCCGTCGGCTTGTCGCGGGGCTTGCGGACCCGGGCCGGAACGATCGCCACCCCATAATGGCGGGCCAACTCGTGATAGCTGCGGTTCAGCACCGGGTCCCAGTAATTGGCCTCGGTCACCCCGGTCTTGGTGTTGTCGGGGACCAGCTTCTCGGCGCAGCCGCCGAGATAGGCCAAGGCGCGGACATGGGCCCCCAGCCAATCCTCCTGCCCCTGAGTCCAGGTCGCCTCGGCATAAACCAGGTCGGAGCACGGCAGACAGGCGACAAAGATCTGCGCCTCTCGGGCGACGCCGGCATCGATCACCGCCAGCGTCATGCCGGCCCAATCGACTTCGAGCGCCTCGCCGGCGCGATGCACCCGTCGCATCGTCGGCGGGCGCGCCCGTCGCTGCCAGGCGTGAAAATGCTCGCAGAACTGGGTGTAGCGGTAACCTTCCGGGTGCCGGGCGAGATATTCCAGCCACAGCAGCCGCAGCGTCACACCGCGGCCGCGCAGTTCCTTCTCGATCACCTCCCAATCCGGCAGCGGACGGTCGACATCGCGCCTGTCGGCAACCGCGAACAGTCGACGGTCGAACTCCTCCTCGCTGAGCCCTTCTGCCGTCTCCCAGCTCAGACCGGCCGCCGCCGCGCGGTCGAGATATTGCTTCACCGTCGACCGCGCCACCCGCGCGCCGCGCGCCACCGCTGTGTCGCTCAGCCCGAGCACCTGCTTGAGCCGCAGCACTTCCTTGATCCGCCGCATCGCCATCCTCGGTCTCGGCATTCCCCGCGCCCCCCAAAAGGCGCGAGGCTAGCCGCCATTACTTGCCGCGCGGCGGCGACGCCAAAGCCGAACCAGGGTGCCGAAAACGCCGAAATCGGGTGCCGGATTGGAGCGAAATCAGGTGCCGCTTTCCGCCGAAATCACCTGCCGATTTCGACCGAAATCAGGTGCCGGTTTGCTCCGATTTTTGCAGGCTCGATCTCGACCACGCCTATAAGGCGATGGCGTGGCTTGGCGAGATCGATGCGGCGGGCCGCAGCACCGCGGAGGCGGTCGAGGCGATGCAGGCCTCGAGGATTCCGAAGCGCTCGCGCAGACGCTTGACCACCGGCAACAACAGCGTCACGTCGGCGGTATTGCCGGGCATGAGAAAGGAGGCGATCGGCCGTTCGGCATCATCGAGCACGATGCCGAGCACGACCTGCTTCAACTGCCCGCGGTAGTCCTTCGAGTGGCCGTATTGGCCGAGGCTCTCGCCCGCACGGGACAAGCCCGTGGGCTGAAGGCCCACGGCGCCTTCGAACCACAGCGTCGTGGTGTCGAGAAACGCAATCGAGACGGCGCCGAAGAGCGGCTGGCGGTGGCGATACCATCGCCGCCCTCGAAGCCGAGAAGATCCAGTACATTCTCGGCGTGCGCGAACGCACCAGCCGCGAGGTGCGCGCCGAGGTTAAATGATGACGGCCTCGCCGTGCCGCTCCTCATCCCCCGCCAGAAAGGCGAGACCGAACTGTCGATCAAGGAGACGAAAATTGCCGGACGGCGCGATGTCATCTGCCGCAGCGAGGAGGAAGCCAAGAAGGATGCCGCGGCGCGCGCCGAGCTTGTCGCCGGTCTCGAGCGCAAGCTCGCCCAGGGCGACAATGCGCTCGTCGCCAACAAGGGCTTCCGTCGCTTCCTGAGGCCGCCCGAAGGCGACGGCTTCGTCATCGATCGCGCCAAAGTCGAGGCCGATGCCCGGTTCGATGGTCTCTTCGTGCTGCGCACCGACACCAAAATCGCCGCCCTCCAGGTCGTGCTACGATACCGCAATCTGCTGGCCGTCGAGGACGCCTTTCAAACCGCAAAGGCGCTGCTCGCCATCCGTCCGATCTTCCATAAGACCGACGCCGGCATCCGCGGCCATGTTTTCTGCACCTTCCTCGCCCTCGTTTTGCGCAAGGAACTGATCGATCGCCTCGCGGCCCGTCGCAGCCGGCTCGAATGGCAGCGCATCGTCGACGATCTTGCCGACCTCAACGAAATCGACGTCGAACAGGGACGGCCGCCGCGCCCGGCTACGTGCCGCTCCCGGCCCGCATCGACCCGATCTGCCGCGCCATCGGCATCGCCCTGCCGCCCGTCTTCCAGGAGATGCCGCCCGCCCCCTGAACACCAAAACTGTGGTGCCTAAAACTTCAAATAGCCCGCAAGCCGTTGATAATCAATGCTATTCAAATCGAAACCGTTCGCGGTAGGCACGGTCATTGTGGACCGCCCCCCACACAGATCCGAGCGAGCCCATTTCGGGCACCCGGCTCCTACCTCGGGTGGCTGACGGCAAAGCGCACATTTGGCCAAGGATGAAGGATCCGCGGCCTCGGGAGAAACGCGTCGGCCAGCTTGGTCATCCGCGGTCACGGCAGCCGTGCCTTCTGGCTGCGCCGGCAGAGGCGCCGGTACCAGAGAACGGTGACGTGATAGCGGAACGCGCCGATCGCCGCGCTAACTGTCGGCACGGCGTGGTAAGCGAAATAGCCGGCGACGATTTGCCCGACCCCTTTCCCGGTGTCCGGGATCGGCTGGTGCCATCGTTGTCGCAACTCCTCCTTGATCTCCCGCAGCTTGGCGCGCATGCGGTCGCGGCGCGACTGCCTCTTGATCAGGAAGCCTCGCCAGGATTTGCCGCAGATTAACACAAAACCCAGGAATTTGAAGGTCTCCGGCTTGCCGAGCCCGCGCTTCTCCCGGTTCTGCGCCGCGTAGCGGCCGAACTCGATCAGGCGGGTCTTGTCCGGATGCAGCGATAGCGAGAACTCCCGCAGCCGTTCGCGCATCGCATGCCAGAAGCGCCGGGCATCGGCCTCGTGCTCGAAGCCGATCACGGTATCATCGGCATAGCGCACGATGACCATGTCGCCCGTGGCCTCGCGCCGTCGCCAGCGCGCAGCCCAAAGATCGAAGACATAGTGGAGGTAGACGTTCGCGAGCAGCGGCGAAATCACCGAGCCCTGGCCCGTCCCCGTTTCCTCGACCGTCACGATCCGTCTTCGAGGACGCCGGCCCGCAGCCATTTCTGGACGAGCCGGATGATGCGCTTGTCGCCGATCCGGTGCTCCAGGAAGCGGACGACCCATTCCTGGGAAACCTTCGTGAAGAACGACCGGATATCGGCGTCGAGGATGAAGTTCACCTTCCTGCTGCTGATCCCGACGATCAGCGCATCCAGCGCGTCGTGCTGACTGCGCCCGGGTCGAAATCCGTACGAGAACCCGGGTAAGTCCTCCTCGTAGATCGCGCTCAGCACCGCTGACACCGCTCTCTGGACGATCTTGTCTTCGAGCGCGGCGACCGCGAGCGGGCGCTTGCGCTATGCTTCGCTCCGTCGTAGCTTCCGCGACGTGACGCAGGCTTTTCGGGGAAGAGAATTTGTCTCAGATGCCAAAGGACGCGCGTCGTCCAACCTGTCGGTCCGGGGGTGGGGGTGAAGATGGATAGGGAATACGAAGATCCAGCGCCCGAAGAATGGCTCGACGGGCGAGGAATACGCGAAGACGCCCTTGCCGCCAGCGACGAGGAACAGGAGGTCGGACCAAGCCGGGGTTCGGATCTTCCGAAATCCGCTTTGGAATTCAGAATGCCGATGCGCTCGGCTGCGGAGTCGACCATCTCTTCACCGGCTGAGCGTCTGACAGCTGGCTTGAACCTCATTCAAGTAGAGGCACGTCGGCGGCAAGTCGGCGATGCGGTAGTCCGCGGTGAAGCGGGCGAGACCGCGCCGCAAGTTACCTACCCTGCGTTTCCTAAACTGCGGGCAACGCGCTCATATTTGGCTCTAGTCACATTTTTTGGGTTCGTCGTCCTGCCAGTGGTGGTCGCGGCCTTTTACTATACCTTCCTTGCGGTTCCGCAATATGTTTCTGAATTCCATTTTTCCGTGCGTTCCGCAACCTCGACAGCACCGCCGTCGCCGAGCGTGAGCCTCGGCGCAAGCAGCATGTCCGCGATGACTGGCAGCTCTCCCTCGGGTCCCGATGTCCTCTCAAACTATGTTGTCGTCGATTACATCTCGAGTTAGAAGGCGGTCGATGAGGTCGCGGCGAGGGTGCCGTTGAGATCCTACTTCACAACGAGCAATGCCGATTGGTGGGCTCGTCTCAATCCCGCGGCGCCGAAGGAAAAACTTCTGGTCTATTGGGACAATATGGTCTCGGCCGCCTACGACCCGGGAACCGGAATTGCGATGGTGACGGTCCGCGCCTTCTCGACAGGTGCGGCGCACGCGATCGCGGTCGCGCTCGCCGACAGTGCAGAAAAACTCGTGAACCGAATGGAGGAGCGGACCCGACAGGATCAGGTTCGATTTGCCCAAGAGTTGGTCGATCGTGACCAGAAACGCTTGCACGACATTGAGAACAACCTGCTCAAGTTACGTATGGAAAATGGGGTGATCGACCCGACTACCAGTGTAGTCACCGACAATGTCACACTCGCCCATCAGTTGAAAATGACGCTCGCACAGTTGCTGACGCAGTACGAGGCGATCTTTGATCTTTCGCCTCGGTCGCCAAGTTTGGCGCCGCTTCGCGGGCAAATCAAAGCGACGCGCGACCAACTCGCCGCGACCGAGGCCAAAATCAGCTCTACCCCCAAAGGGGCCGTTTTGCCGTCGATGGTCGGCGCATTTGCGGCGGCCACCCTCGACCTGCAATTCGTCCAACAGGCGCTGACCAACGATTTGGTCACGCTTCAGACCGCGCTCTTGAGCGCGGTCACGCAGTCGCTCTACATCATGGAACAAGTGCCGCCGAACCTGCCCGAGAGTTCAATTTATCCGAGGCGACTCTTGACTGTCGGCTTGATCGCCTTGGTCTGCTTCGGGATCTGGGTCGTCGCGGCGTGCCTCATACACGCGGTGAAGGCCCACCTCACCTAAAGGGGCGGTCGGATTGTATGACGGAATAACCGATCGCTGGCCGCAGAATTGATCGCTGAAGCGTGGAATGTTGACGTCCCCCCCGATACTTCATCGCCGCGGTATTCTTCCGTATTGGCAGATACTTGTTGCTCTGTTTTTACGGGATTTAGTGATCGAATCACATCGGGTTCTCGGCTTTGTTCACCGGTTGATCGAGCCCGCTGTCATGATCTTCGCGACAGTGTGCCTGTCATGGCTGATCAGCCGACAGCCCCCCTATGGCAACAGCATGCTGTTGTGGTCGGTGACGGGGGTCGGGCCGGTCTATCTTTTCGTCAAAATCGCGAAGCGGGTGACCGCACAGCGCAACAACGGGGCCGTTCCGCTTTACAGCGACATGGATTTTTGCCTCGTGAATGGGTTCCTGGAGTTTTTATTCGTCAGCGGGGCAATGACAATACTAATGACTGTGCTCTATCGAACACAGACGACGGAGGCTTTGCCCTCTAACCTGGGTCAGGCCGTTGCGGCTTGGTTAGTAACTGCGGGGTTCGGATTCGGGTTTGGGCTGATCAGCCGGCTGCTGTGGCGGACTACCGATCTCTGGCGGATGATGTTCCCCGCGATAACGCGCGGCCTCCTTCATCTCTCTGGTGTCTATTTCGTGGTCGATTATTTGCCACCAGCTATCCGCTACTACCTCTCATTCAATCCAGTCATAGATGCGGTAACGATGTTTCGGCTCGGCTTTTTCCCGACTTTCCCAAGTTATGTGTTTTCATTGCGCTATCTGTTGTGGATTATTTCAATATCGCTGTTTATCGGGATTGTCCTAGAAGGGTTGTTTGGCGATCGGATCGTAAAACGATGATTTCCCTGATCGGTTTGTCGAAAATCTTCAAGGGAGAGTCAGCGACGAAAATTGTGTTCGACCGAGTTGATCTCCAACTGCCAGTCGATCGCAAACTCGCACTGCTGGGCGCTCGCGGAAGCGGCAAGACCACCTTCCTTCATCTCTTGGCGGGGATCGAGCGGCCCAGCAGCGGCAAGATTGAACGGCGGGCAAACGTCTCGCTCCCAGTTGGATACTCGCGAGGATTTGTCCCGGTTTTGACGGCGCGACAGAATGCAGCTTTTTTTGCGAAGTGCTACGGGGCGGATGTGGATGAGGTGGTGGCTTTCATTCAACAAGTTACTGAGGTAGGTAGACATTTTGACCGGCCGATGCACGAAATGTCGGCGGAAATGCGCGTGAGAATTCTCTTTGCCATCTCTTATGCAATTCCTTTTGATTTTTATCTGATCGACGGACAGCCCGCGGGTGGTAGCCCAGCATTCAGGCAAATATGCATGGCCATGCTCGAGGAGCGGTCGAAGACCGCAGGTATTCTTTTTGCCACACCGAATCCGAGAGTCGCGCGCCGTTATTGCGACCAAGCCCTCCTGATTGCTGATCGCAAAATAACATTGCACAACAACTTCGACGAAGCTGTAAGTCTGCTGAAGCAGATTGAGCCGGGTGGTTGTTGACTGTCGCGGCCGGACAGGGCCTCTCCGTCGTCAGGGTTCTGGGACAACGGGCTGGCAGAAGCCTGAACTCTCCCGGGCGCTCCCGCGCCGTACAGCCGCGAAGAGAAGGTCGCGGTACGGGCGCGGCTTACGCCGCGTCCCTCGAGCAAAGCGGCGCCTGCCCGCCAAAGCTCACGCCGCGCCGGCGCCGGCGCCGCATGTTCTGTCGTGGCCGCAACGTCGGGCGTCCGCTGTTGCAGCCCTAGCCGCGCTCCAAGACGAATACCGTGCCTGGCTCGACCAACTGTCGGAGAGCCTCGAGGGATCGGCGACGGCGCAGAAACGGCGATCCATCACCGAGATCGGTTGCACGCGTTACGGCGACGAAGCCAGAGAACACGGATGACCTGGGAGCGGTTCAGCCCCCTGGTCGCCCGCTACGACAAATCGTGCCGCGGACGATTCTCAGCCCGAGACATCGACGCCGCGATATTTCGGCACGCCCACGTCGGTCACGCTACAACCCTGCACCAGCGACAACGTGGCGCGCAACATAGCGGCGTTGGAGAAGGCCCGGTTTGCCCAACCCATGCCGGCGTCCCCCATCGTACGCAGCCGATCGGGCGCCTGAGCGAGCTGGACGACGATGGTTGCGATTTCGTCGGGCAACGGGTCCGGCCCGGTGACGATTTCGGTCACGCCCGGGATCAGCGATTTGGGTGCGCCGCCGGCCGGCGTGATGACGACAGGAACCCCGCTCAGCTGCGCCTCGATCACCACGTTGGGCAAACCTTCCTGTTTCGACAACAGCATGAAAAGATCCATCTTCGACAACCAAAAGCCAACACTGGAAGACAAGCCGACAAACAGCAGGCGATGCGCAATCCCGTTCTGCGCTGCCAACTTCATCGCCTGGCGCCGCAGCGGCCCGTCGCCGACCAGAATAAAACGGGCGGAAGGCCATTTCTTCAAAATGCTGGCGGCGGTCGCAACCCATAGCAGCGGACGCTTATTGTCGTCCATGCGCATGACGCCGCCCACCGTTAGGCCGCCGTCGGCAGCGCGGGCGGAGAATTCCTGATAGAGGCGTTGTGACAGGGCGTCGCCATCCGCCGGCAGCCGCTCCGCGCCATTGGGAATGATCTCGAAGCGGGTCGGATCGACACCAAGCCACGCCGCATAGCGGGCCGCGGCATATTTCGAATTACACGACAGCCCAACATTGTCGGCGGACAGCAAGGCGTTGAAGATGAGCGGATATTCGACCCGGTAGCGGTCCGGACGGTCGATTGCGGGCACCGATCGCAAGGAGACAATGATGCGCGGCACCCGGGCGATCAGCGCGGCGAGGGCAACATCGAAGACGGTGCGTTCCTGCCATATTTGAACGATCTCGGGTCGCCATCGGCGCAGCGGGTCGCTGAGCCGCAGCACGCCTTCCAGCATCGGTAGAGGGAGAAACCTCAGCGCAGGCATCAACGAGCGTACGGCCGAAGCGGCGGGGTACCCGCCAAAGAGGGGAAGTTCCTCGTACTCGATCAGCGGCACTTCGGCCTCCCGAAGTTGCCGCCGGAAGAATCCGTCGTGCTTGCGGGACCGGCTCGACTGGGCGACCACTTTCAGCCAATCGAAACGCCTAGTGTCCGACATCCGCATCGTCCGCAGGCCGCGCGCCGTGTGTAACATCTGACGCTCGGCGCCCCCGGCGCCGAGCGAACCAATCACCATAAGAACCGATCGCGGCCTCGGATTCGCCGCCGGCGCCGCTTCGTTGCGGGCGGCGACAAGTCTTTCGAGCAGGGCGGCAAGCGCCGTGACAGACCGATTGCGGCGGCCTCGCACCCGCTGCTGCGAGGCCCAGCGCGGAAGACGCGCATTCACATCCTCCGCGTGTCGCAGCCTTTCGATATGCTGCGGGCGTCCCCGTGTTTTCACCGCATGTGCAAGAATACCTGCGGCGCTGGCATACCGCCCGCGCGCCGCGTACCACGATGCCGCGATATCCCACGCCTCCTCGCGATTATGGAACAAGCGCGAGATATCGTGAAATACAGTCGCCGCCCGCCCCGCTTCGCCGATCGCCTCCCACGCCTTTCCGACCGTCAGCAGATTGTCGAAGCCCAACGGATCTTCGGACAACCGGCTGGCAATCAATGCGCGCGCGGAACGAGGGCGGCGGGCAAGTGCCGCCGCGAGGCTGAGAAATGCCTCCTGCGATTGTGGAAAGCGCGCGACGATCCCTCGCCAGGCGACCTCGGCCTTGTCGCTGTCGCCGATGTCGTCGAGCAGCCTTGCGACGATCCGCTGCAGGATCTCATCGGTGGGATGATGGCGCACCAGCGACAGCAAAGCCTCGAACGTCGCACCAGGAGTCCCGCGGCTGAACGCGTTGTCGGATGCCCTGCGTGCCGCCAGCCTTGCGGATTGCGCCGGCGGACGCGCCCCAAAGCCGGGGGCGATTCCGGCAGCCACCGCGCTGCCAATCGGGTCTGCGCTCGACACCGGCTGCCGCGCAGCCCCCCGGGCGGGCCGCAGCAACACCCAGCGCGATGCGACCAGCGTCATCGTATGACCCAAAGGCGTAAGGAACGAGCCAGGGACCAAACGAACAAAAAAAGATCGCAATTCCTGCTGCCGCGGCCTCGAGTTGTCGCTATGCAACGACGTCTTCGCCAAAACAGGGTGGTGTGTCGCGTGCGTATTCAAGACTTCTTCAGACATCACTGGTTAAACGTCGGCGTCCCTACGTCCGAGCCCGGGGATGCCGGCGGCGCCTGACTTTGTCATCTGGACTCGCTATTCGAAGGCTGACCCGAAAGGTGCGCTGCCCCAATCGTTGGCGCGGGAGAGTTGGACTGCAACGGCCGGCAACAACGGCCATAACGTAGAGCGCAGCGGACGCATTCGCACCATATCTTGTCTGCGAAGGCGCAAGCCAACGATGCCGGGATGCTGAGTTCCCGCGGAGCCGCGCGCCGATTCGCTGCGTGCGGATCGGGCGCGGTGCGTTTCCGCTCGGAGTCGCCCGATCCGGGCGGGAGGCGCAAGCGCTTCCCGCGCCGTTTCAAGGAGGGCGCGCGCGGCAGGACGTCTTGCTGGCATCCGATCGGGGGCTCAAGCCGCGCCGCTCCCGATCCGCCCTGCGGCCGTGATACCGGCATCGCCGAGCACGATCCCGCAAATGGCACCCCCGGGTTCAGACGTTCAACGCCAATGATGACGGGCCTCCGGCCGCTTTTGGATTGGCGTCGACTTTGGACACCGCTGCGCCGGCGCGGATGGGCACGCCCAGCGGCGGTGCGCACTATTCGCAGAGTTCAACCAATAAACCACAATATCTGATGATTTCTGCCCGGTAATCCCGGCTTGCGGCGCACGATCACGCCGCGGCATGATAATCTTTATACCACTCGACAAAGCGGGCGAGGCCGGTCTCGATCGTGGTCTTCGGCTCGAAGCCGAGATCGCGGCGCGACGCCTCGATGTCGGCCCAGCTCTCTGCGACGTCGCCGGGCTGCATCGGCAGCAATTCCTTCCTCGCGGTGCGGCCGAGCAGCCGCTCGAGCAGGGCAACAAAGTCAAGCAGCCGTTCGGGCCGGTTGTTGCCGAGATTGTAGAGACGGTGGCCTTCGCCGGGGCGATCATGCGCGGCGAGCGTGCCGGCGACGATATCGTCGATATAGGTGAAATCGCGCGCCATCCGCCCGTTGTTGAACAGCTTGATCGGTTCGCCGGCAAGGATCGCGCGGGTGAAAATATAGGCCGCCATATCGGGCCGGCCCCAGGGGCCGTAGACCGTGAAGAACCGCAAACCCGTCGCCGTCAGCCGGTAGAGCTGCGCATAGGCCTGCACCATCAACTCGTCGCTGCGTTTCGTTGCGGCGTAGAGCGATACCGGCCGGTCAACCCGATCTTCGATGCTGAACGGCTGCTTGGTGTTGCCGCCGTACACCGAGGAAGACGAGGCATAGACGAACCCCCTCAGTCGGTCGGCCCGCCGCGCCGCCTCCAGCATCACGAGGGTCCCCATGACATTGGCGTCGACATAGACGTAAGGATTGGTCAGCGAGTGCCGCACGCCCGCCTGCGCCGCGAGGTGAATGATGCTGCGCAGATCCTTGCGGCCATCGACCGCGGCGAAGACGGCCTCGCGATCGGCGATGTCGAGCCGGCAGAAGGCAAAGCCGGGATCGGCTTCGAGCCGCGCCAGACGCGCCCGCTTCAAACCCGGGTCGTAATAGTCGTTGAGATTGTCGATGCCGACGACCTCCTCGCCACGCCCAAGCAGCGCCTTGGCGACATGAAAGCCGATGAAACCGGCAGCACCAGTGACAAGAACCGACATCGCGCTTGTGCTTGAGAGCGGCGCCTTGCCGCGGAACGATGCGCCTCTCTTACCCATTTGGCGGCGGGAGGGCAACATTTTCGATCTGCGCGCAACCCCGCGGCGCCGTCCGGCGCGCTTGCCGCGGCGGGCGAGACGCTCGGGCCGAAAGGCAAAGCGCGGCTGCCGGAGGCCCTGCCACAACACCCGCTCGCAGCGGGTTGCGAAGCTCTCCTTCAGCCGGTTGCGCCCGGGGAGAAAGTCGAAAACCCCGGGGCGCTGGAAGAGAACGCGTCCCGTGCCTGACCGTCACCATAGGCAACCCCGCTCTGGCACGCATGCCCTTCTGCAAGCGGCGGTAGCCCGCGCCGTCCATCACGGGCGAGTTCGGCACACACATCCTTCGCGTTGGTCTCGTGGTTCCGGCTGTGGCAACGGTCTGGGTCCGCGCTTTTCGCGAGCGACGGATTAGGTCGCCCGGCCGGGTTGCTCAGCTGCCGCGAGTGCCCTGCCGGGCCGTGGCTCCGAGGGGGTTTAGTGTTTGGCGAGCATGTCCCACGGGGTCTTGCCGGCCGGCAAGGGCGGGATGCGTAAGAGATCGGCCATCGCCTCGCCGGCCTCGTAGCGGCGACACAACTCCTCGGGGTCGTAGGTCACGCCGACCGGGTTTTCGGCAAAGGCGCGGCTATGGAAATAGCCGTCGAGTTCGGCGACGGTTGCGAAATTGTCGATCTGCAATTCGACCCGGTTGTTGTCGGGATCGCGGTAGTACATCGACGTTGTTACCCCGTGGTTGATCGGCCAATGCGGGAGGATGCCGGCGGCTTTTAGCCGGCGATAGGTCGACAGCAACTCCCCCAGATTGTGGTAGCTGTAGGCGACATGGTCGGTGCCGACCGCATCGGGGTCGCGCACCCCAAGGCCCGGGAGGTTGATCAATGCCAGCCGATGGTGCTCGTCGTCGTAAGACAGAAAGCACAGATGCTCGTCGCGGAACACAACGCGCGCCGCAAGCACCGTCCGATACCACTCGATTATCCTGTCGAACTGCCCGGTACGCAGCACGAAATGGGCGAATTTCGCCGGGCTGATCGGCGCGGCGGCGGGGTCGAGGGTGCGCATCGGCGCGATATCGTTCATCACAGTCTCCGAGTTGCGAAGGCGGCCGGCGCCGCCGCGTCAGGGCGGCATTTCAAGGTTTGAAGAGCCGCCCCGATTTCTTGTCCATGGCTCCCGCCAGCGTCCAGGGTTTCCGCAGGCCGTAGGATTTGCGCAGCCTCGATCCGGCCGTGATCAGCCGATGCGGGGTTGCGGCTGCGCCTCTAGACCACCTGGTCGAAGCGATCGAGGTTCATCACCTTGGTCCACGCCGCCACGAAGTCTTTTACAAACTTCTCCTTCGAGTCCGCGCAGGCATAGACTTCCGCGAGGGCGCGCAGCTGCGAGTGAGAACCAAAGATCAGGTCGACACGGGTGCCGGTCAACTTGACCTCGTTCGTCTTCCGGTCGCGCCCCTCGTAGACGCCTTCAGCGCCAACGGACCGCTGCCACTGCGTGCTCATGTCGAGCAGGTTGACGAAGAAGTCGTTCGTCAGCGTCTCTGGCCGCTTGGTGAAGACGCCGTGCGTGGACTTCCCGGCATTTGCGCCGAGGACGCGCAGACCGCCGACGAGAACCGTCATCTCAGGCGCCGTCAAGGTCAGCAATTGCGCCCGATCCACCAACAGCTCCTCAGGCGACAGGTGCTCCGTGCCGCGGAGATAGCTGCGGAAGCCGTCGGCGGTCGGTTCGAGCGGGGTGAAGGAGTCGGCGTCGGTTTGCTCTTGCGACGCGTCCATGCGCCCCGGCGTGAACGGGACTTTCACATCGTGCCCGGCACCCTTCGCGGCTTTCTCGATCGCCGCACAGCCGCCGATAACGATCAGGTCAGCAAGCGAGACCTTTTTCCCGCCGGGCTGCGAAGCATTGAAGTCCTTTTGGATCGCTTCGAGCGTCTGCAGCACCGTCGCCAGCTGAGCCGGCTGGTTGACGTCCCAGTCCTTTTGCGGCGCGAGGCGAATGCGCGCGCCGTTCGCTCCGCCGCGCTTGTCGGAGCCGCGGAACGTCGACGCCGACGCCCAAGCCGTCGCGACCAGCTGGGAAACGGACAGGCCAGAGGCGAGGATTTTCGCCTTCAGGGCAGCAATGTCCTGTTCCCCGATCAGCGGATGATCCACCGCGGGGATCGGGTCTTGCCACGGTAGCTGTTCCTTCGGGACGAGCGGCCCGAGATAGCGCGCGATCGGGCCCATATCGCGGTGCGTCAGCTTGAACCACGCGCGGGCAAACGCGTCTGCGAACTGATCCGGATGCTCGTAGAAGCGTCTCGAAATCTTTTCGTAAACAGGGTCGACCCGCAACGAGAGGTCGGTGACCAGTATCGATGGCGCGCGACGCTTTGCCGAGTCGTACGGATCCGGCACCGTACCCGCGCCTGCGTCGTTCTTCGGTTTGAACTGATACGCACCGGCCGGGCTCTTCGTCAGCTCCCATTCGTAGCCGAACAGGTTCGCGAAGAAGTTGTTGCTCCACTTCGTTGGCGTCTGGGACCAGGTGACTTCCGGGCCGCCGGTAATCGCGTCAGGCCCCTTGCCCGTGCCAAATCCGCTCTTCCAGCCGAGGCCCTGCTCCTCGATCGGGGCGGCCTCCGGCGCCGGGCCCACCAGTGACGCATCGCCGGCGCCGTGGGTTTTGCCAAAGGTGTGACCGCCGGCAATCAGCGCGACCGTCTCTTCGTCGTTCATCGCCATACGGCGGAACGTTTCGCGAATATCCTTGGCCGCCGCGAGCGGATCCGGGTTGCCGTTCGGCCCTTCCGGATTGACGTAGATCAGACCCATTTGCACGGCGGCGAGGGGATTCTGAAGATCGCGGTCGCCGCTGTAGCGCTCGTCCGCCAGCCACTTGCCTTCGGGGCCCCAGTAGATCGAACTCGTCGGGCTCCCAGACCTCGGCGCGCCCGCCGCCGAAACCGAACGTCTTGAAACCCATCGAACTCGAGGGCGACGTTGCCGGCGAGGATCATAAGGTCTGGCCAGGAGAGTTTCCGGCCGTATTTCTGCTTGATCGGCCACAGCAGCCGGCGCGCCTTGTCGAGGCTCGCATTGTCCGGCCAACTGTTGACCGGCGCGAAGCGCTGCTGGTCGGCTCCGGCGCCGCCGCGGCCGTCACCGATGCGGTAGGTGCCGGCGAGGTGCCACGCCATCCGAATGAACAGTCCCCCGTAGTGGCCATAGTCGGCCGGCCACCAATCCTGCGAGTCGGTCATCAAGGCGTGCAGGTCCTCGATCACCGCATTCAGGTCGACGCTCTTGAATTCCTTGGCGTAATCAAACGCTTCGCCCATCGGATTGGACAAGATAGAGTGCTGGTGGAGAACCTGAAGGTTGATCTGCTTCGGCCACCAGTCACGGTTCGTGTATGCGCGGTTCTCGCCCGTGAGCGGGCACTTGCCTTCACTTGCCATTTCTCCTCCACGTGTTCAGCAATTTGGCGTTCGCACCCCAACCCGGCTCCCGGTATCGGCCGGTCGCTACAACCAGCGGTCGTCCCTCGACGGCAATACAAATGTCGACACCCGCGAGATATGGGGTGTCGGCGGTGGGCGTCAATAATTAGAATTGTTACAAATTGGAGCGCGGATGGGGCCGGTCCGGACGATGACGTCGATCCGTCTGATTTCGCTCCCGGCCGGCGGCAGCGGCCGACAAGATCGTCACCGAAGTCGGCCGGCCTTCAGCGACCAGCACGACCGGCGCCATGCCCTTGACCGCCGCCGCAAGACGCCGGTCCTTGGTCAGCCGGAGGCGATGCTCCTCGGTGCAAAGCCGGGCAAGCCCCCGGTCCGGGAGCCCGCCGGTCGCGATGACCCGATCGTACCCGGCCGAGCGCAGCCATCGACCGACGCCGCCCGGAATCTCGTCGCACGGGAACCGACGTTCCGCGACCCGATCATTTTTTTCGCTGAGCCGATCATCTTTCACGCGTGCAGCTGGTAGGATCGTCTTCCCCTCGGCTTCCCAGTTTCCGGAGAAAATCCATGTTCCTTGCGCCTGCGAATTGCGCTCGTAAACCCGCCCGGCGCGACCGCCGGCGGCGATTGGTCGCGGTCTTTGCGATCTGCTTCGCCGCCGGGCTCGCGCACGGCGCCGGTGCCGCGGACAAGCTTCGCTTTGCGGTCGGCCCGCTGCAACCGACGCCGACCGAGACCAAGAAGGCCTACGGTCCCTTTTTCGCGTACCTCGCCGGCAAACTCGGGGCCGATTACAGCCTCGAGGCGACCACCGATTGGGCCGGGATCGCGGTGGCATTGAGCAGCGGCCAGGTCGATCTCGCCTGGATGGGACCCTGGGGCTACGTCATCGCGCATCATCAGGGTGCCGGCGACGTGATCGCCACAGCCAAATACGACGGCAAGCCCGTCTATCATGCGATCGTGATCGCGCGGCCGGACCTGAAGATCGAGAAATGGCCGGATGACGGCAAAGGGTTGCGCATGTCCTTTGCCGATGTCGGCTCGACCTCCGGCTGGCTGATACCGACCTTCTGGTTCAGGTCGCACGGGATCGATCCAAAAACCTATTTCCAATACCACGAGGGCGCGACGCACGCGGCCAATGAAATCGCGGTCGCCAACGGCCAATCGGACCTCGCGACCGACTTCGATCGCAACCGCACGGCGATGATCGAAAAGGGCGCGATATCGCCGCAGGCCACCAAGGTCGTGTGGATCTCGGCGCCCCTGCCGAACGACGCGCTCGCGGTGCGCTCCGGGTTCGACCCGGCGACGGCGAAGAAGATCCAGGGCATCCTCGTCGCGATCACCGACGCGCGGGCGAAAGACATCCTGCCGAAGCACTACACCGGTTTTGTCGCGGCGAACCAGGCCGACTACCGGTCGATAGAGGATGCCGGCAAGGCGGTCGGCGCCCTCAAATGACGCCGGGCGGCGCCCTGCCCGATGACGCTGCCGAGCGCGCCTATCCCGACCCGGCCCGATCGTCGATTGGCAGGTCGCCGCTGCGGTTCGCCGCGAGCTTGCTGATCATCGCCCTTATCTACGCCCTGTCGCTGTACTTCGTCGATTTCGATCTCGACCGCCTGTGGGCGGGCTTGCCGAAGCTCGCGCATTGGGTGGCCAAGGCCTGGCCGCCCGTCACCAGCGACCTCGGCGCGCTTGCCGGGCGCGCGATCGAAACCCTGGCAATGGCCGTGATCGGCACGACGATCGGCGCCCTGATCGCGGCGCCGGCCTGCATCCTCGCCGCCCGCAACCTGACCCCGAGCGCTCTGCTCTACAACCCAATGCGCTGGTTTCTGAACGCGTTGCGCGGCATCGATTCCTTTGTCTTTGCGCTGCTCTTCGTCGCCGCCGTCGGGCTCGGACCGTTTGCCGGCGTGCTCGAAGTCGGCCTTCATTCGGCCGGGAGCATCGCCAAACTGTGGTCGGAGGCGATCGAAGCGGTCGAGCCCGGCCCGCTCGAAGCCGCCGCGGTGACCGGGGCCAATCGCCTCAAGGTAATCTCCTACGCGCTGTTGCCCGACGTGTTGCCGAGCCTGACCTCGATCGCGCTCTACGTCTGGGAATTCAATGTGC
The DNA here is from genome assembly GCA_963772295.1 of uncultured Alphaproteobacteria bacterium. Taxonomy (GTDB): domain Bacteria; phylum Pseudomonadota; class Alphaproteobacteria; order ATCC43930; family CGMCC-115725; genus AP-15. Next base: position 528,126 of record CAVYWO010000020.1, read on the forward strand.
GCGCCTCAACCGTGCTCGGCGTGGTCGGCGCTGGCGGCATCGGCCAGGAATTGAAGAACAGCGTCGATTTGTTGGACTTTGCGCGGTTGCTGACGATCGTACTGATCATCCTCGTGATGGTGACCGCGATCGATCAATTGAGCGCTTGGCTGCGGCGCCGTCTGGTATGAACCGCCCGGTAATCCGCATCGTCGGGCTGAAAAAGCGGTTCGGCGAGCAAGTCGTGCTCGACGACGTTTCCTTCGCGGTAGCGGCGGGCGAGGTCGTCGCGATCCTCGGCGCAAGCGGCGCAGGCAAGACGACGCTGTTCCGATGCCTGACCCGGCTTGCCCGATCGGACGATGGCGAGATCTATCTCGGCGAGCACGCGATGCAGGCGCTCGACGGACACGAATTGTCGATGGCGCGGCGCGAGGTCGGGCTGATCTTCCAGCAGTTCAACCTGATCCGTCGGCTGAGCGCGCTCGACAATGTGCTGGCCGGCCGGCTCGGCAGTGTGTCGACTTGGCGCGTGATGTTGCGCCGCTTCCCGAGCCAGGATCGCCAATTGGCGCTGGCCGCGCTCGACCGCGTCGGCATGTTGCGCTACGCGCTGCGCCGCGCCGACAGCCTGTCCGGCGGCCAGCAGCAGCGGGTCGCGATCGCCCGCGCCCTTGCCCAGCAGAGCCGCTTCGTCCTCGCCGACGAGCCGGTCGCCAGCCTCGATCCGGAATCGGCAAAGAGCGTGCTCTCGATCCTGCGTGACATCGCCCACGAGCGGATGATCGCGGTGCTCGTCAGCCTCCACCAGGTTGACTTCGCCCTGCAATTCGCGGATCGGGTCATCGGGCTGCGCGCCGGGCGCATGATCGCCGATCGGCCGGCCGCTACGTTCGGCGAGGCGGACCGCCACCTCATCTTCGCGGCTTGAATTTTTACAATACACTCATCTCAAGATCCTGAGCCGGAAGCTGGAATAGGACGCTCGCTGCTCGAAGGCGGCGGCGGCGCGAACGGATCGCTGCAGAGGGTATGTGGGCGCCGGCGGGCCGAGCCCCCGGACCGGAAGTCCGTGTACCGGTCTCTTGTGCCGTGCCGGCTTGCCGGGAGGATCGCGGCCGGTGATCGAGGCGGCCCCCGCGCTTGAGGATCAGGCGGAAGGAACCCAATGGATCCCGCATTCGGTTTTGCCGAGCCCGCGCCAGCGGCCCGCGCGCGGAGCCTCGCCGGGCCGGACCAGCTCGGTGCAGGGGCGGCACCCGATCGAGAGGTATCCCGCCGCCTCCAGCGGGTGGCGCGGCAGGCTGCGGGCAGCAAACTCCGCGGCGATTCGGCTCCGCGACCATAGGGTCAGCGGGTTCACCTTGGTGCGGCCTTCTTCGTCGGCTTCGAAGATCGGCATCTCGGCGCGCGCCCCGCCGTGATAACGCTTGCGACCGGACACCCAAGCGTCGAAACCGGCGAGCCCGGAGGCGAGCGGTCCGATCTTGCGCGCCGCGCAGCAACGGTCGGGATCGCTCAGCCACAAAGTGCCCGTTCGATCCTTTGCCAGCAACTCGCGATGATCGGGGGTCAGGGTGCGCACATCTTCAAAGCCAAGCTGCGCGACCAGGAGGTCGCGATAGCGCAGCGTCTCACCGAACAATTTACCGGTGTCAAGGAACAGCACCGGGGTTCGGCGGTCGATCTCCGCAACCAAAGCCAGAAGTACGGCCAACTCGGCACCAAAAGACGAGACCACGGCGAGCCTGCCGGGGAATTCGCACTCGATCAGAGGTCGGAGCAACCCGATACCGTCGAGCCCGGCGCAACGCGCCTTCAACGCATCGGGCGATCGCGCCGCCGGCGTCCTGCGCCGGCTGCCAAGCTTGGACTCATGCGTCGGCTCCGCGCGGTGTACGACACCGTCTGTCGAATCAACCGTCGTCTTGCCGATCATGACCGGCTCGCCGATACATGCCGGGTTTCACCGGGGAAAACCGGACGAAGATGCCATCGATCGCCGCTCAAGATCATTATTTGCACAATCAAGGCATGATGGATCGACAACATTGCCGGCGTCAATAGAATGCTATTATATTATTACGGATTAATCGAGACTAACTTTCTAACCCAGGCGTTCGGTACGCAATGCTATTCCGCGCCGGCGAATTTCGTGCGCGGGGCATGCGTACTCCCCGACCCGCTGGCGCGGTGCCGACCGCTGCTGCGCCAATCCGCCGCCCGCGGCTGAGGTGTACGGTCCCGCGTCGCCGGCGGTAAAAAGCCCGGCGTCGGACACAGGGAAAAGCCATGATGTTGCTGAAATCAGGAGTGAAGTGCGCGGCGCTGGCGGCCGCCGCGTGGCTCTCGACCGCGGCCTTTGCCGCCGCGGACGAGTGGCAGGCGCAAGTCGGCCAGGCGCTCGGCAAGCTCGGCACGTCGATGCCGGGCGGGGTCTATCGCGTCGCCCTCCCGCGCACGGATCTGACGGTGACGCTGGACGGCGTCGAGCTGAAAGCCGGCTTTGCCCTCGGCAGCTGGCTCGCCTTCGAAAAAATCGGCGATCAGGGAATGGTGATGGGCGATCTGGCGCTGACCGCGGGCGAGGTCGGCCCGGTCATGAGAAGGCTGATCGAAGGCGGCATCGAGGTGACGGGGTTGCACAACCACCTGCTCCGCACCCAGCCGGTCACGATGTACATGCATGTGATGGGGCGCGGCGATCCGCTGAAGATGGCGGCGGTGTTCCACGAGATGCTGGTCGAAATCAAGATGCCATATGCCGCGCTGACGATCGGGCTGCCGCCGGCGCCGCCGCCGCTCGATCTCGACACGGCCGCGATCGATGCGGCGCTCGGCGCCAAGGGTACCAATGCCGGCGGCGTCTATTCCTTCGCCATCCCGCGCGCGGAGCCGATCAAGGCCGGCGGGTTCAGCGTGCCGCCGGCAATGGGCACGGCCAACGCGATCAATTTCCAACCCACGGGCGGCGGCAAGGCGGCGATTACCGGCGATTTCGTGCTGACCGCGAACGAAGTGCAGCCGGTCATGAAGGCGCTCATCGAGCACGGGATCGAGGTCACCGCACTCCACAACCACATGCTCGACGACGAGCCGCGGCTGTTCTTCATGCATTTCTGGGCGGATGACGACGCCAAAAAGCTCGCCCTGGGGCTGCAGGCGGCGTTGGCGCAGATCAACACCGCCAAGCGCTGAACGGGTCCAGCCAACGTTGCCGGCGGGTGACCCGTTGCGCTCTCCCGAGGCGAGCGGCCATATTGGCGTCGCGCCGCGAGCCGGCGGCGACCCTTGTCACACATCGTTGGGGAGGACCGGAATGAAAGTGATCGTTCGCGGCGCGGTGGCGGCGGCCGCCGGGCTCTGGCTTTGCACCTCGACCGGCATGGCGATCGAGACCAAGCCGACGCTCACGCTCGATCTCGCGAAGAAGATGGCGGCGGCGTGCGAGGCCAAGGCCAAGGAGCAAAAGTGGTTGATGAACATCGCCGTGGTCGATGACGGCGCCAATCTCGTCTACTTCGAGCAAATGGACGGCGCCTTCAAGGGCAGCGGCTACATCTCGCAGCACAAGGCGATGAGCTCGGCGAACTTTCCGTTTCCGACACGGATGTTCGGAGAACTCGCCTTCGGCAAGGACGGCAAGCCCGGCGTCGTGCCCGGGATCGCCAATGTTGCCGGGCTCATCACCTTTGCCGGCGGTCTGCCGATCATGACCGCGAACAAGGCCCATATCGGCGGCATCGGGGTCAGCGGCGGAACTGCCGATCAGGACGAGGAATGCGCCAAGGCCGGGCTCGACGCGGCGCAAACCGATCTGAAGTAGACCGGATCACGCGGTCGATCGCGCCAAGGTCCGTCCCTCCAGGCCTTGGCGCCTCACCCGCCTTTGTAGGCAACCCGGTAGACGACCCCGTTGCCGTCGTCGCTGAACAAGAGCGAGCCGTCCTTCGCGAAAGCGACCCCGACCGGACGGCCCCATACCTCCTGATCGTTCGCCACAAATCCGACGACGAAATCCTGATAGGTCCCGGTTGGCTTGCCATCCTTGAAGGGCAGCCGAACGATCTTGTAGCCGGTTCGCAAGGCGCGGTTCCATGAGCCGTGCAGCGTGACAAAGGCGTCTCCCTTCCAGTCCCGAGGGAACTGTCCCCCGGGGTTGAAGGCGATGCCGAGGGGCGCCGAATGGGGTTGGATCAGGACATCGGGCAGCGTGACCTTGTCGGCAAGGTCCGGCCGCTTTCCGCCGCCGGCGCTGGGGTCCTCATGGTCGCCGATATAATACCAAGGCCAGCCGTAGAACGCCCCCGGCTTGACGCTCGTCACATAGTCCGGCGGCAGATTGTCGCCCAATAAATCACGCTCGTTGGCGGCGCAGTAGACCGTACCGGTCCCGGGCTGCACCGCCAATCCGGAGCAATTCCGGATCCCCGACGCCAAGACCCGCCGGTGCCGCCCGTCGGGGTCAAAGGCCAGAACGTCGGCGCGCCATTCCTCGTCGTCCCATGCCGAACCGATGGCATGGCCCCTCTCGAACGCCGCAAGGTCGGCGGGCGGCGGGCCCATTCCGGCCGCCCCGTTGCTCGCCGAGCCGACGGCGACATACATCGTCTTGCCGTCGGGCGAAAAGCCAAGGTCACGGGTCCAGTGGCCGCCGGTGGCGAGGTCCGCGACAATCGTCTCGGCCGCGCCGGAGGCCGTCAGGTTGCCGGTCCGATAACCAAAGCGCACCACCTTGCCGGGTTCCGCCACATAGACCCATTTCGGATCGGGCCCCGGCGGGTAGAAGGCGATGCCGTAAGGCTCGCGCAGACCGGCAGCGAAGGTCTCGACCTCGGGGTTGCTCATGCCCGCCCCCAGCCGGATGATCGCGATCTTTCCTCGGGTCCGGCTGAGCGCCAGAAAGATGTCGCCGTTGGGGGCGGTTCTCAGAACCCGCGCTCCGCTCAGCCCGCCGACCCATGCCGTCACGGTAAAGCCCGGCATCGTCTTGAGCTCGGCGCCGTCGGGTCTTCGGATCACCGTCGACCGGTTGGCGGCAGGCGGAGACGCCAACGGTGCCGGCAAGTCCTGGGGCTTGATCTCGCGCATGACCCCCGGCGCGTCGGTTCGCCAGCCACCGTAAGCGTCGCCGCCGGTACGGACGCCATCGGCGGCGGCGAGGGCCATTGCTGCCGCCAGCCCGCCCGCGGCACTTCCGATGACGCCGAGCTTCGAGATCATCGATGCCGCGGCGACGACGGCAACCGACGGGGCGCCTATCCCATCGTCGAGTTGAAGGCGCCGCCGTCCAACAGAAGGTTCTGGCCGACGATAAAGCCCGACCCGGCGCCGCAGAGAAAGGCGCAGGCGTCGCCGAACTCGGCCGGGTCGCCGAGCCGGCCGGCCGGGTTGGCCTGGCTGCGCTGGGCCAGCAGCGAGTCGAACGAGACATTCTGCCGCCTGGCGTCGTATTCGATGCCCGAACGCAGCCGGTCGGTAAGGAACGGGCCGGGCAACAGGCCGTTGATCGTCACATTGTATCTCGCCACCTGGCGGGCGAGGCCGGCGCAGAAGGCGGTCAGCCCGGCGCGGGCCCCGTTCGACATGCCGAGATTGGCGATCGGCGACTTGACCGAGACCGAGGTGATGTTGACGATCCGGCCAAAGCGGCGCTCGCACATGCCGTCGACCACCGCCTTGATCAGCATGATTGGGGTCAGCATGTTGGCGTTGACCGCCTTTTGCCAATCCTCGACCGACCATTCGCGAAAATCGCCATGCGGCGGGCCGCCGCAATTGTTGACGAGGATGTCGGGGTTGGGACAGGCGGCGAGGGCCGCGGCGCGGCCGGCCTCGGTCGCGATGTCGCCGCGAACCGTCGTCACCGTGGCGCCGGTCTCGCGGCGGATCTCGGCGGCGGTCTGTTCGAGCGTCTCGCCGGTCCGCGCGGTGATCGTCAGCTCGACCCCGGCTCGCCCGAGCGACATGGCGCAGGCCCGGCCGAGCCCCTTGCTCGCGGCACAGACGAGCGCCTTGCGGCCGCGAATCCGCAAATCGAGCATGTCGTCCTCCGTATCTAGACCGCCATTGGTGGCGGATGTATCGTGATCTTACCTGGCGGGCCGACGGGAAGGACAGCGGCGATGAAGCTGACCCTCACCCTCGACGCGGCGCCGGCAGGGGTCCGCGCGGCACTCGCCGAGGAATGGGATGAGATCGGCGGCTCGGTCAAGATGGAGCCGATGGTTCGGCTGTTCGATACCGAGGAGCAGGCGATCGCCTGGGGGCGCCGGCTGGCGGGCCGCCGCCGGCTCAGCCAGATCTACCTCATCGACCGGCGCAAGACCGTCGCGCGCTGAACCCCCGGCGGTTCACGCGCCGGCGATCATTGTCGCGGCCCGCTCAATAGCCCGGGGGCCCGGGACCGTAGCCCGGCGGCGGCCCGCCATAGGGCGGCATCCCCGGCGGCGGCGCAAAGCGGGCCACCTGGTTGCCATGGCCCACCATGCACGAGGCGAACAGCGCATCGTATTGCTGTTGCAGCGACAGCTGCGTCCAGCCGGCGCCGCCCGCATTGGCGAGGGTGCCAAAGGCCGCACCCGAGGCGGCGCCGATCCCCGCGCCGCGACCGCCGCCGACCGCGCCGCCGATCGCGGCACCCAACGCGGTGGTGAGCAGCGCGCCGCCGACGGCCTGCTGGTTGGCGGCGGCCGCCGCCGGCGCGGTTCCCGCATAGGCATATTGCTGGCAGGCGGCCAGGTCGCTATTGAAGGCTTCGGGGCTCTTGCCCGGCCCCGGTGCGGCCGGGATTGTCGGCGCCAGCGGGGGCGAAACGCAGCCCGCCAGCACCAGGATGATCGCGGCCGCAGCGACGGCTCGCGAATCGATACGCTTCATGATTTCTTCCCAATTTTGACGCGCAAGACGATCTTGCGGCGATCCCTGCGGCCGAGGCAAGCACGAGTATCGCCGCCTGGGGTGGTTGCGACGCGGCAGGGACGCGGTACCTCGGGCAGGCGTAAAAAGAAGGGGCCGTCATTACGACGGCCCAAGTTTAGGGAGGAAACGCCTAGAAGACGTACGGTAAGACCACAACCGGCGATCGTTACCGCACTGCACAATTTAGTGTGTCCCACCGAATTGTCAAGCGGCTTTTTTCGAAAGGTTTGGGAGCGTTGATGATTCCAGACCCGACCCGGTACACCCAAGCCGTGTCAAATGTGCGTCGCACAAGCAGCGATTCGGCGTCCGAGCGGCGCCAATTTCACGTCAATTTTTCCCTCGGCGGAGGCGCGTAATGCCGGAAGAGTCCGCACCGGCACCCTGGCTCGTGGCCGATATCGGCGCCACCAATGCCCAATTCGGCGTGATGTCGCGCGAGCGCCGCCTGCTCTACACCCAGACCTATCCCTGCGCGGAATACAGGGCGATCGAGGATGCGCTTGACGTCTATCTCGGCGGACGCGGTGCACTGCCGATGCCGCGGCAGGGGGCGATCGCCATCGCTTCGGCGATCGTCGGCGACCGCGTGGCGATGACCAACCATCCGTGGAGCTTTTCGATTTCGGCGCTGAAGGCCCAATTCGGGCTCGATCGGCTCGAGGTCGTCAATGACTTCACCGCGGCAGCCCTGGCGCTGCCGTATCTCGGACCCGAAGATCAATTCGCGGTTGGCGGTGGCGATCCGGTCGACGGCGCACCAAAGGCCGTGCTCGGACCCGGATCGGGGCTCGGCGTCTCGGGGCTCGTGCGTTGCGGAACCGGCTGGATCCCGCTGACCGGCGAAGGCGGGCATGCGACATTGTCGCCGGCCGACGACCGCGAGAGTGCGGCGATTGACCGCATGCGCCGGCATTTCGACCACGTCTCGGCCGAACGCGCGCTGTCCGGTCCGGGGCTCGTCAATCTCTACAACACGCTGGCGAGCATCGACGCGGTGCCGTCCTTGGGCTTCACCGCCGCGCAGATCACCGATCACGCGCTCCACGACACCGATCGGCTGTGCGCCGAGACCGTTGCCATGTTCTGCGCGATGCTCGGGACCGTGGCCGGAAACCTCGCATTGACGCTCGGCGCGCGCGGCGGCGTCTACATCGCCGGCGGCATCGTGCCGCGGCTCGGCCAGTGGTTCGCCCACTCGCGGTTTCGCGAGCGCTTCGAAGCAAAGGGCCGAATTCGGCGCCTATATGGCGGCAATCCCGACCTATGTCGTGACCCATCCTCTGCCGGCGTTTCTCGGCTGCGCGGCGCTGCTCGGCGGCACCGGCGACCGCCCAGGGTCGCTTTGACGCCGGTGCCGGACCGGCGGTAAAGTCGAGGCCGCCAGAGACGGGGCGCGGCATGACGGCATTCTTCGATCGAAGCGCCGAATCCGGAAGGCGCGAGCGCGGGCGCATTCGCGCCGGCGAGGTTCCGGGCCCCACCGCCGGTCTGGCGCCCGGCAATGTGCAGGCAAATCTGGTCGTTCTGCCGCAAGCGCTGGCCCATGACTTTCTTCGGTTTGCCCAGGCGAACCCGAAGCCCTGCCCGGTGCTCGCGGTATCGGAACCGGGGGATCCTCGTCTTCCGGCTCTGGGAGGGGATCTCGACATCCGCACAGATCTGCCGCGTTACCGGGTATGGCGGTACGGCACGCTGGCCGACGAGCCACGCGATTTCCTCGAGGTCTGGCGCGACGACCTCGTCGGTTTTGCCCTCGGCTGCTCGTTTTCGTTCGAGCAAGCGCTGGTCGAAGAGGGGATCGAGCTGCGCCACATGACTTGTGGCTGCAATGTGCCGATGTACCGCACCACTATCGCCTGCGTCCCGGCCGGTCCGTTCTTCGGTCCGCTCGTCGTCTCGATGCGGCCGCTCCGCCCTGGCGATGCGATCCGCGCGATCCAGATCACCTCGCGCTTCCCGGCGGTGCACGGGGCGCCGGTGCATATCGGTCTGCCCGAGGCGATCGGCATCGCCGATCTGGCCAAGCCCGATTATGGCGATCCGGTGCCGATCGAGGACGGCGAACTGCCCGTGTTCTGGGCCTGCGGGGTGACCCCGCAGGCGGTTATCGCCCGGGTGAAGCCGGAGTTCTGCATCACCCATGCCCCGGGCAGCATGCTGATCACCGACCTGCCGAATACTCGCCTGGCAAGCCTCTGACGGCGCGATCCGGAGCAAAGGAGCAAATGGCAGGATGAGAAACGGATTCCGCGTGTGCGATGCCGACACCCATGTCAATCCGGCCGCCGAGGTGCTGGATCGCTACGTCGATCCGGGCCTTCGCCCCCGCCTGCCCGAACTCGAACCCTACCGCTTGCCCGTCGGCGAAGCGGTCGAGGGCGATGGCGGGCTGCACGCCTACCGGGTCGGCACCAAATACTATCGTCGCGTGCTCGGCGAAAGGGCGCCGGGCGCCGCGTTCACCGGGCGCCAGACGCGCTGGATGGGCACCAAGATCCCGCGGCCCGGCATCCAGGACGATCAGCCGGCAAATCGCATCGCCGACATGGACGAGGAAGGCGCCGACGTTCATTTTCTGATCCCGACCTCCTGGCTCAGCGTCGTCGGGCTCGACGATCCGGCGCTCGAGGTCGGAATGATCCGCGCCTATCACCGCCACATGGCCGATTTCTGCGCCGATTATCCCGATCGGCTGAAGAGCATGATCGTCGCCTCGTCGCGCGATGTGGCGGCAGCGGTGCGCGAGATCCGCGAATGGGGCAAGTCGAGATGGGCGGTCGCGGTCATGCCGCTCTTGGCCAAGGAGGTACCGGCCGACCATCCGGACCTCTGGCCGATCTGGGAAGCCGCCGCCGATCACGACCTGCCGATCGCCAATCACAGCTTCACTTGGAACCCGCCCTATTATCCGGGCTATTTGGATTTGTGGGAGAACATCTTTATCGGCCGCGCCGCCGCGCATCCCTGGGGCGCGATGCGGTTTGTCGCATCATTTATCGGCGGCGGGCTTTTCGACCGGTTCCCGACCCTGCGCATGGCGGTTCTCGAATGCGGCTTCGGCTGGCTGCCGTTCTGGGCCCGGCGCCTCGACGAGCAGGCGGTCTATGTCGGAGGGACGGCGCCGCTGAAGCACAGGCCAAGCGAATACATGGCGAGCGGCCGGTTCTTTTGCAGCATCGAGCACCATGAAGGCGAGGACATGTTAGACCACGTCACCCGATTCTTTGGTGACGACCTATTGATGTACGCCTCCGACTATCCGCACGGAGAATGCCAGTTTCCGAATTCGGTCGACAACGTCCTTGCCTGGCAGAGCCTGAAGGGCGACACCAAGAGAAAGCTCCTGTGGGACAACGCCGCCCGCTTCTTCAAGCAGACCTGACCCCTCTAGCCGGGTTCTTGTCTCCTCGGGGTCCCTCTCTTATCGTCGAAGCCATGGATTACCGCGCTAGGATTGTTATCAACCCCGAGATTCGTTTCGGGAAACCATGCGTGCGCGGAACCCGGAGCACGGTCGGCGACGTCTTGGGGTACCTCGCCTCGGGCATGACCGAGCAGGAAATCCTGGCCGATTTCCCGCAATTGACGGGCGACCACATCCGCGCCTGCTTGGCGTTTGCCGCCGAGCGCGAGCGCGGTACGATGAGCACCCCCGCGAACCGAGCGGCCCGCGCCGCTCTTCGATGAAAATCTCGCGACGCGGCTTGTCGCCGCGCTCGCGGATCTATACGCGGGCTGCGCTCGGCGGGCGCGGCCTCGCGGGTGGCTCCGATAAGGCGATCGCGCCTCAGCGTCCGCTACGGGGCGCCGCCGAAAGTGATCTGGATCCGGTCGGGGAACTGCTCTACGGCGGACATCATTCGCCTGCTCCGCCATCGTCGCGACGACATCGATCGCTTCCCGGCGGATCCGGAAACCAGTTTTCTCGCTATCGCCTGGGTCAGTTCGCCCCGCGGATCGCGGCGATGTCCGGGGCGAAGATCATTTCCTCGCTGCCAACGCGCGACGGATCGGCGGGGGAAGCAAGATAGCGGGCGAACACCCAGACCCCGTCGAGCGGGTTCGACACGATTTCGGCGATCGCGCCATCGACGAGGGCGATCCGCATGCCCGGGGTCAACAGCCGGGCGTTGACGAGCTCGCTCATCCTTCGGCCCGCCAACGCTCGCCTTCCCCCTATCGGAAACGACCGCTATCCGGCATAGGCCACCAGCCGCTGGTTTTGCTCGCCCAAGCCTTCGACCGAGAGCCGCATCCGGTCGCCCGGCTTGAGGAATTTCGGCGGCTTGAAGCCCATCCCGACCCCCGACGGGGTGCCGGTCGGGATCACGTCGCCCGGCATCAGCGTCAGGAATTGGCTGACATAGCTGACGATCTCGTCAACCCCGAAGACCAGGTCGCCGGTATTGCTGTTCTGCCGCCGCTCGCCGTTGACCTCGCTCCACAGCGCGAGCTTGCCCGGGTCCGGGATCTCGTCTGTCGTGACCAGCCACGGGCCGATCGGGCAGAATGTGTCGGCGCTCTTGCCCTTGGTCCATTGCCCGCCGCGCTCGATCTGGAATTCGCGCTCGCTCACGTCGTTGACGACGCAATAGCCGGCGATATGCCGACGCGCCTCGGCCTGCGAGACGTAGCGGGCGAGGCTGCCCACGACGATGCCGAGCTCGACCTCGTAGTCGGCCTTCTGCGAGCCTTTCGGGATGATCACATCGTCGTCGGGGCCGCAGATCGACGAGTTAGCCTTCATAAAGAAGATCGGCTCCTTTGGGATCGGCTGCCCCGCCTCCTGCGCGTGCAGGCGATAGTTGAGGCCGATCGCCACGATCTTGGACACCGCGCCGACGCAGGGGCCGAGCCGCGGCGTACCGGGGACAACGGGCAGGGTCGACGGGTCGAGGCGCCGCAACCGGTCGAGCGAGGCCGGCGCCAGCGCTTCGCCGGCGATGTCGCGGACGTTGTGCGAGAGGTCGCGGATCTTGCCGTCGCGGTCGAGGAGGCCGGGCTTTTCCTGGCCCGGCGGGCCATAGCGAAGGAGCTTCATCGACTGCCTCCTGTCGGGGTGTGAATTTGCCGGAAATTTGCCACGCTCATCGGATCAATGTAAACCGCGCCGGTCGCGAACCGACCAAGCCGCGTTGTCGGCCTCTAGCGTCAGCCGCGCGGCGCGTAGTGATAGCGGCAAGCGACGATTTCGAGTTGCTGCTCGCCACCGCTGCCGCGGATCCGGTAGACGATCCGCTGATCGCCGGTGATCCGCCGCGACCACCAGCCGGCGAGGCCGCCGCGCAGTGGCTCGGGCTTGCCGATTCCACGGAACGGATCGCGCAAGATGTCCCGCACAAGGGCATTGACGCGGTCGAGTATGTCACGGTCGGTTTGCTGCCAGGAAACGTAATCCTCCCAGGCGTGCTCGCTCCGCAGAAGCTTCATTCCTCGAGGTCGTGCTCGGCAAGGTTGCCGGCCTCGGCCTCGTTGATCGAGTGCAGCAGCCGTCGGGCGTTCGCCGAGTCCCGCAGCAGATGCAGGGTTTCCTGCAGGCTCTCGTACTCTCCTAACGACAGCATGACCACCGCCTCGCCGTGCTGCCGTCTCACGACCAGCGGCGCGCGGCTTTCGCAAACCTCGTCCATATGCCGCTTCAGGTTCTGACGCAGCTCCGTATATGACACTTGAACCATTGCGCTGATCTCCTCTGCGTGCAGAAAAATTGTACGTCGAGGTCGGCTTACAATCGGCATCGCGTGGCGGAACGAAAGTCGGCGCGCGCCGCCCCCTTCGGGTCAGCGGGTCATGATGAGTGGGTTAACGGCGGCCGAGGAGAGCTGCAATGTCGTTCGAAGTGCTCGACGACACGGCGGCAGAGAGCGACAAATTCTTGGTGTGTTAGGGTCGCTCGCGTTTGGGTTGTGGTTGTTGCGGCTGGGCATCGGGGAATCCTTGAGCCCCGCGGACACCAGAAAGCTGCGTGTATTGCCCCTAATCGCTTCGACCACCGGGAGCCTGGAAAGCTCACGCGCTTCTTTCAGCCGTTCGAAGATCGGAGACTCGGCGACTGTCTTTCGCACGTAGTAGCCAAGCGCTACCAGGAGAATGCTAGCCAGGAACGGTAGGCGCCAACCCGAAGAGAGGAACTGCGCTTCGCGCAGCCTCGCGACCGCGGCAAAGGCCAGGCTCGCCGCGACCAGACCGACCGGGAACCCCGTTTGGACGAGGCTGCCGTAAAACCCGCGTCTTTCTTTCGTCCCGTGTTCCATCACCAGGATTACTGCGCCGCCCCATTCACCGCCAAGACCAACTCCCTGGAGGATCCGGAGAATGACCAGCGCAGTCGGTGCCAAGATCCCGATTTGCTGGTAAGTCGGAAGACATCCAACCGCGAACGTGGTCAAGCCCATGGTTAGCATAGCGGCGATCAGCATCGATTTGCGCCCGATGCGATCGCCATAATGGCCAAAGATTACAGCGCCCAGCGGCCGACCGAGGAATCCCACCCCATAGGCCGCAAGCGCGGCGAGCGTCCCGACCAAAGGCTTGTAGGAGGGAAAAATAGCTTGTTGAACACCAATGCGGCGCCGGTGCCGTAGATCAAAAAATCATACCATTCGATGAACGTACCAAAAACGCTCGCGCCCACCACCTTGCGATATTCTTTACTACTGATGCGGTTGCGCCCTTTCGCTAATCGGAACTTCCCCGGCATGCACCACGGGCTCTTGAGCGATTTCAATGGCTTAAGTAATCACCCCCCGCTTCCTACTGGGTACAGTAGTTCTCTCGCCGTCGAAATCGTGGAGAGAGTACCGCACAGTTGAGCTACAGCCAAGATTTCGGCGCAGATGGCACCCGTACATGGGTACGGCCTAAGCTCGATCTTCAGCATTATCAATAGCTTAAGGCGTTTTCCCCGGGAAGTTCCGGCTAATGCAACGCTCATATCTCCCTCCGGAGAATTTAAGCTTTATCGCGGGGAATATTTGAACCCTTCTACGCGGACACTTCAGTTCGTTTCGCGGCGAGGCGATAGCGTTCGACGACGGCTTCAAGCTGTTTTTCCAGCTCCGGTGTTGCCGCCATCATCGGCAAGCGATGTTCATTCGTCGGGGATGAGACTCATGAGTTTCATCATGCACTTGATGGGAATGGGGCCGGTATCAAGGAAGGATGCCGCCATTAGCTGATCGAGCTTGATCGCCAGCTTCTGCGCCTTATGAAGCTCGCCCGCCAGGCAAAGGTCGTTGAGGCGGGCAATCTGCTTGGGCGCGATGTTTGATGTCGTGATCATCGTGCCGCACCCGCCCAACGCGGACATGGCGAAGGCCGTGCTCTCCAGCCCACCGAAAATGCGGAAATCGGGACCGAAGCGGCTCATAAGCCGGGACACCAGCGCGAGGTTCTCATCGGTGTTTTTCAAACCGACGAAATTCGGACAACGCTCGGCGATTGCCTCGAACGTCTCGGCGGCGACCGACACCGCAGCGCGCCCCGGAATATGATAAATAAGAAAAGGCAGTTCGGTTCTCTTCGCGAGGTCCGTGAAGAATGCTACAAGGCCCCGCTGGGGAGGCCGCGCATAATAGGGCGTGACCGAGACAACCGCATCGGCACCCGCTTTCTCAGCCCGGGCAAGGAGCGTCACCGCTTCAGCGTGCGATTCCGCCGGAATACCGGCAGCCACCGGCCTGCGGCCCGCCGACGTTTCGACCGCAACCTCGATCAGTCGCGCCTTCTCATCCCGTGTGAGCGTGGTCGGCTCGCCGCTCCTGGCATTGACGAGCACGCCCTGCGTACCCTGTTCGATCTGCCACTCAATCAGTTCATATCGATCGTAATCAACCGCACCGTTCTTGAAGGGCACGACGAGCGGGGTGAAAGCGCCTTTGAGAAACGGGATCTTACGAACCATGATCGTCGCCTTTTCCTCGTTCTTACCAATGCGCGGCTCTGGATGCTCGGTCGTCGGAAGAGCCAGCTGGACAGGCGGCGGAACGGGCCCGACGCGAAGCACCTCGGTTCTCGATCGCCGGGTGTCGGACTTTCGTCAATTGAGGGCTCTTTGCGCCTCCAGGTCGTCCTCGACAAAGGCTTGGACCGCTTCGTCGATGTTGGCGTCGGCGGCAAAGCCGAGGGCCTCGGCGCGGCGCGCCCTGAGCGCCTTGGGCCAGCTCGAAACGATCGCCTCGATTTGCCGATCGGGCCGCCAGTGGATGCGCGCATAGGCTGCCGCCCCGCCGGCGCGGCGAACCGCCGCCGCCATCTCGCCGACCGCGACCGAAAAGCCCGGCAGTTGCAAGGATCGATTAAGCGCGAAGGCATCCCCCGGAAGCTCGTGCGCCCGGTGGAGCGCGGCGACCACCCGGCGGGGCGAGGCCAGGGCCATGACGAGGTCGGGCGGGACCGGGCAGATCGCGTCCTTACCGGTCAATGGCTCGCGGATGATCGATGAGGCAAATGTCGAAGCCGCCCGGTTCGGCCGGCCGGGCCGCACCACCACGGTCGGCAGCCGGAGCGCGCGTCCGTCGACAAACCCTTTGCGGCTGTAATCGTTGACCAAGAGCTCGCCGATCGCCTTTTGCGCGCCATAGGAGGATTGCGGGGTCAGCGGCGTGTCGTCGCCGACCGCGTCCGGCAGCGCGCCGCCGTAGACCGCGAGCGAGCTCGCAAAAACCAGGCGCGGGCGTGTGCCGAGCGCGCGGCAGGCGTCGAGCAGCGCTCGGGTGCCGTCGAGGTTGACGCGATAGCCGAGATCGGTGTCGGCCTCGGCCTCGCCGCTGACCACCGCCGCGAGGTGGAACACCGCCGCCGCACCCGGTAGCAGCAGCCGGCGCACGGTCTCGCGATCGGCGATGTCGCCGGTGATCAAGGCGAGCCGCCGATCCTGAGGCAACGGCGCGACCGGCGGCGCGTTGTCGAACAAGACCAGTTCGTCGATTGGTCCGAGGCTGCTGCCGCGGTCGAGCAACAGCGATGCCAAGCGGCGCCCGAGAAAGCCGCAGCCGCCGCTGATCACCAGCCGCATCGGCCGAACCGGCGCTCAGCCTTTGACGCCGTAGCGCCCGGCCCAGCCGAGCCCGGCGCGGGTCGCGCCCTTTGGCCGATATTCGCACCCGATCCAGCCGGGATAGCCGATCTCGTCCAAAAGGTCGAACAGGAAGGGATAGTTGATCTCGCCGATATCGGGCTCGTGCCGGCCCGGGTTGCCGGCGATTTGGATGTGCGGATAGCGGCCGGCGAGCGCACGGATGCGATGCGCCAGGTCGCCCTCCATGATCTGCACATGATAGAGGTCGAGCTGCAGCTGCAGGTTGGGATGCCCGACGCCTTCGATGACCGCCATCGCCTGGCGCGTCGTGTTGAGAAAATAGCCGGGAATGTCGCGGTTGTTGATCGGTTCGATGATGACGGTGATGCCCTCGGGCGCGAGGCGCTCTGCGGCATAGCGCAAATTCGCGGCGTACACCCGGTCGGCCTCGCCGCGATCGACGCCATCGGGGCAGAGCCCGGCCATCGCATGCAGCAGCCGGCAACGCGTCGCCTTGGCATAGCCGAGCGCCGTCTCGACGCCGGCGCGAAACTCCGCTTCCCGGCCCGGCAATGCCCCGATGCCGCGCTCGCCTGCGGCCCAATCGCCGGGCGGCATGTTGAACAAGGCCTGGACGAGCCCGTTCCGTTCGACCGCGCCGGCGACGGTTTCCGGCCGATGGTCGTAGGCGCCGAGATATTCGACCGCCTTGAACCCGCATTGAGCGGCGGCGGCAAATCGGTCGAGAAATGCGACTTCCTGAAAGATGAAGCTCAGATTGGCGGCGAATTTCGGCACTGGACGATCCTCCTCGGCGAGGCCCGCGAGGGCGCGTCGTCAATTATTGCAAGGCTGCACGTAACACGAGTCGTCATTTTGGGCACATTCAGTAATGCGGCCGAAGGAACCGCATGGGCGTCCATCGAGCGTGGCCGAGATGACGGTTCTGTGCAATCTCAAGGATGGGCTGGGCCGAACGATCGCCGGACGCCGGGTGTTCTCGAGGGTGCCGCCGGCCTCGTCGAGGTAGGCGCGGTGCTGCCGGTCGCACGGAACGCGGGCAGCCGAGCTTGATGTTGAAGCCGGCACAGGCGGTGCCCCGGCGTCGCCGGGCTGATGTTTGACGGGTTGTGAAGCCCCCGCGGTCGATCGCGGTTATCCGAACGAATGGTCGGAATCTCCAGTCAGCGTAACCCGCCACAGCCCAAGTCCCATGAAGAGGGCGAAAAAGATTGCGCCGGCTAAAAACCCATAGCGGAGCCAACGTGACTTCGTCCCGATGGTCCAGTGGTGGCGTTCATTCTTAATCGCAAACACGTCGGCTTGCCTTGCGTCCAGATTGCAGGGATACCGTTGTGCGGCACCGGGCAACGAATTCAGCAAGAACAGACCGAATGCCAGCGAGATGAAGAACGACAGAGCCGACAATCCGACGCAAGTCACTTCGGCGACTGCTACGCGTCCTGCCAGGTGGTGCAGGTGGCCGATGGCGAGGATAGGTGATCGGGCGAAATCGCTAAAGCCGATAAAAAGTCCGATTGAGCCGATCGCGGCTAAATCCAATTGGACAAGCGATGTGCTCCAATCTTTTAGGAAACCGAGCGCTTCCTTTATGTTGGCCGTACCATCTCTCGCATATACAAATTTTTTCTTTCTTCGCATGAAGTGGTAGGTCATCTCTTCATCCGCTCGAGCCAGGTAATCGCCAATGTTTCGCTGGCAACCATTATTCACCCACAATTCGTGGGCACGGATCTGTCGACGTGCCTCCCGCCTCGCTCTGGCCTCGTAGCCAGGCCGCTGGTCTTCGCCTACCTGATAGGCGCGCATGAGCCAATCAGCTAGTTGGTGGATTTCCAATCCTAACGTATCGATCGCGCTCACGGACGACCCCGGCGGGCGACCCCAATCGTCGCTCACGCTCACGGCGACACCTTGCCGGTAGACTTGAACCCCCGCATCGGACCGTCCCCCCCTCCGGATCGCCTATCAAGCTAACATAGTTCCAACTCATCCGGCTTCAGCGATCGAGATCCCACTGTCGATCAAGCGCCATCGCGGTCTCTGGCCAGGCTGCGACTTGCGCAGGCTGCCGCATAGCGACCGCTACGACTATGGCTTCCTTCCGCCGAGATTTTTCAACCAGGTGCTCGCTATCTTTGGCGCTTCTCACGAGGCCAGCAAGTGCCGCCTCACTTCCGCGGCGCCGGCCCGCGGGCAAGCGCAGAGTGTCTACGCCGGTGCCCGGGCATCTCGGGCGCTGGCGGGCGCCGCGGATGTCGCGGCCGGATGCGGCCGCAGACGCACGGTGAAGACCGAGCCCAGGCCGGGTGTGCTTTCGATGTCGAGCGCGCCGCGATGGCGGTTGACGATGTGTTTGACGATCGCGAGGCCAAGGCCGGTGCCGCCCATCTCGCGCGAGCGGGCGGTGTCAACTCGGTAGAAGCGCTCGGTGAGGCGCGACAAGTGCTCGCGCGCAATGCCGTCGCCCCGATCGCGTACCGCAACCGCGACCGAAGGCGTTGCCGGGCGGTCGGGCTCCACCCGGCGGGCACTCTCGGCGACCACGGTGATCTCGGTCCCCGCCCGGCCGTATTTGATGGCGTTGTCGAAGAGGTTCTGGAACAGCTGAGCCAGTTCGTCGCGATCGCCCAAGACATCGGGCAAATCGTCGGGCACGGCCAGAGAGATCCGCATGCCGCGACCGCCGGCGCGCAGCGCCAGCGCCTCGGCGAGATCGGCGAGGAGCGGTCCCAGCGCCACCCTGTCCCGCGGCATCACATGCTCGTTGAGCTCGATCCGCGACAAGGACAGGAGATCCTCCACGAGCCGCGTCATGCGTCCCGCTTGCTGGTGCATGATGGTGAGAAACCGCTCGCGCGCTTCGGCATCGTCGCGCGCCGGCCCGAGCAGGGTGTCGATGAAGCCGATGAGCGTCGCCAGCGGGGTGCGCAGTTCATGGCTCGCATTGGCGATGAAATCGGCCCGCATCTGCTCGGCGCGCTTGAGTTCGGTAACGTCGTGCAAGGTCAGAACCGCAACGGCACCGTCGAGTGACGGGCCGCCGATGCGGGCGAAGCGGGCGCGCAGCTGGCGCTCGACCGGAACCGTGACGGCGAATTCGACGACCCGAGCCGGCTCGCCGCGGAGCACCGCATCCGCCGCCGCCAGCACTGCCGGATTGCGCAAGGCGGCGGCAAGGTCGCGCGGGCCCGGTTCGGCGCCGATGAAGGCAGCGGCTTGCGCATTGGAGCGGACGATGAGCCGCCGCTGGTCGATGAGAATGAGCGGGTCGGGAACCGCGGCGAGGACCGCTTCGGCTGCCGCCGCCCGCGCCTCGGCGGTGGCCACTCGCTCGCGCCAGAGGCGCGCCAGCCGGAGCGCAGCCAACCGCAATCCCTTTGCGGCGGGGCCTAACCCGCGCGCTTCCGGGCGCGGTGCCGGCTGGCCTCGGGCATCGGCGCCGAGAGCCTCGAGCGCCTCGCGCGCCTCGGCGATCGCCACCGCAAACGGCGCGATCAGGATCGCGGTGGACACGAAGATTACGGCACCGCCGATCAGCGCCCGCGAGGGCACCAGCATGCCCTCCCAGACCAGCGCCGCGAACACGGCGAGGCCGGGCGCCGAGAAGGTCGCCGCAAGCGCCGGGAGGCGGCGCAGCCGCGCGGTCAGGCGCCGGATCATCGCGCCGTGATCCCGCCGGCCGCCCGCCGCGATCAGCCGATCGCGTCGTGCGCCGCCAGCGCTCCGAGATTGACCAGATCCGATACCGTGGCCCCGGTGTTGACGATCTGGACCGGGCGGGCCAGACCGATCAGCAACGGCCCGACGACGGTTCCGCCGCCGAGATGCGGCAGCAGCTTGGCCGTGATGTTGGCACTGGCGAGGGATGGCATGACGAGAATATTGGCGGCCTCGGCGAGCCGGCAGAACGGATAGAGCTGGCGCATCAGCCGGGCGTCGAGCGCCACGTCGGGGCTCATCTCGCCGTCATATTCGAAATCGGGCCGACGCCGGTCGAGCAGCGCCACTGCGTCGCGCACCCGTTCGCTATCGGGACCCGTCGGGTTGCCGAAATTCGCATGGGACAGGAATGCGACGCGCGGCGTCAGCCCGAGCTCGCGCGCCTTCACCGCCGCCTGGACCGCGATCTCGGCCAGTTGCAACGGGCTTGGCGTCTCGTGCACCAGAGTGTCGGCAAGCAGCAGCGGGTGCTCGCGCCCGAGCAAGATCGTCATGCCGAACATCACGCCGTCGGGCTTGACCTCGATCACCCGCGTGACCTGATCGAGCACGTCGAACGAATTGCGGGTAACCCCGCTGATCATCGCATCGGCGTCGCCGCAGGCGACCATGCAGGCGGCGAAGACGTTGCGGTCCTGGTTCACCTGACGCTGGCAGTCGCGGTACAGCAGGCCATGGCGCTGCTGTCGGGCGTAGAGGAAGTCGGTATAGCGTTGGTTGTGCTGCGACAGGCGAGCATTGTGGATCTCGACCGGGTCGCGCGCGGCCAGCCCCGTCGCCGCCATCGTCGATTTGATCCGGTCCTCGCGGCCGATCAGCACCGGCGTGCCGTAGCCGCTGTCGGCGAATTGCACCGCCGCGCGGATCGTCTTCTCCTCTTCGCCTTCGGCGAAGACCACGCGCCGGGGGTTGGCCCGAACTTCGCGCGAAGATCCGTTCGAGCCCGGCCGCGGTCGGATCGAGTCGGCCGCGCAGGCTGCGCTGATAGGCGGCCATGTCAGGGATCGGCCGGCGTGCGACACCCGAATCCATCGCCGCCCGGGCCACCGCCGACGGGATCGCCCAGATGAGCCGCGGATCGAACGGGGCCGGGATGATGTAGTCCGGACCATAGCTGAGGCGCTGGCCCGCATAGGCGGCGGCCACTTCGTCCGGCACATCCTCGCGGGCAAGGCGGGCCAGCGCCTCGGCGGCGGCGATCTTCATCGCATCGTTGATGGTCGAGGCGCGGACGTCGAGAGCGCCGCGAAAGATGTACGGAAACCCCAGGACATTGTTGACCTGGTTGGGGTAGTCGGAACGCCCGGTGGCGATGATGGCGTCCGAGCGGGCGGCGCGCACCTCCTCGGGAGTGATTTCGGGATCGGGATTGGCCATCGCGAAGATGATCGGCTTGTCGGCCATCGCCCGGACCATCGCCCGGCTGACCACGTCCTTGACCGAGAGGCCGAAGAAGATGTCCGCGCCCTCGAGCGCCTCGGCGAGGGTGCGCGCCTTGGTCTCGACCGCATGCGCCGACTTCCATTGATTTATGCCGTCGCCGCGGCCGCGCCAGACGACGCCGCGGGTATCGCAGAGGACGACGTTCCCGACCGGCAGTCCCATCTTTTTCAAGAGGTCGACGCAAGCGATCGACGCGGCGCCGGCGCCGTTGACCACCATCTTCGAGCGATCAAGCGAGCGCCCGGTCAGGTGCAGCGCATTGATCAGCCCGGCGGCGGCAATGATTGCGGTACCGTGCTGATCGTCGTGAAACACCGGAATGTCGAGCAGCTCGCGCAGCCGCTCTTCGATGATGAAGCACTCCGGCGCTTTGATGTCTTCGAGATTGATGCCGCCGAAAGCCGGGTGCAGGAAGCGCACGCAATTGACGAACTCGTCGACGTCGCGGGTGTCGATCTCGAGGTCGATCGAATCGATGTCGGCAAAGCGCTTGAACAGGGCTGCCTTGCCCTCCATCACCGGCTTGGCGGCGAGCGCACCGAGGTCGCCCAGGCCGAGGACGGCGGTCCCGTTCGAGACCACCGCGACGAAATTGCCCTTTGAGGTGTAGTCAAACGCCGCACTTGGCTGCTGTTGAATGCGCAGACAGGGGAAAGCCACGCCCGGCGAATAGGCGAGCGACAGCTCGCGCTGCGTCGTCAGCGGCTTGGTCGCCGTAATCGAGAGCTTGCCCGGCCGGCTGCCGGCGTGAAACTGCAACGCCTCGTCTTCGGTCGTGCGGCTGGTAGCGGTGTCCATGCTCGTTCCCCGTGCGGTGGCAGCAGCAAGCTGCCGCGCCCACCGACATCGATGCCCGATGCAAGTTTAGAGTGAGCCTCCGGCAGGGTCAAAGCCGCGTCCCGTCGTCGGCCGAGACCGGCACCAGATCTGCTTGAAAACATCGGTCGGATCGCCCCTACTCGCAGCGTGCTCCGATCCGCCCGTCCGTCGCCGGCACGTTGGCGTCGCTCCGACCTTTGCCGATGTTGACCGAATTTGGCGAAGAGCGGATGCGCCGCCTGATCCTCGACTACTTCGGCAGTGAAGCCCGCATCCGACTGCTGCGTCGCGCTCCAACCTTTGGCGCGACGGTGTTCACGGTCGATTTCGACCGGGGGTCGCGGCATTTCCGCACCCTCGGCGCGTTCGGCGGGGTGGCGCAGGTGACCGAGCAGTCGAGCATGGACCTGCTCTATCCGGCGCGCCTCGTCTTTCACTACGAGCGGCTGATGTCGCTCTCGCTCGCTCTCTGCCGGCGACCGATCAGAGCCTTGCTCCTCGGCGTCGGCGGCGCGGCGATGTGGCGCTTCCTGCGCGCCTACCTGCCCGATTGCGCGACGACGCTGGTCGATTCGGACGAGACGATTGTCGCGATCGCACGCCGCTGGTTCTACCTGACCCAGCCGGTCGCGCTCGAAACCGCCGAGCAATTTATCGCCACCACGGAGGCGAGCTATGACGCGATCCTCGTTGATCTCTACGGCCCGGCCGGGCCGGCCGAGATCGGCGAGCCCTTCTGGCGCCGCGGCCTTGACCTCCTGGCACCGGGCGGCTGCCTCGCCTGCAACTGGGCTGATTTTTCGGTCAACCCGGCGGTCCGGCCGATGACCGAGGCGCTCTCGGCCGTCGCTCGAAGCCGTGGCTTGGCGCCGACCTTTGTCACCCGCCGCGGCTTCCGCGACAACCTCGTGCAGTATGTCGCGACCGCGCCCGAGAGTTGGCTTGGGGGTGACGGCGAAGCCTTCGCCGGCCTGGTTGATCGTTTCGCCGCCGAGCGCCACCTGCCCGACCGCGCCCGCGGCATTCTCGACAACTGCATCGTGACGAACCGCTTTCCGATCGGCTGAGCGCCCGACCGAAGATAACACGCGTTGGATCAACAACTTACTCGTCGCCCCCGCGAAAGCGGGGGTCCAGTGCCTGCCCCGGCGGAGGCCGGGGGCAAGCGACAGAACTTCGACCCTGGATTCCCGCTTGCGCGGGAATGACGATATAAGGTTCTGAAATAAATCAATTCATTTTGGGTCGGGGTCTGGCCGCGCGACGCGGCGACGCGCCGGAATGCCGGTAATCGCGCCCTGGACCGCGAGATGGTTAGCGGCCTCCCAACCTTATTGTTGGACGCCCAGGCAGCTACCAAATGAACGGGCGGTCTGGCTTCCGAAGCTGCGACTGTCATTTTTTTCGATTCGGCGTGGGGGTCCGCTTCTGGAACACCGATTAATGAGGTCGAGCATGACCATCCCATCGCCGGCTCCGCCGACCGACGCCCGATCGAGGACCCGATGATCTCCGACGACTGCAAGGCGCGGGTCGAGAGCGTCGCAGCGATCGCGGCCAAGCACGCCGTTGCCACCGATCGGGCTGGATGCTTTCCGCGGGAGGCAATCGCCGCCCTGCGTGCGCATGGTCTCATGGCGGTCATGGTACCGCGAGAGCTCGGCGGCGGTGGCGCCGACATCTCCGATGTCGTCGATATCTGCTACCGGCTGGGCCAGGCCTGCGCGGCGACCGCGATGATCTATGCCATGCACCAGATTATGGTCGCTTGCATCGTCCGGCACCGAGGGAACGACGCTTGGCATGAGCGCCTTTTGCGTCGACTGAGCGCCGACCAGCTTCTCTTCGCGTCGTCGACGACCGAGGCGCGGGGGGGCGGAAACATCAGATCGAGCGAGGCCCCGATCGTACGCACCGGGGCCGGCATCATCCTCGAGCGGCGCGCTACGGTGATCTCCTATGGCGCCGAC
The DNA here is from genome assembly GCA_963772295.1 of uncultured Alphaproteobacteria bacterium. Taxonomy (GTDB): domain Bacteria; phylum Pseudomonadota; class Alphaproteobacteria; order ATCC43930; family CGMCC-115725; genus AP-15. The sequence continues at coordinate 552,024 of CAVYWO010000020.1, forward strand.
GCAGACGCCATCGTGACCACCGCCCGACGCTCGGCCGACGCTCTCGCCACCGATCAGGTTCTCGCCGTTTTTCTCAAGAGCGACTATACGCTGGAACCGATCGTCGAATGGGATGCGCTCGGCATGCGCGGCACCTGCAGCACCGGTTTCGTGCTTCGCGCATCGGGCGGCGCCGACCAGATTCTGCCCGAGGCCTACGAAAACATCCACGCCCGGACGATGGTCCCATTCGCCCATCTGACCTGGGCCGGGGTCTGGACCGGGATTGCTGCCGACGCGGTCGAGCGCGCGCGGCTCTTCCTGCGGCACGCCGCGCGGCAGGCAGCCGGTCAGCTCCCGCCGGGGGCGCCGCATTTCACCAAGGCGTGCGGTTTGCTGGCGACGTTGCGCGGCGTGCTGGCGTCGTCGCTTGGGCGCTACCGCGCAATTTCGGACAACGAAGCGGCACTCGGTTCGCCCAAGTTTCAGACCATGATAAACATGCTCAAGGTCGAGGCCTCGGAATTGGCAGTTTCCGTCGTCATGAGCGCGCTCAAGGCATCCGGATTATCGGGATACAGAAACGATACCGAATTTTCTCTTGGAAGGCATCTGCGCGATGTGCTTTCCTCTCCGATAATGATCAACAACGACCGCATCCTCTCCAATATCGGACCGGCGCTGGTCATGAGCTCGATCTCGACCTCCTTATATGAATGAACCGGTAGTCGCGCGGCTGAATGGAGACCGACCGCTATGGATATGGCGGCTGCAGATCCCGAGAATGTTGGAACGGGCGCCAGTGACCCGCTCGCTGAGCTCGTTGCCGCCTTGTTTTGCCCGCTGGGGGCGGACGGCGTCTATGGCCGGACAGGCCTCTTCGAAAGCATCGTCGACGGCCTGTCTTTGCTGATCGCGTCCGGCCGGGAGCCGGGGACGGAAGCGCTGAGGTTGCCGCCGGTGATGAGCCGGACCGAGCTCGAAACCTCCGGCTATCTCAAGAGCTTTCCGAACCTGCTCGGCGCTGTCTGCACATTGCACGGAACCGAGGCGGAAATTCGCGCGGCGACCGACCGGTCCGAGATCGGCGGCGAGTGGACGGCGGCATTGGTGCCGTCCGATCTCGTCCTCTCTCCGGCAGCCTGCTACCCGATCTATCCGTTGGCGGCGCGGCGGGGTCCGGTGCCGCGACGCGGCCTGTGGTTCGATGTGGCGTGTGACTGCTTCCGACGCGAGCCTTCGCGGCAGCTGGCGCGCCTGCAGTCGTTTCGCATGCGCGAATATATCGCCATTGGCGCCCCCGCCGAGGTCGCCGACTTTCGCGACCGCTGGATCGATCGCGGGCGGAAATTGGCCGAGGAACTGGGACTGGACTGCCGGATCGCACCGGCCAGCGATCCGTTTTTCGGCAGGACCGGTCAGATGATGGCGGTCAGCCAGCTGCAGCGCTCTTTGAAGTTCGAGTTGATCGTTCCTCTGCCGCCGCCGGAACCGCCTGTGGCCTGCATGAGCTTTAACTCTCACCTCGACCATTTTGCCTCGATCTGGCGCCTCCGGGGCGAAGCCGGGGAAGCCGTACATTCGGCTTGCGTCGCTTTTGGCATCGACCGCCTCGCCATCGCCCTGTTCTGCACGCACGGGCTCGAGCTGCAAAAGTGGCCGGTTGCGGTTCGCCAGGCACTCTCCGTATGAACGCGTTTTGGGATTTGGCGAGGAGGCTTTGACCGATCGGTCCGAGATCCGCTCTCTGCTGCAAGAGCTTTATGCCGCCAGGGTGCGGGGCGACCGCGATGGGCTCTGCCGAATATTCTCGACAGATGCGACGTTGAAGATCGCCGGGATCAGCCGCCATGTCAGCCCAATTGTGGTTACGGCCGTCGGGATTCACGAAATCCGCCAATGGATGACGCTGCTGCTCAAGACTTTTCGCATACATGATCAGGTCATACTTGCGATGATAATCGAAAACGACCAGGCGGCAGTTCATTGGCGTGCAAAGATTTATTCGCGAATTACCGGAACCACGGTGCCTACGGAACTCGTCGACCTTGTCGATGTGCGCGATGGCCACGTCGCCTCATTCACCGAGTTTCTGGCACCCTGCCGCTAGTTTCCGAGGCCGCACCAGCGTCAACAGGTGAGGCAGTGAAACCGCCTCCGCGACCGGGTACGCCCCTCAAATCCTGGGTCAGGGCGCTGGAGATGACGGCGAATCTCGACCGAGATATGTTTCTGACTTTGCCGATCCTCGTCGAGAGGTTGGCCGAGAAGTTCGGCGAGGCTCCTGCCCTCATCGGAGAACACGATCGATTGAGCTATCGCGGGCTCGCAGAGCGAAGCAATCGCTACGCGCGCTGGGCGCTTGCGCAAGATCTGAAAGCCGGCGACGTGGTCTGCCTGATGATGTCGAATTGCCCGGATTACATGGCGATTTGGCTGGGAATGACGCGCGTCTCGGTGACCGTCGCGTTGCTCAACACCAATCTCCGCGGCCTGTCGCTGGCGCACTCGATCAATCTCGTCTCGCCCAAGCTCATTATCGTCGGCGCCGATCTCATCGATGCCCTCGCCGCCGCCCGGGCGCAGCTTTCGCCGGAGCTGCGCTGCTGGGTCCACGGTCGGAGCCACCCCCTGCCGCGGATCGACGATGAAATTTCGCGGATGTCGGGCGATCGGCTCGGGCGCGCCGAGTCTCGGCCTCCATCGGTCACGCAGCGTGCGCTCCTCCTCTACACCTCCGGCACGACCGGCCTTCCCAAGGCTGCGAATGTCAGCCACTTCCGGCTGCTGCAATGGAGCCATTGGACGGCGGGCATGATCGATGCGCGAGCCAGTGATAGGACGTATGACTGCCTGCCTCTCTACCACAGCATCGGCGGTGTCGTCGCCATCGGGGCGATGCTCGTCGTTGGCGGGTCGGTGGTGCTGCGTCGAAGGTTCTCGGCAAGCCGGTTTTGGGACGACGTTGTCGAGACGGAGTGCACCCTGTTTTATTATGTCGGCGAGTTCTGTCGGTATCTGGTGAACAGCCCGCCGCAGCGGCGCGAGAGAGATCATCGGATCAGGTTATGCTGTGGCGGCGGCCTCGGCAGGGAGGTGTGGATCGAACTCCAGCGCCGCTTCCGGATCCCGCGCGTGCTCGAATTTTACGCGGCGACCGAAGGGACCTTCTCGCTCTACAACTGTGAAGGCAAGCCCGGCGCCATCGGCCGGATACCGTCTTTCCTCGCGCACCGTTTCCCGGTGGCGCTGGTCAAAATCGACGATGACACCGGCGAACCGATGCGGGATCCAAACGGTTTCTGCCTTCGTTGTTCGACCAACGAAATTGGCGAGGCGATCGGCAGCATCGCTGTCGACGGCATGCGACCCGGCATCCGGTTCGAAGGCTATACCGACAGGGACGACTCCCAAAAAAAGCTGCTGCGCGACGTGTTCGTGAACGGCGATGCTTGGCTTCGCACGGGCGATCTCATGCGCCGGGATGCGAGCGGTTATTTCTATTTTGTCGACCGCATTGGCGACACTTTTCGCTGGAAGGGCGAGAATGTGTCGACAACGGAGGTTGCCGAGGCGATTACCGCGTATTCCGGGGTCCTCGATGCGGCCGTCTACGGCGTCGCGGTCCCCGGTACGGAAGGCCGGGCCGGCATGGCGGCGATCGTCGCGACGAAAGATTTCGAACTGGGAGCGTTCCGTCGGCACCTTGTCGAAAGACTTCCCGATTACGCCCGTCCTCGGTTCCTGCGCATCTGCGGCGCGATCGAAACCACCGGCACACTAAGGCCAAAAAAGCAGCGCCTCGTCGGCGAAGGCTATGATCCGGCCGCCACGACCGATCCGATCTATTTCAACGATCGGACCCGTGCCGCGTTCATAGAGCTGGATGGCACGCTCTTTCGACGGCTGCAGAGTGGTGAGGCGCGCCTCTAACCCGACTTCGCCGATTGGCCATTTCGACCGGGGTGGCGGGCGAGGCCATCACGTGTCCCTCCCGCCGCCTGCGGGGGGTCGGGGTGGGGGCGATGCACGGCGGCCGTTTGCTGACGAGGTGTAGCCAACCTGTGCGCCGGAACATGAGGTACAATCGATCCTTCATGATAAAGGGTAAATTTTTCCTCACTCAGTAGTATGTAACGTGGTAACGTTCATCAGTGTAATTGTACCACACTTTAATTCGATGAAGTTGACAAAAGTTAAATCCTTGATCCCACTCGATTGATGAGGCTTATGCCGTTGTCCCAGGTTCATCAACATCTGGGGTCCGATGGGTCGGCGAGGCCGAAACGGATCGTCGCACGGGTCTCATAGGGTCCTGCCGTATTCCGTCCGCGGTTTTGCGCCGCCGTGGCTAGCGCCGCACCGTGGCGGCTCCGCTGCGCGGGTTGTCACGGCGGTCCTTCAATGGGCGGGCGTGAGCTCAGAATACCATATATGGGCCTACCTGGGACAACGGCATAAGCCTCCGATTGATCTAATATTCTGTAAATGCACTCTAAGCTGAAGAATACACGGACTGTTTACATCATTAACATTAAATTTTATTGGCGTAGATTCACCCGGAGAAATCGGTCCGAAGTCAGTCGTTGCATGCCATATATTATCGCCAGACATGGAGATCCACACCCCATCGATAATACTCCTGGTATCGTTGATTAGCGTGAAGTTACGATTACCGGCGATGGCAGGGCTTACTGCCAAAACGGTCGCAAGTCCAACACCACACAGAAGAGGAGAAATCTTCATTGTCAACACTCCGTCTCGAAGACGCAAAAAGCATGGTGTGCCTAGATGTCGTTAGGGGTCCATCGTGTCTCCATCTCGGTTCCTCCTCGTCTTGGAACAACCCGTGAGGCGCAGTCTTTGCTGCACGGTGCGCCGCTCCAACTTCTGGCCTCTCTGTAAACTTCCCCCATCCGTTGAATGCGTGAGGTGAGGCCCGTATCTGCGACAATGAGATCGTATCGACAGGGGAAATGGTGCGGACCCGCCTGGCGCTCATTGATGCAAATCAACGGCACGGTAGTCCGGCCCTTTAGAGACCATCGCCGCTGGCCGAACCGCCCCGCCCCCACCCCACCCTGGGAGGGAGCCTCTTTTGCGCCACGCCCCGCCAATCGGCGAAGTCACGCTAAGACCCCCCCGCTCGACCCTTGCCGTCACTGGCGGCCGGCGCCGATATGGGCGACGGCCTCGATCTCAACCTTCAGCGACGGATCGGCCAATGCCGCCACCTGCACCAGGGTCGAGGCTGGGAAATTTCCGGCGAAGAATTCGCGGCGCGCCCGCCAGACTTTCTCGCGCTGCGCAATGTCGGTGACGAAAATCGTCACTTTGACGACATCGGCCATGGACCCGCCCGCGGCCTCGACGAGATGGCGGATCTTGCCGAAGATCGCTTTCGTCTGAGCGTATTCGTCGCCGGCCGCCTCCGCACCTCTTGCAGTGATCCCGGCAATGAAGGCAAACCCGTTCGCCACCAGGCAATTCGACCAGGTGCCGGCCGGCGGCTCGGGCACCTCAGGGCTGGTGGCGCGGATAATATCGCTCATCGTCCCAATCCTCCTCTCGACAGCGGCGGCGGAACGCGCCGCGCCGCTCGATACCGACGATAAACACGCATTCGCCCCGGCAACACCGAGGCCCAAGGGCCGCGGCGGTGCTCAATGAAACCGCGGCTTGACCTTCTCGCACAGCAATCGCAGCGACGTCATCACCCGCTCGTGCGGGATCCTGGTGCCGCAATTCATCTCGGCGAGAATCCCGTCGAGGCCCAATTCCTCCTGTAAACCGGTCAACCGATCGGCGACCTGCTCCGGGGTGCCGACGATGATCTTGTCGCGCAGCGCCTCGTCATAGCTGATTGTCTGCAGGCGGCGGCCGCGCGCCGCCCGGTCCTCGATCGCGCGCACGCCGGCGCGTGTCGCCGAGTCCTCGAGCCGTTCGCCGAGGTAGCGGTAGAAATACATGATGCTCTCTTCGGGCTCCTCGCGCGCCTGCCGCGCGGTCGCGGCGACGTATACCGGTGCGCGCAGAAAGACCCGGCCCCGGCCCGGATGGCCCGCCGCCTGCCACGCCTCGCGGTAGGCGCGGATGTTGGGCGCGAGCTCCTCGAGGGTGCCCAGCCGGACGGCGACGAAGACACCGTGGCCGAGCTTGCCGATCGCCGGGAAAGTGTCGGGGCTGTTGGCGGCGATCCGGATTTCGGGCCATGGCTTCTGGTAGGGCTTTGGCGTCAGTTGGACATTGGCGAACTTGTAATACTTCCCGGAATAAGAGAACGAATCCTCGCTCCACGCCCGCTTCAGGATTTCGAGGGTCTCGAAAAAGCGCTCGCGGCTCTCGCCGTAGGGTACCCCGTAGGCCTCGTAGGTGCGCGGAAACCCGCTGCGCCCGACGCCGAAGATCAGCCGCCCGTGACTGATCTGATCGACGGTGGCGGCTTCCTCGCCGACCCGCAACGGATGGCACAAGGGCAGCACCTGCACCCCGGTGCCGATCTTGATGCGCCTGGTTCGCGCGGCAACGGCACTGGCGATCGTCAGCGGCGCGGCGCAAACCGAGCGCTCGGGAGCGACATGAAGCTCGGCCAGCCACATCGCATCGAGCCCCCACGCTTCGGCTGCGTCGATCTGCGCAAACAACTCGGCAAAGGCAGCCTCGGTGGTGGTACCCGGCGGGCACTGAAACTCGTGAAACATGCCGAACTCGAATGCCATTCCCGTTTCTCCCTCTCGCCGCACCGCCGCGATCGCGAGGCCAGTCTAGGGTTGATGATGCCGCGATGCCAGCCGGGCCGATGCGCGACCCGTCGAATCTTTCGGCACCCGGCAGCAAGCGACGCGGGTCTCCGGGGAGGGCCGGCCGCCGGCGCGCAGGCGCTTGACCTCGGTAGCGCATCGGCGACTAAACTAACCGCCGATGGTGCCCGGGGCCGAATGCCCGCGGTGTTCGCGGCGCTCGGTTCAGACCGGCTTCGATGCGGGCAAAGGTCAGCGTCCGGCGCCGATATCGGGAAAGATCGATGCCGAGCGATGCGGCGAGCGTCAACACGACCGGCAGCGGTGACGGGTCCGCCTTGGGCCAGAACGGCCTCAGCTCGCGCAGAAAGATGTTCACCGTAACCGGCCCCACTCCATGAAAGGCGAGGAGGCGGGCTTCAAGATCGGATTTGTCGCGCGCCGCCTCATGCAGTCGCCACAGGCTGTCTTGATACGAGTCGACCAGGCTTTGGCAGTCGCGCACTATCTGACGGGATTTACCGAAATCATACCGCACGTACCCGCCCTCGCGCATGACCGGGTCGACGAGAAAATCCCAGCCGGCTTTGAGGATGTCGCGTGGGTTGGTCAATTGGTGGCGGCAAAACGCCTGATAGGTGTGGCGGGCGATTGTTTCGCCGATCCGGCCGCCGAACAGCAGGCTCGCGAGAAACCACCGAAAATACTGGTTGTCGTCCCGCGCCGACAGGTCGATGCTCAGCTCCTCCGAATAAAGCGCGGAGCGTTTGAGCTGCGCCAGATCCGTTATCGGCGATCCCGCATCGCGGTGGATCGTTGCAATCTTTGGTCGCGGCACCGGCGGCGCAGTCGCCAAGTTCGGCTTCCTCAACTCCCTTCTCGCTTTGGCATCGTCGCCGCCCGACGAATGGCCGTCTTGCGCCAGATCAATCTGAAAGCCGTCGGTCGGCGCCGCCGGACTAGGCGGCGGCCGCAAGTTTGCCCGGGATTGCCAGTGTCTTCGCGGCGCCGACCATGGCGTTTCGCAACTTCTCGACGGCACGCACTTCGAGTTGCCGGATCCGCTCCCGCGAGACGTGAAAACGCTGGCCCAGGTCTTCGAGGGTCAAGGGTTGATCCCGCAGGCGCCGTTCGAGCAGGATTTCGCGCTCGCGCTCATCGAGCCGCGCCAGCAATTCGACGAGCAGCTTGCGGCGATGAGCCCGTTCCTCGGTTTCGGCAAGAACCGTCTCCTGGCTCGGCCGATCGTCGGCAAGACGATCAAGCCATTCGGTTTCGCTCTCTTCCGCAGTCGTCACGTTCAAAGATGCGTCGGTCGCGCTCATGCGCCGGTTCATCTCGACAACATCGTTTTCGGGCACGTCGAGGGCGGCCGCAATCCTTGCCACCACCTCGGGCGATAGATCTCCGGGTTGTTGTTGGTCCAATCGGCGCTTGATCTGGCGGAGATTGAAGAACAGCTTCTTCTGTGCCGCCGTCGTGCCCATCTTTACGATCGAATTGGAATGCAGGATGTACTCCTGGATCGCCGCCCGGATCCACCACATCGCGTAAGTCGTGAACCGGAAGCCGCGCTCGGGTTCGAACTTGTGCGCCGCCCGCATCAGCCCGACATTTCCTTCCGCGATCAAGTCGGCCATCGGCAACCCATACCCGGCGAAACCGCGGGCGATTTTGATCACCAGGCGCAGATGGCTGCCGACGAGGTCGCGCAGCGCCGCCTCATCACCATGCCGCCGCCACGCCCGAGCCAGCGCCCGCTCGCGCTCCGGCGTGAGCATCGGAAAGCGTCTCGCTTCGGCGAGCAACCGATCGAGGGCATCGCCTCGATTTTCGAATTTAATCATCGATCCGTTCATCGTGTTGGTGCGCCCGGCACCCCTTGAGACCTCGAGGGGCCTGGCGCGAATTGAGGGTGAGGAACTGTCTCGCGTCGGGTGCCGCAGGGCAGATATGGGAACGAAAGCAGAAATTTCAACTGCGGGTCAGGAACCGACGATGCGCGGCGGCGCGCCCGCGACCGAGCCGCAGCCTCCTTCGACGGCTGAAGCTGGCGCCGACATCGCTCAATTCCGCCGGCACCGCGATGGCGCCAGGTCGCCGTCCGCAGGTGTCAGAACGATCGCCTGCACGCCGAAGCCGCAAACTCGGCGCGCAGCACCGCGCGGACATGTTCGAGCAGGGCGGAAGCGGCCATTTTAGGGCAGTTCCGGGCCGGCTGCCGCGTTACGGGGACTGCGGCGGCACGGCTCGCCAGCCCGAAGCTTGACCGTTGTCCCCGGGCTTGCGTTGATCCGCGTCAACGTGATCTGCATCAATGCGCCCACGGGCCCGCCGCGCCCCCGATCGGGTCGTTCGTGGCGTATGGCGAGACGCAGGGCATGCGCGTCCTCAACTCCGATATCGCGCGCAACCTGGAAAAGCTTGCCGATCTTCTTGCGCTCGACGGCGCCAACCCGTTCCGCATCCGCGCCTACCGGAACGCCGCACGCATGGTCGCGGAGCTGCCGCGTAGCATCACGGCGATGACCGACCCCGGCGAGGACCTCGCGGCGCTGCCGGGGATCGGCAAGGGCCTTGCCGAAAAGATCGAAACGCTGGCGCGCAGCGGGCATGTCGCGGTTCTCGATGAGATCGAACAGCGGATGCCGGCGGGATTGCTCGCCCTCCTGGATTGCGGATTTCGTCGAGCGGTCGATCGGTGTACGCAGGTCGCGTGAACCCCGAAGAGCAAAACTCCCGACAGACGCTAGCGCGCCGGCTGCAGCAGCTGATCCATGACACCGCGCGCCGCGACCGGGCCGCATTCGCCGCACTCTACGCGCTGACCTCGGGGAAACTGTTTGGCCTTGCGCTGCGAATCCTGCGACAGCGGGAGTGGGCAGAGGAGGCGCTGCAGGAGAGCTTTGTCACGATATGGGAACGGGCCGGCGATTACGACCCGGCGCGCGGCTCGGCGACGGGGTGGCTCGTGACGATCGTGCGGCATTGCGCGATCGATGAGTTGCGACGCAGCGCCGCCCGCCCCGACGCTCGCAGCGCACCGCCAGAGGCGCTGCTGGCATTGACGGCGCCCGACAGCGCCGACAGCAGCGTCGAATTGCGCGCCCTGGAGCGCTGTCTCGACGAGCTCGACGCGAGGCCGCGGCAGGCGGTCCTGCTCGCCTATTGCTATGGCCTGACCCGGGAAGAACTGGCGGCTCGGCTTGGCGTGCCGGTCGGAACCGTCAAGAGTTGGCTGCGGCGCAGCCTCGAACGTCTGCAGAAGTGTCTCGAGGGATGAGGTACGACAACCCGGAATTGCGCGAGAGGCTCGCCGCCGAATATGTGCTCGGCACCATGCCGAGCCGGGCGCGGCGCCGGTTCGTGCGCTTGATGGCGGCAGATCCGGTGCTCGCGCAAATCGTCGGCGAGTGGGCCGACCGGCTCTCGCCGCTCGACGAAACGGCCGCGGCCGAGGAGCCGCCGGAGCGGGTGTGGCGGGCGATCGAGGGGCGGATCGCCGAGCCTGCGGTCTCACCGGCGGTGCCCGCGCTGGCGTGGTTTGGCTCGCTCGCCTTCTGGCGCGGGCTTGCCCTCGCCGCCAGTGCGGCGACTGCGGCGCTGGCGCTCTACATTGCGCTGTCCGCCGGTCGGGCGCCGGAGCCGATAGTTGTCGCGGTCCTCGCCGGGCGGGGCGGCGAACCCGGCTGGGTCGCGGTGACCGGACCGAAGCCGGGCGAGGTAAGCGTTTCCGCGGTCACGCCGCCGGCCGAGGCGAAACCGCACGCCTTCGAACTGTGGGGCATCGCCGGCGGGCCGCCGCGCGCGCTCGGGCTGTTGCCGCAACAAGCGGGCCGGGCGTTCACCTTGCCAGCGGCGCAAATTCCGTCGGCCGGAGGGGTGCTTGCGGTCAGCCTCGAGCCGCCGGGCGGTTCGCCGTCCGGCGCGCCAACCGGTCCGGTCATCTCTCAGGGCAAGGTGCTGATCGGCACACCCTGAGCGTGATTTGTCGGCCTCCGGCAGAAAAATCTTCGCATGTCTGCATCCGTTAACGTCGCCGCCGCGTAAGGCGCTGGTGACGGCATGACGGTAACATTGCCGCCGCGCCGCCTCATCATCAGACGTCGACAGAGGGGTTTCGGTCATGAATATACGATTGCTGAGCGCCACTGCGGTGATCGCGCTGAGCCTGGGTGCGGGTGCAATTGCGGCGGTGGACCCGATGGTCGGCGGCGCGCCGATGTATCCCACCAAAAACATCGTGCAGAACGCGGTCAACTCGCAGGACCACACGACCCTGGTCGCCGCGCTCAAGGCCGCTGGGCTCGTCCCGACCCTCGAACAACCCGGCCCGTTTACGGTTTTTGCGCCGACCAACGAAGCCTTTGCCGCACTGCCGCCAGGCACCATCGGGACCTTGCTCGCGCCCGAAAACAAGGCCGAGCTGACCAAGATCCTGACCTATCACGTCGTTGCCGGGCGCTATGACGCGGCCACCCTCGCACACGACGTCCAGACCACCCCAGGCGGTCGGGTGTCGCTGAAGACCGTCGAAGGCGAACCGCTGATCGTGTCGTGGGGCGACAACAGCCTCTGGATCACGGATCAGAAGGGCGACATCGCCCGCGTCTCGATCCCCGATGTCTACCAGTCGAACGGCGTGATCATGGTCGTCGACCAGGTCTTGATGCCATAGCCCGACTGCTGTCGGTCTCGGGCAACCTGTTGGATTGAGGGGCAACCTTCGGATGGGCTGCCTCTCAATACCGAAAAGAGCCGCGCATATTTCTTGTAACAAAAACCATGTTTTCTTGTAGCAAAAACCCATGTTACCGTTTAAAAGCCACACTCATGGTGAACATAGAAAACTCACGATATTGTGAGACAGGATTCCCCGTGAATTTCCCTTATTTCCCCAAGATTAAAACTTGACGTTATTTAAGGTAAACGACGAAAATGAGGATATCGCGATCGATCGTCTAGCAATCCACAGCAAAAGAGAGGAGACAACTGTGTCAAACCTGACCCGACGCTCGTTTCTGCAGCGCACCCCCGTAACCGCAGCAACCCTCAGCGTGTTGCCGGCGATGCCTGCTCTGGCAGCAATTCGCCGCTCGCCGCAAGTGGCGAGGCCACGATTGTCCGCCGGCTCTCCCCGTTCGATGGTCATCCACGTCAATGATGTCGCTAAGGGCGAGATGACTGTCCTCGTGGGTGCGCGAGAGGTCATGCTACGCGATCCTCGGCTCGTTGCGTACTTCATTGAAGCTGCCCGTTAGAGCGGGCCAAACACAGCCGTATCCAAATAGAGCAGCCAGTCGCCTTTAAGACTGGGAGGAGTTGAAATGTCATCCCATCGTGAAGCGCCAGAGATCTCTAAGGACCCGGTTGCCCGACAACACGGATGTGTACTATCGCGCGCAACCTGGAAAAGCTTGCCGATCTCCTTGGGCTCGACGGCGCCAACCCGTTCCGCATCCGCGCCTACCGGAACGCCGCACGCGTGGTCGCGGAGCTGCCGCGCAGCATCACGACGATGACCGACCCCGGCGAGGACCTCGCCAAGCTGCGGGGATCGGCAAGGACCTTGTCGAAAAGATCGAAACCCTGGCCCACCAGGCATGTCGCGGTTCTCGACGGGATCGAACGGCGGATGCCGGCGGGATTGCTCGCCCTCCTGGATGTCCCCGGCCTCGGCCCAAAACGGGCGAAATTGCTGAATGAGCGGCTCGGCATCCGCAGCCTTTCCGAACTCGTTGCCGCCGCCAAGGCGGGCAAGATCCGCGAACTGGCGGGGTTCGGGGAGAAGACCGAGCGGCGAATCCTGGCGGAAGCCGAAAAGCGCGTCGCGGTCGCGCCGCGGATCAAGCGCCTTGCGCTATCTGGAAGAGACCAAGGGCGTGCGCCATGCCCCCGTTGCCGGCCGCTACCGGCGCTGCAAGGAGACGATCGGCGATCTCGACATTGTCGCCGCCGCGCCGCGCGGCTACGACATCATCGAGCGATTTGTCGGCTACGAGGATGTGGCGCAGGTCATCTCGCGCCGACCGACGCGCTCATCGGTGGTGCTGCGCAACGGCGGCGCGCAGGTCGATCAGCGGGTCGTCGCGGAAGCGAATTACGGTGCGGCGCTGCAATACTTCACCGGCGCGAAAGCGCACAACATTGCCTTGCGCCAGATCGCCGCCCAACGCGGGTTCAAGCTCAATGAATATGGCCTGTTCGAGGGTTCCCGGCGAATTGCCGCGGGTACCGACGAAGAGATCTACCGGCATCTCGGCCTCCCTTATATCGAGCCCGAACTGCGCGAGGACCACGGCGAGATCGAGGCGGCGCGACAGGGCAGGCTGCCTGATCTGGTGAGCCTCGCGGATATCCGCGGCGATCTGCACGCTCATACCAAGGCGAGCGACGGCCGCGGGACGGTCGCGCACGGCCTCGACGAGAAACGGCTCGCCGAGCAGGTCGATAAGATCGCCCAACTGAACGAAACCCTGTCGGGAACCGTGGTTTTGAGCTCGGTCGAGGTCGAATTCTCGACGACGGGCGGCTCGATTTGCCGGATTCCGCGCTGAGCCGGCTCGACTTCGCCGCGGGCGCGCGCGGCAAAAGCAAACCGAGCGCCTGCTGCGGGCGATGGACAACCGCCGTCTCGCGATATTGGCGATTGGCGCACCCGACCGGCCGGCTCATCGGCGAGCGCGACGGCATCGACATCGATCTCGAGCGCATCTTCATGGCGGCGCGGGAGCGGGGCGTGGCGATCGAGGTCAACGGCCAGCCCGACCGGCTCGACTTGAACGAATGGAATTGCCAGCTCGCCAAGTGAGATCGGGGTAAGCTTGGTGCTGTCCACCGACGCGCACAGCACGACCGAGCTTGGCTTCTCAACACCCGCGGCCTCGATGACCTCGGCAGGTGCACCATGAAGCCGCTGCCGGCAGCTCTCGACGAGTATTTGGCGCCCGTCCATCGAGATCTTGACACCGGCCTTACTGAGCACGCCTGTGAAGGCAGTGCTGGTGAACTGGCCGCCCTGGTCGGTGTTGAAGATCTCCGGTTTGCCGAAGCGCGTCAGCGCCTCCTCGAGCGCTGAAACACAAAACGTCACGTCCATGGTGTTCAATAGCCGCCAGCTGAGCACCCCCCGGCTCGCCCGGTCGATTACCGCCACGAAATAAAGGGCAGATAAGTGATGTCCGCCGCCCAAACCTGGTTCGGTTAATCGATCGTCAGGTTCCGCAGCAGGTAAGGAAAAATCTTGTGGCCCGGGTGCCAGCTTCGTCGTCGGCGGCTTCGGACCGAGCGCGGCGATCCCCATCCGGCGCATCACCGCTGTACGTGCTTGCGGTTGATGCGATGGCCGTCCGCCCGCAACAGCGCCGTCATCCGCCGCGAGCCCAAAAACGGCCAAGGGTAAACAGCTCGTCGAGCGGTCGCATCAGCAGGAGATCATTGTCGTTCGCCGGCCGCCGCCGGCCGTAGACGCCGGCGCGCCACCCCGAGAAGCGCGCATTGTCGGCGCACCGATGGCCGGCCGGCGCCGCGGTCAACGAGCGCCCGACGGTCCGGGGCGCTCATCTTCCGGACCTCCTGGCTAAAAATCTCGCTCCACCGTCAGTTGACCGATCTTGGCGTGCAGCCGCTCCATCTCCCGTTCCCGATCGGCCTTGGCATCGCGGTCGACCCCGGGATCGAAGGCCCGCACCGCCTGCTCCTGAAGCTGCTTCTTCCAGGCGTAGATCTGCTTCGGGTGGACCTCGTAGCGTTGCGCCAGATCGGCCACCGTCGCCTGCTTCCGCAATGCCTCCAAGGCGATCTTCGCCTTCAGCGCCGCATCGATCTTTCGTCTTGTTCGCTTCGTCTCCGTCTAGCACGACGGAGCGGCCTCCGCTCCAATTAAAGCCGCCGGTCCCAAATTCGGGGTCCAGCTCAGACGATAGGCTGCAGAGAAGGCGGCAACTCGCCAGTCGAAGCCCCCTGACGCTGCCTCAAGTTAAACCGGACGACGCTATTGCGCAGCCGCGCCCGGTCCGCGGCTTCCGCAACCGCGACACTGCGGAGCGCGCTGTCGGGGGTCAAAATCTCCGCCTCCAGTCCGGCGATCGAACGAAGAAACGAGGCGACCGTTCGGACATCACCGCCGCCATGGCCGCGTTCGGCCGCGACGAGGACACTCTTGGGCTCGCGTCCGTCGTTGAAGTCGACTTGGATTTCGCCTTGCGAGAAAGTGCCCGAGAGAACCCCCCGCGTCCCGACGATCCTGATGAAGCGCTCGCTGCGGTTTGGACGAAACATCAGCAGTTCGTAACTGCCGAGGACCCGATTCGGGAATTGCAGGCTCACGGTCTGGACGCTGACGCAGCCGTTCGAATGCCCGAAAACGCACCGGTCCAAGCCATAGGCGGCGGGATCGGCGATCTCGCCGGGGGTGAGGGCGGTCGGCCTCAGGTGATACGCGTAAGGGCACCGATGCTGATGCGCGCAACTCGAGCAATTCGCGCTGGGCGCCTCCAAACCCGCAAAATATTCCCCGCTCCCAAAGCTGCTGACGTGCGTCGGCGCCGTGTCGATGAACCACGTCAACAAGTCCAGGTCATGACAGCCTTTGTGAACGGCCAGCCCCACCGCTCCTGGCGCATTGTGCCAGCGCCGCATGAAGCTGGCGCCGTGCTGGACCGAGAGGTGTTCGGTCACCGAGATGTACTGAATCTCGCCGAGCGAGCCGGCGATCATTTCCTGCTTGATGGCACGCCAGAACGGCGCGTATCGCAGCACGAAACCGACATGAACGACCTTGTCGAAGCGGCGGGAAACAGCACAGATTCGGCGCGCTTGGGACAGGCTGGTCGCCAGCGGCTTCTCGATGAAGACGTGAGCCCCCCCTTTCATCGCCTCGATCGCATGCTCGGCGTGAACATCATCGGGCGACGTGACGAACACGGCGGCGATCTTGCCTTTCTTGAGATCGCG
The DNA here is from genome assembly GCA_963772295.1 of uncultured Alphaproteobacteria bacterium. GTDB lineage: Bacteria > Pseudomonadota > Alphaproteobacteria > ATCC43930 > CGMCC-115725 > AP-15. Next base: position 567,698 of record CAVYWO010000020.1, read on the forward strand.
CCGCGCAAGTCCGTCCGCGACGACCGGCTTGCCGCCGACCGAAGCGGCAAGATGTCGCGCTCGCTCCCGCGACGTGTCGACAACGAGGCCGATTTCGAAGCTTGGCCAGCGGCCCAGCAGCTTGGCCACGAGCACGCCGCGATGGCCGGCACCGACGATTGCCACCCGGAACGCCAACTCACCGGTGGCCCAGCTCATGTCGAACAACTCGTCTCGTTCGGCAAAGGGAACTGCGCCGGCGTGGCTGTCGAGCAATTCGTCGCGCCCCCGATGGCTGCGCTTGGTTCGGCTTGCTCCACTGGTGCCGGCGGCCGAAAAAATCACTCCGTCAATCTCCGGCTCCCGCCAAATCGCCCCGCGTGGATTGAATATGGGTGCCGTGATCCGGCTCTCAACCGGCACCCGATAGCGGCGGGCGATTAAGAGGGATCAACATTGTCGGGCAAGTAGTTGGGCGTCGACGCGGAGGGGACGGGCCCCGGCTGGACGGCATCGGCGGATCGTGATACGTGCTGGCGCAACCGACTGTTCGAATCGGCCGGTGTTGCCCAGACGCTTCGGAACGACCATGCTATTGACGGACAGGGCAAGGGCCGGTAACGAGGAACTCGGAGTGGGCGCCGATGGAGCGAGACAAGCGAGTAGCTGCCGAGCTCGAACAAGCGGCGTAATACTTGTAAGTATAGCCGAGTTTCGGGCGGTGGACAACGTCGACATATTTGATATTCCGGCACGTGGAGGGGTTGATGGCCGGTTTGGTGACAGGGCAGGCGGTTCCTCAATCATACGGCACCCGCGGCATTGGCGCGGCGGATGACTGCGACACGAGAGCACTCTATCTAGACCTGCTCAAGCGGTCGTTGACCGACACCGTCTTTAAGTCCGAACCCGACGCCAACGAGGAAAACACGCTGCGCTACGTCAGCGCGGCCATCACTCACTATCAGGAAGGCGCCGCCGTATCGATGTTGCCCTTGGCCAGGTTGGACAATTTACAGGTATGCATCGAGGACGTTGTGCGGCAAGGAATTCCGGGCGATCTGATCGAGACCGGTGTGTGGCGCGGCGGGGCCACGATCTTCATGCGTGCCGTCCTCAAGACTTTGGGCCAAACTCGGCGGCTCGTCTGGGCAGCCAACTCGTTCGAAGGTCTGCCCGAGCCCGACGCGGAAAAATATCCGCGTGAGGCCAAGGCTTACCGAAGCGCTGCGATGAGAAAGCATTATCGCCATCTGGCCGTCGGCCTCGAAGAAGTGAGACGCAATTTTGCCGCCTATGGGATGCTTGACGATGGCGTAAGGTTTCTCCAGGGGTGGTTCAAGGACACGCTGCCGACCGTGCCTATAGAGCGGCTGGCCTTGATGCGGCTGGATGGTGATTTTTACGAGTCGACGCGTGACGCGCTGATCAATCTTTACGACAAGTTGTCAGTCGGGGGCTACGTGATCATTGACGACTATGGAGAAGATTCCTGGACGTATTGCCGGCAGGCTGTCGACGAGTTTCGTCAGCAGCGCGGCATAGCCGATCCCTTGATCCGCGTGGACAAACCCTGTTCATTCTGGCGCAAGTCCGCCTGAACCGATTACAAAATGTCAAACCGTGGCAGGCGATTTGGGTGAGAGGCGATGAACCGAACTGAGTTGCTCAAGAAAGTGACCGAGACCCTAGCAGACATCGTCGATGATGACATGTTGGAGCTAACGGAAAGCACAACGCCGGAAGATGTCCCTGATTGGGATAGCGTCAATCACATGAAGTTGATCATCGCGCTAGAGGCGGAATTCGGCATCCGCTTCGAAGCAGAAGAGATCAGCAGAGTCGAGAATGTCGGAGGTTTTCTCGACATGATCGAGCGCCGGATTTGAGGCGTTACTTTTGCCTGTCGGGCGGGTAGATTTAGTGCGGCCTCAGTGGGCTTTTGCAGTAAGCGCATACCAACTCCGACTGGCGGCTCCTGGGGGAAAAAGATGCATCCTGCGATATCGACGCTCCCGTGGCTGCCGCCGCCGCCGATGGATTTCAAGGCAAGATGTCGTATCCTTGGACAGTCGGGGGCGGCGATCGGACCGGCGCTGCAGTTTCTCGCCGGGTTCCGCCTGACGGCGCCGCAGTCGGTCGAGATCGCCCGGGCGCTGGCGCGGCTGCGCGCCGCCGGCGCTGATCCGTCGCCGCTGTCCGACTTGCGGCTGGGGGTGCTGGCGAGCGGGACCGTCGATCCGCTGCTCGACTGCATTCCGGCGGCCGCGGCGCGCCACGGCATCGCCGTCGAGTTGTTGAGCGCACGCTATGATCAGGTGCTGCAGCAGGCGCTCGATCCGGATTCCGACGTAAACAACGGCAGGCTCGACGCCGTACTGGTTGCCGTCGACCATCGCTGGCTTCATCTCGATCGAGCCAATCTGACCGATGCGTCCGGGGAGCGGATCGCCACGGCAATCCGGAAACTGCGCTGCGTCGTCGACGGCTTGCGCGAGCATGGCCGCGCCACCGCCATTCTTCCCACCGTGCCCATCCCGCCTGGGCCGTTGTTCGGCAGCTTCGACAGGAGAATCCGCGGCACGCTGCGCACCGGCATCGACGAGGCCAACCGGGCGATCGTCGCGCTCGCCGAGGAGACGGGCAGCTATCTCCTCGACGTTGCGGCGCTGGCCGAACGAATCGGCACCGATCAATGGTTCGACCCGGTCCGTTGGTTCGGCTACAAGCTGCCGTTCGCGGCCGAATGCGTCCCGGCTTACGCCGATCTCCTCGGCAGTCTACTTGGCGCGATCCGCGGCAAGGCGCGCAAGTGCCTGGTGTTGGATCTCGACAACACGCTCTGGGGCGGTGTTATCGGCGATGACGGGCTGGAACGCATCAACATCGGCCAAGGGCATCCTCTCGGCGAGGCGTTTTTGTCCGTGCAGCAGGCGGCCCTCGAGCTGCGCGAGCGCGGAATCATCCTTGCGGTGTGTTCGAAAAATACCGATGCGGTCGCCCGCCAGCCGTTCCGCGAACATTCGGAGATGCTGTTGCGCGAAGATCACATCGCGGTCTTTCAAGCCAATTGGCTCGATAAGCCGAGCAACCTCGAAGCGATCGCGGCGCGCCTCAACATCGGTGTCGATGCGCTGGTTCTGCTCGACGACAATCCGGCCGAGCGTGCGCATGTGCGCGCGGCGCTGCCGATGGTCGCTGTGCCCGAACTGCCGGACGATCCGAGCTGGTTCCCCTGGTACCTGACGGCGGCCGGCTATTTCGAAGCGGTGACCTATTCCGCCGAGGATCGGCTGCGCGCCGAATCCTATGTGGCCGACAGCCGAAGGGCCGAAGTCAAGCAGCAGGCGCGCGATCTCGGCGACTATCTGTCGTCGCTGGCCATGGTGATCACCTTCGCGCCGTTCGATCCAAAAGGGCGACGCCGCATCACCCAGCTGATCAACAAGACCAACCAGTTCAACCTGACGACCCGGCGCTTCACCGAGGCTGAGATTGTGGCGATGGAACGGGACGACGCGTTGTTTACGCTGCAGGTCCGCCTCGAGGACCGGTTCGGCGATCTCGGCATGATCGCCGTCGTGATCTGCCGTCCCTCCGGCGCCAACGATGAGTACGCCTGGAACATCGACACCTGGCTAATGAGCTGCCGCGTCCTTGGCCGGCAGGTCGAAGAGGCGATGCTGACACGGATTGTTGCCGCGGCGCGTGCCCGCAACATCGAACGGCTGATCGGTACCTACATCCCGACCGCAAAAAACGGTATGGTCACCGACCATTACTCAAGGCTTGGCTTCACGCCACTGGACCAGTCCGGCGGCGCGCAGCGTTTTGTGCTGTCGGTAAACGCTTTCGAGCCGCCGGTATTGTGTTTCAAGGTCGTCGATCAATTCATCGATAGCGATGCGCCCCTACCTGATCGAGGCTCGGTCGCGGGCGCAGCGCTGCTGCTGGATGCGCCACCGGCGAGCCCTTTGCTCGGTGCCGAATTTTGAACGAGGCCGATGTGCGCGGGGCTGCGTCCTGCCCCGTATTCGAGCGAGCTCGGCTTGAGCCTGGGCGAGCGCAAGGCGGTGGAGCAAGCACTGGCGGACAAGGGCATCCGGCAGCTGCCCTATGGCTTCGATTCGGCGGTCGCGGTGGTCAGCGATGTCGACGGCTCGACGCGGGCGCGATACGCCGGTTATGTTGGCATGCTCGTCGACGAGCTCGGCCTCGATTTCGGCGATTCGAGCTGGATGCTGTGGGAGAGGTCGGGACCTCGCGAGCGGGGATTGGGCTTCTTTTCGCCGTATTTGACGCAAGGCCGCTCGAGCCGGCCAAGACCTTTGCACGCATGCGCACCTGTATCGAGAGCGTAGACCCAATTTCGCGCCGGTCGATACCGCGGCGGATTTTCGCGATGTCGATGTCGCGCTGCTGGAGCGGATCCCGATAGAGATCACTTTCAGAAGCTATACCCTCAACCGAACGTTGCTGTTCCAGGGGTCGCGAAGCCAACAAGTCCTCGATGAAAACGCCCGCGCCGATACTGCCGAGCAATTGCTCGACTTCGTTCCGGCAGACATGGCCGATCCCGATTTCGTCAGGGAGGTCATTCTAGTGCTCTGACTCATTCTGATAGTTCGTGGATCTTGGGGATGTGCGATACTGGGCCGCGGCGCGGGGGGAGCAACTGTGAAGTGGGTGGGGTAGCCCGGTGATCGGCCGGGCTCAAGCCTAACGCTTCGCGCCCCCGCCTCCGGCGGCTGCGGGCTTGACCCCGGCCACCCACCGGGCGGGTTGGCATCCATGCGGTCGGCGCAGAGAGCCGACCGCACTTGATGTTCAACGCTCATCCGACAGGGACCGCGACGGCGGGCGGGTTCCACATCTGCCCGCGCGCCAGCATGGTGTTGAGGATGACGATCAGCTTGCGCATGCAGGCGACGAGGGCGACTTTGCCCTTTTTGCCCTTGGCGAGCAACCGTTGGTAGTAGGCCTTGAGGGGGGATCGGCCGGCGGCCACCCTTAATGCGGAGTTCGCCTTGGTACGCGCCGCTGTCGTCATCATAGGGCGCAACCCCAACCAAGGCGGCGCGCCGGCCTTGCTGCCGATGCGGCCGAGCGCCGTCCGGGTGCCGGACACGGTTCCGGAGAAATCCTTGACTAAGCAAGATCACCCGATACGATAAGCGCTCCGACCACCCTGACGTCAGGGCCGCAGCCGATGGACCAAAATTCCGAGCGGATCGTCGCCGCCACACTCACCGCCGCAATCATCGGACAGATGGAATTTCCGGACGCCAACGAAGCAATGAGAGAATCGCTCCGGGTTTACCGGACGTTGTCGCGGCGGTTGCGGCGCGTCCATGACGATGAAGAGCGCGCCGAACTCGTCACAGGGGAAACCGCCACCGAAGGTCGTTGAGCCCTCGCCCCGGGGTCGAAACAGAGCTGCAAGTCATCCAAGCAGCATCAACGGCGGATGAGCGTCCGTCCGCTAGGCGTGATCCTGTTCCTTTAACGAGCTCCAAATGGTTTGAGTGATTTCAATCTGTTGTGATATCCGACAAGGGGACGAACGTCATGGGAGACACCGGTCGGTCTCTCCTGCGCCTCGCATCGGCGCTGGTCGTCTTGCTCACCGTGGCTGTACGATTTTGCCGTGTTCGACGGCGAACTGCCGGTAGGTAACCTGCTCCTCGATACCAGCGGCGTCCATTTACGGCGCGACGGAACTGGGCGGCGCCGCCCAGGTTGGGCGTCGTCTTCATGCTGGCGCCGCCGACAGCGCCACGAGGCGCATGTACCGCGACACTCCACTCCTTTGCCGGTGGTCTCGACGGTGCCCGCCCGGTGGGCAATCTGGTGTTCGAACAAGGCAGGGGGTCGCTTTGGCAGGGGTGTGGCGTTCCGGTTGGTACCCCCGATCGGGGCTGCCAATCATTGGACCGAAACGGTGCTTCACTTGTTCTCGGGCGGTCGCGATGGCGGCGCGCCCAGCGCGCCGCCATTCCAGGATACCGCCGGCTCGCTTTATGGCGTCGTGGGATCCGGCGGCTCGTCAGACAGGGGCGGTGTTTACAAGATCACGCCGCCGGCAATTGCGGGAGGAAGATGGAGCCAAGCGATTGTTTACAGCTTTCGCGGTCCCGACGGTTCCCGCCCGAACACCCAGCTTAGCACCGATGGATCTGGCAAGATCTACGGCGCGACCGCGGCAGGGGAACTGCTAGCGGGGACTGTCTTTGCACTACGACCTTGAGGCCGAGCTGGCCAGCTGACCCATGCCCAACACTTTAATTACGATCGAGGGCAACATGTCTAGGTGTGGCGCATTGCGATGCTTTTGGCGGGTATGACGGCTTCGCTGGTCGCGTTCAGCGCGCTCAGTGACGCGCAGACTCTCACAGCCTTGGTCGATTTCTCGTCCAGCACTGGTGGCCATCCGTACGCGGCGGTTGTTTTCGACAATGTCCCGGGCCGGTCAAGCGTGCTATACACCAACACCATCGGCACCGCCGGCACCAGTTATCTGCGATACGGCTGCGGATCGATCGTGTCTTTGGTCCCGCCGACAAAACCGGGCGGCTCATGGACCTTGAAAGTGTTGCATACTTTCACTGGTTTCGACGGTGATCTGCCATTCGGCGGCCTGATCTTCAACTCGTTTGGATCGCTCTACGGCGCCACCGCCCACGGCGGCGCGCTCGGTTCATGCTTCAAAGCGCAAGGCTGCGGCACCGTGTTCAAGCTTACACCTCCGGCGCTACCCGGAGATCGCTGAGTCCGGACCACGCTTTACAAGTTCACCGGTCCTGACGGCGCCAACCCGACCGGGACGCTGGTTTTTGATTCATTCGGCTCGCTTTACGGTACGACAGACGCTGGCGGCAATGGCTACGGCGCGGTCTTCAAGCTGACGCCGCCCACCACAGGAGTGCGGAAGTGGAGCGAAAGCCTGATCTATTCGTTTCACGGCCGCGATGGGGCGCGACCTCGCGGCCAACCGATTTTCGACACGCGTGGAGCGCTTTATCTGACTACTCAGTTCGGCGGTTCGATGGACATGGGGACGGTCGTGAAATTAACGCCCGGCACCCAGGGTGGCGCATGGACGAACACCGTATTGCTGAATTTCACCGGCCCTCACGGCTGCCAGCCGTTCAACACGCTGCAATTCGACACCACCGGCGCACTCTATGGCACGACGTGGAAGGGTGGCATCAACGACAACGGCGTCGCGTTCAAGCTGACGCCGCCGGCACATGTCGGCGGAGCGTGGACCGAAAGCTACTACCGCTTTTACGATCCAACGGGCAGCACGCTGCAAAGCGGACTTTTCCGCGACACCTTCGGCAATTTCTACGGCACGACCAACCGCGGGGGCACAGGCGACTGCACGAAAACGCATTGCGGCACGGCGTATAAACTGATCGCGCCGACGACGCTGGATGGCGCCTCGACCCACACGGTGCTCGCCGACTTCGACGGTGTCAACGGTGGCGATCCCGAGGTTACTCCGGTCTTCCATCTTGGCGCGCTTTATGGCACCGCTGATTACGGCGGGTCGTCAAACCTTGGCACAATCTGGCAACACACTCCCTAGCTATATCATTTCGGAAATAATGCATCTATGAACAAGCGCGGCTGCCGGAGGATGCCGTGAGTGACACGCTGGTAAAAAATCGGGGGACCCCGGGGATCCTGGTGCGGCTCGGTAGGAGAAGGCCGTCGCCGATGGAAATCCTACGATCGGCGCGCTATCGGCGTGATTTTCCGGAAGTCATACGGATTGCGAGACAAGTCGTCGCCCGCAACCCCGAACACGCGGTGGCGTTGCGCGCGCTGGCGCACACCTTTGATGCAAATGGGCGGCCGGACGAGGCCTTGGCGTCATGGACGGCCTTGCGCGATCTCGATCCGGCCGATATTGAGGCCGCGTTCCGGGTGGCGCGGGCCGCAGCGGCCGACGGGCGTTCTTCTGCCGCGGCGGCTGAAATCGCCGCACCGGCGGCGAACGGCCTGTTCCGCAAGCACTTGCAACTGACGCTGGAGGCGCCGCTCGCGGCCGCCGGCGATGTCCGTCATGTCGCGATCGGAGGGGTGTCCTTCTGCGGCAGCACGATGCTCGATCGCGTGCTCGGCGGTCTTGCCGGGGTGCGCAGCATCGGCAAATCGCACTGGTTGACCAAGGAATACGACGGCAAAAACTACGTGCCCCGGGATCTCGGCAGCAAGCGCACCGGGCGCGGGCCTTTCTGCACCGTGTGCGGGCGGAGTTGCAGGGTGCTGACCGACGAGTTTCGCGCCAAGCTGACGGTCGATCCGCAAGATTGGTATCAGAAGATCGCCCACCAGTTGGGCACGACGGTTCTCGTTTCCGCCGACAAAAATGCCGTCAAGCTCGTCGACCAGGATCCGCTGCTCCGCTTGTCTGCGCTTGTTGTGTTCAAGAGCCCGCTGCAAGCCTGGGCATCGAAGTTGACCAAACTGCCTCAGGGCAGAGACGACAAATATTACGCGGAAGAACTGGTGATGTACCTCGAAGTATGGACCGAATCCTACCGCTGTTTCCTAGATGAATTCAATCCCATGGGCGAGAAAGCCGTCCTGTTCTTCGACGAATTCGCTGATGCGCCGAGCGCCGTTTTGCCGCGGGTCTGCGCTGCATTGAGCCTGCCGTGGCACTCGGGGGTGCTGGAGCGGACGCGGCCAGGGCATGCAATCGGCGGCAATTCGGGAGCCATGGCACAGCTCCGGTCGGCCGAATACGGCGTACAGATCAACCCGCTGCCGGCGCCCAACCTGCCCGCGGCTCATGTCAAGGTCATCGACAAAGACCATGCGACGCAACAGTGCTTTGCCGATTTGATGGAGCGCTATAGAGGATTAGTGACCACGGCGTAATCGGGCGACTATGTCGTTTCGGGAGGGTGTCGGAGTGGCTGGGCAGCTGAAGATGCGGGTGCAACCGTTTGTGTTGCCCAAAATAAAAGAACAACATCTTTTTGGCATTTTTGGCAACTTTGAAGACGTGATTCGATTACGCATTGCACAGCTGCGCCGGTTCGACCAACCCCGGAACCGGCTAAAAATCAGGTTTTTTGAATTTCTCTTGAACGAAATCGACGCCCGCCGTTATGGCGAGATCCAGGATTACTTTCTCGCGCCGGAGCGGATCGATCCGCAGACGGATACGGTCAAATATCTCGATCCGCTCGTCTGGTTCGAAAGCAAGATTGGTTTCGCGCAGCGGCTCGGCCTCGATGTCGCGGCCCCGCGGCATATCCTGGATATCGGCACCGGGCCGGGTCATTTCCCCGTGGTCGCCCGCTTTTTTGGGCACCACGTGGTCGGCACCGAAGTGCTGCGCCGGGCGCAGGGCGTGCAAGGCTCGGGTCACCTCTATGACGCGCTGTGCGACGTGTTCAAGGTCGAGCGGATCGTCCACAGAGTGCGGCCCTTTGGCGACCTGCGCGATATCCCCGGCACGTACGACATGCTCACCAGCTTTCTTGCCGGGTTCAATGTCGACGAACGAAAGCGGCCGTGGAGCATCAAGCATTGGAACCATTTTCTTGCCTGCGCGCGACGCGATGTTCTCGCTCCGGGCGGGACCGTATTCCTGAACCTGTCCAACGGCAAGCTCACTCCGCCAGTTTGGGAGGCATTGAAAAGCTCAGCCGAATGGTTCCAGGATGAGCAAAAGAGCGTGTACTTCAGCAACCTGAACGCGTTTGGCGATGACTCCCTTATCGCGTCCGCGACAGCGAGTGCGAGGGTATCGACGACCGGCAGAGTTGACCGCCCACAGGCGGCGGCTAGGCGCATAGCGGCGATGTAAGTCGGGTTGGTCGACGGCCCGGGGCTTGATTCGTTCGTTGCGATACGCGTTGGGGGTTGGACCGTGAGCAATCTGGCCAAAGAGTCCCGTCAAGACGAAACAGCCGGTGGCGGTCGCCATGCTGCGATGCCGACCGCCGCGGCATGTGCGCCGGACCGGCTGCGCCTGCTCGAAGACGAGTTGCGAGAGGCGCGCGCCGAGCTTACCCGGATGGAAGCGCTGGAGGCGCAGAATCGGCTGCTAGTCGCGAAGATCGCAGAAATCACCGCGGCGTCGACGGCGGAGGAGAACCCCCGCCGCTCCGGTCCTGCCCCTGTGCTGACAGTGAAATCGAGCAGCTTCGAGTTTCGGCTGGGCCGCGTGCTGATCGACGCCATCGAGTCGCGCCGCGGGCTGATGCAGCTGCCGGGCAAGCTCATAGCGCTGCACCGCAAGTCGCGCGCCCTCATGCGCGATCGGCGCAAGACCGCCGAAGCTCACGCCAACGTGGCGTGGCTGATCGAGCAAGTGCTGACGCGCCTCGAGCAGAGCGAACGGGAAGAAGTCCTGAACTGGCTGACGTTGCAGACCGATAACCCCGAGCGCCAAGCGCGCGTCATTATCGAAGCGGCGCGAGAAATCAGGCGACGCTCGCCGGAAACGGCCTACCTGCTGTGTCTGGAGGCGCTTAGCCGCTGGTCGGGACTCGATCGCGCAAAATGGCTGAGCTTCGCGCTGTTCGACGCGGGGTTTGTGGGCTACCCCTCGGCCATCCTCGACCGGATAGATCTCCGCCGGTTGAGTGTCGTCGAGCGGCGGCGTGTCGACCAGATAAGATCGCTGAAATCGGGGGCAATTACCCAGCGCATTCCGCGGCCGGGAACGCCGCCGCGGGGCATTCATGCACGCTCGGCGATCTCGTGGACAAGGCAGTCCTTGCCTTATCACTTGACGCCGCAAACCTTGCGCACCTCGATCGCCGCCGAGGCGTTGATGGATCACGGCTGGCAAGTGCTCACGATTACCGAGCCAGGTTATCATCCCGGCGCGAGGGACGCTTCGCTTGCCGAGCCGCTGCGCGAAGTTCGCGGCCGCCATGAATACCGCAGACTGCCCTCGCTGCGGGTGACAACGGGTGATTTCTCTGCGCTGGGGGTCCTGTTTGCCGAGCGGCTGATCGCCGCGATAGAGGCCTCGCCGCCCGCCGTCATCATCGCGGACGGCGATTTCGTGCTGTGCCAGGCGGGTCTCCATGCCGCGCGCCGCTGCGGGGTGAAATGTGTCCTCGATCTTGGACAGCTCCGGGCTCCTTGGCTGCCGCCGCTCGAGGCAGAACAGAGCGAGGAGCGCAGCCGGGCGGCCCTGCGCGAGTTCGGCGCGATCGCCCGGCTGGCGGATCGCGTCATCGTGCGCAGTCGGACACTCGCCGACGCGCTCGCCGAGAACGGCGCCCGCGCCGATACGCTGGTGCCGTTGCCCGACCCGCTACCCTGGGTCCCGCCAGTGGGACAGGTTGGACAGCCAGCGCGGGATGAACACGGACGGCCCGTCTTGGGATATGTCGGCTACATCTCTCCGACCCGAGGCCTACTCGAACTGATCGCCGACCTCGCGCCATTGGCGCAGGAGATGGCGCCGAGGCTGTTGCTGGCCGGACCGATCCAGCACCGCGACCGGCTTGCCGAGACGGCCGACAAGTCGGGCTTTGCCAACCATCTCGATCTGCCGGGGCGCACGCCCCCCGAAAAGTTTGTCGAGTGCGTGCAAAGCATCGATATCTGGCTAGAGCCGCCGCCCCTGACGTTGATCGGCCGGTTCGATAGCCCGCTGGAGCTCGGCGTCGCGATGGCTCTGAAAAAACCGGTCGTAGCGCCCGACATCCCGTTATATCGTGAAAAACTGGCGGGTTATTCGCGCGCCTGGTTCTACCCGCGCGAGCCGGGCGGCATCGCCGAAGCGGTTAGAGCCGCGCTGAACGGCGGTGCGGCGGACGGGATAGCGAGCGAAGAACGGATTGGCGAATTCTTGCCTTTGGCGGAATGGCAATCGCGTTATGAAACCGTGTTGTCCGGGGCATCGGGCTGGTGAGGAGCTTTTTGGGATGGCTAAAGCTTCGCAGCCACCGGATTGGGCCGCCGAGAAGGGCTGCGAGCGCCGTCGCGACCGACCAGGAGCTTACCGCCGCAGCGGCAGCGCCAGCCACAACCGTTACCGAAAATGGCATGGCGCCTGTCAGCGCGCATCGCGGCTTTTCTGACGCCGATCCCAAAGGCGACGACCGAGCCGACCCGATTACCGCGGCCCTCGTCGGGACTGCAGGAAATGGCAAACCATTCGATCGGCGGATTGCGAACGAGGCGCGGCGGCTGGCGCGAATCGAGGGTGGCCCGGAGGCGCTGAAGCAGGCGCAGGGACGGTTGCTCCAGTTTGTCCGCCAGTATCCCGAAAATGTGGTGCTTCAGCTCTACGCCGCGCGGCTGATCGAGCGCTCCTGCGGACCGACTGTTCCGCGCGAGAGTTGGGAGGGGGTCAGACTCCGCTTCCCCGGCGAAAGCGAAGCCGCCTGCATGACGCTGCGTCATCGCGTGCGCGAGAAAGGGCGCATCGCGGCGCGTCGGGATTACGAGCAGTTAATCTCCGATCTCCCTCCGGGGTTCGAAGGATCGCTGCTGCGCGCCATGCTCGTCATCGAACTTCAGGATTCCGACGAAGTTATCGGCGTATTCGACGACTTGCTGCAGCAGTACCCCGAGCGGGAACTGGGATATTTGCGGTACAGCACTTGGCTGCGCCGTCGCGGCTACATCGGTCAGGCAGCTTCGGTGCTGCGCGAAGGGATTGGCGCCGCGCGGACGACGTCACGTTTGCGCGACTCGCTGGCCGAACTCAGACCTGACATCGCCTCGATGGAGCGGCTGCTGGGTGAGGTTTCGGAAGCTAAGACTGTCGGTGAACAAGCGCTGGAACGGATACTTGGTGAGATCGCAGCACCAGGCATGCGGAGCGTCGATGGTTCGCTGTCATTTCTCGGCCTAACGGCGATGATCACCGGCTCGCTCGGCGTCGGCGGCGCGGAGCGGCAATTGACCGTTACCAGCCGGGTCCTGCAGCGGGCGGCGGTCAGCGGGCAACCGCTTGCCGGATATGATATCCTGGGCCCGGTCGTGGTCGTCTGCCGATCCATGCGGTTGCGGACCGGCGGCGACTTCTTCCTGCATGAGCTGCAGCAGGAACGGATTGAAGTGAAGGAGTTCCAGGACCTCCCCGAATATGGCGGCCATCCGCGTCGCTCGCTGGCCGGGCGCTGGTCCCAGTTCATGCCCTACCTGGCGCCGCAAATACGCGAGGGAATGGTGCGGCTCAGCGATTTGTTGCGAGTCCTGGCGCCGCAGGTGGTGCACATCTGGCAGGACGGCACGGTGTTGACGGCCGGTCTGGCGGCGGTGCTGGCGAAGGTCCCGCGGATCGTGCTCAACGCGCGCACCCTTCCGCCAATCGATCGTCCCGATCGCTATCTGCCGGAATACCCGTTGTTGTACCGATCACTGCTGGCGCTGCCGGGGGTGCGGCTGGCGGCAAATAATCGGCTCACAGCAGACCGTTACGCCGCATGGCTCGGAGTGTCGAAGGACCGTGTGGCGGTCGTGTACAACGGCATGCACGTCCCGTCGACCGCGCCGCTGTCGGATTCGGCGAGGCTATTCGACAGTTTTGCCGCGCGCACCCCGGATACCCGTGCCACGGTCGGGGGCGTCCTCCGCTTCGATGCCAACAAGCGACCGATGCTGTGGCTTAACATCGCCGCGGCGCTGCAGCGCAAGATCGGCGATGCGCGCTTCATCCTGGTCGGCGACGGGCCGCTGCTGCAGGCGAGCATGGAACGCGCCGCGCAGTTGGGTATCGGGGACCGCGTCCTGTTTGCTGGCCATCGGCGCGATGTCGGCTTCTGGCTCGACCATCTCGACGCCTTTTTGTTGACCTCGCGCCACGAAGGTCTGCCGAATGTGCTGATCGAGGCTCAGATGCTCGGCGTGCCGGTCGTCAGCACGCCGGCCGGCGGTTCCGTCGAAGCCATTCTGCCCGAGGGCCGCGATCTGGTGCTCTCGAGCGCGGAGAACGTCGATGTCGATGAGGCGGTAACCAAGCTGGCGGGCTTGCTGCGATCCGAGCGGCGCGCCACGCTGGCCGAACAGGCCAGGAAGTGGTCGCAATCGGTTTTCAGCATCGATCAAATGATCGCGGCGACACTGGATCTCTATTGCGCTTGACACAATATCCGAGGTGGGGTGCGAGAAGATGCGCAGCATTCGGCTCAGATCGGGCAGGGCGGTGGTGCTGCTCGGGCTCGTCCTCGCCGTCGTCGTCGGGCGACACGACGCCTTCGCCGACGGTACGAGCCCATGGCGTGATAATACCGGTCGGGTTCGGCGCCGGGACGACCGGCGGCGTCGGCGGCAGCCTGTGCCGATGGCGCGACGAACCGACGTTGCAGGCATGTGTCGCTGCGCCGGGGCCGACGATCGCTCAGGCGGCCGGCAACCCGGTCGTCAAGTTGACCCAGAAGGTCCGCATCGGCAGCAACAAGACGCTTCTCGGGCCGGCCACGATTACGGCCAGCAATATCGTGATGCTGGAAATTCGACACCAGTCCAATGTCATCGTTCAAGGCATCAGATTTGTCGGCGACTTGGCGGGTAGCTGCGCCGAACAGGGGCAACGCGGGTCGCCGGAGGGCGTAAGACGCTGCGGCGTGCCGATCTTGGTTCTCGACGCGGGCTCCCATCTTTGGTTTGACCGAAACAGTTTCGACCGCTGCGGCGAGAAATGTCTCGAGATCTGGTCGCTCGGTCCTGGTCGAACGCCGGATGCGATCACGGTCAGCAACTCGACCTTCAGCAACAGCTATTTTTGCTCCGCCGTAGGGGTCAGCGCTCATACCTCGGTGCCGCCACCCGGCAGCGAGCGGGTGACCTTCATCGGCAACACGTTCGACCATTGCTACCGCCGCTCGGTCAGAGCGGCGTCGGGGGCTTGGGTCCACGAAATCCACAACGTCATAAAAGAGTGGGGGCCAAGCACCGGAACATGCCGCGGCGGCGGCTACGGTTTTGGTCCGAGTTCGGTGGGCGGTGCGCAGCTATTGCTCGAAGGCAATATCTTCATTGCCGGCCCGGTGTGCAAGGAAGCCGTCAATATCGTCGAGTCCCGTATCGCGAGCCTGGGCGTCGAATGCGGCACCGGTGCCGTCCGAGCCGAAAACAACCGCTCTGAAGGCGGTACGATCATCGGCGACAGCAGCCCTGCCATGGTCTTCAAGCCGCCATACCATTTGGATCGTTAAGGGCACCGCAGGGTCGGCCGCAGAACAACATAGAGATGTTTCCGGTGGGCGATCAGCGCCCGGACCGGGCCGCGCGCCGGGGACACGTCGCACCTCACAAGGTTGCGGTCATTACGTCGGCTCGAAAGCGCCGCTCCCACTCTTCGTTTAGCATCGTCGACTGGCAAATCAGCGGCGCGTAGCGCGGCGCCGCGGGATTCGCGGCGCTCAGCCCGCAATGTGCGGCAACCGATCGAACCACTGTCGTTTGGTCGGCAACCAGATCTTCGTACGTCACCCGCAGCGGCTCGATGCCGGAAACCGCAAAAAATTTCTCCCACCAGGCGTTGCCGATGACGATGTTGTCGATCGCGCTGGCGATCTTTGCCGGCGAATAATCCTCTGTCCGGAGCGTCGCGGCCGGCGCCTGCCAGGCGGCGTAGGATTGGGTGTGCCGCGCCACCAACATCGATATCGCCTGGCGCACATGGTTGCGGCGGGTCAGGAATACGAACCGCCAGGATTGGATGTGCCGCGGGAACTCGTCGGCGAGAAACAGCGGCATGACGCATTGGAACGGTCCTTTGACCGCGAAAATCCCGTGCTGAGAATAAGCCTGCACGAGGTGCGCGCATAGTTGGCCGTAATCCTTCGCGCCGCTGGCATCGCGCTCGATCAGCACCCGCGGCGGGTTGAAGTATTCGTCGGGCAAGGCGCCATAGGCTGAGAGCAGCTGCGACAGCATCGTGCTGCCGGTGCGCGACGTGCACGCTATGATGCACTTGAGCCGGAGGTCGTTGAACGCTGAGCACCCAGCGTCGCCTCGCGGCAGCATCGCCGTATAGCGAGCGACGATGCTTTGGCCACGCGCGCCGAACAGCCAACCAGTGTATCGCATGCGCCTATCTCGAGATCCCGCTGGCGCGGCCGCGGGTCTCGCCCGTTTGCCCGCGAGCGGCTGAACCCGTTCGAACAATAGCCATGCTTTGGCCTCGTGGGTGAGGGTAATCGAAATCGACGCTCGATATCGAAGCCATACCGCCCGGCTAGCGTTCGGAAAAATTCGAAAGGGTAGGGGAAGATCGTCGTGGTCCTGCGGAATTTCTCGGCATCGTCGAAAGTGAAAAAGAAGAGGGAACCCGGGTGCATCACGCGGCCGATATGGGCCATCGCCAACTCGATATTGGCCTCGGGCAAGTGGGTAAAGACCGAATGAGCCAAGAGAAAGTCGTAACGTTGCGAATACGGAAAGGTCAGTTCGCCGCTGCGGTTGACGAACAGCCGCGGGCGCTTTTCGGCGATCCCCTCGGTAAGGACAAGCCTGCGGGCGGCGTTGATAGCCGCTGGAGACAGGTCGAAACCGGTATACCGGCCGGCCTGGAGATAAGGTATGAAATGTCGGCCGGCGCGAAGCGTGCCACAGCCGATGTCGAGCAGGGTGTGGTGCGGCTGCAGACCGTTCGCGACGAGATAGTCGAGCTGAAGTCGGCCGATTTCCTCCCACATACCGCCGACTGCAGCCTGATAATCGTGGCGCACCCGCATGTCGCTATGCCGTCGATAGGCATCGAGATAATCATGGCTTGCGTATAGCTCCTCGACCCGCGTCCGCTGCAAATGGTCGGGCAGAGGAGGGCGTATCCTTGTCATCGTCGATCGCACTACCCCTCGATCAGGAATCTTATCATAATGTCGTCTGGGAGAATATCTGACCCAATGATGACCAGGAAGAGTTATGTTGTGGAGCCGTTTGATATTCCGCAGGTCAACAGCTCGCACCTCGGCCCGATCTTCCAGGATCTGCGACTGACACTCGACCGGAGAATCGCGGCGCTGGCTACAGAACGTCAAACCGCTTTCACCTCGGCACTCGTCGCGGGCCTCGAACGCATGCGTTCCGAAGTCGATGCCGACGATTATGCCACAATTCAGCGGCGTTTTCTGAAACCGGGGCAGGACGCAGATCTGAACGGCGCCCTGAAATTTCTCGACGCGCCGTTCTGGCTGCAAGGCAAGATGCGAATCGCTTGGCGCCTCGGACTGCACCAACCGCCACGGCGACGCATCCTCGATTTCGGTGCCGGCGCGGCACATTTTTTGCTCGTGGCGAAGTTCTGGGATCATTCGGTGCAAGGTCTCGACCTCGCCGAAACAGTCTCGCCGACCGCGGCGATGTATGCCGGGTTGCGGCGCGCGTTTGCCATTCCCTGCGAGGCCGGCGCCGTTGCGGCGTTCACTCCGCTGCCGCCGCTTGGGCGAGTCGACCTCGTGACGGCCCTGCTGGTGACGTTCTGCGCCTCGCGCGAAGGGCCATGGGGTAAGGAAGCTTGGTCGTTCCTTCTCGATGACCTACGGGCCAACCTGCTCGCACCCGATGGCAAGGTTTATCTGCAGCTCAACGCCCCCCTGGTGACGGGCGACGTTTGGGAATACCTCAAATCCCAAGCGATTTGGTGTCATGAAAAATCACGGCAAATCATGCTCTGATGGTAAGAGCCGACCGTCGCCAGTGGAGCGCTGCAATTCCGCGGCGACGGGATTGGCATCACCCTAGCATATCCGCAGCGCCTCCCGCTGGGATCAGCTGAAGGGGCTCGTCCAGCTCGAACAACACCGTATGGCTATAGCGGCTGACGACAGCGCCGTTGCTCTTGAACAGGCCCAGCAGGTCGAGCGCGTGATCGCGCTTTGAGGCAGGCGACGGCTGCCGATTGAGCTCAAAGAAGATCCGTCCGGGAAAGTTCATCAGCGAGCAGAGCTGCCCGAAAAACCAGCGCCACTCGTCGAAGGTCCAATAGACGCTTGTGCGGCCGCGGGCCGGTCGGCCGACCGGCCGGTTGAAAGTCACCTGCAGCGCCGTGACGAGGTCGAACTTCCCGGTGACCGGCAGCGCCACACCCGGCGTGATTGTGTGGATGATGCGCGGGATCGCGTACACAGCCAAGATGCGTTCGTAGAGATCATCATACATATCGATGCCGAGGGGTTGGTGGCCGTGCAAGGATGCGAGAAACGGGAAATGGCCGCCGCCGACACCGAGGTCGAGGATGTGGCAAGGCGGCCGGCGGTCGAGGTCCAACGCCACCACCCAATTCGCCTTTCGCGCGAGATATAGCGGCAGATCGAGATATTTGACCGGCGGCTCTTCGAGAAAGATATCGTGATTGCGGCGCACGAAGCGTTGCAGATCGGCAACCCGCTTCCTGTCCACTCGCCGTATCGCGCGGTCGAAAACGTCGCGAGCGCGTGGAGACATTGGAACTTCGCGCCTCGCCTCTTCGGCCCGGACATTGAAATTGGTCAGCATGCCGGCAAATTCTGTCCGCTCTTTCGACAATCCGATCATCTGCTTAATCCCGAATTGGCTGACCCGTGGGGGCCAGTGTAGCTTTGCCGCCCCGTCGCCGAGCTTGCCGGCGATCAGTTTGAGAAACGTCCGGAAAAGAGATGATCCGCGGTCGTGCGGCACGGCAATGACGCCGGTCATCGACGAGACGGGCTGAGGGTGTGATCGTTTGGTTGTATCCGGGCGTCTGCCTCGCGTTCTTCCTGCCATATCGGCATATTTCTCGTAAGATACTCGCATGAGTTGTCGATGCGCGTTCTTGTCGATGCGCGTTCTTATTGTGCGCGCCTTGGAGAAGCCGAACACGGACTTGATGATCTCGATCGGATGCTCGACCTTCACCTGCACCTTCATCACCGCGGCATCGTGAATGCGCTCGCGCGCACCAAAAACCCCACCAAATCGTGTTCCCTTGCCATAGGCCGGCCGAACCCGACAGATTGCACCGTCGCTGCGGAATGTGGATGCGCGGCATCCGCTCCACTCCGCTCGGCGGACGAAATTCGGATCGGGCGGTGTGGTCAGCGCGCACGCCGCCTCCCACGGCGCCACGGCCTTCCCCTCTCGTGCCGACCCTCGCCCCGTCTTGCCTTGGCGCTCAACCCCCGCTGTCGCCGGCGTCAGCTGCTCCATCCTCTCTGCCCGAAGTACGACACTATTTCATGATCGTTGCGCGGAGGGGCTTGTGCAGAGGTTCTCCGAGGCGGCCGCAACGGTCAAGGGCGCAGAGATGATACCGCATTCCTGCGGTCGGTCTGAACTTGACGCAGGCGACCCGGGAGCGGCACGGTCCGACGCGCTCGCAGACGGGCCGGGACGCCGCACCCGCGGCGCTGGCGGCAGAACCTTAGTGCTCCATCCCGTCCGCGCCCGATCACGCCACTGCCGAACGCGACGCGGATCGCCACGTGATCGCGCCGGATAAATCGCGCCGTGCTGCCACAGATGGCGTCCCCTACCGGATTCGAACCGGTGTTGCCGCCGCCTTGCGGCATGCGGAACGTACGGAAAGAGGAAGCCGATGGCCCGCATCGTTCGCAACCCGAAGATCGATACTCGCTCCGCCCGCGCGAAGCTGTCGGCCCGACGCGAGCCGTATTGGACGGTACTTTCGCAAGGGATGCGCAGATGTTCCAGGAAATCTTGTCGCTCATCGCGCACCTTCGGGCATTGCTGGCCCAGCATGAGGGGGCCGGGATCGAATGCGACAGACGACGACGGCAGAGGTGCGTCTTCGCTCGAATTTCGTTGTGGTGCGCCTCGATTAGCCGAAAAATCGCTCGCAACGGGTCGGGAATCCGGTTAATGTTACTGTCGGTTTAGGACGGGCGCCCTTGGATGCCTCGGCAATTCGCAACTCATCGAGGGGAGGAGAGACAATGCACACACACGGTTGCGTCGCGAGGTTCGCATTGGCTGCTGTCGTCTCCTGGGCCGCCATGGGCATAGGGGAGGATGCGGCAGCGGGGTCCAGCCTGACGACGTTACATGCCTTTGCCGGCGCCGACGGCAAATATTCGGCAACCGGTCTCCTATTCGACACTCGCGGCGCGCTTTACGGAGCGACGGAATTCGGCGTAGCGGGTGCGGGCACGGTGTTCGAACTGATGCCGCCGGCAATAACGGGAGGAGCGTGGACCGCGGCCCTGCTGTATAGCTTCAAAAAAGGCGGCAGCGATGGCGCCTTCCCGGTTTTCGGTCTGGTCTTCGACAGTTTCGGTGCGCTCTACGGGACGACCAAACAAGGCGGCGGACGGGGCAACTGCGTCCAAGGCTGCGGCACTGTGTTCAAGCTGACGCCCCCGACGACGAGCGGAAGCTGGGCCGAAACCGTACTATATAAGTTCGCCAGCGGCAGCGATGGTGCCATGCCATCGGCCGGTCTGGTATTCGACAGTTTCGGCGCACTCTACGGCGAGACTGAAAAGGGCGGCGTCTACGGCGGCGGCACGGTGTTCGAGCTGACGCCGCCGGCGGCGCCTGGACGAAGTTGGACGAAGAACGTACTCTACAGCTTCCGTAAGGCCGATACCGGCGCGTTCCCCACAGGCGGCATGTTGTTCGATACGACCGGCGCTCTCTACGGAGCGGCGTCGGGCCCCGGCCCCGGCCCTCACGGTTTCGGAACAGTGTTCAAGCTGACCCCGCCGGCGACGGCAGGCGGGTCTTGGTCCGAAACCAACCTGCACACATTTGTCGGCGGCGTCAGAGACGGCGCCACTCCCAACGGGCCTTTGATCTTCGACACGACCGGAGCGCTCTATGGGACGACCTGTGAAGGCGGCGCCCACGGCACCGGGACGGTATTCATGCTGACACCGCCGTCGACGACATCGGGAAGTTGGACCGAGGCCGTCTTGTACCAGTTCGCCGGCGGCAGCGACGGCAGCTGTCCCGGCGGCGCTCTGATCTTGGATATGACCGGCGCGCTCTATGGCACCACCAAACAGGGCGGCGCCCACCATGATGGCACTGTATTCCGGCTGACGCCGCCGGCTTCCGCGGGCGGGGTTTGGAGAGAGACAGTGCTGTACGAGTTCACCGGCGGCAGCGACGGGGCACAGCCATCGGCAAGCCTGGTCGTCGACGGGTCGGGCGCCGTTTACGGTGGGACGGCCGGGGGCGGCGCCCACCATGACGGTACTGTGTTCCGGCTGATGCCGTAAGCACCCCCGCCCAGCAATCGGATGGCCAACACGTCTGGCTGCCGCTGGAACCGCAGGGTTATGGTGGAGGAACCAAATATGAAGCGAGAGAGAATTCGGAGTTCGTGGCGGGTTGCGGCGAGCTTGCTGTGCTGCGTGCCTTGCGCAGGGCTCTGCGCGCCACGCGCGAATGCAGCGAGCCTCACGGCCATCGGCAGCTTTAACAGCAGTACGGGCGATCATCCTTACGGTGCGGTGGTCTTCGATAACGTGGTCGGATTCCGAAGCGCCCTCTACACAACGACCACCGGCGGCGCCGGCGACTGCGTTGTGGAGTACGGCTGCGGCTCGGTTGTCCAGCTGACGCCGCCGGCCACGGCAGGCGGCGCGTGGAGATTGCAGGTTCTGCACAAGTTCACTGGCGGCAGCGACGGCGATGTGCTCACCGGCGGTCTGATCCTCGACTCGTTCGGCGCGCTCTATGGCACAGCCACGCGGGGCGGGGGAGTCAGTTGCGGCTACGAGCCCGGTTGCGGCACCGTCTTCAAGCTGACGCCGCCGGCAGCGGGACGGACCGCATGGACCCTGACCACCCTATACGCCTTTCGGGGTCGGCCGGACGGCTCCGGCCCACCCGGCGCCCTCGTCTTCGACACTTTCGGCGCGGTATACGGCCTAACCTTTGGCGGCGGCACGTCCGGCCTCGGCACCGTCTTCAAGGTGACCCCGCCATCGGCGCCGGGCGGAAGCTGGACCGAGACTGTCCTGCACAGTTTCGGCGGCAAGGACGGCAGCCGACCCCGGGGTAGTTTGACTTTCGACACCGCCGGCGCGCTCTACGGCACGACCACGACTGGTGGCGCCTTCAATCTCGGCACGGCATTCAAACTGACCCCGCCATCGGCGCCGGGCGGAAGTTGGACCGAGACTGTCCTGCACAGTTTCGGCGACGGCGCTCGTGACGGCACCCTGCCCTACTATAGTCTGCTCTTCGATACCTTTGGCGCGCTCTACAGCACGACATGGAAGGGCGGCAACGGCGGCGGCGCCAATTGTAAATCTTCTGGAGGCTGCGGCACGGCGTTCAAGCTGACGCCGCCGGCCACCGCGGGCGGCGCCTGGACGGAAAGCGTCTTCTACGAGTTCGACGGGACAGGCGGTAAACAGCTCCAAGGCGGGCTGGTCAGGGACACGTTCGGGACGTTCTATGGCACGACCAACGGTGGGGGAAACCACAAGTGCGCCACGCCGCAAAGCGACTGCGGCACGCTGTTTCAGCTGACGCCGCCGGCCACTGCGGGCGGCGCCTGGACACATACGATACTGGCAGATTTCGACGGCAGCAATGGGGGCGATCCCGAGATCTCGCCGGTTTTTGAACTCGGCAGCCTCTACGGCACCGGGGATTATGGCGGCAGCGCCAATTTGGGGGTCGTGTTTCAATTCACTCCTTGAGGCATGGCGGGGGGGGACACCCTGGTTGCCGCGTGGGAGAACAAAAGATGGTGCTGAAGCTTCTGCGATCGTCGATCGCGGCAATTGTATTCGTACTCGTGCTGGGGCCGCTAAGCAGCTCAACGACCGAAAGCAGCGGGGGCACGAGCGAACCCTGCCCAAGCGCGTTGGCGGCGAGTGCCGGCCCCGAACTCTTTGCGCACGGCCTCTTTGCTGGCGCCGCCCCGGCCGATCCTTGCCCGCGGCCGGCGCCCGGCAGCGTCGTCCAGCCTCCGCCCGACCTCTACAGCAGCGATGGGGTGTTGCGTGTCACATTCGACTACTACACCGTGAGCGGCAGCCAAAATCACGCGCTCTACTGCTTCAGGACACCGGATGGATTGGAATCGCCGACCTTGCATGTGCGGCCAGGAGATGTTCTCGACGTCACGCTGCGCAACCGGCTTCCGGCGGGGCCAGGCGACTCCGACTTACCGATCATCGCCGTCCCGATCTGCGGCGCTGAGCAAGCCACCCGAACCTCGGTAAATCTACATTACCACGGGACCAATACGTCGCCGGCCTGCCACGCGGACGAGACGATCCACACGGTCGTCAATCCCGGCCAGACCTTCCGCTATCGGCTGAGATTTCCGAATGACGAGCCACCCGGGCTCTATTGGTACCATCCGCACATATACAAGGTGAATGAAGCGGCGGTTCAAGGCGGGGCCTCAGGGGCGATTATCGTCGAAGGCATCGAGAAACTGCAGCCCAAGGTCGCGGGCCTACCCGAGCGCGTCCTGATCGTACGCGATCAACACCGGGCGAGCGGCCCGACCGACAGCCGGGCGCCGGCTTGGGACGTGTCGGTGAATTATGTGCCGGTGCCCTACCCGAATTATCCACCGGCCGTGATCCGGATGCGGCCGGACGAGATGGAATTCTGGCGGGTTGCGAACGCCGCTGCCGATACGATCCTCGACATTGCGCTCCAATACGATGGGGTCGCACAGCCGCTCGAAGTCGTTGCTCTCGACGGGGTGCCGCTGGACTCGCAGGATGGCCGACGGCGCGGGCGTACAATAATGGGCACCCACATCCTTATCCCGCCGGCCGGGCGGGCGGAATTCATCGTGACCGGGCCACCGGCGACGGTTCGCAATGCCGTCTTTGTGACCCGAAAGGTCGCTACCGGGCCGGACGGCGACAACGATCCGACACGGCCGCTGGCGGCGATCTCGCTAACCGGAAACAGAGGTTGGGCACCGATCATGCCGATTCCAGCGGGCCCGCCGGGAGCTCAGCGGTTCGAAGGGCTCGACGACAATCCCGTGACGGCCCATCGGAGACTTTATTTCTCCGAGATCAACTCCATTTCGCACTTCTTCATTACAGTCGACGGGGATAAGCCACAACTATTCGAACCGGGTCTACCTCCGGCGATTATTACAACTCAGGGTTCGGTCGAAGATTGGACGATCGAAAACCAGAGTTTGGAAAACCACGAATTTCACATCCATCAGATCCATTTCGAGCTGTTGGAGCGCAACGGCGCTGCCGTGCCGGAAAGCGAGCGGCAGTTTCTCGACACGATCGACATCCCTTACTGGAGCGGGTCGGGTCCTTTCCCCAGCGCGACGGTGCGCATGGATTTCCGCGGCCTCGACGTCGGAGATTTCGTGTACCATTGCCACATTCTCCAGCATGCAGACCACGGGATGGTGGCAATCATTCGAGTACTGCCCAAGCCATAAGCGCATGGCCGCTGAGCCGGAATTGGGGAGAATCCTGAAAAAGGTAGCTCTGCCCTTGCCCCGCCGCTTTCCTGCTATCCGCGGCGCGTCGGCCGCGGCGCCAGATCTCGAACGCCAGCCAAATCGCGGAGTTGCCGTTCGCCGGCGCGGGGTCTCCGAGGTCCTAGGGTTATTCGAGTTGCGCGAGGTCAATGAGGGACTCTGTGTCCGCATCGCCGCTGCCAGCGTGCCTGCGAGCATTGGGACGATCTCGAACAACTCTTCGGTGCCTCGATGCATTGCTGCGAGAGCCGTATCCGCGGTCACGAGCGACGGAAAGCAGAGCCGCCGCACCCTTCGGCAGGGTGTCGAGCCAGGTCGAGGCGCGCACATGGTTGAAATGCAGCCGCCCGATCAGGTGGCGCGAGCCCGGGGCCCGCAGCGCCCGATAGGGCCAAACCACCGCTGCAACGCGCTGCGTAGCGACTGCGGCACGGTGTTTCAGCTGACGCCGCCGGCCACTGCGGGTGGCGCCTGGACACATACGATAGTGGGATACTTCAACGGCAGCAATGGGAGCGATCCCGAGATCGCGCCGGTTTTTTTACTCGGCAGCCTCTACGGCACCGGGGATTATGGCGGCAGCGCCAACCTGGGGGCCGTGTTTCAATTCACTCCTTGAGGCTTGGCGGGTGGGGTTGCCAATTGCAAACAGGCATGACCCACGCAAATTCGGCGACCCGTTCATCACCGGCAAAGGGCGAGCAGCGCGCATGTGGTTGGAGGCCCTCCAGAAGCCGGCCCGTGGCGCAATCGGGGTGCTCCGGAATCCCGGGTCCGGCTAATTGACGGGCTCGCTCGGACCAAGGAAAAACCGACCTCCGTGCCGGGGCGCCGCACCACGTTACCATCGACCCCGTCCCGGTTTCATCACTGGCGGGTCGGGACTCCCGGTGGGGATTAAGAAGAGTAGCACTCCCTATAAACACCAATAATAGCGTCTGATAGAGGAGTCAGCGATGCCGGCACCGCAAGGAACACGCCCGCCGGCGGCCGGGAACGTGCGCCGCATGCGGTGGGAGATGCGCTCTCTTTCCGCTCTGCTGGTTGCCCTTGTCTGTCTGCCGGTTGTCGCGCCGGCGTTTGCCGCCGATGCTGCGCAGCCGATCGGGTTCGCCTCACTGGGCCGCGGAACGACGGGAGGAGCCTCGTGCACAGGCCTATCCTGTACATGCCGCGTGACGATAGCCAATCAACAGGCCCTCTATGCCTGTCTTCAGCAATCCGGGCCCAAAACCATCGTTTTTGACCAATCGGATCAAGAAATATACATCGAATCTCCCTCACACGGAGCAAAGGCGACGCTCAACATTCCTTCGAACACTACGATCCAGGGCCCCGCCACCCTGACCTCCGACGGCACTATTCTGCAGATAGCGGACGCCGACAACATTATCATCCGTGGCATCCGTTTTCATAGCCAGCTGACCGATCACCCGGCCTGTCAGAATATTGCAGCGCTAGGGGATGAGAACCTTAAGACATACGGTCCTAGAGATTCTGCAAGGTGCGGCGTCGGGGTCAACATCATCGGGAATAGCCATAATATCTGGATCGACCACAACACTTTTTTCAACTGTGGCGACAAATGCATTGAGGTATGGGCCCAGTCGACCGCCAGAATTGGCGGCGAGGCGCTGGTGAACGGCCGCATACCCAGTCCCGACCTTATCACGATTTCAAATAATTTCTTCAGGGATAGTTATTTCGGAATGGCGATCGGTGTTAACAAGAGCACACCGGCGAACGAGATGCCCGCAGCCGAACGGGTGACGGTTTACCGCAACCGCTTTCTCAATGTGTTCCGCCGCAGCGTCCGGGTAGCTTCTCTTGCATGGGTGCATGAGTTCAATAATCTGATACAAGATTGGGGCGGCCAGGCTTCATGCGCCAGAAGAACCTATGGATTTGGTCCAGCTTCGGTCGGGTCGGCCCAGATGTTGCTTGAGAATAACATTCTGGAAGCCTGGCCCGGCGCACAGGCGTGCAAGCAAGCTGTGGGGATAGAGGACTATAACGGCATCCGTGCCGGCGGCTATGACCGCGGCATGGGTTTAGTGGCGGCGTCCGGAAATGCAACCATGAACGGGGCCCTGGTCGCGACAAGCAATCCCTCGGCCGTGTTTGATCCGCACGCTTATTACGCTTATACCCCGCTGCCGGCAACATCGTCGCTCTATAACACCATCATGGTTGGAGCCGGGGCTGGAAAATAAGCCGGCACCAAGAAACTCCCGTCAATCGAGCGCTCGCTTCGGTGTGGCCTACCCGCCGCCGCTACTCTTGCCGTGGAATCGTACAGCCATGCGAGCGGAATTTGCGGCGGCGCCGCTCCCCGATTCCAGTGCCCGCACCCGTCCACGGCGCCCCCGGCCTTCGCCGGGGCAGGCTCAGGCGGTGGCGAACGCCGCCTTGTACTTCGGCGCCGATGCCGCTCGCAGCAGCAGCGTCACCTCCTCGACGCTGAGCACCGCCGGTATCCGCCGCGGGTACGGCACGACGGTGAGCCGCCGCGCCAGATCCGGCCGGTCGAGCGTCACCGTGAAGAAGAAGCGCAGGGCCGAGACCGCGCCGTTGATGCTCGGCGGCTGCATGGCGCTCTGCGTCTGGTGCAGTTGGAAGAGGCGCAAGTCTTCCGCCGTCGCCGTGTCGGGCGACCGGCCGAGGAAGGCCGCAAATGCCCGCATGTGTCGCACATAGTGGCTGCGCGTCCGCTCATTGAAGCCGTGCACGGTCATGTCTTCGATCATGCGCGCC
This sequence comes from uncultured Alphaproteobacteria bacterium, assembly GCA_963772295.1. Lineage (GTDB taxonomy): Bacteria > Pseudomonadota > Alphaproteobacteria > ATCC43930 > CGMCC-115725 > AP-15. The sequence goes on from CAVYWO010000020.1 coordinate 594,783, forward strand.
CGCAGTGGGCTGACGGGCCGTTGGGAGGGATCGGGGTCATCAGCGGTTCCTTTCTCGAGCCGAAGGTTGCTGGACCTTCGATGCTCGGGATCGGCGCCCCCGACCGTCACGCGCTACCGCGCATCACCCCGTCGATGACGCACCGGCTGCGACAGGCGCTCCCCTCCCGCGCGAGCGGGTTCGTTCTTAGTTAGGCGCGAAGGCATCGTTCCAGGCCCGATCTGGGACGCTACGGAATCCGCCCACCGCGGAATTTCTCCGAATCCTTGCGGTCCGGGTCATCCACACCCTTACCCTTTCGGCGAGAGCGGGGCCGTCGCCGGGTGATTGCGCCATGTGCGACTGGCGCATTTTTCCGGGGCGGCGAGAACGATGCGGTCCCGCAATCTCGCCCGCCCGCGTCCCGACGCCTCGCGCGACGCCGCTCGGCCGCGCCGAGCGGGCCGCACTCGCAGCGCCTGCGTCCCGTCGCGCTCTGCCGAGGCCGCCGGCTAGCACTGGCGGGTCGCTACATATCCCGCCAAAGACGCGTTCGGGGGCACTTTGTCCACCGTCTCGGCGGCGGCCGAGCCGACACTGCTGCGCCCGCTGGCCGAGTATGAGCGCCTGGTCGGCGGGAGCTGGTGATGGATCACGAGCGGCTTCTGCGCGATTCGATATGATACCGCGTTGCCCGCAGCGCGTCAATATGTTTCTGCGAACCCTTGCCACCAGCCGCATCGGCACGCCCAGACCAAATTCGTGCGCTTTCGCACCAGCCGTGCGCCACAACGTCATTGAAATCAGTGTGTTAAGTCAATAAATTTGCGCCGAAAAGTAGCTAGCATTGAGGGCCGTTTCGGTATTGGCTTGCGGCGGTGATACGGCCGGCAATGCGTCGGCCGTGGTTCGCCGTCGCGCCACGCGGTCTTGAGGCTGGCGGTAAAGCGGTCGAGGTCGACGATGACGGGCTGCGGCACCACCGGCTCCGTCTCGCGGCGATCGACACGCTCGCCGAGCTCTGCTCTGCTTGCGCCGCGCGGATCTCGGCGACCAGCAGCACCGGATCGGCGCGGGCACGGAGCTGTCGCAGCCGGGCCTTGGCTTCGTCCGCGACCTGTGTATGCGCCAGAACCCGATCCATCGGCGGCACCGGCGGGTGATACCGCTTGATGACCCGGGCGCCGATCCGCTTCTTCTCTTTAAGCTTGAAGGACGGTTGGAACAGATTGGTATGCAGACGTGCGGCAGCGTAGAGCCGCGCCAAAGCCTGCGCTGCCGCCATGCCCTCAAACCGTCCGTAGCCGACCAAACGGCGGACGATCGAACCGTTCTTTTGTTCGAGCCAAGCCTGGTCGTTCTTCCGGTAGGCACGGGACCTTGTCACCTCCAAACCTTGCGCCCGGCACCAATCGACCACCGGATCGTTCATGAACGCTCCGTCATTGTCGAAGTCGACGCGCCGCAGCGGAAACGAAAACAGCTCCCTTGCCGCAGCCAGTGCTTCGATGACCAGCTCGCCGTTGCGGACGACGACCGGCACGCACTCCGTCCAGCCGGTCGCGATGTCCGTCAACACAATCGTCTGCACAAAACTGCCGGCCGCCGAGGTGCCGGCATGCGCGACAAAATCGACCTCGACATAGCCGGGCGGCGGATCGTTCCAGTCGCCAAAAGTGCGCACCGGAACCGAACGCCGCACTGCCGAGCTGAACCGGGCGCGCCGCCGACGCCCGCCGCGCGCCACGAGCCGCACCTCGCTCAGCAACCGGTCGATGCTCGCCGGGCTGAGCGTGAGCAACAGGGCGCGTAGCTCGCGGTAATGGCAAGCCTCCGGTGCCGCTCGAGGGCCGGGAGCAGCGCGGGAATAAGCGGCTTGAGCCTCTTCGAGCAGATCCGATCAGAGGCCTCCCACAATATGATCAGCGCTTCCCGCACCTCGGTGCCGTAGCAGCGAAAAGCAGCACGCGCCGACGCCACCCCTTGCTGGCCTGCCAACTCGTTGAGACAACGGCATTCAACCGGTAACTCAGAGCGAGGCAATGCGTCCCCCCCATGTTTTTGATGTCGCCTGACAGGGTGGACGACGACTGCTTGCGAGAATTGCGCTGGCTTTACGATCGCCGCGATCTCCCCGAGGCGCGCCGTGATCTCGCCGCCTGGCTGGCCAGATGGTCAACCAAGTATCCCAGGCTCACCGGCTGGGCGGTGAAACTGCGCCTGGAGATAACTGGCCTTTCTGCGAGAGGCGGCCCAGGCGCATTGAACCAGGGTGGTCTTGAGCCAAGGGCTCCTTTGCGCATCCGGGTGGATCGCCGCTTGCCGGCGCTCTCGTCGTTCTTCGGGCACAGGCCGGCCCAGGAGATGAGGTGTCCGGCGGTCGGGAAGCGGCTCATGTCGCGGCCGATTTTGGCGAGGATGATTTCGGCACTGAGGACGCTGACGCCGGGAATGGTGGTCAAGAGTAGTTTTGAGAAAGTCACATTCATCCCAGCCACCTTCGCGAGGGCGATTCGGACCGACGGCGAGTTACGCAGCGGATGCTTGTCATCGCCAGACGAGCGCCAGAGCCAGTAAGAGAATTTCGGTTGACTACGATTTTCTGCATATCAGGTTTCACCACTGGTAAGAAATCGGGAAGCGAGGCGACGCGATGCAAGCGGTTCGTCATGTCTCTGTATTTGGCGATCTGGATCGTTGGTGGAGAGGATAGTGAGAGCATTCGGGGGTTTTACCGAGCACTACCGGCAGTTCTTTGCCACCCGGACACGCGACAATTCGGCGGTAGCGCAGCGGTATCTGCGGGGTCTGACGCAGGCCAGCGAATGCACCTTTGAGGGGATGGCCGCGGTGGTCGAAGCGGGTTGCCCACAACAGTTTCAGCATTTCATCAGCAACTCGCCATGGGATCACGAGGCGGTGCTGGCCCAGGTCGCCCGAGATGCGGATTTGCTTGTCGGCGGGATGCCGGAAAGTTGCCTAATCATCGACGAAACCAGCTTCATCAAACAGGGTGAGCGTTCGGTTGGCGTTGCCCGTCAGTGGTCCGGGCGGCTGGGAAAGGTGGACAACTGCCAAGTGGCGGTGTTTGCCGTCTTGTCGGATGGACGACAGAACGTGCCGATCGATATGCGGCTCTACCTTCCGCGCAGGTGGATCGAGGATGAGGCGCGCTGCACGCTGGCGGGGGTTCCGGCGAGCGCGCGGGAGCTGAAATCGAAGAGTCAGCATGCTCTGGATATCGTGCGGGCAGCGCGGGCTCGCGCGGTGCGTTTCGGGTGGGTGGGCATTGATGCCGGCTACGGCAAGGAACCGGCATTTCTGCGGGCGCTGGACGATGACACGGTGGTGTTCGCGGCCGACGTGCACCGCACGCAGAGTGTGTGGCAGGAAGAGCCGGAGCTCGCGCTGCCGACGCGACCGCCGGGCAAGGGTCGGCGCGCGACAAGGAGGCGGGCATCGCACAGTCCGGTCACGGTGGAGCAGCTGGCGCGGAGCTTTCGTGCGGAGGATTGGGCGCGCCTTGTCCTGCGCGACAGCACGCGCGGTCCGCTGCGCGTGGATGTCGCCTGCCGGCGGGTCTGGCTGTGGGACGGTGCGGAAGCCAATCCGCGGTGCTGGCACCTGATCGTGCGCCGGGAAGTCGGATCGCCCAAGACGATCAAGTACAGCCTGAGCAACGCTCCGGCCGAGACGCCGCGTTTGCGCTTGGCCCAGATGCAGGGGCAGCGCTATTGGGTCGAACGCGTCTTCGAGGATGCGAAAGGTGAGTGCGGTCTGGCCGATTATCAGGCGCTCGGCTGGCGGGCCTGGCACCACCATGTTACCATGGTCATCCTGGCGATGCTGTTTATCGCTCAGCAACGCGCCGCTCATCACGACGAAATCGATCTGCTGACATCGCGCGACATCGTCGAGATCCTGACCGAGATCCTGCCGCGCAAGGCGGAGGGCACCGCGGCATTGGTACGCCGCATCAACCAGCGCCACGAGCGCCGCCGCGGGGCAATCCGATCCCGCCACCGCTACGACCAAGTCTTGCAATAACCGTGACTTACAATCACAAACACATCAATTACTATCTATACGAGAGTGATTCTGTCAAATTAGTCGTGACGCTCTCGAACACCGCCTTGCCAAATACGTGGAGATCGCCGCCCGAACCTGTCCATCGGTGCGCCAGAAAACCGTCACCATGCACGTGTTGCGTCATACCGCGGCGATGCGATTGCTGCACGCCGGCATCGACACCTCGGTGATCGCGCTATGGCTCGGCCACGAACAGATCGAAACCACGCAGGTCTATTTGCACGCTGACCTGGAACTGAAGGAACGCGCCCACAGCCCCGGCCAACATCACACCCGGCCGCTACCGGCCGCCCGACTCTTGAGGCGCTCTGACTATGCCGATCCCATCGCCGCGATCACGGCCTCCGCAACCAGCTTCCAGGTGTCGGCTCGGCATAATCCGGAGGTCGGCATAGTGGGCATTGTGCCGACGTCGGCATAACGCTCACTTGCTGCGCGATGCACAATTCGCCATCGACAGGGGCGACACCGGCTTTGCTCCCGGCTTCGACAAGCTCTTGCAGTGAGCGTGATCGAAGAAATTGATGTTGCCGTTTTCACGCTTTCTGATGGCGGTTCCCACTTCCGCTTCCCGCCATCTGTAGGGATACCGGGAACGGGAAGCTTGAAGTCGGGTGCGACTTCGGCAGTGGAAGCGATCTTCCGCCCGCCGCCGTTGACGTTGCCGCCGTGCTCGCGGCCGTCAAGGACAAGCCCTTTGGGTGGCCGCCAAATCGCGGCCATCCTTGACCGCCGCTCGACACGGCGGCCAACTTGAATTGCGGTCGGGACGGAAGAATGGCGTCGCCGAGGTCGAACAAAAGAATGGTCTCCGAGCAATTCACATGCCAACTTTTCGCAATCAAGATAAGTGAGGGCGACCATCACGATCTGTGCTCAAAAATCCTAGCCCATCGCATCAATTTGCTTGGTCAGGCTCACAGCGCGCGGTTGGTATTGGGCGGCGCAGCGCCGAACTCAAGGACAGCACGCTGGCCCAGTACCGCGCCGATCTCCACCGTCGGCTCGATCGGCTGCTCGCTACCGCCTCAACCACGGAAGCCGGCCACAACTCGCCCAGGCGATCCGCAAATGCCGCGGAGACCCCTTTGTTTTCGTCACCCGTCGCGACGTCCCCGCCACAAACGACGAATGCGAGCGCGCCCTGCGCCCCAGCGTCATCTTCCGCAAGGTAACCGGTGGCTTCCGCTCAAAGTGGGGCGCCCACACTCACGCCGCCGCCGCTTCCGTCATCGCCACCGGCAGATTGCACGGCCAATCCGCCTTCCATGCCCTCCGGCATGCCCTCGCCGGCCGACCCGTCCTTATCCCGCCCTGATCGGGTCGGCGTGAGCAGTTACATTTTTGCAGCAGACGATACATGCCTCCGCCATCTTTCACGCATTGTTTTTTGCTTTATCTATTTGTTTATAATTAGGGCAATCGCGAAGGTAGCTGAATGCTCTACATCCTAAAGTTGTTTAAATTGTTAACTACCTAAGGCGGCAAAGCCGGAACCAAACAGGGTAGCATGCGCCGGTAATAGGCAAGCGCGGGTGGCGGAGCATGACGCCACTTTTGACGGGTCGGTATCGAGATCGGCTGGCGGGTGTGCTGTCGTGCTACGACCGGATCGTGATCACAGGAACCCTGCCTGGAGCGTGCTTTGCCGAGGGGATGACAAAGCTGCTGCGGTCGCGGGGGATACGGATCTTCGATTATCCGGCGTTCGCGGCGGAACTGCGTGATCGGGTGCGCGCGGCTGCAGCAACGGTTGCGGCCGCCGCGGGGGTAACGCTCTCCCCCCTACTCTCCCCCCTTCTCGGCCCCCAGCGCCTCGGCCAATTCCACTTCGAGGACCTCTTGCAAGGCCGTCCGCACCAGCGCCCGGAGGAACTCCTCGTCCCCCGCCAAAAGCGCTTTCACGTCTTCCCCACTGCCGCCTGCGTCGTCTCCCTGGTCGACCGACTCATGCACAATGCCGAAATCCTCGTCCTCGAGGCGAGTCCTACCGCCTCAAGGAAGCCAAGGAGCGCGCCGAATACCGGGCCCGGCAGCGCCGTGCCGCCAAACCACCAGCCAAAGCCTCGCCATGAAAACCCCTAACTTCCGAACCATCAACCTCGCCACCCCGGCCCATTGGTCGCCCGAGCAGGCGCTCGCCGTCTTTGAGCTCCTCGACGATCGAGCACATCGCCAAGAGCCATATCCGCAAGGAGGCTGTCGTCGCCAAGATACTGGCGGCGCGCGGCGATCATCCCGGTCTGGTGCATGTCATCTCGGCAATGGAGTGCGATGCCTACCAGCCCTGGCACGACAAGCAGACGCACCGGACCTTCCTGCGCCCCGGACAGCGCCAAGTGTCTGCACTATTACTTCTACTTCATCGATGCCGAGCTCGGGCTGATCTATCTGCGCGTGCCGACCCCGGCCTGCGCCGGGGCAGGCTGTGGTCTCCATTCCGGCTGCAGTTCTACTGCAATGGCCCCCGCAGCCTGTTTCGCCTCCTGCGACGACGCTGCTGCGCGAGTACGCCGATCATCTTGTCCGTCACCGAGGCAATCCCGAAAGAACCGTGTGCCACAGGCTCGCGCATGTCGAGAAGCTGACCGCACACCTTGCCGGGATCGGCAAGACCTGGGAGACGATGGCGCTGACCGATATCGACGCTTTTTTGATCGAATACGCGGGGCGGTATGCGCGTTCGACGGTGGCCGACCTCGCCGGAAGTGTCCGCAGCTTCGCCCGATTCCGGCTCGCCACCGGGCGGATTTCGGCCGACCTGGCGGCATCCATTGTTTCGCCGCTGCAGCCGAAGTTCGAGCGTCCCCGCCGTGCCCTGCCGTGGGAGGACGTACAGCGTCTGCTGCGCGCTGTGGACACGTCGTCGCCACGGGGCCTGCGCGACTATGCACTTCTGCTGTTGATGAGCAGCTACGGGTTCGGGGCCGGCGACGTCATCCGGCTCCAGCTCCAGGATATCGACTGGAATGCCGCCACGCTCAAAGTCGTGCGGCCGAAGACCGGCGTCGCCTTCACGCTGCCGCTGCTGCCGTCGGTGGCCAAGGCGCTTGCGTTCTACCTGCGCGACGGCCGGCCGCCGAGCATCCCGCACCGTATTCGTGTGCATGAAGATGCCGTTCAGTCGTCTCGCCGCCTCGTCCGCAGTCCGCCACATCCTCGTCAAGCATGCGAAGAAGGCCGGGGTGAACGCGCCTTACCTCGGCAGCCACGTGCTGCGCCACTCGAACGCGGCGCGCCAGGTCGATCTGGGGATACGGCCCCGAGTGCTCTCCGACCTGCTGGGGCATCGCGACCCGGAATCAATCTCTGCCTATGTCAGGATCGCCGCCGAGACGCTGCGCGAACTCTCGTTGCCGGTGCCGACGTGACATTGGTGACGGCCGACCAGTTGGCCGACGATGTGCAGGAGTTCCTGCGCTTCAAGCGGGCGATGGACATCCCCTATCGGCGCGCCGAGTTCGTCCTCGATCAATTCGCGCGCTTCGCCCGGCAGCAATGGGGCGATCTCGGCGAGGTGCGGCTCGACGACGCGATAACACGATGGTGCGCGCGTGTCGCGGGCCGCAAGGCCGTCACGCTTGCCAACGAGTTCGGCGTTGTGCACCAACTGTGCCTCTATCGCCGGCGCCGTGATCCATCGAGCTATGTGCCGGAGCACGCGCTGGCGCCGGTCAAGGAATCGACCCTCCTGCCCTACATCTTCAGCCACGACGAGGTGCATCGCATCCTGGCCGCGGCTGGCGCCCACGATGGCCGCTTCATCTGGGCCTCGATGCTACGTGCCCTGATCCTGGTGCTCTACTGCGCCGGGCTGAGGCTGGGGGAAGCGGTCCGGCTGCGCACGTCCGATGTCGATCTCGATCGCGGGATCTCGATGACCCAGCCGAGCAAGGGGCGCTCGCGTCTCGTCGCCATTCGTGCCGATCTGGTCGCCGAGCTTCGCGGCTACGCCACCAAACGGCAGCGCCTGGTGCGCAAGCGGCGACGCAGGAATCCGGCAGCGTTCTTTCTTCGGTTGGACGCCTCGCCGCTGACCGTTGCGTCGGCATCGAGTGCCATTCGCGGCTGCTGCGCGAGCTCGGCATCAAGCCGCCCAGCGGACGCGTCGGGGCTCGCCCTTATGAGTTCCGCCACGCCTTTGCCGTGCATCGACTGACGGCTTGGGCGAATGATGGTGTCGATATCCATGCCAAACTGCCGTCGTTGTCGGCCTATCTCGGACACCAGAACATTATCGGGACCGAAGTCTATCTGAAGGCGACGCCTCAGCTTCTTGAACTGGCCAGCACCCGGTTTGAACAGCACCTGCGCAGCGCGCGCCCGCCGGAGTGAGCAACGCAGCGGGGCGCGAGCTGTTCGCGCTCGTCGAATCCTTCTTCGTCGAATACCTGCCGCGCCAACGCGGCGCGAGTTGGCACGCGGTGCGCGCCTACCGGGACGCGCTCAAGCTGCTGTTCGAGTTCGCCGCTTGACGGCGTGACCGGGAGATCGCTTCGCAGGAACTGGGCGATCTCGACGCCGAGACGATCGCCGCCTTTCTTGACCACATCGAAGCAAACCGGTCGAACTCCGTTGCTACCCGCAATTGTCGTCGCGCCGCTGTCCGCAGCTTCTTCAAGCATCTCGTGCGCAACGATCTGACCCACTCGCTTCAATACACGCGAGTGCCGGCGATCCCGTCGAAGAAAGCCCGACAGCGACCCGCGACCTATCTCGAAGCCGACGACGTGCGGGCGATTGTCGCCAAGCCGGACCGGTGCACCATCGACGGATGTTGCGATTACGCGCTGCTGCTGTTCCTCTACAACTGTGGCGCCCGGGTGAGCGAGGTCACCGCGGTCCTATGGAGCAACCTCCAGCTGGTGCCGCCGCGGCAGGTACGCCTTCAGGGTAAGGGGCGGAAGGAGCGGCTGGTGCCGCTATGGCGGGAAACGGCCGATGCGTTGCATCGGCTGCGGAGCATGGCGACGGGAACCGATCAGCAGCATGTCTTCGTGAACCGGTACGGCCAGCCGCTCACTCGGGACGGCGTCGCCTACATCCTGCAAAAATATGCCGCGGCGGTCGCGACAGAGGGACGCCCGGCGCTTGCGCAGCAACGGATCACGCCGCACGTGCTGCGCCACAGCTGCGCCGTCGCACTGCTTCAGTCGGGCACCGACATCACCGTGATCCGCGACTATCTCGGCCATGCCAGCGTCGCCACGACCGGCCGGTACATCACCACGAACCTGCAAATGAAGCGCGATGCGCTCGAGAAATTCTGGGAGCACGCCGGAATTGAGCCCGCTCAGGCGAAGCCCTGGAAGCCACAACCCGATTTACTCGCTTTCCTGCAGTCGCTCTGATCGAGCAGAAATTATCCGGAGTCCTGTCGGCCGTCGTCGCCAGCAAACGCTGCCCCGTCGGCATAGCACTCCAGATAAAATTCGGCTCCAGATAATGCGCCCAACAGAACGCCAACTTGACGGCGCCCTTCGGGCGATCCCCGGCAATCCGGTCGAAGCCGGTGTAGCCGTCCACCTGCAATATCCCGGCGAATTCGGCGAGGTGGTTGCGCGGGTGCACCCCCTGGCGGTTCTCGCTGTAGACATAAGCGACCGCCGGCGGGTCCGGCCCGCCCCATGACCGATCGTCGCGGGCATAGGCCCACAGCCGCCCGGTCTTGGTGCGCCCGCGGCCGGGATCGAGCACCGGCACCGGCGTGTCGTCGGCGAAGATCTTGGGTGACGAGAGGATCGTACCGAGCAGCAATTCCGCGAGCGGGCGCAGCCACCAGCAGGCGCGCCCCACCCAGCCGGCCAGGGTCGAGCGGTCGAGGTCGATGCCGTGGCGGGCGAAGATCTGCGCCTGGCGGTAAAGCGGCAGGTGGTTGGAGTACTTCGCCACCAGCACTTGCGCCAGGAGCGCCTCGGTGGCGATGCCGCCCGTCAGCGGCCGTTCCGGAGCCGGCGCCTGGACCACGGCGCTTTCGCAGCCGCGGCAGCCCCCTGCCTTCGCAGGGGCGGGCTCCGCGCGGGCGCCGGATCACCCGGACCCGGTACTGCGCCGGGACCACGCCGAGCATCTCCGACACGTCCTCGCCGATCACATGCATCGGGCCGCCGCAACACGGGCAGCTTTTGTCCTCGACGTCGACGACGACCTCGTAGCGCGGCAGATGCGGCGGCAGCGCGCCGCGGTTGCGCTGAGCGGGTTTGCGTGCCTGGGGCGACGGCGTCGCGGCCGGCGCCCCAGCATCGTTACCAGCCTTTGCGGCGCCGAGTGATTGTTCGACCTCTTCCAGCCCCAGCTGCAGCTGATCGGGATCGAGCGTCTCCGATCGGCGTCCGTATTGCGCACGCAGCAACTGCTGGATCATCAGCCGCAGCTTGTCGACCTCGGCAGCGGCCGTGTCGCGCTCGACGCGCAGACTGTCGCGCTCCGCCCGCAGCCGCTCGACGGCGTTGGCCTGGTCTTCCAGCAGCGCCGCCACCGCCGCCAGCTGAGCCTGAAGCTGGACAGGATCTTGTGGGGGTACGCCAGTGCCGAGCAGCATGTGGTGGTTTGTACCGGGATCGTCGGTAATGCGATAGGACTTCCTGGTCAGCCCGCCAGCACCGGCGCAATGACTGGCTTTGGCCGCACTCGCGACCACTCCAGACCCTCAAGCAGCAAGCCCAGTTGGCCGGCGCTCAGGCAAATCGTCCCGTCGACAATCGGTGGCCACACGAAGCGGCCCTTCTCCAGGCGCTTGTGAAACAGGCATAGCCCGGTGCCATCCCAATACAGGATCTTCACCCGATCGGCCCGCTTGGCGCGAAACACGAAGAGGTCGCCAGCAAACGGCCTCTCATGCAGCGACCGCTGCACCATCGCCGCCAGACCGTCTAAGCCGTTGCGGTTATGCCGATGTCGGCATAACCGCAAGGGCATGGACGGGCTCGCTGTACTGGCCCGCGAAAAGCTCGGCCAGGACCCGTTCTCGGGCGTCGTGCTGGTGTTTCGAGCGAAGCGCGCCGACCGCATCAAGCTGCTGTTCTGGGACGGCAGCGGGTTGATGCTGGTGAGCAAGCGGCTGGAGCAAGGCGGCTTCAAATGGCCGCCGATCATCAATGGGATGATGCGTCTGTCACCGGCGCAACTGGCGGCGCTGATCGAGGGCCTCGACTGGTCGCGGGTGCATGTGCCGCGGATCATGCGGCCGAAGGCCGCGCAATGACGCAATGAGCGCAATTGGTTGGGTGCGACATTTTGACTCACCCTATGATTGCATTGCCACAACCCCGGCGAAATCGTGATCCAGTGGCGCCATTGTGATGGCTCTGGCCGATCCCCTTGCCGAGGACATCGAAACGGTGCACGCCTTGCTGCGCGGCACGGTTGCCGAGCGCGACGCGGCGCTGGCCGAGCGTGACCTGTTGGCCGAGCAGAACGACCGGCTGCGGCACCTGTTGCGCCAGCTGCAGCGGATGCAGTTCGGCCGGCGCTCCGAAAAGCTTGATCCCGACCAGCTGCAGCTCGCCCTCGAGGACATCGAGCAGGCGGTGGCGCGCGGCACGGCCGAGGCAGAAAAGCGCGAGCCGCAGGGCACGGCACCGAGCACCCGCCGGCGCGGCGAAACTCGTGCCTCCTTGCCGCCGCACCTGCCGCGCATCGAGGTGGTGATCGCGCCCGAAGACACTGCCTGCCCGTGCTGCGGCGGTGTGATGCATGTCATCGGCGAAGAAATCGCCGAGCGGCTCGAGGTCATTCCGGCCCAGTACCGAGTGATCCGCACCCGCCGGCCAAAATACGCGTGCCGCGCCTGTGAAGAGGCGGTCGTGCAGGCGCCGGCGCCGGAGCACCTGATCAAGGGCGGCCTGCCGACCGAGGCAAGCCTGCCCCGGCGAAGGCCGGGGGTCACGCAGGTTCTCGTTAACAAATACGCCTGGCATCTGCCGCTCTACCACCAGGCTCAGATGCTGGCGAGCCAAGGGATCGAGATCGATCGCGCGACGCTGGCCTTATGGGTCGGTTATGGCGCCGCCGAACTGGCGCCGCTCGCCGAGCGGCTGCGCACGATCCTGCTCGGCTCGGCGAAGATCACCGTCGACGAGACGCGGGCGCCGGTCCTCGATCCGGGCCGCGGCCGGACCAAGCCCGGCTATTTCTGGGCGATCGCCCGCGACGACCGGCCGTGGAGCGAACCCGATCCGCCCGCCGTCGTCTACACCTATATGCCCGGGCGCAGCGCTGCGCTGGGATTGCGACCGCTCGCCGGCTATTGCGGCATCGTCTAGTGCGACGGCTATGCGGTCTACAAACAGATGGCCGACCCGCGGCGTGAGGGCGGCGCTGCGACCCTCGCCTTCTGCTGGGCGCATCTGCGGCGGCACTTCTACGACATCGCCAGAGGCGGCGACGCGCCGCTCGCCGAGGAAGCGCTCGCCCGCATCGCCGCGCTCTATGCGATCGAGGCGAAGATCCGTGGCCAGAGCGCTGCTGCGCGCCAAGCCGTCCGTCAGGCCGAGGCCGCGCCGCTCGTCGCCGAGCTCAAAAGCTGGTTCGAAACGCAACTCGCCCGCGTCTCCGCCAAATCGAACATTGCCGCCGCCTTCCGCTACGGCCGAAACCATTGGGAGGGTCTCGTCCGCTATCTCGAAGACGGCCGCATCGAGATCGACACCAACGCCGTCGAGCGCGCCATGCGGCCGATCGCCCTCAGCCGCAAGAATGCTCTCTTCGCGGGCCACGACGCCGGCGCCGCCAACTGGGCCTGCATCGCCTCGCTAATCGAAACCGCCAAGCTCAATCACGTCGATCCGCAGAGTTGGCTCGCCGACACCCTCACCAAACTCGTCAACCTCTGGCCGGCCGCCCGCATCGACGAACTCCTACCCTGGGCCTACCCCGGCCCCAAAGCCTGAGCAATTACTGCGCCATCACCGCAGTGGCGCAAAAGCACCGCTTACAGGCGCGCCCCGTCACTGCGGCGTGGACGTCGTGGGACAGGCGCTGCTGGGCCTGTTGGTTTACTGCTATGCGACAGGGGGTTTTCGAGCCGGAAGCTGCAGCGCGCCACCTACAATTCGGTGGCAGTTCGCTTCATCGCGGCGAATGACCCCCCGGACCACGACACGATCTCCACGTTCCGGCGGCGGTTTTTGGAACCCGGGCACGGTGGCGCTGGACGGGACCAAGACACACGCCCATGCGATCCGGCACCGCGCGGTTTCTTATCAGCATGCGGGCAAGCTGGAGGCGCAACTGAAGGCCGAGGTCGGGATGCTGCTGGCCGAGGCCGAGGCAGCGGACAAGGCGGATGTTCCCGACGGGATGTCGATCCCGGAGGAGTTGGAGCGGCGCGACGAACGCTTGAAAAAGGTGGCCGAAGCGCGCCGTAAGATCATGGCGCGCGGCAATAAGCGCTTGGCTCGGAGTGTTGTGTCCCGCGAGTTTAGCGAGGAGCTGATTGGGAGCGTTGTAGCCGGAGGCATCGTAAGCAGGTCTGGTTGTAATCGGCGACGATGGCCCAGGGTTTTCTTTGGGATTGGCCTTTTTGTCGACGGCGAACGGGTCGGTGAACTCGGAGCCGTTGTCGGTGAGGACGGTGTGGCGGTTGGGGGGAAGTTGGCGCAAAAGTGTTCGAGGAAGCTGGCAGCGGTTTCGGCGCGGCGATCGGGCAGTATTTCGAGATAGACGAAGCGGGCGGCTGCAAATTTCGGAATTTCCGGCAGGCGATTTCGGCGGAAAGCGGCAGGCGGTTTCGGTTGAAACCGACAGGTCGTTTCGGTCCAAAGCGGCACCCCATTCCGAAGGCGTTTGGGCGCCGGCTTGAGCGAACCGCCGCTGGTGGTTGATCCTATCTTGCCACGGTCTCTGAAAGCAAGTACTTTTGGCATTATTATGCATTTTGGTTGTTGTGGCGGCCCGCGGTGGATCTTATGAGTAACGATTATAAATGTTGTAAGTAATTTGTTCCTTTCATCCCCAAGAAGGCCCGGTTTGCGGCGGCGCGTCGAGTCGCCGCTGAGGTCGATGCGGTAGGCGTGCGGATGAGCCGGTCGAGGATGGCGTCGGCATAAGTCGGGTCGCCGATCATGTCGTGCCAGCGCTCGATTGGACCTGGGTGGCCAGAATGCTGGAGGCACGCTGATGGCGATCGTCGATCACTTCATCAGATCGCGGCGCTGCTCGGCGGTGAGCTTGGCCATTGCCCAGTCGTCGAGTCACGTTGAGCTCAACGTGAACTCGACTTATGTGCAGCCCACAGTTATGTGGAGTTCCGTCTTTTCTGGGCCCCGGCTGACGTTCTCGCCCGCTCTTACTCAACATAACAAAAGCGGGGCCGATAGCGTGGTCTTCCTCCATCCAGAAGGGGACGACCATGCTCAAGCGGCTATTTCCCAAGATTCATGCCCGATATGCGGCGTCGGCCCACGGCGCTTTGCTCGGCGACTTCGCGGCCTGGCTCGTGTCGGCCGGATACGCGCGGCACGCAGCCCATGGTCACGTGCGCCGGCTGAAGCAAGCCCTCGAAGGGATGAGTTCAGTGCCGCTCGCGCCGAAGTCCGGGATTTCGGTTGGCTCCGTATCGCAAGCGTTTGCCTCGCAGCAATCGAAGACCCGGTTTCAAGGGACGCGGCGGGCGTTTGAACGCTTTCTCGCGGTGCGCGGGCACCTCCTGAAGGAACCCGACCCGAGCCCGTATTCGCCGCTAGTACCGCTGCACAGAGGATTTGACGGGTTGCTCGTTGTCAGGGCGCAGGGTCGGCAGAGCGTCGGGGTCGACGAGCACTTCGATACTGCGGGCTACGCCCGGCTGTCTTCGGATGAGCCCGACGCGCTCGAGCGTGAGGATCATCTGGTGGACAGTAGGCGGGCTGACATGGAATCGGCGTGGCAAATCGGCTTCGGCCGGGGGACGACCGACCACCTGAGTATAGGCGTAGATAAAGGCTAAGTATTGGCCCTGCTTCGATGTGAAACCGAGTTGCGAAGAGGGGCGACACTGGCCGAGTACCTGCTTCATCTGTTGTGCCCTCAACTGCCGGGGGGCACCGATGAATGTACGTTACCGGGTCGAGCTGAACCAGAGCGAGCGCGAGCAGCTGACCGCGCTGCTGAGCGCTGGCAAGCACGCGGCGCGCAAACTGAAGCGGGCGCAGATCCTGCTGGCAGCCGATTCTGGCGTCAGCGACGAGGCGATCGCGACCAGCCTCGCCATTGCCGGTTCGACGATATACCGGACCAATCGAAGGCAATCTGGAAGCCGCGCTCAGCGAGGAGCCGCGTCCGGGCGCGGCGCGCAGAAACTCACCGGCAAGGAAGAGGCGCTGCTGATGGCGACCGCCTGCTCGAAGCCACCCGAGGGCCGCGCGCGCTGGACCCTGGAGTTGTTGGCCGGCGCGATGGTCAAGCTCACCGAGCATGAGGACCTGTCGCGCGAGACGGTGCGTCGGCGCCTCGCCGAGAACCATCTCAAGCCGTGGCGCAAGGACATGTGGTGCGTCGCGCAAGTCGACGGCTCCTACGTTGCCCACATGGAGGACGTGCTCGATCTCTACGCCGAAGCACCCGATCCAAAGCGGCCCGTGGTGTGCTTTGACGAGAGCCCAACCCAACTCATCGGCGAGGTGCGTCAGCCGATCCCAGCCGCCGGGGCAGCTCGAACGCTATGACTGCGAATATCAGCGCAACGGCACGGCCAATCTGTTCGTCTTCTTCGATATCCATCGCGGCTGGCGCAGGGTCAAGAGCTTGCCCCTGCGGAGGCAGGGGTCACCGAACACCGCACGGCCCGCGACTTCGCCCAATGTATGCGCGAACTCGTCGACGCCCACTATCCAGAGGCCGACCAAGTGCGCGTCGTGCTCGATAACTTGTCGACACATTCACGCGGCGCGCTCTACGAAACCTTCACGCCACCCGAAGCTCACCGCATCCTCGAGAAAATCGAATTCCACTACACCCCCAAGCACCAGCTGGCTCAACATGGTCGAGATCGAGATCGGCGTGCTACGCGGCCAGTGCCTGGATCGGCGTATCCCAGATCGTGACCGTCTCGTCGCCGAGATCGGCGCTTGGGAGCGTCAACGCAATGCCGTCAGCGCTCGTATCAACTGGATGTTCTCGACCGAGCGTGCTCGCAGCAAGCTGGCCCGTGCCTATCCAACGACCGTCAACCATTGATAATCTCTGTGCAGCGGTACTAGTCGATCGGTATCGAGAGCATCTCTTGGAGGTGTGTGGGCTGGCCGCTTCGACCGTCGATCAGCACATTGCGACGATCAAGCGCTTTCTCGCGCAACCAAGCTCTGCCGAGCCCCGGACGGAAGCCGTAGCTCCCGGGCCGGAACTGCGCTTCAAAGATCGGCTCGATGGTCATCTTGAGAGCCGTCTGCACGATCCGGTCCTTGACCGTCGGGATCCCTAGAGGCCGGATCCGCCCGTCGCCTTTGGGGATCTCCACCCGTTTGACCGGGCTCGGCCGGTAGCTGCCGTCCTTCAGACTGTCGTGAAGTTCCCGCAGATACCGGTCCGCTCGGGCCGCAAACCGTTCGATGCTTTGGCCATCCACCCCTGCCGCTCCCTTGTTCCGCGCAACCTTGTGCCACGCAGCCTCCAGGGTCGTCGGGCGGATGACCTTGTCCACCAGGCTGTACCACTTGCTTCCTTTGACGCCGTTGACCAGCGCCGACACCATGTGCTCCGTCCAGATCGAGGCTTCCGCCCACCCAATATATGGGGCTATATTATTTCGAGAACGACGACGAACCCCGAGAAATGTCAGGGTTGCCTTCAATGGTGGCGGCGTCGTTTTCATTCGAAATAAACAGCGAACATTGCCTCTTTAATAGCCGAGGTTCTGGAAGGTTTCCGGGGCCGGACTGACGACGGCATTCCCTGCGGGCTCGACCTCGAGCACCGCAAGCGAGCGCTGGATCAGGCCGTCGGAGTTGAAGCGGAACCGGCCGTCGATGCCCGCGAACCCCTGCGGGTCGAGGATCGCCTGGCGCGACAACGACCGCTCTCCACCTCCCTCCGCCAGGGTGACGCTGAGTGCCGCGGCGTCGTAGCCGAGCGAGGCCAGGCGCGGCGGGTTGCGGCCGTAGGTCGCCCTGAACCGCCCCTCGAAATCCTGCCTCGGCACCGGCGGCGAGGCGGCAAACCAGCCGCCGTCGAGCGCGCTTTCGCTGCCGATGCCGGGCTCGTCCCATAGCCCGCTGCCAAGGAGCCGCACCGCCTTCGTGTCGAGCCCGGCGAGCCTGACCTTTTGTGCGAGTTGGCGCAACCGCTCGCCGCCTTCCGGCAACAGCAGCACGTCGAAGCGAGGCGGCGGCCGCGGCTCAGGTGCCGGGGTCCCCTCGGCGGTGCCGGCGCCGGCGGCCGTAGCACCCCCGGGCAGCAGATGCCCGATCGCCGCCGCGGCGTCGCCCGTGCCCGGATCATAGAACTCGGCATCGGTCAACGACGCACCGGTCGCGGCGGCGGCATCGCGCAGCGCATCGACCGCCAGATGCCCGTAGGCCGAGTTCGGCGCCAATGCCGCAAATCGGGCGAGGCCGCGGTCGCGCGCGAAGCCGACCTCGCGGACGACCTCTTCCCTGGGCAGAAAGCCCATCAGGAAGGTATTGCCGCCGGCAAGCCGGGTCACCGTCGAGAACGCGACCACGTTGATATGGGCGCCGGCGGCAATCGGCTTGACCGCCTCGACTTCGGCCGCAAGCAATGGTCCAAGGATGATGCCGACCCCATCGGCGATCACGGCGCGCGCGGCGTCGGCGGCACCCGCGGCGGTTCCTTTGGTGTCGCGCGGCACCAGGGTCAGCCGGTCGCTGCTTTTCTCGAAGAGGGCCAGCTCGGCCGCGTCGAGCATGGCCTTGCCGAGCTCCGCATTCGGCCCCGATAGTGGCAGGATCAGCCCGATCTTGACCGGACCGGCGCGCTCGGCCGCCGGCGGCGGGATCGGCGATGGCGTATTGAATGGCGTAATATAGGGCGCTTGCGGCGCCGCGAGCGGCGCCGGTGCGATCGGCGGCCCGCACGCATCGAGCGCCGCGGCGGCGAGGACGGCAAAGGGTGCGGCGTACCGGACGAGACAGCAGCGCGGCAATGGCGGCCTCCGGCGACGAAATCAGCGGCGAGCGGCGAGAACCTAGCCGCGGCTCGGATCGGAGTAAACCTGACGACGCGGCAGCGGTCGGCGCCGGCGGCGCCGCCGCCGGTCTCTCCGCTGCGGCCGCCGCCGTCGCGGCCGAACCGGCAAGTCCGGGTCTCCATCTGGTCGCGACGCCGATCGGCAATCTCGGCGATGTCAGCCTGCGCGCGCTCGCGGTACTCCGCGGCGTCGACCGGATCTACTGCGAGGATACCCGGGTAACGGCGCGGCTCCTCGCCCGCTACGGCATCGCAACGCCGCTGGCTCGCTACGACGATCACAATGCGCCGGCGATGCGGCCGACGATCCTCGCCGCGCTGCGGCGGGGCGAGCGGCTGGCGCTCGTCTCCGATGCCGGGACGCCGCTTATTTGCGACCCCGGATACAAGCTGGTGCGGGCCGCGATCGCCGAGAATTTGCCGGTGACCGCGGCTCCCGGTCCGTCCGCGGCGCTGACCGCGTTGATCCTGTCGGGGCTGCCCCCGGACGCCTTTCTGTTCGCCGGCTTTTTGCCGCCGCGGCGGGCGGCGCGGCGGCGTGCGTTGACGCGCCGGGGGCGCTCGAGGCGACCCTGATCTTCTTCGAGAGCGCGGCCCGGCTGGCCGAGACCCTCGCCGACATGGCGGAGATACTCGGCAGCCGAAGCGCCGCGGTGGCGCGCGAGCTGACCAAATTGCACGAGGACATCAGGCGCGGCGCGCTCGACGATCTGGCGCGCCATTACCGGGAAACAGGTCCGCCGCGCGGCGAAGCCGTCATCGTTGTCGGGCCGCCCGAGCCCGGGATTCGTGATGGTCCCGAAATCGACGCGCGGCTGCGCACCGCACTCGGCGAATGCGGGCTGCGCGCGGCGGCGGCGAAGCTCGCCGCCGAGACCGGGCTCTCCCGGCGCGAACTCTATCGCCGCGCTCTCGAAATCGAAGCGGGCAAACGGTGAGGCGAACACCTTCGGGCAAGGTCTTGCGCGGGCGACGCGCGCAGCGTCGCGGCAGGCTTGCGGAATGGCTCTGCTGCTGGCATCTGCGGCTGCGCGGCTGGCGGGTCGTGGCGCGCCGCTGGCGCTGCCCGGCCGGCGAGATCGACATCCTCGCCCGCCGTGGCGGCGTGCTCGCCATCATCGAGGTCAAGTCGCGCGGCGGCGTCGCCGACGCGGCGGCGGCGATCTCGCGGCGTCAGCGGCGGCGGATCGGCCGGGCGGCGCAGGCGTTTCTGCTGCTGCGGCCGGATCTCGCCGAGCTCGTCCTGCAATTCGATGTGATGCTGGTCGCGCACGGCTGTCTGCCGCGCCATTGGCAGGGCGTCTGGCACGCCGACGGCTGACGCGCGGCGCCGCGCGTGGTCCCCCCCCAACGTGTCCCAACCCCTTGTCGGCAACGGGTTTCGGCGCATCCGTGGCGGGCGCAACCGGGCGGGGCATGCGTCGGCCGGGGGTGGCGATGCTCGGGCCCGTGGCGCAGCGAAACGGGTTATTTCAGGATGCTGCGGGAGTGCGTCAAACGGGGGATTGATCGGTGCCGAAATTGATCCTTTATCTCATTCCAATCCTCGCTTTGCCGATTGCCCTCGGCGGGTGTCCGGTGGCGATCGTGGGCGGGATCGCCGCGGCCGGCGGCGCCGGCTACGCCGCCAACCAGGAACGCGGCGTCGGCGGCGTCGCCGGCGATTTCACGATCAAGACCAACATCCAGAATGCGTGGCTCCAGGCAAACCCGAAGCTTCAGGGCGATATCGGTGTGACGGTCTATGAGGGACGAGCGTTGTTGACCGGCAAGGCGCCGACGCCGGAAATGAAGGCCGAGGCGCAGCAGCTCGCGAGCGGGGTCAAGGGGGTTCGCGCGGTCTACAACGAAATCGAGGTGGCGCCGTCCGAAACCGTGTGGAGCTCGGCCAAGGACGCCTGGATCACCTCGCAGGTGCGCTCGGGCCTGATTTTCAACAGTCACATCCGCTCGGACAATTATACGGTCGAGACGGTCGACCGGTCGGTCTATCTGATCGGTTCGGCCCGCAGCCAGGTCGAACTCGACACCGCAACCAACGTGGCGCGATATCTTCCGGGGGTAAAACGGGTGGTCTCCTACGTGGAAATTCGGCCCGGCGCACCGGCCGGCGCCGGCGCGGCGACCGCTGCGCCGACGACCCCGGTCGAGGCCCAAAAGCTCTGACGGAGCTTGCTTGCGCTGATGAACGCACCGCCAGAAATCGATGACCCCGAGAGTTGCGCGCGCTTTTTGCGGGACCTCGGCAAATCGAACCGGGAAGTCTGGCCGATCGCCGAAGCGGCCCTGGCGCTGGCGGCCTTGGCAAACCCCGAGGTCGCAGTCGCGCGCTACCGCGCCGAGCTGGCGCGGATCGCCCGCGACGTCGCACGACACGAGGGCGCTGCCGGCGACCTTGCCGCCCGCGCCCGGGCGATAAGCGAGATCATTCTTCTCAAGCACGGCTACAGCGGCGACGTCGACGCCTACGACAATCTGCAAAACGCCGATCTGATGCGGGTCATCGACCGACGGAAAGGGCTGCCGGTGGCGCTCGGCATTCTCTTTATCCACATCCACGCCGGCCGGGCGCAGGGTTGGGAGATGAGCGGGCTGGGTTTCCCCGGCCATTTCCTGGTGCGTCTTTCGGATGCCGGGCAGACGCTGATCCTCGACCCGTTTCACGCCGGGCGCGCTTGCGGCGCCACCGAATTGCGCGATCTGCTGAAGGCGCTCGCCGGCGCCGACGCCGAATTGCGGCGTGAGCATTACGCGCCGGTTTCGGACCGCGACGTGCTGCTGCGCCTGCCAAACAACCTGAAGTCGCGCTTATGGCGGCAGCAGCGCCACGGACCGGCAGCGCGGGTGGTCGAGACGATGCTGATGCTGGCCCCGGATGCGGCCGAGCTGTGGCTGGAGGCCGCAACGCTCTACCGGCAGCTCGGCAATCTCCGCGCCTCCATCAGGGCGCTCGAGCACTATGTCGGGCGCGCCCCCGACGGCGCCGCCCGCCATCAGGCGGCGGCGGTGCTGCAACGGTTGCGCAGCCAGCTCAATTGAGGGCCGGCGCCGGCGAGAGTCGCGTATAACCGTCCCGCGGTCACTCGGGAGCAGGGCCATGGGGCTCGCCGTCGCGATCCAGATGGATCCGATCGATACCATCAATATCGATGCGGATTCGACCTTCGCCCTGGCGCTCGAGGCGCGGGCGCGCAACCATGCACTGTTCCATTATTTGCCGGAAGCGCTGACCTTGCGCGACGGGCGGCTCTATGCCCAAGGCCGCCCGCTGGAAGTCTTCCGCCGGCACGGCCGCCACCACCGCTTCGGCGCTTTCGAAGAAGTCGATCTTGCCGGCTTCGATGTGATCCTGATGCGCCAGGATCCGCCCTTCGACATGGCCTATATCACCGCGACGCATCTCCTGGAGCTGCTGCCGGAGGACGGGCCACTCGTCGTCAACAATCCGAGCGCGGTCCGCAATGCCCCGGAGAAGCTCTTCGTGCTTCGCTTCAAGGAGCTGATGCCGCCCACCCTGTTGACCCGCGATCGGGACCGGATCCGCGCCTTTTGGCAGGAGCACGGCGACATCATATTGAAGCCGCTGTTCGGCAATGGCGGGGCCGGGGTGTTTCGGCTGCGGCCAGGCGACGAGAACCTGACGGCACTCCTCGAAATGTACGAATCGATCCAGCGCGAGCCGGTCATGGTGCAACGCTATCTGCCGGAGGTGCGCCAGGGCGACAAGCGCATCATCCTCGTCGAGGGCGAACCGGTCGGAGGCGTTTTGCGGGTCCCGGCCGAAGGCGAGGCGCGCGCCAACCTCCACGTCGGCGGCCGCCCCGTCAAAACCCGGCTGACCGAGCGCGAACGCGCGATCTGTGGCGCGATCGGGCCGGCCTTGCGAGCCCAGGGACTGGTCTTCGTCGGCATCGACGTCATCGGCGACTGGATGACCGAGATCAACGTCACCTCGCCGACGGGAATTCAGGAAATCGCGCGGCTCGACGGCATCGACATCGCCGCCAAAATCTGGGATGCGATCGAAGCCCGGCTCGCCGAACGCGCCGATCGGCGTCCGGCCTGACCGCATCGCGCTTGGGTGCGCCGCGACGGCTGGAACGCTGCCGATGATCCGGTTGCCGGTAGCGCCCGGATGCCGGCGAAAAGGCGGTGCGCCTGCTACCCGCGGCGTTTGCCGCCGGCGTTCACACGGTCGAGAACGATCGTCGTCCGCGCCGCTGCCCGCATCAGATCGGAGGCTGCCTGTCGGAGCCGCTCCTGGGTTGCCGGCGATCCCTCGGCGAGCGCCGCGTTAAAACTCGAACGAAAGGCTTGGATCGCGGCTTCCGCATGGGCTTGCAGCTGCGCGTCCAGCCCAGCGGTCAGAGCCGGTGCCCGGCCTGCGCCAAGTGGTTTTTGTTCGGCGGCCGGCGGCCGTTGCCCGTTTGGTCCGGGGCTCGCGGCGGGTGCTCGGCGCGGCTCGAGCTGTTCAATTCGGGGCTGCCGCGATGGCAAGGGTTGTACGTCACCCATGGTATCCTTCGTCGTCGTGATCAGCGTTGCCGATTGACCGGCGCGCCGGTCATCCGGCACGGTTTCCGTTGCCGGCCCCGTCCGCAAGCGAGCAGCATCGTCCGGCGCGGCAATTCGCAGTACCGGCGAACTACGCGATCGATCGGTCGCTGCCTGCGATAGCCGCCAGCCGCAGGCGGAGCGCATCGGCGACGCGCTCCTCATCTTGAACCGTTTCCGGCAGCGCGCAGGGCCTCGACGGGTGCCGGGTCGCCGAAGTGCACTATCAGCGGGGACAATCGCGGCACGCGCCGGGTCCGCGGCAAGGCTTCAAAAGTGCCGCCGATCAGAGCGGGAACGGCGGGCGCTTTGCTCCGCAGCAGCAACTGACCGATGCCCGGCAGGAAATGCTGCAGCCTGCCGTCGGGCGAACGCCAAACTTCGGGGAACCAGACAAGGATACCGCCCGAAGTCAAGACGCGGTTGGCGCTTTCCAGCGCCGCACCGGGGTGCATGGCATCGACCGGGAAAAGATGCACGGCCCGGCAAAAGACCCGCATCAGCCGGTGCGGAAACAGCCTCTGCGCGTCGCCGCCCCAATAGACCCGGCGCAAAAGGGACCAGTCCAACGCCGCGGCGACAACCAGGCTATCGAGATAGCTGACATGATTGGGCGCAATCACGAAAGGGCCTGCCGCGGGCAATCGATCGATCCCCGAGACGCGCAGCCGGAACAAACCCCGCATGACGGCCCGGTTGACCGCGTAGAGTATTGCGCCGAGCGCCGTCAGCAGTGGGCTTGTCGGCGCGAGCCAATAGTCGACATCGAGCGCCGCCGGGCCGCCTCGTTGGGGCGCGAGGGTCTCGGTCCGACGATCGATCGACAGGCGCAAGAGGTCCCGAATTGTCTCGATCCTAGCGAGATCGTCCTCCGAGAGCGCGATGCCCAAGGGCTCATGCAAAAGGATCGAAAGCTCCATCCAGCCGAACAAATCGAGGTTCAGGTCGAGGCCGAGATCGATGTCGAGGTCCAGCGCACGGTCGCGAAAATGTTGGCATAGTAACTGCCAGACCGCGGCCGCGGTCGGCTCGCGCAGCAGGGCCTCGTCTCCTGGGATCGGAAGGTGGGGAGCGCGTCTGGTGCTGCCGGCGAGCGCCCTGGCATAAAGCGGCGGCAATAAAAGCGACGGAATTTGCCGAGACGCGTGCCGGGGAGCGCCTCGTTCGTCAGGCCCAACTTCCGCGGTTTTGAGGGGTGCTGCGGCTGGGGAGCTCAGAAATGCTGGGGTTGTGGCGACCCGGTCCGGATTGTGGTGCTAAATGATCCAAGATATTGCGATTTAACGAGCAGATTTTGCATGAGGATATGCAGAAAATCGTGGTGCTCTGCGGCGAACAGGGTGCCGCGCCATGTTCGTCCGCGTCAAGAAGATCGGAGCGTATGAGTATCTCTACCTCGTGGAGAACGCGCACGAGGGCGGGCGCCACGTCCAGCGCGTCATCAAGGCGGTCGGCCGGCGCGACGAAGTCGAAGCCTCCGGCCTGATCGGCGGGCTGATCGCCTCGGCGGCGCGCCATTCGCGGCGCTCGATCGTGCTGTCGCGCTTCTATCGCGGCGAATTGCCGAAACTGCGCCGCCGCGGCATCGGTCCCGACCTGGTGTTTGGCGGGCTGTGGGCCGAGACCGGGTGCCGCGGCGTGCTGAAGAGCCTGCTCACGGAACGGCGGTTTGCCTTCGATGTCGAGCGTGCGGTCTATCTCACGGTGCTGCACCGGCTGATGGTCTCGGGCTCCGACCGGCACGCCAGCGGCTGGCGTCTGGCCTTGCACATCCCGGGCGCCGAGGGGCTCGACCTCGACGACGCCTACAAGGCGATGGCCTGGCTCGGCACGGTCGCCAAGGATGGCCGCAGCATGGCCGAGGCCGTCGAGGAAGCGCTCTACCGGCATCGCCAGCCGCTGTTCGGTGCGGTCTCGATCGCCTTCTTCGATACCACGAGCCTCTGGTTCGAGGGTGCCGGTGGCGAGAGCCTGGGCCAGCGCGGCCACTCCAAGGACTATCGCGGGCACTTGAAGCAGGTCGTGCTCGGCATCGTCCTCGATGATGGGGACCGGCCGATCGCCTCTCCTGAGCTTGTCGAAGGGCCTGATGCCCGGCAACACCGCTGATGTGACGCTATTGTTGCCGGTGGTGCGGCGGCTTTCCGAGCGCTTCGGCATTGCCCGCGCCTGCGTCGTCGCCGACCGCGGCATGATCAGCGCCGCGACCATCGCCGCCCCCGAAGCCGAGAAGATCGAGTAAATCCTCGGGGTGCGCGAGCGCACCAGCCGCGAGGTGCGTGCGGAAATCATCGATGACGACGGGCTCGCCGTGCCGCTCGTCATCCCGCTGTCGATGGCGGTCTGAATCCGCGTAAATCCGGCGCGTTAAATGCGGCGGCGGACGATTTTGGGCGGCTGTCCTGGGTCTGCTGATTTGACGGCCGGGTGTCGCCTGGACGCGGGCTGACGCGGCCGGAGGGAGCGGGGTAAGAGCTTGCCGGTATCGAGGGGCAAGCACGGCGCCGATCCTAAACTTGGCGGTTTTGCTCGACGCCGTGCCCCACACCGTGCTGGGCACGCATGCCGAGCCAGTATTCCGGCAATCGAGGCGTTCGTCCACGGGAGGTTTGCCGATCGGGCCATAGCGAGGCCCGGTCAGCCCGGCTGTTTGTGTGCGCGGGCGGTCGCACCCAGGCGCTGATCTGCGGCCGTTGCGACAGTGGCCAGATCTACTGCGCCGGCGAGTGCGCGCGTCGTGCCCGCCGCCGGACCCAACGTGCCGCCGGACGGCGCTACCAGACGAGCCGCCGGGGGCGGCTGGCGCATGCGGTGCGGGCCCGGCGCTACCGGGCGCGCCGCAAAAACGTGACGCGTCAGGGTTCACCGCGACCGTCGCCTGATGATCCGCTGCCGCCCGGCTCGCTGGCGATCGCGAGCGAGGCAACAGCCTCGGGTGAGCGGCCCCGACGATCGGGCCCGCACTGTCACTGGTGCGGGCGACGGTGTCCGGATCTCGTCCGTCAGGGGTTTTTGCGCCGCCGCGGTCGTCGCAGCCTGCCGCGACACGACCCGAACGGGAACCGACCATGGTGACACCGCCCGACATCGAGGCGCAGATCCTGCGCTACTATCACGCCGAGAAGTGGACGGTCAGCACCATCGCCCGTCAGCTGCACGTGCATCACAGCGTGGTGCGGCGGGTGCTGGCCCAGGCTGGTCTGCCCAGGATCGGCGCGCCGCCGCGCAAATCGCTTATCGATGCGTATCTGCCGTTCATCCGTCAGACGGTGGAGGCATTTCCGACGCTGACGGCCAGCCGCCTGTACGTGATGGTGCGCGAACGCGGCTATCCCGGCCGCCCCGATCACTTCCGCCATCTGATCGCCTGCCATCGGCCGCGCCGCAAGTCCAAAGACGATGGGTGCGATAGATCCTCCCTACACGATCGGTCGCGTGCACGTTTTTCACGACGTTGCCGAGATCTGCCGCACTCTCGCTCATTTGCGTCTCTGCGCGATGACCTTCTTGAATTTTCCTGTAATTAACCAGATAAACAAAGCGATTACAGGGCTGTCCATCAGCCGACCACTAGAACTTGGTCTAGCCCTCCCGATGCGGGTCGCGCACGTGTAGCTAAATCAGCGCAAAGTTGCAACAAAATTTACGAATGCTTGATCGCGGTAGGGACGTTCATTGCAGAGCGCCCGACGCCCAGATCCGTACGGGCGGAATATGAGGCTCCCACCTCGGGCGTTTGACGACAAAGCGAGCGCGGGGCCAGGGGTGAGGGGTTCCGGGGCTTAGGCGCTTCGGGGCGAAGCCCGACAAAAATTTTGTCGATCGTCAAGCGGCGATGCCGAGTTCGTGGAAGACGCCCTGCATTTGGGTTTGGATGGCACGGTAGTGGAGATCGATCGGTTTGGGGTTGTGTGCGCGGCGCGTGGGGCGGAGGGGCTGAGCGGGAGCGAGGAGAGGTCTGATGGCTTTGTCGCGCAGGACGAGGAGCGCGGTCATCGCCCTGAGGCCGGTCGGCAACGGCTCGTAGCGGCAGGTGTGGCCGATCCGGCGGATGATGTGTTTGCTGCGGAGTTTCTTCAGATCATAAGCGGCGGGGCGGGGACCGTAGTGTGATGGGCTTTGCTTGCCGAGTGCGCAGACCCGAACCGCCACCTGGGAGGCGGTGAAGCCGTTGGGTGAGGCGGATAAAGCGATGACCGCTTCGATGACCCGGCGCATGCGCGCCTTGTTGAGATCGATGCCCCCGACGATGGTCTTGCCAACGCGTGACGGCGCTGGGAGATCCTCGAGCATCTCGTCAGCGATGAAACACTGATCGATGCAGCTGAGGGCGTCGGCAAATCTCTCCAGCATGCTTTTCAATCACTGGACGACCTCAGGAAAGTCTTCCACCGAGCGTCTACACCTCAGTTCCCGCGTGTTATGGGCAATGGCCTCGATACGAAGTACACGTTCGCCTTTGGAATAGATCTTCAGAGTCAGCTTGCCGCAGTGCAGCTTGAAGATCGTCAGATCATACGTAGGTCTCTCGAGCGTGACTTCCCATTCGGCCGATCGGTTTCTGCGAGTGCGGTATTTCGGGGGGTGCTTGTATCCGAAGATCGTCTTGATCGTCCTGAGGTCCAGCGGGGCGCGGCTGCGGTCGATCAGAGCCTGGAACACTTGCTCCATGTGGCCGCCGACAGCGAACACCAGGTTGCGGCTGTACTCTTGTTGATAAGTCGAGTACTGGTAACGGAAGCCGCTGCGCTTCTGCTCCTCGAAATCGAGCGCGAAGCACAAACAGGTCGTATAAATCCAACGCTCGCAGACTTGGCTCAACCGCCCTATAGCCCGGGGCTCGGACAAGGTGTCTGCGATCTTCGCCAAGCCTGCGGCGTCGGAGAGGCTGGTAAAGCAGTTGCCCTCCTTGGTAAAGCCGATACCGGCCTTGCGTGCCTGGCAGGCGACGTATTCGTGGCCGTTCAACATCACCTGGGCGGGGAACGGCGGGTGCCCGCTGATCTTGATGGTGAGATGACCCAATTCCGGATCGAGGATATGAAACGAGTAGTGGTTGACATAAGGCGTCGGCATCTTTCTCTCGATGTGGTGCTTGGCGCTGACATCCCACACCGGTGCCGGGGCGCGACCGACCAGGACCAGAAACAACCCTTGCGTGACCGTCGTCTTGCTAGGTATCCTTCCGCAATCTCGTGCTTGCGCTCGCCTCTCGAACAGTCGATCAGCGGAATGTTGTGCGCTTTGGCATAGCCGCGAACGCGACGGCTGAAACGGCCGGCCAAGCGCATCAGGTGGGCATTGTCGAGGGTCTCGTCCGATCCGGTCAGCGCCCGCCACCACACCCGGAAACCACCAGGGTCATGCCCCATGCGGAAGTACGCGTTCAGAACGATGCGATCGACGCAATCGTAGCTGCCGCTCAGCAAGTCCCGATACAGAGTGCTCAACCCATCCGTCATCAACGGCTGAGTGAACTTGGATGGCTCCGCCGATGATCGCATGGCCGATCTCGTTCCCGCTCACGCCCCGCGTCCTTAGCGCATCCTCAGCGCCCTTTGCGGTAAAGCGTCATTCGCGGTACCAGCACTCCGCCCGCGATTCCAACTGCCCCGCAGGGGCCACTTTTTCGCAGCCGGGCCTGCGAAAAAGCGTAGCTACTTTCCGGCGCAAAAATCGGGTTTTTGGCTAGATGGCCGGCTACGCGTGGCAAGCGAGATCCCGCCGGTAGACTGGCCGGCGGGATCTGTGGTGTCAGTGTCGGTGAGTAGGCGTTGAGAGTCCGGTTTCCGAGTGTCGTTCCTCTGGGAAGGTCAGCGTGCCGGCGGTTTAGATTTGGCCAATGCCTGGCTGATATTGATGAGATTGTCGCCGATCACGCCGAGCCCGACCCAGCGCTTCATGCCGTCGTCACCTTTGTATCGGCTGCGATTGAGGCCGTGCCGGCGCTTGATCACGCTGATGCGGCCCCCGCATCCGGTTCGCCATTTCTGGCCGTTGCGGAACCAGCGCTTTTTCTGCTCGCGTTTTCGGGCCGGGCTGTTGCTGGAGCGATTGGGGATAGAGACGCGTTTGACGCCTTTGGCCTTGGCCGCTGCTTCGTTTTTGGCGGAGTAGAAGGCGGCGTCGGCGGCAACCAGGTGCGGGACGCGGCCGAGCATAGTCTCATGCGTGGCGATTGCGGCGACCAGCAGGTCGGCATCGCTCGGCCGCCGGTCGTAGACTTCGTATTCGGTGACGATCTGGTTCTCGGCTTCTTGCAATTTGACCATCTTGCCGAATTCGGTGGGCTTGCCGGCCTTTCCCCCGGCCTTCGAGGCTGTAATCCAATCCCGAAAAAAATTGGAATTCGGGGTCTTATCGCTAGGTTTTGGTCCGCGCGTTTCTGTATAACCCTATTAGTGGGGGTAGCAGGGGGCCGCTATGAGCGAAGGTGTGCGGGTGATCCGTCCGGACCGGGCTCAGTTGCGCTGGGACATGGTCGATCTGGACAGCCAGTTGCCGGACGACCATCGGGCGCGGCTGGTTTGGGCGTTTGTTGAAAGTTTGGATCTGAGCGAGTTTTACGACCGGATCAAGGCGCGTGACGCGGTTGCCGGACGGCCGGCAACGGATCCGCAGGTGGTGTTGGCGGTCTGGCTCTACGCGACGCTGGAGGGGATCGGTTCGGCGCGGGCGATCGACCGCCTGTGTCAGCAGCACGCGGCCTATCGTTGGCTGTGCGGCGGTGCGCCGATCAACCACGATCTGCTGGCCGAGTTTCGGCGCGAGAATGCGGCGTTGTTGGATCGCCTGCTGACCCAGAGCGTGACTGGGCTGATCGCCGAAAAACTGGTCACCCTGGAAGAGCTGGCAATTGACGGGACCAAGGTGCGCGCTCACGCCGGCCGGGGTTCGATGAGCAAGCGCAAACGGCTGGAGAGCATCGAGCAGGCGGTGGCGGAACGGGTGGCGGAGCTGAAGAGCGAGCTCGACACGGATCCCGCGGAGCCGGAGCGGCGGTGCAAGAGGCGCGCCTTGCAAGCCGCAGAGGAGCGGGCTCGGCGGGTCAAGCAGGCGCAGCAGAAGCTGGCGGAATTGGAGCAGGAGAAGGCCGAACGGGCAAAGACACATCCCACGGAGGAAGCCAAGAAAGGCGAACCCAAAGTTTCGGTCAGTGACCCCGACGCTCGCTTGATGCGGCTGCCCGACGGTGCCGCCGCGCCCGCCTGGAACGTGCAAGTGGCGACCGCCAATGGCTTTATCGTGGAGATCGATCCGACGGATCGGCGCCAGGACAGCGGCACGGCGCCGGGACTGGTGGAGAAGGTTGCCGAGCGTTGTGGCCGCGCGCCGCAACGGCTGCTGGCCGATACCACGGCGATGACCCAGGACGACATCGTCAAACTGGCCGAGCAGCATCCCGATCTGACCGTCTATAGCCCGCCGCCGTCGGAACGCCCGAACGTCACCGCCAAGACGCTGCACACGCGGCGCTGGAGACGGCGCCATGAGCCGCCGCCGGTCATGGCATGGCGAGCGCGAATGGCGAGTGAGGAAGGCCAAGAAGTCTACCGCCGACGCAAGCTGACCGAACGGGCGCACGGCATCATCAAGACCCGAGGAATGACCCGGTTCCTGGTACATGGCCGCGAGAAAGTCCGGTCCGTCTGTCTGTTGCAGGCACTGGCCCTCAACCTATCCTGGGCCAATACGTTGCGCCGCCGTACTGCCGCGGCGGCAGCAATGGCGATACCGGCGGCCGCATGACCACAGCAGGCCCGAGCAGTGCCCTCCGCGACCACATTCACGGCGCCACGGTCCAAACACGGCGCCACAGCCCAATCCCCCAGGTCAAGTATCTCCAAACTGCCACACCCTTAAGTTGAGCTTCCAAAAACGACACACGCCCTGCCCAAAAAGCGGGATTGGATTACAGCCTCCTTCGCCGGGGCAGGCTCTGCCGGATAATCTCGGTCGACGGCTCGAAGACGCTGACGATCTTGCCCTCGGCATGCGTGTCGCCGCCGAACACCCGCGCCCGGGTCTGGCGCATCACCTGCCGCACCAGCGACACGGTTGTGTCCAGCTTCGCGCGCAGTCCCTCCAGCACCGGCTGCTTGCCGGCGTCGGCGGCGCATTTGACGCCTTGGTTGATCTCGCCGGCAAAGCGCTTGGCCTGTCCCACCACCCGCGCGGTGGTGTCGAGCAATTTGCCGTAGGCCTGCGCCACCTTGGCGCGGTCGGGCACCTTGCCGCGTGCCGACCGGGCGATCTCCAGCAGGCGAAATTTGACGCTGCGACTGCGATCGCGCGGCTTGGCGCCGACTGGGCCGACAATCTTACCGATCCGCTGCATCGTCCGGGTCAGCACCCGGACCCCGTCGCCGAGCAGCGTGCTGTCGGTCGGATAGTGGATGTTGGTCTCGACCACCGGGTGTCGATCCGCATGCGCCGGCCAGGCGTCACGCCGCTCGCGCGCGCGATCTGCACCATCCGCTCGTGGATCTGTTTGATCGTCGCTGGCCCCAGCGCCACGCCCCAGCGGCCCATGGTCTTGGCATCCGGCATCTTGGTGCCGCCGACGCGGGTGAAATCGCGGTAGACCAGGTTGGCGCGCACCTCGCGCTCGAGCACGTCGTAGCTCCAGTTGCGGATGTGCTTGAGCACCAAGAGCCGCAGCACCACCTCGGCCGGGGCTCCCTTCCGCACCGCTGGGCGAGGGCCTCGTATACCGGGGCGAGGATCTGCGGGTCATCGAGCACGCGATCGGCCTGTCGCATCCAGGCTTCGTACAAGTCGGCGATCTCGGCGGTGATCAGCCCGTCGCCGAAACTGCGCTGCGCCCGCCACCGCTCAATCACGCTGGCCGCTCCGCCGCCGGCCGCCGTCCTCAGGCCGCAGCAAATCGTGGTTGATCTCGCAGATCGCCTCGATCGCCTGCTTCAGCTTGTGTTAGTTGCCCAGCCAGCGCCCGACCTCGTCGACCTGTTCGCGCCGCAGGCTGAACTGCCGCGTCCGTGCGCCCGGATAGCTGACCGTCAGAACCCACAGCGGATGCCCGCCGGCGGCGGCGCAGACCGTGCAACCGCTGCGATGACGCACGGTGCGCTCCAGCAACGACCCGCGCACGATCTCGCCGGTCACCGGCAGTTGGTCGACCAGTTGTCGGCGGGTGTCGAGGCCGCATCGCGTCAACCGCTTTCAGCGAAAACTTTTCTGGGCCGATTGCGTCAGCGCGCCGCCACCAAATCCGTACGCTCAAGCACGCCGATGCTTTGATCCGCTCTTCGAAATCAGTGAGTTAGACGCGCATTTTTGCGCCAGAAAGTGTAGCTAAGCCTCTGCCCTGCTCCAAGACGCCGGCCGAGCCGTCAAGACACCGCCCCCGGGCGAACCAAACCGAAGGCCTCAGCGGGTACATAATCTCGAGGCTAACACAGGGCTTCAGCTTCCGCTGTCTACGCTTCGCGAGCGACGTCGCCGCCTCCCGCGCAAGACTCGCTTCCGGCTGGCGGGCCGCGCCTCTGCCGGGAGGGAGTCGAACCCTCTGGATCGCTTCGAAAGGTTTCAGGTTACATCCATCCTCCTTCGCCTGTCGCAAGGGTCGTCTATGCCAAGCGTCCCTTCGCAGGGCCGCAGCAGGTGCTCGCGTATCTGGGGCGCTGCACCCATCGCGTCGCGATCGCAAACAATCGGCTTCTCGCCAGCGAGAACGGTCGGATCCGCTTCCGTTGGAAGGATTATCGCGCCGACAACAAGTCCAAGGTGATGACACTCGACGCTGATGAGTTCATCCGTCGCTTCCTGCTCCACGTGCTGCCGAAAGGGTTCCGCCGCATTCGTCACTTCGGCTTCCTGGCGAACGCCTGTCGCGCCACCAAGCTGCCGGCCATCCGCGCTACCCTCCAAGCGCCAGAGCCGGCTCCGACCGTCGAACACGCCGACTATCGCGAGCGCTACGCAAGCCTAACCGGGCGAGCAGCAACACGATCGCATAGTCACGCCGTCCGAGCGCCGTATCTCGATCGATTTGGGCCAGCAGCTGGCGCACCTGCTCCGGCGCAATCGCCCGAGGAATCGACGA
Source organism: uncultured Alphaproteobacteria bacterium (assembly GCA_963772295.1). Lineage (GTDB taxonomy): Bacteria > Pseudomonadota > Alphaproteobacteria > ATCC43930 > CGMCC-115725 > AP-15. The sequence continues at coordinate 627,595 of CAVYWO010000020.1, forward strand.
CATCGTGACCTATGTTCTCGGCGGCGATCACGCCCCGATGACGCAGAAAATCCACGAGCTGTGCCAGCACCGTCGCATCTTCCCCGCGAAGCCGCCACCTTTCCCCCATACCCACTCGGAAAACGAGGCAATGTAGTGCCCCAGCGGCCCCTCCGGCGCTCGTGACAGGACAATCTGGTCGTTGAGGACAAACTTCATGGTCGGCTCCTTCCCCTCTGTGACTGGTGGAAAGAGCTAAGACTATGTCGCTACGGACCGGAGGCAGTTGCCCGGAAAGCAAGGGCGCGATGCAAAGTACCCGACATAGTCAGGAAGAGTAGATAGTGGCGGCTATGTCGTCGACGACACAGGCGGCACACAACGGCGGTTCACCTTCTCGAATCGGGTGTCGACGTCAATGTCATCAGGGGCTGGCTCGGTCACGTCAGCCTGGACACAACGAACCGCTATGCCGAGATCAACATTAGGATGAAGCAGGAAGCATTGGAGGCGTGCCAGCCTCCTTCGACCTCTTCGGTGAGACCTCCCCGAAGACCAGTTTGGCAGAGCGAACCAAAGCTGCTCGAGTGGCTCGCTGCCCTCTGCTCGCTGCCCTCTGATTGATATGTGGCCGGTCGCCGTGACGGTGACAGCTATTCGCAGCGGCTCGCCACATAACCGGGGACGGCACAAAAGCCGGACAACACGAAGGTCGCGGTCATCAAGGCCTGCCTCTATGAGTCGCAGGTCAATCGCACCTACGCCGAGATGGCGGCGCATTACGACACCGCGATCTTGCCGGCATGGCCGCGCCGGCCGCGCGACAAGGCGAAGAGATGCTATGGGGCGAGCGGCGAGGGAATGGCACCATCGTCGCTGCAACAATACCGACGAGGTGCCCCATGCTGCAGCCAAATACCGATGACCTGAGCCGGTCGCTCACCGCTCTCGATGAGAATAGTACGCCCTTTCTCCCCGGTCTGTCACCGGTCGCCGTCAAGGCGACAACCGAACACTACACCGAATCCATCTTGGGCTACACCCGCCTACCCTCACGCATAATCCGGGCTAGATGAGGTGCAGGATCAGATCTGCGCTTGGCTCGACGGCGAGCCGAGTATCTCGGGATTGGAAGTTTTGGGGCGGCTCAAGCTGATCCGTCCGGGTCGCTTCGACGATCGGCACCTGCGCACTGTACAACGCGCGGTGAAAGCGTAGCGCGGGCAGCAGGCGCGCCGGATTATCGCCGAAAGCGCCGCCGTGATCGACCCGCAAAGTCGCCGATCGCGCGTTGCCTGACCGCTATGCTGACACCGGCGACCACCGCGCGGTGGCTGCCATGCGTTTTTGAGGGATGCGAAGATCTACTCCGATGATTTGCGAGCCGGCGCCTGAGCCTCCGCCGAATTCCGGGAACCGGCCGACTGCGACCGGTTCCCGGTCCATCGGAGTGAGTCTCCAACCCGGCTATTCCTCAGCGGGTTGCTCCCCAGCAGAGCCCGCTTCCGCTTCACCGGTCGTAACATCGCTGGGTGAGGCAACATGGGGGTCCAATTCCGAGTGTCGCTTGACACCACCGGCTCTCCCTCCGGCGTCCGCAGCCGCTCGAGCTGTTCCCCGGCTGTGCGCAAGGTCGGTTTGAAGCCGCGGATGCCGAGCCGTGCGAGCGTGATCTTGACCCGGTTGCCGAGGCGCATGCGCTCGCCGACGAGGCTCTCGCGCTCGCGGCTCGGCCGCTTGGCGTCCTCCTCCTCCAGGCGTGGATCGCCGCCATGCCGCAGTGTTCCCGCTCGCCGCGCAGCCAGCCGAGAAAGGCTCGTTTCAGCGGCGCCGTGTCGAGCTGATCGGTCTTCGCCCGGCACGCCTGCCCCGGCGGAGGCCGGGGTTCGCGCGAAACGGCAATGCTGTTCGGGTGGATCACAGAGGCTTCGATGCCCTGCGCTCTCAGCCAGCGGGCCAGCCTTCTCCGCTTCTCCGCGCCACCGATGCAGCAAACGGATGTTTTTCTCGCACGTCGCCGGGGCTACTGTCCAGCGGGCGGGGATTGCTCCCACATCTCCCAAACCGCCTTTTCCACCATCTCCGGTGTGACACCCCCATTGCCACGCGGCGATGAATTGCACTCGGCACCGGTCCGCGCACCCAAAATTTTCGCCAGATGATGGCGTGGCCCGCAGCAGTCCCCCCTCGTCCGGGCTCAGCTTCTTTGCTGGCTGCCGCTCGATCCCAGGGATAATGACGGCGACGAGCCAGCTCGATTGGCTCATCTCGATCACCGCGATCAGCGTGCTATTCTCGTCGAGAGCGGCGAGCGACCTGCTCAGTTCATTCGGCTGCGGCATGGGGCACCCCGTCGGTTTTGTTGCAGCGACGATGATGCCGTTCTCTCGCCGCTCGCCCCTCTGACGCCGGCCGTCCCAGTCGACACCGATCGGGATCAGCACCGCCTGGCTCGAAATCACCCCGGCCTCGCGCACTCGCTCGTAGCGCGCGTCGAGGATCAGATAAGGGAAGGCTTCGGCCAGGGGACGCCCGGCAAATTGCGCCAAGGGCTCATCCAGTCGCTGGTTGATCGCGCTGAACGACGACGCCGAAAAAATGTGGCCGCACAGCTCCTCGGTGATCGCCTTCACTTTCCGGGTCGAAACCCCCTGCACGTACATCTCCGCCAGCGCCGCCGCCAAGGCCCGCTCCGAGCGCTGATAGCGCTCGAACACCTCGGTCGAGAACCGGCCGGCTCGGTCCTGCGGAACGCGCAGCTCGAGCTTGCCAATCCGGGTTATCAGCATCCGCCCGTAATAGCCCGAACGGTAGCCCAGCCGGTCCGCCGTCCGCTCGCCCTTCTCGGCCCCCAGCGCCTCGGCCATCTCCGCCTCGAGTACCTCTTGCAGAGCCGTCCGCACCAGCGCCCGCAGAAACTCCTCGTCCCCCGCCAAAAGCGCTTTCGCGTGGATCGTCCTGGACTTACCCTTCCTCTCGGTCTCTCTCGGTCATGGTGTGCTCCCTTCCTACGGGTCGGTGACTTCCACATCACCCGCATACCATAACCATTCGCTTCGGCGCATTTTGCTGAACCTTCCGGACGCCACCCCGGGAAAGTCGGGCTAAGCTCACCGCCGTCCAACGAACTTTGTCAGTCGAATCCTTCGGGATGCGGCGTAGTGCTGCCAAGCATCAGGGCGAGGAATTTTCACCTCACTCCCACTCGATGGTGCCAGGCGGTTTCGAGGTGACGTCATAAACAACGCGGTTGATGCCGCGCACCTCGTTGATGATCCGGGTCGCGGCGCGGCCGAGGAACTCGTGCGAGAAGGCAAAGGTGTCGGCAGTCATGCCGTCGGTGGAGGTCACTGCGCGCAGCGCGCAGGCGTAATCATAGCTGCGCGCATCGCCCATGACGCCGACGCTGCGGATTGGCAACAACACCACAAAGGCCTGCCAGATTGCCCCATAAAGCCCGGCGTTGCGGATCTCTTCTAGAAACACCGCATCGGCCTTGCGCAAGATTTCGAGCTTGTCGCGGGTGACCTCGCCCGGAATGCGGATCGCCAGACCCGGACCAGGGAACGGGTGACGTTCGACGATCCGCTCCGGCAAGCCGAGTTCGCGGCCCAATTCGCGGACCTCGTCCTTGAACAATTCGCGCAGCGGCTCCACCAATTTTAATCGCATGCGCTCGGGCAAACCGCCGACATTGTGATGCGATTTGATGGTCACCGATGGGCCGCCCGCGGCGCTTGTCGATTCGACCACGTCAGGATACAAAGTGCCCTGCGCCAGAAACGCGACATCGCCCAATTTTTGCGCCTCGGCGTCGAACACCTCGACAAAGGCGGCACCGATCCGCTTACGCTTTTCTTCGGGGTCGGCAACCCCTTCGAGCGCCGCCAGGAACAGCTCGCCGGCGTCGCGATGAATGAGCGGGATGTTGTAGTGGCGGCGGAAGAGGTCGACGACCTCGTCGGCCTCGCCCAAGCGCAACAGACCGGTATCGACAAAGATGCAGGTCAACTGGTCGCCGATCGCCTCGTGCAGCAGCACCGCCGCGACCGCCGAATCGACCCCGCCTGAGAGGCCGCAGACGACCTGCCCGTAGCCGACCTGGCGGCGGATCCTGTCGATCGCCTCGGCGCGGTACTGCGCCATCGTCCAGTCGCCTCGGCAGCCGGCGATCTTGTGGGTGAAGTTGCGCAACAGGGCCGTGCCTTGCGGCGTATGCGCGACCTCGGGATGAAACAACGCTCCGTAAAAGTGCCGGCCATCGTCCGCGATTGCGGCAAAGGGTGCAGCCTCGCTCCTGGCGACGGCGCGAAAGCCAGCCGGCAGCGCGTCGACCTTGTCACCGTGGCTCATCCATACCTGCTCGCGCGCTCCCTTCGGCCACAGCCCGTCAAACAGAAGGCAGTCGTCGAGGATCTCGATAACGGCGCGGCCGAATTCCTGGTGCTCGCTCAGGCTCACGCGCCCGCCTAACTCGTCGCACATCGTCTGCATCCCATAGCAGATGCCAAGCACCGGCACGCCGAGCCGGAAGACGATGTCGGGCGCGCGTGGCGCGGTGCCCGCGGTCACCGAAGCCGGGCCACCCGACAGGATGATCGCCCGCGGATCGAAGTCGCGCACCTTGTCCTCGCCCGTCGTGAACGGCGCAATCTCGCAATAGACGCCGCTCTCGCGCACTCGCCGCGCGATCAGTTGTGTCACCTGGCTGCCGAAATCGAGGATCAGGATGCGGTCGGTCATGGCGACTGTGGCTCTCAGGCGTTTGGCCGACGCTCGAACAGAGCGACAAAGAAGCCGTCGGTGCCGTGGCGCGCCGGAGTCAGGAAGAGATAGTCCCCGCCGGCTGGCGAGGTTCCGCCGATCGCCTCGGCCCAGGCCCGCGCCGCCGGCAATTGAGCAAAATTGGGCTCGGCGGCGAGAAAATCTTCGGCCTGGGCCTCGTTTTCCTCGCGCAGCACCGAGCAGGTCGCATAGACGAGGCGCCCGCCCGGCCGGACGAGGCGTGCGGCACTCCTCAGGATCCGGCGCTGGCGGTCGCGTAATTCGGAGAGCTGCAAGGGGCCCGCCCGCCATTTGGCATCCGGGTTGCGCCGCCACGTTCCGGTGCCAAGACAGGGCGCGTCGACCAGCACCAGCTCGAAGCTAAGGGCGTGGTGCTTGACCCATTTGTCGCGCTCGCTCGACAACAGTCGGCGCTCCACATTGCCGATCCCGGCACGCCTAAGCCGGCGCCCGGCGCGTTCGAGCCGGCGGGCGGAGACGTCGCAGGCGACGAGCCGGCCGCGGTTCTTCATGCCAGCCGCCAAGGCCAGGGTCTTGCCGCCGGTCCCGGCGCAGAAATCGACGACGCGCATGCCCGGCCGCGCATCGGCGATCAGGACGGCAAGCTGCGAGGCCTCGTCCTGCACGTCGAAGAGCCCGTCCCTGAAGGCGGCTAGGCCGGAGAGCGGCGCCCGTTCGCGCAGCCGCAAGCCGATCGGCGACCAGTGGGTGGGCGCCGCCTCGACCCCGTCGGCGGCGAGAGCAATCCGAGCTGCCGCCCGATCGGTTTTCAACAGGTTGACCCGCAGATCGATCGGTGCGGCGCCATTGAGCGCCGCCATCTCGCGCTCGAGCGCCTTGCCGAAAACCCGGTCGAGATAGGGTTCGAGCCAATCCGGCAGATCGTTCGCGACCGCGCGCGGCATCGCCGGATGGGTAAGGGTGCGGTCGGCAAGGCGACGGATAAGCCCTTCCTCGGCCAGGCTCAGCGGCGCCGGGCGAAACCGGCCGCCGTCAAAAAGCGAGGTCAGGGTTTGCCGCCGCCTGCCGTCGATCAGCGAGAGCGCCGCCAGTACTCGGCTGCGGGCCTGGATTTTGACCGCACCGCCGCCTTCGCCGATCCACCAATCCAGTGCCGCGCGATGGCGCAGCACGTCATAGACGTGACAGGCGATTTGCGCTCGATCCTTGGCGCCGATGTAGCGCCGTTGGCGGAAATAAACGGCCGCCGTATCGTCGGCCGCCCGGCCTTCGGTTTCGATCTCGGTCAGAATGTCGATCGCGGCGGCGATCCGCGCCCCGGGGGTCACTTCCTTCCCGCGGTCAGCGTGCGGTCGGATAATTCGGGGCCTCGCGCGTGATCGCGACGTCGTGCACATGGCTTTCGCGCAGGCCGGCGGCGGTGATCCGGACAAAGGTGCAGTTCCGCTGCATCTCTGCGATCGCGCGGTTGCCCGTATAGCCCATCGCCGCTCGCAGCCCGCCGATCAGCTGATGAGTGATGGTGCCGACCGGGCCCTTCAACGGCACCCGGCCCTCGACCCCCTCGGGCACAAGCTTCAATGTACTAGTCACCTCCTGCTGGAAGTAACGGTCCGCAGAGCCGCGCGCCATCGCCCCCGTCGAGCCCATCCCGCGGTAATATTTGTAGCTGCGTCCCTGATAGAGAAGGACCTCGCCGGGGCTCTCGTCGGTGCCGGCGAACAGCGAGCCCAGCATCGCACAGTCGGCTCCGGCGGCGATCGCCTTGGCGAGGTCGCCGGAAAACTTGATGCCGCCGTCGGCGACCACAGGAACGCCGAACTTTCGGCATTCGGCGACGGTGTCGACGATGGCCGTGAACTGCGGCACGCCGACCCCGGCGACCATGCGCGTCGTGCAGATCGAGGCCGGGCCGACCCCGACCTTGACCGCGTCGGCGCCGGCCTCGATCAAGGCCCGCGCTCCGGCGGCGGTGACGACGTTGCCGGCGACGATCTGGTGATAGTTCGACAGCCGGCGGATCTCCTTGACCGCGGCGAGCACCCGCTCGGAATGGCCGTGCGCGGTATCGACCACAAGTACATCGAGCCCGGCGGCATAGAGAGCCTCGGCGCGCTCGATTCCTTCGGCGCCGGCGCCGGTGGCGGCGGCGGCGCGCAGCCGGCCGTGCTCGTCCTTGCACGCCATCGGATATCGCTGCGCCTTCTCGATGTCCTTGACGGTGATCAGGCCGATGCAGCGATAGGCGTCGTCGACGACGACCAGCTTCTCGATGCGGTGCTGGTGCAAGAGGCGCCTCGCCTCGTCGCGCGCGACATTCTCGCGCACGGTGATGAGACCGTCGCGGGTCATCAGCTCGGCCACCCGCTGGCGCGGATCGTCGGCAAAGCGGACGTCGCGGTTGGTGAGGATGCCGACGAGCCTCCCGGATCCGCGCTCGACCACTGGAATGCCGGAAATGCGGTGATCCGCCATCAGCAGCAGCGCGTCGGCGAGGCATGCGTCGGGCTGGATCGTCACCGGATTGACCACCATCCCGGCCTCGAACTTCTTGACCTTGCGCACCTCGTCGACCTGCTCGGCGATCGGCATGTTGCGGTGAATGACGCCGATCCCGCCGGCCTGCGCCAACGCGATCGCGAGTGCGCTTTCGGTCACGGTGTCCATCGCCGCCGAGACAACCGGGATGCCGAGCTCGATTTCGCGGGTGAGCCGGGTGCGGGTATCGGTGTCGGCGGGCAGCACCGCCGAGGCGGCCGGCACCAGCATCACGTCATCGAAGGTCAGGGCTTGCCGGATTTCCATCGGGCTCTCCGTGCCGATGGCGGCGATCTATACACCAGGCTGCCGCCCGCAACACATAGCGGCGAGAGATGTCGCGAGTGAGCCCGGATCACCGGGCGCGGCGAAAACCGCGGGCGACGATGTAGGTCTCGGCCAATTCGGGGCGGCTGGCCGGCGGCTTCGCCTGGCGCAGCTCGGCAAAGCATCGCTTCAAGGCGGTCAGCAATTCGCCTTCGCCCCCGCCTTGCCTGAACTTGGCGACGAAGCTCCCGCCCGGGCCGAGGATTGCCGCGGCGACAGCAAAGCCGGCCTCGGCCAGGGCGAGGCTGCGCAGATGGTCGGTCGCGGCATGGCCGGTCGCGGCCGGCGCCAAGTCGCAGAGCACGACATCCGCCGGCCCGCCGAGCGCTTCGCTGATCGCGGCCGCCGCACCGGCATCGCGGATGTCGGCGCGCACCAGCCGGGCACCGGCCAGCGGCGCCGTGTCGCCGAGGTCGACGCCGACGACAATACCGCCGGCACCGACGCGCGAGAGGGCAACCTGCGTCCACCCGCCCGGGGCACAGCCCAAATCGGCGACGCGTTGGCCGGGCCGCAACAGGCGGAAGCGGCGATCGAGTTCGACGAGCTTGAAGGCGGCGCGCGACCGATAGCCGAGCCGCCGGGCGGCGGCGACATAGGGGTCGTTGCGCTGCCGTGCAAGCCAACGCGTCGAGGAGGGCTTGTGCCGGCGCGGCGCTGCCCCGGGGGCGCCGGGCAGCGACGGGGGGCGGTCGTCCGCCGCCATCTCACCCCTGCATCAGCTCGGTGAGGATGCCTTCGCGTACGCCGCGATCGGCCACCCGCAGGCGCCCGACCGGCCAACGGGCGCAAATCGCATCGAGAATGGCGCAACCGCTCAGGACCAGGTCGGCCCGTTCCCGGCCAACGCAGGGGCTGGCGGCGCGGCCGGCGAGATCGAGAGCCGCGAGATGGCTCGAGACCGCCGCGATTTGCTGGAAGGTCAAGAGGCTGCCGTCGACCAGCGCCCGCGTATAACGCGGCAACGCTAGATGGATCCCAGCCAGGGTCGTCACCGTGCCCGAGCTGCCGAGCATCTGCACGCGGCCGGCGCCGATCAGCCGGGCAATTCGATGGCGGCGCTCGAAAGGTTGGAGCGCGCCGGCCGCCTCGTCGACCATGGCGCGATAGGCCGCGGGCGAGACCTCGCCGCCAAAGCGGTCTGTCAAGTTGACTACCCCCAGCGGCATCGACGCGGAACCGAGAATCTGCAAACCCCGGCGAAGCCCGCCTCGATCGCGCGTGAGCCGCACCCAGGCGATCTCGGTCGAACCACCGCCGATGTCGAACACGACCGCGTAGGGAATCCGTGGATCGAGGAGCGGGGCGCAGCCGGTGACGACGAGGCGCGCCTCCTCGGCGGTCGAGATGATCTCGATGTCGAGTCCGAGCCCGTCGCGTACCCGCGCCAGGAAGGCCTCGCAATTGGCGCCGCGGCGGCAGGCCTCGGTGGCAACATAGCGGCTGACAAGGCCGCGGCGACCGGCGATCTTTCCGGCGCAGACGACAAGCGCGGCGAAGGTGCGATCCATCGCATCCTCGGAGAGCGCGCCCGTCGCCGCCAGCCCTTCGCCGAGCCGGACGATGCGCGAGAACGCATCGACGATGCGAAAGCCCGAGCGGGCCGACCGGGCGACCAGCAGCCGGCAGTTATTGGTGCCGAGGTCGAGGGCAGCAAAATGGCCGCTCGGGCGACGGCCGACGGCAGGCGCTCTACTCTCTGGGGCTTCGGACACGCTCGACGAACGATCCCGCGCGAACTCGACCGGAAATGGTAGCGCAGCCCGTCACGAAGCCAAACCTGGAATTCGTCACCCCGGCTACCCAAGCCATGGCCGCCGTGTTATCGTCGACGATGATCCGCGGTGGGGGATCGTCTAACGGTAGGACAGCGGACTCTGACTCCGCCAGTCTAGGTTCGAATCCTAGTCCCCCAGCCATTCAGTTCAGCGAGATGAAGAAAGTTCCGATCTGCCCCGGCGAACGATCGGCTAGGGGACGGTTTCATCCGGAAGAATGCCCCAGACATCACCGCGCTGCAGCCACCCCTGATAACCGCCGGCGTCGATATGGCACCAGCCGCCCTGGCACTCGAGCAGCTTGGCGATGACGCCGGGTTCTGCGCGGGCGACGATCTTGGATTGGGCGTCGGGCCGCCGGCGTATCACCCGGACGGCGCCGTCGACGATGACATGGCGCTCGGCCGTCACCATGCGGTCGAGGATCCATCCGCTGGCGTCCTGCCAGACCCGCACCATCCGCCAGTTCTGGAACTCCTTGACGATCTCGACCGGCATGTCCTTACGAGTCAACAACCACTCGACCGGGTAGGTTTGCCCGGGTCCGACCCGCAAATTCACCTGGTCGGAGCGCAGGCTGACAAATCGCGGCAGTTTGGCCCGCGCGTCGTTTTCGGCAGCCGATCCCGGCAGCGCGGGCACGCCGAAGGCAGCCAACAGCGCCGCCGCCAGCGGCGCGCTGAGCGAACCACGAAACACCCCCCTGCCAGCGCGCAGTCGGCCCGCTGCGATTGCCATCGGCCGATCCCCCCGACGCGATCGAGCGCGGAATATTGAAGCTTTTGTCTCACATGTGCAACCTTCCCGCGGGCCGGAGCGCAGCAGAGGATTGTCATTCGGCCCGACCGATCAGCCGCTGAGGCCGGGTCTGGTGCCCGAGCCGCCGATCGACAAATTCTCGACGCGGCGACGCGCGCAACCCGGGCAAAAATTGGCGACCCCGGCAGGATTCGAACCTGCGACCACTCGCTTAGAAGGCGAGTGCTCTATCCGGCTGAGCTACGGGGTCGAAGGCGGCAGCCGTGCTGCGACGGTCAGGTACGCACGCGGTCGTAGCGGAAATTGTCGGCATAGCTCTTCGGTCCGCCAACGGCGAGCTGCGGCGCGATGATCGTGCAGCGGATCCCCTCTCGTTCGGCAAAGGCCCGCGCCTCGTCCAGCGTATCGAAGTGCAGCCGGACCTCGTTGAGGGTATCCTCGGTACTCGCCCACCCCATCAGCGGGTCGGGCCGGCGCGCGGTCGTCGGCAAATATTCGAGAACCCATTTGCGGGTCTGGGCCCGACCCGACTGCATCGCCGTCCTTGCCGGCTGGTAGATGCGCGCTTGTGCCATTGCCGAGACCGCCGCAAGATCAAGTTCCACGGGTGCGTGCCGGAGCTGGTCGGGGCGAGAGGATTCGAACCTCCGACATCCTGCTCCCAAAGCAGGCGCTCTACCAGGCTGAGCCACGCCCCGCTGCCGACGACGGCGCGGTTGTAGAAGGTTCGCCGCACCTGCGCAACCCGCCGATCGCGCGCGCAACCGACGCGGCTTCGGCAACGGCCGGGGCCACATCGGATTTCACCGCGGAGGCGCGTTTCGGGCTCGACTGGCTGCAGGGGATGTGGGACCAGTCGAGCCGGACGCTCGCCTACCAGGTCGGGATCGGCACCGATTTCGCGACTTTCAACTTTCTCGGCGACCACAACATCTGGCGTCTGCCGCAGGACGACGACACCTATGGCGGCACCGACCCAATCTGCGCGTATATCCGCCGCCAGCCGCTGTTCCGGGCCGGCGCGCGCGGCGCCCGACTGAGCCACAGCCCGGCGGGCCGACTCGCCGCGGATTTCGCCCTGAGCTTCGGGATCTTGCGCGCGACCTACCGATCCCATGCCGAGCGCTGTCTTGCGGCGGCCGCGACGCTCTTCGATCTCCCCTCATGGCCCCGATCCGGCAGCTCGCCTATCAACGGCTATGGCCCGCGGGTCGGGCAGTCGGGTTTCGGGCCGATTTCGGGCTTCGCCTATACCGGGCCGTTCGAGGATATTACGATCAAGAGCTGACGAGTGCGAGACAGGCTCATTCAGGGACGGAGGCGTCATGCGTCTCTTTGGTGAAGTTCTGCCCGGGCGATCCGTCGACCGTAACGGCCCGACACGGCGAGACCTCTTGGCCGCGAGCGCCCTCAGCCTCGTCGCCGGCGGCGCCCCGCGAGCGGCGCCGGCGGGGGGACCCTCGGGGCAATTGACCTGGGCGATCTCGGTATCGCTGGCCCCGAGCTGGTTCGACCCGGCGGATACGCTGGGGATCATCACGCCGTTCATGGTGCTCTACGCGTTGCAGGACGCGATGGTGAAGCCGATGCCGGGCAACCCGAACGCCCCCTGCCTGGCCGAGGCCTGGACGACAGAGGATAATCTCAGCTATGTGTTCACGATCCGCCAGGGCGTGCAGTTCCACAATGGCGAAAGGGTGACCGCCCAAGACGTGAAATTCTCGTTCGAGCGCTATCGCGGCACCGCGCACGAGGTGATGAAGAAGAGGGTGGCGTCGATCGAGGCGATCGACGACCGGCATGTGCGCTTTACGATGAAGGCGCCGTGGCCCGATTTTCTCACCTATTATTCGAGCGCCAGCGGCGCGGGTTGGATCGTCCCGAAAGGATACGTCGAGAAGGTCGGCGACGCCGGTTACCTCGAGGCCCCGATCGGCGCCGGACCCTACAAGTTCGTCTCGTTCACCCCCGGGGTCGAGCTGGTGCTCGAAGCCTTCGACGGCTATTGGCGCAAGACGCCCAGCGTCAAGCGGCTCGTCATGAAAGTGATCCCCGACGATTCGACGCGGCTTGTCGCCCTGAAGCGCGGCGAGGTCGACATCGCCTATTCGATCCGCGGCGAGTTGGCGCAGGAGCTGTTGCGGACCCGGGGGCTGAAGCTCGAGGCGGTCGTCCCGCAGACGTCGACCTGGCTTTATTTTCCCGACCAATGGGACGAGAAATCGCCGTGGCACGATCTCAGGGTGCGGCAAGCCGCCAACCTGGCGCTCGACCGCGCGGGCATGAACCAGGCGCTCTACCTCGGCTATTGCCGGATGACCAACAGCATCATCCCTTATACCTTCCCCTATTATTGGCAGCCGCCGCCGGCGATTTACGATCCAGAAAAGTCGAGGCAGTTGCTGGCCGAGGCCGGCCATCCCGGCGGCTTTGACGCCGGCATCTATTATGTCGACAGCTCGGTGGCGAATGTCGGCGAGATCGCGATCAACAACCTGGCGGCAGTCGGGATCAAGCTCGCGCTTCAGCCGATCGAGCGCGCCGCCTTTTACGCCGGCTATTCCGCCAAGAAGTACCACGGCGGGGTGATTCAGGCCGGAAGCGGCGCCTTCGGCAACGCGGCGACCCGACTGGCCTCGTTCGTCGTCAAGGGCGGCGCTTTTGCCTATGGCAGCTATCCCGATATCGACGCGTTGTTCCCGCGGCAGGTCGGCGAACTCGACGCGAAGAAGCGGGCCGCGATCCTCGCCAGAATCCAGGAGCTCGTTTTCGCAAAGGCGATCTATGCCCCGCTCTGGCAGCTCGGCTTTTTGAACGGCACCGGGCCGCGGGTCGGCCACTCCTCGTTCGGCGCGATCGCCGGTTTCCCCTATACGGCGCCGTTCGAGGACATGACGATCAAGGCGGCTTGATGAAACGCTTTGTCGTCAGACGCGCCGGCTATGCGCTGCTTTCGCTCTTCCTGTTGTCGCTGACGATCTTTCTTTTCGTCCGGGTCACCGGCGACCCCGCGGCATTGCTGGTCGAACCGGGCGCGAGCCCGGGCGACGTCGCCGCCATCCACCATAAGTTCGGCCTCGACCGCCCGCTCTGGGTCCAATTCGCCTGGTTCATTGCGTCCCTGCTCCACGGCGATCTCGGACAATCCTTCTATTACCAGACGCCGGTCATGGGACTGTACCTGTCGCGGCTGCCCCATTCGCTGGAGCTGGCGGCGGTCGCGATGCTGTTCTCGCTCGTGATCGGCATCCCTGCCGGGATCCTCGCCGCGGTCAATGTCGGAGGTTTCTGGGACAGCATCGGCAAGCTGTTCACGCTCCTGGGCTTGTCGTTGCCGGCCTTTTGGATCGGCCTCCTGATGATCCTCTTGTTTTCGGTCTATCTCGGATGGCTCCCGTCTTCCGGCGCCGGGACGCCGGCGCACCTCGTCATGCCCAGCATCGCGCTCGGCTGGTATTTCGCCGCCGCCCATATGCGCATGACCCGCTCCTCGATGCTCGAGGTGCTCGGCTCGGAATACATCAAGTTCGCCCGCATCAAGGGCCTGCCGCAGACCCTCGTCATCGGCAAGCATGCGTTCAAGAATGCGTTGATCCCGGTGCTGACTTTGGCCGGGATCAACCTCGTTTTGATGGTCAATGTTGCGGTCGTCGTCGAGACCGTGTTCGCGTGGCCCGGGATCGGGCGGCTCCTCTATGAGGGGATCGCGTTCCGCGACTTTCCGGTGGTGCAGGGCGTCGTGATCATGGGCGGGGCCATGATCGTGATCGTCAACCTCTTGATCGACATCGTCTACGCCGTGATCGATCCGCGCATTCGACTGGGGAGCTGAGCCGATGAGCATTCGTGCCGGCGTCATCCAGCCGGCGCCATCCCCGTCTGGCCGCGCCGCGGCGCGCCGGGTCCGGCTCCGCGATTATCCGGTGATTCCGCTGCTGATCCTCGGCGTCATCACCTTCGTCGCGGTTCTCGCCAACCAGTTGGCGCCGCACAATCCGGAGATCGGCGTCCTGACGGCGCGGTTCAAACCGCCATTCTGGCTGAAGGGCGGGAGCACCGAATACCTGCTCGGCACCGATCAGCTCGGACGCGACGTGTTGTCGCGGCTGATCTTCGGCGCCCGCATCTCGCTCGTGGTCGGATTTACCGCGGTCGTCTTTGCCGGCGCGGTCGGCACTCTGCTCGGCATCCTCTCCGGCTACCTCGGCGGCTGGGTCGATCAGGTCATCATGCGACTCACCGACACCTGGCTCGCGCTGCCGGCGCTGACCTTCGCGATCTTCCTGGCGGCGATCGTCGGCCCGAGCATGTGGAACATCGTCATTATCCTCGGGATCACCTATTGGACGCGATATGCGCGGGTGATCCGCGGTGAGGTGTTGTCGCTCAAGGAGCGCGACTTCGTCCGGCTGGCAATCGTCGCGGGCTGCTCGAAGTGGACCATCATGCGGCGCCATATTTTGCCGAACGTTGTCAGTTCCGCGATCGTACTCGCCTCGCTGATGCTCGGCGTCGTCGTCATCGCCGAGGCGACCTTGTCCTTTCTTGGGCTCGGCGTGCCGCCGCCGCAGCCGGCCTGGGGTCTGATGCTCGCCGACGGCAAGCAAGGGCTGATGGTCGGCTATTGGTGGCTGACCGTGTTCCCTGGCCTCGGCATCATGCTGCTGGTATTGTCGGCGAACCTTTTGGGCGACTGGCTCCGGGTCAAGCTCGACCCTCAATTGCGACAGCTCTGATGGCGGTCCCGCCGCTGCTCGAGCTCGACCGTCTCTCGACGCATTACGTCTCGGCGCAGGGCCGGCGGGTGGTTCGCGCGGTCGACGAGGTGTCGCTGCGCGTCGACGGCGGCGACACGCTTGGCATCGTGGGCGAAAGCGGCTCCGGCAAGACCACGCTCGCGCTGAGCCTGCTGCGCGTGCTGCCGCCCGCGGCGCGCATCGCCGGCGGCCGCATCCTACTCGACGGCGAAGACCTGGTACCGAAGACCGAGGCTGAAATGCAGGGAATTCGCGGCACGAAGATCGCGATGATCCTGCAGGACCCGATGGCCTCGCTGAACCCGTTGTTCACGATCGGCAACCAGGTGGCCGAGCCGATCCGGGTGCACCAGCGGGCGAACCGGCGTTCCGCCTGGCAGCGGGCATGCGAACTGTTGCAGGCGGTGCGGATTCCCGCGCCGGAGGTGCGGCTCAAGCAATACCCGCACGAGCTGTCGGGCGGCATGCGGCAACGGATTGTCGGTGCGATCGGGATTTCCTGCGCACCCCGCCTGCTGATCGCCGACGAGCCGACGACCAGCCTCGACCTGACGATCCAGGCCCAATACCTGAACCTCTTGGGCGAGCTGCAGCGGGCGCACGGCCTCGCCCTCATTTTCATCACCCACAATCTCGGCATTGTCGCCAAGATGTGCGACCGGCTCGCCGTCATGTATGCCGGGCGGGTGGTCGAGCTGGGCCCGGTCTCGCACCTCTTCAATGCGCCCGCACATCCCTATACCCGGGCGCTGCTCAACGCGATCCCCCGGATGGCCGACCCCGATCGGCGGCTAGCCGCGATCGATGGTCAGCCGCCCGACCTGGCGACGCTTCCGCCGGGCTGCGCCTTTGCGCCGCGCTGCCCGCAAGCCGTCGCGCGCTGCCGCGAGACCGCCCCCCCGCCGGTGGCGCCGTCGCCGGGCCATGTCGTGTGCTGCTGGCTCGCCGCGCCGGCGGCGGCCGGAGCCGGTCGGCGCGCCGCCGGCGGAGCGGCGTGATGGCGGTCATCGAGGCCGCCGATCTCGTCAAGCACTTCAACGCCCGGCGCGGCGCGTTCGGTGGCCGGCGCGCCCTGGTGCGCGCGGTGGACGGCATCTCGTTCACGATCGAAGCGGGCCAAACCCTCGGCATCGTCGGCGAGTCCGGCTGCGGCAAGACGACGACGGCAAAGCTGGTGCTTGGGCTCGAGGAGCCTACATCAGGCACGATGCGGTTTGCCGGACGCGATCTCAAGAGCCTCGACGCCGCCGGCCGCCGCCACTACCGCAGATCGGTCCAGGCGGTGTTTCAGGACCCCTACGCGTCGCTCAATCCGCGCCTGCGGATCGGCACGATCATCGCCGAGCCGCTGGTTACCAACGAGAGGGTTACCGCCGCTCAGATGCGCGAGCGGGTCGGCGAGCTCCTCGAGCTGGTCGGGCTCCCGGCGGGTTCTGCAGACTTGTTTCCGCACGAATTCTCGGGCGGGCAACGCCAGCGCATCGCGATCGCCCGTGCGCTCGCCGTGTCGCCGCGGCTCGTTGTGCTCGACGAGCCGGTCTCGGCGCTGGACGTGTCGATCCGGGCGCAGATCCTTAATTTGTTGCGCGATCTGCAGGCGCGGCTCGGCCTCTCGTATCTGTTCATCGCGCACGACCTGGCGGCAGTGGCGCATATGAGCCACACGATCGCGGTCATGTATCTCGGCAAAATCGTCGAACAGGGCGAAGCCCGCGCGCTCGCCCGCGCACCACAGCATCCCTACACGCAAGCGCTGTTCTCGGCGGCCTTGCCGATCCATCCCGACGAGCGGCGCGCGGAGATCATCCTATCGGGCGAGGTGCCGAGCCCGATCGACCCGCCCTCGGGCTGCCGCTTTCATCCGCGCTGCCCGCGGGCGATGGCGCAATGCGCCCGCCGCGAGCCGCCGCTCGCCGCTCGGGGAAGCGGCCTTGTCGCCTGCCACCTCTACGAGGCGGCGGCAGGACCGCCGCCACAAGCGTTGGCGGGCGCCATCGCCTCGCGAGGGTGATGCCGGCCTGCACCAGCAAGTGACGCGGGCACTGCCGATCTCCGGGCGGAGAAAGCCGCCGTCGCCAGATCGGACTACTACGGTGGTTGCGCCCAAAATTCGCCCCGACCGAGCACGCCGTTGCAATTCGGCGGCAATCGCCAGCCGGTGGTGTTGGCGCCGGCGGGCATCCCCGCAAAACCGGGGTTCAGCATCGCCTGCGCAACGCGCAAGCCGATCGGCCAGCGCGCCTTGACGAAAGCGATCACCGCGAGAATCTCGCGGTCGGCGAGAATGCCCGTAAAGACCCGCCTGTAGGAGACCTTGCCGCGCGGCGCCCCGGCGTAGCGCCCATATATCGTCATTTGAAAGATCGCTGCGTCGGGCTGCCGCCAGGTGTAGCCGGTCTCGTCGAGGGCGGGCGCCCGACGCCCGGCAAAGGCGTCGCTAATTTGCCACAGCGGCTGATCCTGGCGGTGGCGGCCGTGGCAGATGAACGAGCTATGGTCGATCGCATACTCGCCACTGCCCAATTGCCGTACCGCATAATAGACGCGGAACGCCTTGGCGGCCGCCCGCGGTCTGTTCTGCGGTGCCGCGGAGGCCGAGGATGCGCGGGTCGAAGGTCTTGACGTAATTGCCGATAACCGATGGCGTATCGCGCTTCGGATCGAGCGTGATGAACAGCGGCTGGACTTTGGCGGCAAGCGGTCCTAGCGCGTCGAGTGCCGCGGCCATTGCAGCTCACCGGCCTCTCGGCGTCAGAGCGTGAACCTATCCCGCAACCAGACTGGCTCAACCTTGACACTGTCGGCTCCGCAAACGGGACCATAACAGCCGGCATTGCAAAATGGTAACGGATGAAGCGCCGGGGTTCGGCGTAGAACGCGGACGAGGACTTCATCGGGACGGACCGAGAAATATGGCCGCAGGGATCGAAACAACTCCGTTTGCAACCCGCCGGATCGGGCGGACCGGGCTCGAGGTGACCTCCCTCGGTCTCGGCACCGCCACCCTCGGCGCTGAGCGCGCCGGGGTCGCCGTCCAGGAGGCGAAAGCCATCATCCGTGCCGGCTGGGCGGCCGGCGCGCGCTATATCGATACCGCGCCCTATTATGGCCTCGGCAAGGCCGAGCGCTGTGTCGGCGACGCCATGCGCGGCGTGCCGCGCGACGACTGGGTGCTGTCGACAAAGGTCGGGCGTCTCTTGCGCCCGCGCCTCGCGCTGGCGCAGCCCGGCGACCCGCCGATGCCATTCGAAACCGTCTACGACTATTCCTATGACGGCATCATGCGCTCGTTCGAAGACAGTCTGCAGCGGCTGGGCCTGGCTCGGATTGACATCCTGTTTGTCCACGATATCGGGGCGCGGCAGCATGGCAATACCGCCCATCCCAGGCTGATGCGGATCCTGCGCGAGAGCGGCTACCGGGCATTGGAGAAGCTGCGCGGCGACGGCTCGGTAGCGGCCATCGGGATCGGGGTCAACGAGCGCGAGGTCCTGCTCGAAGCGCTCGAATGGGGGGCGTGGGACGCCTTTCTGCTGGCCGGGCGCTACACCGTGCTCGAACAAACTCCGATCGAGGATTTGCTGCCGAAATGCCTCGCCGCCGGCACCTCGGTCGTGATCGGCGGGCCGCTGAACTCCGGCATCCTCGCCGGCCGGGATACGTGGAACTATGCCCCCGCACCGCCAGAGATCGTGGCTCGGGTCGAGGCCATCCGGGCGGTTTGCGAGAGCCACGGCGTGCCTCTCTCCGCCGCGGCGCTGCAGTTCCCGCTCGCCCATCCGGCGGTCGCTGCGATCATCCCGGGCCCGCGCAGTGTCGCGGAATTCGCGGCCAATCTCGAATTGCTGCGCCGCCCGATACCGGCGGCGCTGTGGCCGGACCTGCGGCGAGCCGGTTTGCTTCACCCCGACGCGCCGACCCCAACCTGAGACACCGGCGCCGGCTCAGCCGCCGGCTTCCGGTTTCTCGAACAGCGCCAGGCTCTCCATCGCCAGCCCATAGCCCAACAGCTCGTGCATCTGCCGGCGCAGATATTCGGTGAAGAGCAGCCGCGTGTAGCGCAACAGCAAGGTCGGCTTTTTGCTCAGGCCCTCGGCCAGCTCCCAGGCGCGCGCCATCAGCCTGTCCGGCGGCAAGACCTCGGCGACGAGGCCGAGTCGCTGCGCCTCGGCGGCGTCGAGCGTCTGCCCGGTCAACAGGAAATAGCGGCCGCGGTTGAGGCCCAAGAGCAGCGGGTAGACGATGTGCATGCCGTCGCCCGGCACTACCTCGGAGTTGAAATGCGCCAAATCCTGAAACTGCGCGGTATCGGCGGCGAGCACGATGTCGCAGAGGAGCGGGATCTCGGAATGGCGCCAGGCGGGGCCGTTGACCGCGCTGATCACCGGCACCTCGATGTTCAGCAGGTTCATCAAGAGGTGACGGCCTTCCCAATGAATGCGGTCGATCCGCTCGATCGACGGCCGCGCTGGGAAGGACGAGGTCCCGGGCGTTGCCCGCGGGCCGGAAAACTCGGCGCCCACGCCGGTCAGGATCACGACCCGATTGTCCCGATCGGCGCCGATGTCGTGGAACAGCGCTGGCAATTCGCCATGCGGCAGAAACCCCCACTGCAGCGACCGGCCCGCGGTGTGCAGGCTCACCTGCAAAATCCCGTCGCGGCGCTCGAGCCGGGCGCTCTGGTATTTGTTCTGATAATCGGCCAACACGCTCATTCCTTCCTCCGGTCAGAGCAGATCGGCGACCGCGTTCCAGTACCGCTGCATGGCGGCAAGGTGGTCGCCGAGCGAGCGGCCAGCGATGCGGCGGAGGTGGCCGCCCTCGTAGTAATTCGCCAGGGTCAAGTGGGTGACGCCGAGCGATCGCCAAAGGCGCACCTCCTCGCGCCAATCGGCCTCAATCCCGGCGCCGGCCGAGACCCTTGTGTCGATGCCGATCGTTGCCGGATCGCGGCCGGCCGCCTCGACGTAGCGATGGAGCGTCGCGATTGCGGTTCGCGCCTCCTCGCCGGGCGGATAGGCGAGCGGCATCCAGCCGTCGCCCCATTTGGCGCAGCGGCGCAGCGTCACGTCGGCGTGACCGCCGTACCACACCGGGATCTTTCGCCCGAGCGGCAGCGGATTGATGCCAGCGTCATCGATCGTGTGCCACCTGCCCCTGAAGCTGACGTGCGGCTGCGCCCACAAGGCCCGCATGACCTCGACCTGCTCCGCCGAGCGGCGGCCGCGATCATGGAAATTCTCGTTGAGCCCGATGAACTCGACCTCGTTCCACCCGACCCCGATGCCGAGGCGGAAGCGCCCGCCCGAGAGCACGTCTAAGCAGGCGGCCTGCTTGGCGACGAGCACGGCTTGCCGCTGCGCCAGGATCAATACCTGCGTCGAGAAATCGGCGATGTCGGCGCAGCCGGCGAGGAAGCCGAAGAGCACAAACGGGTCGTGATAGAAGTCGATCGAACGGCCGCGCGGCTGGGTCCAGGCGGGCCGGCTCGCGACATTGACGCCGAGCACGTGATCGGGTGCCGCGAGGCCGTGATAGCCGATCGCCGCCGCCGCTTGAGCGAATTCCCGCAACGTCGCCGGCGCGCCGCCGATATCGGCGACCGGGAGAGCAACGCCGAGCCTCATTGGCACCTCTCACCTTTTTGCGTTCCCGAAAGCAGCATAGCATGCGCAAAGGCGGTTGTTCTGCGATCTCGCACACCGCTTATCGGGGCTCCGGGGTCGACACTGACGAGGCCGAAGCCGGCCTGCGACGCCTGGTCGGCAGGATCACCCGCAACTGGCCGCCGCCCAGCGCCTTCGGCGCCGTTCAGCTCGACATCGGCTATTTCGGGTCATCGGCGCGGTCGTCGAAGATAACACCAAGGGTGTCGAAATCGCGCAGCCCCGGTTGATCGGGCACGGGACAAGATTTCGCCCGCCGTAACCGGCACGGTCCCGGCACCCAACGACCTCGACTACCTGCCGGCGTAAACCGTGTCGCCGTCGACCCGCACCTTGTAGACCGGGATGTCGGCCGAGACCGGACCGGTGACGAGCTTGCCAGTGCGCATATCGAACTGAGCGAAATGCAGCGGGCATTCGATCAGGTGGCCGACGAGCCGGCCGCGCGACAGCGGCGCGTTCTTGTGGCCGCAGACGTCGCGCAAGGCGCAGAACGTCCCGTCGATGTTGGCGAGCACGACGCGCTCGCCGCCGACCGCGACCCATTTCATCCGGCCTGGCGGCAACTCGCCGATTTTGGCTACGGCAACAAATCCGTCCGGCATGGCGGCGCGATCCTCTCCCCGCCCTTCGATGGCGGGGAGAGGGTCGGGACGGGCGAACCGTCCGGTTAATTCGGGCGGAAGCCGAACATCTTCGCGGCGTTGTCCGAGGTGATCTTGCGGCGGTCTTCCTCGGGGACGCCGGCGAAGATGCGGTCGAGGAACTGCTTCGATTGCGGCCAAGTCAATTCGGCGTGCGGGAAATCGCTGCCCCACAACATGTTCTCGACCCCGATGTGCTCGCGCAACTCGATGCCGAGATCGTCCTCCATGAACTCGACGAACATGTTGCGCCGCCAATAATCGCTCGGCAGCATCGCTTCGGCCGACTTCCACCCCTTGGTGAACACCGGCCGCTCGCGATAGGTGAAGTCCATCTGCTTTAGCCAGTGAGGAATCCAGGCGGTCTCGTGTTCGACCGAACCGACCTTGAGCCGCGGGTAGCGGTCGAAAACGCCGGCGAACAGCATCGCGCCAAGCGAATAGCGCACCCAGTGGTCGGTGGTCGAGCGGCCGGCGCCGGTCAGCTCGCCGATATTCATCGTGAACTCGCACCCCGGAACCCCGGCGCGGTTGGTCGCGATGTGCATCAGGAGCGGCATGTCGTGGTCCTGCGCGGTCGCCCACAACCGATCATAAACCGGGTCGCGATAGGGCCTCTCCGGTAGTGGCGAGACCGGAATGAAAGCCCCGACCATCCCCAGCTTTTTCGTGCGTTCGAGTTCCCGGCACCCCTCGTCGACATCGTCGACATTGAGCATGGCGATGGCCTTCAGCCGCTCCGGATAAGGCTTGCAGAAATCGGCGATCCAGTCGTTGTAGATGCGGCAGATCTCCGACAACAGCGCGCTGTCAGGGATGCGATACCAGAAGAGCCCCTGGCTCGGCTGCAGGCACGAGCCCCAGACCCCGTCTTCCTCATTTTCGGCGATCATCGCATCCGGGTCGTAGGCGCCCTTGCGGACATCCTCCCAAATGCCGAGAAAGTCGATTTGCGACGGGTCCTCGAAACGCTGCCCGGCCTGCATAACCGCACCCAGGGTGCCGACCTGCATGCCATCGATCACCCAGGCGTCGTATTCGCGCCCGGTCGGGGTCTTGCGCCGTTCCATTTTCGGCGCGCGGTCGCGGAATTTGGGTTCCATCCGCGCCGTGTACATGTCCGGCGGCTCGACGATATGCAAATCCGCCGAGATCAGCTTATAGGCCGCCATCGGTCACCTCCTCCGTTGCTGCCGCTCGCCGCCCTGGCGCCGCTCTTCAGCCCGGCAAACGGTATGTCCCGCCCGGCCGGCAAGTCAAGCCGGCGGGACCGGCGAGGCCTTTGGTCGGCACCCGGAAAGCCGCTATGGTTTCGTTCGCAACCGTTCCCGAACACGGGCATCGGCCGAGGAGGAGGCGATGGGCGCATTGCTGAAGGAGAACGTTTTCGGCATCAATATCTTGAGCCTCGTCGGCTTCGCCGTGATGGGGTTCGGGCTCACCTTGCGCCGCATGGCGCGGGCCGGCACCCTGCTTGCCGTGGGCTTGATGTCGGCCGGAACGGCGTTGGTGCTGCTGGGGTTGTATGCCGACCATCTGCCGGATTTCTGAATCTGACGGATGATCGGCGTGAGGGCGCTCGAAGAGTACCGCCGGAAACGCGACTTTCGCAAAACGCCGGAGCCGGCCGGCGGCGCGCCGCCGGCGCGCCACGCCGCCGCACCGCTCGCTTTTGTCGTCCAAAAGCACCGGGCGCGCCGGCTGCACTACGATTTCCGCCTTGAACTCAACGGGGTGCTGAAGAGCTGGGCGGTGCCGCGCGGACCGACCCTCGACCCGGCCGAAAAGCGGCTGGCGGTCGAGGTCGAGGACCACCCGCTCGAGTATGGCGGCTTCGAGGGCGTCATCCCCCAGGGCGAATACGGCGGCGGCACGGTCATGTTGTGGGACCGCGGCACCTGGGTTCCGGCCGATCCCGACCCGACCGCCGCGCATCGCAACGGCATGCTCAAATTCGCGCTTTACGGCGAGAAATTGCGCGGGAACTGGATGCTGGTGCGGATCCGCGGCCGGAAAAAAGGGGACGAGCCGCAGCGCAATTGGCTGCTCTTCAAGGAGCGCGATGCGGCGGCGGTTCCCGGCAGCGGCGACGCGATCGTCGCCGAGCGCACGCTGAGCGTCGAAAGCGGCCGCTCGCTCGACGGCATCGCCGCCGATCGCGACCGGGTCTGGCACTCGAACCCGGAGGCGGGCGCGGTCGATCCGCCGCCGATGCCGCCGGCGAGGCCGAAGGCGCGCCGGACCTCGACCATCCCGGGCGCCAGGAAGGCGCCGATGCCGCAGCGGCCGCGACCGCAACTCGCCGTTTCGGCGCAGCGGGCGCCGGAGGGCAACGGCTGGCTGCACGAGATCAAATATGACGGCTACCGCCTCCTCGCCCAAATCGCGGCCGGCGAGGTCCGGCTCGTGACGCGCAGCGGCCTCGACTGGACGCGCAGGTTCCCGGAGCTCACGCCGGAATTCGCCCGGCTCGCGGTCAAGGCGGCGCTGATCGACGGCGAGGTGGCGCTGTTCGCGGCCGACGGCACGACGAGCTTTTCCGGGCTGCAGCAGGCGCTGGCCAGCGGCCATACCGGCGGGCTAAGCTTTTTCGCCTTCGACCTCCTCTATCGCGACGGCTGGGATCTGACGGGTGCGACACTCGACGACCGAAAGCGGGCGCTCGCCGAGATCATCCCGCCAGAGGCGCAGGGGGCGTTGCGCTACAGCGACCACCAGGTCGGACAAGGGACGGCGGTGCTGCGCCAAGCCTGCAAACTCGGGCTCGAGGGCATCGTCTCGAAGCGCCGCGAGGCGCCCTACCAGCAGCGGCGCGACCCGAGCTGGCGCAAGGTCAAATGCGGCAATCGCGACGAATTCGTGGTTGTCGGTTTTACCGATCCCGAAGGCGGCCGCGAGGGGTTCGGCGCCCTCTTGCTCGGCCGCTACGATGCCGACGGGCGGTTGCGCTATGCCGGACGCGTCGGCACCGGGTTCAGCAGCGCCGAACTCGAAGCCCTGCGCCGGCGGCTCGACCTTCTCGCCCGTGCCGCGCCGACCGCAGCACAGCCGAAGGATATGCCGCGCAAGGGCGTGCATTGGGTCGAACCGTCGCTCGTCGCCGAGATCCGCTTTGCCGGCTGGACCGCCGATCGTTTGCTGCGGCAGGCTTCCTTTGTCGGGCTGCGCGACGACAAGCCGGCGACCGAGGTCGTCGATGAGGCGCAGCCGCCTGCGCCCATGATCGCGGCCCGCGACGGCAGCATCGTCTTTGCCGAGGTCCGGATCACCCACCCCGATCGCGTGCTCTTCCCCGACGCGGCGCTGACCAAGCTCGATCTGGCGCGCTATTACGCCGCGATCGGCAAATGGGCGCTGCCGCAGCTGGCGCACCGGCCGCTGACCCTAGTGCGCGCCCCCGGCGGGGCCGGCAAGAAGAGCTTCTATCAGAAGCATCTCGGGCCCGGCGCCCCGAAGGCGCTCGGGCGGATCGAGATCCGGGGCGACGACGGGATCAAATCGGCGCCGGTCGTCAACGACCTCGCCGGGCTCGTCGCCATGGTGCAGATGGATGTGCTCGAGATCCACCCCTGGGGTGCGGCGATCGCCGACATCGAGGCCCCCGACCGCGTCATCTTCGATCTCGACCCCGACGCTCTGCTGCCGTGGTCGCGGGTGACCGAGGCGGCGCTGGCGGTGCGCGAGGCGCTGTCCGGCATCGGCCTCATGAGCTTTGTCAAGACTACCGGCGGCAAGGGTCTGCATGTCGTGGTGCCGTTGACCCCGAAGCTCGGCTGGCCGGCGGTAAAGGGGTTCAGCAAGTGGGTGGCCGAGCGGCTAACTGAGCTGCGCCCCGAGGAGTTCACGGCAAACCCGGCGCTGCGGGCGCGGCAAGGCCGCATCTATATCGACTATCTTAGGAACGGCCGCGGCGCCACCGCGGTCGGCGCCTATTCGCCGCGCGCCCGGTCCGGGGCGCCGGTGTCGACCCCGCTCCACTGGTCCGAGGTCGAGCGCGGGGTGCGCCCCGAGGCGTTCGCGGTCGCCACTGTGCCGGCTCGCCTCGCCGCCCTCGACGCCGATCCGTGGGCGGCGATCGACAAACTGCGCCAGTCGATCGGCGCCGCGGTGCGCCGGCGTCTCGGGATCTGAGCCAAGGACGCGTTTCTGCGCCCGATTGCGCGCCGCGGACGCGATGTTGACGGTTCGGGTTGCGCAACGCGGCCGGTTGTGGCTTCGTTGGCCGCAGTGAACGGCATCCGGCAAAGGAGGGCGCCATGCCGCGCGCCAGCTGGAACGGGTTTCTGCGTCTCTCGCTCGTCACCTGCCCGGTGGCGCTGGTCCCGGCGACGACCGAGGCGAAGCGCATCCGCCTCAATCAGTTGAACGCGGCGACCGGCAACCGCGTGGCGCAGCAGCTGGTCAACTCGAAGACCGGCGAAACGCTCGACCGAGACCAGATAGTCAAGGGTTACGAATACGACCGCGGCCGCTACGTCACGCTGAGCGACGACGAGCTCAAGGAAATCCAGATCAAGTCGTCAAAGATCATCGATCTCGACCAGTTCGTCGACCGCGACAGCGTCGATCCGCTCTATCTCGACACGCCCTACTACGTCTATCCCGACGGCGAGCTGGCGGCCGAGACCTTTCGCGTCATCGGCGAGGCGATGGCGCACAAGCACAAGGTCGGGCTCGGCCGGGTCACGATTTCGAGCCGCGAGCGGCCGGTTCTGGTCGAGCCGCGCGACGGCGGCCTGGTCATGTCGACCCTGCGCGCCGGCGACGAGGTCCGCGCGGCCGAATTCGGCGGCAATTTGAAGGGCGAGGCCGATTCCGACATGGTCGCGATCGCCGAAACGATCATCGAGCGGCGCGCCGGCGCCTTCGAGCCGGGAAAGTTCCGCGACCGCTACCAGGACGCGCTGCGCGAGCTGGTCGAGGCCAAGACCAAGGGTGTTGCCGCGGCGCCGCGCGCGATCGAGGAGCCGCCAAAGGTGATCAATCTGATGGAGGCGCTGAAGCGCAGCCTCGCCCAGGAAGCCGCGCCGCCGGCACCGGCCGCGGCCAAGCCGAAGCGTGCCGGCAAGACGGCGCCCGACCGGCGTCAGCCGGCGCTGTTGCTGCCGGTTGACGGCGGCCGCGGCGAGAAGGCGCCGGCCGCGGCCGAACCGGTTGCGGCCAAGGAGCCGCGCGGGCGCAGGAAGGCGGCGCCGGCGGCCGAGGCAGTGGTCAGCCTCGCCGCCCGCCGGCGCAAAGAGGCATGAGCGCGACCGACGCGGGAGACGAATAATGAGCGACCCGGAAATCGCGGCCCTGCGCGCCCAGCTTGCAAGCCGCCAGCGTTCCGACGATTACCGTCAGATGCGCAAGGATCTCGATGCGCTCGGGCAGGCCTTCGGGCAGGCCGCCGATATTGAGATCGAGAAGACGGCGGCAAACGACGTGCCGGCGGAGTGGACGACGTCGCCCAACGCCGCCCGCGACGCCGCTCTCCTCTATTTCCATGGCGGCGGCTATGTGATGGGCTCGCTCGACAGCCACCGCCATCTGGCCGCCGAGGCCGGACGCGCCGCCGGGATCGCCACCCTGGCGCTCGACTATCGGCTCGCTCCCGAAGCACCGTTTCCGGCGCCGGTCGAGGACGCGCTCGCGGGCTACCGCTTCCTGCTCGGGCGCGGCATCAAGCCGGAGCGGGTGGCGCTCGCCGGCGACAGCGCCGGCGGCGGGCTGGTCGTCGCGGCGATGCTGGCGATCCGCGACGCACGGTTGCCGCAGCCGGCTTGCGGCTGGTGCATTTCGCCCTGGGTCGACATGGAGGGGATCGGGGAGACGATGACGAGCCTTGCCGTGGCCGATCCGCTCGTCGACAAAACCCGGCTCGTCGAGCTGGCGAAACTCTATCTGAACGGCGCCGACCCGCGCTCGCCGCTGGCGGCACCGATTTATGCGAACCTCTCGGGCCTCGCCCCGCTCTTCATCCAGGTCGGGGCCGCCGAGACCCTGCTCGACGACGCGCTGCGCCTGGCCAAAGCCGCCGGGGCCGCCGATGTGCGCGTCGATCTGGAGATCTGGCCGGAGATGATCCACGTCTGGCATCTGTTCCATCCGGCGCTCGCCGCCGGCCGGCGAGCGATCGAGGCCGGCGGCGCCTTCATCCGCACCCATCTCGGCTGACCGCCGGATCAACGGCGGCGCGGCTTTGCCTCGGTGACGATCAGATCCATCGGGATGTCGAAGGCCTGCGGGTAGATCGTCTCGATCAGCGACAATTCGAACCCCACGCCGATCGCCAGCGGCCGCGGCATTAGCGCGGCGAGCGTGCGGTCGAAATAACCGCCGCCATAGCCGAGCCGATAGCATTGCCGATCAAACCCGACGAGCGGCGCCAGCACCGCATCCGGCACCGCGATCTCGCGTTTTTCCGGCACCGGAATGTCCCAGATCCCGGCGACGAGCGGCTCCCCGGGCCGCCACCGGCGATATTCGAGCGGGCCTTTCCGGTCGACGACCGCCGGCAATGCCGCGCGCCAGCCACCGGCGATCAGCCGATCGAGCAGCGGGCGGGGATCGAACTCGCCCTGAAACGGCCAATAAACTCCAACCGTCTTGCCCGGTCGCTCGGACAAGACCGCGTGGAGTCGCTCCGTGATCGCCCGGCTCGCAACCTGGCGCGCCGTCGGCGACATCGCCCGGCGCAGCTCCAAGAGGCGCTTGCGCTCGGATCGGCGCCAGACTTTGACCTCGGCCGCCTCCACCTCAGAACAAGCCGGTGATCCGCCCGGCGCCGTCGACCTCGATCGTGTTCGCCGCGGGCACCCGCGGCAGACCGGGCATTGTCATAATGTCGCCGCAGACCACGACGACGAACTCGGCGCCGGCCGACAGCCGCACCTCGCGGATCGCCACCATGTGGCCGCTCGGCGCCCCCTTCACCGCGGGGTCGGTGGTGAAGCTGAACTGTGTCTTGGCGATGCAGACCGGGAAATGGCCATAGCCCTGAGCCTGCAATTGGGCGAACTGATCCTGCACCGCGCCGCCGGCTTCGATGTCTGAGGCGCCATAGATGCGCTGAGCAATGGTACGGACCTTTTCGAGGAGCGGCATCTCGTCCGAGTAAAGAAAGCGGAGGTTTGCGGTCTCGCTCTCGGCAAGGTCGATGACGGCGTGGGCGAGCTCGACCGCCCCCGCGCCGCCCTGTGCCCAATGATCGGCGATGACCGCCTTGACCCCTTCGGCCGCACACAGCTCCTGCAACCGTTTGTGTTCGCGGGCGGTATCGGCGCTGAAGCGGTTGACCGACACCACCGTCGGCACGCCGAACCGGCGGATATTCGAAAGGTGGCGGGAGAGGTTGGCAAAGCCGCTTTCGAGCGCTTCGAGGTTCTCCTCGCGCACGGCATTGAGCGACATGCCGCCATGCATCTTGAGCGCGCGCACCGTCGTCACCACCACCGCCGCGGCCGGGCGCAGCCCCGCTTTGCGGCATTTGATGTCGAAGAATTTCTCGGCCCCGAGATCGGCGCCGAACCCGGCTTCGGTGATGACGTAATCGGTGAGCTTCAGCGCCGAAGTGGTGGCAAGGAGCGAATTGCAGCCATGGGCGATATTGGCAAAGGGCCCGCCATGGATGAAGACCGGGTTGTGCTCGATGGTCTGCACCAGATTGGGCGCCAATGCGTCCTTCAACAGCGCCGTCATCGCTCCCGCCGCCTTGACCTCGGCC
The DNA here is from genome assembly GCA_963772295.1 of uncultured Alphaproteobacteria bacterium. GTDB lineage: Bacteria > Pseudomonadota > Alphaproteobacteria > ATCC43930 > CGMCC-115725 > AP-15. Next base: position 656,494 of record CAVYWO010000020.1, read on the forward strand.
GCGGTCACCGGCTTGCGCTCGCGCGTCTGGCCGACGTGAATATTGCCGAGCCGCCGTTGCAGATCCTGGAGGCCGGTCGCCAGGCAGAAGGTCGCCATGACCTGCGAGGCGGCGGTGATGTCAAACCCGTCCTCGCGCGGAAAGCCGTTGGCCACACCGCCGAGCGAGGTGATGGTCGAGCGCAAGGCCCGGTCGTTCATGTCCATCGCCCGTCGCCACGTGACCCGGCGCTGATCAATGCGCGGTTCGAGCCCGTAATAGATGTGGTTGTCGACCATCGCGGCGAGCAGGTTGTTCGCCGCGCCGACGGCGTGAATATCGCCGGTGAAATGGAGGTTGATCTCCTCCATCGGCAGGGCCTGGGCATAGCCGCCGCCGGCGGCGCCGCCCTTGACGCCGAAGCACGGGCCCATGCTCGCCTCGCGCAAGCACACCATCGTCTTCTTGCCGAGGCGGTTGAGCGCATCGCCGAGCCCGACCGTCGTCGTCGTCTTGCCTTCGCCGGCCGGGGTCGGGGTGATCGCGGTGACGAGGATCAGCCTGGCCTGCCGCCGATCCGGCAGCGCGCGCAAATAATCGAGCGCGATCTTGGCCTTGTATTTGCCGTAGGGCTCGAGCGCGTCGGCAGGGATGCCGAGCTTCTCCGCGGCGACCTCGCCGATCGGGCGCATTGCCGCCTCCTGGGCGATCGTGATGTTCGATTTCGGGTTTTTGTGCTGGTCCTCGCCGCGCGCCACGCCGCTTCTCCCTCTTTCAATCCGGCAGGGTCTTAGTCCGATCGGGTCGCCGCGCGCAACCGTTTGGACCCGAACCGCCGATCCATGTGAAAAGCCTTTCTCCGATTGCCTGTCGGCCGTTCGCGCGCCCGCCAGCCCAACTTCCGGTGCGCCGAGCGGGCTGGGCTATTGAGCCGCGAAAGGGGATATCGCAGTGCCCCGGCCGTCGGAGTTGAATCGCGGAACCCCACCCGCTCGCAGCCTGAGGCTATAATTGGCGGCCTGTCGTGCCTTTGCGTTCGCGCCCAACGGCCGAGAGCAAGCCAAATATAATCGTGGTTTCAGGTAGATAGGCTGGTGCTGCCGGTAAGGATTGAACTTACGACCTCCCCCTTACCAAGGGGGTGCTCTACCACTGAGCTACGGCAGCCCCGCCGGCCCGCGCTTTCGATCGCGGCGAGCAGGCAATACACAAGGGCCCGAGGCTTGGCAAGGCGAGCGAGCCATGCCTTGACAGCGCTACAGTAGTTCGCTTGCATCGCCCCGTGCTCGAGGGCCCAAAACTCAGTGCCGGCAAACGCGCCGATCGCGCCGGCCGCGACGCGCGGCTGGCGGCGGCGTTGCGCGACAATCTGCGGCGGCGCAAGGAGCAGGCGCGCGCCCAGGCGGCGAGGCGCGAGGCGCCGGGCGGCGCCGCGGCTCCACGGGACAAGCCCGTGGGCTGACGGCCCCAGGCGGCCCTGGAACCGAGACGATGGACAAGATCCGCATTTGGGGCGGCGTGCCGCTCACCGGCGTCATCCCGATCGCCGGCGCCAAGAATGCGGCGCTGCCGCTGATGGCGGCGAGCCTGTTGACGCGGGAAACCGTGACCCTCGGCAATGTGCCCGCGCTGGCCGACATCGACACCATGGCAAAGCTCTTGGCGCAGCACGGCGCCGCCGTCCGGCCGGGCGTGCATGGCGTCGAATTGTGCGCCGAGCATATCGCCTCGACCACCGCGCCCTACGATCTGGTCCGCAAAATGCGCGCCTCGGTTCTGGTGCTGGGACCCTTGCTCGCCCGCTGCGGCGAGGCCCGCGTCTCACTGCCGGGCGGGTGCGCGATCGGTCCGCGACCGGTCGATTTGCATATCGAGGGGCTGCGCCAGCTCGGCGCCAAGGTCGAGTTGCACGGGGGCTATATCGAGGCGCGCGCGCCGCAGGGCTTGCGCGGCGCCGAGATCGTGTTCCCGTCGATCTCGGTCGGCGCCACCGAGAACCTGCTGATGGCGGCGGCGCTGGCCGAGGGCGAGACCCATCTGATCAACGCCGCGCGCGAACCCGAGATCGCCGACCTCGCCGCCTGCCTGGTGGCGATGGGCGCGCGCATCGACGGCATCGGCAGCGGACGCGTGACAATCCGCGGCGTATCGCAGTTGCGCAGCGTCAGCCACGGCATCATCCCCGACCGCATCGAAACCGGTACCTACATGATGGCGGCGGCGGCGACCGGCGGCGCGGTGCAGCTGAGCGGTACCCGGCTCGATCTCGTCGCCGCGGTCGCGCGCATCCTCGATCGGGCCGGCGTCGAGGTCGGCGAGACCGGCGACGGCATCGCGATCAACCGACGCCACGCCAGGCTGCGCGGCGTCGACATCACGACCGAGCCCTATCCGGGCTTCCCGACCGATCTGCAGGCACAGGTGATGGCGCTGATGGCGACCGCCGAGGGCGCTTCGATGATCACCGAGACGATCTTCGAAAACCGCTTCATGCATGTGCCGGAACTTGCCAGGATGGGAGCCGACATCACCGTGCACGGGACCTCGGCCGTGGTTCGTGGGGTGCCCCGGCTCACCGGGGCGCCGGTCATGGCGACCGATTTGCGCGCCTCGGTGTCGCTGGTCGTGGCCGGCCTTGCCGCCGACGGCGAAACCATTATCAACCGGGTTTATCACCTCGACCGCGGCTATGAGCGGCTCGAGGAAAAGCTGGCCGGCTGCGGCGCCCGGATCGAAAGGCTGCGCGATGGCGCATGATGCCGGGGCGCCCAACGCCGGGCTCAAATTGCGAGCCGAAGACGCGGACGATCTCGCCGTCTTGTCGGCCTGCCTGCAGGATGCGGTGGTCACGGTCCGCGACCTCGCCTATTTTTCCGACCAGCGCCGCTTCGTCCTCGTCGCGAGCCGCTTCCGTTGGGAGCGGAGCCACGCCCGGTTCGAGCGCATCTTGTGCGCCATTACTTTCGACGAGGTCGACGCCGTCTCCTATCGCGGCTTCCGTCGCAGCGACGAAGACAGGATCCTGTCGCTGCTGTCGATCCGCTTCGAGCCGGGCGACGGCAAGGGTGCGGTCCATCTCGACTTTTCCGGCGGTGCGGCAATCCGCCTCGAGGTTGGGCGGATTGCCTGCCGCAGCAAGGATTTGGGCGAGCCCTGGCCGACCCCGTGGCGGCCCCGGCATGACGAGGAGGCACGGTGAGGCGGCCCGACGACCGGGACGACCGGTTGATCATGGCCCTGCCGACGGGCCGGATCCTCGGCGAGGTGATGCCGCTGCTGCGGCGGCTCGACATCGCGCCGGAGCCGGCGTTCGACGACCCCGACACGCGCCGGCTGCGCTTTGCCACCGGCGATCGGCGGCTCGATCTAATCCGCGTGCGCAATTTCGATGTCGCGACCTTTGTCGCCTTCGGCGCGGCCCAGTTGGGCGTCGCCGGCAACGACGTACTGATGGAGTTCGACTATTCCGAAATTTATGCACCGCTCGACCTCGACATCGGGCATTGCCATCTCGCGGTCGCGGCGCTGGCGAGCGGGATGGCGCCCGATGCCGAGGAGAGTCCCGATGTCGCGCAGCGCAGTCATATTCGGGTCGCGACCACCTATCCGGAAATCACCCGACGCCATTTCGCCGCCCGCGGCGTGCAGGCGGAATGCATCAAATTGAACGGCGCCATCGAGCTGGCGCCGCGGCTTGGACTGTGCCGCCACATCGTCGATCTGGTCCAGACCGGCGCCACGTTGCGGGCGAATGGGTTGGTTGAGATCGAGCGCATTGCCGAGGTCAGCGCGCGGTTGATCGTCAACCGTCCGGCAATGAAGACGCGCCCGCAGGAGATCGGCGCCTGGATCGAGCGCTTTCGCGCCGCGGTCGACGCCAATCCTCTCGCCGGCGTACCCGGCTCCACGGCGTCCCCGACCGTCCTTTGATGCCGCGCCTTCTGTCCACCGGTACGCCCGCATTCGCGGCGGAATTTCGCCGGCTCCTCGAAGCGAGGCGGGAGAGCGATGCCGATGTCGATGCGGCGGTCGCCCTGATCGTCGATGATGTCGCCCGACGCGGCGACGCGGCGTTGTTCGACTACACGCGGCGCTTTGACGGGCTCGATCTCGCGGTGTGCGGCCTGCGGGTAGCGGAGCGCGAGATCCGCGATGCGACGGCGTCGGTGCCGTCCGAAACTTTGGCGGCGCTGCGCCTCGCCGCGGATCGAATTCGAGAGCTTTCACCGCCATCAGCTGCCGTCTGCAATCGACTATGTCGATGCGGCCGGCGTACGGCTCGCCGCGCGCTGGCGACCGCTCGCCTCGGTCGGGCTTTACGTGCCGGGGGGCACCGCCGCCTATCCTTCCTCGGTCCTGATGAACGCGATCCCAGCCAAGCTTGCCGGCGTCGGCCGGCTGGTGATGACGGTGCCGGCGCCGGGCGGCCGGTTGAACCCGCTGGTGCTCGCCGCCGCCCAACTCGTCGGCGCCGACGAAATCTATCGGATCGGCGGCGCCCAGGCGGTCGCGGCGCTCGCCTATGGCACCGCGTCGATCGCCGCCGTCGACAAGATCGTCGGGCCCGGCAACGCTTATGTCGCCGCGGCCAAGCGCCGCGTCTTCGGCCGGGTCGGCATCGATCTGATCGCCGGCCCGTCCGAGATCCTGGTGGTCGCCGATCGCGACAACGACCCCGATTGGATTGCCGCCGATCTTCTTTCCCAGGCCGAGCACGACATCGCCGCTCAGGCGATCCTCGTCACCGACGATGCAACCTTCGCGGCGGCGGTGGAGGCTGCGATCGAACGGCATCTGGCTCGGCTGCCGCGGGCCGAGATCGCGCGGGCGAGCTGGACGGCGCATGGCGCGGTCCTGATCGTCGCCGATTGGGACGAGGTGCCCGACCTGATCGACCGCCTCGCCCCCGAGCATGTCGAGTTGGCCCTCGACGAGGCCGAGACGCTCGCTGACCGGATCAATCATGCCGGCGCGATCTTTCTTGGTCGCTGGACCCCCGAAGCCTTCGGCGATTACATCGCCGGCCCCAATCATGTGCTGCCGACCGCGCGCAGCGCCCGTTTTGCCTCCGGCCTCGGTGTGCTCGACTTTATGAAGCGCGGCTCGCTCGTCCGGTGCGCGCCGGCGAGCCTCGCCGCCCTCGCACCCGCGGCAATCCGCCTCGCCGAGGCCGAAGGCCTCGATGCCCATGCATTGTCCCTCTCTATCCGGCTTGGGTCGATCCGGCTCGGCCGGCAAGACGACGGCTAGGCCAGCGCTGGTGGGCGGCGACCGCCGGCGGATCGCCGAGGTAACACTCGACGAGGACACCGTCCTGCGCCGAAGCCCGGAGATCGAGCACGAGCGCGCGGTGGCGATCGCCGATCTCTTGCGCGAGAACTGCTTTGCCCCAGCCTCCGGGCGCGAGGGACCGTTCCGCCTACATCTGGCGATCAAGGAGAACCGGCTCCACCTCGATATATGCTCGGCGGCCGACAACTCGCGCGAGACGATCGTCCTGCCGCTCGGCCCGTTCCGCAGCATCGTCAAAGACTATTTCATCCTGTGCGAAAGCTATTACGCGGCAACCCGACGGGCCGGAGTCGCCCAGATCGAAGCGCTCGATGTCGGCCGCCGGTCGCTGCACGACGAGGGGTCGGCGCTGTTGTGCGAGCGGCTCGGCGACAAGGTCGCGATCGACCACGACACCGCCCGGCGCCTGTTCACGCTGATCTGCGTGCTGCATCTGCGAGGGTGATCGTGCGGTGAAGCGGCCGCCGCTGATCCTCGCTTCGGCTTCGCCGCGACGGCTCGAGCTCTTGCGGCAAATCGGCTTCGAGCCCGACGGGATCGACCCGGCCGCGATCGACGAAAGCCCGCTGTCGGGCGAGGCGCCGGCGGCGCATGCGCTGCGCCTCGCCGCGGCAAAGGCGCGCGCGGTGATGGCGCGACACCCCGGCGCCTGCGTGCTTGCCGCCGACACCGTGGTCGCCTGCGGCCGACGCATCCTGCCCAAGCCCGAGGACGAAGCGACGGCACGAAGATGCCTCAAACTGTTGTCGGGCCGGCGCCATCGGGTCCATTCCGGGATCGCCATCGCCGCTCCGGACGGTCCGTTGGCGATACGCCGGGCCGACAGCCGAGTTGCCTTCAAGCGGCTGTCGGAGGCCGAGATCGCGGGCTATCTGGCGACCGGCGAATGGCGCGGCAAAGCCGGCGGTTATGCGATCCAGGGCCGGGCGGCGGCATTCGTCAGCTGGGTTTGCGGCTCCTATTCGAACATCGTCGGGCTGCCGCTGTTCGAGACCGCCCAGTTGCTCTGCGGCCATGGCTTTCGCCCGTGTCGCGCCGCGAACTCGTGATCGCCGCCGGCCCGGGCGAGTGGCGGGCGGCGCTCTTCGAAGCGGGCGCCGCCGTCGAGCTCTACGTCGAGCGCGGCGAGGGTGCCGAGATCGGCACCATCCATCTCGGCCGGGTGACGAAGAGACTGCCGGCGCTCGCCGCGGTGCTCGTCGATATCGGCGGCGATCGGCCGCTGTTTCTGCCCGAACGCGACATCCTTCCGCGGCCCCGGAGGCTCGACGAAGGCGAACCCGTCGTCGTGCAGATCAGGCGCGAGGCGCAGGGAGGGAAATCGGCGCGGGGGACGATGCGGCTCGTCCTGCGGGGCCGGTTCGTCGCGCTGGACTTCGGCGGCGCGGGGCTGGAGCGCGGCGCGGCGCCGGCGGACGCTGCCCGCCTCTTGGCGGCTGGCTGCGGTGGCGAGGCAGGGACTGCCGCGGGGCTGCGGCTGCTCGGCGCGGCGCCATCGGAAACCGCGCTCGCCGAGGCCGCTCTCCTGACGCGGCGCTGGCAGGAGATCCGCGACCAAGCGGCGCAGCGCCGCCCGCCGGCGCGGCTCGATCCGCCGGCGACCTTCGCCGCGGCGCTCGCCGGGGCGATGCCGGTGATGCCCGACGCGGTCGCCATCGACGACCCGGCGGCGGTCTTGGAGCTGCGCGCGGCGTTTGCCGGTGCGATCGTCGAGCATCGGACGGAATCCCCCTTTTCGATCGATCTCGACGCCCTCTTCGAAGAGGCGCAGTCGCCGACGATCGCTCTCGCCGGCGCCGGTGCGGTGCACATCGAGGCCGCCCGCGCCGCGGTGCTGATCGATGTCGACAGCGGGTCGCCTGAAGGGGGGCTACCCGAGCAAATCGGCCTCGCCGCCGATCTCGCCGCTGCTACGGCCATAGCGCGGCAGATCCGCCTGCGCAACCTCGGCGGCGGCATCATCGTCGACTTCATCGGTCTCGACCGCCCGCGTTTGCGCCAAAGGGTGTGGGCAGCACTCGGCGAGGCCCTGGCTCCCGACCCGGTGCCGACGCAGATCCTCGGCTGGACTCGCCTCGGCCATCTCGAACTGGTGCGGCCCCGGCGTCGCCGCCCGGTGGCTGAAGCCCTCGGCGAGCGCAACGCCGAGGGGGTTCTCGTCAAATCCGCGTTGACGGTCGCGCTCGAGGCGCTGCGGGCAGTGCGGCGTGCGGCGCGGATCGAGCCGGGACGAAACTGGGGCCTCGCCGTCGCTCCGGATGTCGCCGCGGTATTATTGGGACCGGCCGGCGCCGCCCGCGGCGCGCTCGAAACGCAGCTGGGACGCGGGCTTGCCGTCACCGCCGAGCTCGGCCGCCCGCGGGAGCGGTTTGAAATCTTCCCGCGCTGATTATATCGCGGTGCGATGCCGCTCAATTCGCAGGTTTCCGCGCCCGAGGCGCCACGCCCATGCCCGATCTGCGGCAAGCCGGCGACGCCGCGCTCGCGCCCGTTCTGCTCGCCGCGCTGTGCGCAGATCGATCTAGGCCGTTGGCTCAACGGGAGTTACCGCGTCCCAACCGACGAGCGGCCAGAGGAGGACGGCGAGGCGCGCTGAGCCGCCGCCGGATCCGGATTGACCGCCGGCACCTCGGGCGGGAGCATCCGGCAGGCGCGGTCGAGGGGAAAAATGAACGCTGTTAGCGCACCGGGTCAGTACCGCGTCATCTATGCCGACCCGCCCTGGACCTTTGCCACCTATTCGCGCAAAGGCAAGGGGCGCAGCGCCGAAGCCTGGTACGACTGCATGTCGCTCGCCGACATCGGCGCGCTGCCGGTGGCGGACTGGGCGGCACCGGACTGCGTCTTGCTGCTGTGGGCGACCGATCCGCTGGTGCCGGCCGCGTTGGAGGTGATCTGCGACTGGGGCTTTACCTACAAAACGGTCGGCTTCTATTGGGCGAAGCTGAACAAATCGGCCGATCCGACGATTTATTGCGAGGGGAGCTTTTTTACCGGGCTCGGCTTCTGGACCCGCGCCAACCCGGAAGTCTGCCTCCTGGCGACCCGCGGTCAGCCGCATCGCCGGCGGGCGAATGTCCGCAAGCTGATCGTCTCGCCGCGGCGCGAGCACAGCCGCAAGCCGGACGAAGCCTATGCCCGCATCGAGGCCTTGTGCGACGGGCCCTACCTCGAACTGTTCGCGCGCAGCCCGCGGCCCGGCTGGGACGCATGGGGGATCGAGGCCGGGGGCCGCGGCGCTGGCGCGCCGACAGCTTTCCTGAAGCGCCCGCGGCCGCGGATTAGCGCCGCATGCCGCGGCGGTCAATCGCGGCCGCTGACGACGCCGCTGATCAGATTGCCGGCATAGAGGCTCGCAAGGTCGATGACGCCTCCGGTAACCGGTTCGAGCGACACGGCGAGAGCGGCGAAGCGGCGCTCCGCGTCACGGGCGAGCTGTTCGGCCTCCTCGACCGAAACCGCGGCAAAGCGGATCGGGTCGCCCGGCCGGCGCCGCGCGACGACGGGCAGATCGGCCGAGACGACGGTGGCGATTTTCGGATAGCCGCCGGTCGTCTGATGGTCGGCCAGGAGCAGGATCGGCTGCCCCGAGCCTGGCACCTGGATGGCACCGGTGGCGATGGCGTCGGAGACGATGTCCCAGCCTGCGCGATGCGATAATGCCGGGCCGTCGAGGCGCATGCCCATCCGGTCGGCGTTCCGGGAGACGCGAAATTCGGCATCGAGCAAAAGCGCGAGCACCGCGTCGGTAAAATATTCGTCCTGCGGACCGAGCACGACGCGGATCGGCGCCTCCTCCGCCGCCGGCGGCGGGTTGGGCAGGTGCAGCTCGGCCCTCTCGGGCGCCTCGGCGAGCCCCAGCGGCAGCAGATCGCCGGCCCGCAGCGGGCGGCCCTTGAACCCGCCGATCCCGGCGCGGACATAGGTCGACGCACTGCCGAGCACCGCCGGCACGGCGACGCCGCCTTCGACCGCAAGACAGCAGCAAGCGGCGCACCGGCCGACGACGACGGCGACGACATCGCCCCGCAAGAGGCTCACGCTTTGCCACGCGGGCACCGTCGCTGCGCCGCCGACGACCAGACGGGCGCCGGCGCCGGCGAGCGCCACTCGGACGCGATTGGCGGCGACCTCGAAGGTCGGCCCGCTGTGCAGGATTTCGAGCCCCGCCGCCCCCGGCGGATTGCCGACGAGACGGTTGGCAAGGCGCAGCGCCGTCGCGTCGAGCGCACCCGAGACCGGCACGCCGATCGCCTGCCAGCCGATCCTGCCGAGATCCTGCACCGTCGTATGGAGCCCCGGCGCCAAAACCGCGAGGGCCGCCTTCATGCGACGATCGGCTCGTTTTCGGCGACGTAATCGCCGCGCTCGACTAGGCGCCGGATCGCGGCGAAACGGGCGGCGTCGATCGGCTCGAACTCTACCGCATCGCCGGCGGCGAGCAGCGCCGGCCGCGGCCAGCCAATGTCGAAGAGGCGGATCGGCGTCGTCCCGATCAGATGCCAACCGCCCGGGCTTTCAAACGGATAGATGGCGCTTAGCGAGGTCGCGATGGCGATCGACCCGGCCGGCACCCGCAAGCGCGGATCGGCCCGCCGCGCCAGTGCCAGCTCCGCCGGCAGATCGCCGAGATAAGCAAAACCCGGCAGGAAGCCCAGCATGTAGACGTGGTAGCGGACGGCGTTGTGCCGCGCCACGACATCGTCCGTGGTGAGCCCCGTGAGTCGCGCCACCTCGGCCAGATCGGGGGCGTATTCGCCTGCGGCGCAAAATGGGATACGCCACAGCCGCGCGGTGCAGCGCGGTTCCGGCATCCGGTCGAGCAACCGGGCGATGCTCCGCTCGAGCTCGGCCCGGGTCGTCAGGAGCGGGTCGTAGTGCACCATGAGCGAGCGGAAGGTCGGCACCGTTTCGGCGATCCCGGGGATCGCCGCCGCGGCGAGGCTCGCGGCCAGCCGCAGGACCGCGCTGCTCAGCATCCGATCGATTGACTCGCCGAACTCGACGACGAGCGCCCGGTCGCCTGCCGCCAGGAAGCGCACGGTCAGCGACTTCCCTGGTACAATCGGGCAGCACGGCGGTCGACCGCCGCGCCTGTGAGCGAGGAGCCGAGCATGGGCAAGCAGATCAATCTCAACGCCGATATGGGCGAAGGCTTCGGTGCGTACGACATCGGCGACGATGCCGGGCTGTTGGAGATCGTTTCATCGGCCAGCATCGCCTGCGGCTTTCATGCCGGCGATCCGGTAACGATGCAACGCGTCGTCACTCTGGCCGCCGAAAGGGGGGTCAGCATCGGCGCCCATCCGGGCTTTAACGACCTCTGGGGCTTCGGCCGGCGTCGCATCGACGTGAACCCGCGCGAACTGGAATACATGGTCGCCTACCAGATCGGCGCCCTGCAGGCGATGGCCGCGTATGCCGGCGCCAAGGTGACCCATCTGAAGGCGCATGGCGCGCTGAACAACATGGCGGCGGAGAACCTCGAACTGGCGCTGGCGATCGGCCGGGCGATGAAGACCGTCGATCGCGATCTCATCTATGTGGCGCTCGCCGGTTCGCAGATGGAGAAGGCGGCTCTGGAGCTGGGCTTGCCGGTAGCGCGGGAAGGCTTTTGCGACCGCAGCTACGAAGACGACGGCAATCTCACCTCGCGCAAGCTGCCGGGTGCGGTATTGCACGACGCGGACGAGATCCGCGACCGCGTCGTCAAGATGGTGCTCGAAGAAGCGATCGTATCGCGCACCGGCAGGCGCCTGCCGGTGCGGCTCGATACGTTGTGCCTGCACGGCGACGAGCCTTCCGCGGTGGTCGCCGCCCGCGCGGTGAGGCAGGGCCTCGAAGCCGCCGGCGTCAAGATCGTCCCCCTGCCGGAGATGAATTTGAGATAAGCCGACGTGCTCGACGGCCGTTCCGATCCGCGCGCCCGAGCGAGAGCGCGACGGGATTACGCCTTGCGCCGCAGACGCTGCGGCTGTTGATCACACCGCGCGCCGCAGGCGCGGGTCGAGGAGGTCGCGGATGCCGTCGCCCAACAGATTGAAGGCGAGCACGGTCAGGGTGATGGCACCACCCGGGAACAGCACCAGCCACCATGGGGGCACCAGCCCGGCGTTCAGTGAATTGGCCAGCATGTTGCCCCAGGTCGGGGTCGGCGGCGGGATGCCGACGCCGAGAAAGCCGAGTGCCGCCTCGATGATGATGGCGACGCCGAGATGCGTCGTCGCCAGGATCAGATAGGGGGCGACGCATTGCGGCAGGATATGGCGCAGCATCATCCGCAGATGCGAGGCGCCGAGGCCGCGCGCCGCTTCGACAAAGGACATTTCCTTCAATGACAGAACCACCGCCCGGATCACCCGTCCGCCGAACGGAATACGGGTGATCGCGATCGCCACGATCACCGTGCCGAACCCGGCGCCCAGCGCCATCGAAATCGCCATCGCCAGGATCAGGTCCGGAAAGGACTGCAGAAACTCGATGATGCGCTGGCTGACGAGGTCGAAGCGCCCGCCGAAATAGCCGCTCGCCAGCCCCCACAACGCGCCCAGGGTGGTGCCGAACAGCACCGCCCCGATCGCCACGGTCAGCGAGGCGCGGCTGCCGTAGATGACGCGGGAGAGCGTGTCGCGGCCGATCTGGTCGGTGCCGAAATAGTGCGGCGCCGCGGGCGGCTTGGTCATGTGCCGAAAATCGGATTTGAGCGGCGGATAGGGCACGATGACCGGCGCGGCCAAGGCCACGACAATGATCGCCGCCGCGATGCAGCCCCAAAACGCCGATAGTGGCGATCGTCGGGCGAAGGTCCGCAGCCCTCGTGCCAGCCTGCGCCATCGCGACACCTCGATCGCGATCGGCGCCCGACCCACCGGATGGACGGTCTCCGGCTCGATCGTGGTCATCGCCAGCGGATCCTCGGGTCGAGCCAAGCGATGGTGACATCGACGGCGATGTTCAGCAGAACGAAGACGATGGCATAAAGGAACACGAGGTTCTGCATCACGAAGATGTCGCGTTCGCTGACCGCGGTATACATCGCGTAGCCGAGACCGGGGGTGCCGAAGGCGCGCTCGACCGGGATCGACCCGGCCAGTACGAAGCCGAGCAGGATCCCCGACAGCGTGATGACCGGCAAGAGTGCGTTCGGCAACGCATGCAGGCCGATCACCCGACGCCCATTCAGCCCCTTCGCGCGGGCGGTACGCACGTAATCCTCGCGGATCACCTCCATCAGGCTGGAGCGGGCCATGCGCGCAATGTAAGCAGCCTGACCGAGCCCCAAGACCACCGCCGGCCCGATCACGATCTGCAGGTTTCGCCAGGGGTCCTCAAACAGCGACGCGCCGGCGAGCGGCGCCCGGTAGCCGAACCAGAACAGCAATGCGAGCACGATCAGCATGCCGACCCAGAAGCCCGGCACCGCCAGGAAGACAATGCTGATCAGTCGCGAAATATAGTCGCCCAGGCTGTTCGGCTTGAGGGCGCTGACGATCGCCACCGGAATGCCGACGATCCACGACAGGACCACCGAGATCAGCGCGATTTCCGCCGTCAGTGGGCCGCGCCGCCCGATCATCCCGGCCACACTCTCGGCCCGGAAGAAGGAGTGGCCGAAGCTGCCGGTGGCAATATCGCGCAGCCAGTGCAGATACTGCACCGGCAGCGGATCGCTGAGCCCCAGCTGCGCCATGTAGCCGGCCCGCTCGGCCGCGCTGAGCTTGGTGAAGCCCTCCATGCCAAATACCGCGACCAAGGGGTCGCCCGGCAGGACGCGCAGCACGAAAAAGACAACGATCGAGACACCGACCACGGTCAGCGCACCGGCCGCCAAGCGGCGGATGATGTAAGCGTACATGAGCTGGGGCTGCCTCCCTCCCGCGCGCCGATCGTGACCCGGGCCGCTGACAATCTGGGAGGCTTCGGGGCGCTCCGCACCAAGAAAACAACGGAGATCCGCGCCGCCGCCACCCAGCCGAAACCGGGTTCGCCCGCCGTTTCATCGCCCGCGGTCGGCACGGCCGGTCCTTGTGGAAAAGGTTTTTGTCGAGCTGGGATCGATGCCGTTTGCCGCATGTCAATCAGTCGCCGCGAGATATATTTTGCGGCGACTTCGCATGGCCGCCTGCCTGCCCACCGGTGAGACCGGGTGCCAACGGCCGACGGCTTCTGCTAGCGACCAGCGCCACCGGCGGTAGGCATTTCGCGCAATCGAGCGATCAGGGGTGCAATCCGCCGGTCGAGGATGTTTTGCGTGATCGGTCCGATTTGCTTGTACGCGATGATCCCCCGGGGACCGACGACAAAGGTTTCCGGCACCCCGTAGACGCCCCACTCGATCCCCACTCGGCCGTCCGCGTCGGCACCGATGCGGCTATAGGGATCCCCCATCGCAGCGAGCCATCGCGAGCCGTCGGCCGGTTTATCTTTGTAGTCGAGACCTTCGATCTGCACGATACCGGAATGCGCCAGCCGCATCAGAAGCGGATGCTCCTCGCGGCAGGAAACGCACCATGAGGCAAAGACGTTGACCAGCGAAACGTGGCCTTGCAGATCCCGCGAGGCGAGGCCGAGCGTCCGTCCGTTCACCGGCGGCAAATCGAAGTCCGGCACCGGCTTTCCGACCAGCGGCGATGGCACAAGGCTTGGGTCGTTGTGCAAACCCAGCGCGAAGGCGGCGACGAGCCCAACAAACCCGGCCGCTGGCAGCACCAGCAATAGGCGCGCGCGCCGCGGCGGTCTGCCGGAGGTGCCGCTTGTTGAACTGGTTAGACGCTCGGTCACCATCCCGGCGCTGATGCAGATGACGGTATGGTACAAGGCGCCAGCCGAATCTGCTCGGCTGCCGCCGCGACGGAAGCACATATCACCGGTCAAAACCGTTTCCAAGCATCGGCGGACCGGGCGACGCGGCAGGTTCGGTCGGCAAGTTTCGATTAGGCGAACTCAGATATGGCGATGCCCGAGAGACCCCTGCATCCGGCGACGATCGCCGCGCAGGCGTTAGGCTGGACCGATGCCGCCACCGGCGCCGTTGTCCCGCCGCTGCACACGGCGACAACCTTCCTGCGCGATCCCGACAACCAGTACCGGCGCGGGCGCAGCTACGGCCGCGCCGACAATCCCGGCTACGAGCAGCCGCAAGCGCTGCTGACGGCGCTCGAGGGCGGTGCGGCGTCATTGCTGTTCGCGTCAGGGATGGCGGCGGCGACGGCGGTGTTTCAGAGCCTCGACCGCGACGCCCATGTCGTGGCCCCGGAAGTCATGTATTGGGGGTTGCGCAGCTGGCTCAGAATTTTTGCCCGAGATTGGGGGATCGAGGTCGGATTCGTCGACGCGACTTCGCCCGACGCGCTGCGGGCGGCGATGCGGCCCGGCCGAACCAGGGTCGTCTGGATCGAGACCCCGGCAAACCCGTTATGGTCGGTGACCGACATCGCCGCCGCCGCCGACATCGCGCATGCGGCCGGGGCGCTGCTTGCCGTCGACGGCACCGCGGCGACCCCGGTCCTGACCCGCCCCTTGTCACTGGGCGCCGATCTGGTCATGCATTCGGCGACCAAATATCTGAACGGGCACAGCGATGTCGTCGCCGGCACGTTGACCACGGCGCACGCCGACGAATTTTGGGCGCGGCTGGTCGCCACGCGCAGCGGCGGCGGTGCCATCCTCGGCGGCTTCGAGTCCTGGTTGCTGCTGCGCGGCATGCGCACCCTTCACCTGCGGGTGGAGCGCGCCTGCCGCTCGGCGGAACGCATCGCCGCGGCGTTGTCGGGCCATCCGCGGCTGCGCGAAGTGCTCTATCCCGGGCTGCCCGGCCACCTCGGGCACCGGATCGCGGCGCGCCAAATGCAGGGCGGCTTTGGCGGCATGCTCAGCATCCGCGTCACGGGCGGAGCCGCGGCGGCGATCGATGCCGCGGCGCGGGTCGCGATCTGGAAGCGCGCGACCTCGTTGGGCGGCGTCGAGAGCCTGATCGAGCATCGCGCCTCGATCGAGGGTGCCGACAGCCCGGCGCCGCCCGACCTGCTGCGCCTCTCGGTCGGCATCGAAGACCCGGACGACCTGATCGCCGATCTCGAGGCGGCCCTCGGCGGCTAACCGGGGGGCCGCAGGCCGAGCGTGATAAACAGGTCGCCCTGCCACACCGCTGGCTGTCGCGCGCCGCTCGCCGTCGAGACCCCCGCCGCCATTATGGCACCGCCCAGGATTGCCAATGTTCGCATCGATCCTCCTCCCTGCAAACTCAGAGAAATATAAAAAGTTGCGACCTGCAGCGGAAGGGGCGGCCGCGGAACCGGCCGCCGCCCGCAGGATGCGCTAGCCGCCGGGCCGCAACCCCAGGACGCCGGTAACGCCGACGTCGCCACCCCCAGGTTGCCTTGCCACAGCGGCGGCGCTGCCGCTGGCCCGGCGACACGCAATCCCCGAAGCGTAGCCGTAGGCTGGCTTGCTGTCGGCTGCTCTCGACCCTTCAGTGGCGGAAGTGGCGCAGGCCGGTCAAGACCATGGCGATGCCGGCGCGGTCGGCGGCGGCGATCACTTCGGCGTCGCGGCGCGAGCCGCCCGGGTGGATCACCGCGGTGATGCCGGCGGCGATGCCGGTTTCGAGCCCGTCGGCAAATGGGAAGAACGCATCGGAGGCCATGACGGCACCCTTGGTCGGCGGCGCCGCCAGCCCCGCCGCGCGCTGCATGTCGAGCGCCTTCGCGACTGCGATCTTGGCGGCATCGACCCGGCTCATCTGCCCGGCGCCGATGCCGACCGTGGCGCGGTCCCTGGCGAAGACGATGGCGTTCGACTTGACGTGTTTGGCGACCGTGTCGGCGAAGAGCAGGTCGGCGGTCTCGGCGGCGCTCGGCGCCCGGCGGGTGACGATGCGCAGGTCGGCCGCCGCAGCCGAGCGCGTATCGCGCTGTTGCATCAGGATGCCGCCCGCGAGCGAGCGGAACTCGCGGCCCGCGGCCTTGGGGTCCGGCATCGCCCCGGTGACGATGAGCCGCAGGGCCGGGCGGCGGGCGAGGATCGCCGCCACCCCGGGGTCCGCCTCGGGGGCGATGACGACCTCGATCACGAGCCGGGCGATCGCCTCGGCGGTCTCGGGGTCGAGCGGCCGGTTCACGGCCACGATCCCGCCAAAGGCGCTCAGCGGGTCGCAGGCAAGCGCCCGTTCCCAGGCCGCGCGCAAAGAGGGGCCCAAGGCGGCACCGCAGGGGTTGGCGTGCTTGACAAGCGCTACCGCCGGCGCCCCGAACTCGGCGGCGAGGGCCAAGGCGGCGTCGGCATCGGTGTAGTTGTTGTAGGAAAGTGCCGCGCCCTGCAGCTGCCGCGCGGTTCCGACGCCCGGCGGCGGCGCGCCGCTCTTGCCGCTCTTGTAGAAGGCCGCCTGCTGGTGCGGGTTCTCGCCATAGCGCAGGTGCGAGCCGAGCCGCCCGGTCAAGACGAGGCTGTCGGGGAAGGCGGCGTCGCCGATCAGCCATTGGGCAATCTCGGCATCGTAGGCGGCGGTCAAGGCGAAGGCCCTGGCGGCCAGTTCGCGGCGCAACTCCGTGCCGACATCGCCGTCGCCGGCGGCGATCGCGGCGGCGAGGCGATCGTAATCGGCGGGGTCGGTCGCAACCGTCACCCAATCGTGGTTCTTGGCGGCGGCGCGGATCAGCGCCACCCCGCCAATGTCGATGTTGTCGAGGCAGGCTCCGGCATCGGCCCTGGCGGCCAGGGTCGCGGCAAACGGGTAGAGGTTGCAGACGAGGAGATCGATCGGCGCGATGGCGCGCTCGGCGAGGGCCGCCATATGATCGGGACGGTCGCGCCGCGCCAGCAGCCCGCCATGGATCGCGGGATGCAGGGTCTTGACCCGCCCGTCCAGAAATTCGCCGACACCGGTCACCTCGGCCACCTCGGTAACCCGCAGCCCGACCGCTCTCAATTCGCGCGCCGTGCCTCCGGTCGAGATCAGCTCGACGCCGCGCGCCTCGAGCCCCGCGGCGAAACCGGCGAGTCCCGCTTTGTCGCTGACCGAGAGCAATGCCCGGCGGATCGGCTGCGGGCCCGTCATGCCGGCCTCCCGTCGGTTCGCCGGTTCAGCGGCTGGCGGCGAGCGTCGCCAGCAGCACGCCGACGGCGACGCAAGCGGTAGCGAGTGCGATCGCGCCCCAGCCGTTCTCGGCCGTCCAACCGCAGGCGATCAGCACCAGATCGGCGGCGATCACCCGCTTGGTCACCGCGGCATGGCCCCGCCCATGCCGCACGGCCTGCTGGTAGAAATGTTCGCGGTGGGCGCGCCAGAAGCGCTCGCCGCGCAACAGCCGGCGCCCCAAGGTAATCGTCGCGTCGGCGACAAAATAGAGCGGCAGGATCAGCGCCACCCGCCAATGGCCGCCAAAGGCGACGTCGAGCAGCAGAAAACCGGTTAGATAGCCGAGCGTCGTGCTGCCGATATCGCCGAGGAAGATCCGCGCCGGCGGCCAGTTCCAGACGAGAAAGCCGATCGCGGCGCCGAGGATCGCCGCAGCGAGCCAGGCGAGCTGCGGATCGACCCCGACGCCGAGCCCCGCAAACAGCAGCAGCCCGAGGCCGATCGCCGCCGCCTCGCCGGCGGCGATCCCGTCGATCCCGTCCATGAAGTTGAAGAGGTTGATCCACCACACCCAGGCGAGGCCCGCGGCGGCAAAATGGAGCTTAGAACCGGGCCATGCACTCATCCGGTCGGCGGTTTGCAGCAAGGTGAGGAGCCCGATCGTGACCGCCAGGGCATGGGCGGGAAGGCGCAGCGCCGGCGAGAGGCCGTAGAGGTCGTCGATCCACGAGACGATCGCCAGCAGCAGGGTACCGAGCGCGATGCCGATGACGACCGGCGAAACCCAACCGGCGATACCGAGCAGCAGCCAAGCGATGAGCACCGACCCGGTCAAGGCGATACCGCCGCCGCGCGGTGTTGCAAGCGTGTGCGAGGAACGCTCGTTCGGCACATCGAGCAAGCCGCGCCGCGCCAGTATCGGGATCAGCGCGCGGGTGGCGCCGGCACCACACAGCGCCGCGCCGGCCGCGATCGTCGCTGCCCCGACGGTCTCGTCCAGGCCGAGATGCCCGAGCCCGATGCCGCTAATCGGCCGCCGCCTCGCGCCGCTCGCGGCGCAGGGCCCAGCGCACCGTGGATCCGCCGGGGGCGGCGGTGCCGCTCAGCACCACCTGCTGCGTCCTGCGCCCTTCGCCCGAACCGAGATAGATGCTTTCACCGAGGCTCATCTCGGCGCCGGCGGCGCGCAGCCGCCAGGCGATCCCGCTCGGCAGGCGCAGCAACGCCGCCTTTCCGTCGTCGATCAGCGACGCCTCGACCGCCGGATGCAGGTGAAAGCGCACGGCAAAGGCGGCGCCGGGCCGGCCGGCGAGCTGATCCTCGCCGCGCAGATCCTCGCCGTCGGCGGCGAGGAAGACCCGCCGCGAATAGATCAGGCCAAAGCGCGTGCGATAGCCGTCATGGCTGGCCGAGACCCACTGCTGCCCCTCGTGCTCGGCGCGTTCGCGGGTGACCGAGGCCGGGCTGCGGCCGACGAGGCCGTCCTCGCGGATCTCGGCCGCGTTGGTGTCGGCCACGACCAGCACCGAATGCGCCGCGCTGGCGCGCGCGACCCGCGCCCACCGCGGCTTTGGGCCGCGATAGGCGCCGCAATTGACGATAATCCGCTCGCGCCCGTGGCTCATTTCGAGCGACAGGGTGCCGGCATGGGCACGGTCGTCAAAACCGGGCGGCGGCGGCCCGCCGGTATCGGCGATGATCAGACTGCGTCCGGCTTCGAGCCGGTCGAACCCGGTATCGGGAGCCTGCCGCAGCGCCGGCCCCTTCACCTCCGATCGGGTCAGGACGAGATCGGTCAACACCCCGTCCTCTTCGATCGAATCGTTGAAGAGCGCGAGGCGCCGGTCGCCGTGCCGAAACAAGCGCAGCATCGGCGCCATCCGTTCGATCGCCGCTTGCAGGGCCGGGGACGGCTCGAACCCGGCCGCCCGCAATGCCGCCCGAATATCGACGAGATCGCGCAGAACCTGGAGCTGCAGCGAGGGGTTGCGCGAGCGGTGGCCGCCATCGGGAAGAACCTGCACCGCCGTCTCGCGCTCGAGCGCCCGCAACGCCCGGGCTACGCGCGATGCCGGGCCGCCGAGGGCGGCGAGCCCGCAAATCAATCCCTTGAGTGCGCGCAACCGCGCCGCACCGGAACACTCCCACGCCGCCGTGCGCCCGAGATGACGCAGCTGCGCCGCCAGGCTGGCCGCCACCGCATCGCGCACCGCCTGGTCTTCGCCGCGCCGCAAAATCTCGGCGAAATGCGCGAGCCAAGCGCAGAGCCGCGTCGCCAGCACGTCGGACCGCCACGCCAGTTCATGCCAGTTGCGGTTTTCCAGGATCCAGCTGCGCAGCAGCTCGCGCGCCGCCCGCCGCCCGTCCTCTCCGGCCGCGGCGAGATCCGACAGCCAGCCGAAGCCGTGCCATGCGGCCAGCCATTCCGAACCGGCGGCGGCGGGAAACCAGCGCGGGGAGGGATTGCGGATCGTCACGCCGGCCAATTCGATCTCGCCGGCGGCGATCGCCGCACCGCGCTTGTCGTCGCCCGGCCAGGCCTGCGCAACCTCGGTCATCAGGTCGGCGGGCACGCGCCCGTTCAAGGTGTGGCGATAGAGCCGGTTGCCGACGAGCCGGTGCAGCGCGCTCTTTCGCACCCGCGTCGGCGGAGGCCCCGGATCGCGAATCGAGCCGCGCGCTCGCCCGCGCCGCGCAGTCCTCATCCGGCCGCCGCCCGCGCCCGCCGCCGCGCCGGCGGCACCAGCCACGCCGCGCCAGACGCTCGCCCGATCGGGAACCTCATGCCGTCTCGTAACAAGGAACGCGGCAGCCCGCAAGCCGCGTTACGCGGGAGCCCCCCGCTTGACGAGCCGGGCCGAGAAGAAGCCGTCGAGGCCGTTGTACTCGGCTAGATAACAGGGCAAAGTCTGCAAATCCCCGGCCGCGGTGATCCATTCGGGCTCGACGCCGATCTCGTCGGCGGTGATCGGGAGCCGTTCGACCGGAGCGCCGGCCTTGAACAACGCCTCGATTCGCTGCGCCCCTTCGGCGGGCTCGAGCGAGCAGGTGCAATAGACAAGGATGCCGCCGGGCCGCAGCATCTCGACTGCCGCCCGGAGCAGATTGTCCTGGACCACCGAAAGGCGCGCGACATCCTCGGGCAATTTCAGATGCGGTACGTCGGGATGCCGACGGATCGCGCCGGTGGTCGTGCACGGGGCATCGAGCAGCACCGCGTCGATCAGGCGATCCGGCCGCCAGGTCAACGCGTCGGCCGCCACCGCCGCAATCGGCAGGCCGAGCCGGTCGAGATTCGCCACCAGCCGTTCGAGCCGGCGGGGCGAGCGGTCGACCGCCGTTACCACAGCGCCGGCCGCGACGAGCTGGGCGGTCTTGCCGCCCGGCGCCGCGCACAGATCGACGACTTCGCGGCCGGCGACATCGCCGAACAGCCGCGCCGGCAGCGCGGCAGCAGCATCTTGGACCCACCAGGCCCCCTCGGCATAGCCGGGAAGTGCCGCGATCGAGCCACCCGGCGCGCGCCGCAGCGTTCCGGTCGGCAGCAACGTCGCATCGAGCTTGCCGCACCAGCCGTCGGCATCTTCGCGCAACGTCAGGTCGAGTGGGGCCTCCTTCAGATGCGCCGTCGCTATCGCGCGCGCGGTCGCCTCGCCGTAACTGCGCGTCCACGATCGCCACAGCCAATCCGGCGTGTTGAGACGGGCGGCGTCCTGCACCTCGGCGAGCTTCTCGCCTTCGACGCTCAACCGCCGCAACACGGCATTGACGAGACCCTTGTGCGAAAGGAAGCCGCGAATTTGCGCGAGGTCGACGCTGGTCGCCACCGCCGCATGCGCGGGCGTGCGCAGGAACAAGAGCTGGGCAACGCCGAGCCGCAAAATGTCCTGCACCACCGCCGCGCGCGGCGCGAGCGGGATGTTGAGGCAGCGATCGATCAGCGCATCGATCTGGCCGAGACGGCGCAGCGCGGTCGCGACGAGGAGCCGAGCGAAGGCGCGATCGCGGGCTGATAGCTCGCGCACCTCCGGGTTGTCGTCGATCGCGTCGTCGAGCGGCCGCCGGCGGCGAAGCACTGCAGCCATCAGATCGAGCGCAACCAGGCGTGCGGTCGGCGTTTGCGACATCAAAGTTCGTTCCCCCTCCATCCGGCGGCGCTCCGGAACCGTCTCCGGCGATCGAGGCGACGCCCCGTGACCGCTCCGGTCTTGGTTAAAACGCCGCCCCGATAAATTCGTTCCCCGTGACACCGGCATAAGTCGGTTGCCGCGGACGGCTTCGGCCTGCATATTGCTCCAATGGAAGATCGTTTGCACGACCGGGACCGGCAAGCCCCAGCCTCGCGGCAAAAGACGGTTCGGCCATCTGCCGACCCCCCGCGTGAGATCGGCGGGCCGAAGGGTCCCGAGCCGACCCGCTACGGCGATTGGGAGCATAACGGGCGCTGCACCGATTTCTGAGTGAGCTCCTGCACGTGGAGCGGGCCGGCCTGCGATGAGCGAACCCCCAGCCGACGAGGGGTGCGTGGTGGGGCCCCGGCTGTCGCCGGCGGGGGGTGTCGCGATATTGGGCATCGATCTGTCGCGGCCGCTCTTGCCGGCATCGCGGCAGCGGATCTTCGATGCCTTTCTCGCCACCCACGTCGTCGTCTTTGCCGGGCAAACGTTGAGCCGGGAAGCGCAATTCGCCTTCACGGCAAATTTCGGCGAAGTCGAGGGCCCCGAAGCGTGCCGCGCCCACGGCAAGCGCCAGCAGATCGCACATGTGATCTCCAACCTCGACGGTGCCGGCAACCCGGTCGACCGATCGTCCTCTGGCGTCAGCAATTACCGCTGGCATACCGACAAATCCTACTATCGCACCCCGCCGTCGATGACGACCCTTTACGGCGTCGAGTTGCCGTCCCATGGCGGCGACACCGAATTCGCCAATACCGCCTTAGCATACGCCGGGTTGCCCGCGGCGACAAAGCGCCGGATCGCGCCGCTGCGCGTCGTCTTTCGCTGGGGTGCCGTGCTCGGCCAGCCACCGGAGCCGGACCCGGCACGCCCGCCGCCGGTCGATCACCCGCTGGTGCGCACTCATCCGGAAACCGGGGTCCGGGCACTCTATCTCGGCAATCACGCGTCGCACATCCTGGGCCTGCCCGCGGCGGAGGGGGCAAGCCTGCTCGACGCATTGCTCGCGCACGCGACCCGGCCGGAATTCGTCTACACCCACCGCTGGCGCAAGGGCGATTTGGTGATGTGGGACAATCGCTGCCTCTTGCACCGTGCGGTCGCCAATTACGCGGTCGGCAGCGAGCGGCGCATCCTGCACCGCACCGTCGTCCGCGGCACCGTGCCGTTCGGAGCGCCAGAGGCCGGACCCGTCCCGGCGATTGATCGACATCAATGGGCGGTGGTAAATTCGAGCGCAATTTCTAGAGAATAGACTGCGGAGGCCTGCGATGAATGCCAAGGACGTCATGACGACGGAAGTGGTGACGGTCAGCCCCGAGACAACGGTTCAGGATCTGGCAAAGATCCTTTCGGAAAAAGGGATCAGCGGCACGCCGGTCGTCGATGCCGACCAGCGCCTGGTCGGCATAGTCAGCGAAGGCGATCTGTTGCATCGGGCCGAAACCGGCACCGAACGCCGGGTTCAGCGACGCCGCTCGTGGTGGCTAGAATCGGTTGCCGCCGAGCAAGAGATGGCCCGCGACTACGTCAAGGCGCATGGCCGCACGGTCGCCGACATCATGACCCGCGAAGTGATCACCGCCGAGGAGACGACCGACCTCGCGGATCTCGCGATGCTGCTCGAAACCAGGCGGGTCAAGCGGGTGCCGGTGGTCAGCGGCGGCAAGCTCGTTGGCATCGTCAGCCGGGCGAACCTGGTGCGGGCTCTGGCAACGACCAGCAGCGCACCGAAAATCGTCGCCGACACCGACGACCGCACGATCCGCGAGCAGCTCCTCGCCGAGTTGCGGAGGCAGCAATGGGCCAATATCTGGGCCGCCGACATCATGGTCCGCGACAGGGTCGTGCATGTCTGGTTCGCGGCCGACGAATCCGAAGCCGAGCGCCAGGCGGTGCGAGTCGCCGCCGAGAACGTCCCCGGTGTCCGCGGCTTCGAGGAGCACATCGTGCCGGCCCCGGTCATGCCGGCGTTCTGAGCGCCATTCCGAATATCCGGGGGTCGGGACCGCGGGCTTCGGCCTCCGCGGGCACATAGAGATGTTGGAGCAACCGCGGAGTTTTCATTGCCGGAATCGCCGCGCCCATTTTTGGCGCTTTGTTTGTTTTTGACGTTCTGTTTAGCTGGTAGTAACCGCGTCGGCCGCCGGTTTCGCGAAGACCTTGGGACTTCCGGCTTGGCCGACTGGCGCCGAGACCAGCGCAGGTCCGCCGGGGACTGGCGGCCATCCCACAGCTTTCGCTTGCAAGGTTCTGCCCTGCGCGGCCTCGGACCGACAATTCTGTCCGCCTGCTTCGCCGAAAGGAATACGGGCAAACCCGTAGCGGACAGGGCCGTTTTCTCGCGACGGCGACGCCATCGCGATAGCGGCGGGCGCGAGATGGTAGGTCGCCGGATTACACGCCGGAATTAGAATTTAG
Source organism: uncultured Alphaproteobacteria bacterium (assembly GCA_963772295.1). Classification (GTDB taxonomy): domain Bacteria; phylum Pseudomonadota; class Alphaproteobacteria; order ATCC43930; family CGMCC-115725; genus AP-15. Next base: position 680,440 of record CAVYWO010000020.1, read on the forward strand.
AATAACGCCCATCCGAATCAGGTCCGACAGGCTTCGCGCTTGAAGCTTCTCGACAATGTGGGCGCGATGCAGCTCGACCGTGCGAAAGCTGATGCCGAGGTGCCGGGCGATGACCTTGTTGGGCTCGCCGGTGACGATCAGCTTGAAGACCTCGCCTTCGCGGGGCGTCAGCAACGCCGCCCGGGCTTGCACCGAGGCCCGTTCGAGACGCTCTTCATACGCCCGGTCGTTCCAGTGCAGCGCGCGCTCGATGGCATCGAGCAAGGTGTCCTCCCGCAGCGGCTTCTCGATGAAATCGAATGCTCCGGCCTTCACCGCAGCAATCGCTTGCGGAACCGTGCCGTGGCCGGTGATGAAGATGACCGGAATGCGCCAACCGCGGAGGTTGAGCCGTTGCTGCAGCTCGAACCCGCTCATCTCCGGCATTTGCACATCGAGCAGCAGGCAGCCGCCTCGCCGCGGATCGTAACCTTCGAGGAACGAGCGCGCCGATGGAAACGCTTCGGCCAAATAGCCGGCCGCGCGCAGCATGAATCTCAATCCCTGCCTGACCGCGGCATCATCGTCGACGACGAAAACGGTCTTATCCGACATCGGCGCCAGCTTCTGCCTCGACCGTCGGCAGGTCGAACATAAAGACCACGCCCGAGGGAGCGTTGCGCCGCAGCCGGAGGGTGCTGCCGTGCGACGCGAGGATCGAGCGGCTGATCGACAACCCCATCCCCATCCCGTCCGGCTTGGTCGTCACGAAAGGCTCAAAGATCGAGTCGCACATTTCGGTTGCGATCCCTGGTCCGGTATCGGTTACCGCGATCTCGACAGCACCATTGTCAGTGCGCCGAGCCTCGACGCGGATCGACCGCCGCTCGCTGTTCGCCGCTTCGATCGCATCCATCGCGTTCCGCAGCAGGTTCACCAGCACCTGCTCGATCTGGACCGGGTCGACGATGACCGCCGGCAGGCCCGGATCGACGCGCGCTTGGAACTCTACCTTTTTCCGCAGCGCTTCCGCGCGCGTGAGCGCAAAGACGGCAGCGATCAGGGGCCCGACCTCGGTCGGGACGCGTCGATATTCGCCGCCGCGGACGAACTCGCGAAGGCGGCCGAGGACGTCGCCGGCACGCTCCGCCTGCTGCACGAGCTCCGCCAGCCCTTCGTGCAAGAGTGCCGGCTCCGGCTGCGTTCCGGCCAGCAGCCGCAGGCAGCCTCTGGCATAGGCGGCGATCGCGGTCAATGGTTGGCTCACTTCATGGACAAGTCCGGCGGTCATCTCACCGGCCAGCGACACCCGCGAGACGCGGGCCAGTTCCGCCTGATGTTCGCGGTCTCGGGCTTCGGCGCTCCGGCGGAGTGTGATGTCCCGGATAACGACCACGTAATGTTCTTGTCCCGTCAGGTCGAAGCGGCTCGCGCTGAGCTCTATCGGGAAGGCGCGGCCGCCCGCGGGTCGCGCCTCAACTTCCCAAGGACTTGCCTCGGAGGCTGGGGCGCGAGCGGCGAGCTTTAATCGATCGAGCAGATCGGGCGCATCCTCGACAAGCTCTGAAAGATCGTGTCCGATGAGCCGCTCGCTCTGGCGGGAAAAGAGCCGTTCGACCGCCGGGTTGATCGACTGGATGCGCCCGCGCGCATCGATCGTCAGGACGCCGTCCCGGGCCGTGTTCAAAATCGCCGCGTGGCGGCCCTCGCTGTCGGCAAGCGCTTGCGACAATCGGCGGCGCTCGCTGACGAGCGCGCCGAGCATGAGGCCGGTCGCGGCCAAAGCCAACATCAAGAGCTGGAAGGGACGAAGCATATGCTCTGGATGACCCTGAATTTCGAGCCCGGCGATCAGCCCGATCTGGATCACCAGCACTGCCCAGTTTGCCGCCGGCAGGCCATGGCGCGTCGCGATCCAGATCAGCGGCAGAAACAGCAGGTAGAAATTCGCGAGCGAGCGGTCCCCGGTGGTCGCGAGGAACACCGCGACGAGCGCTGCGGCGATGCTCACCGCTTGCAGCGCAAATTCGACGATTTGGCGGGGGGGCTTGCGCCAATGCTGTCGGCTCCGCTTATCGATTTGCCCGTGGAGCAGAAGCAGAGGCGGGAGGACGACGGCGATGGCGACCGCGTCTCCGATCCAATAATGATACCCGGCCTCGACAGCGCCGCTCCAGGGGACAACCCCAGCCGCGGCATAGACGACGACGTAACCCCCGGCGACAAGCGCTGAACTGACGATCGTCACGATCAGCAGCGCCACCGCATCCGAGCCGCCGCGAATCCCGGCTCCGAGGCCCGCACGCCGAAGTACCGCCGCCGCTCCGCTATAGCCGGCCGCAACCACGAGTGATCCAAGGCACATCGGCAGCAGAGCCACCGTTGCGGTCGGCAGGGTGGCGGTCGACAATAGTTCCGCAGCCATTACCAACGGGGCGTAGCGCAGCCCCTTGATCAGCAAAAGGGCCAGCGCAAGACCAGTCGACGGGCTCCACGGGGTGATGTTGATACCGTGCAGGGCCGCGATGTAGCTCAAACGGTCGAGCGATACATAGAGCGCGATGTAGCCGACCGCCAAGGCGATCGCCCGGCTGGCCGGGCTGGTGCTCCAGCCTATCGGAGACGCCCACTGCGGCGCAGGGACGAGATCGTCGAGAGCCTCTTCCACCGCTGAGTTCTCCGATTATCGCTCCCGCCGGCGCAATCTACCGCGGGCTGCGCGCTGACCGCCATACGTGTTCGCCCCTATTCCGTCGGATCGACGACAAGCTGGATGTTCAAGATCATCGGCGCTATCGCGGGGGGAACGTCATGGCGAATTGGAGGTTCTGCGCCCGACCGATCGGCATTGCTGCCGCGTCGGAGCCCAAGTCGCTCGACCTCGGAGCGAGAAGTGCCGAGCGCCGCCCGGATCGTTGCCCGCAGTGCCGCTCCCGGGCTGTTCCACCGGACCAAAACCGCCGACGGCATCCTGGCGCCGGCGAGCGCTCCTGCGACCGCACCACCGTCGTCCAAACCCGATGCGCTTGGGAAGTTGTGCTGCGCTGCTTTTTGGAAATGGTGGGTCGCGGCGCCGATGCGGCAACGCCGATCCCGCTTTTTGACGCACGCAGCCTTGATCGGGTTGGCAGGTTCCTTCGTCGCCGGACCGGGCGAAGCGAGGTAAGCGCTCGCCGCGGAGCCGCCGGCCGAGACGAGGGCGATCCGCCTGGCATCGGACCCTGTTACCTGCATCGCGCCTCTTTCCGTTGCCGAAGAGCCGGTGCGCACCGAGGGCTTTACCGATATCCGCCATGTAAGCGCAACGACGGCAGCGATACGCAGAGCCGATGCCGCAAGGTCAAGTGTTTGTGCCGGCACGGTGGCGCACGGCGAGATTGATTTCGGCAGGGACTTTGGGTGGGTCACCTGTTGACGATCGATATGCCGCCGCACCGGTCACGATCCTGAACGGCCGGGCCGCGGAGGCGGCAATTCCAAGAGGTGCACGCAATGACGCGGCGCGCGTTCGCGTCGGTCAGCCGCTGCGAATCCGCAGGCGCGCTGATATTGGGTGGGGAATCGGACTGGGCTTCTTTTCCTTGTCAGCCGGCTCGGCGACCCTCTTGACCGCGGCGGCGCGGCGTAGTCTGTCACAGCCGGTTGCGCTGATCGCAGAGGCTGCCCATGCCCGGCCCGCTTGACGGTTACCGGATCGTCGATCTGACCGCCAACGTCGCCGGCCCGCTGGCGACGATGCTGCTCGCCGACCAGGGCGCCGACGTGATCAAGGTCGAGCCGCCGGAAGGCGATGCCACCCGCGCCGCCGCCAATCGGCGGGCCGGGTTCTCCGCATCGTTTCTCAACAACAACCGCAACAAGCGCTCGATTGTCCTCGACCTGAAGACGCCGGCCGGATTGCGGGCGGTGCTGCGGCTCGCCGCCGGCGCCGACGTCTTCGTGCAGAATTTCCGCCCGGGCGTCGCCGAGCGGCTCGGCGTCGGCGAAGATGCCGTCCGCGCCGTCGCGCCAAGGATCATCTACGTCTCGATTTCTGGTTTCGGCGAGCGCGGTCCCTATGCGGCACAGCCGGCCTATGACCCGGTGATCCAGGCGTTTTCGGGGCTGGCGACGGTGCAGGCCGGCTCCGATCAGTCGCGGCCGCGTCTGCTGCGCACCATCCTGCCCGACAAATTGACCGCGATCACCGCCGCGCAGGCGATCACCGCGGCGCTGTTGGGGCGCGAGCACACCCGGCGGGGCCAGCATGTCCGGCTGTCGATGCTCGAGGCGGTGCTCGCCTTCCTGTGGAGCTCGGACATGGGCAGCCAGACTTTTGTCGGTGACGGGCCGCCGCCGCAGGAGGCCGCGAGTGCGATTGACCTGATCTACGAGACGGCAGACGGCTACCTCACCGTCGCCGCCTTGACCGACCGCCAATGGGCCGGTTTGGCGCAGGCGCTCGATCGGCCGGATTGGCTCGACGATCCCAGGTTCAAGACGCCAGCATTGCGCCAGCAGCACATCGATGCACGGCTTGAATTGACCCAGGCGGCGCTGCGCGCCCGCCCCGCCGCCGAGTGGCTGCGGCGGCTCGGCGCGGCGGGCGTCCCCTGCGCTCCGGTCTTGACCCGCAGCGAGGTCATCCGGCATCCGCAAGTCGAGGCGCTGGGCCTGGTTGTTGAGACCGTGCACCCGGCGGCCGGACCGCTGCGCCAAGCGCGTCCGGCGGCGCGGTTTTCGGCAACGCCCGCCGAAATCCGCCGGGCGGCCCCCGAGCTCGGCGAACATACGCGCGAAATCCTCGAGGAGGTCGGCTATTCGGCCTCGGAAATTGCCGCGCTGGACAGGCCGCAGCCGCCAGCGGCGGATCGCGGATGATCGATGTTTATTATTGGCCGACGCCGAACGGCTGGAAGGTCGCGATCATGCTCGAGGAATGCGGGCTCGACTACCGCATGATCCCGGTCGATATCGGTCGCGGCGACCAGTTCAAGCCCGAGTTTCTGGCGATCAGCCCGAACAACCGGATGCCGGCGATCGTCGACCACGATGACGAAAAGGGGCCGGTGCCGGTGTTCGAGTTGGGAGCCATCCTGACCCATTTGGCCGAACGCGCCGGGCGCTTTTTGCCGCCCGGCAAGGGGGGACGTAAAGAGACCCTCGAATGGCTCTTCTGGCAGGTCGGCAATCTCGGCCCAATGGCCGGCCAACTCAGCCATTTCGTCAACTACGCCTTGGGCGAGCACCCCTATTCGAAAAAGCGCTATGCCGACGAGTACAACCGCTGCCTCGGCGTCTTGGAGCGGCGGCTCTACGGGCGCGAATTCATCGTCGACGACTATTCGATCGCCGACATGGCGTGCTGGCCCTGGGTGCTGATCGCCAAGCCGCTCGGCCAGCCGCTCGACGCGTTTCCGAACGTCGCGCGCTGGCGCGAGACGATCAAAGCGCGACCGGCGGTGCAGCGCGGTGTCGACCTCGGCAAGGAATTACGCCGGCGGGTGTCGCCGACCGAAGCCGAACGGCGGGTGCTCTTCGATCAGACGGCGCAGACCGTGCTGCATCGCCCTTAAGGGCGTTATTGATTGAGCCAGCGTCGGGCGAAGCCCAAGAGGCCTTGCGGCAGGAAGATGACGACGGCGATGAAGATGACCCCGAGCGGGATCAGATAGTATTCGGTCAAGAAGCGCGACAAGCCCTCGCGCAACAGGATGAAGAAGCCGGCGCCGAGGATCGGACCGACGAGGGTGCCGATGCCGCCGATAACGTTGTAGATCACGGTCTCGCCCGATACGAGAAAGAACACGAAATCGGGCGCCGCGAACTGGTTCTGGATCGCGTAGAGGACGCCGGCGAGACCTGCGAACAGGCCCGACAGCATGACCGCAACGATCTTGTAGCGTTCCACCGGATAGCCGATGGCGCGGGTGCGCGCCTCGTTCTCGCGGATCGACTGCAAAACCATGCCAAACGGCGATTGAGTTATACGTCGGAGCAGTAGATACGACCCGGCGACAACTCCCAGGACAAACCAGTGCAGGATCGTGGGCGTGAACGGGATCGCCAGCGCCCGGCCGAAACCGAGCGCCGGCTGGTCGAAGTTAAGGCCATTCTCGCCGCCGGTCACGGCCGTCCAGGTAAAAATCACGACGTAGAAGATCTGCGAAAATATGAGCGTAGTGATCGCGAAATAAATGTCGCGCAGCCGGGTCGAGAAATAGGCGACAAAGGCCGCGACCGCGGCGGCGGCAACGAGCCCGTAAACGAGCGCCAGCCAGAGATTGGGCGGTTGCGAGGTCAACAGCGCGGCGGCGGCGCCATACATGCCGAGCCCGAAAAACGCCGAATGGCCGAACGAAACCATGCCGGCGTAGCCGATCAAGAGGTCGGACGACATCGCCAGCAGGCCCCAGATCAGGATCTCGGTCAGCAGGCGACGCCAGTATTCGGACAACAGCAGCGGCGCCGCGATCAACAGAGCAAGGACGACGGCGAACCCCGTCCAGAACACGGCACCCTGACCGTGCCTCATTTTGGCGTCGCGACAAAGAGGCCGGTCGGCCGGAACAGCAGCGTCACGATCAGCACGACAAACGAGACGATGACCGCCTCCGACGGACTGATCCACAACGAGGCATAGGCTTCCAAGAGACTGATGAAGATCGCCGCGGCGATCGAACCGCCGAGGCTGCCCATGCCGCCGACCACGACGACGATGAAGGCCCGCAGGATCCAATTGGTACCCATCGTCGAATCGACCCCGGCGAACGGCGCGAACAACACCCCGCTTGCCGCCGCCATGCCGGAGCCGATCGCGAACACCCCGGTCAGCACCCACGGCACCGGAATCCCCATCGCCTGCGCCATCATCCGATCCTGGGTGGTGGCGCGGATCCAGATGCCCCACTTGCTGAATTTGAGGAACAGCCACAAGCCGCCGATGATCGTCGCCGACAACAGCGCGACCGCCACCCGGTACCAGGGATAGTCCAGATAGAACAACTCGAAGTGGCCGCCGATCGGCTCGGCAATCTTGCGCGAGACGGCGCCGAACTGCCACAGCGCGTAATTCTGCAGGACCAGCGAGACCCCGAAAGTGGCGAGGATCGTCGTCAGCGGATCGCGACCGAGAAGCGGCCGCAACGACACCAAATAGATCGCCGCGCCCAGCAGTCCGATGACGAGGATCGCCGCGATCAACGCCAGCCAGAAACTGCCGGTCAGTGCCAAAGTCAGGACGCCGACATAGGCGCCCAGCATGAACAATTCGCCGTGGGCGAAATTGACAACGTCCATGATGCCGAAAATCAGGGTAAGCCCGGAGGACACCAGCGCCAGGATCATGCCGGTGACAATGCCGTTGATGGTCTGGATCAGGAGCTGATCGACCGCAGCGCCCATTTCATACGCCGAGATACCGTTGGATCACTTGGTCGTTGACCTGCAATTCCGAGGCCAGGGCATGGTGCTGCACCGCACCCTTTTCGATGAAATAGACCCGGCGGCTCGCTTCGAGGGTTAACGGCACGTTCTGCTCGACCAGCAGCACCGCCACCGCCTCGCGGTGGAGGACGCCGATGATCTCGCGGATCTGCGAGACCATGCGCGGCATCAGCCCCTCGGTCGGCTCGTCCAGCAGGATGATCTTGGGCTCGAGCACCATCGCGCGGGCAATCGCCAGCATCTGCTGCTCGCCGCCCGACAATGTCCCGCCGCGCTGGTTGCGGCGCTCCGCCAGAACCGGGAAATAGGCGTAGATCTTGTCGATCAGTTCGGCCTTGCGCACCCGGGTGACGCCCTTTCGATCGAGCCCGACACGCAGGTTTTCGAACACCGTCAGCAACGGGAAGATGCGGCGGTCCTCGGGCACATAGCCGATGCCGAGCCGCGCCAGACGATGCGGCGGCAGCCCACCGATCGGACGCCCGTCAAAGCGTACTTCGCCCCCGCTCGGGTGGACGACGCCGGCGATCGCCTTCAGGGTCGTGCTCTTGCCGACGCCGTTGCGGCCGAGCAGCCCCACGACCTCGCCGCGCCCGACCTCGAGCGAGACGCCGTGCAGGATGTGACTCTTGCCGTAATAGGCGTGGATGCCGTCCAGGGCGAGGAGCGCCGGCCCCGCCGTCTCCTCCAAATGCGCTGTCGTGCCGCCGGTCATGGCAACCCCGCGCCGCCGTTCACGTCTTCAGATAGACCTCGAGCACACGCGGATTTTCCTGGATCTCGGCCGGCCGTCCTTCGGCCAGGATCTCGCCATGGTGGAACACGGTGATGCGGTCGGCCAACCCCATGACCACCCGCATGTCGTGCTCGACGATCAGGATCGTCAGGCCCTTGGCAATGCGGCGGACCAGCTGCATCGTGTCGTGGGTCTCGGCCGCGCTCATCCCCGCGGTCGGCTCGTCGAGACACAAGAGTTGCGGCTCGGTCGCGAGCGCGATGGCGAGTTCGAGCGTGCGCTGCTCACCATGCGACAAATTGGCGGCGAGCTCGCCGGCCTTGGCCAACAGGCCCACCGCGTCGAGCGCCGCCTCGGCCTTTTCGATAATGTCCCGATACGAGCGGTAATGCGTCAACAAGCTCCAACGGTGCCGGCGCGACTGGGCCGCGATGCGCGCGTTTTCGATTGTCGTCGCATTGGGCAAGATGTTGGTGATCTGGTACGAGCGGGCGATGCCCTTTTGCGAGATCCGGTTCGGGGGCAGCCCGGTGATGTCGTCGCCGGCGAACCGGACCACTCCGGACGAGGGACGCAGGACGCCGGTCAGGCAATTGAAAAACGTGCTCTTGCCGGCACCGTTCGGGCCGATGATGGCGCGCACCTCGCCTGTTGCGACGGCAAAATTGACGCGGTTGAGCGCGGTGAGCCCGCCGAAGCGGATCGTCAGTTCCTCGGTGCGCAGCAACTCCGCCGCACCATCCAGGGCGATGTTTGCCGGGGACCGCGCGGCCGGCAACGGGTCGGCCGTCACCTACGCGGTGGCGAAGTGGCAGGCGGGCGGCACGATCGTCTTGTCCTTGGAGACGACATCCCTGACATGGTAGGCCCCGGCGTCGATCTCGTAGATGAGCTCGCGCACGAATGCTTGATGGTCCGCCGCGCGCAGCAGCTTGTCGCCCTGCGGGAAGTCGTAGCCTTCCTTCATCTCGAGCCCTTCGAGCGCCTCGATCAGCTTGATCGTGTCGGCGCGGCCCTGAAACTTCGACTTCTCGATGCCGAGCTTTAGGCAATTCATCGCCTCGAAATTCGATTGCACATAGCGGTCGGGCAGCGGGTTGGAGGGGGCGACCGACTGCAGCCGCTTCTTTGCCTCCTCCAAGAACGCCTTGTTGTAGGGCGTGTCGAGCGGCTCCTCGAGCACCGGGATGTAGCGGTCGATGCCGGTGAAGCCGTCGACTTTGTTGCCAAGAGCGGGCAGGCTCGACGGCACCGCGACGGCGCCGTCGCCAGCGATCTTGTATTTCTTGGACAGGCCCAGATCGTATCCTTGGTTGATGAAATTGATCGCATCCTTGCCGAAAAAGATCACGAACACTCCGTCGAACCTGCCGCCGATCTTGGAGAGGAACGGCGTCATGTCGGCGGTGCCGAGCGGGATGCCGGTGCTGCCGACGACCGTGCCGCCTTGCTTCTGGATCGACTCGGCGTAGGCATTCCTGGTCGACTGGCCCCAGGCATAGTCGGCATAAACGATGTACCACTTCTTGCCCAATTTGTTGACCAGATAGGGCGCGAACGCGACCGCCTGCGCCGGCGCGAAGTCGTATGGGCGGAAGGTGTAGCGGTTGCACCTGCTGGTCGTGATCGTAGTGTCGAGGCACACGCCGATCATGTTGACGACCTTGTGCTGCTGGTAGACCGGCATGCAGGCGAGACAGATGTTGGACAAGAAACCGCCGACATGGGCGTCGACCTCGTCCTCGACCAAGAGCTTCTCGGTCTGACGGCGGCCGATATCGGGCTTCGACTCGTCGTCAGCGGTGATCAGGTCGACCTCGCGGCCGAGAATGCCGCCCGCTGCGTTGATGCGGTCGACCGCCATCTGGACCCCGACGAGGGCGGTCTTGCCGCCCGAGGCAGCGACACCCGAGAGCGGCTGGATGCTGCCGATCTTGTACGGCTTTGAGGTCGCCAAAGCGTAGCGCAACGGGACCGGCGCCATAATCGCCGTACCTCCCGCGGCGCCCCAGCCGAGGAGCCGGCGGCGCGTCGGCTCCGCGCTCGACCGCGAAATCCCATTCTCTGCCATCTCTCCGTGCACTCCCTGTTTCTTCGCAGAATTCGAACCCCGGAAGCCCATCCTAAGCCGGTCCCGGCCGGGTGGAAAGACGCCGCTCTGGCTCCGGAAATCGTTGCCGGCGATCGCAGCCGGGCTAATTTGACGGCAACCCGTGACGGCCCGCCGGAGAAAGGGGCGCATGACCCCCAGGACGAATTGCCGGGGTTCGCCCCCGAAATCGACGCGCCGATCCTGGCGTCGATCACGACTGCAGCACCTTACTGGCTCGGGCTGGGTGACCAGGGCCCGGGCGCGCCTTACAACGCCCGCGCCATATTCTCGGTCTATTCGGGCGACAGCGCCGTCGATCGCGATCTGCGCATCTCCCATCTCGGCTATGACCGCGCGCACACGACGGCGGAGGATGCAACACCTGGTTCCCGCTGGCGCAATACCGGCGGTGCGCGGCGGCGGGACGGATCGGCGCCGTGGCGCCGCGCTTTCACGGCATGCCGACCAACCGCAGCCAACGCGTCACGATCGAACGGGACTGCCCGGAGCTCGTCGCACGCTGAAGGGAGGACGGCGCCGATGCCGCCATTCTCGTCGCCGACTGACCCGCTTGCCACCGGACCGTGAGTTTGGCCGCCCGGCAGCTCGAGGCGAGCGGCATCCCCGCCGTCGTCGTCGGCGGCGCCAAGGACATCGTCGAACATTGCGGCGTGCCGCGGTTTTTGTTCAGCGATTTTCCGCTCGCAACGCCGCCGGGCGGCCGCACGATCGCGGGTCGCAAGCCTTCACCCCGGAGTTGGCATTGCGCGTCCTCGAAACGGCACCGGCGGCGCGCACCACCGTGCAATCGCCGTTGCGCTGGAGCCCGACCCCTCCTGGAAGCTCGACTATTCGAATCTCGAACGTCTGACATCCGAAGAAATTCGGCGCCGGCGGCAGGAATTCGATCGCCAGAAGGAGATCGCCAAAAACATCCGCGCGGCGACCGAGTGATTTGACGCGGCGAGCGCCGGCTGGGCAGATCCCATCATGCTGCCATCGTGATTTCGAGATGCACGGCGAGGCCGGCGCGGGCGGCGAGCGCCACCAGGGTATCAAGATCGAATTTGCCGACGCGGCCGCGCAAGATGTCATTCAAGCAAGGCTGCGTCACACCCAGACGTTTTGCCGCCTCGCCCTGCGGGAGATGCCATCCGGTCACGGCTTTGCTAATCGCGATCATCAGGATCGAGCGCAGCTTCATGTTCTCCGCTTCGGTCGGACTGTCTTCAAGCGCATCCCAGACGCTCTCAAAAACCCGCTCAGTCATTTCCTCCTCGCGATCGAATCCCGCAGCCGCGATGCGGCCAGATCGATATCTCGTTTTGCTGTCCGACGTGTCTTCTTCTGAAATGCGTGCAGAACGTAAGCTAGTTGCCTATCGCGGCACGCAGCGAATTCTTAAACCTAAAAAGCGCAGTTCGCGCGGCTCGGTAGGAAGGGGAGATTTGATATAATTGGGCATGTCGAATGAGAATTCTGCCTCAGACTGTCCACCCGGCGGGTGAGCTACCTATGGTTGCGGGGGAATTTGCCGACGGCCCGGTGGTGGTCGACACATACGCGGGACCGGTGCGGGTTGAGTGGGATGCAGATGCTGCGGTAACGCCGCTCGGCCACTTGGCTTTTTTTGCCGAATACTTGAAGCTGAGCGGGCGGTTTGAGGCGCTGCTGGCGGATTGTCCGCTGGTCTACACGAGCGGCAACGCGCCGGCGGTGCGCGACGTGATCGGCACGGCGGTGCTGGGCATCCTGGCCGGACATTGGCGCTACGCGCATCTGACGGCGCTGCGGGGCGATTCGGTCAGTGCGGCGCTGTTGGGGATGAGCCGAGTGGTCAGCGAGGACGCGGTGCGTCGCGGCTTTGCCAAGATCGATGCGGCGGCGGGCGAGGCTTGGCTGCATCGGCATCTGAAGGACACGGTGGAGCCGCTGCTCAGCACGCCGTGGATCCTGGATTGCGACACCACGGTCAAGCCGCTCTACGGGCATCAGGAGGGGGCGGTTGTGGGCTACAACCCGCACAAGCCGGGGCGCCCGTCGCACGCCTATCACGCGTTCCAGATCTGTGGGGCTCGTCTGGCGCTGGACGTGGTGGTAAGGCCGGGAAACGAGCACACCTCCAAGCATTCCGAGCCGCATCTGTGGGGGCTGCTGGAGCCGCTGCCGCGGGGGTGCTGGCCCGATTTTGTGCGCGGCGACAAGAACTGGGGCAACGAGCGCAACATGGCGCGGTGCGAGCAGGAAGGCATGCCTTATCTGTTCAAGCTGCGCCTGACGAGCGGGGTCAAGCGCGGCATCGAAAAGATGATGGGGCGCGGCGGCTGGGTGGATGCCGGGCAAGGCTGGCAAGGTCATGAAGCGCAACTGCGCCTGCAGGGCTGGGGTCGCTCGCGGCGCGTCGTCATGCTGCGCCGGCGCTTGCCGCAGAGCTTGGCGGTGACGGTTTCGCGCGACAACGACCAAGCCGATCTGTTCTGGACCGGCACCAAGTCGGGCGCCGAGATCTGGGAGTTTGCCGTGCTGGTCACCTCGGTGGATTTGGAAATTCGCGCGCTCGCCCAACTCTATCGCGACCGCGCCGACAGCGAGAACCCGTTCGACGAGTTGAAGAACCAGTGGGGCTGGGCGGGGTTCACGACATCGGACCTGACGCGCTGCCAGATCATGGCTCGGCTGATCGCCCTGGTCTACAATTGGTGGACGCTGTACGTGCGTCTGTCCGACCCCGATCATCACCACGAAGCGCTGACCACCCGTTCCCTGCTGCTCAACGCGGTGGCGCGACAGACCCGGCATGCCGGCCAGACCCGCCTGACGGTGACCTCCAGCCACGGTCGCCGCGAGCATGCGAGAATGGCTCTGCTAAGGATTGCCAGGTTCTTCGCTACGCTTCGGAAAACTGCGGAGCAGTTGACCGATGCCCAAAGATGGGCCTGTATCCTCAGGGAAGCCCTGCAAAAGTATCTTCGCGGCCAAAAACCACGGCCGCCGCCAGTTTTACTGCCGGCCTGAGACTACCACCCAAGGTTGAACAGCGGTGACGCGGCGGCTGGTGAGCCGCCCGCAACAGCCGGATTTAGGTTAAAAATTCAGGAAATCGGCCCGCGGCATTTGAGGCTCCTCTCCGGTGAGCTTGAAAATCATGACTTCGGCTAGACCTCGACCACTTTCGGATTGCGCTGGATCTCGGCCGGCGGCGCGTCGGCTCCGCGCTCTACCGCGAAATCCCATTCTCTGCCATCTCTCCGTGTACTCCCTGTTTCTGGGCAGGATTCGTCCCACCATCCGAACCGCCGGAACGCGCATCCTATGCCCGGTCCTGACGCTCGAAAAGACGCCGCTTGGGCGCGGCTGCGAAAATCGTTGCCGGCGATCGCAGCCAAGTTAGGTTGCACCGTGCGACGGGGTTTTGTTTCGGCCACGCTGGCATAGCAGGGGCGTGTGTGTAACGGCTTAGGTGGGTGGCGGCGGCGCATGCTGTTCTACATTCTCTCCAGCTTCTGGGCCGGCGCCGTGCACGCCGCTACGCCCGGACACGGCAAGACGATCGCTGCGGCCTATATCGTGGGCGCGCGCGGCAAACCAATCGACGCGCTCATTCTCGGCATCTTCGTTACCCTCTCGCACACGAGCGGCATCGTACTGGTCGGGCTGCTGGCTTCCCTCGGCTCCGCGTGGCTCCGCCCACAGCGGATCGAGGCGTATCTCGCGCTCGGCATGGGCGTCCTGGTCATCGCCCTCGGCCTGTGGATGCTCTGGACCCAGCGCGAATTGCTGGCCCTCGCCATGGGGGAACCGGGCGCAGCGAGCGGCGGACATTCGCACGCGCATGATCGCGGCCAGGATCGCGATCACACGCATGCCGAGGACACCGGCTGGCACAGCCACGGCTGGGGAACCCATCCCGCCCACCGGGTGGATTTGGTAACGGATCGTCGGCCGAAACTGGCGGTGTTGCTCGCGCTCGGCATTGCCGGCGGAGTGCTGCCCGATCCCAGCGCGCTCGCGCTGCTGCTCGCCGCGCTGTCCAGCGGCAAGGTGCTGCTCGGGCTGACCACCGTGCTGGTGTTCAGCGTCGGCTTTGCCATGACTTTGGTGGTCGTCGGTATCGCCGCGGCGATGGTCGGTCAGCGTGTACTCGACTGGTTCAGCAGCATCTGGGCCATGCGGCTGCAGATCGCAACGACCCTGCTCATTCTCGGGATGGGCGTGGTGCTGACGGCGAAGGCCGCTTCCCGGATGGCGGCGTTGCCGGTGTAGCGAGGTGTGTCTTCGTTCACTCGCGCGCGAAACGAGCCGGCAGCATGCCGACATAGCCGTGGATGTCGGCATACCAGACATTGCCGGAGGCATCGATGGTGACGCCGAACGGGCGCGCATCATTGCGCGGCAGCGAGATGCTTTGGATCACCCCGTCGCGCCGCCGCCCCAGCAGCGCAGTATGCCGAACCAAACGCTGCCGTCGGCCCCCACCGCCAACCCGCTCGGCGGCGAAGCGGGGCGGCCGATGTCGAATTCCGCAAATTTGCCGCCCCGCCAGCGGCCAATACTATTGGTCCAGAACTCGATGAACCACACCGCGCCATCCGGGCCCAGCGCGACATCCGTCGGCACTGCGCCGTCGCGCGGTATGTCGAAGGTCTCGATCCGCCCCTTGCGATCGATTTGCAAGAACCGCTCGCGCTGATTGCCCAGGAGGCGGGCTTTGCCGATCAGAGCCATCTGACATCGATCTTTCGCCGCGAGATCGGCGTGACGCCTGGCCGCTTCCGCGCTGCATCGGCATAAGCGGGCCGTTTGGCTAAAAGTATCGGCTATAAATCTAAACCAAAAATATTTGAAATTTTTCGATCAGGCGATCTGGCTGAGCTTATCGGTCGGGTAGGCGAGGATGGTGGCCACTCGGCCGGTATCCCGATCCGAGTAAACGAATGCCGGTCCGTCGATGCGATAGCGGCCCTCCCAACCGATGGCGAAGGTGGTATCGGTTTCTTCGATGTGGATCGGTTCGCTCGCGCCGTCTCGAGCCAGCCTTGCTGCGAGTTGATCGGCGGGGTCGAGCAGCCAGGCATCACCGGTTTCGGTAGAGAACAGGACCAGCTGACCAATACTGACGATGCGGCTGTCGTAGTCTGCTGCCCGGCGCTGAATATACCGCACCTCGTCGGCCAGGCGAAAACTCCTGCCCTCGACCATCCGCGTGCCCGATCCACGCCTGATGGGTTTTCGACCCCGAGCGAGCCTCGCGGAGTTTGCCATGGAATTGTTCACCGAGCTGTTTGGCGATCTTCTGGCATTCGTCTACCACTGTTTCGACCGCATTGTCATTTACGGTTACCTCAGCGGCCTGTCGCGGCCCGAGCAGGTGGTTCACTTCTTCCGTCAAATCGTTGGCGTCCCGGCGGTCGACAAGGAGATCCTGAGCCAACGCACCGCCGACTACCAGGCCTGGGTGGAAGCCTTCGCCCGCAATCATCGCCTGCCGATCGAATGGGCTGAAAAGGGGGTGCGCAAGGAAGACCATGTCCTGCCCTGGCAACGCCGCATGGCAAGGGCCGATACCTACGGCGTCTACTTCATCTTCAAGAGCATGGAGCAGGGAGCCACCTTTCGCGTCACCGTGCCGAAATACCCGAGCCAGGATCCAAATTATCGCATCCTGGCCCACCAGCGCAGCCGCTTCACGCACTACTATTTCTACATCCGCGATAAGGTTCTCGGACCGATGGTGATGCGGGTGGCCTCGTTCTTCCCGTTCCAGACCACCTATTACCTCAACGGCCACAGTTTCAAGCGGAATTTTCCCATCTGCCGTCCGCGAGCGGTTTCAAACCATCACCAGCCGCTTCGTCGGTTTCCAAGCGCAATGGCTCAACGTCCACGTCGACTTCCCGCTGCTGCAGCGCCTCGCCCTGCCGATCACCGTTGGTGCGGTTCGCTACCCCCGGCATCAAGCTTCACGACCCCCGCATCATCCGCCTTCTCGAGGTCCTCCTGAGGTCGCACTGCTCTTCCTGTTCTTCCACAAGCGACTCTGTGGGCCGCTCGCCAACAGCCCCTTGCACCACCGCCCGCACAGCCATCACCAGCCGGCCAGCAAACTCGAAGCCGCCTACCACCGCGCCGACAAAGCCATTCAACAGATCGTCGACCTGCTCGCCGATTGACCCCGTCGGTATTTGTTCAACTCTTTTTATCTAGGATTTCACGGAGCTAGAATTTAATCTTCCCAGCTCCGCCGAAAACTACAAAACCACAGGTTCGCCGGCCGGTCCCACCGACTGGATCTCTCGTTGCAATCCGCCGTTGCTCAACCCCCGAAGAGCCGATTTTTGCGCCGAAAAGTAGCTATAATCCTGCTGGCGAAGAATAAGCTTCATGCCCGGATATTGGACGAGATCAGTACGTTTCTCACGACCCATATCAAACAGAAACTGGGTGAGAATTTCCTAACTATGGAGTTTGCGAGAAGCGCTGCCTCCGAAGGATAATAATTGGATGTTAGCCCGGTCCACATGGCCGCCCAACTGCCGCACTCTCCCTGGCGGCTACTGCCACAAAAGGTCTGGGGGATATTGGATACGGGATATTGGGCTCCGGATCCCGACAAGAATGAGGTTAAGAAGTTTGGCGGCGGGGGTCCAGAGCGCAAAAAACTCGAAACAGTGCAGGAGACTGTCCCCAATGAAAGAAAGATGCGTGGTGGGTCTGGCGCCGGAAATGCGAGGTATCCGATTGGGCCCAGAGTTTGTAGCTCGTGTGATCCTTGACACGGGTAATGTCGGGAACCAGGCCGAAATAAAACAACTTTGCAGTGCGTCTGGCCAAAGCCGTGGACGGCGCACGCGGGCGCGATAGCGCGACGCAACCGGGTTAAGGCTCGCCGGCAGCTAGCGCCGCCTTCAGCCGGTAGAGGAGTTCGAGCGCTTCGCGCGGGCTCAAGTCGTCGGGCCGGACCTCGCGCACCAGTGCAAGGGCCGCGGATTTGCGAGGCGGCGGCGCGGCGGGCCGGCGGACGGCGCCGAACAGCGGCAGATCGTCGGCGAGCCGGGCGAGCGCCCCGCCCTCTTCGCCCTTTTCGAGGAGCTCCAGCACCTCCTCGGCGCGCGCCGTGACGTTTTTCGGCAACCCGGCGAGCTTGGCCACATGGATGCCGTAGGAGCGGTCGGCGGTGCCGGGCGCGACCTCGTGCAGAAAGACCACGTCGCCCTGCCACTCCTTGACCCGCATCGCATGGCAGGAAAGCGCCGGCAGCTTGGCGGCGAGTGCCGTCAATTCATGGTAATGCGTCGCGAAGAGGGTGCGGCAGCGATTGATTTCGTGCAGGTGCTCGAGGCAGGCCCAGGCGATCGACAGCCCGTCGAATGTCGCCGTACCGCGGCCGATCTCGTCGAGGATGACAAAGGCCTTGGGCCCGGCCTGGTTCAGGATCGCTGCGGTCTCGACCATCTCGACCATGAACGTGGAGCGGCCGCGGGCCAGATCGTCGGCGGCGCCGACCCGGCTGAACAGCCGGTCGACGATGCCGATGCGGGCCGATCGGGCCGGCACGTAGGAGCCCGCCTGCGCCAGGATCGCGATCAGCGCGTTCTGCCGCAAGAAGGTGCTCTTGCCGGCCATGTTCGGGCCGGTGACGAGCCAAATGCGGTCGTCCGCCAGGACGCAGTCGTTGGCGACGAAGCCGCCGCCCCCGCCCTCGGCGGCAAGCGCCGTTTCGACCGTCGGGTGGCGCCCGCCGGCGATCTCGAAGCCGGTGCCGCTTTCGACCACTGGCCGCACCCAGCCGCCCTCGGCGGCGCGCTCGGCCAATGCCGCCGCCAGATCGAGTGCGGCGAGTGCCGCCGCCGCCGCGGCGATCTCGGTGCGGCGGGTCATCACCTCGGCGACGAGATCTTCCCAGAGCCGCAATTCGAGCGCCAGCGCCCGCTCGGCGGCGCCGGTGATCCGGGTTTCGAGATCGGCGAGCTCGGCGGTGGTATAGCGCCGCGCGCCGGCCATCGTCTGGCGATGGATGAATTCCGGGCCGAGCTTCGCGGCGTGGTTCGCCGGCACCTCGAGGTAGTACCCGATCACGTTGTTGTGCCGGATCTTGAGGGCGCCGATCCCGCTCTCTTCGGCGTAGCGCGCCTGCAATTGAGCGACCAGCCGCCGGCTCTCGTCGCGCAACTGGCGGCACTCGTCGAGCTCGTTCGCATAGCCCGCGGCGATGAACCCGCCATCGCGCGCGAAGAGCGGCAATTCGGCGGCGAGCGCGCGGGTCAGCCGGTCGACGAGCGCCGCGTGCTCGCCGAGCCCGCGCCCTGCCTCGGCGAGCCGCAGCGGCAACGGGACGAGGCCCGGCTCGGCCAGCATTTGCCGAAGGCTCGCGGTCTCGCCCAGCGACTGGCGCAACGCCGCGAGATCGCGTGGGCCGCCGCGCCCGAGGCTCAATCGCGTCAAGGCCCGCTCGAGGTCGGGGCAGTGCCGCAACCGCGCGCGCAACGCCGCCGCCAGCTCGGCACGATCGAGCAAAAAGCCGACCGCGTCGAGGCGGGCCGCGATCGCCGCGGGGTCGGTCAGGGGTGCTGCGAGATGCTCGGCCAAGAGCCGCGCCCCGGCCGCGGTGACGGTGCGGTCGATCGTCGCCAGCAAGCTGCCGCGGCGCTCGCCGGAGAGGCTCGCTGACAATTCGAGATTGCGCCGGGTCGCCGCGTCGATCTGCATGACCGATCCCGGTGACACGCGCCGCGGCGGTTCGAGATGCGGCGCTCGGCCCTGCTGGGTGAGGCCGACATAATCGACGAGCGCGCCCGCCGCGGCGATTTCCGCCCGCCCGAAATTGCCGAAGCCGTCAAGGGCGCCGACCCCATAGAATGCTTCGAGGCGCCGGCGCGCCGCGTCGCTATCGAACCGGGCATTGGCAAGCGGCGTCAGGGCCGGCTTCCGTTGGGCGAACAGCTCGAACCAGGCCGGGCGGGTCAACAGCCGCTCGGGCAGCACAATCTCGCCGGGAGAGAGGCGTGCGAGATCGCCGGCCAGGGCCGCTTCGCTGGTCGGGGCGAGGGCAAAGCTGCCGGTCGACAGATCGAGCCAGGCGAGGCCCAATTGGCCGCCGGCCTCGGCGAGACACGCGAGATAGTTGTGCCGACGGGCGTCGAGCAACCCCTCCTCGGTCAGGGTGCCGGCGGTCACCACCCGGACCACGGCGCGGCGCAGCGGCCCCTTGGCGCCGCGCCGCCGAGCTTCGGCCGGATCCTCGATCTGCTCGCAAATCGCCACCTTGAACCCGGCGCGGATCAGTCGGGAAAGATAGGTATCGGCGGCATGAACCGGCACGCCGCACATCGGGATATCGCCGCCCTCGTGGCGGCCGCGCTTGGTCAAGGCGATGTCGAGCGCCTGCGAGGCGGCGACCGCGTCGTCGAAGAACAGCTCGAAGAAGTCGCCCATCCGGAAAAACAGGAGGCAGCCCGGATGGGCGGCTTTGATCTTGTGATATTGTGCCATGACCGGCGATGCCCCAAAGGCGGGGGCGTCGGGGCGGGCGGGTTCGGTCATCTCGGGCGCGGCGGCGATGGGCTGATTGACGTCAATCAAGCTAAGACGCGCGGCTTCGGTCATTGGTGCCGGGATTTGCGGTGATGACAAGGGAGCACGACGATGCCGCCGATGATGAAATGGGCACTGCCCTTGGCGCTGCTGCTCGCCTGCCGGCCGGCCGGGGCGCAGCTCATGGGCCCGTTGTGGGAAACCAACGTGACCTTGACGGGGGCCGATCTCGACATGATCCGCGGCACTCTCGCCGGCAGGATCCACGGCCGACCCGCCGGCACCTCGGCCGCCTGGAGCGATCCGGCGAGCGGCAATTCGGGCACGATCACCCTTTTAAAGATCTCCGAGCGCCAAGGGCAGCGCTGCGAGCAGATCGAATACCGCAACTACTCGCGCGACACGTGGCGGCCCGCGGACATCTTTGTCTTGACCAGCTGCCGGCAGCCGGACGGCAGCTGGAAGCTGGGCTGAGCGGCGCCGCGCCGGCCTGCGGCACCGTCCGCCGGCCGCTCACGCCGGGCGCTGCCAGCCGAGCCAGCCGCAGATCGCTTCGCCCATCACCAGCTCCCGGTCGCCGCCCTCGAGCCACGGCAGCTCTTCGGTGAACATCGTCACGCATTGCCGGTAGGAGCACGGCATGCGGGTGATGTCGGTGCCCCAGAACGAGCGCTGCGGCCCGAAGGCGTCAACGATCCGGCGGATGTATTGGTGGATGTTGCGGTACGGGTAGGGTGCCGTCGAATAGCTCGGCGCACCCGACAATTTGACCGCCACATTCGAGTATTTGGCGAGCGCCACCATTTCGGCCAAATCGGCAAAGGCGGCGGCGTCCTTGCCTGACCGGCCGCCGCCGCCGCGGCCCATATGGTCGATATGCAGCTTGAGGCCGGGATGGCGTTCGGCGATATGGCCGAACTCGGCCATATGGCCGCCGGCCAAGAGGCCGACCGGCAGCTGCTCGCGCTCGCAGGCGGCCCAGAACCAGTCGAGCGAGCCGTCCGACCACGAAGTCGCCTGATGCGGCTGGTTGAACGTGAACCGGAAGCCGAGCATGCCGGCTCGCCGGCGCCAGTTGCGCACGATCTCCTCGCGGTCCGCCGTCGCAAGGTCGAAATGCCCAAGGATGCAGAATTTGTCGCGGTGCGCCTCGACCGCGGCGACCGCCTGCCGATTGACCGCCTCGCCGAGCGCGCTCGGCGGGTGGATGACCGCCGCGTCGACCCCGGCCTCGGCCATCTCCTTCAGCGCGTCGTCGACATCGTAGGTCGGGATCTGGCGGTGCTGCGGCGACATCCGCGCGTTTTTCCAAAGGTGGATCTGTGAATTGACGATCGGCACGGCGCGCGTCCTCCTCGAAGCTGGTTCTGCGGATGGGTTCCCGGAATGAGCTTAGCATCCACGCCCGAGGCGATGTCCCGGTCGTTGTGCGAGAATGTCGTGCCGCGATTTTACTGAGCGAGGTCCGATCATGCTGCGCAGCACCGAGCGCTTTTTGACGACGCATACCGGCAGCCTGCCGCGGCCGGCCGATCTCGTGCGCACGATGTTCGCCAAGGAAGAGGGCGTGCCGGTCGACCCGGTCGCCCTTGCGGGACAGATCCGCTCGGCGGTGGCGGCGGTCGTGCAACGGCAGGTCGCCGCCGGCATCGACATCGTCAACGACGGCGAGATGAGCAAGCCGAGCTACGCCACCTATATCAAGGACCGGCTGGACGGGTTCGGCGGTGAAAGCCGGCCGCTCGTCTATCAGGACCTCGTCGACTATCCCGAATTCGCCAAACGGGTGTTTGGCGATCCCGGCCGCTCGCGGCGCCGGACCCCCGGCTGCAACGGGCCGATCGCGGTTCGCGACCCGGCCGCCGCCGAGACCGACGCGGTCAATCTCAAAGCCGCGCTGGCGACGGCGAACGCGCCCGAGGCGTTCCTCAGCGCCGCTTCGCCGGGGGTCGTTTCGCTGTTCTTTCACAACGGTCATTATCCGACCAACGAAGCCTATCTCTATGCCATCGCCGAGGCGATGCGGCAGGAATACGAGACCGTCGCCAAGGCCGGCCTCGTCCTGCAGATCGACTGCCCGGACCTGGCCATGGGCCGGCACATCCAATACGCCCAACTCAGCCTCGGCGAATTCCGGAACAAGGCCCGGCTCCACATCGAGGCGCTCAATCACGCGCTCGCCAACATCCCGGCGGACCGGCTGCGCCTGCACCTCTGCTGGGGCAACTACGAGGGACCGCACCACTGCGACGTGCCGCTCGCCGAGATCATCGAGACGGTGTTTCTCGCCAAGCCCAGCGCTCTCTCGTTCGAAGCGGCCAACCCGCGGCACGGGCATGAATGGACGGTCTTCGAAGAGGTGAAATTGCCGGACGGCAAGGTGCTGATCCCGGGGGTCATCGAATCGAAGACCAATTTCATCGAGCACCCCGAGCTGATCGCGCAGCGCCTCGGCCGCTATGCCCGGCTCGTCGGGCGCGAGAACGTCATCGCCGGCAGCGATTGCGGCTACGGCACCTGGGTCGGGCAGGCCGCGGTCGATCCGGAGGTGGTCTGGGCCAAGCTCGCGAGCCTCGCCGAAGGCGCCCGCCTCGCGTCGCGCGAATTCTGGCGCTAGCATTCGGGAGGAGATCCGTGGTGCAGCCTTTTCCCGCCGCCTTTCAAAGCCAGGAGATCGAAACCGACGGCGCCACGATCCACGTCCGTGTCGGCGGTCGGGGGCCGGCCGTCGTCATGCTGCACGGCTTTGGCAACACCGGAGACATGTGGGCACCCCTGGCGACGGCTCTGGGGCACGGTCGTCTAGCAGTGGTTCCGGATTTGCGCGGGATGGGGCTCTCGTCTCATCCGGAGAAAGGTTATGACAAGAAGACCCAGGGCGGCGACGTCGCGCAGATCCTCGATCGTCTCGAGATCGGTAAAGCCGACCTCGTCACCCACGACATCGGCAACATGGTGGGCTACGCCTTCGCTGCGCAGTATCCGGATCGCGTCACCCGCTGGGCGGCCATGGACGCCCCGCTCCCCGGGATCGGCCCGTGGGACGAGATCATTCGCAGCCCCGCGTTGTGGCATTTCAACTTTCGCGGGCCGGACGTCGAACGTCTGGTCGAAGGCCGCGAGCGCATTTACCTCGACCGCTTTTGGAACGAATTGTCGGCCGATCCGAAATCGATCGACGAGGCGACGCGGCGGCACTATGCCGAGCTTTATGCGCGGCCCGGCGCCATGCATTCCGCCTTCGAGCAGTTCGCCGCATTCACTCAAGACGCAATCGACAACAAGGCGTTCGCCGCCAGGGGCAAGTTGACGATGCCGGCACTGGCGGTCGGCGCCGCCAGATCATTCGGCACGGCTATGGCCGACGACCTTCGCTTTGTCGCCGCCGACGTGACCGGGGTGGTCGTCGCCAATTCCGGGCATTGGCTGATCGAAGAGCAGCCGGACGCTACGATTGCCGCGATCCGCGCCTTCCTCGACGAGAAGTAACCCTTCACCACAGGCCGCGGCGAGCGGGTCGCGCGGTCGCTTCCATTCCCTCGGCCGTTTCCTTACCCATATCAGGGTGGACCGGGTTTCACGGAGGGCGGCAAATGGGATGCATCGTCGGCTGGGCGCACGGCAAATTCGGCCGGCACGAGGGCCGCGACATCGAATCGCTGATCGTCGAGGTGACGCAGGCGGCCCTGGCCGATGCCGGGGTCGGCGCCGCCGAGATCGACGCCGTCTATCTCGGCACGATGAACGGCGGCTTCGTGCGCCAGGAGTTTCCCGCCTCGCTCGTCTTTCAGGCCGATCCCGGCTTTCGCTTCAAGCCGGCGACGCGGGTCGAGGATGCCTGCGCCACCGGCTCGGCGGCGATCCATCAGGGGCTGAACGCGATCGCCGCCAACAAGGCGCGGCTCGTTCTCGTCGTCGGCGTCGAGAAGATGTCGGAAGTCTCGGGTACCGCGGTCGGCGACATTCTCCTGGGCGCCAGCTACCGCAAGGAGGAGGACGCGACCCCCGGCGGCTTCGCCGGCATCTTCGGACGGATCGCCGAGAGCTATTTCCAGCGCTACGGCGACCAGTCCGACGCGCTCGCCCGGATCGCCGCCAAGAACCACAAGAACGGCGCCGTCAATCCGTTGGCGCAAATGCAGAAGGACCTCGGCTACGAATTCTGCCGCACGGTCTCGGACAAGAACCCGCTGGTCGCCGGCCCGTTGAAGCGCACCGATTGCTCGCTGGTCTCGGACGGGGCCGCGGCCGTCGTGCTCGCCGATACGGCGACGGCGCTGGCCATGAGGAAGGCCGTGGTGTTTCGCGCCGCCGCGCAGGTCAACGACTTCCTGCCGATGAGCCGGCGCGACGTGGTTGCATTCGAAGGGCCGGCACTCGCCTGGCGGCGGGCGCTCGCCGCCGCCCGTCTCGAGCTCGGCGATCTCGATCTCGTCGAGACGCACGACTGTTTCACGATCGCCGAGCTGATCGAATACGAGGCGATGGGGCTGACGCCGCCGGGCGAGGGCGCCCGCGCGATCCTCGAAGGCTGGACCGAGAAGGACGGCCGGCTCCCGGTCAACCCGTCGGGTGGGCTCAAGGCGAAGGGCCATCCGATCGGCGCCACCGGGGTGTCGATGCATGTACTGGCGGCAATGCAGGTGACCGGGACCGCCGGCGCCATCCAGGTGCCGGGTGCGGGCCTCGCCGGCGTGATGAACATGGGCGGCGCCGCAGTCGCCAATTTCGTGAGCATCCTCGAACCATTGCGAGCATAGCGGCGATGTTCCGCGCCTTGGTGCTGCGCGAGGCTGGCGGCAAAGTCGGGCCGCGCGTCGAACAGGTCGACGAGGCATCGCTGCCGCCGGGAGAGGTCACCGTCGGCATCGAGTGCTCGACGCTCAACTACAAGGACGGGATGATCCTCGAAGGCCGGGGCCTGCTCGTGCGCAGCTACCCGCACATCCCCGGCGTCGATTTCGCCGGCAGCGTCCTGCGCTCCGACGCGCCGGAATTTGCCGCGGGGGATCCGGTCGTTTTGACCGGCTGGCGGGTCGGCGAGACCCGCTGGGGCGGCTACGCCGAGAAGGCGCGGGTCCCGGCCGCCTTTCTCGTGCGGCGTCCCGCCGGGCTCGATGCCCGCCGGGCGATGGCGATCGGCACCGCCGGGCTGACGGCGATGCTGGCGGTCATCGCCCTCGAGCGGTACGGGCTCAAACGCGATGCGGGCGATGTGCTTGTCACCGGCGCCGCGGGCGGGGTCGGCGGGGTCGCGATCGCGATCCTCTCTAAGCTTGGCTACCGGGTCGTCGCCGCGACCGGCCGGCCCGAGCAGCGCGCCTATCTCGAGGGACTGGGTGCCGCCGAGCTGATCGACCGCACCGCCTTCGCCACGAAACCGGCGCGGCCGCTCGACAGCGAGCGCTGGGCTGGAGCGGTCGACGTCGCCGGCGGGACTTCGTTGGCGACGATCCTGACCCAGCTCCGATACCGCGCCAGCGTCGCCGCGTGCGGCCTCGCCGGCGGCAGCGATCTTACGGCGACGGTGATCCCGTTTCTGCTGCGCGGGGTGAACCTCCTCGGCATCGATTCGGTGATGTGCCCGCGCGACGAGCGGATCGAGGCCTGGCGGCGGCTTGCCCGCGACCTGCCGGCCGACCGGCTCGACGCAATGACCGAGACCGTAAGCCTTTCGGCCTTGCCCGGGCTCGCGCCGCGGATCCTCGCCGGCGCCGTGCGCGGCCGGGTGGTGGTCGACCTGGCTGGTCCATGAGAGAAGGAATTATCGAGGATCTTCAGCGTTAAGAGAATCATCGGCGCATACGGCAGAGGCATGAGGCACCCATCGAACGGACGGCGCCCCATCAGCGCGGCACGGCGCGGGCAGATTGTCCAGCGCGTCATCGTCGAAGGGTGGACGATCGCCCGCGCCGCCGCCGCTTTTGACACGCCGCCGCGCCTCGTCGAAATCTGGGTTGCCGCGTACCGCCGGCACGGGATGGCGAGCCTGCGCCGCGTGCCGCGGCGAACCGTCATCGCCGAGCGTCTCGAACTTTGGCTGCTGCGTCCCTTTGCGGCGGTGCTGCGCCGGATGTCGAGCGGCTTGCGCCGGCTCTTCACATCGCAACGGCATGCCCCACCCGCGTCGATGCGCGCGTTCAGGGACGATCGCCGAGGCGGCGGCTCGTCCCGGTCCGGGGTGTAGCAGCCCCGACGCCATCGCCGGTGGCGAAATCGCCGGCCTGGCCGCATAATGCGTGCCGGCCGACCCTCTCTTTCGCGGGGCGGCCTTCGGGGGTGGGGGGATGGCGGATTTCGTCTGCCCGCGGCGCGAGGCGCTGCGGCTGTTGGCGTGCTGCGCTGCCGCCCGCGGCGGGCTGCGGCCGGCGGAAATGCAATTGCCGGCTTGGCTCCTGCCGCAGCGCAAGCCCAATCCGCCGGCGCCCAATCGCATCATCGTCATCGACCCCGGCCATGGCGGGATCGATCCGGGGGCGATCGGAGCCGACGGCGTCTTTGAAAAGGACATCGTCTTTCCGACGGCAGTAGCACTGGCCCGGCTGCTGGCGGCGACGCATCGCTTTCGCGTGTTCCTGACCCGCCGAGAGGACGAGTTCGTGCCATTGCCGGAACGGGTCGCGCGCGCGCGGGCCCGGCACGCGGATCTGTTTTTGTCGATCCACGCCGATGCGCTGCCCGACAGCGCGCGGCGCGGACTGTCGGTGTTCACCTTGTCGGCCGAGGCCTCGGACCGGGACGCCGCGGCATTGGCGCGGAGCGAGAACCGAGAAGTCGTCGATGGCGTCAACCTCAGGCGCCAGTCGCACGAGGTCGGCAGGGTCCTGTTGGACCTGGCGCGGCGCCAAACCGACAACCAGTCGCTCGCCCTCGGCCGCGCGGTCGTGAGCGCACTCGGGCGCGAGGTGACGCTGCTCGAACACCCGCAGCGTTCGGCCGGTTTCGTCGTGCTGACGGCGCCCGACATTCCGTCGGTGCTGATCGAGCTCGGCTGCCTATCGAACCCGCTCGAGCGGCGCCTCCTGCAACAGGCGGCCTACCGCGAGCGGCTCGCCCGCGGTCTCGCGCAAGCTGTCGAGACATATTTTACTGGGCATCGGCCTGACTGACCGAGCTTCCGCTCCGCGCTCCTTGCGCGCCGTCGCGGCGACGGCCTAGTCTCGGCCGCGCATTTTCCCCCCTCGCCGCGAAGGAGCGACCATGAGATCGGCATCGACCGGGGCAGCAGCCTTCCCGCCGGATGAAGCGGCCTGGCAGGCCCGCGTCGATCTCGCGGCGGCGCACCGGATCGCCGACCTGCAAGGCCTCGGCGAAGGCATCTTCAACCACTTCACGATGGCCGTGCCGGGGTTCGACGATCGTTATTTGCAACTCCCGTTCGGCCTGCACTGGTCGGAAGCCCGCGCCAGCGCTCTGCTCGAAGTGGGCTATGACGGCCAGCGGCTGCGCGGTACGGGCGAGATCGAGCGGTCGGGATTTTGCATCCACGCGCCGATCCACCGGCTGATCCCGAGTGCCCCCTGCGTCCTCCATACCCACATGCCGTTCGCCAGCGCGTTGACCCGGCTCGAGGAACCGCGTCTCGAAGCGATCGGCCAGACCGAGATCGGCTTTCTCGATTGCGTCGCCTACGACGAAAATTATACCGGCCTCGCCTTCGACCCGGCCGAGGGGGAAAGACTGGCCGCGCTGCTCGGGCCGCAGAACAAGGTCCTATTCATGGCCAATCACGGCGTGCTCGTGGTCGGCGAGAGCGTGGCCGAGGCTTACGACCGGCTCTATTATCTCGAGCGGGCCTGCCAGGCGCAGCTCTATGCGCTGTGGACCGGGCGCCCGCTGAAGCGGCTGCCGAGCGGCATCGTCGCACATACGCTGCGGCAATACGCTCAATCGCCGCGCTACGCTGGCAAAACCGCCGCTGAACTTCACTTCGCGGCGCTGAAAAGGCTCCTCGACCGCCGCAACTCCGGTTATTCCGACTGAAGGAGGAATCACCATGGCCTATGCCGTTCAGCATGTGCACATCAAGACCCGCGACCCGAACGCGACGGCACAGTTCTACATCGACAATTTCGCTGCGACCCTGAAGGCGGAAATCCCCGGGCGGGGCGTCCGCCTCGATCTGCACGGTCTGCAGCTCAACGTCACGACGCTGATCCCGAGCCAGAGCCGCGAGCAGCATTACGGGATCGAGCACATCGCGGTCGAAACCGACGATTATGCCGGGACCTTGGCCAAGCTGAAGGCGAACGGCGTGCGCATCCTCGAGGAGCTGGCACCGAGCGACGGCCGCCACGTCTGCTTTCTCGAAACCCCCGACGGCGCCCAGCTCGAGCTGATCGAAAAGGTCTAGCATCGTGCCCGACACCCCCACCCGCTCGCTGACGCTCGCGGCCTCCCCCTTGAAGGGGGAGGCAAGGTGTTTTGGCCGACGAGTGATCAACCTCCCCCTCGATGGGGGAGGTTGGCGCCCACGGGTCCGCGCGAAGCGCGGCCCGAGGACAGGCTCCGCGCCGGGAGGGGGTGAAGCGGGTCAGGAAGCGGCGGGATTTTTGGAACCACACACTGAGCCGGCACAACTCGGCGGATGGCCCTGAAGGGTCCGGCTCGGCGTCTCCTTGCCGCATCGCTCGCCCGAGGCGCTGTCGGCGCCGATGGTGCGCGCGGCAGCGCAGCGGGCCGAAGCGCTCGGCTTTGCCGATTTGTGGGTGACCGAGAACACGCTCGACCACGTCTTCTCGTTCGACCCGGTCGTCGTTCTGACCTGGGCGGCGGCGGTGACGACACGGATTGGGCTCGGCGCCTCGGTCGTGGTGTTGCCGGTGCGCCACCCGGCACAAGTCGCGCATCAATGGGCGAGCCTCGACTATTTGAGCGGCGGCCGTGCCATCCTCGGGCTCGGTCTCGGCCGCGACCACCACTATGCCCAGTTTCAGGTCCCGACTGCGCATCGCGTCCGGCGCTTCGTCGAGGGCGTCGCGCTGATCCGGGCGCTGTGGAGCGGACATGAAGTCGATTACCGCGGCAGGATCTTTCGCTTCGCCGGCGGCCCGATGCTGCCGCAGCCGGTACAGCCGCGGTCGCTGCCGATCTGGCTCGGGGTCGGTCATCCCGATGCGCTGTGCCGTGCCGCGCGCATCGCCGACGGCTGGATGGGTGCGGGCGGGTCGAGCACCGCCGCCTTTGCCCAGGCGGTGCCGGTCCTGCGCGCCGCACTGGAGAAGGCAGGGCGTGACCCGACCGTCTACCCGATCTCGAAGCGCGTCTTCATCGCCGTCGACGAGCGACCGGAGGCGGCGCGGGCCGAGCTCGATCGCTGGTTCACCATCGTCTACCACAACCCCGCGGGCACCGACGCCGCGGGCATCTACGGCACCCCGGAGCAGGTAG
Source organism: uncultured Alphaproteobacteria bacterium (assembly GCA_963772295.1). Classification (GTDB taxonomy): domain Bacteria; phylum Pseudomonadota; class Alphaproteobacteria; order ATCC43930; family CGMCC-115725; genus AP-15. The sequence continues at coordinate 709,593 of CAVYWO010000020.1, forward strand.
CCGAGCGCTTGCAGGAACTCTTAGCGATGGGGGCCAACCATCTGTTGTTGAACCCGGTCTCGCGCCATCTCGATCAGCTCGAGGCATTGGCCGCGGTCGTCGGGTTGGCGTAGGAGTTCGGCCGATGACAGCCAGCATGTCAGACCCGGTCAAACAGCGGGTCGCCGCCCATTGGAACCGGCGCGCGGCGCATTTCGACGAGGATTTCGGCCACAGCATCGGCAGCCCGGAGGAGCGCGCCGCCTGGGACCGCGTCCTCGCTCTCTGCCTGCCGCAACAGGGCCCGCTCGACGCCCTCGACATCGGCTGCGGCACCGGGTTTTTGTGCTTCGAACTCTTGATCCGCGGCCATCGCGTCACCGGCGTCGATTTCGCCCCGACGATGCTCGAGCGGGCGCGGGCGAAAGCGGCGGAACGCGGCGCCTCGATCGGCTTCGAGCAAGCCGACGCCGAGGCACTGCCGTTCGCATCCGCGAGCTTCGATCTTGCGGTCAGCCGGCATCTGTTATGGACATTGCCGCATCCCGAGGCGGCGATCGACGAGTGGGTTCGCATCTTGCGACCGGGCGGCAGGCTCGTCGTCGTCGACAGCCAGGCAGATGTCGGCGCCGCGCCGCGACCGCAGGTCGACGCCCGGCTAAGCGCCGAATACGCCGGAATCGGCGACCGCCTGCCGTTCTTCGGCGGCCGTTCGCAGCAGGAAATCGAGCAGCTCCTCGCCGGTCGCGGGCTCGTCGACGTCAACGGCGACCCGTTCCTCGATCTCGTCGCGGCGCAGGATCAGCGGGTGGCGGCGGAAGGCCGCGAGAGGCGCAGCCGCCGGCGCTACGCAGTCTGGGGCGACGTCCCGCGCCGAGCCGAAAAATCGCAACCATGACCGGAGGATCGACAATGACACCGTCGGCAAAGCGGATTGAGCGGTTCGCCGATGCACTCGATCGGATCGTCTCGATCTCGGCGACGATCCATGACCTCGCCGACGGGTTCGGCGGGCCCCGGGGTCCGGCCGAAGGCCCGCTGTGGTGGCATGAAGGCGGGTATCTGCTGTTCAGCGACATCCACCACGACCGGCGCATGAAATACGAGCCCGGCCGGGGCGTATCGGTGGTCCAGGAGCCGACCAACCGGGCCAACGGGCTGACCCGCGACCGGCAGGGCCGGCTGATCGCCTGCGAGCACGACAGCCGGCGCGTGACGCGCCAGGAACACGACGGCAGCATCACCGTCGTCGCCCACAGCTTTCAGGGGCGGCAGCTGAACCGCCCGAACGACGTCGTCGTCAAATCCGACGGCTCGATCTATTTCACCGACCCGTGGAGCAGCCCGGCGGCCCCGCAGGAATGGGATCTGACCTTTTCCGGCGTCTACCGCGTGAGCCCGGATCTCGGCACGATGAGCCTGCTCATCGCCGACTTCGTGTTGCCGAACGGGCTCGCCTTTTCACCCGACCAGGACGTGCTCTACATCAACGATTCCCGGCGCGGCCACATCCGGGCCTTCGACCTCCTGCCGAGCGGGATGCTAGCAAGGCAAACCGACCGCGTCTTCGCCGACCTCAAGGGCGCCGAGCCCGGCGTGCCCGACGGCATGAAGGTCGATGTCGACGGCAATGTCTACTGCGGCGGCGCCGGCGGCTTGTGGATCATCGACCCGAACGGCAGGAAGCTCGGCCGCATCGTCCATGGCGCGCCGGCCACGACCAACCTCGCCTTCGGCGGCGACGACTGGAGGACCCTCTATTTCACCAGTCGCAACCATCTGGGCGCGGTTGCCGTCAACATCGCCGGCATCCCGGTCCCGGCACCGGCCCGGACGACATAGCGGACGGGGGCGAGGCCGGCGGTCGTGTCGGCCCCGATCCTGGGCGCCGATCCCGAAACGGTCGCGCACGCCGCGGCCATGCTGCGCGACGGGCGCCTCGTTGGCTTCCCGACCGAGACCGTCTATGGGCTTGGCGGCGACGCGACCAACGAATACGCCGTCGCTGCGATCTTTGCCGTCAAGGGCAGGCCGAGCTTCAACCCCCTGATCGTGCATGTGCCGGGTCTGGCCGAGGCCGAGGCGTTCGCGATCTTCGACGCGCGGGCCCGCAAACTTGCCGCGGATTTCTGGCCGGGGCCGCTGAGCCTCGTCCTGGCGCGCCGCCCCGACAGCGGGCTCTCGCTGTTAGCCTCGGCCGGGCTCGACACGGTGGCGATCCGCGTCCCGTCGCACCCGGTCGCCCAAGCCATGCTGCGCGCCGCCGCGCGACCGGTCGCCGCCCCCTCGGCGAACCGGTCGGGCCGGTTGAGCCCGACCGCGGCGGGCCATGTCGCCGAGGAGCTCGGGGACGCGGTGGCGCTGATCCTCGATGGCGGGCGCTGCCGGGTCGGCCTCGAATTCGACGGTGCTTGACCTGACCGGCGCCACGCCGGTGCTGCTGCGGCCGGGCGGCGTCGCGCGCGAGGCGCTGGCGGCATTGCTCGGCCCGGTCGGCCGCCCATCCGCGGCCGCGATCAAATCGCCCGGGATGCTGGCGAGCCATTACGCCCCCGCCCTGCCGCTGCGGTGCGACGCGGTCGAAGCGCGCCCCGGTGAGTTGTTGCTGGCCTTCGGCCCGAGGCCGCCGCCCGGTTTCGCCGAAGTTTTGTGGCTCAGCCGCTTGGGCGATCTCGCCGAGGCGGCGGCCAATCTTTTCACGATGCTGCGCCGGCTCGACCGGCCGCCCTTTACCGGGATCGCGGTCATGCCGATCCCCGAACACGGTCTAGGCCGGGCGATCAACGACCGGCTGCGCCGCGCCGCCGCCCCGCGCGTATGACCGCAACGTGGGCCGGATATCCGATCAACTTTCCCGCTGTTCACCAGCGCGGGGCGCAATGAGCGGCCCTAAACTTGCCGTGCCGGGCATAGCCGTCCGGTTCCCAGTAGTAACCGGGAGGACAGGTGGGTGCAGCCGAGGTGGCTTGCCGCCCGCTAATGGCTGAGCCCTGATCCGCTGCAACGGGCGCTGCGCTCGCCGAGAGCGGGATTGCTGTCGCGATCAGGGCGCCAGCTAGAGAGAGGGCAGGCAATTTCATTTCGCTTCTCCAAATGCATCCGCGGCGGACCTCCGCGCCCGACAAAGGGCGGGTCCGCACCGAAATAGTTAGGCTCCTGCAGGCCGGCGTCGAGTTAACCTCGTAAAAACGAGTGAAAATATCACTTGAACTTTTTTGACTGCTTCATAGGCGACCGCGATCCGCAGCAACCGCTGCAGCGCGCCCGGCGAGCGAGAGGGCTCGGTTGATTTGCGGTGCCGGCTAGGCTAAGGCCAGGCTGCGAGCGGCGGCAGCGACATCAGGATCGCCTCGACATTGCCGCCGGTCTTGAGCCCGAATTGGGTGCCGCGGTCGTAGAGCAGGTTGAATTCGGCATAGCGGCCGCGGCGGACGAGCTGATGGCGGCGCTGCTCGTCGGTCCAGGGCCGGCGCATCCGTTGCCGCACGATCGCCGGATAAACCGCGAGAAAGGCCTCACCGACCGCCCGGACAAAGTCGAAATCGCGCTCCCAGTCGCCGCCGTCGAGATAGTCGAAGAAGATCCCGCCGGCGCCGCGCGGCTCGCCGCGATGCTTCAAGAAGAAATACTCGTCGCACCACGCCTTGAAGCGGCGATGGCAATCCGGGTCGTAACCGTCGCAGGCGGCGGCGAGGGCGGCATGAAACGCCTCGGCCGCCTCCAGATCAGGATAGATCGGGGTCAAATCGGCGCCGCCGCCGAACCAACTGCGGCTGGTGACGATAAAGCGCGTGTTCATATGCGCCGCCGGCACCAGCGGCGAGCACAGATGGGCGACGAGCGAGATCCCGCCGGCATAAAAGCGGGGGTCCGTCTGGGCGCCGGGAATGTCGTTGCGGAACTCGGGCGAGAATTCGCCCGATACGGTCGAAATATTGACCCCGACCTTCTCGAAGACGGCGCCGTGCATCAGCGCCATGGTGCCGCCGCCGCCGCCGCCCGAGCGTTCCCAGTCGCGGCGCGTGAACCGGCCGGGTGCCAGACCGTCGGCGCGCGCGCCCGCAAATTCGTCCTCGATCGCCTCGAAGGCCGCTGCGATCCGGTCGCGCAGTGCGGCAAACCAGCGCTCGGTCCGGGCACAGCGTTCGGGATCGGGTGGAAACGCCAAAGGTCCGACGCTCATCATTCGGGAAATTGCGGCACCGGAAACTGCGATGTTTGCCGCAAGGCCTCGGCAAGGGCGATGGCGCCGGCGAGGGCGACGTTGAGCGAGCGGGCCGGCGGCGAGAGCGGGATCACGACCCGCGCATCGGCGCGGCGATGCACGCATTCGGGAACCCCGCCGCTCTCGCGGCCGAGCAGGATCGTGTCGGCCGCGGCGAAGGAGAAATCATGGAGCGCCGCGCTGCCCGCTGTGGTCAACAAGACCAGTCGCGAAGAATGCGGCAATGCCCCGAGGAAGGCGGCCCATGAGGCGTGGCGGCGCAGCCGCGCCAGCGCCAGATAGTCGAGCCCGGCGCGCCTGAGGCGCCGGTCGTCGAACAGAAAGCCGCACGGTTCGATCACATCGACGGCGACCCCGAGACAAGCCGCCAGCCGCAGCAAGGCGCCGGTGTTCTGCGGAATGTCCGGCTCGTAGAGCGCCAGACGCAAGGCTCAATCCTCGACCGAGGCGGCGAGGATCAGGCTTAATTGGCAGAGAGGCCGGCCGGTCTCGGTCGCCCAGGCGTTGAAGCAGCATTGAGTTGCCGCGCGGTCCCCGCGGTTTTTCGGCGGCGCCGCGATCGCACCCCAGTGCTGCAGCGCGGCGATGACCGAATGCGTCAGGATAAAGCTGTCCTTGCCGACCATACGCAAAAAGCTCGGCCCGGAATTGCCGCCCATTTGGCTGAACCGCTTGGCGAGCGCCTCCCACAACCCGACGATGTCGGAGCCCGGCCACCGGGCGAGCCAGGCACCGAAGCTGCCGTGCTCCTCGGCAATGGCTAGCATCGCCGCGGCGTTGTCGCGCACCGCCTTGAGCTTCCCCCAATGTCGAATCAGCCTTCTATCGGCGAGCAGCGCTTCGAGCGCCTCGTCCGACATCGCCCGCACCCGGCGCGGCTCGAAGCCGGCAAAGACTTCCTCGAAGGCTGGCCACTTGGCGTCGACGAGGCTGTGCTTGAGCCCGGCGCGAAACACCCGCAGCGACAGCTGCGAGAGATAGCGGTCGTCGCCCAAGGCGCTGAGCTCGTCCGGCGAACGCGGCAGCGGCAGGTGCGCCTCGAATGCGGCGCCGCCGCGGCGGGCTCGTGCCGCGGCGAGGATCGGGGCGAAGGGCGAGGTTGTCATCGGCTTCCGACGGCCCGGAATTAGCGCGCGCCGGCGGTGCCTTCGTCAATCCAATTCGCCGGCGACACGCGGATTGACGCCGCGCCGGCCGCGGATCAGGTTGGTCGGCGATGCTGCCGCGGAGGTCACCCGATGAAGCTGATGTGGTTTCACCTGATGCCCTACACCGAATTGCCGGAGGATTTCCGGGAGAAGCACCCTTCGGTGTGGGTCGACATCCATTCCTCGCTGTTCGACCCGCGGCGCGCCCATCACATGTACAACGACTTCATGGACGAGCTCGAATTCGCCGCGCAGAGCGGCTTTGACGCGGTCTGCGTCAACGAGCACCACTCGAACGGCTACGGGCTGATGCCGTCGCCCAATCTCATCGCCGCGGCGCTGGCCCGGCGGACGACCGACACCGCCTTGTGCGTGATGGGCAATTCCCTGGCGCTCTACAACCCGCCGACACGGGTCGCCGAGGAATTCGCGATGCTCGACTGCATCTCGGGCGGACGGCTGATCGCCGGCTTTCCGGTCGGCACGCCGATGGACACCTGTTTTGCCTACGGCCAGAACCCCTCGCTGCTGCGCCAGCGCTATCTGGAGGCGCACGACCTCGTCCTGCGCGCCTGGACCGAAGCCGAGACCTTTGCCTGGAACGGCCGCTTCAACCAGCAGCGCTACGTCAACATCTGGCCGCGGCCGGTGCAAAAGCCGCACCCGCCGGTGTGGGTCCCGGGCGGCGGCTCGGTCGAGACTTGGCGGTGGTGCGCCGAGATGGACTATGTCTACGCCTATCTCTCGTATTTCGGCGCCAAGGACGGCCGCGCCACGATGCAGGGCTTCTGGGACGTGATGGCCAAGCTCGGCAAGGACCGCAACCCGTACCGCGCCGGCTTTTTGCAATTCGTCGGCGTCGCCGAGAACCGCGCCGAGGCGATGCGCCTCTACCGTGAGCCAGCCGAGTATTTCTATGGCCGCTGCCTGCGCGTCGACCCGCGCTGGGCAATGCCGCCCGGTTATATCACCGAGGCGACGCAACGCGCCGGCATCGAGGGCCAGATCGGCCGCGCCGCCAGCCTCAGCGCGCGGCAGGCGGCGCGGGCCACGACCCGCATGGAGGACATCGTCGAGCGCGGCTATGTGATCGTCGGTTCGCCCGACGAGGTCGCGTCCCAATTGACCGAGGTCGCCATCGACCTCAATGTCGGCCATCTGATGCTGCTCTTGCAGTTCGGCAGCATGGACAAGGAACTCGCCGCCTACAACACGAGGCTTTTCGCCGAGCAGGTGCTGCCGCGGCTCCAGCCGCTGTTCGCCGAATGGGAGGACCGCTGGTGGCCGCAGCCGATGCCGGCGGGCGAGCGGGCGCCCGTGCCGGCGGGCGAGCGGGCGCCCGTGCCGGCGGTCGAGGCGGCGCTCGCGGCCGAATAGAACTAAGGTTACGATACGAGACAGCTCTCCGGCATATCGCGGGTGCCGGGCTTGGGCGGCGGCGCATCGTATGGCACGCCCTCCTCCGGACCGGCGCCGATCTTGACGACCCCAATGACGACTGCCGGTTTGTCGGGGTCGTTGCCGGTGAGGATCGTGCCGCCCGAGACCCGCTCCTTGCGCGCCGGCCAGATCATCTGAAACCGTTCGAACCGGAGGCCGGTGCCGCTCGGAATAAAGACCGTCGAGGACAACAGAAAGCCGTGGCCGGCGATTTCCGGGCCGATCGCCTGCCCGGTCTGGGCCCAGACCACCCGGTCGCCCTTGAACCAGGCGTTCAGCGCCTTGGTGTCGTCGTGCTTGCCGTCGCCCCACAAGGCGAGGCCCGCCGCCTCGCAGTCCGGTTTCTCGGCCGCCCCTGAGGGCGGCATGGCGAGTGCCAGAAACAGCAGCGACGCGGCGACAAGCCATCGCGCCGGAACGGTTCGGCCCGCTGCGCCGCTCATTGCCGCGCTCCAACCTCACCGCCATCTGGATAGACCATCTTCGCACGGGCCGGCGCGGCATTCAACCGCGCCGGCGGCGGGAACCGGCTTCACTTCAAAGCAATAGCTCGGGCAGCGACCGGATGATGCGGTCGGGTCGTGCCGGCGCATCGGGTGGGAGACCCTGCCCATAGCCGTCGTGCCAGATCGCATGGATGCCGAGACGCTGCGGCGCCGCCACTTCCCATTCGAGATTGTCGCCGACCATCCAGGTCTCGCTCGGGTCGACGCCCAGCGCCGCCAGCGCGTGCCGGTAGGCGCGTTCCTCGGGCTTGCCGAAACCGTGCTCGCCTTCGATCTGAACGTGATCGAAGCGGTGCTCCAAGGCAAAGCGGATCAGCTTGGCGCGCTGCGGCGCCGCTGCACCGTTGGTGACCAGCGCCAGGCGGACGCCCCTTTCCTTGAGGCCGTCGACCGTCTCGTGGGCGCCGGGAAACATCCGCAATTCGGCCTCGTGCAGCGCGTTATACGCATCCGCGATCGCATCCGACACGGCCCGGCCGGGGACGGCGTGGCCGGACGACGCCAATCCGGCAAAGGCGGTGGTGACGATCCGGCGGCGCGCCTCGCCTATGCGGTGACGCCAATATTTGTGCCGCGCCGGATCGGCCCACAAAGCGCGCGAGCTGACTTGGATCGCGTCGATTACAACGGCCGGGGCGACCGGTCCGAGATGCCCGGCCGCGGCGCCGACGACGCGCCGCCACTGCGAGACGGCCGGCCCAAAAGCGACGATGAGGGTGTCGTCGAGATCGAACAGAACGGCGCGCGGCAGGGGCGTCATCGGGGAGTCGACCGCATTTCGTCAGGCGATCGACGCCGGCGCCTGCGGCACGCCTTCCCAGAATTCGGAGTCATGTCCGAAGAAGATGCGGGCGCCGCCCGCCTCGAGCCGCTCGAGACGATCGAGCGAGGCCAGCATCGCCTCGTGGTCGTGGGCGAAGCGCGGCAGCCGGCGCTCGCGCAGGGTGCGGCAGAAATAGCAGGCATCGGCGGCGAGCACGATCTCGCCGTGGTCGAGCCGCAGTTTCAGCGACTGGTGGCCGGGGGTGTGGCCATGGGTCGGCAGGCAGGCAGACGACGCTGCCGTCGCCGAATAGGTCGTGCTCGCCGGAGATTTTGCGCACCGGGTGGCCTAGGTCGAAATCGCGCCGGTCGAAGCCGCGGACGGCGGCGAGGTCGGGGTCCATCCCGGCCTGCCACTCGCGCTCTTGCACGACGATGACGGCGTTCGGGATCTGGGCGTTGCCGCCGACATGGTCGAAGTGGAAATGCGAGGTGATGACGAGGTCGATCCTCTCCGGGTCGCGGCCGATCGCCCTGAGGCGCGCGCTGATCTCCTCGCCCGGCCGGTAGTCGAACGCGAACAGCTTGGCCAGGCGGGCCCCCAGCCGCCCGGCCGGGTCGCGTTGGCAATCCTGGTGCATCCCGGTGTCGAAGAGCGCCGTCCCCTTCGGATGCTCGATCAGATAAGCCGGGACCGGCAGCTCTACCTGACCCTCCCCGCCCTCCATCAGACGGCCGAGATCGCCCCGCAAACGCCCGCAGGTAAAGGCGAAGAGCCGGAGGCTCATCGTGCGTTCGCCGCCTCGAACAGCCGCATGATGCGGTCGCGGTCATAGGGCCGCTCAATCAAAGTCTCGGGATCCCATTCACTGCGGGGGGCAGCGTAGAAATCGCCGCCATAGACGTGGATGGCGCCGGTCAGCCGCGGCAGCGGGTTGGTTACGCTGTGGAGGATGTCCCGCCCCAGTGGCTCGGCATCGCGCTCGCCCAGGGATTTGGCGCCGGCGGCCTCGATCCTGCCGCCCGCGGACGCGGCGAGCCAATGCCAGAAGATGTTGTCCTCGCCGCCGGTATAGACGCCGATCACCGCCCAGATCCGGCGATCGTGCGGGATCACCGTCATGTTCGGGCCCAGACGACGTTGAGGACCACGAGATTGTCGGAACGGTGCAGGCCGTCGATGCCGGCGCGCGTGGGCTCACCGAGCCGGGCGAGAACGGCGGACGGATCGGCAACCGCTCGCACCGCCACGTCGCGCACCGCGCGATGCGACGAATCGGCGGCGACCGCGGCTTGGCAATCGGCGATAAAGCGATCGAGGTCGAACACGGCTCGGTCTCCCTGCTTGAATCGGCGCTGCGGCCACTGCCTGAAGAGCTGCACCCCCGTCCCCGCCGTCGGGAGTATAGCCGGCACACCGTGGCGTCGGCCAGTCGCGTCGCCGCTGCCGCCAGGCACGGCACGGCCGGTGGGGCAGGGTCTCAAGCCGCCGCGGCCAGCCGGATGTGCTCGGGACGGAAGCCCATGCCGACGAGGCGGGCCAGGACCCGCCGCAGCAATGGCAGTCGAAGAAACAACGGCGGCGACAGTGGTTTGGCGGTGTCGAGGACGCGGCCGATGACGCGGTTCTGGATCAGGAGCTGCATCCTCTGGGTCGCCCGGGTCGGAAATTCGCGGCGGCGCTGCACCCCCGCAAATCGCCGTCCGCGAGCCTGCCGTGCCGCAAGGGTTCCGTCAGGATGTTGGCGGCCGCCACCGCATCCTGGATCGCGAGGTTGATCCCGCCCCCGCCGATCGGCGACATCGCGTGCGCGGCGTCGCCGATGCACAACAGCCCGGGCCGATGCCACACCCGCAAGCGGTCGACCATGACGGTCAAGAGCTTGATGTCCGGCCAGTCGGCGAGCTCGCCGGTGCGGTCGCGCAAATGCGGCGCCAGGCGCGCGATCTCATCGCGAAAGAACGGCAGCCCACGGCGGCGGATCTCGTCGAAGCCATCCTTGCGGATGACAAAGGCGCATTGCCAATAATCCCCGCGGTTCAGCATCACCAGAATGCGGCCGGCGTCGAAGCGGCCGAGCGTCGCTTCGGGATCATCGGGCCGCCGCGACAGCCGCAGCCACAAGACATCGATCGGCGCGCCGCAATCGATCGTCTCGAGGCCTGCCCTGGCCCGCACCGTCGAATGGCGACCGTCGGCGCCGACGACAAGATCGGCGCGCACCACGAGTTCGCCCTTCGGCGTCGTCGCGTGCACGCCTGCGACCCGCCCGTCGGCGATGACGAGATCGTCGACTTCGGCCTCCATCTCGAGCCGAAAGGCGGCGAAGCCGCGCGCTTGTTCGGCGACGAAATCGAGAAAATCCCATTGCGGCATCAGCGCGATAAACCGACACTGCGTGGGCAGATGGGCAAAATCGGCGATCGGCACGACGGCGTCGCCGATCTGGCCGATCATCTGCCGCACCGCTTGGTGCGGGCGCCGCAGAAACTGCTGCAGAATCCCCAATTCGTGCATCAGTTCGAGCGTCGACGGGTGGATCGTGTCGCCGCGGAAGTCGCGTAAAAAATCGACATGCTTTTCGAGCACCGCTACCGTGACTCCGGCCCGCGCCAAAAGCAGCCCCAGCATCATGCCTGCCGGGCCGCCGCCGGCGATGACGCAGCGAACCGAAACCTCTTGCGTGGCCATCGCCGATCCTCCTCACGCGAGCGGCGCCCAAACGCCATCAGCCGCGGCCTCTGCGGCAATTTCGCAAAAAACCGACCAATTCGCTCGGGAATTTCGCCCGAAGATATGGCTTTTCTTACGGTTTCGCCGATATATGGGCGGGCGGGAGCGCGGCGGCGAGGATCGGGCGTTGGTCCATCCGGACTTTACGGTGCGATTTTGGGGCGTGCGCGGCAGCATCGCCTGCCCCGGCCCCGACACGGTGCGGTACGGCGGCAATACGTCCTGCGTCGAAATCCGCTGCGGCGAGCATTTGCTGATCTTCGACGGCGGCACCGGGCTGCGCCTCGTCGGCAATGAATTGATCGGCATGGGCGGTTCGCTGGACATCGACCTGTTCTACAGCCACACGCATTTCGACCATATCTGCGGCCTGCCGTTCTTTGCCCCGTGCTATGAGGCGCGCAGCCGGATCCGGATCTGGGCCGGGCATCTCGACGGCATCGGGATCGAGGCGGTGCTCAAGAAAATGATGGCGGCACCGCTGTTTCCGATCCCGATGGGGATCTTTGCCGCCAAGATCGCGTTTGTCGATTTTGCCGCCGGCACAACGCTCGATCCCTATCCCGGCATCCGCCTCTTCACGGCGCCGCTCAATCACCCGAACGGCGCCACCGGCTATCGCATCGAATATCGTCAGAAGGCGGTGGCCTATGTCACCGACACCGAACATCGGCCGGACGGTCCCGACGAAAACGTCCTGCGACTGGTCGACGGCGTCGACGTGATGATCTATGACGCGACCTACACCGACGCCGAATACCCCAAGCACCGGGCTTGGGGCCATTCGACTTGGGAAGAAGGAGTGCGCCTCGCCAATGTCGCAGGGGTGGGCACCCTGGTGCTCTTTCATCACGATCCCGGTCACGACGACGCCTTCATGGACCAGATCGCGACCGCCGCGGCCGACGCCCGGCCGGGCACGATCGTGGCGCAGGAAGGGCTGGTCCTGCACCCTTAACCAGAAGCGCCGCGCCAGCGGCGGGCGGGTCGAACACCCGCGCCGGCCGCTGTCGGCGAAATCCGAGGACGGCGCCGGGAGAAGGCCGGCGCGGGGCCGCCGGCGTCAGTTTCGCCTTCAGTGATAGGGATCGGCGGCGTCACGCAGGCCGTCGCCGAAGAAATTGAAGGCGAGGACGGCGATGATGACGGCAACGACCGGCAGCATCAGCCAGGGATAGAGGGTCACGACGTTGATGTTCTGCGCCTCGCTCAACAACACACCCCAGCTGGTCATCGGCGGGCGCAAGCCGAGCCCGAGGAACGACAGCGCCGTCTCGCCGAGGATCATGCTCGGGATCACCAGGGTCGCCGAGGCGATCAGATGGCTCATGAAGCTCGGCAACAAATGCCGACCGATGATGCGCGCCGGCCGCGCCCCCATCAGCACCGCGGCGGTGCAGAAATCCTCCTCCCGCAGCGCCAGAAGCTTTGAGCGAACGGCGCGGGCGAGGTGGGTCCACTCGATCAGCCCGAGGATCACGGTGATCCCGACATAGACGAGGATCGGGCTCCAGCTCACCGGCAGGATCGCCGATAGCGCCATCCACAAGGGCAAATGCGGGATCGATTGGATAACCTCGATGCCGCGCTGGATCAGGATGTCGGTCCAGCCGCCGTAATAGCCGGCGATGCCGCCGATCAGGATGCCCAGGGTGAAGCTGACGGCAACGCCCAAGAGCCCGATCGTCAGCGACAGCCGGGCGCCGTAGATCATTCGCGACAGCATGTCGCGGCCGAGCCGATCGGTCCCGAGCAGAAACAGCTGGCCGCCCGGCGCCGGGCAGAACAGGCGCAGATCGCTCCCGACGAGGCCCCAGAACTGGTACGGCGCACCGCGGCAGAAGAAGCGGATGGTCTGCCGCTTTTTCGGGTTGGGCGTGTAGATCCGCTCGAGATTGTTCATGTCGAGCCGGTAATCGTAGCCATAAACAAAGGGTGCCGCGAGCCGCCCGTTGTCGAACAGGTGGACCCGCATCGGCGGGGCATAGATGAAATCGACGTTGCGTGCGTCGACGAGATAGGGCGCCAAAAACTCGGAAAAGAGGACCACAACATAGAGGACGAGGAGGATTGCCGTGGACGCCACCGCGACGCGATGACGGCGCAGCTTCCACCACATCATCCGCCACTCGGACGCCATATAAAAGCGCTCTTGCGCCGGCGTCATGCGCTCGGCCGATTGCGGGTCGAACGGAGCGGTCGCGACGAAGTGCGGCAGCCGCTCGCCGATCGGCGGCGTGCCGCCGCCGGGGACGAAGGTCAGATCGCTCACGACCGGCGACCCGCCTGCAGGCGAATGCGGGGATCGAGCGCCACCAGCGCCAGATCGGAAACGAAGACGCCGATCACCGTCAGAAACGACATGAACATCAAGAACGAGCCGGCAAGATACATATCCTGGCTGCGCAGCGCCGAGAGCAGCATCGGGCCGGTTGTCGGCAGCGACATGACGATCGATACGATTGCCGCGCCCGAGACCACCTGCGGCAACAGCGAGCCAATATCGGAGATGAACGGGTTCAACGCCATCCGTAGCGGATACTTGAACAGCAGCCGAACCGGCGGCAGGCCCTTGGCGCGCGCGGTGACGACATATTGCTTTTGCAATTCGTCGAGCAGGTTGGCGCGCAGCCGCCGGATCATCCCGGCGGTTCCCGACATGCCGATGACGATCACCGGGATCCAGATGTGGCCAAGCAGCGAAACCACCTTGGGCCAGGTCCACGGCTTGTCGACGAAGTGCGGATCCATCAATCCGCCGATCGAGATCCCAAAATACACGTGGGCGAAGTACAGGAGGACGAGAGCCAACAGAAAGTTCGGCGTCGCCAACCCGAGAAAGCCGAACAGAGTCAGCGCATGGTCCGACCAACTGTATTGATGCGTTGCCGAGTAGACGCCGATTGGGAACGCGACAAGGTAGGTAAACAAGACCGTCGTAAACGAGACGACAAAAGTCAGAAACATGCGGTCGCCGACTACCTCGCTCACCGGTAAGTTATAGGCGAAAGAATAGCCCCAATCACCCCGTAGCATGCCACTCGCCCAAACAAGGTATTGTTTCCAGCGTGGCTGGTCGAAACCGTATTCTTTTTCCAGGAAGCGAATTTTGGCGAGATCGGCAGGCTCGCCCGATTCCTGCAGCTCGGCGACATAGGTCGTGAAATAGTTTCCCTGCGGCAGGTTGATGATGGTGAAGATTAAGATGCTGATCGCGATCAGGGTCGGGATCATGATCAGGAGGCGGTGGATGATGTAGTTCAGCATGGCAGCACGCCGCGCTCAATCCGTCGCATGCGGGCGCCGCTCAGCGATGCGCCGCAGAGGGCGCGGCGCCGGCCGAGGCGGATTGCGCCCGCGCGACGGGTTCGTCGAACCAGAACTGATCGGGCTTGTAGATGCCGAAATAGGCTCCGGGATCCCAATTGTAGATTCCTTTCTCGGGAACGTTGTGCAGCCTGTCGGCGACGACGATCGGGTGCAGCACGCCACCAACGGTGCCGATCGAGAACACTTCTTCTGCCCACAGGCGCAGCATCTTGTGCCAGATCTCTTTCTGTGCCGGCGCCGATGCCGAGCCGAGCCAGTCCTCGTAGAGTTCCTTGAGCCGGATCGCCGCGGTCAGGTCGGGAGCCTCACCGGCCCTGCCTTTCGTCTCGTAATTTTGACCCCATTTCGGCCATTCGAGCTGCTCCTGGCTGGTCGGCGCCAATTCCCACGGCGATGAGGCGGCGTTGGCCAGACCGTTCTCGATGCCCTTGTCGATCGACATCAAGGCTTCGCCGGCAAACACGCGGCGGCGGAACAGGGTCAGTTGCAGCGGCCGGGCAAAGGCTCGGATGCCGATATGCCGCCAGGAATCGCGGATCAGTTCGAGCGCGTCGGACGCTTCCGTCGACTCGCCGGAATTTTCGATGACGATGTCCATCGGCCGGCCGTCGGGCAAGAGCCGGACATCGCCGTCGCGCTTGGTCAACCCGATTGCGTCGAGCATCCGGTTTGCTGCGGCCGGGTCGTAGCTCGCCCAGGCTTGGCGATAGGCCGGCTCATACAGCGGGCTCTGCGGCAAAACGGTATTCTGTCCCTCGATCGCCAGCCCGAAAAAGATTGCCTCATTGATCTCGTGCCGGTTGACGGCGAGCGACAGCGCGCGGCGAAAGCGCTCGTCGCGCAAAAGGCCGCGCCAGACCGGATCGTTGACGTTCAGATTGGGGTAAAGCGCCAGCTGGCTGCCCGGGCCGGTGCGCCATAGTCGCACCGTAAAGCCGTTCCGCCGCTCGCTCTGCTTTAGAAAAGTGTAATTGTCGAAGCGCAGGTAGCGCGCCTGCAGATCGCTCTCGCCGGCGCCGGTCTTGGCCGGGATGATCTCGCTGCTGGCGATCGAGAGGACGACCCGATCGATGTAGGGAAGCTGATGACCCGCGCTGTCGACGCGATAATAATAGGGATTTCGCGCAAATACGAGCCGGCTC
Source organism: uncultured Alphaproteobacteria bacterium (assembly GCA_963772295.1). Classification (GTDB taxonomy): domain Bacteria; phylum Pseudomonadota; class Alphaproteobacteria; order ATCC43930; family CGMCC-115725; genus AP-15. The sequence continues at coordinate 724,859 of CAVYWO010000020.1, forward strand.
GCGGGAAACTTGGTTTCCAATATCCAGGGCTCGAGCGACGGAAGATCGCGGTTGTCGGCGCGGTACATGGCGTTCATGCGGTTGTGCAGCGACTCCCAATCATGGACCTTCGCGCCTTTGACGAGCTTCGCCAGGGTCTCTTTGTCGGCATATTTCTTGTGGAATTGCTTTAGATAATGTGCCGGACAATAAATGAACAGCGGGTCGGCGCCGGCTAGACTTGGCAGGAACAACGGGTTGGGTACCGGCCAGCTATAACGCACCGTGATCTTGTCCAATACCTCGAACCGCGGCGGCTGGCCGCGCGGGGTCAGCACCACCGGCAGGCCGGATGGTGAGAGCGTCGGGTTCCGCGCCACATCCTCGAACCAATAGCGAAAATCTTCGGCGGTGAAGGGCTGGCCGTCTGACCATTTCATGCCCTGGCGCAAATGCAGGGTGAAGACCCGGCCGTCCCCGACATCGATCGATTTGAGGATGTCGGGCGCGAGTTCGAGCGTCGGAGTGTAGCCGACGAGCCGGGCATAGCCGTACACCACCATCATGCGGGTGTCCTTGGGGCTCGCCATCAGCATGCGCAATTCGCCGCCAGGTCGACCGATCGTCGCTACCGGCACCACCGCAGGCTGGCCGGGCACCCGCTCCTCGACCTTCGGCAACTTGCCGCTCGTCACTTCCGCTACAAAAAACGGGGTCTCCTGCATCTCGGCACATGCGGCGCCGGTCCAAACCAGCAAGAGGATGATCGCAGTTGCGCCACGTTTTATTCTCGGTCTGCTGACTTCAAACAAATATACCTCCAAGCCAAGATTTTTGCCAAGTAGAGCAGTTCTCGACGTTATCAGCACTTTTCCTTGTACGACAATATCCACTCATATAAGCATACACCTCTGCCCGAACCCGATCGATGCCGGTAGGGGTGTCCGGATTTTTCGGAATCAGCTTACGGGCGCTATCCAGATTTTGTCAAATGCGCCGAGATTCCTATTCGAAGCCACCTCCACGACACTCGGGCCAATCTCTGTATTCATGGTGTCCTCGCGCCGGCACTGGCCGGCCGTGCGCCCGATCTCTAGGGCGGCGGAGGGAAGCTCGGCCCCGATCGCGATCGCACGTCGCCGGCCGCCTCGACGAGACCCCGAACCGCGCTCCATTCGGCGTTGCTGCGCGGAGTGTCGCCGACGCGTACGTTGCGATGCGTGGCGAGCGACATTGAGCAGCGCGAGAACGAACGAAACGCCGAGGCTCAACCACGAATCCGATGGCGACGCGCCGTCGGCCTTTCTCCGGTCCTTAAAAGAGCTTTAAAAGAGCTTTGCCTCGACGCGCGAACTGGCCGATGCCATCATCACCTTCCTCGCCGCCCAAAGCGAGAATCCGCAGCGCAACGTCTGGAAGGCCGATGGTGAAGAGATCCTGCGTAAAATCGACGCCGACCGACTGGCCTCCGGCGCCGCCCAACGTAACTCCCTGCGTAATACAGCACGCTAGCCCGTACATCCGGGGAATGAGAGTCTTATGAAGGCTTCGGGACAAATCCCCCGGCAGCGGAGGTTTCCCCTCTCGCTGCTCCGGGCGATCCCTCATCGAGAAATTCAACGGTTAGGTTTCCGCGCCTATAACCGTGCCCTTTGGACCACGCGGCCTAGTCGAGAGGCTCGCACATATTACGGTGCTAAGATTGAATGTGATCTCTCCGATCTAATTCAAATGTGCGTGTACCATTTCGGCATCTGGGAGCCCCATATCTCAGCATTGATCGAAAGTCGCCTCAAACACGGGGACATCTTCTGTGATGTCGGAGCAAATATCGGGTACCACTCGCTTCTAGCATCTCGTGCCGTCGGCCCATTCGGTAAAGTAATCGCGATCGAGGCGTCGCCGATGATTTACGGTAAGCTGGTCAAGAACCTGCGTCTCAACCAGGTCGCCAATGTAGAAACCATAAATGTTGCGGTCACCGCCGAGCCTGGACAAACACCGATCTACAAAGGCTACGACAGGAATATCGGAACGGCAAGCACGGTCAGGAGCCGAGGGCATGGGCTAGAGGCGGTGGTTCAGGGATTGCCTTTAGCCAGTATCCTTTCTGCCGAAGATCGCAAGCGGCTGAGGCTGGTGAAGATTGATGTCGAGGGCGCAGAGCTTTCTATCCTTCAAGAATTGGCGAGTTGTATTCGCGAATACTCACAAGATCTTGAAATAATTGCGGAAATCACACCAGACGTCAGGCTTCAAGACGTCTTCGATCATTTCGGTAACGTGGGATTTTCGTCGTGGGCTGTAGCCAATTCATACAACCTAGCCGCTGCGTATTTGAACTTCGATAAAGTGCGAGCACCGATTCCGCTTTCGACAGTACCAACGAGACACCGAGACGTCTTTTTGTCGCGGTACTATCCCGATAGCCTCGCGGAAACGGCTGGCAACAAACCGGCTTAGCCTAAGTTAGCAGATTGTTGTTCACGGAAGGCTTCGGACAAGGAACCTGAGCGAAGGCAAGCCGCTGCGCGACCATCTGGTCTGGCCGATGCGCCGGCCGTGCCGGCGAGTGCGGGCTCGGCGACCGCGGACGCCGGTACGGACCGGGGGTGGGCAGAGCAAGCGCAATGGCGCCGCACCTCATTTGCCGCCTCCCGACCGGTTCTTCCGCCCCGATTGCCCCCGGCCCGAGTCCGCCTCAGGCGCGGGCGCGACCATCGGTGCGCGCCATTTGTTCGACCGGTACGTTACGCGCCGCGACCAGATGGCCCGGCGCCACCTCGATGAGCCGCGGCAGGTCATCGCGATGCCGACGGAACGGCTCGGGCCAATTCGCCGGGTTCGACGCCCGATCCTCCATCAGACGATGGATATCGAGGCGGTGCGACGGGTCGGGCGTCGGCACGGCGGCGAGCAAGGCCTGGGTGTAGGGATGCACCGGATTGCGGAACAAGGTCGCTCGATCGGCGATTTCGACGATCCGGCCGGCGCACATTACCGCGATGCGGTCGGCGATATAGTCGACGACCGCCAGATTGTGCGAAATGAACAGATAGGTCAGCCCGAGCTTCTCCTTCAGGTCCAGCAATAAGTTCAAGATCTGCGCCTGGATCGAAACGTCGAGGGCCGAGGTCGGCTCGTCGCAGATCACCAGATCCGGGCGCAGCGCCAGGGCGCGGGCAATTCCGATGCGCTGGCGCTGGCCACCGGAAAAGCTGTGCGGATAGCGCCGCAAATGGTGCAGGTCGAGACCGACAAGCCCGATCAGTTCCTGGACCATTTCGCGACGCAGCCGGGCGTCGCCGATGCGGTGGATCACCAGCGGTTCTTCGATGATGTCGAAAACCGTCATCCGCGGGTTCAGCGATCCGAACGGATCCTGAAAGATGAACTGAACCTGGCGGCGAAACCTCTTTAGATCCTCGCCCGCCAGCGCCAGCACGTCGATCAGCCGGCCGCGGTCGTTAAAGGCGACCGATCCCGCATCGGGCGCCACCGCGCGCAGCAGCACCTTGCTCAGCGTCGTTTTGCCGCAACCGCTTTCACCGACCAGACCAAGGCACGCGCCACGATCGATGCGCAGGCTGACGCCGTCGACGGCCATCACGCGCGCCGCCGCCTTGGCGCGCGCGAACCAGCCGCCGCGGCGGCCGGCATAGGCCTTGGCGATCCCGACGCATTCGAGCAGCGGCGCCGTCGCCTGGTCAGGCCATGGCAGCCTTTCCGCCATCAGATGCGGGGCCGCGCCGGACGAGATCTCGCGGATCGGCACGAGCCGCTCGCCGGGCTTCATATCGAAGCGCGGCACGGCGCGCAGCAGGGCTTGCAGGTAGCGGTGCTGCGGCCGGCGGAAAATATCGTCCAATGTGCCGCTTTCCACGATCTCGCCGCGATACATGACGACGATTTCCTCGGCGATATTGGCGACGACGCCGAGGTCGTGGGTGATCAGCAGGACCGCCATCCCGAACTCGTGCTGCAACTCGATCAGCAGCTTCAGGATCTGCGCCTGGATCGTCACGTCGAGCGCGGTCGTCGGCTCGTCGGCGATCAACAGCGCCGGACGGCAGACCAGCGCCATTGCGATCATCGCCCGCTGGCGCAGCCCTCCCGACAGCTCGAACGGGTAGAAATTCGGCGCCCGTTGGGCATCGGGAAAGCCGACATGATGCAGGATGTCCCGCGTCAGCTCGGCCGCTTCGCGAGCGCCGACCGGGCGATGCAGGCGCAGCGCCTCGCCGACCTGGTCGCCGATCGTGTGCAACGGCGACAGCGAGGTCATCGGCTCCTGGAAGATCATCGAGATCCGGCCGCCGCGGATCGCCCTCATCGCCTCCCTCGGCAGCTTCGCCAAATCGACGACAGCGTTGTTGCGGCGCGGGTCGGCAAAGAGGATTTCGCCACGGGTGATTTCGCCATTGCGCGGCAGGATGCGCATGACGGCTTGGCTGACCACCGACTTTCCCGACCCGGATTCGCCGACGAGGGCAACAACCGATTGCGGGCGCACGCGGAACGACACGCCGGTGACCGCGCGCACAGGCCCGCCGGGCGCGGCAAACCGGACATGCAGATCGCGGATGCTCAGCAGATCGGTCATGCCGCGCCCCGGATGATGGCGGGCGCGCCGATGCCGAGCGACCGCAGATTGGCTGCCGTTGCTGCATCGAGCGAGAGGCCGCGCCTCGCGGCGGCCCGCGCCGCGCGCTCGACCAGCACCGCGAAGCCCTCGATCCGGCTGTCGAACCGCAGCACCGACCGGCCGGCGCGCAGCTCGAGCTGCATCCAGCCGCCGCCTCGGTCACGGCGGATCGAATAGTAGGCAAGCTTGATGCCGTCGAGCTCGGACCAGAAGATCGACCTGGCGCGCAGTCCCAACGTGCGCAGCACGGCTTCGCTCAGCTCGACTCGGGTGCCGTGGCGCAGTGCTGTGCGGATGCCGAAGCAGAGAAACAGCGCGGCCACGCCCGCCAATATCGCGGCGGCGGTGACGCTGACCCGCGTCGTCGCGAGGATCGCCGCGGTTGGAACCAGCCCCGCCGCGGCGCGCAGGTAGTCGCCAACCATAGTGCTGCCGGAATAAGCGAGCCGGGTCATTCCGAACCGGCGATCCCGGGGGCGAAGACCTCGCCGGCGGCGAGCCAACGCGCCGCCGGATGGGCAAGGGTGAGTTTCAGGAGCCGGGCGAGGAACTTCTCGGCGGCACGGTCCTGGACGCGGTGATGGGTCATCATCCCGGTCGGCTCGGCGCGGTCGAAAAATCCGAGCCGGCGTCCCCGCAAGTGCCCGACGAGGCGATCGAGCGCCATATCCTCGCCGATAAACCCGCGGCCGCCGGACCAGTCGACCAGATCGACATGGATGTTGGCGGCGAACACGCCGGGAAGCGGCCATCGACGGCGCCGCGGCCCGGCCTGCGAGATCGCGCCGATGCGGCTGGCGGCGAGCAGCGGCAGAAAGCGGTCGTCGAAGCGGTTCCAAGGCGGCACCAGCACGGCGAGGGCCGTTGCGCCGAACAACTCGTTGAGCCGCGCTCGGCCGGCGAGGAGATCGGAGGCCGCGGCGGTTTGCGGCCGCTCCGGCGGGAATTCGCTCTTCCGGCCCCCGATCGCATGGTCGGCGTGCCGCCAGCCGTGCTGCAGCACGCCAACAGGCGCGGCCGCCGATGCCAGCCGCGCCGCCAGGCCGCGATCGGCCAGGGCGGGGATGACCGCGAGGGCGATGGGAACTTCGCCGGCAACGACCAGCAGGCGATCAAGCTCGGCGCTCGCCGCCGCCGCGTCATCATCGCGCCACCACAGCGTCGCCACCCATCCCGCCTCTCCCCAATGCTCGAGTTCTTCGGCCAGACCAAGCCACCCCGCCACTCTCGCCCGAGCATCGGCCCCGTGCGGCACCCCCCTCATCTACCGATCATATCTCACCGGGAGGTGTTGCAAAACGAGGAACCGCGCTGCTGCCGCGTTTGATCAACGCCCCGAGCAATCGGGCGGTGCGGGAGGCACCCCCGGTATCGATTGACAGGGCCGTCGGGGAGGCAGCGATCGCCCGTTCGACGGCCGCCGCCAGCCGATCCGGTGAGAGGTCGCGTTCGTCGACCATTTCGAGCACGCCTTTTGCCGCCAGCCGCTGCGCCCGCAGGCGCTGCTCGGTTTCGCGCCCGGCGGCGAACGGTACGACCACGGCCGCAGCGCGTGCCGCAAGTATGTCGAGGACGGTATTGTAGCCGGCCTGACTGATCGAGACCCGACAGGACCGCAGCAGCTCCGGGAAATCGCCGCGGTAGCGTTCGAGAACAACCCTGTCGGGCAGCCGCTCGGCGAGTGCGGCGAATTCTTTCTGCGGCAGGTTGGGCCCGGCGAGGAACCGCCACTCGAGATCGGCGAGGCAGCCCCGGCGCCTGGCTTCCAGCGCGGTCGCCAGCAGCGCACCGCCGACCGCGCCGCCGCCCGCCGACACCAGCACTTCGGCGCCGCCCACATTGCGCTTTCCGCGGTTTACCCCGATCGGCTGCTTGGCGCTGCCGACATAACCCGTATAGACGAGGCGGTCGGGGATTTGCGCCGCCTCAGGAAAACTCGCTTCGAGCCGGATGAGCGCCGGGTCGCCGTGCACCAGCACCGCATCGAAATCGGCGCGAACCCGGTGAACGACGTCCTGCCGGCGCTGCGGCGCGGCGGGGGCGACGATGATGTCGCGCAGCGAGCAGACGACCACAGCACGCGGATGGCGCGAACGGGCCGCCGCGATCAGCGCGTCGAGCTCGTGGCGGAAGGCGCGCCGGCCGAACGGATAGGCCTCGATCACGACCGCGTCGGGCCGCGCGCGGGCGAACGCATCGAGCAGCGTTTGGCGCCGTGCCCCCCGCAGCGCGTCGTCGACCGGGCGACCGGCGGCGTCGACGAGATCGGCAAAGTCGGTGCCGCGGGTTCGGATCGGCGGCAACTGCACGATCTCGGCCGCCGCCGAGGCGATCGCCGGCAGCGGCATGCCGCCGGAAACCAGGATCACCCGGAAACCGTCCCCTGCCAGGGCCTCGGCCAGGCGCAGGGCGCGGCGCAAATGCCCGATCCCCAGCAGATGCTGGACGTAAAAAAAGATCCTGCCAGTCACGCGGCGTGCCGCCGCTCGAACCGGCCGAGGGCCGCACGCAGCCCGCGGGCGGCCGTGTCCAGACCGTGTTCGGCCAGCACGTGCCGGCGCGCCGCCGCGGCAAAGCGGGCGCGCCGGTCGTGATCGACGATCAGGCTGCGTACCGCCGCGGCAAAGCCGGGCACGTCGCCCGGTGCCATCAGAAGCCCGGTCTTGCCAGGCACGATGATCGCGCCGACGCCGCCCACGGCTCCGGCCACCACCGGCAGACCGCTTGCCTGCGCTTCAAGCAGGGCCATGCCGAACGCCTCGTTGATCGCCGGCCAAACGCAGAGATCCGCGGCGGCAAGACGCTCGGCGAGCGTCGGCGCAGCGAGCATGCCCGACCACCAGACGCGCGCGGCCACCTCGGCCAGCGCCTGCGCAACCTCGCCCCGCGCAGGGCCGTCGCCGATCACCTCCAAGGTCCAGTCGAGATCGAGGAGCCGCGACAGCGCCGCGCCGAGGATGCGGTATGAAGCGAGCTTGTCGCCATGGCGCATCATCGCTACGGTAATCAGCCGCGGCGCTCGCGCCGCGACGTCGGCCCGCGCGGCATAGGCGTCGGTGTCGAGAAAGGGCTTCAGCGACAAAAAGCGCGCCGGGTCCGACAACAGCGGCTGAACACAATCTCGATCGGCGGGGTTGAGCCCGATCACCAGATCGGCGGCGCGGATCGCGCGCTCCGCGGCACGGTGGCCGACCGCCCAAGGACCAGCCGCCTGCTTTGGCGCAAAGGATGCCTCGGCGACGACGTACGGAATGCCGAGCGCGCCCGCGACATACGGGCCAAGCCAGTCCGGCGCCTTGTGATAGAGGTGGTAGGTGAACCACAGCTCGGGCGCCGTTTCCGGCGCAGCCCGGGCGCGTCCGATAAATCGCTCGCCAAGTCGCCGGCCGAGGGCGGCAATGCGAGCCTGACGCCATGAGTTGCCGCGCCCCTCCCAGCTTCGCAGCCGCACCGCGGTCAGCGGTGCGTGCCCGGCGCGCCGTAATGCCGCCAACAACAATTGCGCGACGCGGCGATCACCCGACGGAACCGGATGATCGGGCGGCTTCAGCGGGGCATAGAAGGCAATCCGCATTATCCTGTCTTGGCCAATTCCGCGGCTGGCAGCCCAAAGCGTTCGGCCAAGAAGTCGATGCCCGCCGGCAACGCAAAACAGCGCCGCGCCTTGCGCTCGCCAGCCGCGCCCAGTGCCCGACGCCGGGCCGGATCGCGGATCAGGCTCGCGAGCGCCGCGGCAAGCGCCAAGGGGTCGCCGGGCGGCACCAAAAGCCCGGTCGAGCCATGCTCGATCAGCTCGGGAATCGCCGAAAAATCGGTGGCAATGCAGGCGAGCGCTTGGCTCTGCGCCTCGACGAGCACGTTCGGCAGCCCGTCCCGATCGCCGTCCGCCGCCGCTTTGGCGGCAAGCACGAAGAGATCGGCGCGGCGATAGGCGGCGAGCACCTCGGGCTGAGCCAGGGCGCCACGCCACTCGATCCGCGCCGAAAGGCCCAGCGTCTCCGCCCGGCGCCGCAACGCCGCGGCCATCGCGCCGCCGCCGATATGGACAAAGCGCCAAGCGAGAGCGGAGGGCAAGAGCACCAGCGCGGTGAGCAGGTCGCCATAGCCTTTTTTTGCCACCGCCCGGCCGACCGACAACAGCTCAACCGGACGCGAGGGATCGCCGCCGTCGCCGCCGGCGGGACGCGGCGGCGGCGTCGAGAACTGCTCGAAATCGAGCCCATGATAACAATGTGCCACGCGCTCCGGATGCGGTGCCAGGCGGGCGAGATGGGCATGCGCGGCTTTCGTGCAGGTCACCGTCCAGGCGGCGGTCGCCAATTTTTCGCGCTTCTCCCATTCAGGCGTCGTCCAGATGTCCTTGGCGTGCGCCGAGACCGACCAGACAAGGTCGCTGAGCAGGGCCGCATACCGGGCAACCGATGCCGGGGTGTGCAGGAAATGCGCGTGCAGCCGATCGACATCGGCCGGCAACTCGGCGGCCAGCACCAGCGCCTGGCCGAAGCGCCGAACCCGGTTCGGGGTCGGATCGCGGCGCAGATCGGTGAGCCAAGCGGCGCGCGCGCGGCGATAGCCCGGCCGGCGCCGCAGCCCGAGCCAAGCGCGCCAGACCCGGCGCGGCTCGCGGTAGAGATATTCCGGCAGATAGAGCACAGCGGCGCGGATCCGGCGATGGACCGGATGAATCGCATGGTCGGTCGGCCGGCGCAACGAGACGATCAGGATCTCGAGCCCGCGCTGCTCCAAGCCGAGAATTTCTTGCGCGATGAAGGTTTCAGAAAGGCGCGGATAGCCCTTCAGGACAAAGGCCACCCGCCCTGCCACGGCCGGCGACACGCTTAGACCCCGACCCGTGTCCCGGCGACGAGGCGGCCGACCCGGCCGCGGCCAAGCCATCTCCCGGCCAGGCGGTTAACGTTATGCATGCCATCGAGCAGGCCGGGGATCACCGCCGAGGAGGGACGCGGTTGCTGGGGCAGGCGGCGCAGCGCCGTCGCCATGATTTTTGGGTCGCCGCCGTTGTCGCCGGCGAGCATCGCCACCAGCCCGAGCTCGGCGGCTCGCTCGGCGCGGATCAGCTGCTCCATCCTCGGGACTGTTGCGCGGCACGATCAACGCCGGCTTGTCAAACGACAGGATCTCGCAAAAGGTGTTGTAACCGCCCATAGCGACGACGCCGGCGGCGCGCGCCATCATGGCTTCGAGCCGCGCGTCGAAGGTGATGGCGTGAACGTTGGGGAGCCGCTCCGCGCGCGCCGTGAACGCCGCTTGTTGCTCGGGCAGCATGAACGGTCCGTAGACCAAGAGCGCCGCCAGCGGGATGTCGCGATCATACTCGTAGGCTTGCAGAACCAAGTCGATCAGAGCGTCGCCGTCGCCGCCGCCGCCCGGTGTCACCAGCAGGAATTCGCGGTCGAGAACGGCCCGGATTTCCGGCGCCGGCAGCGGCTCTCCGGCACTGCGCCGCAGATATCCGGTATAGATCATGCGGCGGCGGACGCTCGCCGGCACCGGCAACCCCGCGAGCGGATCGCAGATCTGCGGCAACCCATAGACCCAGATCTCGTCGTAATATTCCGCCAGGGCCGGAACCGCGTTCTTGCGCGCCCATTCGCTCTCGAGGGCGTCGGGGTCGTCCATCACATCGCGCAATCCGAGGATCAGAGCGGCACCGCCGCCGCCGCAACATGGCAAGCGTGTCGCGCACCTCGCCCCGCAAGCCGAGCGGCTCCTTGTCGACGATCAGCATGTCGGGGTCGAAGATATCGGCGGTATGCCGGATGATCGAGGAGCGCATCGCCAGCGTCTCCTCGATGTCGATATGCAGATTGAGCGAAACATATTCGCCGTTGCGCAGCTTGATGACGCCGGGCACCCGCACGAAATCCACACGGGAACGAAAATCGAAGCTGCCGATGATCGGCGACCCCGATAGGATCAGGATCGAAAGGGCTGGGTCCGCGTCGACCAGCGAATGGGCGATCGCCCGGCATCGGCGCAGATGCCCGAGACCAAAGCTGTCGTGGCTGTAGATGAGTACGCGTTTGTGATGGCGCCGAATGGTCACGCCGCGCCCCCTCATCGCGCGAGCGCGCGCCGCGACTATCGCATAGCCCCGCGATGCTGGGAAACGATCTTTGCGAGATGATCTTTTGCTAACGGTCGCGCGATGAAGGCGACGGCGGCGCTCGCCGGCACCGCCCGAGGCGCTGCGGCCGCGCGAGACCGGGGCCGCATTTGCCCCGCCTGCCGAAACGGCCGCCGCATCGCCGACCGAGCCGCCGGAAGCCGGGGACCCGACCGCGCTCGAGCCGACGATCTATCGCTTCATCCTGCGGCACAGCCTGCCGGCCAGCAGATCATGCTGCTGCTGCTGACGCTGGTCTCGTTTCCCTTTCTTTACTATTCGCTCGAAGCTGCCGAAGACGATCACCAATGGCGCGATCGCAAGCAAGCATTTCCCGGAGATTCTCGGCTTCGAATTTGACCAGATTCCCTATCTGATGCTGCTGTGCGGCGCGTTCTTGGTCCTCGTCGTGATAAACGGCGGCATTCAAATACTATATAAATACATTAAAGGGACGCCTCGGCGAACGGATGCTGCGGCGCTTCCGCTATCAGCTGTATCAGCGTGTGTTGTTGTTTCCGCTGTCCTATTTCCACAAAAACTCGTCCGCCCAGATCATCCCGATGATCACGGCGGAGTGCGAGCCGCTGGGCGGGTTTATCGGCGACGCCTTTGTTGCCGGCCTGTTCCAAGGCGGCCAGCTGCTGACGAATCATCTTCTTCATGTTCATGCAGGATCCGATTCTGGGGCTGGCCGCGGTGGCGCTCTATCCGGTGCAGGGCTACGTCATCCCGAAGCTGCAGAGCAAAGTAAACCAACTCGGCAGGCGCCGGGTGCGCACCATCCGTCAGGTCGCCGACAGTGTCCAGGAGACGGCGGCCGGGATCACCGACATCCTTGCCAACGACACCGCCAAGACTGCAATTGACCGGTTTCGCCCATCTGCTGGGCACGATCTACGATATCCGCTTCGAGATCTATCAGCGCAAATTTTTTTCAAAGTTTCTTAACAACTTTCTCGGGCAGCTTACGCCGTTTTTCTTCTATTCGATCGGCGGCTACCTGGTGATCCGCGGCAGGCTTTCGGTTGGCGCGCTGTTGGCGGTGCTGTCGCCTACAAGGATCTGGCCTCGCCATGGAACGAGCTGCTCGATTTCTACCAGAGCATTCCAGGATTCCCGGATCAAGTACGAGCAGATCATCGAGCAATTCCAGCCCGCCGGCATGATGGACGCCGGGCTGCAACTCGCCGAACCGGAAACGGTGGCGCCGCTGACCGGCGAACTCGTCGTCGCCAATCTGTCGCTCGCCGAGGAGGATGGCAGCCGCGTCGTCGACGCCGTCAACTTCAGCGTCCCGCTCGACGGGCATGTTGCGATCATCGGCCAGAGCGGCAGCGGCAAAAATGAGCTGGCGTTGCTGCTCGCGCGCCTGATCCAGCCGACCAGCGGTCGGATCACGATCGGCGGCGTCGACATCGCCGCGTTGCCGTTCGCCGTGATCGGCCGGCGCATCGGCTATGTCGGCGCCACGCCTTACCTCTTCGCCGGCACATTGCGCGACAACGTGTTGCTGTCGCTGCGTCATGTTCCGCTCCGGCCGGCCGAGTACGAGGGTGCGGAAGCCCGCCGCCGGGCCCGGCGACTGGCCGAGGCGCGCAAATCCGGCAATATCGACTTCGACCTGCATGCCGATTGGATCGATTATGATCGCCGCCGGTGTCGCCGATCGCGAGGGGCTCTCGCGGCGCATTACCGAAATCCTCGCCGCACTCGATTTGGAGCGCGACGTTTATGCCCTCGGGCTGCGCTGGCGGCTCGATCCGGAGGTCGAGCCGGCGGCGGCCGGTCGCCTGCTCGAAGCGCGCAAGGCGCTGGCCCGTCGCCTCGTCGAAGACGGGATCGCCAATCTCGTCGAGACCTACGACCCGGAGCGCTTCAACGCCAACGCGTCGGTCGCCGAAAACCTGCTGTTCGGAACGCCGATCGGCCCGGCCTTTGAGTTCGAGGCGCTCGCCAGCAACAATTATGTGCGGCAGGTGCTGGCCAAGGTCGGACTGCTCGAGGACCTGATCGCGGCCGGTCGCGAGGTCGCCGAGACGATGATCGAGTTGTTTGCCGATCTGCCGGCCGATCACGAATTCTTCGAGCAGTTCAGCTTCATCAGCGCCAGTGACCTGCCGCAGTTCGCGGCGATACTGAGCCGCGTCGGCAAGGGCGGCACGACCGCACTCGACAGGGATGACCGCGCGCGGCTGCTGTCGCTGCCGTTCAAGCTGGTCCCGGCGCGCCATCGCCTCGACGTCGTCGACGCGAGGATGCAGCAGCGCCTCTTGGACGCGCGTCAGGTGTTCCGCGCAGATCTGCCGCCCGCGGCGCAGCACCAGATCGAGTTCTTCGACCCGGAGCGCTACAACACCGCCGCGACGGTGCAGGACAACATCCTGTTCGGCAAGATCGCTTATGGCGAAGCAGATGCGCCGCTGCGCATCCCCGGGTTGCTCGCGGAGGTGATCGACGCGCTGTCGTTGCGGCAAACCGTGATCGATGTCGGGCTCGACTACAATGTCGGGACCGGCGGGTCGCGCCTGTCCGCCGCCGAGCGGCAGAAGGTGGCAATCGCTCGCGCCGTCTTGAAGCGCCCCGATATGATGATCTTGAACGAGGCGACCTCGGCCCTCGACGGAGCAGTCCAGACCAAGGTAATGAGCGGGCTGATGAACGAGTTTGCCGGCCGCGGCATCGTCTGGGTGCTGCACCGGGCAAACCTCGCCCGCAATTTCGATCGCGTTCTGGTGATGAGCGGCGGCAAGCTGCAAGAGCAGGGGACGCCCGAAGAGTTGACGCCCAAGGGGTCGCTGATGTCGATGCTGGTGGCCTCTGAATGAGCAAGAACAGCGGACGGCCCGAGGACGGAGGGCAGAGATGAGCCTGAAGGAAGAATACGAGGTCCTGCGGCGGGTGCCGTTTTTCGCCGAGATCGAGCCCTCCAAGCTGAAGCTCCTGGCGTTCATGAGCGAGCGGGTCGCGTTCGACCCCGGCATGCGGTTGTTCCGGCAGGGCGACCAGGGCGACGCCGCCTATCTGATCATCGCCGGCGAGGCCGAGGTCATTGCCGAAACGCCGGCCGGACCGTTGGTGCTGGCGACCCTCGGCGCCAACGAGATCGTCGGCGAGATGGCGATCCTCGGCAATGTGCCCCGCGCGGCAACCGTTCGCGCCAAGGGGCGGCTGATCACGCTGCGCATCTCCAAGGAGCCGTTCATGCGCATGGTGCGGGAGTTTCCCAGCATGGCGGTGGCAATGATGCAGGAATTGGCGGAACGGCTGGCGGCGACCAACAATCAGCTGAGTGCGGCCCAGGCCGAGCTCAGGCGGTTGCAGGAACAGGGCGGGATCGCTGCGTAATTCGCCGTGAGCCGGCTCGACAGCTTTATTCGCCGCCTCGAAGCACAGCGCGCCTGTCTCGGTCTCGCCGCGGCACTGGTGCGGCAACGCGACGGGGTGATTCTCGAGCTCGGGCTCGGCAACGGACGAACCTACGACCATCTGCGGGAACTCTGCCCAGATCGTCAGATCTATGTTTGCGAGCGGCGGGTCGCGGCTCATCCCGGCTGCGTACCACCCGCCGAGTTGCTGCTGCTCGGCGACATGCGCGACACCTTGCCGGCGGCGCGCGTTCGGCTCTGCGGCCGAGTGGTGCTCGCCCATTTCGACGCCGCGACCGGCGACGTGACGACGAGTTGTGCGTTCGCGGCGGAAGTCGCGTGCCTGGTCGTGCCGCTCCTCTGTGCGGGCGGGATCCTCGTCAGCGAGCCGGAAGTCGCTGGCGACGGGCTTCGCCCGCTGCCTTTGCCCGCCGGGATTGCGGTCGGACGCTACCACCTCTACCAGCGCCTGGGTTAACCGCGGTCTCCGGTTGGATTATGGCACTTTCCCTAAACGTTCATCGCCGGGCTTGGCCCGGCGATCCATGGACCCGCGGGCCAAGCCCGCGGGTGAACGGTGAAGAACGGCTGCACCTGACCAGAAATTGGTCTAGCCCCGGTGGCGCTGATCCGCCGGGTCACCGCTGTCCGAGATCGTTCAGGATCGGCACATATTGCTTTGCCACTGCAGGCGACATTGGCAAGACGGCAAAGCTCCAGGTGCCGGCTGCGCCCAGCTCCCAATCGGCGGTAGCCAGGACCTGAACATAGGTTTCGGTCCCGGCGTCGAGGTGCAGGACGGCGTGCTGGCCGACCGGCGTGCCGAAAGCCTGCACCGAAAGCCGATACCTTCCGGGCGCGAAGTCGTGGAAGAAGAGGGTGCCCTGCGAGATCTGCACGAACGGCGCGCGATTGACGAAAATCATCGGCTGCGCGCTATAGACGGTGCCGCCGGACGGGTCCGGCTGGCGCAGAAACCATACGCGGGCGGTGCCCGACGCGGGCGGCGGCGCCGACGCCGTCGGTGTTGTTGCCAGTGTTGGTGCGGCGCAACCCGAAAGCAGCAGTGCGGCGAGAACAGCACCAAGCCAGGCCGATGCCGTCGAACGATAAGCGGGCGAACGATTGGCGCCCATCACCTACCCTCCTATTTTTATGCGCCCTCCACGTCGGGCTGAGCAACCACAGGTAATAATCGCCGCGACGACAACGGATCGGTTGGATAAAGGCCGGATGATCGACGCGCTCCCGTCGTCTCAGCGACCCGCCGCGCCCCCGGGTTCGGGGCATGGCGAGGAGCAGCACAGATCACCGCCGCGGAAGGATGCGCCTCTTGCGGCTCTGGTGGTGGCGTCAACGCGAAGCTCATGCAACAGCGCGTTTGCGGTTCTGAGGTCCAGCGTGTCGAAACCTTCGGTGAACCAGGCGCAGATATCGGCAAGAAGCGCGCGCGCCTCCTCCTTTCGGTTCTGGCCCTGCAGAAGCCGCGACAGCGACGTGGTTGCACGCAGTTCCCACGAGCGGGCGTTCTGACGCTGCGCGACGGCGATGGCCTGCCTAAAGCTCCGTTCCGCCGCGTCTACCGCATCAGGATGCGCGGCCAGCAGGATGCTGCCGCGCAGCCTGTGAACCTCTGCCTCCCAGGCACGCCCGGCAACGTCATCGATCCCCGCCAAGGCCTCCTCAATAGTAGACAGCGCGGTTTCCGGGTCTTCGGTCGCCGCCTGCAGCGTCGCCAGCTTGCCCAGCATGAACGCCCGCAGGTATCCGAGCTTGCTTCGACGCGCTTCCTCGATCCCCCCCCGGATCTCGAAAATCGCTAGAGCTTCTTGTCCCATCTTCGCTAGGGCGCAACCGCGTCCGAACCGCGAATACAAGCTGTAAAGATTGATCCGATGCTCGCGAGAAATTGCTAGACTCTGGTCGGCGTGACTAAGCGAGTCTTCCGGCTCCCCGCGCAACAACTTCACTGCGGAAGTCACATAGTGGGCGAAAGCGATGCTGTAGGGGTCGGCTTGTTCGCGCGCCTGGGCCAGGGCCTGCAGCACTTCGTTCAGCGCCTGAGCGGGGTAACCCAGTATCCATAAGTCCCATGCCAGTATCAACCGGGCCGCAATTCGCGGGTCCACCGCGTAAGACAAGAATGATTTGCCGATGTTTGCTGGCTGTCCCAGGGCGACTGCTTGCGCGAGATGGTTCCGTGCTCGAATGAAATCGCCGAGGGTGAACAGGGTACAGCCAAGCATACGATGGCCGAGGATCAGCGCGGTCGGATCACCGAGCGGTGCTCGCTTGGCAAGCAGTGTCTCGGCGAGTTCAACCGCACGATCGTGGCGGGCTCTCATCCAATAATGGCCCCACAGACCAAAGATCGCCTGCAGCTCCTTGCCCGGCTCGCCAAGCTCCATGCTGAGACCGCGCGCCCGCTCAAATGATTTTCGCGTGTCATCCGATGAATATCCACGCACTGCGATGAAGCAGAGACCAAGCGACAGCTGAATCCCCAGCTCTGTCTCACGGCGCCCCTGTGTCTCCGGCAACAATACCAGGCACTCGATGGGCCTTCTGCAGCTGACCCACTGCTTCGACATTGGCAGACCGGTCGCGGGCGCGTTCGCCTCCCAATAGCCAGTATCGCACTGCAAGTTCTGCGTTGCCGGCGAGGCTGTAGTGGTAGGCCAGGAGCTCGGGCTGGCCGGCGACGATTTCCGGCCATTCCTGCTCGATGACAGAGCCGACTTTTGAATGGACCTGCCGGCGGCTTGACTTGAGCAACGATTTATAGGCGGCATCGCGCACGAGCGCGTGCCTGAATGCGTAGCGCGGCGACGGCCTGTTGCCGATCAATTGAACAATCTCGGTGTCTCTAAGGTGCGCCAGCGCCGAATCCAGTTCCGAACGGCTCAGAGATGAGACGTGCAGCAGCATGTCATAAGAGAATTCCCGCCCGAGGACGGCGGCAATCTGCGCCACATTTCGTGCTTGAGGGGCTCGATCGAGGCGCGCGACAAGCGAGTCGCGCAAGGAATCCGGGACCAGCCACGAGGCGGACGGCGCTGTGTGCCGGTTGGCCAGACCGTTCGCCCTGACGCCATCCGGCCCAATCAGGCCGCGCGCCAGTTCCTCGACGAAAAGCGGGATAGAATTGCTTTCCTCGATGATCCTGTCAACTACCGCGCTCGATACCGATTGGTGGCGCAACGCCAGTTGCACCATCTCTGCCGCTTCGCGCCGGCCAAGACGAGATATCGCAAGTCCGCGCACGTTGCCGTGCACAGCCGAATGGAATTGATATTCCGGCCGGTGCGTGACAACGAGAAGAATTCGTGCCTCCTGGATCTGACTTACCACCAGGTCGAGCAGCTCCTGCGTCGAAGGATCAATCCATTGCGCGTCCTCGAGCAGGCAGAATACCGGACCATTGGCCGAGAGACCGAGAAGGAGATCGACGAGCACGAATAATGTTTGGTTTTTTAACTGTGGGCCCGTCAGGACAAGCGGGGCGTATCGAGATACAATCGGAATCGAGAGCATTTCCGCAACGAACGGCATCGCCTTGTCAAGCTGCCCCGTGGTGAGGGACAGCAATTCCCCGAGCTTGTCGAGCTTGACTTCGACGGTGTCCTCGGTACTCAGGTCTCCAAGCCTCTCGATTTCCTGGATTACCGGGAATAAGGCACTTTCCGTACCGTGAGGTAAGCACTGAAAGCTCAACCTGAAGCGTGCCTCTCCTTCGATCAACCTCTGAAGTTCGTAGACGATGCGCGATTTCCCGATTCCAGGCACGCCCGAAGCGAATACGACTTGCCCCTCTCCGTCCCGGGCGCGACGCCAGCATTCCTGCAGAAAAAGCAGCTCGGCCCGTCGCCCGACGAACGGCGTCAGGGCTTGTGCGAGTGAGGCCTGGAACCGGCTCGCGGTCGCCCGAACGCCTCTCACTCGAAACACGTGAACAGGCTCGATTACGCCTTTCAAAATCTGCGGTCCCAATGCCTCCTGATCGAACCGGGCCGAAATGAGCCGGTTGGTGCTTTCCGCAATCAAAACAGAATTGGGCGGCGCCAGGGTCTGAAGGCGAGCGGCGACGTGGAGCGTTTCGCCAAACGCATCCGACGGCGCCGACGGGTTTGCGAGATCCGCCTCGCTGATCACGACGATGCCGGTATTGATCCCGACGCGAACCGACAATGGCTCCGGCGCGGCGAGGACCTTCACCGCCTCGACTATGTCAAGCCCGGCGCACACGGCCCGTTCAGCCGCGTCCTCTCGGGCGGCGGGCCAGCCGAAATACGCCAAGATGCCGTCGCCGAAAGTTCGCGCTACGTGCCCCTCGTAGCGCTCGATGATCGCCCTGCACCCCTGCTGGTAGGCCTGGAACACGGACCTGAGATCCTCGGGATCGAGGGACCCGGCGAGCTTGGTCGAGTTCGACGAGGTCGCAGAACATGGCCGTGATCTGGCGCCGTTCGGCCGGTTCCCGGTGTGCCGCCGGCTCGGCGACCGCGCACGCCTCGCGATCGATTTGTGGGTCGGCCCCTGGTGACAACGCCAGTTCAGATATCGCTGCGAGCAGCTTGGCTCTGGGGCCGATCGGCAGCCCCATTTGTTCAAGCATGCCTTCGGAGAGAAGAGCGAGCGTTTCGAACTCGATCTCGTTCTCCTCGAAGGCCCTGACGTATCGCGAAAGGCCGAGCCCTTCGAGCCATGCGGCGACGTCACCCATTGGCAACCTCAAATTTTCAAGGGTGCGGTTCAAGATCTCCTGAATTGCGACGAGACTTATCCAGAGTTGTAAAATCTTCCATCGTTCGCGAAAAAGATGATAACAGAAATGTCTTTCGCGGCTGATTCCGTCCCGTTCCCTGGTCCTTCACTCCGGCATTCATGAGCAAAACTACGGTTCGTTCCGCTCGATCAATAAGCCGGCCGCGTGCTTAATCTTGACAAATTCGCAGGCGCCGCGTCAAACTTTTTGAACTGCGATTTTACACAACCAAAGGGGGAGGCACGATGACCAACGATTCGCGGCGGCATTTCCTTACGGGCGGCGCGATGGTGGCTGTGGGGGCGGCAGCCTCCGTGGTGGCGCCAAGGGCGGCGGAAGCGCAGGCGGCGGGTGCAACCACCCTCCAACGCTCATATCATCCCAACGAGGGTCTAGCTCTGGGGATTGTTAGGGCATGGACGGACAACAGTTACAAAGACCGATTGCTGTCATTTCCGCCGCCTGCGCCTCCCGATTATGCGAATCCCCACTTTACTAGCTCCAGCGCTGCCTTGGCGGAGGTCGGTGTTTACATAAACGAGCCTATAGTGGTGACGGAAGCGCAATACCCAGATTACCTAAAATTTCTTAGCATTCACGGACAACCGATCCCTAAGGCGCTTTTTGTTCTTCCCGACCCTCTAGGTACTACGTTCACATTGGCGACGGCGCAAGCGGCGATGGTGATGACCCCTCTGGGGATGTGACCGCGGCGAATAGCTCAAACCAACGCGATGCCAAGTGTTTGCGGCCCTCGTGCACTTGGCTCCCTGCGCTTTTCGCGTCGGAGATGCGATATGAATAACGTGACAATCGAATGGGTTGTACTTCCGGGAAACATTGCGGTCGTTGCGAGCGAGATCGGCCAGTTCTGGATGGTCGCGCTCAATGATCACGGGGAGATACACCCGTTTGCCGGACCGATGACCGGCCCAGGCTCGCGCGGCAGCACGGCCGCACTGCTCGACGGCGCCGTCGCCTGCGGGTTTGGCGGCGAAATGGAGCAGCCAAAGGAACGCGCTGCTTCGCTCTCGAGATACGTCTTCGATCTGGTCCGCGCCTATCACAACGCGCGCCGGACGCCGGGCCACTTTCGCCAGGCGGCCGCCCGCTTCACCGAACTTCACCGCCCGGACATCGCTTCCTACCTCGAGCGTCACGCGCGCGAGGAAACCGGTCACGAGCGGTTGGTACTCAAGGACCTTCGCGCCCTTGGGTTGCCGGCAGGGCGCATCGTCGCCAACCTGATCTCGGAAGGCGTCGAGCGGTTGTGTGCGCTGTTCGACCGGTTGTCCGCCTCGGACTATCCGGTCGGCGTTATCGGCTATTCTTATTGCTTTGAGAGCATGGCCGCCGTGATCGGCAAATCCGAGGTGGCCGCTTTCCAGGCGCTATGGCCGGAGGGCGTCGACGCGTCGCGTTTCCTCCGGACCCACAGCGGCCTCGGCAGCGAAGTCAGCCACGTCAAAGACATGATCGGTTTCATCGCGAGCCTCCCCGCATCCGATCGGACCGAGATCGTGCAGGCGGCGCACGAAGCGGCCCTAACCATAGCCGACGGTCTACGCCAAAACGGCCTCATGTCCGACGCGGATATGCTGGCCAAAATCCGAGCGGCGGCCGGTGAGGAGATCGACTTCCGCGCCTGAAGCCTGCGAGGCCGCCAGGGCGGCTCAGAACGCGCCTAGGCCCAGGATCCCGTCGTCGGGGCCGATGCCGGCCAAAACCCGCCGGCCGATCAGGTCGCGCAACGTCTCGCTGGTGCCGCCGCCGAGGCTGCCGTAGTGACGGCGATGTCGGCCTTGGATGGGGTCGGGTCGCCCGACGGATGATTGTGCACCAGGATCAGCGCCGAGGCCCCGAGCTCGAGCGCCCGCTTGACGACTTCTCGGGTGTAGACAGGGGTGTGGTCGACGGTGCCCCGTTGCTGACGCTCGTGGCGCATCAGCACGTTCTTGCGGTCGAGGAACAAGACGTGAAATTCCTCTACCTTGCCGTGCGCAATTTGCGCGCTGCAATAATCGATGAGCTTGTCCCAGGAGCCGATCACCGGCGCTTGCTGCAATTCGGCGCGCATCAGCCGCAACGCCGCCTCGCGCACCGCTTTCAGGGCGGCGATGCCGGCCGGCCCGAGCCCGGCCGCGGCGAGTGTCTCGGCCTCGGCGCTCACCGCCGCGGCGAAGCCGCCGAACCGTTCGATGAGGGCCTTCGCCAGCGGCTTGACATCGCCCCGCGGGTTGCCGGCGAACAGGATGACTTCGAGCAGCTCGTAATCGGGCAAGTTCTCCGCGCCAGCATCGATCAACCGCTGCCGCAGCCGCTCACGGTGACCATGGTAATGCGGCATCGCATCGGCCGCCTCGCCGAGCTGCTTCGGCCGACGCCGGCGGCTCGGGTTCATCACGCGCGCGGGGGAGGGCGGCGCGCGCGCAGCCGGGCGAGGGCGGCGCCCGCCATCCGCACCGGCTCGTCGCTGTCGAAGGCGGCGACGAAGGTGTCGATGCCGCGCTCGACCGCCGCCGCGGTCGGCAATTCCTCCCAATCGAGAATCAGCGATTTCTGCAACCGGACGGCGCGCGGACCGGCCATGAGGATCGGGCGGGTCAGCCGGTCGATGGCGGCGTCGAGCGCGGCGGCCGGCGCCACGCTGTCGACGAGTTCCCAGGCGAGCGCTTCGGCGGCGGCGATCGTCTCGCCGGTGAACAGCAGCCGACGCGCCCGGCCGGCGCCGATCAGCTTTGGCAACAACGCCGCCTCGACGACCGATGGGATGCCGATTGTGACCTCGGGCATCCCGAAGGTCGAGGTCTCGCTCGCAACCCTGAGATCGCAGGCGGCGGCAAGTTCGAGGCCGGCGCCGAGCGCAACGCCGTCGATCCGGGCGACGACCGGCACCGGCAGCCGGCGGAACCCGGCGCAGCAGCGGTGCACCAGGGTGATAAACCGGCGCGCGCTCGCCCGATCGAGGCCGGCGATCTCGGCAATGTCGGCCCCGCCGACGAAGGCACGGCCGCCGGCGCCGGAGAGAATGGCCAGCCGCAGCTCGGGATCGGCGGCCACCCCGGCGGTCTTGTCGACGATCTCCTGCAGAAGCGCGGCGTCGAGGCTGTTGCGCTTGTCGCGATTGTCGATCGTCAGCCGCGCGACCCGGCCGCCCTCGGGCGGTTCGTCGTATTCGACCAAAAAACGGTTTGAGTGCCGGCTCATCTGCCGACTGAAACCTGCGCCGGCCGCCCGAGCCAATGGCGGACACCGCCGAGGCTGAACGCCAGATTGCCGAGAGCTACCCCAACAGGCTTTATTGACGCCCGCGATCCCTCGAGTTTCCGATCAACCCGCATCATTACCCTTTTTCGGTCATGCCCAGCCTTGTGCTGGCGCGGTCCGGCCATGACCGGGGGAGATGCTGGAAGCCGATAGAAAAGCGTGCTATGCGGTCCGCGCCGCGATGATTTCCGCCGCCGGGGTCGCGATTTTGCGGTAGAGCTGTTCGAGCAGCGGCCGGGTCTCGACCAGGCCTTTGCCGATCAGCGTCCCGGCAAACGGCGTCAGCCCCACCGCTTTATGCTTTTTGATCGTTTGCTCGGAGAAGAAGCCCCATCGGATCAGATTGCCGACACGCTCGCGGATGGCGAGGTGGCCGAGCCGCAGCGCGTCCCACATCTTGCTGTTGATCTCATCGACGACGAGCGCCGGCGAGCCGGCGCTGTCGCTGCCAAATGGGCTCGCCGACCACAGCAGCATCGCGATCGCCCAATACTGGTAGGTGACGAGATGGTCCATCGCATCGTTGTGAAATGCCGGGGTCAGCCGCTTTTGCCGGACCACGGTCTCGGCGGTCTCGCGCCACTTCTGGTCGTAGGCGCAGAAAAACTGAAAGACGGCCGAGATCGTCTCGTCGTCGCTGCGGATCGGCGGAGGAAATCGGCGGTCGCCCTCGCCGCAAGCGTCGCGCAGTTCGTCGATCGCCGCGCGGCCATGCCGGTCGAAGCACTCGCGCAACTTGTCGGTGGCGCCGATCAGGCAACCCGCCGAGGCGAGGCAGGGCCGCGCCGCGGCATCGAAGACCGTGACGAAGCCGTCTCGCTCGCAGTCGTTGATCCGCTCGATGCAGGTCCGGATATCGGTACCATAGGAACCGTAGAGCGCGCGGTGAATGGTGCGACACGAGACGCCGTCCTTGCCGGCGAGTCTCACCGAAAAAATGATGTGCCAATGAGCGCGTTTGATTAACCCGGGAAAGTTATTTTGCCAGTTTTTATGATATTCCGATAGAAACCGGGCGACCACGCGATCGGCGGTTTTCAACTCTGCATAACCCGCGTTCATTTGCCTTCACGTTCGGATGCCGAGTACCGACTATCCTAGCCGATTTTCGCGCGGGAGGAAGGGGGAACGTGGATGAAACTTGTCGGAAAATGGCAGGCGGTGCCTGCTGCAATCGGCGGCGCGCGGGCCGGCTCGGGCGGTTCCTCAGCGCTTGCGCAGGACGACGATATGACGGCCCTCCGGCCGCAGGGGCACCGTCAAGCTGAAATCGTTGTACCAGCCGACGAACTCGAACCGCCGGCTGCGTTCAACGAGGCAAAGGAATTCCTGAGGGAAGAACACCTTGGCCGGCACCCGGCCGGCAACGACGAGGTCGCGTCCCCGGTCGTTGACCGCAAATGTCAGGCACTCTTCGTAGGTCTGCGCGATCGCGTCGGTGATCGCGGCGCGGTAGCGCGCGCGCACGGTGATGCCGGCGCGGCGCCGCACCCAGCTTCGCCGGTAGTCGTGGAAAAGTCGAAACCAGACAAAGCTGTCGAGCAAATAAAGGGCCCCCGGCGCCAAGAGACTCGCCATGCGGTCGAGATGGTCGAGGAACTCGCGGTTCGAGCGAAGGTAGAGCGAACCGAGCAGCACATAGGCCAGATCGAACGGACCGAGAGCCGGGTCGAGCTCGCGCATATCGCCGAGAACGAACGCCGCGTCGATGCCCTTTTGCTCCGCCCTGGCGCGGGCATGGTCGAGCATCGCCGGGCTCAGATCGAGGCCGCAATAGCGGTAGCCGCGCCTATGCCATTCTTCGAGATAGGGCGCCGTGCCGGCGCCGAGCTCGAAAACGGTATGCACCGACGCCCCGGAAAACCTCTCGATCGCGGTTTCGAAGAAGGCGACCTCGCGGCCAAAATTGCGTGAAGCAAAGGCGATCTCGTAATAGCCCGGGTACCGATAGGCCTCCACGGCGAGGGCCTTCCTAAAGCCGAGTTCGCCCGCCCGCTCAGAACTCCATGTCCAGCTCTGCAAGCTCATCCGGCTCGGCCAAAGCCGCTCGGCGCCATTCGATCATTTCCGGCAGCGCCATGATGCGCTCGCAATAGCCGGCGCAGGCGACGTCGAGCCTGATGTCATAGGTCAGGAACCGGGTAACCACGGGCGCGTACATCGCATCGGCGATCGTCGGGGCGCCAAACAGGTAGGGTCCCCGCTGCGCGGCAAGGCAGTCGCGCCAGATGGCAGTGATGCGGTCTATGTCGGCCTGCGCTCCGGACCACACCTTAAAGCCCGGATGGCGTGCTTTCAAATTCATCGGCAATGCCGAGCGCAAGTTGCCGAAACCGGAATGCATTTCGCCGCAGATCGATCGGCACCGCGCGCGGTCGCCGCGACCGGTCGGCAAGAGCCCGGCCTCAGGTTTGATTTCGTTCAAATATTCGCCGATCGCCAGGGTGTCCCATACGCGGATCCCGGCATGCATCAGAGAGGGCACGAGGATCGACGGCGACAGCAACAGCAGCTCGGCGCGATTGGCCGGGTCGTCGACCGGCACGACCTCCTCGGCGAATTCCAAACCGGCCATCTTGCACATCAGCCAGCCGCGCAGCGACCATGACGAATAGTTCTTGCTGCTGATCGTGAGAACGGCGTCGGTCATTGCTGCTCCTTCCGTCATTTCGCTATAAAGCGTCCGTCCGACAAGCGCCGCGGACCGGGCGCGACCCGGCGTCCTCGGCAATGGTCCGGTGCACCGAGAAATCCGCTTGCCTTTCTTGACCTTGCGCCGATGATGCGCGGCTCGTCGCACGCCTTCTCGCACTCCCGGCCTGCCGGCGCAGCCGCGCATGCGACCAGTGGCGCCAGCGTGGCGATCATGGCCGAGGATTCCCATCCGGCGGAGCCGCCGAGCATGACCCTGATGGCCGACCCGGTCGACACTCGGATCAACCCGACCGCGGTGAACCGGCTGGCGACCAGCCGGCCGATCGCCTGGTTCGAGCGTAAGCTCATCGCAACGGTGCCGCCGCACTATGCCGGCGCCTGGCGCCGCGTCTACCCGGGCTTCATCCAGCGCGCCGCCTTCATCAGCATGAACCTCGATCGCCACGTCAAGGAGCAGTTCGACCTCTTCGGCCCTCGCCGCAGGCGAGGCCCAAAAGGCCGACCAGTCCCCCACCGAGATGCTTGGCTTCGGGGCGTCCGCCTCCTGATGGGTGAACAGCCTATCGGTCGTGAAGCCCTGCCTTTCCCTCGCTCTCAAGCCGCTGCCGCGGGCATCGCACAGCCGCTGGCGCCGCGGTCGCTGTCGCGGCCCGATAAGTCAGCGATTTGCTTCGCTGCAGCTTAAGACAATGATTTCGCGATAGCTATTTGCAGCGCACAAAGAACGGGGCGGTCTCGATCGAGGGCGGCGTGTCATCATCGGCATGTCCGGAACGCCCCCCAGCGCCGCCCGCCGGGGATCGCCTCCGCCCGATCTGGCGCAGGCAACCCGAAAGGGTTAGAACTTCGGCAACAGCCTCGCGGGGAGCCTCTCATGGAAGATGCTTTCGACGAGCTTTCGCGGGCGCCGGCTCTAGCGCGGGCGACGACGCGGCGCTCGCGCCGGGTTTCGGTGATCTGGCTGCTCCCGCTCGTTGCGGTTGCGATCGGCGCCTGGCTCGCGTGGGACACGCTGTCGAAGCAGGGGCCGACGATCACGGTCACCTTCAACAGCACCGAGGGGCTGCAGCCCGGCCAATCCCAGCTCAAGTTCAAGGACATTGTCTTTGGTACGGTTAAGAGCCTGGCGCTTTCGCCCGACCACAACCGCGTGGTCGTGACGATCGCAACGACGCGTCAGGCCGCGCCGCTGTTGACTTAAAAGACGGTGTTCTGGGTGGTCAAGCCGCGGCTCTTCGCCGGCTCGATATCGGGGCTCGAGACGCTGCTCTCCGGCAGCTATGTCGGGATGATGCCGGGGGCGAAGTCGGGCCTGCTGCAGCGCGAGTTCAGCGGGCGCGAGGACCCGCCGATCCTCGACGAGCACGTCCCGGGCCGTGTCTTTCTGCTCAAGGCCAAGCGTATCGGCTCGCTCTCGCTCGGATCGCCGATCTTCTACCGCGGTCTCGGCGCCGGCGAGGTTTTGGGCTGGGACATCGCCGACATGGCGCAATATGTGACGATCCACGCCTTTGTCCGCGCCCCGTACGACAGCTACGTGCATGACGACACCCGGTTCTGGAACGCCTCGGGGCTCTCGCTCAAGCTCGCCGGGACCGGCCTCAAGGTCGAGGTCGAGTCGTTGCGCGCGCTGCTGCTTGGCGGCATCGCCTTCGAGACGCCAAGCGACGAGAACCCGCAGCTGGCGAGCGTCGAAGAAAATCACGTGTTCCCGCTGTTTGCCGACCGCGATACCGCGGAAAGCGCCTCGTATACCCGCAAGATTCCGCTCGTCTCCTATTTTCCGGGCTCGGTCAGTGGCCTCGGCCGCGGCTCGGAGGTGACAATGCATGGCCTCGTTGTCGGCCACGTCACCGATGTGCGGCTCGTCTACGACCCGAAGAAGAAAGCGGTGCTGGCTCCGGTGCGCTACGAGGTCGAGCCGGAACGCGTCATCGGCGTCGGTGCCCGGATCTACCGCACACCGCAGGAAGCGGTCGATGCCCTGATCCAGCGCGGCCTGCGGGCGAGCCTGCAAAGCACCAGCTTTATCACCGGCGCGCAGCAGGTCGCGCTCGACTTCGTGCCAAGCGCAGAGCCAGCGAAGACGGCAATCGAAGGCGGCGATTTCGTTCTGCCGACGACCGCCGGCGGGGGCTTTGCCGGCATCGAGCAGGCGGCGAGCACGCTGCTCGCCAAGGTCGACACGATCCCATTCGAGACCATCGGCAAGGACCTCGACGGCATTCTCAAATCGGTCAACGACCTGACCAGCGGCGCCGAACTGCGCGATTCCCTGACCAGCCTCGCCGCAACGCTCGCCGCCGCCGAAACCTTCACCAGGAACCTCGACCGCGGCACCGCCTCGACCTTCAAGCAACTGCCGCAGATGGCCAACCAACTGCAGAAGGCGGTGACCAACGCCGACCGGCTCATGGTCTCGCTCGACAGCGGCTACGGCGACAACACCAGGTTCAACCGCAACCTCGATCGGCTGCTCGCACAGTTGAACGATGCCGTCGTCTCGATCCGCTCGCTCGCCGACCTCTTGGCGCGCCACCCGGAAGCGCTGATCAAGGGCCGGCCGAAGGGCGGGGAGGAATGAGCGCGGCCGCGCGCCGGCTCTGCGCGCTGCTGCTGCCGGCGGTGCTCGCCGGTTGCGGGTCGCCCGACCCGGTGCTCTACACGATCGCGAGCGAAGCCGGGGCGACGCAAACCGGCGGGCCGCGGATCGTGTTGGTGCACGGGATCTCGATCGCCCGTTATCTCGATCGCTCGCAAATCGTGCGCTCGTCGGAAGACTACCGGCTCGAGGTGATGGCGAACGATTGGTGGGGCGAGCCGCTGGCTGCGATGCTGAACCGGGTGCTCGTCGCCGAATTGAGTCAGCGCCTGCCGCAGAGCACCGTCATCGCCGATAGCGGCGCGGTCTCGGCCCGGCCCGACGCCACCGTCGAGGTCGACATCCAGCGGCTCGACGAGGACGCGCGCGGCAGCCTCGTGCTGCAGGCCCAGGCGGCGGTGCGCCCCACCGGCCGCAAACAGCCCGTCGTCAGAAGCTTCCGTTTTGCCGTGCCGCCGCCGGCGGCAGGCGTGCCGGGCCAGGTCGCGGCGATCAGCAGTGCCGTCGGACGCCTCGCCGACGGCATCGCGCCGATGCTGACGATGGTCGCGGTGCGCGGGTGAAGCGCCACCGCCCCGCCGCGCCCGCAACCGAGCCGCGCCTGCACGAGTGCCCGGGCTGCGGGCTGTTGCAGCAGGTCCCGGTGCTCGCCGCCGGCACCTCGGCGCACTGCGCGCGCTGCCCGACAATCCTGCGCCGCGTCTCCGCCCATCGCCTGGATCATCTTGCGGCGCTGGCCCTGGCGGCCTTGGCGCTGCTTGCGGTGATGTGCGCGAACCAACTGATGAGCGTCGAGACCGCCGGCATCCGCCATGTCGCCGACCTGTTTTCCGGACCGGAGGAGTTGGTGCGGCAGAACATGGCGCCGCTCGCCTTCGTCGTCCTCTTCGTCACCGTGCTAGCGCCGCTCGCTCGACTCCTGGGGACCCTCTATGTGCTGATCCGCGCCCACGAGCGACAACCGCCGCGTCACCTGCGCCGCGTCTTCGCCATGGCCGAGCGGCTGCGGCCGTGGTCAATGATCGAGGTCTTTGTGCTCGGCGTCTTTGTCGCCTATGTCAAGCTCGGCGACCTTGTCACGATCGGGTTGCTGACCGGCGTCTATGCGCTCTTTGCGCTGACGATCGTGCTGGTGTGGCTCGACAGCGCGCTCGATCGCGAGCAGGTTTGGGTGCGGCTCGACCATGCGGACCGCCGCGAAGCGCCGCCCTGGGGCGGGCCCCTCGCCGGCTGGGTCGGCTGCGAGACCTGCGGCCTCGTCAGCCGGCCCGGCCTCTTTCAACGGCGCTGCCCCCGCTGCGACAGCGTCCTGCACCCGCGCCGCCCGAACAGCATCCAGCGCACCTGGGCGCTCGTGATCGCTGCGGCGATCCTCTATGTCCCGGCCAACTACTACCCGGTGTTGTCGATCGTCCAGCTGGACGCCGCCCAGCCGAGCACGATCTTGGGCGGCATCGAAGAGCTGGTCGCGGCTCGCCAGTATCCGCTCGCCGCCCTCGTTTTTTTTGCCAGCATCGCGGTGCCGTTGCTGAAACTCGTTGGCCTGTCGATCATGCTGATTGCGACCCAGACCGGCCGCGCCGGTTGGCTGCGCGACCGCACCCGGCTCTATCACGTCGTGCGGTTCATCGGGCGCTGGTCGATGATCGACATCTTCATGGAGTCGCTGCTCGGCGCGCTCGTCGTGTTTGGCGCCGTGATCACGATCCAGCCAGGCTATGGCGCGCTCGCTTTTTGCGCCGTCGTCATCCTGACGATGTTTGCGGCCGAGACCTTCGACCCGCGCCTGATGTGGGATCGGGCGGGCGAGCGGCCGCAGCGCCATGCCGCCGGATGAAGGCGCTCGGGAATGCCGGACGGGTCAGTTAGGGGCGATCAACGCGATCCCGGGAAAATAGGCACGATAGCGGCGGGCGTCGCGAGTGATCAGCGCGACATCTGCGATCACCGCATGGGCGCCGATGAAGAAATCGGGCAGCACCCCGGTTCGCACGCCGCCTACGAAACGATGTCGCTGAAACGCTTTGCCGCCAAGGAACAGGACGGGGCGCGGGATCGCTGCGCTGATCAGACGCGCATCGCGGATCATCGCCTCGAGCGCCTCGATCGTGTCATAGCGGACGCCCAGCTCCGCATCGACGACGTCGTTGATCGCAAGCTGGTCCCGTGCCGCGGCGAGCGGCGAGCGTCAGTTGCCGCTCTCAATCCGCGCCTTCGCCTGGCGTCAGCGCCATCAGTTCGTCGGTGGTCATGCCCGGCTTGGCGCTACCGCGCAGGCGGGCAAACCGGCGATTGGGCGCTCCGCGATCGGCCTTGAGGAAGACGCGCCCGTCCTCCGCCATCTCGAAATCGACTTCCGAGCCCGGGCTTGAGGCCGAGGTGTTCGCGCAACCGCTTGGGGATTGTCACCTGACCCGTTGTCGTCGATCTAGCCATCTCGACCTCGCGCCGCCTCACCTGCTTGGGTGGGCGAAATCACAATCGCCACGGTCAAGTGTATTACCTCGGGGTCCACCTGGGTTCGCTCTGGAAATGCCTACGGCCGTGCAGCTAATGCCAAACGCGGCAAATCGGGAGACACGGCCTTTGGTATTTGGTTATCGTGATATAGCCCTAGGGCTTCGCAAAACCATCGTCCTCTTGAAAGGGCCATTTTTGTTCGATCTTCATTCGCATGAGTGCTTGGTCCAACACCCAGTCCAACGCCAGATTGTATAGAGAATACTTCAGCCATTCCCCCGGCTTGACAGTCGACCTGCGCCGTTCGCGCGTTTCCGCAACGTAGTCGATACCCATGATCGCCTCTGCCGCGTCCGAATCCAGCTGCGTGTCCTCCGGCCTCACCTTGTCGAAGGCGAGTTTCGCGCTAGCCAATTCGAAGGCGAGTTCAGTTATCTGATCATCCCTCTGAATTGCATCCCAGATGTGGCCGCCCAGCTCGGAAAGCAGTTTCGCAAGTTCCGCGGCGGAAAGGGGGCCATCCCGCCTGGGAGGCCCAAAGGTCACCTCCGATGCCTTCATTCGCGGCTCTCCATGACTTTTGTCTCCCTAGAGTTAGACCGGCATCATGAGTGTTCCACTGCGTTGATGCCGCTTATCTCGCGAGTCACTCGCAGAGGCTGCTATTTCGCCGCCCGAGCAATTACCCGTTGACGGTTTTGTTGTCTCTGGGCGTCTGAGCCATGGGAGCGCGCAACGACGCGATAGGGCCTGGGGTGCTGCAGGGTGCGGACTCGTCTTTTGTTGCACAGCCTTTGCCATCCCTCTTCCGGTGTCTGTCGAGAGCGCACCCGATCGTCAGTACTAGGACCGGGACGCTTCTGAAGCCTGTATGGCCGAACAAGCATTTCGGAGGGCATCTTCCACTCCTGCACCAACCGCCAAATCATCGGCAAGGTGAGGTGCCGTCGGCGATTGAGAATTTCGGACACTCTTCCCGACGAGCCGAGAGCTTCTCGAGATCTTTCCGATCGAGCCCGGAGTTTTCCATTCGGGCGACGATCGCATCGATCGGATCGAGATCATCGTCGGGCCAATTTCTGCGCTCGTAATCATCGACCAGGATGACAAGGACGTCCAAGCGGTCGCTCTCGGGTGTACCGGGCGCAGCCGCCCACAGGCGTTCGATCTCGGCCAGCGCGGCAAGGTGCGACGTTTCGTCTCGGATCGGTGAAATATCTCTCTTTGGTTCGCTCACTTGGCACCACCGTCGTAACTAGCGTAGCGAAAAAAGGTCTATCGTGAGGGCATCAACGCGATCGTATTCGGCGTGCGTTCCGACAAACTTGATGAACGCCCTTCGCCGCTGAAAATCGAATGCGACGACTGCTCGGTAGTCGTTGCCCCTGACGTGAAAGACGACGCGTTCCGAATTCAGGACCTTCGCAGAAGGATAAGCGTCGAGGATATCCTGCATTTTCGACCACGTCGCAGCTCTGAGCGTCCTATTCAGTTCGCGAACTGCCTTATCCGCATCGGCGTGCGCTTTGCCGAACGCCAGCAGGGTGTTGCTATTAAGCACGTGCACGTCGACATGTCCTCCGCCTGCCCGGAGTTCACAGTCGCGCCGGGCGACCGCACCCTGCCGGATCCGCTAAAGTGAACGCAGCGGCCAAGGAACCCCGAGGTCTTCGGCCGTCAGCGAGATAAATAGGGTCCTCCCGAATTGGGAGCAAGAAATTTGCTCCATCAGGCCGGCACGCCGCCCCGGCTGATCCGCGTGCAGCGTAGTGCCGATCGTGCCAATATCGCGGGCATCGGCAAGGCTGCAACAGGAGAGCCGGAGTGCTCGTAGAGATCGGCCATTTCGCGCTCGTCCTGGCGCTCCTCGTCGCCCTGGTGCAGGCATCGGTACCGCTGGTCGGCGCCGCCGCGGGCAATGCCGCGCTGATGGCGGTAGCGCGTCCCGCCGCCCTCGTCCAGTTCGGGCTCGTGGCCTTGTCCTTTGCCGTCTTTGTCGACGCCCACATCGTCTCCGACTTCTCATTGCGCAACGTCTACGAGAATTCGAGCCTGGCCAAGCCGATGCTGTACAAGGTGACCGGCGCCTGGGGGAGCCATGAGGGCTCGATCATGCTCTGGGTCTTCATGCTGGCGCTGTTCGGCGGACTTGTCGCCCTCCTCGGCAATGCACTCCCGTTGCGGCTGAAGGCCCGAGCACTTGCGGTCCAGGGTCTGCTCGGTTTCGGCACGCTGTTGTTCATCGTCGCCACTTCAAACCCGTTCGAGCGGCTGTTGCCGGCGCCGGCCGACGGCCGCGGCCTCAACCCGCTGCTGCAGGACCCGGGTCTCGCCTTCCACCCGCCATGCCTTTATTTCGGCTATGTCGGGTTCTCGATCACCTATTCCTTCGCCGTCGCCGCCTTGCTCGAAGGCCGGGTCGACAGCCTCTGGGCGCGCTGGGTGCGTCCGTGGACCCTGACCGCCTGGTGCGCGCTGACCCTCGGCATCGCGATGGGCAGCTGGTGGTCCTACTACATCCTCGGCTGGGGCGGGTTCTGGGAGTGGGACCCGGTCGAGAATGCCTCGTTCATGCCCTGGCTGCTGGGCACCGCGCTCTTGCACTCGGTGGCGGTCGTCGAAAAGCGCGAGAGTTTGCAGCGCTGGGCCGTCCTGTTGGCGATCCTTACCTTCGGCATGAGCCTCGTCGGCACGTTCCTGGTGCGCTCCGGGGTGATCACCTCGGTGCATTCTTTTGCCCTCGACCCGGCGCGCGGCGTCTTCATTCTGGCGCTGATCGGGCTGGCGGTCGGCGGCGCCCTCGTCGTCTTCGCGGTGCGTGGGCCGCTGCTTTCGGCCGGCGGCGGCTTCGCGCCGGTGAGCCGGGAGGGCGGCTTGGTGCTCAACAACTTGCTGCTCTCGGCCGGCATGGCGACGGTGTTTCTCGGGACCTTTTACCCGCTCTTCGCCGAGGTCTGGAGCGGTGTCAAACTGTCGGTCGGCCCGCCCTATTTCAACGAAACCTTCGTCCCGATCCTCGGACTTGCGATCGTCGCCATGGGATTGGCGCCGATGTTGGCCTGGCGCCGCGGCGACCTCGGCCGCGCCGCGCGGCGCTTGGCGCCGGCGCTCGGCGGCGCGCTCCTGCTCCCGGCCGCGGTCTTTGCCTTTGACCCTAGCGCCAGCCCGGCGGCCCTTGCCGGCCTGGCGCTCGCCGTCTGGGCAATGCTGGGAGTGCTCCTGGACCTTGCCGACCGCACCGGCTTCGCCCGGGCGCCGTGGGCGACATGCCGGCGCCGCTTGTCGCATCTGCCGCGGGCCACCTGGGGTCAGGCGCTCGCCCATTTCGGCGTCGGCGTGCTGATCGCCGGCATCACCGTCTCGACCGCCTGGCGGACCGAGCGGATCGAAACGATGCACCCCGGCGACACGATGACGATCGCCGGCCGCAACTTGCGGCTCAACGGAGTCAGCGAAGGTTCCGGCGCCAATTACCAGGTCGAGCGCGCCGATATCGTCGTCGCGCGGCCCGGCGGCGCGCCGTATACGCTCCATCCCGAGCGCCGGTTCTTCCCGCTCGCGCAAAGCACCACGGCGCATACGGCGATCGCTACCACCGGCTTTGCCGACCTCTATTTGGCCCTCGGCGATCCCGACGGGCATGGCGGCTGGGTGGTGCGCGCCTATTACAATCCGCTCGTCCCGTGGATCTGGTTTGGCGCGATCATCGCCGTATTGGGCGGGCTCGTCTCGCTGAGCGACCGGCTGCGCTACCGGCGTGCGCCGTCCGCCGCGGCCGCCGCCGCGATGGCGCGAGCGGCCGAGCCCGGATGATCTGGCGGCTGCTTCCTCCGGCCGTGCTGCTGCTCTGGCTCGTCGGGCCGGCGGCGCTGGCGTTCGAGCCGTCCGAACGGCTCGCCAATCCCGCGCTCGAAAGCCGCGCCGAAGCGCTCGGCCGCGAGTTGCGCTGCCTCGTCTGTCAGAACGAATTGATTGAGGAATTGGGGGCCGACCTCGCGCATGACTTGCGGCTCTTGATCCGCCGGCGCCTGGCGGCCGGCGACAGCGACCATCAGGTGCTCGACTATGTCGTCGCCCGCTACGGGATTTTTGTGCTGCTCGATCCGCCGTTCGTGCCCGCGACCTGGCTGCTGTGGCTGACGCCGCCGTTGTTGCTGCTCGGCGCCAGTATGGTTCTGATCTTCCGCGCCCGGAGCGGCCCGGCACCGGAGCCGCCGCCGCTGTCGGCGGAAGAGCAGGCGCGCGCGGCGCAGCTGCTCGGCCAGGGTGGATGATCTGGTTCTGGAGCACTGCCGGGCTCTTGCTCGGGGCGGTACTGGCCGGATTGCTGCGGCCGCTCCTCCGCCAGCCGCGCGGCAGCCCTGAGATCGGCGCCGCGGTCGCGGTCTTCCGCCGCCAGCTGGCCGTGCTCGACGCCGATGCGGCGCAGGCTCGCCTCCCGCTCGAAGCAGCCAATGCGGCGCGGACCGAAATCGCCCGGCGATTGCTGCTCGCGGCCGACCGCGAGGCCGCCGGTGCTGGCTCGGCAAGCGGCGGCCCGGCCGAGTGGTCGTGGCGGATCGGCGCGGCCCTCGGCATCGCAACCGTGCTGCCGGCGGCGGCGATCGCAATCTATCTGTGGGTCGGTTCGCCAATCGCGATCGGCGGCTCGGCTCGGGTGGACGCGGCGTTGCGCGCGCATGAAGCGGCCGAGCTCAGGGCGGCGGCCGATGCGCTCGCGGCTCGGACCAAGGCCGATCCCGGCAATACCGAAGACTGGCTGATGCTCGGCCGCGCCTTGGCCACCCTCGAGCGCTTTCCCGAGGCGCAAGAGGCCTATCGCCATGCGCTCGCCCTGGCCCCGGATCGGCCGGAACTGCACGCCGAACTCGGCGAAATCCTGGTGCGCGAAGGCCAGGGCGTGGTGACACCGGCTGCCGCCGCCGAGTTCGGCAAAGCCGGCGAGGATCCGCGCGCCCGCTATTACCTGGCCGAGGCGGCGCTGCAGCAGGGCGACACGAAAAAGGGCGTCGGCCTTCTGCATGCTCTGTTGGCCGACGCCCCGGCCGAGGCGCCCTGGCGCAACGCGATCATCGCGAGGCTCGAAGAGATCGCGCCCGACGCAGCGCCGGCGGCACCGACCGCCCCCGGGCCCACTGCCGGCGACATCGCCGCCGCCCGGACGATGGCGCCCGAAGCGCAGGCGGCGATGATCCGCGGCATGGTCGCGCGGCTCGCGGCACGGCTCGAGCAGCATCCCGACGACAAGGAGGGCTGGGCGCGTCTTGCCCACGCTTATGACGTCCTCGGCGAGCCCGACAAGGCCGAGATGGCGCGCCGACGCGCCGGCGCGGCCGCTGCGCGGCCGACCGGGCCGCGTTAAGCACTGCCCGGTTGCGTCGCGGCGGGGGTAGGGCAACATATGAGGGCGGCGATCGCGAGTAGCACAGGCGAGCGCTGGAGGATGCTCTTATGTCGATCGTGCAGACGACCAATTTCAACATCCTGCTGAATGTGCTCAAAAGCGTTCCGTCGCCCCCGGCGGAGACCGGCTCGCCGGAGGCGGTCATCCTGCGCGTGCTGCGCCGCGGCATCATGCCCCTGGCCGATCTCGCCGCCAAAGCGAACCTGCCGCGCGCTTCGATCGTCGAAGCGGTAAACCGGTTGCGCGAACGGGGCCAAGTGGAGATCCTCGATCAGGCGTCGGCGGGCGAACAGCGAAAATTCATTCGCCTCGCGGCGCTTTGACCGAAGGCGGCTAGCGAGGAGCGCCGCGCCGATGGACGGTCACCCCGTGCCCTATGCAGCGGCGGTCCTGTTCGGGCTGGCGGTCGGGATCACCGAGCTCGTCGCCCGCTATCGCGATCGGCCGACCGCCCCGCTGTCAACGGTCTCGGGCTGGATCTACATCGTCGTCAATGGATTGGCCGCCGGTCTCGCGCTGTGGCTGATCCGCGTACAAGGTGTCGCCGCCAAGACTACAGTGTTCGATCCCGCAGTCGCGCAGGTCCTGCTTGCCGGCTTTGGGACCATGGCGTTTTTTCGCACCGCGCTGTTCACGGTGCGGGTCGGCGAGACCGACGTGGCGATCGGCCCGGCGGCGGTCTTCCAGGTGATTCTCAATGCCGCCGATCGGGCTTGCGACAGGTCGCGCGCGGGCCCCAGATCCGAGGGAATCGTCACGATCATGCGCGGCGTCTCATTCGAACGCGCGCAGAAATCGCTGCCGTTGCATTGCTTCGCCCTGATGCAAAACGTCTCGATGGCGGAACAGCAGGCGGTAGTTCAAGCAATCGCCGGCCTATCGGGCACCACCGGCATGAGCGACGAGATCAAGGCGTTCAACATGGGCCTGCTATTGATGAACGTCGTCGGCGAAAAAGTGCTGCGGCGCGCGGTGGCCGCCTTGGGACCGCTGATCGCCGAACCACCAAAGGACGATCCTCCGATCCTGTCGCGAGCCGTCTCGCTCCAGCCGGCGCAAATGGCTGGACTGCTCGAATTCTGCATTGTTCTGGCGCCGCAGCGGCTCCGCGGCCGGCGGGTCGAGGATCTGGCGAGAGAATTGGCCGGCGCGGCCGAACGGGTCGACGGCGAGGCCAAGCGCAACGTCATCAGGCTCGCCATGCTGCGCGAGCGGTTCGGCGGCGAGACCGTGGTGCAGGCGCTGGGCCTGCTTGCCGCCTGCACCGCTCCGGTGAGCCCAAGCGCCGCGCCGATCACCGATGCGGACATCGGACCGGGGCCGTCCGCCCCCAGGCCCGAGATCCGTATCTTGGGCTGGCGTTCGCTGCTGTGGGACGCGGACGAGGCCGACCCCGAAGCGCATCGGCGGTTCACCCAACAGCACCTGGGTTGGGAGCGCCAGGGGCCGACCCTGCCGCTGGAGTTTTCCAGGATCTCGGAACGTCGCAAGGATGCGCTGACGCTGGTCATCGACCGACGGCACGGCCGGGCCGTGGCCGTTTCCTCGGCGCGCAGCCTGCGGGAGCGGATTGCGGACGCCATTGCCGACCTCATGGCCAGAGAAGGTGCGAGGCGGGCGGAGGACATCGGCTTTGTCGATCTCGCCTCGCGCACGCACCGGGGTCGCGACTTGGCGGCGGTGCGCACGATCGAGGATTGGGCCAGCGAGCATCATGTCGCGGCGGTCGTGTGGGCCGACTTCGAGCCCAACTTCGAAGCCTTGCTAACGCGTCCGTGGTCGATCGCCGCGGCCCTCGACTATCTCCGCAATCTTTCTGAGGATGGGCGCACGGCGGCGAAGACATACCTGGACCGAGCCCCCGAGTTCGTGCGCACGCCGTTGCGCGAAGGGGTGGCAGAAGCGGCTCGGCGCGAGACCGCTGCGATCCGGCCGGACGAGACCAAGCCGACGCGCGCCGACGATCCGGACTGATCGGACAGCCATGGCGCCGCTCGCGCCCGGATTGTGTCTGGTCACCGGTGCGACCGGGTTCGTCGGATCGGCGGTGGCGCGTACGCTCGTCGCCGCCGGCCACGCGGTGCGGGTGCTGGCGCGGCCGAACGGTGATCGGCGCAACCTCGAAGGTCTGACCGTCGCGATCGCCGAAGGGTCGCTCGAGGACGCCGATGCGCTCGCCCGCGCCGTTGCCGGCTGCCGCTACCTGTTCCACGTCGCCGCCGATTATCGGCTGTGGGTGCCCGATCCGGCGGCGATGTTTCGCGCCAATGTCGCCGGCACGCGGGCGCTGATGCGGGCGGCGCTCGATGCCGGGGTCGAGCGCGTCGTCTATACGAGCAGCGTCGCGGTGCTCGGCCTGGCCGCTGCGGGCTCGGCCGATGAAACGACCCCGAGCCGGATCGACGACATGATCGGGCCGTACAAGCGTTCGAAATTCGCCGCCGAGGAAATCGTCTGCGCCCTCGCCGCCGCGTACCGATTGCCGGCGGTCGTGGTCAACCCGTCGACCCCGTTGGGGCCATGCGACCGCAAACCGACGCCGACCGGGCGCGTCATCCTCGAAGCGGCGCGCGGCCGGATGCCTGGTTTTGTCGATACCGGGCTCAACATTGTCCATGTCGACGATGTCGCGGCCGGCCATCTCTTGGCCGCCGAACGCGGCAGGATCGGCGAGCGCTACATTCTCGGCGGCGAGAATCTGGCGCTCGCCGACATTCTGGCCGAGGTCGCAGGGCTCGTCGGCCGGCAGCCGCCACGGCTGGAAGTGCCCTATTGGCTGGCCTATCCGGCCGCCTTCGGCGCCGAACTCGTGGCGCGGATCAGCGGGCATGCACCGCTTATGACGCGCGACAGCGTTCGCATGTCGCGCAAGAAGATGTATTTCACTTCAGCAAAGGCGGAGCGCGAACTCGGCTATCGGCCGCGGCCGGCGCGTGCGGCGATCGCCGACGCCGTCGCTTGGTTCAGGGCCAACGGGTACCTTTGATGACGGCTGTGGTGAGGGAGATCGGGGCGAAGCCGGCCTCGAGCATCGAGACACCGTCGGGCAAGGGACGGGGCGGCGAGAACTTTCCGGTCGGCTCGTGGCTGATCCGACGCGATCTGCGTTCACATGTTCACACCTTTTACCGCTTTGCGCGCACTGCCGACGACATCGCCGACAATCCGGTACTGACCGGGGCCGAGAAGATCCGCCGGCTCGACCTGATGGCAGCAGCGCTCGATGGCGCTGCGGGCGGTGGCGCGCCGGCCGCCGCGGCAATGCGCGAGAGCCTCACAGCGACCCGGATTACGGGGCAGCACTGCCATGACCTGTTGCACGCCTTTCGCCTCGATGCCGAGAAGCGCCGCTATCGCGATTGGGACGATCTGATGGGGTATTGCCGCTATTCGGCCGCACCGGTCGGGCGCTATGTGCTCGATCTGCACTGCGAAAGCAGCACCGTCTGGCCCGCCTCGGACGCGCTCTGCGCCGCCTTGCAGGTGCTGAACCATCTGCAGGATTGCGCCGCCGACTATGCCCGGCTCGACCGGGTCTATCTGCCGCAGGACGATCTTGCCGCCGCCGCGATCGGGGTCGCGGCGCTGGCCGCGGACCGGGTCTGCCCAGGCCTGCGCCGGGTGATCGACGGCGTGCTCGACCGGACCGCGGCGCTGGTCGAGCGGGCGCGCCGGCTGCCGCCCGGTGTCGCGGCATGGGGTCTGCGCTGCGAGACCGCCGTCATCGTCGCCCTCGCCGGCCGCCTCGTGCGCCGACTGCGTCGCGGCGATCCGCTGGCCCGGCGCGTGGGACTCGGCAAGGCCGATTTTCTCATCGCCTTGCTGGGAGGCGTCGCGCGAGGAATGCGGCGATGAGCGACGCCGCCCTGGCCGGCGCCGCCGACGAGCCGGCGGAGGCGGTGCTCGCTCGGACGATCCGGCATCGCGTCGAGGCGGCCGGAACCTCCTTCTACTGGGCGATGCGCCTCCTGCCCGAGGCGCGCCGCACCGCGATCTACGCCATTTATGCCTATTGCCGCGAAGTCGACGACATTGCCGACGACGAACGCCCGGCCGCCGACAAGCTCGCGGCTCTTGCCCAATGGCGCGAGGAGATCGACGCGCTCTTTGCCGGGCAACCGCGCCGTCTGGTCACCCGGGCCCTGCGCCAGCCGGTGCTGCGCTATCATCTCCGCCGAGCCGATTTTCTCGCGGTCATCGACGGCATGGAGATGGACGCGCGCGCGGCCATCCGGGCGCCCGACCTCGCCACGCTCGATCTTTATTGCGGCCGCGTCGCCGGTGCGGTCGGCCATCTCTCGGTGCATATCTTTGGCGATTCGAGCGACGCCGCCCACCGGGTCGCCGATTCGCTCGGGCGGGCGCTGCAATTGACCAATGTGCTGCGCGACCTCGACGAGGATGCGCGCCGTGGCCGGCTCTACCTGCCGCGCGAGATCCTCGACGCGCACGGGATCGGCGGCGCCG
Source organism: uncultured Alphaproteobacteria bacterium (assembly GCA_963772295.1). GTDB lineage: Bacteria > Pseudomonadota > Alphaproteobacteria > ATCC43930 > CGMCC-115725 > AP-15. The sequence continues at coordinate 764,598 of CAVYWO010000020.1, forward strand.
ATCCGGCCACGGTATTGCGCCATCCGGCGCTGCCGGCCGCGTGCCGGGCGCTGGCCGCGATCGCCGAGGATCATTTCCGCGCCAGCCGGCGCGCGATGGCGCAATGCCGGCGCCGGGCGATGCGCCCGGCGGCGGTGATGGGTGCGGTCTATCATGCGACCCTCGCCGAGCTCGTGCGCCGCGGCTGGCGCGAGCCGAGGGCCCGGGTCAGCCTGACGAAACCGCTAAAGTTGTGGCTGGCGCTGCGGCACGGGCTCATCTGAGCCTCGGCAGGCGATGGCACAACCTCGTCACGGTGCTGGATCATGAGCAGCGAGGCCCATGTCGTGGGCGCCGGGCTCGCCGGGCTCGCCGCCGCGACGGCGCTCGCCGACGCCGGTCGGCCGGTGCGGCTCTACGAGGCCAGCGGTCACGCCGGCGGGCGCTGTCGTTCGTACTTCGATGCCGAACTCGGCTGCCGGATTGACAACGGCAACCATCTCCTGCTCGCCGGCAATCGCGCGGCTCTCGACTATCTCGATCGAATCGGCGCGCGTGACACGCTCGAAGGCCCGCTCGACGCGGTCTTCTCGTTTGTCGACGCGGCGAGCGGCGAGCGTTGGGCCTTGCGGCCGAACCGCGGCGCCGTGGCGTGGTGGATCGGCAGCCCGGCTCGACGGGTGCCCGGCACCCGAGCGGCCGACTATCTCGCCGCGCTCGCGTTGTGCCGGGCGGCACCCGCGGCGACCGTCGCCGAAGTCCTGGACCCGCGCCACCTCCTGTTCCGCCGGTTGTGGCAGCCGCTCGCCGTCGCCGCGCTGAACACCGCCGCCGAACGGGGTTCGGCCCGCCTCTTCTGGCGGGTCCTCGCCGAGACACTCGGCCGCGGCGGCGCCGCCTGCCGCCCGCTCCTGCCGCGCGTCGGCCTGTCGGAGACTTTCGTCGATCCGGCCCTCCGGCATCTGCAAACGCGCGGCGCGGAGATCCGGTTCGGCGCCCGGCTACGCGGCATGACCTGGGCCGCCGACCGGGTTGGCGAACTCGTCTTCGACGACGGCCCGGTGGCCCTCGCCCCGGACGACATCGCGATCCTGGCGGTGCCCGCCGGCATAGCCGCCAGGTTGCTCCCGGGACTGACCGTCCCCGACGCCGCCTCGCCGATCGTCAACGCCCATTTCCGCGGCGCGGCACCCGCCGGTTCGCCGCCCTTTGTCGGGGTGGTCGGCGCCGCCGCGCAATGGATCTTTCGCAAAGCCGAGGTGCTGTCGGTGACGGTCAGCGCGGCCGACGGGATCGTCGATCGGCCGGCCGACCAATTGTGCGACCTTCTCTGGCACGACACCGCCATCGCCTATCGGCTCCCGAAGGCCCCGATGCCGCCCGCGCGGATCGTCAAGGAGCGGCGGGCGACGTTTCGCGCCAGCCCCGATCAGCTCGGCCTTCGGCCGCCGCCGACCACCCGCTGGCGAAACCTCTGGCTTGCCGGGGACTACACCGATACCGGCTTGCCGGCGACGATCGAGGGCGCGATCCAGTCCGGATTTGCCGCCGCGCGGCTGGCGCTCGGCCGGCACAGCCAGGTTCGGAGACCGGACCGGAGGGTTATGCGATGGGCGAAGAGATCGCCGCGGGCGTGACCGAAACCGTCGCCGGGCTGCAAGACGAGGTCAATCCGGCGATCCGTCGCGCCAGCCGCGCGCTGCTGGCGCGCCAGCATGCCGACGGTCATTGGGCCTTCGAGCTCGAGGCCGATGCGACGATCCCGGCCGAATTCATCCTGCTGCATCACTATCTCGGCCGGATCGAGCCCGGCCTCGAGGCGCAGATCGCGCAATTTCTTCGCGCCGGTCAGGGTACCGACGGCGGCTGGCCGCTGTTCCACGGCGGCGCCGCCGATCTCAGCGGCACGGTCAAGGCCTATTTCGCGCTCAAGGCGGCCGGCGATCCGATCGACGCCCCGCATATGGCGCGCGCCCGAAGCGCGATCCTGGCCATGGGCGGCGCCCGCCGCTGCAACGTGTTTGCCCGCATCCTGTTGGCGCTGTTCGGCGAAGTGCCGTGGCGTGCGGTCCCGGTCATGCCGGTCGAGATCATGCTGCTGCCGCGGTGGTTTCCGTTCCATATCGACAAGATCTCGTACTGGTCGCGCACCGTGCTGGTCCCGCTCCTGGTGCTGATGGCGCTCCGGCCGCGCGCCCGCAACCCGCGCCGGATCACGATCGGCGAATTGTTCGACGAGCCGCCCGACACGGTGCGCGATTGGATCCGCGGCCCGACGCGATCCGCCTGGTCCTTCGCCTTCGTCGTGCTCAACCGTTTATTGCGCGCGGCCGAGCCCTCGTTTCCCGCGGCGCCGCGCCGGCGCGCCATCGACGCGGCCGCTCGTTTCGTCATCGAGCGGCTGAACGGCGAGGATGGGTTCGGCGGCATCTTTCCGGCGATGGTGAATTCTCTCTTGATGCTCGAATGCCTTGGCTATGCGCTGGATCACCCCCTTTGCCGAACGGCCTATGCCGCGATCCAGAAGCTCGTCGTGCGCGGCGACCGGCGTTATTGCCAACCCTGCCTGTCGCCGGTCTGGGATACCGCGCTCGCCTGCCATGCGCTCGGCGAAGCCGGCGACCCGGGCATCGACGCGGCGCTCCGCCGGGCCCTCGCTTGGCTCGAACACCGGCAAGTCCTCGACGTCGCCGGCGACTGGGCGGCGGCGCGGCCGGGCCTGCGGCCGGGCGGCTGGGCCTTCCAATACGCGAACCCGCATTATCCCGATGTCGACGATACCGCCGCCGTGGCGCTGATCCTCGACCGTCTCGATCGCGTGCGCTATCGGCCGGCGGTCGAACGCGCCGCCGAATGGATCCTCGGCATGCAGAGCCGGAACGGCGGCTGGGGCGCCTTCGACGCCGACAATACGCATTACCGTCTCAGCCACATCCCGTTTGCCGATCACGGCGCGCTGCTCGATCCGCCGACCGCGGACGTCAGCGCCCGCTGTCTCGGGCTCTTGGCGCAACTAGGTCATCGCGCCGATCATCCCGCAATTGTTGCCGCAATCGCCTATCTCAAACGCGAGCAGGAGGCCGACGGCAGTTGGTTCGGCCGCTGGGGCACCAATTACATCTACGGAACCTGGTCGGTGCTGGCCGCGTTCAACGCCGCCCATATCGACCCGGCCGGACCCGAGATCCGCCGCGCCGTCCGCTGGCTGCTCGATCGTCAGCGCCCGGACGGCGGTTGGGGCGAAACCGGCGAGTCCTATTGGCCGTCGGCGCCGCGCGGCAACGCACCCTACAGCACGGCGTCGCAGACCGCCTGGGCGCTCCTCGGCCTGATGGCCGCCGGCGAGGTCGGCCACAGTGCGGTCTCGCACGGCATCGCATATCTCTTGGCAACGCAGGACGAGCACGGCAACTGGCCCGAGCCGTGGTACACCGCGGTCGGCTTTCCGCGGGTGTTCTACCTGCGCTATCACGGCTACCCAGCCTATTTTCCGCTCTGGGCCCTCGCCCGCTATCGGTGCCTGACCGCCGGCGGCCAAGAGCGGGTGACGTTCGGCCTTTGATGACCGGCGGGCGGCCGGCGCTCGTCTGCGTGTCAGGTCTCGCCGTCGAGGCGCGGATTGCCCGCCGCGCCGGATTCTCGACCGTGGTTGGAGCCGGCGATCGGCGGCGCACCGAGGCGCTCGTTGCAGCGGCGATCGCGGGCGCCGATTGCCTTGTCAGCTTCGGCATCTCAGGCGCCCTGTCCGCCGCGCTGCGGCCGGGCGACCTGATCCTCTCGGCCGAAATCGTCTCAGCGCGCGGTTCGTGGCAGGGCGACCCGGCCTGGCGCCACCGCCTCGGCGCGTGGGCACGGTCGATCGGGGCGGCTTCGGCGCCGGTGTTGGGAGCCGACGACATCCTCGCGACGCGCGCCGACAAAGCGCAGGCGCACAGGAGTTTCGGTGCGCTCGCCGTCGATCTCGAAAGCGACATCGTGGCGCGCGCCGCGGCCGCGGCCGGCATCCCGTTTGCCGCGCTGCGCGCGATCGCCGACCCGTTCGAGCGCGCCCTGCCGCCGGCGGCGCTGGTTCGGCTCGCCGCCGGCGGCAGGGCGGATCTCGCCGGTGTCACCGCCTCGGTGTTACGCCGGCCGCGCCAGATGGCGGCGCTCATCGGGGTCTTCGGCGAGACGCGGCGGGCGCTCAGAGCGCTGGCGCGGGCCGCTCCGGTTCTCCATTCCCTCGCCTCCGCTGGTTAGTGTTAGGCTACGCTCCAAGATCTCGCCCGCCCACGAAACGAACAGAGCCGAGAATGGCCGAGCTTGCAGCAAAGCGCATGAGCATGGACGAATTCCGGTGCTGGGACGACGGCACCGAGACGCATTACGAGCTGGTCGGCGGCTTTCCGGTAGCGATGGCGCCGCCGGCCGAGGCGCATCGCATCCTCAACGTGCGCTTGGTATCACGGATCGATGCCGCGCTGTCTCAACGGCGTCCCTGCAATGCACAGATCGAGGCGGGCGTCATCAGGCCCGACCGCGCCGACACCTATTTCGAAGCCGATATCGCGGCAACTTGCGCCGCCAACGAGCCCGGCCGGCAAGCGATCAAAGACCCGTTCCTGATCGTCGAGATCCTGTCACCGAACACCGAGCGCCATGACCGGCGGGTCAAGCTTCCGGTCTATCGCCAAATCGAGAGCGTAGCCGAGATCCTGCTGATTGCTTTCGACGAGCGGTATGCCGAATTGCATCGGCGCGTCGGGGCGCAGTGGATCACCGACATCATCCGCGGCAGCGACGCTGCCCTCGTGCTTGCATCGGTCGGGATCGAGATCCGGATGTCCGACCTCTACGACGGCATCAGGTTCGATGAAGCCGCCGCGCCGTCATAAGGGCGGCCGGCGGTTGGCCAGCCCGGTTTCGGCCTCGAACGCGGCCGCGATGCGGAGCAGCCGGGCCTCGGCGAATGGCGGGCCGGCCAGCTGCATGCCGATCGGCATGGCGTTGCGGTCGAACCCGCCCGGCACGACAACGCTGGGCAGGCCAAGATAGTTGAACGGGCGTGTCAGCCGGGTCAGCGCGGCGAGCCCGGACACCATTTCCGGCCCGTCGCCAAATTCGGTTGCGGCGCGCTCCGGGACCGGCTGGGCGAGGGTCGGTACCCACAGCGCATCGCACGCGGCGAAAACGCGGTCGCAGAACTCGCGGGTGAGCCGCGGGCGCAAGGTCAGCGCCGCAAGGTAGTGCGCCGCCGGGACGGCAAAGCCCGTCTCGATGCGCGCCCGCACCTGCGGGCTGTAATCCTGCGGACGCGTGCGCAGCCAATGGGCATGCAAGGTGGCGGCTTCGGCCGCCGAGATCGCGCTCGCCAGCGGCGACAAGTGCTCGTGCAATGGCACCGGCAACTCGACAACCTCGGCGCCGAGCCCAGAGAGCCGTTTTGCTCCCTCTTGCCAGCACGCGCGGATCTCGGGGTCGAGACCCTCGCTGTAGTAATTGCTCGGCAGGCCTATGCGCAGCCGGGCAATCCCCTCGGCAGCGCCAAAGCGCGCCGCCGCCTCGTAATCGCCAACCGGATGCGCAGCGGCGGTTGGGTCGCGCGGGTCGGGGCCGGCGATGACGGCGAGAATCCGGGCGGCGTCGCGCACAGTGCGTGCAAGCGGCCCGACCGTGTCGAGGCTGAACGACAGCCCCATGACCCCGTATCGGCTGACCCGACCGTAGGTCGGCTTGACCCCGACCAGTCCGCATATGGCGGCCGGCAGCCGCACCGAGCCGCCGGTGTCGGAACCGAGGGCGCCCCACACCGCCACCGCCGCCACCGCCGCCCCCGAGCCGCTCGACGAACCGCCGGTGATGCGTTCCGGGTTCCAGGGGTTGCGACAATCGCCGCAATGAAGGTTGTGGCCGGTCGGGCCGAGGGCGAATTCGGCCATGTTGAGCCTTGCGATATCGAGCGCGCCGGCGGCATCGAGCCGCTCCAGCACGCTCGCGGTGCGGTCGGCCGGCACCTCGGCGAGGATCGGGCTGCCGCAGCTGCTGACCCGCCCCTTGCGGAAGAACATATCCTTGTGCGCGAGCGGCACGCCGTGCAGCGGCCCGGACGGCTGGCCGCGCGCCAGCGCCGCATCGGCGGCATCGGCGGCGGCGAGCGCGCCGGCCTCGTCGATCGCAATAAAAGCATTGAGCCGGGGCTGGACGGCTTTAGCGCGCGCCAGCGCCGCCTCCGTCGCCTCGCGCGACGAGAGCCGCCGGCCGCGGATCGCGGCGGCAAGCTCGACGAGGCCGAGCTCGCTCGGCTCGGCCATGTCACGTCTCCTCGGGCGCCAGCGCCGAGAGCGTTCGCACGAAGCTTGCCGGCTCTTCGTGGAACCGCGAACCGGCGAACGCCGCGAGCGCCGCGACCAGGGCGGACGACATGTCTGCGCACCGCTTGGCTCCGGCCGGGTCGAGGGCGTAGCCGTGCAGCTCGCGCACGAGGCGAGCGAGACTGTCGGGATCGATCCTGCTCATGGCTCTCTGGCCGGGGCGGTCAGCCGGGCCATCGCCGCCTCGACATGGCGCGAATGGACGTACTCGGCCGGGCGCTGGCGGTCGAGCGGGATTTCGGGGGCCATCTCGCCCTCCGTGCGGATGCCGAAGAGCGCCACCTTGGCCGCCTTCAACGGGTGGCGCACCGAGTTCGACAACCGCGGTCGCCTCGTAGCCGCTATGCACCATGCAGTCGGCGCACTTTTCGTAATTGCCGGTGCCGTAGGCCTCCCAGTCGGTTTCTTCCATCAGCTCTCTGAAGGTCTTGGCATAGCCCTCGCCGAGCAGATAGCAGGGCCGCTGCCAGCCGAAGAAATTGCGCGTCGGATTGCCCCACGGCGTGCAGCGGTAGGACTGGTTGCCGGCGAGGAAATCGAGAAACAGGGCCGACTGATTGAACGACCAGCGCCGTTTGCGGCGGGCGAAGATGCCGCGAAACAGTTCCTTGGTCCGCTGCCGGTTGAGGAAATGCTCCTGATCGGGCGCGCGCTCGTAGGCATAGCCGGGCGAGACCGTGATCCCGTCGACACCCAATTCGCTGACCGCATCGAAGAACCGCGCGGCCCGGCCGGGCTCGGCGGTATCGAACAGCGTGGCGTTGATGTTGACGCGGAAGCCGCGGGCCTTGGCGAGGGCGATGGCGGCAACGGCGCGGTCATAGACGCCATCCTGGCAGACGCTGCGGTCATGCGCCTCGCGATCGCCGTCGAGATGGATGGTCCAGGCGAAATAACGGTTCGGGGCGAACTGGTCGATCTTTTTTTCGAGCAAGAGCGCATTGGTGCAGAGATACACAAATTTCTTTCTTGCCGCGATCCCGGCGGCGATCTCGTCGATCTCGCGATGCAACAGCGGCTCGCCGCCGGCCAGGACGACGATCGGCGCGCCGCATTCGTCGACCGCGTCGAGGCACTCGTTGACCGACAGGCGCTGATTGAGGACCGGGTCGGGATAGTCGATTTTGCCGCAGCCGGCGCAGGCGAGGTTGCAGCGAAACAAAGGCTCGAGCATCAGCACGAGCGGGTAGCGCTCGACCCCGCGCAAGTGCCGGCCGACGACATAGACGCCGACCCGGATCTGCTGCAGCAGCGGTATGGACACGTTCGGACCTCGGCCGCAATGGATCTCAAGAAAGCTCGGTGAGCTGGGCCGGCATGCGGAAGCGGACATTCTCGGTGACGCCCGACAGCTCCGCCAGCTCGACCCCGGCAACCTCGCCCAGCCGGCCGATCAGCGCCTCGACCAGTTCGGCCGGCGCCGACGCGCCGGCGGTGATGCCGACCGCCGTGGCACCTTCGAGCCAGTCCGGATCGAGCGCATCGGCATCCTCGATCAAATAGCTCGGCACCCCGCTTTCGGCGGCGATCTCGCGCAGCCGGTTCGAGTTCGAGCTGTTCGGCGCACCGACGACGAACACGACATCGACCTGCTTGGCGAGGTCGCGGGCCGCCCGCTGACGGTTTTGCGTGGCGTAGCAGATATCCTTCGTGTCGGGGCCGACGATCGACGGGAACCGTACCTTCAGCGCCTCGATCACCGCCCGGGTGTCGTCGACGCTCAATGTCGTCTGGGTAATGAAGGCGAGCTTGTCGGGATCGGAGACGGCGAGTGCGGCGACCTCCTCCGGTCTCGAGATCAGATGGACGCGGCCGACGATCCGACCCATGGTTCCCTCGATCTCGGGATGGCCGGCATGGCCGATCAGGATAATTTCGCGGCTCTGATTAGCATAGCGCTGACCTTCGATGTGCACCTTGGAGACGAGCGGACAGGTCGCGTCAATGACCCGCAGCCCGCGCTCGGCAGCGCGCTCCTCGATCGCACTGGCTACGCCGTGGGCGCTGAAGATCGTGACGCTGCCCGGCGGCACCTCGTCGATCTCGTCAACGAAATGCGCGCCCTTGGCGCGCAGCCGCTCGACCACGTGGCGGTTGTGCACGATCTCGTGGCGGACGTAGATCGGCGGGCCATATTTGTCGAGCGCGCGCTCGACGATCTCGATCGCCCGTTCGACCCCGGCGCAAAAGCCTCGCGGTTTCGCCAGCATGACCCGCATGTTATTCTCCTGCCGCGCTCCCGTGCGGCCCCGCCGCCGCCGGCATGAATAGCACGGATATCGGTGAATACCATCGTCGCGCGCAACCCGCCTGGTTGGTGCTGACGTGACCCTGACCCTCGCGATCGCCGCCGTGCTGGTGCCGGGCTGGGCCTATCTCATTGGCAGTGTGGCGGCGGCGAGGCATTTTGCCCGTCGCCCAATGCCGCGCGCGACCCGGTGCCCGCCGGTCTCGGTTCTGAAGCCGCTCTGCGGCGCCGAGCCCGGTCTCTACGAAAACCTGCGCTCCTTCGCGGAGCAGGATTATCCCACGCTGCAAGTCGTCCTCGGCGCCGGCACATCCGACGACGGCGCCGTGCCCGTCGCCGGCGCTCTGATCCGCGATCTGCCGGGGTGCGACATCGCGCTCGCCACCGGCGCTGGCGCCGGTGCAAATCGCAAGGTCGCCAACCTCGAAAACATGCTGCCGAGCGCGCATGGCCGGATCCTGGTGCTGGCCGACAGCGACATGCGGGTCGAGCGGCATTACCTGGCCGCGGTCACCGCGCCGCTCGCCGACCCGGGCATCGGCATCGTCACTTGCCTCTACCGCGGCGTGCCCTGCGCCGGCACCTGGTCGCGATTCGGAGCCTTGCACATCAATTTCGGGTTTCTGCCGAGCGCCCTCGTCGGCGAGGCGCTCGGATGGGGCGGCGGCTGCTTTGGCGCCACGATCGCGCTCGAACGCGATGTGCTCGCGGCAATCGGCGGGCTCGCTTGGCTGCGCGACCAGCTCGCCGACGACCACCGGTTCGGCGAAGCGGTGCGCGAACGGGGGCTGGCGGTCCACCTGTCGCGCTATCTCGTCGAGGCGCGCGTCTTCGAGCCGTCCTTTGTTGGGTTGTGGCGGCACGAGCTGCGCTGGGCGCGCACGGTGCGTGACGTTGCACCCGCAGGTTTTGCCGGCTCGGCGCTGGCGCACCCGCTGGCGCTGGCCGCACTCGGCGCCGCGGCGGCGCGATTTGACTTGATCTCCTGCGCCTTTCTGGGAATCACCCTGTTGCTGCGCTGGGCCTCGGCGGGAGCAATTGCCAAGGCGCTCGGCCTTTCCCGAGAGGGGCTGTGGCTGTTGCCGGCGCGCGACGCCTTGTCGTTCGCTGTGTTCGTCGCCAGCTTGTTCGGGCGAAACGTGGTTTGGCGCGACCAGCGCTACCGCCTCGAACCGAGCGGGCAGATGCGTTTCGATGGAGACCGGGCCGGATGATGAAGACGCTGTTCCTGCACCCGCCCGCCTATGACGGCTTCGACGGCGGCGCCGGCTCGCGCTACCAGGCGCGGCGCGAGATCCGCTCGTTCTGGTACCCGACCTGGCTCGCCCAGCCGGCGGCGCTGGTGGCGGACAGCCGGCTCGTCGATGCGCCGCCGGCGCGGCTGAAGCTCGCCGATGTCGTGCCGCTCGCCCAAGACTACGAGCTGGCGGTACTGCACACATCGAGCCCGAGCTTCGCTTCCGACATCAGGGTCGTCGAGGCCCTGAAGGACGCGAACCCGCGGCTCCAGATCGGGCTGGTCGGCGCCAAGGTCGCGGTCGAACCCGAAGCGAGCCTCGAAGCCTCCGCCGCGCTCGATTTTGTCGCCCGCGAAGAATTCGATTTCACGATCCAGGAGGTCGCGGCGGGGCGGCCGCTCGATTCGATCAACGGGTTGAGCTATCGCGGCGCCGGCGGCGGCATTTGCCACAACCCTGACCGGGCCGTCCTCGAAGACATGGACCGGCTGCCCTTCGTCACCGCCGTCTACAAGCGCGATTTGCGAATCGAGGATTACTTCATCGGCTATCTCAAGCACCCCTATGTATCGCTCTACACCGGCCGCGGCTGCCGATCGAAATGCACGTTCTGCCTGTGGCCGCAGACCGTCGGCGGGCATCGCTACCGGGTGCGCAGCGTCGGCCACGTGATCGAGGAGATCCGGCTCGCCAAGAGCTGGTTTCCGCAGGTCAAGGAGTTCTTCTTCGACGACGACACCTTCACCGACGATCGGCCGCGGGCCGAGGCGATCGCCCGCGAGCTGGGTCGGCTCGGCGTCACCTGGTCGTGCAACGCCAAGGCCAACGTGCCGCGCGCCACCCTCGAAGTGATGCGCGACAACGGGCTGCGGCTCTTGCTGGTCGGCTATGAATCGGGCAACCAGCAGATCCTGAACAACATCAAGAAGGGCATGCGGATCGATATCGCCCGCCGCTTCACCAAGGATTGCCACGAGCTCGGAATCACCATCCACGGCACCTTCATCCTCGGTCTACCCGGCGAATCGAAGGAGACGATCGAAGAGACGATCCGCTTTGCCGGCGAGATCGATCCGCATACGATCCAGGTCTCGCTCGCCGCACCCTATCCCGGCACCTATCTGCATCGCCAGGCGGTCGAGAATGGCTGGCTCGACGCCGCCCATGCCGAGCTTGTCGACGAGCGCGGCGTGCAGATCGCCCCGCTCCATTATCCGCATCTCTCGCATGCCGAGATCTTCATGTCGCTAGAGACCTTCTACAAACGCTTTTATTTCCGTCGGACCAAGATCGCCGCCCTCGTCGCCGAGATGATCAAAAGCCCTGACATGCTGCGCCGGCGGCTGCGCGAGGGCGTCGAGTTCTTCCAATTCCTGCGCCGCCGGGAGATGGCCGGCTGAGAAGCCTCATCGTCTGCGCCGACGATTTCGGGCTCGACATCGCGGTCAATGAGGCGGTCGAGGAGGCGCACCGGCGCGGCATCCTGACGACGACGAGTCTGATGGTCGGGGGCCCGGCCGCGGCCGACGCGGTGGCGCGGGCCCGACGCCTGCCGCGATTGCAGGTCGGGCTGCATCTCGTCGTGGTCGAAGGCCGCCCGGTGCTGCCGGCCAGCGAGATCTCCGGGCTCGTCGGCGGGGACGGCGAGTTTGACCGCAACCTCTTGCGCGCCGGCCTGCGGTTCTTCTTCTTTCCCGCCATCCGCCGACAGCTGGCGCTAGAGGTTCGCGCGCAGTTCGAGGCGTTTCGCGCGACCGGCCTCGGCCTCGACCATGTCGATGCGCACAAGCACATGCAGCTGCATCCGATCGTCGCCCGCCTCGCGATCGAAATCGGCCGCGACTACGGCATGACCGCGATGCGGGTTCCGGCGGAGCCTGCCGCGGTGCTGCGCGCCGCCTTTCCCGGCGAGCCTTATCGCCCGCCGCTCTATCGGGCGTGGGTAGAACACCTGCGGCGGCGGTTGCGGCGGGCCGGGCTCGCCTCGCCCGATCAGGTCTTCGGCCTCGCCTGGAGCGGCGGCATGACCGAAGAGCGGGTGATGCGGCTCCTGCCGCAGCTGCCGGAGGGCATCAGCGAAATCTATTGCCACCCGGCCGTCCGAGGCAGCGCACGGCTCGCGGCGGCGATGCCCGGTTATCGACATGGCGACGAATTGGCCGCGCTCCTCAGCCCCGCCGTGGCGCGCCGCATCGCCGAACTCGGCATCGCGCTTCAAAGCTACCGCGACCTCGCCCCGTCATTCTGATTGCCGCGAAATTTTCGAGCCTTGAACACAAAGCGGTCACGCTTCCCGACGAGCCTGCATAGAACTGGACAGGGGTTGGAGGGAAATCATGAGCGGGCGTCTCGTGTGCTGCGGCGATGAGCCAAGTCTCGACGATCTCCTGGCTGAAGACGAGATCATGATGCCCGTGCTGAGGAGCGCCGGTCTCAACCGCAGCGAATTCCGCGAGCTCTTGTTGGAGACCGCGCGGCGGCGGGAGCGCCGCGCCCGCGCCGATGCCAACCGGGGTGGGTTCCGACCTGATTGATCAGTTGCCGAGCGCCGGAAATTCGATGACGGCCCGCAACCCGGGGCGATTATCCGCGACCGTCGCGGTCCCGCCGTGGCGGTGCGCGACGGCGCGCACCAGGCTCAGCCCGAGGCCGTTGCCGGGGGTGCTCCGGCTCGGTTCAAGACGGACAAACCGGTCGAACACCGTCTCCCGGTCCGCTGCGGCGATGCCGGGGCCGCGGTCGGCGACCTCGACCGCAGCCCGTCCGTCGCGTTGCAACACCCGGATCGAAACCTCGCCGCCGCCGGCGTATTTGAGCGCGTTGTCGATGAGGTTGGCGAGCGCCTGCGACAACAGATGCCGGTCGCCGCGGACCATAATGCCCGGTTCGGATTCCAGCGCCAGACAGAAGCCTCGTTCTTCGGCCACCGGCTCGTAGAACTCGACCGCGGTGCGCGCCACCTCGCAGAGATCGACGACGTCCATCCGATCCCGGCCGCCCGCCTCCGCCTCGGCGATGCCGAGCAGCGCATTGAAGGTCGCGAGCAGCCGATCGGCCTCGTCGATTGCGGCGCGGATCGCATCGCCTGCCGCAGCGCCGTCGGCGGGCCCGATCAGCGCCAGTTCGAGCCGCGCGCGCAAACGCGCCAGCGGCGTCTTCAGATCATGCGCGACGTCGTCGGTCACCTCGCGCATCGCCGTCATCAGCCGTTCTATCTGATCGAGCATGCGGTTGAGATTGGCGGCGAGCTGGTCGAACTCATCGCCGGTGCCGTCGAGCGGTACTCGGTCGGAAAGATTTCCGGACATCACCCGCTCGCTCGTGCGGTTGACCAGCTCGACCCGGCGCAAGAGGTTGCGGCTCATCACAGCGCCGCCCAGGAGGCCGATGCCGAGCGCCACCAGCCCGGCCCAGAGCAAGGTCGTCTTGACCCGGTCGCGGAACGCCGCCGCATCACTGATGTCAGCGCCACGAGGATGCGATAGCCGCCCGGGATTATGATGATGGCGCCGCGCGCCGGATGGGTCTCGGCCCGGCCCTCGAGCTCTCGATGCAAGCGTGAACGACAGCCAGCCCGAATGGGCCGGCACGCCCGCCGGCCAGCCCGCGATGTTGCCGGCGAGCGGCGTCCCGTCGGGACCGGTCACCAGATAGAGCATGTTGTCGCCGCGGTTGCCGGCGCTGCGCGCGGCGACGAGCTGGACCAAGCCGCTCAGCCCGCGCTGGGCATATTGCTCGGCCAGGCCATTGATCTCGGCGTCGAATGTCGCTTCGATCTGACGCTCGACGAAATTGGCGCTCGTCCAATAAACGAACAGCAGCACCCCGAGCATCGACAGGGCAAATACCATGAAATAGAGCGCCGCCATGCGGAAGGCATGGGTATGGATCACCCGCAGGGCGCCGCCGAGGACCGTCGGCGCTCGGGTCTCGGGCCAGGCGCGCGCGGCCGGAAGCGCGAGCCGGTTGCCGCTCATCCGAGGCTCGGTCGCCCTGCCGCTCAGGCCGCGGGCTCGGCCCACCGCTCGGGCACGGGACCGTAGTGGCGCGTGATCAGCTCAAAGAGATGACCGTTCGGATCGTCGAAATAGACGCCGCGACCGCCATAGAGGTGATTGACCTCGCCGCGGCCGGAGCGGTCGAAAGACGCATAGAAGGCGGCGCCGGCACTGTCAAGGCGGGCGAGCGCCGCGTCGAACTCGGCCTCGCCGACCAGAAACGCGAAGTGCTGAAACGGCCCCATTCCGGGCCCGCCTCCAGACCGAGAATCGTCGCCAGGAACCTCGCCGAAGCCCATTTGTCGGCGGTCGGAATGATCGTGTGGTTGAGCTCTACAGGCATATCTTCGCCACTCCTGTCCCGCGCCGGCGCGGGTCATGCCTAGTCGGGGGCACGCAGGCAATAGCCGGCGCCGCGCACCGTGTGCAGCAAGGGACGCTCGAAACTCCTGTCGATCTTCTGGCGCAGCCGGCTGACATGCACGTCGACGACATTCGTCTGCGGGTCGAAATGATAGTCCCAAACATGCTCGAGGAGCATCGTGCGGGTCACCACATGGCCCGCATTGCGCATGAGATACTCGAGCAGCTGGAATTCGCGCGGCAACAGCTCGATTGTCTTCCCTTCGCGCTTGACGGTGCGGGTCAAGAGGTCGAGCTCGAGATCGGCCACCTGGAGACGCGTCGTCGCCGGCGCCGCCGCACCACGGCGCAGCAGTGCCTCGAGGCGCGCCAAGAGCTCGCTAAAGGCGAAGGGCTTGACGAGATAATCGTCGCCGCCGGCGCGCAGGCCCCTGACCCGGTCGTCGACACTGCCGAGCGCGCTCAGGATCAGCGCCGGGGTGCGGATTTCGGCAGCGCGCAACGCGCCGAGCATGGCAAGCCCGTCCATAGCCGGCAGCATCCGGTCGAGCACGATCGCGTCGTAATCGCCCGAGCTGGCGAGGAACAGCCCCTCGCGTCCGTCGCCGACCCGGTCGACGACATAGCCGCTCTCGCCCAGACCCTTCGCCAGATAGGCCGAGGTTTCGCGATCGTCTTCGACCACGAGGAGTTTCATCGCGTCAGGGCGCCTGTTGCCACCTGCGAATGGGACCGAGCGTCAATTGGTATGCGCAGCGGCCGGGAGCAAGGCCGGATCGATCCGGCCCCGGCCGCGGCGGGGCCGAGATTTCGGGGCTTGACGTGGTGGCGCCGGGCGACGATCTATAGTGTACCAAATCGGTCCGAATTGGACCCGTTGTAGCCCGGTCGACAGCGATGATCATCCTCAGCAAGCTCGCCGATTACGGCGTCATCCTGGCCACCCACATGGGCGCCGGCCCGGACCGGCAGGCAACCGCCGCGACCCTCGCCGCCGAGACCCGGCTGCCCCGAGCGACGGTTGCCAAGCTTTTGAAGTCCCTCGCGCATGCTCGGTTGGTTACGGCCACCCGCGGGGCCGCGGGCGGCTACCGCCTGGCGCGCCCGGCACGGGCGATCTCGGTCGCCGAGGTGGTCGCGGCGATCGACGGCACGATCGGGCTGACCCAGTGCTCGGTTCACGTCGCCGAGTGCGCGCGCACCAGCTACTGCCCGACCCGGCCGCATTGGGCAGCAATCAACCGGGCCGTCGAACAGGCGCTCTCGGCGGTTTCGCTCGACGCGATGATCACGCCGGCCGCGTTCGTGCATCGACGCCCCGCCGTCGCCGGCCAGGTCGCCGCCCAGATTGCCACAGCCTGACAAACCCTGAAGATTTGACATGAGCTCGTCGATCGCTACCGTCGATACCATCCGCTCGCTTTCGCAGCAGAAATATAAATACGGCTTTGTCACCGAGATCGAGGCCGACGAGGCGCCGCCCGGCCTCGACGAGAGCACGGTCCGCTTCATCTCGCGCAAGAAGGACGAGCCGGAGTGGCTCTGCGAGTGGCGGCTCGCTGCGTTCCGCGCCTGGCAAAAGATGACGCCGCCGAACTGGGCCAAGCTCGCTCTCGCGCCGATCGACTACCAGGCCGCCACCTACTATTCGGCGCCGCGGCAGAACGCCGGGCCGAGGGCGCTCGACGAGGTCGATCCCGAGCTGCTGCGCACCTACGAAAAGCTCGGCATCCCCTTGCGGGAGCAAGAGGCTCTGGCCGGGGTCGCGGTCGACGCGGTGTTCGACAGCATCTCGGTGGCGACGACCTTCAAGGACAAGCTCGCCGAGCTCGGCATCGTGTTCTGCTCGATGGGCGAGGCGGTACGCGAGCACCCCGATCTGGTTCGCCGATATCTCGGCACGGTGGTGCCGCAGAACGACAACTTCTTCGCGGCGCTGAATTCGGCGGTGTTCAGCGACGGCTCGTTCGCCTATGTGCCGCCGGGCGTCCGCTGCCCGATGGAGCTGAGCACCTATTTTCGGATCAACGCCGCCAAATCGGGGCAGTTCGAACGCACCCTCTTGATCGCCGACCGGGGCAGCTATGTCAGCTACCTCGAAGGCTGCACGGCGCCGCAGCGCGACGAAAACCAGCTGCACGCCGCGGTCGTCGAACTGATCGCGCACGAGGACGCGCAGATCAAGTACTCGACCGTGCAAAACTGGTATCCGGGTGACGCCGAGGGCAAAGGCGGCATCTACAATTTCGTGACGAAGCGCGGCGCCTGCCGGGGCGCCCGGTCGAAAATCTCGTGGACCCAGGTTGAGACCGGCTCGGCGATCACCTGGAAATACCCGAGTTGCATTTTGGAAGGCGACCATTCGGTCGGCGAGTTCTATTCGGTGGCGATCACCAACAACCGGCAGCAGGCCGATACCGGCACCAAGATGATCCATCTCGGCCGAGAAACGCGCTCGACGATCCTCTCGAAGGGGATCTCGGCCGGGCACGGCAGCAACACCTATCGTGGGTTGGTGCGGGTGGCGCCGCGGGCCGAGCGCGCCCGCAACCATACGCAATGCGACTCGCTGTTGATCGGCGACCGCTGCAGCGCCCACACCGTGCCCTATATCGAGGTGCGCAACCGCTCGGCGCGGGTCGAACACGAGGCGACCACCGCGAAGATCAGCGACGATCAGCTGTTCTACTGCCGCCAGCGCGGCCTCTCGGCCGAGGACGCGGTGTCGCTGATCGTCAACGGCTTCTGCAAGGAGGTGCTGAAGGAACTGCCGATGGAATTTGCGGTCGAGGCGCAGAAGCTCTTGGCCGTGAGCCTCGAAGGCAGCGTCGGCTGATGCTCGAAATCGACAATCTGCATGTGCGGCTCGAAGACGGCCGCGAGATTCTGAAGGGCGTCGATCTCGCGGTCGCAGCCGGCGAGGTGCACGCAATCATGGGGCCGAACGGTTCCGGCAAGACCACCTTGGCGGCGGTGCTGGCCGGCCGCGAGGGCTACGTGGTGACGGCGGGCAGCGTTTCTTATCTCGGCCGCGACCTTTTTGCCATGCCGGCCGACGAGCGGGCGCGCGAGGGGCTGTTCCTCGCCTTCCAGTACCCGGTCGAGATCCCCGGCGTGAACAACATGTATTTCCTGCGCAGCGCATTGAACGCGCAGCGCCGCCAGCGCGGCGAGCCCGAGCTCGATGCCGGCCAATTTCTGCGCACGGTCCGCGCCAAATTGCGGGAGCTCGAAATCGGCGAGGACCTGTTGCAGCGCGCGGTCAATGTCGGGTTTTCCGGCGGCGAGAAAAAGCGCAACGAGATCCTCCAGATGACGATGCTGGAGCCGCGGCTCGCGATCCTCGACGAAACCGACAGCGGCCTCGACATCGACGCCCTGCGCGTCGTCGCCAACGGCATCAATCGGCAACGCGCGCCCGACCGCGCAATCGTCCTGATCACTCATTACCAGCGCCTTTTGGATCACGTCGAGCCGGATCGCGTGCATGTGCTCCAGGATGGGCGGATCGTCTACTCCGGCGACAAGGCGTTGGCGGTCGAACTCGAGCGGCGGGGCTATGGCCAGCTCGGTGATGCGGCATGAGCGCTTGCCCGATGAGTGCCGTCGTCGAGTTCCCGGTGGCGCCCGAGGTACAGCCTTACCTCGATGCTTTCCGGATTCCGGCCGGCGAGCCTTCGTGGCTCGTCGGGCAGCGGCGGCGCAGCCTGGCGCGGTTTGCCGCGGACGGCTTTCCGAGCCGCCGTGGCGAAGCCTGGCGTTATCTCGATCTGCGCGGCCTCGCGGCAGAACCGTTGCTGCCGGCCGGTGCCGGAGGTGCGGCGATGAACTGCGCCGTTCCAGACGAGATCGGGTTTTCCAACACCGCCTATCGTGTGGTGCTGGTTGACGGCCGGTTTGCGCCCGAGCTCTCGCAGCTCGCAGATCTGCCCGCCGGGGTCTGGCTCGGCGCCATGGCGACGGCGATTGCGGCGCGGCCGGAGCTGGTGCGCGCGACGTTGGCTATCCCAGGGCCGGATCACGAAGAGCCGTTTGCTGCGCTGAACGGCGCTTTTTTCACCGACGGGTTTGTCCTCGACGCCGCCCCCGGTGTGGCTTTCGAGCGGCCGATCGAGATCGTGCATCTCGCCTCGGGCGACGTGGCCGGCTCGCTGCATACCCGCAATCTCGTCGCGCTCGGCGAGAACAGTCGGATCCGGCTGTGCGAAAGCTATGCCGGAAGCGGCCGCTATTGGCGCAACGACGTGACGAAGGTGCGGCTCGGCGCCGGCGCCGCACTCGACCGCACGGCGGTGGTCGAGGAAGCCCAGGACGCGCTGCACTTCTCCGGGCTCGGCGCCGATCTCGGCGCCGGGGCGCGGTTCGAGAGTTTTGTCTTGTTGCTCGGCGGTCGCACCCTGCGCAACGAAGCCCATGTGAAGAGCGTCGGCGACAGCGCCCGTTGCCGGCTCCATGGCGGGTTTGTCGCCGCCGGCCGCCAGGAGGCCAATATCGTCACGACCGTTGACCATCTCGCCGGGCGCGGCGAGACCCGCGAACTCTTCAAGGGCGTCGCCGCCGGGCGGGCGCATGGCGCATTTCAGGGCCGGATCACGGTGCATCCCGGCGCGCAGAAAGTCGATGCGCATATGCTGAGCCGCAACCTGATTGTCGGCACCCAGGCCGCGATCGACACCAAGCCCGAACTGGAAATCTTCGCCGACGACGTCAAATGCAGCCACGGTGCCGCCGTCGGCGACCTCGACGAGGCGGCCCTGTTCTACCTCGCGGCGCGCGGCATTCCGCGCCTGGAGGCCCGGCGGATGCTGATCGAGGCGTTTGTTCGCGAGGCGATCGAAACCGTCGAGCCGGACGCGGTGCGTCGGCATCTTTTGGCGCGGCTCGCCAACCGGCTGACGGGGTTGGAGGATGGTGCATGAGAACCGTGAGCCCCCGCATCCTCGACCCCGGCGAGGCACTGCCGGGCGGCTTCGACCCGCGCGCCCTGCGCCACGAGTTTCCGATCTATGCCAATAATCCCGGGCTTGTTTTCCTCAATTCGGGCGCCAGCAGCCAGAAGCCGGCCGCGGTCATCGACCGGGTCGCTCAATATTACCGCACCGATTATGCGAACGTGCACCGCGGCGTTTACCGGCTGAGCACGCGCTCGACCGAACTCTACGAGGAGGCCCGCGGCAAGGTGCAGCGCTTCCTCAACGCCGCCCGGCCGGAGGAGATCGTGTTCGTGCGCGGCGCCACCGAGGCGATCAATCTCGTGGCGCAGAGCTTCGGTGCGGCCTTTCTCGAGGCGGGCGACGAGGTTCTGGTCAGCGCGCTCGAGCATCACTCGAACATCGTGCCGTGGCAGCTCTTGCGCGAGCGGCTCGGCATCCGCCTCGTCGTGGCGCCGATCGAGGCGACCGGCGGGCTCGATCTCGCCGCCTTCGCCGCGTGCCTGTCGCCGCGCACCCGGCTCGTCGCGATCACCCATATTGCCAATGCCACCGGCGCTTTGATCCCGGTCGAGACCGTCGTCGAGCTGGCACACCGGGCCGGAGCCAGGGTGCTGATCGACGGCTGTCAGGCGGCGGCCCGGCTGCCGGTCGACGTCCAGGCGCTCGGTTGCGACTTTTATGTCTTTTCCGGGCACAAGACCTATGGGCCGCCCGGCATCGGCGTGCTGTGGGGCCGGTACGAGCTGCTGGCGGCGATGCCGCCCTGGCAGGGCGGCGGCGAGATGATCCTCAACGTCACCTTCGAGGAGACGACCTTTCAAGAGCCGCCGCACCGCTTCGAGGCCGGCACCCCGGACATCTCGGGTGCCATCGGGCTGGGTGCTGCGCTCGATTTCATCGAAGGGCTGGGACGGGCCAATATCCTCGAGCACGAAGAGGCGCTGACCGGCTACGGCGTCGACCGGCTGTCGCACATCCGCGGCCTCACCCTCCTCGGCGCCGGCCAGCGGCGGCTCGGCATCCTGTCCTTCGATCTGGCCGGCGTGCATCCGCACGATGTTGCGACCGTCTTCGACCGGCATCACGTCGCGGTGCGCGCCGGGCATCACTGCGCTCAGCCGCTGTTGGAAGCGCTCGGCCATCCGGCGACGACCCGCGCCTCGCTCGGCGTCTACAACGACCCGGCCGATATCGATGCGCTTGCGGCGGCGGTCGAGGCGACATCGGAGATGTTTCGGTGATGGACCTGCGCGATCTCTATCAGGACATCATCCTCGACCACGGCCGCCGTCCGCGGAATTTCCGGGCGATCGAGCATCCCTCGCATACGGCGCAGGGCTACAACCCGCTGTGTGGCGACCGGGTCACGGTTTATGTCGACCTCGACGGCGACCGGATCGGCGATCTCAGCTTCCAGGGGCGCGGCTGCGCGATCTCGACCGCGGCCGCCTCGTTGATGACCGAGGTGCTGAAAGGCAAGACCATTGCCGAGGCGAGGGAATTGTTCGCGAATTTCCGCGCGCGGGTGACCGGCGGCGAGGCGCCGCCGCTCCCTGAGCCGCTGGCCGAGGAGCTGGACCGGCTGGAGCCGTTGACCGGGGTCAAGGCCTATCCGGCGCGGGTCAAATGCGCGACCTTGTCATGGCATGCGCTGGAAGCGGCGCTGGCGGGCGGCGCCGCGACGGTCAAGACGGAGTAGCGAGATGGAACGCGATCCCTTCGACTTTGACGAAGACGAGACCGAGGTCGAGCGTCCGGAAGAGGGCGAGGACGACCCGGCATTGCTCGGCCCGGTGCTCGAAGCGCTGAAGACCGTGCGCGACCCGGAGATCCCGATGGATCTTGTCGAACTCGGCCTCATTTACGAGCTGATCGTCAAGAAAGGCGGCACGGTCTATGTCGAGATGACGTTGACGACCCCCGCCTGCCCGGTCGCCGCCAGCATGCCGGGCGAGGTCGAGACCGCGATCCGCGCCGTCCCCGGGGTCGAGGACGTGCGCGTCAAGCTGGTCTGGACGCCGCCCTGGGGCCCCGAGCGGATGAGCGAGGAGGCGCGGCTCGAACTCGGCATGCTGTAATGCACAAAAATGGTGCGATAACTGTCGAGCTGCCGCGGGAGCTCGGAGAAAAGCTCCAGGTCCTGGTGCGCGGCTTGAATCGGAAACGTCCGATCTCGCCGCCGAGGCAATCGCCTCTTATGTCGACCTCAACCTCCGGCAGGTGCAAGAAATCGAACGCGGCCTTGAAGAGGCCGGATCGGACAGGCTCGGCGTGCCGCACGAGGAAGTGGAAAAATGGGTGCGATCCTGGGATACGGACAACGAGCTGCCGCGCCCCGAAGCCGACCGTGTGATGCGTTTTGGAAGTTGTCTGGCGCACGGTCGCTCTTGACGGCCTCGAGCGAGCGCGGCGCTATATCGCACAAGATAACCCGAGCGCAGCGGAGCGCATTAGAGAAAGAATTCTCGGAGCTGCCGGCAATTTGGCAGCCTTCCCGCAGATGGGTCGGATCGGGCGAGTGGCCGGCACGCGCGAACTCGTCGTATCGGGAACTCCATATATTATCGTCTCTACTTCCGGCGGCGATCGCGTAACCATCATTGCGCTTCAGCATAGCGCGCAGCGCTAGCCCGCGCAATTCTGACACTATGCTAGCCGTCACTATGCTAGCCGTTCTCGATCGCGAGCCGGGACGCGCTCGATGGCTCGCTCCGCCGGGCCCGAAAAGCGAGTAGGGCGGAATAGCGCGCATTCCGCCGACCCCCTCGGCGGTGCCGGAGATGGCGGAATGCGCAGCCGCTTTTCCGCCCTGCGATGACGGGGCGGTTTCGCCCCTGTGGGTCGGCCGCTGGGCGGGACCGGCCGGCAATTCGTGTTAAGCTGGTCCAGATTTTACGAGCGTCGAAGCGGCTCCGCGACGGGGAGGGCCGGGTGGACATTGCAGCGTGGTTGGCGAGCCTGGGCCTGGCGCAATACGCCGCGGCCTTCGCCAAAAATGACATCACCGAGGCTCTTCTGCCCAAGCTGACGGGGGAGGACCTCAAGGATCTCGGGGTCACGTCGATCGGCCATCGCCGCCTGCTGCTCGACGCGATCGCGACGTTGACCGCGGCTCCCGGCGTCGCAGTCGCGCCGCCGGCCACTCCCGAGCCTCAGGCCGAGCGGCGGCAGCTGACGGTAATGTTCTGCGACCTCGTGGGCTCGACGGCGCTGTCGGCGCGGCTCGATGCGGAGGATCTGCGCGCGGTGATCGGCGCCTACCATCGCTGCGCTGCCGCGGTCATCGAGCGCGCCGGCGGGTTTGTCGCCAAATACATGGGCGACGGCGTGCTCGCGTATTTCGGCTATCCGCGGGCCGACGAGCACGACGCCGAGCGGGCGGTGCGGGCCGGGCTGGCGCTGGTCGCGGCAGTGCCCAGGCTCGACACCGCGGCCGAGACGCGGTTGCAAGTGCGGGTCGGGATCGCCACCGGGATCGTCGTGGTCGGCGATCTGCTCGGCCAGGGCGCGGCGCAGGAGCAGGCGGTGGTCGGCGAGACGCCGAACCTCGCCGCGCGACTGCAGGCGATGGCCGATCCGGGTTCGGTGGTGATCGCACCGAGCACGCGGCGGCTGACCGGCGGGCTGTTCGACTACGAGGATCTCGGGGCGATCGAGATCAAGGGCCTGGCGGCAGCGGTCGCAGCCGCGCGGGTATTGCGCGAGAGCGCCGCTGAGAGCCGCTTCGAGGCATTGCGCGCCAGCGCCACACCGCTGGTTGGCCGCGACGAGGAGCTGGCGATGCTGGAGCGGCGCTTGCAGCAGGCCAAGTGTGGCGAGGGCGGCGTCGTGCTGCTTTCCGGCGAGCCCGGCATCGGCAAGTCGCGCCTGGCCCAGACCCTGATCGAGCGGCTCGCCGGCGAAGCGCACACCCGCCTGCGCACGTTCTGCTCGCCGCACCACCAGGACCAAGCGCTCTACCCGACGATAACCCAGCTCGAACGGGCGGCGCTGGAGGAAGGTAGGGAGGGGTCGAGGCGAGGGTTTTCGCTGCGGGCCGAAGCATTCGCCAAGGGAAACCGGCGCCGGGAAGTAACACGCTCCGCCCATCCGCGCCGAGACTTTGCCATTACAGCCGCATTACATCGCGAATACACGCCGCCCGCCGAGCCGGCGCGAAGTCGCCGCAAGTCCCTGCAAGCATTCGCGGCAAGTATTCGCCGAGGCGCCGGATCGAGGCGCCGGATCGGGCGGAAAAGCGGACCGAGGGGTCGGCCGCTGGGGCGAGAGCCGGCTGCTGGGGCGAGGGGTCGGAGAGATCGCCGCCCGGTCGGAGAGATCGCCGCCCGCCGGGGAAGCCGCAAGGGGGTTCGAGGCGCCGGGGTTCGAGGGCCGAGGGCCGAGATGCAGAGGGTCGAAGAGATCGCCGCCCGCGACCCGCGCCCGGCAAAGCGGCGCCAGGCCAAGACAAACAATCGTTTGGTTGGTGCCGCCGGAAGGGCCGAGGGGCGGGGTTCGAGGGCCGCTGGGGTTCGAGGGCCGGGCCGAGGGGGCCGCTCCGGAGCCCGCTGGCGAGCGGAAGCCGCAGCCGGCACTTCGGGCCGCGCCAGGCTTTGCCTCGACGGCCCGCAGAGAGCCCAGCCAGGCGATCGGAACGCACCCGGCCGGTGCCGTTGCCTCGGAGCCGCGATCGGGGCCGCCGGCGAGCCCCGCTAGGCGAGATCGGAACACCCCCCGCCGCTAATATCCGCTCGGGACCGCGGCCGAGCCCGTCAACAGGCCACCGCAGGCGATGCCAGTCCAACCAGACCGCACCCGGCCATTGCGTCGCCTCGGCCACGGGATCGACGGCCGAGGCCCGATCGCCCTCTATATATGGTTTCCTGCGCGGCCAAGGAACGCCGTAGCCGGCCAAGTATTGCTGAGCCCAACCCGACCCGAAATCGCTAGTCATATACCTTGCCATCGGCTATGTTTCCCTTCATTGGCCGCTTGAGCATTTCAGCGCGACTTTGCTGGGCTTTCCGGTCTTATGCGGCTTTGACAGCGCCCAAAATCCGGCGCACAATCACAAGATATAGAGAAACCGAAACTCCGTGATGGAGTGATTCTATACCCTAATCGGGCGCACCTTCAGTCGTGGGA
Source organism: uncultured Alphaproteobacteria bacterium (assembly GCA_963772295.1). GTDB lineage: Bacteria > Pseudomonadota > Alphaproteobacteria > ATCC43930 > CGMCC-115725 > AP-15. Next base: position 788,832 of record CAVYWO010000020.1, read on the forward strand.
AAGAGGGGCTATGTCGTGGGATTTGAGTGAGCCGGAGTGCCTCACACAGGCCCGGTTGATGGTTGCGGCGCCTGAATTCGTTTACGAGCAGTTGAAATTCTACAGCGAGAATGTCCGACGCTGGGAGGGGAAGGAGGAGCTAGAAAAGCTGCTCCTTGGGCGCAATGACAAGCTGATCAACCTGGCGCTGGCGCAGTTTGCTACTCACAAGGAAATCGTCCACCAACTTTATAATCGAGCGTGCGCTCCTACCGACGGGGATGAGCAGTTCTACAATCTAGGGCTTCGTGTCGCGTGCCTTTCAAACGAGCACTTTGACTACTTCAACTGGCCAGATTTCGATCTAAACGCATTGATGGCAAGAGGTTGCACCACGGAGGCCACTGCCCTGTTGCGAAATCGTTCTATCCCAAGTTCGGTGCTCGAAGCACTTTTCAAGAAGACCAACTCCTTCACACACGTTGATGAGAAAAACTGCCTTTGGATGATTCAAGCGAGTGCGCAGAATAAGCGGCTCAACATTGACGAAAGCAATATACACGGCCCCGATCTGAATTTGTGGGATATCCACAAAGCGCTATTCGAATTTTTGGAAACTGCCCCGGTCACTTCACATTCGGCCCATGCAGCTCTAGGCCTTTTGGCTGCACTCGACCCACGTCATACCTGTTGGCCGGACGAGATTGCAGGTGTCCTAGAGAGGTGGGGCAACGTCGAACTAAAGGATTACAAGGGCGAAGATGAAGAAGGCTGGTCTACGCATCTTCCATTACGTGAAGAACTGCGGTGCCTAGTCAATTCATTGTACAGTCGGAGAAGCACCAGAACCAACTCAGGGCCGCACGTCTTTGGCTCACCTAATGATGAAGATATTGCCCGGCGCTGCGCCTTTTATGCTGGCGCCGATCTTTCTGAAAAGGATATTGAAGCGGGCTTCGCCAAAGATAAGGACGTGTTTGTATTTGCGGTACTGAAAAATTGTTATGTGTTTCTCAACACGAAAAAACGAGCATTGATCGAGGAGAAGCTATCGGGGGACTTTCGCCATGAATACCGGCGAAGATGTGAGGACATTCAAAGAGGTAACAAGTATTTTGATGTTACCCCGGTATCGGAGTCAGGACGCGATTTGTTGGAAGAATTTCAGCAACAGAGCAGCAAGGAGTTATCGCTTCTCGAAAAAATCGCATCGCAAAATGAACAACTGGTTACCCGAATCAAAGGTTACGAGAGGCAGATATATTGGAGTGTTGTAATTCTGATCGTGGCAATGTATTTTATTGTGAAGCGATGAGCATTTACAGCCTTGACTTGCCTTCTAGAAACGCTTTTCGTTCAGCCGGAGATGCTTCGAGCGCCGTCCGGGATATTTGCCTGTGCTTCACGTGGCTTAGATAGCAGATCGCAGGCCATTATGCGCTACGCGCTCGTGAACGATGAGAAGACGGAGGCGCAGCCCCAGCTGAAAGGACGTTGCCCGAACTGCGACGGCGACATGATTGCAAAGTGCGGTCGCGTGAAGGTCTGGCACTGGGCGCACAAGGGAAGGCCTCCGTGCGATCTTTGGTGGGAGTCCGAAACAGAGTGGCATCGGGCTTGGAAAGATAAGTTTCCAACGGATTGGCAGGAGGTCAGCCACATCGATCCGGAAACGGGCGAGAAGCATATTGCCGACGTGAAAAATCCCCACGGGCTCGTTATTGAACTACAGCACTCGCCTATTGATCCAGTAGAGATGCGTAGTCGTGAGAAATTCTATGGAAAGATGATTTGGATTGTAGATGGGACAAGAGGACTAGACGCCGGGCACTTCCGCGTTGGACTGGAAGGACGACCGATACAGAAGAATCCACTCGCTTACAGGGTAATGTGGTGGAGTAGAAGTCAACTGCTTAAAAACTGGAGCGAGGCTAAGGCTAAGGTATACATCGACTTCGGCGAGGAAATGGTCTGGCGTTTGGTCCTTTTTGACCAAGATAAAAAGATTGGTATATTGGGACCAATCAACAAGGGGGTTTTAATTGAAGATTGTAATATTGGAATAGAGATACGTGTAAGCGCCATTATGGATTAAATGATAGACCTAAACAACAACGCAGCATGGTGAGACGTTCATCCGTTGCTTAGGGCGGGGCGAAGTCGCAGGCGGGCAGTGACCTTTCCTTAAACGGGGGTATTCGCGATTTTCCAGATTGACGGGTTATGCGACAAAGGAATGTAGGCGCCGGATCAAAATGTCACTCGCCTGCCAATTAGAGATGACACTCCCGGGCGGATTTCCGGGGGGTGTCAAGGGTGACGGTTCGGCTGATGAGCGATGGCGAGTTGAGGCGGCTCGAGGTGCTGCGAGATTTGGATCAGCGGCGGCTGACGACCGAGGCGGCAGCGCAGCTGCTGAGGCTCGAGCGGCGTCAGGTATTCCGGCTGTTGAAGGCGTACCGGATCGAGGGCGCTGCTGGCCTGATTTCGAAGCGGCGTGGCGGTCCGGGCAACCGGCGCAAGCCCGAGGCGCTTCGGAGCAAGGTGCTGTCGATCATTCGCGAGCAGTATTGGGACTTCGGCCCGAGCTTGGCGGCCGAGAAGCTGCGCGAGGTTCACGGGATAACGCTCGGTCGCGAGACGCTGCGGCTATGGATGGTCGAGGCCGGGCTGTGGCTCGATCGCAAGCAGCGGCGAAAGCGCGTCCACCAGCCGCGCCATCGTCGCGACTGTGTCGGCGAACTGGTGCAGGTCGACGGCAGCGAGCATTGGTGGTTCGAGGACCGCGGCCCGCAATGTACGCTGCTCGTCTTCGTCGACGACGCGACCAGCCGGCTGATGCACCTGCAGTTCGTCGAGAGCGAGTCGACATTCGCCTATTTCCATGCCGCCCGCGCCTATCTGGAGGCCTGGGGCAAGCCGGTCGCCTTCTACAGCGACAAGCACGGGGTCTTTCGCGTCAACCACGAGGGTGCCAGCGGTGGTGACGGGATGACCCAGTTCGGGCGTGCGCTGCATGCTCTGAACATCGACATCATCTGCGCCAATTCGAGCCAGGCGAAGGGCCGGGTCGAGCGGGCGAACAAGACCTTGCAGGATCGGCTGGTCAAGGAGTTGCGGCTAGCCGGCGCGCGCAGCCTGGCCGAAGGGAACGCCTTGCTGCCGGCTTTCATGGCCGACTACAACGCCCGCTTTGGCAAGCCGCCGGCGAACGCGAAGGACCTGCACCGGCCGCTGCGTGCCGGCGACGATCTGGAGGACGCCTTTGCCTGGAAGGAGGAGCGCACCCTTTCGCAAGCGCTGACGCTGCAATACGACAAGGTGATCTTCATCCTGGAACCGAGCGACCAGGCCAAGGCGGCGATCGGCAAACGGGTCACTGTCGTCGATTATCCCGATGGCCGGCTATCAATCCGCTACAAGGGCGTCGCGCTCGCCTACCGCACCTTCGATGAGCTGCGCCACGTCCCGCAGGCTGCGATTGTCGAGAACAAGCGGCTCGGCGCCGTCCTCGCCTTCATCCGCGAGCAGCAGATCGAACGGGCAGAGGTCCGCAGCAGGAAGGCGCCGCGCCGCCGCGATCAGCGCGACGCGCGCCTATTCAAAGTCGGCTGAGCGTTTTCACGAGCTGAGCAGGGCCGCCCTATACACACTCGTTACGTAACGGAATAGCGAGCCTATGAAACGAGGCCCTAAGCCCTTGCGTGAAAAGGCGATGACGACAGCCGAGCGGCAGGCCCGGTTTCGCGCGACGCACACCGACGGGGATGTCCAGGATCATATACCGAAGACCCGCCGACCGGCGCAGCCGGGCGCAGCGATGGCGCGCGGCCGTGGCCGAGCTTGTCGCCTTACAGGACGATTACCGAACGTGGCTGCAGGCGCTGCCGCAGAACCTTGAGGCAAGCGCCACGGCGGAGGCGCTGCGGGCGATCTGTGATCTCGATCTTTCCGATCTCGAAAGCGTCGAGCCGCCGCGCGGCTTTGGTCGCGACTGATGCAACGGGAGCCTGCCTGTCCGCCCGGGTTCTTCTACGAGCCGAGCGTGCTGACGCCCGCTCGGTAGACAACCGGTGCGGCTGCAAGCGTCCATGCATCGGGCGGGCGGCGGTCGGGCGCTGCGCTACGCCGGGGCTGCGCGCCCGCCCGCCGCCCGCCCCCAACCGACAGTGACATTTCTAAATGGCAGAAAGAGTGACATCTCTATTTGGTGGACACAAGGAATGTAGGCGCCGGATCAAAATGTCACTCGCCTGCCAATTAGAGATGACACTCCCGGGCGGATTTCCGGGGGGTGTCAAGGGTGACGGTTCGGCTGATGAGCGATGGCGAGTTGAGGCGGCTCGAGGTGCTGCGAGATTTGGATCAGCGGCGGCTGACGACCGAGGCGGCAGCGCAGCTGCTGAGGCTCGAGCGGCGTCAGGTATTCCGGCTGTTGAAGGCGTACCGGATCGAGGGCGCTGCTGGCCTGATTTCGAAGCGGCGTGGCGGTCCGGGCAACCGGCGCAAGCCCGAGGCGCTTCGGAGCAAGGTGCTGTCGATCATTCGCGAGCAGTATTGGGACTTCGGCCCGAGCTTGGCGGCCGAGAAGCTGCGCGAGGTTCACGGGATAACGCTCGGTCGCGAGACGCTGCGGCTATGGATGGTCGAGGCCGGGCTGTGGCTCGATCGCAAGCAGCGGCGAAAGCGCGTCCACCAGCCGCGCCATCGTCGCGACTGTGTCGGCGAACTGGTGCAGGTCGACGGCAGCGAGCATTGGTGGTTCGAGGACCGCGGCCCGCAATGTACGCTGCTCGTCTTCGTCGACGACGCGACCAGCCGGCTGATGCACCTGCAGTTCGTCGAGAGCGAGTTCGACATTCGCCTATTTCCATGCCGCCCGCGCCTATCTGGAGGCCTGGGGCAAGCCGGTCGCCTTCTACAGCGACAAGCACGGGGTCTTTCGCGTCAACCACGAGGGTGCCAGCGGTGGTGACGGGATGACCCAGTTCGGGCGTGCGCTGCATGCTCTGAACATCGACATCATCTGCGCCAATTCGAGCCAGGCGAAGGGCCGGGTCGAGCGGGCGAACAAGACCTTGCAGGATCGGCTGGTCAAGGAGTTGCGGCTAGCCGGCGCGCGCAGCCTGGCCGAAGGGAACGCCTTGCTGCCGGCTTTCATGGCCGACTACAACGCCCGCTTTGGCAAGCCGCCGGCGAACGCGAAGGACCTGCACCGGCCGCTGCGTGCCGGCGACGATCTGGAGGACGCCTTTGCCTGGAAGGAGGAGCGCACCCTTTCGCAAGCGCTGACGCTGCAATACGACAAGGTGATCTTCATCCTGGAACCGAGCGACCAGGCCAAGGCGGCGATCGGCAAACGGGTCACTGTCGTCGATTATCCCGATGGCCGGCTATCAATCCGCTACAAGGGCGTCGCGCTCGCCTACCGCACCTTCGATGAGCTGCGCCACGTCCCGCAGGCTGCGATTGTCGAGAACAAGCGGCTCGGCGCCGTCCTCGCCTTCATCCGCGAGCAGCAGATCGAACGGGCAGAGGTCCGCAGCAGGAAGGCGCCGCGCCGCCGCGATCAGCGCGACGCGCGCCTATTCAAAGTCGGCTGAGCGTTTTCACGAGCTGAGCAGGGCCGCCCTATACACACTCGTTACGTAACGGAATAGCGAGCCTATGAAACGAGGCCCTAAGCCCTTGCGTGAAAAGGCGATGACGACAGCCGAGCGGCAGGCCCGGTTTCGCGCGACGCACACCGACGGGGATGTCCAGGATCATATACCGAAGACCCGCCGACCGGCGCAGCCGGGGCAGCGATGGCGCGCGGCCGTGGCCGAGCTTGTCGCCTTACAGGACGATTACCGAACGTGGCTGCAGGCGCTGCCGCAGAACCTTGAGGCAAGCGCCACGGCGGAGGCGCTGCGGGCGATCTGTGATCTCGATCTTTCCGATCTCGAAAGCGTCGAGCCGCCGCGCGGCTTTGGTCGCGACTGATGCAACGGGAGCCTGCCTGTCCGCCCGGGTTCTTCTACGAGCCGAGCGTGCTGACGCCCGCTCGGTAGACAACCGGTGCGGCTGCAAGCGTCCATGCATCGGGCGGCGGTCGGGCGCTGCGCTACGCCGGGGCTGCGCGCCCGCCCGCCGCCCGCCCCCAACCGACAGTGACATTTCTAAATGGCAGAAAGAGTGACATCTCTATTTGGTGGACACAAGGAAAGAACGCATTACCGAAGCAGAATGAAAAGGGCGGCTGGAAAACCGCCGCCCTTTATGCCTGCTTGCGGTTGTCAGAGGCAGGCGTTTGTCGGTTCCATCTGCGAGTCACCGTTGCCCCAAATACCCCTAATTTCTTACACTACTCCAGATGGCATCCAAACTGTCGCTGCAAACCTCCGGCAGCGCACGGACTGGGAGGGGGCGAGAGAATCCACTTCAGTGGCCACCTCCTGACTCCCGGAGAAAGCCGGGCAGCCAAGCACGTGGGGTTGGTGCCCAACATTCCAAGGTTTTTGCAACCATCCGCCGATCAACCGAAGGGAGAGTTTCCAGAATCCCCCTTTTCGCGCCGACACACACGCGATTGAAGCGACGCCGCCGTTCCCGCCGCGGGGGTCTGTCGTGGGGGATTTCGAGGCGAGGCGAGGCTGCGCCGGCCGAAGACAAGGCGAGAAGAGGCGCTACGCGGCCCTCTTCGTCTCGACAACCCCCAACACTCGGCCGACCGTCCCGGCCCATCGCAGCCAGCGCCAGGCCGGCCCCTTGTCGATGTCGGCAAGCCATCGCTCCGGCGCCGTGGGCTCGCTCAGCGCCGCCACCCGCGCCGGGATGTCGAGGCATTCCTCCGGCCCCAACAGCGCAGGCTCTTTCGCGCCGCACAACAGCGACACCAGCGCCGCGCAGGCTTGTCGGTCGCCGCTGCGGCCGATCTCGAACGGCAGCGGCTTGCCCTTGCGGAACAGGCCGCGCCTCGGGTCCCGCTCGTCGATGGCCTGGCGCAGCTCCGTCCTGGCGAGGGTCCCCAGCCGGCCGAGAAACCGGCCGATCGGCTTTGCCCGTTCTGGCGCCTTCGTGCCGATCGCCGCTTCGAGGGTGCGCTTAGAGATGAAGAGGCGCTTTGCCAGCGTCTCGTTGTCGGGGCCGACCAACACGGCCACCATGCGATTGAAGCGATGGGCGGCGGCGAGCGTGTCATCGAGCCTGGCGATAGCATAGAACCGGCCGACGATGTCGGCCGTCGCTTCCCGCACAGCCCGGCGTACCTCGACGACCGGCATTTCCGGCGCCCGCTCGCCGGCGGACCATGCTTCGACTGTGCTGTCAGCGACGCCGCACTTTGCCGCGACGGCGGCGAGGCCGGGGATCATCCCGCCGCCCCGCATTGGCGCCCACGAATCGACCCGCCAATTCCCGCCGCCGCCGGCGGCGAAGCCTGCCCGGTACAGCGATACGGGGAGGGAGGCGAGCCATGACGGGATCGGCATAGTCGGCGAGCGTCAGCGACCAGGCATCGCGCCGGAGTTGTGCCGCTCCGGGGTCTTCGCCCCCCGGATGAGGTCCGGGGCGGGCTTTTGTGCGCCGGCGCCTTGCCCGGCCGAAACCGATGGCGAGCGCTCCGAGTGTGGCGAGCATGTCGTGACCGACGATCAGCGTCGGGCGGGTCATCGCGCCGATCAGCGTGCGGCGGAAGTCTTCGAGCGGCTCGATCGAGATCTTGATGCCCATCTCGTCGCGCCATACGAGATCGGCCTTCTCGCCGCTGCCGCGGCGCATGGCGTTCGCTTCGACGAAGCGCCGCAGCTCCTCGATGTCCCCCGGCGCGGCGCCAGGGCCGTAAAACCAGATCTCGACGGTGGTATGCCAGCGCCGCCCGCGGATGCGGCCGAGCCGGGCAACGCCAAGGGTCGCGGCGGCACGCACCGTCCGAGCGGCCCTCAACCTGATCCGCGGGTGAGAACGAAAGCGGATTTCGGGCATGAATGAATCGCCGCGATCCGGGCGAGCGACCGGCGCCACTCCGAGAGCCTTCGGCGCCGGGCGATCGAGCAGCATCAATGGGACAGAGAGCATCGAGCCCGCGGCGAGGAACAGGTTGCGGCGTTGCGAAGCTGGTACATCGCCGAGGTCATGCCTCGGCTTCGCGGCGCCGTCCGGGCCGAGATTGTCCGAACGCTCGGGTTCTCTCTCGATTATGCCCGCAATCTCACACGCGGAAAGATCCCGCATGCGAAGCACTTCGTGGCGCTGGCGGCGCTCGCGGGTGTCGAGATGCCGGAGACAGCGAGGCATCGGTGAGCGGCAACGGGGGTGTCATCTCTACTTTGCGCGCCGGGTGACATTTCTATCTTGCGCCGACAGCCCTTGTGTCCACCAAATAGAGATGTCACTCTTTCTGCCATTTAGAAATGTCACTGTCGGTTGGGGGCGGGCGGCGGGCGGGCGCGCAGCCCCGGCGTAGCGCAGCGCCCGACCGCCGCCCGATGCATGGACGCTTGCAGCCGCACCGGTTGTCTACCGAGCGGGCGTCAGCACGCTCGGCTCGTAGAAGAACCCGGGCGGACAGGCAGGCTCCCGTTGCATCAGTCGCGACCAAAGCCGCGCGGCGGCTCGACGCTTTCGAGATCGGAAAGATCGAGATCACAGATCGCCCGCAGCGCCTCCGCCGTGGCGCTTGCCTCAAGGTTCTGCGGCAGCGCCTGCAGCCACGTTCGGTAATCGTCCTGTAAGGCGACAAGCTCGGCCACGGCCGCGCGCCATCGCTGCGCCCGGCTGCGCCGGTCGGCGGGTCTTCGGTATATGATCCTGGACATCCCGTCGGTGTGCGTCGCGCGAAACCGGGCCTGCCGCTCGGCTGTCGTCATCGCCTTTTCACGCAAGGGCTTAGGGCCTCGTTTCATAGGCTCGCTATTCCGTTACGTAACGAGTGTGTATAGGGCGGCCCTGCTCAGCTCGTGAAAACGCTCAGCCGACTTTGAATAGGCGCGCGTCGCGCTGATCGCGGCGGCGCGGCGCCTTCCTGCTGCGGACCTCTGCCCGTTCGATCTGCTGCTCGCGGATGAAGGCGAGGACGGCGCCGAGCCGCTTGTTCTCGACAATCGCAGCCTGCGGGACGTGGCGCAGCTCATCGAAGGTGCGGTAGGCGAGCGCGACGCCCTTGTAGCGGATTGATAGCCGGCCATCGGGATAATCGACGACAGTGACCCGTTTGCCGATCGCCGCCTTGGCCTGGTCGCTCGGTTCCAGGATGAAGATCACCTTGTCGTATTGCAGCGTCAGCGCTTGCGAAAGGGTGCGCTCCTCCTTCCAGGCAAAGGCGTCCTCCAGATCGTCGCCGGCACGCAGCGGCCGGTGCAGGTCCTTCGCGTTCGCCGGCGGCTTGCCAAAGCGGGCGTTGTAGTCGGCCATGAAAGCCGGCAGCAAGGCGTTCCCTTCGGCCAGGCTGCGCGCGCCGGCTAGCCGCAACTCCTTGACCAGCCGATCCTGCAAGGTCTTGTTCGCCCGCTCGACCCGGCCCTTCGCCTGGCTCGAATTGGCGCAGATGATGTCGATGTTCAGAGCATGCAGCGCACGCCCGAACTGGGTCATCCCGTCACCACCGCTGGCACCCTCGTGGTTGACGCGAAAGACCCCGTGCTTGTCGCTGTAGAAGGCGACCGGCTTGCCCCAGGCCTCCAGATAGGCGCGGGCGGCATGGAAATAGGCGAATGTCAACTCGCTCTCGACGAACTGCAGGTGCATCAGCCGGCTGGTCGCGTCGTCGACGAAGACGAGCAGCGTACATTGCGGGCCGCGGTCCTCGAACCACCAATGCTCGCTGCCGTCGACCTGCACCAGTTCGCCGACACAGTCGCGACGATGGCGCGGCTGGTGGACGCGCTTTCGCCGCTGCTTGCGATCGAGCCACAGCCCGGCCTCGACCATCCATAGCCGCAGCGTCTCGCGACCGAGCGTTATCCCGTGAACCTCGCGCAGCTTCTCGGCCGCCAAGCTCGGGCCGAAGTCCCAATACTGCTCGCGAATGATCGACAGCACCTTGCTCCGAAGCGCCTCGGGCTTGCGCCGGTTGCCCGGACCGCCACGCCGCTTCGAAATCAGGCCAGCAGCGCCCTCGATCCGGTACGCCTTCAACAGCCGGAATACCTGACGCCGCTCGAGCCTCAGCAGCTGCGCTGCCGCCTCGGTCGTCAGCCGCCGCTGATCCAAATCTCGCAGCACCTCGAGCCGCCTCAACTCGCCATCGCTCATCAGCCGAACCGTCACCCTTGACACCCCCCGGAAATCCGCCCGGGAGTGTCATCTCTAATTGGCAGGCGAGTGACATTTTGATCCGGCGCCTACAGCCCTGTGACACATAACACTGATTCTGGAAAATGGCGCAAATCAGTCGTAACGGCGATAGCCACGCTGGTCTAGGTGGTTCGTCTCTAGCAACGCATCCAACGCATCTCCCGTAATGATGCGCTCCTCTCGTATTTTTGTAAGGAATTCAGTGAACGCACCGCTACCCTGTAAATCAACACCCCGTCTCGACGACGCGTCGATAATGTCTTTGATATTATCGAAAGTCAGATGCGTAAGAAGAGGCATGATTAGGCTAGTACCAACCGAATTTCCAGACGCCCAACTTCGGCAATTGGAAAATTCCCTGACAGCACGATTGACGGCTAACTCCCGCACTCCGCCTTTTACAAGCTCACACAGCTCTGTTATATCCGATACTCTGACTCGTTCTATGATAGCGTCGCGAAGTTGATCTAACCCTGCCGCCCGTTCTCCCAACCATGCGACCACTTTTATCGGGCCGCGCAGCATATAATCAGCGAGCTTTTGCCGGTGAACGTCAGCCAATGCCCGCCAACACTCTGGCACGGAGACCACTAAGTCAATGGCATTTGGCAGGTGTATATCTTCCACACTCCGGAATATTTTCCGCATTTGTTCGGCAATCCGCGGTTCTGCTACAGGTCTGCGGATTTCCGCTATAGCGGACAGTGCTGTATACACGCGGCGCTTTCGGTAGTACGTATTTCCCGGCTCAAAAAAGCCAAACAAAATCTCGTCTACCGCCCCTCGCACCAATGCGTCCGATGGGCGGGCGAATACATTATCGGTCAACGCTTTCTTCGCTACCTCCAATTCCTGAGGAAAGTAATCGGATGATATTAGTCTTCTGACTTCTGCAAGAGCCGAGCGGCCCTGCACGGGCGGTTGCTGCAAGAGGTGAATGATAGCATTGCAAAGATGTGCCCGCGCCGTTTCTCCGTTTGGTTGATACGGAGCACCTTCTCTCTGCAATGTAGGATGTGCGCACCGATTTCTGTCATCCTGCAACCTCTTCAGGTCAATATATTGTTGGCCGTCGATCAATTCCAATCGGTCTCGGACATATCCGAGCAAGTCTCTCTCGAAATTTAGCGCTCTCTGAAGGGTGGCGAGATTCCCACGGGCGATGTCTTCTTGCCATTGATCAAATGATGCGATCTGTTGTTTTGCTTCATTATTTCCAAACAAAGCGAGTTCGCGAATTTTATCGATTAGGTCGAATGATACTGCGATCCATGTCGTAATAATGCACGCTCGGTAGGCACCTGCGCGATAGGTGCCGACCGCCTCCTCTGCATACGCTTTTGCAATACCCGGCCGACATCGGAGCAACATTTCGTCCAGATCAGCAATATGCTCCACGTTTCACTTCCTTTTTGACAGGGGACGGGGTCACGCCGAAAATGGTCAGAAAGGGATGTCGTCGTTCAAATCGGGCGCGGGTGGCTCTGGCGAGGGGAGTTTCAACTGTGGTGGTTCCAACCGCTTGAGCGTCGGTGCTGGCGGCAGGCGTAGCTGAGTGTTCTCAGTGTCCTTGGCATTCGCGAACAAGATGGTGATCGGCTGCAAGAGTTTCATCAGCGGTTTAAGTTTACGTGCTGCCTTCCCTGTAGTACTCGCTGCCTCAAGGAAAAGTGCCGAGTAGGCGTCAAATCGTGTTCGATCTCTATCCACTTCGCCCTCTAACGCCAATATTTTATCGTATAGCCTGTCTTTTTTGTCTTGTGGAACTTCGAGCCTATCGACGGTTTCTTTGATCTGCGAAAGATGGTGCCGAATTTTTGCCTTGGTCGCGGGATCGAGGGCAACCGAATAACCTCTGCTTCTCCGAGTGTGCGCGATTTGGATTTGAATAATGTAATGATCCACGTCCGCGACAAAGTTCCGTTGTATATCGAAAACATTACCTGTCTCCCCCGCTTTCTGCCACTCTTTAAGGATATCTAATCCTAAAGCTTGCGCAATCGCGGATGTATGGTTCATATATTGTCGGTAAGCGGCTTCGATCAGACTGTTGTTTTCGGCATGTTCTAGATTTGCGTTCATCTCCTCGCGAAATTTCTTCTCCAACTTCACGAAGGCAAGCTCCGGATCGTCTGGAAGGTTGGCGAGGGCTTCCTCTGAAATCATCCGCTTCCGTCCCCTTAGAGCAACCGCTCTTGCTTTCCGCGCGGCTCCGCCTGCGCCTTCTTAAACGCGGCGGAGTCAACAAGCGGTATAGCCGGTTTCTTGCCCTCGAATAGCTTCCTTGATCGTCAAAATCTAAATCTTCGGGTATTTTGCCGAACTCGGTTTCAGCCTCGTGGCGCCTGGACCCGGCCCTCGAACCCCCCTCCTCAACCCCCTCCCGGAACCTCCTCGGCGAATACTTGCCGCGAATGCTTGCAGGGACTTTCGGCGACTTCGCGCCGGCTCGGCGGGCGGCGTGTATTCGCGATGTAATGCGGCTGTAATGGCAAAGTCTCGGCGCGGATGGGCGGAGCGTGTTACTTCCCGGCGCCGGTTTCCCTTGGCGAATGCTTCGGCCCGCAGCGAAAACCCTCACCTCGACCCCTCCCTACCTTCCTCCAGCCTCGAACGGGCGGCCGGGTTCCGGCGCGAGGAGACCCCCGCGCAGCGGCTCGAAAGCTCGAGGCGGTGCTCGCCCAGGCGACCAACGATCCCAGCGAGGCCGCGCCGCTGCTCGCGGCATTGCTGTCAATTCCCACCGGCGAGCGCTACCCGCCGCTTGATCTCACGCCACAGAAGCAAAAGGAGAGGACGCTGCGGGCGCTGGTAGCGCAGATCGAAGGGCTGGCGGCGCGGCAGCCGGTGCTGATGCTGTTCGAGGATGCGCAGTGGAGCGACCCGACCTCGCTCGAGCTCTATGACCTGATCATCGATCGCGTGCCGGCACTTCGGGCCCTGCTGATCATCACCTTCCGGCCCGAGTTCACCCCGCCCTGGATCGGCCGCCCACACGTAACTTTGCGCGCCCTCAATCGCCTGGCGCCACGGCAGCGGGCCGAGATGATCGCGGGTATTACCGGCGGCAAGGCCCTCCCCGAGGAGATCGCCGCGCAAATCATCGACCGCACCGACGGGGTGCCGCTCTTCGTCGAGGAGCTGACCAAGGCCGTGGTCGAGAGCGGGATGCTGACCGATGCCGGCGATCGCTATACCGCGTCGGCCGTCACCGGGTCGGGCCCGGGGATGACGCCGCTGGCGATCCCGGCGAGCTTGCAGGCCTCGCTCTTGGCTCGGCTCGACCGCTTGGCGCCGGTGCGCGAGGTGGCGCAGATCGGGGCGGCGCTCGGCCGGCGGTTCTCGCATGAGTTGATCGGCGCGGTGGCTCGGATGCCTTCGGCGCAACTGGACGACGCGTTGGCGCAGCTGGTCGGGGCCGAGCTGATCTACCGGCGGGGCACCCCGCCCGACGCCGAGTACACCTTCAAGCACGCGCTGGTGCAGGACGCGGCTTATGACAGCCTGTTGCGCGGCCGGCGGCAGCAGCTCCATGCCCGCATCGCTGCCGCCCTGGAAGGCCAGTTCCCGGAGATCGTTGCGGCGCAGCCGGCGCTGCTCGCCCGCCACTGTGAGGAGGCCGGTCTGATCGAGCCGGCGGTCGCCTATTGGCTCGCCGCCGGGCGGCAAGCCTGGGGCCGCTCGGCGGTCGCGGAAGCAGTGGCACTGCTCCGCCGCGGGCTGGCGCTGGTCCCTGCCCTGCCCGAGAGCGATCGGCGCCGCGAAACCGAGCTCGATCTGCAGGTCGCGCTCGGCCAGGCACTGATCACGAGCCGAATGCGGAGCGCACCGGAGCTTGCCGAAGCCTACTCGCGGGCGCGTGAGCTGGCCTCGGCGCTGAACCGGCCGCGCGCCCTGCTGTCCATCCTCTGGAACCAGCATTTGGATGATTGGGCTCGAGCCTCGGGGCATTCACCACGGGTCGGGCATATTTGGAGAAGGCCCTGGCTCTTTACGATCCGGCGGATCGCGCCTCCTATGCGGAACTGCTGCCCAACGATGAGCGAGTCGAACTGCTGGGACATTTATCGGTGGTGCTCGCCTACCTCGGAAATCTCGATCAGGCATTGCGGCAGAGCGACGCGGCGTTGGAGGAGGCGCGCCGGCTCTCCCATGCTCCCACATTGGCTATGGCGCTAACCCACCACTGGTGGATTGGGTGGTGCGTTCGCCTGGAGCCCGGGTCGTTGTTGCCGGTCGCCGATGAAGAGCTGGCACTCACCACCGAGGGCGGGCTCGAACATTTTCGGATGTGGGCTCTGATCCAGCGCGGTTGGTCGCTGGCGGGATTGGGCTGTGCGGACGACGGCATTCCGCTCGTCGCCGCCGGCTTGCGAGACCTTGGATTCATCAGCTTTCGACCGTGGGCTCTGACGCTGCTTGCCGACGCCTGCCGGATGGCCGGGCAGTGGCAAGCCGCGCTCACGCACCTCGCCGAGGCGCGCGAGCTGGCCGAGGAAAAAGAGGTACGAGTATTTCAGGCCGAGACACTTCGCATCACCGGCGAAGTGCTGCTGGCGACGGGCGATCGCGGCGGTGCTGAAGCGAGCTATCGCGAGGCGATTGCGATGGCGCAACAGCAGAGCGCAAAGCTATGGGAATTGTGCGCCGCGATGAGCCTCGCCCGGCTATGGCGCGACCAGGGCAGGCGCGCCGAAGCCCGCGGTCTGCTTGCCCCGGTCTACAATTGGTTCACCGAGGGCTTCGGCACGCCGGTGCTGCAAGAGGCGAAGGCGCTGCTGGGTCAGTTGGCGTGAACTGGCCCTTCTGGGACGCCTGCCATGAAAACAAAAGCGAAAAAGACAGCCGTTTCAATGAAGATCGTCATTCCGGGGCGGCTCGCCAGAACCTGCCCCGGCGAAGGCCGGGGGCCGAGCCCGGAAACCAAGAACACCGGCTTTGACGAGGCAGGCGAGGACCCCGTGTCCATGGATTCCGGGTTGCCTCGCTTCGCTCGGCCCCCGGAATGACGGGTAGGATCCGCCGTTCTCATCCCAGATGGCGCATGCCCCGCATGCTGTGGATCTCATTCGCTTCGCGTTCCGGCGACCGCGACCGTCGGCGGCGGCGCTCATGCGGCTCGTTCGATGTTGTAGGGGCGAACGACAAGATCAGCCGGAATTTTGCATGCTCCGCTGATCTTGTGGCGCGGTAAATTCGATCCGCGCCTGGCTACCCCGCCGGCACCAGCTCCGGCGTCCGCGCCGCGGCAAAGGCCGGCATCACCTCGGTGGCAAAACGCTCGAGCTGTTCGAGACAAACCGCCTTTGGCACCCCGACCGAGAGGCTGACCGACACCCGGTCGAGCCCCGGATAGCGTTTCTCGATGACTTTCAGCTGCTCGATGATTTCGGCGGGCGAGCCGCACAAAACGCCGCCGGCCGCGATCGCCTCCTCGATCCGCGGCAATTTGGCAAACGGTGCCTTGGTGCGGTCGCGCATGATCTCGATCTGCTCGTCGCTCAAGGCCCGCACCAGGCGCAATTCGCCGAACATCTTCAGGTTTTCCTCGTAGTATTTGGCGGCTTCGCGAATTCCCTCGGCACGGCTCTCGGCAATGAAGAAGTGAAAGCCGAAGGCGAGCCGCTCGCCGAGTTCGAGATGTACGCCGAGCTTGGCGTGCGCCTGCTGCCAGGCGAGGACGACCCGGTGCATCGCCCCGCCCTCGGCTGAGCCGCCGCCGACCAGCCCGCAGATGCCGTGCTTGGCCATGAACGCAAGCGCCCGCTCGGTGCCGCCCTGCACCGGCTGCCAGCATTCGACCGGCAGCCGCAGCGGCCGCGGCACGAGGGTCAGCTCCTCGAGGGTGTAGCCGCGGTAGGGCACCCGCGGCGGCAGCGTGTAATGCTTGCCCCGATGGACGAAGGATTCGTTGTTGAATGCCTTGAAGATGATCTCGACCTGCTCCTCGAACAGCTCGCGGTTGGCCGGCTGGTCGAGCAGGGGCGAGCCAAAGGTCTCGACCTCGCGCGTGTGGTAGCCGCGGCCGACGCCGAAGGTGACGCGCCCGCCGGTCAGGATGTCGGCCGTCGCATAATCCTCGGCCAGGCGCAGCGGGTGCCACATCGGCGTGATGTTGAAGCCGCAGCCGATCCGGATGCGCTGCGTCACCTGCGCCAGATGCACTGCCATCATCAGGACGTTGGGGATGCACTCGTAGCCTTCGCGCTGAAAATGATGCTCGGCCATCCAGAAGGTGTCGTAGCCCAAGCGATCCATCAGCTGCGCCATTGCCTGAGCCTTGTCGAAGACGGTCGCCAAATGCTCGTTCGAATAGCGGCGGTCGTTCACCGGAACCCCGCCATAGCCGACATCCTCGATATCGACATGTCCGGCAAAGAGGCTGTCGAATTTTGTGATCATGCCATGACCTCCGCGGGTTGACCGGCACTCAACTCCAGCCGATTGTAGTTCGCCGCCACCGCGACCGGCAACGCCCGGGCCCCTGCGCCGCGGACAGGTTTGTCATGCGACCGGCCGGCGGCTAGGATCGGGAACGCCAACCCTCATTCGACGCCAACCTCATTCGATCCGGACGCCGCACCACACGATCCTCGTCGACGCCTGCATCGGCAACGACAAGTCGTTCCCGCACCGCCCGCGCTGGCACCGCAAGACCGACGGCAACTGGATGCGGGCGCTGAACGCCGCCGGCGTCGGCGTCGACGACATCGATTTTGTCATGTGCACGCATCTGCACGGCGACCATGTCGGCTGGAACACGCGGCTCGAAAACGGCCGCTGGGCGCCCACCTTCGCGAACGCCAAATACCTGTTCTCGAAGAAGGAATACGAATATTGGGACGGCGTTCACCGGGCGACGCCGCTCGACCCGATGGCGGAAAGCGTGCTGCCGATCATCGAGGCCAAGAAGGCCGAGCTGGTCACCAGCGACCACGAACTGGACGACCACGTCAGGCTGACCCCGACCCCCGGCCACACCCCCGATCACTTCGCGGTTTGCGCCGGGCGCGGCGGCGACGCGGCGGTGTTCACCGGCGACCTGGTCCATTCGCCGCTTCAGGCGCGTTATCCCGACCTGGTGATGCGCGTCGACTATGATCCACAGCAGGCATCGGACACCAGGCGCCGTTTCTTCGAACGCTACTGCGACACCGAGACCTTGTGCTGCACGATGCACTTCCCGTCCCCCTCCGTCGGCCATATCAAGCGCTGGGGCGACGGCTTCCGCCTCGACCCGCTCCCCGATTAGCCGCCGGGACTTGCGATCGACGGCTTGGGCGGCGCACCGCATGGCTGCCGTACCGCGGTAGCGATTGCCGGCGGCTCGGGCTGCGCCTATCGTGGCGCCGTCAGAAACATCGCTCGGGGACGCAAGGATGGCGAGCGCGGCGGTCGCCATGCGTCGACGCCCGGCAGGCGGCGAGGTCAAGGCGATCGGGGTGGTGTCGGCAGCCCATTTCGTCAGCCATTTCCACATGCTGGTGGTGCCGCCCCTGTTTCCGCTGCTGGCGGCGCGCTGGGGCGTCGGTTTTGCCGCGCTCGGCTTGGCGCTGACCGTGTCGGCCGTGGTCTCGGTCCTGGTGCAGTTGCCGATGGCCTGGCTCGCCGATCGCTTCGGCTCGCGCAAATTACTGATCGCAGCCTTGTGCCTCGGCGGCGGCGCGCTCGCCTCGATCGGCTTCGTCGACCGCTATTCCTGGCTCCTGGTCGCGGCCGGGGTGTTGGGGATCGCCAATGCCGTCTACCACCCGGCGGATTATGCGATCCTCTCTGCGCAAGTGAGGGGATCGCGCATCGGCCGTGCCTTCTCGGTCCATACCGGCGCCGGCATGCTCGGCAATGCGGCGGCGCCGGTGGCGATGCTGATCCTCGCCCCGCATCTCGGCGTGAGAGCGGCGCTGATCGCCGCCGGATTGGTCGGTCCGCTCTTTGCCCTGCCGCTTCTCTCGGCTCCCGCGGTCGAAGGCGAGAGCCTCTTGCATTCGCGCCAGGCCCCGCACCGCGGCCGGGCGGCGGCCGGCCGCCGCGCCGCGCTCTTCACCCCGGCGTTGTTGAGCCTCGTCCTCTTCTTCGTCCTGCTCAGCCTGTCGTCGAGCGGCATCACCAATTTTTCGATCCCGGCGCTGATGCGCGGCTTCCACCAGCCGTTTGCCGCCGCCAACCTGGCGCTCAGCGCCTATTTGACGGCGACCGCGCTGGGCGTCCTCGGCGGCGGCTTCGTCGCCGACCTGACGCGCCGCCACGGCGCGGTTGCGGCCGCGGGTTTCGGGCTCAACGCGCTGATCATCCTCTTGATCGCCACGATCGGCCTCGGCCCCGCCCCGCTTGTGGCGCTGATGGGTCTGGCGGGGCTCTTGTCGGGCGTCATCCAGCCGTCGCGCGACATGCTGGTGCGCGCCGCCGCTCCCGCCGGGGCCATCGGCCGGGCCTTCGGCATCGTCACCATCGGCCTCAGCATCGGCGGCATGATCGGACCGATGCTGTTCGGCTGGATCATGGACCGCGGGCCGCCGCGCTGGATTTTCGGCGCCAGCGCGCTGTTCATGGTGCTGACCGTGGCGGCGGCGCTCGTCAGCGACCGCCGTGTGCCGGCGCGGCCGGCCGCCGCCGCACCCTAGCCCATGGTCCGCTGGCTCGCGCAACGGGGCGGTCGCCGGGGCCGCGGCCAACCATCCGAGCGCGAAAGGCCCGGTGGCGGGAGCGTTGGCCCCGTCTTGGCCGAGGTGGCGGCCCCGAGCGGGCCGGCGGACCAGGGCGAGCCGGTCCGCACGATGCTCGCTCTCCTCTTCGTAGCCGGGCTGATCGTCGCGTCGTTCTGGATCTTGTGGCCGTTTTTGCCGGCGATCATCTGGGCCACGACCCTCGTCGTCGCGACCTTTCCGCTGATGCTGCGCGTGCAGCACCAGCTGTGGAACAGCCGCGGGCTCGCGGTCGCGATCATGACTTTGGCTCTGCTCCTGGTCTTCGTCGTGCCGTTCTTTCTGGCGGTGGCCGCGATCACCCAGAATTTCGACCGGATCGTCGGCTGGGCGAAAGCGCTCTCGTTGTTCCAGCTGCCGCCGCCGCCGGCCTGGCTGATCAATCTGCCGCTGGTCGGCGGGTACGTCGCCGATCTGTGGCGCGGGATCGAGAAGAGCGGCATCGAGGTTTGGGTGGCGAAGGCCGCACCCTATGCCGGCGGCGCCGCCAGCTGGCTGTTCGGCGTCTTGGGCGGTTTCGGCATCGTCGTCGTCCAGTTCCTGCTGACCGTCGTCGTTGCCGCCGTCATGTTTGCCCGCGGCGAAGAAGCCGCGGTCACGGCTTGCCGCTTCGGCCACCGCCTCGCGGGCGCGCGCGGCGAAGAATCGGTGCGGCTCGCCGGTCAGGCGATCCGCAGCGTCGCCCTCGGTGTCGTCGTCACGGCACTCGTTCAATCGGTGCTCGGCGGCATCGGCATCGCCATCGCCGGCGTCCCGTTCGCCGCCGTCCTCACCGCGGCGATCTTCATGCTCTGCATTGCCCAGTTCGGCCCCGCGCCGGTGCTGGTCCCGGCAGTCATCTGGCTCTATTGGAAAGGGGCGGTCGGGTGGGGTACCTTTCTCCTGGTCTGGTCCATCGTCATCCTCAGCCTCGACAACATCATCCGCCCGCTGTTGATCCGAAAAGGCGCGCATGTGCCGTTGCTGGTGCTGCTCGCCGGCGTGATCGGCGGCCTCATCGCCTTTGGCCTCGTCGGCATTTTCCTCGGTCCGGTGGTGCTCGCCGTCGCCTATACCCTGTTGCAGGCCTGGGTGGCGGATGATCGGGCCGTGCCGCAGGGCTGAGCCGCCCGCCGCGGCGAATCTCGATCTTGCGCGCCGCCGGCAAAGCTGCATACACAAGGCGGCGGTGCCGTTGCGATCATGGGGGATGGGATCATGCGGCGGAACGGGATGAGGCGCAGGTTTCGCGGATTGTGCCTGTTGCTGCTGGTGCCGGCCTTCGCCGCCGCCGCCGTGGCCCAGATGGGAACGCCCAAGACGGGCCCGGGCAAGACCGGCGCCGAGTTGCCGCGCTATCTCGTCTATTTCGACGAGTTTAGCGCTTACCTCTCGCCCCATGCGAAAGAGACCATCGCGCAGGCGGCAAAGAGGGCCAAGGCAGCCGGCGCCAAGGCCATCACGGTGCAGGCGCGGGCCAGCGCCACCGGTACGCCGCAGACCAATTTGTACCTCGCCGAGACGCGCAGCTCGATCGTCGCCGATCAGCTGGAGGCGGACGGCATTGCGAAATCGATGATCAAGCAGCAGCCGATCGGACAGACCGGGTCGGGCGACCCCTCTGTGTTCAACCGCCGCGTCGACCTCATCGTCGAACCCTGAGCGCGAACCTATGGTCTGATCAGTTCCGGCCGCTGGCGCGTGACGGTGCGCCGGCCACGCTTGTAGACGGCGAGCGGCGGGCGGACCTCGGCGATCGCCTGCTCCGGGGTTTCGGCGTCGATGATGGCGATATCGGCCGGGTTGCCGACCGCGATCCCGTAATCGCCGAGATTGAGGAAACAGGCCGAGCGCCGGGTCAGCATCGCAAAGCACTCGCGCAGCTCTTCGGCGCGGCCCCGCTGCAATACATTGGCATAAAGGTTCGCCATGCGGATCAGCGAGCAATCGCCGTAGGGTGTCACCGGGTTCAGCACGTTGTTGGTCGACAGCGTACAATTGACGCCGCGCGCGATCAGATAATTGGCGTCGGCGACACCGCGCCGGACGTTGTGCTCCTGGTCGCGGCCCATCACGAAGAGGTCGGTCAGCGGCAACACCGCGACGGCGACGCCGGCATCGGCCATGCGGCGAGCGCAGTAGGCGAGCCGATCGGGCGGTATCATCGACAATTTCGCCATGTGGCCGACCGCGACCCGCCCACCGCGCCGATAGGCCTCGGTCAAGTCGCAGACGAGCTCAATATCGAGCGCTTCGGGCCCGTCGCCGACATCGAGATGAATGTCGATCTCGGCGTCGAATTCGCAGGCCAATTCGAAAATGCGGCGGATCTGACCCGAATGATCGGGATCATAACGCGGAGCGCCGCCGATCGCCCTGGCGCCGCGACGCAACCCCTCGACGAGCAAGGCGTCGGCGCCGGGATCATTGGTCAACCCGTCCTGTGCGAACACGCAGATCTCGATATCGATCGCCCAGCGGTAGTCGGCGATCAGCGACTGAACCGCGTCGAAGCCGCGCATCCCGATCGCCGGATCGACCTCGACCTGGGTGCGCATGCGCGTCGTGCCGTTGAGGATGCACTCTTCGAGGGTTTGCGCAGCGCGGCGGCGGATGTCGGCGACGCCGAGGTCCCTTTTGATCGCGGCGATCTGCCGCATCGGGTTGATCCGCCGGCCCGGTTCGGGCCGCAGGCGGTCGAGGAGCCGAGACTTATCGAGATGGATGTGGGTCTCGACCAGCCCGGCGCAGGCGAGCCGCCCCGCCGCGTCCCAGCTGTCGCGCCCCTCAGGCAATCCGTGGCCGATCGCGGCGATCTTGCCGTCGGCGATGCCGACGTCAAAGGGCTCCGCGCCCAGCCTGTCGGCGAGCCGCGCGTTGTGGATGATCAGATCCATACCGCGCCGTTCCGAAATTGAAACACGAAGCCTACCGCCACGCGCGCAGCGCGGCGAGGAGAATGTCACCGCCCGGGGTCGACGGCTTCTTAAGGCCGGCGGCGGCCCCGTCGCCGGACCGGTTTGAACTCGACCCTTGCCGCTCGTATGCTGGCGGACGACACGGTCTGCCGGATCGGGGCGAGGGCGAGGGGAGGAAACATGGGCCAAAGAATCAGCCGTCGTCGGGTGGTGCAGGGCGCCGCTGCGGGCGGCCTCGCGGCGGCGACGCCGGCGCTGTTTCGCCCCGCCTTCGCCGTCCCCGAGACCGTGAAAATCGGGCTGGTCGGTCCGCGAACCGGCCCGCTGGCCCTGTTTTACGAGGAGATGGGGTGGACGATCGACGCCGTGAAAAAATTCACCGGCAATGTGATCACCATCAATGGCACCAAGCATCCGCTGGAGATCGTCGTCAAAGACAGCCAGTCGAACCCCAACCGGGAGCTGATCCTCACCGACAAGGTCGATATCGTCACCGCCTTCGCAACGCCGGAAACCGTCAACCCGGTCTCCGACCAGTGCGAGATCAACGGTATGCCATGCGTGACCAACGACGACCCGCTCGAAATCGTACTTTTTCGGCCGCAAGGGCGACCCGAAAAAGGGCTTTCAATGGACCTACAATTTCTTCTTCTCGGGCGCCGGCGTGAACGCCACCATTTTGTCGGTGTGGGCGCGGCTGCCCACAAACAAGACGATCGGCGTCTTGTGGGCCAACGACGATGACGGCCGCGTCTTCTCGAAGGTCATGCCGCCGGTCATGCAAAAGGCCGGCTTCAAGCTGATAGATCCGGGCCGGTTCGATCTGCCGTCGAGCAATTACACGACGCAGATCGCGGCGTTCAAGGCGGGTGGCGCCGAGATCTGCTTCACCGTCGTGCCCGGGCCGGATTTTACCGTCTTCTGGAACCAGTGCGCGCAGCAGGGCTACCGGCCGAAGGCGCTGACCGCCGGCAAGGTAGACGAATTTCCGCAGGGCCTCTACCCGTTCGGCGATCGCGCCATCGGCTTCATCTGCGAGGTATGGTGGTCGAAGTTCCACCCCTATTCATCGAGCCTGACCGGTCAGAGCTCGATGGAGTTGGCCGACGCCTACGAACGAGAAGCCAAACAGCAAGCCTCGATGGCATTGGGCTACCGCCATTCGCTGCTGGAAGTGCCGATCGCGGCGTTGCAGAAGGCCCGCAGCCTCGATCCCGCCGCGATCCGAGACGCGGTGCGCGACAATCCGGTCGCCACGATCGTCGGGCCGATCGACTTCAAGCGGGGACCGTTCCCCAACACGGCGGAAACCAAATGCGTTGCCGGCCAGTGGCGCAAGGGCAAGAAATGGCCTCTGGAACTCGTCATCGTCGACAATGCGGCGGCGCCGAATGTCCCGCTGGGCGGGCAACCCGAGCTGATCCCGTAAAGCTGAGCCGGTTCGGAACACGGGCCCGCGCAACGATGCTCGAGCTCGCTTCGCTGTCGCGCGCCTTCGGCGGGCTCACGGTCATCGACCGGCTCGACTTTACGGTCGAGGCCGGCGAGATCGTCGGCATAATCGGGCCGAACGGCGCTGGCAAGACAACGCTTTTCAACATGATCGCCGGGGTGTTGCCGCCGAGCGGCGGCCGCGTGCTGTTCGAGGGCGCCGACATCACGCCGATGAAGCCGTGGCACCGCTGCCGCCTCGGCATCGGCCGCACCTATCAGACACCGAAACCGTTCAGCCATATGAGCGTGTTCGAGAATGTGCTGGCCGCGGCGGTGCATGGCGGCCGGCTGTCGACGGTGCGCGCCGCGGCGGAGGCGGTGTCGGTGCTGCAGCGTACCGGCCTCCTCGATCGTGCGCCTGTGCGGGCGGGACAATTGGCGTTGGTCGACATGAAACAGCTCGAACTGGCCAAGGCGTTGGCCGTGCGGCCGCGGCTGCTGCTGCTCGACGAGATCGCCGGCGGCCTGACCGAGGCGGAATGCGACATTCTGCTCGATACGATCGAGGAGGTTCATCGCGGCGGCGTCACGATTGTCTGGATCGAGCACGTCATTCACGCGCTGCGGCGTCTCGTGTCGCGGCTCGCGGTATTGTCCGGGGGCAATTTCATCGCCGTCGGCGCGCCCAGCGAGGTGCTCGCCGATCGGCGCGTCAAGGAAACCTATCTCGGGATTTGAGCCGGCGGGGCGGGCGCAATGGTGGAAAGCCCGCTGCTGGCGGTCGAGAGGGTGTCGGCCTTTTACGACCAGTTCCGCGCCCTCGACGATATCGACATCGTCGTCGGCGCCGGCGAGATCGTGTCGGTGATCGGCGCCAACGGCGCCGGCAAATCGACCCTGCTGAAGGCGATCATCGGCCAGGCGGACCGGGTCGAGGGCCGCATCCTTTTTGCCGGCGAGAATATCCTGGGCCGTGCCACCGCGGCGATCGTCGCCGCCGGGGTCGTGCTGGTTCCCGAGGGCCGCCGGCTGTTCCCGTCGCTGACGGTCGAGGAGAATCTCCGGCTCGGCTGGGATGTCGGCCGCAAGGGCGAATTCGGCTTCGGCGCCTTGTGGCGGCTTTTTCCCCAACTTGCGGAACGAAGGCGACAGAAGGCGGCGTCGCTGTCCGGCGGAGAGCAGCAGATGGTGGCGCTCGGCCGCGCGCTGTTGGCCAATCCGAGATTGCTGTTGTGCGACGAGATCAGCCTCGGCCTCGCCCCGATGGTTACCAACGAGCTGTACGCCCTGATCCCCCGCATCAAGGAACGCGGCGTCGGCGTCATCGTCGTCGAGCAGGATATTTCGCGCTCGCTCGACATTGCCGATCGCTTCTATTGCCTGCTCGAAGGCCGGGTTGTGCTGTCGGGTCGGGCCGCCGAGGTCGGCCGCGACGCCGTCGTGCAGCACTATTTCGGTCTGTGAGCGGAAGGATGGCGGCGGTTTGGATCAATCAGCTGTTGCAGGGCATTTTGCTCGGCGGGCTGTACACGCTGTTCGCGACGGGCCTGTCGCTGTCGGCGGGCGTGATGCGTTTTGTCAATATTGCGCACGGCGATTTCATCGTCCTCGGCTGTTTCCTCTTGCTGGTGCTGACGACCGGGGCCGGTCTCAACCCGGTCGTCGCGACCCTGGCGATCCTGCCGCTCGCCTTCCTCGTCGGTTTCGCCTTGCAGCGCTTTTTGTTGCAGCGGGTCGTCGGCGAAAACGTGCTGCTCGTCATTCTCGTCACGTTCGGGCTGTCGATCATTATCGAGAACGGACTGCTCGAAGGCTTCGGCGCCAACCCCGAAAAAGTCTCGGGCGGCTGGATCGAGACCGCGACGATCGACCTCGGCCACGGCATCAACATCGGCCTCTTTCAGGTCGTGACCTTCGCCGCGGCGTTGGCGCTCGTCGCCGCGCTCGACCTGCTGCTCTATCGCTCTGGCATCGGCGCCAAGATCCGCGCCGTCGCCGACGATGTCGCCGCCGCCGATCTGATCGGTCTGTCCTCGGCGTGGATCTATGCCGTCGCGATGGGGATTTCCTTTGTCACGATCGCCATCGCCGCCGGCTTCATGTCGATCTGGACCGATTTCGACCCCGCCTCGGGGCCGACCCGGCTCCTGATCGCGTTCGAGGTCGTCGTGCTGGGCGGCCTCGGCAGCATGTGGGGATCGCTGGTCGGCGGCATCGTGCTGGGCGTGGCACAATCGGTGGGCGGGCAGTTCGACATCGCTTGGCAGATGCTGGCCGGCCATATCGTCTTCCTGGTCGTGCTGGCCGTCCGGCCGCAAGGCCTGTTTCCAAAATACTGAGCCGCGGAGCGATGGTCCGTGCAAACCGATCGCCATCGCGGCTGATCCTCAATGCGCTGCGCGCCGCGTTGGCGGCGGCGCTCGTGGTGCTCGCGGCGGCGCCGCTCCTGCTTCGCGCCCCCGACATCGTGCTGCTGACGGAATTCATGTCGATGCTGGTGCTCGCGGTCGTGTGGAACCTGCTGGCCGGCTATGCCGCCATCGTGACCGTCGGCCAGCACGCCTTCGTCGGCGTCGGCGCCTATGCGTTCTTCGGGTTCGCGGCGCTGTTGAACCTCGATCCGTACCTCTCGATCGCGCTCGCCGGCGCCGCGGCGCTGGCCATCGCGGTGCCGGCGATGGCGCTGGTGTTCCGCCTGCGCACCGCCTATCTGGCGATCGGCACCTGGGTCGTCGCGGAAGTCTTGATGCTCGCCGCCGGCAAGCTCGACGCGTTCGGCGGCGGCTCGGGGACCAGCCTGCCGATGGCGATCGTGCTCTCGTTCGGCCGCAGCCGGACCGACCGCCTCGCGGCCATCTATTGGCTCGCCTTCGCGCTGGCGGCGCTGGCGCTCGCCGGCACCTATTTGTTGTTGCGCTCGCGCATCGGCATCGGGCTGACCGCGATGCGCGACAATGAGGAGGGCGCGGCCGCGATCGGCGTCAACATCAGCCTGGCGCGCATCCTGTGCTTCCTCGGCACCGCGCCGTTCCTCGGCGTGGCCGGCGCGATCATCACGTTGCAGAAGCTCCGCATCGCGCCGCCCGCCTCATTCAGCATCACCAACTGGACCGTGTTCGTGATCTTCAATGTGGTGATCGGCGGCATCGGCAGCTTCGAGGGGCCGGTCATCGGCACAATCGTCTATTTCGTGCTGCGGCAATATCTCGGCGAGCTCGGCACCTGGAACCTGATCCTGCTCGGCACCTTTTCGATCGCGATCATCCTCGTCGAAAAGCGCGGTCTATGGGGCCTCTGCCGTCGCTTCCTCCCCGACGATCTGGTTCCGATCGCGCACAAGATGCCGCGGCGATAAAGCCGCCACCCAACTTTCGATCCCGGCGCGACCAATCGCCGTTCGACTATCTCGGCCGCGCGGTTTCGGACCCTCGATCCGGCGACTGAAGAGAGTTCGATTGGCGGCGCGTATTGAGAACCTCCTTCACCTTCATCGCCAGTTGCTTCAAGCTGAACGGCTTTGCCAGAAAATGGATGTCGCGCTCGCTGTCGAGCCGCTGGCGGAAGGCATCCTCGGCATAGCCCGAAATAAAGATCACCTTGATCGACCGATCCAGCTCGCGCACCAGGCGCACCAGGTGCGGCCCGTCGATTACCGGCATGACGACATCGGTGATCAAGAGATCGATGGTGCCGCCAGCGCCGCGGATCTGCTCGAGGGCGGTTTCGCCGCTCTTTGCCTCGAAGACGGTGTAGCCCTTGTTGCGCAGCGCACGGGCGGCGAAGATCCGGACCGGATCGTCGTCCTCGACCAGCATCACCCGGCCCGATCCGGTCAGGTCCCTGGTGACCGCCGGCTCCGGCCGGACTGCGGGCAGGTCCTCGACCGGGCAGCGCGGCAGATAGATCTGAAAGGTGCTGCCGCATCCCGGGACGCTGTCGACGAAGACAAAACCGCCGGTCTGCTTGACGATGCCGTATACCGTCGACAGCCCGAGCCCGGTTCCCGAGCCGCCTTCCTTGGTCGAAAAGAACGGCTCGAAGATGCGCTCGAGATGGGCAGCCGGGATCCCGACCCCGGTATCGGCCACCTCGACCAGCACGTATTCGCCAGCGGGCATGACTTCGTGGCCGCGCCGATGCGGCTCCGCGTAAGCGGCCATGCGGGTCCGGATCGTCAGCCGCCCGCCGCCCGGCATCGCGTCGCGGGCATTGATGACGAGATTGATGACGACCTGCTCGAACTGGCCCTGGTCGACCTTGATCAGGCCGAGATCGCGGCCGTGAATGATCTCGAATTCGATATTCTCGCCGATCAGCCGGCGCAATAGATGCGACAACTCGACCAGGATATCGGTGATGTCGAGGATCCGCGGCTGCAACGCCTGTCGCCGTGAAAACGCCAGCAGTTGGCGCACCAGGTTGGCGGCTCGGCTAGCGTTCTGCTGGATCTGCATGATGTCGGCAAAGGACGGGTCGCTCGGCCGGCAGCGCAACAGCAACAGGTCGCAAAACCCGATCATGGCCGTCAGCAGATTGTTGAAGTCATGCGCGATGCCGCCGGCGAGCTGTCCGACCGCCTGCATTTTTTGCGATTGGGCGAATTGTCGCTCGAGATTCTTGCGCTCGGTCACGTCAATTAGATGCAATGCCGCCGCCGCCTCGGTATCGCCTGCCGCGTCGAGGCGGCCGAGAAACAACACCAGCGTGCGTTCGCGGGGGCCGTCGAGCCGAACCTCGATCGGCTCGGGCGGCAGGTCGCCGTCGGCCGCCAGCACCGCCGCCACGGCGGCACGGTCCGCGGCGCCGAGCAAGCCGGTTAGCTCGCGGCCGATCAGGTCATGCGGATCCCGGTCGAACAGCGCGCTGGCCGCCCGGTTTGCTTCGACGAAGCGGCCGCATCGATCGACCAGGGCGATACCGATCGGCGCCTGTCCGAAAAACCGCTGGAACCATTCGCGCGGCGACACGGACGCGGCCTCCGGCCCGCCGCGGCTGGGCGCATCGTCTGCCGCAGTAGCGACCTCGGTAACGCTCCACAGACCGAAACCCGGCCATCCGCGGATCGGACTTGCCGAAATGCGCCAGCGCCGGGAGGCCGCGGCATCGGCCGGGGTCAAGAGCAGAGTGACCGCCGGATGACTGCCTGCCGCGGCTTCGCCTCGCAGCCGCCGCAGCGCCGCTTTAGATGACGCGTCGGCGGCGAGATCTTCGATGCCGACGCGCGGCGACCCTCCTGCTGCCTCAAACAGTCGGCGAAACGCGGCATTGGCGTCGGTGATGCGGCCATCGGCGGCGACGATCAGTTGCGCGCCAGGCGTTGCATCGAAGGCTTGGCGAGCCAATTCGGGACGGCTGGTCAGCCATCCGGAGAGCGCACGACCGGCGGCGCCAAGCCGGCGCCAAGGGGGGGCGGTCGGGGACCCTCTGCCGGCGATCCTGGTTGCCTCGATCGCCATCGATCTGCGCCTTTCGCGGTATGCCTACCGCATCACTCTATCATAGATCGTCAAAATACGAACTCTTGCAAGAACCCAGCGTTTCGCTCTACCTCATTCGTCTCGATGTGTCCGCTCCAACCGCTCATGACGCTCCTGCGCCTCGATGCTGAGCGTGGCGATCGGCCGGGCTTCGAGGCGGTGGATGCCGATCGGCTCGTCGGTCTCCAAGCAATAGCCATAGGTGCCGTCGTCGAGGCGGCCCAGCGCCGCGTTGATCTTGGAGATCAGCTTGCGCTCGCGGGCGCGGGTGCGCAGCTCGATCGCGCGCTCTGCTTCGCGCGAGGCGCGGTCGGCGAGATCGGGCTGGAGCAGGCTCTCCTCCTTCAAATGCTGCAACGTGTCGGACAATTCCGCCAGCAACTCGGCACGCCAGCTCAACAGTTTTTGGCGGAAGTATTCGACTTGCAGCGGGTTCATGAATTCTTCGTCGTCGGAGGGATGGTAATCTGGCGGCAGCGACGGACGCATCGGTCTCCCCGAAACCCCTTTGACAGGGGACGCGGAGTATATGAATCGCGCGGTCCCGCTTCAAGCGCGAGAGTGGAACGGAGACTATTGGAATCGTTCGGCTTTCCGCCAACTGCCCGGAACCCAAGCGAGGCTTCATGCCGGCGCCGACCTGCTCCCCAGCCGGCTATTCGATCACCGGTGGGACCCAGGCCGAAAATGCGGGTAGCCGTTCGATCGTCACCCCGTTCCATTGCAGCGAGCCGTCGGAGCCGCGCACGAAGCGCAGATAGGGACTGACGCGCGCCGGCCGGTCGAGCTGGATCACCCAATCCCGGTAGGATTGGGCCATGAAACGGGTAAAGGTGTGATAGCGAAAGATGACGGCGCCATCCGCCTCGACGCCGGCGAAGACCTCGTTGTCGGTCCCGCCGGCGGTGAACTCGGCGCGCACGATGTAGCGGCCGGCGGGGAGCATGAACGGGGCCCGCAGGCTGATGTCGCCATTCTTGACGGCGAAATCGCCGGCCGGGAGGGCGGCTACCGGCTCCGGCGCCGCGCCGCTGAAATAAGGGTTGCCGGCGGTCGTTTCGCGCGGCGCGAACAACACATTCGCGACACCGATGCCGGGGCGGAAATCCTGCGCGCTCGTGATCGGCAAATAGGTGGCGAGATCGACCGCCAAATAGCCCGCCTCCGTCAGCAGCTCGTGGCAGCGCATGTCCGCGGGCGACTGCTCCAGCACCAGTACCGGCCGCACCTCGCGCAACAGCCGTGGCATGCCGCACAGTGCGTCGAACTCCGCACCCTCGATGTCCATTTTGATGAACGAGGGGCGAAAATCGCCGGCGGCGGCAAAATCGTCGAGCGCCACGCTGCGCACCGACATGCCGGTGGCCGTCGCGTCGACGCGATCATTGAGCTGCGCGCCGGCGGCGATGTTCAACAGTTCGCCGGTGGCACGCCATACCGCCTTGTGGAACAAGGAGACGTTGTGGCAGCCGGCCTTGACCAGATTGTAATGAGTCTTGTCGATGATCCGTGGGCTCGCCTCGAACGCGCAAACGACGCCGCGCGGCCCGACGAGGCGGGACATAAGCAGGGCCAGCGCGCCGGCATTGGCGCCGACGTCGAACACCACATCGCCCGGCCGACAATGGTCGCGGATGGCGAGGGCGACGGTGTGTTCCCAGTAGCTCGGCTCCCACCAATTCGGCAACGGAAAGGTGGCGGCGGGGTCGACCAACGGGCGGACGGCGGTGCGCAGCTCCGCGATCAGTCGCCCGCCGGCGCGGGTGCGGCTCAAGAGTGCGAGCAGGCGAGACAGCATAAGGGGCGATATCCTGGAAGGCCGGCACACTCGGCCGCCCGCGACCGCCGGTCAAGACCCGCGGACGGCCGGAGGGACAGTTGGAGGCGGCCCTAGCCCCGCTTATCATCGGCGCCCTGCCAAAGGAACACAGGCGCGCGGGAAGGTCATAATGCGACGCTTCGTCGCCCGATTGCTCCGCCGGATTGCCTATGCCGTGGACCTGCGCTCGCCGCTGCGGGCGGACCCGGGAAACGATATCGCAGCAATCAAGCATGATCTGCTGATGCCGAAATATCTTTACACGAGCCCGTTGGACGATGAGATCGAATCGCATGCGCCCAAGTATGATCCTGCCATCTTTCTGCCAGACGAGGAACTGCCGATCCCTCCCCCCGAGTGTCGTCCCGGCTATTCGCCTTATGGCGAAGAGCTTTACCTGCGGTGGGGAAAAGAGGACCATGATTTTATCATCGAGATTATCCGCAAGCATCGCGGGGTCGAGCGTGGACTGTCGATCCTCGATTGGGGCTGTTCGTCCGGACGCATGCTGCGCCACTTTTATGCGAACGAGCACAAAACCCTCGGCTGGCGCCTCTACGGGACCGACATTCAGGCCTATCTTGTCGAGTGGATGCGGCAGAGCTTTCCGCGCGAGATCGAGGTGCTTTCGGCCTCCACCCTACCGCACCTGCCTTACAAGGACGATTCATTCGACGTCATTTACGGCATCTCGGTTTTCACCCATACCAAATATTTGTGGGACGCTTGGCTTGCCGAGTTCCGGCGTATGCTCAGGCCGGGCGGCTTAGCATTCAGACTGTGCAATGCGAATATGCGTGGCGGTTTTATCATGAGGGCCGTCAACTCGACTGGGTGCAGGGGGGACACCCCCGATGGATGATCGAGCAACCGCAGATGGCAAGCGCCTATTTTCTCTACGGCGACGCGTTCCTCAGTCAGACATTCTTCAAGGAGGAAGCCATCAAGCGCTACTGGGGCCGGATCATCGAGGTCGTCGATTTTCTTCCGCCGCGGAAGGGCCAGTATCAGAACTGGATCGTGCGGCGCGGATAACGCTCAATCGGCGAGCTTGCGCAGGATCGCCGCCCTCAGCCCGGTCGGGTAGTCGCGGCCGAGCCGGGTCAGCACCGCGCCGCCCTTCGCGAGCGAACGCACCATCCCCTTGCGTTCGAGGGCTGCCCAGACCGCCGGGTTGGAAAGCCCGCTCGCGTCGCGCGACGCGACGACCGCATCGCCAAGGTGGAAATGTTCGCCATGCGGCTGCGGCAGGGCGGTGATCGCGATATCGCCCGCTTCGTCTGCCGGCCGGGAAAAGGCGGGCAGGCGCGCCAGCTCCTGCAGCAGGGTCAAGGTCTTCCGCTGCAGCGCATTGAGCTGCACCGGGTTGCGTCTCGACGCCATCGCCGCCGCCCTCAGCAAGGCGGACCGGCCGCCCGCTCGGCGGGCGCCGATTTCGCCCAATTCGTCCGCCGCCGGCGCGCCGGCCGTTGATCGAGTGCTCCCCAGTACAGGCGGCCGACCAGCGGCAGATGGTCGGAAGCGAGGCGAGCGAGCGGCGAACGGTCGACGCTCAGTTCGCGCAGCACCGCCGGACCGTGGAAATAGATCCGATCGAGCGCCAGCATCGGCATCCAGGAGGGGAAGGTACGCGGCGCGGCGCTCGGTCCGAGGCGGTCGTCGAGCACAGCGACGGCGCCGGCGCGGCCGCGCCATTCGTTGAGGTCGCCCATCACCAGGACGGCATCGGCGGCGCCCCGACGGGGTGCCTCGCCGAGCGCGGCGAGGAGCCGGCCCGCCTGCAGCCGCCGCTCCAGAGCGGAGAGGCCGAGATGGGTAGCGACGACGCGCAAGATGCGGTCCCCGACCAGCAGTTCGGCATCGAGAGCACTGCGCGGCGCGAGCCCGGGCAAGCTCAGATCGATCGTGGTCACCGCCCGCACCGGGAACCGTGTCAGGATCGCGTTGCCGATCCTGGCGCGGCGCTCACGCATCCCGGCCCCGCCCCCTTTCGTCGGGCCGGGCCGCACGATGTGCCGGCCGGTGGCCTCGGCAAGATAGGCCCATTGGTCGGCATGCGGCCCGATCCGCCGGCGCGCCGCAACCTCCTGCAGGCAGGCGATATCGGCGTCGATGGCGCGCAACACCGCGGCGATCCGCGCGGGGTCATATTGGCGGTCGACGCCGACGCAGGAGTGAATGTTATAGGTGGCGATCTTGATCGATCCAGCCGCGGCGGCGAGGCCGACGCCGCGCGCGCCGATCGCGTCGTCGGGCATCAGCCGATCTCGATTGCTGGAAAGGTCATGCGCTCGGGTATCGTTGACGGGCCCACCATAAACGGCTCCTTCATTTTGCGAAAGCCGCGTTCACGACCGAGTAAGGCAGCGGCGGCGATCCCGCCGCCGATGATCGGACGCCCGAGACGGGCAGCCGCCTGCCAGATTCGTCCCGCTCGTGCCGAACATCCCCGTGGCGACCATTGCGTCGGCCCGCGGCCTGACAGCAGGAATTGGGCGCCCTAGGGCTTGACCCCCCATTTGCCGCCGGACCCCGATGCCCGACCAGAAGCACGCCCGGTTTGGCGGGCATCTCGCGATCGTCGCCGTCGGCAGTATCGGCCAGGGTGTCCTGCCGCTGCTGCTGCGCCATCTCGACGACCGCCCGTTTCGCCGAGTGCGACGGCGAGGCGTCACGATCGCCGGTTCAACACCTGGTCGATTGCTCTTGTTTACCATCTCTGATGAAGCCGCGTCGAAAATACGTAATAGTACTGTGCAATACAATTTAATTATAACTTGACCGTTAATGATAATTCGCCTAACCACCTACCGGTCGGTAGCGATCGAATATCGCGCCTCAGATGCGCGCGCCGGCTTGGCCAAATAGCTTGGTAGGATGAACCAGAAAAAGTCGATAATCCGCGACTTCAATTGGGAAAAATATGGACGAACGGCGTTCGCCGCCGTGCAGATGACCGTTGATGCCCTGATCTTGGCAGGCTTGTCTGGGGCGGCGATTGCCTATGAAGCAACCTTTCGCGCGTCTGACCCTGGGCATATCGACTGGCGCCTGTATGTCCTGGCCACGTCCGTAGCGACTATCGCCGTGATTGCCAACTTCGCGCGGGCGAGCCTCTACGATCCGCTGCGAATCGCAGCACCGGCTGAGGTGTTGGCGACCACGGCCCGACGGATCGTCGAGGTCATTTTCGGGCTGATCGGCATTCTTTTTATCTTAAAGATTTCGAATAATTTTTCGCGTTTCTGGTTGGTTGCCTGGGGCGTGTCCGGCGTGATCGCGCTCGGCGGGCTCCGCCTGTTCGCGCTTGATGTCGCGAGGCAACTCATCCGGAGCGGCAAATTGACAAAAAGCCTCGCCATTGTCGGCGCCAACGAGACGGGCCGGCAGTTCGCGGCCGGTTTGGCACAGGATGGTCCCGGCACACGGCTCGTCGGGGTGTTCGACCAGGGCCCGCCGCCCGCGCCCGATGCGCTGCCGGTGCGCGACATGTCAGAACTCGACCGGCTGCTGGTCAAGGGGGAAATCGATGAAATCGTGATCACGATCCCGGTTTCTGCCAATAAACGAATTGCCGACCTGACGCGCCGTTTTCACCCGTTTCCCGTAGCTCTGAGGATCCTCGCGCCGCGAGGGCTCGAGAATTTCCGCGTGCTGGAAAACCGCCGATACGGGCAAATTAACACCTTTCTGGTCACCAAGAAGCCGCTGGACGAGGTCGCGGGTATCATCAAATGGCTTGAGGACAAGGTGCTGGCGGCGTTGAGTTTGTTCGCTGCCTTGCCGTTGTTGCTGCTGATCGCGCTGGCGATCAAGCTCGATAGCCCCGGCCCCGTGCTCTTTCGGCAGAAGCGGTGGGGCGCCAAGGACCGCCCATTCGATCTGCTCAAGTTTCGGTCCATGTATGTGAACCAGTCCGACCCGCTCGGCCGCCAGCTGACCCGGGCAGGCGACCCGCGCGTCACCCGGGTCGGCCGCTTTCTCCGGCGCTTCAGCCTGGACGAATTGCCGCAACTGATCAATGTCTTGCGCGGTGAAATGTCGCTCGTCGGTCCACGTCCGCACCCCATGAGCGCGAAAGCGGGAGGTATTCTTTATCGCGATACCGCCGAAAATTATCTCGTCCGGCAGCGCGTCAAGCCGGGCATGACCGGCTGGGCGCAGGTCAACGGATGGCGGGGCCCGACCGATACGGTCGAGCAACTTCACCAGCGACTGGCCCACGACGTGTACTACGTTGAAAACTGGTCGTTCGGCCTTGATCTGATGATTCTCCTCCGCACCGCGTCGGCACTCCTGAAGCCTCCGTCAACCGCTTATTGATTGTTGGGATGCCCGTGCGGGCGGCGAGCAAATCGATCGTGCGCCGTCCGCAGGCGCCGGGTATGCGCGGCAATCAACGCCGGCACGTCGAATGGCGGGATTAAAAGCGGCTTTGACAGGTTCCTGTGGCGCCGGCCCCCATCGCCGTCGGTCTAGCTTAGCTAGCTAGTATATCGCTCAGGTGCCGACCCATTGGCTCAGCATCGCCGTCGCAGATTCCAAATTCCTTTTCCCGTCGCCGGGATGCCTCCCCGCACGCTGCCGGGACTCGCGGTCCTGTCGACTTTCGCCGCCAGACTATCCTCTCGCGCAGATGCCAGCCCGGCGCTCGTCTTTGCCGCATTGCCCGGAGATTAGCAGACAGCAACCGGATTTCTATTTCAATAAGTCATCATGCTAACGCAGGGCAAGCAGTAGCGGAAGTTCACAGCTTGTTATGCAGATGTTTTCGGTGTTATATGCACCGCTGGCCGTCCAGCGTCGCGATGTTACGAAGCGATACTAGATGTTACCGGGAGACACTCACGGCGGAGCGCGGGCGAGCGAGGAGAAATTCAATGAATAATCGCGACTCGATCGAGGCTGCGGGAGAGCTTCTTCGAGGCCGCGGAGTTCCGCGACATCGGACCGCGGAAGGCCGCCCTCGCGCACCTCGCCCACGCGGATGCGGTGCCGATGGCGCTAGCGGATACCAGCATGAGCGTGCCGACGATCACTTTTTCCGCGCTGCTCAAACTATTGCGGCGGAACCTTCTGCCGATATGCGCTGCGGCGATATTGACAACGGCGACGGCAATTGTCGCACTAATCTTCATCCACCCTTTATATCGAGCCGCGGCGGTACTTGTCGTCGATAAGCATGCTCCGATCGTGCCGGCGGACAGCGCAGTCGCCGCTCAGCCGCCGGTGCCTGAAATTAGTGACTCCGAGGTTGCCAGCGCCGTCGATTTGATAATGTCGGTTCCGGTGATCGAGCATGTCGCGACCGAGTTGAAGCTCGACCAGGACCCAGAATTCAACAAAGCCTTGCGCCGCAACCGCACGCTTGGTTCAAGCCTCGAGATCTTGGACAAATCTCAGGCCGTGATCTCCGATGCGCTGGGTCGTGTCGTGGCTTTCTTTCGCCCCGTCGCCGTCCAAGACGTTCGAACTCGATGTTCTGACGGCCCTGACTCGCGCCTTGAGCGTCGCGGTAAAAGAAGGGTCCCACAGCATCGTAGTGCAGGCGACTGCACGCGATCCTCTGATCGCGGCCCGCATTGCCAATGCCCTTGCCGCTGCGGCGGTGGGGCAGGAAAAGGAGGAGGCCGCGGAGGACACTCAGCGGATGAAGAGCTGGCTGGACAATCGCCTGAGCGAGCTGACCACCCGTCTTGCCCAAAGCGAGGATGAAATCGAACGCCTGCGAGCCAACACGGGGCGGTTCGAGGGGCAGAACTCGACCATTCTAGCCGAGCAACTCTCACAGATTTCGAAAGAACTTCTCGATGCCCGCGCGCAACTGGCTGCGGCGCAAGCCAAGCACAGCGAGATCGGGCGGTTGGCCAGAGGCGCTGGCGGGCCGGCATCGGCGAGCGACGTGATGGGCTCCCGCACGGTCGGCGATCTGCGGGGACAGGAGGCGAAGGTCGCCGGGGAACTCGCGCTCGCCGAGACCCGCTTCGGGCCGGCGAACCCCGCCGTCAGGTCGCTCCGGGCACAGCTTGCCGCCTTGCGCCGTAGTGTCCGCGAAGAGACGAGCCGCATCGTTAGCGAGGCGTCCGGACTGGTCCGGTCCCTCGAAACCGAGGTGGCTGAAATCGAGCGCGCCAAAGCAGCGCTCGAAACTCGCGTCGAAGGGCAGAGATCCTCCGAGGTCAGGCTGAAAGATCTGCAGAGCGACGCCAGCAGCAATCGTGCCACGCTGGAAGCGTTTTCTCTCTTCCGCGCCAAACTGGCCGGGTTGCCGAGCCTCAAGCGCCCGGATCTCAGCATCGTATCGCCGGCGCGGCCACCACAAACGCCGGCATGGCCAAACCGCCTGGCCGTGGTCGTCGGGGTAGGCCTGGGGACCCTGATCATCGGCTGCCTCGTCGCGGTCTTGCGCGTCTCGCTCGATCAGAGAATTCGCAGCGCCGACCAAATCGGGGCGTTTCTGGGTCTGCCGACGGTCGCGCTGATCCCGCTGGCAGGCCGGCGAGCCGATCCCGCCGCGGCCATTGTCGCCGCCCCGACCTCGGCCGTCGCAGAGGCGGTTCGATATCTCTATACGGCGGTCGACGCGGCCCGCGGCGGCCGCGCCGGCTTCCGGGTGCTCATCACCTCGGCTCTTCCTCGGGAAGGAAAATCGACCACCGCGCTGATGCTCGCGCGTCAGGCGTCGCTCGTCGGTGCTCGCTCGCTGCTGGTCCGCCTCGACCTTCGGGGGGCGCCGCGTTTGCCGATGCCGCACGGAGATTATGAGACGGAGATCACGACGGAGGAGCAAAGCGGAGTCTCGATCCTTACCGTTCACACCCGCGGGGAAAGCGGGTTCAAGGCGCTCTATCTCCAGGAATTTTGGGACCAACTCGACGAGGTTCGCACCAGCCGCGACCTGATTATAATCGACTCGCCTCCGGTCTTGTCGGTCTCCGATGCCAGGATCATTACCCGTTTCTCCGACATGACGATCTTCTTGATGAAGTGGGGGGCGACAAAGACTGCGACGGCGGCCGAGGCCGTCCGTCAGCTGCGTCTGACCGGCGCAGCGATCGATTGTGCCGTACTTACCCAGGTCGACCCGCGCCGGCACGCCACCTACGGTTACAGTGACTCGGGGTTTTACGTCGGCGCTCATCGACAATATTTTTGGCGTGGCTGATTTAACACCGTCGGGCCCGAGGCCGGTTCGCGCGATGCACATTTTGATGGTAAACCTCGGCTACGCTCCCGACGAGATCGGGGGTGCCGAGGTAGCGGTTCGCACCCTCGCCCACGCTCTCGTCGGGCAAGGCGCCCGCGTGACAGTCGCGGCCCTGTCGAGCCGCGGGCAGGATTGGGACTACGACAACTCGGGTGTGCGCGTACACTTCTTGGCCGCGCATCCGATGGGTAACTTGCACACAAACCCGAAGCGGACGCTGCCGCAGCGTGTGCTGTGGAATCTGTTGGCGGAGTTGAGCCATTGGAGTCGCGACAAGCTCGTCAGGCTCGTGTCGGCGGAGCAGCCCGATCTGATCCACACCCACAATCTGATGGGATTGTCGACAAGCGCCTGGGCGATAGCGCGTGACCGCCGCATTCCGTCCGTACACACGCTTCATGGTTACAATCTGATCTGCCCACGCGGGACAATGTTTCGCGCGCGCCATCCGTGCCCCCGGCAATGCTCGAGCTGCCGAATCGCGACCTTCGCGCGGCGTCGAGCGAGCGGCATTCCGCGAGCCGTCGTCGGCAATAGCGCGTTCACATTGAATGTCCACCTATCGGCCGGTTATTTCCCGCACGCCCGACATTACGTCATCCCGAACGCGCCGCGGCCTGCGGCCGCATCGCCGAGGACAGCGGCCGAAGCCACAGAAAAAGCTCGAACCCCGGGACCGGCGCGCCCAATTTGTATCGGGTATCTCGGTCGGCTGCCGGCATATAAGGGCCCAGGTCTGTTGCTCGAAGCTCTGACCCGCCTGCCAAGGCATGGTTGGGTCGCCAAGATCGCGGGAACGGGTCTGTTGCAGGACGTGCGCGCTCTCAAACAATATGCCCAACACCGCGACCTTCCGGTGTCTTTTTTGGGGTGGTCGGATCCGGAGGTTTTCCTGTCTGAGATCGACCTGCTCGTCGTACCGTCGTTGATTGCCGAGCCCCAGGGCATGGGAGTTCTCGAAGCTATAAGCCGACACGTTCCCGTGGTTTACGCGAATTCAGGTGGCCTTGCGGAGATTGCTGCTTCAGTGCCCGGCACCGTGCCATTCGTCGCGGGCTCGGCTGATGACCTTGGCAGGGTTTTGCAAGGTTACGTATCCTACCCGGCGGAGTTAGTGTCCCTTCGCCAACTCACCTATGTGCCCCATCCCCTCTGCGATGTCGAACGATTTGCCAGCCGCTATTGCGCAGTCTACGCCGAGTCAATTGGGGTCGGCCGCTCTTCACGTCCACAAGCGACAAAATGTCGGCCTCCACGGCAAAACCGACTTGACGAAAGGGGATGATTTTTTGCCCGCGGAAGCGCCTCGCCCAGACGTCACGCGAAGCCGCGCTTTGGCCATCCATTACAATGTCTATTATTTCGGCGGGGCCGAGTATGTGTGCATCCGGATGCTCCGCGCGCTGCAGCAGCGTTTTTCAGAAGTTGTTTTGCTGCATGCCGGCGGTCCACTCGATGCAGCCAGAATTGAGGCCTGGTCGGGCGTCCGCCTCGACCCAGCACGGGTACGATTTGAGACTGTCGGGTGGCCAAATTGGCTCAGGCGGCTAGCCCGGCTCTCGGGCGTCGGGCATCAGCCGATCTTGCTGCAGTACGCGCTCGTGTTGCGGGCCGCACGGTCGATGACCGCGGGTGCGGACCTGGTGATCACGACCGAGGGAGAGTGCACTGTCTCGGCCGCTTCGGCCATCCAATACATCCATTATCCCATGTTCTTCCACGACCGCGAGAGCCTCGCGCATCTTGGCGC
Organism: uncultured Alphaproteobacteria bacterium; assembly: GCA_963772295.1. Taxonomy (GTDB): domain Bacteria; phylum Pseudomonadota; class Alphaproteobacteria; order ATCC43930; family CGMCC-115725; genus AP-15. The sequence continues at coordinate 828,372 of CAVYWO010000020.1, forward strand.
GAGCGACCTCGGGACCGCCCGTTGGCTCGTGCGGTCATGCTACGTTCTTTTGGCGCGCCGCGTGGCAGGATGGCGGCGGTCGATCGTCGCATCCCATTTGACGCTTGCCAATTCGGAATGGACAGCGGCGGAATTCAGGCGCCGGTACAAAGGGTCGAACCCGCAAGTTCTCCACGCCGGGGCCGCGGTCTCGCTTCACCCGCGAAGTCCTGAGTGGGTGCCGTTCGCGCAGCGCGAAGACAATTTCGTCATCCTCGGACGCCTCGTTCCGAGCAAGCGGATCGAGGAGGCGGTCGAGATCATCCGCCGCCTGCGGGCGCGCGGGTGGGAGTTGGGGCTCCTCATTGTCGGGAACGACCCGGGAACGGACGGCTATGCGGCGCGAATAGACGCGCTTCTCGCCGATAAGCCCTGGGCGCAGAGACATGTGGGGCTCTCTCGCCGGGAGGTAGAGCGGCTTGTAGTTCGTCAGAAATGGGGCCTGCACTGTTATCAGTTCGAGCATTACGGCATCGGTCCGGCCGAGCTGCAACTTCTCGGCTGCATCGTCTTTGTGCACGATTCCGGTGGACAGCGCGAGATCATTGCAAATCCAGCGCAACGCTATACCGACCTCGACGATGCCGTTGAAAAAATCGATGCGGTCCTGAGCGCGCCCGCAACGCATCCGGGACTTCTGCAAAAGGCCCAAGCCAGCTCGGCGAAACACACTGCCGAGGCCTTCGAACGCCGGATTTCGCAACTCATCGACGAAGTGATGGCGAGCACCAGCTTTGGCAAGGCGGCGTTCAGGAGAGCCGATCCGCAAACGTTCGGCCATGAATAGGCTCCACGCCAAACATGCCGATCTTTCCCGGCATTCAGCGCGGTCCGGGCGCGCCGATCCCTCGGATGTGTCTGGCGCGCCGGCAGAGGCTGCGCGCGCGCATCGCTCTGCGATCGACGGGATCGCGGCGACGCCTGCGGGCTCGTCGTCGGCATCGCCGTTCGCCGCGCTGCGCGTTTTGCTGTTCGCGGCCCATCCCGACGACGAAGTCTTGGGAGCAGGCGGTCAGTTCCACGCCATGGAGCAGCTCTCAATCGTGCACTTGACAGATGGGGCATGGTCGCACCGCGAAGCGTGGCGCCGAGGCTGGCTGATGCGACATCTCTATGCACGTGCGCGGCGCCGTGAATCGATCGCCGCTGCGCGCCTCAGCGGAACCCGTTTCGATTACGTCAATCTCAAATTCCGCGACCGAGCGGCGACCTTCGGGATGGCCGCGGCGACGCTGCGCCTTGTAGGGGTCATACGGGACCATAGACCGGACCTGATGCTGACCCACCCCTATGAGGGCGGGCATCCTGATCACGATGCCGCGGCGTTCGTGGCGTGCGCCGCCTGTCGTCTCGCGGGAGGTGTGCCGCTTTGGGAGATGGCGAGCTATCACGCCGCCGAGGCTCACTCGGATGGCCTGGGCGCCGCCACGGGTCGGACACTGAACACCGCAGTGACGGCCGGTGTTTTCCTCGACCCACCGAGTGCCGGCGCGCCTTCCCTCGCGGTCCGGCTGACCCCGGCCGTCCTCAACGGAAAACGCCAGATGTTGGACTGTTTCGCCTCCCAGAGGCCGCAATTGGACGAATATGGGTTCGACCTCTCCGTTGAACGGTTTCGGCCGGCACCCGATTACGATTTCAACCTATCGCCGCATCACGGCCGGCTTCTTTACGAGACCCAGCCCTGGGCCAGGATGACGGGGAGCCGCTGGCGCGCGGCGGCGGCGCAAGCACGCGCAGAGCTCGAGAGACGATGATCGGGCTGCTCGACTGCAGCATCGCAATCTACAGGCGCAAGCCCCACGGCGGAATTTCCGGACGAATTCCCGGTTCAATTTTCAACGGAAGAAAATTTTATCGGGAGCGATTGCTACGTAATTGGAAGCCCGTCGGCCGGCCTCTGGGGCGTGGAAAGGGCTCGAGTGCACCCGGGGAAGTGGAGGTGCGCGGGTATCCACCACCGTTTTTCAGCTCCGACGTCCGCGGTCTGGACTACCTTGCGCATCGTGCGTGAAGGATTCCATCCGATGCGGCTCCTGGTGCTGAGCTCGAGCTTTCCCTATCCGATAGATGCCGGGCGCAAGGCGGTGCTCGCCGGCTTTCTCGACTACGCGGTCACGACGCTCCGGGCAGAAAACGTCCTGTTGGTCTGCATCTCCTCGGTAGACGCGGAGGTGGGGTTCGCTTCGAGTGCACCCTGCAAGGTGATTTTCCTCAATCCGGCATCCATGTTCCGACGAGCCGCCCTGGTGGCGCTCAACAGTCTGATGGCGGGGCGGCGCGCCATACAGGAGATGCTCGTCGCGGCTCCGAAGGCCGCGCCTCGCATCGCCAGCATCGTCGACCAATTCGACCCCGACATCGTCCTTGTCGATACCATCCGCATGGTGCAACACATGCCGCCGGGGGCGCGCTGCACCGGGCGACGATGTGTTCTCTATCTCGATGATCTTTATTCGCTGCGCTACCGCCGCACGCTTTCGGTGATCCACGAACACCCCGAGGCGGCCATTGATCTGATCGGCACCTTCGATCAATTCCTCCCGGGCCCGCTTCGCGTTCTGACGCGCAGCCATGCCGTGCAGCGTCAACTCCTGGAGATGGAAGGCACCATCATGGCCCGGCGCGAAGCGGCGATGCCTGGACAATTCGATCAGGTCGTCCTGTTGAACCCGGATGAAGCCGGCTGGCTCGCGCGCGCGACCGGCGCGAAGAACGTGTCTGCGGTAATGCCCCTGCTGCGGCGAACGGGTTCGGAAGAGGTGGTGGCACGGCGCTTTACCGGAGATCCGACGTTCCTTTTTCTGGGCAATCTGCGGTACCCGGCAAATTCCCATGGGCTATGGCTGTTCCTGCAGCAGGCGATGCCGATGTTTCTCGCCCGGGTCCCGGGGGGGCGGCTTATGGTCGTCGGCGTTGGCGCGGGGCGCGAACTCCGCCGGTTGGGGGCGGGTTTCGGGCAACGAGTGTCCTTTCTCGACTATGTCGAGGACGAGGACCTCGACGCGCTCTGCAGCTCCGCGGCCGGCATGGTGGTGCCGGTCCTCTTCGGCAGCGGGATCAAAATCAAAGTGATCGAGGCCCTGGCGCGCGGGCTCCCGGTGATCGCGACAAGGCTGGGGGTCGACGGGCTCGGTCTGGAGCCGGGCAGGCACTGTATCGTGGAGGAGGATCTGGCCGGGTTTGCCGATGCGATGGTCCGTCTGCTCGACCGGGCGGTCAACGACGGCTTCGCGCGCCGAAGTTTCGCATGCTACAGGGAGCGCTTCGCGCCTGAAGTGGTGGCGCTGGCCTATCGGGCGGCGCTCTTTGGAGATCGATCGCCCGAACCGACGCGTGATCGAAAGTCGACACTGGTCATGCAGAGCAAACGCTCGCAAAGGCCGGGCGCAGAATTCGGTGGACTTAGGAATCGGCGATGAAGCGTGAGGTGGCGCGCGGCGCCTTGTGGATGCTGGCCGAGATGAGCAGCTGGGAAGGCCTGGCCTTTGTCGTGTTTCTGGTCATGACCAGGCTCCTCACGCCGGCGGATTACGGGGTCGCCTCGCTCGCGGCCGCCATCGTCTTCTTTACGCAAGTCCTCGTCTATCGCGGCTTGGCGGACGCGGTCGTCGCCCTCGCCGATATAGACGAGGACGCCATTTCCACAGCGTTTTGGGCGACATTGCTGATATCAGCGACACTTTTCGCCGGTCTGGCGGTCGCCGCCGGCGGGGTTGCCTGGGCCCTTGGCCAGCCTTTGCTCGCGCCGGTCCTGCGCGGGTTCTCGTGGGTCCTGATACCGACCGGCCTCTGCACCATCCCGTACTCCGTGCTTCGGCGGCAACTGCGTTTCTCGTCCTTCGCCTTGCGATCGGCCGGCAGTGGGCTTGTGGGTGGCATTGTCGGCATCGCGATGGCCCTTTCAGGCTACGGGGTCTGGTCGCTCGTCGGCAATCACGTCGCGCAGTCGATCGCTGCCGTCCCGCTCGTATGGGGGACGAGTGACTGGCGCCCCCGCCTCGTGTTCTCTCCAGCTGCGCTCCGGAAACTTACGCGTTTCAGCGCACAAGTACTTTTGGGAGCGGTATTGGATACGCTCGCCAGCAAGATCGACCTGCTGATCGTCGGGATGTCGTTCGACCCGACTCTGGTCGGCTACTACTACATCGTGAAACGGATCCTGCAGACGGCTTCCGGTGCGACGGTATATCCGATCTGGTCCGTCTCACTGCCGGCGCTGGGCCGGCTCGCCGGCGACCATGCCCGGTTCAACAAGGCCTACGTCTCGATCATCGCTACGGCGCAAGCGATTTGGCTGCCGGTCGTTCTTGGGTTCGGCGTCATGGCTGCCGAGCTGATACCCGTGCTCTTCGGCGAGCATTGGAAACCAGCCGCGCCGGTGGCGGCGTCGGCATCCCTGCTGTGCCTCTCGTACGCCGTCGTGCTCTGCACCGGCCAAGCGCTCTGTGCCGCGGCGCGCGCAGATCTCTATGCTCGGTTGGCGCTGGTTCAGGTCTTGATCATGGGGGCGCTCTTCGGGGTCGCGAGCAGGTTTGACGTCGTCGCCGCGGGATACGCGCTCGCGGCGTGCTTTGCGGTAATGGTTCCGTTGCAGCTGTGGACCATGCGTCGCGCGACAGGATTGGTGTATCGAGACGTAGCAATACCCTACGCGCGCATAGCTGTTGCGGGCGGACTGATGGCGGCGGCCATCATGGCCATTAGAGCCCTGGGCATCCCGATGCCGATATTTTTGCGCCTAACGGTCGAGATCGCGGGAGGCGCGGTCGCATACCTGGGCGGCCTTTGGGTGTGCGCGCGACAAACGAGCCTCGAGCTGATAGGAGTGGCGCAGGCCGCCTTGGCACGTAGAAGCCGGGTGGCGATGGACACGGCCCAGAGCAGGGGAGGCGCCGATACGTGAATCGGCAGGTCCAGCTGGGGTAGACCCTGCTTCTCGGAATGCGTCGAAATCGGTATCGAGTGGTTAACTTATTGCCGCGCCCGCAGGCCGGCAGACCCATCGCAACGTTTGCGTGTCGGGGCTCTCGTCAATCGGTCGATTACCCGCCGGCTTGGCGAAGCCCAGTAGGATGAACCAGCAAAGGCGGATCATCCCGGCGCGGCGTGCGCAGCTCAGGACCGTCCCGATCGGGCGCCGCAGCCGGCCCGACGATCTGACGGTCCTCACGCTGTTTGACGCGCAGGGCGGCCTCCGCTCCGGAAGCGATCGCCGTGCGCTTGCCCGCCGCGCCTATCGCGCCGGTTGCCGTGCCGCTGGGCGGGTGCCTGGCGCCAAAAAAGGCTGTCGACGGCGAGGCGGTGAACTATAATGCCGACGATAGCGTGAGCCTGGAAGGCCTGCACCATCTCGCAACGTGAAGACGCAACAGACTGATGGTCACTCTACTCGTCGCTGCGATCGGTTTCAGCTGTCTTACCCCAGGGATTGCCATCCCAACCCTGGGTACCCGTACCCTAGGCCTCCAGGCGATAATGCCCCTGGTTGCATTCTACTGTATCGCGTTTCCGCTCTCGCAATTGCGTATTCATTTGCGAGCAACAGAATGGGCTCTAGCGAATGTGGGCGGAATGCTCCTTTCGTATTTAATTGCTTTAATATCGGAGCGGGGTCATGACGAGCTCAAATATCTAGTATTCCAAAGCTTATTATACTTGGGTACAGCTGTAGGATTTGGGGCGATACTCGTCGTTCCCAAACATCGCCGCATCTTCCTTGAAAGTTATCTAACCGCGGCGTTAATCTCTAGTGGCGTCGGCATCTTCCAGGCTGTGCTCTCGGAAGCAACGGGATTTTTTCTGAAGCTGGCAAACAACGAGAACTTTGCGCTCACGCAACAGATCGGTCGCGCCGCGGCATTTACACCGGAGGCATCTGTGCTCGCCACCTTGCTGCTCCCTGCCTTTGTCTGCGTTTGGTGCGAGCAAAACAAGCCGGATAGCATCCTCCGCCCCCTGCTCAGAAGCCGCCTCGCGCTAACGCTTCTCCTGGGCGGGCTGCTCGCGACCCGCTCCTCAATGCTTCTTCTGGCCCCCCTTCTCCTGTTGGCGGTCACGCTTTTTTTCGCCCGCGACTGGAACGCATTCGCCGCGTCCTCCGCGCGGACTCTGGCGGTTCTTGCCGTCGCCGGCACTATCTTTTTGCCGATCTACGAGACAAGGTTGAAGGGCAGTGACGCCGAATATTCGGGAGCGTGGCGCGCGCTCAAGATTGAGACCGGTCTCAAGATTTTCGTGGAGCACCCGCTGTTCGGTACCGGGCCCGGATATGCTTCCGATATTGCCAGCTTCTCCCGCTATCTCGAAATTCCACGCAACTTGAATTGGACTGTGGTTCAGCTGAGCGCGCAAAAAAAAGGCATCGACAGTACACCGGTTCGCTTCCTTGCCGAAGGCGGACTCCTCGGATTTTTTCTTGCCTATTACCCGGTTCTCGTCTTCTGGCGTAGGGCGCGGGCGGCGGCGGGGACGGATGAATGGCGCCCCTTCTTCAGCCTCGCCCTTGCTCTCCTGTTCACGCAGACGGCCGCCGTCGGCTACCGCGATATCGCCACGTACCTGCTGCCGTCGATCCTGTTCGCGGTAGCCCATACCATCCGCCTCGAACGAGGCGCCAATCTCGCTCTGAGCGGTCGCCTGTCTTTGCCTCTCGACCGGTCGACTGCGACACGGCGTCTGCTGCGCCGCTGAGAAAATCAACTGCTTCCGTGTCAATTGGGCACTCTCATCGGGTTCTCACATAAAACGACGCGCCATCTCGTCTAATGAGATCCGGTCCGCAACCTCGTTTCGACAACATCTGGTCTATGGTGCCGTCCTGTATTATGTAGCGGAGGGGCGCTTCGACCTGAAATCTTGTGTTGAATGCAAGAAAACCCTCTAAGAAGTACTGTTCATTCCAAAAGCGTTTCATTTCTGCCATCCACGACAGCGGATAATCGTAAGGTGTGAAGATATCATGTATGTGAATAAATACACCCCCTTTGAGGCGGGGATATACATTCTCGAAGAGAATTTTTACGTCACTTCCGTATTTGAATACATCGATTCGAATCGATGAATAGTAGGTCGCCTGGTTGCAGCATAAACGGGATATCTGTAATTTCCTGAAGTGTTTTTTCAATAAACCTTAATATAACTCCACTGTTGCGCGAGATTTCGGATGGCAGAAGTCTACGATACGGATCGACAGAAATCAGCTCGGGCGCATTCTGTCCAGTACGCGCATTTTGCGACATTGCCGCCAAAGCAGTCCGCGTCGATGATCCCTGACCGATCTCGATGATCTTCCGTGGCTTCCATTGCCTAATGAAGGAATAATAATAGAGAGCGTCAATGCCTTGAAAATAAGTGTTTTTCTCATGATAGCCAAACGTATCTCTCTCTCTAAGCCATTCTTCGACGTACAGATCCATCAAATCGCATGCAGGTTCTACAAAGGATCGCCAATCTACTCCGATACCAGGAAGCTCTCGGGGTTCGTCCTTGTAGTCTCTCTTAATGAGGTGCGTATTCGGGATTGGATCGTAGAAGTGATCACCCACCAAATGGAAGCCGAAAAGTTGCCAAATATTAAATGTTCCGCGAGCCAACTTCCGTTGAACGAAGTGGCGCTCATGAAAAATTTTGTAAATTAGCTCGGAGTTGAGCATTATCAAGGCTCTAATCGTCGCGGAAGTTGGACGTAGCTGTCAAACGGATCCGGGATTCCCTTGTCGAGTTTGGCTGTCGAGATGCGATCGAGGATCATTCTCCTGCCCTCCAGGTCTACCTCGCAGCAACTCCCGGGCCAACCCGCGCGCTGCCGCTGCTCTCAGCCGACGATATCGCCGTCGGCCCGGGCAGGAAGCGGCCGAAGATCCCGACCGCATCCACGGTCGCCGTCGATAAGCGTCGAGCGCCCACTGCATGCGACGATAACGCAAAGGATAAAAGATCGTCCAGATAGAGCACAGCCCGCCGCCCGAGCGGCGGGCTGCCGAAGGCAGATGCTGCACCATGCGGATGGTGGCGACGACGATAACGACATAACGTCGAAGTCGAAGACGACGGCGATATCGGGCGCGACGCCGAGGGGTGGCGACGAGCCATCTCCTGAAGTCGTCAATCTGTGGCCGGCGGCGCGCATCGAGTTCGACGAACTCTTACCCTGGGTTCACCGATAGCCCAAAGCTGAGCAAATATACGCGATCATAGCGGTGGCGCAAAACACCCTTACGTTGAAGGTTCTGGGGTGGTGGATGCATGCTCTCCCCGATTTCCGACTAGCCGCAAAGTCGAAGAGGTCGAGAATGTCCTTGCGGCTGACGATGGCGCCTCCCCGGCAGGCTGCCCGCCATGATCTTCGCGCGGGGTCATCAGATCAGGGCGGATGTCGTAATCTGCCCGGGCGTCGCCCGGCGGAAACGCAATCGCGGCCTTGCCAAAGCCCACGGCGCGGGGCATGCTGATCGTAGAACCACCCAATTGAGACGCAAACAGCAACAAGATCCGACCAGTCGACCTTGGGATACGATTGGCCTTCTTTGCCGTCCTGATGCGAAACCCGAAGCGCCCTACCTGGGAGATGTGGAAATGTACAAAGGAATTTTCGAGCGTTTCGGTCTCCAGTCGCCTTCGCGCGCTCGGTGCGACCGACCAACGCCGCGCGTCCGGTCGAACCATCGGTGTCTCGCACTGTGCGCCCTGTCTGTCGCGGCGCTGCTGACCTCTCGAAACGCCGCGGTCGCCGCCGGCGCCACGATTGCAAGCGTCGCCTTCCGAGGAACCAACGCGGCGCTGACGGTCATCATATCAGGGAGCGGCTTTGGATCGGCCCTTCCCTGCAAATCGTGTACAACGCCCTATATCAACATGGGCGGCCGCATTGGTTGTTTCGATAAGTATAACATCGTTTCATGGACAGATAGCCAAATCGTGTTAAGCGGGTTGCAAGCAAATCCGGATAATCAGATACTCGTCTCGGTCACGAACCCGCAAAACAAGACGGTAGGCGTCCTGTCAGCGACTACCTCGACATCGATCAAGCTCACTTCGACGAAAATCGCAACGGTTGCCTTTGCGGGAAGTGGGCGAAATCTGCACATGACGATCACCGGCTCGGGCTTTGGAGCCGCGCCGCCGGGCGTGCCCGGTGAAGTGGATTTGCCTTTTTTCTTATTTACCGACGTGCCTTTTGACACGGTGGCGTGGAATGCTGGGTACATCGGGTGCGGCAATAACGACTCCGTGACTCTCAACTATCGGTCGTGGTCGGACAAGAAGATCGTGATCTCGGGCTTCGGCAGCGCATACGGCAAAGGAACCAGCGCCTACCGCAATTGGCGAGTGGCTCCGGGAGATATTGTTGCGATCGCCGTGGCGAATTCCGCCACCGACGGGCTCAAGATCGGTTATAGCTTCAACGCGGCCCAAAGTTTCCCCTTTGGATTCCCCAGCCCGCTGGGCACAGGGAGCCTCTGGGCAGGGCAGTTGCCGTAGGGTCGGCGACGCGTGCCCGGACGCGTGACCTCGACCCGACCGAGCAATGCTCGTTGCAGCCGACCGCGAGCAAGGACGCCGCCGCGACCGAGGAAGGCCGCAACCGGCGGCGCGGCGGTCCGCGGCTTCGCCCGCAACAGGCCGGTGCGGGCAACCCTTTGCCGGCGCATCCCGGCCTTCGCCGGGACAGGCTTTGCCACGCGAGCGGGTGGTGCTCCCGCTTTGCGCAGCGGCGCCGTGAAAAAAATCGGTGCGCCAGCGCGATCTCCGGCGGACATCGGACTGCGTCGCGCCTGGACACGAACCGATATCACGTCAAATCCAATACTTGCTTCGCATCGACTGGCTAAAATCTGCCTATCCACCGCGAACTCGGGCTTTGTCATTCACTCTCCCCGGCAAAACTGGCAAGATCTCGGATGGAGGAAGTGTCACAAGGGTTTCCGAGGGGAACAGATGATCGATCTTGGGTCCGTGAAGAAATGTTTGAGTGTTTCCCCGAGGTTATACCGAAATGTGTATAACATATACCGCGCAACGCCTTTCTCCAGGAATAGAAAACGATTATTCCACGCACGGTTAGCGTCACGATTAGAGTCGGAAGCGTGTCTGGTCAAAAAATATTTGAATGACGACTGGACTGTTCGACACGGCCCATTCGCTGGGATGAAATACGCTGCTATGTCGTCATCCGCTAGCCTATCATTACCGAAGGTGATAGGCTCTTACGAGAGTCCGATACATTCCTGGATAATGGATGCAATTAAGCAAGACTACGACAGGATCTTGAACGTTGGGTGCGGAGAAGGATATTATGCGGTGGGGTTTTCTCTCAAATCGCCATCATCACAGATTTATGCTTACGATATCGACGATGACGCGCAGGAATATACGGCAAAACTTGCTCGTCTAAATAATATTTCGGATAAGGTTTCGATTCGAACTCTATGTACAATAGATGCCATGCGGCAACAGATTACTGACAATACATTAATTTTTTGTGACATCGAGGGTGGAGAATTGGACCTATTCCGTCCTGATCTCGCTCCAGAATTATCGCAGACGGACTTGATTATTGAATTGCATGATTTTTGTCGTCCGAGAGCTACAGAAGTATTGCTGCGCCGGTTCCATCATAGCCACCGCGTTGAGATAACTTACCATTGCGCGAAATATGCCAAGGATTTTCCCGTTCTCGAAAGGATTCCGATCAGAGAGCAGGCTTTCCTGCTGGAGGAGTGCCGGGTCGCGACCCAGGGCTGGATGCGTCTTTTAGCGAACCGGCCGGGGGCGCTTCAGTCGGAACCGGACCGATGGTGGCGATTCGAGTGAGCGCCAGCTTGTACCCGGCGGCGCTGCTCGAAGCCATGGCGCGCCTGAAGGCAAAAGCCTCTACGCTCGGCGCAAGCACACGCCGGAACCGGTGTTCGGCATCATCAAGTCGGTTCTCGGCTTTCGGCAATTTCTCCTGCGTGGGCTCGACAAGGTCCGCGGCGAGTGGAGCTTGGTGACCATGGCCTGGAACCTGAAGCGGATCTTCCTGCTGACTATCCGGAAAGAGAGCGTTGTATGCACATAAATCTACTGCTGCGGGAAGGCGGCTGATGCCGGAGCCCTTGACCGCATTCACCCTCCCAACCTGCTCGCTGCCAGCCGACGCGGCGCAATCCGAACATTCCATCCTTCGGTCAGCTAAACTCCGGTCCGACAGGCTGCTAGACTAGATGGAAAGGCGCTGGAGCGGTTCTCGACCTACCTGGCCGAACGCTACCAGCGCTCGGAGTACGCGCCGGTCGGCACTCTGGTCAAGATCTAGCAACCGATCGGCGCAACCCCCCGCCGCCGGATCAACGAGTTGTTCCAAGACGAACGCATCACCCCGGGCCGCTTTACAACAGCTCCGACCTCTTCGGCTGGCTCGCAAAAGGGTTATCGGATGAGGCGCATCCTCACCGAGACTATCCGGTGCCGTATGCTCCTCGGCAACACGATCTTCATCGCCACCCGCACGAAACCCGCGCGCCACGGTAAAACCCTTCTGCCCTCCCGCAATGCGTATCGCCGCCAAGGTGTTCTCTTCCGGTATCGGTGATACTCGTATTTGAGAGGGTGGGGAACCACGAAGTTCCACGACCAATGCCATGGCTTGACGAACCCCGAATAGTGGACGATGGCGGCGTCCAATAATGGCCTCATTCCGCTCTCAGATTGATAAAGTTGATGATTCCAGGTCGCGGCAAGTTGGACCCATCTATCCACCAATATTGCATTTAGCGCATCCTGGTCATGCAAGACTACCTTCTCTGGATTATCTCGCGCGAACGCGATCGCCTGTTCACCGACCTTGTTTCGTCGCCAATAATCCAAGTTTAAAAGCATAACTCCCGAATTGAATTTCGTAACGCCCAGAGGTTGCGCCAGATCTTTGACCGCAGCCAAGCCATAGCCATCGAGGTCGGTGTCCCAGAGCTTGGCCAACGAGCGTCGAACTATAATGTCGGAATCTAAATACAGTACTTTCGTAAGCGCCTGTGGCAAAACCCGTACGGCAAGAAGGCGGTAGTACGCTGCTGGTGATAACCAGTCAACGCGCAAATCATGAAAATGATCTGGAGACATGGGGTACAAAGTTACTTCACTTCCATTTTCTTGGGCGAACGATTTAAGCTTCAGGAGTTCGCTACCTGCGGCAGAGTCATGAAGAATATGGATTTTGGAGTTCGCGTTAAATTCAAGTAACGAACATAACATTGTCGCCGTATGCGGGACATACCTTTCGTCGCAGGCGCAGAGGACATCCATTTTACCTCTCATATCAGTCTCCCGAAAAAGTCGTAACTTCTGAATTAGACACGCTGTTCTTACCTACTCCGGATTATGCGGCGCGCCCCGACGGTGCGGATTACTATTCCGAAATGCCGCGAGAAATGTCGCCGCCGACAGCGGCAGCTGATAGGGGGGGCCCGCTGTTGTCACCGTGTCGGGATACGAGCCCGGACAATTTGATGGTTTTCCGTCGATAGCGGTACACACAAAAACATTGCTGTTCCAATAGTCGAAATAAAGATAGCCATGCGCGTTCATCCATGTCACAGTTTGCGTGAGGACGTGGGCTCCCTGGGAATCATTCAGATTGCCGCCGCCGTAACCCACACCCCATTCGCCAAAACCGAGGAGCTTATGGTGAAGAGCAGCGAATGATACCTGCCAGTTCAAACAATAGGAGCATGTTGTGTAATACGACCATGCCGCCTCCGGAGTTGCCGCGCTGTAATTATCGTAGAAATCTTCACTTATTATATCAATATATGAATCTCCAGGATAGGCAGGTTCGGGGTTGGCACAACCTTGGCAGAGACCGATCGACCAATCGAACTTCAGCCCGGACGTACCCGATACAGAACGAATTAGCGTCACGACATGCTGAAACACGGAGGCATATTGTGCCGGAGCCCACGCCGCATGATTCTTGTAGGTGCTGATACCCCATTTATACCAGTTGCCGTTAAACTCCCAACCGATACGCACGATCGCATTCGGCAACTCCACGGAAAGCGCGGTCCCCAGATTTCTGAAGTAAGCGTCGTCCCGGCCGGCAAGGATGTTCCCCGCGGAGTCGCTCAACGACACCGAAACTTCCAGCGGGCGTCCGGCGACGCCGCACATTCCGCCTGCAAGATAAGTTTGCAGTTGCGATATACTATCGCCCCACGGGAGGTAAATGCTGTTGCCGACCGTACCGGTCGGGTTGCCGAGCCAATTTTCGAAGACTGTGAGGCCGGCGCACGTGTCCGATTGTACGAAGAGTTCCGCGGACGACCGCGGCACTGTGAATGATCCAGCAGTCGCGGTATCACTCAGGGTGGACACGGCTGACACCAGGAGCGCCCCGGCTAAAATCGTGTCAAGGGCAAAGACAAAAGACTTCGACATGTTGAACCCGCCATTTAACTCCGTTCCCAGCAAGCGGATGGGTCTATAGCTACCGACTTGGCCGGCCCCGCCGATCTCATAACTTAGAGCGGTTTCCGAACAGGTTTGATTTCGAAGAGAAGAAGCGCTGGGGCAGGGCTCGAGAGGTGAAAGTGGCGATGCGACACGTCGTTGGGGGCGATAATGCCGCCATCATAGTGGGGGGATTTGCGCGCGCGTGACGGCGGGCGCGGCGGGCGGAGTGACCCGGGCAACGGCATTGCGCGTCGCTCCGCCGCCTTCCACCCCGATCGCCAGATGTACGGCGCGCTCTTGGAGACCCGTGCCGGCGGGCGACCATCGAAACCTGGCCGCCGGTCGCCTTGACTTCCAACCAGGAGCGCCGCCTTCTCCCTGGCCGTCGACTGCTGCCGCCACTCTGCGATCTTGCCGACGACACCAGAGCGTCCTTCGGTAACGTCCAGAAGGCCCGAGCTTTCTCCACCGTCCCGTTGACTTCTTTCCCGCCGATGGCGGGGTTCCGGCGCGGCGGGCCCTTTCTGTGAGACGGCGCGAGCGCCAAGCTTCCTTAGGCTACCGCCGCCTCGGATCATCGTCAACGCCTTTGGGACCTGGCTGGCGATAAGCGCCAAATACGTCGGGACAGTTTTGATGGCGACCGGGCGCTCACGACGCGGGAGGGAAGACAAAGCCGTACGACACTTCGCCTCTGGTCACCGGCCGCAACGGACGCACTAAGCACCAAGCTGCCTTGGCATAATGTTCCCTCAACATTTTTGCGCGCGGACTAACATATGTGGTCTAAACCGCGGGATAAGCGTCTCAATGAACCGAATAGGTATCTTGATTAATGCGCGGCGTTCTCTTTGCCATAGGTAATTGACTTTGATTGATGCAAATCCGCAGGTTCTTAACATATGAGAGATTTCTCCATAGGTATACTCTCTTCGATGTACGCCCTCATTTTCGAACGTCACTGGAGAGAACAACATTCTTGCCGGCTGCAGGATACTTCGTCCTAACAGCAACTTTATGCTATTGCTAATACGCGCAAGGTTATCTGTTGTAATAAAAAGGAATCCGGAAGGCCGCAAGCATCGAGCTATTGCTCGCGCCATCTCCGTCGGGTCTCTGGCGAGGTGTTCTATGTTGTCTAACCAAAGCGCTGCGTCGTAGATATTTTCGCCAAAATAAATATTGTCGGAAACCAAATTGGTGCCAATCTGCTCATCAAATAGTGCTCGGTATAGTACTGAATTTAGATTGAGCGCTTCCGGAAAATCGACTATGGTTATTGCAGCATCCGCTCTTTTTGCGAGCCATTCCTCCACGAATGCGCCACCAGCCCCGATAGATATTATTTTTGGTTTGATATGTATGGTTCTTGAAATCTCTACAAGAGATCTGTACTGTCGAAGCTCGCATGTGAGAAAATAATCACGATTGTGCATATTGCGCAATGAAAAGTCGAGTGTATGGACAAACTCCTGTCGTGACGGGGGATTAATCTCCATTGTCATGTCCGTCTCGCTGTTGTGGTGGATAGATACGATGCGGATTGAATATCACAGTTCAGTGAGTTGGAGAATAAGTATGGCGCGACAATTTGAGTGAGATGACAACCACAATCAAGATGGGAAGGATGTCGTTGCGGCGGCATGATGATCGGGCCCGGATCTTTGCGGAGTCAAGAGGGCCGGATTAGGGGTGCTGGGTTCCGCCTCGATCGGCGCCGCCCGGGCCGCTTCCTCCAGGCGCTTCCGGCGTTCCGCGAGCAGGGGCGCCTGCAGCGCGGCAATGTCGTCGGGGAGGGTGACCGCGCTTCCGCCTCAACCACAGGAGGAGTTGTTCTAACGAGAAACGCGCCTTGACGACCCGAAGACCAGTTCCCAGGCCCGGTTCTATGGCGAAGGAACCGGCCAGCCGGCGAAGCTCGCCTATCTGGGCCCCTTCGCTGATTGAGAACGATGCGCGCCTGCCCCTGTCCTTGGGCACCGCCGAGCGCGGTGCGGCCCGCGGCGCCGAAGTGTTCGTCGCGGACCTGCGCGATTGCGCGGTCACCCGGCATGCGGCGCGAGCCATCATGTCGTATCCGTCACGGATCGGCCGCCACCTTTTTCGCTTCCGCGAAATCCCGCACTTCCGAGCCAGTTCCGAGATGAGCAAACATCAGATCCGCTCTTTTCTGCGTTAACACAAATAATAATATCTCGTTATTATTTTTACCATGAAACAGACACGTGCTTAACCGGTTCATTATAGATTTTTTAACTTACCTGCGAAAATTCTACTCACCTGATTGACGCTTTATCGGAGTACTTGCCGTGAGATCGTTGCAATTTGTTTCTCGTTTTGTATATGGTGCCGCCGTTGCAGGCCTGATGACGACTGCGATCTCTTGCGTTGCCACGGCGGCGCCGCCAGGACCGTTAACAACCCAATTCGGTGAGATCAGCGGCGGGTCATGCGGCGTTATCGCAGCGTTCGAGCAATGGCTTCGTCAACCTCCAGGCTCGGTGCGGCGGCAGGTCTACGGCTTTGTCGGGTATACGACGGTCACCGGGATCGAAGGTTCGATCCTAGGCGCGCAATGCGGCTACCTAACGCGGCCGCTGTCGATCTCGTTTGGCATAAGTGACACAGCAGCTAACATCCTGGCGGGCAAATACGACAATCTCTTGGCAAATATCGGTACCGCGCTGCAGGCGGTGGCGCCGACCGCCACCCTCCGGCTGAATTGGGAATTTAATGGCAACTGGTACCCTTGGGGAATTGACACCTACAACAACCCAAACGCTTACAGCCCTGCGCAATATATTGCGGTATGGCGACACGAGGTCAACAAGATCCGCGCTGCAGCGAATGCCGCAGGGGCCAACAGCATAACATTCGAGTGGTGCGCCGACCTCTGCCCGGGTTGCACAGACATGGCGGTGGCATGGCCGGGCAGCGCCTACGTCGACTACATCGGGCTCGATGGATACGACCTGAACAATTCAGGTAATTACCCAAGCGATTGGATCAACTATTGGGTCGTTCCGAACGGCCACAATGGTCTTGCCGAACAAATTTCTCTCGCCGAACAATATGGCAAGGGATTAGATTTCGGAGAGCTGGGCATTGGCCAAGATGACGCGCACGGTGCGGCGATGGTTCCGTATCTGGCATCATGGATGAGCAACAGCGGACCCAACGCAAACGGTTATCAGAGATTTGCGTACTTCAACATATGGAATACCGCCGAAGGTGGATACTACTGTGGCGTGATCGACGGAGAAAGCTCAGGGGGCCCCGGCGCGTGCTTTGGGCCCGGTCCGACGACAATGGGTCCACCCTACCAGCATCCGCTCACTGCCACAGTTTTTCCTTCAGCTTTCTACAACGTGGAGTGGAGCGCGCTCTACACCTCTCAAACCTACCAAGACTAAGGTTATTTCCCCCTGCGTAGGGCGATGTCTCACGTCATGCGGCGAGCGTTCTCGAGCGTCGATATCGAGAGCGGAGGCGCCGATCCGAATTTGGCGAGCGCCGCTGCCGCCGCGCTGCGCTGCGCCCCGGTGCGTTAGCTACGTTTTTTGTCGATGCCGGCCTCGGCCGAGGCGATTCCCGGGCCGGCGGCAACGGAGCCCACCGGTCTGCGGCCCGACCGATCAATTCTGCCGTCTGCAACGGCGAAAGCGGTAGCATTTATTTGCTGATCGAGGATGACGACGGCCATGTCTGAAAATGCTGGCCTCGGAGCGACCGCCAGACGCCGATGCCGGTGCCAACCAAGGCGAGGAGAAATTCCCCAATTTGCTCAAACGGCTTGATACCTTTGATCATACCGGTATAGACAGCCAGCGTCGCGGCGGTTGCGGCCGCTATTTCGACACCGAAAACTGCCGCGGATGCCATCGCCAGCCCCGCCTCGAAAAAGATGAAAGAAAATAAGAAGCTGTAGATACACAACCAGCGCAGAAATTTGTGCGAAATATATTTATAGAGAGACAGTGCATCGAGCCGGCGTATGCGCGGCCAGAGCACGCGGTGCACATTGAAGCTTTGGCAGCCGATGCGGATTTTGCGCTGGAACTCGACCTGGGAAACTGGGTGCGCTTCCTCGAACGCTCGCACATCGGCGGCCCGGACGACGCGGTAGCCGTCGCAAAGAATGCTGAAGGAGAGATACGCATCGTCGATCAGTTCGTCAGGAACCGGGCGATGCAACGCCCGGCGGATGGCAAAGATCGAGCCATCGGCACCCATTACCGAACCGGTGTCGGACTCGAGCTCCTTGACCCTTTCCTCGAACCGCCAATAAAGCGATGCGACCGTCGCGGTGGTGGACTCGTTCGCGTTGACATAGGTGAGATGACCACACACGCAGCCGATTTGGGGATCCACGAAGTAGCGCTGGAGGTTGCCGAGCGCTGCCGGATCGATGATGACGTTGGCGTCGGTGAAAACGACAATCGGCGCCGTAGTCTTGCTTACCAGGAGGTTCATCCCATGCGTCTTACCGCGGCGAATGGGTGAGACACAGACGGTAATGCGCTCCGAATGCCGCCGCAGCAATTCCGCGGTACGGTCGGTAGCGGCGTCGACATAGGCCAGGATCTCAAGCGTCGGCAGCCGATCCTTCAGCACTATGAGGTTAGCAATCTTGTCCTGGATCACCCGCTCCTCGTTGTAGGCGCAGAAGCAGATGGCGATATCGGCAGACGTTTCGGCGGGCGACCTGCGGACCGACGGTGTCGTCGACCAGCGCCGGACGAGGATCAGCGAGAGGGGATAGGTTACAAATGGGTGGATCCCCGCCAAAAGAAACAACGCCGATAGTGCCCAAACCAGCGCCCGCACCGTTCGCCTCTTCGTGTCGCCGTAGATCTCAAGGACGTCCCCACCGAACGATATCGCTCTGCAACATCGGAGTCAACATTGGTTTCAAATGACTAATAGCGCACGTCAATCAAGTACTTATATAGGAGAGAGTGCCGTATTAGAAACAATTGTTTGATGTATACGTTGTCTGTTATGGTTCATTATTTATCGATCGGAGGGTTGTTATTGAAGGAGCGTGCAGCGATAGGCCCTTCTGGCCGATTGAAGCGGCGGCATCTAGATGTTGAACTCTTGATACGCATCGAGGTTGGTGCTCACAGCACCCGTGCCGTCGACGGTACGGCCCGGTCTGGTCTCCGTCGTCGGATCGACCGAATGGACACCCCCATGCTCGACCACCGCGCGCGCTGATCTACACGATGGTGATCGTGTCGGGAGCGCAACCCGAGCTCCGCGACGCCGAGCTCAGCCTCATCGGCGACATCGTCGAGGACCTGCCGGTGTTTCGCGATTTCGACCGCGAGCGGCTCGCACCGCTGCTCAACGACCGCGCCGAGCTGATCAACGGCGAGGACGGGCTCGAACAGACGCTGGAGGCGATCAAGACCCTGCTGCCAGCAAAGTTGCGCGAGACCGCTTATGCGATCGCCCGCGATCTCGTCGTTGCCGATGGCGAAGCGACGCAGGAGGAGCTGCAGATCATCGAATTGCTGCGCCGTCGGCTCGGCCTCGACCGGCTGATTGCGGCGGCGATCGAGCGCGGCGCGCGGGCGCGCTTTCAGACCCTGTAGACGGCCCCGTCTTAGCGGTCGGCCGGCCATCCCTTTGGCGAGGGTTTGGCATGGGCGATGCTCGTCGCCCCGAGGATTCCCGCGCTGTCGAAGCTGCCGAGCAGCCGGACCGGCTCATCGACCAAGAGGACAACGGTCTGCTTGGCTGTGATCGCCATGGCGGCATCGACACGAATGAGTTTTCCGGTTCGGGTGGCGACCGTTACGTTGGCGCCGGCCACGCTTTTGATCGTCGCAAAGATCTCGTGATCCTCGGCCGGCAATTCCGGCGGCGCCGGCCGGCGGCAATCCGAAGATCGCCAGTTCCTTGTAGCTCGCGACATAGACCCGGCCGTCGGCGATGACCGGCACGATGTCGGCGTTGGCGCCGACATACGGCCAGGTGCCGGCGACGCCGGAAAACAGCCAGGCGTTGTTGTCGCCCGCGGCGGCCTGGGGATCGAACGCGTAAAGAATTACATCCGCCGGGTTGCTGTCGACCGGTCGGCCGACGGCCCAGACGACGGCGTTGCTGGTTCGGTCCGAGGAGACGCTGGTAAAGAACCCCGGATCCTGCGCCGATTGCGGCAGCGCCGGTGGGGCGCTTTCATTGACGAGCGTCACCGAGGGCGAGGTCTCTAGCGGTCCGGCCAACGGCCGCAATCGGCGCGAAAGAGACGGGCGATCGCGGCTGATTTCTCCGTCTCGGTCGGGAGCTCTTGGGTGGCCCAGTTTGGCCGGTGGATTCTTTATCTTGAGAGAGGGAGCGCCGTCAGCGCGGGATCGACGGAAACAAGGAGGGGGTCGCTGACGCCGATCACGGCATCGCCGATCAGGCGGTTTTCCGGGGCATCACCGCCGCCGCGACCTTAAACGGGCCCGAGCGCGCTCTCGCTCTGTGAATACCGTGGTCTGCCCGGGGGTGTGGGGCGGATCTGGCTCGGGTGATGAGCGGCCGAGGTCGCGATTGCTATTGACGCAATGCCATATTCCGTATATATAGACGCGAAATACGCAACGACGTGAAAGCAACTTGATGGGCGACGAGACTGTACCGCGGCCGCCGGCGCGCGGGCGCAGGCGGCTGTTTCAACCGGGGCAGTCAGGCAATCCCGCGGGCCGGCGGCGGGGCTCCCGAAACAAGGCGACGCTCGCCGCATCGACTTTGCTCGATGGCGAAGCCCTGGGGTTGACGCGCAGCGCCGGGGTGTAAAAACCCTGGGCGACGCTCGCCGGCGACATGTTGGCGATGAAGCTGTGTCTCGAACGGGTGCTGCCGCGGTGCCATGAACACCCGGTTACGTTCTCTCTGCCGTCCCTCGCGGCCATCGGCAACGGCGAAATTGACGAACCGTCGCCGCAGAACGTGTCGCGAGCGATGAATGCGGTCACGACGGCGCTCGCGTGCGGCGAGATCACGCCGGGCGAGGCGGCAACGATCGCCGGGGTCTACGAGACCTTCGTGCGAACGGCCGGCACTGCCAAGGAGAAGGTCGCCGGCGGCAATCTGCTGCAGATCCTGACGGCCGGCGACGGTGTCGAAGACGAGGATGAGGACATCGGCGATGCCGAAGCCATCGACGATTACGACCCGAAACGGCGCCGGCCGACGGCGGCCGGCGAGACAATTCGTCGAAGGGTCCTTATTCAACCCAAAGGAAAAATCCCTCCTGTAGATTTTCTGCAGACGCAGGAAGCGGAAATCGCGCTGTGCAATTCGTGGTTGATGGTTCGAAAAGCGGCGCGCGGATCGCGAACGGCGCGGCGGCAATCGGCCAACGGCCGAAGAGGGGCTATTCGAGGGTGGCCCAGCCATGCGTCGGTACTCCGACATGCGCGTCGGCCTCGCCGGCGCGCAGACGCCCCGTGGCCGGCGGCGACGCGCCGCGCGAACCGCTCGCTGGTCGACCGCCTCGCGCTACAAATGAATTAGAGCAGCTTGAGTTTCACCGGACCGTTGCCGCCTGCATGACGGCGATCCTTGCCTCGGGCCGTCAGCATTCACGCCGGCGAGTTCGGCGACGCCTACGAACACTGGGGAGGTGGGGCCCAAGAAGTTGCGAGTACACCTGACGCGGGTCGTCGGGCCCACCCGCGTCTCGCCCGGTCCGGAGCTGTCGTAAACACGATCGGCATTGAGGCAATAACCCCCGATCTCGGTCCCGCAGTGATCAATTGCCACTTCCCATCCGATGCGGCATCGAGCCACCGGTGGTTATGGAATATAGAAGGCACTGGAAACCGTTGCCCCTCGGAATTCCACATAAACTGCGCCCTTCTGCCACGGCGGCGTGTCGTTGATTCTTCAGGACAGTCCCATCGAGTGGCCGGCGAACTTCGCGACCTTCTCGACTGTAGGCCTTGCTTTGCTGTGGAGAACGGCACACTCTCAGCCCGGCGTCAGCGCCCCGCTTCTCCTCGCCAGTCACATAACATGCATCGCTCCGCGACGCGAACCCGTCGGTTCGCGGCCAGCGCGCTGCCGATCATCCGCGAGATCGAGGCAACCGGGGTCACGACATTTCAGGGCGTCGCCGACGCCCTCCAAGCGCCTGGGGTCGCCACGTCGCGCGGCGGGAAGCGGCCCGGCGCATCGGCCTCAGCGGCAAGCCGATCTGCGGCATTGCCTTACCCAAGATTTCGGGCGAGAGCGCCGGTTCTACTCCCGCATTTTGGGCGCGGCCTAGCCGGACGCGCCGCGCGGCAGCCTGCGACGGAAGGGCAATTGCCATGCCGCAGGCCGCCCGGCGCTTGACACCAGGGCCTGGCCACCCTAGGGCTTGACGTTCCCCAGAGTGTGCCGGACTTCATGCTCGACCAGAAGCACGCCCGGTTCGCCGGGCATCTCGTGATCATCGGCTTCGGCAGCATCGGCCAGGGTGTCCTGCCGCTGCTGCTGCGCCATCTCGACATCCGCCGAGAGCAGATCGCGATCGTGACGGCGGAGCGGCGCGGCCGCGACGTGGCGGCCGAACACGGGATCGCCTTTGTCGAGGAGGCGCTCACCCGTGCGAACTATCGTTCGGTGCTGGAACCCCGTTTGCGCCGCGGCGATTTTCTCCTGAACGTGTCGGTCGATGTGTCGAGCACCGCGCTGATCGAGCTGTGCCAGGAGCGCGAAGCCCTCTATCTGGATACCTGCATCGAGCCTTGGCCGGGTGGTTATACCGATCCCGAGCTGCCGCCGGCGGCGCGCTCGAATTACGCGCTGCGCGAGAGCGTCCTCGCCATCGGCCGGCGCCATCGGGCGGGGCCGACCGCGGTCGTGACGCACGGCGCCAATCCCGGCCTCGTATCGCATTTCGTCAAGCAGGCGCTCGTTGACCTTGGCACCGACTCCGGGCTCGACGGGGGCGTCCCGGCGACGCGCTGCGAATGGGCCGCGCTCGCCTGCCGGCTCGGCGTCAAGGCGATCCATATCGCCGAGCGCGACACCCAGGTCGCGATGATTCCGAAGGAACCCGGCGAGTTCGTCAACACCTGGTCGATCGACGGCTTTGTCAGCGAGGGCTCGCAGCCGGCGGAGCTTGGTTGGGGCACGCATGAGCGGCATTTCCCGCTCGACGGCCGTTTGCACGAGTTCGGCAGCGGGGCTGCGATCTACCTTTTGCGACCCGGGGCCGGCACCCGCGTGCGCAGCTGGACACCGCTCGCCGGCCCCTATCACGGCTTTCTGATCACGCATGGCGAATTCGATCTCGATCGCCGACTACCTGACGATCGCCGAGGGGGGCGGGGTGCGCTACCGCCCGACCTGTCATTACGCCTATCACCCGTGCGACGATGCGGTTTTGAGCTTGCACGAGTTCGCCGGCAGGAACTGGGACGTGCAGCCCGACAAGCGGTTGATGATGGGCGAGATCGAGAAAGGGGTCGACGAGCTCGGCGTCCTCTTGATGGGCCCGCAAAGGGGCGTCTATTGGTACGGCTCGCGGTTGTCGATCGACGCGGCGCGGCGGGCGGCGCCGCACAATAACGCGACCTCGTTGCAGGTGACGGCGGCGGTGTTGGCCGGCGTCATCTGGGCGATCGAGCATCCGCACGAGGGCGTCGTCGAGCCGGAAGCGCTCGATTTCGCACGTATCCTCGAGATCGCGCGGCCCTATCTCGGCGAAATCGTCGGCGTTTATGGCGACTGGACGCCGCTTGCCGGCCGCGAGAGCCTGTTCGCCGAGGATCTCGACCGCGACGATCCCTGGCAGTTCAAGAACATCCGGGTCGTCTGACAAAATCCAGGAGCGAAAACCCCGCGGCTGCCCGGCGCCCGGCTCCGCGCTTGCGGCGGCCCGCGCGCAGCTTAATCATCTCTGTCATGTCCAACCGTGGACACGGGTCTCGAACCGGGGGGCGGCGGGTGCTGGTGCCGCGGGCGGCCGTTATCGTCGCCGGCTTTCACGAGGCACTGTGGCTCTCCCCCGATGGCGCGATCGAGGCATTGGCGCCGGCCGAGGCGCGCGCCCGGGTTCTGCTCGAGCCGCCGATCGTGTGCCATGCGCGGGCCACCGCCCAGCGGCTCGACATACCGGGCTTTGTCGCCCTCGATGTGCTCGAGCTCTTCGCCTTTGTTTACCCGGCGCGGTTCTGCGTGCCGACGCCGCACGGGCTTGCCGAGGCGCTGGGGCTGCCGCGGCCGGCCCGGCCGGAGGATGCCTGCGTCAGCCTGGCGGCCGCAACGCGCAGCCTGCTCGAAGCGCTGGGCGGCGAGAGCGACCCCGAGCTCTACGCCCTCGCCGAGACGATGGAGCGCGGCGGCTGGCTCTGGGCACCGGCGGTGCTCGCCGCTCTGCCGCCGCCGGCTCCGGCCACACCCGGCGGCAGCCGCGGGCTGCGGGTCTGGGCGCGGCTCGGCGAGTGGCACGAGAGCGCGCCGCCACCGCCGCCCGGCAATGAGCCGGTGCTTCCCGAAGAGGCACGATCCCGGCTCGCCCAGCTCCTCGGCGACGCCGCCGAACCGCGCCCCGAGCAGGCCGATTACGCCGCCGCGGTCGCCGCCGCCTTCGCCCCGCGCAACGAGCCCGGACGGCCCCATGCGATCCTCGCCGAGGCCGGGACCGGGGTCGGCAAGACCCTTGGCTATATCGCGCCGGCAAGCCTCTGGGCCGAGAAAAACAGCGCTCCGGTCTGGATCTCGACCTTCACCCGCAACCTGCAGAGCCAGATCGGCGCCGAACTCGACCGCCTCTATCCCGACCCGGAGACAAAGCGCCGCCGCGTCGTCGTCCGCAAGGGGCGAGAGAATTACCTCTGCCTGCTCAATTACGAGGAAGCGACGACCGCTGCGGCGCTGCGGCTGGGCGGGCCGGCGCCTTATCTCGGACTGATCGCGCGCTGGATCATGGCCTCGGAGGCCGGCGATCTCGTCGCCGGCGATTTTCCGGGTTGGCTCGCCGAGCTGATCGGCCGCGGCCGGGTCAATGCGCTCGCCGATCGGCGCGGCGAATGCGTGCATTCCGCCTGCCCCCATTTTCGCCGTTGCTTTGTCGAAAAGAACATCCGCGCGGCGCGCCAAGCGCGCATCGTCGTCGCCAACCACGCGCTCGTCATGGCCCAGGCCGCCTTGGGCGGCCTCGACGATGCGACGGTGCCGACGCGCTATGTATTCGACGAGGGGCATCACCTGCTCGAAGCGGCGGACCACGCGTTTGCCCTCCGGCTCTCGGGCCGGGAAGGACGCGAGCTGCGGCGCTGGATCTTAGGCGCCGAGGGCCCCGCCCGATCGCGGGCCCGCGGCCTCGCGCGGCGCATCGACGGCCTCGTCGAAGGCGACGAGGCGGGGGCGCAGGCCTTGCGCGACATCTTGGGCGCCGCGCGCATCCTGCCCGGCGACGGCTGGGCGCAGCGTGTCGCCGACGGGCGCGGCCTGCAGGTCTTCGAGAGTTTCTTGGTACTCGTGCGGCGCCAGGTGCTGGCGCGGACCACCTCTGCCGATGCCGCTTATGGGCTCGAAGCCGAGGCGCGCCCGCCGATCGAGGGCCTCGTCGAAGCGGCGGCAAACCTGGCGCAGGGGCTCGAACGACTCGCCGCCGCGTTGCAGCGACTGGCCGCTAGGCTGCAGCGCCAGCTCGAAGATCCGGCAACCCCTCCCGATCCCGGTTTGCGGCAGCGCCTCGACGCGACGATCCGCGGACTCGACCGGCGCGTTCGGCATCAGCTCGCGGCCTGGGTCGGGCTCTTGCGCGCGCTCGGCGAGCCAGCCGGCCCCGACACCGTCGAGTGGCTGGCGCTCGACCGTAGCGAGCGGCTCGAAACCGATGTCGCCGTCAACCGCAATTGGATCGATCCGGGGGTCCCATTTGCCGAGCTGGTGGCCAAAGCAGCGCATGGGCTGGTCGCGACCTCGGCCACTCTCACCGATGCTGCGGGGGGTGGAAATCCCGATCTCGCGTGGCGCGGCGCCGAAGCCGCTACCGGGCTGCGCCACCTGGCGACCCGTCCCGTGGCCGCGCGGGTCGCCTCGCCGTTCGACTACCCTGCGCAGACCCGGATCTTCGTCGTCGACGATGTGCCGCGCGGCGACATTGGCCAGGTTGCGGCGGCCTATGCGGCCCTGTTCGCGGCGGCCCGCGGCGGCGCGCTCGGGCTCTTCACGGCGATCGCCCGGCTGCGTGCGGTGCACGAGCGCATCGCCGCGGCGCTCGAGGCGCAGGGCTTCATGCTGCTGGCCCAGCACGTCGATGCGATGTCGACCGCGACCCTCGTCGACATCTTTCGTGCCGAGGAGGATTCGTGCCTCCTCGGCACCGACGCGGTGCGCGACGGCGTCGATGTTCCGGGCCGTTCATTGCGCCTTCTGGTGTTCGACCGGGTGCCCTGGCCGCGCCCGGACATCCTGCAGCGCGCCCGCCGGCCGGCTTTCGGCGGCGCCCAATATCCGGACCGGATCGCCCGGCTGCGGCTGCGCCAGGCCTATGGCCGGCTGATCCGCCGGGCCGATGACCGCGGCGTCTTTGTGATCCTCGACCCCGCCCTGCCGTCTCGCCTCCTGGCCGCCTTCCCACCGGCTGTCCCGGTCACCCGCCTGCCGCTGGCCGAGGCAGCGGCCGCGACGGCGCAGTTTCTGCAAACCGCCGAGCCGTCTTGACAAGCTTGGCCCGGTCTGGTCTCCGTGGTCGGATCGACCGAATGGACACCCCCCATGCTCGACCACCACCGCGCGTTGATCTACACGATGGTGATCGTGTCGGGAGCGCAACCCGAGCTCCGCGCCGCCGAGCTCAGCCTCATCGGCGACATCGTCGAGGACCTGCCGGTGTTCCGCGATTTCGACCGCGAGCGGCTCGCACCGCTGCTCAACGACTGCGCCGAGCTGATCAACGGCGAGGACGGGCTCGAACGGACGCTGGAGGCGATCAAGACCCTGCTGCCGGCAAAGTTGCGCGAGACCGCTTATGCGATCGCCTGCGATCTCGTCGCTGCCGATGGCGAAGCGACGCAGGAGGAGCTGCAGATCATCGAATTGCTGCGCCGTCGGCTCGGCCTCGAGCGGCTGATCGCGGCGGCGATCGAGCGCGGCGCGCGGGCGCGCTTTCAGACCCTGTAGACGGCCCCGTCTTAGCTTAGCGGTCGGCCGGCCATCCCTTTGGCGAGGGTTTGGCATGGGCGATGCTCGTCGCCCCGAGGATTCCCGCGCTGTCGAAGCTGCCGAGCAGCCGGACCGGCTCATCGACCAAGAGGACAACGGTCTGCTTGGCTGTGATCGCCATGGCGGCATCGACGCGAATGAGTTTTCCGGTTCGGGTGGCGACCGTTACGTTGGCGCCGGCCACGCTTTTGATCGTCGCAAAGATCTCGTGAGACCCGACCGGCAATTCCGGCGGCGCCGGAGGGAGGTGCGGCACGGCAGCCGCAGGCATGGCGGCGCCGGCCGGCGGCAATCCGAAGATCGCCAGTTCCTTGTAGCTCGCGACGTAGACCCGGCCATCGGCGACGACCGGCACGATGTCGGCGTCGCTGTTGACATTCGGCCAGGTGCCGGCGACGCCGGAAAACAACCACGCGTTGTTGCCGCCCGCGGCAGCCTGGGGATCGAACGCGTAAAGAATGACATCGGCCGGGTTGCTGTCGACCGGTCGGCCGACGGCCCAGACGACCGCGTTGCTGGCGCGGTTCGAGGAGACGCTGGTAAAGAACCCCGGATCCTGCGCCGATTGCGGCAGCGCCGGTGAGGCGCTTTCATTGACGAGCGTCACCGAGGGCGAGGTCGCTAGCCGCCAGATCACGATGTTGCTGCCGCCGCTGCTGACGATCCGGCCGATGCCGTCCCAGCCGGTGAAATAGGACTCGCTGCACCAGCATCGGCCGATCGGAAACGTCCCCAAAACCCGGTTCGGAGTATGATGACCGCCCAGCTTACCGCGGTCGAGGAGGTAGATGATCCCGGCTTTGCCGGTGGCGGTGGCGAGGTACAGGTTTCCGGGTTGGTCCGGAACCAGTAGGACGCCGCCGGAGCCAAAGTCCATGTCCTTCCGATCCAGACGTTCGACCCCGACCGACTGCCCCCAAGGGGTAAAGAAACTCAGCACTGTGCTCAGATCCGGCGACATCTTGACGACGCTTTCGGAAAGATTGTAGATAGCGTTCCAGGTCTTACCACTGGGATCGGAGTTGCCGGTTGAAAAAAACAGGTTTCCGGCCGCGTCAGCGGCCGGCCCGGAGCCCGACATCCAAATCGAGGACAGAAAAAAATCATTCGGAGACTGCGCCGGGATCAGCTTGTTGGTCAACAGGTTCGCCGCCAGCGGGGCAAGCGAGCCGGCGTTCCAGCCCAACAGCCAGCCGCGCGAGTAATTCGCGTTCAAATCGCAAAAGCTGCTAAATCCGGCGTAGATGTTGCCGTTGGCTTCGGCGAGGGCCGCACGCTGGCGGCTGTAGGCGACCTGGAAACTCCAGCTGCTGCCGTCGGACAGCGTGGCCGTCGCTTGCACGACGGCGGGCGACACCTTGTCGCTCAAGGTGGCGAGATCGAGAGCATGCAACCGATAAATCGGCGTATTATTCTCGTATGTATAAACCATCACGTACAGAGTATTCGACGCCAGATCGATCACCGGCGTCGAAGTGATCCCGACGAGGGTTGAATTGTTGTTGCACTGGGCCGGCAGCGCCGATTGCGGAACCGGCGGGCCGAAGTTCGTCTGCAACAGGATCGCGCCGGTGGCCGCGTCGAGCGCGTAAATCGTGTTGTTCGCGGTGGCGACGTAGACGACGCTGTGTCGGCCGCCGGCGATCGTCATCCCGGGCACCAACAGCGGCTGCGCATTGACTTGCTCGTCGAGCGCAACCGTGCTCAGGACCAGGAGATTGGCGACATTCGCCGGGGTCAGGATGGTTTCGTGGCAATTCCAGCCGGTTCGACCGTTGTCATAATGATAAGTCGTAATTGGCGCTGCCATCGACGCCGATGCGCCAAAAATGGTAAATAACGCTACCAGACAGGCGAATGATGCGCCCGATCGCGTTGTTCCGCATTTGCCGGTTGATCGCAGGGTCATGGCCCCCAATCAAACGACCGCCTCCTCGCGCATCAGGTTCTCCTTGACCCCGGCGAGGGCGCCGATCACCGCTTCGCGCGTCCCGGGCGCGGCACCGGCGAAAGCCTCTTCGCGGATCGACTGATTGATGTCGAGGATCCGCTTGACCACCGGCGCCGCGCCGGGCGCCAGCCAAAGGGTTCGCACGCGGCGATCGGTCGGATGGGCGCGGCGCTCGACGAGCCCCTCCTCGTTCAGCCTGTCGAGCATCCGCACCAGCGCGATCGGCTCGATGTCGAGCCAATTCGCGACCTCGGCCTGGCTTACGCCCTCGTGGCGGGCGATGTAGAGCACGACCGCCGCCTGGCGGCGGGTGATCGGCAGCCCGGTCTGTCGCGCCCGGCGGTCGAAGCGGCGCTTCAGCAGGCGCGAGACGTCATGGACCAGGAAACCGAAGGTCCGGTCGGCCGGCGCACGCGCCGACGCGGTGCGCGGCGGCGCGCTGCAGTCCCGACGCATTGCCGTCACTCGGCGCCCTGCCGCTCCCCGGCGAGCACCGGCCGGGCCGCGCCAGAGAGCGCTTCGGCTGTGCGCGACGGCCGGTAAGGGCGGCCGAACCAGAGAGACAACCGTTCGAAATAAAGGTAGATGACCGGCGTCGTGTAGAGCGTCAGCCATTGCGAGACGAGGAGCCCGCCGACGATGGCGACGCCGAGCGGCCGGCGCAGTTCCGAGCCGGCGCCCGTACCGAACGCGATCGGCAGACTGCCGAACAGGGCGGCGAAGGTGGTCATCATGATCGGCCGGAAACGCAGCAGGCAGGCCTGGTGGATCGCCTCCTGCGGGCTCTTGCCTTCGACCCGCTGCGCGTGCAGCGCGAAGTCGATCATCATGATCGCGTTCTTCTTGACGATGCCGATCAAGAGGATGATCCCGACGATCGCGATCACCGAAAGATCGTAATTCAGGAGCCATAGCATCACCAGCGCGCCGACCCCGGCCGAGGGCAGCGCCGAGAGGATCGTGATCGGGTGGATATAGCTCTCGTAAAGGATGCCGAGGACGATATAGACGACGAGGATCGCCGCGGCGAGCAGCAACGGCATCGACGACAGCGAGGCCTGGAACGCCTGCGCCGTGCCCTGGAACGAGCCGTTCAATGTCGCCGGTGCACCGAGCCGGGCGGCGAGCGCCTCGACCGCCGCGACCGCCTGGCCGAGCGCCACGCCCGGCGCCAGGTTGAACGACAAGGTGATCGCCGGAAACACGCCTTGGTGAATGACCGTCAGCGGCTCGACTTTGGAGGTATAGCGGGCAAAGGTGGAGAGCGGCACCTGCGCGCCGTTGGGTCCGGAAACGTAGATCTTCGACAGCGCCGTCGGGTCGTTCTGGAATTGCGGCTGGACTTCGAGCACGACCTTGTACTGGTTGGTCGAAGTATAGATCGTTGCGATTTGGCGTTGGCCGAAGGCGTCGTACAGCGTCTGGTCGATCAGTGCGGCGGAGATGCCGAGCCGCGCGGCGGCGTCGCGGTCGACCTCGATCGCGACATGCGGCGCGGCGACCTGCGCATCTGATGCGACGTCTTGCAATTCCGGAAGCTTTCTCATCCCGCGCTCGAGTATCGGCGCCCAGTGGTTCAGTTCGTCACCATTGTTGTCGGTCAGCGTGTATTGATATTAAGTCCGGGCGAGGCGGCCGCCGACGGTGATGTTCTGCGGCACCTGCATGAAGAACTTGGCGCCGGGGACGCGCCCCACCGCCTTGCGCAACCGCTGGAGGATCTGGTCGGCATTGGCGGTGCGTTCGTGCCAGGGTTTGAGAGCGAAAAAGACGCGGGCCGTGTTCTCGCCGGGGTTGTAGGCATAGGCGCCGGCCAGCATGAAGACGCCGTCGACGCCGGGATCGGCGCGCACGATATCGATGACTTTGTGGCCGGTCTTCACGGTCGAACGAAATGAAGCATCTTGCCGCACGTCGACTTCGCCAAAGACGACGCCGGTGTCCTGCTGCGGGAAAAAGCCTTTCGGAATAGATATATAGAGATAGACGGTCGCGACCATCAGCAGCAGGGTCGAGAGCAAGGTCGAAAACTGGTGGCGCAGGACGAAATTCAGACCGCGTTCATAGGCTCCGATCATCCAGTTGAAAAATCGCTCGGCCAGCCGATTGAACCGGCCGGCCGGGTGCAACCCCTGCTCCTTCAGAAACAGCGAGCACAAGACCGGCGTCAGGGTCAGCGACACCACCGCCGAAGCGAGCACCGCGACCGAGACGACGACGCCGAATTCGCGAAATAGCCGGCCGATAATCCCGCCCATGAAGAACAGCGGAATAAAAACCGCGATCAGCGAAATGCTGATCGAGACGATGGTGAAGCCGATTTGCCCGGCGCCCTTGAGCGCCGCTTCGAGCGGCCGCATGCCTTGCTCTATATAGCGCACGATATTTTCGATCATGACGATCGCATCGTCGACGACAAAGCCGACCGAGATCGTCAGCGCCATCAGCGAGATGTTGTCGAGGCTGTAGCCGGCAATGTACATCACGCCAAAGGTCGCGAGCAACGACAGCGGCACCGACAGGCTTGGGATGACCGTCGCCCACAGCGTCCGCAGAAAGACGAAGATGACGAGGACGACGAGGCCGATGGTCAGCATCATCGTGAACTCGACGTCGCGCACTCCGGCCCGAATGATCTGCGTTCGGTCCGTCATCAATTCGACGTGGACCGACGGCGGCATCGACTGTTCGATGCGGGGGACCAGCGCCTTGATCTGATCGACCAGCGCGATCATGTTGGCGCCCGGGGCCTTTTGCACCGCGACGCCTTCGGCCGGCAGGTTGTTGAACCAGGCGCCGAGCCGCATGTTCTGCACCGAATCGAAGGCGTCGCCGACATCCTTGACACGCACCGGTGCGCCGTTCCGGTAGGCGATGATCACGTCGCGGTATTGGGTGCCATTGAACAGCTGATCATTGGTATCGAGCGCGACCACCCGGTTCTCGCCTTCGATCTCGCCCTTCGGGCGGTTGACGGTCGCGTTGACGAGGGCGTTGCGCACATCTTCGAGCCCGATGCCATGAGCGGCGAGCGCCGCCGGGTTGACCTGGACACGCGCGGCGTAAGGCTTTTGGCCGAAGATGAAGACCTGGCCGACGCCCGGCACCATCGACAGCCGCTCTGCCAGGATCAAATTGGCATAATCGTCGATCCGATAATTCGGCAGCGCTTCGGAATGCACGGCATAGATCAAAACCGGGAAGTCCGCGGGATTGACCTTCTTGTAGGTCGGCGGGGTCGGCAGATCCGGCGGCAACAGCCCGCTCGCCGCATTGATCGCCTGCTGCACATCCTGGCCCGCCGCGTCGATATTGCGCGACAGGTCGAATTGCAAGCTGATCGTCGTCACGCCGATGCCGGAGAGCGAGGTCATCTGGTTGAGCGACGGGATCGACGTGAACTGCTCCTCGAGCGGCGTGGCGATGGCCGAGGCCATCGTCGCGGGATCGGCGCCCGGGTAGGTGGCACTTACTGTGATCGTCGGAAAATCGACATTCGGAAGTGCGGCCACCGGCAGCAGGCCGTAGGCGGCAATGCCGAACACCAGCACGCCGAGCATCAATAGCGACGTCGCGATCGGTCGCCGGATAAAAGGTTCCGAGATGTTCATCGGCAGGTTCCCGCAAATCGAGGTTGGTCAGCGGCGCAGCGGCGACCGACCATCAGCCGGCGCCGGGCCGGGCGGGGCTCAAGGATTTGACGCGCGCGCCTTGGGTCAGCCCAAACTGCCCGTCGACGACGACCCGCTCGCCTGGCGACAGTCCCTTGCTGACGACCGCGATGCCGTCCTCGACCGCTGCGACCTCGACGCCGCGCCGCTCGACCGTATCGTCGCGCTTGATGACATAGGCAAAATCCCCGTCCGGCCCCTGCTGCACGGTCTGCGCCGGCACCGTCGGCACTTGATGGCGCATCTTCAAAACGACTTGCAAATTGACGAATTCGCCCGGCCACAGGCGTTCGTCGGCGTTGTCGAAATGCGCCTTCAGATGGATCGTGCCGGTCGATTGATCGATCATGTTGTCGATCAGGGTCAGTTTGCCGAGCGACAGCAATTTGTCGCCGGCGCTGTCGTAGGCCCGTACCGCAAGCGGCGCCTTTTGCTGCTGCTCGCGAACCTCGTCGAGCGTGTCCTGTGGCAATGTGAAGCTGACGAAGATCGGCTTCAGCTGAGTGATCGTGACCAGCGCCGTGTTGTCGTTCGTATGGACGAGGTTGCCCTTGTCGACGAGCCGGGCACCGAGCCGGCCGTCGATCGGCGAGCGGATGTCGGCGTAGTCGAGATTGAGCCGGGCGTTGTCGATCGCCGCTTGATCGCCCTTGATCGCGGCCTGCAGCTGGGCGACCAGCGCCGTCTGCTGGTCGTAGCTCTGGCGGGTCTGATAGCCGGTGCCGAGCAGCTTTGAATAGCGCTCGAGATCGAGCCTGGCGCCGGCGAGTTGCGCCTCGTCCTTCAGCTTTGTCGCCTGCGCCTGATCGAGTGCAGTCTGATAGGGTCGCGGATCGATCTGAAACAGCGGGTCGCCCTCTTTGACCTCCTGGCCTTCGTCGAAATCGACCCTGACGATCTGGCCGTCGACCCGCGTCTTGACGGTCACCGTGTTGTAGGCCTGGACCGTCCCGATGCCGTGCAGGAGCACCGGAACGTCGCGTGCAACCACCGTTCCGGCGGTCACCGGGACGACCGGCGGCGCGATCTGCGCGGCCGCGGGCGGTGCGCTGCCGCCGAAATTCGACCACCAGATCGCGGCGGCAAAGAGGACCGCGACTGCCGCGGCGCCGACCGCCAGTCGCATGATGCCGCGCCCCGCTCCGGATGCGCGGCGAAACCCATGAATGTCTATCATAGATAAACTCTATAGCTTGCCTGTAAGGCCTGTCCATGCAAAGCCGGCAGGGCCGGCCCTACTTTCCGGGTGGCAGCTCGATCGGAGCGCAATTGGTGCGCCCCGCCATCAGGCAATCTTCGAGCTTCAATTCCTTGCCTAGTTCGCGCACCAGCACGATCCCGACGATCGCCAGCGACAGAATGATGATCAGCCCGATCAGCGCCGCGGTGCGGCGCTGATCGGTTTCCTGGTCGCTGGCGCCGAACCGGTCGCTCATCGGTCGATTAAATCGGCCGAACCGCCCGGCTTTGGATCTAGGGCGGCGCGGTCGAGCGCCCGCATTACGCCCGAGGCCGAGAGCAGCTCGGGCAGCGCCTCGCCGGCGGGTCGGCCCGGCCCGTAGACCGCATCGAACGGGATGCCGTAGCGGCCGAAGCTTTGGAGAAAATGGGTCAGCGCCGGATCGGGCCGCGTCCAGTCGCCGCGCATCGCGACGACCTCGGCACCGAACAGCCGGCCGGCCACCGGCGCACGGTCGAGCACCGCCGCTTCGTTGACCTTGCAGGTCAGGCACCAGGCGGCGCTGACATCGACGAAGACGACCTTGCCGTCGGCGACGAGCCGCTGGACCGCCGCCGGGTCGAACCGCCGCCAGGGCCCGGCGGCGGCGGGAGGCCGCGCCGGCTCGATGCCGGCGAATGCCGGCCACAGCACCGAGCCCGCGACGATGATCGCCGCCGCCGCCGATGCGAGACGCGCCGCCGGCACCGGGATGCGGTACCGGGTCTTCACCATCAGCAGCCCGAGGACGGTGGCAAGCGCCGCACCGCTGCCGAGCGCAACCCCGGGGCCCGACAACGCCGCCAGCACGAACAGCAGCCAGACCGCGGTGCCGGCCAGGGCGAAGCCGAGGATCGCGCGCAGCACGCCGAACCAGCGGCCGGGGCGCGGCAGGGCGCCGGCGAGGCGCGGCGCCGCGGCGACCAGCAGATAGGGGGCGGCAAGACCGAGGCCCATCGCCGCAAAGACGAGCGCGATCTGGCGCGGTCCCTGGGCCAGGGCAAAGCCGATGGCGGTGCCGACGAACGGCGCCGAGCACGGCGTCGCAAGCAGCGTGGCGAGGACGCCGGTGGCAAACGCCTCGGCGTGGGGCCGCCGCGGTCGAAAAGCCCCGGCCGCGTCATAGAGCGGGCGCGGCAGCGCAATCGGCAGCCAGCCCCAGAGGCTGGCCGCGAACAGCGTGGTCAGCGCCGCCATGCCGGCGATGAACCACGGCCACTGGAACTGGATGCCCCACCCGATCGTGGTGCCGGCCGCCTTCAGGCCGATCAAGGTGGCGGCGAGCAGGGTGAAGGATGCGAGCACGCCGAGTGCGGTCATGGCGAGCCCGATCCGCGCCCGGCGGCGGTCGACCCCTGCCTGACCGGCAACGGCAAGGAGCTTCAGCGATACGACCGGCAGCACGCAGGGCATGATGTTGAGGATCAGCCCGCCGAGCAGTGCGATGGCCA
The DNA here is from genome assembly GCA_963772295.1 of uncultured Alphaproteobacteria bacterium. Classification (GTDB taxonomy): domain Bacteria; phylum Pseudomonadota; class Alphaproteobacteria; order ATCC43930; family CGMCC-115725; genus AP-15. The sequence goes on from CAVYWO010000020.1 coordinate 863,295, forward strand.
GGATCGGCAGCAGCCGCGCCGCGCCGGCGGCAGGCTCGGCGGCGGCCGGCACCACCCTAAACTCCGCCGCCCACAGACCATCGACGAGGGTGAGTGTCAGGTCCTTGCCGATGACTCCCGCCGCGTCCGTCCCGCGCAACGGCACGCTGAGGCGCGCCCGATGGCCGGCCTCGCTGAGCGCCACTTCCGGCCGGCCGGGCGACCCGCCGGCGAGACCCTCGACAAAGAGATCGGGCGACTGCAACCGGTGGTCCGCCGCTTGCAGGCTGACGGTGAGTGCGGCGTCGTGTCCGGGGCCGCCGACCGTCGCCGAGAGCAGCGCCAATCCGGCTCTGGCAAGGTCCGTTGCCACACGCCCGCGCGCCGCGGCGATCAGCGGCGCCTCGGGGGTCGGCGCCGCCGGACCGGCCGGCAATGCGAGATCGAGCTTTGCCGAATAGGGCACGCAGATATCGGCGCAGGCGGCGTAATCGACCACGGCGTGGAGATCTAGCGGCCGGCGCGCTTGCTGGAGGGTCAGCGCAACCGGCAGCACGACATCATGTTCGTATCCGGCGGTTTCGAGACCCTGAACCGAGAAACGGGTCGGCGCCGGCCAGCCGATGTCGGCATGCGCGAGGTTGGTCGAGCCGGCAAAGTCGATGCTCGGCGGGATGCCGGCGTCTCCGGGCGAGCGCCAGTAGGCGTGCCAGCCCGGCATCAGCCGGATTTCGAGGCCGGCTTCGACCGTCGCCGTCGCGCCGGTCGCCGCCACCGCGGCGATCAGGCGCGCCGCGGCATGCGCATCGCCGACCCACGGGGTCGCCGCCGCTGCCGCATGCGAGCCGAGGGCCAGCGCCGCGGCGAGCACCGGACCGCCCCACCCCTTAAACCTCAAGCTCGCATGCTCCGCCGCCCCGCTCCCGACAGCAGGTGGCCCCGGATTATGGCAAGCACAAGGTAGCGCCGCGCCGCGCCCGTTGCGGAAGTCGAGCTTCACCTCGCCCCGCTTGCGGGGGAGGTCGGAATCCGCGCGCGGCGCGGATTCCGGTGAGGGCCCAATTCACGTTCTGGTGCGCGGCTGCCCCGCGGTCGCCAAGACGCCCTTCACCCCGACCCTCTCCCCCGCCACGCGGGAGAGGGAGTATCTTCTAGTCGCGGGCCCAATCCATGGCCCAATCCCACACATCCTGCGCCGAAGGCGGGCGCGGCGGTCCGGCGCGGTCCATTCCGACCACGGTTTTTCCGGCCCGCAGGTGGTACCGTTCAGGCAGAGGAAGCCGACGGCGTTGACCGGGTCGGACTGGGCGAAGGCGTAGGGGTTGGGGCTTGCCTCGTTGTCGATGTCGCTCATGTCGCGCGACAGCCAGCGGCCGATCAGCGGGTCATAGACGCCCGATTGCGTCAGATAGAGACCGCTGTCGGTATGATAGTACATGCCGGCAAAGCGGATGTCGGTGGTCGGCGCCTGCCCTGGCGGGGGCGCGGCGATCGGGTTGCCGTAGGGGTCGTAATCGTAGTTCTGCACGTGCAAAGACGTCAGGCTCTTAAAGAAGACATCGCGCACCGAAGCCTGCTGATCGGGCCCATAGTAGAATAGTGCTTCGCCGCCGGTGCGACCTCGCCCTCGTCGTAATATTCGCGCGCCACGACGCTCGGGCTGCTGCGCGACTGGCAGAGCTGCGAGCCGCACCAGACGAAGTGCAGGGTCGAGGGTTTGCCGTCGGTCGTCGTCGTGATCGCGACCCGGCGGTCGAGCGCGTCATAGGCAAAGCTTGTCTGCTTTTTCGGATCGGCAGCATAGGCGATGCCGACGAGCCGGTTTTCGGCGTCCCAGCTGTAGGTGCGCACACCATCGGTGAGCAGATTGCCGTTGGCGTCGTAGCGGAAGGGCTTGCCGCCGAGCGCCGTCAATTCGTCGATCTTGCTCTTGCTGTAGGTGGCCGTTGTCGTGCCGGTCGGGGTCGTGAACGAGGTGATGTTGCCGGTCGGATCGAAGCCGTAGCCGTATTTGGCCCCCTTCGACGATTGCGCGCTGAGGAGCCGATAGTCGTTGTCGTATTTGAGGCTCCAGGTCTGCAGCACGGACCCCGACTTCTTCTCGGTGATGCCGCTGATCAGATCCTCGGCCGTCGTCGCATAGTCGAATTGCCGCTCGCCCTTAACACTGCTGGCGTTGACGATGCTGGCGAGCCGCCGGTCGCCGCTGTTTCCCGAATAAGTCCAGGTGGTCGACACCGACGCCGGGCCGAGGCGCTGGCTCGGCTGATGGGTCTCGCCGAGATAGGAGAGGGCAAAGCTGCCGAGCGCGTCGGTGTGCCCGACGAGCCGGTCGATCTTGTCGTACTGGAACGTCTCCGGGCTGGCGCCGCCGACGCTGCGGCCGACCACCCGGCCGAGCCGGTCGTACTTGTAGCTGATCGTGCCGTTGGGCAACGGCCCGCTCTCCTCCTGCAGCTGCAGTGCGCCCAGCTGGTGCGGCACATAGCTGTAAGTCGTCGTGCCGGTGCCGTCGGTCACCGAGGCTAGCCGCGGGAAAGTCTGGTCGTAGGTGAAGTAGACGTTCGGCGTCGGGTTGAGCGCTCCGGCATAGATGATCGCAGCGAGCCGATCGTCGACCGTGTACTGGTAGTATTTGGTCTGGCCATTGGGGTCGATCTCGCTCAGCAGCCGGTTCGTCGCATTCTCGTAGGTATAGGTCGTCTCGGTGCCGTCGGGGTACACCTCGGCGGTGGTGCGGCCTTCGAGGTCGATGTCCCAGCTCGTCGTAAGGCCGTTGGGATCTTTAACGCTCTTGACCGTGCCGTCCTCATAATAGGTGTAAATCGTCTTGTGGCCGAGCGGGTCGGTGACCGAGGTCAGGCGGCGGTCGGGGTCGTAGGCATAGGCCCAGTGGTTCTTCTGCCGGTCGGTGTAGGAGACGAGGTCGAGATTGTGGTAGCCGTATAGCTCGGTCGTCTTGTCCGGATAGGTCGCCTTTGTCAGCCGGTCGCCCTTGTCATACTCGTATAGGACAGTCCAGTCGTCGGCGTCGGTAAAGCTCGCGACGTTGTCGTATTTGTCATAAGTATAGCTCGCCGCTTTCTTGCCGTAGGCATTGGTGATCGTCGTCAGGCGCCCGAACGAATCGTAGGCGTAGCTGGTCTTCTCACCGAGCGCGTCGGTGACCGTCAGGAGCTGCCCGGCGCTGTTGTAGGTGTAGTGCGTCGTCTCGTCGGCGGCATCCTTGTAGCTCGTCAGATTGTGGTGCGTGTCATAGGTGAATTCGGCGATTGTCTGCGGCTTGCCGCCGAAAGCGCTCTGCGCCACCTGGGTCACGTCGATGTTGTTGGGGGCATAGGTCAGGGTCGTGGTCCGGCCGACCGGGTCGATATACGCGGTCGGGTTGCCGAAGGTGGTCGTGATGCCGGACGAGTTGACCGGGTAAACGAACTGCTCGAGCTGCGTCGCACCGCTGTCGAGCACCAAGCCGACCGCGTTCGGCTGATCGTAGGTGCCGTTGGCGCCGGCGCCGAGACCGGTAAGCTGCCCGATATACGTGTACCAGATCCGGTTTTCGAGCGGCTCCTTGATGCTCTCGACCGTGTCCCACTCGATACCGGTATCGTTCGCGTCGTGGTCAAAGTGCGTCACCGTCGCATCGTTGTAGTTGCAGCCGCCCTTCGGCGTGCAGGCGGCGACGGCATATTGATGCTGATCCCACGAAAAACTGTCGCGATAGATCAGGTAATTATTGAACAGATTGGTCATGCCCGCCGGCGGATGCGGATCGGAAAACGGCACGGTGCCTGCCGGCGCCGGCTGGAAGGTCTCGACCCGTTGGTGGAAGCCCATTGGATCGGTCACATCGAGAAACAGCCCGTCGGTAGGCCCGCTCGCGTCGCCGAATACCCCGTAGGCGAACTGGAACGTGCCGTAGGGTGTCGTCATCGAGTTGATCTGCGATGTCGGATCATAGGTGAATTTGGTCGTCAGCCCGAGCATGTCGGTGATCGAGATGAGCCGGCCGTCGGAGTCATACTTTCGGCTGGCGCTGCGGCCGAACGGATCGGTAATCTCGGTGATCAAGAGCGGCCTCGACCCCAACCCATAGGTGAATTTGGTTTCCCGACCGGTCGCGTCGGTAAGCTTCAGGAGCCGCACCTGGCCGTTCTTCTTGCCGTAGTGGAGGGTCAACGTGTTGCCGTGCGGATCGATGACCTCGCTCAAGAAGATGTTGCGCGGATAGTTCGTGCTGTCGTCCGAGAACGCGTAAATCTCGATCGTGCCGTCGTTCTTGAACAGCGTGTATTGGCTCGGCTTTGTCAATTGCAGGATTGACGAATCGTTCTCCTGCTGGGTGAACTGCTTGGTCGAGGTGTTGAAGCCGGTATAGGACCACTGCGAGCCGTCGCGCAGATAGCGCGTCACCATCTGGCCCGGCCCAGTCGGGTCGTCGGTGACAAAGCTCAGCCAGCTGATCGTCCATCTCTGGCTGACGTTGAAATATCCGAAGATCTGCGGCTGGATCACATTGCGCTGGGCATAGGACAGCTCGACCTCGGCAGTCTCGCCCTTTTCGGGCTCGTAGCCGACCGGCGTGCCAATCAGGATCAGGCTGGCCTCCTGCTTGTCGATCTCATAGTCGCACAGGCAGGTGTGGTGCGCGTGCTTGCGGTGCGCCTCGCGCTTCGCCTCGTGATGGTGGATATCGTGATGATGCGTGTGCCGATGGTTGACGTGATGCTCGTTGCCCGGATGGTGGCTGTGATGCCTGTTGGTGTGGTGGTGGTGGTTGGGATGGTGCGGATGATGGTGGGCGTAGTGATGATGGTGCGGATGGTCGCGGTGATGGTGATGACGTCCGGTGTGATGGTGATGGCCGGGGTGGTGCGGCTTGGGGCCCGGATGATGCCGGTGCGGCGGCTTCGGCGGGTGCGGGTGCTTTGGCGGCTTGGGGGGCTTCGGCGGCTTTGGCGGCTTCGGCGGTGGCGGTGGCGGATTATGCCCGTTGGTTTGGCCGGCGCCCCAGACCTGTCCGGCCTCGGCGCTCGCGACCCGGCGCCAGCCGGCGGCCTGCGCCTGCTTCTCGGAAACGAGAAAATAGCCGCTCGCCTCGGCGTCGAGAGCGGCCTGCGTCACCCATAGGCTCTGATGCCCGAAGGTCGGGTCCTCGACCTCGTAGCGGCCTTTGCGCTGGCCGACGAGGGCCGCGAAATGGCCGACGCGCCAATGCACGATCGACGGCACCGGCGCCTTCTCGCCGGGCTTGCGGAACACCGGCACGAGCGGCGACTTCGCCCGCCGCGAGAGTGCCTCGACCTCGGCGAGGCTCGTTCCCTGCGGGCCGTCGGCCTTGATCCAGTTCAGGAAGTAGACCTCATTTTCGCTCGCGCGCTGCGACAAGAGCAGCATCTTCAAGGCGATCGGCCCGCAGATATAGAGATGCCCGGGGTCGGTCTTCATGACCCACAGCATTTCGCGCCCGTGCTGCACCAATTCGGTGGCCGAGCCGCCGACCGGCCGCGTGCCGATCTCGGCCAGGAGGGCCGCGAGCCGGTCGCGCGAATCGAATTTCGCCGCGAGGTCGACGAGTTCACCGACCGCGAGGTCGACCAGCGCGCGGGCTTGCGTCCCGGTCGCGTCCTTGCCTTCGTGCCAGGCCTCTTCCCAGGCGGCGCGCGCCCGCGAGAAATAACCGTAATGCAGGTAGTCGATGCCGAGATCGGTCAGCACCGCGGCCCGCCAGGCGGATTTGGGATGGGCCGCAAGAAACCCGGTCAGCGCCGAAAAATCGTCGGGGTCGGCCCGGCTCTGATAGCGGGTGGCGGCGGCGAGCATGGCCGCGTCCTCGGCCGCATCGGTCGGTCCGGTCGCGACCAGCGGCTCGGATAGATGCAGCGCCGCGAGTTGCGCCGCAAAAGGGGCACCAGCCGGGTCCTGGGCGGCGCCGGCCGCGGCCCACGCCGACGAGATCGCCCCGGCAACGGCGACAACCATCGCCAACCCCAGCATCCAGCCCAGGGCGTTGCGCGCCACGCGCCGGCGCCCGCAGACACGCTTTACTCTCTCCCGGTCATGGCCGGGCTCGGCCCGGCCATCCACGTGGATGGCCGGCACAAGGCCGGGCACGACCGAAAAAGCGAATGGCGCAAGTCGATGGGAAGCCGCACTGAGGCTCCGCGCCGGGCGCTCGATGCCAAGGTGCTTCACGGGCTTCCCTTTCACGAGAAATTGGGCGACCGAGTCGGCGGCGGCGGTGCCGGCTCGCCCGGCTTCAACAGCCCTTCCTTGATCAGCTCGTCGCGTACCCGCTCGAGCATCGCGAGCGCCTGCAGCAGACCTTGCGCCGGCAGTGCGACGATCATCTCCGGCACCATCTGGGCATCGCGGCCGGAACCGCGCTCGATCGTCTGCAGCCGGTGAAACTCGATCCGGGCGACACCGTTCAGGATCGTCACGCCCTTGACGCCGTCGCAGAAGTAGGTCGGCACGAGACCCGCACCTTCACCGGGCCGAGGCGAGCAGGGCGTGCGATGCCGGATCGACGATCAGGGTGCCGGAAAACAGGCTCGAAGCGTTGAAATTGGCGATTGTGTACTTGCCGAAAAAATCGAGCATCGCGGTGTGGGTGCCGTCGGTGACCGTCAGCACCCCCCCTGTCTTGCTGGGCTTGTAGGTCATGTGGAAGGCGCCGCTGTTGAAATTGATATCGTTCAAGTAGATCTCGTCGGTCTTCGATCCGCCGAAGCCCTCGATCGCCGCAGCGAACCCCTGGCTGTCGAGCAGCGACAGCTCGCCGCCGGTCTTGGTCGCAAAATCGACGGTCGAACCCTTGGCGACGCTGCCGTCGAATTGCAGAACGGTTCCGGGTTCGATCTTGAAGGTGCCGGCGCCGCTGACGAGGGCCTGGAACTGGATCTCGCCGGTGTCGACGACGACGGCGCCGTTGTTGATGAAATCGACGGAGATCTCGCTGTCGCCGCTGCCGCCGGTCTTCGCCACGGTGGCCCCGGCGGAGTTCATAAAGCTCAAGGTGGGAGGGGTTGGGGGCGAGCCGAGGGTGATGCCGACATCGGTCGTGAAGTTCAGGATGCCGCCCTTCATGTTGACGAATTTGGGCACATCGAGGCTGCCGTCGCCGATCTGCAGGGTGCTGGATTCGCTGATCTTGCCGGAATTCTGCCAGTCCACGGCGCCGCCGAGCACCACAGTGCTGAGGGCGACCGCGCTGCCCTTGGCGGTGACGAGCGTGCCGGTGCCGTCGAAGGTGGCGTTGTTGCTGAAGGTGTCGCTGCCGCTGAGGGTCAGGCTGACCCCGCCCAGGCTCAAATCCCCTCCGGTGAAATTGAAGGTGCCGCCATAGCTCAGGATTTCGCCAAGCGCGACCAGCGGGGAATTGGTGATGTCGAAGACCGGCGTCGTGATCGTCGCGCCCTTTTCAATGACGTTGACGCCGCTTCCTCCGATCTCGAACGTGCCGGCGCCCGAGATCGCCCCGGCAAAGCTGTTGTTGAACCCCAAGAATTCGATCGTGCCGGATTGCACGACAACGGCGCCGGTATCGGTCACTTCGGCAAAGATCTGGCTGGTGCCGCTGCCGGCGGTCGCTTCAATCGTCCCTTGATTGACAAAGAGCGAACCGAACGCGGCGCCGATGCTGATACCGTTGTCGTTGGTAAGCTCGTACTTGCCGCCCTTCTCGTTGATGAACCTCGCGGCGTTGAAGGTGTTGTCGCCGAGTTGGAAGGTGCCGGCCTCGCCGACCGTGCCGAAATTCTGCCAGACAAGGCTGCCGCCCAAGGTGAAGGAGCTCACGTCGGTGGTGCTGCCTGCGGCGGTGTCGAGCGTGCCGATGCCGTCGAGCGTCGCACCGTTTTGGAAGGTGTTGCTGCCCGACAGGGTCAGGGTGACCGAAGCGAGGTCGAGGGTCGCGCCGTTTTGCAGGTTGAAGGCGTGGGCGAGGCCCGGATTTTCGTTGAGCGTCGCCAGCGTGTTGTTGTCGGAGATCGTGAAGATTGCTGCGGTGATCGCCGTTCCCTTGTTGATCGCGTCCTTGCTGCCGCTACCGAGATAAACCTGGCCGGCGCCCGAGATCGTCCCGGCAAAGCTGTTCTGGGGACCGCCGAATTCGATCGTCCCGGCGGTCGCGACGACGATGCTGCCGGTATCGGTGAAATCGACGCCGATGAAGCTGGTCGCGGTGCCGCCGCTTTTTTCGAGCTCCCCGGCGTTGACGAACAGCGCCGTCGCCGCACCCGGACCCTGCGAGATGCCGAAATCGCCGCCGATGTTGAAGACGCCGCCCGTTTCGTTGTCGATCGTGGCGTTGACGCCGGTAGTGTCGCCGAGCGTGATCTGGCCGGTCAGGTTCGTCGTCTTTTCGTTCGTGAGGGAGGTGGCGCCGCCGAGCGTGTAGTTGCCGAGCGCCACTGTGCCGTCGAAGACGAAGGCGGTCTTGCCTTCGGCTTCGCCCCCGGTCAGCATGCCGGTGCCGTCGACCGTTACCTTGCCGCCGGCGGTCAGGGTGCCGCCCGTCTGGGTGAAGCCGTTGGCAAAGCTCGCCGTCGTCGTGATCGTCAGGCTGCCGCCGGTCATGTCGAACGCGTCGTTGCCGACGGTGAGCGAATTGACGACGAAATCGTCCGAGCCGCTGTACGTGACCGTCAGTACCGCGGTCGTCGCGATCTCGACGTTGCTGTTGCTGTTCGGGAGCCCAGTGCTCCAATTGCTGCTGCTGGCGCCCCAATCGGCGCTCGACTTGCCTTTCCACTCGTCTGTCGTGAACGCCATACCAAGGTCCTCTCGAAGCCCGGCGTTGATAGTGGTTAAAATCTTTACGAATAGTTAGATCCTTAGCAGATTCCTTTGGTTTTGTAAAGGTCCGCTGCGGCCGCCGGCAAGCGCTCGGTTGCGCGCCGATGCGCGGCTGGGCTATTGATCGGGATCGGCGGCGCAACGGGAGCATTGGGGCATGGCGCAAGCGGGGCCGCTTTCCGGCATCGTCATCCTCGACCTCTCGCGCATCCTGGCCGGCCCCTATTGCACGCTGCTGCTGGCCGAGCTGGGGGCGCGCGTGATCAAGGTCGAGGCGCCCGGCGGCGACGACGCGCGTCAGTACGGTCCGTTCAAGAACGGCAAATCGGCCTATTTCGCTTCGGTCAACCGCGGCAAGGAATCGATCGTCCTCGATCTGAAGTCGGCGGCGGACCGCGCCATCTTCGACCGGCTCCTCGACAAGGCCGACGCCCTCGTCGAGAATTTTCGCCCGGGCACGATGGAAAAGCTCGGCTATGGCTGGGACAGCCTGCACCCCCGCTATCCGCGGCTCGTCTATGCCGCGGCCTCGGGCTTTGGCCATACCGGCCCTTATTCACACTATCCGGCCTACGACATGGTCGTGCAGGGCCTGGGCGGGATCATGAGCATCACCGGCCATCCCGGCGGGCCCTTGACCCGGATCGGCACCTCGATCGGCGATCTCGGCGGCGGCCTCTTCACCGCGATCGCGCTCAACGCGGCGCTCCTGCATCGCGAGCGCAGCGGCGAAGCGACCAAGGTCGACGTCTCGCTGTTCGACTGCCAGCTGGCGCTCCTCGAAAATGCGATCATGCGCTATACGACGACCGGCGAGATCCCGGGGCCGATGGGGGCGCGGCACCCCTCGATCACCCCGTTCGAGGCCTTCGCCACGGCCGACGGCCACATCATCATCGCCGCCGGCAATGACGGGCTCTTTCTCAAACTCGTCCGCGCCCTCGGCCGCGATGACCTTGCCGACGATCCCCGGTGTCGGACGAATGCCCTGCGCAACCAAAATCAGGCGGCGCTGAAGGCGGCGCTCGAAACCGTGCTCGCCGGCGCCGCCACCGCGCATTGGATCGGCGTGCTCGAACGCGCCGGGGTGCCGTGCGGTCCGGTCAACGACATCGCGCAGGCGCTCGCCCATCCGCAAACCGCCGCCCGCAACATGCTGATCGCGGTCGACGATCCGGCCGCCGGCCGGCTGCACCTGGCCGGCAATCCGATGAAGCTCGCGGCTTTCGCCGATCCGCCGAGCCGCTCGCCGGCGCCCGAGCTCGACGGCGACCGCGAGCAGATCCTGCGCGAACTCGGGTCCTGAACCGGGTTCGCGGGCGCCGCGCCCGCATGATCCGCCGGATCGCGCTCGGCTTTTTGGCATTGCTGCTGGTCGTGATCGGCGGCCTCTATCTCTACCTGGTCTCGTCGCTGCCGCAGACCGGCGGGCGGTTGCAGCTGGCCGGGCCGAAAGCCGAGATCCGGATTGCGCGCGATGCCGACGGCGTGCCGACGATCATCGCCAAGGACGACGACGACGCGGCCTTCGGCCTCGGCTTTGTCCATGCCCAGGACCGCCTCTTTCAGATGGAGCTGATGCGGCGCTACGGCGCCGGGCGGCTCGCCGAGATCCTCGGCGAGGAGGCGCTGCCGGTCGATCGCGAGATGCGCGTCCTCGGTCTCTACCGCGCCGCCGCGGCCGAGATCGCGTTTCTATCGCCGGCGGTCGCCCGCGCCCTTGCCGCCTATGCCGCCGGGGTCAACGCCTGGCGCGCAGCGCGTTACGGCGCGCTGCCCCCGGAATTCCTGCTGCTGCGCTTCTCACCCGAACCCTGGCGTGAGGCCGACAGCCTCGTCTGGGGCAAGCTGATGGATCTGCAGCTCGCCGGCAATTTCCGCGGCGAACTGCTGCGGGCACGGCTGGCGCGGACGATCCCGGCGGCCGACCTCGCGGTTCTTTACCCGGAATACCCGAAGGATGCGCCGACCACCTTGACGGCGCTGCGGCCCTTTTATCGCCGCCTCGACCTCGACCGCCTCTATCGCGCACTGCCGCCCCAGGTCGGCCCGGTCTACGCCTCGAACAATTGGGTCGTCGACGGCCGGCACAGCAAGAGCGGCAAGCCGCTGCTCGCCAACGACCCGCATCTGCCGCTCGGCGCGCCCGGCGTGTGGTATCTGGCGCGGCTCGAGACCCCGGCGGGCGAGATCGCCGGCGCCACGGCACCCGGCGTGCCGCTCGTCGTCATCGGCCACAACGACCACATCGCCTGGGGCTTCACGACGACGACCGCCGATGTCGAGGACCTTTTCATCGAGAAGGTCGATCCGGCCGACCCTGCCCGCTATCTGACGCCCCAGGGCAGCGCGCCCTTTGTCGTTCGGCACGAGACGATCGCCGTGCGCGGCGCCGCCCCGGCCGACATCGCGATCCGGACGACGCGGCACGGTCCGGTGCTGTCCGATGTGCTGCCGCCCGGCGCCGCCGGGCCGGGCGATGTGCTGGCGCTCGCGGCGAGTTTTCTGCTGCCGCGCGATCTCAGCGCCGAGGCTCTCTGGCGCGCCGATCGCGCCGCCGACTGGCCGGATTTCAAGGCGGCGCTCGCCGATTTTGTCGGCCCGCCGCAGAACATCGTCTATGCCGATACCGGCGGCACGATCGGGTTCATCGCGGCGGGGCTGGTGCCGATCCGCAAGGCCGGCGAAGGCTGGATGCCGGCGCCCGGCTGGACCGGCGACTACGACTGGACGGGCTACATCCCGGTTGCCGCACTGCCCAGTGCAACGAACCCGCCCTCGGGGCATTTCAACAGCGCCAACAACAAGATCGTACCCGAGGGCTATCGCTATTTTCTGAGCCGCGACTGGGATCTGCCGAACCGCGCCGAGCGGATCGCCGCGCTCCTTGCCAAGACGCCGGAGCAAACCCCGGCGGCCAGCGCGGCCATCGAGGCCGACACCTTCTCGCTGATGGCGCAGCAGCTGGTGCCGCTGATGACGCGGATCAGCCCGGCCGGCGCCATCGCGGGCGAAGCGCTCGACCGGCTGCGCCATTGGGATTTCCGTATGGACCGCGACGCGGTCGCACCGCTGCTGTTTACGGCCTGGCTGCGCGAGTTCAGCCGTCAGGTGCTGTTCGGCCGTTTCGGTGACGCTGTCAGCGACTACTGGGATCTGAAGCCGCAGGTGATGCTGTGGGTGCTGACCGATCGGCCGGACTGGTGCGCCGACCCGAAACACCCCGGCAAGGAAACCTGCGCCGCCCGGCTCGCTGCATCGCTCGCTGCGGCCCTCACCGGGTTGCGCCGCGGCTACGGTGAGGACATGGCGCAATGGCGCTGGGGCCGGGCGCATGTCGCGGATTTCGCCAACCCGGTCCTCGGCCGGATCCCGTTGCTGCGCGACTGGGTGGATCTGACGATCGCGACCGCCGGCGGCTACGACACGCTCGACCGCGGGCCGAGCACCATCCGCAACGAACAAAACCCGTTTGCCGAGCGCTTTGGCGCCGGGCTGCGGATCATCACCGATCTCGCCGACCCGCGCGGTTCGCGGATGATCGTGGCGCCCGGCCAGTCCGGCAACCCGCTCTCCGGCCATTTCGCCGATCTGTTGCGGCGCTGGCGCGACTTCGGCTGGCTCGTTCCGGACCGGTCGAGGCCGGTGTCGACGCTCGTTCTCGTCCCTGCCAGGTGAGTTGTGCGCCGGTCAGTACTTGACGCGGAACTTCCCGATCAAGACCTGCTCGTTGCCGAAGAGGTTGGCGACGACCTGGCGCTGGCCCCAGAAATACTCGCCCCCGATGTCGATGAACGCGACCGGGCTCCAGACAAGGTTGACCGAAGCCGACTGCAGCTGTTTGTTGGCGACCGTCGATTCGACCGGTCCGACCAGTATCGAGGGGACCTGGTAGCGGGCGATGCCGTAGGCGACGGTCGACCGCAGGGTGGCCGACCAGAAATGCTGGTAGCCGACGACGCCGCCGATCGCGGGGATCCTCGTCACGATGATGCTGGTCGCGGCCAGCGCGCAGCCCGGGGTCGGCGTCGCGCAGGCCGGCGCCACGACGTAGTTGGTCGCCAGCGCAGCATTGGTGCTGTCGAGCAGATAGCGTCCCATGCCGTTGCCGGCGTTGATTTCCCAAGTAATGTCGTCCTTGCCCCAACCGAACCAGCCGGGGAGGACATCGCCGCTGACGCCGCCGCCATAGCCCAAGAGCGAGCGGTTGACGTATCTGCCGTCGTTCCAGGTCAGGTCGCGCAGGACAAGCCGGAAATCGACATGCCCCCAGGGCTGCGCCCAGTACGAGGAGAAGGTGACGTCGGGCGCCTTGCTCATGGCCGGATCGTTCTCGAGGGCGCAGGCCGTGGTGCCCGGGATCGAGACCGCGTTCGCTTCGCAGGCGACGTTGTTCGGCGTCGAGTTCTTGACCGGAAACGCGGGGCTCTGGTCCGTGGTAACCCGGCCGGCCGGCGTCAGCACGTCGGTTTCCGGCGTCTCCAGCGCCACCGACCAGGCGCTGCCCCAGGGTCCGTTAAAGGTGTAGCGCAGCTGGGGTAAGCGGACGACCCCGGCCTGGCCCGGCGGGCCGCCGAAAGCCAGGACTTCGGGCTCGGCGTCGGAATCGCGGAAATTCGAGTTCGCCTGACCGGCGAGAACCCCGCCAAGCGTCCCGTAAGCATATCGAAGCGGCGGCAAGAGCGGATCCGCCACGCTCTGCACCTCGTTGCAGCTGAAAGTGCCGCAGCCCTTGAAGTCGATCTCGATGAAGGTCCGCGATTCGCTCCAGGCGGTCGGCGTCCGCGTTTCGACATTGACGCGCGACTCCTGCGGCGACTGGTAAAAGATGCCGTTGCCGCGCGAATGAGTGACCCGCACCGGCACGACAAACCCGGTCCCATATCCGGGCACGACCTGGCCGGATACGCTCAGCGCCTGCGTCCCCAGATTGCCGGTGGTCCCGACGGTGGTGCTCGGAGTCCCGATGGGCGGCCCGTTTTGGATGAAATAGTCGGGGTTTCATCGACAACCCCGCCGATCCGGATCGAGGTCCGGGTGCCGGGGATCAGAAACGACCGCGGGAAGCTGCCGCCGACGACGCCGGCGCCCGGCACCGCCTGGGTGCCGTAGACGGTACCGCCTGTCGTGCCCGGGTTCATCTGCGCCATCTGATCGATCCGCTGCCGCAGCGAGGCCATTTGGGCGCGCAGGTCTGACAGCTCGTCGGCATCGGCTCCGCCGACACCGACCGGCAGCAGGACCGCCGAAGCAACCGAGACGCCGGCGATGCTCCACCTTGCCCTCATTGTTCCCCCCGACAAATGAGCGTCAAATTCCGGCGTGGTTGAGTCAGTACGCCGACTAAGAAACCAACGCCGTCATGCCCGGACTTGGGGGGCCGTCCAATACCAGCCCGGTGCCACGGGCGATCCTGGACATATCGGCTCGACCGGCCCGACGCCGACCAGCAGACCGGCTGATGGGCTGACGTCGCGCCCGGCTGCCGCAAGCGCTTCGCGCAACGGTTCGAAATTGATCCGCTCGAAGCGTCAATAAAGCGTCCTGCTCGCGTCAGACAGGTCGGGCGAGTTGCTTGCGGTTCGTTCACGCGCCATCGCGCGCACTCGCGCCAGATGACGGGAGGCAGAAGGCGCGGGGAAGCGACGCCCCGCTACCGCCTTGGCTGCCGGAGATCCTGCGGGTCTGTTGCGCTACCCCGCACGGTCATACTTCGGTCTAACATTTTTGGTCCACACATTGCGGCTTGTTGATTGTTGGGCACAACCATCCTGCCGCAAGAGACTGAAATAATTGAAATGAGTTTGGGCCGGCTCCTGAGGCACGACCCCTCAACCGATTTGTATCGGAGGCCGTCCGGCGGTAAGCTCAATGGTGAACGATCGTATGGAAGCGGGTACCCCTCCTGGAGCAATCGGCCCGTGGTTGGAGAGCCTCGGGCTCGGCCGCTATCGGCAGATTTTCGTCGCCCAGGAAATCGACTTGCAGATCCTGCCCGATCTGACCGAGGCAGAGCTGGCGGCGCTCGGGCTTCCTCTCGGGCCCCGCAAGAAGATCCTCCAGGCGGTGCGGGCATTGCGCGGCGGCGCGCCGAAGCGCAGGGATGGCGCCGGCCGCGCGGATCCGGAGACGAGCTCGTCGCCGCGACGGGATGCGGAGCGACGGAACCTGACCGTCTTAAACTGCGACATGGTGAATTCGACGGCTCTGGCCAACCGGCTCGATCCCGAGCAGCTGCGCGAGGTCATGCACCCGTACTTTGACGCCTGTTCCGAGGTCGTCGACCGGTTCGGCGGGTTTGTCGCCAAATATACCGGCGACGGCCTGATCGCCTATTTCGGGTATCCGGCGGCGCAGGAGGACGCGGCCGAGCGCGCCGTGCGCGCGGGTCTCCAGATGATCGAGGTCGTCGGCGCGCTTGAGCCGCGGCCGGGCATCAGCCTGCAGGCGCGCCTCGGGATCGCCACCGGGCTCACCGTGGTCGGAGACCTGATCGGCAAGGGTGCGGCGCGTGAGGAGGCGGTGGTCGGCGTGACCCCTGCCCTTGCCGCCCGACTCCAGGCGCTCGCGCCGCCGGACGGCATCATCATTTCGAATGCCACGCGACGCCTGGTGCAAGGGATCTTCGGACTGGAAGACCTCGGACGCGTCGAGCTGAAAGGCTTTCCGCAGCCGCCGCGAGTGTGGCGCGTTCTGGGTGGGCTGAAGGCCGAGAGCCGCTTCGCAGCGGCGCATCGCGATCGGCAGACCGGTCTCGTCGGCCGCGATGGGGAGCTCGCTCTCCTCCTCGATCGCTGGCGGCTGGCGTGCACCGGCGCGGGTCAGCTCGTCATGCTCTCGGGCGAGGCGGGGCTCGGCAAGTCGCGTCTGATCGACGCCGTGCGCGGACCGATGACCGCGGGGGCACACGATGTCGTGCTGCTCCAGTGCGCAAACTACTACCGGAACAGCGCGTTTTATCCGGTGATCGAATGGCTCGAGCGTGCGGTTCAGCTAACGCCGGAGGACACATCCCAGGGCAGGTTGGCGAAGCTGCAGGCGAAGCTCGGCTTGTCGACCGAGGCACTTGGAAGAATTGCCGAGTTGCTGTCGATTTCAACGGATCTCGTCGCGGCGCCGGCGGATCCGCGGGTGCGCAAGGAGCAGCTGCAAGCGGCGCTTGTCACAATGTTGACCGGGACCGCCTCCGGCCCGCCTCGGCTCCTGGTGCTGGAAGATGCGCACTGGTGCGACGCTTCGACGCTCGAATTGCTGGGCCATATCATCGCGAGCGTGGCCGCGAGGTCGATTTTGTTGATCGTGACATACCGGCCCGAGTTCGAATTGCCGTGGCCGCCCGTGCCCTTCGCGACCGAACTCGTGCTGGATCGGCTCGAGCAGCGGCACTCTTTACAGCTTGTCTCCCGCCTCAGCGAGGCCGAGGGACTGACGCCCGAGTTGCAGTCTCAGATTGTCGACAAGGCCGAGGGCGTCCCGCTGTTTGTCGAGGAGCTGACCAAATCGGTACTGGAATCGGGGCTCGCCAACCAGAGTGTCGAGCGGTCAGGCGGCAAATTTCAACTTGCGGTGCCCGCCACCTTGCACGACGCATTGATGGCCCGCCTGGACCGGCTGGCTTCCGTCAAGGTCATCGCGCAAACCGCAGCCGCTCTCGGACGAGAATTTCCTTACCGGATGCTTGCGGCGTGTACGGGTCTCGGCGGCCGGCGCCTGCAGCAAGGTCTCGTCCAGCTCGCCGAGGCCGGCCTCCTGTTGTGCAACGGTCAGCCGCCCGACGCCAGCTATACCTTCAAGCACGCGTTGGTGCGGGACGTCGCCTACAACTCGATGCTGCTCAGCCGGCGCGGCGCGCTGCACGCCGAAATCGGCCGTATGCTGGAAACCAAATTTGCCGAGGCGGTGACGATACGGCCGGAGGTTCTGGCACATCACTACACCGAGGCGGGGTTGCTCGAGCAGGCGATCCCATTGTGGCAGCGGGCCGGCGATCGCGCCCTCCGCCAATCGGCTCATGTGGAAGCGGCCAGCCAGTTCGAGACCGCGCTGACCCTCTTGGCCAAGCAGGCCGAGCGGCCGGCGCGCGACCAGCTCGAGATCGCCTTGCGAATTCGCTTGATCGTGCCGCTCTTGGTCACGACCGGGTTCGCCTCACCGCAGTCGGAAGAAAACTATACGCGAATTGCTCGGCTGACCGAGCAAGCCGGGGCCACGATCGAGGCGCTGCGGGCGCTTTGGGGTCAGGCCGCGATGGCCTTGGTCAGGTCGGATTTGAGCAAGGCCGAGGCACTGGGTGAGAGATTAATCAGGCGGGCCACCGAGGCCAACTTCAGCAATGGGCCCAGCGCCGGCCACATCATCATCGCCTACAGCTCGCTGGTTCGCGGCGACATCCGCCGAGCCCGCGAACGGTTCGACATCGCGATGAGAGAGTTTCCCTCTGAAGGATCGAGGGTCGTATTCGAAGACTGGCCTTTCGATCGACCCACCGCGATGCGGTCGCAGAGGATCCTGGTGCTGCAGCAGCAGGGGTATTTGGACCAGGCGATGCGGGACGCCGAGGCGGCGCTGGCCGAGGTGCGGCGCATCGGCGCACGCGAGACGGAAGGCTACGTGGTCATGCACATTGGATTGGCGAACATGATCGCCGGCGACGTCGACCGCACCTACATCGCCGCTACCGACTTGCGCCGATTGGCCGACGAAGGCGATATCACCTACTACCGCTGGCACGAGCAGGTTCTGCTCGGCTGGGTCGAGGCCAAGTCCGGAGCCTTGGATCCGGGCATCGCGCGGATTCGGCATGGGCTCGAGCTGCGGCGCAAGCGCATGCCGAATCTCTGGGTGCCCGTCTATGTGCTCAGCATCGCCGAGCTGCTGACGGCGTACGGCCGGCATGAAGAGGCGTTCCCGATCTTCAGCGAATGCGCGAAGCTGTGCCGCGAGTTGCAGCAGCGCTACATCGAGCCGGAAGTCCACCGGCTGCGCGGCGTCGCCTTCGCGGCCACGGGCGCCGCCCGGACGACGGTCGAAGGCGCGTTCGATCTGGCGCTGCAAACGGCGCGAGAATTGGGCACCAGGCTCTTCGAGTTGCGCGCCGCGACGAGCCGGGCCCGTTTCTGGCAAAGGTCCGGACGGCACGAGGCTGCCTCTCTCATGCTCGCACCGATCCTCGCCGGGTTTACCGAAGGCTTCGCCAGCACCGATGTGCGGGAAGCGCGGGCGGTTCTCGCCACGCTTGCCGCTAGCGCGCGCTGAGCCGCCGGGTCTGCTCCACCAAGCTCAACAGCGGCGCCGGACGGGCCGAGAACAGCCTCGCTTCGCAGCGCGCCTCCTCGGCGATCCGATCCAGGCAGAGCTCGGCTTCCGGCAGCTTCGTGGCAAAGGCCAGGGCGAGCGCGGAAAGGTCCAGCGGGTCCGGATCCGGCTTGCAGAACGTCTTGGCAATGGCCGGATCGCGGATCGCCAAGGCCGCCGGCAGGGTTAGGATCCCGTCGCGCAAGTCGTCTTCGCCGCCGCCGCCGAGCGCGTTGGCGCCGCGCACGTCGCCCACATCGTCACACCCATGGTACAACAGGCCGAGAAGCCCGCCGAACCGCCGTAAGCGGCCGCTCCGGTCGCCGAGACAGGCGCATACCTCGAACATCGAGCCGGTGTCCTCGGCGGCGATCTTCCGCCAGTCCTCCACCCCGAGCGGGGTTCGACGCAGCCGCCACTGCATGCATTCGGCAACGCCAAGCCGCTTCATGAGCTCGGAAAGCAGTTCGATTGCCTGCCAGTCCTCACGCAACCGCAGATACCCGTCGGCGACGATATAGCCCGCCGTCATCAGTGCGGAAAGCTCGCCAAAGCGCCTATGCAGCGTCGCCTGGCCGCGTCGCAACGGCGATTTGTCAACGATATCGTCGATGATCAGCGAGACGTTGTGGAAGAATTCGACGACCAGCGCCGAATTCATGATCTGCAACGGAATAGGCCCGTCGTGGACAGCGCGGTAACAAGCGAAGACGGTCAACGGCCGGAAATATTTCGAGGCTCCGAGGAATTGCCATGCCAGAGCCGCGCGCATCTCTTCGTGGCATCCCGCGACCCAGTCGGCAATTCTTTCGCGCAGCCCGGCAATCTCGACGTCGAACCCGAGCGCAGCGCTGACCGCCGGCGCGGCGGCGTCGGTCACGTCAACGTCGTTCATCCCGCGCCGGCCTCCGTCAATCCTTGACCTTCCAGCGCCGTCGGTAGGCTCCTGCCGCGCCGGGCTCGTCAATCCCGCGAGCGACGGCTTCGCCGATCTGCTCGAGCTCGGTTTCCAAGCGTCGCGCCTCCTGCACCGCGACGGTGCCGATTTCACGAAGCAAGGCGCGCAGTGCGTCGACCAGCAGCAGGTCCTCGGTTTCCGGCGTCGAGGACTGGGTCATCGCCGGCCGGGCCAGCCTTTGCATCAGGGCAGGCTGATGCTTGCCGTAAATGCCAACGAGACCCCGCCAATAACGCAGCGCGCTGGCGGCGCCGACCATCAATGCTTGCGCCATCAGCGAGGCGAGGTCCGCTTCTCCGGCGGGACCGCTCGGCCCGGGAGACCCGGCGGGCGGCCATTCGGGGCGCCGAGCGAGGATGTCGCTCAGCGCCGTGGCGAGGCCGGAAGATATTCCGATGAACAGGGATAACGGGTCAGCCGCCGTTTCCTGGCCGGGTCGAGCGGTGGCGGCCGCGGCGCTCTGCCGTGCGATTGCCTGCAATGCCGACAGCCCGACCGTCCATGCGTCGCATGCCGCGGCGATGCAGTCGATCATCGGATTGTCGGCGTTACCCCCGGGGGCCGCACCAAAGGAAGCGCCGGGATCGGACATTTTTGCGCGTCCGGTCAGGCAGGGGGTGCCGCCCGCGGGCCGCGGATCCGGTCAAGCTCGCCGAGAAAAATCAGAGCCGAGACGCGCGGCAAACCCGCGAGCCCCAGAAGGCACTCTGCGTAGCTTTCGGCGAGGCGCCGGATTGGCTCCTCCGGCATGCTGCGTCCAGCGAGCAACGCTCTGGTGACGCGTTCTCCTTCGCGCAGCGCGAAGTCGAGGTAGCGAACCGAGGTCGCAGCCGCGGCGGTCGCCGCCGCCGCCTGCAGCGCGATCATGCCGGTGAGCATCGTCCGATAATCGGTCATCATGGCATTCCTCCCTGCGACGCCGGTCCGCTCATGATATACTGGGCGGCAACGATACTGCGCGAAGCGAGGCCGACATGCCAGAGGTGATCATCGCCGGCGCGGGTCTTGCCGGACTTTCCGCGGCGCATCGCCTGCTGGAGCGGGGGTTCGACGTCACGCTGTACGAAGCGAACGATTATCTGGGCGGCAAGCTCGGTGCAGGGCGAGATCCCCGCACCGGCGATTTTCATGAACATAGTTACCACATGTATCTCAACTGGTACCACAATTTCTGGGGGTTCATGGACGAGATCGGAGCCAGGCACCGCTTCATGCCAATGCCGACAATCAGTCACCTCAGACCGGGGCAGTACGGGGAGCACTACCAGGTTACCGATCTCGGCTCGCCCTGGACCGCATTGCCCAACCTATTTTCGGGTGTCATGCCGCCGGCGGACATGTTCATTTATGGTTACTCGCTGCTCGACCTGATCGGTAACACGCCGTTGCGGGGGCATATTCTGGAAAGAATGAGCGTGCTCGCCTACATGGTCTCCCGCCGCTACAACACGAGTGAGGCGATGAGCGGCGCCACTCGCACCTTGGCCGAAGCATTCGCCAGTCCGAGCTACCTGAGCTCGGCGCGCAGCTATAAATCGATGATCAAGTACGGATTCCGGCTGCCCAGTCCATCGATGTGGCTATTGACGGGCAATACCGAAGAGTACCTCTTCGCCCCGTGGCGTCGGTATTTGGAGCGCCGGGCACAGAGCGGCCGGGGCAAGCTCGACATCCAAATATTGAAGAGCGTGCAGCAGCTCAGCGTCTCCGCCGACGGTCGCATCGACCGGATCGTGGTCGCCAGCATGCCCCACTCGCTGCCACCGAACCGGGGCGCGATCGTGGAACCCGACAGCGGCGACTGGGTCCCGGTGAGAGGCGATCTGATCCTGGCGATCCCTCCGCGTCAGCTGGCCGGCCTGATCACCTTCGAGGTGGCGGAGCGGGTGCCCGCCCTCGCCAATGTCCGGCGGCTGCGCTGCGAGCCGATGATCTCGCTGGTGATGCCGTTCAAGCGCCGCCTGCCAGAGATCCCGGTCGGCATCACCGTGCTGCTCAATTCGCGCTTCGATCTGAGCTTTCTGGACCAGTCGCAGATCTGGCACAATACCGACGGCAATACATTGCTCAATGTCATCGCCTCGGATGCGGATACGCTGATCGAGTTCCGCGAGCCGAACATCCTGCGGCTTCTGCTGCGCGAGCTCAGACGGTTCCTCGAGTTCACCGATGCCGACGTCGATCACGAACGCATCCATCTGCGGACCAATGTCGGAGAGGAGCTGTTCGTAAACCAGGTCGGCAGCTGGGACTACCGACCCAGGACGAAGTGCGACCTCGCCAATCTGTTCATCGCCGGCGATTTCTGCCAGAGCGTCGTCGATGTCGTCACCATTGAAGGCGCCGTCGTCAGCGGCCTCAACGCCGCCCAGGCGATGTGCGATCGCCATGGGCTCGGCGAGGCGATCGGGATCATCGAGCCGGAGGCTTACCCGCTACTCCCCTTGGCCGGGCTGGCGCTGGCGACGATGCCGCTGGCCTATGCGGCAAAGGCCGTCTCGACCGGCGACCGCATGCTTCGCGAAGCATACCGCGGCATGTTTCCTAATGGCTGAGGCGAACCGCCTGCGGCGCGTCGAGAACGCCCGAGAGGTGCTCGATCCAGCCATTGGCTGCTGGCAGGCGATCCTTGACCTCGAATTCCTCCAGGGTGCGGCAAAGGCAGTCTTCGGGCAAACCCCGGCAGATGCAGTGGGCGCGGTTGCCGCCGCCCAGGCGCATCGAGACCGATCCTCCGACCTGAATGCCCTGCCCACGGCCGCTCATCGTCAGCACCGATCGAAGCGGCGTGGCGCTGTGCCCTTCGCCGCCGTCCCGTCGCGAGTAGATTGATACGGGGATGCCCTCCGAACGCCGCTGTCCGAAGCGCGGGAAGCCGATCGACAACGATTCCGGGGGATCGGAGCCAAGACCGAAGTCCACCCGGTCCGCGCGATAGGCAACGGAAAGGTCCTTGTTGAAGACCTTCCTCAAGCCCCAGATGGCGCGTGCGGCGTCACGGGCAAATTCGCCGCTCACCCCGATGCCGAGAAACATGGCGCCGGGCACGCCCATTGGGGCATGGCGGGGCGTTACCGCCAGCGCCAGCGCGATCTCCTGGTACCGGCCGAGATCGCTGGCGCGGTAATCGGTGCCGAGCACGGCGAGCAGCGTCCGGCGGCCGCCGAGGTCGAACGGGATCAGGAAATCGGCGCTGCTGCCCAACAGCGCCGTCGCGCGCTCGCAGAGCACGACATAGACGGCCCAACCTTGCGACGCATCGAGACACCGCACCGGCAGTGCCAATGCGCCCGCCCCACTACCGGGCCAGTCGATCATCCTGCCCAGTGTCCGGGGTGCCGTTCCGTCACCCGCCCCATCCTCCTCGCCCGGCATCCGCCGCCGCCTGCCGCCGATCCTTTCCGCCGCGGTTTCCACGGCCAGCGGCAACACCATCGCCATATCGGAAACGTAATTCGCATATTCGGCGAGCAGGTTGCCGAGCAGCTGCTGCGGGCCCCGCGGCCCGACCGCGCTCCCTTCCACTTCGCCGACGGCCCGGCGCAAGCTCTCCGCCGCGACGTTCCACGAGCGGCCCCACAGCTCCTCACCAAACCGGACATAGCCGTCAACCAGCCGGGAAGCGTACCGCGCCAGCGACGCGGGCTGCACGGTTGGACGCGTTGGCCCCGGAGCGGGTTGCCGTTCCGCCGCCTCACGCGGGCGGGCGCGATGCGCCGCATCGATCGCCGCCGCCGTGGCTTCGTCGACGGTCCCGGTCACCGGCAGCCGTTGCCGCCGCTGAAACTCGCGCACCGCCAGTTGCGTACCCGGCCCGAAAAACCGGCGCTCCACCTCGCTGTCGGGAACGGCGATACCCAGTGCCGACAGTCGCCGGTGCAGCGAGCCGACTGCCTCGCCGAACCCTCCCGGCGTCAGATCGCGATCCGCCATCAATCGCTCCTATGTCAACCCCGGTCCCGACACCCACGAGCGGCGTGACGGGCTCCTCCCGCGGCCTGCTATTTGAAATTTAAAAGAACCAGAGCGCGCGGGTCTCGCGCGACGAACTGAACCCGTTCGGTCACAGAGAAGATATACCGCGATCGTTCCCGGCGGACATAGTCGACTTCGGCTTCCTCTCCCATGTAAATGACGGTCGGTTGGCCGCCCAACGCCACCAAGAGCCCCTTGCGGTCAGTGTCGTCGTCAGGCAAAACCCCGGTTCCGTAAAAACCGCTCTCAACCAATGGACGGATCCGATCGGCAGTGATCGCCAGGCTTTGATTGCCCAGCGGAGCGTAGGTATCCGCGTAAACTCGCGTCGGCAGAAACAGCGCATAGTCCGGAGCTTGGCCTTTCTTGACGAGGGTGGCAATGCCCTCGGCGACCTTGGCAAAGACGTTCTCACCCCAAATCGGGCGTTGCGTCCTCGTCAGACGGTCCACGTCGATCGCGGGAGGATCGGCCGCGCCCAGCAGTCCGTCCCCCGCCTCCTCGAGTTGCTCCGCATGCACCCCTTGCGGTAGGCTTGCTTTCTGTCCGTTGAAAATGATCATGTCCTCGGCAAGAGCAATCGTCTTTGCCGCCATTCGTGCCAATGTTTGACAAATCATGCTCTCGGGCTCGTTTCTCGCTTGTGCAACAGTAATTTTAAACTGGAAATCGAGTTCCACGAATCGCTTGGTGAGTCCCTCAGGTATTTGTGTAATGTCAGATAAATCAAATGCATCGTTCGGCACATCCAGCGGTGTACTGGCAAAACGGCGAGTTGGAAACACTTTTTGACAGATTCTTATCCGACCGACCTCTTCGGCGACCGCTCCGCTGATGCGTTTCTTTATCTCCTCATTCCACGTAATTTCCGGGGGCAGATCCATTCGTCCCCTCCTCTCTTTAATGACCCACCAGCCATGGTTCATTTTTGGCCACGATGCGCCACCTCCGCCGCATTTTCAATCACCATCGGGCGCCGCTGCGCTCTCCCCGGGCGAACCCGCGGTCATTCCCGCGTTCGCCTGGCATGGCGGTAGGTGAAGGGCTCGGCGCCGGTGATCGCAAGAATTGCCAAGAGTGCCAACCCGAGGTTATGCACCAACGCCACGATCACGCCGACAGTGGCGAAGACAAGCAGCAGCATCACCAGCGTCACGCTCGCGCCCTGCCAGGAGATCGGCGTCGAGCCGAGGCCGCTGCGTTTTGGCTGAAACCAAGGTTCTCGCGCCATCTCGAAAATCCCTGCTCGATCCCCGGTCGACCGGGCGCAGCCCCGGCCACCGGTGGCCGGGCATGCTCCCGGCCACCCCGTTCATGGCTCGGAGATCAGACCTTCAAGTGCTTGTCGAAAAAGGCGACGGCGTCACGCCACAGCTCGGTCGCCGGGCCCTCGCGGTAGCTCGGCCGGTAATCGGCGAGAAAGGCGTGGCCGGCGTTCTTATAGACTTTGATCGTCACATTCTTGCCGGCGGCCTCGGCCCGCCGTTTCAGCTCTGCGGATTGCGCCACGGTCGGGTTCTGGTCTTCCTCGCCGAACACGGCGAAGAGCGGGCAGCCGAGGCGGCCGACGAGATCGAGGATCGGCGTCGGCCGCGCCGGCGTCGTCTCGGCATCGGGGGTGGCGCGCTGGATAAACCCGCCCCAGCAATCGATCGCGGCGTCGAGCTTGCTGCTGCAGGCGAACAGCAGGGTCTGGCGCCCGCCCGAGCAGAAGCCGATGGCGCCCACCTTGCCGGTGGCGCCGGGCAAAGCATGCAGATGATCGGCCCCGGCTTCGAGATCCTGCACCGCCTCGGCATCACGCTTGGCGAACATGACCGGCATGACCGTGGCGATGTCGTTCGGGTCGGACGGGCCGCCGGTCCGGGCGTAGAGATCGGGCGCCAGCGCGTCATAGCCGATATTGGCAAAGCGCCGGGCGATGTCGCGGATATGCTCGACGAGGCCGAAGGCTTCGTGGATTACGATGATGCCGGGATGACGCCCGGCGGCGCTCGGACGTGCGAGATAGCCCTTGATCGTGTCGCCGCCGCTCTTCAGCTCGATGTTCTCGGCGCGCACGCGGCTCGGGTCGGTTACCGCACCCGGTATGTTGGCCATGCCATCCTCCATTAAGCGAGAGCCGCAGGATAGCACTCCGCCGCAAAACGCTGCTATGATGACCGCGACTTCAGCCGAAGGAGGAGACCATGGCGAGCGCGGCGGCGACACTGGAGAGGCCAGCCAAGACCGAGACGAAGATGAAGATCGCGGTGACGAGCGCCAAGAACCCCGACTATGTCGAGGGCCGGCGGAGCTTCTTCGAATATCGCGACCTCGGCGTCACGAAGGCGAGCGAGGGCTGGATGCGGGCGCAGGTGATGTCGGCGGTCACCGGCATGACGCAGCCGACCGGCTGGCACTACCACGTCTGCGAGGGCCAGTTTGTCTATGCGCTCAAGGGCTTTGTCGAGCTCGAATTCGAGGACGGCACGAATTGCCGGCTCGAAGCCGGCAACTCGTGCTTCATCCCGGGCGGCATGAAGCACAACGAGCTGCGCACCTCGGACGATGTCGAGATCCTCGAAGTCTGCCTGCCGGCGAACATGGGCACGGTGCCCTGCGACCCGCCGACGGCGAAAGGCGCTTGAAGAGCGCCGCACGAGGCTTATCATCGGCGGCGAAGCGGGTGTAGCTCAATGGCAGAGCAGAAGCTTCCCAAGCTTACGACGAGGGTTCGATTCCCTTCACCCGCTCCAACGATTTCAAGGCGTTAAACGAGACCCGGCTTTATCCGGTAAATTCCTTGGCACACCTGCGTGCCAAGGAAGCGGCCATGCCGGGAGGGATAACAGGTCCTGGACGACCGCGATCTCATCGATTGGCGTCGGGAGGTCCTTGACGCGGATCGCGCGGAAGATGTCAGGAGGCCGGGCGCGAAGCCGATCGCGGGCCAGGGACGGTGATTAACCGGCTGCGCTCCAGAACGGAACAGGCGGTGCGCACCCATTTTGCCGTCACCCGCTGGCTTGTCCCGCGGGGTCCATGGACGGCCGGGACACCCCCGGACGGCCCGCAAGAGCTTGCCCCTGGCGAAAGCAGGGGGCCGCCCGTCCGGGGGCGGCCATGACCGTTGATTTCATCTCCTGCGGGTCGGCAAAGCCGGTGGGGAACTCGCAACTGATCCGGTCACGGGCGCGCGCCAACAGAATCCCGCTTGATAATGCTACGGCCGGGAATTCGGCCGTCCAAACCGGATGGCGGCTAAAGGCCTCGACCGCCGCCTGGAGGTCGCCAGGTGAACAGCCGACGTGTTGACTTCAGCTGCCGGGAGCCGTCTGCCACGCCGTATTGCATTGGGTTACATACGGATAATAACCCGGCGGGTCGGTGCAGTACCAGTATTGCGACGCGACCGCTTCCGGGTAGCCGTCGTAGTCGAAAGCGGGGTACGGGTAATAAGTCCACCCGAGCCCATCACCCCACCACCAGCCATAGCGGCCGGCATGCCGACCGTGCATCCAGTGGCCGCCACCGGCAACCCCGACATCGTTGCGCGCGGCGGCGAAACCGCCATGCATGCCGGCGGCAATCCCGCCGTGGAACGCGTCGCCGGCGAAACCGCTATGCATGCCGCCGCCGTGAAAGCCGCCGCCGGGCGCGGCTGCGACGAGAGCGCTAGGCTCCCGAAGAGGAGAGCACCCGCGACAAATCCGAGAGTCCGCGCCATCCGGCGCCGCACTCGATTAACCAGAAACCGATCCATCGACAACTCCTTTCGCGCCGGCCGCCGATTCGCCATCGTGCCTTTGCGATGGCCTCGGCTTCGCGGCGCCCTCGACAGGCAAGTAGGTGTTGTCGCGCAACGCGCCGAGCAAATTGCTTGGTAAAATCCGGTAAACCACACGCGGACCGGCGCCGATTGGCTGCAATAACCGGCCCAGGCCCGCCCCACTTGGCGGGAGTCGCGCCGTCCTGACTTTTTTCAATGACCGCCATGCGCGGCGCCGCACTGGTCGCCCGGGTTCGCGGCATATCGCCGTGTTTGCTTCACGACCCTTTACCGGTCTTTACCCGGCTTTACTGGGGTCGGGCGATGCTCGCGCCTAGATAGGCGCTGGCAGGTGAAGCCGCGAGATCCTCCGCGTCGAGGCCGTGCGCCTCGGCCCGCCGCGGAACCTGCCGCCGTTGAGAAGCGTTCCTTCGAGACCACCGTATTCGGCATCGGGCCAGGGGACGATCGTTGGGAATTGTTCGCTTCGCGCTGAAATACCCGCATACCTTCTATGTGGTGGCGGCGCTGATCCTGTTTCTCGGGGTCACGGCGATCGTCGAGATGCCGACGGATATTTTTCCCGAGATCGATATCCCGGTGGTCTCGGTGATCTGGCAGTACACCGGCCTCGACACGACCGAGATGGAGCAGCGCGTCACCACCTACAGCCAGTATTCGATCAGCTCCAACGTCAGCGGCATCAGGGACATCGAAGCCGAAACGGTGAACGGCATCTCGGTGCAGAAGATCTATTTTCAGCCCGACGTGAACCTCGATCTGGCGATTTCGCAGATCGTCGCCGCGACGAACTCGATCCGCGCCTTGATGCCGATCGGGATCGAGCCGCCGGTCGTCGTGCAATACAGCGCCTCGGCGGTGCCGGTGCTGCAAATCGCGCTCAGCTCCGATAACTTGAGTCAAGCGCAGCTATACGATTACGGGATTTACCGGCTGCGCCAAATGATCGCGCCGATCCACGGGATCACCCTGCCGACCCCGGCCGGCGGCAAATACCGGCAGATAATGGTCGATATCGACCAGACCAAGCTGCTGGCCAAAGGCCTCACACCACTGCAGGTGGTCAATGCCGTCAATGCGGAGAACCTGACCCTGCCCGGCGGCGATGAGAAGATCGGCAAGATCGATTACACGGTCCGCACCAATTCGATGCCGCCGACGATCGAGGCGCTCAACGATATTCCGGTCGGATATTCGAACGGCGCCACCGTCTTCCTCCGGGATATCGGTCATGTCCGCGACGGCAATCTGGTGCAGCAGAACATCGTCAATGCGCGTGGCAAACCCTCGGTCTTGCTCAGCATCATCAAAAACGGCGACGCCTCGACATTGACGGTCGTCAATGCCGTCAAGCACATGCTGAATGTCGCGCGGGCCGCGGCACCGCCCGGCATGGTGATCAAATCGCTGTTCGACCAGTCGGTGTTCGTCGTCTCCTCGGTCGTTTCGGTGCTGCGCGAAGGGGCGATCGCGGCCGGGCTGACGGCGCTGATGATCCTCTTATTCCTCGGTTCATGGCGGCCGACAATCGTCGTCATGATTTCGATCCCGCTGGCGATGCTGACCTCGCTCGTCGTGCTCTATTTTCTCGGCGAGACGATCAATACGATGACGTTGGGCGGTCTGGCGCTCGCGGTCGGCATCCTCGTCGACGATTCGACGGTCACGATCGAGAATACCTATCGCCTGCTCGACGAAGAGAAGATGCCGCTGCCGAGGGCGACGCTCCACGGCGCTGCCGAAATCGCCATGCCGACCCTGGTTTCGACCTTGGCGATCAGCTGCGTTTTCACCTCGGTGGTGTTCCTCGAAGGCCCGGCAAAATACCTGTTCACGCCGCTCGGCCTTGCCGTCGTCTTTGCGATGTTGGCGTCTTACGGCTTGTCGCGAACCTTGACGCCGATCACCATCGGCCAGCTGCTGAAGCGCCAGCACCCGATCGGCGGCGGCGCCGGCGGCAGGAACGGTTTTTTCGCCCGATTTCATGCCGGGTTCGAGCGCGGCTTCGAGCGTTTGCGCAAGGCTATGTCGCCCTGCTCACAATGCTGCTGACCCGCCGGATCATCATTCCGATCCTCGCCGTTCTGGTGCTGGCGCTCGGCGCGACGATGTTCGTCTTGGTCGGCCGCGATTTTTACCCGGCGATCGATGGCGGCATGATCCAGCTCCATGTCCGCGCGCCCCCGGGCACCCGCATCGAGGTGACCGACCAGATTTTTCAGGCGATCGAGGACAAGATCCGTGAGGTCATCCCGCAGAAGGACCTCGACCTGATCGTCGACAATATCGGCGTTCCGGCGCGGTCCTATAACTGGGCGTTCGCCGACGGCACGACGATCGCAGTCAATGACGGCGTGATCATGGTCTCGCTCAACGACGGTCATGCCCCGACCGCAGACTATGTCCGCAAGCTGCGGCAGGTATTGCCGGCCGCCTTCCCGGCCGATCTGTTCTATTTCCAGCCGGCCGACATGGCCACCCAGATCCTCAATTTCGGGCTCACCGCGCCGATCGACGTGCGCACCGTCGGTTACGATCGCGTCAGGAATTTGCGCGTCGCCAAGGATCTGCGCCGCCGCATCGCCAAGATCCCGGGCGTCGTCGACGCGCATCTGCAGCAGGAAGTCTTTGCGCCGGATTTTTACGTCCAGATCGACCGCGCGCGGGCTTTGCAGTTCGGCATCACCCCGAGCGACATCGGCAATAACATCGGAACCAGCCTGAGCTCCTCGGAACAGGTGTCGCCCAATTTCTGGACCGATCCGACCAACGGCATTCCCTACTACATCGCGGTGCAGACGCCGCAATACCAAGTGCACTCGCTGGGTGACCTCGGCAATACGCCGGTCAGCACCGGGATCGCACCGCCGGCAACGCAACCGGTGCCTGGAGTGCTCAGCAATGTGGCGCCGGTGATGGCCGGCTCGGTGCCGGTCAGCACGGGGACCGCGCCGCCGATCACGCAACCGGTCCCCGGCGAGCTGCAAAATGTCGCGACCTTCACCCGCAACTCGGTGCCGGGCAGCGCCAACGAGGCCAACATCCAGCCGGTCTACGAGGTCTATGCCAGCACTCAAGGGCCGCGATCTTGGCAGCATCGCCACCGACATCGACAAGATCATCCCGCAATTTCAAAAGCAGCTGGCACCCGGCAACACGATCCAGGTGACCGGCCAGATCCAGAGCATGAACGAAGCCTTCCGCGACATGGGCATCGGCCTGCTGTTCGCCGCCGTCTTTGTCTATCTGCTGATGGTCGTCAACTACCAGAATTTCGGCGACCCGTTTGTCGTGATCCTGGCCTTGCCGGCGACCTTCTGCGGCATTGTGACGATGCTTTACATCACCGGCACGACGTTGAGCGTGCCGTCCTTGATGGGCGCGATCATGGCGGTCGGCGTCGCCTCGGCGAATTCGATCCTGCTCGTCACCTTTGCGCGCGAGCAGCAGCTCGCCGGCATGAAGGCGTTCGACGCCGCGATCTCGGCCGGGCACACCCGTATTCGGCCGGTGCTGATGACCGCGACCGCGATGATCGTCGGCATGATCCCGATGGCGATCGGCGGCCCGGGCGAAGAACAGAACGCGGCATTGGCGCGGGCCGTCATCGGCGGCCTCTTGTTCGCCACGCCAACCACGCTGCTCGTCGTGCCTTACCTATTTGCGATGCTGCGCGGCGGCAATGACGGCAAAGCAGCACACGGGGTATTTGAGGAGGTCCCCGAATGAACGGCCTCGGAGCACCGCCGGCCTTGAAAGAACCGCCGCCGCGGCCGCTGCTCCCTTCCCCCGATCCGGACGCCGGACCGCAGCCGCCAATCGCACCTCGGGGACGGCGCGGGCCGGGGCGCTCGGTGCTCGGCTTGGCGGTTTTGCTGCTGCTCGCAGGGGCGCTCGCTCTTGGGGTTTGGCGACATTACCAAGCGCAGAAGCAAGTCGCCGCCTTTGCCGAGCAACAGGCCGACTTTGTGCCGAGGGTGCGTGTCGAGAAGGTGACGCAGCGTCTCGGCCGGGTGGACGTGTCGTTGCCAGGCACCACGCTGGCCTTTGAGGCGGCAAATATCTATGCGCGCGCCAGCGGGTATGTGTCCAAGCGCTTTGTCGATATCGGCGATCACGTCAAGGCCGGGCAGCTTCTCGCCGAGATCACCGCACCCGAGGTCGAGGACCAGATTGCTCAATATCAGAAAAGCGTTCAGCAGGCCGAAGCGACGCGCAACCAGAACCAGGCCCAAAGAAATTTGGCCCAGGTCACCTTGGGACGCGACTCGCAACTCGTCAAGCAAGGCTGGGTGACGCTGGAACAGGGCGACACCGATCGGTACAACTATCAAGCCCAGCAGCATGCGACAAACGCGGCTCAGCACAGCGCCGAGGCGCTGCATGCGCAGCTGGAATATTACCACCAGCAGAAGCTCTACCAGCGGGTAGTTGCTCCGTTCGATGGCGTGATCACGCAGCGGGACATCGATGTCGGCAGCCTGATCACGGCCGACGCGACAAGCGGAACCGCGATGTTTTCGCTGGTCCAAAGCGATGTGATCCGGGTCTGGGTCTATGTGCCGCAGGATGACGCGTTCGGGGTTCGCCCCGGGATCGACGCCACAGTGCGCGTGCCGTCGATGCCCAACCTCACGTTTCAAGGCAAGGTGACGCGGATCGCCGATGCGCTGCAGCCGGGAACTCGCACGTTGCTGACCGAGATCGACATATCCAATCCGGACGGCGCCTTGCAGCCGGGCGTCTATTGTACCGTCGAGCTCAAGATCCCGCGCCAATCGCCGGCGTTGATGATCCCGGCTTCGGCGATCATGTTCGATCAGAACGGCCTGCAGGTCGCGGTGGTCAAAGACGGCATCGCGCATCTGCACCAGATCGCGATCACCACCGATTACGGCACCGAGGTCGAGGTCAATCGCGGCGTCAAGGACGGCGATCGGGTGATCCTGCAGCCCCCGGTCAACCTCGAAGACGGCGACAAGGTGCAGGTGCTCCCCGAACCGCCCGCCGCCAAGCCGTAGCTCAGGTCGTCGACGAGCGAGGTTGTCGAGCGAGAGGGTCGCCTTGCCTAGCGCTCGCTTTTTGTTCAGATTTAGAACCTTATGACGAAACCGGGTCGTCGCAGGTCGTTCAATTTCCTCGCGATTGCGGAGTATGCGGTCGCTGTCGGTTCGGTTGCGGCAGCGCTTGCAGCCTCAAGGTGCCTGGACGTCTATGCCGTCGGCGCGCCGGTATCGCTGCTTCTTCTTTACGACCAAGCCCGACGGGATGGGGATGGGGCTCTCGATCTGCCCTCGATCGTCGAAGCGCATGGCGGCCGGCTGTGGGCATCGCCAAATTCGCCTCGGGGCAGCATCTTCCAGTTCACAGTGCCGGCGGCGAGCAGCGAGACCCGGGATGAGAGCGCCGGATGACGAGGCCGAGGCGACGGTCGCCGTCATCGACGACGACCCGGATGTCCGCGATGCGCTCGGCGGGCTGCTCCGATCCGTGGGCCTGCGCGCCGAGTTGTTCGCCTCTGTCCGAGAATTCCTCGGCGCCAGCAGGCCGGACCGCCCGGGATGCCTGATCCTCGATGTCAGAACTCCCGGGGCAAAGCGGGTTCGATCTTCAGGAACAGCTGGCCCAGGCAAATCTCCACCGGCCGATCATCTTCATCAGTGGCCATGCCGATGTCCCGATGTCGGTCCGGGCCATGAAGGCCGGTGCGGTCGAGTTCCTGACCAAACCTGTCCGCGAACAGGATCTGCTGGACGCAATCCAGCTGGCGATCGCGAAGGACCGGGCCCGGCGCGACGAGGAGAGGGCTCTTGCGCGGCTGCATGCCGACTTCGATAGTTTGACGCCGCGTGAGCGCGCGGTGATGACGTTGGTCGTGGCCGGCCGCCTCAACAAGCAGATTGCCGCGGAGTTGGGGCTCAGCGAGGCGACGGTGAAGGTCCATCGCGGCCATGTGATGCGCAAGATGCATGCCCGATCGCTGGCTGAGCTGGTCAGGGCGGCCGATAAGCTCGCGCCCTCCCAGACAAGGCCGTAAGCGGCTACGACCAAGGTATAACAAGCTCCCGTCTTTCGGCGGACTGCGCTCGCCGCCCGTCCAATTGCCTGACCGCATCACGCGGCGCCATCTTTCGGGGGCGAAGGGACGCGGCTGTGACAAAAATGCCTCTCATAGCATGTGTTGACGACGACCTTTGGGTCCGCGACGCGCTGCACGGACTTCTCAAGGCCTACGGTTTTACCACCGAAGTATTCTCGTCGGCTGAAGAATTTCTGCAATCTGATCGGTTGGATGAGACGTCGTGCCTGATAACCGACCTGCACTTGCGAGGAATGTCCGGCCTTCAGCTTCAAAGGCGTCTCGCGGCTTTGGATTATCGCATTCCCGTCATTGTCATTACGGCGTTTCCCAACGACCGGGTTCGCGAACGGGCACTGAGCGCCGGCGCGATCTGCTTTCTCGATAAGCCCTTCAATGCGGAGGATCTGTTGACCTGTATCCGTTCGGCGCTTCATCGCCGGCATGGCAACGACATGCACCCCTAGGCGCGCTGTGGAGCCGATCCGAGGGAGCAGCGGAAAGGAGGCAAGGCGTCATGCAGCAACTATCGATCTTACAGAGGTCTGCGACCCAGCCGGGGCTCTATTGGGATCGGCCGAGCGTCAGCCGGCACGAGGCAAGCGCGAGCGGCGACGTGGTCCTTCGCTTCGGCCGATATTGTGTGCTGCCACGCGCTCGCCGGCTGCTCGTCGATGCGCAGCCCGTCGAGATCGGCAGCCGCGCCTTCGATCTTATGATGGTGCTGATCGGGGCGGCCGGCGCCCTCGTCACAAAAAACGAGCTCCTCGGGCGCGTCTGGCCCGACACGGTCGTGGCCGAGGACAATCTGAAGGTGCAGATGTCTGCACTGCGCAAGGTGTTGAACGAGGATCGGGACATCATCAAAACCGTCCATGGGCGGGGCTATGTGTTTACCGGCGCGGTCACCGCGACATCGGTCGAAACGCACGCCATCCCCTCGCCCGACGCGCGGTCGACCTGGCCGCTGCTCGGGCCCGGGCTCAGCCCCGATCGCAGCCCTCGGCCCATCGTCGTCGTCATCGACGACGATCCGGATGTCCGCGCGGCGCTGCAGGGGCTTTTGCGCTCGGCCGGCTTGGATGTCGTGTCTTTTGCCGCGGTCCAGGAGTTCCTCGACAGCCCGCCGAAGCGGCGGGAATCGGAAACCAAGCAGACGCCGAGTGAGGGCCAAGGCCGGTCCTCCGCTCAGGTCTGCATGTTGGAGAAATGACGATGACAGCGAAAATCAATGTGGAACTGGCAGCTATTGCCGGCACCAGCCTGGCCGTATCGCGCGTCGGCCTCGGCACCTGGGCGATCGGCGGCTGGATGTGGGGCGGGACCGATGAAGACGAATCGGTCAGGACAGTCGCGGCTGCCGTCGAACGCGGCATCAATCTGATCGATACCGCGCCGGCCTACGGTTTTGGCCGCTCCGAGGAGATCGTCGGCCGCGCGGTTGCCGAGGGGCGGTTGCGGTCGCGGGTGGTGATCGCCACCAAAACCGGGCTCGAATGGCGTGACGGAAATGTGTATCGCAATGCCAGCCGCGAGCGCGTTCTGCGCGAGGCGGAGGATTCGCTGCGCCGGCTGCGCACCGACTATATCGATATCTACCAGGTGCATTGGCCCGACCCGCTGGTGTCGATCGAAGAGACCGCGGCGGCGATGCAGAGCCTTCTAGACCAGGGGAAGATCCGCGCCGTCGGCGTCAGCAATTTCTCGGTCGCCCAGATCGAGCGATTTCGCCGGGTCGCCAAGCTGCACACGGTGCAGCCGCCCTACAATCTGTTCGAACGCGAGATCGAGGCCGAGCTGTTGCCTTATTGCCGGGGCTCGAACCTCGCCAGCCTGACCTACGGTGCGTTGTGCCGCGGCCTGCTGTCCGGCAAGTTGCAAGAGAATGCGCATTTCGATGGCGACGACCTGCGCCGCGTCGACCCGAAATTCCGGACGCCGCGTTATGTCCAATACCTCGCCGCGGTTCGCCGCCTCGATCACTTCGCCAGGGCCAGTTACGGCAAGCGCGTCATCCATCTGGCGGTGCGCTGGCTGCTCGATCAGGGGGCGACGGCCGCCCTCTGGGGGGCGCGCCACCCCCAACAATTGCAGCCGGTCGAGGAGGTCTTCGGCTGGTCGCTCGACGCCGCCGCGAAAGCCGAGATCGACCGCATCCTGCGGGAGACGATCACCGATCCGGTCGGGCCCGAATTCATGGCGCCGCCGAGCCGCCGAGCCGAGGCCTTGGCAGCCGCCAAGTAGCGCTGATCGAAACGGAGGTGAAGATGTCAGCCAAGAAGATCCTGTTTCTCGTCGGCGATTTCGCCGAAGACTACGAGGTCATGGTGCCGTTTCAGGCTCTGACCATGGTTGGGCATGTCGTTCACGCCGTGTGTCCGGGCAAAAAGGCGGGCCAACAGATCAAGACCGCGATTCACGATTTCGAGGGCGACCAGACCTATAGCGAAAAACCAGGCCACAATTTCACCTTGAACGCCAGTTTCGCCGAGGTAACCGCCGAGGACTACGACGCCCTGATGATTGCCGGAGGGCGGGCGCCGGAATACCTGCGGCTCGACCGGCGCCTGATCGAGATTGTTCGCGCTTTTGCCGCGGCAGACAAACCGATCGCGGCGATCTGCCATGCCGCGCAGATCCTCGCCGCGGCTGAGGTGGTCCGCGGCCGCCGAGTCTCGGGCTATTCGGCCTGCGCCCCCGAGGTGCGCCTGGCGGGTGCCGAGTTTGTCGACACCGCGCCCGATCGCGCCATTCGCGACGGCAATCTCGTCAGCGGGTTTGCGTGGTCGGCCCACCCGCAATTTCTGGCCCTGTTTTTGGAAGTGCTCGGCACCCGCATCTCGCTGTAGCTGGAGGAGAACCGAAATGACCGAGTTGTCTGCGACCCGGAGGCGCGTCCTCCTCGCCCCATTGTTGGCGGCGCTGCCGCTCGCCTTGGCCAGCGCGCCGGCGGAGGTGCTCGATCCGGCCGAAACTCAGATCACGTTGCCCGACCAATACAGATGGGCGCCATGGACGGGCGGGCCGCCGCACAGCGCCGAAATGGCTACTTTGTACGGCGGTTTGGACAAGCCCGGTCCCTATGTCGTGCTGATGAGATGGTACCCGGGCTTTATGAGCGCACCGCACACTTACGCGACCGATCGACTGTGCTTCGTGCTGTCGGGTACATGGTGGGTGAACAGCGGCGGCGAGTTCGACCCGAACGCGACGGTGCCGGTGCCGGCTGGCGGCTATGTCAGGCGCGTCGCCCGCACGCCGCATTACGACGGCGTCAAGAAAGATGCCGGCGAACCGGTAATAATCGGGATCTTCGGCCTTGCCCCCGTCGATCTGAAACTCGTCGATCCGAGCAAGCCGGCGTGGCGCTACGCTTAGGTGGCTGCGGCTCGTCGTCTTCCCGGCGAAGAAGGCCGGGATCCATGTTAGTCCCCCACCGGCGTCGCCGACCCGCAGGAGATGAAACGTCACTCGGTGTCATTGCGCGGCGCCCCCGGCCTTCGGCGGGGCAGGCTCAGGCGCCGTGGCAATCTCGTGGTTGCGGAGTCTGCGGCATCGAGATTGCTTCGCGGAGTTTATCCTCGGGCCGCGCAGAGCGCGGACCCGTGGGCTCGCAATGACAACGAGGGGGAGTCCGCCCAAAGTTCTGGGCTGATTCCTGTCACCGCTGCGGCAGGGTGAACTGAAACACGGCTCCCTGGGGCAGGTTTGGCGTGGCCCAGAGACGGCCGGCATGCGCCTCGACGATCGAACGGCAGATCGACAGCCCCATGCCCATGCCGTCGGGCTTGGTCGTGTAAAATGCGTCGAAGAGCCGGTCGAGGCTCTCCGGCTGCAGTCCCGGGCCGCGATCCCGCACGGCGATGCGCACCCCGTCCGCGCCGTTTTCCTCGGTGCTGATCAGCAGCTCGCGGGCCCCTTCGTTCGATCTGCTCATCGCTTCAACGGCGTTGAGGATCAGGTTGAGCATCACCTGCTGAAGCTGGACCCGATCTCCTTGAACGAGCGGCAGGCCGTCCGCCAGCCGCGTCTGCAGCAGGGTCCCGGTTCTGCCCAGTTCGCTGCGCGTCAGCGCGATGACTTCGCGGATCGTGTCGTTGATGTCGAGCTGGTGGTTGCGCGCCGGCGCCCTCCTGACGAGCGCCCGGATCCGGCTGACGACGTCGCCCGCGCGTCTGCCCGCCTTGACGATTCGATCAAGCGCCTGCCGCGCCTCCTCTGGATCGGTTGGCTGCATATTGAGCCAGTGCAACGCGGCCTGTGCGTTGGTGACCACTGCGGCGATCGGCTGATTGACCTCATGGGCGATCGAAGCCGCCAGCTGCCCCATGGTCGTGACGCGATTGGCGTGCGCCAGCGCCTGTCGCTCTTCCTCCGCTCGCCTGCGGTCCGTCACATCGATCACGGTCCCGACGAATTCGATCACATCGCCGGATAGACCGAGAACCGGGTGGCCGATGCTTTGGATTTCTCTGATCTCGCCGCCCGGATGCACAATTCGATAGCCATGGTCGAAATCGGTCTTTTCGCGGATTGCCGTCCTGAACTCTTCTCTCGTTCTGGCCCGGTCGTCGGGATGAATGCGCCGCTCGAATTCTTCAAACCGGGGGAGGCCCCCCGCGGGATCGAAACCGTAAATTCGGAACGCTTCCTCGGACCAGTAGGTATGCCGCCCGGTCGCCGGGATAGCTGCCCAACTGCCGGTGTGACTCAGCCTTTGGGCTTCCGATAAATAAGCCTCGCTCCGCCGCAGGATTTCCTCACTGCGCTTGCGCTCGGTGATATCGGTGATCGCCCCGACAAAATCCAGCGTCTTAGACCCGTCTTTCTTCGAAGCATGGCAGACAACATGAACATGTTTGACCGAGCCATCGGGCATCAGCAAGCGGTATTCATAATCGAAACCCTGCCTTTCCTGTGCCGCACGGTCGATTGTTTGTCGAACGCGGGCTCTGTCGTGTGGATGCGTTCTTAGAAGTATGAATTCCAGCGTCGGTTGATCAGCCCGGTCGCAGTCGTAGATGCGAAAGGTTTCCTCCGACCAGTAGAGTTTCCCGCTCGAAACAACCCAGCCGAAGCTCCCCGTGCGGCTCAGCCTCTGCGCCTCGGCCAAATAGGCTTCGCTGCGTTGCAGCTCGGCGGTCCGTTCGGCCACCTTCGTCTCCAGTTCGTCATGGGCTTTACGCAGCTGTTGTTCGCTTTCGCGGATCGCCTCCTCGGCGCGGCGGTGAGCGTCGACGAGGCGCGCCGTCCGAAATGCGGTAGCGGCATGGTTCGCAGCCACGGAGAGCAGCAGCTGGTCGATTTCGGTCGGAAAGCCCACGCCATCGCCTGCCGCCGCAACCAGACCGCCCTCGGCATTGACGCCGATGGGGATGACGATACCGCGGCATTGCGGCCCGCCGATGCCGCCGATGTCGCGAACGATTTCCGTGTGCGACAAGCGCCCGTTGGCGGCGAGATGCGACTGCAGCCATTGCGGAAACGCCGGCCACCCACTGCCCCGCGAAACGTCGACCGCCCCAGCCCCGCCGGGATCGCACAACCGCACAAAGGCAAAGTCGAGGTATAGCGAATTGACGAGCACGTCGGCGAGCCCGGCGGCGATGGTCGGCGGTTCTCTGCCGACCCACGCCGCCGGGACTGCAGACAGTGCGACGAGGTCCCTGAGCGCTCTTCGGAGCCGCAGCGCTTCGGCCTCGGGAGCCGCCGGCATCGGCTCGTTCACCGCGCACGCGCGGATCGGCGCCTCTCCCGGATTTCGAGCAGGAACTGGTCCGGCGGAACAAAGAATGGGTTCTCCTGGAGCACCTCTCCGATGATCACGACCGGGTGCGTCCGCATCATGTCCATCACCATTGCGGCGCTGAATTTCGACAGATCGTAGGTGCAGATCACCGGATCGTCGTATTTCGGAACGACGTAGTTGACGCGCGTCTCGTATTCCAGCCAGCCGTCCAACCCCGCCTTGTCGACCAGCGCCGCTTCCACCCGCGACACAAAGCGGGTGAGCGGATACCCGGCCGCCGCCCCCGATGCGAGCACCTCTTCGAGCAAGGCCAGCATCGCATCCTGATCAAACTGCTCATCGCGCAAATAGGCGTCCTGCCAGCGCCGCAGCTCGAGCTGGCCCGTATTCATCGCCTGCTCGACGTCGACGCCGGCTTCGGCGAGCCGTCTGAGATGGTCTTCCCACAATTCGGGGTCGATGATGTGGAAGGCCTTGTCGCCGCGCTCGAAGCCCTCCTTGATGAACGAGCGCAGCACCCGGTGCTGCTCGTCGAGGCCGTTGAAGAAAGCGCAAATGTGGCGGTGCTGGCCGAGACTGCCTCCGGCGCACTGCACGGTATCCCCGCTTGTTCCCATTTCTCACCTCCCACCGCTACGGGCGTGTGCGTGTCAGCGCCGAGCGGATGCAAGCGAGCAAGTCGTCCTCGTCAAAGGGCTTGCTCAGGTAACCGGTTACCCCGGCGGCGAGCGCACGCTGCCGATCGCCGTCCTCTGGATAAGCTGTAATCAGAACGGTCGGAATAGCCCTGCCCGCAGCCGCGAGGTGACGAAAGAGATCGAGCCCGCTCATCCCGGGCATTTGCACATCGGCGATCAGGCAAGCGGTGCGGCGGACAACGGGCGAGCGCAGAAACTCGGCGGCAGACGCAGCGGCCTCGACCCGATATCCCACCGACTTCATCAGACCCTTGACCGCCTCGCGCATCGACCGTCATCGTCGACGATCGAAATCAGGGGCTTTCTTCTTCGCACGCGACCTCCGGCACGAGGGCTGGGTGAGAACGGACGACGCGCCGCGATCCGAGGCCCTTGGGCACGGGATGATGTCCCGGTATCGCACAAAGGGTGAAGCAAACTCAATAGTCGGGCGATTATACCTTCGTATAGGCGGAGCTTTTGCGGGTGGTTGCGACATCTCGGCCTTGCATCGGACAACCCCGGGATCGGCCGCCCTGGATCGCCCTTCCCTCGCCGAACCGACGATTTTAGGATGTCTCGCGCGCGGGACGAGCACGATCCGGTTGGTTGCAGCGGCTCTACCGCAGCGAGCGCTGAAAATGGCCGAACAGCCGACGTCATCATCGTCGACGACGACCCGGGGATCCGCGAGGCTCTCTGCAGCCTGATCCGATCCGTCGACATTCAAGCCAAGGCCTTGGCCTCGGTTCCCGAATTCCTGGACGAAGGGCGACCCGACCGACCCACTTGCCTCGTGCTCGATGTCTTATGATGGTGGAATACGTAACGGCCTTGTTCCTCACCACCGGCGAGAGCCTCGGGCTCCTGCTCGAGCGCCACACCGGGAATGGCGAAGAGCGGCGACATGACGGCCGCGTCGCCGTCGATCGGCCCGACACGCGCTGGTGTTTGGACGGCTTCGAGATCGGCCGCGAGAACGGCGAGCGGGAAAGGTTCGCCTTCACCCTCGACTGCTGCGACCGCGAGGCCATCGCCTGGGTGGCGACGACTGGCGGCATCGACAGCGGCGACATCCGCGATTTGATGGTCGAGAGCGTCGAGCGGCGCTTCGGACCGGCGAACCGATTGCCGCTCGCGATCGAGTGGCTGTCGGACGACGGCTCGCCCTACACGGCGCGCGAGACGCCGATCGCCGACAGCGTCCTCGGTCGTCTCCTTCATCAGCCGTCTTCGGAACTCGCGCGGCGAGCGGTAGCCCAGCGCCTTGTGCGGATGCAGGTATGGTAGTGCTCGAACCGCTGTGCGTCGACCGCATGACGGCACAACGTCCGCCGATGCGATCGGATCAAGCCGGCCAGCCCCGCGCAGCGCGGGGACGCGCAGCGTCTGGCTTGACGCGAGCGCAGCGGTGGACCAATCCTAACAACCAGGCCCTGTCCGGTTATTCAGCGGCAACTACACGCGATGCCAGACGGAATTTCGGAAAGGGTGAAAGGTTTCAAGGCTCTCGGAACGGCTTCCCAAGCTCACGACGAGGGTTCGATTCCCTTCACCCGCTCCAGCCAAATCGAGCTGGTCGGACCGAAGAGAGCGAGCCGGGGGTGCCGCGCCGGTAGGCAGGGCTGCGACCGCGGCGAGATGCTCTACGCGCCGCGAAGCCGCGGGTCAGTGCGGGAAGCGTTATGAAAGGCTCGATGTTCGCCGCGGCGATGTTGGTCTCTGCGGCGGTTTGCGGCGGCCGCCCGGCCGCGGCCCAGCTCGGGCCGCCGGCGGTCGGCGTCGTGCGCGTCGCACGCCAAGAGATCACCCAGAGCAATGAATTCGTCGGCCGCATTCAGTCGATCGGGCGGGTATCGCTGGTCGCGCGCGTTACCGCGTTTCTCGAAAAGCGGGAGTTTGTCGAGGGCGGCGAGGTTAAGAAAGGCGACCTGCTCTATCTGCTTGAACAGCCGCCGTTTCAGGCCCAGGTCGATTTCAACAAAGCCAATGTCGCCCAGCTCGAAGCGCAGCACACCTTTGCCGAAAAACAGCTCGCGCGCGCCGGATACCTGCTGAAAACGCCGGCCGGACAGCAGCAGCAGGTCGACCAGGACGTCTCGAACGAACGTTCGCTGGCGGCGCAGATCGCCGCGGCGCAGGCACAATTGGAGACGGCCCAGATCAATCTCGGCTATACTGAGATCCGCGCGCCGATCGACGGCAAGATCAGCGCCACCGCGGTGACCGAGGGCAACGTCGTCTCCGTGACGAGCGGGACCCTCGCTACGCTCGTCAGCCAGGACCCGATGTACGTGCTCTTTCCGATCGCGTTGCGCACGGCGCTTGAATTGCGCGACCGCTATGTGCCGAAGGGCGGGTTTTCCGCCGTCGTGATCCGGCTGCGGCTGCCGAACAAAAAAATCTACAAACGGGTTGGTCACCTCGATTACGTGGCGCCGACGATCGATCAGACCACCGACACGATCACCCTGCGCGGCGTGATCCCGAACCCGATCCTGGCGAAGATTTCCGAGCAAGCGCCGGTCCGCGAGCTTTCGGACGGCGAGTTCGTGACCGTATTGCTTGAAGGGGTTCGGCCGGTCGAGGTGCTGGCGATCCCGCGCGCCGCGGTTCTGTCCGACCAGCAGGGCGACTACGTCTATGTCGTCGATGGCCAAAACCGGGCAGAGGTGCGGCGCATCCGTCTCGGCCAATCGACACCGTCGACAGCGGTCATCACGAGCGGCCTCAAGGACGGTGAACTCGTCATCTCCGAGGGTGTGCAGCGTGCCCGCCCCGGCGAGGTGGTCTCGCCCGGGCCGGCGAGCCCGCCGCCACCCGCGGCCGGGGGAAACCCGTGATCTCGGCGGTCTTTGTCGATCGCCCGCGGCTGGCGGTCGTCATTGCGCTGGTCATCACGATCGCCGGGCTGATCGCCATCGCGCGCATTCCGGTATCGCAATTCCCGGACATCGTGCCGCCGCAAGTCCAGGTTACGGCGACCTATCCCGGCGCTTCCGCGGCCGATGTCGAGGCGAGCGTCGCCCAGCCGATCGAGGCGCAGGTCGTCGGCGTCGACAAGATGATCTACATGAAGTCGACGAGCGGCAACGACGGCAGCTACAACCTGATCGTCAGCTTCGACCTCGGCAGCGACGTCGATATCGACACGGTCAACGTCAACAACCGGGTGCAGACCGCACTCTCGCAGCTGCCCCCGGAGGTCCAACTCGAAGGGCTGGTCGTCCAAAAGAAATCGTCCGCAGTCCTTCAATTCATCATGCTTTACAGCGAGACCGGCAAGCAGGACCCGCTGTTCATCACCAATTACGCGATCATCAACGTGCTCGACGTGCTGTCGCGCACGCCGGGGGTCGGACAGGCGCGCATTTTCGGCGCGCTCAACTACTCGATGCGGATCTGGTTCGATACGAAACGTCTCGACAATCTGCAATTGACCCCCGCCGACGTGATTGCCGCGATCCAGGCGCAAAACGTGATCGCACCCGTCGGGCGGATCGGCGCGCGGCCGATCTCGAACGAACAGCAATTCCAACTCAACATCCAGACGCTGGGCCGGCTGACCACACCCGAGCAGTTCGGCAACATCGTCTTGCGAGCCAATCCCGACGGCTCGCTGCTGCGGATCAAGGATGTCGCGCGCGTAGACTTGGGGGCGCAGAACGAGGATATCGAGGCGCGGCTCAACGGCAAGCCTGCGGTCGCGATCGGCATCTATTTGTCTCCCGGCGCCAATGCTGTTCAAACGGCGGAACTGGTTCGCGCCAATCTCGACCGCCTCAGTCAGCGCTTTCCGCCCGGCCTCAAATATCTCGTCAATTACGACACGACGACCTTTGTCTTCGACACGATCCACGATGTGCTGATCACGCTGTTGATCGCCTTCGTCCTCGTCGTCATCGTCGTGTTCCTGTTTCTCGGCACGTTGCGCGCGACCCTTATCCCGGCGGTGGCGGTGCCGGTCAGCGTCATCGGCAGCTTCGCGGTGCTCTTGGCGATGGGCTATTCGGCCAACACGATCTCGCTTCTGGCGATGGTGCTGGCGATCGGCATCCTTGTCGACGATGCGATCGTCGTCGTCGAAAACGTCGAACGAGTCATGGAAGAAGAACCGGAACTGTCGCCGGCCGACGCGACCAAAAAGGCCATGGCCGAGATCACCGGCCCGATCATCGCGATCACGCTCGTCCTGTTCTCGGTATTCGTGCCGATCGCCTTCATCCCCGGCGTCTCGGGCACCTTGTTTCGGCAGTTCGCGGTCACGATCAGCGTCGCGATGGCGATTTCGGCTTTGAACGCGCTGACCCTGTCGCCGGCCCTGTGCGCGGTGTTTTTGCGGCATGGCGGGCCGAGGCACGGCGTCATGGGCTGGGTGTTGCGGCGCATCGACAATGTGCGCGACGGCTATGCCGCGATCGTTGCCCGTCTGGTGCGCGTTGCGTTTTTTGGCATCGTCGCGATCCTGGCCGCTGCGGCGGCGGTCTATGCGTTTTCCGAGCGCGTTCCGACCGGATTTCTGCCCGAGGAGGACCAGGGCGCCTTTTTCATTTCGGTGCAGTTGCCCGACGGCGCGTCGGTCACCCGCACAAGCGATGCGGTCAAGCGCATCGAGGCGCTGTTGCGCTCGCTGCCGCAGGTCCAGAATATCTTTGCAATCATCGGCTTTTCGATCATCGACAACGTCAACGAGCCGAATGCGGCCTTTGTCGTGCCGACGTTGAAACCGTTCGCCGACCGGGTCGGTGCGGCCAATTCGGCGCAGGCGTTGATCGCGCGCGTATTCGGCGCCGGGCAGCAGATCCGCACCGCGACCGTGATCCCGTTCAACCTGCCGCCGATCATCGGGCTGTCGACGACCGGCGGCTTCGAATACGAACTCGAAGGGCTCGTAGGCCAGGATCCGGCGGCGATGAACAGCGTCATGCAGGGCCTGCTCGCCGCCGCCAACCGCGACCCGCGGCTCACCCGTGTGTTCTCGACCTATACCGCCAGCAACCCGTCGATCTTTCTGAACATAGATCGGGAAAAGGCGCAGGCGCTGGGCTTGTCGATGAGCGACGTCTTCAACGCGCTGGGAGCCACGCTCGGCGGCTTCTACGTCAACAACTTCAACCTGTTCGGGCGCGTCTGGCAGGTCAATATCGAGGGCGCGCCGGCCGACCGCGCCGAGATTTCCTCGCTGTGGCAGATCTATATACGCAACAAATACGGAAACGCCGTGCCGCTGGCCTCGATTGCGCATGCCGGCATCGTCCTCGGGCCGCAGGTGATCACCCGCTACAACAACTATCGCGCAATCCCGATCCAGGGCAGCCCGTCGCCCGGAACCTCGTCCGGTACCGCACTCGCTGCGATGGCCGATGTGTC
This sequence comes from uncultured Alphaproteobacteria bacterium, assembly GCA_963772295.1. Taxonomy (GTDB): domain Bacteria; phylum Pseudomonadota; class Alphaproteobacteria; order ATCC43930; family CGMCC-115725; genus AP-15. The sequence goes on from CAVYWO010000020.1 coordinate 907,944, forward strand.
GGCGAAGACGCTTCCCGCCGGCTACTCCTACGAATGGACGGGCACGGCCTATCAGGAACAGGCGGCCGCCGGACAGACCGGCGTCATCCTCGGTCTCGCGATCCTGTTCGCGTTTCTGTTTCTGGTCGGCCTCTACGAGAGCTGGATGATCCCGGTCCCGGTGCTGCTGTCGGTGCCGGTCGGGGTGCTCGGTGCATTTTTCGGCATCCTGTTTTTCCGCATCTCGCTCGATCTTTACGCCGAGATCGGGCTTGTCGTGCTGATCGCGATGGCGGCCAAGAACGGGATCCTGATCGTCGCCTTCGCCAAGGACCAGCGCGAGAGCGGCAAGGATATCCGCGAGGCGGCGGTCCTGGGAGCGCGGATGCGGTTTCGCGCCGTGATGATGACCTCGTTCGCCTTTATCTTTGGCGTCTATCCGCTCGTCGTCGCGCAGGGTGCCGCCGAGCTGAGCCGGCACGCGATCGGCACTCCGGTGTTCGCCGGGATGATCGCGGCGAGCGGCATCGGGCTCTTCGTGATCCCGATGCTCTACGTCACGCTCCAGAGCCTGCGCGAGCGCTCGGGCGGCTTGTTCCGGCGCGGCAATCGGGACCGCGGCGCCGGCGCCGGATGAGGTTGCCGATGGATCGTGCGTCCCCGGGACCGGCGCTCGGCATCATGTTTCTGCTGGTCGTCGCGGCTTTCTCGCCGGCGTTCGCGCAATCGCCCACAGCCGCCGCACCGCCCGAATTCATGACCCTGAAGGAGCGTCTCGGCGCGAAGTGGACCGACGAGCAGCGCGTCGACAACTGCAAGGTTCCCCTCGACAAAAGGGGGATCGCGGCCGCGTCCGGATGGCTGCGCAAGCCGACCGATGGGACTGTCGTCGAAGCAGCCGTAACCGCCTAAACCGCATGCGGCGCCGGCGGGTAATATTGCGGCGCCTCGGCGCGGTCGAACATGCCGTAATCGCGAATGATCCGCACCCGCCGATGGTGCAGTTCGCCAGCTGCCGACTGCGGCAAATGCCAGCGCTCGGCCGCCGCCCGATCGCGCCAGCCGACAAGGAGCAGGAGCTTGCCGGCGTTGACGATGCTCTCGAACCACTCGCGCTCGACCATTCCCGGCGTTCCCTTCGCCGGCAAGCCGAGCGGGTCGGCGATTTCACGATCGATCACAGATTTCGCCACGGCTGATGACAATTCGATGATCGTTACGTATTTAGCGACACCCTTTTCGGTCTCGTCGAAGCGCTGCTGCGGCAGACCCTCACCGTCGGGCCGGCGGGTATCGGCGGCGATCTCGCCGACGCGCAGGCGGTAATCGGCAAATATCACCGCGCGCCCTTGTTCCTGCGCGGCGTGATGCCGGCCCTGCGTGCGCCAGCAAATCAGGGCCTTCTCGTCGCGCCAGACCGACAGCGACAAAAACCGGTCCCTACGGTCCCGGCTGGCAAAGCGCTCGACGTCGACAAAGCCGTCGATTCTTTCCAGTTCGGGTCGAAGCCTTGCGGCGAGCTGCAGATACGTTTCGGCCTTACCAGTCCTCGGCTCGACCTCGAAGATCACGGCGAACATCGGCATGCCTCGCTTGGTCTTGGGCGCCCGCGCGCAGCGCTCACGGTTGGCCACACGCGTTTAATCCTACTAACGATTGCATAATGACGCCTATTCTACGTCGGCATGACACCCTGTGGACGCTAAGTTGCTATGATCGGGATGGCTCTGATCGCTAAAGGACATTGATTTTGCGCGGCAGCGACCCGCCCGACCCCGAGATCGGGCTTACCGAGGCGATGATCGAGGCCGGGATCGACGCCTACTACGCGGTCGATTTCGATCCCGGCTCGCCATTCTCGCTGCGGGAGACGGTCGCACGGATCTATCGCGCGATGCGCGCCGAAGCGCTCGCTACCGCAGCGGATCGGGCGGCGGATGCGGCATGAGGACCGCCCGACGCAGCGGGGCGGCGCGAAGCTTTACAGTCAAGATAGATCGATTGCTCTGACAATGATTGTCTATTCAATGTGAAATAGACGGATTTTATTGTGCCCTCTGCCACAGGTGACGGCTCGCAAGGCGCGCCCCTTCGGCGAGCGCGGCGAATTTCGCCCAGACGACCGAAGGATGGACCTCCGAGGTGGTGGAGGTGCTGGCAAAGCCGCAATCGGCGCCGGCGAGGACGTTCTCCCGCCCGACCACGCCGGCAAAGCGGACGATCCGCTCTGCGACAAGCTCCGGATGCTCAACCAGATTGGTGGAGTGCGTAATAACCCCGGGGATCAACAGCTTCCCTTCCGGCAGCTTGACGCTTTCCCAGACCCGCCACTCGTGCTCGTGGCGCGGATTGGCGGCTTCAAAGGAATAGGCGCCCGCGTTGACGCCGAGCATGATGTCGGCGATGTGTTTGAGTTCGAGGTCGTGGACCCGGGGCCCGATATTGATGCTGTAGCAGGTGTGGTAGCGAACGCGCTCGGCCGGGATCCCTTCGAGCGCGTGATTGAGAAGCTCGACGCTCCGCGCAGCCCGTTTGCGGCACTCGTCGAGGTCGAGATCGGGGCGGAGCACATATCTGCTGGCAAGCTGAGGGTCGTCGATCTGAAGGACGAGCCCGGCATCGACGATCCCCCGGTATTCGTCGCGAAGCGCTTCGGCGATGGCGAGACGGTATTCTTCCTGGCTTGCGTAGTACTCGTTTCGATTCCAATTGGCGAGCTGCGTCGGCGAGACCGCCGGCATGAAGGCCTCGACGTGAGGAACGCCGGAGATCGCCTCCTTGAGATTGTCGATGTCTTGTTTGAGCGCCTGCCCGCCGCGATAGGCGACGGGGCCGGCGCACACCCACTCGACCGCCGGCGCCTTTCCGGCAGCCCAGGACAATGTCGAGGCCCATTGGTAATATTCGGGAAAGGACTGGTATTCGCGCGAGCGCTGCCACTGGTGTTGGCCGCTCGTCGCTTGACTCCGCTCGATGCCCGAAAGCCTCTCGTTGACGTAGGGAATGAACCCGAAACGGCCCATCTCACCGTCGCCGAGGATGTCGAGCCCGGCTGCCGCCTGTTTCTCGACGGCTTCCTTGACGGCACTCCTCACCCGCTCGCGATGCCGCAGGGCGTCGAAAGGCCGGCCGTCTTCCCTGGCCTCCAATATTTCGAGAAGGTCGGAGGGCCGCGGCAGGCTTCCGACATGGGTGGTCAAGATCCGCTCGCTGCTTCTCTGCATCCTTCCCTCCCTGGAGAGAGTGGGGCATGGGGAGACTAACCGCGATCGGCCGGCGGGTCGATCGGGACGTGGCTTTCGCCCGCTGCTTCGAGGCCGCGGCCGCGCGATGGGCGCCGAAGCGCTCGCTACCAGAGAGGATCGGGCGGCGGATGCGGCGTCAGCACCGCCCGGCGCAGCAAGCTGACAAGAAGCTTGACCGTCAGGATATAGCGACCGCGCGCATCCGCGGGACACGCTTGCGGCCGTTCGCCGGTTGCGATGATGAACAGATTGTGCGGCAGCCAGAATTTTGCGCAGATCTCGGAGATCTTCGGGAAGCGGAAATCCCGCGGCTCATGCTCGTGGGCAAACTGGTTGCGCACCTCCCGCAGACGATGCAGGTCGCCCTGCACCGTCTCGGGATAGAGGCCGAGCAGCACGCCGAGATCGATTTTCGCCGAAAACGAGCTGAGCGGCCCCATCGTCGCGAACAGGCCTCTGGCGGTGCGCTTTTCGAGCGCGGTGCTGACGCGCAGACGCGATTCGAGCGCCTGGCGCAACAGGCTCTCGACGAACGCCGCGCCGATGATGGCGGCGCCGCGGTCGGTTTGCTGCTCGAGTTCCTCGACGATCGGACGCTGCGAGGGATCGGGCAGCAGCCAAGTCATCGGCGGGTCGAGCCTCCTGTCTCAAACGGCCCGACCCGCGGGGAGCGCCGCCGGCGTCGCGCAGTCAGGGCGAGGCGTGGCCCATGAAAATCGGCGGTATCGGCTGCCCCCATGGTCCGCCGGTACCCTCGCCGCGCTCGATCAGGTTGGGCGGGGTGCGGGCGTTCAAAACGTCGGTGTCGGCCCAGTGCTCGTGCACGCGGCCCCAGGGATCGGCCCAGTAATCGAACAGCTGGCTGCCGATCAGGTGGCGGCCGATGCCCCACATATGGCGATAGCCCTTGCCCTCGAGGTGTTCGTGGCCGGTCATCACATCGTCGATATCGGCCGCCTCGTAAGACAGATGGTTGAGGCCGCTCTTGTCGCCGCGGATGCAGAAGAACGCGTGATGGTCGACGTAATCGTCGCCGCGGTCGAGCCGGTTGAACGAGCCGACGACGTTGCCCTTGTCGCCGGCGTAGAATTCGTCCGAGCAGCGGAAGCCGAGCGTGTCGCGATACCAGGCGAGCGTCTTCTCGAAATTCTTGCTCATCACGACGAAATGGCCAAACCTCTTGACGTGCGACGGCCCGCGCTCGACGCGGAACAACTCCCCCTTGCGCCGATACTTGTCGTCGCCGGAATTGACCTGCGGCCGCGGCACTGGGATCGGCGCCAGCATTTCCATGCCGTAGATCACCTCGACCTGGTAGCCATCCGGGTCGGTCAGCCGCATCCGCTTGCCGCCGCCCGGCTCGTCGATGTCTTCGATCGCCGAGGCGCCCGCGACCCGCGACACCCGATCGAGGTCCTCCATTTGCGCGGCATGGACCGCGATCCCGACATAGCGCGGCTCGCCCAGTTCGGTGACGTGAATGTGGTGCGGCGCGTCGGTGCCGCGCATGTAGAGCGCATTTTTTGTGCGCTCGGCCCGGACCATGCCGAAATCGGTCAGGAACTCTTCCTCTTGGTCTAGGTCGGGCGCGCGCAGCCGGCCATAGGCGAGGTCGAAGGCTTTGATCACCGGCATCGGAACTTCCCTCCTGATGATGCGTCGGCTGATATTAGATCATCCGCGGCAGAGCGGCTATTGTCGCGGCGGCGGCAGGGACCAGCCGATCGAATGCTAAAGCGGAGCGGCGATGACCCGGCTCGCAGGTCTTCCGGCGGCGATCGCCCACCTCCCCGCCCTGCGCTCTCCAGCCGCAGGCTGAGCCGATCGCCCGAGGCCAGCGCATGCCGAATCCGCCGCCGATCCTGTCGAACAAGGCGTTCGCCGCACCCTCGGTGTTCGCGCCGGAAAACCTGCTGCGCGAGGCGCGGCGGCAGAAGAACTTGAGCGACGTCGCGGTGCCGGAAATCTGTATCCTCGATCCCGACGGCGACATCTGGGGCGCTCTCGTTGCCGCCGGACGGACGCGGCCGTCGCCCGGCTGGGCCTGCTATCACACCGAACTGCACGAGTTCGTGTACGAGGGCGAGCATCTCGGCATCGTCCGCTGGGCCGTCGGCGCACCGTTCGCAGTGCTCGTCGCCGAGCAGCTGTTCGTCTCGGGTTGCCGGCTGCTGCTCAGCATGACTTCCGGCGGCCAGATCGCGCAGCCGGCGCCGCCGCCTTATTTCGTGCTGATCGACCGGGCCCTGCGCGACGAAGGCACCAGCTATCACTATCTGCCGCCGGCGGAATATGCCGCCGCCGAAAGCGGGCTCGCCGATGCGGCGATGGCGGCCTGCGCAGCGCGCGGGCTGTCGATCCGCCGCGGCGCGAGCTGGACCACCGACGCGCCGTTCCGCGAGACCGCCGCCGCGATCGAAGCGTGTCGCGCCGCCGACATCTTGGCGGTGGAGATGGAGGCGGCCGGACTGTATGCCTTTGCCGCGAGCCGGCGCCGGCCGGTGCTGTGCTTTGCCCATGTCACCAACCAGATGGCCGTGACCGAGGGCGATTTCGAAAAGGGCGAGGCCGCCGGCAGCGCCGCCGCGCTCGCCGTGATCGCGGCCGCGGCCGGCGGCTGGCGCCGGTGGACGCAGCCCGAGGCCGCCCCGACAAGGAGGACCAATGGTTGAACGGTTCGATGGAAAGGTGGCGATCGTGACCGGTGCCGCGAGCGGCATCGGCAGGGAGATCGCCTTGCGTTTTGCCGCCCGGGGCGGCATCCCGGTGATCGCCGACATTGATCGCGACGCCGCCGACGCCGCCGCGTGCGAGATCAAGTCGAAGGGTGGCGACGCCCTCGCCGTTGCCATGAACGTCGCCGATGAAGGCGCGGTCGAACAGGGCGTCGCCGAGACGATCGCCAAATATCATCGGATCGACCTCTTGGTCAGCAATGCCGGCATCCAGATCGTCAAGCCGGTCGTCGACTTCTCGTTCGAGGAATGGAAGCGGCTCTTGGCGGTCCACCTCGACGGCGCGTTCCTGACGACGCGCGCCTGCCTCAGGCACATGTATCAGCGGAAGTCGGGCAGCATCGTCTATATGGGCTCGGTGCATTCGAAGGAAGCCTCGGTGCTGAAGGCGCCCTATGTCGCCGCCAAGCACGGGCTCATCGGCCTGTGCAAGGCGGTGGCCAAGGAAGCGGCGCCATACCATGTGCGCGCCAACGTCGTCTGTCCCGGTTTTGTCCGCACCCCGCTCGTCGACAAGCAGATCCCCGAGCAGGCGCGCGCACTTGGCATCAGCGAGGCGGAAGTGGTCAGGCGCGTCATGCTCAAAGATACGGTCGACGGCGAATTCACGACGACCGCGGATGTCGCCGAGGCGGTGTTGTTCCTCGCCGGCTTCGCGAGCACTGCGCTGACCGGCCAGTCCTTGGTCGTCAGCCACGGCTGGTTCATGCAATAGGGCCGCGGCGACCGCCCGCTTCGGCGGCGGGCTTTCCGGGGAGGGCGATGTGGCGTCAGCAACGGCGGGGTTGGGCGGACCGGCGGCCGGTACGGCCGAAGGGCTCCGGCTCGGCGAGATCGGTAGGGGCGTAAGGTGGCGGCGCTGGGGACCCTATCTCAGCGAGCGCCAATGGGGCACGGTGCGCGAGGATTACAGCGCCGACGGCGACGCCTGGGACTATTTCCTGCACGATCATGCGCGCAGCCGCGCCTATCGCTGGGGTGAAGACGGCATCGCCGGGTGGGGCGACGATCGGCAGCTGATTTGTCTCGGCCTCGCCTTGTGGAACGGCCGCGATCCGATCCTCAAGGAGCGGCTGTTCGGGCTGACCAACCCCGAAGGCAATCACGGTGAGGACGTCAAGGAACTCTATTACTACCTCGACGGCACGCCGACGCATTCCTACATGCGCATGCTCTATAAATATCCGCAGGCGGCGTTTCCCTACGATCTCCTGGTTGCGGAAAACCGGCGCCGCGGCCGGAACGCCCCGGAATTCGAGCTGATCGACACCGGCGTCTTCGCCGACGACCGCTATTTCGACGTCGAGGTCGAATACGGCAAGGCCGCGGTCGACGACGTCCTGATGCGGGTGACGATCCATAATTGCGCGGCCGAATCCGCACTGCTTCATGTTTTGCCGCAGCTCTGGGCGCGCAACATGTGGTCATGGCAGCCGCAGTCGATGAGGCCGCGGCTCGCCGGCAGGGACGATCACTCGATTTCGATCGATCACCCGCTATTGCCACCCATGCGGCTCGCCTGCGAAGGGCACCCGGAGATCCTGTTTTGCGACAACGACACGAACCCGCGGCGGTTCGGCGGGCAGGCGGCGCCGGGCAGCTATTTCAAGGACGGCATCAACGACTACCTCGTCGCCGGCGACCGGCGCGCGGTCAGCCCGGCGCGGGTCGGCACCAAGGCCGCAGCGCATTACTTCATGCGCCTGCCGGCCGGCGGCGAGACGCGGTTGCGGCTGCGGCTTGCGGGCCAGGAAGGGACCATCGCCACCGACGAATTCGACGCTTTGCTCGACCGGCGCCGCGGCGAGGCCGACGAGTTTTATGCCGCCCTGCAGCACGCCGTCACCGACCCCGACGCACGGCTGGTGCACCGCCAGGCCTTCGCCGGCATGTTGTGGACGAAGCAATTCTATTATTTCGACATTCCGGAATGGCTTGACGGCGACCCGCTGCAACCCCCGCCGCCCGCGGCGCGGAAGCACCGGCGCAACGCCGATTGGCGCCATCTCAACAACTGCGACATCATCGCCGTGCCGGACAAATGGGAATATCCCTGGTATGCGGCCTGGGACCTCGCCTTTCATGCGGTGATCCTGGCGCAGATCGACCCGGGCTACGCCAAGAGCCAGCTCCTGTTGCTGACGCGCGACTGGTACATGCACCCGAACGGGCAGCTGCCGGCCTATGAATGGTCGTTTGGCGACGTCAATCCGCCGGTGCAGGCCTGGGCTGCCTGGCGGGTCTATGAAATCGACCGCGAGCAGCGCGGCGGACGCGGCGACCGGGCGTTTCTGGAACGCGTCTTTCACAAGCTGATGCTCAATTTCACCTGGTGGGTGAATCGCAAGGACGTCGAGGGCCGCAACATCTTCCAGGGCGGGTTTCTCGGTCTCGACAATATCGGCATATTCGATCGCAGCGCGCCGCTGCCGACCGGGGGCACGATCAACCAGGCGGACGGCACCGCCTGGATGGCGATGTACACGCTGAATTTGATGCGGATCGCGCTGGAACTGGCGCTCGACGACCGCGTCTATGAGGACATCGCCTCGAAATTCTTCGAGCATTTCCTCTATATCGCCGAGGCGATGACCAATATCGGCGGCGACGGCATCGGGCTGTGGGACGAGGCCGACGAGTTCTATTACGACGCGCTGCATCTGCCCGGCGGCGAACGGATCCCGCTGAAATTGCGCTCGATGGTCGGTCTCATTCCGCTGTTCGCGGTCGAGGTGCTCGACGCTTCGGTGTTCTCGCAATTGCCCGGCTTCAGCGCTCGCACCCATTGGTTTCTCGAACACCGGCCGCAGTTGGCACGACTGGTCTCGCGCTGGCGCGATCCGAGCGCCGGCGAACGCCACCTCTTGTCGCTGTTGCGCGGCCACCGCATGAAGCGGCTGTTGAGCCGGATGCTCGACGAGAGCGAATTCCTGTCGGCTTACGGGGTGCGCTCGCTGTCGAAATTCCATGAGCAAAATCCCTATGTCTTCCACCATGCCGGCCACCGGATCGAGGTCCGCTATGTCGCCGGCGAACCTGCGTCCGGGCTGTTCGGCGGCAACTCGAATTGGCGCGGGCCGATCTGGTTTCCGGTCAACTCGCTGATCATCGAGTCATTGCGCCGGTTCCACAGCTACTACGGCGACGACTTCAAGGTCGAATGCCCGGTCGGATCGGGCCAATTTCTGCATCTGGGCGAGGTGGCGGCCGAACTGTCGCGGCGGTTGTGCCGGATCTTCCTGCGCGACAAGGACGGCCGCCGTCCCGTTTTCGGCAACTCGCCGATCGACCAGAAGAACCCGCGGTTTCGCGACAATGTGCTGTTCTACGAATACTTCGACGGAGATAGCGGACGCGGCTACGGCGCCTCGCATCAGACCGGCTGGACCGCCGTGGTGACGTTGCTGCTGGGCCGCTATCCGCAGCGCGAAGCGGCGTACCCGCTGACGGCGGCGCCGGACCTCATGGCCGCCGAGCGCGATTAGCCGTTCGTTCAGCGCCGCTGAGCGCGGAGGCGGAGACGAGGGCCAAAGCGCCAGGCGCCTCGGATCCCGTACAGCAACAGACCGAGCCCGAGGATCAGCAGCACGCCGGAAACGACGGCAAGACCGACGGGAAGCCAAGGCAGACCAAGCGCCCAGTCGCTGCGCAGCGCCGGGGCGATGATGCCGGGAATCGATAGCAGCGAGATCAGAACCCCGATAAACCCGCCGACGCGACGCGCCGTCTCGAGTAAATCGCGCCAGTAGTGACGCAGCGCGTTCATCGCGAAACGCCCCGCAGCGAGCTCAGGATCGGCAACGGGGTGCGCGGGCGCCGCGGTGTCATTCTTGCCCCGGCAGCGCGGTTTGCTCTGCACCGGCGAGCGCCAGGCAACGGCATCGCTTCGATCTCTTTCGTCCGGCTGCGCAAGTAGGGCTGGCGCTTGCGATCACCCAAAAACCGCCGATTGCGCGTCTTGCCGAAGGCGCCAAGGTTCATCGATCCGGTCGGTCGCACCACGCCCCCTGATTGGCGCACAGTGCGGAGAGGATCCGCCAAGTCGCGGCTGTGGAGATTTGGTCGGCCTGGCATCGGTCCCGATCGCGTCCGTTTCTTCGGGGCTCGCCAGCCGCGCGTCGCCGTCCTCGGCTTGGTCGCGGCCGGCATCAGCAACTCCGCCGCAACGCTCTGTACCTGCTCCGAAGCAGAACCTATTTTAGCCGTCTTCCGGCCCGGAAGCCAGCGTGGTACGAAATGCAGGATAGGGGGGCTTGCGCGCTCCGCCCTGATGGCCGCGTCATTTGCAAAATCGGATTTTTGCGGTAGTGGGCAATCTGCGGCGGGAAGCGGCGCGAGGCGGTGTCGATCCGGAGCGTCTGGTGTTCGCTCCGCGCGAGCCGATGGCTGACGATCTCGCGCGGCACCGGCGGGCGGATTTGATCCTCGATACGCTGCCAGACAACGCGGTCGGTACGGCCTACCAGGCTCGCTGCCGGCCTGCCGGCACCGACCTGCGCGGGCGAGACATTCGCGATTAGTTAGGACGGCGGAGGCGATCTTGCACGCCGCCGGGCTGCCGGGGCTCGTTTCCAATGCGCTCGCAGAGTATGAACGGCTAGCGCTCGAATTGGCGCGGTCACCCGGGCTCCTCGGCGATATCCGGCAACAGCTGGGACAGGGTCGATCGAGCGCGTCCCTCTTCGACCCCGGCCGGTTCGCCCGCGACATCGAGGCGGCCTTCGAGCGGATGTGGCAGATCTGGTGCGCCGGCGAAGCACCGCGATCATTCTCGCTCGAAGCCGCGCCACTGGGTTCCTCTGCGCCGCCTGTTGCGTTATCGGTTCTCCCATGACCGTCCCCGCGCTCGTGACCGGCATCAACGGGCAGGACGGCGCCTATCTGGCGCGATCTCTGCTCGCCGACGGCTACAAGGTGTATGGCGCGGTGCGCCGCACCTCCTCGCCCGATCGTTGGCGGCTGCGCGAACTTGGCATCGAAGGCGACATCGAATACGTAGGGTTGGAGCTGACCGACGGCGTGAACATTGCGCGGGTGCTGGGGCTGCTGAAAGTAGACGAAATCTACAACCTGGCGGCGCAAAGTTTTGTTTCCGCCTCGTTCGATCAGCCGCTCTATACCGCCAAAGTGAACGGATTGGCGGTGTGCGAGATACTGGAGGCGGTTCGCCTGGTCGGCCGCAAACGCCGCAGACCGAGACGACGCCCTTTCGCCCAAGGAGCCCCTATGGCGCGGCAAAGGCCTTCGCCCATGCGATGACGGTCAACTACCGGCGGGCCTTTGGCCTCTTTGCCTGTTGCGGCATCGCTTTCAATCACGAAGTCACCGCTGCGCGGGCCAGAGTTCGTGACTCGCAAGGCAACGATGGGGCTTGCCGAGATCCGCCGCGGCCGGCGGCAGGTATTGCGCGTCGGGAATCTCGATGCCAGGCGGGATTGGGGGTATGCGGATGACTATGTGGCGGCGATGCGGGCGATGTTGCAGCGACCCGAGGCGAACGATTACGTGCTGGCGACCGGACGGACTTGGGCGGTGCGCGACTTCATCGGCAAGGCGGCCGGACACCTCAATTTCGCGCTGGTCTGGCACGGTCGGGGCGCCGACGAGGTCGGTGTTGACGCTAAGACCGGAAAAACCATCGTAGAGATCGACCCCCAGTACTACCGGCCGCTCGACGTTGCCTGTTCGCAGGGTGACGCGGCGAAGGCGCGCCAGGAACTCGGCTGGCAAGCGACAACCTCCTTCGACCGTCTCGTCGAGATCATGGTGCGCGCCGATTACGACCGGCTAACGGACTCCTAGAACTGCGGCCGGGTTCAAGAACGCGTGACTTCGTCGTTGCACCCGACGCCGTCGCGGTGCGCGTGCCCTAGGGGAGGCTCGACCAGGCTGGGATTGCGACCGTGTGCGCGAAATGGCATTCAGAGTGCAGGCAGTCGGCGGCATATATCGACACGTCGTGGCCGAGAAATCCGGTGACGGCGTCGACATCTCCCCGCGCTCGGGGTGAACTCCGGGTTCGGGGCAGGCTCGCAACCGTGGCGACTGCCCGCCGTTTGCTTCATGGGAGGAGATCGAACAAATGAACGAGAAGCAAGCCAATACCGCCCTCGCTGAGATCAGCCGCCGCCGTGTCCTGGCTGCCGGCGCCCTCGGCGCCGCCGGCCTCGTGCTCCCGATCGCCGTGGGCGGGGCCGCTGAGCCATCCGGGCTCATCTTCGTCTATGTCGGCTCGTACACCAAGAACCCTCCAGGCGGCGGCAGCAATAACCCGATCGGACTTTCGGTTTTCAGGTTCGATCCGGCGACGGGTGCATTGTCGCCGGTGCAGCAAGTGCAGAGCGCCAATCCGTCGTTCGTCGCACTCCGTCCTTCACGCCATTTCCTCTACGTGATCAACGAGATCGATGACTACGAGGGGCGCAAGAGCGGCTCGGCCGAGGCCTACGCGATCGACCCTGACACCGGGATGATCAAGCTGCTCAATCGCCAGTCGCTCGATAGCCCGATCCCGGCCCATCTGGCGGTGGATCCGACGGGACGCCACCTGGTCGTCGCGAACTATATCGGCGGCGATTTCGTCGTCCTGCCGATCGAGGCCGATGGACGGCTCGGCCCGGTGAGCGGGGAGGTCAAGGATACCGGTAGCGGCCCGAACAAGGACCGCCAGGAGGCGCCTCACCCGCACAGCGTCGTCTTCGACCCAGCCGGCCGCTTCATCGCTGCGGCCGATCTCGGCATCGACAAAGTCCAGGTTTTCCGCCTCGCCGACGGGAGTCTGGCGCGGGTCAGCGAGGCCTCGGTGGCGCCCGGCGCCGGACCGCGTCATGTCGCATTCGACCTCGGCAGCAAGCGTCTCTATGTCCTGAGTGAGCTGAATGCGACGGTGACGGTTTTTCCCTACGACGCCGCCACGGGGCAAATCGGCCCAGTATTGCAGGTCATCTCGACCGAACCCGCCGGGTACAACGGACCGCACAGCACGGCCGAAATCGCGGTCCATCCTTCCGGCAAGTTCCTCTATGCCTCCAACCGCGGCCACAACAGCATCGTCGGCTATCGGATCGACCCCACGACGGGCCTGCTCTCGGTGATCGGATTCGCCACGCAAGGCGTCAATTTTCCACGCAACTTCGCCATCGACCCGAGCGGGAAGTGGCTATACGTCGCCAACCAGAAGGGCGACACCATCGTGCAATTCGAGATCAACCCGGAGACGGGGGAATTGAAGCCGACTGGCCAAGTAATACCGTCCATCACCCCGGTCGCGATCGTGTTCAGGACCGCCGGGTAGGGCCCGATGAACTGTGCTGTGCTTCGGTCCTCCCGGCTCGGTTCGCCGGCGCCAGCCGCCGGTCGCCGCCACCCTGTAGATCGTATCGAGACGCGACAAGCGCTGGCGGCCGAACTCCCGGTGACCGGGGAGATGCTGCGCGGCTCGCTGATCAAGCGGACCGTGCGCCACAGGCTCACCGGGCTTGGCCTCGTCGAGGACGGCGTGAGTTTAACTAACGATTTCCGGGGTCGTGCAGAACCCGTTCTGGCCAGTCTCCCGCAGGCGAGGCGTCGGTCAGCCGGTAAATTCCATGACGTAGAGTCCGGCGTTCAGGTCCGTGCTGTAGAGCAATCCGTTGTTGTCAACGAAGACATCCACCGATTGCATCACGCGCGGGCGGTTGGGCCGCGGATCGATCAGCTTGGCGGGCGGTGGAGGAACGAGAGCGCCGACCTCGACCGGCTGGTATTGGTTGCGAATGTCGAACACGCGCACACCGGCATTCTGATAAGTCGCAAAAATCAGATCCGAGCTGACGAAGCTTCCCGGCCTGTTCTCGTGAAGGTTGTGTGGCCCGAAATGGCCCCCGATGGCCTTGTAATCCGCGTTGGTGGGGGTCGGGAAGGTCGCGATGCTGATCGGGTTGTCGGCTTGCCGATTGTCGAACACCCAGATCAGCTTGAGCCCGTCTTCCTGCTTGTCCAGAACCGCCTCGTCGACAACGATCAGCAGGTCGCGATCCGCGAGCGGCAGCGCGTTATGGGTGCCGCCGCCATATGGCGGCGCCCAGACCTTGCGCGTGATCAGCTTCGGAGCGCTCCGGTCGGACACGTCGACCACGGCAAGGCAACCGTCGCGCCACGAGCAGTAGGCGGTGTCGCCGCGTCGTTCCCTCTCCGTGGCGCTCTCTCGGGCGACTCCAGGTCGGCGATATCAAGCGCCTCATAGATCAGAGCCTCGATGTCGATGCTGTGGTCGGCAGCGAGGCGAATCATCTCGACCAGCTTTGCGCGGATTGTGTCCTTGTCAGGTGCGGCCCTCCTGTTCGTCACCGGCTCATTCCCTTCCGGGTGGCTCCCCATGATGGAGGCCGTACCGGCCGTTGGCCAACGGCCAATGCGGCGTTTCGCCAGCCGCGAGATTCATCCCGGGAAGCCAGAAGCGGCCCGCCTCCTTCGGGTGGGCCGGGTCGGCCATATCGATGGTGATCAAGATGTAGTCGCTGAAGCCGTCGAGCAGCGCCGAGGCATAAGCCCAGCGCCCGCCGACGTACCAGAGCCGATGCAGCCCGTCGCCCTTCACCGGCATGAAGCCGATCTGCTTCGGTGCCTCGGGTTTCGAAACGTCGTAGACGGCGAGCCCTGCCGAGAAGTTCTTGGGGCCGGCGGCGGCGGCGGCCTGGAATTTCCCTGGTTCCGGCTTGTAGTACTGGCGCTCCTCGGCGAACGCCGCCTGGGCGAACAGATCCTTGGCGTGGATCACCAGCAACAGATCGTCGTGCTGCTGGAGGTGAATGTTCCAGGTGTTGGGCGGGGCGGGCAGATAGGCAACGGGTGTAGGCTTGATCGGATCGCGGACGTCGATAACGCTGAACCCCTTTGAGAAGGCATGCCCGATATATGCGTAACCGCGGTGCACCATGATTTGGACGCCGTCGGACCGGCCACCCTGGTCGGTATGCCCGAGCAGACGCATGTTGCGCGCGTAGTCAGCCGGCGGCAGATCGCCGAAACTTGCCGTGCTATGCGAGTTGCGGCGGGACGATCGATAGCGCATCGTTTCACCCTCCGCCTGGGCCGCAGAGGCCTCGCGCACGGCGCCGAGCGAGGTGGCCGTCATCGCGGCAACGGCAGTGGCCTTGAGAACGTCGCGCCGGTTCTGGCCTTGTCTTGTCATGGGCTTTCCCCCTCACCGAGACGATTGTTTATTCGGAAGCATAACACTGGGCCTTCGATCGAGGCAACGTTCGGTTCGCCAGAATGCTAATTTCGGATCTGGACCGGGAGACCGGCGTATCGCGATTTTCTGCGGAGCCTGCCCGTGGGTTTTCCTGTCCCACCTGTTGGACGGTTGCCCTACCTATAGCCTGAGCGCCCAATCGCAAGCGATTTGAGACGTTGTCGTATCTCCTAACAGTTTGATTACATTGGTGTCCCCGGCAGGACTCGAACCTGCGACCCACAGTTTATGAATTTGAAGACCGGCGGTTTCCGGCCGTTGCCGACAGTTTCCCGTCGAGTTTCGTTTCGGTGATACCCCGGTGATACCCAGCGGGAGACGAGGTGTGCGCGGCAAGATCACTAAACGAGCGGTTGACGCTCTGCGGCCGGCGCCGGACGGGCGCGAAGTTGTGCTGTGGGATGCCGAGATCGCCGGGTTCGGGGTGCGGGTGCGGGGCGGGGACAGCAAGACCTACATTCTGCACTACCGCGCCGGCGCCGGCCGCGGCGCGCCGCTGCGCAAGCTCACGCTCGGTCGCCACGGCGCCCCTGGACTCCCGAGATGGCGCGGGCCGAAGCCAAGCGGACCTTAGGGCTGGTCGCGGCCGGCAAAGACCCGGCCGGAGCGCGGGCCGAGGCGAAGGTCGCCCCGACCGTCGCCGAGCTGGCGGATCGGTTCCTTTCCGAGCACGCCGCAGCGAAGCGCAAGGCCAGCACCGCCAGAGAATACCGCCGCCTTCTCGAACACGTCGTGCTGCCCGCGATCGGCAAGAAGCGGGTGGCCGACGTCACGCGCCAGGAGGTGGCGCGGCTGCATCATGCCCGCCGCGAGACCCCGACCGAGGGCAACCGGGCGCTCGCCGCGATGTCGACGATGTTCAACATGGCCGAGCGCTGGGGCCTGCGGCCGGACGGCTCGAACCCTTGCCGCCACGTCGAGAAATATCCGCAGCGGCGGCGCGAGCGCTTTCTGTCGGCCGAGGAACTGGCCCGGCTCGGCGACGCGCTCGCCGGGTATGACGGCTCGCCCTACTGTGTCGCGGCCGTCAAGCTCTTGGTCTTCACCGGCGCCCGGCTCGGCGAAGTGCTCGGGCTGCAATTGGCATGGGTTGATTTCGAGCGCGGCGAGGCGCGACTGCCGGGTAGCAAGACCGGGGCGAAGACCTTGCATTTGCCGCCGCCGGCATTGGAAGTCCTGGCCCTGCTGCCGCGGATCGAAGGCAACCCGCATGTCATCGTCGGCGCCAAGGCCGGCGCCGCACTGGTCAACCTCGAAAAGCCGTGGCGGGCGATCCGCAAGGCGGCCGGGCTCGACGATGTGCGGCTGCACGATCTGCGCCACGCCTTTGCTAGCATCGCCGCGTCGAGCGGCCTGGGGCTGCCGATCATCGGCAAGATGCTCGGCCATTCGCAGCCGGCAACCACGGCGCGCTATGCGCATCTGGCGAACGATCCAGTCAAGGCCGCCGCCGCGGCCGTCGCCGGCAAGATCGCCGCGGCGATGGGCGGCGGCAAGGGGGGCGAGGCCGCGGCAACCGTGGTCAGGCTGCGCCCCGGCGCATAGACTGAAACCGACGGGGATAGGCCGGCCAGCCAAACGCGCGGACACCGCACCGCGCCGCCAAGTACATGGGCGATGGGGTGCTGGCCTATTTCGGCTATCCGCGGGCCGGCGAGCACGATGCCGAACGCGCGGTGCGCACGGCATTGAAGCTGGTGGGGAAGGTGGCCGCTCGACACAGTCGCGGCGCTGCCGTTGCAGGTGCGGGTCGCCATCGCCACCGGGTCGGTGGTCGTCGGGGACCTGATCGGCCAGGGCGCGTCGCAGGAACAGGCAGTGGTCGGCGAGACGCCCAACCTCGCGGCGCGGCTGCAGGCGTTGGCCGAGCCGGACGCGGTGGTGATCGCGCCGAGCACGCGGCGGCTGACCGGCGGGCTGTTTGACTATGAGGATCTCGGCGCGGTCGAGATCAAGGGTTTGGCGATGCTGGTCAAGGCCTCGCGGGTGGTGCGCGAGAGCGCCGGCGAGGGCCGCTTCGCGGCATTGCGCGTAGTGAGCTCTCCGGAACCTCAGCCGGGGCCGATCCGCGATCCCTCCGTCGGCCTGGTGGCCGAGGCGCCTCTCAGCGCTGCGACCAGCGAAACTCTCGCGGGGTCGCGCCGAGCCGCTGGCGAAAGTGGCGGGCCAGATGGCTTTGATCGGCAAAGCCCGCTGCAACAGCCACCTCCGACAGCGGCAGATCGCTGCGCGCCAGCATCTTTTGCGCGTGCTCGACCCGCCGCTGCACTAAGTAATGGTGCGGCGTGACTCCGACCGATTGCTTGAACTGACGCGCGAAATGGAACAGCGACAATCCGGCGATCGCCGCCAGATCGGGGAGCTCGATGCTGTCACCGAGATGCGCCTCCACGTATTCGCGGACGCGGCGTTCGGCGCCGGGCGGGAGACCGCCGCGGCGGGGAGTGGCGGGCGTTGCCCGCGGCAGGGTTGCGAGCAGCTCCATACGCGCGCGCGTATGGAGCACGGCCCCGGCGGAGCTTCTCCAACGCCCCGAAGCTTCCTCGGGCGGCGTCACTAAAGCAGTCCAGACCTCCCCGCTGTCCGAGATCGTGAGCGACGTCGCAATGTCGCCATGATCCTTGGGCCGAAAGGTACCAGGCTCGCGCCGGAAAATGCACCACAGGCCGAAACCGGTTTGTAGCTTTTCGTCGTCGAGGCCGAAAGCGGCGCGTGCGGATCGGTTGGCCCCAAGGATCTGCTGACTGCCGTCGACCGCCAGCAGCAGTCCGGGCTTAGCCGCGTCGGGGGCGGCCAGCGCGATGACCCAGTTCCGGCGAAACCGCTCGCGAAAGAACCGTTCTTCGATAGCGCGCGCCGATGTCGCGGTCAGGCTGCCGGTCAGCGCGTGCGCTTTTTCCGACATTTGCGGATCGATTGCCGATACATCGAGCACCGCCAGCAAGCTTCCGTCGACGCCGAAGATCGGCGCGCCGGAACAACTCAGATCGATGTGTCGCGACCGAAAATGTTGGCCTCGATGGACCGTGACCGGCCTCTCCTCGGCGATACAGGTGCCGATGCCGTTGGTGCCCTCGGTCGCCTCCGACCAGACGCCGCCGAGCCAGGTGCCCCAGTATCGGAACCGGCTTGCGTCGCGGTCGTCGCCGCGATGCTCGACGGCGACGCCGTTGGTGTCGCAAAATAGCAGCGTGTAGCCGGCCTCGCCGACTAGCCTGTACAGCCGATCGATCTCGTCCTGGGCGCTGAAGATCAGCTCGTCGACCGGTGCGCGAGGGTCCTTGAGCTCGATCGATGAGAGGATGCGCGGCGCCTCGTTGCGCATGGGGTCGATACTGTGCTCGCGGGCGGAGCGCCGCCAGGAGGCGAGTACATCTTCGATCCCCGGCAGAAAGGTGTCGGCCTGGCTTGCCGCATAGACATGCTCGGCATGCTGTGCCGGCGTAACGATCACGCTGGGAGCGCGTGCTGAGCCTGCCAAACCGCCACCCAATTCTTCGGCATCGGCGCAAATGTACGCCCACGGCGCGGGGCCGCCGGATCATCGGGGGGCGATGCTGGCAGAACGGCGATCCGGCCGCAAGACACCCTAAAGGCAAGGCGCCGTTCGGCGCTTCGGTGCCGATTTCCGGTTCCCGCGGGTCGCATCCGGCCACACGCGGGAGAGCAATTCCTCCTTCGTCACCAGCATGGCCAGCGCTCGGCTGAGTTTCGCATCGATGCGAGCCAGTTGCAGGGCGATCGCCGACGGGTCGGCCGGTCGTCCGATTTTTGACGCGGCGGGCAACTCGCCCGCGTCGTCAGCCGCTCCTGATTGCCGAGCCGCGGTGTTTGCGCGGGCCGGGGCGGTGAAACTATAGCCGCGCCCGCATTCGGTCCGAACAAAGTCGCGGTCCGTCCCGAGCGCCTTGCGCAGGGCGTAGACCTGGACTTTGAGGTTGCTCTCCTCGACCACGACATCCGGCCACACGCGGGCCAGCAATTCCCTCTTCGTCACCGGCATCCCGTCAGCTTCGATGAGAACCATCAGGATGTCGAAGGCACGCGTGCCGAGCGCCACGGGCGCTCCGTCGGCGAGCAAGCGGCGCGATCGACGCAACAAGGTGAAGCGACCGAATTCGAAGGTTTCAATGGCGTTGGGGGCGCTCGCCCGGTGCCCGCCGACCGATCGACAATCGGGGACCCGCGGAAAAACTTGCTTTAGCGGCGCGACCGGAAATCGCTGCATGACTTCGACCCTCCACGAGCAGGCGTTGATCCAGGACAATGACATTGCGATTGTGCGGCCGAGGGCAGGGCCGCTCTTGAATGGGATTGCCGTCAGCGGAACGCTTTTGCTCGAATTTGCGAGAATGCGGTCGCGTCGAGCAGGCTGAGCTCGGCCCGGCGGTGGTAACGTCCGCGCACCATGAGATCGTCGCGCGATGGTCTGGGGCGCTCTCTTCGAACTTTTACCGGCCATCGCCAAATGGTCCCGCACCCTCAGGCGAGGTCGGCCGGCACACCGCTCGTCGGCCGCGACGAGGAGCTGGCGCTGTTGCAGCACCGCTGGCAGCAGGCCAAGAGCGGCGAGGGCCTCGATCGTGCTGGTATCCGGCGAGGCCGGCATCGGTAAGTCCCGCCTCGCGCAGACCCTCGTCGAGCGAAACGGGCGGCCGGGTTCCGGCGCGAGGACACGGCCGATGAGCGGCTCGACAAGCTGGAGGCGGTGCTCGCCCAGGCCACGAACGATCTCGCCGAGGCCGTCCCGCTGCTCGCGGCGTTACTGTCGCTGCCCACCGGCGAGCGCTACCCGCCGTTCGACCTCACGCCGCAGAAGCAAAAGGAGAGAACGCTGCGGGCGCTAGTGGCCCAGCCATGCGCGGCCGGCCGCCCGCGAGGGCCGAAATCGCGCGCCGTGATACCCCGACGATACCCAGCGCGCACCGGCTATCACGCGTCCTCTCCTACGTTATTGAAATTATGGCGTCCCCGGCAGGACTCGAACCTGCGACCCACAGTTTAGGAAACTGTTGCTCTATCCGCCTGAGCTACGGGGACATCAGTAGCTTAAGTTGTCCGCTAGGTCGTCTAGCTACCAGTCAGCAACCAAGTTGGCATTTCGGATGCTATCAAGCCATGCGGCGGCCGGTCAACCTGCGCCCTTCGTCCGCCCTCAGTTGACTGCGAATGGCCGTGGCTGTTTGCCCCTGGCGACCGGTGCAGATGGCGAGTGTCCCTCCGGCCGGCTGCGGGCGGGTGTCGGGACCGAGCACGGTGCGCATTGCGTACCGCACGAGCGTGCGGCCCTGGGCCGGGCCGCCGAGCGCCGTGATCACCATGTCGAACCGACACGGGGCGATCGAGGATACGCGAAACTCCCCAAGCAAGTTCTCCAGGCCGGCGCCACACTTCGCGCGCGACGGTGATGGAAACGCGTCGGCCCCTTGTAGATCCGAGGCGACATTCGCCGCACCCGGCTGAAAAAATCGGCCCTCGATCGGAACCGGCCGAGAAAAGGAGGTGTCGGGGGGTGGGGCGGGGCGGCCCCCCCCCCGCGAAACGATGGATGCGCCACGGTCGCCGCGCGGTAGGCTCGCCAGCGCGGTGGATACGGGTCGCGACCCGACAGTGCCGGTATCCGCACCAGCCTTCCGCCGCGACCACCCTGCGGAGCGTCAGCGGAGGCGTGGCATGCCAGACCTGCGGGACCGAGCGCGGCTGCGGGAGCGCGCAATTCAACGCTTCGCCGAGCGCCAGCGCTCGACGGGTGATCGTGCCTCCCAGACGGTGCAATCCGACCGGCCCTCGCTCGGGCTCGCCTATCGGCGGCGATCTTGGGTCTCTATTGCGGACCTTGCCGATTGGTGCGCCGCTGTGACAACCACTGCCGGGATCGCCGAACAGAAGAAGGCTCGGACGCTCGCGCTGTATTTGCTCGCGGCGTCGATCAGGAAAGGCGAATTCGAGCGCGACGGCAATTCAAAGATCCTCTTCCTGGCCCCGTACAATCCCGGAGACAATTTTCCCCCGAGATGTCGCCTGACCAAGGATAAGTTCAAGTACATAGTGGAGCTAGATTTCGTCCCGCCCGAAATGTTGGCTCAGCTTTGGCTACCCCGCGACTTGGCCCAAAGCTGGCTGGAAGCCCATGGCTACCCCAGGGATCCGCATTTCGACCCGACACGACAATCCCAGTTCGAAGCGGCGGGCATCTCCGCGCGCCCTCGGACGGAGCCGAGGCCGCAACCAACCGAACCGCTTCGCGGCGGCCTAATCGCTTGGTCTGATGGCGCAGATGCCGCGCCTGGTCCGAAAGGCGGTGAAACGAGCATCGGAAGAACCGCCTGGTTGATCGCGGAGCGAATTCTTGCCGGTGATGAAAGACCAAAGCGTGGACACGGCCGCCTAGCCAGGTTGGCGCGCTTGGTGGCTGCCGAGTTGGAGCGTGTGGGACTGCGACGGCAGCCGGACAGCATCCGCAAGGTTATCGGCCGGAGCCTGCGAGAATGGGAGGCCAAACACCCCGAACGATAGCGGAAGCGATCCGGGATGGTATCCGGGAAATATCCGGTTTGCGTAACCCTATCAGAGCAATCTATTGGGGCGTTCCGCATGCATTCATTCGGAGCGCACTACATGACCAAGCATTTGCAGGCTGACGGTCGAGCCCGAGGGACAGACAAAGCGTCACCCGTCGTAGCGGTCACCGCTTTGCGCCCTGCGTTGGCGGACATTCCGGGGGCAATCGACTATTTGGGAAGGCCGAGCCGCAGCAAGTTTTACGCGGACTTGCTGCCGCACCTTGATGTCGTCCGCTTCGGTGCCAGAACCTTCGTAACGCTCGAATCTCTCGACAGGTTGATCGCCTCCAACCGCCAAGCGGCGGAGTGATCCACCGTGGCGAAATACGACGGCCCCGGCGCGCTGGCGGCCGCGGCCGAGGCCGGTTATCAAGTCGTTGAACGGCGCTTCGATAGCCCAAACCCCAATTCGACGCAACCGGCCGATCCGATTCTCGGGATCAGGCTTCGGGGCTTCCGGCCACTGCCAAAGGGCGCTCTGATCGGCTTCGTCGACATCGAGCTGCCGCGCTGGGGCCTGACGATCAACGACGTCGCGATCCATAGCAAGAATGGCAAGTTCTGGGCGCCGCTGCCGGCGAAGCCGCGGATGACAGGCGGCGAGGTGCAGTTCGAGAACGGCAAGATCCACTACACACCGATCTTGGGATGGCGCGACCGCGAGGTGTCCGATCGGTTCTGCGCCGTGGTCGGCGAGGCCGTCCGACGGAAACACCCGGGCACGCTCTTAGTGTAACGCCGTGTCGTCGCAGACACTTGCTGCTATTGCTGCCGATTTGGCGGCAACCGGGTTACCGGTTTTCCCCTGCCGCGCCGACAAGCGTCCCGCCTGCTGGCACGGCTGCAAGGACGCGACGAACGATCCTAAAAAAGCGCGGCGGCTATTCGCTGCGGCCAAAGACGTGACGTTAATCGGCCTCGCCACCGGGCCGCCGAGCGGCCTCACCGTCCTCGATGTCGATCCGTTGGGCCAGCCGTGGCTGCGCGCGCAAATGTTACGGGCGAGACTGCCGCAGACGCGCATTCACCGCACCCCCCGCGGCGGCTATCATTTCCTCTACCTCGATCCCGACCCACCGCTCCACAACAGCGCTTCGAAGATCGCTCCCGGCATCGACGTCCGCGGCGTCGGCGGCTACATCATCATTCCGCCATCGCCAGGCTATGCCGTCGTCGATGACGCGGCACCAGCACCTTTCCCCGAGTGGATTATTGCCGCACTCACTGCGGTCGGTGAAGCCAAGGTCCGCCGCGCCGCATCCATGGCCGAACGCGGGGAAGCCAGCGTCGACCCGTTGGCGAACTTTGTGCGCCAATCTCCAGTCGGCGAACGCAACAACCGACTGTTTTGGGCTGCCCGCATCGCGGCGCGCGAAGGTCTCGACGCGGACGCAATCGCCAGCGCTGGGCGTGCGGCTGGCCTCTCCGACATCGAGGTGTCGAGAACGATAAAATCCGCTCCGCGGTACATCGGCGACCGCAAATGACCCATCCGCTCGTCGAGGAAGCGGCCAAGATCGAGCTCGGCGACGTTACCGCGATCGATGCTATGCTGCGCCGCCTCGCCGCCGCCGCCGCCGGCCCGATCGTTAACAAGCTCGTCCTCAACCAGATCAAGCGGAGCGGCGGCATCCCGATCAAGGATCTCGCCGTCCAACTCGCGCTCTTCCAGCGCGATCTGCGCCCGAACCTTTGGGCCGCCTCGGTTCCTCCGACCGAAATCCGTGACCGTTATGTTTTCGTCAAAAGCATCAATTCGTGCTGGGACCGCATGATGCGCACCGTCGTGACGCTCGACGCGATCCGCAACGCGCATTGGTCGGAGATGCCCGGGGACGAAAAAGGCAAAGCCTACGATCCGGCCGCTGTGCTGATCCGTGGCGACCTCGGCGACAAGCTGGTCGTCGACAAGGCCGACACAATCGGCTTTCTGCCGGGTGCGCCCGAGTTCGTCGAAGGCGAGGGCGGCGCCCGGCTGCTCAACATCTGGGTCAAGTCGTCGCTCGAACCTGTCGAAGGCGACGTCACTCCATTCCTTGACCACATCGACTATCTGTTCGACGGCGAGCGCCAACCCATTGAATGGTTCCTCGACTGGCTCGCCCACCTCGTCCAGCGCCCGGCCGTCAAGATTTTCTCCGCCGTGCTCATCATCGGCCCGCCTGGCATCGGAAAGTCGCTGCTCGCCAAGATGATGATCCGTCTGCTCGGCCGGCAGAATGTCGCCACCGTCGAGCGCTCGAATCTGATCTCGCAGTTCAACGAATGGATGGACGGCTCCCAACTCGTCATCGTGCACGAGTTGATGATGGGCGGCGACCGCCAGGAAGCCATGGATCGCCTCAAGTCCTATATCACGGAGCCCGAAATCCGCATCAACCGCAAGAATGTCGCATCCTATAAATACGAGAACCGCGCAAACTTCCTGATGTTCTCCAACCACCTCGACGCCGCATCAATCGAAAAAGGCGACCGGCGATATTTCGTCTGGGTCAACACCAGCGAGCCCAAGCCAAAGGAACTCTACGCCGCTCTCATGGACGACTGGTTCGACAAAGGCGGCGCATCCGCACTGTTGTGGATGCTCCAGAACCGCGATCTGTCAAACTTCAATCCCAGCGTCGCACCGATCATGACCCCCGGTAAAGTCCAGGTCATGCAGGAGAGCCGTGCGGCCGTCGAAGCCTATCTGCAGGACGCCTTCGACGCCGTCGCCCCACCGCTGCAGCACGATCTCGTCGTCGTCAATGACATCCTGGACTACCTCGCCGCGACGAAGAGCATCCGCACCACGCACAAGGTCGTCTCCGGCGTGCTGCGCGATGTCGGCGGCGTATGCCTCGGCCAGAAGCACATCTACGGTGCACGCGGCCTCGAGCGCCGCAAGCCGCGCGTATGGGCGATTCGTGATCCGGCAGAATGGGAATGCCTGACAGAGGACGAATTGCGCCAGGGATGGCGCGGGATAGACGATGCCCCCCTGACGGCAGCAGAGAAAAACGACGTTCTCGGCCGGCTGCAAGTCGTCTCTTGACGGCCGCAGAGCGGCTCCCCAACCTTTACACATCCGCACCAGACTGCCGGCCCTGGCTCTAGCGCCGGTTGAATTGCCTTCGCATTACCCGCTCCGGGCCTCGGGTCGAAGTGACGCCCTATTCGAGACCGCATCCTGTGGCGCGTGTAAGTTATTGAAACTACAAAATATTTAGTGATGGGCCTCAGCAGCCTCGGATTGCCGTCCCTATCCCCTCACGTGTGACTCATTCTTTAATCACATATGCAACGACTCCTATAATAAATATCTCCATATTAAGTGAGGAAGTGAGGATATAAAGAGAAATATGTAAGGCAATCAATGCTGTCTCGGATCGGGCCTCGGTCCGCGCCTCAGTTACGATCGGAGAGATGTGAGACCGTGAAAAATGCTTGACGATGCAGGGCGTAGGAAGCCATCTGGCCTCGCCTGATGCCGGCCGCGGCGATTATATACTTGACTGATGGAGGGTCGAGTGCCAAAAAGGGGAACGTGAACGCCGAAAGCCAGTAGCTCTATTGTGGAAAAAGCATCAACAAACTGGCCGAGCGCGTAGTAATATCTAGCTTCCTGTGTTGACTCCTCCTCATTGTTCCGGTTCGTCACGGCAGACCCACACTCTGCGCAGCGCGCTGATCGGGCGACAGGCGCGGTCAAGCCATGTTATACAGGATGAATGAAAGGCCGCGAGGGGAAGGCTGACCAGTCAATCGCCGACGAGCCCGGCTGGGCCGAGCGCTTCCAGCGCGGGTTGCGGACCCTCATCAACACGCCACCACAGCCGCGCAAGCCGGTCGGTCCGAAGCCGAAGGAACGCCCCGCGTCAAAGGGGCGTGTCCATAGGGGCAAGACGCGAAGCTGAGGAAAAGCAAGCGGCTGGCCGATCAATTCCGCCGGAAAAGCCGCACAGCAAATCGTATCGCCTCGATCGCGCCGATGATAACAGCGGCGCTCAGCGCTCCACCGATAAAGCCGGGCAGGAAATCACCACCTTTCGTTATATTGAGTTTGCCGAACTGTAGTGCAAGGAGCAACAGAAATACGAGATAATACCAAGTTCGGCGGCGCTTCGCACCTCTCCCTCGGCTAAACTGCGGGCGCGCAGGCCGTTCCACGACCGAGGGCAAGACGGGCGAGCCACCAAGCAAGCGCCCGTCGCCTCGCGCCTCATATCAGAAATCGAATTCCAACTGAACCGGCTCGCGATGCTCACCGAGTGCCAGCGGTTCAGGCGGTTTCGGCGTCGCCTCCTTCGCTACCAGTCCGCCGATAAGTAAGGCGCTTGCCTTCGGCGCCACGAATTGCACGGCGGGTGCGCTCGGTGTCGTCAACCCTCAATGCGACCTGCCTCCAGCTTCGCGCGCGCGAGGGAGGCGGGGCAGCGGTAGCCTCTCGAAATGTTGCGATCGGTGATGATCTACGACCACGATCTGGATTATAATCCGCGGCGGTCCTGGGCTTGAGCTGAGGAAGGATCGCGGTCGTGACCGAACAAACGCTGGCAGTAATGCGGGCGCGGAACAAGGCGTTTCGATGGCCGAAGGGTAAGAGCGGCAATCCGACCGGGCAGTCGCGGTTTTATCATGAATGCCGCCGGCTCGCGCGAGAAGCGGGGCCGCCCAGAGATGATGAAGGTTCTTATCGACCTTGCGTCGGACTCGGCTGCCGATGAACGCGTCCGCTCGGTGTGCGCGATGGCTGTTCTCGATCGAGGCGGCGTAAAGCCGATCGACAGGCCGGAGGCAGAGCCCGATCAACGGCCGGCGTTTGACCCGCGGGCGTTCAACGAGCGCGACTTGGCCGTGATCGAGGCAGCGTTGAAGCTGATGGTGCAGGGCGGGTCGGCGGCGGACGAGCCGGAGGTGATCCCGCCCGGCGACCGGTAGGACTGCCACAAAGGTCCCAAGGCGCGCGCCAAGATTCGAGGGTGTCCCGTCGGCACGGCATGGCGAGAGCCCGCTCGCCTTGCTTCGTGACTCGTGCGGCATTGCATAAACAAACGTTCGACACACCTTTGCGCACACCGATGTTTCGCAAACCACCGTTTGTGCCACATTGGTCGATGGGCTGCCGCGGTACCCGGCATGCCGGCCGACTTCATCGGCACGCACGGGCCGGTCGGACCGAGGGCGAAGGCAGGAAGCTTCGTTCCGACGGCTCGCCCCGGTAGGAAGTGCAGGCCGACCGCGATGGCGTTGGGACCCCTTCGACGCGAGATCGATTGGAAGCGCCGAAAGAGGACCCCCGAGGTGGGGCTGATCTTTGCCCATAAGTGCCTCTGGACACAGAAAACGGAATGGGCGAGCAAGGGGGCATGGGGCCCCTTAGCCCGAAACAGCAGCTGGAGGCGGCAGAGCATCTGTCATGGATCCGCGCGCGCGTCGGCGCGGATGCGGGCTTGTCGCGCTATCGGCTGGCCAAGGAGGTATGCGAACGGCTGGGCTGGAAGGATCGCCGTGGTCGCGCGCAGGAGATGGCCTGCCGCAAGCATCTGATTGGGCTTGAGCGGCGCGGTGCGATCGTGCTTCCGGCGGCCCGTCGGCGGCCGCCGGAGCGGCGTCCGGCCGAGGTTTGCCCGGCCCCGCAAGTGAGCGGTCGCTTGGCCGATCTGGGGGCGGTCACGCTGCAGCGGGTCAGCGGCGGGACGCCGGAGAGCCGGACCTGGGATGCGATGATGGCGGCGCACCATCCCTGCGGTCGCGCGTCGTTGTGTGGTGAGCAGAATTCGCTATCTGATTTGCGGCGCGCGGCATGGTGTGCTCGGCGGGCTGGCGGTCAGTGCCGCCGCGTGGCGGCTGCGGGGGCGCGATGAGTGGCTGGGCTGGGACGACGCCAAGCGTGGCGCCAACCTGACGGGAGTTGTGTGCAACAGCCGCTTTCTGATCCTGCCGACGGTCCGGGTCGCACATCTCGCTTCGCATGTTTTGGGGCAGCTAACGCGGCGGATTGTCGGCGATTGGCAGCAAGCCTTTGCGGTCCGGCCGTGGCTGATGGAAAGCTATGTCGAGGCCGCTCGCCCGGGCACCGCCTATCGTGCCGCCAACTGGATCGAAGTCGGCATGACCGCCGGTCGGGGGCGCCAGGATCGGACCGGCACGGCGCACTTGCCGGCGAAGCGGGTGTTTCTCTATCCGTTGTCCCGGCCGACCCTCAAGCGCCTGTGCGGGGCGCGGCCGGCGCCCGAGCCCAACTGGGTGCGGCAGGAATTCGGCGGTGCCAAGCTCGGCGATCGCCGGCTGCAGCGGCGACTGCTGGATCTGGCCGGGGCGTTCTTTGCCCGGCCCATGGCCAATATCGCGCAAGCCTGCGGTTCGCTGGCCCGAACCAAGGCCGCCTACCGGTTCTTTGATCACCAGCGGGTCACGATGGACGCTGTACTCGAACCGCACCATCAGGCCACCGTCGCGCGCATGCGACAGGAGGTCATCGTGCTGGCGGTGCAGGACAGCTCCAGCCTCAACTACACCAAGCACCCGCAGACCCAAGGCCTCGGCCCGATCGGCAGCCGGCGCGACGGCGCCCAAGGGTTGATCCTGCACAATACCCTGGCCTTGCGTCCCGATGGCCTGCCCCTCGGCCTGCTCGATGTCCAGTGCTGGGCGCGCGATGCCAATACCTTCGGCAAGAAACATCAGCGCCACACCAGGCCGATCGCGGCGAAGGAGAGCTACAAATGGATCCGCCCGCTGACGGAGATCCGGGCCGCCGCCGATCGATGCCCGAACACGCGCATCGTCACCGTCGCCGATCGCGAGTGCGATGTCTTCGAGTTCCTGCAGGAAGCCGACAGCGCCCACCTCGACTTGTTGGTCAGGGCCACCGAAGACCGTGCTCTCCAGCCTGACCCGGGCGACGAGCAGGTGCGCCGCTTGTGGCCCTTTATGGAAAGCCTGCCGGCGGCCGGGCAGATCGCACTCGAGGTGCCCCGCCGCGGCCGCCAGCCGGCCCGTACCGCCCTGATGAGCGTGCGCTTCGCCGAGGTCACCCTGTCGCCGCCGCGACACAAGGCAAAGCTCCCGGCGCTGCGGCTATGGGTCGTGCGCAGCCGCGAAGAAAACCCGCCACCCGACATCAAGCCGCTCGACTGGATGCTGCTGACCACCGTGCCGGTCGCCTCGCTGGACGACGCTCTCCAGCGCATGCAGTGGTATACCCGGCGCTGGGGGATCGAGGTCTTCCACCGCATCCTCAAGAGCGGATGCCGCATTGAAGATCGCCAGCTCGAAACCGCCGACCGTCTGGAAACCTGCCTCGCCATCGACATGGTCGTCGCCTGGCGCATCCACTATCTCACCTGGCTCGGGCGGGCCACCCCCGAACTGCCCTGTACCGTCGCCTTCGAGCCCGAGCAGTGGAAGGCCTTGGTCGTCTTCCACACCCGCAAGCCGCCGCCGGCGCAACCGCCTTCGCTCTGCCAGATGATCCTCTTGATCGCCCAACTCGGCGGTTTCCTCGCCCGCAAATCCGACGGCCAACCCGGTCCCCAAACCCTCTGGCGCGGCCTGCAGCGCCTGGACGACATCACCGCCGCCTTCCGCAGCTACGCTATCGCCTACCCACTGCCCCCTTAGCCCGGCGCCAACCGACCTCGCCGAGCCCATACCAAATCTGCCGTAAACCGACTGTCCGATGCACACATATGGGTAAAGATCAGGAGGTGGGGGGAGCCGCGGCTGGGCGATCGCCCGCGGCTAGCCCTAGAGCAAAAGCAGCCCTGAAGAAAAAGGGATTGAGACAAGAACAGCGCTGAAAGCTATCGACAGCGCGTCTGAGCAAAAGCAGCCCTGAAGAAAAAGGGATTGAGACGGACCCTGCGAAAATGGCACGGTGAATTGCCGGCCGAGCAAAAGCAGCCCTGAAGAAAAAGGGATTGAGACCGTAATAAAGTGTATAATCAATACTGATGCGGGAGCAAAAGCAGCCCTGAAGAAAAAGGGATTGAGACAGATCGAGTTCTGGGGTTTCAGTCTCGGCCGGGGAGCAAAAGCAGCCCTGAAGAAAAAGGGATTGAGACGCGTTGCTAGATCATACTTCGCCTTGTCGTGGGAGCAAAAGCAGCCCTGAAGAAAAAGGGATTGAGACGTGCTGGTGTCCGTGAACATCGTTACGGGGCATCGAGCAAAAGCAGCCCTGAAGAAAAAGGGATTGAACTCGAACCGCGCCAGGTAGTGCGCGAACATCGCTCGAGCAAAAGCAGCCCTGAAGAAAAAGGGATTGAGACAGTGTATTCAGCATCGGTTCCAAAGGCAACGAGAGCAAAAGCAGCCCTGAAGAAAAAGGGATTGAGACTCGGCCGGGGGCTCGGTCCCGGTCTCGTGCGTGTGAGCAAAAGCAGCCCTGAAGAAAAAGGGATTGAGACCGAAACCGTCGCGGCATTCGGCCGGAAACATCGGGAGCAAAAGCAGCCCTGAAGAAAAAAGGGATTGAGACAGCCACGGGGACGCGGATCTTGCTCGTGCCCCAGAGCAAAAGCAGCCCTGAAGAAAAAGGGATTGAGACATATAATCGGCCACTCGAATCGCTCACGGCCGACATGAGCAAAAGCAGCCCTGAAGAAAAAGGGATTGAGACGGAAACCCGCCGTTCGCTCCGTCGAGCTAGGCCGGAGCAAAAGCAGCCCTGAAGAAAAAGGGATTGAGACGTTCGTTATCGCCCGACAGGTCGAGATGCGAGCCGGAGCAAAAGCAGCCCTGAAGAAAAAAGGGATTGAGACGCGTGGCGGAGATGGCGAAGATTCCGTGGTTCCATGAGCAAAAGCAGCCCTGACGAAAAAGGGATTGAGAACTCGGGCTCATGAGTGTGCTGGTGTCCCATGTGAGAGCAAAAGCAACCCTGAAGAAAAAGGGATTGAGACGATAGCTTCGGCGAGCGCCTGCATCTCGGCGAACGGAGCAAAAGCAGCCCTGAAGAAAAAGGGATTGAGACCAATGGCTTGTACCAAAGTTTGGCGCCGGAGTGAGCAAAATGAGCGTGAGCATCCAAATTGACGGCGGACCTTGGGGTTTCTGATCAGGCTTCGTGATGGAGGGCTTGGCCGGCACCTCAGTTACTGTGGCGGCTCGGAAGTCGCGGCGTCGAGGAAGCGAACAACCCGGTGCCACGCGGGCACCGGGTCGCATCACCGGGCGCGGTCATCGGCGTCCCCGCCTGTACCGCGGGGCGATGCTAACCTTGTCATCATTGGGCTTCAAATATCCCGGGGGTGTGGGGGCAGAGCCCCCATGCGGGCGGCCGGATCGAGGCGTGCGATCAGGTCGTGGTAGTAATCCTCGAACTCGAGATCGTAAAGGCTGGGTTCCTTGCGGGCGAAGGTGATGACCTTCCGGTAATATTCGGCGGCCTGACGCTTGTCGCCTCTGGCTTGGCAGACCATGCCGAGGCAGTCGTATCCGTCATGCAGGTCAGGCCAGCGCTCGACCAGCGCCTGTGCGGCGTGCTCGGCATCGTCGAGCTTTCCGGCGTCGATGAGAGCGATCACCGCATTGGCTGCGGCGTCGATCTTGGCGTTGCAGTTTTTGCAGAGGCGGGGGTGATGGTGCGGCAGATGATCTGCCGCCTGGGCGGCGGCAAGTGGCCTGGGTTCGGCAACTGCGTCCTTGGCGAGGCAACATTGCTTGTACTTCTTGCCGCTGCCGCAGGGGCAGCGATCATTCCGTCCGATTTTGGCCATTTGCTCGCCTCGACGGCAAGGACGGACGCTCTTGTACCAAGCAATACTGGCGGATGCCAACTTCCATGAGCAGCTGCTTGCGTTCGATCGCGATCTGGCGGCGCAGTGCCGCGCGGCGGGCTGTCCCGATTGCGGCGGCGTGCTGCATTCGGCGAGCTACCGCCGCAAGCCGCGCGGCCGGCCGATAGCGCTCGGCGAAGAGCACGACCGGCGGTTCAGCTTCTGCTGTGCGGTCGACGGCTGCCGCGACCGGTCGACGCCGCCTTCGCTGAATTCCTCGGCCGCAAGGTCTATCTGGCGGTGATCGTCACCTTGATCTCGGCGATGCGCGACGGGCTGACGGAGCGCCGGCTCGGCAAGCTTGCCGCGGCGGTCGGCGTCGACCGCCGGACGGTGGCGCGCTGGCGCGGTTGGTGGCTGGCCGGTTTCACCAGCACGCCGTTCTGGCGGGCGGCGTCGGCCGGCCTGATGCCGCCGGTCGACGCCGGTCGCTTGCCCGCCGCGCTGCTGGAACGCTTTGCCGTGGGCTTTCAGCCCGCGGGCTTGTCCCGTGGGGCCGCCGGGGAGCAACTGATCGCCTTCCTGTCGTTCCTGGGGCCGATCACCGCAGGCGCGTCGCTGCAGGCTTTCTGATGGACGACGCCGAACCCGCAGAGGATGCCCGTCGCCGCCAGACGGCGACGCTCGTAGGGTCGGCCGAACCCCGCTGAGGAGGTAGGGCCGGCATGACGGCGAGACGACAGACGAGGATTTACGACCGGTGGGCGCAATTGCGCTTCTCGGTGATTGGGCAGCTGCTGGCGGACCCGCCTGCCAAGGGCACTCTGCAGTCGGAGATAGACAAGCTCTCGCTGCGTGATTGGCGGCATCCTGCTACTGGCGAGCCCGTCCGGTTTGGCAGCTCGACCATTCAGCGATGGTATTACAAGGCGCTGCGCGAGCGACAGGACCCGGTCGCCGGGCTCCGCCGCAAACCGCGCCGGGATGCCGGCCGCCAAGCCTCGATGACCACCGCGCTTCGCCAGATGCTGCGGAGCCAACACGCCGCGCACCCCGCCTGGAGCGCCCAGCTGCATCACGACAACCTGGCAGCGGAGGCTGCGAGCCGACCCGAGCTCGGAGCGGTGCCGTCCTATTCGACGATCCGGCGCTACCTGCGGGCGCAAGGATTGGAGAAGCGACGGCGGCCGACCGCGCGGCGGACTGCCGTGGGCCTTCAGCCCACGGGCTTGACCCGTGGGGCGCTGGCGGCCGAGGCGAAGCTCGCCGAGCGGGAGATCCGCGGCTACGAGGCGGAGCATGTGGGATCGCTGCTCCATTGGGATTGCCACTTCGGCTCGCGCAAGGTGCTGACCCCGCGTGGGGAATGGCAAACGCCGGTCCTCTTCGGCGTTCTCGACGATCATTCGCGGCTGGTCTGCCACCTGCAATGGTACCTGGCCGAGAGCGCCGCGAACATCGCCCATGGCCTGTCGCAGGCCTTCATGAAAAGAGGCCTGCCGCGCGCCGCAATGAGCGACAACGGCACCGCAATGACCGCAACGGAGATCGCCGAAGGCCTGCTCGGGCTCGGCGTCCTCCATGAGACGACGCTGCCTTACAGCCCCTACATGAATGGCAAGCTCGAGCATCTCTGGGCCGTTATCGAAGCAAGACTGATGGCCATGCTGGAAGGCGTGGTCGATCTGACGCTTGCCATGCTCAACGAGGCGACCCAGGCCTGGGTCGAGCCCGATTACAACCGCAAGCTCCACTCCGAGATCGACGAAGCGCCGCTCCAGCGCTTCCTGCGAGGCCCGTCGGTGATGCGGTCCTGCCCGGACGGCGCGGCGCTCAAGCTCGCCTTCACCAGGACCGAGCAGCGCACGCAGCGCAAGAGCGATGGCACCCTCACCATCGCCGGCCGCCGTTTCGAGGTGCCGAACCAATACCGCCATCTCTCCCGTCTCGAGGTCCGCTATGCGGCCTGGGACCTCACCCAGGTCCATCTCGTCGACGAGCGCCTGGGCACGGTTCTGTGCCGACTGTACCCCCAGGACAAGGCCAGGAATGCCAGCGGCTTGCGCCGATCACTGGAAACCGTCTCGGCCGAGCCTGTCGCCGTTGCGCCGGCCAGCGGCATGGCGCCGCTGCTCGCCCGTCTCATCGAGCGTCAGACGGCGACCGGCCTGCCCCCTGCCTATCTCGTCAAAGACGAAGGAACCGAAGAATGAACAAGACGCTGCTCGCCCTCTACGGGCTCAAGTGGAACCCCTTCGCCCCCGCCGTACCGGCCGCGGCGTTGCAGGTCAGCCCGCGCATCGCCTCCTTCCGCCGCCGCGTTTGCCAGCTTGCCGCCGAAGGCGGCTTCGCCCTCGTCACCGGCGATCCGGGCACCGGCAAGTCGGCCACCTTGCGCATCCTCGCCGAGCATCTGGCGGACCAACGCGACCTCAAGAGCCTGCCCCCGCGCAGGCGGGGGTCGGCATGATCAGCCGGCCGCAGGCCAACATCGCCGACTTCTACCGCGAGATGGGCGATCTCTTCGGCGTCGAGTTGCAGCCGCACAACCGCTGGGCCGGAGCCAAGATCCTGCGGCAGCGCTGGCAGGCCCATATCGACAGCGCGCTCTCCCGGCCGGTGCTCATCATCGACGAAGCTCAGGAGCTGCGCCCGCCAGTCCTCTCCGAACTGCGCCTGCTGTCCTCCGCCCGGCTGGATTCCCACATCCTGCTGACCGTCGTCCTCGCCGTGGGCCTTCAGCCCACGGGCTTGTCCCGTGGGGACGGCCGCCTCGTCGAACGCCTGCGCTCCGACGAGTTCTTGCCCCTCGACAGCCGCATCCGCGTCCGCCTGCCGATCGAGCGCGCCACGCCCGATGTCCTCCAAGGCTGCCTCCAGCATCTGTTGCATGAAGCCGGCGCGCCGACCCTGATGACCCCGGAGGTGATCGCCACCCTGGCCGATCATGCCCAAGGCAATCTGCGCAGCCTCATGATTATGGCCGACGAACTGCTCGCCGCCGCGGCCGAGCGCGAGGCCCAAAGGATCGACGAAGCGCTGCTCTTCGAAGCTTGTGCGGTTGCCGCCCAGAACACGCCTGTCGCAGCCGGGAGGCGGCGGTGAACCCGCTTCCCGTCGCACCCGCCTATCGCCTCGCCGAGCGGGCCGAGGAGCAGCGCTGGCTGGTGACCGGGCTGTGGTCGGCGGAAGCCGTCGGCATCATCGGCGGCGAGCCCAAATGCTGCAAATCCTTCCTCGCCCTCGACCTCGCCGTCTCGGTCGCCGCCGGCACACCCTGCCTGCGCCGCTTCGCCGTGCCCAATCCCGGCTGCGTCCTGCTCTACGCCGCCGAGGATGCGCCGCACATCGTGCGGCACCGGCTCGATGGCATCTGCGCCGCTGCCGGCCTCAACCTGGCCGATCTTGACGTCCAGGTCATTACCGCCCCCAGCCTGCGCCTCGATCTCGATGCCGACCGCGCCAGCCTCGACGAAACCATCCTCAGGCTGAAGCCGCGCCTGCTCGTCCTCGACCCCTTCGTGCGGCTGCATCGCATCGACGAAAACGTCAGCGGCGAGGTCGCACCGCTGCTCGCCTATCTGCGCGAACTACAGCGTCGCCACGCCATCGCCGTCACCCTCGTTCACCACGCCCGGAAAGGCGCCGGCAACATGCGCGCCGGCCAAGCCCTGCGCGGCTCTTCCGAGTTCCACGCCTGGGGCGATTCCAACCTCTATCTCCGCCGCGACCGCGACGACCGGATCACCCTTTCCGTCGAACACCGTGCCGCATCGGCGATCCCCGCCCTGACCCTCGAAGTCGTCGAACGGCACAGCCAGCCCGCAACAGCCCTCGCACCCCAGTCCGTCGACGACCGCATCGCCGCCACTCTCGCCGAGGCTGGTCGGCCGCAGCCATTCGCCGATCTGCGGGCCATCTGCCGCGTTCGCACGGCGACCCTCTACGAGCGTCTGGCCGCTATGACAAGCACCGGCCGCATCGTCAAATCCGCCCAAGGATACCGTCTGGCCGGCTGACCCAGCGCTTCCGCTTCCCTCACTCCCTACAAAGCTCGGGAAGCGGAAGCGAAAAGCCCATCAAAAAGCCCGATCAGCGGGACATCAAAAAACGTGCTCACGCTCAGCGGGGCGCCCGCCAATAGGCCACCCAAGCCCAACCGACGAACCCTCGGCACCCGGCTGAGTTGCGCCGAATTTGAGGCCCTTCCGGAGATTGGCACCCGGGAGAACACACACCGCGCACTGCAGGAACTTGCTCGAAATGCACGGTGCTAACTCCCGTCGATCCCGGGGGCAGTCGCGCAAACGGAAATGGCCCCATCGCTGAGGCCATCTCCTCACGCCTCTTCGAGGCTTCCTCCCGTCCAACTTGGATGCGACGGAGTGTCGCATCAGGCGGCGGGCAGTGTCAACAGCGGAAGCAGGACCCGGTGCGGCAGAAACCTGCTGTGACAGCTTAGTGATGCCCCGCCGGTCGTCCGCAGGAGGGGTGACGATGAGCGCTCCCATGACCGATCGCGACCGTTGGTGGTCTGTGATCGGGTACGAGGTGTCGATGCTCCGTTTTGCCATGAGCATCTCGGGCTCCCCACCGCTCCCACAATTTGATCTCCGAGGCCAGGGTGCGCATTCAGGAAGAAGCGCCGACCATGGAGGCCGCGAAAGCGCTCCACGACAAGCGCCTGGCGGCGATCATGAGAAACGGCGACGCCAACGACACGCTCTACGAGCTCGAA
Source organism: uncultured Alphaproteobacteria bacterium (assembly GCA_963772295.1). Lineage (GTDB taxonomy): Bacteria > Pseudomonadota > Alphaproteobacteria > ATCC43930 > CGMCC-115725 > AP-15. The sequence continues at coordinate 944,143 of CAVYWO010000020.1, forward strand.
TCGATCTATGACTACAGCCCCGAGGCCGACCTGCCGAAGATCAAAGCGCATGTGATGCTGATCAACAATGTCGAGGATTTCGCCGACCCGCCGATGCTCGGCACCGTGGAACGCGCCTTCAAGAAGATCGCGCTCGGGCGAGCCGCACACGAGGCTGCGCTATTTCTGCTCGCCGCACCATCAGGCGAGCGCGCTCCATCCGTTCATCACCCAGCTCGAGCACGCCGCCGGTTTCAGCCGCGAGGACATGCCGGGAGCGCGGCTGGCCAAGCTCGAAGCGCTGCTCGCCCGGTCGAACGCCGGCGCCGAGGAGATCGGGTTCATCGCCGAGCGGATGTCGATCCCGACCGGCGACAAATACCGTCTCCCGGACCTCACGCCGCAGCGGCGCAAGGAGAAGACGCTCGAGGCGCTGCTGGCGCAATTGGCGCGGCTGGCGGCGCGGCAGCCGGTGCTGATGCTGTTCGAGGACGCGCACTGGATCGACCCGACCTCGCTCGAGCTGTTGACCCTGACCGTGGCGCGGGCGTCAACGCTGCCGTTGCTGCTCCTCGTCACCGCGCGGCCGGAGTTCACCCCGCCCTGGCCCGCCGATGCCCACGTCACGATGCAAGCGCTCGCCCGCCTCGGCCGCCGCGAGGGCGCGACCCTGGTCGAGCGCTCTGCCGGCGGCAAGGCGCTGCCGGCCGAGATCCTCGAGCAGATCCTCGCCCGCACCGACGGGGTGCCATTGTTCGTCGAGGAGCTGACCAAGACTATCATCGAAAGCGGCCTCTTGCGCGAGGAGGACGGGCATTACGCGCTCGATCGCGCGCTGCCGCCGCTGGCGATCCCGACCACGCTCCACGACTCGCTGATGGCCCGGCTCGATCGGCTGGCGCCGGTACGCGAGGTCGCCCAGATCGGCGCCGCCATCGGCCGCCAGTTCTCCTATCCGTTGCTCAGCGCCGTGGCCCAGCAGCCCGAAGACCGGCTGCAGGAGGCTCTCGACCGGCTCGTCCGCGCCGAGCTGGTGTTCGGCCGCGGCGAGGTCCCGGACGCGGTCTACACCTTCAAGCATGCGCTGGTGCAGGAGGCAGCCTATGAGAGCCTGCTGCGCGAGCGCCGGCGAACGCTCCACGCCCGGATCGCCGAGGCGCTCGAAGGCGAGTTCCCGGAAGCGGCCGAGACCCAGCCGGAACTGGTCGCCCATCACTACGCCGCCGCCGGGCTCGCCGCTGTCGCCATCGATTATTATCGCCGCGCCGCGGAGCGGGCGATGGCCGCCTCGGCCAACGCCGAGGCGATCGCCCATCTGACCAAGGGCCTCGAGCTGATCGACTCGCTCCCGAAATCGGCCGAGCGGATCTCGCGCGAGATCGACTTCCGCCTCGCGCTCGGCGACCCCCTTGTTGCCATACGAGGTTGGGCATCCGTCGAGGCGCAGGCCGCCTACACCCGAGCCAGGGAGTTGTGTGCGGGTGCCGGCGACACCCCTGAGCTCTTTCGCAGCCTTATGGGGTTGTGGATGTATCATTTGCGTCGACCAGATATGGAGACCGCCTCGGAGCTTTCCCGGGAGCTTTTCAAGCTAGCAGCAAAGCTCGGGAGCGGTGAGTATCGTGTGCTCGCCGAATATGTCGCTTGCGTCACTTGCTTCTGGTCCGGACGATACACGAGTGTGCCGTCTCACGCCGCTCGGGTGCGGGTGCTGTACGACCCGGAGCGCCACCGCGGGCCAAAGATTTGGAACGTGGACCCGGCCATGGCGGCCCTAGCTTATGAGTCGCTGGCCTTGTGGTACCTCGGCTATCCCGATCGCGCGTCCGAGCGGGGGCTCGCCGCCCTCTCGATCGGCCAGACGGTGGCTCATCCATTCAGCCTGTGCGCGGCTTTGCGGTTCGAGGCTTTGCTCAGGATGCTGCGGAGGGAACCCGAGCTGATGGCGGCGCGGACCAAAGCGTTTCTGGCGCTCGCCAGGGAGCAGGGGTTCGCGTTTGACAGCGCGGCGGGTTCGATGCTCGAAATCTGGCACGACGCTCGGGTGACGGGGCAGTGCGGAGACGATCGCATCGAAGCTTTCAGGAGCGCTCTGGCCGAGCTGCGAAGGACGAGGGACCAGACGGCCCTGGGTTTGTGGCATGTTCTATTTGCGGAATGCCTTGCAAAACAAGGGAATACCGATGAAGCCCTGACGGCGCTCGAGGCCGCCGTCGCGCACGTCGACACGGGCGACCTATGGTTGCAACCGGAAGTCCATCGGTTGATCGGCGATTTGCTGCTCCGGCGGAACCCGAGCGCTCCGGATCGGGCGGAAGCTTCCTATCGGCGGGCGATCGAGCGAGCCCGTTCGCAGGAGGCGAAGTCGTGGGAATTGCGCGCCGCTGCCAGCCTCGCCCGCCTGTGGCGCGACCAAGATAAGTACGCCGATGCGCGCAATCTGCTCGCCCCGGTCTATGGCTGGTTCACCGAGGGCTTCGACACGCTCGATCTCAAGGAGGCCAAGGCGCTGCTCGAAGAACTGACTGCGTCGGCGATTGCTCGGACGGGTGAGTAATTAAATCAACGGTCCAGGGGCAGTTTCCACAATTCGACGGCGGCGCCGACCGTCGCGACTACGATCGGCTCTCACGTGTAGAAGGCCGGTGCGAATGTCTGCCTTCCAGGCGACCCGACCATTCGCTTGCGACATCATGAAGAGCGGTTATGGGTCGGCTTGAGCCGTTGGCTTGGGGTCGACAGCGGTCCGTGGTCTCGACGTACTTCGAATGGCTGCACGGGGTGGGTTCCGGTCCTCCGCTGCAACGGCCGCGAACGGCGAGGTCGCGCAAGTCGACCTTCGTCTCCTCGCCGCACAGCGACGCGATCACGCCGAAAGCAGCCGTCGAACAAAGTTCTGCACAGCGGCTTGACATCGAGCCCATTTCGATATATCTGATACTAGTTGTATCGAAAACCTATCTTAGGAAGGCTCTGATGAACGACCAATCTCCCCGCATCGATGGCTATCACGCGCATGTCTATTACGACACCGACAGCCGTGTGACCGCCGAGCAGCTGGCCAAGGCGATCACACACAAGTTTGCCGTCGAACTCGGCGGTTTTTTCGACGAGCCCATCGGCCCGCACCCCGTCGCAAACCTGCAGATTATCTTCTCGACTGTGGAGTTCGCGTCGGTGGTGCCTTGGCTCATGCTGAACCGCCATGGCCTCAGCGTGCTGATCCATCCGCTAACCGACGACTCGGTTCGCGACCACGACACCGACGGCGCGTGGCTCGGCACGCCGGTGCCGTTGAAGCTCCACGTCCTGAGCCGGGCCTATCGTCCCGAGCTTTTGCCGTCACAGCTTGAATAGAGGAAGCCGCGAATGTTCGGATATCGACACGGCGACCGCCACGCGCATGGCGGCATGTTCGGCGTGGGTGGTGGTCGCTTTGGCGGCCATCGCCATGGCGGCGGTCGCGGTGGCCGGCTCGGCCGGTTTCTTGACCACGGCGATCTGCGTTACGTGCTGCTCGGCCTCATCGCCGAGCGGCCGCGCCACGGGTACGAGCTGATCAAGGCCATTGAGGAGAAATTCGGCGGGATGTACAGCCCGAGCCCCGGCGTCATCTACCCGACGCTGACCTTGCTCGAAGAGCTTGGCTACATCCGGCCGGACAGCGCCGAGGGTCCACGAAAACAGTTCGTCATCACACCGGAAGGGGCGGCGTTCCTCGCCGCCAACCAGGCGGTCGTCGACCAGATCTTCGCGCGCATGGCGGAGGTCAGCCATGTCTATGCCGGCGGCCCGGCGCCGGAAATCCGCCGGGCGATGCACAATCTCGAGGCCGCGCTGACGATCCGGCTTGGGCACGGCCCGCTGACCACCGATCAGGTGCGCGCCGTTACGGCCATCCTGGACCGCGCCGCGAGCGAGATCGAGCAGAGCTGACCTCCAGGCGGCTCCGACGCGCCGCAGCGGACGGCGGGATTGGGGCATCCTCGCCCATCCCGGGGGTCGTCCCGCAAATCGACTGCACGACGCCGATTGCGGCCATTGGCGTGACGCCTACACCGCTGCTCGCCCCAGAGCCGTGACGCCCACCTCCCCTAGATACCGCTCAAGCGCTGATACGTTGTCCGCGCCAACGATGGCGCCGACATAGCCGTCCGGCCGGACCAGTACCCACTCGCCGGGCGACAAGCCGTAAGCGTCGCGGAAATGGCCGGCGTCATCCACCAGATCGCCGCGCGGGCCAACCGTACGAACGTACAGACCGGGGCGCGGGGCGACGGCGGCGCGGTCGGCTTCGTAGCCGAGCAGGGTCCAGTGCGGACCGCGGAACAGCGAAAACAGACGGGTCGGCTGGCCCGCCGCGCCGCACACCGGCGCATCCGGTGCCCGGTCGCCAACTGCCGCGTCTCGCGGCCGCGCCGCATCGTTCCCTGCTTCGCTTCGTCAAGCAACCGCGTCGCCATCCCGAGCATGCCGGCCGCGATCGGGCGGCGTTCCTCCCACGCTGGTGTTCAGGCCCTGGCCGCCGGTCGGCGGATGGATGTGCGCGGCGTCGCCGGCCAGGAACACGCGGCCGACCCGATAGCGGTCGGCAAGACGCGCGTTCATCGAGTATAGCGGATGCCCATACGACCGATCGGATGACGATGTCCCGGCCGGTCCTCTCGGTAACCAGCGCCGTCAGTCCCTCGGCGGTGACATCGACGTCACCCTCCAGCGGCACCGGAGCCTGCACCTGGAAGAGCTGCGTGCCGGCGAGCGGGCACAGCAAAATCTGCTGCGGCCCCGAGCCGAACCGGTGCCAGGCGTCACGGCCGATGCCCTCCAGCTCGACATCCGCGACGATGGCGCGCGCGCCAAGCGTCTCGCCGGGGAAGCCGACGCTCAGCGCCTGACGCACGAAGCTGCGGCCGCCGTCGGTGCCAACGAGATAGCGCGCGCGCACTATTTCGCTCCCAACCTGCGCGGTGACGCCTCCGGCATCCGGCGAAAACCCGGTCAGCTCCCGCACGAACTCCGGCCGGTGGCCGAGTTCGGCGAGACGTTCGCGCATCACTGTTTCGGTGACGAACTGCGGGACCATCAAGGGCGCGTGATACGGCTCGGCCGGCGTGGGTCCGCGGGCGTCACTGATCGGTGAATCGACAAAACTGCCGTCCGGGCGGTACTCGCGGATCGGTGGATAGGGGCCTCCGGTCGCGAACAGCCGGTCGACGATGCCATAGTCCTCGAACACTTCCTAGCTGCGCGGCTGGATGCCCTTGCCGCGCGAGCCGTGGAAAGGCGTCTCCGCCTTCTCGATCAGTCGAAAATCGACACCGCGCCGGGCAAGGTCGATCGCGAGCGACAGCCCCGCCGCACCGGCGCCGCAGATCAGCACGTCAGTGGTCGCTTCTTTCGGCATGACACGGCCCTCATATATGTGTATAATACACACATATGGGGATCGAGGGCTCCTCGTCAAGGATAAAAGTGCAAAATACACATATACGCCATACGCTGCGCCCGCTGCACGAGGCGCTGATCGATGTAGTCGGCTTTTTCAACCGGCCACAAAACGACGCCATCCTGCTACGCGAGGCCGGCGTTTCGCTGGATCGCGCGCTCTTCCCGCTGCTGGTGCTGATCCAGCGCCGCGGGCCGCTCGGGGTGGGCGAATTGGCGAACCGGGTTGGTCGCGACTACACGACGGTCAGCCGGCAAGTCGCGAAGCTCGAAACTCTGGGCCTCGTCGCTCGGCGCGCAGGTAAGACCGACCGCCGCGTGACCGAGGCGGTCGTCACTGAAAAGGGCCAAGCCATGTCCGAAATGCTGGACGCGGCGCGCGAGCGGCTGGCAGGGAAGGCGCTCGCGAGCTGGAGCGAGGAAGACTTGGTGGAACTGGCGCGGTTGCTGCGCCGGTTTGCAGACAATTTGATGCAAGGGCCGGGAAAAACGTGAGCCGGCGGCCAGTACGACGGCAAGGTCGCTTAAGGGGCATGGGCCGTCGTCGCCCCTGAGGGAAACGGTGGTCGGCAATGGGTCGGCTTGAGCCGTTGGCTCGGGGTCGACAGCGGTCCGTGGTCCCGACGTACGTCGAATGGGTGCACGGGGTGGAGAGCTGCCCTTCCCGATTTGCCCGGCCGGTGATGCCCATGCTTTGGCACCGGTCATTTACTGCCCCGATGCCACGACACGCCTGACATTGCGCCCAATTCAGCGGTGTCGCTGGTAGCGCAGAGGGCGGGGGTCTATCGTCGTCCGTGAGGGGCTGCCGCTCCTCGGAGCCGAGGATCACCGCATGGACGTAGCGGCGTGGCTGCGCGGCCTTGGTCTTGAGCGTTACGAGCAAGCATTCCGCGATAACGAGATCGACGAAAAAGTGCTCTCGAGCCTGACGGCCGAGGATTTGAAGGATCTCGGTGTCACCTTGGTCGGGCATCGCCGGCGGCTGCTCGACGCCATCGCCGCACTCGGCGCCGCGGTGCCCGCCGCGACGGTGACGCCGGGGTCCGGCGATGCCCCGGCACCAGCCGAGGCCGAGCGGCGGCAGCTGACGGTGATGTTCTGCGATCTGGTCGGCTCGACGGCATTGTCGGCGCGGCTCGACCCGGAGGATCTGCGCGCGGTGATCGGCGCCTATCATCGCTGCGTTGCCAAGGTGATCGGGCGCGGCGGCGGGTTTGTCGCCAAGTATATGGGCGACGGGGTGCTGGCCTATTTCGGCTATCCGCGGGCCGGCGAGCACGATGCCGAGCGCGCGGTGCGGGCCGGGCTGGAGCTGGTCGGGGCGGTGACCGGGCTCGACACCGTCGCCGCGGCGCCATTGCAGGTGCGGGTCGGCATTGCCACGGGCCTCGTTGTCGTCGGGGATCTGATCGGCGAGGGCATGTCGCAGGAACAGGCGGTGGTCGGCGAGACGCCGAACCTCGCGGCGCGGCTGCAGGCATTGGCCGCGCCGGGCACCGTGGTGATCGCGCCAAGCACGCGGCGGCTGACCGGCGGGCTGTTCGAGTACGCGGATCTGGGTGCCGTCGAGCTCAAGGGCCTGGGCGCGCCGGTCAAGGCCGCGCGGGTGGTGCGCGGGAGCGCCGCCGAGAGCCGCTTCGAGGCATTGCACGGGCGCGACCTGACCCCGCTCGTCGGCCGCGACGAAGAACTGGCGCTGTTGCAGCGCCGGTGGCGCAGGCCAAGGCCGGCGAGGGCCGGGTGGTGGTGCTGATCGGCGAACCCGGCATCGGCAAATCGCGCCTTGCGCAGGCGATGCTGGAGGAGGCGGCGGGCGAGCCGTACGCGAGACTGCGCTATTTCTGCTCGCCGCACCATCAGGCGAGCGCGCTCCATCCCTTCATTACCCAGATCGAGCACGCCGCGGGCTTCAGCCGCGAGGACATGCCGGAAGCGCGGCTGGCCAAGCTCGAAACGCTGCTCGCCAGGTCGCATGCCGGCGCCGAGGAGATCGGGTTCATCGCCGAGCGGATGTCGGTTCCGACCGGCGACAAATACCGTCTCCCGGACCTCGCGCCGCAGCGGCGCAAAGAGAAGACATTCGAGGCGCTGCTGGCGCAGTTGACGCGGCTGGCGGCGCGAACGCCGGTATTGATGCTGTTCGAGGACATGCACTGGATCGACCCGACCTCGCTCGAGCTGTTGACCCTGACCGTGGCGCGGGCATCGCGGCTGCCATTGCTGCTCCTCGTCACCGCGCGGCCGGAGTTCACCCCGCCCTGGCCCGCCGACGCGCATGTCACCACATTGCCGCTTGGCCGCCTCGGCCGCCGCGACGGCATGACCCTGGTCGCGCGGTCTGCCGGCGGCAGGGCATTGCCGGCCGAGATCCTCGAGCAGATCCTCGCCCGCACCGACGGCGTGCCGCTGTTCCTCGAGGAGCTGACCAAGACCATTATCGAAAGCGGCCTGCTGCGCGATGAGGACGGGCGTTACGCGCTCGACGGCGCGCTGCCGCCGCTGGCGATCCCGGCCACCCTTCACGAACTCGCTGATGGCCCGGCTCGATCGCCTGGCGCCGGTCCGCGAGGTCGCCCAGATCGGCGCCGCCATCGGCCGCGAGTTCTCCTATCCCCTGCTCAGCGCCGTGGCCCAACAGCCCGATGACCGGCTGACGGAGGCTCTCGACCGGCTCGTCCGATCGGAGCTGGTGTTCGGCCGCGGCGAGGTCCCGGAGGCGGTCTACACCTTCAAGCATGCGCTGGTGCAGGAGGCGGCCTATGCCAGCCTGCTGCGTGAGCGCCGGCGAACGCTCCACGCCCATATCGCCGAGGCGCTCGAAGGCGAGTTCCCGGAAGTGGCCGAGACCCAGCCGGAATTGGTCGCACACCGCTACGCCGCCGCCGGGCTTCCCGCTCGCGCCATCGATCATTATCGCCGCGCCGCGGAGCGGGCGATGGCCGCCTCGGCCAACGCCGAGGCGATCGCCCATTTGACGAGGGGCCTCGCGCTGATCGCCTCGCTGCCGGAATCGTCCGAGCGGATCTCGCGGGAGATCGACTTCCGCCTCGCGCTCGGCAGCCCCCTTACTGCCACACGAGGGTGGGGATCTGTCGAGGTGGAGGCCGGCTACACCCGAGCCAAGGAGTTGTGTGCGGGCGCCGACGACACCCCCGAGCTCTTTCGCAGCCTCGTGGGGTTGTGGGTCTATCATGTGCTTCAACCGGATCTGGAGACCGCGTCGGAGCTTTCCCGGGAGCTTTTCACCCTCGTAGCAAAGCTCGGGAATGATGAGTTCCGTTTGCTCGCCGAATGGGCCGCTTGCCTCACTTGCTTCTGGTGCGGACGATACACGAGTGTGCCGTCTCACGCCGCTCGGGTACGGGCGCTGTACGACCCGGAGCGCCACCGCGGGCCAAAGATTTTCATGATGGACCCGGCCATGGCAGCCCTGGCTTTTGAGTCGCTGGCCTTGTGGTGCCTCGGCTATCCCGAGCGCGCGTCCGAGCGGGGGCTCGCCGCCCTCTCGATCGGCCAGACGGCGGCTCATCCGTTCAGCCTGTGCGCGGCTTTGTGGAACGAGGCTTGGCTCAGGATTCAGCGGAGGGAACCCGAGCTGATGGCTGCGCGGACCAAAGCGTTACTGGCGGTCGCAAGGGAGCAGGGGTTCGCGTGGGACTGCGCCCTGGGTTCGATGTACGAAATCTGGCACGACGCCTCGGTAACGGGGCAGTGCGCAGACGATCGCATAGAAGCTTTCCGGAGCGCTCGGGCCGAGGTGCGAAGGATCGGGGTCCGCGTGGGCCTCGGTTTCCGGGATGCTCTATTTGCGGAATGCCTCGAAAAACACGGGAATGCCGATGAAGCCCTGACGGTGCTCGAGGCCGCGGTCGTGCACTTCGAGCGCACGGGCGATGTCCATTGGGAGCCGGAAGTCCATCGGTTGATCGGCGATGTGCTCCTGCGGCGGAGCCCAAGCGCTCCGGATCAGGCGGAAGTTTCATATCGGCGGGCGATCGAGCGCGCCCGTTCGCAAGAGGCGAAGTCGTGGGAGCTGCGCGCCGCCGCCAGCCTCGCGCGGCTATGGCGCGACCAAGGCAAGCCCGCCGCGGCGCTCGATCTTCTCGCCCCGATCAACGGCTGGTTCACCGAGGGCTTCGACACCGCCGATCTGAAGGATGCCAAGGCGCTGCTGGAGGATCTGGCGTGAGCCGGCGATTCCAGGACCTCTCGCCCGGTACGGAGAAATGGCGGCGACCCGGCGGCCTGCGGCCGTCGGTGAAGGCGTTCATGCGGCTCGTTCTATGTTGTAGGGGCGAACGAGAAGGTCGGCCGGAATCTTCCACGCTTCGCTGATCTTGTGGATCATTTCGACCGTCAGCGCGCGCCGGCGCAAGAGAATATCCGATGCGCGTGCGCGGGAGCCGAGGAGTTCGGCGAGCTCGGCCTGGGTATGCCCGAGTTCTTCGATGGCGTAACGCAGCACGTCGATCGGGTCAAAGCGCTCGTCGGTTTCGACAGGCCACCGCTTCGCTTCGTATAGCTCGACGAGTGCGACAAGCACCTCGAGCTTGTCGCCTTCCTCGCTATCCTGCGGTGCACCCCAACAAGCGTCGATCTCGGCAAGTGCGACGCGGTGTTCTTCGTCCGTACGGATCGGTCGGATGTCCATCACTCGCTTCCCTTAGAATTGCGATACGGTCAGCGCGTCGATGCGGTCATACTCCGCATGCGTGCCGATGAATTTCACGAAGGCTATCTGACGGCGGAAGTCGAAGGCAGCCACGAGACGATAATTCCCTCCAGCAATCTCGAACCTGACGCGCTCGCGGTTCAGTACCTTGGCTCTGGGCGCGACCTTCTGAACCTCATCCGTGGAGGTCCAATGCGCGGCCTTGACGAGTTTGTACCAGCGTTCGAGTGAAACCCGCGTTTCCCTGTGCGTGTCGCAAAAGCCGACGAGCGCATTCCGCGCGATGACCCTCATAACAAAGCCTGCCATGCTCCCTATTTGGGAACAACCCGCTGGTGATCGGAGAACCGGTGTAAGTCGGCCTCGACAGAATGCCCCGCCGGGACTGTAATGCTGCTCGCGGCGTGCCGTCTTCAGGCTGCTCCGATGGACATAGGGGAATGGCTGCGCGGTCTCGGGCTCGAACAATATATGCCCGCGTTCCGCGACAACGACATCGACCAGGAGGTTTTGCGCCGCCTGACGGCGGAGGATCTGCGCGAGCTTGGCGTCGCATCGATCGGCCATCGCCGCCGCGTACTCGACGCGATCGCGGCGCTCGGCGCGGCCGAAGCATCATCATCGGCGTCCTCTCCGGCCCCGGCTGGCGCCAGCGAAGCCGAGCACCGGCAGCTGACGGTGATGTTCTGCGATCTCGTCGGCTCGACGGCGCTGTCGGCGCGGCTCGACCCGGAGGATCTGCGCGCGGTGATCGGCGCCTATCACCGCTGCGTTGCCAAGGTGGTGGGCCGCGGCGGCGGGTTTGTCGCCAAGTACATGGGCGACGGGGTGCTCGCCTATTTCGGCTATCCGCGGGCCGACGAGCACGATGCCGAGCGCGCGGTGCGCACGGCGCTGAAGCTTGTCGAGAAGGTGGCCGGGGTCGACACCGTCGCCGCGGTGCCGCTGCAGGTGCGGATCGGCATCGCCACCGGGCTGGTGGTGGTCGGCGATCTGATCGGGCAGGGCGCGTCGCAGGAACAGGCAGTGGTCGGCGAGACGCCGAACCTCGCGGCGCGGCTGCAGGCATTGGCCGAGCCGGGGACCGTGGTGATCGCGCCGAGCACGCGGCGGCTGACCGGCGGTCTGTTCGAGTACGCGGATCTGGGCGCCGTCGAGCTCAGGGGCCTGGGCGCGCCGGTGATGGCCGCGCGGGTGGTGCGCGGCAGCGCCGCCGAGAGCCGCTTCGAGGCATTGCACGGGCGAGAGCTGACCCCGCTCGTCGGCCGCGACGAGGAGCTGGCGCTGTTGCAGCGCCGCTGGCAGAAGGCCAAGGCCGGCGAGGGCCGGGTGGTGGTGCTGATCGGCGAGCCCGGCATCGGCAAATCGCGTCTCGCGCAGGCGATGCTGGAGCAGCCGGCGGGCGAGCCGCAGACAAGGCTGCGCTATTTCTGCTCACCGCACCATCAGGCGAGTGCGCTGCATCCCTTTATTACCCAGCTCGAGCACGCCGCGGGCTTCAGCCGCGACGACCTGCCGGAAGCGCGGCTGGCCAAGCTCGAAGCGCTGCTTTCCCGGTCGAACGCCGGGGCCGAGGAGATCGGGTTCATCGCCGAGCGCATGTCGATCCCGACCGGCGACAAATACCGTCTGCCGGACCTCACGCCGCAGCGGCGCAAGGAGAAGACGTTGGAGGCGCTGCTGGCGCAGATGGCGCGGCTGGCGGCGCGGCAGCCGGTATTGATGCTGTTCGAGGACGCGCATTGGAGCGACGCGACCTCGCTCGAGCTGTTGACCCTGACCGTCGCACGGGCATCAACGCTGCCGCTGTTGCTTCTCGTCACCGCGCGGCCGGAGTTCACCCCGCCCTGGCCCGCCGAGGCATATGTCACGACATTGCCGCTCACCCGTCTCGGCCGCCGCGAGGGCGCGGCTCTGGTCGAACGGTCTGCCGGCGGCAAGGCGCTGCCGGCCGAGATCCTCGAGCAGATCCTCGCCCGCACCGACGGCGTGCCATTGTTCCTCGAGGAGCTGACCAAGACCGTCATCGAAAGCGGCCTGCTGCACGAGGAGGACGGGCATTACGCGCTCGATGGCGCCCTGCCGCCGCGGGCGATCCCGACCACCCTGCACGACTCGCTGATGGCCCGGCTCGACCGGCTGGCGCCGGTCCGCGAGGTCGCCCAGATCGGCGCCGCCATCGGCCGCGAGTCCTCCTATCCCCTGCTCAGCGCCGTGGCCCAACAGCCCGACGACCGGCTCAAGGAGGCTCTCGACCGGCTCGTCCGCGCCGAGCTGGTGTTCGGCCGCGGCGAGGTCCCGGAGGCGGTCTACACCTTCAAGCATGCGCTGGTGCAGGAGGCGGCCTATGCCAGCCTATTGCGCGAGCGCCGGCGAACGCTCCACGCCCATATCGCCCAGGCGCTCGAAGGCGAGTTCCCGGAAGTGGCCGAGACCCAGCCGGAACTGGTCGCACACCACTACGCCACCGCCGGGCTCCCCATTCCCGCCATCCAATATTATCGCCGCGCCGCGGAGCGGGCGATGGCGGCCTCGGCCAACGCCGAGGCGATCGCCCATTTGACCAAGGGCCTCGAGCTGATCGACTCGCTGCCGGAATTGGCCGAGCGGATCTCGCGGGAGATCGACTTCCGCCTCGCGCTCGGCACCCCCCTTACTGCCATACGAGGATGGGGATCTGTCGAGGCGCAGGCCGCCTACACCCGAGCCAGGGAGTTGTGTGCGGGCGCCGGCGAGACCCCGGAGCTCTTTCGCAGCCTTGTGGGGTTGTGGCTGTATCATCTGGTTCAACCAGATCTGGAGACCGCGTCGGAGCTTTCCCGGCAGCTTCTCACCCTCGCAGCAAAGCTCGGCAGCGACGAGTTGCGTTTGCTCGCCGAACTCGTCGCTTGCGGCACTTGCTGCTGGTCCGGACGATACACGAATGTGCCGTCTCACGCCGCTCGGGTGCGGGTCCTGTACGACCCGGAGCGCCACCGCGGGCCAAAGATTTTCATGATAGACCCGGCGATGGTGGCCCTGGCTGTTGAGTCGCTGGCCTTGTGGGCCCTCGGCTATCCCGAGCGCGCTTCCGAGCGGGGGCTTGCCGCCCTCGCGATGGCCCAGACGGTGGCTCATCCGTTCAGCCTGTGCTGGGCTTTGCGGTACGAGGCTTGGCTCAGGATCCAGCGAAGGGAACCCGAGCTGATGGCCGCGCGGACCAGAGCGTATCTGGCGGTCGCAACGGAGCAGGGGTTTCCGTATGACTGCGCGGTGGGTTCGATGCTCGAAATCTGGCACGACGCTTGGGTCACGGGGCAGCGCCGAGACGATCGCATCGAAGCTTTCCGGAGCGCGCTGGCCGAGCTGCGAAGGATGGGGTTCCAATTGAACATGGGTTGCTGGCATGTTCTATTTGCGGAATGCCTTGAAAAACGAGGGAATGCCGAGGAAGCCCTGACGGTACTCGAGGCCGCGGTCGTGCACTTCGAGCGCCGGGGCAGCGACGCCCTCTGGGAGCCTGAAGTCCATCGGTTGATCGGCGCTCCGCCAGCGGGACCCCAGCGCTCCGGATCGGGCGGAACTTTCCTATCGGCGGGCGATCGAGCGAGCCCGTTCGCAAGAGGCGAAGTCGTGGGAATTGCGCGCCGCCACCAGCCTCGCCCGGCTGTGGCGCGACCAGGGCAAGCCCGCCGCGGCGCACGAACTGCTGGCGCCGGTCTACGGCTGGTTCACCGAGGGCTTCGACACCGCCGATCTGAAGGAGGCCAAGACGCTGCTCGATGAGTTGGCGTAAGGTGGGATTACCGGCGCTTCGGCGAGTTTCGCTACAGCCTCTCAGAGCCCGACCGGAAACGACACACACAGTCTCAGTAACTTATCCGCGACCCCAGCGTCGGTGCCATGTCGCATCACCCCCACCCCGGCCCGCTCCCATCGAGGGGGCGGGAGCGCGCTGCAAGGCCCTCCCCCTTGATGGGGGAGGGTTTGGGAGGGGGTGAAGTGGCTGATTCAATAGAATTCGTTGTCGGTCGGGATCTCAGCTCCTAGACCGCCAAAGTGTCGCCAATAAACATCATAGGATCAATAGCGTGCCAGCTTATCAATACATCTATGTGATGAAGGGGTTGGGCAAGACCTATCCCGGCGGTCGCGAGGTGCTGAAGGACATCTGGCTGTCGTTTTTGCCCGGCGCGAAGATCGGGGTGCTGGGCGCCAACGGCGCCGGCAAATCGACCCTGTTGCGGATCATGGCCGGCGCCGAGCGCGACTTTGTCGGCGAGGCCTGGGCGGCGGACGGGGTGCGCGTCGGTTATCTGCCGCAAGAGCCGGCGCTCGATCCGGAAAAGGACGTCTTTGGCAATGTCGTCGAGGGGCTGGCCGAGACCAAGGCGCTCGTCGAGCGTTTCGAAACGGTGAGCGCCCGGTTTGCCGAAGATCTCGCCGCCGACGAGATGGACCGGCTGATCGCCGAGCAGGCGGAGCTGCAGGAAAGGATCGACCAGGTCGAAGGCTGGGAGCTCGACCGCGCCATCGGGATCGCGATGGACGCGCTGCGCTGCCCGCCCGGGGACGCCGCGGTCGCGAGCCTCTCGGGCGGCGAGCGGCGCCGGGTGGCGCTGTGCCGGCTGCTGCTGCAGCGTCCGGACCTATTGCTGCTCGACGAGCCGACCAACCATCTCGACGCCGAATCGGTCGCCTGGCTGCAGCGCTTCCTCGAAGATTATCCGGGCACCGTCGTCACCGTGACGCACGACCGGTATTTTCTCGATCAGGTCGCCGGCTGGATCCTCGAGCTCGACCGCGGTCGGGGCGTCCCCTACGAGGGCAATTATTCGGGCTGGCTCGAACAAAAAGGACAGCGGCTCGAGCAGGAGGGCAGGCAGGAGGCGGCACGCCGTCGCACCCTCGAGCGCGAACTCGAATGGGTTCGGCAAAGCCCCCGGGCGCGGCAAGCGAAGAGCAAGGCGCGCCTGTCGGCCTACGATTCCTTGGTCGCGCAAAACCGGGAACAGGCGCCGGAGACCGCGCAGATCGTGCTGCCGCCGGGACCGCGCCTCGGCGATTTGGTGATCGAGGCCGAACGGCTGAACAAGGGTTTCGGCGATCGGCTCTTGATCGAGAGGCTCGATTTTCGCCTGCCGAAGGGCGGCATCGTCGGGGTGATCGGCGCCAATGGCGCGGGCAAGACGACCCTCTTCCGCATGATCACCGGCGCGGACCGGCCCGACGACGGCAGGCTGCGCATCGGCGACACGGTCAAGCTCGGCTATGTCGATCAGTCGCGCGACACATTGGTCGCGACCAACACGGTGTGGCAGGAAATTTCCGGCGGCGCCGACGAAATCGATCTCGGCCGCCGCAAGATGGCGAGCCGGGCCTATTGCGCGCTGTTCAATTTTCGCGGCGCCGACCAGCAGAAGAAGCTCGGCCAGCTCTCGGGCGGCGAACGCAACCGGATCCACCTTGCCAAGATGCTCAAGACCGGCGCCAACGTGCTGCTGCTCGACGAGCCGACCAACGATCTCGACGTCGACACCCTGCGGGCGCTGGAGGAGGCGCTCCTGGAGTTTTCCGGCTGCGCCGTCATCATCACCCACGACCGCTGGTTCCTCGACCGCGTCGCCACCCACATCCTGGCCTTCGAAGGGGACAGCCAGGTCGTCTGGTTCGAAGGCAATTACGCCGATTACGAGGCCGACCGCCGCCGCCGTCTCGGCGAGGCGGCGGCGCTGCCGCACCGCATCCGCTACAAGCCGCTGACCCGGAGCTGACTAGGGCCGGGCGGCGGGGTTTGCGGTCTTTTGCCGCAGCAAGGCCAAGAGCCCCTCCACCTGTCCGCCATGGCGCCGGATGACCGCGGCAAATTCGGAGCGCTGGGTCACCGCCATGCTGATCCCCTCGACGATGACGTCGGTGATCTTGTAAGTGCCGTCGGTCCAGGTCAGACGCCAATCGACCCTCGCCGACGGCGACCCGTTGGTGTGCAGGATAAAGCTGGTGACGATCCAACCCTCCGCCTCCGACCGCATGCCGGTCACTTTCAGCGTCTCGCCCCGCCATTGTGAAAGGCGGTTGCTGTAGGTGAAGGTCGTATAGGCGTCGAACAGGCTGACGAACTCCTGCCGCTGCTCCGGGGTGGCGAGCCGCCAATAGCGGCCGAGGACAAAGCGGGCGATCGTCGGCACGTCAAAATCTTCGTGGAACAATTCATGAAAGCGGGCTTCTCTCTGGCGCGCGCTGACGGGCCTGGCGAGCACCTGGAGGGCGCGGTTGCCGAGGTCGGTGATCATCGCGGCGGGGTCCGTCGCGGCCGCCGCGGGATGCTCCGATAGCGCGCCGCCGATCAGCAGAGCGATCGCGGTAGGAAGAAGGCTGCGTCGCAAAATCACCGGGATACCTCAACGCCGTTCACTGCGTCCGACATGCGGGTGCGCGCCGAATCGGAGTTCGCCCGCGCCACCGCCCCCCCGTTGCTGCCGAACGACGGGTTCGGCGGCAGCGGCTCTTTGGTCCGGTGGATCAGCGCCGCCCGCCGCTGCCGGTAGATCGACCGGATTGTCGCATAATAGTCGAGCGATGTCCGCTCGATATCGGCGAGGGTCTCGATCAGCCGCGAACGCTGGTCGATGCCGGCGACGCCGCCGCGGGCAAACACGATCCAGATCATGTGGTGGTTGGTGGCGAGAATGTTCCACGGATCGCCGAATCCCTGCGCGGCAAGTCCGAAGAGATCGCGCGGATCGGAGGGGCCGAGAATCGGGATGACGATATAGGGTCCTTCGGCGACGCCCCAGACGCCGAGCGTGATGCCCAGATCCTGCTCGTGATAGGGGATCCCCCAGCGCCCGGCGACATCGACGAGGCCGCCCATGCCGATCGTCGAATTGAGGACGAAACGGGCGAGCGTGTCCTTGGCCAGGTCGAAATGTCCCTGCAACACGTCGTTGGCAAAAATCAACGGGGCGTTCAGATTATAGAGAAAATCGCGCACCGAATCGCGTATCGGGTCGGGCAGCGCCGCGCGGTAGGCCTTTGCCACCGGCACCAGAACCGTCCGGTCGACCGTCTGGTTGATGTCGAAGATCGCACGATTAGTGTTCTCGAACGGGTCGTGGAAGTCCTCTTCGCCCGCGGCCGGCTGCGTTGGCGCCGGCGACTGCGCGGCGCAGCCGGCGGTGACGAGGGCGGAAACGACGAACAGGTCCGCTAATATCCCGTTCCACCTTAGCTTCCTGACCCCGCGGCACCCCCTCCCGGCGCTTCGCGCCGACCTCCCCCATCGAGGGGGAGGTCGATCACTCGTCGCGCACAACACCTTGCCTCCCCCTTGATGGGGGAGGCCGCGAGCGTCAGCGAGCGGGTGGGGGTGTGGCCTGCCGAACAGAGAAAAACGTTCGGGACGCCATACTAAGGCCCGACGCCACCGGAAACGCGTGAACAAGCGGTCATGCATCGGGCGGCGGCCTCCTCGCGGAGAAGGATAATTGCGGGAAACTCGTCGCGGCGACAAGGGGCCGCTGCCGCAACGAGAAATTTCTTGTCGATATAAAGATATTCGCATATGTTGCTTCTCGGCAGGGAAGCATGGAACATCTGTTGTCAGCGCTGCGCGCGGTGGCCGAGGCGACCCGGCTGCGGCTCCTCGTGCTCTGTACCCGCGGCGAGCTTACCGTCAGCGAGCTGACCCAGATCCTCGGTCAGAGCCAGCCGCGCGTCTCGCGCCACCTGAAGCTGTTGTGCGAGGCCGGCCTGCTCGACCGCTTTCGCGAAGGCAGCTGGGTCTTTTACCGGTTGCGCCAAGCGGGGCCGCTCGGGGCGCTGGCGCGGCAGCTGGTGGCAGCCTGCGACGCGGCCGACCCGACGATCGCGCTCGACCTGCAGCGCCTGGCCGCGATCAAGCGGCGCCGGGCCCAACTGGCCAGCGCCTATTTCAGTGAAAACGCGGCGCGGTGGCACCGCATTCGCTCGCTCCATGTCGAGGAGCGGGTGGTCGAGGCGGCGCTGGTCGAGATCATTGCCGCCGCCGATCCGCGCGATCTGCTCGATCTCGGCACCGGCACCGGGCGCATGATCGAGGTTCTGGCGCCGCAGGTCGAGCGCGCGCTCGGCATCGATCAGTCGCGCGAGATGCTCGCCGTGGCGCGCGTCAATCTGGAGCGCGTGGGGCTGAAGAACAGCGCCGTCCGGCTTGGCGACATGTATCAGCTGGCGCTGCCCGACGCCTCGTTTGACGCGGTCGTGATCCATCAGGTGCTCCGTTACGCCGACCGGCCGGCGGCGGCGATCGCCGAGGCGGCGCGGGTGCTGCGGCCAAACGGAATCCTCGTGCTCGTCGATTTCGCGCCGCATCCGCTCGAATATCTGCGCGCCGAACACGCCCACCGCCGGCTCGGCTTCGCCGATGCCGAGATCGCCGAGTGGTGTCGCGCCGCCGGCCTCGTCCCGGGCCCGCCGCACCACCTGCCGGGCGAGCCGTTGACCGTCGTCATCTGGACGGCGCGCGGTGGCGCGGCAATTGCCGGGCCGCGCGCCGCGGCCGTCGCACCGGCGGTTCTCGAACAGGAGCTTCGCTGATGAACAACGGCCTGCTGGCGGCCGACCCGCTGATCGATTTCGACCAGCGCCCGCCGCGCATCTCGTTCGAGTTCTTCCCGCCGAAGACCGCGGAAATGGAGGCTCGGCTGTGGGACGTCGTCAAACGCCTCGAGCCGCTGCGGCCGCGCTTTGTCTCGGTGACCTACGGCGCCGGCGGATCGACCCGCGAGCGCACCCATGCGACGGTACGGCGCATCAGGAACGAGACCGCGCTCGAACCGGCGGCGCACCTGACCTGCGTCGCCGCGAGCCGGGCCGAGATCGATACGATCGCGGACGACTATTGGCGCAGCGGGATCCGCCACATCGTCGCCTTGCGCGGCGATCCGCCCGCCGATGCCGGAGGATATGTGCCGCAACCTTCCGGCTACGCCTATGCCGCCGACCTCGTCGCCGGGCTCAAGCGGGTCGCCGAATTCGAGATCAGCGTCGCCGCCTACCCCGAGACCCACCCCGAGGCGGCAAGCGCCGAGCGCGATCTCGACAATCTCAAGGGCAAGGTCGATGCCGGCGCAACTCGTGCCATCACGCAGTATTTTTTCGAAGTCGACGTGTTTTTGCGCTTCCGCGACCGGGCTGCCGCCGCCGGCATCGGGGTGCCGATCGTGCCGGGGATCCTGCCGGTCACGAATTATGCCCAGGTCAAGAAATTCAGCGCCGCCTGCGGCGCCTCGATCCCGATTTGGATGGAGAGCCATTTCGCCGGTCTCGACGACGATCCCGATACCAGGCGGCTCGTCGCCACCTCGATTGCGGCCGAGCAATGCCGCCGACTGCAGGCGAACGGGGTCAACGAATTCCATTTCTACACCTTGAACCGGGCCGATCTGATCGTCGCGATCTGCCACCTGCTCGGCGTGCGCGCGCCCCGGCCCGCCGCCGCATCCGCATAAAAGTCGCCGCCAATGACCGCTTTCCTCGATTATCTCGGCGACCATGTCGTGCTCTGCGACGGCGCCATCGGGACCCAGGTGCAGGCCCGCAATCTCGATCTCGAGCGCGACTTTCTCGGCTGCGAAAATTGCACCGAGATCATCTGCGAGAGCCGCCCCGATCTCGTCCGCGAGATCCATCGCGCTTATCTCGACGTCGGCTGCGACGCGGTCCAGACCAACAGTTTTGGCGGTTCGCCGATCACCCTCGGCGAATTCGGGCTCGCCGACCGCGCCTTTGCGCTAAACCGCCGGGCCGCCGAGATCGCCCGCGAGGCGGTGGCCGAGGCGGGCGTCGACGGGCGCCCCCGTTTCGTCTTGGGCTCGGTCGGGCCGGGGACCCGCCTGCCGTCGCTCGGCCATGTTCCCTATCAAGAGCTTGAGGATGCGCTGACCGTGCAATGCGCCGGGCTCATCGCCGGCGAGGTCGACGCGATGCTGATCGAGACCTGCCAGGACCTGCTGCAGATCAAGGCCGCGGTCAACGGCGCCCGGCGGGCGCGCGAGACCGCGCGCAAGGACGTCCCGATCCTGGTCCAGGTTACGGTCGAAACCACCGGGACGTTGCTGGTCGGCGCCGACATTGCCGCGGCGGCAACGGTTGTCCATGCCCTCGAGGTGCCGGTCATCGGGCTGAATTGCGCGACCGGCCCGCGCGAGATGGCCGAGCATGTGAAATGGCTCGGCGAGAACTGGCCGGGCTTGATCTCGGTCCAGCCCAATGCCGGCTTGCCCGAACTGGTCGACGGCCGGGCCCGTTACCCGCTCGGCGCCGCCGAATTGGCGCAATGGCTCGAACGCTTTGTTGTCGAAGACGGGGTCGCGATGATCGGCGGGTGCTGCGGCACCGAGGTGGCGCACATCGCCGCCCTCGACGCGCTGCTGCGCCGGCTTGGCGGCGGGCGGCGGCGGCCGCAGCGGCGGGCCCGCCGTAGCGCCTGGTCGCCCGCCCTCGCCTCGCACTACGGCCAGGTGCCGCTGCGCCAGGAGAACGCCTGGCTGTCGATCGGCGAGCGCTGCAACGCCAACGGTTCGCGCAAATTCCGTGGGCTGCAGGAGGCGGGCGACTGGGACGGCTGCGTCGAAATGGCGCGCGAGCAGGTCCGGGAGGGCTCGCACACGCTCGACCTCTGCACCGCCTTTGTCGGCCGTGACGAGATCGCCGATATGACCGAAGCGGTGACCCGCATGCGCGGTGCGGTGAACGCCCCGCTCGTCATCAACTCGACCGAATATCCGGTCCTCGAAGCGGCGATGAAGCTCTATGGCGGCAAGCCGATCATCAACTCGATCAATTTCGAGGACGGCGAAGACGCGGCCGACCGGCGGCTTCGCCTCGCCCGCCGCTTTGGCGCCGCGGTCATCGCGCTGACGATCGACGAGACCGGGATGGCCAAGGAGGTCGCGCACAAGGTCGCGGTCGCGCGGCGGCTCTACGATTTCGCCTGCGGCAAGCATGGCCTGCCGCCCTCGGATCTGCTTTTCGACCCGCTGACCTTCACGATCTGCACCGGCAACGAGGACGACCGCAAGCTCGGGGTCAACACCTTGGACGCCATCGCCGAGATCGCCCGGACGATGCCCGAATGCCAGATCATCCTCGGCCTCTCCAATATTTCGTTCGGCCTGAACCCGCCGGCCCGGCAGCTCCTCAACTCGGTGTTTCTCGACCATGCGCTGCGCCGCGGGTTGACGGGTGCCATCGTGCATTTCTCGCGCATCGAGCCGTTGCACCGCATCCCGGCGACCGAGTTGGAGGTCGCCGAAGACCTGATCTTCGACCGCAGGCGCCCCGGCTACGACCCGTTGCACGCCCTGATCGCGCTCTTCGAAAACCGCGCCGCCGAAAAAAGCGAAAAGAAAAGCCGTCCCGAAGATCTCGCCGACCGGCTCGCGCTGCGCATCGTCGACGGCGACCGTCAGGGGCTCGAGGCCGATCTCGATCTGGCCTTAGAGCGCTGGAAGCCGCTCGACATCATCAACGAGATCCTGTTGGGCGGCATGAAAACGGTCGGCGAATTGTTCGGCGCCGGCAAGATGCAGCTGCCTTTCGTCTTGCAATCGGCCGAGACGATGAAGGCCGCGGTCGGGTTTCTCGAACCGCACATGGAGCGCGTGGAGGGCCAGGAAAAAGGCACGGTGGTGCTGGCGACGGTGCGCGGCGACGTCCACGACATCGGCAAGAACCTCGTCGACATCATCCTGACCAACAACGGCTACCGGGTCGTCAATCTCGGCATCAAGCAGCCGATCGACGCGATCCTCGACGCTGCCGCGCGGCACCGCGCGGACGCCGTCGGCATGTCGGGGTTGCTGGTGAAATCGACCGTGGTGATGCGCGAGAACCTCGAAGAGATGAGCCGGCGCGGCCTCAATCTGCCGGTCATGCTCGGCGGCGCCGCGTTGACCCGGCGCTATGTCGAGGAGGACTGCACCACAGCCTACGCGGCCGGCCGCGTCGCCTACGCGCGCGACGCCTTCGACGGGCTGGGCCTCATGGAGCGGATCGTCGGCGGCGGGTTCGACACGCATCTCGCCGAAATCCGCCGCAGGAACCAAGCGCGGCCGGTCAGCCCGAAGCGCAAGCTCGGCCGCGCCGCCGACCCGAAGCCGTTGCGGCCCGTCGATTTCGAGGCGATCCGCCTGCGCCGGGCCGAGCTCAACCGCAACCTCGAGGTGCCAACGCCGCCGTTCTGGGGACCCCGCACGATCGACCGGATCTCGCCAAAGGCCGTCCTGCCTTACTTGAACGAGCGCATGCTCTACCAGTTCCACTGGGGCTACCGCAAGGACGGCAAGTCCCTGGCCGAGTATCGGGCCTGGGCCAAGCAGGAATTGCGCCCGGTATTGCAACGCATCCTCGACATCGCGATCGGCGGGGAGATCCTGGTGCCGCAGGCCGCCTACGGCTATTGGCCCTGTGCCGCGGAGGGCGACGACGTCGTGCTGTTCGACCGCGACGGCGCCCGGGAACGCGCTCGTTTCTCGTTTCCCCGCCAGAACAAGGACGGCGGGCTGTGCATCGCCGATTTCTTTCGCGGCGTCGACGACGCGACCCGCGACGTGATCGGGCTGCAGGTCGTGACCATGGGCCACCGCGCCTCGGCCGCGGCGCGCGAATGGTTCGCAGAGAACCGCTACCAGGATTATCTTTACTTGCACGGGCTTTCGGTCGAGATGGCCGAGGCGCTCGCCGAATACGTCCACCGCCGGATTCGCGCCGAATTGGGCTTTGCCGACGAGGACGCCCGTGAGGCCGAGGCGCTGCTGGCGCAGGGCTATCGCGGCAGCCGCTATTCCTTCGGCTATCCGGCCTGCCCGAACCTCGCCGACCAGAAGCAGCTCCTCGCACTGCTCGACGCCGAGGCGATCGGCGTCACCCTCTCCGAGGAAGACCAACTCGAGCCCGAGCAATCGACCTCGGCCATCGTCGTCCACCACCCGCAGGCGAAATACTTCTCGGTGTGAGCGACCCAAAGTCGAAGGTGGTGCCCGCGACGCGGCTCACCCGCTCCCCCCGGACTGCGATCCGGGTGTGTGCAGCCGCTCATTGACCGAGGTCAATGCGCGCGGCGGATGCCCGCCGCAGTGTCGCAGCATCCGGTGGCGCCTAGGGCGTGTCGTCAATTAGCAGCGCTGGCTCACATATATCCACGCTTTGGCCGGGCTCGGCCCGTGGGCCTTCAGCCCACGGACTTGATCCGTGGGCATCCACGAGAAACGGCACAGGCCTTCGGGGGCTCCCGTGGATGCCCGGCCCAAGGCCGGGCAAGACGGTAATCGGATGTAATCGGAACGGGGCGTCCGCTCAATTGACGACAGGCCCCAGTCGCAATGTCGAGGAGCCGAGATGAAGAGCATCGAACAGCGGCCGCAGCGGCCTACTCACACCCGCCGGATCGCGGGGCATGCGCAACGGGATCACATCCTCGATCCCTATCAGCGTCAGCAAAAGCTGGAGGACGGGACGGTCTGCCCGCAATGCGGCGCCGCCGTTCATGAAGGCCGTTGGCAGTGGCTGGCGCGGCCGCAGGCCGCGGCCGAAGAGCTGTGCGCGGCGTGCCGCCGCATCAACGACAAGTTCCCCGCGGGCACGCTTACGCTGCGCGGCCCCTTCGCGCAGGAGCACAAGGACGAGATCATCCATCTGGCGCGCCACCAGGAGGAAGCGGAGAAGAACGAGCATCCGCTCAATCGGATCATCAACATCGAGGAAGATGCCGACAGCATCACGATCAACACGACCGATATCCATTTGCCGCGGCGCATCGGCGAAACGATCAAGCGTACCTGGCGCGGCGCGCTGACCTTCGCCTACGAGGAGGACGGCTATTTCGTTCGCATCGATTGGAGCCCGGAGACCTGACCGGCCGCCGCCCGCCGGCGGCCGGCGCTCAGAGCACTTCCAGCACCGCCTCCGGCGGGCGGCCGAGCGCCGCCTTGCCGCCGGAAACGACGATCGGCCGCTCGATGACGATCGGGTTTCTCACCATCTCTGCGATCAACGCGTCTTCCGACAGCGAACGAGGGTCGATACCGACCGCCGCCGCCTCCTTCCGGCGCAACAATTTAGCGGCCGGCATCTTCAGCTGTCGCAGGATCGTTTTCAGCTCGGCCGCGGACGGCGGCGTCTTCAGATATTCGACGATGTGCGGTTCGATCCCGCTGTCGCGCAACAGGGCCAAGGTCTTGCGCGAGGTGTTGCAGCGCGGGTTGTGATAGATCGTCACCGGCATTTTATCTCCTTCCCCGGCCAGCGGCCGCGCCGCATGATAGCGCGCCGAGCGGCCCGATCGGGCGGTTGAATTCGACACTCGTCCGCGGCGCCGCGCGGCACAGGAGGATGCGATGCCGGAACACGTCTATCGAATCATCGAGGTTGCAGGTTCGTCGGAAAACAGCATCGACGAAGCGATCCGCAAGGCCGTCGCGCGGGCCGCCCGCACCTTGCGGCAGGTCGGCTGGTTCGAGGTGCTCCAGACCCGCGGCGACGTCGTCGACGGCAAGGTGGCGCATTTCCAGGTGGTGCTCAAGGTCGGGTTCACGCTTGAAGATCAGGCCTGACGCGCCGGACGGGGCGGATGCTCAGCGCCGGGTGCCGCGCTTGAACGCGATCAACCCGGCCAGCAGCGCCACGCCGCCGGCGAGACGAAAGGTGGCGTGGTAGGCGGTTAGGAAGCTTCCCGCCGCACTTTCTCCGCTGGCCAGCCGCGATTGCTCGACGGCGTGAAAGAAGAGCGTCAACAGAGTCGCACCGGCGACGATCCCCAGGGTCCGGGTCAGCATCGCCAGGCTGCCGGCGACCCCGCGCTGCTCGCGCGGGACCGTGCCGATCACCACCTCCAGATAGGCGACCTGGAACAGGCCGACACCGAACCCTTGCAGCCCGAGGGTGGCAAGCACGAACGGTGTCTGCCAGGACGAGCCGGGGCTCCAGCCGCCAATCAGCGCCAAGCCCAAGGCACCGAGGCCGGCGCCGAGGAGGGCTACGCGGTTCGCCGCCACCCTCCCGATGAACCGTCCGGCCACCGGTGACGCGCCGATCATGCCGGCAAAGGATGCCGCCAAGAGCGCGCCTGCCGCCGGCAGCGACAGGCCGGCGACGCGCACGAGATAATAGGGCGCAAGCAGCAATATCGAAAAGCTGGTCAGGTTTACCAGCACGCTCGCCAGGTTGATGGCGGCGAAACCCGCGATCCGAAACAGAGCGAGATCGATGATCGGGCGCGCCGCGCGCCGCTCCCGGCGCATAAAACCATAAAGGCTGGCAACCGCGACGGCGCCAACTAGGCCGACAAAATAGTCAGCGCGGCCGAGGCGTTCGAACGCGTTGAGGAGGAGCAGCAAGGCGCCGGTCCCGAGCGCCAGCAGCATTGCCCCGGCGATGTCGAGCGGCTGGCGCGTCGCGGGTTGCCGCGCCCCCGGCAAGCCGGCGAGGGAAACCAGCGCCACTGCCGCGAGCGGAGCGCGAAACCAGAATACGGCGGGCCAGCCGAAGTGGCGCACGAGCACGCCGCCGACGAGCGGACCGGCGGCCGAGGCAAGGGCGAACATCATCGTAAATGCGGCCACCGCGCGGCTGCGCCGGTGCTCGGGGTAGAGGCTCGTCACCAAAGCCGGCGCCACACTGATCACCAGCCCGGCGCCGATCCCTTGCAGAACCCGGAAGAAGAGGAGCCAGCCATAAGCCGGGGCGAGGGCACACAACACGAACGCAACCGTGCTCCACAAGAGCCCGGCGCGAAATACGCGACCGTGCCCGAAGATGTCGCCGATGCGGCCAAAGGCAAGGAGCAGGCTGGCGTAAGTCAACACATAGGCGACGACGACCCATTGGATCATCACGATCGGCAGGCGAAAGCCCGCGGTGATGGCGGGAAAGGCGATGTTGACGGCGGTATCGAGCGGCACCCCGGCGGCGCCCAGCCCGACCAGGGTCAGCTGCCGCCATTCTCGAGCCGTCATTGCGCCGCCGGCGACGCCTCGCGGCCCGCGAGAAACAGCGCTCGCGCCCGGCGCGGCGTCAACGCCGCATCGGGCCGGGAGACAAACGCACCGCGGTGCCGGTTGCGCGGCGGGCGCAGAAAAGCCCCGGCCGGGGAAGACCGGGGCTTCTGGTTCTCTGCCGACTTGCCCGGCCGGCAGAGGGAGACGCATCGTTGGGGGGACATAACGATGCCTTCAAGATAATGCGATTCTTTGACTTCGGTTGCAATTCATATTTGCAGAATTAACCACGAATTGTTCTTATCCAGCAAGCCGGCCGCGGACCGCGGCCGCCGGCCCGCAAGGGCCGGCCGTCCGGGGAGGGGTCCAGGGCCTGCCCCGGCGGAGGCGGGGGGCAAGCGACTTCGACCCTCGAATCTCGCTTGCGCGGCTGTAAGGAAATTGGGGGCGATGCCGAATGTAGGGCTGCATCGATGCCGCGCGTGCTTCGAGACGCGCCCGGAGCCTGTCCTCGGGCCGCGCAAAGCGCGGACCCGGGGGGGCGCCCTCAGCATGAGGTAAGCCTTTGATGACATTAAAGGAGTTCCTCATCCTGAGCCGGCCGCGCAGCGGCCGTGTCGAAGGACGAACGGCCCTCATCCAATTGGATTACAGCCTCTCGCGCGGGAACGACGATATAGGCGTCTGAAATAAATCGATTCATTTTGGGTCAGGGTCTCAGGCGAAGGCGCGCTTGAACGCGGCCCAGACTTGGCGTTGCGCGTTCATCGCGTCGTCGACGATGGGCACCATCCCGAAAAAGGCATGGATCATGCCGGAGTATTCGCGGTACTCGACCGGCACGCCGGCGCGGCCCAAGGCAACGGCGTAGCTTTCGCCGTCGTCGTGCAGAACATCGCACTCGGCGGTGACGACGACCGCCGGCGCGACGCCCGAAAGTTGTGGAGCCCGCAGCGGCGAGGCGCGCCAGTCCAAGGCATCGGCCGAGGATCGCAGATAATGGCCGCGGAACCAGACCATCGCATCGCGCGTCAGAACGCCGTAGCCGCGCGCGTATTTCTCATAGCTGGCGCCCGAGAGGGTGTAGTCGGAAACCGGATAGATGAGCGACTGCAGCCGCAGCGGCAGCCCGGCATCGCGGGCCATCAGGGCGACAACGGCGGCAAGATTGGCGCCGGCGCTGTCGCCGTGCACCCCGACCCGGCCGGGATCGGCGCCGAGGCCGGCGGCATTGGCGCGAACCCATTCGAGCGCGGCGAACGAATCCTCGACCGCGGCCGGGAATTTGTGCTCCGGTGCCATCCGGTAGTCGACCGAAGCGACCAGCGCAGCGGCGCCGCCGCAGAGGTTACGGGCGACGAGATCGTGCGTGTCGAGACTGCCGATGACATGGCCGCCGCCGTGGTAATAGAGAATCACCGGCACCGGCCGGGGCCCGTCGGGCCAATAAAGGCGCAGCCGAATTTCGCTTGCCGGACCGGGGATCAGCCGCTCCTCGACCTTGGCAACCGGCAAGGGCTCGGCAACGCGCGCCTGCGCCGTCACCTCCAGCTGGGCCCGCGCCTCGGCCGGGGTCAGATCCTCTATCGGCCGCAACTCGGCCCTCGCCATCGCCTCGAGCACCTGAACGATCTGTGGGTGGAGTGTAGGCATCGTTTTCCTTCCGCTATGCCGCGGCGGCGACGGCAACCGCCAAGCGCGGCGTCGAGTTCAGCTCGCACAGCCGCGGCATGACCTCGGCGAGATCGAGATAGAGATAGGCGAGGTCGTCGACCAGGCCCATGCCGTCGATCGGCGGTGAGCTGCCCCAGCCGGGATACCGCGGCGCGATCATTCGGGCAGGGCGGCAATCAGATAGAGCGTTTCGAGGATCCCGCTCGGCTTGGCCTTGCCGCCGAAGGTCTTGGCGAAGATCGCGACGATTTCGCCGTCGCGGTAGATATGGCTGAGCGCCCGGTCGACGGCGAGACGGAAATCCTCGTCGCCGCGCGGCAGCGCCAACGCGTAAGGCTCGACCGTCAGGTAATTTTCGGCCAGCATCAGCTTCTCCGGCGCCTTGCTCTGCTGCACCAGGAAGATCAGGATCGAGCGGTCGGCGAAATAGGCAGAAATCTTGCCGTCGTCGAGCATGGCAAGACCTTCTTCATGGGTCTTCGCCGGGATTACCTCGGCGTTGATGTCGGCAGCCTTCAAGGTATTGTGTAATGCTTCCTCGGTCGTGGTGCCGGCCAGCACCCCGATCTTCCGCCCGCCCAGGGCCTTCAGGCTGTGTGGGCCGTCGCTGCGGATCAGGAGCCCGGCGCCGTCGACAAAGGTTGGGATCGAAAAATCGACCTGCTGGCGGCGCGACAGGGTCTCGGTCGTCGGCTCGCACAGGAGGTCCGCCTTGCCGCTGGCGATCGCGGCGAAACGGTCGACGGCGCTGACCGGCATAAAGGCCATCGTGATTTCCGTCAGGTTGAGTTGATCGCCGACTCGCTTGGCGACGGCCCGGCAGAGATCGACCATGTAACCGGTCGGCGCGCGGTTCTTGTCCTTGTAGGAGAACGGCGGCGCGTCCGCGCGAAAGGCGATGCGGATCGTCTTGTCGTGGCCGATCCGGTCGAGCGTTCCGGCAACAGCGCCGCCCGCCGTGACCGCCCAGATGAGCGCCAGCGCCGCCGCCCAGACCCGTTTCCATCCTGCTCCGTGCATGACCCGGCTCCTCTTGTTGATGGTCGCCCTTGATTGACGCGGCTCAGCCGCCGCACTCGGGGCGAAAATCGCGGTCTCAGCCGAGCCCGGTCGGGGGCGGCGCCACCGGTCGGCGCGGCGCCCACGGGACATCGCGGATGCGATCGAGATCGATTTCCGGCATCGGCCGGTCGAGCGCGCGCAGCACGGCGTTGGCCAAGTCGTTATAGCCCTCGAAATTCCGGCGCAGCCGGCCGCGCCAGGCCGGAATGCCGCCGCTCGCATGCAGTTCGAACGCGGATTCGCGGCCGTCGAGCGCCGACGAGACGTGGTCCCAGGCCATCTGCAGGAGGGCGGCGCGCTGCACCGCGGTATAGCCGCCGCCGCCGAACGACGCCTCCAGCCCCGCCGCCATTTCCGGGGCGGCGAGATCGCGGTCCGACGGGGCGACGACGAGCGAGGAACCCGGCACGATGCGCAGGATCTCGGCCATGCGCGCGCGCGCCTTCAAGATCGCAAGGCCGCCGGCCGCGAGATGGGCATGGTTCGGCACGCAATAGCCGTCGGCTGAAAACCGCGGGTCGCGCTCGCAGGCGACGAGACAGCTGCGCACCGTCTGCACTTCGGCGGCGAGGTCGACCAGATACTCGATCGTCTGCTCATGGCCGGCGAGACCCATCGCATGCGCCAGCGCCAGCGCCAGACCGAGAGTGAACTCGGCCTTCGACAGCCACCCGTAGAGGTGGTGCCAGATCAGCCAGCGCACCACCGGCTCGGGCGACGGGCCGAGCAGAAAGACACGCTCTGCCGGGATGAAAACCTCGTCGAGCCACATCTGGCCGTCGAGCTCGTCGAAGCGGCTGCTGAGCGGCGCCACGAACGGGTTTGGGTCGCGGGTGGCCGGTTTGCGGCACACCGTCGTGACCCCCGGCGCGTCGACCGCGACGATGAAGGTCGCGTGGCTCTCGCCAAGGCGCAACCCGGAAATGCTGCCGACATAGACGTCCTCGGCATAGGCCGGGCTCGTATGCATGCCGATCTTGCCGGATATGACGAGCCCGGCGTCGGTCTCGCGGACGATCTTCAAGGCGACCCGGTCGGCCGGCTCCGGGCGCATCCGCTGGCCGATCGTCGGACCGCCGCCGCAGAAGGTCAGAAACCGCCCGGTTTCGGCGATCATCCGACGATAGCGGGCGGCGTTCGCGATCTGTGCGGACGCGGCGTCGTGCTCCTGAACCGACGCCAGGACGCCGAGCGCGATCATGTGGCCGTAGCACGGCGTATGGGTAATGTTGCCGGCGCTCACGAACGTCGTGGCCGAGAAAAACCGGCCCATGCCGCTGAGATCGTCGGCGCTTTTCGGCACGGTAAAGGCCCAAGGCGTGCGCACCCCGGTCGGGTCGGGCGGACCCAGCGCCAGGGCCTGCCACGCCGGATCGAAATGCAGGTCGTACCAGGCGACGTATTCGTCAACCATGGCGCGGGTGGCGGGATGCGTCGTCACATCGTCGACGAAGCCTTCGCCCATAACCCAGACCCGCCGCCCGTCGCGCAAGGCCCGCCGGTAGTCCGCTCCCGTTCGCATGACGCGCTCCTGCCGGTGCTTTCGGCTCGGCAGCGCAGATGTACCCCGCTGCCGTTTTCTTGCAAAGCCGGGCGCCGAGACGACCAGGACTAGGGGGCGAGCCGCCAGCGCAGGGTCTCGCCGGCGCGGAACGGCACCATGGCGCTGTCGCCGTTGCCGATCCGGGCGGGCACCGCGAGCGGTGCGCGCCGCAGGGTGATCCGCCCCTCGTTCGGCGGCAGGCGATAGAAGCTCGGACCGTGCAGCGCGGCGAAGGCTTCGAACCGGTCGAGCGCGTTTTCTTCCTCGAAGACTTCGGCGTAGAGCTCGAGCGCGCAAGCCGCGGTGAAGATGCCGGCGCAGCCGCAGGCCGTTTCCTTGGCCGCGATCGGATGCGGCGCACTGTCGGTGCCGAGAAAGAAGTGCGGATCGCCCGACACCGCGGCCCGACGCAATGCCCGCCGATGCTTTTCGCGCTTGGCCACCGGCAGACAATAAAGATGCGGCCTGATCCCGCCGGCAAAGATCGCATTCCGGTTGATGACGAGGTGGTGGGCGGTGATCGTCGCTCCGAGATTGGCATCGGCCGCGGCGACGTATCGGGTGGCTTCCTCGGTCGTGATGTGCTCGAAGACGATTCGCAACTCGGGCAGCCGGCGGCGCCAAGGCTCGAGCACCCGGTCGATAAAGACCGCCTCGCGGTCGAACAGATCGACCTCGGGATCAGCGACCTCGCCATGGATCAACAGCGGCATGCCGATCGCCGCCAGCCGCTCCAGCACCCGGGCGACGCGCCCGAAATCGGCGATGCCCAGGGCCGCATTGGTCGTCGCGTGCGCCGGGTAGAGCTTGACCGCGGCAAAAACCCCGTCCAGGTAGCCGCGCGCGACATCCTCGGGATCGGTCGTCTCCGTCAGGTAACAGGTCGTCAGCGGTGTGAAATCGGCGCCGGCCGGCGATGCCGCGAGGATGCGCGAGCGGTAGGCCAAGGCCGCCCTGGCGGTCGCGACCGGCGGCAGCAGGTTCGGCATGACGATCGCGCGGGCGAATTGCCGCGCAGTGAATGGCACAACCGTGGCGAGCATCGTGCCGTCGCGCAGGTGGACATGCCAGTCGTCGGGCCGGCGCAACGTGATCGTGTCCTTAGCGTCGACCATCCGCCCTGCCTGGTTCGCCGGTCGTCCCGGCGAGTTGAGCGAGTGCCGCCGCTACGGCATCGGCGGTCGACACCGGGGCATCGAATTCCAGCCGAGCGGTGGCGGCGCCCGACCGGATGTCGAGCCCCTCGGGATCGCAGCCGGTCGCCCGCCAGCCGGCGCCGCTGTGTCCGAGCCGCCGCGCGATGCAACCGGCGAGGATGTCGCCGAGCTGTTCGTTGACCCGGGCAATGATCGCCGGCTCTGCTGCGGCGATCGCCGAGTTGTCCTCGGAGAACAGCAGGTCGGAACCGTCGATCCAGGCGATTCGGCCAAAGCCGGCGACGAGCTGACCGCGCTCCACCGCGACCCGGTACAGCTTGAAATCGGCGAAGCCGGCATAGAATGTGCTCTCGGGGTGGCGCGCGACAAACCGCTCCCGCAATCGCCGGTCAGCGATCGCCAGGGCCCTTCCGAGCAACGTCAATCGCGGCCCGGAGAGCGGATCGGGCAACTCGGCCGTGCCGTCGATCAGGAGTGAGACGCGCGGATCGAAGGCGATGTTGCGACTGTGCTGGGCAAGGTCGGAGAGCAGCAACAGCGGGCTGGCGTCGTGATCGACGGCATAAACGACGAGCGAGGCAAAAGGCGCGCCGCGCAGGCTCGTCGCGAGCGCCGCCCGGCCGCCGCGCCGCAACAGCCGGCGACCGGCCTCGCCCGGCGCGCCCAAGTCCTCCGTCCGGCTCACGGCGAAAGTCAGCTCCGAGGCGGGCGGCGCGTCAAGCCGGTCGACCCGGCATTCCGCTGCCGTGGGGTATCATCCCGGGTTTTGTTTTGCCACCGCGAGGCCATATTTGATCACGACCGTCCAGGTTGGGCAGCCGGCCGGCCATGCGGCAGGGAGTGGGGATGCTTTTCGATGGCCAACACGATTGCTCTCGTCGACGATGATCGCAACATCCTGACCTCGGTGTCGATCGCCCTCGAGGCCGAAGGTTTTTCGGTCCGTTGCTATTCCGACGGGGCCGAGGCGCTCAGAGGATTGAACGCGCAGGGCGTCGATCTCGCCGTGCTCGACATCAAGATGCCGCGGATGGACGGCATGGCGCTGTTGGAGCAGCTCCGCCGGCAGAGCAACATTCCGGTGATCTTCCTGACGTCGAAGGATGACGAGGTCGACGAGCTGTTGGGCCTGCGCATGGGCGCCGACGACTATATCAGGAAGCCGTTTTCGCAGCGCCTGTTGATCGAACGCATTCGGGCCTTGCTGCGGCGCGGCGAGCTTGCCCGCGAGCGCGACGGTATGCCGGGCGAGCCGGTGGTGGTGCGCGGCGCGCTGATCCTCGACCCGGCCCGGCACGAATGCAGCTGGGGCGGGGCGCGCGTCGAGCTGACGGTGACCGAATTCCTGATCCTGAAATCGCTGGCGCACCGTCCGGGGCACGTCAAAAATCGCGACCAGCTGATGGACGCAGCGTATGGCGAGCACATTTACGTCGACGACCGCACGATCGACAGCCACATCAAGCGGCTGCGCAAGAAGTTCAAGGCGGTCGACGCCAACTTCGCCCAGATCGAAACCCTATATGGCGTCGGCTATCGATATCGCGAACGCTGAACCGCAGACCATGCCGGACGGTCTTTCGCCGCCCCCCGCGACGCGGATGGAGGGACGAGATCGTCGACCGGAGCGGGGCTGGGGCGGATTTCTGGCAAAAGCCGGGGCGCTGCGGCCGGGCCGGCTCCGCCGCCGGCCGTTCTCGCCGATCACCGGCCGCATCCTCGCCGTCAACGTGCTGGCGCTTGCGATCTTGGCCGGCGGCTTTCTTTATCTCGGCAAGTATCAGGCGAGCTTGATCGATCAGCAGATCGGGTCGTTGAAGACCGAGGCCAGGATTTTTGCCGCGGCGCTTGGCGAAGGTGCCGTGCTCGATTCGGCCGGTGACGGTCAGGTGCTGCTTCCCGATCTTGGCCGGATGATGATGCGCCGCCTGGTCGAGCCGACGAAGACCAGGGCTCGGCTGTTCGACGCCAAAGGCAAGATCATCGCCGACAGCCGCATTTTGGCCGGACCCGGGGCCATTCAGGTGCTCGAACTGCCGCCACCCGACACCAAAGGTTTCCTGAGGCGCGCGGCCGATCGCGTTTACGATTGGGTGGTCGGCCGGTTTCCGCACCGCTCCAGTTATCCGATTTATCGCGAGACCGCGTCGCCCCGCGCCCACGACTACGCCGAGGTGGAAGAGGCGCTGCGCGGCGAGACCGGAGCCGCGATCCGGCGGGATCGCGAGGGGGACGGTCTTGTGTTCAGCGTTGCCGTGCCGGTTCAGCGGTACAAGCAAGTACTGGGCGCGGTGATGCTGTCGACCGGCAGTCGCGAAATCCAGGACGGGCTGCGCAACGTGCGCCTCGAATTGCTGCGCATCTTTGGCGTGGCATTGCTGGTTACCGTGCTGCTTTCGGTTTATCTCGCCGGCACCATTGCCCGCCCGATCCGCCGCCTCGCGGCGGCGGCGGAACGCGCTCGGGGCCGCCGGGCGCGCGTCGAGATCCCGGATTTCACCGGGCGCCGCGACGAGATCGGCGATCTTTCGAGCTCGCTGCGCGAAATGACCGATGCCGTGTGGCAGCGGATGAGCGCCATCGAGCACTTTGCCGCCGATGTCGCGCACGAGATCAAGAACCCGCTGAGTTCGCTGCGCAGCGCCGTGGAAACCGCCACCCGCATCGAAGACCCGACCAACCGGAAGCGGTTGATGGCAATCATCCTCGACGATGTCGAGCGGCTCGACCGGCTGATCACCGACATCTCCGATGCCTCACGCCTCGACGCCGAACTGAGCCGCATCGAACTGGCCCCGGTCGATGTCGCGGCGATGCTCGGCGCGCTCGCCGAGATCCACCAGGCGACCCGGGCTGCGGATGCGCCGCACCTTGTCCTCGAACTTCCCGAGCGCGGCCGAGCACTGATCGTACCGGCCATCGAGAGCCGGCTGTCGCAGGTGTTCCGCAATCTGATCGCCAATGCCGTATCGTTCAGCCCGGCGGCGGGGGAAATCCGCCTGCGTGCCAGAGCCGACGGCAGAGCCGTCCTGGTGACCGTGGAAGATCAGGGGCCGGGCATCCCGGAAGACAAGCTGACCGCGATTTTCGATCGGTTCTACAGCGAGCGTCCGGCCGGCGAAAAGTTCGGTACCCATTCGGGGCTCGGCCTGTCGATTTCGAAGCAGATCGTCGAGGCGCATCGCGGCATGATCTGGGCGGAGAACCGCCGGGAGAGCAACGGCGGGGTCGGCGGCGCGCGCTTCTGCATTCGGCTGCCGTCTCGGCCTTGAAGGGAACCTTGCTCGTGCACGCGACCGCGGTCGCCCTCGACGGCGGCGCAATCCTGTTGCGCGGCCCGTCGGGTGCCGGAAAATCGGATCTCGGGCTGCGCCTGATCGATGCCGGCGCCCGCCTCGTCGCCGACGACCAAGTCGAGCTGCGGCGGGCCGGCCGGGAGATCCTGGCGCGCGCGCCGGCGGCGCTCGCCGGCCGCTTCGAAATCCGCGGCGTCGGCATCGTTCGGGTCGCTGCGGTGGACGAGGCGCCGCTCGTACTGATTGCCGATCTGATCCCCGCCGGCGAGATCGAGCGCCTGCCCGAACCGCGCGTCGAGAGCGTGCTTGGTGTCGCTATCCCACTGGTTGCGCTGACGCCCTTCGAAGCTTCCGCGGCGGCCAAGCTCGCCTTTGTCCGGCGGGCGTTGGCCATGGCTCCGCCACCGGCCGCGAACGGCGCATGAGGCGGCCGCCGGCGCCGAGCCCCGTCCCCGGCCTCGCGCCGAGACGCGGCGCATCGAGTGTGATGACGCGCGGCACGAACGGCGCTATACGGAGAGCCGACGGCCTCACCCGCGCGCCGGAGACCGCCCGGTAACGGACGCGATCCGCGGCGGACGACAAGTGGTATGTGCATTGCGCAACCGCGCCGACTTTGCGATCGATCCCACCGCCGCCAATCCGAAACGTCTGTCGACCGGCGATGTCACCGTCGCGATGTCGCGCCTGCGCCTTTTTGCCACATCCTTTGTGTGCGGCCGCGAGGTCGTCCGCGACGCGGAGGCGGGCTTCGACCGGCGCGCTCCGTGCCGCCGCGATAACCGGGTGCCGCCGCCCCTTGGCGCTGCCGCCGTCCCGGGCTGACGACCGCGGCCGGTTCCAGCATAGGGAAGCCAATGATCGGCATGGTTTTGGTGACGCATGGGCGGCTCGCGGTGGAGTTTATCGCCGCCCTCGAGCATGTCGTCGGCGCACAAAAGCAGGTCGCCGCGATCTGCATCGGCGCCGAGGACGACATGGAGGCGCGCCGCCAGGAAATTCTGCGCCGGATTTCCGAGGTCGACACCGGCGACGGCGTGGTGCTGCTGACCGACATGTTCGGCGGCACACCGTCAAATCTAGCGATTTCGGTGATGGACCGGCCGCGGATCGAGGTCGTCGCCGGCGTCAATCTGCCGATGCTGATCAAGCTTGCCAGCTTGCGTCAGAACGAAGGCCTTCAGCGCAGCGTCAGCGGCGCACAGGAGGCCGGCCGCAAATACATCAACGTCGCCTCGCAGCTGTTGCGCGACGTCGGCAGATGAGCGAGCCCGGCAGCGACCCCGGTCCCGGCGCGGCGGTGGCGATGGTCCGGCGCACCGCAACGATTTGCAACCAGCGCGGGCTGCATGCCCGCGCCGCGGCCCGCTTCGTCAAGATTGCCGGCCAATTCGACGCCGAGGTGCGGGTGCGCAAGAACGGCACCGAGGTCTCGGGCCGCTCGATCATGGGGCTGATGATGCTGGCGGCGGCGCCGGGGACGGTGATCGAATTGAGCGGCAGCGGGGCCGAAGCCGAACCCGCGGTGGCGGCGCTCGTGCAGCTGATCGAATGCAAGTTCGATGAGGATTGACGAGGCGGAAAGCGAAGCGCCGCAGGCTGCCGCCGCCGAGCGGAGATTGTCTGGGGTGGGGGTGTCGCCGGGGATCGCGATTGGCCCTGCTGATGTCCGCGAAGGCGGGGCGCTGTCGGTCCACGAGCGGCACCTCCCCGAGGCCGACATCGATGCCGAGCGGCACCGCTTTGCCGAGGCGGTCGCGGTGTCGCTCAAGCAGCTGCGCAAGCTCAAGGTGAAATCGTCGGTGCTGCCCGCATCCGCCGCCGAGGAGGTCGGCTATCTGCTCGATGCGCATCTTGCGATGCTGTCGAATTCGCGCCTCGTGCGCGGCGCCGAAGAGCGCATCGGCCGCGCCCAGATCAACGCCGAGCGCGCGGTGCAGATCGAAATCGACGAGATCGCCAAGGGTTTTGTGGCGATGCGCGACGCTTATCTGGCGGCGCGGATCGAGGATATCCGGGTGGTCGGCGCGCGGCTCATTCGCAATCTGATCAAAAAGCCCTACGCCGCCTATTCGGACGTCACCCCCGGCGCCGTGATCCTTGCCGATGAGCTGACGCCGGCCGACACGGCGCTGATGGATCCGCGGCAGATCGCCGGGTTTGCGGCGGAGACGGGCGGGATCGAGAGCCATACCGCGATCGTTGCCCGGGCGCTCGGCCTGCCGGCGGTGCTGGCGGTGCCGGATCTGCTCGAAGCGGCTCGGGCCGACCAGATGGTGGTGATCGATGGCGGCGCCGGCACGGTCATCGTCGACCCGTCGGCCGAGACGATCAGCGACTACGAGGCGCGACGCGACGCCCTGGCCCGGGAGCGGCGCCTCTTGGCGAGGCTGCGCCGGGTGCCGGCGGTGACCCGCGATGCGGTGGAGATCGCGCTCGATGCCAATCTCGAGTTGCCGGTCGAGCTCGCCCAGGCGGTGGCGAGCGGCGCCGCCGGGCTCGGCCTCGTGCGCTCCGAGTTCCTCTACATGAACCGCGAGGACTTGCCGGACGAGGACGAGCAATATGCCGCCTATGTCGCGCTGGTCCGCGGCATGGGGGAAGCCGGTAACGGTTCGAACCCTCGATCTCGGCTACGAAAAGATCGCGCCGGCGCTCACCGGGCAAATCGCCGCGCCGGACAACCCGGCGCTCGGCCTGCGCGCCATCCGCCTCTCGCTGCAGGACCGCCGGCTCTTGGACCCGCAACTCGCGGCGATGCTGCGCGCGGCGGCCGAGGGCCCGCTGCGCATCCTGTTGCCGATGATCTCGAACGCCGGCGAGATCCGCCGGGTGCGCGAGGCGATCGGCCAGGTGGCGCGACGACTGAAGCGGCGCGGCGCGCCGCTGCCCAACCCGCTGCCGCCCTTGGGCGTCATGATCGAGGTGCCGGGAGCCGCGCTCGCCGCCGATGCCCTCGCGGCCGAGGCCGATTTCTTTGCCATCGGCACCAACGACCTCGTGCAATACACGCTGGCGATCGATCGCAGCGACGAGCAGGTGGCGTACCTCTACAATCCGTTGCACCCGGCGGTATTGCGGCTGATCCAATTCGCGGTCGAGGCGGCGCTGCGCCGCAGCATGCCGATCAGCGTCTGCGGCGAGATGGCCGGCGAGCCGCGCTTCACGGCGCTGCTGCTGGGGCTCGGCCTGCGCAATCTGTCGATGGCGCCGGCGAATATACCGCGCGTCAAGCACCGCATCCGCAACCTCGATATGGTCGCGGCCACGCGCCGTGCGCGAGCGATCATGGATCAGTCCGACATCGGTCGCATCGCCGCGCTGGTCGACGATTTCAACACCGTCGCCTGGCCGCAGTGATCAGCTGAGGCACCATGTCCGCTGTGGCCGGACATCGCGGAATGGGTTCACCGAAGGCCTTGGCGATATCAGGGGGACGAGGCCAAAAATATCCGGCCCGCGAAGGGTGACGCGATCATCGCATCCCGGGTTCGCCATCTCGGTTGCGCCGCCGCTTTCTGCCTCGCTGGCACTGCCCAGGCGGCCACCGGATACGTTCGGGTCGACCAGATCGGCTATGAAGCGGGGCTGCCGATGCGCGCCTACGTGATGAGCGCAAGCCCGCTGAATGGCGAACGGTTCAGCGTCGAGAACGCCGCCGGCCGGGTTGCCGCCGCCGGCACGGTCGGCGGCAGGCTCGGTAATTGGGCCAGCTACTCGGTCTATCCGATCGATTTCACGCTGTCGGTCATCGGCCGCTACACGATCCGCGTCGGAGCCGGCGGCGGCGCCGTCTCGCCCGCCTTCCGGGTGGCCGCACCCGCCGCGCTCTATGGTGAGCCGCTCGGAAAAACGCTGGAGTTTTATCAGGACGAGCGGGACGGCCCCGATTACATCCCCTCGCCGCTGCGCCGCGCACCCGGGCACCTCAACGATGCGAGCGCCACGGTCTATCGCACGCCCGCCTTCGACCGCCACGGCAGGATTATCGGCCGGCTCGCGGCGACCGGCGGCACGATCGACGCGTTGGGCGGCTGGTGGGATGCCGGCGACTACCTGAAATTCGTCGAGACCGCGAGCTACGCGGTGGCGCTGATGGCGGTCGGCATCCGCGACTTCCCGGACCAGATGGGTGCCGGGTCGACGACCTCGGATTTCACCGCGGAAGCACGCTTCGGGCTCGACTGGCTGCAGGGGATGTGGGACCAACCGAGCCGGACGCTCGCCTACCAGGTCGGGATCGGTAGCGATTTCACGACTTCCGACGATCTCAGCGACCACGACATCTGGCGCCTGCCGCAGGCCGACGACACCTATGGCGGCAGCAACCCGATCTACCAGTACATCCGCCACCGGCCGGTATTCCGCGCCGGTCCAGCCGGCGCCCGACTGAGCCCCAACCTGGCGGGCCGGCTGGCTGCGGATTTCGCCCTGTGCTTCCGCATCTTCAGCGCGACCGACCCAGCCTATGCCGACCGCTGCCTGGCCTCGGCCGAGACGATCTTCGACCTGGCCGAGACCGCGCCCGCCGGCCGACTGCTCACCGTGGCGCCGTCGGACTTCTACCCCGAGATCGAATGGCGCGACGACCTCGAACTGGGCGCCGTCGAGCTCTATTTCGCGCTCGCCGCCGGCCGGCCGCCGGCGGGCCTCGCGCACGCCGACCCCGGCTATTATCTCGACCGGGCGGCCGACTGGGCGCATGCCTATATCAACGGGCCGAACGACCAAACCGACACGCTCAATCTTTACGATGTCAGCGGCCTCGCCCATTTCGAGCTGTACCGGGCGATCACGCGCGCCGGGCGGCCGCGGCTAAGGGTCAGTCAAGCCGATCTTCTGGGCGACCTGGCCGGACAGATCGCGGCCTCGGTCGCCGCGGCGCGGGATCCGTTCGGCGCCGGGTACAACTGGTCCTACGGCGACACCACCTCGCATCTCGCCGGGTTGTCGGTGATGGCCAAGGAATATGCCTGGTTGACCGGCGACCAGCGTTACGAGACCCTCTCCCGGCGCTGGCTGGCCAATGTCTTCGGCGCCAATGCCTGGGGCACCTCGCTGATCATCGGCGTGGGCTCCACCTTTCCCGACTGCCCGCAGCATCAGGTCGCCAATATCCTCGGCAGCCTGACCGGGGGCGCGCCCGTTCTGAACGGCGCCGCGGTCGAGGGGCCGAACAGCGCCGCCTCGTCGGGGTTTCTGAGCGGCATGCGCCGCTGCCCGCCGGGTGGCGGCGACCGCTTCCGGGCGTTCAATGGCAGGGGCGCCGTCTACCAGGACAATGTCCAGTCCTACACGACCACCGAGCCGGCGATCGATCTGACCGCCACCTCGATGCTGATGTATTCCTGGCGGATTGCCGGCGCCCCCAGCGGCACGCCATGATCGGGCGAAGGGCCCCCCGACGATGTCGACGACCGCCTTGCCGGCCGCACCGGAGCTCCCGCGCCTGGTCGCTGACCGGCACCGAGTCCAGCCGGCTCGCCGGCATCAATTCATCCAGAGGTACCCTCGGGCGGCCGGCTGTCGGCGGCGGGCGGCGGCTCGGGGGCCGCGATCTCGCGGCTTTCGGCCTGCGGCGGGTCGCCGAAGCGCAGCCGAATCCGATATTTCTGCCAGGCCCGACGGTAGGCCACCGGGTCGGGGAGCGCGATCGCGGCATTCGACACGGTCGCGAAGAGCTGGCTTTGCGTCTGCACTGCGGCGCCGACCGCCCCCGCATTCGGCGGATTTCCGGCGAGGGCGCCAAGTGCCAAACCGCCGTCGCCATCGGCGCCGGTCGGCAGCAGCAGGGTGGCGTCGCTCGGCGCCGGCCGCGCCGCGATCGATAGCGCCGCGGTGGTTCGACCATCGGGGGCGACGAGATCGGCGCGGCGCAACGCCAGACGGTCGATCGCATCGACCTCGATGGTGTCGGCGACCGCGCCCTTCGGGAAATAGGCGCGGACCGCGCCCGTCG
The DNA here is from genome assembly GCA_963772295.1 of uncultured Alphaproteobacteria bacterium. GTDB lineage: Bacteria > Pseudomonadota > Alphaproteobacteria > ATCC43930 > CGMCC-115725 > AP-15. Next base: position 984,889 of record CAVYWO010000020.1, read on the forward strand.
GCAGTGGCGCCGGGCCGCCGCCGCAGCCGGTCAACAGCGCGAGGATCGCGGCACCGCCGCCGCGCATGACATTCGGGATGTCATAAATTCCGCCCCGCACGGCGGGCCGCTTCCCGATCAGCCGGGACGGGTCCGTTGCAGTCCTCGTTGCAGGTAGTCGAGCGCCGCCTGCAACTGGGCGTCGTCGCGGGTGCCGATGACCAAGGACTTGATCGGATGATCGAACGGTTCGGGCGCGGTCGGGCCGGTGTTCTTCAGCGCGCCGAAGAGATCGCTTTCGTAGGTGACGAGCGCGTTCGCCACCTGCTCGTTCTTCGGCAGATTGACGACGACGTCGGGAGCGATTCCGTTGCCTTGGATCGAACGCCCGGAGGGCGTGTAGTAGAGCGCCGTCGTCAGCCGCAGCGCGCCGTGCCCCTCGATCGGGATGATGGTTTGCACCGAGCCCTTGCCAAAGCTGCGGGTGCCCATCACGGTCGCCCGACGATGGTCCTGCAAGGCGCCGGCGACGATTTCGGCAGCCGAGGCCGAAGCGGCGTTGATCAGCACGACCATCGGGGCGCCGGCGACGAGGTCGCCCCGCGCCGGCGCGCGGTAAACGTGGTCGTCCTCGGGGTTGCGGCCGCGGGTCGTGACCACGGTGCCGCCATCGATCAATTCGCCGGTCACCTCGACGGCGGCGTCGAGCAGACCTCCGGGATTGTTGCGCAAATCGAGAACCAGGCCGTTCAATGGGCCATGCGCCTGGGCCTTCAGCTTGGCGATGGCGCGCGCCAGCTCGGACGGGGTTTCTTCGGAAAACGTCGTGATCCGGACGTAGCCGATCCGGCCGGGTTCGAGCGCCCATTTGACCGAGACGACGTGGATCACGGCGCGGGTGAGGACGATGTCGAATGGCGGCCGGTCGCTGCGCGCGATGGTCAGGGCCACCCTGCTCCCGGCGGTGCCGCGCAGCCGTTTGACGATCGTCTCGACATCCATCCCGGTCGTTGGCTGGCCGTCGATCTTGACGATGCGGTCGCCCGGCTCGATCCCGGCATTGGCGGCCGGCGTTCCCTCGATCGGGGCGATGACTTCCGGCACCCTTCCCTCCAATGTCAGCTCGATGCCGATGCCGCCGAACTGGCCGCGGGTGACGGCATTCATCTGCTGATACTGGTCCTGATCCATATAGTCGGAATGCGGGTCGAGCCGGGTCAGCATGCCTTTCAGCGCATCGGCCGTCAGCTCGTCGCCGCTGACCGGCGCCACGTAGTCGTGTTCGACCTTCTTCGCGACCGCCTGCAACAAGCCGAGGTCGACCGGGTCGTCTTGCGCCGCGGCGGCGCCGGCGCCGGCGCCGTCGCAGCCGTGCAGCATCACCGTCACGATCAGCGCCGCGGCGCCCATGGCGAGCGTGTGGAGCGAGCGCAAACGGGCGATGGTCATCGTCGTTCCAGCAAGAAAACGGGTACGGGGCAAAGCCGCCGACCGGGCGTTACAAATGTGGCCCTCGGCAGCCGGGCTTCCAGGGTGCCGGTTGCGCGGTACCGAGCCATCCGCGATCCGGCGCGGCGGCGGCCGGCCCAATCGAGCGGGTAAGGAGGCGGCAAACCCGATGCCCTCGAAGAGTACCGCCGCCTCAGGGCCTGACCGGAAACGATGCACACAGTCTCAATAACTTATCCGCGACCCCAGCGTCGGTGCCATGTCGCATCACCCCCACCCCGGCCCCCATCGAGGGGGCGGGAGCGCGCTGCAAGGCCCTCCCCCTTGATGGGGGAGGGTTTGGGAGGGGGTGAAGTGACTGATTCAATTTAATTCATTGTCGGTCGAGATCTCCGGCGTTCATGCGGGAAGCAGCCGGCCGAAATCGGCCGCGTTGAAATCGTAGCGTCGGTTGCAGAATTCACAGGTCACGGTAACGACGCGTTCGCTGCGCATTTCGTCGAGCTCGTCGGGCGGGAAGGCGCGCAGGATCGTCTCGATCCGCGCGCGCGAGCAGCGGCAGCGCGCTTCGAGCGAATAGGTGTTGTAGACCCGCACCCCATGCTGATGGAACAGACGGTACAGGAGGCGGCGCGGCGGCAGCAGCGGGTCGGTCAGCTCCGCTTGCGTCGCCGAGCTCATCAGCACCATCCCCCGTCGCCATTCGTCCTCGACATCGTCGGCGATCGGCCCGTACCCGCCCTCGGGCGGGACCCGCTGCAGCATCAGCCCGCCGGCGCGCCAGGTGCGGCCTTCTCCGACCCGGCCGACCGCGAGCTTGATCCCGGCCTGCAATTGCTCCGATTGGCGGAAATAGTGGCCGGCGCATTCGGCGAGGGTGTCGCCGGAGAGTTCGACGATGCCCTGATAGCGATCGCTGTGCTCGCCCTGGTCGACGGTGAAGGCGATATGGCCGGCGCCGAGAAGGTCGGGGACCGACGCGCCGGCCTCGGGCGGGGCCAGGGCGAGCTTTGCCGTGTCGTATTGCGCATAGCCGCGCACCGCGCCCGCGGTCGAGACATCGGCGACCATCAGCCGAATGGCGCCGTCGCCCTTGGTCTGCAGCGTAAAGACCCCGTCATATTTGAGCGCGCCGGCCAGTACCACCGCGAGCGTGATCGCCTCGCCGAGCAGCACCGCGACCACATCGGGATAATCGTGCCGGGTCAGGATGCGGTCGAGCGCCGGGCCGAGCCGCACCAGGCGGCCGCGCAGCGCAAACGGATCGATCTGAAAGGGCTGGACGAGATCGTCGGGCCAGCCTTCGGGCGGGGGGGTCAATCGGGCGCGCTCCGCTCGGCCGGCATCATCATATCATCGCGGATCAACCGAGGCACCAGGCGAGGATGCCCTTTTGCGCGTGCAGCCGGTTCTCGGCCTCGTCCCAAACCGCCGATTGCGGTCCGTCGACAACCCCTGCCGTGACCTCTTCGCCGCGCTTGACCGGCAGGCAGTGCATGAAGATCGCATCCGGCTTGGCCCAGGCCATCAGCGCCTCGTCGACCCGGTAGGGAGCCAGGAGATCGTGTCGGTTGACGCCCGCCTGCGCGCCCATCGAGAGCCAGGTATCGGTAACGACGCAATCGGCGCCGGCGACGGCTTGGCGCGGCTCGGTCATGAGCTCGATCTGGCCGCCCTCAACTCGGGCCCAGTCGAGAAGGTGCGGCGCCGGCCGCAGCTGCGGCGGGCAGGCGAGGCGAAGGGCAAAGCCGAACCTGACCGCAGCGTGGATCCAACTCGTGGCGACGTTGTTGCCGTCGCCGCTCCAGGCCACGACCTTGCCGGCGACCGGCCCCTTCTTTTCCTGAAGGGTCATCACATCGGCCATCAGCTGGCAGGGGTGCGAGGCGTCGGTCAGCCCGTTGATCACCGGGACGCTCGCATGGCAGGCCAGGTCGTCGAGCTTTTGCGGGCGGTTGGTGCGAATCATGATGGCGTCGACATAGCGCGATAAGACGCGCGCCGTGTCGGCCACGGTCTCGCCGCGACCCAATTGACTGTCGGCGGTGTTGAGAACGACCGTATCGCCGCCCAATTGGCGCATCGCCATCTCGAACGACACGCGGGTCCGCGTCGACGGCTTTTCGAAAATCATCGCCAGGGTCTTGCCGGCGAGCGGCCGGTCTTGCCGGCCGTTCTTATAGGCGAAACCCAGATCGAGGATGCCGCGCAAGAGGCCGCTGTCGAACCGGTCGAGATCGAGAAAATGGCGCGGCGCCGGAAGCGGCGTCTGCCGTCGCTCGGCGCGGGCGATGCGGGCTACGCCGACCATGTGCTCGCGACCTTGTCGATGATGCCGACCGCTGCGCCGATCTCCGCCTCGCTGACGATAAGCGGCGGCAGGATGCGCAGCACATTCTCGCCGGCGGTCAGGGTCAACAGCCCATTCTCGCGCAGCCGGGCGACAAAATCGGCGGCCGGGACGACGCAGCGGATGCCGAGCAGCAGGCCGGCGCCGCGCACCTCGGCGAAGAGCTTCGGATAGGTCGCGACGAGATCGGCGAGCCGGCCGCGCAACAGCCGCCCCATGGCCTCGACCCGGGCGAAAAACCCGGGTTCGAGCATGACGTCGAGCACCGCATTGCCGGCGGCGACCGCCAGGGGGTTGCCGCCGAAGGTCGAACCGTGCGTGCCCGGGCCCATGCCGCAGGCGGCGCGCTCGGTGGCGAGGCAGGCGCCGATCGGGAAGCCGCCGCCCAAGGCCTTGGCGATCGCCATCACGTCGGGCGCCACCCCTTCCCATTCATGGGCGAAGAGCCTGCCGGTCCGTCCCATCCCGCTCTGCACCTCGTCGTAGACGAGCAGCAGGCCGAACTCGTCGACGATCTCGCGCAGGCCCTTCAGATAGCCCGCGGGCGCCGCGCGCACGCCGCCCTCGCCCTGCACCGGCTCGACCATGATCGCCGCCGTCTCGGTGCCGAGCGCGGCGCGCATCTCGTTCAAATTGCCGAAGGCGACGTGGTCGAAGCCCTCCATCGGCGGCCCGAAGCCCTTCAGATAGGCCTGGTTGCCGGCGGCGGCGAGGGTGGCGAAGGTGCGGCCGTGGAATGAGCCCTCGCAGCCGATGACCCGCCAGCGCTCGGGGTGACCGGTCTCGCTTTGGTACTTGCGCGCCACTTTGAGCGCCAATTCGCAGGCTTCGGCGCCGGAATTTCCGAAAAACACGGTGTCGGCAAAGCTGTGGTCGACGAGGCGCTGCGCCAGCCGCTCCTGGCCCGGGATGTGGAACATGTTCGAGACGTGCCAGAGGCGCTTGGCCTGTTCGGTGACGGCGGCGACGAGATGCGGATGGCAATGGCCGAGCCCGGTAACGCCAATGCCGCTGGTGAAATCGAGAAATTCGCGCCCGTCGACGGCAACGAGCCGGCAGCCCTCGCCATGGTCGGCGGCGACGTCCCACCGGCCATAGGTCGGCATAACGGGTGTGATCACGGGATCTCTCCTGCGCGATTGTTGCGGAAACTTGAGGCCGGAGCGCGCCTATCGTCGTCGCCGACGGGCCGGCGCCGCCACCCTCCCGCAGACCCGGTGCACACCGTCCGGACCGCGCATCCTCGCTCTCCTTACCAAGCTGCGGCCGGCCGTTGCGGCTCGCCCATCGAGCAGGAAAGCCGCGGAGTATGGTGAGGCCAGGCGGCGCTGTCAATTCGCCGTCCCCGCCTTTACCGCAACCGCCGCGGGGGTGGGTCTTGCAGTGCCTCTGGGAGGCACTACTTACATGTAGTTGACCAATTGGCTACGCAATGCTGCGATGGGTCTGCCTGTCTCAATTCGCCTCGACGACGACGTGCGCGACGAGCTCGAGGCGCAGGCGAAGTCGCGCGGCATCGGTCTCGCGACCTTGCTGCGCGATCTTGCCACAGCGGCCGCGCGCGAGGCGCGGCGAACCCGCATCCGTGAGGCCAGCGCGGCGATCGGCGCCCGCGTCGCGACCTCGCCGGAAGGGCGGGCCTTCTACGAGGATTGGGGCACGTCGCACGACGATGCCGACTGAGAACGCGCCGCTCGTACTGCACGCGGGGCAGATCGTGGTCGCCGACTGGCGCGGTGATGCGATGTCGAAGGAACCGAACAAGTTGCGCCCAGCGGTCGTGGTGGAAGAGGACGGGCTTTTCGCGCCGGCTTATCCGAACGCCATCCTGGTGCCGCTGACCGAGGATGCCGCCTTGGCGATCCCGGACCTCTCGGTGGCGATCGTGCCGAGCGCGGAGAATGGCTGCAGCAAGCCGTGCTGGGCGGTGTCGCATCTGGTGGCGACCACTTCGAAGGCGCGCCTGCGCGCCACACCGTCGCGCATAACCCGGGAGCAGCTTGCCACGATCCGCCACCAGATCGCCCTCGCCATCGGGTTAGACCGCTGAGGTCGTTTGCCGAGCAGGCGACGCAACTCGGTCGTTCAGCACCGATCGGCTTGCCGGCTGCGGCGCCCCCGGGTCCGCGCTCTGCGCGGCCCGAGGGTAAACTCCGCGCGGACCCGGGGGCGGCACCCCGGAATGCCCCCCCTTTAGCGGCATTTCCCGCAAGGCCGCCTCTGGAAGCGGAAAGGGCAAACTCTTCGTGACTATTCATGAAATTGTGTGAACGCCCCAGGGAGACATCACGGTGGGCGATTTCACGTCATCGCCGAGCTATGGGCGGTCGGCATAGTAGCGGCTGGCGGCGGCGATTTCGTCCGGCGTCATTCCCCGGGCGACGTTGCGCATCTGTTCGCCAATGTCGTTGTGCCGGGCACCGGAGGCGAAAGCCGCGAGTTGGGCGTGCAGATAGACGACGGGCTGTCCCGCGAGCCAAGCGGCACCGGGCTTGCCGGCAAGGTCGCCGTGACAGGCCCCGCACGGCGCGATCCCGCGCATCGGCGCGCCATTCGTGACGATGCGCGGCGGCAGGTCGGTTCTGGGGGGACGGCCGGAGGTGCGCGGCAAGGAGGCGTAGTAAGCGGCGAGATCGCGCATATTCGCGTCGGTGAGATTGGCCACCAGCGGGGCCATGACCGCGCTGGCGCGCGCGCCCGTCTTGAAATCGACGAGTTCCTTGTAGATCGCGAACGGATATTGACCGGCAAGATTGGGTATGTCGGCTCGGCTCAAACCGCGGGCGCCGTGGCACATGGTGCAGCGCAGCGCCAAGGTTGCGCCGCGCCCGATCGATTCCGCGCCGGCGGCGCCCAGCATCCGCGGGGCGATTTCGACGCGCGTCGTCGGGTAATCGGCTTTGACGATCTGCGGTCCGGAAGGCGCGCTGCGAACGAGACCCGCGGCACTGCAGATCGCGTCCCAGATCCCGTGAAACCGCTCGCCCTGCTGTTGCAACGGCAGCCAGGCAAAGCCGGCGATGGCCGCGACGATGGCGATCGCCGCGGTGATCCCGACGCTAAGGGTGAACCATGGATTGCGCAGCGAGGCGACCCTGTCGCCGCTCATCGCCGCGCTCCGACCGTGACGGCCGGAACCGCGGTGCCCGGCGTCGCCAGCAGATGCGCGATCGGAAAGCCGTAATTGACGACGGTCAGACCGACCATCAGACCGAGCCACAGACCGAAGCCGTTGAGTGCCGCCGGCAACGAGCGCGGCGGATGCACGGCGACGCTGAAGCGGTAGGTCGCCGGTGCCGCCCGCGCGGCCGTCTGTCCGCGCGCCAGCACGGCAAGGAACAGGACGCCCGACAGCACGAGGATCGCCCCGCCGATGACCGACATCGTCACCGATGCCGCCTGCGCGGCGATCGCCGGGTCGCTGTAGTCGTAGAACGCCATCCGCCGCGGCATGCCGAGAATGCCGACATAGTGCCACGGGAAGGTCAGCACGATCATGCCGACGAACCACGTCCACAGCTGGGCGCGCATCAGCGCGAAGCTATCGAGCGGGCGCCCGGTGAGATGCGGCCAGATGTCGTAGGCGATGACGAAATACATAATGACGATCGCACCGGCGAAGATCAGATGGAAATGGCCGGTGGTTATCCACTGCGTGTTGTGGACGGTGGCGTTGAGCTGATAGCTCATGTTGATGAGCCCGCCGGCGCCCCCGAACCCGAGCATGACAAAGGACAGGGCGGCCCCGAGCATCACCGGGTTGCGCCACGGCAGCGCCGTCATCCCAAGACACCTTTGCCGCCGCGCCGCCGCCCGGCAATCTCGACCGAGGCGCAGATCGTGAACACGGTGAGCAAAGTCGGCAGCGCGACGAAGGCGGTGAACACCGAATGCAGGTATTTGAAACCGGCGCCGACCTGCGGATCCTCGAAGGCGTGATGGATGCCGATCGGCATCGCGACGACGAGAAACAGGATGAAGGCGATCCGTCCCATCCTGTCGCTGAACAGCCGGCCGCCGATCGCCCGCGGCACGATCGTGTAATAGGCGATGTAGGTCGGCATCAGCCAGAAATAGACGATCGCGTGCAAGGTCCAGGAAAAGAAGACGCGCGCCAGCCCGGCGTCGATCGTGCTGCGCAGTCCAAGCGCCACCGGGATGATCTGGAACAGCAATTCGAGCGCCGCGCCGACCGCGGTCCAGCCCCAGAGATAGGCGCCGGCGACCGTGGCGAACATCGGGAAGGGAACCGGGGCGCCGGGATTGTCCCGCTTCCAGCCGTACAGGTTCACGGCCATCAGCGCGACCCACACCCACGAGCCGACGACCACGAGGACAATCCCTATATAATAGAACGGGTTGCCGATCAGCGGCGGGTAGAAGGTGTAGAGCACCGAGGCCCGTCCGAGTGCCACCGGGACGATCGCCGCGACCGTGCCGACGACGACGAGCGCCAACCCGATCCAGGCCCAGGGCCGCCCGATCAGCGGTCGGGACAGCGCATTCTCGGTCACGAAGTAGCCGAACCCCATGGCCACGAGGGTCGGAAATACATAGGCCATCGTGGTGCCGTGGGCGGTGACCGAGCGGTAGTACCATTCCGGATTGCCGATCCAGCCAGAGAGGGGCTGCGGACGAACATCTGCCACTCGCCGAGCAGCAGCGCCACGCCAAAGCCGGCAAAGGCGAACCAGAAATGGGCGAGGACCAGCCGCCTGCTATTCCACACAGCTCGGTCTCGGCCGCTGTGCCGCCAGGCGCGCGAACGCAACCTTGTCGACGATCTTGACCCGGCCCCACATGCCCTCGTGGCCCATGCTGCAGAACTCGTGGCACGGCATCAGGCGTTCGCCGGGCGTCTCGAACCGCGCCTTGAGACTGGAGACGTAGCCGGGGACCAGCATCAGATTGACGTTGGTCCCGGTGATCAGAAAGCCGTGCACCACGTCGGCGCTGGTGGCGCGGAACGTGATCGGGGTGTCGGTCGGTACCACGATGCAGGACGGCGTGAAGGAATATTGCTGGCCGATGGCGCGCACGGTGACCGAGCCGTCGGGCTCGACCGCGCTGCCGAGATTGCCTTCGATGAATTCCCCGGCGAGGTGCAGGCTGCGCGGGTCGACGGTCTCGACGCGGCCCTGCGGCATGGCCGCCAGATGCAGCGCCGCGAAGGTCGCTATCGCCACGAGCAGCACCAGGACCGCGACCGCGACCGCGGCCCAGCGGCGTTCGACCCGCTCACCGCTGTCGTCCGGGAGAGAGGGCGTGGGTTCCGTCATGGGGTGAGCGCACGCGGCACGAAGACCAGCAGGTAGAACGCGAGCCAGATTGCCGCGACGACGGCGGTCGCGAGCCCGGCGAGGACGACGGCGCCCGTGGCATCCGATTTCAGGATCTCGCTGAGGGCTGCTTCCGGCGGGGCGCCGGCTTCGCCGGGACCGGCCTCGGGCTCGGAGTTTATCATCGCCGGATCAATCCAAGGGGGGCCGTGCGCAGATCATTGGCCTGGCGCGGCGAGACCGCCGATCCCTGGGTGCCCCAGGCAGCGCGGATATAGGTGACGACGGCGGCGATCTCGTCGTCGGCAAGGTTCTGGGCGAAGGGCGGCATGCCGTAGGGCATCGGGTTGCCCTTGGTAGCGGGCGGAAATCCGCCGTTCAGGACCATGCGGATCGGGTTCACGGCCGATTGCATTTGGATCGACGGATTGCCGGCGAGCGGCGGATAGTCCGGCGGCATGCCGCGACCGTCCGTCCGGCAGCTCGCGCAGTGTGTGCTGTAGACGGTTTCGCCGAAATGCAGCAGCAGGCTGCTCTCCGGCGCCGGAACCCCGGAGACCTCGGCCCCGGGCGGGCTGCCCTCGCCAAGGCTCTTCAGATAGATCGCCATCGCCCGCACATCGGCGTCGTTGAGGTATTGCAGGCTGTTGAACACGACTTCCGACATCGGGCCATAGACGGCGCCGCGGCGCGACACCCCGGTGCGCAAGAGGCGGGTGATCTCCCCCACGCTCCAATCGCCGAGCCCGGCCTCCTTGTTCGAGGTGAGCGAGGCGCGTACCAGTTCTGCATCGGGATCAAGCCGCCCTCGAACGCCTTCGACTGCGAGCTGCCGCCGAGGGCGTTGATCGGCGAGTGGCACATCGCGCAATGGCCCAGCCCCTCGACGAGATAGGCGCCGCGGTTCCACTCCGCCGACTTGCTCGGGTCGGGCTGGTACTCGCCCTCCTTGAAGAACAGCCTGCGCCAGCCGAGGATCAGCTGGCGGTTGTCGAACGGAAAACGGAGGTCGTTCGGCCGGTTCGGCTGGTGCACCGGCGGGACCGCGCGCAGATAGGCGAAGATCGCGTCGGAATCGGCGCGCGTCACCTTGGTGTAGGAGCCGAACGGCATGGCCGGATAGATCAGGCCGCCATCGGCAAAGCGGCCGGTGTGCATGACCCCGTAGAACTGGTCCGCGGTATATGAGCCGATCCCGGTCTTGGGATCGGGCGTGATGTTGGACGTATAGAGCGTGCCGAACGGCGTCGCCATCGGCCGGCCGCCGGCGAAGAGAGCGCCGCCGGGGTTGGTGTGACAGGCGATGCAATCGCCGGCGCGGGCGAGATATCCGCCGTAGGCGACGAGGGCGCGGTCGTCGGCCGGCGCCGCCAGGGTCGGGCGACCGAAGCCCAAGAGAAGCACGAAGGCGACGAAGGCGGGGAGGGACCGGAGCCGGTCGATCGACACGACGCCCTCCTCAGCGCGGTTCGCTGCCGCAGGCGAGCGGCATCGACAGGCTGCCTTTCGGCACCGGCGTCGGGTCGGGCGGTACCGGCAGCGAGGCGAGCCAGGCGGCAACCGCGGTGACATCGCTTTCGCTCAGGCTGGCCGCGACGAGCTGCATGCAGTCGGGTGCCGCCGCCGTCCGCCATCGCCCTCGGCGGCGCGCGCAGTCGGGCTCTTGGCCAACACTCTGCGGCGCCTCGCAGAGGAGCCGCAAAGAGATCAGGACCGAGGCGTTGATATGCTCCGATTCCGGGTCCGGAAAACAGCTCCGAACAGCAAGGCACAGGCGGATCGGTAGCGATTTCCGGCTGCAGCGGGTTCGGCGCAAGGCGCGTCGCGCGGGGCCCGCCAATCGGCCATCCGAGACCACGGCAATTTCGCCCACGGCGTCCCTGTACTATGCGACTATGGCAATTTGGGGTCACGACATAGAACGGGCAGGACAGCACGCTTCGCGGCACGGACCGGGAACACAGGCGGGATGCGTTGGCAGGCTCGGTGGCCGCAATGGGTGGATTCCGGTGCTTCGCCGCAACGACCGCCAACGGCGAGGTCGCGCCGAAGCCTGGTCATTCCGGCAATCGCGATCATGACCCGCCGCGGACCCGGAGCGGGCCGAGCAGATCGTCGGAGGTGTGTCAGGAAAAAACATTCGATTGAAATCGACGCGCCTCGAAAAAGCTCCGTCGCGCAGCAGTATCGGCCGCAGTCACCGGATGCGACGCACTTCGCAACGATGAAATCTATCAGTCCCGCATTTCCCGGATGAAGCTGCGATTTTGAGTTAGCCATTCGAGCGAGAGCCCGACCTACGGCGAGCGGATGCTGATCGTAGTCCGGTTCCACGCAATTGGTCGCCCGCAAGCCGGCTCATTCAACAACATGGTGAGCGCCCTTCTCAGCCACCGATCGCTTCATAAACAGAGCTACGAACACGAGCACAAACGTCAACACAGCAAACATCCAAAAGCAGTCGAAGTAGGCAAGCGAGGATGCTTGCTGCTGGCGCAGATTTTCGAGTTCCTGCAAACCTAGTTGCTGCGCTGCGACCGGATCGGACATCTGCTGGAAGAAGAACGCTTGAGCGTGCTTGACGAAGGAGTTCGCGGCCGCGTTGAAGGGATCGAGGTATTCCCCAAGACGCAGGACGTGGAATTGTTCGCGCCGCTCCTGGAAGGTCTGCGCTGCCGAGGTCCCGACGCTGCCCCCCTCGTTGCGCAGCAGGCTCAATAAGCCGACCGCCGCCCCGCGCAATGCCAACGGCGTATAGAGGTAAGCCGCTACATTCGCGGGCGCAAAACATACCGCCAGTCCCAAAACCACAAGCACCCGAGGCCAGACGACCTCGCCCGGGCTGATGTCCAGGTTCAGCTGTGACATCCAGTAGTTCCCCGCAGTCATGACCAGCAGCCCGGCGGCGATCAACCACCGCGCATCCGTCCCCCGACCGAGCAAGCCGCCGATAACGGGCATTGCCAGAACCGCAAAGACCCCGGCCGGCGACATGACCAGCCCGGCGTTCAGAGCATTATAACCAAAGAGGGACTGAAGCAGGCCGGGCAACGAAGTGCTGGCGCCGTAGAGCGCGAGATAAGCGCAAAAGATGATAATGCAGCATCCGGCGAAGTTGCGTTCGCGCAATGGCCGAAAATTGACTACCGGGTTGCGATGACGCAACTCCCAAAATATGAGCGTAATTAAACCCACGGCAAAGAAAGTTGCCAATGTCTGCACCCGCCAGAAGGGATCGCCCAGCCAGTCCCATTCCTGGCCCTTGCTCAGCATCACTTCCCAGCTGACCATGACGATGACCAGCAGTGACAAGCCGATCGAATCGAACTGGAATGGCCGCTTCTTCAACTCCGTGCGTTGTGAGGTCAGGTAATCCGGGTCGCGAAGCAGGGCGTAAGAGCCGACAAACGCGAGGAGACCGATCGGCACGTTGATCAAAAAGACCCAGCGCCACGAGTACGAGTCGGTCAGCCAGCCCCCGAGGGTCGGACCGACGACCGGCGCGATCAGGGCGGCGAAGCCAAACAGCGTCATCGCCACACCCTGCTTTTCCACCGGGAAGGCATCCAACAGCACACCTTGGCTGCTGGGCTGCAAACCGCCGCCTGCCAGACCCTGGATCACGCGAAACAGGATCAGCTGACCGAGACTGCCGGCCATGCCGCACAGTCCGGAAGCGAGGGTAAATACGGCAATTGACGCCAGAAAGTAGTTGCGGCGACCGAGATGCGCGCTCAACCACCCGGTTATTGGTAGGATGATGGCGTTGGCCGCGAGGTAGCTGGTGAGAACCCACTCGCCATCCTCGACCGTAGCCGACAGGCCGCCGGCGATATAGCGCAGTGCCACCACCGCAATCGTGGTGTCGAGCACCTCCATGAAGGTCGGCACCACGACGACGGCAGCCACCAACCAGGGGTTTCCCGTCGCAGCGGATCTCGGGGGCGAAAGTGCCGCGACCGTCATTGGTCGGCGCCGGGCGAACTCCGGGGCGAACCGACGGTTTGTGATCGAGGCGGACCGGCTTGAAGAAACTTCCCGGCATCGGGCCCGGCGGGCGGCTTGTTGATGTACACGTAGGGGACAACGGACGTACCGATGAACAAGGTGTTTTTGTCCGGATCGTATCCTTCGAGGTCAATCCGGACCGGCAGCCGCTGGACCACTTTGACGAAGTTGCCGGTCGCATTCTCCGCCGGCAGCAACGCCAACGTCGATCCGGTCCCCATCGTAAAGCCGGAAATTCGACCCTTGAACACGTGCCTGCCGCCGTACATGTCGACATATAGATCAACAGGCTGGCCGATACGTAAGTATCGTAGTTGAGTCTCTTTGAAATTCGCATCGACCCATATCTCACGAAGGGAACGGATCGCCATCAAATTCTGCCCGATTTGAACGTAATCGCCCGGATTGACGTTCCGGCGGGTGACGACGCCGTCGATCTTCGCGACGATGTCGCAAAAGCGAAGGTTCAGTTCGGCTTGAGCGAGCTCGCGTTTAGCGAATTCGAGCTTGGCCTCGGCCTGTTTGACGGCCGGAGCCTCGGCCTCAAGGCGCGCGAATGTGCGGTCGATATTGCCTTGTTTTTCGAACTCCTCGAGCATCTGCTTCGGGCTCTGGTCGTAGGAATGGATCACGCCAAGCTGAGCCGCACTCTGAATCAGGTCCGCCTGCGCCACGAGGACGGAAGAAAAGGTTTGATCGAGATCGCGTGGCACCTGGTCAAGACCTTCACCCCCATTGAGTTGCGCCGACAGTCCCAATGAAGCGCGGACCTGATAGACTTCAGCCAGGGATTCTGTTACCTGTGCGCTGGCAGTCGATAAGGCTCTTTGAGCGCGATCGAACTCCTGACGGCTCTCCGCCGGGCCCCCCAGCAACCGCTGCGCCCGATAGAAGTCGGCTTGTGCCAGCGCCAACTCGGCCTTGCTCTTATCGAGAGCGGCTACCCGAGCATGCAAAAGAGCTATCTTGTTTTCGACGTCCTGGAAGGCGTTCTGCAATTGCCAGCGCCGGGCTAGTGCTTGTGCTTCGATATCCCGCACCGCCGCTTTGGCCGCCCGCAGGTTCGCGTCTGCGGTATCGACGGCCGCTCTCTTCACAGCAACTTCGTCCTGAAATGGCTCCTTGTCGAGTTCGGCGAGAAGCTCGCCTTTGTGCACACGGTTGTTGTCATCCACCAGTACCCGGGAGATCTGGCCGGCGACCCGGGGAGCAACGAACGTCACATGGCCGTTAACGTAGGCGTCGTCCGTCGAAACGGTGTTGAGAGATGAGAGGATCCAGGGGATGCCGAATATGCAGACGGCCGCCAGAACCAGGACGCCGACCGCGCCCATCAGCACCCGTCGTGGCCGCGACGGCCGATGATCCGGCGGTGGATTCGGCGATAGATAGACCCCCTGCTCGGCCGAGATGCTTTCACCTGTCGAGGGCGCGCCAACCCCACCGACTTCGCCCCCGCTTGCTCCCTCCTTCTCGGTCATCTCAACCGGCATCGCGTCCGCCACCGTCTTTGAGCCGCCGTCCCCCCCGATTTCGGGTGTGGTTCAGCCCGATAATTACGCTTCCGGACGCCCTCGACAACGGTGCTTCGGGGACTTGCGCACGACAGGCTATCGAACGCCGAGGTCCGGAACGGGGCGTTGGCCGCCGTTGCCGTCGACGGAAACGATCGGCGGCAATGGGCCGGGTTCGGCCGAAGCTGGCTGGCTGCCCGGTACGGGCTGGCGATGACGGGCTGCGGCCCTGCCGGACCGGCAAGGCCGCTACTTCTTCGGCTCACAGCCCCACCTGCTCCGAGATGCTGAGCGCGTCCTCGACATCGATCCCGAGATAACGGACGGTGCTTTCGAGCCTATGGCCTCCAGGCCATAGGTTGGACTATCTCCCGCACCGGCTATGTCCCGCCTGGCCCTCGCACCGCACGAGTTCGACGCAAATGGTACCCGAGCGGGACATAGCCGTATTGTCAGAGGCTATTGAGAAATGCGAGAAGCTTGTCGTCGGGTCGATAGCGTCCAGGCTTGCCGTTTGGAGGTGAGACGGCGTCGAGGACCCGTTGCTTCAACTCAAGGTCGGCGTCCAAGTAGATCTGGGTCGTCTCGATCGAACTCGTGGCCAAGCCAGAGCGCAATGACCGACAGGTCGACACCCTGCTGCAACAAGTCCATTGCGGCCGCGTGGCGAAGCACGTGGGGACTCACGCGCTTGTTGCCCAGCGATGGGCAAGTCCGAGCGGCTACCGCGACATGCTTGGCTAACAAATAATGCACGCCGTGCGCACTCAACTGACCGCCGCGAGCGTTTGGGAACACTGCCTGATCCGGTCGGCGAGGCGGTTCTCTCAGCCAGGCCACGAGTACGGAGCGCGTGTTTTTGCTTAGCGGTGTGCATCGTTCTTTGCGTCCCTTACCCATCACGCGCACGTGGGCACCGGTTTCCAGGTGCAGATCGTGGCGGCGAAGACCCGTCAGCTCCGACAACCGTAGTCCGGTCTGCACGGCGAGCAGGATGAGCGCATGATCGCGCCGTCCTGACCAGGTCCGCTGATCGGGTGTCGCGAGCAGCGCATCGACTTCGGCGCGGTTCAGGAACGGCACCAATTTCCGGGCGAATCGGTTGGGCGGGATGGCTAGGACGCGCTGGATCTGCGCTGCGTGCGCAGGGGCTTCGAACGCCACGTAGCGGAAGAACGAATGGATGGCGGTCAGGCGCAGGTTGCGGGTTCTCGGCACGACCTTGCGAACCTTCTCGAGTTCGTCGAGGAAATCGATCACGACGGGCGCGTCGACGTCTTCGAGCGAGAGTGCGCAGGGCGCCTTGCGAAGACGCTTCTGCATAAACTTCAACAGCAGCCGAAACGTGTCGCGGTACGACGCAATCGTATGAGCGCTGGCCTGCCGCTGCTGCATCAAGCGCTGCGTGAAGAAACGCTCCAGCATCAAGGGGAAAGTTGGTGTGCTCATCATGACGGCTCTCCCCATCGCCGATCGAGCCGCCTCATCGCCTGTACCATCAGTTCCGGGGAGTTACTCAGATACCAATAAGTACCGGCGACATAGACGTGCCCGAGATAGGTCGAGAGGACTGGCAGTCGCCGTGCTGGATCCTCACCCAACTCGTACCAGCGGGTGAGTGCCTGAACGGCAAAGCGGTGTCGGAAATCGTGCAGCCGGGGGCCGTTGCGACTCCCGAGCGCCCGCAGGCCCGATTGCCGCGAAAGCGTGTAGAAGGCTCGCCGAACGCGCCCACCATCGAGTCGGGTTCCACGGTTGGAAATGAACACGAAATCCGAACGTCGTAGACCAAGGAACTGTTGCCGCCGCTGCAGATAATCGTCGAGTACCGTGCGTGTGGTGGGATGCAGGGGTACGAGCCGGGAACGTCCGAACTTGGCTGACCGAATGGTGAGCAGGCCCTGAGTTAGATCGACATCTTCAAGCTTCAGATCGAGCGCTTCGCTTATACGCAGGCCTGTAACGCTGAGCAAACCAAGTAGGCAATGAAAGACCCAGGGCCGCAACGGTGTCGACGGCCATGCCGTTGGCAGGCACAGCGCGGCTGCCAGTAAATCTTTCACTTCCTCCTCGCTGTAGAGATAGGGCCGGGCGCGGGTCGATCGGTACGGACAGAGCTCTCTCGGCGGCACCTCGGTAAGCGGATCGGTCGCGCTGCGATGGCGAGCAAATCCACGTATGAAGCCCAGTCGCCGCGCGCGCTCGGCCGGCAGGACCGTCTGGGCCTGCTGTACCCATTCGAGAGCAAGCTTTGTCGTGATATGCAGTGCTTGGCGATCTTCCATGAACGCGACAAACCGGGCGAGCACGCGAGCCGCGTCCTGCAGTTTGAAACCGAGACTTCGGCGTAGGGTGAGATACTCCTGCAGAGCATCGCGCATGGTGTTCATCACCCACCTCCCGGCCACGGCAGGGCGAGCGACCGCAATGCGTCGATGTCAACCCGAGCATAGATCGAGGTAGTCTGCGGACTTTGATGCCGAAGGACTTCCCCGATCTCCTTCAACGAAGCCCCATGCCGCAGCATGCGAACTGCCAAAGCGTGCCGGAACTGGTGGGAGCCGCGGTGCGGTGCATCGACCCCGGCTCGCCCGAGCGCGCGGCGCACGATCGTCCCAATCGCGTCTGAGCCTGCCGTCAGACCCCGGATCGGAGCCTGAGATCGCAAGAACACATGCCGATCGTAAGTCGCGGGACGTCCGTGCTGCAGATAGGCGGCGATGGCTGCGCCTACCTCGGTAGGCAGCGGCAAGAGCTGTTCACGGCCTCCCTTACCCCGCACACGTAGATGGCCTCGACGCCAGTCGAGATCGCTGAGTTCCAGCCCGATGATCTCGTGAGCGCGAAGGCCCAGACGTGCCAGAAGCAGCAGCACGGCGCGATCGCGTAATCCGACACCGGTATCGAGATCGCAGCTGTCGATAGCGCGCTGCGCATGCTCCGGCGATACCGCCTTGGGCAAGGCAGGCGTCGTGCTCCACGCCGACACGGTCGGCACCGCGGCGGCGAGCACGGCTGGCGCTTCGCCTCGGAACTGCGCGTAGCGCAGAAACGAGCGCAGGGCGTTCACGACGCACTTGAGCGCCGGCGGCCTTAGGCGGCGCCCCTCACTCTTTATGAACGCAATTGCATCGCCGGCGCGTAGCAAGTGTCGATCCACCGCGCCGCGCCCGAAACAATGGTGGAGAAACTGCTGGGCGACGCCGCGGTAGCGCTCGATCGTTGCGGCTGCGAGTCCTTGCTGATCTTGAAGATGTTGTCCGAACTGAGCTGCTAGATCCTCAGCCGCAGTCGTCGCAACGTCGGCTTCGGGACAAATACCCCCTAACCCGCAAGAACTGTAGCAGTTGCGTCAACGCCTTCCACTCGATGCGCTGCGTCTCGGCACGAATGCGTTGGTGTCGACGTCGAGTGCGGTTCTGATACTGGACAATCTGTGCTTCACAAAGATCAGCCAACACGATCCGGCGCTTTGTAAGCCAGCGGTCGAAGGCCAACCCGTGCCGAGCCTTGATGTAAATGACACTCGGCTGGTACTGCTGTTCGATCAACGACGTGATAAAGGGATCAATATGCCTCGCCAGCGGGCCGGCAGCACGATTGACGAGCGCTCTGGCGCCTTCATAGGTTCGCTGCATGGCGTTCTCCTCGTGGGCGAGCAGCGCCCGACAAGGAGCTATGTCCCGTGCTTGAAGCATCAACAAACCGTGCGATGCTCCTCTCCTGGTTGAACGGGACATAGTCCGGTGCGGGAGATAGTCGAGCTTCTTGTGTCCAAGTAAGACCTGGATGATCCGGATATCGGTCTTTTGCTCCAAGAGATGCGTGGCAAAGCTGTGCCGCAGCGTGTGAACGCCGACACGTTTGGTAATGCCGGCACGCCCCGCTGCCAGGCGAACGATCCGGTGGAGCTGGCGCGCACTCGTATGCTGCCTGCGGTAGCCGGGAAACAACCAGGGCTGACCAGGAGACATCCATCCCTTCTTGCGCGCGACGCGCCACCATTCGCGCAATATCTCGAGAAGGTTGGGCGAGAGAATGACATACCGATCCTTCTTGCCCCCCGCCTTCGCGGGGGCAGGCTCTTGCCCTGTTCGACCCGGATGACCATCCGGTCGCGGTCGATGTCGGTGAGCTTGAGCGATACGACCTCCGAGGCTCGCAGGCCGGTGGCGTAAGCCAGGCTCAAGAGCGCCTTGTGCTTGATGTTTCTCGCCGCGGCGAGCAGCCGACCGACCTCTTCCGGGCTCAGAACAACGGGCAGGCGGCGAGGCTCGCGGGTCGAGACGACCTCCTGGGCAAGATCGTGGCGCTTCAACGTGACGTTGAAGAAGAACCGCAGGGCAGTGGCACTGACGTTGACGGTCGGTACCGTCGCCCCGATCGACGCCAGCCACAACTGATAGCGATGGACATCCTCGGCGGTAGCCTTGTCGGCAGACCGGCCCAGAAAATCGGCAAACCTTTTGACGTGGCGGATATAGTCGTGCTTGGTCTTGGGACCAAGCCGGCGGATTGTCATGTCCTCGATCAGCCGCTGGCGTAACGGGCTGATGGCCTTGTCGGTCATTGGGGGCTCCTGTCTTGGGTGAGGTTCTTGGCCCCTCAATCTCAAGACAGGACGCCTGCCTCCCGCTAGCTCCCAAACGCTTGCCGTCGCCACAAATTACCGCGACAGCGGTTTCGTCGTGTGCCCAGCATGTTCGATAGCTTGGGGGTGGAAGTCCCCTATCCAACCTGATGGAGGTGAAGGATTAGCGAAGCACAAGGGCGTCATCGCGAGGTGGCGTCTGAAGGCAGTGCGGAGCAAAACCGCGACCTGACGAACAGAAAGCGGATATCAGGCATCCCTGGCCGGACGAGTGGGCGACTAATCACGAAGTCCATATCCATCAAGGACCAGGGCTGTAGATCCGGCGGGGGTGCGGGGAAGGCGATCGAACTTACCTGGGGAGGCCTGCGGCGTGTTCCGATCTCGGAACTGAGGGAACCGCGAGGTGACCTGATCGCGGCGCAGGAGTCAGCAGACGGCACAGTAGGTCAAGCCGTCGGCAAGGCTAGTGAGGCACTCCAAGGCCGAAAGGCGGAGCAACAGATAGGCCGAGCCGGAAACGATGGCCGAAGGCCCGAACGATTGGGAGTGGCAAGTAGGATTGGCAACTCATGAGTGGAACGCGGCAGAAGATCCAGTACTCACTGGCCCTGGAACCGGATGATCGGGGTGAAGCCCGGGTCAGCGGTCACCAAGGGGCCGAACCATTCGTGGCGAAGCCAGCACCCGAAAGCCCGGCTTTGACGGAACAATTAATGAAGGAGGTGTGCGACCGAGGGAATCTCGTAAGAGCGTGGAAACGCGTTCGACGGAATAAGGGCGGTCCTGGCGTGGATGGGATGACTATCGACGACGCTAAGGACTACCTGCGTGAGCACTGGCCAAGCATTCGGTGTCAATTGCTCGATGGAACCTACCAGCCGCAGCCGGTCAAGCGGGTCGAGATCCCCAAGCCGGACGGCGGGATCAGAAAGCTCGGCGTCCCTTGCGTCGTCGACAGACTGATCCAGCAAGCCTTGCTGCAGGTGCTCCAGGAGCGGTGGACCTGAGCGTGATCGAAGAAATTGATGTTGCCGTTTTCACGCTTTCTGATGGCGGTTCCCACTTCCGCTTCCCGCCATCTGTAGGGATACCGGGAACGGGAAGCTTGAAGTCGGGTGCGACTTCGGCAGTGGAAGCGATCTTCCGCCCGCCGCCGTTGACGTTGCCGCCGTGCTCGCGGCCGTCAAGGACAAGCCCTTTGGGTGGCCGCCAAATCGCGGCCATCCTTGACCGCCGCTCGACACGGCGGCCAACTTGAATTGCGGTCGGGACGGAAGAATGGCGTCGCCGAGGTCGAACAAAAGAATGGTCTTCGAGCAATTCACATGCCAACTTTTCGCAATCAAGATAAGTGAGGGCGACCATCACGATCTGTGCTCAAAAATCCTAGCCCATCGCATCAATTTGCTTGGTCAGGCTCAGGGACCCGACGTTTTCCGAGCATAGTTACGGCTTCCGACCGGGACGCTCCGCCCATCAGGCGGTGGCGCAAGCGCAACGATACGTTGCCGAAGGCTACAGTGTCGTGGTGGACCTTGATCTCGAAAAATTTTTCGATCGAGTCAATCATGACAGCCTGATGGCGCGGGTCGCCGCACGGGTGCCCGATAAACGTGTGGGCGGCCCGCTCTCGCCCCTCTTAAGCAATCTCGTGCTCGACGATCTCGACAAGGAGCTGGCCCGACGAGGTCACCGCTTTTGCCGATACGCGGACGACTGCAATATCTATGTTGGCAGCCGCCGCGCCGGTGAACGGGTCATGGCCTCGGTCAGCCGGTTCCTGACCCAGAAGCTGCGGCTGAAGGTCAACGAGGCGAAAAGCGCGGTGGCGCGACCGGAGGAGCGCAAGTTCCTGGGGTTCAGCATCTCGGATGACGGGAGCGAGCGGCGCATTGCGCCACAAGCTCTCGACAAATTCAAGACGCAAGTCCGGGAGATGACCCGCCGGACACGGGGGATCAGCCTACAGCAGCTGATCGCGGACCTGACGCCATACCTCATCGGATGGCGCGGCTACTTCGGCTTCTGCCAGACCCCACGTGTGCTCACGAACCTGGAAGCGTGGATCCGCCGAAGATTGCGCTTGTATCTTTGGCGGCAGTGGCAGAACGGGCACAACCGCTTCAACGAACTGCGCCGTCGCGGCGTACCGAAGTTCAATGCAGCGGTCGCGGCCGGTTCGCCGACCGGGTTCTGGCGCATGTCAGGACATCCGGCGGTCCAATAAGCACTGCCCAACCGCTACTTCGACTCGCTGGGTCTCCCCCGACTCCATGTCTCTGTCCACGCTTAACCCGGTCGAACCGCCGTGGTACGTGACCCGTATGCCCGGTGGTGTGGGAGGGGTGGCACCGCGAGGTGTCCCCCTATCCCGATCTTTGCCCCAATCCGGACCTTCACCGGCGCCACCGGGATTGGCGCCGGAGAGTGGGGAGCGGTCTTCCGTCATGACACATCGGCGTGGGTTGCCACCCGTGCGATCGCGCTCGGACTTGCGAGATTTCCCGAAAGCCCTCCCCTGCGCTTCACAACGCTTAGGCTTGGTGTGAGTAAAGTACGCCGCTTTCGTGATCCACATCAACGAGCGCGCTTGCATTCGATAAAAATGAGACTAAGAAAAATACCCGATGCACTACTTATTGAGTACTGATTACAGCATTGAAATATTCGAGTAATACCGGGCATCATTGGTCCGATGTGTCGAACCGAAATCAGCTCCTGCTACAGCTAGTGTTATGATGCGCAAATAACTATACACATGTCACGCTGCCTTCTTTCGCGTACGACGCACGGTGCAGCCGGGCTGAATCTCTTCCAGCCGCCGCCGACAGCGCTCGATCTTGGCGAGGATATCTTCGGCTTGCGCCCGCCAGATAAAGGGCTTGGGATCGCGATTCCAAGCCGCAATGAAGTCCTCGATCGCGGCCACCAAGTCCGGGACACTGGCAAAGCTGCCACGGCGCACGGCTTTGCCGGTCAGATCGCCGAACCAGCGTTCCACCAAATTCAGCCAGCTGGAGCTGGTCGGAATGAAGTGTACCGTGAAGCGCGGATGGCGCTTCAACCAGCGTTGGACCTGTGCGGTTTTGTGTGTGCCGTAGTTGTCCAACACCAGATGCAAATCCAACTCCGGCGCGTACTCGGCATCGATCTGGCGCAGAAAGCGCAAGAACTCCTGATGCCGATGGCGCGGAAAACACCGCCCGCTGACCGTTCCGGCCGCCACGTTCAGCGCGGCAAAAAGTGTCGTGGTGCCATGGCGCACATAGTCGTGCGTCCAGGTGCCGCAACGTCCCCGCTTCATCGGCAGCCCAGGCTGCGTGCGATCCAAGGCCTGGATCTGACTTTTTTCATCCACGCACAGCACCACCGCGTTCTGCGGCGGATGCAAGTACACGCCCACCGCATCCAGCAGCTTCGGCACGAATTGCGGGTCGCGCGAGAGTTTGAACGTCTCCTGCCGGTGCGGCTGCAAGCCGTGCTCCTGCCAGATGCGGCACACCGTGCTCGCGTCCACGCCTTGGGCCCTGGCCATCGCCCGAGTGCTCCAGTGCGTCTGCCCAGGCGGTTTGCTGCTCAGCGTGGCCTTCACAATGCGTTCGGCCAGGCCCGGCTGGGGTTTGCGTCCGCGTCCTTCGGCCACCGCCCACAAGCTCTGCGCCCCCGCGGCGACGAAGCGCTCCCGCCACAGCCGACAGGTGTGCCGATTCAATCCAAGCTCCTGCGCAATTGCCACGTCGGCGGATCCCTCATGCGCCAGCAAAACAATCCGGCAGCGCTTCACCACCTGCTGCGGCGTGCCATGCGCCCGAACCCATCCTTGCAGCAGTTCCTGCTGTTCGGCTCTCAGCTCCAGAGTGGCTACCCGATTCCTGCTCACCCGCTGAGTAGGCCACAAGGCGAGCCAAATGTCTAGTTATTTCGGCAGCAGTACACTAGAGCATGCCGCCCGGGCGGCGGAAGAGATGCCAAAGGCATTTTCGGACATGGGATCCGACCGCGACCACACAGCAAGGATTGACCGCCGGCACGATACTCGCCAAAACCCCACCGCCAGCAGGACGCCTCAAACGGGCGAGATCATGTCGGAACAGCGAGCGACATGATCTCGGAATGACTGGGCAACATCAGCGAAATCAGCAAAGAACGGGATCGATCCTTAGTGGGCGCTCGGTTCGAGATCGACGGCGACCGGTTATGCCCCTTATATGAGAGGATCACCGTTTGGCGGCGGCGGACCACGGCGGGGCGCTCAAGCATAATTTACGCTCTCGTGCTGGCCTGAACCCTTATCCGAAAAATCATTTCGAGGTATATTTCTTAATTAAAACAAGTGACTGGCCCCGAAAATATAGAGGGGTGTATTTTTAGGATGCGGCTTCGGCGGGGGCGCGACGGGGGCCGGCGCGGTCAGTGTGAGCGATGTCACAGTGCCTGCCGCAGCGATATGCTAAACATCTCTGTAAGTCGGCCACGTTGAATGGGGAACTTGCAAGATGGCTTCGCTTTCAGCTCCACACAGAGATACCGCGCTCAATGTCTGCTGGCTCGCGGACGGCAACCACCCATTTTGGGACGCGCTGTCGTGGGCGGACCAGGGCTTGGGCAACCTCACAACGAAAGTGTTCAGCGTCGCCGACGCGGTTCGGGCCTGTACCGATTACGCGATAGACACCTCTAGATCCATCGACTTTCTCACCAGTTTGGCCATGGAACCGGCGGATATCAGGCGATCGGCGCCGGGCAGCCCTTCAATCAAAGCGGAACGCTATCCCTATGGTACCAGAACATCACGCGTCCTGGACAGAGTCACCTCGTCGGC